>CAVVIT010000001.1:0-46476 GCA_963748405.1 Ignavibacteriota bacterium
TTTTTCTCATTCCCCAGAGGGAGTCCCATCCGACGCAACAGATTCTGAAAGCGAGGCTCGGATCGAACGCTATCAAATATCTCGAGTCCGAGGTAGGGCATAGATGGATCATGGGTGTCAAAGCCGGTCTCGAGCCAATCGAGCGCTTCGTTGTTTTCTCCCGCCTGGACATAGAGGAAAGCGATGTCCCATGGAAGCGCGAACGACCTCCGGAAGCGAGCAGCAAGAGAATCGGCAGTCCGCTTCATTGCGGGGGCATATCCCGCTTGAGCGTAACTCGTCTCAAGCGTTGCGGCAAGGTTCCGGTCTCCGTATTCGATAATCAGGCATTTCTCCTGAAACTTGACCACCTCCTCCGGCATTTTCTTCGCTGCATAGGCGTACATGAGCGCTCCCACTGCCCCCATGTTGTCCGGCTGCATTTGGAGTGCTTTGTTGGCAGCAGCGATGGCTTCGTCGTTGCGACGCAAGTACAACAGATCAACTGCGTAGAAAGTCGGAACAAGAACGTTGAACGGATCACACTTCAGGGCCCGTTCGATCTGTACCATAGCCTCCGCGGGCCGGTCCATATTCATAAGGAAGTTCGAGAAACTGGCGAGGATTTCAGCGTTCCCGGGACTGAGTTCAATGGCCCTCCGCCACTTCGGTTCAGCCGCTTTGAAGTCCCAGTCCGTCCATGTCAGTGCATCAGCGAGTGCAAAGTGGGCATCGGAGTTTGTCTCATCCAGGGCGATCGCCCTCCTCGCGGCCGCGATCAGCCTGGGCCGGGCATCCCGTGGTGGAGTGAAGCCCAATTGTTGTCGGCAGGCCCATACCATAGAGAGAATCCCATATGCCGGGGCGAATGTGGAATCCTTCTCCAACGACAGCTGGCAATATCGCTCGGCAGTATCCAGGTCCGCCTGTGTGAACTTGAAGACTGACTGTGACGCCTTCAGGTAGGCCTCATATGCGTCGGGATTGACGGTGCGCGCAGAAGCAAGACGAGCCTCTTCAGAGGGCAGGAGCTTGATCGCAAGTGCTTTTGCGACATTTTCTGCCACTTCGCTCTGAAGAGTCAGAATGCCCGACATCTCCTTCTGATAGATGTTCGTCCATAGCTGGCTTTGATCCTTCACTCGTACAAGATCAGCAAAAATCCGAACTCGGCCTCCTTCCTGCTGTGCACTCCCCTCCAGCACGTATTCTACCTCGAGCTCGCGACCAATCTGATCGACGGGTTTATCCGTTTTTTTGTAGCGCATGACCGATGTGCGCGCAATGACGGTAAGGTTTTGCGGCTGCAGCCGTCCCATCTGCGCGATCAGTTCCTGCGTCAGCCCGTCGCTGAGGTATTCCTGTCCCGGGTCGCCGGAGAGATTTGCAAAGGGGAGAACCGCAAGTCTGACCGTCGGGGAACCCCCTACTCAACACATTCGACCGAAAAGCCAGATCACCAAGAAGTCCCAAGAGCACGACGGCGATGCCGGCAGGGATGGCAACTCGTGGATAGTGGATCATTCAGAGAAGCTCTGTCCGGGATTGCCCAGGAGAGGGTACGGATCGTGCTCCGTCGCGATAGGTCTGAAGCTCTGCAAGGAACTCTTCCGCCGATCCATAGCGCTCGTCCGGGTTCTTCTGCAGCGCGCGGGACACAATCTGAACGAGCGCAGGCGAAATACCCGGAACGCATTCTTCGAGCGGTGTGGGATCGGTGTTCAACACCATGTACACCATTGCCTGCTCGTGCGCCCCCCGGAACGGGAGTCGTCCGGTGAGCATCTCGTAGAGGACCACACCGAGTGACCAGATGTCTGTGCGGGCATTGACTGCCTCCCCTCGCATCTGCTCGGGGGACATATATGCGACTGTTCCCAATAGTGGACCCGGTCCTCGTCAGCATCGTCTGACCGCTCAACTTTGCCAGCCCGAAGTCGACGATCTTGGCCGCGCCGTCCGCGGTGACCATGATGTTTGCGGGCTTGATGTCACGGTGTACCATCCCCGGCGTCATGAGCTTTCGCCAGCCCTCGAGCCACCTGGATTGCCAGGGCGATGGCTTCCCCAATCGGCAAGGGCCCTCGCTCGATTTTCTTCCCGAGCGTTTCGCCCTCGTAGAAATCCATGGCGATGAAGAGCTGGCCGTCGGGAGTTTCTTCGACGTCATGGATGGTGCAGATGTTGTCGTGCTGTAGGGCCGAGGCAGCCTTCGCTTCGTGGATGAAGCGTGCCTTCGCCTCACGATCGCGTGTGAACTCAGGGGGCAGGAACTTCAGCGCGACGGTGCGGTCGAGTTTGAGGTCCTGGGCCTTGTAAACGACACCCATGCCTCCGGCACCGAGTTGCTCGAGGATCGTGTAGTGGGAAATGACATTGCCGATCATGGGACAGCTACACGCACGTGTGTGATCCCGACAAGGCACGAAGAGCCAACAATACAACCGCAAAATACGACAGGGAATGCGGATAGTCAAACAGTGCCTGGAATGTGAACTGCCGGGAAAGCGTGCAAAGAAGGGCTGAAATAACGAAGACTCAAAGCCACAATGATTCGTGGTTTGAGTCTTCGGGTCATTTGCTCCGCGAGAGGGTGATGTGCATTGACAGCGAGCGTCTGCCGGGAGATCTGGACCTCACCGATCAGGACTGAGCGGCGGTCCCAGGAGGGTCATGTCATATTTTGCAAAGAGCGGACCGAGTATTTTGGGATCCGGCAGGCCACTCCGTGCCGCCCGGTCCGAACTCTTCGTAGTATCTGTACCCGCCCCTGGGAGTGTTGACCACGATTATTCCGCCAGGCTCATCCGCGCAGGTATTCGCTCAACGTCAACGAAAGGTCTGTGTATCCACTCGCGGTCTCCACAGTCTTCTCCTCCCATGGTCGACAACGCTGTGGAGCGGGAAGTCATTTCCCCTGCGGCCTGACCGACAGGCCCCATACCTGTGAACTATCGTGTGAGACATACACCCATGTCTCACCTCCGTCAGTGCTCCGGAAGAGGCCCCGGTGCAGCGTGCCCGCAAGCATCACGTTGGGGTCGGAAGAGGAAAATGGCCAGTGCATGGACCTCTAGATCCACAAGTCCCCGGGCCCGCTCTTCCCAGCGTCCACCTCCGTCGGTACTTCCACCCCGACCGTACGTCCCAACATAAGCCATTCATGATTCTGCGGATGGAGGGCGATCGCGTAGACAGCGGGCTGTCCAGCTCACGGATTTCCTTTCCCATTGCCTTCCGCCGTATCTAGAGCCGTACACTCCATCTTCCTCTGTTCCCGGCCAGAATCTCCTCACGTCGTCCGGATCCTGCACGACGACGCGAACCCCTTGCCGGAGAGTCCCCTCTCAGTCCTTGTTCGCCTATGTCTTCGCTAAGGTCGACCCCGTCCTCGGTGGCGGCCAGAACGCGGCTCGGATCAGTACGGTCAATGCAGACATCTCTGGAAAATGCTCGGCGGATTCCCCCGGTCTTCTTCCCCATGTTTCTCCCCTGTCAGTGGTCGGAAAATGCCGTATGCGGTCGAAGCAAAGACGAGCGAGGGATCCGTTGCGGCAACCTTCACCTTCAGCCCTTCGGTCACCTCCCACCCGGTAGTCACCCTCCATTTCCCCGCGATCGGTCGACCGGAGCACCCCGTTGCCGCATGCGGACCAGATAGTCCCGTCGCTCCCTTCTTCAGAGTAGAATGTCCGGATATACTCCCGCCAGCCGCGGGGCTGCCAGGTCGAGCCCCGGTTCGTGCTGACAAAGAGGCCAAGCGCGGGGCTGACATACGGGTTCGAACCAGACCGGAAGGAACTGAGGATTGCCATGTACACCGTTTCATGCTGCGCCGCTGCAAATTCCAAAGAGAGCACGAACAGCCCGATGCAGAGATTTGTTTTGACATTCAGCATGACATCCTCACTCCTGATGCGCCGACGGGGACAACGCTGTCATCGTTCGATAATCCTGCCCTGCCGGAAATCGAGAACCCGGACCCGGCCCTGATAGCGCAGCTCGATGATGCCGCTGCCGACATCGCTCGACATGAAGGGTCCATCGTAAAATTTCGTTTTCGTGAGATCAACCTCTGTGCCGTTCACGATCCGGGGACCGTCATAGGTGAACGTCATCGCGTCGCCGGCGATCGAAGTGTACGAAACTGTCATGGCGCGGTCGAAATTGCCGGCCTGCGGCCTGCGCTGCCGCATTTTCCGGATGAACTCTGCGCAGTCCCCTGCGGTTCGAGCCGTGCCAACCTCGACAACCAGACCATTTCTGAGGTAAGAACTCCGCAATCGCCAGTCCTTCTCCTCCTGGATCCACTCGTACGGCTTCAATGGAAAGATCGCGATCTCGGCGTTTCCTCCCCGGCAAAAGATCCAGCCCGTGGAATCCACAATTCTTTCATCCAGTGTCTTGGGGAAAAAACCGTCGATGTGGGGGTGCTGTGCACCCGGGGCAATATTGTAGAGGACGATGAGCACATTGTTGTGCTGAAACGTCTGTTCATAGGGAGAGCTTGAATTCCACTTGTCGGGGCTCCGGTACACCAGTTTGTACCGGTCGACGTCCTCTGCAAGGACGTTCAATTCTTCGGGAAAGAACATGCCGAGCTCCCGGCTCGACCAGGATGGGTGCACCGTAAACACCGTATTGTAGGGCTTGGATGAAACATACGTGACGTCCCAGGTATGCTGCTGGAACGGCTGCAGGATCCCCCCCTGGAGTGATCCGAGCACATAGTCCGCCGTCATGTACGTGTATTTGTACACCGGAGGATCGAGTTCGTCCCCGAACCGGATAACGTTCCGCACCCGCTTCCGCTCCCGGTGCACATAGGGGACCGATCGGTCCGTGGCAATGCGGACGATCATTTCAGGCGGATGATACCCGCTCAGCGCGCCGAAGGCAATCTCCCAGGAGCCGCGGACGCGGGGTTGATACTCCGGCTCTTCCCAAATCTCCCTAGCCGGCTCGCCAAAATAGAGCCACGAAACGCGCGTGGTCTGCGCGATCAGCGGGTTAATGATGTCAGGTGGGTAGTCGCGGCTATGCCCCCCGCCGAAACTCCCCCGCAGATTCTCAACAGCAAAGTCGGCAAGGAGGAGATCACACATCATCTGCGCCCTCCTCTTCATGGCCGGATCCGACGCGAAATCATAGAGCACAAGCATGGGAGCCAGAAACGCCGGCATGTATGTGGGCGAGTCGAATTCTCCCTGCCCGATCGTGGTCGTGAGCGTGACCCAGTGATTCAGAAAACCTTCCGCTTCGCGGAAATTCTCCTCCGAGCTCCGTCCATTAAACCACTCCGATCCGCTCTCATTCGGCCAGGTCTGGGCCGCGAGGTACATGCCGGTATAGTACATGACCCAGTGATTCTCGGTGTCTCCCCTGTACAGTCCTCGCGACCGAAATATCTCCCGCACCATGCGGCACAGTGAGTCGGGGAGAATGGACCGGAAACGAAGGTAGACTCCCATCAGCATATAGCCGTGAAACATGCCCGCCATGCTTCTGTCCCGTCCGATCGAGTCGAACGCCGCCACAGCACCGGGAACATCACGCCCCACTGCAAATCTCCCCCCCAGTGCGGGAAGGCTGAGCGGCTCCCTGCTCAATACCTCCAGAAGCCGCCGTTGCCTGGCGACAAAGGCGCTGTCATCTGATCCCGCGCACAGCGGGTGCGGGGCAATCAGGAGCACAAGAAGAAAAACGATGGCCTTCATCCGACCTCCTCACCGGCAGCTGGTCCGCTCAGTATGGCAAATAATCGGCGGGAGGCACGGGGCAGTCCGCCGTCATCCGCCACATGAAATTCGGGTCAACAAAAGGATTATCATCCCTATGCTTTCTCATGAGTTCGATCTTTTTATGGAGAAGGAGGCCAAAGTTCTTTCCGTAGAGGGCCCAGTTCTCCCCCATCGCCGCCACAGGCATGAACGCTGTCCGCGAACTGTCCCACAGCCGCAGCAGATCTTCCGTGTTTCTCAACTCGTCATCGATCGTGGCGCGAACCGAGAACCGCATGGCCGTCTGTCCGTCGCGGGAGGACGTCGCCATATACCCGTGCACGCCGGCGATCCAGCCGGCCACGTTGCGCAGCGTTCTGAAGTAACAGCGCAGGGCCAGAAGCCGGTCGCGCTGATCCTCCAGCACTCCGGCAGCGCCAGAGCGCGCATCCCTGTTGAGCGAGCCCTCCAGCATAGCGATGGCCCCGTCCAGAGGTTTCCATACCAGCGAGTCGCATTGCCGGACAATGGATCCTGCCTTTTTCGTGTCAATCAGCAACCAGAGAGCATCGGCGCCGAAGTCGATCAGTGTCGGATTGTTGAACGTCGCGATCATATGCGATTCGTAGTATGCCCGTTCGGCCTCCGGGATAGCGGAGATGTCTGGGACAAAAGGCCTTACCCAGTGGCGGTAAAGGGGAAAAGCCCAGCTGGTGCCGTACAGGGGAACGTCCGGGAAGGCGCGCACTGCCTGGTCTGCGAGTCGCCACGCTTTCGCAAGGACCGGGCCCTCATCAGTTCCGCACCAGCGACGCGCTGTCGACTCCACAATCTCGTCCACCGTCCTCGACCGGTCTGATTGGAACGCGCAGACAACTTCCCTGTTGATGCTCCACGGGACAAGCGAGGGGGGGTCAAATCCCACGGTAAGATGGCGTACGCCGTGGACGACTGCAGCGACGAGCCGCTCGTGACTCAACCAGGGGCACGGAACCCCCAGGATGAAGTTTCCGGCGGCGCGCGCGGTGCCATACAAGCGCGACGATCTTGTCTCCAGGGCCCGGATCACAGGCCAGCGTCGTGCGTCAGCCGTATCGACGGGTGATACTGAGAGGTCCAACCGATCGCCCAGGCCGCTCAATATGATATCCTTCTCCGCACCAAACCAGCTCAGTGATGTGATCACGCGGAAGCGAGGATTCGTCTCCGAAGCAGCATCGCGCAACAGGCGCAGGTATCGGAGAACGTTCTCGCCGGCAGCACGCGCGATCGCCTCATCCGATTTCCACTCCCGGATGAGATACGCCCCTCCGTTTCTGCCGGCGTACAGCGTGGACACGTATTCAAACCCCGATCCGCTGTCGTTCGTCCAGAGATTCAGAAACCCGAGCTGCGGCACTTCTCTCATCATCGCCTTCATCAGCTGTGCATAATGCCATCGAACCACGGGATGGCTGAGCGTGGCCGTGTACCGCGGCCTGTAGCTTCGAAAGGGATGATCAACCCGGGCGCCACGCAGATAGGGGTATTTCACGAAAAACGCCTCAGGCATCGTTCGCGGCGAGCAGACGGTAAGGCCGGGCGTGAGTCCATAGGCGAGAGCGAGGGCGACGTTCTTCTTCAGAAGATCCATGTTCGCCTGGAGGTACTCGGGAGGGTAGAGGCCGCGTGTGAGATCGGATGACACAAATTGATCAAGATCCGGGCTGCTCGCGTAGAACCGCGTGTAGATCTCTCCAGGAACTCCCTCCTCGAGAGCCGCAGGTGCAGCCAGAACATTTACCGACACGTGGGAGCATCCGAGACGGGCGAGTTCCTGCATGGTTGCTTCCGGATCATAGTCCCGGGCAAGCCGGGGCAAGGCGGCAAAGAAGCCGTCATTCCCCTCGACCCACGGAAGGCGCATCGAGTCTGTTCGACCGTGCTCAAACTCCCTGATGCCAATGCCGGCCCAGTCATCGCGGATACGGCAGAACGCCGTATAGAGCAGGTATGGATGTGATGCCGCAAGTTCTCCTCCGCCTTCCGGTGATAGCTGAAGCCGGAACCATCCGGGAGAGTCATCGGAGCCGCCGGGCGAGATATGAATCCGAAGTGAACCCTCGCGGACAGGTTCCCTGTCTTCCACTTCAACGACGTTGGCCGACTGATCAAAGGTTCTTCGCAGGCTCTCGGCCACGGTTCGCTCCACCGGATAGCCGGAGCGCGGGATCTCGATCCTCACCACATGTTGCAGAGCGTCACCGACACTCACCCGTTCCTGCGTTCCTGGAATTAACGCCCAGAGCACGGCGACAGCGCAGCAGATTGAAAACCGAGATACTCCCATCTGTTCCTCCGGTTTCACGAGGTCAACGTTCCACCCCTTCCCAGGACAATGGGTGCGGGTGAAAGATGAAATGAACGAAGGACGGCAGGCTACTTACCCACCGCCGGGTGGATTTTGAAATGATGCCGCATATCTTCCAGGTTGTGGGCGAGATACCACTAACCATGCTGAAACGTGGCAACGTCAGGCCCGGTAATTGGAAGCGGGTTGTCCGGAGAATGTCGTCGGAAGAGGCAAACCGTCTTTGTCCCTGGTTATTGCCGTGTTCCCGTTTATCGGCTGAGGATGCGAGTACGCCAGCCCGAAGGTCCGCACTCACAGCCGAACGCCGCATTGTGCGCTTTCTGCGCCACAGATGCTCCTTCAGGTGTCACGACAAGGTTGTTCTTGGACGGGTGGCATGCCGCCCAGGATCCAGTTCTCCCACCCGGAGTATTCGGTTCCGCCGGAGGTGCGAAAGAAGAAACAGCACCCTCAGATCAAATACGAAATCCACGGCAATTCATCAGCGCGTCGACCTTTCTGAAACCCGGGAAATGTAACTGGCCGCACTGACTCTATCAACAATCGCCTCACAGGAAACCCGGAGAACCGAAAACAAAGCTGCGAGAAGGGGTGTTGAGTGTTCGGGCATATGGAAAAACTTGGAGAAAAATCTGTGAATCGCATTACATCGGGGGCAGGAGCTCCGCGAAGCCTTGGAAATCAGATCGGGACGTGATGCAAACCGAGGAACAGGAGGGAAAAAGAAAACCAGGTGTGGCAGGTTCGCACACCTGGTTCCCTTGGCTCCGCGAGCAGGACTCGAACCTGCAACCCTGCGGTTACGGTAGATTCCGGGACTTTCGTTCCGGTCCGGACTATCTCATCACCCTCCGAGTTTACGCAAAACCAACATCGCACATCGAAGGGGTCGGGCGCTGACGGGGCTTATTGGTGAGTTCCTCATCCCCTAGTCTCTGCACGTTCCTCGCTACGTGATTTACTCTTCGCGAGGCTTCGCTCAGGATTGCCATGTCCCGCAATTGCGGCGGAGTTTAGGTTTCCCTGAATTCACCCGATTTATCAAACCCGATTACTCGGGTAAGCTGCTATTCCCGTATGAATCTCGCACTGACAATGCATACAGACCTTACAGCCGCATGCTCTACCATTGAGCTATCGCGGAATACAATGTTTAGGATAGCAAAAAAAAGGCTCAGTGTCAACTTTTCTCTTTCCCTGGCTGCCCCGCCCTCTTTCCCAGCTCTCCGGCGACACGAGAAAGCGGGACATCCTCTGACTCCAGCATAACGAGGAGATGATAGAGCAGATCGGCGACCTCCCACGAAATTTCATCCGGGCTGTGGTTCTTGGTGGCAATGATCACTTCTCCGGCCTCCTCCCCCACTTTCTTCAATATCCTGTCTATCCCGCTCGAAAGGAGCTTCACCGTGTACGAATCTGCCGGACGATCGACATTCCTCTGGTGTATGACGCGTGCAAGCGTCCCCAGTGTCTCCCCCAACCCCGTATGAGATTCCGCCGTCGCATCGACCGGCGTGGAGAAGCAACTGTACGTTCCGGTGTGACACGCTACACCCGTCTGCTCAACCCGCACAAGGAGCGCATCTGCGTCACAATCGAACGAAAGGTTCCTGACTTTCTGAACGTGCCCGGACGTCTCTCCTTTATGCCAGATCGAGTTCCTGCTCCTGCTCCAGAAGTGGGTCTGACCCGTTTCGAGCGTGAGGGCGAGACTCTCCTTGTTCATATAGGCAAGCATCAGGACGGTCCCGGAATCGGCATCCTGTATCACGGCAGGGATCAACCCCTTTTCGTCGAATCGAAGTCCTTCCAGGGACGGGTTACTCATCGGACCGGCACTCCTTTCTCGCGGAGAAAACTCTTGAGATCCTGAATCGTCATTGCGCGTGTATGAAACAGTGATGCGGCGAGGACTGCGTCCGCCCCCCCCTTCGTGAACGCGTCGGCAAAGTGTTCCATCGTCCCCGCACCCCCCGACGCGATGACGGGAATGGACACGCGATCCGTGACCGCGCTCAGAAGCTCGCAATCATATCCGATCTGTGTCCCGTCCCTGTCCATGCTCGTCAGGAGGATTTCGCCTGCGCCCCGCTCCTCCACCTCGGCCGCCCATTCGACGGCGTCTTTCCCCGTATTCTCCCTCCCGCCAAACACGTAGACGTCCCATCCCGGCTTTGCGGTGTCGCGCCTCCGTGCGTCGATCGCCGATACCACGCACTGCGTACCGAAACGCTCCGCGGAATCGCTAATCAGGGCGGGGCGGCTGACGGCGGATGTATTCAGGCTCACCCTGTCTGCCCCCGCAAGGAGAAGCGAGCGGACATCGTCCGCGGTGCGAACCCCTCCCCCCACCGTTAGCGGGATGAAAAGATTCTCCGCCACAGACTCGACAACGTGGACGAGCGTCCCCCTCGCCTCGTGAGAAGCCGTGATGTCGAGAATCACCAGTTCGTCTGCCCCCTCGTTATTGTAGTACAGCGCGTGGGCGGCCGGGTCTCCCATCGAAACGAGGTCGATGAATTTTACCCCTTTGACAACTTTCCCCTCTTTGAGGTCGAGGCACGGCACAATCCGTTTTCTGAGCATTCTACCTGCTCTCCGTGAGGCCAATGGCGGTCTTGAGGTCGATCTTCCCCTCATAGAGGGCTTTTCCTATGATCGCGCCCGTGAGATGTTCAAATCCCGGTTCCAGGAGACGGCGCACATCCTCCAGGGACGAAATCCCCCCCGAGGCGATGACGGAGAGTCCCGATCTTCCCAGGCTCCTGAGCGTGACAATGTCCGGCCCTTCCATCATTCCGTCCCGGCTGATATCGGTGAAGAGAATTTCCCGAACGCCCGCTGCGTGAAGCTCCCCGGCGGCGGTAAGGACGTCCGTCCCGGCGAACTGCGTCCACCCCCGCGTGGCGACATTTCCGTTCAATGCGTCAACCGCGACGATCACCCTCCGGGGGCCGTAATCAAGGATCGTCTGTACAAGAAGCTCTCTGTTTTCAAATGCCGCGGTCCCGAGGACGACGGACGATGCTCCGGCTTCAAATGCCTCGCGTATGGCGCCGCGTGAACGGAGTCCGCCGCCGAATTGTACTTTCACCCTTCCGAGGGCCGCAATGCTCCGGAGGTTTTCGGTGGCTTTTGATTTCCGCCCGAACGCGCCGTCGAGGTTGACCACGTGAAGTCGTTTTGCACCTTCATCCGCCCAGCGGGCGGCAACGACGACGGGGTCCGCGGCGTAGACCGTGCCCGAATCCTCCCGCCCCTGAAGAAGGCGGACGCACTTGCCGTCCTTGATGTCGATCGCAGGGATAATCTCCATCACGCGGCCCCCGCGGACGGTTTGATGAGCGTGAACCGTCGGAGCAGATGCAGCCCTGCGATCTGGGATTTCTCCGGGTGGAACTGCACACCGAACACGTTGGCATTCCTGACGGATGCCGAAAACCGGACACCGTACTCGGTAATCGCCACAGTCTCGGGAATGATGCCGACGCAGAACGAATGAACGAAGTACGTGACAGGGTTCTCACCGGGATCGGGAAAAAGGGGTGATGGAGCGACCGGCCTGACGTCGTTCCATCCGATGTGAGGGATTTTCACGTCGCCCGAGAGCTTCCGGACGGTTCCCCGTATGAGCCCCAGACCGGCCGCGCCCGGGGACTCCTCGCTGGAATCGAGAAGGAGCTGCATGCCGAGGCATATGCCCAGAAGTGGCCGACCCGCCCTGGCGTGATCGAGGATCGGTTCACGGAGTCCCATCTCGTCGATCCGTTTTGCCGCTTCGCCGAAAGCACCAACGCCGGGAAGTATCACCGATTTGGCACCTCTCACAACTTCCGGATCCGAGCTGACAACGGCCTCGACGCCGATCTCGCGGCACGCACGCGTGACGTTCCGCAGGTTCCCCATCCCGTAGTCGACGATCGTGATCATAGCGTTCCTTTCGTCGAGGGTATCTGGTCGCTTCCCGTCATCGCGACCGCGCTGCGCAGAGCCCGGCCGAATGACTTGAATATCGCCTCGGCCTGATGGTGCGCGTTGGCGCCGTAGAGAAGCGCGATGTGGAGGTTCATCCTCCCCTCGGTCGCCACGGCCCGGAAGAATTCGTTGACGAGCTCGAGCGAGAACCCGTTCAGCGTTTCGCGCGAGAACCCGGCGTTGAAGACGAAATAGCTGCGCCCGCTCAGGTCGATGACCGTCCTTGCAAGCGCTTCGTCCATCGTCACGAACTCCGCCCCGAATCTTTCGATCCCCCGCTTCTCGCCGAGGGCTTCGTTGATCGCCTTCCCGAGACAGATGCCGACGTCTTCCACCGTATGGTGGTCATCGACGTGGAGGTCCCCCTTTGCCGCAATCGCAATGTCGAACCGGCCGTGGCGGGCGATGTGAGAGAGCATGTGATCGAAGAAACCGATACCGGTCGTTATGTCATACGCCCCGGTGCCGTCTAGATCGAGCCGGAGCCTGATCGAAGTTTCCGCGGTCGTGCGTTCCATACTCGCAGTGCGGTTCATACGGCCTCCCTGAGCGCGGCAATGAATTCCTCGTTTTCCGCGGGAGTCCCCACGGTGACCCGGAGCGCGCGCTGGAGCATCGGGTACCGGGAGACGTCACGGATGAGGATCCCCCGGGACAGGAGCGACGAGAATACCTCCGAGGCGGACTTCCGGAGTGTCTCAAAGAGGAGGAAGTTCGCATCCGAGGGGTACGGACGAATCCCCGGAATCGATGAAAGCGCGGCAAACACATTCCGTCGCTCCGAGACCAGAACATCGATCCAGGATTTCAGATCCTCCCAGCGGTCGATGAACACCTCCGCGGCAATAAGTGTAAATATGTTGACCGAATACGGCAGCTTCACTTTGTTCAACTGCCGCGCGAGAGAGGGTGCAAGGAGCGCGTACCCGAACCTGAGCCCCGCGGCGCCCATCGCCTTCGAAAATGTCTGAAGGATGACAAGCCGGTCATAACCCGCCAGGAGAGAGATCGCCGAAGCACCTGCAAACTGAACATACGCCTCGTCGAGCACAATGAGAGCCTTCGTGGCCCGGAGTATGCGTTCCACGTCCGCGAGCGGGACCTGCCCCCCGGTGGGATTATTCGGCGAGCAGAGGACGAGCATCGCGGCCCCGGAGTCGTTCGTCGCAGCAATCAGCGCGTCGACGTCGATCGTCAGAGAGCGGGTCATCGGGACCTCCGTCACGGGGGCCCCGATCGCCTGTGCCAGCAGTTTATAGAGCGTGAACGTCGGCTGGCTGATCACGACCCCTCTTCCCGCGTCAAGCGCGCACGTAAAGAGCAGCTGGAGGAGATCGTTCGATCCGTTCCCGAGAAGAACTCCGGCCGCGTCCCACCCGGTGAACTGCGCCAGTTTCTGCATCTGACGGGCGGGCACGAATTCCGGGTACCTGGACCAGTGCTCGGCCCCCACCCTGCGCAGGACCTCCGATTTGATGTCGTCCGGAAGGTCAAACGGGTTCTCGTTCTGATTCAACTTGATGCGGCACTCCCGGTGGACGAGGCTGTACTCCGTGATTTCTTCGATACCCGGGCGCAGGAGCGATGTCATCGTTTCTCCTCCCGGATCGTGACCGAACGCTCGTGAGCGAAGAGCCCTTCCGCGCGTGCAAGCTCGCGCACGTGCGGTGCGAGCCGCCTGAGAGCCGGACGTGACACGTCGATGACGTTGGAGAATTTCACGAAGTCCGCCACGCCCAGCGGCGAGGAGAACCTCGCCGAGCCCGACGTGGGGAGTGTGTGGTTGGGACCGGCGACGTAGTCCCCGAGAGCCTCGGTGGACCACGACCCCAGGAAGATCGATCCCGCATTGACGATCCGCCCCGCCCAGGAGCGCGGATCTTTCACGAGGAGCTCAAGATGTTCCGGTGCGAGCGCATTGACGATGTCGATCGTTTCCCTTTTCGATCCCGATACGACGATCACCCCCTGCCCCTCGATCGCCTTGCGGGCGATCGCCTTCCGGGGAGCCAGCTCGAGCTGGCGGTCGACCTCCCCACTGATTTTTTCCGCCTGGGATTTCGAGCTGACGATGCAGACAGGGGAGGCGAGTTCATCGTGCTCGGCCTGCGCCATCAGGTCCGCGGCAACGAAATCCGGGCGGGCCGTGGAATCCGCCACCACGACCACTTCGGTCGGACCCGCTATCATGTCGATGCCAACAGCTCCGAAGACCATCCGCTTCGCAGCGGCGACGTAGGCGTTGCCCGGACCGGTGATCTTGTCCACGCGCCGTATCGATTCCGTGCCGAAGGCGAGTGCGGCCACGGCCTGTGCCCCGCCCATCCGGTAGATTTCGGTGATGCCGGATTCCGCCGCCGCGACAAGCACTTCCGCGGGAAGCCGGCCGTCGGGACCGGACGGGGACGCCATCACAATATCCCTCACACCGGCGATCCGCGCGGGAATCGCATTCATAAGAACCGTTGAGGGATACGCGGCCTTTCCCCCCGGGACATAGATTCCGACGCGGGCAAGCGGCGTGAAGCGCTGCGACAGGCGCATCCCTTCCCCCCTGAGCTCCCACGATTTCGGAACCTGACGACGGTGAAAGCGGGTGATGTTCTTCGCCGCCACGCGGAGCGACGCGAGAACACTCCTGCTCACGGACGCGTACGCCCCTTCCACCTCGTTGCGGGAAACGCGCAGGCCGAGCGAATCGATGAACCGGCAATCGTACTGCCGGGTGAGCGTCGTCAGGGCCTCGTCCCCTTCAATGCGGACTTTCTCCAGTATCTCGCGGACGCGGCCTTCGATGACCGGGTCCGGCTCGAGACGCCTCTCCGCCAGCCGTGCCACGGCACGGGTATCGGTCTTATTGTCCAGGATTTTCATATACCACCGTGTCAAGTTGTGTGATCAGGTGCCGCACGTCGGCGGATTTCATCTTCATCGCGGTCCTGTTCACGATGAGTTTTGCGCTCACCGGGGCGACATCCTCCACCACGTGCATGCCGTTTTCCCTGAGCGTCCTCCCCGTTTCGACGAGGTCGACGATCGCGTCGGCGAGTCCGAGAATCGGGGCGATCTCGACCGAGCCGTCGAGCTTGACGATATGCACGTGAATGTGCTTCCCCTTGAAATACCTCTCGGTCGTTCGGGGATACTTTGTCGCAACGCGCAGGGATCCGCCCGCCGGGAGTCCCCCCCCGGAAGGAGCCGCGAGAACAAGGCGGCACCTGCCGATCCCGAGGTCCACGGGTTCGACCACGTCCGCCTCAAGCTCGCGGAGTATGTCGCTCCCGACGATGCCCGCATCGATTGTCCCCGATTCGACATAGACCGGAATGTCGATCGGCTTCAGGGGGACGAACTCAAACCTCCCGGTGGAATCGGGGAACACAAGCTTCCGGGAACCATCCGCGGCCGGAGGAATCACGATGCCCGCCCGTGCGAGCAGCTCCGTCGCCGCATCGTAGAGCCTCCCTTTCGGGAGAGCTATTCTCACGCGTTTCTTCATATGCAGTCGCCGAGCCTGTCCATCGAAAACGAAAAGCCCACCGCGGGGAGGTCCGCGCCAAACTCGCGCATCAGCGAGTCATACCTGCCTCCGCGGCCGAGCTCGACGGCGTGGGCGGGGGAAAGAAACGTGAACATGACGCCGGTGTAGTATTCCATCTCGTCGATCTCCGTAAGATCGAATATGATCCTGTCGCGCCACTGCGGGAGGCGCTCAGCAAGGGACTCCAGAGCGGCGATGGCAGCGCGCGACTCCGCGTTGTCGATCGAGGCCGCAACCGAGGCAAGCGCGCCCGCATCGCCCACGCATCGCGAGAGGGCGTTCACCTGGGCGCGGACCGATCCGTTGACGCCGAGCTCTTCCAGCCTTGCACCCAGGGCCCGCATGTCTTTCCTGTCGATCGCCGAACGGACGTCGGCAAGGTCCGATTCCCTGAGGCCGAGACTATTGACGAGACCCCGGAAAATCCCCGCGTGATTGACGTGGACGCAGGCATCGGCAAAACCCGATTTCGAGAGGCAGCCGAGCGCAATGTCAAGGACTTCGCAATCGGCCCCGGGAGGCTCTCCCCCTATCAGCTCTGCGCCGATCTGACTGAATTCCTGGTATTGCCCCCGGTGGCGGTCCGTTTTGCGGAAGACCGGGCCGCTGTACCAGAGACGGGCGGGACGGGGCAGTTCACGGAAGTGGGCGGCGACGATCCGGGCGACCGCGGGCGTGAAATCCGCACGGAGGGCAAGGAGATTGTCCTCCCTGTCCAGGAACCTCACCGCTCTCTCACGGATCCCCTGGTTTCCCCGGGAATACAGGTCGAGATATTCGACCGCCGAGGGGATGATCTCCCTGAAACCCGCGGAAGAGAAGACTGACGCAAATTCGTTTTCGATCCGCCTTCGCAGTTCCGCGTCATCAAACATAAAGTCCCTGTACCCCGCCGGCAGTCCTACGTTACTTCCTGTCATTCTCTCTCTCCCGTGGTTTCGTCGATCAGAACACGACCCCAAAAATTGTGAAAGCCCCTCCCGGTATTCCGGGAAGGGCTTTCAAGTCTCCTGACGCTCATTCCGTCAGCCAGCCGTCACCCCATCGGAATACGAACCGCGCGCGCATGGTGCGCGTGATGGTGATGATGCTTATGGCCATTCTGAGCGAATCGAATCATAATGTGCTAATATAGGCAATTCCAGACCGCGAGTCAAGCGGAATTCTGAAGGGAACTCCGGAATACCCGAGTCCGAGATACACATGGCCCTACTGTGCCAGAGTCTTCACGCCGATGATAGCATAGTAGGAGACAGCCGCAACAAGAGCGGATGCCGGAATGGTCAGTATCCATGCCCACACCATCGTCCCCGCAATGCCCCACCGGACGGCAGACAGGCGCTTCGTCGCCCCGACGCCCATAATGGCGCCGGCAATCGTGTGCGTCGTGCTCACGGCGATACCGAAATAGGCCGTCAGGAGAAGCGTGATCCCTCCGGCACTCTCCGCACAGAACCCGTCCGATGGCTTGAGCTTTGTAATTTTCGAACCCATCGTTTTCACGATGCGCCAGCCGCCAAAAAGGGTTCCAAACGCGATTGCGCCGTGCGACATGAATATCACCCACAGGGGAACCCGGAATTCGGGGAGAAAACCAGCCGTCAAAAGGAGCCCGGTGATGATCCCCATCGTTTTTTGCGCGTCGTTCGTCCCGTGTCCGAGGCTGTAGAGCGCGGCGGAAAGAAGCTGGAGTTTCCGGAATACGATATTGACGGCATCATACGACCGTTTTCTCACGATCCAGAGAACGGCCACCTGCAACAGGTACCCGAGAACCATCCCGAGTATGGGGGCCAGAACGATGAACAGAAGCGTCTTGATCCATCCCGCGACGAGTATGGCTCCGAATCCCGCTTTTGCAACTGCCGCCCCCCCGTAGCCGCCGATCAGCGCATGCGATGAGCTCGAAGGGATCCCAAAATACCACGTGATCAGGTTCCAGGCGATCGCGCCGATGAGCCCCGCCATGATCACGTACACGGTAACGTCCTCGATGTCGACAAGCCCCTTGCCGATCGTTTTGGCAATGTGGACGTCAAAAACGAGCGCCGCAACAAGATTGAAAAACGCGGCCCACACGACGGCTTTCCTCGGGGTCAGAACGCGCGTCGAGACGATCGTCGCGATCGAGTTCGCCGCGTCGTGGAAGCCGTTCAGGAAATCAAAGACAAGCGCCAGCCCTATGACGCCGATGACGATCGTGACCATGTCAGGCGTTCTTGACGATGATGGATTCGATGGCGTTGGCGGCATCCTCACACTGGTCGGTCGCCGTCTCGAGGCTGACAAGCAGCTCTTTCAGCTTGATGAGCAGTATGGGATCCGTGCACGTATCGAACAGGTTCGCGATCGCCCGCTCGAACAGGTCGTCCGCCTCGTTCTCCATGCTGTTGATTTTGACAAGGCTCTCTTTGATCGCATCGGAATTCCGGAGGTCCCTCAGCATCGGGATCGCCTTGTTGAGCTCGACCACGCCGTCGAACACAAGTACCGCAAGGCGTTCTGCTTCGGGGGATATCGTGTCCACCCTGTACAGGACGATCCGGTTGGCAGCCCCCTGAATGTAGTCCAGGATGTCGTCGAGCTTGGAGGCAAGGTCGTGGATATCCTCCCTGTCGAACGGTGTAATGAACGTCGTCCCGAGGGCCTTGAATATCTGATGCGTAATCTCGTCTCCGCGATGCTCGATCTCTTCGATCTTGCGGATCTTCTGGCCACGCTCCTCTTTCGAGATGGTGTTCGACATCAGATCCTTGAACGTCCTGGCAGCACTGAGAAGGTTTTCCGCATCTTTTTCAAACAACGTAAAAAAGAAGTCGTCTTTCGGCAGAAGTGCGTGCAGAATGGCATCGATTTTCATTGAAGGCCTGACCCTTTGAATGAAGAACGTGCGATGAGAATAAAACCGCGGGTGCGTATGACGAGAAGGACGGAGAGTGACTGTAGAAAGGTAAAGAAAATTCCGACGGGGTGCAAGGCGATGTCGTAGGGTTGCTTCGCTCAATGAAGGGGGAAGCGCTACTCGTCGCCGGAGATGCGGCCGCGGTTCCGCTTCAGGGCCCCTGTCCTTTTTTTCGCCAACAGCCGCTCGGCACGCGACGCACGGGTCGGCTTTGAGGACGCGCGCTTCTTCACAGGCCTCAGCGCTCCTGCCAGGAGAAGAGAGAACTTCCTGAGCGCATCCTGTCGGTTCTTCCACTGGCTCCGGGAGGCATCGGATCGAATCCTCAATACACCCCCCGAATCGATACGGCTGCGGAACGTCGTGAGGAGGATGCTCTTCTGCGTCTCGCTGAGTGCAGACGAAGCGCCGACGTCAAAAAGAAGTTCCACCCTGGTGGAGACCTTGTTGACGTTCTGCCCGCCGGGACCCCCGCTTCGTGCGAACTGGAATGACACCTCACGTTCCGGAATCCGGAGCCCGCTCATCACTTCGATGAATTCCGCCATGTTGAACTTCTCGGTTGTTCTACGTACTATTGGTACACTTCGGAATCAGGAAACCCCATGTCAGACACATCCGTTAACGGCTACACTGTCCGCCTCACCCAGACCGAGGGTCTCGGTTCCCCCTGGATCGTTCGCGTATTCCGGAACCGGTTCCTCTTCAAAAAAAGCCTGAGTTCGGACTGGTTTCTCGACGGCGTGCAGGCGCAGAAATACGCCGAGGAGATTTCCTCTGACCTGGCCACAGGCAAGGGGACAGACAACCTCCGGGCCCGCAAACCCGGATGGACGCTCCGCAGGGCGGCACACTAGCGCCCTTTTTTTCCCTTCCTTCACCCCCGCTCACTGTCCTCGCGCGTATTCACCCCGGGAGTGAACCGTACACTTTTCTCGACGGCCAGAATGTGCCGTGTCCTCTTTCCCGCGTAATTGTGATGAAAAACCGAGAGAGATGCAATCGGATGACGGCCAATATTCTGGCACACAGGTTGAGATATCTCCCCCAGTCGGAAGAACAACAGACGCACAAAAGGAAAAGGGGGATCACATGAAAAGGAAATGGCTCTGGCTCTCGGGAATCGTCCTGGCAATACTCCTTTCGGTCTCGCCGGCCGCAAACGCCGGCGTCTGGGTGGGGCTCCGCGTGGGACCGCCGCCGCCGCGTCGTGAGATCGTCGTCGCCCGGCCGGGATATGCCTGGGCCCGCGGATACTGGGGATGGGACCACGCGCGATATGCCTGGTTCCCCGGGAGGTACATCGCGGAACGTCCGGGTCACGTCTGGGTGGACGGGGCGTGGGGTCACAGGCACGACGGATGGGGTTACCGCGAAGGGCACTGGCGCAGGAGATAAGCGTACACCGGTTCAGAACCTCTCAACAACGGTGCCGGCAGTTCATCGCCGGCGCCGCTCTCCTTTCACACGCCGCCTCCCGGTTTCTGATCAAGCAGAGTTTCCAGTGATTCAGCGTTGCTGACCGGAAGGTCGCACACGAAGTTCCGGCATACGTAGGCGGCGGGCTCCCCGGCAGTTGGCGTCAGATTACGCAGAAATGGATTGAGCGACCGGGGACATTCTCCGTCAGGACCGGGATCCAGCGGAATCGTCACCGTCGTCGGTACGTAGCGTGCCGAGATGACGTTCAGCATTGATTCGGTGCGAGGATCTTCTCTGCGGCCGGCAACAACCACCTGGCCGGGGGAGGTGCGGATGAACGCGAGTGCGGAGGCCATCAGGGGCATCACCCCCGGCTGAGAGCCGAGCGTTCCGCCGAAATTGGCCACTGTCCCGGAGGCCAGCGATTCCCACGCCGGACGGTCGATCATCCGGGAGAGGCGGATCAGGTTCATCGCCGCCGCTGAATTGCCCGACGGCTCTTCGCCGTCGTACTGTTCTTTCATCCTGACGAGAACCATCGCGTCCCTGCCGGAGGTCTCAAAAAACCCTCTCCCCCCCGCGTCATGAAATACCGCGATCTGCTGCTCCGTAAGTTGCACCGCCTTCTCGAGCCAGCGCCCTTCACCCGATGCTTCGAACAGATCGAGAAGGCCGGACACCAGGAACGCGTAATCGTCGAGATGGGCCTCGAACCGGGCTTCCCCCTGCCGGAAACGGCGCAGGAGCACACCGTTCTCCCGGAGGCGTTCTGTGATAAACCCGGCGGCGTTCACCGCAGCCCGGAGATACCGCCGGTCGCCGAGGAAGCGTGCGCCTCGCGCGAACGCACCGATCATCAGCCCGTTCCACGAGGTCAGGATCTTGTCGTCCCGCAAAGGCCGGGGCCTCTGCGCGCGGAGTGTGAAGAGCGTTGATTTCGCCCGGGCCAGTCGGGACGCCGATTCTTCGGGACTGATGCCGAACCGGTTGGCGACCGCTTCGGGAGAGAGCCGTGCGTAGAGTATGTTTCTCCCGGTAAACTCGTGACCGGGATCGAACGGCGCATTCCCTCCGTCTTCAACCCCGAAGCATTCATCGAAGAGGGGCGCGTCCGGTCCCAGCGCGCCGTCGATTTCCTTCTTCGTCCAGACGTAAAAGGCTCCTTCACCCGATTCATCCGGATCATCCGGCCTCGGGCTGTCGGCGTCTTCCGCCGAATAGAACCCCCCCTCCGGAGCCGTCATATCCCTCAGGACATACTCCAGCGTTTCGCGCGCCACTGATGAAAACAGGGGTTCCCGCGTGCAGAGCCAGGCGTCGATGTACACCTGAACGAGCTGAGCCTGATCGTAGAGCATCTTCTCGAAGTGGGGGACGCGCCACTGGCCGTCGACGGAGTAGCGGTGGAAACCGCCGCCGATCTGATCGTACATCCCGCCCCCGGCCATCCGCCGGAGCGTGTGCGCCACCATCGCGACCGGCGCGTCATTGCCGGTCCCGGCGCCGTACCGGAGGAGGAAGTCCAGGACGACCGGGCGCGGGAATTTTGGTCCCCCCCCGAACCCCGCGTCCACGGGATCATACGTCGAGGAGATCTGTTTCCACGTCGATTCAATGACCCCGGGCCCGGGAAGTTCACCCGGTGCCCCGGAACCCGCCACGTCGCGGAGAAACGTCGTGATGCTTCCCGCAGATTCGTTCACCTTCGAGCGCTCGGTATCCCAGATGGTCCGTATCTTCCTGAGCACATCGGGGAATCCCGCCCTGCCGTACCGCGATTCCGGGGGATAGTACGTGCCGCCGTAAAACGGCCGGCGGTCCGGCGTGAGGAACATCGACATCGGCCAGCCGCCGTTCTGCCCCATTGCCTGGAGGGCGGTCATATAAATGCGGTCGAGGTCGGGACGCTCTTCCCTGTCGACCTTGATGCAGACGAAGTTCTCGTTGAGGAGCGCCGCGATTGCCTCGTTTTCGAACGACTCGCGCTCCATCACGTGACACCAGTGACAGGTCGAGTACCCCACCGAAAGGAACACGGGAACGTCCCTGCGAAGGGCGTCGGCAAATGCCTCTTCACCCCAGGGATACCAGTCGACGGGATTGCGGGCGTGCTGGAGCAGGTAGGGGCTCTTCTCGAGGATCAAGCGGTTCGGTTTTCGTTCGGCGGGCATCCGGGGGCCGGGGGAAGTCTCTGGAGCGCGGGTCAGTTCTTCATCACGAGGTCCTTGTCGCCGACCAGGGAGGTGCTCCCCTGGTCGCGGGCCTCACCGATCTGCTGGCGCCACATCGCAAAATAGAGCCCCTTGGATTCCACGAGGGCGTCGTGCCCTCCTGACTCCACGATCCTCCCCTTTTCCAGGACGTAGATCGTGTCGGCGTGCATGATCGTCGAGAGCCGGTGCGCGATCAGGATCGTGATGTGATTGTGAGCGTCGGACACGGACCGGATCGTTTCGCTGATCTCTTCCTCCGTGAGCGAGTCGAGCGAGGAGGTCGCTTCGTCGAAGACGAGGAGGCTCGGCCGGCGCAGGAGCGCCCGCGCAATCGACAGACGCTGCTTCTCGCCCCCCGAGACCTTCACCCCCCCTTCGCCGATCGGCGTGTCGAGCCCGCGGTCGGCCCTGGCGAGAAGCCCCTGGCACGCCGCTTTCTCAAGAACTTCCAGGCACTCCGCGTCGGTCGCCCCGGGATTGACGAACCGGAGATTATCCCGGATCGTCCCGGCGAAGAGCTGCGTGTCCTGCGTGACGAGGCCCAGCCCCTGGCGGAGCCTGTCCAGATCGATGTCCGTCCCCGCGATGCCGTTGTACCATATCTGTCCCGACTGCGGCCGGTAGAGCCCCACCAGAAGCTTGACGAGCGTCGACTTTCCCGAACCGGAGGGGCCAACGAACGCGATCGTCGACCCCACGCGGGCATCGAACGTGATGTCGGTCAGCGCGGGGTCCGAGGCGGACTGGTGACGGAACGTCACGTGGTCGAACGCCAGCGTCTCGAGCTGCCCCAGGGAGACCGGCGCGACGGGTTTCGAATCGACCGGCGTCTCCAGGATGTCCTGGAAATTCTTGAGCGACGCCTCGGATTCTCTGTACACGTTGATGATGTTGCCGAGCTCCTGGAGGGGGCCGAAAATGAAGAAGGAATAAATAAAGAGAGAGAAGAACTGCCCCACGGTGATCTGCTGCGCGAAGATGAGGTACAGCATGACGAACAGGATCGTCGTGCGGAGGAAGTTGACCGACGTCCCCTGGATGAAGCTGAGGCTGCGCAGGTAGCGGACTTTCTTCAGCTCGAGCTGGAGGATCTTTTCCGTCGTGCTGTTGAGCCGGTTGATCTCCTGATCGGCGAGCCCCAGGCTCTTGACGAGCTCGATGTTCCGCAGCGATTCCGTCGTCGACCCGGCCAGCGCCGTCGTTTCGGCGACGATCACCTTCTGTATGGTCTTGATCTTCCTGCTCAGAACGCTGGAGAGAATGCCGAGAAGCGGGACCGTCGCAAAATAGACCGGCGCGATGATCCAGTGGACGGTGAACGCATAGACCATCACGAAAATCACACCGACGAGCGTCGTGAACAGCGTGCCGATGGAGGCCGAGATGAGGCGCTCGACGTCGAGCCTGACCTTCTGGAGCTTGCCCAGCGTTTCGCCGCTCCGCTGGTCTTCGAACACCGCGTACGGGAGCTCGAGCGAATGCCGGAGCCCGTCGGAATAGAGCTGCGCCCCGAGCCGCTGCGTGATGACGTTGACGAAGTAGTCCTGGAAGTTTTTTGCCACGCGCGAGACGAACGCGACGCCCACGGCCGCGGCCAGCAGAAGGCTCACGCCCCGGATGAACTGCTCGTGGGTGTAGTCACGGTACCTCGTTGCGTACTGGTCGATGACGTGCCGGAATATCAGGGGATCGAGGAGGGAGAATACCTGGTTGACCGTCGCCAGAAAAAGGGCGAGGAGAACGAGCTTCCAGTAGCCGCGCAGGTACCCGTAGAGGATTCGCATTACCAATGAACAGTCAGTGAGGGGGGGCGGTTCCCGGAAGGGCGGGTTGCCCCGCCTGCGGCGGGACGCAAGGAGCGCGCTTCTGTTGATGAACTCGTGGAGCTGAGGGGGATCGAACCCCTGACCTCGTGAATGCCATTCACGCGCTCTCCCAGCTGAGCTACAGCCCCGCAGGACCCTTCAAAGCGTGTCAAATATACCCAAATTGCGCCCCAAAGTCAACGATGCACGGCGCTTGAATCTCCATCGCGCTTTCAGTATGTTATGAGAGGTTTGCGCCTCTCCACTTCCCGCATCGGGTCATGAAAGACATCGGACACGCATTCGGTCTTCCCTTCAAGGATCCATCCTGGGCGTCAAAGTTCGTCATCGCCGCACTGTTCATGTTGCTCTGCCTCCTCGGCATCGGGATACCGGTGATCGTGGGGTATCTCATACAGGTGACGCAGCGGGTCATGCGGCGCGAAGAGCACATCCTCCCCGAATGGAACGACATCGGCGTCAAATTCGTGCTGGGGTTCAAGTACTGCATCGTGTACATGATCTACCTGATCCCCGTCTTCCTTCTCGTCATCCCCGTCATCGCCCTTGCCATCGCGACGAGCACGACCGACGCGCCGGACATGGTGGGGGTGCTGACCGTCATCTACATGTTTGGATTCACGCTCCTCGTGATCCCCTACGCGCTGCTCCTGTCGGCGATATTCCCGATCGTCGCCTACAGGTTCGCGCTCAGGGAGAAGATCAGCGATGCCATCGACCTCGGCCGCATCTTCCGTGACTTCCGGACGAACTGGCAGAACACGGTCGTCGTCGCGCTGATCGCCGTGGGCATCCAATCCTTCGCCTTCATCGGGCTGCTGTTTTTCCTCATCGGAGTGTTCTTCACCGTGTTCTACGTCTACCTCGTCTCGGCGGGGATGCACGGGCTCCTGTACCTGGAACTTCCCGAGGAACGGAGCGCCGCATAGATGAACAGGCGGGCGGCAGCGGTGATACTCGTCGCGGCGTGTGCGGGGTTGAGCTGTAAGGGGACGGCGCCCTCGGGGCCGGACCAGAGCCCTTCGACGGTCATATTCCCCGCAAACGGGGTCAGCTATGGCGCCCAGGTCCAGCCGCTCTTCAATCAGGCCTGCAACGGGTCCGGGTGTCACGACAACGGAACGCAGTCGACTGCCCTCGTCCTGACGTCGTATGGAACCGCGGTTCTGACGCTGCCGGGCATCGTCGTCCCCAAAGATCCTGACCACAGCGTCCTGGTGCTCCGCATCCAGGGAAGCGTCGGGGCGCGGATGCCCCCCGGAGCGTACCCCCTGAATCAAAACCAGATCAACGGCATCCGCACGTGGATCGCCGAAGGGGCAAAGGAGAACTGATCCCCCCGTTCATTCCGCCGTCCTCGCGTCCCTCCCCCAGTGCAGTTTCGCCCTCAGAAGATCGTAGTACGACCGGTCCGTCCTCCTGACAAGCCGCACGCTGTAATCCGCTTTCCGCACGGTGATCCCGGCGGGAGGACGGAGGAATTCCTCCTCCTGTCCGTCCGCGGCGAGAAGGAGTTCATCGCTGTCGGCGTGAGCGACGATGGTGATCACGCTGGAGGCGGGAACGATCAGGGGCCTTCCGCTCAACGTGTGCGGCGAGATCGGGGTGATCCCGAGGACGTCGCTCCCGGGAGTGACGATGGGACCTCCGTTGGAGAGGGCGTACGCCGTCGAACCGGTCGGCGTGGAGATGATCACGCCGTCTCCGCGGTAGGTGACCGCGAAGGCGCCGTCAATGTGCGTCTCGATATCGATCACGCGCGACGAACGCGACTTGTCGAGGACGATGTCGTTCATCGCGTAAATCACCCTCGTCGGATTCGCCGTGCTCCGCACCTCGATGACGAGCCTCTCGTCGACGATGTACTTCTCCGCAAGGATGTCGCCCACCGCCCGGTCAAGCTCAACCGGGGCAAGCTCCGCGAGAAAACCGAGCTTCCCGAGATTGACGCCCAGGATCGGCGTCCCCCGCCGGCCCACGGCACGCGCCGCGGCAAGGATCGTCCCGTCCCCCCCCAGCGCAACAAGCATGTGCGCCCCTTCAAGGCATTCCTCGCGGCTCCTGAGCCGCGTCGGCGCGGGACCCGGAGCTCCCGCCACCATCGGGGCGAGGGCCTCGTCCACGGCATACTCCATCCCGGAATGTTCGAGGCGGGCCAGGAGGACGAGCAGCGTTTCCTTCAGACCCGGTTTTTCCGCGTTGCCGAATATCGCGAATTTCATCCCGCCGCACCTCCGTCCTTCGCCGGCTCAGGGGCGGGCCCGGCCGGTTCGTCCTTCGGCGGCGCCGGATCGGGTTTCGCGGCTTCGTCCACGTAATTGAGACGGAGCTCCTGCAGCATCCCGGAGAGCATACGCGCCTCCTCCTGCGAAAGATGCCCCTTCGTCCTTGCCTCCAGCATTTCGATCGTGTCGATCATCCCCCGGGCGGCGGCAAGGTCGCGCTCGACTCTGTCAGAGACGGGGTTCTTGAGCTTTCCCAGGTACTGCATTGAGGCGGCGTGAAGCATCAGCACCAGCCGCGCGAACAGCATCGTGTACTTTTCATTGGTGTCCATCGGACGGTTCCTCCGTGCTTGGAGTCTTTTTCAGTTCCCAGAGCTTGGCATATTTCGTGAAGACGTACGCGGACGAGGCGACACAGAGCACGAACCCGTGGATCCCGTCGAGGAATCCGAGCCGCAGGACGTACATCTTGAAGAACTGGAACAGCGGCCGGAGGGCGAGGTCCGCGACGGAGAACTTCCTCCCCGCTTCCGCCATGTCGTGCGCGGCGAGCGACGTGTAGGAGTTGAACTTCGCGAAGTAGTGCGTGAGATCGGGGTCGGTGTAGTGGATGAGGTCGGAGGCCGTGCGCGCGACGGGTCCGTCGGTGACAAGGCGCTCGTGGACGCGCGTTTCACTGAAGCGCGCGCTCTCCCTGCGGAAGAGCCGGACGACGCGGGACGGGTACCACCCGCCGTGGCGTATCCACTTCCCGCAGAAATAGGCGCGGCGGGCGATTTCGTAACCCGCCACCGCCGGGTCGTCCGCCGCGACGATCGAACGGATCTCCAGGGCGAGCTCTTCCGTGACCCGCTCGTCCGCGTCGAGCCACAGGATCCAGCCGGAATGGGCCCGGGCGAGCGCCTCGTTCCTGGCTGCCCCGTATCCCCGCCACGGGAGCCCGGTGACGTTCGGCGTGTAGCGCCGCGCGATTTCCACCGTCCTGTCCGTGCTCCCCGAATCGATCACGATGATCTCCCCGGCCCAGGCGACGCTTTCGAGGCAGCGGGCGATATTGTGCTCCTCGTTCTTCGTCAGCGTGATCACCGTCAGGTTCACGTTCACGCGGCCTCCTTTCCGGCCATCCGCCCGAGCGCCAGCGTGATTCCCAGCGTGATCCAGACAAGGATCACCACCATCTGGTTCCCGAAGCTCCATTCCGTCAGGCCGTTCACCTGAAAACCGACGAACACCGCGAACGCACCGAGCGCAAACGACCCGGCGAACCAGTCCTCCTTCACCCGGCGGTAAATCTTCCACTCCACCATGCCGATCCGGATGAAGAGCGCAGCAACGGCCAGGAACCCGAGGATGCCGAGCGTGACGAGGACGTGCACCGCCACGTTGTGGAGGTGCCCCCACTGGCCGCTGTACCCGGGACCCGCGTACTGTTTCAGGAGAAGGCCCAGATCGATATCGCCGACCCCGGTCACGGGATGGTCCGCGAAGATCTTCAGTCCCGTGCCCCACAGGAGAATCCGCGTCTCGTTCTCCGGGTGGTGGAGATCCACAATGCTCGCCAGCCGGCCCGTCACGTACGGGGGGGCGAACAGCAGGACCGCGACCACCAGGACCGCCAGGGGAATCAGGATTTTCCAGTTCCGCACGCACGCGATGAGTACGACGCCCGCCGCGGCCGCGAGATATGCCCCCCGCGTCACCGTGGCGTAGAGCGAAATCCC
This sequence comes from Ignavibacteriota bacterium, assembly GCA_963748405.1. Lineage (GTDB taxonomy): Bacteria > Bacteroidota > Ignavibacteria > UBA10030 > UBA6906 > Fen-1273. Next base: position 27,881 of record CAVVIT010000001.1, read on the forward strand.
CACCGGCACGAGGGCCGCGCACGCCGCCAACCGCACCGCGCGGGGGGCGCTCCGGTGGACGGCGAACGGGAGGATGAGGAGAAGAGCGATCATCATCAGCTGGGACGTCGTCATGTAGAAGTGGAATATTTCCAGGCGCGTATTCTCGCCCGGAGCGCCCAGGAGGAGTTTCAGCACGCCGATCGCGGCGACGAGCACGGCGGGGACGATGAGAAATCCCGCGGCCCGTCTTGCCTCCGCGGCGGTCTCCACGCGCGAGGCAAAATAATAGACAATCGCCACAAGAAGGAGCCTGCGCGAGAGAAACAGGGATTCGGACGGATTGACGGAAAACACGGTCGCCAGGAGCTCCGCGAGCGCCCAGGCGAGGAAGAAGTAATCCAGGGGGGTCGGCGCGACGGAAAATTTCCCGCGCAGGATCATCAACAGGATCCAGAGGAGGGCCATCAGCCCCAGGGCAAGGCTGTTGACGGCGATGGACACGTAGGCCGAAGCGAGAAACAGGTACGAGGCCCAGGTGAGAGCCCGGGCGGTCGACTGTGTCACCCTGTCGCGCACGTCATCCATCGTCAGGCACGGAATTGAAGCTGATACAGTTTCCGGTAGAGGCCGCGCGACTTCTTGATGAGGTCCCCGTGCTTCCCGGCCTCCACGATCTTTCCGGATTCGATGACCACGATCCTGTCGGCGTGCTGGATTGTCGAGAGCCGGTGCGCGATCACGATCGAGGTCCTCCCCGCCATCAGGCGCTCGATCGCCTCCTGGACCAGGATCTCCGACTCGGTGTCGAGCGCGGAGGTCGCCTCGTCAAGAATGAGGATCGGGGGATTCTTCAGAATCGCCCGTGCCAGCGCGAGCCGCTGCCTCTCGCCCCCCGAGATCTTGACCCCCCGTTCGCCGATCACCGAGTCGTATCCCTCGGGCATCTCGCTGATGAACGAGTGCGCGTTGGCGGCCTTCGCCGCCTCGACGATCTTTTCGAGCGGGCAGTCATCCAGCCCGTACGCGATGTTGTTCCGCACCGTGTCGTTGAAGAGAATCGTCTCCTGCGTGACGATCCCGATCTTCTCCCTGAGCGACCGGAGCTGCACGTGCCGCAGGTCCGTGCCGTCGATCAGGATCCTCCCCCCGGTCGGATCATAAAACCTGGGAACGAGGTCGATCAGCGTCGACTTCCCGGCGCCGCTGGGTCCGACGATCGCCAGCACCTCCCCTTTCCTGATCTTCAGCGTGATGCCCTCAAGAACGGTCTCCCCGTCGCCGTACCGGAACGAGACCCCCTCGAACCTGATGTCGGCGGTGAACGACGGGAGGGGCACCGCATCCGGCGTATCCCTGATGTTCGGCTCCGTGTCCAGGATCTCGAAGACCCTCTTGCCGGCCGCGGAGGCCTCCTGGATCCGGTTGTTCACGTTGCTCAGCTCCTTGATCGGGGGCATGAGCTGGAACATCGCGAACAGAAAGAGGATGAACTCGCTCGAGTCCATGACCTTGCCGAGCACCTGCAGGCCGCCGTACCAGATGATCACGCCGCCGGCGGCCGCGCTCAGGAACTCCGTCGTGGGCGAGGCCAGGTTCCTGACGTTCGTCACGTGGAGGATCGTCCGGAAATAACTCTGGCTCTCCCGGGCGAATTTCCTGTTTTCGAACTCCTCCATCCCGAACGCCTTCACCACTTTCACGCCTGAAATCGTCTCGTGAAGCACCGAGGTGATGTCGGCGATCCTCTCCTGCGCCAGTCCGCTTTCCCTGTGGACCCGGCGGCCGACGCCGGCGATCACCAGAAGAACCACGGGGAAGACCACGAACGATATCAGCGTGAGCTTCCAGCTCAGGACGAGGCAGATGAGCAGGTACACCGCCAGCAACAACGGCTCCCGCACCATCGTCTGGAACGTCGCAGAGATCCCCGTGTTGATAATCGGCACGTCGTTCATAATCCGCGAGATCAGGTTCCCCGTCCGCTCGTTCGTGAAATACGCGAGCGGGAGCTCGTGGATGTGCCTGTAAAGCGAATTTCTCAGGTCGCGCGTAAGACCCTGCTCGACGTAGATCATCAGGTTCGACTGCAGGTACGCGAAGAGGTTTCTCAGGAAGAACGCGGAGACGATGATGATGCAGATGTTCAGGAGCGAATCCGCCGGGTTCGCCCTGAAGACAAAGTGGCGGAAGGCATCGGCAGCGGCGTCTTTGGCGGCAATGATCCACCCCGGCAGCAGAGCCGCACCGGGCGAGGAGGGGGCCGAGGCCTGCAGCGCTGCTCCCCCCGTGAAGAGCATCTGGAGGAGCGGCATGATCAGGTAAATGGACATCCCGCTGAAGACCGAGAAGAACACGGAACAGACGATGGAGAGGACCAGCGCGAGCCGGTAGGGGCGAATGAAGCTGAGTATGCGTGCGTATGTTGTCATTGTTTCCGCTTGAGGGAGTTCAGCTCGAAGTTCGTGATGGGGGGGAGCAGCCCCTTCCCTTCTCCCGCGCGCATCCTGTACTCCCAGAGCTTGGCGTACATCAGCATCGCGTAATTCGCGTCCAGGAGCGCCAGGACGAACCCGTGAAACCCGTCCCTGTACCCCTTCTTCGAGAAGAACATCCTCAGGAAATGCGACAGGGGGCTCAGGATGAGGTCGTGCCATGTCGGCTGCTCGTCGGGGTTCTTCTTCAGCCTGTTGGAGACGTGCAGGGACGTGTACTCGTTCATCTTCTCGACGTAGGAATAGATCGTTGCGTACGTGTGATGGTACAGGTAGCCTTTCAGCCGCCCCCTCTTCCCCCGCGTGTTGAAACCTCCGTGGATCTCCTGATGCTCGGGGTAGTAGCTGTCCTTGCGGAAGAACCTGAACTGGTAGTCGGGGAACCACCCTCCGTGCTCGATCCATTTGCCGAATGCTTCGGGCTTCCGGATGAATTCGAACCCCGCATAGCCGCCGCTTGCGGCCAGCACCTCGCGCACCTCCCGGGCGAGGTCGGGCGACACTTCCTCGTCGGCGTCAATGACGAATATCCAGTCTCCGGTGGCATAGCCGATCCCCCGCTCCACCTGCTTGCTCGTCCCCGGGTATTCGTGCGTGTACACCTTCTCCGTGTACCGCCGTGCCAGTTCAACGGTGTTGTCCGTGCTGAAGGAGTCCACGACCACGATCTCGTCGGCCCAGCGGACGCTCTCCAGGCACCGTTCGATATTCTTCGCCTCGTTCAGTGTCACAAGGACGACGCTGACCCTTTCCATGCTCATTTCACCACAAGGTTGACGAGTTTATTCTTCACGACGATCGACTTGACCACCTTTTTCCCCTCCGTATGCCTCTTCACGTCCGCGTCCGAAAGGGCCATTTCTTCCAGAGCCTTCTCCGCCGTGTCGGCGGGGACGGTCAGTCGCGAACGGACCTTCCCGTTTACCTGCACGACGACCTCCACCTCCGACCTCCGGAGCATGACGGGATCATACACCGGCCAGGGCTCGTACGCCAGCGTGCTCCCGTGTCCCAGCCTTCGCCAGAGCTCTTCGGCAATGTGGGGGGCAAACGGTGCAAGGAGGAGGACAAAGGGCTCAAGGATCTGGCGCGGCCGCACTTCGGTCTTCATCACATCGTTGACGAATATCATCATCTGGGAGATGGCCGTGTTGAACCTCAGACTCTCAATATCTTCTCCAATCTTCTTTACCGTATAATGATAACTTGCTTCCAAATCATGACTTATCGGAACCATCTGAAGATTTAGATCGAGACTGTCGTCTTCGGTGACGAACAACCTCCATACCCTGCTGAGGAACCTGGAGACCCCTTCGACCCCCTTCGTACTCCACGGTTTCATCTCTTCCAGGGGCCCCATGAACATCTCGAAAAGTCTGAGTGAATCCGCACCGTAGAGCCGCACGACTTCATCGGGATTTATCACATTCCCGCGGGATTTGGACATCTTTCTTGAATCCTCGCCGAGTATGATCCCCTGGTGGCGGAGCTTCGAAAACGGCTCTTTCGTGCTTATGTAGCCGAGGTCGTAGAGCACCTTGTGCCAGAACCTGGCATATATCAGGTGGAGCACGGTGTGCTCCGAGCCTCCCACGTAGAGATCGACGGGCATCCAGAGCTTTTCAATCTCCGGGTCGCAGAACGACTTCTCGTTCTTCGGGCTGAGATATCGGAGGTAATACCAGCACGATCCCGCCCACGTGGGCATCGTATTCGTTTCGCGCCTCCCCCGCCTCCCTGTCTTCCCGTCAACGACGTTTACCCAGTCCTCCGCCAGCGCCAGGGGGGATTCCGTGGTCCCGCTCGGCTGGAACTTTTTCAGATCGGGCAGGAGCAGCGGAAGCTCGCTTTCCGGAACGGGCTCCATCGTCCCGTCATCGTAATGGACGATGGGGATCGGCTCCCCCCAGTACCTCTGACGCGAGAAAAGCCAGTCGCGGAGCTTGAACTGGACGGTCCCCGAACCGAGTTTCTTCTCTTCGAGCCACCGGATGATCCGTTTCTTCGCTTCCGGGGTCGGGAGGCCGTCGAGCGAGACCTCCCCGTTCGACGAGTTCGCGGCCGTGCCGTCCCCGGAGAACGCGGATTCGCCGGATTCCCCGCCGAGGACGACCACGGAGATCGGAAGCCCGTACTTCCGTGCGAAATCGTGGTCCCTTTGATCGTGGGCGGGAACCGCCATAATCGCTCCCGTTCCGTACCCCGAGAGGACATAGTCGGCGATCCAGACGGGGATTTCACCTCCCGTCGCGGGATTGACGGCGACGCCCCCCGTGAATACGCCCGTCTTGTCCGTATCGGCCCCCCGCTCCAGCTCGCTCCTGAGCCGGGATTTCGCCCTGTACGCCTCCACGGCATCGCGCAGGGCCGGCGATGTCAGCGACGGGACGAGCGGGTGCTCGGGAGCGAGAACCATGTACGTCGCACCGAATATCGTGTCGGGTCTCGTCGTGAAGACACTGATCCCGCCCCGGCCCCCGGGCAGGGGGAATGAGATCTCCGCCCCTTCCGACCGCCCGATCCAGTTCTTCTGCTGCTCGAGCGTCGAAGCAGGCCAGTCAAGATCGGCGAGATCGTCGAGGAGCCTGTCCGCGTAGGCGGTGATCCTCATCATCCACTGCCTCATCGGCCTGCGCTCGACGGTGTACCCCTTCTCCGTCCATTCGGCGACCTCTTCGTTCGCCAGCACCGTTCCGAGCGCCTCGCACCAATTGACCGGGATCTCCGCGACGTAGGCGAGCCGGAAACGTGAGAGGATCTCCTGTCTCCCCTTCTCGTCCATCGCCCGCCATGCCGAAGAGGTGAACGGCTCCGCCGCCGGCAGGCCGGCTGAACCATGCGCATCGAAATGTGCGACCAGCGTCCCGATCGGCGCGGCGCGGCCCATGCGGGGATCGTACCACGACCCGTACATGCGAAGGAATATCCACTGCGTCCACCGGTAATAACCGGGATCCGTCGTATTCACCTCGCGCGACCAGTCATAGCTGAGCCCCAGCATCCGGATCTGGCGGCGGAACGTCCCGATGTTCTGCTCCGTCGTAATGCGCGGGTGCACGTTCGTCTGCATCGCGTACCGCTCGGCAGGGAGGCCGAACGCATCCCATCCCATCGGGTGGAGGACGCTGAACCCCTTCATCCGCTTGTACCGCGAGAGGATGTCGGTGGCCGTGTACCCTTCGGGATGCCCGACGTGGAGTCCCGCCCCGGAAGGGTACGGGTACATGTCCAGGATGTACGCCTTGGGTTTTGCCGGGATCTCTTCGGCGCGGAACGTTTGATGTTCCTCCCAGTATTTCTGCCAGCGAGGCTCGATTGTCGAAAATGGATACGGCATCCTTACGATCCGGAGAGTTGTTCTTTCGATTTGTTGATGTACAGCATCGCGGTGGCCACGCTTCCCAGGCGCATGCGCCTGCGGATTTCATCGGCGCTCGCTCCCTCACCCGCCATGAGCAGCGCGGCCGTGTGCCTGAGTGAATAGGGAGAAATGCGCTTCCCCCCCTCGCTCTTCAATCCCGCACGCACGAGATAGTGCGATACCCTGTCCCGCACCCCCCTTGTCGTCATCCTCTTTCCCCTGGTGCGGTTTCCCGCACTCGCAAACAGCGGATCGCCGGGGGCGAGGCCTGACCGCTCCTCGAGGTATGCGTTCAGCGCGGCGGAAACGTCCGGGGGGAGGAGCACCGCCTGGTCCTTCCGCACGCGCCCTTTTCCCTGCACGCGCAGTGTCAACCCCTGCGGTGTCCCGATCCTGTCTCCCGCGTCCGCCCGTATGATCTCGATCTCCGAGAGCGCGCAGCCGAGCATCAGCTTGATGAACGCGAAATCCCTCAGCCCCCTCTCGCCGGTCCGGTCGACGACCGCGAGCAGCGCATCCACGTCGGCCTTCGTCAGCGCGGCCCGCGAATGAATCCGGGGGCGGCTGTTGCCCACGACGGCGCGCGCCGGGTTTTCCTTCATCGCTCCCGTCCGGACGAGGTAGTCGCAGAACCGCCGCAGCGCCGTCAGGTACGTCGACACCGAAACAGCGCTCAGCCGCCTGGCGTGCGTCAGGTGGCGCTTGTACCGTTCGACGTCCGACGTCGTGATCTTCCGGGATTCCTCCCGGGAATACCAGCGCACGAACTCCCTGAGGGCCCTGCCGTACGTGCCGCGCGTTTCGGGACGCATGAGACGGAGGCTCTTCAGGAACCCGTCATACTGTCTCGCCAGGGATCCGGCCGGTACCTTCGGGTGCGTGTTGGGGGTGCGGGTCATGGCGTGCAATAACAGAAGTTAACCATTCGGCCCGAGGAATGCAACGGCAGGGGGTGCTCGGGGGGGATCCTTGCTCAGAGGATCTTCAGCACCATCATCGTGATGTCGTCGGACTGGGGGGCTCCCTGCGTGTGAAGGAGCACGTCACGGTGCACCGCGTCGAGGATCTCCTGCGCCCCCTCCGAGAGCGACCCCCGCAGGACGCGCTCCAGACGCTCCTCCCCGTACTCTTCCTGGCGCGTGCTCATCGCCTCGCTGACGCCGTCGGTGAACAGGACGAGCGTGTCGCCGGCGCTGCACTGCACGGTGGCCTCTTCATAGGGGACGTCCTTCATGACCCCCAGGATCATCCCTCCCCTGTCCAGCCTGTCGAACGAACCGTCGGCATGCAGGAGGTACGGGTAATTGTGCCCCGCGTTGACGTAGGTGAGCCGCCTCCCCCCCGGGTCCATTGCGCCCCAGAAGAACGTGACAAACTTGTTTCCCCCCGTGTTCTCGCACATCAGGTCGTTGACCCGGGCGGTGAGCCCGGCCAGGCCCAGGTTGAGCGGCACGAGCGCACGTATCGTCGCCTGCAGGTTCGCCATCAGCAGCGCGGCGGGGGACCCCTTGCCGGAAACGTCGCCGATGGCGATGATGAACTTCCCGTCCGGCGAGGCGAGGACGTCGTAGTAGTCCCCTCCCACCTGTTTTGACGAAATGTTCGCTGCGCTCATCCGGTACCCGGGGATGTCCGGCAGCACGCTCGGGAGCAGTCCCTTCTGAATTTCGCGGGCGATGAGGAGCTCGTCCTCGAGCTTCTGTTTTTCGATCGCCTCCTTGAACAGCCGGGCGTTCTCCAGGGAGATGATCGCCAGGTTCCCGATCGAAGAGACGAACTCCAGGTCTGCCCTGCTGAATTCCTCCCGGCTCATCTTCTCCCCCAGGAGGATCTGCCCCCGGGATTCCCCCTGCAGGCGGATCGGCACGATGACAGTGATCCCGAGGGACGTGAGCGCCTCGCGCGCATCCACGTTCCCCTCGACGACCATGTCCGCCACGCGGACGGGCGCGCTGATCCGCGCCAGCGTCGCCAGGAGCTCCCCCTGGGGCACCCGGCCGGAGAGCTTCGATGCGACGATCCTCATATCCGCCCCGTCCCGGAGGCTGATGATATACCGCGTGGGGAGGAACCGTCCCAGGAGGGAGAGCTCCAGCAGGCGTACCTGCCGCTCGGGATCGAGCAGCGCGCTGAATTCCTTTCCCGTCTCGAACAGCGTGTTCAGGTCCTGGATCTTCTGGTCGAGCTGCCTGTTGACCCTCTGCAGCTCGCTGATCGTCAGGGCTTTTTCGATCGCCGTGGCGGAGATGTTCGCGAGCGAGCGGAGGTACGTCACCTCTCGGGAGGCGAGCTTCCGCTTCGCCGCGCGGGGACCGAATCCGAGTACCCCGATCGACTTCTCCGCGATCACCAGCGGAAGAATGAGCGTCACCCCCTGCTCCCGGAAGAACTTCGCCCAGGGGTGCCGCCGGACGTCGAGCGCGGCGATTTCGAACGCCGTCCGGGGAACTGCCCCGATTTTGACCGTCGTCCCGGCGAGCGAGGGGGGAAAGCCCTTCACCGTCTCGACGACCCCCTCCCCGCCGGACCGTTTGAGGAGGACCAACCCGCGTGTCGAGAGGATCTTCCCCATGATCGTGAGGAGAATGTGGCTCAGGATGAAGGGGAGCTCGAGCGAGGAATTGATGACGGTGCTGAATTCAAAAAGGGCGGCATTTTCAAACCGACTTTCGCCGGATTCGGCCGCGCCTGGAGAGGCAGGGGTGCTGCGGGGTCGTGGCATCTCGGGATCTACCGGGGAAGGTACTTGATCAGCAGGACCTCGTTGGCCTTCCCGGGATTGATGGAATACTCCACCCTGTCCATAAGCGATTTCATCAGGTGCACGCCGAGCCCCCCCCGCCGGTAGTGCGTGAGGTACTCCTTCATGTCGAGCGGCTGCACATGCGTGGGGTTGAACGGGATCCCCTCGTCCCGGATGGCGACCTGGAACGTTCCGTCGCCGGCGTGGACGTTCACCTGGATGATCTTCGTCGGGTCGGACCTGTAGGCGTGCTTGATGACGTTCGTACAGGCCTCGTCGACGGCGAGCGCGATCTTGCTGATGTCCTCGTCGCTGAACCCGAACGCACGCGCGGCCTCGGAAACGAAATCGCGGACGGCGATGAGCCGTTCCGTCCGGCTTTCGACCTTTATGCTCGTGGTCTTCACGTGCTATCTGGCCCTGTCGAAGAACCGGGTCACCGCTTCATTCTCTTCCTTGAAGATCTCGTACAGCAGGGGGAATCCCAGCAGGTCGAACACGTTGTACACCTTCGGCGACATGTTGGTGAGCTTGATGTCCCCCTTGTTGTTCCGGACATCCTCGATGAACGCCATGAAGACGCCGAGCCCCGCGCTGCTGATGTAGGACAGGTCGCGGCAGTTGACGACGATGCGGTACCGCTGGCTCTTCAGCAGGTTCTGGAACGCCTCCTCGAGCTTCGGCGCCGTATGGGCATCGAGGTACCCCTTCAGTTCGAGGATGCTGACGTTTTCCGCTTCGCGTTGTCCTATCTTGAATTCACTCATCGATCGTCCTCCGGTTTCAAATCGCGCATTAGGTGCGCCTCTCGGACCCGTTCCATTTCAGGACGACGAGTGTCAGATCGTCGTCATTGGCCCGGTGCTCGGTGAACCTGCTCACAGTCTCCAGAATTTCCTCTTTGATGCCGGCCGCGTTCTTTGCGCGGGCCGAGCGCGCCGCCTCCATCAGGCGTTCGTAGCCGAACTCGTCATCCCCGCACCGCGATTCCGTGATGCCGTCGGTGTACAGGACGCAGACATCCCCTTCCCCGAGGGTGATCACCTCTTCCTGGATCGCGTCGTCAAACGTCGGGCCGCGGCTCAGCCCCATCCCGAGGCCGTTCGGGCGGACGTACGCAACCCGGTCCCCCCTGACGTGCAGCATGGGACAGTGTCCCGCGCGCGCCACCGTGAGCCGCCCGGTCCCCGGGTCCAGGATCGCATAAATTAAACTAACGAACGAATGTTTGTCAATAGAACCGGCAAGCGCCTCGTTCGCCTTCACCATGAACTCCTTCGGCGACGAGCAGATCCGCCCCAGCGCCTGGAAGATCCCCTTCATCTCGGACATGTAAAACGCCGCGGAGACCCCTTTCCCCGAGACGTCGCCGACGGCGATGCCGATGCGCCCGTCCGGCAGCTCCATAAAATCGTAATAGTCCCCGCCGACTTCGAACGCGGGGGTGGACATGGCGTCCAGGTCAATCGAGGGGGCCGCCGGCAGGTGCTGGGGGAGCAGGCGTTTCTGCATCTCCTGCGCGACGAGCATCTCCCTGTACAGCCGCTCTTTTTCAAGGGATTCGCGGATCAGCCGGGAATTCTCGATCGCCACCGTGGCCTGGTCGGCGAACGCGGAGATCGCCTCGACGTCGTCCCTGACAAACCCGAACGACTCTTTCTTCGTGGCGTAGAGGATGCCCGCAAGCCCCGTGTGCGAGACGAGCGGAACCACCACGAGCGATCCGGCGATGCCGTGTCGTTTCTTCAGATGTGCAAACCGGACGTCCCGCTCGATGTCGTCGACGACGATCGCCTTCCGTTCACTCACGACCGCGTCCCTGATCCCCCGCCGCTCCGGCGATACGAGCAGGTCGATGTCTTCCTGCGTGATGTTCTTCATCGCCGCGACCTGCACGCCGTACGCCCCTCCCTCCCCCGCAGCGGGGCCCTCGTCGTGCTGCACCGCCGTGATGATCTCCAGCCAGCAGCTCGACGCCCCGACGACCTGCAGGGTCATCGAGGTCACGTTGTCGACGAGCTCGTTGAAATCGAACACCTGCGTCACGAGCTTGCTCAGCGTATGGAGGGAAGACACCTCCGAGCGCTTTCTGTCGAACGCTTCCGCGGTCGGCAGGTGGAAGAGCGTGCTCACGAACGCCATGCCTGCGTAGAGGGCGCCGAAGATCGCCACCAGCTGTATGAACTGGTACATCGGATGGGAATAGTACAGGAGCGACCTGCGCAGGAGGGAATTTCCACCGATCTGCACCGCCAGCGCGGTGAACCCGATGAACAGGAAGAACCCGCTTCCCAGGCTGAAGAGCTTCTCCCGTTTCGTCAGGTAGACGATCCAGGGAAGCTGGAACGCGTTCACCACCGCGAACAGGATGGAGAAGCCGAACAGGATCCCCGTGGGCACCGACGAGTCGAGCGGGCGGGTCGTCAGGCACGAGGCCGACGTGCCGAGAAGCAGAACCGAGAAGATCAGCCAGTTCCGCCGGGCCGCGGGCTTCCGGTTGATCAGGACCATGTCGCGGAGGAGGCGGTACACGATCACGGCAAAGAGGCCGAAGGCGAGGCCGACGAGCGAGGCCAGGAAAATGCTCGGGTAGTCCAGCGGCACCAGGGCCTGGTTCTTCGTGTCGAATCCGCCGACGCCGGAGGCCGACAGGCCGATCGAGGCGAGAATCATCCCGCACATCGTTACCAGGATGAACCCGAGCCTGCGCACCGGCGTGCTCTCCCGCCGCGACGCCAGGGCGTCGACAACGGTGTACAGGAGCGCAAGCGATCCGATGATAAGGAGCTCCCGGATCAGCCCGATGCCCATCAGGTCGAGCTCGACGTTTTTCTCTATCACGTCGAGCGCGAACTTGAAGATGACAAGGAGGAACGCCCCTCCCAGGATCATGATCCTGCGGAGTTTCATCTCCCCGCTCCGTTCACGGCCGCTATACGGTGATGGTGAGCCACGAATCGCTCCTGTACTTCCTGTAGATCAACAGCGAATAGGAGATGATGTAGATCGGAAGCGCGAACCAGGCGCCCGGCAGCCCGAATCCCAGCCTGACGCCCAGGACGTAGCACAGGGGGAGGAATATCACCCAGTGCGTGAGCACTTCGACGAGCATGACATATACCGTGGCGCCCGCAGCCTGCAGGGCGTGGGCCAGGACGATTCCCGAGGCATAGAATATCTGCGCCGCACCGGCGATCCGGAGGATCGGCCTGGCGATCTCGGTGACTTCGCGGTTCGTCGTGATCAGGATGATCACGAGATCCGGCACGAGGATGAACAGCGCGCCCAGGACAATCGTGAAATACGTCGCCAGGCGCCCCGCTTCGAGCCCGTACCGGCGCGCGAGCTGGCGCTTCCCGTTCCCCAGGCTCTGCCCGACGAGCGTCTGTGCCCCGAGGCCGAACCCGAAGCAGGGGAGGAACGACATGAACAGGGCCGTGATCACGACCTGGCTTGCGGCCTGCTGGACGGTGCCGATCATCCCCGTGATGGACACGAAAACGAGGAATCCGAGCAGGATCAGGATGTTCTGGAACGACACCGGGATCGAAATCCTGACGATCTGGCGGAGCGTGTCGGCGATGATCCCCAGACGGGCATAGTACCTGTATGTTGTTCGATACCGGCGCCGAAAAGTTACAGCCATGAAAAACAGGCATCCGACGACGTTGCTGATGGCATTCGACGCCCCCGCCCCGGTAAGCCCCATCGGCTGTATGCCGAACGCCCCGAAAATCAGGACATAGTTGAGCGCGATGTTCGTGAAATTGATGATGATCGCCGAATACATGAACACGTGCGTGTCCCCGATGCCGTTGAAGAACCCGCGGTACGAGACCACGAACAGGAAGAACAACAGACCGACGAACCTCCACTGCATGTAGCCGGTGCCGGCGACCGCCACCGCGTGGTCGCTCGAGAAGAAATCGATGATGTTGTACGAGAAGAGATACCCCGGAACGCCGAAGACGATGCCGAGGACCAGAGCAAGAAGCAGGGAGTTGTTGAGGACGCTCCCGGCGCCCGCGTAGTCGGTTTCACCGGTGCGCCGGGCGATGAGGACGTGCGTGCCGGTGGCCAGGCTGGAGAAGACGCTCGTGATCGCCCAGGAGGCGAGCATCCCGAGCCCCATTGCGGCGAGGACGACGGAAGTGTTCGGAAGCCGTCCCACCATCGCCGTGTCCACGACGGAGACAACCATCTGCGCAGAGAGTCCGGCAACTGCGGGCGCCGAAATTCTCATGACCGTGCGCGTGAGTGGTTTGTCCGGAAGGAAGCCCATGCGGTCCCGCAGAGACTCTGATGAGTTGTGAAACGCGGCCTGGCGCCACCGTTGACCCCCCGGCAAGGGGCCGGGCGGGGTCTACACCGAGAGCTGGGCTATGAACCGGTCGGCGTCCCGGGCGAACGCTGTCGTCGGGTAGTTTTTCTTGATGCGCTTGTAAAGATCGATCGCCTTGTCCTTTTCCCCGGCCTGCCCGTAATCCCGTGCCGCGCTGTTGAGGTTCTCCGCGGCGCTGATGTCCTTCGGATACTGCGTCGCGGCCTTTTCAAACGACGAGGCGGCTTCCCGGTACATCCCCTTGGATTCGTAGCACGAGCCGATTCCCGACAGGCGCGACGCCGCCAGGAGCTCTCCCGACGGGCTGCAGTCCTCGAACTCCCTGAGGGCGTCGTCGTACTTCCCGAGATGAAGATACGCGCTCGCGAGGTAGAACCGGGCGAGGTCGCCCGAGGCGGAATTGCCGTCGTTCTCCACGATCGACTTCAGACCCTGGATGTTCTTCTCGGGAATCCCGTCGACGGCGGTCTGATACTGTCCGGCGTCGAACACTTCGAAGATCGACCCCAGCGCGGTGATCGCCTTTTCGTTGTTATCGGACCGGTTCTTGACATAGATGACGGAGGCGAGCACGGCAAGAACCACCACCGTGACGACGATGCTGATGTTCCGCTTGTTCTCCTCGTAAAATGTCGTCAGCTTGATGTACGACGAGACAAGCGCGTCTTCTTTCAGTTCCCTCTTGGAGATTTTCTTTTTCGGTCGGAGCATTGCGTTCGGCGGTCCTTTACCGGTAATGTGAATGCGTGCGGATGGTCGTCAAGTGCGCCCGTCGGGAGTCGAACCCGAAACCTTTGGCTCCGGAGGCCAACGCTCTATCCAATTGAGCTACGGACGCGGTGATCCGGTGAGGGGCCTCCCCCCGGTTGAGAGGCGGCCACCCACGGGCTGGCTAACCCATCATAAAATATACGACATACGGCCTTCGGATGCAAGCAAACCGCCCGACAGGCGCAGGAGGCCGAGGATAACGAGCATCAGGATGACCGAGCAGGCGGAGGCCGCCCCGATATTGAACAGGCGGAGCTGTGCCAGGATCTCGACGGAAACGGGACGGCTGTCGTACGTGTAGAGCATGATGGAGGAGACGAATTCCCCCAGCGAGCCGATGAGGACGAGAACCGCGCCGGAAACGATCCCCGGAAGGAGGAGCGGGAGCGCGACGGTGCGGAAGCGCCGCATCGTCCCCGCGCCCAGGCCCGAGGCCGCTTCCAGAAGCGAGCCGTCGATCCCTTCGAGCGAAGCGGCGACAGAGCGGACGACCACCGGGTATTCGCGGATGAAATACGCCAGCGGGAGTATCCAGAACGTCCCGACGAGAAGGGCCGGGACGCCGAGGATCGCGGGCCTGTTGAACGCCAGGATGAGCGCGACCGCCACGACGGTCCCCGGCACGGCGTAGGGAACCGTGAGCGCGACGTTTCCCCATGTGCGGAAGACCCTGTGCGTTTTTCCCGTGACGCCGAACGCGGCGGTCACGCCGAACGCCAGCGAGGCCGCCAGCGCAAGCAGGGCCATCGCCACGCTGTTGAGGACCGGGCCGAACAGGGACGCATCGGTGAAGAACGTCGCGTAGTTCGCCAGCGTGTACGCGGAGGGGATCCACTGTGTCGTCCAGGATCCCTCGCGGGCAAGGGAGAGCACGACGATGGCGGCGACGGGAAGGAGTTCGATCCCGAGAAGGGCGCACGCGATGAATATCATGATCCGCCGCGGCACCTTCCCCGGCGTCAGCCGTCCGGGCACCCGGGTACCTTTGCGCGCGACGCCCGAACGGCGCGCGGGCCCGAGCGTGAGAAAGAGGTAGAACAGGATCGACACACCGGTCAGGAGGACGGACTGCGCCGCGGCGAGGTCCATGTCGCCGTTGAGCTTCGAGGCATAGATCTGCAGCGTGATGAAGTGCTTCCCCCCGGCAAAGAGCAGGGGAGCCGTGAAGGAGGCCATGCTCGACATGAACGTGAGGGCGGCGGCCGCAAGGAGCCCCGGCCGGAGCTCCGGCAGCACGACGCGGAGGAACGTCCGCAGCGGGCCGCTCCCGAGTCCCGAGGCCGCTTCGAGCTGTGAGCCGTCGAGCGCCCCGAGCGCGGAGGAAGCAAAAAGGTAGAAATAGACGTGGAAGGAATAGACGTGCACGAGGATCACACCGGCGATCCCCCCCGCCGGGAGCACGGGTGAACCGGTGCGGAAGAGCAGCTGGAGCCCCCGGGGAATGATGCCGGTTTCGCCGAAGACGAACAGGAACGCGATGACTCCCACCAGCGGGGGAAGGGCGACGGGGAGCACGGCAAGCCGCGCAAGGAATCCGCGCATCGGAAAACGGCACTGCGTGAAGACAAAAGCGAGGAACAGGCCGAGCACGCCGCTCAGGACGACGGACAGGAGCGACACGGAGACGGAATTCCACACCGCTTCGAGGTTCACCCTGTCCGACATATCGAACAGGGCCCGGTAGTGGTCCAGCGAGAATGTTCCGCCGCTCGTCAGGCTTTCCGCGACGGTCGCGCAGAGCGGGTAGAGGACGAACACCCCGAACACCGAGGCGAGGAGGAAGACCGTCAGGACCTTCGTCGCCGAACGGACGTTCATCGCCGGGCCCGGAAGATATGGCAGTGACGCCAGTCCACGTTGACGGCGACGTTCGTCCCGGGCGCGATGATCCCGGTCTCCGGCGTGCTCACGACGAGCGCTTTCAGCTGCCTGCCGCCGGCGGTGAGAGAGAACGTCGTCGTGAACCCGGTGTATTCGCGGGAACGGACGATTGCACGGAACGCCCCCTCCTTCTCCCCCGCCGCAAACGAGAGCCCCTCCGGCTTCAGCGCCAGGACTGCCGGACCGGACGGGAGGACGGCGACACCGGGGGGAAGCGGGAGCGCGACGTCGTTCCACGTGATGAGGCCGCGCGCGGCGTCGAGATCGCAGTCGACGAGCGACGCCCCCCCGAGAAACTCGGCAACAAACGTGCTCGCGGGTTCTCCGTACAGAACGGCGGGCCCGGCCGACTGTTCGACCGCGCCGCCGCGCATCACGGCGATCCGGTCCGCCAGGCTCATCGCCTCACCCTGATCGTGCGTGACGTACACCGTCGTGATCCCCGTCGACCGCTGGAGCGCTCGAATTTCCTCCCTCGTCTGCAGGCGGAGTGCGATGTCGAGATTGCTGAGCGGCTCGTCGAACAGGAGAAGCCGGGGACGGACGACAAGCGCACGCGCAACGGCGACCCGCTGCTGCTCTCCGCCGCTGAGCGCCGGCACGGCGGAACCGCTCTTCTCCGTCATCCTGACGCTCTCCAGCGCCTCCATCACGCGGGCGCGCATCGCGTCTCCGGAGATCTTCCGCGAGCGGAGACCGAACGCGACGTTCTCAAACACCGTCATGTGCGGAAACAGGGCGTAGTTCTGGAAGACCATCCCGATTTCCCGGTCCCGCGGAGTGAGGCTCGTGATCTCGTCGTCCCCCAGAAACACCTCCCCCGCATCGGGCCGTTCATACCCTGCAATCATCCTCAGGAGCGTCGTCTTGCCGCATCCGCTCGGACCGAGTATCGCGAAGAATTCGCCCGAGGAAATTTCCAGATCGGTGGGGCGGACCGCGGCGAACGATCCGAAACTCTTCGACACCGCTTTCAGTCTGAGCGCGGACACCGGTCAGCCGGCCCCGGAATTCAGCCCGCGGCCCCGCACGGTTTCGTCCCACCTTTTCATCCATTCCTTCTCACGGAAGGCGAGCGTGTCGAAATCCACGCCGAGGGGACGCATCTGGAGCGCCTGCATCCAGCCGGGAAGGGCGGACCGCGGAACGTCGCTCCGCGCGGGAATCCTGAAAAACTCCTGTGCCTGGCGTATCATGCTCTCGCGCGAGGTGACGAACTCGTAGAACCGCCTTGCCGCCTCCGGGTGCCTCGCACCGCGGACGACCGCGATGCCGTCGGTGATGAGCGGCGTCCCGGAGGCCGGGATCACGAACGCAAACGGGTAGTGATGCGATTCCACCTGGAGCATCACGTCGGGAAGATCCCAGAGCGTCACCAGCCCTTCCTCGCGCGCAATCGCGATATACAGCTGCGTCGGGTCCGCGGTGTACGTCTTCGTGTTCGCGTCCAGTCTCCGCAGCCAGTCAAATCCCCGTTCCGGGTCCCCCGTCCCCCGCATCGCACGGAGTATCATCGAGGAAAATATGATCCTCATCGTCCCCGACGCGAGGGGGGAACGGATGATGACCTTGCCTCTCCAGGCGGGGTCGAGCAGGTCATCCCAGTCCTTCGGCGCCCCGGCGGCAGTCACCCTGTTGCTGTTGTACATGATCACTTCGGGAGTGAGAAACGTGCCGTACCACAGTTTTTCCCTGCTCCTGTACGACTCTTCCGCAACGCTGTCCCAGGAGGGGACGTACCGCTCCAGGAGCCCCTCCCGCCCGGCACGCGAGAACGCCGTCATGGGTCCCCCCCACCAGACATCCGCCTGCGGGTTCCCGCTCTCGGTGCGGATCCTGTCGTAGACGTCCTGGGAGCCCATGTCAAGCCACTGGACGGTCTCCTCCGGGTGCGCCGATTCGTAGGACCGGGCGAATGCGGTGAGCATTTCCTTCCCGTGGGGGGAATAGACGACGACGGGTGCGGTCCCCCTCTTCGCACACCCGGCGGAGAGCATCGCTGCGGCAATCACAACGTACGTTTTCATGGGGCGGAAAGGCGGTGAGCGGGATAGGAGAGCATGTTCGCAAAGCAGCGGAACGCTCCCGCGTTCCCCTCTTTCAACTGCCTGTACCAGACGTAGCATGTATAGATGTAGGAGCCCCTGCCGTACTTCGCCACGAGGGACCCGGTATCAAGCTGCGGCTCATCCGGATCGGCCGACGAGAGGAGACGGGCATAGTGGCCGGGACGTTCGAAGGAAAGTAGAGTCCACGCTCCTGGATCCACCCGTCCCAGTCTGAGGGGCCGATACGGTTCGGCGCGTTCAATAACGGATGCAGCGGATCCAGGACGCGGACCGGAGCTTCCTCGACGCACACACGCCGGCCGCCGATCGCAAACGGGAACGAGGCGTATCCGGCTTCCATTCCTGCGGGCGCTGGTACATCACGAGGAGGTTTTTCCCCGCGCGGACATATTCCAGGAGCCTCTGGTTGAACTGGCGGAGCGTATCACGCAGGAGGTACGCACGTATGTCCACGACGATCGTCGTGTACCGGGAAAGCGCTCCGGAGGCGAGTTCGGCGTCGGCAATCAGCGAACAGTCGACGCCGAGCGCGCGTGCCGCGGATTCGATCGTGTTGTCCTGGCTCCGGATGATGCCGATGCGTACGCCGGATCCACCGCCGCGTCGATCACGTGGACGGTCACGGGGACGCTCGCAAATTCCGTCCTCACGTGGATCGTGTATGCCCCCGGCGGAATGTCCGCGGGGGGGCGCACCGGAGCGAACCCGAGGCCGTGCTGTCTTCGGCGGAGATCACGAACGGAGCGTTCTCGGCGGTCCAGCCCGGCGTGGCCCTGATGCCGATCCTCCCGGCGGTCTTATGCGGAAGGAAATTGCGCACCGTGTATCCCAGCGTGAACCCTTCGGCGACGCGCGAGCGAAGGAGCGCGACGGAATGCCGGTCCACGTCGACGGTCTGGGGAGGGGCCACGTCGAACCGCGGAACAACCGCGAGCCACACGGGGTGCCCGTCGGC
>CAVVIT010000002.1:0-541060 GCA_963748405.1 Ignavibacteriota bacterium
GTGCCCCCAACCAGATTCGAACTGGTGTTACAGGCTTGAAAAGCCCGTGTCCTAGGCCTCTAGACGATGGGGGCGGGAAGGATGGTTACGTCGATGTGTTGCTGCGAGATCTTTGTTCGGAGGTTTTTTGACCCTGCAACCGCCCGGTTGCTCGTGAGCCCGGCGCGAATCGAACGCGCAACCTACAGCTTAGAAGGCTGTTGCTCTATCCACTTGAGCTACGGGCCCAAACGGCCGGCTGTCGTTCCTCACAGCCCGCCACCTGCCGAATTGCGTGTCGCATAGAGGCGTAAATATACAATAATGGACACTTTTATGCAATCGGTCCGGGCGTTGCAAAACTGCTGATTCCTCGGTATCTTTAGGCGATGAAGCTCTCACCTGTTCTCCTTTTCTGGATGTACATCGCCGCCGGAGTTGTCGCCACACTCTGGCCTTTCAATTTCCTTCAACACAATCTCGCATCATTCTCCCCCGGGGGAGGGCTGGTTTTCAGGCAGCCGGCCATTGCATTCACGCGAACGCCCCCCTCAAAGCTCGCAGGGCTCGAGAAATTCACCGTACAACTTCGCCTCGTTTCCTTCTCCACCCGCGAACAGGCGTGCATACTCGACTACGCGACGGAAGAGCACCACACGAATCTGAGGCTGCAACAGGAAAGAGATCAACTCGACGTCTGGATCGAATCTGCCGGGTCCCGGCCGGGAGCAGGCCTCCACATCCCGCACGTTTTCGGACGAAGTGATACCATCACAATCACGGTATCATTCGACGGCGAGAAACTCCACGCATGGGTCGCGGGAGGATCACGGAAATCAACGCAAATTGGTCCGGGTGAACACCTGAGGTGGGATTCGACCGCTTCGCTTGCGCTTGGCTCGCTTGTCGACGGACAGAACGGCTGGAGAGGGGAGATATTCTCCCTCTCGGTCACCGACCGTCCCACCGAACAATCGAAGTCACCGGGCACGGATTCGGTTCAGGGGAGCGTGATCCTGAGTTATGATTTCACACACCCGTTTCAGGGCGAGGTGCAGGACACCGGGATGGGCGCCCCGGCAACGCTAGTTATCCCCGAGCGGTACACCGTCCCGAGCAGGATCATACTCGCACCGCCTGCACATTATAACTGGCGCACCAGGTGGTTCGTGTTTGACATGGCGGGAAACATCATCGTCTTTCTTCCTTTCGGACTGCTCGGCACGATCATACTTTTCACGAAGACCGGCAGAACAGGCAGAAGCATAGCGATAACGGTTCTGGCGGCGTTTCTTTTCAGCCTTACGGTCGAGCTTCTTCAAGCCTGGCTTCCATCGAGGAATTCGAGCATGGTTGACCTGTTTTCTGACGTGACCGGCGCAGGCATCGGTGCCTGGTGTGCCCGAATACCGCGGATTCAACCCGTTCTTCGCTGGCTTGGGCTCACTTCCGACCAGGAAAGTGTGACCTGAGTCGCATTGAGATTCCACCTGATGTGTATATTTTGGGTTTCACCCTATTCCGGACTCTGAACTATGCCATTTTCAGCAGACGCGCTCCGCCTCGATGCCGACGCGGCCATAGAATCGATAACGGCTTCCATACGAAAGTCCGTACACGAGACGCTCCGCCGCCGGGGCGCTGTCGTCGGTCTCTCGGGGGGGATTGACAGCTCGCTCTGTGCCGCGCTTTGCGCCAGGGCACTCGGCAAAGAGAACGTTCTGGCCGTCTTCATGCCCGAGAGGGCATCGGCATCCGAGTCGCTCGGGCTGGGAAAACTTGTCGCCGGCACATTCGGCATTGCCGCTGTCACGGAGGATATCGCACCTGTCCTGGAAGGGGCGGGTTGCTATGCGCGTCAGCGTGAGGCAATCCGTTCGGTCGTCCCCGAATACGGGGATGGATGGAAAGACAAGGTGGTCCTCCCGTCTCTTCTGGGAGGGGACCGGCTGAATGTTCCCCGGCTGACCGTCCAATCGCCATCGGGAGAAACCAGGACTGTCCGGCTGCCCATTCATGCTTACCTCTCGCTGATCGCCGCAACGAACTTCAAGCAGAGAACCCGGAAGATGCTCGAGTACTATCATGCGGACAGGCTGAATTACGCAGTCTGCGGCACGCCGAATCGGCTCGAATATGATCAGGGGTTCTTCGTCAAGAATGGAGACGGGAGCGCTGACTTCAAGCCGATCGCACATCTGTACAAGACGCAGGTATACGCACTTGCGCGCGCCATGGGTGTCCCCGAGGAGATCTGCAGGAGACCTCCGACAACTGACACCTTCTCGCTGGCACAGACGCAGGAAGAGTTCTATTTCGCTCTCCCCTACGACAAGATGGACCTCTGCCTGTATGCGCACAATCACGGCATACCCTCCGGCGAAACCGCCGCGGTCACAGGCCTGAGCGCGGAACAGGTCGAACGGGTCTACAGGGACATAGAGGCGAAGCGGAGGGCGACGTTGCCGATTCAACTCCCTCCCCTTCTTGTGGAGAAGGTGAACGAGATCAGCGATACGGTAAGAACTGTTGTCGATGGCACAGCGAAGTGATGATGATCCGGATGTTCAAACCTGACAATTCTGTTCGTATTGCGGCATGTGCGGCATAGCGGGCATCGTAAGCACGAACGGGGGTCACCCCTCTCCTGACATCGAGCTCCTCCGTTCGATGGTGGGCGCAATTCGCCACCGCGGACCGGATGAGTACGGGGTGTACAGGGACCATCGTGCCGGTCTGGTTCACGCGCGTCTGTCTTTTGTGGACCTCGTCACGGGTCAGCAGCCGCTTTCAAACGCGGACGGGACGCTCTGGATCATATTCAACGGAGAGATATTCAATTTTGTCGAGCTCCGCAAGGAGCTGGAGGACCTGGGTTACAGGTTCCGCACCCATTCGGACACCGAGGTCATCGTCCACGCATACGAGGCGTGGGGAAATGACTGTTTCCGGAGGTTCAACGGCCAGTGGGCGTTCGCCCTGTGGGATTCACTGCGCAACAGGCTTGTCCTTTCACGTGACAGAATCGGTGTGAGGCCTCTTTACATCCGTGAGCGGGATGGTCTCGTCCATTTCGCGAGCGAGGTGAAAGCGATATTTGCGGACCCGTCGGTCCGGCGGGCGATCGATCCGCGGGGACTTGCGCAGACGTTTACATACTGGGCATCCCAGGCACCGACGACGCTCTTCGAGGGAATCGAGGAACTTCCCCCGGGTTCCGTCAGGACGTACGATGCCAACGGACGGAAGGAGGAAGTGAAGTTCTGGACTCCTTCCTATCCCGATGCCGGAGCATCGTACCCGCTCACGCTCCCTGAAGCGACGGAAGCGCTCAGGGAGAAGCTCACGCGCGCCACGCAGATACGTGTCCTGCGGGCAGATGTGCCCATCGGCAGCTACCTCTCGGGGGGGCTCGACAGCTCCCTCATCGCCGGGATGGGGCGCAAAGCAAAAGAGGGGGCGTTCAAGACTTTTTCGCTCCGGTTTGAAGACGCCGAGTTCGACGAAACGAATTTCCAGCGCATGATGGCCGCAACGATCGACAGCAGCCATTCAGAGATCGTCGTCAGGCGCTCGGATATCGCGAAGGTCTTTCCGGAAGTGATTCTGCACACGGAACGGCCGATCCTCCGCACGGCGCCCGCTCCCCTCTACCTTCTTTCCCGGTCCGTCCGGAGAGGCGGGATCAAGGGGGTGCTCACGGGGGAGGGAGCGGACGAAATGCTCGCCGGGTACGATCTTTTCCGGGAGGCGAAGATCCGAATGTTCTGGTCCCGACAACCGGGATCGAAGGCCCGCCCCCGGCTGTTCGAGAGGCTGTATCCGTACCTGGCCCGCTCTCCCCAGATGGCACGGGGAATGGCCGTCGACTTCTGGCGCCAGGGACTGGAGAAAGCAGGGACACCCGGTTTTTCACACGACCCGCGGTGGAGGACGACGTCGGCGCTCAAGAGGTTTCTCTCCTCCGATGCGACCGACGTGGTGCGGAGGAATCCGCCTCCCGACGTCCTCGAATCACTGCCGGCGGGATTCCGGCGATGGGACGACCTTTCACAGGCGCAATTTCTTGAGGTCACCACCCTTCTGTCTTCGTATCTCATCTCGTCGCAGGGGGACAGGATGCTCATGGCACACTCGGTCGAAGGCAGGTTTCCCTTCCTGGACTCCGACGTCATGGAATTCTGCAACGGCCTCCCCGCCGACTATAAGCTCGCGGGGCTGAACGAAAAGCATATATTGAAACTCGCGGCGAAGGGGCAGGTCCCCGACCCGATCATCAACCGCCAAAAGCAGCCGTACAGGGCGCCGGATGCGGTGAGCTTTCTCGGGCCCGAAGCACCGCCCTATGTCGGGGATCTCCTTTCCGAGGAGGCACTCCGCCGGTCAAATCTCTTCGATGTCGGCGCAGTCCGGGGCCTGTATGCAAAGTGCGCCGCCCGCGTGAACGCGACGGGAGGCAAAGAGACATTCAGCAACACCGATAACATGTCGTTTGTCGGGGTGCTGTCGGGACAGCTCGTGTACGATCAGTTGATTTCAGGGTCAGGATTGACGACCGGAAACGGGATTCACTTTACAACCCATATCGACCGGACCACTGCGGCCGCACACACTTAGGAGAGGCATGACACAGGAACAGATCAAAGAACAGGTTCGCCAGTTTATACGGAAGAATTTCGTTTTCGATGCCCGGCGCGTGCTCGATGACGCGGAATCGCTCCTGGGCTCAGGCGTCATTGATTCCACGGGAATACTCGAGCTCATATCGTTCCTCGAAGAACACTTCGGGGTGAAATTCGAGGATTCAGAGCTTACCGGCGAGAATTTCGATTCCGTCGAGAAGATCTCCACGTTTGTTTCAGGGAAATTGAGCCCGGGGGTTCATTGATGGATTGGAAGCAGGTGAGGACGAGGCTGAGTAATCTCTACTGGGAGAAGCGACTCGGCATTTACACGCGGGGGCTCCATTCGTCGACCGTGACGGATCACGAGCATGTGTATTACGGCACGAATTCTTATAGGATGACGAATTCCGTGCTGGAGCATTTTGCCCTCCGGAAGGACGACGTGCTTGTGGACCTCGGGTGCGGGAAAGGAAGGGTCGTCTGCCTCGCGGCGCGCTATCCCCTCAAAGAGGTCATCGGGATTGATGATACCGCGCTTATGTGCGCGGCGGCCCGTCAGAACGTGATGCAGCTCAGGGGCGGGGTCTCGCCGATCACGATTCTGGAGATGCCGGTACAGAAGTTCGACTTCAGGCGCGGAACGGTCTTCTACATGTTCAATCCGTTCGGACCGAAAACGACGGGGGAAGTCCTGAAGAGGATGAAGGAGGGGATCACCGCGGTCCCGAGGGATATCAGGCTCGCATACTCGACGCCCGACCACGACGGATTGCTCGAGCAATCAGGATGGCTCCGGCGGTACGACCGGTGGACGACGGAAACACATCCGCATATCGACGATACGATCTCATTCTGGACGAACGCTTCCTGACTCCTCAAACGAATCACCCTGCAGGCGCGTCCACCATTCACCCTCAAGCCGCGTGAGAAATGCTCTCCCTCCAAGAAGCGCCTGGAGGATATCCTGCCGCTTCGTGTTGACCTGCGTGTACATGCTCCTCTGAAAAAAAAGACAGTTGTGGGCGGTATATGTGCTGAGGGCGCCGGCGTCCCCCCTCCCGATCAGGGCAACGCTCCCCCTTGAACGGGCGTCTTCGAAGAGATGCGCGAGCACGCTGTCGATCTTTCCGGGCATCGCGCATACCTGAAGGACCTGGCCGATTTTTCCCGGATTCGGATAATACATGTACCATCCCGCGACAGATCCCTGTTCATCGGAGAGCAACGCTGACGTGAAGTCCCCGTATTCGCGTTTCTGGCGCGCCATCGAAATAAGCCACGCGAGATATTCTTCGGTATAGGCCGGGCGGAACGGGAGGGCGGCGGCAGTCCGCAACGACTCCAGCAGGGCTGCGGGACTCAATTCGACCGCCCGAAGCCTGGAGGGTTCCTCACGCAGGGGGCTCGTGGTCATACCGGTCGCGATCGAATCGATCAACGGGGCGAACGGACGAGAAAGAAGTGCGATCGAAGCCCCTACCTTCTTTCTCGCAAGAAGGGACATGCCGAACCCGGCCGGACGAATCACCCGGAGCCAGAGGAGGCTGTACATCTGAAGCGTCACTCCCCCCATTCCCTCCCACATCTTGCGCCCAGTTTCGTTTGACGTATCGGTGAGCGCCACATCCTGTTTCCCGGCAAAGAAAGCCCTGAGGACCTTGACGCCTGCCAGCGGATTGTGAAGGTCGGGGTCGACCATGTAATTCCCGCCGATCACGGCTCGTACGGGAGTCCCCGCAAGTTCAAACGGAAACGGAAGGACGCCGATGAATCCGCCGATCTTCCCGCCCGATTCATACACGAATGAGGGAAGATCATCGGTATACAGAGGATTATGGAAATAGACCGAATCGAGATAGCTCAGGAGCTGGGGAGGCGCCGGCGAGCCGGTGTGACGGAACACCCGCTGAAAGAGGGCAGCGACTGCCGGTATGTCATCGGGAGTAAATGATCGGATGGGATCCATGGGGCCGGTCAGTGTTTCGTCTGCTCAGTGTACAATTCCTTGATGCGAACCCGGTCAGGTTTTCCGGTCGACGTCTGGGGAAACTGCTCGAGCTGCCACACGACATCGGGACGCATGTATTCCGGCATCTCGCGTTTCCCGTAGTCGATCAATTGTGCGCTTGTGAACGAACCCGCGTCCCGCGGGATGACGGCTGCAATGATCGCGGTCTCCACTTCGTTTTTCGGGAGGCCGAATGCGACGGCGTGCGCCACCATACCCGAGGCGAAAAGGCAGTCTTCGATTTCTTCGGGACTTATGCGCATTCCCCGGGATTTAATCATCTGGTCTTTGCGGCCGATGAAATAGATAAACCCCTCCTCGTCCATCGTGGCGAAGTCCCCCGAATAAACCGCGATTTCGGGGATCCCTCCTTTCCCGGTTTGAAACGGGGCCGGCCGGAACCGCTTTGCGGTCGATTCCGGGTCTTTCCAGTAACCGAGTGAGACCGTTGCACCGCGGTGGACCAGTTCTCCCTGTTCGCCCGGCTTGCAGCGTTCGCCCCGTTCATTCAGGAGGAGAATCTCGCAATTCGGGATAGCCTTGCCGATGGATGTCGGCCGCCTGTCGGCTTCTTCGGGAACGAGGAATGTCGAGCGAAAGGCCTCCGTAAGACCGAACATCAGGTAAAGCTCAGCCTGAGGATGCACCCGCCTGATTTCTTTCACGATGGGCTCCGGGACGCGTCCCCCGGTGTTCGTCATATACCGGAGGTGAGGGAACGACGATTTCAGGAACGGCGAACGTGAATGCGCGAGTTGCTGCCAGAGCATGGGAACGGCTGCCATGCCGGTCACCTTTTCCCTCGCGAGCGTGTTGCAGACATCGGCGGGAAACACGATCCGCTGTATGACGAGCGCCCCCCGCACGAGAACAGCGGTGAGGAGCTGATTCAAGCCGTAATCAAAACTGAACGGTAGGAGACTGATAAGAATGTCTTCGCCCGTGAGACGGAGGTAATCCGCGATGATGTATGCACCGGTAATCAGATTCGTATGGCTCAACATTATCCCCTTCGGCAACCCGGTGGAGCCGGAGGTATAAATGATAAGGGCGAGGTCGTTCCCGATGACCGGGATTGACCAGGCGTCAACGCCCGCGAGATTCAGTGTATCCATCAGGATGGTTCGGTCCGCCGGAACGAACGGCTTTTCGATTCCGGCGATCAGCCGGGTGTCGGTAAGGAGAAGAGAAGTCTCCGCGTGTTCCAGGATATAATTGACCTGCCGCGACTTGAGCACATCGTTGATAACAACTCCCACGGCGCCGGCAGACCAGATCCCGAAAAGTGCAACGACGGATTCAATCGACCGGGGAAGGTAGAGCGCAACCCTTTCCCCGCGCTGAATTCCCGATCGGAGCAGGTGGGAAGCGAACCGGGCCGACTGATCAGCGAGCTCGGCGTACGTGACCCGCCGGCTTCCGTCTATAAGGGCGGTGCGGCCGGGGCTGTCTGCCGCGGCGCCCTGGATCAAATTGTGGAGTGTGTAGACGGTGCGGGGGAGTCCGGTGTGACTCATCGGGTCATTGGGGGAGGAAATTCCGTTCTGGCGATTTCAATGGACGAGATGACGCCCGGTCTTAATCGATTCGCAGTGCCTGAAATCGTGTGCAACAGGGAGACCTCCGGGTCCGGCCAATGCCTCCGTGTGTGCGTCAATATAACGTGTCCGTCGTCCCTTGTCAATACGCTTCCCGAAGGGCTTCAGGCTCTTTCCCGGAGACAATACCTCCGGGTATCCAGCGTTCAAGTGATACCAATCCGACCCGAAATCGGTGGAACAAAATGTCCCTCCGCCCCATGTGCACGCGATGAAGTTGAGTGGTGAGGAGAAGGCAAGAAAAGTCGGTTACCATTCGAAGATGGCGCCGACCGCGAAGGAACACGTCAGCAAACTACACCGCTGCGATCCGACGGTCAAGGAATCGCGTCACACCTTGGGGCAAACCGATATGAATCTGTGAATTGAATGTGCCAAGGCAGGCCATCGTCACGAAGCGCCACATCTTTTGCGCAGCGTGTTTCTGCGGTAGGGACCGCTACGACGTTTTTGGGGGGGATTGCTTCGCCCTGAGAAACGGGCTCGGCAATGACGCGGAAGTGTCGGGGCGACAGGATTCGAACCTGCGACTTCTTGGTCCCAAACCAAGCGCTCTACCGGGCTGAGCTACGCCCCGAGGGACTGGATGTGAGCAACGTGAAGGACGTTCGCGCGAAGCGCCGTTCGGCGGTATTCACCGCGGTGTTGGACTGTGGTGGTACTTCTGGGCACAGTCCGGACAGATGCCGTGCGTGAAATCAGCTTCCGAATGGACGGTGATGTACGTTTCCATCGGCTCCCAGTTTCCTTCTTCATCCCGTATCCTCTTGCACCAGGCGCAGATCGGAAGGAGTCCGCTCAACTGTTTCACCTCGGCAAGGGCCGCCTGGAGCTCGTTGTTAAGCTGTGTCTCCCTCATGATGTCCCACTTGATCCGCGAGAGGACGAACGCAAATGCGACGAATATGCCCACCCGCATGAGCATATTCCAGGCGTCGGGCCAGAGAAAGAACCCGAGTGCACGCTGGCGTTCCAGAAGGAGCCAAACCACACCGCAGACGATGGAGGCAACAAGCCCCGCCCTCTGTTCCAGGCGGAGGGCGACGAGGGCGATCGGCAGCAGGTAGAATGCTGCCATTGTCAGGACGGATCCGTAAAGGTAATCGACGGCAACGATGGCGAAAAGGAGCACTACGGAGACTGTGAGAACGACAGCGACCGACCCCCGCGAAAGCCAGTGGACGACGAGCGGAATCATTGAACCGCGTTCGATTTTCTGAATCTTCATGAAGTTATCCGGTAGGAATAATATACCATATGGCGGTTGAGTTGCAACCGGGGGGGATATCATGATACACAAATGGGTGACAATTGCACGTGAAGGGCGTCACAAACCAAAGGGGACCTGATGGGTCCCCTTTGGCTGAAGTTGCTTCGGTAAATGACTGACGGGGCTGGCGAGCCTTATTTGACGAGAAGCATTTTTCTCGTCTCCTGATACGAGCCGGCACGGAGGCGGTAGAAGTACATACCGCTGGCAAGCGTGCCTCCGTTGAAGTTGACCTCGTGTATGCCGGCGCTCTGCGGTGAATCGACAAGCGTCGTTATCTTCTCCCCGGCGGAGTTGTAGACGTCAATCGTGACGTTCGAACCCCGGGGGAGTTCATAGCGTATGACCGTCGACGGATTGAACGGGTTCGGATAGTTCTGATCGAGCGCGTAGTCCTTCGGCACATTCCCGCCTCCGCCGACACCCGCGATTGCGCCCGACGACACCACGGAAGATGTCAGGGGATTCGTGATCGTCCCCGTAACGGCTGTCTGGAGCTCTGTCGGCGACGCCCCGAACCAGTCTTTCAAGACTGACGAGTAGACCGAACGGAAGTCGAACTGCAGCGGGATGTTGTCGTTCACCGTCGGAGCGGCCGGGAGCACGGGGCTTGTCCCGATGATCCCCGCATTGACCTTTGTCCCGAAGAGGATGACCGGCTCGGCGGTCCCGTGATCGGTTCCACCGCTCGCATTGGAGATGATGCGGCGGCCGAATTCGGAGAACGTCATCCCCATGACCCGATCCTGGGCACCCATGAGGCGCAGATCGTCTTCAAATGCCGTTATTGCAACGGACAATTTGCCCAGCAACGTCGCATGAACCCCCTGCGTCGTATCCGCGGCTGTAACCTGACCCGAATGGGTGTCAAATCCCCCTATGTTCACAACGTAAATCCGGCTTTGCAATCCCCCGGCAATAAGCTGCGCAACGATTTTGAGTTGATCGGAGAGCGAATTCTGCCCGGCCGCCGGGTACAGCGTCGAGAGGTTCTTCCCCTTGGAGGCGGCGGTCTTGATCGACGTGGAATATGCCTGCGTCTGCTGGGCGACTTCGCGTATGTACGTGAGTTCGTGGCCGGCCGGGGTTGCCGGAGGCGTGTCCGACCCCCCGGGAAGGAAATAGGACGAATTGGGGTTCGTGACGGCAAGCCCCATCGAAACGCTGGGCCCCTGGAGTCCCGGCGTGACGACCGATCCGATTTGCAGCGCGAGCGGATCCGGGACGGATGCGCTGGGATACGCCCCCGGATAACCGGGGAATTCCTGGTCGAGATATCTGCCGAGCCAGCCCGTGCTTCCGACGACGTTGGCGTCGGTCGCCGTGAGCCAGATGTCGGTGGCGCGGAAATGCGAGAAATTCGGGTTGGGATAGCTGACCGATTGGACGATGAGGAGCTGTCCGTTATTGTAGAGCGACTGCAGACCCGTCATGGCCGGGTGCAGGCCCGTCGCCGTCGTCAGCGCCAGCACCTTGTTCGACGGAATGAGGATGTTGGACCGGGCCGCGCTGAGCGAGGAATAGCGATCGAGCGGGATGACCGTATTCAGACCGTCGTTCCCCCCCACGAGTTGAACAAGCACCAGGATGCGGTTGGTGGAAAATGCCGCTGATGTCAGCGCTTCGATGATCGGTGACCGGCCATATGCCTGAACCGCAAATCCGTTCAACAGGAACGGCAGCGTTGTCGCCGGCACGGCACGCGTGATGAATTCTCTCCTGTTCATCCGTTTTCCCCCCTTCGTTGGACTAGGACAGTTGATACTCGGGCATCTCCATCATCAGCGCATAGAGTGCGACGAGCTTGTTTTTCACCGCGCTCAGCTTGGCGGCGTTTGTCGGGTCGGCCAGGTAGGTGGCCCACTCCGTAGTCCACTCGTAATCCGGCAGGCCGGGGAGGAGCGTCTCCTTCAGGAATGCGACCTGTGTCGAGGTGGGAGTAACGGCAAACAGGATCTGGGCTGACTCGTTGATGATGACGTTCGGGTCGGTCGGGTTGGAGAGCGTGTTCACGAAGGCGATCGGGTCGATCTGGAGCTTTCCGCCGGATGTGTTGTATCCGCTGCCGATCATCGCGTCGGAAAACACCCGCCGTTTTGTCAGCGTGTCGGAGTTGATCCAGAGCTCGTTGTACTCCGGATTCTGGTAGTAGGCCTGCCAGCCGGCTACGTTCGGCTCCTCGCCGATGTCCTGGTCCATCGTCGCCGAGAGCGCCGCAAGGGCATACCACGTTGCGTATTGCTTCGTGACGTCGGTGGAGATGATCGACACGTTGAAGTGACGGGTGAGCCCGGCGATGAAATCGATCGGGCTCTTGATGTAGCACGCCATGTTCACCGGGTCGAAGAAATGGGCGCTTTTCAGAAGGGCGCTCAGCGCCGGCGCCACGTTGAAATTGTTGGACGAGATCAGGTTCGCCATCGGCGTGATGACGTTCGCCTCTGCGTTGGCATCGATCACGTAGTACACGAACCAGCGGTAGAACTTCCTGCTGATGAAGCGCGCGACCTTATTGACGCCGTCGGGGTCCGTCTGCGAGAAGATCATGTTGAGCATCGCGGTGAGCTCGGCCTGGCCATCCGTCCCTCCGACGATGATCGTGCTATTGTACCGGGCGGAGAACTGCTTGTTCGTCGTATCGTGGCGCGTGACGTCGAAATAGCCGGTCTGCGGCCCGATCGTCGTGTCGACATTCTGATATTTGCGCCAGCCGGTCAGCACGTGTGCCGCCGCCTGCACGTCGGCCTCGGTGTAGTTGGTGTAGTCGCCGGGCCCGGCCAGGGGTCCCTTGCCGATGGTGAAAAGCTCCTGAAGCTCGCGTCCGTAATTCTCGTCGGGACCCGTCTTCACGTTGTTCGTCCCGTTCAGGTAGATCAACATCGCACCGTCCTGCGTGATGGCGTTCGCCATATCCTTGAAATTGCCGAGGACGTTATGACGCAGGAGTGCGTTGTACCTGTAGGAATACCGGGGGTCGTTCACCGTGCTCATCTGCGTGACGAAATGATCCGTCCAGAAGAGCGTCAGCTTCTCCCGTATCGAGAGCCCCTGATTCAGGAGCAACCCGATCCACCACGACTTGAGCGAGTTGATCCGGACGCCGGTGGGGTTGAATGTCGTGTTGGAGTACAGGGCGTTCACCCAGGTGGTGCCGACCGGGACGAGCTCCCGCGAATCCGTGGCCAGGGGCTGTGTGGGCTCATCGGCCTGGGGCGTCAGGAGCAAGTCGACAGCATCGCTCGGGGTGGCGATTGTGCTGAGCGTGTCGACGTGCGCCTTGGAGGGACCGAACGTGGTGCGCCTGAGGAGGTGGTAAATCTGGGTGCTTGTCCACGGCCCGGTGTACGGTTCAAGGCCCGCGGTAGTGCGGGTGACGACCGGCGTGGATCTGTTTGCGAAGGGGCTCACTTCGACGATCTGTTTGCCCCCATCCTGTGTCGCCTCCCCTTCGTCTGAACCGAGAACTGCCGTCGCAATCCTCGCAAGCGAGTCGCGTCGTCGCATCTTGCCCCCCCGGAAAAATTGTTCCTGATTGAATCGCCCTACTGCACTTGAAAGCTTGCGAATTTATAGTTATTTGTCAATAGTTCGTAAATATTTTCTGATTTAGCCTGCTGAGAATGCAATGTCGTCTTGAAGGATTCTATGACTTTCCCTGCATTCTGGGCCCTCCACGGGGGATTTGCCCGTTGATTGCTCGCGGAGTATCGCGTATATTGAGTGCTCCGCACAATCCCCTAATCAAATCTTAATCTGGAGCTTTCCCCATGAAGCAGAACGCACTTCTCCCTCTCCTGATCGTCTGCACAGCCATCCTTCTCGCAGGGTGCGGAAAATCAGCCGAGTTCAAGAAGCTGGAATCGGATCTCTTTGGCTCCGTGACCTCGATGCACGACGAAGGAATGTCGTTGATGAACCAGGGGCGGGATCTCTCGGCCAGAATCGACGAGGCCATTGCCAGCTACGATTCCATGGCTGCGAAGTATCCGAAAGTCTTCGAAGGACAGTCCAGCGACGACCTGAAGGCCGCCAAAGAGAAGCTCGCCGGAGCAGCGGCATCGATGAAGGAATGGATGTCGGGGATGAAACCGTACGATCCGACGCTGGACCACACGGAAGTCATGGCGCAGCTCTCGGCAGCCAAAGACGGGATCACGAAAGTGAAAGCCCAGTTCCAGGATGCCATCACCTCGGCCACGACAGCGCTCGAAAATCACAAGGCGTTCGCGGAACAGACGGCCGCAAAGCTCACCGCCTCCGTCAAAAAGGTCGCAAAGAAGTAGTTGACGCTTTCCGACCGCCCGGGGGATCGCCGGCAAGGGCGATCCCCTTTTTCTTTCCGAAAACGACCGTGCCCCGCTACAAGGTGACGCTAGAATATGAGGGGACCCGCTACAGCGGTTGGCAGGTCCAGAAAAACGCCCGGACGGTGCAGGGGGAGATGCATCGTGCGCTCCGGACCGTTTTCAATTCCGACGAATTCGAACTCTACGGATCGGGGCGGACCGATGCCGGCGTCCACGCGCTCGCCCAGGTCGCGCACCTTGACGTACGCACTGTGCTGGGACCCGAGATCATCCGCATGAAGGCGAACGACGTGCTCCCTCCCGACATCAACATCATTGAGGTGGAAAAGACCGCGCCCGATTTCCACGCCCGGCACGATGCAAAGGCACGCAGCTATCTCTACCAGGTTTCCCGCCGCCGCACCGCGTTCGGCAAGAGGTATGTCTGGTGGGTCAAGGACAGACTCGACGTTGACCTGATGGAATCGGCGGCGCGTTCGTTCGACGGGATGAAGGATTTTCGCGCGTTCACGGACGATGACCCGGAGGAAAAGTCCACGCTCGTACTCATCGACGAAGTGCGGATCGAAGAGGCGGACGAGTTGATTCTCTTTCGTTTCTGCGGATCGCATTTCCTCTGGAAACTCGTCCGGAGGCTCGTCGGCGTGATCGTGGAAGCCGGGAGGGGCCGGATGGACCCCGATGACATCCCGGGGCTGTTCCGGGCAGGATCGGACACTCCGGCGAAATTCACCGCGCCGCCGTCCGGACTCTTCCTGGAAAAGGTGTACTACGCGAACGAACCGCGAAAAACCGAACTGAGACCCGTACTTTCTGTTGCCCATGAGCGATAATAAAATCATATTCTCCATGGCCGGCGTCGGCAAGGTCGTCAAGCCGAACCGCCAGATCCTGAAAGACATCTACCTTTCGTTCTTCTACGGGGCCAAGATCGGCGTCCTGGGCCTCAACGGGGCCGGCAAAAGCACGCTCCTGAAGATCATCGCAGGAATCGACAGTGATTACCTGGGAGAGGTCTCCGTGCAGAAAGGCATCTCGTTCGGATACCTGCCGCAGGAGCCGCTCCTCGACGCCGGAAAGACCGTCCGGCAGATCGTCGAGGAAGGGGCCGAGGCGACCGTGAGGCTCCTGAAGGCGTTCGAGGAAGTAAGCAACAAACTCTCCGAGCCGGATGCGGATTTCGACACGCTGCTGGCGGAGCAGGCGAAACTTCAGGAACAGATCGACCACCAGAATGCCTGGGATCTCGACAGCAGGCTGGAACAGGCCATGGATGCCCTCCGGTGCCCCGCCGGGGACACGCCGGTCGACGTCCTCTCAGGAGGAGAACGGCGCCGGGTGGCACTCTGCCGGCTTCTTCTCCAGGAGCCGGACGTGCTTCTCCTGGACGAACCGACGAACCACCTCGACGCGGAATCCGTCGGCTGGCTGGAGGCGCACCTCGCACAGTACCCGGGGACCGTTCTCGCCGTCACGCACGACAGGTATTTTCTTGACAACGTGGCGGGATGGATACTGGAGCTCGACCGGGGCGAAGGGATTCCGTTCCAGGGGAACTACTCCTCCTGGCTCGAGCAGAAACAGCAGCGCCTCAAAATAGAGGAAAAACAGGAATCGAAACGCCAGCGGACGCTTGCGCGCGAACTCGACTGGATCCGCATGAACCCGAAGGGGCGCCACGCCAAGAGCAAGGCGAGGATCGCATCGTACGAGAAGATGCTGGAAGAGGAGACGGAGAAGCGGAACGAGGAGATGGAAATCTACATCCCCCCGGGACCCCGGCTGGGGAACGTCGTCATCGATGCCAGGAAGGTGGCCAAGTCCTACGGCGACATCCTGCTGTACGATGACATGAATTTCGTTCTCCCTCCCGGCGGGATCATCGGCGTGATCGGACCGAACGGCGCGGGCAAAACCACGCTCTTCAGGATGATCACCGGAAGCGAGAAGCCGGACGCCGGTTCGATCGTCCTCGGGGAGACCGTCAAGCTCGCGTACGCCGATCAGAGCCGGCCGCTCGATCCTGCGAAGACCATCTGGCAGGAGATATCGGGCGGGGAGGAAATCCTGACGCTCGGAAAACGGGAGGTCAACTCGCGGAGCTATGTGGCACGGTTCAATTTCAGCGGCACGGACCAGCAGAAGCCCACCTCGATCCTTTCCGGAGGGGAGAGGAACAGGGTACACCTTGCCAAGGTGCTCCGCCAGGAAGCCAACGTCCTTCTCCTGGACGAACCCACGAACGATCTCGACGTCAACACGCTCCGGGCCCTCGAGGAGGCGCTGCAGAACTTCGCCGGGTGCGCCGTCGTGATTTCCCACGACCGCTGGTTCCTCGACCGGATCGCCACCCACATCCTTGCGTTCGAAGGGGAAAGCAAGGTCGTCTGGTTCGACGGAAATTACTCCGAATACGAGCAGGACCGCAAACGCCGGCTCGGCATCGACGCCGACAACCCCCACCGCATCAAGTACAAAAAACTGATCCGAGAATGAAAAAGCTACTTCCCGCCGCCGCTCTCGCGTTCTGGACGGCGCTCGCCGGGGTCGGGAGCGCGCAGCAAATGAGCGTTTCGAGGGTTGAACCGCCGAACTGGTGGACGGGCATGAAGATGCACCAGATCCAGCTCATGATCACGGGGGAAAATCTCTCCGGGATCACGGCCCGTTCCCGTTCACCCCAGGTGCGGGTGACGCACGTCTACAGGACTCCCAATCCGTCCTACGCATTCGTCGACATCGACATCGCGAAGGATGCGCTCGAAGGGTTCCACCTCCTCACCCTGTACAACGGAAGGGACAGCCTCGCACTGAGCTATCCCGTCCTCAAGAGGAAACCCCCGGCGGGCCGGTACAGGGGGTTTGACGCGTCCGATATCGTCTACCTTATCATGCCCGACAGGTTCGCCGACGGGGACACGACGAACGACGACGCTCCGGGGATGAGCGAAGCGCCGAACCGCGACAACCCCTCCGGCCGCCACGGGGGGGACATCAAGGGAATCATCGACCACCTGGACTACCTGGCCGACCTGGGGGTGACCACGATCTGGGTGAACCCCCTTGTCGAGAACAACGCTCCCTCACAGAGCTACCACGGGTATGCGGCCACGGACCTCTATCGCATCGATCCCAGATTCGGGACCAATGCGCAGTACGAGGACCTCGTGCGACAGGCGCACAAGCACGGGCTCAAAGTCATCATGGACCACGTGAGCAATCACATCGGGATCAACCATCCGTGGATCAGGAATCTCCCGTCCGCGGACTGGCTGAACGGGACGCTGACCAATCACCAGCGGACCGCGCACTGGAAGATGGAACTCGCCGACATCCATGGTGATTCCTCCATCCGCACGAACACGACGCAGGGATGGTTCGCGGACAACATGCCCGACCTCAACCAGCGCAACTCGTTCGTCAGCCGGTACCTCATCGAAAACTCGCTCTGGTGGATCGAGAGCACCGGGCTCGACGGGATACGGGAGGATACCTACTCGTACGTGGAACAGAGGTTTCTCACGGACTGGGCGGAAGCCATCAGCGAGGAGTATCCCGCGTTTGCCATCGTCGGCGAGGTCTGGATCGGCGATCCCGTGTTCCTCGCGACGTACCAGAAGGACACGCGGCTCCCGGTCTCGATGGAGACGGGGCTCGCATCGGTCACCGATTTCGCTCTCTACGATGCGTTCACCCAGGTTTTCGGTTCGAAGGGGAGCGTGCGGCTGATCTTCGATTGTCTCTCCAAAGACTTTCTGTATCCGGAACCGGGAGAGATGCTCACGTTCCTCGACAACCACGACGTTCGGCGGATCATGTACGTGGCCCAGGGGGATGCGAAGCGGACGATTCTTGCCCTCAAGATGCTCCTGACACTGCGCGGCATACCGGAAATACTGTACGGCACGGAACTGGGGATGATGGGGGGAAAAGAACACGGCACGATCCGTTCCGATTTCCCCGGCGGGTTCCCCGGCGATTCTCTGAACGCATTCACCGCGAAGGGGAGAACGCCGAAGGAGAAGGAGTTCTTTACGGCGGTACGGCAGCTGCTCCGTCTCCGGAAGGAGAGGAAATCGCTCGCGTACGGGACGATGATACACTTTCCACCCGTCAACGAGCTCTATATGTACCTGCGCCTGCTCCCGGCCGAGAAGACACTGGTACTCGTGAACAACCGGGATGATGCACAGAAAGTAAATTTCGCCCAGGCGAAGGCCTACTTCGGGAACGCGACAGTCCTGAAGAATCTGCTGACGGGGGCGACGCTTGACCTGAGAACAACATCGGATGTCGACGTGCCCGGAAACGACGCGGTGATCCTGGGGACCGAATAGGGAACTACTGTTTACGCAGAGACTCGATCCGGGCGTGTATGAGCGCCCGCTGTTCCGGGGTAGCGGTTTCAAGCCGGGAAATTGAGGCGTATTCGTTCACCGCCTCACCGCGGAGATTCGCTTTCTCCAGCGCCTCGGCAACCATCATGCGGCTGCGGAATTGCGATCCCAGGGACGGGTAGAGCCGGAAGACTTCCATTCCCTTGAGCGCGCACGTTGCATAGAATCCGTTTTCATAGAGAACGTGCGCCCCGTTGAGCTGAAGCACTCCCGTGGCGGGATCGCTCACGCGCAGGGGCTGCTCCGACGATTTGTCCGCTCCGTGGACGACCGCCGCGCTGGGAATCTGGAGGTCGTCGCTCTTCCACTGATACGAGGATGCACGCACTTTTTCCATCGTCAGCTTGAGCATCAACTCCTCGCTCGAGAGATCGCGCACATCCGACATGTCGACGATCACGTCGCCGGGCAGCGTGATCGACCGGGGCTTCTCCGCCGCTCCCTCCGCAGACGTCAGGACGATGACCGCGGAACCCTTCTTTCCCGTCTTCATCGTGTCGTCGGGGCGCAGGACATCGCCGGGAGACACCTTCACCCACACCTCCGTGACGCCGTGGCGGACGCTTACATCCCCCTGCATCTTCAGAACGGTAATATCTCCCGCCGCCGCCCGCGCGGTAAACAGGACCACCGCCGCAATGACTGCCGTCTTCATGGACACCTCCTCGTATGTCGCCCGAGATCTGTACAGATCATCAATACACGTCCACAATGCGAACCCAGCCTTCCACGACCCCGAGTCCCAGCTCCACGTCGTCGAAGTACTGCTGCGCGCCTTCCGTCCAGGCCTCCTCGAATCCCCGGGTGACGGCGGTGCTTTCGATCGGGAGCCAGATTGACTCCTGTCCCGATTTTGATTTCCTGACAATGTACCGCTTCGGGTTCGAGGAGACGCGGTCGCCGTATTTCGGGCTGACCCCCGTATCAAACAGAAGGAAGATATGCGCCTTCTCGGGCTTCGCGGGAGGCACGACGTCAACGAACGCCGTCGATATGCCCATGCTGCTCAGGAGGGAAGCGAAGCACACCGTCATGTCCGTGCAATCCCCGCTCCGGTTCCGGAGCGTTTCCGTGCTGTACTGCACGAATTCTGTGAGATGTTTCGGGTCGCTGACGTAGATGAGCTTCCCCCTGAACGCGTTGCACAGTACCGCGGCGCGGCGCATCGGACCCATGTCGGAAGGGACACCGGCGAGCGAGTCCTTGCCGGCAAGGAGTATCGCGCGGGCGGTCCGGATCACCTCGGGGTCGTCGGGAGTGACAAAGTAGCGAAGCGCGGCCGCACTCCCGTCCCAGTCGTTCTTCCCATGAATGAGGACGCGGGCCTGGACCCTGTCGTCTTCCTCCCCCGGACCCGCGGTGACACTCACGGTTCCTTCCCGTATTGTGAGAGACTGGACCCCCATCACTCTGTCATTGAACACGGCCGTCAGCGGTATGTCGGCGGATGCGCCGGGCTGGATGTTCACGGGCTGTGATTCCGTCGGCTGATCCATAAGTCGGTCGACATACATGGTCGCGCGTGCCTGGACGGGCCTGCCGGTTGTGTTGCGCACACGGACTCTTCCCACGGGCCGGTACGCCAGCGCCTGGTAGGCGGACGGATAAATGCCCCCCAGCATCTCCACACCTTCGATCCGCACCGGGTACTCACGGACGGTCCCGAGGATCGCCCTGACCGAGAATGCCGTCCTGTCGGGGGAGAACGGACTCATCGCGAGGTCTTTGATCCCCGAGGGATCGAATGTCGGCACATTGACGGTGCCGTTCCGGCCGGTCCGGTTTGTGAACCGGGTATACGACGCATCCGCTTCCAGGAAGAGGTACGACCACCCGATGCCCAGGCTGAAGGCGTTGACGAACGGATACCCGCCAGCGTCCGCGTACAGCCCGCCGCGGGCCGCGATGCCGAGGCCGGGGACCCACTCGGCGCCGAACGCTGCGCGCCTGTCGGTGCTTCCCTGGGCGGCGCACGTGAGAAGAGGCGTGACGTTCCACGCCGCACCGAGTTCAAGGTACCGCTCCCGGGGGAGCGTGTAGGAATCGAACCCGGTGGGAATGCCGGTTCCGTTGAAACGGACCGCTCCGCTCCAGAGCGCGGAGAGAGTAACGGACCCGGCGGGCTTCCAGAGAAGCCCGAGATCGGCAAACCACGTGGACCGGGAGTATTCCTGCTGGACCGGGATGACGGCATTCAGGGAGTCGTTGATGGCCCGCAGGCTGAACTCCTGTTCGGTGATCTTCTCGGTCTGCATCCGTCCCTGGAGGCCGGCGGAAAAATTATCGGCGATGCGGATGGCATATGCCGCCGCAAGCGGTTCTTCGTACGAGATTTGCCGGTTGGTCGAGATGTTCAACCCGGCGATCGTGAACTGCGCCGGTTCGATGACGTCAAGGGACGTTCCCGGCGTGTACTGCAACGCAAGAGTGTTGTCCCCGAAGAACCGTTTTCCTATGCCGAATCCGCTGAACACAAGGCCAGCTCCGGATGTGGACGTCGCCGCATATGTGGACGTGTACAGGTCCCAGTCTTTCACACCGGCAAGTCCCGCGGGATTCGCCGTGAACCCCCGCACGTCATTCACCAGGGGGCTGTAAGCCCCCAGTGCCGACGCACGCGGCGAGAACACCGCCTGCGCTGAGACTGTCGAAACTGTCACGCCCAGGATGATGACGAGCGTGACAGAACGGGACAATGGCATTATGGCAGCTGGACGTAGCTGTTATAGACGGATGCGGCCTGTACCAGTATCCTGTCCCGTGGCAGCCCGCCCAGCAGCCGATCAACCTTGTTGGCGATGATGAACGTGAACACGAAATTCCTCGTCTGCGGCAGCATCTGCAGAAGACGGGGCTCGATGACCGCCGTGCCCGTGTTGACAGCCGGTTGTATCTGCAGCACCGGCCTGGATTTTCCCGTCACTGGATTAAACGTGCTTATCACGATGACGAGATTTCCCTTCCCCGTCCAGCGCAGCTCAAGCTGCTTTGTGCGGGAAAGAACGCTTCCCCCGACCGGGGCCAGCACCATCAGATCCTCGGGCGTCACGACCGTGTCGCTGAACGCGCTGAGCCGAGTGGTGTCGGGCGCCGGATCGTCCCAGTCGAACCTTTTGTTCGGCTGAATCAACGCCTGGAACGTGGGGGACGCACGGTACATGTAGCCAAACGTCGTGTCGCGGCTCCCGATATGGATCTTGTACGGGTACCGGATCATCGGGAACCCTCCGATTTTCAGAGGGGACGCTATCGGCAGAGGCATGAGATCAATGCCGTAGTACCCGACAATCTTGCCGTTCACGACAAGAGGCCTGTTGCGGTCACCGAAGTACGCGCTCGCAGAAGCCACGGAGGCTGGTCCGTGGCCGTTGTCGTACTTCACGGTGTTCACGAGGAAGAGCCCCGCATACGTCGTCTGGTCTGTCGGCAGCACGCCCGCCGAATCCACCGGCGTGACAGTGATGTTCGTGTCAGGATTACCGAGAACGGTCACCAGGAGCGACCCCGCCGGGCTGTCGGCCGGAGGCTCAACAGTCAAGGGGGAGGGTTTCTGGCAGCCGGCCTGACAGAGGAACACGCAACAGGCGACTATGGAGAGCTTCCTCATTTCATTCCTTCGGACAGGAATCCGGATTGTGAGACAATTAGCCGAATTCCGTCCTGAATTTCAACCGCAGGCGAAACAATCGGGCCCCCGTCCAGGAGAGGTACGGGGGCCCGGCCCGCTAAATCCGCACAGGTTTAGTACACCCTGTACGGAATCCCCCACCAGCTCGCCGAATAGGGCAACGCATCGTCGTAGAGCGTACCGCGCGTAACCGCATCGACACCGGCATTGAAGAACCCGGTGAAGAAGTGCGAGAACCACGTTCCCTGATAGACCCGCGTGTAGGTGCTGTCGCTGTTCTTGGTCTGCGCAATGAGCGTCATATGCTGGCGGCGGCCCATGGCGAGACTGAACCCGAATCCGTAGCGGAGTGCAACGAGATCGGTGTCGGCCGAGGCGC
The DNA here is from genome assembly GCA_963748405.1 of Ignavibacteriota bacterium. Taxonomy (GTDB): domain Bacteria; phylum Bacteroidota; class Ignavibacteria; order UBA10030; family UBA6906; genus Fen-1273. Next base: position 22,192 of record CAVVIT010000002.1, read on the forward strand.
TGACGACCGTCGCCTGGACTATGACCTTGTCTCCCCCTTTGAAAGAGGGGCAGTTCTTCCTTTCGCCGTCGTGGAACGGCAGCCACGCGTAGCGGAGGTAGAAGGTCGTCGGGTCGGTGATCGTCACGGTGTCCGTCGGCGTAAACACCTGGACCTGCGTGATCGTGATCTGGTTGTTCGCCGGCGGCGGTGTCGTCTGACCGTCAACGAGCGAGGTTCCCGCGGGACGCCACACGGACGTATCCGCAAGGTTCACCTTCCTCATGAGCAGGTTGCGTACCGCGACATCGGTGAACGGCTTTGATATCGTCGTATCAAGCGTTCCTTCGGTTCCCTTGATCTTGAATACGCCCGTCATCGTCTTCTCGATGTGCGCGACGGCTTCCGTGTCGCCGGGGAGAATCGTCGTCGTCACGGTGCTTGTCACGCCCGTGATGAACCGTCCCCACCGGAGCGGCGTCACCGGGGCATCGACCTTGCCGAGCGTGCCGTAGTCCGTCGGCTGAATGGACTGGTCGGAGAACGTCGCCTGGTCGCTCTGAACGAACGGATCGGCGAGCGCCTGGGTCTGTATCTGGGCGATCTGGTTCAGATTGGAGGAGGACCCGTCAACCGGCCCGCCGTCATGCTTTGTGCATCCTGCGACGAGCAACCCGCCAACGGCGAGTATCCCCCCTGCAACCGCAAATGACATCTTCATTGTGTTTCTCCCCCGTTGAATGTTTTACACTTGAGTGAACGGGTCGGATGGTGTCGCCGTCCACATTCTGCAGGTAAAGGTCGCAATTCATATGCCAGAGTTCACCCGGGGGGAAACCCGGGGAAAAGGGCGAAAACCCACCGTATTGGCTGGATTCAAAAGGGGGCACATCGGAGGAAGTGCGGGGTCTGCAGATGGAAGTGCGGGGTCACGCAATTTCAGGCAGGGGGGCGCAGACCCCATTTCCCGTGCGCAATCACCACCCAGGACGCCGCCAGGGGAGGCTTTACACCGTGAGCTTCCAAACCCCCCTGTAGAAGGCCTCACCGACCTGTTCCAGGTACGGGTGGTATTTCTGGGGGAGGTTCTTGCTCTTCGGCCTGAGCGCACCGCGGTTTGACTCCCAGGGCTGCGAAGGAGAAAGACCCTCGGCGATATTCGAAAGGTAATCCTGGAATTTCTTCCGCACACGGTCGTTGACCGCCGGGTCCGCCGAATGCGAGATCCGCCGTACTGCCCTGTCAATATCGAACGAGCAGTCCGCAAATGCCTTCAGACATTCTCCCCTGAGGTATTCGGCAACCGTCCCGCGATTGAGGCCTCCAAGTTCGTCCGCGGTCTCCGTCACGGAGCTCCGGCTGAAGGCCTTGTCCCGCAGAGATTCGAGAACCTGCTCTTCGACGGGGGCGGCCCCCCGGGCGGCCGCGGCGATCTCTTCCGTCAGATCCTTTATCGTCACCAGGCTCCTCCGCTCCGACCGGGCAAGGAGGACGCCCCGCTTCATCACGCTTTCGAGTTCCCGTATGTTCCCCGGCCAGCGGTAGTTCTGAAGTGCATCCATCACGTTGCGGGAAACGCGGATTCCGTCCCCCTCGCGATGGAGGAAATGATCGATCAGAACCGGGATATCCGCCTGCCGCTCACGCAGGGGGGGGAGTGAAACCGTCAGGACGGCCATCCGGTAGTACAGGTCTTCCCTGAATTTCTTCTGACGGACAAGCTCCCGCAGGTCGGAATTCGTTGCGGCGACGACGCGAACGTCGACGTGGAGCGTCCTGGTCCCCCCCACGCGCTCAAACTCCCCCTCCTGCAGCACGCGGAGCAGCTTGAGCTGGAACCCTTCGGAGACTTCCCCGATCTCGTCGAGGAAAATCGTCCCGCCGTCGGCGAGCTCGAACCGGCCGGGTTTGTCCTTCACCGCCCCGGTGAACGCCCCCCGTTCGTGCCCGAAGAGCTCGGATTCCAGAAGTGACTCGGCAAGCGCCCCGCAGTTGACGGCAACGAAAACTCCCTGTGCGCGCGGGCTCCTCCGGTGGATGGCCCGCGCGACAAGCTCTTTTCCCGTGCCGCTCTCGCCGAGAACGAGGACCGGCGAGTCGCTCGGCGCGATCTTCGCAACGAATTCTATCACCTCCGACATCGGGCCGCCGTCACTGTACACCATGGAGTCAAACTCGGAGCGTTTCGCCGGTGATGCTTCGTGCGCCGGATCGAACGCATCCATGTCGTCGGCCTTCGAGGAAAGCGTCCTGATTTCCGCCCGGTATTTCCTGAGCTCTTCCACGAGCTCTTCGGTCCGGTCGCCGGTGCGGGCGGCCTCCATCGAAACGAGCTCCCGTTCCAGCATCGCCACCTTGGCTTCCCTGTCGCGGAGCTGTTCGAGTATGCTCCGCTTCTCTGATTCCGCGCTTTCCAGGAGGACCTTCGTCCGTCTCTGCCGCTTGAGAAGACCCGCCGCACCCGCGGCGAAACAGACGAGCAGGGGCATCGCGAGCGGGAACACCCCGGCGGCGGCGGCGAAGAGTCCGAAAGAAACGAGAACGAGGATGGCCGGGATGCCCGCAAGCACCCAGCGGTTCACGGGGGTCCGGGGGAGGAGGGCGGCCGCCGCGCACAGGATGCCCGCCAGGAGGGAGACGAGCATCGTGATCCAGAACGGCACCGGAACGATGAACCGGTCCCCGAGAATGTTGTCGACGAGCGCGGCATGCAGCAGGACCGCGGGGAGATGCGGATCGACCGGTGTCGGAAGGAACACGCTCCGCCCTTCGGCGATGAACCCGATGAGCACGATCTTCCCCGCGAGGCGCGTGACCGGAATCGGGGGAACCCTGTCGGCCCTGAGAGCGTCGTACGACCGCAGCACGTCGAGAAACGGGTACGCGGTGAACGATCCGATTCCCCCGGGGAGATTGACCGCCGCTCCTTCGGGGGAGGTCGTCCCGCACGCCAGCGTCCCCTGTTCCCGTCGAAACTCGAGATTCCTGTCGCGGAAGACGACGCCCCTCCGCCCGCAGCCGGTGTACACGCGGGCCAATTCGAGGCCGAACGCGGGGACGCGCGCGGGGCCGACTCCCAGGAAGAGATCAACGTCGGCGTTCACGCCGATATTGACGTGGCCGATGCCCGCCGCGGCGTTCCGGAGCGACGCAAACGGAAGGTGGATCCCCCCCGCGGAAGGGACGTCGTCAAGAACCGCGGGATAGTCGAACTGCCCGGCGGGGAGCGAATCGCGGGCCTGCAGGGTGCCGGCGGAACCGACGGTGTCGAAATACGACGTGAGGACGACGTTTCCCGAGAGTGCGCACATGCGGGCAAGCAGGTCGTCGTATTCGGGGTATTCCGGATTCGGGTCTTCAAACAGGGCCTCGATGCCGACGGCGCGCACGTGAAGCTCGTTGAGCGCCTTCAGCATCAATCCGTAGAAATTCCGCCTGACGGGCCAGTGGAGCGACCGGATGGCTTCCTGATCGATGTACACGACCACGACGTTCGTGTCGGCTTTCCTCGCTCCCCGGACGGCGTACCGGAGGTGCGTGATCTGGTTCTCCAGAACCCCGAGCGGGGACCGGAGGAGCGTCAGCACGCCGAGAGAGACAAGAATCACGCAGCCGAGAAATATCCACTCACGACGTGTCATTGCCGTCCCAGCCACTGTTCAGGGTTCTGTTTCTCCCTTCCCTTCCAGATCTCGAAATGCAGCCGGGGTCCGTTGAGCGCCTCCCCGGTATACCCGATCACCTCCCCCTCTTTCACCTTCTCCCCCTCCGCGCCGCTGATTTCCGCAAGATGGGTGTAGACGGTATAGTACCCCCCGTTATGGGAAATGATCACGAGATTTCCGTACGACGGAAGCCAGAGAATCTTGGAGATCTGGCCGTCGGCGACCGAGCTGACGGGCGAGCCGACTTTTGCCGCGATGTCGATGCCCGTGTTCTGCGTGACCGTCTTGAGCGTCGGGTGCGTCTGGTTCCCGAAATGCGCCACCACGCTTCCTTCGCTGACGGGCCACCGGAGCTTTCCCTTCCGGACGTCGAAGCTCCCGCCCGAGGGGACGGGGACCGGGATGCGCGATTTGCGCGCTTCCTCGGCCTCGTGCTCTTTCTTCACCCTGTCCGCTTCGATCAGCTGCGCGATGAGTCCTTCGAGCTCCTTGGCCGCTCTCATCTGCCTTTCGATTTCGCGCTGGGCGAATTTCTTGTCCTTCCTGATCCGCGTGAGCGCGTCCCTGCGGTCTTCCGCCAGCGATGTGAGCCGCTCTTCCTCCGCCCCTTTTTCGGCCAGCAGCCGCTGCTCTTCGGTGAGCTGGATGTGCAGCTGTGCCTGCGTATCCTCCACCTGCTTGCGCTTCGCGGCGATGCCCTGGGCGTCCCGCCGGCGCTGGTTGGTGAACCGCTTGAGATACTGGTTGCGGATGTAGACCTGGTTGATGGAGTTCGACGAGAGGAGGAGCTCGATGTCGCGGGTCCGGCCCCGCTTGTAGATGGACACCACGTAGGAGGCGTAATGATTCTTGAGGAAGGAAAGCTGGCTCTCGAGTTTCTCCATCCCCTTGCGGGTGTTCTCGATGCGGCGCGTCAGTGTCTGCTCGTCGTTCTTCAACCGGGTGATCAGCCGGCGCAGGAGCGTCCCCTTCTTTTCGTAGCTGTCAAGAAGATCGAGCGTCTCCTTCTCGTTCTTCTGCTGCTCCCCGATCTTGTCCTCAAGGTCTTTGATCTGGTCGCGTATCGCCTGGAGCTCGTCCTGTCTCTTGCGGATCTCGTCCTGGGGGACGACCGGCGAGGCGCAGGCGGCGAGGAGGAGGATCAGCAGGAACGACCTGAGGCGGGCAGACACGCGGTTCACCGTGTGGATGAATGGGCACCGGCGGGGACGCTGTACACGAACGAAAGATCCTCCGCGTTCAGGTCGAGCGACGAGAAATGAATGGAGAGCCGCTTCCCCTCGTCGGGGAATTCCACCGTCACGTGCCGGGGAGCGCACAGGCTGTCCCGCTGCACCATCTGCGAGGTTTCCGCCTGCAGCATCAGGTCCCCGCCGGCTGAGCGCAGCTCGTACCTGACGACGAGGTCGTATTCGGGATCGACCCAGAACGACTGCGTCCGGCCGCCGGCGGCGTAGACGAGGAGGAACTTGCCGTCGTCCACGGTGTACCGCTCGGGAGCGGCCTCCGGAAGGACGAACCCTCCCGTGAAGGCGTTCATGATCTGGTCGAACGTGAGGTCGACGGGAATGACCGAGCTGATGGCGGCGGGGCCCGGAACACCGGACGTCACCCTGTTGTCAAAGCTGCTGTACATCACAAACCGCTCGCGGCTCAGAAACAGGAAACCCGCCCCGATGCCGAACGGGCCTTCGAACGTCACAAGAAGGGAATCGGGTTTCCTGAGGGAGAGGTCGAAGAAGGCGGAGCCCGCCCTGTCGGGGGTTTCGAAGGAGACGCTTCCCCGTCCTGCCAGGCGTTCGAGGTGCGCTTCTTTCTGCTTCACCCTTCCGGCGATCACCGCCGCCGGCGTCGTGTCGACGTCGCTCATGACGGCCGCGGTGCGCGGTGAGCACGAGATCGCCGCTGTCCCGATCCCGAAGAGAAGACCAAGACGGAGCGCGCGCAGCGTCATAGTGACCTGCGGGTGATCTTCTCGCGGAGCGATGTGTTCCCTTCGTCAAGTTTCAGGGCTGCGTTCCAGTGCTCAAGCGCCCGGTCGGTGTCGTTCAGCTTGAAGTAGATGTCCCCCATGTGCTCGTGAACGACAGCGCTGGCATCCCCCCTGCCGATCGCCTTCTTCACGTACGTTTCCGCTTCACGGTACCGGCCCAGCCGGAAGTAAATCCACCCCATCGTATCGAGATACGACGAGTTGTCGGGCGCCCCTTCGAGCGCCTTCCGCGCCATCACGAGCGCGCGATCAAGCTGGAGGCCGCGCTCGGCAAGGCTGTAGGCGTAGTTGTTCAGCGCCAGGGAGAACTCGGGATTGATCCTGAGTGCCTCCTCGTAGAGGCTGTCGCTGTCGTCGCTTTTCTTCATGCTGTCGTACACGAGCGCGAGCTGGGCGATCGCTTCGGTGTCCCGGGGGCTGATCTGTCGCGCTTTTTCGAGGACGCGTGCGGCGTCGGGATTGCGCCCGACCCGGCTGTACGCGATGCCGAGGAAGAAGTTCACGCGGAAGTCGTCGGGAACGGCCTTGACCGCCGATTCGAGTATGCCGACCGTATGCTGGAAGTCGTTCTTCGTCAGGTAGACCGATGAGAGGAAGACCCAGCCGTCCGCATTCCAGCTCGCCAGCTCGGTGACGCGCCGGAAACTCCTGACGGCGAGAGAATCATCCTTCTGCCCCGAGGCGATCCCGCCGAGGAACCAGTACGGCCGCCAGTCCTGCGGACTGGCGTCGCGGATCTTCTCGAATATAGCCTTCGTCACGGGGACGAGCGTCGAATCCTTCTCCATCTGCCCGTAATAGAGCTCCCCGATGTGAATCTTCACGTCGATGGAGACCGTGTCCTTCTTCAATATCGGGTCGAAGAGCTCGGCCGCACGATTGTAGTCCTTCTTCAGGAGCCAGACGCCCGCGATTTCCGCCTGATACCCCATGTTAGCGGGATCCATGTCGCGGAGTTCCCCGTACACTTTGAGAGCATCGTCGAGGTTTCCCGCGCGGATCTCCGTCTGCGCCAGCGTCCGCCGCAGTTCCCTGTTTCCCGGATCGAGGTCCACCATCTGCCGGAGCGCGGCGGCCGCACGGACGGGATACCCCAATTTGTTGCAGAGATCGGCCGTCTGAAGGAGCACGTCCCATTCCGGCCCGAACCGGGCCGTGAACCGCTCGTAGGTCTCGAGCGCCTTGAGGGGTTTGCGCGCCTGGTAGACCCGCGCGAGGTTGTACCAGGCCTCGAGGTTCGATGAATCGCGCGCGATGATCTCTTCGTACTGGGACGCGGCGCCGTCGAGATCGTACGTTGCGGCGGATATGTCGGCGAGAAGCTTCCTGTATTCAATCCTGTCGGGGGACATGCGGACCGCTTCGCGGGCGGCATCGAGCGCCAGGGCGGGCTTGTTGAGCGCGGAGTAACACTTTGCGAGAGCAAAGTACATCGCGTGGTTCGTGTCGGCGCGGAGGGCCTCCTGGTATTCGAGCGCCGCCTGGGCATATTCCCCCTTCACCTCGTATACCGAGCCCGCGATGAAGTGCGTCAGGGCCACCTCCCGCCGGAAATCCATCTGTGCGACCTCGGCCGCAGTCGGCGCGGGTGCGACGGACTTCACCGACGTACCGCATCCCGAGAGGAGCACGGCAACGGCTCCCGCCACGCAGAGAACGGCCGTCCTCGCGTCCATACGATTCTTCTCCACGCCACCCCCTCCGTTAATGAAAAAAATATACCATTTCAACGCCTGAATTACAAGCCGGCTTGACACGGGGAGGGGTTTTCGGTATCGTATACGGTTCATGAACGACGGACCTGCGTACTCGATGGCGGATCGGATAGACTTTGCGGTTGCCTGGGACTGGGCGTATGACCTCGATTTCATGTCTCTCGTGGACGGGGAATGCGCGGCACGGGGACTCCGCATGTCCGCGCTGGGCGCACACGAAGCGGGAGCCGCGGCCGCGGCGCTGAAGTGCGGAACGCTGACCGTCGGCACGTTCCTTGACCGCGCCGCTCCCGACGAGGAACCGTTTGCCTCGCTTTCGGCGGCGATGATCGCCTCCGGAGCCCGCTGCCTCAATCACCCCGGGGCGGTGCGCAGGGCCGCCGACAAGGCAACGATGCACCTCGAGTTTCTGTCGCACGGGATTGCAGTCCCCTACACGATCATCATTTCGCCGTACAGCCGTGAGCGGAAAGTGGAGCTCTCCATCGAGCAGCTCGCCCGGCTCGGCCGCCCGTTCATCATCAAGCCCGCCAATACCACGGGGGGCGGGACCGGCGTGATCACCGGGGCGGAGACACTGAAAGACGTGATCGACTCCCGGATGCACCATCAGAACGACAAATACCTTCTGCAGGAGAATGTGGTTCCGGCCGAACTGGAGGGGAGGCGAGCCTGGTTCAGGGTTTTCTTCGTCTGCGGCGAGATCTTTCCGTGCTGGTGGGACGACCGTACTCACCTCTATGCCGAAATCGCGGGGGACAGGGCGGGGGAGTTTTCCCTCTCCCCGCTTGTGTCGATCACGCGGGCGATCGGCTCGGTCTGCGGACTGGATTTCTTCTCCACGGAAATTGCGATGACCCCGGAGGGAAGGTTCCTGACCGTGGATTACGTGAATGAAATCTGCGACATGCGCCTGCAATCGCGCCATGCTGACGGCGTTCCGGACCGTCTGGCGCAGGCTATCAGCGGCCTCCTGGCAGCAGCGGCCTCGTCCGGAGGGACATCGTAACCCCCATATAATAGAGGGCCTCAGGCCGGGCATTTCGACAAGGGCCTGAAGAAGGTCGCCTAAACCTTTTCATCTGGAATCTATTTCGGCCCGATGCGCTTGACATTGCGTGACCGCTTTGATACATTAACCACACTTATCACCATTCGCAAAGGAGAGTATCCATGCGCAACGACCCACAGAGTGCCCGTCACCTGAGCCTTTACCTAATCCCGGCCACTTTTGCCATGGGTCTGGCCGTGGTCGCGGTGGGGTGCGGATCTTCCGAGGAAGATACCGAGAACTGGGAGGCCACGCCGGCTGTATCCGCAACCGCCACTCCCGAGGCAAAAGCGGACAGCATGAAGAACGAAAACCGCCGGATCAAGGAGCAGATGGATGCGCTTGCCGCCGAAAACAGGACGCTGACAGCGCGCAACGCCGAGCTCGAAACGAAACTGAACGAGGCGACCGCCGCCGCCGCAAAGGCCCCCGCGGTGTCCACCGCGGCGATGACGACCCCCTCCGCACCCGCGGGAGACGTCTCCGGTGCGTACGATGCGGCACTCGGCGAGTTCAGGAAGAAGAACTTCCAGGAAGCGGCCAACCAGTTCGAAGCGATCATCAATGGGGGCGGGGACAAGCTCGTCGACAACTGCCACTACTGGATCGGCGAATCACTCTACGGTATGAAGAAATACGACGAGGCGATCAAGCACTTCGAGACCGTCCTGGGCTACTCGGGATCGGGAAAGAGGCCCTACGCCCAGCTGATGATCGGCAATTCGTACATGGCGCTCGGCGACAAGGCGGCGGCGAAGGATGCGTATTCAAAGCTCGTCAGCACGTACCCCGCAAGCTCGCTCGTCGAGAAGGCGAAGGCAAAGCTCGCCAAGCTGCCGTAAGACTGTTTCTTCCGCACACACAAAACCCCGCTCCGGCGGGGTTTTGTGTTTTTCAGCTCCAGGCGTCCCCCCTGCCGCGGGGGTCATTTCATCCCCGCCAGGAACTCCTCCGCCGTCCGGACATCATCCCTGCTGCCGATATACAGGGGGACCCGCTGATGAAGAGACGTCGGCTTGATGTCGAGTATGCGCCGCCGTCCGTCCGAGGCCGCACCTCCCGCATTTTCGACGATGAACGCCAGCGGATTATTCTCGTACATGAGCCGGAGCTTCCCGTTCGGATTCCGGGTGTCCCCCGGATAACAGTAGATCCCCCCGTACAGCATCGTCCGGTGCACGTCGGCCACGAGCGAGCCGATGTAGCGCGCACTGTAGGGCCTCCCCGTCGACCCTTCCTCCTCCTTCAGCCACTGGATGTACCGTTTCATGCCGGGATTCCACCGGTCGAAATTCCCCTCGTTGACGCTGTAGATGGATCCCCGCCTGGGAATGCGGATATTCTCGTGCGACAGGATGAACTCGCCGACGCTCGGGTCGAGCGTGAAGCCGTGCACACCGTGCCCGGTGCAGTAGACGAACATCATGCTCGATCCGAACAGAAGATACCCCGCGGCCACCTGCCTGTGCCCCGGCTGCAGGACGTCCTCGATCGTCCCCATGCCGGATTCGGTCACCCGGGCGTACACGGAGAATATCGTCCCGATCGTCACGTTGGCGTCGATGTTGCCCGAGCCGTCCAGCGGGTCGTAGATGAGGACGTACCGGCCGTGCGGGTAGTCGTCCGGGATCTGGAGGATGTCTTCATTTTCCTCGGACGCCATGACGCAGAGGTCCCCGCCGTGGTCCATCGCCCTGTAGATCGTCTGGTCTGCGAACTCGTCGAGCTTCTTGATCACGTCGCCGCTGATGTTCATCCTGTCTGTCTTTCCCAGGATGTTGACCAGTCCCGCCTTCGTGACTTCGCGCCAGATCAGCTTTGCCGCGAGCGAGAGGTTGTGCAGCAGGGAGCTGAAGCTCCCCGTCGCCCCCGGGTGCTCCCGCTCTCCCTCAATGATATGCCGCTCCAGGGTCATGAACTTCGTTCCACTCTGGGTCTGGGCGCTCATAGCATTCCTTTCTCTGTTGTCGTGCCGGACACCGTGAGGCAGGAGCATGATCGGAGGAGAATTTGCCGGTCGGACCCGCCGGCGGTGAAGGTAGCGAATGCCGCCGGAACCGGCAACGATGGGCGTCACACCGCCCGGGGGAGTTCCTGGTCCTTGTACTGAAGCTGGTAGAGCGTGTAATACACGCCGCCGAGCGCAAGAAGCTGCTGGTGGGTTCCCATCTCGCGGATCTCGCCCTTGTGCATGACGATGATCTTCGTGGCCGACTGGATCGTGGAGAGCCGGTGCGCGATCACGATGGAGGTCCTTCCGAACAGGAGCTTTTTAATCGCCTCCTGGATGAGAAGCTCCGTTTCCGTGTCAACGCTCGACGTGGCCTCGTCGAGAACGAGGATACGCGGCTGGAAGGCAAGCGCCCGGGCAAACGAGATCAGCTGTTTCTGCCCCACGGAGAGGGTGGCACCCCGCTCTTTGACCTCCGCACGGTAGCCGCCCGGGAGCTGCTCGATGAACCTGCTCGCCCCCACGACGCGCGCGGCGGCCTTCACCCGCTCCTCGTCGATCTCGCCGTTTCCCAGGTTGATGTTCGAGGTGATGTCCCCGGAAAAGAGGAACACGTCCTGGAGCACGACGGCGATGTGCCGGCGGAGGTCAGCCTGGGGGACAGTCCTGATGTCGACGCCGTCGATAAGGATCTCCCCCTTCTGCACGTCGTACAGGCGGCTCAGGAGGCTGATGATCGTCGTCTTCCCCGCGCCGGTATGCCCGACGAACGCCGCCGTCTCCCCGGCCCGGATCGTGAACGAGACGTTCCGCAGGACCCATTCCGGCTCCGCACCGCCGCCCGGCACGTTGTACGCGAACCAGACGTTCCGGAATTCGATATCCCCCCTGACCGCGTGAATCGGCGCCGCGCCGGGCGCGTCCGGAATGATCGTCCCGTCGTCCAGAAGCTTGAACACCCGTTCCGACGACGCCATCGCGGTCTGCATGATGTTGTATTTCTCCGAGAGGTCGCGAATCGGCCTCCAGAACATCTCGTTGAACTGCAGGAACGCCATGACCGTGCCGATCGTCACGCCGCCGCCGATCGTCTCGACCCCGGCGTACCAGATGATCAGTCCCACGGCGATCGCGCCGACAAGGTCGACGCCGGGGTAGAAGAGCGCATAGTAGAAAATGGACTTGATGTTCGCGTCCCGGTGAAGGGCGTTGATGCCCCGGAACCGTTCGTACGAGTGTTCCTCGCGCGAGAACACCTGGTCCACCATCATGCCCGTGATGTGCTCCTGCATGAAGGCGTTGATGCGGGCGATCTGGACGCGGACCTCCCTGTACGCTTCGCGCGCTTTCTTTCTGAACAGAAACGTACCGTAGAAGAGGAGGGGGAGGACGCTGAGCGAGATGAGGGCAAGCCGCCAGTTCATCGAGAACATGAAGTAGAGTATCCCGATGATCGTGAACACGTCGCTGAACACCATGACGATGCCCGAGGAGAACATGTCGTTGAGCACCTCGACGTCGTTCGTCACCCGCGTGATCAGGCGCCCGATCGGGTTCCTGTCGTAGAACTTCAGTCCGAGCCGCTGCAGGTGGGAGAAGATCTCCATCCGCAGGTCGAAGATCGTCCTCTGTCCGATCCACTGCGTGAGGTAGGTGTTCAGATACTGCAGGACGCCCCGGAGGATCATCACGCCGAGAAACAGGAGGGTCGTGTTGAGCAGGCCCGCGTAGTCCTTCTGCGCAATGTTGACGTCGACCGCCACCTTGATGAAGTAGGGCCGGACGGCTTCCATCGCCGAGACGAGGATACTCAGCCCGATCCCGACGACCACGTACATCGTGTAGGGCTTCAGGTAGCGGAGCATACGGCGCATCAGGCGCGCATCGTACGCTTTGCCGAGGATTTCTTCTTCCTGCATGACCTGTCCGGACTGTGTTAGAGCTGTTCGAGCTCTTCTTCGAGGAGCTGCTTGCGATGGAGCTCGGCATAAATCCCCCCGAGCGCGACAAGCTCGTCGTGGGTGCCCTGCTCCGTGATCTTCCCGCCGTCGAGAACGATGATGCTGTCGGCGTCCTTGACCGTCGAGATCCTGTGGCTGATGATGATGCTGGAGCGCCCCTTCATCACGCCGCGGAGACGGCTCAGGATCCCTTCCTCCGTGTACGTATCGACCGCGGAGAGCGCGTCGTCCAGGATCAGGATCGCCGGCTTCCGCATGACCGCCCTGGCGATGCTCGTGCGCTGCTTCTGGCCGCCGGAAAGCGTGATCCCGCGCTCCCCGAGGAGCGTTTCATAACCCTTCGGGAAGTCCGCGATATCCCGTGCGATGCGGGCGATCTCGGCCGCTTCGAGGATGTCCGCATCGGATCCCCCGTCCGTCCCGTACGAGATGTTGTCGGCGATCGTGTCCGAGAAGAGGAACGTTTCCTGCGGGACGTACCCGATCGCCCCGCGCAGCACCGGCAGGGGGATCTTCCGGACGTCCACGCCGTCGATGAGAAGCTCCCCGCCGGTGACGTCGTACATCCGGGGAATCAGGTTCACGAGCGTGCTCTTTCCCGCACCCGTGTAGCCGACGATCGCGAGCGTCCTCCCCGCGGGAATGGTGAGAGAAATCCCGCTGAGCGCGGGCCGGTCCGCGCCCGTATGCCGGAACGTCACGTTCCGGAACTCGATCGTCCCTTGAATCGACGTAACGGACCTGTCGGTCTCCGCGGTGTCCCTGATCGCGGGCTCCGTGTCCATGATGCGCGTCAGCCGCGCCATGGAGGCGGCCCCCTGCTGGAGCTGGTTGATGACCCAGCCGAAGGCGATCATCGGCCAGATGAGCATCACCTGGTATCCGAAGAAAGCCGTGAGCGTTCCGACGGTCAGCCGCCCGTCGATGACCCGCGAGCCGCCGCTGTACAGGGTGATGACCAGCGAAAACCCGATCAGGAGGAACATTAGCGGCCACATGATCGACTGCACCCGGGCAAGGACCAGGTTCTTCTTCAGGTAATCCCAGCTCATGTCGCGGAAGAGCGCCGTTTCGTGCTCTTCGCGGACGTACGTCTTGATGACCCGTATCCCCGAGAGGTTCTCCTGCGCCCGGGTCGTGAGCGCGGAGTACTGCGCCTGGCGCTCTTCGAATTTCTTGTGGACGAGCTTGCCAAGCCGGTACACCGCGATCGAGACAAACGGGAGGGGAATCAGCGCCAGCAGCGTGAGCTGCCAGTCGGCCCACAGCATCACGCCGAGGACCATGGTGAACGTCATCGCCGTGTCCGTCGGGTACATGATGCCGGGCCCGAGCGCGTTGCGCACCGCGCTGATGTCGTTCGTCGCAAGGGCCATCAGCTCGCCGGTGGGGGTGTTCTGGAAGTAGGCGAGCGGGAGCTTCTGGATGTGCGAGAGGAAGTCGTTGCGGATGTCGAACTCAACGTGCCGCGACACCACGATGATCGTCTGGCGGGTCAGGAACGTGAAGATCCCCGCGACGAGGGAAAACCCGACGACAAGGAACGCATACATGAGGACCCCGCCGCTGTCGAGGACGCCCGACTCGAGTCCCGCCTTCAGCTTGTCGATGGCACGCCCGACGAAGAGGGGAAGCGCAACGTTGAACACGTTGCTCAGCACCACGGTCACGAGCCCCCAGAGCAGGGTGTTCCTGTACCGTGCAAGATACGGACGCAAGCGAAGGAGCGGCTTCAAACGTTACCCTATGATTTCAAATCCCGTGTACCTGTGAAGCGCGGCCGGCACCACGACCTTCCCTTCGGGCGTCTGGTAGTGCTCCAGAAGGGCGGCAACGACGCGGGGAAGCGCAAGCGCGGAACCGTTGAGCGTGTGGACGATTTCGGGCTTGCCCCCCGTCCCGGAGCGGAAGCGGATGTTCATCCTCCGCGCCTGGTATGATTCAAAATTGCTTATCGAGGAGACTTCGAGCCACCGGGACTGCCCCGGTGACCAGACTTCCAGATCGTACTTCTTGGCCTGGGTGAATCCAAGGTCGCCGGCGCACATGAGCAGCACCCGGTACCTGAGCCCGAGTTTCTGGATCAGCCGTTCGGCGTCAGCGCGCATCTCTTCCAGCGCCTCGTAGGAACGGTCCGGATGGACCAGTTTGACGAGTTCGACCTTGTTGAACTGGTGGACCCGGTTCAGCCCCCGGACGTCCTTGCCGTACGAGCCCGCCTCGCGCCTGAAGCAGGGGGTGAAGGCACAGAAGCTGACCGGCAGCTGTTTTTCCGCCAGGATTTCGTCCCTGTAAAAGTTCGTAACGGGAACCTCCGCCGTGGGGACGAGGAACAGGGCGTCCCGGGTGACCTCGTACATCTGATCCTCTTTGTCCGGCAGCTGCCCGGTTCCCGTCGCGCTTGCCACGTTCACCATCAACGGAGGGCTCATTTCCGTGTACCCCCTTCCGCGCGCTTCATCAAGGAAGAAACTGATGAGCGCCCGCTCCAGCTGCGCACCCTTGCCGACGTACACGGGAAACCCCGCGCCGGTGATCTTGGTTCCCCGCCCGAAATCGATGATTCTGTGCTTCTCCATCAGTTCCCAGTGGGGCCGGAGCGGAAAATCGGCCGCCGGCGCTTCCCCCCATTCCGCCACCGGTTTGTTGTCCGCCGGCGTCGTTCCCGCGGGAACGCTCGGGTGGGGCATGTTGGGGATCAGGAGGAGCGCCCCACGCAGGTTTTCCTCGACGGCAGCGAGCGACGTGTCGAGCGTCTTGATTTCCTCCGCCACGCTCCGCATCTCCCCTATCAGCGCGGAGGCGTCCTCCCCCTTCGATTTCATCCTCGCGACGTCCGCCGACACGGCGTTCCGGCGGCTCTTGAGCGACTCCACGCTCTGAAGGATCCGGCGCCGCTGTTCGTCAAGCGCGATTGCCTCGTCGACAGTCGATTCCTTCTCCCCTTTGAGCCGCACGCCGGCGCGCACGGCGTCGGCATTCTCACGTATGAATTTGATGTCGAGCATCGTCCGGATCCCTTCAGTGTTTCCCGCGGCCGTGCGGCTGCCCGGGGACCGGCCCGCTGTCGGCCGCCCTCCGTTTGCCGCGGGAGATCTGGTTCTTGAGCACGGCGAGCCCCTGTTCGATCGTCGACGGATGGATGCCGAGCTCCACCTCGGCTTTCAGCGTGATCAGTCCCGACTTGAGGGGCCTGTGCGCGGGCTGCCGGAGCTGGGCCGTCTTGATCGGGGCAATGAGCGAGGCGTCCAGGTTGAACGCGCGGGCGAGGCGCACGGCGAACTCGTGACGCGAGACGATGTCCCTCCCCGCGATATTGTAGACGCCGGTCCTCCCGAGCTCGACGCCGCGCAGCAGACCGTAGGCCAGGTCGTCCGCCAGCGTCGGGTTGCCGATCTGGTCGTCCACGATCCTGACGGGCGTCTGCTTCTCCAGACTCTGGATGAGCCAGAGGGCGAAGTTCTGCTTGACGCCGGGGGCGAACCCGTACAGGATCATCGTGCGTGCGATCAGGAATTTCAAACCCGACGCGCGCAGGGAATTCTCACCCGCGAGCTTCGTCTTGCCGTAATAGCTCAGGGGTTCGGGCCTGTCGTCCTCCGTGTAGGGGCCGTCTTTCCCGTCGAAGATGTAGTCGCTGGAGACGTGGACGATCGTCGCATCGGTGCGCCGCGCCGCCTCGATGATGTGCTCCACGCCCCCCACGTTCACCTTCCACGCCGTTTCGCGTTCCGTCTCGCATGCGTCGACGTTCGTGATCGCGGCACAGTTGATGATGACGTCGGGCTCGGCGCGTGCGACAGCCGCCTTGACGTCCTTCTTCGACGTGATGTCGGCCTGGACGTACTCGGCGGGCTCCATGGGACGGACGGGTTCCCCTTCGAACGACGAGAGCGTCACGGAGGCGGGCGTCCCCCGGACGAGCAGCTCGGCGACTTTCTGCCCGAGAAGCCCGTTGCTGCCAAAGACCAGCACGCGGCGGGCGTTCATCGCAGGCTCTCCTCGAGGGCGGTTGCGGCGTCCGTTTTTTCGTCGCGGTACTTGACGATCACGGGGCAGGCCAGGGAGAGCCCCGTGCGGCGGCCCCACTCCGTGCCGAGAGGACGCGTCCCGGGAACGACGACGGCGTTTTCCGGTATGACAAGGGGAGCGGCGGGGGTTTTCCTGTAGACGACCTCTTTCACGGCATCGTAGACCGCGGTGCCGCCGGTGATGATCACGCCGGCCGCGACGACCGCGCCCCTGCCGACGATGGTGCCTTCGTAAATGCCGCAGTTACCGCCGACAAGGACGTCGTCTTCGATGATGACGGGCATCGCTCCCACGGGCTCCAGGACCCCGCCGATCTGGGCGGCCGCGCTGATGTGCACCCGCCTCCCGATCTGCGCACAGGAGCCGACGAGCGCGTGAGAGTCCACCATCGTCCCTTCATCCACGTATGCCCCCGTGTTGATGTACATGGGGGGCATGCACACGACGCCCCGGGCAACGTAGGCGCCGTCCCGGATCGACGATCCCCCCGGAACCAGCCGGACCCCGTCGGCCACGGAGAGGTTCTTCAGCGGATACGTGCTCTTGTCGAAATAGCGGAACCTGCCGTCCAGGGAAACGTCCTGGAGGGCGCCGATCCGGAACCCCAGAAGGATCCCTTTCTTCACCCAGTGATTGACGACCCACGCGTTCCCCTTCTTTTCCGCGGCCCGGATGTCGCCCCTGTTAAGGAAGAAGATGAACTCCGCAAAGCTTTTCAGGGCCGCGGTGCGGTCGATGGCGGAGGGGTCCGCGTCGAAGAGCGCCTCGATGTCGGTCTGCAGGGGCATCGGTCAGCGTATGAGCTTCAGCTGTTTGAGTGCTTTTTCGAGCTTCGGCCTGGCCGATTCGCCGAGGTTCGTCAGCGGGAGCCGGCAGGTCTCCTCGATGAGCCCCATCATCGCCATCGCGGCTTTCACGGGAATGGGATTGGATTCGACGAAGTTCACGTTCATGAGGTGCAGCAGCTTGAAATGCAGTTCCCTCGCGGCGGCGAGTTTCCCCTTGAGCGCGAACCGGACCATCCGGGAAAACTCCGCGGGGACCTCGTTCGCAACGACGGAGATGATCCCGTCCGCCCCGAGCGCCACCAGGGGGAGCGTCAGGTTGTCGTCCCCCGACCAGACGCCGAACCCCGCCGGGCGGTGGTGGAGGATCTCCATGATCTGCGACAGGTTTCCGGAGGCCTCCTTGACGCCGGCGACGAAGGGGATTTCTTCGGCAAGCCGGAGCGCCGTGCCCGCCTCGATGTTGGAGGCGGTTCTCCCGGGAACGTTGTAGATCACGATCGGCATTTCGACCGCGTCGGCGATCGCACTGAAATGCTGGTACAGGCCTTCCTGCGTCGGCTTGTTGTAAAACGGCGCAACCGTCAGGATCGCGTCCGCGCCCCGGCGTTTGGCTTCGGCCGCGAGTGCGACGGCCTTCGACGTGGAATTGCTGCTCGCGCCGGCGATGACGGGAATGCGTCCGCGCACCTGCTCGACGACCATCTCGATCACCTGCGCCTGTTCCGTCTCGGTGAGGGTGGCTCCCTCCCCGGTGCTCCCCACGGGGACAAGCGCTTCCACGCCCGCTTTGACCTGCCGTTCAACGAGTTCGCGCAGCACCACCTCATCGACCGATCCGTCTTTCTTGAACGGAGTGACAAGCGCCGTGCCCGTTCCCTGGAAGAGCAGCTTCCGTTTTGCCATCGTGTTTCCTCCCGTGGTGCGTTCCCCGGCCACGCCTCAGAGCGTGATCACGTCGCGCATGGTGTAGAAGCCTCTTTTTCCCTTGAGCCATTCAGCGGCGACGACAGCGCCGAGCGCGAAGCCTGACCTGTTCTTCGCGGCGTGGACAAGCTCGATCGAGTCCGCGTCGGAGTCAAAGACCACGGCGTGGGTCCCCGTCACGCTCCCGAATCGCGCCGACGTCACATGAAGCTGGTGCGGCTTGATGCCTCCGCGGGGCGCTTCCGAGAGGATCTCCGTCTTCCTCTTCATCCCCTGGAGAACGCACGACGCGATCGTGAGCGCGGTGCCGGACGGGCTGTCGACCTTGGCCCTGTGATGGCTTTCCATCACCGCAGCATCGTACTGCGCGTACCGGTCCATCAGGTGCGCGGCGTGGGCGACGATCTGCGCGAAGATATTGACGCCAAGCGAGAAGTTCGGCGAATAGAGGAACCCGATCTTGTGCTCCCTGACGAGCTTCTTGACCGCGTCGAGTCTCTCGTACCACCCGGTCGTGCCGACGACGATGTTCTTCCCGCATTCGGCCGCCGCGGTGATGTTGTCGAGGACGGCGCCGGGCGTGGAGAACTCGATGCACACGTCGATCCCCTTCAGCGATTCGGGCGTGAGCCCCAGGGCCCCCGTGTTGTTCTGCACGTCGAAAATCTTCGACACCGTGAGCCCTTTCCCCTTCGCCGCACTCTCCACTTCCTTCCCCATCCTGCCGTAGCCTATGAGCGCGATGTTCATGGATGCCCCGACGCTGTGATGTTGGCGAACTCCGCGGATCCCAGGAGATCGGACGTCGACACGAACCGGTACAGGAACGCTCCTCCGAAGACATCGCCGGCCCCGGTCCGTTCGGCCGCCCCGTCCGAGGGGATGCCGGCGATTTCGTGCCGCACGACCTTCTTGTGCTCGCTTTCAAACAGCGTGGCGCCCCTCCGCCCCCGCGTGATGACGACGCCGGTCACGCCGAGCGTGAGAAGATGCCCGGTGAGCTGCTGCTCCGTGAGGCGGTCCACGGTGAGGCCGGACGCCTCCTGCTCGCTGAGCTGCACCGTCGTCACCATGAACGCCCACCGGCGCCAATCGGCAAGGGGCCTCCGGAAGCGCTCCCGTTCCCCGCCGATCCCCGTCGTCAGATTATGGTAGTCCAGATGGATGGGCGTCTCCCGCGCGCGGACTTCCATGCGGATCTGGTCAAGCGTCTCGATCAGGATATCCGCACCGGACACCATGTTGACAAGGAGCCCGTCGGCGGTGAGAAACTTCCTGATTCTCTCAAACGGGATGGGGGGGGCGACGTCCCTCGTGCACTCAACGCGGACGCCTCCTCCCTTCTCAAAGATATCGATCCTGTTCGTCGGACCGTCGAAGGTGAACACTCCCGAGGGATCGGCCGCGGGGATGCGCGCGAGCCAGGCAAGGAAGTCCTTCTCCTCCTCCGCGCCCACTCCGCACACGGGAACGAGCGCATCGCCCGGTCCGGCAAGCGCACCGACGGCGGCAATCGCGTTGGCGATACCGCCCCAGCGTTCCCGGGGAGGCTCCCCGGCGGGATGGGCACGATCGATGCAGAGGTGCCCGAGGAATACGAGTTTCATTGAGTGAGTGAGGCGTCGATGACTCGATGACGGGCGGGGTCAGAACTTCGCCCCGTTGCTCCGGAATTCGGCGAGTTTCCGGCGGAGGCCGTCGTCGCCCAGCGCAAGGATCTCCGCGGCGAGGACGGCGGCGTTCTTTGCCCCGGCGGACCCGATGGCAACCGTGGCCACGGGAATTCCCGCAGGCATCTGCACCGTGGAATACAGGGCGTCCACGCCGTTCAGCGCAGACCCTTCGAGAGGGACCCCGATGACCGGGAGGGTCGTGTGCGCCGCGGCAAAACCCGCGAGATGGGCGGCCATGCCGGCGGCCGCAATGATGACCGCGTAGCCGTCCGCTTCGGCCGACCTGACGAACGCCGAGGTCTGGTCGGGCTGGCGGTGGGCGGAGGAAATCCTGATGTCGTGGGGGATGCCGAATTTCGCAAGGTAGTCCGTGCACCCTGCCATCGCCCCCTCGTCACTCTTGCTCCCCAGCAGGATCGCAACTTTGCGCATGGTCAGATCTTCGCCGTGTAAGGATAATTGCCCGCTTCGCATTTCCGCCACAGGGCCTGGCAGGCAAATTTGTTTTCATACAGCGCGCGCCCGATGACGACGGAATCCACGCCGTGGCGTTCCAGTTCCTGCACTTTCAGGAGATCGTCGAGCCCCGCAATGCCGCCGGCGGCGGTGATCCGCATCCCCGTTTTCTCACCGAGGTCGCGCAGGACGTCGAGATTGACGATCGCCGGCGAGCCGTCTTCACCGATGTCCGCGTACACGAGCCGCCGGAAGCCCAGGGCCTTTCCGTTCAGGGCCACGGACAGCGCCGTCAGTCCCGACGTCGTCGTCCCGCCGTGCGTCTGCACGATGCCCCGCACGGCGTACATCGCGAGCACGACCTTGCTGGGACCGTACACGGTGAGGAGGCGCTGGGCCTCCTCGGGGTTTTCAATCACCATCGTGCTGACGAGGACCCGGTACACGCCGGTCTCGAATGCCCAGCGGGCGTCCTCGAACGTCCGCACCCCGCCGCCGAGCTCGATGGGGATATCCACGGTCTGCACAATCCGTTTCACCGTGTCGGCGTTCACCAGGCGCCCCTCGCGCTGACCGTCCAGGTCGGTGACGTGGAGCGATTTCGCGTTTTCGGTGCGCCAGAGCCTCGCCATCTCCACCGGGTCGTCCGAGTAGCCGAACCCTTCGACCCCCTGCGCGGTCCGCGCGCAGCGGCCCCCGCGTATTTCCACAGCCGGAATGATCAAAATCACGCGGTATAGTGCACAAAATCCGTTACAATTTCAAGTAAAGGGGAGCGGGGCCGCGCAGGGGAGGGGTGCGGGGGATGTCAGCGCGAAAACTTCTTCCGGCGGTTCCTGATGTAGTCGACGAACATGAACTCGCCGAGCGTGTTGAGCGACGAATAGTACGCGCGGCCGTGGTTGGCTTTCGTGAGCTCCTCGACGAAGTTCACCAGGTACGGATCCCGGGCAACCATGAACGTGGTGATCGGAATCCGCTCCCTGCGGCACGCCACGGCCTCGTCCAGCGTCTTGTTGACGATCTTGGGGTCAAGGCCGAACGAGTTCTTGTACAGCCTCCCGCTCGGCTCGAAGATCGCGGAGGGCTTGCCGTCGGTCACCATGAAGATCTGTTTGTTCACGTTTCCCCCGCGGCGGCGGAGGAGGTCACGGGCCAGCTGCAGTCCCGCGCGCGTGTTCGTATGGTACGGTCCGACGGTCAGAAACGGGAGTTCGTTGATGCTCACCAGCTGCGCGTCGTCGCCGAACGTGACGAGCGCTATGTAGTCCTTCGGAAAGCGCGTCATGATGAGCTCGCTCAGGGCGAGGGCGACCTGCTTTGCGGGCGTAATCCTGTCCTCCCCGTAGAGGATCATGCTGTGGCTGATGTCGATCATGAGCACCGTGGCGCATGTGGTCTGGTGCTCGGTTTCATAGACCTCGAGATCCTCCTCCTTCAGCGTGAAGTTGTCGATGCCGTCGCGGCGGAACGCGTTCGTCAGCGTCGAGGTCAGGTCGATGTTCGTCGGCTGGTCCCCGAACCGGTACTTCTTCGTCTCGCTGAGCCTGTCGACCCCGGAGCCCGTGTTCGGGGTTTCATGATTGCCGGACGGGGCCTTCTTGAGGGACGTGAAGATCTCCCGGAGCGCGTCCTGCCGGATGCGCTGGATCCCCTTGCCCGTCAGCCGGATCCCCGATTTCGCGTCCTCGATCAGCCCCATCTCGCGGAGCTTGTCGATGAGGTCGTCCATCGTCATGGACTCGTCGAACAGGCCGTACTCCTCCGCGAGCTGCTTGAGCCACTCCAGCGCCTCCTCGACGTCGCCGTTGGTCTGCACCGTCAGGTAGCTGAAGAGCGAGACGAGCTGCTGGAGGCGCTGCTCATCCGTCGCCGATTCGGGGCGCCACTGTGAATAGCGGAAACGCATGCTCAGTCGTCCTCGTACATCTTGCCCTGGCCCGTGAAAATGCTCCCGACGAGGTCTTTGTACGCCGTCCGGTGATCCATCTCGTCCTTGGCGATCTTGGAGCTCTGGTGGAGGCCGTCGAGGACGAATTCCATGCACGAGGGTATCTCGAGCTGCTCGTCCAGGTTCTTCATGTATTTCCGGGTCAGATCCCGCAGGCCCCTCACCTTGTCGAGCTCCTTCGTGTAGGCGGCCACCGTCATGTCATCGGCGATCTCGATGGCGTTGCCGGTTTCGAAGTACTGGATGATTTTCCCGTATTCCGGGTCTTCGGGAGCCTGCTTCCCCCCCTGCCCCTCGCCGGACGGGCGCGACCGCTTGCGGAGGGGATCGGGAAAATACCGCTTGAAGGTCTCGCGCACCGCCTTCCCCACGAGCGCCTTGCTCACTTTCACCGAGCCCTCCTGCTCCCCCTCGAAGACGAGCTCGATCTTCCCGGTGAGTCCGGGAAGAACGTGCGGCAGGTCGCAGATCCGCGGGACGACGACGTCCTCCCCGATGACGATGGCACGCCGCTCGGCGTTGCTGATCAGGTTTTCCATCGCGGCGATCGTCAGGCGCGCGCTCACGCCGGACTTCTGGTCGACGAACTCGCTCTTCCTCGCTTCGATGGCGATCTGTTCCACGATCTCGCGGAAGAAATGGGGAATGCGGATCTCTTTCCCCTCCCGGGAGATGTGGGCCTCCTGCTCGGTGATCCTGATGGCGTCCTCGAGCGACCGCGGGTAGTGGGTGAGGATCTGGGAGTCGATCCGGTCTTTGAGCGGAGTGATGATGTTCCCCCGGTTCGTGTAATCCTCCGGGTTGGCCGTGAAGACGAGCATGATGTCCATCGGAATGCGGATGTTGAATCCGCGGATCTGGATGTCCTTCTCCTCGAGGATGTTGAAGAGCCCGACCTGGATGCGGGGCTGGAGGTCGGGAAGCTCGTTGATCGCGAAGATCCCCCTGTTGCACCGGGGGATGATGCCGAAATGGATCGCCCCTTCGTGGGCGTAATGAAGACGCTGGGCCGCCGCCTTGATCGGGTCGATATCGCCGATGAGATCGGCGATCGTCACATCGGGCGTGGCCAGCTTTTCGCCGTACCTCCCGCTCCTGTGAATCCAGTCGATCGGCGTCCCGTCGCCGCGCTCGGCGACAAGGTCCGAGGCGAATTTGCTCACCGGCGCGAACGGGTTGTCGTTGATCTCGCTTCCCCTGACGACGGGAATGTGCTCGTCGAGAAGAGAGATGAGCTGCCGCACGATGCGCGTCTTTGCCTGCCCGCGGAGGCCGAGGAGGATGATATCGTGCTTCGCCAGAATGGCGTTGACGAGCGCGGGAACGACGGTCTGGTCGTACCCGATAATTCCCGGGAACAGCGTCTCCTTCGCGCGCATCTTCCTGATGAGATTGGCGCGGAGCTCATCTTTGAGAGGAAGAACGCGGTACCCGCTCTCCCGCAGCTCGCCGAGTGTCTGTGGTTGATTCATGTCTTCCCCTTTGTGATTTCCTCCGGTGCGCGCCTCCCCCTGCGGTCTCCCGGCCAATGTAGGCGCTCCCTGCGTCACATTCAAGCGCCGGAGGACGGAGCCGCGTTGCAATTTCGCCCGAAAGTTGGTACCATGGCATTCAGCCGACATGCAGGATGTACTACATAAAACGCTCATCATCCGCTTAAGTTCCGTCGGCGACGTCGTCCTCTCCTCGCCGCTCGTTCGCGTGTTGCACCGGCGGTATCCTGACTGCCAGATCGACTTTCTCATCAAGGCGGAGTATGCGGACCTCGTGAGGTACAACCCGCATGTCGCGCACGTCCTGCAGTTCCCCGGCGGGGGGACGCTGCCCGATCTCCTCAGACTCCGCCGCACGGTCACATCCGCCGGCTACGACCTCATCGTCGACATTCACGACAGCATCCGGAGCCGTTTCCTGACGACCGGGATCCGGCGTGTGACCCGGGTCAACAAGAGGAAGATCGCCAGGACGCTCCTTGTCCATTGCAAAGTAAACGTCTATGACCGGTTCGGCGGGGCCCCGGACGTCGCAGCCCGCTACATCGAGACCCTCCGCTCGTGGGACGTCGAAGACGACGGGGGAACGCCCGAGTTGTTCATCCCCGGGGAGGTCACCGGAGTGGTCGACCGACTCCTGGAGTCGGAGCAGATCGGCGGCGCCCGGACCTGCATCGGCGTCTGTCCCTGCGCCCGCCACGGCAACAAGATGTGGCCGGCGGACCGGTTCGCCGACTCGGCGGGTCATCTCGCGCAGCAGAGCGGCCATCCCGTGCTCCTCTTCGGCGGTGTCGATGAGAGGGAGATGTGCGCCGCGGTCGAGACGGCCATCCGCCGCATGCACCCCGGCGCGAACGTCGTCAACCTCGCCGGTCGGCTGTCGCTCCTGGAGACGGGGAGCGCGATGGACCGTTGCGGCGTGGTCCTTGCGAACGACACCGGGCTGATGCACATCGCCGCGGCCCGCGGCGTCCCCGTCGTTACGGTCTTCGGGCCGACCGTCCGGCAGTTCGGTTTCTTCCCCCGGGGGAAGCACGCGACCGTGGTCGAGCATCCCGGACTCTCCTGCCGGCCGTGCACGCACATCGGCCTTCCGGACTGCCCCCGCGGACATTTCCGGTGCATGAAGGAGATCACCGCGGACACCGTCATTGCAGCGGCAGAACGCCACGTGAGCGCATGAAGCGAATCTGGAGCGCGGTCTACAGTTTCATCGTCATCCCCCTCTTCTGGGTGGTCATCCGTGGGATCGGACTCGTCAACGCGAAGGCGCGTCACGGCATCCGCGGCCGTGCGACGCTCTTTGCCGATCTCGAGCGGCAGATCGCCCTTCTCGGACCCGGGCCCCGCGTATGGTTCCACTCCTCTTCCATGGGAGAGTTCGAGCAGGCCAAACCCATCATCGCGGAATTGAAACGCCGGCATCCCGGAACGCTCGTCGTCGTTTCGTTTTTCTCGCCGTCGGGGTACGAGCACTCGCGGAAATACAAGCTGGCGGACGTCATCACGTACCTGCCGTTCGACACGCGGGGGAACGCGCGCCGGTTCCTCGACCTCGTCCGCCCCGACGCCGCAGTCATGGTGCGGTACGACATCTGGCCCAACCATATCTGGGAGCTTCACAGGCGGAGTATCCCGATCCTCATCGCCAACGCGACGATGCGCCTGCGCACCAAGAGGCGACTCCCGCTCGTGCGAAGCTTCCACAACTGCGTCTATAATGAGATCGACGACATCCTCACCGTCGCCCCATCGGACGTCGAGGCATTCCGCAAATTCTCGCTCCATCACCCCACGCTTCAGGCGATCGGCGACACCCGGTACGACCAGGTGACCGGCAGGAGCGCGGAAGCGCGGAAACGCCACATCATCCCGCCGGCGATCACCGCAGGCAAACGCGTCATCGTGATCGGCAGCAGCTGGCCCGAGGACGAGGACGTCGTGATCCCCGCCTGCCTCCGCCTTCAGGCGGAATCGGGGGACGTGATGGTCATCGTGGTGCCGCACGAACCGACCGAGGAGCACATCGAGGGACTGGAACGGGACCTGGCCGGGAAAGCCGCGTCCATACGCTTTTCGGGGCTCAACGAGTACGCCGGGGAGAACTTCGTCATCGTCGACAGCGTGGGCATACTCCTGGTCCTGTACGCGCACGCGCACATCGCGTACGTCGGCGGAAGCTTCCGGCAGGGCATACACAACGTGCTCGAAGCCGCGGTGTTCGGGATCCCCGTGATCTTCGGGCCGAGGCACAGGAACGCCCACGAACCGATTATGCTCGTCGAATGCGGGGGGGGCTTCGTCGTGGAGGACACGGCCGAGGCGTTCCGGACGCTGCAGAACCTTCTCGACGACGCCGGTGCACGGAGGGCGTCGGGCGAGCGCGCGGCGCGGTTCGTCGAGTCGCATACGGGTGCCACCGCACGGGTTCTCGAACATCTCGAACGCAGACTCTCGTCCAGGCCATGACAATCGCATACCTTGATACCGTCGGAGGAATCGCCGGCGACATGACGATGGCGGCGTTCGTCAGCGCGGGCGTTCCGCTGGAGACGCTGACCGCAGAACTCGGCAGGCTCGGCGTCGGAGGATTCGAGCTCGCCGCGCGGCACGTGAAGCGAAACTCGGTCGATGCCGTCCACATCGACGTCGTCACCACCGAGGACCCGCACGTTCACAGAAAGCTCGCCGACGTCACGGGCATCCTGGACAACTCGTCGCTCCCTTCCCGCGTCAAGGAGAGGGCACACTCCGTTTTCCTGGTGATCGCCGAGGCGGAAGCGCGCGTGCACGGTACGACGCCGGAACGGGTCCACTTTCACGAGGTCGGCGCGCTGGATTCCATCGTGGACATCGTCGGGAGCGCGATCTGCATGGAAGCGTGCGGCATCGATGCGGTGTATTCCTCTCCGGTCCGGCTGGGGAGCGGCGGGTTCATCCAGACCAGGCACGGCCGCATGCCCGTGCCCGCTCCCGCGACGATCGAGATCCTGAAGGGATACCCGACGGTCCTCACCGACGTCCCGCACGAACTGACGACGCCCACCGGCGCCGCGATCATCAGGGCCCTCTCCTCCGGGACACTGGATGAAGAGCACTTCCGCACCAGCGCCGTGGGCTACGGGGCGGGCACGAACGAATTCGCCGAAATTCCCAACTTCCTCCGGGTCATCATCGGAACGCTGGATCCGGTCGTGGAGCAGGAGGACATCCTCATCGTCGAGACGAACATCGACGACATGAACCCGCAGGCCTATCCGTACGTCATCGAGCTTCTCCTGGGCGCGGGGGCGCACGACGCGTACCTCGTCCCGATCGTGATGAAAAAGGGGAGGCCGGGCATTCTCCTCTCGGTGATGGTTCCCCGCTCGCGCCTCGATGAGGTGACCGGCGTTCTCTACAGGGAAACCTCCACGATCGGGCTTCGCGTTCAGACGACGGGGCGCAGGAAGCTCCCCCGGAGGCACCTGGAGGCGGTCACATCGTTCGGCCCGGTGAAAGCCAAGGCGGTGATCAGGGACGGCAGGGAGATCGTGACGCCGGAATACGAAGAGTGCAGAAGGATTGCCGGGGAGCGGAAACTCCCCCTGCTCGAGGTGATGAAGATTCTCGAAAAGGAACTGAGGGAGGGGACGGCGGGCGCGTGAAGACGCTGCGCCCGCACACAACAACTCACGACACGACACCGAGGCGCCACATGAAACCACTCGTCATTCTTCTTGCAGCCGGGTTGACAGCCATGATGACCGGATGTTCGTCAGAAAGACCCCCGTCGGCGATCGCCGCAAAGATACAGCGCTTCGCCCCCACGCCCGTGAGCGCCGACCTTTCCCGTCTCAGCCCGGGCGACCGGCGGGCCCTCGCCAAGCTTGCGGAAGCTGCCGCGATCGTCGACAGGATCTACGCCCGCCAGGTCTGGAGCGGGAACGAGGCGCTCCGGGCGAAGCTCGAGGCCGACCGGACCGACGAAGGGATGGAGCGGCTTCACTATTATAACATCAACAGGTCGCCCTGGTCGAACCTCGATCACGACGAACCGTTCATCGCGGGCGTCCCCAGGATCAGGCCCGCCTGTGCCAACTACTACCCGGAGGACATGACGAAGGAGGAATTCAACGAATGGGCCGGGACGCTCACCGAGCAGCAGAAAAAGGAGGCGACGGGATTCTTCACCACGATCCGGCGCAACGGGATCCGCCACCTGCAGGCGGTTCCCTACAGCGAGGAATACCGTGACCTGCTGATCCCCGCCGCCGGGCTCCTTCGTGAGGCGGCCGCCCTCACGGACAATGCCTCCCTCAGGACATTCCTGACGAAACGGGCCGATGCGTTCGCAAGCAACGATTATTACGAGAGCGACGTGGCCTGGATGGACCTTGACAGCCCGATCGAGCCGACCATCGGTCCGTACGAAGTGTACATGGACGGCCTGTTCAATTACAAGGCGGCCTTCGAGGCATTCATCTGCCTCCGGGACGACTCCTCGACCGCCAAACTCGCGTTCTTCTCCTCCCACCTGCAGGAGATCGAGAACGCGCTCCCGATCGATCCCCGGTACAGGAACGCAAAGCTGGGCACGCTCTCCCCGATCCGCGTCGTGGACGAGGTCGTGACCGGCGGGGAGGCCCGCGCGGGAGTGCAGACGGCGGCGTTCAACCTCCCGAACGACGAGAGGGTAACAGCCGAAAAAGGAAGCAAGAGGGTGATGCTGAAGAACGTGCAGGAGGCGAAATTCAGGACGATCCTGAAGCCGATCGCGGGGATTGCCCTCGATCCCGCACAACAACCCTACGTCAATTTCAACGCGTTCTTCACGCACATCCTCGCCCACGAGCTGATGCACGGGCTCGGCCCCCATTCGATCGTCCTGAAAGGAAAGCCGACGACGGCCCGCCAGGCGATGCAGGAACTGAGCTCGGCCATCGAGGAGGCGAAAGCCGACATCAGCGGGCTGTTCGCCCTCCAGTACATGATCGATCACGGACTCATCGATCGTTCGATGGAGAAGCAGATGTACGTCACCTACCTGGCGGGCATTTTCCGCTCCGTCCGGTTCGGCATCAACGAGGCCCACGGCCAGGGGATGGCGATGCAGTTCAACTACCTGATGGACGAGGGGGCGATCGTGTACAGCGAGGGTTCGGGCCTTTTCTCGGCCGACGTCGAGAAGTTCAAGGCGGGGGCGAGAAAACTGACCGGCGAGATCATGACGCTGCAGGCACAGGGAAACTATGACGGAGCCCGGGCGCTCCTGATCAGGTACGCCGTCATCCGGCCGTCCATGCAGCGGACGCTCGACAGGCTGGCACACCTCCCGGTGGACATCGAGCCGGTCTTCACCGACCCGGGAGAGCCATCGAACTGACATCACGGCAAGGGGGGAACCCATGAGCGTGGACCTGAAACACAAGAACGTGTTCATCACCGGCGCAAGCAGCGGGATCGGAGAGGCGTGCGCCGTCGCATTCGCCCGCGAAGGGGCGAACCTTCTTCTTGCCGCCAGGCGCCGGGAAAAAATCGAAGCGCTTGCGCGGAACCTCGAGGACACTTACGGGGTCATGACGCACGGTTTCCAGCTCGACGTCAGGAACAGGGAGGACGTGGAACGGGCGGTCGCCTCGCTCCCTCCCGCGTGGGACCACATCGACATCCTCGTCAACAACGCCGGACTGAGCAGGGGGCTCGTGAAGCTGCACGCCGGGGAAATACAGGACTGGGAGGAGATGATCGACACGAACGTCAAGGGGCTCCTCTACGTGACGAGGGCGGTCCTCCCGGGAATGGTCAAACGAAACAGCGGCCACGTGATCAACATGGGGTCCATCGCGGGGCACGAGGTGTACCCGAACGGAAACGTCTACTGCGCAAGCAAGTACGCGGTGACCGCGATTTCCCGGGGCATGAAGATGGACCTCCTGGGGACGAACGTGCGGGTGAGCTCCGTGGATCCCGGGCTCGTGGAGACCGAATTCAGCGAGGTCCGGTTCCGGGGGGACACCGCGCGCGCGGCAGCGGCCTACCAGAACATGACGCCCCTGAAGGGGGAGGACATCGCCGAAATCGTGGTCTTCTGCGCGACGCGCCCTCCCCACGTCGACATCGCCCAGGTCACCGTCATGCCGACAGACCAGGCATCCGTCAACCACGTGCACAGGTCGGCGTGACCGGAGGGAGCGCACAGGTCGGCCCGGAGAGAGATCTTCTGGTGTTCTCCCATGAAAACCTCCTGGACCAGCTCCCGGGCGCGCCGTTCGCGCTCGGAGCGTATACGGTGAGGTTCTACGTGGAAAACGGTAAACCCGCGCGCCGGGTGACTCCGGTCGTCGGCGAATTCTATCTCTACCCCTCCGGAGGGACGCTCCGCGACAGCGCGTTCAACCTCGTGTTCTACGATTCGCGGTACGACACGTACCGGGGATTCACCCCTCCTCACCCGGAGAACCCCTGAAGATGGCATCACCCCCCGCTTGCTTCTCCGCCAACGTGGTGATCGCTCCGTACACCACGATAGGACTCGGGGGCCCGGCCCGCTGGTTCGCACGGTGCACCAGCCTGGAGGATCTGCGCGAGACGCTGACGTTCGCCCGGAACGAAGGCCTCCCCGTCCAGGTGTTTTCGGGGGGGAGCAACATCATATTCGCCGATGAAGGCTTCGACGGGGTCGCCCTGAACGTCGCTCTCCGCGGACTCACCACTGTCGAGGCGCCCGGCGGCACTGATGTGACGGCCGCGGCCGGCGAACCATGGGACGGCGTCGTCGCGCACGCGGCGGAGAACGGACTCTCGGGGATCGAGTGCCTTTCGGGGATCCCCGGGTCCGCGGGAGGAACGCCGGTCCAGAATGTGGGCGCGTACGGGCAGGAGGTGGCGGAGACCATCACGGCCGTGCGCACGCTCGACAGGCGGACGCTCGAAGAGCGCACGTTCCCTGGAGCGGCGTGCGCGTTCGGGTACAGGACGAGCCGGTTCAAGACGGCGGACGCGGGCCGTTACATCATCACCGGCGTCAGCTTCCGCCTGAAACGGAATACCGGGCCTCTCATCCGGTACGCCGAGCTGGCGCGGGAGATCGATGCGCGGAGGGAAGGACGCACGACGCCCGGCTCGGTCCGGGAAACCGTCCTGTTCCTGCGCAGGAAGAAGTCGATGGTGATCGATCCCGCGGACGGGAATTCCCGTTCCGTCGGCTCCTTTTTTACGAACCCTGTCGTCCCGGAAGATTTCCTCGAGAAGAACATGAAGGGGATGCCCGTCCCCGCGTATCCCTCCGCGGGAGGCACCAAGCTCTCCGCCGCGTGGCTCGTGGAGCACGCGGGGTTTCCGCGGGGGTTCAGGATGAACGGGGCGGCACTCTCCGATAACCATGCCCTGGCGATTGTCAACCGGGGGGGAACCTCGGCCGACGTGCTGGCCCTTGCGGGCAGGATCGAAGAAGCCGTTTTCGAAAAATTCGGCGTGCGGCTCGAGAAGGAGCCCGTGGTCGTTCACCGCAGGCCGGCATAGGAGGGAAGAACGGGTGGAGATTCTGGCGGTGATATTCGACTTCGGGCGCGTCATCAGCGACTTCGACATCGGCAGGTTCGTCGAACGCGCCGCCCGGTCTTCCGGCCTCTCCAGGGAGGCCGTGAACGCCTCGGTTGCCCGCTCGATGGACGCCGCCACGCGCTATGAAACGGGGCTCATGACCTCGCACGAGTTCTTCGAGGAGGTGAGCAGGATCTCCTCCCTGGCGATGCCGGAAGACGAATTCGTGCGCGCATACACGGACATCTTCACGCCGAAGCCCGCCACGCTCGCGCTCATCAGGGAGCTCAGCTCCCGGTACAGGCTCGGACTCCTCTCGAACACGAACGCATGGCACTTCGAATTCGGCATACAGCCCGTTCCTGTCTTCCCCCTGTTCGAGGCCGTCACGCTCTCGTTCGAGGTCCGCGCGATGAAGCCTGATCCGCGCATTTACGCCGACATGCTCGGCAAGCTCGCCCTGCCGGCGGAGGCCTGCGCCTACATCGACGATATCCCGGAGTTCGTCGAAGCGGGACGGGCCCTCGGGCTCAGGGCGATCCGGTACACGACGCAGGAACACCTTCTCGCCGATCTGAGAGCGATCGGCATCGACGTCCCACAGCGCTGAGAGGAACAAATGCCGACACTCATCCCCGCCCCCACGCGGATCGAAGCCGCGGGGAACGTCCCGAAGCTCATCGAGGAATTCATCGGCAGGGTGAATTCGGGCACGCCGTCGGTCAGCATCGCCCGCATGAAGAGTCCTCCGGGATGGGTCGAGCCGGCCCAGACCCCGCTGTTCGATGAATACACGCTCGTGCTGGCCGGGATGCTTCGCGTGACGCACAGGTCGGGGGACATCGACGTGGGCGCCGGTCAGGCGGTGATCGCGCACAGGGGGGAGTGGGTGAGGTATTCTTCGCCCGGACCCGAGGGGGCCGAATACGTGGCGGTCTGTCTCCCTGCGTTTTCCCAGGAGACCGTGCGGCGGGAGGAATGAGCCCTTGAATATTCGGATATCCGTTATTGGTGTTGCGGCAACTCTCCTCCTAGCGTTCCTCGCGCAACACGCAACCCCCCAGACCACGAAGGAAACCACACTCCCCTCGAAATACTATCACGGGCTCGGCGGCGGGTTCGTCATGTTCGACAGGAACGCCGGCAGGTTCACCGTCTACCGCCCCGACGAGTGCCGCCGGAGGCTCACGCCCGCATCGACGTTCAAGATCCTCAATTCGCTGATCGGGCTTGAAACCGGCGTCATCCCCGACGAACACTTCGTGATCCCCTGGGACGGCGTCCACCGGGACATCGAGTCGTGGAACCGGGATCACGACCTCGCCTCCGCAATCGCCAATTCCGTCGTCCCGTACTACCAGGAACTCGCCCGCAGAGTGGGGCGGGTCCGGATGTCGGCATACATCGACAGCACCCGATACGGGAACGGCGACGCGAGCGGGCCGATCGACCGGTTCTGGCTCGGAAGCACGCTGCTCATATCAGCCTCCGAGCAGGTGGACTTTCTCCGGCGGCTCTACGACGGACGCATCCCGTTCTCGCAGCGGTCGATCGACATCGTGAAAAGCATCCTCGTCCTCGAGCGGACGCCGGACTACGTACTTCGCGGCAAGACCGGGTACTCGGACGACACGAGCGGCGGCATCGTCGGTTGGTTCGTCGGTTACGTGGAGAGATCAGGGAACGTCTTCTTCTTCGCGCTCAACATGACGAGTCCGGATGCCGCGCGGGACGGCGATGCGATACTCAAGCGGCGAAAGACTTCTGCGATCGCGATACTGCGGGAACTCGGCGTCCTGTGACGACCTTCCGTCCGCTTGTTCTTCAGGCCCGATTTCCTGATATTTTACGATGAATCGTTATGCCGACGTCTCTCTCCCGGTCACGCTCGACAGGGAATTCACCTACCTTATACCTCCCGGACTCGAAAACGCCGCTCTTGTCGGCGCGCGCGCCGTCGTCCCGTTCGGCCGCAAGTACGCGACGGGGCTCATCACTGCGCTTCCCGAGACGTCGGGGGTCGCCGGACTCAAGCCCCTGCACGACGTCATCGATCCCGCACCGATCGTGTCCGTGGAGCTCCTCCGCCTGTGCCGGTGGATTGCAGGGTATTACCTTTCCCCGCTGGGGCACGTGCTGAAGGCGGCGATGCCTCAGGGATTTTCCCCCTCGAGCAAACGGCTGGCCCGCGCGCTCGGGACGCTGACCGGGGGGGCGCTCGAAGAGCTCTCGCACCGTGCGCCCAAACAGTGGGAGGCGGCGGCGTTCATCCGGGACAAAGGGGAGGCCTCGGCGGCGGACGTGCAGAAGAAGACCGGGGTTCGGCAGATCAACGCCCTGCTGAACGAGCTTGTCCGCGCCGGGCTCATCGAAACCGAGGAATACATCCCGCGGCCGGCGGCAAGGCCGAAATTCGTGGAGGTCATCCGGCGCGATCTTCTCGACCCGGCCGCGCTGAAGGCCGCCCTCGAGGTCCTCCCTCCGCGCAGGAAGAAACTGCGGGTTCTCCTGGAGAACCTCCTGGTCCCGGCCCCCGGAGCGGACGCGGAGACGCGGGTCAGCGACCTCCTGCGCCACACCGGAGCATCCCTGTCCCAGTTCCGCGAGCTTGTCCGGTCCGGCGTCGTCACGACCGCGCGGGTCGAGGTGTCCCGCGAACAGGATTTTGGGACCGAGATGCAGACGCTCGGCATCGTCCTGAACGAATCGCAGAAGGAAGTCCTTTCCCCGCTCACATCCGCCATGGCCTCGGGAGCGGGGGGGACGTTTCTCATCCACGGCGTGACAGGAAGCGGAAAGACGCAGGTCTACATCGAGGCGATGCGGTTCTGCCTTTCGCTCGGCAGGACGGCGATCATCCTCGTCCCCGAAATTTCTCTCACCCCCCAGATGGTCCGACGGTTCAAGTCGCACTTCGGCGCGGGGGTCGCGGTGGTGCACAGCCGCATGTCCCCCGGCGAGAGACACGACGCGTGGAGGCGGGCGCTGCGCGGGGACGCCCGGATCATGATCGGACCGCGATCGGCGGTGTTCGCTCCCCTCGACCGCCTTGGTCTCATCGTCGTCGACGAAGAACACGAAGCGTCGTACAAACAATTCGATTCTTCTCCGCGCTACAATGCCCGTGACGTCGCCGTGGTGCGGGGGGGCCACGCGGGCGCCGTCGTCGTCCTCGGCTCGGCGACGCCGAGCGTCGAATCGTTCAGCAATGCGCAGAACGGCAAATACACTTTGCTCCGGATGCCTTCCCGGATCGACAACGTCCCGATGCCCTCCATCGCGGTGGTGGATATGACCGCGGAGCGCAAACGCCTGTACGCCGCAGCAAAGGAGGCGCTCCCCCCCGAAGCAAGGGCGCCGCTGAAAAACTTCACCCAGCCGTCAATCTCCGCACTCCTGCAGGCCAAGATCCGGGACCGGCTGGAGCGGAAGGAAGGCATCATCCTCCTGCAGAACCGCCGGGGGTTTGCGCCGTTCGTCGAGTGCGGGGAGTGCGGGTACGCAGAGATGTGCGACAACTGCAATGTCACGCTCACCTACCACCTCGCGAAAAAGCATCTCCGGTGCCACTACTGCGGGTTGATCCGGAAGCCGAACATCCTCTGTCCCACGTGCGGAGGGACGGACATCCGGCTCCGCGGCATCGGGACACAGAAGGTCGAGCAGGAGCTCACCGGGATGTTCCCCGGGGCCCGCGTCGAGCGGATGGACATCGATTCGACAACCCGGAAGGGTGCGCACGACAGGATACTCCGCTCCTTTGCAAGCGGGGAGGCGGACATCCTCCTGGGCACGCAGATGGTCGCCAAGGGGCTGGATTTCCCTCGCGTGACGCTCGTAGGGGTGATATCGGCGGACACCCAGATGCTCCTTCCCGATTTCCGCGCCTCGGAACGGACGTTCCAGCTCCTCACGCAGGTGGCCGGCCGCGCCGGCCGGAGCGTCCTCAAGGGGGAGGTCCTCATCCAGACGCACCAGCCCGCGCACTACACGCTCATTCACGTCATCGACGGTGACTTCGGGGCGTTCTACGAGGAAGAGCTCCGGTCACGCCGGGAACTCTCCTACCCGCCGTACTCCCGGCTCGTCCTGGCGGAAACCCGGGGGGAGAACGAGGAGCGCGTGCACAGCGAAGCGGAACGGTTCGCGCGGGCGCTCAGGGACGGGGGGATCCGCGCCGCGCTTCTCGGTCCCGCGCCGGCCGTCATCGGCAGGATCGACCGGAAATACCGGTGGCATCTCATACTGAAATGCCTCAAGGAGGACGACCCGTCTGGGTCCGCTATCCGGGAAGCGCTCCACGCAGCCCTCAACACCACCGCCGCGCGCCGCCCGGGCGACGTGCAGCTCATCATCGACGTCGATCCCGCCGGTCTCATGTAAGGGACGGCGGGTGAAGAATTCAGAGGAATTCCCTATCATGAGTTCGTTCTGCACGCCGCATGAGCGTGCCTCTCTTACTGACCGGACCTCACCCACATGAAACAGAACCCGACACAGGCGGCGCTGACCAGGCTCTCGGAAACCTACATACGACTCGTGCTCTCGGTCGGTTCTCACGACGCCGATTACGTCGATGCGTATTACGGACCGGAATCGCTGAAAGCGGAAGAGCTTCCGCTCGATACCATACGCAGGCGGGGAGCGGCGGCCATCGCCGAGCTCAAGATGCTCTCGCCGACCCGGATGGAAGGGATGGTGCGGCTGAGGCACGTGTATCTCCTCCGCCAGATGCAGTCCCTCGTCGCCCGGGTGGATCTCCTCGGCGGCAGGAAGATGACGTTCGACGAGGAATCGCAGGCGCTCTACGACGCGGTGGCTCCCTCGTTCACGGAGGACCATTTCGCGAAGATCCTCGAAGAACTCGACGGGGCGCTCCCGGGAAAAGGAAACGTGCCGGAACGGTTTGAAGCATACCGCTCGGGGTTCGTCGTCCCGCGCGACAAGCTGGACAGCGTCTTTTCCGCGGCGATCGCGGAGAGCCGGAAGCGGACCTCGGAGCGGATACCGCTCCCGGAAGGGGAAAGCTTCACCGTCGAGTACGTGACGGACAAACCGTGGAGCGGCTACAACTGGTTCAAGGGGAACTGCCACAGCCTGATCCAGGTGAATACCGATCTCCCCATCACCGTGGACAGGGCCGTGGACCTCGCCAGCCACGAAGGGTACCCCGGCCACCACCTTTACAATGCGCTCCTGGAGACGCACCTCGTGCGCGGGAAGAAATGGATGGAGTTCACGGTCTATCCCCTCTTCAGCCCGCAGTCGCTCATCGCCGAGGGAACGGCGAATTTCGGCATCGAGATGGCGTTTCCGGGGGAAGAGCGTGCAGAGTTCGAGCGTGACGTCCTCTTCCCCCTCGCGGGGCTCCCCGGTGCGGCCGCCGGCGAATACTACCGGATCCACGGGCTCTTCCTCAAGCTCGCCTACGCGGGAAACGAGGCCGCGCGGAAATATCTCGACGGGGCGTCCACGCGCGAACAGGCGGTGGAGTATCTCGTCCGCTACGCGCTCATGTCGCCGGACCGCGCGCTGCAGCGGACGAAATTCTTCGACAAGTACCGGAGCTACGTCATCAATTACAACCTCGGGCAGGACATGGTGAAGCGGTACATCGAGTCTGCGGGGGGCGTCCCGAGAAAACCCGATCTGCGCTGGAAGATCTTCGAGGAGCTCATCTCGTCGCCGCGCCTCCCGTCAGGCCTTCTGTAACATGCCCGTCCGCCGGCGGCCAGGGATCGAAGAGCGATCCCTGCCCCGCCGGCACCGCAACAACCGCCCGCCTGGTTTTCCGCAGCGAGCACCCGAACACGTCGCGCAGTTTCCCGACGTCGTACCCGAAGGGGAGGAGGAGCGTCTCCACGGCTTTCAGCGCCATGTCAGTGTACGTCTCGATGTCGTATCCTTCGGCCGATTCGTACAGGGGCACCGGGAGCGCCTTCGCGGGCTTTTTCTTCCCCGAGAGGTCCACGAGGATGTATTCGACCATTTCCCCCGGCTCCAGATGCACTCCCGCCTCGTCGAGCGCCTTGGCCGCGCCCGCACTGGCGGTGTTCGTCGTGTACTCTTCCGGGTCGCGCGTCAGGTGGCGGCGGATGACGAGCTCGAGCGGGTTCGCCGTTCCCGCGCGCAGGAGCGCGATCGCCTCCCCCGCTTTCGCCAGCGCCGCGGGGACGAGCTCCTCCAGTGCGGCGACCGTCGACGCCCCGCCGAAGATCTGCAGCATCTCCCCCTGCAGGCGCTTGATGAAGACGGGGGTGTCGCGCCTGCGGACTTCGATGCCGCGGATTTTGATCTCGTTGTTCGCGTACCAGCCGACATACCTGTTGGCGGTGGGTATGCGGGGATCCATCTTCGATGACGGAAAGAGGATCCAGTTGTAGATCCCCTCGAGCGAGATGTCGATGCCGACGTGTGTTTTTACCTCCGCGGCGAGCGCTTCGTAGTCCGCCTCCGTGGCGCCTTCCTTCCGGAGCCACATGCAATCGACGATCGCGTGGATGAAGTGGTATCCCCGGTCCTCCGCGATCTCCTTGGCGCGCAGGATCGCCTCGCGCGAGAACGCGTTCACGGACTCGTGCGCCTCGATGCGGCCGAACCGCGCGTTCTTGTAGCCCAGGTACCCGAAGCAGGTCACCAGCATCCATTTCAGCGCGTTCTGCCGGCGGTCATACAGCTTCCACCCATCGTCCCCGGCACGCTTCAGGGCCTTCTTTTTCTTCTTGTACGCACCGCGTTTCGTAACGACGGTGCGGAGCGTGGCGGGAACGATCCCCTCCCGGCGCTCGCAGATCGTGTACCCGAGCTCGGGGACCGCCTCGTTGCTGCAGCACCGGCAGTTCACGGTCTCCGGGGAAATGTTGTGCCGGACCATGATCGTCGGGTACATCGACACGAAGTCCATTTCGCCGATCTGCTCGTGGAACCCCATCACCGGCTGGAAAATCAGCCCCCCCCTGTCGGCAAGAAGGAGCGTGGAAGCCGATTTGAATTCCTCGGGCTCCCGTTTTTTCGCCGGGATGAGGTACCCGTGCCGCGAGGCCCAGGAAAGCTGCATCGAGGAAAGGGCGGATCCGATCGTGGAGCGGGACTGGTGCTGCACGGGGAGCTGCGTCAGGCGCGCGATCTCCGCCACGCCGTCAAGGCTCGCCTCCCCCATCATGAAGGAGTTCTCCGTGTCAAGGTGCCAGCGCCCCGCGAGCTCGAACGCGCCGTCCTTGTGGACGATCTTGCCGTACGCGAAATAGCTTGTACCTCCCGTCGTGAAGTACCCGGCGGAAGGATCCCTGTTGAGCGCAAGGGGGATCCCCTCGTCCGCCGCGATGCGCGTGAGCAGGGGAAGCAGTATGGCGTCCCCGTATTCGGTCATGATGATGTCCGGATCGCAGCGCGCGAGATGGCGGTTGAGCGATCCGATCACCTCCGCCGGCTCCTCGTTTTCCAGCGCGTACGTGTGCCCGTCGTACCCGACTTCCAGCTGGTATGCCTTCCTGTACTTGGGCGAGACGAAATCAGGGATGTTTTTCAGCGTCATCGTCACCAGTGGCGGGAGCGCGTATTCCAGGGCGGCGGGGTCGTCGTCGAGCTTCCACGCCACCAGCCGTCCTTCTTCGTCGAGCGTATACTCCCCGAAGGCAAGCGGGAAGAGCCCCGTCCTGTAGAGGTAGAGCTGCTGGGAGGGAATGTCGGAATCAAAGAAGACGAAATGCGGGAAGTACGGTTCGAGACGGCGGACGACGTCCTTCAGGTGAAGCGTATCGTGCACGGTGACGCGGAGAACGTTCCACTCCTC
The DNA here is from genome assembly GCA_963748405.1 of Ignavibacteriota bacterium. GTDB lineage: Bacteria > Bacteroidota > Ignavibacteria > UBA10030 > UBA6906 > Fen-1273. Next base: position 61,140 of record CAVVIT010000002.1, read on the forward strand.
GTTCGTGTAAATTTCCCTCCGGACCGTCCGGTCGAGACTGACCGGGAACGGGAAGCGGCGCACGATCTCCGCGACGCGCGCTTCCTCGGATGCCGTGACGTGCATGTAAAACCAGGGATCGAACGCGTCGCGGCAACGGTACCGGGCTCCGTCACGGTCGACAAGCCAGAGCGTGATCCCTTCCCGCGACGGGTAGAGGTCAAACAGCCACCCGGTGATCGTCCGTGTCGTCATCATGCGCCGCTTCCAGTTGTTTCATCCTGTGCTGCAGGTCCGCGATGATCCTGTGCTGCGCCAGGAGCATGCACATGGCGATGCTTTCAAAGGGGATCGGCCGGGCGGCGTACGCGCTTCCCGCCAACTGGAGCCGTGCCGCGCGGAAGAGCTCGTCAAGCGCTTCCTGATCTTCCCTGCGCAGCCCGCGCCGGAATTTCCCCCAGCTTTCCATTTCCTGCTGGATGACCATCGTAAACGTCGGTACTGTCCGTCCCATGATGTGCGTCCTTCCCCGGTTGAATGTTCTTCCCGCCCCGTTGATTGCCCGTCCCCGGCGGCATCCCGTGCAGAATCTCCGGCAGAATCCGCTGCCCTCCCTCGTCTTCGACGAGCCGGTACACCCGGTCCATCACGGTCATCAGGTGCGGGAAAAGCCCGTTCCGCTCCTTCGATCCGAGTTTCACGTCCAGCGAGGCAAGCAGCACGGCGACGTTGTCCTCGCGCAGCCGGCGGAGCGCCCCGAGGATCCTCTCCAGTCCCGCTTTCACCTGGAACAGGGGCGCCTGGTCGTCGTAAAACGTGTCGAGAAGCCCGAATATGATGACCACGGGTGAGCCGCGCTGCCGGACGAACACCGGAAGACGCTCCGTGATCACCGCCTCCATCTGGTAACAGGTGAACGCCCGGGAAATGAATATGTTGTCAAGCAGGTTCTCCGGGGTGATCGCCCGTCCGTCAGGGCGGACTCCCGCATGTTTCCGCGCAAACTCCGCCAGGTAGTAGACGTCAAACCGGTTCGTTCCGTCCACGAGCGTCACCGGCATCCCACCCAGGAGGACGTGCGCCGCCGCCGCAAGGGAGATGCGGAACACGCCCCCCGTGCCGTGAAGACAGTAGAGCTTCCCCGGCGGGGACGACTTAAATTGCTGCATCAGCTGTCCGTACAGGACGGGCGGATCGGCGCTCATGGCTTCACGCTGCTTTTCGTTTGATGGGTGACCGGCGGGCAAGCTCGGGGTCGAGCCCGGCGAGCAGACGCGTGAGCCGGCGGACTCCCTCCCCCGGGGGCGCCCCGGGAAAGGCCGTCTCACGGCCGTCCGTGAGATACGCGTAGAGCGTCTTTTCTTCCCCGAGACAGCAACGGACCGTCTCGCGAAAGGCCGCCCACTCCTCTCCTTCCTCCTCCATCGCCAGGCAGGCGGTGCGCAGCACGCAGGTGCCGGTGCCGAGCGCGCCGGGCGTCCGGACGGCATCAAGGAGCGGAACGACCGCCGGCACGTGAATGACGTTCCGCCGGCGCAGGCATGCGAGGTATTCCGGCAGCACGAACCGGGACGTGCCGTTCTCCACCGCGTAACTGTACGCGGGGGGAAGGGCGTCGAGGCACCGGAGGAGCACGCGCAGGAATCCGTCGAAATCCAGCGCCTCCGTCAGGGCGACGGCGCCGATCTTCAGCATCACGATGTGCACGGAGGACTCCAGGAGAGAGAGCAGCGGGACGAACGTTTCGACGATGCGCCGGGGATCCAGGAAATGCGGGTTGAGTTCTCCCCGCCTGTTCCTGTCGGGGTGCCCGTACGGAAAGCGGTACATCATCTGCTCGTCATCGACGAGGAGCGTCCATGCGAAGTCCTCTCCCGCGTGTTCGTTCATCCGGGATACCCGCGCGGGATCGGGCGGATACCGTGCATCGCAGGGGAACAGGGCCGTGTCAAAAAACCGGGCATACTCCCGTACGTCGCCGCGCGGCTCCCTGTAGAGCAGCCCGGTCCAGAAGGGGGACGTGCGGGGAGAGAGACCGACATGGATGTTGTGCCTTCTCCAGGCGCGGAGGCGGGGAAGCAGCTGCTCGCCCGGGTCGTCATACCGGTGCGTCATTCCCGTTCCTCCCGCCGCTCCGCCACGCCGCAGGTGATCCCCCAGCGGATGCTGCCGTAGCCGTATCGCGACTGGAGGCCGTCCAGCCGGCGGTGGAGCACGCCGACTTTTTCCCCGGCGGTGATGCCGAGGTCCATCTGGACCCCCCCGGCGGCCGACAGGTTCGAGACTTTCACGCCGACAAGGCGGACGAGCTGCCCCGGCGGAGCAAGCTGCGCGAGCAGCCGCCGGGCGGCGCCGAAGACGTCCTCTTCGTTCGACGAGGGACAGGGGAGCGTCGCCTGTTTCTGCACCGTCGTGAAGTCGGTAAACCGCACGCGCACGGTGACCGTGGAAGCCGCGAGTTCATCCTGCCGGAGCGTCTTGCAGCAGCGCTCGGTCAGGTAGTAGAGCGTGCTTCTCACGCGCTCGCTGTCGGCGGTGTCGGTGCCGAACGTCATGTCGCGGGAAATGGACTTCTCCACGCGGTCGTGCGGAACGATCGCCTCGTCGGACGGAACGGCGCACGAGACGATGAAGCGGCAGAGCGAAAGCGTGGGGAGCCGTTCCGCGCGGAGGGGGGGGAAGGCGCCCGCCGCTGGCGCATTCCTTTCCGCATACGCCATGGCCTGTCCCACCGTCCTGATCCCGTACGTGTGAAGGTGGGGAAGCGTCCTGGGCCCGATGCCGGGAACCGTTTCGACGGGCAGCGGCGCCAGGAACTCCCGCTCGGTTCCCGGCCGGATCACGACGAGGCCGTCCGGCTTGTTCACCCCCGCGGCGATCTTCGCGCACACCCTGTTCGATGCAACCCCGATCGAGACGCTCAGGCCGCATTCCCACCGCACCCGCTCCTTCATCGCCTCCGCCATCCGGCGCGGGTCGTGCCCCCAGAAGTGCAGGCACCCGGTCACGTCCATGGAAGCTTCATCCACGCTCACCTGCTCCATGTCCGGGGTGAAATCCCGGAGGATCCCCATCACCCTGTCGGAATACTCCCCGTAGAGACGGTGGCTCCCCCGCATGAACACCGCGTCGGAAGGAAGCATCCGTGCCGCCGTCCGCAGCGGCATCGCCGTCCGCACGCCGTACTTCCTCGCCTCGTAGTTCGGACACGAGACGATCCCGCGGTCGGTGCGAAGTCCGCCGATGCACAGAGGCCTGCCGCGGAGCTCGGGGTGCAGGGCCATTTCGACGGAGGCGAAGAAGCAGTCAATATCAAGAAGGAAGAATGTGCGCATTGTCGTGTCTCTGGCATTCTCCGCACATGCCGCTGCGGTCCGCGGTGTACCGGCACGAGCATTCCCGGCACAGGATCAGATGCTGAAGCGTACAGGACGGGCAGTGGATGTCCTCCCGCAGCGCGTCGTCCGCCATTCCGTAAAACTCTTCAATCTCGCGGGCGCTCAACGTCCGCTCGCACACACAGCACTCGGCCTGTGACAGAACGTACAGCGGTTCGGCGCGCATCACGGGTTTACCTCATGTTCGGGAAAGGATACCGGAGCCCGGAAAAAGAATACGACATTTTTGTCGTGTTGTCAATAACGAGGTAACAAATTTGTCGTATGCGCCGGAGGCGGGAAACGCGGGAAGTCGTTGTCCGGCAACGCCGGGGAACGCCCGCATAAAAAAAGATTTCATGCGATATCGTAAAGGCCGCCCCGGACATGTAGTTATGTATGCGAGCTGCGTTCCGTAGTCCCCGGCCCGGCGCTTCCACGGGCCGGCGGCAAACGGCAAGCCGGGCACCCCGTTCTGTCCCCCGGCAGGATGGGGTGCCGGCGAGTTCCGGGCGCGGAAACCGGAGCGAAAAACCCGCCGCAGACCCACCTTTCTTCTCAGTGTTCCGTTTTGTACATTTTTCCCGTCCCAACCTCTCCCACTCATGTAAGGATCCCCCCATGGATGAAACTCCGATCCAGACGCCACCGGCAGAACAGGTGAAGCCGATGTCCCTCAGCGACAGACTTGTCGGCGTGTTCGCATCCCCGTCCGAACTGTACGACAACGTCCGGCAGACTCCCCCGACGGGAAGCAACTGGGTGGTCCCGACGATGATCCTCGTCGTCGTCGGTCTCATCATGGCATACCTTGTCGTGAGCAACCCGTCCCTCTCGGACCAGATGAAGCGCATGACGAGCGAGCAGATGGAAAAGGGGCTGCAGCGGCAGCTCGCGGCGGGGAAGATCACACAGGAACAGGCGAACCAGGCGCGCGACCAGATGTCCGGCATGGGAGAAACGAGCACGCTGGTATTCAAATACGCCGGCGCGGTCGTGGGACCGTTTTTCGCCCTCTTCCTCGCAAGCCTCGTCTACTGGCTCCTCGGCAAAGGGGTGATGAAAGCGACCGCCCCCTACATGAAGGTCGTGGAGGTCGTGGGACTGACGTTCCTGATCTCCTCGATCGAAAGCATCGTGACGACGATCCTCTCCATCGGGATGAATTCCATCTTCGCAAGCCCGAGCCTTGCCCTTCTCGTCTCCGACTTCTCGATCGAGAACAAATGGCACCTCCTGGCGGCGTCGGCGAACGTCTTCTCGTTCTGGTCGCTCACCGTCACGAGCATCGGGCTCTCGCGGCTCTTCCAGAAAGATCTCCCGAAGGTCCTCGTCCTCGTGTTCGCACTCTGGATCATCTGGATACTCTTCACGGTCTTCGGCCTGACGGCGCTCCGGGGCTGAGACGCATGCGACCGGGTTGTCCCGAGCCCGCCGGCGCACCCGGCGGGCTTTTTCTTTTTCCTCACCGGTGTGTTATATTGCAGCATGACGAAGAAGAAACAGCCGCCCGGCACGCTCTCGCTCTTCGGGGAGGCGGACGAACCTCCGCGCCGCACCGAAGCGGAAACGGCGTACGCGGCGCATAACCGCGAACGTCTCCGCCGCTGGGCGAGCCGGGGGATCTATTTCGGCTCCTCGTCGTGGAAATACCCCGGCTGGAAGGGGCTCGTCTACAACCGGGCGTACCCTTCGAAGAAGGCGTTCGAGAAGGAGTGCATCGCCGAGTATTCCGGTCTCTTCCCGACCGTGTGCGCGGACTTCGCGCTCTACGATTTCCCCGGCGAAGAGCAGATGCGGATACTCCACGATACGACGACGGACGATTTCCGCCTTTCGCTGAAGGTGACGGACCGGATCACGATCAAACGCTACCCGAATCTCCCGCGGCACGGCGCAAACGCCGGACGGGAGAACCCGGATTTCCTCAACCTCGAGCTTTTCGAAGACGCGTTCCTCCGCCCCGTGGAGGCGCTCAGGAAGAAACGGGGGGTGATCATTTTCGAATTCTCCGCCTTCTATCCGAATTCCGGAGTTTCGTACGAGAAGTTTCTGCGCATGATGGACGACTTTCTCGCCCGGCTCCCGAAGGACGTTGCCTACGCCGTGGAAATCCGGAACAGGGAATACCTCACGCCGGACTATCTCACCATGCTCGCCGACAGGGGGGTGGCGCACGTGCTGAACAGCTGGACGAAGATGCCGCCGATCATCGATCAGATTCAGATCGCGGGGGTCCTGAGCGCCCGGTTCTCGGTGGCGCGCGCGCTCCTGCGGCCGGGAAGGACGTACCAGGAGGCGGTGGAGAAGTTCCAGCCGTACGAGGAGATCAGGGAGGAGAACCCGGAGATACGGCTCGGGCTCGCGGAAACGGTGCGGCGCTGCGTCGCCGAAGGCCGGCAGCTGTACGCCTACGTCAACAACAGGGCGGAGGGGAATTCGCCGAAGACGATCGAGGCGATCCTCGACATCCTGGACACGTATCCCGTCGAAACCCTGTAAGCAACACAGGCCGGAACTCCATGAAGAAATACACGCTCAAGAAATCTCTCTTCAAGGACGCCCCGGAACCGGAGCCGCCGAAGCACCTGCGGATCGACTACAGGAACCAGCTCAACCCGGCGCAGTACGAGGCCGTCACGTCCGTCAACGGCCCGCATCTCATCATCGCCGGCGCGGGAACCGGGAAGACGCGGACGATCACCTACAGGGTCGCCTACCTCGTCGAGCTCGGGGTGAAGCCCGAATCGATCCTGCTTCTGACGTTCACGCGCCGTGCCGCGCAGGAAATGCTCCGCCGCGCGTCGATACTCCTCGACGCACGCTGCGAGAAAGTCGCCGGGGGGACGTTCCACTCGTTCGCCAATCTCGTCCTCCGGCAGTACGCCCCCCTCCTGGATTTCGATTCGTCGTTTTCGATACTCGACCAGGGGGACGCCGAGGATGTCGTCAACCTCCTCCGCACGCAGTTCAAGTTCGACACGAAGGAGAGGCGTTTCCCCCGCAAGCAGACGCTGTACACCATCTTCTCGCGCGCCGTCAACACGCTGACGCCGGTCAGGGACATCCTGAAGGAAGACTATCCCCATTACGAGGACTTCCTCGACGACATCCTGAAGCTCCAGACGGCCTTCGAGCAGTACAAGGCCGGGCACAACATGATGGATTACGACGACCTGCTCATCTACCTCAGGAAACTCCTGCGGGACCACGACAGGGTGCGGCGCACGCTCTCTGACAGGTACCGCTACGTGATGGTGGACGAGTACCAGGACACGAACAGGATCCAGGCCGAGATCGTGGCGCTCATTTCCTCCTCCCACGGCAACGTGATGGTCGTGGGGGACGACGCGCAGTCGATTTATTCGTTCCGCGGCGCGACGATCCGGAACATCCTCGATTTCCCGGAAGCGTTTCCCGGGTGCACGATCGTCAAGCTCGAGGAGAACTACAGAAGCACGCAACCGATACTGAACCTCACGAATGAAATCCTCCGGCGGGCACGGGAATAAACGGGCGCCGGGCCCGCTGGCCCGGGCGTTCGGGCGGGGCGGAACCGTGATACTCGACGGCGCCATGGGGACCGAGCTGGAGCGGCGCGGCATCGACACCGGGCTCCCTCTCTGGTCGGCCGGGGCGCTGATGACGGCCCCGGAGGCCGTCCGGCGCATACACGACGACTACATCGACGCCGGCGCGGAGATTATCACGAGCAACACGTTCAGGACGACGCGAAGGACTTTTGCGCGCGCCGGCCTTCCGGACCGCTCGGCGGAACTGACCGCGCTCGCCGTGGCGCTGGCCCGCGATGCAATCGCCGCGCAGCCGGGACGCCAGGTGCTCGTGGCGGGCTCGATGGCCCCCCTGGAAGACTGCTACAGGCCCGATCTCGTACCGGCGGACGATGCGCTGCGCGAAGAGCACGCCGAACACGCTGCGCGCCTTGCGGCATCGGGCGTGGATTTCCTCCTTCTTGAGACGATGGGAACGCTGCGTGAAGCATCGATCGCGGCCGAAGCCGCCCGGAGGACGGGACTGGAGTTCGTCGTGAGCTTCCTCTGCAACGGCGAGGGAGCGCTCTACGGCGGCGAGCCCCTCGGGGAGGCCGTACGGATCATCATGAAGCACGCCCCCGCTGCGCTGGCACTCAACTGCATTCCGCCCGGCGTCGTGGAGCGCCGGCTGGATGAGCTTCTCTCCGCACTCCGCGGAGTCGGGGGGAAAGGCAATGTGCCCCTCGGCGCGTACGCCAACGTCGGCACGCCGGGGGGGGAACACGGGGGAGTATTCACGCGGGATGCCGGACCCGCAGCGTACGCACACGGTGCACTCTCGTGGATAAGGGCCGGCGCGTCGTTCGTCGGCGGATGCTGCGGCACCACCCCCGAATATATCCGGGCAGTCAGGGGAGCGATCGGATGAGACACAAATACCAGAAGGAGCTCTTCACCCACAAGGGAGGGGGAGACCTCCCGACGATTGTCGTCGCGGAGAGCGAGAACTTCCAGTCGAAGTTCGTCGTGCAGAAGGTCCTCGAGCTCAGGGAACAGGGGGTGCCCCTCAACACGATCGCGGTCCTTTTCCGCTCGGGATACCTGTCGTTCGATCTCGAAATCGAACTGAACAAGGCCAACGTCCCGTTTGTGAAATTCGGCGGGTTCAAATTCATCGAGACCGCCCATATCAAGGACATGGTCGCGTACCTGAGGGTGCTCGAAAACCCGCGCGACGCCGTGGCGTGGAACCGGATACTCCTCCTCGTCGAGGGGGTGGGACCGAGAACGGCCGAGAAGGTGATCGACGACGTCCTTGCGCGCCGCGCCACGACGACCGGTGAATCTTCCCGCACGCTCCCGGCGTTCTGGACCGGATTCGCCGGGTACCTTGACAGGGTGAGCGACCTGTTCGGCGTCCTGAAAGATGCGAGCCCGTCGCACATCGCCCCGGCAGACAAGGTGCAGATGCTCCTCAATTATTACGAGCCCGTGTTCAAACGCCGGTACGACGATTTCAACAAGCGGAGGAAAGATCTGGACATGTTCCAGCAGATCACCGAACGCTACCGTTCGCTCGGGACGCTCCTGACCGACCTGGCGCTCGAGCCCGCCACCGAAAGCGTCACGGACATCACCCCCCCGGGAACCGACGACGAGAAGCTGATCCTCTCGACGATACACAGCGCGAAGGGACTGGAATGGCACACGGTCTTCGTCATTTACGCGCTCGAGGGGCGTTTCCCGGCAAGCCGCGCGGCGATGAGCGAGGACGCGATGGAGGAGGAGCGGCGCCTTATGTACGTGGCCTGCACGCGGGCGCAGCAGAATCTCTTCATCACGTATCCGATCAACGTGTACGACCGCGAATCGGGGCTGGTCCTTTCGAAGCCTTCCCGGTTCATCGCCGGGCTTCCCGAGAATCTGCTCGAAACCTGGGTCATCGACGAGGAATGACTCCGGGAGTCGTCAGAGGGTCCTCTTGACAAAGAATACGCGGAGATGTGTACCCCCGTAACCGCCGGAGGGCCCTTCCGTACCATGATATGAAGACCCGGTGCACAATTCATATCACGCGGAAGGGAGCCACAATGAGGAAGACGAGATTCATGATCGCGGCATGCTGCCTGGTTGCCGGCGCAGTGCTCTGTACGATCCCCGCATCTGCCGGGGAGAACGATGAGTACATCGGCTCTCTGGGACAGCCGAAGGTCGATCGTATCGAGGTGAACATCGTCCATGCTCTCCAGAGCGGGATCCCGGGGATGCAGGCGGACGCGGCACAGCTCGTGCGCGATCTGCACAGCATCCGGCCGGAACAGTCTTTTGATGCCTGCGTGATTCCGCTGATGGCGATCCTGAAGAACGAAGAGGCGGAAAGCAGCACACGGATACTGGCGGCGCTCGCGCTTAATCAACTCGGAAGCTCCATGGGGCATTTCGCCGTTGAGAGGACCGCATCGTTCACGTCGGATTCCAGGCTGAAGTATATCTGCTCCTGGCTCTCGTTCGAGAGGACGACGGGGAAGCAATCCGGAGAGAAGGGGATTGCCTCGTACGAGCCCCTCCCCGAGGGGGAGGAATGACCGGCGTTCATTCCCCGGCGTTCGGCTTTTGAACAAGCCCGGAGCGATCCGGGCTTTGCTTTTTCCCCCGCCTTGACATTGGCCCCCTCCCCCCGTATTTTTCAGCTCGTCGTCATCCTGTCCGTCCCCCCACCCTCCCCGGAGTTGAGACCATGGCACGCATGCGCACACTCTCGATACTCGCCGCAGCACTCGCGCTGATCGCAGGATGCACTCCTTCCAGGCCGCCGTATCCTCCGACGGAGCGGAAGCCGGTGACCGATACGTACTACGGGACCGCCGTCGTCGACGACTATCGCTGGCTGGACGACATGAACGACGGGGCCGTCAAATCGTGGGTGGCCGCACAGAACGCGCTGACCCGCTCCGTCCTCGACAGGGTCGGCGATCGCGCGGCCATCGCCGGGCGGCTCAGGCAGCTCGAGGCACAGAATTCGGTATCTTACAACGTCGCGTGGTATCGCGGGAAGCTCTTCGCGACGAAATTCCAGCCCCCGAAAGAACAGCCCTTCATCGTCACGCTCGATTCTCCCGATGATCCCGCATCCGAACGCACCGTGCTCGATCCGACAACGCTCGATTCGTCCGGAACGACGTCGATCGATTTCTACGTCCCGTCGCGGGACGGAAAGCTCGTCGCCGTGTCGCTCTCCCGGGGAGGGAGCGAGGACGGATCGGCAAACGTGTTCGAGACGGCGACGGGACGGAACCTGGGTGACATCGTTCCCCGCGTGAACTTCCCGACCGCCTCGGGAAGCATCGCGTGGAACAGGGACAATTCAGGCTTCTATTACACGAGGTACCCGCAGGGAAACGAGCGACCTGTTGCCGACGTGAATTTCTACCAGCAGGTGTTCTTTCACAGGCTCGGCACGCCGGCCTCGCGTGACCGGTACGTCACGGGGAAAGACTTTCCCCGGATCGCGGAGATCGCGCTTTCAGCGAACGAGGAGGGAACGTACTTCCTCGCGCGGGTCGCAAACGGGGACGGAGGGGACTTCGCCTTTTACCTTATGGGGCCCGGGGAACGGTGGACGCGCATCGCACAGTTCAGCGACGGGGTGAAGGACGCGGCATTCGGCAGGGACGGGAATTTGTATCTTCTTTCCACCAGGGATTCCCCGCGGGGCAGTATCCTGGTCCTTCCGGTCGCCCGGCCGATGCTCGCTTCGGCAAAGACCGTCGTCCCCGGTTCGGATGCGGTCATCACGTCGTTCCTCGCGACGGGGGACCGCCTGTACGTCCTTGATCTCGTCGGGGGCCCCTCGCGGGTGCGCGTGTTCGATCTGAACGGGACGTTCCGCGCCATGCTGCCCACGGCCCCGGTGGCCACCGTCACCGGACTCATCAGCCTGAAGGGAAACGAAATCCTGTACGGGACGGAAACGTACCTGGAGAACCTCAGCTACTTCAGGTACGACCCGAAGACAAACGGCGCGGCCCGGACACGGATTGCCAATACCTCGGGGGTCGATTTCAGCGACTGCGAGGTGGTGCGGGATTCGGCAACGTCAAAGGACGGGACGAAGATCCCGATGAACATCGTGCAACGGAAAGGAACCGCCCGGGACGGGAACAATCCTCTCCTGCTGTACGCGTACGGGGGATATGCCATTTCCGAGGTCCCTGCGTTTTCCCCGGGGCTCCGCTTCTGGTTCGACTGCGGAGGGATCTACGTCGACGCCAACCTGCGCGGAGGGGGGGAGTTCGGGGAAGAGTGGCATAACGCCGGAAAGCTCACGAAGAAACAGAACGTCTTCGATGATTTCATCGCGTGCGCGGAGCACATGATCGAAGAGAAGTACACATCCGTTTCCCGGCTCGCCATCGAGGGGGGGAGCAACGGCGGCCTCCTCATGGGGGCGGCGCTGACACAGCGGCCGGATCTCTTCCGCGCCGTCGTGAGCCACGTCGGGCTTTACGACATGCTCCGCGTCGAGCTTTTTCCCAACGGCGCGTTCAACGTCACGGAATTCGGGACGGTGAAGGACCCCGACCAGTTCAAAGCGCTGTACGCGTACTCGCCGTACCACCGCGTCGTGGACGGAACAAAATATCCGGCAGTGCTCATGCTGACGGGCGACAACGATGGGCGCGTGGACCCTGCAAATTCCCGGAAGATGACGGCACGCCTGCAGGCGGCAACGGGCTCTTCCCGCCCGGTTCTCCTCAGGACGAGCGCCGAGAGCGGACACGGGTTCGGCAGCTCGCTGGATGAACGGATCGCGGAATCCACGGACAAGTATGCGTTCCTCGTCGACCAGCTTTCGATCTCTCTTCTGGCCGGGGGGAGAAAATGAGGCCCCCGTCGATGAACCGGAACATCGTGCTGCTGTTCCCCCTCTTCCTGTGTGCGTTCGGGCCCGCCCTTACCGCACAGACAGCCCGGGAGGCCGCGGCCCCGGCCTTCACGCGCGCCGACACGCTCCGCGGCATGCTCAGACCCGAACGGACGTGCTACGACGTCCGGTGGTATGATCTGGACGTGCGCATCGATCCGGACCGTCGGTTCATTTCCGGGTCCAACACAATCAGGTTCACCGCGCTCGAGCCGTCATCCCGGCTGCAGGTGGACCTCTTCGCGAACATGACCCTCGAATTCGCTTCACTTGACGGGGGGGCCCCTCTTCGTTTCACCCGTGAATACAACGCGGTGTTCATCTCGCTCAATGAACCCCTCACACCCGGGACAACGCACAATCTCATCCTCAGGTATTCGGGAAACCCGCAGGTGGCGAAAAATCCGCCGTGGGACGGAGGAATGATCTGGGCCAGGGACTCCTCGGGGAACCCGTGGGTTGCGGTGACGTGCGAGACCACGGGCGCGAGCCTCTGGTGGCCGAACAAGGACCACCTTTCCGACGAACCGGACAGCATGCGGATATGCGTGACCGTCCCCCCCGGGCTCGAAGACGTCTCCAACGGCCGGTTGAGGGGCGTGACAACGCTTCCGGACGGATGGCGGCGGTATGAATGGGCGGTGACGTATCCGATCAACAACTACTGCGTCACCGTGAACATCGGCAAGTTTTCCCATTTCGGGGAGACATACGCCGGGGAAGACACGCTCTCGCTCGACTATTACGTGCTCCCCGGGGACTTCGACCGGGCGCGCGCGCAGTTCACGCAGACGAAATCCATGATCGCCTGTTTCGAGAAATACTTCGGACCGTACCCCTTCGCCCGGGACGGGTACAAGCTCGTGCAGTCTCCCCACAACGGGATGGAGCACCAGAGCGCCGTGGCATACGGCAACGGTTTCCGCAACGGGTACCGGGGGACGTCGGCCTCGCCGTGGGGGCTCAAGTTCGACTTCATCATCATCCACGAATCCGCGCACGAATGGTGGGGAAACGCCGTCACGGCGAAGGACATCGCGGACATGTGGATACACGAGAGCTTCGGCGCACATGCCGAAGCGATGTACGTCGAATGCATGTTCGGCACGCAGGCGATGCTCGAGTACGTGAACGCGAAGAAGCCCCAGGTGGGAAACAGGAGACCGATCCTGGGCGTCTACAACGTCAACAACGAGGGGTCGGGGGACATGTACGCGAAAGGATCGCTGATGCTGAACACGTTCCGGGGCGTTCTCGACAACGACTCGCTCTGGTTCGCGCTCATCCGCGGCATGGCCATGACGTTCCGGTACAGGACAGTCACCACGGAAGACCTCGTGGGCTACATCAACCGGGCGACGGGAACGGACTACACGTATTTCTTCGACCAGTATCTCCGGTATCCCGCCCTGCCGAGGTTCGAGGCGTTCCTGACGGTCAAAGGGGGGAGCACCTCGTGCAGGTACAGGTGGAGGGCCGACGCGAAGGATTTCCGGATGCCCCTGAAGGTGACGACGTCTCCCGGCAGGTTTACGTTCATCCACCCGACGACCGGGTGGCAGACGCTCGACCTGGGGACGATGGACCCGAAGCAGTTCCGGTACGACGAGGACTGGTTCTACATTGACGCGCAGGTCAGGACCGTGTACGTATTCGCGGAGTGAGCGGGGCTCGCCGGGCGCCGACGACGAGTTTCAACCCTTTTCCGGGGACGCTCATGATCTCCACCGAGGGGTCTGCCGCCAGGTGCTTGCGCAGGCGCGACACGAAGACGTCCATGCTCCTGCTGTTGAAATAGCTGTCATCACCCCAGAGCTCTCGCAGGGCCGCGTTCCTGTCGAGCGTCGCGTTCATGTGGAGCGTGAGAAGACGGAGGAGGTCGGATTCCCGCGCGGTCAGTTTCCTCCTCGTCCGGCCGCGGCGCAGCGTGCGTTTCACGGAGTCGAACGTGTATGATCCGAGTGAGAATTCCCGCACGGGCTCCCCGGCGGGCTCTTCCTTTCCGCTTCTCCTGAGAACCGCGCGGATCCGGAGAAGGAGCTCCTCCATGCTGAAGGGTTTCGTCACGTAATCGTCCGCCCCGATCTTCAGCCCTTCGATCCGGTCCTCCTTCATCGCCTTCGCCGTCAGGAATATGATCGGGGTTTCGGCGTCCCGGGAGCGGACATCGCGGGCAAATGAGAATCCGTCCTTCTTCGGCATCATGACGTCCACCAGGCAGAGGTCGAATTTCCCCTTCCTGTACGCGGCGTGACCTTCCTCGCCGTTCGAGCAGAGGGTGACGCCGAACCCGTTGAGCTCCAGATGTTCCTGCAGGATGATCCCCAGGTTGGGGTCGTCTTCGAGCAGCAGGACGGCGAGTTTCAGACGGGGCCTCCTTCCGGGAACTTCATCTCCACTTCCGTCCCCTCCCCGGGACGGCTGTTGAGCGCAATGGTGCCCCCGTGGGCCCTGACGAGGAGACGGACGTAGCTCAGCCCGAGGCCGAACCCCCTGACATCGTGGAGATTCCCCGTCGGGACACGGTAATACTTTTCGAACACGCGCCCGGCGTGCTCCGGCGCAATCCCGATCCCCCTGTCGCGTATACGGACGACGAGCGAGCCCTCCCTGTTCGCCGTGCTCACCCGGATGTCCGGCGCGCCGCGCGAGTACTTGCAGGCGTTATCCAGCAGGTTGTTCACGATGTTGACGATGTGGACGGCGTCCCCCCGGATCGTATGCCGTGCGGCACCGAGCGAGCACGCGATGCTCCCTCCCCGCGACTCGACGTGCAGGGCCGCGCTGTCAACGGCCGTGCGAATCACTGCGTGCATGTCGACGTCGGCGAGCGTGAGCTCGTAGTCCCCTTCCTCGATGACCGCCATCTGGAGTATGCGGTCCACCTGCGTCTTCATCCTGAGCGCTTCCTCGGCGATCATCGCGTTGTACTTCCTGACCCGCGAGCTGTTCCGTATCACGTCCGGGCGCCGGATCGCCTCGCTCGCCAGCGTGACCGTCGCGATCGGCGTCTTGAATTCGTGGGTCATGTTGTTGATGAACTCCACCATGCGGGCCGCCAGGTGCTGCTGCCGCACGATCGTCCGGACGGTATACGCGAAACTGAGAGCGATGATGACGACGAACAGGACCGATGCGGCGAGGGCCGGCCAGATCTGCGAGAAGAGATACGCGTTCCTCCCGCTGAAGTAAACGGCGAGTTCCCCCTGCGGAGGGCCGAAGGCAAGATGGAAGAGGGGCACATGGAATTCCGCCGTGCGGAGGTCGCCCGCGGCTCCGGGAGGAGCCGCCAGGACGACGGAATCCCTCCCTGAGGAGAGTATGCCGTAGGCAAACGGGAGCGCGATCCCGGCCTCGCGCATGCTCACGTGCAGCACCGAATCCAGGAGCGCCGGGTCAATCTTCCTTTCGATCCCGTTCTTCTCCGCCAGCAGATCGTCATAGACCGTGGAAACGACGAACAGCCGGTCCCTGTCGAGAGACCCCGACTGCACGGTGTCCCCGTGCGAATGCGTGAACATGCGTATCTGAATCTTCCGCGCCGGCCTCCCCTGGGGGGACGGCCGGCCGTACCGCATCACGCGGGAGATCGTCTCTCCCGCCTGAAGCTTCAGCGCGGCTGCGCCCAGCGCGGTCGTCACGTTTTGCCGGAACGACTGCTCTTTGAGCGTGAAGGCGTTGTTCAGCAGATAGACCTGCACGAGGATGAGGCCGGCAAGGGCGACGACGATCAGGCTGACGACGGGTATGACGGTCCGGGTTTTCATCGGCGTGGCCGTAATATACGTTCCGGAACGAACATTTGCGCACGGCGCGCCGGCCGTTAACAATCGTTAACAACGTTTAACTGTGAGGCGCGCAACAGGGAGCATATATTGCCGTCAGAGAAACGGAGCGGACGCCCCCGCGCCGCTCCGTCACACACGGGAATTCCGCACATGACACCGCTCCTCAGGCTCCATCTCCTCGAAGCACTCATCGTCGTGGTCACGTTCACGGCGCTCCCGCAGGTCAACTACAACCAGAGGGACGACAAGTACCGGGTGCTGGGACTCAAACGGGCCAAGGAAGCGTACGAGACGGCGCGCCGGGACTACGACAGGCAGGCGGAGCTTTTCAAGCGAAGCCTGATTTCCCAGTCGGACCTCGATCACTTTCACAACATCATGGCCGACGCCGAGGTCAATTATCAGCAGTCGCTCCTGGCCGTGCTTTTCGAGCAGCAGTTCGTCTCGGTGGCGCGCGCCGTCAAATACCAGGCCCGCGACGGGTCCAAGCACGTCCGGCTGACCGTCGCCAACACGTCGGGGGAAACGGAGGAGTTCCAGAAGCTCCTGAACATCGACGACAGGCTCTTCCGCTCGCTCCAGCCCGACGTCGTGAACGACGTGTACATCTCGATCACCAACCCGGACGGCGCGATCATCAGCCAGCCCTACGAGGCGAAGATCGCCCAGCTCAGATCCGGCGATCCCGCGATGATCGACTTCGGGCTCCTGCAGGACCTCGACGCCGTCACGGTGAACATGATCTACGGGAGCGGCTCCTCCCGGTCGATGAAGATCTTTCTCCAGAAGGACAATTCCGTGAACAGGGTCGCCGTCCAGTCGGAACAGTTCTCGCAGGAGATCGAGCTCGGAAAATCGGCGACGTTCGACCTCACGCTGGAGCTGTTCAGCGGCGTCAGCAACACGTTCAGCCTGGAGGTGGTGAACCTCCCCCCGCAGATCGACAGGTTCTTCAAGGACCCGACCGGGCAGGCCCGGCTGAGCCAGTTCAAGTTCACGGAAACGACGAACACGCGGAAGGCGGCGCTGGAGGTTTCCCTCCCCGACCGCCCCACGAAGGAGGTCCCGATGGACCGGCCGATTCCGTTCTTCGTCGTCGTCGTTCCGCATGACCGGGCGGCGTCCGCCGGCGACATCCAGTCGCGCACCTGGACGCAGGCGGAAATCGAAAAACTGAACGTCGGGTTCGTGAAACTCGAGCTCGTCCCGCGGGGCGAGGGGAAGCTTCTGGTACGCGCACCACAGCTCTTCTTTTCGATCAGGCCGGAAGGGACCGTCGAGATGAGCGTGGACGTCGTCAACGAGGGTACGCGCCGGCTCGACAATGCGGAGCTGAAGCTCGACCTGCCGCTCAACTGGACGAAGACCGTCCAGCCCCCGGTCATCCCCTCACTCGGCATCGGAGAAGAGCGGCGCATCGACCTGACGTTCACCCCCTCCCGGGACGTGTCCGTCGGACGGTACGAGGTGCGTCTCAGGACAAGCGCGCTCTCCGACAACCATCCGGTCAACGCGGAAGACAAGACCGTCACCGTGGAAATGACCGCGGGAACAAACGTCGCCGGGACCGTTCTTCTCGTTCTGGCGATCGTCGGTCTCGTGGGGGGAATGGTCGTGTTCGGCATTAAACTCACAAGGAGGTAGCACATGGCGGAACATCCGATGCTGGAAGCAGCGGGGCTGACGAAACGGTACGAGGACGGCGTGCTGGCGCTCGACCACATTTCGTTCGCCGTCCGGCCGGGAGAGGTCTATGCGATGCTGGGGGGAAACGGAGCGGGAAAAACGACCACGATCAACCTGTTTCTCAATTTCATCGAACCGACGGAAGGCGAAGCATTGATCGACGGGATCGTGACGCACCGTGACCCTCTGGCCGCCAAGGCGAACGTGGCATACGTGTCCGAGAACGTGATGCTCTACCCCAATTTTACCGCAATGCAGAACCTGGATTACTTCACGAGGCTGAGCGGCCGGCCCGCTCCCCCGCGGAGCGCATACAGGGACGTGCTGCTCCGGGTCGGCCTGCAGGAGGACGCTCACAACAGGCGGCTGAAAGGATTCTCCAAGGGGATGCGCCAGAAATGCGGCATCGCGATCGCCATCCTGAAGAACGCCCCGGCCATTCTTCTCGACGAACCGACGTCGGGGCTGGATCCGCAGGCGGGGTTCGAGTTCATCGGCCTCCTCAAGTCGCTGCGCGCCGAGGGGAAGGCGATCCTGATGTCCACGCACGACATCTTCCGCGCAAAGGAGGTCGCCGACGTGGTCGGCATCATGAACCAGGGGCGCCTCGTCATGCAGCGCCCGTCGCGGGACCTCGCGGGGGAGGACCTGGAGCAGCTCTACATGCAGCACATCGCGGGGCACAACGGGATCGCCGCGTGAATCACCCTCAGTGAAGACCCGGGAGAACCATGCCATGCTAAAACTGATAATCGAAAAGGAGCTCCGTGACATCGTCGGCTCCACGAAATTCACCGTGTCGTTTACGGCGTGCTCCGTCCTCATCCTTCTCGCGTTCGTCATGGGAGCCGCGGGCTACCGCAGCGACACGGCGCGCTATGATGCGGCCGTGCGCGAGAACCTGAAAAAGATGGAAGGCCTCACCGACTGGAGGATGGTCAGGAACAACAGGATCTTCCTCCCGCCGCAGCCGCTCGCATCGCTCGTCGCCGGCGTGTCGAACGACATCGGGCGGACGACGGAGGTCCACGGCAGGGGAGAACTCCCGCAGGATGACACCCGGTACGGCGCGGAGCCGGTGTTCGCGATGTTCCGGTTCCTCGACCTGGAGTTCATCTTCCAGACCGTGCTTTCACTGTTCGCCATACTGTTCGCCTACGATGCCGTGAGCGGCGAAAAGGAGCGGGGCACTCTCCGGCTCTCGTTCGCGCACCCGCTCCCCCGTCATACGTTCATGGCCGGGAAACTGATCGGATCGTTCGCCGCGCTTGCGGTCCCTCTCCTGGTGCCCGTGCTCCTGGGCTGCGTGATATTCTCCCTGATGGGGGTCCCGCTGAACGCCGACGAGTGGCTGCGGCTGGCGCTCATCATCGGGGCCGGCCTCCTGTATTTCGGGGCGTTCCTGACGATCGGCATCGCGGTGTCCGCCCTGACGGTGCGCTCGTCGAGCGCGTTCCTGGCGCTTCTCGTCATCTGGATTTTCGCGGTTCTCATCGTGCCGCGGGGCGCGATCCTCGTCGCCGGACGGGCCGTCGACGTTCCTTCACTCGACGACATCAACGCGAAAGAATTCCGCTACGGGGAACAGCTCTTCACGGAGGACAGGCAGAAGATTGCCTCGTTCGCCCCGTCGAAGACCGGGGACATGGGGAAAATGGTGGAGGAATTCCAGAAGTTCATGAGGACGATCGCCGACGAGCGGCAGAAGAAGCTCGACGATTTTTCCTCCCGGCTCGACGAGGAGCGGACGAACAGGCAGGCGGTGCAATCGTCGCTCGCGCTGGGCATCGCGCGGATCTCGCCCGCGGCGTCGTTTTCGCTCGCGGCGTCCGCGCTGGCGGAGACATCGCTGTCGCTGAAGGATCGCTACCTGAGCCAGGCCCGCGGATACCAGCAGACGTTCGGGAAATTCATGCTTGACAAGACCGGGATGAACACCTCGGGAGGGATCGTCTTCAGGATGCGGACCGGCGGCGCTGATACGCCCGCACCGATCGACACGCACGAGCTCCCGGCGTTCGCCTATCACACCGCCGTGCTGGCGGACGTGCTCCCGGGTGCCGCGACGGACCTGGCGCTGCTCGTTCTCTTCATCATCGTTTTTTTCGGAGCCGCGCACGCGGCATTTCGCCGCTACGACCTGCGGTGAAGCCCACACAACCTTCTCCACGGGAGAATCGTATGATTGCCACGCTCATCACGAAGGAGCTCAGGGCGATACTCGCCAGCCCGAAGTTTGCGGCCACGTTCGGGGTCTGCTCCCTTCTCATACTCCTCAGCGTCGTCATCGGCATCCGCGAGTACCGGACGGCGGCGGCCCAGTACGACGAGGGGCTGCAGCTCGCAGCGCAGAACCTCAGGACGCAGGCGTCCTGGATGGGATTCACGACGACGACCTACCGGGCCCCGGACCCGATGCAGATCTTCGTCCCCGGCGTCAACAACGACATCGGCCGGCTCTCGGGGATCAGCGGGCTCGAGGACGTCAAGCTCAAACACAGCATCTACGCCGATGATCCGATCTACGCGCTCTTCCGCTCGATGGACTTCTCGTTCATCGTCCAGGTGGTCCTGTCCCTGTTTGCGATCCTCTTTACGTACGACGCCATCAACGGGGAACGCGAGGGGGGAACGCTTCAGCTCACGTTCTCCAATCCCGTCTCCCGCTCCGCGTTCATCCTTGCGAAGCTTGCCGGTTCCTGGCTCGGCCTCGTTCTCCCGCTTCTCGTGCCGGTCCTTCTTGCAGTCCTGCTCGTCGTTCTTTCCGGGATACCGCTTGCGGCCGATCACTGGGCGCGGGCAGGCATGTTTCTTCTCGTTTCGCTGCTCTTCTTCACTTTTTTCATCGCCCTGGGCGTCCTCATGTCGACGCTCACGCAGCGGCCCGCGACGTCATTCCTTCTTTCGCTCGCAGCCTGGATCACGTTCGTCCTCATCATCCCCCGGCTGGGTGTCATGGCCGCCGGTGCGGCGGACCCCGTCCCGAGCATCGCGGAAACCGAGGCCAGGGTGGACGCATTTGCGAAGGACAGGTGGGACCAGCAGATGAAGACGATGGAAACCCGCTGGCAGGCGCGGCAGGAAGATATGCGGGGACTGACGAAGGACGGGCGCGAGGCCTACGAACAGGGCCACGAACAGCAGTGGTCGGACGAGGACGAGGCGGGGCGACAGACCGTGCAACATGACATCGATGCATACGCGGTGCGCGTCAACGAGGATCTCGCCAACCGGCAGGCGCACCAGCAGAAGCTCGCGTTCACGCTTTCGCGCGCGTCCCCCGCATCGGCATACCAGCTTGCCTCAATGTCGCTGGCGGGAACGGGAGTGCCGCTGAAGTCCCGCTACGAGGAGGCCATGCGCTCATACCGGACCGGCTTTCTGCAATACATCGGCAGGAAACAGAAGGAGACGGGGGGGCAGGGGGGGTTCCGGATCACGGTGGACAGCCAGACCGGGTTCCACTTCAGCGCGCCCCGGGAACGGGGAACGCTGGACGTCACGGACGTGCCTGTATTTCTCCCCCCCGTGATACGGTTCGGCGAGACCGCCGCCACCGCGCTTCCCGATGCGGGACTGATCGCGGTGTTTTCGCTCCTCGTCCTGTCGGGCACGATCATTGCCTTCCTGCGATACGACGTCAGGTGAGCGGGCGTTCTGCTTGATTCTCTGGAAGAGAGGGGGTAGATTCCTCCGGGCACCAGATCGTGAAACCATTCCGCGCACACTTCGGAGGCATCGTCCATGAACGACACCGCAGGAAGGAGAGGGGAGAACGGCTCGCTTTCCCGGAGGGGGTTCCTCAAGGCCGGCCTTTCCGGCGGCATACTCGCGGCGGCATTACCCGGGGCGATCCCCGCCGCGAAGCTCGCCTCATCCCCCGTTCCCGTTCCGGACGTCCCGGCCTCTGAACTCGACGAGACCACGATCGGCGATCTTGCCGATGCGATGAACTCGGGAAAACGGACCGCGCGGTCGATCACCGAGTCGTACATTGCGCGGATCGCATCCGTCGACAGGCAGGGACCCTCCCTCAGGAGCGTGATCGAGCTGAACCCTGACGCCCTGTCGATCGCCGACGAGCTCGACAGGGAAAGGAAGGCGAAGGGACCGCGGGGACCGCTCCACGGGATTCCCGTGCTCATCAAGGACAACATCGATACGTCCGACAGGATGGCGACGACCGCCGGCTCGCTGGCCCTCGTGGGTTCGAAACCCCCGGGGGATGCATTCCTCGTGAAACAACTCCGCAGGGCGGGTGCGATCATCATGGGAAAGACGAACCTGAGCGAGTGGGCGAACATACGCTCCACCCATTCGACGAGCGGCTGGAGCGGCAGAGGCGGGCTGACGAGGAACCCGTATGCGCTTGACAGGAACACGTCGGGCTCGAGTTCCGGGTCCGCCGCGGCCGTCACGTCGAACCTCTGCGCGGCGGCTGTCGGCACGGAAACCGACGGGTCGATCGTCAGCCCTTCGTCGATCAACGGGATCGTCGGCATAAAGCCGACGGTGGGACTGGTCAGCCGCACGGGGATCATCCCGATTTCCCACACGCAGGACACCGCGGGGCCCATGGCCAGAACTGTCCGCGACGCGGCGATACTTCTCGGGGCGCTGACGGGGTTCGACGGCGAGGATGCCGCGACGGGTGCGAGCCGGGAAAAAGCCCGGACGGATTATACGCAGAATCTCGACCCGCTCGCGCTCAAGGGGGCAAGGATCGGCGTCGTGAGGAAGTACTTCGGATTTCTCGACAAGGTCGACGTGGTGATGGAGGCGGCGCTTGCGGTTCTCAGGGCGCAGGGGGCTGTCCTTGTCGATCCCGCCGACATCGCAACGATCGGAAAGTTCGACGACACGGAAAACACCGTGCTCCTGTTCGAACTCAAAGCGGACCTGAACGCCTACCTTGCGCGGCTGGGACCGTCCGCCCCGGTCCATACGCTGAAGGAGATCATCGAATACAATGAGCTGAACAGGAACAGGGAAATGCCGTATTTCGGACAGGAATCGTTCCTGAAGGCGGAAGCGAAGGGACCCCTCACGAGCAGGGAATACACCGACGCCCTGGAAGCGGATCTGAGGCTGTCCCGCACGGAAGGGATCGACGCCGTGATGGACAAGTTCAACCTCGACGCGCTCGTGGCGCCGACGGACGGCCCCGCATGGGTGACGGATTTCATCGACGGCGACCACTACATCGGCGGAAGCTCGACGGCCGCGGCGGTGGCCGGGTATCCCAGCGTGACGGTGCCCGCAGGGTTCGTTTTCGGGCTCCCCGTCGGTGTGTCGTTCTTCGGACGCGCCTGGAGCGAACCGACGCTTATCCGCATAGCATACGCGTACGAGCAGGCGACGCGCAACAGGAAGGAGCCGAAGTTCCTTCCGACGGCAAACCTCGCCCTGTAGGCGTGCGGCGACGGCCGGGTCCCGCGCCGCCTATTTCTTCGAAAGCACGATCGGCTGATCGCAGCAGGCCAGGAGCCCGTCGATCGTCTTGATGAGGCGCGAGAAACTGTCGGCCGGGATGACAGGCTCCGAGAACCTGAGATCGGCCTGCATGCTGAGCCCGTCGTCGGTCCGGCTGCATTTCACGGTTGCCGACAGGCCCGGGACCGCGCGGATCGTCGTATCGGCCGGCACCGAGCGGACCGTCAGCCCGCGGGGCATGTGCATCCGCCAGGTCACGGAGATCGTCAACGGGGCCAGCATGACGACATCGTTGTACCTGACCGCGGCAAAGATCTCGTCGCGGAATCCCCGCAGCGCCTGGTTGGGGAGCTTGACCGTCAGAAAGTCCGCCACCGGCGTCACGGCCGACGTCGAGCGCCCGCTGTACGTGAGGCGGATGTCCGGATCGTCGAGAATCGCAGAATGAAACAGGGTGTCGACACCGGCCAGACAGCGTTCCGCGGCAAGCGCTTTCAGATGATCCCGGAGTTCCGTCCCCCGGAGGTCGTACACTTCAGCCCTGAACTTCTCGGCCGGCGCGCCGCTGCATGCGTAGACAAGACTGTCCCTGACGTCCGGAGACGCCGAGAAACGAAGATCGTGTGATTCGCGGATGGACGACTCCCCGGCCCCCGCCGGAGGGATCGTCCGGAATTCGCACACCTTCCCCCCGAGCAGGGGGACCGTGACGGATTTCAGATACACGGGCACCTGGTAGCGCGCGGCGACAGACCTGTCGAAATCGTACATCCTCTCATCGCTCCCCACCCTGACGAGAACGCCGATCCGGTCGAACCACGCGATGGAGGGAACGGACGTTTCGAACATCCCCTCCCGCCGGTCCCGGATCCATCCCACCCGGGCATCGGCTTTCCACTCGCGGAGTATCCTGTAGAAGATGTAGGCCGCGTCGGAAGCGTCTCCCCGCTTTTTCGTGAACACGTCGTCAATGTCGTCTGTGAGAGGGTAGATGGAGTTCCTCTCCTTGAGCGTGATCGCGTGCCGGAGTGCGCAGTACAGGCTGTCGGCCAGCCGGAAGGACATCGCGGGCCGGTCTCCCGTGAAGCCGAGTTCTTCGATCCTCTTCCCTTTTACGCTGCCTGCGTTGACGTAGTCTCCGGCGAACTGGTCGGCGAGGAAATTCCAGTCGGTGATCCTGCGGAAGCCGTTGTCTGCGCGCGGGTTGACAACGAACGCCGTCATGAGGGACATATCGTCGAACGTGTATGTATACGGCTCCCGGGGAATCGCGTTCAGGCTTTTCAGGCTCCAGAAATAGGTCGCTCCGGCGCCGTACGATTTGCTCACCTGTGACACCTGCGGCTGGCCGACACGGTCCGCCGGGAAACTGTAGATCTTGATTTCGTCGTCAGCCGGGAGCGTGATCGCCAGGTTGGAGAACAGGACCGGCACCCTGTCGTTGTAGTAAAAGATGTCGCTGAGCGCGCGGACAAGGGGTTCGGTGAGCGTATACTCGAGCTGAACGACGTCTCCCGCCGCCAGGTTCGGGACCTTGAAGAGCGCCTTCCGGGCGATGGGTTCTCCGTCGCTGGACTCCTCCGAGACGATAACCCGGATGTCGGAAGAGGGCATTTCCAGCACCTCGCCGTCGGGCTTCTGCACGCGCGCCCTGCAGGCAAAACCCGCCTTGATCTCGTCGCCGAAGCGCTCGACGTACTCGTATTCAAACGAGCCGAAACGCCGGATCGCCGATTCGTTGAACACCTTGACCAGGAGCACCGTCGTCCGCGTCATGGAGATCCCGCTGAAATCCATCCCTTTCCACGTGATCTCCGAGGCGTTGATGTTGAGCGACTGCTCCTTCAGGATGATGACCGCATCCGAATTCCTGAATTTCTCCTGCGTGAGCTGGGCGCTGAATTTCGCGTCCGGCAGGTTGCGCAGAAAGTCCCCCGCCCGGCCCTGGACGAAAAGCACGCATGCCAGAACGATGGTTGCCGTTGTCTTCACGGGTCAGTCCTTTCTCGGGAATGTGAACGTTTGTGCAAGCTGTTCCTTCGCCGAGCGTAATTCCGCCGGGAAGGAGGCGCGCTCGGCCGGGGTGAACGGTCCCGGCGGAAGCGTGTAGGACGCGGTCCAGCGAAACGGCCCGCTGCCGCCCCTGGCCACAAGATCCGGTATGTCGAGCGTGACGGCGACCCTGGCGTATCCGGTGTATTCAAAGGGGACCCCCGGGAGGCTCCCCGGGACTTCCGCGGGGAGAAGATCGTCAAACACGTTGTCGAACCTGATGTAGTCGTTCCTGTCAATGCGGACGATGGCGTTGGGAATTTCACACAGCGTCTCCAGCGCGAACGTTTCTCCGGAGGACTTCCATTGCAGGGCTCCGACCGTCAGGCGGGAGGCGATCTTCTCCTTGAGCCACGCCAGCAGAAACGTGCGGAACTTTCCTTCGTTCATCGCGGCGGCGAGATACTGGAAATCGACGGCGTACTGCCCGCCAAGTCTGACGCTGAGGGCTCCCGCGAGCGAGGCGCCCTTCGGATGAAGTGTCCCCCCGATGGAAAGGAGGTTGTGATCCGATTCCGGAATGGTCGCCAGCCGGGAATTGCCCTTCTCCACGATAAGCGCGCGGGCATTCACCAGATCATCCGCCGTCATTCCCGGGGTACCGGCCTGGTTGGTGCCGTCGTACCAGTAGTCTTTTCCGCCGGACCGGAAATGGGCGATCATGTGGTTGAACTGGGCCACCGGAAGGTCTTCACACACCTCATAGCTTCGTCCCCTGTGACAGAGGGCCGGGTGCGCGTCCAGGCCCAGGGAGCGGGCCATGCTGACCATCAGGCAGGTATAGTCCTTGCAGTCTCCGAATCGTTTCGCAAGGACGGCGGGCGCGCTGTTCGGTATGAACTCTCCCCGGGCCAGGTAGACCTGCTCGTAACGAACCGCCGACTGGCAGTACCCCGCGATGGCGTTCATCTTTTCCACGTCGCTTCCGGACTCCTGCGTGATGCGCTTTGCCTCCGCGGTGATCCTCTCGTCGGGGCGGAGCCGGTCGCCGATCAGATCGAGATACCAGTCCCCGAACGATTTCCACGTGTCGGGTCCGCGTCGGGGATCGACTGCGATGACTGCCGGTCCGTCATTGGATTTCGAGAATTCGCTCCGGTTCTTCCGCGCGGCTGGCGAGGTCCAGTCAAAGGTGTACACGGTGACGTCGTTCCTCCGTGCCACCAGGGGGGCAAGCGAATCGTTCAGGACGCGGTACAGGAGTGTGTCGCCGGCCGGCACTTCAAATGCGCATTCCACCCGTCCGGGAGACTCTCCCGATTCGCCGAGCGTGAACAGTGTCCCCAGCCGGGGGAGTGTCAGATCGTGCTCGTAGGCCATTTCCACGACGTCGCCGGGCGCGGGGACGCGTTTGACGAGGACGAAACGGAGGGACTGGTCGGCGATCATCGCGCTGTTGCTGAGCGCATAGTTGCCGAGATCCCCTTTTCCGTACCACTCCAGAGATCCGTCGGCATGAATGATGCGCGCTTCGAACGCCGTGAGCCTCTCCACAGATCCGTCGAACACGGCGAGGATCTCCTCGGTGCCGTGGGATCCCACCCGGAGGATCGTGTGCGTCCGCTCAAGCATGGCCCCCGCCCGGCGAAAATGCGTACGCGCGCTGGAACAGGAGCGTGCGGTTCTGTTCGCCGCCGGAGGCGGCGGAGACCGCAGGGGGATCAGTGGTGATCAGCCTGTGACCGGCGCAGCCGCCGAGGAGAATCCCCGTGAGGAATCCCGTGAGTGCGGCGGCGAACACATATGAACGTGGCTTTCCCACGAGGATGCCCTGTGGTGGATGATGGGACAACGGAGAGAATGGAAACCGCTGGAGGGGGGAGTTGAAGAAGGCGTGTTTCCGTTCATGCCGGAATTTCGCGACAAAGAACTGTCAGGCCGGGTCTATGGTACAACCTTATGACATTGAAGTAAATACCGGGGATCACATTTGTTGAGCCGGCCCGGTTCGTCCGGGGGGGTAATTGCCACTTTTTACCGCACTTCCAGGATTATGATCGCGGGCACCGGTCTGACCGCTCAGGAAGACGACTTGAGACGCTCGTACGCTTCGCGCTCGCCGAGAACGACGGGGAGAAGATGCTTTTCCGCCTCGGCACGGTTTTCAGCGGCCAGACGGACGAATGCCGCCGAGCCCCGGTGTGTGTACACCTCGGGGACCGGATTGTGAATGCACTCGACGATCTGCACTGCCACGGCTTCGGAGGTCAACACACCCTCGATCGGGGGAAGCGCAATACCCCGCTCCATCGCGATCCGCTTGATCGCCGGACCCGAAGCCGAGAAGAACGGGAGCATCGCCCCTCCTTCCGTCGATTCGGCCCACGGCGTCAGGACGCCGGCCGGACAGACGACGGTCGCGTGGATCCCGGTCTCGACGAGCTCCATCCTGAGGGCGTGCGTGAACCCCACGCAGGCGTGCTTGGCGGCGACATATGCGCTGTTGAACGGGTAGCCGAGCTTCCCCGCCATGCTGGCGACGTTGATGATATGTCCTCCCCCCTGTTTCTTCATCTGCGCGAGCGCAGGGCGCGAGGTATACCAGAGGGAGTACACGTTAAGCTCGAACATGCTCCGGATCATTTCGTCCGTCGTGTCTTCCACGCTCGCGAAGTGACCTCGCCCCGCATTGTTGACAAGTATGTCGAGCCTTCCGAACCGTTCGACCGCGGTCCGGACGAGCATTTCCGCCTCGGCGCGGCGGGTGACGTCCGCGCGGAGGGAAATGGCCGAGTCCCCCCGGCCGTTGATCATCTCTGCCAGTGCATCGATCTTCTCTTTCCGCCTGGCCGCAAGTATCACCGCGACTCCTTCCCGCGAAAGCTGATCGGCGAGCGCGGCGCCGATTCCCGATGAAGCGCCCGTAATGATCGCGACTTTTCCCCTGAGCATCTGTTTATCGTCCTTTCGTCTGTGTGCGTGGTCCAGGCACGATCGTACCTCAGCCGCGGGATTGCCTGTACGCCTCTGCCGCCGACATCCCGGCAACGTATCCCGTCGAGAACGCCGCCTGCAGATTGTACCCGCCGATCGGGCCTGCAATGTCGAGGATCTCCCCCGCCACATACAGTCCCCTGACGATTTTCGACTCCATCGTCCGCGGGTCGATTTCGCCGAGCGCAATCCCTCCGGCGGTCACTTCCCCCCGGTCCAGGTCGATGCGCTCCACCGTGCCGATGTTCCAGGATTTCAACAGGCCGGCGATGTTCCTTCGCGATTCGCGTGTGAGGACATACGCGCGGGTCGAAGGAGGGACCCGGACCAGCCCGAGAAAGAACGGAACCATCCTGTCGGGAAGGATCCCGCACAGAATCGAGCCGATCTGCTGCCCCCGGTGTGCCGTGATGATCCCGTTCAACAGGTCGTCGAGTTCCGTGAAATCTTTGCAGGGAAAGAAATCAAAATGCAGGGCCACGTCCCCGTTTTCAAGGGCACGCGCGGCACTGCGGCTCAGGCCGAGTGGGGCGGGTCCCGAAATCCCCTCGTGGGTGAAGAGCATGTCCCCATCCCACGATCCGATATCCTTCCCCCCGGCCCGGAGTGAGAGCCGTCCTCCGCGAACAGCGACGCCGCGCCACTCCCGGGGGAGGGGGGGCATCACACGGATCGGGGCGAGTGCCGGGCGGAGGGGGATGATCGTGTGGCGGAGATTCTCTCCCCAGGATATCCCGTCACCCGTCGTCCCTGTTTTCCTGTACGATGCTCCGCCGGTGGTAAGTATGACGTGGGCCGATGTGAGCCTGTTGCCGTCCAGCGAAACGCCGGTCACATTCCCATCCCCGGAAAGAATGCCGGTGACGCGCGCGTTCGTCCGGATTTCGCCTCCGCTCGAACGAACGTTCTCGACCAGCGCACCGACGACATCGCCGGCGCTCAGGCTCACGGGAAAAACCCTGCCGTCTTCACGCACGAACGTCGGGACTCCGCTCCGGGAAAGGAGAGCCCGGACGTCGTCGTTCGTAAACGTGTGAAGGGCATAGCGCAGGAAACGATATTCGGTTTTCTGGAACGCCCTGCCCAGATCTTCCACCGGCCCGTCGTGCGTGACGTTGCACTTTCCCCCGCCGGAGATGAATATCTTTATTGCCGGCTTGCTGTTCCTTTCCAGGAGGAGGACGTGAGCGCCCATGGAGGCGGCTTTCCAGGCGGCGATCAGTCCCGCTCCGCCGCCGCCCACGACAAGTATGGGGTCTACATTCTCAGTCATGTACCAGTATAATCAAGCTCCGCCTCATCTCCCATATCAATCCGTTTCCTCTCCTTCATACTCTGCTTTAAGTGATCGACCCGTAGGACATAGGGCATCAACGTTAAATTTTGCGATTAGTGAAAACAATAATATCGATGATTCTTTGCGAACTCTTGACTTTCCGCCCAACGATTGGTAGGTTTTCAGTGCGAGACGGGCAATATTCATCGTCCGCAGGAGATCCCCCTATGAAGATTGGCCAGCAACAGTCCGCCGCTACGCGAGAGATCATACGCGTCGCGGAAAAACACATCGATGCCCGTGAATTCGATCTTGCCATGCAGAAACTGAGCACGGCGCAGCGAATGGAGCCGGACAACATCTATATCACCGCAATCGTTGAACGCATCCACCGCCTCGCGGCGGAATCTTCCAGCGGCGGCAGATTCCTCGCCCTCACCGTCGGAAACGAATTTGAAGACGGCATCAAGCCGGAAACTGAACAGGCCCGGCCTGCGGAGGATGTCGATGCGCAGATCAGGAAGCTCACATCCAAAGCGTCAGAGTTGATCCGGCGCGGAGCCTATGAGACCGCGTTCGATTCTTTAATGAACGCATATTTCCTGGACCCCGTCAGCCCGACGCTCATGGAATCGGAGAAAACGCTCCTTCCCGCAATCGAGATGATGCGGAAACAGAAGGTGGGGAAAGAGGGGAGCCAGAGAATGATGGGGCTTACCTCGCTCCCCCCCTCCGGCAGAAAGCCCGAGGGCTCTTCCATGAGCGTGCAGGATTCCCAGAGACTCGAGGAACTGAAACGCCAGAAAGAGGCAGAGAGGATGGAACGGGAACGAGCCATGTGGCGCGAGGCGTCCCGCCTTCCCCGCATCCTCGAAGAGATGCTCGAGCCGGTGCCGCCGAAAGACCTTACGGAATCCCCGCCTCCTTCCGGAGAGCCGAAGGAACCCGGAGGGTTCTTCTCGAAATTGCGCCACGGTAAATTTCTCAGCTGATGTGTCCGGGGGAGCTGTCGGGGGTGCCTTGCAATGCAGGGCACCCCTTTGTATTTTATCCGGATGACCTCCCCCGCGGCCGGCCGCACCGGGGGAAGATGTACTGAGGCAAACCCCATTTGCGCTCCATGCACCTGCTGCTTTTCTCCCTTATCGCAATTATTTCCGGCATCCCCTCCCACGCCGGGACAGCCGTGCTTTCAGGAACCGTCAGGGACGCCGTCACGGGGGAGACGCTCGGCGCCGCCAACGTCCGCGTCGTCGGGACGTCCCGGGGGACGATTGCAAATGCCTCGGGGGAGTATTCGATTTCGCTCTCGCCGGGGGAATACAGGATCCTCTTCACGATGCTCGGCTACGCGCCGGACACGGTTTCGCTCCGCGTCGAGGGGGAGACGCGCAGGGATGTCCGGATGCGCCCCTCGGACATCGTCCTCCCCGAGGTCGTCGTCACGTCGGAAGACCCTGCCATCGGTATCATCCGCCGCGCAATCGCCAACAAGCAGCGGTGGATCGACAGGCTCCGGTCCTATGAAATGCAGGCGTTCACCCGCCGCACGATCTACAGGGACTCGGCCGTGGCCGCCGTCAACGAATCCTATACGAAAGGGTACTGGCAGCGGGGAGACACGCTGCGGGAAATCGTGACGCAGCGACGGCAGACCGCCAATGTCCAGGCGGCGTTCAATTTTGCCTCCGTCGGGCGCATCCTCAACTTTCTCGATGACCGGATCAGCTTTGTCGGGTTCACATTCGTCGGCCCGACGGCGATCGATGCGCTCGATTACTACGACTACAGGCTTCTCAGGACCCGCACGGCCGGTGGAAACGACGTCTACGAGATCAGGATGATTCCTCGTACGCTCGCCGCACCCCTGTTCGAAGGAACCGTGAGCATCGCCGGGGGGTCGTATGCGCTCGTCGGCGTCGACGTCCGCCCCAACGCCGCGTTCCAGGTTCCCTTCACGAAGGACCTCGCCGTCCGGTACAGGCAGGAATTTGCCCTGTACGAATCATCCTACTGGATGCCTGCCGACGTGCGGATCAACGCGGGGGTCTCGGTCAGCGTACCGGGGTTCTCGTTCCCGCGCATCACGCTTGCCCAGACGTCGGTGATTTCCGACTATGCGATCAACACGCCCATCCCCGATTCGGTATTCCGGAAACCCCGGCTCGTCGTCGATTCCACGGCCGACCGGCCCGATTCCGCGTTCTGGACGGCCCATGCCATACTCCCCCTCGACTCGCTCGAAACCCGGGCCTACCGGACGCTCGATTCCACGCAGAGCCTCGAAGTGCAGTTCCGTCCCGGGGGCGCGATGATGACCATCGGCGGCAGCACCGGCACGACCGGAACAATCCTCTCGTTCGCCGACCTGTTGTTTAACAGGGTTGAGGGCTTTCACGCGGGGGCCCGCGCGGACATCGATTCGCTCACGGAGTCACTCTCGGTCAGGGGGGGACTTGCCTACGGCTTCTCCGACAGGCACGGCACGTACAGGCTGGGGCTGACCTACTACCCCGCTGTTCACAGGTCCGTCGGGTTCGGCGCCGATGCCTACCGGATCGTCGATCACTTCCCGGACCACGGGTATTACGATCCGCTTTCGAATTCGCTTTCCGCGCTTCTCGCCAAGGAGGATTACCGCGACTACTTTTCCGCCGAAGGGTGGGACGGCTTCATCAGGTTTCACCCGTCCGCGGAGATCCTGTCGACGATCACGTACACATCCGAGCGGGAAGGGCCGCTCTCCCAGCGGACCAATTTCAGCATATTCGTCCCCTCGCGCCTCTACCGGGCCAACCCCCCGGCCTCGGCGGGGAGACTCGGATCTCTCAGGCTCGATCTCCGGCTCGGACCGGAACCGGTGCCGCTCGACTTCGTGCTGCAGAACAACCTGGAAATAGCGCTCGAGCATTCGTCCCCGCTCTTCACGGGGGGTGATTTCGATTTTACCCGGCTTGACGGCGTCCTGACGCTTTCCATCCCGACGTTCGGCCGGATGTTCCTCATGAGCCCCGGATTTCGCATACGCGCATCGGCCGGGGATGCGACGGGGAGCCTTCCGGTACAGCGGCTTTTTTCCGTCGAAAGCGCGCTTGACGGGTTCGCGCCGTTCGGGGTCATGCACGGAACGCGCCCGAGGGAATTCACGGGAACGGGATACGCGGCGCTGAGCGTCGAGCACAATTTCCGGAATATTCCGCTCCTCGCTCTGGGAATTCCGTTTCTGTACAGATTGAATATCGACCTCATCGCTTTCGGCGGCGCGGCCCGCACGTGGTCGGCCGCCGGGGCTCCCCCGGAAGCCCGCACCGGATCGTACGGGGAGGCGGGGTTCAGCATCAGCCGCATATTCGAACTCTTCCGGGCGGACTTCACATGGCGGCTTTCCTCCCCCCGCGGGTTCTATTTCACGCTCGGCGTGGCGACTTTCCTCTGAAAGGGCCTCCCCTTCGTGCGCGCTGTCACGCCGGGAAGGAGAACGGGCCGCTCTCCAGGGGCCTCTGTTGGAATTGTCCGGGGATTTCCGTATTTTTGAGGGCTTTCGCTCAGACATCATGAAACCAGCTGCATCTCAGTTTTGACCTCCGGCAATTGGTATCCGCAGGAGGCCTTTTTTATTCGCACAATGGACGGCATGCAGAGACGGGACATACGCAACATCGCGATCATCGCCCACGTCGATCACGGCAAAACGACGCTTGTCGACCATATGCTCCGGCAGACGGGGACGTTCAGGCAGAACCAGCAGCTCGTCACGCGGGTGATGGATTCCAACGACCTGGAACGCGAGCGGGGCATCACCATCCTGGCCAAGAACACGGCCATTCATTACAACGGCGTAAAGATCAATATCGTCGATACCCCGGGTCACGCCGACTTCGGGGGGGAGGTGGAGCGCACGCTCACCATGGTCGACGGCGTCCTTCTTCTCGTCGACGCCGCCGAAGGGCCGCTCCCCGGGACCAAATTCGTCCTGAAGAAATCCCTCGACCTGAACCTGAAGCCGATCGTCGTCATCAATAAGATCGACCGGAAGGACGCGCGCCCGCACGAAGTCCTCGATCTTGTGTTTGAGCTCTTCCTTTCGCTCGGCGCCAACGACGCCCAGCTCGATTTCCCCACCGTCTACTGCATCGCCAAGCAGGGGATCGCCCGCAAAGAGCTCGACCAGGACAACAACGACCTGGTCCCGCTCTTCGACGCCATTGTCAACGAGGTACCCGCGCCGCCGGGCGACGTCGACTCGCCGTTTCAGATGCTCGTGACGACGATCGACTACAACGACTATCTCGGCAGGCTCGGCATCGGCCGCATCCACAGGGGGACGATCCGTCTCGGCGGCCCCATGAAGATCATCCACCGGGACCGCGTCGTCGACGACGCGCGGGTGACCAAGATCTACACGTTCGACGGCCTCAAGAGGCTCGAGGTGACATCCGCGGGCGCCGGCGACATCATCGCCATCGCCGGGATGGAAGACGTGGACATCGGCGAGACGATCGCCGACGAAGCGGATCCCACGCCCCTCCCGTTCGTCGCGATCGAGGAGCCCACCCTTTCGATGAACTTCCTCGTCAATAATTCGCCGTTCGCGGGGCTCGAGGGGAAGTACGTCACGACCCGGCACCTGAGCGAACGGCTCACGCGCGAGCTCCGTTCGAACGTCAGCCTCAGGATCGAGCTGACGGATTCGCCCGATACGTTCAAGGTCAGCGGGCGGGGCGAGCTGCACCTGGCGATTCTGATCGAAAACATGCGCCGCGAGGGATACGAGCTCCAGGTTTCCCGGCCCGAGGTCATCTACAAACGGATCGCCGACGTGCTGTCCGAGCCGATGGAGCATGTCGTCATCGACGTGCCCGACGAGTTTGTCGGCGTGGTGATCGAGAACCTCGGGCGCCGCAAGGGCGAAATGAAGAACATGGTCGCCAGCAGCGGGAACACGCGGCTCGAGTTCATCGTCCCCGCCCGGGGGCTGATCGGGTTTCGCGGCGAGTTCATGACGCAGACGAAGGGAACGGGCGTTCTCCACCATAATTTCCACGGCTACGAGCCGTACAAGGGAGAGATGGCCCACAGGACGAAAGGGGCCCTGGTGACGATGGAAGCGGGCGAGGCCGTCGCCTACGGCATGTGGAAGCTGCAGGACCGGTCCGTATTTTTCATCGAGCCCGGGACGAAGGTGTATTCGGGCATGGTGGTAGGGGAGAACTCGCGCGAGCAGGACATGACCGTCAACGTCTGCCGGACGAAGCAGCTTTCCAACATGCGCGCCTCGGGATCCGACGAGGCGGTCCGGCTCGAGCCTCCCCACATCATGACGCTCGAGCAGGCCATCGAATGGATCGGGGACGACGAGCTTGTCGAGGTGACGCCGCAGAGCATACGCGTGCGCAAGAAGCATCTCGACGCAAACGTCCGCAACAGGATGTCCAAAAAGAAAGCAGAGTCGACAGAGGAGGCCCCCCGTCCCTAGAGGGGGGGGGATACCACCCATTGTTCCACAGCGCCGGATCGAGCGTCCACCGTGACAACGACAAAGGTCTCCGATAAAGCAGTCAACGCAGCCGTTGAGGATCTCCGGAGTCTCGCCTACAACCTCTGGTGGTCATGGAATCCCTCGGCACAAGAGATTTTCAGAGAGCTCTCCCCGTACGTCTGGGAAACGAGCAACCACAACCCCGTGGAGGTCCTCCTCTGGGTGAGCCCCCACGAGCTCCGCGTGAGACTTCAGAACCCGGCCTTTTACTCCCGGGTACAGAAAGCGTGCAGGGATTTCCAGGCATATATGTCCAACAAACGGACATGGACAGCGAAGAACGGGCGAGCCCTGAAGGGGGAAACGATTGCGTATTTCAGCGCCGAGTTCGGACTGCACGAGAGCATCCGGATCTACTCGGGCGGCCTCGGCATACTCGCCGGCGACCATGCCAAGTCCGCGAGCGATTTGGGGCTGCCGCTTGCCGGAGTCACGCTCTTCTACAAGCAGGGGTATTTCCAGCAGCAGATCTCGGGAGACGGATGGCAGCAGGAACGCTATCCGAGCTATGATCCCGCCAGGCTCCCGATCACGCCGGTCACCGACAGGAAGGGAGGAAGGGTGACGTGCATGGTGGAGATCGGTGATTCCCAGGTCCGCCTTCAGGCATGGACGATACACGTCGGGCGCATCAACCTCTACCTCCTGGATACCGATCTTCCGGAGAATGACCAGAGGTACCGCGAGCTCACGGCACACGTGTACGGCGGGGACAACTCGACACGCATTGCACAGGAAATCGTCCTGGGAATCGGCGGCGTCAGAATGCTGCGCGCAATCGGTTTGAAACCGGCGACGTTCCATATGAACGAAGGACATTCCGCGTTCCTGACGCTGGAGCTGCTCAGCAAGGAGCTTGCAGCCGGAAAGAGTCTCGATGTGGCCGCGAAACTAGTACGGGAGCGGTGCGTCTTCACGACACATACGCCTGTCCCCGCAGGACATGACCGGTTTGATATGGGTCTGATGAATGCATCATTCCAGGCATTCATGAAATCGGCAGGCCTTACGCTTGACCAGCTTATGCGGTTCGGCCGCGAACATCCGGAAAGCGGCGATGAACCTTTTACGATGACCGTGCTAGCCCTCCGGTTTTGCCGTTCCGCCAACGGCGTCAGCGAGCTGCACGGGCGGGTAAGTCAGGAGATGTGGAAGTCGCTCTACCCGGGGACCCCCGTCAACAAGGTCCCGATCGGACACGTGACCAACGGGATCCACACGGCGGGATGGACGCTCCCCACCGCCAGCCAGTTCTGGACGACCCGTCTCGGACCGCACTGGCATGAGCACCTCAGGGAACCCAGTTTCTGGCACGACGCCCTCTCTCCGAGGAAGGTCTCGGACGAGGAACTCTGGGCTCTCCGGATGGCGCTCCGCCGTGAACTCATTGAGTTCGCAAGAAAACGGCTCAGCGAACAGAGCCTCCGGTACGGCAACAACGACCTGGGGATGTTCGATCACCTTCTCTCCCCCGACGTCTTTACGATAGGATTCGCGCGACGGTTTGCCACATACAAGCGCGCTCCTCTGTTCTTCCGTGATTTCGAGTGGGCGTTTCGATTGCTCAATAACAGGGAGACACCGGTACAGCTCGTGTTTGCCGGGAAGGCGCACCCGCGCGATGACGCCGGGAAGAGCTTCATCCAGGAGATCGTCAATATCTCCCGGCGCGGCGACCTGTTCGGCAAGGTGGTATTCATCGAAGACTACGACATCAACGTTGCACGGCATCTCGTGGCCGGGGCGGATGTGTGGCTCAACACGCCGCGGCGCCCCATGGAAGCGAGCGGCACGAGCGGCATGAAGATCGCCATACACGGCGGTCTCCATCTGAGCACGATGGACGGATGGTGGCGCGAGGCGTACGACGGGAGCAATGGCTGGAAGATCGGGGAAGACACCACGGCCAGCACGGACCAGATGCAGGATGATATCGACGGCGCTTCCCTCCGTGCGGTGATGGAACAGGATATCGTTCCCATTTTCTACGAGCGGGGAAAAGACGGCATCCCCCACCGGTGGCTGAAGAAGATCCGGCACGCCATGGCAACGCTCATCCCCGTGTACAATACTGAACGGATGGTCGTCGAATATGCCGAAAAATACTACGGAGCCGGCAAGAAGGGCAAATAGACAGAATTTCCCCGGTCATTTCACTCTCCATCGATCCATATCAGATTGCCCCGGTCACCCGGGGCAATTCTTTTTTTCCCTCCCTTCACCCGGCTCATTCTTCTTCGGCCCGGATCGCGGGCAACTTTTCCCGTCTTTAAGCATCTTTGACGTAGAACCGCACTTCCCGGAAGAACGGTGAAAACCAGAAGCGACCAGGAACTTCTCCCCCTGATTCAATCGGGAGACCGAGGCGCCTTTGCCGAGCTCTACACGCGATACAGGCGTGCACTGTACGCGTTCTGCGTGAGGCTTCTTGCAGACACACAGGCCGCCGAGGACGCGGTGCACGAGACGTTCATGAAACTCAGCGCGGGATCGGTGTCGATCGCGCAGCCGGCGGCGGTCAAATCATGGCTCTACGCGGTGGCGCGCAACGAAGCACTGATGTTTCTCCGCCGTCAGCGGGACGGGGGCACCGGGGACGCCGGGTCCGTCTGGACGGATGAAACCCCTCTCTCGCTGGCCGAAAAGGAGGATGTGCGGTCCTGCGTGCAGGAGGCGCTCGGATGCCTGAAGTTCGAATACCGGGAGGTGCTTCTCCTGAGAGAATTCGACGGACTGTCGTACACGGAGATCGCCGCAATTACGGGAGACAGCATGAGTTCGGTAAAGTCAAGGCTCTTCAAAGCACGCAGGGCACTGGCGGAGAGGCTTTCGGGAGTCTGGAACGAAGAAAGGGAAAACCGATGAAGTGCGAAGAGAAGCAGATGCTGATAAGCTCGTACATCGACGATGCGCTCGATGCGGCGTCGCAGGGAAGCATGTTCACCCATCTTGCGGATTGCGCCGGGTGCCGGGAATTCCTCCGGCGTTCGCTCGATGTGCGGGCGGGACTTGCCTCGCTGCCGGAGCCGGAGGTTCCCCCGTCGCTTGACAGGAGGGTGCTGCATGGACGCCCGCTCCGCCGGGGACGTGTGAAGCGTGCCCGCGAACGGGTACAGGCCCTCTGGTCGCACAGGCTCTCCGTGCCGCTCCCGTCGGCGGCGCTCGTCGCGCTCGCACTGATCACGGTCACCGTGATTTCCATTTCCCTGTGGCAAAATCCCGAGGTGGTTTCTGTTCCCTGCCTCCCCGCCGTCGACGTCTACGCGCAGCAGCCGGCCGGGCAGGATAAAAGCAACTAGCCGGAACATCAGATACGAGGGATCACAATGAAAACGTTCGCCTTGCTCACGGCCGCCCTGACATTCGGCGCCTGCATCGTGTATTCACAGGATGCCGCTGCTCCGCCGGACAGCACATTACCGTTCGCATCGATCACCGCCGGGCAGTTGGGAAGTGCCGACACGACGCGCCCGCCGGCGGATTTTGTCGATGTCGACAAGGAGCCGGTGGTTATTGTAAAGAAGGAACCCGTCTATCCCGCCCTGGCATTGAAAGCGGGAATGGAAGGAAAGGTCTGGGTCAAAATCTGGGTCGACAAATCGGGGATGCCCCGTGAGGTTGTCGTGC
Source organism: Ignavibacteriota bacterium (assembly GCA_963748405.1). Taxonomy (GTDB): domain Bacteria; phylum Bacteroidota; class Ignavibacteria; order UBA10030; family UBA6906; genus Fen-1273. The sequence goes on from CAVVIT010000002.1 coordinate 99,249, forward strand.
TGAAGAGTGACGCGGAGATTTTCAATCACTCCGCGCTCGAAGCGGCAATGCAATTTCGGTTCACACCTGCCTCCATCAAAGGGATGCCGGTCGATGTCTGGGTGTCCGTCCCCTTCAGATTCCGGACCGCCGAGAAACCGGAATCAACGAGGACCGACACTGTGTACAGCGGTTTTCCCTCCTTGATGGTGAGTTTTGCACGCTTTGTTCTCGAGGGCGGATTACCCGACACCGGGAGTGTGAGAAACGTGATCGGCGATCGCGCACAGGCCGTGGCGCGAGGATATCTGTACCCGCTTTCGCTTGCTCTGAAAGAACAGAGGGAAGGGAAGAAAACAATTGAGGATCCGGGAAGAAAAGTCGCGTTTTTCACCGGCGGGATGGCCGAAGACGGGCGAAGCGGATACCTCGTCGCACGGACGGAAAAACTGACGGGGGATATGCACCCGCATTACCACACAATTGTCATACAGCAGGATGCGAACGGCCGGTGGAAAATCATCCACTGGCACACGTGGCACGGAGCCAGATAAGGAATCAGTTGTCCTTTTCCCCCAGGGCCGGGTGAATAGTCCCTGACGAGCCGGCCGGGGGAAGAGGTCTCTCAGACGCGGGGAAGGGGGTGGGCCTCCAGAATATAATCAAGCCATCTGTTGGTGAGTTTCTCCATGACGCTGTTCCCCCTTAACCGGCGGCCGAGATGGCCGAAGTCGATTTCGTCCATGAGCTGGTCCTGGTTGGCGCAGGTGAACACGAATTCCTCTTTCCCCGTTACGGGATCAACGTGCCGCTGGAGACACTGGGCGCAGACCGCCTTCATCATGCACTGCATCGGAGAGTTGACGGAAGCGATGGCCACGTGATGGTCGTTCAGGTAGGGGCGGAGCTCCTCCCGCCGTGCGCGGGCGACCGCGGCCATCATCCGGTCCGAACCGATGGCGATCATCCTCGTTGCATCGTTGAGCGGACGGGAGACGGGGCCGAGCTCCCCTCGCGCGTACCGGAGCATGGCTTCGATGATCGTGCCGACGCATGATCTGTCCTGCGCCCGGGTTGTCCCGATCGGCTCCCCGGCATCGACGCTGTACACCACGACATCGGTGTTCGCTTCGATCTCCTCCCTCTTGAAGAAGTCCTCTTTCCGCCTGTAGCCCGCAAAATAAATGACCCTGTTGTTCTTCTCCCTGAAGGCCTTCGCGATCGAAAACAGGACGGCGTTGCCGAGTCCCCCGCCGAGGAGCAGCACGGTCCCGTTTTCGGTGATCTCGGTCGGCGAGCCCGTCGGTCCCATGAGCACCACGCGCTGGCCGGGTTTCAGCAGGGCACACATGCGCGAGCTGGCGCCGACTTCCAGCGTGATGAGGCTGACCGTCCCTTCTGCCGCATCGACCCACGCACCCGTCAGCGCGATCCCCTCCATCATCACCAGGGTATCCTCCAGTCGGGGGGAATCCACTTCGTAGTTTTGCAGCCGGTAGAACTGGCCGGGACGGAAGTTCCCTGCCGCCCCGGGCGCCCGGATGACGACCTCGGTGATCGTCGGCGTGAGCCGGTGCACCGCGACGACGACGGCACGCAGATCGCGGTCCAGGCGCCCGGTCAGGTCATCCCACCTGCGAACATCACTGACGGACGTCCGCGCGGCGCGCAGATCCTCCTCGAGGAGATGAAGGACCGCCCTGTACCCTTTCTTCGCCGAGGCCATGGCTTTGACGACATTCCCCGCAAAGTCGGGATGGTTGTCCCCATAGTAGGTGACGAACCGCCCGTCGTGCTCGTACGAGGTAAAGAACCCCTCCTCCCCCGCAGCGGCCGGAACGAGGCGTCTCCCGCTGAGATCGTCGTCGATCGCATGGGTGCTGAAGAATTCGTTCCGTTCGTCGAGCCGGAACGTCCCCGGGTGCTCCCGCTCGTACATCACGTTCGGAACGGTTCCCGCGGCGACCACGACGGTGCGCGCGGGGATCGGAACGGTCTCTCCTTCCGGCTTCCATTTCCCTCCGGCGAACACCATCCGTTCAAACCGCATCTCACGGACCGCGCCGTACTCGTCCGGAACGGCCTCCACGGGGTTCATGCATTCGACGAACGATATCCCCTCTTCGAGACTCTTGATGATCTCCTCGTGGTTGAGCCGGTAGGCTGGCGAATCGAGCATCGACTTCCTGTAGTAAATGGCCGCGCCTCCCCATTCCCTGACAAGGGGAATGAAATCCGGCGTTTCCCCTGCTTCCGCCGCGCGAGCGCGCTCCGCGTCCACCGCGTGTGCGTGGAGGAGAAACTCATCGAGGACCGCCTTTTCCTCGGGATCGAACATCGCATCGATCTGCGCCTTCCCGTACCGGGCGGTGAGCCGGTCGTACCGGCGGCGGATCTTCGACACCTGAACGGGGTAATAGCTCATGAGCTCTGTCGCCGTGTCGATCGCGGTCAGTCCCCCGCCGATCACGACGGCGGGAAGGCGGATCTGGAGGTTTGCCATCGAGTCCTTTTTTCCCGCACCCGTCAGCTGCAGCGCCATGAGGAAATCGCTCGCCATCCTCACGCCGCGGAGCAGGTTGTTCCTGACGGCAATCAGGGTCGGCTTCCCGGCGCCGGTGGCGAAGCAGACGTGTGCGAAACCGTAGGCCCATGCCTCCTCGAGCGACAGCGTCCCTCCGAACCGGACACCGTCGTAGAGACGGAAATGCCGCCGGCGCACGAGGTTCAGATGCAGGACGGTCAGGAAGTTTTTGTCCCACCGGACGGTGATCCCGTACTCGGAGACTCCGCCGAACCCGGCGAGGACCCGTTCGCTGAGCGAAGTCCTCAGCGTGTCGTAGTCCCTGACCGGAGAGAACCCGCCGGCGGCGTCTCCGGCGAGGGCGCCCGGAAGCGGCTCGATCTTGAGGGCGTCGAGCGCGACCACGCCGAACCCTTCGTTCAGGAAGTAATGGGCGAGCGTGTACCCCGCCGGGCCGAGGCCGACGATGAGGATGTTCATCCCGTTGTACGGGAGGGCGTGCGGGCGGGACGCGTTCAACGGGTTCCAGCGCGTGAGCAGCGAGTAGACTTCAAACCCGTACGGCAGACCGAGTACCTCTGTCAGGATCCGCGTTTCGATCTGGGGGATGTTCACCGGATCCTGTTTCTGGAAGATGCAGGCCTTCATGCAATCGTTGCATATGCGGTGCCCTGTGCCGGGGACCATCGGATTGTCGAGCATGATGACGGCAAGGGCGGCGAGCGCATCCCCGCCCGCCATGAGCGCATGGGACTCGGAGATCTTCTGGTCGAGGGGACACCCTTTGAGCTCGTACCCGAGCGGGTTCCGGCGGTACTCCCCTCCCGCTGCAAACCCTTTCGAACAGGAGTCCCTGTCCCGCTCGTGACAGAATATGCAGTAGTCGACCTCGCTCTCCACTTCCCTCAGGCTGAACCGGTTGTCGGTCAGGTCGAAACCGTCCCGCCGCCTGAGGTGCGAGGCGATCCCGCCGTGCGCCCCGGGGGCCGGATCGTCGGACACACGGGATTCCACGAGATGGTGAACATCCGAGGGACGGGGAACGCGGAACATGACCCAGCTCCCCGCTCTCGGGTTGTCCGTGTAATGCAGAACGGCAAGGAGCTTCTCGAACGGCTCCAGGAGCGAGGCAAGGAATGCCTTCAGCTCCGCGTCGCCGGTTCCGGTGCCGGCGTCGAGCGCGAGCGCAACCCCGGTGAGAAACCCGCGCGTCTGCGGGGGAAGTGCGACTTTCGCGTACCGTTCGTGACTGAGAAGGAGATCAATCGCGGACGCGAGCGCGAGCTCGTCGTCCGTCCGGGGGATTCCGGGAAGCGCATCGACGATGCGCCCGGTTTCCCGTTCGAGCGTGATGAGATTCTCCCCGACCATCCCGGGCGCGGTATACTTTTTCAGAACGCGCCGGACGAAGAAATCCTTTTTGACCCGGAAAAGGACTTCCTCGCGTCGTGCCCGGAGTATCATCGCCGCGCGCTCCCGCTCCAGGCCGAATATGCGGGCGAGAAAACCGCCCAGGTAAGGCGCGAGCGATGTCAGGAGCTCCGAAAGCTCCACGGTGCCTGAAAGCCGTCCCCCCCTGTATTCCATATATCGTTTGTGGAGGTCACTGTCGCGCGCCAGGAGATCTTCCGAGAACAGACGCGTCAGGTCTTCCAGCCGCCGTGGTTCGAAGAGGTCGTTAAATGTGAATCCGGGGATCCCTGGTTCCATATGCTCATCCTGTCGTGTGCCGCTCTGGAAGCGGCTCTGGAATATACAACCGGGCGCGTTTCCCTGAGGTTTCAGCCCTCAACTTGTGCAATTATAAGAATTCTGGAGACCCAAAGTTCGGAATCACGGTTGTAGGAAACCCGGGAACCCACAATGCGTTCTCTTTTCGCCGAAAGTGCAACTGGCACAAAATCTGTTAGTTTGAATCATGGTATCGAAGGGGTATTGCCATGTATGCGAATACGACAGCCGCAATGATGCAGAAGACCGGGCAGAGGCTCTACACGATCGGCGAGGCCGCTGATCTTATCGGAGTGTCTGTCCCCACGATCCGGATGTATGAGCGGGAAGGCCTGATCATTCCTCTCCGGAAGGCTTCACGGCACCGGCTTTTTGCCGAATCGGATCTCGAGCGCATCCGTTCGATCCGCCGGACGATCAACACGGAGAAGGTAAGCATCGCCGGCATCCGCCGGCTGATGTCCCTCGTCCCGTGCTGGAAAATGAACGGATGCACGGACGAGGGGAGGTCGGCCTGCCCGCGCAGTACATCGAATGGATCCCCGTGCTGGATTGTGACGGGGAAAACCTGGCAGTCGAAGAGCGACGAATGCAGGACGTGCGGGGTCTATCTGAAGACGGCAGACTACGGCCAGCTGAAAGCCGTCCTGGAGGAATACGGAGTGGACAGCTCTCCCGCACCGCAGACCGGGGGGTAATCCCCGGGCCGGACCCGGTGCCGGCGGGATCGGCTTACACTCCCCGCGGGGGGACCTGTGATCGGGCATCAACATCGAAGCGGACGGTTTTATCCCACGTCCGCTTCTCCTTTTTTACGTATTCGATCCACAGCGCCTTGATCACGATGTAGATCCAGAGCTGACAATACGAGAAATACATCAGGATGAGGACGGGGATGTGCTTCAGGCGGTCCTCCCCGTCGTACGAAATCGCGAGCATCGTCTCCCCGAGAAAAAGGAAGAACGCCATGATCCAGACGAATGTGTACGGCCCCGGCAGAGAGATCGTCACGAGGTTTGCCGCGCTCACGATGAAGAGCAGGTCAGAAATCACGATCGCGACAAAGAACACGTAATACAGCGAGAGCGTGTAGAGCACGTCAAACATCAGGCGCTTGCTCCGGAACTGCCGGATGTGCTTCAGAAACTTCCCCAGCACGTAGTTATTCCCCCTCACCCACCGGACCCGCTGCCTGACCCAGACGCTCCAGGACTGCGGCTCCTGCTCGTACGTGACGGCGTACGGCACGAATTTGATCTTGTATCCCTCCTGATAGATCCTGATGCTCAGCTCCGAGTCTTCGGTGAGGGCTTCCTCATCCCACCCGTTGAGCTGCCGGATCAGCCAGGTCCAGACGACAAAGTTCGTCCCGGGAAGCGTGGCGATGTTGTGCATCTGCCAGCGTCCGGCCTGCAGCATCGACTGAAAACTGAGCGTTTCGATGTTGATGAACCGGGTCAGCAGGTTGACGTCCTTGTTCACCGTGCGGAACTTGCCGAGCGCCGCTCCCAGCTCGCTGTTCTCGAGCAGCTGCGCGACGAGGTACCGGAGGGCATTCCTGTCCGGTGTATTGTCCGCATCGTAGACGGCGACGACATCGGCCTGAACCTGCGTCATCGCCAGGTTCAGGGCTCGGGATTTTCCCCTCCCCCCCTCACCCTCCGGCACGTCGAAGAGCCTGACGCGGCTGTCCCTGCCGGCCGCCGCGAGGATGATCTCCCGCGTTGCGTCGGTGGAGCCGTCGTTGATGACGAGGATGCTCAGCCGGTCCTTCGGATATTCCAGGCGCAGCATGGCGGCAATCGTGGCGCCGATGACTTTTTCCTCGTTGTGGGCGGGGATGAGGATCGTGCAGGAGGGAAAATCGAACGTCATCCTGTCGATCGCGAGCTTCCGGTTCAGCGATTTCACGTAATTGACGTACCCGAAAACCGTCAGGACGAACTGGTAGCCGATCATGAACCAGATCAGGATGACGGCGACGACGAACAGGAGACTGAGATCGATTTCCAGGAGTGTCATGCGTAGCGCCGCCGGACGATTTTGAGCGCGATGTACATCCCCAGGAGCAGGAGCACGGCGGTCGAGCCGAACACCGCGATGGCGTTCGATGACCAGAAGGACGTGAGGCTGACCCCGTAGGAGACCACGTCGCCGAGAACGACGTGGACGCTGTGTCTGCCGGGAGGGAGGACAAGGGTGAAACAATCGTTCCCCCTGAGCGGGCTGATCGGCCGGGGCTCGCCGTCCACGCTCAGGGCCGTCGCCTCCCTGTTGAGCGCCACCAGCACACGCGTGTCCCCCTCGTACGTGAACGACATCGTGCGGATCCCCTGCACGACGGAAAGAAGATTCCCATTGATCGAGAGGATGCGGGCATCGAGCTCATGCGTGGAAAACGTCGGGGGCTGGTCTCCCCCCGCGTTCACCGTGTGTGTGCCCGCCGGAATCAGGAAGACGTTCTCCCGGGAGGGGGAGTGGAGCATCCCGTCGATGCGGATCGCCCTGACCTCCGGGGGGAGCTTCAGCGTGAAAGAATACGGGGACGACACCTCGTACCCGTGGCTCGTGCGCCGGTACTGGACATCGCTGGCGAGCGCGAACGGGAAGAACTTCAGGTCCTGCGGATTCACGCTGGATTCGGAATAGATCGTCATGCGGGGAGCTCCAAGCGACGCCGCGCGGACGAGGAGAAAACTCTCCGTCCCGGTCTGTATGAGGGTCGGGAAGGGCGTCACCTGGTCCGGCTTGCGCGGGCCCGCAACGATGTTCAGATCAAGCAGGAGGTGCGAGCTGTCCCCGAGCATCCGGGTGTACTTCTTCCCGATGTCGACGTACCGGGAGGGGACCGTCGCCCACATCCGCTCGGCGTCCTCCACCTGGAGCAGAAACCCGTATTTCTTCTGAAGGGCGAGTATGGAATTCATGTCGACCCCGACATATTCCCGGAGCTCGGGAGCCCCGTAGCTGTCCATCGCCGTGACGATGACCTGAAAGCCCGGGCGCGCGGCACTGATCGCGCCGAACACGGGGAGCAGCCGCTCGTACACCCCTTCCAGCGCTTTGATCCTGTATTCGACGACAAGACGCCGTGCCTCGGGATTCACCTTCCAGTAATCCACGGACGTCGAATCGAGGACTTCGTCGAGTTCAAATCCGTATTTCTTCCTGAAATCCGCGAGCGCCGAGGGGTGCATGGGGGTGAAGAGGAGGGGGTCCTGGAACCCGCGCCCGGATTCGAAGTACAGCTCCGCAAGGTTCACCCCGTCCCAGTCGAACTGCTCCAGGAGTTTCCTGTACTCCGCCACCATCGCGCGCAGGCACGCGGTGTCCGTCAGCGCCACCGGATACCGCCAGGACGCCCGGGCGTCCGCCTCCTCGACGTTCTTCTCCCGCCACTCCGGATGGTCGTCCCAGAATTTCTGGCTGACCTGCGGCGGCTCGATCCAGGCGTACACGAGGATCCCGTTCGCGTGGGCGAGCGAGATGAGACGCTGATAATCGTACGTGTATTTCGGATACTGGTGCCATCCTGACACGTGCAGGACGCTGACCCCGAGCCGCACCCATTGCTTTACGAGCGCCTCGGTGCTCATCGTCCTGGCCCGCGATCCGGGCTCAAAATATACCTCCAGGTGATCGCGCCGGACGACGGGGCCGAGACGGAAGTACCGGCCGATGTACTCCATGAGGTAGGGATAGAGGCTGTAACCCTCCCGCGAGCGGGGGTCAAACCTCGTCGAAAAGTAGATGACCTTCCCCCGGCCGAAGGACTTGCCGACAACCAGGGGCGCGTCGGTATCCTCGTCGACGCAGAACACCTCATCGAGCCCCTCGACGTCGAACTTGGTGGCAAGCTCGGGATACCGCCACACGATCCGTTCGTCAGGAAAGAGGCGGTCCCGGACGTGGGTCACCCGGAGATGCGTTTCTCCGGACGTGATCCCGAGCTCCTTCGAGAGATCCGTCGGCATGTCGGTGACGACGTTTCCCCCCTCCCGGACGAACCGCGTGATTGCATCGTAATCTTCGTCGCGCAGCGAATCCACGAACGTGTAGGGGATGAACAGCAGGTTGTACGGATCGGGGCGGACCTTCTGACCGACGAACACGGTGTCCACGGCGATGTTGACGCTCTTCATGACCCCGGCAAACGACGCCTGATCGTCGAACGCCGCCCCCGCGGCGAACTGATTCCAGAGTATCGCGACGCGCGCTTCCTGCCAGGTGTCCTCCTGCCCGGTCAGGCGTTCGTAGATTCTTCCCGCCCCGCTGACAACGCGTTCCGCAAGGGAGGGGCTCTTCTCCCTGAACTCCACGGGTTCGGCCTTGTAGATCTGCCCCGGCTCGAGCGTGACGTGACGCGTAACGGGCCCCTTGAGCCGTTTGTCCGAGGTCGTCGTGGCGACGATATCCCCGTTCCGGTCGAACGTGGTCTCCTGGAGATACTGGTCGTCAAGCGTGATCGTATAATCCTGGGAGCCGCACAGGATGATCCGGTCCTTCAGTTTGACCCAGTGGGTGAGGTCCTTGACATCCATGTAGGTATACCCGAGGGCCTGCACGCCGTCGACAATCTGTTTGAGCAGGTCCAGGTCGACGAATGCATGGAAGAAATTAGAGGCATACCCGTCCCTCACCGCCAGGTTGACCTTCGCCGACGCGATGATGCGCCTGACCGCCGCTTCCCCGACCGCCGGATCCGGATCGAGGGGAACGTAGCCGAGGTTCTCCGGAATAATGCGCTGACCGTACAGGTCTTTGTTGATCATGTACGGAAAGTACTGTCCCGCGTCGGCGTCCTCGATCGCCAGCCGCTGTTCCATCGCCGTGCTGAAGTACCTGCTGACGGTCTCGTACAGCTTGATGGATGCGGTGTAGTGGGGGGTCTCCCAGACGAGCGGGTACAGTCCGTTCTTCATGAACTCCTGAATCCCCGCGTCCAGTTTGCGGGCGATCCCTTCGGCGGTTTCCTCCCGTATCGGGCGGTTCGTGGTCTCATCCCAGAACTCGAAGTCCACCGCGGTCGTCCCGCGGTACTGGTGCGTGACGCCGTGCATGACGATGGTGCCGCCGTTCTGCACCATGTATTTCAGCGCGTCGACGAGGTCGGGCCTGTCCGACAGGCTGACGCTGATGCCTTCGGCGGGACTCCTGTAAAAGGGGATGACCCCGACAAGAAACGGGACGTTGCGCGAGGAGAGAATGTCGGCGATCTCGCGGAGCTTCGCCGGATTTTCCAGCGGATTGACGTCTTCGATCCGGATCAGCGCGGTGTGCGAGGTTTCGTGGGGCTGACGGAGAAGGTCGTGGAGCATGTCGGCAAAATACAGGTACCGGTCGGTCTCCGTGGCGGAGGCGAACGGGCAGTCGGCAATGTACATGAGGTTCCCGGAGCGGACGATGTAGGGGACCTCCCAGTGCTTCCCGGTCGAGAGAGCGGTGGCGGCGACCGTGACCTTCTTCCGGTCCGAGATCTCGATCATGTTGATGTTCGGCTCGCCCTTCGTGAAGGTGTTGTCGCCGGCCCTGACGACGTCGAAGACGCTGAGCGAGTCGATGTGGGAAACGCTGAACCCGTATTTCTTCTTCACGTCCGCCCGAGAGGAGAACTCCTTGAACCCGGTGTCCATCCAGATCACCGGCGTCGTCGACGCAAGGACGTCATCCTGGAACCTTGCCGGGGGAGTGTAGACCGCGTTGAAACCGATGAAGAATACCAGGTCGTATCGGGAAAACGTGTGCGGCACGTACTCATCGACGCCGAGGACGCGCGCCGTGGCGTTGAAGTGCCCGAGCAGGTCCGCGAGCTCCCGTCCCCGGGCGATGGCGGAGCTCTTCATCGAGGTCCCCCCCTCGACGACGATGAGGACGCTTGTCGGCGTCCCCCCGTCGCCGGAGGCTCCCGGCGCAGACGTTGTCAGAACGGCGAGAAGCGCAATCGGCAGGATACAGCGTCGGAGCACACTCTTCCCCTGGTGATCAATGAATGGGAACAATATACGGACTCTCCCGTTCATTCGGAACACTCGGGGGGCGGGGCCCCTTATTTCGTGTCAAGGATGACGGGAAGCCCGTCTTTGCCCGATCCCACGATGATCACCTTCGTGTTCGCCGACGCAGCGAGCTTTTCCGTGGCCTCGATCCCCTTCCACCTGAGCAGGGGCTCGCTGATCCCCTGGGCGACGATCGTCTGGAAGTCGGCGATGCCCTTGGCCTCGATCCTTTTCCTGTCCGCCTCCTGTTTCTCCTTCGTCAGGATGAACTCCATCCGCTGGCTCTCCTGCTCCGCCCGCTGCTTCTGCTCGATTGCGTCCGTCAGCTGCGACGGGAGCGCCACGTTCCTGAGCGGGGTGGTCTCCACGACGATCCCGCGCGGTGCCGTGACCGCGGCGAGCTCCTGCTGAATGTCCGTCCCGAGCTTCTCCCGCTCCGAAGAATAGAGGGCGCTTGCCTGGAAACTCGCCGTCACCGCGCGGCTGATCGATCGGAACTGGGGGATCAGGACGACGTCGGTATACTCCGTCCCGATCTTCCTGTAAACGCTCGCCGCCGAATCCGGGTCGAGGTGATACAGGACGCTGATCTCGAGCCCGATCGTCAGCCCTTCGCGCGAGAGAACCTGCATCGTCTCCTTGTGCTCGGTCGTCTGTATCGAGAACTTGATGATGTGCGCGAGGGGATTGACGGGGTTGATTCCCGAGCGGATCGTGTTGTCGGACACGACGCCGAACACGTCGACAACGCCGACGTTACCCGCGGGGATGATCGTGAAACACTGAAGAACCGCCAGTACGATGAAGACGACCGCGGCGAGGCCCGTAAGTCCCGCGACGCCTTTGAACGCCTGGTTGCGTTCCTGGACTTTCTTTGATGCGGCCCGCCAGGCAATGAGAGCCACGAGCGCGATGACGATACAGAGCAGGAATACCATGGTGTTTCTCCTTGAGGGTGGAAACGGGAATGTGAGGTCCGGCGGCCCGGATGCGGCCGGCTCAATTTACGAAGCCCGCTCCCTAACGGCAATTGGCCCCATCTGATGCGAAAAAACCCTATCTTTCCTGCTGGCCAGTTCAGACGGAGCCGCGCGTGAAAATGCTCGTCCCACGACGATTGAAGAAAGGTGACCTGCTCGGCATCATTTGCCCGGCAAGTCCGGTGTTTGATGCATCCCGGATCGAGAGGAGCGTCCGCTATTTTGAGGGACGGGGATACCGTGTCACGGTGGGGCGCAACGCCGCCCGGCAGACGGGATACCTCGCCGGGACGGACGAGGAGAGGGCGGAGGATATCCACGCGATGTTCGCGGACCGGGAGGTCAGGGGGATCTTCTGCGCACGCGGAGGGTACGGCACGCCCCGTCTCCTGTCCCGTCTGGACTACACGCTCATCGCCCGCAACCCCAAGGTCTTCGTCGGGTACAGCGACATCACCGCGCTGGCTCTCGCGATCTGGACAAAATGCAGGCTCGTGACGTACCACGGACCGATGCCCGCGGTGGACCTTGCCGATGATGTGAACCCTGTTGCCGAGGAGTCTCTCTGGAGAATGATCTCGAGCCCGGAGCGGCAGGCGACGGTGGCCGTTGCCGGCGGCTCCGCCGCCGGCATGAAACGGGGAGGATCGACGACCGGCCGGCTGCTCGGCGGAAACCTCTCGCTCCTCGTTTCCCTTCTCGGGACGCCGTACATGCCCGATACGGGGAAGTGCATTCTGTTCCTCGAGGAGATCGGCGAGGAACCCTACCGTGTCGACAGGATGCTGACGCATCTCGAGAACGCCCGTGTGCTCTCCCGTGCTGCGGGGCTGGCGATGGGCATGTTCACCGACTGCACGCCGAAGGACCCCGCCGCCCCGTCGCTTTCACTCCCGGCCATCATGGCGGGGAAGGCGGAAAAGGCCGGGAGGCCCTTTCTGACCGGACTGCCGATCGGTCACGAGAGAGCCATGGTGACGGTCCCCCTCGGCATCCGTGCCCGGCTTGACGCGGGGGCGGGAACGCTGACGCTGCTGGAACCCGCGACGACGTGACGGCCCGGCGGGTACGATTGTTGAATTTCTTTCTATTTTGTCGTAATTTTTTCCCATGCTGAATATAGCCGTATTTGGTTCCGGAGCAGGATCGAACTTCAGGGCGATCCTGACGGCTATTCAGCAGGGGAATATCCCCGGCGCCCGGATTTCTCTTGTTGTCAGCAACAACTCCGGCGCGGGCATACTCGGCATCGCCCGGGCCAACGCTCTCCCCGCCATTCACCTGAGCCAGAAGTTGTTTCCTGACGAACGGTCGTTCGTCGACACGGTCCTGTCCGCGCTGCGTGAACACGGTGTGAACTTCATCGCGCTGGCCGGCTACATGAAGCGGGTGCCGCCCGACGTCGTCGCGGCATACCGCGGCAGGGTCGTCAACATCCACCCGGCCCTGCTGCCGCGGTTCGGCGGCACAGGGATGTACGGGATGCGCGTGCACGAGGCGGTCCTCGCGTCGGGAGAGAAGACGAGCGGGGCCACCGTGCATTATGTTGACGAGGAATATGATCACGGGAAGATCGTGCTCCAGCAGACGGTCCCGGTGCTTCCCGGCGACACGCCCGAGTCGCTCGCCGCACGGGTGCTGACGGCGGAGCACGCTCTCTACCCCGCCGCGATCCGGCGGATCGCACAGATCGAAGATGCCCCCGTGCACGACCGCCACTGACTGTATCACCGGAGAGTACCGTGCCCAAGATTCGCCGAGCGCTGATCAGTGTTTCCGACAAACGCGGCATCGTTGAATTTGCCGCCGCCCTGAAGGCCATGGGCGTCGAAATCCTCTCCACCGGGGGGACCGCCTCTTCCCTGCGGGCGGCGGGGATCGATGTCCGCAATGTCTCCGACGTGACGGGGTTCCCCGAGATTCTCGGGGGGCGCGTCAAGACGCTCCATCCGATGATCCACGGGGCCCTCCTGGCGCTCCCGGACGACGCGGATCACGTGCGGCAGACCGCGGAACTGGGGATCGCACCGATCGACATGGTCGTCGTCAACCTCTACCCGTTCGCACAATCCGTGGCGCGCCCCGGCGTGACGCTCGAGGAGGCCCTCGAGCAGATCGATATCGGCGGACCGTCGATGCTCCGCTCGGCATCGAAAAATTTCCGGCACAAGGCCGTGATCGTGAATCCCGACCGGTATCCCGCCGTCCTCGCCGAGATGCAATCCAGCGGCGGCTGCGTCGCGGAAGCAACGTGCGCGGACCTGGCGCGCGAGGTGTTCCGCCACACCTCCGCGTATGACGCCGCGATCGCCGCCTACCTCGAGGCCGGCAGCAACGGGGCGGCGGGACTTCCCGCGACGCTCCGGATCACGGCCCCCAAGGAGTACGACCTCCGGTACGGAGAAAATCCCCACCAGCGGGGAGCGCTGTACGGCAATTTCTCGTCGCTCTTCCGCACGCTGCACGGCAAGGAACTCTCGTACAACAACATCGTGGATATTTCCGCGGCGGCGCTCCTTGTCGGCGAATTCGAAGAGCCGACCGTCGCCATCATCAAGCACACGAACCCGTGCGGCGTCGGAAGCGCTCCCCTTCTCGCCGACGCGTACGCCAGTGCGATCGCCACGGACAGGACGTCCGCGTTCGGCGGGATCGTCGCGCTGAACAGGCCGCTGGACATGGAAACCGCCGGACGGATCAACGAGGTGTTCACGGAGGTCATCCTTGCCCCGGGCATTCCCCCCGATGTCCTCGAGTTCCTGCGGAAGAAGAAGGACCGGAGGATCATCGAGATCCGCGGAGACGTCCGCGGGAGGCGCGACCCGGACATCCGGAGCGTGCCGGGGGGATTCCTCATGCAGGACCCCGACGCCGGGGGGACGGAGAACGAGGCATTCCGCGTCGTCACCCGGCGCTCCCCGACCGCGGAGGAAACGGCGTCCCTCCGGTTCGCCTGGCGCGTGGCAAAGCACGTCAAGTCCAACGCCATCGTCTACGCCGCCGCGGACAGGACGCTCGGCGTCGGCGCCGGGCAGATGTCGCGCGTGGAGTCCGCGAAGATCGCGGCGCAGAAGGCGCACGACGCCGGGCTTGACCTGCACGGCTCTGCGGCTGCTTCGGATGCGTACTTCCCGTTCGCCGACGGGCTCCTCGAGGCGGTTCATGCCGGCTCCACGGCCGTGATCCAGCCGGGAGGATCCGTGCGCGACGGCGAAGTCATCGCCGCGGCCGACCAGAACGGCATTGCAATGGTTTTTACAGGGACACGTCATTTTCGCCACTAGGTACGCCGGAACGCGGCGCAACCGCCGGCTCATTCATCACTAAACGTCCTCGCTCCCCCATGAGCATGTTCTCGCTTTTCTCGGCAGATCTTGCGATCGATCTCGGGACCGCAAACACCCTCATCTACGTCAAAGGCAAAGGCATTCTGCTGAATGAGCCCTCGATCGTGGCGTTCGACAGGAACACGAAGAGGATCGTGGCCATCGGGAAGGAAGCGCAGGAAATGCTCGGACGGACCCACCGGGACATCCGCACGATCCGCCCGATGAAAGACGGGGTGATCGCCGACTTCGAAATGGCCGAAGGCATGCTCCGCGAGTTCATCAAGAAGATCCACGCCAACTGGATGCCGAGCCGCCGGATCGTCGTGTGCGTTCCCAGCGGCGTGACCGAAGTCGAGAAGCGCGCGGTCCGGGATTCCGCGGAGCACGCGGGAGCCAAGGAGGTGCACCTGATCGCCGAACCGATGGCCGCCGCGATCGGCGTGGGGCTCGATGTCGAGGCGCCGGTCGGGAACATGATCGTCGACATCGGCGGGGGAACCACGGAAATCGCCGTCATCGCGCTCTCCGGGATCGTCAACGAGGAATCGGTCCGCATCGCCGGGGACGAGATGAACAACGCCATCATCCAGTTCTTCAAGAAGAATCACAACATCCTCATCGGCGAGCGCACGGCGGAGGCGATCAAATGCGAGGTCGGTTCCGCGATGCCCTTGAAGGAGGAGATCACGATCCAGGTGAAGGGACGCGACCTGGTGAACGGCATCCCGAAGACCACGGAGGCGAGCTCGGTCGAGATACGCGAATCACTCAGCGAGCCCGTCCTGCAGATCGTGCAGGCGGTGAAGCTCACGCTCGAGCGGACGCCCCCGGAGCTTTCGGCCGACATCCTCGACCGGGGTGTGATGCTGAGCGGAGGCGGGGCGCTCCTGAAGGGGCTCGACGAGCGGCTCAGGCTCGAGACGAGCCTGCCGGTCCACGTCGCCGAGGACCCGCTGACCGCGGTCGTCCGCGGGACCGGCAAGGTCCTCGACAATCTCGGCAAATACTCAAAAGTGCTCATCAAGAGCCGACGGTACTGAGCTCCAATGATGCGACGCCTGTACGAGTTCCTGTTCCTGTTCAAGGAGTACCTCGTCGTCGGGGTGCTCCTTGCCGTTTCCGTCGTCCTTCTTGCTCTCAACGACGATGCGCAGATCCGGACGATCAGGTCCGTCACCGTCGTGTCCGTGGGCGCCCTGCAGAACGCCCTGGGGGTCATCCCGAACTTCTTCGACCTCAGGCGAGAAAACCAGGTGCTCCGGGAGCTGAACGTGACGCTGGCCGACGAGGTGAACAGGCTGAGGGAGGCCCGGCTGGAGAACCTGAGGCTGCGGCAGCTTCTCGCTCTGAAGGGGCACGGGGAATTCGGCTACGCGGCGGCCAACGTGATCGGAAAGAACCTCCAGCTCCTCAGGAACACCGTCACGCTCGATGCGGGCGAACGGAGCGGCATCCGGGTCGACATGCCGATCGTCACCGAGAATGGCCTGGCGGGGAAGATCGTCGCCACGAGCGGCAGCTACGCGGTGGCCCAGATCCTGTTCAACAGGGACATCCGGGTCAGCGCAAAGATCGAGCGGAGCCGGGTGGACGGCATCATCCGCTGGGAGGGGGGATCAGTGCTTTCCCTGCAGGATGTCGCCAAGACGCTCGACGTCCAGGCGGGTGACGTCGTGATCACCTCCGAGTACAGCAGCTACTTCCCGCGGGGGATACGGATCGGCGTGGTGTCCTCGGCGCGGGGCGCGGAGGGCTCGCTCTTCCAGTCCATTGAGGTCAAACCGGCGGTCGATTTTTCGCGCCTCGAAGAGGTCTTCGTCATCACGTCGGTCCCCGACAGCGAGAAGATCGCGCTCGAACACAGGGTCCGCGAGTGATCCCCATGCGCACAACGATCACCGACATCGCCCTGACCATCGTCTTCCTCCTCCTCCAGACCACCCTCGCCCGGTATCTCGCCGTCGCGGGCCTCCCGCCCGACCTCGCGCTGATCTGGATCGTCTACCTTGCGCTCCGTCGGGGACAGATCGCCGGGACCGTCGCGGGCTTTTTCACGGGGCTCGTGCTCGACCTCCTGAGCGGTAATGACGGCATGCTCGGACTGACGGCGCTCTCGATGACAGCCGGGGGGTTCGTCGCCGGGTACTTCTTCAACGAGAACAAGACCCTGCAGACCCTCGGCAGCTACCGTTTCATCGTCATCATCCTCACCGTGTCGCTGGTGCATAATCTGATTTATTTCGTTATCTTTCTGCAGGGAAGCGGCGCACACTGGTACGAGGCCATCCTCCTGTACGGCGTTCCCGCCGCAGTCTACACCGCGGCGGTCGGTCTCATTCCAACGTTCGTGTTCGCCCGGCGCGCGCTTCTGTAGAACGCGGGAGGGCCTCCCCCGCACCGACTCCCGGGAATTCACAGCGCCCCCAGCCATGCCCCAGCAGGACGACATAGCGATCTACGGAAAACGGCGCACGATGTACGCCGTCATCGGGCTCATGTTCCTGTTCTTCTTCGCACGGCTCTTCCAGCTGCAGATGATCTACAGCGAAGAGTACGGCAGGAAATCGGAAGAGAACAGCATACGCACGATCCCGAAAGAACCCGTCCGCGGCTATATTTTCGACAGGAACGGGACGCTCGTCGTCGACAACCGTCCGGCCTTCACCGTGACGATCATGCCCTTCGAGTTCGACAAGCACACGATCGATTACCTTTCACGGCTCCTCTCGCTCGATCCCGAGTTTATCCGCGACAGGCTCAGGAAGGGGGAGGCCTACTCGCGCTTCGCGCCGGTGAAGATCAAGCGGGACATCGACTTCCGGACGCTGGCGGCGCTCGAAGAGAACCGCGACAGGCTCCCGGGTGTCGATTACCAGGTGGAGTCCAAGCGCTGGTACACGACCCGCGCGCTGGCATCGCACACCCTCGGCTACACGAAGGAGATCTCCGAATCGCAGATGAAGGTGCAGGTGGACGAGTACGCTCCGGGCGATGTCGTGGGATCGGCGGGTCTGGAGGCGCGGTACGAGCCGACGCTGCGCGGGCAGAAGGGGGCGGAATTCAGCATGGTCAATGTCCGGGGACAGGTGATCGGGCGGTTCGAGAACGGGAAGAACGATGTCCCGGCCGTGGAGGGAAACGATCTCATCCTCACGATGGACTTCGGCCTCCAGGCCTTCGCAGAGTCCCTGATGACCGGCCGGCGCGGCGCGTTCGTCGCCATCGATCCCCGCGACGGGGGGATCCTGGCCATGGTGAGCAAGCCCGATTACGACCTTTCCGCATTCAGCGGGGTGACGCCGCCCGACATCTGGCGCTCGCTCAATGAGGACGATGCGTCACCCCTGTATAACCGCGCCACGCTCACGCGCTACCCCCCGGGGTCGACGTTCAAGATGCTCCTCGCCATCGCCGCGCTCGAAACCGGAAGCGTCTCGCCGTCCTGGCGCGTGAATTGCACGGGCGCGTTCCGGCTCGGAAACAAAGTGTTCAAGGACCTCCACGTGCACGGCAGCATGGACATGGTGTCGGCAATCCAGCACTCGTGCAACGTGTATTTTTACCAGTGCATGATGAAGACCGGGCTCGATGCGTGGAGCAAGTACGGCAGCGAATTCGGCTTCGGCCGTCTGACGGGGATCGACATCTACGAGGAGAACCCCGGACTCCTGCCGTCGACCGCCTACATGGACAGGCGGTACGGCAAAAGCGGCTGGACGCGCGGCTTCCTCCCGAGCCTGGGAATAGGCCAGGGGGAACTGGGCGTGACGCCGCTCCAGATGGCATGCTACGCGGCGGCCCTGGCAACGGAGGGCGACTATCACCAGCCGCACCTCGCACGTGCCATCGTCGAAAAATCCCCCCGTGCCGTGGACACGCTGACGTTCCAGACACGGCACATCGACGTTTCCGAGAACACGTGGAAGGTCGTCCGCGAGGGAATGCGCCGTGTTGTCGAAGAACCGGGGGGGACCGGAGGCATGGCCCGGATCCCGGGCATCCAGAGCGCCGGAAAAACGGGAACGTCGCAGAATCCCCACGGTCCCGATCATGCCTGGTATATCGGGTTCGCCCCGTTCGACAACCCGCGCATCGCGGTGGCCATGCTGATCGAAAACGCCGGGTTCGGCGGAACGCAGGCGGCACCGCTGGCGGGTCTCTGCATCGAGCGCTACCTGAAAGGGAGGATCACGCGCTATGATGCCCCGCCCCCCTCGCCCAGGCCCCTCCCCTTCCCCCAGGCCCTCCCGCCCCTTCACGCCGGTCTCCCGCAATGAACTACCAGGAGTTCAGAGAGAGAGTCGACTACAAAACGGCGTTCATCGCTCTGGCGCTCGTCACGATCGGGATCGTGTCCGTGTACAGCGCGACATACGACGCGCGCGCCGCCGAGATATTTCACAAGCAGATGATCTGGGCGGGCGTGGGAGTCCTCGCGCTCACGGCAATCGCCGTCGTCCCGTTCCGGCTCCTCCAGCTTGCCTCGTACCCCGCGTACTTTCTTTCCATCCTCCTTCTCGTCTCGGTCCTGATCCTGGGGAGGACGGTCTCGGGGTCGATGAGCTGGTTCAGCCTTGGTTCGGTCCGCCTGCAGCCTTCGGAGTTTTCGAAGATCACCACCGTCCTCGCCCTGGCAACGTACCTCGCCCGGGGTGACGTCTCGCTCAGGAAGATGAAGCACCTCGCCATCGCGGCGGGCATCGTCCTCCTCCCGTTCACGCTGATCATGATGCAGCCCGATACGGGCACCGCGCTCACCTTCCTCGGCATGTTCTTCCCCGTGCTGTTCTGGGGAGGGGCGTCCCGGTTTACGCTCGTGGCGATCGTGGCCCCGGTGGGGACGGCGGTGGCCGCACTCTTCGGTACGACCCCGTTTCTGACCGCGGTGCTCGTATTCGGGATCCTCATCTACCTGACGAAGGAGGACCGGATCGCCGCCGCCGCGGTGTTTTCCATGACCGTCTTTATCGGGGTCTCCGTGCAGTTCATCTACGAGGGACTCAAACACTACCAGCAGAAGAGGATCGCGACGTTCCTCGATCCGAACGCCGACCCCCTCGGTGCGGGATACAACATCCTCCAGTCGAAGGTGGCCATCGGCTCGGGCGGGTTTTTCGGCAAGGGGTTCCTTCACGGAACGCAGACGCAGCTCAACTTCATCCCCGAACAGTGGACGGACTTTATTTTCTGCGTTCCCGGCGAAGAGTTCGGGTTCCTCGGGGCGGCGACGGTGCTGCTGCTGTTCATGTGGCTCCTTATCCGCGGCGTCTCGATCGGATCGACCGTGAAGAACAGGTATGGCGGTTTCGTGGCGATCGGTCTGACGGCGATATTCGCCACGCACATTTTCCTCAACATCGGAATGTCGATCGGCCTCCTCCCGGTGATCGGCGTCCCCCTCCCGTTCCTCAGCTACGGAGGCTCGGCGCTCCTCTCCGCGATGACGATGGTCGGGATTCTCATGAACCTCTACGCAAACAGAAAAGAATACTGAGATGCCGAAAAAACTTCCCCGCAGGCGGACTCCCGCCCGGCGTTCCCTCCCCACGGAGGTTCCCCCCGAGCGGCTCCGCTGGCGGTGCGCACCGGAGATGCTCCACATCTCGGATATGAGCGACGTCAAGCCGTCGCGACGCATCATCGGACAGGACCGCGCCCTCCGGGCGATCCAGGTCGGCCTCGAAATGAAGCACTACGGCTACAACATTTTCGTGACCGGTCTTCCGGGAACCGGCAGGATGACCACCATACAGCAAATGCTCCACGATTTCGAGGGGCGGAAAATCCCCCTGACCGACAAAGTGTACGTGCACAATTTCCGGAACCCCGACGCCCCCATCATGCTGGCGTTCCAGGCCGGGCAGGGAATGGCCTTCAAGCGCGAGATGGCCGCCTTCCTCGACGACCTGCAGAAGAGCATCCCCGCGGTCTTCGAAAGCCGCAGGTACATCGAACAGCGCAAGGGCATGCTCGAGCATTTCCAGGACCGGCAGCGCATTGTCCTCAAGGACTTCGAGAAGAAGGTGAAGGGGAAAGGGTTCGAAGTCGTCCAGGTCCAGGGGGGGCCGACGAACCGGCCGGAAATCGCCCCCGTCATCGACGGGAATCCGGTCGGACTGGATCAGCTTCAGGCGAAGGTGGAATCGGGGGACCTTCCGGCCGAAGAGCTCAAGCGCCTGACCGCCGAGCAGGCGGAGCTCGAGGGACAGATGGACATCGTCATGAGGGAGATGCGCAACATCGAACGGCGCGCGAAGAAGTCGCTCGACGATCTCAATCACAAGATCATGGTCCCCGTCGTTGAAGAGCTCCTTGACGAAGTCCGCGACAAATTCCGCGCGGAAGGGCTCGAGGCGTACCTCGGCGAAGTCCGGAAAAGCATCCTGGACAATCTCGCGAGGTTTCACCAGAAGGAGGAGCAGACGGCATCCGTCCTCGGGATGCAGGTCGCGCGCGAGGAGGACACGTTTTTCGAATACGAGGTGAACGTGATCGCGGACAACGCCGGCGTGCAGGGCGCGCCCGTGGTTCTCGAGAAGAACCCGCGGTACAAGAACCTGTTCGGCACGATCGACCGGGAGGTGGACAGGAACGGGGTCTGGCGGTCGGATTTCACGCTCATCAAGGCCGGCTCGGTCGTCAAGGCCGACGGGGGATATCTCGTGCTGAACGCCCTCGACGCCCTCTCCGAGCCCGGGGTGTGGAATACGCTCAAGAGGATCCTGCGCAACCGCCAGATCGAGATCCAGCCGCCGGAATCCGGGCTCCTGGGGACCAGCTCCGCGCTCAAGCCCCAGGCAATCGACCTCGACGTGAAGGTGATCATGATCGGCGACTCGCCGATGTACCAGATCCTGTACGAATACGACGAGGATTTCAAGAAGATCTTCAAGATCCGGGCCGATTTTGACACCGAGATGGCGAACGAGGAGAAGAGCATCTCGAGCTATCTCTCCTTCATCAAAACCCTCTGCGACAGGGAACAGTTGATCACGTTCGACACATCCGCACTCTGCGAGGTCGTCGAGTACGGCGTGAGGCTCGCCGGCCGCCAGAACAAGCTCTCGACGCGGTTCAGCATTCTCGCGGACGTCCTCCGCGAGGCAAACTACTGGGCCGGCAGGGAAACATCGGCCCGGGTCACCGGCGACCACGTCCGCAGGGCGATCAACGAGCGGATCGAGCGGGTGAAGCTCGTGGAGGAGAAGATCCAGGAAATGATCGACGACGGTTCGATCATGATCGACACCGCGGGAAAGGTGACGGGGCAGGTGAACGGGCTGAGCGTGTACCAGACCGGCGAGCACGAGTTCGGCAAGCCCGCACGGATCACCGCGAAGACGGCGGTCGGCCGTTCCGGCATCATCAACATCGAACGGGAATCGTCGATGAGCGGACCCTCGCACAACAAGGGGGTGCTCATCCTGGGCGGATACCTCAGGGGCAAATATGCGCAGACCCATCCCCTCGAGCTGAGCGCCAGCCTCGCCTTCGAGCAGTCGTATTCCGGGGTGGACGGCGACAGCGCATCGTCATCGGAGGTCTATGCCCTCCTCTCGAGCCTGTCCGGCATCCCGATCGACCAGGGATTCGCCGTCACCGGCTCGGTCAATCAGCACGGAGAAATCCAGCCGATCGGCGGCGTCAATCTTAAGATCGAAGGCTTCTTCGACTGCTGCAGGGCCCGCGGCCTCGACGGCAGGCAGGGGGTGATCATCCCCCACCAGAATGTGTCCGACCTGATGCTCCGCCACGACGTGATCGACGCCGTCCGCAAGAACCTTTTCCATGTTCACGCCGTCCGGACGATCGACGAGGGAATCTCTCTCCTGACCGGCGTCCCCGCGTCGAAGATCCACGCGAAGGCGGCGGCGAAGCTGAAGGAATACTCCCGGACGCAGAAGAAATCCTCGTAGCGGCACGGACACCCGGCGCGCATCGCCTGTGACAAACCAGGAATTCCGGACATACGCCCACGAGCTCGTCGACTGGATGGCGGACTACCTCCGCGACGTGGAGCAGTTTCCCGTGCGGCCGGCGGCCGCCCCCGGCGACATCACCGCCCGTCTCCCGCTTCACCCCCCCGAGGCCGGCGAGCCGTTCGCCTCGATCTTCGGCGACTTCAGGAACACGATACTCCCCGGCATGACGCACTGGCAGCACCCGTCGTTCTTCGCGTATTTCCCCGCGAATAACAGTCCCCCCTCCATTCTCGCGGAAATGCTGACGGCGACGATGGGCGCCCAGTGCATGAGCTGGGTGACATCCCCCGCCGCAACCGAGCTGGAAGAACGGATGATGCAGTGGCTCGGAGAAATGACGGGGCTCCCCGCGTCGTTCACCGGAGTCATACAGGACACCGCATCCACGGCAACGCTCTGCGCCGTGCTCACCGCCCGCGAACGCCGGTCCGCCTTCCGCGTGAACGCCGAAGGGCTTTCCCGGGATACCCGGTACGCCGTCTACGCGTCCACCGAAACGCACTCGTCCGTCGAACGTGCCGTGAAAATCGCGGGCCTCGGCGCCGCCGCGCTCAGGAAACTCCCCGTGGACGGGCGCTTCGCAATGATCCCCGAAGCCCTGGAAGAAGCGATCGCCCGCGACAAGGCCCGGGGGTTCGAACCGCTGTGCGCCGTGGCAACAATCGGGACGACGGGCTCGACCGCGATCGACCCCCTGCGGCTGATCGGCGACGTGTGCAGGAGGCACGGCATCTGGCTTCATGTCGACGCCGCCTACGGGGGGACCGCAATGCTTCTTCCTGAACTGCGCTGGATGATCGACGGAATCGAACTCGCCGATTCGTTCGTGTTCAATCCCCACAAATGGATGTTCACGAATTTCGACTGTTCCGCCTATTTCGTGAAGGACGCGGGCCTCCTCGTGAGAACGTTCGAGATTCTTCCCGAATACCTCAAAACCTCAGAGGCGGAAAGGGTCCGCAACTACCGGGACTGGGGAATCCAGCTCGGCCGGAGGTTCCGGGCGCTGAAGCTCTGGTTCGTCATACGCTCCTTCGGCGTCGAGGGGCTCCGCGAGCGGATACGGGCCCACATCGGGTATGCCCGGTCGCTTGCACAGAAGATCGAAGGCGAACCTGATTTCGAGCTCCTGGCCCCGGTTCCCCTGGCTGCGGTCTGTTTCCGCTACCACCCGGCGGGGACCGACGACCCGGCGGCGCTCGACCGGGCGAACTCCGCGCTGATGGAGGAACTCAACCGATCGGGGCGCATGTTCATTACTCATACGAGATTGAACGGACGCGTCGCCCTCCGATTCGTGGCAAGCCAGACCGGCGTCACGCAGCGGCACGTCGATGAGGCGTGGGAATTGATACGCGCCACGGCGCGTTCGCACGTCCCGGCCGGCTCCGACCGACCGTAAGCGAAGCCGGTTCCCGTTCATTGCACCGCATTATCCGGGAGGATGCCATGGCTTTCCTCTCCCTCACCGGCACCAAGTACGGGTGCGGACGGGCGCTCTGCGGCGCCTGCCGATCAGGGTGCATTCCTGCAAAAGGTCCACGGAAATCATGAGCACGACGACAAAAGAGGATGCCGACATCTATGCGCTGTACAGATCGCTCCTTTCCTCCGGCGCCCGCGGCGTCCTTGCGACGGTCGTCCGGACCACCGGCTCGACGTACCGCAGGGCGGGAGCCCGCATGCTCGTGGCGGAGGACGGCCGCTCGGCGGGACTGATCAGCGGCGGTTGCCTGGAGAACGATCTCCGCGAGCGTTCGGCGGACGTGTTCGAGGCCGGGACGCCCGTTCTCGTCACGTACGACTCGACGTCGGAGGACGACATTCTCTGGGGGCTCGGCCTCGGATGCACGGGGATCGCCCACGTCCTCCTGGAGCGCGTTGCGGGGACAGAAACGTGCGCGACACTGGAATTCATCGAAGAGTGCCGCCGGCTCCGCCACGGCGGCGCAATCGCCACGGCGTACGCCGGCGCCGGGGTTGAGGGAACTCCCGGCCTCCACAGGAGGGTGCTCGTCCGGGAGGGAGGGCTCCCCGGAAACGAGGCCGCCGGCGATGCTCTCGATGCCGCGCTCACGAAGGGATGCGCACGCGCGCTTCAGGCAAAGAAATCTTCGCACCTGAGCGTCCCCGCCCCGCGCGGAACGGCGGAAGCGTTCGTCGAGTACGTCTCCCCTCCCGTCCCGTTCTATGTTTTCGGGGCGGGGCCGGATGCCGCGCCCCTCGTGCGCCTGGCGAAGGAGCTGGGGTGGCATGTGACCGTGGTGGACTGGCGGCCCGCGTACCTTTCGCACGCCTCGTTCCTCACCGCCGACGAGCGGGTCCTGGCGCACCCGGGTGAACTGCGCGAGGCGATCGCCGTTCCCCGGGGAGCCGTCGCCGTGATCATGACGCACAACTTCACGAGCGACGTCGAGATTGCCGGGATCCTTCTCTCGTCGGCCGCTTCCTACATCGGTCTCCTCGGCCCGCGTGCAAAGGCGGACCTCGTCCTCGAAAAGCTCGCCGGGGAAGGGGTTCTGCCGACGGACGAGGATCTGGCGCGCTTTCACTCCCCCGTGGGCCTCGATATCGGAAGCGAGACGCCGGAGGAGATCGCGCTGGCCATCGCGGCGGAGATCCAGGCGATCATCCACGAGCGGCCCGGCTCACCGCTGCGCCTGCGCGAAGGTCCTATACACGCGTGAACGCCGCGGCGATCATACTTGCCGCAGGCGCATCCTCCAGGCTCGGGAGCCCGAAACAGCTCGTGGACACCGGGGGACGTTCGCTCCTTCGGCGCACCGCAGAGACCGTGTGCGCCTCGCGTGCCCGGGAGGTGTTCGCCGTCCTCGGGTTCGACGCGCCCGCGATGCAGGCCGAACTCCAAGGGCTTCCCCTGAACGTCCTCGTCAACGACCTGTGGCGCGAAGGGATTTCCTCGTCGATCCGCCGCGCAATCCGTTCCCTCCCCCCCGGATCGGACGCCGCGCTCATCGTCCTGTGCGACCAGCCGCGGCTGACGCCCGGTCATCTCGACGCGCTCATCGATGCGTCGGAGCGTGCACCCGGGCGACCCGTGGCGAGCGGCTACGGCGGATCCGCCGGGGTCCCCGCCGTCTTTCCCCGCGCGATGTTTCCCGGGCTTCTCCAACTCACGGGGGACCACGGCGCGAAAGCGCTGCTCCGTGACTCCGGAGCGGGGCTCGTGACGCTTCCCTGGCCGGACGGCGCATACGACGTGGACACGACCGGGGATGTACCGGCCCGTCTTTGATTTTCCTGCCGATTTCTCTACATTGCATCACTCCTCTCTCCCACGTCTCCTTCATCATGATACTGACCGACACATCCATACTCGCCGAAATGGCAAAGGGGACGATCGTCATCTCCCCGTTCGACAGGAAGAACCTCGGATCGAATTCCTACGACGTGCACCTCGCACAGCATCTCGCCGTCTATCACAGCGATATTCTCGACGCAAAAGTGCACAACGAGATCGACCATTTCCTGATACCCGATGACGGCCTGATCCTCCTCCCCCACCGGCTCTATCTCGGCGTGACGGAGGAGTACACGGAGACACACCGCCACGTCCCCTTCCTTGAAGGAAAGAGCAGCATCGGACGGCTCGGGATCGACATCCACGCCACCGCGGGCAAGGGGGATATCGGCTTCTGCAACACGTGGACGCTGGAAATCTCGGTGAAACAGCCGGTCAGGGTCTACCACGACATGCCGATCGGCCAGTTGATCTACTTCGAGATCTCGGGAGAGATCGGCACGCCGTACGACACGAAAGCCTCGGCAAAGTACACGAAGCGGACGGACAGGCCGGTGGAGTCGATGATGTGGAAGAATTTCACCCGGGGGCCGGGGGACTGAACCGGCCCACCACCGATCAGGGACCACACGATGAACCGATACACGATGTCGCTCGCCGCCTTCCTCCTCGCGCTCGCCGCGGCATGCTCCCCCGCACAATCACGGCGCCCCCTCGCCGTCGATGATCTGTTTTCGATGAAGCGGATCGCCGAACCTGCTCTCTCCCCGGACGGGAAATGGGTCGCCTATAACGTGACGACACCGGACGTTGCGGCGAACAGAAACACGACGTCGCTCATGATGAGCCCGCTCGACGGAGGCGCTGCACGGGAGCTCACGTCATCCCCCTCGTTCAACGGGAACCCTGCCTGGTCCCCCGACGGGAAATGGATGGCGTTCGAGTCGTCGCGTTCCGGGACGCAGCAAATCTGGCTCCTCCCCCTCGACGGGGGTGAACCCGTGCAGTGCACGACGCTCTCCACGGGCGCCGCACAGGCGGTCTGGGCCCCCGACGGGCGGTCGATCGCATTCGTCTCGGAGGTGTTCCCCGAATATTCCACGCTGCCGTTCGCGCAGAGCGACGTTCTCAACCGGAAGAAACTCGATGAAGCGGAACACGGGATGGTGAAGGCGCGGATCATCACCCACCTGATGTACCGCCACTGGAACCGATGGGTGGAGGGAAAACGGGAACACATCTTCGTTCAGCCCGTCGGGGGGGAACCTATCGATATTACCCCCGGCGACCGTGATGCCGTGCCGACATCGGAAACGTTCTCAGGAGGGATCGATTTCTGTTTTTCCCCCGACGGTCGGGAGATCGCCTACACCGCAACGCCGGTCCCCGCCCGGGAAGAAGCGTGGAGCACGAACCACGATATCTACACCGTCTCCGTGCACGGGGGCACGCCGAAACAGATCACGACAAATCCCGCCGCCGACGGATTCCCCCGGTATTCACCCGATGGATCCTCGATTGCCTACCGGGCCCAGCGGAGAAGAGGCTTTGAGGCGGACAGGTGGGAGTTGATGCTGCTCGACCGTGCAACCGGTGCCGTCCGGAGCCTCACGCAGAATTTCGATTCCTCTGTGGGCCCCTTCGTCTGGGCTCCCGACGGAAAGGCGCTCTACTTCGAGGCGGAGGAACAGGGCACCGTGCCGGTGTTCCGCGTGAGCACCGCGGGAAACGACGTCCGCCCCGTCTTCACAGGACACAGCAATCACGACATCCGCATCACCGCCGACGGGAAATTTCTCCTTTTCCTGCATTCGAGCGCGGTGAGACCCGCCGAGATTTACCGCTGCACGATCGACGGCGCCGGCGCGACGGCGGTCACCGCGATCAACGATGCGGTCTTTGCCGGGCTCGACATTCCGCCCCCCGCGTCCGTCACGTACGAGGGGGAGGGAGGGACGAAGATTCAGGCGTGGATGTATACTCCTCCGGGCTTCTCGCCTTCACGAACATACCCCCTGGTCTTCATGGTCCACGGCGGGCCCCAGGGGGCATGGCTGGACGGATGGTCGTACCGGTGGAA
Source organism: Ignavibacteriota bacterium (assembly GCA_963748405.1). Classification (GTDB taxonomy): domain Bacteria; phylum Bacteroidota; class Ignavibacteria; order UBA10030; family UBA6906; genus Fen-1273. The sequence continues at coordinate 127,112 of CAVVIT010000002.1, forward strand.
CCCTCCCCTCTGGGCCGCCCAGGGATACGTCGTCCTCACGCCCAATCCCCGGGGGAGCACGGGATTCGGACAGAAGTTCGTCGACGAGATCAGCCGGGACTGGGGAGGAAAAGTCTTTACCGACCTCATGAAAGGGATCGACTACGCCGCCGCCCTGCCGTACGTCAACGGGAACAGGATGGCGGCCGCCGGGGCGTCGTTCGGCGGGTACATGATGGACTGGTTTCTCGGAAATGCCGGCGCCCGGTTCAGGACGATCGTTTCGCACGACGGTTCCTATAATTTTGAAAGCAACTACGGCACCACGGACGAACTCTGGTTCGATGAATGGGAACACGGCGGCCCCCCCTGGGGAAAGCCGGAGGAATTCTCCGCGTTCTCTCCGCACCGCCACGCGAAGGATTTCAGGACACCGACGCTGGTCATACACGGTGCCCTTGATTTCCGCGTGCCGGAGAGCGAGGGGATGCAGCTCTTCACCGCGCTGCAGAGGCAGGGGGTACCGTCCGAGTTCCTCTATTTCCCTGATGAAGGACACTGGGTGCTGAAGCCGGCGAACAGCGCGCTGTGGCACGCCACCGTCTTCAACTGGCTCGCACGCTACCTGAAGGAATGACCGTCCGGTCCTATCCCTCCTGGGGGGATGACATCGACCCGGAAGCGCGCGCGCAGATGGATGCAGCGGCGTCTCTCCCCGTGGCGGTGACAGGGGCCCTTATGCCCGACGCCCACGTCGGCTACGGTCTCCCCATCGGCGGGGTGCTCGCGACGGATGGTGCCGTGATCCCGTACGGCGTCGGCGTGGACATCGCCTGCCGCATGATGCTCACGGTCTTCGATGTTCCCCCCGGCGTTCTCCAGTCCCAAAGAGAGCTCTATAGTGCGGCGCTTGAGTCCAACACCCGGTTCGGCATCGGCGCGGAGTGGCGCACACAGCGGTCGCACGCCGTCATGGACGAGAACTGGGGTGTCACGCCGGTCACGTCGGCATTGAAGGAGAAGGCCCGGCGCCAGCTCGGGACGTCGGGATCGGGAAATCACTTCGTCGAATTCGTCGAGCTCGACACGGAGAAGAATATCCGGGGGATTCCGCCGGGGAAATACCTCGCGCTCCTCTCCCACAGCGGGAGCCGTAAAGCCGGGGCGACCGTCGCTTTGCATTATACGCGCGTCGCAAAATCGCGCCACCCGGAGCTGAAGGGGACCGCGGCGAACCTGGCGTGGCTCGCCATGGACGAAGACGGGGCCGAATACTGGGAGGCGATGACGCTGATGGGGCGCTACGCCTCCGCCAACCACCAGATCATCCACGCCGCCGTCGCCGCTCACCTCGGACACGGCGTCCTGGGACAGATCGAAAACCATCACAATTTCGCGTGGCGGGAACGCCTCGGGAACCGGGAGGTGATCGTGCACCGCAAGGGAGCAACGCCGGCCGGGAAGGGAATGCTCGGCATCATACCGGGATCCATGGGGACACCCGGGTTTCTCGTCGAAGGATCGGGGAATCCCGCGTCACTCAATTCCACGTCGCACGGCGCGGGCAGGAGGATGTCCCGCAGGGCGGCCCTCAGGACGCTCTCCTGGAACGAAACGCGCGCCGGCCTCGACCGGGCCGGGGTCACGCTGCTCTCCGCCGGGCTCGATGAAGCGCCGCGGGCGTACAAGGATATCTTCGCCGTCATCGCCGCACAGGCCGAACTCGCCACACCCGTCGCCCGTTTCATGCCGCGCCTCGTCAAGATGGCCCCCCGGGGGGAACGTCCGGAGGATTGAATCATGCCCCTTCACAAACAGGTCTCGGCTTCAACGCTAACGCTCCTGCGCGGCGATATCACCGAACAGGACACGGACGCGATCGTGAATGCCGCTAATGCGGGCCTTCTCGGCGGCGGCGGTGTCGACGGCGCAATCCACCGTGCAGGAGGGCCGCGCATTCTCGAGGAGTGCAGGAAGATACGGGAACGGGAGGGAGAATGCCCGACCGGCAAGGCCGTCATCACCGGGGGCGGAAACCTGAAGGCACGGTTCGTCATCCACACCGTCGGGCCCGTCTGGCACGGGGGAGAACAGGGGGAGGACGCGCTCCTGTCGGACGCGTACCGCAACAGCCTCATGCTCGCCGCCTCGCACGGGATACGCACGATCGCCTTCCCCTCGATTTCGACGGGGGCGTACGGTTTTCCGATCGGGCGCGCCTCGGGGATCGCGCTGGAGACGGTGACGGCTTTTCTCAGGAACGATTCCCCGCTCCAGGAAGTCCGGTTTGTCGTCTACAGCCACGAAGATTATGAGCAGTACGCATATCTGTTCTAGCGATCCCCGCGCCAGGCCGGAAACATTCAGGAGACCACCGATGGAGATCCCGCGATGAGCGGAAACAGGACGACACTCGAACACAGGGTGCTGCACCCCGAAGGATCACGGACCGGCGTGCACCCCACCCTGATCATGCTCCACGGCCGCGGCGCGGATGAGGAGGACCTGATCGGACTCGCCGGCGACTATGACCCCCGGCTTCTCGTGCTGAGCGTGCGCGCTCCTTACCCGTTTGCCCACGGGGGCGGTTACACGTGGTACGACACCGGGAGCGTCGGAACCCCCGATCCGGCCATGTTCCGACAGAGTTATGACGCGCTCTCCCGATTCGTCGACGATACACTCCGGGATTATCCCGTGGACCCCTCCCGCGTGTTCCTTCTCGGATTCAGCATGGGAACGGTCATGTCGTTCGCCCTCTCACTGACGCGGCCGGAGATATTCCGCGGCGTCATCGCACACAGCGGCTATGTCCCCGAAGGAACGCACCTCGCCTTCCGCTGGCAGGAACTCGGCAACCTCTCCTACTTCATTTCCCACGGAACGGAGGATCCCGTCATTCCGGTGGAGATGGCGCGGAGGGGAAAACGTCTTTTTGAGAACTCCAACGCGCATTTCGAGTACAGGGAATATGCGATGGGACATCAGATCAGCGGAGAGTCCGTCCGCGATTCGGCGGCGTTTCTCGAACATCTTCTCGGGAACAGATGAACCGGCCGAAGTGACAGATTAAACGGACGATTTCACTTGACAAGCACCCGGGGCGGTGTTATATTATACCATGGTCGTGATTTACGCGAATTGCAGCGACCCTAAACAAATGCTAAAGAGCTGTCGCAAGTTAAGGGCAACTTGCAGCGACAGAAAATAAATTGCTAAAGCGCCATATGAGAAGAGTTCGCGTCAGGGAACCCTCACCATCTGGTGGGGGTTTTGTGTTTTAGACCCCTCTGAAGGGCTCAGGGGCGGGCCTCGCTGGAGCCCCCTGTTGCAACACCTGTGATCGCTGCCGTGAACGCGGCATCAGTGGGATTTGCACCGTATTGCAGCCACTTTAAAAAACTGCTAAAAAGGATAGCCTGGCGCTGCCTCTTTAGCGTCAGGCTTTTTTCGTTCAGGCCCCTTCCGCAGGCGGAGCGAACGCGCGAAACAAGTCTGGCACAACGGATACTATCATATAATCAAAGGAGAGCAGTATGAGCACCAACGGAAAGAAGCGCACATACAGGTACGAGACACTCCAGCTCCACGCAGGACAGCAACCCGACCCGACGACGGGATCCCGCGCGCTGCCGATCTACCAGACGACGTCGTACCAGTTTCACGATTCCGCCCATGCGGCCAACCTGTTCGGCCTGAAGGAGTTCGGCAACATCTACACCCGCATCATGAATCCGACGACCGGCGTGTTCGAGGAACGGATTGCCGCCCTCGAAGGAGGGGTCGGCGCACTTGCGACGTCATCGGGGCAGGCCGCGCAGTTTCTGGCCCTTGCCACGATTCTCCAGGCGGGTGACAACATCGTTGCGACCAGCTTCCTCTACGGCGGTACGTACAATCAGTTCAAAGTGACCCTCCCCCGCCTCGGCATCAACGTGAAATTCGTCAAGGGAGACACCCCTTCGGACTTCGAGCGTCTCATTGACAAACGGACGAAGGCCCTTTATATCGAAACGATAGGCAATCCCCGGTTGAATATCGCCGACATTGAAGGGATCGCGAAGGTCGCCCACGCCCACGGGATCCCGCTGATCGTGGACAATACGTTCGGTGCGGCCGGGTATCTCTGCCGCCCGTTCGATTTCGGCGCCGATATCATCGTCCATTCCGCGACCAAGTGGATCGGGGGACACGGCACCACGATCGGCGGCGTGATTGTAGACTCGGGGAAATTCAACTGGGCGAACGGCAATTTCCCCGTCTTCACCGAGCCGAGCCCCGGGTACCACGGACTCAAGTTCTGGGACGCGTTCGGCGCCGCAAGCCCGCTCGGCAACATCGCGTTCATCATCAGGGCGCGCGTGGAATCTCTCCGCGACCTCGGCCCGTGCCAGAGCCCGTTCAACTCCTTCCTCCTGACACAGGGGCTCGAAACGCTGTCGCTCCGGATCGACCGGCACTGCGACAACGCCCTGGCGCTCGCCCGGTGGCTCAAGCGGGATCCCAGAGTCGAGTGGGTCCTCTACCCCGGTCTCGAAGACCATCCGTATCACGCCCTCGCGAAGAAATATCTCCGCCCGGGACATTACGGAAGCATCGTCGTGTTCGGACTGAAAGGAGGCCTTGAGGCGGGGAGGGCTCTCATCGACAACGTTGTGCTGTCGAGCCACGTCGCGAACGTCGGGGATGCCAGGACGCTCGTCATCCACCCGGCTTCGACAACCCACGAGCAGCTCAATGAGGCCGAACAGGCGGAATCGGGTGTATCACCCGGGCTCGTCCGCGTCTCGGTCGGTCTCGAACATATCGACGACATCATCGAGGATTTCGACGTCGCCCTCGGAGTGGCTTCGAAAACCGGCGCACCCGTGAAGGGATGATTCGATGAGGGTTCTGAAATTCGGCGGGACGTCGGTCGGGAGCGCCCCCTGCCTCAGAACGACCCTGGACGTGATCGCCGGGTCGGCCGGGGAAACGGGGACGGTCGTCGTTGCCTCCGCCCTCGGCGGGGTCACCGATGAAATCATCGCGGCTCTCGGGTCCGCGCTGGAAGGGAATTGCGATCACGGAGTGCTTCTGGGCAGGCTCCGTGATCGCCACTCTCTGCTCCTCGACGCATTCGTGAGCGGGGAGCAGGGCGCGTCTCCCAGAGCGGAGATCGAACGATGGCTTTCGCTCCTCGAAAGTCTGCTCCACGGTGTCGCACTCCTGCGCGTATGCCCTCCTTCCACGCGCGACGCGATACTGAGTTCGGGGGAGAGGCTCTCCCTTCCTGTCCTCGCCTCGGCCCTCGAAGCACGGGGAGTACGCACCGTGACCCCGGACGCCGCCTCCATCGTCCGGACTGACGAGACACACGGCGAGGCGGTGGTCGATCTTCACGCCAGCCTCCCTCTCGTACGTGCGGCGGTTCTTCCGCACATTCCCGGCACCGTCGTCGCCGTGTCCGGCTACATCGGGAGCACCCCGGGAGGAACCCTGACGACGCTCGGACGGAGGGGGTCGGATTATTCGGCCGCCGTCCTCGGGAACCTGCTCGACGCAGAGCGGGTGGAGATCTGGACGGATACCGACGGCGTGATGAGCGCCGACCCGCGGGTCGTGCGCGATGCTTCATCGCTCCGTTCCATCACGTACCGGGAGGCGACGGACCTCGCCTTCTACGGGGCACACGTGCTGCACCCGAGGACCATGGGCCCGCTGGAGGCCAAGGGGATTCCCCTGATCATCCGCAACACGTTCAGGCCCGGATCTCCCGGCACGACGGTGGCCGGGGGACCGGCGGAAAACGGGAAGGACGTGAAATCCGTCACCTCCGTTTCCGATGCAATCCTCATCGCCCTGAGGTGCCGCGGGGACTTCCCGGTGACGGGTATCTATCTCCGCCTCTTCAGCACGCTCGACAGGTTGAAGGCTCCCGTGTTCGGCGTCCACCAGTCGGCCTCCGACGGTTCGCTGTCGTTTGTGACGCTCGCAGAAGGAGGGGAGGAAATCGGGCGGGAACTGCGGAAGGAGTTCTCCGCGGAACTCCAGTCCGGAAGAGTGAGCGCGATCGAGACCAGGAGTGACCTGAGCATCATCGCCGCGGTGGGAAACGGGGTCGTCGGTTCCCCGGGGGCGGGCAGACGGTTTTATGAAACGCTCGAGAGGGCGGACATCCGGCCTCTGGCTGTGTCCCAGGGGGGGGTGGACCTCACGATATCGGCGATCGTCGAAAAAAGTCAGGAGCACCGGGCGGTCACGGCCCTTCACAGGACGTTTTTCCGCCGCCGCGTGCACGTCGCCGTCGCCGGTCCCACCGGATCGGTGGGAAGGGCGCTCCTGCGTCTCATCGGGGAACAGGGGCCGTGGCTGCGCGATGTGAATGACCTGGAGCTGTCGCTTGTCGGCGCCATCAATACACGGACCATGCTCTGGAACGACCGCGGCATTGCCCCGGCGGACACGGCCGACGAAATGCGGGCGGGGACCCCGGCCCGGTGGGAGACGTTTCTCGACCGCCTCCTGTCCCACAGGTCGGGCCCGATCGTGTTTCTCGATTGCACGGCGAGCGGGGTGATTGCGCGGGCGTACGGGACTCTGCTCGGTTCTGACGTCGCGATCGTGACTCCGAACAAGATTGCAAACACGCTCGATTTCGCGTACTATGAGCAATTGAAGCGGCTGGGAAACGGCAGGGGGACGCGCTATCTCTACGAGACGACGGTCGGAGCTGCGACCCCGATGCTGCAGACGCTCGGCGACCTCCGTCGTACCGGGGATACGATCCGCCGCGTTGAGGGGGTCCTGTCCGGAACGCTTTCGTACGTGTTCAACCGGGTGAACCGCGGTGATCGGTTTTCCAGCGCCGTCCGCGATGCGGCGGAGAGGGGATTCACCGAACCGCATCCGGCGACCGACCTCTCGGGCGAGGACGTCGCCCGCAAGCTTCTTATTCTGGCCCGGGAGGCGGGGTACAGGCTCGAGCGGGAGCAGATCCGCGTCGAGGGTCTTGTCCCGGAAGAACCCTCCGGCCTGCCGGACGCAGCCGCGTATCTCGACCTATTGCGGAAGTTCGACGGGGAGTGGTCCGACCGGGTCCGGCGCTCGGCCTCGCGCGGCAACATGCTCATGTACCTCGCACGATTTGACGGCACGGAAGCCAGCGTCGGCGTCGAGGAGGTGCCCGGTGAAAGCCCCTTCGTCCGCCTGCGCGCCTCCGAGAACGCGGTCCATTACTACACCGACCGGCACACACCCCTCCCGCTCTCGATTCAGGGGATCGGCGCCGGTCCCGAAGTGACGGCACGCGGAGTTCTTGCCGACCTCATCCACGCAGCGCTTCACCTCGCTGCCTAACCGGCCGTGGGTTCCCCCGGCCACAGCGTTCTGCCCATGACCGACGTACAGGATGCAACCTCCGGAAGCCGGATCACGCGCGACGGGACGATCTTTGCCTGCCGCGAACCGTTCACTCTGGATTCCGGCGCGGTCCTCCCCTCGCTGGAAATCGCCTACACGCTCCACGGACAGCTGAACGCCGGGGGGACGAACGCGATACTCGTCTGCCATGCCCTCACCGGCAACGCTCATGCCGCCGACGCGCCGCCATCGTCCCGCGGGATCGTTCCCGGGTGGTTCAACGGCGTGATCGGTCCCGCCCGGGGGATCGATACCGACCGGTTCCTGGTCATCTGTTCGAACATCATCGGAAGCTGCTACGGAACGACGGGACCGACAAGCACCAATCCCGCCACCGGCCTGCCGTACCGCATGACGTTCCCCCAGATGACGGTGCGCGACATGGTCCGGGCACAGAAGATTCTTCTTGACGCCCTGGGAGTTCGCCGGCTTGCCGCGGTGATCGGCGGTTCTCTCGGCGGCATGCAGGCGCTCGAATGGGCTGTCATGTACCCCGGTGTCGTCGGATCGATCATTCCGATCGCGACGGCGGCGGCGCATTCCCCGTGGTGCATCGGGATCAGCGAGACGCAGAGGCTGGCGATCATGAACGACCCGGCGTGGGAGGGGGGAAACTACGCCAGCCAGCCGGCCCGGGGACTCACCATCGCGCGGAGCATCGCCATGATCAGCTACAGGAGTCAGCAGTCGTTCGAATCCCGGTTCGCGCGGCGGGGGATCCTCCCCGGGGACGGTCATGAACGGACCCGGGTATTCGGGGAGATCCCTCCCTCGTTCGCCGTCCAGTCCTACCTCCGGTACCAGGGACAGAAACTCGCAGGCCGGTTCGATGCCAATTCCTACATCTACCTGACGCGCGCGATGGACCTGCATGATCTGGGGGCGGGGCGGGGACCGCTCCTGGACGTTCTCCGGGGGATCTCATCGAGAGTCCTCTCGGTGGGCATTTCTTCGGATATCCTCTATCCTCCCGCGGAGCAGAAGGCAATCGCCGCAGCGATCCCGGGCGCCCTGTATGCCGAACTGGATTCTCCCTACGGTCACGACGCCTTCCTCATGGAATTCGACCCGATGAACGCCCTTCTCAGGAATTTTCTCGGGTGACCCCTTCACACTGGAGCACACCCCATGGAACAGCATCCCGTCATGATGGGCCGCAGGAAGAAGATCGCCCTTGTCGCCCACGACAATAAAAAGCCCGATCTGCTCGCGTGGGCCAGGTTCAACAAGGATCTCCTTGCCCGGCACGAACTCTTCGCCACCGGCACGACGGGGAGCCTCATCATCGAAGGAGAGATCGACTTCCTGATTTTCTTCCGGGACCCGCTCGAGCGGCAGGTGGCGGACTATGACGGTCACCGGGAAAGGTTTTCAGTGGGGAACGTTCTCTAACGCGGATGCACGACCCCGGCGACCGGACGGCCGCCGGGGTCGTGCGCGGGATCGCTTACTCGTAGACCGTCGTCAGCTCCGCGGGAGGTACGACCGGCACATCGTGGTCGTCGCCGCTCTCCTGCGCGTCGCGCACCGCCATCGCCGTGACGTTGACGATATCGGCGACTTCATTCCCGGGAATCAGGAGATACACCGGCTTCCGGATGCCGAGGATGATGGGACCCACGCAGTCGGCGTTGCCGAGCTTCGCGAGAAGTTTGACGGCGATGTTGGCGGACTGCAGATCCGGGCAGACGAGAAGGTTCGCCCCTCCCTTCAGCGAGCTGAACGAATACAGCGTTTCAAGGATCTCCGGGACCACGGCGGTATCGGCCATCATCTCGCCGTCGACCATGAGGTCCGGCGCACGGCGCTTGACGAGCTCCGCCGCCCGCGCCATCTTCTGCGCCGACGGGTGCCTGGTGCTCCCGAAATTGCTGAACGACAGCATGGCGATGCGGGGCTCGATGTCGACGCTCCTGACCTTTTCCGCCGCGAGGATCGCGATGTCGGCAAGCTGCTCCGCCGTGGGTTCAAAATTCACCGTGGCATCGGTGATGAAACGGACGTCGTTCTTGAAGATCAGCATGTAGAGTCCCGCCACCGTGAGCGTGCCCGGTTTCGGCCTGATGATCTGGAGCGCGGGACGCATGGTCTCCGGGTAGTGCTGCGTCAGTCCGGAGACGAGCCCGTCGGCGTCCCCCGCGTGCACCATCATCATGCCGAAGTCGATCGGACGGCGGACGTGATTGCGCGCGATCGTCTGCGTCACCCCTTTCCGCTTCCGGATATCGTAGTACTTGCTTGCATACTCGTCGAACTTCGGACTGTTCACGGGGTCGACGATCTCGATCCCTTCCAGATTGAGATCCAGCATCCTGATCTTGTCCCGGATGAGCTTCTCGTCGCCCAGCACGATGGGCTTCGCGATCTCTTCGTCGAGGATGATCTGGCTGGCACGGAGGATCTTGTCTTCGCTCCCCTCGGGAAAGACGATCCGCTTGGGGGCCCGCTGGGCCTTGTGGATGAAGATCCGCATGAGCTGCTTCGAGCGGCCGAACCTGCTTTCCAGGGCGTCGCGGTACGCCGCCAGGTCCTCGATCGGTTTCCGTGCCACGCCGCTGGCCATCGCCGCCTTTGCAACGGCGGGCGCCTCCCACAGCAGCACCCGCGGATCGAGCGGCTTCGGAATGATGTAGTTCCTCCCGAATTTCAGTCGCTCCCCCCCGTACGCCTTGATGACGGAGTCGGGAACGTCTTCCTTGGCAAGGCGCGCCAGTGCGTGCGAGGCGGCGAGTTTCATCTCGTCGTTGATCGCGGTTGCCATGCAGTCCAGCGCGCCGCGGAAGATGAACGGGAAGCCCAGGACGTTGTTGACCTGGTTCGGGTAGTCGGACCTTCCCGTCGCCATGATGACGTCGGGCCGGGCCTCAACGGCATCCTCGTAGGTGATCTCGGGATCGGGATTGGCCATGGCGAAGATGACGGGATCCTTCGCCATGCTCCTCACCATCTCCTTGGTCACCACGCCCTTGACGGAGACGCCGGCGAACACGTCGGCCCCCTTCATGGCGTCCGCGAGCGTTCTGCACGGCGTGTCGATCGCGAAATACTCTTTGTACGGATTCATGCCTTCCGTGCGGCCGCGATACACGACGCCCTTGGTGTCACAGAGGATGAGGTTCTCCCGTTTGACGCCGAGCGTAATGTAGAATTTTGCGCAGGCAATCCCCGCGGCCCCCGCCCCGCTGAACACGACCCTGACGGTGTCGATCTTCTTCCCGACGATCTCGAGCGCGTTGAGGAGCCCCGCCCCCGAGATGATCGCGGTCCCGTGCTGGTCGTCGTGGAAGACGGGGATCGTCATCGTCTTCTTCAGCTCTTCCTCGATGTGGAAACATTCCGGCGCCTTGATGTCTTCGAGGTTGATGCCGCCGAATGTGGGCTCCAGGGCGCGGACGATCCGGATGATCTCTTCCGGATCCTTGGTGTCAAGCTCGATGTCAAAGACGTCGACATCGGCGAACCTTTTGAACAGAACTCCCTTGCCTTCCATGACGGGCTTGCCCGCAAGGGGACCGATGTCGCCGAGGCCCAGCACGGCGGTTCCGTTGCTCACGACGGCGACGAGGTTGCCCTTCGCCGTGTATTTGTATCCGTCGGCGGGGTTGGCGGCGATTTCAAGGCAGGGAACGGCAACCCCGGGGGTGTACGCCAGCGAAAGGTCGTGCTGGGTTTCACAGGGTTTTGTCGAGACGACTTCGATCTTGCCGCGGCGCCCCTGGCTGTGGTAGTCAAGCGCGTCTTGTTTGCGTATCATTGCCATAGCGGGATCTCCTCAGTTGACAATGCGCACGGTATTCTCCGGGTGAGTGGCACGCACACGCGCAGAGATCCTGCGGGTGTCGTTAACGGCCAAGGTACGGGAATTTGGGGAATCCTCCAAATCAGGGATGTTGATTGATTTTCAGGGCGTTTCTCACTATTTTGAATAAACACAATCGTTCCATACTACCGACGCCGCGCCGTGCCATGGTCTCTGAAGGGCTGACGTCACCGCGGAGTTCACCTCCGCGGACCGAAGAGGCAAGAGCGTATAACCGCATCAAGCTCGCCACCGGCATCACCTCCTCCCTCCTGTCACTCGCCCTTCTCGTCACGATCGTCGCCACACCCGGCGGAGCCTCGATTGCCGCACGGTGCTCGTCGGTGTGCCCGGACCGGTACGGCGCGCTCCTGCTGTTCGCCCTGGCGGTCGGCATTGCGCAATCCGCGCTCACGCTCCCGCTGGCATGGTATTCCGGTTTCCACATCGAACAACGGTTCGGCCTGTCGAACCAGTCCGCCGCGGCGTGGGTGCGGGAGCGCCTCAAGGGCCTGGCGATCGCCGCGCCGCTTGCCGCGAGTGTGTTCTGCATCCTGTATTTCTGTCTCGGAACGTTCGGCGCTCTCTGGTGGATACCCGTCGGCGTTACGCTCACGCTGATCTCGGTCGTGCTGGCGCGCGTCGCCCCCGTCCTGATCATGCCGCTCTTTTACCGGTTCACGCCCATCGCCGACGGGTCGCTGAAGGATAGGATCCTGGGACTCTCGGAACGCGCAGGCGTCCGGGTCGAAGGGGTGTTCTCGTTCAATCTCAGCAAGACGACGAGAAAGGCGAACGCCGCCTTCACGGGAATCGGACGCTCCCGCCGGATCATTCTCGGCGACACCCTCGTGAGCGAATTCTCGGAGGACGAGATCGAGACCGTCTTTGCCCATGAACTCGGTCACTACCGGTTCGGCCATATCCGCACGGGGATCATCATCGGCACGCTCTCGACGTTCGCCGGACTGTATGTCGCCGCCCGGCTGTACGACGCCTCGGTGGCGGCGCTGCATTTTTCGTCGGTGACCGACCTTGCCGCGCTGCCGCTCCTTGCGATCTGGCTTTCCCTGTTCGGTCTCCTGACCGCGCCCGTGGGCAACATGATCTCGCGGCGCCACGAGCGCCAGGCCGATGCCTATGCGGTCCGCACGACGGGAAAACGGGACGCTTTTGTTTCCGCGCTCCGGAAGCTCTCGGCGACGAATCTCGCCGACCCTGCGCCCCACCCGATCGTGGAGTTCATGTTCTACAGTCATCCGCCTGTCGCGAAACGCATCCGGGCCCTCGATCGGGACCACCTCTAAAGGAAGGGCGACAGTGGGCGCGATCAGGTTCTTCACCGCTGCCTTCATCTCGATCGCGAGCGCGATCGCGGAGCTCCTGCTGATCTGGGCGGACCGGAAGCGGGGGAGGATATTCCATGCCATCGCCCGCGCGTGGGCGAAGACCGTGCTCGCGGTCTGCAGCGTGCGCGTGACGGTGCGGGGGCTGGAGAAGGTGGACCTCTCGCGCAACTATGTGTACGTGTCGAACCACGCAAGCATGTTCGACATCCCGGTCATCCTTGCGGGGATCCCGGACCAGATCCGCATTATTTACAAAAAGGAACTCGATATCATACCGTTTTTCGGCTGGGGACTCAGGTACGGTTCGTATATCGGCATCGACAGGGGCCGCGGCAGCAGGGCCGTCAGAAGCCTGGAGGAGGCGGTCGAGAAGATCCGCCACGGGGCGTCGGTCCTCATGTACGCGGAGGGGACGCGGACGCTCGACGGCAGGCTTCAACCCTTCAAGCGCGGGGCGTTCAATCTCGCCCTGAAGGCCGGCATTCCCGTCGTTCCCCTGACGGTCAACGGAAGTTTTTCCATCCTCCCCAAACATTCGGTGAGCGTCAGGCCCGGCACGGTGGAACTCGTGCTTGACGCCCCGATACCGGTGCCGGGAGGAGAAGGCAAAGACGCGGAGATGCGGCTCATGCAGGATGTCCACGCCGTGATCGCCCGGCACTACATCGACCAGGGATAACGCATGGCAATTTCAATTCAGGACGTCGAGCACGTCGCCGCCCTCGCGAAGCTTTCCTTCACGGCGGAGGAAAAGCGCAAGCTTGCGCTGGAGCTCAACGGCATCCTCCACTACATGGAGCAGCTCAATGCGCTCGACACGTCGCACGTCGAACCCCTGTCGCACGTGATCGAGACGGGGAACGTGTTCCGGGCCGACGATGTCCGGCCGGGGCTGGACAGGGATGAGGCTCTGAAGAACGCTCCTGCGAAATGGGAGAAGTTCTTCCGGGTCCCCAGGGTCATCGGCGACAGATGAAACGCCCTGCGCGGATTGTCGCGATCATTCCGGCACGGTACGGTTCGCAGCGCTTCCCCGGGAAGCCCCTCGCGCTGATCGGCGGGAAACCGATGATCGTGCACGTCATGGAACGCGCGGCGCGGGCCCGGCTCGTGGACGCCGTGCTCGTCGCCACCGACGACGAGCGGATCGCCGCGGCGGTGCAGGCGAACGGCGGCGAGGCGGTCATGACCCCCGCGGACCTCAGGAGCGGATCGGACAGGATCGCCTGTGCGGCCCGCGCGCTCGAAGGGACGGACATCATCGTCAACGTCCAGGGGGATGAACCACTGATCCCGCCGGAGATGATCGACGAGGCCATACGGCCTCTCCTTGAGGATCCCGGCATCGAAGCCGGAACGCTCGTCCGCCGCCTCCGGTCGGCGGCCGAGCGGGACAACCCGAACGTCACCAAGGCGCTCCTCGACATGTCGGGCCGGTGCCTGTATTTCTCCCGCGCCCCCGTGCCGTTCGGCCGGAACACCGCACCGGAGGATCTGATTGCACACGCCCCGGTGTTCGCGCATGTGGGACTGTATGTCTACCGGAGGGAGTTCCTCCTCGCGTTCGCAGCGATGATGCAGACTCCCCTGGAGATCGCGGAGCAGCTGGAACAGCTCAGAATCCTGGAGCACGGCCACAGCCTCCATGCGGTCGTGACCGAGCGCGAGAGCATCGCGGTGGATACCCCCGGAGACCTCGAACGGGTCCGCGCGGCGTTTGCCGCAGAACATCAGAAGCCTTCGTCATGAACGAGATCCATAAGACGTTTTTCGGCCATATCAGGACGACGTTCCTCCGGGGGATCGCCGTCATCGTCCCTCTCGGCCTGACGTACTGGTTCTTCCAGGCGCTGTTGAACGCCGTCGACGGGATCTTTTCCCCCCTCCTGACAAGCTGGATCGGACAGCAGATCCCCGGCCTCGGCTTTCTCACGATGGTTGTTCTGATTCTGGCCGTCGGATTGCTCACGCGCAATCTCGTGGGGCGGCTGCTGTTTGCCTGGTTCGAGAATTTCCTCCGATCGATCCCGTTCGTGCGCTCGGTCTACAGCGGGATCAAGGACCTTGTCAATGCGTTCAACATCGGGGGGAACAGCAAGACGTTCCGGCTTGTCGTCATGCTCGAGTATCCCCGGAAGGGAATCTTCTGCATCGGGTTCGTGACGAATGAATCCACGTTCGCCGGCCCGCCTGCGACCGAATTGTACCACGTGTATATCCCCAATCCGCCGAACCCGACATCCGGGGTCCTTGCGCTCATCCCCAAGGCGGAAGCAATCCCCCTGGCCCTGAGCGTGGAAGAGGGGCTCAAACTCGTCCTGTCCGGCGGCATCGTCACGCCGGCCGTTCTGCATCGTCTTTCGTCCGCACATTCGTAAGGAGATTCCGTGGCACGCCGACACCAGGTAAAATACATTTTTGTCACCGGGGGGGTCGTTTCCTCCCTGGGAAAGGGAATCGCATCGTCATCGATCGGGCTGCTCCTCAAGTCGAGGGGGCTCCGCGTGACAATCCAGAAATTTGACCCGTACCTGAACGTCGACCCGGGAACGATGAATCCGTTCCAGCACGGCGAGGTGTACGTAACCGACGACGGCGCTGAGACGGATCTCGATCTCGGCCACTACGAGCGGTTCCTCGACATCACGACGACCCGCCGCAACAACTCAACGACGGGCCAGATCTACAATGAGGTGATCACCAGGGAGCGGCGCGGAGACTTTCTCGGCGCGACCGTGCAGGTGATTCCCCACATCACGGACGAGATCAAACGCCGCTTCGAGGCGCTGGGAGAAACGGGCGACTACGACGTCGTCATCACCGAGGTGGGAGGCACCGTCGGCGACATCGAGAGTCTTCCGTTCCTCGAGGCGATGCGCCAGTTCATGTTCCGTTGCGGGAACAGGAATGCCATGGCGATCCACGTGACGCTTGTTCCCTACCTCACCTCGGCCGGGGAAACAAAGACCAAACCGACGCAGCACAGCGTGAAGGCCCTGCTGGAGCTCGGCATCCAGCCCGATATGCTCATCTGCCGGTCCGACAGGCCCCTGTCGCACGACGTGCGCGAAAAGATCGCCCTGTTCACGAACGTGGAAGCCGAATGCGTTATCGACGGCCGGGATGTCCCGACGATCTACGAAGTGCCCCTCCTGTTTGCCGAACAGGAGGTCGATGAAATCGTCCTCGAGAAGCTCGATCTCACGTGCCCGCGTCCGAATCTCCGCGAATGGAAGAAATTCGTCGACAGGGTCAAGAATCCCGCCGGGAAGATCACGATCGGCGTCTGCGGCAAATACACCGAGCACAAGGACGCTTACAAGAGCATCGCGGAGGCGTTTGTCCATGCCGGCGCCGCGAACAACGTGGAGGTCGACCTCCGGTGGATCCGTGCGGAGGACGTCGAGCGGGAGGGGCCCGAAAAGCACCTGGCGGGGATCGCAGGCCTTCTCGTCGCTCCCGGCTTCGGCGAGCGCGGGATCGAGGGGAAAATCCGGTCGATCCAGTTTGTCAGGACCCGCAAGATCCCGTTTCTCGGCATATGCCTCGGACTGCAGTGCGCCGTGATCGAATTCGCCCGGAGCCTCTGCGGACTCGACCACGCCAACAGCCTCGAGTTCAGGCAGACGGACCAGAACGTGATCGACATGATGCTGGAGCAGAAGAAAGTGAAGGAATACGGGGGAACGATGCGGCTGGGGTCATTTCCGTGCAGGCTCGAGAAAGGGACCCGCGCTCACAAGGCATACAGGAGCGAGCTGATCCACGAACGGCACCGCCACCGCTACGAAGTGAACGACGCGTTCAAATCCACGCTGGCCTCGCACGGCATGATCTTCAGCGGTATCTGTCCGGATAACGGTCTCGTCGAGATGATCGAACTCGGCGACCACCCGTGGTTCGTCGCCGGGCAGTTTCACCCCGAGCTTAAATCACGGGCGACGAATGCCCATCCCCTGTTCCGGGATTTCGTGAAGGCGTCACTGGAATATGCCGAATCGACACACCAGAGGGACTGACCGCGCACGTGCCGGGCAGCCGCGGCGGGAGGGATCCGTCGTCCGGGCGCTCCTGGTCCTGCTCTGCGTCACCTCCTCCGTTGCCGCGGCGCAGAACGCCGACGCTCCCCTCCGGGTGAGCGGCGTCTGCGTCGTCTTCTTCGGACCGGGCCGCGCCGAACGCGATTCCATCGCGCAGGGGGAAGGGTTGGAAATTGACGACATCATCGACGACTTCAACCTCTACGCCGGAAAGACGGCCGTGTTCCTGCGGGGCACGGGGATTCCATCGGAGTTCACCGAGAGCCGGTTCGTGATCGTGAAGGCCGGAACGTCGACGTACAGGACCATCGACCGCCGGTCGGTGGAGGGCCCCGTGGGGATGATTCTCACGGACGGGATCCACGAGCCGCGGCTCGTCCCGGGACGCGGGACGGACCGGGATCTCATCCTGCAGATCAGGGAATACTTTCACCTGAATGCGGGAAACGGAGAGTGACGCCCCCCGCGGCCGATGTCCGCCTGACCTGGAAAAGCTTCGGAGACCTCCGCCCGGACGATGTCTACGAGATTCTCGCGCTCCGTGCCCGCGTGTTTGTCGTGGAACAGCGGTGTGCATACCTCGACGCGGACGGGCGCGACCGGTCGTGCCTCCACCTCTGCGGACATACGGCCGGGGGAGCGCTCGTCGCCTACCTCCGCCTGCTTCCTCCCGGAACACAAGTCGCGGGCCCGGCCATCGGGAGGGTGGTCACCGCCCCGGAAGTACGCCGCACGGGGATCGGCAGGAGCCTCATGTCGGAAGGGATCCGCCGGTCGTCCGCCCTGTACCCCGGGCGTCCCCTCACCGTTTCCGCCCAGACCTCCGTTGAAGGTTTTTACCGCTCCCTCGGATTTTCCCGCTCGGGCACGCCGTTCGACGAGGACGGCATCGAACACGTCGTGATGGTGCGCCCCGCCGCCGTTCGTTGATTTTCAATCCTCAATTCGGTACACTGATTCAGTCGATTCCGTTCCCCCATCCTGCGACGTCCCCATGCACATTCAATTTCAGGGAGCCGCGCGTACCGTCACCGGCTCCATGCATGTGCTCACCGTCGGCGGAAGCACGGTTCTCCTTGACTGCGGCATGTATCACGGAAAACGGGATGAATCGCGGGAACGAAACGCCCGCTTTCCGTTCGACCCGTCGGGGATCTCCGCCGTCATCCTCTCGCACGCCCATATCGACCACAGCGGAAATCTTCCGACGCTTGTGCAGCAGGGTTTCCGGGGTCCGGTGTACTGCACCGGTGCGACGAAGGATCTCTGCGAGGTGATGCTCCGGGACAGCGGGTTCATACAGCAGAAAGACGCGGAGTTCATTACGAAGAAACACCGGAAGAAAGGGCTTCCCCCGGTCGAGCCTCTCTTCACGCAGGACGATGTCGAGGCGACGCTCCCCCTGCTCCGGGGGACACCGTACGGCACGGTGTTCGACGTCGCCGAGGGGATCGCGTGCCGGTTCGAGGATGCGGGTCATATTCTCGGATCCGCGTCGGCGGCACTGACGCTGCGCGAGGGCCCGCGTACCAGGCGGCTTGCCTACACCGGCGACCTCGGCCGCTCCGGTCTGCCGATTCTCCGCGATCCTGTCTTCGTCGGAGGCGACGGTGGCACCGATTATCTCATCAGCGAGAGCACGTACGGCGGAAGGTACCACGCGCCGGTGGGGGAGATGAAAGAACAGCTCCTGGGTCCCCTCCTGCGGGCGTGCGCACGGAAAGGGAAGGTCGTCATCCCGGCGTTCAGCGTGGGCCGCACGCAGGAGATCGTCTATACGCTGCATATCCTCCACGGAGAGGGGAAACTCGAGAGGATCCCCGTCTACGTCGACAGCCCCCTTTCGGTCAACGTGACCGAAGTGTTCCGGCGCCATCCGGAATGCTTCGACAGCGAGACGCTTGCCGTCCTCAACTCACCCGGGGACAACGATCCCTTCGGCTTCGACCGCCTCACCTACATACGGAGTGTCGAGGAATCCAAAGCGCTGAACGACATGCCCGGCCCCTGTGTCATCATCGCCGCATCGGGGATGTGCGAAGCCGGCCGCATCACCCACCATCTCGCCAACACCATCGGCGACACCCGGAACATGGTCCTGATCGTCGGCTACCAGGCGGAGAATACGCTGGGAAAGAAGATCGTTCTCCGGGAACCGGTCGTCAATATCTTCGGCGAACCTCACGAGCTCCGGGCGGAAGTCGTCGTTCTCAACTCGTTCAGCGGTCACGCGGACAGAAATGAACTTCTCCGCTATTGCGGGGAATTCCCCCGGGAGGCAATGAAAGACATTTTCCTCGTGCACGGCGACCCCGATCAGTCCGAAAAGCTTGCCCGGGGCCTGCACGAATCCGGTTTTCCCCGGGTGGGAATCCCCGCCCGCGGGGATGACGTGTCGCTCGTGTGAAAGCCCCGATGGAACGGCTCCGACCTCTCTCCGCGGCTCTGGTCCTGGGCATGCTTACCCCGTGCACGGGGCGAAGCCAGGAGCCGTACCGCGGGGGGGACTTCCCGTCCCTCCCCTCCGACAGCACGCAGAGGGTCAACACCGCCAGCGTTCTCTTCGACCGCAATCTCAATACGTATAACTGGATCGGACGGGCGGCGATCGACACCGTCTCGGACGGGGTTCACATCGGGATCCTCCAGCAATTTGCGGCGAACGTCATCGAGTTCCAGGGCGGGGCCGGCCCGGCCCCGCCGAAACTGCAGAGCAGCCAGGAGAACCTCTCCCTGCTCGTCCGCGGGCCGGCGTCCTCCGGGTTCTCCCCGCAGGTCCAGTGGTCGTCGTTCGTGTACTCCGACAACAAGGGGACGGGGTTGAACAGCGCGTCGAGCGAGAGCCTGCTCGGCGGGGCACAGGTCGTTCCGTTCTCCTGGATGTCCCTGACGCCGATGGCGGGATACCGCTGGGACACGCAGGCCGGGATCAGGGACCGGGGGATGACGTACCTGCTCGGGGCGCGGATGCCGTCAATCGAATCGGACGGCTACCGGCTCACCGGCAACGCCCAGTTCCGCGAAGACCTCCTTTCCCCGCGGACGCTTGAGGGGGACTTCGCCCGGTTCAGCGTGGAGAAAGTCTTCTCCGACTACGCGCGCGACAGCATGGACGTTGGAGTCAACAGGAACCGTCACGAGTTCTATGCCCCCGCGGACAGTACGATCGAGAGCAGGACCGAACAGATCTTCGCGTTCGCGGACAAGCTGGAGTATGAAATCGACCCCGCTCTCGTCTCGACGTTTTTCGTCTCCATCAACGGCAGGGGGCTTGACAAGGAGATCCGGAACTGGGACGCCTTCGCACCGCAGAACCCTCAGTTCAACACGCACATCAACGAGTTCCGTTTCGACACCTACGTGCAGTCGGTCTACAGGACGCCGGAGGGACGCAACGCCGCGTGGCTGCGCCTCTCGTACAGCGAGCGGTCAGAAACCCATTCGGCGCAGCTTCCGGGGACCACCTCCCCGTCCATCGACAGCCTGTTTTCCCAGAGCAACGCCCAGGAGCACATCAACGACAATACCTCCCGGCGGACCCAGCTCGCCGGCGAGATCAGCCTGCCCGTGTCGGGCTCCGACAGGGTCGATCTCACGGGTTCCATAGGAATCCTGCGGTATGATACCCCGAGCGATCAGAACCTCGAGGACCGGGACGAACTCCTGGTGGCCGTGACCCTCTCCACGTGGCACAGGGTCACGAGGTCGCTGGATCTGGGCATCGTGCTCGACGGCACGGTCGATCACCTGGTGTATCTCCTAAAGGAGCGGAGCGCCAACAACAACTACAACAGGGTGCTCCGGCTGTCCCCGCGAACGCTGTACAGGCCCGCCGCATGGCTGTCCAGCCTGAACGCCTTCGAGGTGCTGGCCAATTACACGGTGTACGATTTCGAGCAGGAACTGCCGTCCGTCAAGAGCTTTTCGTACCGCCAGCTCGGCTGGCTGGATTCGACATCCGTTGATCTGACGCAACGCATTGGATTTGATTTTTTTGCATATTGGAAAGTCTATGAAAGGGGACAGCTCGAATGGAGCCAGTTCCGGGAACGCCTGGAAAGCGCGGCAACGGAACTGACGTACGCGCTCCAGTGCAGGGTGCGTCCCGCGGAAAACGCTCTCTTCGCCGTCGGGATCCGGTATTTCGGGCAGACGCGGTATACGTATAACGGAGGGGTGAGACAGGTGGATACGTTTCTGAACAGCGTCGGCCCCACCTGCACGATCTCCTGGGACCCGGGTGCGCACTCCCGGATCCAGTTCGAGGGATGGTATGAACGTCAGAGGCAGACCGACGGAAGCTCACGGTCACTTGCAAGCATGACGATGAATATTTACGTCAATCTTTGAAGGGGATCCCGTGGCATCACAGCAGATGGTGTTCAGGTTGACGCTCGCCAGCAACCCCAAGAATATCGGGAAGATCGAGCGGTTCCTCAAGACGATCGGGAAGACCGTCCACCTGGACGAAATCCAGTTCCACAAGCTGATGGTATCGCTGACGGAAGCCGTCAACAACGCCATCATCCACGGGAATCGCTCCCTGCCGGGGAAGAAGGTGCAGGTCAAGTGCGAGCTGCTTCCGGGCTGGATCCTGATCATGATCCATGATGAGGGGAAGGGATTCAAGCCCGAGAAAGTGGGAAACCCGCTGGCAAAGGAAAACCTCCTGCGGGAAAGCGGCAGGGGGATCTTCCTCATGCGAACCCTGATGGACAAGGTGGAGTTTGAGGTGGGGAAATCGGGGACGCTCGTGCGGCTCTGGCTCGACACGAACAAATGAGCCCGCACGCCCTTCAGTGCTTCGCCAGCGAGGCAAGCGTCCTGATGTACCCGTTTGCGACCGGCGTGGAAAGCTCCTGCACGACAAGGAACGCCGGCGGAACATCAGAGACGACCAGCGTGTAGTCGATATCGAGGGAGTTGAGCAGGACTTCGTATCCGTGAAAGACCGTCCGTACCCCGTTGAGCATCGCCACAAAGTACCCCTGGTCCCCCGCCACCGTCCCCCGCAGGGTATCCGTTCCGGCCGAATCCACGGTGCCGACAACCCAGGTCGCGTTCGTGGGAAGTGAGAACGCCGCCACCCGGTCCCAGCCCGGCACGAGACGGATTCCTTCCCTGCGCTGGACAATGCCCGCGATGAATCCAAACTGATAGATGTCACCGGAGGGGAGAAACCTGAAGCGCAGCGTATCCGGCTTTACAGGAGTCGTTCCCGTTCCGGGATACTCGACGACGGTCGTCACGCTTCCCGCCCCCGCGAACGAATCGCTGACGGCGAGCACTCTCCAGAGCGGGCTGGTGTGGGACGCGGCAACTGCGTAGTTGTACGGATCGAGTCCCCACGCATCAAAGATGAGCGTGTCTCCGGAGGCAAAGACGAGTCCGGCGACAATCGGGGACGCCTGCGCGGAGGGACCCGTTCCGCTGTCACGGCACCCGCCGGGCAGCAGGAGGAAAATAAAAAGGAGAGCGCCGGCGCCCGCCCCCGTGAAGGGGAGAGAACGCAGGGCTCTCCGACAGCCGGATGACATTGTTCAGATCTTGAGTTTCGCTATCGAGCTCCTGACATCGTCGGCCGACTTTGCCAGCGCCGCCTGTTCGTCCGCATTCAGCTTGATCTGGATGATCTCCTCCATCCCTTTCTTCCCGAGCTTGACCGGTACGCCCACAAACGTGTCCCGGATTCCGTATTCGCCCTGCAGCCAGGCAGCGCACGGAAGGATCCGTTTCTTGTCCCGCACGATCGATTCGACCATCGCCACCGCCGATGACGAGGGGGCGTAGTAGGCGCTTCCCGTTTTCAGATAGTTGACGATTTCCGCCCCGCCGTCCCTCGTACGCTTCACGAGCCGGTCGACCGCGGCCTGGCTCAGAAGCTCCGTGATCGGGATTCCTGCGACCGTCGAGTACCTGGGGAGCGGCACCATTGAATCCCCGTGGCCCCCGAGAACGAAGGCATTCACGTCCTCCACCGACACGTTGAGCTCCGCCGCAATGAACGACCTGAAGCGGGCGGCGTCAAGAACCCCGGCCATCCCGATCACCCGGTGCCTTTCGAACCCGCTGACTTTCATCGCCACATACGTCATGACGTCCAGGGGATTGGAAACCACGATGATGATGGCCCCGGGCGACTTCGCCACCGCCGACTCCGTGCAGC
Organism: Ignavibacteriota bacterium; assembly: GCA_963748405.1. Taxonomy (GTDB): domain Bacteria; phylum Bacteroidota; class Ignavibacteria; order UBA10030; family UBA6906; genus Fen-1273. The sequence goes on from CAVVIT010000002.1 coordinate 149,846, forward strand.
TCCTGACGATCCCGCTGTTGGTGTTCATGAGATCGTCGCGGCTCATCCCGGGCTTCCGCGCGATGCCCGCGGTGATGATGACGATGTCGGAGTTCGCCGTCTCGCCGTACCCGTTGGACCCCACGACCCTGACGTCCGTCTTTTCGACGGGCGTGGCCTCGTAGATGTCCAGGGCCTTTCCCTGCGGGATGCCTTCGATGACGTCCACGAGAACGACTTCATTCGCCAGCTGTTTGTCAACAAGCCGCTGAGCGGTCGTCGCGCCGACGTTTCCTGCGCCGATAACGGTGATCTTCATGTCGCTGCCTCCGAGTTAATCGTGCCAGTGGGGATCGGGCCGGATACAGAACTTCAGGAACGGGGGTTCGGCGCGGCCGGCCCGGGGGAGCCGCGCGAACGATCACATGGAAGAGAGCGGAGAGACAGGCGGTTACGGCTTCGGGAGAACGCTGACGACTTTCCTGGCTTTGCGATACTTCTTGAAGTGCACGACGCCGTCGATCATTGCGTACAGGGTGTCGTCGCCGCCGATGCCGACGTTCGTCCCCGGCGCGAAGCGGGTGCCCCGCTGGCGGACAATGATGCTGCCGGCAGGCACCGTCTCGCCGCCGAAACGTTTCACGCCCAGGCGCTGCGCGTTGCTGTCGCGTCCGTTCCTGGAACTTCCGACCCCTTTTTTGTGCGCCATGACCTGTTCCCTTATATCGCGATGTTCGTGATCTTCACCTCGGTGTACGCCTGCCGGTGGCCCCGTTTCAGGCGATAGCCTTTGCGCTTCTTCTTCTTGAAAATGATCACCTTGTCGGCCTTCCCGCCTTCGAGAACCGTCGCTTCGACGCTGGCCCCGCTCACGAGCGGGTGGCCCACGGTGATCTGTTTGTCGCCGCCGACAAGCAGGACCCGGTCGAACCTGACGTTGGTCCCGCTTTTTTCCTGGAGCGTTGGGACCTGGATGGTGTCGTTTTGGCTTACTTTATACTGCTTTCCGGCAATCTGAACGACTGCATACATCTGCTGTATCCTCTCTAAAGAAGGGGGCGCCGTATTTGAAACATCAAGGGTTCTAAATGTACTCATTTTCCCCGGAAATGTCAACGTCCGTCGGCGCGGATGGGCGGAAGGATCTCATCGAAATACGTGTCTATATCGTGCCTCTGCTCGGCCGTCCCGGCAATGCGGAGGAGAAAATACCCCCCGATTTCCGTGTAATCAAAGTGAAGGTCCCTCCCATGCTGATGCTCGATTTCGACCAGATCCCTGAGGGCCGCACCGACCCCGGCGGCATCAGAGGAAAACAGGTAATCCCGCCCGATCGCCGTGTCCCGCGTGGCGACAAGATGTGACCTGAGAAACCCGTGCGCGCCGTTGAAACGCGCCGTTTCCTGACGGGCATCGAGTGCATCGCGCAGGACGTTCATATGTGACGAGGCCGTCTTCACAGCCGTTCCCTGTATGCGAGCATCCTGAGGGCATTGAAGATGACGGCAAGGGCGGCCCCGTCATCCGCGAGGATCGCTGTCCACAGCGACGCATGCCCCGCCATGGCCAGACCGAGGACGGCGAGCTTCACGCAAACGGCAAGGGCGATATTCTGCCGGATGATCCGGACCGTCGATCTGCTGAGCCCGAAGACGTGCGGGAGACGGGAAAGATTGTCGGCCATCAGGACGACATCCGCCGTGTCCAGCGTGGCATCGGAACCTGCGATACCCATGGCGATGCCGACGGACGCCGCCGCAAGGGCGGGGGCATCGTTGATCCCGTCACCGACCATGCCGACGATCCCCCCCTCCCCTTTCAGCCGGTCGATCTCTTCGACTTTCTGCTGCGGGAGCAGCGCGCCGTACACTTCGTGGATGCCGAGGTCGTCCCCCGCCGCCCGTGCAGCGGCTTCGCTGTCCCCGGAAAGCATGATCACCCTGGAGATGCCTCCCCGCCGCAGCCTGTCGACGATGCTCCGCCCTCCATGCCGCACGCCGTCGCGAAACGCCACGACACCGAGCGGAACGCCCGCCGTACCGAGGATGACGGAGGTCTTGCCTTCCCCGTCAAGACCCTGCAGTACGGCATCCACCTCCGGCGTGAGATATCCCGCTTCGCGTCCGAGGGAGCGATTCCCGAGAAAATACGTTGTTCCGCCGATCGCCCCCCGGATGCCGCGCCCCGGCAACGCCTCGAACTTTTCCACGAACGGAACCGGCTCCGGCGAAGGGCTGCGCTCCGACGCACGGAGGGCCGCGGCCGCAAGATGGTGCTCCGAGTCCCTCTCCAGCGCGGCGACCGTCGCGAGCACCTCTCCGCCGGTCCGCCCGCCCAGGGGCACCACGTCGGTGACGGAAGGCGTTCCCGTCGTCAGCGTTCCCGTCTTATCGAGCGCGAGAACCGAGACCCTGGCCAGCGTTTCGATGTGGGTTCCTCCCTTGATGAGGACCCCCGATCGCGCGGCGTTTGTCATCGCGCTCACGAGCGCCACCGGCGTGGCAATGACGAGCGCGCAGGGGCATGCGATGACAAGAAGAACAAGCGACCGGTAGAGCCAGACTCCTGCCGGGTCCGCCAGAAACAGGGGCGGAATGACGGCGACAGCCGCGGCAAGGGCAAGCACAGAGGGGGTGTAAACCCGGGCGAACCGGTCGACGGATTTCTGGACCGGTGCGCGATGTTCCTGTGCCTCCCTGATAAGGCGGGACATGCGGGCGAGCGTTGATTCCCCCGCCTCACGGACCGCGCGCACCCTGAGGGCACCCGTTCCGTTCAGACTGCCGGCGTACACAGTGTCCCCCGGGTCCTTCTCCACGCGCGCCGATTCTCCCGTCACGGGAGCTTCGTCGACCGTCGACCGCCCTTCCATCACAATCCCGTCGATCGGCACGCGCTCCCCGGGGCGCACGAGAGCGACGTCACCGCGCCGTACCCGGTCGGCGGGAACGACCGATGGGCGGCCGTCGCGGATCACCGCGGCGGTATCGGGCGCGAGAGACATCAGCGAGCGCAGCGCCCTCCGGGTCCGTACTCCGCTGTAGGATTCGAGCATGAGCGACACCGCAAACAGGACGATCACCGCCGCCCCTTCCTCCCACTTGCCGATCGCGAGCGCCCCGGCGACGGCGGCGCAGATCAGCACGTTCATGTCGAGGGCGCGCGTGCGGACCGATCCGAACGCGCGCCGGATGATCCGGAATCCTCCGATGATGATGGCCGAGCCCAGGAGAACCCGGGATGGAACCCCGCCGGCGGCCATTCCTGCGAGCGTCAGGAGCGCCGCGGCTCCCGCGGTGATTCCGTCACCGTGACGCTCCAGAAACGGCTCATCGGCTGCGGTGTCCCCGCCGGGCTTCCCGTTGAAGCCGGCCGACCGAAGGGTCTCCATGATCAGATCCCCGGACACCCCTCCCGGAATGCGAAGCTCACAGCTCACGGGGTTGAAGATGTAGCCCGTGCTTCCCAGCGATCGATCGAGCGCTTTCCTGAGCACGGCCTCCTCCGTCGAGCAGCACACGCCCGACACCCGGTATGTCGCGCCGCTATTCGGAGACATGGCGCACGCCCAGCCGGATGAGCGCCTCGACATGATCGTCGTCGAGCATGTAGAACGTCATCTTCCCTTCCTTCCGGTACGTCACAAGACGCATGGCTTTCATGATCCGCAGCTGGTGGGACACGGCGGACTCCGACATGCCGACAATGCCGGCAATGTCGCCCACGCACAACTCCTGCCGGGAGAGGACGAGGCAGATCTTGAGCCGCGTATCGTCCCCCAGCATCTTGAAGATCTGCGTCAGGCCCTGAAGGGTTTCCCTGTCATGAAGCGCTTTCCGGGCCTCTTCCGCCGCACGACGGTGCAGGAAGACGGGCTCCGGGGAACCGGGAAGGGGGTGCTGTTTCATCGCCGTACTCTGTATCATTTGAACATATGTTCAGATGTTAAATAATAGCAAAGCGCTCCGTGATTGTCAAGCCTCTCAGGCAGGCGGGAAACGCGATTCCATCGTCGCGAGGCGGTCCTTGGTATACCGGTAGAGCAGGGGGGCGGTGAGGACGCAGAGGATCATGAACGCGGACCCTCCGAGAAGGTCCACAACGTAGTGATACCGTTCGTACACCGTAGCGAGAATGAGCAGCGTGCCGGTGACGGCGATGAACCACCGGAGGCGGATCCTGAAGCGCATACTCAGGTAGATGAGCACCAGGGTCATCATCGTGTGACCGCTCGGAAAGACATCCCGCTGCGTCCCGGCAATGGCCACCTCGTTGGGAACCCCCATCGGCACCGAGCCGCCGAAGTTCACAAACCAGCGCAGGTACGGCGTCAGCAGGATTCCGGGAAGGTCCCGGTTCAGCGCCGAAAAATCGTGGAGGGTGAACCGCGGCCCCACCGCCGGGAGGAAGAAATAGCCGAGATAGGAAAGGTAGAACCCGTACACGCACGTGAACATGAAAAAGTGGAAGAGATCCTTGTTGTCGCGCCGGTAAAGTTCCATCCCGATCATCAGGAACAGAACGTAGAACAGGGTATACGCGATCTGCAGGATCTCCGTGAGCCAGGGCGTGCTGAACTGCATCAGCCAGTGCGTGGGGTCCACGCCGAACAGCCAGCGGTCGGCCGCGATGAGAACATCGTCGTAGTCTCTCCCTCCGTGCATCGGCTTGATCATGAAGTAGAGTTCCTTGAACGTAAAGAACACCGTCGGGGCCACATGCCAGTCATGGACGACCGCGAGGATCCGGGATCCCGTCGCGTGCCGCGCCCATCCGAGGAGGCAGATCGCCGCCGCCGCGCTCCCGTTGATGAGAATCATCAGCCACCAGCGCGGTATGAGGGAGGCGAACGACAGGTTGATCAGGGACAGCAACGAAAGAAAGCCGATGATCAGGACGTCGGCGGAATGGAGATGCACGGTGATTCTGCGGATGTTCATTCCGGGTGCGGTCCTGCCTGCCGTTCCGGTGTGCGGAGGGAAAGCATATTGCTCAGATCGACGAGCTCCCGGAGGGAAAGCTCTTCCGGGCGCTGCCCGAGCAGCGGGAGATCCGGAAGGAGGATTCCCCGGGGCGCCGTAAAATACCGGAGCGAATTGCGGAGTGTTTTTCGGCGTTTGCCGAATACCGCTCTCACCATCTCCCTGAAGAACTCTTCGTCGCGTGCAGGATGGACGGGCCGGTCGTGCATCGTCAGCTGCATGACGAGCGACGTCACATCCGGCTTCGGGTAAAAAACGTTGCGCGACACCTCGAAGAGCTCCCTGACCACGGCATAATAGCCGCAGAAAACGGCAAGGATGCCGTACTCGCCGGTTCCCGGGACGGCCGTCATCCTTCGTCCGACCTCTTTCTGCACCGTGATCGTCAGGTCATGCACCGGACGACGGTTGTCGAGAACATGAAAGAGAATGGGGGTTGTGATATTGTAGGGAATGTTCCCCACGATCCGGAACCTGCCGGGGTGAGCCCCGGCAAACGCATGGAGGTCGGTCCTGAGGAAATCTCCCCGGACCACTTCGACCTCCCCGCCGGGAAACATGGCGTTCATCATCGCGACAGCCCGTTCATCCATTTCCACCGCCGTCAGCGACCGGCACCGCCCCGCGAGGTGGCGCGTGAGCGCCCCCTCACCGGGGCCGATCTCAAGGAGGGCGTCCCCCGGCTGCGGATCAACCGCCTGGGCGATCTTCCTCGCGATGTTGTCGTCGCGCAGGAAATTCTGGCCGAGGGATTTTCGCGGGCGCAGGTGCACCGGGGGGACCGTCTTCACGCGATGCGTCGCCCCCCTGCCGGCCACGGGGAGGAGCGTGCTCCCTCGCGGGGATGTTCCGGCGGGGCCTGTCTCGGGCGCATGGATGGACGTGAAAGGCAAGGTCAGGTGGATGATCGGTTCGAACGAGTAAAAAATATAGAGAACAGGGGATCGAATGTCAACGAGCCGTTTCGTTGATTTTCTGAGCGGAATTGGTTAGTATACTTTATTATCGAGTTCAGGCACAGCGCCAGTTCTTACCGGGATCCCACACCGATGAGCGATCAGACACCCGAATCTCCGGAGCCCCAGGATCCACCCGGGCCTCCCGCGGCACCCGTCCAGCAACAGAACCAGCAGCGACGCCCCCAGCAGCAACGTCCCCCGCAGCAGCGGAACAACCAGCCGCAGTGGCCCGATCTGAGCGTCGTCATTCCGCTGTTCAACGAGGAGGAATCGCTCCGCGAACTGCATCAGCAGCTGCGCTCGGTTCTCGGCCGGATGAACCTCCGCTACGAACTGCTCTTCATTGACGACGGAAGTACTGACCGGTCGTTCCAGGTCCTTCGCGACCTCAAGCGGATCGACAAGCACGTCAAGATCATCCGCTTCCGCCGGAACTACGGAAAATCCGCCGCGCTCTCCGTCGGATTCGAGAAATCCCAGGGCAACATCGTCGTCACCCTCGACGCCGACCTGCAGGACGATCCGGCGGAAATTCCCTCGCTGAAGAAAAAAATCGACGACGGGTTTGATCTCGTCTCGGGATGGAAGAAAAAACGCAAAGATCCGATCTCGAAGACGATTCCCTCCCGTTTTTTCAATTTCGTCACCGCGCGCCTCACGGGCATACGGATCCACGACTTCAACTGCGGCCTGAAAGCGTACCGCCGTGAGGTCGTCAAGACGGTAAAGGTCTACGGGGAGCTTCACCGGTATGTCCCGGTTCTCGCTCACTGGGAGGGTTTCCGGGTGGGCGAGATCGCCGTGCAGCACCGGGCGCGCAAGTTCGGCAAGAGCAAGTTCGGCATCGGGAGATTCTGGCGCGGCTTTCTCGACCTTCTGACCGCGCTGTTCACCACCCGATACCTTCGCCGCCCGCTCCACCTGTTCGGCTTCTGGGGGCTGGTCTTCGCCTTCGCCGGCGTGGCGATCGACGGCTGGCTTGCGGTCGAATGGTATCTCGGGCGCACATCCCTCGGCAACCGGCCCCTGTTCCTCGGGGGCATCCTCTGCATCATCGTGGGGATCCAGTTCATTTCCATCGGACTCCTCGGTGAAATGATCAGCAAGACCCGCGCCGACGAACCCGAATACCAGATACGCGATTTCATAAAATAGGGATCGATGGACGGCGAACTCACAACGATGCTGCAGGTGAAAGGCGACTGCCGCTGGTTCAGGGGAACGGTCCCGTGCGCGCCGCACAAGAAATACGGCGTGCACTGCGTCGAACCGGACGGGTCCGCCTGCAGCCAGTACGAAAGACGCACCGGGCGGATCCTCATCATCAAGCTCGGGGCGATCGGGGACGTCATCCGCACGACGCCGCTCCTGCACGCCTTCCGGGCTCACTACCCCGGCACCCAGATCTGGTGGCTCACGCTGACACCCGAGGTCGTTCCCCCGGCCGCCGACGTCGTCCTTCCGTTCTCCCCGCAGAGCCTGGCGATCCTCCGGGCGACGCGGTTCGATCTCCTGGTGAACCTCGACAAGGACCCCGAGGCATGCGCGCTTGCCGCCACGACGGAAGCGAGCGTCAAGAAGGGCTTCATCCTCGACGGCGGCGTCCCCTCCCCGATCGACTCCCACGCACGGCACAAGTTCCTCACCGGGCTCTTCGACGACCTGAGCCGGGCGAACACGAAAAGCTACCAGCAGGAGATCTTTGAAATCTGCGGACTGACGTTTGCCGGCGAGGCGTACATTCTCGACAACCAGTCCGCCGGCGGGTACACGTGGAAGCTTCCCCGCAAGAAGAAGATCGTCGGCCTGAACACCGGGTGCGGCGGTCGCTGGACGTCGCGGCTCTGGGCGGACAGGAACTGGATCTCCCTCGCCCGGCGCCTCAAGAAAGCCGGACGGGTTCCCCTCCTTCTCGGCGGGGAACAGGAAGACGCAAAGAACCGGCGCATCGCCAGGGCGAGCGGCGCCCTCTACCCGGGCCATTTCCCGCTCCGCCAGTTCATCAACCTCGTGGACCAGTGCGACTGCGTCGTCACGGCGGTTACCATGGCGATGCATATCACGATCGGCCTCCGGAAGAAGATCGTGCTGTTCAACAACACGTTTAACCCTCACGAATTCGAACTCTACGGACTCGGGGAGATCCTGGAACCCGATTTCGACTGCCCGTGCTACTATTCTCCCGTGTGCCCCAACAACTGCATGCAGTATCTCCGCGTGGACACCGTTTTCGAGTCCTGCACCCGCCTTCTTCGCCCGTAACTCCGTCGCCATGCCACGACATCACTCTATAGAAAAAACCGCCCGGAGAGACGGCGTGGGCGCGGCGCTGCGTGACTGGAAAGCAGTCGCCCTGTATTCGGGGATCACCTTCCTGTTCTTCTACCGGATCCTGCTCGGGGAAGCCTGGCTGTGGGAGGACATGATGTACTTCAGCTATCCGGTGCGCGTGTTCGCCGCCACCTCGATGGCCATGGGACACCTCCCGCTGTGGAATCCGTATACGTTCGGCGGCATGCCCTTCCTCGCGGACATCCAGACGACGGTGCTTTATCTCCCGTGCGTTGCCCTGGCCCTGTTCGTCAGGAACGGGGGGCTGAACTTCTACTGGCTTGAACTCATGGTCATCGCGCACTATGTTCTCGCCGGGTGGGCGATGTACCTTCTGGCCTCATCCTATGACCTCAGGCGCGTTCCCGCACTGTTTGCCGGCGCTGCGTACATGCTTTCCGGGTTCATGATCACGCACGCGATCCACCAGCAGATCATCACCATGGTGGCGTGGTTCCCCCTCATCACGATGCTCTTCCGGGCCGCGCTGACGCGGCCCGGCTGGCGTCCGGCGTTTCTTTGCGCCCTGCTTCTCGGACACTCGACGTTTGCGGGCTATCCCCAGCTTTCTCTCTATTTCCACGCGTTCCTTTTCGCGTATTTCGTCTTCCTGCTGCTCGGCGCCCACGGGGGAAAAACGCTGATTTCCCGCCCGGCATTGGTCCTCGCCGCAAAGGCGGGCCTCATCGTCGGCCTGGGCCTCGCGGTGGCGGCGATCCAGCTCCTTCCCACGGCGGAGCTCGCCGGGCTCTCCCAGCGCGCGCAGATCACCTACGGAAAATCCGCGGAGGGCTCGCTCGCGTGGTCCCAGCTGCTGACGCTGTTCATGCCGAAGCTCTTCGGTTCGGCGGGTGCGTCGGGAAGCTCGTACTGGGGGCCGGGAACGTACTGGTACTACTGGGAGACCTGCATGTACATCGGCATCCTGCCGCTGATGCTGACGGGCATCTCCGCCCTCTTCATCCGCAGGAATCCGCACGCCGCGTTTTTCTTTTCCGTGCTGGTGGTGACGCTCCTGTTCGCGCTCGGGAATAACTTCTTCCTCCATAGGCTCCTCTTCGACGTCGTCCCGGGATTCGACAAATTCCGCAATCCCGCCCGCGCCGGGGTACTCTTTTCGCTCTCCGCGAGCCTCCTCTCCGCCTTTGCGCTGCAGGCACTCATGAGCGGCGAGAAGAACTCCCCCGAATCCCGCCGCATACGGACGCTGCTGCTCGCGTTTGCGGGGACCGGCGTCGCCCTCTGGGCCGCGGTGACCACCGGGATGCTCGACGCGGTTCTCGGGGTCCCGAACTCTCCTGCAATCGGGGAGGCCATGCGGAAGGAGGCACACTGGGCTCTCCTGTTCGTTCTTGCCTCCGCGGGCTCGCTCCTGGCTCTAAGGGCCGGCAGGGTGAAGGCGTCTGCCGCGCTGGTTCTCCCCCTGGTCTTCGCCGCGGACATGTTCGTGTTCGGGGGCGACCAGAACACGTCGGCGACGAACCCGACGGACTATTTCCACCGTGCCGACCCGCTGGTGCGGTTTCTCCACAACGACATGAAGAGCGGACTGTTCCGGGTGAACACGCGAAACGAGAACGGCATGATCATGGACAGGAACCAGGGAATGGTGGACAGGATATTCACGCTGGAGGGATATACCCCCCTTGTGCTTCAACGCGCCCTCCCGCCGTGCAGCGACGACCGCAAATTCGACATCCTGAACGTCAAGTACAGGACGGCGTTTGACCGGCAGCGGGGGACGCTCTCCCTCGTTCCCCACCCGACGTACATGCCGAGAGCATACTTCCTTTATGATGTCCGGGTCGCGCGGACCGAGGGAGAGCTCGCGGCGGCCCTCGCGGACTCCGGATGGGACCAGAGGAAAACGGCGATCCTGGAGCAGGACTCGCCGCTCCACGCGGACGCACCCCGGGCCGACCGCGGGGGAAGAGCGACGGTGACGTCATACGAAGACAACCGTATCGAGATCGAGGCCGCGTCGGCCTCCGAAGGGATCCTCGTCCTGAGCGAAGTGTTCTATCCGGGCTGGAAGGCCACCGTCGACGGCAGCGAGACGGAGATCCTGCGAACGGACTACAACCTCCGGGGAATCGACTTCCCCGGCGGAACCCATCACGTCGTCTTCCGGTTTATGCCGCCGCCGTTTGTGACCGGGGCGTGGATCTCCGCCGCGGCCCTTCTCGTGTGCCTGGCGGGACTCGTGAGAATGCGCCCGCGCCGGCCCCCCCAACAGGAGGAACAACACTGATGTACACCGTCATCATCCCCATTTTCAACGAGGAACGAATTCTCCCGGAACTGCGCGCGCGCCTCGTGGCGGCGACCGCAGGGCTTGACGAGCCGTTCGAGGTGATTCTCATCGACGACGGGAGCAGCGACCGGTCATACGCGCTCATGACGGGGATGAACGCCGAGGATCCCAGGATCAAGGTGATCCGGCTCTCGCGCAATTTCGGCCACCAGATCGCGATATCGGCCGGTCTCGATGAAGCCCGGGGAGACGCCGTCGTCCTGATGGACGGCGACCTGCAGGACCCTCCCGAGCTCCTCCCGGAGATGATCCGGCTGTGGAAGAAGGGATTCCACGTCGTGTACACGGTGAAGAAGAGCCGCAAGGAGAACCCTCTCAAACGTCTGGCTTTCCGGTCGTTTTACAGGATCCTCCATGCACTCTCGACAATCCAGATTCCGATGGACGCGGGGAATTTCTCGCTCATGGACAGGAGGGTGGTCGACGTGCTGAGGACGATGCCGGAACGCAACAGGTACATCAGCGGCCTCCGCGCATGGGCCGGGTTCCAGCAGACGTCCATCGCCTATGACCGGGATCCCCGGTTTGCGGGGAAACCGCAGATGAGCCTCGGACGCCTGATCCAGCTCGCTCTGGACGGGATCTTCTCGTTTTCCAACGTTCCCCTCCGGCTGGCGGTCTATTTCGGGCTGACCGCCGCGGCGGTTTCGTTCGCGGGAGGGATTTACGTGATCTACGCAAAACTGTTCACCGATCTCGCGATCCTCGGCTGGGCGTCCACGATTCTTTCCGTTCTCTTTGTGGGAGGGATGATCCTCGTGACACTCGGCGTGATCGGCGAGTATATCAGCCGCATCTACGAAGAGGTGAAGAAACGCCCTCTGTATGTCATTCGGGATAAAATCGGATTCTGAGCGATGGAGAACCAGGTCTACCGGAAGCTGTACGAGGTCGAGAACGAGCACTGGTGGTTCGCCGCGCGGAAGGAAATCCTCCTCCGCTATCTCGATGCGCGGCTCCCCCTGCCGGACACCGCCCGGGTGCTTGACGTGGGGTGCGGAACCGGCACGATCCTGGAATCCTTTTCCGGGCGCTACCGGGCGTTCGGCACGGACGTCGCGCCGCAGGCGATCGGGTTCTGCAGGGACCGGGGGCTGACGGAGCTGCACCTCGGAACGCTGGATTCCTATCCGCCTTCAGAACCGTTCGACCTCCTCACGCTGCTCGATATGCTCGAGCACGTGGAAGACGACCGTGGTTTGCTCCGCGCGGGGCACAGGCTTCTCCGCGACGGGGGGCATATGCTCATCGCCGTCCCGGCGTTCCCCTCGCTCTGGAGCAGGCACGACGAGATTCTCCATCACAAGAGGAGATACACCCGGACCGCGCTCCGGCGCGTCGTCGAAGACGCGGGGTTCACCGTGGTCCATCTTACCTTTTTCAACTTCTTCCTGTTTCCCGTCGCCTGGGCGAAGCGGGCTGCGGCACGGGCGACCGGGTCCGCGAGGGCGGATGATCTGGAAATCCCCCCCCGGTTCATCAACGCGGGGTTGCGTGAGATCTTCCGCCTCGAACGCGGAATTCTCCCGCACGCGTCGCTGCCGATCGGGCTCTCGCTCCTGTGTCTTGCGCGAAAAGGCGGAAGGGGATGAAAATCACGATCGTGGGTACCGCGTACCCCCTCCGGGGCGGCATCGCGCATTACAACGCCCTGCTGTACAGGGAGCTGAGCATCCGTCACGACGTTGAGATCGTGACATTCCGACGTCAGTACCCCGGTGTTCTCTTTCCCGGGAGGACCCAGCGGGAGGAAGGAACCGCGGATGATTTTCGTGTCCCGAGCAAGGTCCTCGTCGATTCGATCAATCCGTTCAACTGGGTTGCCACGGGACGCGCCATACGATCGCGGCGCCCCGATCTTCTCATCTTCAAGTACTGGCTCCCGTTTTTCGGCCCGTGTTTCGGAACGATCGCCCGCACGGTCAAACGGGGGACGGACGCAAAGGTGGTGTTCATCTGCGATAACGTGATCCCGCACGAGCGGCGCCCCGGCGACGTGCTGTTCACCCGTTACGCCTTTTCCGCCGCGGACGGATTTGTCGTCCAGTCGCGTGCGGTGGAGCGGGATCTCACCACGCTCCTTCCGGGAGCCCGGTACGAGTACGTCCCCCACCCGGTCTACCACGGATTCGGGTCCGCCGTCCCGGGGGCGGAAGCACGGGCACGCCTGGGGATTACGGCGCAGCACGTGCTCCTGTTCTTCGGCTACGTCAGGAAATACAAGGGCCTCGACGTGCTTCTCGAGGCGATCGCGCTCCTGAAGGACCGTCTGGATCTCACGCTTCTTGTCGTCGGAGAATTCTACGACGACGAGAGGCCGTACCGGGAGCACATCACCCGGCTGGGACTGGAGAACCGGATCGTGCTCCGCTCCGATTACGTTCCGAACGACGAAGTAAAATACTATTTTTCGGCCGCCGACGCGGTTGTTCTTCCGTACCTCTCGGCCACGCAGAGCGGGATCGCACAGATCGCGTATCATTTCGACCTCCCGGTCATCGCGACGGACGTCGGCGGCCTGTCGGAGGTCGTCCACCACGGCGAGACCGGGGTGCTTGTCCCCCCGAACAACCCGCGGGCGCTCGCAGAGGGAATCTTCACCTACTGCACATCGACGGACAGGGACCGGCTGCGCCGCAACGTCCGTGAAGAAAAGACGAATTACTCCTGGGCACATCTCGCGTCCGCCATCGAGCGGCTCGGAGGCTGAACCCCGGGAGATTGCTCAATGCTCCGGCCCGCACACATGACGAGGTGAGGCGAATGCCGCAATCGCGTGAACCGGCGTCCACGGTCTCCGTGGACGCCCATGACAGGATGTACTGGCAGTACGAGTACGACGTGTGCCTGCGTTACATCGTCCCCCTGCTGAATTCCTGGGGTGTCCGTCCCGGAGGGGCATCCATCCTTGACGTCGGATGCGCCGAAGGGGGCGGCCTGTGCGCACTGCACGACGGGGGAGGGATGTGCGTGGGCTTCGACGTCGAGGAATCACGCGTGGAAAAAGCTCGTGCCCTGCAGGGACCGCGTGCGATCACGTTCGCAACCGGCGATCTGTACGCCGAACGCGTACCGTTCGACGACAGGCAGTTCGATCTCGTGACGCTCCACGATGTGTTCGAACATCTCGACCACAAACCCGCAATGATCGGCCGGCTGAAGAATTTCCTGAAGCCGGGGGGAGGCTCCTCATCTCGTTCCCTCCGTACTATTCCGCGTACGGGGGACACCAGCAGCATCTCCGGGCGTGGTTCGCCCGGCTCCCCTTCTTTCATCTCGTTCCCCTGTCGGCGTCCGTGATACTGCCGCGCCTGGCGGGCGAGGCCCCGCACGTCGTCGCCGAAGTCCGGAAGCTCGCACGGTTGAAGATGGGAATGAGGCAATTCGAGCGGATCGCCGCGGCGGGGGGATTGCGCATTGAAGGGCGGCGGGCCTATCTCATCAGCCCGAATCACATCCGCTTCGGTCTCCGCCCGGTCTCCGCGGGACCGCTCGCGCGGATGCCGGTAATCCGGGAGGCCCTCTGTACGGGGGTCATCTACCTCCTCGCGAAGGACTGATGCCGCCCCCCCTCACCTATATCATCGTCCTGAACTGGAACGGGAAAGCCGACACGCTGGAGTGCCTTCATTCGCTCGTCCGCGCGGAAACGCCGTCGGTGCGCATCGTCGTCGTGGACAACGGATCGGGTGACGGATCGCAGGAGGCCATCCGCCGGGACCATCCCCGGGTCGTGGTTCTTGAAACGGGGTCAAACCTCCGGTATGCGGGGGGGAACAACGCCGGCATCCGCTATGCCCTCGCGGCAGGGGCGGAGCAGATCATGCTCCTGAACAACGATACGACGGTGGACCCGGGTTTTCTCGAACCGATGACCGAAACGCTTCACGCTTCTCCCGCCACGGGAATCGTGGCCCCGAAGATCCTGTACGCGGCGGACCCGGGGCGTCTCTGGTATGCCGGAGGTGAGATCTCGTTCTGGACGGGGACGATGCGACATCGCGGCATCCGCGAAGCAGACGACGGCAGATACGACACCCCGTGCGAGACCGGCTATGCGTCGGGATGCTGCCTTCTGGCAAAGCGGAGCACCGTGGAGAGGATCGGCCTCCTCGACGAATCGTACTTCATCTACTCCGAGGACGCCGATTGGTCCATGCGCGCCAGGCGTGCAGGACTCCGGGTCATGTACGAACCCCGTGCACGGGTCTGGCACAAGGTGTCCGTCAGCGCGGGGGGACATCTCTCGTCGTTCAAGCTCAGGAACAAATTCATCAGCAACCTCCGGTTCTTCTCCCGGTATGCGTCGTGGTATCACTGGCTGACGTTTCCGTGGATGAATGTCGTCGTCAACGGGATCGCGGCGGGCAGGTATCTCATGGCGAGGCGCTGACGGGCTATGGAATTCGGGAAGTATCTCGCGAAGGGGATCTGGGGCCTGGCCGACAAAGCCCTGCCTGTCGTCTACGGCGTCGGATACGTCTGGCTTGTCATCCGGGTCCTCCCGGAGGAGGAGTTCGGCAATTTCGTGCTCGTGCAGGAGGTCTTCCTGGTGATTTCGGGACTCGCGACGGCATTCGCGCTCCAGCCGCTGCTCAAGTTCTCTTCGGAAGCCAATGCGCACATCGAAGGAATCGTATCGGCGTCTCTTCTCCTCAACGCGGTCTTTGTTGTTCTCGCCTCTCTCGCCGTCGCCGCGTGCAGCATCCCGGCGGGACGCTTGCTCAATTCGCCGTCGCTGGCCCCCCTGCTGCTCTATGTCCCCGCGATGCTCGCCGCCTCGTTCTTCCGCAACTTCACGCTCACCCTGCTGCAGGCGCAGTTCCGGGTCCGGGAGGTGTTCTGGACGGATGCGGTCCATTTTGTCGGCGCCCCGGCGCTGGTCTGGGGGATGTCCCGCCTGCACATGTTCGGCTCCGCGCTGGATCTCGTGATCATCAACCTGGTGTCCCTCTCGGCGTCTTCCCTGCTGGGCCTCTGGTTTGCACGAAAGTTGATGCATGTCTCCGTCCGCGTTCCCGCCGGCGCCATCCGGCAGACGTGGGACTACGGCAAGTATTCCCTGGGCGGGGTCGTCAGCTCGCTGTTCTCGACAAAGGCCGATTCCTTCATCCTGTCGGCGTTCACAGGGCCGGTCCAGGTCGCCGTGTACAACTCTGCCAAGGTTTTTGTCCGACTCTACGAGATGGCGGCGCAGGTGGCACAGATGTTCGTCCTTCCCGCCGCGTCCCGGCTTTCGTCCAGGGGGAGTTTCGAATCCTTGAAAGCGATGACGGAGAAGTCCATCCTCTTCCTGACGCTTGGCCTTCTCCCCGTCACCGTCCTGTTCCTCGTCTTTCCGGACATCCTTGTGCGCATCATCTACGCGGGACGCTATACCGGGGCGGAGCCGATCCTCCGGATCTTCTCGTTCCTCACGTTCGTCGTCCCGCTCGCGGCAATCGGTTCGAACGTTCTCATGGGGCTCGGCGAGGCCCGTCTTTCGTTCATTCTCGGGCTCGAAGTTCTCGCCGCTTCGCTCGCCGCGTTTCTCCTGTGCATTCCCCCCTGGGGAGCAATCGGCGCGGGGACGGGGTACGTGATCGCGGGTGCGGTCACGTCGATCCTGACGGTCCGCCTTCTTGTCCGCCACGTCCCGCTCACGGCGGCGGCGGTCATCGGCAGGACGAAGGACATACGCACGTTCATCCGCAACAGGCTGTAAAGCGCACTCACACGGCACGATGGGAAGGGCAACGTGAAAAAAGCACTGATCTCGGGCATCACGGGCCAGGACGGCTCCTACCTTGCGGAACTCCTTCTCGACAAGGGGTACGAAGTCCACGGCATCATCCGCCGCAGCAGTTCCTTCAACCGCGGACGGATCGACCATCTGTACATCCAGAACGAGCGCCTGATGGACAAACGGCTCTTTCTTCACTACGGGGACGTGACCGACACGTCCAATCTGAACCGTGTGCTCGAAAAGGTCGCGCCGGACGAGATTTACAACCTCGCGGCCCAGAGTCACGTCAAGGTCTCCTTTGACGTGCCCGAGTACACGGCACAGGTCGACGCCGTGGGAACGCTCCGGTTCCTCGACGCCATCCGGGAAACGGGGGTCAAGACGCGCTTCTACCAGGCGTCGACGAGCGAACTGTTCGGAAGGGTGAAGGAAATCCCGCAGAACGAGAACACCCCGTTCTATCCGAGGAGTCCCTACGGCGTCGCCAAACTGTACGGGTTCTGGATCGTCGTCAACTACCGCGAGGCATACAATCTCTTCGCCTGCAACGGCATCCTGTTCAACCACGAATCCCCGCGCCGCGGGGAGGGCTTTGTGACCCGGAAGGTCACGCTCGCCGCCGCCCGCATCAAGCTCGGATTGCAGAAGACCCTCGAACTCGGCAATCTGAACGCGCGCCGCGACTGGGGGTTCGCTCCGGAATACTGCGAAGGCATGTGGCGCATGCTGCAGCAGAAGACCCCCGACGATTTTGTCCTGGCGACGGGCCAGACGCATTCCGTCCGCGAATTCGTGGAGCTGGCGTTCAGGCACCTGGACATGGAGCTCGCCTGGACGGGAAAGGGGGCTCACGAAAAAGGGAAGGAGCGGAAGACGGGGCGCGTTCTCGTCGAGGTCGCGCCGCGGTATTACCGCCCGACGGAGGTCGAGGTCCTCATCGGCGACGCGACAAAGGCCAAACGGAAGCTGCGGTGGTCGCCGGTCACGACATTCGAGGACCTCGTCGCCATGATGGCAAAGGCGGATTTCGAAAAAGTCTCAAGGCGCGGCTACTGATGCAACGCTATCTTCCCCGGTTCGTGAGGGCACGACTCTTCGAAGGACAGCAGCGGAGCGTGCGTGCGAAACAGAATATCGTTGCGCTCTTCGTCCTTCGCGGCGTCAGCATGGCGATCAATCTCGTTCTCGTTCCGATGACTCTCGCGTATCTCAATCAGACCAGGTACGGCATCTGGCTCATTTTGAGTTCGATCATCGGCTGGGTGAACCTGATGGATATCGGCCTCGGAAACGGTCTCAGAAACGAATTTGCCCGGGCCGTGGCGGTGAACGACCGCGACCTGGCGCGGACGCAGATCAGTACGACCTATGCCTGCGTGGCGGCGATTATCGGCGTGCTCATCGCCGCGTTCTTCCTCGTCAATCCCCTGCTGCACTGGGCGGGGATACTGAACACGCCCGAATCCATGGAGCCCGAGTTGCACCGGCTTGCCTCGGTGGTGTTCGTCTTCTTCTGCCTCCGCCTCCTGTTCGGCCTGATCGGTACCGTTCTCCTGGCGGATCAGAAACCCGCCCGGAGCAACCTTCTGGACGTCCTTGCGGCCATGATGTCGCTCGCCGGTGTTTACGCCCTGACGCGCATCCCGGGGGTCGGCTCTCTCTTCTGGCTCGGGTTCGTGATCAGCGCCTCCGCGGCGGCCGTCCCTCTGGCGGCGAACTTCTGGCTGTTCCGGGGCAGGTACCGTGCGCTTGCCCCGTCCGTGCGGTTCTTCCGGTTTGACCAGGCGCGCCGGCTGATTTCGCTCGGCGTCCAGTTTTTCCTTCTTCAGATCGCGGGGGTGGTGATCTTTGCCACGTCGAACCTGGTGATCACGCAGTATTTCGGCCCGTCCGAGGTCGTTCCGTACAACATCGCGTTCAAATATTACGGCGTCGCATCGATGGCGTTCGCCGTCATCCTGACGCCGTTCTGGTCCGCGTTCACCGATGCGTATACGCGCGGTGATACACCGTGGATCACGATGACGATGAGAAAACTCAAGATTGCATGGCTGACTCTCGCCGCGGTCATGATCCTCATGACGTCCGTCGCGGACTTCGCGTACGCCCTCTGGGTCGGTCCCGGAGTCAAGGTTCCGTTTCTGCTCTCCGCCTCCATGGCCGTGTACGTTCTCATCGTTGCGTGGAACAGCATATTTGGTTACTTTATCAACGGTACGGGAAAAATCACTCTTCAGCTCTGGGTCGCGCTGCCGGTCGCCCTTACGGTGATCCCGCTCGCCATTTTCTTTTCCACGCGCCTGGCGCTGGGAAGCGCCGGCGTGATGCTGGCGATCTGCGCAACGCTGCTTCCCACCTGCTTCCTCTGGCCTCTGCAGGCGAGGAAGATCATCGCCGGAACCGCAAAGGGAGTCTGGTCGCGCTGAAGGGCGAGCTTTCCGTGACGACGGGCGGCGCCCCCGGCGACGGTGCTCCATCACTGACACAAACGGGATACTCCGATGGCTGAAACGCTCGGCACGCTGTGCGACAAGCTCACCATTGTCAAACTCAAGCAGTGGCACGCACAGGACCCCCCCGTGCTCGAGAGCCTTGCACGGCAGGAGAAACAGCTCCAGGGGGAAATCGAGGAATTCCTGCGTGAGGCGGCCGCGGGCAGGATTCCGCCCGAACGGCTCACGTTCGCCGCGAACAAGGTGTACCGGAAGGAAGGAAACGATGTCGCAGAAATCGCGGGGGGCGTCGGCGAAATCTTTGCGCGGCTCGCAGACGTCAATTGCCGGTTATGGCACGTTCAGGAATTCGTCTACGAATTTGAAAAGGTCCCCCCGGAACGGAAGGACGAAATCGTCAAGCAGCTTGCCCTTCTCAATCTGGAGCGGACCCGCTGCATCGACCAGATGGACATCGCGTTTCAGAAACTGATCGTGCCGGCGCCCCGGAACGGCAATGCCCCCTAGCGACATCCGGCACGCGACTCCCCGCATCCTTCTCGGCCAGCTCGGCGCCAACGGCGACTGTCTCTGCGCGACAGCGGTCGCGCGGCAGATCAAGAATGATTACCCGGGCTGCCACCTCACGTGGGGCGTGGGATCCTGTTACCGCACGGTCCTCGCGGAAAACCCCTACGTCGACGAGATCTGGGAATACCCTGTCGGCTCCCTGTCCGGGCTCCTCGATGCGTGGCGGAAATTCGCGCGGGAGGCGCGCGAGCGCCGGCGGAGGGGGGATTTCGATACGATATTCCTGACGCAGGTCCCGCCGGACAACTACGGCAATTTCGACGGGACCGTCCGTGCGTCGATCTTCAGGGGTTATCCCCGTCCGATCACCGTCCCGATCACCCCTGTTCTTCGGCTGTCCGACAGTGAGGTGCGCGATGTCGACCGGTTCGTGGCCACCCACGGGATCGACGGATATACCCACCGCATTCTGTTCGAATGCGCCGGTGCGAGCGGCCAGACGTTTCTTACCCCCGCGTTCGCCGCAGAATCCGCACGTCTCGTGCTTGAACGGGTTCCTGACACGGCCATCATTCTCTCGTCCAACATTCCCGTGAAATCCCCCGACCGCAGGATGATCGATGCCAGCGTCCTTCCGCTCAGGGAAAACGCGGATCTCACCAGGCACTGCACGCTCTTCGTCGGAGGATGCAGCGGGATCACATGGCTGGCGATGTCGGAGTGGGCAAAACCTCTCCCCATGATCCAGCTGCTCAGCAGGAGAACTTCCGTCTTCGCCTCCGTGGTTCACGACGCCGAATACTTCGGACTGCCCGCCGGGCATATTCTCGAGATGACCGACTGCTCGCCGGATCGCGTCGCGGAATGCATCATCGCGGTGCTCACCGGGGATTTCTCCTCCGCGCGCGCCCGGTTTCATGAACG
Source organism: Ignavibacteriota bacterium (assembly GCA_963748405.1). Classification (GTDB taxonomy): domain Bacteria; phylum Bacteroidota; class Ignavibacteria; order UBA10030; family UBA6906; genus Fen-1273. The sequence continues at coordinate 170,023 of CAVVIT010000002.1, forward strand.
CATCCCCGTCCGTCTGGATTTCTACCTGACCGTGTTCATCTGGAGCCTTCTCAAGAGCTTCCGAATTCTCTCGGTGCTCCGCTCCCTCCGGACGTCGGTCCGCCGGTACGGTATCTCCCCGTTTTTCACGTTCGGTCTCGAGCGGATCACGGCAATCCTCCCGTCCCGGCACGGGGACCACCGCACAATCGTCTCGTGAAGGGTCTCCGATGACTCCGGCCGTGTCCATTCTGATCACAAACTGGAACGGGATGGATATCCTGCGCGACTGCCTTGCGTCGGTGATCGGGAAGACGTGCGACATCGTGTTCGAGGTCGTCGTCGTTGACGACGCCTCCACGGACGGGAGTGCGGGCATGGTGCGGGAGGAATTCCCCTCCGTCCACCTCCTGTCACGGGACGTCAACGGCGGGTTCGTCAGGGCGAACAACGACGGCGTCCGCATCACCACGGGGAGGAACATCCTTCTCCTGAATTCAGACACGCTGTTCGAAAACAACGCGGCGAAGATTCTCTCGGACTACCTGGACGAACATTCCGGGGTCGGCATCTGCGGCGGCTGGCTCAGGAACCGGGACGGCTCGAACCAGATCTCGTTCGGGGATCCGCCGTCGATGGCCCAGGCCGCGGCGGACGCCCTGTTTCTGAACGATCTCTTCCCCTCTTCGGGGCTCCCCCGCCGGGGGGGGTCTCCACGGCCGGGGATGACCGGGCCCCGGCCCGTGGGATACGTCTCGGGGGCTGATCTCATGATCCGGCGCTCTCTCGTGGAGCGCATCGGGCTGTTCGACGAAGGGTACGAAGCATACTGCGAGGAAGTCGACCTCTGTACGCGCGTCCGCGCCGCGGGAGGGCTGGACGTGCATTTTGTCCCCGATGCGCATATCATCCACCTCGCCGGCATGTCCTACAACAAGCAGGGAGAACGCCGCCTGCGGCTGCAGTACGGGAGCTACAGGCGATACCTGACGAAACATCACGGCGGCTTCTACACAAGGATTGTGCTCCTCCTGTACGCGTGGCACTACGTCGTGAAGGGGCTCGTCCGGTGGGCACGATTCGTGTCCGCCCCCGGCCCGGAGAAGGAGGTGCGGGGCGCGGAATTCCGCAGCGCACTTTTTCATGTCAAACACGGTGTCCTGGCCGCACTGCGGAGCGGCACCCCGTGAAGAACACCATCGCCCATCAGGTGGAAAATCCGGAGGCCGCCGCGACGCTCGTGTTCTTTTCGGACATTGCCTGGGACAGCCTCCACCAGCGCCCCCAGCACCTTGCCACTCTTCTGGCCCGCACGCGACGTGTTCTGTGGATTGAGCCTGCAACGCTCGGGCACCGCGTCCTGTTTTCCCCTGTGGAGCAGGTTGCGGGCGTCTTCCGCATGACGATTCCTGCGTTCCCCCTGAATGCCAGGAATCGCTGGATTCGCCGCATCGCTGTGTTCATAAGCCGTGCGGCGTTTCTCCGTCAGATGGTCGCCGCCCTCCAGGGTCTGCTCCTCCGGCGCGGCCTCCGGCGCGTGCACGACCCGGGCGGGGACGTTGTCTGCATTGTGGAGAATTTCCTCTTCATGCGCCTGGCCAGATCTCTGCATCCGCGGCGCGTCGTTTTTGACTATATCGATGACGTATTCGGGTTCAACGCTTTTCCGGACTATGTGCGAAGAGAATGGCTTTCCGCCGTCCGGCACGCCGACGTGGTGACCGCCACGTCCGCGACGCTCCGCAAACGGATCATGGACGCTCACGCAAGGGATGTGACGCTCATTCCCAACGGCGTGGACTTTGACCGGTTTTCAGGATCCGGCGAAGAACCTCCCCCCCGGATTTTCCCCCCGGGGACGCGCCGATCGTGGGGTACGTGGGGTCCATATACCCGTGGATCGACTTCAGTCTTCTCGAGAAAACGATTGAAGCCCTTCCCGAATTCCTGTTCGTCATGGTCGGTCATGTTCATCCCGACGTGGCCGGCGACGTGGCCAGGTTGACGAGGCACGGGAATTTCAGATATCTCGGGCTCAAACCGTACGCCGGGGTTCCGTCCTATGTGCGCCGGTTCCATGCCGGCATCATCCCTTTCAGGAGGAACCTCCTCACGGAGGGTGTCAACCCGGTCAAGCTGTATGAGTACAGCGCCGCCGGCGTCCCGACCGTCGTGACGGACTTCTCGGATGACACCCGCGCATTCGCCGATATGGTTCTCATCGCGGACTCGGCGGAGGATTTCGCGCTGCAGATCCGCGTTGCCGTCGGCCGGCGCAACGATCCCGTTATCACGGGCAGGCTGGCCGCGTTCGCCCGCGCCAATGACTGGAGGAGCCGGGCGGAAGAATTCTCAGATATATTGCAGAGATCATCAAAAATCTCATAATCGGGCGTCACGAGAATCCTCCGGCGTGTCCCGGAACATTGCTTCTGGACTCGATTCGAGATAATTTGCATTCATTCCCCTCTGTTCTCCCGTCGGCATCCTGTCTCGACCCCCTCAGAAATTTCCTGGAGGAAATATGAAACTCCCGTTGATCATTGCGTTGACGTGCCTGATTCTTCCTGCGCCGTGCCCGGCCGTCGTCGAAGCGCAGACATCGTGGACTCCGTACGCGGGGAGCCCTCTCGTCGGGAACGCGATATCCCCGGCGGTTGTGTATGATACCGCAGCCCAGAAATACAGAATGTGGTATATCGCGCTCGGATCCGCGGTCAAGTATGCGGAGTCTCCGGACGGGCTTACCTGGTCGCTCGGCAGCGACGTCGTTTTGCCCACCGGGGCCCCGGGTGCGTTCGACCAGTATATCCATGCGCTGGCCGTCGTCAGGTTCGGCGATTCGCTCGCGATGTATTACACGGCATCCAACGACGGCGTTTCGCTCGTTGTCGGACGCGCGGTCTCATCGGACGGGAAGCACTGGATAAAATCCCCGGGCAACCCGGTCCTGACGCACGGACCCGCGGGTTCGTGGGAATCCCAGGGAGTGGGTGCATGCGGCGTGAGGCTGAAGAACGGTCTGTTTGAAATGTGGTACGGCGCTTCCGACGGGAGCTTTGTCCGGACGGGGTACGCTCAATCTCCGGACGGCGTCGTCTGGTCAAAGTACGCCAACAACCCCGTGCTTCCACGCGGAGGACCGGGCTCCATCGATGAGAGAGAGTCCGCAATTATGGGTCTGGACTGGAAAGACAGCCTTGGCTGCGCGGTGTATGAGAGCATCGACGCCGCCGGCAGGGAGACATATTCGATCGCCACGTCACCGGATGGAATCCTGTGGACAAAATACGCCGGGAACCCCGTGTATACCCCGGCCGGAACCGGCTGGGATTCGTATGGTATCGGCAACGGTTGCGTTCTCTGGAAGGACGGCCTGTTCAGGTACTGGTACTGCGGGTATTCCGGCGGCACATGGTCGATCGGCCTCGCCTTCCTGCAGCAACCGGCGATGACCGTGGTCAGACCGGGGCTGCTCGATTTCGGCTGGGTGCAGGCAAACACGACGGATACACTGTCGCTGAGGATTACGAACGCCGGAACGAAAGACTCACTCCGGGTAATTTCCGTGACGTCGAACAACAGTCATTTTGCGGGATCACCGGCCTCGGGCGTGATCGCCCCCGGAGATTCCCTCGTTCTGCCTGTCCGGTACACTCCTTCTGCCACACAACCCGACAGCGGCATGATCACCATTGGAACGAACGATCCCGCCGCGGCAACGGTCCCCGTCCCCGTCCGGGGCCACGGATATCTTCTGACGAAGAGTCCCATCATTACCGGTATCGCGCTCGTACCGAACTCCTACTACCAGGCGCGCGTCACCTGGCTGCGGGCCCTGAATGATTCGCTCGGTGCCGCCGATCCTGTCACGCAGTACAGCGTCTGGCGTCTCGTCAAAGGATCTGCCGCGCAACAGGGGGCGAATCGACCCGGCTTCCCCGAACTTCCTTCTTCGGCGCTGATCGATCCCGCGTGGGATTTTGTTGCTGCCGTCCCCGCGGCGGATCTGCTCCGCTACGGATACATCGCCCCCGTTCTCTTTGACAACACCCAGCCCTATGCGTGGACCACGTTCATGGTCGCCGCTCATACGAAGGCGCTTGCGGTATACCAGTCCGCCCCTGACAGCGTACAGTACGATCCGCCGTTCGTCACCTCCGCCGCCCCCGCGACACGGGAGGCGCCGCGTGAGTTCACCCTGCACCAGAACTATCCCAATCCCTTCAACCCCTCGACGGTGATCCGGTACGACATTCCGCGAGCGGCATCCGTGAACCTGACCGTCTACAGCATACTCGGACAGGAGGTCGCGCGGCTCGTCGACGCCAGGGAAGAGGCGGGTTACCATGAAGCCCGGTTTGACGCATCGGGCCTTGCCTCGGGGGTCTATTTCTACCGCCTGAGGGCGGGGGATTTTGTGCGGACGATGAAACTGGTCCTCACGAGATAAGGACGGACATCCCGTCCTCCGGGGTTGAATTGCGGAGGGGTGTTCCTTATATTCCTGCCGACACGACGGAGGAATGCGTGACCGGCGAGAGCCCGCGGTGCAAGATATGCGAAACGGAGACCGTGTTCCACGGCTCGAGCATGGTCATGGGGAAATTTGAAGCCCGGTATTTCGCCTGCCCCGGCTGCGGGTTTGTTTTTGTCGCCGATCCCTACTGGCTTGCGGACGCCTACAGGAATCCGATCGCCGACGTCGATCTCGGCTCGGTCTGGCGTGCGTACAGGTACTCGAAGGCGGTGAAATCGCTCATCAATCTCTGCGGGTTTGACAGGGGGGGGAAGTTTCTCGATTACGGCGGGGGATTTGGCCTCTTCGTGAGACAGATGAGAGACCTGGGATACGACTTCCGTTACCACGACGCATACTGCGAGAACATATTTGCGCGGGGATTCGACGGTGTTCTCGACGGCGGCGAGCGGTACGAGGCAACGACGGCCTTCGAGGTGTTCGAACATCTCCAGGACCCGCTGACGACGGTCGAACGGATGGCGTCGGTCTCATCGACGATCGTGTTCTCCACGTACGTCATTCCCACCCCTGCTCCGAAGATCGGCGACTGGTGGTACTATCTTCCCGTCACGGGGCAGCATATTGCGTTCTATTCCCACAGGTCGCTGGAGATCATCGGGGAGAGGTTTCAGCTGAGGTCGTATTCCCACGGGAAGGAGATTCACATGCTGTCGTCGAAATCCATCCCGGAGCCCTTCTTTCGCCTCGTTGCAAGCCCGAGACTTGCCAAGTGGCTCGATCTGTTCATGCCCAGAGCGACCCTCCTGTACCGTGATTTCGATTCCGGCATGGAGAAGGCCGCCGGGCGCTCCCTGTAAACCCCGGAACACCTCCCCGGAAACGCCGCACTACCCCGCTTTGCGGCAATGGGCGACAACCTCCGTTGACATCCACGGTACTGCGGACACGTCCCCCCGGAACATCGTCGTCCGGAGGAATGTCCGGAGCGCCTCCGGTCCGACAACATCCATGGGCGCGGTGATATACGCCGAACGGAGTATCGTGAACCCTTTCTCCGCGAGTATGCGGAGGAGGTCCTTTCTCCGGTAGATGCGTGCCCTGGCGTACCGGCGATGAATGAATTTCGGAAGCCACGAAAAAAAGGGGACACGGTTCCACGGCAGCAGCGGCAACCGCGCCCCGTGGGTTTCGAACACCCACCATTTGTTGGGGACGGAAATGACGAAATCTCCCCCCGGCCTGAGCACGCGGCGGATTTCCTCGAGCGCCTGCGATTCGTCCTCCACGTGTTCCAGCACGGCGTAGCTGACCACAACGTCGAAGTGATCGTCGGGAAACGGGAGGCGACTGCCGTCGTACACGACGGGAGTCACCGATCCGATGTTCCGGTCCCGGCAGTAGTCGCGCAGGACGGTGAGGTCATGCTCGTCGATGTCGCAGGCCGTGATCGTGCAGCCGTGCTGCACGAGTTCGATCGTCTGCGCACCGTTACCCGACCCGAAATCCAGGACACGCCGACCGCGCAGTGATACGTATGACGACGTGATGCGGCTTCGTCGTCTGACAATTTCCTGGCCGTACGCCGCCGGTTTTCCGCGCGCCACTGACTGATGTGCCATATCGCGATTTTGCGTTGTGAGTGCACGTGATGGTCCTTCCACGCGCACGGTGCACCCGGAAATGATGCAGCACGACCGTCGCGCGGAGTCAAACTAAGGAACCCCGACCCCATTCGCAAGGAAACGCGTCCGGGCGGCCAGGTTGACAATGTGCCGGGGCTTGGGTATATTTCCGTGCCCTGAAGGCCGGCCTCACGCCACACTACGAAGGAGAATGACACCAATGGCGGACATCGCGTTAGACGCACTCGGAATGGTGGAAACCAAAGGTCTCGTGGGGTCGATTGAAGCCGCCGATGCGATGGTGAAGGCGGCGCGGGTGCAGTTGATCGGCAAAGAGGTCATCGGCGGAGGATATGTGACGGTGATGGTGCGCGGCGATGTCGGTGCCGTGAAGGCCGCCACGGACGCCGGTGCGGCCGCCGCCCAGCGGGTGGGAGAGCTTGTTTCCGTCCACGTTATTCCCCGGCCTCATGCCGACGTGGAACTGATTCTTCCCCGGCGTGCCCCCGTCAAATAACCCATGATTGATTACGCGCTCGGGATGGTGGAAACTCGCGGCCTCGTCGCATCGATCGAGGCCGCTGACGTCATGGTGAAGACCGCGAACGTCTCCCTCCTCGGGACGGAGTACGTCCGCGACGGTCTTGTGACGGTGCAGATCATCGGCGATGTCGCGGCGGTCAAAGCCGCCGTCGAAGCCGGCGCCGCCGCCGCCGGGCGCATCGGACAGCTCGTCTCCACTCATGTCATTCCCCGCCCTTCGGATGAGGTCGAAGCAATCCTGAAGCAGCGGACTGCGGTCTCCGCCGAGACCGGCAGTGTGCCGGAGGCGGCCGTGTCACAGGGCCCGGAGGAGGAGGAGGAGTTTGATTTCGTCGCAAGCGACGATGACGACGAATACCGGATTCAGCTGGACGCCATGACCGTCCACCAGCTCAGGAGCCTCGCGCGGACCACGGACGGACTCGGGATCCAGGGACGGGAGATCACCATGGCGAACAAGGACGTGCTCGTACACGAACTCATGAAGAAGCGGGCCGGCCACTGAGCCCCGCCTCCGTCTCCCGACTCCATCGTCTTCCGCAGGTGGGGTCTTTTTGTTCTCCGGGCCGATGCAGCGACGCTCTATTTATATCGTGATCGTGTCCACCCTCTTCGGCTTCCTGGCATGGGTATCCGTCACCATGCGGGAAGACTATGAAACCACGGTCGCTTCGCCGCTCGTCCTTCAGGAAATACCTCCCGGCATGGCCGTCCAGACCCCTCTCCCGCGAACCGTGCAGCTCAGGTTCAGGGGCGAAGGGTGGCGACTGGCGGGCGTTCTTCTCGCCCGTACCCCCGGCATCGTCATCTCCGCAGCATCCCTCCCCGCCGGACACAGGCCCCTGACGTTCAATGACTTCGCCGACCGCATCTCCCTGGCGCCGGGTGTTCGCCTGCTCGACGTCAAACCCGACTCTCTCCGGATCGAGCTGGGCCCTGCGGTACGCAAGCGCGTTCCCGTCGTTCTGGATTGCCTCGCAGGCTTTCGGGAGGGGTACGGGCAGGTCGGGCCCACGTCCGTGGAGCCGGACAGCGTGACGCTGACCGGCGCCGAGAGCGTGCTGCGCGGGATTGAGTCGTGGAAAACCGAGCGGAGGGTGTTCGAAAACGTGCGGGCGTCACTCGATGCGGAAGTTCCGCTGACATCTGCAGCCCCGTTTGAAATCGACCTTTCGGTTCCCTCCGTGCGCATCGCCATCTCGGTGGAGCCATTTGCGGAAAAGATCATCACCGGCCTTCCGGTACAGGTCGGCGCCGCGCCGGCAAACCGGGAGGTGATCCTCATACCCCCCCGGATCGAGATCGTCGTCCGGGCGGGGATACGGCAGCTGTCGGGTCTGTCTCCCGGGGACTTCCGGGTCGAAACGCCGTATGCGAGCATCGCCGCCGATTCGACCGGCGCGGTGGAGTACGACGTTTCATGTCCCGCAGGGGTTCAGCTGGTGACGAAACGGCCCGAGCATCTCCAGTATATCGTCAGGAAGCGTCTATGAGACTCTCGATCAACATCGATCATGTGGCAACGCTGCGGGAAGCACGGGGGGGGCTGGAGCCCGATCCGGTGACGGCGGCACACCTGTGTGAACTCGCCGGTGCCCACGGCATCGTCTGCCACCTGCGCGAGGACCGGCGGCACATCAACGACCGCGACGTCCGGCTCCTGCGGGAGACCGTGAAGACCAGGCTCGACCTCGAAATGGCGGCAGCCGACGAGATCGTGTCGATTGCCATCGACACCCTTCCCGAGCTGGCAACGCTGGTTCCGGAACGCCGGCAGGAACTCACGACCGAGGGGGGCCTCGATGTCAGGGGAAACCTGCAGCAGGTTCACCGCGCGGTTGCGAAACTGCAGGACAGGGGGATTCAGGTCAGCCTGTTTCTGGATCCCGTCGCAGAGCAAATCGAAGCGGCAAAGGAGGTGGGCGCAGACACGGTTGAAATCCATACGGGGGCCTATGCCAACGCGCGGGATGAACGACAACAGCGGGAGCTCCTGGAGGCCATCCGGGTCGCGGCACGGCACGCCCGCGCGCTCGGCCTCCGCGTGAACGCCGGGCACGGGCTCAATTACCTCAACATGCCCGCCTTCAGGACGATTACGGATATCGAGGAAGTGAGCATCGGACACGCCGTCATCGCCCGGGCGATGTTCGTCGGCCTGGACAGGGCGGTCAGGGAAATGCTGGCGCTTGTGTGAAGTGCGTACGGCGGGGGAACGTCAGTCGCGGAGTTCGAGCTTGCGGATTTCGTCCCGCAGGGATGCCGCTTTTTCGTAGTTTTCCTTCTCGATCGCTTCTTTCAGCTGCTGGTTCAGCTGTTCGAGACGGGTGATCTTGCCGGGCTGCTGGTGATGCGGGGGTTTGGGATTCCCCTGAGCGGCCGGCGGGGTCTGATGCTGATCTTCTTCTTCCTCTTCCGGAATGAAAGCGGCCTCGTCCATCACCGACGCCGCGACGTAGATCTGGACTCCGTAACGCACCGCAAGGGCGATCGCATCACTCGGCCGCGAATCGATCATCTGGTTATCGATGTTGAGCTTCGCGTAAAACGTCCCGTCCCGCAGGTCATCGATGATGATATCCGTCAGCTCTGCGCCGAACGACGTGATGATATTCTTCATCAGGTCGTGCGTGAGCGGACGGGGCGGTTTGATCCCCTCCATTTCCAGCGCGATCGACTGGGCCTCTGATGCGCCGATAATGATCGGCAGGCGCCTGCTGCCGTTGACCTCCCGCAGTATCAACGCGTATGCCCCCCCGCTTGCCGGGTTCGTCGATAACCCGAGTATGTCCACCAGCACTTTGTCCACGCTCAGCTCCGCTGCGCTCTCTGACAATGACCATGAACAACATACGGGAAAACGGGCCTAAGATGCAACTCTCATTTCCCCGTCTTCTTCAACTCCTCGGCAAGCGCGGGAAGTATGTCGAACACGTCTCCCACGATGCCGTAATCGGCGACCTGGAAGATGGGCGCGTCCTTGTCCCTGTTCACGGCAACGATAAATTTCGATGACGACATGCCTGCGAGATGCTGGACCGCCCCGGAAATACCGCACGCAATGTACAGCGAAGGCGACACGGTCTTTCCCGTCTGACCGACCTGTTCATCGTGCGGCCTCCATCCTGCGTCGACGACCGCGCGCGATGCTCCGATGCCCGCCCCCAGGACGTCGGCAAGGCGCTCGATGAGCGCAAAATGCTCGGGGGCCTTCATTCCCCGGCCTCCCGAGACGATAATGTCCGCCTCCGTGACGTCGGGGCGACCCTCCGTCACCCGCAATTCTTTGACCGTGGTGAGCGTGTCCGCGGGGTCGAGCGCAACAGCCCGCCCCTCCACGCGCACCTCCGCGTCCCGTTCTTCGGCGTCGAAGATGTTCGGACGGAGCGTGAAGACCTTGACGGGGGTCGTCACGCGCACGTCGAGAAGAGCTTTTCCCGCGAACACCGGCCGGGTCGCAATAATGTCGTTTCCCTCAACGCGCAGCGCGATGCAGTCGGCCGCAAGGCCTGCGCCCAGTTTGACGGCGACGCGGGGTGCCAGGTCCTTCCCCATCTGGCTCGCCGGGAGGAACACGAGCGCGGCGCCCTCGGCGCGCGCCACATCGGCGATGATCCTGGCCACCGCGGAATTCGCGTGCCGGAGGAGTCCGGGATCGTCCACGGCGATCACACGGCCGGCACCGTACCGCCCGAGAAGCGCCGCGGCGGCCGTGATGCCGGACCCGGCAACAACGGCAGCGCATTCTCCCCCGAGCGTATCCGCGAGCCGGCGTGCGGCCCTGACGGTCTCGAGCGACGATTTCTTGAACTTGCCGCCGCGTTCTTCTGCAAAAACGAGTACGTTCATGATATCCGGTTTCCGTTGTTCACAGTGTCAGATGACTTTGGCCTCTTCGTGCAGGAGACGGACGAGTTCCGGGACCGCCGACGCGTCGGTTCCGATGATCCGTCCGGGGTTCTTCGCGGGCGGTTTGCGAAGGGCCACGGTCTGAACGCGAATCTCCGCCGGGGCAGCCGGCTTCTCTTCTATGGGTTTGCTTTTTGCGGCCATGATCCCTTTGAGGGACGGATACCGGGGATCATTCAGACCTTTCTGGGCAAGAAACACCGCCGGGAGATGCGTCTGCACAATTTCGCGCCCGCCTTCGATTTCCCGTTCGCACACGACGCTCCCGTCCTCCTGGATCTCCAGCTTGACGACGACCCCCACGGAGGGAAGGGAGAGAAGTTCCGCGACAAGCGTCCCCACCTGTGCATCATCGTAATCGATCGACTGCCTCCCGAAGAGAACGACGTCGGGTTTGAGCCCCCGGAGTTCCTCCGCCAGGCCGCACGCTGTGGCATACGAGTCCCGCATGAGGTCCTCTCTGAGCAGCACCGCACGGTCGGCCCCCATGGCAAGCGCTTTCCGGAGGGTTTCCCTGTGGGTATCGGGCCCCAGGCTGAGGACCGTGACAGTACCCTTGAACCTGTCCCGGATGCGCAGCCCCTCTTCGACGGCAATTTCATCATACGGGCTCATCATGTAATTCACCCCCGCGCGGTCTATGCCCGTTCCGTCGGGTGTCACACGTATTTTGGTTTCCGTGTCCGGTACATGGTTGATGCAGACAACGACGTTCATTCTTCCTCCTGATGCCGGAGCATGATTTTCCCCGAGCGAGCGGGCCGGGGTCGGCCGATTGCGGCCAGAAATGAAATATACGGGGGGATCGAAAAAAACGCAAGGTTCATTGACTTTCTACACCCTTTTCGATATCTTGAGTTCTCAGAAGTATGACACATCCCTCGCAGCTTAGCAGGAAGGCTTCATGGCACAACACAAGTCGGCAGAGAAACGCGCCCGGATTTCGAAGAGGAGAGCGGGACGCAACGCAGAGTGGAAATCACGCATGCGGACGGAAATTAAGCGGATCCGGACCTCGCGCGACAAGACGAAAGCCGCGGCCGACCTGAAGAAGACGGTGAAACTGCTCGATCAGCTCGCATCCAAGGGCATCATTCACCGGAACAAGGCCGCGAATCTCAAATCGAAGCTGACGGCGTTCGTCAGCCACCTCGGATAGCATCCTCCCCGGTTTCTTCGTGCCCGGTTCTCCCGCGCACGAAGTGCCACTCCTTCAGGTTTTCGCAGGCCCCTGCTGCATCCGTTTGAGATCCTCGAGCTCGGCAAGCCGTTTCTGATAACGTTCCGCGCTCCCGGGACGCTGTGCGGCAAGCGTCCTGTAGGCTTCGATCGCCTCGTCGTATTCTCCCTGGCTTGCGTAGATTTCGGCCAGGGTCGCCGTGACAAACCGGGCGGGGGACGCGGGAGCATCCCGCTGTCCTTCGGGGGGCGGGGGGGTGTCCGGCACCGGTATCAGCCGGGGAGCGCCTTCCAGCTTTTCGATGATCTGCTCCACCGACTGGTCATTCCCGGAAACGGGAGACCCGACATAATCCTCGAACGTCAGCCGGTCTTTCCTCCCCTGAAGCCGCGCCTGCCATTCCGCGGCAAACGCGTCAAATCCCTGCTCTTCCCTCTGCTCCGCCCGCTGCAGAAGCTCCAGCACGAGGTTGTTGTCCGGAAATACCTCCAGCACCCGTTTGTACTCGAGCATCGCCTCGATGTTGCTTCCGAGGGCTTCATAACACTTTCCGAGCACCAGCCGCCCGGTCGTGTACCGCGGGAACACGCGGGTCCCCTCGATGCAGATCCGCAGGGCTTCCTTGATGTCCCCTGCATCGAGAAGATCCGACGCGACCCGCGCGAACCAGGGACTGGCCGCACCCGCCGTCGATCCGTGCGTGTGTGTATCCGCTGCTGCCATGCGACCCCGGAAAATTCTACTTGGTGTTGATCTGGCGGCCGAGCCAGGCGTGCTTCAGCGACATCGCAGACACAAAAGCGAACCCGAGAAAGAACAGAAGCTGGAACGGCACCGCGGCGATTTCGAGAAAATAGATCGAGGAGACCACGCCGAAGAGACAGTACACCGCCAGGACCACCTCGACGATCACCGTCGGACTGATCTTGACCGGCGCATACTTCTTGTCCGACCATGAATCCGATTTTTCCCGGATGCTGTATTTCGGCGTCCGGACAAATTCGCTCTTTTTCCTGAAGAGGCCTTCGATCACCGCGCGGCTGTTGTTGACGGCGAACCCCATGCTTCCCGCCATGAACACGGGGAACAGGAAGAGCCGTCGGCGCCAGTCGCTGTACACGTCCTTCTGCGAGAACAGGTAGAAAAGAAATGAACCGATAAACGCGAAGACGCCGACCGACATCATCGTGAAATACGAATCGTACAACCCGGAGTGCTTGAGAAAGACCAGCGGCACGTTGAGAATTCCGGCGAGCACGATGAAGGGAAAGACGAGATTGTTCGTCAGGTGAAACGTCGCGTGCACTTTGATCTTGAACGGCAGCTTTGACTTCCAGACGTGGGGGAGGATCTTCCGCGCCGTTTCAATGGCCCCCTTCGTCCACCGGAACTGCTGGGACTTCAGCGCATTGATCTCCGACGGCAGTTCCGCCGGCGACGTGACGTTGTTGAGATACCTGAACCTCCAGCCCCGGAGCTGCGCCCGGTAGCTCAGGTCGAGGTCCTCGGTCAGCGTATCCGACTGCCAGTTTCCCGCGTCCTCGATGCACGATTTTCTCCAGACGCCCGCCGTGCCGTTGAAGTTGATGAAAAATCCGACCTTGTTGCGCACCGCCTGTTCGATGACGAAGTGACCGTCGAGGGCCATGGCCTGGGTACGCGTCAGGAGCGAGTACTCGGAATTGAGGTGTTCCCACCGCGTCTGAACCATCCCGATTTTTGCGTCCATGATGAAGTGGGGAATGGTCTTCAGGAGAAAGTCCGGCCTGGGGACGAAGTCCGCGTCAAAGATCGCCACAAACTCCCCGCGTGCCGTCGTGAGACCCTCCTTGAGGGCTCCCGCCTTGAAGCCCACGCGGTTCGAGCGGCGCACCTGCTTGATGTCGAACCCCTGCTTGCGGTACCGCTCGACGTAACCGGCGACCACGTCGACGGTCTGGTCGGTGGAATCGTCCAGGACCTGGATCTCGAGCTTGTCCCTGGGATAGACCATCGCGCACGCCGCGTCGATGAGCCGGCCGACGACATACATTTCGTTGAAGACCGGGAGCTGGACGGAAACGACGGGATAACTCACGATGTCGTCCGACGGAGCGAGCTTCTTCGACCGGAATTTGAGATAGTAATAAATCATGATGAACCCGTGCGATCCGAATATGAACAGCACGGTCAGTGACAGCATGTAGGTGATAAGAATGATCTCTTCCATGATGATGTCGTTCCCTTACCTCACGATGTGATGGGATATGAAACTCCGGTGTTCCGCGATATCACCAGCCGGACACCGTTTCAAGCAGCACGTCTTCGGCAATTTTTTTCATCGCTTCCTGAAGCCCGACCTGCCGCTGGGACAGGCCCCCTCCTGAATCGTAATCTCCCCAGTTGGAAAACGTCTTGTCCCAGACCTTCTTCCGGAGCTTCTTGTCCTGGAACGCAAACCGCGCCGAGACCGTCACGCGGCGGCGGGTCACCTGCTCTCCCTGCGACACGACCGCCGGCGCATCCGAGATCGAAAGGATGGCTCCTTCGAGAATCGAATCCGACGTATTCCTGTCGGCGACCTCAAGGCTGTTGTCCGCGGTGAACAGCTGGACGATTACGGTCGTGAAGTTTTCGCGCAATCCCGGCTCGCCGAATCCCGACTGGTCGTCGACAAGCGGAATCGCCACCGTCTTCAGGTGCGCGGGAACGGACGCCCCGGTAAACGAATACGCGCACCCTGCGATCAGCCACGCAAGCGCGAAGGCCGTGGCGTGCAGGACGAGATTCCGCAATGCATGCATCGTCATTCGAGCCCGTATTCTTTGATTTTCCGGTACAGCGTTCTCTCGCTGATGTTCAGTGTGCGTGCGGCCATTCTGCGGTTTCCCTTTGACCGGGCGAGGGCATCGGCGATCATGCGATGTTCCATCTCTTCGAGTGAAATCCCGGACTCGTCCGTCCCTCCGACGACGATCGTGCCGCTCCCGCTCCGTTTCGTGGCATCGAGGGCCTGCCGCTGCTCGTCAAGCATCGCCTTCAATTCCATGATGTTCCCCTTGAGCTCAAGCAGCGCCCGCAAAATCAGCTCCCGTTCCGCCTGTTCGACGCTCTTCGAAACGTGCACAGGGAGATTCCGTTCGTCGGGCGGCATCACGGTGTTCGCCCTGAGGTACTTCCTGACGTCTTCGGCTTCAAGGAATTTTCCCTTTTCAAGGACGATCATGCTTTCGACGGCATTCCGCAGTTCCCTGACGTTGCCCGGCCAGCCGTACGCGCGCAACACATCCATTGCCGCGTCCGTAATACCCTTGAATGGTATTCCGTTTTTTCTTGCCACTTCTTCGGCAAACACGCGGAAGAGGAACGGGATGTCTTCCGGCCGCTCGCGCAGGGGAGGCACAACGATGTTGAACGAGCGCAACCGGTAGAACAGGTCGGCCCGGAACATCCCCTGCCTCATGGCCAATTCAAGGTCCCTGTTTGTCGCCGCGATCACGCGGACGTTCACATGCCGGGGAACGGAGGAGCCGACGCGGAGAAACTCGCCGTTTTCCAGCACCCGGAGAAATTTCACCTGGGAGGAGAGAGGGAGCTCCCCGATTTCGTCGAGGAACAGCGTTCCGCCGTCCGCGAGTTCGAAATAGCCTTTTCGCTGGTCCGACGCGCCGGTGAACGACCCGCGTTCGTGGCCGAACAGCTCGCTCTCAATGATCCCCTCCGGTATCGCCCCGCTGTTCACCGTGATCATCGGCCGGCTGTTCCGCTTGCTGGACAGGTGGATCGCCTTTGCAATCACTTCCTTCCCGACGCCGCTCTCCCCCGTGATGAGCACCGTGATGTCCGTCGGGGCCACCTGCTCGACGATCTCCGCGATCTTCCTCATCTGCGGGGATTCCCCGACGATCCCGCTCACGGGGGCGTTTTCGCCCTGTTCCGATTTCACCGCCGCAGTCTGCATCAGTTTGTGATGACGATCGAATCGACGTGGAATTTTGCTTTGATCTCCGCCGCCTGTGCTTTCGCAGCTTCCGCGGTCGGATAGGACCCGACGAGAACGAGGAACAGGGCCCGGTTTTCCTTCACGCGGCTGATCATGCCGACCGTGTAGCCGAGTCCTTCGAAATACGACTTCTGCTTCTCCGCATTTGCCTGCGTCGTATAAGCGCCGACCTGCAGCGAGAAATGCGCCGCTGCCGACGTGTCTCCACCGGGACCGGCGGCGGCTGGGGCGGGCCCGTCCTCCGGCAACGCGACGGTGCTCACTTCATTGCCGAGCGCCGCGCGCTTCGAAGCGGGATAATTCTTTTTCAGCTGCGCCATCTTCATTTCGGCGGTCCGGTAAAGGCCGAGCGCATAATAGAACTGGTAAACCTTGAAGAGCGCTTCGGGCGCCCAGGTGCTTGAGGGAAAATTATCGACGATGCTCTGATAAATGCGGACAGCCTCGGCCCCCTCGCTCGTCGTCTGCGCCTGAAGGTACAGGACCCCGGGATTATTCGGATACTTGCTCAGCAGTGACGGGATCTCCGCCTTCACCTGGTCGATCTGGCCGTCCTGGAGCATGGTGAGGTACCTGGTCACATCCGCATCCGCGTTCTGGGCACGCAGACAGGGGGCGGCAAAAAGAAGGAGGAAGAGGACGCACGCCTGTTTCATGCTGCAGACTCCCGGAGAGATTGCGCGGCGGCGCGGACCACGTCACCCACCCGCACGCCGAACAACGTGGCCGAATTCGCCCGTTCGATCCTGACGTCCGCGAATTCGCCCGGCTGCTCATCGGTGTGCGGGAAGACGACGGTTCGGTTCGTGTCGCTGCGTCCCGTGTATTCGTGCGGCGATTTTCTGCTCGGCCCCTCGATGAGGATCCGCACGGTGGCGCCTATCAGGGCCCTGTTCTGCTCCAGTGAAATTGCGTGCTGAAGCTCGGTAATTTCCCACACGCGCCTCCCTTTCTCCTCCTCACTCACCGTCTCCGGCATTTCCCAGGCTCTTGTCTGCTCCCGGGGCGAATACTTGAACGTAAAGGCGCCGTCAAAGCGCATTTCCCGAATGAGGTCGACCGTCCGGCGGTGATCCTCCCCGGATTCCGAGGGAAATCCCGAGATCACGTCCGTGCTGAGCGCCGCGCCGGGGATCATCCTACGGATTTTGTGAATCAGGCTGCGGTAGTGATCGACGGTATACGTTCTGTTCATCAACCCGAGAATCCGGTCAGATCCTGATTGCACGGGAAGGTGGATGTACTTGCATACATTCGGTTCCCCCGCGATAACCTCGATCAGGCGGTCGGACATATCCTGCGGATGCGACGTCGTGAACCGGATTCTCAGCGAACGATCGACGGAGGCAGCTTCCTTCATCAGGTCGGCAAAATCGTTGCTGCCGTCCCTGAACGAATTTACGTTCTGACCGAGAAGCGTGATTTCGCGAAAGCCGCGACGCGAAAGATTGCTCACCTCACGGACAATGCTTGCCAGTGATCTGCTCCGTTCCCTTCCCCGGGTGAACGGGACGACGCAGAACGTGCAGAATTTGTCGCATCCTCTCATGACGGAAAGCCACGCACAGGCGCCGTCCGTGCGGACCGGCGTGATATCATCGTAATTCTCCACGCGGGAAAGCCGGACGGCGATTCCCCTTTCGCCTTCGAATGCCTTCTCCATCAGGCCGGGGAGTTTCCTGTATTCGTCCGGCCCGACAACGATGTCCACCAGGTCATCCTCGAGAAGGTTCGATCTCAGCCTTTCTGCCATGCATCCCAGGACTCCGACAAGTATCCCCGGGTTCTGACGTTTGTACGTGCTGAACAGGCCGAGACGGCCATAGATCCTCTGTTCGGCATTCTCCCGGATCGCACACGTGTTGACAAGAACAACGTCCGCCCGCGCAATGTCATCGGTGAGTGAATGCCCGTGTGCCGAGAGAATTCCGCCCACGACTTCGCTGTCGGCGACATTCATCTGGCAACCGTATGTCTCGATATAGACCCTTCGGGGTGGGGCGGAAGTTGACATAATAAACCTGATCGGAGTGACATTAATCTATCCACAATCTGACATAAAATCAATCACATTTGTGGGGTTATTTGGTTAATTCTTTTTAATTTTGACAGTTTTCGCGCTTTATCTGTCAAAATGGCAAGCCGCAAAACCTGCGACTCGATGTGGTCCCTTTGAATTCTGTCCCCTCTTCACTATCTTAAGCCCTGCAATCCACCACATTATCTCTCATCTGAACCAGACCCAAAGCCATGTTGCCATCCGAACTCATGAGCAGTATCGTTGGAAAGGCGAAGAGCCTCAAAAGGACGGTCGTTCTTCCGGACGCCGCTGACGAACGTGCGATACAAGCCGCCAGGATTCTTGCGGACCAGGGAATCGCTCAGCCCGTCCTCATTGGAAAGACCGCAACGATCCAGGATCAGGCGAAAAAGAGCGGGACGGCCCTCGGAGGCATCCGCATCATCGACCCTGAGACCTCGGACAAACTCAGTGATTTTTCACACATTTTCTTCAACCTGCGAAAAGCCAAGGGTATCCAGTTCACCGACGCTCAGAAAGCCATGACCCATCCTCTCTTCTTCGGTGCGATGATGGTCAGGGAAGGCATGGCGGACGGCAGTGTCGCGGGGTCTCTTTCAACCACGGGGGACGTGCTGAGGGCGGGAATACAGGTCATCGGGCTCGCTCCCGGCATTACGATTGTGTCGAGCTTTTTCCTCATGGTCTTTCCCCAGCAGGTGTACTCGTTTGCCGACTGTGCCGTTGTGCCCGATCCGACGCCCGAGCAGCTTGCTGACATTGGGATTTCCACCGCGGACAACCATAAACGGCTTACGGGCGAACAGCCGCGCGTGGCGATGCTCTCATTTTCGACAAAGGGGAGCGCCAGTCACCCGCTTGTCGAGAAAGTCCAGCAGGCGACCGAGATCTTCAGGAAGAAAAGGCCCGATCTCCTGATGGACGGAGAACTTCAGCTCGACGCGGCGATCGTCCCCAGGGTGGGAGCGTCAAAAGCTCCCGGGAGCCCCGTCGGGGGCCGGGCCAACGTCCTCGTGTTCCCCGACCTGAATGCCGGCAATATCGGGTACAAGCTCGCACAACGACTCGGCGGAGCGGAGGCGATCGGTCCGGTCGTTCAGGGACTTCGTAAACCGGCGTTCGACCTGTCCAGGGGCTGCAGCGTGAGCGATATCGTCAACGTCGCCGCGATCAATGCGGTGGTCGGCGCAGCATGACGATTTCGCCGTCCGCGAGAGGCTCGTTCGTTCCGCACGGGGCCGGCGCCGGCCGGCCCCGCTGTGGCGTCCCCCCGCCGCACGTTCTCTGATTGCACCGCCGAATGAACCCGATCGTTCTCCTTGGTTCTCACATGTCCATCAGCGGGGGAATGTACCGCGCGTTCGAGCGTGCGGCCCTGACAGGCTGCACGACGATGCAGGTGTTCACGAAGAACAATACCAGGTGGGAATCCCCGCCGTACACCCCTTCCGATATCGAGAAGTACCGGGCGGCCGCGGCCGGTTCGGCCCTCGGGCCGGTATTCGCTCATGCAGCGTACCTCATCAACCTCTGCGCTGCGGATGCGGCCATCCTCGAAAAATCACGCGCTGCCCTCGGGGACGAGCTGCGGCGCTGCGAGTTGCTCGGCATCCGCGGAGTGATCGTCCATCCGGGATCCCACGTCGGCGCCGGCGAGTCAGAAGGAATCAGGCGAATCGCCGAATCGTTGAATATGATTCACGCACGAACTCCGGGAATGCACGCGCTGACGGTTCTCGAGACCACCGCGGGACAGGGGAGCTCCATCGGGTATCGTTTCGAGCATCTCCGGGCGATCATCGACCTCGTTGATGACGCGGCCCGTATGGCGGTCTGTCTCGACACGTGCCACGTGTACGCCGCCGGCTATGACATCGGGACCGAACGGGGATGGGAGAGCACGACGGGCGATTTCGATGAT
Source organism: Ignavibacteriota bacterium (assembly GCA_963748405.1). Taxonomy (GTDB): domain Bacteria; phylum Bacteroidota; class Ignavibacteria; order UBA10030; family UBA6906; genus Fen-1273. The sequence continues at coordinate 189,683 of CAVVIT010000002.1, forward strand.
ATCCTCGGGTTCCGGCGGCTGGCGGCGGTGCATGTCAATGATTCCATGAGGGAACTGGGCTCCAGGATCGACCGCCACGACCACATCGGCAGGGGACGAATCGGCCTGCCGGGTTTTCGACTGCTTATGAACGATCCCCGGTTCCGCGGCGTTCCCAAGATCCTCGAGACGGAGAAAAGTGATGACATGCACGAGGACATTGAAAACATGAACGTCCTGCGCTCACTCATTTCCCCTGCCGCGTAATTGTTCACCTGTCCAAGGAGGTGCCATGAAGCCGTCCATCCTTCTCGCTGCGATTCTTTGCACTGCGTCTTCCGTGCGTTCCCAGCCGGTGTTTCCGGTGCGCGACGACGGCGAGGGACCCAGCAAGGCCTTTCACGTGATTCACTACAGGATCGAGGTCTCCTTCGATGAGACTGCGAAATCGGTCCTCGGCAGGACGACGACGACCCTCGTTCCCCTTGTGCCCGGATTGTCAAGTCTCGAGTTCGACGCGGAACACCTGCGCGTGCAGAATGTCGCCGCGGGAACGAGACCGCTCTCCTTTGATGTCCGGCCGAAGAAACTCGCGATCACGCTTGACAGGCCCTACGATCTCGATGACACGTTGACGGTTTCGGTGGAGTACACCTGCACGCCGGCGCGCGGCCTGTATTTCGTGCAGCCCGACTCCAGCTACCCCGGCAAGCCTTCACAGATCTGGACGCAGGGGGAGGACATGGATAACCACTTCTGGTTCCCGTGCTACGATTTCCCGAACGACATGGCCACGAGCGAGGTCGTCGCAACGGTGCGGAGCTCGTACGTTGCCCTTTCCAACGGCCGCCTTCTCGACGTCAGGGAGGACAGGATCAGGAAGACCAAAACGTTTCACTGGCGCCAGGATATCCCGCACGCATCCTACCTCATCAGTCTCGCCGCCGGGAATTATGCCATCCTGAGAGACCGGGCGGGTGAAGTCCCCCTCGAATACTACGTGTATCCCGACCAGACGGAGGACGCGAAGGCCTGCTTTTCAGCCACCCCGGACATGGTCCGGTGGTTCGCCGGGAAAATAGGCTACCCGTATCCGTGGGCAAAATACGCGCAGGTCCTGATCCGGGACTTCATTGAAGGGGGGATGGAAAATATCAGCGCGACTTCGCTGGCTGACGATGCGACGGTCTATGATGCCAGGGCGCGCGTTGACGAATCCCCCACGAGCCTCATCGCTCACGAGCTTGCCCACCAGTGGTGGGGGGACGTGGTGACATGCAAGGACTGGCGCCATCTCTGGCTGAACGAGAGTTTCGCAAGTTACTTTGATCCGCTGTGGCACGAGCACGCGCTGGGGAGAGACGAGTTCGACTACATGATGTTCACCGCCCAACAATCGGGCATCATGTCGGACAAACACAGGGGCCGGAAGCCCATCGTGAGCGTCGGGTCGTACGGGGAGAACATCTATCCGCGGGGAGCATCCGTCCTCCATATGCTCCGATTCGTTCTGGGCGACAGGCTCTTCTGGAAAGCCCTGCATCACTACATCGTGAAGTACCAGCATACCCCCGTGGAAACTAATGACCTGAAGGTCGCCATCGAGGAGGCCACAGGCCAGAACCTGTACTGGTTCTTCGACCAGTGGATCTACAAAGCGGGATACCCGGTCTTTGACCTGTCCTGGACCTGGAGCGATTCGGCACGTGCTCTCGCTCTCCGTGTCCGGCAGGTTCAGACGACCGACAGCCTGACGGGCGTCTTCCGGACCCCGGTCGACGTCGAGGTGACAACGCCCGCCGGAAGCGAGACCCGCCGGTTCAACATCCTCACGCGCGATACGACGCTGACGATTCCTTCCTCATCGAAACCCTGTCTCGTGATTTTCGACAAAGGCAACTGGCTTCTGAAGGAGATGCAATGGACGAAGTCCACCGAAGAATGGCTCTATCAGGCGGAAAACGCGGCGTCACCGATCGACCGCCTGCTCGCCGTCCGGGAACTCTCCCGCATGCGAACCACCGATGCGCGGATCCCGTGCTTCATCAGGAGTATCCGTGCCGATCATTTCTGGGCGGTCAGGCGTGAGGCGGTCCAGGCGTTTGAACCATCCGATTCTCTCGACCCGGGGGTGAAGCAGGCTGTGGGGGCCGCCCTTGTGGCCGCCGCCTCAGACAGCAGGCCGGACGTGAGGATGGCGGCGGTCTCCCAGCTCGGGAGTTTTCAGGGGGAAACGGTGAAGGCTGCCCTGCATGCGGCACTTGCGGATTCAAGCTACCGGGTCGTCGCGGCGGCGATCCGATCAATCGCAAAGGCCGATTCTGCGAACGCACGCCCGCTCGTGCTGTCATACATCGATGTTCCGTCGCACCGGAATGTGATCTCGTCCGCAGCCCTCCGCACTCTGGCGACGCTCGACTCGGTTCGCGCAGTGGACACGTCCCTGGTGAAGGGGCGCAACGGCCAGCCTGTGGAGATGCGATTTGCGTCGCTGGGCATCCTGAGCCGGTACGGCAGGGGGCGTGCGGAGGTTCTCCGTCTGCTGGAATCAATTGCCGGGGAGCGACCATCGTTCGTTCGCACGTTCGCCATACGGTTGCTCGGTGACTTCGGCGATACGGGCGCGGTGCCGGCTCTCGAGAAGATCGCCGGTGATGGTGATGACAGGTCGGCGGCGGCAGCAAAGACCAGTCTCGAAAAGATCAGGAAAGGAGGGGGGGGAAAGCACTAACGATCCCCGTTCCCTCTTCACGCGCGGGGGCGGGAGGCACCGCCGAGGATTCTTGCAGGAAGCGTAATGAGCACCCTGAAGAGTTCAAACACGGCATCCGCCGTGATCCCGAGAAGCCTGAAGGGGACGAGCAGAAGCCAGACGATCGGGTACAGGACGAGCGCGAGCAGGGCCAGCGGCCAGCAGAGGAAAAGCAGGATCATCCAGAGGAAGAATTTTGTCATATGTGCCTCCTCGCATGTATACGGCGCCGTACCGCTTCAGGTTGCGTCACCACGGGGGTTCCGGGGAACACCGTCCGCCGGGGGAAAACCGCTGTTCACCGATTTGCCTGTCACACGGAAGGGGAACGCAACGTATGTTCATACCGGTAGGGACAACAAGCGGAGGTCTCCGTATGGAAGCCCGGAAATCGTTCAGCCCCCACGTGCTCGTCGGTTCGATTCTCGTCCTGGCAGGGGGAGCGTTGGTTCTCGAGAATTTCGGCGTCATCGATGTCGGCCCGGTCTGGAGGTTCTGGCCTCTTATTCTGATAGGACTGGGCATCGCAAGAATCCGGGGAGCGTCCTCGCGGCGCGATCAGGGGCGCGGCCTCTGGCTCTTTCTTCTCGGCCTCTGGTTCACAGTATCGATTTTTCATATCGGAGGATTGACATTCAGGGACACGTGGCCGGCGATGTTCATCGCCATCGGTGCGGCGATGCTCTGGAAGAGCCTCCCTGAATTCCCTGACATCCATCAAGAAAAGGAGCAGCACCATGGAGCGTAAGGGTTTTCTCAATCTCAGCGGTCAGGCGATAATCGGCGGCGCGGCCGTCCTGATCGGCGTGTTTCTTCTCCTCGACAATTTCGACGTGCTCGACGCACGGCTCTATCTCCGGTTCTGGCCCATTGTGCTCGTCGCCATCGGGGGGGTACGCATCCTGAACTCCTCTCACCGGGGGGGGCGATTTGTGGGCGCGGTGATCGCTCTCGTCGGCGCCATCCTCCTCATCCGGGAACTCGGGTTCACGTACATCGGCTTTCACGAGCTCTGGCCTCTCATCCTCGTGATTCTGGGAGCGACAATGCTCTTCGGTGGAACGGCACGCGGGATGCTCCCCGGCAGCACGGGCGCGGGCGACGACTCCAGGTCGATGATCAACGCGTTTGCCGTCCTGGGGGGGGTGCAGCAATCGAACAACTCACAGGATTTTCGCGGCGGTGAGGTGAGCGCCATCATGGGGGGCTGCGAGATCGATCTCCGGCAGGCGTCGATCGCAGGAGGGGAAGCCGTGATCAACACGTTTGCGATGTGGGGCGGCATCAAAATTAAGGTTCCCCCGGGGTGGAATGTCGCCGTGCAGGGGTTTCCGTTCCTGGGAGGATTCGACGACAAGTCCGTCAAGCCCGCCGACCCGTCTGCGAAACGCCTCGTCGTCAGAGGGACGGCTGTCATGGGCGGGGTCGAGGTGACAAACTAGTGGCCCGGCGGTGCCGGGATTCTGTCCCGTTTTTCCACCGGCCTGTACTCCGATCCCGTTATGCATCCCATTCTTAGGGACCGGCGCACACTCGCCCTCTATCTGCTCGGCTGGACCGCCCCGGGCCTGACGCTCGCCACGCTTCTTGCGACAACGGCCAGGGCGTCATGGAGCGGAGCGATTTGTTTTTCGCTTCCCGTGATGACCGTGTACGCATTCATGTCGCTCTCCGCGTGGTATGTCTGCCGCGCGTTTCCCCTGCCGGGGACCGACGTGGCCAAAACACTCCTGTCGCTCCTGTTTGCTTCCCTGCTCTCGAGCGGTCTCTGGCTTGTCGCCTGTTACGCCTGGGCCTCTGCTCTGAACTGGATGGAGCCGGGCCTCGCCCCCGGGGAGAGATACGCGGAGTCGGTGCCGATCCTGCTCTCGTTCGGGGTCGGCCTGTTCCTCATCGCCGCGGCCGTCCACTACCTCATCGAGTCGCTGGACGCCGGGCGCCGGACCGAACGGAATGCGCTGGAACTTCAGGTCCTCGCCCGCGACGCGGAACTGAAGGCTCTGCGCGCGCAGATCGATCCCCATTTTCTCTTCAACAGCCTGAACTCCATCAGCGCGCTCACGAGTGCCGATCCCCCCGCGGCGCGCACGATGACGCTCATGCTTGCCGATTTCCTGCGCATGAGCATGACCTACGGCGCGCTCGAAATGATCAGCCTCTCACAGGAACTGACTCTCGTGCAGCATTTTCTGGACATTGAGAAGATACGCTTCGGCAGTCGGCTCGTCCTCCGGGCGGAGATCGGGGAGGAGACGCTCCCGGCACAGATCCCTCCCCTCCTGTTGCAGCCTCTCGTCGAAAATGCCGTGAACCATGGAATTGCCCGTCTCGCGGAAGGCGGGCTTGTTCTTCTCCGCTCTGCAATGCGCGCGGGATCGCTGAGGATCCTCATCAGCAATCCTGTCGACCCTGCCCGGGGCAAACCGCGGGCAGTGGGAAAAGGTCTCCATATCGTTCGCCAGAGACTCCAGCGACTGTACGGCGTGGAAGGGAGACTTGATATTCAGGAGGCAGAGGACACGTTCGTTGTCGAACTCACCATTCCACAGGACCGGTAATATGTCTTTCGCCAGGATATTCAGCCGGCAGGGGACTGCGGCTGCTTTTGCCGTTCCTGTCCTCCTCTTCGTCAGTGCGCCAGGAAGCCCGGCACAGACGGAGCGGCAGGGTTCGTATTTCACGGGGGGAACGCACCTGTCATCGTCTCTTCCCGTGTTCGACTCCGCCCGCGGCATGCTTCCTGCTCCGATCTACGACGAAGACCCCAAGCTCGTAACAACGTACTGGAAGGCGTGGGAACTTGCGTTCCGGCATTTTCACCAACCGGCGCCCGGGAGCGGGTTCATTTCCGACTTCATCGACGCCGCGTTCAATGCCAACATTTTCCTCTGGGATACGGCCTTCATGACGATGTTCTGCAACGTCGCCCACGGACTGATCCCGGGAATATCGTCACTCGACAACTTTTACATCAAGCAGCATGAAAGCGGAGAGATCTGCCGGGAAATCAACAGAACCACGGGGAGGGATTTCGCAGAGTGGATCAACAGGGAACGGAAGCCCCTTTTCAGCAGATGGGGATTCAACGCCGCTCCGGGCCCCGTGACGATTCGCTTCACGGGGGATCACGCTCCCGGACCTCCCCCCGTCCTCACGCTCGACGCGCTTAACAACCCGGTTCTCTCCTGGGCCGAATTAGAGAGCTTTGCGTTCACGGCCGACACGGCACGACTTCGCGCGGTCCGTGAACCGCTCGTCCGCTACTACAGGGCATTGAGGAAATATCTGCGGCAGGGGAACGGTCTGTATGTCACCGACTGGGCCAGCATGGATAATTCGCCGCGCAATCCCTTCCTCGCCGGAGGCGGGACGGGGGTCGACATCTCTTCTCAGATGGTCCTGTTTGCCCGGCATCTCTCTGCGATCGACAGCCTGACAGGCCTCGGTGACCCGCGCGCGTGGACCCGGGAGGCCGACTCACTGGCCGGCCTGATCAACGGCCGTATGTGGGATCCCGAACGGCGGTTCTATTTCGACTGTTCCCCCGGCGGAGAACGGATACCCGTGAAAACCATCGCGGCGTTCTGGACCCTCGTCTCCGGCGTCGCAGACAGGGATCAGGCGGCGGCGCTCGAAGCCGAGCTCCGCAACACGACGACGTTTGCCCGGCAACATCCCGTGCCGAGCTGCGCAGCCGATGAACCCGGTTTCGTTCCATGGGGAGGGTACTGGAGGGGAGGAGTCTGGCCCTCAACGAACATGATGGTCATCCGCGGGCTCCAGTGCTACGGCTTGACAGCACTCGCGCGGGAAATCGCGATGAAACATATCCGCGCCGTCGCGGAGGTCTGCGCGATCACGGGGACCATCTGGGAGAATTATGCCCCTGATTCCGTCTCCCCCGGACGCCATCTGAACGGCGGACCCGTTGTGCCGGACATGGTGGGCTGGGGGGGAGTCGGACCAATTCTTCTTTTCCTGGAGTTCGCCGTCGGCCTGACGCCGGATGCGCCGGAAAATGTCCTCCGGTGGGATATCCAATCGAATGCCCGTTCAGGCTGCGAGCGATTCAGGTTCAACGGCCACGTTGTGTCGGTCGTCGCCACGCCGTATCATGAGGGCGGGAAGACGCGTCTCAGCGTGAAGACTGACGGCCCATTCACCCTCATCGTTACATGGAACGGGAGCACCGTACGCATACCGGTTCCCCGGGGGGAAAAAGACCTGGATCTCCCCCTCCGGTAAGCCCGTTTCGAAACGGGAATGACGACCGGCGCCGGACACTACACCGGACTTACACGATCGGACGTTTGCATCATGCGTGTCATTATCGTCGACGATGAAGACCTGGCCCGCAGCGTTGTGCGGGAGTACCTCGCGAACCGCCCCGACATCCAGATCGTCGGAGAGTGTTCCAACGGGTTCGACGCCGTGAAAGCCATTACCGATCTGAAGCCCGATCTGGTGTTTCTCGACATCCAGATGCCGAAGCTCAACGGATTCGAGGTTCTCGACCTGCTGGAGGTCAAACCCAGGGTCATTTTTGTCACCGCCTACGACTCCTACGCCATAAGGGCGTTCGAGGTCCATGCGGTAGATTATCTGCTCAAGCCGTTCAGCCGGGAGCGTTTCGAAAAGTCGGTTGAGCGCGTGACCGGGGACCCCGCTGCGGCTCCCTCCGATGCCTTCGACAATCTGATTCGCACGACACGTGCCCTGACATCGCCGATTGAGCGCATCCTCGTCCGAGACGGGAACAGGGTCCACGTCATCCCCGCCGCGATGGTGGACCATATCGAAGCCCAGGATGACTACGTCACAATTCATTCCGGGGGGAAGAAGTATCTGAAACTCGAACGCCTCTCTGAGCTCGAGGCTGTTCTGGATCCGGAGCGGTTTCTCCGGATTCACCGGTCGCACATCGTCAACCTGGAAAGGATCTCCCGGCTGGAGACATACGCGAAAGACAGCCGGATCGTGGTCCTGGCCGATGGGACGAAACTGCCGGTCAGCCGGTCCGGGTACGAGAAGCTCAGGGGCCTCCTCTGACGGCCCGCCGGTCCATCCTTGCAAGTCATCTTCCGTCTCGGTAGATTCAGTCCGGAGGAATACATTTGTGTCGACAGCGTCCCAGCGCAAAACCCTTGTCGCCCGCGCAGTTCAGGCGAAAACCCGTGCCTACGCGCCGTACTCCCGGTTCCGTGTGGGAGCGGCCGTTCTCGCCGACGACGGCACGATCATCGAGGGGTGCAATGTCGAAAACAGTTCGTATTCCCTGACGATCTGCGCCGAGCGGAACGCGGTGTTCCAGGCCGCGGCAAAAGGGAAAATCCGGCTTCGTGCCATCGCCATCGCCTCGGATGACCCCGAGTTCCTCCCTCCCTGCGGCGCATGCAGGCAGGTTCTCTCCGAATTCAACCCCGCGATGGAGATCATTCTCACGACGGTGGACGGCAGGACAAAGCTCACTTCTCTGGCAAGGCTCTTCCCCATGCCGGCCGATCTCAAGAAACTCGCCCGGCCGCGGACGGCGAAGCGGCGATAGCGTTCCTGCGGAGCGGACTTGCCCATCACCCCTTCAGGTCGAACGGCTTCGCGGTTTCTCCGTCCTGCAGCGCTCACCGCGGTGATATTCTTCAGCGTCTCCGGCGGACCGTACGGCCTGGAACCCGTCGTCAATCTCGTCGGCGGAAGAAACGCTCTCCTCCTGGTTCTGCTCACGCCCCTGGTCTGGTCCATCCCCGTCATCCTGATGGTTCTGGAGCTCAACAGCATGATGCCCCGGAACGGAGGATACTACCACTGGGTGAAACACGGGCTCGGCCCCATGTGGGGGTTCTTCGAAGGCTGGTGGACCTGGCTCTACATGTTTGTCGACCTGGCAATTTACCCGGTTCTTTTCGCGGAGTACCTGTCGTTCTTTGTCCCCGGAATCCCCGCATTCCAGTACGGTGTCTGCCTCGCGGTCATCTGGTCCTGTGCGGGGCTCAATGTTCTCGGCATACTTCCCGTGGGGCGTGGCTCCATCGTCGTCGGCACAGCGGTGATGATCCCTTTCGTCCTGCTGTTCATTGCCGCCTTCCGGCACGGGGTTTCGCTTCCTCCCCCCGCAGTACAGGCAGGCGGCGACCGGACGTGGATCGGCGGCGCAGGCATGGGCCTCTTCACCGTGATGTGGAATTACCTGGGCTGGGATAACTCTTCGACCTTTGCCGAAGAAGTTGATCGGCCCGTCCGTTCGTACCTCGTGTCGATCGCCGCATCCTTTGCCCTGATCCTCGTCACGTACGCGCTCTCCGTTATCGCCGCTTCGGGATCCGGGCTTGATCCCGCCGTTCTGGAACGCGACGGCTTCCCCTCTCTCGGCCTCCGTCTCGGCGGGCCGTTCCTGGCCGGCCTCCTCGCGGCGGGAGGGATGGCGAGCTCGCTCGGACTGTTCCTATCGAACCTCCTCTCCGTCTCCCGGCTCCCGAAAGCAATTTCGGATGACGGCTACCTGCCGACCGTCCTCAGGAAGATCGACGCACGGCGGGGAACACCTGTCGTTTCGATCCTTGCCTGTTCAGCCGTCGTCAGCGTCATGGTACTCTGGCACTTCGAGGACCTCCTTATCATCGATGTTATCCTGTACGGATGCGCTCTGTTTCTTGAATTCTTCGCGCTCATTAATTTCCGGCGGCGGCGGCCCGGCGCGGACCGGCCGTTCCGGATCCCGCTGTCTCCTGCGGGACTTGTGGCCATGACGTGTCTGCCTGCGGTTTGCTTCGCGGCCGGAATCGCGTCGCTTGCCGCACACGAAAACATCCATACGTATGCACTCGCGTTCGCCCTCGTCTCGCTTTTCACGGCACCGCTCGTGTGGCTGGCTGTGCGGAAGAAGGGGACGGACTGACCCGGCCGGGGTGGCACGGCATCCCTTCCTGCTTGCTTTTCCCCCGCCGGAATCCTTTCTTGATCCATGCTCTGCGTGCGGTTAATCCGGGCTGAGAGACAATCCGCCGTGACAGAGGCGGGAGGAATGTACGATGTTTGCTAGCACCGAATCGCGTCTGGGAAAGTTGCTCGCCGGCCACGTGCGCGAGGGGTCGCTCTACGAGAAATCCCCCGATCAATGGGTGACGTGTGTTGCCTGCGGCCACAGGTGCAGGATCGCTCCCGGAAGGGAAGGCATCTGCAGGGTACGGTTTAATGAGGGGGGTATTCTCAAGGTCCCCTTCGGGTACGTCGGCGGCCTGGCGATTGACCCCGTCGAGAAGAAACCCTTCTTCCACGCACTGCCGGGTTCTCCCGCCCTGAGTTTCGGCATGCTGGGGTGCGACTACCGGTGCGGCTACTGTCAGAACTGGATAACGTCGCAGGCGATCAGAGATCCGGAGGCGGTGGCCCCGGTCGAGATAACGACCGCCGACAGAATTGTCGGTATAGCCCTCCAGCGTCACATCCCGATCATCACGAGCACATACAACGAACCCCTGATCACGAGCGAGTGGGCCGTCGAGGTCTTCCGCCTGGCCCGGCCGCACGGCATCCGGTGCTCGTTCGTGTCGAACGGAAACGGGACGGAGGAGGTGCTGGAGTTTCTCAGGCCGCACATCGACTTCTACAAGGTGGACTTGAAGAGCTTTCGGCAGAAGAACTATCAACAGCTCGGGGGACGACTCGACGTTGTTCTCAGGACTATTGAGTCGCTGCATGCCATGGGAATATGGGTTGAGATCGTCACGCTTGTCGTTCCGGGGTTCAATGACTCCGACGGCGAACTGACCGATATTGCGCAATTCATCGCGTCGGTGTCGCATGATATTCCGTGGCATGTCACCGCATTTCACCAGGATTACAGGATGACCGACAACGACGCCACTCCTGTCCGGGCGCTTCTGAGATCCGCCGGGATCGGGAAGAAGGCGGGGCTGCATTTTGTGTACGCGGGAAACCTCCCGGGGAGAGTCGGGGGGTGGGAGAACACGTATTGCCCGGCGTGCAACGAGTTACTTGTCGAACGGGCGGGATTCACCGTCCTCCGGAATTCCATCAAGGAGGGGTTCTGCCCGAAGTGTCAGACCGCAATTGCGGGAATCTGGAGCTAGATGAGGTCCACCCGCGGGGTAATTTTTACATATTCCTCCCCTTTTTTTACCTCTCCGAATCTCTTACCCCCTCAAATCGGCTTGGAATAGGAACTTACGGTTCTGGCGCATCATTTGTGCCTCAGATACCGGCGTCTGGTGTAGCACGAGCCGGTATTTGCATGGTCTATCGGGGATCTTTTTTTTGACCGACGGGTCGTAGTTATTGACATCTTTTCGTGATTATTGATACCTTTGTGGTATACTCCGTTCAGTGAACGGGAAGCGCGAGAATCGAATATTTATCTGCTAGTATTCCACATTCTCGAAGCTGCATCGTAATACAAGCCGGCAGGGGGTTGATATGAGCTCAGCGACGAACGATCTCTCCATCGAAGACCGCCTGCGGGAAGTGTATGAAAAGACCGACTCCCGCGAGTACGCAGAGGCGCTCGATGCACTGGAGATGGCCCGCACTGCCGATCCGGGGAATATCTATATCGCGGCGCTCCGGCGCCAGCTCGACGCACTTCTCTCTCTTTCGCAGGGGGATGAACTCGGCGAAGACCAGCGGCACGAACTGATGGAGCCCATGCCGGGCATCATCGACTGTGCCATCCGGGACAGTCACCGGCAGCACCGCACGGGCATCACCGACCTTCCCCGTGCACGCCAGAACGAAGTTGCGCCCGACGTACCGGCAACGGGACGGGAGACGGAATCCGCACCCGAACGGGTTGCCGATCCGGGAGATGTTCAGAAAGAACTCGAGGCACTGAAGCTGCTGTACTTCCAGAGGGCGAGCAAATTCGTCATGAAGGGGGAGTACGAGCAGGCGCTGGCAGAAGTGCGGCGCGTGTTCGTTGTGGATCCGGACAATACCATCGCAAGAGAATATGCATCGCGCGTGGAGCACCTGATCCAGCACGCACGCCAGCTGGCTTCAGAACCCGCGCCCCCGGCCGACGCGGCCCAGGAACCTCCACACACAATCGAAGTTGAGCCGGAACCTGCCGGTGAAGAACCCCTGCACGTGCACACCGAGCGATCAACGGCGTGGGACGAGGAGTTCACGGCACCGAAGGCGCCGGCCCCGCTCCCGGAACACCGCCCCGCGCCACCGAGCTCGCGCCAGACAATGGCGTACGGTGACAGTCTCGCCGTATCACTTTCCGGCGGAAGGGACGCCGGGGGAGAAGAGCTGGAAGGACCGGGACGAAAGAAATCGAAATTCTTCGTCATCCTGACCACGGTGATACTTACGCCCCTTCTTGCCGGGGTCGCGGTGGCGATTTTCGCTTCGAAGAGCCCCGCGCCGGCTTCCAGGGCGGACGTCACCGCCAGGCAGGCCCAGACTTCGAATCCGGCTCCATCGGTCGAAGCGACGATCGGTGCTGCAGGCACCCGTTCCGCGGAGGAGACCGGACTCCGGAAAGAGGAACACCGCCAGGTTCCCGCGGAGGTGCCGGTGAAGAGTGTGCCTCCGCCGGTTGTGCAGAAAGCGGAGGCCGAGCCTCCGGCAGCGAAGACCGTCGTCCCCGTACAGACCCCGCCGGTCGAAATCGCCAAAAACGAACCGGCCAGGGTGACGGCGCCCGCCGCCGAGACCGCTCCTCCGTCCCTGCCGAAGAGCGTGCCGATCGAACCGCCGAAGAGCGCACCGGTCGAATCGCCGAAGACGCCGGCGTTCGTTGCGGTGGAACGTGATCCGCAGATCGTGAGGCTTGAAAAGCCGTCGTTCCCGGGCTTCGTGTGGAAAATGGGAGGCGAGGGACAGGTGGTTGTCCGTGTTCTGATCGATGCCAACGGGAAGCCGCTCGACTCCCAGATCCTGAAAAGCACGAACCCGGTGTTCGAACAACCTGTCATCGACGCGGTAATGAAGTCGCAGTTCAACCCCGCCCAGATGGGACAGGGGCCGGTTGCGGCGTGGCTGACGATACCGTTCAAGTTCAAACAGCCGAAATAAGCCGTCCATTCCCGTCCCGATTTCCGTATATTGGGACGTGGGACTGATACCGAACATCACGCTCGTCATCTCGGTCTACAACAAGCCGGAGGTTGTCCGGCTTGTTCTCACCGCATGTGCCCGCCAGTCGTTTCCTGACTTTGAGATCATCGTTGCCGACGACGGGTCCGGTCCTGCGATCCGCGACGTCGTCGCCGACGCACGCCTCCGTTCGATTCAGCCGATCATCCATCTCTGGCACGAAGACCGGGGATGGCGGAAGAACACGATTCTCAACAATGCGGTCCGTACCGCGCGCGGCGGGCATCTCGTCTTCATCGACGGCGACTGCATTCCGTCGCGGCATTTCCTCCTCGATCACTGGAATGAGCGCGAAGAACACCGCGTGCTGATGGGACGGAGGGTGGAAACGAGTGAACGCTGGTCGAAGGAACTGACGCCTCTCAGGATTGCATCGGGCGAATTCGAGAAGGTCGGCTGGCGGGAGATCGCGGACGGCCTGACGGGGAAGTCCCTGCGCGTGGAAGACGGGATCAGGATGACAAGCGGGATTCTGCGGCGCGTTCTTCTCCGGTCGGTTCGCGGCATGCTCGGAAGCAATTTTTCGGTCGCGCGGAAGGATCTTGCGGCGATTAACGGGTTTGATGAACTCTACGACGGGCCCGGATGCGGCGAGGATTCCGACGTCCAGTACCGGCTTTCACTTGCCGGGGTTACGGGAAAGTCGCTGCGGAATCTCGCCATCCAGTATCATGTCTGGCATCCGCGGACCCGGGTGTCGGACGCGTGCTGGGATCGCTTCCAGATGGTTCGGCGGAACGGCGAGAGCCGCTGTCTGGTGGGACTGGAACAGCGAGGAACCGGGAGCTGAGCATCCGGATCCGGCCGGCGTAACGCTGCCTCATGCCGCAGGCTCGAGGGGGCGCGCGACCATGATCCCCGTCTGTTTGTCGTGGGCCATCAGGTACTCTGCCAGCGAACCCGCGGTGATCTGCACCTGCTTTCCCACATTGGGCGCATGAAGAAGCCGCACCGTGCCCCCCTCCCGTACCGCAATCCCCGTGTGCGCTATGTCCAGGCCTTCCACAGAGGTCGTGATCGCGATGATGTCGCCGTCCTGGAGTTTCCCCAGAATTGCTCCGACACGCGACTTCGGAACAACGTAACGGGGAAGCGACGACTGGCGTTTCTCCGCCTCCACGATCGACGCCAGGACGGCCGGTGCGGCAAGGCCCGGGTACAACGCGCGGTGGGACGACATGAAGTTCAGCGGCCGGCGGTCGGGCCGCCCACCGAGCTCCCGTGCAATGCTCCTGACGGTTTTCTTGATTTCGTTGTCCGCGATCCACTCGCTGAAATAGTGAAGCCTGCTCGCATAACCGTCGATGTGTCCACCCCTGTAACGGATCAGCTGCAGCTGGTCGCAATACCCCGTTGTCGTGCTCCGGTGGAGTTTGATGGCACGCGCCAGCGCAAGGCTCGTTTCGCACAGTGTGACGCAATCGAACTCGCGGAGGTTCACGACGAGATGTTCGTCCCCTGCTTCTTCCAGGGTGTTCGCCTCGTACGGCCTGTCGAGAAAACTGCGCCCCATCCGGGCGACAAGATCTCCCATCGGAAGCCGGAACAGGTCTTCTTCGTCCCCGCTGGCCAGCCGCTTCAGGATGATCGTTTGGTCGGTCGAAAACAGGGAACCCTGATCGGGAACCGGGACCCTGTCGTGCCGAAGGACGCGGGGAAGTGCGATCGCGGCAAGCGAGACGGCCTGCTGCAGGAAACGGCGCCGTGAAGAGGACGGGATGCTCATGGGGGGGGTCAGAATGGTTGTTCCTCAGGGCTCACCGCGACATCCTCAAAGCTCGGGAGCGCCAGGTTTTCGAACCGTGCATAGCGGCGGACGAACGCCAGCGTAACGTCATCGACGGGACCGTTGCGCTGTTTGCCGATGATGATCTCGGCTTTTCCCTGGAGTTCGTCCATTTTTTCCGATTTGGGATCCGTGTACATTTCCGGTCGGTGCACGAACGCCACGACGTCCGCATCCTGCTCGATGGCCCCCGATTCACGGAGATCGGAAAGGATCGGCCGCTTGTCGGTCCGCCCTTCCACCGCGCGGCTGAGCTGCGAGAGCGCGATCACCGGGATATCGAGCTCCTTCGCGAGCCCTTTCAGCGACCGTGAGATTCCGGAAATCTCCTTCTCCCTGTTTTCCGCATTTCGCGGGCCCTGCATGAGCTGGAGATAATCGATGACGATGAGACCGACATTGTGCTCCGCCTTCAGGCGCCGGGCCTTTGCACGGAGCTCGAGAATCCCGAGACCGGCGGTATCGTCGATGAAAATGCTCGCTTTCGCCAGGCGCCCCGCGCCCAGGCTCAGTCGTTTCCAGTCGTCCTCGGGGAGACGCCCGGTCCGCACCGCGTGCGCATCCACCCTGGCCTCGGCGCAGAGGAGGCGCATCACGAGCTGCCGCGTGGACATTTCAAGCGAGAAGATGCCGATCGTCGTCGGCTTGCTCCTGTGGGTCGTGGCGTTGGCGGCAAGGGAAAGCGCGAAGGCCGTCTTTCCCGCGCTCGGACGACCGGCGATGATGATCAGGTCGGATTTCTGCCAGCCGCCGGTCAGATTGTCGAGCTCCCGGAAGCCGGTCGGCACGCCGGTGACCCCTTCGTGTTTCCCGTGGATGCTCTCGAGCATCTCGAGCGTGTCGTGCACGGCACGGTCCATCCCCACAAAGTTCCTTTTCAATCTCCACTCGGAGATTTTGAAGATCGCCTGCTCCGCCTGGTCCAGCAGGTCGAACGCGTCTTCGGTCTGACTGTACGCGCGGCCGGCAATCCCGCTGGTCTCCGCGATCAGGCGCCGCATGAGCGCTTTTTCAAGGACGATGCGCGCGTGGTATTCAACGTTGGCGGCGGAGGTGACCTTCATCGTGAGCTCGACGAGGTACGCTTCGCCCCCTGCGTTTTCGAGCTGGCCCTGACGGCGCAGCTCTTCCGCTACGGTGATAACATCCGCGGGTTCGCTCCGTTCAAAGAGAACGATGATCGCTTTGAAAATCCTGCGGTTGCGCTCGGCGTGGAAGGCGTCTTCGTCGAGGACCTCGATGACCTTCGACACCGCCTCCTTCTCCAGGAGCATGGCGCCGAGGACCTGCTCTTCAACCTCCACCGCCTGGGGAGGAACGCGCCCCTCGGACACCTGCCGTTCCGGCGGAAGTTCCGTCCGTCGCATCATCCCGTCTGCCATGTGCTGTGATCCTTTATCGTCCCTGTGCCACGAGCTCATCATGAAGCTTCCGCACCGCCTGGACATCCTCCCACGTCGGACGTTTCCAGTTGGGATTTCGCAGGAGCGCCGCCGGGTGGTATGTCACCATCAACGGCGTGCCTTCGTACTGCAGCACCCTGCCCCGGAGCCGTCCCAGGCTTTCCGTCGTCCCGAGCAGATTCTCCGCCGCCGTGAGGCCGAGCGCCAGGATCACCCGGGGTTTCACAAGACCGATTTGCTTCCGGAGATAGGGGATACAGAGATCCACCTCCTCGGCCAGGGGCTTCCTGTTTCCCGGCGGGCGGCATTTCAGGATGTTGCAGATGTACACATCTTCCCGCCTGAAGTGGATGGCCTCGAGGATCTTGTTCAACAGCTGGCCGGCCCTCCCCACGAACGGCTCTCCCTGTGCGTCCTCATCCGCACCCGGCGCCTCGCCGATGACCATCAGGGTCGCGGCGGGATTTCCCGTCCCGAAGACGAACTTCGTTCTTGTGTGACCCAGCGGGCATTTTACGCACGTGCAGGTCATGTCGTGAAGCTCCCGGAGCGATTCCGCGCTTCCCCATGCTTCGTGCGTGAGGGGGGGGGCGGCCGGCCCCGCCGCCTCAAAGAGAACCGGCTCTTCCGCCGGAGGACGTCGTTCGGGTTTTGGTCGTGCCATCGTCGTTTCCTTCCGCTGGGTCGGATCAGTGAGCAGTGCGTCTCCGAACAGCTCCCGCTCCTGTTCGAGGATCCCGCGGATGTCCGACAGGAGTTCCGCCATGGCGCCCGGTTGCGCGCTCATGAGAGAAGCGGGAGGACCCGCGACAGAAGGGCGTGTGCAACGTCGATTTTCGGCATGCGCGGGAGCTGCTCCGTTTCTCCCCGGGCGGTGATCACGGTGACGACATTGGTATCGCTTCCGAACCCGGCGCCTTCCGTCAGCGGATTATTCAGCACGATCATGTCGAGCTGCTTTGCGCTCAGCTTCCGTCTCGCGTTCTCGATCCCGTTCTCCGTCTCCAGGGCAAACCCGATGATCCGCTGCCGGGTTTTCGACATCGCCGCCGTCTTCAGGATATCGGGGTTTTCCTCGAGCTCGAGCACGAGCGGCGCTCCCGGCTTCCGGTCCCGTTTGATCTTCTGTCCCCGGGGATGCGCGGGCGCAAAATCCGCCACTGCCGCCGTCATGACAAGGAGGTCGGCGCCCGGAAATCCCGCCATCACGGCCGCCGCCATCTCCTTCGCCGTCGAGACATCCACCCGTTTCACGTTGCGCGGGGTTTTCAGGCTCACCGGGCCGCTCACGAGCGTGACATCTGCACCGCGCTGCGCCGCAGCCGCGGCAACAGCGAACCCCATCTTTCCGCTGGAACGGTTGCCGATGAACCGCACGGGATCAATCGGTTCCTGCGTCGGCCCCGCCGTGACAAGGACGGATTTTCCCGCAAGGTCGCGGCGCGCACCGTCGAGCGATCGCACGACCTCGCCGAAGAGCCTGTCGACTTCAGCCATGCGGCCGGGGCCCGAGAGCCCGCTCGCAAGTTCGCCGGCATCGGGATCGAGAACCACGCATCCCGTCTCCCTGAGCGCGGCGATGTTCGCCTGGGTCCTGTCATTGAGGTACATGTCGACGTCCATCGCGGGGGCGATCAGAAGGGGACAGCGGAGGGCCAGCACAAGCGTCGTCAGAAAATTATCCGCCGTGCCGTTGGCGATCTTCGCGATCGTGTTTGCGGTGGCGGGCGCGATAAGCATGACGTCGCCCCAGAGCGCCAGATCGATGTGCCGTGTCGGCTGGGTCGACGGCCGGTCCGCGTCGGGGGGGAACATATCGACGATCACGTCCCGCTTTGAAAGCGTTGCCATCGTCAGCGGCGTGATAAACTGCGTCGCCGACCGTGTCATGACAACCTGCACCTCGGCGCCAGCGCGGACGAACTCCCGCACCAGGAACGCCGATTTGTACGCAGCGATCCCGCCGGTGATCCCCAGGAGTATTCGCTTACCGGTCACCATGGCGCCAGCTTTCGCTACTCTTCGTCCTCCGTGGACTCTTCGGCCGCATCTTCCTTCACCGGCGGCGGGACTTCCTTGACTTCGTAATGCCACGTGAGCTTCGTGGACATCAGCTCGTCGAGCGCGGTGTCCGTCGGTTTCGGACGCTTTTCGAACTCGAGGCTCACCTTGAGCTGATCGGGATTGATGTCGTTCTCTTCGGTTTCCGACTCCGTCTTTGTGGCAAACATCTCCACGCGCTGATTGAACTCTATCTTGATGTCTTCGTTGATCTGTCTCGCCCGTTTCGAGGCGGCCACGATCGACTCGTGGACGTTTTTCCCCTCCTGGTTGAAGAACTCAAGATCGATCGGTTTGATGCCCATGCGCTGTGCTCCCTCGTCTAGTTGTCCTGTAAGTATGTGCTTACAATCGTGTTCACTTCTGCAATCGCCCGGGGAAGATCGTCGTTGACAATCCGGTGATCGAACCCCTCGCCAAGCTGCATCTCCAGCGGGACCCGCGCCATGCGCTGCGCGACCGAGGATTCGCTCTCGGTGTTCCTGTTGCGCAGCCGCTCGTGAAGAACCTGAATGCTCGGGGGACGGATGAAGATCAGGAGCGATTCCGGGTAGCGCGCCCGGATCGAAAGCCCCCCCTTGACGTCAATGTCAAAAAGGATGTGCCGCCCCTCCCCGAGGGCCCGGTCAACCTCCTGCCTGAGCGTGCCGTAAAAATTTCCGTAGATCTCTTCCCACTCCACGAACTCCCCCGCGTCGATTCTCCTCCGGAAGTCTTCTTTCGTGAGAAAGAAATAGTCCTTTCCTTCCCGCTCTCCTTCGCGCACCGGACGCGTCGTCGCGGAGACCGAGAACCGCAGCGAGGGATGGGCCTCGAGGATCGCGTGGGCGATCGTCGACTTGCCGGCACCGCTGGGGGCCGAAATCACCACGAGTCTCCCCCGTGCCATGCGCGTTATTCGATATTCTGCAGCTGTTCGCGGATCTTCTCCAGCTCCTCCTTCATGCCCACAACGAGGTGCGCGATCTCGGTCGCGCTCGACTTCGATCCTATGGTGTTGGCTTCGCGGTTCATTTCCTGGATGAGGAAATTCAGTTTCCTCCCGGCGGGCTCGGGCAGCGCTAGAGCCTCAAGGAAGAACTTGTTGTGGCTTCGGAACCGGACGCATTCCTCGGTCACGTCCAGCCGGTCGGCAAGGAGCGCGAGCTCCATTTCCAGGCGGCCTTCGTCGACCGGAGTCTTTTCGACAAGCTGGGCCACCCGCTCGCGCAGGCGGAGACGCTCCGCCGGAACCTGTTCTGCGGAAAGCCGTTCGATCTCCGTCAGCCTGCTGTCGAGCAGCGCGATGCGCGCGCGGAAATCCCGTTCCAGCTCCCCCCCTTCCGCCCGTCGCATGTCGGAGAGGGAACCGAGCGCGGATTCAAGAGCCTGCTGAAGTACGGCCCATTCCTTTTCGTCGGGAACGCCGCCGTCCTTCTGTTCGAAGATCTCGGAAAACTGGAGCATGTGCTCCAGCTTCACGGTTTCTTTCAGTTTGAGACTCTTCCTGAGCTGGACGAGGAGCTTGTAGTACGCCCGGGCGGCCGACGTATTCACCTTCAATCCCGCCGAGCCGTTTTCTTCTCTCTCGGCGCTTGCAATCACATTCACTTTCCCGCGCGAGATCTTCCGCCGGATCAGTTCTTTGACGTCATTTTCCCTCAGGCTGAGCGACCGCGGCAGGCGCGTCGTCACCTCGAGAAACCTGTTGTTCACCGTCC
Source organism: Ignavibacteriota bacterium (assembly GCA_963748405.1). Taxonomy (GTDB): domain Bacteria; phylum Bacteroidota; class Ignavibacteria; order UBA10030; family UBA6906; genus Fen-1273. Next base: position 209,480 of record CAVVIT010000002.1, read on the forward strand.
GCAGTTCGACAGAGACGGTAATTCCATCCGCCGTCGCCTCCCCCCTGCCGAAACCGGTCATGCTTGCAATCATGCATCCTCTATGGCTTGTGCCTGAGCAGAGTATAATAGCAAAAAGCAGCAGCAGTCGCAATGGGAACTTGCAGACACGCTCTGCACAGTCATTCACAAGTTATCCACATGGATCCGCCAATCCGTTGGGAAAATCGCCATTTTTCAATATATTGTTGATAAACCTGTGATCAGCAATTACTACACATTCCAGCACCTCGTTTCCACGTTCAATTCCGGCATTGCGGGAAAGCGGATTCGCGAGGCGTATTCCCAGGAGCCGGACGAGATCTGTGTTGCATTCGAAGATGATCCGCGAGTTCTCGTCTTCCTGTGCCGGCCGGATGTGAGTGTTGCATATCTCCACGATGGCAGGTCCCGCGCACGCCGGAACTCGGTGGATCTCCTCGGCGGGTGCATCGGAGCCCGCGTGAATGCCGTCGTCATCAAGCCGTTTGACAGGATACTGCACTTTTCGCTCGATACCGGAAGTGAGCTCGCCGCCGTTCTCTACGGCCCCCGGGCAAACATTCTCCTCATCGGGGACTCCGGGATCGTCCTGGATTCCTTCAAGAATCCGAAAAACCTCCGCGGGTCGACACTGCAGCCTCCCCCTGTGCCGGCGGCGGACGGCTTCGAGGCTTTTCGCCAGGCATGTGGATCCCCGGATGATCGGCTTCTCGTCAACGTCATACGAAAATCGTTTCCCGGGTTGGGCGCCACGCTGGCGCTGGAGTCGGTCACCAGGGCCGGCATCGACCGCGCGCTGAAGACGGCCACCATCGACCCCGCCGGCGTGCCCGCACTCGAGAATGCCATCCGCTCTGTCTTCGCCGATCTGGATACTCCTGCTCCACGGGTGTACACGTCCGGCGAAGGCGTCCCCGGGTATTTTTCGCTCATCCCCCTCCGGCTGGCCGGGGGGATGAGCGAAGAGAAGTTCGCCGACATTCACAGGGCGATTCGTTCTTACCTTGCGGGTCGATCCTCCAGGTCAGCGGGCGACAGGGAAAAGGATTCTCTCGTCGCACCCCTCCGGCTGCAGCTGGAGAAAGGAACACGAACGCTGCGCGCGATCGAAACCGATTCCCGGGAGGCCGAGCGGGCCGAGATGTACGAGCAGTTCGGCTCGGCGTTGATGGCGGGGCTGCCGGAGCTCGTCAAAGGGATGAGCACGTTCGAGAGCGACATCCGGGGGGAGCGTGTATCCATCCCCCTTGACCCCGCGCTCTCCCCCGTCCAGAATGCCCAGCGGTATTTCGAAAAAGCCAAGCGGGCAAAGTCCGCCGGTGTGGAATCCGCCCGCCGAATCGCCGGGATTGCCGCCCGGATCCGGCGGCTTGAAAAGCTCCTGGCCGAAGCCGAGCAGCTGCCACCCGGCGAGCTGGTTGAGCATTTCGCGGCGGAACATGCCACGGAGCTTGACGAGGTCGGCCTCGGCCCGAAATCCAGGGAAAGGGAGAGCCTGCCGTTCCGCATATTCACCGTTGAGGGAGGATTTGAAGTTCTGGCAGGGAAGAACGGGGCGAACAACGATCTCCTCACGCTCCGGTACGCAAAGCCCGATGACCTCTGGTTTCACGCGCGCGGCGGAAGCGGGTCGCACGTGGTGCTCAGGATCCACTCGGGAAAAGGCGAACCGGGGAAACGGGCCTGTGAGCAGGCTGCCGGCATCGCCGCGTACTACAGCAAGATGAAGAACGCTGGAACTGTTCCGGTCGCGATGACGGAAAAACGCTATGTGAGGAAGCCGCGCGGAGCGCCGCCGGGCACGGTGATGATCGAGCGCGAAAAAGTCATCTTCGCGCGTCCGGCTCTCCCGCGCGACGGAGCGGTTTGAGGAAGACACTGTTCACGGCCGGGGAGGGATGGAGATGAGATTTGCGGTAATCGGTGCAGGCGGCGTCGGAGGGTATTTTGGGGCGAAACTTGCTTCGGCGGGAGAAGACGTCGTGCTCCTGGCACGGGGAGCGCATCTTGACGCGATGAAACAGGGCGGGCTGCATGTCCACGCACCCGAAGGAGCGCTGCACGTCCCCCCCGCCCGATGCACCGGCTCGCCGGCCGAAATCGGACCTGTGGACACGGTGTTCTTCTGCGTCAAATCATACGACACCCGCAGCGCCGCCGGGGGCCTCGCCCCCCTGCTCCGCCCGTCCACGCTCGTGATCAGTCTTCAGAACGGCATAGACAACGAACAGGAGCTGCGCCGGCTGCTCCCGGCCTGCACGGTCTTCGGCGGCGTTGCGTACATCTATGCCACGATCACGCGCCCGGGCGAAATCACCGTGGCCGCGGGACCCCGGAAGATCGTGTTCGGCCCTTCCAGGGGGGGAACCGCCGGGGATCGCCTGCGCGCCGAGGACACCGCCGGGGTATGCGCGCATGCCGGAGTCACCGCGGAGGTCTCCGGCGATATCACCGCCGCACTCTGGAAGAAGTTCATATTCATCACGGGGGCGGGGGGGATCACCGCGCTCACGCGACTCACGCTCGGGGAGATCCTCGCGACCGATCGGACCCGCGAGCTTCTTGCCGACGCGATGAGGGAAACCGAGCGCATCGCCCGCGCAGAGCATGTGCGCATCGAGGACGGCTACGTCGACGGCGTGTTTGAAACGCTGGCCCGGTTCGACAACGCGACGCGATCCTCCCTGTACTACGATCTCGTCCGGGGAAAGAAACTCGAGATCGAGGCGCTCGCGGGCACCGTTGTCCGCCTGGGTGCCGTTCACGGCATACCGACTCCCGTCAACCGGGTGGTCTATGCCGCGCTCCTCCCGTATCACATTCACAACAGAGAGATCCTGCCATGAAGACGCCCCGCAACGCGGCGAAGATCGTCCCTCCGGTCCCCGAGCATCAGTCTCTTGCGACGCGGGCGATCCACGGAAGGAAGCTGCACGCATTCCGGGGCCCGGTCACGCCTCCGATCGTGCAGACGTCAACGTACCGGTTCAGCGACTCCGGGGACGCGATACGGTATGCGCACGGAGACCCCGGCGTCTACGTCTACACCCGGTATCACAATCCGACCGTCGCGGAGGTCGAAGAACGCCTGGCCCTGATGGCCGGGACGGAGAAGGCTCTTCTGTTCTCCTCCGGCATGGCCGCAATAACTTCGGCAATACTCTCCGTGGTGAAATCGGGGGACGAGATCCTGAGCACGCCCGCCCTGTACGGCGGAACGTACAGATTTTTCCGTGATATCCTTCCCCGCCACGGCATCACGGTCCGGTATCTGCGTCCCGACTCGCTTTCGGCGCTTCCGTCCCTGGTCACGAAGCGGACACGCCTGGTGTACTGCGAAACGCCCACCAATCCCACGCTCGATATCGTGGATCTCGCGGAACTCGTCTCACGGGTGCGCTCGGCTGAGAGAAAGACGCGCCGCAGGATTGTCGTCGTCGTGGACAACACGTTCGCGACGTTCCTGAATCAAAACCCGTTCTCGCTCGGGGCCGACGTCGTGGTCGAGAGCGCGACAAAGTACCTTGGCGGACATACGGATGTGATGGCGGGCGTGGTTGAGGGGAGCGCCGAGTTCATCTCGCGCACCCACACCCAGCTGAAGTACTACGGCGGGTGCGCCGACCCCTTCGCCGCGTATCTCCTGCTCCGGAGCCTGAAGACATTCGACCTCAGGATTCGGTGCCACAACCGGAATGCGATGGCGCTTGCGCGTTTCCTCGAAGGCCATCCGCACGTCAAGCGGGTGCTGTACCCGGGACTTGCATCGCACCCCGGCCATGCGATCGCCCGGAAGCAGATGACGGGCGCCGGGGGGGACGGGTTCGGGGGAATGGTGACGATCGAGGTCCCGGGCGGCGCACGGGGGGCCGTGGCCGTATGCGATGCCCTCCGGGTCGCGGTCAACGCGATGTCACTCGGGGGAGTCGAAACACTGGTGAGCATACCCGTCTATTCGTCGCATGTGAACATGAGCCCCCGGGAGCTCCGCAGGCACGGCGTGACGCCGGGGATGATAAGGATTTCGGTCGGAATCGAAGGTATACTCGACCTGCAGACGGATTTTGAGCGGGCTCTTGCCGTCCTTGCCTAGGAGGGGCGTTTCCTTGATTCTCAGGCACGTTTTCTTTAGTATATATGTCTATGAAGTATGCCACTGACGCCAATGTCGTTCATTTTCTGGAGATCGAGCGTGCGCATGTCTGAACATCCCAGGACACGGAATCATCACCTTTATCTCGCGGTGATTGTCGGGGCGGTCGCGTGTGCCGGCTGCTCCCCGACGGAGCAGGGCGCGGTCGTCGCAACGGTCGGAGCCGAACCGATCAGGCTCCCGGAATACGAGCAGCAGTACATCAAAAGCCTGGGCACCCGGGAAGCCGGTGCCGCAACAAGTCAGGACGATCGGGAGATGTTTCTCGACCTCGTGGTCAAATACCGGCTCAAGCTCGCGGGGGCCTACAGCGAAGGGCTTGACAGGCACCCCGAGGTCCTGAACGAGATCGCCGCATACAAAGGAAGCCTGGCGGCGTCCTATCTCACCGAACGGGAAGTGATTACTCCCGGGATCAAACAGCTGTACGCCAGGCAGAACGAGGAGATCCGCGCCAGTCATATCCTGCTGTCGCTGACCCCTTCGGCCACGCCTGCCGATTCGGGGGCAGCCTACCGGAAGGCCTACGACATCATCGCCGCCGCCAGGTCGGGCATCGATTTCGCCCAGCTCGCACTCGAACACTCGCAGGACCCCTCGGTCAAGGTCAACAAGGGGGACCTGTACTATTTTACTGCGGGACAGCTTGTCACGCCGTTCGAGGATGCTGCATTCAACATGAAGGTGGGAGAGATTTCTTCCGCTCCCGTGAGGACGCAGTACGGACTGCACATCATCAAAATCATCGACCGGAAGCCCGCGCCGGGCGAGATCCATGCCAGCCACATCATGATACGGTTCCTGAACCAGACCCCTTCGCCGCAGGACACCGCCCAGGCGTACGCGAAGATCCGTGCGCTGAAGGACAGCCTCGCCGCGGGTGTTGATTTTGCCTCGCTGGCAATGCGGCACTCCGAAGACCCCGGATCCGCAGGCAGGGGAGGCGACCTGGGATACTTCTCGCGGCGCCGCTGGGTCCAGCCGTTTGACGAAGTCGCCATGAGCCTGAAACCAGGGCAGGTATCCGATATCGTCCGGACACCGTACGGCTACCATCTCATCAAGTGCTTCGATGTCCGTCCGCGCAAGACGTTCGAAGCGGCAAAACAGGAACTCCAGCCGATCTATCAGCAGCTCCGGTACCAGGAGGACTATGCAAAGTTCCTCAACCGGCTGAGGAACGAAGTGCACTTCGCAATGTTCGATTCCACGTTGAAACGGTTCCTGGCGTCCGTGGACTCCAACGGGACGACGCACGACAGTGCGTGGTGGTCGGGCGTCCCGGCGGGCCTCTACGCCGCGCCCCTGTTTACCGTTCAGGCGCAGCTCATCGGCCTTGACAGCGTCATTCATATGATCGACATCCGTCCCGATCTTGCCAGCACGCCCCTCCGGTCCCAGACGCTTACGGCCGCGGTGGACAAGATCGGCGAGCAACTGGTGTTTTCCGCGAAAGCGGACCTTCTGGCGAAGAGCGTCCCGGAGTTCGCTTCTCTTCTCGCCGAATACCGTGAAGGCATCCTGCTGTATCAGGTCGAACAGGAACACGTCTGGAACAGAATCGTCATGGGCGATTCCGTTCTCAAGCCCTACTTTGCCTCCAACAGAGACAAATTCGTCTGGCCCGACAGGATCAGCATAACAGAGATCAGGGGAGCGTCCGACTCCCTTGCCGGCGCGATCTACGGCATGATACGGTCCGGCAAGACGATCGAGACCATCGCTGTAGAGGACTCCCTGCGCATGGCGTCGCCGGCGGGCTGCCGCGTAACATTTTCCCGCGGTTCGGCGGTGCCGGACGCGCGCGCGCTGGCTTCCCTGAAGACCGTCGCAGGGGAAATGCGGCACAATGCGTCCCTGCGCATGATGATCACCGCCCGGGCTGATACGTCGAAAAACAAAGCCCGCAATCTGAAACTCGCCGCCGACCGGCTGGAGTCGCTCAGAGCCTACCTTGTCAGAAAGCTCAACATCGAGCAGGCCCGCGTGGTAACCGCCACATCACCGTTCCAGGCGGGAGCCGACGCTCCGGCCGCCGGCGAAGCCGACGCGGTCCATGCGGACCTCGTCGGGCGCACCCCCATCGTGGGCGGCAGGCCGGAGACCGTCGTTCTCCCTCCCTCCACGGACGAACGCACCCAGAGGGCGGATACACTCACCGTGGGCGGAACGACGTCCCCGTTCCTCTACAGGGGGTATTATACGATCGTCAGGCTGAACGCCAGGGAAAAGGCCCGCGAAAAAACGTACGAGGAGGCGGGTCCGGAGTTGTCCAGCGCATACCAGGATTACGAATCGAAACGCCTCGAGAGCGACTGGCTGGCCCAGCTCAGGCAGAAATTCCCCGTCGTCGAATACAAACCGATTCTGAAAAGTGCATTTGCGCCGGTCCACTGATGACGTGCGGGGCCGGGTTTTCATCACGGCGGTTCTGCTTGTTCCGTTCCTCACGCTGATCGGCGGGTGCTCCCGCGAGGGTGCGTCCCGGCCGTACGTCGCCAGGGTCGGCTCGGTGGAACTTACCGAGGACGATCTAGCGGGGCCTGCGGATTCGCTCGCACGCGCCAGGGGCAAATCCATGGCGTTCATCAACGAGTGGGTCGTCAGCGAGCTTCTCTACCAGGAAGCCCAGCGCCGGGGACTGGCGGACAGCGACCAGCTCCGGAAACAGCTCGAAGCGACGCGCAAGCGTCTGGCGGTGGAAGCCCTCCTTGAAAAGGAGGTGTACGCCGGGGGGACCGACGATGTTTCCGACGAGGACGTTGCCGCGGCATTCAAGAAGAATGTCCCGTCGTTCACCCTCCGCGAGGACGTGGCCCGTCTCAGCTATGCGCTGTTCTCCGAACGGGACGAGGCGAACCAGTTCCGCGCCTCCATTCTCCGCGGGTCCTCCTGGGAGGACGCCCTCGCCCAGTGCCAGCGTGATTCCGTGCACGGCCGCGAGCTGCGGGCCGCCGCCAGGAACCAGTTCTTCACCCAGGCAACGCTGTTCCCCGACGAACTCTGGAAGCTTGCCAGGACTCTCCCCAGGGAGGAAGTGTCGTACGTCGTCAAGACGGCCGCCGGGTATTACGTCCTCACCGTGCACAGCATCAAACACGTCGGGGAAACCCCGGAGTTTGAGTATGTCAGGAGCGAGGTGCGCGAGCGCCTTCTCATCGAACGGCGGAGGGCCCGGTACGAGCAGCTTGTGTCTGATCTGCGGACCAGACACAAGGTGGAGGTGAATCTCAGCGTCGCAGACACTGCAGGCAGTCCGGCGGATTAGCCCGGTGTTCCCGTCGGGGGCATCCCCGGATTAATCGGAGCATGGAGGTTATGAAAACTTTTCTTGTTCTCACTGTTCTTTCGATCGCGGCGCTTGCGCACGCGCAGACGCTTGACAGGATCGTGGCCGCCGTCGACAACGACCTGATCCTCGAATCGGAGCTGAACGCCCAGGTCCAGTTCTACGCGCTGAACAACAAGGTCGATCCCGCCACGCCCGGGCTGAGGGCGCAGGTGCTGCAGTCGATGATCAACGAGAAGCTCGTCATTGCGAAAGCCGTCGAGGACAGCGTCACCGTCACGGACGAGGAGGTCCAGCAGCAGATGGACGCCGTTATTCAACAGCGGGTCCAGCAATACGGGTCAGAAGCGCGGCTCGAGGAGATGTACGGAATGCCCCTCAGCCGGATTAAACGGGAATTCCGGGAGGACCTTCGCAAGAATCTCCTTGCCCAGAAACTCCAGCAGCAGCATCTGGGGAATACCACCGTCGGGCGTTTCGAGGTGGAAGACTTTTACCGCACGTACAAGGACAGCCTTCCCCGCGTGCCCGAAGAATGCGACCTTTCGGAAATCGGCATCGCCCCCAAACCCGATGAGCAGGCCAGGGCCGCCACGCATGCAAAGCTGAAGGCGATCCTCGACAGCGTGAAGAACGGAGCGGATTTCGCCACCATGGCAAAGCGTTATTCGCAGGATCCGGGTTCCGCCGCCCAGGGAGGAGACCTCGGCTTCGTCCGCCGCGGGATGTTCGTGAAGGAGTTCGAAACCGCGGTGTTTGCGATGGCCGACAGCCAGATCTCGGATATCGTCGAAACCGAACACGGACTGCATATCATCCAGCTCGTCGAGCGACGGGGCGACGCTGTCCACGCCCGCCACATCCTTCTGAGGATTGAACGGTCGAAAGCGGGGGACGATGCGACCGTCAGTCTCCTGGACTCCCTCCGCGCGCGCGCGCTTGCGGGCGAGAGCTTCGCCGAGCTTGCACGAAAATACTCCGAGCTCCGTGACAACACGATCGGCGGGAACATCGGCACCGCGGAAATCGACCAGGTCAACCCCGCGTTCCGGCCGGCAATCGACACGCTGAAAGAAGGGGATATCAGCAGGCCCGTCAAGGTCCCCGAAAACACGGGGTACAAATATTACATTGTCTGGCTCAGGAAGCGCACCCCCTCCCACCCCATGTCTCTCGAACAGGATTACCACAAGGTCGAGGCCATCGCGCTGAATTTCAAGCGGACGAAGGACTACCAGTCCTGGATGGAAGAGCTGAAGAACGAGTTCTACTGGCAGACGCGGCTGAACCAATGACCGGACGAGACAGCGCTGGGGATGTCGATGCGGCACGAGAGCTGAAGGCGTCGTACGACGCCCTGCGCGCAGAAATCGGGACCGTCATCATCGGGCAGGAGACCGTCGTCGAGCAGCTCCTCATCGCCCTGCTGGCCCGCGGCCACTGCCTGCTTGTCGGCGTTCCGGGACTTGCAAAGACCCTCCTCATCAAAACGCTCGCCGAAGTCCTCGACCTGACGTTCAACCGGATCCAGTTCACGCCGGACCTGATGCCGAGCGATATCACGGGGACGGAGATCATCGAAGAGAATGTCTCCACCGGCTCGAAGTCGTTCAAGTTTGTGCGGGGCCCGGTGTTCGCCAACGTCGTCCTGGCGGACGAGATAAACCGCACCCCGCCGAAAACGCAGGCCGCGCTTCTCGAGGCGATGCAGGAGCACCGCGTCACGGCGGCCGGGCAGACATACACGCTGCAGGAGCCCTTTTTCGTCCTCGCGACGCAGAATCCCATCGAACAGGAAGGAACGTATCCCCTTCCGGAAGCGCAGCTCGACCGTTTCATGTTCAACCTCTGGGTCGATTATCCCTCCCACGAGGAGGAGATCCGGATCGTCAAAGCGACGACGAGCATGGCGCATCCCGCGCCGCGCCGGATCCTTACGGGGAAACAGATCGCGCATTTCCAGGATCTCGTCAGGAAGGTCCCCGTCGCCGACAACGTGATTGATTACGCTGTCCGCATCACCGCGATGACGCGGCCGAAATCGGCGACCGCGCCGAAGTTCATCCGGGACTGGCTCAGCTGGGGCGCGGGACCGAGGGCATCGCAGAGTCTCATCCTTGGCGCCAAGACACGGGCTCTTCTCGACGGCCGTCATTCCCCGGACATTGCCGACGTCCGCCGGGTCACGGGTCCGACGCTGCGGCACCGTATCGTCCCGAATTTCAACGCCGAGGCCGACGGCGTGAGTGCGATCGAGATCGTCGAGCGGCTTCTGCAGGAAGCGGGCTGACCGCTCGCCCCCGATGTCCGGCCTTCCTTCCATCGAATTCTCGTTCTCGGCGTCACCGCTTGTCGCGATTTTGTTTGTCGTTCTCGCCGCCGCCGCGTCGTATCTCTTCTACCGTTTCACGCTGCCGCCGGTCCCGCGGTGGACGCGGATCACGCTCGGCGTTCTCCGCGGTGCGGCGCTTGCCCTCGTGCTCCTTCTGCTGCTGGAGCCCGTCGTGCGGACGTCCCTCGTCGTCCGCCACAACCCCGTCGTCGCGGTCCTCGCCGACAGGAGCGCCAGCATGACGATCGTGGACCGGTCCGGCGACAGGGCCGATCATCTCAGGAACCTCCTCGCCGCCGTCATCCCTTCGGCCGTCCCCCCGGGCGTCGAGACGGAACTGTATTCGTTCGGAGCGTCTCTCCGGGGCCCGCTGCGGCAGGGGCCGGATTCACTCCGTGACGAGGTCACCGATATCGCCGGCGCATTCGCCGGACTTGCACGCGAACGTGAGCGGTTCAACATCCGGGCGGTCATCCTGCTTTCCGACGGGATGTACACCAGGGGAGAGAACCCGGTGTACGCCGCCGGCGATCTCGGGATTCCCGTCTTCACCGTCGGCATCGGCGACTCCGCCGATCAGAAGGACGTCCTCGTATCGAGAATCACGGCCAACGACGTCGTCTACGCGGGCGCCTCCGCCCCCGTTGACGTCGTAATCAAGAGCACCGGCTACGGCGGCGAGAAGGCGGAGGTGACACTTGCGGAGGAAAACAGGACTCTCGACAGGACGGTCGTTGTCCTTCCCGGGGGGACGGCGGAGGTGTCCGCCCGGCTCTCGTACACGCCGGCGGGCGAAGGACCGCACCGGTACACGATACGCGTCTCCCCCCTTCCCGGCGAACTGACGGCTGCCAATAATCACCGCGTATTCAGCGTCAGGGTCCTGCGCAGCGCGATGCGCGTCCTGATACTTGCCGCGGGCCCGGGGCCCGATCTGAGCGTCATCCGGTGGACACTGTCGGAGGATCAGAATGTCTCGGTTCGGTCGCTGACGCAGAAATCCGGCGGGGGGTTCTACGAAGGCACGCTGACCCGGCAGGCGATCGACAGCACCGACTGCGTGTTGAGCATCGGGATGCCCGATCGGGCGACGCCGCCCGGCACCGTGGAGCTCGTCCGGTCGGCGATCGCGGAGGGAAGGAAACCGCTCTTCTTCATCGGGGGAGCGGGCGTCGACCTCCCCAAGCTTCTCACCATGGCCCCATCGCTCCCCGTGGTACCGGAAAGTGCCGTGCCGGGAGAGCAGGAGGTCGAATTTGTTCCCGACCTCTCGCGGCTTGATCATCCGCTCCTCGCCCTCGGCCCGGATGCCCGGCGTGACGTGTGGAGCGGCCTGCCCCCCGTGTACGCAGGCCGCGGCGCGTACCGTCTCCGTGAGGGTTCCATCGCACTCGGAGCACCCCGCATCCGGAACGTCCTTCTCCCCCTCCCCTTCATGGCCGTCCGCGACATCGCCGGGACCCGGTCGCTCAGCCTGATGGGCTACGGTTTCTGGCGATGGCGATTGATGGCTCAGGGGAGCCCGGACACGGCGCCGCTCCTGGCTTCGTTTCTCTCTTCCGCGGTCCGGTGGCTCACCTCGCGCGAGCAGAGCCGCAGCGTCCGGGTCACTCCAACCCGCGAGCAGTTCTCCGGCGGCGAGCCGGTCTCCTTCTCCGGCCAGGTGTATAACGACAACTCCCAGCCCGTGGAGGATGCACAGCTCAGCGTCGAGATCACCGGCGGGGGGCAGCGCATGCAGACGGATCTGCATCCTCTGGGCAACGGCAGGTACGAAGGCTCGGTGGAAGGCGTTCCGCCCGGAGAGTTCACGTTCAGGGCCACGGCGACAAAGAACGGCAGAGAAATCGGAAAGGATGCGGGGTCGTTTCTCGTGGGGGGGATGAACCTGGAATATCTGGACCCGAGGATGAACCCGGAGGTCCTGCGGCAGCTTGCATACAGAACCGGCGGGGGGTACCTCACCGCCGGTGACGCGGGAAGCCTGAAAGAGATGCTCGGGTCCCTCGCTTCACTGGCGCCGCGCGAGGAGCAGAAATCCGACGTGCTGGAGCTGCACCGCTGGCCGTACCTGCTCGGGCTCGTGATCCTTCTGTTTTCCGCGGAGTGGATCATCCGCAAACGGAGCGGCATGATCTGACGGAAGCGCGGCCGGCGCTACCTCTTCTTCTTTTTCTTCGGGCTCCCCTTCCGGGCCGGCGGTTTCACCTTCGGCGACGCCGCACGCGGCGGTTTCGGCTTTTTCCCTTTACGCTCTCCCGTTCCCTTTTCTTTTCCCCGGCCGGCTTTTCCGGACGTGACGCGTCCCGCGCCGGCGACAGGCTTCGGAATGTTCTCAGGGGGAGGAGGAGGGGTCGGCGGTGCCGTCTTCGGGCCCTTGTTCTTCTTCTCCCGGATCAGGTTCTCGCGGATCAGGGTTTTTTTTTCGACCGCGGGAGGTTCTCCCCCCTTCCTCCCGTTCGATTCGGGAATCTCCTGATCCTCCGCCATGACGGAAGCGACATCAGAGACGGAGTCCCTTTCGCCGAGCTTGATGAGGCGCACCCCCTGCGTGTTCCTTCCGGCGAGCCGGACCTCGGAGGCGTGCTGCCGGATGACGATGCCGCCGCTTGTGACAACGACGATGTCATCGGACTCCAGCACTTCCCGAATGGCGACCATCCGGCCGGTTTTTTCCGTGGTCTTCACCGTGAAGATTCCCTTGCCCCCCCGGTGGCTTACCCGGTACTCGTCCGTTTCGCTCCGTTTGCCGAACCCTTTTTCCGTCGCGACGAGGATCGTCGTCCCGCTCCTGCGGAGAGCCACCGCCCCGATGACCCGGTCTTTCTTTTCAAGCTTGATCGCCCGCACGCCGCCGGCCGAACGCCCCATGGCGCGCGCTTCCTGCTCGTGAAACCGGATCGCCAGGCCTTCGTGCGTCCCGATGACGACGTCCTGCGAACCGTCCGTCAGCCGCACGTCGATCAGCCTGTCCCCCTTGCCGAGCCCAATGGCGCCGATGCCCGTCCTGCGCGGATTGCTGAATTCGCTCAGGGGGGTTTTCTTGATCATGCCCTGTTCCGTCACCATCATCACGAACAGCGGGTCCTCGAAATTCTTCACGGACACGTACGATGCGATCGCATCCGCCTGTTCCTTCGAAATCAGATTGGCGATCGACTTTCCGCGCGTTGCCCGGCCTCCTTCGGGGATTTCGAACACCTTCAGCCAGTGGCATCTCCCCTGGTTCGTGAAGAGCATGATGTAGTCGTGGGTGCTCGCCACGAACATGTGTTCGATGAAATCGTCCTCTTTCGTCGTCGCGCCCGTCGCGCCCCTTCCCCCGCGCGTCTGCCGCCTGTAGCCGCTCACCGGGAACCGCTTGATGAACCCGCCGTGGCTGATCGTGATGACCACCTGCTCCTCGGCGATCATGTCCTCGATGCTGAATTCCTCGGCCGTGTACACGATCTCCGTCCGGCGCTCGTCGCCGTAGTTCTTTTTGATCTCCAGAAGCTCTTCCCTGATGATCTCCATCTGGAGCTGTTTGCTCTTCAGGATCGCCCTGAGGCGCTCGATCTGCTTGATCACCTCGCGGTACTCGTCCTCGATCTTCTTCCGTTCCAGGCCCGTGAGGCGCTGCAACCGCATGTCGAGAATCGCCTTCGCCTGGATCTCGGACAGCTTGAACTTCTTCATCAGGCCCGTCTTCGCCGTCTCGACGTCCCTCGACGCCTTGATGAGCTTGATGATCGCGTCAATGTTGTCCAGCGCGATGATATACCCTTCGAGGATGTGCGCGCGTTTCTCGCACTCGTCGAGCTCGAACTTCGACCTGCGGACGATCACCTCGTTCCGGTGATCGATGAACCGCCGGATCATTTCCTTCAGCGTGAGAACCTTCGGCCTGCCGTCCACGAGTGCGAGCATGATCACGCCGAAGGTCGCCTGCATCTGCGTGTGCTTGTACAGGTTGTTCAGTATCACTTCCGCGTTCGTATCGCGCTTCAGGTCGATGACGATCCTGAGCCCGTCGCGGTCGGATTCATCCCGGATGTCCGCGATGTCCTCGAGCTTCTTCTCGTTGATCAGGTCGGCGATCTTCTCGATCAGGTTCGCCTTGTTCACCTGGTACGGGATTTCCGTCACCACGATGCTCTGCCGGTCGTTCTTCCCCCTCTCGATGCTCGCCTTCGCCCGGACGACGATCCGCCCCCGCCCCGTCGTGTACGCGCTTTTCACTCCCTCGAAACCGTAAATGATCCCCCCCGTCGGAAAATCGGGGGCCTTTACGAACTTCATCAGCTTTTCGTCGGTGAGGGACTCGTCCTTGATGAGCGCGATGCAGCCGTCGATGACCTCCCCCAGGTTATGCGGCGGGATGTTCGTCGCCATCCCCACGGCGATCCCGCTCGTGCCGTTCACCAGGAGATTCGGGATCATTGCCGGAAGGACGGACGGCTCCGTCAGCGTATCGTCGAAATTGGGGACGAAATCCACCGTGTTCTTCTGGAGGTCCTTCAGCATCTCCTCCGCGATGCGCGACAGGCGCGCCTCGGTATAGCGCATGGCCGCGGGGGAATCGCCGTCGACCGACCCGAAATTTCCCTGCCCGTCCACGAGCGGGTACCGCATCGAGAAATCCTGCGCCATGCGGACCATCGTGTCGTACACCGCCGAGTCGCCGTGGGGATGATATTTCCCCAGCACTTCTCCGACGATGCGGGCCGATTTCTTGTACGCGCGGTTGGAGGCGAGCCCGAGACCCTGCATGCCGAAGAGCACGCGGCGGTGGACGGGTTTCAGGCCGTCGCGCACGTCCGGGATCGCGCGGGCGACGATGACCGACATCGAGTAATCGATATACGATCCCCGCATTTCATCTTCGATGTCGACGGGTATGACTTTTTCGTTTACGGTTGCCATGGCAGATCAGGTAGTGTGACTCCGTTGCCGCATCCCGGTCAGATATCCAGGTTGCGGACGTACTTTGCGTTCTTCTCGATGAATTCCCTGCGCGGCTCCACCTCGTCGCCCATGAGGATGGAGAACGTCCTGTCCGCGTCGGCGGCATTTTCGATCGCCACCTGGAGAATCGTCCTCGTATCGGGGTTCATCGTGGTCGACCAGAGCTGCTCGGGGTTCATTTCGCCGAGTCCTTTGAACCGGGAGATCACGACGCCGCTCCCGAGCACCACGGCCCCCTCTTCGGGTACCACGTCGACGGGTTCCTCTTCTTCCTTCTTCCCCTTCTCCGCGGAAAGCCTCTTGACGATGCCGTCGCGTTCGTCTTCGTCGTAGGCATAGAGCTCCTGTTTCCCCTTCTTGACCTTGAAGAGGGGCGGCTGAGCGATGTAGACATGCCCCAGCTCGATGAGTTCCTTCATGTGCCTGTACAGGAGCGTCAGCAGGAGCGTGCGGATGTGCGAACCGTCGACGTCGGCATCGCACATGAGGATGATCTTGCCGTACCTGAGCTTCGACGCGTCAAATTCCTCGCCCACGCCCACGCCGAGCGCCGTGAAGATGTTCCGTATCTCCTCGTTTTCCAGGATCTTGTGGAGGCGCGCCTTTTCCACGTTCAGGATCTTTCCCTTGAGAGGGAGAATCGCCTGGAACCGCCTGTCGCGCCCCTGCTTCGCGCTCCCACCGGCGGAATCTCCTTCCACGAGGTACAGCTCGCAGTGGTCCGGGTCGCTGATCGAGCAGTCGGCGAGCTTCCCGGGGAGCCCGCCGGAAAACAACGCGTTCTTCCGCCGGGTGAGGTCGCGCGCCTTCCGCGCCGCCTCGCGCGCCTCCGCGGCGCGCATGGACTTCTCGAGTATCCGTTTCGCGTCGCCGGGGTTCTCGTCCAGCCACGACTGCAGCGCCGGCCCGATGACGGATTCCACGATGCTCTTCACTTCGCTGTTGCCGAGCTTCGTCTTCGTCTGACCCTCGAACTGCGGCTCCGGCACCTTGACGCTCAGGACCCCGGTGAACCCCTCGCGGAAGTCGTCTCCCGTCAGCGAGATCCCCCCTTCCTTCAGAATCCCGTTCTTGTACGCGTAGTTGTTCAGCGAACGGGTGAGCGCGGTCCTGAACCCGACAAGGTGCGTCCCCCCTTCGTGCGTGTTGATGTTGTTGACGTACGTGAAGATGTTTTCGCTGTACTGGTCGTTGTACTGGACCGCGGCCTCGACCTCCACGGCGCGCCCGTTTTCATCCTTGTCCGACCCCTGGGCGTAGAACACCCGTTTGGTGATCGACGGGCGCGTGGCGTCGATGTACTTTACGAATTCCACGAGGCCGCCCTTGAAATGAAACGTCTCCTCCTGCTCGCTCTTCGCCCGCGCGTCGACGATGCGGAGCTTCACCTGCGGGTTGAGGAATGCAAGTTCGCGGAGCCGTTCAGCGATCGTGTCGAATTTGAACACCCTGTTCTTGAAGATCTGCCCGTCGGGGAGAAACGTCACCTTCGTGCCCGTCACTCCCTCCCGGGCTTTACCGGCGATCTTCACCGGTGCCTTCGGGTCCCCGCGTTCGTATTTCTGAAACCAGAGTTTCCCGTCGCCGTAGACTTCGACTTCGAGCCATTCGCTCAGCGCGTTGACGACGGAGACGCCCACGCCGTGCAGTCCTCCCGACACCTTGTAGGTGTTCTTGTCGAACTTGCCTCCCGCGTGCAGCATCGTCATCACGACTTCGAGGGCCGACCGTTTTTCCCCCTTGTGGAAATCGGTCGGAATTCCCCGCCCGTCGTCCAGCACGGCGACGGATCCGTCTTTGTTGATCGTCACGTCGATGTTCCGCGCGAACCCCGCCAGGGCTTCGTCAATCGAGTTATCCACGACCTCGTAGACAAGATGGTGCAGGCCGCGGATGCTCACGTCGCCGATATACATGGCGGGCCTGCGGCGGACCGCTTCGAGCCCCTTGAGGACGGTGATGTCTTCAGCAGTGTATTTGTGTTCCTCCGCCGCGGGAGGAACCGCTTTGTCTTTCTGGACGGGTGCTTTGCTCATACCTGTATGCGATAATGGCACATGCTCGCGCCGGGGAAAGGCATTTATCTGAACCGGATATCGTTCAGTACCTTCGTCCCGACGTGCGAATTCAGTCGTTCAATGAGATCGAGGCGTTTCATCGAGAGTTCCGCGCGCCACGGCGACGTCGCCACCGTTACGTACAGGACGCCGTTCTCCATCCGCTGCGGAACGGTCACGCGGGCGATCTGGGGTCCCACGACGTCCGGCCAGGCGGCCAGGACGTCGTACTGGGCCATTTTCGGCGCGATCCCGAGTTCCCGCACAAGGCCCTGCATGGCATCCTGGATCGAGACGGGGCGGCCGCGCTTGCCGCCGGACCGTTCACGCCTGCTGCCTGCACGTGCCGCGCTCAACGATAAATCTCCTGTTGTGAATCCCCCACGTCACCGCTCCCCCGAAGACCGCACCCTCCGTCGTCGTGATCATCACCTGGCCCAGCCCGGCGGCGCACTCAAGAATCCGGCGGACCCGCCCCGCGTCGAGTTCGCTGAAGGCGTCGTCGAGAAGGAACACGGGCGTCTCGTTGTGCCTCTCGCGCATGTACGAATATTCCGCGATCTTCAGTGCGACAAGAAGCGTCTTGTGCTGCCCCTGCGACGCGAAGCGCTGAACGTCCAGGCCGTTGATGGTGAGCCGGAGGTCGTCCCTGTGCGGTCCCGCGAGCGTGAGACCGCGCCGTCGCTCTTCGCTGCTGCCCGACGCGAGTTCCGCGGACAGGGCGGCGGCGTATCCGGGGACGCCGATTCCTTCCGGGGCGGAACAACCGCAAACGTACGCGAGATCCGGAAGCTCGTCGTCCGGCACGATCGTCCGGTACGCGCGCTCGATGTGCGGGCGGATCTCCGAGGCGAACATCGACCGGCGGTGCGCGATCCTGCTCCCGTAGGCGACGAGGTGTTCCGTCCAGGGTTCGATGATCCCCGGGGGAAGGACTCCGCGCGCGCGGTTGTCGGCGAGGATCCTGTTCCGCTGCCTGAGCGCTTTCCGGTATTCCAGAATATCGCCGAGGTACGTCCCGCTTACCTGCGAGAGCGCGAGGTCCATAAACTTCCTGCGCTCGGCAGGTCCCCCGAACGTGATCGATCCTTTCTCCGGGGAGAGAACGACCACGGGAAATCTTCCGATGACGGCCGCCAGCCGTTCCGGCGGGCTTCCGTTGACAAGAAATCTTTTTTCCTGCGGCACCCGGGTACAGGACACCCGGACCTGGCTGTTGACCCCGGCGTCCGACACGAGGGTGCCCTCGAGGTCGAACCCGTCCTCCCCGATGCGGATGACCTCCGAATCTCCGGACGCGTAAAAGCTCTTCGTCAGGCTGAGATAGGAGACGGCTTCAAGGATATTGGTCTTGCCTTCACCGTTGTCCCCCAGGAACGCGTTGATGCCGTCGCCGAATTCGATTGCCGTGGCGGAATGGTTCCTGAAGTTGCCGAGCCTGATTCTGGAAAGGATCATGTTCTGTGGCGTGCCCGACAATACAGCGGTCCCGCCGGAGGCGGGACCGTGGCATGGCAGGATGTGACATCATCCGTTATGTGCTCAGACGTACCGGCATCACGAGCATCAGGATGCTGCTGCTCTCCCCTCCCACCGGTGAGACGATGCCCGCGCGTGTGGGCGTGCTGAACCGGAAGGCGACCTGCTCGCTTTCCAGGTGGGACAGAATGTCGATGAGGTACGCCGAATTGAATCCTATTTCGAGCGATTCCCCCGTGAACGTGCACGGGATCGTCTCTTTTGCCTCTCCGCCGAAGTCGATATCCTGCGCCGTGATCTGCAGCGCGCTCTTCGCGATGTCAAACCGTATCTGATGCGTCGTTGCGCTTGCATACAGTGCAACGCGCCTGATTGACGAGATCATGTCATCCCGCTTCACCGTCATCTGTTTGTCGTTCTCGGCGGGGATGACCGTTTCATAATTCGGATAGGATTCATCGATGAGGCGGGAAACCAGGAACGACTGGCCGAACGTAAACTTCACGTGCGTGTCGCTGATGCTGATCGTCGTCTCCCCTTCGTCAATCGATTTCCCGAGGATGAGGAGCGCTTTCGCCGGGATCACGACGTCTTTTTTCATCGCCACGGGTTTCTGCTGGATGTAACTGAGCCGCACGAGCCGGTGCCCGTCGGTCGATACCGCGCGCAATTCCGTATCCTTGGCCTGAAAGAGGACGCCCATCATTGCCGGCCTCAGTTCGTCCGTGCTCACGGCAAACGTCGTCTTGTGAATGAGACCCCGCAGCATGTTGCAGTCGAGCGAGATCTCCGAGGTTCCCTTGAACGGCGGCACCGGGGGAAAATCCCTCGCTGCCTCCCCCGTGAGCCCGTATTCCCCGTTGTCCGTCGTTATCTTTATCTTGTTCGACGTCGTATCAATGGCAAAGACCGTGCTCGTATCGGGGAGGGACTTCATCGTATCCATTAGGCGCTTTGCCGGAATGGCAATTTTCCCGTCTTCCGCCCCACGAACCTGGAGAGAGACTGTCAGCGAAATTGCCATGTCCGTCGCGGTGACGGTGAGCATATGACCGGACAATTCGCACAGAATATTTTCCAGAATAGGCATCGTGGACTTCGTAGGAACTACACCACCGACCTTGTTCAGCGTGCGCTGAAGTTCAATGCTGTTGGCGGTGAATTTCATTGCTCTCTCCTGAGGTAGGCTGGATACATAGTTCCCTGAGAAGGGAAACCCTGACAATTTACGCAGAAAGGCACGAAAAAACAACCTTGGGTGAGCGCCCTAATATATACTTACGTCTCCATATATATAGGTAACACTTATTATTATGCCTGTGGATATGTGGAGAACCGGGACAGTGAACGGAGAAGAGATGAGCGCCGGCGCCGGTAAGAAGTTTCGCATGATGCGATGGTTGAACATGCTGCATGTGTACAGAACGGTCTTCCATGCACAGTGTGGAGATGCCGGATGAGCACGGGCAGCGGCGGGTGATCTGTACACAGCGCAGGAACACCCGGCCACACGATTCTCACATTGTTGTGAACACGGGAGGGATGACGCATGGAGCGCTATACGTGTCCCAGCATCTGCAGCCGCCGCCGGATCTGATGCACGTTCGCCTGGTATTTCTGGTCGATGCGCATCTGGTCCTCGACGGACTGATAGGCGTGAATCACCGTGCTGTGATCGCGGCCGCCGAAGTGAAGGCCGATTGTTTTCAGCGAGCAGTTTGTGAGTTCTTTGGCGAGGTACATCGCAACCTGCCGGGCGTTGACAATTTCCTGTTTGCGGGTTTTTGCCCGGATGAGGTCCTCGGGGATGCTGAAATAGTCGCACACCGTCCGCTGGATCGTCTCGATTGT
The DNA here is from genome assembly GCA_963748405.1 of Ignavibacteriota bacterium. Classification (GTDB taxonomy): domain Bacteria; phylum Bacteroidota; class Ignavibacteria; order UBA10030; family UBA6906; genus Fen-1273. The sequence goes on from CAVVIT010000002.1 coordinate 229,609, forward strand.
CAGCGGGGATCGGACATCGCCGACGACGACTTTAAGGACCTCGCGTGCAAGGTCAACGGTGATTTCTCTCCCTTCCAGAGAAGCCTTCGCCATGAGGCTGATGAGGCAGCCTTCCAGCTCGCGGATATTCGAGGTGACGTTGGAAGCGATGCACTCGACGACGTCCTGGGGGAGGTTGATACGTTCATTCTCGCTCTTCTTGAGGAGAATGGCGATGCGGGTTTCAAGGTCGGGAGGCTGAATATCCGACGTCAGGCCCCACTGGAACCTGGAAAGCAGGCGGTCATCGAGACCCTTCAGTTCCTTCGGCGGCCTGTCTGAGGAGAGGACGATCTGCTTTCCCAGCTGATGGAGCTCGTTGAACGTGTGGAAGAAATGATCCTGGGTCCGTTCCTTCCCTGCAAAAAACTGTATATCGTCGACGATGAGGATATCCATGCTGCGGTAGAAGCCCGCGAATTCGTTCGTGGTATCCCGCTGTATTGCCTCCACAAACTCCACCGTGAACCGCTCGCTGGACACGTAAATGACCCGTTTCGCCTTGCCGTGGGCCATGGCGTGGTTCCCGATCGCCTGGATAAGATGGGTCTTCCCGAGCCCCGTGGTGCCGTAAATGACGAGAGGATTGAACGATGTCCCCCCGGGGTTGTTGGCAACGGCGGAGGCCGCCGCCCGGGCGAGCTGGTTGCTGTCTCCCTTGATGAAATTCTCGAACGTATACCGCGAATTGAGGAACGTCTGGAACGCCCCGGGAGCCGATTCGGGTCGTCCGCCGGAGAGAGGCGTCGACGGGGGAACGGTAAACGAATTTGGCTGCGGGGGAAACGTCCTCCGTTCCTGCTTCTGGACGGGAGGAGCGGAAATCTGATAATCCAGGTCGATCTGGGGTTCATCCGTCCGGACGGAATACTCAAGGTGGGCGTCCTTCCCCAGCACGGTCTCAATCGTCTGGCCTATGACCGTGTAATAATGCTCCTCGAGCCAGTCGTAGAAGAACTGGCTTGGGACCTGAACGGTAAGTTTGCCTCCCCGCAGATGAAGCGGGATCATAGGCTCAAACCACGTCTTGAAGCTCTGCGTATTCACGCTTTCGCGGATATGATCCAGGCAGGCATTCCAGACGGCGCGGGCCTGATCCTCCTCGGAGGGGTTTACGATGAGCTGCGGGCTGGAATCCATTTGTCAGCTAAGAGATTAGGAGGTTATTCACAGGGTGCGCGAGGTTATCCACAAACCTATCAACACGGCAACGGGTTTACGCCGGGGGCAGAACTATCAATAACTTATCAACAGGTTTGTGGAAAACAAAAACAACTCAAAAATGAGTTGTTTGCTGCCGGTTTCATTGGTTGTCAACATCGGGAAGCAGTCCAGGGATCAGAGAGCAGTGAACGACGGTGGGGACTACACTGGGCCGGAACTTGTCAACAAATTATACACCCGGAAGCAGCACCGATCCACATCATGATTATACTACAATGGGGCGGCGGACGCAAGCGCAATATTTCTTTTTCCCCCCGGTTTTCTTGTGTCTGTGGCATAATTTTTATACCTTGTTCACCTGCAATTGGCGTCTCAGGCCGTGCGCGGAAGTGTGAACGCCGGGTGCCCAACACAAAGAGCGGGAGTTCAGGATGAGTATCACGTTTCAGCCTCACAATCGCAAACGGAAGAACACGCACGGGTTTCGGGCCCGGATGGCGACGAAGACAGGCCGTAAGGTGCTGGCGCGCCGGCGCGCGCGCGGCAGGAAGAAACTGACCGTCAGTGACGAACGGTAGGTGAGGAAGGCGGAGACCCTTCGCGGACGCGGGACCTTCCAGTCACTCTACAGATCCGGAAGGAGAATCGACGGCGAGGTGTTGCGGTGTTTCTTCCGGTGGGAGACAGGAGCCGGGACGCGGGTGCGTGCCGGCTTTTCCATCTCTGCGAGGAAATTTAATGCCGTGAAGCGGAACCGGGCACGCAGGTTGATGCGCGTGGCGTACGATGCCGAGCGCGACACGCTGGCGGGTGCGGCGGCGAAGGCCGGGAGTTCCCTCAGCATGCTCTTCGTGTACGGCGCAAGCCGGGAAGCGGCTCCGGCGCGCTTCGCGCTCGCGCCGATCAGCGCGGACCTCAGCACGCTTTGCCGGAAAGTCTGTGCAACGGTCCGGAGAGAACAGCAATGAAAAAGGGAGTGATCGCGGTCCTCCGCGCCTACCAGGTACTCATCTCTCCCCTGCTGCCGCCGAACACGTGCAGGTTCATCCCGACGTGTTCCCAGTACGCCATCGACGCCGTGGCGAAGTACGGCGTCCCCGGCGGTCTGTGGCGTGCATTGAAGCGCCTGGGCCGCTGTCATCCCTTTCACCCGGGTGGTGTCGACCCCGCGTGAGTGCATTCTTCTCAAACGTGAATTGACGGGACATGGACAAGCAGACCACGATCGGATTCGTTCTCATCGGTGTCGTCCTCATCATCTGGATGTGGGTGCAGACGCCCACCCCTCCCCCACCGCGTCCGCTGACCGCCGACAGCCTCCGTTCGGCCCAGCCGGTGGTAAAAGACACCGTGAGGGTGGAACGTCCCCCGGTCGCGCGCGACACGAGTGCGCGCAATCCGCAGGATGCGCTCGGCTCCTACTTCTCCGCTCGCGCCACGGGTGAGGAGAAGGTGATCGTCATCTCGACGGACCTCTATACGGCCGAGATCAGCACAAGGGGGGGACTGATACGCAAATGGGAATTGACCGGCTACAAAACCTGGGACGGCCACCCGGTGCAGCTTGTCGATTTCGACAGGGGCGGGGACTTCAGCCTCCTGTTCACGTCCGGGGACGGGAAGCTCGTCAATACGCGAAGCCTGTACTTTGATGCACGCGAGCTCCCCTGGACAAACTACCGCCTTTCCGGGGATCAATCCGTTGTTCTCGAGCTCTCACTTCCGATCGGGGACGGACATCGGATCGCGAAGCGGATGACGTTCACGAACGGGAAATATTCGTTTGACACCGAGTTTGATTTTGCCGGGATGGGACAGGCGATTTCGAATTTCGAATATCAGATCGTGTGGGAAAACGGATTGCGCTACGCGGAGCGCAACAGCGTGGACGAATCGAATTTCGCGCTTGCCTATGCATACTCGGGAGGCGAGCTGACGGAAGTGGACGCGGGCAAGAACGGCGAGACGGCAAAACGGGATATCAACGGGGCGACCGACTGGGTTGCGACCCGGAACAAATATTTCGCCCTGGTGATGATGCCGGAGCGCGGTGCGAGCCAGGGGGCATACCTGGAAGGATCACGGACCGTGATGGCGAACAGCGGCGTCAAGAAGAACTTCGCCCTCGCGCTGAAGATGCCGCTGACGACGGGCTCCGAGCACACGAAGGTCACGGTGTACCTTGGGCCGCTGGATTTTGACATCGTGAAGGGTTACGGGCGGGGGCTCGAACAGATCATGAGCCTCGGGTCGGCGTGGATCATCAGGCCGATTTCGGAGTACGTGATGATCCCGCTCTTCCAGTTCCTGCACATGTTCATTCCGAATTACGGCTGGGTCATCATCGTCTTCTCCATCATCATCAAGCTCGCGCTGCAGCCTCTGACGCGTACGAGCATGAAATCGATGAAGCGGATGCAGGCGCTCACACCCCTGATGAACGAGATACGGGAGAAGTACAAGGACGACCCGAACAAGCAGAACCAGCAGATCATGAACCTGTACAAGGAGTACGGCGTCAACCCGGCCGCCGGGTGTCTCCCGATGCTCCTGCAGATGCCGATCCTCTTTGCCCTCTATGCGGTCTTCCGGTCCTCCATCGGGCTGCGCCAGTCGGCGTTCATGTTCTGGATCGGGGATCTCTCCATTCCGGATACCGTGCTGCGCCTTCCGTTTACGATCCCCCTGTTCGGGATCACCGACGTGAGCGGTCTCGCCCTTGCGATGGGCATCACGATGTTCCTGCAGCAGAAGATGACGGTGACGGACCCGCGGCAGAAGGCGATGGTGTGGATGATGCCCATACTGATGACGCTCATGTTCAACAGTCTCCCGTCCGGGCTGAACCTGTACTATTTCGTCTTTAACCTTCTGGCGATCGGGCAACAGGTCTGGTTCAATAAGAAGACCGGCGACGAGCCGCTGCGGAAGGTGGAACCGAAAAAGGGTGGGGGAGGAATCCTCGCGCGGCTGACGAAGGATCTTCCGAAAATGAAGTAACAATCACTCTGCGTGCGAAGAGGGCGCCCCGCGGCAGTTTGCCGCGGGGCGCCGTGCGTTTGTGCCCGCCCCGGGGGGTGGCGGGTTCGTTGATACTCGGCGGGGAAAGTTGTAGCTTGTACATCCTTACCGGGCGCACGATGAAAATCTCTCCTTCCGATACGATAGCGGCGGTAGCCACTCCCCCGGGGGAAGGGGCAATCGCCGTGATACGGATAAGCGGGCCCGACGCTCTTGCCGTTGGAGACAGGATATTCCGGGCCCGGGCGCCGCTTGCCTCTTCGCCGGGGTACACGCTCCACCACGGAACGATCGTCCGCGCGGACGGCGAGGAAGTGGACGAAGTGCTGGTGACGGTCTTCAGGGCGCCCCGGTCGTACACCGGGGAGGACAGCATCGAGGTCAGCTGCCACGGCGGCTTTCTCGTGACGAGCGCCGTCCTGGGTGCCGCGCTTGCGGCGGGTGCCAGGCGTGCGGAGCCCGGGGAGTTCACGCGCAGGGCCTACCTGAACGGCAAAATGGATCTCTCCCGGGCGGAAGCGGTCGCATCGCTGATCTCCTCGAAAAGCGAGCGTGCGTACCGCGCCTCGCTCCTGCAGCTTCGCGGCCGCCTGGCCGAGGCCGTGGATGAATTGAAATCCTCCCTGAAACATCTATGTGCGTTATTGGAGGTCGACCTTGATTTCAGCGAGGAGGGGATTTCCGTGATCGGGAGGGAAGAAATCGAGGAGAAGATAGGGGAAGTGAAGCACCGGCTCGAGCGGTTGGCGGGGACATTCCGGACCGGGAAGATTTACAGGGACGGAGTTTCCGTGGTGATCGCAGGACCTCCGAACGCGGGGAAGTCAAGCCTCTTCAACGCGCTTCTGAAGGAGAGCAGGGCGATCGTAACTCCGGTGGCAGGGACAACCCGGGACTACCTGGAAGAGAGCCTCACGCTGGATGGAGTTCTGTTTCGAATTGTTGATACGGCCGGGCTGAGGAAATCGGTCGACCCGGTGGAGCTTGAAGGAATCGCCAGAACGATCCGGTCCCTGGAGACAGCGGACATCGTCATACTGGTCAGGGATGCCAGCACACCGAATGACGAAGAGGAGATTCCCGCGGAATCCCTTTCCTTGTCCGCCGCTCAGCATCTGATATTTGTCCGGAACAAGATCGACCTGGTACCCGGCGGGAGGGAGAAACCGAGGGGGATTGATCCGGAGAGCCAGGGAAGTGTGCATCTTTCGCTCTCTGCGCTCACCGGCGCTGGTGTTCACGAGCTTGCACGCGAGCTGACGCGAATCGTCGGCCAGAGCGGTCTTTCCATCCACGAGACCGTGTGCGTCATAAGCGAGCGTCACGCGGAGTCCCTGCTTAAGGGGGCACGGAGCCTTGCGACCGCGCTCGAGTCGTTGGGCTCAGGAATCACAAACGAGTTTGTGGCGTTTGACGTCAGGGAGTCGATCTCGTCGCTCGAAGGGATCACGGGGGAGATTACGAGCGAGGAGATACTCAACTCCATATTTGGAGAGTTCTGCATAGGTAAATAGGCGATGTTTCACGTGAAACATGGGATGGAATGAGGCAGGAAGAGGGGCACATAATCGTGGTCGGGGGCGGGCATGCCGGCATCGAGGCCGCGCTGGCGGCGGCCAGGATGGGTTGCGCCGTGACGCTTCTTACAATGGACAGCCGGGCCATCGGGAGGATGTCGTGCAACCCGGCAATCGGCGGCACCGCGAAAGGGCACCTGGTCCGTGAGATCGATGCTCTCGGGGGAGAGATGGGGAAGATCGCAGACGCCACGGGGATACACTTCAGGCTGCTGAACAAGTCCAAGGGACCCGCCGTTTGGTCCCCGAGGTCTCAAAACGATCGCGAATGGTACAGCAGGGACGCACAGCGGAGGATCTTTGCTCAAGAGCGCCTGCATGTGGTCGAAGGATCGTTGCAGGATATACTCTTCGAAGGAAACGTGGTGAGGGGGGGAGTTCTCTCTGACGGACGCGCTCTGCGTTGCTCTGCACTCATCATCTGCAGCGGAACGTTCCTCAATGCCGTAATGCACACAGGAACATCTTCCACTGTCGGCGGGAGATTCGGCGAACCCGCTTCATCAGGGGTGACCGAACGGCTCGTGAACAGGGGGTTCATAACAGGCAGACTGAAAACGGGGACGCCCCCCAGGCTGAGTGGGAAGACGATCGCTTTTGCGGAAACAGAAGAGCAGCCCGGAGACGCGGACCCGGCCCCCTTCTCGTTCCAGAACGACCGGATTGTGAACCCCCAGATCCCGATGTACATCACGTATACAAACGAGGAAACACACGCCATACTCAGGACAGGATTCGACAGGTCTCCGATGTTCACCGGGAAGATAAAGGGGATCGGCCCGCGGTACTGTCCATCCATTGAAGACAAGATCAGCAGATTTGCGGACCGGGACAGGCATCAGATATTCCTTGAGCGCGAAGGCTACGAGACGGACGTCGTCTACATGAACGGATTTTCTACAAGCCTTCCGGAGGATGTCCAGTCCAGGGCACTGAGGACGATTCCGGGACTTCAGAACTGCACGATTCTCAGGCCCGGCTACGCAGTTGAATATGATTATTTCCCCCCTCACCAGATAGAGCATACGCTTGAGACCAAGCTCATTCGCGGGCTGTATTTCGCCGGCCAGATAAACGGAACGAGCGGATATGAGGAAGCGGCTGCCCAGGGACTCATGGCCGGAATCAATGCCGCCCTGAGGGCACAGGGAAGACCTCCGCTGGTCCTGAAACGAAGCGAAGCTTACATCGGCGTCATGATTGACGACCTCATCAACAAGGGGACGGACGAACCGTATCGCATATTTACATCACGCGCAGAGTACCGGCTCCTGTTGCGCCAGGACAACGCGGATTCCCGGCTGATGAGGAAAGGGCATGAGATCGGCCTGATCTCGAACGACGAGATCAGCCGGCTCGATTCAAAAGAGAAGTGCATACAACGAGGGATAGAAAGCCTGATGTCCACGCGTATCTCTCCTTCGCTTGCTAATGAACTTCTCATGGCCTGCGGAAGCGATCCCGTCACCGAGTCCGAGACGCTCGGCCGTCTCCTGAAGAGGTCGGAAGTGGAGATTGACCGGATACTGAACCTCGGCGGCATATGTGAAGAAGAGGCGCTTCACGCGCTCCACGAGAACAGGCAGGCGCGGGAGCGGGTCCAGATTGAAATAAAGTTTGAGGGTTACCTGAAGAGGCAGGAAGAACAGGTACGACTGTTCGAGAAGAGTGAGAACGTCGAGATACCCGTCGGCTTCGAGTTTCAGAGACTCAAGTCCCTCAGCACCGAGGGGAGAGAGAAACTTCAGAAAGTCCTGCCGCGGTCAATCGGACAGGCGGCCAGGATCAGCGGCGTGACCCCTGCCGATATATCAATCCTCATGATATCCCTCCTGAGGTGATGTTCCACGTGAAACAATGCAGGCCCTGAAACAGTGAACGGTGTCGAAGCGCCACAGGAACTTCGGAAAATCTGCTCCCGGAACGGGTTGGTCCTCACGGACGGACAGCTCGAGCAACTGATCAGGTTCGTCGGAGAATTGCTCCGGTGGAATGCGAACGTCAATCTCGTTTCTCGGCGGGATCAGGAGAACATCTGGTTCAGCCACGTGCTTCACAGTCTGGCTCTTCTTTTCTACATTGAATTGCCGCAGGGCATAAGAATCCTGGACCTCGGGACCGGAGGCGGATTTCCCGGAATTCCGATTGCGATCGTAAGGCCTGATATCCAGTTCGTACTTCTCGATTCCATCAGGAAAAAAACCGCAGCAGTTCAGGACATCGTGGACCGCCTGGGACTTACCGGGGTCACCGTCTGGACCGGGAGAGCGGAAGAAATCCAACGCACACACAAAGCGGGGGGTACGTTCGACGTTGTCCTCGCCCGGGCCGTCGCCTCGCTCAGGGACCTTGTTCGCTGGTCACGCCCGCTTCTGAAACCCGCGCATACGCCCCGGCCCGACACGGCCGGGGAAAAGAAACAGGTGCTCACCGGACCGGCACTGGTGGCCCTGAAAGGGGGGGACCTGGAAAAAGAAATCGAGGAAGCAAGGATCAAAGAAAACATCAGGCAGGTCAGCATCCTGCAGCTCGCATTTGAAGGGGGGCTCGAGCTCGGCCTGGAAGACAAGAAAGCACTCATCGTCCGCCTATAATTCTCTATCTCCGTTATTGCACATGACGAAAACCAAAGAACTCCACGACACGCTGGCCCGCCTCCTCACCGAGCAGCGAAACCCCGACACGATGGACCTCGACTGGCTTCCGACGGAAGCTGCCCTGCGTCTCATCAACGCACAGGATAAGCTGGTTCCCCTTGCCGTGGAGCGGGAGATCCCGTACATCTGCGAGGCTGTCGAGATCATCGTCCATGCTCTCAGGAACGGGGGAAGGCTGCTCTATTTCGGCGCGGGGACGAGCGGGCGGTTGGGCGTCGTCGACGCTTCGGAATGTCCTCCTACGTTCGGTACCGATCCCGGGCTCGTCCGCGGCATCATGGCGGGGGGGCAGCAGGCGATGTTCAAGTCCCAGGAAGGAGCGGAAGATGACACCGAACAGGCGAGACTCGACGTCGATGCACAGGGGGTCAATCCCCGCGACGTGGTCTGCGGGATTGCCGCAAGCCGGAGAACGCCGTACGTTGTGGCGGCGGTGAACCGGGCGCGGGAGCTCGGGGCGAAGACCATCTACATCACGACAAACCCGAGGTCGGAATTCGATCTCCAGGTCGACGTGGCGATCTGTCCCGAGGTCGGCCCCGAAGTGCTGATGGGTTCGACGCGGATGAAATCGGGGACAGCCCAGAAGCTTGTCCTGAACATGCTGACCACGGCGGCGATGGTGAAGCTCGGCAAGGTGTACGAGAACATGATGGTCGACCTCCAGCTGACGAACCGGAAACTCGTCGAGCGGGCAAAGCGGATCATTGCGCTCGCCACGGGGGTGACGTACGAGGAGGCCTCCGGGATACTCGAAAAAGCGGGGGGACATGTGAAGACCGCCATCGTGATGGCCGCGGCCGGGATCCCGGCAGAAGAAGCAAAGAAGCGGATTGCACAAACCGGCGGCACGGTCCGGGGCGCCATCGCGCTCTATGCGGAGCCCGGGGATTCCCTCCACGGGTGAGGATGTACACGAGCGGTACCGGCGCGGTACCGCCTGACGCAGAAAACGACACCCTTCCGGTACCGCCCGAGCGCGCGGCCCCGGAGGGGAGACGTGTGTTCGGAAGGAACGATGATCGATTCGATACGACATAGCATCGAAGCACTGGATGCATTCAAAGCGCTGAACGAGTCCCGCCGTCGCGAGATCACCGTTACGGGAGCACCCGGATCGCTCGCCGCTCTCGTCGTTGCCGGCATCCGGGAACGACGGGGCTGCCAGATCCTGATTGTCACGGGGGAGGAATCAGAGGCGGAAAGGATGCGCGACGATCTCACGCTCCTCGTGGGAGGGGACCACGTCCACCTCTTTGCCGGGATAACTTCTCAGGGGCATTTTCGCACCCCCGAAGCGGGAGTACCTGATGTGCAGGCTCTCCGTTCGCTCCTGGAGTCCCCCGCCGCCGTGGTCGTGACGCCCCCCAGGGGGATGTCCATTCCCCTGCCGGCTCCCTCGGCCATCGGGGAGAAGGTCATCCGTCTCGAGAAAGGCGCGCACGCAGAATTCGCATCAATCATCCGGGGCCTGCTCGCCTCCGGATTCGAGCAGAAGGATTTTGTGGAGACGCACGGAGACTTCTCCGTCCGGGGGGGGATACTTGATGTCTTTACGTTCGCGGGGGACAATCCCATCCGGGCGGAATTCTCCGGCGACGAAATTGAATCGCTCCGGGAATTCGATCCGGTCTCGCAGCGCTCGATCCGCGACCTGTCCGGCACCACGATCGTCCCCGACCTGCTGACGGCGCATCCCGGAGAACCGGGGAGCGGCCGCACGTCGTCACTCCTGGAATACCTTCGCGATGACGCGCTTGTGGTCCTTGACGAGCCGGACCTCATCGCACGCGAGATCGCCGGGGGCGCACAGAAGGAGGAGGCACTCCGCCCGGAACTGACGCAGGAACTCCTCGGGCTCTTTCCCCGGATATCGATCCGGGCCCTTCCTTCCGCGGATCCGGACGTCATCGATTTCGGAGGGAAACACCAGCCCGCGTTCAACGGCAGCATCGCCGCGTTGCGCAAAGATCTTGCCTCGCTCCAGGACCAGGGGTATTCCGTCTGTTTCACCTCCGACACGAACGCCGAACTCGCCCGCCTTCGCGAGCTGCTGAAGGAATTTCCCGGCGGGAACGTGCCCGGGGATCACCCGCCCGCGGTCCGGAACGAGGATCTCCATTTCACGGTCGAGGCACTGCACGGGGGGTTCGTCATCCCCGGCGCCCGGTTGGCCGTGTACACCGAGCACCAGGTCTTCAACCGTCTGAAGCGGCGGGGCAGAAAGCGCACGGCGAAATTCAGGGGGCTCACGGAGCGGGACATCCACATGCTCCACCGGGGGGACTACGTCGTTCACCAGGACTTCGGGATCGGCCGGTACGACGGCATGAAACGGATCAACGTGGGCGGGGCGGAACAGGAGGTCGTCAAGATCCTCTACGAAGGGCGCGACACGCTCTTCGTCAACCTGAACTACGTCGGGAAGCTCCAGAAATACTCGTCGAAAGAAGGACACGTCCCCGCGCTTTCACGGCTCGGGAGCGCGGAGTGGGAGAAGCTGAAGAACCGCGCAAAGAAGAAAGTCAAGGATATTGCCAGGGAACTCATCGCCCTCTACGCCCGGAGGAAGCAATCGGCAGGATTCGCGTTCTCGCCGGATTCCCCCTGGCAGAAAGAGCTGGAGGCGTCGTTCATGTACGAAGACACGTTCGATCAGGCGAAGGCGACGATGGACGTGAAGAACGACATGGAAGAACCGCATCCGATGGACCGCCTGATCTGCGGGGATGTCGGGTTCGGCAAGACCGAGGTCGCCGTGCGGGCTGCCTTCAAAGCGGTCCTCGACGGGAAACAGGCGGCCGTTCTCGTCCCGACGACGATCCTTGCGATGCAGCACTTCAATACGTTCCGCGACCGCCTGGCGCGCTACGGTGTCCGGCTTGACGTCCTTTCCCGGTTCCGCGCCCGGGGCGAACAGGTGGAGATCATTGCGAAACTGCGGGAGGGGGAGATCGACGTCGTAATCGGCACCCACCGGATTCTCTCGAAGGACGTCGGCTTCCGGAACATCGGTCTTCTCATCATCGATGAAGAGCACCGGTTCGGCGTTGCGGCGAAAGAACGGATCCGTCAGATGAAGGCGGAAGTTGACACGCTCTCCCTCACCGCGACACCCATCCCCCGTACGCTGCACTTTTCGCTCATGGGCGCGCGCGATCTTTCCGTTATCGCCACACCGCCGCGCAACAGGCTGCCGGTCATCACCGAGATCCTCCAGTGGAACGACGACGTGATACGGGATGCCGTGCAGAAAGAACTCCAGAGGGGGGGGCAGGCCTACTTCGTGCACGACAGGGTGCAGAGCATGGATGAGCTCACCGCCAGGCTTCAGGCAATTCTTCCCGGCGTGCGGCTCCGGTCCGCTCACGGACAGATGCCCGCCCACGCGCTCGAAGACGTCATGATGGCGTTCCTGGAGAAGCGGTGCGATGTTCTCGTCGCCACGAAAATCATAGAATCGGGACTCGACATCCCCAACGTGAACACGATATTCATCAACCGGGCCGACAGGTTCGGCATGGCGGAGCTCTACCAGCTCCGGGGGCGGGTCGGCAGGTCGAACGCGCAGGCCTATGCATACCTGATCACCCCCCCGGTTTCGTCCCTCCCGCGCCCCACGCTGCAGAGGCTTCAGGCCGTCGAAGAGTTCACGGAGCTCGGGTCGGGTTTCAACCTGGCCATGCGCGACCTGGAGATCCGCGGGGCGGGGAACCTGCTCGGTGCGGAACAGAGCGGGTTCATCGAAAACATGGGATTCGAAACGTACACGCGCGTCCTTGAAGACGCGGTCCGGGAACTCAAAGAAGAAGAATTCAAGGGATTGTTCGAGAAGGAGGCGGCTGTCCGCGCGGAGCGGCGGGAGACGGTCGTTGAGACCGATCTCAGTACGTTCATTCCCGAATCGTATCTGAGGAGCGAAGAGGAACGCCTTGCGCTGTACCGGAGACTCTATGCCCTGTCGAGCCCGGAACAACTGGAGGAGGTTCGCGACGAGATGCAGGATCGCTTCGGCAGGTTCCCTGCGGAGACGGAAAATCTCTTCGGCATGGTGCGGCTCCGCCTTGCGTCGGCGAGAATCGGGTTTAAAAAGGTCAGCGTGAAGGGGAACCAGTTGGAAGCGGAATTTCCCAACGAATCGGATACCGAATTCTACGAAGGGGGGACGTTTCAGAATATCATGTCGATGATCCCCCTGATGCAGAAACGGGTTGCGGCGCTCCGGCAGGAAGGAAGCACGCTCAGGCTCCACATTCAGCTTCCGGGTATCCCCGGCCCGGGAGACAATATTGAGAAATCGCTCCGACTCCTCGAACAGATGTACCGCACAGAGAGCCCTGAAGGGGCCGAACCGGCCGCCTGAAGGACTCCCCACCCGTCAAAACCTCCAAACCACGCCGGAAAAGCCCCGTTTCCAGCATTATTAACTTGACTTTTGCGGCCAAATGAATATCTTACGAACCACTGGTGGGTAAAAGTGGGTTGGAGGTGGGTAGAAATTTGCCTGAAAAAGCCCATTTCCCCCGGGCAGTCAGACGGGTGAAGAATGTCATCGTTCAAAGGATCATACGAGTACTCAGTTGACACCAAGGGGCGAATGAACATCCCCGCGCGGCTGAGGAAATACGTTTCCCCCGAGGCGAACGACACATTCGTGATCACCCGGGGATACGAACAGTGTCTCTTCGTATACCCGCTGGACGAATGGAGCAAGCTGGAAGAGTCCATCCGCCATCTTTCGCCGACAAACCCGCAGCACAGGTTTTTCACTCGCACGCTCCTGCAAAACGCGATAGAGTCTCAGCTGGACGGCCAATCGCGCATCACGATTCCCAGGGAGCTTCTTCAGCTGGCCGCGATAGAAAACGAAGTTCTCATACTCGGCGTGCTGGAACGAATCGAAATCTGGAACCCGCAAACCTACCGCGAGTACCAGAAGAAACAGCCTGAGAGCTACGAAAACATCGCCCAGACAGTCCTCCAGAAGTAGGCTCATGACATGCCAACGTACCATGAGCCCGTCATGGCGGATGAAACGCTCGCTTTTCTTCTCACGGACCGGGACGGTGCATATGTCGACGGAACCGTCGGAGGCGGCGGGCACGCAGAAAAAATCTGCGAGTCTCTCAGTCCCCGCGGGCGCCTGATCGGAATCGATGCTGACGCGGAAGCGATCGAAGAATCGAGGAAGCGGCTGGAGCGATTCGGATCGCGGGTCGTGCTCATCCGGGGAAACTTCCGGAACTTCGCCTCGGAGCTGAAGACCCTGGGAGCGGGACAGGTGGCGGGAATATTGCTGGATCTCGGGGTTTCATCGCACCAGATAGACCGGCCGGACCGGGGGTTCAGCTTCCGGGGGGACGGGAAGCTCGATATGCGCATGGACGACAGGCGCGGCATCAGCGCGCATGACGTCATCAACGCGTACCCCGAAGAACAACTCGAGCGGATCATCCGGGAATACGGAGAAGAACGCGCGGCCCGGCGGATCGCCCGCGCGCTCGTGCAGGAACGGCCCGTGTCGACGTCGGGAGAGCTGAACGGCGTCATCGAGCGGTGTGTCGGGCCCCGATTCCTGACGAAATCCCTGGCGCGGGTCTACCAGGCGCTCCGCATCGAAGTCAACGGGGAACTGGACAGCCTGCGCGAAGCGCTCGCGTCGGTTCCGGACGCTCTCTGTGCCGGAGGGCGCTGCGTGGTGATCGGGTACCATTCGCTCGAGGACAGAATCGTCAAAGAATTCTTCCGGGCGGAGGCCGCCGACAGCATTCCTTCCCGGCACAAGTATATTCCGGACGAGCCGCGGGAGCCGCGGCTCGCAATCCTGACAAAGAGACCTGTCACGGCAACCGGGGACGAGATCGCGCGCAACGGGCGCGCCCGGAGCGCGAAGCTCAGGGCAGCGCGGCGCCTGTAATCGGAGCGGACGGCGGACACGGGGGAGAGAGTTATGGCCAGGGCAGACGGTAAAGTCGTCGAGTCAGCGCCGCCGGAACGCGAACGCCGCTATGTGTACGGCGGGGCGACACCCTCCGGGGGGACGGGGACCGCGATGCGGCCGAACAGGAGGGGTGTACGCCGGAAAGTTTCCACGTTCAACATCATTCTTCTGCTCTTCGGCATCGGGGGTGCCATCGTCTTCTACGTCAGCAACATCCTCAGCATCAACCGGCTTGCCTCGGAGATCGGACAACTCGAAGCCGAGTACCAGAAGATTCAGGGAATCAACGCATCGCTGCGCACGGACGTCAGCCGCAAGTCGGCCCTGGAGAACATCAGCCCCGCGGCGCTGAATCAAATCGGTCTCCATGCTTCGCAAACCCAGCAGATCTGGTTCACGATTGACCGGGACAAGCTCAAAGATCTGGGGGTCACTCCCGGTGAATCGCAGTAGCGCTTGCGGCGGGTCATGATCAGGACAGGACGGACGGCAGAGAGACGGAGCACGGAATCGCCGGGTTCCCCCGTGAAGGAATGGAACCGCCGCGTCCTCGCGGTCAAGGCCGCGCTGCTGCTGTTCTTCGTTCTCGTAGCGCTCCGGCTCGTCCAGGTTCAGGTGATCGATGCAGGCATCTACAGGGATCGCGCGCGAAAGCAGTACGAAAAGCCGGAAGAAATCCCGGCGCAGCGCGGGACGATGTATGACCGTTCGGGACATCCGCTCGTAACGAACGCGCGGTTCATTTCCTTCGGCGCCGACCCGAACATGGTGGGAGACCGCGCCGGCGAAGTTGCCGAACGTTTTGCGTCGGTGTTCAACAGGCAGCGGAGCTATTACCTGGAGAGGCTCAACGGGTCTTCCCGGCACTTCGTGTGGCTGGAGCGGGGGGTCAATCCCTCCACGGAAGCGCGGATCAACGTCCCGGCGTTTCCCGGCGTCATCGCGATCCCGGCCCCCATGAGGCTGTATCCGTACGGCCGGGTTGCCGGCCAGGTGCTCGGGTTCACCGGCGTGGACAACAACGGCCTGAGCGGTCTGGAGCTGGAGCTTGATTCGCTCCTGCGCGGTCAGAACGGCCGGCTCATACTCCAGCGCGACGGTCTCAACAGGCAGCGCCAGTCCGTCGATTACCCGAGAGTCGATCCCGTGGACGGCGACGCCGTCAATCTCACCATCGACGCCGAGTATCAGTCGATCGCGGAAGACGAGCTGCGGAAGGGCATCGAGCGGAACAAGGCGGAGAGCGGACTCGTTGCGATGATGGATCCTGCGACGGGGGAAGTGCTGGCGATGGCGAACTATCCGCAGATGGACCCGGCGAATCCGTCCGGTGCGGACCCCCAGGTGGTGCGGAACCGGGTTGTCACCGACATGTTCGAACCGGGATCCGTGTTCAAGATCGTCACGGCATCGGCAGCGCTCGAGGCGAACCGGGTCGCCCTTACGCAAAAATTCGACGCGGAACAGGGATCCTATACGGTCCGGCTTGCGAACGGAAAAAAGCGCAACACGATCAACGACACGCACAAGCACGGCATCATCACGTTCCAGGAAGCGATGGAGGTTTCGAGCAACATCGTGATGGCGAAAGTCTCCGACATTATCGGCGCGGACGCCCTTTTCACAATGGCCCGGGCGTACGGGTTCGGCACCGCGACGGGCATTGAATTGCCGGGAGAAGTGCGCGGCGAGCTCAAGCATCCCTCCCAGTGGTCGGGGACGACGCTCAACTCCATGGCCTACGGCTACGAAGTTGGCGTCACGCCGCTGCAGATCCTGTGCGCGTATGCCGCGGTGGCGAACCACGGGATCCTGATGAAGCCGTTCGTCGTGCGTTCGGTCGTCGCCCCGGACAATACGGTCGTCGCCGAACGCCGGCCCGAACCCATCCGGCGCGTGATCTCGCGGAATACCGCCGCCGGGCTCACGCAGATGTTCCGCGGGGTCGTCGAACGGGGAACCGGCCTGAGTGCGAAGATTCCCGGCCTGCCGGTGGCGGGGAAAACGGGGACGGCAAAACGGGTCATCGACGGCAAGTACACACAGAGCGACTACACGGCGTCGTTTGCCGGATACTTCCCGGCGCAGGACCCGGTGGTGGCGTGCGTCGTCATGATCGAAAACCCCCGCGACCGCGGCTACACAGGGGGGCTTGCAGCCGCGCCGGTGTTCAGGGCGATCGCGGAGCGGATTTACGCGACGTCCGGCCGCTTCAGGGCCCGCCAGGCGGACGTGCGGGCGGAGAATTCCCTTCCGGTAGTCCCCGACGTCACGACACTCTCCGCCGAGGCGGCGAAGTCCGTGCTTCGCGCGGGAGGATTTGAAACGGGTGTGCAGGGCAGCGGGTCCGTCGTTGTGAGCCAGTCTCCGCTGCCGGGGCTGCGGGCCGAACGACATGCAACGGTCGAACTGACGCTGGCCGACGAGTCGACCCGCAGCGGGGGAGCGTCCGTCATGCCCGACGTGCGGGGACTGGCCATGCGCCGGGCCCTCACGCGGCTCGAACTCCTGCACCTCGACGTGACGGTGCAGGGCTCGGGGGTCGTCGTCGCCCAGGATCCGCAGCCGCGCGAGCAGATCCGGGAACGGGCACGCGTGGTGATCCGGTGCGAAGCGAGGAATCTTCCTCCCGTCGCGGCGAATTGAATTGCGCACAGGTCGCACACACCGGCGATGACACTCAATAACCTGCTCGACGGCGTCCGCGTCACGCAGCTGTACTCGGCCATGTACGGCAAGATGGTGCTGACGCAGGATGTTTCGGTGCGGAACATCCGGTACGATTCACGGCAGGTCGGCCACGGAGATCTCTTTGTTGCCCTGCGCGGAACGGCCCAAAACGGGCACAGGTTCATCGACGACGCGGTTGCCGCAGGCGCCACCGTCGTCGTCGTCGACGACGAACGGGCGCGTCCCGATTCGTTCTTCATGCACACGGGGGTTCTGAAGGTCCTGGTGCCCGATGCACGGATCGCGCTTGCCGGCATCGCGGCGAACTTCTACGGCAGGCCCGCCGACCGGTTGCAGGTTGTAGGAATCACCGGGACGAACGGCAAGACGACGACGAGCCACCTGATCAGGTCGGTCCTGGAGGCCGGCGGGAGACCGGCGGGTCTCATCGGAACGATCGACTACAGGATCGGGGACCGCGTGATCCCGGCGACGCACACGACGCCCGAATCGCTCGAGCTTCACGCGCTTCTCTCCGACATGGAGCGTGCGGGGTGCGTCGCGGCGGTGATGGAGGTCTCCTCGCACGCGCTGGCCATGTCCCGCGTGGAAGGGATCGCGTTCCGTGCGGCCGTGTTCACGAACCTGACGCAGGATCACCTGGATTTCCACGGTTCGATGGAAGAGTACTTCCGCGCGAAGAAGCGGCTCTTCGACGGCCTCCGCGGCGGGGACGTCGCGGTCGTGAACGCCGACGATCCCCGGGGTGCGGAGATGATCGCAGGCACGAAAGCGGAGCACGTCACCTACGGGTTCGGAACGTCGTGTGATGTCCGGGCGAAGGACGTCGAACTGGGGATTGACGGGAGCCGGTGCAGGGTGATGCACGGGGGGGGAACGCTCGACATCCGGTCTCCCCTGACGGGACGGTTCAATATTCAGAACATCCTGGCATCCTGCGCCACGGGTCTTGCGCTCGGCATTCCTCCCGCAACGATCGAAGCGGGAATACGAAACGTGCAGGCGGTGCCGGGGCGGTTCGAGAAGATCCTCTCCCCGGCGGGGTGGACGGCGATCGTCGATTACGCGCACACGCCGGACGCGCTCGAGAACTGCCTGCGGACGATACGGGAGCTCCTGGAGCCCGCGCGCGGCCGCCGGGTCATCACCGTCTTCGGCTGCGGGGGGAACAGGGACAGGGGGAAGCGGCCGATCATGGGGCGGATCGCCTCGGCCTCGAGCGACATCACGATCGTCACCTCGGACAACCCGCGCGACGAGGACCCGGCGTCGATCATACGGGAGATCACCTCAGGAATGCCCGCGGGGGGCGAAACGTATACCGAGGTGAACAGGCGGACGGCGATCCGCGCGGCGCTGGCCAAAGCCCGCAGCGGCGACGTCGTTCTCATTGCGGGCAAAGGGCACGAAACGTACCAGGTGATCGGCGCGGCGCGCGAGCACTTCGACGACCGCGAGGAAGTGGCGACGTTCATCCGGGAGCACACGTGAGACTGACGGCAACGGATCTCGGAAGGATTCCGCACGCGGAGTTCCGGCACCGGGAGATCCTCGGCCGCGAGGGGATGAAGCGCGTCTCCACCGATTCGCGGACGACACAGAAGGGGGACCTGTACGTCGCCCTGCGGGGTGAGACGTTCGACGGGCACGCATTCGTGGACGCGGCATTTGCCGCCGGGGCAATCGCGGCGGTCGTGGAGCGCGAACCCGCGGGGGCGCATGTCGCCGGGAAACCGCTCCTCCTCGTCGCCGACACCGGCCGCGCGCTCGGCGAGCTTGCGCGTCTGTACAGGGACAGGTTCGGCATTCCCTTTCTGGCGGTGGCCGGGAGCAACGGGAAGACGACGACGAAGGAGATGATCGCAAAGGTCCTCGCGGAGAAATACAACGTTCTCAGCACCGAGGGAAATCTCAATAATCACATCGGCGTGCCGATGACCCTGTTCCGGCTGAACCGGAAACACGAAGTGGCGGTCGTCGAAACCGGCACGAACCATCCGGGCGAGCTCGCGGGGCTCTGCCGGACGCTGGGGCCGACGCACGGGCTCATCACGGGAATCGCGCGGGAGCATCTGGAGTTCTTCGGATCGCTGGACGGCGTTGCCGCCGAGGAATGCGAGCTGTTCCGGTCGCTCTCCGCCGGCGGGGGAGGGACGGCGATCGTCAACGCGGACGACCCGCGCGTCATGCTCGCGGCCCGGCCGGTGAAACGGAAGCTGACGTACGGCTTCCGGGCGCCTTCGGCCTCGGTGCGCGGACGCGGCATCGTGCTTGACGGCGAGGGGCGCGCGTCGTTCGAATTCCGGTCCGCCGGCATGAAGCGGTGGCACAAAGTCCGGCTCATGATACCGGGACATCACAACGCGATGAATGCACTTTCCGCCGCCGCCGCCGGCATCGCGTTCCACGTTTCCCCGCCGCGGATCTGCAGCGCGCTGGAGTCGTGCCTCGCGCCCCGGAAGAGAATGGAAGTGCTCGCCGTCGGCGGCGTGACGATCCTCAACGACACGTACAACGCCAATCCGGATTCCGCGCTCGCGGCGCTCAGGACGCTGTCGTCGCTGAAGGTGAGCGGGAAACGGATTGCCGTCCTCGGGGACATGAAGGAGGTCGGGCCCCAGGCGGCCGAGGGGCACGCCGACGTCGGCCGGGAAGCCGCCGCGCTCGGGATCGATTATCTGCTCACGTTCGGAGAGCTCTCCCGCGCGACGCACGCGGCCTCGGGGATGACCGGCGCGATTCACTATGACCAGAAAAGCATGCTCGCCGAATACCTTGCGGAGCTCGTCACGGCCGGCGACGCGGTGCTCGTGAAGGGCTCGCGCGGCATGCACATGGAAGACATCACCGCGTTTCTCAGCGAACGCCTCCGACCGGCCGGCGCCGGGCCGGAGAGCGGAGGACAGGACCGGTAGCAATGCTGTATTATCTGATCGATCATATTGACCGCCTGTATCACATCCCGGGAGCAGGGCTCGTCCGGTACATCACGTTCCGGGCGGCGGCGGCGGCGGTGACGGCCCTGGTGATCGCGTTCTGGCTCGGACCGAAGATCATCAGGAGGCTGAAAGAGCACCAGATCGGCGAAGCCGCGAAGGTCGAGGCCCCGAAGACCCACCTGGCGAAAGCGGGGACGCCGACGATGGGGGGGCTCATCGTCCTGGCCTCGGTCATCGTGCCGACCCTGCTGTGGGCGAATGTCGGCAACGTGTACATCATGCTCATCGTGTTCGTCACGGCGACGCTCGGGGCCGTCGGCTTCCTCGACGATTTCCTGAAGGTGGTCAAGAAGAAGCCCACGGGGCTGATCGGGCGCTACAAGATCGTCGGGCAGGTGTTCGTCGGGATCGTCGTGGGGTCCATCATTTATTTCGTGCCGCACTGGATCGACCCCGACCTGTGGAAGTACAACACGTTCACCACCGTGCCGTTCTTCAAGAGCCAGGAGATCGATTTCGGCAGGCTGTACATCCCGATGGTCGTCTTCATCATCGTCGCGACGTCGAACGCCGTCAATCTGACGGACGGCCTCGACGGGCTTGCCATCGGCATCGTGGGGATCGTCGCGCTCACGCTGGCCGTGATGAGCTACATCTCGGGGAACGCGGTCCTTGCCGATTACCTCACCATTCCCTTTCTGCGGGGGAACGGTGAGCTCGCGGTCTTCTGTGCCGCGCTGGCGGGGGGAGCGCTCGGGTTCCTCTGGTTCAACGCGTATCCCGCCCAGGTGTTCATGGGGGACACCGGGTCGCTCGCCCTGGGAGGCGCGCTCGGCGCGCTCTGCGTGCTGATCAAGAAGGAACTCCTGCTCCCGACGCTGGGGGGGGTCTTTCTGGCGGAAACGGTGTCGGTGATCATCCAGCGGACGTATTTCAAGTACACGAAGCGAAAATACGGACAGGGGCGGCGCGTGTTCAAAATGGCGCCGCTCCACCATCATTTCGAGATGCTCGGGTGGCCGGAACCCAAGATCGTCACCCGGTTCTATATCGTCGCCATTCTGCTCATGATCCTGAGCCTGGCGACGTTCAAGGTGAGATGACCGGTGAATGCCTCACTCCCGGGCGGGTCCCGGTACAGCGTCCTGGGGGGCGCGCGAAGCGGGCTGGCGGTGGCGCGGCTTCTCGCCGGGCACGGGGCGAAGGTGTTCCTGAGCGACAGCGCTCCCGCCGGGAAGATGCGCGAGGCCGCGGCCGTGCTCGACGCCGCGGGGGTCACGTACGAGTTCGGGGTCAACTCGCACCGGGTGCTGGAGGCGGACACCGTCGTCGTCAGCCCCGGAATCCCGTCGGACGCGCCGCTCCTGCGTGAAGCCGCCGGGAAGGGGATCGGCGTGGTCAGCGAGCTCGAGGTCGCAGGCTGGTTCTGTCCCGCGCCGGTCGTGGCCATCACCGGGACCAACGGGAAGACGACGACGACGGTCCTGACCGGGAGGATGTTCAGCGATGCGCGGATGCCGTCGGCGGTCGCGGGGAATATCGGCACGGCATTCTCCGACGTCGTCGGCACGCTCGACGCAGGGTCGGTCGCGGTGATCGAAGTGAGCAGCTTTCAGCTGGATTACATCAGGTCCTTCAGGCCGAAGGTCGCGGCGATTCTGAACATCACGCCCGATCATCTTAACAGGTACGGGAACAGGTTTGAGAACTACATCGCGGCGAAGCAACGGATCTTCCGGAACCAGGGAGAGGGGGACGTGCTCATCTATAATGCCGATGACGACGTGACGGGGGGGGCCGTAACGGGCGCCGTCGCTCCGTCGGTACGCCTTCTCCCGTTCAGCACCGGCCGGACGCTGGAGAGGGGCGCATTCCTTGCGGGAGGAATGATGACGATCGCCCTGGAGGGAAAGGTGCACGAGATCATACGGGCCGACGCGATCAGCATCCGCGGAGAGCACAACCTGGCCAACGCCATGGCGGCCTCCCTCGCCGCCGTCGTGATGGGGGTGCCGCCGGCATCGGTCCGCGCGACGCTCAGGAATTTCAAGGGAGTCGAGCACCGGCTCGAATTCGTCCGGGAGCTCGACGGGATCACGTACATCAACGACTCGAAGGCGACGAACGTCGACTCCGTCTGGTACGCCCTCCGGAGCTTCGACAGGCCGCTCGTCGTCCTGATGGGAGGGAGGGACAAGGGGAACGACTATGCGCGGCTCAGGGAGCCCGTGCAGAAGAACGTCCGGGCGATCATCGCCATCGGAGAGTCGGCGCAAAGCGTCCGTGCCGCTTTTGAGGCCGTCGTGCCGGTGGCATCCGCGTCCTCGATGGCCGGTGCGGTCGCGGCGGCGCGGGATCTGGCCCGGCCCGGCGACATCGTCCTTCTCTCGCCGGCCTGTGCCTCGTTCGACTGGTTTGACAATTATGAGCACCGCGGCAGGGTGTTCAAGGACGCAGTCATGTCGCTCACCGGGAGCCTCTGAGGGCGCGCATGCGGCAGGAGAGAAACCATATCGATCTCGCGTGTTTTCTCGCGGTGCTCACGCTGATGGTCCTGAGCCTGGGGGTGGTGTACAGCGCAAGCTCCACGTGGGCGCTGGACCGTCTGGGCGAGAGCGGCAAAGTGCTCGGGAGTCATGCGACCAAGGTGCTCCTCGGATTCGGGGCGATCTTCGTGTTCATGCAGGTCGACTATCACAAATACAGGAAGCTCACGAAACCGGCGCTGATCCTCTCGATCGTCCTGCTTCTTGTGACGCTCGTCCTGGGGGGAAGATTCAAGGGAGCCACGCGGTGGCTCTCCGTCGGCGGGTTCGGCCTCCAGCCGTCGGACTTCGCCAAGTTCGCACTTGTCTTTCACCTGAGCGTGCTCATGGCCGCGAAGGGAGAGGGGGTGAAGGATTTCAGGAAAGGTTTTCTGCCGATGCTCGTCTGGATCGGGGCCGTCACCGTCCTGGTCCTTGCACAGCCCAACTTCAGCATGGGGGCGATGATCTTCGGGATAAGCCTGACGATGCTCTTCCTCGGGCGGGCACGGCTCTCGCACATTGCGATCACGCTGGGAGCGCTCGTACCGCTGCTCCTCCTGTACATGCTCAGCGCGGAATACCGGATGCAGCGCATCATGAGCTACGTCGGGATGGGGGACGGCGCCGGGATGCAGAAGGCGCGGCACCAGCTCACACAGGCGATCATCGGGTTCGGGAACGGGGGGATCTTCGGCCTGGGACCGGGCGGGAGCCATCAGCGGGATCACTTTCTCCCGGAATCGTACGGCGACTTTGTCTTCTCGATCGTCGGCGAGGAATACGGGCTGATCGGGACGCTGTTCTTCGTGCTTCTGTTCCTTGTGATATTCCTGCGGGGGATGAAGATCGCGCGCCACGCCAAAGATGAGCTCGGCCGCCTCCTGGCGATGGGGATCACCTGCACGATTACCCTGTACGCCCTCATCAACGCGGGGGTCACGCTCGGGATTCTGCCGACGACGGGGCTCCCCATGCCGTTCGTCAGTTACGGGGGGACGGCGATGCTCATTTCCTGCGCTGCGATCGGCGTGCTCCTGAATATTTCCATGCAGACCGATCTGCACCCGAGGCTCGCCGGCGCGTCGTCGGGCATCCGGCCGCTGGAACCCGTGCAGCGTGCAGCCGCCGGCAGGGCGTAATGGGTGAACGGCCCATGACACTGCTGTTTGCGGGAGGCGGGACGGGGGGGCACCTGTACCCGGCGCTGGCGATCGCGGACGAACTCAGGCGCCGGCATCCCGCGGCAGTCATCGTCTTCGCGGGGACGAAGGGGAAAATTGAGTCGAGAGTCGTGCCGGCGAGGGGGTATCCGTTCTCGACGATCTGGATCAGCGGCTTCCGGCGGAGGCTCTCGGCCGAGACGGCGCTGTTTCCGCTCAAGGTGGTTGTCGCCTTCATCCAGTCGGCGCTGCTCATAAGGAAAAGGAAACCGGACGTGGTGATCGGGACAGGAGGATACGTGTGCGGGCCGGTCGTAGCCGCCGCGCAGTTTCTCGGCAGGCGGACACTGATCCAGGAACAGAACAGCGTCCCGGGGGCAACGACGCGCCTGCTCGCTCCGCGCGCGAACGAGGTCCATATTGCGTTCGAGCGTTCGGCCCGGTACCTGCGCCGTCGGGACAACATTCATCTGACGGGAAATCCGACGGGGGACGCCGTCGGCGGCGTCAGCCGCGCGGAAGGGGCGGGTCATTTCGGTCTCGATCCGGACAAGAAGACGCTTCTGGTCTTCGGGGGGAGCAGGGGCGCCGCCAGTATCAACGCAGCCATGGTTCCCCTTGCTCCGCAATTTGTCGCCGGGGGGGTGCAGGTCATCTGGCAGACCGGCGAAGAGGAGTTCGCATCACTGCGGGACCGGACGGGAGAAACCCCGGAGGGAATCAGGATGTATCCGTACATCGAAAACATGGAATACGCCTACGCGGCGTCGGATCTCGCCGTCTGCCGGTCGGGGGCTTCGTCGCTGGCGGAGCTGACCGTGGCGGGCCTGCCGTCGATCCTCGTGCCGTATCCCTTCGCCGCGGCGGACCACCAGACGGAGAATGCGAAAGCGATGGCGGACGCCGGTGCAGCCCTGATGATTCCCGACAAAGGAGCAGGGGCGCTCCTTGGCGCGGCGGTCGCCGGGCTTCTTTCTGACAGCGGGCGCCTGGCGTCAATGGCGGATGCTGCCCGCCGCCTCGGAAAACCCGGCGCCGCAGGTGCGCTGGCGGACGCGGTCGAACGGCTTGCACGGACTCAATGACGACGATGGAACACGACAGGGCGTTCAAATACAAGCTCGATTTCTATTACCTCCAGGCGCTCATCTACCTCGTCACGCTTGTCCTGTACGGCGGGATCCGGGGGAATTTTATCGAGAGGGAGTTTCTCTACGTCCTGAACGACCCGATCATGTACGTGATCGTCTTCTTCGTCCTGATGTCGTTCATCTCGCTGGGACTGAACTACGTCCGGAACCGGCGGCTCATCATCACGGCCGATGCCTTCGTCTTCAAGCACCGGTGGCAGGAGCGGCGCATCCCGTTCGAGGAGATCGAATGGATGCACATCGGGCGCGAGCCCCGGGTGCAGACCGGCGGAAGGTTCCAGGTGATCGTGTTCAAGCTGAAGGACCGTCGGCGCGTGTTCAGGATCAGGGTCGGGCGGTATGAACGCGAACGCGACCTCGTCGCGGAAATGACGCGCATCGCGGCGCACCTGCCGAAGCGGAAGCAGTCGAAGTGGCGAAGAACGGGACTCTCAGACAGGTAAGGCGACCATGTTCTCATCGATACGAAAACTTCATTTTGTCGGCGTCGGGGGGATCGGCATGAGCGGCATCGCCGAGATCCTCAACGACGAGGGCTTTGCCGTCACGGGGTCGGATCGCGCGTCAAGCGAGAACACCGAACGGCTCCAGTCGCTCGGCGTCCGCGTCATGATCGGACACAGCGCGGGCAACCTCGCGCCGGATGTTGATGCGCTCGTGTATTCGTCGGCCGTCGGGAGCGACAACCCGGAAGTGGAGGAAGCCCGGCGCCGGAAGATCCCGGTGATACGGCGCGCCGAGATGCTCGCGGAGGTCATGCGCCTGAAATACGGCATCGGCATCGCCGGCACGCACGGCAAGACGACGACGACCTCGATGGTCAGCCTGATCCTCATGGAAGGGGGGATCGATCCGACGGTGATCGTCGGGGGCCGGCTCCGGGGGCTCGCGGGGTCCAACGCCCGGCTCGGCAAGGGGGAATTCATCGTCGTGGAGGCGGACGAATTCGACAGGTCGTTCCTCTCCATCACGCCGACGATCGCGGTCCTCACCACGCTGGAGACCGACCACCTCGACTGTTACAGGGACCTCGACGACATCAAATCGGCGTTCGTCCAGTTTGCCGGGAAAGTCCCGTTCTACGGATTCGTGGTTCTCTGCCTGGACGAACCCGCGTTGCAGGACATCATGCCGAAGATCAAGAAGAAGATCATCACGTACGGCCTCAACGGGCAGGCGGATCTCCAGGCCGTGGACATCGTTCACCGGCAGAACACCACGAAGTTCACCGTCGTCAGCAACGGGAAGGACCTGGGGGAGATCGAGATCCAGATACCCGGCGTTCACAACGTCCAGAACGCCCTGGCGGCGATCGCGGTGGGACTCGAGCTGAAGGTCCCGTTTGCGAGCGTCAAGGCGGGGATCGAGAAATTCACCGGCGTCTTCCGGCGCTGGGAGGTCAAGGCCGAACTCGGCGGGATCACGGTGATCGACGACTACGCGCATCACCCGACCGAGATCAGGGCGACGCTCGCGGGAGCGAAGGCGGGATGGCGCAGGCGGACTGTGTGCGTGTTCCAGCCCCACCTGTATTCCCGGACGCGGGATTTCTACGACGACTTCGGCCGCGCGTTCTTCAACGCGGACATTCTCATCGTGACGGACGTGTACCCGGCGCGGGAGGAACCGATTCAGGGGGTCTCCGGCGAGCTGATCGCGAACGCCGCAAAGGAATTCGGCCACAAGCAGGTGCACTATGTCCCGGAGAAGAAGGACGTGCCGGCGTACCTGGCGTCGATCACCCGGCCCGGGGACATGGTGATCACGATGGGGGCCGGCGACATCTGGAAATTCGGCGAGGAATACATCGCCCTGCTGAAGGGAGGAGCACCGCGCTGAAACGTCTCCGGGTTCAGGCGAAGCAGTTCCGCGTGCGGGACGGGTCACGCCGGTGAAAGACGCGACCCTCCAGGGGCGCCGGCGGACGGGCTGGACGCTCGTCCTGACGGCAGTGCTGCTCGTGGCGGTCGTGACGGTGGCCGTGACGGCGAACAGCTGGAAGCACGAATTCCGCGTCCTGCGGGTACGGACGGAGGGGAACAGCATCCTCCCCGACAGCGACATCATCAGGATGGCGTCGATCCCGAAGGACGGGAGGCTCTTCGACATCGATCTCAACGTCGTGCGGCAGAGGATCCAGCAGAACCCGTTCATGAAACGGGTCTCCGTGGTCCCCGAGATTCCGGACGGCATCGCGATCGACGTCACCGAGCGGAAGCCGGTCGCCGCCGTCGTGCTCGACCGGATACTGTATCTCGACGCCGAGGGGTACGTTCTCCCGCCGGTCCGTCCCGGCCGGGTGCTTGATCTGCCGGTTCTGACGGGGGAGTTTTCCGCCGCCGACTGCATCGCGGGGCGGCAGACCAGGTCCCGGAGAATCCGCGAGGCGCTCGAGATCCTCACGACGGCGCGGCGGATCGGGGACGACATGGAGCACCTGATCTCCGAGATCCACTGTCAGGGGGACAGCACGTATGTTCTGTTTACGGCCGAGTCGGGGGTTCCCGTGCTCTTCGGCCGCGGGGATGTCGCAATGAAGCTCGTCAAGCTCGACGGTTTCTGGAAACAGATCGTGATGCAGCGGGGGGCGGCAGAGCTCAGGACCGTCGATCTGCGCTTTGCCGATCAGGTCGTCGTCCGGTGGAACCAGCCCGCCGGGGGCGCCGCGCAGTAAAGGATTTTCACTTCCATACAGGGAACAGACATGGACAACATTATTGTGGGTCTCGACATCGGCACGACAAAAGTATGCGCGGTTGTCGCGGGGACCGATGAGCACGGGCGCATGAACATCCTGGGGGTCGGCCGCGCCCTGTCGGACGGGATGACGCGCGGGGTGGTGACCCACATCGACCGCACGACAAACTCCATCGTGACCGCGGTACAGGAGGCCCAGGCGTCCTCCGGGGTCATGATCAAGTCGGTGATCGTCGGCATCGCCGGAGACCACATCCAGAGCTTCCAGAGCAGGGGGGTCATCGGCATCAGCGGGGAGGAGCACGAGGTGACGCAGGCGGACATCGACAGGCTGATCGAGGACACGAAGCGCGTGGCGCTCCCCTCCGACAGGAAGATCATCCACGTCATCCCGCAGGAGTTCATCGTGGACGGGCAGGACGGGGTCTATGATCCCCTCGGGATGGCGGGCGTGCGCATGGAAGCAAACGTCCACATCATCACCGGCCTTGTCAGCGCGGCGCAGAACATCTACAAATGCGTCCAGCGGGCGGGCCTCGAAGTGAGCGACATGGTGCTCGAGCCCCTCGCCTCGAGCTACGCCGTCCTCGACGACGAGGAGAAGGAAGTGGGCATTGCGCTCCTGGACATCGGCGGAGGAACAACCGACCTCGCCGTGTTCGAAGAACGGACGATCCGCCACACGGCCGTCATCGGCATCGCGGGGAAGAAAGTCACCGACGACATACGGAAGGCGCTCGGCATACTGAACGACCAGGCGGAGAAACTGAAGAAGGACCACGGATTCGCGTACGTCCCCGCCGTCGTGGACAACGAGCCGATCGTCCTTCCCGGCGTGGGAGGCCGCGCGCCGATCGAGATCGACAAGAAACTTCTCGCGCAGATCATCCAGCCGCGCATGGAGGAAATCCTGGAAATTGCCGCGCTGGAGATCAAGCGCTCGGGATATTCGAAACATCTTTCCGGTGGCGTGGTGCTCACCGGTGGAGGGGCGCTCATCAAGGGAACCCCGGACCTGGCGAAGGAGGTGCTCGGCATGCCGGTGAAGATCGGCATCCCGACGGGATTCTCCGGAGGGCTTGTGCGCGAGATCGAAAACCCGGCCTATTCCACCGCGGTCGGACTCGTCTATCACGGCATGAAGTTTCGCGACAGGGCCCAGGCGCCCGCCCAGACGGGCAAGAAGGACAAATCGATGACACGCATGGCGCAGAAAATGAAGGAATGGTTTGACCAGCTCTGAACGTCAGGAGCGGAACGCACACAGACTGTCTCATTCAACAAAGGAGGAACATCCGGTGATCGAACTCGACAATGGTCTCGATCGTGGCGCGAAAATTCGTGTCGTGGGGGTTGGCGGCGGGGGGGGGAACGCGATCAACAGCATGATCGACAAGGGGCTCCACGGCGTCGACTTCTTTGCGATCAATACAGACCTCCAGGCGCTGGAGCGCAACAACGCCTCGAACAAAATCCAGATCGGCAAGAACCTGACCCGGGGCCTGGGAGCGGGAGCGGATCCCTCGATCGGCCACCGGGCGGCGGAGGAAGACCGGGACGAAATCACCCGGGCGCTCTCGGGAAGCGACATGGTGTTCATCACCGCCGGCATGGGCGGGGGAACCGGGACGGGGGGAGCCCCGATGGTGGCCAACATTGCCAAGAGCCTCGGCGCCCTCGTCGTCGGGATCGTCACGCGCCCGTTCAACTGCGAGGGGAAGAAGCGTGCCGCGCAGGCGGAGGCGGGGCTGGAGGAACTGAAGAAGCAGGTCGACACGCTCATCGTGATCCCCAATCAGAAACTCCTCTCGATCGTCGACAGGAACACGCCGCTGAAGGAAGCGTTTGACATCGCCAACCAGGTCCTCTACGGCGCCACGCGGGGAATCTCGGAGCTCATCACGGTCCCGGGGCTCATCAACGTCGATTTCGCCGACGTGCGCACCGTGATGCGGGAGATGGGGGATGCGGTCATGGGGTCGGGGATCGCGACCGGGGAGAACCGCGCCGTCGAGGCGGCACACCTCGCCATCTCGAGCCCGCTTCTCGAAGACGTCTCCATCTCCGGAGCACAGGGCGTCCTCGTCAACATCACCGGCGGGGCGAACATGACGCTCGTGGAAGTGGATGAGGCGACGGAGATCATCCGCGAAGCCGCCGGGGAAGAGGCAAACGTCATCCTCGGCGCCGTTATCGACGGCAACGTCGAGAATGAGGTCATGGTCACCGTGATCGCCACCGGGTTCAACCGCCGCGGTGCGTCTCCGTCGATCGCGCGGATGCCCAGGGCGGCGAAGGCCGTCGAGAAGATACCGTCGGGCGTTTCCGAGCTTCAGAAATACGACGAGCCCGCGTACGTCCGCCGCGGCGTCGACATCCCCATCACGCATTACCGTACGGAGCAGGATCCGGGCAGGGAAAAGATCGACAAGTCGGATCCGGAGAAACCCGCATTCCTCCGGAAGATCATGGATTGAAACGGAAGCCCGGCCCGTACGCACGCCGGGCCCTCCTCCCGGCATCCGGGAGGAGCGGGGGGGGAAGGCGGCTGGTTGATTCTTCCCCCCGCATTTGATAGATTTGCTGCATGAAGAATGTGCAGCACCTGTTGCTTGCTCTGCTCATCGGGACCGGGCTCGTTATTGCCCAGTCTGAACATTCCACCAGTGCTTTCGCCATCACCCGGCTGAAATACGCCGGAGGCGGCGACTGGTATAACGATCCCTCCTCTGAAGTCAACCTGCTGACGTTCGTCCATCGGGTGACCGGCATCGACACCGATCCGCGGTACCAGTTCGTGGATATCGCGGACGACGGGCTCTATGCCCATCCGTTTCTTTTCATGACGGGGCACGGGAACATCGCGTTCACGGAGGCGGAAGTCCTGAGGCTCCGGACGTACCTCGAGAACGGCGGCTTCCTGTATGCGGACGACGACTACGGGATGGACAGAGCGTTCCGCCGTGAGATCAAAAAAGTGTTCCCCGGCGAGGACCTTGTCGAGATACCGTTTTCCTACGGGCTCTACCACTGTCAGTTCGATTTCCCCCTCGGAGTTCCCAAGACGCACGAGCACAACGGAAAGCCCCCGCAGGGATTCGGCATATTCCTTCACGGGCGGCTGGTACTCTACTATACGTATGAGTCGAATCCCAGCGACGGGTGGGCGGACCCCGACGTGCACGGCGACCCGGAGGAAAAGCGGCAGGAGGCACTCAGGTTCGGGACAAATCTTGTTGTCTGGGCGTTGACTCACTAGGGGGGCGGGGGTGGACACGACCGGGATCCATAACGAGTTTCACGGGCGGCTCGCGGCCGTCAGGCGCAAAGAGGACATCGCGGCGGTCATCCACGGAACGGCCCTTTCGGGCTTCCTGGTCCTCCTTGCGCTCCTTCTGGTACTCGTTGCGGAAGAGCTCTTCGCATTCAGCGTCGCGGGGAGGACGGTCCTTGTCTGGTCCCTTGTCACACTTGCCGCGGGCCTCCTTCTCCTCCGGGTCGGCCGTCCTCTCGGACGGCTCGCCGGGATACTCCCCGCGAAAGGAGACATGGAGACGGCCCGGGAAGTGGGACGGCGCATCGCGCGCGTGAACGACAGGCTCGTGAACGCCCTCCAGCTTCTCGAGGGGGGCGCGATGCGCGGATTCTACTCGGAGGATCTCCTGCGTGCGGCTCTTGCGGATCTCCGGACGGACTGCGAGGGAATCGACTTCGCGTCGACCGTTGACGGCGCGGGCTCCCGCAGGATGGGGCGTTACCTTCTTGTCTCCCTGCTTTCCGGCGTCCTGCTGTTCGCCGTCTTTCCGACCGCCTTCTTCGGCGCGGCGGACCGCCTCATGCATTTCAACGAGGCCTACGCTTCGGTCCCCCGGTTCCGTTTCATCGTCGAGCCGGGCTCGCGGGAGCTCATCAAGGGGGAGACCGTTCCCGTGCGCATCAGGGTGTCGGGAGAACGGCTCGATGCGGTCACGATCGCCTTCCGGAGGCGGGGTGATCTCTCCTACGAGGAGAGGGAACTCCTCCCCGACGCCGCGGGTGAATTCCGCCACCAGTTCCTTTCGGTCACGGAATCCATGGAGTACTACGTCCACGCCCGGGGAATTCGCGGGGAGGAGTATGCGCTCACGGTGACGGACCGGCCGATCGTCCGGATGCTGCGCGTGACGGTCCTTCCGCCCGCCTACAGCGGCCTGCCGGAACGCCGGCAGGAGGACAACGTCGGGGACGTCGCGGCACTCCGCGGTGCAAGGATCCGGTTCGATATCGAGGCGAGCAAAGAACTGGAATCGGCGGAGATCGTCTTCAGCGACAGCACGGTGCTTCCGCTCGACGTCACGGCGCACAGGGCGCGCGGGAACCTCGTCCTGATGAAAGAGCGGACCTACCACATCGGCCTGCGCGACAGCACGGGAACCGGGAGCGCCGATCCCGTGGAATACACGCTGAGCATCCTGCCGGACGCCCCGCCGGCGGTCACGCTCCTCCTCCCCGGCGAGAACCTCGACATCACCGACACAACCCCCGTCAATCTCCTTGCGAAGATCACGGACGACTACGGGTTCAGCCGGGTGCGGCTCGGCTACAAGCTCGTCCAGTCGAAATACGAGAAGCCCGCACAGGAATTCACCTACACGCCGCTCCCCCTCCCCCCGCGGGGAACGCTCGAGGCCATGGTCCCGTACCGGTGGTCCATCGCGGGGCTGCATCTCGTTCCGGAGGACGTCATAAGCTATTTCGTGGAGGTCTTCGACAACGACGTTATCGGGGGGCCGAAGTCCACGATTAGCGAGATTTATTCCCTGCGCCTGCCGTCGATGGATGAAGTCTTCGCGCAGGCCGACCGGGGACACGAGGCGACGCTCCAGGGGATGCAGGAGGCGCTCCGGCAGGCGAAGGAAGCGCACAAGGAGATGGAGGAGCTGACGCAGTCCGTCCGGTCGTCGGCCGACAAGATGGAATGGCAGGACCGGCAGAAGGCGGAGGACCTCATCAAGAAATACGGCGATGTGCAGGCGAAGATGGATTCGCTCAGGACCGCCGTCGACAGGATGGTCGCAGATATGTCGAAGAACAATGTGCTCTCGAAGGAGACGATGGAAAAATACAGCGAGCTCCAGCAGATGATGGCGCAGATGTCGTCGCCGGAATTCGCCGAGGCAATGAAGCAGCTTCAGGAGTCGATGCAGCAAATGAATCCCGATGCCCTGCGGCAGGCCATGCAGCAGTTCTCCCTCTCGGAGGAGACGTTCCGCAGGAGTATTGAACGGACGCTGAACCTCCTCCGGCGGATCCAGATCGAGCAGAAGGTGGACGAGGCCGTGCGGCGGTCCGGACAGATGACGAAGCAGCAGGAGGAGCTGAGCGAACACACCGGGAAGACCGATCCCGGGGACCGGGCCGGCATGGAAGGACTGCGGAAGGAACAGGACGAAGTGAAGGAGCATGCCGACTCCCTGGCGGCGCAGCTGGAGGAACTTCAGAAGAAAATGGAAGAGTTCCCCGCGGAGATGCCGCTCGGCGAGCTCGAACAGGCCCGCGGGGAAATGTCGGGGGACAGCCTGGGCAAACGGATGGAGGAGATCTCGCACTCCATGGAGCAGGGGGAGCCGCAGCAGGCGTCCCGTTCCCAGCGTCAGGCCGCCTCGTCGATGGCAAGACTCGGGGACCACCTCCGGAAGATGCAGCAGGAGATGCGGCAGAACCAGCAGCGCCAGATCCTGAACGCGATGCGCCGGTCCATGCGGGACCTGCTTGATCTCTCCCGGAGGGAAGAGGACCTCAAGAACGAGTCGGAAACCCTGGAGCCGAACAGCAGGCGGTTCCGGGACAACGAAGAAGCCCAGATGGACGTCATGCGCGATCTCGGAACGGTGGCCGAGGGGATGGCCGCACTCTCGCAGCGCACGTTCGGCGTGACCCCGGAGATGGGGAAATCGATCGGCGACGCCTTCAGGAGCATGAATGAAGCCATGCGGTCGCTGGCGCAGCGGAACCGCGCCGGGGCCTCCGAGCAGCAGGCGGAAGCGATGGCCTCGCTCAACGAGGCGGCGCAGAGGGTTGAGGACTCGATGAACGCGATGCAGCAGGGGGGAGGGCAGGGGATGGGGATGGCGGGCCTGATGCAGCGGCTCCAGCGGCTGTCGGCGCAGCAGGGGGGGATCAACGGCGCGTCCCGCAATCTCGGCGCGATGTCCCCCGCCCAGGCGGCGGAGATGGCCAGGCTTGCGGGAGAGCAGGGGATGGTGAAGAAATCGCTGGAGCAACTCGCGCGCGAAGCGGCCGCGGCGGGCGACCTGAAGCGGCTCATGGGAGATCTGGGACAGGTCGCGCAGGAAATGGCCGAAGTGCAGACCGATATGACGTCGGGGAATTTCAATCCCGAAACCGTGAAGAAGGAAGACAGGATCCTCTCGCGGCTCCTGGATGCACAGCGCTCGACGCGGGAACGGGATTTCGAAAAGAAACGAACCTCGAACGCGGGAGTGAACGTCGCGCGGGAGAGCCCGGCCGCGCTTGATCGGACGACGCTCCAGGGAAAGGACCGGCTGCGCCGGGACATGCAGAAGGCGCTTGAGGAGGGGTATGCGCGGGATTACGAGGAGCTCATCAAACGGTACTTCGAACTCCTGGAGCAGGCCCAACCTCAGACCCGGTAACCTCATGACACCCAACGCCCTGGCAACGCACCTCTTTTCCACGTATGAGCAGTTCCGTCTGTTCTATCTCCGGCCCGGCAACTGCCGCCATCGGGAGATCACGGCGGAAATGAGGGAGCTTGCCAGCCGGAGCAGCGATCTCCTGACGATGACCGAGATCGGCAAATCGGCGGAAGGGCGGGCGATCTACCAGATGTCGTTCGGCCGGGGGCAGAAGAAGATCCTGCTCTGGTCGCAGATGCACGGGGACGAGTCGACGGCGACGCTTGCCCTGATGGACATGTTCAACATGCTCGTCGAGGACGGGGGAAAAGAGAGCTGGGTCTCGGAAATGCTCGAACAGACCTCCGTTTTCGTCATCCCGATGTTAAACCCCGACGGGGCCGAACGCATCCAACGTCACACGTCGGTACAGATCGACATGAACAGGGACGCGCGCGAACTGGTGACGCCGGAAGCGCGCCTCCTGAGGGACGCGCAGCGGAGGATCAAGCCCGCCTACGGGTTCAACCTTCACGACCAGGGGCTCTCGTCCGTCGGCGTCACTCCGAAAGTGGCTGCCCTGTCCCTCCTGGCGCCGGCGCTTGACGAGAAGCGCTCCACGCCTCCCGTCAGGCTCCGGGCCATGAGGATCAGCGCCCTGATCACGCGCGCGCTCAGCCAGTTCGTGGGGGGCCACATCGCAACGTACGACGATGCGTACGAGCCGCGGGCATTCGGCGACGGCATGCAGTCCTGGGGGACGAGCACGGTGCTCATCGAATCGGGGCACTGGCCGGGGGATCCCGACAAGCTGTTCATACGGAAGCTGAACTACATCGCGCTGTTCACCGCGATGCGGGCGATAGGCAACGGGTCATACCAGGATACCGAGATGGACTGGTACAGGCAGCTCCTCCCCAACGGGAAGATGATGTACGACATCATCATCCGCGGCGTCGAGCTTCACAACGGGTCGCTCGGGTGGACCGGGCGCGCGGACATCGGGCTGATGTACGATCCCCCCCTGCACAAGCGGGGAGCGCAGGACGAGCCCCCCGCCGTCCGGTGCGGCGAAATCGGCGACCTGAGTTTTCACGGAGCGCTGGAAGAGATCGACGGGACGGGAAGGCGGTTGAATGCATCGCACATTGCGCTCGACGCAGTCGTCCCGCTGGCCCGGATCACCGATGCGCTCCAGATTCATTTTACGCCGGCACGCCAGTGAGCCGGCGGCACGGAACGCCGTGCACCGGTTGAAACCGGACTGAAAGTGTCGTACTTTAACCCGGAACTCCGTTCTTACACAAGACAACGTCGTCCGCCGAAATCCGATGAAGACGCAACAGAGCGAGAAGCAGCGGTCGTTTGAACGGGAAGCGCTCCCGCACACGGATCTCCTTTATAACTACGCCCTGCGGATGACGAACAATCCCGCCGACGCCGACGACCTCGTGCAGGAAACCTACCTCAAAGCCTACCGCTTCTGGGAATCATACGAGCAGGGAACCAACATCCGTGCGTGGTTGTTCAGAATCATGAAGAACTCGTATATCAACCGGTATCGGAAGGAAGTCCGGGAACCCGACAAGGTTGAATACGATGACATCAAGAGTCTGTACACGGCGCGGGGCGAGGGAGCTGCCGACGGGAACGATCTCCAGGAGTCCATGTTCGGCAATCTCCTCGATGACGAGATCACCGGGGCCATCGCCTCGCTTCCGGACGAGTTCAGGACCGTCGTCATCCTCTGCGACATTGAAGCGCTGACGTACGAAGAAGTCGCCGCATTCATGGAATGTCCCCTCGGCACCGTCCGCTCCCGGCTGCATCGCGGAAGAAAACTTCTCCGCGGCCGGCTCGCGGGATATGCCCGTCAGCGCGGCCTGGTTCAGCAACAATAAATGCGGGGAAGGGGAGCGAGCACGATGAGAGCCCGCCAGTGAATTGCAGAGAATTCGGCCATCGCATTACTCCTGCCGTCGACGGCCGGCTTACCGGTAAAGATCAGGAACAGTTTCAGGAGCACGCGCAGCTCTGTGCGTCCTGCCGGCACGATTTTGAGGAGGAGCGGAGTCTCGCGGCGCTCATCCGGTCCAGGCTCCGCCCGGCGCGGGTTCCCGACGGCGTCCTGGCGTCGATCCTTGCCGGGACGCTGGACAACGAGGTCATCGCTCCTCACGCCCGCACATTTGCCGGCTATCTGCGCCGCCCCCGCACGCTTTCCGTCCTCGCCTTCCTTTTCGCATTCGCCGTCATCGTCGTCGTCTTTTCCCGCCAGGCACCGCAGGCGGGGACGGAAAGCGCGGGGTTCTTCTCCGGCAGCGACATCGTGCACCAGTCGGCCGCGAACTACGAAGCGATGCTGAAGGGGGAGATCGTTCCGCAGGTCCTTTCGGAGCGTCCGGAAAACGTGCGGACATACTTTCAGGGAAAGACCGGGTTCCCCGTCTTCATTCCCGCGATGAAAGAATGCACGCTCGTCGGAGGGACCGTCAACGAGTACCACGGCATGCGGCTTGCGCACGTGCTGTACCGGCACGGGCGCCAGATGATCTACCTGTACCAGGCCTGCAGGGAATCCGTGATGAGCGGAGACACCGTGCACCTGTCCCGGGAAGCGAAAGATGACCTTGAGCGGACGGGCTGGCATTGCTGCACCGCGCCGGACGGCGCGGCCGTCGTTCTCTGGGTCAGGGGACGCACGCTGTGCTGCGCCGTCGCGCCGATGAACAGCGACCATCTCATGGCGCATCTCGCCGAAGCGGACGTGCCGGGCGCGTGGTGAACCACGCACGCGCAGTTCCCGTTTCCCCCTGACGCGCGTTCCCCCTGCTGCGCGCCGTTACCTTGACAAACGCCCGCCCTGTCCGTATATTTCAGTACATACCGCCAAAGGTGTCGATTCGACACCTTTTTCTGTCTTCTCACCCTGCGTCGAATGTGGACATGTCCCAGGAATCTTCCGCCGAAACACTCCGTACCGGTGACCGTCACAGCGGGCTCCCCACGCGTCTTCCCGTCCTCCCGCTGCGCGACGTCGTCGTCTTCCCGTACATGATTTTTCCCGTCCTCGTGGGAAGGGAGTCGTCGCTCAAGGCGGTGAACGAGGCCCTGGAGAGGGAGAAGTACATCTTTCTCGCGGCGCAGCGCAATTCGGTGACGGAAGAGCCCGGGGAGAACGACATTTATCATGACGGGACCGTCGCGAAGATCATTCAGATCCTCAAGCTGCCGAACGGGCTCATGAAGATCCTCGTCGACGGCATCGTGCAGGCGTCCGTACGGACGTTCGTGCCGAATGCCAGGCACCTGGAAGCCGAGCTCACGATCGCACCGGCCCCTGGGGAGATGGACTCCGAGCTTGACGCGCTCCTGCGTCACACCTCCAGCCTGTTCGCCGAGTATGTGCACCTGAACAGGAACGTCCCGAGCGAAGTCCTTGTCGCGTTCGAAAACACCCGCGACGCGGCGCGGAGGGTGTTCTACATCGCCTCCAACATCCTGCAGAGCGTCGACGTTAAACAGAAGATCCTGGAGCTGCACGGGACGCGTGACCAGCTCCACGAGCTGATACGGATCCTGAATTCGGAAAACGACGTTCTGAAGATCGAGAAGGAGATCGACACCAAGGTCCACGACAACATTGCCCGGTCCCAGAGGAAGTTCTTCATCCAGGAGCAGATACGGATCCTCCAGGACGAACTGGGCGACGACGAAGGCTCCCCGGAACTCGCCAAACTGCGGGAGGACATCCGGAAGGCGAAGATGCCCAAAGCCGCGGAGGAGAAGGCGCTCGAGGAATTCGCGAAGCTCAAGAAGACCCCTTCCCTCTCCCCGGAATCGACGGTCATCCGGAGTTACCTGGACTGGATGGTGAGCGTTCCCTGGCACAAACGCACGAAGGACAACCTCAGCATCGACCACGTCAGGACGGTCCTCGACGAAGACCACTTCGGGCTGGAGAAGCCGAAGGAACGGATCCTGGAGCACATCGCGGTCCTCAACCTCGTCGCGGAAATGAAGGGGCAGATCCTCTGTTTCGTCGGTCCCCCGGGGGTCGGGAAGACCTCCCTTGCAAAATCCATCGCCCGCGCGCTCGGCAGGAAGCTGGTGCGCATCTCCCTGGGGGGCGTGCGCGACGAGGCGGAGATCCGGGGGCACCGCAGGACGTACATCGGATCGATGCCGGGGAAGATCCTCCAGTCGATGAAACGGGCGGGCGTGATCAACCCGGTAATGCTGCTTGACGAAGTGGACAAGATGAGCATGGATTTCCGCGGCGACCCGTCCTCGGCGATGCTCGAGGTGCTGGATCCCGAGCAGAACGTCGCCTTCAACGATCACTACCTCGATATCGACTACGACCTTTCGCACGTCATGTTCATCACGACGGCGAACGTCCGGTACGCCATCCCGCTCCCGCTGCAGGACAGGATGGAGATCATCGAGCTCGCGGGCTATCTCCAGCACGACAAGCGGGAGATCGCCCGCCGGCACATCATCCCGCGGCAGCTTGCCGAGCACGGCATCGCGGCAATGGACATCGGGATCACCGATGCAGCCATCGACACGATCATCGCGGGATACACGCGGGAGGCGGGCGTCCGCAACCTCGAACGCGAGATCGCCTCCGTGTGCAGGAAGGTGGCCAAAGACATCGTTCTGGAGAGGCAGAAGAACGGGGCGAAGAAAAAGAAGAAGGCCGCCGGGTCATTCACGGTCGACCCGCAGAAGGTCGAGCACTACCTGGGCGTTCCCCGCTTCAGGAACAGGCCGCGGGCGGAAGGGCACAGGGTGGGCTCGGTGACGGGCCTGGCCTGGACGAGCGTGGGAGGAGAGCTCCTCAACGTGGATGTCGCGCTGATGAACGGCCCGGAGCGGCTGACGCTGACAGGCCAGCTCGGCGACGTGATGAAAGAATCCGCGCAGGCGGCGCTCAGCTTCCTCCGCGCGAACGCGAAGACCCTCGGCATCCCGGCCGCGTTCTCCCGGGGGAAGGAGATTCACATCCATCTCCCCGAGGGGGCCATCCCGAAGGACGGCCCGTCGGCGGGAATCACGATGGCGATGGCGATGTATTCCGCCGTCAGCGGAAGGCCGGCGCGCAGCGACGTGGCGATGACCGGCGAGATCACGCTGCGGGGCGACGTCCTGGCGATCGGCGGTCTCAACGAGAAGCTCATCGCCGCGCAGCGCAGCGGCATCGCCAGGGTCCTGATACCCCGGGAAAACGAAAAGGACCTCACGGACATTCCCGCGAAGGTCAAGGAAGGCCTCACGCTTATTCCCGTGAGCACGATCGAAGAAGGGCTCGCCCACGTGTTTGCTCCCGTGCGGCGGCGGCCGAAGCGGCGGAGAGGATGACCGGCGCATGAGCGAGTACATCGTCACGGCGCGCAAATGGCGGCCGATGCGGTTTGAGGACGTGGTGGGGCAGGCCCACATCACGACGACCCTGCGCAACGCCATGGCCACGGGAAGGATCGCGCACGCGTATCTTTTCGGGGGTCCGCGGGGCGTCGGCAAGACCACGACGGCCCGGCTCCTGGCGAAGGCGGTCAACTGCAGTGCGCCCGTGGACCAGAACCCCGACAACACGTGCGAGAGCTGCGTGGAGATCACCGAGGGGCGCAGCTTCGACGTCCTGGAAATCGACGGCGCGTCCAACCGGGGGGTCGAGGAGATCCGCAACCTGCGGGAATCAGTCCGCTACGCGCCCGCCCGGGGCTCGTACAAAGTCTACATCATCGACGAAGTCCACATGCTCACGAAGGAGGCGTTCAACGCCCTCCTTAAGACGCTGGAAGAACCCCCGCCGCACGTCCTGTTCATCTTCGCGACGACCGAGATCAACAAGGTCCCCGCCACGATCCTCTCGCGCTGCCAGCGGTTCGATTTCCGCCGGATACGGACCGAGGAGATCGCCTCGAACCTCCGGGCCATCGCGCTGGCCGAGAAACTCACCGTGGACGAGGACGCGCTGCACCTGGTGGCGCGCAGGGGGGACGGTTCGCTCCGCGACGCCCAGAGCGTCTTCGACCAGGTCGTCGCGCTCTGCGGCACGAACGTCACCCGGCTGAAGATCGTCGAAGCGCTGAACCTCGTCGACCAGGAAGTCTATTTCCGGATGACCGACTTCATACGGAGCGGCGACATCAAAGGGGGCCTCGCGCTTGTGGACGAGATCATGACCGGGGGTCACGACCTCAGGGAATTCCTGGCCGGACTGACCGAGCATCTCCGCAATCTTCTTGTGGCAAAGACGACGGGATCGACGCACCTCATCGAGGCCGCGGACGTGCACCGGACGCGGTACGCCGCCGAATCGGAGCACTTCGGCGTCAGCGACCTTCTGCGCCTCCAGCACCTTGTCGCCGGTACGGACTCGGCGCTCCGGTGGACGACGCAGCCGCGGTTCCGGCTCGAAGCCGATGTCGCGAGAATGATCTCGCTCCCCCGCGCCGCTGATATCGGCGAGATCATCCGGCGCCTTGATGAAATGACCGGCCCCGGGGGGAGCACTCCTCCGTCTCCTCCCCCCCGGACGGCTCCGGCACGGCCCGCGCCCCCCCCGGCGGCGCAGGCACCGGCAACAACGGTCCCGCCCCGCCCCGCACAGTCCCAGCCCGCGCGCCCGCCGTCGGGGACGGGAGAAGCGGAGGTGTCGTCCCGGTGGAGCGAGCTCCTGGCGGAGATCAGGTCGAAAAAGATCTCCCTCTGGCCCGCGTTCGAAAATGCCACGCTGCTCGGCGTCGAGCACGGGATCGTCCGTCTCGGGGTTTCCGACGATTTCCAGGCGTCCCTGATACAGAAAAACAAGGACGTCCTGGCCGACATATTCCAGAAAGTCCTGAACGTGCGGCTCGGCGTCCGGCCCGAAGTCGCCGGCGGGGGCGAGGGACCCGGAAGGAAGCCCGCACCGGCGAACAGTCCGGCCGCGGAGCCCCCTGCGGACGATCATCCGGTCATCGCCGCCATGAAGCGTGAGCTCGGGGCGGAACCGATCTGAACAACGGAAGCGCCGGGTTGACTCTCGGTTCCCGATTTCGGATTTTGAGTGCGGGGACGACGAGGAAGGAAGCAGATGAAAAAGGTCTTACAGGGGGTCGTGCTTTCGGCGGTGATCTTCTCCGCCGGCGCGCACGCGCAGACGGTCATCGCGAAGTACGCGGGGGAGTTCATTTCTCTCGGGGTCGGTGCCCGCGCGCTCGGCATGGGGGGAGCGTTCGCCGCCATGGCGAACGACGTCACGGCCGGATACTGGAACCCCGCCGGGCTTGCCCGGATCGATTACCCGCAGTTCATCCTGATGCATGACGCGGAGTTCGGCGGCCTCGTCAACAACGACTACGGGGCCGTGGCGCTCCCCGTCGGACCCAGCACGACCCTCGGCCTGAGCGTCATCCGCGTCGGCGTGGACGACATCGCCGATACGCGCAACGCCGGCGTCGACGCCAATGGCAACCTCACCTATGATCCGACGCAGTTCACGCGCGTGGACCCGTCACGCGTGACGTACTTCAACGCGGCCGACTGGGCTCTTTATTTTACGTACGCCCACAGGCAGACGGAGACGTTTTCGTACGGTGCGAACGTGAAGCTCATCCGGCGCGACCTCGCCGAATAC
Source organism: Ignavibacteriota bacterium (assembly GCA_963748405.1). Taxonomy (GTDB): domain Bacteria; phylum Bacteroidota; class Ignavibacteria; order UBA10030; family UBA6906; genus Fen-1273. The sequence goes on from CAVVIT010000002.1 coordinate 271,439, forward strand.
AGCGCCATGGGGATCGGGTTCGACGTCGGCTTCTGGTACAACCCGTACGACAATCTGTTTTTCGGGGCGAACCTGCAGGACATCACGACGACGCTCGTGGCGTGGAACACCGGACGCAACGAGCTGATCTCCCCCACGGTGAAGCTCGGGACCGCGTATTACATCGATCTGCTCGGCGGACGGCTCGCGCCTGCGGCTGACTTCGACGTGCGGTTCGAAAACCGGCAGACGGCTTCCGAAGCGCATATCGGTCCGGTGAGCCTGGACATTCACGGCGGGATGGAATATGCGTTCAGGAACCTCGTCGCCCTTCGCGTCGGTTACAGCGATGTCAAGCAGCTCACGCTGGGCGCCGGCGTGCATTTTCCGAAGCTGAACATCGACTATTCGTTTGCCAGGTTCGGGGGAGCCGATCAACTCGACAACACCCACCGCATTTCGATCATGTTCACGCTGGAGGCCGAGCAGTACAAACGGCCCGGCGAATAGGTCCTTCCCTTCTGTGAATCCGTGAAACTCCGTCGTTCCCCATACATCGCGCCGGTGCGGTGGGTGCTTCCGCTCTTCATCGGGGCGCTTCTGCCCGCCTGCGTGCCCCCGCCCCCGGCCGCCGCGCCGGCGGCTCCTGTTCCCTACGCGGTGTCCCGTGACGGCACGATACGCTACCGGCTTCCCGCCGGGTGGTTCGACGCGGCGGCGGACAGCGTCGCCGCCGACAGGGCCGTGTGGCTTGTGCGCGACGATTACGCGGGGAGCCTGACGGTGCGCCAGGTGCACGTCCGGGCGCTCGAACGGGGGGATCTCGGGGGGGAAGGACTCCTGCAGGTCGCGAAGCTGACGGCCGCGCTCGAGACATCGAGCAAGCCCGGCATTGTCACGCGGGAGCCCGGACGGACGGACATTGGAGGGAGGGAAGCGGTGACGTACGATCTGGAGTATAACGGTTCGGGGGACATGACCCGGACGGTGGTGCTCGCTTCCGACGGGCGCATCTACGCGGTTACCGCGCTTGTCAACGGAACGGCCAGGCAGGAAGCGGGGAAAGAAATCCTCGCGGCGCTCCAGACATTCCTCGAAGCGCTCCGGACGGACCGCCCGGCCCCGCCCCCCTAGAAGTGGATGATATCGTTGACGATCACGAACGCCATGAAGGCCAGGAGGACGACGATGCCGAACTTCTGAAACCCGAGCTTGACCCCCAGGGGAACCTCCCGCCGGAATATTCCTTCATAGACAAGAAACGCAAGGTGTCCGCCGTCGAGCGCCGGGAACGGAAGAATGTTGATGATCGCCAGGTTGACGCTGAGAAGCGCCATGAAATTGAGGAACGTCAGCAACCCGCGGTCCGATGACTGTGATGCAAGCTGGGCGATCTTGATCGGTCCCCCGACCGCGTCCGCAAAGTGTATCTTTCCCGAGACAAGCTGCCACATCTGGTCGGCAAAGCTCGCGGTCACGAAGACCATGAGCCTGCCCCCCGCGGGAACCGCCTCGAGCAGCGTGTAGTCGACATGCGTCCGGGGTCCGGTGTAATCCTGCTCGACAGGAATCCCGATGTGTCCGTCCGCCGTCGGCACGGTGGTCCCGCTCATCCGCTCGTTCCCCCGCCGCCACTGGACGGAGATTTCTTTTCCGGCATTCTGCTTCACAAGCTGGAGCACGATCTGAATGTCCCGGATCGGGACCCCGTTAATCGCGAGCAGGACATCCTGCGCCTGGAGCCCGAGCCGTTCCGCAGGCTTTCCATGCTCGGGCGCTCCGACGAAAATCTCGGTCCCGGCCGGAACGAGGCCGAACCCGGTGCGGGCAGGGTCCTGCGTGGCCTGGTGCGGGAAGAGGAATGTCGTGTCGCGCCCGTTTCTCCGGGCGGCGACCGTCACGTCTCCCTGCTCCGCGCCGGCATACAGCGCGTCAAGCATCGACTCCCAGGTCGTGACGGATGCGCCGTTGACCGCCAGGATCCTGTCCCCCTCCCTCATCCCCGCCCGGGCCCCGATGCCTTCCTCCGTGACAAAACCGACCTCGGTCGTTTCGCGGACAGTCTTCCCCGTTGAATAGAGAACTGCCGCGAAGATCCCGAGCGCCAGGACAAGGTTCATGAACACGCCGGCCGAGAGGACGATCATCCTCTGCCAGATGGGCTTGGACCGGAACTCCCACGGCTCCGGAGGCTTGTTCAGAAATTCCACGTCCATGCTCTCATCGACCATCCCGGCGATCTTCACGTACCCGCCGAGCGGGAGCCACGACACGCAGTAGTCAGTCTCCCCGATCTTCCTGCCGAATGCCCGGGGAGGGAATCCGATGGAAAACCGGTCCACCCTCATGCCGCACAGTTTGGCGGCAAGAAAGTGGCCGAACTCGTGGACGAACACGAGCACGCCGAGAATCACGATAAGATCGAGCGCCATCTTCAGAAATTGCATAGGTTCCCGTCAGGAAATTGTCGTGGCCTGGATTCTGCGTACCCGGTCCCGGGTTTCCGCGTCGATCCGTTCGAGGTCGCCGAACGTGAATGTCATCTGGGGGACGTGGGCGTCCAGGGCGTCGCGGATGACGCCGGGGATTGCGGAGAACGGGATCTCCCCGTCGAGGAACATGGCGACCGCCACCTCGTTCGCCGCGTTCAGCACCGCCGGCGCGGTTCCCCCGGACCTGAGGGCGCGGAAGGCGAGGCCCAGGCACTCGAATTTCCCGAGGTCCGGGGGGTGAAACGTCATCTCGCGGAGCGTGGCGAAATCGATCCGCCGGGACGCGGCCGGAGGCCTGTCCGGATAGGCCAGCGCGTACAGGATGGGGAGCTTCATGTCCGGGATGCCCATCTGCGCTTTCATCGATCCGTCGACGAATTCCACCATCGAATGGATCAGGGACTGGGGATGGATCACGACCTCGATCTTTTCGGGGGGCACGCCGAACAGCCAGTACGCTTCGATCACCTCGAGCCCCTTGTTCATCAGCGTGGCGGAATCGATCGTGATCTTGTTTCCCATCCGCCACGTCGGATGGTTGAGGGCTTCGGCGACGGTGACCGATGCGAACTTTTCGCGTTCGAGATGCAGGAACGGTCCGCCGGAGGCCGTCAGGATCAGCCGTTCAATCGTTCGCGCGTCTTCCCCCTGCAGGCACTGGAAAATCGCGCTGTGCTCGCTGTCCACCGGAAGCAGCCGCACGTCGCCCGCGCGCACGTGCGGCATGATGAGCTCCCCGCCGACGACGAGCGTCTCCTTGTTCGCCAGCGCGACGTCCTTTCCCGCCTCCACCGCGCGCAGCGTCGGCTTCAGTCCCGCGAACCCGACGAGCGAGCTCAGGACGATGTCCACGTCGTCCCTGCTGACGATCTCCAGGAGTCCTTCCGTTCCGGAGAGGATCTCCACGGAATTGCCCACGGCGGAGCGGAGCGCCGGCGCGCGTTCCGGGTCGATCACCACGACGCCCTTCGGGCGGAACGTGTTGATTTGCTCCCGCAAAAGGTCGATATTCTTGTTGGCGGAGAGATAGAGAACGCGGAACCGGTCGGGATAGCTGGCAGCCACTTCCAGCGTGCTGCAACCGATCGAGCCGGTCGACCCGAGGATGGCGATAGTGCGCGGAGATGTCACGTGCGTGATGGAGGCCCCTCTATACAGTATTCCAAGGTACGGAAAAGAGATCTGGCTATCAAGAAACGCACCGGCGTCCGCGCGGTACGGCGCGTCCTCCTGTGCGCGGTGACCTGTACCGTGCTTTCCGGCCCGGGCATGTGCGGGACCGTCCTTTCTCAAACGTCCGACCGGGATGCAAAGTTTCGGCTGGCGCAGGGCCTGGAGCAGGCCGGGGAATACGAGCGAGCCGCGGCGCTGTACGAGGCCCTTCTCCGGGGGGATTCCGCGAATGTCGTCCTTCTCGATGCCGTTGAGCGGATGTGGATGCAGCTGAAGCAGTACGACCGGGTCATCGCCCTTCTCCGCAGCCGGCTCTCCCGTGCCCCCGCCGATCCGAACCTTCATGCCATGCTCGGCAGCGTGCTTTACCGGGCGGGGAGCGAGAAGGCCGCTGACGCCCAGTGGGACACGGCGATCGCCGCCGACCCGAAAAATCCGGGGGGCTACCGGCTCGTCGCCTCGGTGATGATCGAAAACAGGCTTCTCGACCGCGCCGCGCAGGTGTACCGCCGCGGGCGCGCGGAAACGGGAGACGGCGACCTGTTCACGCTTGAGCTTGCCCAGCTCTTCGCCTCGACGATGAACTACGCCGGGTCGACGGAGGAATACCTCCGGTGGCTCCGGAAGAACCCCGCCCAGCTCTCGTTCGTGCAGAGCCGGCTGGCGCAGATGACCGGACGGGAAGAAGGGAGGGCTGCCGCCGCCGCGGTGATCCGCCGGGAGATCGGCGGAGGAGGAGATCTCCCGCTTCTCCAGATTCTGGGCTGGCTCGAGATGGAGGGGAAGAAATACGAAGAGGCGTTCGACGTCTACAGAACGATCGACGCGCTTGCGGGGGCGCACGGCGGAGAGATCTTCACGTTCGCCGAACGCGCCGCCGGCGAGAAAGCCTTCGCCGTCGCGGCGCGGGCGTACCAGGAAGCGATCAACGTGCCGCTCGGCGCCGCCCTGATGCCCCGGGCCCGGTACGGATACGCGGCCGCCTTCGAAGAGCTCCAGGCGGGCGCCGACACGTTTGCCACGCCGGTGCGGAGCACGCCGGCCACCGAAGCCGTCCCGCTCTACAGCGGGGCCGTCAGGTTGTTCCAGAAGGTGATCGAGGACTATCCGCGCACGGAGTTTTCCGCCCGGTCGTGGTACAGGATTGCGCGGATACAGAACGAAAAATTCCTTGACCGGGAAGGGGCGGTGGCGTCGCTCGGCCACGTGATAGGCGAGGCCGGCGCGCTCCCCGCGCTGCGCAACGACGCGACGCTGATGCTGGGGAAGATCCAGGTCGCGCGCGGGGATACCGCGAAGGCGGTCGTGTACTTCCGGGAGGTCCTCGGCGCGCCCGATGCGCTTCCCGACGAGCACGACGAGTCGGTTTTCCGGCTTGCGGAGATCGACTACTTCGGCGGGCGATTCGACTCGGCAATGGGGAAGCTCGCACAGATCTCCGTCAACATGAAGGCGGATTATGCCAACGACGCCCTCCGGCTCGGGGCGTTCCTCGCGGAGAACGCCCCGGCGGCTCCCGCCGCGCTCCGGAAATACGGGGAGGCGGAATATCTCGCCCGGCAGGGAAAGAACACCGAGGCGATCGCTCTGTTCCTGTCCGTGATCGAGTCGTTCCCGCGCGCTCCTCTTGTCGACGATGCGCTCATGGCCGTGGCGGAGCTCCAGGCGGGCGCCGGACTCTTCCGCGACGCCGCCTCCTCGTACGAACGGCTTCTCAGGGATTTCCGGGAGAGCAGCATTGAGCTCGACCGGGCGCAGTTCAACCTTGCCGGGGTCTACCGGTACGGCATGCACGACCAGGCCCGGGCCGAAGCGGCGTACGAAAAGCTCCTTGCGGACTTTCCGAAGTCCATACTGGCCGGGCGGGCCCGGCAGCAAATCCTCGAGATGAGGGGGGGATCATTCTGACGATGACACCGGCACGGAGTCTTGTGCTCTGGCTTGTTCTTCTGTGCGGATCCGGGGAGGCCATTGCCCAGGGGAAGATCCTTATCCCCATGGATCTGACGCAGACCGATCACCTGAAAGCGTACGGGATCGCCTACATGGCGCTCTCCCGCGGGCTGGAGATCGACTGGCTGCTGAACTACCGCGGGGGGTCGTTCATGCTCGACGCCCACGATTTCGTCTCGAGCGAGTGTCTGGTCCGGGGCGTTTCGTTCACCGAGGAGTCCGCCTCCGCGGCCTCAGCGATATACGCCGAAGTGCAGCGGGACGACAACAACATGGACGTGGTGCGTCTGGAAAAGGCGCCCCGCGTGGCGGTGTACGTCCCCCCCGGCTTCCAGCCGTGGGACGACGCGGTCACGCTGGCCCTGGACTATGCCCAGATCAAATACGACAAGCTGTGGGACGACGAGGTCCTTGCGGGAAAACTCGCGGACTACGACTGGCTCCACCTGCATCACGAGGACTTCACCGGGCAATACGGCAAATTCTATGCGTCCTTCGCCGGGGCTGCCTGGTACCAGGCGCAGGTGGCGCAGCTCGAGCAGGAGGCGCACAAACTCGGGTTCAAGAAGGTCTCCGAGGAGAAGAAGGCCGTGGCCCGGGCAATCGCCCGGTTCGTCGCGGCGGGGGGATTCATGTTCGCCATGTGTTCGGCCACCGATACGTTTGACATCGCGCTTGCGGCCGAGAACACGGACATCTGCGACGTCATGTACGACGGCGACCCCCCCGATCCCGACTTTCAGGCGAAGCTCGACTTCGGCAAAACGCTCGCGTTCACCGGGTTTACGGTCGAGAAGAACCCCCTGCGCTACGAGTATTCGGACATCGACGAGCCACCCAGCGACATGCTCGGCACGCAGAATCCCGAAACCGACTACTTCACGCTCTTCGAGTTCTCGGCGAAATACGATCCGGTCCCCACGATGCTGACCCAGAACCACGTCAACGTCATCAAGGGGTTCATGGGGCAGACCACCGGTTTCAGGAAGAGCCTCATCAAGACCAGCGTCACGATCCTCGCGGAGAAGCAGGGGACGGACGAGGTGAAGTATCTCCACGGCAACTTCGGACGCGGCACGTTCACGTTTTACGGCGGTCACGACCCGGAAGACTACCAGCATGCCGTCGGGAACCCGCCGACCGATCTCGCGCTTCACAAAAATTCCCCCGGCTACCGCCTGATTCTCAACAACATCCTCTTCCCCGCGGCGCGGAAGAAACAGCAGAAAACATAACCTCACAACTCCGGAGAGACTGACAATGAAACGCATCATCCTGTCGACCGCCGTGCTCATCGCGCTTGCGTCGGTGTCCACGGACGCCCTTGCGCTCGGCCCGGGATTCGAATTCGGCGTCCACGCCAACTTTACGAGCAGCAATTTCCCGGGACCCTCCGTCAGCGGCACGAACCAGCAGATCAGCAGCGCCTACGGCGCGGGCTGGGGCGGGGGCGTGCACGCGGACGCCAACCTCATGGTCTTCAGCTTCCGTCTTTCGGCGGATTATATCCACTACGCCATCGACGAAAGCAAATTCCGGGATTCATTCCGCCCGTTCCTCGGCGGGATTGTCGACCAGCTGTCCATCAACGGGGGCGGGCTCGGGATCGTCAGCGTCTCCATCAACGGCAAGATGCCGGTGCTTCCTCTCCCGGTGATCACCCCCTATCTCACCGGCGGGGTGGGGCTCGCGTGGCTGACCCGCGATCAGGTGACGACATCGCTTCCGGGGATCACCGGCGCAACGATCCCGTCGGCGACGCAGGGAGGCAAGACGGCCGTCGACGTCGGTCTGGGCGTCGACGTGAAGATCGGCATCAAGCTCTTTCTCGAAGTGAAATATGCCTGGATCTTCACCGATGTGAACACCTCGACGTACGTGCCGGTGACCATCGGCGTGACATTCTGAGTCCCCGCGCCGCCGCCCGCACGCCGGGGGGAGCCGTCACCGGGCAGAGGCGGCACCGGGCGCGCGAGCAGTACAGCCTGTAGATGTGGAGCATCCCCTGGAGTTCCACGTGAGACCAGGGGACGTCCCTTCCCCCCGCAAGCGCGGCGTTCATGAGCCGTGACACCGCGTTCTCCGCCGCGGGGGGAAGCGACCGGAGAAGAGCGAGCGCCTCCCGCCGGACGGCACGGTCCCCGTTGAGCCGTGCATAGAGGAGGAGGACCGGGACGATCCCGTTGACGATGAGCTCGTGAACCCTGGCCGTCCCCAGAGCGATCCCCCCTCCCGATTTTTCCCCCCTGAAATGCCGGTGCCGCCGCCAGAACCTGTCGGGTGCAATGCGGAGCATCGCCGCGAGCGCCCGGCGGTGCGCATCCCCCGAGGCGTCCGGCCCCCCGAGCATGTCGAGCATCCGGACCAGGGGGTGACCGTCAAAGAACGACGGCAGGAGGTGGCAGAATGCGGCCAGCCGCGCCGTCGGAAAATTCACCGGCCGCAGACGGAAGAACATCCAGTCCCCCTCGTGAAGCGGAGTGATGCCGCAGCGGAAGCGGAGGGAGCGCCACAGGCGTCCGAGAATTCCCGCGCGCACGCGGCACGCGCGGTCCCCCGCCGGTACGGCGGACGGAAGCAGACCCGCGGCTCCGAAGAGGATCGCCTGGATTCTGAGCGCGTTTCCCTCCGCCTGCGCCAGGAGGAGGGAGAGCGGCACCCGGCGGGCGAGCGCAAGAAACGGGATCCGGTTTCGCGCATACCCCATTCCTTCCAGGAGACACTCGTACAGAATCTGGTCCCATGCGGGCGAGTCCCCGCGGGAGGCGGGAGGGGACCCCGGACGGGATTCTTCGCCGCACTCCGCGGCGATCTGGGAGAACCGCCTTCCCAGGGAGCGCACCCTCAGGTTGATCCTCCTTCGTCCCGCGGCGCTGAAGATGTGCGTGAGGACTGCAGTCGGGATATTCCCCTTCACGTTCCGGCACGGAAGAGCCGCGCGTTCGCCGCGGCGCATCGCGCGGCGGCACCTCCCGTAGAGCAGAGGATCGACGCGGGGGGAGAGGACGACGAGCGGAACGGAGCGTCCCGCGGCGGTGCGCAGCGGAGGCCCCGGCGGGGGAGGAAGGTATACGACGTGGAGAATCACGCCGTTGTAATGCGGGTCAGCGTCGTGGCCGTGCGCGCGCCAGGAACCCGCCCTGATGTGGAGCTCCACGTCTCCCCGGTAGAGCACCCCGCCGATCCGGATCAAGGCGCCGGTGAAATCCGGGCCCCCGTCCGTGTTCGCACGGCCGGGAAACCGGACCGCGACGCGCGCGCCGTCCGACGTGAAGAGAGCGGAAGAGGAAAACAACCGGTGCTGCCAGACGCAGCGGAGGAATCGTTCGGGGATGCGCGCTGAAGCCATGCGGAGCCTTCAGTTCCCATCCCCCGGGATGGGTGTGTGAGAGGGGCGCTCTACCGGGGGAAGTACTTCCGTCGGTAGACGTTCATTTCGTCCCGCAGGGCACGCGCCGCTTCCCTGGCCGCACGGGCAAAATCTTCCCCGCGCGACGCGTAGATGATGCTCCTGCTGGCGTTGACGATCGCCATCGTCCCGTCCGCGGCGCAGCCGTACCGTACCGCGGAGCGCACGTCCCCACCCTGCGCGCCCACACCCGGGATCAGGAGCGGCATGCCGGGGACGAGAGAGCGAATGCGCTTCAGGTCCTTCGGCCGGGTTGCGCCGACGACAAGCCCGCAGTTGTTGCGAGTGTTCCACTTCCGGGCCCGTGCGATCACGTGCTCGTAGAGCGGCTTTCCCCGCACCGGGAGATACTGAAAATCGCGCGCCCCCGGGTTCGACGTAAGCGCGAGAACGAACGCTCCCTGCCGTGAATTCTTCAGAAACGGCGCCACCGAATCACCCCCCATGTACGGGTTGACGGTGGACGCCGCGAACTCGTAGTCGTCGACGAAGAGCTTCGCATAGCGTTCGGAGGAATTGCCGATGTCCCCGCGCTTCCCGTCCCCGATCGTCACGATCTCTTCCGGGATCCGGGCGAGCGTCTGGTGGACCGTGTACCATCCGTGTTCCCCCGTCACCTCGTAGAACGCAAGGTTGATCTTGTAGGCACAGACGAGATCCTTTGTTGCATCGATGATCCTGCGGTTGAACTCATAGACGGGATCGCCCCACTCGAAGAGGAACTCGGGTATCCTGTCGATATCGGTATCCAGCCCGATGCACAGGAGGCTGTCGTTGTTCTTCTGGATCCTGCGCAGCTTCTGGTAGAAGTTCATGCCCGTTCCTCCGGAATGCGTTCAGCGGGTGTGCCACGAAGGGGCGATATCCCCTTTGAACGACAGCACGGTGTCCGTGTGCGTCGAAAGCGAGAACCGGCATATCCCCCCCTTTCTTGCGGCGAGAATAACCCCCGGCGTTGCCGTGTAGCACGGCGTCCGCTCGTCGACGCCGTCCGTCGTCAGCCGCGTCTGGCCGCCGCCGTCGACCGCCATCGTATAGACCTGCAGCCGGCCGTCCCTGTCGGAGACGAACATGATCTCCTTCCCCTCGGCGGAGAGCACAGGGGAAAAACTGTCGTGGTCGGGACCCGTCAGGGGCGTTGCCTTCCGTGTGGCGATGTCGATGGCGGCGATCGTCAGCCGCGCCCTGGTGTTCACCGTCACGATCACGGTTTTTCCGTCCGGCGTGAGGAGCGGAGTGTCCTTGACGAGCGAATCCGCGGTCAGGCGTTCCGTGCCGCTCCCGTCGGGGTTCATCCTGTACACGTCGCCGTAAATCTCGTCCCGGGTCGAGATGAAGAGGATCTTGTCCCCGCGCGGGGACCAGGAGGGGGCGGTGTTGGCGCCCGAGCCCTTCGTCAGCTGCTTCAGATCCGACCCGTCCGGCGCCATCGTATAGATGTCCCACGTCCCGTCCCTGTCGGAGGCGAACGCGATGCGTGCGCCGTCGGGGGACCAGCACGGGGTGATGTCGTTCGCGGCATTCTCCGTCAGCCTCCGCTGTCCGGCGCCCTGCGCATCCATGGTGTAGATCTCGAAATTGCCGTCGCGGTTGGACTGGAACGCGATCACGCCGTCCTGCTGCCGCGTACATCCGGACAGCGCGAGGATCAAGAGGAGAGGAAACGTCGGCCTGTTCATTGCGGCTCCTGTTCGGTGAACTGCGTGTACTGGGCGATCACCTGTTCGGGGATCGGCATGGCTCTTCCCGATGCCGTGCTGATCATCGTGTTGACGATCGAGCCCTCGGCGGCGATCTTCATCGTGGATTTGCGGAATATCTGGAACCGGACGAGCGCGTCGCTCCCGGCGAACGAGTCGAGCCACGTGCGGACGACGGCCGTCTCTCCGGTCGCAAGGGGCCGCTTGAACTCGATCCGGCACGATTTCACAAACCATCCCCATCCGTTCTCCGTGAATCGCTCCATCGGCATGCCGTAGCACCGGTTCATCTGGTCGAACCGGGCCGCGAGCACGTAGTCCATGTAGCGCGAGGTGTGGACGTGGTTGTTCATGTCGATGTCGTCGGGGCGGACAGCGATCTCGGAATCGAATTTGCGGTAGGCCATAACCGTGGGGGCGGAATAGTTGGCGGTCAGTGCCCTGCGGAATACCGTGACCGCGTTTCTTCGCTCAGGACCTCGTTCATCGACCCGGTGCGGTAGCCCTGCAGGTCGAGCGTGACGTAGATGAAGCCCAGCTCCCGCAGGGCACCGACGATCTCCCCGCGGAGACCGGGTTCCAGGATCCGGGGGAACTCCGACGGGCTGACCTCGATCCGGGCGGTGCTTGCATCGTGAAACCGGACGCGGAATGCGCGGAAGCCGCGGTCGCGGAACAGCGACTCCGCGCGGTCAACGCGCGTGAGATTCTCCCGCGTGATCGCCGTGCCGTACGGAAACCGGGAGGAGAGGCAGGCGAAGGAGGGCTTGTCCCAGGTCGGCAGCCCCAGGTGTTTCGAGATCTCGCGCACCTCGGCCTTGGAGAGCCCGGCCTCGAGCAGCGGGGAGCGCACTTCCTTTTCGGCTTTCGCCTTCATCCCGGGACGGAAATCGCCGACGTCGTCGGTGATCGTGCCGTCGGCGATCCAGCGGAGCCCCTCCCGCTCGGCGATCGCGCCCAATTTTCCGAAGAGCTCCGTCTTGCAGAAATAGCAGCGGTCGGCGGGATTTTCCCTGAACTTCAGGTCGTCGGTTTCTTCCGTTCGCACGATGATCGCGCGCGCGCCGATCGCGGCGGCGATGGAGACCGCTTCTTCGAATTCCCTCGTCGGGTACGTTTCCGAGCGGCCGATCATCGCGACCGCGCGCCCGCCGAGCGTGTCGGCGGCGACCTTCAGGAGGAGCGTGCTGTCCACCCCCCCGGAATACCCGATGGCCACGCTCTCCATGGACCGCAGGATGTCCGTGAGCCGGTCATATTTCAACGCAATCGCCTCAGAAAGCATCTTCCCTCCTTGATCGGACTGTCGAACGGGCGGTGAAAAAAAACGACCTCGTCCCTGGATCAGAACAAGGTCGGCATGAACGGGCGGACACCGGGCCTCACTTGCGGAGGAGGCTCTTGAACTCTTTGATCGATCTGACCCCGGGGAATTCCTCCTCGAACTGCTTCCGCTTGCCCGGATCGAGCTTGAACGAATTCTTCAGCGATTCCACCGCTTCGTACACCCGGTTCATCACCAGGAGCACCTTCGCCCTGCTGTAGAAGGCTTCCGCCGCGTACGGGTTGGCCTCGACGGAGCGGTCGAACGACTTCAATGCCTGCTTCAGGTACCCGAGCTCGAAGAGCGTCTCCCCGTAGTCGAGCCACGCCTCGTAGTTCTTCGGTTCGAGTTTTGTGACCATCCGGTAGCTCAGGAGCGACTCGCGCGGCTTCCCCATGTTGTACAGGAGGTCGGCCTTCGCGTACCAGAGTTCCGGGTAGTCCTTGCAGAGCCCGAGCGCCTTGTTGTAGTCGGCGAGCGCCTTGCGCCACTGTTCGAGTGCGTCATGGCAGCTTCCGCGGCCGAAGTACGACTCGTAGTGCGCGGGCTCGTTCTTGATCGCCTGCGTGAAGCACTTGATCGCGTCTTCGTATTCCCCCAGCTCCTCGTAGGCGTTCCCGAGGTTGTGCCATGCCGGCACGTCCTTGTCGTCCTGCTGGAGCGTCTGCCGGTAGCACGCGATCGCATCCTGGAGCCTTCCCAGGTTGGCGAAGGCGTTCCCTTTATTGTACCAGGCAGAAGGGAATTTTTCGTGGATGGCCAGCGCAGTATCGTAACTCTCGATCGCCAGGTTGTATTGCATCATGCGGTTGAGCACGATGCCCCTGTTGTACCAGGCGTTGAAATTATAGGGGTCGCGGTTCAGATGCTCGTCGTAGCAGCGGAGGGATTCGGCGGGTTTGTCGAGGTAATCGAAGCAATACCCCATCTCGTACCAGGCATCCTTGTGGTCCGGGTTGCCGTCGAGTATGAACCTGAAAATCTGGGCTCCCTCCTCGTATTGCCCCGTTTTTTCGAGGGAGATCCCCTTGTTGAAGAGGGCGTCCTCCTGGGACGGGTCGATTTCCAGCGCCCCGTTAAAGCTCGCGATCGCCTCCTCGAACCTTCCCAGGTCGTCGAGCGTGATCCCCTTGTTCACGAGGACCTCCGGATCCACCGGGTTCAGCCGGAGCGCCGTTTCGTAGGCTTCGAGGGCCTCCTCGTATTTGTACAGGTTCGCCAGGATGAGCCCCTTTCTGTGCCAGAAATCGGAGCTGTACGGCACAATGACCAGGAGCTGGTTGACGAAATGGAGGGCGTCCTCGTACTTTTCGTTGTCGAAATAATAATTGACGATCTCTTCGAGCGCTTCGGCGTTCGTGATCCCGGAAGAGCCGTCTTTGAGGGAGTCCCGGTACTTCTTCAGTTCGTCCTCGAAGCGCTCCCGCCGCCCCTGATCGTCCTCAGGGTCGTCGTCAAAATTACCGAAATCGAGGATGCTCATTCGCTGTTCCTTACAAGCCTGCTTCATCAAGTAAATCAAAAAACAGTGGTAAGTCAAGGAACGCCCGCCTCTTCGTTGATTTTCAGATGGCAATGGATTATATTAAACTCTTGATTTTGAATGATTTCTGACAATATCAACTCGATCCGGGAGAGGATATCCCGGGCATGCCTGCGGGCGGGCCGGTCCCCTTCCGAGGTGACGCTCATTGCCGTGGCCAAGACATTTCCCGCCGTTGCGGTGCGAGAGGCGGCCGATGCCGGCGCCGCGGACGTGGGGGAAAATTACGTCCAGGAGCTGCTGGCCAAGAAGAGCGAGCTCCGGGAATTGCCGGTCCGCTGGCACTTCATCGGCCACCTGCAGTCGAACAAGGTCAAAGAGATCGCCCCCTGGATTCACATGATCCACGCGGTCGATTCGCTCCCCCTGGCCCTCGAGATCGACCGCCGCGCGGCGAAGGCCGGCAGGACGATCGAGTGCCTGATCGAAGTCAACACCACGGGGGAGGAGACGAAATTCGGCGTTCCCCCGGAACGGGCCGGGGCGCTTGTCAGGAGCCTGGCCCCGTGCGATCACATCGAGGTGGCGGGGCTCATGACGATCGGGCCGTTTCTCCCCGAGGCGGAAGGGTCCCGTCCGATGTTCCGCACGCTGCGGGAGCTCGGGGGGGAGATCGGTTCGTTCGGGCAGGCCAATGTCACGATGCGCCACCTCTCGATGGGGATGACGGGAGATTTCGAGGTGGCCATCGACGAAGGAGCGACGCTCATCAGGATCGGGACCGCCATATTCGGACCGAGAACAAGAGCTGAACATCAGCGGAGGACTCCATGAAGCTCACACCGCTCGATATCCGGAAGCAGGAATTCAAGAAGCTGATGCGGGGATACGACCCCGTCGAGGTCGACACGTTCATGGAAATGGTCGCCGCGGACCTGGAGGAGGCCCTCCGGGTTCAGAAGGAATCCCGCGACCGGATCATCGAGCTCGAAACCCAGCTCAAAGACTACCGTCAGATAGAAAAGACGCTCCAGCAGACCCTCCTGCAGGCGCAGGAAGCGACCGGCAGGACGTACGAATCGGCCCGGCGCGAGTCGGAGACGATCATCCGGGAGGCGGAATCCCGCGGCGCAAAGATCGTGGAGCAGGCCAATGCCGACCTGGCGAAGCTGAATGCCGAGATCCACAGGCTGAACTCGAGGAAAGAATCGCTCATCGGGAGGCTGCGGGTGCTCCTCTCCTCGGAGCTGGACCTGCTCAAGACGCTGGACATGGGGGGGGCGGAAGATCTCGGGGTCGGGTCCTCCCTGGGGACGGGGAAAGAATCGGTCGAGGTCGAGAGCATACTGAAGAACATGGACAATGACAGAACTCCGCAAGCGCATTGACGAGGCGGTCCGGTTCCTGAGAACCAGGACCTCGATGGAGCCCGCCGTAGGCATCATACTGGGCACCGGGCTCGGGGGACTGGCGCGCGAAATCGTCCCGGAGACGGTCATCGACTACGGGGAGATACCCCATTTTCCCCTCTCGACGGTCGAATCCCACCACGGCAAGCTGATATTCGGCAGGCTCGGCGGGAAGCAGGTCATCGCGATGCAGGGGCGCTTCCATTACTATGAAGGCTACTCGATGGAGCAGGTGACGTTTCCCGTCCGGGTGATGAAATTCCTGGGGGTCACGACGCTGCTCATCTCCAACGCGGCCGGGGGGATGAACCCGCAGTTTTCGCGGGGGAGCATTATGGTCATCACCGACCACATCAACCTCCTCGGGGACAACCCGCTCATCGGGCCCAATGACGACACCTTGGGCCCCCGGTTTCCGGACATGTCGGAGCCGTACAGCAGGAACCTGATCGCGCTGGCCGGCCAGGTTGCGCTCGACCTGAAGATCCGGATCGAACGCGGCGTCTTCGTGGCGGTCCCCGGTCCCAACCTGGAGACGCGCGCCGAATACAGGTTCCTCCGGCTCATCGGCGCCGACGCGGTCGGCATGTCGACGGTCCCGGAGAACATCGTGGCAAACCACATGGGGCTCCGTGTTCTCGGGTTTTCGATCATCACGGACGAATGTTTCCCGGATTCGCTCCAGGTGGCCAGGGTGGAAGAGATCATCGCCGTGGCGGGGAAGACGGAACCGCACCTGACGGCGATCATGAAGGGCGTCGTGGAGCGGCTCTGAATCAGTCAATCGTTACAGGGACAATGTTCAAGGAACTCACGGACAGGCTTTCGTACCCCTCGGTGGAAAAGGAGATCCTCGCTTTCTGGAAGGAGCGGGGGATCTTCGCGAAGAGCATTGCCCTGCGCGAAGGGCGCCCCGGGTTCACGTTCTACGAAGGCCCCCCCACCGCGAACGGACGTCCGGGCATCCACCACATCATGGCGCGCACGCTGAAGGATCTTGTGTGCCGGTACAGGACGATGCGGGGATTCCAGGTGCACCGGAAAGCCGGGTGGGACACGCACGGACTTCCCGTCGAGATCGAAGTCGAGAAGCAGCTCGGCTTCAAGCACAAGGAAGACATCGTCCGTTACGGCGTCGCGGAATTCAACAGGAAGTGCCAGGAATCGGTCTGGAAGTACAAGGCCGACTGGGAGAACATGACCGAGCAGATGGGGTACTGGGTCGACATGAGCGACCCGTACATCACGCTCAAGAACGAGTATATCGAATCCGTCTGGTGGGCCCTGAAGAGGTTCTTCGACGGCGGGATGATCTACAAGGGGTACAAGATCCAGCCGTACTGCCCCCGCTGCGAAACCCCGCTTTCCTCGCACGAAGTCTCGCTCGGGTACGACGACGTGAAGGATCCGAGCGTCTATGTCCGGATGAAACTCAAAGACGTCCCGGACACCTCGTTCCTTGTCTGGACCACCACGCCGTGGACGCTGATCGCGAACGTCGCGCTCGCCGTCGCGCCGGCCGTCACGTACGTGAAGGTCGATCACAGGGGGGAGAAGCTCATCCTCGCCGAGGCGCGCCTGGGAGTCCTCGAGGGAGAATACACGGTCCTGGAAAAATTCCCCGGGTCGGCTCTCGCCGGGAAAGAGTACGAGAGGATATTCAATTACCACCCGGTGCGCGAAAAGGCGTTTTACGTCGTCGAAGCCCCGTTCGTCACGACGGAGGACGGCACCGGCATCGTCCACATGGCGCCGGCGTACGGCGAAGACGATTACCAGACCTCGAAGAAATACGGCCTGCCCACGATCCATCCCGTCAACCGGAGCGGAGAATTCGGTCCCGACGTCCCGGACTTCGCGGGGAAATTCGTCAAGGACGCCGACCTGGACATTATCCGGGTTCTGAAAGAGCGTCACATCCTCTACCGGAAAGAGACGATCACGCACAGCTATCCCCATTGCTGGCGCTGCAAGACGCCTCTGTTGTATTACGCGCGCGATTCGTGGTACATACGCACGACGCAGTATGCGAAGAGGATGATCGAGCTCAACAAACAGATCACCTGGGTCCCCCCCGAAGTCGGCGAAGGCCGGTTCGGCAACTGGCTCGAAGAGAACAAGGACTGGGCCCTCTCGCGCGACCGCTTCTGGGGGACGCCCCTCCCGATCTGGGTCTGCGAAAAGTGCGGAGCGCAGAAATGCGTCGGCAGCATCGCCGAGTACCGCCAGGGGCGCGGCGTGAAGGAGCCGCTCGACCTTCACAAGCCGTTCGTCGACGACGTCACGTTCAACTGCGCGTGCGGCGGGACGATGCGGCGGACGCCGGAGCTCATCGACGTCTGGTTCGATTCCGGGGCCATGCCGTTTGCCCAGTGGCACTATCCGTTCGAACACCGGGCGTTCATCGATTCGGGGGAGCGCTACCCGGCGGATTTCATCTCCGAGGGCATCGACCAGACGCGCGGGTGGTTTTACTCGCTGCACGCCATCGGCACGTATCTCTTCGACAGGCCGGCGTATTCCGCGGTCATGGTCAACGAGCTCATCCTGGACAAGACCGGGAAAAAGATGTCGAAGTCGGTCGGCAACACGGTCGATCCATTTGCGATCATGACGAAGTACGGTGCCGACACGACCCGGTGGTACCTTGTCAGCACCAGCCCCCCCTGGCGTCCGACGATGTTCGACGAAGAGGGACTCGCCGACGTTCAGCGGAAGTTCTTCGGCACGCTCGTCAACACGTACGCGTTCTTCGCCATGTACGCCAATATCGACGCGTTTGCGTACGCGGAGCCGCGCATTCCGGTCGCGGGAAGGCAGGAGATCGACAGGTGGATCATCTCCGAACTTCATTCGATGATCCGGCGTTATTCGGCCCAGATGGAGGCCTTTGACGTCACGAAGGCGGCCCGGAGCGTGAGCGACTTCACAATAGATCAATTGTCGAATTGGTATGTTCGCAGGAACCGCCGCCGGTTCTGGAAGAGCGAAAAAGGGGGCGACAAGCTTGCGGCCTACCAGACGCTGTACGAATGCCTGGTCGCCGTGGCCAAGCTCATGGCCCCCTTCGCCCCGTTCCTGGCGGAGGAGCTGTACAGGAACCTCAACGGGATCACGCACCGGGAAGAGACCGAATCGGTCCATCTTGCGCTGATGCCCGAGCCCGTCGGCGCCGAGATCGACGCGGCGCTGGAAGAGCGGATGGAGAGGGCCGAAAAGATCGTCATGCTCGTCCGCGCGATGCGCATGAAATCGAACATCAAGGTGCGCCAGCCCCTGAGCCGCATCATCCTGCCCATCGCGGGGGAGCAGGAGCGGGAGGATGTCCGGCGCATGGAAGACGTCATCCTGGACGAGATCAACGTCAAGGCGGTCGAATACGTGGGGGACGAATCGGGGATCGTCAGGAGAACCGCGAAACCCAATTTCAAGTCGATCGGACCGAAGTTCGGGAAATCAGTCCAGCAGGTCGCCCTGCGCATCCGCGATCTCACCGAGAGCGAGATCGGCAGGCTCGAACAAGAGGGGACGCTCTCCCTGGGCGTGAACGGAACGACGGTCACGATCGCCCGGGAGGACGTCGAGATCCTGCGCGAGGACATCAAGGGATGGCTCGTCGAATCGGACGGGACGATCACCGTCGCCCTTGACACGGAAATGACGGAGGAACTTCTCGCGGAAGGGATCGCGCGGGAGTTCGTCAACCGCGTGCAGAACATGAGGAAGGACGCGGGGTTCGCGGTGACCGATCACATCACGATCGCCCTGCGGGCGTCCGTCAAGCTCACCTCCACGCTCGGCGACAGGCGCGCGTACATCACCGCGGAGACGCTTGCGGATGAGCTGTCGGCGGAATTCCATGAGGGCGAATTCACGGCATCATTTGATCTGAACGGAGAGGAGATCACGGCGAGTATTGCCCGCCGCGGAAGGCATTAACCGATTTTCAAAAGGAGAACACACGGCAATGGCGACAAAAAAGGGGTCGAAGGCGGTTGTCAAAAGCACCGTGCAGATCATGAAGGAAAAGACCGCTGCCAGGGCCAGGCAGAACAAAAAGGCCGGCGCCGGCCCGAAGAAGGCCTCCGCGGCGAAGACGGAGAAGAGCCCATCCCGGAAGGCACCGACCGCGCGGATGATCGCACAGGTCGCAGCGGCGCCGAAGGCCTATCCCCCGGAGGATCTGAAACACTTCAGGGAAATGATCCTTGCCAAGCGGAAAGAAACCGTCGAGGAGCTTGATTCCCTGAAGGAGAGCATGATGGACGTCACCACCGGGGAATACATCAGCGAGAGTTCGAACTACTCCCTGCACATGGAGCAGGGTACCGACGCGATGGAACGGGAGAAGACATTCCTGTTCGCCTCCCGCGGGAGCAAATTCGTCAACCAGCTTGACGACGCGCTGGCGAGGATCGACGCGAAGACCTACGGCGTCTGCAAGACGTGCGGGCTCCTTGTGCCCAAAGAGCGGCTCGAAGCCGTTCCCACGGCACAGACCTGCGCAGAGTACAAGAACACGGGGCTCCCGTGCGAAAAGGGGCGGATCGCTCTGGCAAAAAAGAAGGCGGGGAAGTAGCGCGTGAGGGTGCTCTTTTTTTCATTCATCATCGTCGTCAGCGACCAGCTCGCCAAGATCTTCGTCAAGGGAGCGTCGATCCCCGCGCTCGGGATATCCCTGAGCGGCGTCCCCTACGGTTCCAGCCGCCCGTTCCTGGGGAATTTCCTCCGGCTCACGTACATCGAGAACCCGGGGATGGCCTTCGGCATCGACATCGGGGGAAAGCTCTTTTTCTCCCTCTTTTCCGTTGCCGCCAGCGCCGCCATCGTCGCCTACATGTACCACGCCCGGAGGGAGTCGTTCGGGTTCCGGATCTCGCTCGCGATGATCCTGGGCGGGGCGCTCGGCAACCTGATCGACCGGGTCTTCTACGGCGTCATGTACGGCGACGCGCCCCTGTTCTACGGGAAGGTCGTCGACTTCCTGGACATGAATTTCTTCGACATTAACATCTTCGGATACCAGCTGACGCGGTGGCCCGTCTTCAACATCGCCGACGCCTCCGTTACGCTCGGCGTGGTTCTTCTCCTGTTTTTCCACAGGTCGGCCGGTGCGGCGGAGCAGGCCGAAGGGCCAGGGCCCTACGCGCCCGGGCCGGCCGGTGAAGCCGCCGACCACGGGACGCAGACCCGGAAGTAGCGGCGCCTCGCACCGGCTTCCGGCGCCGGCCGCACACACTCCTCCTATGCCACACGTCCTCGAGATCAGGGTCCCTCCCGGCAAGAAGAAAGAGCGGCTGGATATCTACATCACCGGCCATGTCGAGAACGCGACGAGAAACAAAGTGCAGCAGGCCATCCGCAAAGGGACGGTCCTCGTCAACGGCAAAGAGGTCCGGCCGAGTTACACGGTGATGCCGGACGACGTCATTGCCATCTCGCTCCCCGGCCCGCCTCCCGCCGATGCGCTCCCGGAGAACATACCGGTGGAGATCCTCTTCGAGGACGACGACCTGATCGTCGTGAACAAGCCCGCCGGCATGGTGACGCATCCCGCGCACGGCAATTACACCGGGACGCTCGTCAACGCGCTCCTCTATCACTGCGGGAAACTCGCTTCGGGCGCCGACCCTGTCCGGCCGGGGATCGTCCACCGCCTCGACAAGGAGACATCCGGCGTCATGGTCGTCGCGAAAAACGAAAACGCGCACGCGAAGCTGGCCCTGCAGTTCGCCCGGCGGACGATCCGGCGCGAGTACCAGGCGGTCGTCTGGGGACGGTTCCGGGAATCCTCCGGGCTCATCGAGGCCGAACTGGGCAGGAGCAAATCCGACCGGAAGAAAATGGCCGTCGTCGACGGCGGAAAGTCCGCGGCCACCGAGTTCACGGTCCTCGAGCAGTTTCCCTACCTTGCGCTCCTCCGCCTGAAGCTCCGCACCGGGAGGACGCACCAGATCCGGGTCCATCTCTCGCACATCAACCATCCCGTCTTCGGGGATCCGACGTACAACGGGAGGCGCATCGTCTGGGGGAGCGGAGGGGGAGGGCAGAAAGCGCAGGTGCAGCGGTTCCTTCTCATGATGCCGCGGCAGGCGCTGCATGCGAAGACGCTCGGGTTCCTGCATCCCGTGAACCGGCAGGAGATGTATTTTGACACCCCTCTCCCCCCCGATATGGGGGGGCTCCTGGAGGCGCTGAGATCGGCGCCCCCGGACCGATAAAGGGGCGAACGGGGCCGTCCAGGGGAGTTTTCAGGCGCTGTGATTCGAAGCACGCACGTTGTGCCTGATCTTTCCGAACTTTTTCCCCATATTTTGGTTACATATGAACACTCATAGGAGAGAGACAGAATGAACCTGCTTTCACGCTTGGCACGGCTCCGCGCCCTTGCGGCGACATGCACGCTCCTTGCGATTGCCGCGACGGGGAACGCGCAGTCGCTTGAATCGACGCTCCAGCAATTCGCCGCCGACGCGGTGAAGGGGTACATTCAGCCTGCGGCGGACCTGTTCGGCACGAACATGAATGCCGGCATGTTCCATTCCGCGGAAATCCCCAGGATGGGGTTCCACCTGAGCCTTGATATCGTCGGCATGGCTTCCATGGTGGGGGACAACCAGAAGACCTACACGCTCAATTCGCCCGCGGGATTCAATCCCGCGACGTTCCAGACGGCGACGCTGTTCGGCGGCAAAGCGGGAACCGTGACGGACGTGAACACCAGCCTCACCTACAGGGGATTCGCCGACGGGCTCGTCAAAACGTCCGTCGTTCCACTGGCCGCGCCGCAGCTCACGATCGGGGATCTCTTCGGGACCCGCGCGGTTATACGGTTTCTTGCCACCCCCGCGATCGACCCGTACCCGAAGGCGACGCTCTGGGGGATCGGCGTCCAGCACAGCATCAGCCAGTATCTTCCCATGATCCCGCTCGACGTGGCCGCGCACGTGTTCTACAACAAGTTCACGTTCGGCGACCTGATCAATTTCAACGGCACGTCGATCGGCATCGACGCCAGCAAGAGCTGGTCCGTCCTCAGGGTGTACGGCGGTCTCGCATGGGAAAAGAGCAGCATGGAAGTGAAGTACACGCCGGACAACACGACGTTCGCGCCGGTGGACATCACCATGGACGGGGCGAACAATTTCCGCGCCACGGTGGGTCTCTGCATCCATGTCGTGTTCTTCTCGATTTTTGCGGACGCCAACTTCGGGTCCATAACGAACTATTCCGCCGGCATCGGCTTCGGGGGCTGACGGCACGCCGCCGGAGCTCCGACACAACACGGAATCTGACTACATCTGGGGAGAATCTGTATGAAAACACGCTTTCTTGTGCTTTGCGTTCTTGCCGCCCTGCCGCTGATGGCGTTCAACTGCGTGACGGACTCGTTCACGATCGCGCTCAATCTCAAGCCGTTCAACGGCACGTACAACATCAACGCCGGAACGAACCCGAACTACGGCGGATTTTTCACGGTGAGCCCCGACTCGATGTACGACATCGCGGGCTATGCGCTTGACGGTGCGTCGGTGTACGACGTGCGCATCCAGACCGCGGGTCCGGACCTCGGTACGTGCAGCGGCACCGTGACGGTGAACGGCACGTTGCTCATCACGTACAACGGGCCGTGGACGGCGTTCAACACACCGCAGTCCCTGATCACCTCTCAGTACATCCGGAGAAATCAGCCCGGCATCAACGCGCTTGTCAGCGCGGTGACGGGCGGGCAGCTCATCACGTTCACCGTCCAGGGGTCGATCACGAAGACCCCGGTCCCCACGGGGTGCTCGCTCATCTGTTCGGCCTACGTCCAGGCGTACGGCCACAAGAGGTAGTCTCCCCGCACAATCCGGGAAATGTTCCCCGGAAATCACGGATTGTCATACGCGCCGTGGCGCCGAAAGGCTCCACGGCGCTTCTGTCTGTTGCACAGGGGTGTCCAGTTTCGTAGATTACTCCCCGATGACCGACGAACGGACACATCTCCTCGGCATGACGAGGGAGGAGCTCTCGGCGTACGTGCGCGCGGCCGGGGAGCCCGCCTACAGGGGGACGCAGCTGTACAGGTGGCTGTACGGCCGCGGGGTCACGTCGTTTGACGAGATGACCGATCTCGGCAGGGAGCTCAGGAGCCGGCTCGGTGAGCGGGCTGTCCCCGGGGGCCCGGTGCTTGAAAAGAGCCGGCGATCGCAGAGGGACGAAACCGTCAAGCTCCTCTTCTCCCTCCACGACGGCATGAGCGTGGAAAGCGTGATCATTCCCCCCGCCGCCGGCCGGTCCGGCCCGGGGGGAAGAGAATCCGAAGAGCCGGGGCGGCTCACGGTCTGCGTCTCCACGCAGGTCGGGTGTCCGCTGGACTGTGCATTCTGCGCGACCGGTACGATGGGGTTCCGGCGCAACCTGGCGGCGGGCGAAATCGTCGGGCAGGTGCTTGCGGCCCGGCGCGAGGCGGGAAGGGAGATCACCAACGTGGTCTTCATGGGGATGGGAGAGCCCCTGCTCAACTACGACGCGGTCATGAAAGCCGCCGACCTGCTGGTCGCCGGCGCGGGGATTACCGCACGGCGGATCACCGTCTCGACCGCGGGAAGGGTGGAGGAGATCCGCAGGATGGCCGACGAGAACCGGCGCTTCCGGCTCGCGGTATCCCTCCACAGCGCGGTGGACGTGACCCGCACCCGGCTGATGCCGATCAACAGGAAGTTCGGCCTCCGCGCGCTCACCGAAGCCATGGAGTATTACTACCGCAGGACGAAACAGCGTCTCACGTTCGAGGTGGTGTTCTTCGACGGGATCAATGACGCCCCCCGGGACGTCCAGAGGCTGATCGCGCTCGCGCGCAGGGTGCCGTCCAAGATCAACATCATCCCCTTTCACACGATCGGCTTCACGCACCCGCGGGGGTTTGCCGCGCAGCTCGCGCCGTCCCCCCGCGTGGAAGAAATCGCCGACGGGCTCCGGAAGGCGAAGCTGACCGTCATGGTGCGCGCGAGTGCCGGAGAGGATATCGAGGCGGCGTGCGGGCAGCTTGCGCTCGCCGACAATCATTCACCCACACATCACACAGGATCGACACAACATGCGCGTTCTTCTGTTCGGGCCGCCGGGAGTGGGGAAGGGAACACAGGCAAAGATGCTTTCCGAAGAACTGGGAGTCCCCCACATATCGACGGGTGACATGCTGCGCGCGGCCGCGGCGGGGGGGACGTCTCTCGGGAAGCAGGCAAAGGCGATCATGGACAACGGGAAGCTCGTTCCCGATGAGATCATGATCGGCATCGTGCGCGAGGTGCTGGCATCGGATCGTACCCGGAGGGGATTCATCCTCGACGGTTTTCCGCGGACGCTTCCCCAGGCGAAGGCGCTCTCCCGCATATTCGAGGACCTGGGCATCCGTGAGTTCAAGGTCGTCGACATCAGCGCCGACGACGAAGAGATCATCCACCGCCTGTCGAGCCGCCTCGTCTGCCCGAAGGACGGACGCATCTACAACACCGAGACGGACGGGCTCTCCGCGGGAGAGGCCTGCCCGGCGTGCGGCACGGCCCTCACGCAGCGGGACGACGACAGGGAACAGACGGTCCGGGAACGGCTGAAGGTGTACCACGGCACCACCGAGCCGGTCCTTCACTATTACAGGGCAAGCGGGGTCGTGCTGAGCGTTGACGGGACGGGATCCATCGACGTCGTCAACAGGGAAATCAAGCTCATGCTCCAGGATTCTCACCCGGTGTGAGTCCGTCCGGGGGACATCGGCCGCTGGTCGTCGCGCACCGCGGCAGTTCGGGCTCCGCTCCCGAGAACACGATGGCCGCCTTCCGCGCGGCGGTCGAGGCGGGGGCGGACATGATTGAATTCGACGTCCGCATGACCCGCGATTTCGAGCTTGTCGTCCATCACGACAGGAGCCTGGGGCGCACCTCCGACGGGAGCGGGCGCATCTGGGACCTGACGCTCGGTGACCTCCGCGGCGTGGACGCGGGGTCGTGGCACTCGAAGAAGTTCGCCGGGGAGCGGATACCGACGCTCCGGCAGGTTCTCCAGGAGATCCCCGTTTCCGTGGGCCTCAATATCGAAGTGAAGACCGACGGAGACAGGCGCCGTTCGCTGGCCCTCCCGGAGTCGGTCCTCCTGCTCATCCGGGAAGCCCGGCGGCAGGACACGGTCATCGTCTCCTCGTTCGATCACCCGTTTCTCCGCCGGCTGCACCACCTCGATCCCTCCCTCCGGCTCGGCGTTCTTGTCGTCCCCCTGCGCGACCGGTTCAGATCCCCCACGCAGCTCGCGAAACGGGCGGGGGCCCGGATGTTCATCTGCAGCCGCACGCAGCTTCGCGCCCGGCACGTGCGGGACGCGCGCGCGTCGGGGCTCGGGATCGCCGTCTACGGCGTGAACTCGGCGGCGGACCTGTCGCGGGCGCTCCGCGCGGGAGTGGACGCGGTGATCACCGACAACCCGGCACGGATCATCCGTGCGATCAGGAGCACCTGAGCCCATGGACCGACACTCACTTCCGCTCCTCCCCGCCGCCGGCCTCATCCTGTCGCTGGGCATACTGCCGGGGTGCGGGACCGAGCAGTCTCCCCAGCAGATGCGGGCCGACAGCGCGCTCACCGCAGGGAAGAACGCCCTCGTGCACGACGATTTCCGCACCGGGAAGGACGAAATTCTCTCCGCCCTCGCCCTCGACGAGGGACTCAACCGGAGGGCGCGCGTCGCGGAAGAAACGCGGCTTCTCGGCGACATCGCGGCCGCGGGGGCGTCCTTCGACAGCGCCTTTGCCTGGTACGCCCTCTCCTCCGGCGATTTCAAGGGACTTGCGGACAGGAGCGGCGTGCGCGACATTACGCTGCGCGTCGCCGCCCTCCGCCGGAAAATGGGGGAGGAGCGGGCGGCGTTCACCATGTACGTCGAGGCGCTCCGACTTGCGCGCGTCTTTCACGACGACGAGGGGGTGCGGGACATCCAGTGGGCGATGCTTCCCTGCGCCCGCGCGCTCGACGAGAAGGAAACGGAATCCGACATCATCAGGGAGCTTCTCGAAGGGTATACCGCCTCGGGCGACGTCGCGCACCAGGCCGCGGTGCTTCTCGCCTCGGGAGACGGGAAAACCGCCCGTCGGTCGTTCGACAGGGGGGCGGAAGACTACCTTCGCGCCTTCATGCTCGCCGATCAGGCCCGGGACTCGCTTCTTGCCGTGCGCTCCGCGCTCCGCCTGGCGATGGCGCTTGAAGGAGCGGGGAGGCTTCGCGATGCGCTCACGAACTACGCGGAGTGCCTCAAACGGGCCGACAGGACGCGGGGGGCGGCCGAACTCCGGCTGGAGGCCCTCGTGCGTGTGGGAAACCTGTATCTGAGAGGGAGACAGTTCGCGGAGGCGGCCCGTTTCTTCCATGCCGCCCTCTCGTCGGCACACGCCATGGGAAACACGGTGGCGGAAGGATACCTCCTCCTGCAGCTCGGCAATTGCGACGTGGAATCGTCCCGCGATGCCGCCCTCCGGTCGTACAAGGCGGGGATGGAGCAGCTCCGCGCCGCGGGATCGGGCGCGGGACAGGCGTACTCGTCGCTCTGCCTGGGGAACCTCTTTCTCAAGAACAACCAGCCGACGGACGCGCTGGCGTACTTCAAGAAAGGGATCGAGCAGGGCGAAATGACGGCCGGGAGCCGCCCCGACGACGATCTTTTTCTCGCCTGCGAGCAGGCGTACTTCGGCGCCCGCCGCACCCCCCTGTACGACGAGGCGATCGACATCCTGCTCCAGCTCGGCCGTTACGATGAGGCCTTCTGGTACGCCGACCGGCGGAACAACAGGGAACTCGAAAGCGTGCTGGGAGAACTCGATGCGCAGCCCGCCGACGATTCGCTCCGTTCGCTCCTCGGGTCGTTCAGGGATGCGCGTTCGCGGGAGGTCGGTGCGGAGCGCCGCTGTCTCGAAATTGCCGCGCAGGGGGGGAAAGGGGCGGAACTCGCCGCCGGCGCCAGGGCGGAGCGGGAGAAAGCCTTCGCCGCCGTGAACGAGGCCGCCGAAGCGGTCGTCCGGAGGGACAGGGCATACGAGCCCTTCGTGAGGATCACGAGCGTCGGGCTGACCGAGGTTCAGAAGGCCCTCCCGCCGGGGGCCGCGCTCGTCGAGCACATCGTGACGCGTCGCTCGCTCTACTCGTTCGTCGTCACCTCCGCCCGTTCCGGCGTCTATGTCGCGGCGTTTGAAAAAGACAGGGTATACGATCTTGCGAAGGAATTCACGGACCTCCTCCGGCTCCGTGTTGCGTACGTCGACTCCTCGGAGCCGCAGCAGACGGCCATCAACGCGCGCTTGCGGGAGTTGAACGCCCCCCTGTACGAGGCGTTCATACAGCCGATCGAATCCGCCATCGCAGGGGCGGGGGACCTGTACGTCGTTCTCCCGCAGGAGGCCGCCGCACTTCCCCTGCACGCCCTTGCTCGCGGAACCGGTCGGACGGGGGCGTTCGTCGCGGAGGCGCACGCCGTGAGTTATATTCCCTCGGCGAGCTCCCTTCTCCTTCCCCGCCTTAAGAGCCCGCAGGTCAAGGAGGTGGTCGGACTGGGGTGTCCCGGGGGGACATCCTGGGACGTGGAATACGAATTGAGGGACATCAGGGCGTTCTACAAAGACGTGCGCCTGTACTTCGACAGGCAGGCGTCGCTTGCGACGCTCCAGAAGGAAAACGAAGATCTTCTTCACCTGGCCGTCCGGTTCAGCTTCAACGACCCGCGGCCGGGAAACTCCTTCATCACGCTGTCGGACGGCGAATCCGCCGAATCCACCCGTCACATCCCGCTGGGGGAGCTCCTGTCCCTCCCGCGCATCCCCGCCGTCGTCGTGTCGGATCTCGACGACAGCCGGCTGGGCGTGAGGCCCGCCGAGCCGTACCTGTTCCTGGCGAACGGAACGCAGGAAGTCGTCTTCACGTCGATCGTTCCCTCGCGCATCGCGAAGAAATTCTTCGGAGAGATATTCTACACGGCGCTCCTGGCGGGCGCCGATGTCCGCAGCGCGTACAGGAAGGCGCAGCTCGAGATGATACGCACGGCGGAGTACTCCTCGCCGTTCACGTGGGCGCCGTTTGTCCTCTGGGGAAGATAGCGTGAGCGGGAGTGCGGGGAGAGGGGAGTCCAGCCTTCAGCGGCGGCGGATCTTCACGCTTCCGAGACCGGAATCGATCCTGATGTTCATCTTCCCGGAAGCGGAATAGTAGTTCTCGCTCGTGTAGGCGTTGTCGGCCGTCTCGCGGAAATCTTCGGGAGTATTGACCTTCGATGCCCACGTCTTGTCGTACGTGACGCGTGCGCCGATGTCCCGGGGGATGTACATCGTCAGGACGCCGAGTCCGACTTCGATGTCCACGTCAACCTCCGAGGAGAGCTGTCCGCCGAAATCGAGCGTGTAGGCGCCCACCCCCCCCTGGAAGTGAAAACGCTTGAAGTTGGCGTTGCAGAGATTCCTCCCGTCGAACTTGCTCACGCCCGACTCGACGCTCAAGTTGTCGATCGAGCCCCTGTTCGGCTCGTCGAAAGCCAGCGAAACGTCGCTTGCGCCGGTTGAGAGATTGAAGTCCTTCACCTGCAGTCCGGAGAGGTCGAAATCCCCCTTCCCCACGCCGAGCTCGACGTCGAAGGAAATGGGAACGGCGTCGCTGAACTTCAGAAACCACTTCCCCCCCTCGAAATTCGCCAGGTGGAACCCCCGGCGATCGCCGTTGTGGTCGCGGCTCCCCTCGCCGAGCGAAAGGTCCATGAACCCCACCCGGTTCCGGATCGCGTAATCCATTGCGATCCTGGGATTGCCGTTGTCCTTTGACTCCCCCGTGATGATCACGATCTTTTCCGATTTGCCGCGGGAGATGAGCACCGATCCGAACGAGGAGGTGAGCGTCACCTTCAGTTCCTTCTCCGTTGTCCGCCCCACCTCGCGGTCCTTCCCCTCGTCCTGCGGCGGCGGAGTCGCGCGTGCCGCTCCGCCGAAGAGCGCGGTCAACACCGCGGTGCCTATAAATGTACGGAGGCCGTTCATGTTCTCACCTGAGCTCTACCGGAGTGTACGGAATCCTGGCCCGGGAGTTGCGATGCCCTAATAATGGCGTATTTTGCCCCTCAGCTGCTTGTACAGGAGTTCGCGGGCGCGGAATATGTGGGCTTTGACGGTCCCGATGGGGAGCTTCAGCATCCTGGCGATTTCTTCGTAGCTCCGTTCCTCGACGTGCCGGAGGCGGATCACCAGCCGGTACTTTTCGGGGAGCTGGTCGATCGCCTGGTTGAGCATCACCGCGCGCTGGTCGCTGATCAGCTCCCGGTCGGCCTCGTACGAATCATCCGGGAGCTCGAACGTGAAATCGCTGTCCTTCGACTCGATCGGCTTGTCGATCGAGAACATCTGGAGCTTCTTCTTCCGGATGTAATCGATGCAGTTGTTCGTCGCGATCTTGTACAGCCAGGTCGAAAACGCGTATTCCTCGTTGAAGCTCTTGAGGGAGGCGAACGCCTTGATGAACGCTTCCTGGGTCAGATCCTCGACCTGTTCCCGGTCCCGGACCATCCTGTAGATGAAGTTGAATATGGCGTCGTGATACTTGTCCATCAGCCGCTGGTACGCCCTGTCGTGGCCGGCGAGCGCGTCGGCGATGATCGCGGAATCCTCGGAACGGGAATCAGGCTTGCGCGGGGAGGGGGCGGGTGACGGTTTCGAGCGGGCAGCCTTATGTGGCCGGGTCGGGGTGGGCATGGAAGGAGAAATCTACAGAAACGGGGCCTCACTATCAAGCTGAGGCCGGCGCTCTCTGCCGGCCGAAGCGGCGCCCCGCGGCACACGCGCCGTGTTGATTCGCGGTGCGGAAATCGCTATGTTACGCCATGTTCCTGACATTTGAGGGAGTCGACTGCAGCGGCAAGACGACGCAGGCGGCCATACTTGTCGATGCGCTGCGCGCCGCGGGCGGAACGCGCGTTCACGTTATCCGCGAACCCGGCGGGACGGCGATATCCGAACGGCTCCGTGAGATCCTCCTGGACAGAAGCAACCTTGAACTGTCGGACCTCACGGAGCTGTTTCTCTTCTCGGCGAGCCGTGCCCAGCTTGTCCGCGATATCATCCTTCCGGCGCTCGGGCGCGGCGAGATCGTCGTCTGCGACCGGTTCTACGACTCCACGACGGCGTACCAGGGGTACGGGCGCGGGCTGGACCTGGAGGCCGTCCGGATGATCAACAGCGTGGCGACGGGGGGAACCGATCCGGATCTCACCGTTCTCGTCGACATCAGCGTCGGCGAGATCCAGGCGCGCAAGGCCGCCTCGGGGAAAGGGACGGACCGGATGGAGAGCGCGGGGAGGGAGTTCTATGAGAGGGTGCGGGGAGGGTACCTGGCGATCGCGCGCGGGAACCCGGAGAGATTCGTGGTGATTGACGGCATGCGGAGTGTGGAGGACATCGCGCGCGACGTACGCCGCGCGGTCGAAGAACGGTACGGGCAACTACACAGGGAGGAGAGGTGAAGACGATGAAGGCGACGTGGAAACGGGGCACGACATGGCTTGCGGCGGCGGGGTTCGCATTGCTGTTGCTCAGCGGAGGGTTCATACTGCTTCCCGACACGGATCTCTATCTCAGGATCAACAAGGGGATCGACGTGTTCGGCCGGGTGTACAGGGAGATCGCGGTGAATTACGTCGACGAAATCGACCCGGAAAAATTCATGCAGGCGGGAATCGACGGGATGCTCGGCACGCTCGATCCCTACACGGTGTACATCGACAAGGAAGAGGGGGACGAGGTCGATCTCCTGACCACCGGCAAGTACGGCGGCATCGGGGTCACGATCGGCGTCCGGGACGGCGTCCTGAAGGTCATCACGGTGATGGACGGGTATTCCGCGCAGCGCGCCGGCATCATACCGGGGGACAGGCTCCTGGAAGTCGGCGGCGTGACCGTCGGCGCGAAGAAGCCGGATGAGGTGCGCAGCCTCACCCGGGGGGAGCCGGGGACGGAAGTCAAAGTCGTCATCGAACGGGAAGGCATCGCCAAACCCGTCGAGTTCACGCTGATCCGCGAAGAGATCCAGGTCAAGAACGTGACCTACGCGGGATTCATCGGCAACGGGATCGGGTACATACGGCTCGAGCGGTTCTCCCGGAAGGCGGGGGAAGAGGTGCGGGAGGCGATCACGGAGATGAAGATCCAGGGGGAGATCAAGGGTCTCGTCCTTGACCTCCGCGGCAATCCCGGGGGGCTTCTTGACGCGGCGGTCGAAGTCGTCAGCAAGTTCGTTCCGCGCGGGAGCCTCATCGTCTCGACGCGGGGACGCAGGCCCGAGGCGGACAAGGAATACCGCTCGACGGAGGATCCACTCCTTCCCTCCACGCCGCTCGTCGTTCTCACCGACAGGGGAAGCGCAAGCGCCAGCGAGATCGTGGCGGGGGCGCTGCAGGACCTGGACCGTGCCCTCATCGTCGGGACCCGGACGTTCGGCAAGGGGCTCGTGCAGACGATACTCCCGCTCAACTTCGGCGCGCAGCTCAAGATCACCACCGCCCGCTACTACATTCCCAGCGGGAGGAGCATCCAGGAGATCGACTACCAGCACAGGGACCGGAACGGGGTGTTCGCCACGGTGCCGGACAGCCTGCGGCGGGAGTTCAGGACGTCCCGGGGGCGCAAGGAGTTCGAATTCGGCGGGATCGCCCCCGACTCCGTCGTCAGGGACGAAGACGTCGGGCCCATGGTCCGGGAGCTCATC
This sequence comes from Ignavibacteriota bacterium, assembly GCA_963748405.1. Classification (GTDB taxonomy): domain Bacteria; phylum Bacteroidota; class Ignavibacteria; order UBA10030; family UBA6906; genus Fen-1273. Next base: position 303,118 of record CAVVIT010000002.1, read on the forward strand.
AAGAGGGCGCTCCTCTTCAAGTTCGCCAACAGCTACATCGGCGATCACAAGGGGGAGAAGATCACCGGCGTCGACGAAACGATCCTGAAGGCGTTCCGCGCCTTTCTCGAGAAGGAACAATTCGACTACCAGGAGGACATGGAGGGAAAGATCTCCGAGCTTCGTCAGCTCGCCGAGCGGTCGCACTACACGAAGGACGTGTCCGAGACGCTGGACCGGCTGGAGCTCACGTTGAAGAAAGAAAAGACGCACGGGTTCGACAGGTACGAAGACCACATTACCAACGAGCTCAACATCGAGATCATGGCCCGGCTGCAGGGTGACCGGGGGCGCATCGAGGCGTCGCTGAAGAACGACCTTCCGCTTCTGACCGCCGAAGGGCTGGTGAAGGACCGGAAAGCGTATTCGAAAAAACTCGGACTCTGATGGACATCGGTGCCGGGGCGCTGCTTCTTCTGGCGGGACTCGCCGCCGGGTTTCTCGCGGGGGTGTTCACCATCGGGGGAGGGATCGTGCTCGTTCCCGTCCTCCTGCTGTACGGCCACCTCACCGGCGTGTCGTCGCTTGTCTCCACGCACGTTGCCATGGGGACCAGCCTCCTCGTCGTTGCGATCGCCTCGGGCGCACTTGCCTGGGACTACCGGAGAACGGACCATGTGATCGCCAGGGCGGTGCTGTTCATGGCGCCGGCGGGCGTCGCGGGGTCGTTCCTGGGGAGCGGCATTGCCGCGGGTATGGAGGGGACGTCGCTGCGGAAGATTTTCGGGTTCATTCTTCTCGTCGCGGCCGCCAGGCTCTTTGCGGGGAGGAGGAAACCGGGAAAAGACCGGGAGCCGGAGATCGCCGCCGCGCCTCTCCTGGGAACCGGCCTCCTTGTGGGTATCATCTCATCGCTGAGCGGCGAGGGGGGCGCGCTCCTCGCCGTCCCCCTTCTTTACACGTACATGCATTTCCCGCTCAGGAAGGCCGTGGGCACGTCGGCCGCGGCGGTCGCCGTGACGGCTCTTGCAGGGGGGGCGGGGTATCTGATCAGGGGATGGGGAAACGCGTTCCTGCCGCCGGGGATGCCGGGGTTCATCGACTGGCAGCCGGCCATCCCTCTCGTGCTGGGAGCCGTTCCGGGCGTGCTGATCGGCGCGCGCGCCGCGGCGAAAGCCGACACGGGTCCCCTCCGCACGACGTACGCGGTCATCCTCCTTGTCGTCATGCTCCGGATGTTCTTTTACTAGGCGCGGAGCGGGCGCCCTTCTCGTTCTTCTTCTTCATCCCCAGCGACGAACTGATCGTTCCCACGACCTTCTCCAGGTCTTCCTTCCTGTTCACAAAATCGACGGCATCGGATTCGATCACCAGGAGGGGTCCCCGCCTGTAGCGGGTGATCCACGATTCGTAGTGGCGGTTGAGCTGTTCCAGGTACTCCCTCTGGATCGTCTGTTCGAAGTCCCGGCCCCGGAGGGAGATCTGCCGGACGAGCGTATCGACGTTCGCGCGGAGATAGATGAGAAGATCGGGAGGGCGGAGGTATTCCGTCATCACCTCGTACAGGGCGACGTAGTTTTCGTAGTCGCGCTTCTCCATGTTGCCGATCTCATAGAGGTTGCGCGCGAAGATCTCCGCGTCCTCGTAAATGGCGCGGTCGAGTATCACCGACTCGGGTCCCTCCGTGATCGATTTGTGGCTCCGGAACCTGTTGGAAAGAAAGTAGACCTGGAGGTTGAACGACCACCGCTTCATGTCCCGGTAGAAATCGGTCAGGTAGGGATTGTCCTCCACGGACTCGAAGTACGGCTTCCAGCCGAACCTCGAGCTGAGGATTCCGGTAAGGGAGGATTTTCCGGAACCGATGTTTCCCGCCACGGCGATGAAGAATTTCTTCGTCCGTGCCTTTCGTGAACGCGTCATCGTTTTCATTGTGGGGAGTGGAGTAGTTGAAAGAGGCGTTCCAGTGCGTCGAGGGCGCGGGGGCCCGGCCGGGAGAGAATGTCCGCGTCGACCCGGAACACGCGGCCGCTGCGGACGGCTTCGACGTTTTCCCATTCCGGGAACAACCGGGTGAGCGGCGCGTCCGGGGGAAGAATGTCGGACGTCACGACGATCGCTTCCGGATTGTCGGCGATGACGTTTTCCCTGCTGTACGAAGGATACGTCCCGCGGGCGCGCGCGGCAAGATTGATCCCCCCCGCCGCGCGGACCAGCTCATCGATGAACGTATTGCTTCCCGCGCACATCAGGGGTTGCAGGGAAACGAGCAGGAGCACCCGGACGGGGGGCTTCCCCGCGGCGGCCTTCCGCACGGCGGCTTCGCGCGAGGAGAGGCTCGCGACGAGACGCCGCGCGTTCTCCTCCATCCCGGTGAGCGTTCCGAGCGCGCCGAGAGAGCCGTAGATGTCCTCCAGCATCCTGGGGTTGCTCACGTAGACGGGGATGCCGAACGACACGAGCTTCCGGAAATCCTCCCGGATATTCCCTTCCATGCTGAGAACGACGAGGTCCGGCTCGAGGCCCACGACTGCCTCGATGCTCGGGTTCGTCATTCCCCCCACGTGCGCCCTGTGAGCGGCCTCGGGAGGATAATCGCAGAAATCCGTCACTCCCTTCACCCGGTCTCCGGCGCCGATGGCGAAAAGGCACTCCGTGATGCTGGGTGCGAGCGAAACGATCCGCCCGGCCGGACGCGCAATCTGGACCGGCCGGTGGAGGTCATCCACCACGCTGATCTGTGCGCGGACTCCGGTACAAAAGAACAGAATCGGGGCGATGGCGGCGACGAGAGGGACCCTGCGGAAACGCATGGAGCAATATAGCGCCGGCTCCCTCCAGAATCAAGGATGTCACCGTCCCGGTGAGCCGCCGCGCGGTGCGCCGGGCGCATTGACTTTCCTGCGATTTTTGCGGTAATTCCTCTTTCGTCAACAACGCGCAAGAAGAGAAGTGGACAAGTTCGTCATCCGGGGGGGGAAGCGCCTCAGCGGGAGTGTCTCCGTGAGCGGCGCGAAGAACGCCACGCTCGCCCTGATGCCCGCCGCCATACTCGGTCCGGGCACGTCCCGGCTCCTCAACACCCCCGCCCTCCGCGACGTCACGACGATGATGAGCCTCCTGCGGACCATGGGGATGCGGATCGGCTTCGCCGATAACATCCTCACGCTGGACAGCACGACGGTGGACAGGCAGGAAGCCCCGTACGAGCACGTCAAGAAGATGCGCGCGTCCATCTACGTCCTCGGCCCGCTCATCGCCCGGTTCGGCCGGGCGAAAGTGTCCCTCCCCGGCGGCTGCGCCTGGGGTCCCCGTCCCGTGAACCTTCATATCGAAGGGATCAAGAAGCTCGGCGCCGAGATCGATCTGGAGGGAGGCTACATCGTTGCGAAAGCCGCACGCCTGCACGGGGCCCGCATCCACTTCGACGTCTCGAGCGTCGGGGCGACGGGGAACGTCATGATGGCGGCGGTGCTGGCGAAGGGGACGACGCTCATCGACAATGCGGCGATGGAGCCGGAAATCACCGCCCTTGCGGGGTACTTGATCGCCATGGGGGCGCGCATCGAGGGGACGGGAACAAGCCGGCTCGAGATCCAGGGGGTCGACGCGCTCAGCCCCGCCGACGTCGATACGATACCGGACAGGATCGAAGCGGGGACGTTTCTCATCGCCGGCGCGATCACGGGAGGGACCGTGACGCTCCGCAACGTGAATCCCGAACACCTCTCCGCGGTCTGTGCGAAGCTCGAAGATGCGGGATGCACGATTGACGCCGGGGCAGACACGCTCACGCTTTCGGCCCCCTCGCCGATCCGGAGCGTGGACGTGACCGCCGCCGTGTATCCCGGGTTTCCCACGGACATGCAGGCGCAGTGGACCTCCCTCATGGCGGTCGCCGCCGGGACCGCGGTGGTCACCGATTCAATCTATTTCGACAGGTTCAAGCACGTTCCCGAGCTCCTGCGCCTGGGCGCCTCCATCGAACTGAAGGAAAACGCGGCGGTGATCCGCGGGGTCACGGGGCTTGCCGGGGCGAAGGTGATGTCGACCGACCTCCGCGCCTCCGCGTCCCTGATACTCGCCGGGCTCGTCGCCGAGGGCACGACCGAGGTTCTCCGCGTCTATCACATCGACCGCGGGTACGAGGCCATCGAAAAGAAACTGCAGTCCCTGGGTGCGGATATCCGCCGGGAAGCCGGGGAGGAATTCTGAACCTCACCCCGTGACACTCCGCGCACTCATCCGCACCCCCGTCGTCCGATCCACCGCACTCCTGTACGCGTGCGTTGCCCTCGTGTGCACGAGGGTCCCGCTCCTGAATTACCTCGGGTACGAATTCTCCGCTCTCACCGCGCTCCTTACCGGGATCGCCTCGGGGCTTCTGACGATCCGCGCGGTCCGGGAGGGCTCCCCGGGAGGAGGGGGGATGCCCGCACCCGGGGCGGGCGCACGCGCGGCCGGAGCGTCCGCGGCGGTGAGCGGGCTTCTCCTTCTCATTCCGCTTGCCGTGATGACCGGGAACGCGCTCGTTGTCCGCAACTGTTCGATCGCGGAAGGTCTCGCGTTTTTCGTCCTCCTCGCCCCCGTGAGCGCCGCGTTCGGTGTCGCACTCGGATTCTTCTCGGGCATCCACGCTGAGCATCCCCGCGTCCTCTTCTTCTCGGCGTGCGCGATCTTCTTTGCCTACAGCGCGGCGCTGGGGTACTTCACGCCGGCGGTCTTCTCCTACAACTTTCTCTACGGGTTCTTTCCGGGACTCACGTACGACGAAGCGCTTCCCCTCACGAGGACGCTCATCCTCTTCCGCCTGCTGACCCTTTTTGTCGCCGCGGTCCTCCTCTGGGCGGGGATGATCACCGTGACGGACGCCCCCGCGGCCCCTCCGGGACGCCGGAGACTGGTCACGCTCGCTCTCGGGCTCCTTACGAGGGAGCGAAGAATCCGCTCACTGGTCATTGCCTGTGCGCTGGCCGGGTTCTACGTCTTCCGGTGCGACCTGGGATTCGAATCGACCTCCTCGTTCATCCGGCGGACGCTCGGCGCGGAGCTCACGACCGAGCATTTCGTCCTCTATTATTCTCCCTCGTCATTTACCGCCGATGAAATCCGCCAGGTGGCCCGCGAGCACGAGTTCAGGCTGAGCCAGGTGGCCTCCGCGATCCCCGCCCTCCCGGGAGCCCGGTTCGAATCGTACATCTATCCCTCCTCCGAAATCAAGCAGCAGCTCATCGGGGCAGGCAACACCGATATTGCCAAGCCGTGGAGCGGGCAGATCCACCTCTCGCGCGAGTCTCTCGAGGGCTCGCTCAAGCACGAGCTCGTGCACGCGGCGGCCGCCCCGTTCGGCCTCCCGGTGATCCGCGCCAGCCTCAGCACGGGACTCGTCGAGGGACTCGCCATGGCTCTTGACGGAGAATGGGGAAACAGGACGCTGCACGAGTATGCCGCAGCGCTGCAGGAAGCGGGCATCGCTCCCCCGATCGGCGACATCATGAGCCTCTGGGGTTTTGCCTCGCAGCATTCATCCGTGAGCTACGTCCTGGCGGGGTCCTTCTGCAGGTACCTGATCGACCGTTACGGCATGGTGAACCTCCTCACCGTGTACCGCTCGCTTGATTACCGCGCGGTGTACGGCCGGTCCCTTGCGGACCTCTCGCACGAATGGGAGGAGTACCTGGGGAGCGTGCCGCTGGAGGACGAAGACCAGGACGGGATCGACGCGCTCTTCCGCCGGGCGCCGATATTCCGCAAAGTCTGCGCCCGCGTGCTCGCGCACCGCGCGGGCGAGGCGCGCGCCTCGTTCGCCAGGAAAGAGTACGCCGTCGCGGAATCGCTCTACGCGCGGGTATACGCCGAGGGCGGGGGGTATGATGCGTTCGCCGGGTACCTCACGAGTGCACTGAGGAGGGGGCGGATGAGCGTCCTGACATCTTCGCTCGACACCGTCATACTGGCCGACGATCATCCCGCGAGGTTTCTCCCCCTCTTCATCGGCATCGGGGACGCCTACTGGGCCTCGGGGGACCAGGAGAAGGCGTACGCGCTTTACAACCGGGTCTACCAGGCGGACTTCACGGAGGGATACACCGAGGCGGCCGCGCTCCGCCTCATGGCAATGGACGCGGATCCCGGCGGAAAGACGCTCCTTCCGCTCTTCCTGGCCGATTACACCGATTCGCTCCGCGTCGCCGTGACCGACTCGCTTCTCGGGCGCGACCCGAGGGACAGGATGCTGCTGTACATGAAAGCCCGGTCACTGCTCCGGGAGGGGGAATTTGCGGAGGTCGTCGAAACGTTGAAGGGGCTCGACCTGACGTCGGCGGATCTCGCCCTGGAAGCCCTCCGGCTCCGGTACCTGGGTCAGGCGCTGTACCGGCTCGGACGGTACGGCGAGGCGCGGAGCGCATTCTGGATCTCACTGAACGCGGAAAACACCGACATCGGCGAGGACAAAGTCGACACCTGGCTGGACAGGTGCGAATGGGCGGAACGTCATGGATTCTGAACTGGCGGCATCCTACAGGCGCATACTCATCACCCGGTTGCGGTTCATCGGCGATATCGTCCTCACCACCCCCCTTATCAGGAGCATCCGCGAGGCATGCCCGGATGCCCGCATCGCGTACATGGGGGAGAAGCGCGCCGTCGCCCTCCTCGAACACAATCCCTTTCTCGACGAGATCATCCCCTACGATTACGATCGTCCCGGCGTCTTCGAGCAGGCCCGCGTCGGTCTCCTGCTGAAACGCAGGCGTTTCGATCTCGCCGTCGACCTCTTCGGCAATCCCCGGAGCGCCCTCCTCGTCCGGCTCAGCGGGGCCCGTGTCCGCGTCGGACCGGAGAAGCGTGAACGGGGACGGCTGTACACGATACGGGTCCCCGATGACGGCACCCCGAAAACCGCAGTCGAATTTCACAACGGGTATATCCGGGCGGCCGGGATACCTCCCGTGGCAACGAAGCCGGAGCTGTTCCTCACGGACGATGAGAAACGGGACGCCGCATCGTACCTCCGGTGGGCGGGCGGGGAGGGCAGGGCGCCGGACCCCGCGCGCCCCCTCATCGGCATGCACCCCGGGGGAACCTGGCCGGCGAAAAAGTGGCTGCCGGAGCGATTTGCCGGACTCGCGGACATGCTCCGATCGAAACTCGGTGCGCGCGTCATCATCACCTCCGGACCCGCTGACGCCGGGGTGGCCTCCGCCGTCGATGCGCACGCCGTTTCCGCTCCGACCGTCCTGAACGTCCTCCCGCTCCGCCAGCTCGCCGCCGTGATATCCCGCTGCAGCGTGTTCATCGCCAACGACGCCGGGCCCATGCATATTGCCGCCTCGCTCGGCGTCCCCACCATCGGGCTGTTCGGACCGGGGGAGGACTCGATCTGGTTCCCGTACGAAGCGGGGGCGGGGCACGCGGCCCTGCGCAAAGACGTGCCGTGTCATCCCTGCCACCTCGACGTCTGCAACAGGGAAGGGGACGCGTACATGGAATGCATGAAACTCCTCTCCGTCGGGGAGGTTTTCGACGCCGTGGAGCGGGCCCTCTCACGTTGATTTTCTCTGCATTTTTGACGTAGTTAATGAGCTGAAACACTTTGCCACGAATAAGGAGAGTTCCATGAGTACGATTATCAGAGACATTCACGCGCGCGAAATCCTGGATTCGCGCGGGAACCCCACGATCGAAGTCGACGTCACGCTCGAAAACGGCTGCATGGGACGCGCCGCGGTCCCGAGCGGCGCCTCCACCGGCGAGCACGAAGCGGTGGAGCTTCGCGACGGCGACAAGGCGCGGTACAACGGCAAGGGGGTGCTGAACGCCGTCGAGCACGTCAACGACACGATTGCCGAAGAGCTCACCGGGTACGATGCGCTGGACCAGGCCGAGATCGACGCACTGATGATCCGGCTGGACGGCACCCCGACGAAGGCGAAGCTCGGGGCGAACGCGATCCTCGGCGTCTCGCTCGCCGCGGCGAAGGCGTCCGCGCTGTCGCTCAAGATCCCGCTCTACCGGTACATCGGCGGGACGAACGCGAAGACGCTCCCCGTGCCGATGATGAACATCCTCAACGGGGGGAAACACGCCGACAATAACGTCGACATACAGGAATTCATGATCGTTCCCGTCGCCCCGCCCACGTTCGCCGAGGCGCTCCGGGCCGGGGCCGAAGTGTTCCATTCGCTCAAGTCCGTCCTGAGCAAGAAAGGGTACAACACCGCCGTCGGCGACGAAGGAGGATTCGCGCCGAACCTCAAGTCGAACGAAGAGGCGGTGGAAGTCATCCTGGAGGCGATCACGAAGGCGGGCTACGCGCCGGGCAAGGACGTGTTCCTGGCCCTCGACCCCGCCTCGAGCGAGTTTTTCGACAACGGGAAGTACGTCTTCGGCAAATCGGACAAGTCCTCCAAGACCCCGGAGCAGATGGTCCGGTACTACGAGGCATGGGTCAACCAGTACCCCATCATCTCGATCGAAGACGGGATGGCGGAGAACGACTGGACGGGCTGGAAGCTCATGACCGACCTGCTCGGAAAGAAGATCCAGCTCGTGGGAGACGACGTGTTCGTCACGAACACCGAGTTCCTGAAGAAGGGGATCGACCTGGGGGTGGCCAACTCGATCCTCATCAAGCTGAACCAGATCGGGACGCTCACCGAGACGTTCGACGCGATCGAGATGGCCAGGCGCGCCGGCTATACGTGCGTCATCAGCCACCGGTCCGGAGAGACCGAGGACTCGACGATCGCCGACGTCGCGGTGGCCGCCAACACCGGTCAGATCAAGACCGGCTCGGCAAGCAGGACGGACAGGGTCGCCAAGTACAACCAGCTCCTGCGCATCGAAGAGGAACTCGGCGATGCGGCGCACTATGCCGGGATCGCGGCATTCGGCAGGTAAGAACGACAACACTTCACAGGCATTGCAGGCGTTCCCATGGCACAGGCAATTCGATTCGGGACGGACGGGTGGCGCGGCGTGATCGCCGACGATTTCACGTTCGCCAATCTCGAAAAGGTGGCTCTTGCGACGGCGCGGTTCTTCGCCGGTCATAAGAAGCGGAGGAACGGCATCGTCATCGGCTACGATGCGCGGTTCATGTCGCGGGAGTTCGCCGAACTCTCCGCCGCCGTCATGGCGAACGCCGGCATTGCCGTGAAGCTTGCCGACAGCATCGTCAGCACCCCGATGGTCTCCCTGCTCACGCTGCGGGAAAACGCGGCGGGGGGGATCGTCATCACCGCCAGCCACAACCCGGCGCGGTACAACGGGTTCAAGATCAAGGGGGACTTCGGCGGACCCGCCGATCCCGCCATGATCGCGCGCGTGGAGAAGGAGCTTGCGAAGGTGATGAAGCTGAAGAAGCTTCCCGCCGCGCGGCACACGCTCGGCGAGCTCCTGGCGAAGGGGAAGGTCTCTCCGCTGGCGATGCGGCAGCGGTACCTGGACGACATCGCGACGAAGATCGATCTCGACCTCGTCCGCCGCTCGGGCATCCGCATTCTGTACGACGTCATGTACGGCGCCGGACAGGGGGTGCTCGACGACGTCCTCCCCGGCGTCCGGCAGATGCACGAGACATTCAACCCGTCGTTCGCCGGGACCAACCCCGAGCCGCTCGCGCAGAACCTCACCGCCCTGATCGCGGGGATGAAGTCCGGCGGGTACGACATCGGCATCGCCACGGACGGGGATGCGGACAGGATCGGGGCCGTGGACGAAAAAGGGAATTTCGTCGATTCGCACAGGATCTTCTCGCTCCTGCTGAAGTACCTCGTCGAGCAGAAAAAAATGACGGGGGAGGTCGTGAAATCCCTCTCCGTCACGCAGATGGTGGACGCTCAGTGCGCGAAATACGGGCTGAAGCTCGTCGAGACCCCGGTGGGATTCAAGCACATCTGCAAGTACATGACCGGCCACGACGTGCTGATCGGCGGCGAGGAGAGCGGCGGTCTTGCCGTCAAGGGGCACCTGCCGGAGCGGGACGGCATATTCCTGGGGCTCATGCTCTGCGAGATGATGGCGGTGCGCGGCAAGCCCCTCGGCGCGCTCGTCGGCGAGCTCATGGACGAATTCGGCGTGCACGAGTTCAGGCGCGTCGACATGCACCTTTCGGAGAAGGAAAAGGAGGCGGTGATGAAGCGGTTCCGGGGGAAAGTCAGGGCGATCGGCCCGTACGCCGTCACCCGGCGCGACGACACCGACGGGCACAAGCTGTTCGTGGAAGGAGGCTGGGTGCTCGTCCGCGCCTCGGGCACCGAGCCGCTCATCCGCGTGTACGCCGAAGGGGGGAGCACCGCGATGGTCGACGCCCTTCTTGCCGGCGCAACGGAGAGGCGGGGATCATCCGCGCGCCCCTGACGTATCAGGGGAAGAGGAACGCCATGCAACCGAACAGATATTATACGATCATGCCCGACGGCACGGTGAAGCAGGTCAATCCCTTCACCGGGACCGAAGTCTGGGCGGTGGCCGGTCGCAAGAGCCGGCCCATCACGAACGAGTCGCTGGTCCCCGCACGGCCGATCGAGAAACACGTCCCCGAGGACTACTGCAGTTTCTGTCCCCCCCGCTATTTCGAGACGCCCCCCGAGAAATCCCGGCTCGTCCAGCGCGACGGACGCTGGGACAGGATCGACACGCTCGCCCCCGACCGGTATTTTGAGACGCAGGCGACGTTCCGGCGGGTCGGGAACATGTTCGAGATCGTCACGCTCGACTACTGGCGGAAGAACTACGCCTACAAGATGAACGCGGGACGGCAGAAGTGGAAGGAAGAATACCTCGCCAGCCCGAACGGGTTAAAGCACATCACGGACATCGTCCACTACAAACTCCGGCAGGAAGGGCGGTCGGAGGAGCAGCTCGAGAAGATGCCGATGGCGGACAAATTCGCGATCGCGGACGCGTTCTTCGGGGGAGGCCACGAGCTCATCATCGCCTCCCGCCACTACCGGGAAGGCGCCGCCACGGACGCCGATCTGTTTTCATCGGGCGAGATGTCCCTGGACGAGCATTTCCGCTACTTCCGTTTCACCGTCGACGCGATGCTCGACATCACCCAGACCAACCGCTACGTCCGGTACATCAGCGTGTTCCAGAACTGGCTGAGGGCGGCCGGCGCCTCCTTCGATCACCTGCACAAGCAGATCGTCGCGCTCGACGAGTGGGGTGCCTCCATCGAGGAGCAGATGCACATGCTCCGGGAGGACCCGAACGTCTTCAACGAATACGGCGCCAATTTCGCGGCGTACCACAACCTGATATTCGCCGAAAACGATCACGCGATCGCCTGGGCCGGTATCGGGCACCGTTCGCCGACGATCGAAGTCTACTCCCGCTCCGTCGCCGGAAGGCCCTACGAGCACTCGGACGAGGAAATCAGGGGGATGAGCGATCTCGTCCACGCGATCCACGCCTCGATGGGGAGCCAGATTTCGTGCAACGAGGAGTGGTACTACACCCCGGTGGACGCGGTCACGAAAATGCCCTGGCACGTCCTGATCAAGTGGCGCATCAACGTTCCCGCGGGATTCGAGGGGGGAACGAGCATTTACATCAACCCGTTCACCCCCATCGAGCTGCGCGACAGGCTCGTGCCCCGTCTCTACAAGCTCCGCGACGAGCACCGGATCGCCGGGATACGGATCGCGGAAGAATGCCGCGTGGATCCGAACCCCCTGAAGTACTACCTCAAGTAATCCCCCCCGCACCATGATCTCCGCTGTCAACCTTCTGCTGGAATTCGGCGACAGGCCGCTGTTCAGGGAAATCTCCTTCCGCGTCGGCCCGCACGACAGGATCGGCCTCGTCGGAAGCAACGGCGCGGGGAAATCGACGCTGCTCAGGATCCTCGTGGGGGAGATGGCGGCGGACAGCGGGGAGATCGCGAAGGCAAAGTACGTGAGCGTGGGGTACCTCCCGCAGGAGGGGATGTCCGCGGCGGGACGGACGCTCTACGGCGAGGTCGAATCGGTGTTCGCCGACGTCATCGGCACGCAGGCGGCGCTCGACGAGGTGCACCGCCGGATGGGGGAGATCGACCACGAGTCGGCGGAGTTCGCCGAGCTCCTCGAAGTGTACGGCGAGCTCCAGCACAAGCTCGAGTCGTCCGACGCTTTCCGGATCAAGACCGGGATCGAAAAAGTCCTTGTCGGCCTGGGGTTCGCGGAGGCCGATTTCCCGCGGCAGACGGACGAGTTCAGCGGCGGGTGGCAGATGCGCATCGCGCTGGCGAAGCTCCTGCTGGCCCAGCCGTCGCTCCTCCTTCTGGACGAGCCGACGAATCATCTCGACCTCGATTCCCTGCGCTGGCTCGAAGACTATCTCCGGTCCTACGAGGGGGCGGTGATCATCGTCTCGCACGACCGCCGGTTCCTCGACAACATGACGACGAAGACCTACGAGCTCAGCATGGGGCAGCTCACGGAGTACGCGGGGAACTTCAGCTTCTTCGTGACGGAAAAGGCCTCCCGGCGGGAACAGCAGGTCGCCGCGTTCAGGAACCAGCAGCAGCAGATCAAGCAGACGGAACAGTTCATCGAGCGCTTCCGCTACAAGGCCACGAAGGCGCGCCAGGTGCAAAGCCGCATCAAGCAGCTCGAAAAGATCGAGCTCATCGAGATCGAGGACGAAGAGGGGGGGATCCATTTCGCGTTCCCTCCGGCCCCCCAGTCCGGCCGGGTCGTGATGGAGCTCAGGCAGATCAGCAAGAGCTACGGGGCGCTCAAGGTCTTCAACGGCGTGAGCCTGGACATCGACAGGGGGGACCGGATCGCGTTCGTCGGCGTCAACGGGGCCGGGAAATCGACCATGGCGCGCATCCTCGCCGGGATCGAGCCCTTCGACGGCGGCGAGCGCGTCGTGGGACACAACGTGACGATCTCGTACTTCGCGCAGCACCAGGCCGAGGAACTCAACCCCGCCCACGACGTCCTCCAGACGGTCGACGAGGTCGCCACCGGGGACATCCGGCGGAGGCTCCGCACGCTCCTGGGCTGCTTCCTCTTCAGCGGCGACGACGTGTTCAAGAAAGTCCGCGTCCTTTCGGGGGGGAAAAGAGCCGTCTGGCGCTCGCCAAGATGCTCCTCCGTCCCAGCAACCTCATCGTCATGGACGAGCCCACGAACCATCTCGACATGCGCTCCAAGGGGGTGCTGCAGGAAGCGCTCGCGTCCTACGAGGGGAGCTTTGTCATCGTCTCGCACGACAGGGATTTCCTCGACCCGATCGTGACCAAGGTCGTCGATTTCCGGCGCGGCGGCATCCGGGTCTACCCCGGCAACGTCAGCGAGTACATCGAGGCGCGCGGGAAGGAGCTGCAGCAGTCGGCCCCCGCCCCGCAGGCGAAGAACGCGGCCGGGCCCGGGAGCGAGAAGGAACGGAAACGGCTGGAGGCGGAAGAACGGCAGAAGCGGTACCGGAAGACCCGGCCGCTCCGTGAGGCGATCGGCGCGCTCGAGCGGAAGCTCGAGCAGATGGAAGGGGAGAAGTCGGCGATCGACGCTCGGATGGCAGACGCGGATTTCTACCGGGACGGTGAGAACGTGAAGAACGTCCACGCCAGGTACCGGGAGCTCGAAAAAGAAATAGCCGACGCGTATTTCCGGTGGAACGAGCTCACGAAGCAGCTCCAGGGGACCGAATCCCCGGACGATCCCCCCGGGAGGCGCACGTGAAAAAGGGAGACGATCTCGAAGGGACGATCGAAGACCTCGCCGTCGAGGGGAAGAGCGTCGCGCGCATCGAGGGATGCGTCGTGTTCGTCCGCGGCGGCGTGCCCGGGGACGTCGTGCGCATGCGCGTCCGGACCGTCAAGAAGAACTTTGCCGAGGCCGACCTGCTCTCCGTCGTCACTCCTTCGCCGCGCCGCGCGGAACCCCGCTGCATGTATTTCGGTACGTGCGGCGGGTGCACGTGGCAGAACATCGCCTACGGCGCGCAGATCGAGTTCAAGCGGAAACACGTCGCCGACGCGCTCGCGCGGCTGGGCGGATTTGCGTCGGTCTCCGTTCCCGCGCCGCTGGCGATGGAGGACCCCTACTACTACAGGAACAAGATGGAGTTCTCCTTCGGCGAACGCTGGCGCACCGGCGAGGAGATGGCGCTGGCGGGGCCGCGGGAGCGGCCGACGGGGGACGTCGTCGATCCCGCGCTGGGGCTTCACCTCCCCGGGCGCTACGACAGGATACTCGACCTGAAAGAGTGCTGGCTCCAGTCGGACACGAGTGCCAGGATCGTGAACACCGTGCGGGCGTTCTGCCTTGCGGAGGGGCTCCCCGTCTTTTCCACGGTGACGCAGAGCGGGTATCTCAGGAACCTGGTCATCCGCGAATCAAAACGGACCGGGCAGCGGATGGTCAACGTCGTCACGCGGGACGACCGCCCCGACGTCATGCACCGGCTCACGGAACGGCTGCTCGCGGAATTCCCCGCGCTCACGACCGTCGTCAACAACATCACACAGCGCCGCTCGCAGGTGGCCTTCGGAGAAAGCGAAACGGTCTATCACGGCGCCGGGACGATCGCGGAGACGATAGGGGAGAGGAAGTACAGGATCTCCGCGAATTCCTTCTTCCAGACGAACACCGTGCAGGCGGAGCGTCTGTACGACACCGCGCGATCGTTCGCGCATCTGCGCCCCTCCGACGTCGTGTACGATCTGTACTCGGGGACGGGAACGATCGCGCTTCACGTCGCCGGCGGCGTACGGAGCGTGTTCGGGATCGAATCGGTGGAACAGGCCGTGAACGACGCCAGGAAGAACGCGGAGTCCAACGGGGTCGGCAACTGCGTCTTTCTCCTGGGAGACCTGAAGGACACGCTCCTTTCCTCGCACCGGCAGGCGGAGCCACTCCCCCGGCCCGATGTCATCATCGCGGATCCCCCGCGCGCGGGGATGCACGAAAAGGTGACGCGGGAGATCGTTTCGCTCGGACCCAGGACGATCGTGTACGTGAGCTGCAACCCCTCGACGCAGGCACGGGACTTGAAAATAATCTGTGAATCGGGAAAATATTCGATCGAGGCGGTACAGCCCGTCGACATGTTCCCCCATACGCAGCATATCGAGAACGTCGTCGGCCTCATCAAAACTTGTCCTTAAGCATTGATTATTTGCGAAGGAAAAGATAGCTTGTAAGAGTCCCCCCTCAAGAAATCCCCGTCACCGATCTTTGGATATCACCCACGTATGGCGAGGACATCCCTCACAATCCTGATACTGGCCTGCGCGCTCAGCGCGTCGATGCGCGCGGCTGACGCGTCCAAGGTTGTGAACGCCGTTCGCGTCGACTACCCTCCGGTGATCGACGGATGGGTCAACGACCCCCAGTGGCAGAAGGCCCCCCCCGTGCTTGATTTCACACAGTTCGATCCCGAGGAAGGCGCGCTCCCCACGGAGGTCACCTCCGTCCGGCTCCTGTACGACGACCGGGCACTGTACGTCGGCGTCATCTGCTACGACGCGCACCCGGAGAAGATCGTCCGCCAGCTCACCCGCAGGGACCGCACCTCCGAGGCGGACCGTTTCAGCGTCATGATCGATTCCTACTACGACCGTCAGACCGCCTTCGTGTTCGTCGCGAACGTCTCGGGCGTCCAGAGCGACGGCGTCCTCTCGCAGGACGGGAACCTGTACGACCTCACGTGGGACGCGGTCTGGAACGTCCGCACGCGCGTCTTCCAGGACGGGTGGTCGGCGGAATTCGAGATCCCGTACAATGCGCTCCGGTTCGTTCAGCAGCCCGACGGGGTGTACCGCTGGGGGATCAACTTCAGGCGGTACATCAGCCGGAAGAAGGAGACCGACGAGTGGATTATGGTTCCGCGGAGCGAGACGCTGCAGATTTCAAAATGGGGGACCGTCGACGGCATACGGGGGATCGCCCCGCCGCTTCACGTCGACCTGCTCCCGTACGTTTCCGGAACCGCCCAGTACGAGACGGCCGACGACGCGCATCCGTGGACGAAATCGTACCGGGGACAGGCGGGGGTGGACATCAAGTACGGCGTGGCGCGCAACTTCACGCTCGATGCGACGGTGAACCCGGACTTCGGCCAGGTGGAGGTCGACCAGTCCGTGCTGAACCTGACGGTTTTCGAGACCCGTTTTCCGGAGAAGCGACCGTTCTTCGTCGAGGGGGCACAGATGTTCACGTTCGGCTCGAGCGTGGACAACACCCCGCTCTCGCTCTTCTTCTCGCGCCGCATCGGGAAGCAGCCGACGGGGAGCCCGTACGTCACGCCGCCTCCCGGGGGTTCGGTGGACGACAATCCGCAGGTCACGACGATCTACGGGGCCGCGAAAGTCACCGGGCGGACGAACGGCGGGTTCTCCATGGGCGCGATGACGGCGACGACCGGGGAGATGGACGCCGTGACGATCGATTCGACGGGGATGAAAACGCGCATCCTCACGGAGCCGCGCGGATCGTACAACGTCATGCGGGCCAAACAGGAATTCGATGGCGGGTCGTGGCTCGGCGGGATCGGGACGCTCGCCGTGCGGGACGGCATGCTTCCCGGGTACAGCGGGGGGCTCGACTGGAACGTTCACTTCGGGGGGAGCACGTACACGCTTGACGGGTACGTCGCCGGGGCGCACGCATCGACGGAGCGGGTTCTCACCGACGGGTCAACCGGCTCGGACGGCGAGGCGGGGCGCCTTCTCTTTTCGCGCATCGCGGCCGACCACTGGTTTTACACGGGGTCGTTCGATTTCTATTCCCGGTTTTTCAACTGCAACGACATCGGGTTCTTCGCCCAGCCGCACGACTACGGCGACTACCTCCAGCTGATATACAGGGAAAATTTCGGGACGGGGATACTCCGCCGCTACGCCTTCTCGTTCGTTCCCGCGACGCGGTGGAACTGGGATCACGTGCTGACGACGTCCACCGCCGAGCTGACGTTTACGGGGGAATTCCTCAATTTCTGGCGGCCGACGTTCATCTACGACATCTTTCTCCCCGCCTACGACGACGAGGAACGGGGGATCATCGGAACGTACAGGCGCCCGGAGGGGCATTCCGTGACCGCGCAGGTCCAGACCGATCCGCGTGCGAACGTGGTGGCGACGATGACGGGAATCTACGCGTTCAACGAAAAAGGAAAGTCGGCGTGGACGGGGTCGCTCGGTCTCGGCGTCCGGCCGGTCTCCTGGGTCGA
This sequence comes from Ignavibacteriota bacterium, assembly GCA_963748405.1. Lineage (GTDB taxonomy): Bacteria > Bacteroidota > Ignavibacteria > UBA10030 > UBA6906 > Fen-1273. Next base: position 320,269 of record CAVVIT010000002.1, read on the forward strand.
GCTGAACCCCACAGTCCTGTGGCTTCGTTCCCGGAAGGACGAGGCATGGGTCTACCCCGGCGGCAACGTGTCCGACGCTGCGGTGTCCCCCTCGCCGTTCAGCGTGTTTGCCGACAGGGACGTGGACGAGATGGACCTGGAGCTCCAGGGGACCGTCACGTTCACGAAGAACCTCTCCCTCCAGTTCTTCACGCAGATCCTCCTGGCGCGCGGGATCTACAGGAACTACAGGCGGTTCAACGGCGACACACCCGTTCCCTACGACTACCCATCGAACCCGGCCTTCGTCAGTGCGGATTTCAACGAGGCGATTCTCAACGCGAACGTGCTTTTGCGCTGGGAGTACATTCCCGGGAGCACGCTCTACCTGGTCTGGACGCAGGGGAGGTCCGGGGACAGCGGGGACTACGGGATCGGGTTCGGTTCGAGATTCCGCGACACGTTTGCTCTTCCGCACGAGGACGTTCTCGTCCTGAAGGTCAGCTACTGGCTTCCGCTCTGAGAGGCGAGGTGGCGCACGAAGAAGCCGAGGACGCGCCGCCGGTACTCTTCCCCCCCCACGTCCGCCATGTCGTTGTGCTTCGCGCCGGCGATGAGCCAGAGCTCCTTCGGCTCGTTCGCGCGGGCGAACACCATCTCCGAGTAGCGCGATTTGATGAGCGTGTCGGCGGTCCCGTGCATGATGAAGATCGGTACGTGCACCTGGCCGACCGCTTCGAGCGGTGAGACGGCGTTGGCCTTGAAGTGCGCGAGGTGCTCGGACCGCTTGATGACGATGTTCCGCAGGTAGTGCCAGGGGAGCTTGATCATCCGCCTCTGGTAATCGTCGAATATCGTCCTGAGCGTGGCGAACCCGCTCTCCGCGACGAGCGCCACCACGCGCTCGTCGATGGAGGCGACCTGTATGGCCACCGCCGCCCCCATCGACGTGCCGAACAGGCCGATCCTTCCGGCCCGGAGATCGGCGCGTCCCGCCACGTAGCTGATGACCGCGCGTGCGTCGTGTTTCTCGTAGAAGCCGTACGTGCAGTACGTTCCCCCGCTGTCCCCGTGGCGCCGCGAGTCGTACAGGAACACGTTGTACCCGAGCGCGTGAAGATCGCGCGCCATGGGGAGCCCCACGATCTTGCATTCGCTGACCCCGTGGAGGTAGATGACCGTTCCTTTCGGCTCCCCCGGGGCGGGGACGAGCCAGCAGGAAAGGGCGATCCCCTCGGGGGTCTTGAGCGTGACGTCCTCGTACGGCAGGCCGGCGTCGGAGGGGTGCAGGATGTTCGTGTGTTTCCGGTAATACTCGATCGTCCTCCTGTAGGGCTGCAGGAGCATCCCGGGGCCGATGACGAAAAGGACGGCGGAGACGAACGTGATGGCAATGATGACCCAGACGATGGCGACGAAAAGAATCGTCATGACGCGGGCGCGATGTTGCGGAGGAAAACCATGCCCCAATATAAAGAGCCGGGGGGCGTGAATCAACGTGTGCGTTGCTTCTCCCGCACGATCTGGGTATATTGCGTGCGCATGAGTCCAGAGGAGCGACAGATACGCCGGGTCGCCATCGTCCACGAGTGGTTCACAGGGATGAGGGGAGGCGAGAAATGTGTGGAGGCCCTGTGCGAAGTGTTCCCGGAGGCGGACCTTTACGCACTGCTCCACGTTCCCGGGACCGTTTCCCCCGCGATCGAGAAGCGGATCCGGGGGACCTCGTTCGTGCAGCACCTTCCCGCTTCCGCAACGCAGTACCGCAGGTATCTTCCCCTTTTTCCGCTCGCCGTCCGGCAATTCGATCTGCGCGGCTACGACATCGTCATCAGCTCCAACCACTGCGTGGCCAAAGGGGCACGTGTTCCCCGGGGCGCCCTCCACATCTGTTACTGCTACACCCCGATGCGGTACATCTGGAGTCAGTACGAGGAGTACTTTGGCAGGGGGAGAGCGGGACTTCTCACCCGTACGGCGATGCGGCTCTTCGTCGGCCCGCTGAGACGATGGGACATTGCCACCGCCGCGCACCCGCGCCATTTCGTGGCGATAAGCGAAAATGTCCGTTCGCGGATACGGGAGATCTACCGGAGAGAAGCGGACATGATCTATCCGCCGGTGGACACATCGCTGTTTACCCTCTCGGAGAAGGACGACGGCTATTACCTGATCGTGAGCGCGCTTGTCCCGTACAAGGCCCTCGACGTCGCGATCGAGGCGTTCAACCGGTCGGGAGACCGGCTGGTGATCGTGGGGGAAGGTCCGGACGGAGCGCGCCTGAAGAAGCTCGCCGGGCCGCGCGTCACGTTCGAAGGATGGCAGCCGGACAGCCGGCTCAGGGAGTACTACGCGGGGTGCCGGGCCGTGATATTCCCGGGCGAGGAAGATTTCGGCATCGTTCCCGTGGAGGCGATGGCCACGGGAAAGCCGGTCCTGGCGCTCTCACGCGGAGGAGCCCTCGAGACCGTGATCGACCGCCCGGGGCTCAGGACGGGCGTCCTGTTCCCGGAGCTGACCGTCGAGTCGCTTCTTGAGGGTCTTGCCGCCCTGAAAAATGCGGAATTCGACCGCCACCGGATCCGGGCCCACGCGCTCACGTTCGACAGGGAGATCTACAAGAGCCGCATGCGCGAATACTGCTCCGCGAAGTGGGGCGAGTTCCTCCGGGAATCCCCACAAGTGCATGATTGAAAATGCGTTACATCCGCAATTCGTTGACATTTCGACGATATTTGCGTATACTTTAGGTCCTAATCTCTTAAGGTAGGGTATGCCCCAGGAGGGAACCCGCCGCCGGAAGTCGCCGGGTCTGTACAACGTCATCGTCGTGCCCGTCGAGGAAGGGGGAAAGACGCGGACGTTCAGGACGAGCCGCCTGACGCTGGCGGCGCTCGTCTTCCTCGGAGTCTGTGCCACCGTCGCGCTCACGCTGGCCGTTCTTGTGTACACGCCCGTCGCCCTGTATGTGCCCATCCCGAATCCGGGGCTTGAACAGAAATACGGCAGGCAGATCCTTGAAATGCAGCAGCGCCTGAATACGCTTGCCGAGCAGGTCGTTCTCGTCCGGGATTACAATTCGCAGGTACGCAAGGCGCTCGGCGAAGACGTCCCGCGCGACACGTCCGCCGCCCGCAATCTGCCGAAACAGAAGCCATCCGACGCCGGGGAGTCGCCGATCCCTCCGCGCGGACTGAGGCACGCCGAGAAAATGGAGCCCGCCGGGGGCGCCGAAGAAGTCATGGACGACGAATCGAACCCGGCATCGTACGCCTCGGTCGTCACCGTCACGGGACCCCCGAGGACGGCGTTTCCCCTGCTTACCCCGGTGGAGGGGTTTGTCACGCAGGGGTTTGATCCTTCCCGGAATCACTTCGGGATCGACATCGCGGCCCAGCGCGGGACGCCCGTGTACGCGCCGGGGGACGGCGTGGTGGTCTTCGCGGGGTTCACGTACGAAGACGGAAACATGCTCATCATCGCGCACGGAGGGGGGTATCTGACGGTCTACAAGCACAATCAGACGCTCCTGAAGAACACGCTGAACGCGGTGAAGCGGGGGGAGCCGATCGCGCTCCTTGGTTCCACGGGAAAGACAAGCGCCGGCCACCATCTGCATTTCGAAGTATGGCGCGACGGCGCGCCGCAGGACCCGAACGACTTTCTGCTCGTTCCGGCCCGGTCGCAGTGACATTCTCCTCAAGAAGCGCAGGGAGACACATGGCAGACAAGAATCAGGCGACGGGAACATTCAGCGTGATCGGCAGCAACACGGTGATCACGGGAAACATCCGGACGGAAGGGAGCATCCGCGTCGACGGCAGGATCGTCGGGAACGTCGTGACGCAGGCGGATGCGGCCATCGGGAGCAACGGCGTCATCGAGGGGTCGGTCGATGCGCGGAACATCACCGTCGCGGGGAAAGTGATGGGGACGCTCACCGCCGCCCAGAAGCTCGTGCTGGAGGGAAAGTCGGTCATGAAGGGGGATATCAGAACCGCGCGGCTCGTCGTTGACGAAGGGGCGGTGTTCGACGGCAGGAGCTCGATGACCGGAACGCCGGTGGCCGCTCCCCCGCGCGAATCGCGCTAGCGGTGACCGGGCCGCCGGAAGAAGGACCGCGTCCCGGGGCCGCGTACGGCCCGTACCTGACGCTCGGGCTGCAGCTTGCGATCACCGTCGTCGCGTTCTTCTTCCTCGGCAGGTGGCTTGACGACAAATTCGGCACGGCGCCCTGGCTGATGCTCGCCGGGCTTGCCGTGGGGGTCGCGGGGGGACTGACGGCCTTCCTTATCAAAGCGTTCGCTCTGGGGAAGGAAGAAGACCGGGAGATGAAGGAACAGAAAAAGGACCGCGAGTGACGCTCAGAGGGAATTTCCCCGCACAGGTAGCGCTCGTCATCGTGTGCGCGTTCCTTGTTCTCGCGTATCCGCTCGCGGCGTTTGCCTCCGGGGAAGTGCGCATGGCGGTGGCCGCCGGGGCGGCCCTGAGCACGGTGAACGTCATGCTCGGGTACCTGGCGATCAGGTATTCGTTCGACAGGTCGTACACGACGTTCCTGAAGGCCGTCCTCGGGGGAATGGGGATCCGGCTGCTCCTGATGCTCGGCGCGTTCACCGCGCTCATCATGTGGTTCGGCATGCACCCGGTTGCGCTCACGGTGTCGCTGCTCTGCTTCTACGGGGTGTTCATGGTGCTGGAGATCGTGTTCATACAGCAACGAATGACAATCAAGAATCGGGGTGCATGAGGACGTGATCATTCCTCCCATAGGGATTCCGGCGGACACCGCACAGGCGGCGGCCGACACGCTCCGTGCCGCCGCGCAGGGGGGCGGAGAAAAGGGGCCGGTGGATTTCACGGAACTGCTCCACCATGTGCAGGACGCCCGGGTGCTCGACACGCCGTTCGGCCGGGTGGACCTTCCCCAGTTTCCCCCGCTGCACGTCGCGGGCATGGCGATCGACATGTCGGTCACCAAGCACGTGGTCTTTCTCTGGATCGCGGCGCTCCTGCTCTGCATCGTTGCCATCGCGGTGGCACGGAAGAACGCGCGCCGTCCGGTTCCCACCGGGTTCGGCAACCTCTTCGAGATGATCGTGGTGTTCCTCCGTGACGAGGTGGCGATCCCCAACATGGGGATCGCGGGACTGAAGTACATGCCGTATCTCCTGACGACCTTCTTCTTCATCCTCGTGATGAACCTCCTCGGCCTCATCCCCTGGGGGGCGTCCGCCACGGGGAACATCAACGTCACGGCGGGTCTTGCCGTGATCGCCTTCGTGGTGATCCAGGCGTCCGCCATTCGCGCACAGGGATTCGGGCATTATCTGGCGCACCTGACCGGGGGAGTGCACTGGGCGCTCTGGCCGATCATGATCCCGATCGAAATCCTGGGACTCTTCACGAAGCCGTTCGCGCTCTGCATGCGTCTGTTTGCCAACATGCTCGGTGGGCACATCGTCATCGTCTCCCTTCTCGGACTGATCTTCGTCTTCGGATCGTATTTTATCGCCATCGGACCCGTGGCGTTCGTCGTCGGCATCAATTTTCTCGAGCTCTTCGTCGCGTTCCTGCAGGCGTACATTTTCGTCATGCTGACCTCCCTCTTCATGGGGCTGGGCATGCAGGCCGGGGAGTCGGGACACGGGGCTCACGCACACGAAGGGCCTGTCGATCATTCATCATAACATCACCATCCATCCTCTTCACGAAGGAGAAACACCATGGATCCCAAAGCACTCGGCTATCTTGCAGCAGGCATCGGCGCGGCGATCACGGTCATCGGCGCGGGACTCGGTATCGGTAAGCTCGCGGCGGCGGCGATGGAAGCAAGCGGCCGCCAGCCTGAAGTTGCCGGGCAGGTCCGCACGTCGATGATCATCGCTGCGGCGCTCATCGAAGGCGCCACGTTCTTTGCTCTCGCCATCTGTATCATCCTGGCATTCAAGTAATATCCCTTAACGAGGCCGGCATGCTGGAGATCAATTCAGGTCTGATCCTCTGGACCATACTCACGTTTGTCATCGTCCTTGTCATCCTCCGCTCGGCGGCGTGGAAGCCGCTGCTCGGCGCCCTTGCCGCGCGGGAAGAATCGATCCGTGCCTCGCTGCGCGAAGCGGAAGACGCCCGCGCACAGGCCGCCCGGCTCCTTGAAGAAAACAGGCGTCAGCTTGCGCAGGTGGAGGAACAGTCCCAGCGCATCATCAGGGAAGGGCGCGACATGGGGGAGCGGCTGAAGGCCGAGCTCCTGGAAAAGGCGAACACCTCTTCGCTCCGCATGATCGAGCAGGCGAAGCAGGAGATCTCCCGGGAGAAAGATGCGGCCCTCACGCAGCTCCGTGCGGAGGCGACCGATCTTGTTATCGCCGCGGCCGGGAAGATCCTCGACGCGAACCTCGATACCCCGAAGCAGCGGCAGCTTGCGGACGCCGCGATCAGGGAAATTGCGGGAGCGCCCGGGCGATGAAAAACATGCGCGTCGCGCGCCGGTACGCCGGTGCGCTCATGGAAGCGGTCGAGGAAGGAGGGCGCATCGAGCCGACGGCGGCCGACCTCGAGGTCGTGGCCGCCGCCCTGCGCGGATCCCGCGACCTGTGGCTCCTGGCGCAGAGCCCGGTCGTCTCCCCCGCGAAGAAAGCGGCCGTCTTCCGGGCGATCTTCGCTTCCCGCGTGGGGAAGCTGACGATGGACTTCATCGACCTGGTGATCGCCAAGCAGCGCGAGCAGCACCTCCTGGAGATCGTGGAGCAGTTCGGCCAGCTGAGGGACGAGAAGATGGGGATCGTGAGCGTCGACGTCACGTCCGCCGTGGAGCTCACGGCCCCGCAGAACAGCGCCCTGGCCGGCGAGCTGGAACGGTATACGAAGAAGAAGGTCCGCGTCCGCGTCACCGTGGACAAAGCGATCAGGGCCGGCCTCGTCGTGCGCGTCGGCGACACGGTGCTCGACGCAAGCATGCGCCGGCAGCTCGAGCTCCTCAGGGCCAGGCTGCTCGAAGGCGGGCTCGCACAAAATTGAAGTGAACTGAACACACGAGGATTGCACAATGGCAGACGTAAGACCAGACGAAGTCTCCGAGATTCTCCGCAAGCAGCTTGCCGGGTTCCAGAAGGAAGTCGACATCTACGACGTGGGCACCGTTCTCCAGATCGGTGACGGCGTTGCGCGCGTCTACGGTCTCTCCCACGCCATGATGAGCGAGCTCGTCGAATTCCCCCACGGCGTATTCGGCATGGTGCTGAACCTGGAGGAAGACAACGTCGGGTGCATGGTCTTCGGCGAAAGCCGCGAGATCGGCGAAGGGGACACCGTCAAGCGGACGGGGAGGGTCGCCTCGATGCCGGTCGGCGAGGGAATGCTCGGGCGCGTCGTCAATCCCCTGGGGCAGCCCATCGACGGGCGGGGCCCGGTCACGACGGAGAAGCTCTACCCGATCGAGCGGAAAGCCCTCGGGGTCATCCAGCGCCAGCCCGTCAAGGAGCCCCTGCAGACGGGGATCAAGGCGGTGGACGGCATGATCCCGATCGGCCGCGGCCAGCGCGAGCTCATCATCGGCGACAGGCAGACGGGGAAGACCGCGATCGCCCTCGATACGATCATCAACCAGAAGTACACGCACACCGAGAAAGCGAAGAAAGAGGGGGTCAAACCCGTCTTCTGCATCTACGTCGCGGTGGGACAGAAGAGCTCCACCGTCGCGCAGGTCGTGGACAAGCTCCAGCAGGAAGGGGCGATGGAATACACGACGATCATCGCAGCCACCGCCACCGATCCCGCGCCGATGCAGTTCATCGCCCCCTATTCCGGCGCGACGCTCGGCGAATTCTTCCGCGACAGCGGCCGCCATGCGCTTGTCGTCTACGACGATCTCACGAAGCAGGCGCAGGCCTACCGGCAGGTCTCCCTTCTCCTGCGCCGCCCCCCGGGAAGGGAAGCATATCCGGGAGACGTCTTCTACCTTCACTCCCGGCTCCTGGAGCGGTCCTCCAAGCTGAGCGACGATCTCGGCGGGGGAAGCCTCACGGCCCTCCCCGTGATCGAGACGCAGGCCGGGGACGTCTCCGCGTACATTCCGACGAACGTCATCTCGATCACCGACGGGCAGATCTACCTGGAGCCCGGGATGTTCAACTCGGGTATCCGCCCCGCCATCAACGTGGGCATCTCCGTCTCCCGCGTCGGCGGGAACGCGCAGATCAAGGCGATGAAGAAAGTGGCGGGAAGGCTTCGCATCGAGCTCGCGCAGTACAGGGAGCTTGAAGCGTTCGCGAAGTTCGGGTCGGACCTTGACAAGTCCACGCTCGCCCAGCTCCGGCGCGGTGCGCGCCTCGTCGAGCTCCTCAAGCAGGACCAGTTCGTACCGATGCCGGTCGAAAAGCAGGTCGTCAGCCTCTTCGCGGGGACCAACGGGTTCCTCGACGAGGTCCCCCTGGAGCACATTGCGCGCTACGAGCGGGAGGTTCTGGAGCTGATGGACCTGAAGTACGCGGATCTCCTGCTCGCGATCGCCGAGACGAAGGATCTCGGGGCCGACATCACCGAGAAGCTGAAAGGGATCCTTCGGCAGTTCACCGATTCGTTCAAGGCGACGATAAAGGTCTGAGATGCCGACACTCCGAGAAGTCCGGAGCCGCATCGGCGGCGTGCAGAAGACGCAGAAGATCACCCGCGCGATGAAGATGGTCGCCGCGGCGAAGCTCCGGCGGGCGCAGATGCGCATCGTCGCCGCGCGCCCGTACGCGCGGAAGATGAAGGAGATGCTCGGGCTGATCTCCCGGGTTCCGGAGCTCCAGAGCGCCGAACTGATTGCGCCCCGCGAAGTGAAGAACCTTGCCGTCGTCGTCGTCACGTCCGACCGGGGGTTCTGCGGCGCCTTCAACGCGAACCTGTTCAGGGCCGTGCAGGCGCACTTCGACGCCCAGCCGCCCGGCGTGCACGTCAGCCTCCTGTGCATCGGGAAGAAAGGGGTCGACTATTTCGGAAAGAGGGGATACAACGTGACGGGCCGGCACGCGGGGATCTACGGGACCCTGACGTTCTCCTGGGCCCAGTCGTTCGCCGGCGATCTCATTGCGCGGTACATGAAGGGGGAGATCGACCGCGTGGACGTCGTGTACAACGAATTCAAGTCGATCGCCCAGCAGCGGATCTGCGTCGAGCAATTCCTTCCCATACCCACCCCGCCGCAGGCGGAGCAGAAGGTTCCGGACTACATTTATGAGCCGGACCTGGTCGGCATACTCCTCACGCTCCTCCCCCGGCACCTCAATTTTCAGATATGGCGAATCCTGCTCGAATCGACCACTGCCGAGGAGGGGGCGCGCATGGCCGCGATGGAGAACGCCACCGAAAACGCCCGCGAAATGATCGCCACGCTTCAGCTGCAGTACAATAAGGCACGCCAGGCCGCCATTACCAAGGAGCTTCTTGAGGTCGTTTCCGGGGCCGAAGCCCTCAGAAGCGCCTGACCGCGTCATAATCTCTTGCCGCAGAGGAGAGCCGCCGGAAGGAGCTTCCGGCGGCCTTTGTTTTTCAACGGGAGGTGTGCCCGAATTCAGCAGTCGGGGAACCTTGCTTCCCAATCGGGCATTCCGTACCTTAAAGGTCCGCCGCTGAAACCGGGGTGTCTCTAAGCCCTGCCAATGGATGGAGTTAGCGATGTTTGACGAGCTGAGCCGCAAGCTTGAAGGAGTGCTGAAGAAGCTTCGCGGGCAGGGAAAAATCACGGAAGCGAACATCGCGGAAACACTCCGGGAGGTCCGCCGCGTTCTACTTGATGCGGACGTGAACTTCAAAGTCGCCCGGGATTTCATCGAGAGCGTCAGGACGAAGGCGCTCGGTCAGGAAGTACTCCAGAGCATCACCCCGGGACAGCTCATTGTCCGGATCATCCATGAAGAACTGATCGCCCTTCTGGGGACCTCGGCGAGCGGGATCGCCCAGGCGGCGATGCCGCCGACCGTCGTGCTCGTTGCGGGGCTGCAGGGATCCGGCAAGACGACGTTCTGCGCGAAGCTCGCAAAGCACCTGAAGGAGCAGGGGAGGTTTCCCCTCCTTGCCGCGGCGGATATCTACCGTCCGGCCGCGATCGACCAGCTTGTCGCGCTCGGCGCACAGATCGGCATCCCCGTCTACAGCGCCCCCGGGGAGGGGCCGGTGAAGATCGCCTCCGGTGCGGTCGACCACGCGCGCAGAAGCGCCAGGGACGTCGTCATCGTCGACACCGCCGGCCGGCTGCACGTCGACGAAGAGATGATGAACGAGGTCGAGGCGATCAAATCGGCCGTCACGCCGCACGAGATCCTCTTCGTCGTCGACGCGATGACGGGACAGGACGCGGTCAACACGGCCCGCGCGTTCAACGAGAGGCTCAATTTCGACGGAGCCGTCCTGACGAAAATGGACGGGGACGCGCGTGGCGGCGCGGCGATCTCGCTCCGGGCCACGGTGGGGAAGCCGATCAAGTACATCTCGACCGGCGAAAAGCTCGACGCTCTGGAGAAGTTTCACCCGGACAGGCTCGCCTCCCGGATCCTCGGGATGGGGGACGTGGTCACGCTCGTGGAAAAGGCCCAGCAGCAGTTCGACCACGAGAAGGCGGTCAAGCTCGAAGCCCGGCTTCGCCGGTCGCAGTTTACGCTGGAAGATTTCCTTGAACAGCTCCAGGAAGTGAAGAAGATGGGGCCGCTCAGCCAGGTGCTCGGCATGCTGCCGGGAATGAACCGGCTTCCCGCCGGCGCCAGCGTTGACGACTCGGCGCTCGTCAGGATCGAGGCGATCATCCACTCGATGACGCGCGAGGAGCGGCAGAAACCGGCGATCATCAACGGCAGCCGCCGCAAGCGGATCGCCACCGGGAGCGGGACAAGCGTCCAGGACGTCAACAGGCTCATGAAGCAGTACGAGCAAATGCAGAAGATGATGAAGACTCTGGGCAAAGGGGGGGCGAGGGCCCTCCGGGGGATGGGTCTCCCCTCGGGAATGTAATCGCGAAACCTACACACACATGACGACAGAAGGAGAGCAACAGTGGCAGTACGTCTGAGGTTGCGCCGGATCGGGAAGAAGAAAATGCCGATGTACCAGATCGTGGCGGCGGATTCCCGTGCGGCACGGAACGGAAAGTTCCTCGAAGTCATCGGCCGCTACGAGCCGCGGCAGGATCCCATGATCATCGCGACCAACGAGGCGCGCGTGTTCCACTGGCTCAAGAACGGCGCCCTGCCGACGGATACCGTGAGGAGTCTCTTCCAGCGGAACGGGCTCTGGGTCAAGTGGACGATGACGAAGCAGGGAGCGGACCCCGCGAAAATTGCCGCGGAACTGGAGAAGTTCCAGATGGCGCAGGCGGAGAAGCGGCGGCATGATGAAGAGCGGCGTGCCCGCCGGCACGCGGCGCGCAAGAAAGGTAAAAAGACGGAGGGGGAAAGCACGACAGCGCCCGCAGCGGCGCCTGCCGCCGCGCCCGCGCCGGCGCCCGCAGCGGCACCTGCCGCCGCGCCCGCAGCGGCGCCTGCCGCCGCGCCCGCAGCGGCGCCCGCTCCGTCCGGCGAAGCACCGGCGGCGTCTTAGCAGCAGGCTGTACACGTTCTTTTCCGGTCACCGGCCTTTCACCCGAGGGGAAGAAGTGAACAGCGTCCCGGGCCTGTCGTCCGACAGGCGCGGGCAATCGTTCGCGGAGGAGGTGGGGAATGAAGGAGTATCTCGAGTTCATTGCCAGGCATCTCGTTGATCACCCCGAACAGGTGGTCCTTGACGACCAGGTGCGTGAAGACAAGATCATCTTCACGCTTCACGTCGCCGAGCAGGATGTCGGCAAGGTGATCGGGAGGAAGGGCAGGACCGCCCAGGCCATGCGCATCCTCCTTGCAGCGGTCGCCGCGCGGGAGGGGAAAAGAGTCATACTGGAAATCGCCGAGTGAATGCACCCCCAGGCGGGTTATACGCGGTCGGCAGGGTAGTCAAGGCAATCGGCATCGCCGGGGAAATCGTGGTGCAGCCCATGACGGACTTCCCGGACAGGTTCCGCCGGACCCGGGTCCTCTGGCTCGGGCCTGACAGTGCGTCCGTCACGGAGGTCCGCGTCGAAAAAGCGGGCGTCACCGGCAAGGGCGTCCGGCTGAAACTCGGCGGCATCGACGACCGCAACGCGGCGGAGCGGCTCAGGGGAAGGATTCTGTTTGTGGACGAGGCCCACAGGGCGAAGCTCGCTCCGGGTCAGTTTTTCGTCCACGATGTCGTGGGGCTCTCTGTCCGCGAAGAAGGCGGGGGGGAGATCGGGACCGTCGCCGACGTGCTCCGGTATCCGGCAAGCGACGTGTACGTCGTCCGGGGGGACAGGGGGGAGATCCTGATTCCGGCGGTGAAAGAGTTCGTGCGGTCCGTGGACCTGGATGCGCGGACGATGACGGTCCGCCTGATCGAAGGGATGATCGAAGAGCGATGAGGATCGATGTGATCACGGGGTTTCCCGCGCTTGTGGCGGGCCCTCTCCAGGAGAGCATACTCCGCCGGGCGCAGGAGGCGGGAATCGTCGACGTCGTCATACACGATCTCCGCGACTATGCGCAGGACAGGCACAGGACGATCGACGATGCCCCGTACGGCGGCGGCGCGGGGATGATCCTGAAGGTGGAGCCGGTGTTCGCGGCGATCGAATCCCTGAAGAAGGAGCGCGCATACGACGAGGTGATCTACCTCAGCGCGGACGGGGAGCCCTTCACGCAGAGCGGGGCCAACGCCCTCTCGATGAAGCAGTCCCTGATACTCCTGTGCGGACATTACAAGGGGATCGACGAGAGGATACGCCAGAGCCTGGTCACCCGGGAGGTGTCGATCGGCGACTATGTCCTCACCGGGGGCGAGCTCCCGGCCCTCGTGCTGATCGACGCGGTCGTCCGCCTGCTCCCCGGGGCGCTGCACGACGGGGAATCGATGCTCACGGATTCGTTTCAGGACGGACTTCTCGACTCGCCGTCATTCACCCGGCCGCCGGAATTCCGGGGGATGCGCGTCCCGGACGTGCTCCTGGGCGGCAACCACGAAGAGATTGCTGCATGGCGCATGGAGCAGCGCCGCAGGCGCACGGGCGAGCGCCGCACGGATTTGATGGAACAACCATAAACGTCAGTGTACTGGAGAGAGCCATGGAGAAACTCAAGCTTGTCGAAGCGACGCAGATGAAGACCGGCATCCCGCCGTTTTCACCCGGCGATACCGTCAACGTCCACGTGCGGGTCGTGGAAGGAGACAAGGAACGCATCCAGCAGTTCCAGGGTGTCGTCATGGGCCGTCACGGGTCGGGGATGAACGCCACGTTCACCGTCCGCAAGGTCTCCGACGGCGTCGGGGTGGAAAGGATATTTCCCCTGCATTCCCCCCGCATCGCGAAGATCGAAAAAGTGAAAGACGGGGCGGTCAGGCGGGCGAAACTGTATTACCTGCGCGATCTGGCGAGCAAAGCGATACGCCAGAAGACGAACGCCTGAGCGGATTGCTCTCCGTCACAGGCATCGGCACACGCTCTTTGATATAGGCAATACGGGGATCCACCCCGGTTAACGAAAACAACAGCTGTCGTTCCAGCATCCGATCATTTATCCCAGGGGGAATGATATGTTGCATCGTGCACTGTATGGCGCTGTCACGATTGGTGCATTCGTAGCCGCGGGGCTTCTTTCCGCGGGCTGCAGCAAAAGCAGCTCGACGGGACCGTCGGGCGGCGGCACAGGGGGTGTCGTCACCGTCGCGGGAAAGGTCATAGGCACGAATGGCCAGGGGGTCACGGGTGTCCCGGTCTATGTCACAGGCAAAACCTCCACGAACACGGACGCCAGCGGCAATTTTTCGATCGCCGGCGTCACCACTCCGTACGACATCACGGTCGTCGACGCGACGAACAAGCGGGCCATCGTCTATAAAGGGCTCTCCCGCTCCGATCCCACGCTCACGTTTTTCGGTTCAACCCCCGGCACGCAGCATCACGGGACGATCAACGGCAAGGTCTCCGGGGGGACATTTACCCCCAACGAGGGTGCCAGCGACATCGCGCGTGTCGCCTTCGGCTCCACCGAAACCTCTTCCTCCATCAACACATCCGCCGGCGGTCTCTTCGGTCCGCTGACCGTTTCGTGGTACGGCCCGACCGTCACCACCGGCAATCTCTACGCCCTGCAGTACACGGCCGATGCCAACGGCCTCCCCGTCGCTTCGGGATTCAAGGGATACGGGACAAGGACCGGCATCGCGGTCAACGACGGCAGCACGCTCACGAACCAGTTTGACACGCTGCAGACCGTCGGGACGAACCAGTTCACCGGCACGGTCACCGTTCCCTCCGGATACACGCTCGCCGTGAAGACACTGACCGTCAGGATCTCCTCGACGGCGTCGATCTCGCTCTTCAACGACAACACGGCGAACGCCGCGCTCAGCTACTACACTCCCGCCATCGGGGGTGCGTCACTTCTCCTCGGGGCATACGCCCTGAAATCGGGAACCGAAGCGGTGTATTTCAAGACCGGGATCGCCACGGCCGCCACCGGCGTCGCCGTCACGATGGTGGCTGCGCCCGAGCTGAGCCTTCCCGTCAACGCCGCCACGGGGGTCGACACCACCGTGACGTTCTCCTGGACGCCGATGACCGGAGGAATACACCTGGTGGAATTTGCGGGCGGGGCGAATCCGACGTACTACGTCGTGACGACGGGGACGAGCGCCACGATTCCGAACCTGAAGGCACTCGGTCTCGGGCTTCCTTCGGCGGGGACGTACCAGTGGAGCGTCGAGGCCTTCGGTCCCTTCGCGAGCGCGGACGACGCCGCGGCATCCTCGGGATTCCTGGGACCGCTGACGAATCCGGCGCTCCTCACGTCCGACGTCTTCCTCGGCATTTCCACGGCGAGGACATTTACCACGGCGCCGTAGAGGCCGGTGTTCCGAATTCATCCATTATTCACAGTGCATGGGATCACGTATGCGGACTCGCGCAGTCAGTTTCCCGGTTGCCTCTCTCGCCCTCGTTCTTGCGGTGCTTCTTGTTGACGGATGCAGCAAAAGCTCTTCCACCGGTCCTTCGACCGGCGGCACGGGGAGCGTCATCACCGTCGCGGGGAAGGTCGTCAAAGCCAACGGGACCTCGGTCGCGGGTGTTCCCGTCGTGGTGACCGGGCTGCCGTCGACGAACACGGACGCCAACGGCAATTTCTCGATCGCCGGCGTCACGACCCCGTACGACATCGCCGTGGTCGACGGGACGAGCAAGAACGCGTTCGTCTACAAGGGACTCACGCGGAGCGATCCGACGCTCGTGTTCCTGAACGCCCCGCTCGGGACGGCGCACACCGGGTCCCTCAGCGGGAAGATCTTCGGGGGAGACTTCACCCCGAACCAGGGGGCGAACGACGTCACGGAGGTCGCGTTCGGTTCGCCCGAGACGAATCCCTACGGTACCACGAGCGCCAACGGCACATTCGGCCCGATAGGACTCTCCTGGTACGGACCAACCGCGACGACAGGAAATCTCTACGCGCTGCAGGTCCAGAACGACCCCAATCCGCCGAATCTTCCGGTGACGTACAAGGGATACGGGGTCAAAGCCGGCATCGCGGTCAACGATGGAAGCACGATCACCAACCAGTTTGATACGCTTTCGGCGGTCGGTACGGGGACGTTCACGGGGACGGTGACGCTGCCGACGGGTTATACGTTCAGCTCGAAGGCGATGTGGGCGCGGATATCCTCCTCCGTGCTTATCCCGCTCTTTTTCGAGAACACCGCAGCCACCGCTCTCACGTACAACACGCCGCTTATCCCCGGTGCCACGCTCGCATTCGGTGTCCGTGCCCAGAACGGGACCGCCATCGCGTTTGCGTACAAGATCGGCCTGGCGAACGGTGCGACGGGAGTGTCTATCCCGGTTCCTGCCGCCCCCGGGCTGAGCCTTCCCATCAACGGGGCCACGAAGGTCGACACGACATTTACGTTCTCCTGGACCGCGTACCCCGGCGGCATACACGTCTTTTTCATGCAGTCCGCCGGGAACCCGACGTACTACGTCCTCACCTCGGGGACGAGCACGACCATACCGAATCTCAAGAGCCTCGGCCTCCCGCTTCCCGCCACGGCGACATACTCCTGGGCGGTTGCGGGTTTTGCTCCCTTTGCCAGCGTCGATGCGGCGGCGGGACCGGCGGGCTTCTTCGGCGGCGGGTTCGGTTCCGCCGCGGGGTTCACCGCGGATGCGAGCGCGGGCCAGTCCGGTTCGTGGACATTTACGACAGCGCCGTAAGCGGGTATATTCAGGATTCAAATTTCCAGACACCCACATACAGGAGGAGACACCATGCAACGACAACAGTTCATCTCGTGGGGAGCCGCTTTTGTCCTGGCCTTCACGATGGGAATCGGCAGCGGGTGCAGCAAGAGCAGTTCGACCGGCCCGTCGACAGGAGGGACAGGCGGGGTCGTCACCGTTGCGGGGAAAGTGATCGGCCAGAACGGGGTGGCGGTCGCGGGCGTCCCCGTGCTCATCACGGGGAAGGTATCGACGAATACGGATGCGAACGGGAATTTCTCTGTGGCGAGCGTGACCACGCCGTATGACGTCGACGTCGTCGACGCGACGAACAAAGTGGCGCTGGTGTACAAAGGGCTCACGCGGACCGACCCCACGCTGGTGTTCCTGGGCTCTTCTCCCGGCACCGCCCGCCACGGGACGATCAACGGCCAGATTTCAGGACCCGGGTTCACGCCGAACCAGGGGGCCAACGATATCACGAGGGTCGTCTTCGCATCTCCCGAGGCGACCTCGAGCGCGACCACGTCGTTGAGCGGTGCATTCGGGCCGATCGGTCTCTCGTGGTACGGCCCCACCGCCACGACGGGGAATCTCTATGCCCTGCAGTGGACGAAAGACGCCAACTCTCTTCCCGTCGCCTCCGGATACAAAGGGTACGGCGTCAGAAGCGGGATCGCAATCAACGACGGCAGCACGCTGAACAACCAGTTCGACACGCTGCAGGCGGTGGCCACGACGCAGTTTACGGGGACGATCACGATCCCCGCCGCGTATACGCTCAGCAGCAAGGCGCTCTTCCTGCGGGTCTCACAGCTTGCACTCATCAGTCTCCTCAGCGACGGGACGACAAACGCCGCGCCGAGCTACTACACGCCGAACATCGGCGGGGCGACGCTCCTCTTCCAGATCACGGCAATCAAGTCCGCCGGGAACGGGACCGCGTACTACAAGACAGGGGTTTCGCCGGGGGCGACAGGCGTTGGCATTACGATCCCTGCCGCGCCCGATCTCAGCCTGCCGGTTGATGCCGCCACGGGCGTGGACACGACGGTGACGTTCTCCTGGACCCCCATGACAGGGGGAATCCACCTCCTTCTTCTCGCAAGCTCCGGCAACCCGGGGTATTACATCCTGACGTCGGGGACGAGCGCGACGATCCCGAACCTGAAAGGACTGGGGCTCGGGCTTCCTTCTTCCGGGGCGTACACCTGGGAAGTGTACGGATTCGGCCCGTTCGCAACGGCGGACGACGCCGCGGGGGCGGCGGGATTCCTGTCGGCAATCTCAAACCCGACGGTTCTCACCGCCGACGGGTTCTACGGCATCTCGGCGCAACGGCACTTTACGACCGCGCCGTAACCGGGTCCCCCCCCCGCAAAGGGGCGGGCGCCCAATCAACACAGTGCACTGCACACAGGAGCGCACGGGACAAACCCGTGCGCTCCCTGTATGTCAGGGACATCCCCCCTTCATTCCGATATCGGGAATTGGTATATTGGTCGTATGGGTACCCGCACGCTCCTCGGCATACCGGGTGACATCTCCTGCCGCCCTCTCAGTGACGCCCTCCGCCCGGCGGGGACATTCGACATTGTGGTCGATTCCCCGGCCGCGCTTGCCCAGCGCCTGGAGCGCAGGGCCCTGGGGGGAGCGCTCCTCTCCCCGATCGACTTTGCGATGAACGCCTCCCAGTACCTTGTCGTTCCGGGCTCGGCGGTTTCCTCCCAGTCGGGGAACGAATCGATCGTCGTCCATTTCCGGCACGGCCTCAGGGCGGTCAGGACGCTTGCCGTCCAGCCCGTCTCCGCTTCCGACATCATACTCGCCAAGATACTCCTTGCCGAACGGTTCGACATCGAGCCGAGGATCATGCCGGTTGCCGGCACGCTGGAAACGATGCTGGAGCGGGCGGACGCCGCGCTCCTTGCCGGTGACGCCGCGCTTCAGAGCGTGGCCGGAAGGCCCGAAGCCCTCGACCTCGTCGAAGAGTGGATCGCCGCGACGGATCTCCCGTACGTCCACGGATTCTGGTGCGCGCGCGAACGGGGGCTGAGCGAGTCGGAGTGGATGATGCTGGGGGGGCTCCCGGAAGGGCTCCCGGAACCCGCACCCGGCGGGGAGGGGACGTCGGCGGTCGACCTCTTCTCGTACGATTTCTCCGAAAATGTTCAGGAGGGGATTCAGGAATTCCTCCGCTATGCGTACTATCATGGTATACTCCCGGACGTGCCGGACCTGCGTTTCTTCGGCGCCCCGGACGAGGAGGAGACGGGCCCCCCGCTCCTGAGCCCGAATTGAATCAATTCCTGACAATGGGTAGATTCCGTCCATGCTGAAGACACTCTTCATAAAGAACTACGCCCTGGTTGAAGAGCTCACCGTCGAGTTCTCGAACGGCCTTGTCATCATCACGGGGGAAACGGGTTCCGGGAAGTCGATCATCATCGATGCCCTCGGCCTCGTTCTCGGCTCGCGCGCCAGCGCGGACGTCGTCCGGAAGGGGGCGGACCGCTCCGTCGTCGAGGGAACGTTCCACATCGCGGGAAACAAAAAGCTGGCGCAGATCCTCTCGGAGAACGGCATCGAGAGGGCCGACGAGCTCATCATCCGGCGCGAAGTCTCGTCGAAGGGGCAGAGCAGGTGCTTCATCGCCGACAGCCCGGCGACGCTCACGCTCTTGAAGCAGGTGGGGGAATTGCTCGTGGATCTTCACGGTCAGCACGAGCACCAGTCGCTTCTGCGGATCGAGACCCACGTCGCGATGCTGGACGATTTCGGAGGACTGGACGGCATCGTGGCCGAGTTCCAGGCGGCGCGGAAGAAGCTGAAGGGGATCGGCGCGGAGCTGGACGACCTTCGCAGGAGGGAACGGCAGCTCGCGGAAAAGAGGGAATTCTACGAGTTCCAGATCGCCGAGATCGACGCGCTCGCCCCGCGCGCCGGGGAGGAGGAGGATCTGGAGCGGGAGCTGAAGATCCTCGAAAACTCCGAGAAGCTTTTTGCGATCACCGGGAACCTGTACGGGACGCTGTACGACGGAGAGCAGTCCGTCCATGATCTCCTTGTCATCGTCCGGAACCAGCTTCAGGACATCGCGGGAATCGACAGCCAGTTCGCCGATGCGGCGAAGGAATGCGCGTCCGCCGAGGCGGTCGTGAGCGAGCTTGCCAAGTTTATCCAGGGGTACAACGCGCGGGTCGAATTCAACCCGGAGCGGCTTGACATCCTGCGTGACCGGCTGGGGAAACTGGCATTCCTGAAGAGGAAATACGGCGGTTCCGTCGGGAGCATGCTCGCCCACAGGGAGAAAATCGGCCAGGAGGTTCTCCTCGCCGAGAATTTCAACGAGATCATCGCCCGCCTCACGCACGACCTCGAGGAGGCGCGCACCGAATGCGGCGCGATCGCGGGGCGCCTTTCCGCGAAGCGGCACGACACGGCGAAGAAGGTGGACGGCGCCGTGGCCGAGGAGCTGGCGAAACTCGGCGTGCCCCGCGCCAGGTTCACGACGCGGATCCTCCAGGCGGAACTCCCCGCAGGAGGGAGCCCCGGGGAGGACGACTTCGTGGGGGCCGGAAGAAAGAAGCTCCGGCTCAACGCGCGGGGATACGACGACGTGGAGTTCTTCATCTCCACGAATCTCGGGGAGGAGGAGATGCCCCTCGTGCGCGTCGCCTCCGGCGGGGAAGTCTCCCGCATCATGCTTGCGCTCAAGAGCATACTCGCCAAGTCGGACCGGCTCCCGGTGCTTATATTCGACGAGATCGACGTCGGCGTCAGCGGCCGCGTCGCGCAGGCCGTCGGCCGGAGCCTGAAGAGCCTCTCGAATTTCCACCAGGTCATCGCCATCACGCACCTCCCGCAGATCGCGGGGCTCGCCGACGCGCATTTCGCCGTGGAGAAGAAAGAACGCGGGTCGAGGACGACCACCGGGATGCGCCGGCTTTCGCTCGACGAGCAGGTGCACGAAGTGGCACGGCTGCTGAGCGGCGCCGAAGTGACGGACGCCGGTCTCTCGGGCGCGCGGGAGCTCATGGGACTCGCCCGCACCCCCTGACGCCGCACATCATCACCTGAATCGCACTCGCATACACACCAGACAATGGCACTCCAGGTCTACAACACGCTGCACCGCCGGAAAGAGCTCTTCACGCCGCTGCACGAAGGATACGTCGGCATGTACGTCTGCGGGCCCACCGTGTACGGCCATTCGCACCTCGGACACGCGAAAAGCTACGTCTCGTTTGACGTCATCGTCCGGTATCTCCGGCACGCCGGGAACCGGGTTCTCTACGTGCAGAACATCACGGACGTCGGGCACCTGACCGACGACGCGGACCAGGGGGAGGACAAGATCACGCGGCAGGCGGGCATCGACAGGATCCATCCGATGCAGCTTGCCGAGACGTATACACGGAGCTACTTCGAGGACATGGACGCGCTGAACGTCCTGCGGCCCGACATTGTCCCGCGCGCCTCCGGGCACATCACCGAGCAGATCGCCATGGTGGAGGCGCTCCTCACGAAGGGAATGGCCTACGTGGCGAACGGGTCGGTCTACTTTGACGTCGGCACGTTTCCGGCGTACGGGAAGCTCTCCGGGCGCACCGTCGAGGAGCTCAACGCGGGGGCCCGCGTGGAGGTCAAGGAGGAGAAGAAGCACCCTGCGGACTTCGCGCTCTGGAAGAAGGCCGAGCCCGGACACATCATGCGGTGGCCGAGCCCGTGGGGTGAAGGGTTCCCGGGATGGCACATCGAGTGCTCCGCAATGTCGATGAAGTATCTCGGGGAGGAATTCGACATCCACGGTGGAGGGCTGGAGAACCAGTTTCCGCACCACGAATGCGAGATCGCCCAGAGCGAGTGCACGACCGGGAAGACGTTCGTCCGTTACTGGCTTCACAACAACATGGTGACCGTCGACGGAAAGAAGATGGGGAAGTCGCTCGGCAACTTCATTACGCTGAAGGACGCGTTCAGGAAATGGTCCCCGCAGGTCGTGCGGTTCTTCATCCTGCAGAGCCACTACAGGAGCACGCTCGATTTCAGCGACGAGGCCGTCGAAGGCGCCCGCGCCGGGTATGAAAAGCTCGCCAACACGCTCCGCAACCTGCGGGAAAAGACCGCCGGAGCCCCCGGGACGGGACAGGAAACCGGAATCGATCTTGCGAAGCGCACGGCGGAATTCCGCGCCGCGATGGACGACGATTTCAACACGCCGCAGGCGATCGCGGTCCTGTTCGACCTCGCCCGCGAGCTCAACAGCGCGTTTGCGACGGAAAAGAACTTCTCCCGCGGGGCGCTCGAGGCGGTCGATGCGTGGTACGCGCTCCACGCCGGCTCGGTCCTCGGGATGACGACCGGAGAGATCCCCGGGAGCGGCGCCGCCGCGTCGCTGACCGCGCCCCTTGTCGGGCTCCTCATCGCGATCCGGGGGGAGATCCGCGCGCAGAAGCTCTGGGCCCTCTCGGACAGGATACGGGACGGACTGGCGGCGATCGGGATCGCCCTGGAGGACAAAAAGACGGGGACCACCTGGAAAAAAATTTCCTGATCATCGCGGACGGCCTGCTTCTCACGTGCGACGGGGAGAACAGGTGCGGCCGCTACAGTCTCCTCATCCGGGACGGGCGGATCGTGGATATCAATCCCTCCGCGGGCACGCTCACGTCCCTGTATCCCGGCGCGGCGGTCGTCGACGCCCGGTCCCGGATCGTTCTCCCCGGTTTCGTCAACGCGCATTTTCACGGGGAGAGCGTTCTTCTCCGCTCCATCACGGGGCGGGCGCCGTACGCCAGGTGGGACGCTCTCCCGGGTCTGCGCGGAGCGCGGGAACGCCTCGTGAGCCCGTCATCGGCGGGCGACGTCGCCGCGCTCTACCGCGTCGGGGCATACCTGCACGCGAGGAGCGGCACGACGACCGTTGCCGATTACCCTCCCCCCTTTTCCCCGTCCGTTCTCGAGGGGGCCGCGGAAGCCGTTGCGCGGAGCGGTCCGCACGCGCTGTTCGCGCTGCAGACGTGGGAACAGATTGAATCCTTCCGTGCATCCCCCCCGGCTGCGGCGCACTGGGCGCTCTCCCTCGGCCCGGAGGAGAGCTACACGGTCTACAGTCTCGAGAGCTTCGTGCGGGCGTCGGCCGAGACCGGGTTTCCGCTCGTCTCTCATATCGCCGAGGTGCGCGCGGACGCCGAATCTCTCAGGAGCCGTTTCAAAAAGAGCCCCCTCCGCATACTGAAAGACACCGGCGCGCTGGTTCGCTCGACGCACCTCATTCACTGCAATCACATCGCCGAAAAGGACATCGACGTCCCCCTGGAAGGGGCCGGGCCCGTCACGCTCTGCGTGAGGTCCGCCCTGTCGAAGCAGAACGGGTATCCCTTCCTCCGCTCACTCGCATCCCGTGACGTTCCGCTCTGCCTGGGAACCGACTGGGGGGACACCGATCTCCTCGGAGAAACAGGCGTGCTCAGGAACCTCCGCAGGTATGTGCAGGGAGTCCCCTCGTACGAACCGCTTGAGCTTGTGCGGATGGCGACGATTAACGGGGCGCAGGCCCTGGGCGTCGCTTCCCGCACGGGATCTCTCGAGGTGGGGAAATATGCGGACATCGTGATGATTCCCTCCGACGGCATCACCTTCCCTCCCGTCGGCGCGCAGCCGACGCCGGAGGAGATCGCGGAGATCGTCACGGACTACTGCCACGCGGGGATGATCTCCGATGTCATGGTGAAGGGGGAGTTCAGGGTCCGCAACGGCGACGACGTGCGTACGGACAGGGAGGAAATCCGCCGGGAGCTCCGCCGGCTCCGGCAGGCGTACATCCCGTCCGCCGGCCCTGACGGGGAAGCGGAACAACACGCCGGTGTTCCCCTGGTGCAGGTCCCGGCCGGGGAAAAACCGGTCCTGCTCGGAGACGGAGAGCCGGTGGATGATCCCCCGCGTGAACGGAAGGCAAACATGCACGCTCCCGGACCCGGCGCGGATGAGACGATACAGAAACCGCCGGTCGTCACAAGAAGGATCGGGAAGGTATTCGGTGAAGACGACATATGAGATCCGGACGATGAGGACCCTCTCACGCCGGCTGATCCTCCTGCTTCTCCTCTCGCTCGGCCCTGCGGCCGATCTGAGCGCGCAGGGATCGGCGGGGTCCGCCGGCAGGCTCGAGCCGAGAGCCCTCGTCGATTTTCCGACTGCGGGGATGATCCCGCGGGGGGATATCGCCTTTGACGTCGATTTCTACAGGGAGGGGGGGCTCGATCTCGCGCTTGCGGTGGGGATTTTTGACAGGCTGAGCGCAGGGCTCTCCTACGGAGGATCGGCCCTTATCGGTGCGGGGTCGCCCGTCATGAACGCCACACCCGGGTTCAACGTCAAATTCCGGGTTCTGGAAGAGAGCGTGTACGTTCCCGCGCTTGCGCTCGGTTTCGATTCGCAGGGACACGACGGGTATGACAGGGGGCTTGACAGGTACGTCATCAAATCGCCCGGGTTCTACGCCGTCTTCAGCAAGAACTATGCGCTCCTGGGATATCTCAGCCTTCACGGGGGAACGGATTATTCGCTCGAACGTGCGGACGGAAACAGGAACGTCAACCTCTGGGGGGGAATCGAAAAGACGCTCGGGCCGTTTCTTTCCCTCATGATCGAATACAACCTCGGGTCGAACGACACGGGAAACCGCGCGCTCGGGGGGGGAAGGGGTATCTGAACGCGGGGCTCAGGTGTTCCCTCGGAGGAGGGCTGACGCTCGGCGTGAACTTCAAAGACCTTGCCGACAACGGCGGGAACGTCACCGTCGCCAACAGGACGGTCCATATCGAATACGTCAAGCCCCTCTGAACGGCGGCTCCAGGACCCGGGAATCCCCCCTCCCCCCCGGTGTTCTGATTAATGAACGCATCCCCGGCATTTGTCCAGTAATATGCACAGATTGGTATGTCGAACCCGCAAGAATCATCGGATTCGGGCAGGTCTATTGGCACCAATGTTGTGATTCATACGGGAGCGCGAACCCGGGTTCAAATCTCTCATGAGGCAAAAACAATGAAACACGCACTACGATATGGAGTCTTCGGTCTGTCGGCTGCCATCGGGCTCCTGCTCCTGCCAGGCTGCTACACGCAGATGAGCACGGCACGGAGGGACGCCGACGATGGATACGACTACCGGAGCACACAGGACGACCAGGCGACCACCGACACCACGCAGCCCGGTGACTACGAGTCTGCGAGAAGGGACTTCTATAATGATTCGTACTATCCGTACCCGGCATACAGCGTCGGCATCGGATTCGGGTGGAATTCCCCCTGGTACGGATACGGTTCTCCCTGGTACTTTTATGATACCTGGCCGTACTACGGCGGGTACTATCCCTACGCATACTGGTATCCCCATTCGTACGGCGGATACTATTATCACGGCGGGGGGTACGGGTACGGAAATTACGGAAGACCGTATGCAACGCGGCGGTTCGGCATGTCCCGCACGACCGGCGTATCCCGCACGGGTTACGTCACGCCGGCCGGAGGGAGTCAGGTCACACTTCCTTCCGGCGGACGGACAGGCGCTGCGCGCGCGACGGTAACCCCGGGGCGGGTGACGGGACGAAGGGGTGCGGTCACCGGCACGGCGGCGCGGGGACGCGCAGCAGTCGTTCAGGGCAATCGTTCGGGCACGCGGGGTCCCGCTTCCCGTTCGGCGGCATCCGGCGGCAGGTCGGGAGGGAGAGGATATTCCTCTCCCCGGAGTGCACCGTCAGGCGGCGGCCCGAGGGGCGGAGGAGGCGGGGGAGGAGCGCGTAGCGGAGGCGGGAGCAGCGGCGGGGGCGGCGGCTCGCACGGCGGCGGCGGCAGGCGATAAACACGAACTCAGACGACGACAGGATGACAATGAAACGGCTCATGATGATGGCGGCGGCCTGCGTGATGACGGCGGCCCCGGCAGTGGTTCTCGCGCAGATACCTGAGGATGCGCTTCGTCTCGGGACGCCCGGCATCGGCGTCGGCGCAAGAGCGATAGGAATGGGTGGGGCCTACACGGGGGTCGCGTCGGACTACAGCGCGCTCTACTGGAACCCGGCGGGTCTGGCCCAGGAAGTTCACGGCGAGTTTTCCGTGGGGTTGAATTACAACAACATCGGGAACTCCAGCACGTATTTCGGGACGGGGGATCAGTACACGGTGAACGCGACGAACCTGAATACGCTGGGGCTCGTCTACCCGATCCCCGTGTCCCGGGGGAGCGCCGTGATTGCGTTCGGGTTCGACCGGCAGAGCTCGTTTGCCGGGGGACTCTCGTTCAACGGGTTCAACCCGAACAGCTCCATCGTACAGACGTACGCGCGGAACGGTGATTTTGTCCCCGCGGACATTTCCGGGAATCTCGCCTACCAGCTCTACCTCGCCGACACGACGGCTTCGGGCCGGTGGAACAGCCCGCTCACGGGGAGAATCACGCAGCTCGGGAAAATACTGGAGACCGGCGGGTTGAACAACTGGTCGGTCGGCGGCGCGATCGACATCGGCAAGAACCTCTCGCTCGGCATCACGCTGACGTACCTTTCCGGCACGTACCACTACGATCACACGTATACGGAGGCGGACCGGAACGGCATCTACGCGAACATGCCGCTGGCGAACTACCAGACGTTCTATTCCCTCGCGCTCAACGACTACATTGCGGACGACATCGCCGGGTGGAACGCGAAGTTCGGGCTGATGTACCGGTCCGACGTGTTCCGGCTTGGTCTCACGATCAAGACCCCCACGGCATTCAACATCCACGAAACGTTCGGCACCCCGGCGGGGTCCCCGGCCGTTGCCACGCTCGCCTCCGGGGGAGCAACCGCGACGACGACGTTCGATCCGGGTGAAGGCTCCAGCCAGTACGACATCAACACGCCCTGGGTGTTCGGTGCCGGTGCGTCGGTGATCCTCGGCGATCTCGTCATTTCAGCGGACGGGGAGTACACGGACTGGACGCAGCTCGAATTCGCCAACGCCAGCGGCGACGTGCTCGCCAACAACGAGCAGATCAAGCAGATATTCGTCGGGACGACGACGCTGCGCGGAGGGGCGGAATACGACATACACCAGATCGGCCTCCGGCTGCGCGGAGGGTACATGTACATCCCTTCCCCGTACCGTGGTGACCCGACGTCGTTCGACCAGAAATACGTCACCGCCGGCCTGGGCCTGCTGCTCGGAGAGTCCACGATGCTCGATCTTGCGTTCGCACACGGCATGTGGAACACGTTCGTCTATGCGTACACGGACCCGAACGGGGTCATTGCGCCTCCTTCGGTGAACGAAAAGATCTCCACGAACAATTTCTTCCTCACGCTCACGCACAGGTTCTGAACCGGCCTGTTTGCAGAAGTAGGCGTCATTCGATATATTGAAGTCCATCATCCGATGGACTTCTTTATTTCAGGCAGATGAGCCGGAAAACCAGGATTATCGGTGGGACGATCGGCGTTCTGCTTGTGGCATTTCTCGCCGGCGCTCTCTTCCTCCGCTACCAGATCCGCAAATCATTCCCCGTCACCGCGGGGACGATCGCCGTCCGGGGCCTCCATGCCCCCGTGCGCGTGACCCGGGACGCCTACGGCGTACCTCTTATTGAAGCCGCGGACGAACACGACCTGATGATGGCGGTGGGCTACGTTCACGCGCAGGACCGGCTCTGGCAGATGGACATGACCCGCCGGGCGGGGGAGGGGCGCCTCTCCGAGATCATCGGTCCGGCGACGGTTCCGTTCGACAGGATGTTCCGCATCGTCGGTCTCGCCCGGACCGCCGGTGCGATCGTTGCGCAGATGACGCCGGAGTCGCTCGACCGTCTCCGCTGGTACTCGGACGGCGTCAACGCGTACATCGCTTCGGCCCGGGGCCGGTACCCCGTGGAATTCGACCTGCTCGGCTACGAACCCGAACCGTGGACGCCGCTGCACAGCGTCATCGTGGGACGGCTTACCGCCTGGGAACTCAACCTGTCGTGGTGGACCGACCTGACGTACGGGAGCATTGCCGCGCGGGTCGGGCTCGACCGGATACTGGAGATCATGCCCACGTATCCCGCCGGCGTTCCCCCCGCGGTCCCCGCCTCTGAATGGAAATCATACGCCGCGGCGGGACTTCCGTACCTGCGCGCGGCGCAGGCCTATGCCGCCCTTTCCGCCTCCGCGTCGATGGCCGGCGGGAGCAACGCGTGGGCGGTGGCCCCGTCCCGTTCGGCGACGGGGGGGGCGATACTTGCCAACGACACGCACCTGCAGCTCGAATCCCCTTCCCGGTGGTACGAAATCCAGATGCAGATGCCCGGCCTGCGGGTCCGGGGGATGTCGATGGCGGGGGTCCCCGCGGTCGTCGCGGGACGGAACGATTCCCTCGCGTGGGGACTGACGAACGTGATGGCCGACGACGCGGACTTCTACGTTGAGAAACTTGACACGGCGATGGGGAAGAGCTACCTGTACGACGGCCAGTGGCGCCCCCTGACGCTCATCGAAGAAGAGATCCCGGTGAAGGGAGATACCCCCCGTGCACTCACGGTGCGCCTCACGCGTCACGGTCCGATCGTTACCGACATTGAGACCTCGCTCCAGAAAGGGAGGGCTCCCTATGTGGCCAGCATGCGCTGGACGGGGAGCGAGCCCGATGACCAGTTCCTCGCGTTCACGCGCATTGACAGGGCGCGCAACTGGGACGAATTCACCTCCGGCGTCCGGGAGTTCGCCGTCCCGGGGCAGAATTTCGTGTATGCGGACGTCCGGGGGAACATCGGGTACTGGTGCGGCGTGAAGCTGCCCGAGCGTGCGGGAAGGAACTCGCTCCTGCCGCTCCCCGGCTGGGATCCCTCCTCGGAGTGGAAGGGGTTTGTCCCGTTCGCCCGGCTCCCGCACCGGTTCAATCCTCCCGAAGGATACATCGCGACGGCGAACAACAGGCTCGTTGACGACGCATATCCGTACCATATTTCCGACCTGTGGGAGCCCCCGTCCCGCATCCAGCGGCTGAACGATGTCCTGGGGAAGAAGGGGGAGCTCTTCTCCGTGCAGGACTTCGAGCGGCTGCAGCTCGACACGTATTCCTGTTACGCGGCGGAGATCGTCCCGTACATCACGGGGGCGTTCCGCGACAGCGCCGGGGCGCTGGAGGACGGGGACAAGGTGTTCGAGTACCTGAGAAACTGGAACTTCCGGTTCAATGGGGACGATGTCGCGACGTCGATTTACCAGGAATTTCTCGTCCGCCTGATACGGAACACGTTCGCCGACGAGATGGGGGACGACCTCTTTCACGACTGGGTGATTCTCTCCAATATCCCGCTCAGGGTGACGGCGCGCCTCCTTGCGGAGGGGTCGTCCCCGTGGTTCGACGACGTGCGGACCCCGGGAATCGAATCCCGCGATGACATCATACGGACGAGCCTCCGGGAAGCGGTTGCCGACCTCAAAGCGCGGTGCGGCGCCGACACGAAGAACTGGCGATGGGGAAACCTCCATACCGTTTCGCTCAGGCATCCGTTCGGACTCCGGAAGCCGCTCGACAGGATATTCAACGTCGGGCCGTTTCCCGTCGGCGGGGGCTCCACGTCGCTCATCAGCTTCGAGTATGACATCAACCGCCCGTTCGATGCGACCGTCGGGCCATCGTTCCGCCAGATCTTCAGCATGAAGGGGGACGGGGAATTCCGTTCGGTCCTCCCTTCGGGCCAGTCGGGACAGGTGTTCGATGACCACTACGCGGACCAGACCGGTCTCTGGCTCAACGGCGGGTACCGGACCGGGACGTTCCGCGCGGCGCCCTCCGGTCCGGAGCGGCTCACGCTGGAGCCCGCGCGGTGACACCCGTCCTTCCCCCTGATCTTGTACGGCGCATCGGGACGGCGGGCGCGTTCGTCGCGTTCACGGGCGCCGGCGTGTCGGCCGAGAGCGGCGTCCCGACGTTCCGGGGGACCGACGGCATATGGGCGAAACTGAAACCCGAAGAGCTGGCGAACATGGGGGCGTTCATGAAGAACCCCTCGATGGTGTGGGAGTGGTATGCGCACCGGAAGAAGATCATGAGCGGAATCCGCCCGAACGCCGGGCACGCGGCTCTCGTGCGGATGGAGGACGCCGCCCCCTCGTTCGCCCTCATCACGCAGAACATCGACAACCTTCACCGCCGCGCGGGGAGCAGGAACGTGTTTGAGCTGCACGGGAACATTGAACGGAACTACTGCATGGATTGCGGGAAGGCATACGGGAGCGATTATGAAGCCGGGCCCGGGGGAGTCCCGCGCTGCGGCGCATGCGGCGGCCTCGTGAGGCCCGACGTGGTCTGGTTCGGCGAAATGCTCCCGGAGGACGAATGGAATGCCTCGGTGCGCGCGGCGGAAGGGGCGGACCTGTTCATGTCCATAGGAACGTCTGCGGTCGTCTACCCCGCGGCGTCGCTGCCGCTGGTGGCAAAGCGCTCCGGCGCGTATCTGCTGGAAATCAACCCGGAACCCACGCCGCTCACGCCGCAGGCGGACGCGTTTCTCCAGGGACCTTCGGGGGTGTACCTTCCCCTCATCGCGGAAGCGCTCGAATCGGTACGCCGCCCGGCCGGGCACAGGCCGTGACGGACACGAACAACAGAGGATGCCTATGACCCCCCAGCGCGGCAAAACAAAGATCGTCTGCACACTCGGACCCGCATCCTCGTCCGTCGGAACGCTCGTCGAGCTCATCGAATCGGGACTCGGGATCGTCCGGCTGAATTTCTCCCACGGGACGCAGGAAGAACACACGGAGGTGCTGAAGAACGTCCAGCGGGCCGTCGAACAGTCCGGGACGGCGGTGTCCGTCCTGCAGGATCTCCAGGGACCGAAGATCCGGATAGGGGATTTGAGCGTCCCGTCCATCGAGCTGCGTAAAGGGGAGAAGCTCGTCATAACGACCGAGCCGATCGTGGGGGGACCGGGGAGAGTCTCCACCACCTACGAGGGACTTGCGGGGGACGTCCGCGCGGGTGCGGACATACTGCTTGACGACGGGAAGCTGCGGCTGAACGTGCTCGGGGTGAAGGGGAAAGAGGTGACGTGCGAAGTCGTCGTCGGCGGGAGTCTCTCCCCCCACAAGGGGATCAACCTCCCCGGCGTCGCCGTCAGCGCCCCCTCCCTTACCGAAAAGGACATCAGCGACCTTGAATTCGGACTCGCACACGAGGTCGATTTCGTGGCGCTCTCGTTCGTCAGGACGGCCGACGACGTGCGCAACCTGCGCGCGGCGATCGCTTCCCGGCGCCCCGTCGGGCTCCGCCCGCGGATCATTGCAAAGATCGAAAAGCCCCAGGCGATCGCGAACATCGACGAGATCATCAGCGCGACCGACGGCGTCATGGTGGCCAGGGGGGATCTCGGTGTGGAGCTTCCCGCCGAGGACGTTCCGATACTTCAGAAGATGATCGTCGCCCGGTGCAACGGCGCCGGCAAGCCCGTCATTATCGCCACGCAGATGCTGGAATCGATGGTGGGAAGCCCCACCCCCACGCGGGCCGAAGTGAGCGATGTCGCCAACGCGGTGCTCGACGGGGGGGACGCCGTCATGCTCAGCGGGGAAACGTCGGTGGGAAAATACCCGGTCGAGACGGTCCGCATCATGGCGAAGATCATCCGCAAGGTCGAGTCGGAGAGACATGGACGGCGGCACCTGACGATGGAATCGCGGACCACGGTCGAGAACCGGCACGATGCGCTCGGCCGGTCCGCGTGCGTGCTCGCCGACCAGATGCGCGCCGCGGCGATCGTGACGGTGACGAACTCCGGGCATACGGCGCGCGTCATCGCGCGCTACAGGCCCGATCCGCCGATCATCGCCGTGACCGACAGCGCCAGGACGCTGCGCTCGCTCGGACTGGTCTGGGGGGTGAGGGGGCTCGTGATCGAGAACCTGGGGGATGATTCCGACAGCGCGCTCGCCAGGGTGCAGGAGCGGCTCGTGGCCACGGGGGCCGTGAACCGGGGGGAATACATCGTCCTCCTGGCCGGGCAGCCCTTCTTCGCCCGCGGATCGACGAATTTCATCAAGGTGGAAAAAATAGGGTGAGTGACGGCGGCGCCGGGCACGCCGTCAGTGTTTGGCGGCGGCTTCCTGGATCTCGAACACGCGGTCGAGCATCGAGATCTTGAGCAGGGCTGAAACTTTCTTGTGCACGTGCACCAGCTTCACCTTCCCGCCGTGTTCCTTCATCTTCCTCTCGGCGATCAACAGGGCGCTCAGCCCGCTCGAGTCACAGAAATCCACTTCCGCGAGATCGATCACGAGCGACTCCACCTTCGGCTTGCACAGCAGGAGGAACTCCCCCTTCAGCTCCGGGGCGATCGACGAATCCAGCTTCTTCTGTTTCAGCTTCAGCGTCGCCGAAGTGCCGTTGTGAGCGATTTCGAAGTTCATACTTCCTCTGCGCTGAAAAACATCTGGAGGCACCGCACGAGGCGATCGTAGGCGTGGGGCTTGCCCGAGCCGGGCTCCAGGCGGACCTGGAAGTTGTAAAACGTGTCGGCGTGATGCGCGGCGAACCCCGTGCGCACCCGCGCGTTCGATTCCTTACAAATATAGGCGGAAGGAATCATGAAGTCAAGGTTGAGGTCGATCGCGAGGTCGTAGGTCCGCTCCGCGACGCGGGCGAGCAGCGCTCGCCGCGGCAGGAAGAACGCGTTCACGTCGCCGGCGCCGGCGAGGAGAACCCTGCAGCGGGGAAGCACGCGCTCGACCGGCGTGCCGCCGGCCGGTGCGATCACGGTGATGTCGGGCTCGTAAAAGTGCTCGCGGAGAAACGTCAGCACGTGCGTCTGTCCCTCCTCGGTGTGCGCGTGCATCGGCATCACCACGAGGACACGGTCGGACGTCGTGATCGAATGACTGAAGGAGATCACCTTCTCGCGCGACGCGCGGAAGTGAAACCGGGCGGCGCGCATGCCCAGGGACCTGCGGAGCGATTCCAGCATGATGTTTTACCTGATCAGCTTCTTGAATTCGGCCTCGGAGATCACCGCGATCCCGAGCGCGCGCGCTTTCGCGAGCTTGGACCCGGCGTCATCGCCCGCCAGGACGTAGGATGTGTTCTTGCTTACCGATGAAACGACCTTTCCGCCGTTCTCCTCGATGAGGCTTCCGGCTTCCTCCCGGGTGTAGGAGGGGAGCGTCCCCGTCAGAACGAACGTCTTGCCGCTGAGGGACCCTTTCTTCGCGCGCACCATCCCGGCCAGCGTCAGCCCGGATTCCTTCAGCCGGCGGACGATCTCCCGGTTGTGCCTGTCCGCGAAGAAATGAACGATGCTTTCGGCGATCTTCGGACCCACCTGGTCGGTGAGCGTGAGCTCCTCCGCCGTGGCAGCCGCCAGTGCATCGATCGACGGAAACGACCCGGCGAGGACTTTTGCCACACCCGCGCCGACGTGCCTGATGCCGAGACCGAAGAGCACGCGGTGGAACGGCTGTTTCCGGCTCCCGTCGATCGCCTCCAGGAGGTTCTGCGTGCTTTTCTCCCCCCAGCGCTCCAGGGCGACGAGCGTTTTCTTCTTCGCCGCGAGCGTGTACAGGTCGGCGACGTTCCTGAGGAGATCCAGTCCCACGAGCGTTTCCACGGCCGCCTCGCCGAGCCCTTCGATGTCCATCGCCCCCCTGTGGGCGAAATGTTCGATCCGTCCGCGGACCTGCGCCGGGCATTCCGCGTTCTCGCAGAAGTAGTTCGCCTCCCCCTCTTCCCGGTAAATCTTCGATCCGCACTCCGGGCAGGCCGCGGGCATGACAAACGGCGTCGTCCCCTTCGGACGGAGCTCGGGGAGTGCGCCGCTCACCTTGGGGATCACGTCCCCCCCCTTCTCCACGACGACGGTATCGCCGATCCGGAGGTCGAGCTCGCGGATGTAATCGATGTTGTGCAGCGTCGCGCGGGAGACCGTCGTTCCCCCGACGAACACCGGCTCCAGCTCCGCGACGGGCGTCACGGTCCCCACGCGTCCCACCTGGAGAGCGATCCCCTTCAGGACGGTCTTTCCCTTCCTGGAGGCGAATTTGAACGCGACGGCCCACCGGGGACTCTTTGCGATCGTTCCCAGGGCTTCCTGCTGGCGCAGGCTGTCCACCTTGACGACGATCCCGTCGATGTCGTACGGGAGGGATTCCCTCTTCCCCTCCCAGCGCTTCCAGAATTCGATCACCTCGTCGATCGTCCGGCAGGTCCTCGTGTTCGCGTTCACGGGAAACCCGAGCGAGCGGAGGGTTTCGAGGTTTTCCGAATGCCGGGAGAGGGCCTTTCCTTTTGCGATGAGGAAGTACGCGAACATCTGTATCGGCCGCGAGGCCACAACCTTCGGGTCCTGCATCTTGAGAGTCCCGGCCGTGGCGTTGCGCGGGTTGATGAAGACCTTCTCGCCGGAGGCGCTCCGCCGGGCGTTCATGCCGTCGAAGTCCTTCCTGTGCATGAACGCTTCCCCCCGGACCTCGATCGTCATCAGGGATTTCTCTTTCGTCCGCAGCACGAGGGGAATCGACCGTATCGTCCGCAGGTTGTTCGTAATGTCGTCCCCCTGCGTGCCGTCGCCGCGCGTGGCCCCCTGCACGAGCGCGCCGTCCCTGTACTTCAGCGCGATGGCGATGCCGTCGAATTTCAGTTCCGCCACGTACAGGGGCTTTTCGTCCCCCAGCAGTTCCCTCACCCGCCTGTCAAAATCCCGGATTTCCTCCTCGCTGTACGTGTTGGCGAGACTGAGCATCGGGGGGTCGTGCGACACCGGGCGGAATTCCTTCGTCGGTTCCCCCCCCACGCGCTG
The DNA here is from genome assembly GCA_963748405.1 of Ignavibacteriota bacterium. Taxonomy (GTDB): domain Bacteria; phylum Bacteroidota; class Ignavibacteria; order UBA10030; family UBA6906; genus Fen-1273. Next base: position 354,359 of record CAVVIT010000002.1, read on the forward strand.
CGTGGGCGAATCAGGCGAACGGAGCGAAGGGTATTTCTCCTCGAGGTCCTGCAGCTCCCGCATCAGGCGGTCGTAGGCCTCGTCCTCGATGACGGGTTCGGCCAGGACGTAGTAGCGGTAATCGTGGTCGTGGAGCTCCCTGCGGAGCTCTTCGGCGCGTCGTACGGCCTGTCGGGGAGGTTGCCCGGTCGTCACCTGGCCGCTCCCGTCTGGCGTGTCAGCGGGACGTTCCGCACGACGCTCCCCCTCCGGCCGAGCGTCCCGAGGTCCTTCTTATCGAGGGCGAAGGAGACCGCGCCGGCGTTCCCGAGCGTGACGAGGAACCTGTCCGCCGCGCGCCACGAAGCCCTGGCCCCGGGGCGGAATATGTACTCCCTCGGGGAGAGGCTGTCCACCGTGATCGTCATCCAGACCGTGTCGGTCACGGAGGCGAAAAGCGTAAGGCTGTCCGCGCGCCTGGCCGGGGGGGGAGGAGGAGGGTGCGCCGCCGCGGCCAGGTCTTCCTGTTCCCTGACCGTGTTCTGGAACGGGATCTCGGTCACCGGGGCGCTGGTCCCGGGGGACATGAGGTTCCACGCGATGATTGCGGCGACGGCGACAACAACGACGGTGATGCCGATCGTTGCCACGCGCGGCGTCATGAACGTCGAGGGCTCGAACGAAAAAGAGGGCCGCTTCGCCGGTTCCGGCGCCTGGACGCGTTCCCGGGGGCGTGCGGCCTCTTCCGCTGCCCGGTGCGAGTCGTCGAACCTCCGGAGCGCATCGGCCCCGTCGAGGCCGATGGCGGCGGCATATTCCCGGATGAACGCGCGGACGTAAGCCTGGGGGAGGATGCCGGTATCCCCCCGCTCGATCGCCTCGAGGTGCTTGATGTTGATCAGCGTTCTGTCGGCGATGTCGGCGAGGCTCACCCTCTTCTCCTCCCGCGCCCGTTTCAGGTCCTGGAAGAACGTATTCATGATGTCACCGCCTCCGCGGGCTCCGGCGTGCGGCCATCGAGGATCTCCCTGACTTTGAGCGCGAGCATTTCAAGCTGGAAGGGCTTCTGCATGAACGCGTTGACCTCGCTGGAGAAGTTGGACGTCTCGACCCCTTCCCGGCCGTAGCCGGTCATGATGATGATCCGGCAGCGGGGGTTGATCGATCGGAGGACCTCGAATGTCTGCTTACCCCCCATCACCGGCATGTTGATGTCGAGGAGAATCAGGTCGATCGTCGCCTGACGTATCCTGTAGAGGTCCACGCCCGACTTACCGTCGTGCTCCACGTAGACCGTGTACCCGAGGCCGGCGAGCATGTCGCGCGCGATCTCGCACACGCTGATCTCGTCGTCGATGATGAGGATGTTCTCCCTCCCGTGCGGGAGCCGCCGGCGCCTCTGGCGCGCCGCCATCGGGGCATTGGCGTTCGCCCGGGGGAGATAGACCGAAAACGTCGTTCCGCGCCCGACCTCGCTCTCCAGGTTGATAAATCCCCCGTGGCTCTGGACCACCCCGTAGACCACCGACAGGCCCAGCCCCGTTCCCGAGTCCTTCGTCGTGAAGAACGGCTCGAACACCCGGTTCTGGATGTTCCCTTCGATGCCGCGCCCGGTGTCGCTTATCGTGATGACGATGAACAACCCGGGTTTGATCGACGAAAACTGGCTTGTCGTATGGGCGTCGGCCATCGTCACGGCCGTGGCGATCGTGAGCTTCCCCCCCTCGGGCATCGCGTCGCGCGCGTTGAGGAAGATGTTCAGCAGCGCCTGCTGGATCTGTCCGTCGTCCCCGTTGACGGACACCCCCTCGCCCGTCAGGTTCGTGACCACTTCGATTTCCTTCGTCACGCTCCGCTGGAAGAGATGGAGCGTCTCGTCGATGAGCGCGTTGATGTCGACGAGCTTGACGATCGTTTCCGTCTTCCGCGCGAACGTGAGGAGCTGGCGCGTGAGCGATGAGCCCCGCCGGGCGGAGGACTCGATGATCTCGACGTATTTGTAGAGCTTGGATTTCTCCGTCAGCCGCCGCCGCATGATGGAGGCCGAGCCGAGGACGGCGGCCAGGATGTTGTTGAAGTCGTGGGCGATGCCGCCGGCCAGGTTGCCGATGCTGTCGATCTTCTGGGCGTGGAGGAGGGCCGCCTCCATCATCTTTCTCTCGGAAATATCCCGGGCCACGATGCGGGCGTTGACGGTGGCGCCTTTCTCGTCGAAGACCAGCGAGGAGTTGAGCGTCACCGGGAAGGGGAGATCGCCGTTCTTGAGCATCTGTTCCTCGGCGTCCTTCAGCCCGCGCCCCTCCGTGAACATCCCCTCGACGACGTCCCTGACCGCGTCGCGGCGGTCCTGCACGAAGCAATGCTCGAACGGCTTGCCGATCAGCTCCGACTTCGGGAGACCGAGCATGGCGGCCCCCGTCGTGTTGCATCCGACGATGATGTGGCGCCTGCTCACGCTCAGGTAGATATCCGGGGCGTTCTCGAACAGGTCGACGTATTCCTTCTCCGACTTCTTCAGTCGCTCGAACAGCTGCGCATTGTTCAGCGCAACGCTGATCTGGTTGCCGAACGCTTCGACGAGCTCGGCCTGCTTGCTTGAAAACATCTCGTACTCCCGGCCGGCTACGATGAGCGCCCCGGCGACGGAGTCCTTCACCCTCAGGGGGATCGACGACCAGAACTGGATGCCCATCGCCTTGAACGCGGGGTCGATGTCCCCGAGGTTCTCCGCGAGCCGCTCACGCTGGACCCTGGGCTGGTGGAGCCAGGCCCCCGGCCTGCTCCCCGGACGGTCGTTGACGGGGAGAAACCGCATTGTCGTCCCCTTGGAGCACTTCATGACAAGCCGGTCCCCCTCGAGCATGTAGATCCAGCCGTATTCGGTCCCGATAAGCTCGGTGATCTTGTCGAGCGCGGTCTGAAGCACGACGTCGAGCTCCACGACGCGGTTGACGGCCTCGGCGATCGTGTTCATCGCCAGGAGCTGGCGCCTCTGCTCGTCGAGCTGGCGGCTGTAGCGAAGCGAAAAATAGACGTTCGTAAACCCTATCGTCCCGACCGTCAATATGCTTATGAAATCCATGAGCCGGGGGGTCTGGCCGGTCACCACCATTGCGCTGATAATGGTAGCCATGGAGACAATAACGGCCGTGGAAGCCACGATTTGCGCCTGCTCGACCGGACCAAGGTTTCGGACAAACAGCCGGAATGCCGCAACGGGGTTTTTCATGGGATTTCAATGTACAAAACGACCCGTCGACTTACAATGAAACGCCGACGGGCGCCTGTCCGCGGATAATGGGACGACGGGAAGGGTCAAAAAAACAGCAGTCCCGCCTTTCGGGCGGGACTGCCTTTCAAGCCGGTTCCGTTCCCGGGACTTACGCCGAGGGAGCGGCCTTCTTCGGAGGAAGCACTGCTTCCTTGCATGCCTTTGCAACGCGGAACTTTACCACAGTCTTTGCGGGGATCTGAATCGTTTCGCCCGTTTTCGGATTGCGTCCGAGCCGAGCTTTCCGATTGACAAGAACCAGCTTGCCGATACCCGGCAGCGTAAAAGAGTTCTTTGCCTCTTTGTAGGAGAGCGTTGCGAGCTCCTCGAAAAACGTTGCGACGAACTTCTTCTTCAGATCGAATTTCTTGGCAAAGTGGGCAATCGTTGCCGTCTTTGACATTGGTTTACCCATTGAACCTCCCTGACGTTTGTGTGTGAGAATCCCAGTTCATTTCACCGCTGAAATAGGCTCGATTTCATTGAGAAGATACCATATTGCCCTTAAAATACAAACAAAAAACGGAAAAACAGCCAGTAAAAACGTGCGAAAATGAGCGGCTTGACACGATGAGCGGAAGTAAAAGCGGGAAAGACATCTTTAAGTCGTTGCTCTTGATGGGGTTAGCGCTCGAACGGTTCCATGTACTCGGCGTCCCCTTCGGAGCTGAGAATCTCCACCGGGCACCTCGGAAGAGATGAAATAAACGCTCTTCCGTACCCTTTTCTCACGATGCGTGAATCGAGTATCGTCACGATCCCCCTGTCCTCCCGTGTTCGAATCAACCTGCCTGCCCCCTGCTTGAACTTGAGTATTGCCTCGGGAAGCGTGTACTCCATGAACGAATTTCCCCCGCGTGCGGCGATTCCTTCGAGCCTTGCTTCGATGAGAGGGTGACTGGGAAAAGCAAACGGGAGGCGCGTGATGATGACGTGCTCGAGGGCCTCTCCCGGAACGTCGACCCCCATCCAGAAACTGTCGAGCCCGAAGAGAACGGAATGGATGTCCTGCCTGAACTGTTCGAGAATCCGGTGTCTCTGGCCGTCGATCCCCTGGACGAGGAGCGTGAGGCCGCGGCGGGCGATCTCCTCCGCGAGCGCCGATGCCGCGGAGCGCATCGTCGAAGTGTTCGTGAAGAGGACCAGGGCCTTCCCGTGGGACCTGTCGATGCTTCGCAGTATCCAGCCGGGGAGCTCAGCGGCGTATCCTTCCGACTCGGGCTCGGGGATGTCTCCCGCGATGCTGAGCGTCATCTGCCGCGCGTGGTCGAACGGAGAATCCAGTATCAGCCCCTCTGTGTTCATCGCTCCCACGCGGTTCTGGAAGTATTCCAGTGAACCGTTCACCGAAAGCGTGGCGCTCGTCATGATCACGGAGCTCCCCTTCCGGAACAGCCGTGGCCCGAGCACCTGCCCGATGTCCGAGGGGGCCGCGCAGAGCGTGACGTTTTTTCCCCCGCCCGGGGAGAGTTCGACCCAGTAGGTCAGATCTCCGTCGATCTGCTCGAGAAACGTCGTGATTCCCGAGCGGACCGCCTGAAGGGCAGTGCGGGCGGCACCGATCTCCTGTTTCCTGAACATGTCGTCCGAGTCCTCTTCCGCTGCGCGGGCTGCGGCATCCAGCGCCGCAATGTGGTCCCCGAGCGAATCGGCGATGAAGTGCGGATTGCGGATCCGGACGTCGTGACGGAACCCCGCATTGCGCCCCGGATCCGATCCCAGCGTGCCGGCGGTGCGCCCCGCGAACGTGAAGAACTCGTCCGCGGCCGTTTCCGCCCTCGTGCAGAGCGCGGCATTTTTCTTCTTCCTGCCGGAGAGAAGTCCTTTCTTCGTCCCCGGGTGGTAGAACTTGTGAATCGCGAGAATTGCCTGCCGGTGAGACACCTTCAGCCCGATGCCCGAGCCCGCGACCCCTTCCAGCGTGTGGGCCTCATCGAATATCACGAAATCGTCGGGGAACAGGTAGTATTCTTCTCCGCCGCCGATCGCCATGAGCGAGAAGAAGAGCGCATGATTCAGTATAACGACAGGCGCTTCCCGCGCCCGCTGTTTTGCGCGCTGGAAGAAACAATGCGTTCCGCACAGTCCCGAGCTGCAGACACCCTGTTCCGAGCAGACCGCGTCCCAGACGTCGGCACGGGGGGTGAAGTCCAGTCCCTCGGCATCCCCGTCGCGCGTCCGGAGCGACCACTCCCGTATGCGCGCGAGCTGTTCGACCCCCTCGTCGTCGAACAGGGACGGGGCGGTACCGGCGGTATGCTCCAGCCGCGTTGTACAGAGGTAGTTCCTGCGACCCTTCAGTATGGCCACCGTCCCCTCCGTCCCCGTCACCGAGCGTGCGATCGGGAAATCGTTCTGGAGGAGCTGCTCCTGGAGGTTCTTCGTGTGCGTGGAGATGACGGCCTTGCGTCCACGGCTGACGGCATACAGGAGCGCGGGGACGAGGTAGCCGAGCGATTTGCCGACCCCCGTCGGGGCCTCAACGATCAGGTGACGCCGCGACTCGAGAGCTTCGGCGACCGCGCCGGCCATCGTTCCCTGCTGGGGGCGTACCTCGAATCCTTCCCTGTGCGCAAGAGCGCCTTCAGGCGAGAAAATGGACGCTATCGAATCTCTGATGTCGTGTATCATGCCGGTGTCAATGTAGTGAAACCCCGCCCGCCAATCCAGAATCCGGTTCTGCGGTTACCGTAACCCCTCCGGGGGCAAATGTGTCTTTTTTCGGGGATTTGTCTTATCATCTGGAACATGAAGAAGCTCATTCTCGCTCTCGTCCTCCTCGGTCGCGGATTCTGCGCCGCCGGGGATACGTCGTCCGTTGCCGCGTCCTCCGCGGTCGGGATCATGGAATCGGACGGTCTGAAGTTCCTTCATGCGGCGGGATACATCTTTTCCTCCCCTGCCCGCTGGAATGGCGCTGACTGGATGAGGTTCGGAGCGGCGGGCGCCGGCACCGCTGCCGTGAGCGGGCTGGACATCGACACCCGCCTCTTCATGCAGAGACATCAATCAGCCGGAAGCGGCAACATCACCGACGTGGCCGTCCAGTACGGCGCAGGCGTCAACCTCATCGCGCTCTCGGCCGGCGGGTATATCGCGGGACTTGCATTCGAAAACCGGTGGCTCCGCGAGACGTCGCTGCTTGCCGGTTCCGCCATCGTTCTTTCCGGGACAATCTCCACCGTCACGAAGATCGTCGTCGGCCGGGCACGTCCGTACACGGGGCGGGGACACGCGGCGTTCAAGCCGTTCTCCTTCACCGTGGACGACTTCGCGTCGTTCCCTTCGGGGCACACGATCGTCGCGTTCGCTTTCTCGGGCGTCCTTGCGGAGCGGATCGGCAACACCTGGGCGTCCATCGGGTTGTACGGCCTGGCCGCGTCGTGCGGAATCTCCCGCCTGTACGAGGACCAGCACTGGGTGTCGGATGTTTTCTTCGGCGCGGTCATCTCGGTCTCCGTCAGCCGTTCGCTCGTCCGGTGGTTCGAGTCGGGGGGGGATGATTCCGGAGGGAGCGGACTCAGAATTGTCCCCGGAGCCCAAACCATCACACTCGTCTGGACATTCTAATGCGAACATTCTTTCCCCTCCTCCTTCTCTTCTTACTACACACCCCGGCCGCCAATACACAGGAGAAAGACAGGGACGGGATACTCGGGCAGTGGGTAACGGCGGGGGGAGAGTCGCGTGTGGAGATCTACAGGTCCGACAGCCTTACATATGCCGGGAAGATCGTCTGGCTCAGGGACCCACTGAAGAACGGGATTCCCGTCGCCGACGACAAGAATCCGGTGGATTCGCTAAAATCGCGGCCGGTGCTGGGGCTCGTGATCCTGCGTGGATTCTCGTACGACGGCGACAATGTCTGGAGCGGCGGGAAGATCTACGATCCGAAAAGCGGGAACGATTACAGCGCAAAGATGACGCTCGTGGACGAGAAGAACCTGGATCTCCGGGGCTTCGTCATGATCCCTCTCTTCGGCCGGACCGAGCAGTGGGTTCGTCCTTGAAGTGATTGTGCGTCACTCCAGCCGGTATCCGTTTCGGACAAGCTCTATCCCACCGGGAACGCGGCGAACGTGGACAGTGTGCGAGAGGGGGAACGACATCACGCCGGCATCTCCCCGCGGGCCTTCCGCGGCGCCCGGCCACGACAGCATCCCAAGGCTGTCAGGTCCCGCCGGGACCGCGTCTGTCACCCTTAGCGTCGAATCTCCGTACAGGACCTGGAAACCGTACTTCCCCGCAAAGCACCCCGTCTGAACGTTTTCAAGCACCAGCAGCGAATGCGGGGGAAGAGAGGGGATGAGAGCGAGGAGCGGCTTCCATACCTCCCGCACCTGCGATGCCTTCCGAATGAGGTGATTGTCCCCGTCCTTTCCCGAGGCGTGAACCCCGTCCATCACTCCGAGCCCGACCCGCCGGTATAAGACCATAGTTCCGTCGATCACATTTGCGGCGACGAACACCGCCATGGCCACGAGGATGAATCTTCCCCCCCTTCCGGCCGCGAGCAGCGCAATCTTCAGGACGAGCATCGTCCCGATGACGAGGGGGGGGAGGGCCGCCGTGAGGTAGTATTTGCTGAAATGGTTCTCCAGCGTCAGAGACGGGTAGAGCATAAGGAGAAACCAGACAAGTATGAAGAGAAAGACGCCGATCCCCCTGCCCGATCCGCTGACTGGCCTTCCGAGATATCTGATCCCCGCGATGAACACGAGGACAAGCGCCGCAGTAAGCACGAAGAGCGTCATGAGCCCCGCATACTCCGAAAAGACGACCCCTTTCAGAGGCGTCACCGCCTGGAGCCCGGCGAGAGCAAAGAGCTTGAAGTTGGCGGTAATGTGCGTTCCGACGAGACGCGCGGCATAGGGGTCCGTCGGGGGAAGCGAGAATACCGATACGCCCGCCGATTTCGCGCCGGCGAGTGCGAGGAACGGAATACAGTGCCATTTCACGTTCCTCCAAACGTCCGCGAGCGCCTGCTTCGCCCCGGCTCTCCGGCGTGTGTTCAGAAGCGTCCACGCGCCCAGGACGAACAGAAGCATCGCGGTCCCCTCCTTGAACCCGAGCGCAATCCCAAACCAGATCGCCGAAACCGCATAACGCCGGCCCATATACGAGCGGAGGGAAAGGAGGACGAACAGCCCGGCGCCGATGTCGACGATTCCTACAAGCCACATCTGGGGGTCAAGGTGTATGTTCGACGCGGCCGCATACAGGAATCCGCTCCCCCACGCGATCCGTTCGTCTCCCGTGACCGTCTGCGCCAGCGAGACGACGAGGAAGGAGGTCAGCGCGATGAAGAAGAGGGCCAGCAGATGGAACCCCGCGGGCTGGAGATCGAATGCGGAATACACGATCCAGCAGTAGAGGCTTTCCAGCGGACGGTAGAAGAACTTCCCCCCGGGGTCGACGATATCGTGAAGGATCGACGGAACGCTCCGGAACATGAAGCTGTGAATCATCACCCAGTCGTCCTGCACGAACGGAAAGAGGGAGAGGGGAGCGTACAGGATCAGCACCGCTGCTCCCAGAAAGGAGGAAAGAACGAGGCGCGTCCGATTTGCCCCCGCTGGCATCACCCGTGAGTCAGGCGGGGGTGCTTCGGAGATGTCGTCGTCAGTCATGGCGTGATCCGGCGTGCTCGGTGTCGTTCTTCAGACGTGCTGGGCACAACATAGACAAAATTGAACCGCCAGTCAATCAACCGCCGTTCGCGGCGGCTCGTGTCAGCCCGGAGAGTCAGATGCGCGATGTGTGTATATAAGTGAACGCGCGTCGCACGGCCGCGCGCCCGTTTCTCCCTCCGCATGCGGGTCGGCTCCGAATATGTACCTGACCTTCAGATATTACTCCGCCTGTCACTCGGAACCAGCACGCAGCTTCCCTCATCAACCGTTCGCTCCTCTTTCTCTCACGCTCGACACCGATTGAAGAATCACCTGCACACAATCGGTAGAATCGAAAGCGTCCGCACATCGGTTATACGCAAAAAACTTCGGAAGTGAGAAGTATCACGCTCTGTGATGCATGGCACGCATCTTGGGCATATGGATATGGCACCGAGACGATCACCTGCGAACTACCCGTGTCATACGTGGCTGCCGTCCGAGAACCGTTTCTTCCAGAATGCATCAAGGGAGGGATCTATGAAACGCCCCGTTATCACGTTTGCACTGCTCGGAGCAATCATCCTGTTGCTTGCGCACAGTATCGGCCACGCGCAGAGTCCAAAGGCCCCGTGGTACACCGCATATTACGCGACGTGGAACCAGACATCGCTCAACGGCTCCAGCTGGCAGGGTGAACACCTGGGTCAGCCGGCCGATCAGGTGGACTGGACCGGCATTACGCACGTGGTTCATTTCGGCAACGGCAACGTCGTCACGACACAGCCGTATTCTCTTTTTGCCACGGACTCAACGGAGATCACCTATGGAGCCAACGGTGGGACGACCGACTACCAAACGCTTCTGATCACAACCGCGCACAGTCACGGCGTGAAGGTGCTGTTGTCGATACAGGCGGTCGACCCGACCGGATTGCACGCGGCCCTGGCCTCACAGTCCTCCGCCGACGTCTTTGCAGAATGGCTCGTCCTCTACGCCCGGCGGCACGGGTATGACGGTTTCGAGATCGACTGGGAAGGAGAAAGCCCCAATCCCACGCTCGCGTGCCGCCTCGTGCTTACACTGCGGGCCCACCTGAACGCCCATTACGGTCCCACCCGCGCGCTGATCCTGCTCTCGCCTGGACTCAACGACGGTTCGAGCTACACACCGGCAGTCTGCGACACGGCGGTGGATCAGTACAATATCCAGACTTATGCGATGATCTGGTCGCCGAACAACACGAACCATACGTGGCATGTATGTCCCGTCTATCCCGGCACCGCACCTTCGGGTGAGGATGATCAGGCGTTGGATGGTCTCACGGATGGAAGTGCCGGCGATGTCCAGGGATGGATCACTGCGGGCCACGATCCCTCGAAAGTGGGCCTGTTGCTGAACACGTTCGGCTACTTCTTCATCGGCGCCGACGGCCTGTTCCAGTCGTGGTCGCAGTGCATCGGTCACAACGGCAGCACGACCGTCACGCAGAATTCGATGCTGACGGGCCTCCTGAACGTGGGAGGGACGCTCACGTGGGATGCCACACGGCAGGCATCGTATATCAGCGGGACCGCCACCGCCGCGTACGGCAGTGCGGAATACGGCGGAGTGGCGAAGGGGCAGAAGTTCTTTGCCCCGCTGGCCACCCCGGCGTGGATCAATGCGGTCGTGGCGTATTACCGGAGCAAGACGTTCGGCGGCAAAAGCCTGGGCGGACTGTCGCTCTATTCGCTGACGGAGGATTTTGATCCGACAAAACCGGCGGGGCAGGGACGCAACATCATACACGACGCACTCCGGGACGCCCTCTCCGGCAAAGTCGGCCAGGTTATGCCGACGGGGACGCTCACCGTTTCCCCCGCCGCGCTCCCCTTCGGCGGCGGAAATGTGAAGCTGACCTGGACCTCGGCCAATGCAACGACCGCGTCGTTCGATCACAGCATAGGTTCGGTCCAGTTGAACGGGTCGAAGACCGTGACCGTCGAGGCAAACACAGTGTTCTGCCTTACGCTCACCGACTCGGCAGGGACTTCTACCTGCGTTGCCGCGGTAACGGTGACCTCCCCCGTCGTCAGCCCGAAGCCGGGCTCGAAGAACCAGTCCACGAGCCCCATCATCAAATGGCTTCGTACGCCGGCAGCCACGCGCTACCAGCTCCAGGTGTCGACCGATTCGCTCTTCCAGACGTGCACGTGCAACGACTCGTCCCTGAGCGACACGCTGCGCCAGGTCGGCCCGCTTTCCAAATCGGTGAAGTATTACGACCACGTCAGGGCAATGACCTCCGGAGTCTGGGGTGAGTATTCGACGCTGGCCTCATTCACGACGGGCACGGTTGCGACGCCGATTGAATCCCAGGAATCCGCCCCTTCGGAAACGACACTCAGGCAGAACTACCCGAATCCGTTCAATCCCTCCACCGCCATCAGCTACCAGCTCGCCGCGGCGACGCACGTGTCCCTCAGGGTGTACGACGTCCTCGGACAGGAGGTCGAGACGCTCGTCGATGCGCCCCAGTCGGCCGGAACGTACTCGATCACCTGGAATGCTGCAGGGCGCTCGAGCGGCGTGTATCTCTTCCGCCTGACGACCGGAGGATACTCATCCACGCGCCGGATGGTCCTCCTTAAGTGACAGTTGCACCACCTCCCGGAACAATCAGCCCCGGCCCATGCCTGGATCGGGGCTGTTTTTTCTTACAATCTCGACATTTTGACGGCTTGGAATTTATCAAAGAGTAGCGTAATTTGACCGCAAGATGTTTGCGTCGCCCGTGGGCTCCGCGCCGGACACGTACTGCCAAAATCTGCCTCGCGCCGACTGACCGAACGCCCGCGCCGGTTCTCCCCTTCTCTCCACCGCCAGTTCATACAAGAGAGATACCACAATGTCCAGGATCATTGTCGCCGTTTTGTGCCTTGCCGCGTTTGCCGGATCGGTGAACGCGCAGCAAAAAGAGCTCCGCGTACTCGCCTCGTCGCCTCACGGGGTCATCACGGGACTCGACCAGAGCCAGACCATATTCGCCACGTTCAGTGAGCCGATGGTCGCGCTCCAGGCTGTGCCGAAGGACGAGGGAACGGGCCCGATGACGATCGATCCTCCCCTCGGCGGGAAGTTCCGCTGGATGGGGACGATCACGCTCTCGTTCATCCCAGCGCACCTCCTCCCGTACGCCACGCAGTACACGGTGAAGATTCCCGCGGGGACGGCTTCGCTCAAAGGCGCAAAGCTCGCCCGCGATGAATCCTGGACGTTCGAGACACCCCGCCCGATGATCGCAGGGGCGTGGCCCGGCGGGGACCATGTCGATACGGCTTCCGCAATCGTACTGAGGTTCAATCAGCCTGTCGATCCTGCAGTCGTGGCCAGGTTCATTTCGATACAGGTTGTCAGGCCGGATGGCCGCGATCCCTACCCGGCCTTCACATCGGCCTCTCCGGCACCGGAGGAGAAGGTCGAACATCCCGAACAGGTCGTCGTGCTGAAGACGAGGGGGGCCTTCGGTATGCTGGCCGCCGTCACCGTCCGCGTCAAGGAAGGGCTGACCGGCACGGAGGGCCCGCTGCCGATGAGCGCCCCGTACGGGTTCAGCTTCTCCACATGGGGAGAACTGAAGTTCCTGGGACTGGAGTACGATGGCGTGCCCCCCGGGTCAGGGATAACACTGAAATTCTCAAACGGCGTGACAGCGGAGAATCTGCTGAAGCATCTCTCGTTCACCCCCTCTATCCGGCCCCCGGAGGACTACTATCACTACACATCTCCGCAGACGGAATTGGGCATCTCTCTTCCGCTCCCCCCCGATTCCACGTACCACGGATATATTACCGCGGGACTGGTTGATATGTTCGGCAACGTGCTAAAAAGCGATCAGAAGTTCACATTGCACGTCGGCTCCTACCTTCCCTTCCTCAGAACGAGGACGGGTATCGGCGTCCTGGAGGCGTACGCGTCCCACAAGTTCCCGGTCACATCGATGAACATGGACGCATACCGCGTTCAGATGGGGGTGGTCAACCCCGAGCGGATCGTCCCCCTGATGCTCAAGCTCACGTGGGACTACTATGAGAAGCTGGCGATGGATGAGGGGATTCTCCTCTCCCCGGCCTCGCTCAGCGAAGAGGGGAAGGAGTTTACGAGGACAAGGACGCTGCTGACGAAGGCAAAACACAACGTCGTCGCCGTCCGTCCGCTCGACATGGACGCGGTCCTGGGGAAGAACGGCCGGGGCGTCGTGTTGGTCCAGGTGGACGACATGAATCCGCAGAACACCGCCTACCTCAAGACGCTCGTCCAGGTGACCGAGTACGGGATCACGGGAAAGTTCTCCCCCGATTCAAACCTGATCTGGGTGACGAACCTTAAAGATGCCTCTCCGGTGCCGGAGGCGTCGGTCGAGATCCGGAACGACAGCAACAGGGTCGTCTGGACGGGAAAGACCGACGCGAAAGGCCTGGCGATGTCCCCCGGGTGGGGAAAGCTGAATTTCGCCGCACGGCCGCAGTCGCAGTGGGGGGGAGAAGATGAAGAGGGGGAATACGAGGGGCACGCGCAGCCGCGCCAGTGGGTGATCGTCCGGAAGGGAGATGAGATCGCCTATTCATCGTCGGACTGGAACCAGGGGATTCAGCCGTACAGGTTCGACATCAACTACGACTGGAACCCGCAGTCGGAGTCGTTCGAGGGGCAGCTCTTCACCGACCGGGGTCTGTACAAGGCGGGAGAACGCGTGGATATCAAGTGCATCGTGCGCAAACGGGCCGAGGGGACGTGGAAGATCGCCCCGTCGCTCAGGACGAGGCTCGCGATCAGGAATTCGCGCAACGAAGAGGTTCTGAGCGAGGAGCACACTCTCTCGTCGTTTGGTTCATTTGCCGGTTTGTTCGACCTGAAACCAACAGCCCCACTCGGGTATTACTCGATGGAGGTCGAATACGCATCGAACATGAAAGGGCAGGTGCGCTGGAACCACCTCTCGGGCGGAACATTCCGCGTGGAGGCCTTCCGTCCCGCGGAAGTTGAAGTGACGGCAAAATTCGCCCGTGAGAAGTACACGATCGGCGACACGGTGAGCGGCATGCTGAACGGACGGTACCTGTTCGGCGCGCCGATGAAGGACGCGAAGATCCGCTGGCGGCTGACCGCCTCCCGCGGGTCGTTCGTTCCCCCCGGGCTGGACGGATATTTCCTCGAGCCGATGGGATGGCTGACCCGCTACCAGTACGATTTCAACTCCAGGGAGATGCTGAACCGCGACACCACGCTCGACGCGCTCGGGACGCTCGACGTTTCGTCGCCGCTCCGCGTCGGTGATCTGCGCGGCACGATCTCGCTGATGCTTGAAGGAGAAGTCACCTCGGCGTCCCGCCAGACCCTCTCGGGGCGGACGTCGGTCACCGTTCACCAGGGGGAGTACTATGTCGGCATTCGTCCCTCCTCCACGTTCGTGAAGACCGATACCGCGATGTCGTTCGCCCTGGTCGCGGCGTCACCGGAGGGGACACTCGTTCCGGAGCGGACGCTCACGCTCAGGATATTCCAGCGGATCTGGCATTCCGTCCGCAAGGCGGAGACCGGGGGACGGTTTGCGTGGGTGTCGACGGAAGCCGATACGCTTGTGGATTCGGGCAGCGTCACGACGGCGGCCGTGCCCGTGATGCATTCGTTCACCCCGAAGGGACCGGGGTTCTTCTACGTCGACGTCCGGGCAAAAGACGCCCGGGGAAACGACCTCGTCGCGCAGACCTATTTCTATGCGAGCGGGGAAGGATACGTCCCCTGGGAACGGAGGAACGACGACAGGATCGATCTGGTGGCGAACAAGACCAGCCTCCAGCCGGGCGAAACGGTCAGCATCATCGTGAAGAACCCCTACGAACGGGCGACCGCGCTCGTATCGGTGGAGCGCGAGGGGATCATCATGCACTACACCACCACGCTCGTGGGAAGCGCCCCGCAGATCGACATCCCGATCACGAGCGAATTTCTCCCGAACGTCTTCGTCTCGGTGGTGCTGCTCCAGGGGCGGACGGAGAAGCCGGCAAAATCCGAAGAATCGGACGTCGGCCGTCCTTCGTTCAAAGTCGGCTACGTCGCCCTCTCCGTCAACCCGAAGGAGAAGAAACTCACCGTGACGGTCGAGTCCGACAAAAAGGAGTACCGCCCCGGCGATACGGTGGAGGTGAACGTCCTCGTCCGGGATATCAACGGCAAGCCGCGGCGCGGCGATGTGACGCTGAGCGTGGCCGATCTCGGCATACTGAACCTGATCAGCTACAGGATGCCGAACCCGTTCACGCTGTTCTATGCCGAGCGCGGGCTGGCGGTGATCACGACGGAAACCCGGATGCACATCATCGAGCAGCGGAGTTACGACGAAAAGGGGCAGGAGGTGGGGGGAGGCGGAGCGGCGCTGAAGTCGGGCGCGGACATCCCCGATGCGGACGGGATACGGAAGGAGTTCCGTCCTTCGGCGTACTGGAACCCGTCAGTGCTCACCGGGGAGGACGGGACGGGGAAAGTCCGGTTCAAGCTTCCGGACAATCTGACCGGGTTTGAAATCATGGCCGTGGCGCAGACAAAGGAATCGGATTTCGGATACGGGGAAAACACGTTCACCGTGAACAAGCCCCTCCTTCTGCAGCCCTCGCTCCCCCGGTTCGTCCGCGTGGGGGATACGTTCAAAAGCGGCGTGGTGGTGATGAACTACTCCGACAAACCGCAGACGGTCCGGCTTGTGACGCAGGTGACCGGACTGAAATGGAGCGGGGAAGACACGACGAGCCACTCGCTCCAGCCGGGGCAGGCAAAAGAGGTCCTCTTCTCGTTTGCCGCCGAGAAGATCGGGACCGCGAAGTTCGTATTCCGCGCAAAGAGTGAAACGAGTTCCGACGGACTCCAGTGGACGATCCCTGTGAGCGCCCCCCGGTTGAAAGAGACCGTCGCGCTGTATGAATCGCTTCCGGATGCGAGCAGGGAGGAGCACGTCGTTCCCCCCGCGGACGCGTTCCACGACGTCGGGAATGTCGAATTCACATCCGCCTCCACGGCGATGGTCGGGCTCTCCGGGGGGATTTCCTACCTGTTCCACTACCCCTACGGATGCCTCGAACAGAGGGCCTCGTCCGTCCTCCCGATGATCCTTGCGAAGGATCTGGTCGACGCGTTCAAGTTCGACGTCCTGAAGGACAAAGACTACCGCTCCGTCGTGATGAAGACGCTTGACGAGCTTCCGCTGTTCCAGCACGGGAACGGGGGATTCTCGTACTGGAAGAACGAAGGGCAGACCTGGTGCTACATCTCCGCCTATGCGATGTACACGCTCGTCCAGGCGGAGCGGAACGGGTACCCGGTCGACAGGCACGCATTCGATGCGGGCCTCGGGTATCTCAAGCGCGTCCTGCACGGGGACGAACAGGACATTATGTGCAAGTCGAAGTACTACGTGCAGGCCACGCACGCGCTCATACTCTACACGCTTGCGCTCCACGGCACCCCCGAGTTCGGGTATATGGAGAACCTGTACAGCCAGAGGGGGGACATGCCCCTGTTTCCGAAGGCGTACCTGCTCAAGGCGCTCCACGCCGCGAAGGGGAACACCTCGATGCAGGATGAGATCGTCCGCGATCTTTCCAACCGCGTCAAGATCGCTCCCACCTCCGCTCATTTCGAGGAACGGTCGGATTACGACCTCTGGTGGTGCTTCGACTCCAACACGCGCACCACGGCCCTTATCATGCAGGCGCTCGTGGAAACGCAGCCGGAGAGCCCGTTGATTCCCAAGGTCGTCCGCTGGCTCATCGACCAGCAGCGCGTCGGGTGCTGGCGAACGACGCAGGAGAACCTCTACGTTGTCGATGCGCTTGCCACCTACATGCGGGCGTACGAAAAGGAGGAGCCGAATTTCCGGGCGACGGTGATCGTGGGGGGGAAGACGATACTCAATGAGCTCTTCAAAGGGAGGTCGTTCAACGTCGCCACCTCGACGCTCCCGTTCAGTGACCTGACGCTCGGGAAAGACTACACGGTGGAACTGACGAAAGACGGCCCCGGGCGCCTCTACTACGGGATCCGGATGAACTATTACCCGATGGGGGAGACGCAGGCGAAGGAAGAAGGATTTGCCGTCGTCAAGACCGTGGAAACGCTCGCCGGCGGGCCGGCGGACACCGTTGCGTCCGGGGCCATGCTGAAGGTCACGCTGACGGTCTCCAGCACGCAGTACCGCCACTTCGTCGTTGTGGACGACCCGGTGCCGGCGGGGTTCGAGGTCGTGAACACGTCGTTTGGCACCACCGCGGTGAACCTGGCCGAGCAGGAAGGCCAGGACAGCCAGGAAGACCAGGGGGACGACTGGTACGAAGCGGCGTTCCACCACGTCGAGAAGTATGACGACCACGTCCTCCTCTTCGCGGATTCATTCACCCCGGGGGCGCACACGTACACGTATGTCGTACAGGCGACACGGATCGGCTCGTACCGGATGCCTGCCACGCGCGCCGAAGGGATGTACGAGCCCGAGGTGTTCGGCCAGACAGGATCGAAGGTCGTGGAGATCAAATAGGGAGCGCCGCTGAAAAACGCCATGAAATTGAAGAGGCCGAAACGGTTCCATATCGTTGCCGTGGCCGCGGCGGCAGCGGCGGTGCTTGCCGTAAGCATCAGCATTCCGCTTCCCCGGGATGACTTTGCCCGGTGGTCGGTCCAGTCGCTGCGCGTTCTCGACCGGAGCGGGATCGTCCTCCGGGAATTTCCGAACGGCAGGGAGGGGCGGGGAGAGTGGAGACCGCTTTCCGAAATCGCCCCGTCGATGCTTCAGGCAACGATCGCCGTCGAGGACCGCCGGTTCTATGCGCATCCCGGAATCGACCCGGTGGCGATCGCCCGCTCGGCGCTCGGCAATCTCCGGGCGCTGCGCTTCAGGTCCGGCGGCTCCACGCTCACACAGCAGGTGATACGAAACGTGTATCACCGCCCGCGGACCGTCGCGGGAAAACTTGCCGAGATGTGGGATGCCCTCCGGCTCGAGAGGATGTATTCGAAAAGCGAGATACTCGAGCAGTACCTGAACCGGGCACCGTACGGAAACCAGCTGTTCGGCGTGGAATCCGCTTCCCGGTGGTACTTTGGCAAACCCGCGCGCGACCTGTCCCTCGCGGAATCCGCGTTTCTCGCCGCTCTCCCGAACGCTCCTGGGGCGCTCAACCCGGACAGGAGTCCGGGCCCGGCACTCTCCCGCGAGATCAAGGTTCTGAAACGGCTCCTCGACCAGCGGCGGATCACTCGGGAAGAGTTCGACCGTGCCCGCTCACAGCCGATACAGATCATCCCGCCGGAGGCGCATTTCAAAGCGCCGCACGTCGCCGCGATGGTCGAGGCGATGGGGTACGGCCCCGCCGACGGGACCATCCGGACAACGATAGACTATCCGCTTCAGGAACAGGTGCGGTGGCTTATGAAGGGCCACCTGAAGAAACTGGCCGCCAGGAACGTCCATAATGCCGCGGCCGTCGTCATCGAGAACCGCACCGGGGAGATTCGCGCGCTTGTCGGCTCCGTCGACTTCTTCGACTCGACGCACGACGGGCAGGTCAACGGCGTGACCGCCCGGCGCCAGCCGGGATCCGCCATCAAGCCGTTCATGTATGCATTGACATTTGAGCTCGGGCTCAACCCCGCCACGCTTCTTGCGGACATACCGACTGCCATACCCGAGCATCACGGGGACTACGTGCCGGAGAATTATGACAAGCATTTCCACGGCCCTGTGCGGGTCCGTACGGCGCTTGCCTGCTCGTACAACGTTCCCGCGGTGAGGGCCCTCGAGCGGATCGGCAAGCCGGTCTTCCTTGACAAACTGAGGGATGCCGGGTTTTCGGGACTGGACAGGGATGCGGAATTCTACGGCTACGGGCTCACGCTGGGCAATGCGGAGGTGTCGCTCCTGGAGCTTGCGACGGGATATATGTCGTTCGCCAACGGCGGCTTCTGGATCCCCTCGACGCTGATTCCCGTTGCCGGCGGGAAACCGGATGGGCACAGGGTGTACGGCGAGGAGGCCGCATACCTGGTCACGGACATATTGAAAGATCCCGTTGCGCGGCGGCCGGCCTTCGGTGCGAACTTCCGGTTTCCGTTTCCGTGCGCCGTGAAGACAGGGACGACGAAAGACTACAGGGACAACTGGACGATCGGGTTCACGACAAGGTATACCGTCGGCGTATGGGTGGGGAATTTCGACGGCGAGCAGATGCGGAATGTCTCGGGCGTCAGCGGGGCGGGACCGATATTCACGGACATCATGACGATCCTTCACACCCCCCCGTACGGACAGGCACCCGGAAACTTTGCCGTACCGGAGCACCTTGTGCAGAAGGCGGTCTGCGCACGGTCCGGAAAACTCCCCACCCGGCTCTGTGAAAAGACCGTGACCGAATGGTTCATCGACGGGAAAGCCCCCGCGGAATCGTGCGACGTGCACAGGGAGTACATCCTTCCCGGTACGGGTGGACACCGCGTGAAGCGGGTGTTCGCCGTGTTCCCGGCGGAATACCGCTCGTGGGCGGCGAGTGAAGGGCTTCCCTTGCCTCCCCCCGGCTCGAGAGACGTTTCGCGCGACCACCGGAAGGACCCCCGCATTGACAGGTTGATGATCGTCTCGCCGAACAGCGGCGATTACTTCAAGATGGATCCTATCCTGAGGCCCGAGTACCAGACGATCACGCTGTCGGGATACGTTCCCCGCGGGACGACGGGGGTCCGGCTGCGCATCAACGGGAAAGAGGAGATCCCGTTCGAAGAAACGGGCGTTCGATGGCAATTACAGAAAGGAGTGTTCCGGTTTCAGCTCTGCGGATACTCCGACAACAGGCAGGTCGTCAGCTCCCCGGTTATTATAAACGTGGAATAAGACGATCGCCGGCCCGCCGCAGGATCCCTCCTGTCCTTTTCGATATGCCCTCCTTGACATTGCCGGCGTGTTCCCTTTAATTGACATCCATTGAATTCAGCTTGCTCCACATTCCGGGAGACGGTGGTGATACGAGACGAGGTTTCGCGATGAATCTGATCAACACGGGCGATACGGCGTTCATGATGATCTGCGCCGCACTCGTCCTGTTTATGACGCCCGGGCTCGCCTTCTTCTACGGGGGGCTCGTCCGGAGCAAGAACGTCGTCAATACGATGATGATGAGTTTTGCGGCGATGGGGGTGGTGGCGGTGCAGTGGGTGCTCTGGGGATATTCGCTTTCATTCGGCCCGAACGACGGCGTGCTCGGGAGCATCGTGGGGGGACTGCAGTGGGTCGGACTCGGAGGGGTCGGACTGGCCCCGAACCCTGATTACTCCCCGGGGATCCCGCATCAGCTTTTCATGATCTACCAGGCGATGTTCGCGATCATTACCCCCGCCCTCATTTCGGGGTCCATCGTCGAGAGGATGAAGTTCAAGTCGTACATCGTGTTCATATTCCTCTGGTCGACGATCTCCTATGACCTCGTCGCCCACTGGGTCTGGGGAATGGGGGGATGGCTTCACTCGATGGGGGCGCTCGACTTTGCCGGGGGAACGGTCGTGCACATCAATGCCGGCGTCTCCGCCCTCGTGGCGACGCTGGTCCTCGGCCCGAGGACCGGGTTTCCGCACAGGGCTCATCCTCCGCACAACGTGACGCTCGCCCTTCTCGGCGGGGGAATGCTCTGGTTCGGCTGGTTCGGGTTCAACGCGGGGAGCGCGCTGGGCGCATCCGCGACGGCCACGGTTGCCTTCGTCGCAACGAACACTGCTGCCGCCTCCGGGATGCTCGGCTGGATGCTCCTTGAAGTGTTCCTGAAAGGGAAGCCCACCGCCGTGGGGGCGATCACGGGCGCGGTGGCCGGGCTTGTGGCGATCACACCCGCGTGCGGATTTGTGACGCCTCTCGCGGCGATCGTCATCGGCCTCGGGGTCTCGTGCGTCTGTTACTGGGCGCTCAACAAGCGGATCACATGGGGACTCGACGATACGCTGGACTCATTTTCCGTCCACGGCGTGGGGGGAATTTTCGGCGCCCTTGTCACCGGGCTCTTTGCGACCCGTTCCGTCAACGCGGCGGGGGGAGACGGACTCTTCTACGGAAACCCGTCGCAGCTGCTCGTTCAGAGCGCCGCGGTCCTTGCCACAATCGCGTTCTCCGCGCTCGTGACGTTCATACTCCTGAAGCTCCTCTCGCTGACGATGGGGATCAGGAGCAACGACGAGCATCAATCCGAGGGGCTCGACCTCGTCGAGCACGGCGAGAAAGGATACAACGAACTCGTCTAGCAATCCATCTTTTCCTTCATCCGAGAGCAACCCCCATGGAAAAGACATTCGTAAAAGTCCTTGAAACAAACTCCGCCACGGATATCGCGTTGATCAAATCCGTCCTCGATGCCGAATCCGTGAGGTATTTCTTCAAGGGAGAGAACATGTCGAACATCCGCCCCGTGGATCCGGCGGTGCTGATGGTTGCGGAAGACGACAGGGAGACGGCCGTCGATCTCATCCGGCCGTTGAATCTCCGTTACGAACTATTCGGCAGGCAGTCGCCATGATGCATGATTCGGCGCCCCGGGTCGTTTCACCGAACATCGCTCCATGAGACTCAAAACACGGCTCCAGCTTTCCTTCCTTTCATTCGGCCTTCTCGCCGTCGGTCTCACCGGCTGGCAGTCATTTGAGTATGCCCGGGACTCCCTGGAGATGCTCACGTTCGACAGGCTCACGTCGATCCGGGAAACAAAGAAGCGTCAGATCGAGACGTATTTCCAGCAGGCGAGGATACAGATCGCGTTGCTGGCCGAAAACCGGGTCACCGTCGACGCAATGAAGGAATTTGACGCGGCTTTTCACGCGGCTACCCGGGGAGCGGGCGGCGGCGGCACCTTCGAGAGCGACCGCTTCCAGAAGACAGAAGCCCGGTTTCACCCCGGTCTCCGGAAGATCGCACAGCGGTTCGGCTATCAGGACATATTCCTTGTCGACACAGCGACCGGTGAAATCGTCTATTCTGTCGCAAGGAAAGGGGACTTCGGGACAAGCCTGATCTCGGGCCCATACCGCTCATCGAACATTGCCGCCGTGTTCCGGTCGGTGCAGGATTCCGCTCAGCCCGAGTATGTACGGTTCGTAGATTTTGCCCCGTATGAACCCACATCAATGAAGCCGGCGGCGTTTGTCGGCACCTCGATCTATGACGGTGCTTCACGGGTGGGGGTGCTCATCGCCCAGATGTCCATTGATGAGATCAACAACGTCATGACATCCGGCAGTCACTGGTCGCAGGAAGGACTGGGACGCACCGGGGAGACATACATCGTCGGCGATGATTTCAGGATGAGGAATGACTCGAGGTTCTTCATACAGGACCCGGCCGGCTATATTGCCAGGCTTCAGCGCTCGGGGGCGGATTCGGCCCTGATCCGTCAAATTCAATCCCGTTCCAGCTCGATCCTGCTGCAGGAAGTGAGGACCGATGCCTCCCGCGCTGCGCTGGAGGGGACCACAGACACCCGCATCATCGATGACTACCGCGGCGTTCCCGTCCTTAGTTCGTTCGCACCGCTTGCGATTCCCGGCGTCCACTGGGTAATGTTGTCGGAAATGGACGCGAGCGAGGCATTTCATCCCGTGTTTGAGCTTCGCGAGCGGCTGATATTTCTTTCCCTTGCCCTGTTACTCGGGGCTGTTGTCGTGGGTTTTGTGATTTCCCGGTCGATATCGGGCCCCATCCTGGGACTGGCGAAGGACGCCGAAGCGCTGGGGAAGGGAGACTTCTCCCACCGGGCGGGGATTCACGGAAAAGACGAGATCGGGATGCTGGCACAGACGTTCAACGCGATGGCCGGCAGCATCATGGAGAAGACAGGCCGGATGCGGGGAGAAATCAGCGAGCGGAAGCGTGCGGAAGACCGGCTCAAATCGTCACGCGAACGGCTGCGGAACCTCTCGACGCATCTCCAGTCTGTCCGGGAGGACGAACGAAAGGGGGTCGCGCGCGAGATCCACGACGAACTGGGGCAGGCGCTCACGACGCTCAAGCTGGATCTGAGCCTCCTCAGGGACGAGATCGGCCCCGACGCACGGGACGCCGAAAGACGGATTGCGTCGATGGTGGACATCTGTGACGCGACGATCAAGTCGGTGAAACGGATCATCACCGAGCTCCGTCCCCGGCTGCTTGACGACCTCGGGCTGACGGCGGCGATGGAGTGGATGTCGGAAGAATTCCAGCGCCGGACAGGAATCGTGTGCAGGATCTCCATCATTCCCGGAGAGATCGTGCTCGACCCCGAGCGGTCAACGGCGATATTCCGGATATTCCAGGAGACGCTCACGAACATCGGCCGGCACTCGCACGCGACGGCGATCGACGCGGTCCTCCGCAGGACGGGGGACACGATCACTCTCGAAGTCCGGGACAACGGCCGGGGGATATCGGAGGAACAGATACAGGATCCGCGGTCGTTCGGTCTGATCGGCATGCGCGAGCGGGCAAAGTACTTCGGGGGAAACCTGACAATCGAAGGGACGCCGCACACCGGGACGATCGTCACCGTCTCACTCGAGGCACATCCCGAAGGGGCCCGCCAATGATACGCATATTCATCGCCGACGACCACAGCCTCTTCCGGGCGGGGGTGGGCGAGATCCTTGCCAAACAGAAGGATCTGCACGTGGTCGGCGAAGCCGGCAACGGCATTGATGCAATGAAAGGGATCAGGGAGAAGGAGTGCGACGTGGTCCTTCTGGACGTGACGATGCCGGGTCTCGGGGGACTCGACATTCTGGCGGACATCAGGCGAGAGAGACCGCACGCGGCGGTTCTCGTGCTGAGCATGCATCCCGAGGAGCAATACGCGGCGCGGGTTCTCAAGGCCGGGGCATCAGGGTATCTGACCAAGGAGAGCGCCGCGGAAGAATTGATCGTCGCGATCCGGAAAGTGGCATCCGGCGGAATCTATGTCAGTGCCCACCTTGCAGAAAAGTTTGCTTCCTCGTTGCAGCACGACGGCGAGGTTCTTCCCCACCAGACGCTCTCCGAAAGGGAATTTGCCGTCCTGACACAGCTTGTCGCGGGGAAGAAACTGAAGGAAATAGCCAACGACCTCTTCCTCAGTGAAAAGACCATCACCACATACCGCGCCCGGATTCTCAGAAAACTCAACCTCCAGAACAATGCCGAACTGGTTCACTACGCGATTCAGAACAAGCTGATCGAATAGCCCCCCCCCGAAACCGCCGCGTCAGGAAATCCCTACACGAGAATCGGGCTTTCCCTCCCGTTGGTCCGCGCTGAATGTCCTTACCTTGGTGTGCACGTACCGACATCGGCGAAAGGAACTCACCAATGACATTCGACACCGGAAGTACCGGGTTCATGCTTGTTGCGACAAGCCTCGTGATGCTGATGACCCCTGGCCTGGCCTTTTTCTACGGGGGGCTCGTTGGCAGAAAGAACGTTCTCGCGATCATGATCCAGAGTTTTGTCTCGATGGGGGTAACGACCGTCATCTGGTTTGTCTTCGGCTATTCCCTCTGTTTCAGCGGCGGGGAAGGGGCGGTCATCGGTGATCTGAGGTATATGTTCCTGCACGGCGTCAGTCTCACGACGGCGTTTGCGGGATCCAACAGCATCCCGATGTGGGTGTTCATGGCGTACCAGATGATGTTTGCCCAGATCACACCCGCGCTCATTACGGGTGCGTTCAGCAACAGGGTCCGGTTTCAACCGTACCTGATCTTTCTCGTCGCCTGGCTCATCTTCGTTTACTTCCCCCTGGCCCATATGGTGTGGGGGGGCGGGCTGCTGGCGAAATGGGGCGTACTTGATTTTGCAGGGGGGATCGTCGTCCACGCGAGTGCGGGGTTCTCCGCGCTGGCAAGCGTGTTCTTCGTGGGGAAACGCCGCGTGCAGGACAAGGGGCCGCACAGCATCCCCCTTGTCGCACTCGGTACGGGGCTCCTCTGGTTCGGATGGTACGGCTTCAACGCCGGGAGCGAACTGCGCGTCGATGCAGTCACGGCCCTTGCGTTCCTCAACACCGACGTGGCGGCGTCGTTCGCCGCGATCACGTGGTTGATCATCGCCTGGTCGTTCGAGAAGAAGCCGAAGTTTGTCGGGCTCCTCACGGGCTCGATCGCCGGTCTCGCCGCTGTGACCCCTGCTGCAGGGTATATATCGACCGCAAGCGCGGTAACGATCGGGATCGTGTCAAGCATCGTCTGCTATTTTGCAATCTCGATGAAGAACAAGCTCCAGTGGGACGACGCGCTGGATGTCTGGGGAGTCCACGGCGTGGGTGGGTTCCTTGGTGTCATCGCGCTCGGTTTGTTTGCGGACGTCACGATGAACCCTTCCGGGTCCGACGGACTTCTGCTCGGGAACGCGGGATTCTTTTTCAAGGAGGTGGTCGCGGTGGTCCTTGCGGCGCTCTACGCATTCCTCTTTACATACGCAATGCTCTGGCTTATCAACAAGGTCACCCCGGTCAAAGTGAGCGCAGAGGAGGAGCAGACCGGGCTTGATGAGATAGAATTCGGCGAGCAGGCGTATCTGTAGACGGATGCGCCTTCATGAGGTTCTTTATGCCGACATTGTCATCGCGAATCCTGGCCCTGATTGCCATCACGGGGGCGGCGATTGCGCCGCCCCCGGTGGTTCACGCTCAGGACACGTCAGGCGCCGCCTCCGCGGAGAAGAAGCCCCCCTCGTGGTTCGAAGAAATAACGCTGAACAGTTTTCTCTCTTTCCGATACAGCTATAATCTGGATGTACCGGATTCAAAGACCAATGCCCTGCGCGTGTTCGACGGAGAGGACAACACGTTCATCGTCGACGTTTTTGAGCTGGCCATCCAGAAG
Source organism: Ignavibacteriota bacterium (assembly GCA_963748405.1). GTDB lineage: Bacteria > Bacteroidota > Ignavibacteria > UBA10030 > UBA6906 > Fen-1273. The sequence goes on from CAVVIT010000002.1 coordinate 380,111, forward strand.
CCGGCGGTGAATCAGGGGGAAGTAGGGTTCTGTTGTCATCTCACCGCCGGGTCGTCGGTTCCGAAGGTGGAACGATCGAGCGGAATGGATATGGGTGATCTCGATTTCCACCAGATGTTTGTCAGGTACATCGTCCCCTGGCAGAAGGGAATTACGCTGGATTTCGGGAAGTTCATCACTCCCTGCGGACTGGAGGTCATCGAGGGGTACGATGGGTATAACGACAATGCTTCAAGGTCGTTCCTCTTTGGATATGCGATACCGTTTACCCATACCGGAGTCCGGGCTTCGTATCCGTTTGCCGGGTGGCTCGCGCTGACGGTAATGGTGGTCAATGGGTGGGACAACGCCGTCGACAACAACACATCGAAAACCCTGGGCGGCCAGATCGCGATTTCACCCGGGGCGGGATGGACCCTCAGCGCGAACGCTGTGTTCGGGCCTGAACAATCCGGAAACAACTCGCACAACCGGCTGCTGGGCGACTTCGTGTTCTCTGGCAGAATCAACGACAGGTGGACTGCGGGATTGAATCTTGACGTTGCGCGGGAACAGGATCCTGCGGGGATGTCAGGGGACGGCCGGTGGGGGGGCGTGGCCGCCTATCTGCGGTTCGAACCGTTGAGGCAGCTCTCCCTTTCGGTCCGAGCGGAACAATTTCGGGATCGCGAGGGCGTTCGCACGGGGACACCGCAGACGCTGAACGAGATAACGCTGACGCCGGAATACCGGGTCACCGGCAATCTTGTATTCCGCGTTGAGGTTCGGACGGACTGGTCGGACAAGGAAGTGTTCCAGAAGGGTGGCCGTGCTACGGACACCCAGACGACTCTGGAATTTAATACGCTCCTTGTCTTCTGATCTCCACCGAAATCAGGCCTGGATCATCGTAATAGAAGAAGTTTCTTCGACTGTATAAAGCTTCCCGCGGTAATCGTGTAGACGTACACGCCGCTCGCCAGGCCTGTTCCGTCAAACCGGGTCTCGTACGATCCCGCCTCTTTCGGCTCGTCCACAAGAACCCTGACCTTCTGACCCAGCATATCATACACGGTGAGTCTCACGTCCGCCCGCACGGGGAGAGCATACCTGATCGTGGTGAGAGGATTGAAAGGATTGGGATAATTCTGGTACAAGTGGAAAGCCCCCGGGGCTGCCGGAGGTGAAACCGGCAGAGGAGCGTTTGAAGATGCCACGATATTCTGATACTCTCCCCTGAGTGCATCGACCGCAGTACGGAGCGCGACGATGCTCTTCAACCGATCGGTGCCGAGCGCGGCTACCTGAGCAACGACGATTTCCTGTGTGTCTCCCGCCGCCATACGGAACGGCCCTGCAGACATCATCATCTGCATATCATGAGGAACCCGGGGGAGGGGCCCGGGAGAATTGATCGGATCTACCCAGCCGGTATCGGCAACAGGATCACCCGTGAAAACGATCTTTGCAGGTTGATTCGTGATCGGGTTGATATAGGGGAGGCCGCTCTGCGGGATGAGGCCGTTCACAGCCCTGAACCACTGGACGTCCGCGCCGGCGGCGGAATCGGGCGTTGCGAATTGATACCCCGGGAAGAAATACACGAAAGCACTCACGCGAAGGTTCTTGAATCCTCTCCGGAACCCCCCTTCAAAGAACGCCGAATCCGACATAGCGGACGGCACAATCGGCCCCTGTATGAGCGCGAATCCCCCGGCGGGAAGCGTTGCTCCATACGAGGCATCGGTCGGCATTCCGTTGTAGGCATACCCGAGACCACGCTGAGTGTCAAATCCGACGCAATCATCACCGGGGTCACCCACGTCGGGATCGGACCACTGCGCGAGGAACATGCTGTCGATCGGGGCGCCGCTCTTGTTGATGAGTCTCGACCGGACGAATATCGTCGTCGTCAAAGCTCCCATATTGCGCCTGTATCCCCAGATAGTTCGCTGCATTTCGATCCCGATCGGAGGCGACCCCGCGAAATTCAGCGTGCGTGAAGCGTCCATGTCGTTGGCCACGTACCACAATGTCTGGTCCGCACCGCTCTGTCCCGGAATGTCCACCCTCGGGTCGTATTTCCCATCCCCATCAACGTCTGTGAATGGCGCGCCTTCCTGCGCCGGCCATTCATTCCAGTCTTTGACGTACTGTTGGTAGATTGCAGCCACTGTCGCCGTCTGATAACGGGATATGTCCGCAAGTTCGGTCGAAGCGATTGCGCCGACGGCCGACGCGGAATCCGACCGGGGACCGATGTCGGGCCGGACTCGGTAGATGCGATATGCAGGATTAGAAGGATCTGCGGCCACGGGGTCTGCCGTGGGCGACCCCTGGGCGATGATCGAGCCCGGCTGAAGTCCGTGAGCATATGCGGAGCCGCCGATTTTCGGCACCTGTCTTCCCTTGTGGTATCCTCCCCAGACAACACCGTCTTCGTAAAACATGAATTTTCCCGTTCCCCTGTACAGTGACCTGACCCCCTCAGACCGGTCCAATTCGTATATTGGACAATTGGTCAAAGGAGGGAAAAGTGAGTCGAAAGAAATACACCGCGGAACAGATCGTTGCTAAGCTTAGGGAAGCCGAAGTCCTTCTCGCCAAGAATATGTCTCTCGCCGAAGTCTGCCGCCAGCTCGAGGTTACAGACGTCACCTACTACCGGTGGCGCAAGGAGTTTGGCGGCCTGCGCGTCGATCAAGCCAAACGCCTCAAAGAGATCGAGCTTGAGAACACCCGCCTGCGGAAAGTTGTCGCCGATCTGACCATCGATAATGCGATCCTGAAGGAGGCGGCCCGGGGAAACTTCTAAGCCCGGCTAAGAAACGCCGGGCAGTCGACCGAATCCAGGAGGACCTTGGATACTCGGAACGACGCATCTGTGCAGCATTAGAGCAGCCACGATCAACTCAGCGCCACGAAGTGATCGCCAATGTCGAAGGGGATCGCTTACGGGACAGGATCACATCCCTGGCGTGCCAGTACGGCCGATACGGCTACAGACCGATTACGGCGCTGTTGAGAGGCGAAGGCTGGTGTGTCAACCACAAGCGTGTTGAGCGTGTTTGGAGAGAGGAAGGGCTTAAAGTACCACAGAAACAGCGTAAACGGCGACGACTCTGGCTCAACAAGGGATCGTGCGTTCGCTTACGAGCGCTGTATCCGAACCACGTATGGAGCTACGACTTTGTCTCCGATCGGACGAGTGACGGGAGGCCCATCCGCATCCTCAACGTGATCGATGAGTTCTCGCGGAAGAGTCTGCTGATGTATGTCGCGCGAAAGATCAGGGCGATTGACGTGCTTGAATGTCTGGCTGAATTGTTTATCATTCACGGCACACCAGACTACATCCGCTCGGATAACGGTCCGGAGTTCGTTGCAGAGATCCTCCGTGGCTGGTTGCAGCGCCTGGGCGTGAAGACGCTCTTCATCGAGCCGGGAAGCCCCTGGGAGAATGGGTACATCGAATCATTCAACGGCAAGCTAAGATACGGACTCCTGGACGGGGAGATCTTCGATACGATTCTCGAGGCGAGGGTTGTGACAGAAACCTGGAGGAGAGAATACAACACGATAAGGCCACACAGCTCTCTTGGATACAAACCACCAGCACCTGAAGCCTACGCACCTCTTCAGCTCGCCAATCCCTGAAGAGTCAAATCCAACTCTGAGATTGGCACAACAACCGGGGGCAGGTCAAGAGCATTCCTGTTGCCTTGGGCAATCTATTGTCGCTACTTTACCGATAGATTAGGCGATTGCTCCTCTTTGAAATCAAACGTTCCAATGGTCCTCTCTTCAAAGTCATTACTGTCACATGCAATTCATCTACTTGATCTTAGAATACCTTCAAATCGTTTTCGATATCCTCAAACCATTTTGCCTAGTCTATTTTGGAGCGCATTACGACACACATCGTGGCAGTAACATGAATCTGGTTGCATACGCGTATCTCACAGTTAATACTCCCATAGCACCGTGTGAGTTTATCGGAATCCCGACTGCATTCTATTGAAGGCAGCCCAAAGAGTATATTTCTGAGTTAACACGGTTCATGTCGTAGCTGCTGGATTCCAATCGTTGCCCACTTCGTCGAGGTCTGCAAATCTATCGCTGTTGAACTGAATCCCGGGATATTGACTTCGCCTCCCTCAGTTCGATTAAGGCGAGTCCTGGCCGGGAGGATAAAGTGAACGCCACAGGACAGACAAGAGGAATTAGAAGAGTTCGTTCGGATCGCATTGATGGGGCTCCCTTGTCTTAATGGAGGATTGGAAGAGGTTCCTCTTGTACGCGAAAGCTTCTGTATTCAGAGCTGGCTGCTGAATAAGATCTGCGACGCGGTAGGCATATGCCGATTGCAGGGCCTTCATTTCGGCGGAGCTTTAGCTCTCTAACATGATCAATCTGGCTTAGAATGGGTCTTCCGCCTTAGAGGCCAAAAACGCCCTTCACAGGAAAATATTGATGATGTCACCTTCGGCCGATTGCAGCAATTGCCTGTTGTGCGCTTCCGACCGCGATTACGAGATTCCCCTTGATAGAGACTCTCGCCCAAACACCGTTACCGTTTGGGATCTCAGTTTTGTAGTTGTACCAGGACATGCCGTTGAAATGTACTATCTCAAGGTAACTTCCGACGACAAAGATATCGTTGACGGCATTCCCTCGAATACTTGCGGAACCAAAGCTCGTTACCACACCCGGTTGATATACGGCCCACGGGGAATCACCGAGCCGATCTATTTGCCCAATTCCTGACCCCACGACATAGTACTTTTGATTGGGCACAAACCAGATGCCACGGGCCATCCCGGGCAGTCCAGTATCGGGAACCTGCCCGATTCCGGTTCCTTGGATTGAAAGCACATTTTTGTTTACACCATCTGATGCAACGGCCAAGACTTGATATTGAGCAGTAGCCGGATTTCTTGCTCCCCAGATGTCGAACACCTCTAAATTTGTGGCGGTGTGAAGCAATTGCCAAGTCGCACCGTCAAAATGTACGATGCGGCCATCGAGCCCACCCACGTATAAGTCCTTGTCCGATGTACCCCAGATCCTGTTGGGGGGCGGTGGAGTTATTTCTGGGGGGATTGCGAATGATTGGAACGAGTTGCCGTCCCAATGAACAAGATTGCCGAAACCGAACCAGATGTCATTCTCACTGAGGGCGAAGACGGAATAGATTGGGCCTAATGCTGAATCGCTTTGAAAATAGTAGTTCTGAAAATGATAATATAGTCGTCTAACCGTCCACGTCTTCCCATTCCACGTCGCGTAATTATACAGCACGGGATCGGCATTCCCAACGGAATCATTCAAGTAAAGACTTCCACATGCATAAGCCAGTGAGTCATTTACCACGACAACATCGAAAAATTCATTCCCGAGTCCGTCTCCGATACTATCGATATGCCACCGAAATACGTGACCGGTGGTGTCCGTGATGTTGTCCGGTGGCTGCGGAGGAGCGGAGTGGCGACATGAAACCAGAACTAGAAAGGGAAGGAACGCACTACCAATTCCTAAAAGTCTTAGTGCATGTAATGGATGATGCCATTTCGTAGACCAGCGAAAACGCATCTTGAGCACCGTAGCAAGTGTCGAATTCGTGCTTCTTGTGCCGCGGCGATCAGATGGCAGTTCGTTACGAGAAAGGAGTTGATCCAGGAATCGCGACGGCGTAACTCGGAGCGATTGCGAAGAACAGTGAGGACTCTGCGAACAAGATACTGCGACAAATCGCAGTTGTCAAGCTTGACCAAATTGTGTCATTCGATGGGAAATAGTGAAATCTTGTCCAACAATCTTGGAGTTCTAACAGAAAATACTGAGGTTCCCATGGCGTACAAACATCTTCCCCTCACGTAAATTTAGTATCCCGCTTCGCACAGAAACGACGCCCTCCCATATTTACCCACAAGGTCATGATCTCGGAGAAATCCCGGCCGAGAATTCTGGCCCCTCATTCATCGGAATATGATCGGCTCACCAAGAAAATCAATCAGGGAAATTACGGATCAGCAGCGTACGTAGAATTACGGGTGGATATTTTGCTTGCCCGTTTATTTTCAGCACCACCTTCATCCCCTGCTCTCCTCCCACTGGCCCCACATCGTCCGGGGTTGCGCGGTTGAACTCCCCGAGGGCCTGCCGTTGTCAAGTCTACCTCAGTACTCCCTGTGCTTTTATGGTCATAGCTGTCTCCTCAATTCATCGTTCCGCTGCAGCTGGGTACTTCTTCCGATCTGGAGCCTCCCGGATCTGAGGGGAGGATACGTTCCCGGGGACTCTGGATATTTACGGGCCTGGGGTTACTACCAAGTTTTTTCTGCCTTGCCGTCTGTTTTCTCCAATGTTGTCGATGGGTTTCATCACCTTCAGTGACTGTTTTGAGCAGACATTAGTGTGCATTTTCGATCTCCCGAAAGAAAATGAACACAGGGGTCGGACCCAGCGAACCATACCCAACTTACGGAGAGCCTCAGTCCTGCTCAAATCCTTGCCAATGTCTTTGCCAGAGAGTTGGCAAACTTTTGGCGAACTGGCGAAGTGGCAACGATTGTTCGCCAGGATCATTGCCAGCTATTCCCCAGAGCGAAAGGCAAGCTGGCAAAGGAATCAATAGTTTGTCATCAAAGTTGTGTCAAAGAAAGTTCGCCCTTGCCATGGGGTCTACGGGGTTCTGGCAAAGTTATGACCGGGAGTATCTTCTCGACGGTCTCGTGCAACTCGCTAGGAGCCAAGTGGGCATAGACTTGCGTCATAGCGATGCTGCTATGGCCAAGCAGTCTCTGTACCTCATAGATTGAGACTCCAGCCTGGACCAGCCAGGTTCCGAAGCTGTGCCTCATACTGTGAAAATGGAGAGCGGGATTTACATGTGCGGCGATCACGCATTGCTTGAAATTTCTAGACGCGATGTCCTTTGTCAGCCGACGGCCTTGGAACGAGAACACTAACTCCGATTGTGCGTAACTCTTGCGTTTGGAGAGCATGCTACAAAGCAGACTATTCATAGGGATTGTGCGGTTCTTCCTGTTCTTAGTGGTGAAGGAAGCCGTGTTCTGCACTCGAATCACTCTCTGAACGAAATCGACATCTTCCCATTGAAGAGCAGCCATCTCCCCAAGTCTCATTCCCGTGCTTACTGCGCAAATGTACAGATCACGAAGATCTTGGTCTCTCTCGTGGTCTACAATCGCCCTCAATTCCTCTTTGGTCAAGTGAACAGGGAGAAGCTCCCGAAGCCTCGGTCGCACAACTCTCCGGAATGGATTTGTCTCAATGTGCCCCCACCGCATCGCCGTTTGGAAGGCGCTGGCCAATGTGACGAAGTAAGCCCTCGAGGTACGGTCAGACTTTCCAGGCGCAATCGAGGCTAAGAACTGTTCGACTTCACGAACTCCAACCTTCTGGAGTGGAAGATCTCCGACAGTTTTTAGCAAGCCGCGCAAAGATACGGCGATATTCTCACAATATGACCGTGAGTATCGGCCTTTGGCGTAATCGAGATAAGTAGCCGTGAAGGAAGAGAGCGAAGGGGGGAAGGGCTGGCGTTGAGGCTTGTCTTGCGATGATTGTATGAAATTCCGAAAGATCTTCAGGGCCTCAGACTTCGAGGAACTCCGGGTGGAGATTTTCTGCCTACGGCCTTGTTCGTCGGTGAACCAGATGTAGTAGATGCCGTTGGATCGTTTTGAGATGTGCATTGCCCCCTCCTTGTCGCGAGGAAGGGCAACCACTTGGGCAACCACCACTCTGCCGATGAACGTAAACTCTTCAAATCTCGTCGGAGCGAGGGGATTTGAACCCCTGACCCCCTGAACCCCATTCAGGTGCGCTACCGGGCTGCGCTACGCTCCGTTGTTCCGGTGATGCTGCAATCTCGTTGCTACGCCAGCTTCTTCAACAGCTCCTGCAGGACCTCTTTCGTCTCCAGCACGTCCGCGCGGAGCTGCTCGTCCTTGATCTTCGTCCTGGACTTCGGCGCGTCGATGAGCTCGAGCTGCTCTCCCGTGTCGACCTCGGGAGTGTACGTTTTCAGGACCTGCTTGGCTCCCTCGATCGTGTACCGTTCATCGCGGAGGAGCTTCTTAATGTACAGGATCAGCTTGATGTCGCGGTTGGTGTATATCCGGTTGCCGGCCCTGTTCTTTGCGGGCTTCAGCTGTTCGAATTCCGACTCCCAGTACCGCAGCACATACTGCTCGAGGTCCGTGATCTTGGCGACCTCGCTGATCGAATAGTACAGTTTTTTGATCCCGAGGGACTTCATCGACGATCGCGAAGTGTGCGAAGAACGCTCTACCGTCTCCAAATTACTCAAATCCCGCGTGAGAATCAACAGTCCCTCCGGCACGCTTCAGGCCCCCGGAAGCGGCCTCCGATGCTACCGGTTCATCGATTTTGAGAGCCGGATGTCCATTTCCTTGATTTTCTTCAATTCCGCCTGTGCGTTCTGGATCTGGAGCTCGAGGTCCTGCATCCTGTGCGCATCGGCGGTGAGCAGGGCGGATTGTCTCTTTGACAGGACCGTTAAGCTGTCGGCGGCCGTATACATTTGTGTTACCTGGGCGCGCAAAGAGAGAATGCGGTGAAGGAGCTCCACGGAGACACGCACGTTTTCCCTTTCCGGCTTGCTCAGGGGGAGAGCAAGGTACCTGATGTACCACCGGTATGCTGCGCTGTCATTCCCGTCCGAATACGGGCTGATGGAGTACATGAGCGCGGCGCGCCGAACCGCAGTCGGATAGAAGCTCGATTCGGGGAAGCGTTCGGCCACGGACACATACGCCGCGGCGGCCGCCTGGAACTGCCCCTCCTGCTCGAGGCTATCGGCGACGTTCATCCGCCGGCCCACCTTCGAATCGGGGTTCCGTGCGTCCGGGAAAAGACCGCACCCGGAAACCACCAAGGCGGCAGTCACAAATAAACAGGAAACTATTCTCATCCGGTCTTTTTTGCTCTGGCTCTGTGTGCCGGGAATTCGACTTTAAAAGTTGACCCCACGCCGACGGTGCTGTCCACATGCACTCTTCCCCCCTGTCCTTCCACGAGCGCCTTCACGAACGCAAGGCCGATGCCCGTTCCCCTGCTCCCCCCCTTGACCGCCGTGTTTGTCCTGTAGAACTTCGTGAAGATCTTCGGCAGGTCCGCCGCCGGAATTCCGGGACCGGTATCGCGAACGACGACCTGTGCGCCGAACGGGCATGGTCCGACGGAGACGTCGATCTTGCCGCCGTTCCCGGTGTACTTCAGCGCGTTGTTGATCAGGTTGCCGAAGATTTCGGAGCTCCGGTCGGGATCGATGGCGACCGGCGGCGTCTCCGCCGCCACGAACGACATGGCGATATTCTTCCGCGCGGCCTGCACAGATCCGTCGTCGACGATCGGTTTCACGATCGCCGCGAGATCGACGGGGATGGCGTTATACTGCATCATCCCCGCTTCGACTTTCGAGAGGTCGAGGAACTGGTTGCTGAAGTTGGCGATCTTCTGGACGTTTTCGCGTATGCCGTTCAGGAGCTTCAACTGCGGCTCGCTTACCGGTTCCTCGGCCTTCTTGGTCAGGAGGTAATGCGCCGAGAGGATCGACTGGAGCGGCATCCTGATCTCGTGCGAAATGTGCTGCATCATCTCGGCGCGGAAACGGTTCAGCTCGTCGAGGCTCGCGCTCATGGAATTGAACGCCCGGGCGAGGTCGGCGATTTCGTCGCGCGAGGGAATCCGGATCTTCGTGAACGAGCCCACCGCAATCTCCTTCGTCCCGGCGACGAGCGTCCCGATCGGCCGCGTGATCGTGCGCGTGATGATGAGCGCCGCGCCGATGGCGGAGAGGAACGTGCCGATGGCGATGAGCAGCGCGACGCGCAGGGACAGCTCTGTGGCGCGGTCGATGGTATCGACCGAGGTGTCGACGGCGCGCTGGCGGCTTGCGATCAGGTTGTCGACCGACTTCCGCACCCTGTCCATCGCGTCGGCCCGCCCGTTGACCGCGGGGGCGGTGAGATCGGCGCTCAGCACCGACGTGAAATGCCAGTCGTGGATCTGCCCGGCGAGGTCGAGCGTCTCCTTTTCCCTTGGGTCGGAAAGCATCCCGGAAAGGGAATCGAGGTCCCGGACGAAGAGCCTGTTCTTGTCGAGAAAGACGTTCCTGTAGACGGTGTCCTTTGCCATGAAATACCGGTCGGCGTAGCGCTCTTCCTCGTACAGGATCGTCCGCATTTCCTTTTCGAGGTCGATCGCCTGCACGTCGATCGTCAGTGCCTTGCGCGACGTGCCGGTTACCTTGTGGAGCTCCTGGAGCACGTACGCGGTGGCGATCCCCATCAGGAATATGACGACGCCGAAACCGATCATCAGCTTCCTGTAGATCGTCAGCTTCACTGGAGCCCCTCCTGGATGACGACCATGGCCACGACGTGACTGTCGGAGTGCGACATGGAGAGCATGATGCTTGCGCTGTCGAGCTTCGCGCTGAGCGTGCCGTGAAGCGTGAAACGCGGCTGTCCCGAGGGCTCGTTCATCACTTCGACGTCCTTCCAGCGGAACTCCCCCGCCCATCCGGTGGAGAGCGCCTTGCTCAGCGCCTCCTTGGCCGCAAACCGGGCGGCGTAGTGCTGGAACCGGTGCGCTTTCGCGTTGCAGTACGCGATCTCGGCCGTCGTGTAGACCTTTTCGAGAAAGCGATCGCCCAGCCGCTCGATGCTCCGCCTGACCCTGTCGATTTCGATGATGTCGACGCCGATCCCCTTAACCACGGCGGGGCCCTCCCTCTTTCGCATTCTCGGAATCGATCACGTCAAGGAGTTCCGAGACGTCGTTCAGGTCGTAATCCGCGTGCGATTCGACGGTGCCGAACGTGTCCCCGTAGCGCGCGAAGGCGGTCGTGATGCCCAGGTTCGCTGCGCCGACGACGTCGCGCTCCGCCCAGTCGCCGACCATCACCGTTTCGTGCGGCTGCACGCGGAGGAGGTCGAGTGCCCGCTGGAACGGCGCCGGGCTCGGCTTCCGTTCCCCGGTGTCCTCGAACGTGACGACGTGATCGAAGAGGTGGTGAAAGTTCAGGTAGCAGAGTCGCAGCCAGGCCTCGCGCCCCGGCGCATCCGACACGACGGCGAGCTTCACGCCGCGCTTGAGAAGTGCCACGAGCGTCATGTTGACGTGGGGGTACGGGACGAGGGCCGCTTCCCTGGCGCGCCTGTAGGCGATGACCCCCGCGGAGAGGATCTTGTAGTCGACCTTCTGAAACACGTCGTACAGGAGCTGGTCGAACACGTTCTGGAATTCGATCCCCTTCTCCTTGTAGATCGCGTCGATGCGCGATTGGGCCTCGGCGGGAGTAAGCAGCAGCCCGGCATCGATCATGGAATTGATCGCCGCGCTCACCGCAAGCCGCTTCATGCTCATGAAATCGACGAGCGTGTTGTCAAGATCAAATATGACCGCTTTGATCATACCGGCGATTTCGTTTGTCTAGTGTGCGCTGCGGGCTGCCTTGGCGATTTCGTCCTCGATGTATTCGCGTACGGCGGGCTTGAGGTACATGTCGTCGAGCCCGATCTCGTGCATCGCCATTGCCAGGACGGCGGCTTTTTTCGCGGGAAACAGCCTCCTGTTGACAAGCAGTATCTTCTGGTCCCTGAGTATGCAGTACCCCCCTTCGAAATCGCCCCGTTCGTAGCGGATGGTGACGCCGAGCTGGGCGGCGACCTCCTGGAGCTCCTGTATCAATACCTCATGCTTCATGCGGCGGGAGGGGCGGTTTTGTGAACGGGCGGAACACTGCGAGCGCGATAATTGTATAATAACAGAGAAGGGCGATCACGGGGGCCCCGGCAAGCGCCCCCACGCGGGCGACGAACAGCTCGCGGAACGCGCTGTTCCCTTCCGTCGTGAAGAACTCCTTGTATGCCATTTTCCCGTCGAGATACATCGTGAACACCTCCACGGGGACAAACGTATAGAAAAGTATGGCACTCATCATCAGCCACCCGTGTTCCTTCATGCGGAACGGGGAGGTCAGAAGGAAGACTGTTCCGCTGATGAGGACGACGGCATAGCTGATGATAATGACGACGGAGGCGAACGATATCAGCCGGAATATCTCCCGCTCCGCTTCGGGGTCAAGGATTTCCTCGAATTCCAGCGTCCCGGTCTTGAGCATGTCGTTGCCGATCATGGCGCGGATATTCACCGCGCCGAGCCAGAATATGGCGGCCACGGCGAGAACGAACAGGGAGACCCTCCATACGGACATAACGCTCCTGTTCATGTGTCTGCCTTCCGTCGGCCCTTGGTATCGATGAGCCAGTTTTTGTACCAGCCGAGGTCGTGGCAGAGAGAGAGAAGGTTGTTGAGACCCTCCTGCGTCATCGCCAGATACGCGGCGGTGAGCCGTTCTCTGACATCCGCGGGGGTTCCCGCAATGAGCGATGTCATGAGAGTCCGCGTTTTTTCGACGGCCCCGGAGAATTCGCCGGCAATCCTGTCATATCCATCACCGTTCCGGCCGATGCGCGTCATGATGCCGTATGTCCGGTGGAGGAATTTCGCATAAAAACCGAGCTCGTCGAGCACATCCCGCGCGGGCAGTGTCTTCCCTGATTCGAGGAGAATCCCCAGATCGGCGCGATTGACGATTTTTCCGGCAGAAAATGAGTCGAGCTCGGATAGCAGGGAAGCTGTCGCTGGGCTGAGCTCCATCATCTAATATAGAAAAACGGTGAGGGAGATTCAATTCCGTGAAATTGCACGTGAGCGGGCGGGTGTGTATATTTTCTCCGTTCCCCGCGCGTCGAAACCCACGCCTGCACATCCGGGAGAAACCGCATGAACCGCCCACCTCTGTACGTCATTGCCCTGGCGGCCCTGTTCTGGGCGTCCGCCGCATATTCCCTCCCCCGGTTTGCCAGCCGCACAGGGTTGAAATGCCAGTCCTGTCACGTCGACCCCTCCGGGGGGGAAATGCGCCAGACGTTCGGAGTCCAGTACGGGAGGGACCAGCTCCCCGTCCCCGAGTGGTCGAAGGGCGCGGATATGACCGATTTCTCAAACGTCATTACAAACATACTGGGCGTGGGTGCAGATTTCCGGACGATTTACTACAACAGGAAGCTTACTGACTCCACCAGAAGCGACGGGCTTTTCCAGATGCAGGGGGACCTGTACGTCAACCTGCGCGTATCGCCGAAGGTGTTTCTCTATCTCAATTTGAACAAGGGGGCGTCCTCCGGGTTTGACGCTTATGCGCTCATGAACGTCCTTCCGGCGTCCGGACACCTGAAAATTGGCAGGTTCATTCCCGACTACGGCACCAACCTTGATGATCACACGGCCTACGTACGGCAGTACACGAAACTCAGCCCCGAGTACGACGTCGTGGAACGGACGGGGGCGGAAGCCGCCGTATCTCCGGGCGCATTCACGGTCCTCGGTGGAATCTATAACGCGGACGAGGGGGGAGGAATACCCGGCACGAACAACAAGGCGCTCCTGGGAAGGGGGGAAGGGATGTTCAAGCTCGCGGATAAAGTGTTCCTTGGGCTCGGGGGAAACGTCTTCAGCACGAAGACCGGCATCCCGGGGCTCGGCACGACATATTACGGAGGATTCGGCTCGTTCAGCGCTGGGGATTTCACGGTTCTGGGGGAGGCGGACTGGATCCGGACTTCGCCTTCCGCCGGGACGACGACGGCACTTGCCACGTACACCGAGGCGGACTACGTCGTCACGCCGGGGGTTGATCTCAAGCTCGCGTACGATTTTTACGATCAGGACGTCAATTTGAAGAACGGCTCAAGATCCCGGTACAGCATCGGGGTGGAGTTCTTCCCTGTCTCCGGCGTCGAGGTCAGGCCAGTCTACCGCATCCTGAAAACGCAGGACCCCGACACCGGGACGATGAACGAGTTTGACATCTTGCTCCACCTGTATCTCTAACCCCATCACACACAAGCGTGAAAGGCATCACATCTATGCGTTTGACCGGAGGCGTTGTAGCGTTCGTGGCGCTGGGACTTATGGTTGCCGGTGCACAGGAGAAGAGCTCGAAAAGCGCATCGTTCAAGGATGACGTTTTTCCGGTGATCAAGAATCACTGCCTTCCCTGCCATTCCGAAGACAACTTCAACCCGAGCGAGCTCTCGCTCGATTCCTACGATCTGCTGATGCAGGGAGGAAAGAACGGCGCCTCGGTCGTCGCGGGGAAGGCACAGGAGAGCATACTTGTCAAGAAACTCGGTGAAACGCCCCCGTTCGGCGACAGGATGCCGCTAAACAAGAAGCAGGTGATCAGTGAGGGAAAGGCAAAGTACCTCACGGACGCAGAAATGAGGGTCATCATCGAGTGGATAAACCAGGGAGCGAAGAACAACTGATCTGAATTCTCCCGCACGGCGGGAGATGCGACAACTTTGATGCGCCCCGGGCCGAAGGGCTCGGGGCGCTGCTGTTGTTTTTGGGTCAATTTTCTTCAGAAACCGACTCTTCTCTCCGCATTGACCCCCTTTGACATATATTGCTCCGTTTGATTCTCAGCGGGAATCTCACGATATTTGTTTACATAATCTGTCTGCGTCATCTATGCTAGAAGAGAAACCCCGAATCGAACTGAGCAAATATTTAAGGGCCGAGTGGTTTTCCCAGAGTACGCTGATCAAGGCCCTCATCGCCGTCACGCTGACGGCGGCGCTTGCCCTGTTGTTTCCGAGGGGAGAATCGATCGACCTCGACTACAAGGTCGGGGCCGTCTGGGCGAGGAAGGACCTCATCGCCCCTTTTTCGTTTCCGATATTGCGCGACGATCGTGAATACGCCCGCGACATAGAGGAAGCGAAGAAGAAAGTCTACGACGTCTTCGAGCGTGATTCTGCCGCGACAGAATTGCAGCCCGCTGCGCTCGATGCCTTCTTCGCCCGGTTGCAGGAAGCGCTCGAACTGCGCGCCGGGATCCACCGCGGGACGCACAAGCACTCCTCCGTCGACTCCGCCCGGTTCGGCCGGCTCGCCTCCTCCCTCGATATTCCGTTTTCCGATACTGAATGGGACGCCCTCTCCGTGCTCGCCGCTTCCGGAACGCTGAAGGACATGCGCGCGGCCGTGGGAACGATGGCGCGGAGCTACCTCCGGACCGGAATCCTCGACAGGGGGAAGTCGTCCATCGCCCGGGATGACATCGCGCTCCGCAGGGGGACACAGGAAGAGATCCTCCCCGTCGCCCGGCTTCTTGACGAAAGCGATCTCCACGCCCTCCTGGAGAGAGAGCTGATCAACAGGTACGGGAGCGACAACGACGCGGTCAGCATCGCCTACAAGATCGGGGTGATGCACATCAGGCCGAACGTCATATTCAACACCGCGGCCACGAACCAGGCGCTGGCCGCGGCGGCCGACCAGGTGCCCCGCACGCTCGGCTACGTCCAGGAAAACGAGCGCGTGGTCAGCAAACACGAGCGGATCACGCAGGATACGAGGCTCAAGCTCGAGTCCCTCCGCAGGGCGCGTGCGGAACGGGGACCGGGATCCGACAATCCCCTGCAGATCATCGGGACGGTGATTCACGTCCTCATCATCGTGATGCTCTACGGCCTGTACCTCGGCCTCTTTCGCAAGGCGATCGTCCGCAGCAACCGGAAGCTCGCCCTGATCGCCCTTCTCTTCCTGCTGGAGGGGGTGTTCGCATACCTCACGAGGGAGGTCGACGTCAACGCGCCCGTCGAATTCCTGATACTCGTTCCCGTCGCCTCGATGCTCCTGACGATCATATTCGATTCCCGCGTCGGGTTCTACGGGACGGTGCTGATTGCGTTCATCGTTGCCGGCATCCGGGGAAACGACTACTCAATCGCGCTTGCTTCACTTGTCGCGGGGGCGCTCGCCGTGTACACCGTCCGCGACGTGAAAAACAGGACACAGATCTTCCGTTCCCTCGGGTTCATATTCCTCGGGTACGCCCTCGCGATCGTGGCGCTCGGACTCGAGCGGTTTGAGTCCCTCGCCGTCGTCTCCGAACAGCTCGCCTACAGTCTCATCAACGCCGTCATCTCCCCCGTGCTCACGTACGGGCTCCTGATATTTCTCGAAAAGTCGTTCCGCGTCACGACCGACCTCACGCTGATGGAGCTCGTGCATTTCAACCATCCCCTCCTGCGTCAGCTCGCGGAGCAGGCCCCGGGGACGTATCACCACAGCATGACGCTGGCGAGCCTCGCGGAGACCGCGGCTTCCGCCGTGGGGGCAAACGAGATACTCTGCCGCGTGGGCGCGTACTTCCACGACATCGGGAAGGTCGTGAAGCCGACGTACTTCGTCGAGAACCAGAAAGGGAGCCGGAACCGCCACGACAAGCTGGCCCCGCGCATGAGCTCCCTCATCATCGCTGCGCACGTCAAGGACGGCATGGCTCTCGCGAGGGAATACGGCCTTCCCGAAGAGGTGATCGATTTCATCCCGATGCATCACGGCACGGCGCGGATGGACTTCTTCTACACGAAGGCCATGGACCTGGCGCGGAACGATCCGGACGAGACCAAGATCGACGAAATCAAGGAGCAGGACTACAGGTATCCGGGCCCGAAGCCCCAGACGAAGGAAACGGGGATCATGATGCTCGCCGACGCGGTCGAGGCCGCCGTCCGCACGATCGAGGATCCCACCCCCCAGCGGCTTGAGCAGACGATCGAGGAGCTCATACGGAAGCGGTTCGAGGAAGGGGAGCTCGACGAATGTCCGTTGACGGTCAAGGACCTGACGAAGATCCGTTCCGCGTTCCTGGGCGTTCTGATCGGCATCTACCATACGCGCGTCAAGTACCCGGAGGTGCCGCGCCGGAAGACCACGCGCCGTCCCGCCGCGACGGAACCTCCGGCCGACAGACCGAATCCCGCTCTCAGGGAGGGGGGTAATCAATGAACCGATTCTGTGAGGACTACCTTCACTTTCTTGCCCTCGAGAAGAACGCCTCGCGCAACACGATCGCGTCCTACCGGCTCGACATCGGCAGGTATCTCCGCTTCCTCGAGAAGAAGGAGATTGCCCGTCCGGACGACATCACCGAGGCGCACGCTGCGGAATTCCTGGGGACGCTCCGCACGGCGGGACTCTCCCCCCGGTCGGTCACCAGGTGCATTTCCGCCCTCAACGGGTTCCACAAGTTCATGATGGGGGAGGGGCTCGCGCAGAAGAACCCGATGGAAGGGATCGACGTCCCCCGGCTGGAGCGAACGCTTCCGGACGTTCTCAGCCAGGCCGAGGTGGAGGCGATACTCAATCAATTCGACGGACCGCTCCTTGACGCGCCGGAAAAGAAGAAGCGGCTCCTCCTCAGGGACCGGGCGATACTCGAAGTGCTCTACGCCACGGGGATGCGCGTCTCGGAGCTCATCATCCTGAAACAGCGGGACCTCCTCGAGTCCGAGGAGACCGTCCGCGTCTTCGGCAAGGGCTCGCGGGAGCGGCTCGTCCCGATCGGGAAGTCCGCGCTCCGGTGGATCGAGCGCTACAGGAGCGGGTGCCGCAGGGAGCTCGAGAAGAAGGGGGAGACGCAGGACGCGCTCTTCCTCAACGCGCGGGGGAGGCCGATGACCCGGATGGCGATCTGGAAGATCGTCCAGGCCTACACGAAGAAAGCCGGGATCGGGAAGGAAGTCCACCCCCACACGTTCCGCCACTCGTTCGCGACGCACCTTCTCGAAGGGGGCGCCGATCTCCGCGCGGTGCAGGAAATGCTGGGTCACTCGGACATCTCGACCACGCAGATCTACACGCACATCGACAGGGAGTATCTGAAAGAAGTCCACCGCACGTACCATCCGCGCGGTTAGGAGACAACAAGCAGGAGGGATGATATCGCCATGCAGCGACAGGTCAGCGGAATTGCGCCCGCCGGTGTGAAGGATCTCAGACGGGAAATCGTCGGGATCGACACACGGGTACCCCTCCTCGACGGGACGGAGCGCCCGTACGTGTTTCTGGATAACGCCGCGAGCACCCCCGCTCTCAGGGGCGTCCTCCGGGCGATCGAAGAGTTTCTTCCCTGGTACTCCGGCGTCCACAGGGGGACGGGGTTCAAATCCGTCCTTGCCACGGGCGTGTTCGACGCCGCGCACGACGCGATCGGGAGCTTCGTGGGTGCCGACCCGGCAGGGAACACCGTGATCTTCACGAAGAACACGACGGAGTGCGTCAACAAGCTCTCCAACCGGTTTCACTTCGGAGCCGGCGACGTCGTCATCACGACGGTGATGGAGCATCATTCCAACGACCTTCCGTGGCGGAAGAACGCCCGGGTCGTCCACGTCGGGATCACGAGCGACGGCCACCCGGATCTTGCCGCGATGAAATCCGCGATCAGCCGTGAAAAGGGAAAACTCCGGCTCGTCGCCGTGAGCGGCGCCTCCAACATCACCGGGCTCTGCTCGCCGGTCCACGACATCGCCGCCTGGGCCCACGCCGCGGGCGCCAGGATATTCGTTGACGCCGCACAGCTCGCCCCCCACAGGCCGATCGACATGCTCCCCGACGACGATCCGCGGCATATCGATTTTCTCGCCCTCTCCGCGCACAAGATGTACGCGCCGTTCGGCACGGGCGCGCTGATCGGGCCGAAAGCCTTCTTCGGGGACGGAGACCCGGACCTTGTGGGCGGAGGAGTCGTGGACATCGTCACGCTCGACCGGGCCGTGTGGAACCGTCCGCCGCACAAGGAAGAGGCCGGCAGCCCCAACGTCATCGGCGGCGTCGCGCTGGCGGCGGCCGTCCGGGCGCTCGAAGCCGTCGGGATGAGCGAGATCGCTGCCCACGAGAAGGGACTTCTTTCCTACGGGTATGCGAAACTGAAAAAGATCCCGCGGCTCGTGTTCTACGGCCCCACGGAGAACCTGGATGAAAAAGTCGGCGTCATGGCGTTCAACGTCGAAGGGATGCACCACTCGCTCGTTGCGGCGATCCTCGGCGTCGAGGGGGGGATCGGCGTGCGGGACGGGTGTTTCTGCGCCCATCCGTACGTCAAGGAGCTCCTCCACGTGAGCCCGGAGGAGGACCGCAAATTCACCGCGGAGGTCATGTCCGGCAACAAGTCGAACATGCCCGGGATGGTCCGGGCGAGCCTCGGCTGCTACAACACGGAGGAGGACATCGACGCTCTTGTCGCGATGCTCGAACGGGTGGTCCGGGGCGACTACAAGGGCACGTACGTCCAGGATCCCGCGACGGGCGCGTTTCACGCCCGCGGATATGCGATCGACTTCTCCCGGTACTGTTCGCTCGCGGGTCAGCCCGTCCCGGGGCGGGTCCATTCGGAGGCTTCGTGAGCGAACTGCTTCCGATACTCCCGGCCCTCATTTTTTCGGTGATCATTCACGAAGTGGCGCACGGGTGGATGGCTTTCCGCCTCGGCGACCCGACGGCGAAGGAGAGGGGGCGGCTCACGCTCAACCCGATTCCCCATATCGACCCGATCGGCTCCGTCCTCGTCCCCCTGATGTCGATCGCTGCGGCGGGGCACGTGTTCATCGCGTGGGCGAAGCCCGTTCCCATCAACCCGATGAATTTCCGTCAGCCCCGGCGGGACAGCGTGCTCGTTTCGGCCGTGGGGCCGCTCTCGAATTTCGTTCTCGCGCTCCTCTTCGCGCTTGCGGTGGTCGCCACCGGGTTCGCGCGCGCGGCGGTGCTGGAATCGCCGGAGGGATTGGGGGGACAGGTCATCCATTTCTTTCTCACGATGTTCTACGGCGGGATGTACATCAACGTCGTGCTGGGGGTGTTCAACCTGATACCGCTCCCCCCGCTGGACGGCTCGCACATACTCGCCGCGATCCTGCCGCCGAGGGCGGCCGTGGCATACATGCGCGTGGGATTCTTCGGCGTTATCGTCGTGCTTTTCGCAATGAGGCTGCCGTTCGTCAGCAGCGCGTTCAGCGCGGTGATCGGCGGCGTCTTTGCGCCTTACAGGGCGTTTGTCGAGCTGTTTCTCCGGTAACCACACTTTCACAACGACCGGCTCGCGATGCAGGAATTCTCATACAGGGACAATGCGCTGATGGTGGAATCGGTGGCGCTGCGCGACGTTGCGGAGGAATTCGGTACGCCGCTGTACGTCTACAGCAAGCGCTCCGTGCTCGACCATTGCCGCAATATCGAGCGGGCATTCGACGGGCACCCGCATCTCTCGTTCTACGCCGTCAAGGCGAACGCCAACAGGTCGCTCCTGCGGCTCATCGGCGAGGAAGGGTTCGGCGCGGATGTCGCCTCCGTCGGGGAGCTCCACGTCGCGCTCGCGGCCGGGATCCACGCCTCGAAAATCACGTTCAGCGGCGTTGGCAAGCGGGATGATGAGCTCACGGCGGCGCTCCGTGCGGGGATTCTCGCGTTCAACGTCGAATCGACGGAGGAGATCGAAGTCCTCAACGCCATCGCCGCTCACGAACGGAAGAAGGCCCGCATCCTTCTGCGCGTCAACCTGGACATCGATGCGGGGGGGCACGCCTACGTGTCCACCAGCCTCAAGCAGAACAAGTTCGGGATCCCCGCCAAACAGGCCTCCAGCGTCCTCCGCTGGGCGATGGGACTTCCGCACATCGAGGTCAGCGGCATACACAGCCATATCGGCTCGCAGATCACGAAAGCGGAGACCTTCCTGCGGGCCGCGGAGGCCCTCGTCGCGCTCCTGCGCGCTCTGACGGCCGAGGGGATTCCCCTGGCGGATCTTGATTTCGGAGGAGGGTTCGGCGTTCAGTACCGCGGGTACATAACGGATCCCGGGATCCCGGCGGAAGAACCCGAAGAGCTCAATCTTTCCGCGGCGACGCTCATCAGGACGATCGCTCCTCTCCTGCGGGAGACGAACTGCCGGCTCTCCATCCAGCCCGGCCGCTCCGTGATCGCGCACGCCGGCGTGTTGCTTGTGAAGGTGCTGTACAGGAAGCAGACCGAGGACAAGCTGTTCATCGTCGTGGACGGAGGGATGAACGACCTGATCAGGCCGAGCCTGTACAACGCGTATCACCAGATCGTCCCGCTCGAGCTTGCCGGGCGCGGGCACGAAACGGCGGACATCGTCGGTCCGCTCTGCGAATCGGGAGATTTCTTTGCGCTCGACAGGCGCATCCCGAAGGTGGAGCGGGGCGAGTACCTGGCGCTTATGTGCGCCGGGGCCTACGGGTATGTCCTCTCCTCGAACTACAACGCCCGTCCCCGTCCGGCGGAGGTCCTCGTGGACGGGAAGACGCGGACGCTGATACGCCGCCGCGAGACCATCGAACACATCAACGAGGGATGAACAGGTGAAGCACTACGCTGTCGCTGTGGTCGGGGCAACCGGCCTTGTGGGAAGAAAGATGACCCAGGTCCTCGAGGAGCACCGATTCCCGGTCGGCGAGCTCCACCCGCTCGCATCGGCGCGGTCCGCGGGGAAGACGGTCAGGTTTGCCGGGAAGGACGTGCCGGTCCGCGAGCTCACCCCCGGATCGTTCGCCGGGGTCGACATCGCGCTCTTCTCCGCCGGCGCGTCGGTGAGCAGGGAGTATGCGCCCCACGCCGTCAGGGCGGGGACGCTCGTCATCGACAACAGCAGCGCGTTCCGGCTGGACACCGGGGTCCCGCTCGTCGTCCCCGAGGTGAACCGTGCCGATCTGTTCACCCACCGGGGGATCGTGGCCAACCCCAATTGCTCCACGATACAGATGGTGGTCGCGCTCAAGCCCCTCCACGACCTCTGGAAGATCCGGCGTATTGTCGTCTCCACGTACCAGTCCGTGACCGGGGCGGGAAAGAAGGGACTCACGCAGCTCGAAGACGAGATCGCGAAGCGCCCTGCCGCGGAAAAGAAGTTTCCCCACCAGATCGCGTTCAACATACTGCCGCAGGTCGACGTGTTCCTCGACGACGGTTCCTCGAAAGAGGAATACAAGATGGTGGAGGAAACAAAGAAGATCATGGGGGACGACGCGATTGCCGTCAGCGCCACGTGCGTCCGGGTCCCCGTCTGGGGGGGCCACAGCGAATCCGTGAACGTGGAATTCGAGAGGCCCTGCGACGTCGCCGAAGCGCGCAGGGCGCTTGCGGGCGCACCCGGAATCGTCCTGCGCGACGACCCGGCGAAGTTGGAGTATCCGATGCCCGTGGACGCGTGGGACACCGATCCGGTCTACGTCGGGCGGATCAGGCGGGACACGACGGTGCCGAGCGGGCTCAACCTCTGGATCGTTGCGGACAACCTCCGCAAGGGTGCCGCCACGAACGCCGTGCAGATCGCCGAAGAGTGGATCAAGGGTCGATGACCATCGAACGGGAGCCGCAATGACTGCTTCGAAGATAGCCGGTTCGGTTCTCCTTACCGCGGTGCTGGCGACCGTCCTGCCGGCCTGCCTGCTGATCCGGACGACCGAGCACCGGATCAAGCTCAACAAGAACGGATCGGGCGAGGCCCTGATGCGTCTCATCGACATACGATCGGACGCCCGCACGGACTCCGCGCTCGCGCGGGATTACGCCGTGATGATGGCGTCGATCCAGAAAGAGGGAGTGACAGAATTCGAGCAGGGGGGGAGGAAAGTGACGTACAAGCAGTTCTACAGCGGCGGGGACACGCTGAACGCCGAGATCATCTACACGTTCCCGAACCTCGACCAGGTGGAGGGGCTCAAGGTCAGGAAAGAGGAGCTGTTCGTCGTCGTGAACAACGGACGGGACATCGTCAAAACGAACGGGAGCGTCCAATCGTGGACCAAGAACGCGCGGCGGATCGTATGGCCCCGGAACGCGACGCGGCTGGTGTACGTCATCAGCGAGAGGACGCTCCCGAACGCGGCGTCGCTCGCCCCCTTGTACCGCCGTTACGGGTACAGCGTGCCCGAAGGAGGACACTGACATGCCGCACTCCTCGGCGCGGAAGATCCGTGTCGGCATCATCTTCGGCGGACGATCCGGCGAGCACGAAGTTTCTCTCGTCTCGGCCACATCGGTCATGAACGCGCTGGACAGGGAAAAATACGAGGTGGTGCCGATCGGCATCACCCCCGAAGGACGGTGGATCAGTTCCTCGGCGGCCCTCGGGATGTTGAAGGAGAAGGCTCCGCTGGAGGGGGAGCCGGAGAAGTTTCTCGTTCCCGAGCCGAACCGGCGGGCGCTCGTACCGGCGGACTCCGGCGGCGGTCTTCCGGTCTCGCTGGACGTCGTGTTTCCGCTTGTCCACGGCACGTACGGGGAGGACGGCACGCTCCAGGGACTTCTCGAACTCGCGAACATTCCCTACGTGGGAGCGGGCGTCCTCGCCTCGGCGGTTGGGATGGACAAGATCGTACAGAAAATGATATTCGCGGAGGCCGGGCTTCCCCTCGTCCGGTACACGTGGTGCTACAGCAGCGAATGCCGGGAGAATCCCCGCGCGGTCACGCGCAGGGTGGAAGAGGCGCTCCGGTACCCCGTGTTCGTCAAGCCGGCGAACACCGGTTCCAGCGTCGGGATATCCAAAGTCCACGCGCGCCGGGAGCTTGCGCCGGCTCTCCTCGTTGCCGCACAGTTCGACAGGAAGGTGATCATCGAACAGGGGGTTGACCGGGCCCGCGAAATCGAGTGCAGCGTTCTCGGGAACGACGAACCCGAAGCTTCCGTCCCGGGCGAGGTCATTCCCTCGAACGAGTTCTATGACTATAACGCGAAATACGTCGACGGCAAATCGGCCTCCGTCATCCCGGCCAGGATTCCCGCTGCCGTCGCAAAGAAGATCAGGCAGATCGCCGTCCGCGCCTACACGGCGATCGACTGTGCGGGGATGGCCCGGGTGGACTTCTTTGTCACGAAATCGAAATCACGGGTGTACCTGAACGAGGTCAACACGATTCCCGGATTCACCGCGATAAGCATGTACCCGAAGATGTGGGAAGCGGCCGGACTTCCGTTCCCCGCGCTTCTCGACCGGCTGATCGCCCTCGCGATGCAGCGCCACGGCGAGATGAACGCGCGGCGCACGTCGTATGCGCCGGCGAAGGACTGGTACAGGTCATAGGGGCACACCGACGATGGACAATCTCTTTTACCGGAAGAACAGGGGGCGGCCGGATCTCCGGGCGCTCCTCAAGAAACTCCTGAAAAACAGGCGTCTGATGCTGGCGCTCGTGATCGCCCTCCCGGTGGCCGGTTTCGTGGTCTTCGGCAACCACGGCATACTTCACCGTATCCGTTTGCAGCACAGGAAGGAAGAGCTGGAGATGCAGATCCAGGCGGGGGAGGCGGAGAAGAAATCGCTCGAACAGGAGTCCAGGCGGCTCGACTCCGACAAAGCCGAGATCGAGAAAGTGGCGCGGGAGAAGCACAACATGTCGCGTGAGGGTGAGCAGGTGTACAGGGTAACCCCGGCGAAATAGCATTCCTCAACCTCCCATGGACCTTTTCGCGTCACCTCCGGCGCCCGATGCGTCCCCGCTTGCCGAGCGGGTACGGCCCGTCACGCTCGAAGGTTTTGTCGGCCAGGAACACCTCCTCGGCGAGGGGAAGCCGCTCCGCGTCCTGATTGAGAACGACACGATCTCGTCGATGATTTTCTGGGGACCGCCGGGAACGGGGAAGACGACGCTTGCCCGGATCATCGCCGGGCACACGAAGGCGGAGTTCTTCCAGCTCAACGCCGTCTCCTCCGGCGTGAAGGACGTGCGCGAGGTCATCGAAAAGGCGCAGACCAACCGCTCCCGGTTCGGCCGGGGGACCGTGCTCTTCATCGACGAGATCCACCGGTTCAACAAGGCGCAGCAGGACGCCCTGCTTCACAGCGTGGAAGACGGCGTGATCACGCTGATCGGTGCCACGACCGAAAACCCCTCGTTTGAAGTCATCTCCCCGCTCCTCTCCCGGAGCCGCCTCTACACGCTTCAGAGCCTCACCGACGCGCATCTCAACAGGATCATCGACCGCGCGCTCGCGGAAGATCCCGTCCTGAAGGAGAGCCGGATCACCGTGGACGACCGCGACGATCTCCTCCTGCTGTCCGGGGGAGATGCGCGTATGATGCTGAACGGCCTCGAGACCGCGATCCGGCTCGCCCCCCTGCGCGAAGACGGGGGAAAGACCGTCACAAGGAAGGAGATCGAAGAGGCCTTCCAGCGGAAGTACGTCCGGTACGACAAGGGGGGAGAAGAGCATTACAACATCATCTCCGCCTTCATCAAGAGCGTGCGCGGGAGCGACCCGGACGCGGCCGTCTACTGGCTCGCGCGGATGCTCGAGGGGGGGGAAGACCCGAAGTTCATCGCCCGCAGGATGATCGTGCTGGCGTCCGAGGACATCGGGAACGCCGCTCCCGGGGCGCTCACGCTGGCGACGTCGTGCTTCACCGCCGTCGACTACATCGGCATGCCCGAGGCGAGAATCGTCCTGTCCCAGACGGCGGCCTACCTGGCCTCGTGCCACAAAAGCAACGCCGCGGTGGCGGCGATCGGCGCGGCGATCGACGACGTCCGCCGCCTCCCGGACGCGCCGGTGCCTCTCCACCTGAGGAACGCCCCCACGAAGATGATGAAGGACCTCGGCTACGGCGCCGAATACAAGTACAGCCACGATTTCGACCGCAACTTCGTCGAGCAGCAGTACCTTCCCGACTCCCTCAAAGAGAAGATCTACTACGCGCCCACCGACAACGGGGAGGAGAAGAACATCCGGGCGAGGCTCAACAGCTGGTGGAAGAAGAAACAGCGATGAGCCGGACCGCGCCATATGCAGTTCTTGTTGCCGCCTGCATCCTCCTTGCGTTCCCCGCGCGGGGAACCGCCCCGGCCTGGGCCGCCGCCGACTCGGCAAGACCCGCCCGGCGCGACTCTTCCGCACGGCATGATACCTCCACGGTCCGCGACACGGCTGCCGCGAGGCGCGACTCGCTCAAGGCCGCGGGGTCGTCCTCCGGGATCGACTCCGTCGTGACCTACCTTGCGAACGACTCCGTCCGTTACGACCTGAAGTCCCGGACGATGTTCATGTACGGGAAGAGCAACATCACGTACAGGGACCTCGCGATGAAGGCGGAGAACATCGACATCAACTGGACCACGTCGCTGCTGAATGCGCAGGGGGTCGTCGACACGTCCGACACGACGGGGAAGAAGATGCGGGGCCTTCCCGAGCTGGTCGACGGCTCCGAGGTGTACCACGGCACGACGATCGTCTACGATTTCAGGACGAAGAAAGGGAAGATCGACCTGGGGAAGACGGAGATGGACAGGTCGTACTACTACGGCGATGAGATCAAGAAGGTCGCCAACGACGTCCTCTTCGTGGAGGACGGAAAGTTCACGTCGTGCGACCTGGAGCATCCCCACTACTACTTCGGCAGTCCCGAGATGAAGGTCATGGTCAAGGACAAGATCGTGGCCCGGCCGGTGTTCCTGTACATTGCCGACGTTCCGGTCTTCGCCCTCCCGTTCGGCATTTTTCCCAGCGAGCGGGGCCGCCGCTCGGGGATCATCGGACCGGCGTTCGGCGAAAGCACGCGCGGGCGCTATCTGACCCACCTGGGGTATTACTGGGCGATGTCCGACTATACGGACGTCGCGTTCAAGGCGGACGGGTATTCCAAGGGGAGCTACACGCTGTACGGGGACTTCAACTACGGGCTCAGGTACTACTTCAGCGGCGCGCTTGACGCGTCGTTCGGCAAGGTGATTTCCGGGGAACGGACGGATCCCGCGTACAGCCAGACGCAGGAGTTCAACCTTCACTGGCGCCACGCGGAGGATTTCGACCCGACGTCCCACCTCCAGGTCGACTTCACGTTCACGAGCGGCTCGTACTACCAGAACACGAGCTTCAACCTGGCCCAGCTCCTCCTGCAGAACGTGGTCTCGAACGCCACGTACACGAAATCGTGGGACGACGCCCGGAACAGCATGACCGTCAACATCTCCCGTGACCAGAACCTGACGACGGGACAGACGAGCACCGTGCTGCCGGACGTGATCTTCAACCGTGCCCAGACATTCCCCTTCCGGTCCTCCGAATCCACCGCGGGGTCGAGCGCCCTCAAGTGGTACGAGCTTATCTCGTTCACCTACGGCGGGGAGTTCAAAGACGTCCAGTCCAAGACGATCAACACGGTGCAGCCCGACTCGGGGGGGTTCTTATTCGACGAACGGCGCGGCGTCCAGCACTCGTTCGTCCTGAATATGTCCCCGAAGGTCGGCTACGTGACGCTCACCCCGTTTTTCAACTACACGGAGAAATGGTACGACGAGCAGACGGACATCACGGTCGATCCCCTGACGAACGTGGTCGAGGACCACAATGTCCATTCCGTCAAAGCGGTCCGCACCTACAACCTGGGTCTCTCGGCGGGGACGAAGTTCTACGGCCTCTTCCAGCCCAACATCCTGGGGATCAAGGGGATCCGCCAGCAGGTAACCCCCTCGCTCTCGTACACGTACGCCCCCGACTTCTCCGCGGATAAATACGGTTACTACGGCACGTACACGGACACGAGCCGGATTGTGCACAGGTACGGCCTGTTCGACAGGGAGGTGTTCGGGGGCGCCCCCGCCGGGACGCAGCAGTCGTTGTCGTTCAGCGTGGGAAACGTCTTCGAGATGAAGACCGTGTCCACCGACACTTCGGGGCAGGACAACAAGTTCCAGCTCCTGAACCTGAACGCCGGGATATCATACAATTTCGCGGCCGACAGCCTCCGGTTCAGCGAGCTCGCACTCGATTACAGGACCGCGATCGGTCAGTACCTCTCGATCGGCGGGAGCGCCACGTACAACCTGTACAAATTCGTCGCTGATACCGGAAGCGTCCCGACGGGGAATCGCATCAACAAGTTCCTGCTTAATACCGATCACCGGCTGGGGGACCTGACGGGTTTCACGCTCTCGATCGGCACGCGATTCAGCGGCGAGAAGAAGAAAACGACGGCGGGACCGATACTCTCTCCCGGCGATTCACTTGCCCGGATCCAGAGGAAAGGGTATGTGGGGCTCTACGACCAGGAGGCGCCGGACTTCAGCATCCCCTGGAACCTGGACCTGAACTGGAATTACAATATGCAGAGGGAGAACCCCCTGTATCCCACGAAGAACTCGGGAATCTCCGCGTCGCTCGGATTCAACCTGACGGAGTTCTGGAAGATCACCGCCACCACAAGCTACGACCTGATCAACAGGGTGTTTACCGCGCCGCAGATCACCGTGTACCGCGACCTGCACTGCTGGGAGCTGAATTTCAACTGGGTCCCCACGGGGCCGTACAGGAACTTCCACGTGGAGATCCGCCTCAAAGCCCCGCAGCTCCAGGACGTCAAGATCACGAAGCAGGGCGGCCTCCGCGGCATCGAATGACGTCATAGCGAAGCAATCTGAGCTTTTATCATAATACTGGGAGGCCCCATGCCCCTCCGTCCTTTCTGCGCAGTTTTTCTTGCGCTCATAGTCGTCTCCTGCTCCAACCCCGCATCCGATCTTTCCATCGTGAGCAAGACGCTGAAACGGGACGTGAACGTGAGCACCGCCGGGGGGATCGGGGACGTGCCGTCAACGGCGACGTTGTTCTGGGTCGAGGGGCGCGTGCAGAACGGCGGAACGGAGGAGATCAGGAACGTCACGATCTCCTTCCGGGTGACCGACGGAAGATCGAAGCTTGTGCTGACAGCGGATGTCCCGGCGGTTCCGCCGGGAAAGGGAGTGGATTTCAGGACGCCGGCTCAGCTCTCGGCCACCGAGCTGCACCTCACGGACGACGAGCCGGAGATCACGGTCGGAAAGTGATCAGGCCGACTGCTTCCGTTCCTCGTAGATGTAGAGGGGTTCTTTCTTCTTCGTGATCACGTCCTTCGTGATCGTACAGGAGGCGACGTTCCGCTTTTCCGGAAGCGCGTACATGATGTCGAGGAACACCTCCTCGATGATCGAGCGGAGCGCGCGCGCGCCCGTCCCCCTGTCGACGGCCCTCTGCACGACCGCCTTCAGCGCACTTTCCTCGAAGACCAGATCGACCCCTTCCATGCGGAAGAGCTTCTTGTACTGCTTGACGATTGCGTTCTTCGGGCCGGTGAGTATGCTCAGGAGGGCGTCCTCTCCGAGCGAATGGAGGGCCGAGACCAGCGGCACGCGGCCGACGAACTCGGGGATCATCCCGAACTTGACGAGGTCCTCCGGCTGCACCAGCGGCAGGAGTTGATCGGTCAGGCCGTCCTTCTTTCCCTTGATCTCCGCCCCGAACCCGACGGGGTTCTGGTTCACCCGGCGGCCGATGATCCTGTCGAGCCCCTCGAATGCGCCGCCGCAGATGAATAGGATGTTGTGGGTGTTGATGTTGATCAGGCTCTGTTCCGGATGCTTGCGCCCTCCCTTGGGAGGGACCCCGGCAATCGTCCCCTCGAGGATCTTCAGCAGCGCCTGCTGGACCCCTTCCCCCGAAACGTCACGGGTGATCGACGCGCTCTCGCTCTTGCGGGCGATCTTGTCGATCTCGTCGATGTAGACGATGCCCCGTTCGGCCTTTTCGACGTTGTATTCCGCGTTCTGCAGGAGGTGGACCAGGATCGTCTCGACGTCGTCCCCCACGTACCCGGCCTCGGTCAGCGTGGTGGCGTCCGCGATGGCGAACGGCACGTCCAGGATCCTGGCGAGCGTCTGCGCCAGCAGCGTCTTCCCCGTCCCCGTTGGCCCGATCAGGAGGATGTTCGTCTTCTCGATTTCGACGTCATCCCCGTCGTACACCGGGTCCCGGGAATCGATCCGTTTGTAGTGGTTGTACACCGCCACGGCCAGGCTCTTTTTCGCGTGCTCCTGGCCGATCACGTAGTCGTCGAGCGCCTCCTTGATCTTCGTGGGGGTGAGAGTTCCGCGCGGGCCCTTGCGGGCGGTGAACGACGACATGCTGTTCCGGATGATGTCCACCGAGCTGGAGACGCAGATGTCGCAGATGTACACCTCGGGTCCGGCGATGATGCTCTGGACCTCCTCCGGTGAGCGACCGCAGAACGAGCAGTGGATCTGGTCGCCGGTTTTGGGCTTCTGGGCCATGGCGCGGTGTCCGGAAGTTACTTTTTCTCTTTTTCTTTCTTGACGTACACGGTGTCGATGAGGCCGTAGGCCTTTGCCTCTTCCGACGACATGTAGTTGTCCCTGTCGGTATCCCGCTCGATGATGTCCAGCGGCTGACCCGAGTGGTGCGCGAGGATCTCGTTCAGGCGCTTCTTCGTCCGGAGGATCTCCTCCGCCTGGATGCTGATGTCGGATGCGGTTCCCTGCACACCGCCCCAGGGCTGGTGGATCATGATGCGGGAGTTCGGCAGCCCGCAGCGTTTTCCCTTCGCGCCGCCGGTGAGAAGCACGGCCCCCATGCTCGCCGCGAGCCCGATGCAGATCGTCGAAACGTCGGGGCGGATGTACTGCATCGTGTCGTAAATCGCCAGGCCCGAGGAGACGCTCCCGCCCGGGCTGTTGATGTAGAGGTTGATGTCCTTGTCCGGATCTTCCGATTCGAGAAACAGGAGCTGCGCGATGACGAGGCTGGCGATCGTGTCGTCCACCGGGGTGCCGATGAACACGATGCGTTCCTTCAGCAGCCGGGAGAATATGTCGTATGCCCGTTCGCCGCGCCCCGTCTGCTCCACGACCATCGGAACGAGCTGGTTGTACGTCTTGACATCTCGCATGGGAATCCTTCGTCTGTTATGAGTGCTGCGGTACTTCTTCGATGACCTTCTCGGTGATCCTGGCGTTCGAACGGAGGAATGTCATGAGCTTGTCCGAGAGGATCCGGTTCGACGCGCTGCTGGACTTCCTGTAATACTCCAGAAGCCGTTCTTTTTCGATGCCGATCTTCCCGGCTTCGCGCTCGGCCATCGAGGCGATCTCGTCCTCGGTGACGGCGATCTTCTCCTCCTCGGCGATCCGCCCGCTCAGCAGGAGCCACTGCGCCTGCCACGTTGCCGAGGCGCGGTTTTCGTCGCGGAATTTCTGCTCGTCGAAACCCCTGGGAAGCTTCCTGTCGCGCGAACGGTTCCGGACGTCGTCCACGTACGAATCCAGGAGGCCGTTGACGATGGAGTCGGGGATCGGGAAGGGATGGGATGCGACGAGCGACTTGGCGATGTTGTCGTTCAGCCGTGATGTTGACTCCTCGTCCCAGTACCGCTCGATGTCGGCCCTCAGGTTCTTCCGGAATTCGGCGACGGCGGTGGTCTTTCCGCCGGTGATCTTCGTGACGAGCTCGTCGTCGAACGGTGGGAGGGTCACCTTTTCCACCTTCGTGACCGCCAGGGCGATGTGCATCGTGTGGGAGTGATCCCCGTGCTGCGATTCGAACTTTGCCCGGTATGTCTGGCCGGCGGCGGCGCCGGCGAGGGCGGCGCAGATCTCCGGGGCGAGCGTCTCGTCGGAAAGGTCGAACCGGGCGCCCGGCGTCTTCTTGCCGATGAGGGGCGTTCCGCTCTCGTCGAGCTCCTGGACGTCCGCGGTGACGATGTAGCCCGTATCGGTTGCGGACTCCGCCTCCGCGGTAGTGCTGTTGGCGCGGCGGATCTTCTGGATCTCGGACTCGACTTCCGCGTCGGTGACGATGTGGATGGGCTTCTCGACCTTGATTCCCCTGTACGTACCGAGCGTGATGCCCGGTTTCACCTCGTACTTGATCTTGAAGTGGAAATGGTCCCCCCTCTTGAAATCCATGTCCACCATCGTCGGCTGGCCGACGGGGTGGATGTCCTTTTCTTCCATCGCCTTGCGGTAGAAGTCGCTCGCGATGTCGTCAAGGGCGTCCTGCTCAATGGCCTCTCCGTAGAGCTGCTTGATCATCGGCATGGGGACTTTTCCCTTGCGGAAACCCTTGATCTCGACTTTCGGCCGGTACTTCTCGTACGCCAGCTCGAACATCGGCTGTATCTCGTCCTGCGTGAGCTGGATGTCGGCTTCCTGCTGGACTTCGGAGACGTTTGTTATCGAAACCTGCACCTTCTGAACCCTTCCGAGATGAGATGAATGGCCGCGGCCACAGGCGTCCTAACACGAGGCGGAATCACTGCGTTCCGCGGGGGCGGAATGTCGTGGGTAGAGGGGGACTTGAACCCCCACGGATTGCTCCATTGGATCCTAAGTCCAACGCGTCTGCCAATTCCGCCATCTACCCGTTCGGCTGGTGCCTGAAGCGGCCTGAAGACTGCAAACATTAAAATACGCTTTTCCCGAGGGAACTTCAAGGTAAGGCCGGATCGGGCCATGCCGCTTCCGTCACGGCAGCGCACAATGCACTCGATGGGATCCCGTGCTCATCATATCACTGATTCCTGAGGCATGTCGTGAATGCGATCGCCGGAGAGGATCCCAGACGAAATCAGCCTTGAGGAATTCAATCTGTGGTTCCTCTCCTTGATTCCTTTTTCAATCCATGCAAATGCGGCGTCTCTGTCACCCATGCCCGCATACACCCCGACGATCTGTCTGACCCTCTGGGATTCTCTTATGGCCTCATCAATCTCTCAGTTTGCCACAATTCTGCGGATCATTCCGGCAACGAGGATGTCCATCATCCGGGATCTTCCGGTTCTTCCAGCAGTTCAGCCGGATCAATGTTCAAAGGGAGCATATCGGACATGCGGTATCCCGCCCAATCCCCTCCGACATAGAGACTCGTTGGATCGCGGAGCGAGCCCGCAGCATCAAAGTAGGCCGCGTCCCCCTTCACTGAAATCAGGCTCGTGGTCCGGGAGAATTCGCCGTCAAAAGAGATCCTCACCCATCCGACGAACCTCAAGGCCTTGTACCGTGTGC
This sequence comes from Ignavibacteriota bacterium, assembly GCA_963748405.1. Lineage (GTDB taxonomy): Bacteria > Bacteroidota > Ignavibacteria > UBA10030 > UBA6906 > Fen-1273. The sequence goes on from CAVVIT010000002.1 coordinate 412,849, forward strand.
CGGACTCGTCTGTCACCGCAAAATCTTCAGGATCCATCCCGGGAGCCTTCCCTCGAAGCAATTCATCTGTCGTCCCCTTCTGAATGCGAAAGCCTTCCGCATACGTTTTCCCCCGATACAAGGCCCTGAGGAAATGCGTCAACGAACCGAAATAGCTCGCCCGTCGGTTCGCTCGCCAGAGCTTTTCCTCTCCTCGATCATGGGGCTTCATGGAGATGAATTGAGGGAAGACGAGGATGGTCCCGATGTTGGGAGTGCGCCACCAGACAAAATCCTGCAACTCCACCCGGAGAGTATAGCCGAGTGCACGGTTGTCCACCTGGATCGGCCCCACGGCGCGGGCATGAATAATATTTTCTCCTTCGAGGCTGAGTCTCAGGTCCAGCGGATTGGTCAACGTGCAGAATTTCGCGGCAGGACGCGAGCCGAGAAATTCGCGAAGGAACATTCCGAGGAGGTTTCGGTACTGCCGTTGCGATTCGTCGTAGGGAACCTCGGATACCTCCACCTCACCCAGCTGGATCACCCGTGCCGTCAATTTCACGTTGAACTCGCGGGACCCCGCCGCCTCCATCTCCATCGCATATGCCTCCGTCGTGTATCCCACGCGGGAAAAGACGATCTGATAGTGTCCCGTGGGTATCAGCGTGAGCAGAAACGTCCCATCCTTGTTTGAGCCTGTACCATAAGAAGTGGACGCCAGGAAGACGTTCACGTTTTCCACGGGTTGACCGGTTGCCGCGTCCCGGATTGTCCCCTGGATGGATCCGCGGGGGCTCGTCTGCGCGAAGGATCGCAGCGGCGCGGCCGCGAGAAGAAGCGGACACATCAAGGCGAGGAAACAAGTTCCGGGAGTGCTCATTGGCAATCCAATGTCCTCCACCATGAGGGGGTGGACTCTACAGCGACATCAGTGCACCGTGACGGCAATAATGTCGGGGGTGTTACAGGTGTTCCCCGCAGTTACCGCAGGAGCGGTCAGGAGAGGGGGATGAGGATGCGGAACGTCGTTCCCTGGTTCACCACGCTCTCGATCTCGAGCTTGCCGTGGTGGTCGTCGACGATCTTCTTGACGATGGCGAGTCCGAGCCCGGTGCCGTGGCGCTTGCCGTAGGTGAAGAACGGCTCGAGGATCTTGGAGCGGATCTCGTCGGGAATCCCGCACCCGGTGTCGGTGAAGGCGATTGCGAGCATGTTGTCGCGCGTATCGGTCCGGATCGTCAGCGTCCCGCCGTCTTTCATCGCATCGGCGGCGTTGCCGGCCAGGTTGTAGAACACGCGGACCATCTTCTCCACGTCCATCGTGCACTCGCCGGTGAACTGGAAATCGCGGACGACGTTCACGTTCCGCTTCACGAGGTCCTTCTCGATGAACGCGAGGGCCCCCTCCATGACGTCCTCCAGCGGGACCGTCTCCAGGTGGATGTCGCTCACGCCGCGGGAGAAATCCAGGATCTCCTGCGTCATGTTGACGAACCTGTCGACCTGCCGGATCATCTCTTCGGCGAGCTGGGCGGATTCGGCGTCGCCAGTCTTCTTCTTGATCACCTGCGCGTACATCCGCAGGGTTCCCATCGGGTTCTTGATGTCGTGGATGATCGTGCTCGCCATTTTTCCCACGGCGGAGAGTCTCTCGCTCTGGACCATCTCGCGGGCCAGCCGCGCGTTCTCCAGCGCGATCGAGGCGTGCACGGAGAGCGCGTCGATGAACGACTCGTCCCCGGGGCCGAACGGGCCTTCCCGCTTGTTCAGGAACTGGAACACGCCGAAGATCTTCCCGTCCTTGTCCTTCATCGGCATGCACAGGACGTTGTGCGTTTTGTAGCCGCTTTTCTTGTCGATCTCCGGATTGAACCGCGGGTCCTTGTAGGCGTCCGTGATGTTGACGACCTCGCCGGTCTTCGCAACGTACCCCGCAAGCCCCTTGCCCACCGGGAGGCGGATCTCGACGATGTTGTTTCCCTGCGCGACCTTGGACCAGAGCTCGCCGGTCAGCGTATCGAGAAGGTAGAGCGTCCCCCGGTCCGCGTTGATGCTCCGGGAGGCGGCCTCGAGGATCAGGCCGAGAAGTTTGTCGATTTCGATCGCGGAATTGACGATCTTGCTCGCCTCGATGAGCATGTTGAGGCGGTCGACCTGCTCTTTCGAGGAGATGGCGCTCCGGTCCAGCTCCAGCATAAACGTCTGGTCCATCGTGCGGAGCCTGACCGCCATGTTCGTCAGGAGGTTGAACGTGAACTCGGTGCTCTTCTGCGTCAGGCGGCGGACATGGTCCTGGCCGATGAGGACGACCGAGCAGTCGTCCATCGCCTCTGCCCGCGCGGAGCGCGGCATGCCGTCCACGACGGAGAGCTCGCCGAAGAAATCCCCTTCGTGAAGGACCGCAAGTAGCGACTCCACGCCGAATTTCGTATACTTGTTTATCCGGACCCGTCCGCGCGTGAGGCAGTACACTTCGCGTCCGCGCGACGACTCGTCGAAGATGATCTCGCCGGCGGCGAAGCTGCGCTCCTGGGCGCCCGGGATGGCGGTCCGGAGGACCTTCGGGTTGACGCCGCTGAAGAGAATGTTGCGCTGGAGGGACTCGAACACCGTGCCGGCGGAGGATCCTGATTTCCGGGAGGTGGATGCGGGGCGTTTACGCCTTGGCCCTGCGTGGGATTTCTTCTTTGGTGTCGGCTTCGGCATGTTCGGGGAGTATAGTAGGGAAAAAGGGGGCGAGAGTCAAGATTGGGGGGAAAGACTCAAATGTAGGAGATGCGATGTCGGACGAAATTGTCCTTCAGACGGTCAATTTGGGGAAGAAATATGGCACCCGGTGGGCCGTCCGGGACCTGAATCTCACGGTGCGCCGGGGAGAAATATTCGGTTTCCTCGGGCCGAACGGGGCGGGGAAAAGCACCACCATCCGCATGATCCTCTCGTTGATCACCCCCACCGCGGGGTCGGTGGACCTGTTCGGCCTCCCGCTGCGGGGAAACAGGGCGGAGGTCCTCTCCCGCGTCGGCGGGCTCGTCGAACGGGCGGATTTCTATCTCTATCTCTCGGCGCGGCGCAACCTGGAAATCGTTGCAGACCTCAACGGGGGGGCGTCTTCCGCCGCGATCGGGGACGTCCTGGAAACCGTCGGTCTCGCCTCGCGCGCGCACGACAGGGTGAAGTCGTATTCCCACGGGATGAAGCAGCGGCTGGGCCTTGCCGCCGCGCTCCTCGGCTCGCCGGAGCTCGTCGTCCTCGACGAACCGACGGGAGGACTCGACCCTCACGGGATCAAGGAAGTGCGCGACCTCATCGCGCGGCTCGCCGCCGAGCGGAACGTCACCGTCTTTCTCTCCTCCCATCTTCTCTCGGAAATCGAGCAGGTTGCCACGAGCATGGCGATCATCAGCAGCGGCTCGCTCGTCGTGCAGGGGAGCGTGCATGAATTGCTTGGCAGGGGAACGGGCACGGTGGATGTCACCGCGGTCCCGGCGGACAGGGCGCTGGAGGTGATCCGCGCCCTTCCGTACGTGGAAAGCGCCGCTCCTGTTGACGGCAGGATACAGGTGAAGGTCCCCGCCGAGCAGGCCGGGGCGATGAACGCGGAGCTCGTCAGGGCGGGAATCGAAGTGCGCTCGCTCGTCCCCCGGCGCTCGCTCGAGGAATATTTTCTTTCCCTCACGGGGGAAGGAGGAGGCCTGTGATGCGCGCGATACTCGGCAACGAAATCCTCAAGACGTTTTCGAAGTGGCGGACGTACATCGGATTCATCGCCGTCGGCGTTATCGTCCCCCTCGTCGAGTTCGGCCTCAAGGCGCAGGGGGGCTCCATCGTGCGGAACATGACGCGCGGGCTCGGAGACGACTTCCTGATCCTGGGGAACCTGTTCAACGGGTATTTCATCACATACTTTATCCTGAACAGCCTCTGGATCCACGTCCCCTTCCTCATCAGCCTGGTGGCCGGGGACCAGCTTGCGGGAGAGGCGACGGGGGGGACGTTCCGCCTGATGCTGATCCATCCGCCGTCGCGGACGCGCATCCTTGCCGCCAAGTACGCGACGACGCTGCTGTACGCGTTTTCCCTCGTCGCGTTCCTGGCCCTGTTCGCGCTCGGTCTCGGGCTCGCCCTCTTCGGGTCGGGGGATCTTCTCGTCCCCGGAAGCACGCTGACGGTCATCCTCCGCAGCGAGGTCCCCTGGCGGCTCGCGCTGTCGTTCGGGCTGGCGATCTGGAGCATGTGGTGCGTGGCGTCGCTCGCGTTCCTCTTCTCGTCGCTCGTCGAGAACGCCATCGGGCCGATCATCGGGACGATGGCGGTGATCATCGTCTTCCTTGTCGTCAGTTCCGTCCCGATAACGCTGTTCACGGAGATCCGTCCCTACCTGTTCACGACGTATTTCAACGTCTGGCAGATGGCGATGGAACAGCCCGTTCCCTGGGGCGACATCGCCGCGCACACCGCCTACCTGGGACTCTACAGCATTGGTTTTTACGCCGCGACTTGGTATATTTTCGTCACCAAGGACGTGCTCAGCTGATCCTCCTCCATCTCACCAGGGGTATTGCCATGGACCTCCAGAAAATCCAGAAAGCGCTCAGGGAAAAGAAGCTCGACGGCTGGCTCCTGTGCGATTTTCGCAACCGCGACTACCTTGCCTACCGCGTCGTCGGCCTGAACTTCGAGAAGATGACGAGCCGCCGGTGGTATTATTACATCCCGGCGAAAGGCGAGCCGAGGAAGCTCGTCTCCGCCGTCGAGCGGATGCGGCTCGATTCCCTTCCGGGGAAGCGGATGGTCTACCTCTCCTGGGAAGAGCTCCACAGCTCCCTGAAAAAGATGATGGGCCCCGGGAAGAAGATCGCGATGCAGTACTCCCCGAAGAACAACGTCCCGTACGTCTCGATGGTGGACGGGGGGACGATAGAGCTCCTGAAGAGCCTGGGGTACAAAATCGTCTCTTCCGCGGATCTCGTCCAGATGTTCGTGTCGGTCATCCCGGAAGAAGGGTACCGGACGCACATCGAGGCGGGGCGGATCATGGATAGGATCCGGGCGCAGGCGTTCGACCAGATCCGCCACGCGGTCCGGGGCTCGACCGGCGCGACCGAGTACGACATCCAGCAGTTCATGATGAAGCGTTTCAAGGAAGAGAATCTCACGACGTACGATCCCCCGATGGTGGGGGTGAACGACCATCCCGCCGATCCCCACTTCGATACCACGAAAGAGACCGCGCGCGCGTTCAAGCCCGGAGACACCGTCCTTATCGACATGTGGGCGAAGAAGGACGTCCCGGGAGGGATCTACTACGACATCACGTGGGTGGGATACATCGGGGACACCCCCCCGGCGAAGTACGTGAAGATATTCAATGCCGTGAAGGCCGGGCGCGACGCCGCAGTGAGGTTTGTCCAGGACAAGTTCGCGAAGGGGGAGCCGTGCTACGGCTGGCAGGTGGACGACGCCTGCCGCAACGTCGTCAAGAAGGCCGGGTTCGGGAAGTATTTCCTCCATCGCACCGGCCATTCGATCACCGAGGAGACGCACGGCAACGGGGTCAACATCGACAACCTGGAGACGAAGGACGAGCGGGCGCTCCTCCCGGGCTGCTGCTTCTCGATCGAACCGGGTATCTACCTTGAAGGGGAGATGGCCGTGCGGACCGAGATCAACATGTTCATACGCCACGACGGCGTTCCTGAGGTCACGGGAGAAGTCCAGCAGGACCTGGTTCTCATCTGAGCCGTGATTCCCACATCATGCCCCTACTAACGCCGGGAAGCCTGTGACCCTCCTCCAGCGCCTGAAATCAGTTTACGGGATGTTCCACCCCACGTTCTGGGTCGCGAACGGGATGGAGCTCTTTGAACGCCTGGCGTACTACGGCCAGCAGATCGTGTTCATGATCTACCTGAGGAACAATCTCGGGTTCACCGAGGCTCAGGCGGGGACGCTTTCCGGGATATTCGGCGGCCTGATCTACCTTCTCCCGATACTGGCGGGAACGCTTGCCGACAAGTGGGGATTCCGGCGCGCGTTCAACATCGCGTTCACGATACTCGCGCTCGGCTACTTCACGCTCGGGACGATGGGCATGAGCGCATTCTCCGGCCTGTACGGGGGTGGAGTCCCGTACTGGTTCCTTGTCACGTTCCTCGTCCTGACGGCGTTCGGCGGTTCGTTTATCAAGCCGTCGGTTCTCGGCACGGTCGCCGTCACGGCGAAGGAGGAGACCAAATCCCTCGGATTCGCCGTCTACTACTGGCTGGTGAACGCGGGAGCCATGATCGGGCCGACCATCGCCTATCTCGTCCGCGACAGGTACGGGAACCAGTACGTCTATATGGTCTCCGCGGCGAGCTGCGTGGCGATGATCGTCGTGAACCTGGTCCTGTACAAGGAAGTGCGGAGCCCGAAGACGGAGGTGGTGGAGTCGATGGGGAAGAAGATCGCCAATCTCTTCGTGGTCCTGGCCAACTTCCGGTTCATGATATTCCTCCTGATCTACTCCCTGTACTGGATCATATTCTGGCAGGAGTTCATCATCGTCCCGTATTACATCACCGACTACATCGACAAGGCGGCGCCCTACGAGATCGTCCAGTCGTGGGCGGGGGCGGGGGCCATCATCCTCTTTCAGATCCCGCTCAACCGGCTGACGAAAAATCTCCCGACGAGCAAAGCGATACTTCTCGGGTTCGCCATCTCGTCGCTCATATGGGTGATCATCGGCATCGCGCCGAGCATCCCGACGATCGCCGCGGGGATCGTGGCGTTTGCCGTCGGCGAGATGATACAGGCTCCCCGGTACTACGAATACATCTCGACGATCGCGCCCCCGGGACAGCAGGGCCTCTTCCAGGGATACGGGTTTCTTCCCATCGCCATCGCGCGGTTCGTCGGTGACCCCCTGGGGGGCTGGCTGTATCAGACGTCGAAAGCGCTCGGCAAGCCTCACTACGTCTGGCTCGCGCTCATCGGGATCGGGGTTCTCGCAACGGTGCTGATGGCACTGTACAACAGATTCCTCGCGCCCGACGACAAACCGGCGGCCGCCGTATGAAACCCGGCAGACTGCGGAATCGTGTGATGCCCCGCCTGATGGCGCTCTCCGTGGCTGCGGCCGTTGCCGCCGCGCGCGGGGGAGGAGATCCCTCCGGCGAAACGATACTCCGGAACGTCGAATCGCGACTGGCCGCCGTCCGGGACTACACGGTCACGCTCGACGTCGTCGCCGACATCGAGCGCCTGAACGTCCCGCCGATGCACGCCACGATGTACTTCAAACAGCCGGACAGGATTCACCTCGACGCGGAGGGGTTCGCGATGCTCCCGCGCGAAGGCCTCCAGCCGAACATCGGGAAGCTCCTCGTGAAGTATGCCGTGGCGGGGGTCGGGCGGGATACGATTGACGGCGTGGACCTCAGGAAGGTGGTGCTGCAGGCAAAATCCGACAGGAGCTTTCCTCGGAGCATCACCGTGGACATCAATCCGCTCCGGTGGACCACGGAAAGAATCGTCACGACCGGCTCCGGCGACCGACTGGCGACGATCACGTTCGGCTACACGCAGGTGGAGGGTGTCTGGCTCCCGGAGGAGATGACGGCGTCGTTCTCGCTTGCGCCGCCGGATTCGGGGGAGACCGAGATGCCCTCATCTCCCCTCCGGCGCCCGCAGATGCCGCGCAACGGGAAGGTCACCGTCCGGTACAGCGGCTATAAACTGAACACGGGGCTGGGGGACGAGATATTCGCGAAGGATCCCCAGGCGCGCTAGCGCCGCTCATTTCGTCTCCCCGAAATCCTTCCCTTCCTCGAGCAGCTTCTCGTATTCTTCCTTGTACTTCTTTATGGCGCGGAAGAGCGCGTCGGCGATCTTCATCTGGCCGGAGTCGCTCTTGAGAAAACGCTCGTCATCCCTGTTCGAGAGGTAGGCGGATTCCACGAGGACGTTCGGCATCGCCGCGCCGACAAGGACGTAGAACCCCGCCTGCTTCACGCCGCGGTTCGGGATGCCCGTGCGCGACTCGATCTCCTTCTGCGCGAGGTCGGCGAACACCTCGCTGGCCTTCACGTGGGCGCTCTGCGCCATCGTCACAAGGATGAAGTTCTCTTCCGTCAGCTGCTGGTATTTCTCCTCGTACCCCGGCTCCATCTCGATCACGGAGTTTTCACGTTCCGCGATGGCGATGGCCTCCTCCGTGCGCCCCGGGCGGAGGAGGTAGACCTCGAATCCCCGCGTCTTGCTCGGTTTGTGGGGGAGGGAGTTGCAGTGGACGCTGATGAAGAGCTTCCCCCCCGCCTCGTTGGCGATCGTGCCGCGCCTGTCGAGCTCGACGAACCGGTCGTCCTTCCTCGTGTAGACGACCTCGACTCCCTTCAGGTTCTTCTTGATGAGTGCGCCGAGCTTGAGGACGATGCCGAGCGCGACGGTTTTTTCCTTCACCCCGGTGACGCCGATGGTCCCCGGATCGTACCCGCCGTGCCCCGCATCCAGGACGATCACGTCGAGCTTCCATTTGTCGCGTTCGTCGTCGAGTCCCGGGGGCTGTTCGTGTTTCGCGGGAGATGAAGGTGCGGCGGCTTGCGGTGCGGCCGATTCGTGTTCCGGCGGCGTTGCCGGCGGCTTCGTTGCGGGCGGGGGAGACGGGACGTTGTTCTTCGCCGGGGGGAGGACGGTCGGCCACCGTTCCGTCTCGCGTTCGCCGGCTGAGGCCGCGGCCGGGGCGGAGATCGCCGGGCGGGTCGTATCCTCCCCGTTCGCGGCGGCCTGCGTGGGAGGAGCCGCCCGTGCGCTGTCCTCCCTGTGCGGTGCCGGCGTCGGAGGAATGTGTTCGGTCTTCGTGAGGGGTCCGGTCTCTACGGCGGGGACCGCCCCTTTCTCCCTTCCGGGTGCGGGCGCCGTCTCCTCCGCCCCCGGCGTCCGGATGGCGAGGATCAGGTCGTTCGAGGCGTCGTCGTTCATGATCTCGGACGTCGCGACCTTTCCCGCGAGCCTGAACGTGAGCTGGACGGATGTGGGAGATTGTATTGCGATGATCTCCCTGACGATTCCGGCGGGTTTCACGGCGTTGATCGCAGCGACGTCCGCCCGGGCGTCGCCGACGGTGACGTACAGCCACCCGTCGGCGCGCATCCAGTTCTCGTACTCGCGCAGCCTCCGGGTGGCCGCGATCCTGATCAGCATCCCGTTCGTCTTCGGTTCAAGGCGGACCCCGGAGATGTCGAAGACCGGGGCCGCGCTCTCGGTGCCGATGCCGAGCACCCCCGTCCACGGGTTGTAGGAGGCGTTGACGCCGAAGACCGGACGGAGGAGCGGCAGGAAAGAGGAGAGCGGGACGAAATAGGAACTGGCGGCGTAGACGACCTTCGCGGGGAGCTGGTAGACGGCCTGGTGCCCCGCGCTGTCGGTGACGACGATAAAGGGATTTCCCCCGGTGACCTTCAGGCGGAGCGGGAGCTTTTTGACCTCGAATTTCTGGCTTTCTCTGCTCTCGTACGTCGCGAGGGAGAAGATCTGCGCAAGGTCGTTCAGCGACACGTACACGCTGCCGGAGCGTCTGAACGCGCCGATCACGGTGCTCCGCGCCGAGTCCCCGGCGAATTCGACGCGGACGGCGTTATCCTGCGCCCGCGCGGTGTCCCGTGCGGGAAGGAGGAGCGCCAGCAGCGTTACGGCGTATGTGAGCGTGCGCGGGGTCGGCATCAGCGGTAGTTCGTGAACTGGACGGCGAATTTCAGTTCGGCGTCACGGATAAGCTTCATCACCTGCTGGAGGTCGTCCTTCACCTTGCCGCTCACGCGGACCTGGTCGTCCATGATCTGGGCCTGTACCTTCAGCTTGGTGTCCTTGATCATCTTCACGATGAGCCGGGCGTTGTCCTTGTCGATCCCCACCCGGAGCCCGATCACCTGCCGGATCGTTCCACCGGAGGAGGGTTCAGGTTCGGCGTAGTCGAGGGCCTTCAGGGGGACCCCGCGCTTGATCATCTTGTTCTGCAGTATGTCAACGACGGCCTTCAGCTTGAAGTCGTCGTCCGACACGACGGCGATCTTCTTCTCCTTCAGGTCGAGCTCGATCGAGCTTTTCGAACCCTTGAAATCGTACCGCTGCGCGATTTCCTTCCGGGCCTGGTTGATGGCGTTGTCCGTCTCCTGCAGATTGACCTCGGAGACGATGTCGAACGAAAATGTCTCTGCCATGTCGATGCCTCAGGTGAATTTGACGTGCAGGAGCGCGTGCACGAAGATCTTGAACAGCTCCCAGCGCGGGTGGCGCCCCTCGAGGATGTACTGGTGCTGGACTTCCCTCTGCGATGCGCTGTCGCGCGTGATGATCTGGACCGACAGTGGGTGCATGCTCAGCTCCAGGTTTCTGTGATGCGTTTCGTGATCCGGAGGTTCCTCTTCGCGAGTTCCTCGATCATGGCGTCCCCGGGGACGCAGAGCTCGGGAGGTTTCACCCCGCGCTCCTGGATCGTACCGTGGGCGAGCATCTGGGCCGTGATGGACGTGGGGAACGCCGTCGCGCGCATCATCGCTGTGATCGAGGCGGCATCGTCGTACTGATCCACGAATTCATACGCCAGGACCTTGTCCGCGCCGCCGCGCTTTCCGGTGATCGTCGCCCGGGCCAGGACGACGTCCTTCTCCCCGAAATCGAGCTTCTTCCTGAGAAGGTCGGCGAAGAATTCCCTGTTGGTCTTGACGCTTCCACCGACCATCATGGGTTCCGTCGTGGCGAATCCGAGTTCGAGGAGCGTCTTGAACTTCTCGCAGTGGCCCCGGTAGCGGATCGTCTTGTAATCAAGTGTCTTCACCCTCCCGGCGAACATCTCGGGAAGCGTGGAGAGCCCTCCGGAGGTCGTGAACGCTTCCAGCTTCCCGAACGGCTCGGGGAACTCGATTTCCTCGAGCCCCGACATCGGGTCGACGTGCCGGAGCTCCCCGTCCTGTATGACGAGCGCCTGTTCCACGTACTCGTTGATGAGTCCTTCGACGGAAAAGACGATCTGGTAGTTGAGCGGGGGCCTCGGGTGGCGGGGGAGGCCTCCGACGCGCAGCAGTATGGAATCGAGCGAATCGAACCCGCCGGCCCCGGTGACGGCGAGTATGTTGATGAGTCCCGGCGCCAGCCCGCTGTTGGGGATGACCGTGATCCCCTTTGCGCGCGCTTCTTCGTCAAGCGCGATCTGCTTTGCCACCACGTCGTTGTTCCCCCCGAGGTCGCACACGTGCACCCCGGCCTCGAGTGCGGCGCGCGTGACCTGGAGGTTCACGGAATACGTCACGGCGCTGATGACGGCGTTGCAGCCCTTCATTGCCGCGACGAGATCCCTCCCGCTGTTCACGTCGAGCCGCACGGGATGGACGTTTGCGCCGATGGCGCCCGCCGAGCGCTTCGCGGTCTGTATGTTGATGTCGGCAAGGACCACTTCGTTGTCGGGGCTGCTCCGGGCCAGGTCGTACGCCGCGGCGGACCCCATCATCCCTGCCCCCAGTACAAGGTACTTCATCTCACGCTCCGGATTACACTGCGGTGTCTATTTCAGTATCTCTCCCGTTTCCCTGCTCCAGAAGAGGAGGTCAAGCTCGTCCATCGGTATCCCGACGTCCCCCGCGAACGCCCGGAATTTTTTCTCGATCGCCTGGTAGCGCGGGGCGGTCAGCGATTTCGGAAGCGCCCGTATGATCCTGTGCCGCCGGAGGTTCTTCAGTATGTGCCTGTCGAGTATCGCAAGGTCCCTGTACCCGATGTTGCGGAGGAAATGAGACGCCTCCTTCCATCCGAGCCCCTTCACGTTCTTCACGAACCAGCTTCTCACCTGTGCCGGCTCTCCCCCCGCGGAGAGCGCCGCCAGGATCTCCGGGAGTCTGCGTTTCGCCTCGACCAGGCGGCGCGACTTCGTGTTGTGGAACCGGATGTAATGCTCCTTCGCGAACAGTATCGCCGACGGATCGATCTCGCGCCCGAGAAAATCTTCTTTCTTCAGCTTTTCGATCACCTTCCCCGCGTTGACCGCGCTCGACTGCGGCGTCAGGAGACAGTACGCGAGCTCGTAGAAGTATTCCGTCTCGGGGACCCGCGCGAAATCCTCCAGCCGCGCACGGATGGAGGGGCGGATCCCGGCATAATCCCGGCGGAGGCCGTCGATCTCCGTGTACGGTGCCCGGCGCCTCATGCGAGCGCCACCCGGGAACGCAGGAGCGACCCGTCCTTCCTCACCCGGACGAGTCCGTCCCGTTCGAGTCCCGCGATGAGTTTCCCGATCCACGGGGCGTCGCCGTCCGAGAACCCGGGGTGGATCGTCCTGCCGAGATCTCCGGCGGTGATCCCCCCCTTTGTGGAGCGGAGGGCTTCGACGATCCGCCCCCTGTATATCCTGTTGGGGACGCCCCGGAGTCCCGGCTCGCTCCTGGACGGCTTCCCCTTCGCGTGAGCCATCCCCTTCCGGGAAGCGCAGATCCTGTCAAGGGGGCACGCCGCGCAGTCAGGGCGCCGTGCCGTGCAAATCGTTGCGCCGAGATCCATCAGCGCCTGGTTCCAGTCGTACGCGCCGCGGCGGGGAACAATCCGCCCGGCGGCCCTCCAGATCTCGGCCTCGCTCCTCATGTCGGCGGTCGTCGGCATGCGCCAGAACACGCGCGAGAGGAGGCGCCTCACGTTCACGTCGACGACGGGAACAGGAAGACCGTGCACCGACGAGAGTATTGCGTGCGCCGTGTACTTTCCTATCCCCGGCAGCTCGAGAAGTTCTTCCGCGCTCCGCGGGATATGCATTCCCCGCCCGACGATCACCGAGGCCAGGGCGTGAAGCCGCACCGCCCTGTTGTTGTATCCCATCCCGCGCCACGCCAGTATCACGTCCCGCCGGGGAGCCCGGGCCAGCGAGCGCATCGACGGGAAGCGGCGAAGGAACCGCCCGTACAGTACGAGGACCCGGCTGACCTGCGTCTGCTGAAGCATGACCTCCGACAGTATGATCCTGTACGGGTCGGATTCACCGCGCCAGGGAAGCGTGCGGCCGTGCCGCCGGTACCAGTCACGCACGGCACGGACGAATCTTCTATCGCGCCCTGTCATCGTTCAGCAGTATGTCGACGGCTTCCCGGTTCCCCTCCAGTATGTCGAGCCGGCGAAGCTCGGGAATCGTCACCCAGCGTATCTGTTCGAACGCGTTGTTCCGGGGGACTCCGGTATACCGATCGACCAGAAAATAAAATACCCGGAACGAGCCGTCCTTTTTCGGATCCGCGACTCCGTCCGGGTATACCCACTCCTGCCTGTGAATCTCTGCACCGGGGGTCGCCTCGATCCCCAGTTCTTCGCGCAGCTCCCGGCGGAGTGCTTCAGAGGGGGTTTCTCCCGCTTCCACCTTTCCCCCGGGGAATTCCCACTTCAGGGAGTAGACGGCATCTCGCTTCCGCTGGCACGCAAGCACTTTGCCGTCACCCCTGAGTATGCCGACTGCGACTTCCTTCATTACTGAAAGATACGAAAAAGGGGGGAAATTCGAAACATGCCGCCGCCGGTCACCGGTCCCGGCTTTCAGAGGGGGGGAGCGGGGACCGCCCCGATTCAGCACGGGACGATAAATGCGTGTATATCTATATATTGTGGAAGGTCTTTTGGAATCCCGGAACCGCCAGATGGAGTTGAAAAGGAACATCATCGGAGAATACACGGGTTCGTTCACCCCGTCGGTCAGGGGAAACAGGCTGGTCGTAAGGAACAGGACGAGGATATATGAGAGCGAGAAAGGGCATCTCTCATACGTCATCACCGAGCATATCACCGACCAGCAAAGGTGCCTGACCCGGAGGGAGACGTACGTCGGGCTCGTCACCGCGCAGACCCCCCTTGCGGAGGAGGGGGTCTTTCACCTGCACCTGAGTCCGCTCGACAGGCCGTACAGGGAGGGGATTCCCCTCGCGTGCGAGTTTATCTTCAGCGAGGACTTCAATTCCTACTTTCTCGTGTTCAACTCGAAGGATGCCCCGGAGGCGATACAGTTTCGCCTGAAGAAGGCGTCTCAGAACGGCTCGGGGAGACGGAGAAAACAGGAATAGCTCACCAGGGCTCCCACCCCGGACACTCCGCGCGCACGACATTCCAGCCGATCCCCGCTTTCCTCAATACCACGGTTGCCGGGCCTGACGAGGCGAAAGACTCGAGCGTTCCTGCCTGAAGCCCTGACCAGGAGACTGCGAACCGGACGGTGGCATATGCGCCGTTGATGGTGCACTGTTTTTCGGAGACGTCCGAGCCCGTAAAGACGGCGATTCCCGACAGGAACGAGTCAATGGACCGCCTGAATTCCTCCTGCGTGACCCCCCGCCCCGTTGAGCTGTACAGTTCTTCCCTGTCGGCTCTCTGCATGCACCCGAGGGGGTCCTTTCCGAGAAGCGCGCACAGAAAGTGTCCTGCGAACATGGTCGCGCACGCTTCCTCGTCGGGGTGGAAATCCTCATAAACGAAGCTGTGCGTCATCCCGGCGACGTGGATGTCGTCGATTTCCATGTCGAAGAGTTCCTCGACGATGAACCTGTACGCCTCGGCGGGGGGAACCGTGCGGTCGAAGTGGACGGCGATGGCGTGAGCGCCGAGATGATCGATGAGACGGCGGAGCTCTCTGCGGACCTCTCCCGGGGGGAGTGATGTTGCGGGTGTGGCCTGCGGGTTTCCCGCGTATGCGCGGACCGTCGTCTTGCCTGCTCCCTGGAACTTGCGCTCGAACTCTTCGACGGTATCGAGCCATTCTCCGATGATTTCGGGGGGAGCGTCCGATTCGCTGAATGAAAACCGGGCCCCGTACTTCTCTTCCAGATCCTTCCGCTTCCGCTCGTTCAGCGCCCGCTGTATCCGGTCCTGTACGTCATCCGGCGTGTCCATCTCTCCTCCTGCTGTTGTACGTGCGAGGGAGCCGATGGGGAACGGCCGGATGTCGCTTCAGTTCCGGACGTAGTCGACGAATTCAAATTCCGGGTGGTGTTCGCGCGCCGTTTCCCTGAAGACGGTGCCGAGCAGGTGCTCGTACGGCGGGAAGAATGTATCCGCCTCCACGTCCCTGTCGACGACCGTCAGGTAAAGCTCGTCGGCCCGATCGATGAGCTGGGCGTAGAGGGTCCCGCCTCCGATCACGAACACTGTGTCGGTGGAGGAGAGGGCTTTGAGGGAATCCTCGATGGACGAATACGACTCGATCCCCGGCACAGGAGAGGTGCTCAGCACCACGTTTCTCCTCCCGGGGAGGGGCTTTCCGAGAGACTCCCAGGTCCCCCTTCCCATGAGAACGGCATGCCCCGTCGTCAATCGCTTAAATCTCTTCAGGTCCTCGGGTATATGCCAGGGGAGCTTGCCGTCCTTGCCGATGGCGCGGCGGTGTCCCACGGCCGCGATGATCGCCAGTTTCACACCGCCACCTGGAATTTGATCGGCTCATATGATTCATACCCGATGAGCGTGAAATTTTCGAACTTCAATTCGTCGATCGGGACTTTGTCGATCTTGAGCGCGGGGAGGGGTTTCGGGATCCTTGTGAGCTGTTCCCGGAGCCCGTCGATGTGGGTGACGTATATGTGGGCGTCGACGATCGTGTGGCTGAAGACGCCCGGGAGGAGGCCTGTTTCCTGGGCGAGTATCTGCGTCAGGAGGGCGTAGGCGGCGAGATTGAAAGGGATCCCGATGGCGATGTCGCCGGATCGCTGCGTGAGATGGCAGCACAGAGTCCCCTGCTGGACGTTGAACGCGAACGTGTAGTGGCAGGGGGGGAGCTTGCTCCCGAGCGCGTTTCCGGGCTCCCATGCCGTCACGACCATCCGGCGGGAATTCGGATCGGTCTTCAAAAGCTCGATGACGCTCCCGATCTGGTCGACCTCCACGACTTCATACTTCCCCGTCGCGGGGTTGATCTGCGCGCTGGGAAACCTCCGCCAGTACCGTCCGTAGGCGGTCTCGAGATTTCCCTGCGCGTCCGCCCAGGCGTTCCAGATCTTCGTATGCTTCATCAGGTTCCGGATGTGGTCTTCCCCGGAGAGGTACCACAGCACCTCGTAGAGCATGGCGTCGAAATTCACCTTTTTCGTGGTCAGGAGCGGATATCCCTTCGCGAGATCGACGCTGTAGTGCTCGGCGAAGCAGGAAATCGTGTCCACCCCGGTCCTGTTCTTCTTTAGCGTTCCCTTCGCAAGCACCCGCTCGACGAGATCCAGATACTCCCGCATGTCAGTCCCCGTGTTGTTGATTCCCCGCCAAGGAAGATACTTCAAAAGTAGCAATGCACCCGCCGAAAAGCAACGCTCACGCGCCCCGTGTTCACCTCACGATCCCCCGCTGGAGCGTCCTGACGGACGCGGCGAACGCGAGAAACGCGAAGAGCGTGAATCCCGCGGCTTCCGCGAGCGCCCTTCCTCCGGAACCCGACCCGATCGTCAGATACCGGAGGACGTCCGCATGCCACGTCAGGGGATTCAGGAGTGCCAGCGTCCTGAGCCAGGCCGGGAGCCCGTCGATCGGGTAAAAGAGGCTCGAGGCGAACATGAGGACGAAATAGGCGATGTTGATGAACGTGTTGAAGACGTCGTTCCTTCGTATACGGAGCGCGAACGTGGTGAGGCAGAAATACCATCCCGCGGTCCCGACGAGGACGGCGATGAGGAGAAAGCCCGTGCGCTCCCACAGGAACGTGATGCCCGGGATCAGTGTCCCGAGGCTGACCGTAATGAGCGCCTGGACGACGGCGAGCAGGGAGGTGAAGAGTATCCTCCCCAGGAGAAACTCCCCCCGCGTCATCGGGTACGTGAGGAACTCGTACAGCATCCCGTTCTCCCTGTCCACGAAGAACCCGTAGGCGGCATTGATGGCGATGCCGAAGCTCGCCATCGCCAGAACGCCCCCGAGGAAGAACGCATTGTATCCCACCACCTGCCCGCCGCTTGTGACGCCGGAAGCGAACGCCCTGTCGAGTCCGATCCCGAAGAGAAGGAGGTAGATGATGGGGACGAAGAGATCGTAGAACGCCCAGGTCATGCTTGTGGTGCGGACGAGGTATTCCCTGTACATGACGGCGAGTATCATCCTCATGTGCCGGTCCCTCCCCCGGCTTTCCGCTTCGCCAGGAGTCCGATGAACGCGTCCTCGAGCGAGCCGCTCGACACTTCGAATGAAAGCACCGGACCGACCTGTCCCACCTTCTGCAGGACGTCGAACGGCGAGATGATCTTCCCGTTGACGCTGAGGTCGACCCCGGATCCCTGCCTCCGGATCTTCACGAGCGGCAAACCCGCGAGATCCGCATACGCCCTTTCATCCATCGATTCGTACGTCACGTGGATCTCCACGATGGCGCCGCCGAGCGATTTTATGGTCCCGGGGTCTCCTTCGGCGACGACCGATCCCCTGTCGAGTATCGCGATCCTGCCGCAGAGCTCCTCCGCCTCCTGGAGCAGGTGCGTCGTCAGGACGATCGTGCGTCCCTGCCTGGCCTGTTCCCGGATCGTCTCGAGGGTCGCCCTCTTGTTCACCGGGTCCATCCCGGTGGTCGCCTCGTCGAGGAAGACCACCGGCTTGTCGACCATGAACACCTTTGCCACCTGCACGCGGCGCTTCAATCCGCCGCTCAGGTCGATGACTTTCTGTTTCCTGTGTTCGCCGAGTCCGAACTGTTCGATCGCCCTGTCGACCCTCGCGTCTCTCTCCCCGGGAGGGAGGGAGTGGAACCGTGCGTATGTTCTCAGGTTGTCTTCGACGGAGAGATATATTTCAACGGCGTTCTCCTGGAGGACCGCGCAGATCAGCTTCCGGACGTCAAACGCCCTGCGGCGGACGTCGAGCCCCATGATGGAGGCATTGCCCGACGTAGGGTGGAGAAGCGTCGTCAGTATGCGCAGGAGCGTCGTCTTCCCGGCCCCGTTTTCCCCCAGGAGCCCGAATATCTCCCCCTGCTTCACGGAGAGCGACAGGCCGTCGAGGGCCCTCACCGGATGGGCCGACTTCGGGTGGTAGACCTTGACAAGGTTCTCGGCGAATATCGCGGTGTCGTTCGGACTCATGGGATGAAATCTGCCCGGGAAGGGGAGTGTGGGGAGAATCTACTTGAAATGTACCTTGAAAACCGCGGATTATCAAGGGAAAGGAGGGCGCCGGGGCCCGGTTTCCCGGTCTTTCCACCCGAAATCGTAACAAACATGCCGCATCGCCGTAGCACTATTAAAGAGGCGTCACACCTGACAGAAAAATAGTGACATTGACATGAACCCGAAAACTTACTACGTGCCGGGATGGGTGGGGTGTCTCCTCCTGGCGTGCACCGCGGTGGCGCTCGCGGGAGAAAACCAGATCGTCTCCCTGAAAGACCTGAGCGAAACGCAGATGAAGTGCGCCGGGTTTCGGCTCCCGCATGAGACGATCGTGCATATCAAGTCGATCGGAGCCGGTGCCGAGAACAAGTGGGAATACCGGGGCGGCGACCGGACAGGCGACATGTTCGCGTACTCCTGGATCATCGATGCCGCGACGCGGAACGTGGTCTGGGAGATGACGATGGACAACTCTTCAAAATGGAAGGACGAGCGGAGCTTCGACGGTACCGTGACGCTCCCCGCGGGATCCTACGAGGCCTATACCGCCGCCGCCGTGTTTTCGTACAACACCGCGTTCACGCATATCACGATGACGGTCGACCACCGCAAGAAGCCCCTCTTCGGCGACGTGAAGGAGGACAAGAAGAATTTCTTCAACTGGATCGCCGGGTGGTGGTCGGACGATGTCGCGAAGTCGTGGAACAAGCGTTCCGTGGCATGGGGAATGGACATCCTGGTGGATGAGTCCGTGCCGGTGGCCGCCTTCACCCCCCCGGGGCCGAGGGATAACGTCGTCATCAGGTCGACGGGGCTGGGGGACAACGAAGTCGTAAGGAAATCGTTCTCGCTCGGGGAGACATCCACGCTCTTCATCTACGCGCTGGGGGAAGGAGACAGGGAAAGCCAGCTCGCCGACCACGGATGGATCGTGAACTCGGCGGACCGGAGGCGCGTGTGGGACATGCAGCTTCGAAACTGCACGTACGCCGGGGGAGCGGAAAAGAACATCCGGTACGTCAACACCGTCACGCTCCCGAAGGGGGAGTACACGCTCTACTACGTGACGGACGGGACGCATTCCTCTGTCTGCTGGAACGCGAACCCTCCCTATGATCCGCTGAATTACGGGATCACGGTCGCCATCGACAGGGAAAATGAGCGCAAGGGCTTCCGGGCCATAGCAAACGAGGAAGACCGGAACGTCATCGTGAGCCTGGTCCACCCGAAGAACAGCGACTACCTGTCGCAGGGGTTCTCGCTGAAGAAGGACGCGCGCCTCCGGGTGTACGCGATCGGGGAGAGGGACAACTCGCGCCGGTCGATGGCGGACTACGGGACGATCCTCGACGCGAACACGCGCGAGAAAGTCTGGACGATGGACGTGGACAGGACTTCGCACGCAGGCGGGGCGTCCAAGAACCAGTACATCGACGAGATCATCACGCTCCCGCGCGGCAACTACATCGTGACGTACACGACGGATGACTCGCACACGTACGACGATTGGAACTCGGATCCTCCGTACGACAAAGAGCACTACGGGATCACGGTGATGGGGGTCGGGGAGAAGTGGGATCCCTCGATCGTCGGCAAGTACACGGAGGAGCGGGACAAGAATCTCATCGCGCAGATCATACGTCCCGGCAACAACGTCGATGCTTCCAGGCCTTTCACGCTCGACAAGACGACGCGCGTCCGCGTCTATGCGATCGGGGAGGGGATGGGGCGGGAGATGGACGACTACGGCTGGATCGAGGATGCAAGGACGGGGACGGTGGTCTGGGAGATGACGTACAGGATGACGTTCCACGCGGGGGGGACAGGAAGAACAGGATGGTGAACACCACGATCCTGCTCGACCGGGGGAGTTACCGTCTCCGGTTCAAGAGCGACGACTCCCATTCGTTCGGGGACTGGAACGCGGATCCTCCCGATGACCAGCAGTACTGGGGAATCACGCTCTACAGGGACGACGGCCCCCCGCATCCGGGAGCCGCGCCGGCTCCGATACCTGCGGAGCCCCTCGAGCCTCCCGACGATCCCGAAAACTGATCAGCGTACAGGGCCCCGGTTCAGGGGCCCTTTCTTTTGTCATCGTTTGCCGTCCTGGGGCGGACGGGCCTCTGGGCCGGTGGGGGTATCGCGCCGACCAGTGAGCGGATTTCCTCGTCCCTGAGGTTTCTCCATGTCCCGGGGGAGAGCCCCTCGATCGAGAGACTCCCGATCCTGGTCCGTACGAGCCTCAGCGCGGGATGCCCCACCGCCGCCGTCATCTTTCTCACCTGCCTGTTCCGCCCTTCCGTCAGCGTGATCTCGATCCATGCGGTCGGAACGGTCTTCCGGAACCGTATGGGGACCGGCCGCGGTGGGAAATCCGGCTCTCCCTCCAGGAGCCGTACGTCGGCCTCCCGTGTCTTCTTCCCTTCAATGATCACGCCGTGTCTCAGCATCTCGAGCACCGCCTCTCCCGGCATGCGCTCCACCTGCACGGCGTATGTGCGCGGGTGCATATAGCGCGGTTCCGTGATCCGCCGCTTGATCCGGTTGTCGTCCGTCAGCACGATCAGACCTTCGCTGTCGGCGTCGAGCCGCCCTGCCGGGTACACGGTGTCGGGAAACGGGCCGAATTCCCCGAGCGTCTTCCACTCCCCGTCGGGCGTGAACTGGGAAATGACCCCGTAGGGCTTGTAAAAGAGTATGGTATGCGCCGCCATGATATGAATATAGCGAGATCCCGGCCGTGATGCGAGAGTTCCGGGGGTCAGTTGATTCTCGCGCGTGTTCTCTCTACAATAGGGAAATCCATCACACTGTGGGAGGTCTCCATGTCGACAACCCGGAGGACGTTTTTGCGGAGCGCCGGCGCTGTTGGTGCGGCTGCGCTTGCAGGCCGATCGATTTATCCCGCTCTCCTGAGCGCTGCGCCGGGACCCGCTCCCTCCCCGGCGGGAGGGCCGCTCGTGATCGCCAGCGCCAACGGGCTGGCGGCGGTTCAGAAAGCGATGGAGATCATCAGGCAGGGGAACGACGCGCTTGACGGCGTCATCGCCGGCGTGAACATCAACGAGAACGATCCCAACGACCAGAGCGTCGGGTACGGCGGTCTGCCCAACGAGGACGGCGTCGTGGAGCTCGATTCCGCCGTGATGCACGGCCCGAACCACATGGCGGGTGCGGTCGCCTCGCTCCGCAACATCAAGAATCCTTCGAAGGTCGCCCGGCTCGTGATGGAACGGACAGACCACGTCCTTCTCGTGGGAGAGGGGGCGCTCCGCTTCGCGAAGGCGCACGGGTTCAAGGAAGAGGACCTGCTGACCGACAAATCGCGCGAGGACTGGCTCCGGTGGAAGGAGAATATGTCGAGGGAAGACGCGTGGCTTCCCCCCCACGGTGACACGACGTCCGCAAAGGACATCGGGGATCTGTTCGAGCCGTACATGAAGCACACCGGGACGATTCACTGCAGCGCGATTGATACGCACGGCAACATCTCCTGCGTTACGACGACGAGCGGCCTCGCCTGGAAGATCCCGGGAAGGGTCGGCGATTCCCCGATCATCGGCGCGGGGCTCTACTGCGACAACGAAGTCGGTGCTGCGGGCTCCACCGGGCGCGGGGAGGCCAACCTGATAAGCTGCAACAGCGTGATGATCGTCGAATGGATGCGTGCCGGGAAATCCCCGGAGGAAGCCTGCCTGATGGCGTGCAAACGTGTCGTGGAACATAATCTCCAGCGCCGCCTGCAGGACGACAGGGGGCGGCCGACGTTCAACCTCTCGTTCTATGCGCTCAACAAAAAGGGGGAACACGGGAGCGCGTCCCTCTGGGACAACAGGCAGTACGCGGTCCACGACGGCACGACGGCGCGCCTGCTGCCGGGCGCCTACCTGTACAAGAAGTGAGGGTTGACTTTTCCTCCGTACATTTGTATCCTGAAATGCGTAGTCTGCACGGTGGGGCAGGCGATAGTCACTGTTCTTGCAGCTCATGCGGGCTGTGCGCGCGAAATCCTGTTTTCGGGACGCTTCCGCCTCCACAGGGCTTCTCCCTCCGTTACGGTATTCCACCTTCCACGCGCAGACCGATATTTCTCCACAGACCGGAACTGAATGACCCCTTCGGTACGACGTTGTATTCTTTTCCTTGTCATGATGCTCCCCCTGGCTGCCCGTGCGCAGCAATTCAGGGTGGACACGCTGGCCCGGGGGCCGCTGATACAGCTCCCGTCCGCCATCGCGTTTATTCCGGGATCGGATGACAGGTTCTTCTTCGCCGAGCGAAGCAGCGGACGCGTGCGCCTGTACGACGGGTCCGTCCATCCAGGCTCGTTCCTGACCGTCCCCGTGGAGGATGACGGGGAACAGGGACTTCTCGGCCTGGCCGTTCATCCCCGGTATCCCGACTCCCCTTTCGTCTACGTGTACTATGTCCGGGCGGTGGACCGCGCGGGCATCCTGGAGCGTTACCGCGATCAGGGAGGCGAGGGGGTCTCACCGCAGCTGCTTCTGTTCATCGCGCGCAGGGATGAGGCAACGCAGAACAACGGAGGCGATCTCCGTTTCGGTCCCGACGGGAAACTCTACGTCGCGGTGGGCGATCACGGGGCGAGGCCCTCCAACGCGCAGGATACCCTGGGAGGCAGAAACCTGCGCGGGAAAATCCTGCGTCTTAATCCCGACGGGACGGTCCCTGCGGACAATCCCTTCCCGCGGAAATACTTCTGGTCGATCGGCTTCCGGGATCCCACCGGTCTCGGGTTCGATCCCGTGAACGGGCGGCTCTACGTCACCGAAGGGGGAACGCTCACCAACGAAGTGATTGCCGTTCAGCGCGGGGCCAATCTCGGATGGCCGGGTCGTCGCACGAGCGCGCTTGAGGGAGGATCTCCCCCCGCCGTCCTCTACAGCACCGGTCGGGGCGACCAGCCGGATTTTGCGGGGATCGCGGTGTACCGCGGCGACCTGTTCCCGCGCCTGAACGGGAAGCTCCTCTTCGCGGGAAACGCCGATCCGACGCTCTGGGTCGGCTCGCCGGCGGGCGCCGGGGATTCCCTTACCGCCCTGCCGATGTACCGGTCCAACACCGGCTTCTCTGATGTACAGGTCGGTCCCGACGGATGCATTTATCTCGCAAACGGACCCTACCGGGGAAGCCGGATTGTCAGGCTCTCCCCGCTGCCGCCGCAGTTTACGTCCGTCCCCCCGCTGAACGCCGTTCTCGCTGAGCCCTATGTGTACACGCCTTCGTTTGCGGGAACGCCCCCTTCACTGGAAATCGTGAGCGGGCCCGAGGGGATGACCGTGGACACCGCGGATTGGAGCGTCCGCTGGAGGCCGACGAAGCCGGAAGCACTGGAGGGGAAGCAGACGATCCTCCTCCGTGCGCGCAACGGCGCGGGGTCCGCGGACCAGCGGTTCACGCTCTCGGTGCAGAACATCAACGAGCCCCCGTCGGCGTTTGCGCTGACGTCCCCCCCCGAAGGGAGCGAGCGCAGGTTCCTCGGCGAGGATCCGTACGTGACGTTTAGCTGGTCCCCCGCGCACGACCCTGATCTTGATACTGTCCGCTATGCGCTCCAGATTGACACCGTGGCGTCGTTCAGCAGCCCATTTCTCATGAACCTCGACGCGGGGACATCCGACTCACTTCGCGTCGAGCTCCCCCAGGCCAGCAGTCCCTACTTCTGGCGTGTCGTTGCCACCGACGGCAGAGCCATGACGCTCTCCGTCCCGCACGTCTCGCGGATCGAAGTGATATTCTCCAAATTCCTCGGCCGCGAACGGGCAAGGCACGTGGAATCGGTCATCGAACAGAATTTCCCCCCCCCGGCATCTCTGAATCCGGAGCCGAGCATACGGTATACGCTCCCGCGCGCAGGCTACGTCCGGCTGACGGTCTTCAACCTCCTGGGACAGGAGGTGGCCCGGCTGTACGACGGCTTGCAGCAGGCGGGAACGTACGACGTCGGGATCGCAAACGTGAACCTGCCGAGCGGCATCTACTTCTACCGCCTGATTGCGCCCGGGTTCGCAGAAACGAAGAAAATGGTCGTCTCACGATAAGCCCCCGGCCGGAAGTTCTTCCCCTGCAGTTCTCGCTTGAGCAGAACTATCCCAACCCGTTCAATCCCTCGACAATGATCGGATACCGGACTCCGGATGCGGGAAGGGTCACGCTCAGGGTCTTCGACATACTCGGGCGCGAGGTGGCGACGCTCATCGACGCACTCCAGGAAGGGGGAAACCACTCGGCATCGTTCAGCGGCGCGGCCCTGGCGAGCGGAATGTACGTCTACCGGCTCACGACGCCGTCGGGCTCGCTCGCAAGGACCATGATGCTCGTCCGGTAAAAACACGGGTGGCGCCTGAGAGGCGCCACCTGGCTGAGACATTGTGTAAACGGCAGAGCTACTTCTGGCCTTCCTTCTGCTCGGCCTTCTTCTCCATTTTCTCACCCTTCTTTTCCATCTTCTCTCCCTTGTGCTCCTTGTGCTCCCCCTTCTTCTCCAGTTTCTTGCCGGCTTTCTCCATCGCCTCACCCTTCTTCGGATGAGACTTTTCCATCTTCTCACCCTTCTTTTCCATCTTCTCCCCCTTCTTCTCCATCTTATCACCCTTCTTTTCCATCTTTTCACCCTTCTTCTCCATCTTCTCGCCCTGCTTTTCCATCTTTTCCTGGGCGTAGACGGAGACCTGGGCGCCGACAAAAGCCAGCACCAGGAACATCACACCGATGAATTTCCTCATGACATCACTCCTCTATTGATGGTGGGGTTGCAGCAGCAACGGGCAGCGCGATTTCAACGGCTAATGTACAGAGACCGGTATCATATTGTCAACGCCGTCTGGATGAAAAAGCGTTAATCCGGCCCAATCATCTGTGCGATAATGCGTTAGCCCCGCCCCCGGGTCCCGGCCTCAGCGGCTCCGGCGGATGATGACGATGGTCTTGTCGTCGGAGTAATCGATGAGGCGGTTGTGAAGCTGGACGTCCTCGATGATCAGCTGGCAGATCTCTTTGGGTGTCTTTGCCCGGAATTCTTTCAGCTTCTGGATCAGGCGTTCCTCGCCGTACATCTCCCTCTTCTCGTTTGACGCCTCGACGATGCCGTCGGTGTAGAGCATCATGATGTCGCCGCGGCGCATGATCGTGAACTCGGTCCTGTATTTCTCCGCCGGGAACGGTCCGATGATCTGTCCCGTCGCTCCCAGCGCCTCGGTCTGTCCCGTCGCCGCGTGGAGTATGATCGGGAAGCAGTGTCCAGCGTTCACGTACGAGACGAGCCCGTTGTCCGAGTCGGTGAACTCGGCATAGACCATCGAGATGAAATGTTCGGGAGTGAACGTCTTGTTGACGAGCCGGTTCAGCCGCCCGATCAGCGTGGACATCTTTGTCTGGAATTCGATCCCCATCCGCAGGGCGCCGGAGACGTAGAGCGCCTGCGCCGCCGCCGACAGCCCCTTGCTTGCCGCGTCGCCGATCACGACGGCAAGCCGGTCCTTGTCGTCCGCCGCCTGCAGGTAATCGAAGAAATCCCCTCCCACGATCCTTTCGGAAAGCGAAATGCCGTACAGGTCGTAGTGGCTGAACTTGAGCTCGTGCACCGGGAGAATGCTCCGCTGGATCTCCCGGGCCTTGTCGAGGTCCCGCTCGAGGTCCTTCGCCTTCCGCTCGCTCCTCCTGTTGCGGAGCGCGGAGGTCAGCGCGCTCCCGATGATGTTGAGCGCATAGGTCATGTCCTCCTTCAGGTAGTCGGCGTTGATGGCGAGGACGTACTGGTAGAGCGTGTATCCCTTCCATACGACCTTCTCGCCGATCCCTGTCGCCGAATAGTGCGTGATCCCCTTCTGGCGGAGGTAGCGGTTGGTTTCCGTGCCGACGACCGTCCCTTTCTTGTCGAGCTGTCCGAAGAGGGGATAATCCACGACGCGGATCCGGAAATTCTTCCGGATTTCCTCTATCTCGCCGTACTGGCGGAGCAGGCGGTACGATCCCGAATTCTGCTCGAGCTTCCAGATGCGTCCCCCCTTGATCGGGATGGCCTCATTGACGATGATGTTCTCGAGTATGTGGCCGAGGAGCTGTTCCTCGGTGCGGACCTTCTCGTCGGAGAGGGACCTGATGGTTCTGTAGAGTTTATGCTGATCCATGGCTTCCTGTCATGTGAATCGTCATTCATGGTATTTCATCTCGCCCGCCCTCACCGCGACCTCGAGGTGGTCTTCCTTCCGGGGTATGGCGCAGGAGTACATCGGGCTGTACGCGCAGTAGGGGTTGTATGCCTTGTTCAGGTCGATCACGTATGCGTGGTTCGGGTCGTGCATGTCCTCTCCGCCGTCGATATAGCGCCCGACACCGTACGTCTCACGCCCCGTCGTGCTGTCGGTGAACCATATGCTCAGTGCTTCCGGGTACCGTGCGTACCTGTCCCCGTCGTACGGCGTGAACTTGTACGCGTTCAGCCGGATCATCACGGGTGCGCCGCTCGCACCGGGGAAGGGAAACTCGAAGTACCCGTACCGAAGCTGGCGGCGGGCTTCCCCCTTCGTCCCCATCACGACGACCGTTTCCGGGTCGGCGTACGCGTGGAGAACGGACCGGCCGCAATACGCCGGGTCGACGGGAAACCAGTTGATCCCGTGGTACCGGGCGCTCGTGTCGCGGACGAACGGCGAGAGGGGGTCGTGGGCGAAGAATTCATCCTTCTCGGCGCGGTATTGCATGTTGTCTTCGATGACCTTCAGGCTGTCGGCCCTGGTGAGGACCGGGAGCGACGGCGTCCGGGAGCACGCAGCGATGAACACGGCGAAAGCGAGAAACACCGCACAGGCAGCCGTTCGAAATGTTCTCATCGGTCTTTTCCCGTCACGTGATGATACACCCGTTCCACGGCCGCGGCCATGGCGGCTGCGTGGTACCTGCGCTCAAAGAGCGCGAACGATGCACGCCCGAACGAGGCGCGGCGAGCGCCGTCCCCCAGCGTGTCGATAAGCGCCCGTGCGAGCGCAGGGGGGTCCTCCGGCGGCGTGAGATGGCCCGACGTTCCTTCCTCCACCATGGCACCGATGCCGCCGACGTCCGTCGAAACCACCGGGAGCGCGGCCGCCAGGGCGCGGAGTATCGCGATCGGGAACATCTCCGATGCCAGCTCGATCGACGAGTGGCAGTAGACATCGAACGCCGGGTAGATCTCGTTCAGGTCATCCCGGAAACCCAGGAAACGGACGGCATCCGCGATCCCCAGGGCGGCCGCCTGCGCCTTCAGTTCGGCTTCGAGCTCTCCGTCGCCGATGATGAGGAAGAGGACGTTCCGTTTCTCCCGCGCCACGATGGCCGCCGCCTCCAGGAGGAACCGGTGCCCCTTGAAGGGGACGAGCCGCGCGACGTTGCCGACGACGAGGGTGTCCCCGCCGATGCCCATGGAGCGCCGCAGGCGCTCGCGATACGACCGGCGCACGTCTTCCGGATCGGATTCGATGCCGATGGGAACGGTCGTGACTTTGCCGGGGGGGATCCCGTCCTCGCGCAGGAGGACGTCCCGGCCCGCGTCGGCGTCGGTGATGAAATGCGACGTCCCGTACCGGTTCCGCAGTGCGTGCGTGATGTTGTGCCGGATGGAGTGGGTGCTGTGCACACCCGCGACGTGGCGTGCGGGGGTGAATGCCGAGGCGATCGCCGCGCACGTTCTGTCGTAATTGGCGTTGCTGTGCACGACGTCGATCGACCGCTCGCGCATCGCCCGGCGGAGCAGGCGCGAGATGCGGAAGACCCGTGACATGTCGCCGTACTCGAGAGGGACGACGGGAAGTGATGCCTCGGCCGATTTGCGCAGCAGCAGGTGCCCGGGGCGGGCAGACACCCAGACCCTGTGTCCCCGGCGCTCGAGGTACCGGGCCAGGATCAGGACGTAGTCTTCGCCCCCGGCGAATATGTCCGTGGCGTTGGTGAGCAGGATGTTCATCGACTCAGCCGTTGCCGTAGACGTCGCCGATGCCGAATTTGCTGGCGGCCCAGAGGGCGAGGTTGGCGGTGATGGCGGTGACGGCCCTGTGTTCGTCCTCTTCGCGCACGACGAGGTCGTACGTGTCCGCGACGAATTTCATGTTGCGCAGGATTTTCCCCACCTGTTCGCGCGTCACCGAACCGTGCCAGAACGAGATCTGGCTCAGGATCATCCCGCCGTGCCGCCGAAGGAGCTCTCTGAAGCTTATCACCTTTTCCGCCCGCGGCGAGCGGGGGACGCAGACGTGCGAGAGATCCGTGAAGTACTCATCCCAGAACGTGGCGAAGATCTTGTTCTCCGGCCGCCTGAGGTACCGGGCGCGCTTGAGCGAGAAATGCGCCTTGGTCCTGACGCGGAACCGGGGGATGACCGGATGCAGGTCATAGAGCGTCCTCTGCTGCGTCGGGTCCTCGGTGTCCGGTTCCCGGTACACCCATCGTTTCCTGAGCTTGCGCCACGTGTCGACGCAGACGACGGGCGCCTTCCGGCTGTCGATCGAGATGAATTTGTCCCGTTCCATCCCGACGACGGTGATCCAGTGGTTCCATCCGTCGACGCACAGGAGCGCCGGATACCCCTTTTTCAGCGATTGCACGAGCTCCCGCTTCGCCCTGAGCGAATCCTTGCGGCGGATGACCTTCATTTCGCAGTCATAGGCCTTCGCGGCGCGGGCGAGCTTGATCTCGTCCGTCCCGTTCCACCAGTGCGTTCCCGCGATGTGCGAGATCCTGTTCTCGTCCACGATTTCGCCCAGCATGATAAGCGCATACTTGAGGGCGAACGGTCCGCATTGCCACTTGTTCGGCTGAGGATACAGTCCCATCGGTGAGCGTTGTTTCCGGATCGGAGGATGTCCTTTAGATATGATCGTGGTCCCCGGAGGGACCACCGTATATCATAAAGTACGGAAAAGGGGGGGGATTTCCAATGAGGGCGTTCCTGCGTTTTTGGCCCATTTTGGGCATTTCCGGGGGCAACGGCAGCCGGGCCGGGAGGGACCGGTGTCTACTTCCGCGCGGCTCCCGTCTCCCGGAAGAAGAGGATCATTCCGGTGTTCGGAGGGGTGTGACCCATCTGCCGGACGAGCGTGACCACCTGCCCCCTGTGGTACGTAGAATGGTCGACCATGTGCTGAATCGCCTGCGCTATCGTGTGCGTGAATTTTTCTCCCGAGGACGTCGTCATCGTGAACGTCTCCTGGAGTTTCTTGTCCGTCAGCGTGCCGAGAAATTTGGCCATGGCGAACCCGGTCTGTTCCCACGCGGCCTTCACGTCGGCGACGGTCGGGACGTCCGGGGGCCTCAGGAACGCTTTGTCGGGCGTTCCCGTCATCCGCGAAAGCCACATCTTTTCCGCCCCGACCATGTGCGTCAGCGTCCCGTGTATGCTCGCGTGGCTGGATTTCATGTCCCGCACCGCGTCTCCCGGGGGGAGCGGCTCCACCGCGCCGAATATCCTGTTCGTCGCCCACGAGCTGTATGCCACGAGCATCCTGGTCTCCTGAAGCGTCATCCTGGCCTCCTTCGCCTGTTCATGTGGGGCGTTTCTCGACTTTCTTCTTGAGCTCCGCGAGCTTCTTCAGGGCATCGAGCGGCGTCATCGCGTCGACGTCGATCCGGGCGATTGCCTCACGCAGGGGATCGTCCTTCATCTCGAAGAGCGTCATCTGGACCTCCGCGCCGCGAATGCGCCCCTTGCCCCCCCCGTTCGAGTCTTCGTGAACGCTCAGGTCCGATCCCTCGAGGTTCTTCAGTATCGACCGCGCCCGTTCGGTCACCTCGTCGGGCAGCCCGGCCATCCTGGCGACGTGGATGCCGTAGGAGTGGTCGGCGAACCCGGCGGTCACCTTGTGAAGGAACACCACCCTGTCGCCGTACTCGCGGACATCCACCTTGAAGTTCTTGATGCGCGGGAACAGGTCCGCCAGCTCGTTCAACTCGTGGTAGTGCGTCGCGAAGAGCGTGCGCGCGCCCACCTTCTCGTGCAGGTATTCCGTGAGCGACCAGGCGATGCTGATCCCGTCGAACGTGCTCGTCCCCCGGCCCACCTCGTCCAGGAGTATCAGGCTCCGGGGGGTCGCGGTGTTGACGATATGGGCGGCCTCGTGCATCTCGACGAGAAACGTGCTTTCCCCGGCGCTGATGTTGTCGCTCGCCCCCACGCGGGTGAATATCCTGTCCACGATGCCCACGGAGGCGCTCCGTGCCGGGACGAAGCTCCCGATCTGCGCGAGCAGGACGATGAGCCCGGTCTGGCGGAGGAAGCTCGACTTGCCGCTCATGTTCGGGCCGGTGATGATGAGGATCTGGTCTGACCGTGTGTCGAGGTGGACGTCGTTCGGTATGTACGTCTCCCCGGCGGGGAGGAGCTTTTCGATGACCGGATGGCGCCCGCCGGAGATGGAAAGGACCGCGGAGTCGTTTACCCCGGGGCGTGTGTAGTTCTGGTCGAGGGCGACACGGGCGAGCGACGAATAGCAGTCGAGCGCCGAAAGAGACCGCGCGGTCGACTGGATCGCCTCTGCCTCCTGCGCCACCGCGAGCCGGATCTCGTTGAAGAGCTGCGTCTCGAGCGCGAGAATTTTCTCCTCGGCGTGGAGTATCCTGTCCTCGTACTCCTTCAGCTCGGGGGTGATGTACCGCTCGGCGTTTGTGAGCGTCTGCTTCCGGATGTAATCGGCGGGGATCTTCTCCCGGTGCGTATTCGTGATCTCGATGTAGTAGCCGAAGACGTTGTTGAACCCCACCTTGAGCGACGAGATGCCGGTGCGTTCCCGCTCCTTGCGCTGCATCTCGGCGATCCACTGTTTGCCGCTGAATGCGAGGTTCCTGAGCTCGTCGAGCTCCCTGTTGTGTCCGGTCCGTATCACTCCCCCGTCGGCAAGCGAGGCGGGAGGCTCCGGCTCGATCCCCCCCTCGAGAAGGGCGACGATCGCGGGGAGAACGTGGAGCCCGTCCCGTACCTCCGCGAGAGCGGGGGAGGCGGCGTCCCGGATCGCGTCACGGACGTCCGCCACGGAGCGGAGTATCGACTTGAGGGCGACCATCTCCCGCGGCGTGGCCCGGGACGTGCAGACGCGCGTGTTGAGCCGCTCG
Source organism: Ignavibacteriota bacterium (assembly GCA_963748405.1). Taxonomy (GTDB): domain Bacteria; phylum Bacteroidota; class Ignavibacteria; order UBA10030; family UBA6906; genus Fen-1273. The sequence continues at coordinate 444,009 of CAVVIT010000002.1, forward strand.
AGGTCGCCGATGCGTTCCAGGATCGCTCCGGTCCCCTCGAGGAGGGGGGAGGAGCGAGTGAATTCCTCGACGGCGTCGAGCCTGCGGGTGATCGCGGCGACGTTGTTCAGGGGATTGTTGACCCATTGCTTCAGGAGCCGCCCCCCCATGGGGGTGAGCGTCCGGTCGAGCACGCCGAAGAGGGTCCCGTCGCTCGAGCCCGTGGTCGAAGAGGTGATCTCGAGGTTCCGCTTCGTGGAAGGATCGAGGACGATGTGGTCGCCCACGTCGTACGGGGTGATCCTGCGTATGTGGAGGAGGTTCGACTTCTGGGTTTCCTTCAGGTAGTGCATCGCCGCCCCGGCGGCGATGACCGCGAGGTGCCTCTCCTCCAGGCCGAACCCCTTGAGCGACTGGGTCCGGAGCTGGGCCGTGAGAAGCTCGCGGGCGTACTCCTCGGTGTACACCCAGTCCTCGATCGTGCTGTAAAGACCGGTGAACACCCCGCGGAGCAGCTCCTTGAGCGTCTCCCGGTCCCGTTTCTGTACGATGATCTCGGAAGGATTGACCGATGCGACCTGCTCGGCGAGCGCCTTCAGCGGGAATTCGCCCGCGCGGAACTCCGCGGTGGTGACGTCCACGTAGGCGAATCCGACAATGTCCGGGGCGGTCGCCAGGGGGCTGCCGATGGCGATCGATCCGAGGTAGTTGTTCTGCTTCTGGTCGAGGACCCTGTCGGAGAACGCCACGCCGGGAGTGACGACTTCGATGACCTCCCGCTTGACGATGCCCTTGGCGAACCGGGGATCCTCCATCTGTTCGCAAATCGCGACACGGAAACCGGCCTTCAGGAGTTTCGGGAGGTAGGCGTCGAGGGCGTGGTGGGGGAACCCCGCCAGCGGAATCTCCCCCGCGGCTCCGTTTCCCCGTTTGGTGAGCGTAATGCCGAGCACCCGCGCGGTCGTTCTGGCGTCTTCCTCGAACGTCTCGAAGAAATCCCCCATGCGGAAGAGAAGTATCGTGTCGGGATGCTTCGCTTTCACCTGGGCGTATTGCTGCATGAGCGGGGTGGACATGCAGCCAATTAACTCAAATCCGGCAGGAAAATCAACGAACGGAAATGAGCCCGGGCGGTCAGTTGAAATTCATGATGTGATAGCTCTCCCACCACCGGGAAATCGTGTACGATCTCCTGATGAACCCGGGATACGACGGGGGGCGGACGTTCGGGTCGGCAAGCCTGTCATCGTATTTGTACCTCTTGGAGAATCCGGACTGGAGCGTCGCCGAACCGTTGAACGTGCCCACCGCGCCGCGCGAATATGCTCGCGTCGATCGTCCGGTTCGTCGCCCCGGCGATGTCGTCGGCAACGATCACGTCGTTGTTCGCGCAGAGTCCGAGCATGTCGGTGCTGGCGCCGTTCCGGGGGTCGTGCTGGTACAGGATGTCTCCCTGTATGACGATGTTGTTCGTGGTGGCAGCGGGAGTGCTGTAGGAGGAGATGGTCAGGTTTCCGTCGAGCGTCCCCTGGACGTTCACGACCCCGGTCCCCATGATCACGCCGTTGAAGTTGGGATCGGACAGGTTCACGGTGTCGATGATCGGGCCGGACTGCGTCTGGCGATCCCCGTCATGTCCGTGGGAAGATCGACCCTGGCGACACCCGTCTCCGGCTGGGGCGGGTTGATGAATATCGCCTTGTTGGTATACGACTTTTCCCCGATCACGGCCGATTTCCCCAGCGGCGGGATGATCCCCTTCGAGGTCGTGACCCTTTCAATAAACACGGGACTTTTCGTGACCCGGCTTCTATCCTGAGGGAGAAACGCGCGTAGTGTCGGAGCGTCATTTCTCCAGTATCATGAATATCCCTTCGATCCTTCCCATCGGTGCGGAGAGCTGGACCCCCGCCACGCTTCCCTTCACGCGCTCATATGTCTCGCGGGCGATCTTCACCCCTTCGGCGAATCCTTCCTCCTTCGTCGTCGTCTTTCTCATCCTCTCGAGTATTTCCGCCGGCACGGATGCGCCGGGGACCTCGTTGTTCATGAACTCGGCGTTCCGGTAGGAGACGAGCGGCCAGATCCCGCAGACCAGGGGGATCTTCACGCCGGCGATCTTCTTCATGAAACGCTCGAGTATGCGAAGGTCGAACACGGGCTGCGTGATCATGTACTCCGCCCCCGCCTCGATCTTCCACTCGAGGCGCTTGATCTCTTCGTCCAGGTTGATCGCACCCGGGTTCACCCCCACGCCGATACTGAAACCGGTCGGGTCGCCGATGGGATTGCCGGCAAGGTCGAGACCGTGGTTGAGCCGGTTGATGACGTTGGTCAGCCCGATGGCGTCCACGTCGAACACCGCCGTGGCATTCGGGTAGTTCCCGAGCTTGGGAGGATCCCCCGTGATCGCGAGGACGTTCCTGAGTCCGAGAGCCCATGCGCCGAGGAGATCGGACTGCATCCCGATCACGTTCCTGTCCCTGCACGCGAAATGGAGAACGGTCTCGATCCCGATGTCCCGCTGTATGATCGCCGCCATCGCCAGCGCGGACATGCGCGCCGAAGCGCGCGGCCCGTCGGGGATGTTGATCGCGTCGATCCCGAAATGATGGAGCCGCCGCGCCTTCGCGATCTCCCTCACGGGGGAGACTCCTTTCGGGGAGACCAGCTCCGTGAGCACCACGAATTCTCCGCGCACGAGTTTTGTCGAAAGGCGCGATTTCTCCGTCCGCTCGACGACGTGCACGGCCTCGGGGGCCGTTACCGCGAGACTGGCGGTATTTCTGTCCATCCGCTTGACGGGCTGCAGCGCCCTCACGGCGCGCCGGATCGCCCGGATGTGGTCCGGGTTCGTTCCGCAGCACCCCCCGACGATCGTCGCGCCCGTCTGGATGAACCGCTTCGCGTACTCGGCCATGTACTCCGGCGATGTCATGTAGATGTTCCGCCCGCCGATACTCTGGGGGAGGCCGGCGTTCGGCTGGACCGAGATGGGCATCGCGGTCAGCGTCTTGAGCGTCTCGAGCGCGTCGAGCATCGCCCTGGGGCCGACGGAGCAGTTCAATCCCAGCGTGTCGACGCCGGTCGTCTCCATCGCCTTGACGTAGCTTTCGAGCGTGGCGCCGCTCAGGAGGTTTCCGTCGTCGTTGATCGTGACCTGCGCCATCACGGGGATTTCCCCGTTCAGCTCTTTCACCGCGCGGATCGCCTGGTCGAGTTCGGCGACGAGAACGAACGTCTCGAGGACGATGATATCCGCCCCGCCGTCGATGAGCCCCCTGATCTGTTCCTTGAACGCCTCCCGTACCTCGCCGTACGACAGCTTCCCGAGGGGCTCGATCTGCACCCCAAGGGGTCCCACGGAACCGGCGACGAGAACCTCGCCGCGGGCAGCGGCCTTCGCCAGCTGGGCCCCCTTCAGGTTGATCTCGTAGACTTTCGGCTCCAGTCCGTGGGGCGCGAGCTTGAACCTGTTGGCGCCGAACGTGTTGGTCTCGATCACGTCCGCCCCGGCGGCGATGTAATCCCGGTGCACCTCGCTCACGATGTCCGGGTTCGTTATGTTCAGCTCGTCGAAGCAGGTGTTGATAAATATCCCTTTTTCGTACAGGTACGTCCCGACGCCGCCGTCGAAGACGACGACCTCGTTGTTCTGCAGCCGTTCCCTGAATCCCTTCATATCCCTGTCGGTCCTTTTCTCTGAGTGGGTCTTCCTGCCAACGAAGCGAAGCGCGCTGTGTGCGTCCCGCCGCAGGCGGGACAATCCATTATACAAATTTTCCCCTTCCCCCCAAAATGGCAGGTTTCTTGACTCTCCACACCGAAATCTCTATATATAGTGCAAAAGAAACCCGCCTGATGAACCGAGAGTATCACGCCTGGCACAGCCCTTCGCTCGGACGGAATATGGAGCTTCTCGTATTCGGCCATGCGGGGACGGCCACTGTCGTCTTTCCGACATCCAAGGGGAGGTTTTACGACTACGAGGACCGGGGGATGGTGGACGCCCTCCGCCGTCCCGTCGCGGAAGGTCGCGTGCAGCTGTACTGCGTCGACAGCGTGGACGCGGAGAGCTGGTACAACTACGACGTTCCTCCCCGCATGCGCGTCACGCGCCACATGGCGTTCGAGCACTACGTGCTCGATGAAGTCCTCCCCTTCGTTGCGGCCCGGAACAGTTCGGGGCGGCTCGCCGTCACCGGGTGCAGCTTCGGCGGCTACCATGCGATGAACCTGACGCTGCGCCACCCCGACAGGGTGGACGCCTGCATCAGCCTCGGTGGCGCATTCGACATCAGGCAGTTCATCGCCGGGTACTATGACAATGACTGCTACTTCAACAACCCCGTCGACTACCTTCCCAACCTGACCGACCGGTGGTATCTGGATCTCTACGGCGGCAAGGTCTCGTTCGTCCTCGCCACGGGGGAGAGCGACATATGCCTGGGCGACAACGTTCGGCTCGCCCGCATCCTCCAGGAGAAGGGGATACCCCGCACGCTCGACGTCTGGGGTGACGGGACAGGGCACGACTGGCCCTTCTGGCAGCGGATGGTAACGAAATTCATACAGTAGAAAGCCCCGCACACTGACGGTCTCTCAATTCCCGGAGCTCCCATGAAACGGATCGGCATACTGTTCGGCATGGAAAACTCGTTCCCTCCCGCCGTGGTCGCGCGCATCAACGAGATGGCGGCCGCCTCGTCGGCCGACGTCCGCGCCGAGCTCATGAAGATCGGCACCACGGACATGGAAGTTCCCTCCCGGTACGACCTCATCATCGACAGGATCTCGCACGACATTCCGTATTACAGGGCGGTTCTCAAGCACGCGGTCCTTCACGGGGCGACGGTGATCAACAACCCCTTCTGGTGGAGCGCGGACGACAAGTTCTTCAACTACGCGCTGGCATCGCAGCTCGGGGTCGCGGTGCCGAAGACGGTCCTGCTCCCCTCGAACAGCCACCCCCCGGACACCACGTCGATGTCGATGAGGAACCTCATCTATCCTCTCGACTGGAACGACGTCTTCCGCACCGTCGGCTTCCCCGCGTTCCTCAAGCCGCACAGCGGCGGGGGGTGGAAGCACGTCTACAGGGTCAACAACGAGCCCGAGTTCTTCGACGCGTATCACCGGACCGGCGATCTCGTCATGACGCTCCAGGAGGGAATCGAATTCCAGGACTACGTCCGGTGCTACTGCATCGGACGGGAGAAGGTCCGCATCATGCGGTACGATCCCCGGAGGCCGCACGAGGGGCGGTACGTGCTGGACGCCCCGCCGCTCGGAGCGGCGCTGGAACAGCGGATCACCGATGACTGCCTGACGCTCAACCGCGCCCTGGGGTACGATCTCAACACCGTGGAATTCGCGATCCGGGACGGCATCCCGTACGCCATCGACTTTCTCAATCCCGCCCCGGACGCGGACATCAATTCCGTCGGTCCCGGGAACTTCGCGTGGGTCGTCGACGCGGTCGCCGCGATGGCGGTCGCGCGCGTCACCGGCGGGGGAGGGATGCCGAAGGAATACCGCTGGGCGGAGTTCCTGAAGGGGTCCGACCCGCCGCCCGCGCCCGCCGCGCCGAAGAAGCGTGTCCCGGCCAGAAAAAAGGGGGAGCCCCGATGAGCGCGCGCCCGAGTTTCACGCTCGGCATCGAGGAGGAATACCAGACCGTCGATCCCGTGACGAGGGACCTCCGTTCGCACATCCAGGCGCAGATCATCGAGCAGGGGAAGATGCGGCTGCAGGAGCGCGTCAAGCCGGAGATGCACGGCTCCGTCGTCGAAGTCGGCACCGGGATCTGCCGGACGATCGGCGAGGCACGGGAGGAAGTGTTCGAGCTCCGGCGCCAGATGGTCCGGCTTGCGCAGGACAACAACCTGCGCCTGGCGGCGGCCGGGACCCACCCGTTCGCGGACTGGAAAACGCAGGACATATTTCCCGACGACAGGTACAGGGCGATCGTCGAGGACATGCAGCAGGTCGCGCGCGCGAACCTGATCTTCGGCCTCCACGTGCACATCGGGATCGAGGACCGGGAAACCACGATCCACCTGATGAACGCGGCCCGGTATTTCCTCCCCCATATCCTCGCCCTCTCGGTCAACTCCCCGTTCTGGAAGGGGTACAACACGGGGCTGAAATCCTACCGGTGCAAGGTCTTCGACAAGTTCCCGCGGACGAACATCCCGGACTATTTCCAGAGCTACGGCGAGTACGAGAACTTCGTCAACCTCCTCATCAAGACGAAGTCCATCGACAACGCCAAGAAGATCTGGTGGGACATCCGGCCCCATCCCTTCTTCGGGACGCTCGAATTCAGGGTGTGCGACATACCGATGCGCGCCGACGAGACGATCGCGCTCGCCGCGCTGATGCAGGCGGTCGTCGTCAAGCTGTACAACCTCTACGCCGCCAACATGGGGTTCCGGCTCTACCGGAGGGCGCTCATCATGGAAAACAAGTGGAGGGCGAGCCGGTACGGCACCGAGGGGAAGCTGATCGACTTCGGCCGGCAGGAGGAGCTTCCCGCGCGGGAGCTGATCGCGGAGCTTCTCGAATTCGTGGACGACGTCGTCGACGGACTCGGGAGCCGCCGCGAGGTCGAATACATCGCCCGCATCCTCGAGATGGGGACCGGTGCCGAGCGCCAGCTCCGCGTGTTCGAGAAGACGGGAGACCTGAAGGCCGTCGTCGATTACATCATCGAGGAAACCCGGTACGGACTCTGAACGATGAACAACCCGCTGCAGGACATCAGGGTCCACGAAGACCTCGTTCCCGGGGCGCGGAACGCCGTCAACGTCTGTCTCAGGGTGCGGCCGGAGGAAAAAGTCACGCTCATCACGGACAGGGCGTGCGGGGAGATCGGCGCCGCGCTCCACGCCGAGGTGCTGAAGACGGGCGCCCCGTGCAGAGTGTTCATCCTGGAGGATTTCGGTCCCCGCCCCCACGCCGCGATGCCGGAGGAAATCCTGGAGGATCTCACGCGGAGCCAGGTGAGCATCTTCGCCGCGCACGGGCAGACCGGCGAGCTCGTCACGCGCATGCAGATGACGAAGATCGTCACCGAGCGGAAGATACGCCACGCCCACATGATCAACATCAACAGGCGCATCATGATGGAGGGGATGCGGGCGGATTTCCTCGCCGTGGACGACCTCAGCACGCGTGTCTGGGAACTGGCCCGGAAGGCCCGGCGCATCCGCGCCACGACGCCCCTGGGGACCGACGTCACGGCGGAGCTCAGTCCGTCGCTCCGGTGGCTCAAGACGAGCGGCATCATCAGCCCGGACAAGTGGGGGAACCTCCCCGGGGGGGAGATCTTCACGTCGCCGGCGCGGCTTGACGGGACGTTCGTCGTCGACGGCGTGGTGGGGGATTACCTCTGCGCGAAGTACGGCGACCTGGCCGCCAGCCCCCTGACGATTGAAATCCGGGAGAGCAGGATACGGAGCGCCGGCTCGGCGAACCGGGAGCTTGAAAAGGAATTCCTGGAGTACTGCCGCACCGACGCGAACAGCGACAGGGTGGGGGAGTTCGCCATCGGAACGAACATCGCCCTGACGCGCGTCATCGGACATATTCTGCAGGACGAGAAGATCCCCGGCGTCCATATCGCCTTCGGGCATCCCTACGCCGAGCACACGGGGGCCGACTGGATCTCGTCGACGCACATCGACGTCGTCGGGACGAATTTCGATATCTGGATCGACGACAGAAAGATCATGGCGGGAGGGCGTTTCCTTCTATGACAGAGCGGCAGTTTCTGTGGGACCTGTCGAACGGCATCATCTGATTCCATGCAGTGCATACTACCAAACCGGCGGGAGAAATGATTAAAGAACTCCGAGCGGATTTCAACAGGAAATGGAGCTCCGACCGGTACCGGCGCCTGCTCGAGCGGCTCGATGCCCGTTCGGGCGCGCACGTCGGCTTCCGCGTCTGCGAGACCCCGGTGTTCATACCTCCGGGTACGCTGCGGGATATGGAGAGGTTCGGGTGCGAAATGATGGAGCAGCTCGTGGGGGATCCCGCATACATGAAAGCGTCGGACCGGGCCGTTCCGGCGCGGCTGAATGTGCCCCGGGAGGATCCGCACCCGCTGTTTGCCGCGGTGGATTTCGGGATCGAGAGGAAGGCCGACGGGACGCTCGCCCCGCGGCTCATCGAGCTTCAGGGTTTTCCCACGCTGTTCGGCTACCAGCCCGTCCTCTGTCAGGAGTACGGAGCCGTGTACGACCTGCCGGAGGATCTTGCCGGGTACGCCGGGGGGATGGATGCCGGGGCATACGAGATGCTCCTGCGGGAGGCGATACTCGGGAAGAGAGCCCCGGAAAACGTCATTCTGATGGAAATCGACCCGCTCCAGCAAAAGACGCTCCCCGATTTCCTCCTGACATCCCGGCTGATGGGGATCAACCTTGTCAATATCCGGGACGTCGTCCGGAAGGGACGCCGGCTCTATTACAAAAAAGGGGCAACGCTCATTCCCGTCGACCGTATCTATAACCGGGTGATCCCGGAAGATCTGGAGAAATCAGGGGCGCGCATCGGGTTTGAGCTGAGAGACGACATCGACGTCGAGTGGGCAGGCCACCCCAACTGGTTTTTCCGCATGAGCAAGTTCTCGCTCCCCTTCATAAAACACCCCGCGGTGCCGGAGACGCATTTCCTGTCTGAACTCCCCCGCGTCCCGGATGACCTCGGAGCGTGGGTTCTGAAACCGCTCTTCTCGTTCGCCGGGAGCGGCGTGAAAGTCGCCCCCGCGCCAGCCGACATCGAAGCGATACACCGGGCACACAGAAAAGACTACGTCCTCCAGAGGAAAGTGGAATATGCCCCGCTCATCGACACCCCGGCCGGACCCACGAAGGCGGAGATTCGCATTCTCTACATCTGGCGTGACCGCCCCGTTCCGGTGCTCAATCTCGTCCGCATGGGGCGGGGCCCGTTGATGGGGGTCGATCACAATAAGCACATGGACTGGGTCGGGAGTTCCGCCGGCCTCTGGCCTTCATGAGACATTCACGCAGGAGAACCTTCCACACATGAACGGAGACCCGATGAACCCGCTACGCGATGTCACGCTGTGCATACTCGGTCTGTCACTGGCTGCGTCGTCAAGCTCGCTCAGCCAGCAGCGGGACCGGAGCAAGATACCGGATGCCTACCGGTGGAACCTGGCGGACCTGTACCCCACGGACGATGCGTGGCAGAAGTCGAAGGAGTCGTTCGAAGCCCGGCTGGGGACGGCCGGAAAGAAGAACGGCGCACTGAAAAAGTTCCGCGGAAAGCTCGCGTCGAACCCGAAGACGCTTCTTGCCTGTCTGGATCTGTCGAGCAGCCTCGGCAAGGAGTTTGCGCGGCTCTCCGCCTACGCCAGCATGGCATCCGACCAGGACACCCGGGACCCGAAATATCTCGCGATGGTCCAGGCGATGGGGCAGATCGGTTCCACGTTCGGGGCGAAGGCGGCGTTCATCGAGCCGGAACTTCTCAAGATGGGGAAGGAGAAGATCCGGGGCTTTCTCGCTCGTGAGCCGAAGCTGAAGATCTACAGGCAGAACATTGACGACGTGCTCCGGAGGAAGGCGCACACGGGAACGGAGCCCGAGGAAAAGATCATCGCCGACGCGGGGCTGATGGCTGACGGGCCGGACAACATTTACGGCATATTCTCGAACGCGGAATTCCCCTACCCGAGCGTCACGCTGAGCGACGGGAAGACGGTGAAGCTCGACAAGGCCGCATTCACGCTCTACCGGGGCGTTCCGAACAGGGAGGACAGGAAGAAAGTGTTCGGGACGTTTTTCGGGAAGCTCAACGAGTTTCGCGCGACGTTCGGCACCCAGCTCTATGCGGAAGTCAAGAAGGACATGTTCTACGCGAGGGCCCGCAAGTATAAAAGCTCCGTCGAGTCCGCGCTGGACGGGAGCAACATCCCGGTGGCGGTGTACACGAGCCTGGTCAACAGCGTCAACAACAACCTGGGGACATTCCACCGCTATCTCCGCCTGCGCGCCCGGATGATGGGGCTCGATACGCTCCACTACTACGACCTGTACGGCCCGCTCGTCAAACACGTGGACATCGACTACACGTACGAGGACGCGGAAAAGCTGGTCCTGGCGTCCCTCGCGCCCCTCGGCGAGGATTACATCAGCGTGGCAAGAAAGGGATTCGCGGACCGGTGGCTCGACGTGTACCCGAGCGACGGGAAGCGCTCCGGTGCGTATTCCCAGGGGGCGGCCTACGACGTCCACCCCTACATGCTGCTCAACTTCAACGGGAAGTACGACGACGTAAGCACGCTGGCCCACGAGTTCGGCCACACGATGCACAGCTACCTCTCCAATACGTCGCAGCCGTATCCCACGTCGCAGTACTCGATATTCGTCGCGGAGGTGGCCTCGACGTTCAACGAGGCGCTCCTGATGGACTACATGCTCAAGACGATAAAGGACGACGACGTCCGGCTGACGCTGCTGGGGAGCTACCTCGACAACCTCAGGGGGACGCTCTTCCGCCAGACGCAGTTCGCGGAGTTTGAGCTCCGCATACACGAGATGGCGGAGAAGGGTGAGACCCTCACCGGCGACGTTCTCGATAAACTCTACATGGACATCACGAAGAGGTATTACGGGAGCGACCGGGGGGTCTGCGTCGTGGACGACGAGATCAAGGCGGAGTGGGCGTACATTCCTCACTTCTACTATAACTTCTACGTCTTCCAGTACGCCACATCGCTGACCGCCTCCGGCGCCCTTTCGGAAGAGGTCCTCGCGGGGGACAAGGAGGCGACGAAGCGCTACCTGCAGCTTCTGAAATCGGGAAGCTCCGATTATCCGATCGCGCTCCTGAAGAAGGCGGGGATCGACATGACGGGTCCCGTCCCCTTCGAGCTGGCGATGAAGAAGATGAACAGGGTCATGGACGAGATCGAGAAGATCCTGGACAGGAAGAAGTAACCGGTCCCCGGGGAACCCCCGGGGCGGGGCCGCGAGTGACGCGCGCAGGGATGAACGACGAACGCCCGCCGACGGTGAAACCGCCTGCGGGCGTTCGCGTGTTTCGGGGGGATTACTTGTAGCTGTTCAGCGCCTTCATGTAGTTCGCCCGTTCGAATGCCGCCGGGTCCGCCACCGACTTCTGGCTCATGCTTCCCTTCATCTGGCTCACCGATTCGTACTCGTGTTCCTGCATCCACCGGGTGAGCTCGACAAGCACTTCGCCGATCCTGCCGGCGCCGTGCTTGAGCAGGGCGGAGCACATCATCGTCACGTCCGCCCCCGCCATGAGCATCTTCAGAACGTCCTGCGTCGTGTGGATGCCGCTCGTGGCGGCGATCGACGCCTTCACTCTCCCGTGCAGTATCGCGACCCAGCGCAGCGGCAGCCGGAGCGCCTGCGGCGTGCTCAGGATGACGTTGGGCGCCACCTCGAGCGCCTCGAGGTCGAAATCGGGCTGGTAGAACCTGTTGAACAGCACCAGCCCGTCCGCCCCCGCCGCGTCCAGCCGGTGCGCCATGTTGGCCATCGAGCTGAAGAACGGGCTCAGTTTCATCGCGACCGGGATCTTTACCGTGCTCTTTACCGTGCGGAGGACGTCCAGGTACCGATCCTCCACGTCGGTCCCCGGGAGGGCCGGGTCCGTGGGAATGTAGTACACGTTCAGCTCGATGGCATCGGCTCCCGCCTCCTCGATTTTCTTCGCGAACTTCACCCATCCGCCCGTGGAGACGCCGTTCAGGCTTCCGATCACCGGTATGCCGAGCGCTCCCTTTGCCCTGTGGATGTGCTCCACGTACTCTTCGGGACCGAGATTGTAGTCGTCGGCCTCCGGAAAGTAAGTGATCGCCTCCGCAAAGCTCTCCGTCCCCTGCGTGAGAAAATGATTCAGCTCCGCGGCGTCATGGACGATCTGCTCCTCGAACAGGGAGTACATGACGATCGCCGCCGCGCCGGAGTCTTCCAGGCGCTTCATGCTGTCCAGCGTGTGGGAGAGCGGGCCGGCTGAGGGGACGATCGGGTTCTTCAGCGTGAGTCCTAAATACTTCGTTGTCAGGTCCATTGTCGTGTTGTCCGTTCGTACGTTCGAATGATGGATTCGTGGAACCGCCCCGCGCTAGTGCGCGGCCTGTGCCGGTGTCGCGGGCGCGCTTTCTTCGCGCGCCATCTCCTCGAATATCCGGTACCGCCGCTTCGTGTCCTCTTCTGCGAGGGCCATCAGGCGCTTCGCCTCTTCGGGGTTGCTCTTCGTCAGCATCTTGTACCGCGCTTCCGTGTACGCATAATCCTCGAACCTGATCTTGGGCGCCTTCGAATCCAGTTTGAGCGGATTCTTTCCTTCCCGCACGAGCATCGGGTTGTACCGGTAGAGGGGCCAGTGTCCGCATTCCACCGCGGCCTTCTGGTTCGTCATCCCGGTCGTCATGTTGATCCCGTGCGCGATGCAGTGGCTGTAGGCGATGATCAGCGAGGGACCGTCATACGCTTCCGCTTCCATGAAAGCGCGGATCGTCTGCATGTCGTTCGCTCCCATGGCCACGGCCGCCACGTACACGGTGCCGTACTGCATGGCGATGAGGCCGAGGTCCTTCTTGGCGAGCGGCTTCCCGCCCGCGGCGAACTTCGCCACGGCCGACCGGGAGGTGGATTTCGACATCTGTCCCCCCGTATTGGAGTAGACTTCCGTATCGAGGACGAGGACGTTCACGTTCCGCCCGGAAGCGAGAACGTGGTCCAGCCCGCCGTACCCGATGTCGTACGCCCACCCGTCTCCGCCCATGATCCAGATGCTCTTCTTGACGAGCGCCTCGGCGAGGCTGAGCAGGTTCTTCGCTTCGGGCGAGTTCACGGTCCCGAGCTTCTTCTTCATCTCGGCGACCCGCGCGCGCTGCGCGTAGATTCCCGTCTCGTCGCTCTGGTCCGCCTCGAGGATACCCTTGGCGAGCTCGGTCCCGATTGCCGGGGCGAGCGTGCTCACGAGCTCCTTCGCCATCTGATTGTGCTTGTCGACCGCGAGCCGCATCCCGAGCCCGAATTCCGCGTTGTCCTCGAAGAGCGAGTTCGACCATGCCGGCCCGCGCCCTTCCTTGTTCAGCGTCCAGGGGGTCGTCGGGAGGTTCCCGCCGTAGATCGACGAGCAGCCGGTTGCGTTCGCGACGATCATCCTGTCGCCAAAGAGCTGCGTGGCGAGCTTCACGTAGGGGGTTTCGCCGCATCCCGAGCAGGCTCCCGAGTACTCAAAGAGCGGCTGGAGGAACTGCGACCCCTTCACCGTGTCGACCTTCACTTCCCTGCGGTCGGTCTCCGGGAGGCCGAGGAAGAACTCGTAGTTGGCGCGCTCCGCCTCGCGGATCGGCGGCTGATCGTGCATGTTGATCGCTTTGAGCTTGGTCTCCGACTTGTTCTTTGCCGGGCAGACCTCGACGCAGAGGCCGCACCCCGTGCAATCCTCGGGCGCCACCTGCACCGTGTATTTCAACCCCTTGTATTCCGATCCCTTGTAGTCCATGGTCTTGAACGTGGGCGGGGCGTCCTTCAGGTACTTCGGATCGAACACCTTGACGCGGATGGAAGCGTGCGGACAGACCATCGCGCACTTGTTGCACTGGATGCAGACCGGCTGGTCCCACACCGGGATCTCGAGCGCGATGTTCCGCTTTTCCCACTGTGCGGTGCCCGTCGGGTACGTCCCGTCGACCGGCATCTTGCTCACCGGGAGCAGATCGCCGAACCCGGCCATGATCTCCGCGGTCACCTCTTTGACGAACTTCGGCGCCTTCGGCGAGACCGCCGGGGGCATCGCGATCGTGCTCGTGACCTTTGCGGGAACCTTCACCTCGAACAGGTTCGCGAGCGTCTGATCGACGGCGGCGAAGTTCTGCTGGACGATCTGGTCTCCCTTTTTCCCGTACGTCTTCTTGATCGAATTCTTGATCGCGGCGATCGCCGCATCGCGGGGCAGAACTCCCGAGATCGCGAAGAAGCACGTCTGCATGATCGTGTTGACGCGGGCGCCCATGCCGGTGGCCTGCGCCACCTTGTAGCCGTCGATCACGTAGAACTTGATCTTCTTGTCGATGATCTGCTGCTGGATGTGCTGCGGCAGTTCGTCCCACACCTTGTCGGGGCCGAACAGGCTGTTGAGGAGGAACGTCGCGCCCGGGATCGCCGATTTGAGCACGTCGAACTTCTCCAGGAAGAACCACTGGTGGCAGGCGACGAAGTTCGCGCGGTCCACGAGGTACGTCGAATGGATCGGACGGGGCCCGAACCTGAGGTGCGAGGTCGTCGTGGTCCCCGACTTCTTCGAATCGTACACGAAGTAACCCTGGGCGTAGTTCGCGGTGTCCTCGCCGATGATCTTGATCGAGTTCTTGTTCGCGCCGACGGTTCCGTCGGCCCCGAGACCGTAGAAGAGGGCGCGGACCACATCGTCCGCTTCCGTCGTGAACGCCGGGTCTTCGGGCAGGCTGGTGTGCGACACGTCGTCCACGATTCCCACCGTGAAGTGGTTTTTCGGGGACGGTTTCTTCATCTCGTCGAACACCCCCTTGACCATCGAGGGGGTGAACTCCTTGGAGGAGAGGCCGTACCGGCCGCCGGTGATGTGGGGGAACGAAGAGAAGGGTGCCGTCTTTGCGGCCATGGCCTCGGCGATCGCGGTGACGACGTCCTGGTAGAGCGGTTCGCCCGCGCCTCCCGGTTCCTTGACCCGGTCGAGGACGGCGATCTTCTTCACGGAGGCGGGAAGCGCCTTGACGAATTCCGACACCGCGAACGGCCGGAAGAGGTGGACCTTCAGGAGGCCGAGGTTCTCCCCCTTCGCGTTGAGGTGCTCCACGGTTTCCTGGGCTGCTTCGGCGCCGGATCCCATGATGATGATGACGCGCTCTGCGTTCGGGCTGCCGACGTACTCGTACAGTTTATACTGGCGGCCGGTGATGGACGCGAATTTGTCCATCGCCTTTTGGACGATCCCCGGGCACGCGGCGTAGAACGGGTTGACCGTCTCGCGTCCCTGGAAGTAGACGTCGGGATTCTGCGCGGACCCGCGCATGACCGGATGGTCGGGGGAGAGGGCGCGCATGCGGTGCGCCTGGACGAGCTCGTCGCTGATCATCGCCCTCAGGTCCTCGTCGGCAAGCTGCTCGATCTTCATGACCTCGTGCGACGTCCTGAACCCGTCGAAGAAATGGAGAAACGGCAATCTGGCCTCGAGAGTCGCCGCCTGGGCGATCAGTGCGAAGTCCATCACCTCCTGGACCGAATTCGACGACAGCATCGCGAATCCCGTTGAACGGGCCGCCATCACGTCGCTGTGGTCGCCGAAAATCGACAGCGCCTGCGCCGCGAGGGCGCGCGCCGACACGTGGAACACCGTCGAAGTGAGTTCCCCGGCAATCTTGAACATGTTCGGGATCATCAGCAGGAGGCCCTGCGACGCCGTGAACGTCGTCGAGAGAGCGCCTGTCTGGAGTGCGCCGTGAATTGCCCCCGCGGCGCCTCCCTCGCTCTGCATCTCTGTGACGGAGGGGACGGTCCCCCAGATGTTCTTCCGCCCCTGGGAGGACCATTCATCCGCCCATTCCCCCATGTTGGAGGAGGGGGTGATCGGGTAAATTGCGATGACTTCGCTCAGCTTGTGCGCAACGTATGCGGCGGCTTCGTTGCCGTCGATTGTGACCATTTTCCGTTTCATCATGCGGCCTTATGTATTGAGGTGTTCCGTTTAATTAGCAGTTTTTTCTTCGGGCAAGTACACAAGGGAGGGCGAATATCATGCCATGACTGACAGGCAAAAACGGGTCAAATCGCGGGGTTTGCGCGGTAGAATTCCAAGAATTAGGAATCCGCGACCATGAACTGGGAATTCTCCCCGTCCAGATCGTCTGTTACCCCGGCTGTTGCTGCGAGAGGCAATGGAGTGTCCCGAACCCCAGCACGAGATCGACGGCGTGTATGCCGACGACAGGCCGGTCGGTGAACAGCTCCGAGAGTATGCCGAGCGCGGTGCGGTCGCGCGGATCGTTGAACGTCGGCACGATCACGCACGCGTTGGCGATGTAGAAGTTTGCGTAGCTCGCGGGAATCCTGAGACCGTTGAAGTAAAGAGGGGAAGGCATCGGCAGGGGAACGACCTCCGGTTTCGATCCGTCTTCAAGACGCACGCCGGCGAGCCGTTCCCGGTTTTCCTTCAGGGGGACGTAGTTGACGTCCGACGCATCGCGTTCATCGGCGGTGACGATCGTCGTTCTGTTGACGAATCGCGTGATGTCGTCGACGTGTCCGTGCGTGTCGTCCCCGGCGATCCCGTTGCCGAGCCAGACGACGTTCGATGTGCCGAGCGTCTCACCGAGCGCCCGCTCGATCTCCGCGCGCGTAACTCCCGGATTACGCACCTGAACATTCTGGTCGAGGAGGCACTCTTCCGTTGTCAGGAGTGTTCCCCGGCCGTTCACGTCGATCGATCCCCCTTCGAGCACGAACGGTCTCCCCGCCACGGTCGCGTCGAAGAGCCGGAGCCCGAGCGCCTTCGCTGCCCTGGCGTGGACCCTGGCGTCCTTCTTCCAGTCCGGGTATTTTGCCCATGCGTTGAACCGGAAACCGACGATCGCCGTCTCGGCGTCTCCCCGCCTGACGGCGATGGGTCCGAAGTCCCGGGCCCATCCCCGGTTCGTGGGGAACCGGAAGAATTCGATCCTCGCGGGGTCCACGCAGGCGTTCTTCAGAATCCTGCGGGCCGAGGCCTCGTGTGCGGCGGACTCGACGATGATGCGCACGATTTCGCCCGGGGCGATCTTCCGGACGATCTCCCCGTACACCCAGGGGATCGTGGCGAATTTTCCCGGCCAGTCGGTCCTGTTATGGGGCCATCCGATCCATGTCGCTTCGTGATGTTCCCATTCTGCGGGCATGCGGAATCCCGCGGCGGTGGGGGTCTTGTGGGGGGGTGTTATGGCGCCAGGCTCCAGGGTTCGTCATTGAGAAACCGGCGCGTGATGCCGCCGTATGCGTCTATCCGCCGGTCGCGGAGGAACGGCCAGTTGCGCCGCACGTCTTCCATGTGTCCCGTATCCACAACCGCAGTGAGTATCGCTTCGCCGTCCGCGGGGGCCTCCGCGAGTATCGCACCCTGGGGATCGGCGATGAACGATGAACCCCAGAACTCGATTCCCGCTCCCCCGTCCGCCGGACTTTCATAGCCGACCCTGTTCGCCGCGGCCACGTAGATCCCGTTTGCAACGGCGTGACCGCGCTGCACGATCCGCCACGCCTCCCGCTGTGTCTCGCCGAACTCCGCCTTTTCGGCCGGATGCCACCCGATGGCCGTGGGGTAGAAGAGCACGTCGGCTCCCTGCATTGCCGTCAGGCGCGCCCCCTCCGGGTACCACTGGTCCCAGCAGATGAGCGTCCCGATCTTGCCCGCGGCGGTGTCGAACGCGTTGAACCCGAGGTCCCCGGGGGTGAAGTAGAATTTCTCGAAATACGAGGGGTCGTCGGGGATGTGCATCTTCCGGTAGAATCCCGCGATCCTGCCGTCACTGTTGATGACCGCCGCGCTGTTGTGGTAGACGCCGGGAGCGCGGCGCTCGAATACGGGGGTGATGATGACGGTCCCCAGGGATTTCGCGGTCTCGCACAGCGCGTCCGTCGTCGGGCCCGGCACGCTCTCGGCGAGGTCGAACACCGCGGTCTCTTCCCGCTGGCAGAAATAGCGGTTCCGGAAAAGTTCGGGGAGGCATATCACGCGGGCCCCTTTTCCGGCCGCCTCGCGAATCATCTCCGTGGCATGCCGGAGGTTCCTGTCGGGGTCCTCGCTCACCGACATCTGTATCACTGCGATCGCGTAGCGACGGGGATGGGGAGGTGCGGCTGTTGTCATGGCAAAATATACCCGTGTCCCTTCTGAAAATCAAGGCGTGTCTGGGCAAGCGAAGCGTCATTGCAAGGGCGCGCTCAGTGCGCCCGGAGCAACCAGCTTGACTCTCGCTGGATTTTCGGGTATGTTTTCGAATGCGATTTGCGCGGCTCACGTATGCGTTGATAGTTTCGGGTGCGGCCCTCTGGTGCGCGCTTATCCTGCTTGCGCCTGCCGCCGCCGCGAGGCAGGACTTTGCTCCTCTCGGCACCCTGCTGTACGCGTTTTTCAGCCCGCTCTGTCACCAGATCGATGCCCGCTCGTTTCATCTGTTCGGCGAGCCCCTGGCGGTGTGCGGGAGGTGTTCAGCAATCTATTTCGGATTCCTGTTCGGCGCGATCGTGTATCCGTTTACGGGGAGATTCCTCCGCCTGAAAAGTCCGGGCAGGATGTTCATCGCCGTGACCGTCCTGCCGATGCTCGTCGATGTGGCCCTCGAAACGGCGGGTATTCACGAATCGACGAATGTGCTTCGCGCGGCCACGGGAGCGTGGTTCGGCGTGCTGTTCCCGTTCCTTATCATCCCGGGCGCGGTCGAAGGTGTCGGCCAGTTGTTCGCCCGTCCCAATTCACATACGGCACATCCAGAGAAAGGACTCATCGATGCCTGAAAAACCGGGGAAGCTGATGCCAGCCCTGTACGGCGGCGTGATCATGGGAGTGATCTCCGGCGTACCGATCCTGAGTATCGTCAACTGTTTTTGCTGTGCGGGGATCATGCTCGGGGGATTCATGGCGGTATTCTTCTATAAAAAGGACCTGAAAGAGTCGAGCCCCCCGCTGACAAACGGCGACGGGATCGGTCTCGGCGCTCTTGCCGGGCTTGTCGGTGCCGTCGTGACGGTTATCCTGACCGCGCTCTTCCGGTACGTCTTCGGCATGGCGATGGGCGGCGGGATGCACCGGCTCGAGGACATGGGGCTTGCGAATCAGATACCCCCCGAGACGATGAAGATGATCCAGGGGATGATGAGTGATCGTGGACTCATGGGCATCACGTTCGTCTTCCATCTGTTCATTGACCCGCTCTTCGGCCTGCTCGGCGGACTCATCGGTTACGCGGTCTTCAAATCGAAGACCCCTGCGGTGATGCCTCCTCCTCCCGCGCCCGGCGTGTAGCCCGGTTCACATGGTGGGCGGCACCCCTGCCGCCCACTCTTTATTCACGTCGTGGGTTCACATGTCCGACGGCACACAGGCGGATCTGATCGGGACGATTCTCGACATCAACACGACGATCCTCGACTCCGCCGGGGCGGAAGAGCTGTTCACGCGGGTCGCGGAAATCCTGCCTTCCATACTTCCGTTCCGTCGTACCGCATCCTACCGCTATGACGAGCCGTCGGGGCTGATGCGCCGGTTCAGCGGTGACGACGCGAACACGATGCCGTCGCTCGGCTCGTTTGCACTGCGCGGCAGCCACATCGAAGAAGCCGCCGCGGCCAACCGTCCCACGCTCATTCTTTCCGACTCTCCCCGCCTTCCGGGGATGGCGTCCGCCGAGCTCCGCTCGGCAGGGATCGCCTCGGTGCTGGTTCTTCCCCTTGTGGCCGAGAGAAAACTGATCGGGAGCTTCAACATCGGCCGCGGCGAGACGACCCCCCTGAGCCCGGCGCAGGAACTCCTGCTTGCACGGCTCGGAGGCCAGATCGCCCTCGGCTTCAGGAACGTTCTTCACGTCAAGGAGCTCGAAAAGCACAGGCAGGAGCAGGGGAGGCTCATCGATATCACGAACGCCCTTGTTGCGGAGGTCGAACCCGGACGGCTCTTCGCGGCCGTCGTGGAACACCTCCGCGCCCTCTATCCCGTGCGCGGAGTCGGCATCGTGTTCTACGCGGCGGAGGAGGGGACATTCGAGCGGGGAATGGTGATGACCGACAGGGGAACGATACAGAGCATCGAGCCGATCCCCATGAAGGGGACGATACTGGAAGGAGTGTGCGCCGGCGGGCGCCCGGTCATACTGCGTGCGGAGGAGATTCAGCGGGCACTCGAGAGGTTCGTGTCGCTCCGGGATGCCGCGGGGGGCGGAGAAGTATCGGCGGTCCTGATGCCCATGTACACGCGCTCGCGGCGGATACTTGCCGTTGCGGCGGCGGTCGCGGGCGCGGACCGCCCGTTCGTCCCGGACGATCTCCGGTTTCTCGGGCAGCTTGCCGTCCAGATCGGTCTGGCACTGGAGAACATGCAGTCGTACAGGGAGATCAAGCTCCTCCGCACGAAGCTCGAACAGGAGGGGAGATATCTGAAGGAAGAGATCAACGACGCGTTTAACGTCTCGGGACTCATCTTCGCCAGCGCGGCCATAGGCAACGTCATGCGGGCCGTGGAGAAAGCCGCGGCGACCGACGCCACGGTGCTTCTCATGGGAGAAACCGGAACGGGAAAAGAGCTCTTTGCGCGCACGATCCATGCCATGAGTCCTCTCTCCTCCCGGGCCCTGGTGAAGGTCAACTGCGCGGCGATCCCTTCGGGGCTCATGGAGAGCCACCTCTTCGGTCACGAACGGGGGGCGTTCACGGGTGCGGTCAACCAGCACATCGGCGTGTTCGAGGTCGCAGACGGCGGAACGCTCTTTCTCGACGAGATCGGCGAGCTTCCCCCCGACATGCAGGTCAAGCTTCTCCGCGTGCTTCAGGAAAAAGAGGTCACGCGCGTGGGCGGGTCGCGATCGTTTCCCGTCCGCGTGCGCGTCATCGCCGCCACGAACCGCGTGATTGAGAAGATGGTGGACGAAGGATCGTTCCGCGCCGACCTGTACTACCGCCTGGCCGTGGTCCCGATCGTGGTGCCGCCGTTGAGGGAGAGACCCGAGGACATCCCGCTCCTGGCGACCTATTTTCTGACAAAGTACGCCCACAGGTTCAAGAAGCCTCTCCAGCGGATCTCCTCCGAGGCAATGACCGCACTGAGAAACTATTCATTTCCCGGAAACGTCCGTGAGCTGGAAAACCTTGTCGAGCGCGCGGTGGTCCTCTGCGATACCTCATCTGTGGGCCCGGAATATTTTCACCTGCTCCGCCCCGGGAAGACCGCTCCCGCGTCCGTACATGCGCAGCCTGCGGCTGATCCCGGTCCCCTCCCTCAGGCGGAGCGTGAATCGATCATCGAGACGCTGCGCGCGACGAACTGGATCATCGACGGTCCGCGCGGTGCCGCACGTCGGCTCGGGTTGAAGCCCAGTACATTGCGCACGCGCCTCCTTAAGCTTGGAATACGAAGACCCGATCCCTCCGCGTAGTTCTTCCTGTCCCCTCTTCTCTGTCCCAAGGTTCCGCTGAAAACCGCCGCGGAAAACCACCGATTCGCCCCCCATTGCATAATAACCGCCGAATAGAGCTCGCGTTCGCCTCTTTCCTGCTGGCACCCCTATTGCAACAGGGGTGCGAACAGAGACACGGAGAGCAAAACGATGTTCCACATCGAGACGCGTACCGGGGAATCGAGAGAAGTCCACCTCCATCTGGAGGGAGAGCTGGACCGCGAGCACGTCATCGCTCTGGAGAACGTCGTCAGGGAAGGAACCGAACATGGAGTCCCCCGATTCGTCGTTCACTGCTCCGGGCTGCGGTTCATCGACGAAGCAGGCGTGAACTTCCTCTCATCTCTCCGCCGCTCGGGGGCCCTCCTCGAAGAAGTCCCGCTCCTGGTGGGCTGGAAACTTGCCATGAAGAAACATCTGGAATCGGAGTGACGATGAACAGACGGCACCGTTATCCTGCGTTGATTATCGGCCTGGCGATCGCCTGCGCTCCGGTTCTCCGTGCAGACGCTCCCGCGGGTCCCCGCATCAGTCTTCGCGACGCCGCCATGATGGCCGCCCGCGACAATCCGCTCGTGCAGGCCGCTCACCGGGATGTCGAGATCGCCGGATCGAAGCTCAGCAGGTCCTGGCGCCAGTACGTTCCCGACCTCACGTTGAACGCCCGGTACAGCTATCTCAACGACGTCATTGCACTCACGCTGGACCCGATCACGCTTCCGATACCCCCGAAAGGGCTGTCGGTCACGCTCCCCCCGATCGAGCTTCTTGACCGCTCGACGGTGCGCGCCGACGTGTCGGCCACCGTCCCTCTCTTCACGGGGCTCCGCATCGAGGCGGGGATACGCGCCTCCCGCGGCCTCCTGCGCCAGGCGACGATGGAAGACACGCTCGCGCTCGATCGGAGCGTCACGGAATCGCTCCTTGCCTATCACGGATGCCTTCTCGCGCATATGAATGTCGGGGCGCGAAGCGAGGCGCTCGAGACCGTCATGAACCACCGGCGGCACGCGGAGGCGCTCCACGAACAGGGGATGGCGACGCAGTACGATCTCATCCGTGCGTCGCTTGCCGAGAACGAAGCGATCCGGAACCTGGACGAGGCCCGCCACAACGAGGCCCTCGCCTTCCGCCTGCTGAAGAAGACGCTTGGCGTTCAGGACAGCGTTGACCTGGGCCTTTCGGACACACTCTCCTATGATCCGCGGAGCGTCGACCTGGAGTCCGCACTGACCGAGGCGGCCGCCTCCAGGCCCGAACTTGCGATGCTCGACGCCGGCATTGACGCGGCGCGCGCCGCCGGCTGGACCGAAGACGGGAAAATGCTCCCGCAGATCTACGCGTTCGGCAGGTATGAGCTCGTCGACAGGGGTCTTACGCCCTTCGATCCGAAGTGGGCGGTGGGGATCGGCGCGAGCCTCACGCTGTTCAACGGACTCAGGGACCGCTCCGCCGCCGCCGAGTACGAGCTCCTGGCGAAGAAGACGGAGGCTCTCAGGCAGGACGCCTCCGGGGGTATCGCGCTGGAAGTGCGGAAATACTACTTCGACATGCGGACCGCGGAAAAGGAGATCGTCTCGACGGAATCCGCCGTGACGCTCGCCCGGGAAGCCCTCCGGATGTCGGAGCGTCGGTTTGAATCGGGGATGGGAACATCGCTCGAAGTCATCGACGCGCAGACCGCGCTGGTGGCAAACAGGACGGCCCGCGCGGCCGCCCTGTACAGGTACCGCGTATCCTACATAAACCTTGTCCGTTCACTCGGGCGGACATCCGAATTGCTCACAGGAGTATTCTGACAATGGCATCGACAACCACGAACGCCGCCCTTCACGAAGCGGCAGGAAAGGCGCTCCGGGCCTTCCGGCACACCCCCTCACTCTGGCTCCTCCCGGGGGCCGTCCTGCTTTCCCTCGTCCTGTTTGCCGGAAAAATGATCTTTGCCGATCACACCCGATACGTCACGGGGACGGTGGAAGCGACGCGCGCCGACATCGCTTCGAAGATTCCCGCGCGCATCCAGAAGTTCTACGTGGAAGAAGGATCGCGCGTGGCGTGCGGCGACACGCTCCTCCGGTTCGAGAACCGCGAAGTTGCCGCAAAGGTCGCGCAGGCGCGTGCCGCCATGTCGGCCGCGCAGGCGAGGTACGCGATGGCCCTGAGCGGCGCCCGGAAGGAGGAAGTGGCCATGGCGGAAAAACTCTGGAAACAGGCCGTTGCCTCCGCGGAGATCATGGGAAAGACGTACGACAGGATGAAATCGCTCCACGACGACGGGGTAATCTCGAGCCAGCAGTGGGACGAGGCGGATTACCGGTACCGGGCCGCCGTGGACGCGCGCGACGCCGCGCACGAGAAATATCTCATGACCATGCGGGGCGCCCGGCCGGAAGAGAAGGAAGCGGCAAAGGAGCTCTACCTGCAGGGGATGAACGCCCTCGCCGAGGCGGAAAGCTACTATGATGAAACGACGCTCCGCTCGCCGATCGGAGGGATCGTGGAAAAACGGATCGTCAACGAAGGCGAGCTCGTGTCCGCCGGGTATCCTCTCATGACGATTGTCGACCCCGCGCACTGGTGGGTGATCGTGAACATCGACGAGCGCAGCGCGGGAGCGTTCCGTGTCGGCGACTCCCTCCGGTGCGTCCTCCCCGCAAAGGGGTCGTCGCCGGTCGTGATGAGAATCGTCCGCCTCAGCGTGATGGGAGACTTTGCCACCCGGAGGGCAACGAACGAGCTGAACAGTTTCGACACGCGCAGCTTCGAAGTGAAGCTGGTCCCGGCCGATCCCGGGCTCGAAGTCTCCCGTGGAATGACGGTCCTCGTCCCCGCGGGGGACCCAAGGTGAAATTCCTGAACGACACGCTCGCCGTTGCGCGACGCGAGCTGCAGGCGGTGCTCGGCGACAGGTGGACCCGGGCGGCGCTCCTTGTCGTTCCCCTGTTTGCCGGCCTTCTCCTGGCCCTCATCTACCGCGCCCAGATCGTGCGTGCGATCCCGACCGCCGTAATCGACAGAGACAACAGCGCGCTTTCCAGCGCACTGCGGCGCGCCCTTGCGTCGAGCGAATCCCTGGATGTCCTTCCTCCGGGAAACGGTCCCGCGGACGCCGAAGAATCGCTGCGCAGCGGAGAGGCACAGTGTGTCGTGGAGATACCGGCGGGGTTCGAGTCCGACGTCAAGCGGGGAATAACAGCCCCGCTTCTCTGCACGGTCAACGGCACAAATATCGTTCTCACGAACTACGCTCTCCGGGGGGTACAGAGCGTCAGCGCGGCGTTCGCCGCGGGGGTCGGCATTCAGAAGCTGGAAAAGAAGTCCGCCGACGCCTCCCTGGCGCTCCGGGAGTACGCACCCGTCACGGTGTCTTCCCGGCTCCTGTACAACCCCGGTCAGAACTACGCCGACTTCTTCATCCCGGGAATCCTCGCCGCGCTGCTCCAGCAGGTCGTCGTCGTGGGAGCGGCCCTCACGTGGGTTCGTGAATTTCAGACGGGGCGCATCCGGGATCTTCTTGCCGCCGGAAGAAGCCTCTCCTCGATGGCTGCGGGAAAAGCGCTCTTCTACGTGGGCATCGGATGGGGGTGGGGCCTCGTCTATTGTGTCGGGCTCTTCTCTCTGACCGGCGTTCCCTTCCGCGGGTCCGCGCTTGCCGGAGGCCTGGCACTCACGCTGATGCTCGCCGGCATGACGGCGATCGCCATGCTCATCTCCTCGCTCGTCTCGAAGTCGGAAAATGCGATGCCGATCGTATTCATCGTCTCCTCCCCCGCGTTTCTTCTGTCGGGTTACACGTTTCCGCAGATGGCGATGGTCCCCCTCGTGCGATGGGTCGGCGACCTCATCCCTCTCACCCCGTTTCTCATTGCGTGGCGCCGGATCGTTCTCTACGGTGCGGGGACCGGGGACATCCTGGGGCCGGTGCTCGCGATGTCGGTGATGGCACTTGTGGTGACTGCCGCGATGACGCTGATCGTGCGCAGGAAGCTGAACGGCCTGACGCAAGCTGGAGAGCTGCGATGAAGACATTCTTCCTTGGCGTGTGGTCGGTCATCCGGCGTGAGCTCGGCATCATGAGGACGGATTCCAACATCATCATGGTCCTCTTCGTGGGGCCGCTCGTCTACACCCTCATCTTCGGGTTGGTCTACGAGAAGTCCAGGGTGTACAGGGTTCCGATCGTCGTCGTCGACGAGGACCGGAGCGAATCGAGCCGCGCCATCGTCCGGAGCCTCGATGCCGGTGAATCGGTCGCCGTCGCGGACGTGATCTCCCCGGCGGACGATCTTCCCGGCAGGTTCATGAGGGAGGAATGCTGGGCGGCGGTCGTCATCCCGGGGGATTTCGAGAGGTCGGTGAAACGGGGTGACCCCGCACAGCTCCTGATGCTCACAAACGCCTCCAACATCATCACGGGGAATTATGCCCAGCGGGGCGTGCAGGGGGTGCTCGCCACCGCTTCCGGGTCGGTCGCCGTCGACAGGATGATGAGGGGGGGTGCGCTTCGCTCCGCGGCTCTTGCCGCGTATACCCCTGTTTCGTTGCAGACGCGCGTGCTCTTCAATCCCGCGTCCAACTACGCGAACTTCATCATCCCGCTTCTCCTGATGCTCCTCATCCACCAGGTCGTCATACTCGGATGCGGGATGTCGTGGGCGAGAGACGCCGCGGCCGGTCCCGTACCCGGGGGCGGGCAGTACACCCCCTCCCGGATATTCATCGGAAAATCCGCCCCGTATATCTTCATGACCATGTTCTGGATGGCCGTCGGGGTTCTCGGGACGCACACCTGGCTGGCGATCCCGTTCGGAGGGGGCATTGTCGGCATACTCCTGCTGGGGATTCTCGCGGGAACCTGCCTTGTGACGATCGGATCGCTCCTGGGGACACTCATACGGAGCAAGGTCGGTGTCGTGCAGATGGTGTTTTTCACCTCCATGCCGCTGGTGCTCGTCTCGGGGGGGAGCTGGCCGCTCGAGGCCATGCCGAAAGGGCTGCAGATATTCTCGCTTCTTCTCCCCTCGACGCACATGATGGAGATCTACCGCCGCATGTCGCTGGAATCCGCCGGATGGGGGATACTCTGGCCGTCGTACCTGCGGCTCGCGCTTATTGCTGCCGGTCTGCTGCTGTTGCGTCGCGTTGTGGGTGCGCGACAGCGGTCCGGCGATCCGGCCGGGGGCGTGTAGCGGCGCCCCCGCCGGGCTTTTTCCCCGGCCCCCTCTCCCTCCCTTGCTTTTTGACCCGGTGTTTCCGTACTTTTGAAGCACTTTTTTCCTCTCATGACACGTTCATCCCCATGGCTCCTCAGGACGCACCCGGCTCAGGCGCACTTACCGCGCAGGAAGAAAACCGCAGGCTGAAAAGGGCGGTTGAAGAGCTGTCGATCCTGAATGACCTTGCCCGGGCCATCGGGGCTTCCGTGAACCTGCAGGACATCATGCGGACGATCATCCACAGGTCGATCCGCGCCATCCGGGCCGAACAGGGGGTCATCACGCTCGTCGACCACCGTTCCCAGGATGTGATGAAGACGCTCGTCCGCACGATGGCAAGCTCGATGCAGTCCCCCCAGTACCATTTCAGCCAGAGCCTCCTGGGGTGGATGCACCTCAACAAGAAGCCGCTCACGATCAACGACCCCCGGACCGACGAACGGTTCCGCGGCGTGCAGTGGGACGAATCGATCCGCTCCCTCCTGTGCGTCCCGATGATGGTCAAATCGACGCTCGTGGGCGTCCTGACGGTGTACAACAAGCGGGACAATGTCTCATTCACGGAAGAAGACCAGCGCCTCCTGGCGATCATCGCGGGACAATCCGCGCAGATTGTGGAAAACGCGCGCCTGTACGAGGAAGAACAGACCCTCCAGAGGATGAAAGAAGAAGTCCGGCTGGCGGCGACGATCCAGATGGACCTCCTTCCGAAAATCCCCCCTTCGGTTCCCGGGTACGACATTGCCGGCGTGAGCATTCCCGCGCAGCTTGTGGGGGGCGATGCGTTCGATTTCATCCCAGTCGACGACACGCACCTCGCCGTCTGTCTTGCGGACGTCTCAGGCAAAGGCCTCCCGGCCTCCCTCCTGATGGCGAACGTCCAGGCGACCCTCCGGGGACAGACCCTCGCGAGTCAGACGGCCGCCGTGTGCGTTGCGCGGTCGAACAAGCTCCTTCACCAGAGCACGAGCTCGGACAAGTTTGTGACCCTCTTTTACAGCCGCCTGGACACGACGAACCACTCGCTCACGTACTGCAACGCGGGGCACGACAACCCGTTCCTCTTCTCGGGAGAAGGCGAACCGAAGCGGCTTTCCACCGGCGGGCTCGTCCTGAGCATCATGGAGGATTTCCCTTACCAGGAGGAGACCATCCGG
Source organism: Ignavibacteriota bacterium (assembly GCA_963748405.1). Classification (GTDB taxonomy): domain Bacteria; phylum Bacteroidota; class Ignavibacteria; order UBA10030; family UBA6906; genus Fen-1273. Next base: position 471,557 of record CAVVIT010000002.1, read on the forward strand.
CTCCAGCCCGGCGACGTCGTCGTCATCTATTCAGACGGCATCACCGAGGCGGTCAATCCCGGCCAGGTACAGTTCGGCGAAAAGAACATCGAGACCGTGGTTTCCGGCCGCAGGTCGCTTGGTGCCGCGGAGATCATCGACAGCATCATCGGCGCCGTCCGCCAGCACGCCGGGACCGCCGCGCAGGCCGATGACATGACCATCGTCGTCATCAAGCGCACATGAGCGAACAGAACAGGGGACAGGCCGGACACCCGGCCGGCAGGGACGATGCGCCAGCAATTTGACAGGGACATCCGGGCACTCGATGCGGTCTTCGGCTTCCTCCGGAAATTTGCCGAGGAAGAGCGGCTTGACGCACGGGCGTCGTACGTGCTCGACCTGGCCGTGGAGGAATTTTTCACGAACATCGTGAAATACGGGCACGGGACGGGGAACGAGGTCCTTCTTGAGGCGGTCCGCAGCGGCAGCACGGTGACCGTCCGCCTCGAAGAACAGACTCCCGTACCGTTCGACGTCACGCGACCGACGCAGACGCAGTTCGACAAGCCCTTCACGGACCGCAAGCCCGGGGGGCTGGGCATATTCATCGCGAAAGAGATGCTTGACGGCCTGACCTACGACTACGTCGACGGCACAAGCAGAATTACATTGACAAAACACCTGGAGACGTAGCATGTTCAGCATCACCGTCAACGATACGGGGACCATTGTCCTGACAGGGAGGCTCGACGCGGCGCAGGTCGACAGGGCACGGGAAGTGTTTGCCCTGCTCGAAACGTCCGCCGTCGTGGACTTCAAGGAGCTTGATTACATTTCCAGCGCCGGCCTCGGAGTCCTCCTCGCCACCCAGCAGCGCCTCAAGAAATCGGGAAAGGCGATAAAACTCATCAATATGAACCGTATGGTCAGGGACGTCTTCAAAATAGCCCGTTTTGACCTCATTTTTGAGATTGCATAATCCAACTTTTTTGACGCCGGACAGTAATTATGACAGAGCACAGTGATGAAGATCTCGTCCGGCAATGCCGGGCGGGCGAAATCAGATCGTTCGATATGCTCGTTGAGAGACACCAGCGGACGATATTCAATCTCGCGCTCCGGATGGTGAGGGACTCGGACGATGCGGCGGATGTCTCGCAGTCGGTTTTTGTCAAGGCGTACGAGAATCTGGAACGTTTTGACCCGCAGTACAAGTTTTTCAGCTGGCTCTACCGCATTGCGGTGAACGAATCCCTCAATGCCCTGGAGCAGAAAAAGCGGTTCGAAGGCCTCGACGGAAACGATCTGGCCGCCGAAACGCCGGATGAGAAAGACGACGAGACGGTGCGGGAAGAGCGGAGGATCCAGGACGGGCTGATGATGCTCAACGTGGATCAGCGGGCCGTGATCGTTCTGAAACATATCCAGGGGCTCTCGTACCGCGAAATCGGGCAGGTCCTGGATCTACCTGAAAAGACAGTGAAATCACGACTCTTCAGCGCGCGGCAATCGCTGAAGGACATACTGAAGAAGAAAGGGGTACGGCGCAATGACCGGAGAACAGCTTCATGAGATGATCAACAGGGACCTGGACGGAGATCTCTCTCCCTCCGAGCACCGTGCGCTCGAACAGGTGCTCCGGCGTAACGCCTCTGCCCGCAAACTCCACGCCGAAATCAAAGCCGTCGCTTCCGCACTCTCTTCCGTGCGCCAGGTCGAGCCCCCGGCGAACCTGGGAAACAGGATCAGGGCCGATGTCCGCTCCAGAATCGCGGCGGCGCCGGCTGCGCGGCGGACATGGACGGAGTCCTTCCGAGCGTTCATACAGACTCCTTCGTTCATCCGCTACGGCACGGTCTTCACCGGCGGCCTCGTGACCGGGGCGCTGCTCTTCATGTTCCTGATTCACCCCCAGTCTTCCTCGAATCTGTCGGGCGACGCCGCGACGGGCACGCTGATGACTCATTCGGAGACATATACCGTCGACGTCCAGGGGGCGAAAGGAATCCTGACCGCGCTCCAGACGGAATCCGGGAAAGAGCTGACATTCCGGCTCACGTGCGACGCGTCCACGACGACGAAGCTCTCGTACGATCCGTCGAGGGTGAAGCTCGAGAACGTCCGCGAGGTCGAGTCGGCCGGCGGCCCGGTTGTCGTCAACGAGGGTGTCGTCCAGATGACGGGGACGGGTCCGCAGAGATGCACGCTCTCGTTCACGGGGGTCAAGGATTCGAGAGTCACCGTCCAGGTTGCCTGCGCTGGCGGCGGGACGTTTTCCAGGGACATCCAGGTTCATTGAGAGAGAAGTTCACGTTCGTTGAAACACAGCAGCTTCAGATTTCAGATGTTCAAACACCATTCCCGCCAGGAGGAACAGATGGAAAACTCGCCCGCCACACCGCCGAAGAAGTCACGGCGCCCGATTTGGATCGGCGCAGGAGTCGTTCTTGCGTGCTTCATCGTGTTCATCGCGATTCACGGCTGGCCCCCGGTCGACAACGCATCGGGGACGATCGGTGCGGCCAACAAGTACCGCTCGAGCCAGATGAGCGAAAAGGATGTCCACCTGCAGAACCCCGAAGTCCAGAAGATTCTCCAGAACGACAAGATCCAGGCGATCATCAACAACGACGGCTTCAAGTCGGCTCTGGCGTCACCGGCATTCACGGCGGCAATGACCAGCCCGGCGTTCACGGCCGCGCTTGCTACCCCCCAGCTCGCGTCGGCACTTGCACAGCCGGGACTGGCAGCCGCCCTTGCAACCCCTGAGCTGGCTTCCGCCCTTGCTTCTCCGGCGTTCACGGCCGCGCTGGCCTGTCCGCAGCTTGCCTCCGCGCTCTCTTCCCCGGCATTTACGGCGGCCCTGGCATCTCCGGCCTTCACGGCGGCTCTTGCCTCCCCGGCGTTCACGTCCGCGCTCGCAAAGTCCAACATGACGGCCGCACTGACGGCAGCCAACCTGACAAGCCCGGCGCTGAAGGCGGAGCTGAAGGCGACGCTCGCCTCCCCCGCGCTGACTGCAGCGCTGAAGTCCTCCGCGCTGACGGCTGCCCTGACGTCGCCTGCGCTCTCTTCCGCCATGCAGGCCCCGGCGCTTCAGGCGGCGCTTCAGGCCCCGGCGCTTCAGGCGGCACTGAAGGCTCCGGCACTCCAGTCGGCGCTGAGCGCCCCTGCGCTCCAGTCCGCGCTCCAGAGCCCTGCGCTGCAGTCCGCACTTAAGTCGGCAGAGCTCCAGTCGGCTCTAAAGTCGCCCGAACTCCTCGCGGCCCTGCAGTCTCCCGCGCTCCAGGCCGCGTTGAAGTCGCCCGAACTCACGGCGGCGATGCAGAGCCCGGCGCTTCAGTCGGCGCTTCAGAGCCCGGCGCTCCAGGCGGCGCTGACGAGCCCCGAACTCAAAGCGGCCCTCACGAACCCGGCGTTCACGTCGGCGCTCACGAGCGGCGCATTCGGAGCCGCGGCACAACAGTAATCATCCCCCCCCCTGCGGATGCGGGGGAGACGTATCGATTGTCGGAGAGGCGTTCAGGATTGAACGCCTCTTTTTTTTCTTTGGCCAGCCCGTCGGAATCCGGTCCTTCCGTGTCAGTGTTGCTTTTTGCGCCGAAAACCCTGATAATCTCCCCTGATCTTCATCATCACAGGATGAAATCCCCTCTCAGGTCACTCCTTCTGATTGCCGCGATCGGCGTATTCTCCTCGTCTGGGCTTCGCGCCCAGTTGTTCGAGCGGGAGACGGACCATCTGCGGCTCGTCTATTATTCGAAATCCCACGAGTACCTGGTTCCGCATATCGTCAATTGCTTCGAGAACGCGTACAGTTTCGAACGCCGCCTCTTCGACTACGCCCCACGCGAGAAGGTCACGCTCCTCCTCCAGGATTTCGGGGACTACGCTTCCGGTGCGGCGAACACGGTCCCGTTCGATTTCATGAGCATCGGGATCGCCCCGTTCAGCTACGTGTACGAGACGATGCCGGCGGAAGAGAGGTTCAATCTCATGATGATGCACGAGCTCGTGCACGTCATGACGATGGACAAGCCCTCGCCGCGCGACGACTTCTACCGCACGGTCTTGTTCGGCAAAGTCGCCCCCATCGCGGAACAGCCCCTCTCGATGCTGTACGGGTACCTGACGGGGCCGCGCTGGTACGCGCCCCGTTGGTACGTTGAATCGATCGCGGTCTTCATGGAGACGTGGATGGCGGGGGGACTGGGGCGTGCGCTCGGCGCCTACGACGAAATGGTCTTCCGGACGATGGTGAGGGACTCGAGCTACATATTCGACGAAGTGGGACTTGAGGCGGAAGGGACGAAGGTCGACTTCCAGGTCGGCGCCGCCTCCTATCTGTACGGAACCCGGTTCATCAGTTATCTCGCGCTCAAGCACGGCCCGGACGCACTCCTGCGCTGGTTCATACAGGCGCCCGGATGCGACGCGGGATTTTCCTCCCAGTTCGAGGAAGTCTACCACGCGTCGCTCGACGACGAGTGGCAGCGCTGGATCTCGTGGGAGAAGAACTGGCAGCAGGCGAACCTCGATTCTCTCCGCCGTTACCCCATCACGCCGTACAGGAACGTCACGCGGGAAGCCATGGGCTCCGTTTCACGTGCCTTCCTCGATCCGGAATCTCCCCTGGCCTACGTGGCGGTCAATCGTCCCGGGCAGACGCCGCATATCGCGGCGGTCGACATGCGGAGCGGGACGGTGGAAAACCTCCAGGAGGTCCGTGGAGGCGCGCTCTTCTACGTCACGTCCCTCTCGTTCGATCCGTCGACGCGGACACTCTTTTACACGGCGGACAACAACCACTGGAGGGACCTGTATGCCTACGAGGTTCCCGCAGGCCGGTCCCGTCTACTCATGAAGGACGTCCGGACGGGCGACTTCGCGTTCAACGCCGTGGACCGTTCCCTCTGGGGAGTCCGCCACTTTAACGGCATCTCGACGCTCGTCAGGATCCCGTTCCCCTACACCGAATGGAACCAGGTGTATTCGTTTGACTACGGGAAGGACCTCTTCGACATCGACATCTCGCCCGACGGCTCGCAGATCATCGGCGCCCTGACGCACGTGGACGGTAAGCAGTTCCTCGTCAGGATGAAGACCTCCGCACTTCTTGCGGGTGACGCATCCTACGACACGCTCTACGATTTTGTGAACAGCACCCCGGCCAACTTCGTCTTCTCCGGAGACGGGAAGAAGCTCTACGGCAGCTCGTATTACAGCGGCGTCTCGAACATCGTGCGCTACGACCTGGCGGCGCGAACGATGGACTGGGTGACAAACGGGGAAACCGGGTTTTTCAGGCCGCTTCCCGTCTCCGCCGATTCGCTCCTCGCGTTTCACTTCACGGCGAGGGGATTTGAGCCGGTGATGATCGCCGACAGGACGGTCACGGACGTGAGCCCCGTCGGGTACCTGGGTCAGGCGGTTGTCGACAGCTTCCCGGTTCTGAAGACCTGGGCGCTTCCCGTTCCCCCCGTTGTCGCCGGGGGCCCGGCCCCGGGTTCGTCGGAGGAATACAGCCCGATGGGCAACATCGGTCTCTCCTCGCTCTACCCGATCGTCGAAGGATATAAAGTGTATCCCGGGTACGGCCTCCGGTTCAACTTTGCCGACCCGCTCTCTCTCCACCGGATCAACCTGAGCACGTCGTACACGCCCAACCGGTCGGTGCCTCAGGACGAACGCCTTCACGCCTCGTTCAACTACAACTTCTGGGAATGGGGAGTCAGCGGAAGCTGGAACGCCGCGGATTTCTATGACATATTCGGACCCACGCGCGTGAGCCGCAAGGGCTCGTCCCTCGGGCTGAACTACACGAACTATCTGACGTTCGAGGAGCCGGAAAGCATGGAAGTCACGGGGAGTCTCAACGGGTACTGGAACCTCGAGCGGCTCCCCGAGTACCAGAACATCGCCGTCACGTTCAGCAGGTTCTATTCGTTGAACGGGGCGGTGAAGTACTCGATGCTCACCAGGTCGCTCGGGGCGGTCGAGGAAGAGAACGGTATCCGCTGGGAGCTCGCCACGCTCAACGATGAAGTCAACGGCACGCTCTATCCCCGGGTCTACGGTGCGCTCTCCAGCGGGACTCTCCTGCCGATCGACCACTCGTCGATCTGGGTCCGCGCCGCCGCCGGCTACTCTCCCGGCAACCGGGCCGAACCGTTTGCGAATTTCTATTTCGGAGGGTTCGGCAACAACTGGGTCGACAGGGGGGAGATCCGGCGATTCCGCGAGTACTATGCGTTCCCCGGCGCCTCGCTCAACTCCATCGGCGGCACGAATTTCGGAAAGCTCCTTCTGGAATGGGTGCTTCCTCCGCTCCGGTTCAGGCGGCTCGGCGGAGAATCCGTTTACTGCACCTGGGCCCAGCTCGCGCTCTTCTCGGGGGGGATCGTCACGAACATGGGCGATGCCTCTCTCGGACAGAAGGTGGGGGACGCGGGCGCGCAGCTCGATTTCCGGTTCGTGTTCTTTTCGGCTCTCGAATCGACGCTCTCCTTCGGCTGCGCGGCGGCCGTGGCAAGGCAGGAGCGGCCGACGGGCGAATTCATGGTGTCACTCAAGATTCTCCGCTGAGATCAGGGGAAGGACCCGCACACGATGCAATTCCTGCTCGGCCTGGTTCCCGTCTGCGTCTTTCTTGCGGCGCTGTTCCTGTTCGACAGCTACAAGCTCGTCCCTCCGCGGGCGCTGGTGTTCGCACTCGCCGCGGGCTGCGTCGCGGCCGGGGTGGCCTATCCGCTGAACGCTCTCCTGCTGAACTCGAGCGGGATGGAACTCGCCGTATTCACCCGGTACGTCTCTCCGTTCGTGGAGGAATCCCTCAAGGCGGCGTTCCTTGTCTATCTCCTGGCGTCGCGGAAGACCGGGTTCCTCGTCGACACCGCGATTGAAGGCTTCGCGATCGGCGCGGGTTTCGCGCTCGTCGAGAACATTACCTACGTCGTCGCCCTCGGATCCCACAGCGCGATCCTCTGGCTCGTCCGGGGTTTCGGCACGGCGATGATGCACGGTGCGGCGACCTCGATCGCGGGGATTGTGGGGAAGGTGATGTCCGACAGGGCGGAAGGAGCCGGCGTCCGGACCCTGCTTCCCGGGATCCTCATCGCCATTGTTCTGCACTCGGCATTCAACCACTTCTTTCTGCCGGCGGTCGCTTCCACGATGCTCATTGTGTTGCTCCTTCCCGTGCTGATGTCGATCGTGTTTGCGCGGAGCGAAGACGCCACCCGCCGCTGGCTCGGAGTCGGGTTCGACACCGACCGCGATCTGCTCGAGATGATCTCCAGCGGGCACCTCGCAGAAACGAGGATCGGCCAGTACCTGCAGGCCCTCCAGTCCCGCTTCCCCGGAGAGGTCCTCGCCGACATGCTCTGCCTCCTCCGGCTGCGGCTCGAGCTGGCCGTCCAGGCGAAGGGTCTCCTCCTGATGCGGGAGGCGGGATTTGAGGTCCCCGCGGATCCCGAGGCCGCCGAGAAATTCGCGGAGCTCAGGTACCTGCGGAAAACGATAGGACCGACCGGGATGCTGGTGATCCAGCCGTTTCTCCATACCCCCGAGGAACAGCTCCGCCAGATCCTCCGCGCCTGAATGACTGTTGCTTTTCCCGCGCCACTTTTTCATCTTACTGGCGCCATCACGTTCCATGTCCAACCGTTCTCATCATCCGGGATTGCGCCATGTTCATGCGCACAGTACATCTGAGGCTGGATCCCAACCGTCTCCTTGAACTCCGCCAGATGTATCCCGCGGTGGTCATCGCGGAGCTCTCCCGCACACCCGGCTGCCTGTACGCGGGTCTCCTTCAAAGCGTCGAGCATACCGACCTCGGCATCTCCCTTACGCTCTGGAATTCCGCCGCGGATGCGGAAGCGTACGAGAAGACGGGCGCGTACAAACGGCTCCTTGAACAGTCGAGGCCGTTTCTTGCAGAGTCCCCCGAATGGACCGTCCACATGAGCGACGACATGCAGCTGGAGTACGCTCCCGTGGCGCAGGAGCCCCCGATCTCCCGGTATGAATCGTCGGCTGCGGCCGATCCCTCCGTCTTCTCATCCCCCGGGAAGGGGAGACTCTTCCTCCGGATACTCTCGCTTCACGTCCGTCGTGGCATGCTGGAGGAATTTACGTCTCTGTACAGGGGGGAAATCATCCCCGGGCTCCGGCGGATGCCGGGGTGCCGGTTTGCCTTCCTCACCGGCGGGACCAACGACAGCCACGATCTTGTCTCGGTGACGATATGGAATTCGAAAGCGGACGCCGAGCAGTATGAATTGAACGGTGAGTTCGACGCGATGAACGAGCGCGTCGGGCACACGCTGGAGAACTCCACCCGGTGGAAAACGGGGGAACAGCGGGTGGAACGGGCGCTCGGGAGTGACGACATGACAGTTTCGGGGTATGCCCTGATCGTCGGACAGGTGTTCGGCTCCGGCAGTTGATAGTTCGCGTACGTCCTATGGGAGGATGAATGAAACGGCTCCTCGCGCTCCTGATCGCTGCATCCTCGCTCGCGTACGCGGGCGATCCGCGCATTACGGTCTCCTACACCCGGTTCATGCTGCCCAACGGGCTCGACGTGATTCTGCATGAAGACCACACCGTTCCCTCGGTGAGCGTGAACCTCTGGTATCACGTCGGGTCCGCGTGGGAAAAGCCGGGACGCACGGGCTTCGCACACCTCTTCGAGCACCTGATGTTCATGGGCTCAAAGGACGCCCCCGAGGGGAAACTGGATCAGTGGCTCGAGGCTGCGGGAGGGGACAACAATGCCTCGACGACCGCGGACAGGACGAACTACTACGAGAACGTCCCGAGCAATGCCCTTGATCTCCCCCTCTTTCTCGAATCCGACCGGATGGGATACCTTGTCGATGCGATGACGCCCGTCAAGGTGGACGCGCAGCGCGCGGTGGTCAAAAACGAGCGCCGGCAGACCTACGAGAACCGCCCGTACGGGCTTGCGTCGCTCGTCCTCCTGGACAACCTCTATCCCCCCGATCATCCGTACCACTGGCCCACGATTGGATCGATGGCCGACCTGTCGGCGGCGAGTTACGACGACGTGGTGAGGTTTTTCAGGACGTATTATTTGCCGAACAATGCGAGCCTGGTCATCGCCGGGGACATTGATCCCGTGAAGACACGCAAGCGCGTCGAATACTGGTTCAGCGACATCAAACCCGGTACCCCCGTGCCGCCCCAGCCGGCGCCGGTCGCGTATCTTTCCGCCGAGAAGAGAATCGTCCAGGAAGACAATGTCCAGCTTCCCCGCCTCTACATGGCGTGGCTGACGCCCGCCGGGTATGCCCCGGGCGATGCCGAGCTCGATCTTCTGGCGAGCGTGCTTGCGGGGGGGAAGAACTCGCGGCTCTACAAGCGGCTTGTCTATGATATGCAGATTGCGCAGGACGTTTCCGCGTTTCAGGCATCCTCCCGGCTCGGCTCCACGTTCGAGATCATCTCCACGGCCCGGAGCGGTCACACACTCACGGAGATCGAGCGCGTCATACAGGAGGAAATCAACCGGGTGAAAGCCGAACCTGCCACGGCCCACGAGATCGGACGGGCGGTCAACCAGTTCGAGGCGTCGTTTCTGGACCGCCTGGAAAACCTCGGAGGAGTCGCCGATCAGCTGAACAGCTATGTCTCGGTCACGGGGAATCCTGACTACTTCAACGAAGACCTTGCCCGGTACAAAGCGATCGATCCGGCCGCCGTCCAGGCCATGGCGAACACATGGCTCAGGGATGACGGGCGCGTCATCCTGAGCATCGTCCCGACGGGGAAGAAAGAGCTTGCCGCAACAAAGGAGGCCCGGTGATGAACACTGCACGATCTTCCCCCCGCCCGGTGCAGCACGGATTCCACGGAGTACGGCCGCTTCCCGTACTCGTCATCCTGCTGGCATTCTTCGTCCGGACCGCGGACGTTGCGGCCCAGCCCGACCGGAGCGGACCGCCGAAGCTTGGCCCGCCGCCGTCGCTGAAGCTCCCGCCGATCAGCCATCTCGAGCTCTCCAACGGCATCAAGGTCCTGCTCCTTGAGAAACACTCCGTGCCCCTCGTCCAGGTCAACCTCGTGATACGGGCCGGTGCACTGATGGACCCGGTGGGAAAAACCGGGCTTGCGAACATGACCGCCGCGATGCTGACCGAAGGGGCGGGTTCGCGGAATTCGCTTGAGTTCGCGGATGCCGTGGACTTCCTCGGCGCCGATGTCTCCGCCTCGTCGGGTTTCAGCATCATGGGGATCGCGCTTCATACCCCCCTGGCAAAACTCGACTCCGCCCTGCAGCTTCTTGCCGATGTCACCCGGCGTCCCACGTTCCCGGCAGAAGATCTCGACCGGCTCCGGAATGAGCGCCTCACCTCGCTCATCGAGTGGCGGGACGAGCCGGGGATGCTGGCGTCCGTCCTCTTCAACAGGACGCTTTACGGGGACCACCCGTACGGCCGGATGACGGGGGGGACGGCCGCGTCGCTCCGCGCGATGACGGTCGAGGACCTCAGGAAATTCCACGATGGGTACATTGTCCCGGGGAACACGACGATCATCGTCGTCGGTGATATCACGGGGGGTGAGATGATGCCGAAGCTCGAGCGGGCGTTCGGAGACTGGAAGGGAGACCTCGCTCCTGCCCCCGCCGTCCCCGCCATCAGCCAGATCAGGGAGAAATCGCTCCTCTTCGTCGATAAGCCGGGTGCCGCCCAGTCGGTGATCGAAATCGGGCGGGTCGGCGTCCCCCGCATGACAGATGACTACTACGCCATCGTGGTCATGAACACGATACTCGGCGGGTCGTTCACCTCGCGGCTCAACATGAACCTGCGGGAAAAACACGGGTACTCGTACGGCGCAGGATCGAGGTTTGAATTCCGCCCGCTGGCGGGGCCGTTCGTTGCCTCGGCGTCCGTTCAGACGGCCGTGACCGACAAGTCGCTCGAGGAGTTCATCAGGGAACTGAAAGGGATTCTGGAACCCGTTCCCCCCGCGGACGTGGAGAGGGCAAAGAATTATGTCGCCCTCAGCTTTCCCGCGGATTTTCAGTCGGTGGGGCAGATCGCCGCGCAGATCGAGGAACTTGTGATCTACGGGCTTCCCGATGATTACTTCAACAGGTACACCGGGAGAATACTCGCCGTAACGCCGTCGGACGTCGAGAGAGTGGCGAAGAAATACGTCAATCCCGACAACCTCGCGTTCGTGGTCGTCGGTGACAGGAAGGAAGTCGGGCAGAGCGTCAGTGCGCTCCATATCGCGCCGGAGAAATTCCTCACCGTGGACGACGTGTTAGGGCCGGCGCCGGTCGTGGAAGAAGGGAAGTAGGAACGTGCCTTCAGGAGGGTTTGGCGCTCTCCGCCGTGATGTCATCGCATGCCGGAAATGCCCCCGACTTGTTCGCTGGCGGGAAGAGACCGCCCGCACGAAGGTCCGCCGGTTTGCCGACCAGGCATACTGGGGGAAGCCGATCCCCGGTTTTGGTGACCCCCGGGCCCGGCTGCTCATCGTCGGGCTCGCCCCTGCGGCACACGGAGGGAACAGGACCGGGCGCATGTTTACGGGGGATGAAAGCGGCAACTGGCTCCTCCGCTCTCTGCACGACGCCGGGTTCGCCAACCAGAGTGAGTCAACCGGCCTTTCGGACGGACTCGCGCTCTCCGATTGCTACATCACTGCCACGTGCCGCTGCGCCCCGCCGCAGAACAAGCTCCTCCCCGCTGAAATCCGGAATTGCCGCCCGTTCCTCCACCGCGAAATTGCCCTGCTGAAAAACGTCCGCGTCGTCGTCGGCCTCGGCCGGATAGGATTTGACAACGCTCTCGGTGCATTCAGGGAACGGGGACTGATTGAATACACCAGGAGACCCGTTTTCGGTCACGGCGCCGGCTACCGTCTCGGCCCGTACACGTTCATCGCCTCGTTCCATCCCAGCCAGCAGAACACGTTCACGGGCCGGCTCACACGCCCGATGCTCGACAGCATATTCAGGGCCGCACGCAGAGCTTTCGCAGAAGGGAAATGACGAATCACTTACCGTTATGCCATATCGGCATCGTACACTAATCCCATTTCCGCCCTGATCCTGTCGAGCAAACGTATGAGCCGCACGCTGAAGTCAAGTGGGAGGATGATGCTCTCCTTCATTCTTGATTGAAGGCATCGCACGACCTCCGCGGCTTCATAGTTGTAACCATTGCCCGTATACTTGAATCGAATCGTCTCGTGTTTCTCGTCCCCCGTGGTCAATTCGATGGGCACAGGACAGTGCCACATGCGGTTGATTTTGATCCTTCCCTTTGTCCCGCATATGTGCGTCTCCACGGTGGAGTTGACCGTGAAGCTTGAGAACAGCGTCGCGATCCTCCCTCCCCTGTACGTGAACGTGAGGGCGAGGCTCTCATCCACTCCCGTGCGGCCGAACGAAGGAACACAACTGATCCCGTCCGGCTCACCCCAGAGAAGAAGCGTCAGGAAGACGGGGTAGATCCCGATGTCAAGGAGTGATCCGCCGCCGAGCTCTTTGTTGAACGCCCGGTGGTTTCTGTCGAACTCCCTGTAGACGCCGAAGTCCGATTTGATGTGGCGGACTTCGCCGATCGCTCCCGAGCCGATCAAATCAAGAACCCGGTCAGTCGACGGCAGAAACCGGGTCCAGAAGGCCTCCATCAGGAACAGGTTCCTGGAACGGGCGGTCGATATCATCCGCCGGACCTCCCGTTCGTTCATCGCAAAGGGCTTCTCGCACAGGACCGCCTTGCCGTAGTTCAGGCACATGATCGAGTTGGCGGCGTGAAGGGGGTGGGGGGTCGCGATGAACACCACGTCGATGCCGGGATCGGCTGCAACTTCCTCGTACGACCCGTACGCTCTCTCGATCGTGTGATCGCGGGCGAACTTCTCCGCGGTTGCTTTCGTCCTCGATCCGACCGCGGCGAGCTCTGCGTGTTCGACGACAGTCAGGGCTTCGGCCATCTTGTCCGCTATCCATCCCGTCCCGATGATGCCCCAGCGGATGTCTTTCTCCATGGTGTTCACGCCTGGTTGTTCCTGGGTCCCGTGCCGGGTCTGTGCATCGCGATAAGATACCGCACGGCGCGGCGAAGTGCAATTTGAATCACGCACGCTGTTTTTGTATCTTCTTTCCTCATCATTTCTGTTCCATTCTGGTACGCTGGCCACATCGTGGGAAAAATCGCAGTTGTCCTCTCCGGGGGTGGCGCCCGGGGCGCGTTCCAGGCGGGTGCCCTGACCGAGCTTCTCGGCTACTTCGAGAGAACCGGGAAGCGGATCAATATCCTCTCCGGAACCTCCGTCGGCGCGCTGAACGGTATGAGCATCGCCCAGGCGGCCGACCTTCGCTCCGCGGCGCTCGACATCGAGCAGCAGTGGAAACAGCTGACCAACCCGGACGTCTACAAGATCCGCGGCTGGGAGATCTTCGGGCTCATCCTGAAGTTCGCGACGACCCGCATGGACCTGTGGCCCACGGTCCCGGGAGCCGACTCGCTCTTCGACAACACCCCGCTGTACAACAAATACGTCGAAGGGTACTTCCGCCATGACCTGGTGAAGGCGCGGAGGACCGTCGACGAGTTCTACGTCTCGCTCAGCTCGCTCAACACCGGTGCCGCGTACGTCCGATCGATCACGGACGAACCGGACACGAAGAAGGCCAAAGAGTACATCATGGCCTCAACGATCACCACGGTCGCGTATTCCCCCGTGCGCACGATCGTCGAAGATCCCCGGATCCCTCCAGGCTCTGAGAGACGTCAAGCAGCTCTACGCCGACGGGGGGATATCGAACAAGACGCCGCTCAAGAGCGTCCTCCACCTCGGCGGCGTCACGGAGCTGTACGTCGTCAACACGTATCCCTCGTATCCCAACATCACCGGTCCGAGCATCCGGGCCGTCTTCCCCAATGTCTTTTGCCATGTTGATCCGGACGGCGGTCGAGCTTCTCCCGAACCTCTATTTCCTCAGGGACATGGAGACGGTGAAGGACGTCAACAACGATCTCCAGGTTCTCGAGGACCTGAAGGGGAAGATCCTCTCCGCGTCGCCGGGAGAGAGCCGTGGGGAGATCGAAAAGGTCTTCCGGGGGATGGAGGAGAGGTTCTCGTTCAAGGAGGGGGGAAAGCAGATCGTGAACCCCGTCATCATCGCGCCGGACGAGGAGCTTCCGGTACAGGACACGGAGTTCGTTCAGCCGAAGCTCGGCGAGACGTTTGAAATGGGGAGGCAGAAAGCACGCAGCGTCCTCACAGGGATGCCTACCCCAGCCTGATCCTGAACGTCGTCCCGGCCCCCGGGGCGCTCTGCTTCACGAAGAGCTTCCCCTTGTGGTAGTCCTCGATGATCCTCTTCGAGAGGCTCAGGCCGAGCCCCCATCCCCGCTTCTTCGTGCTGTAGCCCGGACGGAAAACCTCTTTGTGGAATTTCGGATCGATCCCTTTTCCGGTGTCGATGACGTCGATCGTCGTCTTCCCGGCGAACTGTGACATCTTGAACGTGATCTTCCCCGCGGCGCCCTCCATCGCGTCGAGCGCGTTCTTCATCAGGTTCTCGATCACCCACTCGAAAAGCTCCCTGTTGATGTCCGCCCGGAAATCGCCCGGCGTCTCGATGCGGAGGTCCACCGTCCTTCCGGACCTGGGGATCCGCTTCGCGATGTAGGTGATCACCCCCTGGATCACCTCGCTCACGTTCTCTTCCTTCAGGTCGGTGCGCGAGCCGATCTTCGAGAACCGGGCGGCCACTTTGTTGAGCCGCACGACGTCGTGCTCCATCTCCTGCAGGCTCTCGATCACCCCGGGCATCCCGGCGCCCTCGGTTTTCGCGCGGTCCAGCCAGCCGATCATGCTGGAGAGCGGAGTGCCGAGCTGGTGCGCGGTCTCCCTCGCCATCCCCACCCAGATGTTGCTCTGCTCGGTCCGTTTGATGTAGCTGAACCCGACGTATGCCACGATGATGAACACCGCTGCGAGGATGATCTCGAGAACCGGGAGCCAGCGGAGTTGGGCGACAAGCTCCGACTCTCCGTAGTGGACGTAGTTGAGCACCACCGTATCGTTGGGGGCCACCCTGATGGGGGTGTTCTCTTCGTCCATCTGCTTGAGGAGGCTCGAGACGTACGCGAGCTGCTTCTCCCTGCTCAGCGTGCTGTCCACGTTGATGTTCTTCCAGTATCCCTGGATGGGGACGTTGGCGGAGTCGGTGAGGATCACGGGGAAATCGACGGTCCTGATCACTTCGTCGAACAAGAACGTGAAATCCCCGGCGGAGGAGCGGGGGCTCGAAATGTACTCGTACGACTTCGCGTAGAGGCCGACGACCTGCCTCTCCCGTTCCAGAAGATGATTCGTGATGCGCTGGGAATAGAACAGCGTGCCGAGGACGAACAGCGAGGCGAACGCAAGGAGTGCGATCTTGAAGTTTCCCGCCTGGCCCAGCGGGAGTCCGGAGAAGGGGTTCTTCATTGCCGGTCCGGAAAGTGTCTCTTCAGGAGAGGGTGATCGTCTGGTCCCGCCGCGGTCCGACGGAGACGAGCCAGACCTTCGTCCCGGTGATGCGTCCGAGCGTCTCGATATACGCGCGCGCATTCGGGGGAAGCTCGCCGATCGTCTTCGCTCCGGCGATCCCCGTGCGCCAGCCGGGAAACGTCTCGTAGACGGGCTCGATCTGCTCGAGTGTCTTGGCGTCCGTCGGGAACAGGCGGAGGCGTTTCCCGCCGACTTCGTACGCGACGCAGACCTTGATCTCGTCGAACTCGTCGAGCACGTCGAGCTTTGTCACGGCGATCCGCGTGATGCCGTTGATCATGGCGCTGTACTTCAGCGCCACGGCGTCGAACCACCCGCACCGCCGCGGGCGTCCCGTGGTCGCCCCGAACTCGTGGCCCAGGGAGCGGAGCCGTTCGCCGGTCTCGTCGAGAAGCTCCGTCGGAAACGGTCCGTTGCCGACCCTCGTGGAATACGCCTTCACGACGCCGACGATGTCGTTGATCGCCGTCGGGGGAATGCCGAGCCCCGTGCACGCTCCTCCCGATGTCGGGTTCGACGACGTGACGTAGGGATAGGTGCCGTGGTCGACGTCCAGGAGCGCCCCCTGTGCGCCTTCGGCGATGACGCGCTTCCGTGCGGCCAGCGCCGAGTTCAGGTAGGCGGAAGTGTCCGTGACGTACTCGTCGACCTGCTTGTCGAACTCCTGGTACTCGGCGATGATCGCCTCGATGTCGAGTTTCGATTCGCCGTAGATCTTTGTCAGGATCTGGTTCTTCTCGTTGATGTTCGTCGTAAGCTTTCTGGCGAGCTCGTCCCGGTCCAGCAGGTCCACGATCCTGATCCCCGTCCGCATCGCCTTGTCGATGTACGCCGGGCCGATCCCGCGGCCGGTGGTGCCGATCCTGTCCGAGGTCTGCTCCCTGACCGAATCGAGGAGCTTGTGATACGGCATGATCAGGTGGGCGTTGTGACTGACGAGGAGCCGTCCCTTGACGCTGACGCCCGCCTGGGCGAGCTGTGCGATCTCCCCCATCAGGGCCGCCGGGTCGATCACGACGCCGTTGCCGATCACGCACGTGATGTTCTCGTGAAACATGCCGGAGGGGATCAGGTGGAGGATGTACTGCTTCTCGCCGATGCACACGGTGTGGCCGGCATTGGCGCCCCCCTGGTAGCGGGCGACGATATCCGCCTGCTCCGAGAGCATGTCGACGACTTTCCCTTTTCCTTCATCGCCCCACTGGGCGCCGACGATGATCTGGACTGGCATGGTTGTTCAGAGATGCTGTGGAACAACGGGACGGACACAAAAAATCCCCGGCCTTTCTCTTGACGAAAGGTGGGGGATTTTTCCGCCGGAAGCAATTACTGCTGAAAACTCGCGGCCGCGGCGTCAACCGTGGGATACGTCGCCAGCACTTTCCCCAGGCGCGTGATGGTGATGAGCGCCAGGATCTTCTCCGAAGCGCCGGCGATGGCAAGTCCGCCGCCGGCGTTCTTGAGCGTGCTCGCCCCCCCGATGAGGATGCCGAGCCCGGAGCTGTTCATGAACTGGACGTCGCGAAGGTCGAGGATCACTCTGGTGCTCCCCTTCCCGACGAGTTCATGAAGCGTGCTGTTGATCGCCGTCGCATCCGGTCCGCCCATCAGGTTTCCCTGGAGGGCGAGGATGGTGACGCCGCCGCGTTGGGTCGTCGTGAAGTTCATGGCTGATCAGTCGATCAGTTTGCCCTGGGTTTTCGTCCGCGTCACCACCTCGACAACGAGGGCGCTGGCGATGTAGATCGAAGAATACGTTCCCGTCACGATCCCGACGAGCGATGCGAACGCGAACCCGCGGGTCACTTCGCCGCCGAACACGAGAAGCACGCCGAGGACGACGAAGACCGTGCCGGAGGTGATGATGGTCCTGCTCAGCACCTCGTTGACGCTCTTGTTGATCAGGGAGACCAGGTCCATGTTCTTGAACAGCTTCTGGTTTTCCCGGATCCTGTCGAAGATGACGACGGTGTCGTTGTTGGAGAGCCCGACGAGCGTCAGGAACGCGGCCACCATCGTCTGGTTGAACTCCAGGTTCAGGTGGGGGATAAGCCCGTCGAAAATGGACACGAGGCCGAGTGTGAGAAGCACGTCATGGAAGAGCGCGGTCACTGCGCCCGCCGCCCAGAGGAACTTGAACCGGAATCCCAGGTACAGGAGGATCGCCCCGAGGGAGGCGAGGACGGCGTAGATCGCGTCCCTCCGGAGCTCGGCGCCGATCTTCGGGCCGATCTTGTCCTCCTTCTGGACGATGAACGGGTTCGTCGGGAACTGCGCCTGAAGGGCGCCCCGGATCCTGTCGCCGACGACGGTTCCTTCCCCCTGCTCCGGAGTGCGGATCAGGATGTCCCGGTCGCTGCCGAACGTCTTGAGTTCCGCCTTCGTGAACCCGGCCTTGTCCATCGCGGCGCGGATTTCCCCGACGTCCGCGTTGTTCTGGAACCGGACCACGATCTCGGTCCCTCCCAGGAAGTCGATGCCGTAGTTCACCCCTTTGACGACAAGGGAGAGCATCCCCAGTCCGATGACTGTCGCCGACACGGCATACCAGATATGCCGCTTCCCCATGAAATCTATGCTGGTCTTTCCGAAGAACCTCATGTCCTGAATCCCTTTTGCGAGTTAGCCGAAGTTGACGGCGATGCCTGAGCGATCGATCATCATGTCGAACACGACGCGCGTGATGACGATGGCGCTGAAAAGACTGACGACGATACCGATCATCAGCGTCAGCGCGAATCCCTGCACCGGCCCGGTCCCGAACTGATACAGGATGATGCCGGTGAGGAGCGTGGTCAGGTTTGAATCGAAAATGGCCGTGAAGGCCTTACTGTATCCCGCGTCGACGGCGGCCCGCGGCGTCTTGCCTCCCGCGGTTTCCTCCCGTATGCGCTCGTAGATGAGCACGTTCGCGTCGACGGCCACGGCGAGCGTCAGGATGATCCCCGCGATGCCCGGCATCGTGAGCGTCCCGCCGAATGCCGCAAGGACGGCGAGAAGGAAAATGACCGTGAACATGAGCGCGAAGTCCGCAACGGCGCCGCCGGTGTGGTAATACACGGCCATGAAGAGGATCGTCAGGCCGATCGCGATCGCCGACGACATGATGCCCGAGCGGATCGAATCCTCGCCCAGTGACGGTCCGACGGACCGCTGTTCGATGATGTCGACGGGAGCGGGGAGGGCGCCGGCCTTCAGCACGATCTCGAGGAGCTTCGCCTCGGCCTCGCTTTCCATCCCTTCGATCTGCGAGTGTCCCCCGGTGATCTTGTTCATGACGTTCGGCGCGGAGAAGACGCCGTTGTCAAGGACGATCGCGATGCGCTTGTTGATGTTTGCCCCGGTGATCCGGGCCCACTCGCGCGCCCCTTCGTTGTTCATCTCCATCGTCACGATCGGCCGGTTGTAGCTCGGGTCGATCTGCCATTTTGCGTTGACGATGACCCCGCCGGTGAGCTCCGCCACCTTCTTCACCGGGTACAGCCTGAAGAATTTCTTCTCCTGCCCCTTCTCGCCGAACGTCTGCGTCTTGGCGCTCCAGAGGAACTCCATGTCGTTCGGTATCTGCTTCTGGACGTCGTCCCGCTCCAGGAGGCGCCGCACCTTCTCTTTGTTGTCTTCGGCGACGAGGAATTCACCCTTGAACTGCTCGTTGTAGATCGCGATCGAGAGGAACGGGTGCTTCCTGGCGAATTCTTCCTGTGTAAGCTCTCCCTCCGGGGTGGCGATTTTCGACGTGTCCGACTTCGCGGAATCTCCCCGCGTCGTGTCGGGTGCGGTCGTGCCGGCGAACAGGCTGTCGGCGAGCGCGGTGTCGGTCTTCGCGCTGGAGGCGAGGAGCTTGTCGATCGACGTCACGATGCGGTAGGTGACGTCGGGATCCTTCAGGAGCTTGAACTCCAGGAGCGCCGTTCCCTGGAGCAGCTGCCGGACTTCGGTTTCCTTCGTGACGCCCGGGAGCTCGACGATGATCCTCGTTCCGCCCAGCTTCTGAATCGAAGGCTCGGACACGCCGTACTGGTCGACGCGGTTCCTGACGATCTCCATGCCCCTGTCGATGGCCTTCGTGGACTCGTCGTCGAGGAACTTGTAAATGTCGTCGTTGGTGTCCCGGAGATTCCGGTAGTACCTGCTCATCCTGATCTGGCGCGCCTCGAACTTCCGGCGCAGCAGGAGCACGGGGGACTCTTCGGAGGTCTTCGCCTCGGCGCGCACCTCCTTCATGATCTGGTTGAACACGTCGTCCTTGTTTTTCGCCAGGTCCTCGATCAGCTTCAGGACGTTGACTTCCAGGACCACGCGCATCCCGCCCTGGAGATCCAGGCCGAGCTTGATCCGCCTGGCGCGCGCGTCGCGGATATCGGTTTCATGCTTCGCGACGAACTGGAGGCTGTCGTCTCCGGTCAGCCCCTTGAGCTGCTGCCGGAGATCGTAATCTTTCCAGGTGGGGAGGAGATAATACACGGCAACGATGATGCACGCGACGATGATAAAGATTCTACCGGCGTATTTTTTCACTACGAAGCCTCCGAGGTCGACCGTACGGGGAACTGATGCATGGAAGGGGAACACGACTGTTCGTCCAAGCTCATAAATATACGCCCGCAGTGACTAAAAGTCAACGAGAAAAGCATTGCATTTGCTGGACATTTCAGTTATATTTTTTTTCGTTCCGGTTGTCTCTTTCCCCTGATTGAGGAGTTCTCTTTCGTATGCCTATAATGACGCGCATGCGTGACAGCATGCCATTAATTCTCTTCGGACTGCTTATTGCATTTCTGATCACGATTGTCTTCGAGTGGGGGATGGACTACCTCGGCATCCACGGTGGCCAGCAGGACTTCGTCGGCAAGGTGAACGGGAAGAAGATCACCTACCGCGAGTTCTCCGAGCTCGTCAAGACGATGGGCGACAACGCCAAGGCCCAGTCCGGCCAGGAGCCCGACGAGTCGATGAGCAAGGAAATCCGCGATCAGGCGTGGCAGTCGATCGTCACCGAGCGGCTCGTGGCGGACGAAGTCAAGAAGCTCGGGATCGTCGTGAGCGACCAGGAGCTCCGCGACTGGGTGTTCGGCGAGAACCCGCCCCAGGAACTCCGCAGGAACTTCACCGACTCCACCGGCAATTTCAACCGGGAGATGTACGAGCAGGTGCTCATGAATCCCGACAAGTACATCCAGGATCCGAGCGGCCGCGATGCGAACTACGGCGTCAAGAAACTGGCGGATTTCGAGCGCATGCTCCGTCAGCAGCGGGTGCAGGCCAAGCTGCAGAGCCTGGTCCTGGCATCTGTGCGGGTGACCGACGGCGAGCTCATGCAGCGGTTCGCCGACGGGTCGGTGCATTACGAAGCGGAATTCGCGCTGTTCGATCCCTCGGTCCTTGTCAAGGACGCGGACGTGCAGGTAACGGATGAGGACCTGCGGGCGTTCTATCAGGAGAACATCGACCAGTACAAGTTCGAAGCGTCGAGGAAACTGAAGTACGTCCTCTTCCTGGAGAATGCCTCCGCGGCGGATACCGCGGGGCGCCTGAAGGACATGGACGACGTGGCATCGAAGGCGAAAAGCGGCATCGATTTCCTCCAGCTCGTGTATACGTACTCCGACCGGCCCGACAGCGGCGTGGTCTTCCACCGGGGCGAGCTGAGCGCGGCGCTGGACAATGCCGTCTTCTCCGCTTCCCCCGGCGACGTGGTGGGACCGGTCGAGGATCAGGACGGATTGCATCTTGTCAAGGTGCTCGAGTTGAAGAAGGGGACGAACGAGTACGTCCATGCCGCGCATATCCTGCTCCCGCTCTCGACGCCGGACTCCGCGGCGATGAAGACGCTGGCTCTGGCGGTCGTCCGGGAGGCGAAGGAAGGAAAAGACTTCGCGGAACTGGCGAAGGAGTACTCGAAGGACGGATCGAACGCGGGCAACGGCGGCGATCTCGGCTGGTTCACGACGGGCAGGATGGTCCCCGCG
The DNA here is from genome assembly GCA_963748405.1 of Ignavibacteriota bacterium. GTDB lineage: Bacteria > Bacteroidota > Ignavibacteria > UBA10030 > UBA6906 > Fen-1273. The sequence continues at coordinate 493,063 of CAVVIT010000002.1, forward strand.
TTCGAGAAGGCCGCATTCGCGGCGAAGCCCGGCGAAGTCGTCGGTCCGATCCGGACGCCGTTCGGGCTGCACATCATCAAAGTCTACGCCCGGGACAACCGGGAAGCGAAGCTGGCGCACGTCCTCATGAAAATCACCCCCAGTTCGCAGAGCAAGAACGACATCGCGGACAGGGCGAAGGATTTCGCCTACAATGCGCGCGAATCAGAGTTCTCGAAGGAAGCGCAGCAGACCGGGCTCGAAGTCAAGGAAACGCAGATCCAGGATAAATCGACGGTCATCCCGGGCATCGGGATCAACGAGGCCGCCATCCACTGGGCGTTCGGCGCCAAGGTGGGTGCGGTGAGCGATCCCTACACCATAGCGAACGGCTCGGTGGTGCTCAGCGTCGTCGAGGCCAAAGACGCGGGGGTGCGGTCGTTTGACGAGCTCAAGGAATCCCTGAAGCCGCTCGCGCTCCGGAAAAAGAAGATGGAACGGGTAAAGGAGATCGCCGCAGAAGCGCGCGCGGCGCTTGCCCCGGGGGACAGCCTCTCGAAGATCACGGCACGGTATCCCTCGGTCGTCGTGCAGACCACCGGTTCGTTCACCGCCACCGGCGTCATCCCCGGCGTGGGACGCGACCCGGTGTTTGTCGGCGCGGTCACGGGACTGAGCCCGGGGAGGATCTCCCCCCCCGTGCTCGGTGCGCGCGGCGCGTACCTCATCGAGCTTCTGGGAAAAACGCCGTTTGACTCGAGTGCGTTTGCAGCGCAGAAAGAAGTCCTGCGCTCGCGCACGCTGCAGGAAAAACGGAATCGCTTCCTGTCGGAGTGGATCACGAGATTGAAGGAGAAGGCCGACATTGAAGACAAACGGGACGTCTTCTACAGGTAACGGCGCAGCACGGAGGAGGGGCTCCAGGCTCCTCCTCCTTCTGGTCGCCGCGGCGGTGCCCGTCACCCCTCCCCTCCTCGCCGGTGACGGTCCTTTCTCGGTCATCCTGAAAGGCAACCTCACAACAAGTTCGCTGATCTACGTGACTCCCGACGCGGCCGATCCGGTCGCGCAGGGAAACACGTTCGACATCACCGGGACGTTCGGCTACGGCGTCGAGCTCCGGTACCGGATTCCGGAAACCAGCCTCGCGCTGGGGTTGTCCACGGACTACATCCGAAGCAAAGGCACGGGCACGCTCCTGGGGACGACGATCCCGACCGAAGACGGCTACACGGCGATTCCCGTGGAGCTCACGGGGTACTTCATCATCCCCCTCTCGGGGGAGTTCTTCGGCGTGTACATGGGGGGCGGGGCCGGCGTGTATTTCGGAAGCCGGAAGTACTCGCTCGGCGGTGTGGCGGCGCCGTCCGTGCAGAACACCCCCGGGTTTGCCATCCACGTCCTTGGCGGGATCAGCTACAGATTTCTGAATTCCTTCGAAGGAATATTCGAAATGAAGTTCCGCGACCTGCAGTTTCAATCGGTGAACGCATTCAACACCCGCGTCATCCGGTACCAGGACACGGTTATCAACGTCAGCACGCAGCCCTTCAATTCCCGCGTCGAAACCGACGGGATCATATTCCAGATCGGCATCGCCTACAACTTCTGAACGTGCTTCCCCCGCCGGCGATCACGACGCGCTACGACGTCGTCACACAGGAAATCTGTTCCCCGCCATGGCGCTGGTCCGTCCTTGCCGTGCGCGATACGAACCACCTCCTGGAAACCATCTCTCCCGCACAGTTCGCGATCGACGGGCGCCTCCCCTACTGGGCCGAGGTCTGGGCCTCCGCTCCCGTGCTTGCCGGCCACCTGAGGCGGAGGCCGGGGCTTGCGGGAAAAGCAATCCTCGAGCTTGGCTGCGGGCTCGGCCTTGCCGGGATCGCGGCGGCGCAGGCCGGAGCCACGGTGGTGATGACGGATTACGAGGAGGATGCGCTCGCCTTCGCGCGGTTCAACGCCCTGGTGAACCTCGATGCGGAGCAGCGTTCACGCGTCTCCTTCCGCTGCATGGACTGGCGTGACGCCGGCAATCCCGGAGAGTTCGACGTCATCGTCGGTGCCGACATCGTGTACGAGAGGGCGAACTTCGAGCCGCTCCTGTCGCTGGCCGCAAGGCTGCTGAATCCCGGCGGCGTCTTCCTCATCACGGACCCGCAGCGGGATATCGGGAGAGACTTCATCCGCGCCGCCGGGCGCGGGGGGTTCCGTGCTGTCGAAGAGTCGTTCCCGGTGAACCACCGCGGACGGGATCTGACGGTGATCCTGTCGGAGCTCATCCGGAAGGAGGCGGCGTGAGAGAGGGGGATCGCCTGGCCCGCGTGTTTATCACGGGATTCATGGGAAGCGGCAAGAGCACCGTCGGGCCGCTCCTTGCGGGGCGCCTGGGGTTCGAGTTCGTGGACCTCGACGGGAGGATCGAAGCAGGCGAGGGGAAAACCGTTCCCGAGATATTCCGCGAGCGCGGAGAGCCGGAATTCCGCGCGATGGAACGGCGCGAGCTCGGCCGGCTGAAGGACAGGAGCATGATCGTCGTGGCGACCGGCGGGGGAACGCTCACCGATCCCGGTTCGCGCACGATCGTGCGGGAGTCGGGCGTGCTTGTCTACCTTGAAGTTTCGCGCGAGACGCTCATCGCCCGACTGCGCGGAATGAAAGGGCGTCCCATGATCGCCTCCGAAAGCGGCGCGCCGCTGGGGGAGGAACGGCTCCGGGAGCGCGTCACGAACCTCTTCCTTGACCGGGAGCCCGCGTATCGCCAGGCCGACATCGTCGCCGATGCCGGCACGCTCACTCCCGAAGGGACCGTCTCCTCGATCCTGAGGTCTCTTCACGCCCTGCAGTCCCCGGCCTGACGGCACGGCCTGATTCGTACCCCGGTATCCCTCCAACTCCTTGCATCTCAATCAGTTAATAGGTAAATTTCGATTTTACAAGGAGATCAGATGCCCTCCCTGACCGAAAAACGTCTCTGGGAACTTCTCGGAAATTTCAGAGGAAAACGGATCGCCGTCGTCGGCGACCTGATGCTTGACCGGTACTACTGGGGGTCCGTCCACCGGGTATCGCCGGAGGCACCGGTCCCCGTCGTCGAGGTCGACACGGAATCCATCAGGTTCGGCGGCGCGGCAAACGTGGCAAACAACATCCAGGCGCTCGGGGGAAAGGCGTTCCTCGTCGGCCTCGTGGGGGACGATCATCCCGGCGAGACGTTCAAAAAGATGATGACCGAGCAGGGGCTCGACACCGGGGGGATCGTCGTCGATGAATCCCGGCCCACCACGATCAAAACCCGCGTGATCGCCGCCGGCCAGCACGTCGTGCGGATCGACAACGAATCGAAACAGGACTGCGCCGGGTTTTTCAGGACGAAGCTCCTCGACGCGGTCCGGTCGAACATGTCTTCGCTCGACGGCGTGATCATCGAAGACTACAACAAGGGGGTCGTGTCGCGCGAGGTGATCCACGCGGTGATCGCCGCCGCCGGCGAACACGGCAAACCCGTGACCGTCGATCCGAAGTTCAACAACTTTTTTGAATACAAGAATGTCACGGTCTTCAAGCCCAACCGGCGCGAGGTCGAGGACGCCATCGGCGGGAAACTGAAAACGATCGCCGACGTCGAGCGGGCGGGAAAGAGCCTGCTCGCATCGCTCAACGCGAAGAACGTTCTCCTGACGCGGGGCGAGGAGGGGATGTCGCTCTTCCAGTCGGACGGAAGCGTCACGCACATCCCGACGACCGCCGAAGTCGTGCAGGACGTCTCCGGCGCCGGGGACACCGTCATTGCGACGCTCACGATGACGCTGGTCGCCGGCGGCGACATCACCGAGGCCTGCATCCTCGCGAACTGCGCTGGGGGGGTCGTCGTCGGAGCGGTCGGCATCGTCCCGGTCCTCCCCGAGCAGCTCAGGGAAGCGGTGCTCCGCAACCAGGATATCCGCAGAGGCGGAACATAATGGGAACACTCGTGTCGCTTGACGCCCTGGCGCGCATTCGCGCCCGGCTCCGTCGCATGGGAAAGAAAGTGGTGTTCACGAACGGGACGTTCGATATTATCCACCGGGGCCACGTGGAATACCTGGCGGCGGCCAGAAGGATGGGGGACGTGCTCATCGTCGGCCTCAACAGCGACGCATCCATCCGGCGCATCAAGGGGCCGAGGCGCCCGGTGAACAGGCGGGCAGACCGCGCGGCGGTGCTCGCGGGCCTTGCGTCCGTGGATTACGTGTGTGTGTTCGGCGAGGACACGCCCTACCGGATGATCCGGCGGCTTGTCCCGGATGTTCTTGTGAAGGGGGCCGACTGGAAGAAGGCGGATATTGTCGGGGGCGACGTGGTGACTGCGGGGGGCGGCTCTGTCAGGACCGTTCGTCTCACGCCCGGGCGCTCGACGACGAACGTCATCGAACGCGTCCTGAAGGCGTATACGGGTCGCGGGAGATAAGGGAGTCTCCGTCCGCCGAGGAGTGAGGTCCGTGAGAAAGCTTCGCACCATAGCGCTCTACCTGCTGATCGGGATACCGGTGTTCCTCGGCGTCGTTATTGCGATCACGCAGACCCAGATCTTCCGCGACAGGCTCCGCACCGCCGCGCTCTCCGAACTCGATTCCCTCATCAACGGCACCGTCACCATCGGGCGCCTGAACGGCGACCTGATCACGGGGATATCCATCGACAGCATTTCGATCGACGTCGACGGCGGTCCCTTCCTGCGCATCCCCCGGCTGGACATTGCGTACAACTTCTTCGCCCTTCCGGGAAAGACCATTGCCATCCGGAAGCTCACGCTGACGCATCCCGCAATCACGTTCTCCCGCCCCCGTGAGGGCCGGTGGAACCTGTCGGACCTCCTGCGCCGCCGGCCGCACGACACGACGGCGTCGAAGCCGTTCGACTGGGTGATCGACGTCGAGCGGCTCGAAGTGGTCGGCGGAACGGTCTCGCTCCTCGACTCGCTGTCCCTTGCCGATCTGCAGCATCCCCGGGTGAGGGAGGGCTCCGTCGAGTACCACGCCTTCACGCTCCGGGAAGTGAATCTTGTCCTCGCCGCGAACATCCGGAGCGACAGGCAGCGTGCGGTCATTGCCTCCTGTTCGTTCTCCTCGGCGGCGCCCGCCTTCAACCTCAGAATGCTGTGCGGCGTGTTCAGCGTTTCCGGGACCGAGGCGCGCGTGGACAGCATGCGCATCATCACCGGGAAGACCAACCTCTGGCTCGACGCGTCGATGAAGGACGTCAACCTCCTCGGGGGGATCACCCTGCGGAACCTGAAGAACTCGCCCGTCGAGCTTTCGCTGCGTGCCCGTCCGGTCGATCTCGGCGAGCTCAGCGCGTTCATCACGCCTCTGGAGTTCCTTTCCGGGAGCCCGGATATCGCGCTCCAGGCGTCGGGGCCGTTCGGGGACCTCTCCGTGCGGAAACTCGACCTGAAGTTCGGATCGTCCTCCCTCTTCGTAAGGGGGGCGGTAACGAACCTCCACGATCCGCGGCGGCTCGCCCTGAACGTCAAGGTCACCGAGAGCACGATTGTCGGGACGGATGTGCAGGCGCTCCTTGCCGGACTGGACATTCCCGATCTCTCCCCGCTCGGGGCGGCGACGCTGAACCTCGAATACGAGGGAACGCCTCAGGATTTCCGGACAAAATTCCTCCTTGAGACCGCGGCGGGGAAGGTCCAGTCCTCGGGGCTCCGTCTGACGGTCGGCGGCCCTCCCGCGCTGGGTTACGACGGCACAATTCTCTTCAGGAATCTCAATCTCGGCCGTGCCCTTGCGGATGACCGGCTCAGGAGCAACCTGAACGGCACGCTTGTCGTACGCGGGAAGGGAGTCGCGGTCCGGAGCCTTGCCTCCACGATGGAGCTGGCGGTGGACACCTCCTCGTTCCGCGGACTCCCTTTGACCGAGACGCGCGTGTCGCTGCAGGGTGCCGGCGGCCGGCTGGGGGGACACATGGACATTTCCCTGGGCGACATGCAGGCCCGCCTGGGCGGGGACGTGCAGCAGACGCCGGGACTGGACCCGGCGTTCCATCTGGAGGGAAACGTGTCGTCCCTCAACCTTGAGAACATCCTCCACGACACGAGCTACAACAGCGACATCACGATGAGGCTGAGTGCGCAGGGCTCCGGCCGCTCCTGGGCGACGCTCGGAGGAAACGTGACGGTCGACCTTTCGTCCTCGAGGTATCGCGACTACACGCTCGATTCGGGAGTCGTCCACCTGACGCTGGATCAGAAGGATTCGACGAACAAGACCCTTCAGCTCGAGTCGAACGTCGCCGATCTGACGGTGACGGGAGCGTTCGACATACGGTACATCGCCGGTCTTGCCGGGTTCGAGGTGGCAAACCTCCGCAGCGCCATCGCGGACAGGGTCGCGCTGATCGATCCCACCATGGCCGCCGCGATCGACCGCCATGCGCTCGCCGCGCGCGCGCGCCCCCTGGTGCTCGAACCGCACCGGCTTGATGCGCGTTACGTCCTGAAGGTGAAAGACCTCGAGCCTCTGTCGGCCGCCGCAGGGAGCACGAGCTTTGACGGCAGCGGCATGTTCAGCGGGACGATCCGCGGCGGATACAACGGCCTGTCGCTCACGACCGACGGCGTCATGGATGATTTCTTCTACGGCAGGGCGGACAACGGAGTCCTGATCGAAGACGGCCGGGTCCGGCTGGACCTCAACTCGCTCGGTCCCGCCTCTCCTCTCAAGGGAGCGACCGTGCATCTCGAGGCGAGCGCGGGAAAAGTCCACGTCAACCGGAACACGCTCGACAGCCTCGATGTCAGCGTCAGCTACGGCAACGAGCGGGCCTCGTACGGCGCTCGGGCGGTCCTCAACGGCGACTACAGGCTCAGTTCGGGGGGCGCGGCGAGGGTGGATGAATCCAGTTTCAGCCTCACGCCCGCGAAGCTCGACGTCGCGTACCGCGACTTCAGCTGGCGCGCGGATTCCGGCGCCGTGATCAGGGTGAATCACGTCGGTGCAGGGGTGACCGGTCTCGTCTTCCGGCGTGATTCGCAGTCTGTCGCAGTGAACCTGAGCCTTGGCCAGGGACGCACGTTCGACGCATCGGTCGAAGGGAAGAATCTGGACCTCGAAGGCTTAAAACACCTTCTCGGGGGCCAGGAAGCCCCGGGAGAGGCAAAGACGTTCACGGGGAACGCCCGGTTGTCGGCCAGGGGGACGGGAACGCTCGCCGGGCCCGTGATGTCCGCCACGTTCGAAGCTGACAGCGTCACGTTTCGCTCTCTTCCGTTCGGGCGGATCGTGTCGGATCTCCGGTACAGGGACCGGAGCATCGAGGGGCACGTTCGGGTCGTCGAGCCGGGGAAGCCCGCCGAAAGCTCCCCGATCATGACGATCGATGGAACGCTCCCTGTGGACCTGCGTCTGGAGAAATCGGGCGAAGACACGGCAGGGAGGGAGATGAACCTCCGCGTCCTGTCGCACGGCGTCCAGTTGAACATCCTGGAGCCCCTGCTCCACACGTTCAAAGATCTGTCGGGTCTCATGACGTCCGACCTCACGCTCACGGGGACCCTGAAGGATCCCGTATACTCCGGCACCATCGGGATCTCGCATTGTTCGTTCCTGTTCCTGCCGAACAACATCCGGTACACGCTCGAAGGCGCATTCCGACCCGACGGCGAACGGATCAACGTCGTCGATTGTACGGTCAAAAACGTTCCGGAGGACGTGCGTGCGGGAAGGGAAGGCGTCATGCGTCTCGGAGGCGATTTCTCCCTTCGCGATCTCCGTCCGGGCGATTTCAACCTGACGGCGGATGGACGGCTGCTCGTCGTGAAAGAGACGACCGAGAAATCCTCGCTCGGAGTCTCCGGTAACCTTTTCGTCGAGATCGGTCCGGGACCTCTGCACTTCACGGGAGAAATCGAGAATTCCCTTCTGAAGGGCTCGCTCAGCATCGGGAACTCCTCGCTGATTTTTCCGCCCACGCAGTCGACCGTCGTGGAGGAATCGCCGCAGTCCGTCCGCCTCGTGTTCGTCAACGACACGCTCAAGACGGAGAAGAAGCCCGAGCGCTCAGCCATCGCGAGGTATTTCGCCGACACGCTCGGGACCGCCGTCGCTGCCGGGACCGGGGAGAAGAGACAGAAATCGTTCATGGACGGTCTTCATTACGATCTCGATATCAACGCGAGCGGCGGGAATACCGAGATACGCATGATATTCAATCCGGTGACCAACGAAGAGCTCGTGGCGGTGCTCGACGGCAAGTTCACGATCACGGGGGACGGAAGACGCTGGACGGGGGATTTGACGGTCAACCGGGCATATTATAATTTCATCAAGAGGTTCGATGCGACGGGGAGCATAAGTTACACGGGGGATTTCCTCAATCCCGCGTTGAATATCGTCGCCACGTACCAGGGGACGAGAACGATTACGGATACGACCACCACCACCACAGGACAGTCCCGGACCGAAAAGATCCTTGTCACCCTCAAGATCACCGGAACACGGAAGGAGCCGAAAGTCGAATTCGGGATGACGATAAACGACGTCGATTATTCGCTGTACACCGGTCCGACGTCGCACGATCTGCCATCCGATTGCATCTCGTTCATCCTCGTCGCGAATTTCCCGATGAACGCCAATCAGAGGAACGATCTCCCGGCGCAGGCGCAGTTGATGGCTTTGAGCACGACGCTCAGCAGTGCGTCGTCGGTCCTCACGGGGAAGATGTCGGAATTTTTCAAGAACCAGGCGGGAGTCGACATCAACGTTGAACTGAATAACGTCGCCGGGAAAGATGCCGCCGGGAGAGACGCCACCGAGCTCCGACTGAGCGGGACGGCGTGGAACGGGTACTGGCGCTACGGGGGGACGATTCTCAACGATCCGCTTGCCAACGCCAACGTCAGCATTCTCTATTCGCTCGGGACGATTTTCGATGCGCCGTCCCTGCGCAATCTCATGCTCGAGCTGGAACGCCGCGTCGAACCCGCGGTCATCACCAACGACCTCAAGCGGATCAATTCCGCGAGGGTCTTTTACCGTTTTTCATTCTAACAGGAGTCACACATCGCACAGATCAAACAGCGGGTACTCGCGTACCTCACATCGCACACCGCGGCGGTCAGCGTCAAGGACCTCGCCAAACACATCAAGATCAAGGGGAAGGATGAATTCCGCTCCCTGCGGGATCTGATGGACGAGCTCGAGCGGAAAGGGATCGTCGCCGCCGACGATCGCGGAAGGTTCACCTACGTCCGCCGGAAGGAGAAGAAGGGAAAGGAGGGGACGACAGGGAAGGAGGGGGGCGGCAGGACGTCGAGCAGGATCAGGGGGACGCTCTTCATGACCCGTCGCGGGTTCGGGTTCGTCTCGATCGAGGGGACGGACGACGAAATCTACATCGCGCCGAAATACCTCCACACCGCGCTTCACAGCGACGTCGTGGAGGTCGTCCAGTTTGCCGGCAGGCCCGGCCGGGCCGGGCGCAGCAAGGGGCGCGAGGACGACAGGGCGGAGGGGGAAGTCGTCGCCATCCTCGAGCGGAAGATCAAGACCGTCACCGGCCGTCTGGAGTCGGGCCGGTCGTCGTTCTTCGTCGTCCCCGACGACGAACGGATCGCAAGGGACATCTATGTGTCGCGCGAGGATTCGCTCTCGGCGAAGCCCGGCGACAAGGTCGTCGTCCGTCTCCTGGAATGGACCGACGAACACCTGAACCCGGAGGGGGAAATCACGGAAATCCTCGGCACCGCGGGGGACGCGCGCGTGGAGGTGCTCAGCGTTGCGCGGACGTTCGGGCTTCCGTCCCGGTTCGCGCCGGAGGTGGAGCGCGAAGCGGCGGCCCTCCCCGCGACGATCGGCGCGGAAGAGATCCGGGGGAGGATCGACTGCCGCCGCATGACGTGCGTGACGATCGACCCGGAGGACGCGAAGGATTTTGATGATGCCGTTTCGTACGAGCCCCTCGAGGGGGGAAGGGTCCGGCTCGGTGTCCACATTGCCGACGTGAGCCACTACGTGCGCCCCGGCACCGAACTGGACAGGGAAGCGTACGCCAGGGGGACGAGCGTCTACATGGTGAACGAGGTCGTCCCCATGCTCCCCGAGAGGCTCTCGAACGACCTCTGCAGCCTGAGGCCCGACGTGGACCGCCTGACCTACAGCGTCTTCATGGACATTGCGGTGGACGGGGCCGTGGAAGGGTACAGGATCGGGAAGAGCGTGATCCACAGCGCCCGCAGGTTCAGCTACGAGGAAGTCCAGAAGGTCATCGAATCCGGGCGGGGGGATCACGCCGACGTCATTCTGCCCCTGTTCAATCTCTCCCGCATCCTGTTGAAGCGGAGAAGGAAGAACGGCAGCCTTGATTTCGACACCGGGGAAGCGAAGTTTCAGTTTGATGCCGAAGGGCTCCCCTCCCGGATCGTCAAGAAGATCCGGCTCGACGCGCACCGGCTCATCGAGGAGTGCATGCTCCTGGCGAACCAGACCGTCGCCCGCCACATCGGGGCGCAGAAAAAAGAGGTGGAGGTCAAACCTTTCCTGTACCGCGTCCACGACCTTCCCGACCCGATGAAGCTCCAGGAGCTCGCCGGCTTCGTGAAGCAATTCGGCTACTCGCTCGAGGCGCGGAACGGCGTTCCCTCCCGCGAGCTTCAGAAGCTCCTCGACAGGGTGGAAGGGTCCGAAGTGGAGAACGTCATCAACGAAGTGGCGCTCCGCTGCATGGCCAAAGCCGTCTATTCGACGAAGAACATCGGCCACTACGGTCTTGCGTTCACGCACTACACCCACTTCACGTCTCCCATACGGCGGTACCCCGACCTTGTCGTCCACCGTCTCCTGGAAGAATACGCAGGGGGGGTCAGCGGAGCCCGCCTCGAGGAAATCCGGAAGGATCTTCCCGACATCGCCCGGCAGTCGTCTGAAAGGGAAAGGACCGCCGCCGAGGCGGAGCGGGCTTCCGTGAAGGTGATGCAGGTGGAATATATGAAGCGCCACGTCGGCGACGAGTTTGCGGGCGTCGTCACGGGGGTCACGAATTTCGGCCTTTTTGTCGAAATCAACGACCTTCTTGTGGAGGGGATGATCCCTGTCCGCGAGCTTTCGGACGATTATTACGTCTTTGATGAAAAGCACTATTCGCTCCGGGGGCGTTCGCACGGCAAAGTGTACCGCCTGGGCGATCCCCTGCGTGTCCAGGTCCTTACCGTCAACGCCGAGGGGCGGAGAATCGATTTCGCCATCGTTCCGTAGGAGCATATTCTCCCCCGGAATTGTTAAACCAATTGCGGGGAACGAGTGTTTAATAGAGGGAAAGTCTGTCCGGTTGCTTCCTCTTCGGGTATTTTAGTACATTGAAAGCGGGGGAAGCGGTTCCGCGGATTCGATCCCGCCGTACGGGAAATTCATCAAGCGAGGGGAGTATGAAACTGTTCGATAGGGGCGTGACACGCTGGGCGGTTCTCTTCGTCCTCTGTGTATGTGCCTCCGGGGCAGCCCGGGCTCAGGACGAGGAATTCGGGAAGAACAAGGTCCAGTACACCCGGTTCCACTGGTCCTACATACAGACGGACCATTTTGACATCTACTTCTCGGACGGGGGGCAGTACCTTGCCGAGTTCACCGCCACGGCCGCCGAGTCCGCCTACGCCTCGATAAGCAAATCGTTCCGTTACCAGCTCGTCAACCGCGTCCCGATCATCGTCTACAATTCGCACAACGATTTCCAGCAGACCAACGTCGTCAGCGAGTACCTCGAAGAGGGGATTGGCGGCGTCACGGAGCTCTTCAAGAACCGGGTCATCCTTCCCTTCGAAGGCTCGTACGCGATGTTCCGCCACGTCATCCATCACGAGCTGACGCACGCGGTGGTCAACGACATGTTTTACGGCGGTTCGATCCAGTCGATTATATCGAACAACATCACGCTCCAGCTTCCCCTCTGGTTCAACGAAGGCCTCGCGGAATACGAATCCCTGAAGTGGGACACCGATTCCGACATGTTCCTCCGCGACGCGACGGTCCATGAATATCTTCCCACCATCGACCGGCTCTACGGGTATTTCGCTTACCGGGGCGGGCAGTCGCTCTGGTGGTACATCGCGGGGAAGTACGGCGATCAGAAAGTGGGCGAGATCCTGAACCGGATCAAGAGCACCCGGAGCGTGGAGGGCGGGTTCCGGGGGTCACTCGGGCTGTCGCTCGAAGAGCTCAACGAGAGATGGCAGAAAGAGATGAAAGTCATCTACTGGCCCGACATCGCCAAGCGCGAGGAGCCGCAGGATTATTCGCGGCGGCTGACGGACACGAGGAAAGACGGTTCCTTTTACAATACGAGTCCCGCGATCTCCCCCCAGGGGGACAGGGTGGCATTCATCTCGAACCGGAACGAGTACTTCGACGTGTTCATCATGAATGCGACGGACGGGACGATCATCAAGAAGCTCGTCGACGGCCAGACAACGAACAATTTCGAAGAGCTGCACCTGCTCACCCCGGGGATGAGCTGGTCGCCCGACGGCAAGCGGATCGCCATCTCGAGCAAGGCCGGGGAGCAGGATGCGATATTTCTCGTCGACGTCGCGACGGGGGAGCAGGAAGAGCTGACGTTCGGCCTGGCCGGCGTGTTCTCCGTCGACTGGTCGCCGAAGGGGGACGAGCTCGCGTTCGTCGGGAATACCACGAGCCAGTCGGACATTTTCCTGTACAATCTCAAGACGAAGAAGCTCGTCAACCTGACGGATGACATCTACAGCGACCAGCGCCCCGTCTGGTCACCGGACGGGAAGAAGATCTACTTCTCCTCGGATCGCGGCGACGTGCTCGCGCACGATTCGACCGACATCCGCTTCCACGACTACAACAGCTCCGACATCTATTCGATCGACGTCGCCACGCGCAACATCACCCGCCTGACGGACTGGCCCCACAGCAACCAGGGATCGCCCGTCGTCTCTCCGGACGGCAAGAAGATCCTGTTTGTCTCCGACAGGAACGGCATCAACAACATCTACCAGTTGGACGTCGAGACGCTGAAATGGCGCCCGATCACCAACTCGCTCAGCGGCGACTACCAGCTCTCCCTCTCGCACGACGGGAGCAAGCTCGTGTTCTCATCCCTGATCAACGGCGGATTCAACCTCTTCCTGATGCGGAGCCCGTTCGACAGGGACATCAAGATCGCCGAACTGGAGCCCACGGAGTATTTCAAGGCGCTGTATCCCCCGGCGAAAGAGCAGGAAAAGACGGTGGCTGAAAAGCCGGCCGGTGCGAAGACGGACAGCTCCGCACTTCGCAAAACAGGAGCATCCCCGGCGGACTCCGCAAATGCGCTTGCGGCGCTGAAGCCGGCGGGCGGTGCTCACGACACGACAAAAGCCCCGGCGGAGGGAACTCCCGTCGCCGCCGGATCCCGCGATACGACGAATGCCCCGGCCGGAGGGAAGACGGTCGCCGCCGCCGACACGGCCCTGTACGGGAAGGACGTGCAGATCGATTTCAGCAATTACGTGTTCAAGGATTCGTACACCGACGTGGTGCCGAAGGACTCGACGATCCAGAAGCTCCCGAAGATCACCGAGAACATCGACAAGGAAGGGCATTACAAGGTCAACAAATACAAGCTGAACTTCACGCCGGACATCGTCTACGGCAACGCGGGGTACGACACGTTCTACGGCGTGACCGGTTCCACCGTCATGGCGTTCAGCGACCTGATGGGGGACCACCAGATCATATTTTCGACGAACCTGCTTCTCGACCTGAAGAACAGCGACTTCGCCCTGCAGTACTATTACCTGCCGAACAGGATGGACTTCGGCATCGGCGGATTCCACAGTGCGCGCTTCATCGCGCTCCTTGACGAGTACGGCGGGAGCATTTACCGGTTCCAGACGTACGGCGCGACGCTGTCGGCGCTGTACCCGTTCACCCGATTCGACCGCCTCGAAATGGGGCTGAACTGGTACACGATTTCCAAGGAAAACATGGAGGAGACGGGTGCCCCGGTCGAGAACCTGACCGTCGTCGTGCCGGAACTCTCCTATATCCACGACACGTCGCTGTGGGGCTACACGGCCCCGATGCTCGGCTCGCGCTACAAGTTCACGCTCTTCGGAACTCCGCGGCTCGGCTCGGGCGGCATCAGCTTCATCAATGCGACCGGAGACTACAGGACCTATATCCGCCTCGGGAGGAACTACAGCCTGGCGTTCCGGCTGGCGGGCGGCGGAAGTTTCGGCGGGGATCCCCAGAAGTTCATCGTGGGGGGGACGTCAAACTGGATCAACCGTACGTTCACGAACGACTATATTCCGCTCACGCAGGCGTCGGACTACATCTTCCTGGAGGCGGGCGTTCCCCTTCGCGGGTACGACTACAACGCGCAGATCGGTTCGAAATACGGGCTCTTCAACTTCGAGTTCCGCTATCCCCTCTTCGCGTTCCTGCAGGCGGGGCCGTTGCCGATCGGGCTGCAGAGCATTGCGGGGGTGATGTTCTTCGATATGGGATCGGCGTGGGACCGCGGGCGCGATTACGTCGCGTTCACGCGCGACGAAAACGGGAACCTCGTATCCCGCGATCTCCTGATGGGGATGGGGACCGGCGCGAGGATATTCTTCCTTGCGTTTCTCGTCCGGTTCGATATCGCCTGGGCCTGGGACGTGCACGCATTCTCCCCGCCCAAGTACTACTTCTCACTCGGCACCGACTTCTAATCGTCTTTGCGAGCGGTGGCGCTGTACGCGCCACCGCGAAGCAATCCTACCCGCCCCTCAATTCAGCGGCAGCGTCACGGTAAACACCGACCCCTTCAGCACCTCGCTTTCTACCGTGATCGTCCCCCTGTGCAGTTCCGCGATCCACTTCGCAATCGACAGGCCGAGTCCTGTTCCCCCCATCTCGCGCGAGCGCGCCTTGTCCACCCGGTAGAACCGGTCGAATATCCGGGGGAGATCCCCTTCGGGAATCCCGATGCCGGTGTCGATCACGCGGAACACGGCCGAGCCGTTCAGGCGTTCGAGGACGAGCGAGACCTTTCCGCCTTCGGGCGTGTACTTGATCGCGTTGTCGATCAGATTCAGGAAGAGCTGTCGGAGCCGGAGCCTGTCCCCGACGATCATGATGGGGGGGCCCGCTTCGAGCGTGACGGCGATGTGCTTCTCGGACGCAAGGATGGAACTGTCTTCGAAGAGCTCTTCGAGAAGCGTCTTCATGTCGATTTCCGAGAACTCGGCGCGGTAGAGGCCCCTGTCGGCTTTCGCAAGCGTGAGCAGATTGTCGATGATTGACGTCAGGCGGAGGATCTCCTCCAGCGTGCTCTCGAGCACCCGCCGGTATCCTTCCGGCGTCTTCGGGCTCCGGAGCGCGATCTCGATTTCCCCGCGGACGATCGTCAGCGGGGTGCGCAGCTCGTGCGACGCGTCCGCGGAGAACTGCCTGATCCGCAGGAACGATTCATGGAGCCGCCTGATCATCTCGTTGATTGTCAGCGTCAGCCTGCCGATCTCGTCGTCGCTTGCCGTGACGGGGAGCGACTGGTCGAGGCTCTCCGCGGTGATCCGCCGCGTGCGCCTGGTGATGTCGTCGACGGGGGCGAGGGACTTCTTCGCGAGCGCGAATCCGCCGAACACCGACACGGCGAGCGCGATCGGGAAGAGCACCAGGAAGATCACGTACAGGCTCTGGAGCAGATCCCGCACCTCCGAGAGCGGGTACCCGACGAGGTAGGTGTACACGTTGTCCCGGGCGAGCGCTATCCTGACCGGTTCTCCGTTCAGCCACCCGGTGGTGAGGACCGTGGCGTTCACGTCGACGGTGTCCGTGAACACCAGGCTGTCCGTCCCCAGGTTGTACGACCGGTAGATGATCGTTCCTTTCCTGTCGGCGAACTGGATGTAGATCTTCTTCGGACTCTGGAGCGTGTGCTTGAATATCTGGTTCCAGATCTCGTCCGACTCCCCGGTCGAATCTTTCCCGGCCGCCTCCTGCCCCGGGGGAAGCTGCCCGGCGCGTTTCCGTATCATCGTGTCGATCGACCGCCTTCCCGGCTTCACCTTCGACTCCTGCGGCTGGATGAACTCGCGGACCCAGCGCACTTCGTTCTTGAGCGAGAGATCGAGGTTTTCCGAGAGCGTATTGCTCGTGTAATAGTAGGAGAGCGCCCCGAACAGGAGCATCGTGGAGAGGACGAGGAGCGTGTACCAGAGCGTGAGCCGCGCCCGAATGGACTGTATCCGGAATTTCACGTTCTCATTCCTTCCGGAGGACGTACCCGACCCCCCGGACCGTGTGGATCAGCTTGCCGGAAAATCCCGTTTCGATCTTTGCCCGCAGATGGTTGATGTACACGTCGATGAGGTTGGTGCCGGTGTCGAAGCTGTAATCCCAGATATGCTCCGAAATGATCGACCGGCTCAGGACGCTCCCCTTGTTCCTGAGGAAGAACTCGAGGAGCGCGTATTCCTTGGCGGTGAGATCGATCGGCGTTCCCGCGCGCTTCGCCTTGTGGGAGACCGTGTCGAGCTCCAGGTCGCCGAACGTGAGGAGCGTCGTCTTGTCGAGAACCCCCCTGCGGAACAGCGAACGCATCCGTGCCAGGAGCTCCGCGAACGCAAACGGCTTTGTGAGGTAGTCGTCCGCCCCGCTGTCGAGTCCCGAAACCTTGTCTTCCGTCGCCGTCTTTGCCGTGAGCATCAGTATCGGGGTTGTTCCCCCCGATTTCCTGTATGAACGTGTCAGCTCGAAACCGTTCATGCCGGGGAGCATCACGTCGACGATGAGGAGGTCGTAGTTCCCGGCCTGCGCCAGGTGGAGCCCCTCCTTGCCGTTCGGCTCCGTGTCGACCTCATAGTTCTCCTCCACGAGGCCGTCCCGGAGTATCTTGGCGACCTTGGGGTTGTCCTCGATGACGAGGATGCGCGTCGCCTGTGTCGTTCCCGTCGCTTTCATCGCAGAGGAAAAATACCGGATTTCGCCCCGACATGCAAAACGGCTCCGGCGGGAATGGGACGATCCTCCGGATTCATCTGGCCTCGGGAAGGCCGAACATGTCCCGGAAAAGCTGTTCCGGATCCGTGAGAGCATGGCCCTCGTGCTCCACAATGTGCGCGATCAGCCCCTCGCCGCCCGCGTAGAAGCTCACCCTGTCGTACGGCCGCACAGCGCCCCCGAGATTCGGCGCCAGTGTGTACGTCCGCCTGATCCTGTTCTCGAAATACCTCGCAAGTCCTTCCTTCCATTCCTCCCATACCATGTACTCGTAATCATCCTGCGCGAGCCGCATTTTCAGGTCGCGTGCCGCACCGAAGAGCGCCTTCCGATCCCCCTCCCTGAGCGACTGGAGGAGGCGGGAATACGCATCGATGAACGAGGAGTCGCCGTACGGGAAGGCGTGGTTGATCTCCCATGAGTATTCCTTCGCCGCCATCGCCGTCCGCGCGATATGGAGCGATTGCTTCAGGGAAGTTTCGCACGAGAGCGCCTGTCCGCAGTGGACGAATTCATGAAATATCGTGACGTAGCCTTCCTGTGAATCGAAAACCTCCGGGCTCACGACGCAGGCGGGTCTGTTCCCGTAGCTGCTCAGCGGGAACGACGCCCTGATCCCCTTCTGCATCGGGAAGGGGAGCGGTGCACTCTGCCGGAACGTGTACGATTCCCCGGCGGAGTCCGTGTCGAAAATATACAGGGAGTCCCCGTTGATGACCGCGACGGGATGGAGCGAGGCGAGGAGCGGGTGCATGCCCCTGATGTCTTTGTGCATGGCCGACAACCGGCCGAGCGAGCTGTCAACGTGCGCGATGAACGGACTGTCGGGAGTCCCCCCCGGCGGGCACGCCGCACGGCAGGAGGAGACAACGAGAAGTATTGCGGCGGCGGCTCCTGTGCGCGTCATCGTGATCATCTCCCCAGGAATCGATCGATCTGCCTCCGGTGACGGAGGATGTGCACGATTGCGTGTTCAAGGATCTGTTCCATGTCATACTGCACGCCCCACCGGGAATTGATCTTCACCGCCCCCGTCTGCTCGTCGGAGTACGTCCAGCGCCCTTCGAGCGTTGCCGCCGTGTACTCCAGCATCCTTTTGAATGCGTCGAGCGATTCAGCCCGGCCGAGCAGTGAGGCAGGCGGGCGCTCCGACGGCATCGAGAACGCCTCGCGGATGTAGTCGGCGTAGGTGTAGCCGGATCCGATCACGTGATTCATGATCGTCTGGACGGACCGGCAATGCGGATCCGTCGTGTGGGGGTCGCGTATCCGCTCGAAATCCCCGTCGGAGAGCACGCCGACGATGAGCGTCAGATCGGATGCGGCGCGCTCGTATTCATCCATCATGGCACCGACTCCGCCGCTCCTGTACGATTTCTTCATTGGTCCCTCCTGATGCGTTTCTGGATGTGTGTCCCCGTGAGTTCCCGGAGAGCGTCCGAACCGATCCACCGTGCGGACCTCGAAACCCTCCGGGTCAGGCGCTCTGCCGTCCTGATTGCCGCCCTGTTCAGAGCGGGGTTCCGTTTCCCGATGTTGCGCAGTGCCCAGTTGACCGCTTTCTTCACGAAGTTCCGGTCGTCGTCCGCGTAACGGTTCACGAGCGGGAGAAACCGGGTGAACACGGTGTCGGGCGCCGCCTCATCATGCCAGGCAAGGCAGGCAAGAAGTGCGAATGCTGCGCGCCTGACGAACTCCTCTTCACGCGAGGCCCACTCCCTTACCTTCCGCCGTGCGAACGGTGAGTTCTGAAAGAGATTCATGCACACCTGGTCGCACACGTCCCAGGAGTCGAAGTCTTCGGCCCACCTGTCCATCTCCTCTTCCGTCAGCATCGCGGGATCGGCGATGATCGATGCCACGATCCGCGCGTCGGGGATGCCGGAATCCCAGAGCCTGACCGCCAGGTCGTGGTCCCGCCCGATCTCCTTTGCGATCCGGCGGATGTCCGGTACGGAGACGCCAAGCCGTTTCTTCCCCGAAATGCCGAATCTCGCCATCCCTTCGACATTCTTCCTGCTCCCCCGGGCTTTCAGGCTCTTCAACACCCGGGCGTATGACGTTCTTTTCAGGTTCATCTGAAAATCAGAATGTGCTCACGAATTACTCCGGGTGCTTCATTCACTCCGCTTTCTCGAGTTGTGACACGTCCGGCCCGCAGATCGCCTTCACGTTTCTTGTAATCTTCTCCGCGTCCCAGTCCCACCACCGGATCTTCTCAAGACGTTCGACGGTCCCCTCGTCGAACCTGCGGCGTATGAATGCCGCCGGATTACCCCCAACGATGGCATAGGGAGCCACGTCCTTTGTCACCACCGAAGCTGACGCGATGATCGCACCGTCGCCGATCCGTATCCCGGGCATCACCAGCGCTCCGTAGCCGATCCACACGTCGTTGCCCACGACCGTATCCCCCTTCATCGGCCAGCGTTCCGGCATCGCCGCTTCCCATCCCTGGGCGAATATGGGAAAAGGATACGTCGTCAGCCAGTCCGTCGCATGATTCCCGCCGTTCATGATGAACCTGACCTCGGCCGCGATCGAGCAAAACCGGCCGATGATCAGCCGGTCACCGATGAAGTCGAAATGATACAGAACGTTTGATTCGAACTGCTCCGGCCCTTTCGGGTCGTCGTAGTACGTGTAGTCTCCCACGATGATGTTCGGCCGGGTGATGAACGGCTTGAGAAACGCCGTGCGGGTCGCGCCGGCGACGGGAAACCTGGTCTCGGGCGAAGGTCCGTGCAATGCCATCGTTCAATTCCAGCGCGGGTTGCTGATGATCAGGACAAGGAAGAAGAGGGCGAACAGGATTCCCGGGACGGCGAGTATCAGGAGAACGATCGTCGCGGGGGCTTTCCGTCCGGCGGACCGGAGCCAGAGACTTCCCCCGATCACTCCGGCGAGCGCCGCCAGGATCGCGATCCAGAGGCCGATATTAAACATCGAAACGGAACCGTCCGCAAGCCCCAGGAAGAAAAAATACAGGACGATGGACGCGATAATTGCGTCAATGCTCCAGAGTACCCAGAATTTCATCCCCGGCTCCCGTTATCTCCTTCGAGATACGAAAACTCCCTCACGGAAACAATATGCACCGGAAAAGGGAACGGGCCCGACAGCACGCGATTTCGGGGAATCATAAAAAGAGGTTGTCGGAAGTAGAAACAGAAGAAGCTAAATCACGAATTCCGTGGGTCCCATTCCGGATCAGAAACAGAAGTTCCGTTGCGGATAGTTCACTTATTTGTTAACTTATACGATGCGGTCCGTTCACTTCTACAGGACTGCCGGGGGAAGGTGTCCGGTTGAGGAATTCCTGGACGCGTTGCCCGATTCGGACGCCCGCAAGGTGGCGTGGGTTCTTCGATTGGTGGAGCGGCTGGAAATGGTTCCACGACAATACTTCAAGAAGCTTGCTGGTGCGGAGGAGATATGGGAGATCCGAATTCAAACTAGAGGGATGAACTATCGTCTGCTGGGCTTCTTTGAGGCCCCCGCCCACCTCCTGCTTACCGGGGGGTTTTCCAAGAACCAGAACAAAATTCCACGGCGTGAAATAGACCTCTCCGTTGGACGAAGAAACGAATATGTCCGGAGGAAAAAGCTATGAGCGACATTGAAAAGTACATCGCCCGGAGAAAAAAGGAGCGCCCTCGGTTTGAAGATGGGTTCGAGGCGGGCTATCGGGCGTTTGAGTTCAGCATAATGCTTCGACAGGCGAGAGAACGCGCAGGCGAAACTCAGGAACATGTTGCCAGGAAACTCCGCACCAAGAAATCCGCCATCTCGAGAATTGAAAATCACGCTGAAGACGTGCGCCTCTCCACGCTCGAGAAATACGCAAATGCCCTCGGGATGCGGCTCATGATACAGATTACAGAATAGCGCGGCCCCGCCGTTCGTCACCTGATGAGCGTGGACGCCACAGTAACTGACCGTCCGGGCGCCTTGATGATTTCCACCCCCGTGATGAGGTAGGACTCGGGAATGGGATCTCCCGCGACGCTTTGCATGCCGATCCGTGCGGCATTCCCCGCGTACCACGTCGCCCCGGCGTACCACAGGATGACCGAATCCTGCCGTGCGCGGATGACTTTGGTCGGGTTCCAGGCTGCCGAAGCGTAACTTCCGTACGTGACATCCATCCGGAGCCTGATGGTGTCGAGGAGACCGGCGTTGTCCGAGACTTTGACCGTAAGAGGAGCTATGTACGCGGTGGTGACCGGTAATTGAATGATGAGAATGTGAATGGGATCGCCGCTGATGACTGCCGCGGCACTGTCTTTCATCGGGAATTCGTAATACTGTCCGCTCAGAATCTCCTCGTTGCGATTGCATCCCGCAACGATGAAGCATCCCGCGAATATGAAGCCTGTCAGAATCTTCATGGCCCCTCTCTCCGAACAAACGTATCCAATCAGGCAACGAATGGCAAGGAACATCTTTTCGTGCTGATTCCCCGCGGCACTATTTCAGCGGCAGAGACTTTGCCCTCGACGTCCGCCTGTAGACGGTCGATCGAACTCCCCACGCAATGAGCCCGAACAGCACGATTGCGGGGATCCCGGCAATGACGACCCTGATGCAGAAACCAAGGACATCGCCGAAACCGCTAGTTCCCTGTTTGAATCCGTACGCAATTTGCCCCCAGAGCGTCTGCCCCCCGGCAATCACCTCCCTGGGAACTGGGACAAGGGAAAGCGAGACCTCCGCGTATTCCGTCTTGTGGATCAGGTCGTGTTTCTCGCCCTCCAGCTCTTCGATGTCCGAGCGCATCTCCGCGAGCGTCTTCTCGATAGCGGCGATTTCCGTGGCGGTCTTGGCAACCACGAGAATATCGCGGATCCGCTTCTCGGCGGCCTTCTTGTTCCGCAGGTGGGCCTCGATATCGTAGAACCGGGCCGACTCATCGTGCGATGATACGCTTTGCGATCTGACTTTGTGGACCTGCGAGGGGAGCCATTCCAGCGTTTCATTCAATGCCGCCGACGGAACCAGACAGAGAAGTTGTGCGCTCTTCTGAGAATCCGCCGAGGTCGAGATGGAGAGCCTGCCAACGAGTCCGTGAACAGCGGCCAGGCGTTCCCGGATAGCCCGGACCGATGAATCGACGGTCGAGACTTCGCACAGCATTTCGACATCGGTGACGATGTACTGACGTGTCTGAAGTTCTCTCGTCGCCACCCTGAGCGTTCGGGATTCGGCGACAAACGAAGCGGGAACGCCGGGAGAAGGGCCAAGATCCTGGTACCTCATTGCCCGGATCTGGGGGCCATTCTGATCATTGGTCTCTCCGCACGAAGGCAGGATCAATGAGAGAAGACAGATTACAGCGGCTGCGATTGAAGGTTTCATGTCGGATATGTCCGGTTGTTCAGGTAACACCAGTCGAATTGACGCCGGTGACAGGGCACTTCTTCCGCGCTTCAAGAGTTGTACTTCTCCCGGCCCGGGAATGTTCCTGATCGATCATCCGCCGCGATGTTCGTGCGATGGACACTTTACAGATTTTTCGGTATCTTTACCCCGTTCTCACCACAGGACCTTCCATGAAACTCTCTCTGATCTTCTGCTGTGTTTCGATACTGGCATTCTCCGGCTGCATTCGGACGATCGCGGTATCGACCGTCGGTGGTATTGCCGACGACGGATTCGAGGCGTTCACTTCCGAGCGTGACCTGGATTTTGCGGAACAGGCTCTTCCCGGGAATCTGAAGCTCCTCGAAGTCATGCTCAAAAGCGACCCGGACAACGAGAGTCTCCTTCGCCTGCTCAGCCAGGGCTACGCGAGCTATGCGCTGGCATACCTTGAAGGGAAAGACGACGCACGGGCCCGCGATTTCTACATCCGGTCGCGCGATTTCGGGTACCGGATCATGCGCCGGGATGCTGCGCTGGGGAAAGCGCTGGACGGGTCTCTCGACGATCTCAAGGCGGAGCTTGCGAAGCGGGGGAAGGACGACGTCCCGGGGGTTTTCTGGTCCGCGTTCGGCCTCGGCAGTTACGTCCAGCTCTCCCTCACGGAACCCTCGGCGCTCGCGGAGCTGCCAAAGGCGGAAGCGATGATGGAGTTCGTTGCCCGCGTGGACTCTTCCTACTATTACGGCGGGGCGTACCTCTTCCTCGGGACACTGGCCGGGATGCGTCCGCAGATGCTCGGCGGGAACCCGGAGAGGTCCAAGGCGGATTTTGAGAAAGCGATACGCATTTCCGGGGGAAAGTTCCTGATGACGTACGTGTACTACGCGAGTTCCTACGCGGTGCAGACCCAGAACGAAGAACTGTTCACGGAGCTCCTGACGAAAGTGCGCGACGCGTCGCTGGACATCCTGCCCGAATTCCGCCTGGCGAACGCGATAGCAAAAAAGAAGGCCGAAATCCTCCTCGCGAAGAAGTCCGACCTCTTTTAAGAATCCCTCTGGTCTCCGGCGGGACGTTCAGCCCCGCCGGAGCCGACCTGCTCAACAGCCTCCTTGCTACCCCCCGGTCTGCCCCACGAGCAACAGGCTCAGGTGCGGCAGGTACGTCACAAGCAGCAGCGTCAGCACGAGCAGGATGAAGAACGGCACGACCGACCTGTACACCTTCGTCAGCGGCTGGTTGAACCGGATGCTCGAGAGGAACAGGTTGAGCCCGAGAGGCGGCGTCATGTAGCCGATCTCGAGGTTGAGAAGGAATATGATCCCGAGGTGAATCGGGTCCACCCCGTACTGGAGCGCCACGGGGAGTATCAGGGGGACGACGATGATGATGGCGGAGAAGATCTCCACCATGTTCATCACGAGGATGAAGAAGTTCAGGATGATCAGGAACACGATCTTGCTGCTCACGTACGCGCTGATGAACGCGAAGAGCTTCATCGGGATCTGCTCGTCGATGAGATAGCTCGTGACTCCCATCGCGGACCCGAGCATCACGAGTATGGCGCCGACGAGGATCATGCTCTCTCTCACCACGCGCGGGAGGTCCGAGAAGATCTTGATCTCCCGGTGGATGAACACCTCGACGACGAGCACGTATGCCGCGGTGACCGCCGCCGCTTCCGTGGCGGTGAATATTCCTCCGTAGATTCCCCCCACGACGACCACGGGGAGCGGCGCTTCCCATGCCGCCTCTTTCAGGGCGGCCCAGACTTCCCCCCACGCGAACTTCGTGCGCTCGACCTTCGCCACGACGCCGGTCCGTATCGCATACAGGGAGAGGATGAGCAGGAGCAGTATCCCCGGCAGCAGCCCCGCGAGGAACAGGTGATCGATGTTGACCCCGGCGATGATGCTGTAGAGTATGATCGGCAGGGAGGGAGGGAAGAGCAGGCCCAGGCTCCCCGACGTGGTCACGAGCCCCAGCGAGAACTTCTCCGGGTATTTCTGCTGGATGAGCGCCGGGTAGATGAGCCCGCCGAGCGCGATGATCGTCACGCCGGACGCCCCGCTGAACGCCGTGAATATCGCCGTCGAAAAGAGTGCGACGACGGCGAGGCCTCCGGGCATCCATCCGAACAGCGACTGGGCGAGCCGGATCAGGCGCCTGGGCGCCTTGCTTTCGGCGAGCAGGAACCCGGCGAACGTGAACAGGGGTATGGCGATGAGCGCGGGAAGATCCACAAGCCGGTACAGCTCGGCGATCATTGCGGAGGTGTCTGTTCCCGACGACGTGAAGGCGATCAGCCCGATGGCGCCGATGATCGTAAAGAGAGGGGCCCCCGCGAGCGCGAGTATGCCAAGAAGGACGATGACGACCCAGACGCTCATGATGCGGGTTCCTCCATCCCGGGGCCGCGGATCGCCCGGACGACGTTTTCGATCATCCGGAAGAGGAACTGGATCAGGATGAGCCCGAACCCGAGCGGCACGATCATCGCGGCGGTGCGCTGCGAGACCTGGAGGAAGAGCATGGAATCGGCGTCCATCCCCACTTCGACGAATGTCAGGCTCGCCTGCAGCATGAAATAGCAGATGACGATGGCGAAGAGGTCGGAGAAGGCCCCGAACCACGCCTTGAGTTTCGGGTGGAGGAAGCGGGTGAGGACGTCGATGTGGAAGTGCTTGTCTTCGTGCGTGGCCACGTACGCCCCGAAGAACCCGACCCAGAGCACCATGTGACGTGCCGCGATGTCACCCCAGATGATTCCCGTATGAAGGAATATCCTGAGAAGCACCTGCAGCGCTGCGACCCCCAGCATCGTCACGAAGAACAGGAGCAGCAGCCACGTGACGACCCTGGTGAGCAAATTGTCAAGAGTCCTGAGAACCTTCATTTGCCGTGCTCC
Organism: Ignavibacteriota bacterium; assembly: GCA_963748405.1. GTDB lineage: Bacteria > Bacteroidota > Ignavibacteria > UBA10030 > UBA6906 > Fen-1273. The sequence continues at coordinate 518,293 of CAVVIT010000002.1, forward strand.
TGCCGGTAGGTGTGAAGGGACGACTCCACCTGGTCGAGGAACTCCTGCGAAAAGAGCTTGCCCACGAGGAGCTGCCGCGCCCTCTTTCCCGCCGATTCAAACTGCGCCGCCACTTCTTTCGACGGGTTGACGATCGTGATTCCCTTCTCCTTCAGCGTGGCGATCGACTTCTCGTTCTCCTCGCGGCTGTCGAGCGTCAGCTGCCGGAAGTACTTTTTGCCGTTCGTCAGGAGGATGTCCTGCAGGTCTTTCGGCATCGAATCGAACATCTTCCTGGAAATCAGGACGGCCCCCTCGCTGTTGGCCAGCGGCGTGCCCATCATGTACTTCACCTTGGTGTACCACGAAAGGGCGACGAGCTCGTAGGGGGGAACGTACACGGTGTTCACCATTCCGGTCTGGAGCGACGTGCTCACGTCCGTGATGGACAGCGGAATCGGCGAGACCCCGATGGCCTGGAATGCCGCCTCGGCGATCGGATCCCCTTCCCACATCCAGATCTTCGTTTTCCGGAGGTCGTCGGCAGACGCCACCGGGCGGTCGGAGTAGATGTACACGAGTCCCACCTCGGCCCAGCCGAGGAGAATGAACCCGCCTTCTTCGATGGCCTGCTGGAACTCTTTGTCGAACTTGTTGACGATGAAGTCCACCTCGTCGTGGTTCTTGAAGAGGAAGGGGGCGTCGAGGACACGGACTTTCTTCGCGATTTCGTTGATGCCCACCCCCGTGAATCCGGCGGCGCTGTACTGTCCCAGCTTGATCTTGCGCACCACGTCCTTCTCGTCCCCGGCGACGCCGCCGGCGTAGATCTTGAATCCCAGTTTTCCTCCGCTCTGCTCACGGATGGCTTTGTCGAAGTCCCGCATCACCTTGATCGGCGCGGTTCCCTCCGGGGCAAGCGTTGCGAACTTCACAAGGTACTGCTGGGCGAAAAGCGAAGGCGCGACAAGCGCCGCGCAGAGGAAACTGAGCAGTGTGCGTTTCACGGCTTTCCTTTCTCGGAAAAAATCACTTGTTCTGTCAGCGATCCCGCCGCATCGGGCCGGGAGCACGTAAGTTACGATACTTTACACCAGATTCAAGCCCGCGTGGTTCTCCCCCTCACGGCACATCGAAAGGCTGTTCAACGACCGACTCCCCCGTTCGAAGGCGCACCGTATAACGGCCGGGGGAAAACTGCACGCCGTTCAACCCCACGATGTAGACTCCCGTTTCCTGCGTGTCGCTGACGAGCGTGGTGAGTATGGTGTCGGTGGAGCCCTTCGGCCTCGCGAGAAGATCGAGCGTGACGGCGGTCTTGCGCGCGAGCGAATACGCCACCATCCTCGGCAGGCCCTCGCCCGGAGAGAGCGAGGCCGACATCCCTGTCCTCTCCTCCAGTTTCCCTCTCAGGGAGAGGAACTCCCGCATCGTGCCGCTGGAAATCGGGGAGGGAGATCCCTCGCTGTTTGCGGCGTTCACCGCGCTCACCGCGTAGTAGTACGTTCCCCCGGTGGGAACCCTGACGGTGTCCGTGCACGCCGTGTTCATTCCCGGCAGGATCTGGGCGATGGCGCGCGGATCGTCGAAGGGGATCTGCGGCGACGTCCACCTGTAGAGGACCCAGCGAAATGCCCGCGACCTGTCTGCGACCGTTTCGGGGGGGTTCCACTGCACGTCGAAGACGTTCGTGGTGACTTCGTTGACTGCGATGTGAAGCGGCGGCGGGGGAGAGGTGGAGTCTTTCCACGGCATCGGCGGTATGAGTGCGGGGGTCGCATAGCGTCCGGCGAAGAGGCCTCCCCCCCGGATGCTCTCAAAACGGAAATATGCCTGCCCTGCATTCCCCGCGCTGCGGGAGAGGTCGATCTGCCTGGGGACCTCGCGGGCAACGTCAGACTTGTACGCGCCGATTCCCGCGTACACCTGCCGCGCACCCGCAAGCCGCTGCCAGCCGGGGACAAGCACGGCATAGTCGGGCTCGTTCCTCGGGCCGCCGATGGCCCAGTAGACCTGGGGCGCGACGTAGTCCAGCTTCCCCGCCCTGAGCCACGAGCGCGTGTCCTGGTAGTACTCCCCCGCCGCGACGGACACGAAGGCGGAGTCGGCCCCGTATATCCCGAGGGGCGATGATCCGATCTTCAGAAGCGGGCGGAGTGCCGTGAGACGGTCATAGCATTCCGCCACAAAGGCGTCGAGATTTGCCTTCCGCCACCTGTCCCGGGGGATGCCGAGGCCGTACCGCCTGTAGGAATCCCCGTCGGGGAAGTCCCGTCCCGGGTAGCGGAGATAGTCGAAATTGATGCCGTCGATGTCGTACTTCCGCGCGATGTCCATCACGACGCTGAGAAGGTATTTCCCGACTTCGGGTATCCCCGGGTCGAGCCATCCCTCGCCGTGGTAATTGAACGTCCATCCCGGGTGGGCGCGCGAAATATGCGGGGGGACGGTGAGCGGGACCGATCCGTTCGCCCTGACTTTGTAGACGTTGAACCACCCGTGGACTTCGATGCCGGCTTCGTGCGCTTCGTTGATGAGGAAGGCGAGCGGGTCCCATCCCGGGTCCTTCCCGAGTGTTCCCGTCAGGTTCTCGGCCCACGGTTCATAGGCCGAGCGGTAGTACGCGTCTCCCCTGGAGCGTATCTGGAAAAAGATGGTGTTGAAATTGTATGACTTCAGACGGTGGACGATGTCCCTGAGCGATGCCTGCTGCTCGGCCCTGTCGGTGCTCTTCGGCCAGTCGAGTCCGGAGGCGGTGGTGAGCCACACGGCGCGCACTTCCCGCTTGGGGAGGGAAAGCGGCTGTGCGCCCGCGCCGGCGGCGATGAATATAAAAGAGAAGAGAAGGAGTGTTCTGACGGGATTGAAGATGATCGGCCGGGTGAATCTCATCCTGTCAATATACTCACAGAGGGAGGCAGAATCAACGATTGTTGAATGTCTCTCCCCCCGTCGGTATATTGGGCCATGAGCAGAGAAAAAGTGCATTCCCGGTACGTCTGCCAGTCCTGCGCGTACGAGTCGGCCAGGTGGATCGGGAAATGTCCGAATTGTGAAGAGTGGAACACGTTCGTCGAGGAGATTCTTCCCGGCAAACGGCGTGAATCCCGCACCGGGGTGACGGCGAAAGCCGCCGGACCCGTGCCGATCGGCGACGTCGACGTCGCACCCGAGCCGAGAACCCCCGTCGGGATTCCCGAATTTGACCGCGTCCTGGGGGGAGGCATCGTTCCCGGGTCCGTCGTCCTCGTGGGAGGCGACCCCGGGATCGGCAAATCGACGCTGATGATGCAGATGGCCTCGGCGCTCCGCTGCGTGACGCTGTACATTACGGGAGAGGAATCCGTCGGGCAGATCAAGCTCCGCGCCCAGCGGCTCGCGGCGAAGCCCCCGGAATCGCTCCTCCTCCTCGCGGAAACCAACCTCGACGTCATACAGGCGGTGATCGCCAGGCAGCCGCCGGAACTCATTATCGTCGATTCCATCCAGACGATGTTTCGCCCGGATCTTGAGAGCGCACCCGGGACCGTGAGCCAGGTGCGCGAGGCCACCGCCACGTTCATGCGGATGGCGAAGACGGACGGCATCCCCGTGTTTCTCGTCGGCCACGTGACGAAGGAAGGGGTGATCGCCGGGCCGAAAGTCGTGGAGCACATGGTCGACACCGTCCTGCAGTTCGAGGGGGAACGGCAGCACGCATTCCGGATACTCCGGGCGATGAAGAACAGGTTCGGGTCGACGAACGAAATCGGCGTATTCGAAATGAACGACGGCGGGCTTCGCGAAGTGGCGAACCCCTCGGAGGTGTTCCTGGCAGAGAGGAGGACCGGGGCGTCCGGCTCCGCGGTCGTGGCGACGATTGAGGGGACGCGGCCGATTCTTGTCGAGGTCCAGGCGCTCGTTGCCCCGACAAGTTACGGCGTTCCGCAGCGAAGCTCCACGGGATTCGACACGCGTCGGCTTCAGATGCTCCTCGCAGTTCTTGAAAAGAGGGTGGGGCTCCGCCTGGGCCAGTACGACGTATTCGTCAACGTCGCCGGCGGCGTCCGGATCGACGAGCCGGCGGTCGACCTGGGAATGGCCCTGGCCATCGTCTCGAGCCTGCGGGACACCCCCGTGGATGCGACCGCCGTGGCGATCGGCGAAATCGGGCTCGGGGGCGAGATACGGAGTGTGAGCCAGGTGGACAAGCGCATCGGCGAGGCGGGAAAGCTCGGGTTCAAGCGCTGTCTCCTCCCGCACGGGAACGCGCGCAGCCTTGCCCGGAGGAACGGCGTCGAACTCATCGAAATCGAGACCGTTGACGAGGCGATCACCGCGCTCGTCGGCTCGTGAACCGTATGCCCGCACCTTCCCAGCGCACGCTCATCAAGGCAGGTTCCGTCGTCACGATGGATCCCTCGCGCCGCGTGCTCGCCGGCGGCGCCGTCGTCGTCAGCGGCTCCTCGATCGAATCCGTCCTGAGCGCGGCGGAGCTCGCCGCAATGCCCGCCTTCGGCGGCACGGTCCTCAGTGCCCCCTCGCTCACCGTGATCCCCGGGTTCATACAGACGCACGTGCACCTGTGTCAGACCCTCTTCCGGGGGCTGGCGGACGATCTCGAGCTCCTGGACTGGCTGCGCCTGAAAATCTATCCCTTCGAGGCGGCCCACACGGCGGCCTCGATGCGCGCCTCGGCGATGACGGGGATCGCGGAGTTGATCCGTTCGGGGACGACGACGATCATGGACATGGGAACCGTCGCCCACGAAGAGGAGATCGCGGCCTCCGTGGAGGAAACGGGACTCCGCGCGTTCATCGGGAAGGCGATGATGGACAGCAACGATGCCTACCCCGCGCTCGCCGAATCCACGAAGGAATCGCTCGGCTCCACGCTCGCGCAGGCCGAGCGGTGGCACGGGAAGGCGGGGGGGAGGATCAGGTACGCGGTCGCCCCGAGGTTCGTTCTCACCTGCTCCGACGCGCTTCTGAAAGAAGCGCACGCGATGACCGGCTCATTCCCCGGGATGCTCTTTCACACGCACGCCGCGGAGAACCGGCACGAAATGGACGCGGTGCGGAAACGCTGCGGGGCCGACAACATCGAATTCTTCGACGGGCTCGGCATCCTCCACGCCAATACGTGCCTGGCGCACTGCATCTGGGTGAACGAAAGAGAGGTTTCGCTCCTCAGCGAGAGAAAATCGAAGGTCCTTCACTGCCCGACGTCGAATCTCAAGCTGGGGTCGGGCGTGGCGCGGATCCCGGAACTCCTCTCCCGGGGGATCCCGGTGTCGCTCGGCGCCGACGGCGCTCCGTGCAACAATACGCTCGACATGTTTCAGGAAATGCGTCACGCCGCGCTCATCCAGAAACCCCTCCACGGCCCGTCGGCGATGCCCGCCCAAACGGTGTTCGAGCTCGCGACGCGCGGCGGGGCCGAGGCGCTGGGACTGGAAGACGTCACCGGGAGCATTGAAGCCGGCAAGAAAGCCGATCTCGTACTCCTGGATCTCGGCCGCATCTGGAACCCCCCGCAGGAGACGAATCCCTATTCGTCCATCGTGTACTCCGGAACGCCGGAGAACGTCCGCTACGTCATGATCGACGGCGCGTGGGTCTACCGGGACGGCGTGCACGTGACGCTCCGGCAGGGCGCAGTCGCTTCCTCCGCGGCAAAAGAGCTCCGGTTGCTCCTCGAACGCATCCACTAACTTCTCCGCTCTCCAATGAAGCAGCTCGTCGTTGCAACGCACAACCGTGACAAGGTCCGCGAAATCTCGGCTCTCCTCTCCGGCCTCGGCGTCGAGGTGCTCACGCTCGACTCGTATCCGCAGATCGGACCGATCGTGGAGGATGCCGACACGCTCGAGGGGAACGCCCTCCTCAAGGCGGCGGCGGTCGGCCGCGCCACCGGTCTTCCGTCGCTCGGCGACGATACGGGACTTGAGGTCCATTCGCTGTACGGAGAGCCGGGGGTTTATTCGTCGCGATATTCGGGAGAGCACGCGACGTACGCCGACAACGTCGCGAAGCTCCTCGTGAGCATGAAGGCATTCCCCCCGCGCCGCCGGGGGGCCCGGTTCAGATGCGTCCTGGCATTCGCGGCCCCCGGGAGAAGCCCGCAGACAGTGGAAGGGGTCTGCAGGGGGACGATACTCGAAAAACCGCGTGGAACGGGGGGATTTGGCTACGATCCCGTGTTTCTCCCCGCGGGATACGAAAAAACCCTCGCTGAAATGGACCTTTCTCTCAAGAACAGCATCAGCCACAGGGGTCGCGCCATGCGGGAAATCCTCCCCATTCTGAAGGAATACTTCAAATAGAGCCCCGGGGGTTGAAGTTCCGTTCTTTGATCGTTATCTTCTTGTTCAAAGATTTTCGCGATTCCCTCATTCGCTCTCTTGACACCGATATTCAGAAGAAGGAGGCTGGAGCCTTCCTGGGAATACACCGCCGAGGGCATCATCTGGCGCCTTCATCCCCTGCGGGGAGGAATGCTCATCGGGGAAGAGCGGAACACCGAAACCAGGACCGTCTCGTTTTTTTGCGTCGGCCGGTCGGGACCGGTGTGGAAGGGGAAAAATTTCGGTGAACGGTGGTGGACGGGGATCGAAGCCGTTCATCGCGGCGTCCTCTTCCTGTACGGATTTGCGACGCCCGATCTCCCGGGGCGCAGGGGGATCACGGCCGTCGATTGTGACAGCGGAGAACTGCTCTGGAAGAACGGGGACCTGACGTTCATCGGGGCCGCCGGCGAGAGCGTCTATGCATCGCAGGAGACGTACGGCGGGCCCATCGTGTCAGAGGTCCATTACCGCACGGGCGCTCTCCTCGGTGAACCGGTCAGGGGGAATGATGCCGTCGACAGGATCCCCCGCACCGGCGAGGTACCTGATGATGTGCACTACCCGCAGGTTCTTTCGGAAGATGACGCGTCACCCCTCTCTGCGACCGTTCGGAAATTCTCTGCTCCGGTTCTTCCTGAGCGTCCGGTGGAATTTGGAGAACACGGTGCTTTTCTCGTGATCGTGCGCGACCGAGCGAGAGAAACCGGACCGGACGGGCGGACGTCCTACGTCCGGGAGCTGGATGTCCTTGAACGTGCAACGGGAAACCCTGCCCTGCATGTGACGCTCGACCCGGCGGTCTCCGGTCCCGCCTACGGCACGTTTCTCGTATGCACGGATATGCTCTACTTTGTGAGGGAAGGCAGGACGGTCACGGCTGTCGAGCTGCGGTTGAAGTAAATCATTGCGAGATCTCATGAAGATCAGTGTGAAACAGGTGGACGCCTTTACCGAGACTCCGCTCACCGGGAATCCGGCGGGAGTCGTTCTGAAGGCGGACGGGCTTTCCGACAGGCAGATGCAGATGATCGCGCGGGAGATGTCGGTTCCCGAGACGGCGTTCATCCTCCCTCCGTCGGTCCCCGGGGCCGATCTTCGCGTCCGGTGGTTCACCCCCACGATCGAGGTCCCGCTCTGCGGCCACGCCACCGTGGCGAGCTTTCACGCGCTTGCAGAGGACAACATGTGCGGGATGGAGCTCCCCGGCTCCTATTCGTTCAAGCTGGAGACTAAATCGGGAATACTCCCGGTTGAGGTGACGAAGACGCGCGATGAGACCGACGTGCTGTTCGGCCTGACGCTTCCGGAATTCACCCGGGCGGGCCAGTACAAGCTTGACATCATGCGGATCCTCAATATCACGCTCGAGGAATTCGAGAACCGGATGCCGATCGTCGTGGCGAACTACCTGTACGTGCCGATCCGGCGGCTCCACACGATTTTCTCGATGAAACCCAATTTCTTCGCCATGTCGCAGTTCCTCAGCAACCGCAACCTGAGCGGGCTGTGCGTGTTCACGACGGAGACCGTCGACAAGGGGTCGCACGTCCATTCCCGGTTCTTCGCGCCGACCGTCGGCATCAACGAAGACCCGGTCACCGGATCCGCGAACGGCCCGCTGGGCGCATACCTCTTTGAACGTGGCGAAATCACACCCGTGGGCAATACCGCCACGATCATCGGCGAACAGGGAGACGTCATCGGCCGGAAAGGCCGCGTGACGATCCGGCTCACGGTGCAGGGGTCGCAGGTTTCCGCCGTACAGATCGGCGGCAGGGCGGTAACGGTCGTGGAAGGGGAACTGCTGATCGATTGAAGTCCGTCGCCCCGAGAGATCCCCGAATCCGCATCACCCCCGAACGCACTCCGCTGAAGGATACCGTATGACGCTCAATGCCCTCCTCTTTGCGCTCGTCCTCCTTGTTGCTCTCGCGATCTTTGCCCGGAGCGCCGTCCGCATCGTCGGGAACCTGCGCATCGGGAAAAAGGAAAACCGATTCACAGAACCGGCCCGGAGGCTCGGCCGCGTTCTCACGATCGCCTTCGGGCAGACCAAGCTCCTGCGCGAGCCCCTGGCGGGCCTCCTCCATCTCCTGATATTCTGGGGATTCGTCGTGCTCCTCTCCGCCGTGTGCGAGTCGGTGGGAGAAGGGCTCTTCCCCGGATTTTCGTTTTCGTTCATCGGACCCCTCTACAACCCGCTCCAGGTCTGCGTCGACCTGTTCGGCGCGCTGGTCGTCCTTTCGGTGGCGGTCTCCATATTCCGCCGCCTCTTTGCCCCTCCTCCCCGTCTGCGCGTGGCCGGACACGCGAAGTGGGACGCGATACTCATCCTCTTGCTCATCCTCGTCGTCATGCTGACGATGTTCGGCCAGAACGCGGCGCGGATCGCCTCGGGCGTTCCCGCCGGAGGGCGGTTCATCGCCGTCCGGCTCGCCGGCCTCTTCTCCCCGGAGAGCGCGCACGCGTGGTTCCTGGCCTTCTTCTGGGGACATATGCTGGCCGTGCTCGGGTTCCTCAACTACCTGCCGTACTCGAAGCACCTGCACGTGCTGACGTCCGTCCCTAACGTCTATTTCTCCTCGCTGGCGCCGAAGGGGGCGCTCGTCCCCATCAACCTCGCGGATGAAACGCTCACGAAATACGGGGCGACGGACATCGAGGACTTCACCTGGAAGCAGATACTGAACGGCTTCACGTGTACCGAGTGCGGACGCTGCACGTCCGTCTGTCCGGCAAACACGACGGGGAAACTCCTCAATCCGAAGAAGATCATGGTGGACCTCCGCGCGCGGACGATGGAGAAGGCCGCGGCGGCAGCCGCATCCGGCGGAGAATCACCCGCGGCTCCCCCGCGGCAGCTCCTGGACTCGTTCATCACGGAGCAGGAGCTCTGGGCCTGCACGACCTGCATGGCGTGCGTGCAGGAGTGTCCGGTCATGATCGAGCACGTCGACACGATCGTCGACCTCCGGCGCGGCCTCGTCCTGAACGAATCCCGGTTCCCCGACGAGCTCAAGACGACGTTCGCGAACCTGGAACGGAATTACACCCCGTGGGGGTTCGGGCATTCCACGCGCGCCGACTGGGCCGAGGGGATGGATATCCCCCGCCTGGCCGACGTCGGCACGTCCGACGTACTTTTCTGGGTCGGCTGCGCGGGCTCGTACGACGCGAGGTACAGGAAAGTGACGCAGGCGTTCGCCCGTCTGATGCAGAAGGCGGGGGTGAACTTTGCCATCCTGGGCGCGGAGGAGAAGTGCAACGGCGATGCGGCCCGGCGGATGGGGAATGAGTACCTTGCCCAGTCGCTTATCACGGAAAACGTCGCCACGCTCAACCGGTACGGGGTGAAGAAAATCGTCGTCACGTGTCCCCACTGCATGCACTCGCTCGGGAAGGAATACAAGCAGTTCGGGGGCGATTACGAAGTGGTGCACCACACGACGTTCCTGCAGGGACTTCTGGCGTCCGGGAAGCTTGCCGTCCCGGCGCGGGGAGGGGCCACGATGACGTTCCACGATCCCTGTTACCTGGGCAGGTACAACGACGTGTACGACGCGCCGCGCGACATACTGGACGGGATCGGGACGCGCGTCGAGATCGCGCGGAACAGGGACAGGAGCTTCTGCTGCGGTGCGGGAGGGGGGCGCATGTGGATGGAGGAGAAAGAGGGGAAGCGCGTGAACGTCGAGCGGACGGAGGAAGCTCTTGCCACCGGCGCGGGTGTGATCGGCACCGGGTGCCCGTTCTGCCTGACGATGCTGACCGACGGCGTCAAGGAAAAGGACCCCTCGGGGTCGACAGCCGTCAAAGACATTGCAGAGCTTGTGTTCGAAGCTCTTGAGAAGTAAAATCGTTTCTTAATCAAGAAAGAGAGTTCCCTGTGGCACTTCCAATATTCAAAAAAGTCACGTCGTGGGTAAAATCCATCATAGCTCCGCCGCCGGTTCCCCCCATGACGCCGGTAAAGCCGGGCCAATCCAACAACGCGCGCCTGGGCGATCCCCCGACGGCACGGCCGGGCCAGCCGTCGACGGGCCGTCACGGTCCCCCCGCAGGCGGACGCCAGGGGCAGCAGCCGCGCGAACGCGACCACCGGCGCCGCGGAGCGGTGCCGGGCCGTGAGCAGCAGGTCAGGCCGCCGCGTCCGCCCAGGGCTCCGCGTCCGGCTCCCGCAACCGCTCTTCCGTCCGAAGCGCCCCCGCCGCCGCACCGCTGGGACCCGTCCGAATTCAACGTTCCGATGGAAGAAGGAAAGCTCCGTTTCCATGACCTCGATCTCTCTCCCGAGGTCATGCACGCGATATACGACCTGGGATTTCACTACTGCACGCCGATACAGGCGGGGATCCTCTCCAAGACCCTTTCCGGGCTCGACGCGACGGGTCGCGCCCAGACGGGGACGGGAAAGACCGCGGCGTTCTTGATCACGATACTCACGCAGTTCAGCCGGAGACCTGCCCCCGAGCCGAGAAAGAAGGGGACGCCGCGCGCGCTTATACTCGCGCCGACGCGCGAGCTGGTGCTGCAGATCGAGAAGGATGCAAAGGGGCTCGGAAAGTACACGCGCACGAAGGCCATGGCGGTGTTCGGGGGGATGGACTACGTGAAACAGAAGCGGATGCTGACCGAAGGGTCGATCGACATTGTGGCGGCCACCCCGGGGCGCTTGCTCGACTACAAGCGGAAGGGGGACATCGACCTGAGCCAGGTCGAGATACTCGTCATCGACGAGGCCGACCGGATGCTCGACATGGGGTTCATCCCCGACGTCCGCCGGATCATCGAAGCCACGATGCCGAAGGGGAAGAGGCAGACGATGTTCTTCAGCGCCACGCTCACGCCGGAGGTCAACCGCCTTGCGGTCGCGTGGACGAAGGACGCGGTGCACATCGACGTCACCCCGCCTCAGGAGATGACGCTCGCAGCGATCGACCAGGTCGTGTATATCACGACGAACGCCGAGAAGTTCACGCTCCTCTATAATGTGATCACGCAGTTCAATCTCGAGCGCGTGATGGTCTTTGCCAACCGCCGGGATGAAACGCAGACACTGAAGGACCGGCTGGCCGCCCACGGCATCAGCTGCGGACTCCTCTCCGGGGACGTCTCCCAGGAACAGCGCCTGCGGACGCTCGAAGCGTTCCGCGGGGGAAAGATCAAGGTTCTCGTCGCGACCGACGTCGCCGCGCGCGGTCTGCATATCGAAGGGGTGAGCCACGTCGTCAACTATATGCTTCCGATGGACCCGCAGGACTACGTTCACCGGATCGGCCGCACCGGCCGTGCCGGCGCGACGGGGACATCGGTGAGTTTTGCCACGGAGACCGAAGCGTACGAAATACCTGCCATTGAGGCATTTATCGGGAGGTCGCTCCGCGCGATCACGCCCGAGCCCGCGCTTCTTGCCGCGCCTCCCACGCCGTCGGCGATGCCGGTGCGCGAGAGGAGACCGTCCGGGCGGAGCGGCCGTCCCGGGGGGACAGGAGGACGTCCCCGGAACCGCGGGCCCCGCAGGGGCGGGTCCGGCGGGCGGCGCCCGGCGTGACCGGTCCCGGTATCACTTCGCGGATCTGATCATTATATTGAGCAGCAGAGAAGCTCTTTCTCACATGCCTCCTTCGTCCGTTCAGGATGGGGGAGGCATCGTGATTTATGAAAGGTGCCATGAAATTTCGATTGCTCGTGATCCCCTGCCTCATTTCCCTCTTGTCTGAACCCGCCTACTCACAGCTTGGCGCCGGCGGGTATCCGTTTGACAGTCCAGCCGATCCGCGGAGCGTCGCGATGGGAGAGTCGTTCGTCGCACTTCCGTCAGATCCCGCCGCACTCATGTACAACCCCGCCGGGCTCGCGGGATTGAACGGCCTGAATGTTTCCTATTCCCGGAAGAGCCTCGACTGGTTCATCAAGGACTGGAGCATCTCGTCAATCAATGCGACGGTGGGAACGTCGTTCGGCGTGTTCGCCGCCCAGTATAACAGGAAATCGATGGGGACGACTCCCGTGACGACGGAGCAGTACCCCGACGGGAACGGGAGCAACATCACGCTCTACGCGCACGATGCCGCGCTCGGCTATGCGTACCGGCTTCCGATGGGTCTGGCGCTCGGCGCCTCTGCGAAGTACTATGACTTCGTGGAATCAATCTCCGGCCCGCTTAACGGCGGGACGCCGCCGTGGAAGAGCACACCCGCGTATCTTTTTGATTTTGGAGTCACGTACACGCTTCCCCGGCTCCACGCGCAGGATGTGGTGGAGGATTCGATTACCGTGGGACTCACGTATCAGAACATCGGCTCGCAGTGGAAGTATACGTACCCGCCGGCAACAGACCCGCACGTGCTCCTCGAGTACTTTCCGGGTAGTGTGGCTTACCAGATGCCCGAGTACTTCCGCATCGGTTTGTCTTATGCGATGAGGATCCGTCCGAAAGAAGATGGTGATCTCTCGCCGCTTGCCGGGGTTTTTTCCGGGGAGTTCCGGAGCCTTGAGGCTCCGCTGCAGTCGTCGTACTATTTGATGTACTACGGAGCTCCCCAGCCGGTACCCGAAACCTCATACTGGGGGCTCGGTGTTGAACTCACGATCTATGAGTTCGTTTCCGTCCGGGGGGGCGCGGCGTTCAGGCCGTACAACGACGTGGAAGGTGAGAGGGACAGGCCTTCATTCCGATACGGAGCAGGCATTCACGTTCCTTTCAGAAGGATCGGGCTCGACATGCCGCTGACGTTCTCGTTCGAGTATACGGTCATACCCGTCAGTGAGCCCATATCTTCGTCTTCGTACGTTTTCTCACAGCCGGCTGGCCCGGGGTACTTCGAGGATACAGGAGTGAGCAGGGGAACATACCCGCTCTTTTCTCTGGAGATTCAGTACACGGGGTTCCCCTGGTGAGGCGGTTCCGTGAATGAAGGGGATGAGCTCATGCGGCATGGTCTTCTTTGCTTCATCGGCATATTGCTTTGGCCGGCAGGTTGCGCCTTTTCGCAGGGAGGCGTATACGGGTATCCGTTTGAAGTTCCCGCCGATCCCCGGAGCTTCGCGATGGGGGAATCATTCGCAGGGCTTCCGTCAAACCCGGCCGCGCTGCTGTATAATCCCGCGGGCCTTGCCGGTCTCTCCGGTACGCGCGTCTCCTATTCACAACGGTCACTGGATGCAGAGTACAACTGGACGCTCCGATCATTCAATGCTGTCGTTGGAACTCCCGTCGGTGTATTCTGCCTCCAGTACAACAGGGATTCCTACGGGACGTTGCCGCTCACGATGACGGGCGGGGAGCAGCCGGTTGCGGACACATACGACTACGACATTGCGTTCGGTTACGCTCTCCGTCTGGGGAGGGGAGTTTCCATCGGCGTCGCGGTGAAATACTACGACTATTCAGGATACTCTTCCTCGGGAGCCTCGATCAATTCCTCGAGTGTGCTCACGACGTTCTCGACAAATCCCGCCAACCTGCTCGATGTCGGATTTACATACACGCTTCCCCGTTTTCATTCGCAGGGAGCTGTCCAGGATTCCGTGACGATCGGGATGTCGTACCAGAATATCGGTTCAATCTGGAGAAACAATCCCGGATACGCGATGTATCTCATGCTTCCCACCGGATTGCCGGAGTACTTTCGCGCGGGCGCATCGTACGCGGTGAGAGTTCTTCCCCGGAACGAGGGTGATCCCTCCCCGCTGGAGGCAGCCCTCTCGGGTGAGTTCCGGAGTCTTCAGACCGACCCCTTCCCGGCTTCGGGGAGTTCGGAGTGGGGGGTCGGGCTGGAATGCACGATCGAAGAGTTTCTGTCGCTCCGGGTCGGCAGCACTTCAATCGAAGGTATAAATGAACGTTGGCTGGCACGGTGGGGAGGCGCGGTCCGATTGCCCGTGCACAACCTGGGATTTGACCTGCTTCTCCAGTACGGAAGAATACCCGAGTATTCCCTCTCGGCCTTCTCGGTCGACCTCGTGTACTACGGCTGGCCCTTGTGATTTTCGCGAGCCGGTTTTTTCTTCCTCGGCCCGATCTCCGATACTTTGACGGGAGTGAATCCCAGTTTGATCGCCGGTGAATTCGGGACAAGCCGAAAATCCCTCTTTGCCGGAGCCCGCACCCCCGGGTTTCCGTTCAATATCAGGTTCCCTTTGAAGAGACGTGCCGCCCCTTCGTCTCTGTTCGGGAGCGCGACGTATCCTTCCTTCATGTCGATGTCCAGGTAATACGGGTCCCACCCCTTTTCTCCGTCTTTCCTTCTTCTGAGGAGCACCGGGTCGCCGATCACGTTGTCCTTGATCGTCACGACGGACAGATCGAACGCCAGGTAGTCGTACACGTCCATCCACCTTCCGCCGTAGGATATATTCCGTTCGATCGTGTTGTATTTCGGCACGCCCGGCGTGCTGTCTTCCATCTGGAGCAGTCCGGGATACCGGGTGCTGTACGGCGGCCTGTTGTAGTTCATGTCGTCCATCTCGGTGTACAGGAGCTTCGGGCTCCCTTCGAAATAGTACGATGCCCAGCCGAGCCCGCGTGCGTCGACGTGGAGCGACGGACTGCATTCGACGTAGATGTTCTCCACCACCGTGTTGAATCTCCCGCCGCCGATCATCGTGGACCGCCCGGCCCTGTAGAAGAGGTTGCCCTTCACGGTGAACCCGCTCGCCCAGTCGTCCAGGTAGACCGCCATCACGCCGTGAAGCCCCGGCCCCTTGAGGTCGTGGAAATAGTTGTACCGGATCACGTTCCCCTGCCACGTCCAGTCGCGGCCGGTATGGATCGCCCCCGCGTCTCCCGTTTCCTTCATCAGGTGGTGGAACTCGTTGTACTCGATGATGTTGTCGTTCCCCCTGAGCGTCATTCCCTCGAACGGCGCGTCGTGTATGAGATTATGAGCCGCCCTCAGACCGACCCCTTCCATGATGACGGCATACTGGCCGGTTCTGAGCCACGTGCTGTACTCGTAGATCGTATTGTCCTCCGCGTAATGCCCTCCGGGGGCGAGCGTCTTCCTCTCTCCCCCCCGCATGAATATCGCGCCGAGGCCGACGTCGTGTATCGTGCAGTACACGACCCCGTGATGAAGCCCCCCTTCGATCGTTACGGCGTCTCCGCCGAGATTCGTGAAGACGGATCCGGAGACGATGTTGTCGTGCCCGCCCCGCATCCGGATTCCTTCTCTGCGCCCGTACACAAATGACAGCCCTTCGATCCTGACCCACGAGCAGCTGTCGATCTCGATGAGCGGGTGTTCCAGCATCGAGACGGCCGCCTCTTTGATTTCCGCGGGGGGCCAGAGATACAGCAGTCCGCGTGAGCGGTCGATGTACCACTCGCCGGGTGAGTCCAGCTCCTCGAGGACATTCAGGAAGTAGTACCGCTGGTTCTTCGTATACCCGTACCAGTGATGGGGAGGCCTGAGCGTGATCTCCCGCTTCGCACTATCGATCGACTGCACCCGCTGGTACGAATCGCTCCAGTCGAACGTCCAGTAACCGTGTACGAATATGTCGTCGCTCGGGCTCCATTTCGATGGTTCGTTTCCTTCGTACGTGATCCGCCCGTAGTGCCTCCCGGCCGGGACGCCGTCATACCGTTTTTCCCTTTCGAGCCCCTTGTTGTACAGCGTATCCCCGTTTTGCGGCACGTCCGCGATGCGGAGCCAGCCCTCGTTCGGATAGCGAGCGGGGGTCATCCGCTTACCGTTGACGAAGAGCTCCATCGGGGGGCCCCCCTTCTGACGGATTTCGCCGTAGTCCGTGATTCCCTGGGCCTTGATGTCCGCGACGAGGACGTGTGACCGGGCCGCTGCGCCGAGCCGGCCGCGAACGGCAGGATCGATGACCGGCCTGAAATCTGCAACCTTCCGTCCGCCGCTCACGTAGACTTTTTCATTCCTGTAGGCGCGCCAGACGATCGGTCCGGATCCCGTTCCGGAATCAGCCGCGGTGAGAAAAAATGTTCCGTCAAATGGGTAGATCCCTCTGCGTATGTTCACGTTCGCACCGCCGCCGAGAAGTCCTTTGGTCTTCAATGCTCTCAGCGCATCGCGGGCGCCGGTGAATGTCCGGAACGGGCCGTCCGTGCCCGACCTGTTGGGTGAGGAGAGTTGCCCCGACCAGGAATCGTTCCCCGCGGGCGATATGAAAAAATCGTTGCTCCCGGAAGACGCCGGCGAGAGCGCCGGGCACACCAGGCAGAGGACGAACCAGGAGAGGACAACGAAGCGTTTCATGGGAGTCAGGCCGAATGTGAAGAACGCTGAACGCGGAGTTTTTTGAATATACGCATCCCGTTCCGTCATTGCGAGCGAAGCGAAGCAATCCGCGCGGTGACAACCTGCTCTTTGAACATTGGCGAAATTCCTGTATCTTACTCCACTCTCATCCTCCTCCATGACGTCCAAAGAACGCGTCCTTACGGCATTCGGGCACGGTATCCCAGATCGCGTTCCGATCGATTATCTTGCCAATCCCGGCATTGATGGGCGTCTGAAACAACACTACGGGCTCCGCGCAGGCGATGATGAGGGTCTCAGGCGTGCGCTTGGTGTCGATTTCTTCGAGATCATCCCGCAGTATACCGGGCCCCCGCTCCACGGGGAGATCCCCGGACGGAAGATCGACATCTGGGGAATCAGGACCCGGTGGGTGGAGCACGATGCCGGGGGATACTGGGACTATTGCGACTTCCCCCTGAAGGATGCGGACGAGGAAGCCGTTGCGCGATGGCCGCTCCCGTCGGCTGACGAGTTCGATTACGCTTCCGCCCTGGCGGAATGCGGGAGGATGAAGGACTACTGCCTGCTGATCGGAAACCCCGGGGGCGCCGACATGATAAACACGGCGGGGATGATACGGACGATGGAGCAGACGCTTCTGGACCTGATGACGGACAACCCGGCGGCGCTGCTGTTCATGGACCGGAAGAACAATCTTCAACTCGAAGTCTACGGGAGAATGCTCGAGAAGGCGAAAGGGAAGATCGACATGATGTGGCTGGGGGAGGACCTGGGAACGCAGCGCGGCCCGATGGTCAGCCTCGCGCTGTACAGAAGGCACATCCGCCCCCGCCACCAGAAATTCGTCGACCTGGCGCGGACGTTCGGCATTCCCGTCATGATTCACTCCTGCGGGTCGAGCAGCTGGGCGTTCGAAGATTTCATCGACATGGGGATCACCGTCGTGGATACGCTCCAGCCGGAAGCAAAGGACATGGCCCCCGCCTACCTCAAATCCCGGTACGGAGACAGGCTCTGCGTTTCACGGCTGCATATCGACGGCCGGGAGCGTCGTCACCGGATCGCCCGGGGATGTGGTCAGGGAGGTCGGGGAAACGCTGAATGTCATGATGCCCGGCGGAGGCTATGCGTTTTCGCCGACCCACATGCTCCAGGATAATTCGCCGACGGAGAACGTCGTGACAATGTACGAAACTGCTCACAGGCTCGGAAGGTATGCATGAATAGATGGACGATGCGGCTCATCATAGCGAACGTGGCGATGTATGTGCTGAGTCTCGCCGCCCCCGGACTCATGAACGCCACGATGCTCGTCCCGGCCTATGCGCTTGTGCGCCCCTGGACGCTCGTGACGTACATGTTCATGCACGCGAGTCCGAGCCACATACTGTTCAACATGCTCGGGCTCTTCTTCTTCGGTCCCCGGGTCGAGGATGAGCTCGGCGGCGCGCGGTTTCTCTGGCTCTACTTCATCAGCGGGTTTACGGGGGCGGTGCTTTCCTTTTTCTTTACTCCGTTTGCCGCCATCGTCGGGGCTTCCGGGGCGATCTACGGCGTACTCCTCGCGTTCGCGTACTTGTGGCCCCGGGAACGGATATTCATATGGGGAATCATACCCATCGAGGCGCGGTGGCTCGTCGTCGGCATGACCGCGCTCTCACTGTTCGGTGGATACGGGGGCGAGGGAAATATCGCGCATTTCGCGCACCTGGGCGGATTTGTCGGTGCGTACGTCTATCTGAAACTCATCGACCGCCACATACACCGCGACGCAGATGATGCCCGCGACCCCCGTCGTCGTCGTATCGAGGAACGCCGTCGATCGCTGGGCGAAGATCGACCGGACGAAGCTCCACGAAGTGAACCGGGACGAACTGGACCGGATCCGGATGAAGATGTCGACGCACGGAATCGAAAGTCTGACGATGCAGGAGATCGCGTTCCTTGATCGCTTCAGCGAGAACGCGTGATGTCATTGCAAGCGACGCAATACCATTTTTTCCCTCATCCAACCGGAGCCACCGTATGAAATACATGGCCGCAGGCGTCTGCCTGCTCCTCGCCGTACTTGCCGGGAGTCCTTCCTTGGCTGAAACGATTATCCCGTACAAAGTGCACACCGCCGTTCTGCCGAACGGCCTCAAGGTGATCATGATCCCGATGGATTCGCCCGGACTTGTCGCATACTATTCCGTCGTCCGGACGGGAAGCAGGGACGAAGTGGAGCCGGGAAGGTCCGGGTATGCCCATTTCTTCGAGCACATGATGTTCAGGGGAACGGACAAGTATCCCGGTCCGGTCTATGACAGCATCGTCACGTCGATCGGTGCGAGCGCGAATGCTTCGACGTCGGACGATATCACCGTCTACCACCTGAACTTCGCCGCGGACAACCTCGAAAAGGTCATCGAGATCGAGAGCGACAGGTTTCAGAATCTCCATTACGACCTCGCGGGATTTCAGACCGAATCGGGAGCCATCTACGGCGAATACCGGAAGGGAGTCACCAATCCGTACGAGGTGCTGGACGAGAAGGTACGCGACCTTGCATACGACGTTCACACCTACAAACATACGACGATCGGGTTCGAACGGGACATCAAAGCCATGCCCGAGGGATATGATTACAGCATCGGGTTCTTCAGGAAATTCTACCGCCCGGAGAACGTCGTGCTGCTGATCGTCGGGGACATCAAGCCGGACGCCGTCCTGGCGCTCATCAGGAAATATTACAGCCCCTGGAAGAAGGGATACGAGCCCTCTGCCGTGCAGCAGGAACCCCCGCAGAAAGGGGAGCGGACAGGGACGGTCGCCTATCCCGGGAAGACGCTCCCGATACTCGACATGGCATTCAAGGGGGACGCGTTCAATCCCGCCAACAAGGACTTCGTGGCTGCCACCGTCCTGGGGGATCTTGCCTTCGGAGAGACGAGCGAGATCTACAAGAAACTCTACATCCAGGAACAGCGCGTGGACGCGATCGGGGCCAGCATTCCCGCCTCGCGCGACATGCCGCTGTTCGAGATCACGGCGCGGATCAAGAAAGAAGAGGACATCCCCGCGGTACAGGAGGAAATCCTGAAGACGCTCACGGCGTTCCAGTCGACGCCCGTCGACGCCAAACGGCTGGCCGGGGTGAAAAAGAGACGCAGGTATGAATTCCTGATGGCCCTGGACACGCCCGAACGGGTCGCGAGCCGTCTGGCCCACTATGTGGCCATATCCGGCGGCATCGAGGCGGTGAACGACTACTACACCGCCCTTGCGAACGTGACGCCGGACGACATCATGAATGCCGCGAAGAAGTACTTCGTGTCCGACCGGCGGACCATCGTGGTCCTGAAAGGAGCGGCGAAATGAAGACTCTCATTCCTGGCGACCGCAATCCTGACCATCCTCATCTCTTCCATGACATTCGGAGCAGCGAGCGTGAAGACCGACAACTCCGTCCTCGTCCCGGTGAAGAACGATCCCACCGTCTGTTTCCGGATCTGGTTCAAGGCCGGCTCACAGAACGACCCGGGAGGAAAGGAAGGGCTCGCGGCGATCACGGCGGCGATGCTCACCGACGGATCGACGCTGAAGAACAGCTACGAGCAGATCCTCGACAGGATGTACCCCCTTGCCGCATCGTACGACGCGACGGTCTCTGCGGAAATGACGGTGATCTACGGCCGCGTCCACAAAGACAACCTGTCCGAGTACTACCCGATGTTCCTCGACGCCATCACGGCTCCGGCCTTTGCGCAGCAGGATCTCGACAGGATCAAGAGCCAGACGCTGAACTATCTCGAGAACACGCTCCGCTATTCGAGTGACGAAGAGCTCGGCAAGGCCGTTCTCTACAACGGGATTTTCGCCGGGACTCCGTACGGGCATATCACCTCCGGGCTGGTCTCGAGCGTCAGGAGCATCACGCTGGACGACGTCAGGAGTTTCTACAGGATCTATTACACCACGGATAACCTCGTCATCGGCCTCGGCGGGGGGTACGACGCGGCGCTCCTTGCCCGTCTGAAGAAGGATCTCGGGAAGCTTCCCGCCGGACATCCCCTGCCCGTCGCGCCTCCCGCACCCGCACCGGTCAGCGGCTTCAGGGCGACGATCGTCGAGAAGGACGCGCCCGCCACGGCGATCAGCATGGGCGTTCCGATCGACATCCTCCGCGGCAGCAAGGACTGGTACGCGCTGGCGATCGCCAATTCCTGGCTGGGGGAACACCGCAATTCCAGCAGCCACCTGTACCACGTGATTCGCGAGGAGCGCGGGCTGAATTACGGCGATTATTCCTACATCGAGAACTTCCCGGAAGGGGGGAGGCGGAGCGTCCCGCCGCAGAACGTCTGCAGGCGGAAGCAGATATTCGAGATCTGGATCAGGCCGGTACCCCCCGAGGCGGGGCATTTCGCCCTCCGCGCCGCCCTGCGCGAGTACAAACACCTCGTGGAGAACGGCCTGACGAAGGAGCAGTTCACGCTGACCCGGAATTTCCTGAGGAATTACATACTCAACTACGCTCCCACGACGATGGCGCGCCTCGGGTACGCTCTTGACGACAGATTCTACGGGATCAAGGGGAGCCACATCGCGCAGTTCCGCGCGATGATGAAGACCCTGACGGTGGCGGACGTCAACAGGGCGATCAAGAAGCACCTGCAGTACGGCGACATGTCGATTGCGATCGTGACGAAGGATGCGAAGGGGCTGCGCGACGAGCTCGTGAACGACACGCCGAGCCCGATCACGTACAGGACGAAGAAACCGGAATCAGTGCAGAGCGAGGACAGGGAGATCGCCGTGTTCCCCGTGAAGCTCGCCCCCGGGGACGTCACGGTGGTTCCCGTTGCGGAGGAGTTCAGGTAGCGGCCGACCGCTTCCAGTAGAAATAGAAAGGGAGGCCGGCAAGAAGGAGGAGCAGTCCGACGAACGAATCCGACGACTGCTTGACGAGCGTGTTGATGACGAACCACGTGGCGACGGCGACGAACAGGACCGGCACCACGGGATACCCGGGGACGCGGTACGCCGGGTTCGCGGACGGGTGCTTGCGCCGCATGATGAATATTCCCGCGGCGCCGAGGGCGTAGAAGATCCACGCGGCGAATATCACATACGTGAAGATCTGGTCGTACGTCCCCGTGAGCGTCAGGAGCGAGGCCCACACGGCCTGCACGACAAGCGAACGGGAGGGGGTCCGGTATTTCGGGTGCACGGTCCCCATCTGTTTGAAGAACATCCTGTCTTTCGCCATCGCGAAGTAGACCCGGGCAGTCGTCATCGACGTCGCGTTCACCGTGCCGAACGTCGATATCATCACGGCGGCCGAGATGAACATCCCCCCGTACCCGGAAAACACCCGTTCCATCATGTCCGCCGCGACGAGCTTCGAGTGCGCCATCTCCCCGATCGGAAGGACGTAGAGGTACGCCAGGTTCGTGAGCACGTAGATGCAGATCACCGCGATCGTACCGATGATGAGCGCCCGGGGGATGTTCTTCTGCGGATCCTTCACTTCGCCGGCGAGGTACGTCAGGCTGTTCCACCCGTCGTACGACCAGAGCGTCGCCACCATCGCGATCCCCACGGCCCCCAGCAGGTCTCCCGAGGAGGGCGTCCCCCAGAGCGGGAAGAAATGGCTCGTGCTCCCGTGTCCCGCGGCGAACCCGAGCACGATGATCGCGCCGATCGCCGCGACCTTCAGCGACGTGAATATGACCTGGAGAAGCCCTCCGCGCTGTACCCCGGTGTAGTTCACGGCGGCCACGGTGACGATCGCGCCGATGGCGACGAGCTTGACGCCGATATCGGCAAGCGGGGCGATGTCGCCGATGAAGCGGGAGTTTCCAGGCTTCGAGCGCGGGACTGAGGTGAGGAAGGTCGACGAAATAGCCGAAGTAGCGCGCGAACGCCACGGCGATCGCGGCGATGGACCCCGTCTGGTACACGATGAACGTGCACCAGCCGTACAGGAAAGCGAGCCAGTCGCCGTACAGGACGCGGAAGAAGACGTACTGGCCTCCCGGCTCGGCGATCTCGCTGGCGATCTCCGCGTTCGTCAGCGCGCCGGCAAGCGTCAGGAGCCCCGTGAGGACCCAGACGGCGATCATCACGCCGGGGATTTCCACCACCGCGGCGACCCGCTGGGGGGTCAGGAATATCCCCGACCCGATGACCGAGCCGATAACGACGGCTGCCGCCGAGTATGGCCCGAGCCTTCGCGAGAGT
>CAVVIT010000003.1:0-266613 GCA_963748405.1 Ignavibacteriota bacterium
ACCCGCGGTACGAGACCACGAACAGGAAGAACAACAGACCGACGAACCTCCACTGCATGTAGCCGGTGCCGGCGACCGCCACCGCGTGGTCGCTCGAGAAGAAATCGATGATGTTGTACGAGAAGAGATACCCCGGAACGCCGAAGGCGATGCCGAGGACCAGGGCAAGGAGCAGGGAGTTGTTGAGGACGCTCCCGGCGCCCGCGTAGTCTGTTTCACCGGAGCGCCGGGCGATGAGGACGTGCGTGCCGGTGGCCAGGCTGGAAAAGACGCTCGTGATCGCCCAGGAGGCGAGCATCCCGAGCCCCATCGCGGCGAGGACGACGGAAGTGTTCGGAAGCCGTCCCACCATCGCCGTGTCCACGACGGAGACAACCATCTGCGCGGAGAGTCCGGCAACTGCGGGCGCCGAAATCCTCATGACCGTGCGCGTGAGTGGTTTGTCCGGAAGGAAGCCCATGCGGTCCCGCAGAGACTCTGATGAGTTGTGAAACGCGGCCTGGCGCCGTCGCCGACGGCGCCTTCGGCGCCGTTGTTGCCCCCCCGGCAAGGGGCCGGGCGGAGTCTACACCGAGAGCTGGGCTATGAACCGGTCGGCGTCCCGGGCGAACGCTGTCGTCGGGTAGTTTTTCTTGATGCGCTTGTAAAGATCGATCGCCTTGTCCTTTTCACCGGCCTGCCCGTAATCCCGTGCCGCGCTGTTGAGGTTCTCCGCGGCGCTGATGTCCTTCGGATACTGCGTCGCGGCCTTTTCAAACGACGAGGCGGCTTCCCGGTACATACCCTTGGATTCGTAGCACGAGCCGATTCCCGACAGGCGCGACGCCGCGAGGAGCTCTCCCGACGGGCTGCAGTCCTCGAAATCCCTGAGGGCGTCGTCGTACTTCCCGAGATGAAGATACGCGCTCGCGAGGTAGAACCGGGCGAGGTCGCCCGAGGCGGAATTGCCGGTCGTTCTCCACGATCGACTTCAGACCCTGGATGTTCTTTTCGGGCATCTGTCGACGGCGGTCTGATACTGTCCGGGCGTCGAACACTTCAAATATCGACCCCAGCGCGGTGATCGCCTTTTCGTTGTTATCGGAACGGTTCTTGACGTAGATGACGGAGGCGAGCACGGCCAGAACCACCACCGTGACGACGATGCTGATGTTCCGCTTGTTCTCCTCGTAAAATGTCGTCAGCTTGACGTACGACGAGACAAGCGCGTCTTCTTTCAGTTCCCTCTTGGAGATTTTCTTTTTCGGTCGGAGCATTGCGTTCGGCGGTCCTTTACCGGTAATGTGAATGCGTGCGGATGGTCGTCAAGTGCGCCCGTCGGGAGTCGAACCCGAAACCTTTGGCTCCGGAGGCCAACGCTCTATCCAATTGAGCTACGGACGCGGTGATCCGGTGACCGGCCTCCCCCCGCTTGAGAGAAGCCGGCCGCCCACGGGCTGGCTAACCCATCATAAAATATACGACATACGGCCTTCGGATGCAAGCAAACCGCCCGACAGGCGCAGGAGCCCGAGGATAACGAGCATCAGGATGACCGAGCAGGCGGAGGCCGCCCCGATATTGAACAGGCGGAGCTGTGCCAGGATCTCGACGGAAACGGGACGGCTGTCGTACGTGTAGAGCATGATGGAGGAGACGAATTCCCCCAGCGAGCCGATGAGGACGAGAACCGCGCCGGAAACGATCCCCGGAAGGAGGAGCGGGAGCGCGACGGTGCGGAAGCGCCGCATCGTCCCCGCGCCCAGGCCCGAGGCCGCTTCCAGAAGCGAGCCGTCGATCCCTTCGAGCGAAGCGGCGACAGAGCGGACGACCACCGGGTATTCGCGGATGAAATACGCCAGCGGGAGTATCCAGAACGTCCCGACGAGAAGGGCCGGGACGCCGAGGATCGCGGGCCTGTTGAACGCCAGGATGAGCGCGACCGCCACGACGGTCCCCGGCACGGCGTAGGGAACCGTGAGCGCGACGTTTCCCCATGTGCGGAAGACCCTGTGCGTTTTTCCCGTGACGCCGAACGCGGCGGTCACGCCGAACGCCAGCGAGGCCGCCAGCGCAAGCAGGGCCATCGCCACGCTGTTGAGGACCGGGCCGAACAGGGACGCATCGGTGAAGAACGTCGCGTAGTTCGCCAGCGTGTACGCGGAGGGGATCCACTGTGTCGTCCAGGATCCCTCGCGGGCAAGGGAGAGCACGACGATGGCGGCGACGGGAAGGAGTTCGATCCCGAGAAGGGCGCACGCGATGAATATCATGATCCGCCGCGGCACCTTCCCCGGCGTCAGCCGTCCGGGCACCCGGGTACCTTTGCGCGCGACGCCCGAACGGCGCGCGGGCCCGAGCGTGAGAAAGAGGTAGAACAGGATCGACACACCGGTCAGGAGGACGGACTGCGCCGCGGCGAGGTCCATGTCGCCGTTGAGCTTCGAGGCATAGATCTGCAGCGTGATGAAGTGCTTCCCCCCGGCAAAGAGCAGGGGAGCCGTGAAGGAGGCCATGCTCGACATGAACGTGAGGGCGGCGGCCGCAAGGAGCCCCGGCCGGAGCTCCGGCAGCACGACGCGGAGGAACGTCCGCAGCGGGCCGCTCCCGAGTCCCGAGGCCGCTTCGAGCTGTGAGCCGTCGAGCGCCCCGAGCGCGGAGGAAGCAAAAAGGTAGAAATAGACGTGGAAGGAATAGACGTGCACGAGGATCACACCGGCGATCCCCCCCGCCGGGAGCACGGGTGAACCGGTGCGGAAGAGCAGCTGGAGCCCCCGGGGAATGATGCCGGTTTCGCCGAAGACGAACAGGAACGCGATGACTCCCACCAGCGGGGGAAGGGCGACGGGGAGCACGGCAAGCCGCGCAAGGAATCCGCGCATCGGAAAACGGCACTGCGTGAAGACAAAAGCGAGGAACAGGCCGAGCACGCCGCTCAGGACGACGGACAGGAGCGACACGGAGACGGAATTCCACACCGCTTCGAGGTTCACCCTGTCCGACATATCGAACAGGGCCCGGTAGTGGTCCAGCGAGAATGTTCCGCCGCTCGTCAGGCTTTCCGCGACGGTCGCGCAGAGCGGGTAGAGGACGAACACCCCGAACACCGAGGCGAGGAGGAAGACCGTCAGGACCTTCGTCGCCGAACGGACGTTCATCGCCGGGCCCGGAAGATATGGCAGTGACGCCAGTCCACGTTGACGGCGACGTTCGTCCCGGGCGCGATGATCCCGGTCTCCGGCGTGCTCACGACGAGCGCTTTCAGCTGCCTGCCGCCGGCGGTGAGAGAGAACGTCGTCGTGAACCCGGTGTATTCGCGGGAACGGACGATTGCACGGAACGCCCCCTCCTTCTCCCCCGCCGCAAACGAGAGCCCCTCCGGCTTCAGCGCCAGGACTGCCGGACCGGACGGGAGGACGGCGACACCGGGGGGAAGCGGGAGCGCGACGTCGTTCCACGTGATGAGGCCGCGCGCGGCGTCGAGATCGCAGTCGACGAGCGACGCCCCCCCGAGAAACTCGGCAACAAACGTGCTCGCGGGTTCTCCGTACAGAACGGCGGGCCCGGCCGACTGTTCGACCGCGCCGCCGCGCATCACGGCGATCCGGTCCGCCAGGCTCATCGCCTCACCCTGATCGTGCGTGACGTACACCGTCGTGATCCCCGTCGACCGCTGGAGCGCTCGAATTTCCTCCCTCGTCTGCAGGCGGAGTGCGATGTCGAGATTGCTGAGCGGCTCGTCGAACAGGAGAAGCCGGGGACGGACGACAAGCGCACGCGCAACGGCGACCCGCTGCTGCTCTCCGCCGCTGAGCGCCGGCACGGCGGAACCGCTCTTCTCCGTCATCCTGACGCTCTCCAGCGCCTCCATCACGCGGGCGCGCATCGCGTCTCCGGAGATCTTCCGCGAGCGGAGACCGAACGCGACGTTCTCAAACACCGTCATGTGCGGAAACAGGGCGTAGTTCTGGAAGACCATCCCGATTTCCCGGTCCCGCGGAGTGAGGCTCGTGATCTCGTCGTCCCCCAGAAACACCTCCCCCGCATCGGGCCGTTCATACCCTGCAATCATCCTCAGGAGCGTCGTCTTGCCGCATCCGCTCGGACCGAGTATCGCGAAGAATTCGCCCGAGGAAATTTCCAGATCGGTGGGGCGGACCGCGGCGAACGATCCGAAACTCTTCGACACCGCTTTCAGTCTGAGCGCGGACACCGGTCAGCCGGCCCCGGAATTCAGCCCGCGGCCCCGCACGGTTTCGTCCCACCTTTTCATCCATTCCTTCTCACGGAAGGCGAGCGTGTCGAAATCCACGCCGAGGGGACGCATCTGGAGCGCCTGCATCCAGCCGGGAAGGGCGGACCGCGGAACGTCGCTCCGCGCGGGAATCCTGAAAAACTCCTGTGCCTGGCGTATCATGCTCTCGCGCGAGGTGACGAACTCGTAGAACCGCCTTGCCGCCTCCGGGTGCCTCGCACCGCGGACGACCGCGATGCCGTCGGTGATGAGCGGCGTCCCGGAGGCCGGGATCACGAACGCAAACGGGTAGTGATGCGATTCCACCTGGAGCATCACGTCGGGAAGATCCCAGAGCGTCACCAGCCCTTCCTCGCGCGCAATCGCGATATACAGCTGCGTCGGGTCCGCGGTGTACGTCTTCGTGTTCGCGTCCAGTCTCCGCAGCCAGTCAAATCCCCGTTCCGGGTCCCCCGTCCCCCGCATCGCACGGAGTATCATCGAGGAAAATATGATCCTCATCGTCCCCGACGCGAGGGGGGAACGGATGATGACCTTGCCTCTCCAGGCGGGGTCGAGCAGGTCATCCCAGTCCTTCGGCGCCCCGGCGGCAGTCACCCTGTTGCTGTTGTACATGATCACTTCGGGAGTGAGAAACGTGCCGTACCACAGTTTTTCCCTGCTCCTGTACGACTCTTCCGCAACGCTGTCCCAGGAGGGGACGTACCGCTCCAGGAGCCCCTCCCGCCCGGCACGCGAGAACGCCGTCATGGGTCCCCCCCACCAGACATCCGCCTGCGGGTTCCCGCTCTCGGTGCGGATCCTGTCGTAGACGTCCTGGGAGCCCATGTCAAGCCACTGGACGGTCTCCTCCGGGTGCGCCGATTCGTAGGACCGGGCGAATGCGGTGAGCATTTCCTTCCCGTGGGGGGAATAGACGACGACGGGTGCGGTCCCCCTCTTCGCACACCCGGCGGAGAGCATCGCTGCGGCAATCACAACGTACGTTTTCATGGGGCGGAAAGGCGGTGAGCGGGATAGGAGAGCATGTTCGCAAAGCAGCGGAACGCTCCCGCGTTCCCCTCTTTCAACTGCCTGTACCAGACGTAGCATGTATAGATGTAGGAGCCCCTGCCGTACTTCGCCACGAGGTACCCGGTATCAAGCTGCGGCTCATCCGGATCGGCCGACGAGAGGAGACGGGCATAGTCGGCCGGGACGTTCGAAGGAAAGTAGAGTCCACGCTCCTGGATCCACCCGTCCCAGTCTGAGGGGCCGATACGGTTCGGCGCGTTCAATAACGGATGCAGCGGATCCAGGACGCGGACCGGAGCTTCCTCGACGCACACACGCCGGCCGCCGATCGCAAACGGGAACGGGGCGTACTCCGGCTTCCATTCCTGCGGGCGCTGGTACATCACGAGGAGGTTTCCCCCCGCGCGGACATATTCCAGGAGCCTCTGGTTGAACTGGCGGAGCGTATCGCGCAGGAGGTACGCACGTATGTCCACGACGATCGTCGTGTACCGGGAAAGCGCTCCGGAGGCGAGTTCGGCGTCGGCAATCAGCGAACAGTCGACGCCGAGCGCGCGTGCCGCGGATTCGATCGTGTTGTCCTGGCTCCGGATGATGCCGATGCGTACGCCGGGATCCACCGCCGCGTCGATCACGTGGACGGTCACGGGGACGCTCGCAAATTCCGTCCTCACGTGGATCGTGTATGCCCCCGGCGGAATGTCCGCGGGGGGGCGCACGCGGAGCGAACCCGAGGCCGTGCTGTCTTCGGCGGAGATCACGAACGGAGCGTTCTCGGCGGTCCAGCCCGGCGTGGCCCTGATGCCGATCCTCCCGGCGGTCTTATGCGGAAGGAAATTGCGCACCGTGTATCCCAGCGTGAACCCTTCGGCGACGCGCGAGCGAAGGAGCGCGACGGAATGCCGGTCCACGTCGACGGTCTGGGGAGGGGCCACGTCGAACCGCGGAACAACCGCGAGCCGCACGGGGTGCCCGTCGGCGGTGAAGTCGACGCGCGCGCGCACGTCCTGGTGGAGCTCGATCGAGCGGTACTGCGTGAGCGCGCGGGGAAGCGTCGCGAGCGCCTCCTCACCCGTGGTGAGCGTGTAGACCGAACGATCCACCCCCCCCGCCAGGGAGTGGAGGGCATCGGGATCCGGATCGATGACCCATCCGGGGGGGACGTGGAAACTCCACCGGACGCCGCCGAGGCTGCATCCGGACGAGGAGACGGTCAGGTCGCAATCGACCCTCTGCCGGGGGACGACGACGGAATCCCTGAGGTGCATATCCGCTTCGATTCCGCACGCGGCGGCCGCAAGGGTCCCCGATTCGTCCTCCCAGTGGTCGATCATCCGGCGGGCAAGATCGGAAAGTCCGCCCCGCGAGGCGAGGGAATCGCAGCGGGAGAACACCGAGGAGGCGACCGCGAGCATCGAGTCCTGCGCAATCCCGGGATGGAGACGGTCGATCTCGCGGCGGACGGAGGCCAGGGGAGCAACGGAAGGATCCCTGAACAGGTCGATGCCTGAGAAGAA
The DNA here is from genome assembly GCA_963748405.1 of Ignavibacteriota bacterium. Lineage (GTDB taxonomy): Bacteria > Bacteroidota > Ignavibacteria > UBA10030 > UBA6906 > Fen-1273. The sequence continues at coordinate 6,766 of CAVVIT010000003.1, forward strand.
GTTCGTGCTGTCCTGTTCGTACAGACTGTTCGTCCGCACGAGCCGGTAGAGGCTCTTCCCCCGGGTGAACGCGCGGAGATTCGCCCGCTCCATCCCCTGCGTCCTGTGCTTGCGGAGCGCTTCCACGGCGATATCGAGATATGTCTTCCCCCTGGCGGGATCGGTTGCATTGATGTCGTTCGACACGTCCGCGGCACCCTCGAACCGGCCGAAGGCCCTGAAAAAGAGCTTCCGCGGCTGCCAGACGGTGACCCCTTCTTCGCGGAGCTGCTCGGGGAAAAACGTGGAATCGGCCGCGGCGTCGAACGCCGCGATCGCGGTGATGGCGACCGCCTGGTGGTTGCCGTGACCGTCGATCGTGTTGTGATTCGTGAAGAGGACGTCGGGCCTGTATTTGCGGATGACGTACACGAGACGGCGGAGCGCCTCCGCCTGGCCTCCCCATTTCTGAAATGTCTCGGTGGCGGTTTTCGAATAACCGAAATCAAGGAAATTGAGGAAGTGCACTTCAGTGCCGAGCACACGCCCGGCTTCCCGGGTTTCCTGCGAGCGGAGCACCCCCAGCTCCTCGTAGAGCTCCGGCCCCTTTTCGTTCTGCCCCCCCTCCCCCCTCGTGAAGAGCACCGAATACGTCCGCACGCCGAACTTCATGCGGTAGTACGCCAGCGTCGCCCCGTCCTCATCGTCCGGGTGCGCCGAGATGTCCATCAGGACGCCGTCCTGGGAAATGTCAAGAAGGGCCTGGCGCACGTCCTGCGCCCGGTCCTGGGACCTGAGCGCGAACGGCAGAAACAGGATCACGACGAACGGGAGCAATCTCCTGCACATACGCATATCACCGTATCAATGTTGGAATGATCTGTGTCAGCTTCTCCGCGCTTATCACCCCCTCGCGGACGAGCCGGGGGACCGGCCCGGAGACGTCCACGATCGTCGACGGGAGCGTCCGGGGAAGAACCCCTCCGTCGATGAACAGGTCCACGCCCGGTCCCAGCACGCGTTCGATCTCGTCAACCGTCCACTGTGCCGGCTCCCCGGAGATGTTCGCGCTCGTGGAGATCAAGGGGCAGCCGCTGAGCTCGGCGAGCCGTGTGCAGAGCCGGTGTGACGGCACGCGGATGCCGATACGGCCGGACCCCCGCGTCACGGCTGCCGGAACGTGCGTCCCGGCACGGAAGAGGAGCGTCAGCGGCCCGGGCCAGAACGTTTCCATGAGCAGCCTCCCCGCATCGGTGATCTCGTCGGTCAGGCCGAGAACGGCCCCGGGGGTATGGACGATCACCAGGACGGGTTTGTCCTCCGTCCGCTTCTTGATTGCCTGAACGCGGCCCACGGCTCCCGCGTTCCAGGCGTTGGCACCCATGCCGTAGAGCGTATCGGTCGGATACACGACGACGCCCCCCGCCTGTATCACCTCCGCCGCAAGCATGACCGTGCGGTCCGCCGGCGCGCTCACATCGACGCTCAACCGTAGTGCCATGGATGTTCTCCGGTGAAAACTCCTGCTGTCGGTTCAGTCGTTCCGTACCGCGAGCGCAAGGACTTCATTGCGCACGCGCGGGGCGGAAATCTCTTTCATGCAGTCGAACGTTCCCGTCGGACACTTCTTCCCCCCGTGGACGGAACAGGGGCGGCACCGGAGGCCGGCCGTTTCGACGATCCGGTCCCGGGGTCCCGCAGGGGCGAAGCCGAACGACGGAAGCGTGGGACCGAATATCGCCACGACGGGGATCCCCATCGCCGAGGCGAGGTGGACGGGCGCGCTGTCGTTGCTCACGATCGCCCTGCACCTCCCGATGAGGTCCGCCGATTCCAGAAGCGAAAACCGTCCCGAGCCGTCCGCCACACGGGGATCGGACGCAGACGCCGCGAGGCGGGCGCACAGATCCCTGTCCCCGGCGCCCCCGACCAGCACCACGTGCAGCCCTTCATCGAGAAGAAGCCGGATGAGGAGGGCGAATGCCGATTCCGGCCACCGCTTCGTGTTCCAGACCGACCCGGGGGCGACGGCGATGCACGGCGGAGCGTTCTGCACCGCGTCTTTTCCGAACGAGGTCCTCACAAACGCGTCGACGGCGAGCCGGTCGGAGGCCGACGGGTACAGCCGGGGAAACCGGAGCCGTCCCGGGGGAACGCCCAGGGGAGCGGCAAGCGAGAGGTTCCGCCCGATCTCATGGATGGTGACGTCGTAGCGAACCCTGTGCGTGAGAAGGAGCGCGCCGGCGCTGATGTCGAACCCGATTCTCACGGGGATGCCGGCCAGGCGGCAGAGAAGGGCGCTCCGGAGCGACCTGTGCGGGATGATCGCCGCGTCGTACGAGCCGGCGCGGAGACGCGCCGCCATCCTCAGGAGGCCCGCGGGGCCGCTGTCGGCGCCCCTCTTGTCGTATGCGAAGACACGGCCGACGGCGGGGTGGCCCGCAAAGAGCTCTCCCGCGGCGGGGATCGTCACCGCCGCCAGCGCGGATTCAGGGAACCTCTCGTGGAGCAACTGGAACAGCGGAAGAGAAAGGATCACGTCGCCGACGAAGGCGGTCTGAACGACGACGATCGAGCGGGGAGCGGTCATTGCGCGATCCGGGCGCGGGATTGGTAATACTCGGTGTGTTTCCACCTCTTGTGCATCCAGAGCCAGTGATCGGGATAGGCCCGGATGTAGCGTTCGAGGATCGCGGTGTGCCGCCGCGTGAGCTCGACGATGTTTTCCTCCTGCGTGCCCGTCAGCCCTCCTCTGTCGACCTCTTCATAGACCGCCCTGTACGTTCCGTCGGGCTGACGGATGAAGAAGAACATCACGATGGGAGCGTCGTATTTCAGGCTGAATGCCGCAGCGCCCCTGTGGGTCGCCGCGGGGCGGCCGAAGAACTCGACGAAGAGCGATTCCTTCGGGCCGCTCTGGTCTCCCAGCATCCCGACGATCCGTCCCGCCTGGAGGAGTTTCATCACCTCCCTGACGGACTGGTGCATCGTCACCGTCCCGCTCCCGAACCTGTTCCTGTTCGCCGTGATGACCGCGTCGATAAAGCGGTTGCGCTGCGGCTGGGCGATGGCGACGACGGGCTGCCCGAGTCGGAGGCTCATCGACGACACGATGAACTCCCAGGCGCCGAAGTGGCCGGACAGGAGTATGAGCCCTTTTCCCCTTGCCAGCGCGCCGAGGGGAACGGCCGGGTTGTCGAGCGTCATGGTGGCCAGAAGCTCTTCCTTCCCGGCGCCGCCGGACCAGAGCATTTCCATGAGGGCGCGGCCGTACCCGCGGTAGGCTCCCCGGGCGATGGCCAGGATCTCCTCGTGCGGCTTTTCGGGAAAGGCCCGCGTCAGATTGTCGAGGCTGATCCCCCTGCGGTACCCGGCGCACCGCCAGACAAACCCGCCGAGCGCCGCGCCGAGCCTTCCCGCTCCCCGGTACGGGAGCGCGCGCGCAAGCCGGTTGACCGGGAGGAACAGGAGATACTCAAAGAAGCTTTTCAGCGTCCGCATCAGCATCAGGAGAGCCCGCCCGGCCGTCCCTTTCAATTCGCCTGTTGCGCGTAATTCATCCAGTTCGCGTCGTGCAATTCGTCCCTGTGCGTCGAATTGACAAGCTCGTAGTCGGCCCCCTGGATCCTCTGGAGGAAATCGAATTCAACCCCCCCCTGGATGTTGTTGTACGTCCAGATCTCGTACGGCTTGGTGTCCGACTCGTTCGGGTGGCGTTCGATGTCGTCCGGGGGACCGTAGACGATGTAGACGCGCCCCCTGTCGGTCCTGTACCCTTCACGGCCCAGCATGCCGAAATTCTCGTTCGTGTGCTGGACGCGGGCCATGTAGACCTCCCGGGCACCCGGCGGACGGCGGCGCCAGATGTCGCTCAGGAATTTCCGCTTGACGTCGATGCCGGTCAGCTGCTTGTACTGCATCGCCTCGGCATCGGACAACTCGTACCTTGACCATTTGAAGTCGCGGTCCAGCTCCTGTTCTTCCATCGTGCTGTACACGGCCATGGGAAGCGACGAGGCGAGGGACAGAAGCGAAGAATCGACCCCCGCCGCGGGGTTGAACACGTAGAATTTCCTCGACGATTGCGCCAGCGTCCGCTTGGTCGTGTCGAGAAGGGAAACGACGAGCGAATACGTTCCGCTTTTGAACCTGTTCGCGGCGACCTGGTCGACGAGGACGGCGGATTCCGCGGCCCGCTTCCGGGGCCTCTCGTGAGTGACGATCTCCTTCCCGACGGCGTCGAACACGGAAGTCTTCATCGTCATGTCGCTCCTGTCGTCCCCCAGGAGGAGGTTGTAGGCTTCGAGGTAGATCGAGCACATCTGCGATTCGTTGTACATGCCGCCGACATTGGGGATGACGTCGAGCGTGTTCTTGTAGAACGGGCTTTCCTTCGACCCCGGCTTTATCGTCGTCGCGAATTCGATGTCGCTCAACGCGACACGGTCGCTCGCCGGGGGGACGACGGGAAGCCGGACCCCCAGGCTGTCGCGCCGGAGGGGGACCTGCCTGTCCCGCGCAAGGAGCTTGAGGACGTAGTCCCCCGCGCGGACCTGGATCGAGTAGACGCCGACCAGGTTCATTCCGTGCCTGAACCCCGCAGTGTCCGCGAACCTCGAAGGGACGAGCCAGCGGTCACCGAATGCAAGGGAATCGCCCATCTTCGCGGTCAGCGTCAGGTCCGCGGCCCCCGCCCAGCCCGCGCTGTCCCGGGCGAACGTGATGCCGTCGCGGTTGATCGAGTAGTGGAGCTCGACGAGCGCGGTGGTGTCGTCGGCGCCCCGGAACCGGGCGACGTCGAGCGATATCCGCAGGGGTTCCCTCGCCGGGATCGTCTGCGCGGGGGTCGAAGGACCGGGCGCGGCGAGCAGGGCCGCAGCACCGAGGATCAGGGTTGTCAGTTTCATTGCACTTCTCACAGGAGGATGGTAATGATGGTAATAACGGTAAGGCGGGATGGGGACTATTCCCCCATCACTTTTATGATGACACGCTTCCGGCGCCGGCCGTCGAATTCGGCGTAGTAGACCTGCTGCCAGGGGCCGAAATCGAGGTCGCCCCCGGTGACGGGAACAATCACTTCGTGGTGAACCAGGAGGCTCTTCAGGTGGGCGTCGCCGTTTGTCTCTCCCGTGCGGTGATGCCTGTAGTTCCCGTCATACGGGGCGAGCCGCTCCAGCCACCCGTCGATGTCCTGTATGAGGCCGGTCTCCGCATCGTTGACATACACGCCGGCCGTGATGTGCATCGCCGAAACAAGCACCATCCCTTCCCGGATGCCGCTCGTGCGGACGACATCACGCACCTGGGCGGTGATATTGATGTATTCGCGCTTCTTTGAAGTTTCGAACCAGAGGTACTCTGTGGCAAATCTCATTGCGTCATGGTTTTGACTTTCTCGATCACGTCCCCGATCGAAAAAGGCTTTGAAAAGAACTCGTCCGCCCCCGCATTCAGCACCATCTCCCGAACGTTCCTTGACCCAAGGCCGCTCGTCCCGATGATCTTCACCGTCGGCTGCGCGGCACGCACGCGCGAGATGAGCTCCACGCCGCCCAGGCCCGGCAGACCGAGATCCGTCAGGACGAGGTCGATCGCCCCGGGATGCTCCTCCAGGGCCCTGAGGCCCGCAAACCCGTCCGCCGCCTCGAAGACGTCAAACTGGGCCGCGCTGAGCATCAGACCGAAGAGGAGGCGGAGATCTTTGTCATCCTCGACGACAAGAACGCCCCTCCTGCCCGCTACCGACATGCAGATCCCCCGGATCCTCGAGGGTGACGGAAGCCGGGGGAGGACCTCCCCCCGCTCCCGGCACACAATCCCGTGTAACAAATGTAGAGATTGAAAAGAAGAACTGCAACCGGGTCTTACCATTTCAGGCCGGATTTGTTATATTTCAGCATGGCGAAACTCGACCTTATTCTCTTTGCCGCCTTCGGTTCGATCGCCCTCCTCTCGACGGCAGGCGCCGTCTTCACGTTTCGCAAGGCTCTCCGCGTCTCGGGAGAGCGGGACGGCGACCTCAAGATGTTTTTCTGGGCCGCGGGCACGATGCTCTGCCTCATCATCGCGGGAATGAGCGCGGCGTACATCCTCCTCCCCATTCTGTTTCACATGTGAACTCGGGGGGAGCGCGCCGCTCCCCCCCCAACGATCCCCCAAACGTGATGCGAGCCGGAACGATCGCCTTCATCGCATTCCTCACCGCATGCCAGGTAAGGGAACCCGGCGCGCGGAGCTTCGCCCTGTTTGCAGCGCGGCTCGAGGCCACCGCAGACAGCGCGGCGAGGCGCCTTGCTGTTGATTCGCTCGTGCGCCGCGTCCGGGAGTCCGGGGGAGTCCTCGCAGAGGATTCCGCACTGACAATGGTCTACCGGGGGAGCGCGCGGGCCGTGTTCATTGCGGGGGACCTCAACGGCTGGAATCCCGGAACGGACGGGATGCGGAGGATACCCGGCACCGACCTCTTCTACCGCACACTGACGCTTGATCCCGCGACCCGGTTCGAATACAAGCTCGTCGTCGATTCGGTCTGGATGCTCGACCCGCTCAACCCGCTCAGGGCACCCGGCGGATTCGGCGAAAACTCCGAGGTCCGGATGCCGCACTACCGGTTCCCGGCCGAAGCCCTTCCCCGGAGCGTCCCGCACGGGACGATCGATACGATGACGTTCACTCCCCGGGGGAGCGGGACACGCTCGACCGTGTACGTCTATCTTCCACCCGGGTACCGGCCGGGCTCTGGGCCGTACCCTCTCCTTTTCGTCACCGACGGCGGCGAATACCTCTCCCTGGCAGGGATGAACGTGATACTCGACAACCTGATCGCCGGGGGGGACATCGTCCCGATCGTGGCGGCGTTCATCGACCCGAAGACCGATCCGCCGGATGCACGGACGAACGCCCGGATGGCGGAGTACGACCTGAACGACGCGTTCGTCGGCGCACTTGCAGACGAGCTGCGCCCGATGCTCCGGCGGCGGTACGGCCTCTCCGGCGATCCGGCGCAGACGGGGATCATGGGAGCATCGATGGGGGGCCTGATCGCCACGTACGCGGCGTTCCGGCGCCCCGACGCGTTCGGCCTCTGCGCCGCGCAGTCCCCCTCCTACCAGCGGAAGAACGACACGCTGATCGCGTTGATCCGGGTCGGAGAACGCAGGAATTTCCGGATGTACCTCTGCACGGGGACGATCCGGGACGCCCAGAAGGACGCCCGGATCGTTCGCGACATCATGAGGGAGAAAGGGTACGACCTCACGTACAGCGAATACCCCGAATCACACAACTGGATGAACTGGCGCGCACGGATCGCGGAAGCGCTTATGACGTTCTGGGGAAAACGACGATGAAGATGCCGGCTCTGTGCGCCATCGTGCTCTTGGCGGCCGCCGCTCACGCTTCCCGGGGCCCCGGCCGCTCATCCCCGCTCGACAGCCTGGGGATCCACTCGACGGGGATTTCGCGACCTTTCTGTTACACGAACAAGGGGGGTGCGTTCTATTACGGTGAGAGCAACGGGAAGAATTCTCCGCCGTGGGAGGGGTTCCGCGTGGAGGGACATCCCTACCTCGAGGACTACGAGCTGGAAATCGACGGGGCCCCCCTCGACCGGAGAACGGCCCTCGCCGTCATCTACCCGGATTACCTTGCCAGGGAGTACCCGGGAGGGATCGTCGAGGAGCTCAGGCCCGCTGACAGCCTCGCGGTCATCGTCGTCACCGTCACATCCCCGCGCCCCGTCGAAGTGAAGTTCACGCCGTTCCCCGGCGGCGGAGGGACCGGGGAGGATCTCGAGGTACGCGCCGGCCTCTCGTCCGTGTCGATCGCACGGGCCAATCACAGGCGGCGGACGGCGCTCGAAGACTACCCGGCCTGGATGACCGCATTCGGCCCGGGGTTTTCACCCGCGACGCCGGGAAGTACGCACGCAGGGAGGTTCTCCCCCCCCTCACTCGTCGCACCCCGGGCGAAATCGCGTACCATCGCGATCGCCGTCGGGGACACCCCCGAAGCGTCGGACAATCTCGCCCGGCGTGCCGCCGCCGCAGCGCCGGCGCTCGCACGCGCGCGGCGCCTCCGGATGGAGCGTCTTCTGGCCTCCTCACACACGGAAACGTCGGACCCGGATTTCGACAGGGCGCTGGCATGGGCGAAGCTTTCGCTCGACGCGCTCACGGTCACCGGCGGAGGCATATACGCAGGCCTCCCGTGGTTCGCCGATTACTGGGGACGCGACACGTTCATTTCGCTCCCGGGCGCTGCGCTCGTCACCGGCCGGTTCGCCGAGGCGCGCGGCATACTCGAGCTGTTCGCTTCGTTCCAGCAGCGCGATTCGCTCTCGCCGGACTACGGGCGGATACCGAACAGGGTGACCGCGACCGACACGGCGTACAATACCGCCGACGGGACACCCCGGTTCGTCATGATGGCGAAGGAATACGCCGAGCGGTCGGGCGACCGCCGGTTTGCCCTCACGATGTACCCGGTGATACTCCGGTCCATCGAAGGGACGGTCCGCTGCCACACCGACTCGCTCGGGTTCCTCACGCACGGCGACGCGGAGACATGGATGGACGCCGCCGGGCCGGACGGGCCGTGGAGCCCGCGCGGAAACCGGGGGAACGACATACAGGCGCTCTGGGGCGCCCAGCTCGGCGCGGGAGAGTGGTTCGCGACGCTCGTCGGCGACGTCGCCTCCGCGAGGCGGTGGCACGAGATGCACGCACGGCTGAAGCGCAATTTTGCGGCCTCCTTTGTGACCCCCTCGGGGATCGCCGACCGCCTCCGCAGCGACGGGTCGAGGGACATGACGCTCCGGCCGAACCAGATGTTCACGGCCGGTCTTCTCGACGACGTCGAGCGTGCGCGCATGGTCGACACGGTCGTCTCCCGGCTGACGTACGAGTACGGCGTCGCCTCGCTCTCGCAGGACGATCCCGGCTTTCATCCCTGGCACGAATATCCTCCGTTCTATCCGAAGGACGCCGCGTACCACAACGGGACTGTCTGGACTTGGCTCCAGGGGCCGCTGATCTCGCTCCTGTGTGCGGGGGAACGCCGCGAGAACGCCTGGACACTGACAGCCGGCAGCATCCACCTGATACTGGACCGCGGCGCGGCGGGCACGCTGCCGGAACTCCTTGACGCCCTCCCCCGGAACGGGGAACGCGAGGCGAGGCCGTCGGGCACGTTTTCACAGGCCTGGAGCCTGGCGGAGTTCATCCGGAATTTCTACGACGATTATCTCGGGGCAACATTCGACCGGCTGACGCGCACGTTTTCACTCGATCCCCGGCTCCCCGCGGCGATCGGGAACGTCTCGTGCCGGATCAACGCGGGAGACGAGGCGATGGGAGTCGACGTCCGGCGCACCGCCTCGGGAGACGCCCTGCGGATCACGTCGGCTGAAACCCGGGATTCCGTCTCAGTCCGCGCGCGCGTCCACATCTCCGGGAGCACCTACCTCACGGCCGAAACCCGTCTCCCCCCCGCGCGGACCTCAGGATCCTGTACGCGGCCGGTGAGCTGCACGTCACGTGCAACGGCCGGCCGTGGAAGGCGCAGATCACGGGGGACATCCCCCCGCAGCTTCTCCCGCCGTCGCTCACGTTCGAGCGCCCCCGCCTGCCCGAACATCTCAAGGCGCTGGAAGGCCCCGCCTCCCCTCTCCTCCCGCACGAGTTCATCGTGCGGAAGAACCCCGGTGCGCGGCTCATCGTCGATGCGGGACGCACGCCGGGACCCGGGCCGGGGGCTTACACGTATCCCCGGAACCCCGCGTTCGTGCCGGGATCGTTCGCCCTCCGCCGCTTCTCCGTGAGCGAGGACAGCACGTGCGCGTATTTTACGCTCGCATTCGACGCGCTCTCGGACCCGGGCTGGCATCCCGAATACGGGTTCCAGCTGACGTTCGCGGCGATCGCCATCGATGAGGACGGCATCCCGGGGTCCGGGGAGAGGCGGATCGGTCGGAACGCCCGGGCGGTTCTTGACAGCGCGCACGGCTACGAGAGAATCATCTATGTCGGCGGCGGTCTTCAGATCGAAGACGGCCGGGGAGAGATCCTGGGGGCATACAGGCCGGTGGCCGATGACCGCACGGAGCCGTTCGGAGACGCACGGTCGGGGACGATCCGGTTCGCGCTCCCCCTCGCGCTCATCGGGCACCCGGCCGGGAACTGGACATTCACGGTCTTCACCGGCGGTCAGGACGACCACGGCGGAGCGGGGCTGGGGGAATTCCGGACCGTGAACGCCGTCCGGGGGGAGTGGAACGGAGGGGGGAAGGTCCGCGACGGCGATCCCAACATTTATGACACGCTGACCGCACATCTCCTCGGGGTGAATCGATGACGGAAGCAGCCGGAGCCCGGTGGTCGCTGAGAGGCATGAAGGCGATCGTCACCGGAGGAACGAAAGGAATCGGAGCGGCAATCACGGAGGAATTCCTGTCGCTGGGGGCGGACGTGTTCATCGTCGCCCGCTCGGAGATCGACCTGAACGCCCGCGTGGACGAGTGGACGTCGAAAGGATGGCAGGTCCGGGGGATCGCCGGGGACGTCGGCGAGGCGCGCGTGCGGGAGGCCGTCATCAGCCGCGCGGAGAAACACTGGGGGAAGCTCGACATACTCGTCAACAACGCAGGGACGAACATCCGGAAGAAGTCTCCCGCCTACACGGACGAAGAGATCGACCTGGTGATGAGGACGAACCTGACGTCGGCGTTCGATCTGTGCCGGAAGGCCTACCCGCTCCTGAAGAGCGCCGGGAGCGGGAGCATCGTCAACGTGGCGTCGGTCGCCGGGGTGACGGGCGTGGGCACGGGAGGACCGTACGCGATGAGCAAGGCGGCCCTGATGCAGATGACGCGCACGCTGGCCGCGGAGTGGGGCCCCGACGGGATACGGGTGAATGCGATCGCTCCCTGGTACATCCGTACGCCGCTTGCCGCCGGTGTCCTGGGCCGCCCGGAGTATCTCTCCGCGGTCATCGCCCGGACGCCGATGGGGCGCGTCGGCGACCCCGAAGAAGTCGCCGGCGCCGCCGCGTTCCTGTGCATGGGAGCTTCGTCCTACATCACCGGGGCCTGCCTGCCGGTCGACGGGGGATTCCTCGCAAGCGGGTTCACCCCCCCGTAGCAGCGCCGCCCTCCGCCGCTCCGGCGTCACGCGGGCCGTCGACGTCACGCAGCATGAAGGTGAACGCCGCCGCGACGCCGAGCGAGCATCCCCCGAGCAGTATCGCATTCATCGGGTTCCCTCCCAGGACGTGCTGCATCAGGAGTCCCAGTCCCGCCGACGCAAGGATCTGCGGCAGGACGATGAAGAAGTTGAACACGCCCATGTAAAACCCCATCTTCTCGGCCGCGATGACGTTGGACAGCATCGCGTACGGCATCGAGAGGATGCTCGCCCAGGCGATGCCCACCAGGAGCATGCAGAACAGGAGGGCGTACTGGTTGTGCAGGAACACCGCCAGGACGAGTCCCACTCCCCCCGCGATGAGGCACCACCGGTGAATCCCCTTCGCGGAGAACTTCCGCACGAGCGCAAGAAGGACGAACGAAAAAACGAACGCCGTCCCGTTGTACACCGAGAAGCAGAGCCCTCCCCATTCGCTCCCCTGCTGGAACTCCTTCGACCCCGGCACGCCGCCGAACACGTTCGTCGCCACCGCGGGAACGAAGTATATCCACATGCAGAACAGGGCGAACCAGGTGAAGAACTGGACAAGGGCGAGCTGACGCATCATCTTCGGCATCGAGCGGATCCCCAGGAGGATCTCCCGGAACGCCCGGCCGGCGCCCGAGGAGGACGCCTTCATCGCCCGGAACGATTCGGGATCGTCCGGAGGATATTCCCGCGTCATGAACACCGTGTAGAGGACCGCCGCGGCGAACACCGCCGAGCCGACGGAGAACGCGAGGTGCACGGTCCGGGGAATGAGGCTCCCTTCCGCCGCGCCCGTCACGCCGAACCAGTTCGTCAGCACCCAGGGGAGCGCCGAGGAGAGCACCGCCCCCAGCCCGATAAGAAGGCTCTGCATCGCAAACCCGGTCTTCCTCTGGTCGGGGGGGAGCATGTCCCCGACAAAGGCGCGGAAGGGCTCCATCGTGATGTTGATGCTCGCGTCGAGCATCCAGAGAAGGCCGGCCGCCATCCACACGGAGGGGGAATTCGGCATCGCGATCAGGGCGAGCGTCGAGAGGAGCGCCCCCACGAGAAAGAAAGGCCTCCTCCGCCCGAGCCGCGTCCACGTCCTGTCGCTGGCGTATCCCACGATCGGCTGGACGATCAGCCCCGTCAGCGGGGCGGCGATCCAGAGCCAGGCGATGTCCTCCTCACGGGCGCCCAGGTACTGGTAGATGGCGCTCATGTTGGCCATCTGCAGCCCCCAGCCGAACTGGATCCCGAAGAACCCGAAATTCATGTTCCAGATTTGCAGCGACGACAGACGAGGCTTGTTCACGTTCGACCTTTTGTTTGTTCGTGCAACCGGCCCGCACGCGGGCCCGGGGTCACCCCTTGACGCTCCCGAGCGTCAGCCCCGAGACGAGCCACCGGGAAAGAGAGAGGAACAGGATGACGACCGGAACCGTCACGATCACCGAGGCCGCGCCGTAGAGTCCCCATTCCGACCCCATGTTGGCCTCGAACGACTTGAGCCCGAGGGGGAGCGTCCACATCTCCGTATCCTGCAGTATCTGCGCCGCCACGACGTATTCCGTCCAGGAGGCCATGAACGAAAACAGGGCGGTGATCACCAGGGCCGGGGCGGCGAGCGGGAGGATGATCATGGTGAACGCCTGGAACCGGTTGCAGCCGTCGATCCTCCCGGCCTCTTCCAGCGACTCCGGAATCGTGTCGTAGTAGCCCTTCATCTGCCAGATGCAGAACGGGAGCGCGGTGGCGCTGTACATGATCACGATCCCCAGGTACGTGTTGATGAGGTGGAGCTTCACGAGCATGATGTACATCGGCAGGAGCAGCATCGTCGCCGGAAACATCTGCGTGACAAGGAGGCCGAGGAGCCCCGCCTTTTTCCCGGTGAACGAGAAGCGCGAGAACGCGTACCCGCAGGTCGACGCCAGGGCGACCCCGGTGCAGGTCACCACGAGGGCGACGAGCGTGCTGTTGGCCATCCAGAGGACGAACGGGCGCTCGGTGAACAGCGCGGCGTAATTGCGGAGCGAGGCGTTCGCCGGGATGATCTCGAGGCTCGTGGAGAGCAGCCGGTCGGCGGGGCGCAGGGAGATCGTGACGATCTGGAGGACGGGAAACAGCGCGACGAGCGAGAAGAACCCGAGCACCGCGTAGCTCAGGACGATGCGGAGGCCCGCGCCTCCCCCCTTCCGTTTCCCGGCGGGCCTACGCATAGACGTTCTCCGCCGCCTTCGACGTGCGCATGAACGTCAGGCTGAACGCCAGCAGGATGAAGAAGATCACCATCGACAGCGCGGCGCCGTAGCCGTACCTGTAGAAATTGAACGCCGCCTTGTAGACGAACGAGACCAGGAGGTGCGTCTGGTCCGAGGGTTCCCCCCCGTTGCTCACGAGCCAGACGATATTCAGATTGTTGAACGTCCATATCGTCCCGAGCGTGACCGCGGGGATCATCACCGGGCGGATCAGGGGGACGGTGATATGCCGGAGCTTGTGGTGCCAGGAGGCGCCGTCCATGTCGGCCGCTTCGTACAGCTCCCGGGGGATGCTCTGGAGCGCCCCCAGCGCGATCACCATCATGAACGGGAACCCCAGCCAGACGTTCGTGATGATCACCGCGCAGAACGCCTCGAACGGCTGCCTGAGCCACTGCACGCCGGCGAGGCCGAACCCCTGCCTCAGGATCTGGTTGATCGCCCCGTACTCGTAGTTGAACATGCCGCGCCAGGTGAGCGCCACGATGAGCTGGGGGACGGCCCAGGGAAGGATGAGGACCGCGCGGAAGAACGCCTTTCCCCGGATCTCCTTCTGATTGAGCACGAGCGCCAGGGAGACGCCGATCACGACGTGGAACAGGACGTTGACGGCGGTCCAGACGACCGTCTTGACGAAGACCGTGTAAAAATCCGGCTGCGAGGGCTCGGTGAACACCCTGACGTACTGGCCGAACCCGATGAGCTTCCAGTCGCGGATGTGCCTCAGGTTCATGTTCGAGAGGGAGATCACGAGATTGTAGAAGAACGGGTAGACGACGACGCCGAACAGGACGACGAACGCCGGCACGACCAGTGCCGCCACGAAGAGCTTCTGCGCGGGAGTCTTCCGTTTCATCGCCTCACTCGTTCATCTCGCTGATCCGCTGCACGGCGAGCGCCTGCATGTCGCGGGCCGCCTGTTCCGCCGTTTTCGTTCCCGCGAGCACCGCCTGGTACCCCGGCCGCATCGCGTCCCAGATCGCACGCACCTCGGGGGCCACCGGCATCGGGCGGCCGTTGTCGATCGCCTTTTGCGAGTTCCAGAGGATTTCGTTCGACCGCACGAACGCACTCTCCCTGACGCGGAGGTGCGTCGGCATCGTGAAGAGCTCCCGGGTCGACTCCATCTGGTTCTCTTCCGACATCAGGAAGCGGATGAGCTCGAGGACCCACTTCTTCTTTTCTTCGCTCACGTTCGCGTTGATCGAGAATCCCTTCGGAGAGACCATCGTGCCGCACGGGAGACCGGTGGAGACGATCTTCGGAAGGGGGGCCACGCCGATATCGAGACCGGCGTTCCTGTACCCCGCCCAGGACCAGTCGCCGTTGATGATCATGGCGGCATCGCCGTCCTTGAAGAGGAGGTCGGCGATCTCATAGTCGGCCTCGCCCGGGATGATCCCGTACACGTCGCGGAGGTCCCTGACAAAGTTCAGCGCCCTGACCGTGGCCGGGCTGTCGAGCGTCGGCCGCCCCCGGTCGTCCATGATCCACCCGCCGAACCCGGTCAGAAACGGTATGAAGAAGAACGGCTCCCGGTAATTCCACGCCAGGCCGTAGCGGCGGGCCTTCCCCGGCGCGCCGGGACCGGTGAGCCGCTTCCCCATCGCGATCAACTCCTCGTCCGTTGCCGGGGGGACGGGGACGAGCTTCCTGTTGTACACGAGCGTGAGGTGGTTCCCCAGTTTGTCCGCCACCTGGTACAGGTGCCCGTGATACCAGGTCATCGCCCGGGGATCGAACGAGGCACAGTACGCGCTGTCGAACATCCCCTCGAGCGGGAGGATGATGTTCATCGCCTCGAACGGACCGACCTGGTCCGACGGGCCGTAGACGATCTCGGGGCCCTGGCCGGCGAGGGCCGCGATGATGAACCCGGAGCGGAGCTCCTCGGTCTCCTTGAAGAGCTGCTCCACCTTCACGCCGGGGTGGATCGCCATGAAGCGGGCGATCTGCTTTTCCAGGACGAGGCGGACGTCGATGCGGTCCTGATGCCAGATCGTGATCCGCACCAGGTCGTCGGCCCGCCGGGCGCACCCGGAGTGGAGGACGGGCGTGAGCGCGAGAAGCAAGGCAAGCGCGGCGCGCGCGGCAGCGGGCCTCACCGGCTTCCCTTCAGTCCCGCGCCGGGGGAAGGCGCGGATCCTCCCTCACGGACGAACACCCATCCCAGCGCGGAGAGCGCGAGCGTGCATCCGCTGATGACGAAGATGAGGGATTTGTCCGGCGCGTCGAGTATGATCCTTCCGAGGACGAGGCTCACGAAGAGCTGGGGGAGGACGACGGAGAGATTGAAGATGCCCATGAAGAACCCGGTCCGCGTCTTGTCGACTTTCTCCGTCATGATGGCGAACGGGAGCGAGACGATCGAGGCCCAGCCGATCCCGAGGACTCCCATCAGGACGTAGAGGGCCAGGGGAGACGTTCCGAAAAAGACGACGCCGAAATACCCGGCCGCCATGATCGCCACCGCGGCCATGTGGACGCGCACACGGCCGAACCGGACCGCCAGGGGCTCCAGGACCGGAGCGGGAAGGAGAAAACCGACCGTGTTGAGAACGGCGAAGGAGATCGAGATGACCTGCCCCGAGAGGCGCGCCGATTCGCCGGGAGACGACGTCAGGTCCATCTTCTGCTGGATGAACGCGATGATGTAGACGAACATCGTCTGGACGCCGATCCAGGAAAACGCGTGGGCGCCGTACAGACGGAAGAGCTGTCCCCACTGCGTCCCGGTGCGCGCGGGAGCCGCCGCCGCACTCTCCCCCTCCGGCGGGGGACCGGAAAGCTCGCGCGGCTCTGCGACGAAGAACACCGGGAGGACGGAACAGAGGAGAACGACGCCGACGCCGGAGTAGATCAGGACGAAATTCCCCGACACGGCGCCCACGACGTAGGCCAGGACGCCGAAGAACCCGGAGATCGTCTGCATCCAGGTATACCCCTTGGTGCGGGCCTCCCCTTCCGGGGTGACGTCGGCGATGATCGAGCGCGTCGGGTTAAAGCTGACGTTGATGGCGAGATCGAGCGTCAGCGCGATCACCGTGGCGACCACGAGAAGGCTCCCGATGCCGAGCGCCTCGCTGATCGCCCTGATGTTCGGCAGGGCGAAGAGCATCAGCGCGGCAAGCACTCCCCCGATGATGATGAACGGCCGCCGCCGCCCCCCCCAGAACCAGACCCTGTCGCTGATGAGCCCGATGATGACCTGGCCGAATATCCCCGCCAGCGGCCCCGCCGCCCAGACGATCCCCACCTGGTGGATGTCGAGCCCGTACTGCGTCGTCAGTATCCAGCTCAGCGCGGAGATCTGGATGGACAGCGCAAATCCCATCGCGGTGGAGGGGAGACTGATGAGCGCGTAAAACCCGTTTGTCAGTTTTTTCTGAGATTCTCGCATGGCGTTCGGCCGTCCGGGTTCAGGTTGAAGTGCGCATCAGTATTCGATCAGGAGGCATTCGCCCGGCCCGAGCGTCCGCGCGACGACCCCGTCGTGCACGTCGAGCGACACCCCGCTCAGCAACTCCGCGACGGACGATTTCCCGGTCCCGAGATTCATCCGGAAGGATACGCCGGCCCGGAAGTCGGCATTGGCGGCAACGGCGATCCCCGGGCCGTCCGCGCCGCGCCCGACGCGCGCGAACGCGAGAACGGCCGGATTGTCGGGGTGGAGAACGCGGAACGTCGCCGGGGACGGATCGGCCACGAGCGCGCGGAATCTCGCCCGGTGCGACATGACGTTGCTGATGAACTGCGTGAACTCCTCCGTGCTCAGCCAGTTGTACCCGTATTCGCTGAACAGGGGGAGCTTCTCGGAGGGAAACTGCCGGATCTGGTCGAGCGTGAAATCGAGCCCGGTATTGATCGGGTAGCGCTCGGCGAGCTCGAACCCCGAATGAATGAACGGGACCGCGGGGAGGAAGCTGTTGACGACAAGCGACCACCGGGCGTATGCCACGCCGCCGTCGCGGGATGCGGCCCGGGGGGTATTGTGATTCTCCGGCGTGCCGAAGAACGGGATCGGGAACGCCTCCGCGGAAAGCCTCCCCAGGAATTCCCGCATCTTGTGCGGATGGTGCTCGTCCACCCACAGGTACCCGAACACCGCATTGTATCCCTCGTCCCTGCTCTTCTGCGTGATGGCGAAATTTTCGTCCCAGAACGCGAAGTCCGGGTTCCTCTTCCGCGCCTCCGCCACCATCTCCGCTTTCAGCTGCATCGGGAGCGCGTGCCCCATGTCGATCATCACGCCGTCGATCCCGAACTGGTCCTGGTAGTACGGGATGATCCCCACGATCCTGTCCCAGAGGGGGCGGTTCACATACTCGGGCGTGGTGAGGCGCGTGTCGTACATGCGTATGGTGTTGTAGCCGATATAGTTGAACGCCGGATGCGTGTACATCCTGAGATACGTCACGTCACCCCACGGCGGCTGGTTGTCGTCCGGCGGCCAGTCGGCGAAGGCGCCGGGAATCCGCACGCGCGTTCCGTCCGGGAGAACGCCCGTATACCGGCCGTCCTGCTTCCGGACGCGGGCGGGATCCGGCGGGGCGGTGAAGAAATTTCTGTAGACCTCGTGGGGAGGGAGCAGGTTGTCGAGCCGTCCTTCCTTGACGTCGCGGTGGATCTGTTCGAGCTCCTGCACCGTGAAGAGCGGCGAGCCGTAGCGCGACTCATCCTGGTGCTGCGGGTCGCGGACGGCGACGGCTTCCCTGATCCAGTACATCCACTCCGGGTGTTCTTTGACCCAGTCCGCATCCTTCGCCGCGGTCCGGAACACGAACTCCACGACGACGCGTATCCCCATCCGGTGCGCGGCCTCGACGAACGCACTGAATTCCGTCTTGGCGTCGAGCCCCAGGAGCGGCTCGGCGAGGTTCTCGTCGATCTCGTACGGATTCCGGATCGCGTAGGGGGAGCCGAGCGTCCCCTTGTTTCCATCGTGCCCGATCGACGTGATCGGGAGCATGTGCACCGTGTCCGCCCCCAGCCGCCTGATGTAGGGGAGCATCGCGATGGCTTTCAGGAACGTCCCCGTCTCGCGGAACCCCGTACCGTTGACCGGGAGCTCGAGCCTGCCGCTCCCGTCGTGGTCGAACGCCGACGTGGTGCGGACGAACATGTTGTAGATGACCGCGTCCCTCGTCCACTCGCCCGCGGAACCGGCGCGGGGCGGGGGGGGAACCGCGCGGAGGGCGCCGCGCACCGCTCCCAGATAAAAGTCGACCGGGTCGACGCCGACGGATTTCCCCCCGCCGGTCGGCGAGAGCCAGAGGCCGGGGACCGCGTAGGGGATGGTTGTTCCTTCAAGTGTCTTCTTCACGCGCTTCAGCGCATCCTCGACGAGGCCGAGGGCTGTAGTTGAGGCGATTGTCTGCATGGAGTCTTACCGGCCGAATGTGTCCTTGATGATCCTGAGCGCCGGCGAAGCGCCAGAAACGGTGAGTGACCTGTGGCGGACGGGGAATTCCTCGCCGGGTATCCACTCCCCCGCCCTCCCGCTGTTGGTGTACTTGTACTCCACTTCTGTCCCCGCGGGAACCGCGATCCTGAGCGACCAGATCCCGTCACCCGCCACCGAGTCTCCTTCCAGGCCGTCGTCCCTCATGGGAACGACGTTGGGTTTCCAGTTACCGAGCTGCGGAAGGTTTCCGGCGATGAAGATCGACGTCGCGACGCGCATGCCGCGGGCGTCGCAGAGAAAAAGCACCTGCGCATCTCCGGCCGTGCTCCTCGCCATCACTCCCTGGGAGGCGGACGCCGTGTGCTCATCGGCGATGATCGGCGCAAACCCGGGGGAACGGATAGAGGACCCGGCCTTCCCGGCGAACGCGTAGATGTTCTCGAGATGGATGAGGTACGCGGTATCGAAGGGTTTGTCCCCTCCCGGCGCAGTCTGGTCGTCGCCGTACCACCAGAACCAGTCCGAGCCCTCGGCGGCGTACATTTCCTCCCAGGCCCGCCAGGCGTACCAGGCGGGCGATCCCGCCCCGGGGGGCGCGGCGGAGGGATCCGGGCGGCTGAGCCCTGAGGCACCGAGGTCCGTCCGTGCCCGGAGCAGGTACTCCCAGGCCAGGTTCTCCTCCTTCTCCCCGATCCACGTGTCGTAATTCGCGTTGATCCAGGATCCCGGCCAGAGATTCTTCATCGGGGGCTCCTGCATGACGGGATGGGGAGGTATCCCCCTCGACGCGTTCCCGCGGATGTATTCCATCGTCGTCGTCGTGATGACCCGCTTCTTCGCGTAGAGGCCGGTCAGTTTCCTGTAGAGCGCGCCGATGAACTGCTTGCCGTCCATGTCTTTCGCATAGTGCTCCCAGGCGTTCTCTCCGTCGAGAATCACCGTGAGAAGGAGGTCGTCCCCGCCTGCGGCGGGGGCCCGGGAGAGCACGGCCCGGATGAAATCCTCCGCCCCCTCCTCTCCCGTGTAGTTCTGGTAGGTGAACCCGATCCTGTCCGAGAGATCCGTGTCGCGGAAGACGAGCGTCAGCCATCTCCCCCCTCCCGCCGGGAACCTGTACGGCGTCGTGTTCGGCGCACCGGGGGGGTCGGACTTCGCGAGGATCTTCACGTCGCTCGCGCACCACGTGATGCCGTTGTCCGCGAACACGCGGAGCACGCCCTGTGAAAGGGCCCCCTCGCCGGGCCACATCCCGTCGGGGGGATGGCCGAAGACGCCGCGGAAGAGGGAGACCGCCTTTGCGACCTGGGCTTCCGCGTCCGAAGGGAACGAAAACCGGGGCGGGAGGGAATCGGACGGCTGGCAGACCCGCGCGACGTCCGAATCGTCGATGAGCGGGAGTATCGGGTGCGTGTACGGGGTCGTGACAAGTTCCACCTGTCCGGTTCCCCCGCCTGTGGAGAGCGACCGGTGGACGGGGACGATGTTCGACATCACCCGGTACGCCTCGACGACCATGCGGACGCAATCGGCCTGCGTAACCTTCCTCTTCAGCACGAACGTCGAGTCCGGCCTGAAGGAGACATAGCCGCTCAGGTCGCACACGGTCCCGTCCGGCATCGTCACGGGCCCCAGGAGAAAATCGGGATCGAACTCTGACAGGTAAAACCAGAACGTAACCTCCCGGAGCTCCTGCACGGTGAACAGGCCGTCAGGGCCGCCGCCGGAGGGCACCCTGTCCCGGAGCGCCCTGTACTCCGGAAACCGGGCGATCTGGACATCGGAGACGCCGAACGCGTTCCACGGATTCCTGTACAGGAAGTCCCTGTCGCGCGCGTCGAACGTCGATGCGTCCCGGAGCGCCAGATCGATCCAGGGGTCGGTCTTCCCCTGCCAGCGGGAAAGGAATCCGGCGACGTCCATCGTACCGGTGCGGAGGTCGATGTACGGACCGAGCCGCCCCAGGTAATACTCGCGGAGCTGGAGGAGGAGCGTGGAGGTAAGATTGATCGTGCAGTGGACGTCCGGGTACTTTTTCAGCACCGCCGCCATGTCGTAGTAGTCCTTCGTCGCGTGCGTGCGGACCCAGGGGCCGGAAAGCTGATCGAGCGCCGGGTTCACGTACAGCGGCTGGTGCTGGTGCCAGATGATGTTCAGGTATACCGGCTTCGCACCCGGGGACTCCGGGTACACGTCGTGCGGGTTCCCGGCCGGCTGGGCCGTGCAGAGCAACGAAGAACAGGAGGCCGCAAGGAGCATCGCCGCACGCCTCCTCGATCGCCAGGCACCTCGGGTCCTGAGTGTGTCGCGCCCGGGGGGGATTCTCATCGCACTGTCATCATTTCGCCAGGACCATTTTCTTCGTGTTCACAAACGATCCGGCCTGGAGCCTGTAGAAGTAGACGCCGCTGGAAAGCCGGGAAGCGTCGAACGTCTTCGTGTACGTTCCCGCGGGCTGGAACCCGTCGACGAGCGTCGCCACAACGCGGCCGAGGACGTCGTACACCCTGAGCGTGACGGTCCCCGAAGAACGGATCTCGTACGCAATCGTTGTTGCCGGGTTGAACGGGTTCGGATAGTTCTGGCCGAGCCCGTACTCACGAGGAACAGCGGCGATCCCCCTGTCCGCGATGCCCGTGAGGGGGGGAAGGACCAGCGTATGCGGGACGTTGTCGATCACGTAGACGGCGGAACCGTACGCCGGGAGAGTGACTTTGAGCGTATCGACCCCTCCCGTGAACATGACCGGCTGCGTCGCGTTGCTGTTGTAGAGGTCGGTCGCAACGTACGACGTGCCGTCGGAGAGCCCGACGAACTGCGCGGGGTTGGCCACCGAGAAGAGAATGACGTTCGCGGTGTGGGGCGTGCCGTCGACGTTCGCCACGACGAGGCCGTTCACTCCCGGGTACGGGCGCGAATACGCGTAGACGCCGGCAACGTCGGCCCCCACCCGGACCATCGTCTGCGTGGAGAAGCAGGGATACTGTTTCTTGATCTGGGCGAGCTTCTGATAGTGGGGCATCAGGATGAGTCCGGCCGGGTCGGTGAAGTCGACGACGCCGCGGCGCCGCACGTCGAAATCCGCGATGCCGGGACCGCGGCCGACCTCCTGTCCCGCGTAGACCTCGGGCATCCCCACGGCGAGATTCACCGCGGTCGCCACGGGCATCGTCCGCGCGCGCGCGGTGGCGGCGTCAGGCGCCCCCGAGGAATACAGGTAGGCGATCCTGTCCTGATCCTGGTTTTCGAGGAACCGGAGGAAGTAGGAATTCTGTCCGGGGACATATCCCATCCCCGGCCCGGTGGCCCCGTTCCTGAGACTCGCGTCGAGCGAATTCACCCGGAGCCCCGCATCGACCGTCCAGAGACTCGTCGCCTCCACCGTCCCCATCAGGTTCCAGTCGTACGCCTCGTCGAGCCCTCCCCCCTGGTCCGCATAGTTCACTTCCGTCCCCGTCCCCGTCCCGGCCGTCTCGCCGAGGATGGCGATGTCGGGGCGTATGTGCTTCAGCGCCGCGCGCACAGGCACACCCATTTCCCCCTCCCCCCCCGTCCCGCCGTTCGCCCTTGAGTGGGGACCCCAGTACACGTCGAACCGGAAGCCGTCCGCGCCGATCGAGCGGACCCAGAACTTGTAGACGTCGATCATGTACGCGCGGGCGTCGACGTCGGCCCAGTTGTAGTTCAGGAGGGCGTCGCTGAACCCGTTATAGTAGACGAACCCGTCGGATGTCATCGCCTGCGTGAGGTTGCCCGTTCCCAGGAACTGGTGCTGGTAGTACGTCCAGTATTGGGACGCCGTCCCGTACGTGCGGGCGTCAAGAACGAACGGGTGGGACGAGCTCGTATGGTTCGGCGTGATGTCCAGGATCACCTTCATCCCGAGCGCGTGCGCCTGCGCGATGAAGTTCTTCATGTCCTGGTTCGTCCCGTACTCCGGGGCGACGGTGTAGAAGTCGACGATTTGGTATCCCGGTCCCGGGCCGTTGTTGATCGGGTCCCTGTTTTTCATGACAGGGAGTATCCAGAGTATGTTGTACCCGAGAGCGGCGATCCTGTTCAGGTCCGGCAGGGCCGCGTTGATCGTCCCGGCGGCGGTGTGCATCTTGAAGAACATCGTGTACATGCGCCCCTCCCTGACCCAGCGGGGGACGCTCGCCGTCGTCGCAATGCCGATCGGCGGCGTGGGTCCGAGCGTGAAGTAGTTCCGCGTGGTGTCGCTGTTCCCGCTCGTGTCCGTGGCGACAAGGGAGAAGTAATACTCCCCCTGGACCGAGGGGCGCGCGACGGTGACGACCGCGGAGGTGTTCCCGTTGATCCCGCCGATCGCGGCCGGGTTCGACGGATCCTCGCCCCAGGCGTAGTGCAGCGTCCTCCCCGTGTCGGGGGAGGTGCTCCCCGTCGCCTGGAGGTCGATCGACCCGTGGTCGTTGAACGTGATGAGCGCGTTCGGGATGTGATTGACGATCCGCGTAAACGACACGGGGGAGGACGAAACGGTCGTCCCCGACGAGTCGGCGAGCGCCCTGAACGTGTTCAGTCCCTCCGCGAGGGGGACAACGGCGCTGAATTTCCCGGAGGCGACGGCGGCGGTCGTCGAGTCGGTCGCGTTGCGGACGATCGTCACCTGCGTCACGGTCGTCCCCTGCACGACGCCGTAGAGCGTCCGCTGTGTCGTCCGCGTCGCATAGCCGCCGGGGTTGGTGATCTGGACGTACCCGCTCGCCGTGTGAAACGTCGCCGTGTCGCTGTTCGTGCCTCCCGCGGCGCTGGAGGCGATAATGATGAGCGTGTGCGCGCCGTTGGCGAGCGGCGATGTGAGCGTGTACGACACCTTCCGCGCAACCGGGTCGAACGACGCGCCGATCCCGGCAATCGTCGTGCCGTCGACGATGAACCTGATGCTCGACGTATCCACGGAGGAGCCGACTTTCGGAAACACGTACGCGGTGAGCGTGGGGGTGGCCGTCGTCACCACGGGTTGTAGCTGGTTGGGGAGGAGCAGGTAGATGACCGGATCCTTCGCCACGATGTACGAATTGCCGTTGTCGGCGGCGTTCACGTGGGGATTCAGGGGATCGGCGGGCCAGGACCCGGTCGTCCCGGCCGGGAAGAATTTGTACTGCCACGTCCCGTGGAGCGTCCCCGTCGGATTCCCGCCGACGGCGAGCCGGGTCGTTTTCGTCCAGACGCCTCCCAGCCCCTCCGTCATCGCGTACGCGGCGTTGGTGTTGCTCCATCCTTCGAAGTCCCCGACGAGGTTCACGCCGGAGGCGGAAGGATTCGTGTACCGGAACGTCACGTCGGTGCTGTCCTGCGCGCGCGAAGGCGCGGCAAGGAGGACGAGTGCGGCGGCGATCGCTACGAGGTTCGTTCTCTTCACGTTATTTCTCTCCTTCCAGGACGACGCCGGAGTGAGCCGGAACCGTCACGATGAGTGAATCTCCCCCCGGCACGAACTGAACTCCTTCACCGGGCCAGATCTGATTCCACGAGCGGACGGCGGGTGCGTTCCGTGCGGGGATCGCCGCGCGGAGGTCGTTCTCCCCCCGGTTCAACACGATGACCGCGGCGGAGGATTTCTCCTCCCGTGCGTATGCATACAGGCCTCTCCCGTCGTCGACGGCGAGCGTGACGAATCCTCCCCGCCGGAGGACGGGAAATTTCCTCCGGAGTCCGATCACCGCGCGGGTGTAATCGAGCATCCCGGCATTCTGCAGCGAGGGATCCCAGACCATCGTGCCGCGGCAGCCGGGATCCTTCCCTCCCGTCATCCCCACCTCGTCGCCGTAGTAGAGAGAGGGGGCGCCGGGATATGTCATCTGGAAGAGAAGCGCGAGCTTCCAGAGACCCGCGTCGCCGAGGCAGAGCGTGAGGAAGCGCTCCGTGTCGTGGCTGCCGAGAAGATTGAACATGGCGAACGTGACGGCCGGACCTTCCGCGAGCCTGAGGCGGGCAAGGTCGGCGTCGAACCGGGAAACGGCGATCTTCCCCGACGCAAAGAAATCGATGCACGCGGAGCGGAACGGGTAGTTCATCACCGCGTCAAACTGGTCTCCCCGGAGCCACGGGGTCCCGTCGTCCCAGATTTCGCCCAGGATGTACGCGTCGGGCCGGATGGATTTCACGAGCCGCCGCCACTCGATCCAGAACTCGTGCGGGATTTCGTTCGGGACGTCGAGTCTCCATCCGTCGATGCCCGCGGCGAGCCAGTGGCGCGTGACGTCGAAGAGGTACTGCCGCACGCCGGGGTTTGACGTCATCAGCTTCGGCAGGCTCCCGAACCCCCACCAGCACTCGTAATTCGGCCTGCTGACGGGACCGACGGGGTAGCCGTGCACGTTGTACCACCCCGCATAGGGGGAGTGCGCGCCGTTTTTCTTCAGGTCGGCGAACGCGAAGAAATCCACACCGGTGTGATTGAACACGCCGTCGAGTATGACCCGGATTCCCCGTGCGTGGCAGGAATCCACGAGCTCCCGGAAGAGGGCCTCGTCGCCGAACGCGGGATCGATCTTCAGGTAGTCGCTCGTGTTGTACTTGTGATTGCTCCGCGAAGCGAAGACCGGATTGAGATACAGGGCGTTGACGCCGAGCGACGAAATGTAGTCCAGCCGGTTCAGTATGCCGCGGAGATCTCCGCCGAAGAAATTCCCCGGCGTGGGGGTTCCCCCCCAGGCCCGGGTTCCCGGAGGATCGTTCGCCGTGTCACCGTTCGCAAACCGGTCGGGAAAAATCTGATAGAAGACAGCGTCCTGCACCCATCCGGGCCCGAACGATTGCACCTGTGCGGAAGCAGGAAGCGGCTGCGCAGAGCCTGCGAGCGACAGAGCAGCGATGAGTGTCATTTCACGAACAACATTCTTCAACAGATGTCCTGCGCGCATTCGGCGTGATCATCGGATCCGGGGAGTGAGAACGAGGCTGGTTGACAAATAATACTGAATCACCGGGGAAAAAGCAACGGAGGTGAACGGACCGTCCGCCGCCGCCGGCGATCTTCCATGGAAGAAGTTCCCGCTTTGATTCCTCGGACGGACGGTTTATATTATGCGCATGTCACCAGCGCAGGGCACCGCCACCGATGACCCCGTCCGGGGTCTGAAACGACGCATATTCGCCGTCGTCACGCTCTTCATTCCCGTCGTCCTTCTCGGCGCACTCGAGCTCGTCCTGACGATCTTCCACTACGGCGGCGACCTCTCCCTCTTTACGCCGGTCGAGGTCGCCGGGAAATCGTACCTCGTGATGAACCCGGGTGTGGGGAAGCGGTATTTCCCCGGCACGGAATTCACCCCCGCGACATCGCTCGATGCGTTCGAGAAGGAGAAGCCCCCCGGGACGTACCGCATATTCTGTCTCGGCGGGTCGACGACCGTCGGTTACCCGTACTGGTTCAACGCCGCGTTTTCGACGTTTCTCCGGTACAGGCTCCGCGCCCTCTTTCCCGACCGCGCCATCGAGGTGATCAACCTCGGCATGACTGCGACGAACAGTTTCACCGTGCTCGACATCGCGCGCGATCTTGCGCAGGCGTCGCCCGACCTCATCCTCGTGTACGACGGCCACAACGAGTTCTACGGCGCACTCGGCGTCGCCTCCCGCGAATCCCCCTCGGGCGCCCGCTGGCTCACGGACCTCTCGCTCCGGCTCCTCCGGTTCCGCACGTACAGGCTCCTCAGGGACGCCTACCTCGCGGCTGCGGGCGTTTTCCCGGGCTCCCACCCCGGAGACGACCGCGGAACGATGATGGAGCGGCTCGCGCGGGGCGAGAACATTCCCATGGGAAGCCGGCTGTACAACGAAGCGCTCGGCACGTTCGGGGAGAACATCCGGGCCCTGCGCGATCTGTGCAGGGCGCGGGGGATTCCGCTCATACTCGGCACGCAGGTCTCCAATGTGCGGACGCAGCGCCCGTTCGTTTCGCTCCCGCGCAGGGGGCTGACGGCGGCGGAATCTCAGGCGTTCTCCGCTGCATACGGCGCGGGGCTCGATTCGCTCCAGGCGGGGCGTCCGGCGTCCGGCAATCCCCTGTTCAGGAGGGCGCTCGCGGTCGACTCGCTCCGGGCTGATGCCGAGTTTGCGCTCGCGCGTTGCCTGGACTCGACGGGAGACATCAGCGGCGCGCGGCGCGCATACGTGAGGGCGAGGGACCTCGATCAGCTCCGGTTCCGTGCAAGCTCGGATTTCAACGCGGCGATACGGGCGATGGCCGGCGAGACGAACGTCGCCGTGGCTGACATGGAAGCGTTATTCGCCGCCGCATCGAAGGACTCCATCGTCGGCAACGAGCTGATATTCGAGCATCTCCACCCGACAGCCCGCGGATATTTCCTCATGGCGAAAGCCTACGCGCAGGCGATGGAACGGATCGCTCTGCTGGCTCCCGAACCGGAGTGGCGGGCGCGGGACACGGTATCGGACGACCGGCTCTGGAACGAGCGCCCGCTCTCCGCGATCGACGACCGGATGGCCGGACGCAAAGTCGCCATCCTCACGTCGGGCTGGCCGTTCCGCGACGGGGTGCCCGTCGTGGACGCCGTCAGCGCGGCGGACACGCTCGGGCAGATCGTCGAGATGGTGACCCGTTCGCGCTGGAGCTGGCAGAGGGCACACGAGGAGGCGCTGACGTATTACCGCACGAGGAAGGAGTGGGGCGCGGTCGAGCAGGAATACAGGGTGATCATCAGTCAGACGCCGCTGGACATACAGCCGCAGCTCGCGCTCGCCCACTTCTACCTGGAGCGCGGGAGGCTCACCGATATGCGGGACGTCATCGCCCGGACGCTCAGCGTCGAGCCGACGAAGCTCGCCTACAGGGCGCTCGGCGACCTTGCCCTGCAGTCCGGGCATCCGGCGGAGGCGATCACCTATTACCGGTCGCTGGGGACGTTCCCCCAGGAGAACGGCGAGAAGCTCGAGAACGGATACCTGTTTTCGCTCGCCTTCGCGCAGGCAGGAGCACGGGACAGCGCACTTGCCCATCTCGGGGCGCTGCTGGCCCTGAAAGCCGACTACCCTCCCGCCCTCGAGCTGCAACGGCGGCTCACGGGGACACACTGACGAAGAAGCGATCTAGGGGACCGTGTTGTCCTTCCCGGGATCGACACCGAGCCAGTCCAGCTCGGGAGTGACGAACGGAACCGCGAGCATCCTCCCCCCGAACCCGAGTATCCGGAACGTCATCATGGGGATGGGCGAAAGGTTTATCGCCCTCACCCTGTCGGCGTACACATCCACCCCTTTTTCCTTCGCCATCGCGGCCAGCCGGAGCGTCAGCGAGCGGCGCGCCTTCATCGCGATCGTTTCCTGCCTTGCCTGGGCGAACCGCCGCGCAAGCGACGTATCGGTCTCCAGAGGAGCGGATTTCTTCCCCGTCACTTCGAAATAGACCGGGCCGCCGGGCAGGTCCAGCGGACCGTAGCGTTCCCCCGGCCGGAGCCGGGAAGCGATCGGGCCGATCGGGGACCTGTCCGTCACCGGGAAGTAGGGAGAGAGACCGCCGTTCTCGCGGGCGGCGGGATCACCCGACCATTTGCGGACAACCTGGTCCATCGTCGAGCCGCGCGCAAGTTCATCCATTGCCGACTGCATCTGGCTGAACGTCGACGTCCGGAGCTCGCGCACCTGGACCTGCGGGAGGGCCACGGAGGAATCCCGGGTCTTCATCACGGCCCAGACCTCGGCATCGCTCACTGACGTTTCCTTCAGGATCTCCTCCCTCTCCATCGCGGCAAGAAAAGACTGCCGCCACAACTCCACCTCCCGGCGGACGTCGGCGGCGGTATCGAGCCCGCGGCGGAGCGCCTCCTGCGCGATGAGCTCCCGCTGCACGAGCCCCATCAGTTCCGTGTTCAGCCTGAGCGGTATGCTCCCCAGGGCCGTCCTGTGGACGCCGAACCCCTCCCCTGTCAGGCGGCCGATGATGTCACCGACGTTCCACACCGTGCTCCCCGCCACGGCCAGCGTATCGCGAAGCGAAGAGACGCAAAGGCTCTCGATCGCCGACGCGCGCGCCGGCGTCAGGTAGACGATCGAATCGCGCGTTTCCCCGTGGAAAACATTCTCGAACGCGGCGATGAGCCTGTTGAGGGAGGCCGGGGAAGCATACCCGGTCTTCCCGCGGAGAATCTCCGGCGCGATTTCTTCCAGGCGCGCTTTTTCCTTTCTCCGCCGGAGAATCGTCCCGACCCTGTCCCGCAGGACGTCGGAGGCCAGGCCGGCATATGCGGCGTTGCGGCGCACCCCGGTGAGCGAAAGGATGTAGTACCCGGTGCCTGCCCGGACGACGGGAGAAATCTCCTTCGGCTTCAGAGCGTAGGCGGCGGATTCGATCGCCGGGTCCGCTTCGCCCCAGACGAGCGTGACCGTATCGCGGAGTGCATGGAAGGAGGAATCGATCCCGAGCGTGCGGAAATCCTCCCCGCGGCGCATCTGCGAGCGGACGAAACGCGCGTCCTCTTCCCTGTCGAAATAGACGTACCGGACCGTGAGCTCGATGAGCGCCCGGGCGATGCCGCGGGACAATTCCCCGGCGGATACCGCCGTCTTCGCGATCACTTCCCGCTTGTACAGCGCGTCGCGTGCGAGGAGCTTCCGCGTCTCCAGGACGGCCAGGTGCAGCAGCGTGTCCCTGTCGAACCCCCGCGATACGGCATCCTGCGCCAGGAGCTTCTCCGCGATGATGGAGTAGAGCACCTCCATCTTGCGCGCCTGGGCCTGGGAGCGGGCCTGCCGTCCGAACCCGGGGAGCAGCTCGTAACGCTCGACGAACTCCTGTTCGGGGATGAAAAGGTCCCCCGCCCGCGCGACCACGTTCCCGGGAGGGGCCGGCGTCTCCTGGCCGGGGGAGCGTCCGGAGGCCAGAACGATGAGCGCGGCAAGCGCCAGGGGGATTTTCAGATTCATTGTCTGCATGTCCTTGTCGGGATTTCGTTCGCACAATATACGGAACGGGGGAGCGCACTACAAGGCGCGGGCCAGATTGTACCGCCTGCGGCGGGACGCGAAGAACGCGCCCTCGCCATGACATCTTCTGCTTGCAGGTGAGGGGACGGTTTTCTACATTTGCTCATGCTCTCCGCAAAGAAACGTTTTCTCTTCCGACTCGTCTCCACGCTCCTCCCGTTCGTCCTTCTCGCGCTCCTGGAAGCATCGCTCCGCCTCTTCGCGCCCTCGCTCGACGCCCCGCTGGTGCGCGAGGCCGCCGTCGACACCGTCCGGATGCTCCAGGTCAACCGCTCCTACCTCGAACGGTATTTCCCCGCGAACGCCCCGATGGTGCCGGAACTCAAGCCGAGCCTGATCAGGGAGCGGAAAGGGGAAGAAACGTTCCGGGTCTTCTGCATCGGCGAATCGTCGATGTTCGGCACGCCGTACGAGATCTGTGCGACGATACCCGCGATGGTGCGCAGGCAGCTCCGGCACCTGTTCCCCTCCCGGAACGTGGAGGTCGTCAACTTCGGCGCCTCCGCCGTCAATTCCAACGTGATCGCCGATCTCGCCCCGGCGCTCGCCGGCCTCCATCCGGATGTCGTCCTCATCTACCTCGGACACAACGAGTTCTACGGCCCGGACGGCGTGGGCGCCCCGTGGATAGAGAAGCAGTTCCCGTTTCTCACGGAACTGAAATATCGGGCCCGGTCGCTCAGGATCATCCGGCTTGCGCAGAGGGCTCTCGCGTCGTTCAGGCGGCCCGCGCCCGGCGGAGAACGGAACCTCATGAAACAGGTCTCCGGCGGGGCGACCGTGGCGTCGGGCTCCCCCGAGGAATCGCGCGTGCTCGGCCGGTTCGATCACAACCTGCGCCGGATCATACAGGTCTTCCGCGGGAGCGGGACCGCGGTGATCGTGAGCGACGTGACATCCAACCTCCTGTTCCCCCCGTTCATCACGGGGGCACGGCACGAGGAGATCCCACCCCTTGTCACGGGGGGGCGCCCGCAGGAGGCCGCCCGCATCCTGGCGGATCTGAGAATCCCGGACAGCACGAACGCATTCACGGACTACTGGCTCGGGCGCGCGGAGCTTGCGCTCGGGAACGGGACGGACGCCGCCCGCCTTCTGTGCAGGGCGCGGGACGAAGACATGCTCAAATTCCGCGCGCCGGCGCGCACGGACAGCATCATTCACCGGGTCTGCGCGGGCGAAGGGGTTCCCTGCATCGCCGCGGACTCGCTCTTCACGGCGCGCTCTCCCGGCGGAATTCCCGGCCCGAACCTCTTCTGGGAACACCTCCACCCCAACGCGCGGGGCTACGACCTCATCGCAAGGGCGTTCGTGGAGGAAATGGTGCGGATCGGGGCCGTCCCGCCGGGGGAACGCCCGGAGAGGCTGCTCCCGTTTGACGCCGACAGCCTGGACCTCTCATGGCTCGATCTCGCGTACGGCGAGCTTTCCGTCCGGGCGCTCACGGGGCGGTGGCCGTTCACCGATTTCTCGTCTCCGTCACCGCTCCTGGATTCGGCCGACGCAACGGAGCGGGGGATCGTGAACGATGTCTACACGAAGAAGACGGGGTGGACCGACGCGTGCCTGCGCTTCGCGTCGTACGAGGAGAGCGCGGGACGAGCGCGGGAAGCCCTCCGGACATACGGCGCGCTCATCGAGGAGTACCCGTTCGAGTTCTATCCCCGCTACCGCCGCGCCGCACTTCTCAGGGACGCCGGGGACATCCCGGGCGCCGTCGATGAGTACAGGCGGTCGATCGCCCTCAATCCCTCGTACCCGTATTCCCTGATCGACCTCGGGCTTATCCTCAACAACACGGGGGAATTCGACGAAGCCCGCGCACGGCTCACGAAAGCCCTCGATCTGACCGAGGGGAAAAACCTTCCGCTCCCCCGCGCGCAGATCTGCTACGGGCTCGCGGCGATCGCCGCGAACACCGGGGACGCTCCGAAGGCTCTCCGGTGGCTCGACGCGTCGGTCGGAAGCCTCCCTTCGTACGCTCCCGCCCTCCGGCTCCGGGCGCAGATACTCTCACACGCCCGGTAGAACCCCGCGCACAAACAACAAAGGGGCGGCATCCTCTCGGATGCCGCCCCTTCTGTTTCGAGCAGGTTGCTTCGTCGTGTCGCCTACGGCGACACTCCTCGCAATGACTGCGTCACTTCAACAGGACCATCTTTTTCGTGCTCACGAACGATCCCGCGGTGATCCGGTAGAGATACACGCCCGTGGCAAGGCGCGACGCATCAAACGTCACGGCGTGGTTCCCCGCATTCAGGGTTTCGTTGACGAGCGAAGCGACTTCCTGTCCGAGGATGTTGAATACCTTCAACTCCACACGCGACGTCGCGGGAATCGCGAACTCAATCTTCGTGGAGGGGTTGAACGGGTTCGGATAGTTCTGCTCCAGCCGGAACGTCCTGGCGACGCCCGGAAGCTGCGCGATGCCTGTC
Source organism: Ignavibacteriota bacterium (assembly GCA_963748405.1). Classification (GTDB taxonomy): domain Bacteria; phylum Bacteroidota; class Ignavibacteria; order UBA10030; family UBA6906; genus Fen-1273. Next base: position 38,969 of record CAVVIT010000003.1, read on the forward strand.
GGCGTCTGCGGCTTGTGGAGGTCGTAGTTCCAGAACTTGTAGAAGGCCGGGTTGATGCTCCCGAAATCGCTCGCGATCGTGTACAGCGTGTCGGTGTCGACGATGTTCTCGGCGTGGTTGTTGCCGTAACCGCCCTGGCCGCCTTCATTGTCGCTGCCGTAGATCCCGAACTTGAACACCTGGCCCACGATGGCCTTCGAGCCCGCGGCGGCGATGCTGTCCGGCGAGTAGTAGGCCTGCATGGAGTAGATCGAGTCGTGGGCGACCTTGTCGCCGTGCGTGCCGTCGTCCCACATCTTGTGGTCGGTATCCTGCACGAGCGGCAGACCCCACGTGTCCCAGTTGTTGACCGCGGGACCGTTGATCCAGACTCCCCACGTGAAGACGGAGTCCTTCTGGTTCGGGTACACGTTCTGGTTCCCCTGGATCGCGGTGAGCGTATCCCCGCCGAGGAGGTTGTAGTACGCCGCGCGCATGTCGACCGTGTACGTCACGTGGACCCGGTGCGCGAGAAGGCGCGTGTTCGGGAACACCGGCTGGCGCCGCGCGGACACGACGCTCAGGCTCGTGTCGTTGATCGTGAAGGCCTTCGAGGGAACGGTGAACTGGCGACGTTCCGCTTCGCTGGCCTGGGGCCCGTTGTACGTGAAGTTGTAGTAGTTCTCCCTGTTGTCCTGGCCGAACTTGTGCGTGTAGAACTGGTAATCGAGAAGGCTTCCGACCTTCGTGATCACCGTGTCCGTCGCGCGGTACAGGGACCCGATCACCTGGTGCAGATACGTCGTGCGCGGATTCACCACCGCCGTGTTGAAGAAGCCGGACTGCACGTCGACGGTGTCACCCACGGTGTACCCGCCCTTGGAAATGGCGCTCGAGAGGTTGACGTTCCACGTGATGATGCACGTGTCCGGGTTCGACCTCGGGATCGGCGTTGCATCGCCGAAATACACCCACTGGAGCGTCGTGTCCTTCAGCCCCTGGGGAATCGCAAAATGACGGTTCCCGCCCGCGTACTGCGAACCGAGCTGCTCGGAACGCTGGAGCGAGCCGTAGCTCCAGTTCGAACCGAACCGGAACTTGTAGGACACGTCGAGACCCGCGGTGAGCTGCGATTTGCGGAAACGGAGCCGGCCCGAGAAGAACGTGTTCGCCGGCATGCCGAACGCATTCGGGCTGTTCGTCGGCGTCTTTTCCTGGGTCAGGTAGAACGGGGTACCCCAGTCGAGATCCGGGCCCCCCTTGCCGTCGCCCATGACGCAAACGGAGTCGTTATCGGCGGTGGTGTAACCGTATGTTCCGCCGTCCTGCACCCCCTTGATGTTGACGCGCACATAGACGCTCAGGAACGAGTCTGCGACGGTCGTCCAAGGAGCAGTGAACACGTCGATGTTTTTCCCGAACGGGAAGTTTCCGTTGTTCCAGTACTCGGGAAGCAGGGTCGTGTCGTTCGCCGGGACGACGAAATTACGGTTGTTGTTGCCGGCGTTGGTGTTCTCTTCCCATCCGCTGTTCTGCGCGGTGGGATAGATGCGGATCTTGTAAAAGAGCGTGTCACCCGGCGTGAGCGCAAGCGTCTTCTTCCAGTAGTCACCGCCGATGTTGGTCAACAGCGCCCCCGTCCCCCAGTTGGTGAGGGCTTTGCCGTCGTTCGTGTCGTGCGCGGCGCCGCCGGTGATGGAGAGCGACGACGTGGACAGGATCGTGTCCGGGACAGTCGCCGTGTTGATGATAAACGTGACGTTCTTCTGCTGCGCCATCAGAGCCGCGGGGAACATCAGCCCGACGGCGACGAGGGCGACAAGCATAAGAAGTAGTGTGTTCTTCATTTGAACCTCCTGTGTGTGTACCAGTGTGGACTTACAGCGTCAACCAAATGCTCTGTCGTGTGTGCGCCCCCGGGCCTCCTTTCTTTGTCGTGACAGTGATGGGATCAGTGAATTCAACGCTAGAACCCTATGGAAAGGGCGATGGTGTTCAGGTTGCCGAACAGGCCGAACTTCTGAAACGCGTAGTTAAACGAGAGCGCGGCGATCCCCCCGAAGTGGTACTGGAGTCCCGCACCGAGCGTAAGGCCTTCCTGTCCCTTATCGCTGCTGAGGGGGGACTGCCCCCCCTTGACGATCGACTGGTACCCCCCGCGGACGAACAGGATGTTCCTCCAGCCGATCTCCCCGCCGACGTTGATCGATTCGAAATCGTCGCTCGGGCGGAGCGCGTCGACGGCCACCAGGGCGCTCATGTCGTCGTTCTTGACGACGTCCATCGACGCCCCGACGCGGAAGAGCAGCGGGAGCGGCCAGGCGTCCGTCTTGAGGTACGCCACCAGCGTCTTGTTGGAACCGGCGTTGTTCGGATCCGTATCGACGCGGCTGAGGAGGTCGCGCCCGGAGAGCGTCAGGTCGCCGCCGAAATTCGACATCGACATGCCGATCCGGAGACCGTTGAGATCGGTCACGTACAGGAGCCCCGCATCGAACGCTACGGTGCTCGCGGACTCGTTGTACACCCTCTGGTTGATGTACTTCACGGAACCGCCGATGGAGAACTTGTCCGTGAGCCTCCTGCTGTAGGAAAGTGCGACCGAGAGGTCGGCCGCCGACCAGGTCTCTCCCGTCCCCTCGGGACTGGCGACGGTCGTCACGTCCCCCTGGCCGTAATCCATGTCGGTCACGCTCGCCCCGATGGCGTTGTCACCGTCGAGGTTCAGGACGAGCCCGAACCAGCGGAACTTGGTCCCGACGAGCCAGTCGGTGTTCACGAACGAGAACTCGCTCTTGTCCGCCTGCACGACGGCTCCCGGGTTCCAGTAGAGCGAGCTGACGTCCTCGCTGGCGGCCACGTACGCGCCGCCCATGCCGATCGCGCGTGCGCCGACGGGGATCCCCAGGAACTGCGCAGCGGTCGTTCCCACCTTGGACTGGGCGCCTGCCACCCCCGGAAGCGACGCGGCGGCAACCGCCAGGAGCAGGAGGGCGCGCCTGCAATGTGTAGACGTTCTGATCATAGAGATCTCACTTGATAATGGCGATCTTTCCCGTCGTGTTCCCGACGGGGGATTCAACGACATAGAAGTACACACCGAACGCAACGTCGAGATTCTCGTACGTCTTCAGGTCCCACGATACCGCGCCGTCCTCGATGCTGCCGTCCTGCCGGAGCGTCTGGACGTAATCCCCGCGGGCGGTGAAGATCTTCACCGTCGCACCGGCGGGAAGATGGATGAAGTCGATCTTCCGCTGTCCCCGGCCGCTCGTGATCCCCGGGTTGAGGGGGAGCTCGAACTGCGACTGGGTGACGTACGGGTTCGGAACGACCTTGACCCTGGAGAGGTCGGCCTTCGCCGAGGGAATGCTGACCGTCGCGCCGGCCGGCGTGAACTCGAACACGTCCCCGTACCGGAACGGCTGGGTCGTCTTAATGACGAGCCTGTCCTTCGACGTCAGGGGGTAGACCGTATCGACGTTCGTCGCGTTGACGCTGAAGAACGACGTCCACGTGGGCGAAAGGACGCCGAGCGGGTTCTTCTCCATGAAGATCACCTGCGTGTTGAAGTGCAGGTGCCCCAGCCCCTTCCCGCTCCCGTCGTAGTAGTAGAGCTTCACGTACGTGCTGTCGGTCCTGTTGAACACGCGGAAGTACAGCGGCGTGGCGTCAAGGATCCCCTCGGCGCCCGGCAGCGCGAGCGACGTGTCGATCACCGTGGTGGAGAACTGGTATTCGTAATCGGCGGGCTTCCGGTACCCCAGGAGCCCGAGGTCCACCAGGTTCGTCGGCGACAGGCTCCAGATGTACGCGGCGGTCCCCACCCATCCCGAAAGGCTGTCGATCGGCTGCGTCACCCAGTAGTTGTTGAAGGCAAGCTGCACGCCGTCGAAGATGTCCGCGTCCTTCGTCTCGCTCGCATAGGGAGAACCCATGATGTTCGGGCTCCTGTAGACCGGATAATACTGGTAGGAGACCGCGTACGTCCCCGCGGGAAGCATCCCCGAGAGCGTGCCGCGGATCGTTCCGAGCGTCGGGTTCAGAATGTAATTGGCGGGAGCAACCACCGCACCGTGGGCATCCGTGACGACGACGGACGAGGCGATCTGGTTCTTGTGGCCGAGCGTGACGATGAGCGTGTCGTGGCTCGTGAACTTCTCCGTGATCGTGCTCAGATCGAGGACGGAATACGACTTCGTGATCCTCTGCCACGTCGAGGAATCCCGGGAGGAGACGGGACTTCCGGATGCGCTGAGACTGTCGACCTGCGAATCGAAGAACTGCACCCGGTACCTGTGGCCCGAGATCTTCGTGGGATCCGCCACGGTGTACGCAATTGTCCCGGCTCCCTGCTGCGCCACGTGCGCCAGGGGAACCCCGCTCGGCGCGGCGACATACCCGGCCGACTTCGGGTCCGGGACGACGACCGCGACGTTCTGGTCGTGCACCACCTCGCCGCTCGCCGTGATCGTCACGAAGTGGGTGTTCTCGGCGGGGAATATCCCCGTCGTCGCGTCCCCCTTGCTGTAGGCGACGAGGGCGTAGAAGTACCGCCTCCCGTTGTCGACCGAGGAGTCGACGTAGGTGTGGACGAGACCGTTGTCGCTCCCGAGGTAATACGTGAACCCGGAGGCGTCCTGGTACTGCTGGGGCTGCGCCTGGAAATAGCCGCTGATCCCGTCCACGAGGTCCCACTCCTGGAGCCACTTGTACCCCTGGGGCGCGCCGGAACCGTCGGTGATCGTGAAGATGTCGCTGAAATTCGGGTCCGTGGATTTGTACAGCCGGTACCCTTCAAAGTTTTTCGTCAGCAGCACCGGGTCGACCGACGCCTCGGATTTGCGGTCCCAGTACAGCGTCACCTTGTGGTCCCCCGAGACGGCTGTCAGCGTCGGCTTGTCGGGAGGCTGCGGGAACTGGTAGTTCGCGTCGTAGATTTTCTGGACGGTCTGTTTGTGCTTGAGAAGATCCACCAGGTCCGCGTCGAGACCCTCGTTCCCGAGTATCCCTCCGCCGTAGACGAGGGCGAGCGAGAACCGCTCCGTCCCTTTCGCCAGCAGGGGGAAATACCCGCTCCCGTACACGAAGTCGCCGTCTTCCCCGTTCTGGGGGCGTCCCCCGACGATCGAAAGCGGCACGTCGAAGAATCCGGGGATGAGCCTCTGCCAGAGGCTTTCCTTGTCCCCCAGGATGATCTGGCTCGAGGGGGTGAAGTAACTGAAGTTCGTCAGGCCGATCTGGTCCGATTCCTTCACGTCCGTTTTGTCGACATGGGGCTCGCCCGGAAGTCCCGTGTCGTGGAAGGCGGCGTCATAGCCGGAGGTGGGAAGGCCGTCGTGCGCGCCGAATGCCCCGTCGTCGAGCCCGTCGATCCCCACGTCGTCATACTTGATGTTCCAGTTCAGGTTGTTGTCGATCCTGTCGCTCCTCGACTCGTCGATCATGCTGTACGGGCTCGTCCCGGCGCCGGTGATGTAGTCCTTGTGCCGGAGGGGGCGGAGGATGTCGAAGAGGGGATGATTGGGGTCTTTCGGATTGGCCTTCACCTGCCGGTAGTGGATCCTGTAGTTCTCGTCGATCAGGCCGTTGAAGTTGTTGTCAACGCCGTCGTACGCGTTCGTATTCACGTACGGGTTCTGCAGGGCGTCGTAGAGCACATTACCCTCGACGACGCGCGTGACGCCCGGGACGATCTTCATCGTCAGCCCGCGCGTGTGGAGCACCGTGTCGGAGGCCTGGATCGTGTAGACGGTCCGGGAGAAGTCGTTGTTGATGAGGACCACTTTCTTCCCCACCGTGAGCGTGACGGAGTCGAAATCCGTGGTGGCGAACTTCGGCGCGCCTATGCCGGCAGCCGCGGAATCGGCGTCGGCGTCGTTGTCGATCCCGTCGTACGGATTACCCGGACTTTCCAGGAACGCGTACCCCACGAGCCCCGTCCCCCCGACCCAGAGGGGGTTCTTCATCGGCTGCCCGTTGATCGCCTTGAAGTCTCCCGTGTACGTTATGTTCTGCGTCGGATCGTAGAACGACCAGTCGTCGTTGTACTCCTGGTAGTCCTCCGTGGACGTCACGCCGACGTACGTGCCGACGAGCATCCCGAACACCATCTTGTTATAGTTGGTTGTCCCGGTATTCGTGATCTCGTAGAGCCAGAAGATGTTGTCCTTGGCGAGGAACTGCGCCCACTGGAGTGCGCGCACGGTCACCACGAGTCCCATCCCGTTGCGCTGGGGGTTCGTCGAATCGGGCCTGAACGTGACGCCGAAGATGTTGTTGTTGGGCGCGTTGAACCGGGCGTCGTTGTTGTCGTCCATGACGAAGTAGGTCTCTTCGTCGGCGCTGAACTTGTTCTTGCCGAAGTACCCGTTCCACTTCCCCCTCCATCCCGGATCGAGCGCGTCCTGCTGCTTGTCGGGCCAGAAATCGGGCCACGTCGTCGGGTCCGTGCTGATGGCGACCTTCTCGTTCGGCGGAGCGGCGAAGTACCCGCCCACCGGCTCCAGCGTCCAGTACTTGCCGGTGGCCGGGTCCGTGTCCGTCTTCTGCGTCGGCCTGTCCACCGGGCAGGTGGCGACGGAATGGAACACCGTCGAGCCGACATTGAGCTCGGCGCCCAGGAGAACGCTGACGTCACCGATGTAGCCGTCGTTGTCGTTGCGCCAGGCGCCGCGGTGCCCCGCAGTGGCCGGCTGCGCGATGACTCCCCAGTTGCCGAACACGGTGCGCACCTGGTTGGCGTTCATGATCGCGTACCGCCGGTACTGGCTCCCGCTGTCGGCGAAGGCGAGCGAGGCCGTCGAAACGACGAGGAGTGTTGCGAGAAGCGCTCTGTGATTCGTCATGGTCATGTCAGAACTCCAGATTCATTCCAAATTCGATACGCCGGGGCTCCGAGTACTGCGTCGGCGTGTGGTAGAACTGATCGAGCGTGTTGACGCGCTGTGAGGGATTGGTCTTGAGTCCGTTGGTCTCGTCGATCGTCACGCCCGCGCGCCCCGTATCGTCGTACACGTTGATTTCGTTCCGTATGTCGAAGATGTTGTAGACGCGCAGCTGGATGACGAGCGTCAGGGGGTTGAAGTGGATGTCGTAGTGCCCTTGGAGATCGACATTGACGTAATCGGGCTTCGCCTGGCTGTTCGTCAGGAGGGCGGTCACGTCCGTGATCCGCCGCGGGGTGTAGGGCAGCCCGGTCTGGTACGTCATGTTCACGCTCCCCCCCCAGTGCGGGGCCGCGTAAATGACCTGGGCGTTCACGTTGTGCCGCTGGTCCCAGTCGAGCGGATTGAGCTGGACCTCAGGCAGGGCGCCGCCCAGGATGGCGTTGCGCGCATCCTGCGGGTTCGAGGCGCTCCCCCGTGCGACCATGAACGTATAATGGAGGCTCGCGGTCAGCCCGCCCGAGAAGCGCTTGTCGACGTTGAGCGTGATCCCCTTGATGAACCCGAAGTCGGTGTTCTGGTACTGCGTGTAGCTCGCCGATCCGCCGAACACGAGGATGTCGTTCGAGCGGGTGCCGATCAGGTTCCGGATGTCCTGGAGGAACGCGGTCACGTCGACGGAGACATCGTCGGTGAGCTGCTGCTGCACGCCGAGCTCACCTTTGACAGTCTCCTGGGGCTGAAGGTTTGTGTTGCCGATCAGTCCCTGGTTTCCCGTCCCCTGCCCGATCTTGAAATCGGGGTTCGTGTACATCTGCTCGTACGTCGGGATCTGGAAGAAGTGGCCGTACGAGAAATGGACGATGCCCCGGGCCGTGATCGGGAACGAGAACCCCAGGCGGGGGCTGAGCGCCGATTTCGAGGGGGTCTTGACGTACCAGTAGGACCGCCTGTCCGCCACGGTCTTCGTCGGCTCCCCGGGGTCCTGCACGCCGTTCCCGTTGTAGTCGAAGAACAGGTTGGAGGGCTTGATCGGGTTGTAAATGTCCGGGTCGCTCGGGTCCGCCAGCGTGACGCCGTCGGGATTGAAATAATCGTAGCGGAGGCCGATGTTGACGATGAGGTCCTTGAACTCGATCTTGTCCTGGAGGTAGGCGGAGAACTCGACCGGACGGTGGTAATACTGATCGTGATTGGGGGAAGAAACGTCCGGGATGTACGTCGAGATGAACGGGTTCGCGTACGCGAGGTTGATCGCCGTCTCGGAGGGGATCGGCTGGAGCGTGTAGCTGTCGTAGAAGATCTTGTGGTGCGTGAACTGCACGCCCGCCTTGACGAGATTGTGCTCGTTGACCTGGCTCGTGACGTCGAGTTTTCCGAGGAGCGTCTCGTCCCAGCGGTTCGTGTGGTTCATGTCCGTGCCGCCCGTGTAGAAGCTCCACTGGTCGTTCACAAGGAACAGGTTGGGGTGGACGTACCGGGGGTCATACGGATTCTCGTAAAGGTAGTGGTTGAACGTTTTCCGGTAAAAGGACCCCCCCACCGTGTAAAAGGTCGACGAGCCCAGGCTGTGGGAGAACTGGCCGATGACCGTGTGGCTGAAATTGTAGTCGTCACCGTTCCCGTCCGGGTCGTAGTAGTATTCCCTGTTGTAGGGCTGTGATTTCGTGTGGTCGAAGATGTAGTTCACGGAGAGCTTCATCACCGGGGAGATGTGCCAGGTGAGCTTCGCCTGGGCGTACGCGCGCTCGCTCGAGTTCATCGGGACGATCGAGCTGTCCCCCTTCCCCGCCGGATCGCGGTACAGGACGAACCGGCCCGTGCTGTCGGTATACGAGATGTTCTGCGGGTTGAACCGGCGGATGCCGTACTCGTCGCCGCCGAAGTAGATGTATCTCCCGTTTGCGAAGAACGTCAGGTTGTCGGTGGCGACCGGCCCGCTCAGCGTCCCTTCGAAATTGCGGATGTCGAACGGCCTGAACCGGTCCAGGCCGGTGTAGAGGGCCTTGCTCTCGCCGTCGTTGTTCGGGACGTAGTTGCCGACGTAGGAGCTGACGCTCCCGGAGAATTTCGAGCTCCCCTCTTTTGTCGCGATGTTGACGATGCCGTCCATCGCCTCGCCGTACTCTGCATTGTAGGCGCCGGAGACGAGCTGGACCTGCTCGACGAGGCTCTTGTTCACTTCCACGACCTGCGAGGAATTGAACGCGTCGGTCACGGGGACGCCGTCAATCCAGTACGACACGCCCCCCGTGCGCCCGCCGCGCAGATGGAGGCCTCCCCCCGCATCCACGGTCACGCCCGCCTGGAGGTTGAGGACCTGACCGACCTCGGTCACGGGAAGCGCGGCGATCTGGCTTCCGTTGACCGTCGCCGTGGACGCCGTCAGGTCTTTCTGCACGAGCGGCCGCTCGGCCACCGTCACGATCTCCTCGCCCACTTCCACCACGGTCGACGAGAGCTTGAAATCCATCGTCGTGGTCTGGTCGAGGGAGACCTGCACGTTGGAGATCGTCTTCTTGTTGTACCCGACGCCGGAGGCCACGAGCGTGTACGTGCCGGGCTGGACGTTCAGGATGACGTAGTAGCCGTCGATGTTCGTCGCCGCGCCCATCGACGTCCCCAGGATCTGGACGCTCGCACCGACGATGGCTTCCCCCGTCTGGCTATCCTTGACTTCCCCCGTGATTTTTCCCGTGTTCCCGGCGAGCGCGAACGGAGACGCGGACAGCAGCAGGATTGACAGAAGCAGTAGACGTGATTTCATGCGGTGTTTGCTCCTTTGCGTTGCAGAATCAGATGTTGGGCTGCCGGGCGCTCATCGCCGATCCTTCTTCTTTTACACGGGTTGTTCGGTCGGGACGCGGGCGCCGCACGACCGCCGGACGATGAGGGACGGCAGAAACGTCGTCAGCGACGGCGCGGAATCAGGGTTCTTCAGGCGTGCAAAAAGCTTCTCGAGCGCGAGCACGCCCATCTCGTACATCGGCTGGCGCATCGTCGTGAGCTGTGCGTGCTGGGCCAGCTCGATATCGTCAAAACTCACCAGGGCAAGGTCCTCCGGAATGCGCACGCCGAGCTCGGCCGCCCCTTCGAGGGCGCCCATTGCCTGTACGTCGCTCGCGATGAACACCGCGGTGATGCGGTCCTTGCCGGTGTTCCTGCCGATCAGCTCCTCCATCGAGGCGCGCCCGGCCTCCCTGTTGAACCCGTCCTGCTTGCCGATCTCCGAAATGAACACCCGGTCGTTCCTGAACGGGAGGCCCGCTTCCTCGAGCGCGATGCGGTAGCCTTCCATCCTGTCGTGCGCCGGCTGCGTCGAAAGGCTCGCGTTGATCATCGCGATGTTCGTGTGCCCGAGCTTGACCAGGTGGCGCGTCGCCATCGTGGCCCCTTCGAGGTTCTTCACGCTGATCGAATCAAACTCGGGATGGTAGGCATCGACAAGAACGAGCGGGAGCCGAATCTGCTGGAATTTCGCGACGTACGATTCGGGGAGCCGCATCGAAAAGAACATGACGCCGTCGACGTGGCCCCGGTGGAGCGACCGGCGGAGATAGTACTCCGCCTGGGAAGGATTGTTGACCCCGTACAGGATGAGGTCAAATCCGAACTCCGCCGCCTTGTCCTGCACCCCCTGGAGCACCTGGATGAAGAAGTAGTTCGTGAAATACGGGATGATCGCCGAAATCGTGTTCGTCTTTTTCGAAGCAAGCCGCTGGGCATACGCGTGGGGCTGGTAGCTGAGCCGTTTGACGACCTCCAGGACCTTCGCCCGCGTTTCCGCAGAAACGCTCGGGTGGTTGTTGAGGCAGCGGGAAACCGTCCCGATTCCTACTCCTGCCTCACGTGCAAGGTCGTAGATCGTCACACTCATGGGTTACGTTGGAAAAACAGATTGTCAGGAGGATGAACAGGTGGAAGCGCTTCCACGAATATAAGAAGAGGGGGGTAAAAGTCAAGTGTTTTTTTGGCATTTCACTGCGAGATTCCAATGAAGGGCTTCCACGAACACCCCCGTGAACCCCCTCCCAAAGAGAATCGGGCGGTTTTCTTGTGTTTGAGGCGGGACGTGCCTATATTTTTAGGATTTGATCCTTCATAACCCAATCCTACGACCGATGGAATGCACCCATGGCTGAAGTCAAACTTGAGCGCGTAACGAAAGTGTACGACGGGAAAGTCACCGCCGTCAAGGAAGTGGACGCCACGATCCGTGACAAGGAATTCGTCGTCCTTGTCGGCCCCTCCGGCTGCGGCAAGTCCACGGTTCTCCGCATGATCGCCGGGCTCGAGGAGATTTCTTCGGGGACCGTCAGCATCGACGGAAAGGTCGTCAACGACGTCGCCCCGAAGGACCGGGACATCGCGATGGTGTTTCAGAACTACGCCCTGTACCCGCACATGTCGGTGTACGACAACCTCGCCTTCGGCCTGAAGCTTCGCAAGTACGAGAAAGCGGAGATACAGAAACGGGTCTCGCACGCCGCGGAGATCCTCGGGATCTCGTCGTACCTGGACAGGAAACCGAAGGCGCTCTCCGGCGGTCAGCGACAGCGCGTCGCGCTCGGGCGCGCGATCGTCAGGCAGCCCAAGGTCTTTCTCTTCGACGAGCCGCTGAGCAACCTCGACGCGAACCTCCGGGTCCAGATGCGCACGGAAATCTCGCGTCTCCACCACCAGCTCCAGACGACGATGATTTACGTAACGCACGACCAGATCGAAGCCATGTCGATGGGAGACCGGATCGTCGTGATGAAGGACGGGATCGTCCAGCAGGTCGACACGCCGCTCTCCATCTACCACCATCCCACAAACAGGTTCGTGGCCGGATTCATCGGCAGCCCGACGATGAATTTCTTCTCCGGAAGCGTGTCGAAGAACGGCTCCTGGACGTTCCGCCAAGAGGGAACGGAGTTCTCTCTCCCCGTGGAGAAGATCCAGGGGGAGAAATTCAACCCGGGCGCGAAGCTGACGCTCGGCATACGCCCCGAACACATCTATGCGTTCCGGCCGAGCGGCATCACCACGCTCTCGCCGTTCACAGCGCAGGTGGACGTCATCGAACCGGTCGGCAACGAGATCTTCGTGTATTTCTCCACCGGCGCCGGCACGCACTACGTCGCAAGGATCGCCAGCGATCGCTCTCCCGAGGTGGGAAAGCCCCACGAGCTTCTCGTCGACACGTCCAAGATGCATTTCTTCGACACGGGCACCGAACAGAGCATCTAAGCGAGCGCGAATCACCATGCAGATCCGACGGGCCTGTCTGCTCCTGGCGTTTCTTCCCGGGGCCGCCTTTTCCGGGTGGCATTCGGCCGGAAACGTCGACTCAACCTCAACTTCCGGCGACACGCTGGCAACGCTCAGCGCGGGACCCTCACGACTCACGATCCGCGTGCTCGCCGACGACGTCGTGCGCGTCCGATTCCAGACGGGCCCCCCCTTCGCTCCCGACCGCTCGTGGGCTGTCGCGAGGACCGCGTGGCCCCGTTCCCCCCTCCGGATGGTTGATACCCCCGAATCCCTCACGATCACCACGGGCGAGATGTCCGTCATCGTCCGGAAGCGACCGCTCAGGCTGGTGTTCCGGGATGCCTCGGGGGGGACGATAGCCTCCGACGACTCCACGCTCGGTATGTGCTGGAACGGCGCGGAAGTGAGGGCATGGAGAGCGATGCCCCCGGACGAGCGCTACTACGGGTTCGGCGAGAAGTCGGGGAATTTCCAGAAGCGGGACGCGGCCATGACGATGTGGAATTCCGACATCCCCGCGTACGGCGCCGCGACGGACCCCCTGTACGAGACCATACCGATGTTTTACGGCGTGCGCGCCGGGAAGGCGTACGGCATATTCTTCGACAATCCCGCCCGGTCCTCGTTCGACATGGGAAAGGAATCGCGCAGCACATACTCGTTCGGGGCCGAACGGGGGGACATCAATTACTATTTCCTGTACGGACCCGCGCCGAAGAAGATCCTCGGCCGGTTCACGGATCTCGTGGGCCGCATTCCCCTTCCCCCCCGCTGGTCGCTCGGCTACCAGCAGTGCCGGTGGAGCTATGCGCCCGAATCAAAGGTCCGCTCGATCGCAGAGGGGTTCCGGTCGAGGAACATCCCGTGCGACGTGATATACCTTGACATCGACTACATGGACGGGTACAGGATATTCACGTGGAACCCGGCGTCGTTTCCCGACCCCCCCCGCCTCATACACGACCTCGGGGCCGAGGGGTTCAAGGTCGCGGTCATCGTCGATCCGGGAATCAAGACCGATTCGTCCTACGCCGCCTTCCGTTCGGGGCTGGAGGCCGGCGCGTTCGTCCGCAACGCGGACGGGACGCTCTTCCGCGGCGCGGTGTGGCCGGGGATCTGCGCGTTTCCCGATTTCACGTCCGCCCCGGCCCGCGCGTGGTGGGGAGATCAGTTCGCGGGGCTTGTCAGGGCCGGCGTGCGGGGGTTCTGGAACGACATGAACGAGCCATCGGTGTTCAACGTCCCGACGAAGACGATCGACCTCTCCGCCGTGCATGACGGCGGAGGAACGGGGGAAACGCACGCCGATGTTCACAATGTCTACGGCATGGAGATGATCCGCGCGACGTACGAAGGGGTACGGCGCCTGCTTCCCGACGAACGCCCGTTTCTCCTCACGCGGGCATCCTACGCGGGAGGAGAGCGCTACGCCGCGGCGTGGACGGGTGACAACGTCTCCTCGTGGGAGCACCTCGCGCTGTCGGTACCGATGTGCCTCACCATGGGCCTCTGCGCTCAGCCGTTCGTCGGATCCGACATCGGCGGGTTCATCGGTCACCCTTCGGGAGAGCTCTTCGCCCGATGGCTGGAGCTCGGCGTGTTCACTCCGCTGATGCGCGCGCACTCGGTCATTCACGAGCGGAACAAGGAGCCGTGGGAATACGGGGATCAGTTCACCGACATCAACAGGGAGACGATCAACCTCCGGTACCGTCTTCTCCCCTACATCTACACGGCGATGGTCGAGGCGTCGTCGAGCGGCATCCCGGCCATGCGCCCGATGGTGCTGGAATTTCCCGATGACGGCCGGTTCTCCGAGACCGCCGACGAGTTCATGTTCGGGAGCGACATCCTCGTCGCGCCGGTGCTCACCGAAGGGGACGTGCAGCGGAAGGTCGATTTCCCCCGGGGAACGTGGTACGACTTCACCTCGGGAGCCGCCCTCGAAGGCGGAACACAGGTCACCGTCGACGCCCCCGTCAACCGGATCCCCTTCTTTGCACGCGAAGGGTCGGTCATACCGACGCAGCAGGTGGTGCAATATACCGCCCAGTCCCCCATTTCCCCGCTGACGCTCTCCGCGTTTCCTCCCCGGCAGGGGACCGAATCGGTGTCGGCGTACTACGAGGACGACGGCATCTCCTATGCCTGCACCCGAGGGGTGTACTACAGACGATCGTTCCGCCAGAGGTCGGACGGAGGGACGAGGACGCTTACGCTCAGTGCCGTCGAGGGAACCTACGTTCCCCCGGAACGGTCGCTCGTCGTCCGGTTCAAGGGATACGCTCACGCGCCCGGTTCGGTCCGTCTCGGCGGGAAGCAGATCGACCGTGCCGGAGCGGCCGGCGGGAGGACATCTCCCTCGTGGTCCTATGACGAGCAGGCGAAGTCGGTCGTCGTCACGACGGCCGATTCCCGGGACGCGATACAGATCACCGTGCGGGAGTGACGGGCGGCACGCCTGAGTTTTGTTATTCTCGTTGTCATTTGATATATTCTCCGCAACCATCGTTCGCTGGTCTATGCCGACACAGAATAACCCGGACTCCTTCCATCTCGAACGGCACCTGGCCGAAGCACAATCCCGTGCGGAGAAGGGGGACTATGCGGCGGCGGTCAGCGCCGTACGGGAAGCAAAATCGCTCGCGCCGAAGAACGTCTACGTCCTCGCGTTCGAAAAGCAGGCGGAGCAGCTCGTCGAGCTCGAGACTTCCCACAGCCTGACCGACGAGCAGCGGACGGACATACTCGAGTCGATCCCCTCCATCATCGAACGCGCGCTGGACTCCTCCCGCTCCCCGGGAATGGTCACCGACATCTCGGCGCTCAGGGCCGGCCCCGACGCCGCGCAGGACAAGAAGGAGAAAGCAGCGGCGCTCGAGTGGCTGAAGAACCAGTACTTCCAGCATGCCCACGAGTACATCCGCAAAGGCGAATACCAGCACGCCCTCGCGGAGATCCGCCGCGTGTACATCATCGATCCGTCCAACGCAATCGCGAGGGACTTCGAGAAGCAGTTTGAAGCCCTCGCCCAGCTGAAGCGGGGGGATTCGATCCGCGTGTACCCTTCAACGGCACCCGCGGCGTCCGCGCCGGCACCGCCGGCCGACACTCCGGCCGCGCCGGATGCCCCGTCCGCCGGGGATCCCGATTCCACGCCGATGATGACGGAGGAATGGTCGTCACCCCGGCAGCCGAAGCGCGGGGCACCGCGTCCCCGGGCAGCCCGCGAACCGGCGCAGGGGAAGAAAAGGGGGATCGCGCTCCTCATCGTTCTCATCGTCCTCGCCCTCCTGGTCCTCGGGGCGCTCCTGTACGTCTATTACCAGAGGAACATCTACAAGAAACCCCAGATAACCTCGCTCTCCCTCCCCGTTTCCGAGCAGTTCATCGGGGCACCGTCGGAGGCGGCCGAACAGAACTTCATCGTCTCGAACGACGACTCCGCGTCGGGAACACCGCAGGTCACGGAGCTTGCGGTCGACCAGGCCGCCCCCCCTCCGGCGACCGTCGAATCGAAGAAGGTCCCCGGGTCCCCGAAACCCGCCTCCCCCCGCGACACTCCGCGCCGCGTCGTTCAGACGTCGGCTCCTCCCCCGGAGGAACACCCGGTCTCTTCTCCCCCCGTGATGGCAGCGCAGTCCCAGCCCGAATCGAAGCCCCCGGCCGCTGAGCCGAAGACCGAAGACACGGCCTCGCCGGTCCCGTTCGTTGCAGTCGAGAAACAGGCGCGCATCATACGTCTTGAAAAACCGAAGTTCACGGCGCTAGGGTATCTCACAGGCGTGGAGGGGCAGGTGCTCATCAGGGTACAGATCGATGCGACCGGAAAGCCCATACAGACCGTCACGCTCAAGAGCACGAACGATCTGCTGATACAGCCGGTGATCGATGCCGTCATGTCCTCCCAGTTCGCTCCCGCGGAAATGACAACGGGACCGGTCGCCTCGTGGCTCACGATCCCGTTTAAGTTCGCTTCGCGTTAGGCCAACCCTACTTTTCCTCCCCCCGCTGCGTTTTGTAATTGTCGTACTGTATCGATTTCTTCACCTTCTGCTGCGAGGACGGACCGTCTTTGAGCCTGGCCTCGTACGCGCCGAGCTTCGCGTCCTGTTCCCTGATGGCGCCGAGGGAGACCGATCCGGCGGCCGCCGCGGGAGATGCCTGGAGCAGGCGCCGTGTCTTCGCAATTTCCTCGATCGCAGCCTCCCCCTTTCCCCTGTCGAGCGCGTCCAGTGCCCGCTCGACCCCTCGCGTCGACACGGCGACGTCCGCCCTGGCCTGCGTTTCAAAGTCCCTGTGCCGTTCGATTTCCGCCGCGTCGTCGCTGTACCTGACCGTGACGCCGTCCAGGGGAGAGACGCTCACCCTGTCCCTGACCGGCTCGTATCGGAGGTCGCCCCGCGCGACGGTCAACGTCCCCCGGCCCGGGGGAACATCGATCTCGATCGTGAATTCCCGTGCGCACCCGGCATAGACGTCACCCACGGGTATGCGGAGGCAGCCGTCCCGGACCGTGAACTCCGAGCCGACAACGTCGATCACGCCGACCCCCGGGCCGAGGGTAAGCTCGATGACCGCGTTCTGCGCAACGACGCGGCCGAGCATGTCGAATTCTCTCGAGAACATCGAGGCGAGGTTGCGGGGACTCTCGATGAAGTAGTAGTTCCCTCCCCCGTCGGCGGCGAGCCCCGTCATCAGGTTTTCGTTATAGTCGTATCCCACCCCCATCGTTGTGAGCGAGATGGACCGGTTCCTGAATTTCCGCGCGACCGCCCTGAGCTCCCGGGGGTCGGTGATCCCCCGGTTGGCGAGACCGTCGGACAGGAGGACGACCCTGTTCACGTATTCCTCTCCGGCGTAGCGCTCCGCCTCCTCGAACCCCTGGAGCATTCCCCCTCCCAGGTTCGTCCACCCGCGCGGCTGTATCCCTTCGACGAGATCGTGCAGGGCCCGCCTGTCCCCTGCACATCCCGCCGGACGGAGGACGTCCACGACGTCGTCGTATATCACGAGGGAGAATATGTCTCCGGGGGAAAGACGGTCAATGAGCGCATCGAGCGCCGCCTTCGCATTGACGATCTTCCCTTCCTCTCCCATCGAGCCGCTCCTGTCAAGAACGACGCAGAGATTGACGGGCTTCCTCCCGGACGCGCCCCCCCGGGGAGCCGTGAGAGAGATCTGGAGAAAGGCCCGCCCGCCCCGCGAGGGGACGACCGGACAGTTCATCGAACCCCGGAGCCGGAGCGGATCCGACTTCCCGGGGAAGGACATCGCCTCCGCTCCCGGGACCCGGGCGGCAAGCATCACCACTCCCGCAACGAACGCAGCAATCTGTTTCATGACCGTACCTCCCTGTGAGTGAATGGACATGCGTTACTGCCACGAATACCGGATCGTGTACCTCACCGACGCTTCTCCGTCGCGGGCGATGTGAAGGGGAAACCTGAGCGTGCTCTGGTCCACCTTCGTCCATCCGGTCGATGCGCCGGTGATCTCCCACTGCGCCCAGCGCCACGGGTGCTCGTACACCTGCACGTCGGCCGGGACGTCCTTATGGTTGCGCACGTTGATCTCGAACGTCTCTTCCACGACGCGTCCCCCCGCGTACGTCTTGAAATCCTTCTGGACGCGCTCTCCCACG
Source organism: Ignavibacteriota bacterium (assembly GCA_963748405.1). Classification (GTDB taxonomy): domain Bacteria; phylum Bacteroidota; class Ignavibacteria; order UBA10030; family UBA6906; genus Fen-1273. The sequence goes on from CAVVIT010000003.1 coordinate 56,735, forward strand.
ATATCGAATGCGTTTCCCAGGTACAGACGGACTTCCTCGTCCTTCGGGGTATGGTCGATCCTGTCCTCGCCGACGAACTGCTCCTTCCCGTCATCGTCTCTCTTGTAGACGCGCACCTTCCCCTTCGGCAGCGGCATGCCGAGCCCGCCGTCTTTTGCGTTCCTGAATGTCACGAACACGCCCACTCTGGGATTGGACTGCTGGCCGAATCCCGCCTGGCTCCTGTAGGAGTAGTTATGGAACCAGGACCGCCATTCGTCCCCCAGGCCGTCGTAGATGAACATCTTCTTCGCCGGGACCCCCCGCCCTTCGGTGAGCTCGATCTGTTTCGTTTCGCTCTCGGCCAGATCGGTCTTCCGCTGGAGCGCGTAGAGCTTGTACTCAAAAAGGTCCGACTGACGGAACTGCGGAGCGGAGGCGTCACTCACGGCTTCCGCCCTCGCCGCCTTCATCATCCCCCCCATGGCGTTCTGGACGACGTTCACGTCGCCCGCCACCAGCTTGAGTGAAGCGTTCCTGAACGTCGTTCCCGACCCGTTCGTCAGCGTGACCCAGCCGGTGAGGTCGACCGAGGCATCGTCCCTGTCGAGGAGCACGACGTAGTCGGCGCTCCAGGACAGCCCGCCGGCGAGGTAACTCACCTCGGAACGGTGATTCCCCTCCCTGTCGCTCGCGACGATCCACTCCAGGCGCGGTTTCAGCACAAGGCCGTCGGGAAGCGCCGGAAGAACAAGCCGCCCGGCGGGTGCGATCTCGATCTTGCCGTTGATCTCGGCGATCATTCCGCCGGTCCCGATATAGGCGGAGGCGTTCCCGTATCCCGGCTGCCCGGCGAACCCGGTCGACAGGAGCTTCCCCGCAACCGCGTATTCTTTGTTCGTCGAGGGATCCGTCCTGACGAACTCCACCTCCCTGCCGATGTACCGTTCCAGCAGCTTCGCCTCGTGGACCAGGTCGTACCGGTAATTCTGCTCCAGCACCCTCACACCTTCCGGATCGGTCAGGCTGAGGAAGTGCACGGAGGTGCCGTCGATCGTCGCGGGGACGTCGGGCACGACGACGGTCGTCGTCCCTTTGCCGAGCGCGAACGTCCGCTCCTCGCGGACGAGGGAGAGGTTCTGGTTATAGACGGTAATGTCGACGGCCGTCCGTTCCCCTCCGGCGCGAGGGGTCTGCGCAGGCAGGGGGGCGGCAAGGAAGAGTGCGGCGAGGACGGTCAGGCTTCCGGAATGCGGTCTGTTCATGGCTCCTTCTCCTCTCGTTGATTGAAATAAGCGGCCCTTTATCGTACTTTGAGCCGTTCACCTTGTGACCGTTAATGACATCAACTCACGGAAGGTAAATGTCCGTCTCCCCCCTGTTTGCCAGCAGCGATGCGCGTATCCTGGACCGGCTGCGGAAAGGGGACGAAGCAGCGCTCGTCGACCTGTACCGGGAGAACCGGCGCAGCGTGAGGGCGCTTGTCACGCGCAACAGCGGGACGGAGGACGACGCGGACGACATGCTGCAGGAGGCGCTCGTCACGCTCTGGGAACGGGTCAGGGCGGGACGATTTACATACAGTGCGAAGCTGGGCACGTTCATCTACGCGACGGCAAGGAACATGTGGCTCAGGCGGCTGGCGCGCGCACGGAGAGAGCCCTCCGGCCTCGACGCGGATCCCCCCGCGGAGGAGCCCTCGGCGCTCGACCGGATGATCGACGAGGAGGAGGCGGCCATCGTGCGCTCGGCGCTCGATGAGCTCGGGGAACCGTGCAGGAAACTGCTTCTGTTGTTCTACTGGGAAGAAGAGTCGATGGAATCGATCGCGGTACAGACGGGGATGGCAAACGCCGACACGGTCAAGTCGAAGAAATACCAGTGCAAGAAGGCGCTGGAGGCGCTCATCAGGGAAAGGATCCCACGCCATGGCTGACGAAAGCGGCGCCCATTTCGCTTCCGACGAAGACCTCCTCTCCCGCTACGCCCTCGGAAGGCTCACCGAGGCCGAGCGCCGGAACGTGGAACGGCACGCCATGACCTGCGCCGGGTGCAGGGAATCCCTCCGCATGGAAATGATGATCGCCGCCGGAGCGAAAAGGCTCGGCAGGGAGGAACTGAAGTCGGAGCTCAGGCGCCGGACGGGGGACGAACGAGGGCACGGCCGGTTCCTCCGCGTCGCGGGAATCGCCGCCACGATCATGCTCGTCGCGGGTGTCGGAGCGTATTATGCGCTTTTCAACGGTGGCGTGATTGCTCCCGTTGCACCCCCTCTCCCACCCCCGGTGGCAAAGTTCGAGCCGCCGGCACCGCCCGCCGGACCAGCCTCCCCTTCCCCCGCGCAGAAGGACCTCGTGGAGAGGTTCGCCCATGCAGCTCCTTCCGTCGTGTCGGAGGCGAAGGAGAAACCGATCATCTCCCCCCGGGTTGCGGCCGGACGGATGGAAGACGCGATGAAGACCCGAGAGGCCCCCGTACGCGCGGAGGCCGCCGCGGGGGGAAAGGAGACTGGGGAGTTCTGGTCGGACGGAGTCGTTGAAGGGGCGGCGCCCGCGCATGACCTCGGTCAATCGCGCTCCGAGACAAACGCGTTCAAGAAGGTGGAAGCCGTTCCGAAGGAAGAGACCGGCAGACTCAGCGTCCCGTCGCTCCAGGCCCGGAAGGACGGGTCCGCACAGGCGGAGTACCGCATCCGCCAGATGAGCACGCAGATGCTCCCCCGGGAGAGGGGACAGGCCAGACGGGATCAGTCGACGGTTCCCACGCTCGTCGACAGGAAGGGGGGCACGACGACGATGACACTGTATCTCGATTCGCTCGTGAACGACAAGGACCTGGAGGGAGCGCAGGTGCAGGCGGCACGGGGCGATTCCGTGATCGTGACCGTCGGCGGGAAGAAGATACTCTACAGCTTTCCCCGGGGAGAGGAACAGTCACCCGTGAGGCGGAAGTAAGCGGAGAGGCCCTCCCGGGTTCAGTGGACGCCCCCCCGGAGCATGTCAAGAGCGTGAAGTATCCAGGGAAAGAGGACGTCGAGCGATTCGCTCACCCCCCGTTCCGATCCCGGGAGGTTTACGATGAGCGTCCGCCCCCTCACCCCCGCGACGCCGCGGGAGAGCATGGAGTTCCTGTTTCGTTCCTGGCCGTGGGCCCGGAGCGTTTCGGTGACCCCCGGAAGCTCCCGTTCGACGACCTCCCGTGTCGCCTCCGGCGTCACGTCGCGCGGCCCGATCCCCGTCCCTCCTGTCGTGATCACGATATCGAGAGCCAGGACGTCGGCCCAGCGCCTGAGCTCGGCGGCGATCCGGTCCCTGTCATCGGGGAGTATGCTGAACTCGGACACGCTGACGCCGAATGATTCAAGACGCTCCCGGGCCGCCTTCCCGGACGTGTCCTTGCTCTTTCCGCCGGAAGCACGGTCGGAGAGGACGAGAACGCCGGCGGAGGTTTTCCCCCCGGCCCGCGGCCTGTAGTCGGATTTTCCCCCCCTCTTCCCTTTCAGCGTGATGTCCCGGATCTCCATCGTCTCGTCGATGATCTTCAGCATGTCGTACAGCGTCAGCGCCGCGGCGGAGGCGGCGGCAAGCGCTTCCATCTCGACCCCCGTTTTCCAGACGGCCGACACGGTTGTTGAAATCCGGAATGCATCTTCGCCGGGAGTGATCTCCACGCCGGCGAAATCCAGGGGAACCTGGTGGCAGTACGGGATCAGGAGGCTCGTGTTCTTGGCGGCCTGAATCCCCGCGACCCTTGCCACCGCCAGCGGATCCGCCTTCGGCACGTTCCCGGCAAGAACGGCCGCCACGGTTCCCGGAAGGCATGTCAGCGTCGCCCCGGCTTCGGCGGTCCTGAGCGTGACAGGCTTTTTCGATACGTCTCTCATGGTCCCGGTTCCTCCCCCCGAACGTTCACAGCGGATCACGGAAAAACTCGATCGTGACATTCGACCCCGCAGGGACCTCCGCCGTCCCCTCAGGGATGATGATGAAGCAGTTCGCGACGAGCAGGGAGCTCATCACGCCCGAGCTCTGACTCCCGGTCGTCCTCACGCGAATGACCCCTCCCTCCTGCCGCGCGATTCCCCTCAGATACAGTCTCCTGCCGTCTTTAAACGCCAGCGGTTCATCCGTGACGGCATTCCACCGGGAAGGAAAGAGAACGCGCCGCCCGAGGATCTTCCCTATGGCGGGGCGGACAAACTGGAGGAACGTCACACCGGTCGATACGGGGTTCCCCGGGAGGCCGAACACGAGCGTCCTTCCTTTAACGCCGAACAGGAGAGGGCCCCCGGGGCGGATATTCACTCTCCAGAACAGTATGTTCACCCCGCACGATTCGAGCACCTCACGTACGTAGTCGTGCGCGCCGACGGACACCCCGCCGGTGACAAGAAGGATATCGCCCGAGAGCCCCGACCGCACTTTTCTCCCGATCACACCCTTCCTGTCGCGGGCGATCCCGAGAAAACGGGGATTCCCGCCGGCCTCCCGCACGAGAGCCGTGAGCGTATAGGAGGAGCTGTTCCTGATCCCCCCCTCCCGCGGCGTTCGGTCCGGACGGACGAGCTCGTCCCCCGTGGCGAGTATGCGCACATCCGGCCTGCGCGAGACGAGCACGCGCGCGTGCCCCGCGGAGGCGAGGACGCCGACGTGCGCGGGGGTGAGGAGATCCCCCCCGGCGACGATGCGTCTGCCCCGGGGGATGTCTTCTCCCCTGCGGCGGACGAAATCTCCGGGGCGGGCGGGACGGAAGAAACGCACGGCTGATTCGCCTTCATTCGCCGCTCTCTCCACGGGGACTACGGCATCCGCGCCGGGCGGGAGCATCCCCCCCGTCATGATCCGGAGGGCCTTCCCCTTCCCGAACCGTCCCGTAAACGGGTTGCCGGCGCTCGACTCACCCGCAATGGAGAGCGAGACCTGACGGGAGCGGGAAGCGTTCTTCAGGTCGGCGCTCCGGACCGCGTAGCCGTCCATCGAGCTGTTCGTGAACGGGGGGATGTCCCCGCCCGAAACGACGTTCCCGGCGGCGATCCGCCCGCAGGCATCACGGAGAGCGACGGGTTCGCTCCCGGAGGCGCGGACGTGCTTCAGTATGATGCGGAGTGCCCTGTCGGCGTTTATCATCGGACGGAGTGTGCCATGGATACGCAGTGGCCAACGTACGAATCTTCCGGGGAAGGGTCAAGATCTGAGTGTGAGCTCCGAGGAGCAGACGCGGCAGAAGGAGTGTTCCTTCAGGTCGATGTCTTCGACGTAGGAGGAGGAGTGCATGACGCAGGACTGCGTGGTGCAGTGGATGAGGGAAAACACGTGGCCGATCTCGTGTATGACTTCCTTCACGAGCCGGGCCGAGAGAAGGGCGTGATCCTGGGGGAGGCCGTACCGTTGGGGGTCGAGACGGTAGTACGAGACGACCGCCACGTTCCCGCCGACTTCTGCTTCGCCGAACACATAGGTCAGTATGGGGATGAACAGGTCGAACGGGACGAGGGCGATCGTGCGGATCCCGGGGTTTTCCGCAAGGGGAGGATAGTGCGACTTCAGGTGCATCAGGAGGTCGGTGGAATTGTACTGTCCGCGCGCACCGTCAAAAAAAGGTTCCGGATCCAGCGTGAATTCCCGCATGTCCACCTCCGCGTGGAAGGCCTGCCGCAGCGGCCCGGCCAGCGCCCCCGCCAGATCGGGGCTCGCGCCCCCGAGGGGAAGAAGGTGGATGGCGTTCATTGCTCGCGCTTGAGCCCGAACTTCTCGATCTTATGATAGAGCGTGACCCTGTCAATGTCGAGTATCGCCGCGCTCCTGCTCACGTTCCACCCGTTTTCCCTGAGCACCTGCTCGATGTGGCGCTGCTCGATGTCTTCAAGCCGTTTTCCGTCTTTCTGCCCGTTCACGACCGGGTGGAGGGGGAGGTGGCTCCGCTCGATGAGATCCCCCTGCGCGACGACCATCGCCCGCTCGACGGCGTTCTCGAGCTCACGGACGTTGCCGGGCCAGTCGTGGGCCTTGAGCGCGAGCATCGCCTCGGGGCTGAACCCCTGGACCTTCTTGTTCATCTGGCGGGAGAACTTCTCAAGGAAATAGTGGGCAAGCTTCGCGATGTCCCCCCGGCGTCCGCGGAGAGGGGGAAGGTCGATCGTGAAGACATTCAGCCGGTAATACAGATCCTCTCTGAACGTCCCTTCCCGGACCGCGGCCTCAAGGTCCTTGTTTGTCGCGCACACGACGCGGAAATCGGACCGGACGATCTCGGTCCCTCCCACGCGGGTGAACTGCTTCGTTTCGATGACGCGCAGGAGGTCCATCTGCGTCTTCGTGTCGATGTTGCCGATCTCGTCGAGGAACAGCGTCCCTCCGTCGGCCAGCTCCACTTTCCCTTTTCTCCTGTACTGCGCTCCCGTGAACGCCCCCCGTTCGTGCCCGAAGAGCTCGCTTTCGAGAAGGCTCTCGGTCATCGCGCCGCAGTTGACGGTCACGATCGGGAAGTATCGCCTGGGGCTGCCGGCGTGTATCGCCCGGGCGACGAGCTCCTTCCCCGTCCCGCTCTCCCCGCGTATCATCACCGTGGTGTCGGTCGGCGCGACCGTGTGGACGAGCTCCATCACTTTCTTCATCTCAGGGGATTCGCCGACGATCTCGCCCGATTCCGAGAGCTCGCTCACGGTGTCTTTCAGTTTCTGGTTCTCCCGGGTGAGCATCTGCTGCTGGAGCGCCTTGTCCACCATGTGGTCCAGGTAGTCGGGATCGATCGGCTTGGTGATGTAGTCATACGCGCCCTCCTTCAGCGCCTTGACGGCCGTATCCACCGTGGCGAACGCCGTGATCACGATGACGACGACCTCCCTGTTCGTCTGCCGGACCCGCTGCAGCAGCTCGATGCCGTCCATGCCGGGCATCTTGATGTCCACGAGCATGAGGTTCCAGACCCCGGCCTGCAGCTTCCTGAGCGCCGCGGCGGCGTTTTCCGCCGCGTCGACCCGGTAACCGTCCTCCCGGAACCACTTGCTGAGCGATTCGCGGACGATGAGTTCGTCGTCGACGACGAGTATGCCGATCTCACTTTTATTCATGCCCTGGTTCCTTCAACCGATGATGACGTTGACTGCGCCGCGACGGGCCCCGGCTGCCTGACCGGGAACGTCAGCGTGAAGACCGTCCCCCTGCCGACCGCCGATTCCACCTCGACGGAGGCGTGGTGCCGTTCGAGTATCCCGTAGGCGACGGAGAGACCAAGCCCGACCCCCTTGGAATCCGATTTGGTCGTATAAAACGGTTCGAAAATGTGTGCCTTGGTCTCCTCGCTCATCCCGATCCCCGTATCGCTGACGACGACCCGGAGCATCCCGTCCCCCCCGCCCGACCGGATGTCGATCGAAAGCGTTCCACCCTCATCGCGCCCCGGCGTGGCCGCCATCGCCTCGATGCCGTTCACCAGGAGCACAATAAGGACCTGCTGGACCTGGTCGGGATCGCACTCCAGGAGGTCGTCCCCGCTGCGGGACGTCTTTACCTCGACGTTGTGCATCCGGGCATGGTGATTCATGAGAAGAACGCACCGGTCGATCACTTCGGCGACGTGCACGCTCTGGAACGACACCCCCCTCTGCCGGGCGAACACGAGGAGGTTCTTGACGATGTTGCCGCACCGGAGCGCCTCGTCCGCCATCAGCTTGAGGTCGTCGGCGTACGGCTTCGCCTCTTCCGGGGGGAGCGTCGAGCGCTGGACGCGCCGTATCAGGAGCCGGGCGAACGTCAGTATCCCCTCAAGCGGGTTGTTCAGCTCGTGTGCCACGCTCGATGCGAGGTTCCCCAGCGAGGCCATCTTCTCGACCCCCACCATCTGGCGGTGCGCGCGCTCAAGGTCGGCGGTCTTTTCGCGGACCTTCTGCTCGAGCGTCTCGGACCAGGCGGTGACCTCCTCCCGCGCACGGGCGAGATCCCGCGTCATGCTGTTGAACGTTTCCGCAAGCTGTCCCAGCTCGTCCTGCGACGTGGAAAGCAGGTGCTGCGTCAGGTCGCCCGAGGAGACCATCTGCATCCCCCGCATGAGCTTCTTCACCGGCCGGCGGACGACGAAAAAGATGAATCCCCCCGAGATCAGGCTGACGACGAGAACGGCCGCCACCGAGGCCAGCAGGAGCTCCCGCCGGGCGCTTTCCAGGCGGAGGTCCACCTGCGCGAGCGACATTTTCACGTCAAGCACGCCGAGGATCGTCCGCGATGTCGGATGGGCGTGACAATCCGCCTCCGCGCACTGGGGTTCATTCCGGATGGGGGTGATAAGCCCGAGGACGCGGTGCCCGTCTCCTGCGGTGAACATGCGGGAGAGCTCGGCCGAAGGAGGATGCGGATGTTCCAGCCCGGTTCCCGAGTGGCAACTCATGCACGCTTCGGCGTTCAGGTCCACCCGGGAATGGACTTCGGACGGCACGGCGCTGTAGGAGACCTCTCCCGTCTTGTTGTAGACCCGGATCCCCTCGATGCCCGGTTCGCCGGACATCTCCGCGATGATCCCGTCGACGTCCGCGTTCCGGTTGTACATCATGCTGTGCCGCGTGGCGCGGCGGATCATTTCGCTCACGCGCACGGCGCTCGACTGCACGTTTTCCATGAGGCTCGATTCCTGGACGCGCAGGACGGCGAACGTCAGCACGGCGAGTACGAGCGTCTGTACGGAGACAATAAGCAGGAACAACCTGAAAGCGATTGTACGGAATATGCTCATCTGGGACCAGTCAATGCCGGCATTGTACGAGGTGTAAGGTCACAAATCATGCCACGCATACCCGTGTCCATTCATCCAAAATATTAGATTTTATGAGGACGGCGAAATGCGCCCAACATCATTCGGCCGGCCGATTCCCACGGCTAGGAAGGAGTGTTGCATTTATGAACATAAAAAAAGGCGCCCCGCCGGAGCGGAACGCCTCTCGAATCTAATCATTCGGCGATTATTCGGATGCCGCCGGGGCGAGATCCGCCGGGTGTTCCTCACCTGAGCCGGGAGCACCGTGGGGAGTTTCGCCGAACACGTTAAAATAGCGGGCGACAAACGCGAAAGCACTGAACCCGAACGCCGCGAGCCCGAGCGTAACGCACACTTCCTGAACCGAGGGGACGTACAGCCTGTCGGGCCAGTGCTCCATGCTCGTGATCGCCGTGTTCATCCTGTGCGCGACGAAACCGAGAAGGACGAGCACCGCCGAATAGAACAGGCCTCTCCGCGAGGTGCGGACCCGCGCCGAGAGGAGGAGGCAGAACGGCAGGACGACCCCCAGGACGATCTCGACGAGGAACATGCCGCTCTGATAGGTCGGCGTGAAGACGTACCGGAGCGCGTCGCGGCTCATCAGGTCCTGCACGCGGACGGTGAAATAGAGCGCGAGGACGACGACGATCACGCGGGAAAGCTCCGACAGGAGCGGGAGCTCGACTTCCCGGCCGAAGGCGCGGGCGGAGAGGAACGACTCGACGATCGTCATCGCCAGGCCCGCGGCGACGCAGGAGATGATGAACAGGAACGGAATGATGTTCGAATACCAGAGCGGATGCATCCGCCCGGGGATGATAAGAAACAGGGACCCCAGCGACGATTGATGCAGCGTCGAGAGAATCACGCCGAGGATGACCAGGGGGATCGTGATCGCCCTGATGACCTTCAGCGTGCGCTGGAGCTTGAAATGCTCGAGGACGACGGGGCTGAACTCCAGCGCGAGGACCGTCGTGTACAGCATCACGCACCAGGCGACTTCGAACATGACGGAATGAGGGTTCCACATGATGATGGCGTGCCAGATGGCCCACGGCCTTCCCAGATCGGCCATCAGTCCCGCGATGACGAGAATGTAACCGAGAAACGCCGTGAGTATCGTCGGCCGGAGGATCGGCCGGAACCGCTCGAGGCCGAAGATATACACCGTCGCGGCGATCGTGAACCCCCCCGCGGCCAGACCCACGCCGACAAGGATGTCGAACCCGATCCAGATCCCCCACGGGAACGTGTCTTTCAGGTTCGTCGTGGCACCGAGGCCCAGCGCATAGCGCTCGACCGCGGCCGCGAATCCCGTCAGCATCAGCACGATCGCGACGGCTTTCCAGAACGTGAGTTTGAATAATCCCTCGAATCTCATCGTCGTCACCCTCCCCGGTGTTCAATGATCGCCCTGCGGCGCTCTTCCGCTTCAAACCGCGCCACGTCCGTGCGCCTCGCCGTGATCCAGTTGATGCCGAACAGGAGCACGCCGGCGGCGACCGCATATTTCGGGACCTGCGACAGGACGCGCCAGGAGAGATCCGGAATCGGCTCTTTCGGGACGTTCATCGGGAACCCGAGCTTTTCGAACGGAATGGCCGAGAGGAACATGACGGACGTCCCCCCCGCCTCGCTGAGGCCGTAAATGTAATCGACGTACCCCCCCGGGTTTCCATCGATCCGTGCGCGGGCTTCCTTGATGAGATCGTCCCTGTCGCCGAAAACCGTCGCCCCCACAAGGCAGGCGTCGGCGCAGGCGGTCTGACCCCCTGCCGCAACGCGCTCGTAGCACATGCGGCACTTCTGTATCCTCGGCGCCAGGCTTCCCCACTCATAGCGCGGGACCTCGAACGGGCACGCCTGCATGCAGTAACGGCACCCGATGCATTTCGATTCGTCATACAGCACGGCGCCGGTTTCCGTCTTCCTGAAGGCCCCGACAAGGCAGGCCGAGACGCACGTGGGCTCGTTGCAGTGCATGCAGAGCCGCCGGACGAACACGGTCTCGTCGTTGAAGCTCTTCAGGTACGTAAAGTGCGTGGCGGAAAGGTCGGTGGCGGGCTCCTGCGGGAGGTTATTGGCCTCCGCGCAGGCCTGCTCGCATTCATGGCAGCCGACACACTTCGTGATGTCAATCAGCAGACCCTTGGACTTCGACATAACCCCTGCCCCCTCTCTCTCACGTTGTGGCGTGCTCTTCAGCGTTGATTGTCGTGAACCTCCGCTCGAACTCCGCCCACGCCGCGGCATCGCAGCCCAGGAGGGCACCTTCGGCGGGTTCTCCGCCGTCCGGGAGCGAGGAGAACGCCGTGCGGGGTCCCGCACCAAGGAGGAATTCCTTCGCCAGGGACATCTGTTCACGGAGCCACCGGCCGGATGCTTCGCCGGAGAAGAACCCGGCGGCCGCATCGTGCGACGGATCGGGCGATATCCTGAGAAGCCAGCCGCCGCCGTACGGATCGCGGCGCGCGATCGAAGGGTTCCTGAGCACGTCCGTGTTCACTTCGAGTATCCTCCCCGCAACGGGCGAGGCAAGGCGGATTCTCCGGTTCCCGTGCGCGAAGGCGATGTCGCGGCCCGCGGGCGCGAGGACGGCTCCCGTGTCCGGAAGCATGACCGATTCCACCGCACCGAGCATCCGGGCGAGGAATTCGTCGGCGCCGATCACCGCTACGCCCTTTTCCATTCTCATCCATGTGTGGTTGAGCGCAATGCGGATGCCCGCGGGAGGATCGGCGAGCATCGTCCCGGGCCGCACCGCAAGCCGACGTTCCTTCGCAGCCCGCACCAAGCGGACGGCCTTGTCTGCTGCGAGGAACATCACGATCATCGAAAGCATCAGTAACACGGTCATTGTCGTATCTCCGGTCAGTGTTGATTCGTTGTGTCATCGACAAGGAAGAACTCGCTCACGAGCCGCGCCCACTCCTCATCGGAGCAGCGGTCCGCAAGGTTCGTCAGCATCACGCCGCCGTCCTGGTACATCAGGGCGGGAGTACCCGAGAAGAACCGGGCCAGCTGCGCGCGCGCGCCGTCAACCCACTGCTGCGCCATTTTCCCCGTGATCAGGTTGTGAATCTGCGACGAGAGCCGCCGCGGCCTGACGCGGATCAGCCAGCCGTCACCGTACGGGGAGCTGTTGACGAGCGCAGGATTTGCGACGAGCATCTGGTTCTTCTCGATCACCCTGCCGCTCACCGGGCACACCATCGGCACTTCGCGCGAACCGTGGCGCACCTTCCACGCAACCTTTCCCTGTGCAACGCTCTTCAGAAGCCTGGGAAGCTCGACCCCTTCCACGGTCCCTATTAAAGACTGGGCGAAGTCGTCAATCCCGACGAGCACGTCACCGTCTTCCGTCTCACGCACCCATGTGTGTCCGGGGTGGATGTAGCGTTTCACGATCACCGGAGCGGCGACCGTACCGTGCTGCCTGGAGCGGTTGATCAGGCCGACGATCATCAGAACGATCACTGTGACTAACGCGAGGATGGCTGACATGTTCGGTTCCTTTCCGGAAGTTTCCTGCTGTTCACTCTGCCTCCTTTCGTATCAGGATTCATGCCATATTTCGCGGTTCACAACTGATGAATTCCGTTACTCGCGATCGTCTGATTGCACAATGAGTTATGTGAGATTCCCCCGAAATCACCCCATCATTGCGGAATTGTGTCGATGAGAAGAAGTTGAATAATGCAACATGCTGGAGACTCGAATCAGGGTGAGACGGTGATAACGCATTACATGAAAGCAGGTTAACCGATGTGTTGATTATTTAGATATCGATGTTGCAATAGGCAACGGGCTGTTGAAAGACTCAAAGAGAGAAAAATGTGTCAATCACACATTGTGCTGGTCCCAGGGGAGATACGAACCGGGTACTCAACCAACTTGTGTCCTAAAAACTCAAATCCGTTTCTAAATTTGGGAATAGCCGGCGGGGAGAAGATGAACACAATCATCCCTGTTCAGAGTGTCATTCCGAAACTCGGGTTTAAATGATTTAAACCGCACCTCTCCCCTCTGCGCGTTCCCGGAGCGAAACCGCTTTTCTGGCACGACTGGTGCTCATTCATAATGAACCCTTACACAGGGTGCCCGATTCGTTGACCCGCACAGGGGGGAGAAGTGTTGTTTGTTCTCCTAAAACTTTATAATTTGGGCACTCCCCCCTGTCCCGTCACAACTAATCCAGTCATTACGTGAGGATGGTATGTCTGAGTATGTGAAGAGCCTGATGGCTCAGGTCAAGGCAAAGAACCCCAGTGAACCGGAATTTCACCAGGCAGTACAGGAAGTCGCCGAATCGCTCGATCTCGTGCTCGAGCGTCATCCCGAATACCGATCTGCAAAGATCCTCGAGCGCATGGTGGAGCCGGAACGGGTGGTCATGTTCCGCGTCCCATGGGCGGATGACCAGGGAGAGATACACATCAACCGCGGCTTCCGGATCCAGATGAACAGCGCGATCGGCCCGTACAAAGGTGGGCTCAGATTTCACCCGTCCGTTCATCTCGGCATATTGAAATTTCTCGCATTTGAGCAGGTGTTTAAAAACAGCCTCACGTCTCTCCCGATGGGGGGAGGAAAGGGCGGATCAGATTTTGATCCCAAGGGAAAAAGCGACAACGAAGTCATGCGCTTCTGCCAGAGCTTCATGACGGAGCTCTTCCGCCATATCGGACCCGACATCGACGTCCCCGCCGGGGACATCGGCGTGGGCGGGCGTGAGATCGGATACCTCTTCGGGCAGTTCAAGAGACTGACAAAGGAGTTCTCGGGAGTCCTGACCGGGAAAGGGATCAACTGGGGCGGGTCGCTCATCCGCCCCGAAGCGACCGGATACGGGGTCGTCTATTTTGCACAGGAAATGCTGAAGACCAAGGGACTCTCGTTCGACGGAACCACCGTGGCGGTGTCGGGCTTCGGCAACGTCGCATGGGGAGCCGTGGAGAAGGTCACGGAGCTCGGAGGCAAGGTGATCACGCTCTCGGGCCCCGACGGGTTCATACACGACAAGGACGGGATCAGCGGGGAGAAGATTCACTACATGCTCAAGATGAGGGCGAGCGCCCGCGATGCGGTGAAGGATTATGCTGACAAATTCAACGTCCCGTTCTACCCCGGGAAACGTCCCTGGAGCGTCCCCGTCAACGTTGCGCTGCCGTGTGCGACGCAGAACGAGCTCGACGCACCGGATGCACGCGAGCTGATCAAGAACGGGTGCAAATGCGTGTGCGAGGGAGCGAACATGCCCACGACGCTCGAAGGCGTCAAGGTGTTCCTTGACGCGCACGTTCTCTATTCCCCCGGGAAGGCCTCGAACGCGGGAGGGGTCGCCACATCGGGCCTGGAGATGAGCCAGAACAGCATGCGGCTCCCCTGGCCGAAGGAGGAAGTCGACCACCGGCTCCACCAGATCATGCAGAACATCCATCAGACCTGCGTGGAAACCGCGGAAAAATACGGAACCCCCGGAAACTATGTGAGCGGGGCGAACATCGCCGGATTCCTGAAAGTGGCGGACGCGATGCTCGACCAGGGACTCGTGTAGCCCGCACTGCAGCGCCGGGACATTCCGCTCGTCATACCCTGCCGGAGAAGGCGCACCCGGTGCGCCTTCTCCGGAGCTTTGCTCCCCGTCCGCCCTTGCAGGTGAACGCGTATTGCTGTATAATGCCTTCAACGTATCTGAACAGGGTTCTTTAGAGAGTTCCCCCGGAAACCGGGTTCCCTGATGTTCAGATACGTTTTTTCGTTCCCCCCTTTCCCTGCACCTGGAACGCGGTTCCATGGACAGAATCGACCATCTTCAGATCGAGGACATTTACGGAAGCCGGCTGAAATCATTTCAGCGGCTGATGCATTTCAAGATCCGTGACATCCTCCTCGTGGCCAGCCTGTACGACAACTACCTGTTCGAGGAGGACGGCCGGCTCTACGAGCTGATCCGGCAGGAGTTCCAGGTCCTGAACCTGAGCCAGCCCCCCGAGATCACGCACGTCACGAGCGCCGCCGAGGCGATGGACCTCCTGCAGGGGGAGGAGCATTTCGACCTCATCATCACGACGCTCCACATCGAGGACATGAACGTCGTCCGGTTCGCGCAGAAGGTGCGCCAGGCCGGGAACAACGTCCCGATCGTCCTCCTCGCCTACGACAACAGGGAGCGCCGCGAGCTCGTCAACAACTACGACACCTCCATCTTCGAGCGGATATTCATCTGGCAGGGGGATTACCGCCTCCTCATCGCCATCATCAAGCACATCGAGGACAGGAGGAACGTCGAGAGCGACACGCTGAGCGTGGGGCTGCAGTCGATCATCCTCATCGAGGACAACGTCAGCTTCTACTCCTCCTACCTGCCGATCATCTACACCGAGATCCATCTCCAGTCCCAGCGCCTGATATCGGAAGGGCTCAATCTCTCCCACCGGTTCCTCCGCATGCGGGCGCGCCCGAAGATCCTCCTCTGCACGAGCTACGAGGACGCCCTCGCCTATTTCGAACAGTACCAGGATTTCATCCTCGGCATCATCTCGGACGTGAACTTCAAGCACAACGGGGTGAAGGATCCCGAGGGAGGGTTCCGGTTCGCCAGGATGGTCAAGAGCAGGCACGACGACATCCCGATTCTTCTGCAGTCGAGCAACGCCGAATTCGCCGGGAAGGCGCGGGAACTCGGCGTCGCCTTCCTGCAGAAAGGGTCCCCCCGGCTGCTCCATGACCTGCGCGGGTTCATGATGGAGCATTTCGGGTTCGGCGATTTCATCTTCAGGACGCCGGACGGCAAGGAAGTCGGGCGCGCCCACAACCTCAAGGCGCTCGAGGAACAGCTCCACCACGTCCCCGACGAGAGCATCCTGTTCCACGCGGAGCGGAACCACTTCTCGAACTGGCTCAAGGCCAGGACGGAATTCTGGCTCGCGCACATGCTCCGGCCGCGGAAGGTGACGGATTTCCCGTCCGCCCAGGAGCTCCGCAACGAGCTCATCCGCTCGCTGCACCAGTACCAGGAGGTCCGGCAGCGCGGCGTGATCACCGAGTTCAGCAAAGAGACGTTCGACCCGAAGAACAGCTTCGCGCGCGTCGGATCCGGCTCGCTGGGGGGCAAGGGACGCGGGCTGGGGTTCATCAACACGCTCATCAGCAACTACAACCTGCGCGACAAGTATCCCGACGTCGAAATCGCCGTCCCCTCCGCGATCGTCGTCGCCACCGACGTGTTCGACCGATTCCTGCAGGAGAACCACCTGGAGTCGTTCGCCCTGTCGGCGACGGACGAGGAGGAGGTGCAGCGCCGTTTCCTTGACGCCCCCCGGTTCCCCGCGGACACCACCGCAAAGCTCCGGGAATTCCTCGAGATCATGCGCGAGCCGCTCGCGGTCCGCTCCTCCAGCCTCCTGGAGGACTCGCAGTACCAGCCGTTCGCGGGAGTCTACCAGACATTCATGATCCCGAACAACAGTCCCGACATCGAGGTGAGGCTCGCCGAGCTCCTCACGAGCATCAAGCTCGTGTTCGCCTCGACGTTCTCCAAGAGGGCGAAGGATTACATGAAAGCCACCTCCTACCGGCTGGAGGAGGAGAAGATGGCAGTCATCATACAGCGGATGGTGGGCGCCAGGCATCACGACAGGTTCTACCCGGCGTTCGCCGGCGTCGCCAAATCGTACAATTTCTACCCGGTCCCCCCCCAGAAATCCACCGACGGCATCGTCCAGGTGGCCCTCGGCCTGGGAAAAACCGTCGTCGACGGGGGAAACGCCGTCCGCTTCTCGCCGAAATACCCCCGTCACCTGCTCCAGTTTTTCTCGACGCTCGACACGATACGGAACGCACAGCAGGATTTCCTCGCCCTGAACCTTGCCCGGGGGCGCGACGGGGACGCGGCGCGCTCCCCGGAGGCGTTCGTCGAGCAGTACGACCTGAGCAAGGCGGAGGAGGACCAGACCCTCTATTACGTCGGCTCGACGTACTCGCCGGAGAACGAGTCCGTCTACGACGGCGTCTCCCGCGAAGGAAAGCGGGTCGTCACGTTCGCGCCCATCCTGAAACACGGCATATTCCCCCTCGCGGAGATCCTCGAGCTCATTCTCGATATGGGGACGTGGGGGATGGGGACGCAGGTCGAGATCGAGTTCGCCGTCAACATGACGGTCACCGCCGGCAGGCCCAAGGAGTTCGCCCTGCTCCAGATCCGCCCGCTCGTTCTCAGCCTCGAGATGGAAGAGCTCGAGGTCGACTCGGTCGGGCAGGAAGACCTGATCTGCCAGAGCCAGCAGGTGCTCGGCAACGGGGTCATCCGGGACGTCCACGACATCGTCGTCGTCGACATCCAGCAGTTCGAGCGGTCGCGGGCCAAGGACGTCGGAGCGGAAGTCAGCCTCTTCAACGCGGACCTCGTGGCCAGGAAACGGCCGTACGTCCTGATCGGCGTGGGCCGCTGGGGGAGCCTCGACCCCTGGCTCGGGATCCCGGTCACCTGGGACCAGATCGCCGGGGCCTCCGTCATCGTCGAGTCGGGCTTCAAGGATTTCAACGTCACCCCTTCACAGGGTTCGCATTTTTTCCAGAACATCACCTCCTTCCGCGTGGGCTACTTCACGGTCAATTCCTTCAGCCATCTCGGCTACATCGACTGGGACTGGCTGAGGCAACAGCCCGCGGCGGAGGAGCTGCGCTTCACGCGGCACCTGCAGTTCGACGAGCCGATCGTGGCAAAGATCAACGGGAGGAAGAACATCGGCATCATCCTGAAACCGGGCCGCTGACGCGACGGGTGGAAAACGTAATCTCCTCGATTACGTCTGCTGCACATCAAGACAGACTCACTTCAACATGGAGGTAGTTATGTCGCAGTATGCAAGTGACCTCATAGCAGAAGTGAAGGCGAAAAATCCGGCGGAACCTGAATTCCATCAGGCTGTTCAGGAGGTCGCAGAATCGCTCTCCCTTGTCCTTGAGCGCCACCCGGAATACCGGACGGCGAGAATACTCGAACGCATCATCGAACCGGAACGCGTCATCATGTTCCGCGTGCCGTGGGTGGACGACCAGGGGGACGTCCAGATCAACAGGGGGTACCGCATCGAAATGAACAGCGCCATCGGCCCGTACAAGGGAGGACTCCGCTTCCACCCGTCGGTGACGCTCGGCATATTGAAGTTCCTCGCGTTCGAGCAGGTGTTCAAGAACAGCCTGACGACCCTTCCCATGGGAGGGGGCAAGGGGGGATCGGATTTCGACCCGAAGGGGAAAAGCGATCTGAAGATCATGCGCTTCTGCCAGGCGTTTATGAGCGAGCTCCAGCGGCACATCGGTCCCGATACCGACGTCCCCGCCGGTGACATCGGCGTCGGCGGAAGGGAAATCGGCTACCTCTTCGGCCAGTACAAGAAGCTGCGCAACGAGTTCACGGGCGTGCTCACCGGGAAGGGGCTGAACTGGGGCGGTTCGCTCATCCGTCCCGAAGCGACCGGGTACGGCGCGGTCTACTTCGCGGCCGAGATGCTCTCGACGCGCGGGAAGACCCTGGACGGGAAACTCTGCCTCGTCTCCGGCAGCGGCAACGTGGCGCAGTACACGATCGAAAAGATCCTCCAGCTCGGCGGGAAGATCCTGACGGTGTCGGATTCCGACGGCTACATCTACGACGAAGCCGGTATCACGACCGAGAAACTCGCCTACATCATGGAGCTGAAGAACGTCCGCCGCGAGCGGATCAAGGAATACACCACGAAGTTCAAGAGCGCCGTCTACACGCCGGTGAACCCGAAGCTCGACTACAATCCGCTCTGGGGCCACAAGGCGGACTGCGCGTTCCCGAGCGCGACGCAGAACGAGATCAACGGCAAGGACGCCCAGAACCTGGTCAGGAACGGCGCCTACCTGGTGGCGGAGGGGGCGAACATGCCCACGACGCTCGACGGCGTCAGGGTGTTCCTCGACGCGAAGATCCTGTACGGGCCCGGCAAGGCTGCGAATGCGGGCGGCGTCGCAGTGTCCGGCCTCGAGATGGCGCAGAACAGCATGCGTCTCCCCTGGACCCGGGAGGAGGTCGACGCGCGGCTCCGGATGATCATGAAGAGCATCCATTCGACGTGCGTGCAGATGGCCGACCGGTTCGGGACGCCGGGCAACTACGTCAACGGCGCGAACATCGGCGGATTCCTGAAGGTCGCCGATGCGATGATGGACCAGGGAGTCGTCTGATCTCCCGCGCTTCATACGTGTAACGGCGGCGGGGGCCCCCCCTCAGGCGGGGGGCCCCTGCTCCCCCACCCGCACCCCCCCTTTGCCTCCGGGAGCCGTGGAAGAGCACATCGACAGCATAACAAAGACCCTCGATACACTCCTCGTCGAGCACGGGTACGGAAACCGGTTCCAGGGGTTCCAGAACCTCATGAGGCTCCGGATCCGCGACGTCCTCCTCGTCTCCAGCCTGTACGACCTGTATCTCTTCGAAGAGGACGGCCGTCTGTACGAGCTCATACGGAACGAATACCAGGGATTCAACCTGAGCCACTCGCCCGAGCTGACACGGGTCTCGAGCGGCAGGGAGGCGATCGCCCTTGCCAGGGAGGAGCGGCGGTTCGACCTCGTCATCACGACGCTCCACATCGACGACATGAGCGCCGTAGAGTTCGCCCGGATGCTCAGGGAATCGGCCCTGAACATTCCCGTGGTTCTCCTGGCCCACGACAACCGGGAGCTCAAGTACCTCCTTCTCAAAGGAGATACGTCGGTCTTCGACAAGGTCTTCATCTGGCAGGGGGACTTCAGGATCATCATCGCCATCATCAAGTCGCTCGAAGACCGGATCAACGTCGACCACGACACGCGCATGGTGGGCGTGCAGACGGTCCTCGTCATCGAGGACAGCGTCAGGTTTTATTCGTCCATCCTCCCCATCATCTACACCGAGATCCTCAAGCAGTCGCAGAGGCTGATCTCCGAGGGGATCAACCTCACGCACAAGTTCCTCCGGATGAGGGCGCGGCCGAAGATCCTCCTCTGTTCCACCTACGAGGAGGCGTGGACGTACTTCCAGGAGTACAGGGAATTCACGCTCGGCGTCATCTCGGACGTCGATTTCCCCCGGGGCGGGGTGCAGGACCCGCGCGCGGGAATTGATTTCGTTCGGGCCGTCAAGGCCGAACAGTCGGACATCCCCGTCCTGCTTCTCTCGAACGTCCACGACAACGAGCGGGAAGCGCGCGACGCCGGGGCGTCGTTCGTCATGAAGGACACGCCGATGATGCTGAACGACCTGCGGCAGTTCATGGGCCACGCGTTCAGCTTCGGCGATTTCGTCTTCCGGACCCGGGAAGGGGTGGAAGTCGGTCGTGCGACCGACCTGAAGAGCCTCGAAGAGCAGCTCGCGCTCGTCCCCGAGGAGAGCATTCTCTACCACGCCGAGCGGAATCACTTTTCGAACTGGCTGAAGGCCAGGACCGAGTTCTGGCTGGCGCACCAGCTCCGCCCCCGCAAGGTGTCCGATTACCCGTCGGCCGAGGCGCTCCGGGGCGACCTGATCCAGTCGCTCCACAACTACAGGAACATCCGGCAGCGCGGGATCATCGCTGATTTCACGAAGGAGACGTTCGACCCTGACTCGAGCTTCGCCCGCATCGGGGGAGGCTCGCTGGGGGGGAAGGCGCGCGGCCTTGGGTTCGTCAGCACGCTCATCAACGATTACAACGTCCGGAACCGTTTCGAAGGGGTCATCATCTACGTCCCCCCCGCCGTCGTCCTGGGCACCGACGTGTTCGATCAGTTCGTGGACGACAACGGGCTCCGGAAATTCGCGATGACGTGCAACGACGACGCCGAGATCACGCGGCGGTTCGTGGACGCCCCCCGGTTCCCGGAGGAAGTCCTCGGCGAGCTCGCGGCGTTCCTGGACCTCATGCGGGCCCCGCTGGCGGTCCGGTCCTCCAGCCTCCTGGAAGATTCCCAGTACCACCCGTTTGCCGGGGTGTACGAGACGTACATGCTCCCGAACAGGCACCCCAACCCCCTCGTGCGGCTGAACGACCTCCTGAACGCGGTCAAGAAAGTCTACGCCTCCACGTTTTACCAGAGCGCCAAGGACTACATCAAGGTGACCTCCTACCGCCTGGAAGAGGAGAAGATGGCGGTCATCATACAGAAGATGGTCGGGGCCTCGCACGAGCACCGCTTCTACCCCGACTTTTCGGGGGTCGCGCGGTCGTACAACTTCTACCCCCATCCCCCCCAGAAGCCGTCGGACGGGATCGTCTCCCTCGCGCTCGGGCTGGGGAAGACCGTGGTCGACGGGGGGAACACGATCCGGTTCTCGCCGAAGTACCCGACCGACCTGATCCAGTTCTACTCGGTCAAGGAGACGCTCGACAACACGCAGCGGTCGTTCTTCGCCCTCGACCTCGAGGCGAGCTCCGAATTCGACGCCGGCACACGGGACCTCCTCACCAAGCAGTACGGGCTCGACGTGGCCGAGCGCGACGGGACGCTGCAGTTCGCCGGGGGGACGTATTCCGCGGAAAACGACGCGGTGTACGACGGGCTCGCACGCCAGGGGATCAGGATCGTGACGTTCGGGCCGATCCTCAGGAACAAATCGTTCCCTCTCCCCCAGATCCTGGAGCTTCTCCTGGACATGGGACCATGGGGAATGGGAACCCCCGTGGAGATCGAGTTCGCCGGCAACCTCCACAGCCGCGAGGGACGCGCCATGGAGTTCGGCATGCTGCAGATGAGGCCGCTGGTCGTGTACCGCGAACAGGATCAGCTCAACGTCGAGGACTTCAACAGGGAGGAACTCCTCTGCCAGAGCGACCAGGTCCTCGGCAACGGCGCCATCGAAGACATCCGCGACGCCGTCGTGGTGGACTATCACATGTTCGACCGCGCAAAAAGCGCGGAGGTCGCGCGCGAGGTGAGCGCCCTGAACACGAAGCTCGTCGGCGAGAACCGCCCCTACCTTCTCATCGGCGTGGGCCGCTGGGGCTCCCTGGACCCCTGGCTGGGGATCCCGGTCACATGGGACCAGATCGCGGGGGCCCGGGCGATCGTGGAAACCGGGTTCAAGGAAATGTCCGTCACGCCGTCGCAGGGCTCACATTTCTTCCAGAACATCACCTCCTTCATGGTCGGGTACTTTACCGTCAACCTGCACGCCCGGCAGGGGTATCTCGACTGGGACTGGCTTCTCGCCCAGGAGCCGGTCGAGCGTCTGTCGTTCACGCGCCATCTGAGGTTCTCTTCCCCGCTGACGATACGGATCAACGGGCATGCCAACAAAGGCGTCATACTGAAAGCGGAGAACGTCCTTGCCAAACCCGCAAAGTAAATCCCGCGCGAAGACGGTCGACGCATGCCCTCACTGCGGGCAGAAACTGAGCCCGTGGCAGCAGGTCCTGCTGAGCGTCGACAGGGCGCTCATGTGCAAGAACTGCTGGTACAGGATCATCGTCGATGTCTATGACGGGCAAGACCCGGAACGCAAACCGGGCGGCAAACATCCATAGAATCCGGGACGACTGCGATGGCATCCTACAACTCGTTTCAGGTCGCACAGCACCAGGTCAGGGAGGCCGCCAGGCTTCTCCACCTCGACCCGGCGACGATCGAGCTCCTTTCGTGGCCCCAGCGGGAGTTCAGGTGCACGCTCCAGGTGAAGAAGGACGACGGGGGGATCGACAACTACCACGCGTACCGCATACAGTACAATTACGCCCGGGGCCCCGCCAAGGGGGGGATCCGGTTCCATCCCGACGAAACCGTGGATACGATCAGGGCGCTCGCCTCCTGGATGACGTGGAAGACGGCCGTCGTGGACCTCCCGCTCGGCGGGGCGAAGGGAGGCGTCTGCTGCGATCCGAAATCCATGTCGGTACGGGAACTCGAGAACCTCTCCCGCGCGTACATCCGCGCGATCGCGCCGATGATCGGCGTCGACAGGGACGTGCCCGCCCCCGACGTATACACCAATCCCCAGACGATGGCCTGGATGATGGACGAATACGAGACGATCGCCGGGCGCCATCATCCCGGTGTCCTCACGGACAAGCCTCAGCAGATCGGCGGGACCGAGGGACGCAGGGACGCGACGGCACGGGGGGGCGTCATCACGGTGCGGGAGGCATGCAGGGTTCTCGGCGCGGATCCGACGAAGGCGTTCGCCATCCAGGGATTCGGGAACGCCGGACAACGGGCGGCGCTCCTTCACCGCGAGATGCTCGGGGGGGGGAAGCTCGTCGCGGTAAGCGATTCACGGGGGGCCATCTACGCCGCCGGAGGGATGGACCCGGAGGAGCTTGTCACGCACAAGCTGAAGACCGGGTCGGTCCTCGGGTTTCCCGGGGCGACCGTGATCCCGCACGAATCGCTCCTGGAGCTCGACGTCGAAGTGCTCTATCCCGCGGCGCTCGAGAATGTCATCACCGCGGAAAACGCGCCGAACATACGGGCCCGCATCATCTGCGAGCTCGCCAACGGCCCGACGACCCCCGAGGCGGACATCATACTGAACAGAAAGGGGATCCACGTCATCCCCGACATACTCGCAAGCGCGGGGGGGGTGACGGTCTCGTACTTCGAGATGGTCCAGGACAATTACTCGTGGTTCTGGGACGAAGAGCTGGTCCACAGCAGGCTCGACGCCAAGCTCACCAGGGCGTATCACACGGTGCAGGAGGCGGTCAGGGAGAAGAACGTGCACCCGAGGCTGGGGGCGATGGTGGTCGGTGTCGCACGGGTCGCGGAGGCGGCGAAGCTGAGGGGGTGGGTGTAACCGATCAGCGCTGGAATATCCCGACGGTCTTTGCAGTCGCAATCACGTTCGTCCCCATCTGCTCGCGGCACTCTTCGACCGTCGAGTAGGGCCCCACGGGGAGCGAGTCCAGGGAGAGCGCATGGACCGTGATCACGTATTCGTGAGGTCCGGAATTCTTCCGGGGAAACGGACCGTCGTACCCGAGTCCCCCGAACGAATTGCGCAGCTCCATCGCCCCGGGGGGCATCTTTTCGCGGGTTCCCGAGGCGCGCTCGGTGATCTCACGCACTGAATACGGAACATTGATCACGAACCAGTGCACCCAGTTCTTCGCGGAGGGATGGCTGTCGATCACGGAGAAGACGAACGACCGGGTTCCGGGGGGAACGTCCCCCCAGTGCACCGGCAGCGAGACATTCTGGCCCCCCGTCACTCCCCGGTGGGCGTATTTGTTCGGGATGTACTTTCCGGAGAGGAGAGCCGGGCAATACACCTTCATTTCTTTTTTCCCGCCGCAGACCCGGCGGCATCCTTGATCGCCTCGCGGATCTCGTCCATCTCGACTCTCCCCTTCCGCAGGTACCTGATCCCCTGCGACTGAAACTGCATCACTTCCTTCATCGGGAGATCTCTCCCCGAGATGATGATGATCGGTATGGACGCAGTGTCAGGATCGGCTTTGAGCCGCTCGATGAACTCCATCCCCCCTTTTCTCCCGAGGGCGAGGTCCATGAGTATCGCGACGGCCTTGTGCTCCCTGGCCCATCCCACGATGTCATCGCTGTTGAGCGGAAACTGGACGCCCGCAAACCCGTCGTCTTCCACGATGAATTTCAGCAGGTTCGAAAAATCCGTGCTGTCTTCCACGATAAGGACAGCACGCTGTCCGGCGTTGGAGGGAGTCTTCGGCATAGGAGTGACGTTGGTTGACTGAGACCTCCCCGGCGGGGAGGGGTACTTCAGGCTGGTGGAAGGTACGTCAAGTGATCCCCTAAATCAACCCTTTCCACCATTCCTTTCAAGGAGAGTGCGATGCGCAAAAGGAGCGCGTTGTTGCGTTAAGTTTAATTTATCACTAGTTTATGGCGATTTCCTCACACAACACTCAAATCAGGTCAGGAGAGCCAATCCCGCCATGATTCGACTCTTGCCGTTGGGCATGTTCGCCGCAGGTCTGGTCGTGCTGTCTTCCTGCAGCTCTCTCAGGCTGGACCACGTCGATTTCGGCTGGCCCGTGGAGAGCGTCGTCACGGTAAATTCCGCGAATACGATCGAAGACGTCAGGTACTCGGTCAGCGCCCCCGTCGGCGGGCTTGCCATGCAGGAACTGGGTGACTCCACCGCGCTGAGAGGGGCAAAGCTCAGGCTCCTCAGGAGCTCCGAGGGTTATTACTTTCTCACGGGACCGAAATTCAAGCACGTCTACGTCTTTTCCCCGGGCCCTTCATCGCTCACGCTGAACAAGGCAATCCAGGTGTCGGAAAGCGGATTGAAGAACCCCGCGTTCAATCAGCGTCCCCCCTACGTCGAGCTCCTCGACGGGGACGGCTTCCGCACGCTCCTCACGTCTGACGACATCGTGGAGGTGAAGAAATGAACAGGACAGTCATCCTGGGACTGCTGGCGGCCGCCCTCGCCTCTTCAGCCCCCGCACAGCAATCCGATTACGCGCTGAAGAGCGATTTCGAGGACAGGTACAGACAGATCGAGGCCCGGCTCGATTCGGCGTCGACGACGGAGGAGATCGACTCGCTCAGGAGCGAGGTCGGGAAACTGGAAGCGGACTACGGGCCGCACCAGCAGTTCCTCGACAGGGCGCTCTACCCGCTGACGTTCAACGAAAGCATCGCCAAGCTCCGTTCCCTGCAGGTCCTCACCTACGACCGGGTGTACCTGATCCGCACGCAGGGGTTGAAGCTGAGCGAGCTTGAAGCGCGCATCGCCTCGCTCACGACAAGGCTCGATTCGCTCACCGCGCAGCGCGACCAGCTCTTCGGAGAGCTCCAGGAGAGCAGGAAATCCGTTTCCGCCCTCCGGGAGGCGGTCAGGAGATTGAACGCGAATCTCGGGGCGAAAGACCGGCTGATATTCGCGATCGTCGATTCGATCTTTCTCCCCTACGGCAAAGATCTCAACCAGGTGGCCGACGTGCAGAAGGAAGCGATCGGCCAGAGGCTCGAAAAGGCGAACGTGGTGACGCGCGTCTACGAAATCGCCGCCGACAACGTCAAGTTCCTTGAGATCACGCAGCTCCAGGGAAAGGACTACGGGAGCCTCATCGATCAGTACGAGGCGTTCACCGGACGCTGGACGGCCCTGAGGCAGAAAATGACCGACGTGGCGGCCACGAGCGCCGCCGTACCGACGGAATCCACGGGGAAGCCCGGGGCGAAAACCCCCGTCGTGCGGGGGGGAGCAAAGGAACTCAAGGGGGCGTCCGAGACCGCGAGTGCGCAGGCGGGACACGTGGATTCCGTTCTCGCGGAGTGGCACGCCAGGCTCACCGCCGGGTTCTGGGCCGGGCTCCAGAAGGAGTTCACCCAGGCGGGGATCACCGTCACGCCCTTCAGCGACGGGCCCACGTTCTCTTCCAGCATCCGGCGCTATGTCACCTCCCTCGCCGCAAGCAAGCAGGATCCGCAGCCGTTCGTCGAGACGCTCTGGAAGCAGAAGATCGACAGGGACTGGCGCGAGGCGCTCTCCCGGGACGCCATGCTCGGGAAGGCGGAGTACGCGTCGCTCGACAAGCTCGTGAGCGAGCTTTCCCGCGACACCATCGACCTGACGTTCATCGCCTACCTCGCGGGGATCCTCGTCATCATCGCCGCGATCTGGTTCCTCGTCTTCAGGAAGAAGAAGCCCGCACAACCCCCTCCCGCCGGGTGAATCGAGTGTCCGCAGGTCCCGGGGGCAATCACTTTCCCCCGGGATCCGCGTAGAAGTCGATCATCCGCTCGATCGCCGCGCTGCAGACGGGATCGAAATCCGCCAGGCTCAGGGAGAACATCCTGCAGTCGACCGACGGGCGGAATAACCCCTTCGATACGTATCCCGCCCCCTCGAACACGCCGACCGACCCTGCGTACTTCGACGTCCTGAGTATCTCCATCGCGCTCTTCTGCAGGGGCTCCCGTTTCGCGTAGTAATCGGGGGCGAGCCGGTCGAGCTTCCCGCGTATCGCCTCGACGCTGTCGTACGCCGCCTTGTCCCACGGGGTGGGGACCGGGATCCCGGGGGTCAGGAGCGCCCTCCATTTGAGGCCGTCCGCGTCGGCGTGCGCGGTCACGTTGGGTTCCCACGGCTCGATGCCGGGGAGATAAAAATCGTTGTACCCCGTCGACGACGTATAGTACTCGTCGGCGAGCCCGGCGAACGAGTGGCCGAATTCGTGCACGAACACGTAGTCCATCTGCCATCCCTGTCCGGGGACGGCCTCGTTCGTGTACGTCGTCGCGTACAGGTTGTAGATCCCTCCTCCGCCGTACCGGGAGTCGTTGACAAGGATGCAGAGGAAATCGTACGGGGCGGCCGCGGCGATGTCGCGGACGGTCCTGTTCTCCTCCGTCAGGACGTAGCGCGCCGAGCCGAACGTGTCGTACCGCGTGCCGAGGGCGTTTCTCTTCCAGACGTTCTTTCCCGGTATGTCGATGCCGCTCTCCTCCGACACCACGTCGATCCGCCACACGTTAAAGTCGTTTTTCCGTTCGCGGAACGGGTGCGTCCGGAACATGTCATCGACGAACCGCCGGACGTCCTTCCTGTATTTGTCCATATCCGCGGCGGCGTACCCGTCCCCCAGGATGGCGATGTCGACCTTGACGGCGGAGGGGCCGTTCTGCATGACGGCCTCGACCGGGAAGGGCGCGTGCGCGCGCTCCTTCATGATCTGCACGGGATCGGCCGGATCGATCACGCAGGAGAACACCTCGTGGAACTCCATTCTCCTGTCCCTCCGCGCAAGCGCAACGCGCACCGCGCGCCGGGGGAAAGGGAACCGTACGCTTTCCGAACAGGTCTTCCAGACCCCGGCAACGGCTTCATCCGTGGTCTGCCATTCGTTGAAGAACGAGGAGAACCCCCTCGAATACACGAGGACGTTCGTCGCCCGGTCGGTCACCGAGACGAAGTACTCTCCGAGGTTCAGCGTATCGACGAGGTTCACGCGGTGCCCGGGCCACGGGCCTTCCTCGATCACCCTGTCGAGCGTGAAGCGCTCCTCACCTTTCGTCCCCGTGTGGAAGAAATCCACCCGGAGCGTTCCCCCGGTGAAGAAGCGGTCGAACACCTGTCCCCCGGAGAGCGTACCTGCCCCGAGGATGAGCGCGCACAGGGGCGCAATAAGTCGTTTCATGGGCGTGGGCCTTTCATGGAATGAGCGTGCAAGGAACGGAAGGTGAAACGGAATCAGTCCCGGAGCGTGAACCGGACGCGGAGGACGCCGTCGCCGAAGCTCGTGGAGATGATCCGGACGCTTCCCACGGCTCCCGAGCTCGGGACGTGCTCCCCCCGGCAGGGACAGGCATCGTAGTCGCCGATGCGGATGATGCGGATCGTCCCCCCGGCCTCTCCGGGCAGACGGGAGAGGTCGAATGCTTGCCCGGCAGCCTCACGCGGGAGGAACTCCTCCGACACCGGCAGGTCGGCGGCTACGACCTCATTGACGCGCCGCTCGAGCTCCCCCCGTTCCGCGTCCGTCAGGTCGCGGTCGAACCGGTAGTCGCACCGCGATTTCCTCTTCTCGACGTGCGCGCTGAAGGACCGCCCGCGCCCGAACATCCGGACCATCGTCTGGTTGAGGATGTGTTCGGCGGAATGCATCCGCGGATCGTATTCTTTTGCCATCGGACCTCAGAACGAAGCGCTGAATCCCAGCGTGGGGGCGAGCGCCGCCCTCAGGCCCTTGTTGTTCAGGGGGACGAGCATGTTGAACACGAGAACGATTCTTTCGGCCGGCGAGTACCGGAACCCGATTGCGGCGCTGTAAATGTCGTCGGTGTTGCTGTCGGGGATGTTGCTGTTGGCGACCTGGCGCACGGCGACCCCCGTGCTGTCCGTCGTGGGGAATTTCCCCGGGTGATCGTAGATCGTCGTCGTCCCGGGGGCCAGGTGGACTCCCTTCGACGAGTTCAGGTCGATGTGCCCCAGGATATCGAGCGCGAATGTGAGCGTCGAAAAGAACTTGTCGTCGAACCCGGCCCTGAATTCCAGGGCGTCGCTCTGGAAGTCGGCGGGATTCCTCGTATATCCGACGTTGAGGTGGGGCGTGACGTCCCCCACCCTGCGGGAGATGATCCCCCAGATGCTCCCCCACGCCTTTCCGTTCCCGAGGAAGTCTTCCGTCTTCCCCGTCGGGAGGCGGAGATCAAGGAGCGCCGCGGCGTCCAGGCTCCCCCCCCGGGCGATCGAGTACTTGGCCCGCAGGGCGACGTCGCCGATGCCGGTGGCCGTCCGGCTGTACGGATACGCGGTCTGGAGTATGGGGTGGAGCGAGTCCCCGCCGAAATAGTGGTTGGCGTATCCCACCACGGCGAAGGAGTAGCTGCTGATCACCGCCCGGGCGGTACCGCTGAGCGTGAGGCTGATGAGCGGAACGGCCACGCCGACATCGAGGTCCTTCGTCACTCCCATCGTCGCCGAGAGCGCGCCGATCTCCGCGCGCGCGTGGAGGTCCGTCGTGATCGTAATGACGTCGCTCTCGTTCGGGTTGAGCCCCAGGACGGAATCGGGTTTCCCCGTTGCCCGGTTCGGCACCTCCTGGTGCGTGAACGCGAACTGCATCTGGTCGGTGGGGAGCCCGCGGAAGCTTGCGAGGTCAAGGTAGGTGTAACTCACTTCAAGTGCAATCTTCCCCGCCCCCAGGGGCTTCCCCGTCTCGCCGAAAATCGGGCCCAGGCTCGTCGACGCCGGAAGCGGCAGCCCGGTGACGGGATCGAGCCCGGCGGAAGCCTCGTAAATCACCCCCGCGCCCGTGGAGCTCAGGGGGAACGACGAGACGTTTCCCGCGATGAGGCTGTTCAGCGCGGGGACGAGCTGATCGTTGGCGACCGAATCGGAGTGCAGGAAATGATTCTGGTGGTTCGCCTGCCCTCCCGCCTTCTGGAGGCTCGCGGGGCCCAGGATCGTCCGGAACATGTCGCTGAACACGGTGTTGAGCTGTGCGTGCGCGCCCGGGGCACACAGGAGCGCACACATCAGGAGAGCGCAGAGAATTCCACCCGGTATCCTTGTCTTCATGATTCCGTTCCCTTCCTGCAGGTGAATGAGAGATCTACTTCCGTGAAAAGGATGTGATGGTCCAGCGGCCGGCGGCGAATTCGAGAGAGACATCCACCGGGTTCGTCTGTTCCGCCTCGTTGTGATCTTTCATGGAGTACTTCTGCACGAGCTCGGCCCGCGCGTGGATGAGATCCGGGTTCAGCGTGATCTGCCCGATCGTCACGGACCGGTTCTCAGTGTTCCTGAAGAAATCCTCGGAGCCTTTCGCCGCATCGGGGCTTTGATTGCGGAGCGCGGCGAGCGTCGGGACGTCCCCGTCCTCAAAGCTGCGTTTGTAGGTTTCGAGAACCTGACGGACGCCGGATTCACGCTCCGGCCTCACGTTCTTCGCGGGCTCTTCCTTCTCCGGGGGTCGGGACTCCGCGGCCGGTGCCGCGGGTTTCGCCGCGGCAAGGGCGGCCTTGATCTCGCCCGCCGCGCCGGCGTACAGCGACCCGGCCTTCGTAAAGGCGTCGCGCGCGCCGGCAAAGTCGCGGGACTGCATCAGGGCGCGGGCGGATTTCTCCGCTTCCCCCGCATCCCGGTATTTCGCGTTCGCCCGTTTCTCCGCGTCGCCGCCGGGAACGCCCTGTTTCGCCTGCGTCATCGCGGCGTTCTGGACTTCGGCATCCCTTCTCTGGACCGCAATCCGTTCCACTTCCTCGCTGGCTTTGCCGTACCCGTCCCTGGCCTGCAGGTAGGAATTCCTCGCGCCCTGCAGTCCCTCCCTGGTTTCCGCGCGGCGCGCTTTGTCTCCCTCCCGCTCGAATTTCGCGGCTTCGTCGAACCGGGCTCCCGAGGAGCCGTTTGCCGAGGCCTTCATTTTCTGTACGAGCATCTCCTCCCGGGCGGAGGAGACAAGGTCCCTGAGACCGTTCAGGTCCGTCGTCGCCGCGGTGGCGGCCTTTGCATCGTCCGCCGACGACCTGTACAGCACGCCGGATTGTTCGAACGACTGGCGCGCGTCGCCGAAGGCGCCGGTACTGAATTCTTCCTCTCCTTTTTTCTCCAGGTTCGCCGCCTGGTCGTACTTCACCTTGCCGAGCGTCGGCGCGCCGGACTTGTCGGCTGCCGCCTTCAGCGAGAGCATGTCGGTCTTCGCCGCCGCAGCCGGGAGCGACGGGTCCGCCGGCGGTTCCTGCGCGACGTCCACGCGGGGCGCCGCCTGCTGCTTCGGGAGCAGCAGGATCACCCCTGCCGCGACGGCGCAGAGCGCCGCTGCGCCCAGGATGAGCCAGAGCGTCCGCTTCCCCTTTGCCGCGTGCTGGCCCGGCCGGGGGGTGGCGTGCCCCGAGGGTCGTTCGGCCCTCGCCTTTTCGACCTTCTTCAATCCCCGCTGCGCATCCCGGTCGTCCGGCTGCAGATCGAGGACGCGCCGGAACGCGGCAGCCGCGGCATCGACCTTTCCGTGCTTGAGGGAGATCTCCCCCTCGGCGATCAGCTTTTCCACCTGTTCGTGCTGCTCGAGTTTGTCGTTCGCCGCCTCGATGATCCGCGTGGCATCGGGCTGCGCCGGCTGGACGGCAAGAACGTCTTCGAGGACCTCGCGGGCCTCCCGGAATCTTCCCCTGTCGAAGAGCGCGGTCCCTTCCCTGAGCAGGACGGTCACCTGGTTCGCCTCCCCGAGCTTCCGGTTGCACTCGTCGCGGATGTCCCGGGCGCGGGTGTCCGCCGGCGCCACTCTCAGGACTTTTTCGGCTCTCGCGAGCGATTCCTGGTAGCGGCCGTGCTTCAGGAGATCGCTCGCTTCGCGGAGCAGCGACTCCGCTTCGGTGCTCCGGTCAACGGCAAGGTCCTTCGTCTGGACGACCCGGGCCCTCACCGCCTCGAGCTCGTCCACCATGGTCTGCACCGAGGCGTACCGTTCGTTCGGCTCTTTCTTCAACGCCCGCGTGACGATGCTTTCAAGTTCCGGGGGAAGCCCGCTCCGCGCGCTCGTCAGGAGAGGCGGGTCGTCGGTCACGATGGCGTACAGCATCGCCGCCTCATATTCCCGCTGGAACGGGAGCTTCCCGGTGAGCGACTGGAACAGGAGGACCGCCAGGGACCAGATATCCGTCCGGTGATCGAGCGTGAGCCCCCTGATCTGCTCGGGGGACATGTAGGGAAGCGTCCCCATCCGGGCGCCGACACGCGTGATCTGCGTCCCCCCGGAGAGCTTGGCAAGCCCGAAATCGACGATCTTCACCTCGGAGTCCGCCGTAATGATGACGTTGGCCGGTTTGATGTCCCTGTGCACGATCCCGTGCTCGTGCGCCTTGGCCAGTCCGCGGCCGATCCGTATGACGATGTCGAGCGCCTCGCCGACCGTCAGAGGGCCCCGGGAGATCTTCGCGCTCAGGTTCTCGCCGCCGTAGAACGCCATGCAGATGAAGAGGAGCCCCTCTTCGGTTTCGCTGATCTCGTGGATCGTGCAGATGTTCGGATGGTCGAGGGCGGACGCCGCCTGCGCCTCCTTCAGGAAGCGTTTCTTCGCCGAGGGGTCCCGGACGAGATCGGGCATCAGGAATTTCAGCGCCACGATCCGCTTGAGGGACATGTCCTCGGCCCTGTACACGACCCCCATTCCCCCGCCGCCGATCCGGTCCAGGATCTGGAAATGGGAGATCACCGTCCCGATGACGTTCCCCGCGAGGACGTTCCGCATGAACGTCTCCCTGTCTCTCATCGACAGCCGTTTCAGGAACGACCGCGCCTGCGGATTCTCGGGATCGATTTCCAGTATCTGGTTGAACGCCGAGGCCGCGTCCTCGTACCGCTCGGCCCTGTCGTGGGCGATCCCCTGGGCCAGCAGCGCGCGGATCCTGGGATCGGGGGACGGCCCCGCGGTGAGCGCCACGAGGTCACGGAGGATCTCCGAGCAGTCGGCGTACCGCTCTTCATGGTCTTTGGCAAGACACCGGGAGAGGATCTTCTGCAGGTCATCCGTCAGCCCGCTCTCCTCGAGCTTGATGGGCGCGGGCTCCTCGTGCAGGATCTTGTAGAGGACGGTCGTATCGTCCCCCGTGAACGGTTTTGCGTAGGTGAGCAGTTCGTACAGGACGACGCCGAACGAGAAGATGTCCGTCCTCCTGTCGACGGGGTTTCCCCTGGCCTGCTCGGGGGACATGTACCAGGGGGTCCCGATCCGCATCCCCATCCGGGTCAGGACCGCGTTCGTGCTTTTCTCCTCGGGGGACGACGTCGGCGTGTAGGGCTTGGCGATGCCGAAGTCGATGATCTTCACCCGCCCGTCGTCGAGGAGCTTGACGTTCTCGGGCTTGATGTCCCTGTGGATGACGTTCTTGGCGTGCGCGTACTGGAGTCCCCGGCAGATCTGCCGCGCGTAGTCGAGCTTCTGTTCGAGCGAGAGGTTCTCTTTCTTCTCGATGACCATCCGCAGATCGCTTCCCGGCAGGTACTCCATCGCGATGAAGGGGACCCCCGCTTCCTCGCCGATCTCGTAGATGACCGCGATGGCATCGTGCGAGAGCCTCGCCGCCATCCGCGCCTCCCTGTAAAAACGCGCCTTGGTATCGGCGACGTCAAGGGCGATCTGCTGGATGACCTTCAGCGCCACGTCCCGTTCCAGGCTCGCGTCGTACGCCCTGTAGACGACACCCATGCCCCCCCGGCCGAGCTCTTCGACGATCTCGTATTTGCCGATCTTCTTCACGGGCATACCACCGCAGCGGGTGGGAAGGAAGAGGCGGAGAATCTGAAATTATCTGCGAAATCAGCAACAGGTAGGGGTGTATTCGTTGGAAGCGACAGGCGGAGGGAAACAGGATGGCCGAAATGCAGTTGATGCACGGGGGATCCGGTACGAGCCTTAATTCAATGAACGGAAAAACGAGAATCGTAAAATTTACGTCAAACAGGATTCAGTGTCAAGTCCGCCGAGCGAGATGCGCGATTAAGCAGGAACGTATGTCAGGCGAATCATGTCATCGGCGATCACGTCGCTGGCCACCAGGTGGAGCGGCGGACGGGGGCCGGCGAAAAATGGCGTGCCACCGCCAAGTACGACGGGGCGGAGGTAGAGTCTATACTCATCGATAAGACCGGCCTCGGTCAGGCTTTGCGCCAGGACCGGTCCGCCGACGTGAATCTCGCCGGCCAGCTCAGCCTTCAGCCTGCGTATCACCTTCTCGAAGTCAAGGGCGACAAGCGTGGCGTTGGGGCCGACGGACTTGAGGGAACGCGACACGACCCACTTCGGCTGCCTCCGCCATGCCACCGCGAATTCGCGCTCGTCCGCGTCCCAATCAGGAAGATCTTCGTCCCAGTAACGCATGATCTCGTACATGCGGCGACCGTAGATGAGGCCCGTCAGGCCCCGCACCTGCTCGAGGAAGTGACGGAAGACCGCGGGCACAGGCGGCCCAAGCGTCTTGTGGTCGACGTAGCCGTCGAGGGACTGGTGCAATCCGTAGACAAGTTTTGCCATCGGTTAGTTGACCCAGCCCCTTCGGAGAATGAAAAAGCTCCGCACGGGGC
Source organism: Ignavibacteriota bacterium (assembly GCA_963748405.1). Lineage (GTDB taxonomy): Bacteria > Bacteroidota > Ignavibacteria > UBA10030 > UBA6906 > Fen-1273. The sequence goes on from CAVVIT010000003.1 coordinate 90,960, forward strand.
TGGTCACGAGCCGGTTGCCGAACTCGATCGAGAACCCGCACGCGACGATGGTGTCGACCCGGATCATGTTTCCGCCGAGTGAACAGCCGGTGATCGTCATGCGCGCGTTCTCCCTCCCCTTGCGGCGAAACCACCCCCCGGACACGGAGAACGAGCCGTCGTCCCCGAGCCGCAGGGCGTAGACGGAGTTCTGCGTCCTGACCATGATGCTGTCCCCCGGGGAAATCTCCCGGCGGCGCACCGCCCCGGCCCTGGCACTCATGTCGCCGAATGACGAGAGCGTATACCCAAATGGTCTCATCGCATCCTCCCCCTCGTTTACCATGTCCTTCTCAGTGGATGAGCCTCGGTATTGAACGTCACCGCATCGAAATCGAGCGTCTCCGGCGGCGCAAAAAGAAGATAGAGATATTTCAGTGTCTCCGCAAGGAAGTAGCTCTCCATGGAATCCGTTTTCTTCTTCGAAACCACGCTCGACAGTTCCGCGTACCCGGCATCCGTCCGGCAGTACGTTTTCAGCCCCTCCAGAAACGCCTCTCCCATCCGGAGATACCGCCTGTCGTGCGTATAGTGGTAGAGATAGTAGGCCGACTCGATGATCTCCGGCCTGAGCCCGTAAGAGGAATCGCGGGCCGTCATCGTGCTGTAGTCGAAGAGCTCGGGCTCGATACCGTATCTCTCCCACATCCTGAAACAGGATTCCTCCAGGGCCGCTCCCCCGGGAACGTCTCCGGAGAGGGCGAGGACCGCAGGGAAAAACGCGTCAAGCGAGCCGAACAGCGTCGCCGTCCGTTTGCCGGTCCGCATGTCGGCGTGACCGTACCAGAGGCCTCCGTATGAAGTGTCCGCGAGCCACGTCTTCAGCGGGCCGGCCGATGCGCTCCACATGCGCCGGCAGTCCTCATCCCCGAAGAGCCGCGCGCACTTGACGAGATATTCGTAGTACGAATCAATGCATCCGCTGACGTGGCTGTCCGTCCCGGTCCAGGTTCCGGTCTCGATGTCGATCCTCTCGCCGACGAGTCCTATCGGCGAGCGGAGGTTGAAGAGAACGGTGAGGGCCTTCTTCGCGGCGTCGTAGTACCGCACGTCACCGGTGAGCCTGCTGAGCGTACCGAACTCCACGAGGAGGGTTCCGACCTCGGCGGGGTTGCTGTTCGTCCCCCGGACCGCGCCGGTCTTCAGGTTCACCTCGACATAGGGCATCCCCGTGGGCGAACGGAATGCCGGCAGGAGCCTGTCGCCGAGATCGCGCGCGAGCGCCAGGAGCCTCCGGTCCCCCGTCATCTGGTACGACGAGAGCAGGCCGCCGAGGAACCGTATCGTGAACTCGAAATTCTTCGCGTACACGTCCCTGTCGAACGACAGGTGCGTCGCGATGAACTCGCGCGTGCTGTCCGCCTCCTCCTTCAGTCCCATCAGGATCATCGTGTCGAGGGCGTCCATCGCCGTCATGTAGAAGGGCGCACCGTACCAGTCGCGCGGGGATTTGCTGAGCGGTTTGAGCTCGTCGTGTCCCCAGGCATACGTCCTGTACGCGCGCCAGGTGTGAAGAAACTCCGCCCTGACCTCACGGGCGAGCGCCTGCGTGTCGGGTTCCTGCGCCCCGGCGGCGGCGGGGAGCGCGGAGAGGGCGGCGAGCATGAGGGCAAGGGGGAAGGGTTTCATCGTCGGTTTCCCGGTGGGGGATGAGTTCAGCGCTTCAGCAGATAGAGCGCGGTGATGTCGTCGTTCTGGGGTGCGGGACCGGTGAACTTCCTGACGTCGGCGATCAGGTCCTGCACGAACAACTCGGCACGGGCCGGGACCCGCCCCTGCACGAAATCCCTGAGCGGGAAGTCCTCATCGTAGAGCTTCTGACGGAGATCCGTGGCTTCGGGTATCCCGTCGGTGTACAGGAGGAGGCGCTCTCCGCTCCCCATCGTGACCGATTCGCTCTGGTAGGGAAAATCCACATCGAGCATCCCGAGAGGAATTCCCCCGAGCGAAAGCTCGCGAAGCGTCCCGTCACCGTGCCGGAGGAACACCGGGTTGTGCCCCGCGTTCACCGTTTCCATCTCCCCTGTGGCAGGATCCAGGATCGCCAGGAACGCCGTGATGAACTTGTCCTCGGTCGAGGCCCGCGCGATGACCCTGTTGAGCCGCGCCGCAAGCTCGACGAGCGGCACCGCGGCCTCGAGGTAGGCCGTCAGATACGCATGGAAACTGCTGACGAGAAGGGCGGCGGGCACGCCTTTCCCGGCGACGTCGGCGATCACCAGTGCGCAGCGGCCGTCCGAAAGAGGAATGCAGTCGTAGTAGTCGCCGCCGACGGATTTCGACGGGATGTTGATGCCCGCGATGTCGTACCCCTCGATAGCGGGGAGCGTCTTGGGAAGTATGCGCTGCTGAATCGCGGCGGCCACCGCGATGTCCTGCTCGATCTTCTGCTTCTCGAGCGCCTCCCGGTGGAGGTAGCGGTTTTCCAGCGCGGCGTGGACCTGCCGCGCGAGGGCATCCAGGAGGAGCTGGTCGGTTTCGTCGAAGGGGATGATGCCGCTCCTGCTCTCCTTGTCGAACAGGCGGAACGCATACCGTTCCCCGCCGAACTCAAATCCGGATTCGATCGCCTGCGTGCGCCCTTCTTCGCGCCCGGACCCCGGGCCGTGAGGGAACCAGATTTCCTCCCCCGTTCCGTCCGAGCGTGACACGCGCGCAACTCCGGCGGAGGCATTCGTCAGGGACGCAGCCCGCTCCAGGGCGACGTGGTGCGGGGGAGTGTCCCCGGAAATCCGGGAGACCTCGATCCCCGTGTCGATCAGGCTGTTCAGCTGGAGGACCCGGTGATTCAGGGAGAATATGAGGTCCTTCTCGTTCTTCCGGGAGATCATCTCCCTGTGGACATGTTCGAAGACCGTCAGGAAGAGGCGGAGCGTGATGCGGTCGCCCTCCGCGTACGGATCCCCGCTCCCCCGGCGGGAGAGCGCCACGCCGATTTCAGAGCCATCCGCAAGTTTCTGGACAATGTGCAGTGTCCCCGGCTCCGGGGACGAGGAAGAGTCCGGCCCTTCCCCGGGAAAGGGGGGGACCCGTGACTTCTCCGCGGTCCCCCCGGCAACGACCTCCCAGGCCGAACCCCTCCGGGCGAAGAGAGAGACCGCGTCGCCGGCAAAATACCCGCCGAGGACCGCGCGGAAACGGGCGGCCTGTTCTTTGAACGTGCCTGCTCCCGAGAGGACCCGGAATGCTTCCTGCAGTGCTTCGATGTGTGCGCCGGTCCCTCCGCGGAGCGTGCCGGCGTCTGCGTGGACCGTCATCGGGGGGCCTTCCCCCCGCCTGCAAGCGAGGCAACAGCGTCCGCCACGGTCTTTTCCTTCCCGGCATACTGGAACAGCCCCATGATGGAGAGCATTTTTTCCACCGCCGGATCCAGGTCGGTGAAGACGAGCTTGCCCCCGGCCTCCTCAAGGCGCTCGATGATCTCGATGAGGAACGACATGCCGACCGAGTTGACGACCCTGGAGTTCCCCAGGTTGATCACAACGCACCTGATCCCCTGCTCAAAATGCCGGTTGAACTCGGCGGCGATCGTTTCCCCCCCCACATTGTTGACGTATCCCGAGGTCGTGATGACAAGACAGGTGTCCCGGATATCCGACGTCAGGCTGAATGGCTGTTCCATGGTATTGTCTCAGCGAAGAAGCTTCTTGATGGTGATCTTGGTGCCGTTCCTGTTCGATTCGATGCGGAAATCATCCGACATCGATTTCATTAAATTGAGACCCCACCCCCGCTTGCTCTTCGCACCGAGCTTTGAGCGGATATCCGGCTCCTCGACGGCGGCGGGCTCGAATCCTTTCCCGTAGTCGCGCACGAAGATCGAAAGGTCCCCTGTCGTCATCGTGAATTCCACGCGGACGGCCGGCTGCTTCTCCCCCGAGTGCTCGAGCGCGTTGATGACCGCCTCGGTCACGAGGATCCTGGCTTCGCCGATCTTCTCCTCCGCGATCCCCAGATGGCGGGCGAGCCTGTCCAGCCCTTCCAGGGCGACAAGCTCGATGTCCGGAATCCTCGGGAGCGTCATCTTCATCGTCACTGCACCGGTCATGGGGTCCCTTCCGCACTGTGTCCGTTCTGTTTACGTTTGATGACGAGCATCGTGATATCGTCGTCGGGCGAAGCACCCTTCAGCCAGCCTTCCGCATCGTGGACGAGCCGTCCGAGGATCTCGTCCGTCGATCCTCCCCCCACTTCCGCCAGCGCGCTCTGCACCCTGGCGTAGTCGAACATTTCACCGGAGGCGTCCTTCTGCTCCGGGAGGCCGTCGGTAAGGAGAAGCACGGCATCCCCCGGACGGAGGTCTTCTTCGTGAAGCGCGTACGGAAAATTCTTCATCGCCCCCAGCGGCATCCCTTTCAGGAGAATCTCCTCCACGGAACCGTCGTTCTGCCTGTACAGGAACACCGGAGGCATCCCGGCGCTGGAGAATGAGAGCCTCTCCCCTTTCAGCCGGACGAGCGTGAAGGCCATGAACAGTCTTCCGAGCCTGATCTCCTTGATCGCCCTGCTGCAGTGGTTGAAAAACACCTGGATGTCGAACCGCGCCGCATCGGAGAGGAACAGCCCTTTCATGAGCGTGACAATCGTCCCCGCCTGCATCCCGTGGCCCGTCGCATCTCCGAACGCGACGCTCAACGCGCCGTCCGGCGCCGTGCTGAAATCGTAGTAATCTCCCCCGACCTCCGTCGCCGTTTTCATGTACACGGCGATGTCGAAATCCGCAAGCCGGGGCACATCCCGGGGAAGCATCGAAAGCTGGAGCAGGCGCGCGTCTTCGAGCTCTTTCGTTTTCCGGTCGTTCTCCGCCTGCAGGGCCCGTTTTTCCGCTTCCGCCGCCTTTGCGCGCAGATCCGACTCTTTCACCCGCGCCCTCTGCTGCTGGCGGTTGATCTCGAAACGGCGGATCAGGTACAGGGCGTACAGGAAGAGGACCGCGTAGGCGCCGTAGGCCCAGGGGGTCTTCCACCACGGCGGCGTAACGACGATGCGGAGCGCCGCCCCCCCGTCGTTCCATACCCCGTCATTGTTCGATCCGCGCACACGGAGCGTGTATGTCCCGCCGTCCAGATTCGTGAACGTCGCCCTGTGTTCGGAACCGAGCTGGATCCACGTGTCGTTGAACCCCTCGAGCCTGTAGGCGTACTGGTTCCGGAACGTATTATAGTAATTCAGCGATGCAAACTCAAAGGTGGCGACATTATCCTTGTAGGAGAGCCGGATCCCCTCCCGGGCGGCGATCCCCTTTTCCTCGATCGGCTTTCCCTCCTTGTCGTCCGAGTTGTACCGGACGAACGAGCTGAACACGACGGGAGGGATATACGGGTTGTCCCGCACGCTGTCGGGCTGGAAAAGGTTGAACCCGTTCCCTCCGCCGAAGTACATCTCTCCGGTCCGCGGATCGCGCGCGTATGCGCCCTGGTTGAACTCGTTCCCCTGGAGCCCGTCCGCCTCGTCGTACGTGCGGAACGATGCGTGCTGCGGATCGAACTTCGAGATCCCGTTATTCGTGCTCATCCAGAGGTTGCGGCGGTCATCCTCGAGTATGCCGAACACGAAGTCGTTTGCCAGCCCTTCCCTGACGCCGTATCGCGTGAATTTCCCCGTCGTGCGGTCCAGCCGGTTCACCCCGCTGAACGTCCCGACCCACACGGACCCACCCCGGTCCTCCGTGATGCAGAGAACGTCGTTGTCGCTGAGGCTCCCGGGATCAGCGGGGTCGTGCCGGTAGTGGACGAACGTCCCCGTCCCGGGATCGAACCGGTCGACGCCCCCGCCGCTCGTCCCCACCCAGAGTTCCCCCAGGTGGTCCGCACAGAGAGCCCAGACGCCGGCCGCCGCCAGGCTCCCCCCGGAGGAATCCTGGTGCGCATACACGGTAAAATCCCCCGTCGACGGATCGTACCTGTCCAGGCCCCCTCCGTATGTCCCCACCCACAGCGTGCCGTCGCGGTCCTCGCACAGCGCGTACACCCTGTTGTCGCTCAGGCTCCGGGGATTCAACGGATCGTGCCGGAAATGGGTGAACACGGAGGTCCTCCTGTCGAACCGGTCCAGACCGTTGCTCACCGTCCCGAGCCAGAGCATGCCCGAGCGGTCTTCCGCAAAACTCTGCACCTGGTTGTCACCGATGCTCCGGGGACTGGCCGGGTCGTGGATAAAATGGGTGAATGCGTACGACCGGCGGTCGAACCGGTCAAGCCCGGCACGCGTGCCGATCCAGGGCACCCCTTCCCTGTCGACGAACATCGACAGGACATTGTCGTTGACGAGGCTCGCAGGATTCGCGCCGTCATGCGAGACGCTCACGAACGGGGCGCGCTCGGGAAGAAAACGGTCGACACCGTGTTCACCGGTTCCCACCCAGACAATCCCCGAGCGGTCCTGGTAGAGCGAATAGATGCGGTTGTCGCTCAGGCTCCGGGGGTCGGACTCGTCGTGCCGGAAATGCGTGAACGTGCCCGTGGACGGGTCGAACCTGTTCAATCCTCCCCTGAATGTGCCGACCCAGAGCACGCCGGTCCTGTCTTCGATCACCGGCCACACCCAGTTGTCGCTCAGGCTGTTCGGGTTTCCGTCGTCGTGCACGTAGTGCGTGAACGTTCCGGTCTCCCTGTTGAAACAATCCAGCCCTTCATGCGTGGATACCCAGATCCGTCCCCGCCGGTCTCCGTAGACAGAGTAGACCCGGTCGTCGATGAGGCTGTTCGGGTCATTCACGTCGTGCCGGTAGACTCTCCCGGTCTTCCGCACAGAATCGTAACAGGCCAGCCCCCCGCCGATCGCCCCGGGGCCCGACCATCGGTTGCCGAGGTCGTCAATGAATTCCGACCGGTTCGCGCTGATGCGTGCGCCCGCAATCGCGACGCTGTCCCGGGGGAAGCTCGCAAACGTCTCCGTCAGCGGGTCAAACCTGTTCACACGCCCCGAGCTCCCCCTTGTCGTGATCCAGATCGCTCCATCGGGAGACTGCGCGATCGACGTGATCCAGCTGTCGTCAATGGTGCGCGGGTCCTCGGGATTGTGCCTGAACACTTTGAACGAGTACCCGTCATACCTGTTGAGCCCGTCCTGCGTCCCGAACCACATGAACCCCCTGTCGTCCTGGAACGTGCACATCACGTCCCCCTGCGAAAGCCCCTGTTTCACGGTGAGGTGGGTCAGGTGCATCGTGGTCTGTGCGTGGAGAAGACCGGACAGGAAAAGACACATTCCCACGAGGGCGGCCGTTGCCCGGCAGGGGCGGGTCGCCCCCGCAGGCATCCTCCCCGGGGTGGAGATGACGCGGACGATTGTCATGCGCACGGAAAGTGTATTTCAACCTCTTTACGAAAAGGGCCAAGCTATCGCAGGCCGGAGCCCGCGATAGCTTGGATTATTTTTCCCCCCTTCAGATGCCCCCGGCACTACTTCAGCAGGAGCATCTTCCGTATGTCGGTGAAGCTTCCCGCCGTGATCCGGTAGAAGTACACGCCCGAGCTCACGGGGATCCCCCCCGCGGTCGTTCCGTTCCACCGGACCTCATGGACCCCTGCAGATTCGACGTCGTCCACCAGGCGGACGATCTCCTGTCCCAGGACGTTATAGATCGTCAGCCTCACGGCGCTCTGCTTCGGCAGACCGTACCTGATCTGCGTCGAGGGATTGAACGGGTTCGGGTAGTTCTGGGACAGCGAGTATGTCACAGGGACTCCGGCCTCTTCCGGCGTAATATTCGGCTCCTGTGTCCAGCCTGAAGGCGATTCCTTGGAAAGCCCGGCGAAAGAGTTCGCGAGCGTCAGCTGGACCTTCTTCCCGACTGTGATGCTGTTTCCCAGGAACGACCCGGTGGCCTGCGTGAGGTTATCGAGGAGAACAGTCCCCTTCTGCGCATAAATGTTCGCGAATATGGTCGCAGAAGGCCCGATATCGGCCGCCACCTTCGAGAACGGGCTGAGTGAATCCGGCCCGGCAACATAGATGACGATGTTTGAAGCGTCAATCGTACTCCCCTGTGCGGGCCCGACGTATGAACCGCTCTCCGCCTCCATCCCCTGCGCCACGTGCACGTGGGAAGCTGCACCGACGATGACCTTCGCGTAATTCTCCACCTCGAGCGTCTTCATCTCGTATGCCCCCCCACCGCTCAGGACGAGCGTGCCGAGCGGCGAGACGAACACCGTGCGGTACTTACCGGGAGCGAGCGTCACCTTGAAGAACGGCAGCACAATCACGTCATTCGTCCCGGGGTTCGACGTCTCAAACGGCGGAAGCGAGACAAGCGGGAACGGACCGAGCGGCGTGATCTGCGATCCCCCCAGCGTCCCGGAACTTTTGAGCACGTTGAAATAAAGATCGCTTGCGGCGCTCGCGCCCGGGGCGATCGTGAGGGTGTCGGCCTTCAGTGTAAACCGTGCGGGTGTCGTTACCCCCGTAGACACGGAAAGCCGACCCCCCTTGTTGCTCACGATCACGCTCCCGGAGGCAATGGTTGAACTGTCCCTGATTGTCGCCGAGGTATTCGCCACAAGCACAGCGTTTCCGATGAACGGCGGGGAGACGTACACAGATTGCTGATTTTGCCGGGTGAACGGCTGGAGAACGGGAATCCCCGGACCGCCGGCGCTGTACGATCCCGTCGCCGTGATCGTGAAGTTGTATGTCCCTTTGGCCAGCGTGTTCGTGAATGACCCGGTATACAGCCCGTTTCCCTGGGGCAACAGCTTGAACGTCTGGACCGTTGTCGTCCCCGGAATGGTCACCGAAGCAGTCACAGAAGCGTTACTGATCGGCGAGCCCCCCACGACGTGAAGACTGCCGGTCAGCTGCCCGCCCTGCGAGAGAACTGCCTGCACCTGTACGATCTGCCCGGGCAGGTACACGGACTTGTTGATTGTCACACCCATTGTCACGTCGCCGATCGCGGTGAGTGAGAGTATGATCGGTTCCGGATTTGTCGGGACAGGCGTGTTGTTAGCCCCGAACGGGACAAGCGTCCACGTCCCGGGTGCGGGATTCTTGATGATGTAGTAGCTGTACGTCGGCCCGACGATGTACTGAATTCCCGGGAAGCTGGCATAATTCGAAGGCGTGATCGCGTTGCTCGTATTCGTGACACCCGGCGGGAGCAGAGCGAGCACGAACGTACTCCCCTGCCAGTTCACGCCAGGGAGAATTGTCGTGGTGCCGGGATCGACCGCTCCCTGCCAGTTGACACCTCCCTGGTAGTTGACCCCTCCCTGCCAGTTCACCCCCCCCTGCCAGTTGACGCCACCCTGGTAGTTCACCCCCTGCGAGAAGAGCGTGGAGTCTCCGACGAGCTGCAACCCGGCGATATTGTTCCAGATCTGTTTCACGACAAGGCCGATCGTCGTATCGGCGGTCAGATAATAGGCACCCTGTGTTGTGTCGGCGAGCCGGCTGTCGAGATCCTGGCCCGGGCTGTTCGAGAAACCGAGCGTAAAGAGGTGCGTACCCGTCGCGCGAAGAGCGGGGACGACGCTCAGGGCGGCGGGAGACCCCGTCTCCTCGCCGGCGCTGAAGAGTATCATTGCGCGGGCGTTCGTTGCCAGAGGTGGAGCGCCGGTCAGCTGAGCCCCTCCGGTCTGGAGGCCTGCACCGATCGCGCTTGAACCGCCGGTTGAGAGCCCGTTGATCGCGTTGATCGCGGCAGCCTGAGTCGTCGCATCAACAATCGGCTGGAGGGGGAATACGACGGTATTCGGGAGCTGTACAACGCTCAGCCGGTCGCCCACCCTCATCCTTCCCACCAGCTCCGTTGCGCTGTTCTTCGACGGGCCGAAGGCATGATACGCGGTATCATACGGAGCAGATCCGTCAAAGACAAGGACCAGATCGACGTGGCTCGCAGGGATATGGCTGTACACGAAGTTCATCGCCGCAGTATCCGGGGCATGAAGCAACCGTTTGGACGTTTCCAGATCCTTGATCAGCCCGTACATGGTGACGGTGTCGTTTGCAACACCCATGGAAGGAACATACTGCGGGTACCCGGGATTGTAGATGTCCGCCAGTCCGCCGAAATGTCCTATCTCGTGCGTGGCGACGTCCTGCATGTCTTTCATGACCGTCAGCGTGGTGTTCGTCGCATCGCCGAACTGGAACGCCTGGGCGTTGAACGCTATATCGGCGTCCGTCAGCTCGCCGTTGAGTGCATTGTATCTCACTCGCGTCACCGCTATGACACTGGCATCAGCTCCCGTGACGCCCGTCCAGTTGTCCGTGACCCAGACGAGATTGTTGATCCCGTCGGGGTTCCCCCCCACTGCGTCGAGGTCGTCGTCCCTGCTCCCGTGTATTTCAGCTCAGGAAGAGAATTCCACGTATTGAACGAAGCATTGATCGCAGGCGTATCCGCAACCGGAATGCTTGCGCTGATCGTGTATGCCCCTTTCCCATCCGCCCAGTGGAGAGGAATCCCCGAGAGCGTCGTGTTGAGGACATAGTGGTTGCCGTAGTACTTCGTCTTCACACCCACCGGAAGCGACGCTGAGAACTCCGACGTGTTACCGGCCGAATCAGTCGCGGTGGCGGAAATATACTGACCGAACGTGAGCGGAGCATTCGATGGGATAATGAAATAGGAGTATCCGGTGTCGTTTGTCGTCACGACCTGCGAGGCGATAAGGGTTTTTCCCTCGCCGTAGCCGGATGCATTGACACTGTCATTCGCGAAGATCTCTATCCGGAACGGTGTCTTCGGCCAGTTGAGCAGTGAACCTTCGACTGTCGCCTGCCCGGCCGCACCCGTTGAGGCGTACGCAAGGAGCGGGTAGTTCTGGAAGAAATTAACGCCCGGGGGGACCGCCGGCCTGTAGACGATCTTCGACGGGCCCGGCTGATAATGGTCCGGCGTGACGCCGTCGGAAGAGAGGTCAATGCCGAGCGAACCGTTCAGGAATATGGAGTTCCCCAGTATTGCGTTTCCTGATGGCGGAAGGACGGACGAGGACTGCCTCACCGCGACACCGGCCGTGTCATTATGGTCGATCGTGTTTGCCGAGCCGGGCTGCCTCCCGCCTATCGTGTTGCCGTTCCCATCTTCGATGAGGACGCCGTTCCCGTGGTTGTGTTCGATGACATTGCCCACCACAGTGTTGCTATCCCCGCGTATGTAAATGCCGGCACCCGCAAACTGCGTGATGTCAAAACCGCGAACGGTGCTGAATCCGCCGAGGAGCGACAGGCCGTTCTTCCTTGTCGAAGTAGAACCGTTCAACAATGTCAGCGTCACCTGCGGCGTGCCGTTGTAATTGGTCTGCCCGGCCCCGTCAAGGAAAACCTGGTCCGTCAGGCCCGGGAGCGAATCCGACAGTGTGAGCGTGCCGGATGCGGTGAACCTGATCGTGTCAGCTCCCGGATGAGCGTTGGCGACCGCAATGGCCTGTCGAAGCGCACTCTCGCTCAGGGTACTCACGGTTATTACCGCAGGCGTGTCGATGATGAACACCGCGGTTATATTCTTGGGTCCATCGATAAGCACGGGAAGCGGGTTCGTATTGCCGGCTCCACCCGCATCTCCCTGCCAGCCGAAAAACTGATAATTACGGGCAGGAGACGCTGTCAGAGATACCGTGCTTCCGTAGGGGTACGTCGTTGAGTCCGGGCTTCTCAGGACACTGCCTGTGGCAGAGACGAGCACAGAGGTAGTGAGTGCGTATGAATTCAATGTCCCGGTGATGTTCTCGTTTGAGAGAGACCCCGTCACAGGACCCGCGATCGTCAGTGGGTTGAATGTGTACCCTTTGAGCGTCGCCGTCAGAACCACTCCTGTGGTAAAGTGAGGGACACCGCTTATTGTGTAGTTACCGCTCACATCCGTCGTTACGCTCGCCGTAAATCCCCCGCTGGCGGCGACAGTCACTCCGCCCAGCCCGGTCCCGCCAACAGTCACCGTCCCCGTGACCGGATACGTGTTCAACGTTCCCGTGATGTTTTCATTCGAAAGAGAGCCCGTCACCGGGCCTGCTATCGTCAGGGGAGTGAACGTGTATCCTGTCAGCGTCGCTGACAGTGTAATCCCGGTTGCAAAGTGAGCGACGCCGTTGATCGTATAGGCCCCGCCTGTCGTCGTCACGCCGCTTGCCGTAAACCCTCCGCTCCCGGTCGCCGTCACCGTTACCCCGGGAAGACCGGTCCCGCCCACGGTCACGGTCCCCGTTAACGGATACGTATTCAAGGTCCCCGTATACGTGTTCAACGTCCCGTTATGTTTTCGCCCGAAAGAGGACCCGTCACCGTACCGGATACCGACAGGGGGGTAAATGTGTACCCGGTCAGCGTTCCTGCCAGCGTAAGTCCGGTCGTGAAATGAGGCACGCCGCTGATCGTGTACGCCCCGCCTGTCGTCGTTACACCGCTTGCCGTGAACCCGCCGCTCCCGGTCGCCGTCACCGTCACACCGGGAAGACCGGCACCGCCGACGGTCACGGTCCCTGAGACCGAATACGTGTTCAACGTCCCCGTAATGTTCTCGCCCGTAAGAGGCCCCGTCACCGGACCGGGTACCGACAGCGGAGTAAACGTATACCCTGTCAGTGACGCCCCGATGACGATCCCCGTGGTACCGTACGGAATGTTACTGCTGATCGTGTACGCCCCGCCTGTCGTCGTTACGCCGCTTGCCGTGAACCCGCCGCTCCCGGTCGCCGTCACCGTCACACCGGGAAGGCCGGCTCCGCCGACAGTTACTGTCCCCGTAACCGGATACGTATTCAATGTACCCGTGATGTTCTCACCCGAAAGAGGACCCGTCACCGGACCGGGTACCGACAGCGGAGTAAACGTGTACCCTGTCAGTGATGCCCCGATGACGATCCCCGTGGTACCGTACGGAATGTTACTGCTGATCGTGTACGCCCCGCCTGTCGTCGTTACGCCGCTTGCCGTGAACCCGCCGCTCCCGGTCGCCGTCACCGTCACACCGGGAAGACCGGCCCCGCCGACGGCCACTGTCCCCGTTACCGGATACGTATTCAATGTGCCCTTGATGTTCTCACCCGTGAGAGGCCCCGTCACCGGACCAGGTACCGACAGCGGAGTAAACGTGTACCCCGTCAGAGACGCCCCGATGACGACCCCCGTGGTGCCGTACGGAATGTTACTGCCGATCGTGTACGCCCCGCCTGTCGTCGTTACACCGCTAGCCGTGAATCCGCCGCTCCCGGTCGCCGTCACCGTCACACCGGGAAGACCGGCCCCGCCGACGGTCACTGTCCCCGCAACCGGGTACGTCTTGATCACAAATGTCGCGCTGATTGTGTGGTTGGCTAGTACATCCGTGAATGTGTATGACGATACCGCCCCTACCGACGCCCCGTCGACAAGAACATTCGCGATGGAGTATCCCGTGTTCGGCGTAATCGTGAATGTCTGGTTCCCGGCGAAAGGCACGACGACCGCGCCTCCCGGCGAAATGGTCCCGTTCGGACCGGCCGAAGCGGTTATGGTCGCCGGTATGTCGGCAGTGACCTGCACATCGAGATAGTTCGTCCTCCAGTAGGGATCATCCGCCGTGTTCGACTCAATAACTCCGTGGACAGCAAGAACGTTGTCGCCGGTCTTGACGAGAGAAGCGGGAACGGTGAACACGAAGTTGCCGAGTGAAGCGCAGCTGTCCTGGTCCTGAACACCCCCCGAGATATCCGTTCCGTTGACGAACACCTGGGCCTGGCTTTCGACGGCGACGGCAACCTTCACGTTCGCCGCGCCGGATGGAACCGTGAAATGCTTCCGGATGAGGAGATCCTGCGACGTCTGCCAGGCCACCTTGATGTGCACAGCGTCGTTCAGGGGGCAGGCCTTCTGACCCGCCTGATTTACGGTCCCGAATGCGGCAGTGCCCGTCTGCCATGCGGCATCGTTAAATGCCGTCCCCTGGAAGGTCTTGATCACCTGCGCATTGGGATTCACAATCTGGTATTTGTATCCCGGCGCCTGGTATGGCAGCAAGAGAGAGTTCTGTTGGCTGAGCGCGATGACCGGCATCGCGATGCACGCGGCAACGAGCAGTAGCGAAAAACGATTCATAAACTTCTCCCCCGTTCTCAATGTGAGTTTTCACGGAACAACGCTGTGGCAGTCCGCATGCCGGTTCTACTGCTTCTGCGTTGAGATTCCGATCGCTTTTCTGACGGCAGTCGCCACATCCTCGATCGAACGATTCCCGACGAACACCTTTCCCGTGACCGCATCTTTTGTGACATTGAACTTCCCCTGTTGACCGTGAGAAACACGGTAGATCCCCTGCCGGTCTTTTTCTGCAAACACGAGAACGTTCTCATCTTTCTTGAATGCGGCGGTGTGGCTGTAGATCTCACCCACCCCGGCGACCTCACCCCCGGCGACCTGCAGAGTGAGCGGCGCGCCTGTATTTCCCCCTTTGAGATACTGGTCTACCGAGAGCGTCACAGTCGTATATATTCTTGAATGATCTGCAGTCCACTGGGAGGAGAGGCTGCTTACCTTCCCCACGGCGACGACGTCCGCACGGCCGGCAAGGTCCTCGGGTGCGACCTGCGTTGATTGACCCGCCGCCATGGCCGCGCATGCGACCGCACATGCCAGCAACATGAATCCCGTGCGCACGGGCGCAATGGTTATTCGAAACATAAATATGTCCTCCCGGTATTTACGTGTTTGGAACCGGCGTCGGTGCGGACCCCGCAGGGGCCGGCAGACTCCGGTGGGTGCGTAGTTCTCCTGCGTCTGGTGTGCTCAATACTGGAGTGCAAGGGACGTGCGTCGAAGGGAATAAAAAAAGAGCGATGGGGGATTCGCTCTTCGGTGTCGATGGAACAGTCTGAGGCGTCTTTGCAGCGATACTGTAACCGTCGCAACACACCGATACAGTCTGATCCTGGAGTGCCGGCATACAAATGGTCACGCTGGACGCGCTCAATTGGAATATCAATAAAGAACAGTGGAGTAAAACCTGACAATCATAACGAAACCCCCGGGCAATGTCAAGTACGCGGCGATACTCAGTTTCGACTGCCGGGGTGCACTTGATGCACAGCACAGCAGGGAAGCACGTGCCGAGAGACGGGAGGGAAAGCCTCTGCTTGCGATCATTCGCCGAAGTGCGCGGGGGTATTTTCTTTTTCCCCGCGCGGTCGTATCTTACACCGGTCACCGGATTCTGCGCTATTCACCCCGGGAAACACCGAGACTATCAGGGAGAGATACTATGAATCTGCCGGGTTACACGTTCATGGATGGAAAGATCGTCCCGTATGCGGATGCGAAGGTGGGAATACTCACACACGGCCTCAATTACGGCACTGCCGTCTTCGGGGGGATACGGGCGTACTGGAACGACGATGAGGGGGAACTTTTCGTCTTCCGGCCCGTGGATCACTACCGGAGGTTCCTGCAATCGGCGGGGCTGTTGCGCATGCAGCTTCCGTATACCGCGGAAGATCTCGCCTCCAGCACGCTCGAGCTCCTGCGCGCGGAGGGACACAGGACGGACTGCTACATCCGTCCGCTGGCGTTCTACGGCGACGAGATCATCGGTGTCCGACTTCACAACCTCTCGCCGCGCGTGGCGATCACGTCGGTTCCGTTCGGGCTGTACGTCGAAAACGACGAGAACGCGCACTGCACGATCTCTTCGTGGCGGCGCGTCGACGACAACATGATTCCGGCCAGGGGGAAAATCGCGGGGGCCTACGTCAACAGCGCCCTCGCCAAGTCCGATGCACAGCTTTCCGGCTTCGATGAGGCGATCGTCCTGAGCGAGGACGGACACGTCTCCGAGGGGTCCGCCGAGAACATATTCCTCGTCCGCAACGGCGTCGTCGTTACTCCCCCGATATCGGAGAACATCCTGGAAGGGATCACCAGGCGGACGATCATCGGGCTCCTGAAGGACGAAATGAAGATGGAGGTGGTCGAACGCTCGGTGGACAGGACGGAGCTTTTCCTCGCCGATGAAGTGTTCTTTACCGGCACGGGCGTGCAGGTCATCGCGGTGACACGGATCGATCACCGTCCGATCGGGACGGGGAAGATGGGACAGGTCGTC
This sequence comes from Ignavibacteriota bacterium, assembly GCA_963748405.1. Classification (GTDB taxonomy): domain Bacteria; phylum Bacteroidota; class Ignavibacteria; order UBA10030; family UBA6906; genus Fen-1273. The sequence continues at coordinate 107,023 of CAVVIT010000003.1, forward strand.
AGGCAGATCCGGGAGCTGTATTTCAACATCGTCCGGGGGAGGGTCGTGCGCTACCGCTCGCACTGCGTCCCCGTCTATAATGCGGGCAATGCGGTGAAGGATGCGAGAGCCGGAAGGATCTCACAGCCGGGGAGGTAAAGCAGATCGTCCCGCCTTCGGCGGGACGCAACGAACGCGCTTCGCGGCGGCACACATGACGAAAGGGCCCGGGATTCCGGGCCCTTCCTGTTTTTCTACGGTGTTATCGAACGGCCGCGCGGATTCCGTACTGTTCGAGGAACTCCCGGATCGTCGTGTACGCCGCAATGAGCTGTTCGCGCGTGAACCCGCCGTGCCTTCCCCCCGGTATCGTGATGAGCCGGTTCGGAACGCCGGCCGCGGTGAGGGCCTTGTGGAGGCGTACCGCCTGGGAGTACGGGACGAGCTGGTCGTTGTCGCCGTGGATCGTCAGCACGGGGGGGAGTCCCGCGCGCACGTACGTCAGAGGTGAAACGCGCACCGCGACCTTCTCCCTGTCGGGAAGGCTCCCCAGCCAGTTGACGGCGTACCCCTGGCGGTTAGGCCCGTCGAGGAGCTCCTTCACGTCGGTGATGCCGAACCAGTTGACGATCGCCGCTACCTTCATGGACGGGATGGCGTCATCCCACTCTTTCGGAGCGTCGAACCCGGCCGATGCATCCAGCATCCCCGTCATCAGCGCCAGGTGTCCGCCGGCGGATCCCCCCGAGACGATGATCCGGGTGGTGTCAAATCCGTACAGCTTCGCGTTCGCATATACCCAGCGGAGCGCGAGGCGGCAGTCTTCGACCGCCGCCGGCGGAGGTGAGACCCTCGCCATCCGGTATTCGACGTTGACGACATGAAAACCCATGTCAAAGTACGGGAGGAGTTCCATGACCGCACCCTCCTTCGTTCCCCCCACCCAGCCGCCTCCGTGTATGTAGATCACCGTCGGCGCGACGGTGCCCCGCGGATTCCTTGCGTACACGTCGAGCTTGCAGCTGTAATCGTTCGCGATCGAGTACGTGACGTTAGGGACGACGTTGTAATCGAGCTTGATGTCGACCGGCCAGGTCGCCGGAGCGGCCGGCGGGGGCTGGCCGAGTGCAGTGAAGCACGCGAGGATGAGAATGAAGACCGGTGTCAGTGTGCGGTGCATGCGTTTTCTCCTGGAGTGTCCGTGAATGTGAATACGGCGATGAAGGAAGCCGGCACGGGGCCGGGGGATCCCGCATCACTTGCTCAAGAGCGCCGTCCCCCGTTCAACAAGAGCGGCGGCGCGTTCGAGAATCTGCGCCAGTGTCGCAATTTGCTCCCCCGCTTCCTTCCACTTCCGCGTTTCGATCGCTTCCCGCACGCCGGGAAGGGTTTTGACGCCGTATCCCGTGTACCTGCCCGGCGCATAGATGCCGTGGACGTACCACGGCCTTCCGGGGAGTCCGTCTTTCACCGTGAGCGTCCGCTCGAAATCCATGAATATCCTGTCCAGCGCGCGGCAGGTTCCTTCGGGAAGCGGGGCGACTTCCGGGTTTCTGCTTTTCATCGAGTCGGAAAACCGGGAACAGCTCCTGCGAAGCGACGCCAGCGAGTTCTGCAGGGGGGAGAAATCAAGGTAGGGAACGGGGTCCTCGGCCTTCGGCGTGACCCATACTTCAGTCGGATCGGAGGAGAGATCAAACGACTTTTCCCGTATCTTCCTGTTCAGGTCCTCGGTCTCCTCGCGCATGTCGTCGGCGAGTTTTATGACTTCCCTGAGATACGTCCCGACGGTCTCCGTAAAGTCGCCGAAATCGAAGGGAAGGACGTCCGCGTCGGCGAGCCGGAGCACGATCCTGCCGGCGGTCTGTGCCTGCGCCACGCCGTAGGCAAAACCCGGATCTCCGAACCGCACGTACGCGTCGAACGAATCGTACGCGGAATGATACGAGCCGCCCCCGTCTTCCCCTCCGTAGCCGATGTTCAGCGAGGCAATCCCGAGATGCTGAAGGAACGGCGTGTAGTCCGACCCGGACCCGAGCGCGCCGATCCGCATGTCTTCACGCTCCCTCATCTCTTTCCGCTCCTGCGATCCCGCACGAAGCAGCTTCACCGCCCTGAGGCGGTCCGCGACGCTGACGTGCTTTTCGGGATCCCTGACGTCGCGCGCAACCTGATTGACGAATTTCTCGAGCGTGTGGGATCCCCCCGCCGAGAAGAACCCCCTGCCGTTCCCGTCGGAGTTGACGTAGACGGCGGCAACCTTCGAGAGCTCTTCCGCATGCGTCTCCACCCATTCGGTCGAACCGAGAAGCCCGGGCTCCTCCCCGTCCCACGCGCAGTAGACGATCGTCCTCTTCGGACGCCATCCCGATCCGGCCAGGAGGCTGATCGCACGCGCCTCCTCGAGCATAGCGACCTGCCCGCTCAGCGGATCGGCGGCACCGAACACCCACGCGTCGTGGTGGTTTCCCCGGATGATCCACTCACCGTCTTCCCCGCTCCCCTTCATCGTCGCGATGATGTCCCTGATCGGGACGATGTCCCACGAGAACTCCAGTTTCAGGTGAACGTTCGCGGGTCCCGGTCCGCAGTGGTACGTGATCGGCAGGGCTCCGCGCCACTGCTCGGGCGCGACGGGCCCTCCCAGTGCGGAGAGGAGGGGGAGGGCGTCTCCGTACGAAATCGGGAGCACCGGAATCGTCGTCAATGTCTTTGCCTCCCCCAGGGGAAGGCGTTTCGCGTTCTTCGTCGCCCCGACGAACGGGGTGAGCGGATCTCCGGCGTACAGCGGCATGTCCGCCACCGACCCGCGCTGGCCGCCGAACCGGTTCCTGTACGCTCCTTCAGGGTAGACGTCTCCCCGGAAATACCCGTCGTCCCGTGGATCGGAATAGATGATGCAGCCGGCGGCACCGTGCTCCGCGGCCACCTTCGGTTTGATCCCGCGCCAGGAGCCCCCGTACCGCGCGATGACGATCTTCCCCCTGACGTCGATCCCCCGCCGGTCAAGCTCTTCGTAATCTTTCGGCACGCCGTAGTTGACGTACACGAGTTCTCCCGAAACGTCCCCGTCGCACGAGTAACAATTGTACAGCGGGAGCTCTTCGCCCGTCAGGCCGGAGGTGGTGTCTCCGGGAACCGGGGGTTCGGCGAGCATCGCGCGGTATGAAGTCGGCGACGTGAGCTCCAGAACCCGGGTCTTCGGCGTCGGGAAGAGGACGTTGAATTCTTCCACGTGCGTATCGTATCCCCACGACCGGAAGAGAGACGCGATGGTCTCGGCGTTCTCCCTGTCGTGTTTCGATCCGACATGGTGAGCGTGCGAGGAGAGCTCCTTCATCCACGTCCGCATGTTGTCCCCCCGCACGGCCGCATCGAACCGCGCTTCCAGTGAACGCTCTCCCGATGCGCGCGCGCTGTCAAATCCCGCCATCGGCTGGGCGAAGAGTGCGGCGTGGCCGGATACCAGAATGACGGCGAACGTGAGGACACTGTGCGTTATCGCATTCATGACTTCTCCCTGTTGTGTGACCCCTCCCTGCGCTGAAGATCCTCTGAAGATAACCAGAGGAGGCGCCGAATGCAAAGCCGCCTTGATTTTCGAGCGCCGAATCGGTAGTTTTTTTCCGCGTCGTCTTCCCACCAAAACCGGAGTCTTCATGAAGCATCACCTGATCCTGATCATCGCCCTGCTGGCCTCTCCCCCTGCGCCGGCATCAGTGCCGGATTCCACGCTGCTCAGCGTCGACCGGATATTCCATTCGCGCGAGTTCTTCTCCCGGGGATCCGGCCCCTTTCAGTGGATCGACGGGGGGAAGGGATATACGTCGCTCGAGAAGTCCGCATCAGCCCAGGGCGGACGCGACATGGTGCGCTACGAATCGGCAACGGGCGAACGGAAGGTCATCGTCTCCTCCGACAGGCTCGTCCCCCCGGGCTCGACGGTACCGCTGTCGATCGAACACTATGAATGGTCCCCCGGGAACGCCTACCTCCTTGTGTTCACCAACTCCCGCCGCGTCTGGAGGCTCAACACGCGGGGGGACTACTGGATCCTGGACATGAAATCAGGAGCGCTCAAGCGACTGGGCGGGGATGCCCCCCCCTCGACGCTCATGTTCGCAAAGTTCTCCCCCGACGGCCGGCGCGTGGCGTACGTCAGGGGGAACAACCTGTACGTGGAAGATCCCTCGGCCGGGGGAATCGTGCAGCTCACATCCGACGGATCCACAACAATCATCAACGGAACGTTCGACTGGGTCTACGAAGAAGAGTTCTCGCTTCACGACGGGTTTCGCTGGAGCCCTGACGGCACCCGGATCGCCTACTGGCAACTCGATGCGGGGGGGGTCAGGGATTTTCTTCTCATCAACGACACCGACTCGCTCTATTCCTACGTGATTCCCGTGCAGTATCCCAAGGTCGGGGCGACGCTGTCCGCCTGCCGGGTCGGCGTGGTGAGCGCAACCGGGGGAGCCACGACCTGGCTCGCGACGGGGGGAGATCCCCGGAATACGTACATTCCCCGGATGGACTGGGCCGGCAACGGAAGCGCGGTCGCCCTCCAGAAGATGAACCGGCTCCAGGACACGAACCGGCTCATGATCGCCGATCCCGGGACGGGCTCGGTCAGGACCATACTCACGGAGTCCGACAGCACGTGGGTCGAGGCGGTCGACGACATACGCTGGCTTGACGGGGGAAAACTCTTCACATGGATGAGCGAAGGGGACGGATGGAAACACCTCTTCCTGTACGATGCGGCGGGGAACAGGCAGAAGCTTCTCACACCGGGAGCGTTCGACATCGAGAGCGTGGTCCGGGCCGATCCCGCGGGGAGCTGGGTCTATTATACCGCATCGCCCGGGAACCCGTGCGAGCGCTACCTCTACAGGCTCTCCGTGAACGCCGAAGGTCGCTCGGGGAGGATCACCCCCGAGGGACACCCCGGAACGCACAGCTACGATGTGTCCCCCGACGGCCGGTGGGCGTTTCACACCTATTCCCGGTTCGGCGTCCCCCCCGTCGTTGACCTCGTCCGGCTTCCCGAACACACCGTGGTGCGCGTTCTCGCCGACAGGGCCGATCTCCGCCGGGCGCTCTCGACGCTGAAGAAGGGGGAATCCTCCTTTTTCCGGGTCGACATCGGAGGGGGGGTCCTCCTCGACGGCTGGAAAATGCTCCCGCCGGATTTTGACCCGTCAAAGAAGTATCCCGTCCTCGAGATGATATACGGTGAGCCGGCAGGACAGACCGTCGCCGACCGCTGGGGAGGAAGCGAATACCTGTGGCACCTTCTCCTCACGCAGCAGGGGTACATCGTCATCAGCATCGACAACAGGGGGACCGCCGCTCCGCGCGGCAGGGAGTGGCGCCGCTCGATCTACAGGCAGATCGGCATACTCGCCTCACAGGATCAGGCGGCGGCGATGCGCAAGATCCGTCTCTGGCCGTACGTCGATTCATCCCGGATCGGGATCTGGGGGTGGAGCGGCGGCGGGTCGATGACGCTCAACATGCTCCTGAGGTACCCGGGGATTTACGCGACGGGGATGGCGGTGGCCCCCGTGCCCGACCAGAAGCTTTACGACGCGACATATCAGGAACGATACATGGGACTCCCCGACGGAAACCCGGAAGGATACCGGCTCGGATCCCCGATCACGTTCGCGGACAGCCTGCGGGGGAACCTGCTCATCGTCCACGGCACGGGGGACGACAACGTGCATTACCAGGGGACCGAGAGACTGATCAACGCCTTCATCAGGGGAAACAGGCAATTCACCATGATGGCCTACCCGAACCGGTCGCATGGGATCTATGAAGGAGAGGGGACGACGCGCCACCTCTACACCCTCCTGACGAGATACCTGAACGAACACCTGCCGCCCGGCCCGCGCGAGCGCTGAAGCGGAGACCTCCCGGGGCCCCGTGCGGGCCCCGGCACGGGGCTTTCTCCTTTGCCGGCTTTTTTCTATATTGCGCCGGAAGCACCACGAAAGAACTGTGCGCATGAAAAAGGGGAAGACGAAATCTTCGTCAAAACGCACCACCGCGGGACGCCGGCCGACGCCGGCCCCGGCCGTTCCGTCCGGGCACCAGGTGTTCTGCACGGAGTGCGGCGCGACTCTCGAGAATTTCTGTTTCTCGGGCGCGGCTGACGACGTCGAATCCATCAGAAAGACGCTGGCCCAGTGCAGGAAACAGGGGAGGTTTTCCGGCGATTTCTGTTCGAAACTTTTCATCGCGCACCCGGAAGCGGCGTCGGAACCGATCGAGGACCCCGGCGACGACCCGGATCCCGGCACGGAGTGACACCCGGACCTTGTCACACACACCCACGTCAGGAGGCCGCCATGCTCCGCCCACTCTTCCTCCCCATCATCGCTCTGCTCGTCCTCGAAGCCGGCTCCGCCCGCGCACAGGACCCGAATGAGAGTCCCCTGACAAGGGACGAAGTATCCGTGATCAAGAAGAAAATGGTGGCCGCCCTTGAATCCCTGGGGCAGCCCGCCGGCTATTCGGTCGAACACGAGAACTTCAATCTTCCGACGGAAGCGTACAAATATCAGAACTCGGGCAAATACAACCTGATCAACGGCTCGGCCGAGAGGAAGTTCGGGACCCAGAAGAAGTCGGAAGAACAGGGGAAGGACCTCCAGAAGGAATACCAGAAGAAGATGGCCGAGGCACAGGCGAAGGGGGACTACCAGGCGATGTCGCAACTCGCCCTGGAGATGCAGCAGAAGGCGGGCCAGATGCAGTTGAAGGCCGCAGAGACGCAGAAGGATCCGATCGACGTCACGGTCCAGCTGAACAGCAACCCCGGAGCGGTCATCGATCCCGATGCCGTCCTCTTCGAAGGTCCGGGGGTCATCGCCCTGAAATCCAACGTCGAAAACGGGTCGGAGAGGGTCTCGATCTATTTCGATCCTGTATCGCTGAGGGAGACAAAACAGCTCTCGCGCGTCGACCTGAAACGGCCCGAGGAAGGGGTCGCCAGGAGAACGCTCGTGCTGAACATTTCCATCGACGTGGCCGGGCCCGTCGCGGAAGTCGACCCGTGGGTGAAGAAGATCGACGTGAAGAGAGTCCTCGCTCAGATCGACCAGGAGAAGTGACGCGGTCAGCAGAGTGAATTCAGGGGATCGAGACGGCGCAGAAGGCCGTCGCGGAATGTTCTGCTCATCACGAGCCGCGTGTCGTCGTCCAGGACCACGGCGCACTTCCCGCCTTCGACCGACAGCAGCCGCGAAACGCTGTCGAGATTGACGATGGCGGAACGGTGTATCCTCGCGAACTTCTCCGGGGAGAGCATTTCCTCGAACTTCCCGATGCACATCCTGAGCAACCGCGTCCCCTCCCCCGTGTGGAGCGACACGTACGCCCCCTCCGCGCCTACCCACCGGATGCGTTCCACGCTGACGACGTAGATCGTCCCCCTGTCCCTGACAAGAATCCGGCGCGGGTAAGCTTTCTTCCGTTCTCCCTTCCCTTCTGAAGGGGGAGGGCCGCCTGGTTCCTGCATTTTTTCATCGGGGGAGACCATATCCACCTCTCTCTCTAGAGTACACCCGGGCCCGCTCAAAGTTGAGGCCGGGTTCACCTTCCGGATTCCCCGGCCCCGCGAGAGTTCCCGTTCGACTTCCATATGTCAGTTGCTGGCATAGTGAGGAGAGGTTTCGGGCGCCGTCGGTACGAACGCGAATGTCTGAGGATGGACGTACTCGTTGTAGAAGTAGGCGCTCAGGATCCTGACACGGCTGCTCTCGTCGAATACCACCGCCCGTTTGACGGCGTAGACCCCGCGCGGGTCCCCGATCAGGCTGAGCGCAAGAGCGGCCGCAATGCGCGCGGATTCCGATTTCTCCTCGTGGAGCATCCGCATCAGCGGAATCACCGCTTCCGTGCATTTGATCTCTCCGAGGACGAACGCCGCGCTCTCCCTCAGCCCCTGGTTGTCCGATCGGATCCCCATCATCAGACTTGCAACGGCGTTGCAGGCGCAGGGCGCCCCGTTGCGTGATCCGTCGCCGGCCACCGACGGCATCGTCATGGCGATAACGACCACTATCGCCGCGGCACATCGTGCAATGAGTCTCATCGTTCCCTCCTGTAGTGGTGTGGTGTGTTTCGTGTGCGGGAGACTTCCGGACGCTGCTCCCGACTGAAGTACAGCGGAGTGAACGTGTATCGCGCGGGAAATGCAGGAACATCAACAGGGTGACGGGAATATGCCACGAAGCGCCTCCCGGAGAGCACGGGGCGCACGGCGCGTGAAACCTGCTATTCTGCGGGTAAGAGCTGGATTGCCCCGCCTGCGGCGGGGCGCAAAGAGCGCGCTTCGCTTCGCAATGAACTACACTGCATTGCTTTTCACCGGACCCCTCCGTAGCTTAAGCGCACTATGCCGGAACTGAGACAGAATATCATCACCCGCGAATGGGTGATCATCGCAAAAGAGCGCGCCAGGCGCCCGGACGAATTCGTCCGGCCGAAAAAAGACGCGGTCCCCCTGCCGGCGTTCGATTCCGCGTGCCCGTTCTGCCCCGGAAACGAATCGATGTCCGCCGCCGAGACGTACAGGATCGCGGACCGGGATGGTTGGAAGGTCAGGGTCATCGGGAACAAGTTTCCCGCTCTTTCCCAGGAAGGGGACCGTGTCCGGCGGATCGAAGGGGTCTTCCGGTCGATGTCGGGCGTGGGGTTCCACGAGGTCGTCATCGAGAACAGGCGGCACGACCTGATGCCGGCGCTCTATTCCGTCGAAGAGTTCAAGACGATCCTCGGCGCGTACAGGCAGCGGTACATTGCGATGAGGAAGGATCCCCGGGTCGAGGCGATCATCATATTCAAGAACCACGGCGAATCGGCGGGGACGTCGCTCGTGCATCCCCATTCACAGATTGCGGCGACGCCCATCGTCCCGACGCAGATCCGGCACAGGATGGACGAAGCGATCCGGTTCTTTGACGAGACGGGCGAATGCGTCTTCTGCACGACGCTCAGGCAGGAGCTCGCGGACAGGCACAGGATCATCGCCTCCACCGATTCGTTCGTCGCGTTCATCCCCTACGCTGCGCTCTCGCCGTTTCACCTCTGGATATTCCCGGTCCGCCACTGTTCGTCGTTCGACGAAATCGAGGAGTACGAAATCACCGATCTCGCGGCGACGCTGCGGACCGTGCTCGGCAAGCTGTACTACGGGCTGAACGACCCCGACTACAATTTCTCCATCAGGTCGATCCCGGCGCGCGAGGGACAGCGCGAGTACTTCCACTGGTACCTCACCGTGATCCCCCGCATTGCGCGCACGGCGGGGTTCGAAATCGGGAGCGGCATGTACATCAACACCGCGATCCCCGAAGAAAGCGCCCGGTTTCTCCGCGACGTCAAGGTCTTCTGAACCTGCAGAAACGCCGAAGGGCCGCACGCGCGGCCCTTCGTGATGCTGAACCTCTCCCCCCCTCCCGCCCGTCAGCTCCCCATTATCGACAACGCGCTCACCCCGAGAATACCGAACACAATCAGCTTCAGGATCCACGACAGAATAACGGAGATGATGATCAGGACGATGATCGCAACGACCATGTACGGAACGACCTTGTCCTCCGGCGTCTTCATCGTATGAGGGAATCCCAGGTAGAGAAGATAGAGGCCGTATATGCTCGCGACGAGGACGAGCACTGCCAGGACCGGGATGACGTAGAATATGCCCGCAATCCAGGCGGGTGTGTACGCATACGCAACAAGCTGCACGGCCCGGCCGAAATTCTTCTGTGACCCGAAATTGGGCGCCAGGTAGTCGATCACGAAGGCCGACAGATACACGCCGGCCACCGCAGCAACAAACGCCACGATCGCCGTCGCGAAACCGAATGTCATCGAAGAAAAGACGCCCATGCCGATGACACCGAACCCGAGTATTGATGCCACGGCCGGGATGAGCGCGAGCGGTATCACGTACCCGGTGATGATCTGCGGGACAACGGGTTGTTCGCCCGCGATCGCCGGCCACTCGGTTTTCGGCGTCAGGATGATGTTTTTTGCCCTGTCCACGATGTTCATGCTGCCTCCAGAATGATGTGTGGGAAGGAACGACAAACGGGGTCGATGCCGGAAAGAAGATAGAGTTTGCCGCTTCCCGAATCAAGCCCTCCCCCCACGCCGGGAGCACCGTCCGTTCGGCAGGTGAAACGTGTCAGAAGAGTGACAGATGAATGACCCTTCCGTGACATGCGCCCCTCCTGCGCATCGTACATTGCCCCCGTCGATTCTGCTCGATTACCACACACGGGAGGCTTTATGGACCTTCAGAAAACGCGCACACAGGACAGCCTCCGTTCGCGGATTGAGGCGCTCCGGGGGGGCGGTGGCGCCCTCCGCGCGGCCTCGTTTACGCCGGGCTCGGTCATTTCGGCTGTCAGGATGCTTCTCTATCTCTATCCTGCAAAGTTCAGGAGGGACACGGTACTGCAGGAACACACGCTCCGGGCGTTCGTCGTCACGGTCATCCCCGGCGCGGAGAGGGAGGATCCGGATCTCGTGCGAATGTACTACGACACGGACTACCCGTTCTATCCGTACACGGGGTACCTGGTCTTCGACATTGAAACCAGGACCGCACGAAGGCACCCGGGGACATCATTCGGTGAGTTGCCCCCTGGTGAACGGACGGCGATACTCTCGGAGGCCCTCGCCTCCGACGACACCACGTCGCGCCTGTTCAAGGGAGCCATGCTCATGGCCCAGGTCTCCTATTTTGCCGGGATATACGACCCCGGAAAGGGTTGCCCGCTTATCGAGTTTCCCGGGAGGAACGCGGGATTCACTCCGGAAGAAATTTCTCTTCCCGATGCCGGGGATTACCTTGGCGAACCGGCCACTGCGGACGGAAATCCGCCATAGTCAAACGGAGGAGCTCACATGGAAACGACAAGGACGGAAATTCTTGTGATCGGGAGCGGATTCGGAGGCGCCGCAACGGCGCTCCGCATGGCGGAGGCGGGGTTCCAGGTCGTGATTGTGGAGAAGGGACGCGCGATCAATCCCGCACGGGACTTCGCCCAGACGCAGGACCCGCAGTACCTGCTCCGGTTCATACGGAGCATCCGGGGGGACAACGTGAATTTCGTCTACGGAGAAGGACTCGGGGGGGGCTCCGGTTTCTACGAGATGGTGTCACTCAGGGCACCCTCCCTGGCATTCGACCAGAGGACGCGCCGGGGGAGGAGACTCTGGCCCGCGGGCCTCACGCGCCGGACACTGGACCCGTACTACGAGACAGCCGAACGGATGATGCACGTCAGCCAGATCGCGCCGGAAGAGATACCCAAATCCGGCCTCGCATTCTCGCTTCTCATGAAATCGCTCGGGTACTCAGTCGACAGGGTTCCCTACTCCGTCCGGGGATGCGTCGGGCACAGCTACTGCGTCGCGGGCTGCACGGCAGGCGCCAAAGTCACCCTCCACGACACGTATCTCGACCCCGCGCACCGCGCGGGGGCGCGGATACTGACGGACATCGAAGCGCGTTGGATATCCCCGCTCGGCGGGGACCCGGCGTACGGGGCGACGGAGCGGAACATGCAGACCGTCCCGTACCGGTACAGTGTACACTGCACGGACGGGAAATCAGGAAACCCGCTCGACATCGAGGCAAAGGTCGTGCTCCTCGGCGGGGGGACGATCGGGACCGCGCGGCTGCTCCTGAACTCCCGGAAGCATATGCCGATGCTCAGCCGTCACGTCGGCAGGCATATCGCCCTGAACGGCACGGTCAAGTCGCTCGGCATACTGCCGGAGGATTTCCCCGACGGTGACATGTTCACGGGACGGTCCCATCCCGGAGTGATCAGTTACCAGTTCCTTGCCTCACGGGGAATCACGATCTCCACGGCAAAACCCCTCCCCGTCGACGCGGTCTCCTATGCCAACATCGTTCTGGAAGGGGAAACGCGGAACCCCTCCTGGTGGGGGGAGCCGAAGGTCGAGATCATGAAGCTCTACCGGAGGCGGGCGCTGCCGATCTACGCTCTCGGACTCACGACGCCGCGCGCCGAGATCCGGACGGGACGGGACGGGAGCGTCGTACCGTCGTTCCATCTCGACGACGAGTTCAGGACGTATTACAGGGAAACGCTCGAACTGCTCCATTCGATTTACCGGCGTAACGGCGCAAAGATCGCCAGGGTCACGATACTCGACGGCGAGGGGGTGGAGTACCCCGACATCCACATCACGACCGCGCACATGACGGGTTCCTGCCGGATGGCGGATAGTCCCGCCGAAGGGGTCGTCGATGCAAGCGGCGAGGTGTTCCATTATCCGGGTGTGTACGTCGTCGACGGGGCGGCGATCCCCTCGTCACTCGCCGTGAACCCGTACCTGACGATACTGGCGAACGCCGAGAGAATCGGCGACATGCTCTCCGGGTGGTACACGCACGGATCGGCCGCAGCGGTCACCCGTGAGCGGGCGGAGGAACCGGCGCAGGCCGGCTGAGGCGCGCGATGAGGACACATGCGAACACGATACTCGTTACGGGGGGGACCGGATTCATCGGACGCCGGATCGTGGCATCGCTCATCGAGAGAGGGAGAGGTGTCAGCATATTCGCCGCTGACGTCTCGCCCGGAGGCGCCTCCCCCGCCGCCGGGTTCATCCGCGGGGACATTCGCGACAGGGGGGCGCTCCGCGAAGCCGCCCGCGGCGCAGGGGGGATCATACACGCGGCGGCGGCAGTCTCGGCATGGTCCTCCGATCCGGCGCATTTTCTCGAAATCAACGGAGGGGGAACACGGAACGTGGTCGATGCGGCGCTGGAGGCGGGGGGTGTGCCGGTCGTTTATATTTCGAGCTGCTCCGCGATCGCATTTGCGGGGTCAGGGATCCGGGATGAAACATCCATCGTCCCCCGGACGGAGGGCGTAACGCCGTACGGAATGTCGAAGGTGCTCGGCGAGCGGGAGGTGGAACGGGGGGCACGCCTGGGGCTGCCGACCGTCATCGTCTACCCGACCCGCGTCTTCGGCACCGGGTGCGCGGATGACGCCAACGCCGCGACGGAGGCGATCTCGATGTACATCCACGGCCGGCTGAACGTCATTCCGGGAAGGGGGGCTCACGCAAACTGGGGCTTCGCCGACGACATCGGAGCGGGAGTCGCCGGCGCGCTCCTTGCCGGTACGCCGGGGGAGCGTTACATACTCGGGGGGGAGAACCTGACGCTGAAGGAGGTCTTCGCCCTCTCGGACGAGATACTCGGAACGCGCCGCCGGACACTCCCGGTCCCTCTCGGCGCGGGGCGGTTCATCGCGCATCTCGAGGAGGCGCGCGCGCACATCGCACGATCGCGTCCCCGGATCACGCGCGCCTGGTACGACGCGGTGTTCGAGGACACGCAGCTTTCCACCGCGAAGGCGCGCAAAGAAATCGGCTACCGCGTCACCCCCTTCCGCCGGGCGCTGGAGATCGTTCTCCAGTGGCTGGCACCGGGAGGCACGGGTCCGTCATGACTTCTTCTTCCAGTTCTCGGGGCGGAGCGACCTGACGGCGGCCCCGGCCTTCCACATTTCCGAATTCCGCCATTCTCCCAGCTCCACTTCGAGTTTCTCCCGGTAGTCCGGCGCGCTGCACGTGTCGAGAACGCGCTGTGACTCGACGCCTGCCCGCACGTCCCTGTACAGAAGCTCGAACATCGGGCGTGCGGCGGTTTCGAACCGCCGGGACCAGTCCAGCGCCCCGCGCTGCGCCGTGGTGCTGCAGGAGGCGAACATCCAGTCCATCCCGTTCGCGCCGATGAGGGGATAGAGGGACTGCGTCGCCTCCTCCACCGTCTCATTGAACGCTTCGCTCGGGGAATGCCCCATGGCCCGGAGCGTCTCGTACTGCGCCTTCATCAGCCCTGCAATCGCCCCCATGAGCACGCCGCGCTCGCCGGTGAGATCGCTCAGGACTTCCTTTTCAAACGTCGTCGGGAACAGGTACCCGGACCCGATCGCGACGCCGAACGCCACGACGCGGTCGGCGGCCCGCCCGGTCGCGTCCTGGAAGACCGCGAAGCTCGAATTGATCCCGCTCCCGGCGAGGAAATTGGTCCTCACCGTGCGGCCGGCCCCCTTCGGCGCGACAAGGAACACGTCGACGTCTTTCGGGGGAATCACGCCGGTCTGGTCGCGGAAGACGACGGCGAACCCGTGGGAAAAGCTGAGCGCCTGCCCCTTCTTCAGGTTCTTCGCGATCCTCGGCCACTGCTCTTTCTGTCCCGCATCCGACAGGAGTATCTGCACGATCGTTCCCCGGCGCACCGCCTCCTCGATATCCTCGAAGAGCGTCTTCCCTTCGACCCAGCCGTCCCGGATCGCGTCGCTCCATCCCTTCCCCCCCTTCCTCTGCCCGATGACGACGTTCACGCCGTTGTCGCGAAGGTTGAGCGACTGTCCGTGCCCCTGCGGACCGTAGCCGATGATCGCAACAACTTCTTTCGCGAGCACCTCGCGCGCCTTTGCGAGCGTGAACTCTTCCCGTGTGACGACCTCTTCCCTGACACCGCCGAAATCGATGAGCGCCATGCTGTCCTTCTCCTTGCCGTGATGTGTGGTTGCCGTTTGGCCGGACCGTCAATCGGTCCCTGTTTTTCTGAGCGTAAAGTCGTGGCTGTTCCCGACGTGCCGGAGCCACTGTGCCGACCGGGCATGGGTCCCGTGCACGGCGGCGTGAAATGCCGACTGGAGCGTTCGCGTCACGGGCCCGGTGGTCCCCGCGCCGATGACGCGGAAGTCGATCTCCCGGAGCCCGATCACCTCGGAGGCGGTCCCGCAGACGAACACCTCGTCCGCCCCGTAGAGCTGGTCACGCGAGATCGGAGACTCGGCAACGTCCAGGCCGGCGTCGCGCGCCAGCGTGATGACGGCATCCCGGGTGATCCCCTCGAGAACGGGAGCAAGCGACGGTGTGAAGATCGCGCCCTTCCTGACAACGAACAGGTTCTCCCCGGTGCATTCGGCGACGTATCCCTGGGGATCGAGCATGATCGCCTCCTCGAACCCGAGCCGGACGGATTCTGTTTTTGCCAGAAAGCTGTTGGCGTAGTTCCCGCTGATCTTCGCCTTCGTCATCATGACGTTCGGATGATGCCGGGTGAACGAGGAGACGTTCGCGCGCACGCCGCGTTCACGGGCATCGGCGCCGAGGTAGTTCTTCCATTCCCAGGCGGCGATCCCCACACCGGCCTCTCCCATGTCGACGTTCAGGTTCCATCCTCCCCCCCTCAGGTAGATCATCGGCCTGATGTAGCACTCGCGGAAGCCGTTCGCCGCGACAGTCAGGCAGGCGGCCTCCGCGAGCTCGGACGAGGTGTACGGGAGCGAGCGGAACCCGAACACGTTCGCGGACTGGACGAGCCTGTCCATGTGCTCCGCGAGACGGAAGACCGCCGGGCCGTCATCCGTGTCGTAACTCCGGATCCCTTCAAACACGCCCGCACCGTAGTGGAGCGCCGGCGTCAGAAAATGGACGGTCGCCTGCGCGAAGTCCACCAGGGCGCCGTTCATCCATATGAATGCCGATTCCATCCCCATCGCTCAGTCTCCCTCGTTGAATGTCAATCGCTCTACAACCGCGTCGGTCACCTCGCCCGTTCCGAGCGTGCCGCGGATGTCCCGGGGCCTGCACCCGTCGGCGATCGCCCTGTCCACCGCCCGCTCCACGGCCGCCGCCTCCCGCTCCAGGTGAAGCGAATGTCTCAGGAGCATGGCCGCGCTCAATATGGCGCCCAGCGGGTTGGCGATTCCTTTCCCTGCGATGTCGGGGGCCGATCCGTGGATCGGCTCGTAGACGCCGGGCCCGCTCTCGCCGATCGATGCCGAAGGGAGGAGTCCCATCGAGCCCGCCAGGACGGACGCCTCGTCGGTGAGTATGTCCCCGAACATGTTCTCCGTCACGAGGACGTCGAACCCGGAAGGCGCGGAGATCAGCCGCATCGAGGCGGTGTCGACGAGCATGTGCTCGAGCGTGACGCCGGGGAATTTTCCGGCCACGTCCTCCGCGGTCTGGCGCCAGAGGCGGGAAGTCTCCAGGACGTTCGCCTTATCCACCGACGTGACCTTTTTCCGCCTCCCGGAGGCGATCCTGAAGGCGAGCTCGAGGACCCGCCGGATCTCGAACTCGTAGTATTCCATCGTATCGAACGCCCGCAGCTTCCCGCCGACGGTGTCCCGGCCGCGCGGTTTGCCGAAGTAGAGTCCCCCGGTCAGCTCCCTGAGCACCATGATATCGACCCCCCTGACGTATTCGGGCTTCACCGGGGTGGCATCGAGCAGCATCGGGTGCGGGCGGACGGGCCTCAGGTTGGCGAAGAGCGAGAGCCCCTTGCGGAGCGCCAGGAGCCCCTGTTCGGGCCTGACGGCCGCGCGCGGATCGTCCCACCGCGGCCCCCCCACGGCACCGAGAAGCACCGCATCGGCACCCTTGCACGCACCGAGGACATCGTCCGTCAGCGCGGACCCGGACGCGTCGATCGAGCAGCCGCCGATCAGCCGGGTCGAGAACGTGAACTCGTGCGCTCCGGCCCGGGCGACGTGCTCCAGGACGGCGTGGGCCGCGGCGGTCACTTCGGGGCCGATCCCGTCCCCGGGAAGAAGTATGATGTGTGCTTTCATCGTTCCGGCCGCCTACGCATTCGTCGTCAATCCGTATTCAATGCTGTCGGAGAGGGCGCGCCAGCTCGCCTCGATGATGTTCGCGCTCGCCCCCACCGTGCTCCACCGGCGCGTGCCGTTGCGCGTCTCGATGAGAACGCGGGTGGTCGCCCCGGTGCCGCTGGCGCCGTCGAGTATCCTGACCTTGTAGTCCGCAAGCCGGAACGATGCAAGTTTCGGAAACACCGGCGTGAGCGCCTTCCTGACCGCCGTGTCGAGGGCGTTGACGGGCCCGTTCCCTTCCGCCACGGTGTGGAGCACCTCCCCGCCGACGTTCAGCTTCACGGTCGCCTCCGCGAATATCCCCCTGCCGTCCCTGTGCTCGACGTTGACCGTGAGGTCGATGAGCGTGAACGGGGGGGCGTAGTTTTCCTGCTGCCGCTGCATCATCAGCGCGACGGACGCCTCCGCCGCCTCGAACGAAAACCCTTTCGCTTCCAGCGCCTTGATCTGGTCGAGGACCTGCGTGATGCGCCCCGCCTCCACGTTGTCGAATCCGAATTCCTCGGATTTGCTGACGATGTTCGCGCGTCCCGAGAGCTCCGAGACGACGACGCGCATGACGTTCCCCACGAGCGCCGGGTCGCAATGCTGGTACGAATCGGGGTTCCGCCGGATCGCGGCGACGTGAATCCCCCCTTTGTGGGCGAACGCCGATTTCCCGACGTACGCCAGGTGGGCGTCGGGCGAGAGGTTCGCGATCTCTGCGACGTAGTGGGCCGTGTCCGTCAGCCGGGACAGGTTTCCCGCGGGGAGGCACTCGACGGCGAGCTTGAGCGTAAGATCGGCGGCGACCGAGACCAGGTTCGCGTTCCCGCACCTCTCGCCGTACCCGTTGATCGTCCCCTGGACCTGGACGCAGCCTTCCCTCACCGCGGCGAGCGAGTTCGCCACGGCGCACTCCGCGTCGTTGTGCGTGTGGATCCCCAGCGGCGCCTCCAGCGCCGCGCGGACCGTCCTCACGATGTCGCTGATCTCCCACGGCATCGTCCCCCCGTTCGTATCGCACAGGACGACGATCTCCGCCCCGGCACCCGCGGCGGCGCGGAGCGTCTCGAGGGCGTACTCCCTGTCGAGCTTGAAACCGTCGAAGAAATGCTCCGCGTCGTAGAACACCCTCCGCCCCTTCTGCACGAGATACGCGGTGCTCTCCCGGATGATCCTCAGGTTCTCGGCGGCATTCGTCCGGAGAACTTCCGTCACGTGGAACATCGAGGTCTTCCCCACAAGTGCGCACACGCCGGTCCCCGCATCGACGAGCGCCGCGATATTGGGATCCTCCGCGGGTTTCCCTCCCACGCGGCAGGTGGACCCGAACGAGGTGACGACCGCGTTCCTCCAGGTCATGTCCCTGGCCCGGGAAAAGAACTCGACGTCCTTCGGATTGGACCCCGGCCATCCCCCTTCGATGAAGGCCACCCCGAGGTCGTCGAGCCTGCGCGCGATCCTGAGCTTGTCGTCGCACGACAGCGAGATCCCTTCCCTCTGCGTGCCGTCACGGAGCGTCGTATCATAGAGCTGGACCCGCATGGTCACCCCCGCGCTGTGGAATGTTCGAACGCTTCGATGTCCGCCCGGAATTTCAGCAGGTACCCGAGTTCATCCACCCCGCCCAGGAGGCAGGTCTTCGCAAAACTGTCGATCGGGAACGCCATCGCCTTCCCCCCGGGAAGCAGGAGCGACTGCGAGGGGAGATCGACGATCAGTACGGCCCCGGGCTGCGATTCGACGAGCTCCCTGACTTCGCGGTGATCCGCCGCCGTCAGCGCCAGGGGAAGCAGGCTGTTCTTCAGGGCGTTGTTCGAGAAAATGTCGGCGAACGAGGTGCTGACGATGACGCGAAAGCCGAACGCCGCGAGGGCCCAGGGGGCGTGCTCGCGCGAGGAGCCGCAGCCGAAATTGTCGCCGGCAAGGAGGATCTGCGCTCCCCTGTGTTCCGGCATGTTCAGGACAAATTCAGGGCGCGGGGCGCCGTCCGCGCGGTACCGCCAGTCGGCGAACAGGTTCTCCCCCAGGCCCAGCTTGTCGGTCACCTTGAGGTACCGTGCCGGGATGATCTGGTCGGTGTCGATGTTGTCGAGGAGAAGAGGGACAACGCGCGAAGAGAGCCGGGTGAAACCCTGCATGGGATCGCTCCTTATAATGTGCGGACGTCGGTGATCGTCCCCGTGACGGCGCTGGCCGCGGCGGTCAGCGGGGACGCCAGGAACGTCCGCCCCCCTTTTCCCTGCCTTCCTTCGAAATTCCTGTTGCTCGTGCTGACGGCATAGTCGCCCGGGGAGAGCTGGTCGCCGTTCATCGCGATGCACATCGAACAGCCCGCCTCCCGCCACTCGGCCCCTGCGGATCGGAATATTTTGTCGAGCCCCTCGGCCTCCGCCTGCGCCTTGACGTCCTGGGAGCCGGGAACGACAAGGACGCGCACGTTCGGGGCCACCCTGCGCCCGCGGAGGACCGAGGCCGCCAGGCGCAGATCCGAGATCCGGCCGTTCGTGCAGCTCCCGATGAACACGACGTTGACCGGCCGGCCGAGCAGCGGCTGACCCGGCGTGAGATCCATGTACGCCAGGGCCTTGGCGAGAGCATCGCGCCGCGCGGGATCCGCAACCTCCGCCGGCGACGGAACAGGAAGCCCGAGCGGTATACCCATCCCGGGGTTGGTCCCGAACGTGATCATCGGGGAGAGCCCGGTGATATCGAGCGTCAGCGACCTGTCGAAGACCGCCCCCTCGTCCGTCGGCAGCGCGCGCCAGCGTTCGACGGCGCGGTCCCACGCGCCGTCCCGCGGGGAGAATTCCCTGCCTGAGAGGTACTGGATCGTCGTGTCGTCCGGCGCCATCATGCCGGCCCTCGCGCCCCCTTCGATCGACATGTTGCAGATCGTCATCCGTTCCTCCATCGTGAGCGAGGCGACCGCGGAGCCGGCGTATTCGAGCACGTGGCCCGTCGCCCCGCCGATCCCGATGCGCGACAGGAGGGCGAGCACGATGTCCTTGGCCGTCACCCCGGGACCCCGCTGACCCTCGATGCGGATTTCGAAAACGCCGGGCCTGCGCTGCAGGAGGCACTGCGTCGCCAGGACGTGCTCCACTTCGCTCGTCCCGATGCCGAACGCCAGTGCGCCGAATGCGCCGTGCGTCGAGGTGTGACTGTCGCCGCAGACGACGGTCATCCCCGGCTGGGTGAGGCCGAGCTCGGGGCCGATCACGTGAACGATCCCCCTGCGGGGGCTTTTCATCCCGTAAAATCTGATCCCGGCCGCCGCGGCGTTTTCCTCCATCTGCGCGATCTGGCGGGATGCCAGCGGGTCGCCGATCGGGACCGAAGGGTCCGCCGTGGGTATGCTGTGGTCGACGGTCGCCACGGTACGAGCGGGAACCCGCACCGGAAGGCCCCGTTCCCGAAGCCCGGCGAACGCCTGGGGGGACGTGACCTCGTGCACGAGATGGAGATCGATGTACAGGACCGCGGGGGATCCCGGCTCCTGTTTCACGACGTGCGATTCCCACACCTTCTCGAACAGCGTCTTCGGCTTTCGTCCGTTCATCGTCGTTCTCCCGCAAGTCCCGGATTGATCATACGACGGACGCCGCGAACGCGACCCCGTCCTTGGCCCGCCCCTCGCGCCGTTTCCGCACGTTCACGGCCCTGTTCATCGCCTCCAGATACGCCCGGGCGCTCCCGGTGATCACGTCGGTGCTCACCGCCCTCCCGTTGTACTGCACGCCGTCAAATTCCACCCTCACGAACACCTCGCCCACCGTGTCGTGGCCGATGCTCACCGACTTGAGCGAATATTCCAGGAGCTTTCCGACGACCCCGGTGAGCCGTTCGATCGCACGGTACATCGCGTCGACCGGGCCGTCGCCGGTCGCGGAATCGACGAGACGTTCGCCGCCGGTCTCCAGCTCGACAGTGGCCGTCGGGCGGACGGTCGTCCCCGTGCTCACGTGCAGTCCGACGAGATGATAGTCCTCCTCCGCGCTGCGCATCCCCTCGTCGAGTATCGCGACAAGCTCTTCGTCGAAAATTTCCTTCTTCTGGTCCGCGATCGCCGTGAACCCGGCATAGGCACGTTCCAGCTCGGCATCGCTGAGGTCGAACCCGAGCTCGCCGTAGCGCTGCCGGAGGGCATGGCGCCCCGAGTGCTTTCCCAGCACGAGCGTGCTGTGCTTGATCCCGACGGACTGCGGCGTCATGATCTCGTACGTGATCGCGCTCTTGAGCATCCCGTCCTGGTGGATCCCGGCCTCGTGCGAAAAGGCGTTTGCCCCGACGATGGCCTTGTTCCGCTGCACCTGCATCCCGGTCAGGCTCGACAGGAGCCTGCTCGAGCGGTAGATTTCCTGCGCGTCGACCCCCGTCGTCACGCCGAGGCGCTCCGCACGGACCTTGATCGCGAGGACGACTTCCTCGAGCGCCGCGTTGCCGGCCCGTTCGCCGATGCCGTTGACGGTGCACTCGATCTGGCGGACGCCGTTTTCGACCGCCGCAAGCGAGTTGGCGACGGCCATCCCGAGGTCGTCGTGGCAGTGGGCGCTGAGCACCACCCGGTCGACGTTCTTCACCCGCTCCCGGATCGTCCGGAACATCGCCCCGTATTCCGCGGGGATCGCGTAGCCGACGGTATCGGGGAGGTTGAGGACCGTCGCCCCGGCGGCGATCACCGCGTCGGCGATCTCGCAGAGGAATCCGATGTCCGTCCGCGAGGCGTCCTCGCAGGAGAACTCGACGTCCGCGCACAGGGACCGCGCATACTCGACCGCGAGCACCGCGTCCCTGAGGACCTGTTCGCGCGTTTTCTTCAGCTTGTGGGCGAGGTGGATGTCGGAGGTGGCGATGAACGTGTGGATGCGCGGCTTGCGGGCGCCGCGGATCGCCTCCCACGTCCTGTCGATGTCCCCCGCCATCGCGCGGGAGAGCCCGGCGACCGAGGAGCGCTCGACGGTGCCGGCGATCATCCGCACCGCCTCGAAGTCGCCGGCGGACGCCACCGGAAACCCGGCCTCGATCACGTCGACGTTCAGCCGTTCGAGCTGGCGGGCCATCCGCAGTTTTTCTTCGACGTTCATGCTGCACCCGGGGGACTGTTCCCCGTCGCGGAGCGTCGTATCGAACACGATGATGCGGTCGTTCATTGCGGTGCCCTCCTTAAAGTATTCTGCCTTCTACGGCGATGAGTTTACGGACCCACACCATTAGGTCGTCGAACTGGGAAGGGGTCAGCGACTGCGCGCCGTCGGAGAACGCCTCCTCCGGCCTGGGATGGACTTCGATGATCAGGCCGTCGGCGCCTGCGGCGACCGCCGCCTTGGCCAGGGGGGTGACGAGGCTCCGGACGCCCGTGCCGTGGCTGGGATCGACGACGATCGGCAGGTGGCTCGTCTCGTGGACCGCCGGCACCGCCGACAGGTCGCACGTGTTCCGGGTGTAATCCTCGAACGTCCTGATCCCCCGCTCGCAGAGGATCACCTGGTAATTCCCCTGGGACATGATGTATTCGGCCGACAGGAGGAGGTCCTTCACGGTGTTCGCCATCCCCCGCTTCAGAAGGACGGGCTTGCGCGCTTTGCCGACCTCTTTGAGAAGCGCGTAGTTCTGCATGTTGCGCGCGCCGATCTGGAGGATGTCCGCGTAGTCCGCCACCAGGTCGACGTCCGTGGGGGTGATCACCTCGGTGATGATGAACAGACCGGTCCTCTCCCGCGCCTCGGCCAGGAGCTTCAGCCCCGTTTCCTCGAGTCCCTGGAAGCTGTACGGGGAGCTCCTGGGCTTGAATGCGCCGCCGCGGAGGACTTTGGCCCCGGATTTCTTCACCGATTCGGCGACCTCCAGGATCTGCTCGCGCCCCTCCACGGAACAGGGGCCCGCCATGACGAGGAAGTGATTGTTCCCGATCGTGACCGCGCCGGGATCCCCCTCCTTCCCGAGCCGGATGACCGTCCGCTCCGGCTTCCAGTCGGTGCTCGCGAGCTTGTACGGCTTGAGGATCGGGACGACGTTCTCGACGCCACTCAGGACTTCCAGGGCCTGGAGCCGGGCCTTTCCCCGCTCGTCGCCGACGCAGGCGATCACCGTGCGCTGCTCGCCGTAAATCGGATGCACCTGGTAGCCGAGCGCGCGCACCTGTTCGAACACGTGGTCGACCTGCTCCCGGGATGCACCGGGCTTCATGACGATGATCATACCTCCCCCTGGAACTCGCGCTTGAGCGCGACCCGGCCCGTGCGCGCGATCTCCTTGATCGCGAACGGCTTCAGCATCTTGATGATCGCATCGACCTTCTGCTGGCTCCCGGTGGCCTCCAGCGTGAGCGTCTTCGGGCTGATGTCCACGACCTTCGCGCGGAAGATCTCCGCGATCTGCATGATCTCGGGGCGCGTGTCGTTCGTCGAATGAACCTTCACCAGGACGAGCTCCCGGTCGACGAAGCTGTCGAAGGTCAGGTCGATCACCTTCACGATATCGATGAGCTTGTTGAGCTGCTTCGTGATCTGCTCGATGATCTGGTCGTCCCCCCGGGCGACGATCGTCATGCGCGAGACCCCCTCGTCCTCCGTCGGCCCGACGCTCAGGCTGTCGATGTTGTATCCCTTCGCCGCGAACAGTCCCGCGATCCTGTTGAACGCGCCGAACTTGTTCTGGACGAGAATGGAGATCGTGTGCCGCTTGGTCTTTTCGTCAGGCGCTCCCGCCGCCTGGGTGTTAAGCATTGCTTGGGACGTGGGCATGAACACTCACCTTTCTGGCTTTTCCTTTTTGGACTGTTTCGACGGCATCCCCCGCAGCCGCCCCGGCGCCCGAGGCCGGGTCGGGCGTGTCGATCATCTCGTTGACCGTCGCCCCGGCGGGGATCATCGGGTAGACGTTGTCTTCCTTCGCGACGACGAATTCGACGAACACCGGGCCGTCGGTGTGCGCCATCGCCCTGCGGATGACGTCTTCCACCTCGTCGGTGCGGGAGGCGCGGAACGCCGTGCACCCGTACGCCTCCGCGAGCTTCACGAAGTCCGGATTGGCAAGCGCGACCTGCGAGTACCGGCGCCGCCAGAACAGCTCCTGCCACTGCCGGACCATCCCGAGAAAGCCGTTATTGATAACGAAGATCTTGATCGGGAGGCGGTGCTGGACGATCGTCGCCATCTCCTGGCTGTTCATCTGGAACCCCCCGTCCCCGCTGATGGAGATCACGGGGAGATCCCTGCGGCCGAACACCGCCCCCATGGCGGCGGGGAGGGAAAACCCCATCGTCCCGAGCCCCCCGGAGGTGATGTGCGTGCGCGGATGGGAGAAGTTGAAGAACTGGGCCGCCCACATCTGGTGCTGCCCGACGTCGGTGACGACGATGGCGTTCCCCTCCGTGATCTCCCCGAGCTTCTGGATCACGTACTGCGCCCGGATCTCGCCCCCGTTCCGGTACCGCAGGGGATGCTCGTCTTTCCAGGCATCGATGGTCCTGAGCCAGTCGGAGGTCTCCAGGGGGGTGACAAGCTCCAGGAGCGCCCCGAGCACAAGCTTCACGTCGCCGACGATCGGGACGTCGACCTTGACGTTCTTGCTGATGGCCGAGGGGTCGATGTCGATGTGGATCTTCTTCGCCTCCGCCGCAAACGCGTCGACGTTTCCGGTCACCCTGTCGTCGAACCGGGCCCCCACGGCGATCAGGACGTCGCAGAAATGGACCGCCATGTTCGAATACCACGTCCCGTGCATCCCCAGCATGCCCATGGCCAGCGGGTCGTTTTCCGGAAACGCGCCCAGCCCGTGCAGCGTCGTCGTCACGGGGCATCCGAGCTTGCGCGCGAGCGCGGTCAGCTCGGCCGCCGCGTTGGAAAGTATCGTTCCCCCCCCGACGTAGAGGACGGGCCGGCGCGCGGCCGCGATCATCTCCGCCGCCTTTTTGACCTGGCGGAGGTTCCCTTCAAGGATCGGCGCGTAGTTCGGCATCGCAACATGCTCGGGATACGCGAAGTGCGTCTTCTGCGCCATCACGTCCTTCGGCAGGTCGACGAGCACGGGCCCGGGCCGTCCGCTCGTGGCAATGTAAAACGCTTCCTTGATCGTCTGCGCGAGCTCGCGGACGTCGCGCACCAGGTAGTTATGCTTGGTGATCGGGCGGGTGATCCCCACGATGTCCGCTTCCTGGAACGCGTCGTTGCCGATCAGCCGCAGGGGGACCTGCCCGGTGAAGACGACGAGCGGGATCGAGTCCATCATCGCGTCCGCGATCCCCGTCACGGTGTTGGTCGCACCGGGGCCGGAGGTCACAAGGACGACGCCGGGCTTCCCCGTCGCCTTGGCATACCCTTCCGCCGCGTGCGTGGCCCCCTGTTCGTGCCGCGTCAGGACGTGGTTGATGTCCGAGATGTCGTGCAGCGCGTCGTACACGCCGATCGTCGCCCCGCCGGGGTAGCCGAAGAGCACTTCGACATTCTCGGCTATCAGACTGCGTACGAAGATCTCCGCCCCGGTCATGAGCCGCCCTCCGTGTGAGGCCGGACTTTCTTCCCCTTGCGCCTGTCGTGTCATCGTGAACCCTCCGCTCGGTTGTTGTGAATGCATCAATCCGTGACTGCGCCGACACTGCTGCTTGACACCTGCCGTGCATACTTCGCGAGCACGCCCGTCCTGTACCGCGGGGGGGCTGCACCCAGGCCTCCCTCCGCCGCTTCAGCTCGTCGTCCGCGACGTCGAGATGGAGTAGCCTCCTGCGCGCATCGATCGTGATCGTGTCGTTCTCCCTGACGAGCGCGATCGTCCCTCCCACGAACGCCTCGGGCGCCACGTGGCCGACGACCATGCCGTACGTCCCCCCGGAGAAACGGCCGTCGGTGATCAGGCCGACCGCGTCCCCCAGACCCGCGCCGATGATCGCGGAGGTCGGCGCGAGCATCTCCCGCATCCCCGGCCCTCCGCGGGGCCCTTCATACCGGATCACGACGACATCCCCCGGGCGGATGTTTCCGGCCAGGATCGATGCGAGGCACGATTCTTCCGAATCGAACACGCGCGCGGGGCCGGTGATCACCGGCTGCCTGACCCCCGAGATTTTCGCGACCGCCCCCTCGGAGGCAAGGTTCCCCCGGAGAATCGCGAGGTGCCCTTCCGCATAGAGAGGGTTCCCCCACGGACGGATGACGTCCTGCGCCGCCGGCGGTTCCGCCGGAACATCCCGGAGCACTTCTTCGATCGTTTCTCCCGTCACGGTCAGCGCCGCGCCGTGCATGACGCCGTGGGCGAGGAGGATCTTCATCACCTGCGGCACCCCCCCCGCGCGGTGGAATTCGGTCGTGACGTACCGTCCCGAGGGTTTCAGGTCGCACAGGACGGGGACGCGCTTGCGGATTGTTTCAAAGTCGTCGATCGAGAGGGGGACGCCGGCGGCATGGGCGATGGCAAGAAGATGAAGGACGGCATTCGTGGATCCGCCGAGCGCCATGACGACGGCGATCGCGTTTTCGAATGCGTGACGGGTCAGGATCTGTGACGGAAGCAACCGGCGGCGGATCGCAGCGGCGAGGACCTCGGCGGAACGGGCCGAACTATCGGATTTTTCCGCGTCTTCCGCCGCCATCGTGGAAGAATACATCAGGCTCAACCCCATCGCCTCGATCGCCGATGACATCGTGTTGGCCGTGAACATGCCGGCGCACGAACCCGCGCCGGGGCAACAGCTTCGCTCCACGTCGAGGAGCTCCCCCTCGCTGATTTTCCGGGCGCTGTACTGGCCGACGGCTTCGAACGCGCTCACGACGGTCAGGTCCTTTCCGTGCAGGTGCCCGGGCTTGCTCGTTCCGCCGTAGACGAAGACGGCGGGGATGTTCAACCGGGCGATCGCGATCATCGCACCCGGGATGTTCTTGTCGCACCCCCCCACGATGAGAACGCCGTCCATGCTCTGGGCGTTGCACGCGGTCTCGATCGAGTCGGCGATCACCTCGCGCGAGACCAGGGAGTATTTCATCCCCTCCGTCCCCATGGAGATGCCGTCGCTCACGGTGATCGTTCCGAATACCTGGGGCATGGTGCCGGCGGCGTGAAGCGCCTCCACGGCGCGCTCGGCGAGCTGACGGAGGCCGATGTTGCAGGGGGTGATCGTGCTGTATGCGCTGGCGACGCCGACGATAGGCTTCGTGAAGTCGCCGTCGCCGAATCCGACGGCGCGAAGCATCGCCCTGTTGGGAGTGCGCTGGACGCCCTGGGTGATCGTCCTGCTCCGGTAGTTCTGCGGTTCCTGTTCAGCCATTGCGGTTCGTTCCTCGTTCACAGACAGAGAATGACATTTGTCCGCCGGAGGGGAACCACGCTTTACCGCTGGGTTGATACGAGGGGTATATGCTTGGTTTGGCCTCCGGCGTCGGTCAGCTGTTAATAAACAGCCCCAGAGCGCTCGGGAGGCTAATAAGCAGCAGGAGGTGGAGAATCAGGGAAAGAGACAGACCCGCGCCGTGGATTCCGGAGAGGAATCCCCTGTCGATGGCGGTATGTGCGCTCGTTCCCATTGTTGTGCTGTCTGACACTAAGAATACAATTTCTTCCCACTGTGTCAAGTGGATTTTTCGAAAAAAAATAAAATCACGGAAAGCGGACGGCAATGGCGGGTTTCCGCCTTCACCAGATCCTGACCCTGAGGCTGTCCGGACGGTACATCGGATCGCCGGGGCGCACGCCGAACGCCCGGTAGAATTCCGGCACGTCGGAGAGCGGTCCGTTGACGCGAAGGAACTGGGGCGCGTGCACGTCCGTCATCACCTGCCGTGCGAGCGACTCGTCCCTGATCTGCCCGAGCCACGAGTATGCGTACGCCAGGAAGAAGCGCCTGTCGGGAGTGAGCCCGTCGATGAGCGTGTCGCTCCGCCCTTCACGGGTCTTCTTGAACGCCTCGTACCCGATCACCACGCCTCCCAGGTCGGCGATGTTCTCTCCCAGCGACGCCTTCCCGTTGACATGGAGGCTGTCGAGAACGACGTAGTGCTGGAACTGGTCGACCATGAGTTTCGCCTTCTCATTGAACCGCGCTTCGTCCTCCTTCGTCCACCAGTTGCGCAGGTTCCCCGCAGCGTCGAACTGGCGACCTTCGTCGTCGAAACCGTGCGTCACCTCGTGTCCGATCGTGGACGCCCCGGCGTAGCCGTAGATCACCGCGTCGTCCACGAGCGAATCGGCGACCCCGGGAATCATCAGTCCGGCCGCCGGGAGCACGATCTCGTTGTTCGACGGGTTGTAGTAGGCGTTGTACGTCTGCGGCGTCATGTCCCATTCCGTCCTGTCCACCGGCTTTCCCAGTTTCGAGGCGTGGAAGTTGTAGTCCCACACGTCCGCGCGGATCTGGTTCGCGCAGAACGAGCTCCTGTCGATGACGAGCGCGGAGTAATCCTTCCACCTGTCCGGGTAGCAGACCTTCCGCGTGACCGAGCGCAGCTTTGCCAGCGCCTTTTCCTTCGTCGCCGCCGACATCCAGTCGAGCCCCTGGATCCGCCCGGCGTAGGCGGCGAAGATGTTCTCCACGAGCGCCGTGTAGCGCTGCTTCATCGACGGGGGGACGTACCGCTCGACGAAGAGCTGCCCGAGCATGTCTCCCATCGCCCGTTCCTCGGCATCGAGCGCCCGCTTCCATCGCGGGCGGGGCTCCTTCACGCCGGAGAGCACCGTCGAATAAAAATGGAAGTGCTCCCGTTCGAACGGCGAGCTCAGCGCGCTCGCGAACCGGTTGACGAGCGCCCACCGCAGGTACACCTTCCACTCCGCCAGGGGACGCGTCCGGATGAGCGCCCCTGCTTCCCGGAAGAATTCGGGCTGCCCGACGACGACCGAATCGACGGTCCCGACCGACATCGACGCGAGCAGGCTCTTCCACCCGAGGGAGGGAGCCAGCCGGTCGAGATCGCCGACGGAGAGCCGGTTGTAGTTCCTGTACGGATCGCGGAGGTCTTCGAGCTTGCGCGACGCTTTGGCCAGCGCGGTCTCGATCTCCATGACGGCGGCGCTGTGCGCCCCGGCAGCCTCGCGGCTCTCGCCCATCAGGACGAACATCGCCTCGACGTGGGCGGCGTATTCCCGCCGGATATTCACGGTGCGGGCATCGGTGTTGACGTAGTAGTCCCTGTTCGGAAGCCCGATCCCCCCCTGGTAGAGATGGAACGAATACGCCGCGCTGTTCTTCTCATCCTGCGCGACGAACTGCGCGAAGACCGGATCTCCTCCGTAGGTCTGGAGGAGGGCGATCGCGCGGCGGAGCCCTTCCGCGTCGCGTATGGAGTCGATCATCCCGAGCTCACCCGCGAGCGGCGAGATTCCCAGTTTCTCGATGTTGGCGGTATCGACCGCGGAGGCGTAGTAATCCCCGATCTTCTGAAGATTGCTCCCTTTCGGCGCGGCGGTGTTCGCGGCCGCGTCTTCACAGACCCCCCTCAGCCGGGCATACGTCTCTTCCTGGACGAGGTTGCCGACCCCCCATCCCCGTTCGGTCGGCGGGATCGGGTTGGCTTTGAGCCAGGCGCCGTTCGCGTACCGGAAGAAGTCGACGGCGGGAGAGACCGTCGTATCGATGTCGGTGGCCAGAAAATGTTCGGGTCCTGAGTTCCTGGGAGAAGGGGCGCCGCAGCCGCCGAGCAGCGCGAGCGCCGCGAGGATCAGCATCAGTCTAGATTTCATGGGATGGGAGATGTCTGTGAATGCCTTCGGTGCGATTTTATTTCACAAGGAGCATCCTGCGCGACTGGGTATTCCGGGCCGCCGTGAGACGATAGATATAGACGCCGCTCGCGCAATCGGAGGCGTCGAACCGGACCGCGTAGGATCCCGCATTCTTCTCTTCGTCGACAAGCGTCCTGACTTCTCTTCCCAGGACGTCGTACACGACGAGCGTCACGCGCCCGGAGGCCGGCACCTGGTACGCGATCGTCGTCGACGGATTGAACGGATTGGGGTAGTTCTGTCCGAGACGGAACACCCCCGGGACGGCCGCACCAGCGGCGGACACGCCCGTGACGGTCATCTGGGACATCGGCCGCCGCCAAATGCCGTGCCCGCCTGTCCCGGCGAACACGTAGGTCCCGCTCAGCGCCAGGGCGAGGACATCGGTGCACGGCAGTCCCGTGCCCGTCCAGGAGACGCCGGCGTCATTCGAGAGCATGATCCCCGCGCCGAGCGTCCCTGCGAAGACGCTCTGGCCGGACGCGGCGAGGGACGTGACGCACGTGTCCGTCAGGCCGGCCGCCGACCACGTCCGCCCGCTGTCGCGCGAAACGAATATCCCCCCGAGCGGCGTCCCCGTGAATATGGACGCGCCCGATGCCGCGATGGCGTTGACGTCCCCGCCGTAGGGAGGGACGCCCGAGGCAGGCGCCGCCCACGTCAGCCCGTTATCCGTCGACCGGCAGATGCCTCCGCCGTATGTCCCGGCGAACACCAGTCCCGCACCGGAAGCGAGTGCGTTGACGGAAGGTACCGTCAGACCGGACCCGGACGACGACCAGTGAAGCCCGCCGTCCGTCGAGCGGAATGCCCCGCCGTTCGTGCCGGCCAGCAGGACGCTGCCCGACGTCAGGAGCGCATTCACGTTGATGTTGGTGAGCCCCGGGCCCGCCGGGGACCACGCCGAGGCCGTCTTCGGCATCAGGAATACCCCGCTCTGATACGTCCCGGCATAGAGGTTCGCCGCGTCGGAGGCGAATGCAAACACGTCGTTGGCCCCCAGGCCGCGGCTGAGAGGAGCCCACGTCACGCCGTTGTCCGTCGAGGCGGAGACCCCCGATCCGCTCGTTCCCGCATACAGCGTGGAGCCGTCGGCGAATATCACGTTCACGTACGTTCCCGTCAGACCCGTGTTGATCGGGGACCAGCTCGCGCCGTTGTCCTGGGAGAGAAAGATCCCACCGTATGCCGTCCCGGCATACAGCTTCGTGCTGTCGGCACAGAGCGTCAGGACGCGGGTGTCCGTGAACCCCGAGTTCAGCGCCGCCCAGGTGACCCCCCTGTCGGTCGACAGGAAGACCCCCGCAGTATCGTTCGCGACAAAGTATCCGGCCGCCGTCTTCAGAATCGCGGCGTTGTTGCGGACCGGAAGTCCCGTCCCGAGCGACGTCCAGGCCGTGCCGCTGTTGGACGAGAAGAACAGTCCTTCCGCGTCGGTGACGGCGAGGACGTTCGTGTCCAGAAGCGCCAGCGCGTTGACGTTCAGGTCCGTGAGCCCGCTTGTCTCGGCGGTCCAGCTCGTCCCGCTGTCGGAAGACACGAAGACCCCTCCCGCGTATGTCCCCGCAAACAGCGTGGTGCCCCGTGCAATGAGCGCGTGAACGTTCCTGGATGTCAGCGCCGAATCGACGGCGGTCCAGGAGCCCCCTCCGTTCGTCGAGAGGAAGACTCCTCCTCCGAGCGTCCCGGCATAGAGGTACGTGCCTATCGAAGCGTATGCCCTGACGGATTCCGCCCCCAACCCTGAATCAGATTCGGTCCAGTTGAACCCGCCGTCCGTGGAAAGGAATATCCCCTGGTCCGTCCCTGCGAGTATGCCGGCCGCCGTCGTCGTATACGAATAGACGTACCTCCCCTGAATCCCGGCGGTCACCGGTGCCCACGAGGCGCCGCCGTTCGAGGAGATGAAGGGACCGGCAGACGTTCCGGCGATGAGCCGGGAACCTCCGGCATAGACCGAGAAAACCTGGCCTCCCCCCGGCCCGTTTTCCTGCACCCACTGGGCGGACACCGTCGCCGCGCAGACGCACGCAAGAAGGAGAAGAGAGAAGGGGTTCATGCCGCGTGTGAAAAATCTTCGAACAACGCTTGATGCAGCGGAAAAAGCGTGACGGGGGCTCAGCGATTCCATTCAAATCCTTCGTTGGTGGTATGAGACTCTGCGGAATCCTTCTTGGGCGGAAAACACGGTCCGTGACCGGAAATTATAAGGTACGAAAGGAGAAGTCTATACTCAAATCGGTCGGGAGGGGGAAAACAGGGGGGGTGCTACCTGGAGGAAGTGCGGCCGGTCGATTCGAGTATGAACCGGACGATGGGCAAGGGGTTGGGAAAGCTGTGCGGGTGGTGACCTATCCCGGGTTTACGGAGCACCGTGATCCGGCCCCCGGATTCGACGATTTTCTTCTCAAACGGGTCGGTGTTTTCCTCAATCGGCACAACGACGTCCGCAAGCCCGCACACGTGAATCATCGGAAAGCCGCCGCGGGCGATCCCGGGCGCCATGTCGAGGGGGTTCCCCCTGAACGCGAGAGCCTCCGCCTCCGACCTCAGTAGGAAATCGTCTTTGAAGCGCTGCCACTCCACAGGGTTTCCCCCGCCTTTCCCCTTTCCCCCGGGCCAGCTCTTCATGTCAAGCACGGGAGCGTCGGCATAGACACAGGCTACACGCGAAGGATGGCGGACGGCCCAGCGGTAAATGTACATCCCTCCCCTGCTGAGCCCCTCGAGGACAGTCTTTTTCGCCAGGCCCGCTCCGGTAAGAAGATCGTAAAACCTGTCCCAGATCCCCGCCGCTTCATCGTTGCCGAAGAGCTCGGCAACGTCACAGTACGCGACATGAAATCCCCTCTCCAGGAGCGCAATCTCGGTTTGCGGCTCATGCCCCCAGAACCTGGCCCTCCATATCCACGGACCACCCCGGGCGGTTCTCTTCGGCCTGACGATCCTTGCTTCCCGTCCGGCGAACGTGAAATTAAGGCACTCGTACCCGTAGTATTCGGTCTTCGAACAGGCGATCCCCGTGAGAACACCGATGTCAAATCCCGGCTCCTCCTCCGTCCGGATGAGATCCTTCAGACGTCCGGCGATAAGGCGCGGGGCCCCGGGTGTAATCTCCGGGAGACCGTATCCGTGTTCGTCATTGGAGAGAAACATGCTGTGGATGTCGACGACCTCGCAGCCGGCATCATACGCAGCTGTCCTGATGCGGGGAATTGTGCCCGTCACCAGAACGCTGTCCCGGCCCCCGTTCCCCGATGAGTCAGGGAGCGGGATGAGGAGCATAATGCGGGGTTTCGGGCGAAACGATGCGTACCGGGAGAGATCACCCGCGAGGTCGCTGCTCGTGTACGCGCCGGCGCTCCCCCACGCCCCGGCGCTGTCGACCGTTCCGGGTTCGAGGATCACGATATCCGGGCTCCAGGCAGACAGGGCACTGTCCGGGACCGGGCCTCCCCCGGTGCGGAACACGCTGACGTTGTACCCCGGGCCGAGCAGTCTGCGGAGCTCCGCGGGGTATGAACCATCCCCGGAGCCGGTGAGAAACTCAGAGGCGTCCGATTCTCTCCCGACACACGCAACCCGCAGTGAGCCCCCGCGCGCCTCAGCGCACGGGAGTACTCCGTACAGCAGGAGAGGGAGAAAAAGAGCGAGCGCGTGCGGTGTCATCCGTATCAGGACTTGCCGGCTGATTGAGCTCCGGCCGCCGGCGCGCTCCTGCGGAGCGCCAGGTTGACGAACCCGAGAACGACGGCGACGGCGATCACCGAGGCGTTGACCTGTCCGCCGAAGTACCTGTCGAGACCGAGGAGGCCATCGAGCGAATATTCCCCCGCACCGCCGAATGTGAGCGCCAGGGCCGATGCAATGTAGAACGCGTTGAGCTCAATACCGTTCTTCGAAGCGAAGAACCCGTTCTTGATGTGGAGTGCTGAGGCGACGATCATCACGAGAACGATCAACGCCGGCCCGGTGGGACCGAAAAGCCCGAGTGCTGTAAGAAGCCCTCCGGCGATCTCGCCGTACGCTGCAAGTCCCGCGAACACGAAGCCGGGCCTGTATCCCATCGATTCGAAGAAACCGGCGGTTCCTTTCAGGCCGTGTCCCCCGAACCAACCGAATGCCTTCTGCGATCCGTGCGCGGCCATCGCGAATCCCACAATAAGCCTCGCGATCAACAACCCTGTTGATGTCATGGTCTTCTCCTTCTGTGTCCCGCCCAACGTGCGGGCGGATGTTCATGAAAGAAATGTACAGATATGAATTATCACCTCAAAAAAAAGGAACCAGTTTCTAACGCGCGACGCTTGCCCCTTCGAGCATCTCGAGATAGAGTCTGAGCGAATTGCGCTGTTCTTCGTCGAAGTTCTCAAACAGCGCCCGCGTCACAGACTCAAGGGCCTCCAGGCCGGCCCTGTGCATCCCCTTTCCCGATTCTGTCAGCTCGATGAGTGTGCTTCTCCTGTCATCAGGATCTGAAACGCGCCTGACAGTCCCTTCGGATTCCAGCCTGTCCGTCAATTGCGTGACGTTCGATTTGACGCAGCGAAGATGTTCGGCGAGCTTCCCGAGAGCGATCGTCGATCCGGACTTCACGATCGCATCGAGCATACGCCACTTCACAAAAGTCAGCCCCGCAGAATCCAGGGCCTGATCAAGCCTGGACTCCGCAATCCGGCCGCTCTTTATCAGAAGCGCCAGAAGCCCAAGTGCACCTTCGGCTGGACAGGCATCGAATTGATTCATGATTGAAATATACACATATGAATTATCTATGTCAAGCAAAATGAAGGATTTTTTATCGTTTCTGGCGCCATTGATACCGCTTCATGTCCACGCGTCCGCGATCGAACTGAATGCCCTCGCTTCTCAGAATGCGTTCCTGTTCCTCTCCCCTCTTCCCGGGAAGCGAGATCTTCCCGGCCGCATTGATGACGCGGTGCCACGGAATATCCAGGCCGTCGGGGAGGTTGTGGAGCGCATAGCCCGCAAGCCTCGGCTGGAGCGGGAAGCCGCTCGCTCGCGCGACGGAGCCGTACGAGGCGACATTTCCTTTCGGAATGCGAGCGACCGTCCGCCAGATTCTGACGTATGTGTCCTTTACATTTCTCCGGTTCACGACGATCGCTCCGTTGAGTTCATCACGCACTGCTCATCCGCCCGGGGTGCAGAATATCGGGATTCCCGCGCCGACCCGCAACCGCTGTTGCCGCTCCGCTCCACGGAGGCGTTGAACAACGGCGCGATCCTGCGTACATTCACTCCACCGCCCGCCCCGGCTGACTGCGCCGGCGCCGCGGATCCACTCAGATATCGCGGAGCCCGCTCATGCAGCTTACAGTCATCGACATCGTCGTCATCGCGCTCTACTTCGCATTCAACGTGGGGGTCGCCCTTTATCTCCGGGCACGCGCCACCCGAAGCGTGAGCGACTTTTTCGTTTCCGGACGCAACGTCAGCTGGTGGCTGGCAGGAACGTCGATGGTCGCCACGACGTTCGCGGCCGACACACCCCTCGTCGTTACCGGCCTCGTCGCCCGGAACGGCATCGCGGGAAACTGGATCTGGTGGAGCATGGTGTTCAGCGGGATGCTCACCGTGTTCTTCTACGCGAAACTCTGGCGGCGGGCGGGAGTGCTCACCGACGTCGAGTTCGCCGAGATCCGCTACAGCGGAAAACCCGCGGTCTTCCTCCGCGGGTTCCGCGCCGCCTACCTCGGGCTTCCCATCAACCTCATCATCATGGGATGGGTGAACCTGGCGATCGTCAAGATCCTCATCCTGGTCCTCGGCGTGACGAAGATCGAGGCGCTCCTGATCGCGATCGGCATCATGGCGCTCACCGCCTCGATTTCGACGCTCTCGGGACTCTGGGGCGTCCTGTGGACGGACCTCTTCCAGTTCGTTCTGAAAATGGGGATGGTGATCCTGCTCGCCGTTTTTGCCGTCGGCGCATCGGGGGGGATGGGGACGCTCGTCGGGCAGCTCCGGACAATCGACAGCACGCGCGCGGGGGGATCCATCCTCTCGCTCATCCCCGACCTGAACTCCGCGTGGATGCCGATGATCACGTTCTTCGTCTATCTCGCCGTCAACTGGTGGGCGTCGTGGTATCCCGGCGCCGAACCGGGGGGGGGCGGGTACGTCGCCCAGAGGATATTCAGCGCAAAAAACGAAAAGCACTCGCTGCTGGCGACGCTCTGGTTCAACGTGGCCCACTACGCCCTGCGGCCGTGGCCGTGGATTATCGTCGGCCTTGTGGCCGTCGTCCGCTATCACAACGACCCGGCGTTCGCCGCTGATCCCGAGTCCGGCTATGTCAGGATCATGATCAGCGATCTGCCGCCGTACCTCCGCGGCCTGATGCTCGCGGCGTTCGCCGCCGCGTACATGTCCACGATCGGCACGCAGTTCAATTGGGGCGCAAGCTACCTCGTGAACGACCTGTACAGGCGCTTCATGGTGCGGTCGGCCCCGGAACGGCACTACGTGCATGCGTCGCAGGCGGTCACCGTCGGCCTCATGATCCTCTCGGCGATCGTAACGTTGTCCATGGATTCGATCGCCGGAGCGTGGAAGTTCCTCATGGCCATCGGCGCGGGGACCGGTCTGGTTTACATCCTCCGCTGGTTCTGGTGGCGGATCAACGCCTGGAGTGAGATCTCGGCAATGGCGGCGGCATTTATCACGTCGCTCGTGCTCACGCTCGGGTTCAGGCTCGACGAAGGAAAACCGGAGGAATTTGCCTGGATCCTCCTGATCACGGTGAGCGTGACGACGATCGTCTGGCTGACGGTCACGCTGCTGACCGGGCCCGAGTCGAAAGAAACGCTGCTGGCCTTCTACCGCAGGGTCCGGCCGAACCCTTCGCTCTGGGGGCCGATCGCTGCCGAGGCGACGGACGTGAAGGGGGAACACGACGGACTCTTCAACCTGGGGAACTGGGCCGCCGGGTGCATCATGATTTACGGGTTCCTTTTCGGGACGGGGAAGATACTCCTGGGCGACCCTCTCACGGGGGGACTCTTCCTTGCCGGGGGAATCGCCGCGGGATGGATCATCTACCGGAACATGGACCGAAGGGGATGGAGTGAACTGCAGTGAAACGCGGGTGAACGGCCGCGAACGGATGTCTGTGGCCATGGGCCTCGGGATCCCCGACAGGGTGCCCGTCATGTGCCAGTTCAGCATCGGGCACATGCTGCAGCAGCTCCGAGTCTCCCCCTCGCAGTTCTGGCTTGACCCCGGGGTCTACGTCGACGGCCTTTTCCGTATGCGGGAGATCTATGACTTCGACGGCATACTCGTCAGCCTCCACGGCCACGACCCGATGTGGCGGTCCCGTGTCAGGACGCTCGAGTACGCTTCCGGGGCGGAAATGATACGATGGAATGACGGGTCGTGGACGGAATTTCCCGACGATGACATTCCGCGCCACCACTCCGCCACCGGGGAGCCGCCTCAGGCGGAATACATCCCCGTTTCGCAGGGGCTCCGATTCGCCATCGACCCGGCGCACCGGTACGACGTGCTCAGCGAAGTCGTCCGGCGCTCGGCGGGAGCGTATTCCGTCCACGGGGAGGTCACATCTCCGTTCGACTACGTCCTCGACCAGGGGGGACATCAGACCGTCCTCCTCGCCCTGCTCGACGACCCTGAATCCGTCAGGGAGGCCCTCCGGGGCTGGACGGCCCGGGTCGCAGAGCTCGCGCGAGGGATGTGCGCGACCGGCGTTGACGCGATCAAGATCTCCTCGCCGTTCGCCGGCGCGGGATTCATCTCCCCGCGCTGCTATGAGGAATTCGTGCTTCCCTTCGAACGCGAGGTGATCCGGACGATACGCGCATGCGGAGTGCGGGCCTACATCCACACGTGCGGCGCGATCGGCGACAGGCTTACGATGATGGTCTCCAGCGGCGCCGACGGGATCGAGTGCCTCGATCCACCGCCGCTCGGCAACGTCGAGCTCACGGAAGCTCTTGCCGTCACCGGCGGGCGGTGCTTCATGAAGGGAAACGTCGATTCTGTCAACGTGCTTCTCCGGGGCACCCCGGAAGAGATCACTCGAGACATCCGCACGCGTCTCGGGGCCGCCGCCGGGAGGGGCGGGTTCATACTCAGCACGGCGTGTTCCATCGCGCCGGCGGTCCCCCGTGAACATGTCCGGCTCCTGCGCGAAGCCGTCGGTCCCTGAAGCGGGGCTCAGAATGGCCGGTTCATCGCGGCGCACGCCCCCCGGCAACTCATCCGGATTACTGCTTCGGCGGCTGGTTTTCCTGCGTCCGCTTGTTGTGTTTCAGCCGGTAGATGTCCTTGCTCGCCTTGTTCTGGTCTTTCCTCATCTTCGCGCGTTCGGCGGGCGTCACTTTCCCGTCCGCCTTGGCCATCTGCTTCTCCGCCTGAATCGTCTTCTGTTCCTGCCGGAGTTTCCTTGCCTCCCCCTTCGTCAGTTCACCGCTCTTGACTCCCTGGCGGATCCGCGCTTTCTGGTTCATCTGACGCTTCGTGATCCTGGGCGTCTTCGGCGTCGTGGTCTGCGGGGGATTCGGATCCTGCGCAAATGCCGCGGCGGAAAATGAAATGCAGAGCGCAACAAGCAGTGCCCTGAGTATCATGAGCGACCTCCTGTGTGAGTGAATGTACTAGTGTGGACGATCAATCGCGCCAGTGCCCCTCCACCCAAACCCATCCCCGGGGCCGTTCAGCCCAGTGCCCGGGTACCCATTCCGCCCTCTCGCGCGGCGGAACTTCCCAGTGTCCCTTCAGCCACACCCACTGGCCATCCCAGTTCCAGTGTCCGGCGATCCAGACGTGTTGCGGAGAGGGACGGCCTTCGATCACTTCCACCCTCTCGGCAGGGGGGCGATCCCTGACAATCATTTCCCCGGCACATCCTCCCAGCGTGGTGAGCACGGCAAGTGCTGCGAGGAAAACGGCTCTGCGGAACTCGCTCATCTTGATTCTCCCGTGTGAATTAAAGGAAACAATTCTGCAATTATACCTGCGGGAATGGACATAAGCAAGAAAAAACCGTCATTTTCTTCGTTTCTACTTCATAAGCAGCATCCGGTTTGAAAGCGTGTGGCTTCCGGCGTTCAGCCTCAACGGCGGGGGATGACATTGTCATTCCTATTCCCTACCTTTTAGGTCACCCCATCAGCGTCCCATCAACCACGGATCCGCCGTAGACGTACCAGGCCACATTCACCATCACATACATCCTGGAGGTATCCATGGCTGCAATTCTCAAGCGGTCGGGGCTCGCTGCCCTCTGTCTTTCACTCGGCGTGATGATCGCGCTTGCCGGCGGACCGAAGGCCGAGGGAGCTCCCCCCGAACCCAAGACCGGGTTCCGGGCGGAAGTTCTCGGGCAGATCAGCTTCGTCGAAAAGAGGATCGAAGACCTCGCCGCCGCCATGCCCGCGGAGAAGTACTCGTGGCGTCCGGGTGAGGGCGTACGCTCGGTCGGCGAAGTGTACATGCACATCGCGGGCGCCAACTACCTGTTCATGTCGTTCCTCGGCATCAAGCCGCCCATGCCGATGGACCCGGGCATGGAGAAGTCGGTCACGGACAAATCCGAGATCGCGGAGAAACTGAAATCCTCGTTCGAGTTTCTCCGCAAGGGGATCGCCGGGCTCTCCGACAAGGATCTCGACAAGACCACGAAGATGTTCGGCAGCACGACGACATACCGGAACGTCCTCGTCACGACCCTGACCCACATGCACGAGCACTTCGGACAGTCCATCGCCTACGCACGGGTCAACGGCATCGTCCCGCCGTGGACGGCGGCAGAGCAGGCCGAGGCGGCGAAAAAAGGGATGAAGTGAGATGGCACAGCGGGAAAACGACAGGCCCATTCTGATCCGCTGCCCGAACTGCAGGCAGACGCGCGAGCCCGACTTCAACGAGACGACACGCCACTACGTGTGCCCCATCTGTGCCGCACCCGTGGACGCGCAGGTGTTTATCGAGAAGAAGAAGAGAGGTTTGAAGTAGGTCCGGTCCTTCCCGGCAAGCCCGAAATAAAGACGGCGGCCTCCGTGCTCACATGCGGAGTCCGCCGTCCTGCTTAAAGGCCCTTCCTCCGGAAGAGCGCCCGAGCGTCTACTTGTTGCCGTGCGCCGGAATCTCGAAAGGATTCGTCGAAGGGTGAGCGCCCCCCTTGCCGACAAAGATCCGGCCGGGCTCGAATTTCGGCTCTTTCTCCCCGATCGTGAGCGTGAACGACAGCATCGGTTCCTTCCCCTTGACGCGGAAGTCCAGGCCGTCGATGCTCCCCTTCGTCGAGAAATCGAAAGTGATCACGTGATGTTCAGGGCCCTCGATGAACAGATCCTTCTGCGGGCCCTTGTGCTCGAGCTTGTATCCCTTCACCCCGGCGAATTCGCCTCCCCTGACTTCGATGGATCCGCGGAAATGGTGCTCGAGCTCCTTCGTGGAGGTCCGGAGGTGCCAGCCGTCTTCGTCCTGCCAGAGGTCATAGCGCTCGATTCTGCCGGGCCCGGTGCCCAGCGGCCTCCCCCGGGGATTGAGGGGCTGGTCGGCGTACGCAGTCCCCGCCACGTACAGCAACAGCAGGGCCATTCCGAGGTTCCGCACGAATGTTGGCATAGAGGTTCTCCTTGATGAGTGATGGTCAGTGCGGCGCTGGTTCACGCCGGCGATACGGTCGCGTGTATGCGACGGGTTACTGATACGTTCAGGGAACACGACGTCGGAACGGGGGAGGAACCCGAAGAAAAGGAAGTGAGGATGCCGGGTCAACATTACATATGATGAGTGAAAGAATGAAAAGAACAGCGCCATCGGCAGATCCAGAATACAAAAACTTCCGACATCTGTCAAGGAGGAACGACCCCGGATCCGGCGCTACAGCCGGAAGTTCATCCCGACGAAAAATTCCCTCCCCGCGCCCGGCTGGTAGGAATTTCCGCCGGAATCGGGTTCGGTGAACGCGACATAGCGCACGTTCCCGAGGTTTCTCCCCTGCACGGTGAGCTCTCCGGAAAACCCCGCGAGATGCAGCCGGAGGGCGACGCGCGCGCCGAGAAGAGTGTAGCCGGCCGCCGCTTCGGATTCGACGTTCGCCCCGTCGATGTACGATTTGCCGGTCGTCTCGGCACTCAGACTCGCACTGACGTCCCCGGTCACGTCCCATTCCGCGCTCAGGGCAAGCCTGTGCATGGGCGAATTCGGCAGCCAGTTGCCGTTGTTGATCTGCTTGTGAATCGTCGAATCGTCCATGAGTATGGGAATCGGCGAATCGAGGTTATACGTAAAATGCGAATAGGTGTACCCGACCCGCACGCCGACGGTGCTCATCGGGCGGATTTCGGCGGAGACCTCCAGCCCGTACCTGTCGCTCCTTCCCACGTTCCGGTAGAATGTCCCTTCCTCGCCGTTTCCCCGGCCGGGAATCCTGTACCTGTCGAAATCGTTCGCCGTCCTCATGGTGAACGCCGTGACGTCATACCTGAGCCAGGAGCCCGGAGTCCCGCGGACGCCGGCTTCGAAGCTCTCCGACGTCGCCGCCCTGAGCCCCCTGTTGAACCCGCCGTACCCGTCAGGATTCGTCCCGAGTTCCTCGGTCGACGGCGGGATGAACCCCTCTCCCCACGCGCCGTAGAATGTGAGATCCTCCGTCGGCGAGAACGTCACACCCACGCGGCCGGTCGCGTTCGAAAAATCGGCACTCCCCGAATTGTCGGTTGAATCGGTTTTCATCCGGTCCGTGAGCTCGTTGTGAATCTTGTCGAGCCTCACGCTCCCCGTGACGTTCCAGGCGTTCCCGACCTCGAGCCTGTCGAGAAGGAAGAATCCCGCTCCCCGCTGGGAAATTTCCTGGCGCGCGAGCGCGATGCCGGATTCCACGGCGTGATCGTTCCCGTCCAGGTATTCTTCGTTTCTCTGCCACTGGATGTCCGTCCCCGCGCTGACGTGATTTCTGAGTGCGTCCCCCGCACCTCCGGAGGCAAACGTGTACTGCACCGATGTGCCCGGGGTCGTCAGGGTCTGATGATCGAACACATGATTGTTCGCTTCGGTGTACACGGAGTGCTTCACGTAGCCATTGAACCGGATGTCGCCCGCACCGGAAAGCCGGATGATCCCCGCAAGCCCGGTCGTCGTCCTGTCGACCTCCATATGTTCGTTGAACGGGACGGCGTCGTCGTTCGGAAGCGTCGGATCCCGGTTGTACTGAGCGAGGCTGAGTCCTTCGGGGTTTTCGTGGTACGTGTTCACCCAGGACACGATCGGGGTCAGCTGCAGGAACGGGCCGGGTGTGTACGTCGCTTTCGCGTAGACGTTGTTCTGCCAGAATCCGGTGTGGACCCTGTATCCCGCACCGCCGGTGCGCGAGACGGAGACCCTGTAGTTCAGGTCGTTCACGTCCCCGCCGAACTGGCCGAATCCCTTCCAGAACCTGTTCGATCCCGCAACCGTGCTGAAATCGCCGAAGAGCGGTTCCCGGGGCGAATTCTGCGTCACGACGTTGATGATCCCCCCTGCGGCACCCCCTCCGTAGAGGGAGGAGGCGGGTCCCCGGAGAACTTCGATGCGCTCCACGGTATTGAGATCCACGTCGAAGAAGTCCGGTGCGAGGCCCGTCGGATCGTTGACGGGGATCTCATCA
Source organism: Ignavibacteriota bacterium (assembly GCA_963748405.1). Lineage (GTDB taxonomy): Bacteria > Bacteroidota > Ignavibacteria > UBA10030 > UBA6906 > Fen-1273. The sequence goes on from CAVVIT010000003.1 coordinate 149,038, forward strand.
AGCAGGACCTTGATGGACCGGATTCCCGTTTCGGTGAGTATCCCCTGCCCCCTGATGGAGAGGTGAACCCGCTCGCCGTTGGACTGGTTGTCCACTTTCACCCCCGGGACGAGCCACAGCGCTTCGTCAATGGCAACGCTCCGCGGCGCTCCCTTCAGCTCTTCCTTCCCGACAATCGATGTTCCGGCCGGGCTTTCCTTGAGCGGGATGGTCATCCGCGGCGCGGTGATGAGAACCTCGAAGGGGACGACATACGCCTGGGTGTCGGGAACCGCGCCCCCCGGTACCGTCGTCTGCCTGGCGGAGGCGGCGTGAACGAGAAGGAGCGAAGCAAGGACTATGCTGCGTGAGAGACGTGCTGCCATGGAAGGGGGCCGGGGGTTTCGTCGTAGGGGAAAAAAGGAAAAGGCATCCGCCTGCACTGCGTGCGCAGTCACGGATGCCTTCTCAATGAACTTTGGCAGGTAAGATAGACTGTTACAGGGTCAGAATCAACCTTTCCCGTTCTGTTCCACCCACTCCCCGAACGCGGCGACGAATTTCTTCAGGAATTCCCGCGTCGATTCAGAGGTGAGATTCCCGGCGGCGTCGAAAATCTTCTCGGCCCCCCCGATGTACGCCTCGGGCTGATTCATGGCGGGGACGTTCAGAAAAACGAGCGACTGCCTCAGGTGATGATTGGCGCCGAACGCCCCCATGCCCCCGGGGGAAACACTGATGACGGCGCCCGGCTTCCGGTCCCACACGTTCATCCCGTAGGGGCGCGACCCGACGTCGAGCGCGTTCTTGAGAACAGCCGGGACGGAGCGGTTGTACTCCGGCGTGACAAAGAGGACCCCGTCGAGCCCTTTCACCCGCCGGCGCAGCTCCTTCCACGCGGGGGGCGGATCCGCCTCGAGATCCTGGTTGTACATGGGGAGGTCACCGATCTCGCACATCTCGAGCTTCATCCACCCGGGAGCGAGCGCCATGATTTCCCGCGCCACCATCCGGCTGAGAGACCCTTTCCGGAGGCTCCCCACAAAGACCCCGATGGTTTTCACGTTCATTTTCCCAGTCCGATCTGGTTCATGTATGTCTGGTTGTCCCAGAACAGGGATTCCTCGACCATCACGCCGTCTTTCCAGTGCCCGATCGTGCACATGGGCATCCTGAACGCTTTTCCCGTCGGCTTGATGAACTTGCCGTTCCCGATCGGCATCGGCTTTGTGAACGTTCCCTCGAACACCCCCGTCACGCACGTCCACTCGCCGGAACTGCTGCCGAAGCGGATGGGATGCTGCTTGATCCGCGTGTCGGGAGCATAGACAAACATCGCCTTCAGGTCTTCAATGTGCTTCTCGATGCCGTTCGTGTGATGGCCGTCGGGCCAGTTGACGACGATGTCCTGCGCATGGCTTTCGTGAAGGCGGACCCACTCCTGGTTGCTGAACACCGTGTAGTCCAGCGTGTCAAACGTCCTGAGATTCTGGTCCAGTGAGGCCTGACCGTCGCTCATGGTCTTCAGGACGGCCTTCATCGAGTCGATCTTCGCCTGCATTTCCGGCGAGTATCCCCCCCTGTCGGATGAACAGCCCCCGGCAAGGAGCATGGCCGCGGCAACCAGGCCGGCGGCGAGAACGTGCGGGCGGTGAATTCGGTTTTTCATATCATCTCCTTCTGTACGTGGCGGATAGAGTCTCTGATTCGTTCGAACATGCGCATCGCCGCCGGCGCGCATGGTGACGGCCGGCGGCCCCTCCTTCCCGTCAGGCGGCCACGGGCTCCTGCACTTCCACTTTCTTGAGCTCGACGACGATGTCGAGTTTCACTTCGTCGCTGACGACCACGCCTCCGGTCTCCGTCATCGCGTTCCAGCGCAGTCCGTAGTCCTGGCGGTTCAGCGCCCCGGTGATCTCGAACGCGGCAACGTCGCCTTCGAACCCCTTCACCGTTCCGTTGTACGCCGCATCGAGCGAGATCCGGCGCGTCGTCCCGCGGATCGTCATGTCGCCGGTGAGCACGTAGGCATCGTTCCCCTTCTTCGCGATCGAGGTCGACGCGAACGTGAGCTTCGGATGGGCCGCCGCATCGAAGAAATCGGGGGACTTCAGGTGCCCGTCACGCTGGTCGTTGTTCGTGCTGATGCTGTCGATGTCGGCTTCGAAACGGACGCGCGCGTCGCTGAAATCGGGCTTCGCCGCGCTGACGGTGCCGGCGAACCGTCCGAAACGTCCGGTGACCGTCGAAATCACCAGGTGCTTGACCTTGAACTTGATTTCGGAATGCGCCGGGTCGATCGTCCACTGTGCCATGGTGTTCTCTCCTCTGTGTATGGGTGTGATTGATACAATCTTCACCTACAAGATACGGCACACGGAGGGGCGGGGCCTTGATCAGGGGCAGGAAAAGGGCTTGATCCGGATCAAGAGAGGGCGCAAAAGGCGAAGTTACGGGGAAGGAGGCAGAGACTTCAGCGGACGGGCAGAACCTTCCCCTTCTTTGCAATGCGGTTCCGGATCCGGCTGAGAGCTTCCGGAGTGATTCCGAGGTACGAGGCAATATGCCGGAGCGCGACACGCTGGACGAGACTGGGAAACTCCTCGAGCATCTGCAGGTACCGCTCCTCGGCAGACATGCTGACCGATGCGACGAGGCGGCGGTGGGTGGCGATGTAGTTGTTTTGCAGCAGGATTCTGAAATACCGTTCAAACAGGGGAACCGTCGTGCAGAGCTTTTCGTACGATGCAGCATCGATGAGAAGCACGTCGGATTCCTCGAGGGCGTCGATGAAGTAGGTCGCGTCCTTCCCCGTCAGGAAGCTATACAGATCGGTGATCCACCCCCCCTCGGGCGAGAACTGCACGATGTGTTCCTGCCCCTTCCTGTCGATGGTATACGCCCGGAGACAGCCCTTCGTGACGAAGGCGAGATACCGCGCATGCTCTCCCTCCTGGACGAGGTAGGCATCCTTCCGGATCCTCTTCGGCACCATGAGCGCCGTGCAGAGGGGGAATTCCCCGTCCCGGAGATCGATCCGGCGGGAGACGTGCTCGCGGAGCCTGTCGAACATTTCGCGGATGTCCTGCACCTTCCGTCCTTCGGGGCTGTGGCGCGTGTCAGCGGTAAACGGGAATATACGGGAAAAGAAGACGGGGGGAAAGAGGAGATTGCCCCGCCTGCGGGGGGACGCAAAGAGCGCGCTTCGCTGGCAATGACAACGTTAGTTCGTATTGACGACGTTCTCCCGCAATGACGATTGGAGCGGATCAGCCGGCGGTGAAGCGTGCGACGAGGGAGCCTTCGCCCTGTGTTCCGCGGAAGCGGGAGAGGTCTCCACGCCTTCCAGCTTGAACCGCTCCAGTAGCCGCTGGAGGTTCTCCGCCAGGCGGTTCAGGTCCTCGGAGGTCTGCGCGATCTGCCGGACTCCCTGGGCCGTTTCGCCGGTAACGGTGCTGTTCCCTTCGGTCACCGGGCAGGAAGGGAGCGCGTTTGATTTTCCCCCCGTCGATTGCTATCCTGTCAACTGTCCTGGTCGCCGGCGGGAGCCCGAGTGCTCCGCAGGACGACCCGGAAGGCAGCCCCCCCCCCACACATACTCCGGAGTGCGTTATGCCTGAAGAAATGGAAGTCCCCACCGAACATCTCCACGAGAACATGGAGCACGCGGCCCATCACAGCGGCGAGAGCTGGATCCTGTTCGTCGCTCTGAGTTCGGCGATGCTTGCGGTCCTTGCGGCGGCGTGTTCCCTTCTTGCCGGACACCGCGCCAATGAGGCGATGATCGAGCAGATCCAGGCCTCCGACCAGTGGGCATACTACCAGGCGAAGGGGGTCAAATCAGCGGTTCTCGAGAGCAAGATGGAACTCCTCAAGACGCTGGGGAAGGAGCCGGAGGCGAAGGACGAAGAGAAGGTGACGGAGTACAAGAATCAACAGAAGGAAATCGAAGAGAAGGCCCGGGAAAAAGAGCAATCGTCGGAATTGAACCTGGCGTCGCACCAGATCCTCGCACGGGGGGTGACCGTGTTCCAGATTGCCATCGCGCTTGGCGCGATCTCCGCCCTGTCGAAAAAGAAATGGCTCTGGTATGTCAGCCTCGCCCTCGGCGCAGGGGGGACGGTATTCTTCATCCAGGGCCTTCTCTAGCGCGGAGGCGCTACCTGACCGGGAGCATGCGGAGGACATCCGCGACGAGAACAAAGTCCTGATCTCCCGTCGACCTGTTGAGAATGGAGGAGCGAAGCCTCTCCTCAAGCGCCCGTGCATCGCCACGCCGGTTCTGCATGACGAGGAGCGACCACCGGGCGGCCTGACTGCCGGGCTCGCGCGCACGCCACTCCCGGAGAAGCGCAACGCCCTCGGAGGCTCTTCCGAGATCGCGCAGCGCCAGCGCCCCGATCAACTGCTGCGCGTTTCCCGCGGTCCCGTGACTTTTCGTGTACCCGGCGATGTGCGCCAGGAGGCTGTCCGATGCGGCCGGGCGCGCCGACCTCCGGGCTATGCCGGCCTCGATGTAATCCTCGATCCTCGTGTCCGCCCCGTACGGCTCCCCGGCTCCCAGGCGTTCCGGCCAGAGCCGGCCTCTTGCAATCAGCGGAAGCGCAGCACGCTCCTCGCCGGAGCGGATCATCTGCACGGCCCTCAGTATGCACGCCTGCCGATACGCGTCGCGGCCGTACCGCGCCCCCTCGAAAGGAAGGATCGTCAGCGTATCGAGTATCGCCAGGCTCCCGGCATAGTTGCCGTTAAAGAGGAGCGTTCGGGCGAGCAGGAACTGCATGATGTAGCTAGAAGGGAATTTTCCTGCAGCTTTCACGCAGAGGGGAAGCGCCTCCCCGTAGCGCCCCCGCCCGTTGAGGTACGAGACTATCGCGTTGTGGGTCCGCCAGTCGCCGGGAGCCACTTCCAGGGCCTTCCTGTAATCCGAGAGCGCCCCGGCCGGATCGCCGCTTCCGACTGCGGCGCGCGTCAGATACACCGGAGCGAAATCCGATTCTTCCGCGCACGCGTCGAGCCACCGGCGCGCGTCACGATCCCTCCCAAGACTCAGATTCAGGAGCGCCAGATAATATCTGGTTTTCCAGTGAGGCCGGGCATTCTCCGCCCAGAGGAGAACCTGCATCTCCTCCTGACGGTGGGGGAACACGAAGCCGGGCCCCGACTCAAGTGCGCGCCGCAGTATCTCCCCGCCCTCCTTTTCTTTTCCGAGACGCGAAGCGGCGTACGCTCGCCAGAGGTCCACCATCGGATGGGGTGCCGCCAGGCGGAGCACCGCCTCCGCGTCGTCCCACAGGCCGAGCCTGCCGTAGTACGAAGCGATCTCGAGGTACGTTTCATGGGGAAGCTCGTTCCGCACCGCGCCGGTGAACGCGGACGCGGACTCAGGCGTCCGCGCAATCAGATACCGTTCACACCGTGCGAAGTGGCTGAGCGGATCCTGCTCGAGCATTCCATCCAGTATGTGCACCGCACCGGAGGTATCCCCCGTGCGCCGGCAGAGGACCGCAAGGAGCTTTGCTCCTCCCGGACCGGACTCTGCGTCGGCAAGGCACCGCTTCCCGAACTCTGCGGCATCGTTCCAGCGGCCTTCTGCAAACGCCATCTCCGCAAGCCCGAGGTTCGCCGCGGAGCGGTAATCGCGCGACCGGGCGGCAAAGGCAAAACCGTCCTTCGCATCATACGGCCTTTCAAGCTTCCTGGCCGAGAGGGCGTAATAGTAATTCGATCCGGGATCGTATGCATCGATCGAGAGGCCCCGGCGCGCGTACTCGAACGAGGAATCATAATCCATCCGCCTGTAGAAGAGCTCCGCCGCGCCGGCGAGGGCCGGAAGAAACGCCGGGTCACGCCCCAGGGAAAGCCGGTACGAGGCGAGGGCGCCGTCATAATCACGCTGTCGGGCCCGTTCCCGCGCGTCCACGGAGAGCCCGTATGCGGATTTCCAGTCGAATGAGACCTCGGGGACGATCGGACGCCGGAGGACGCGATCGCTGTCGTCCGTGCTCGTGTAGCGCATCAGCGACCCCACGGCGATTTCGAACTTCGTCCCGCGGCCGGCGAGGGGAAGTGAATCCGTCAGAGTCTCCAGGGGCCGGAGGGACACGCTCCGTGCGTAGGCGGTCTTTCCCTGCAGTCGAACCGACACGTCACCCCGGAAAGAAGAGGTCGGACAGAATGTGAAACGGAGTTTCCCCTCCGGCAGGGTGACGAACAATACGCCGTCCGGCGTCGCGCGCGTCACCCCCCCGGCACCCTTGAACGGGAACCACGTTTCGGCAAACTCGTCCGAGGAGGCGGGGAGAAACTCCATATGCTTGAACGGGGTCCGGCTGCTCTGCACCTGGGCCTGGTTGAAATGAAGCCCCGACTGAAATTCCACGTACTGCGTGTTCCCCAGCGCGGGATCCGTCAGCAGGTCTTTCCAGATCTCCCCTTCCCGCGAGAGCCCCCAGATCCAGAGCTTCTTTCCCGGCTTGTCGGCGTAGCGCGACCAGTGGATCACACCGAAATCCCCCCAGCGGGCCCCGAAGTATTCCGCGTACGTGCCGAGAACGTGGTAGGACTTGTAGGACCCGAACGCGTTGTCCCTGTAATACGAGAGGTCCCGCCCATCCGGACCGGCAGGCCACGGGGCGTGCTCCCCCCCGTGTCCGATATAGGCATTCCCCGGGTAAATCACCTGCAGCGTCGAATCGGCGTCCGCCGCGGCGTTCATCCAGTGATAGAACGAGGTGCTCACCTCCGTCGGGTTTGACCAGGAGGAGCGTGTCTCAAAGAGCGCCCTGTCGGCGGGGAGCCTGATCTCCACGCGCCATTCGGTCCGCGAAGGAAGATCGAGCGCTCCGACGATGCAGCTCACGCTCCCGTCCGGGTTCCGCCGCGTGAGGTAGTCCACCGGCGTCGCCGTCGTCGGTGCGTGCCCGATGTCGCCGAAGTTGAACTCGATCCCTCCCGAGGTCCAGGGGCCGCGCATGGCGATCTCGCGGAATTTTATCACGCGGTTGAAATAAATGAACGAACGTCCCGTGGATTTCTCGAACGCCCCCAGGATCTTCCCGCCGATTTCCGGCGCGACGAGAACCCTGATGTACGGGTTCTCCAGCGTCACGATCTTCCACGGCCGATCGACCGGCGTTCCGGCGTATCCCTGGAACCTGAAGTACGGATAGATGTTTCCGAACCGCGGTACCGGGTCGGGATCGGAAAACGGATAGGTACGGAACACCTGGACCGACTCGCGTACCGTGGCTTCCTGCGAGGCCGCAGCCGAAACGAGAATCAGGGACAGGGCGACGGACGCGGCGCATCGGCGGACGGACGCTCGGGGAGAATTCACGGAAGGCCTCTCATGCTGTGGGAATGCGTTTCAAGGTAGATCAAATCGGGGAAAACAACAACTTCAGGAACACCTGTTGCGGAAGACGGCCGTCGGAGGGAGATGCCGGCACGGGGGGGCCGATCGCGCCGTCAGCCCTCCGGCCGTCCCGCACGTGCGGAACGGCCGGCGACTGATGCGCGTGAAGAAAAGTCTTACATTGACCAGAGGAAGTACTGGATCAGTTTCAGAAGTTTCGGATCGGTACCGACGTCCTGGTTGTGGTAGTTGGTCCACACATATTTGCCGCTTCCGATGTAGTTGACGACGATGACCGCGCCCTGCGGCGTGCTGTTCTTCAGGACCGCGTAGATCGTCGACGAGCTAGGGATGTCGTTGAACATTTCGTATCCCTGGAGGCCCGACGACCACTGGGCCACCGTGAATCCCGCCGCCGATGCAAGCGACCTGTTCAGCACCTGGATAGAATCGGTATACCCGCTGACCGTCCCCGAGTAGTACTTCGTGTAATTCGGCGACCAGATCCTCTGCAGGTGATAATAGTTGTAATGCCCCCCGTACATCTTGCCGCCCGAGGAAACGTAACGGCCGTAGACGCGGGAGAGCGCGGCATACTGCGACTCCTGCTCCGTCGAGCAGTCGCAATCAGAGAACACGTAGTTGTATTTTTTCAGGGTTGTGAGCGTCCCGGCGGAATCGGCGTTGGCGTGATCGCGGAGCGTGTCGATGTACGTCCGATCGAATACCGTGAAGCCGGTGTTCGTGAGAACGGTTTCCAGCTCCTCGCAATCGGCAAGGACGACAAGCACCTTCAGGCTCGAATTCTGCACGAGCTTGAGCTGCGGTGCGACGAGGGGCGTCGTCGAGGCGACGACATTCACCGTCGTAGACGCCTGGAAAAGCGTCCCGATCGTCGCCTTGATCGTCTGGGTTCCGACCGGGGCCTGGATCGTGGCGTTGCCGACGCTGTCGGTCGTCACTTCGAATGGCTGGTCAGCGTACGTGCCGTTCGGATACGGAGGATTGACGAGATCGACCGTCGCCCCCCCCTGTGCCGCCCCGAGAGGATTCAGGACGTGCGTCGTCACCGCATATGTCTGGACTTTTGCCGGGAGCCCGGAGTCCGTCGGGCCGCCTTTCTTGCTGCAGCCGAATTGCAGGGTGAGAACCCCCACAACGAGGATCGAGGCGAGAGCGGAGCGATAAAGGTTTCTCATGGATTCTCTCTTCAGGTGATAGTGGTTTTTTTTGTCCGGCGCGCAACCACCCCCCCCACCACCTGCGGTCCGCTCACTGACGAATGATAGAATCCCCCGCACGTCTCACCTGATGTTGCCACATGGAATTGACCTGCGGGAGGTACCCGGCTGCTGCGAAGGAATGTTCAAAGAGCGGAACCGCGTGTTCGTGTCGTTGTATATAGCGTAAAGCCGATGGAGTAGCAACACCCCGGCGCCTCTCTGTGAGCCGTGTCACTATCGAATGTGCGGGATTGAGGTTTGAGGAGTCCGGGGAAGGAAATCGGGGAGGAATCGCCGGTTCTGAATCAGAATTCACGCTGAACGGTTCGTCCGAAAATCCCGAAGCCGATCGTGAACGTGACGAAGTTCCCGTTGAACCGGCGGTCCGTCCGGGGGAACGCGGAAAAAAAACTGAGCCGGGTGCGGATCAGGAAGAATGAGCCTCTATTGATTCCCTCCCCCGCCCCGATTTTCCAGTCAGCGTTCAGACCCGCCGACCAGGAAAGGAGATCCAGTTCAAGGCTCCCGGAGCCATTCCCCCCGGCGTCCGGCGGCGGGGAGACCATGATCCCCGACAGTCCGGCAAAGGGGAGAACCTGGACAAGGTCCGATTCGAAAGCAACCAGTCCCAGCGACGCTTCGGGAGCAATGACGTCCTGTTTGCTCCCTTCGGTCCAATCGCCGTTGTAGCTGAACGCAGATCGTACCTTCCCACTCAGCGCGGCGGAGAGCCGGAAGAAGAAGACGCCGTCGAGCGTTCCGATGAGCTGACGGATACCCAGATCGTACCCGAGATCCAGTGCGCCGTTCGCGGAGAAGAGATTGCCGAGGCTGCCGGTCATTGCCCCGGCCCCCACGCCGATCGTGAATCCGTGCCCCACGCGATTCTCCCGGACAACGTAGCGTATATCCCGTCGGACGAAAGGAGCGTACGGCGAATCGCCGAACCGGGCAAGGAAGTCGTCCGATCCCTCATTGAGAACGTTTTGCGCTTCGGGTTCCCTCCGGTCAGCGAGGAGCGCTTCAAGGAACAGGAGGAGAAACTCGGATTCATCCGCCCTGAGCGGTGCACTGCGGATCGCGGCCTGTAACTCCCTCCGGCGGGGGTTCAGGAGATCGCGAAGATCTTCAAGGAGCAGATCCCGCGGGGGCGGTACGGCGTTCCGGTAATCGAGCGTGTCGGTCGATTCCAGATACGCCGGGTTCAGGATTGCGCGGAAGTCCGAGGCCCAGAAACACAGGAGGATCTCTTCGGGGGGCGAGAACGGGATGTACCTGGTACGACGGTAGTGGTCGCGAAGGTACGAGAGAACGGGCCTTCCTCCCGACGTATCTCCGGCCCGCACACGGTCGAGAATGAGGCTCCGCCCTTTCGCGATGATTGCAGCATCCGTTTCCCGGTACGCAGAGATCTCCTGCAAAACGTCGGGAGACCACGGCCGGAGCGTATCCTGGGCCGGGGCTTGAAAGGAAAGAAAGAGAAAAACGAATATCGAGATGAAGTTCCGGGCGCGCATTTCCGTCAATGGTGATCGATCGACAGGACTCAAGGTATGGCCCGAAACGGCGACAATCAAGGATGCCGGTCACGGATTCTCGATTCGATCCCCCTCAATCAGGGGAAAAATCTGTCGGTTGAACCACCCGGAGTAGTACGCCGTGCACGTCGGCGAACACGGGCTGAATCCCGACAGTTACGAAGAATACATGGGGGGGGACGTCGACGCCGTATACGGCGTGGGATTATACAAATGCGGGGACGGTCATCAATCCCTTCCAGAGCGACGACCCCCTCCCCGGAGCATCGCACGTGACGCTCACGGTGTACGATGTCCGGGGAAGCAGGCTCGCCGTGCTTGTCGATGCACGGGAGACGCCGGGAACACACCACGTGACGTTTGACGGCTCAGGGCTTGCAAGCGGCACGTATTTCTACAGACTCGAAACGGACGGTGCAGTGCTGACAAAGCGGCTCGTGATCCTCAGGTAGGCGACGGGTGCGTTACCTGGCCGCGGGGATCGATGAGATCGTCAGCCTGTAGCCGTCCAGGTCGCGCAACCGGAACATGCGCGCCCCCCAGGGCATGTCCGCGGGCTCGGAGTCAAGCGTACCCCCGTTTTTCCTGATCCGACCGGCGATCTCGTCGATGCTCTGATCCGTCGTGATGCGCAGCGAAAACCCCTCTCCCTTGATCCGCTCCCATCCCTTCGCGCCGTCGTCCTGATTGATGAGCAGCTGCACGTCCCCCGCCCTCAGGGCCACGCCTCTCAATTTTCCCTCTCGCTCGACCTTTCGCTCAATCTCGAACCCCGCGACCTCGTGGTACCAGGCCATGCTCTTCTGAAGATCCTTTACCGTGAGCGACACGGTGAGTGACCGTCCCTGAAGACCGGCGGCGTTCTTTGCAGCGTTATCCGGAACTGTCGGATTGGTGCTCATTCAACCTCCCTATGGTGTTTGGTGTTCCAGCGTGAGAAGAACGATTTCAGAGCCGCCGGTGGTTCACTACCCGTGGAATATACGGAATCTCCGGGAAATGATTCTCCCCCGATACTTGTGAAGGAACATGGAGATCTCTATCTTGGGGCAACAACTCCCATGCAAGGAGAACATCAGATGAATGCCAGAGCCTCTGCTTCTGTCGTGGTCTTCTGTCTGCTCGGACCCGCCGTTTCGATCGGAACCGGGCAGGCCTCCCGCACAGTACCGGTCTATCTTGATCCCGGAGCTTCCGTCGAATCCCGCGTGACCGATCTGCTGGGAAGGATGACGCTGGAAGAAAAAATCGCCCAGCTCCAGTGCATCGGCCAGGATCTCCCCGAGGAGAAGCTCATCCCTCCCGGCGGGATGGGCCAGCTTGCCACGCTCCTGCGCATGTACTCCGCATCCGAGGGAGCCGAAAAGGCCAACAGGATACAGAAGCTTTCCGCCGAAAAAACCCGGCTGAAAATCCCGGTGATCATTCACGACGAGGGGCTGCACGGCCTTGTGGCAAAAGGTGCAACGAGCTTTCCCCAGGCGATAGCGCTCGCGGCCACGTTTGATACCGCCCTGATGGCGGAGGCTGCGACGGCCATTGCGCAGGAGGCAAGGAGCCGCGGCATACGTCAGCTTCTTTCCCCGGTCATCAACATCGCACGGGACGTCCGCTGGGGGAGAGTCGAGGAAACCTACGGCGAGGATCCGCTGCTCACATCCCGCATGGGGGTTGCCTTCTGCAGGAGCCTGGAGAGCGCCGGCGTCATATCCACTCCGAAACACTACGTGGCGAACGTCGGCGACGGAGGACGCGACAGCTATCCCATTGAATATTCCGAGCGGCTCCTTCGCGAAGTGTACCTCCCCCCGTTCAAGGCGTGTTTCCGGGAAGGGCACGCCACGTCCGTCATGGCGGCCTACAATGCACTCGACGGGATACCGTGTTCCGCGAATCACTGGCTCCTGACGGATGTCCTTCGAAACGAATGGGGATTCAAGGGCTTCGTTGTTTCCGATTACGGCTCCGTGGGGGGTATCATCGATGCGCACCACGCCGCAGCGACGAAGGAGGATGGTGCACAGCGGGCGATAGACGCGGGGCTCGATGTGGAGCTCCCGGGGATCTACCTCTACGGCGATCCCCTCCTGAAAGCCGTCCGGGAAGGGAAGGTCTCCTCATCGACGATCGACAAAGCCGTCTCGAGAGTGCTGGCGGCAAAGTTCCGCCTGGGGCTGTTTGAACATCCCGCCGTTGACCCCCTGGCGGCAGCGAAGATCAACGGGTCGGAAGAACACCGCACTCTCGCGCTCAGGGCCGCACGGGAAGCCATCGTGCTCCTGAAGAACGAGAATGACGTTCTTCCGCTGCGGAAGGACATTAGAACGCTCGCCGTGATCGGCCCGGAGGCCGACGCCGTCAGCCTCGGAGGGTACAGCGGATTCGGCACGAAGGTGGTGACGCCGCTCGAGGGCATCCGGACAAAAGTGTCGAAAGGAACAACGGTCCTCTACCAGAAAGGCTGCGACCTGAGTCCTTCCGCCCTGCCGGCCATTCCCGGCGAATACCTGGTGCCCGCAGACGGGCACCCGGGTGAGCACGGACTGAAAGGAGAATACTTCAAGAACATGGATCTCGCCGGGGAGCCGGCTCTTGTGAGAACTGACAGGCAGGTCCAGTTCGACTGGAATTCAGCCCCCCCCGATCCAAGCATCGGACCGGAACATTACTCGGTCCGCTGGACCGGAAAGCTGATTTCTCCGGCAACCCGCAGCGTGCAGGTGAGCGTGACCACCGATGACGGAGCGCGCCTTTTCGTCGACGGAAAGATGATCGTCGACAGCTGGCACGACAGGGGTCCGAGCTCGGACATCGTTACGCTCAGGCTCCAGGCGGGAAAATCCTACGATATCCGGATGGAGTATTACCAGAACGGAGGAGGCGCATCGGCCAGCCTCGGCTGGGAGTTCAGGCCGGAGAGCGCGGATGAGCGATTCAAAGCGGCGGTGGAAGCCGCCCGCAGGTCGGACGCCGCCGTCGTCTTTGTGGGGATCAACGAGGGGGAAGGACAGGACCGCTCTCGTCTCGATCTTCCCGGGGAACAGGAGGAGCTCATCAGCGCGGTCGCGGAGACGGGCGTGCCGACGGTCGTTGTGCTCGTGGACGGAAGTGCGGTCACGATGGGGAGGTGGATCGGCAGGGTGCCGGGACTCGTCGAAGAATGGTACGGCGGAGAAGAAGGGGGCAACGCGATCGCCGATGTCCTCTTCGGCGATTACAATCCCGGGGCGAAGCTCCCGATCACGTTCCCGCAGTCCGTCGGACAGGTGCCTCTCTACTATGATCACAAACCGACCGGGCGCGGCGACGACTACGTGGACCTCTCGGGGAAACCCCAGTTCCCGTTCGGATACGGTCTCAGCTACACACGGTTTGCATACAGCAACCTCCAGGTCTCACCCTCGTCCATTCCGACAGACGGAAGCGTCGTGGTTTCGGTCGACGTGGCGAACGCCGGTGCGAGGAATGGGGACGAGGTCGTTCAACTCTACCTGCACGACGGGGTCAGGAGCGTGACAAGGCCCGTACTCCAGTTGAAGGGATTCCAGCGAATCACGCTGGGGCCGAACGAACGACGCACGGTATCATTCTCGCTCACGTCCGCCGACCTTTCCCTCCTTGACGAGCATCTCCACGAGGTCGTCCAGCCGGGTTCGGTCGATGTCCTTGTCGGCAGCTCCTCCGGGGACATCCGCCAGAAGGGGTCGTTCGAAATACGAGGGCGCTAAGCAACGGTGAACACAACAGAAGGAGACACGTGATGAAGCTGGATCCCGGGACAACGGCCCTTTTGACGCTTGATTTCCAGGCCGGCATATTCGATACCTACCGGGAATCGGAGGTGATCATCCCCAGGGCCGCCAGGGCGGTGGAATTTGCCCGGCGGAACCAGGTGCGCATCATCCACGTGGGGCTGGGATTCTCAGAGGGATACCCCGAGATTCCCGACATCGAATCCCGGTTCAAACGGATGAAGGAGAACAGTCTTTTTCTCAGGGGCTCTCAGTCGGCGGAAATCCACGGCTCCGTTTTCCGCCCGGGGGACATCGTCGTCTACAAACAACGGGTGGGCGCATTCTCGGAGAATCACCTCGAATTGCTCCTCCGAACCCGGGGCATACAGAATCTTATACTGTTCGGGATCGCCACGAGCGGCATTACGCTTTCGACGCTCCGGCGGGCCTACGACCTGGATTTCCGGTGCGTGGTCATCAAGGACGCCTGTTTTGACGCGGACCCGGAAGTGCACCGCGTTCTCACGGAGAAGGTGTTCCCGAAGCAGGCAGCGGTTGTGACGGTGGATGAGTTCACCGCTGAACCGGCAGGATAGAGGGGGCCGGAACGGCTGAACGGAAGCGTTACAGGGTTTCCCCGCAGTTACCGCAGAACTTGTTGCCGGGCTCGTTCGGCGCGGCGCACCGGGGACACTTCCTCGGTTCCAGGGACTGGCCGCACGAAGGGCAGAACTTTGCATCCGGGTTGACCGGCCTGCCGCAATGAACACACGGGATTGTCGCGGCTTTCCCGGCTTCGGACCCGGACGGCGAGGTCTCGTCGTCCCCCCCTCCGAAATCTCGCGGGTCGCCTTGCGAAATTCCCGCATCCCTTTCCCGAGCCCCTGGGCGATCTCGGGGATCTTCTTGGCGCCAAAGAAGATGACGAAGAGAAGGACGACAATCAGAATTTTTGCGGGGCTGAGATCTTCGAGCACGGTATCCTCGGTGTGTTGGAGCGGCAGAAATTATCGTTTAAGTTATGCAGAGATCGGTCGAGAATCAAGGGCTGTGCATTAAAGGGACACGGATTCTCTGCGGCCGATGGCTTCAGCACGAGGGATTCCGGCTTGCCGCATCGGCTCCAGGGACTTGAAGCGTTGATGAAAATGCTCTATTTTGGTCCACATCCGTCAATCAGGGGAGCGATGATGCCTCCATGCGTCGCCGGCTCCTTACCTCATTCACACCAACCCGGGAGCAACTGATGAAGGTTCTTCTGCAATGTGCTTGTCTCCTGCTCGGATCCGGGATCGCGGAGGGGCAGCAGCACCCCACCGGCGCTCCGGCCGCACGCCCGCAGTCAGAAAACCCGCGGGAACGTCTCGCGTTCCTCGTCGGGAGTTTTGCGACCGAAACGCGTGTCCTCCCGGGACGCATGGTGAAGAAGGAGTCCGTGGGGAACGGGACATCGGAGATCACGTGGGTTCTCGACTCGATGTTCCTGTTTATCGACGAGAAGAGCGTCAATCCTGCTCTCGGCGCTTACAAGGGTTTTGGCCTCCTCGGTTACAGCCCGCATGACAGACTATACACGCTTTCCATGTACAACAACTTCGGCGACCGCCCGCAGTACCAGGGGGCGTTCGCCGGTGACACGCTCGTGCTTACGGCGCACGTTCCGGCGCCGGGAAAATCCTTTGACCAGGAAGTGCGCTGGTACCCCGAGGGAGAGAATGTGCGATTGGACGTCTTGAACGACACGGGGAGCGGATTTATCCCGGTGATGAACGAGATCGCGCGCCGGAGGCAAAGCGGGACGGCGGCGCCGGAGCATTAGATCGACCACATTGCACGTTCACGTAACGCCCTCGAGGTGTATTGACGGCGTACTCATCGGATTTTTCAGGCACTGATTTTCGAAAGGCTGCAATGCAGATGACGCCACGCGAACGGGTCCGGGCCGCCCTCCGTTTCGGGTCGCCGGACCGTGTCCCCCGCGATCTCTGGACTCTCCCCTGGGCGGAGCGGCATTTCCCGGAGGAGCTTGCGGAGATCCACAGGCGATTTCCCGCCGACATCGTCACCGCCCCCTCGCTGATGAGCCCGTCACCGCGCGTATCAGGAGACCAGTACACACGTGGAACGTACACCGATGAGTGGGGATGCCGCTTCCGGAGTATCCAGGATGGTGCAATCGGAGAGGTACGGGACCCCATACTGACGGACATCGCCGGATGGCGATCGATCGCCCCTCCCTACGAGACGCTGCCGGTCGACCGTCAGGCGGCCGTCGAAAGGGTGAATGCATTCTGCCGGAACACCGACGCATTTGTCCTGGCAGATGCCTGGGCCCGCCCCTGGGAGCGATACCAGTTCATACGCGGGACGGCAAACGCCATGATGGATATCGCTTCAATGGAAGAGGGCGTCCCAGAGCTTCTCGGCGAAATTCAGAAGTTTTACATGGAGGAGCTTGAGCTCTGGTGCCGCACGGAGGTCGACGCGGTGAAATTCATGGACGACTGGGGCTCACAGAACCGGCTTCTCATATCGCCGGAGTTGTGGCGGACGATGTTCAAACCGCTCTACCGCGAGTACGCCGAACTCGCGCACGCGAACGGGAAGTTCATCTTCATGCATTCCGACGGGAACATCGAGCAGATCCTCCCGGATCTCGCCGAGATCGGCGTTGACGCGGTGAATTCCCAGCTCTTCTGCATGGACCTGGAGAGGGTCGCAAAAGACGTGAAAGGGAAGATTACGTTCTGGGGAGAGATCGACAGGCAGCACATTCTTCCCTCGAAGGACCCCGTGGATGGCCGGCGGGCGGTCCGCGAGGTGGCGCGTCACTTGTACGATCCCCGGGGGGGGATCATCGCACAGCTCGAGTTCGGACTGGCGGCAAATCCGGCGGTGGTGTCCTCCGTGTACGACGAATGGGAGAGCGTCACGAACACCACAAACACGACACTCGCTTCAGGCTGAAGACGACGGGCTTCTTCACGACCGGGCAATCGCAACCATACGGTCGGCAAGCCCCTCCGAAAGGTCCAGGTCTCCCGTCGACCTGCCCCTGTGCACCCAGAGTATTCTCCGGTTCGCGTCGATGAGCGCGAGCCCCGGCAGCTGCAGCACATCAGAGCTCTTCGTCGTGGTTCCCTTCCTGTCCACGGAGCATCCCAGCGCTGATACCTCCGCTCTCCTGGCCTTTAATTCCCTGTTCGGGAAGAGGATCTTCAAAAGGCTCGTCCTTTCAAGGCCGATCAGTTCGTACGACTGCTTCGCGGGGTCGGGAATGCAGCCGATATCCGGGAACGGCCAGAATATCGCCGCCTCTTCGCGGGTGCCCTGCACAACGCACGCCAGGTCGATCCCGTGTTCGCCCAGTCTCTTCCGGAGCGCCGGAAGCTTCACTTTGGCCTCCTGGTAGAAGCGGCACCCGAAATGTCTCAGCCATACGACAAGCGTAGGCCTGCTTTTGAAGGGCGCGGTCTCGTCAAAGAGCGCCTCCGGCAGTTGATCGTCTACACCCAACATAAAACCCCCGTCCTGGAATTTGGCGGGAATTGACTTCCCGTCGTTCCTGCGCCGCATTCACTGACCCCACAAGCATCAACCGTTTTAACGGCGACGGCGTTCCCGCTATCGCCCTGTCAGGTGCAGATACGCCAGGGGGGCCATCCGGAGGTGCATGGAGGATCACCCGGTATGATTTGCATGACACCCTGCGTTCTGCGACCATGGAGCAGGAAGGGGCGGGGTTCGACGACCGGACAACCTGCCGATCAGTACTTCAAACCCCACAAGGGAGGAAAACCATCGTGGACATCCACATCAATTATCTGGCAGTGTTTGTCGCGGCGGTTGCGAACTACCTCATCGCGACCGTCTGGTACGCCGTACTCTTCGGCAGGATGTGGCAGAAGTTCACGGGCATCACCGACATGAAACCGAGGCCGATGAACGTCGTTCTCGTCTTTCTCGGTTCGCTCGTGATGAGTTTTATCCTCTTCCATTCGATCGTGTTCGGCAACGCCTTCCTGAACATGGGGGGGATCTCGGGAGGCATCATGGGCGGATTTTTCGGCTGGCTGGGCTACATCGTCCCGGTCACACTGAGCAGCAAGCTCTACGAGCGGAAGCCGTGGGGACTCTGGCTGCTGGACGCCGGATTCTGGCTGATTTCCCTTCTGGTGATGGGGATGATCCTCTCCGCCTGGATGTGAGCCGGGACCCGGACGTGCACCTCGCCCGTACGTCGGAACCCCGCAATCTCACCGAATGCCGGCACCTGCGGGATTGAATTCCACCCGCCCGCCCCGGTCCGCCTGAAGGCGCACGGTTGAGCCGTCCGGCAGGTGCACGACGACGGCTTTGCAGTTGGACGCAAGCGGCCCGACTTCAATCGCAGCGGTCTTGCCGCTTTTGTCCACCCGCACGTTCATCGTGAGCGGACCGAACGGCGTGGCAATCCCGTTCAGGCTCGTGACCATCCCCGGTCCGAGCCACTGGCCGGGCATCCCCTCCAGGAGGTGCATTTCGTCCAGACGGTCGAGCGCAAGGAGGTGGACGGTGAGGCGGATGAATTCTGCGCTCGCCCAGTTATGGGGCATGTCACCCACCTTTTTGTACGGCTGCCCCCGGAGCGATTGTTCCTCACGCCAATCGAGGACGGGAGCAGCGTGGTTCGCAAATGCATACAGAATCATCGAGGCCTTCCTTCCCTCCCCCTGCCAGAGCCAGGCATGTGCATAGAATGAGGCAAAGTAATTCCAGATGCCCGAGGCATCCCAGCCGGTCCCGTACACCATCCCTTCCTTCTCCGTGGCTTCGAGCATGGCCAGGTTCCCCGCCACGAGCGAATCGTTCACGGGGAAGATCTCACCGGGGTACACCGCGTGACAGAACGCCCACTGGGCCCGCTGGGGGAGCTGATCTCCGATGTTCCCCATGACGGTCGGCAGATACCGGTTGCCGTGGGGATCTGAGAGCATGTCCCTTTGCGCCGCTGCTCGAAACGCCCGGTAGAATTCGTCATACTCCTTCTGCCAGGCCTCCCCCTCCTCCTCTTTCCCGAGCCAGCGGCAGGCGGAGCATGCCGCCTTCAGACCGGCGAGATTCCAGTACACGTTGGAGTAATCACCCTTCTCCGAGTGATGTATCCCGCCGTCGATGATGCCGGGCGGAATGAGTCCCCCGCACAACCAGCTCGGATTCTGCAGGGATCGTTTCCGCAGTGTCCGGATGTACGAGACGATCCGTTCGAGTTCCGGCCAGATGGATTCCAGCCAGGCTTTGTCCTGCGTCAGTTCGGCGTGGCGCACGCAGGTCCACAACACGATGCCGTTTTCCTTCCAGTAATCATGCATCACTTCGATCCGGCCGTCGCTCTGCTGGTATGTCAGCTCGTATGCCACGCCGCTGCGCGCCTGGGCGCCGGCCCCGAGGATCGCCGCCGCTTCAAGAAGGAACGCTCCGTCGACAATCCACAATCCGCGATAATGCGTCGGTCCAACCTGAAACGCCGGCAGCCCTTTCTTGATTTCACGGGCCTGCCAGATGTTGCGGATGGAAGAATTCACCAGATCCTGGATTCCCGGGTCAGGAATTTCGAACCGGGCGTACGGCAATCCCGCCTCCTCCCAGTACCTGACGGCCGCGGTCCGGCACTCCCGCGCCTCGTTGACCGTCATCCCCACGATCCCGGGGGAAGCGCCCCCGCTGACGAGGGCGACGATATCAGCAAGCGCACCGGGGGCGATCACCAGAGGCTCAAGGAGGATACCGTTTCGCCCATCCGTTCCCGTCATTCGCAGCGAACTGGTGACGGTTTCGTGATTGTCGATGACCGCGTGCTGGCCGACGAGCTGAAACCCCAGTGTCGTATTCACGACGATACGGGGGCGGAGTCTCCGTTCCTGCGCACCGTTGTTTTTGACGTGCATGAGCAGCAGATCATTGTGGACTGTGCTGTCATCGAGCCCCGTAACGGTGAACGCCTCTTCGAGAATGTCCAGCCCGCTTGCCGCCAGGCGGGTGCGGACGATGGGGACACGCGGAGAGTACAACTCCTGTTTCTTCCAGACCGTGCTGTCGGCGACCTGCACCGAGATTCTTGTTCCGAATTCCCGCCCTCCCCTGTCGAAATGGTAGAGCAATTCGCCGCTCCTGTCCACGAGCGATTTGTGGGGATCGTCCGGAAGGCAAATCGCGGTCTGCCACTCGGGAGGAGAGTAGCTGAAGTCGACGCCGGCGGCCGCGCCGGAGTTCCTGTCCTGCGCCCGGGTCATACAGGCCCCGGAAAGGAGTGAAGCGAACATGCAGAGGTGCAGAACGATCGTCAATTTCACGGCTTTGCCTCCCATGCGGTCACGGCCCGGTCGCCCCTGCCATAGGTCACTCTCCATCACGGATGGTTGAAGATACTCCAACAGTTCATCCTTTTCCATACTCAATGTGAGTCCTGGAGGGGGTTTGCCCTGGAGGGGGTTGTTTCGGGGGCACGCGACAGCGAGCGGCCTCGAGCGCTGCGGCGAAATCTCCTGCGGTCTGACAGCGATGACAATCCCTGATAAACCGGCTGACGACTGCGTCCCTGGAAGCGTCCGGTCAGCGGTTCCCGGGCCGTACCGCCCTGAACTCTTCCCTGCGGACCGTTACCCGTTCCAGCCTCTCCGTGATCACCTCGACGCCGATCCCCGGACCCGTCGGAACGGCCATGGTTCCGTCCTGGTCCACTTCGAACGAAGGGTTGACGATGTCCTCCCTGTAATACCTTCGCGTGGCCGAGATGTCCCCCGGCAGCGTGAAGTTCGGAAGCGAGGCCAGGGCAACGTTCCCCGCCCTCCCGATCCCCGATTCGTCCATTCCTCCGTGCCAGACGGGGACATTCTGCGATGCACAGCAGTCGTGTATCCTGATGGATTCCGTGTACCCGCCCACGCGCCCCGGCTTGATATTGATGATGCGGCAGCTCCCGAGGGCGAGCGCGGCACGGGCATCAGAGGTGTTGTAGATGCTTTCGTCGAGACACAGCGGCGTCCTCATCTGCCGCTGAAGGAGGGAATGGTCGAAGATGTCGTCATAGCCGAGAGGCTGTTCCACGAGCTGGAGATCGTAGTCGTCCAGCGAACGGAGCATGTCACCGTCGTCCAGCGTGTAGGCGGAGTTTGCGTCAACCTGCAGCTGGATATGCGGATATTCCCGCCTGACCGCCTGCACGAGAGCGATGTCCCTGCCGGGAGCTATCTTGATCTTGATCCGCTTGTATCCGTCATCGAGGTAACCGGCGATGACACGGAGGAGCTCCGCCGTCGTCGGCTGGAGACCCACGCTCACCCCGACCGGGATCCTCTTGCGCGTCCCGCCGAGAAACGCCGAGAGAGACACCCCCGCCGCCCGGGCGAACACATCCGAGAGCGCCGCTTCCAGTCCCGCCCGCGCCATCCGGTGCCCCCGGACCCACCCGTTCGCCGCGAGCGCACTTCCCACGCAGTCGAACTCCTTCCCCAGGATGCCGGGGATGAGAAAATCCTTCAGGATGTGCCAGGCGGTCTGGAGCGTTTCATAGGAGTATGACGGTGCGGGCTCGACGACGCATTCCCCCCACCCGCTAAGGCCGTCTCCGTCCACCCGCACGATGATGTGCTCTTCGAAGTTCTCCACGCCCAGAGAAGTTTCAAAAGGGGACACGAGTTCCATTTTCGTGTGCCGGAGTTCAATTCTCCCGATGTACATTGCGCGTTCCTCCTGGTTGACCCCTTCCGGTCAGGGGATTCTGAGCACCGGATACTCTTTTCCCTGAAGCAGAAAACCGAACCCGGGATATTTGACAAGTCCCCACATCGATTCGGGCTCCAGGAGAACCGCCAGGAAGAGCGAGCGGGTCTGATCCGTTCGCACGATGACGTCTCCCGGCCGGAGGACCCTCACGACCTTTTCGGACCGGAGAAACGGCCTGGGATGCCACTCGTCCTCCAGGGTATCGGGCTCCACGCGCTCAATCATGTCGGCAACTGCCTCCACTTTCCGGGGAGCGCCGACGATCTCCATCTGCACGCGGTTCCGGTCGAGGATCTCTTTGATAACGGCAAGCTCTCCGGGGATGATGTACGCGGCGGGAAGCGCGCGCGTGGTAAGCGGCTTCACCAGGTCGCGGAGCGGATGAACCCGCCAGGTCATATCGATTTCCAGGGGAACCCGCCTGACAGGGATGATCATCTCCCTCCCCCCGGGACCATGGTCCATGCAGAGCACCACCGGAACCCCCGTGCACGCCGACAGGGCCCGGCGTTCACGGGTTACGAGAGAACGGATCTCCGCGGCATGGCCGGAACAGAAATCAAGGAGCGCCTCGACGGAGACGGACTGCGATCGTGCGCGCCGTTCCAGTCGTTCCCCGGGGTCCCGTCCGCCCCGTCCTTCCTGGATGAACGAGAGCGTGTTCAGCAGCCCGAAGCTCTGCCGCCCGTCGTTGGGCTCCGTCGTGCTGTAGCGAATGTACTCCGCGGGGGAGCCGACGATGTACTCGTGAAACGAGTAGCCGCTCTCCCTCATTACGGCGGCAATGAAGGGAAAGACCGAATCTCTTTCATACGAGCGGAGCGCCCCCGAGGAGTTGAGATTGGTCAGCATCCCGAGCTGGACGTCCCCGGACTTCACAAAACCGGAGTCGCTCCACCCCCTGCTGTACGCCCCGTACTCGTGAATGTCCATCGTCACCTCCGGCCACCACGTGTCAAAAAGGTCATGCAGCCCGCGGGTTTCAGGCGAACTCAGCAACAGGTGAGTGCGGTTGAGATCGACGTCGTCCGCTGTGCGCCGCCGGCCGAGTTCCGCGCCGTCGGGGTTCATCTGAGGAACAATGATCAGGTCGATCCGCGACAGCAGGCGGTCCAGCTCGAAGCCGGCGAACCGGGCAAGGAGGAGCGTCAGCGCCTCCTTCCCCGACGGCTCGTCTCCGTGCTGCTGCGCGAAGAGCATCACGCGGAGCTTCGACGAGTCACCGCCGAAACGGGAAGAGGAGGTGACGAGAACGTACGAAAGGGTCCGCCCCCCGGAGGTCCGCGCGAGCGGCCCGACCGTGCACCGCCCTCTCCCGTCCAGGGTCTTCAGAAACGCCTGGAGCGTGTCGCAGGAGGTCAGCCGTGTGAAACCGGACGCTTCGACGGGGGAATGAAACCGTCGTTGCGGAAAGACGGGGAGCGCGAGAAGGAGCAGGAGCGCGCCGAGACCGGCGGATGGGACGAATGACGGTACGGGAAGTTTCATCGGACCAGGAGGAGTATTCGGGTGCGGGCGTGGAACGGCGAGATCAGCCGGCCGAAGCCGAGCCGGGCGAAGAGCCCCAGGGCCGCCGCAACCCTGATGGCCGGGCGCATCAGAACGTCATGCCGACCGAGATCCGGCTGATGTTCGGGAGAAGGTCGTACATCGCATACGCGTAGTCCACGGTCAGGTTGAGCCCGCCGAGGGGAAGGGCCACGCCGGCGCCGAACGTCGCCTTTTCGATGTCATAGCCGAACCTGTACCCTCCCCGGAGGAACAGATGCCCGAGAACGGTCATCTCGGTCCCGACATTCACCTCCTCCTGGTTGTCGTTCGGGTGGGCAACGTCGACGGCACACAGCACGGAGAAGCTCTCGCTGGTGTACGGGGACATCGAGATTCCCACCTGGAAATGCAGGGGGAGGGGATAGTCGTCGGGGGCGAGACTGGCGGGGGCGAGCCGGACGCTGGCGTTGTTCGGATCGACGGTGTATTTAACCGAAAGATCGGATCCGGCATAGGTCAGGTTCCCGCCGAAATTCATCATGCACATCCCTATCGTCAGGTCCCGGTACCCGATCCGGTACTGGGTCCCGATGTCAAACGCCACCCCGCTCGCCGACTCATTCCATATGCGCTGCTGAACGTACTTCGCGGTGATGCCCACGCTGAATTCATTCGTCAGGCGCCGGGCATAGCTGGCCCCGATCATGACGTCCTGCGCGTCGAAGGTCTGGCCGGTCCCTTCCGGCTGCTCCTCCGTCGTGATGTCCATCGCATCCATGGAAAGCACGGTCATGGAGACCCCGAAGGAACCGATATCCTCGAACGACTGCACGAACGAAACGTGGTTGAGCTTGATCGTCTCCCACCAGTCGGCGTGTGCCGCGTACAGTGCACCGGATTTCACGCCGACGCACCCGGCCGGGTTCCAGAAGAGCGAAGACGCGTCGTCCGCGTTCGACACGAATGCACCGGCCATGGCCGCCGCACGGGGCCCCACCGGGATCTTCAGGAACTGGGCTCCCGATGTTCCGATGTTCGGATTCTGCGCCCTTGTGTCCACGAGACAGAGCGCGGTCGCAAAGGCAAGAAGAAGCATTCTCTTCATGGCCATTCTCCTATTTGATCACCGCAAACCGGCCTGTTTTCTGAGCGGTATCCGTTTTCACGAGATAAATGTACACGCCCGGAGCTATTTCGCGGTTCCCCGCCGTGCGCATGTCCCACGTTTCGGTGCCGTTGTCGCTGAGATGGTTGATCGTTTTGATCTTGTCGCCCGCGAGGGAGAAGATGTAGATGGTGCACTTCGCCGGAAGGTTGTTGAACTTCAACTGGCGGAGAGGCTCCTTGCGGAGGATTCCGAACTCCTGCTCATAACTGGAGGAGACGAGATACGGGTTCGGAACGACTTTGATCTTTGCCAGGTCGTCGTTGCTCGTTGCCGGGCTGAGCGCTGCGGCCGTCGTCGTGAAGCTGTATCCGTCCCGGTACGTAATCCTGCTCTGACGGAGCGTGTCGGCAAGGCGGACCGAGAAGATCACGCCGCTGGACGTGGCGTAGGCTGTCCCGTAGGAGAGCGGCTGGAGCGGAAGCACGATCTGCGTTCCGCCGGCGGCGGCCTGCACGCCCACCCGGACCACCAGCGAGTCCCCGAGTTTCGGCCGGTCGCCGACAAACGCCGACGTGTCCGTCATTGTAAGGCGAATCCCCTCAAAGAGGATCGGCGTACCGGAGGCGTACGAGCCGGCGGGATCGAGCACCGCCCCTTCAGTCTCGTTGCGCAGGACGTACTGGGTGGGCGAAGAGAAGGCGAGGCTGAACGTTTCCGCGGTGCGGGCCCCGTTCGAATCGACGGCGACCTGAATCACCGGCCTCAGGCTCCCGCTCTCCACCGTGGCAACGGGGGCGAAGCTCAACGTGTAACTCTGCCCTCCCGCCGCCGCCACGTCCATCGGGCTGACGCTGACGACGACGTTCGCCGTCCCGCTCCCGGTATGCTGGACCGGCGTCGCCCCGACGGGCGTCCGGCCCGTCGCCGCGGACCGGGGGGTGGCGACGCCCACATTGATATCCCCCGAGCGACCCAGCGCACTTTCCGAGGTCTGCCCCCTCACATTCGGGGCGCTGTATGCCGTCACGGAATACCAGTATTCGAACCCGTTGGTCACCGTTGAGTCGATGAACGAGTGCTGGAGCCCTGCGTCTTTGCCTATGCCGTCGACTTTGTCGAACGTGGCGAGGGGGACGGGGTCGGGCCCGGCCGCAATGGCGTTCCTGTCGATCTGATCCCAGTGCTGCCCCTTGTCGTTGCTCCGGTAGAGCTTGTACCCCTCAAAATCGACATCGCCCGTAAAGAGATCGCGGGAGTTTTCCGAGCGGCTGTCCCACGTCACCTGGACCCTCCGGTCCCCCGGCACTGCAGTCACGGCGGGCGGGTCGGGGGGCTGGGCAATGACAAAGCCGTCGTCGAGGAGATTGTAGGCGTGGACGGTGATCGAGTCCATGTCGGCGGCAGTGCCCGCCGCAACCCACGCCGTGATGAACCGGAGGGTATCGCCGGGTGCGAGCCGGTACGGGCCGGATCCCATCGTCGAGACGATGTCGTCCCCGTCAGGCGCGATCGTGGCGGGGTCGTCGTAGTGGAGGTTGGGGGCGTTCGCCCCTAGGTGGAAGAACTTCGGTCCCAGGATGTCCGCATACAGAGCCGGCGAGCTTGTGAGCGTGCCGTACTGTACCCAGTCCTGGTCCTGATCATCGGCGTAGTGGTTGTAATGCCAGTCGGTAATCCCGAGCTGTTTGCCCCCCACGATCGGCGTCTGCATCAGGATGACGCCGAAATACCCGGCCGGAGCGCCGCTCCATTGAAACGAGACACCGGTGGACTTGTACAGATACAGGCGGTTCAGCGACCTGTCGAACACCATTTTGCGGTGACCGTAGTCTTCCACCTTGTCGGATCCGCCGCAGGAGATGTCCGCGTAGACTCCGAAGTACACGCTGTCGTATGTCCGGGTTGAATGATTCGTGACGTCGAATATGTAGATCACCATGTCCCGTACCGACTTCTGGCTGAAGGCGTATCCCGTCTGGTTGATCTGGAGGTTGAGGATCCCGACGGTATTCAGGGAATCATTGTACACGCAATAGCTGTCCTGGTTGGAAACGACGACCGGTTTTCCTGAAGCATCCTTCATGGGCCACCCTCCGGACGGCCACGTATACGGTCTGTCGCTGAACGCCGGCTGGGCGCTGTCACGGTTGTTGTAGCCGGCCGCGGCCTCCCATTCCGAGTGACTGTAGAATCGTCCCTGGACGACATTGCCGGGAATCCCCACGTACGGGTTCGCCCGGTACACGAACTCGTGCGCCGAGCCGATCGGCCACTCGAACGTCGGGCCCTGTGAATAGTCCGAGGCGTAGAGCTTCCCCCTGTTGACGAAATAGGAGCCGATGTTGCTCTTGTTGTGAACGCCCCCCGCCCTGTCGAGCAGCGAGGCGGTTTTTCGCGGCGAGCGAGCCCCTTCGTCCTCCTTCCTCTCCCTCCTCTCCTGGGCGGCTGCCGTGGGGAAGGAAACGGCCAGAACCCACGCGATGCAGAGGGCGCAACACGTGATCGCGGCACCGTGTCGATCGTGAAATCGTCTCGTCGTCATTGCTGATCCTTTCGCGCCTGGGGATAATGCCGTTTGCCGGCGGACGCCTCCGTCATCATCAGAGCGAGACCCTTGCGCCGATCCTGATGCGGCGCGGCGGCCCGTAGTTGCTCGGGTCTTCGAGGTATTCTCTCGAGTGAGACGTGTCAAAGGTGACGTCAGGCTCGCCGGTGTCCGGCCAGACATAGAGGACATTCCGGTGGTTGGTGAGATTGAGAATCTCGACGAACGGCTCGAACGTCAGCGGGCCGAACTTCCAGGATTTCCCGAATTCGAGATCGATGGAATACGTCGTCGGCATCCGGGCGGAGTTCAGGGGGATGAAGCTGCTCCGCCTGCTGGAAGGCGTGTACGGCGCCCCGCTGTTGACACGCGCGATGACGTTCCAGTAGGTGTTTTCCAGGGGATACGACCCGAACAGGGACGGACCGTCGGCCTCCGGGAACACCACGCTGACGTTGGCGTTCAGAAGGTGGGTCCGGTCCTGGTTCAGCGGATACAGGAGCGTCGATTGGGTCGTGCTCGGGTAATTCTCCAGCTCCGACGATGCACTCCCCTTGGCAACGGAGTAGGTGTACGTCAGCGAACCCGCCACGTTGTTCGACCGCCGCATCGTCAGGCGGACTTCAAACCCCTTGTCGTTGGCGTATTCCTCGTTGACGTACAGATAGTAACCGACGTACCGCCCTCCCTGGAACGGGGGGTAGTACATCGTCCCGATGAGTCCGGTGATGTCCTTGTAGTATGCGGTGAACGAACCGGTGAATGCCGGGCTGAACTGGTGCGTGATGCCCACCTCGTATTCCGTGGTCTTTTCGGCACTGAGGTCCGGCTGGCCGAAAATGGGCTGGTTGACGTTGACGTCGTACTGCGAATTCTCGTACAGGCGCTCGTAGTCGGGGTTCTGAAAGAAATGCCCGTACGAGAAGTGGAGCGCCGTGCGGTCGCTGATCGGGTGGGCCACGCCGAGGCGCGGGCTCCACTGGGTCTTCGCCCTGGAAGGCACGATCGACGAGGAGTCGAGGGGGTTGCTCCGGAACGGCGAGCGCTGGTCCGCATAATCGAACCGGAGTCCGATGCTGACGACGAGCGAGCTCATTTCGATCTTGTCCTGCACGTACGCGGCGCCCTCGACGGGGTGCTTGTCGAAATTGGTGACGTACGGCGCGACGCGTTTCGGATCGTACACGTCAAAATACGAAAGGTGATGTGCCTTGAAATCCACGCCGGTGCGCACTTCGTTGTTGCGGCCGATCTGCCACGTCAGGTCTGCCCGCGCGTTGTACGTCTCCGTCCTGTTGTCGGTGACTTCCACCGGATCCGCCAGAGAATAGAATTCGGTGCCGAGCCCGATGTCCCGGAAGTACTGGCGGCTCCCCGTCGGGAGGTACGCCGACGTGTCCTTGTCGATCCCCGAATAATACGACTGGTTGAAGTACGACAGCCGCACGTCGTAAAAGACGTTCGGCAGCACCGAATGCGTGACGGTCAGGAGCGTGTGCCTGCTTTTTTCGCGCACCCGCAGGTACTGGTTGCCGATATACTTCCAGCTCTGATCATACGGCTGGTTGCTGTTGTCGCTGTACCTCCCGGTCAACGTGGTCTTGAACCCGGGGAGAAGGGTCCCGCTCAGTTTCCCGATAAACGAGAGGGTCCGGTCATACCCGAACGGGAGCCAGCTTCCCCGTGCGTCCCGTTCGCCGCTGAGAAAGTAATTGACGCTCTCCCCGACGATCGGGCCGCTCAGGAGCCCGGCGACGCGATCCTCGCGGTACTGCTTGTAGGGGGTGACCCCGAATTCGCTCGTCCGCCCCTCGACCAACGCCGTGAAGTCCTTCCCGCCCTCCTTCGTCACGATGTTCACGACGCCGCTGAGCGCGTTTCCGTATTCGGCGTTGAACGACCCGTCGAGGAACACCAGCTCGGAAATGGCCTCGTTGTGAATCCTCGTTCCCGAGGTCCCGAGCACGGGATCCTTGACGTACATCCCGTCGATCAGGTACGCCACCTCGTTCGACCGGCCGCCCCGCACGTAAAGATTTCTGCCGTCCGCCACCACGCCCGACTGCATCTGGAGAACCTCGACGAAGTCCTTCACGGGCATCATCTTGATCTGCTCGCTGTTGACAACGGCGATCGTCGCCGTGGCATCCCTCTGCACCATCGGACGCACGGCCTGGATCACCACCTCCGCCATCCCCACCGCCGCGACCGCGAGCTTTGCGTCCACCGGCGTCGTCTGGTCGGCGACAATGCGGACCCCCCTGATCAGCGTGGAGCCGTAGCCGACGAGCGCCACCCGCAGATCATATGTCCCCGGAGGAATGTTGAGGATCACGTAGCTCCCGTCACCGCCCGTCGACGCACCGAGCGTGGTGCCCGCAAGAACGATATTGGCCCCGGGAAGAGGTTCATCATTTCCGGCGTCCGTCACGTGGCCGGAGATTTTTCCCGTCGTCCCGGCGACAAGCCCCCCGGTCCACGTCAACACGAGCAGGAGAAGGCAAAGGGTTGGTTTCATGGCGATTCCTCTACCCTGCGTAGTAATGTCCGGTTCGTTCCAGCAGCTTCTCGCTCTCTTTCAGGTTCTTCAGGGCTTTTCCCCTGTTCCGGAGAGCGATTTCCGTGGTGAGCGCGTTGATGATCACGGAAATAGCTGAGAATGAATTTGTGAACAGCATGTTCTGGCTCACGACAGGAATCACGCGCGCCGCATACAGGCTCACGGGTGACGTCACCCTGTCGGTCACCGCGACGATGGGCGTCTTCCGCCTGGAGGCGGCCCTGACGACTTCGATCGTTTCCTTGGAATACGGCGGGAAGGAAAACGCAATGACGAGGTCCGAACGGTCGAAGAGATGGATCTGCTCAATGAACGTCTCGTAGTCGTGCACGAACGAGGTCGACCGGATCGCCACCTGGCTCAGCGAATAGGCAAGAATCCTGGCCATCAACGAAGAGATCCCCAGGCCCAGCGTGTAGACATGCGAGGCCCGGAGAATCATCTGAGAGACGTCCGTGAACACCTTCCGGTCGAGCTGACTGATCGTCCGGTTGATGTTCTCGATGTCCTGATTGGCAACCGCCGTGAGCGTCTCTCCGCGGCCTTTCCTTGGAAGGAGGGGGAACATCTCCCTGATCTTCATCTGCGACTGGACGCCCCGGATGAGTTCCGCCCGCATTTCCAGGAACCCCGAAAAACCGAGGCTCTGGGCCAGCCTGACGACCGTCGCCTTGCTGGCCCCGCTCCTGTCCTCAATCTCCATGACGGAGAGAAACGGAGCTTCCCTGATGTTCTGAATCAGAAAATCAGCCACCTTGCGCTGGTTTTCCGGGAGTCCGTCGTACTTCCGCTGGATGAGCGCCTTCAGATCAGGCGAACCGCGCCGTCGTCCCCCCTTCTTCACGCCCCGGGGTGCCATCGGCTATTTCACGAGAAGCATGCGTTTCGATTCGACAAACGAGCCCGCAACGAGCCGGTAGTAGTAGATCCCGCTTGCAAGCTGTCGTGCATCGAACGGAACCCGGTAGCTGCCTGCGGCGAGCGTCCCGCCGGCAAGCACGGCCACTTCCCTGCCGAGCACGTCGTAGACCCTCAGCGATACTTCGCCCGCGTGATGGAGCTGAAACTCGATGACGGTCGCCGGATTGAAGGGATTCGGATAGTTCTGAGCGAGCGACGTGGCCAGGGGGACGGCCTGCGATACCTGCTGGATGGAGGTGAACACCTTCTTGTACCGCGCGGCGGCAGAATCCGCCGCCGCCTGGAGGGCAGCGAGCGTGGTGCCGTAGACGTACGCGACGGTGAACGACGAGGAATCGCCGGGCGCGATCGTCACCTTCCCGACGTTGAGGTTGTAGATGGAGCCGTCCACGCTGGCGGTGAGCGAGTTGTCAAACCCGGCAAGCGCCGTCATGTTGTAACGGGTGGAATCGTCCGCGGCATCCGACGAGGGGTCGGAGGGAGAATACACGTCATAGTCAAGCACGTGGAAGGAATACGGCGACCCGCTCACGAGCTTGATCCCCATATACATCGCCGTCCCCGATTTGAAGAAATACGCAACGTTCTTCGTCGCGTCATACGTCACCGTCTCGCCTCCGTACGCCCCTCCCGGTTCGGGCGAAACCGCCACGCCGAGGTAGAGCGAGTAGCTGATCGTCGTATCGTTGATTGCGGCGTAGCGAGCGATGACAAACGGATCGGTCGGCCACGTGTAGGTCGTGAGCCGCACCTTCATTTTCGGCTGCGCGGAATTGTAGGAATTATCGAACAGGACCGTGCCGGTGCGCGGGCTGGGGCCCGCAACGGTGATCGCAGGGGCGGTCACGGCGTTGGCATCTTCCGTATAATCTCCCACGTTGGTCTTGCTCAGCGCAAGGAGGATGGACGCCCGGTTCAGCTGGACGGTTCCGCTCGTGTCGGGCGTGTAGATGCGGATGCGCCCGTATTTGTTCAGCCCGTAGCCGAGCCCGTTTCCCTGGCCGTACACCTGCGCGTGTGCATATTCACACGAGAGCAATGCCACGACAACCGCCGCGGTAGCGATGAATCGTTTCATAGCACCTCCTTGCGGAGTGGTTGGAGAGTTAGTGAACTAGTGGTAGTGGAACAGAAACGGTGGAATCAGGAGCAGAAGCGCGAGAATGAAAAAATACACCTGCACGGGAAGCATCCACCTGAACCAGCGGTCCCACGAGATGCCGGCAAGGCCGAGCACGCCCATCGTGACGCCGGATGTGGGCAGGATGGGATTGATCCATCCCTCGCCGAACTGAAATGCGAGGACAGCGGTCTGACGGGAGATCCCCACGACGTCCGCCAACGGGGCCATCACGGGCATTGTCAGAGCCGCCTGGCCGGAGCCGGAATGGACGAAGAAGTTGATGATCCCCTGCGCAACGAACATGGCCTGCGACGCCAGGATGGGGTGCAGACCGGAGATGGTGCTCGCCACCGAGTACAGCAGCACGTCGATGATTCTACCGTCGCCCGCGACGACGAGTATAGCGCGGGCGCATCCGATGATCAGGGCGACCCCCGTCATGTCGCGGGCTCCCTCTCTGAAGGCCTCCGCCGCTTTTGCGAGGGAGAGGCGGCCGAGCGGGCCGGCAATAAGGCCGAGCCCGAGAAACAGGGCGCCGATCTCCGTGATGTACCAGCCGTGGCGAAGGACGCCGTAGACAAGGAGGACGAGCGTCAGCAGGAACGATCCCAGGACGAGCTTGTGGGCGAGCGTCATCTGAGCGTCATCCCCGGCGTCGCGCTGCAGCGTCCTCCTCCGTTCCTGGTCAAGGTCAAACACGGGACTTTGCTCGGGATTCTTTTTCACTTTTGCCCCGTGGAGCATCACGAACGTGATCATGGACGCGGCACTGATGGTCCAGATGACGATCCGGTACTCGTACCCCGAATAGACGGGAAGCTCGGCGATATGCTGTGCAATCCCGACGGTGAACGGATTGAACACTGAACCCGCAAAACCCGCCGCCGCGCCGAGAAACGGGATCGCCGTGCCCACGAGCGAGTCGTAGCCCAGGGAAAGCGCAAGGGGGATGAAGATCAGGACGAACGGCATCGTCTCCTCGCACATGCCGAAGAGCCCGCCTCCCAGGGCGAAAATCAGCATCGTCACCGGGATGAAGTATTTCTGGAGGTGCGGTTTCCCGGCAAAGACGACCGCCAGGCGGTGCAGCGATGCCGTGACGGCCCCCGTCTTCTGGATCACCATGAACGAACCGCCGATGACGAAGAGAAATGCGATGATGTTGGCCGCCTCGACAAAACCCCTCAGCGGCGCCGCGAGGACCGCGCCGAGTCCCTGGGGACGGCTCTCGCCGTACACGAACGACCCGGGCACGACAAGGGTCTTTCCGTCCTTCACCTCGCGCCGGTATTCTCCGCCGGGAATGAACCACGTCGCCAGCGCGACGAGAACCACGACGCCGTACACGATGAGAAGGGTATTGAACGTAAAGCGCGGCTTCATCGGCTCTCCCCCGCCGGTCGGACGGTGTGCGATTTCATCTCGTATGCATCTCCCGCTTCCAGGAGGTCCATCCTGAGACCGTGCGCCGAAAGATTGCCCCGGGCGTCCGTCCGGATTGCCGTCGCATGCGTGGCGTCGTACACAACGACATTCCCCGCACCGATCACCTCGAAGACGCCGGAGCGGACGATGATGGCCGTGGATTCGTCGATGCCGACGCCGACAAGTTCAGGATGCTCAAGAACCACGCTGATCAGGCGGTTGTGCCGTTTCCTCCTCACGAAATGCTGGTCGATGATCACGTCGGTCAGGAAACCCATGCCCTCCACAGTGACGACGTTGTCCCTGCGTATGAAGACGAACGAATTGACGGTATCCCTGTTCAGCTTCTCATCGCCCGTGATCATCACCTTGCTCATCAGGGCAGCCCCGGCGCTGGTCCCCCCCATCACCGCCCCGTGCCCGTACAGATCCAGGAGTTTCCTGTGCACGGGAGTCCCGACGAGCGCTTTCGTCACCCGCACCTGGTCTCCCCCCGTGAAGTAGACCCCGGTCGCCTGGTCCAGCATCTCCGCGGAGCGCGGATCGGACGCTTCCTCGTGCGTCAGCAGGCAGCAGAAGACCGTCTTCACCCCGAGCGCATGGAATTCTTCGGCCATGTCCGTGCAGGATGTGTCGCCGTCGCCCGAGGCATTCGGGATGACGGCTATCCTCGCGCTGTCCGGCCCTCCCGCCAGGTCCACAAAACGGCGCATCAATTCAGGCGTCCGATGCCCGCCGCCGATGATGAACAACGAACCCAGGGGATGCTGTGCACGAGCGGCGGCCGTACCCAGGGCAGCCACCAGAAGAACAACACACCAGCGTCGCAGACACGGGAATATGTTCATGGGTGACTCCGGGCTATCAATGCCTCCGCGATCTCCGCGGTCTTCGCAAGATCCTCAAGTAGGATGAACTCGTCGTTCCCGTGCGGGTTCTGCGCGCCGATGCCGATGTTCACGGCGGGCATGCCTTTGGCGTTCAGCATGTTCGCGTCGCTTCCGCCGAGGTACTGGATGGGCTCCGGCGTCAGACCGAGGGATCTCAGCGTGTCCGCGATCGTACGGCAGACGTCGCTTGCCGGGTCCAGAACGAACGGCGGAAAATCGACGCGAGATTCGAATGTGACCCCGCCGCCGCCGTCCGCCGCAACGCCGCGAAACCCGGCTACCAGCGCGGCAAGATATTCGTCGATCGCCCGCTGGCTGAATTCGCGGACCTCGCCCTCGATCCTGCACGCGTCCGGAACGACATTGGTGGCGCCACCGCCCGCGATCATCCCCACGTTGGCAGTCATCGTCGGACCCAGCCGGCCGAGCGGAACGTGTGCGAGCGCACGGGCGGCAATCTGAATTGCGTTCACCCCTTTTTCCGGCGCGACGCCAGCGTGCGACGAGGTGCCGTGAAACGTCGCCGTGTAGACCGAACAGCCAACGGCGGACTGGATGTACGCCCCCGGCCGCTTCGAACAGTCGAACACAAAACACATTCTCACGTTGTAGGGCTGAAGATTCACGTGTTTCGATCCGTACAGTCCCTCTTCCTCGCCGAACGTAAATACCACGATGAAGTTTCCCGGAAGATTGCGCCGGACGCATCCTGCCAGCACGTGGAGAAGAACGGAGAGGCCGGCACGGTTGTCGACGCCCAGGACGGTCGTGCCGTCGCTGGTGATCCGGGAGTCACTCAGCACCGGGCGGACGAGGGCGGTGGACCGGGGTGTGTCCATGTGCGCCAGGAGCGCGACGGCCGGCTGCCCGGGATCAAACGAGGGGGGGATGCAGAAGACGTTGCCGGTCTCCCCGCCCACGATCCGGCCCGCGTCATCCTGCACGATACGGATCGGAAGCCCGGATAATTTCCCGCGGATGAACCGGACGACGGATGCTTCGTGCAGCGAGAGGGCATCGACGGCAACGGATTCAAGAAAGAGGTCGACGAGTGGGGTTGTCATAAATGAAAAAAGGTTCCCATAAGGATGGCGGGGTGAGAAAACCTTCTCGCCGCGAATATACCCCGGGCCATCGTGAATGTCAAGCGGAAGGCCCGGGGAGATCGGAAATTCTCCGCCGATCGCGGGCCGCGCCTGCCCCGGCAGCGAAGCACCGGTTCAGGACCCTGACGCGGGGAACGCACCAACGGCGAAACAACCCTGACAAATCTGATAATCTGGCCAATCCGGACTCGCCCTCTGATGCCCTCCCTGCTACTCCGCCCGGGTCTTCCGCCCCTGACTATCGCCGGTCCCCGTCTCTCGACCGCATGATCGCACCCGCAGTTGTTTCAGCAATTGTTCCCGGACGTGTCCCCCCTTGACTCAACGGCTTCACTCCAGTACATTGCGCGGTCCGCGCTCCTCCACACGACAACCCGGAGTCTCCCGATGAAACGAATGTTCATTGCCTTCATGCTTATTTCGGCGCTGTTCGGAACTGCGTGCGTTCGGAAGAATCCCGAGAAGGAGAGACAACCTCCCGCTCCGACCGCAGGGTCCGCAGCACTATCTGCGGAACAATCAACCTGGCTTTCGCGGGCGGGCCGGCATACAAAAGAGGGGTGGGTCTATCTGCACTGTGAAGGATCTCCCCGGGCGAGAGGTTTCCAGCACGGTTACCTGATGGCCAACGAGATTCGAGAGTCGCTCCGCATCACACGGGCGGTGTGGGAGTACGAAAGCGGCATGACATGGTCATGGCTTGTCACACAGGCGGAACCGATGATTCTTCCCGGCATCGACGCGGAGCTCCTCGAAGAAATGCGGGGAATCGGCGACGGGCTCGCGGCCGCGGGGGTGCCGGCGTCTCTCGAGGAGATGATCACGTACAACGCCTACGTCGAGCTCTCGGGATACTGGTGGCCCGAGCAGAAAAAGAAACTCGACCTCCGCTCTCCCGATTCCAGGAAACAATCCTGCAGCAGCTTCATTGCCACGGGGCGGATGACGGCAGACGGCGGCATCGTTCTGGGGCATAATACCATGTGCTCCTACGTGGTCGCCGATCCGTACGTGATCCTCGATATCGTCCCCGAAAAAGGAAACCGCATTCTGATGCAGACGAGCCCCGGCTGGATCCACAGCGGAACGGACTTTTTTATCACCTCCGGGGGAATCGTCGGCGCCGAGACGACGATAGGGAGCTTCAACGGATTCGATGAATCAGGAGTGCCGGAATTCGTCCGCATGCGCAGGGCTTCACAGGACGCGTCCTCGATCGACGAGTGGTGCGACATCATGCGAAAAGGGAACAACGGCGGATATGCGAACGCCTGGCTCGTGGGGGATGTCAAGACGAATGAAATTGCGCGGCTCGAGCTCGGATTGAAGAACGTCGGGTTCGAGAGAACCAGGGACGGGTATTACTGCGGTTCGAACGTGGCGGAAAACAGGGAGATCCTCCGATTCGAAACCGACGAGCACGAAACAGACATCCGGGTCTCGGGGGTCTCCCGCCGGGTGCGCTGGAAACAGCTCATGAAGATCCACGAGGGGAAGATCACGGCGGGTCTGGCGGAGGAATTTGAGGCCGACCACTATGACGCCTACCTCCACCGAACCTCGCTCAGCTGGCGTGGCCTGTGCGCCCACGGCGACTGTGATTCACTCGACCAGGGATTGCCGTTCGACCCGGGTGGCACGGTGGACGCCAAGGTCGTGGACGCTTCGATGGCCAGGAGGATGTCATTTGCCGCCCGCTGGGGATCGGGGTGCGGCCGGCCGTTCCACGCGGAAACGTTCCTCGCAGAGCACCCCCAGTTCGATTGGATGAAAGGACTCCTCAAAGACAGGGAATCGTATCGCTGGACCGAATTCTCGGCAGGCGAACGGTGAGCGTACCCCGGGGTGTTGCCGGAGGGGAGGGGTCAGATGTCTCCGGCCATCGAGACGAGCCGGGCCCACAACTCGTCCCCTCTCGCGCCGTTGGTCAGGATGACGAGGCCGGTTCCCCGTGAAGGTGAAAACTGGCAGAAGCTCCGGAACCCGGATCTGTTGGACCCGCTGTGGTGAACGATGTCCCCTTCCTCCGTCGTGTTCACGCACCACCCGAGCCCCCAGTACACGGCATTGCCCCGTGCACGGCCTGGCCGTCCGACCGGCATCCGGGAATCGACCGTGACTGCGTGCGCGAGCATCGCCCTGACCGAAGCGGCGGAAATGGAATACGGGGAAGACCTGTCGGTTTTCAGGATCTCGGCGAGAAACGCGGCGTACTCCCCTGCGTTCGTGTACAGCGTGTACGCGGCGTTTGCGTGCCTGTACGCCGTTTTCATCAGGAACGTCCCGTCGG
Organism: Ignavibacteriota bacterium; assembly: GCA_963748405.1. Lineage (GTDB taxonomy): Bacteria > Bacteroidota > Ignavibacteria > UBA10030 > UBA6906 > Fen-1273. Next base: position 186,092 of record CAVVIT010000003.1, read on the forward strand.
CGGCGTGGCCTGCGGCGAGAATGCTCTCCATGCTTTTCGACCAGGCATAGCTTGACCGGCTCATCCCCAGGGGGTCGAAGAGCGTTTTCCTGACGTACGCGGCGATAGGTTCGCCCGTGATCTTCTCAACAACCCGCTGGAGATAGTAGATTCCCTCCCCGGAGTAGCTAAACCGCGATCCCGGTCTGAAATAGACAGGGAGCGGGCCGTCCCTCTCCTCTTCCCCCTTCCGCCAGTTCGGGAATCCCGCCGTGTGCGAGAGAACCATGCGGGCCGTGACCAGGGACCGGAGCGGCTGATCAGGAAGCGTGCGTTCCTTCAGGTAGTGCGACAACGGACTGTCAAGATCAATCCTCCCCTCTTCCGCAAGTTGCATCACCGTATAGCCAAACACCGGCTTCGTCATCGAGGCAGCCTCAAAAAGAGTCTCCCGCGTCACGGGTGTGCCGAGCCGGACATCGGCCACCCCGTACGCGGCGGACCAGACGATTTCCCTGTCCTCGATCACGGCAATGGAGACGCCGGGCACGTGAAGTTCCTTCATCAGAACGGGGGTCAGACTGTCGAGCGCAGCAATCAGGCCGTGCCAATCACGGATCCGGGAAATCCGGCCGGCATCGATGGCATCAAGCGCCAGGTCCGCGCTCCACCGGACGTCTTCATCCCCGTCGTGAAGGCACCCGATGAGCGACGGAATCGCCTCACGGGCGCGTGTCCCCATACCGTCGAGCGCCATTGCGGCTGACCACCGCACGTTATCATCGGTGTCACGCAGGGCACGGACGAGTGCGGGGACAGCCCCGCCGGCGGCTGCGCCGATTTTTCCGAGCGCGATGGCGGCACACCATCGGACGTTCGTCTCTCCGTCGCTCAACGCCGCGACCAGGCGGGGAACGCTCCCCTCCCCTATCCTGCTCAGCGCATCAGCCGCCCTTCCGCTGACGAACGGGTCCCTGTCCGAAAGCAGGAGGATGAGGGCAGGAACCGCCGGGTCCGCTTCGGGTCCCAATCTCCCCAGGGCCTCCGCCGACTGCTCCCGGACAGACGCGTCGCTGTCCGCCAGTGCTCGTATCATGGACGGGATATCCTCCCGGTGATTCGTTCCGGTCTGGGACAAGGATCCGGAGACGGGTATCAGGACCGCAGCCAGGAGCATTGCCGGAGCATGGAGCGCGGGAATATTCACTCCGATTCCTTTCGAGGCAGAGAGGGTAATGTCGTCCACCGGGCAAGATCCCTGAAGGCCGGCGCGAATGCAAACAGGATCGGCAACCCGCCCGTGTGGATGAACACCGTGGGGATCGCCGGATCGAGAATGTGTCGGCGCATGAGGTCGAGCAGTCCCGCCATGGACTTCCCCGTGTACACCGGATCCAGGAGCAATCCTTCGAGCCGGGCACAGGAGAGAATCGCGTCCCTCCCAGATTCCGTCGGGACGCCGTATTCGTGATGATAACAGTCATACGACTCGATGTCCGATTCCTTCAGCGAAACGTCGCACCGGAGCAGTCCCGCGCCCTCCTCCGCGATCTCGACCGTCCGCCGGGCAATCTCCGCCGAGGACCGGGAAACGCTGATGCCGACGACACGGGCCCCGGGCATATAGAGCCGCGCGCCGAGAACCGCGCCTGCAAGCGTTCCGCACGAACCGACCGCCATCACGATCTGCGAGGCGCCGGACCCGATCTGGTGTGCAAGCTCCCGCATTGCGCGGACGTATCCCAGCGCACCCAATCCCGTTGATCCTCCCACCGGGAGCGTGGCGGGGTTCCGCCCTTCCCGCCGGAGCTCATCCGCCCATTCTTCCATCGCCGAGGCAAGGTGATCGTTCCGGTCATCGTCCTTCAAATAACGAATCTCCGCACCGTAGAGGACGTCCAGGAGGAGATTTCCCTGATACTCCCCGGGCCCCGGCCCGCCCAGGACAATTTTGGCATCCAGACCGGTCCTCCTCGCCGCCGCCGCCGTCATGGCCGCGTGATTGGACTGCGCACCCCCCACCGTGAGGACCACGTCGGATCCCTGTTCAAGGATTGCAGCGAAGTCGTATTCGAGCTTCCTCGCCTTGTTCCCCCCCATGGCGAGCCCGGTCCGGTCATCCCGCTTGATCAGGAGATGTCCGAGCCCGAACGTCCGTGAAAGGCGCGGGACCTCCTGCAGGGGTGTCGGAAGGTCAGCCAGCAGGAGGCGGGGAATCTGCTCAAGGGAATCACCCGGGGATGGCACAGTATCAATGTTGGCATTCATGGGGTATGAAGGTACCTCCTTATGCTCCAACAGTCAACTAGCCGATTTGCCTCAGTTAATTTCTACTCGAAACAGGGGTGTTGCCTCATGGAAGTTTCTACTCCAAATCTATTGGAGAACCCGGACCTTGTGGTATCCATACAGGAGGTCCGCTTCCATGGGGTTAATCATGCCGGAACGCCATGCCGTCACCCGGGAGCTGAGGTCCCGCTTCCATCGCGCGTCCAAGAAGGAACGCAGCTCGATCCTCAACGACTTCGTTCAGTTAACCGGGTACAACCGGTCGTACGCCTCGTTTATTTTGAGAACCTGCGGTATCAAGCAAGTGCGCATGATCGCAGGCAAGCGCATTGTCTTTGTCCCGGCCCAGGCGAGGCCCGCGGGGGCCCCACGGAAGCGTTCAGGGCCTTACCGGACGAAGGCCTTCCTCGATGCCCTCCGACAGTTCTGGGCTCTCTCCGACGGGCTCTGTGGCAAGCTCCTGGTGGCATTTATCCGCGAGATCGTCCCTCTCCTGGAGCGGCAAAAGAGACTGCTTATCCCTCAGGCGGCGATCCGCGAGCAACTTATGTCCGTCAGTGCTGCCACGATCGATCGTATCCTGTCCAAGACCAAGCGCGAGGGCAGACTCAAAGGCCGCACGCTCACACGCCCGGGAACGTTGCTGAAACATCAGATCCCGGTCAGGACCTTTGCCGATTGGGACGATGTCCGACCGGGGTTCTGCGAGGGGGATCTCGTCGGCCACGACGGCGGGAGGGCCTACGGTGACTTCTGTTGCACACTCACCCTTACCGATGTGGTCACCACCTGGACTGAGACGGAACCCTCGAAAAATAAGGCCCGATCGAACGTTTTCCCTGCCATCAAAGCCGCTCGCGCCAGGCTCCCCTTTGAGCTCCTGGGCCTCGACTTCGACAACGGCGGCGAGTTCGTGAACGCTGAACTCATACAGTACTGCCAGGAGGAGCACCTCACCTTCACTCGCAGTCGTCCGTACCGCAAGAACGACAACTGCTACGTCGAACAGAAAAACAACTCCATTGTCCGGCACCTGGTCGGGTACTACCGCTACGACAAGCCCGAGCAACTGGTACTTCTCCGAAAGCTCTACCGGGTCGCACGATTGTACACCAACTTCTTCGTCCCGGTCATGAAGCTCAAAGAGAAGGTCAGGCACGGAAGCAAGCTCACACGCCGCTACGACGAGCCTCAGACACCCTACAAACGGGTCCTGGCGCATCCCCAGATCCCGGATCAAGTCAAACTGAAGCTCACGCGTCAGTATGAATGCCTCAATGTCGTCGAGCTTAAACGGGTCCTTAATCGCCTCCAGCAAGCGCTCTTCCGTTCTGCAATCGAGGCCGGACCCCCGCCCCACTCACCCGCCATCGCCCGGATCCCGAGCATCGACCATCCCTGGCGTAAAGGCGGAACACTCACTCGAAAGACACATCCTCAGCAACCGGAAGACCCCTCCCACGGGGGCGGGGGAACACCATCTTGACTTCAACAACAAAAATCGCAACCATCTCAGTCGCCCCCCACCAAGGGGGCTCAAAACCATGAGTAGAAACTTAACTGAGGCAACGAGAACCAGTTCGAGTAGAAACTTAGCTGAGGCAACTATTTTCCACGCGGCGCCCACGTACGGCGAACGACGGGTGCCATCAGAAAACCGCTTTCATCTATGAGCGCAAGCGACGCTCTTAACGAACGGGCTTTTTTTTAGTGTGCGGCCACTCCACCCGGCGCCAGGTGTGAACCTGATGCTCGTCGCGTTCAACGGGCCGTCGCTGAGGCTTTTGCGGCGACCATCCCAGGGAGCGCATCAAACGCGAAAGATGATCAACATGATAGCTCACACCGAAGTGTTTGTCGATGACCGACGCGATCCGAGGGCATGTCCACAGATCAGTAGGGAACCCGGCAGCACGTCCCCCTTTGAGCAGAAGCTGCTCGAGTTTCCGGCGCTTCCCCGCGCTCAGGCGATGCGGGCGACCCGTGTTCGGCCGAGCCTCGATGCCCTCCCTTCCCTGGGATCGATAAGCTGCGTTCCATCGCCGAACGCTCCGACGATCAACACCAAGCATACGAGAGACATCAACAGGTCGCTGACCCTCACGCAAGAGCTAGCTGAGCGGGAGCCCGCCGGACAATCATAAGATCTCCCCGGAAGAGTGAGATAACAAAAGAGACCCCTTTGGTCTGGATGGAGTTCGATCGGGTATTTGACAATCGAAGAACGCCTCACTACCATTGCCCTGTACGTGTCGACCGACAGCGGAGCCAGCTGGAATTCCGCAAGCGCCGGGGGAATCGGGTACAATGTTCGCGGTCTCGTGACCGCCGGGAGCAACGTCTATGCCGGGAGTTGCAGCGGAGGGTGCCGACCCCCTCTTTGAACGACGGAGCGCACAATCTGTCCCGCCGAACGAGGGTCGGACGATCACCCTTTGCGATCTTCCCGGCCGAACGGTCAAGACATTCGTCAAGAGTCCACGAAGGACCATCATGCACCGCGTCGTCCGAACTTCGCTCGTCCTCGTCTTGCTCCCGGCAACCGCCGGGTTCTTCTCTTCTGGAATCAGCCAGACAGCGGGAACCGCCGCCGCTTCCCTGCATTGGGTCGGAACCTGGAGCACGGCACCTCAGCCGGTGGAACCGGGGAATATGCCTCCCGCACCGGGTTTGACAAACAATGCATTGCGGCAGGTCGTCAGGGTTTCCATCGGAGGGGACACGCTGCGAGTAAAATTCTCCAACGAATTCAGCACGGCCCCCGTGACAATGACGTCCGTACAGATTGCCGCGTCGACCGGCGGCAGCTCGATCGACATCTCCACAAACAGGGAATTGAGGTTTAACGGGAGCGCCGCAGTGACCGTGAACGCCGGCGCCGCGGTGACGTCGGATCCCGTCGCGTTTCCGCTTGCAGCGAGGATGGACGTCGCGGTCACCGTTTATTACGGCCAGACCTCGCCCACCGTGACCGGACATCCCGGGTCACGCACGACGTCGTATATTATCGCCGGCAACGCGCCCACGACGACCGATTTCACGGGAGCCGTTACGACGGATCACTGGTATAACATCAATACGATCGAGGTGCTGGCACCCGCCACCGCAGCGTGCGTCGCCATCCTCGGCAACTCCATTACCGACGGGCGGGGATCGACGACCAACGGGCAAAACCGGTGGCCCGACGTCTTCTCGGAGTCTCTTCTCAGGGATTCGAGCACGCAGCAGGTAGGCGTTCTCAATCTCGGTATCGGGGGGAACTGCGTGCTTTCCGGCGGTCTCGGCCCGACCGGGGTAAGCAGGTTCGACCGGGATATCCTCAGACAACAGGGGGTGCGGTGGGCAATCGTGTTTGAAGGGGTGAACGACATCGGCGGGGTCAGATCCGCGGCCGCCGCCGCGACGACCGCCGGCAATCTCATACGTGCGTACGCGCAGATGGTCGTGAAAGCCCACCGTTACAACATCAGAATTTACGGCGGCACCATTCTGCCGTTCAAGGGGAACGCGTACTATAATCAATACAGCGAATTATGCCGCGAGACCGTCAATCAGTGGATCCGCGCACGCGGCAATTTCGACGCATGCATCGATTTCGACGCGACGATGCGGGACCCGCAGGATTCCACGAGACTCGTGACGACATATCAAAACGACGGCCTGCACCCTGACACAGCCGGGCACAAATCCATCGGAGAGTCCGTTGATCTGAGCTTATTCGTCGAAGCCGCCGGTACCGGCATCAACGAAGGCACCGGGAATCTCCCCGGCACCCGTGCTGCAGCAAAGACAATGCTGCACCTCAAATAGACATACGGCCTGTCACTTCAGCACCAGCATCGAACGTGTCTGCGTGACGTTTCCAGCAGTCAATCTGTAAAAATACACGCCGCTTGCAAGCCCCCGTGCGTCGAACGTGACCGTGTAACCGCCGGCCGTCTCCCTCTCGCTGACAAGCAACGACACCTCCCTCCCCAGCAGGTCGTATACCCTTAGCGTCACGAAGGCATTCGAAGGAATCCGGTATTGTATCGACGTCGTCGGGTTGAACGGGTTCGGGTAGTTCTGAGCGAGGCTCATTCTTGCGGGAATCCCCCCCGCCCCGGGATCCGGACGCACGGACGTGATCTCCGAGATAGGCCGTCTCCACACGCCGCTTGACGTCGCAGCGAAGAGCCGGGAATTGGCGGCCAGAACAGAGGTGACCGAAACGTCGCCCAACCCGTCACTCACGTCCGTCCAGCTCTTCCCGAAGTTCGTCGAATGAATCACACCCCTCCCGATGGAAGCGGCAAAGAGGTCCGATTTGAATTCCGCGAATGAAGCGATTTGATCTCCCATCCGTGCGGAATCGGCAACGGTCCAATTCGCCCCGTTCTTCGTCAGATGGAATATTCCGCCCCCCGCCGGATTCGTCACCTGGCCGTAATTCCACGCATACAACCCGAGGACCATGTCAGAGCCCGACGCATAGAGGCTCGTCAGGACAGACCCGGTGTCGCCCGTGCTTGAAACGTATGCATGCCCGGAGAAGCCCGAATCCACTTTTGCCCAGTGCGCGCCGCCGTCCGTTGACGCGAGGACATAGTTGAAGAGTCCCGTTTTAATTGTCCGCGGCGGAACGATCACCTGCGCCCGCCACCCGCCACCCGCGTAGATCGTGCTGCCGTCGAACGAAAATGCGTTGACGGATGCCGACACGGCGTCGTACGGCGGCGTGATCATTGCCGAATCAAGCCGTCCCCAGCTGTTGCCCAGGTCCGTCGAACGGAAGACGCCCCCGAGCGTCGTGCCGAGATAGAGAGCGGGATAATTTGACCCGACGGCCGGGAACGTGCCGATATTCGTATCCGGTATTGACGCTGTCCATGTCGACCCGTCGTTGGTCGACCGATACAGCGAACAGTGGCCGGCAATGGCATTGCTCGTCAATCCCGCGAACAGGTCATAGCCGCCCGACGGGTTACGACACGTCGAGAGTGACGTGAGTATCCCGTGCGGCACGTTCACAAGTACCGAATCAGCCTCGGTCCACGTCGATCCCTGATCCCTTGAACGGTAGACTTCACAATGTGAGTCCGAATAGGTTGAAGAGTACTTCGAGAAACCGGCATACGGCGTAAATGAGGACCCCGCAAACACCACCGAGTCAGACGCTGCAAAGTACCATCTCCCGGACGGGATTCCGGAGGGAACCCATGTATTGCCATCGTCCGTCGAGCGGAAGACCCCTGAACCTGTTCCCGCAAAAAGTGTGTGGACCTTCCCTGATCCGATAACTCCCCCTGCGAGTGAATAAATCAGACTTGAAGTGATTCCGACATTATCCGCTGTCCACGTCGCCCCGCTGTCCGATGAACGGAACAATCCTGAATCAGTCCCGGCAAAGACAAATTCCCTGCCCTGAGTGGTCGTTGCGAAGGCGATCGCATTGATGACGTTACATTTCAGGGGTGTTTGCTTTGACCCCCAGACAAAGCCGCTGTCCGACGAGGAGACAATCACATTATGCACGGCGGCAAGCACGTTCGACCCCGACGCGGCAAACGCGGTGACGCCCGACCCCGACGGGATCGAGTCAGCAATGCTCCAGGTCGCACCATGATCCGTGGAGATGGAAATACCGGCGGTGTTTCCCACGAAACCCATGGAGTCGTGCACGGTGACCGTGGTGATGGAGCTGAAAGCGGACAGTGGCGTCCAGGTCGCCCCATTGTCGGTGGTTTGATAGCCGGAAGTCCCGCCATGAGCGAGTATCCATCTTCCTTCTGCGGCCATTTCTGTAATTGATGGGTTCCCCGGGAGCGTGACAATTGACCAACTGTTCCCGCCGTCCGATGAAACGTACAATCCGCTCCCTGCTATCCCGGCGAACATGAATGCGTCGTTGCCGGCCAGGGAGTAGACCGCCGGCGCGTACGGAGGATTCGGAATCGACGGACCCACATTCAGCCAGCTGGTCCCGTTGTCTTTCGACGCATAGAGAGAGTTCAGCGTGCCTGCAAATACCGTCGAATCCTTGATGCACACCGAATACACCGGACCGCCCCTCCCGGAGGGGCCCTTTGTCTGCACCCACTGGGCCAGAAGAGATTGCGTCGGACTGATTGTGAACATGACCAGAACGGACAGGACTGTTGTCAATTTCATATGAAACTCCTTTCCATATTCGGGCGGCGCGGAAGACCACGGCGCCTTCGCAAGCCGCACATTGAGTATGGTACCGAGTCGCACGGTCACTGTCAAGAAATCCATCCAAACCAGCCGGGATCGGGCAAAATCCCCTGAAGAGAGCACCCGGTAATATGCCCCCCGGAGCGGAACACATGGGGGAAACCCGGTGTTATGGAGAGTATTCCTTCGTCACGCCAGGCAAGCTCCGGTGACGCATTCCACCCCAGGACGGTTTCATTCATGACAGCGGCACTCTGCCTCCTCGCCATTGCGCTCCATCCTGCCACGATCCCGAACCAGCCCGGAGAGCCCGGTTCCGGCTCCCGGCCGCACGGGTTCACATCGCGGACGGCAAATTCCACGCCTCCCGTGTTGTCCGTACCGAACGGGATCTACGTCGTCAACGAAGCATCCGACGAGAAATCTGCAAGCGAAGCCTACGCGACGGGTATGACCGGTTCCGCGGCGTATGCCAGCGCGGTCGCGGGACACGCCGTGTTTGTTCCCATCGCGAAGATCCTCCCGTCCATCTCGACGTGGGGTCAGTTCGCGTGGTCGTGGGGATATCTCGACTCTCTCGTCCAGATCGCCACGAGCCACGGCAAGCAGATCGCGATCGAATTCCAAACCGGTTACCAGAGCGGCCCGACCTACGCGCACTCGCTCCCGCAGGGGTTCCTGGCACTGGCAGGGGACAGCAGCGCCCCGCTCTTCAACGTCTGGACCATCGGAGGAATTACGGGGCGGGGGATCAGCGCATACGTCCCGCTGCCGTGGAATCCGAAGGTACAGGAATTCTGGCAGGCGGCGGCGACGGCCGTCGCCGCCCATCTTAAGTCGACGGGCGCGTACGGATCGCTGACCATGGTACACGTTCCCGGCTTAAGCGTCTATGATGAAGAGCTCCGGCTGCCGACCGGAATGCCCGCACCGGCATCGACGGACACATCCCACTGTCCCGACGGCCGGCCCGCGTACCCTTCGACGATCACCGACGGCGACACGGCCCGGTGGAGGGGCCTGGGGTATTCCGATTCGGCGGTCGTAAGCGGATTCGGCGTCATCACGAAGGCGTTCGCCGACGCTTTTCCCGACAAGTACCTGTGCCTCAGTCTCCTCCCCGCGGGAGGGAAGGGGTTGGACTTCCCGAACCTCAGCCGTGACACCGTGGGGCAGGTAGCCTGGGAGCTTGTCAGGGTCGCAAACACGATCGCCCCCGGCCGCATCCAGCTTCAGGCCGACAATCTCGAGCCGCCGATTGCAGAAACCGAGGTCCTCTCCTGTGCGGCGGCTTTCGGCGACAGGTACGGGTGGCAATCCAACAGGCACGCGTCGACAGGCGCGGGATGCAACGGAGGCGGCATCGGGTCGTGCGGGCCTGACGGTCCCACCAGCCCGTATTTCGAGCTTCTGAAGTACGGATCGACGATCGGCGGACGGTACGTTGAGGTCTGGTCGGCGGAAGTCGTCGAATATCCCGTGAGCATGCTCACTGCATTTGCGGCAGGATATTATCCCCTGACGTCCGTCGAAGGAACCGCCTCCCCCCTGCCCCAGGCAGTCGATCTCTCTCAGAACTATCCGAATCCGTTCAATCCAACGACACTCATTCGCTACGCCATTCCGGCGGCCGGACACGTCACGCTGACGGTGTACGACGTTCTCGGCCGCGAGGTTCAGTCGCTCGTGAACGAGATGAAACAGCCCGGCCGGTACGAGGTCACGTTCAACGCATCCAACTTTGCGAGCGGCGTCTATATTTACAGATTGCAGGCCGGAAGCTTTCTCACGTCGAAGAAGCTGCTCCTCGTGCGCTAGCCCCTGCGGAACGCCGGATATCACTTCACTACTCACTCCCACTCAACGAGGATGGCTCATGAAAACTCTTCTCCTTCTCCTGGTCCTGTGCACAGCTTCAACGAGAGTGCTTTCGCAGCAATGGCGTTTTCCCGACAAGATGAAGAACTCCTCCGTCCTTCCGAAGAACACCACCGGAAAAGAACTCGGAGCGATCATGAGGGGTTTCACGGGCGCCCTGGGCGTGCGCTGCACATACTGTCATGTCGGTGAGGAGGGGCAGGATTTCCGCGAGTACGATTTTGCCTCCGACGCGAAGCCGGCAAAGGCCAAGGCCCGGACGATGATCACGATGGTCGACGCCGTGAACGATCAGTACCTGTCGCGACTGGGGAAGGAATCCTCGCACGGGATCAAAGTCTCGTGCGTCACGTGTCATCACGGAGTTCCCGTCCCGATGCCGCTCGAAGACGTCCTGAAGAGCACGTTCGACCGGAGCGGGTTGGATTCGACCATCAGGGAATACCGCGCGCTACGGGAAAAGTTTTACGGAGGGAATGCCTACAATTTCAAGGAAGGGACGCTCCTGCGCCTGGCCGACAAGGTCTTCGAAGACTCCACCCAGCGTCCGGCCGCGTTCGCCATCGTGCGGCTCAACATCGAACAATACCCGTCGTTCCCGTTCTCCTACGCCCACCTCGGAAGCTGGTACGACGACATGAAGGACGTTCCTCAGGCGATCGAGAACTACAAAAAGGCCCTTTCGTTCATCCCGGACAATGCATTCCTGAAGAAACGGATCGCGGAGCTCGAGGGAAAATAGGGTGGAAAAAGCACGGGTACTACTGCAGGAAGCGCGCCCATGAACCATTGACCGGGGTTGAGCCCTCCAGCCGGCATTCCGGCTCAACCCCGGCAACGGCATCTCTCCTACGACCCTGAAACCTCGAAACGGTCGAGGTTCATGACTTTGTTCCACGCCGCGACGAAGTCGTGCAGGAACTTCTCCCCGGCGTCCTCACACCCGTAGACTTCCGACAACGCCCTGAGCTGGGAGTTCGAACCGAAGACCAGGTCGACGCGGGTGGCGGTCCATTTGAGCTCACCCGTGGCGCCGTCACGACCCTCGAAAACGTCGGGGTTCTCCGCTGTGGCCTTCCACGCCGTGCTCATGTCAAGCAAATTCACGAAGAAATCGTTGGTGAGTGCCTCAGGCCGTTTGGTGAAAAGGCCGTGCCGCGACCCTCCAACGTTCGTCTTCAGTACGCGCATGCCGCCCACGAGCACCGTCATTTCGGGGGCCGTCAGGGTCAGGAGCTGTGCCCTGTCCACGAGCAATTCCGCCGAGGATACCGCGAACCGGGACTTCTGGAAGTTGCGGAACCCGTCCGCGAGCGGTTCGAGGACCGCGAACGAGGCGGCATCGGTTTGTTCCTGCGAGGCGTCCATGCGCCCGGGGGTGAAAGGCACTGTCACGTCGCGACCTGCGTTCTTCGCAGCCCGCTCCACGCCCGCACAACCTGCCAAGACGATCAGGTCGGCAAGCGACACTTTCTTGCCGCCGGACTGCGCCCCGTTGAATGCGTTCTGGATGCCTTCCAGCGCCTTGAGCACCTTCGCGAGCCGTGCGGGCTCGTTGACCTCCCAGTCCTTCTGCGGGGCCAGACGAATGCGGGCTCCGTTCGCACCCCCGCGCTTGTCGGAACCACGGAAGGTGGACGCCGACGCCCAGGCGGTCGTCACCAGCTCCGACACTGAAAGACCCGAAGCCAGGATCTTCACCTTGAGGGCACTGATATCCTGTGCATCAATCAGCTTGTGATTGACCGCCGGGATGGGATCCTGCCAGATGAGCTCTTCTCTGGGAACCTCCGGTCCGAGATAGCGGGTACGCGGTCCCATGTCGCGGTGGGTCAGCTTGAACCACGCCCGGGCGAACGCATCGGCAAACTGATCCGGATGCTCAAGGAATCGGCGTGAGATCTTTTCGTATGCAGGGTCAAACCGCAGGGAAAGGTCCGTGGTCAGCATGGACGGCGCGTGACGCTTTGACGGATTGTGCGCATCCGGAACGGTACCGGCACCCGCGCCCCCCTTCGGCCTCCACTGTTGCGCCCCGGCCGGGCTCTTCGTCAACTCCCAGTCGTAGCTGAAGAGGTTCTGGAGGAAGTTGTTGCTCCACTTTGTGGGCGTGGTGGTCCAGGTGACTTCCAGGCCGCTGGTGATCGCGTCTGCGCCTTTGCCCGTACCGTAGCTGCTCTTCCACCCGAGGCCCTGTTCTTCGATACCGGCGGCTTCGGGCTCGGGCCCGACGTGCTTCGCGTCGCCCGCGCCGTGGGTCTTTCCGAATGTGTGGCCGCCCGCGATAAGGGCAACCGTCTCCTCGTCGTTCATGGCCATGCGGGCGAAGGTCTCCCTGATGTCCTGCGCCGCCGCAATCGGGTCCGGTTTTCCGTTCGGGCCCTCCGGGTTAACATAGATGAGACCCATCTGAACGGCGGCGAGCGGATTCTCGAGATTTCTTTCGCCTGAATAACGCTTGTCGCCCAGCCATTTGTCCTCTGACCCCCAGTAGATGTCCTTTTCCGGTTCCCAGATGTCTTCGCGCCCCCCGGCGAACCCGAAGGTCTTGAACCCCATGGATTCCAGTGCGACGTTGCCGGCGAGAATCATCAGGTCGCCCCAGGAGATCTTCCGCCCGTATTTCTGCTTGATCGGCAAGAGCAGCCGGCGCGCCTTGTCGAGGTTCGCATTATCGGGCCAGCTGTTCAGGGGCGCGAATCGCTGGCTGCCATTGCCTGCGCCTCCGCGGCCGTCGCCGATGCGGTACGTGCCGGCGCTGTGCCACGCCATGCGGATGAACAGCGCCCCGTAGTGCCCGAAGTCCGCCGGCCACCACGCCTGCGACTTCGTCATCAGCTCGCGGAGGTCCTTTTTCAGGGCCACGAAGTCGAGGCTCCTGAATTCGCGGGCATAGTTAAAGTCCTTCCCCATGGGATTTGACCCGGAGGAACGCTGATGCAGGATGTCGAGATTCAACTGGTTCGGCCACCAGTCCCGGTTCGTTGTGCCGGCAGCCGCGTGCTTTTCCTTCTCGTTCATGACAATTGCTCCCTTTTTTGTGTAGGCAGTTGATCAGAGCGACAACATCTGGCGATGCGGACCCGTGCTGCGTCTGCGGTGCGGGAAGTGTTTTCCCCCCGGGGGGGGCATACACTGACCCGTAGTAAGTAATAATTATTATTAATATCAAGACAAAAAAAACCTAAGACTTCAGGGGCGCTGTCCGGCATCCAGGACACAGCACATTTACATAGACGCTGTGTCCCAACACGGTGTTATGGCGCCGCACGTGTTCGGGGATGACGAGAGAATCGAAATCCTGATCGTGAAGATTGGAAACGCTCTTGCACCGGACGCAAACTACGTGGTGGTGGGGTTTCGTGACCGGATCGAACCGGACGGTCTCATGCAGAGGCGTTAACCGGGCGATGATGCCGTGCCGCGCGAATGCTTCCAGTGCGGTGTACACGGTGGCCTGCGATATCGTCGGGTGAGACCGGTTGATCCTGCGGTAGAGTTTATCCGGACTCGGATGCGATTCGTCCCGCAAGATGGCCTGGAAGATCAGCAATCGCTGCGGTGTAACCTTCAGCCGGGCAGCTTTGCACTGCCAGACAAATTCCCGGACCCTCGAATCCCTGTTCATGGCCGTCACGCCTCCCCCGGTGTGTTATCCCGGCACAAAAGTAGCGAACTTGCACGCAAAGTCCAAATTCGATTTCCGGCACGCGAGAGCCGCACTATTTGATGAAGAGCATACGTTTGAGACTTGAAAATGAGCTCGATTGAAGCCGGTAGAAATATGCGCCGCTCGCAAGGCGTGATGCATTGAATATGACCGAGTACGACCCGGCAGACCGATATCCGTCGACAAGATCAGCAACCTCCTGACCGAGGAGGTTGTAGACTCGAAGGCTCGTCATCCCTCCCCCGGAGAGACTGAAGCGAATCTCGGTCGAAGGATTGAATGGGTTGGGGAAATTCTGCTCGAGCTTGTATGTTGCCGCTGTTCGTGCGGGGGAGACACCGGTCGGTACCCCCAGCGCCCCGTTCTTCGTGATCAACAGATCGTAACGGGACGTCAGACCGTCGGCGTGAATGGACACGGAATCCATCATCAGCATATCGGTCTCAGGGAACGGCGTTCCCCCGACGATCGCCTTGATCGACCACCCGCCTGCGCACAGGGCGAGATATTCTTTGGACCACGAGACGAGGGCGTTGCCGGTTTTGAGGTTGTCTCCTTCAATCTTGATTCGGAAGGAGTCCACCTGCGCAGGACTCCGATAGTCCCGGAAGTCCCTGTACGTCCCTCCCCCCAGACCGACAGGATACGTAGAATCCCGACCCGGTATCGTTATGAACCGGGCGTCAAACGGGTTCGCGGGCGGCGTGGGAGGTGCAGCCGATTCCTGAAATATCCCGAACCTCGGGTCATTGTCGACCCCTATGGTGTTGTCCCGCAGGGGGCCGGTACCATCCCCGCTCACTCCCAGGTAGAGCGTATCTGAGATCGCAAGGTCTGTTACGACAATCTTCACCTTGAACTGTACCGACTGCGAAGACGCATCCGGGGACAAGGCAAAGAGAAGCAACGCCATCGCAGCGTGGAATCCGGAACTTCGCGTCATGTGCACTTCGTCGATGGGATGGATGAGGTATTGCCGACTCAGGTCAATTGATCGGCTTATCGCCCCGCCGGGACGGCAGGGAGCGTTTGGGGATTGGCCACGCTCCTGACAAGCGCGCGAAGCAGGGGATCTCTGTCATCCCCGAGTGCATCGGAATTCCAGCCTTCGTCGAGAGCGTAGATCATCATTCCCCCGAGACCCAGTTGTCTGGCCCAGGCCACTTTTGATTTTATGCTGTTCGTGTCTTCATACGTCATATAGAATTCCGTCCCGGGATACAGATCGAACCGGTATGGCTCGGATATCGTCGAAGTTGCCGTTCCCCCGACCCAGGGTGTCTGAGTGCTGTTGTCGAAGTGATATGTCCCCCCCTTTGTCACTGCGTCGGCCGCCCGCCTGTACGACATATACGAGGTGGACTGCTGGGCCACCGGTTGATTCGGCATCGTGTTTCCTGTGAACATCCATCCGTAGAAAGGGACACCCATGCCGATTTTGCCGGCCGGCCAGTTGAGCGTCTGGATGGGATACTTCGGGCCGAACCGGAGCCGGTCATAACCCAGCAGAAGGTTCCCTGCGTCTTCGGAGGCGTCGGCAGCGATCCCGTCATAATTATCAGCAATGGCTGACACGACGGGATACTGAGTGGGGTCTGCCCTGTGAAGCGCCGCATTGAAGCCTGTCACATCGGCAGGCCCCCCGTTCCCGCAGCAGAGATTATTGGGCCGCTGGAGATCATATCCCAGAATATTGTACTGGTCGATCATCGCGATTGAAGCGGCGTATGCGTCCGCATTATAGTCCCACCCGGGCACTGCGACAACGAGAATTCCCCTTTTTCCAACACTCGACTGCCAGGAATCAAGTTCGGTGCGCATGGCACGAATGATCCGGTTTACCTGTGCGCCGGGGTACGGACGTTCCCAGTCGAGTTCCAGCCCGTCATAGGAGTACGCTTTGCAGAATATCCCTGCCGTCTGAATCCAGAGGGTTGTACGCGCGGAATCCTGACTGATATAATCGACTGCTGAAGCCTGTTCGCCGTAGATTCCTCCGAGCGAGAGAACCACCTTTACACCGTTTAAATGAGCGTATTTGATAAGGGAATCCGGGTTGGATTGATCACCGACGCTGTGGCCCTGATCAGTTCCCCATATGAGCTCTCCGGCATCAGTCGAATCGAAGGCAGGTCCGAAAAACGGCGGATTGACTTCCGGACGGGCGAAGAAGTGTACCACGTGAGTCAGCCCGTTCCAGTTAACTTGCCGGGGAGGCATATTATCCATTGCCCAGTAGGGATAATATCCCGTCACCCACATTGACTGGGCCTGCCCCTTCCCTGTCCCGCCTGCGCCGAGGAGGAGACAGAGGAGGAGGATCAAGCGGTGAACGCGCACGAGCTTCACTATACCCGGTATACGGCCTCCCGCATTTGAATTTATCGGACCCCGACAGTGTTTACGGACTATAACAGATTCTCCCGTTGATAGTTCACCCGACAGCTCAACCCTTCACATTTGTCGTAAAAATCACCGACCCCGGAAGTTACTGACGGATCCCTGCGTATGGCTCAATTTTCGCGGTCTATACCGGCCCTGTGCCTGGCTTTGCTCTTCTTGAGCGCGGATTCCCGTGCCCAGTGGGTCCAGAGCAATCCAACACAGGGAAGATACATCAGTTGTTTCACGTCGAAAGGAAGAAAGGTCTTTGCCGGGACGGACGGCGGGGTCTTCGTATCGGCCGATAGCGGGCTGAACTGGTACCCGGTTAACAACGGCCTGACCGATACGACCGTTGAAGCAATGACCGCATACGACACGATGCTCTTCTGCGCAACTCTCCGGGCGGGGGTATTCCTCTCCTCAAATGAAGGGGGAAACTGGATCCCGGCAAACAACGGACTGCCAAACACCCGCGTCAACTCCCTTGGCACGAGCGGCGCAAGTCTCTATGCCGGGACATGGGGCGCGACGTTCGAGTCGACAAACAGCGGTGCGAATTGGTCTCAGATTACGTCCGGCCTGACGCAGTTCTTTGTGTTTTCGTATGCATCGAGCGGCACGAATCTTTTCGCGGGAACATGGGACGGTGTCTTCCTTTCCCCGGACAGCGGCACAACCTGGACACACGCGAGCAATGGTCTTGCAAATCCATGGGTTTTCTCCCTCGCAGCGGCCGGCCCGAATCTCTATGCGGGCACATACGGCGGCGTATACGTCTCCACGAACAACGGGGGAAGCTGGACTGCGATCAACAACGGACTGACCAACGTGAGCGTGTACAGCCTTGCCGCAAGCGGAACCAATCTCATTGCCGGCACGTACGGGGGGGAGTGTTCCTCTCCACAAACAGCGGAACAAACTGGGTCCAGGTTAACACGGGGCTGGGAAGCATGTCCGTGAAGGCGCTCGCCGTCATTGGTGAAAGTCTTGTCGCAGGAACGTACTACGGCGGCGTTTGGAAGACAACTCTTTCGGACCTGTTCGCCTCTCTGACGACATTCCCGGTGAACAGCGGGTGGAACCTGATCTCCGTCCCGCGCGAGCCGCCGGACAGGAATACATCGACGCTCCTCCCTGGAGCCTCGCCGGGAACTGTCTACCGTTACGCCACCGGCAGTTTCCGGCAGGCGACGACGATGCTGACCGGCGAAGGCTACTGGGCACTGTTCGATTCCGCCGGAACCAACACCATCAGTGGTACGCCAACCGCCGCCGTTTCAATCACCGTGGGAACCGGAAACAGATGGGTTCTCTTCGGATCGGTCACAAGCAGCGTTCCGGCGAGTGCACTGACATCAGATCCCGTGGGAGCAATCACGCCCGGCACGCTTTTCGGATGGAACGGATCAGCCTATATCCAGCCGATGACGATCGAGCCCGGCCGTGGGTACTGGGTCTATGTCAACGCGCCGTGCACATTGAAGATTTCGCAACCCGGGAGTCATCTGGTCGGGGAAGCCGGGAGACACTCAGGGACGCCCGTACGGCCGGGTTCAACCAGACCCGAATCGTCGAATAAGTGAGACCAGCCCAGCACGTTCACCGTGCAGCCAGGAGAATCCAACCGCCGAGGCAGGTCGCCGGCGACCGGCTTCCGGTCATTCCAGCAAACGACGTACTTCGTCCTTGGCGTCCCGCTGATTCCGCCGAACAGTCAGGCCACCTCGTTTGTCCCGAGGAGAACGTCGTAATTCATCTTGATTCTCTCCGCAAACTTCTTCAGCGAATCCGGCTCGTCCAGCCCGATCCCTTCGCATCAGGGGGCGGGCCGAACATGGTGTTAAAATACCGGGTGGCAAACGCCCAGTCCATCAGTTTGAGACCATCCCGGCCAAAAGGGGCCTCCTGACTTTGCCCGGGAGCGGCACTGAAACCGTCCAGGGAGATCGCGAAACTACGAACGACGAGCCTTGGCATGGACTTCCTTTCCATAATGGATTACCACTTTTCAGTGCACACTGACTTTTTCCAGGTATGCGCCAAAGTTACTGATATGTTGTTTTGCCCCTCTGTAGATATGTCGTTGTGCCTCCTTCTTCATATGAAGAACCGTTGCTTCCCGCACTATCTTCAGGTGCTGTGAAACTGCGCAGGAGCTCATGAATCCATTACAGAGCTTTCTCTTAATTAAGTCAGGTCTAAAATACAAACGCGTTTGTCCCCTCGCGCATCTGAGATCCGGGATCCCGAAGTCGACGCTGATCAAAAACCGCCCGGGAAGTCCAAAAAGGGCGTATTTCCCACCCGGGCGCGCTGCGGGTTTTCACTCATTTTTCCGCATGAACTATAGAGGTCCATCAGCCCCGATTGTCACCATAGTCCCCCGATTCGCAGGAATTACCTCAGAAGAGGAGTACGTCCTATGGAACGCGCCTTACGTTTTCATATACTGCTCATCGTCATCTCGATATTCCTTGTTGTTCCGCTGAACGCCCAGTGGGTGCAGATCCGTGGAGGAACGGCAATCAATGTCACGCATCTCGCCGTAAGCGGATCAAACCTCTATGCCTTCGTCAATTCGCGGTATGACAGCGGCGGGGTGGTCGCCTCGACGGACAACGGCGCGACCTGGTCCGGATTCGGTACGGCCCAACCGGTCAGGACAGGGACCGCGCTGGCAGCCGTCGGGACGAACATCTTTCAGGCAATCGATGACGGTGGCGCCTATCTTTCGACCGACAACGGCGCAAGCTGGAGTACCGTAACTCCGAACTCGGAGTTATATGTCTACACGTTCGCCGGGATCGGCACGAATACCTTTGCCGGAACGCTTCACGGCGTCTACGTCTCCACCAACAGCGGGTCGAGCTGGACCCAGGTCGACTCAGGCATGACGCCGGTTCATATCAATGCGCTCCTCGTGAACAATTCAAATCTCTTTGCCGCAACGTCCGGTTCCGGGATGTATCTCTCCACGAACAGCGGTGCACGCTGGGCCGCAATAAACACGGGCATGACGGGCACGTACGGTTATATTGACGCTCTGGGCGCCATAGGGTCAAATATCTTCGCCGGTTCGTACGAGACGGGCGTGTTTCTCTCCACGAACAACGGATCCAGCTGGGTCTCCGTAAGTACAGGTCTTCCCAAGAACATTTCCATATTCTATCAAATCAATGCGCTCGTGTCAAGCGGGACAACTCTTTTTGCGGGCACTTATGGCGCCGGGGTCTACATGTCCACGAACAACGGGACAACCTGGACCGCGGCCAACACGGGATTGAAGCACACCGGCATCCATGCCCTCGCTGTCCTGGGGAACTATCTCTTTGCCGGTGGCGACAGCACCGGAGTCATGCGCCGCCCGCTCTCCGAATTTGCCACCTCCGTGGAAGAACCATCTGCGGGTGTGCCGGCGGAATTCGTTCTCGATCAGAATTATCCGAATCCGTTCAATCCTGAGACGATTATCCGCTATTCTGTCACTCGACGGTCGCACGTCAGCCTGACGGTGTTCAACGCCCTTGGACAGACCGTGTCAACGCTGGTGAACGGGATCGAGGACGCCGGATTTCATGATGTCAGGTTCAACGGAACCGGTCTGGCGAGCGGCGTCTATTTCTACAGGCTTCTGGCAGAAGGCTCTCTGCAGACGCGCAGGCTTCTGCTGGTGAAGTGAAGAGGAGCCCGGCTGTTTCCGAGACACCGGGCAATCTTTCGGGGGGAACGCCCCCTCCTGCTTCGGGGGGGCGTTCATTGTCATGCGCTCCGATCTACGTTGAGAGAACAAGCAACAGGATTCCATACTCCACATACAGGGGATTTATGCCGACACTCCGCAATTTCGTACTGATCGCTGCAGTAATTCTCGGTTCGGGCCTGTCTCACGCCCAGTGGATCCAGACAGGTTATCCGCTTTCAACAGTAAGCTGCCTGGTGGCAAAAGAGGGGAATCTTTTCGCGGGGACGTGGGGCTACGGAGTGTATCGGTCGACCGACGGCGGAGGGAACTGGAATGCAGTGAACAATGGACTCCCTGCGCCGTTCTACGGGGCATACGTCTACTCTCTCGCCGTCGTTCCTTCGTCTTCGGGACCGGGAACGAATCTCTTTGCGGGATTGGAAGAAGGGGGTATCTGGCGATCTACCGATGACGGCGATAGCTGGGAATGGGTCTTCCCCGGCGGAGTTCTGGGCCAGCACAACTACAGCATATTCCGGCTCGGGGTTGCGGGAAGCACAATCGTTGCCGGAGTACGTCAGTCAGGGTTCGATAACGGCGTGTATCGGTCGGTCAATGACGGGGGAACCTGGACAAGCAGCAACAGCGGGTTCGCGACGGCTGCCGATTCGAACATCAGCAGCTTTGCGTCCATAACCTCGGGCGGGACGACATATCTGTATGCCGGGACTGACGGAGGAGCATTCATGTCCGCAAGCGGTGGAGCCGCGTGGACGCGCATCTCGAGCGGGCTCCCTGCGGGACAGGTCTCGTCATTCGCTGCGACACCGGGGACGGGAAGCGGCCTGAATATCGATCTGTTCGCCGGAGTATACCAGGCCGGAGTCTATCGTTCCACGGACAACGGCTCGAGCTGGACTCAGGCAACAAACGGGTTCGCATGGGAAGGCACCAGCTTCGGCCCCGCGCTGTATGTCGACGCATTCGCGGCCAGCCCCGGTCCCGGCGGAACCGCGGGGAATGTCTTTGCCGCCTCATTCCCGAGCGTCTATGTTTCGACGGACAATGGCGATCAGTGGTGGGACACAGGGTGGCCCGTTGATAGCGCAAGTACACCCGGCGTCCTCTGCTTGAACGGAGATTTGCTCTACGCCGGCGGGATCGGAATCTGGAAATACCCCGCCGCGATTGACACAAGTTGGGCCGTACAAGTAAGCGGCACCGCAGACACGCTTCTGGCGGTCATGGCGGTTGATAACAACGTCGTCTGGGCCTCCGGCAAGAATGGCGGAGTATTCCTTACGACAAACGGCGGCGGCATCTGGAAATCCGCGGGGGGAGGAACGCTCGGATCCGGCACGGTGAACGCCGTGGAAGCTCGCGATGCGAACAATGCCTTTGTCGCCGTATTCTCAAATAACACCGGCAATATTTTCAAGACGTCGAATGGCGGGTCTTCGTGGGCATCCGTGTCGACACAGAACGGGGTCGCAATCGGCGGGATACAGATGAGGACTTCCCTGGAAGGGTATGCCGTCGGCACCCCGACAGGAACCAAATGGACAGTCCTCAAGACCACCGACGGCGGGGGTACGTGGAACAGCCTTGCGACAGCGCCTGCGGAGGACAGCCTGACGGCCCTGGCGATGGGCTATTATGGACCGTATCCTGTCCGGCCCCTGGGCGTCCAGCTCCTCGGCAACACGCTCTGGTTCGGAACCATTTCCGGCGCGGTATACCGTTCGACTGACCTCGGTGTAACATGGTCTACTGCGACCAGCACCGTCCCCCTCGGTGGTCTTCATTTCAACTCGCTGACTGCCGGTCTCTCCGGAGGCTTGATTCGCGATTCCATCCGGAGCACTTCAAACGGGGGCGTATCGTGGGCTACGGCAAACCCGGCAGGGGGCCAGGAGGTAACATGTATCTCCGGATTGGGGAATGAATTCTGGGCCACGACCGACAAGAGTATCGCATACACAAACAACTCCGGGGGGAGCTGGTCGTACTTCACACCGGGTCACTGGGGGATTATTGCCCCCCTGAATGCCCTGGCGTTCTCCCCGGCGGGTTCACAAATAAACGGCTGGGCTGTCGGGGACTCGGGGATGATACTTCACTATCGCCGCACCGGGGTGGCATCTGCCTCAGGAGCCGGCAATTCTGTGCCCTCCGCGTTCGCACTTTCTCAGAACTATCCCAATCCGTTTAACCCGTCAACGGTCATACGCTACGCCCTGCCGGGTCGGTCGCACGTCGTCATCGCGCTTTTTAACACACTCGGCCAGCACGTGGCAACGCTTGTGAATGGTGATCTCGAGGCGGGTAATCATGAAGTCAGATTCGACGGCTCCAACCTGGCGAGCGGCGTGTATTACTATCGCATCCAGGCGGGAGGTTTTGTTCAAACGAAACACATGCTCTTCATCCGTTGAATCCTGCCATGATGAGTCGCGAACGAGCCCCGGCATCACATGCCGGGGCTTTTCGTTTCAGGTTACGGAGCTTACAACACACCCCGATTGCACGTTTTACGTCCAATGAATATATTCGATCATGCCGACCAACGCCCGAGGTCCGGCCGCAGACGACTCTGTCCACATTAACCTCCTCCACTCATACCATGACAAAAACGACTCTGCTGGTTCTGGTTATTGCGACGTCGTTCTTCGCGGGTTTCGCGTCAAAAACGATGCTCACGCAGCAAAAGGAGGCACAGGGAACGAAGAAGGTAACGGGCATAGGGGGCATTTTTTTCAAATGCAAAGATCCTCAGAAGATGAAAGAATGGTATCAGGCGCATCTTGGTCTGAACACCAACCAATACGGGGCAATCTTCGAGTGGTATCAAGGGGCGGACAGCACAAGAAAGGGATTTACGACGTGGAGCCCTTTCAAAGAAACAACCAGGTACTTTGAGCCTTCGACAAAAGACTTTATGATAAACTACAGGGTTGTCGATTTAGAAGCACTTGCACGGGAATTAACAAAAGGCGGAGTGAGCATCGTCGACACTATCGAGACTTACGACTACGGTAAATTCGTGCATATTCTTGATCCAGAGGGAAACAAGGTCGAACTGTGGGAACCGAATGACATCGCGTATGAACGATTGGGGGAACAACTTCACAGTAAGACAACAAAATAAAAGACAGCGTTATGGCAAAGCTCATTGCAGCAATCAACATGTCACTTGACGGGATTTGCGACCACACCGCGGGGATCTCAGACGACGAAATCCTGCAACATTATACTGAGCTATTACGTAATGCCGGCGCCATTATATTCGGAAGGATAACTTATCAGCTTATGGAAAGTTATTGGCCGTCTATCGTCGTCCATCCTACCGGCAACAAACCAACGGATGACTTTGCACGAGCAATAGACAATATTGCAAAGATTGTGTACTCCCGTACCCTGCATGACGTGGATTGGAACAATGCAACACTGCGAAAGGAAGTTATTCGAGAAGAGGTTATGGAACTCAAGAAACGAGCGGGTAAGGACATTGTAGTCGGCAGCCCGAGCTTGATTGAAGCCCTGGCGGATCTTACCGTAATCGATGAATACCAGCTCAGCATTCAGCCCATGGTCCTGGGGAGCGGCCTGCCATTATTCAAGAGCGTCAAGAAGAGAATCGATCTACGCCTTTCAAGAACCAAGACATTTGGCTGTGGTGCGGTGACTCTTTACTATGAGCCGACAAACATGCAAACGTGATCTCGATGAGACAAATAATCGTTTTGTCGTTCATTACATTAGATGGAGTGATGCAAGCACCGGGCGGGCCCGAAGAAGATATATCGGGCGGTTTCACATACGGCGGCTGGGTTGCACCGTATGGCGACGACGTTTTTGGCAAGGTCATGAAACGACAGATGAAATCTGCGGACCTCCTCCTGGGCAGAAAAACATTTGAGATGTTTGCCCACTTCTGGCCGGACCATGAACATGGATGGCCGGGTATCAATGATGTAACAAAATACGTCATGTCCAAGACTATGAAAGAGTCGGAGTGGGCGAATTCCGTCTTCCTCGACAACGTGACAGATATCGAGAACCTCAAAAACTCAGAAGGTTCTGACATTCAAGTGCACGGCAGTGGTGAGCTCGTTCAGCTGCTCTTCAGGAACGACCTGGTGGACGAACTATGGCTCAAAATTCACCCCGTGACTCTTGGCGAAGGAAAGAAGTTGTTTCGCGATGGCACCATTCCGGCAGCATTTACATTGACAGAGAGCTGTGTTACAACAACCGGAGTTATTATTGCCAATTACAGGCGGGCCGGACAAGTCAAGACGGGGACTATCGGGTCTTAAGCGGGCTATGTGGAGGAAAGGGCGATCTCACAAAGGCCATCCGACGGATATGGACTGATTGTCCGGTAGTTTGCCTGTAGAAGTACACCCCGCCGGCGAGACAAGAACCGTCAAAACGCACGTTGTGAAATCCTGCATCCTCGATACAGTCTTCCGTTGGGCATCTGCGTATCACCCGTGATCCCCGACAACCCGTTACAGGACCTCGCCCACCCTCCCCGTTCGCTTCAATACTCCCCAGCCGACGAGTTGACCTCTGAGTGCTGCACCAATTGATTTGAACAGCACCCAGTACATCATCTGCCTGTAGCTGAATCGCTGCGGGATGAGAAGCCACAACCTTCCGAGTCGTTCCCTCTCAAAGCTGAAGGCAACAACCCCTCCGACAGCGTCAGCGAGAAGGAAGACGAGATAATATCCGAGCACCTGGAGACCGTTGCCGGTGATCAATGCCAGGATCATGGCAACATCTGCAAGAGGCGAAAGAAACGGCATGATGATCTGGAAGACGAGGGCGTTCGGAAGGGCAACAAGCCCGAGTGAGCCATACTGGGGGTTGAACAGCGCATCGCGATGCTTCCAGAGGCTTTGCATGATACCGAACGTCCAGCGAAATCGCTGCTTGAAGAACATCTTCAGGGTTTCGGGGGCTTCCGTGCGCGCAATCGCCGTGCTGGCGTATCGGACTCTGGCTCCGGAGCGGAGGAGGCGTATCGTGAGATCACAATCCTCTGCCAGAGTGTCATCCGTGAAGCCGCCCGCCTTGAGAACCGCGGCTTTCCTGAACAGGCCGATCGCACCCGGCACTATGGTGATGCAATTCATCAGGTCAAACGCACGCCTGTCAAAATTCTGGCTGGTGATATACTCAATGGCCTGCCACCTCGTGATCAGGCCTGCTTCGTTCCCGACCTTGACGTTCCCGGCAACTGCTCCGACAGACGGATCGGCAAAGTACTTCATCATGATGCCAACGACATCGGAGTCCAGATTCGTATCGGCATCCACGCACAGGACGTAGTCGCCTGCCGCCTTTTGTAAACCAAGATTCAGCGCCGTCGACTTGCCTCCGTTACTCTTGGTTACCACGCTTACCCGGGGGTCAGCGGCAAAGGCATCGCTGACAAGGGCGTACGTCCTGTCCCGGGAACCGTCGTCAACAAATACCACTTCCAGGTTGGGGTAGCTGGACTTCAACAGGGCGTGAACAGTCTTGACAGCATCAACCTCCTCGTTATACGCCGGGACGATGATGCTGACCAGCGGCTCGCGGGAAAGCGCCGCCCCACTATCCCTCGATGAGGCTCTCCTCTGGAGAAACGCGAGAACTCCCATGACAGCCATTCTCCCGACGGAAAGGACGATACCGACAAGAAAGAATGCGAAAAGGACGTGCGTGCCCCAGTAGACACCTTCGACGATCCACCAGTTCGCCTCTGCGACGATGCGATCCGCAGGAAGCGCAAGCGGCGGCATCACTTCGTCACGTGTCTTGCCAATCAGACCGGAGACCGTCGTAAAGGTATACCCCTGATCCCTGAAATAGCGGATAATCCGGGGTAACGCTTCCACCGTTTGCGACCGGTCACCTCCAGCGTCGTGGAGCAGGACGACATTGCCGAGACTCTGCTGCGCGATGATCCGTCCGAGGATCGTATCTGCACTGATCCCTTTCTGCCAGTCTTCGGGATCGATCGACTCACCGACCGTAAGGTACCCATCCTGTTTCGCTTCCTCGACGGGCACAAGTTCCTCGGACGTTTGCGGCTCCGAATCGGCGTTATACGGAGGGCGGAAGAGAAGCGTCGTGTGGCCCGTCAGGCTTTCGATGATCCGCCTTGTGGCGTTCAGCTCAAGTTCTGTCCGCTCCGGGCTGACCTCGGCCAGGTTGGGATGCGTGAACGTGTGGTTGCCGATCTCATGGCCTTCGTCATAGATCCGCCTGACGAGCTGCACGTTATTTTCCGCGTTCACGCCGATCAGGAAAAACGCTGCGGGAATGCGTTCTTCGTTCAGGATATCCAGAATCCGGGGCGTATACGACGCGTCCGGACCGTCATCGAACGTCAGCACAACCTTCCTGTCGGCTTTCCCGAATCTCTTGATAACATACGACGATGGCAGATCGATATACTCCTGCCCGGTGATGAAGTTTTCTCCGGGATCAAACTTCACTTCAATATTTCCCGGCTCCGGTGACGCAACAAGGTCGAGGATCTCGCCTTCACCGATATAATCCACGTTCGTGGACGCCGCCGACCTGCGAAGCGAATCGAACTCAAACGGGGCGTGTGCCAGGCCGCTGTCGCTTATGTCTCTCGCATAGAACTGCCAGAGACGAGGGTCCTCCGATCCAAGACGCCACAAGGCAAAGCCGCCTACGCCGTAGCGGCTTGCGGTGCGCATTCCATTGAACGCCGTCGCAGCATCCGTAAACCAGACAGTATGGAGCGAGTCGTTGTCGTCCGAGTACGTGAAGCTGAGATTGTAATCAGCCGGATCGAACGTGATATTCCCGCCCGACTCCGCTGCCGTGACAAGCGCCTCCTGGTATGTCACGTCGATTCCTTCGCTTCCCAGCGGCCAATCGTAGCCGTACCCGGCAAGTCCGAGGATCAGTTTCTCCGGTGGCATGACCCCCGTCATGCGGTCGACAATCGATTCTACCCAGCCATGCCCGGCCACCGGGCCGGCAGAGCCCGTGGAGGAATGCTGGTCGTACGCCATAATAACGAGATAGTCGTTGTACCTCTCCAACTTGTGCGGATCGTAGTCCGAATTGAACGGCGGGATGTCCTGCGTGACGAGAAACCCACGCCGGTGAGCCTCGTCGTACAGCTCCTTTTGAAATGCGATTAGATGCTCGTCGCTCGTTTCAGTCAGGTCCTCGAAGTCAATATTGACGCCCTGCAGGTTGTTCTGAGCAAGGACATTGAGTATGCTGTAGACGCATCTCCGACGGCGCTCCGGAGACTCAATGATCCTGTGAACGTTTGCACCATTCCAGCGCTCATTGAAGTAATTCGATACCATCGGGCATACGCGAACGCCATGCCGGCGCATAAGGTCGAGCGCGGTGAGATCGATCTCCGGCACGACGGTGTCGACGGAATCCGCAACAAACAGCCACTCAGGAAAGACGATATTCATCCGGTCAATATTCTTCCGCAGGGAGGAATATGACTCCGCGTCCCAGTTCACGTAGAAACCCGCCCGTACCTCACCGCCCAGGGCGCCCCGGGAAACGGCGACATGCCGCGCATGCCGGAGCGAATCAAGCATAGCCAGGTGTTTGGCGGCAATCTGGAACTGCGCGTTCTGTTTTGAGGTGAGGATAAGAGGGTCGTCACGATCCAGGACCCTCTTGTACACTTCATTAGGATTGACCAGCTTCGGCAGAATCGTCGTGGTCTTCCTGGCGACGGCGACCAGCGCCACGATCAACGCCAGGGAGGCGAAAAAGCCAAGCACCCTGGCAAGCCAGACGAACCTCGTCCAGCGCCTGCCAGTTGAACTGAAGAATATCGGCCGTGCCTGAGGGGTCATTGCAGCTTAAAGAGAGGTTTGCTCCGTTTGGAGTGAA
Source organism: Ignavibacteriota bacterium (assembly GCA_963748405.1). Taxonomy (GTDB): domain Bacteria; phylum Bacteroidota; class Ignavibacteria; order UBA10030; family UBA6906; genus Fen-1273. Next base: position 214,051 of record CAVVIT010000003.1, read on the forward strand.
GAACGCCCGAGGTCCTTCTTCCAATCAAATTCAGGCTTTTTGTCTGGAAAGGCAAGCCGTGCGGCATCACCTTTGAACGTCTCCAGTTTGGCAAACACCGGACTTACCACACACATGGTGAGAGAGAGGCGGGTGGGTCAACTAGAAAGCCCCGGAAGGTATTGGCTCCCAGGGCTTTCTGAATCGGGGCGGACGGCGGCCGCAGCGAACCTTGCTGGTGCTGGGGGCGCCCTTAGATCGCCTTTCAAGCAAACGAGCAAATCACGTCAGGGTAACCCGAGCGTGCCACTTACCGTCAGTGCGTATTTGATAAAATCCAGAGTGCGCTTAAAGTCAATCCGATCAGCCTTTTCCCTTACCTTGAGGGACGGGTTCGGTCGATCTTCCCACGCACGAGTAATTACATCAGCCCAGCGACCATCGAGCGCGCTTAACGCCCACCGCACGCCCGCGGGCTTTGAGGAGACCCTGCCATTCGCCAGAGTATGCAGCATCCGGCAATAGCTCAATACAGCAAAGGACCGATACCATCGATTATCCACTTTCTCCGGATTGGCAAAGATCTGCCGTGCCCAAACCTGCATTGTCATTCGTACTTCCTCACACAATTCGTCAGCGGTGACCGGGTCAATCAATTGGCGTGCATCAGGACCAGCCAGGGCGATCCCATGTTCGCGTGTGACCCAGCGAACGACCCGGGTATTGTCATGGTCTGACCTGATCAGTTCCCGGCTCGAATTATCCAGGTACAGAAGTGACGATCTGGATGGATCAGCTCGCCTGAGCAATTCCCTGGGGAAGTAAGATCCCTCCAGGTGTTTGGCCCAGCTTGAATCCTGGTCGTAGATCCTGGCGTGCATTGATTGAAGGGCTACCAGGTCCGCCTCGGCGATCTCATGATCGACGGCGATGAGAAAATCGACGTCGCTGTCAGCATCCCAATCCCCCACTCCAAATGAGCCATGTAGGTACGCCGCAATGAAGTTGCCGCCCAGGATCGCATGGACGCTCGTCACCAGTTCGCGCAGCACATCATTTAACGCACTATCGGGTGTTGGACCCTGTATATCCCTGGGCATCATGTTGGAGCGAGGTGGCTGACGAGATCGAATTTGTCGAGCCCGGAACTGCAGCTGTGCATCGTAGTTCCGAAGCACGATGGGAAGATCGCATCAGGGCTTCCATGCATCGTGTGCGGCCTTGATCGCTCGGGGGAAGGAAATGACGTCTGACGGAAACACCTCGATGAACAGGCCATACTTGCTTGGACCTGCCCCACCTTGAGGGAACATGCCGTTGTTGAGCATCCGGAGAAAGGCCTTCTCGCTGCATGGGATCGCATTCTGCATCTGTTGTACAAAGCCTTCGCCTCCCCCATAGCAGGCTGCGCCCTTGCCGTACTTCCCCAACCAGATGTTGGTCTGCCAGGCAGTCGGTATGCCATTTGCGCGGGCAAGGCTGACGGTCCGCTGGTCCGCCGGCAGGACATCAAGGAGGAAGCAGTCCTGCACAGCCAGGTGCCCGCGAATGGTCTCCGCCGCTGTACGCACAAGATCCTCGAGGAGCTTGTTGTTGATCCCCAGCGCCTTCAGCCGTGGCATGGACCTCCCGTCTTCGCCGATAGGGGGAAATGAGAACATGACGATGATGGGGAGAACGACCTGCGTACCCGGGAAATAGCGTTGAAACGAGGCAGCAATCCCCTGCATGGCTCGAACGACGAGGGACGGTCGATACCCAACCTCAGTCCAAATACGTGGACAGTCGCTGACGCACGGGTTCGGGCTAGTGGACTCGGCGGGACTCGCGCACGGGAGCCCGAGCTCTTCTGTGAGAGTGTTCATTCCGGTGAGCTTGATTGCCGCCACATCCCGGTCATACCCCGTCGCCTGCAGGTGGCGGGACAATTGCGCGAGCATGTCAGCGAACGCATCCTGGTAGCGTGGATCCCAGGGCGGCGCCAACGAGACGGCCTGACACGGCTCCTGGCCACCGTGGTACGTGATTTCGAAATCAAGTCGCCGAAGTCCCAGACCGAGCGGAGGGGGCTCGAAGAGCCACTTTGGCGTACCTTTTCCTGCCGCGACCGCAAGCTCCACGGCAAGATGGTGCGATCGTGCAACCGCGAGTTGACGGTCTATCGCTGCAAAGTCGTGGGTCTTGAGCGAAGGCGATATCTCTGACCAATCAACATGCACGCCGACCCCGTCGACGCCCGGTACCGCAAGCGCCTTGTCGAAGTCGCCATTTTTGACTGCCCAGTTGTAGGGCCAGACGTAGATTCCGCGGGGGACTGGCGGAATCTCCTTCAGCACATTCGCCTCCAATCGCGATTGGGCTGCCACAAACGCGTGGAAGAATAGAAAGAAAGCCAGGCTCATCTTAGCGTTCATCGCAAGTGACCTGAATCGGAAGGATTGAAATTCAAAAGCCCTGGAAGTCATTGGCCCCCACGCCTTTGCTTAGCGGGGCGGACGGCGGACTCAGCAGCGTGCATTACCTTCCGGGCCTCAACCCATATCGTATCGCCGATTCCAGTATATCAATGTTTACATCTCTTGAAGTTTTGAACCTAATGCAATACCCGCTCATGCTTGCCTTGCCTGGATTCTTTCCATCCGGCTCAGGCTGGCTGGCAATATGCTTCTTGATTTGTTCTCGTACGGTCATATACAATGTGGTATCCAGTGGTGACAGGAGATGACCGGCCAAATGTAAGTGACATTAGCCTCCCGCGATTGCACCGATGATCATAAACGGCTCATTTCCCAAAGCCACGGACTCAGGGAGCGGAGTCTCGGGTGATACCAGGGAAAGGTCTTCACCGCAGGCAAAGAAACGGAGGAACGGACGCCGCTGAAAAGTCACGTGCTCGCGGATTGTTCCTCTCAGCATCGGATAGGCCGTCTCAAGTGCTTCAAGGATGGCACGTGGGGTGACCGGGCCGGCAACTTCGAGTTGGACCTCACCACCAACTCGCGCGAGCGTTCGCAAATGGTATGGCAGTGTGACCCTGACCATCAGAACACCTGAACTTCGACAGAAAATACCGCCGGCAAATCACGAACGATCGGCTCCCAGGTGTCCCCGGCGTCGACTGAGGCGTATACCTGACCGCCGGTCGTTCCAAAATAGACTCCGCATTTGTCCAGGGAATCGACCGCCATGGCCTCTCGGAGAATGTTGACATAACAGTCTTGCTGGGGGAGACCCTTCGTAAGCGGTTCCCACTCGTTGCCGCCCGTCTTGCTGCGATAGACACGCAGCTTGCCCTCTGGTGGATAATGTTCTGAATCGCTCTTGATAGGGATGACGTAGACTGTTTCGGGATCGTGAGCGTGGACATCAACCACAAAGCCAAAGTCACTCGGAAGGTTGCCGCTGATTTCGTGCCACGACTCTCCCCCGTTGTCGCTTCTCATCACATCCCAGTGCTTCTGCATATAAAGTACGTCGGGGCGCGACGGATGCAATGCAATACGATGAATGCAGTGTCCGATTTCGGCATTCGGATCGGGAATGTAGGGGGACCTCAGTCCCTTCGTGACAGGGCGCCAACTCGCCCCGGTGTCGTCTGATCGAAACACTCCGGCGGACGAGATAGCGACATACATTCTCCCCGGATTCTTCCTGTCAAGAAGGATGGTGTGCAATCCCATCCCTCCGGCACCCGGAGCCCACTGCGGACCGGTGCCGTGACCCCGCAGGCCTGCAAGCTCGTGCCAGTTCTTCCCCCCGTCCGTCGTGCTGAACAGCGCCGCATCTTCTACTCCGGCGAACACCAGGTCGGGGTCCGTCAACGACGGCTCAAGATGCCATACGCGCTTGAATTCCCACGGATGCTGTGTTCCGTCATACCACTGGTGCGTTGTGAGGGGTTTCCCGCTGCGAGCGTCGGTGTCGTACACAAACTTGTTGCTTTCGGCCTTCGGCATTCCGTCAGGGGCGGTGGTCGGCTCTCCCGGTGTGGTCCCCGGTTGTTCCCACGTCGCACCTCCGTCATTCGACCGCTGGATTATCTGACCGAACCAGCCGCTCGTTTGCGAGGCATAGATCCGGTTTGGGTCTGCCGGCGATCCCTTCATGTGGTAGATCTCCCACCCGGCAAAATAGGGACCGTCGACCTTCCACTGTTTGCGTTTTCCGTCAGATGACAGAATGAATGCACCCTTGTGCGTACCAACCAGAACCCTGACTCGGCTCACGGTGATCCCTCCTCCCTTCTATTGTTATCGTTCAAGCAATACACGGCAGAATCGGGCAAAAGAACAAGAAAATACGCATTCGGCGAGAATGTTGGCGGATCAACATCAATCAACACCTTCAATTCCACATTGGTTCGCAGCGGAGCGCCAGGTAGCATAGGATGCAGCCCCGATTGGGTATTCAGCGGGCAAAACCCGAGTGTGACTTAGTCCGGAAATATTCCGCCCCCGGGACCCTCTTTCCGCACTGGGAGGGGCGACTGGATATAGTCGATTGGGAAACTTGAATTTCGACAGGTAAGGCGAACGCCGAAAACCCGCAAAACTGCAGAGAGCTTGGAGAGAAGCGTGGTCAACCTCCCCGGTTGGCGGTCGAGAGATACCAATTGTGAAACCACCACCAAGGAGAGAGAGGCGGGAGAACTATAAAGCCCTGGAAGCTATTGGCTCTCAGGGCTTTCTGTGGAGGGGCGGACGGCGGTCGCAGCGAACCCTGATTGTGGTCAAAATGGCTCTAATCGTGGCAACGGGCAGCCCCACCAGGTGAGCGAGCTCCCCCGCCACCCTTCGTCGCCCCTTCAACATCGTGTCGCATAAGTTGTCTTCGCTTAATACTCATCGAATGCGAAGGTGCGTTAATTGCCTCCAGCCTATGTTGAAGGCTGTATATTTTGGACAAGTGTGGATTTGACACTCTGCCTGTTCGTCAGTATTTTACATTTGTGATCTTTCAAACGAAGTCGGCACTGTCCCCGGATGGTCGCCGATTTTTTTTGGGGGACAGCCTACCAGCTCCATGAAAGTCCGCTCACCACACCTCGGGGAGAAAACCACCATGCGGCGTCTTTCTGTTCTTCTCGTTTCCCTGTTCATGGCGTGCAATCTTACGGCGCCCGATCTCTTTGCCCAGACCGCCAAGGTCGATTCAGTGACGTTTGACCTTTATCAGAAAGGAGGTGCAGCTTATTTCACGGGGAACGTAAAGCAGGCGGTCGTCTGGTTCCGGGCCTGCCTTGACCGCGAAAAGAAGAACCCCTCGCTCGCGAAGGACGACTTCTTTGTGCTGGTCAACTGGTTCGGGAGTGCCTACGGCGCGATGCACAAGCTGGACAGCGCAGAGCAGGTGTTTCGCTACGGGCTATCAAAAGACTCCACGGCATCCATGACCTGGTATAACCTGGCCTGCGTCTACGGCGCCCGGAACAACGTCGACAGTTGTCTTGCATTTCTACGCGCGACGTACAAATACAGGGCAAACTGGGACACGCACTTCACCTTTCCCGACCCTATGAAGGAAAACGAGTTCAAGAGATTCCTCAACAACAAGAAGTTTGTTGACGGAGCGAAGGAAATGAAGCGACAGTAGTCTCGGGTTTAGGCGCTCTTGTGTGCGGTGTGGTCACCGAAGGGCAAACTCCTTTCTACCAGACCTTTGCCTGAATCTCGTCGAACCAGTTCAGTATGAGATGAATCTTCCGGAGATTCTCCTGATCATCCTTCGATTGCAGTATGACAAAAGAACGCCCGTCGGGAAAGATGTCATACATCAAACCGCTGTCAACGAACTTTTCACGGTAACCGCTCAAAATTATCTCAGGCTTTCCGACACCGAATGACGGTGCAGTCTGGATGGGCACGGACACGAGCTTTCCGGGAGAATAGTAATAGAGGACTTTCCCGTCCGCGGCCCAGTGAGGATCATAGGCCTCATCGGAGGATACCGACCACGTGCCACCCCCTCCGGGGAACGGTTGGATGTAGACCCGGTATGAACCCGATTCATTTGATGAATACGCGATCCACTTCCCGTCGGGAGAAAGAGACGCCTGCGATTCGTCAAACTCGGTTTCGCGAAACGGCCTGATCGTGCGATCACCTTCCAGAGGAAGCACAAAGAGATCCGAGCCCCCCGGTCCGTTCGGTCCGGTCCTCGTTGTTCCCGCGAGATCGAGAACAAGCATCGATCCATCTCTTGACCAGGCATCAATGTACATCCGCCCAAATCCTCTTGCGACAATTTCAGGAACCCCGCTTCCGTCGGCATGTCTCACCATTACAGAATGCTCTCTGCCTTCAAAGGCATCGTAGGCGATCCGATTGCCGTCGGGCGACCAGGCGGGAGTCCTGTTCTCTCCCCCGAACGTGAGTTTGGTGAGCGTATTTCGCTTGATTTCGTATATCCAGATGTCCGAATCCTTCCCGGATTGAATCGTCACCGCGATCCGCCCCCCGTCGGGAGACACACGAGGCTCCATGTACGACTGGGTGGGAGCAGGAAACGGCGTCATCACGCCGTGAAGATCAGCCTTCACCAGAGACAGATTGGACACCCCGGGTTTTCCGGGAATGTACGCAAGGGTTCCATTTTGCGCGATTGCGTACGCTCCCATGCCTGTCGTCGGGTCGCCGTTAACATCCTCCAGCACGGGAATCGGGCTTCCTGTAACCTCAAGTTTCCCCAAATCGAACGGCACAGCAAAGAGGGAATTTGATCTCCAGTAGACGAGAAACCCGGCCGGGATGAACCGGGCGGAGCACCCTCCTTTCAGCAGAATTTTCCGCGCTCCTGTTCCTATGTCTACCGCCTCTATTGTAGCGTCATCGTAGAAGTCGGGAGTGTCCATCGTCCCGACGGTGAATATGACGGTCTTTCCATCGGGGAGGAACGATGGCCATCGGTGCGTCCGTTCATTCTTCGTCGAATCGAGCTTTGTCAAAACCCGCACGTCTCCGCCTCCTTCGCGGACAAGCAGGAGACCCGAGCCACCGTGGGGTGCGAACACGATGTCACCCCCTGTTCCCCAGTCGGCCCCCCGGTTATCCAGAGCGTCTGCAAGTGTGATGGCGGTGCCGCCGCCAACAGGTACTTTTTTCAGTTTCCCGGACGCAAAAAACCCGATCCATTTCCCGTCCAGGGACATGAACGGGGAGGTAGCACCCTCCGTACCGGGTACCGGGCTTGACTGGAAACTGTCCAGGTTTCTTACATAGAGTTCCGCGTTTGCCGTGTACACGATCCGGGAACCGTCAGGGGAGATCGCTACGGCATTGAACCACGCGGTACTGAGGACCTGATCTCTGGGAAGCGCAATTATCGCACGCGTCACAGCCCGCGACTGAGACCCGTGCTTCCAGGGGGACCAGACGACAACGATCAGCGAAGCGACCAATGCGGCGGTGATAACAGGCCACGTGTACTTTTTCCACGCTGGAATCTCAGCGGACGACGTCGGGTGAATTCGTTCAACCGAGTCCAGGGATGCGCGGAAGACAGCTCCGAGAACGGGAACTTTGCCCTCGCGTGACCGTGAGGATTCTCTTTTCAGACGTCTCAGGTCCTTGGCCACCTCCGCCGCAGACTGGTATCTCTCCGAAAGCTCCTTCTGAAGGCATTCCATGACAATTGCGTCAAGTTGAGGGTCAACTTCCGGTCTGATTGCCGAAGGAGGCAACGGGTCCGTGTTTACGATCTCGTACATGAGCGCCGTCTCGTGGACCCCTTTGAACGGCGATTCCCCTGCAAAGAGCTCGTAGAGCACCACCCCCAGCGAGAATATATCCGTCCGGTGGTCTGTCTCATGCCCCTGGATCTGCTCCGGGGACATGTACCCCGCCGTCCCCAACGTGCTCCCTTCACGGGTAAGCCGCGAAACACCCCTCAGCTTCGCCAGCCCGAAATCCATCACCTGCACACGACCGTCCTTCCGGATCATGATGTTTTCGGGCTTGATGTCCCTGTGGACTATCCCCTTCGCATGAGCGGCGGCAAGGCCGTCGGCTATCTGAATGCCAATCTCGACGCCCTGCTTCAAGGGAATATTCTGAAGCATCTCCTTCAGCATCTTCCCTTCCACATATTCCATCACGATGAACGACTGGCCGTCATGTTCCTCCACGCCGTGTATCGTACAGATGTTAGGATGCGTCATCGCGGCAACAGCCTTCGCTTCCTGGAAGAATCGGGCCTTGTCCTCGGCCGATGACGCAACGTGCGGAGGGAGAAATTTCAATGCGACGAACCGGTCGAGCGTGATATCATGGGCCTTATAGACCACGCCCATCCCGCCTTCACCGAGTTTGTCGAGTATTTCGTAATGGGATATGACTGAGGGAACCAACGGAGTCTTCTTTGTTGTGGGAAGTGTTAAGCCGCGGACTGGCAGAACACCCTTTGAGGAGACTTCCCCGTTGGAGGGCTGCGAAGAAAAGATGTTTGCAAGGAACGTGGCCGGAAAAATGTACTACGGCGCCCGGCTAATTGCAAGAGCAGAAAACCCCCCATGATGAGGTGCAGACTGCGGCTGATTTCATTGCAGCAGAAATGAGAAAAACACTGGAAGATCGATTCAAGGGCGTACTGTATAATGCCACTTCGGTCTCGAATTGAACCTGCAACTCTGCAGGTGCCCCCCGAACGACGAAATGTCGAATTCTTTTAAAGGGGGCAATCAGTAAAGGATTCCACGCCCGGATTTGCGCAAAAGCATCACGACCCCGTTGCGAATGGGGGACGAATCTAACGTTTGCCTGCCGGTCAGGGCTGGGGGGAGGAGCCTTTAGCGGGGGGAGAACTGAAGACTTGGCCCCGGTTTAGTTGCAGCGAGGAGTCACTAGATTAGTCACGACTTGAAGATTGAATCTGCAAAATTTGCCAAAACAAGCGGGGCGGACGGGGGTCGCAGCGAACCCTGATTGTGGTCAAAATGCCTCTCTTTGCCGCCACTTCAAGGCCAAACCAATGAAATGCCGGAAGCCCAAGGCCGTTGGTGTCTCGAGAACTCATTCTTCGGCTATTCACATTCTATTTCTCATACCCAAAGACCTTTGACTTAGCTATGTTTTCTGCTTCCGCATACAGCCTCCTGAGGTTAGATAATGTGCGATACTGCACTGAAACATCCTCTCGCGTCCATCGTAAGATTGTGTAAGATTCGACGAATCGGATTTGCTGCAGATTTCCTACTCCGCGACCGTTTGTCTTGGTTGCCCCTCGATCCCCACACTTGCCACTAAACTCCTCGGAAACCCGCATGACAAGTCTTCGCAATACCGTCGCACTCTTTGCCGTCTGCGCGTCTATGGCCATTGCGCAGGGGGACATCGAATCGCGTATCGCTCGCGTGGAAAAGGGGCTCCTTCCCCCGGTGCTTGTCCGGGGAGAAAGAGGATGGGATATAGCTGAGCGGATGCGCTTCTACAAGTGCCCCGGCGTGAGCATCGCGGTCATCAGAGACAATCAGATTGACTGGGCCAAAGGCTACGGGGTCAGGGAGGCTGGGGGGACCGAACGCGTAACGAGCCAGACGGTCTTTCAGGCGGCCTCCATCAGCAAACCTGTGACAGCGATGGCAGCGCTCAGGCTCGTCGAGCTCGGGCATATCTCACTGGATCAGGATATAAACGAATTCTTGAAGACCTGGAAGCTGCCTGAATCCCGGTTCACATCGAAGAATAAAGCCACGCTCAGGCGTTTGCTGAGCCACACGGCCGGCATAACCGTCCACGGGTTCCCGGGGTATGCGGAGGGAGCGACGCTCCCCACAATTGTCCAGGTTCTCGATGGGCAGCCGCCTGCCAACACGGAGCCGATTAGAGTTGATACTACTCCCGGGACGATTTCCCGCTATTCGGGGGGCGGCATCGTGATGGTCCAGTGCGCGCTGATCGACCGCGAAGGAAAAACGTTTCCTGAAATCATGAAGGAGCGCGTGATTGACCCCCTCGGGATGACGCGAAGCACGTACTGCCAGCCTCTCCCCGAAAGCTGGCGGAGCGATGCCGCCTCCGGCCACTCCCCCGACATGTCGGTTGTCCCGGGCAAATACCACGTGTACCCCGAAATGGCGCCTGCAGGGCTCTGGACCACGCCGTCGGATCTCGCGAGATTCGCAATTGAAATCTCGCAGTCACTCGAGGGGAATTCGAACCGTGTCCTCTCGCAGGAAATGACCAGGCAGATGCTCACGCCGGTGTTGGATGATGCGGGATTGGGTCTCTTCATCGAGCGGAGAGGGAGCACTGAATACGTCGGCCACAATGGCGCCAACGAAGGATTCCGCTCGCAGATGGTATTTCAGAGGTCGGGGGTAAATGGCGCAGTTGTCATGATCAACGGGAGCAATTTCGACATCATCAACGAGATCATCTACTCCATAGCCCGTGAGTACCGTTGGGACGATTATCTTCCCGAACCACACGATACGGTACACCTCTCGGGCCGGGAAGAGTCGGCAATCGTGGGTAAGTATCTCATAAACGCCGACGATGCAATTGAGATTCGCCGCGGAAATGACGGGCTCACACTTCTCGGCACGGAAGCGCGGCCCGTGAAAATACTTCCGACTTCTTCGCGGACATTTATCCGACGGGACTGGGGAATTACGTATTCGTTTGTACACGAAAGCCACGGGGTGTTCGACACACTTTGGATTAAGTCTCCCGATGGACTGCAATCGGCACTCAGGGTGGACGGCTCATCCCGGACGCCATATGAGCTGATTGCTTCGGGGGAGCGAAAGGAGGGGATTGCTGCATACCGAAGGATCCTCCGGGACGGCCCGGATGGCGCTGCTGTCAGTGAAGATCGCCTCAACAGACTCGGGTATCAGCGCCTGAATGCGAAGGACATTGACGGCGCGATCGCCCTTTTTGGGCTGAACGTGGAACTGCACCCTGCATCGTGGAACGTCTACGACAGCCTGGGCGAGGCGTATTTGGTGAGGGGGGATCGTGAAAGCGCTATTGCGAACTATCAGAAGTCGGTTTCTCTCAACCCGCAGAATACGAGCGGCATCAACGCACTCAAGAAACTGCTGATGAGTAGCTCCGGGTCAAACAGGTAGTCGCAGGGCGTGACCAGGAAGATAGCTGCTACCGGTAGCGGTGTATTCAGGAACACCCCGGCTGGCGACGCCGGGGTGTTTGTGTCAATGGGATGATCGACGAAGAACTCTCTCCTCCGGGGGTGTCCATTAGAGGGTCGGCGCACGCTCGCTCCTCCTCCCGCTGTAGAGTAGGAAAAAAGTGTAGCGGTGCTCAGGTCACTACTCTTTCGGGGATTGGTTAAATAGACTTTTGATCTTTACCCCTGTATTGAGACAGTTTTTGGGATAGCTAAGGTGGGTTGTTCTTGATGATATTCGGCTTCTATCTCCTGGGGTGTTCGGTACCCGAGTGAGGAGTGAAGCCGCTTTTGGTTGTAGACGATTTCGAGAAAGTGTTCGATGTTGGCGAAGGCGTCCGTGAAGTTCGAGTAGTCGTTGATGTAGACTTCCTCGACTTTGAAGGTTTTCATGAACGATTCGGCCATCGCGTTGTCGTACGGATTCGCCTTACGGCTCATGCTGATCTTGATATGGTGCTTGTTCAGCAGCGTGACGTATTCGTCGCAAGCGTATTGTACCCCCTGGTCCGAGTGATGCATCAGTTCTGCGGTGATGTTCCGACACGCCAGCGCCATCTGGAGGGCTTCCAGAGTCAGGGCTGCGTTGATGTGACGGGAGAGTGCCCACCCGACGACTTTGCGGCTGAAGGCATCCAGAATCACCGCCAGGTACACGAAGTCTTGCAGGAGTCGAACGTAGGTGATATCGGCTCTCCAGAGCTGATCAGGACGCACAGGAACGACGTTCTCTGCGAGGTTGGGGAAGATATGGTATCCGTGTTTCGAGTTCGTCGTGGCCACGAATCGTCTCTTCCTGCGGCATTGCAGATGGGCCTTGTGCATCAAGCGTGAAACGCGTTTATGGTTCACCCGAAAGCCTCGCCGGCGTAGTTCGGCGGTGACCCGCGGACTGCCGTAGAAGGGCATCTCTTCGCAGATCCGCCGGATTTCCTGGAGGATTTCCCCGTTGGGATCGGGAGATTCTGCCTGAGGCTGGCGAGCCCGGTAGAAGCTCGCTCGGGGCACGTCGGCCAGATCACAGAGCCTCTGGACGGGGAGATCCTGGACAGCTTGTTCGATCAGAGGATGCATCACGGTTTCGTACTCCCGGGGCTGCCCTTGGACAAAATATTCTTTGCAACGGACAAGGCTTTTTTTAAAAAATCATTTTCCAGGGCTAGACGCCCGACCATGCGTTCCAGGTCAGCGATGCGTTCTTCGTGAGCTTTCGATGGGTCGTTCGTCTCCCGTTGAGTCCCAAACGCGTGCTCGGGGTCCTCACGGTACTGCCGGTCCCAATCGTAAATCACATTCGGGTGGAGCTCAAACTGGCGGGAAAGCTCAACCGCAGATTGGCCAGAACGATATGCCTCAACAACCTTGATCTTGAAGTCTCGGGAAAACTTCCGCCGCTCTTTCGACATGGGCATCTCCTCCTGAGGAAATGTCCACCTTAGTACTCAAAAACATTGTCTCACGCAAGGGGTGAAGTTCAGTCTCTCCGTCATCTTCTAACAATAGTGATTTTCCGTTTTTGCCAAACAATACTGGGGTTATTTCAAATACACTTTCCCTGCTTATATATTGCAGTGGTTTTGCCATTGGTATAACAGAATTATCCTTTACAAACACAGGAATATGTCCCAGACATGATGTTTTGCTTATTCTTTGACCACCCTCCAATTTATCGCCGTTCCAGAAATCATACCAGGTACCCTTAGGTAAATAAACCATTCGAGTATTCTTATCAGATGCTGACTCACCTTCATCTACCCTTAATATTTTGATGTTCCTTAATTCTATATCAACTTCCCCATGTCTTTGTCCCCATGGTTTTCCAATGTATAATGAATACTGTCCACCTCTATCAGCCACAAAATCTTCCCGGAACAATCTACCGGAAGTGGAATTTTGTATTCTGTCGTTGTAAAATTTTCCTACATCAGATTGTATGTTGTTAACAATGCTCCAAAGTCGTGTACCAATAAACTCAGTATTTCCTGAGTACTCAAACTCAATAATATATCGCTGTCCTTTTTTCAGATTGAATGGGATCTTAATACCACTCAATCCCGGGTTATCGGCTCTTGCTACAATTTTAAGATTGTTGATTCCTATAGAAATTGCTGCACCATTTTCTAAAGGTATCTGAGAATACTCAGGAATCTTCACGTCGTCCAAATATTTGAATGAATTATTGGGCAACACAGGTGCTACAAGCAAATTATCACCCAATTGTCGAGGACCACGTATATTCCCCAGTCTAAAAGGTCGTAGGGCCAGATCATTCCCCAGTTCCGGGGTCAGATGATTCGCCAGTTCCGGGGCCAGATCATTCCCCAGTTTCGGGGTCAGATGATTCCCCAGTTCCAGGGCCAGATCATTCCCCAGTTCCGGGGTCAGATGATTCCCCAGTTCCAGGGCCAGATGATTCCCCACCCACAGAGTTGGCATCCATTCACATCAAGCCATAGCTTGCATCCCTGCATAAATCAGGCGCATTTCAACAGCCTTAAGGGAACTCACGAGCTATGTCATTCAAAAGGGTGCAAACCGTGGAAATCTGGTCGATTCTTCGTCGTTGGAGCGACAAACAGTCCATTAGTGCGATCGCCGTTGCCTGTGGCTGCGATCGAAAAACCGTCCGGTCCTACATCGAGATGGCCCGGCGAATGGGAATCGCAAAAGAGGAGCTCGTTCCGGAGCGAAAAGAGGAGTTGCTCCCCCTGCTGCAGGAGGCGTCCGTCCGACTCCATTGCAGAGCATCGAGTAAGTTACTCCTTGAGGGGCATGTCGATGAGATCCTCGCTCTGATCAATGATCGGGAAAACCCGCTGAAGCCCAAGACGGCGTTTGAGGTCATCGTGTTCAGGTACGAGCTCCAGGGCAAGGTCAGTTACTCGACGTTCAAGCGTCTTGCCCGCGCACGAGCTCTTGTCCGCGACGGCAAACGGGTCACGTGCCGTATCGAGACGCCGCCTGCTCAGCAGATCCAGCTTGACTACGGAAAAATGGGCCTCTTGTGGGATCCTCTGGAGAGAAGGCGGAAGACTCTGTACGCCTTCATCGGCACGCTTGGCTTCAGTCGCCACAAGTTCGTTCAGTTCGTCTACAGCCAGAACCAGCAGAGCTTCGTGCAAAGCCATGTCGATATGTTTACCTGGTTCGGCGGCGTCACCCGGGTGCTGACGATCGACAACCTGAAGGACGGGGTGCTCAAACCGGACATCTACGATCCGGTCCTCAACCGGGCCTATGCCGATCTTGCCGAGTACTACAAAACCTTTATCGACCCCTGCCGCATCGCCTCACCCCAGGACAAGGGGAAGGTCGAACGCGATGTCCCGACGGTGCGCGAGTTTTACAGGAAAATCATCACCCTGTACCCGTCGGCGACAATCGGAGATCTCAATGGTCACGCCCGGGAGTGGCTCGTTCAGGAATACGGCGCACGACCTCACGGCAGCACTGGAGAGCCGTCCTACGCGCTCTTCACACAATACGAACGCCCCGCGCTTACGCCCCTGCCCGTTGATCCCTTCACCGTAGCCTTGTGGAAGCAGGCGGTGGTGCATCCCGATCACTTCATCCAGGCAAACGGATATCGCTTTACACTGTCCGACGAGTTTATCGGCAAAACGGTCCAGGTGATGTTGGGACCACGACATGCAAAGATCTACTTCGAAAACCAGCTGATCAAGACAAAGCTCATGACGGGGGAAAAGGTCTACATCGACTGGGAGGACTTTCCTTCCACCGTCGCGTTTGCCCTCTCGGAAGAGACTCCGCGCCGGCTTATCAACAAGGCCCGCCACTGCGGAGGAAGCGCCTTCGAGGACCTTGTCGTGGGCCTCTTGAGCGTTCCGGGCTTCTCCTATCTGCGCCGGGTCATGGGGCTGATGAATCTTGTCACGGGATATCGCTCCGAGGTGGTCGAAGCTGCCGCCAAACTCGCCCTCACCGTGGATAATCCGATCTCGACGCATCTGTTTAAGCACATGCTCGAGTCCCTCCGCAAACAAGAGGAGGAATCTGTTCTGGTCGAAGGCCTCCCGCTCTCAGACGAGACTGAGAGCTTTATGCGCCCCGCCGAGTACTTCATCCGGGAAGGAGGACGGATCAATGGCTAATACCGCGGACCTTACCTCCCAGCTCCGGGCACTGAAGCTCTCCGGAATCCTCGACACCCTTGATATGCGGCTCCTGGAGGCCCAGCAGAGCCAGCTCTCGTTCCCGGAAATCCTGACGATGCTCTTCTCCGATGAACTGGAAGCCAGGCGGAACCGGAAACTCGCCCGCCTGATCAAGCACGCGGGCCTGAATGCGGGTCAGACACTGGAATCCTTCGACTTCGATATCGCAACTTCAGCCAATCGGCCGCTCATCCGTGATCTTGCGACCTGTCGATTTATCGAACGCTCTGAAAACGTCTTCTTCCTCGGGCCCACCGGCACTGGGAAGACGCATCTGGCACAAGCACTCTCACACGCCGCTTGCCGGCGGTACTTGTCGGTGGAGTTTTATACGTTCGGTGAACTCTTCAGTGCGCTCACCAAGGCTGACCTCACAGGATCGGCCGATAGGCTTCTGCGGGCGCTCTGCCGGAGCGATCTGGTCGTCCTCGACGAGTTTGCGTTCAAACGACTCGACCAGAAGGCCGCAGAATGGCTTTACATGATCGTCGACAGCAGGTACTCGACTGGTTCGATCATCCTGACGAGCAACAGATCCTTCGACGACTGGCTTGCCATCTTCCCGGACAAGGTCATGGCCAACGCCGTCATGGACCGACTGGCGCACAATGCGCACCAGATCGTCCTCAAAGGAGAGTCGTACAGAAAGAAAAAGGGCCTGAAATCCGAACCGCTCAAGGAGTAAATCATGACTGAATAGACAACCGCTCTTCCAACTTTAGGGTGGGGAATACTCTGACCCTCAAAGTGGGGAATATCGTGGCCCTTGACACCCAATAGCCATTCGTCCTGTAAAGCAAAAGTATTGATATCCTCACTATAATCCATTGATAATGCTCTTACAGGCGGAATCCCCATCGTATTATATTTATAGAACGCCGAATATAAATAGGGGAGCAATGACATTCGAAGATTATTGAATGTTCTCACCAGATTAATATAAGCCGACGGATCCTTCAGTAAAATACCTGCTTCATTTTTGTCTATATCCGGTTGCAGCCAGGGAAAATATTCAAATTGCCAACCATTGTATAACATTTGTGCTGAAAATGTCATAATGCCGATACGCATAGAATAGTCTTCCAGAGTTTTTGCATCACGGACCTCCGGGGTCCACAAGATCCCTGAATAGCCGGAACTTAAAATATATCTTACATAATCATCAATATCATTCTCGTCACTATAAATGACAAAAGGCATCGGAGCAGCGAGTGCATATGACGCTCGCACATTGCTGTATGTGCGTTTGTTTTCTCTCCTGAATCCTCCATAAATGCTCCTTTGATAGAGCCGGCCCAGCAACATGTGCATTTGTTCCCCATCCAAACCAGAAGGAAATCTTGTGAACTCCGGGAATTGCCACTCTTCAAAGGCTTTCTGTAAATTTCCCGAACCATCACATTCATCTAATTTAAATCCATCTATTCCTTTTTGAATTAATTGTTTTCTGTGATATTCAGCAAATAGATCTGATGTTTCTTCATCGGCAAAGTCAGGCACAAGCCCGTTCCAGACACAAAAGTTACCAGATCGCGTCAATAATTGTTTATAAATCGGGCTCAGATTGTCAACATAAGCCTGTTCCCATAAATCCAGACCAAAATTGTTATCATGAACCCTTTTTATAAATTCATCAGGATGGGGGAAGTTTATTTTATTCCAATCATATGTTGACGAATAAGAATGAGTTTGCCATCCACCTTCCAATCCAATTGATGAAAACGGAATTTCTTCTTTTCTGATTTCACTTATCATTTTAAGGACTTTGTTTTCGTTATGGCTGGCTTTCATTAAGTAACGAGGCGCCAAACCTGATAACGACGGCAATGCCCCGCCTCCTGAAAAAAGGTTGTATCGTGATACTACATCAAGCATTATCGATCCACGGAATACATATACTTCCACTCCCTGTGCTACCGGAACTTCAATATAGAGTGCCGGATTTTCCTTTTCCTGCTTGCCGTATACGTCTTCAATATTTGTGGTATTTACATCATGTTTAGCGGAACCCATTTTTTGTTTATCTTCATTACTCATGGCTTGTGCTTCACCAATTGAGAATACACAATAGCGGGCAGAGTTTACATATATTCCATATCCTGCACTGCTAACGATAAAAGGAACAGGTGCATGAGATCTCCCTTTCCCATCGGGATCGCTTGAATGGGTTTGTAATTGTTTTCTCCAGCCGTTTTGTATCAAACTCTTACATTGCAAACCAAGTCCAAAAAGAGTCTCTTCCTTCTTAACCGGTATCTCTATAAGTGTACCTCTTGGAGTGACAGATATTTGAATATCAGAAAGTTTAAATGGTAACTCTTTTGATGCTGTCATTTGGCTGATCGCGTCTGTTTTTATCGGGAAATCTCTAAACGATGTAGGAGTAAGCTTTTCGGGCTTTCCAGCTTTTAACTCCCAGATACCATTCGCTATTTCTTTGATGTGAACTCCCTTATTGATCTCAGGTGATGATTGGCTGCACTCAAAAAAAAGTAATGCAACTATTGATTCCTGTATAAATAAAGTCCTATAAAGGTCAAAAAAGAGAGGAACGACGTAGAAACGCTCTCAGAAGGGCCGGTTTTTTCTGGATGGCTCTGGTGTAGCGCCGAGTCTCACGTGCCAGGTCATCGACTTCCACGGGGGCGTTGTTTGCCATTCCACCTGTCTTGAGGTATCCCCAAAGGTATTCGACGGGGTTCAATTCAGGTGCATAGGGCGGGAAGAACTCCATGCGAAGCCTTGATTGAGAGGCGATCATGTTGTGAACGATTTTGGCTTTGTGAGTCCTCGAACGGTCCCAAACGACAATGCATCGCCCGGTAATGTGTCGTTTGAGCTGATCGAGAAATGCCAGCGCGAGAACGGCATTAATGTTGACGTTCTTGTGGAGCCGAAAGAAGAGACGGACCCGGCGACCGTGAGGGGACACGACAATAGCGGCAATGGCTGAGACCTTTTGATGAGAGCGGGTACGATGGTAGATACTGGGAGTTTGTCCACGCGGCGCCCACGTACGGCGAACGACGGGTGCCATCAGAAAACCGCTTTCATCTATGAGCGCAAGCGACGCTCTTAACGAACGGGCTTTTTTTTAGTGTGCGGCCACTCCACCCGGCGCCAGGTGTGAACCTGATGCTCGTCGCGTTCAACGGGCCGTCGCTGAGGCTTTTGCGGCGACCATCCCAGGGAGCGCATCAAACGCGAAAGATGATCAACATGATAGCTCACACCGAAGTGTTTGTCGATGACCGACGCGATCCGAGGGCATGTCCACAGATCAGTAGGGAACCCGGCAGCACGTCCCCCTTTGAGCAGAAGCTGCTCGAGTTTCCGGCGCTTCCCTGCGCTCAGGCGATGCGGGCGACCCGTGTTCGGCCGAGCCTCGATGCCCTCCCTTCCCTGGGATCGATAAGCTGCGTTCCATCGCCGAACGCTCCGACGATCAACACCAAGCATACGAGCGACATCAACAGGTCGCTGACCCTCACGCAAGAGCCGAATTGCTCGATCCCGACGATCTTCCAATACTTCTGGTTTTCCAGATGGGCGCATGGTTCACCTCCCACCCGCAATATAGGACATTTATTATGTAGGAGTCAATAGTGTATAAATAATGCATTTCATGTCAGGTATGTAAATGTTCTTTCGGTTAGTTGTGATATGCCATACCCTATCGGACTGTTTTCGCATTAATGCGATAGAGACCTTTAGTAATACCGTCGTCGCTGGTCTTGAAGTGGCGTGTGGATTCGTCGAAGGGGGGATTGATAACTGGATTCTCGATGATCGCAGAAGGCATCGCTTCGTAGTTTCCTTTCTGATCACCACAACAGAAAGCCCGCCAGGGAATCGGATTGTTCTCCCTACGCGGGCTCTACAAGGAACTATCGGTGACTTTCAGTCATCCTGCTATAACCTTGTGCGTGGTATGAAGGTAGGAGAATGATAGGTTAGACGCAATGCGGCAAGGATGGGCTGAGTGGCGATTTCCGCCTCATTTTTGGCATACCCACCCTCGGTGACAGGCCCATCACGAACTCATCATGCCTTGCTTCGAGCTATTTCATGTCCTTTAACAAGGCCATGCCTTCATCTGCTCCCCATGGCTCAACGTCGTCCAGGTCCTCATCCATTCCCCACCTCCGACCGTTCAATCTTCTACTCCAAGTCTTTCTTCGGCGCGTTCAATACAGCGAAATCCCAGTCTTCGGCACCCTGGTACGGGAGCCAGTGCTCTCTGTTTTCGCGGTCTCTGCGCTTCAACCGTTGAAGTATTCTTTGGAAGTTCCCAGCCGTTCATTGCGGGTCTTCCTCAAGGGCTTTTTTTACCGCTGCTGAGGCATGACTTCCGGCATTGATCATCAGACCCGCTTCCGAGCTGATGCTGACCATACGCATCCCCTTTCGAGCCCATAACGCCGCCCGCTCGAGGTCGTTGACGTGAATTGCAGGAACAACGGCCCTTCTGTGGCAGAAGGCGATGGTTCGCTCAATGGACTGGATGAACAGCGGATCATCCAAATTTCCGGGCCTGCCGAGTGCGATGGAGAGATCGTTGGGCCCGACTAGCGCAACGTCGACGCCGGGAATAGCAAGAATGTCCTCGATGTGCTCGAGGGCCTCACGTGTCTCCACCTGGACGATAAGCAGAGTCTCTTCGTTCATCGCTTGCATGGCCTCCCCCACGGGTCCGGACTGGAAATTCGTGTGGCCCCTGGCCAAGACGCTCCCGCGTTTTCCGACGGGTGGATACTTCATCATCTGAAGCACAGACAGAACTTCGGAACTGTTGGTGATCCGAGGGACCATGATACCCTGAGCCCCGGCATCGAGCGGCTGGGTAATGGCGGCGTAGCTCAGTTCGGGAATCCGGACAATCGGGGTGATACCTACCGACCTTGCTGTTCGGCTGAGGTCGGCGATTGTCTCGATCGTGAAAGGCCCGTGCTCATTGTCAATCAGAACAAAGTCGAACCCTGCGTTGGCAAGAAACTGCATGACCGCGGGCTGACGGATTTCGACAAGCATCGTCCCGACCGCGGTTTTTCCCGCCTTGAGATCCTTCTTCAGACGGTTCGGGGTGAACCAGGGTGCGTTCATCGGCAATCAATTGATCGTAAGACTTCGTGATCGCTGCGTGCGAGAAGGTGTGAAAGGGTACGGCTACACACCGCATTCGAGCAATATAAGAACTGAGCTCTTGAGGGGCAAAGGAAGGACGAAAAGACCACACCACCTGCTTTACCGCCCAAAGCTCCTTAGCCGAAGTGATGTCCTGCGCTGTCTCTGGTCACGCCTCACGTCCTAGGTTAACTACCGCCGCCGGAGGCGGCGGCATCATACACGATGACACAAAAGCAAAAATGCCCGAATCATTTCGATTCAGGCACTTTTTGCGGGGCGGACGGGGGTCTCAGCGAACCCTCATTATCCTTGAAATCGCGCTGAAAAAGCAAGACGGGCGATTTTGAACGAGCCCCGGCATCACATGTCGGGGCTATTTGTTTGTAAACAGAGCACCCGCGGCCGTTGTCCCGGGAGGGGCCGGAAGGGCTTGAGCAGGTGTATCCGCGATAGCTGCATCCCATTTAAAGTCCAACGAATGACAGGTTTTTCTCTCAACCCCATCACACCACTGAACTTCTTCTCAGCGTTCGCCAAGTTTATCTTCAGTCCAATATACTTCATGTGAGTAGTCTCTTGATAGAGTCATCTCAAGAGACTACGTTTGACCCAGTGCAGATAGGTCGACAAGCGGATGAGTTGCCGTGGCTTCCGTGTCTGACCTGAGAGCGCAGCCTGGCCTTGTAATCCTCACCGACGCGCTCCCATCTCTCTCATTGGGCCACTGACACCTCCGCTGGGGCCACACCGTCCTTCAGATTGGGGGGGAACCAATGAGAACTCAAATCGTCTCCTTTGCGCTTGTGGCTGTGCTTTCAGGCTCAGTCGCGCCAGCTCAATGGGTACAAACCAGCGGGCCCGAAGGTACAGACACGTACTCTCTTGCTGTGAGCGGCACGAATCTCTTTGCCGGTACTTATAAGGGTGGGGTATACCGTTCCACTAACAGCGGCGGGAGTTGGACTGCTGTCGATTCCGGCCTGACCAACATGTGGGTCCGTGCTCTTGCTGTCAGCGGCACGAACATCTTTGCCGGAACCTATGGCAACGGTGTCTTTCTCTCGACCAACAACGGCATATATTGCCCCCCTCTGAGCTGAGACAGTCATTGTCTTGAGTCTTTCTTCCCTCTCAAGGCACTCCGTGGGGGGGGGGAGGAGTGCCTTGGCGCCGCGATTTTCGAGCCGTTGCATCTTTAACGTCTGGTTCTCATACTTCCAATAATAGAGGAGAACCAACGTATGCCGCACGCCGAGTCAGGAAAATCGATCGAGGAAAAGCTCGCCATCGTCCTCGAAGGGCTGAAAGAATCGACGAATATCACGGAACTCTGTCGAAATCACGGTATCAGTCAGGCCACCTACTACAATTGGCGCGATAAGTTCTTCGAAGGCGGCAAGACCGCCCTGGCCGGTAACGGCCCCGGGGGCCGCGGATCGAGTGACGTCGACAAGGCGAAGATCGCCGAGTTGGAACGGGTCATCGGCCAGCAGGCGGTCGAGATCCAGGTATTTAAAAAAAAACTGAAACTGTTCTGAGTGATGATGAACTCGTTTGCGCACTTGAGACCGAAGGCGTGCCGGTGGCTGAGACCT
This sequence comes from Ignavibacteriota bacterium, assembly GCA_963748405.1. GTDB lineage: Bacteria > Bacteroidota > Ignavibacteria > UBA10030 > UBA6906 > Fen-1273. The sequence continues at coordinate 236,054 of CAVVIT010000003.1, forward strand.
GCCGGATCTTACGGCTCTCCCGGGCGAGTTACTACCGGCGCCAACGAGCTCTCACACTCCTGAAGCCGGAAATGCCACACCAGGACGCTTCGGAGGCTGCTCTCCTGGAGAAGATCAAGGATCTGGCCGGGAAGCACCCCTTCTGGGGCTATCGGCGGATCACTGCGTTTCTACGGCGCAAATGCTCATGGAACGTGAATCGGAAGCGCGTGCGGCGTCTGATGCGCCTGCACGGGCTTTCGGTCCCGGTCAAGCGCTACAAAGCGAAGCGTGCAGAGACGCGCTCCAAGCCCCAGCCCACCCGGCGCAATGAGTGGTGGGGTACGGATATGACCAAATTCTACATACAGGGCCTCGGTTGGCTGTACCTGGTGGTCGTCATCGACTGGTACACCAAGCGTGCCCTGGGCTACTCGCTCGGGCTCAGGCCGAAGACGGACCTCTGGCTCGAGGCATTGCATCAGGCCGTTGAAGTTGCCTGTCCTGCGGGCAGCCGAGCGGAGACCGTTCACCTGATGAGCGACAATGGTTCACAACCGACGAGCGCACGTTACGAAAAGGTACTCGAAATCCTAAAAATCGAGCACGTTACCACCAGCTACAATAACCCGAAAGGAAACGCAGACACCGAGCGCTTCATGCGGACGTTCAAGGAGGAAGTTGTTTGGCCGAACGAATTTGCATCGCTTGAAGAGGCCATTGCAGCTGTCAACACCTTCTTCCTGTTCTACAACCGGGACTATCCGCACTCGACACTGATGGGCATGAGCCCGATAGACTTTGAAGCTTCGCTGAACCAGACACAGACAGCAGCGGCTTAAAAAAAGACTCAACCAAATCTCACGCAAATCTGTCTTGACTTCTGGGGAGCATTACTGGCACCAGCTGGACTGCTTCGGCCTTGAGGAATGCAGGGATCTTTGCTCTTGCCGTCAGCGGCACGAACATCTTTGCCGGGTCTGGTGGCGGAATATCTCGTTCCACCAACAACGGCGCTAACTGGACTGCCGTCGATTCCGGTCTGACAGACCTGGATGTGCGTGCTCTTGCAGTCAGCGGCTCCAATCTCATTGCGGGAACCACCGGTGGCGTCTTCATTTCCACCAACAACGGCACCAGCTGGGCCGCTTATAGTTCCGGACTGACCAATGCGAATGTCCTTGCGCTTACCGTCAACGGCACTGACTTGTATGCGGGAACCAGCGGCGGCGGTGTCTTCCGTGCTACCAACAACGGAAAAAGCTGGACTGCCGTTGATTCCGGCTTGACCAACTCCGATGTTTACGCTCTTGCCGTCAGCGGTTCCAGTCTCTTTGCCGGAACTGATATTGGTGTCTTTCGTTCAACCAACTCCGGTGGCATCTGGAGTTTGAGCCTCACGGGCTTCGGAGTCAATGCTTTTGCTGTCGCCGGCCCGAATCTCTTTGCCGGGACCTTTGTTGGCGGCGTCTTCCTCTCCACAAACAGCGGCGGCAGCTGGACCTCTGTCAATTCCGGACTGAGGAACTCGTATGTCAACGCCCTGGCCGCCAGCGGCACGAACCTTTTTGCCGGAGGCCCTGGCGGCGTCTTCATTTCCACCAACAATGGCACCAGCTGGGCCGGCGCCAATTCCGGCTTGCTGGATTGCAGCGTAAATGCTCTCGCAGTCATTGGCTCGAATCTATTTGCCGCTACGGAATGCGGCGGAGGCGTCTTTCTCTCCACCAACGCGGGCGCCAGCTGGACTCTGGTTAATCCGCCGACGTCCCTCTCTGTCCTGTCTCTTGCTGTCAGCGGCACGAATCTCTTTGCTGGTACATATGGCGACGGTGTCTTTGTATCCACGAACAACGGAGCGAGCTGGACGCCTGTAAAATCCGGCCTGACGAACACGGTCGTTAATGCCCTTGCCGCCAATGGTGTTACTCTGTTTGCAGGGACCAGCGGCGGCGGTGTTTTTCGATCGACCAACAGCGGCACCAGCTGGACTGCTTCCGGCTTGACAAACTTGACTGTTAATGCGCTTGTAATCAGCGGTACGAACCTCTTTGCCGGAACCTTGACCGCTGGCATTTTCCTTTCGACCAACAGCGGTGGCAGCTGGACCGCTGTCGATTCCGGCCAGAAGAACTCAATTATCCATGTCTTCGCCGTGAGCGGCACGAATCTCTTCGCTGGAACAGACAGCGGCGGAGTGTTTCTTTCCAGCAAAAACGGTACCAGCTGGACGGCTGTCGATTCCGGCCTTGCCAACGTGGACGTCTGTGCCCTCGCTGTCAGCGGCACGGATCTGATTGCCGGAACCGCATGGGCCAGTGCGTGGCGAAGGCCGCTGGCGGAGATGGTGACTTCAATTCAGCCGTTGATGAGCGAATCGTTCCGGGGGTTCTCCCTTGACCAGAACTACCCCAACCCCTTCAACCCAAGCACGACGATCAAGTACGAGCTGCCAAAGGCGTCGATGGTGAGCTTGAGCATTTATGACATTCTCGGGCGTGAGGTATCAGTGTTGGTGAACGAGAGAGAGAATGCGGGATCGTACGAGGTGAAATTCGACGGTGTGAATCTCGCGAGCGGCGTGTACTTCTACAGATTGCAGGCTGGAAGCTTTGTGCAGTCAAGAAAGCTCCATTTAATCAAGTAAGCCAGGATTTCACGAGAGAAAGAATGGGCCCGGAAGTTTCTGGGCCCTTTTTTCAGAGCACGCTCTGCTGAAGTATCAGAATTTTTGTCGCCACGAGCTCATCGCGGGTGGCAATTGGATCTGCCTATGACACGTCAATCCGTGGCTCCAGGCTCTTCACGAACTCATCGTGCCTCGCTTCGAGACCGTTCATGTCCTTCACCTCCCACGGGCTTCACATCGGGCGTGTTATCGCGGTTGAAGTCGTCGAGAATATCGAAGACGCTAATAGGGCTGAAGAAGATCCCACAAACAAATCTTCGGGCGGGATGCGTTTTTGCCTTTTGACGACCTTGCTGAGCGTGCTTCGAATGGAGAATTTGAGGAATTGAAGCAGTCATCGACGTACGTCGGGTTCAAGAGGCGGAAGGGCTCAATTTGCTACGAGGAACCCATCTTTAATCCCTTGAAGACATCTAAGGCCGTGGCTAGGAAACAAGTTCGATTGGTGAATAGATTGCTCACGGACCTGGCGAAGCAACACATCGGTGGGGTCATTGAGATGGACGAGGACGAAGTGAATGAAATACTCTCACTGGGAATGGTAGAGGTCCTCAAATCATTTGACATCTGAATCGCAACCAGACCCTTCGCCTAATGCACCGAACCATCGACAATCCATCATCCCGCAAAGGGGTGGCGGCTAGCACAGAATAGGTTCCGCAACAGGTGCGGACCACTCGTGGCCATCCTTGGGGAATATCGTGGCCCTTGAAATTCCCGGTGCGAAATTACAATGTATAAAGAAGTTCTGAATTTGTCGGCTTGGTCTCAGGCCGTGCGAGAATCCTCACTCAAGCGCCTCCGACTCGTCCCTGCCGGAGTGGAGAACTGGCTACCAGTCCCTGGCGCAATGAGTTTTGCTGATCTGGCTCATCCCTGAACCAGATGTAATAATACCCCGATTGGGATTTCGACAGGAACATGGGTTGCCTCCTCGTGAATGGAGACGAGGGCAACCAATTGGGCAACCAATGGAGATATTCTGGCGGGGCCGTAAAAAGCAAAAGCCTCGGAAGTCGTTGACCTCCAAGGCTTTGCCAAGCGGGGCGGACGGGACTCGAACCCGCGGCCTCCTGCGTGACAGGCCCTTATCGTGGCCAATCACGCCCTGGTAAGCAGAATAACTTCTGTAAAGAACCTCTTACTCGGCCCCGAGGTAACCAATCGAGTAACCACTCTTCGGTAGATGTAGCTCGAACGGAATATACAATTCCCCGCCAGTTCACGCAAGCAGAAAAGACTCGGGGGTAATCTTCGGCACGAAGGTCCGAGAACCCATCGCCCAGGTTGGCAACGTGAGCCACGACTCGCGAAGTGTTTCATATCTTTGCGAATGGTCTCCGACCACCCGCACGTCAGGTTGTTCGAATGCCCGCTGGTACAATCGTAACATTATCTCCGTGGAATCGTCTTCCGCAAAACCAGAACAGCGCGCGGAGAATCCATTGGAAAACCAAACCGCTGATAAGGTTTGGCTCTAATCCTTCCCACCAGATCCGACAACTCAACTGCCGCCAAGGTTCCACCTCGATAGCGCGAGATAGTCACCTCGCGTAGAACTCCAGACCAAGAAATTGTAAGTGTCAGAATCACTTGAAGAGTACTCGGAAACTCATTCCAATTCTGAACATAGTGCGGAACGGATACGGTATCGCCAGAATCGAGCAGTACACAGACCTCGGGACCCGTTTCCCAAGGGAGCACGCAGCCACCACTGTCTATGATTGGTCTCGCGTATTTGACGAACTCCTTCTCATGCGAATCGATGGAATCGAGGAACGGGTTGATGGGGACGGGTCGACTGTCGCGAAAGATCATGCTATCAGGCTCTATCCACTCTCGCGATTGTCCGCGAAGGGGCGAGATCTGCATTACGAATATGAGGACAACTGCTTCGATGACGTGGGCCATGAGCGTCGAAGCCGAGGGAATAAGTCTGAACCTTGTGGACGGGGCGTAAAACAATTCGCACTTTCTCCAGATAAGTGCACACGTCTGGCACACCAGTTGTACTAGCTCAGCCGACCAAATGTTCCCGTGACCCGCATGTCTGCAAATTGAGTGAGTTGCTAATCAGGAACACTACTTCTTGAATCCAAGCCACGCTAGCAGGGCCGCACCGACTAACAAGGCCACCATCTTTATTAGTTCTTTTGCGCCGTCCTCCTGAAGCGACCGAAGAAATCTCTGCCAAAGTGTGGGGCTCAGTCCCTTGGTCAAGAAGAGATTGTAGCCGAGTTTGTCGACTATACTCGCGGGGCTCAAGGGATCAGACGGCTGTCCGATCCATTCTTTCCCAAGTATTCGAATCCAGTTCGAAGAACGGTCCTGACCAATCTTCTTTTTCAGAATAGCGAGACACTCCCGACAAAGAAAACCTTGAAGTGTCTTATAGCGAACGTCCCTAATTGTCGAATTGAAATCCGCAATGCAGCCCCGAGTTGAGAGGTGGCTAATGTGATGCACGTTGAGGTTTATAATGCTGGTGAGGCCCTCAAGCATCACCATAGTTAGCATGAATTCCAACAAGGAAGGAGGGGCCATTGTGTCTTCCCATTCACCAAGAAACACCGCGGAATATCTGCGCTCCCAAAATTCGTACCATCGGGTATCCAAAGACGCTAAAGTCAGAAACACATACCGATCGGGGAGCTCAACGCGCAGGCCGTATTCTCCACAGGTTTGTTCGAGAAAGACATCGAGCGCACGAACGCACTTCGGTGCTTCGCGACGAAAATCGGCCATGGATAGAACGGCCTTCGCGTTCAGCGTATTTAGAAACGGGAAATCCTTGTCAAGAGGGAGGAACTCGAATTCTACGTCTGATTGGAGCGTGTTGAGTTTGAGAACAAGATATTCCAAGGCGGGAAGAGGAAATGCCCCCAGGTCACCTGGGACGATTGCCAATCTTTTGATCGAATTTCGCGCCATGTAGTCACCCGAATAAATAGGACGTAACTGTATTTGATCCAATGCCGAGAGATGGTTCCCAGACATTACCGAGTACTGCTCGCATGGATCTAAATGCTAAGCTCGGCAGTCCACTCTCAGTCTTCCCTGGCTGCAATATTGCGATGTACCATCCTCATTCTTCCGCAAAGTAGTCGAAATCAATTTTCTTCACTTCATAGCTTACGGCTGGAGTAACCCCCACGTTGTTGTCGATCATGAACTGAGCAAGATCTTCTCCGTCCACCAAAACAATCTTGGTTTCAATCTTGGCCACGTAATCCATTGCCTCCTTGGAGAAGTCCGAGGTGGTGATGAATATCCCCTTCCTGGCTCGCTGGCCCTGGAGAGCGCCAGCGAACTTCTGGATTTCGGGACGCCCAACAGTATTCGCCCACCGCTTCGCCTGGATGTAGATAATATCGAGTCCGAGTCTATCCTCCTTGATGATTCCATCGATCCCTTCGTCTCCCGTCTTTCCAACAGCCTGACCTGCGTCCTTCAGCGTTCCCCCGTATCCCATGCTGACCAGAAGATTCACGACGAGCTTCTCGAACATTTGCGGAGAACTGCTCTTGATTTGATCGAGAAGATCGTTTGCCAGACCTTGTCGAAGGTCGAGATAGGCGGCTTCGAGCTGTTCTTCGGGTGTGTCTGCGGAAGGACCCTTCTGAGGTTCATCTTTCTGGTGTTTGAGATTCCTGAACGCAAGAAATTCTGGAAACTGGCCGAGGAACTGGACATTTATTTCCGTGGGCTTGGCACCGAGCACATCTTGCCCTCGCTTCGTAATGCGAAGAAGCGCTCTCTTGGGAGACTCAAGGAGGCCCGCCTTTTTCATATAGGTGCGGGCCCAACCAACTCGATTGTCAAACACACACTGCTGACCGCTCGGGAGTAGTTCCTTCCGTTCTGATTCCGTGAGTTTGAATTGATCGGCAAGGGTCTGAATGGCCTCACGAACTGCGTGCTCCTTACCATCGCCTGCGAATTGAAGAAGGGGGAGCATGATACTTTGATAGTCAGGTATTGCCATTACAGGCCCTTTCAAGTTATTCATCTCTCGAGGAACAATTCCTTACCTCTCCCTCCGAGCCTTCTGCCAGATTCAGTCCCTGCCTTGGCAGCCCCCCTCACTCCTTTAGGATTCCCGCTGCCTGCAAGGACTCTCGGATTCTGGGGTCTCCCCGCGGATCTGACTGTAAAGGAAGCCAGGCTGGTGAGATGCTATAGGGTTTCGGTGTGATGACATCGATATATGGCACCCTCGGAATGACAGAAGAATAAGCCCACCAGAAAGCTCCAAGGTAGATCCTCTGTTTTCCCACCATCACAACGACGGGAACGCCGAAAGACTTGCCCCGAAGAGCCCACATCTCTGCCAGGACACTGTCAAGCGCGGGGACTGGCACGAAGGCATGGGTTGACCAATGGTATGCACCCAAATCGCGCGCTCTGATGAACGGCTGGGGAGCAAGCGTCAGGTCTTCAAGGGGGAGGCTCCACGCAGTACGAGCGTCGATAGAAGTATCGAGTAGGCGATAGATTGCGAACTCGTTATCCAGCCTCGCGTTGGTTCCAAAGTCGCTGCACGCGCCACAGAATAGAAGTCCGAGGGCGACGAACAAGTACGATGCCTTCAAGTAGAACACCTCCTCCGTCGAAGTGGCAGAGTTCTGAACGTTGTATGATCGCGGTAGTCGGCCACGTGTGGATTTTTGCCTGACGGCAACAGCTTAGCGACCTCGTTCGAGTCGAGCGCAAAGGAACTCCGCATCATGTCTTAGGATGAAGTAAGCCTGGGAGGATAGCACGACCGAACTATCATGCTGAACTTCTTCAGTTGCCTTGCGAAGAATGGCCAATGTAGTCAGCGTATCGCATTGAGCTATCGTTGCTCGGGCCTTGGTGAACCAGACTACATACTTGTCTGCTGATCGCGGATTATCCAGCCACCCGAGGTCGGGCATCTGCCCGATGTAACGAAGCATTGTATCAAGTGTAGCCGTAGCAGGTAAGCCCTCAAGATTGATCGGCCCTATCGTCGCGCCCATCAATCCTGGCCCGTACGGCGTCTTATCAGAGTACCCAGGGATACTGTCAGTCGCGAAGCCCTCAGGAAACCAGGGAGACGGTGCCCAGCCTTCCGCGTAAAACTCGACTATTCCTGGGGGCGACTCAGAACTGAAACGGAACCCCGCCTGTGTTGATCGGGGAGAAATCTCAGATGTGTGTGTGCCCCATTTCACCAAGTGATGTTTGACTGTTTTGTCCGCTCTGAGCCATTGCGACGGCGAGCGAAGATCCTCGATTCTTACTCTATCGGCAAGAGGCAGCCAGTACTGCCAGATAGATTGTTCCGCCCTCGGACCATTCGCGAGAGTGTAAGAGTAGGTATACTTGTGGTCTGTCACCGACACTCTTATCTTCACTTCAATGTCTATCTTGTCCCTCATGATGACCGAGTCCTGCGCAAGTGTTATCACAGGCAGCGCCGAAAGGATGAGTGCACACCGAAACTTCTTCACCGTATTCTCCGTGTCTTGCGCTTTCTATTAACCTCGGCGGCGCAGTGCCCTGGTGGACTCGAAACGATCCCACTGATAACAACCAGGCCCCTTCCCGCAATCTGAAGAGGCCTGTTCGAATGAACTCACCTGAAATGTACTCCATTCATCGAGCATTGTCAACGTAATGCGCGCTCATGTGCCGAGGAGCGATTGGCCCGAGTGTCATGAATGAATCACAGATTTTTCTCGCACTGCAATCAAAACTCCATCCGCGGGAGATGGATTACAGCGGAAGGTGTCGCGCAGAACACAGCAGAACACAACACATGGGGTGAACAGTGCCGACAGAAAATTCATAATATAATGCGGGTGCGTTTTATCGGCTTCACCCTACCCCCCTCGTTTTAAGGCATACCCCTCGGTCTTCGTTGAGAATTGCCGCCACGTTGCGTTTCCCCTCCCTCCCCGAGATGCAATCTGCCGAGCCTTCGGCGATAAGCAACCACAACCAACCATCGGGAGATTGACATGGACTCAACGAGTAAGGCAACTCAGACTGTCACGTTCGACTTCGATTGCTACCGCTTCAATGGCAAAGGGAACCGACCCGTCTTGGTAGCTTCACCAGATGAGGCAGATTTCATGCGGTCACGCCATTCGATCAGCGAGTCTGCGGTGGAGCTTGCTACGCAACGGGTTCTGCAATGGAGTAGACGGAAGGGCGTCGGGATCACCGCCAAGGAGCCCTACCCTTCCAACGAGGACGGGAAATACTGGTTGGAGTTCCGACTCGGCGGCATCACCCTATAACAACATTTCCTCCCTCCACCACGGCGGTATCGGCTGTCTCCCCCCAGTCGGTACCGCCGTTTTCATTCGAACAACTCAAGGAGATAATCATGGACACGAGAAGGGCCTTTCATCTCGTCTACTTGCCAGCGGACGTGCTGCGCGGCGCCAGAGAGAGGGTTGTCAGTCTGATCGAGACCGACGACCTTGCGGACGTTTCGCTACAGCTCGTGGCAGCACCAGGATCGATTGCCCTGGAGCTGTATGCATGCGACAGGGCCGAAGCAGCATTTGAGCTGCGTGACCTTGGTTTCGCGTAACCAGAATGGCGGGCGGGTCCCGTGTGGGCCCGTTACGCCCATTTGAACAGGAAGGGAGGCGTAATCGAACCAATGAAGCACTTCATACGCAACGTAACCTGGAGGTTTCGGGACTGTGCGGAGACATACCCACAGCTCGCAAGGGAGAAGATCTACGTCCGCTCTCCCGAGGATGTGTTCCGCAACTTCAAGTTCCTCTTTACGGATCAAATGCGCGAACGGTTTCTCGTGATTTGGCTTAATAGTGCGAACCGCGTGAGCGGCTTCGAGATCATCACCGAGGGAACGCTGAACGCCAGTCTCGCCCACCCACGCGAAGTATTTCGAGGTGCTATCGTGGCGACCTGCGCAAGCATCATCGTGGCGCATAACCATCCATCAGGCAACGCGGAGCCATCCGCAGAAGATGTCCAGATAACGAAGCAGCTCGCGGAGGCTGGCAAACTCATCGGAATCCCTGTCCACGATCACATCATCTTCACGGACGAGGGATACACCTCGCTCGCAGAACGCGGGATCGTGTAGCGCCGCTCAGGCAATCTCCCGCAGATCCTCCGATTCACAGCTACCCAATACCTGACCACATCACCTCCAAAATCGAATTTGAGTGGGCATCTGGAGTGCCTGGGCTCTGGGGGGCCATCCACCTACCCCCCGTACCGAGATCTGGAAAGAAAGCCCACTCAATGCCGCATTGAACCGCAAGGCGACCCTGTTCTGGGGCGATCCTATCCGTAACTACCACCAAAAGGAGACATCAGCATGAACCCATTCGCGCAGATCGAAGTCACACCCCTATTTTCCCGAGACGGTATGCAGTCTCAGGGAAAATCTGTCCGCATTGAGGACAAGGAATCCCCTGCGGGTTGGGATGAAATCGGGGTAGTATCGTCGAACTACCTCCTGGTCCACAACGGCAAAGTGAAGGATGTCGTGGATCAGATTGCAGAGAGAACGAAGCTCGGCGACTGGAAACAGCGCAAGCTCTTCTTCGATGGACGCCGCTTCGTCTACTCACTCACGAGCGACAGCCTGACCGCGGAAGTCGCCCCTGGCGACCTGATCCGCTTCGGCCTACTCGCCTACAACAGCTACGATGGGTCTCGCGCAGTTTCTGTCGGCGCCTACGCAGAGCACCTGGTTTGTTCAAACGGGATGACCTCCGAAACCTACTTCGCCAGGTTCACATTCCGCCACCACAAAGGAAACATCAACTGGGACGAGGAGACGGGCCGCGCCTTTACGGCTCTCATGCCAGGTTCAAGGGCAAAGCTGACCAGGTTCGCGGGGACGCTCCAAAAGCTTCAGCGGAAACCCCTAACCGTCGCCGACTTGCGCCTCATGAGAACCGAACATCTCAACGGCCTGAGCGTCAGTGCGTGGGGAAGGATTCTTGACAGGTTTCTGGCGCACGAGAAGCACACGGGGTTCGGGTTGCTCGATGCGTGCACGCGGATCTTCTGGCAAAACGAAAAGCAGAGCTTCTCGGACTACGCGAACAATTCATACGTGACCGATGGGTTGGTCGAATTTGCCGCCAGGCTGCCAGGATGAAGCAAACAACGGGGGCCATATCGGCCCCCTTCATATACCACCAGACGGAGCGCATAATGAAGCCAAGTCCATACTTCCAGAACGACAAGGAGCAGCAGGAACTTCTCGCCAAGCGGGACTCCTTCAAATTCTCCGAGCCAGAGCTGTCTCCCAAGCTGGTCCTCCTGGTTTCGGGGCGAGAAGGAAGCGGAAAGACCCACCTCGCCTGCACAATGAGCGAGCTTGGCCCCGTGTACTTGATCGACACGGAATACCGAGCGCAGATCGTTACCAGGAAGTTCAAGAACGTGCAGTTCACGGTGGCGAAGAACTTCAGGGAAATGGCGGTCGCCGTCAAGCACATCCTGAAGTATCAGCGGGCTGGCACCATTGTGCTCGACTCGGGCTCGGATCTGCAAACATTCGCTGAGATCGAGTACCTGGAGCGGACCGAGCGCGAGAAGGTTGGGATGGCATGGAATTGGGCTGAGGTCTGGCGCCTCTGCAATGCCATCATCGACGACGTTAAGATCAGCCAGCAGTTCAACCTCGTCATTACGTCCAGGTTGAAGGAATCGTATGTAAACGAGAAGGCGACTGGCAATTTCGTGCCGCGGATATACTCCACGCTTCCCTACAAGGCCGACATCATGCTCCAGTTCACCCAGGAGAAGGATCCGAGGCTTCTGGTCACGAAGAACGGGTTCACGGGAGGGGTTGGGACTCCCGCGCCGAGTGCATCTTCCCTCCCGCAACTCATCACCCTGCTGTCCAAAACAACTCAGCCCGCCCAGACGCACCCTGCTACTCAGGGTTCAGGGACGGCGCTGAAAATCGCATCGCAACAATAACCAAAGAGGAGAATACACATGACGCTATCGACGAACAACCAGTGGAAGAAGCGGACCTACGGTCCTGGCATCTTCATCAACGAGGTGGAAGTCGCGGCTGCCGAGGACATCTCTGGCACCACTCCCCCGTACATGGACCGCTCCGTGGACATCGGCATCAAGCTGACGTTGGAGGTTGGCAAGGATTTCCAGCCCCAACTATCCATCACGGGTAACTTCAAACGTGACCCTGACACGGGGGAGGTGATCGGCTGGGGCGGCGCGTTCGTCGTCCAGGAAGCCCTGGCAAGGCTCGGCTTCAAAGGCGAGCTGGACCAGGAGAACAGGATACCAGCGGAGGCGCTGGAAGGCGTCATCGGCAAACGCTTCCTGCGCCTCTCGTACATCAGCGGGGAGAAGCAGAATGGTAAGCCCCGCTACTCGGACTGGGGACGCATAGCGACCCCAGAGGAAGGAACCGAGGATCTGGTCACGCGATTCAAGCGGTCGGTGGCAAAGGGGTATCCGAAGAACTACCGCCCCGAGCTGCTGGACCAACTCGCCGAGCGGAGACCAGTACCAAGCGCAATCGATGAAGTAATCTTCTGATAATGTCGGTGCCTCCCCGTCCCCTTACAGGGCGGGGGGCCCTGTTACCTGCGGATTCGCATGGAGCCGTGCCTCGGTTCAGCCTGGGCCCTGGTGCGCGTAGCCATAGAAATCCACGCTCTCAAGCTGGAGCAGTGATCTCTATTCGGCGAGAAGCAGGGGCGCCGCACATAGCTGACGTAAGAGAGAATACCGTGCGGGACCACATTCTTGCGTTTCCCCGAATATTCTCGGCAGAGTTCGACCGCGTTACACATTCACAATCCAAGAGTGTAACCGAGAATGTGGCAAATCGAGCTTCAATCAAAAGAAATTCGCTCATAGTTACGGTTACACTTTTTTGGGCGGTATGGAGGTCTCTGAGGGTCGGTACGGTACTGCCAATCACAGAATCGCCCCCTTTCCTTCTGACAAACCGTGTAAAGTGTAACTATATATTCTTATATATTCATTTTCATCAACTTACAGCAGTATGCTCGGTTACACTTGCGGTTACGGTTACAGTTTGTGTGTCCACAGGATAGCGATTCGAGAAATCATGCAATGCCGCCAGAGGCACCTGGTAGCACCGTTTGGTCACGCCATTGACTTTAGCAATCTTGACCTTCACTCCAACCCGCATCACCATCTGGGTGAGCTTTGTCTTGGATATTGACCCCTCGAACCCGCATGCTCGCATTATGAATCTGTAAGCAGTATCACTATCAAACAAGGGACAGTCGGCCTCACCCCCTACTGCTCTTGCTTCTTCGATCATGTGGTTGAGCGCACTCGCCACCACCATCATTTGACTATCTTCCTGGTCGTCTTCAACCCGCTCCGCTTTGCATTGTGCAGAGAGAACTCGCATCATCTCAGTGATAGTCGTACCGTCCGCGTCGACAAGATTTGCGATTGCCATGATCGGAGCCCAAAGATCGGCTTCCCTGTTTGCCAGGCTTTCCAGGCCGCGAATATCATTGAAATGTTCGCGGTAGAGGGACGCAATGCTCTTCCCGCAAGTGAGACCGAATATGTATAGATCATCCCTGAGCTTCTTCTGGGTTGTCATCACGGAATCACTTTCTGTATCGTGTTCCACGACCTCCTCGCGCCTTTTACGAAGGATCCTTATGCGAATGACTCTCTCCCGCAGGACATTGTCCAGTTCATTTATGCCTATCAGCACCTTGGGCGAATACGTCGAAAAAGGTGTGCAATCTTTTCGAAGTTCTCCCCGCCGCAACGGATCACCTGACCTGCCTTCGAAAATCCCTGATTCAGCACAGACATTATGTCGCCACGCTTCTCGCGGTCTGAGCCGTTCAGGTTCTCCACTTCGTCGATCAGGAGTGTCGAACGATTGTTCTGGATCTCGCGAAACATTACGGCGGGGGTGACACTCACCATTGCCAGGCTGTTAAAACACAACGGAGACAGGACCTCGGAGAGGGCGGACTTACCCGATCCCTTCTCTCCCGTAACATGCAGATACGGGAAATATCGAAAGATACGGAAGCCGTAGGTTCCCATCACCCACAGGGCCAAGAACTCATACTGACCCTTCCCACCAAGGACGACGAACCTCTTGAGATACGACACCAGATTGCCGTGAATTTCGGAGGCAGTCAGGGCCGTCTCCTCTTGGAGGAACGACTTGATCCCTTGGCCTGAGAATCTGCTTCTTGAAAAATTCGCCGCTGTAAGTTTGAGCCCGATAGAATTGGGGTCGTCTATGGGAATCATTGAGCGGTCAGAAGTCACCAAATACTTCTTTTCCCCAACGATACACCCGTAGTAGAACGTCCCGTTCACGAAGTCCTGGGCTGGATTCACTTCCTGGATCGCGCTTTCCGCGGCCAATTCGTTTAGAATCTGCTGTGACACAACAGGTCTTGCTGGTTCGCTTACAACACACCCTTCCTCTCGCATGATAATATTCCTTCAGATTGGGTATTGATTGCCAGTTCGTTGCATCTTGCGCCAGTGAACAAGTTCAATATGTCCTTCTCTGGGTAAACGGTCAGGCAACGCCCTGGGCTGCTTGCGTGAAGCGTTGCCCGACTAGGGATCCCGTCACGCCCGAGATGGACCGCCTACGTCACATCATGACGCCCCAACCAATGCCCCGCCTTGAGTCCCAGTGGCGTGTTGAGTGGGAGTTTCGTTCATGATCGCGGCGCGGGTAGTATGTTGGGACCCCTCTTCAATTGTCGCGCTGCGAGGCGTGATATTCTTGACCCTCCCGACCCGCCTCCGCCTGGGGTTTGTCCCCATGCGATAGATGAAGAGAGCGCAATCTGATACTTGGCAGTTCGCCGCCTCGGCGCGGTTGTCACCACTGCACTCGATGCATTTCTCTCTGATCGCCCTCAAGGGTGTCTTCGACCTCTCCACTTGGCTCATTTGTGTATCTCCAAAAAAAGAGGCGACCCCAGGGCCATGCTACCCCGAGATCGCCTATCAATTCTGTGTGCATGGTAAAGGACCCGACGACTGCCCTCTACCAAGAGAAGCTTATTTCACAATTCCTCTTGACTTGATATCCGAAAACGCCACATTCGGACTGGATTCACATAAAACAAGCCCTAAGGCCTTCAGTCAATCCTCTCAAATTGCTCGTCATCTGCGCCATATCTCTCGATGTCACCTCCTACGCTCTTCTCCCTTCCCTTTCTGATTCGGTCCGACAGCTTGACTATGCGATCGCTCATGTCAGCGTGCACCAGTTCCCACCATTCCTCCTTGTCGGGTGTTTTTGCCATATGTATTTTCTTTTCGACGGCAGCATCTATGGCGAGAAGATTCTGCGGTTTCCCGAGGTGATTGTGCCAAGTAGTAACCGAGGTTTGGCTCACCTGGGAGAGTTGATTAAGCGTTGGCCTTTGATTCTGAAAGTGTTCAACCGCTTCAACGTAAAGTTTACCCAGATCCTTCGGGCCACGCAGCCCCTTCGGAACTAATGCTGCCGCCGCAAATGGCAGACCTTCAAGGCTCGGCTTTTCAAAGCCGTGATCGGAAAACCAACCATCAAATTTCCCTACCACGTTCTCGATGAATACCACCAGCAGAGAGATGTCTTTGCTGTGGGGTAGCCGCGCCAAGTCTGTTCGAGCATTCCCCAGGTCGATAATGGCATCATCTACCTCAAGTCGGTTCCATTGTTCGCACCTTCTCGCCCAGTCTTGCCCAACCTCAATCCCGAGTTCTTCCAGTGAAAGGATCGGCTGCATGTGGTAACCGAGTTTCTCGGATTCTGTTGCAGGCATATCCTTGACCGACCCATCGTCGTTCATTCCCATGTACTTGATATTGACTACGTATCCTCCTTGCTCGACTTCCTCAATGCGATCAAACAAGCGGAAGCAATACGGATAGGGACCTGTTTCAAATGGATCGTTTTTGTCTGAGGGCACGTTTAGCACTTTGGACGATTTTCTCTTGGGTATGATCTCGATTCAGCGGTCAGCCGCAGGTCAGTTGGGATCGCTCCCCATCTTATAGAAATCCATGTATGATGGCGGGAGCATTAGATGCCCTTTTGTCAGTTCAGACCGACTTTCGTGATCTTGTGGACGTGGACCAAGTGCCGCATCGCATCGCCGTCATACTCGACGATCATCACAAGGAACTCTTCCCCAATGTCGAGGTCCAGGATGAGATCAACCAGCCCCTCATCGCTCTGACCGCCATCTTTGAGGTATTGCTTGAGACGCGGAGTGGGCCAATACGCGAAGTTGGCATCGATGAGTACTCCAGCAGATCCATAATCCTCGGGCAGGAATACGAAAGCACCCGCGTCTTCTGACTTCTCCATCTCGGCGTCCCACGCGACTAGCAGGTGATTGTAATCAGCATAGATTGCGGCGATGAGAGCGGGGTAGGTCATTTTAGCGATTCATCAATCTTGATTTACACAAGCATGTGGCGAGGCCCCGCCCATGTTTCAGTACGATTGCCTTAGTCAGCAAAGTACTAATTCAGTGCCTCGCTGCAAACGATTCTTGGCGTGTCCGCAGAGATGTTAGCACTGTCTTCGACGACTTCCAAGCGCTCCTGAATTCTATGTTGATGATAAATTCTAGTAAGAGTCTTCAGCAACAATGTCCCAGCGACACCGTTCCTTCGCAACAAATTCAGTTCTCGCTGAACTGCTGCAGTTTGAGAAGCCCTGAAAGCCTTTTCAAGAAGATTGATTTGCGCCCTAGCGTCCTCATCGTCAGTAGACTGAAACAACACCCTGAGTTCTCTTACAATGTACCGCTGAGCAAGGGTAAGCGACATCGACTGTTCTCGACTGGTCATCCGTTGCTTAACCTCCTCATCGAACACCCGTTTGACACTCATGACAATCTTATTGTGATCTTTCGGCACGGCCGTTCCCGCCTCACGATCTCCAGACTTGATCTGACCGAGGATTCTCGGAATGTCTCTTGAGACGATTGCCCCCTCCTTGTCTGCGATGAAAAGCTGTTTGTAAATGCCTGATTTGCAGAAAACAAACGTAGCACTACTTAACGATAACTTACCTGTACGAATGCCATCCTTGAGTTGTTCGATGCGCTCATATTCCGCGGGGTTTTCTCTCCTGAGCTGCCTCATGATTTCCTCCGCCTCGTTGAGATCGAGAGATTCTTCCCCTTCTTCTTCAAAGAGGCTAAGTTGGTCAGTCCTTTTTTCATAGATAGCGTACATTGATTCTTCGTTTAATCGCTCGGTTTTGTCCAGAATTTGGGCATCCTCTCCAATAGTATCATGAATTTCTTGAATTCGCTCGTGAAGTGTCGCTCGCAACCCGAGAGTTCGGTCAAGCCCCGTTTCTGGCAAGAAATTATAACCCCATACGATTTCATTTTCTGATCCAATGCGGTCTATCCGACCGAATCTTTGAATGAGGCGAACGGGGTTCCAGTGAAGGTCGTAGTTAATCATCTTATCGCAGTCTTGAAGGTTAAGCCCCTCCGAGAGAATGTCTGTCGCAATGAGCAGTTTGATCTCCACTTCGCCCCTTAGAAACTTATAGTCTGGGTTCGCTTTGGGCGCAAAACGGCCGACAACCCTCCCCTTGCTCTTGTCTCCACTGTATATTACTTCGACCTCGGGATTTGCTGAATGCGGATTCAAGTTGTCAAATAGATAGCGAGCAGTGTCAGCAAATTGGGTAAAAATGATGAGCTTGCCCCGCAACAGCGCTTCAGTCTTCATCCATTCGAGGAGCGTCTGCAGTTTCGCATCTTTCTCTGGCCCTATATCCTTAACGTGGTCGAACATTTCCTTAAGAATTCCCAAGTCATGCTTAACGTCGCGGAAAAGCTTCTCCTTATCAAAATCCTCGATCCTATACTTCGCGCTTGCCTCAGATAGAGCATCATAAAGTTCCGATTCTTCTAACTTGTCGGATTCGTACAAAATGCTCTGAGCCTCATCGCCCGCTGGAACGATTCCGTTGTCCAACGATCCCAAAAAGGCCTCATGGATGCGGATCATTCGTTTGAGTGTCTCTCGGAATGCATAGACACTCGATTCAAATCTTCTTGAAAAGCAGGGCTCTCATTAACCCATGGAGGTTCGCCCCCGCTCGATGTAGATCCAGATACGGTTGACGCTTCTGCTTTTCGGGAACTACGTAATCCCAAAGAGCATAACGGGCATAAGACAGTTCTTTGGCATTAGCGTCACGTCGCTGGTTCTTAGATTTACCAAGATATCCTCGCAGCCTTTGATAGAGGCCGTTGTACGTTCTCTCGATACTGTATTCAATAGTCTCAAGCTCGCGTTTAGGAAAGAACTGATGTCTACCACCTACCATCACATACGCTCGACGCCTGCCCGAACGATACTCTTCAAAATGACTTGGATCGACTGGCTGTTGTGTCACGCTATCAAATCCATACCACTTAAGAATGTGGTTGCGGGTTCGCCGTATTAGGATATGCACCAATATGTCCTGCAATCGTCGTTCACCTTTTTCAACAAGGGCAAAGAACTTCTTTAGGTCTTGCGGATCGATGGGAAGGTCGGTCTTGTCTTCGGGGTGAAAGAGTTTGACTTGGTTGTACACATCTGCGACTGCTTTGTTGCGGGGTGTTGCAGTAAGGAATACGCAACGCTTCCGCCCCGCGCTGAGATAGGCTTGCAGAATTTCGTATCGTTGCGTTGTTTGGGTTCTAAAGTTGTGGCTTTCATCCACTAGAACGAAATCTCTGTCTCTATACTTAATGTCGTCAAGAAGGATGCTGCCATCCGATCCTCCCCGCTCGCGCAGATAACCCATAGAAAGGACACGGGCATTCAAATCATACACTTCGTTGTAGTTTTCCCACATGTCAACTAACGTTGCAGGACAGATAATAAGGGGACGAGCATGGTCGGTTCGCTCGAAATGTTTCAGAATAGCGGCGCCTATGAAGCTCTTGCCGAGTCCCACCACGTCGGAGACGAAGGCGCCCGAGTATTCACGTATAATCTGGACAGCCTGCTTTACTGCAACGCGCTGGAAATCTGCTAGCTTTGACGTAATATCATCGTCCCAAAGAATGTCTACCTCATCGCCCTCTTCAAGTCGATCACGCACAAGTTCATGTAACGTCTTCATGTAGATATCATACGGTCTGCACGTCGACATTGCCCACGATGAGCGGAGCTCAGCCATTAGGGATTCGTCGAACTCCTTTGACTCCTCCCATAACTCGTCAAACCAGTGGGACAATTCCCGATGGTTGTCTTCTCCATGCACGACCACGTTAAGTTCGGTATTGTGCGAAATGCCAGAGAGGGAAAGATTAGACGAGCCAACGACTGCGATTCCCTTCTCGTAACGACCGTCCTGTTTATAGTCAAAAATGTACGCCTTTGCATGCAAACGGCCCTTGGTATAGACCCTCACCATCATTTTCTTTAGCTCAATGAGCCTGGCGATGGTGGTGACGAGCTCTTCATTTTCATCGGTTTCATCCATTAGCGCAACAGCATCCCCAAGGTTCTCTGCCGTTACCTTGACGTTTCTGGATTCGTCCGTTCGCTTGATGAACTTAATCTGATTCGCGGCATCTTCAACGAGTTCGAGCCGCTTGTAACCCTCTGAGAGTTGCTCAAGTGTTTGGTAGTTCGTCGTGTTGCCAATGAGCAAGCGGATCTCGCCGACATTATTCAGGAGGCTCCGAATTGGCTCAAAGCCAGAAAGAAAGAAATAGCCAACTGCGAACTTTACTCGTTCGCTGGAGGGCAGGATGCGGCGTATGTGCTCGACAAGCTTCTCGTTTCGGTTATCGATTATGTCGTGTTGAGGCATTTTAGGCACTTGACTCTACAAGTGATTGTTCGCTTTGACTAAGGGAGTACAGTTTGTAAATGATCAGATCCAACTCACGCTGGAGGTCCTCTGCATCAGAGTTCAATCCTCGAGCCCTGGCATGCGTAATCCTACGAACCACAGCTTTGATAGCATCAACTGATTCCTTCTCAATCGTACAAATTGGCAATGCCCTTATTCGCTGAGGCTTGACTTCGGCGAGTACCCTGCCAGCCTCTTGAGAGATTTCCCTGTAGAAGAATCGAATCAACCTCGAATTGAGAATGCCTTCAAAGAACTCGACCTCTTGGGTAAATTGAGGAAGGAGTTGGACAATATTCACGGAGTTTATGCAATAGTAGCCCGATTCATTGTCCACGGCTGCGATGATTCGGTCAGCAGTCTGGCGCACAATTATCTTGGGTGTATTGAAAAGCTCGGGATACCTGGCGCGAAACAGCACATGCCATTCGCGAGCGCCCTTTTTCTTCTCTACGCATTTCTGAATTAGCAATGCCTTATATCTCAAAAGGTATTTATGGATGTTGGGTGCGCTTGACTTGTCGAACGAATCTGTTATATACAGAACGCTTTCACCTGTGTTAGCAGGACAGGTGAATTGGTTAAATTGATTTCCTCGGATCGTAGGCTTGAGACAGGCCGATTCGAGCTTGTATTGTTTCACCTGTTCCTTGTTGACAATGTAAACCTCGTCGCAACTTGTGCATATACCATTTGCGATGTCGAGGGTATATTCTTCAAAGGGTGGAAATGAAGCAGCTAGTTTCGTGACGAGGTTGGTGCGGGCTATATCAAATGTGAAGATACAGTTGGGGGTGCCTCTGAGAGTACTGCTTGGAAGGTACTCAAATTGACCTTTGTCAAGTATTTCGCCGACCTCCCTCAAGCTGCATTTTCTCAGGTCCGACACTTCAATTGGGTACTCTCCTGGGGTGTCTTCGCCTGTTCTTTAACGGCAACCATGCAAACGGGCACTATTGCATCGAACACATCTTCGCCTACATTGATTGCAGATAAGATCCTAGCATTGTCAACATAATATGTTCTTGCCTTGGTCATATAAATCTGAAAAAGGAATTCATTGGGAATTATCAAGCTCATACAGCCGCCTGAATTAAGTAGATCATAACTCATCCCAAGGAAGTAGAGGAAAGAGTTTCGAATTCTCTCGGCGATATGGTCATAGCGGACCTTTAGGATTTGCTTCTCTGCGATTTCGAATTCTATGCCATAGGGTGGATTTTCAACTACAATGTCATATCCGCCCTTCTCCTTAAATACCTCGGCGAAGTCCAGCCTCCAAACAAATGTGTCGCTAAGTTGCCGTTCTTTGTCCTTCTCCCCTGCGCGGCTATTTTCGATTGCGCGCGCCTCCCCTGCAATTCCCCTTACCACTCCAAGAATTCTGTCAAGCTCCCCTATCTCCTTCTCAAAGGTTTCCTTTTCTATCGCATCCCTTCCCCTTTTGAGTTTCTTTTCGCCGAATAGACCGCTCGAGTACTTCGATTGATATCGTTCGAGGAGTTGATCCTGGCGCGCCTTCAAATAGATCAACGCAAGTTCGCACTGCTTCGCTAGAATATGCCTGTCGGCAATATCCTTATGCTCCCGATGAGCCTCACTGAAGTAACGATGTTTTGCTTCTTGAATCTCATCAATAAGGTCAAGTATCTTGCCACCCATCGCAGTGCCCGATTTCACGGACAGGTCTACACGGTAGCCCAAGATCTTGTCAAAGAGGCTATTGCCTCTCCTGATTCTGTAACTCAGATTGGGAAGTGGCGGGATCTTAGCACTATCCGCCTGGAAGTCAACAATAAGGGAAAGCCAAAGTCGGAGCTCGCACAACCTGACTGCCGCCCTCTGTATATCAACCCCATACAAACATCGTTCAATAATCTCCTTCTTTTTGTCATAGTCATAGTTGCGACGACTGGTTTCATCGAGTCCGAATAATCGTAGATCAAGCAACTTGACAATAGCAACCATTACATGCAACATCCCCACCACAAAAGCGCCAGAGCCAACAGCGGGGTCGCACACACGACAATTCAAGACGAGGGCCTTGAGGCGACTGGCCTCATCTATCGTGATAGAATTGTTAAGCCAGCCAGTCTCATCGTCTGTCAAGTGCCTCACAGAGCTGAGAGTGAATAATTTGCCGATCTTGGCTCGTAAATGTTTCTTCAGCACATCCTGCTTTGGGGCGTCAAACGTAATTTGCTTGGTGGATCTTTCGTACGCACTGTCAGTGAACTGAAGAACGTCATCCCTCAAGCCAAAGCCCTCTGGCTCGTACGCGCGATCAATCAGATATTCTTTCAGAGATTGCTTCGACATGAAATCCACGATTAACCGTGGGGTATAATAACTGCCCGTAGCTTTGCGGAGATCGATTTGCGGATCTTTCTCGCGCAAGAGAACTAAATTCTCAAACACCTTACCGAGCATTTCTGGATCAATGGCAACTTCCATGTCCATCGCGGTATCTTCGCGAACCGTGAAGTTGTAATGCTCAAAAAGATCCTTGAACAACCTGGCGAATAACCCATTTTTGACCTTAATCGACATTTCCCACGATCCGATTTCGAATAACCCTCCGTTCAGAAATGGAAGGCTACCCAACTCCCCATATTGAAGATCCGCCGAGGCCAGTTTCTGGAACACTCGAAGAATGATATCGGTGTAGTAGTTATGTTTATCGGGCTGGCTACTGAAGTTCTTTGTAAATCGATCGTATAAGTAGTCACCTTGATTATTGAGCCAACCTTTTTTCTGGACGAAATACAAGAACATCAAACGATCTAGAAGGAGCTGGGAGAATTCTTCGGCTTTTCCCTTGTGGCGGGGGTTGAGTTCTTCGACCTGCGTTCGCACTAAATCAAACATGGTCGCGAACGACGTAAAGAACTCTTTTGTGACGGCCTCAACGTCAAATGCGCTGTCGTGAAGTTCCTGCAATTCAAGGGGTGAGAGAGCGCTCTCATCTGGAATCTCGAGCATGGCAAGGCGTTGAGCTGCGGTGTGTAATCGCTCTTCGGGTCCGACGACGATTCGGCGAAAGAGTTTCCTTCGGCTCTCCTCCTCATCATATTTCACGTTGATGAAGTGCCAACTTTGTTTAGCCGTGTCCGAGAATACGAATAGCGAGTAAGGATAATCTCGTAAGAGGTTTCCAATGACTGGTCGTTCAATACCAAGCAACAACCTACTTACATCACAATGGACGATCTTGAATTCGCCATGAGTGGCGATAATTTCAACTTTATTTATTTGGCCGTTGAGCGAAGATGAAAACCTGTCGCGGGACAGGGTCTTGCCAGTGTAGTCATAGTTTAGGACCGAACTGAAAAGTGTCGCTGCATCGGCGGCCGATGAGAGACTGCGTAAACGGGAAAACACTTCTGATTGGCGATTCATGCTGTCAAATGGAGGCAATAGAATACATTTTGGGGCCCTGGGGAAGGTGTCCCCAACGAATGTAAGTCGGTGTCGTTTTCTGCAATTGCTTTGAGATCCAGGCAGGAGGTATCAATTCGTCGCGGTACTTGATGATCCGCAAGGGCTGCGGGAACCCAGTGAGCTTGGTGTTAATCCGCTCGCGGCGGGTCTTCCATTCGAGTTCTTCGGTCATTCAACCTTCGGTAAGAGTTAATGCGGGGGAAGCCACCAGAATCTACAATTTTCGACCTTGTTATTCAACGGTTCGTTTACACGGCAGGGTAGGGAGAAGGGGGCGCCGTCCAATGCCGCGCAGAAACCGTGTATAAGCGGAGCATTTATCAAGGTATGTGAACGGGTCTCCTTATATCGGCACTGCCCATTCCATTAGGTTTTAATTCAGAATCGTATTCGAGCAGACTATTTGACCACACGTTGCTGTAATGGCACCTCTGAATAATGTTGGTAGAATGGAAATACAGATTATTAATCAAACCAGGATAACCACCAGATCGTATTCGTCATTGGGGCCGACTTAATTTGCATGATTCCGCACATTCTTCTACTATGTGACGTGGTGAAGTGGACCCGACCGAGACTACTGTCAAACCCATTTTGGGGTAACTTTGAAGACTCAACTATGAGTAGCGATGGATCATGTTGAACCTCACAATGACTTGAATTGCAGAGACATTTTATGACTGCTAAGAGAAGCTACACCGACGAAATATTGTCAATTAGAGGACGCAATGAATCTTCCGCGCGATCCTATGCGCACCTTTTGAGGCTATCAGAAATAGAACGAGCGTTTGACAAGGCAAAAGAGGGGCCCGCGGAATTGCTGCGATACTTTCCAATGGGTTTAATCGCCTACCTTGAAGGGATTCTCAGAGAAATCTACCGCGAACTTATCGACTCTGGTAGCCCTTATCTCGACAACGTGGAGAAGCTGAAAGACCTTCGGCTTGATTCACAGACGATTGTCGCTCTTCACAAGCGAACCATTACCACGGGCGAATTAATTGCCCATTTGCTCCCCTGCAACACCCTCGAATCTATCAGCTCGAACATGTCAATGTTGACGGGGCGGGATTTCCTGGATGAGATCCAGAGAGTTCATGATCGGGTTGAGGTCGAGGTCTTGCATAAAACACTTAAACCCATCATTGAAGATGCGCCAACTGTGTTTTCGGGTGTTTCGAGAACATTTGAATTGAGGCATATCCTTGCCCACGAACTCGCTTCAGCACTAAAGCTGGACGTCCCAACGATTACAAACTGCATATCGGCAATGAGATTATTCATCCAGGCCACGGAACAGTTCGTATCCAATCTGCTCTACCCTGGTGCACCCCTAACTCAGTCGGAAATGAACATCGTCGCTGGCAACGATTTTCAAGAAGCCAACGAAGCCCTGGATGCCCTAATGGTAGAATTGAACAGTCGACTCCAACCAGAAGAACGAGAGCTGCTACGCAAGAGTCAAGAGTCTTGGGAAGCATATCGAGAGATGCAGGCAAACCTAGTGGCCGATATGCTCGGCAAGGGTGGGACTATTTGGCCGCTCGAATATTCTTCCGTAAAACGATCTTTGACGGAGGAGAGAACCAAGAATCTGAGGGGGCTGCTTGAATATGATAAGATCCTGTTTGTAAGACCTGAACATCCAACCGACCCACAGAAAGGCTCCAACGTGAGGCCTTCTCCGAAGTGATTAAAAGATCCAAAGTCCGATGCTCCATATTCGACTAAAATGACAAACCGCAACTATTTTCTACTGGGCTGCACAATGCTCGGGGTGTTGTCTGCCGCCCCACCCCCATCCCTTTCTCAAACTGGAACAGTCACCTACGTAGACCGCGCCCTCGGGATTTCGTTCGACATACCTGTAGGTTGTCACGTCAAGGTGGACAGAACGGGCCTTGGCGCCTCACTGTACATTGAGAATGACGCAACACGGGCAATTCAGCTTGCCATACGTGTTGATGGGCTTGATGACTATCATACTCGCCGAGCCCGACAGGTTGATAGCACAGACATGGTCAAGGGATTTGCGCTCTCAAGATCATCCGACGCCTCCGCCATTGATGACTTTCGTGGGACGACTCACCTGGACCTTGACACGCTCATCGATAAACCAAATCAGCACGGCCTCCGCACATTGGAAATCCATCAGATCCTGAACAAGGCAAGCCACGACCCCAGCTCTCTTCGATATGTAATTTACGTGGTTGACATATCGAGTAAGGGCTCGATTCGGATCGCCATGATGCCCAATATTGGCGAGGACAATCCCGACGTCTTGCGATTAGCGGCAAGCGTGAGCCAGAGTTTTCGCCGAGTCGAGTCGAAATGAAGTGTTCCACTGGACGTGATCGAATCTCGTCCCAACTGGACGCAAGACACAAATCTCCGTCACACTCGCCCGACGGGCTCCCTACGTAAGCGGAGGGTTCTTGATATGAACTTCTGGGCCAACGCGCCTCGCTTCGTCTGCATTGCGGCTTTTGCCGTGGGCAGCCACGCATCATACGCCCAAGTCAGCTCCACGGATCCTCAAATCGTCCGAGACCGCATACGATCGTCTGTATCCATCGAGTCGGTCACAAAGCTAGATAGCCCGAGCTTGACAAATACACGGAGGCTAGGAAGCGGTGTTCTGGTGTTGAAGGGGGGGAAGACCTACGGAGTGACAAACAGCCACGTGGTTCACGCTGCGGGCCCAGGCGAGCGCATACTAGTGGGGCTAAACCTCAAGAGCGGTAAGATCTACAATATACCAATGCTGGTGGCCGATGACCCGATAAACGACGTAGCCATACTTGATTGGACCGACAACTACGCTGGCCTTCATCTTCCACATTCTGATTCGGTCCAGTTTGATCAGATCGCTGTCGGCATCTCTACGTTTGGCGACAGCCTCTCTTTTGCCCCTGGGGTCAGTGTAATAACAATCGGGTACCCGCTTGGCTTGGGCTCGGAGATAGAACAAAATCTCCCAGTCGTCCGAAGAGGGATGATCGCACAGGCGCCGACATCAAAGAACACATTTCTCATCGATGGCGTGGCAAGCCATGGAAACAGTGGTAGTCCAGTATTCAGCCTCGACAATGGGCGCTTACTCGGCATGGTATCGGGGTTTCCGTCCGATTTTATCGCCGCGTATGATGAGGCCCACCGCCTTGTGGCGACCCTGCCCTACAATTCGGGCCTGAGCGTGTGCGTTTCAGCATCCGTAATATGGAAGCTCATACCGTGACCGATTTTCCGTATGGGTTACTTGCCAAATGTCAGCATGGTCGGATGTTGTGATATATCAAACTAAATTTCCTCAAGAAGAAGCCCCGTCGTTCTCACTTTCGACCGTGAAGACCACCTCACTCTCGTCGGTTTCGAGAACAAGGTCGTTATAGTCCTCCTCTGATATTTGTGTCCACGTGACTTCGCCCATCGGCGGAACCTTGCCGATGCTTCGCATCAAGAACATGATCGGCAGGAAGAAATCACGATGGTTCTTCAGACACTTTGACCCATCGCCGTCTGGCGAGTCCACAATCTCGGTGTCGTCGCTGACGGTGAGTATTGTAATCTGCTTGATCTTTATTCGTTGCATCTATGCCTCCGATTGGCTGTTGTTGGTCATTTGAGCCCACTCAATTAGGCTTTTGCGGCGTCGATTGACGACCCCCACCCATCATGGCACTTTGCATGGTCGATCGAAAAAGGCCCCACTCAATTCGAGTTGAAAAGAAAGACACCCACTATGGCACGCCCGAATGTAAGTCTATTTGGATACGATTCACCGTTTCGTGTAGTTGACTCGGCGCTAGGTGTGCGTAGACCTGGGTAACGGAAATGTTGGAATGACCGAGGAGCTTTTGGATCTCAAACAATGAAACTCCGCCCTGGACAAGCCAGCTCGCGAACGAATGACGAACCGAATGAAAGTGAAGTCTGTCGTCTCCGAGCCGAGCCATACGAACATACCGTTTGAATAGGCGTGTAACCCAGTCGTCGAAAATCTTCTTCCCGTTCAATGAGAACACGTATGGCGAGGGCGAGCTGCCTACTCGGGAGTGAAGGATCAAGAGAGCGCTATCGCTGAGCGGAATCACCCTTCGCTTCCCCTGCTTGGTCTTGAACGTTCCCGTGCTCTGGACATGAACGACCCTATTTGCCAGGTCGACCTGACCCCACCTGAGGTTCAGGATCTCCCCCCTCCGCATCCCCGTCAGGACGGCGAACACTACGACTTCCTTGAACCAGACCTCCTTGATCACCGACAACAGCGCCTCAAACTCGCCCCGCCTGAAATACACGGGAGCCTCTTCGGGCACGGCGAGCTGGTGTACTTGATCGCATGGATTTGCGTCCAGCAGTTTCCACCGTATCGCGGTGTTCAAGGCCGCCTTGACCGTCCTCAACTCGATGTTCACGGACACAGGCTTGATCGATCCCAGTCGCCAGACCTTGTAGTCGTCAACATGCCTCGGGGTAATTGTACTCAAGAGCCGATCTGACGCCTTCTCCTTGAAGAGCCCGAGCGTTCGATCGTACATGTCGACGGTCGCAGGGGAGTATGTGGCGGTCGCATACCGATGGAAATCCTGGATGAACTGGCCGAGCATGACCGATGATCCCCTCCTAGCGGTCAATGCCTTGAAGTCCATAAGGGCCTTCAGGGCATCGGTCTTCAACCTGCATCTGGTCGAGACCTTGCGCCGCTTCCCGCGGTCGTCAGTGTACCAGATGTAGTAGTAGCCTCTGCGGGACTTGGAGAGAAACAAGGTCCACCTCCTCGGTTTGTGCGCGAGAGGTAACCAATTGTGTAACCACTGGGGAGTAAGAGGTGGGCGGGAGAACTAAAAAGCCCTGGAAGTTATTAGCTCCCAGGGCTTTATGAAGCGGGGCGGACGGGACTCGAACCCGCGGCCTCCTGCGTGACAGGCAGATTGCATATTTAATGCGCTCCGTTTTCGCCTCTTTTGACCTGCGTTGACCCCTTTTTTCTCCTCAAATCTTACATTAGGCTTACGGAGAAAATAGATGAAAGGCGATGAAAGGTTGCGAAAGGAACGTCTGACATTAGGCTTCCGCGACCCGACAGTTGACGTGAACGCAACACTGATTGTGCTCGACCTGAACGCTGTGAAGCCCCGGCACGTTGGCGGCGAGCGCCTTGTACATGATCGCGGACACTACCTCCGGCGTCGTTCCCCTGCATCCTATGTCGAACGCCAGCCCCTTGATATGCGGCGAGCATGGGATCGACCGACCCTTCTTGTTCACGCCGTTGCTAATGTAGCCAAACAGGGCTTCCGCGTCAAGAGGCGGGGCCACAAGGTCGCCCTTGTTCAGTATCATGCTCCACGACCGTTGCCAGCCGTACAGTGACCGGATTACCCCGTCCATGTTGATCTGCACGACGCTGTGGACGCCGGTATTGGCCAACTCCGGAAACTCGACCTGTAGCTCCTGCGCGAAGTGCCGGACAACCTCAAGCTGGCTGTCGGGCGTCCGGAGACCGCTCGTCACGTACCGTGGTAACGCTTCAAAGAACGGGTCACAAGCCACGATCACCGGCTCGATTACCGGCGTGAGTACAACCCCCGGATTCAGCTTCAAGAATCTGTTTTCCTGCGCTCCCATGCTCTCCCCCGTAGTTTAGGACCAAACAACAAGCGGCCCCGGACGGACACAACCGGTCGCCGGAGCCGCCTCCCCCTTTCGTTGTTAACTGTCTCTACGCCGCTTCCGCCTTCGGTGCTTCCGCCTTGGGCGTCGGGACGGCCTTCAACTCGGCCTCTGTTTCGACAAATACCACGTCGATCAACGGCTCCCCGTACAGCCCTTCAAGGTCTTTGGCGCTGACCCTGCTGGCAAGAATCCGGTGGAAATTGACCGTAAAGCTGTCGTCCTCGTCCATGGCCTTCATCTGCGCCATGCACTCTTTGAGGTCGGCCTTGTCCGTGATCTTGGTGTAGGGCTTCCCGGCTTCCGGGGTTCCCGCCTCACCGATGTACTCCTTGACCTCCTCGGTTCCCTCCACCTTGTCGGCGTACTTGTTCCAGAGGTCTTGCCGGACTTCGTTGGCGTCGTTCAGCACCTTGTTGACGGCTTTCAGGTTCTTGGCAATCTCGTACCATATCGGAAGTTTCTGCTTGCCAAGCCCTTCCAGCGCGGCCTTGATTGTAGCGAGTTCTGCGAGCTTCATACTACCCCCCCTTGGTTATTGGTTTTTAAGCACGTGCCATTTTAGGGAAGCAATACCCTTGGTGCAAGCCCCCCGGCAATTTAATTGACCGTCGCGAGCTTGTACGCCGTTCCGTCGATGGTGACGGTCACGTAGGTTGTCGTCTTGAGCGTCAAGCCCGTCGTGGTCGTTCCGGCTCCCAGCTTCCAAAGCGGCGTCACCCCGCCGGTCGCGATTGCCCCGTTTTCGATCACAAGGCCAAGCACCGCGTTCGTCGGGAACACCCCGGCGTTGGTTCCGTCGCTCGTATAGAACCGGATTTGATTGAGCGCCGCCTGCCCGCCGTAATGCTGGGTCACAATGAAGTGCCGGTATCCCTGAGTGCCGTTGTACCCGAACGCTATCTGAGCCATCGTGGGACGCCCGCCGCCGTAGCTGTCGCCTGCGACGAACTGAGCCGCGAGTGTTGCGGACGTGGAGACGAAATTCAACCCCTGTACCGCCCCGGAACCGGTGATCGTGGTTCCCGAAATTGCTCCGGCGAACACCGCCGCGTTCGTACTATTGTTGATGACAAGCGCCGCCGTTGACGATTGATAATTGTAAAAGCGCAGATCATCAGCCGATCCGTTAATCACAGTACCGACCGCCCACTTGTCCGTGCCGCTCCTGTCAAAATTGAGCGTTAGGTTGTGCGTGACTGAGTTTTCCCTGATACATAGGCCCGCCGCGCCGTCATTGAAAAACACCGAGCCTCCGTTGGACGCCTGAACCGTTGTGCAGGTTAGCCCAGCAGTAAATGCGCCCGACCCGATAACGTCGAGCGCAACGGTCGGGACTTTCCCGATTCCAAGGAAGTCGTTGTTTTGGAGGAACACGATCCCGGTGGTCATTCCTGCGGTATGGATCACGATGTTCCCGCCCCAAGTGGCCTGTATCCAATTCCAGGTCGGGTTGACGCCGCCCAAGTACAGGGTTGCGATATCACCGGCCTGCGAGAAGCGCGTCCCCATGATGTTCAGGGTGCTGTTGATAACCGTCGCACCGTTCGCGGTGAGGGTTCCGATGTAGGACAGGTCAACAACCGTTTCTGACCCTGCGGTGTTCCTCGTTGCCCACGAAAGCCACGCACTTGCCGCCTTATTGAGCGTGTACCAACTCCCCACGTCGTAGATTCCGCCGTTCGCTTGGAGGTTTGCGTTGGCGAGCACGTTGCCGCTCGACGTGATCCCGGTGCTCGCAACCGTGAACACCGTCGCGGACGTGCCAAGCCCCATCTCAATCGTGCTATTGTTGTAGTTGAAGTCAATCCATTGCTGATTCGCGTAGGCATTGTCAAGCGTGTAGCCGTCCGCGAAAGAGGAGAGCCGAATCTTCGCCTGTGTCCAACTCGTTCCCGTCGTGACCCTCTGAGCGTTCGCCCGGAG
>CAVVIT010000004.1:0-337040 GCA_963748405.1 Ignavibacteriota bacterium
TAGCGGTCCTCAACGATCTGGGGGGGAATTAACTGACTGCGATCAGCCAGTTATGGAGTCCATTCGGAAATGTGCGAGGCCTGAGGTTATGGAAAAGTCCATAAAGCAATTGAAAAACAGGCGGACGACGAAATGCACCATGCCGAACGGCTCATACAGCGCATTCTGTTTCTGGAGGGACCTCCCGTTGTTTCAAAGCTCAAGGCGATCCGGATTGGCAAAAACGTAGAAGAGATAATAGGGACAGATCAGGACTCTGAGCAGGGAGCGGTAGAGGCTTACAATTCCGCGATCAGCCTGTGGGTAGAATTAAATGTCCAGGCCACGGCTGACCTGCTGACGACCATCCTGAAGATGGAGGAAGGACATGTCGACCGGGCGGAAAAGCAGCGGGCCCAGATAAAGCAGATGGGTGTGCAGAATTACCTTGCAAATCGGGTCCCAGGCAATTCCGAATAATGGGTCTCCGCATAGCCGGCCGCAACGGGCTCATGGTGTACGAATTACGCATAAAGGGGCCAGATGAAAATCGCATATATGTGCTTCGTCTCTAATGGGTTTGACGACCACTTCTTGGCATTGGTCTGTTCCAGTTTGAACGTGAGAGAGTTCCTTCCGAATGTTGTCAAAGAGTATTGGAAGTCTTCCTCCTGGCTGACGGATGCGGTTGGTCCGTATGTTCTTGCTGTGAATCTTGATACGCTCCAGGTGAAGCCACTCGGACTGTTTAAGCTGGAGAAAGACGGGAAACTCTATTCTCAGATAGGACGAGGCCAACGTAGCGGGAAGCCGGAAAGTCCTGACGACCTTCGGGAAAAGGCTGAAAAGATATTGAGTGAATAGCTCTAATCTTCACAGTATCAAAGACCCTCAGACAAGAAGATACTTGCTGAATCTGCAAATGACGGAAAGTTTCGGCAGGATTGTCTGTTCGGAGAATCGTCCGTACCAGTTGTGACAACCCGGTACGTTGGAATGACCCTCGAGGAAGATGCTCGCACAACCATCTCCTTCTCCGTAATGGTGGATCGCCTCACGCTAACTAACCTACATCGCGACAGAGCCAGATCCCACACGTCGCATCCGCACAGAAATCAGCCCGGTGACCACCCGGCCCAATAATGGCGGCATTCCCCATTTGTTCAGATGCCCGCTCGATAACAGATAACCCGCCCGCCTGCTAGTAAATGTCAGATTCTCCAAGGAGAACAGGAGTAGCAAGAGGCCCCGATGCGAGCTGCAAGCTATCCGCCTTCGCCTTTGAGACCCTGACCGTCCCGCCGTAATATCCCGAAACCCAAAGTCCGATGGATCCACCGTAGAACTGAATACCTCCGGTTGCGACAAGATTGTTCGCGCTTGCGTTACGCCCCTCAAATCGGCCCTCCCGTATCAGAGAGCCATGTTGAAATCCTGCAAAATTAAGACCGTTCATGATACCCAGGCTATAGTGAAGTAGATGCGCGTCCAAACTTGCGTAGAACCCGACTCCCAACTCGCGCAAGGTTCATGGGATCACAAGCGTTTCCACAACCGTGCGCCCATTTTCGTTGAAGTTCGGGGGGGAGTGATTTTCATTCATAATGCCGAGGTGCGGCAGAAAGAGACCGGCGAGCAAGCAATGGTAAGAATCGAAGTCAAACTGTAAAGGTGATCTTCAACCACCAGCACTTATTGTCTCTTACCTTGGATCTTTGCATTCATCGCGGTGAACTTCGCGCTCCCCAACGACAAACAGACTATCTACTTTTGATGGTATCTCAAATGTCATTACCCTCCCTATGAAGATTTTGTTATTGAATACACAAATTGACGAAAACATATTTTAATCCGGTGTGGTGGAGCCCATTTGCATCCGAAGAATTCCGGGCTTTCGTTGGTTCTCATCCGACAACCCATGTGTGGTTCACAACGCATAGACGTAGTTGCTCCCGGTTGATGAAAGGGGAGCCGCCGGTTTCAACCTTCATTCACTCGTCGACAGAATAAGGAGGCTGTTCAACTGAACTGAGAAGTGCAGTCCACGGCCTGGCCTCACGACCGCGAGACGTTGGATGTTGCAAGGGAAAGACGCTGTGTGACCTATTAGATGGACAGGTGTCCACTTTGGGCTACAAGCCGAGAGTGTTTCTTCTCCTTTTTTCAGATGACGGGTCTCGAATTCCCGTGATCAGGAAGAGACCCTGCGGCTCGATGGTGCCCGATCCGAGCGCATTTTGGTCGGGTCCCTGATATATGGGCATGAGATCTTGCCTGGCTGAACGCCCAGTGACAAGGATCACAAGCACTCTCACTAGGTGGCACTAGAGTTGACCTTGATTCGTGAGTGATCATTGTTCATGGTTTAGCAAGGGAGGGATCAATGTCACCGCACGTGGAGTATTGGGGTATCCTCTTGCCGGACGAAGAGCTTCCTTGTGCTCCGGAGACCAAGTCTCCGATAGATGGCGCTAAGACCGCCGGCACTCGAGAAAGCCGACTCTCCAACCGGCCTATAGAATGTTCCGGGGAAGAAACAGATTTCGCTCTGAAGCCGTTCGAGTAGGCTATGTCAGACACATTATTTGAATTATACAGGACCCGGGTTCTCAAGATCATTCTTGAGATTGACCGGAAGGCAAATCTCGCATTATTCGGGGACACGCTGATCAGGCACTACCTCGATGCGGGCTATAGCGAGAAAAGTGCGGCGACCGCAATCATTGAAGTTGTGTCAGGATAGGGCAATGTCTGAATGTTCTTGTGCTGGTGACCTTCCGACCCGCCAAACACAAGATAGGCTCAAGCTTTCTGCGGGATTTGGGTGTCAGAGTGCGGGAGTTCCCCTCCCCCTGCGGTTCATCGGCAAGGGCTGCATGCAACAAATGGGGCGCAATGAACTCAGTTTTGGCGAAGAAAGGTGGTTTCGATAGGATTACGTCCCTGTACAGAATTGCTGGCATAAGGATTGCGGCAAATCCCTCGATTTAGTGCGACCAGACAAGCAAATTCTAGCTTCCCATGAGAAGAGAGTCCGCGAGCAACTCACTTAGTTTCTGCCTTCTCTGGTCTTGTCCGGGCAATCTGCGCGCAGGGCAGCATTCTTGTAAATGTGTCTTTTCACTTGAAACCACCATCACAGTCTAAATCCCATATCAATCACTTTCTGTGGGGGAAGTATGTACCGTTCGCGTCTACTTTTTCTCGTGTTGTTGGTCGGGGGGTCCCTTCTGCTCCCGGGTCTCTCCCGGGCCCAACTGGTCCCGAGTTTCACGTTGAAGGGGCTGGTGACTGAGAAACAGGTCGTCGAGCTGACCTGGACTCAGCCGCTGGATACCCTGAAGCACACGTATACGGTGTGGCGGGGAGTTCTCACCTCGCCGGCGAACGTCGATACAACGGTTGCGCTGACGCAGATCAGGTCGACGACCGACACGACGGTGAATGACACGCCTCATATCAGCGCGGTCACGTACTTTTTGTACGTTGTGAAGACAACGAACGCCGGGTCGCAGACAATCCGGAGTTCCTACGCGGTGGTCGGGGTCAAGCCGCCCGCTGATCAGGTGGAGATCACCTCAGTTCCCCCGACCCGGGGACGTGTGGGGATTCTCTACACCTATCAGGTGACGGCCGTCTCGAACGACAGCACAGCGAAGTTCAAATACAAACTCCTCCTCGCCCCCGGCAACATGACCATCGACAGCGCCACCGGGCTGGTGCAGTGGACGCCGGCGACGCGTGGCTACAAGGATGTCAGTCTCGATGTGATCTCCTCAAAGGGGGGGAGGACGCTGCAGAACTTCTCGGTGAGCGTCGGTGCGGGGAACGGAGAAGTGACAGGGGTGGTGCGCGACAGTGCCACCGGCAAGATCGTGAAATACGTGTTCATCCGGATGTACGAGACCGATGTGAACTTCCATCTCGGGTATTTCGCGACAACCGATTCCACGGGCACATACAAGATCAAGAATGTCGACCCGGGGAGCTACTTCATCCACGCGTATCCGTTCAACCCGAACCTTCTGCCGGATTGGTACAATGGCGCCCGGTTCCGGTTTGGGGCCACGGAGGTCACCGTCGCAGACTCACCCGCGATAGAGACTGTGAATTTTACACTCCTGACGGATTCGGTCCATCTTCCCATCTACCGGGCGCAGGGCACCGTCACCGATACGCTCGGGAAAGCCCTGCAGGGGGCACTCATCGTCTGGGCACGGGCCGAATTCGGTCTGAACGGTTCCGTGTTTGACAAGAGCGATTCCACGCACAGCGAGGACTCGCGCGAAGCCTTCGATCCGAACAATCCCCTGCCGGGCTCGGACTTCAATATGGACGACGCTTCGCGGTGGGTCTACCGGGCGTTTACCGATTCACTGGGAAAATTCTCCCTCCGGATCCCGAAGGGTTTCTACATCGTGCGTGCGTCAAAAAATGGATATCACAGGCTGTTCTATAACAACGAAACGAATATCCTCCAGTCCGATATTATCGCGCTCCGGAGCGATACCACCGGAATAAACTTCGCCCTGACACCCCGCCCGACGGTTTCCGTCGGGGAGATCAGCGGCATGGTCTCCGACACGGTCTCCGACAGAGGCATTTCGGCCCGGGTGATCGCGTACCGGGAATGGTGGACGGCACATGATCCGGTTCCATATCACAGGCACTACATCAGCGATACGGATTCGCTCGGCAATTACGACCTGACGGATCTCCCCCCCGGTACCTACCGGGTTCTCGCTATGCCTCTGGGCCAGTACGTCCCGTCGTGGTACACGGCTTCCGGGAATCTCACCGTGCACTGGAGGCAGGCAACGAAAATCATCATAAACGGTAATGACGTGGCAAATGCGGACATCAACGTCAGGCCTCTGCTCCGCTCCAATGCCGGCTATACGTCGATCACCGGGACGGTCACCTCAAGCGTGTTGCCGGGTGCGCCCGCTGGGCTTGGAAAGACCGGCGGGGTTGGCTACCCCGTTCCGGGTGGGCTCGTCTATGCCTCTGACGCGTCCGGCAATATTGCAGGGTTTGGTCTGACGGATGCCACGGGGGCCTACACGATCGGCGGACTGGCCCCGGGATCGTATTCGATCACCATGGACAGCCACGACTATCTGAGCGCCTCGGCGACCGGGGCGGCGCCAACATACGATCTGGTCGGCAACGCCATCCCCGTGACGCTGAACATCAACACGACGGCGGATATCACCGGCGTCCAGGAACCTGTGCCGGGTTCTGTCCCGGTGGCATATTCCCTTGACCAGAACTACCCCAATCCGTTCAACCCGTCGACGCAGATCAGATTCTCGCTGCCGGTGGCAAGCGGAGTGCACCTTGTCGTGTACAATGTCCTCGGTCAGGAAATTGCCACGCTGATGAACGGTGTCGTGCCGGCGGGACAGACCGTCGTGGTCTGGGATGGAAGAAACGGCGCCGGTGCACCGGTCGCCAGCGGTGTCTACTTCTATCGCCTTCAGGCGAATAGCGGGGCTGCAAGCTTTAGTAGTGTAAAGAAGATGTTGCTCCTGAGGTGAGCGCCAAGGTAAACTGTTCCTGATCTTGTTGGGTGAGGAGCGAGGGCGCTCTGCTCCAAGTCCCAACCGTGGCGAGACTCTGGAAGCCACGTAGCGAGGAGTCGGTATGAAGTTGGAAACGGCTTCATGCTAAGCGACTCGACAACGTAACCTGAAAGGGTGCAACGCAAACGACCAGGTCGTAACATTGAGTGAACGCATGGGTAGCCTCGTAAAGAGTGCTGAGGTGGACGAGCCCCTATCTTATGGGCGAAGTCAGGACTGCGCACCGAGAGCAGAGAGAACACGGTGAAGCGGCACCTCCGGGGTATTAGCGACGACACGGTTGGAAAGAACAGGAATGGGACTTGGGAAACCCTCGCTGGCCCTGAAAGACCCGACACGCCACTCGGGGATCAGGAGAAGAGCCCTCCTATAAGGAAACGAAAGGGAGGGAAGCCGGCAGGGTGGCGGATGGAGTCGTAGTACCGATGAAGCCCCGGAAATCGGGGTGGAGGGAAGGGCTCCTGCTGAAGGTAGACTTCTGAAGAGACGAAGGAGCGTGTATTGCGCGAGCTACCACACACAGATTGGCTCCAGGAGTTTCAGAGGAAGTTGCAGGCGAAGGCAACAGCCGAGCCGAAGTATAGATTCTACAGTCTGTACGACAAGACCTGTCGTGCAGATGTGTTGGCGGAGGCATATCGCAAAGCCAAAGCCAATGGTGGAACATGCGGGGTCGATGGAGTGACCTTCAAGGATGTGGAAAAGGAAGGGATCGACGTCTACCTCGCTGGGCTTCAGCTCGAGATGAAGGAACGGCGCTATGTGCCGAAGCCGGTACGGCGGGTATATATCCCGAAACCGAATGGGAAGCAGCGCCCTCTGGGCATACCGACCATCCGCGACCGAATAGTGCAGACAGCCTTCTTGCTAATCCTGGAACCGATCTTTGAGGCGGATTTTGCCGACTCAAGTTACGGGTTCAGACCGGAGAAGAGTGCACACGATGCGGTCCGGGAAATAGCCAAGTTCCTCAACTGGGGATGTATCGAGGTGTATGATGTCGATCTGGAGAAGTACTTCGACACGGTCGATCACAGTAAACTGATGAAGCTCGTCGCGAGGCGTATCTCCGACGGGGAAATCCTACGGGTCATCAAGCTGTGGTTGAGCTCTGGATATGTCGAAGACGGCCAGCACCGGCAGAGTACACAGGGAACGCCTCAGGGAGGAGTCATTAGTCCGTTACTGGCGAACATCTACCTGAACCCTGTCGACCAAGCATTCAAGCGGGAAAGGCTCGGGAACATTGGCAACGGGTCAATCCACTTGGTTCGGTACGCCGACGACATGGTCATTCTGGCACAAAAGAATCTGGAAGCGGGCATTGACCTGCTGAACCACTATGTGGAACGGCTGGGTCTCCGTCTGAACGGGGAAAAGACACGACGATTGCGCCTTAGTATCGGCAATAACGTGGACTTCCTTGGCTTCCGGTTCCAGAATGTCAGGAGCAGGCAGAACGGCGGGCGTCTAATTTTGGTAAGTCCAAGTCTACGAAGTCAGGAGCGGTTCCGGGTGAAGGTACGTTCACTCGTTCATCACTCAATACCGTTTCGCGTGAAGGAGCAGGTGGCAAATTTAAACCGCTACTTGCGTGGATGGGTTAATTACTTCCGACTTGGGCATGCCTCGGCAACGTTCCGTAAACTGGCTCGCTTTGTCAATCTCCGAGTCAGGCATGTCATCTGGCGACGTAAAGGTAGACGCGGCTACGGCTGGGGTAAGCTGACCTCCGAACGTATATACGGTCAACTCGGCCTGTTCTACGACTACCACGTTGTCCGGCTGTAGCCAGCGACTGTTAAGCTTCAGGAGCGCCGTATGAGGGCAAACCTCACGTACGGTGCGACGAGGGTTCAAAAGGCAATAGAGTGACGGTCTGCTTGAGCGGGACACTCGCCCGAAAGGGGAGAAACGGCCTGAGGACTCACTGGACCTATCCACCACTACACTTTTGTCCTACTCTACAGTATGGAAACGGCTGGGTGTCAAGTTCTTTGATAAATAAGTCGAGAGGAGAGCGTTCGTCGACGATCATCAGACTAGTATTCGCGGGTTCGGCGATTAGGCCTACCGCACCTTCACATGTTCGTCCGGAGCGTTCTCTATCTGAGTTCGCGGGTTAGAACGATGTGTTCACACCGCACACTTCAAACGAGGATTCTCCTATCGGGGCTCTCCTCTCGACGATATGATATTCAGTGTTGTGTCTGGGGCAATGCCATCAAGATGGCCCAGACGAAGCCACAGAGTTCACGGGCCACGGCAGTGATGGCGACGTGTCGATGCTTTCGCTGATCAAGGCGTAAGTACTTCTTTGTCAGTCGATGTTGTGCCTTGAGAGCGATGGCGACGATCTCGGGTGGTTGACCCTGTCGGCGACGATTCAAGATGAGGGCGGCGCCGGCATTGTGACGGTTGTTCCAGGCAGCCTCGACCAGAAGACGCCTGACATAGATGTTGCCGGCTTTGGTGATAGAGCCCCGATGTTCTCTTGTACCGGAAGAGTGCTCAGAGGGGACGAGCCCGAAGTAGGCCATGAGTTTACGAGGTGAAGAGAACCGGTAGACGTCATCGACCTCACAGAGAATGGTGAGGGCAGTGAGGATCTTCACACCTCGCAAACAACAGAGGGCTTCGACCTTAGTCCTGTACTCAGCTGATTGGGCGTAGCGTTCGAGTTCTGTGTCCATGCTGCGAAGCTCGGTCTCCAGATATTCCAGATGTTGGAGCTCCAGCCCCAGCGTAGTTGCCAGAGGCCCTTGGAGAGTCAGGCGAAGGCGGGCAAGCCACATGCGGTGCTTCTTGGTCCAGGTGGATTTGCCTTCGTGAAAGACAAAGCCGTGGTTACGCAGGATGCCTGAGATCCGGTGCATGGTAGCGGTGAGATACTCATGATAGGTCGTACGCAGCCTGAGGAGCCGTCGGAGGGCTTCATTTTCTTCGGTCGGAACGTGAACCGGAGTCAGGTGGCCGCTCCGGTAGAGACGGGCAAGCTGGACAGCATCGAGACGATCGGTCTTGCGGTGGTCGCCCGGCTTGCGGGGAATGAGTGAAGGCGCGATTACGTCGCAGGAGAAGCCATCGCCGGCGAGAACTCGCTGGAGTACGAAGCCTGCACCGGACGCTTCGTAGCAACTGCGAACAGGTCCGTGACCGGCAAGTCGGCGAAAGAGCCGCCGGATTTTCATGAGGTCGGAGGAGAGTTTGATCACCTCCGGTGTTTCGCTCCCCGGACGAAGAATCGCAGCAGTAATTGATTCAGCATGCACATCAAGACCGACGAAGGTGTCAACGGACATGGCTGGGCTCCTTTCCCCGATGTTAGAGTGGACCTATCTCACTCATGTAGCTCTGGTTCGCAATATACTGAACCAACCTACGAAGAATGGGTTAGGGCCCAGCCGTTTCTATGTAATCTGACGAAGACGATAAGCCATCCCTGAAGTGTCGGGTCAGGGGTGGCTGCTCCAAAGGCTCGCGACCGCAACAGGAGTCTGGAGTCGCGTAAGAAGACGCATCACACAGTGTAAAATCGAGAGCCTGCTCCGAAAGGGTCGGGCTCTCGTTTTTCGCTAGTGCTTCAGAAATCTCGAGACGCGTATCGGAAACCTTTGATGAAGCTCAGGACAGGTCAGTGCCGGAATACCTACCGTTGATTCATTCCCGGAAACGGGAAACATTGAGTTCGTGTGTTCAAAATGAGAAGAGGAGATCTTCCAACCGCACAATATTCTATTGATTGGCCCGTTATTGGCGGGTCAGAGTGACTGGTGAGAGATGGCACAGCTATTGATCCTTGCTCATATCTACCACGGGGGGAAAGTACAGGCGAAATACAACTGAGGATGCCATGGGACTTGCTATCGGGATTGGTCTTACTCTCCTCACGCTGCTTTGCGTTCTCGCCTGGCTAAAATTCCTTGCCACCCAGCAGAGGTAAATGGACGATCTCTCCCGACTTTACAAGGACGAGGAAAAGCAGCAGGAGAACCGTTTGCAGCCATTGAATTCCCCCCGGAATGTCTGGTCTTGCCACATTTGTGGTCAGATCTCAGTAGTTCAGTCCCAATGCCCTCACTGTCTGTCCCCCCGTCCACGTGGTAGTTTTCTTTTCAAAATCCGATTGCCGGAATAGTTAAGTTTGCTCCGGCGAGTGAACAGGTCACACTTGCTACCAGCGTACCGTTTGACCAAGAATCCCAGGTTTTGTCTGTTGCCGAACGGGCGAAAGAACGACAACACCCACATCAGATTGCCTGAGGCGGGTGTTTGTCGAGGACCACGTATATTCCCCACTATAGAAGACTGTAGGGCCAGCTGATTCCCCAGTTTCGGGGCCAGCTGATTCCCCGGTCCCAGGGCCAGATCATTCCCCAGTTCCGGGGTCAGATCATTCCCCAGTTTCAGGGCCACATGATTCCCCAGTTCCAGGGCCAGATGATTCCCCGCCCCCAAGGTTGGCATCCATTCACCGCAAGCCATAGCTTGTCTCCCGGCGTAAATCGTGGATTTTTCACCAGGAACAAAGGAACCGACGAGCCATGGCATTCAAAAAGGTGCAAACTGTGGAGATTTGGAACATACTTCGCCGCTGGACCGATGGACAACGACCAAGCGCAATCGCGCTGGCCTGCGGCTGCGACCGCAAAACCGTCCGGGCCTATATCGAGATGGCTCGTAATCTGGGCATCACCCGGGAAGAGATCACCCCGGAGCGGAAGGAGGAGCTCCTCCCGCGCCTCCAGGATGCCTCCGCCCGGCTCCACGCGAAGGCGACGAGCCGGTTGCTCCTGGAGCCGCACGTCGAGGAGATCCTGGCCCTGATCAACGATCCGGAGAACCCTCTGAAGCCGAAGACTGCGTACGAAGTCATCGCGCTGCGCTACGGGCTCCAGGGGAAGGTCAGTTACTCGACGTTCAAGCGCCTGGCCCGTTCACGACAGCTCGTCCCGGAAGGCAAGCGCGACACCTGCCGTATCGAGATGCCGCCGGGATCGCAGATCCAGCTCGACTACGGCAAGATGGGGCTCCTGTGGGATCCGCTCGAGAAGCGGCGCAGGAACGTCTATGCCTTTATCGGTACGCTGGCCTTCAGCCGTCACAAGTTTGTGCAGTTCGTCTACAGCCAGGACCAGCAGAGCTTTGCCCAGAGTCATGTCGAGATGTTCTCCTGGTTCGGCGGGGTGACGAGGATCCTCACGATCGACAACCTGAAAAACGGAGTGCTGAAGCCCGACATCTACGATCCGGTCTTCAACCGGGCGTACGCGGACCTCGCCGAGTACTACCGGACGTTCATCGACCCGTGCCGCATTGCCTCGCCCCAGGACAAAGGGAAAGTCGAGCGCGACGTCCAGACAGTCCGCGAGTTCTTCAGGAAAATGCGCGCCCTGCATCCCTCGGCCACCATCGCCGAGCTCAATCACCTGGTCCGCCACTGGCTCATCCACGAGTACGGCGCACGGCCCCACGGAACGACCGGAGAGCCCTCCTACACGCTCTTTACGCAGTGCGAACAGTCGGTCTTGATCCAACTGCCTGAAGTGCCCTTCACGGTGGCCCGGTGGAGACAAGCATCGGTGCATCCCGACCATTATCTCCAGGTGGACGGCCTACGCTTCCCACTCTCCGCCGAGTACGTAGGCAAAACCTTGCAGGTCATGTTCACGCCGACGCAGGCGAAGATCTTCTACCAGGATCAACTCATCAAGACCGAAACCCTGACCGGGAAGAAGATTTACACCGACTGGAGCGCCTTCCCTGCCAATGTCGAGTTCGCCCTGTCGGAGGAGACCCCGCGGAGGCTCATCCGGAAAGCCTACGCCCTGGGCGGCAAGCCGTTCCAGGATCTGGTCGTCAACCTCCTCTCCGTTCCCGGCTTCTCATATCTGCGCCGCGTGATGGGACTCATGGACACCGTGAAAGGCTATCGTCTCCAGCAGGTCGAGGCTGCCGCCACAATCGCCCTGACGCTCGACAAGCCGGTTACCACGCACCTCTTCCGTCACATGCTCCAGAACGCGTGCAAACAGGAAGCGGAGGCAGATCTCCAGGAAGGTCTCCCGCTCTCAGCCCAGACGGAGAGCTTTATGCGTCCTGCCGCCTACTTCCTGCGGGAAGGAGGAGAGGCCCGTGGGTAATACAGCCGAACTTGCCCCCCAGCTCCGCGCCCTGAAGCTCTCCGGGATGCTCGACACGTTGGAGATGCGGCTCCTGGAAGCCGAGCAGGGGCAGCTTTCCCTGACGGAACTCCTCTCCATGCTCATCAGCGACGAGCTGGAGGCCAGGCGGAACCGCAAACTCGCGCGCCTGATCAAGCACGCCCATCTGAGTGCAGGCCAGACACTCGAGTCCTTCGACTTTGACATCGCCGTCTCCGCCAACCGGCCCCTGGTCCGCGATCTGGCCACGTGCCGGTTCATCCAGCGATCGGAAAACGTCTTCTTCTTCGGTCCCACCGGGACCGGCAAGACGCATCTGGCCCAGGCACTCGCACATGCCGCCTGCCGGCGATACCTGTCGGTGGAATTTTACAAATTTGGCGAACTCATCAGCGCGCTCACCAAAGCTGACATCACCGGCTCTGCCGATCGGCTCCTCCGGGCGCTCTGCAAGAGCGACCTGGTCGTTCTGGACGAGTTCGCCTTCAAACGACTCGAACAGAAACCCGCAGAGTGGCTTTACATGATCGTCGACAGCCGGTACTCGACCGGCTCCATCATCTTGACGAGCAACAGATCCCTTGACGACTGGCCTGCTATCTTCCCGGACAAGGTTATGGCCAATGCCGTCATGGACCGTCTGGCCCACAACGCGCACCAGATCGTCCTCAAAGGAGAATCGTACAGGAAGAAAAAGGGACTGAAATCTGAACCGCTTAAGGAGTAAATCATGACTGAATAGACAACCGCTCACCCAACTTTAGGGTGGGGAATACTCTGACCCTCAAAGTGGGGAATTACGTGGCCCTTGACAGGTGTTGGTCCAGAATTCGAGGCTTCTGTGGTCAATTGCCAAAAGAGCCGGGCAAACTAGAACTTCTTGACAAGTTCTTGCACACGCTCTGTGATGCGAACAAAATCTGTCTTCCCGCTTGCCATTTTCGGAAGATCTTCTAAGACAACAAAACGCTTAGGCAGGGCAATTGCCGGCAGCAGATTTGCCATTTCACGGTACATTCGCCGTTCATCTATCGGTCGAGTGATTGCCGCGATTATTGTTGATCCCTTCGTCGCATCGGGATATCCAACGACACAACACAAAGTGTGCATTGGCAGGAGTTTCTCCAATACTTCTTCGACGTGGATGAGAGAAACCATCTCTCCGCCTATTTTCACAAACCTCCGTAATCTGCCGGTATGCCAAAGGAATCCGTCAGCGTCCAAGTATCCCATATCCCCCGT
Organism: Ignavibacteriota bacterium; assembly: GCA_963748405.1. Classification (GTDB taxonomy): domain Bacteria; phylum Bacteroidota; class Ignavibacteria; order UBA10030; family UBA6906; genus Fen-1273. The sequence goes on from CAVVIT010000004.1 coordinate 12,971, forward strand.
GTCATACCATCCCTCGTGGAAACGCCGGTTGGTCGATTCACGATCGTCGAAGTATCCTGAGAAGACACTTTCCCCCTTGACCAATATTCTTCCGATCTCACCAATCTCACAATCTCTGTCTGTGTCATATCGCATAATGCGAAGCATAAGATTCGGCAAAACCCAACCGACACTCCCAGGACGACAACGATCTGGCGTGTTCACAGTTATGATCGGACTTGTTTCGGTTGTACCGTAGCCTTCATAAATTGTCAATCCGTGTTTTTCTTGATACGCCTGTCTGAGCAAGTTGGGACATTTATCCGCACCCGTCACAATCAATTCTAGCGATGTGAAATCTCCCGGTTGTGAATGATGTAAGTACCCCCAAAGAAATGCTGGCGTACCAACGAGATAGGTTGGTCTGTCTTCGCGGATGATTGTGCAGACTGTTTTGTAGTCCAGCGGATTTGCATAAGTCACGATCGTCATTCCGAACCGAAGTGGGAGCCACAAAGTGATGGCCAGGCCGAATACGTGGAAGAAGGGAAGCGTTGCAAGCATGACATCGTCGTGCCTGAATGGATATATCTGTGACAACGCCTCAAGATTTGCGATGATGTTGCGGTGTGTAAGCGGAACTGCCTTTGGCTCCCCCTCGCTGCCTGTGGTGAACAGAATTGCCGCAGGTGCATTGATATCGGAGACAGGACACCGTGAAAGGATCCACTCAGCAGGAAGTCTAGCGCGTAACGCTGCTTTTCCTTTGTCGAATATCGATACGCTGTTGAGCAAGTCCTCGATATAGACAAACCCATCAAGCATTGGTGCGTCGAGTTTTTCGAGTAAGCCCTTCGCCGTAATAACCGTTTCGAAATCGCACTTCCTCCGGGCATATTCCACGTTATGTATCACTCCTGTGGAGTAATTCAACAGGACGGGTGTCTTTCCACTCATCAACAAGGCAAGTACTACGATTGCCGCTCCGGCGGAAGTGGGAAGCATGACGCCAACCAAAGAATCATCAATCTCGGTCAGGGCACCGGCAAGAACAAAAGAAGCTGCGAGTGTGCGACGGTAGGTGTATTGACGTTGAAGACCGCGGTCGACAAAGGCGACTTTGTATCCGTACTGTTTCGCGATGCGGACGAACTGAAAATGGAGCGGTTCACGTTGCATAGTAATGCTTCATTACTCCCTGGGAAACCATGGAACAAAGGCATTTGTGGTACGCATATATTCTTCATAGCCGGGTCGGGTCTTCATGAGTTGTTCAAGCAGTGTCACACCAGAAATTCGCAGCAAAAGAGCTTTCATAAGAACGGGAAAAAGCACTGTCCACCAAGTTCCTGAAGCTGCTGCAAGAACATAGTGAGCTGTACCCCAAAAACTGGACAGGTTGCTTAGGTGGAAAAAATGGCTATTTTTCCACATAGGAGGTCCAGGCATGAAACGTATCCGCCGCTCGCTCTCGCCCGCGTTCAAGGCGAAAGTTGCCTTCGAGTCGCTCAAGGAAGACCGCACGATCACTGAGCTGGCTTCGGAGTTCAAGGTGCATCCGAACCAGATCTCGCAGTGGAAGAAGCATCTTCAGGAGCATATTCCGGATCTCTTCACCAGCGGTTACGGCAAGGATGAGAACGAAGCCGTCATCGCCCGTCTGTACGAAGAGATTGGCCGCCTGAAGGTCGATCTGGATTTTCTAAAAAAAAGAGTCTGACGCTTCCGCTGGCTGCTCGGCGTGCATTGATCGACCCTCTGGATGATCAACTCAGCATCACGCATCAATGCGAGCTGTTGGGCGTCGCCCGGTCGACCCTGTACTACTCACCCGTGCCTGTCGGCCGACTAACTCTGGCCTTGATGAAGGCCATCGACCGAGAGTATACGGCGCATCCGTTTTTTGGTGCTCGCAGGATCCTGCTGGAGATGAGGGATCTGGGGTTTGAGGTCAACCACAAAAGGATCTCTCGATTAATGCGCCAGATGGGGATCCAGGCGATTTATGCGGCTCCCAGAACAAGCATTCCGGCGCAGAATCACAAGATTTACCCCTACCTGCTGACGGGGGTGAGCATTACGCGACCGGATCAGGTCTGGAGCACTGACCTGACGTATATCCCGATGGAGAGCGGCTTTATGTACCTGGTCGCGGTCATCGATTGGTTTAGCCGGTTCGTTCTCTCCTGGGGAGTATCGAACACCCAGGATGCGGGCTTCTGCACGAGCGTGCTCAAGAGAGCGCTTCGCAGAGGGAAGCCCGGGATCTTCAACACGGACCAGGGATCGCAGTTCACGAGCGACATCTTCACGGAACCACTTCTGGCAGAGAAGATCGCCATCAGCATGGACGGTCGCGGCAGAGCGCTGGATAACGTGTTCATCGAGCGTTTGTGGCGCAGCGTGAAGTACGAAGACATTTATCTCCACAACTACGTCACGGTGCAAGAATTGATTTCGGGACTCAGCAAGTATTTCCGGTTCTACAACTTCGACCGGTATCACCAGTCACTCGGCAACCTGACGCCGGCAGGGCTCTACCTCCCATGACAGGGAGTGCAGCCCTCAAGGTCTCACCAGGGGGGCGGGTGGAACAGATCGTTAAAGACAAGCGTTAGGAGCAAGACAAACCAGACCAGATTTTCCCACCTAAGAAATGGCTGAAAGCTGTCCAGCCAATGGGGTACACCTCATAGAATCCCCGCCATTGAACGGTATCGCCGAAATAGTTGGGATGCCGGGTGTAGCGCCATAGTCCGGCTCCCCAGAATACGTCCACGATGCTGGAATTCCGGAGAGCGAGACTCAACAGCCAGAGGCCTGTCATCAAGCAGATGATAATACCGGCGCTGAGATATACGTCCTCGAGAAAAACAATCAGAGTATCAGAACAATACCGAAGACTACCTCGACTGCTAGACTGATCCAGTTTGATTGCACGGACGAGCCATCCGCAAAAATTGAAATAAGCCGTACTAGTGCGATTGCGAGGTATGCCCACCCAAGCATTGTGTATGTATCGCCCTTCAGGAGTATCGGCGACAAGCCGAGTGCGACAAAGAGCCCACCAAGAACGGCACGTATTTCGCTAATCCCTCTGCCGCCGACCGGTTGAAGTCCCGTGAAGTTGACGGTGGAATTGGGAACAACAAGTGAAAAGGCGCCAGTGGCGGCAGTGAGGACGCAAATAGCGTTCTTGACAACAATTAGCATTTGTGCTCCCTCCTCGAAAGTCTATCATATTTGGTTGGCAACAAACCGGTGACAACTGAGACGGTCGGCACTCAGGTCCAGCTTCAGTTCCTTGATCATCTGATTCTCGACCTCTCCGCGACCAACATAAAAGTCATAGAGCGTGAGTGCTTTGCCGCGGAAGCTGGTGACCACAAAGCGTTCGTTGATGCCCTCGGAGCTGACTTCGGTCTTCATCAGGATGCGACGGTGTCTCGTCCACGACCCAGCCTGGTAGAGGGTTGAAGTTAAGTGACGCACTTTACGTCCTGTGGCCTTGAAGAGTCGCTGGGCTCGCTCGACGTTCTTTTCGTTCAATGTTTTCAGTGATTTTATCGCTCGATAGCCGATGATATAGTCAATCCCCTCGTCTTCGCAGAAGCAATACAGTTCAGGGATGGCGAAGCCGGCGTCTGCGCGGACGATGATCTTGACATGCTTCCACCGGAAGCGGAGGCGGCCAACGAGACGTTTGAGTACGGGCATCACATCAGTCGAGGAAGCGGCGTTTCCTGGACGGAGAAGGGCGGCCAAGAGATCACCCCGTTTGCCATCGAAGATGAGCAATGGGTGGTACATATGCTGATTATAGAAGCCGTTGAAAAGGGAAAGCTGCTGCGCCCCGTATGTGGGGTCATCCGTACTGTCGATATCGAGGATGATGCGCTTGGGAGCTTTCGCGAATTTGCTCAGATACAGCTCCAGCAGAGTTTCTGCAAGGTCAAAGAGATCACGCTGCCTGATGCTGTTCTCCAGGCGTGAAAGTGTCGGTTGACTGGGCAGGGCGTCACCCGGGTCCGTGGTCTTGTCGCAGCAAAGTTTGAACACGGGATCCTTCCTGAGCGTCGTCGCGTCGTTACAGTCTTCATATCCGGCGACCATCTGGTAGATCCGCTGACGCAGTAAGGTCATCAAGTCGTGATCGATGTACCGCTGGTCCCGGCGATCAGTCAAAGAAGAAACCACTCTATCGACGATTTTGAGTCGCTCATCCAGTTGCCGGACGAGCAACATTCCCCCGTCGCTGGAGATGTCGCCACCTTTGAAGTTCACGGTGAGTGGTTTATGCTTGTAGTACGGAAACACCATCTGTCTGCTTGGGCAGTCTGTCATCCGCGGGTGCGAGTTGTGAACGGATCAGTATGCGTTAATTCGTTTGCACACTGAACGATGCACGCGGTCACAAAGTTTCATTCGCGAACTTATGAATAATCCAAGCTAGTGTTGGCGAAGATAGTAAACATTTCCAATCAATGGCAATGAGTATCCGCCGTGTTCGCGGGAGAACCTACTCCGCATGAACACCGAGGCTTCTGACGACGTCAAGCTCAAGAGCAACTCCAACAGGGAAATGAGCGGCACTGATTACCCGTCCCCAAATGAGATCGGCTTGTTCCGAGACCGGATCTGTCTGGCACGGTCCATTCGTTATCAGGGGAGCTGTGAGAATATGAAGGGGAAAGCATCTTTTGTTCGGATCCTCGCTCAGCCTCATCTATTTTGGTTCGGTCAGGATTCTCCCCTCTAAGGGTGCTGGTGCGGGAGAGGGGGAATGGGGGATTTCCTCGAATCCGACGAGAGAAACAGGATGAGGTATTGGATAGTTGGGGATCCGGCGAATGTGCATGAGGTGCGAATCTGGGTGAAGTCGTCTTCGAACCGGGTGCCTTTTATGTGATGGATCGAGGCTATGCGGACTTCGCCCGGTTGAAGAATACTGACAATGCCGGTACCCTCTTCGTGATCCGGGGGAAAAAGGGGTTCCGCTTTACCTGGGTCGCCGTCGCGGTCTTCGTCTTGGTGGCCATCGTCAATAAAGAACTCAAGCTCGATCAGTCGCTCTATACAATCCTACAAATCTCGAGCGTGACGCTCTCTGAGAAAGAGCTGATAAATCAAGTACTTTCTGAATACCATGACCCGATTGAGACCCTTCATCCTCCCAAACAAATGAAACTATTCGACATTTAACCGGAAAGTACAGTCCCTCTCTTTGGAGCGGGAAACGCGCGAATTGACGGAATGCGATTGACAGACAAGCAGAGATGAACAACGGAGGGTATGCGGTAACTGAGCAGGAAGGGAAGCTGGTGCGAGGTGAGATGAAGGAGCAGATTAACGAAAAGCCCCGACACGTGATGCCGGGGCTCTCCGTCACTTCTGACCTGGGCAGGGTCTACTTCAGTAAAACCATCTTCCGGACGGAGATGAACGTCCCCGCCTGAAGCCTGTACAGGTACACCCCCGAAGCCAGGTTCGTCGCGTTGAGTGTGACCCGGTACGAACCCGCCTGAAGCTGCCCGTTGACCAGCGTTGCCACCTCCTGGCCGATGCTATTGTAGACCTTCAGAGTTGTTTGTCCCGCCGTCGGAATCGAGAAGCTGATCTCTGTCGAGGGATTGAACGGATTCGGATAGTTCTGCGTCAGCTCATACTGCCGGGGAGCCGGGCCGGAAGTCGATTGAATGTCCGTGGTAAGCCCGAACGGGACGACCGTGCCGTCGTTAAGAGCTGCGAAAAGCCCGAATGACCTTCCGTTCTTGTTGGCTGCAGGGTTCAGGAATCCCGAGGCGAACACGGTTGCACTGCGGTTCGCCAGAGCGGAAAGATTCGCCGTGAACGAGGCAACCGTTGTGGTGCTGGTGGTATCCTTCACGTCAAGCGTGTACGAACCCGCGGGGACCGCGATGTATCCCGCAATGTCTCCGTAGGCTATGCTGTGCACTAGCCTTCCGACACCGCGGGCGACGACGTCGACCGCTGGAGCATCAGTCGAACCGTGAACGACGGCGAACTCGACCTTGCCGCTCGTTGCAGAAGCTTCCTCGGCCGATGCGTTGACGAAGAGAGTAAACGCGGTGTTCCTCCCGCTCGGATTGGCCGCGAAACCAGTCCCGAGAACCCCGTTGGCAATGACGACATACGTTGCTCCTGGAGTGAGCGTGACTGCGAAGTTCTTCAGTGTGTCGCCTGCAGAGACGCTGTTCTTTCCTGCGATGCCGATGTCGATGGGCGTGCCGGCGGGAGCGTCGATGAACGGTGTCGCGGTGCGGAATGCGAACTTGCTGAGCAGCCTCGAGCCGTTGAGGTAGACAGTCACCGAGTCAGCGGCGGGATCCGCTGAGTTGTGAATCACCTGGACGCGCGCGGTCGTGATCTGCGGCAGCGTAACCACCTGCCCGTTCGCAAGCGCAGCGAAGAGCCCGAATGCCTTCCCGTTCTGATTGGCGGACGGAGTGAGGAAACCGGAGGCGAACACCGTCGCGGTGCGGTTCGACAGTGTTGACAGGTCGGCGTTGAACGTGGCGACCAGCACTTTGCCCGACGTATCTCGTACATCCAGCGTGTATTTCGCCGCCGGAACTGAGATGTAGCCGGTCACGTCTCCATAGAATGCCGCGGGGACAAGCGTCGCGACACCGCGGGCCACAACCTTCACGCCGGGGGCGTCGGTTGCGCCGTGGACGACGGCGAACGCCACGTTCCCGCCCGATGTCGTGTCCAGCGCCGGGGTGCTTATCAGAAGCGTCAGCGCCGTGTTCCGGCCGTTCGGGTTTGCAGCATAGCTCACGGGGGTGACCAGGCCGTCGGCGATTACGACGTATTTCTGGCCGGGCGTGAGCGTGAGCTGGAAATTCTTGAGCGTGTCACTGGCCGACATGCTGTGCTTTGCCGCAATGCCGATGTTGATCGGCGAGCCTGCCGGTGCGTCAATGAACGGCGTTGCTGACCGGAATGCGAAGCTTGTGAGCAGCTTTGCGCCGTTGAGATAGACATCCACGGAGTCAGCGGCCTTGTCTGCGGCGTTGTGAATCACCTGGACGCGCGCCGTCGTGATCTGGGGGAGCGGGACAACCTGGCCGTTCGCGAGCGCGGCGAAGAGACCGAAAGCCTTCCCATTCTTGTTCGCCGACGGAGTCAGGAACCCGGATGCGAAGACCGTTGCCGTCCGATTAGCCAGGCCCGAGAGGTCCGCGTTGAATGTCGCAACCGCCACTGTTCCGGACGTATCTTTGACATCCAGGGTGTAATCTGCCGCCGGGACGGAGATGTACGGCGTCACGTCACCGTAGAAAGCCTTCGGGACAATCGTCACCACACCGCGGGCCACAACCTTCACGCCGGGTGCGTCGGTTGCTCCATGGACCACCGCGAAGCTCACGTTCCCTCCCGAGGTGGTGTCCTGGGCCGGTGTAGAAATGATGAGCGAAAGTCCTAAATTCCGGCCGTTCGGATTCGCGGCGAATCCGGTGGAGTTCACCACGCCGCTGGCGATTGCAACGTATTTCTGCCCCGCCGTCAACGTCACCTGGAAATTTTTGAGCGTGTCGTTAACCGAGATGCTGTTCTTCCCCGCGATGCCGATGTTGATCGGCGTGCCGGCGGGAGCGTCGATGAACGGTGTCGCGGTGCGGAACGCGAAATTGCTGAGCAGTTTTGCACCATTGAGGTACACGGTAACTGTGTCAGCGGCCGGGTCGGCAGAATTGTGTATTACCTGGAGCCGCGCCGTCTGTGCCTCTGTTCTGTTGAAGCTCAGCCCGAGACTTACAAGGAATGCAAGAATCACAAAGCGGGACACTCTTTGGGGATGCATCATGCCTCCTATAGTTGGTTGGTGGTTGAAATATCTGTGAGTTCGGCCATTTGGCGGTCTCTTGCACGAACGTGCCGATTTAACCGAAAGTTTCGTTTTAGGCGATTTATTTTAATTATTCGTTTCATTTTCAATGTTGGCCATTGTGGCCTATTTTGGCCACTTTCTGAGCGACAGGGAGGGTCAATTCTGAATCTATCGGTGGAACCAGTTGTTATGAGGGAATGAAAGGCTCGAAACCTCTCGAAAGGGAAGAAAAACGCCACCGGATCCTTATTGCAGGCGCCACGGGCTACGTCGGCGGCAGGCTCCTTTCGACGCTTCAGTCTGCCGGATATGATGTGCGGTGTCTTGCCCGGAAACCTGACTACCTCATCCCTCGAATAAAGCCTCCCACTACCGTCTCGACTGGAGACGTCCTGAATGCTCCCTCGCTTCAGGGGATACTTAAGGGGCGCGATGTCGCGTTCTACCTGGTTCATTCCATGGGCTCTGCTGGCTCGTTTGAGGAGGAGGATCGGCTCGGCGCGACCAACTTCGCAAACGCCGCACGACACTCCTCGCTCAGGCGCATCATCTATCTGGGGGGCCTTGCCGGCGATCAGGGGGAGTTGTCTCAGCATCTGAGGAGCAGACACGAGGTCGGTCAAATACTGCGAACCAGCGGTATTCCCGTCGTTGAGCTGCGCGCCTCAATCGTCATCGGCTCTGGGAGCCTTTCGTTCGACCTTGTCCGCTCTCTTGCCGAGCACCTTCCGGTCATGCTCCTTCCGCGATGGGTGGGTGTCCTTGCGCAGCCGATCGGTATAGGTGACCTCATTAGCTACCTGACCGCATCCATGGACATCAACGTGCCGGAAAGCCTGGTGATTGAAATCGGCGGCGCGGATGTCGTCTCGTACCGGGATCTGATAATGGAATATGCGCGCCAGCGAGGTCTCCATCGGGTCCTGATCCCTGTACCTGTTCTGACACCACGCCTGAGCAGCCTCTGGCTGGGCCTGGTCACCCCTCTATACGCGCGCGTTGGACGTAAGCTCATTGACAGCATCCGGCACCCGACCATCGTGAGAGATCCTGCCGCGCTGCGCCTGTTTGGCATCAGGCCGCTAGGCGTGGCTGATGCGATGGCTGCGGCGATCAGGAACGAGGACCGGGAGTTTGCTGAGACCCGATGGTCGGGAGCGCTCTCTTCGGTGGGGCATGCTCCCTACGGCGGAGTTCGTCTCGGGAGCCGGATATTCGACTCGCGCGAGATCACCGTGTGCGTCCCTCCCGGGAAGGCTTTTAAGCCTATCCAGGCGCTCGGGGGGAAGAACGGGTGGTATGCATTCAATTTCTTGTGGAGGCTGCGGGGCATGATTGACCTGGCCGTTGGCGGTGCAGGGATGCGGCGGGGTCGGCCTGAGGGCGATCTTCACATGGGAGACCCGCTCGATTTCTGGCGGGTGGAATCGTACGATCCCCCGTTTCATCTCCGGCTTGCGGCCGAAATGAAGGTCCCGGGTGAGGCATGGCTTGAGTACGAAGTGAAACCCCTCGGGGAGGGTTCGGTGATCACACAGACGGCAATATTTCATCCGGCCGGACTCGCGGGGCTTGCCTATTGGTATGGAATATACCCTGTCCACGCACTCATATTCCGGGGGATGATACGAGCCATTGCGCAAAGGGCGGAGAATTCGTGAATGGGAGGCAACCTCCGTCGGGGCGGCAAGTACTGCAGTCAGGAAGGCGGTCAGTCAGTTCACCGTGACCTTGTTTGAGCTTCATTCGTCTTGAGTTTCATCACCACAGGAGATTGCGCAATGGCAATTAAACAACCACCGTACAAGGTCAACCGAAGGGATGGCCGATTTGAATTGCGTCGCTATGAGCCATACATCGTGGCGGAGACTTCTGTAGAGGCTGCGGAGCCGGAAGCCGGCACATCCGAGGGCTTCCGCCGGCTGGCGGGATTCATATTCGGGGGAAACAGGGCCAGGAAGTCAATCGCTATGACAGCACCGGTGGCAACGGCCCGCTCAGAGAAAATAGCTATGACAGCACCTGTCGAGACTCAGCGGGGAGGTCAGGGGATGGTGATGACCTTTATGATGCCGTCACGATATACGCTTGAAACGCTGCCTGAGCCGGATGATCCGCGAGTGCTGATCAGACGCATTCCTGGCCGAACCATGGCGGCGATCCGGTTTTCCGGCAGCTGGAGGGAAGAGCGGTTCGCGGAGCATACTGCGCAACTGTTGACATGGCTGCGGGAACACAATCTCGTCGTGATTGGCACTCCCGTTGTGGCACGCTATAACCCACCATGGACGCCTTGGCTCATAAGGAGAAACGAGGTGCTTGTGGAGATACGAATGGACTCTCAAGTCTTTTCCGGATGATTCTTTCGCTGTATGTATCTGTCACAAAGTGCCGGCCCCTCGTGGGACAATGAGGGCTGGCGCCCGGTGAGCACTTGGCGGGGCACTTGAACCAAGTGGTATTCTCGTGACGCTGGGGATCGAAGTTTGGACACCTGCAGAAACTGCAAATCCCCTACCGGCAGAGCCGGTAGGGGATTTTTACAGTAGAAGCTTGTAGCGGGGACAGGACTTGAACCTGCAACCTTCGGGTTATGAGCCCGACGAGCTACCAATTGCTCCACCCCGCGATCGTGTATTAATATACGGAGGAATGTCGCCTAAGTCAAGCCCGAAACACAGGCGATTCTTCACAGAATTCAGAGCCAGCCTTGCGACCGGTACCACTGGACGGTGCTCCGGATCCCTTCCTCGAGCGATATCTCCTGCGTGTAACCGAAATCCCGCTGCGCCTTTGACGAGTCGCACGTCCAGTAGTCCTGGACCATGTCGCGCGCTTTTTCAAAATTGATGAGGACGGGCTTCCTGCTGAACATCCCGAATAACTCGGAAACCGCGGCGATGGCGTACACGCCCGCTTCGGGGACCTTGATCCGGAGTGCGGCCTTCCCCAGTGCGGCACGCGAGACATCTCCGACCTCTTTCCAGCCGTAGACACGGCTGCTGGAAATGAAATAGGTCTGTCCGACCGCCCTGTCGCTTCCCGCGGCCATGACGAACCCGCGGACCAGGTCGCCGACGTGTATCAGGCTCACGAATTTCTCTTTCATCCCGACCATCGGCTGCAGCCCCTTGCCCATCGTGTTGAAGAATTCGTAGATGTCTTTGTCTCTCGGGCCATAGACGGCGGGGGGGCGGACGATCGTAATCGGGATCTTCTCAAGGCGCTGTGCACACTCCTGCTCCGCTTTCCACTTGCTCTTCCCGTACGTCGTGATCGGGGCGGGAGTCGTTTCCTCCGTCACGGGGGTGATGCCGGGGCTTGGGCCCGCCGCGGTCTGGCTGCTGATCTGGACGAATCTCTTCAGTCCGGGGTTGTGCCGGATCACGGCGTCGAGCATGTTGACGACCCCCTCAGTGTTTCCGCGGTAGTATTCCTCCGGTGTTTTCGCCTTTGTCACGCCGGCAGAATGGAACACGTAATCCACGCCGCTGACGGCGTTCTGGAGGGCGACGGTGTCGAAAAGGTCGCCGTATACACACTCGACGGGAAGCCCCTTGAGCCAGACGGTGTCGCTGGTTTTACGGAGCAATACCCGGACGGCATAGTTCTGCTTCAGGAGGAGCTCCACCAGGTGGCTGCCGATGAACCCGGTGGCTCCGGTGACGAGTGCGATCACGCTCTGGTGCCGTTATGATAGAGGGAAGGTCGGGATTGACTTTATTGACCGGTTCAAGTATATTGAAGAAATATCACTTAAGCAATCCTGCATACAGTGCTAAATTCCCCCGATAGCACCACATCTTCACGCAGTGATCGCGCTGCTCATCCTTACCATCCAAGCGAGGAACGTTCCCCAGTGACCCAGGCTACGAAGAAAACCGTCGATCTTTTTCAGAAGTGCTACACATTCACCCGGGCCGATGAAATCAAGGCTCTCGGATATTACCCGTACTTCCGTCCGATAGAAGAGAATGAAGGCCCCGTGGTGACGATCGAAGGACGGAAAATCATCATGGCCGGGTCCAACAACTATCTCGGTTTGACGGCGGACCCCCGCGTCAAGAAGGCCGCCATCGCCGCCATAGAGAAATACGGCACCGGGTGCTCAGGCTCGAGGTATCTGACAGGGACGCTGGATCTGCATATCCGGCTCGAAGAGCGACTTGCCGCATTTTACGGCAAGGAAGCGTGCCTCCTCTACAGCACAGGGTACCAGACTGCCCAGGGGATCATCCCGACGCTGGTCGGGAAAGGGGAGTACGTCGTCTCCGACAAGGACAACCATGCGTGCATCATGGCCGGCAATCTGATGGCGAAAGGTGCATTCGCGGAGTTCGTCCGGTACAAGCACAACGACATGGAAGACCTTGAACGCGTGCTTGCGAAGCTTCCGGCGGAGTCGCCGAAGCTCGTCGTCAGCGACGGCGTGTTCAGCACCGCGGGAACCATCGTTGATCTCCCGAACCTCGTGAAAGCCGCCCGGAGACATAACGCGCGGATACTCATCGATGACGCGCACGCCACGGGGGTGATCGGGAAGGGGGGACGCGGGACCGCGAGCTACTACGGCCTCGAAAAGGACGTGGACATGACGATGGGGACGTTCAGCAAAACGTTCGCTTCGCTCGGCGGGTTCGTGGTCGCGGAGAAGGCCGTCATCAACTGGCTGAAGCACCAGGCGCCCGCGCTGATTTTCAGCGCCAGCCCGACGCCGGCATCGGTAGCCGCCGCGCTGGCGGCGCTCGACATACTGGAAACCGAGCCGTGGAGAATCGAAAAGCTCATCGTGAACGCGCGGAAGATCAGGGAAGGATTCAGGAACATGGGCTTCAACATCATCGACGGAGAAACCGGAATCGTGCCGGTCATCATCGGTGATGACACGAACACGTTTGTTTTCTGGCGCGCCCTCTTCGATGCCGGCGTGTTCGTCAATGCATTTATCAGTCCGGGCGTGCCGAACGGCATGCAGATGCTCCGGACGAGCTTCATGGCCTCGCACGAGGAAAAACATCTCGACAGAATACTCGAAGTGTTCGGCGAAATCGGCCGATCGCTCGGCGTGATTCACTGAGCGAGAAGTCAAGGCAGTTGACCCCGTCTCACCTTCCTCCGGATGCCCGGGTCTGTGTCCCGTAAGCGTCCGGCCCGGTTCCACGGGCTGTCTCCGGAGGCGGGACCCGCTCTTATCCAGGACATCTGAAAGGCCCAAGCTCCCGATGAACGCCACCGTTATTCGCCCCGTCACCTCCAAGTCCGACGAAAAGAAATTCATCAAGTTCCAGTGGGTCCCCTATAAGGGGAATCCCTGCTGGGTCCCGCCTCTCCTGATGGATCGGCGTAAGCTGATCGACAGGAAGGGGAACCCTTTCTACATGCACGCGGCGATGGAGCTCTTTCTCGCTGAACGTGACGGCCGGGTCGTCGGCAGGATCGGCGCCATCGTCAACGACAACCACAACAAGGAACACGGGGAGAACATCGGATTCTTCGGGTTCTTCGAGTGCATTGACGATCAGAGCGTTGCCAACGCCCTGTTCGACGCCGCACGAAACTGGCTCAAGGGAAAAGGTGTGACGGCGATGCGCGGACCGGCGAGCCCGTCCGTCAACGACGAGTATGGGCTTCTCATCGAGGGATTCGACCGGGTGCCGGCCGTCCTGATGACCTACAATCCGCCCTACTATCAGGCGCTCGTCGAGAACTACGGGTTCAGGAAGGCACAGGACCTGTTCGCGTACTACATACACAAGGACAAGGTCTTCAACGAGAAGTTCAAACGGATTTCGGACACCGTCCTGAAGCGGGAGACGCTGAAGATCCGCCAGCTCGATATGAAGAAATTCGACGATGAGGTGAAGCTGATCCGCGACATGTACTCGCGCGGTTGGTCGAAGAACTGGGGCGAGGTTCCGATGACCCCGGAGGAATTTGACTACGTGGCCAAGGATCTGAAGGCGATCGTCGACCCCCGGATCGTCATCGTCGCCGAATCGAAGGGGAAGCCCGTCGGGTTCGGCATGACGCTTCCCGATCTGAACCAGGTGCTGATCCACAACAAGCACGGATGGCTGATCCCCGGGATCATCAGGATACTCCTCTTCAAGAAGAAGATCGACAGGGTGCGGATCGTGATCCTGGGCGTCCTCCCTGAATACGCCAACACGGGGATCGGCGCGGCGCTGTTCTACGAGACCGGCCGCCGGTGCGTCGAAGCCGGTTATCCTCACGGCGAGGCGAGCTGGGTGAACGAAGACAACCTGATGATGAACCGCGGGGCGCAGCTCATGCAGGGAACAATCGACAAGAAATACCGGATTTACCAGATGCCTCTCTGAGTGCCCTCCTCCCGGGCGATCCGGGACCGGACTCGGAGTGAATCCTCGAAGGTGAAAGTATGCCCGTCAAGAAAACGGAGAAGATCTGGATGAACGGCAAGCTCGTCAACTGGGACGACGCCACCATCCACGTTCTCTCCCACGTGATTCACTACGGTTCGAGCTGGTTCGAGGGCATCCGCTGCTACGAGACGGCAAAAGGCCCCGCAATCTTCCGTCTCGACAGCCACCTGCGGCGGCTGTTCGATTCCGTGCGCATCTACAGGACCGAGATCCCCTTCTCGTTGCAGGAAATCGAAACGGCGGTCCTCGAGACCGTGCGGGCGAACAAGATGCGGGCCTGCTATGTCCGTCCCGTCGTCTACAGGGGCTACGGTGACGTCGGTGTGAATCCGCTGGGTTGTCCCGTCGACGTCAGCATCGCCGTCTGGGAATGGGGTGCGTATCTCGGTCCGGAGGCCCTGGCCGACGGGATCGACGTCTGCGTTTCGACGTGGAATCGTCCGGCGCCGAACACGCTGCCCGCGATGGCGAAGGCGGGGGGGAACTACGCGCTTTCCCAGCTCATGAAGGTCGAAGCGATCCAGGGCGGGTTCAAAGAGGCCATTGCGCTCGACGTGGACGGTCACGTGAGCGAGGGGAGCGGGGAGAACGTCTTTGCGGTGAAGGACGGGACGATCTACACGCCGCCGATTGGTTCGTCGCTCCTGTCCGGCGTCACCCGCTCTTCCGTCATCCATCTCGCGGCCGAAGCCGGGTACCACGTGGAAGAAGCCGTCCTCCCCCGGGAGATGCTCTACGTGGCCGACGAGCTCTTCTTCACCGGAACCGCCGTCGAAGTCACGCCGATCCGCTCGGTGGACAGGGTGAAGGTCGCGGACGGCAAACCGGGTCCCGTGACAAAGAAGATGCAGAAGGCGTTTTTCGACGTCGTGAAGAACGGCAACGATTCCCACCACTGGCTGAAATTCGTGTACAACGACTGACGGCGCGCCGGTACGACGGTGCCGAAGTGACTTCAACGGGAGGTGCGTCATGAAGAAGAAATCTTCGCCGAAACGCACGCGGGCCCGCCGGCCCGCACGTCCCCGCCGGAACGAGAAGCAGGCAGCGGCGGTTCAGGAGAAGTTCAGCATCAGTTCCATCCTCGTTCCCATCGATTTCTCCATTCATTCCAGAAACGCCCTCAAGTACGCCGTCCCCCTCGCCGAGAAATTCCGGGCATCGCTCCATCTCGTCTACGTCGTGGAGCCGACGATCTATCCGGCGGACCTGGGATTCGGGCAGGTGGTGCTCCCGGGCGTGGAGGAGGAGTTGCGGGAGAAGGGGGGAGAGGAGCTGCAGGCACTGATGGAGAAGGAGATCGGGGGGCGCGTGAAATCGACGTGCGCCGTCCGGACGGGGAATCCTCACCAGGAGATACTCAGGGAAGCGGAGGAGCTCGGCGTTGATATGATCATCGTGGCGACGCACGGCCACAGCGGTGTCGAGCACATGCTGTTCGGGAGCACGGCGGACAGGATCGTCCGCAACGCCCGGTGCCCCGTCCTGACCGTCAGGCCGGAACCCGTCGCCAAATGACGACACCCCGTCATTGCGAAGCGACCTGCTCTACTTGTTTCTCGTCACCACGAACTCCGCAAACGCCGTCAGGGACGACTTGCTCGGCGATGCGGGGAACGTCTCGAGCTGCGCCTTGGCCAGCGCCGCGTAATGATGGGCCCGCTCGCCGGCGTATTCCAGCCCCCCGTATTCCTTCACAAAATCGATGACCTTCTGGGCCTTCATCGATTTCCCCCCGTGACGTATCATCCCCAGGATCTCTTTCCCTTCGCTCTTCGGTGCGGTCCGGAGCGCGTGGATGAGCGGCAGCGTGAGCTTCTTCTCGTTCAGGTCCAGCCCCGTCGGCTTCCCCGTGATGCTCCGGCGCCCCACGTAATCCAGGACGTCGTCGCGGATCTGGAAGGCGAGTCCCACGTTCTCGCCGAACTCCCTCAGGCAACGCTGGCGTTCCGGGTCCGCGGTGCTGCTCGCGGCGCCAATTTCACAGCACGTGGCCAGGAGAGAGGCGGTCTTGTCGCCGATGATCGTGATGTAGGTCTCTTCGTCCATGTCGAGCTTGCGGCTCTTCTGGATCTGGTGGAGCTCCCCTTCGCTCATGCGGCGGACCGCGGTGGACGTGATCTTGAGAAAATGGAAGTCGTCCTTCTCCAGGGAGAGAAGCAGCCCGCGCGAGAGGAGGTAGTCGCCCATGAGGACGGCGATCTTGTTCTTCCACACGGCGTTGATCGACGGGAAGCCCCGCCGGGTGTCCGCATCGTCGACGACGTCGTCGTGAACCAGCGTCGCCGTGTGAAGGATCTCGACGAGCGTCGCGCCCCTGTACGACTTCTCGTTCACCCCGCCGCAGAGCTCGGCGCTCAGGAGGACGAGGATGGGACGGACCTTCTTTCCCTTCTGCCGGACGATGTATTTCGTGATGAGCTCAACGAGGCCGATCCTTGACCTGAGCGAATCGCGGAAGACCTGGCCGAACGCGTCGAGGTGCGGCTGGATGGGATGGGCGATATCCTGGAGAGTCACGGTTTTCCTTATGATGGGGCCGGGTCAGACCGCTCCGGCTTTCTTTTTGCCGCGCCATGCCCACGCCGAGACCCAGATGCTGACCTCGTAGAGCCCCATCAGGGGCAGCGCGAGAAGCACCTGGCTGACGGGGTCCGTTCCGGGCGTGAGGAATGCGGCGATGATGAAGATGGCGACGATCGAATGCCTCCTGTAGTGCCTCATGAACGCGGGGGTCAGTATCCCGATCTTGGAGAGGAACCAGGAGACCATCGGAAGTTCGAACACGACGCCTGAAGCGAGAAGGACGCTCACAACGAAATTCATATACTCGCCGATCGCGATGTTGTTCGCGATCTGCGGCGACCCGAATCCGGCAAAGAACGTGAGCGCGGCCGGGAGCATCACGAAGTATGAGAAGGCGATGCCCGCGAAAAAACAGAAGGTCGTAAAGAAGACGATCCACTTGATGTATTTCCGTTCCTTCGGCATCAACCCGGGCGCGATGAACGCCCAGAGCTCGTAGAGGATGTACGGAAGGGCGAGGATGACGCCGGCGACGATCGCCACCTGCATGTAGAGAAACAGCTGCCCGAAGGGCTTCAGGTTCTGAAGGTGGATCTGCTGCGTCGAGCCCGAGGCGTGGGCGTTGATGACGGTGATCGGGTGGAGCAGGACCCCGTCGATGAGCCAGTCGATGAAGAACCAGCAGACGATCGTCCCGACGATGACGCTCAGGATCGACCGGATGATGCGCCAGCGCAGCTCCTCCAGGTGGTCGAAGAACGACATGCCCGCCGTTCTGTCTTCCTCTTCCGGGGCTCCGAGATCCGTGAAGTCGTTTGCCATGACGTGTCAGTCCCGGGGCGTGATGTCAGCGCAGGAGTTCGGCGTACAGCGGGAAGGGAGCGCACAGTCGCGCGATCTTTGACCGGACGGCCGCGGCCACATCCTTGCTGCCGGCGCCGGAAAGGACCTCGTGGAGAAGATCGGCGACGGTCTCCATTTCAGGCTCCTTCATTCCCCGCGTCGTGAGGGCGGCGGATCCTATCCGTATGCCGCTCGTGATGAGGGGGCTCTTGTCGTCGAAGGGAACGCCGTTCTTGTTCACGGTGATTCCCGCCTCGTCGAGGGCTTCCTGCGCGTCCTTGCCCGTCAGGTTCCTGTTCCTCAGGTCGAGCAGCATCAGGTGGTTGTCGGTCCCCCCCGAAACGACGTCGTACCCGTGCGCGGTGAGCCGCGCGGCGAGGGTCTGTGCGTTGCGGATCACCTGCCTGCCGTACGTTTCGAACGACGGCTGGAGCGCCTCGAGGAACGCCACGGCCTTTCCCGCGATGACGTGCATCAGGGGGCCCCCCTGGATGCCGGGGATGACCATCGAATCGAGAAGCTCGGACATCCTCTTCGTCCTGCCCGACTTTGGCGCCACGAGTCCGAAGGGATTGTCGAAGTCCTTCCCCATCAGGATCAGCCCTCCCCGCGGCCCGCGCAGCGTCTTGTGGGTCGTGGAGGTCACGACGTGACAGTGGGGGATGGGGTCGTTCAGGAGCTTCCGGGCGATGAGCCCCGCCGGATGGGCGATATCCGCGAAAAGAAATGCCCCCGCCTTGTCCGCGATCTGCCGGAATGCCGCGTAGTCGATGTTGCGCGAGTACGCGCTCGCACCCACCGTGATCATCTTCGGCCGGTGCTTCATCGCGAGGTCTTCCACCTCGTTGAAATCGATCAGCCCGGTTTCCCGGCGCACCCCGTACGGGATGAATTTGTAAAACTGTCCTGAAAAGTTGACGGGGGACCCGTGCGTCAGGTGTCCGCCGTGCGACAGGTTCATGCCCATGAGCGTGTCGCCGGGCTTTACGAACGTGAAATACACGGCCATGTTCGCCTGCGAACCCGAATGCGGCTGCACGTTGGCGTACTCGGCGCCGAAGAGTTTCTTTGCCCTGTCGCGGGCCAGATCCTCCGCGAGATCGACGAACTCGCATCCGCCGTAGTACCGTTTGCCCGGATACCCTTCGGCGTATTTGTTGGTCAGGGGGCTTCCGACCGCTTCGAGGACGGCCCGGCTGACGAAGTTCTCCGAAGCGATGAGCTCGAGCTTGGTGTTCTGCCGCCCTATTTCGCCCGTGATCGCCGCGTACAGCTCGGGGTCAAACTGACGTATGTGCTCCATGACTCGCGTTACTCCTCTTCGCTCTGAACGAACCAGGGAATGACGTCGCTGATGTGAAGCGAAACGGTGAGCCGGAAGATCTTGTCTTTGACGAGGCTTCCTGCTGTGGTCCCCCGCCCGCCATAGACCGCCGCGAGATTCAACCGCGACTCCCCGGCCAGCGGGAAGCCGATCCCCCCGGTGATCCCCCACTCGTTGATCTCCTGTCCGTTCACCGCGTAGTACGTGCCGGAATACGCGAACCCCAGCCGGTAGGAGTACCTCTCGAAGGAGCGGGCGGTCACTTCCGTCGAGCCTCCCCGCTCCGCGCCGACGCCGAACCGGTAGCTGTTCCGGATGCCGTACGGCGAGCTCCCGTTGAAGTCCGCCTGTGCCCACGGCTGCGCGCTGTAGTCGGCTGCCAGGCTCCAGCGTTCCGCGGGCTGGTACCCGAGGCCGACCGCCCAGGAAAAGGGAATCGCGATCCGGCCGACGGTCCCGGCGGAAGTGTCGTGCAGCGCGACCGCCAGGGGAGGCGGGGCGAAATCGTACGTGGTCTCCATCGAGGTGTGGAGGTTCGTCCTCGTCGTGATGGTGGCTCCGAGCGAAAGGGGCCGGAGCGCGCTCAGGACGCTCTCGAACCCGGTGATCACGACTCCCGCGGTGAAGTTGACCCCCGACAGGGACGACTTCTCGGTGAACGTCCCGCCGGTTGCTCCGGATTCGGTCGAGGGGATCTGCGTTGCGATGTGGTTGATCGTCCCGAACAGGTAGTTGAACGATGCGCCGATGGCAATCTGCTGGGTGGGCGCCCACGACATCCCCACCTGGCCCCGCGTAAGTCCCCCGGTCCCGACCTGGTGAATCTGGTACCCCAGGCTGTCGTGCTGCCCGGTGACCGGGTCCACGTTCTGGGAAGGGACGACGGCCGAGGTATATGTGTCGTAGTTGACCTCGCTGTACGGCGTGAACCCCGCCACGACGACGATTCCCGACGCGCGGGACGCGGGGAGCGCAAAGAGGATGCCGTGGAAATCCATGCGCGCAAGGTAGCGGGAGGTGTACCCGTCGGTGGAGTTGAACCCCTCGTAGAACGCAGAGCCCTCGAGACGCACCCGGTCGATGCGGGACCACGTGGCCGGCGACAGCCCGTCGATGAACTGGGGACTGTAGAGCGCAAGCCCCGCATATCCCATCCCCTCGCTCCGTGCCCCCGGCGTATAGCGGATATCACCGAGTCCGAGCAGGGAAAACGTCGAACCGCCGCTCCCCGCGGTGGCCGTCTGGAACGCGCACAGGATCACGAGCAGTGTGCCCGCAAGTCCGTTTCTCATGGATTGCTTCACGTTCTCTCCTCGGGCTAACGTACGACGGAATACTTGAGTGTGAGCCTCGGCCGGAGCGCGGGGGGCCCTTTTTCATTGAAGAACGTCAGAAGCTGAAAACTCACCGGACCCTCCGCGGCGTTCGGCCTGAGCGTCACCCCGTAGTTCCCGCTCTTGAGCCAGATCTGGACGGGGCGGGTCATGTCGACGGAGTACGTGAGAAGCGTTCCCCCCCGGCGGACGCCGGAGACCGGGTAGGGGTCCACGGAGTTCCTGTCGCTCGGCGAGAGCGTTGTCGCGAGTTGGAAGGACGAATCGGACATGAACCGCGAGAGCCGGGTTGTCGCGGGATCCTTCGTCAGGAAGAGGTTTGCCGAATTGATGACGGCGCCGCGCGGTATGAACGAAACGTCGAACGTCATCGTCGAGTGGTAGTCAACGCCCGACTGGAGGTAAATGAGCTGCGGATTCGTGGCCAGGTTCTCGATGTTCCCGACCCAGGTGTCGTACAATGTGTTGTACGTGGCGGTGTCGCGGGGACTTCCGCTCGGGCTCCCCGCGATGATCTGGAGACTTGCGTTCGATGCGATGGTGGCGGAGTCCGTCGCGTAGATGTACTGACGGAAGCCGCGGATGATCGAGCATCCGGCCGAGGGGACGAGGATGATCCCGTACGAAGTGGTCGTCGTGCTCGTGGGGGTCGCCAGCCACTGGCGCACCATCGCCGTATCAAGCGGAATCGTGACGGCCTGCGTGTCCGGGCCGGCCCCCCCGGAGTAGGTTCCGCGCGTGGTATACTGTTCGTAGAATCCCGGCGCCTGGACCGTGTCCCACGTCGCCGTCCCCTCGTTCCAGGCAACGGAAATACGGTAGATGTTGAACGAAAGCTGGCCGGTGGAATCGCCGTACCAGGTCTCGAAATGGAGCGTGAGGTTCGCTGCGAATACCAGCGCCGTGTCGCGTGCGGGGAACGACGTGGGAGAGAACTGGATCAGCGCCATGGCGGCGTAGTTGCCCGACCGCCCGATGAGATTCTCGTTCCCGTTCGTCGCGATGCGGGTCTTGAACGTCGAACTTCCGGTGGCGACGATCGTCGTGTCGTGCACCGCGAGGTTCGTCAGCGGAAGGGCCACGATGGGAGCATTTGCCGCGGTCGGCTCGTCGCTGCAGCCGTTGAGCGCGGATGCGAGAACCGTCCCCGCCGCAATGGCGGCGAGGGCGAGCGCCCGTCCACGGATAGTCAGGTCAGACATTCTCAGTCGATGCTCCTTTGCGTTCGTTCAGTATGAAATCCACCGCCTCCCCGACGGAAGCCGCGATGTGGTCGGGCACGACCCCCTGGTCCCTGCACTCGGCGACGGAACTCTCGCCGTATCCCGTGAGGACGAGGATCCCCCTGGCGCCGGCGTTCTGTCCCGCCATGACGTCGACGATCCGGTCCCCGATGACGTACGATCTCCCCAGGTCCGCCCCCATTTCCTGTTCGGCGCGGCGCAGCATGCCCGTGCGCGGTTTCCGGCAGTCGCAGTCGACGCGGTACGGAGGTATCCCGGCGGTGGGGTGGTGGGGGCAGTAGTAAATTCTGTCGATCCTTGCTCCGCTTGCGAGCAGCTCCTTCTGGAATCTGGCGTGAATCGGGATGAGGTCGGCCTCGGTGAACAGTCCGCGCGCGATCCCCGATTGATTCGAGATGACGAATGCAAGCAACCCGCTGTCGTTGACCGCGCGCACCGCGCGTCCGGCGCCCGCGATGAGCCGCAGTTGTTCGGGCGCGCTGAGGAATTCGACCTCTTCGTTGAGCGTACCGTCCCGGTCGAAGAAGACAGCTGGCCGCCGGGTTGTCATTTGCGGGTGAGCGTCCTGTAAAGCTGAATGTACTTCTTCGCCGAAGCCTCCCACGAGAAATCTTTCGCCATGCCGTTTTTCACGAGCTTCCGCCAGCCCGGCTGGTCGCCGTACGCGGCGACGGCCCGCTGGATCGCCTTGAGCATGTCCGCGGCGGCGTAGTTCTTGAACTTGAACCCCGTCCCCCCGGGACCCGAGGCGTCCTCGATCGTATCGTCGAGCCCGCCCGTGGCGCGCACGACGGGGATCGTGCCGTACCGGAGACTGTAAATCTGGTTGAGGCCGCACGGTTCGTAGCGCGAAGGCATCAGGAACATGTCGCTTCCCGCCTCGATGAGGTGGGCAAGCTCGTTGCTGAACGTGAGCGCCGCGGCGACTTTCTCGGGGAATTTTTTCTGCGCCTTCTCGAAGAGGTCATGGTATTTCTTCTCGCCGGTTCCGAGGACCACGAGCTGGAGGTCCATCTTCATCAGGGCGTCGAGCTCCTCGCCGATGAGGTCGAACCCCTTCTGGTCCGCAAGCCGGGAGATGATCCCGATGACGGGGACGCGCTCGTTGAACGGGAGGCCCATCTTGGCGAGAAGCGCCTTCTTGTTCTCGACCTTCAGGTCGACGGACTTGGAATCGTACTTGAGGGGAATGAGCTGGTCGACCGAGGGATCCCACACGGTGTAGTCGACGCCGTTGAGTATCCCGGTCAGGTCGTTCTTCCGCTTGTTCACGACACCCTGAAGCCCCGCGCCGAATTCCTCCGACGAGCGGATTTCCTGGGCGTACCGCTCGCTCACCGTCGTAATCGCATCGGAGAAGACGAGCCCCGCCTTCAGGAAGTTGACGTGGCCGTACGCTTCCAGCCCGTCCATGGACATCAGCTCGGGGGGGAGCCCCGTCTTGGCGAACGTCGATTTCGGGAATATTCCCTGGTACGCCATGTTGTGGATCGTGAACACCGATCGGGTGTCTTTGTAAAACGGATCGTCCTTGTAGACGGTCTTCAGGTACGCGGGGATGAGGCCCGTGGGCCAGTCATTGCAGTGGATGATGTCCGGCTGCCAGCCGAGCTTTTTGAGCACCTCGAGCACGCCGCGGGCGAAGAAGATAAACCGTTCGTCGTTATCCGGGTAATCTTTCTTCGTGTCGGGATGCACGTAGAGACCGGACCGGCCGAACAGGTGAGGGTTGTCGATGAAATAGACCTGGACCTTGATCGTGTTGTTGGCGATGAAGGAAGACTTGACGCTCGCCGTGCGCGGCTTCGGTCCCATCGGGACCTCGATCTCCTTCAGCCGGATCATGTCGTGGAGCTTCGACCGCCGCTCGTTGATGCTCCCGTATCTGGGCATGATGACGCGGATTTCGTGCTCGCTCCCCTTGATGCTCTGGGGAAGGGCTCCGGAAACGTCTGCAAGACCGCCGGTCTTGGCAAAAGGTTCGACCTCGCTTGAAACAAACAGTATGTTCAGTGGTCTGGACATGCGTCCCTGCCGGTGGTACGTGGGTATTCAACCGCTTGAAGTTTAGAAATTTAACGAAAATCGGCCTCAGAATCAACCTCCGTGAACACGGAGAACTCCGCAAAAAATCTTGACTTTCAGGACCTCAATCTCTATATTTCCCCCCAGAGTATAGCAGCCTACCAAATCCGGAGCAGTGCCTATAGAGTTGTTCGGTTAAAGGTTACGTGGGGTGAGCGGATGCGCCGGGATTCGACGCGAAGCTGGCGCTCCATGAAGCTGGATGAACGATCCTTTAACGAATGACCCAGTTCGGCAATGAAGACCGGATTTGCCACGCCGAATGTTATGGGTTACTAACGTTCGGTTTTTTGTTTTCAGGAACAGGACAGTGATCCCACACCGGGGTTCGATAGGAGTCGCTCTTCAGGCGTGTCTGATCCTGAGCACAACGGCCCTTGCCGGTGACGTGACCGTGGTGCGTTCAGACGCTCGCTCGGTCCGGATCGAGTACCGCGCTCAGTACTTTGCGCCCCGTTCTTTGGTTGCCGGCGGCGCGCAGTATACGCTGTATGACTTCGATGGGGGACAGCCTCCTGTAGGATCCGGATCGTCGGGCGGTCCCGACATACGCACACGGACCGTTCCGCTGGCGTTTCCGGGAATATCGGGGAGTTCGCTCAGCGTCGTGGCGGCGGATTACGAGGATATCCCGAACACGCTCGTGGCCCCCGTCCCGACATTGCACAGGAACGGGAAGTCGTCTCCGACGCTTGCCTACGAGCCTGATCCGGTGCGGTACGGGAAGAGCGGGCTTGCGCCGGCATCTGTCGCGGAGCTTGCCCCGGTGGGGAGAGTCCGGAACATGTTCCTCGGGGGGGTGAGGATCACCCCCGTCCAGTTCAACCCCGCGTCCCGTACCGTGCGCAAATACACGCGCATTGTTGTGGACGTGGTA
The DNA here is from genome assembly GCA_963748405.1 of Ignavibacteriota bacterium. GTDB lineage: Bacteria > Bacteroidota > Ignavibacteria > UBA10030 > UBA6906 > Fen-1273. Next base: position 37,442 of record CAVVIT010000004.1, read on the forward strand.
TTCGGTCCGCCGTCCCCGCTGCCGGCGCTCCGGGCCGACGACGCGATACTGAAGAGCGTGCCCCTCAATTATGCGGCGGCCCGCTCGTGGGGTTCGGGGAGTCTCTCCCGCGTGAGCGCCCCGCTTCCGAGCGTTCTCGCCTCGGGAACCTGGTACCGTCTCACGGTGACGGCCGAGGGGATGTACCGCCTGGACGCGAACTACCTGGCATCGCTGGGGATCAACGTGAGCGGGATCGATCCGCGGACGATACGGATATTCGGGAACGGGGGGACGGAGCTTCCGGAAGACATCAACGCGGCGCGGCCGACCGACCTGGTGGAAGATGCGATATACGTCTACGGGGAGTCCGACGGGAAGTTCGATGCGGGGGACTACGTGCTCTTCTACGGGAAGGGTGCGCGGGGGTGGCGGTATGACGCGCAGGCGAAATCGCTCCGTCATTACATACACGATTACTCCGAGGTGAACTACTACTGGCTGACGTACGGCGGGAGCCAGGGGAAGCGGATGGCGGCGCAGCCCTCGCTCGCGAGTTCGGCGACGGATCTTCTGAAGGACACGTTCACCGACGGGATCGCCAACGAGGAAGAACGGACGAACCTCCTGCTCAGTTCGCTCGTGGGAGGGGAAGGGAGCGGCCGCCAGTGGTTCGGCGAGCAGGTGGGTAACGGATCGTCGTTCACGTACGTGAACATACTCCCCGGCCTCGTGCCCACCGGCTCTATTGTATACCGGTGTGCGCTGGCGGGGCAGGCGGACAATCCGCCCGCCTTCACGGTCAGCGAAGCAGGTAATGAGATCGGATATGCCCCTCTGGGCCCGTCGGGGGGCTACATCGTCGCTTCCGAGGGGACGTTCCTTTTCAGTGGAAAATCGTCTCTCGCGTCTAATACAAGCCAGCTCAATTTTGCGTACAGCGGAACGGGCGTCGTGTCTTCGGGATGGATCGACTGGTTCGAGATCCTTTATCCGAGGACGCTCTCAGGGGTCAACGATTCGCTCCGGTTCTATGCTCCCGATACGACGTCGGTGGTGGAATACCACCTGCAGAATTTCAGCGCGATGCCGATGGTGTTCAACGTGACGGACCACGCGAACGTACGGATGGTAACAGGGCTCGGAGGATCGTTCCTCTTCAGGGCGCTGGAGGCGGGGGGAAACCCGTCGGCGTACTGGGCGGTTGCGGGGAGCTCGTGGCGTGTCCCCTCGGGCGCGACGAAGATGTCCAACGAGAACGTCCGGGGATACACGGGAGGTGCCGATTTTATCATCGTGACGGCGCCCCAGTACCGCTCGGGGGCCGACCGGCTTGCGGCCTACCGCTCGGATCCGCTTCACGGCGGGATGAAAGTCTACGTGGCGGACGTGAACGAGATCTACGACGAGTTCAGCGGGGGACTCACGGACGTGACGGCGATACGTGATTTTCTGTACTACGCGTACCGCACCTGGAGTCCGGCCCCGCAGTTCGTCCTGATGCTCGGCCAGGCTTCGTTCGACTACAAGGGGATACTCGGTGTGCAGTCGAGTTTCGTACCAACGTGGGAGACGCCGGAGTCGCTGGACGACCTCGGGAGCTACGCCACCGACGACTACTATGCAAAATTCGGGGGGACGGACGCTCCCTGGCTCGTCGTGGGACGGCTCTCGGCGCGCACGGAAGCGGAATCGAACGCCTTCGTGGACAAGCTGATGCGTTACGAGGCGAGTTCGGTGAGCGACGGATGGAAGATGCGTCTCCTGTTCATCGGGGACGACTACTGGACTCCGGACGGGGGCGAAACGGGGGACGGGACGTTGCACAGCGACGCCGCCGAGACCCTCTCGGGTCCCTTGTTTACGCCGAGCGAGTTCGAAGAGAAGAAAGTCTACCTCGCCGAATATCCAACGGTCTTCACGGCCGCGGGGAGGAGAAAGCCGGGTGCGTACCAGGCCATCATCGACGACATCAACCAGGGGGTCCTCATCGTCAACTTCGCCGGGCACGGGAACCCCTCGCAGCTCTCGAACGACGATGTGTTCGACATCCCCACGTCGGTTCCCCAGCTTGTGAACACCGACCGGCTGGCAGTGTTCTTCCTGGCGACGTGCAACTTCTCCGAGTTTGACGATCCGCTGAACCGCACAGGGAGCGAATCGCTCATTAACAAGCCGGACGGCGGTGCGATCGGCGTCGTTTCGGCGGACCGAAAGGTGTATGCGGGTGAAAATGCCGCGCTGAACCAGGGGACATACCAGGCGATGTTCACGCGCGATGCGTACCTGAGAGTCATCGTCGACAGGCCCGCGAGCGCTCTCTTTGCCTACAAGGCGGCAGGCGGGAACGGCGACAACGATCAGAAATACTCCTACCTGGGAGACCCGACGATGCGTCTCCAGTTTCCTGCAGGGTACGCATCGTTCGACAGCGTCAACGCCCGTCCGATGGACAGCGCGGGGGTTCCTCTCTCGACCGTCGCGCAGCTTCGCTCCCTCTCCCGCGTCACGGTCGCCGGGACGATCCGGGACGCGTCGAACAAGGTTGACGCCTCGTACAACGGTCTGGTGCAGGTGACGCTCAACGACGCGACGAGAACGCAGACGATTGTTGATTTTCCTCCGCCGTACAGCTGGAGCTACGCGGCGACCGGCGGGCTCCTGTTCCGCGGCGAGAGTTCGGTGGCAAGCGGGCGCTTCACCGCGACGTTCATCGTGCCGAAGGACATACAGTACGGCGACAGCCTCTCGCGGGGAAGGCTCGTGGCGTACGCGTACCGGACGGGGGGCACCGACGCGCAGGCCTACACCGGAAACGTCCACATCGGAGGGACGGACTCGACGGCGGTGAACCCGAAGACCGGCCCTCTTGTGCAGATTTATCTCGGGAGCCACGCCTACCGTGCCGGGGACCTTGTCGATGAGAACCCCCTGCTGATCGTCGACCTGTCGGATTCCAGCGGAATCAACACCTCAACCTCGGGCGTGGGGCACCGGATCGAGGCGTGGCTCAACAATGCCTCGCAGAGCACCGACCTGACGAACTACTACACGAGCAAGCTGGACAGCTACAGGGAGGGTTCGATCCAGTACCCTCTTCAGAACGTGCCGGAGGGGAAGAACACGATACGCGTCAGGGCGTGGGACTCGTTCGACAACTCGGGAAGCGCCGAGACGGCCTTCCAGGTGGCCTCGAGCGACCGGCTGACCGTCACCGACGTGTTCAACTACCCGAACCCGTTCGGGGGTTCGGGGACGGAGTTCACCTTCCGGCAGAACCAGACGGAGCCGCTGAATGTGACGGTGAAGATCTTCACCGTGGCGGGGCGGCTGATACGGACGCTGGATGCCTACGCGCCGGGGGACTCGTTCGTCAGGGTGCCCTGGGACGGGCGGGACAGGGACGGGGACGTGATCGCCAACGGGGTGTACCTCTACAAGCTCATCGTGCGGACCGCCGACGGGCGGTTCTCCAGTGAAGCGCTCAGCAAGCTTTCGAAAGTTCAGTAGCACACACCATCAATATCCGGGGAGGATGATCACCATGTCTACACGAAAAGGCTTCTCACGCGTGGCCCTGCTGCTGGCACTCCTGCCGGCGCTCGCGGCAGTGATGCCTGGCCGACTGAGCGCGCAGCCGGGAGCGTCGGCAGTTCCGTTTCTGGAGATCGCGCCGACATCGAGAGCGTCAGGCATCGGTGAGGCGGGAACGGGGACCGTGGATGATGCGTCCGCGATCTACTGGAATCCGGGCGCGCTCGCGTTCATGGACGGCCAGGAGGTCAGCATCACGCACGCCAACTGGCTGCCGCAGTTCCAGCTCCCCGATCTTTTCTATGACTACCTGAATTTCAGGATGCATATCGACGGGATAGGGGGGACGCTCGGCGCCGCTGTCACGTACCTCAACCTGGGGGAATTCACGCTGACGAATTCTTCCGGGCCGACGCCGATCGGCACGTTCAAATCGTATGAATACGCCGTCACCGTCGGCTATGCGACAAAGGCGTACGACGACCTCGGCATCGGGATTAACCTCCGGTTTATCCACAGCGCGCTTTCCCCGATCGGGGCGGAGGCCGAGAAAGGGAACGGGATCGCATCCACCGTCGCGGTCGACCTGGCGTTCATGTACCGCCCGGACCGCTTTAACGTCCCCCTGCTGGGAGATCTCGGCAAACGGCTCAGCATGGGAGTCAACCTCACGAACCTGGGTCCGAAGGTCACCTACGTCGACGCGGCGCAGGCCGATCCTCTGCCGACGGACCTGCGTGTCGGCCTCGGGTACAAGATCGTGAGCGACGATTACAATTCGATGACGGCGTCTCTTGATTTCACCCGCCTGCTCGTGCGCCGCTACAACGACGGCACGTCCGACGCGCTCCCGAAGTCGCTCTTCACGGCGTGGGGGGACGGCGGGCTGAAGCAGGTCGACGTGTGCGGCGGCGTGGAATACTGGTACGGCGCGCCGAGGCTGCTCGCTCTCCGCATCGGCTATTTCTACGAGAACCCGAATTACGGGAACAGGAAGTTCCTCACGTTCGGCGCCGGCATCCGGTACGACATCTACGGGTTTGATTTCAGCTATATCTCGGCGTCGCAGGATGAACCTCTGTCTGACACGATCCGGTTTTCGCTCCTGATCGCCTGGGGCGGTAATTAACGGCCGCCCCGCGTCGCGCTCCGGCGCGACGCGGGGGACCCCCGGTTCCTCTCATTTTGACTCGATCGCTTTTTTTCATGCCTCTGATGCGTCCATTCCTTCTTACGCTCGTGTTCACCGCGGCTGCGCTCGCCCAGCATCTCAGCCATCCCCTCTCCCCGTCGCAGGGAGACTTGAGGAGATCGCCCCGGGCGCTCACGTCGTACGATACCGTTCGCGTGCTGGCGGTGATGGTGCAGTTCCAGAAAGACAATGATCAATCGAAAGACGGCAACGGGCAGTTTGTCCTCACCCCTGCGGCGGGGACCCCGTTCATCGATGCTCCTCCCCGGGACAGCGCGTATTTCGCAGGTCACCTTGCCTTTCTGTCGAACTACTTCAGGAAAGCGTCAAAGGGAAAGACGAACGTCCGGTGGACGCTCGTCGGGACGGTGTACACTCTCTCGGGCGTGATGGCCGATTACAGCCCCCGCCCGGGGGAATCGAATGTCCGGCTTGCAAACCTCGCCCGCGATACGTGGCACGCGGTGGATTCCTCCGGGGCCGTGGCCGATTTCTCGAAGTTCGATTGCTTTGTCCTCTTCCACGCGGGAGTCGGACATGACGTGGATCTCGTCAGCTCGCTCGGGTTCGATCCGGCGCCTCACGACATTCCCTCGATCTATCTGGGACCGATTGCACTCGGTGCGCTTCTCGGCGGCGGCATCTCCGTCAACGGGGGGGCGCACCAGGTCGTGAACACGGTGATCATGCCCGAGACCGAGAACCGCACGATACAGACCGCGACCGGTTCGGCGGATTTGAACCTGGGGATGAACGGGCTCCTCTGCGCCTCGCTCGGGAGCTACCTTGGACTCCCGGATCTCTTCGATACGCAGAGCGGCGCTTCCGGGATCGGCCGGTTCGGCCTCATGGACGGCCAGTCGATATTCAGCTTCAGCGGCGCGTTTCCCCCCGAGCCCTCGGCCTGGGAGAAGTTCTGGCTGGGCTGGGTGACCCCGATCGTCGCCCGGGCGGGGACATCGGTCCTGAACGTTCCGGCCGTGGCGCTCGCCGATACGATCTACAGGATCCCGATATCCGATGCCGAGTACTTTCTCGTCGAGAACCGGAACCGGGATCCGTTCAGAACGGGACAGACGATCACCTCCGTGTCCGGAGGCGTCACGCGGGTGCAGCACTTCGCCCGCGACACGGCCGGGTTCACGTTCGACGACGTCTCCGGCCTGAGCGGCACGATCACCGACGTGGCGGTCTCCGACTGGAGCCTCCCGGGAGGAGTCGATGTCGACGGCACGTTCTACGACGGCGGGATACTCATCTGGCACATCGACGAATCGGTGATCGACGCGAAGATCGCCGTCAACGCCGTCAATGCGGATTCGAGCCACCGCGGTGTGAACCTTGAGGAAGCGGACGGCTCTCAGGACATCGGCCACACGTACGACATCACGCAGCCCGGGCTCGGCAGCGAATCGGGGACCGCGCTCGATTTCTGGTTCAGCGGGAACGCATCCCCGGTCAACAAGAACGAGTTTTCCGCAGCGACGTTTCCGAATTCGAACAGCAACCTCGGCGCCCTCAGCCATATCACGGTGAACAATTTCAGCGTGCGGGGACCCCGCATGACCCTGCAGGTGATACGGGGCGACGCGATCGCACCCGTTCAGGGATTCCCCCGTCAGACGGGGGAATTCATCGGCAGCAACGCGGTGAGCATCGGAGATTTCGGGGGTACGACGGGACAGACAATTGTCGTCGGTACGACGGGTTACCCTCTGCCGCGGTTTACGGCGGGAGGATGGAATTCCCCGCCTCCCGTGGGAGGGAAGGTGTACCTTCTCCCGGCGGATTCCACCGGCCACGTGACGCCGTTCCGCACTTCCGGCATCGTGGCCGTGTCGGCGATCCAGAACGAGGGATTCAGACTTTCCCCGGCAATCGCGGATGTCAACGGAGACGGGGTGCCGGATGTGATTTCCGTGGATGCGGGCGGCCTGGGAATCGGGACCCTCCACGCACAGACAGTGACGGCTGCGACCGCCGACAGTCTCGCCCGACCGCTCTTCAGCCGCGACATTCCCGGCGGCCCCTGGACCGCTCCCGTGGTGAGCGACTCGCTCATCGCCGTCGCAAACCCGTCCGGGGCCGTGTACTTTATCAGGTTTGACGGAACGGTGGGCGACAGCATCCCCGCGGGGTCGCCTGCCGGCGGTCCCTTCGTTACGGGGATCAGCAGGTGGAGGGGAACGAATTCGTTCGTCGTTACGTACACCGACGGCACCGTGCGCCTCACGCGACGAACCGGTGCGGGAAACTCCGCCGCGGCCGACGTCGTCCGCGGAGTGGGAACCTCTGCCATCACCGGTGCCGCTGCGGGCCTCTTCGGTCCTGACAGCATCCGGGGAAGAGTTCTCATCGCGATTGTGAACGACCAGGGCTTGCTGTTTCTGGTCGACTCGTCGCTTTCGAGCGTGGCAGGGTTCCCGGTCTCCACCGGAAGCGTGTCTGCCCCCGTCCTTGCCGACGTGGATGGAGACGGAGTGAGAGACATCGTCCTTTGCGGCAGCCAGGGGATATCGGCCTACAATGCAGGCGGCACGCTTCTCGACAACTTCCCTGTCAGCGTTCCCCGCAATGATCTTCTCCAGAACCCGGTCGTCGGGGATGTGGACGGTGACGGCAATGTCGAGATCGTCGTCCCCTCCTACACCGGCCTGGTATACGCCGTGACCGGGAAGGGAAGTCCTGTGCCGGGTTTCCCCCTCCTTGCAGGTTCGACTTCCCCGACGGTGACATTCGGCGGGTCCGCGGCTGCGATCATGACATCCGGAGGCAGGATCGTCCTGGCAGTAGCATCCGGCGACGGATCGATATCGGCCTGGGTCACAGGGCACTACACAGGTTCTCCCATCCCGAAGCTCTACCCCTGGCCCCAGTTCGGGAGGGATTCCCGGCACAGCGGGCTTGACCTCACGCCGCTCGCGGTCGTCCCGACCGCATCGGCGTTCTTCCCGCCCGACCGCGCGTACAACTGGCCCAACCCGGTGTACAGCGGGAAGACGTTCTTCCGGTATTTTGTCTCACAGAACTCCTCCGTGAACATCAAGATATTCGACATGGCAGGCGATCTCGTGACGACGCTCAGCGGCCAGGGGAACGGCGGACTCGACAACGAGATCTCCTGGGACGTGTCCCATGTCCAGAGCGGGATCTACTTCGCGAGGATCGAAGCGACGAGCGGCTCCTCGAGCGGCGTGAAGATCGTGAAAGTCGCGGTGGTGAAATAGTGGCGAGAAGACCGCACACCATTCCCGCCCCGCGGCGCGCGGCCCGCATTCCCGCTGCCGCGCTCGTTGTTCTTCTGACTTTCTGTGCAGGCCGGGGAGCGGCCCAGGAAGACTTCAACCATCCCGAGCTCGTGTGGCATACGATCGAGACCCCCCACTTCTTCGTGCACTACCACGACGGCGCGGAGCGGACGGGGCGGACCGTCGCGAAGGTCGCCGAAGACATTTACGGGCCCGTCACGTCCCTGTACGACCACACGCCGACGGAGAAGGTGAGCTTCGTCATCGTCGACTACGACGACATCTCCAACGGCGCGGCATATTTCTTCGACAACAAGATCGAGCTCTATGCCCCCAGCATGGATTTCGAGTTCCGGGGGACCCACAACTGGCTCAGGAACGTTGTCACGCACGAGTTCACGCACATCGTGCAGATACAGACCTCGATGAAGTTCGGCAGGCGGATGCCCGCCCTTTACCTGCAGTGGCTCGGCTACGAATCCGAGCGGAGGCCTGACGTCCTCTACGGGTACCCGAACGTCGTCGTGTCGTACCCCCTCTCCGGTTTCGTTGTCCCGACCTGGTTTGCCGAAGGCGTCGCCCAGTACAACCGGAACGACCTGGCATACGACTTCTGGGACTCGCACAGGGACATGATCCTCCGGTCCTACGCGCTCGACGGAAACATGCTCGGATGGGAGGAAATGGGAGTCTTCGGGAAGACGAGCCTGGGGAACGAATCGTCGTACAATTCCGGGTTCGCGTTCGTGAGCTATCTCGCGCGGAAGTACGGGGAAAACGTCCTGAAGGAGATTTCCCGGAATCTCTCCACGCTCACGGAAGTGACGATCGACGGGGCGATACGGCGGGCGGTGGGGAAGAGCGGGAAAGACGTGTACGAGGAGTGGAAATCAGGAGTCCGGAAGGACTACGAAGACCGTGTCGCGGCCGTCCGGACGAACCTGCGCACGGGTGACTCCCTGAAGTTCGTTCCCACGAACGAGTTCATCGATCCCAAGGAGGTCGTGAACCTGAAGGCGCAGCTCACGGGCGAAGGCCTGCCCCGTCTGGCCGGGCACGGGGGGGGTACGCTGGAGCGGTTCGACGATATGACGGGCTTCGCCAACCTGTATCCTTCCTACTCGCCGGACGGGAAGAAGGTCGCGTTTGTCAGCGCGATGACGGAGGATTATGCGGGCCTCTCGTCCCTCTATGTCGTCAATCTTGAATCGGGGAAAACGGCTCTCGTACGTTCCCTGGTGAGGACGTCGCCGGCGTGGTCTCCGGACGGGTACAGTATCTACTACGGGAAGAGCACGCGCGACAATCCTCACTCCTATCTCCAGTTCGACATCTACAGGTACGATTTCAAAACGGGAGAGGAGACGCGCATCACGCACGGCAGGCGCGCGATGCAGCCCTCGGTGTCCCCCGACGGAAAGACGATCGCCTATGTCGTGAACGCGGACGGGACCACGAACATCGCGATCGCGGGTGCCGACGGAACGGGGGAGAGGCTGATCACACACTATGGGCAGGGGGAGCAGGTCTACAATCCGAAATGGAGCCCCTCGGGCGACCGTCTCATATTTGACTACTCGATAAAGGACGGGAGGAGCATCGCGGAGATCCGCCCCGACGGGAGCAGTCTCAGGTTCCTCATACAGGGAAACGACGATTCGAGGACGGGTGTCTTCACGAGCGACGGGTCGCGGATCGTCTTCTCCTCTGACCGGACGGGCATATTCAACCTCTATTCCTACGATGTCGGCACGGGAACGGTATCGCAGCTCACGAACGTGCTGGGGGGCGCATTCTGTCCGACGGTGAACGCCTCCGGGGACATCGTGTATTCGGCGTACACCTCGCACGGGTACAAGCTCTACGGGATGGCGCACCCGGCTCCGCTTGAGGAGGGCGACTTCCGGTACGTCAGCGCCCCGGGCCCGATCCCCGAGCCTCCGGGCCTCCCCCCGCTCAGGGTGGCGCAGAATTCTCCCCAGTTCGACTGGAAGGCGCTCAGGGCGTACAATGACTCGGGCGTCCCCCCCGTTGAGGCGAGGCCGTACAGGAACATATTCACGAGCGTGACGTACGTGCCGTTCATCCGGGTCGACAATTACAACCCCCGGAACAAGGCGCTCGACCTCGTCAAGCCCGGGTTGTATCTCTTCTCGAACGACGTGCTGGACCGGCTCGGCTTCTTCGCGGGTGCCGCGATCAATGCCGAGCTCGAGAGGGACCTCTTCCTCCAGTTCTTCTACCGTGACAAGATACCCCTCCTGTACACTCTCGGGCTCGCGCCGACGGCGAGCCTGGAGATTTACAACGTCACGCGCAAGACGGGAAACGAGATCTCGCTCCCCGCCTCGACGATCCCGGTCTCCGTGACGTACGATCTTCTCGAATTTGATTTCGCGCTGAGCCAGCCGGCGTTTTCGGAGCTGGATAATCTCGAGTTCCGGTACGCGCACAGCCGCTACACCTCGATCATCGACAATTTCATCGATCCCGAGACGAACCCCCCCTCGCTGGTCCCCTCGTCCGGGGACCTGTACCTGATCGCGAACACGCTCAACCTCACGTACAAACTCGACGCGCTTCACGCTGCCACGACGATGAATATCAACCCCTCGGGGCGGCGGATCATGTTCCGCATCGGGAGGGAGCTCAACAAGTTCAACGGCGACGGGGAATATGAGATGACCCCGTCGGGGCTCCGTCCGATCTACAAGACCGTGAATTTCACCCGGCTCGAGATGACGTGGCAGGAATACATCCCGTTCCTCTTCAAGAACCACACGCTGAACCTCTCGCTGCGGGGGGGGACGATCATCGGTCCCCCCGTGGACGAGTTCTTCGACTTCTACGGCGGGGGGCTGATCGGGATGAAGGGGTATCCCTTCTATTCGATCGGCGGAAACGATATTGCGGTCGCCGGCCTGAGCTACCGGTTCCCGATCTCGAACGACCTTGACTTCCGGCTTCTTCAGATCTACTTCCAGCGGCTGTACGCGTCGGTCTTCGGCGACATCGGCAACGCCTGGGGGGAGAACAACACGGTTCCCGGCACGTGGAAGGGGGATGCAGGGGCGGAAATCCGTCTCGAGTCCGTGTCGTTCTATGCGTTTCCGACGTGCTTCTTTTTCGACGCGGCCTACGGGCTCAACAGCTTCGACCGATACGTCAGGACCAGCAACCAGACCGTGACGTACGGAAAAGAATGGCGGTTCTACTTCGGCATTCTCTTTGGATTCGACCTGGAGTGAGCACGGTTCATCATGTCATTGCAGGCGAATCGAAGCAACCTTCTTTGCATAAGGTGAGCACATGAATAAGATTCTTTTGATCTCCCTTCTTTTGATCCTTACACTCACCGCCCGCGCGGGGGATAACCCCCGCAGCCTCGTTCTCCGCCCTCACGGTCCCGATGTGGTTCTGAGCGGTGACGCGCGCATCGACTTCGCCGGAGTCCCCGCCCCCCGCCCGGATTTGCAGGAAGGGACGCCCGACGCGACGCTCCCGTCACGGAAATCCCCGTGGCTTGCGGGAGGACTTTCGCTCGTGCTTCCCGGTGCGGGAGAATTTTACACCGAGAGTTATCTTAAGTCGGCGATATTCCTCGCCGCCGAAGGGGTGCTCTGGGCGATGGCCTACAAATACGATCAGAAGGGGAACCGGCAAACGGACTTCTTCCAGAACTTTGCCAACGCGCACTGGAGCGTCGTGAGCTATGCCAACTATGCGCTCGCCCATTATGCTCCGGCGGGGGGAACTACCAGGTGATCATTCCCGGGACGGAGAACGATCCCCCGTGGATGCGGGTCAACTGGTCGGAACTCAACAGGATGGAATCGGACATCGCCGGGACGACGGCGGGAATGTACTATTCGCACGTTCTCCCGGCGTACAACACCCAGCAGTACTACGAGCTCATAGGGAAGTACCCGCAGTTCAACCAGGGATGGGACGATGCCCCGCCCTCGTTCAATTACGGACAGCAGCTTTCGACGGAGCTCCTCTGGTATGCGGGTCAGCGGGGGCAGGCGAACACGTATTACACGACCGCAAGCACGTACGTCGCGATCGCGTTCGTCAATCACGTCGTGAGCGCGGTGGATGCGGCCCTCACGGCGGGTTCGTTCAACAGGGGGTTGCACGCGTCGGTGGGTTCGGCGCGGGTTCCGTCGTTCGGCGGGTACACGACCGTTCCGACATTCAAGCTGTCCTGGGGGCTTTAGCCGGGTTACTTCTGCACGCGGATCATGACGAAGACCGCGCCCGCGAAGAACATGATGTTCGCCGCCCACGCGGTCAGCAGGGGGTTGATGTCTCCGTTGTACCCGAAGACCTGGCTCACCTTCATGAAGATGAGGTAGATGAAGCAGATGAGAAGGCTGATCCCGAGCTGCACGCCGACCCCCCCGCGGCGCTGCTGCGAGGCAAACGGGACGCCGAAGAGCACGACGATGACGCTGGCGAAGGGGAACGAGATCTTGCTGTAGAAATCGACGAGCCAGCGCGCCACGTCCTGACCGGCGTTCTCCTGGCTGGCGATGAACTGCTGGAGCGTGTAGTAATCCATCTCGTCCGGCTTCTCCTGTTTCTTGCGGAGATCGTCGGGATCGAAATGAAGCTCGCCGGCGGGACGGGTCGTGAACTGCTCGAGGTGTTCGGTGTCGGCGGTGAACCAGCGGCGGGTTCCCGCGTTGAGCGTCCAGCTCCGCGAGGCGGAATCCCAGGCCATGCTGACCGCGTCCATCCTGTCGGTCATGACGGTCGGATCGGCCGGGTTGAAGTCCTGTATGCTCACGCGGGTGGCGATGTTCCGCGTGTCGTCGAAGTAGCCGAGTGAGAGGATCCGCGTCCTGGAGTCCTGGATGTAGATGTTGGCCCCGGACGCGCTGACGACGTCCTTGTGAAGGTAGACCCGCTCGATCAGGAATTTCTTCTGATTGGCGAACGGAACAACCCATCCGTTGAAATAGACTGAAATGGCGCTGACGACGAGTGCGACGCAGACGAACGGCGCCATGATCCTGTACAGGCTGATGCCGCTGGACTTCATCGCGGTCAGCTCGTTCTGCGTGGAGAGCCGCGCGGTGACAAACAGGCTCGCCAGGAGCATGGCCACCGGGATGATGAGCTTGATGATCTCGGGAATGAAGAAGATGTAGTACTGGACGATGATCCCCCATCCCGCCTGCTTGTCGATGAAATCGTCGAGCTTCTCCATCACGTCGATGACGATGAACACGAGGAGGACGGCCAGCAGGGAAAACGCGGCGGTGGTGAGGAACTGGCGGATGATGGACCGGTCGAGGAGTTTCACGGGCGTGCGGGGTCCTCGTCCGGGGGGGCGATGATGCGTGAGCGCCACCTGCGGGGGATGAACCGCGTGAAGAACGACCAGTCGATGACGACGGTCTCTCTCGCGACCCGGACGGTCAGGTAGACGCCCATCAGCCCGATGATGATGTTGGCGGACCACATCCCGGTGAACGGCGAGAGGAGTCCGCGGTCGGCGAGCTTTTCGCCGCCGATCAGGCAGGCGTAGTAGAGGACGAAGAACCCCAGGCTGAGCGTCGCGGCGGTGCCGAATCCTCCCCTGCGGGCCATGATGCCGAGCGGGACGCCGATGAGGACGAACACGAGACACGCCATGGGGATGGAGTACTTTTTATGAATCTCCACCATGTACTGGTCGATCTGGCGGTCCAGATTCTCGATGCGGAAGAGCTCGGTGGCCACGGTCGTGCTGAAGGCCCGCGCATCGTTGAGCGCGGAGTACGCGGAGGCGTTGGCCGGGGCGTAGACGTAGGGGGTGGCGATGCTCACGTTCTCGCCCGCAAGGAGCGAATCGGTCTCCTGCGTCGTCCGTTCGCGGAGCCCCTTTTCGACGGTTCCCCGCGCTTCCCGCAGGCTGTCGACGATGAGCATCATGGCCGGTGCGCCGAGCTCCCTGTTGCCGCGCTGGAATGCGGATTCGGAGGAGCGGGTGAAATCGAACCCCTCGACGTCCATGGCGATCCTGTGGCTCTCGAACCTGATCTTGCGGTAGTCCATCATTTTCTGCAGGTCGAGCTGGTGGATCTCCCCCCGCTTCAGGTCCATGATGAGCTTGCGGAAGTCGGGGGAGAAGGAGATCGTCCCCCGCTCGGCGGTGATGCAGACGTTCACGCCGGGGTTCGTATAGTCGAAGAGCGTCACTCCCTCGAGATCGTTGGTCTTCTCGAACGTTTTGCGGACGAGTATCGAATAGCCCGGGATGTCCTGGGAAAACACGCCGTTCCGCAGGTTAATCGTCGGCTTCTTGCGCCTGATGTCGATCGTCAGCGTCCTCAGGCTGTGGTTGGCGTCCGGCAGGACGTCGTTGTTGAACCAGAGGAGGGCCAGCCCGACGGCGAGCGCGCCGGCGAACACGGGAAGCATCATGCGGTACGTGCTCATGCCGCATGCCTTCATGGCGGTGATCTCGTTCCTGGATGACAGGTCGCCGAACGCCATCAGCGTGGCGACAAGAACGGACATCGGTACCGCCAGGACGAGCATCCAGGCCAGGCTCAGGGCGATCAGCTCCATGATGACCCAGGGGGTGAGCCCCTTCCCGACGAGCTGGTCGATGAATTTCATGATGAACTGCAGAAGGAACACGAACATCAGGGTCACAAGCGAGAAGGCGAAGGGGCCGAAGTGGGCGCGCAGGATGTAGCGCTGGATGAGGTACCGTTGTCGGAGGCTGCTCAGCATGATGCACCAATATACCGCGCGGCGCCCTCTTTTCCAATTCGGCTCTTTTCCAATTCGGCTTCCGCCGCCTTGCAATTGTCTGGAGGGGATGCTATCTTGAACATGCCTTTCGCATTCAGCGAGGAGTCCGTATCGAGAGTGCTTGCTAACGATTGAGGAGCGGTTCACCATCAGCGCTCCTGTCAGCCCCGCGGCGGTTCATTGCACGCGGCGCTGACGCGAGTCCGCCCGGAGTGTGCTCCGGGCCCGCCTCGCGAAGACAGTCCCCGGTCCCCTCAACAGGGTCCGGGAAATTGGCAATCAAAAGAACGGACCCGGATTCCTTGCTCCCTCAGGTTCCATCGATATTCCGAAGACACTTCCTCGACGCCGCGTTCATCGCGGCCGCTGCGGCGGGGCTTGCCGTCGTCCTTGCGGCCCCGGGATCCGTGTCCGGTTCCGGGCTTCCCCGTGAACCGGGGCCGGTCTCCGGGTTCTCCGGGGCTCCTCCCGATACGAATCCCCCGACCTGGGTCCGCGGGCAGATTCCCCGCACGCACGCCGACAGCCTCCTTGCCATTGCCGCGGCCCGCGCCGATTCGACGCACCGGGATTCGGTCCGTGTCGATTCCCTCAGGACCGCTCAGCGCAGGTTCACGATTACCGACACGACGTATGTCGTCGACAAGGACTCGACGGAGCGGATGCGTGATTTCGTGTACGTGCGCCATGACGACCCGGTCGTGCATCCCTTCCCCGAGCGCACCTACCCGCTCTTCGCGCAAAATCACGCCATGTCGTACCGGAGGGAGATAGGGTTCGATTCGACGGGGTCGGGCATGATGTACCGCGAGACCGTAGGGGGCGCGGATGCAAAGATTCCGGAATCGGTGCCGCTGAAAGAATACATCGCCGAACGGCTGAAGTACGAGCGGCGCCAGATGCTCGCCGCGGAAGCGCGCAAGCCGAAGGTCCTCGTCAAGAAGGACATCGGGGACATGCTCGCGAACATCACGAAGATCAGCATCCCGGTTCCGGCAAACCCGCTGTTCAGCATATTCGGCAAGAACGAAATCAACCTGAACGTGACGGGCGCCGTCGACATCAAGGCGGGATTTCGTTCGACGAAATCCGACCAGACGACCCTCTCGACGCTCGACCAGGTGAGAAGCGAGCCTGACTTCAACCAGGAAGTCCAGGTGAACGTCAACGGTACGATCGGGGACAAGCTGAACATCCTCGCCGACTGGAACACGAAGAGGACGTTCGAATACGAGAACCAGTTGAAGATCAAGTACACCGGGTACGACGACGAGATCGTGCAGAGCGTCGAAGCCGGGAACGTGTCGCTCCAGACCCCCTCGTCGTTCATCGGGAGCAGCCAGGCGCTGTTCGGCATCAAATCGCAGTTCCAGCTCGGCCCTCTCCGGCTCACGGCGCTCGCCTCCCAGAAAAAAGGGCAGATCAAGGAAGTTGCGGTCACCGGCGGTTCGCAGGAAAGCGATTTCCAGATACGGCCGTACGAGTTTGCGACGAACCATTTCTTCGTCGACACCATCTACAAGAGCCTGTACGAACCGTATTACCAGAATGAGCCGCCGACAATCACCAATTCCCTCAAGCAGATCGTCGAGGCGGAGGTCTGGGTCCAGAGGTCCGGGATCAAACCCGATCCCAATGAGCGGCATGCCATTGCGCTGATCACGCTGGATCCCTGGTCGGGCCCGACCGGGTACGATACCTGCCGCAATGATCCCGACGCGGCGGGGCTGATCGACATCGGTCCCGTCGTCAAACTCGACCCGTCGCAATACGAGCTCGACGGCAACGGGTACATCGGCGAGCTTTCGCTCAACGTCAACGTCGCGGATCAGCTCTTCGTCGGCATTGCATACAGGACGGCGGAGGGGAAGCAATTCGGCGAACTTACCAGGACATTCAACGCGGCGGATACGACGATTGTCCTGAAGCTCGTCAAGCCGAAAAACCTCCTCTCCAACGGCCGATCGTACGCCGTGGGCTGGAACCAGCTCCTGAAAAACATTTACCCGATTCCGGGGCTCGGACGCAACCTGAAGCAGCAGGGGTTCGCGCTTGACATATTCCGGCAGATCCCGGGTTCACAGGACCAGAACAGCATACTGAACGAACCTCTCCTGCGCGTGATGGGGTTCGGCAAGTTCTCCCCCTCCGGGACGCTCCTCCAGCCGGATCAGCAGGGGGCGGCGTTCGATTTCCGTCCGGGGCGCACCGTGAGCGTCACCCGGGCGGAGGTCATATTTCCGTCGCTCCGGCCGTTCGACGACGGCATCCGGAACTATTTCAAGGCGAAATCCCCCCCCGTGAACGTGCTCACGACCGACAGCACGCTCGTGTTTCCCGCCGTCTACGATACGACGCAGACGTTCGCACAGCAGAGCCTGGCGAACAGGTATATCATACGGGGCAAAGCCACGGGGGACGCCACCTCCCAGTTCTCGCTCGGGTTCAACGTCGTGGAGGGGAGCGTTTCCGTCCTTCTGAACGGGACGCCCCTTCTCGTCAATGTCGACTACACGGTCGATTACATCGTCGGGCAGGTGGTGATCCGCAACGCGGCGGCGCTCGTTCCCGGGGCGAACCTCTCGATCAAGTTCGAGCAGAACGACCTGTTTCAGCTCGCGTCGAAAACCCTTCTCGGCGCACGTGCGGACCTCGCACTCGGACAGACGACCGCGCTCGGGTTCACGATCATGAACCTGAACCAGCAGACCCTCTCCGACAAGGTGCGGCTGGGGGAGGAGCCGAGCAACAATACGATCTACGGGATCGACGGCGGAACCACGCTGAACCTTCCGTTCCTGACGCGTGCGATCGACGCGCTTCCCGGGCTGAGCACAAAGGAAGCGTCGTCCCTCTCGGTCAAGGGGGAGATCGCATTCATGCGCCCCAACCCGAATACCCTCGCGAGCACGATACCGAGCGACGGCGGACAGGGTGTCGCCTACATCGACGATTTCGAAGGGGCCCGCCGGACGATCCCCGTGGGGATCAGCTACGCGGGATGGACGGACGCGAGCCCCCCCGCCGACCAGATTTCCTCCGCTTCGCTCGGTGTCGACGACGCGACCAAGATGAATTCCAAGGGGAGGATGATCTGGTACAACCGGCTGCCGACGGACGTCCGTCTCACGGACATTTACCCGAGGAAGCAGGTCGGCAACCCCGCCAACGACATCGCGACGGTCCTTGACTTTTCCTACGCGCCTCTCCAGCGCGGGGCGTTCAACTACACGATGGACAAGGCGACGACGCTCACCCCCGCAAGGAACTGGGCGGGGGTGATGAAACCGCTCTCGGTCTCCGCAATCAACCTCCTGAAGGAGAACGTGAACTTCATCGAGATCTGGATGCGCGTGGACAAGGCGCCCCCCAACTCGAAGATGTACATCGACCTGGGGGCGATCAACGAGGGGGTCGTGAACGACGGGCGCGCCGGGATTCACGGGGAAGACCTGTACCTCGGTACGACGGCGCCGGGGATACTGCTCGACGGGGAAGACGTCGGTCTCGATATGTACTCGGATGCACAGGAACAGACGCGATATGACTCGCTGATTGCCCGGTACTCGTCGACGGAGCCGGGGCTCGCGTCGGATCCCAGCGGGGACGACTACTCGTTCGATAACACGAGGGTCGCGATAGATCCGCACGCGTTCGACAGGATCAACGGGACGGAAGGGAACGCAAACGGCCCGACGGGACGATACCCGGATACCGAAGACATCAATCATAACGGAGTGCTCGACCAGTCGAACTCGTATTACGAGTACGAGGTCACGCTGGACACCGTGGCGCTGCGCAATCCCCAGGTCGTCGGCGGCGGAGGGATCGACCCGAACAACAACCTGCCGGTCCAGTGGTTCCAGTTCCGCATACCGATCGGCGCG
The DNA here is from genome assembly GCA_963748405.1 of Ignavibacteriota bacterium. Lineage (GTDB taxonomy): Bacteria > Bacteroidota > Ignavibacteria > UBA10030 > UBA6906 > Fen-1273. The sequence goes on from CAVVIT010000004.1 coordinate 56,032, forward strand.
TACGCGCGGGTCGTCGGAAATCCGACGCAGGAAAACATCGAGTTCATCCGGTGTTACTTCCGCAACGCGACGGACTCCATACACGTCCGGATCGCGGATTTCAACCTTGTCGGGAACCAGTGGCAGAAGCAGGTGGCGACGACGACCGACAGCGCGTACAATAATCAGTATAACTCCGCGTTCGACGTCAGCGTGGTCGGCCGCGAGCAAAACTATACCTACAATTCCCCTCCGGGGGTCTCCGGCGAAAGGGACAAGACGCAGCCCGACTACGTGGTCCTGGCGAATGAACAGTCGCTGGACATCCTGCTCAAGGGGATACCCCCGGGTGAGTCCCGCCAGGCGGTGAAATTCTACACGTACAAGGCCCTGGACGTCTTCAATTACAGGACGATGAAGATGTTCGTTCACGGTGATCCGTCGTTTCGCTACGTGGACACGCTCAACTACGACGCGCGGATGTTTTTCCGGTTCGGCCTCGACAGCCTGAACTATTACGAGTACAGCGAGCCGATCCATCCGGGGCCGGCGTGGGATCCGAAGAACGAAGTGCTGATACACTTCGCGGACATCACGTCGATCAAACAGGTCCGCGACTCGGTGAACGTCCTCTCCAAACCGAAAGCCGTCCCCGGCGGACCACCGGGGTCGTACTACCGCGTTCTGGGAAATCCGTCGCTGACGAATATCGTCTACCTTGCGATAGGCGTGGAGAACCCGCTGGGGAAGGGTGTGCCGAAACCCCTCACGGGCGAAGTCTGGTTCGACGAGCTCCGGCTCATCGACGTGGACAACACCGCGGGGACGGCGTGGCGGATGGATACCCAGCTCAAGCTCGCCGATTTCGCGACGGTCGCGTTCAACTACGCGCGCGTCGATCCCTATTTCCATACGCTGGACGCGAGCTTCGGCTCGCGCGTCCTCTCCTCCAGCTGGGCGCTGAGCGCGAACATGGTGCTCGACAAATTCTTCCCGGAAAGCTGGGCCGGGACGACGATCCCGATCTCCTATTCGCACTCCGTTTCGCTTATTGCGCCGAAGTACCTCTCGAATTCGGACATCGACGTCAACTCGGCGGCGGACGATCTCCGGAAGCTGGTGATGGCGAACGGCGGGACGGCGGCGCAGGCCCAGGCGAGCTACGATTCGCTCATCAACGTGTCGAAGAGCAGTCACGTGTCGGACACGTACGCCGTCCCCTCGTTCCACATCTCGCTGCCGTCCCAGGCCTGGTACATCAGGGATACGTTCAACAAGCTGAATTTCGGGTTCAACTACACGAAATCCACGGACATGAGCCCGTCGGTGGTCTACAGCCTCTCCTGGGGCTGGACCGCGAGGGTCTCGTACGCCGTCTCGCTCCCCCCGGACTACTTTTTCATGCCGTTCCGGAACCTCTTTGACGGGGTCTGGTTACTCGACGAGTACAAGAATCTGAAGATCTTCTTCCCGCTCGCGAACTTCAACTGGGCGCTCACGGCGAACCGATCGAGGGCGAACTCCCTGCAGCGGGTGGACGGCGCGACCGAGCTCGTGTCGCGTCAGTTCACGATGTCCCGTTCGATGGGGTTCTCCTGGAAGGCGACAGAAGGGGGGATCCTGAACCTCTACGGCGACTACAGCCTCGCGGTCGAATCCAGCCTCCTGGGGATGGAGCTCGATCAATTCGGCAATCAGCGCCCCTTCTCGGCCATACTCAGCAGCATATTCCTGAGCGATCATCTCATCAGCTTCGGCGACGACACCCGGTACTCGCAGCACAACGGGGTCAACACCAAGCCGACGATTCCGAACATCCTGAATATCCGGAAGTACCTCGATCTCTCGGGGGGGTACACCGTGGATTATTCCTGGCAGAACACGCTCTCGGGGGGTGACCTCGGGAAATCCGCCGGCTGGTCGAGCAATGCCAACCTTTCGCTGAACCTGAAGCTCAAGCAGCTCTTCGATCCGCTCTTCGACGAAAAGCCGGCGCAGGCCGCCCCCGGGCAGACCTCCCTTCCGCGCGGACGCCGGGGCGGAGAAGAAACGGCCGCCGCCGCGGCCGCGGTGCAGGACACGTCCGCACGGGCGGACTCGACGGGGAAGCCGAAGCTTGCGGGGACGGAAAAAATGATGGCGCAGCTCAAGAACCTCGCGAAGATATTCCTGAAGATCCCCCTGCTCGACTACGACAACTTCAATGTCACGTTCACCCAGTCGAACCAGGTCCAGAACAGCGGCGTGCTCGGGAGCACCGGGTTCGTGAACTTCTGGGGAAGGGTCCCGTTCTTCCAGGACCCGGATCCGAAGTACGGGCCGTCGCGGCTTTACCAGCTCGGGCTCATATCGGATCCGGACGGCAAGCTGACGCACTTCGGAGCGCGCCCGTACTTCCCGTTCTTCGGTTGGGACGTCCAGCCCGGACCCCGGGCGATGGTCGACGGAGGCGCCATCGTCAACACGTTCCGCCAGACGAACAGGCTCGCGTTCAAGACGAGCCGGGACCTCTGGGAAGGGGCGAGGGTCGACCTGAACTGGAACGTCGGCTGGTCGTACAGCAGGACGCAGAACCTCTCCACGTCCGATACGAGCGACATTCCCACGTTCGTCAACCAGACGATCTCCGGGACGGTGGACCGTTCGTTCCTGACGTTCCCGGACGTCCTGTTCCTGGGAATGTTCAAGACCTCTCTCAAGGAGGTGAGCAAGCAGTATGCCGCGCTCAAGACCGCCGACGGGGGGACCAACACCGAGGGAGACCTGACCTCGGCGTTCGAGAAAGGATTCGAAGCCCTCCCCTGGCTGCAGAAGATCTTCGGGCAGTACTATCCGAGGGTGAACTGGAGCTTCCGCTGGGACGGGCTGGAGAAGCTCCCGATCTTCCAGGGTTTCGTCAGCAGGCTTTCGCTGGACCATTCGTACAACTCCAATTTCAGCAGGCAGTTCGAGAACACGCCGGGAGGAGGAGGGGAACGGACGGACGGGGAGCGCGTGGCGTACGGGTTCGCGCCGCTCATCGGGGCCAACTTCACGTTCAAGGAGCTCCTGAAGGGGAGCTTCGGCGCCAACCTCCGGTACAACACGAACACGTCGTACGACCTCTCCGTTTCGTCGCTCAACATCGTCGAGTCGCTGACGCAGGAGATCTCGTTCACCGCCTCGTATTCGCGGAAAGGATTCGAAATACCGTTCTTCGGGCTCTCGCTGAGCAACGACGTCGACGTGAGCCTCACGTACTCCATATCGAAAAACTCCCGTCAGACATACGACGTCTCGCAGCTCGACGTGAACGTGACGGGAGTTCCGCTCGAGGGATCGACGCGCACGCAGATGGAGCCCCGCATCAAGTACGTCCTCAGCCAGCGCGTCACCGCGTCGGTCTACTACAGGTACACCAGGGTGAACCCCGATTTCGCCGGCTCGAGCATCCCCGGGACGACCGAGAACGAAGCGGGGCTGGATATCCATATCGCGATACAATGACGCGTGTTTGCATCTCGCCCGGCAAAATGCTATTCTTTCACGAAGGGAACGGAATTGTATGGAAGAAGAGAAGGGAAAAGTCCTCTGGGTCGATGACGAGATCGAGCTCCTGCGCCCCCACGTGCGGTATCTCGGGGAGAAGGGGTACAGCGTGGACACGGCGACCAACGGCGAGGACGCCGTGGCGATGGTGAAGGAAACGGAATACGACCTCGTCTTCCTCGACGAAATGATGTCCGGGATGGGAGGCCTCCGTACGCTCGCGGAGATCAAGGAGCTCCGCCCCAGCCTCCCGGTCATCATGATCACGAAGAACGAGGAAGAGTCGCTGATGGAGGAGGCGATCGGCCAGAAGATCAGCGACTACCTGACGAAGCCCGTCAACCCGAGCCAGGTCCTGATGGCGTGCAAGAAGTTCCTCGAAGGGCGCAAGATCACGGGTGCGGCGGTCTCGAAGGACTACATCCAGGAATTCAACGACATCTCCCGGGCTCTCCAGGGGGACCTGACCCACCAGGAGTGGATCGACCTCTACATCCGGCTCACCGGCTGGGGGCTGGAGCTTGACGATCACCCGGAGCTCGGCCTGAAGCAGACCCTCATCGATCAGACGCGGGAATGCAACCTGGCGTTCAGCAAGTACGTCGAACGGAGCTACAGGGACTGGGTGGAGCGCACAAACCACCGGCCCGCGCTCTCCACGGAGGTCGTCGACCGGTACGTGATCCCGGAGTTCCAGTCGGGAAAATCCGTCTTTTTCTTCGTCATCGACTGCCTCCGGCTCGACCAGTGGCTCGTGATGGAGCAGGTGCTCCAGGAGTACTTCACGATCGCGAAGGAATACTATTTCAGCATCCTGCCGACGGCGACCCCGTATTCGCGCAATGCCATATTCAGCGGATCGTACCCCAGCGACGTGGAGCTCCGGTTCCCCGAACTCTGGGAGAAGAGCGAAGACGACGAGAACAGCCGCAACAGGTACGAGCGGCAGTTTCTCGACAAGCTGCTGGAGCGGAGGAAGGTGATCCTCAAGCCCGAGCCGAAGTACATCAAGATCCTCGACGCGGAGTTCGGGAGAAACGTCGAAAACACGATCAACTCGTACACGCAGTCGAAGCTGACCTCGGTCGTGGTGAATTTCGTCGACATGCTCGCGCACGGGAGATCGGATTCGTCGCTGCTGAAGGAGATCGCCCCCGACGAGTCGGCGTACCGGTCGCTGACGCGCTCCTGGTTCCTTCACTCCTCGCTCCTGGGGATGCTCAAGACGCTCTCGCGGAACCCGAACGTCGTCGTCGTCCTGACGACCGATCACGGGAGCATCAGGAGCCTCCGGGGATCGAAGGTCCTGGGGGACCGCGAGGCGTCGACGAACCTCCGGTACAAGTACGGCAGAAACCTGAAGGCTGAGGAGAAGGCGGCGATCTTCGTGAAGAATCCCGAGGACTTCAAGCTCCCCAGGCGCGGGGTGGCGACGAATTACATCATCGCGAAAGAGGACTACTACTTCGTCTACCCGACGGAGTACCACCGGTACCTCAACCAGTACCGCGACAGCTTTCAGCACGGCGGCGCCTCGATGGAGGAGATGATCCTGCCTGTCATACGGATGGAACCCCGGGGATGAGCCGCATCCTCTCCCGCTCTGCGGAAGAAACCGAGGCGGCCGGCCGGGCGTTCGCCGACCGGCTCCGGCCGGGGGACGTCGTCGCGCTCACCGGGACGCTGGGGAGCGGCAAGACCCGGTTCGTCGCGGGCGTCTGCCGGGGACTCGGCGTCCAGACCCGCGTCACGAGTCCAACGTTCACGCTCATCAACGAGTACCCCGCGCCGTTCGGCGTCGTCGCGCACATCGACATGTACAGGATCAACGGCATGAAGGAAGTGGCAGAGCTCGGGCTCGAAGAATATTTTCACGCCCGGTGCATCTGCCTGATCGAGTGGGCGGAGGAGGTGTCGGCCATCCTTCCCGCCGCCCGGTTCACGGTGTCGCTCTCGCACGGCCCGTCGGAGACGGACCGCACGATTCTGCTCGAGGGACCCCCGGAGCGTACGGCGTGACGGTCCTCGGCATCGAGACCGCCACGGCGGTCTGCGCCGCGGCGCTCGTCCGGGACGGCGTTGTCGTCCGGGAATCCCTGCTCGACTCCGCCCGGGTGCACGCGGAGGCCCTGATGGGCCAGATCGACGCCGTCCTCGGTCCGGAAGGCGTCCGCGGGCTCGGCGGGGTGGCGGTGTCCATCGGACCCGGGTCGTTCACGGGACTGAGGATCGGGCTGAGCGTGGCGAAGGGGATTGCGTTCGCTGCCGGCATCCCCGTGGCCGCCGTCCCCACGCTCACGGCGCTGGCACACCATGCCGCGGCGGCGGACCGGCTGGAACCCGGGACGCGCCTGCTGGCGGCGCTCGACGCGAGGCGCGATGAAGTGTACTGCCAGCTTTTCGAGGTGGCCCGGGACGGCCCCGTTCCGCTCTGGGACGTGCGCGACATGACGCTCGGCGCGCTTGCCGGTGAGCTCCGCACGCCGGGCGTGTGCGTGACGGGGGACGGAGCGGCCAAGGTGCTCGCGTTCCCGGGTGCGCCCCCGTCGCTGCGGCGCGCCGGCGCGGACGCGCTCCGGTGCAGCGCCCGGAGCGTCGCGCTCCTGGGTGAGCGTCAGCTCGAAGCGGGGGAGACGGACGACCCGTCGACACTGGAGCCGCGCTACATCAAGGATTTCTTCCTCAAGACTCGATAACGGCGGAGAGACCATGTCGTGGTTCAAGCGATCCAAGGAAAACATCGCCTCGGAGACCCAGAAGAAGGAGGTCCCGGACGGGCTGTGGACGAAATGCGAGCAATGCGGCGAGATCATCCACCGGATGGAGCTCGAGAAGAACTTCTTCACGTGCGTGAAGTGCAACGCCCATTTCCGCATCGGGAGCAGGGAATACATCGCCATCATCCTTGACGAGGATTCGTTCAAGGAGCACGACCGGCGGATGCGTTCCGGGGACCCCCTGAAGTTCGCGGATACGAAACGGTACAGGGACAGGATCCCCGAGGCGATAAAGAAGACGAAGCTTCACGACGCCGTCCGGTGGGGGACGGGGACCGTCAACAAGCGTCCCCTCGTGCTGGCGGCGATGGATTTTTCGTTCATCGGCGGGAGCATGGGTTCGGTGGTCGGCGAGAAGATCGGCCGCGCCATCGACCGGGCCTGGAAAACGAAGACGCCTCTTCTGGTGATCTCGGCGAGCGGCGGCGCGAGGATGATGGAAGGAGCGCTCTCGCTCATGCAGATGGCCAAGACGAGCGCGAAGCTGGCGCGCCTGGCGGAAGCGGGTGTGGGGTTCGTTTCCCTCCTTACCGACCCGACGACGGGAGGCGTGACCGCCAGCTACGCGATGCTCGGCGACGTGATCATCGCCGAGCCGGGGGCGCTCATCGGGTTTGCCGGACCGCGGGTCATCAAGCAGACCATCGGGAAGGACCTTCCCCCGGGATTTCAGAGATCGGAATTCCTCCTGGAGCACGGGTTCGTCGACATGGTCGTCCACCGGAAGGATATCCGGCAGACGCTGACGCAGATCCTTTCCTACATCGGTTCCTGATCATCCCCCCCCCGCCCTGAACGCATGAAGACGATCCACGAGCTGCGGCAGATGCAACGGGAGTCGGACGACCTGCGCGCGGCCGGGAAGCGTATCGCCCTGGTCCCCACCATGGGGGCGCTCCACGGCGGGCACACGGCGCTGATCCGGGAAGCCCGGAACCGGGGGGATATCGTCGTCGTATCGAACTTCGTCAACCCCTCGCAGTTCGGCGAAGGGGAAGACTACGGCCGCTATCCCCGGGACATCGAAAGGGATGCACGGATCGTGGCGGAGTCGGGCGGGGATCTCATGTTCGCCCCCGCGGCGGAGGCGATGTACCCCGGGGGATTTCAAACGTACGTGAACGTGGAGAAGGTGTCGCTCCCGCTCGAGGGGCGCGCCCGTCCCGGGCATTTCCGGGGAGTGGCGACGGTCGTGGCGAAGCTCTTCAACATCACGCGCCCGCATACGGCGCTCTTCGGGCAGAAGGATGCCCAGCAGGTCGCCGTGATCCGGCGCATGGCGAGCGACCTCGACATGGGGATTGAAATCGTCGTCGTCCCCACCGTTCGGGAGCAGGACGGCCTTGCCATGAGCTCCCGGAACGCCTACCTCTCGGCCGCGGAGAGGGCCGAAGCGCCTGTGCTGTACCGTTCCCTGCGGAAGGCGGAGAACGTGATCCGCGCCGGGGAGCGCTCCGCCGCGCGCGTCATCGCGGGCGTGACGTCGGAGATCACCGGCGGGTCCTCGGCGTCGGTCGAGTACGTCTCCGTCGCCGACGCGGAATCGCTCGACGCCGCCGGCGCGATCACGCCGGGGAAGGAGTACCTCGTATCGCTGGCGGCGAGGTTCGGCTCGACCCGGCTCATCGACAACATCCTTATCAGGCTCTGACTCGCGCATGGATTCCAGGCTTGCCGTCGTCGTGATGGCCGCAGGGAAGGGGACGCGGATGAACAACCCTTCGGTGGCCAAGGTGATGTATACGATCAACGATCGTCCGTTGGTCGGCTGGGTGGTGGATCTCGCGGCGCGGCTGGATTCGTCGCGCACCGTCGTCGTCGTGGGATGGCAGAAGGACTCCGTGATCGGCCATCTCGCCCGGACGCATCCCGCCGTCGTGTGCGTGGAGCAGAACCCGCAGCTCGGCACGGGGCACGCCGTGATGCAGGCGGAAAAGGAGCTTCGCGGTTTCACGGGGGACGTCCTGGTGCTTTCGGGGGACGTGCCGATGCTGACGCACAGGACGACGCGTGCGCTCATCGACAGCCACCGGTCGAACGGCGCGGCGGCGACGGTCCTGACGGCCGTCCTCGACGACGCCACCGGGTACGGACGGATCATCCGCGAGCCGGGGGGAGCCGTCTCCGGGATCGTCGAGCAGAAGGACGCGACGGAGGAGCAGCGCGCGATCCGGGAGATCAATTCGGGTATCTACGTGTTCGACGCCGGGAGCCTCTTTGAAGGCCTGCGCCACATCACGACCGACAATGCCCAGCGGGAATACTACCTCACGGACGTCGTCCGCCACCTCTGGCGGAACAAACACCCCGTGTCGGCTGTTATTGCAGATGACCCCCTCGAGGTGGGGGGGATCAATACGCCCGCCCAGCTCGATGAAGCGCGCAGGATCCTGGCGGACGGGGGGAGTTGACAATCTGCACCGTTTTCTGTATCATGCTGAGGAGCGTGAGGAGGTGAACATGAAATCTCTGTCGAGTGCGGTCGTTGTGTGCCTTCTGGTCTGTGCCGCCTGCGGTGCGCGGGCCCAGTTCAAGCCCGATGCCGCACACCCGTCGGAGGAATCCGGCGGGCTCATCACGCAGCCGCCGTCCACCGTGCTGTTCGGCTGGTTCGACCCGAGCAAGTTTTCGATGCACCACAGCGTCGAGTTTTCCTACCAGGCGTTCGCCGGCGGGGGGATGTCCCTGGGGACATATACGAATTCGATGGCGTACCGGTTTGCCGATAATCTGAACGCGCGGGCGGACGTGAGCATGAGCTTCATGCCGACGAACTCGTTCTCGTCGTTCGCCGGGAAGGGCTCGAGCAATTTCAGCGGCATTTACCTGAGGGACGCCCAGATCAACTACAAGCCGCTGGACAATCTCCAGGTTCAGCTCCAGTACAGCCAGCTCCCGTACGGATCGTACTACTATTCCCCCTTTTACAACCCGATGTTCCGGGAGAACGGCTTCTGACACAACGATACCCGCATACGTCTGACATATGCAGGGTTGCGCAGTACTGTGAAAGCCGGGAATGCCCCTGGGAGGGGGCCCGTCCCGGCTTTGTCGTTCGGACCCATTGAAGGTGAACGTGGCGCGCCCAGCGAATCCCTCCGGCCGGCCTGCTTCAGCACGGAAAGACCCCCGCACGATCGTCCTCGACGTCATCATCGGCGCCCTCGCGCTCCTCGTGGCGATCCTCGCATGGTCGCTCGTGAGCCGGACGATATTCCGGCCGCCGGTCGATCCCGCCAGGTCGTCCCCGTCGGCACCGGGAACGATCCAGCTCGACGTCCTCAACGGCTGCGGGCTCCCGGGGGCGGGAACCTCGCTGACGGCGTACCTCCGCGCCCGCGGGTTCGATGTCGTGGAGTACAGGAACTACAGGAACTTCGACGTCCGTGAATCGCTCGTGATCGACAGGGCGGGGAACAGGGAGAACGCGGAGAAGGTGGCGTACGCGCTCGGTATCCGGAAGTCGAACATCATCGAGCAGATCAACCAGGACTACTACGTGGATGTCTCGGTGCTCGTCGGCCGCGACTATCCGACGCTCAAACCATCACAATAGGGGAAGCGCGCATTGAAATCACAGGTACTCGCACACGCCATCGCCGGGCTGGCGCTGACGAAGAAAGCCGCCGATGTTGTGATCATGGATCTGCGGGGACTCACGACGATGACCGACTTCTTCGTCGTCTGTTCCGCGGATTCCGATGTGCAGATTCGTGCCATTGCCGACGCCGTGGATGACGGGATGGAGGAGAAGGGTTCCGGCCCCTGGCACAGGGAGTCGGGCAGCTCGAACTGGGTGCTGCTGGATTTCGTCGACGTCGTCGTCCACATCTTCCACAGGAACACCCGGGGCTTCTACAACCTGGAGAAGCTCTGGGGCGATGCAAAGATCAGCCGGGCTGACGACGCCGCGCCCCGCAAGGCGCCGGCGCGCAAAACCTCCCGCGCGAAGACCGGGACAACGACCAGGGTCAGGAAGAGTGCGAAGACGGAGCGTGCCGGGAAGAAGAAAGCGCGCGCATGAAAGCGTACCTGAGGGAGAAAGTCACCGCGGCGCTCGCGGCGATGGGCGTGACGCCCGCTGCGGCGGTCTCGTTTGAAAAGCCGAGGCAGGCCGGGCACGGCGACCTGACGACGAACGTCGCGATGATCGTCGCAAAAGGGATGGGGCGGCCGGGCCGCGACGTCGCCGCCGACATCGTTGCCCGGCTCGATACCGACCCCTCGCTCATCGCGGGCGTCGGGGTCGCGGGACCCGGGTTCATCAATTTTTCGTTCACGGGAACCTACTATCTCCGCCAGCTCGAGGAGCTTGTCCGCTCCGGCGACGCGTACGGGCGCTCGTCGCTCGGTGCGGGGAAGAAGGTGCAGGTCGAGTTCGTCAGCGCCAACCCGACGGGGCCGCTCACGGTGGGCCACGGCCGCGGGGCGGTCTTCGGGGACACCGTCGCCCGGATGCTGGAGTGGACCGGGCACGACGTCGAGCGCGAATACTACTTCAACAACGCGGGGCGGCAGATGCGGATCCTGGGGGATTCGGTGCGCCACCGCTACCTCGAGCTCCTCGGGGACGCATTGCCGTTTCCCGACGATTACTACCAGGGGGACTATATCCGGGACATCGCCCGGCACCTCCTTGATGCGCACGGCGGGGGGCTGCGCGCGGAGCCGGCGGAAGGAAAGTTCAAAGAGCAGGCGGAAACCGAGATATTCGCCGACATCAAAAAGACGCTCGGCGCGCTGGGGATCGTCTTCGGCTCGTTCTACAACGAGAACTGGCTCTACGAGCAGGGGAAGATCAGGGAGGTCATCGACGAGCTGAGGGCGAAGGATCTGGCCTACGACAGCGAGGGGGCGGTCTGGTTCAGGACGTCCGCCCTGGGCCTCGAAAAAGACAAGGTGATCGTCAAGAGCACGGGGGAGCCGACGTACCGGCTCCCGGACATCGCGTACCACCGTGAGAAGTTCCGCCGCGGGTTCGACCTGATGATCGACGTGTTCGGCGCGGACCACATCGCGACGTTCCCCGACGTCCTTGCGGCCCTCAAGGCGCTCGGGCTCGATGAACGCCGCGTGACGGTCCTGATCCATCAGTTCGTCACGATACTGCAGGACGGCGAAGTCGTGAAGATGTCGACGCGCAAAGCGAATTTCATCACGCTCGACGAGCTCATCGAACAGGTGGGGGCCGACGTGGTCCGCTATTTCTTCCTGATGCGGACGATCTCCAGCCACCTGAACTTCGACCTGGGGCTCGCCCGGAAGCACTCCGACGAGAACCCCGTCTTCTATCTCCAGTACGCGTACGCCAGGATCTGCAGCATACTCCGCTATGCGACGGACACCCCTGGCGCCGACCCCCGCGCGGGGTTCGATGCGGCCCTCCTCTCGACGGCGTCGGAAACCGACCTCATCAGGACGCTTCTTCTCTTTCCGGAGACACTGGAGTCGTGCGCCCTGGCCTACGAGCCGCACCGGCTCGCCGACTACCTCCAGGGGGTCGCCACGGCGTTTCACAGGTTTTACCATGAATGCCGCGTCGTGACGGAGGACGTGCCGCTGACGCGCTCGCGCCTCGCGCTCAGCCAGGCGGCACGGTGCGTTCTCAGGAACGGGTGCACCGTTCTCGGCATTTCCGCACCCGAGCAGATGTAAGGGCGTCCCCGCCGGGGGCGCGGCGAGTGACCACTGTCACCAACGATTTTGCGCACCGGCTGTACATTACGTACCACACGCTCTTTTCCAGCCATCCCAGGGAGGTAGGAATGATGCATACCGACGAGGTCGCCGTTTCCCTTCAACGGGGGACGGTCGCAGCACCCGCCGGAAGCACCCGCGTCGAGGAACCCGTCTTCATAAGCCAGAGTGAGACCATACGGGAGCTGCGCTCGCGCATCAGCCTTGTGGCGAGGTCCGAGGCCTCCGTTCTCATCACGGGAGAAAGCGGCACGGGAAAAGAAGTCATCGCCCGCCTCATCCACTACAGCGGCCCGAGGGTCGAAAACGCGTTCATTGCCGTCAACTGCGCGGCAATGCCGAGGGACGTCGTCGATAACGAGCTGTTCGGGCACGAAAAGGAGGCGTTCACGGGCGCCACGTCGAAGCGGTCGGGATGCTTCGAAATGGCCGACCGGGGGACGCTGTTCCTCGACGAGGTGGCGGAGATGCACCCTGGCTCGCAGGCTAAGCTCCTGCGCGCCATCGAGTCGAAGGCCTTCCGCCGGCTCGGGGGGAAGGACGAGGTCCACGTCGACGTCCGGATCACGGCGGCCACGAACCGCGACGTTACTTCGTCGATACGGGGAGGGGACCTGAGAGAAGACCTCTACTACCGGCTCAGCGTGATCGAACTCCACATCCCGCCGCTGCGGGAGCGGCGTGAAGACATCCCGCTCCTTGCGGATCATTACTTCACGTCGTTTGCACGCAAATACGGCACCCCGCGGAAACAGTTCACCGGGGGGAGCATGGAAATCCTGATGGCGTACGACTGGCCCGGCAACGTGCGCGAGTTCAAGAACATGATGGAGCGGACTGTCCTCGTCTGTCCCTCGGAAGAGGTGGAACCGCGCTTTCTCCCCGAACGCGTCCTTGCGGTCTCATCGCGGAGGACGAGCGTGGTGGAGATACCCCTGGGGACGACGCTCGATGAGGCGGGAAGGCTGATCATCCTGCAGACGCTCGCCGCGGCGGGGGGAAACAAGTCGCGCGCGGCGAAGATGCTCGGCATCAGCCGCAAGGCCCTGTACGACAGGCTCCGCTCGTACGGCACGCCTGCATAGCCCCGGCGGATTGCCCCGCGGGGAAGAGACGGCACGGCCCCGGTTCCTGGCGTGGAAACCGGGGCCGTGCTGTTTTCCGCCCGTGCGAACCCGCGGGAGGAGCGTGAGGATCCCCACCCCTAGTGCAGGAGTATCATCTTCCGCATGTCCATGAACTGCGGCGTGATGAGGACGGCGAAGTAGACGCCGCTGGAAAGATGGTCCCCCGAGAAATCCGCCGTATGGACCCCCGCGCTCTGGTACCCGTCGACGAGGACCGCCACCGCCTGCCCGAGAAGGTTCCTGACGACGAGCGTAACCTTCATGTCCGCCGGCAGCTTGTACGCGAGGTGCGTGGCGGGGTTGAACGGGTTGGGATAATTCTGGTCGAGCCCGTAATCTTTCGGCGCCGCGATCGGTATGGTGATGACCGGGGAGCCGTCGTCGTATGCCCGGAGCCGTGCAACGCCGATGAAGTGAAGCAGGCCGGTCGGCGGACCGTACAGGCGGATGGCGTCTCCCTGCGCCGGCGTGAACGACATCGCGTACGTCTCGAAATTCACGGAATCATTCGGCACGTACGCGGGAGTGCTCGCAAGGCCCGCGACCGTCTGCCAGGTGCCGCCGGACCGGACCTGGACCTGGAGCGGGTTGAAGCACCCTCCCGCCGGGTTGTCGATCCCCTTCTGATAGAGGATCCCCGTGAACGTATGGATCCCGGCGAAGGAGTAGCCGACCCAGTCAAAGCTCCGGGGTCCCCCGTCGGTGTACGTGTCGAATTCGTCCAGGGGGTTTGCCGACCCCTGGGCGGGGAACGACTCGAGCTTGATGATCGAGATGTCGTGGTTCGCCTCCCCCATGGGGTTCGTTATGGACGCGAAGGGGGAACCTTCCGCGGTCACGTCGTTCCCGAGGCTCGGTGGCTGATTCGTGTCGACGCTGACGGTGACCGTCGTGGAATAGGAACGTGTTCCCGAGCTGTTCGTCAGGCTGAGCGTGAACGTCGTCGTCGCCGTCACCGGAACCGTCCGCGGCCCCGTGAGGCCGACCGTTCCGATCCCCTGGTCGATGGAGGCCGACGTGGCGTTCGTCGACGTCCAGGAGAGCGTCACGCTGCCTCCTCCGGCAGGGAGCGATGAGGGAGAGGCGCTGAACGTCCCGGTCGGGGCCCCCGTCGGAGCGGCGACGGTCACCGCCGCGGTGTATTTCTGCGTCCCGACGGAATTCGTCAGCGTGAGCGTAAAGGTCTTCGTGGTCGTCACGGCGACCTGGCGGTTTCCCGAGAGCGCGACGGTCCCTATCCCCTGGTCCAGCGTTGCCGTGGTCGCGTTGCTCGAGGTCCAGGTGAGCGTTGCGTTCCCTCCGCCCGCGGGAAGGGATGCGGGGCTCGCGCTGAGGGAGCCCGTCGGGGCCGGCGTCGTTGCGACGGTCACGGTGACGGTGTACGTCTTGGACCCGTTCGGGTTGGTGAGCGTGAGCGTGAACGTCTTCGTCGAGGTGACGCTTACATTGGTCGAGCCCGAGAGCGGCTCCGTTCCCACGCCCTGGTCGATCGATGCGGTGGTGGCGTTCGTGGATGTCCATGTCAGCTTGACCGTTCCCCCCCCTGCGGCGAGCGAGGTGGGGGATGCGGTGAACGTCCCGGTCGGCGGACCGGCGGCCACCCCCGTGCCGGCGACGGCGACGAACATCGCGCTCGCCGTCCCGCTCGTGTTGGAGATGTACCCCGACTGGGCGCCCGCGGCGGTGGGGGAGAAGCGCGCGTACACCGTCTTCGCGCTGACCGTCCCGCTCGCCGGCGTGATTGTCACGGTGGCGGAGAACGTCGTGTTATCGAGCGACACCTGGAATCCGGCGGGCGCGGTGACGGTGACGTTCGCCGTCAGGTTGCTCCCGGAGACCGTGTACGTGGCCGACGCCGACGAGGCGCTGACGTTCACGTTCCCGAAATTGGCGAGCGATGAAACGGACGTCGTCAGGATCTGCGGGGCGACGCCCCCCAGGGCGTCGCGCAGGGCGTCGTGGATGTAGTTCCTCCCCTGTCCCGCGGGCTTGGTGGGATCGAAATCCTCCGTGAGGGAGTACAGGCTCAGTCCGCCCAGGGATTTCCCGCCGAACTTCTTCGTCCGGTAATACTGCACCACCGCCTGTATCCACTGAGGCGTCGCCAGGGGCGCGAAGAACTTCTGTCCCTTGGCTACTCCCCCGTACTCCGAACTCCCATAGGCCGCCGTGGCGGTGCCGGAGATATACGAGCCCTGCCGGACGGCATCCCACGTCATGGTGCCGCCGACCGTCAGGAGTCCGGTGAGCATCGAGTTCTGCGTCACCGTCTGGCTCCCGTTATGCCCGATGCACTGCGACCACGATTGAAAGAGTCCGTCGGCGCCGAGGAAGAAATACCCGAACGTGTTCAGCAGCAGCCCCACCTTTGAGGGGTCGTGTCCGTCCGTTATCCATTGCTGAACGTCGCCCGTACTTCCATCCGTCAACCCGTCGAGTCCCTGGTCGTCCTCGCCGGAAGGTGCGGTGCCGGGGTACACCGGGCACACGTGCCACGTATGGTTCGTGTTGTTCGGCGACCATATCATCGCATAGGTCTGAATGTTGTACTGGTCGACCGCCGTATCGCACGCGGCGGGCGTGTAGCTCGTTCCGTCATTGAGTCCGGGTGACAGGAGTATGAGTCCGCGCACCGGGCTGTAGTACTTGTTGAGATACGTCCTGAGCGTCAGGATCAGTCTCGTGGCGAGCGTCGGGTCGGGCGACTCTCCTTCCCAGTCGATCTCCACGCCGTCGTATCCGTGTATCTTGGCGTAGCTGATGATCCAGTCGCAGAACACGTTTGCCGTCGCCTGGCTCGCGAGGGCGACGTGGAGGCCCGAGGGATCGACCGCCTGTATGGAGAGGCAGACTTTGACGCCGTGCGCGTGCGCGGTGGTGATGAGGAGCTTCTGGTAGTTGACGCTCCCCCCGTCAGGCCCGTAGATGATCTCGGTCGTGTCCGTTGCGAAGAGCGAATAGGGAGGGGTGGACACGACGTTCCCGTTTCCGAAATGCACCACGTGCGTGATCCCTGTCCAGTCGACCTGGTCGGGCGGTTCGCCCAGGTTTTCGCCGTTCCAGCTCGACCCGTTCAGCGTCGTCTGGTTCCACGTGGCGTAGTACGCCGTGTTCCACTGTGACTGTGCCGGAATCGAAGCAAAAGCGAATAAGAGGGCTAGCGTAAGCGGTTTCATAATGCTCTGGATCCTCAGGAACTGCAGTTCCCCCCAGGAGGCGTTCAGCATCGTCTGTTTCATGGTTCCCCCCAAGACTTATCTGAAAACTCGGCCTGTTTGGTCGTTTGTCGAGTTGCGTATGTAGACACTTATCTACAAAAACTTGCGAACAATATAGATCACGAAACGCTTTAAGTCAAGAACAATCTGTTTTGAGGCCTTTTTTAGTACATAGTGTATACTTACTAGGGTAATTTCCTCACGTTGAAAAGTTCCCCGACTGCGCTTCTCAGGAGCGGATCGGGGGGGTTGGCGCCGGGGACCCAGCCGTACCAGAGGTCGTAGAGCATGATGCCGCCGAGATGAAGGTCTTTGGCCCACCGGACCTTGAGGCGAACGCTCTCGGTATCGTCGTATGTGATGTAGAACGGGGTTCCCGGCTCGACGGAGATCCCCCACTGGCCGAATTTCTGCGTGGCCGTTCCCGTGGCCCACGGAACGCCGGCGTGATCGTCCCAGACGCGCGTGCCGCCGGCGCGGAGCGCGGCCAGCGTGGTCTTGTAGGAAAGATATGCCGGGGTGCTCCCCGCCCTGGGCTGTCCCGGGGCCGTATGGTTTTTGTAGATGTACCCGTAGAAGGGGATGCCGATGCCGACCTTTTCCGGGGGGAACCCCAGGACGTTGATGGCGTAGCGCGGACCGAAGCGGAGCTTGTTGTAGCCGCTCAGGAAGAGTTTTCCGTGGTCGATGTACGCGGGATGGCTGACGCCGTCATAGGTGTCGGCGAGCGTGTAGATGACGGGATAGCGCGTGCTGTCGGGCCTGTGGAGCGCGGCGTTGAAGCCGGTGACGTCGGACAGATCGCCGTCGCTGCCGATGAGGTTGCCCGGCATGTGGAGATCGTATCCCATGATGTTGAACTGGTCGACGGCCGAAGCGACGAGGGCGGGGTCATAGGTTTTCAAGCGCATGTCCCATCCGGCGGAGGCGACGATGAGGAGTCCCCGGACGGGCCAACGGTTGAGACCGGCCCTGAGGCGGCGGACGATGAGCGAGACCTGCGCGGCGGACATGGGGCGTTCCCAGTCGAGTTCGACGCCGTCGTAGCCGTGGCGGCGCGCGAAGCCCAGGGCGGCATCGACGAAGGCCTGCGTGCGCGAGGAGTCGTGCGTGATGAAGTCGATGACCTCCGCCTGCGTGCCGTAGATGCCGCCGATGGAGAGCACCACCTTCACGCCGTTGCGGTGGGCGTAGACGAGGAGGCTGTCCATCACGTTGTATGTCCCGGTGGTGTAATGGTCGGTCCCCCAGACCAGCTGCATCGAGTCCGCCGGGTTGACCACCGGCCCGAAATAGGGGGCGGGGCTCATCTCCGGGCGGGCGAAGAAATGCACGATGTGCGTCAGGCCGGCGTAGCGCATCGCCGGAGGAGGCATCTCCTCTTCTCCCCAGTATCCGTAATACCCCGTCACCCAGGGACGTTCGACGGCACCGGGTGCCCTGCGCGGGCCGTGATACGGCGAGACGCGGCACACGACGTATGCCGGATCGCTGTAGATCGTGTCGAGATGAGTGCAGATCGTTCCGGGCCCTCCCCGGGGGAGAACGACGTGCGTCATCCCGTAGAGAGAAGAGAGTGCGGCGAAGTCCGCGCAGGCGTGGGGGCTCTGTGAGGCGTAGAATGAGCGGACCGCCGTGATCCTTCGCTCCCACTCGAGAATGTCGGACTCCCTGGCGGGGAGCGCACGCTCGTCCGCAACGACCGGTGCCCCGGTGCGCGTCCGGAACGATGTCATTTCCGGGGGGACGAGGTAGACGTCGCCGAAATCCTTTGTCGTCGAGACGAATCGCGTGAGCCCTCCTTCGGCGTCCCGTCCGGCGAAGAGGAGGAAGCTCCGGTATGCCCCGAACGCGCAGAGCAGAAGAACGGCGGCGTATGAAAGAGACCGGAGCGCCCGGGAGCGGCTCCAGGCGCTGCCGGCGCGGCGCGCGGCGAACGCGGCGGCGATCGTGATCGCCACAGGCACGTAGACGGTTGCGGCGGCCCAGGGGAGGACCGTGGAGGGGGAGGATGCGCCCGCGAGCGCGACGGTGCACGCCACTGCGAGGACGATCCCTCCCGGGATGAGGTGAAACAACCTGGTTCCCCGCGCGAGATAGACCGCGCCGGCGATGATGATGAGCTTGACCGCTCCCGATGCGATATCGGAGGATCCCGCCTCCGGGGAAAGTCCGCCCGGGAAGCGGACCATCCCGAGCGCGAGCACCGCCGCGTGAAGCGATTCCGGCCTGAAGACCCGGTACCAGAATGCCGCTCCCGGGGCAAGTATCGCCGCGCTGAGAACGGCGGGGCCGATGATGCGGGAGATTCCCGCCCGTTCGCGCAGGAGAATGGCCGCGCAGGTGACGACGAGCGCCCCCGCGACGAGCGCAGAGGGCGGGTCAATCGCGGCGGCCAGGCCCGCGGCCGCCGCTGCAGCATACGGGCGGCCCCGTTGAAAGAGGGCAATCGATGCGACGAGGAACACCGCGAACGAACCCGGCGCGAGCGCGCTCCCGGGGAGCGACTCACCCGGGAAACCCCCGGTGAGCATCTCCCTGATGTCAATGCCGGAGAACCGGAGCGGGATTGCAGAGAGCGCGGCGGCGTGGAGGGCGATAAGAAGAACCACGAACGCCGCGCGCGCGCCGGGAGTGAACGTGTCCCCGGTCTTTTCCCCGATGGAAATGAGGCTCATGACGTAGACGGCAATGAGCCCCGCCTGGCCGAAAAGGAAAAAGAGCGGACTGAGTTTCCGGTACACCGCGAAGACGGCGAACGAAAAGAGAGGGGAGGGATCGGCGGTTCCCGCAAACCAGTCCGTCCTGAGCACGCCGAATCCTCCCCTGGCGAGTCCGTGCGCGAGCGCACCGCTCCAGGGGCCTGCGGAAGACGGCGAAAGTGAATACGCCGCAGCGAACGCGATCAGGATCCCCGCCGCGGCCGCGGCCGGGGGGAGGTGACGGGACGTTTTCATTTTCTGCCGATCTCGTCCTCCGCCGTCCTCAGGAGCGGATCGGGGGGGTTGGCGCCGGGGACCCAGCCGTACCAGAGGTCGTAGAGCATGATGCCGCCGAGATGAAGGTCTTTGGCCCACCGGACCTTGAGGCGAACGCTCTCGGTATCGTCGTATGTGATGTAGAACGGGGTTCCCGGCTCGACGGAGATCCCCCACTGGCCGAATTTCTGCGTGGCCGTTCCCGTGGCCCACGGAACGCCGGCGTGATCGTCCCAGACGCGCGTGCCGCCGGCGCGGAGCGCGGCCAGCGTGGTCTTGTAGGAAAGATATGCCGGGGTGCTCCCCGCCCTGGGCTGTCCCGGGGCCGTATGGTTTTTGTAGATGTACCCGTAGAAGGGGATGCCGATGCCGACCTTTTCCGGGGGGAACCCCAGGACGTTGATGGCGTAGCGCGGACCGAAGCGGAGCTTGTTGTAGCCGCTCAGGAAGAGTTTTCCGTGGTCGATGTACGCGGGATGGCTGACGCCGTCATAGGTGTCGGCGAGCGTGTAGATGACGGGATAGCGCGTGCTGTCGGGCCTGTGGAGCGCGGCGTTGAAGCCGGTGACGTCGGACAGATCGCCGTCGCTGCCGATGAGGTTGCCCGGCATGTGGAGATCGTATCCCATGATGTTGAACTGGTCGACGGCCGAAGCGACGAGGGCGGGGTCATAGGTTTTCAAGCGCATGTCCCATCCGGCGGAGGCGACGATGAGGAGTCCCCGGACGGGCCAACGGTTGAGACCGGCCCTGAGGCGGCGGACGATGAGCGAGACCTGCGCGGCGGACATGGGGCGTTCCCAGTCGAGTTCGACGCCGTCGTAGCCGTGGCGGCGCGCGAAGCCCAGGGCGGCATCGACGAAGGCCTGCGTGCGCGAGGAGTCGTGCGTGATGAAGTCGATGACCTCCGCCTGCGTGCCGTAGATGCCGCCGATGGAGAGCACCACCTTCACGCCGTTGCGGTGGGCGTAGACGAGGAGGCTGTCCATCACGTTGTATGTCCCGGTGGTGTAATGGTCGGTCCCCCAGACCAGCTGCATCGAGTCCGCCGGGTTGACCACCGGCCCGAAATAGGGGGCGGGGCTCATCTCCGGGCGGGCGAAGAAATGCACGATGTGCGTCAGGCCGGCGTAGCGCATCGCCGGAGGAGGCATCTCCTCTTCTCCCCAGTATCCGTAATACCCCGTCACCCAGGGAGCGTGCTGGGCGGGAGAAGCGGCGGCGATGAGCGCGAGCGCGGCGATCGTGACGACAGTACGGCGGTGCATGGGCGTAGACCTGTGCGTGTGTGAGGGTTGATCGGTGCAGTGACGCCGGCGGGGTGGAGAAGAGTGCTCCCGGGGGGGCAGAGGAGACACTGCCCTGAAGCAAAGAACGGCGGCGGCGCCTGTTCGCGCCGCCGCCGTCTGTATCAGACGTCTATTTCCGTGGCGGGGCGTCCTTTGACTGAACCTGCGCTCCTTCGTTCTTTGCCAGGTAGAATTCTCTCCGGAGCTGCTCCTTCCCCTTGGGCTGCGCCGTGAATTCGGTGAGCTGCCACTCGAGCCGGTGGACGTGGATGTTGTGCGCCCGTGCGACCGCCTGGATCTGTGCCATCACCTCGGTCTCGAGATCGCCGGAGGGGACGACGATTTCGTCGATCCTGACCTTCCGGAGTATCTGCGGAAGTTTCCAGTGCGTTCCCAGGATCGGGTAACCGTTCAGGTTCTTCCCTTCGAGCTCGGGATCGTTGTCGAGGAATCCCACCGGCGCGAGCTGCAGGGCGTCGGAGTTCAGGAGGGCCTGGACGGCAAGCGTCCCCCGGTGGTCCGCGCCGTAGACGAGCGCCGTGCGTTTCCCGGTCGTGTCCCTGTGCAGGAGGTGCGTCAGCATGCTGAACGAGAAACGGGAAAGCCCGGCCATCGACAGCAGGAAGAAGAGGTCGAGTATGCCGATCGTCATCGATGCGGAAAGCGATAGCGGAGACATGACGTCCACGACCGCGATCGTGGCGATGGCGCCGAGCCCCAGGCACCGGAGCGTGCGGAGCGCATCCCCCACGCCGAGCTGCCTCGTGGTTTCCTTGTAGAGCCCCGACACCCAGAACACGACGATCTCGGCGGCGATCGAAGCCGCCGCAAGCGTCCAGAACGCGGGCCTGACGGCGAGAACGGCCGGGGCGGCGAGCGCGAAGGCAAGGTAGAGCGACACGGTGGCGAAGATCGTGTCCATGATGCTCTGGAACCACGCGCGCTTGATGATCGGCCACTTGTACACGTGGATGTAGATCCCCAGGAGTATGCCGTTCCGGTGTATGGCCATCTCCCCGTAGCTCAGGTGGCGGAGGCCGAAGTACATTGCGGCGCCGACCATCATGAGTATCCCCATGATCATCGGGAGCGTGTCGGCGAGCGAGATGAGGAACGCTCCCACGCCGAGCGCGAGCGAGATGGAGTACAGGAGAAGCACCACTTTCCGGTGCGAATACCCCTTGGCCATCAGCTGGTGGTGGATGTGCCGCCTGTCGGGCATGAAGATCGACTTGAACATGCCGAGATTCACGTCTCCGTCCCATGTGTTCGGGAGGAAGGGGCTCAGAAACCGCCTGAGCATCGACAGCCCGGTATCCAGCAGGGGCAGTCCCAGGGCGAACACGGGGACAAGGAGCGTGTACACCGTGGAGATCTTCGCCGATGTGTGCATGGAAAACGTCGCGAGCGACAGGCCCAGAAAGAGGCTCCCCGAGTCGCCCAGGAATATCTTCGCCGGGTGGAAATTATACCGGAGAAATCCGGCCGCCGCCCCGGCGATGAGGAGCGATGCGAACGCCGCGTTGCTGTTGCCGAAGCTGAGCGAGATCGCGAATATCGTCAGGGACGAGATCATCGCCACGCCGGAGGCCAGCCCGTCCAGCCCGTCGATGAGATTGAGCGCGTTGGTCACGCCGACGATCCAGAGGACGGTGGCGGGGAACTCGAACAATCCGAGCCCGACCATCCCGGCGCCGAGGGGGTGCCCCACGGCGTCAAGCCGGAACCCCGCGAAGTACACGAGCGTGGCAACGAGCGTCTGCACGATGAATTTGGGCCCGGGCTTCAGCTGCTTCATGTCGTCCCAGATCCCGAGTCCGAGCACCATGACGAACGCCGCACCGAGGAGGTACAGGTTGTAGCCTTTCCCGGTGAAAAGCTCCATCCCCATCGGGTCGAACGAAATGGCGACGGCGAGCGTCAGCGCAACGCTGATGAATATGCCCACCCCGCCCAGGCGGGGCATCGGGTGCGCATGGATCTTCCTCTCGTCCGGCTTGTCGATCGCGCCGATCCGGGCGGCGAGCTTCATGATCCAGGGCGTTATGAGTATAGAGAGGGTTGCAGCCAGGACAAAATAGAACAGGTAATGCAGGGCATCGCTCACGGCACTCTCTCAGATGTGTAGAATAAGTACAGCGGGGAAGGTAAAATGTTGAATGTACACTCCCAAAACCTGTTAATATTACTCCATTCCGGACCAAATTCCTGTGTTAAGGGTCACAGTTGGGGGGAAGTCTGTGTACCATGTGTATACATTTTACAACACGAAGGCGGACAACCTGTGAACGCGGTCAACCCTGTGCGGGTTCCCGTTTTCTGGTCAGATAGGGGGGAAGGTGGCCGGGAAGTATGGTCTCGCCGGCAGACATGACAGAGGCATATTCGATGGCGCTTCTCAGGTGCCGGACGTTACCGGGCCAGTCGTAGGCCCGGAGGAGCTCCATCGCCTCCTTCGAAATTCCGGGGGGCGGACGGAGCCCGTCCTGCCCGGCGAAATGGGAAATGAACGTTTCCACGAGTTTCGGTATGTCCTCTTTCCTCTCCCGGAGGGGGGGATCCTCAGCAGCACAGGGCTTATCCTGTAATAGAGCTCCTGCCGGAGTTTTTCGGTTTCCGGAGGATTACCGCCGTTTTCATGAAGCGTTGCGATGACGCGCGCGCTGACGCGTATCTCGTCGTCGCCTCCCGTCCGCCGGAGAAGCCCCGTTTCGATCATCCGCGCTATCCGCACCTGCGTATGCTGGGGGAGAAGATCGATGTCGTTGAGGAGTATCGTCCCCCCCGCCGCTTCCTCGAATTCACCCTGCCGGATCTCGACGCTTCCCCCCTCGAGGTGCTCCCGTCCGAACAGGACGGCTTCCGCTTCCTCCGGGGTGATCGCCGCGCAGTCGACGACGATGAACGGGCCGGACGAATGCCTGCTCAGCCTGTGCAGCTCGTGCGCCGCCCACTCTTTTCCCGTGCCGTACTCCCCGACGATCATCACGTTCAATTCCCCCGTGGCGATCCTCTCGATCGTCAGGAGAGTCTCCCGCATTGCGGGGCTCTCGCTCGAGGATGAGAACCCGCCACCGGCAGTGTTCCCCCCGGGTTTCTGCGTGATGGAGCGTCTGTGTGGTCTTGTCGGGTCTTTCATGTTTCCTGGATATTCCGCTCTTGTCGGGATCCGGTCTACTGCGTGGGAAGCGTGAACGCGATTGTGAACTGATGAAACTTGGGTTCCTCCTGGGATCCCGCGTAGGCATAATCGAACTGGAAGCTCCCCAGGCGTATCCCGCCGCCGATCTTGGCGGCCGCGGATGCGGGACCGGTCCAGTATCCCCCGCGAATCACGAGGAAGGGGAACAGGAACGCCTCCACGCCCATCTTGTATTCGAGCCCGCCGACGCCGATGACCTTCTGGTTCGTAAAGGCGATGGAGATGATTTCCTGGTCGAGCGGGTTCTCGGGATACCGCATGCTGAGTCCCGCCTGGAACGTCTTGGGGAGATTCCCCCGCTCGAGGTCGAAGACGTCGGTCGTCTGGTAATACGGGTAGTTGATTCCGGAGCCCAGCCCCTGGTAGATGAAGCCGTACGTGACGCCGGGGGCGGGAGCGTAGAAGACGCCGAGCGATCCGGAGACCGCCCAGAGAGAGTTATAGTTGTTCTTCGCATACCGGGTGCGGATGGCGGCGCCGACGCTGAATGCGGGGATGATGACCCTCGCTGCCGCCAGGTCGAACCCGACCTGCGAGTATTTCAGCCCTTTCAGCGGGCTCTGGGAATCGATCGATCCGATCTGGTGGAGCGTCCCTCCCAGCCCGAACGCCCAGTTGCCGACGCGGGGAAGTGGGACGGCGACGTTCTCCGTGGTGATAATGTCGTTCGTCGGGAGTTTCTCCGAGGCGAAGGAAGCCACGACCTGCGTATAATAGACATACGGCAGACCTGCGGGATTCCAGTAAATCGTCGAGGCATCGTATGCTTCGGAGACATACGCGTCGCCCAGAGCGGCCGCCCGCGCACCGATCACCGCGTGCGTATCCGCGTTGAGGCTGTTCAGCTGCGCACGGGCCGCCCCCCCGCAGACGAGGAGGAGCAGCGCGGCCGGGACGATGCGCAGGCGCGTCACGTTGATGTTCGCCATTCGGGGCCTCTACTTTGTAAGCTGGAACACGCCGAGGAGCAGGAGTCCGTCCCTCAGGAACTCGGAGAGTTCACGGACGAGGTTTTCCTGCCGAGGCACGATGATGACGTCGCCGGGGCGAATCATCGGGATCGACCTGGTGCTTCCCCTGTCCAGGAGAAGCTGGAGGTTGATCTCGAGCGACCCTCCCTGCCCCTGGGAAAGAGCCTGCCTGTTGATGCGTATGTAGCGGAGGTCCGCCAGCTCGGTCCATCCTCCCATGTCCGCGAGCACTTCGAGGAGGGGTATGTCGGCCTTCGCCGAGAAGCTCCCCGGGCGTGCGACCATCCCCAGCACGGTGATCCGGGGGGAAGGTCTCTCGATTTCGAGCGAGACCTTGACCTCCCCCTTGACATACTCGGCAAGCCGCACTTTCAGGTTCTGTCCCAGTTCGTCGACTTTGAGTCCCGCGGCAAGCTGTTCGCCGATCAGGGGGACGGTGATCGTCCCGTTGAGCTTGACGATCGCCCGCGTGTTGAACTCGGGGTATCCCCAGACGGAAAACGAAATCGAGTCTCCGACGGAGATAATCGTCGTGTCCTGCTCGATCCCCGATGTGAATGTCGTCGACGGCGCGATGCTCGATGTTTTCACGGTGATGCCGGTGTCGTGGGAGGTGTCCACCGTTGCGCACGCCCCGAGCAGGCATGCGCACGCGATAAGCAGGGCTGACGAGAAGGCTCTCTGTCGATGCATGGTTGTCCTGTGATTGAGTTGACGAAGAGTATTCAACTAACATGCCAGCCTCCGTCCGGGGGGGAGGGGCCCCCTCCCCGGCGCTGAAATCGCGCATGGCTTCCTTCCCTGAGGGAAAATCAGTATATTCGGCGCAGGGAATCCGTTTCGTGCGTTTCCTGCGGAGCGGGCACGTGGGTGCAATGGACACGGATTGCGGGGAGGAGTGTATCGGAACGTAACACCCCCCGGGTTCGGGCCGCTCCGACTGCGGAACGGACCCTTCCAATTCCCCTGTTTTCCGCAGGCTTTCGTGCGGGCGGGGGGAGCCGCCTGCGGCACGTAAGTTGCTCAGTTGAATGCACTGCGCAGGATGATCACAACAGGTAACACGCGAAGGAGGGAGTAACGCTATGATGCGACCGGCACAGTTCACCCCGCACGAGTTGATCGCGGTGTTTCACCGCCGCTGGAAATATCCGGCCTATTCGACGGCCGTCGTCACCGCGGTCTGCATCATCGGCGCCTTCGTCCTGACAAGGAAGTACGAGTCCACGACGACGATCCTCGTCAGGCCGGACAAGACACTGAACCCGATCCCCAGCTACGAGATGGTGATGGCGTTCGAGGAGCAGCTCAGGAACTTCGGCGAGATCATCTACAGCCGTTCGGTCCTCGAACAGCTCTCCGACAGCCTGGGGCTGACGATGAACGTCAAATCGGAGACCGAGAAGCAGCTCATCGCCGCGCAGCTCGCCAACAATATCACGACGACGCGCCTGGGGTCGGATTCGTTCAAGATCATGTACACCGACACCGATCCCGCCCGCGCCCAGCGCGGGGCGGAGGTCATCGAGAACCTGTTCATCCAGACGAAGCTGAACGTGGAAAACAGGCAGAACGCGCTCGCGGTGGAATTCTATGAGAAGAAGGTCGCCGAATACAAAGTCGACTTCGAAAACAGCGTCAGGAACATGGTGACCCGGCTCCGCCAGCGCGTGCAGGACATGCCGACGGAGACGCGCTCGCTGTACGCGAAACTCGAGGAGACGGACAAGAGCCTCGGCGCCATCGACGTGAAGGTCAAGACGGACGAGGACAAGCTCGTCATTCTCCGCCAGCTTCCTTCCGTCCTCCAGACCTCCCCCGAGATTCTCAGGAAAGAAGACGGCAAGCAGCCCCTGTTCGACCTGACGCGGAGCGAGCTCCCGTACGCGGCGGACCTGAAGGTCCTCGTCACACAGTACGACCAGGTGACCCGCGCGTACCAGGGGAAATACCCGGAAATCGAGAAGCTGGAAAGCCAGATCTACGAGATGCTCCAGCGGATGCTGGCGGCGACGGAGAGCGAGATCGCCAATCTCCAGACCCAGCAGCGGACGATGGAGGGGCGGCGGATGCAGGTGGTCGAAGAGCTCAAGAAGACGTCCGTGGCGCAGACCGAAAGCAAGGACAACGAGTCCACGTTCGACATCAACAAGAAAGTCTACGACGACATGCAGCTCAAGCTCGAGGCCGCCCGGCTGGCGCAGGAGGTCGGCAGCCGCGGTGCGAACCAGTTCATCATCCTGGATCCCCCGGTGCTTCCCACGTCCCCCTCGAAGCCCAACAGGATCCTCATCATCTTCGGCGGGCTCGGCGTCGGTCTCCTTCTCGGGGTCATCTCCGCGTTCGTCGCGGAGCTCCTTGATACGACGGTCCGGAGTCCGCGGGACATCGAGGTGTTCCACAAGCCGATTATCGCGTTCCTTCCTGACGCATCGGGCAAGCAGGGATGAGCGCGCAAGAGAGGAAACAGCCTATGGATGCAGGAAAACCGCCCTCCGGGCACGACCCTGCCGGCAGCAGGGATTCACGCGGTCTGGTGCGGGTCTCCCGGACGATCATCATCGACAGGGACGAGCCGGGGCCGATCGACACCAACGTCGTATCGCCCACGTACTATAATGCGTTCAACTACGCGCTCCTGTCCCACGATCACGCGGGCCAGAACCTCACCGTCGGGATCACGAGCGCCAACCCGGGGGAGGGGAAGACGCTGATCGCGTCCAACTTCGCGGTTTCCCTGGCGACGGCGAACCTGAGGGACACGGTCATCGTGGACCTGAACGTGGCCGCCCCGCGGCTGCACAGCGTGTTCGGCACCCGGCTCTCGCCGGGGCTCTTCGAGGCCGTCATGCCGGGCGCCGGGGACATCCACATCTCGACGACGCGGATCAACCACCTCCACGTGCTCCCCGCCGGGACCGGGATGGGTTCGTCGATCTGGGCCGACACGTTCGGTGAATCCCGGCCCGAAAACGGGACGCCGGCCGACGCGGTTCCCCGGGTCCCGACGCTGGGGATCGAACACGTCTCGTTGTTCCGCGACGTGATCCTGACGCTGAAGGAGAAGTTCGAATTCGTCATCGTGGACGTGCCTTCGCTGAACGGGCCGAGCGTTCCGCTCCTCCTCAGCCACCAGATCGACGGGCTGCTCGTCGTCGTGAACGCGAACCGGACGCACCGGGAGGACCTGGAAAAGATGATCCGCCGGCTCAACGAGGGACAGGTGCTCGGATTCGTGTACAACCGCGCGAGCGGCGACACATTTGCCTGACGAAGGAGCCGACGCATGGTAATGGCAGTGATCATCGGTCTGATGATCGTGACGATCGTTCTCGGACGGAACGCGAAGGAGATCCGGGCGCGTCACTATCTCATTCTCCTGATGCTCGTGATGCTCCAGGTCGCGGCCATGGTCATCAATCTGATGACGATGGGCCTGCCTCCGCCCCTTCCCAAATTCTGACGGCGGCGGCCGATGAATGTTCTCACACGACGGACGCCGGGGGGCTGGCGGGAGGAGATTCGCGTCAGGCTGGAAGAGTTCCGCAGCGAACACAATCCGCTTGTCGTCGTGTTTCTTGCTGCGGGGGTGTTCTGCGTTTCGCTCGTCATGGTGGGGACGAACGGCAACCTCTTCCTTGCGCTGGCCGCCGTCGCCGCGATCGGGCTCGCCATCGTCTCGCTGAAGAGGATCGACCTGGGATTTTCCCTCTTCGTCGGCGTCGTCCTCCTGTCCGATGTCGACAGGGTGCCGGGATTCTGGCCGATGACGTTCACGCTCCGGTATTTCAACAATTTCAACGCAAACCCCTTCCTGCTGATCCCCGGCGGCGTCATCAGCCCGATGGAGCTGCACCTCATCCTGCTCTTCGCGGTCTGGTTCGTCATGGTTGCGATACGGAAGCAGAGCGTCAGGTTCAACAGGGTCCCCGTCCCGTTTCCCGCGTTCATCCTCGCCGTCTGGATCGTCATGATGTTCGGCTACGGCCTCTCACGGGGGGGGGACCTCACGTGGGGGCTCTGGCAGACCCGGGCGCTGTTCTACCTTTTCATCCTTCTCGCCATCACGCCGCAGATCATCCAGACGCGGGAACAGATCCAGACACTTCTCTGGATATGCATTGCGGCGATCACGTTCAAGGCGGTGCAGGGCGCCGAGCGGTTTGCGAGCCTCGGGTTCTCCTTCCAGGGGTTCTTCACGCTCACCAATCACGATGACCCGGTCTACTTCATCACCCTGTTCATGCTCCTGGCCGGCTACCTGATGTGGCACGTGCGGACGGCCCAGCGCAAGGCGCTCCTCTGGCTCACGCCGGTGCTCGCGCTCGGGTTCTTCGCCGGCAACCGCCGGGCGACATACTCCTCGTGGCTGCTGACGATCATCGCGTTCACCGCGCTCATCGGCGACCGGGAGCGGAAGATCATGTTCCGGCTCATGAAATGGGGGGTCGTCGTCGCCGTGTTGTACCTCGTCGTGTTCTGGAACAGCTACGGGACGCTCGGCAACATCGCCCAGCAGGTGAAGGCCGAGATCACGGGGGAACAGGAGACCTCCCGCTCGAACCGCGACTACATGTCGGACCTGTACAGGAAGTGGGAGGACTACAATCTCGCGGTGACGTTCCGCGGAGTGCCGATCGAGGGACTCGGGTTCGGACGCAAGTATGAAACGCCCCTGGTGTGGTGGAATTTCCTGGAGGCGACCCCCATTATGGCCTATACGCCCCACAACCAGCTCGTGTGGATGGCGTCGACGATGGGGAGCGTGGGTTTCTTCTGGTTTCTCCTGTTTTTCAACACGTTCCTGTTCCAGGCGTCGCACGTGTTTTCCACGCTCAAAGAGCCGTTCCTGAAGGCGGTCTGCGCCCTCATCATCGTGTCGGTCATCAACCAGCTCGTCGTGACGTATTTCGACATGCAGCTGACGTGGCCGCGCAACATGGTGTACCTGGGCGTGTTGATGGGACTGCTCTCGAGCGTCCACCAGATTGCCCATGCCGACGCCGGGCACGAAGCGGTTGCACCGCAGAACTGAGAGCCGATGATCAGAATCCTGATGTACCATAGGATCGTTCCCGACGGCATGCCGCTCGATTCCGCGTCCATCGACATGCCGGTCGGACTCTTCCGCCGCCAGATCCGGATGCTCGACCGGTGGGGGTTCACGAGCATCACGTTCGAGGATTACCGGCTCTCGCTCGACGAGGGGATCGAGCTTCCCAGGCGTCCCGTGATCATCACGTTCGACGACGGGTATACCGAGACGTACGATCTCGCGTTTCCCGTCCTGAAGGAATTCGGCATGCGCGCCGTCGTGTTCGTCCTCGGCGACAGGACGATGACGGCGAACGACTGGGACATTCCGCTGGGCCTCCCCTCATCGCCCCTGATGAACGACAGCCAGATCCTGGAGATGCACGCCGCCGGGTTCGAGATCGGATCGCATTCGATGACGCATCCGCACCTGGTGAAGCTCGCGCGCGAGGAGGTGTGGGACCAGGTCTCCCGTTCGCGCATGCGCCTGGAGATCATGCTGAACTCCCCCGTGACAACGTTCGCCTACCCGTACGGGGAGCTGAACGCGCTCGTGAAGAGCCTTGTCACGGAGGCGGGGTACCGCTTCGCCTGCGCGTCGTGGTCGGGGCCGCCGGTGGCGCTGTCCGACCACTACGAGATCCGCCGGGCGATCATGGTCGCCAACGACGGTCCTCTCCGGATGGCGTTCAAGGTCCTTGCGCCGTACCGTCACTACCGCTGGCTCTGGTGGAAGCTCAAATCGGCGCTCCTGAGGGACCTGACGCCGGTCCGCGTGAAGCCGTGACCGGAAAACCGATGAAAACACTGACGCTGCTTGCCGCCGGGTACGATCATCCCGACCTGGCGCAGCAGAAAAAGATCGAAGACGCGGACATGGGCCCCCGCCAGTCCCTGTACGGCTACACGCTGAATTCGACGCTCCTGAACGAGCGGTACATGACGACGGTCCCCCGCCTGCGGCGGATTCTCTACGCCCCGCTCCCGGTCTGGCTGGCGCAGGTGATCGAGGCGTACATCCTGAGGAAGAAGTTCGACGCGGTGCTGAGCTGGGACGCCAGGCTGGGGCTCCTGTTCGCGGCGCTCATGAAGCTGACGGGCGCGCGCGTGCCGCACATGGTCATGTTCTCGTGGATTTCGCGCCCCAAGAAGGCGATGGTCCTCCGGCTCGTCCATTCGCACATCGACAGGATGTTCGTCTGGTCCTCGTTCCAGAGGGATTTCCTCCTCGGGCGGATGCACATCGCGCCGCGCAAGGTGGTCTTCTGCAGCGGCAGGGTGGACCAGAAGTTCTTCCACCCGATGGCGCGGGAGACCGACATGATCTGCTCGGTCGGGCGTGAGATGCGCGACTACGTGACGCTCATACGCGCGATACGGGACCTGGACATCCCCTGTCACATCGCGGTGTCGGTCATCCCGGGGGTGAAGGACGCGTGGATGACCGAGATCGAGAAGGAGGGCGCTCTTCCCCCCCACATCACGGTCGGGAACAAGAACTATGCGGACCTCCGGGATCTGTACGCGCGGTCGAAGTTCGTCGTGACGCCGCTGATCCCGACCGACACCGACAACGGCATCACGAGCCTCCTCGAAGCGATGGCGATGGGGAAAGCGGTCATCTGCACGAGGACGGAGGGGCAGCGCGACATCGTGACGGACGGCGTGAACGGGCTGCTCGTCCCCCCCTTCGACGCGCCGGCGCTCCGGAGCGCGATCGACCGGCTCCTGGCGCACCCGGAGGAGGCCGCGCGGATGGGGAAGGCCGGGCGGGAATTCGTCGAGCGCTCGCACAACCTGGACCTCTTCGTGGAGCGCGTCCGGTCATCGACCGAGGAGGCCATCGCCGAATTCCGGCGGACGACTAAAAAGAACAACACGGCGCATTGAGAATGCTCATACACACCGACTGCAGATACTACAGGGGGAGCATGCCCTGTCACTTTCACAAACGTGACGGGAGGCCCTGCGACGGATGTCCCGACTACGATCAGGTGCGGACGCGGATTCTCATCGTGAAGCTCGCCGCCGTGGGTGACGTGCTGCGGACGACCTCGATCCTTCCGCCGCTTGCCGCGAAGTACCCGGGGGCGCACGTCACGTGGGTGACCCGGTCGGCTGCCGCGCCGCTGCTGGCCGGCAATCCTCTCGTCGACCGCGTCCTTCCGGTCGAGGACCAGTACGCCCTGTACCTGGCGAACGAAGAGTTCGACCTGGGCATCTGCCTCGACGCCGACCCGCTGAGCGCCACGATACTCTCCTCGGCCTCCTGCCGGGAGAGGTTCGGCTTCGCCGCCGACAGGGCCGGGCGCGTCCAGCCCGTCAACGACGGCGCACAGGAGTGGTGGCTTCTCGGGCTCAACGACGCCCTCAAGAGACAGAACCGGAAGACCTATCAGCGGATCATGTACGAAATCTGCGGCCTTCCGCTCCCGGTCGCACCTCCCCAGCTCCGGATGACGGAGACGGAGCGCCGGTTCGGCGAAGAGTTCGCCGCCAGAAAGGGTCTCGGAAAGTTCCGGCGCGTCCTCGGATTGAATACGGGGGGGGGCGGCAGGTGGCAGTACAAGAAATGGACGTTCGACGGGTACCTGTCGTTCATTCGGTTGTTCGGGTCCCGTCATCCGGACGGCGCCATACTCCTCCTGGGAGGTCCGGAGGAAGAGGAGCTCAACGCCGAGATCATCCGCCGGGTCGGCGGCGCGGTGATCGACGGGGGGTGCGGCAACTCCCTGATGCAGTTCGCGTCGCTTGTCGCCGCCGCCGACGCCGTCCTGACGTCGGACAGCCTGGCCATGCACATGTCGGTGGCCCTGGGCAAACCCACGGTGGTGCTCGTCGGTCCGACCTCTCCGTGGGAGCTCGACGTCTTCGGCAGGGGCGAGATCGTCCACAGCGACATCGAGTGCCTGGCGTGCTATCTCTCCCGCTGCGACAAGACGGTGAACTGCATGAACACTCTTTCACCCGAGCACGTGCTTTCCAGGGTGGAGCCGTTCCTATGAACGTCCTGATGATGTTTCCTTACGCGCCGCAGCCTCCGCCGAACGATCTGGGAGGGATGAAACGGAACATCCCGTTCTTCGCCCAGGCGGCGAAGCGGCACGCGGTGACCGTTCTCGCCTACGGGTCGCCGGAAGAGGAGAAGGTGTTCCGCGGGGCGTACGGGGCGCGGTGCGCCGCGGTGAGGTTCGTGGACAGGCGGCGGCCCCGGGTCATCAACGGCATCGAGGCCCTCTGGCTCCTGCTGACGTGGCGGAGCAACTACCGCCAGGTCTACCGGACGTCGATGCAGAAGGCGCTCGACGGCCTCTGCGCGCACACCCGCTTTGACGTCATCCACACGTGCACGCAGATGTTCGGCTACTTCCGGTTTCCCGAAGGGGTGCCCGTCGTGACCGACACCCACGAGGTGGAATACGACCTCGCGCAGCGGACGTACCGCAAGACGAAGAACCTGTTCTGGAAGTTCTTCACGTACCTCTCCTACAGGGTGGGGCGGCGCGAGGAGATCGAGAACTGCGCGAAGTTTGACGCGCTCATCGCGACCACGGAACGCGACGCGGAGATATTCCGCCGTGACGTTCCCACCCAGCGCGTGGTCGTGATACAGAACGGGGTGGACCCGTCGTTCTACGACGCCCCGGGCGTCCCCCGCGAACGGGGTGCCCTCGTGTTCACGGGGATGATGAGTTTCTACCCGAACGCCCACGGAATCACATGGTTCATCGACGAGGTGTTTCCCCTCGTCCTTGAGGCCGTCCCGGGCGCCCGGTTATACGTCGTCGGGAAGGATCCTCCCCGGGAGGTCGTGGAGCGGGCCTCGGACCGGGTGACCGTCACCGGGTTTGTCGACGACGTCAGGCCGTACATGGCGCGCGGCGAGATTTTCATCATCCCCCTCCACATCGGGGGGGGGATCCGAGGGAAGGCCCTCGAGGCGATGGCGATGAATCTGCCGATCGTCACGACGACGATCGGCTGCGAAGGAATTCACCTGAAAGACGGCGTCTCCTCGCTGTTCGCGGACACGCCGGCGGCATTCGCGGGAGCCGTCACGAGGCTCCTCGGGGACGGGAATCTCCGGGCACGCATCTCCGCAAGCGCGCTTTCCACCGTGCGCACGCTCTACGACTGGGATGCGAAAGGGGAAGCCCTTGATGAGCTGTACCGTTCCGTTGCATATCATGATGTCACTCCTCCGAAAAAGAAAGAGAAACCATGACCAAGAATCCACAGGCACCATCATCCGCACCGCCTTCCCTCGCCCTTGTGGGCTGCGGGGCGATCGCAGATTCATTCTACCTCCCGGCCCTCGCGCACCATCCGGACGTGGCCGCCCGGATGGTGATCGTCGACCCGGACAGGAAGCGCGCGGAAGCCGCACGGGAGAAATACCGCTGCGCTTCGGTGGCCTCCGACTACCGCGAGGTGATCGGCGGGGTGCGGGGCGCGATCATCGCCGTCCCCCACCACCTCCATCACAGCATGTCGGGCGATTTCCTTGACGCCGGGGTGCACGTGCTCTGCGAAAAACCGATCGCCGAAACCGCGGGCGAGGTCAGGGACCTGATCGCCCGGGCGGAACGGAAGGGAGTGACGATCGGCGTCAACAACACGCGGCGGCTCTATCCGTCAGCGATCAAAGTGAAGGAGCTCCTCGACGCCGGCGCGATCGGCGCCGTGCGCTCGATCGTCTATCTCGACGGCTCGGAGTTCGACTGGCCGACGGCGTCCGGATTCTATTTCAACTCGGGCGCCTCCGCAAAGGGGATACTGCTCGACATCGGCGCGCACGTCGTGGACCTGGTCTGCTGGTGGCTGAAGGGGAAGCCGGAAGTCACGTCGTCGGAGAACGACTCGTTCGGCGGGACGGAGGCGGTTGCCTCGGTGAAGTTCACGCTCGGGGGCTGCACCGGCGAAATCCGGCTGAGCCGCCTGGCGAAGCTCTCCAACACGTACACGATCACGGGCGAGCGGGGAGTGATCGAAGGGGGAGCGTACGAAGGGGGGCGGATTTCGCTCACGGACGCGTCGGGGAAGAAGACCGACATCGCGTGTCACCCTCCCGCGGGGAGGCCGCCCGATTCATCGCGGGCGCTCGTCGACAATTTCCTGGGCGTCATCGAGGGGAAAGCCCGGCCGCTCATTCCGGCCGCGGAAGTCATCGACTCCATTGAAATGATCGGGCAGGCATATGAACGCGCAACGCGGTTCCCGATGCCGTGGTACGCGCGCGAGGAGGTGAACGCATGAGCGACGCGAAGAGAATACTCGTGACCGGGGGGGGCGGATTCATCGGCGGGTGGATCGTTGATGCGCTGTACATGCAGGGAAGGAAGGACGTCCGGGCGGGAATCCGATCCTGGACGGGGGCGTCGCGCGTGGCGCGTCTCCCCGTGGACATCGTCCTGTGCAACGTCCTCGACAGGGCGCAGATCGCGAAGGCCATGGAAGGGGTGGGCACCGTTGTCCACTGCGCCGTGGGCTCTCCGGCGGCGACCGTCCAGGGGACGGAAAACATGCTCGAGGCGTCCGCCAGGGCGGGCGTGCGGCGTTTCGTCCATCTGAGCACCGTGGATGTGTACGGCGACGCCCTGGGAGACGTCGATGAAACGGTGCCCTTCAAGAGGACGGGAAGCGACTACGGCGACACGAAGATCGACGCCGAGGAGCTCTGCTGGTCGTACCACAGGAAAGGGCTTCCCGTCGTCGTCCTGCGCCCCTCGGCGGTGTACGGGCCCTACAACAAGCTCTGGGTCGCCAAGTTCGCCGAGCGCATCCTCTCGGGCCGGTGGGGGACGTTCGGCCGTCTCGGGGACGGTGTGTGCAATCTCGTGTACATCACCGATCTCCTCCAGGCGGTCTTTCTTTCGATGAATGCGGACAGGGCGGTGGGGCAGGCCTTTAATGTGAACGGGACCGACGACATCACCTGGAACGACTATTTCACGAAATTCAACGCCGCGCTCGGGGGGGCGCCCCTTGTGGCAAAGCCCCCGGCCGCGTTCAGGGCGAGCTCGGTCGTGATGACCCCTCTCAAGGCGGGGGCCCGGTTCGTGATGGGGCATTTCAGCGCCCCCGTGACCACGCTCTACCAGCGGTCACCGTTCGTCCGGCGCCTGATGAAGCAGACGGAGGCAAGGATGAAGACGACACCGGGCGGGGAAGAAATCGCGATGTTCGCCCGGAAAACGCGCTACACGGTGAAGAAGGCCGGGGACGTGATCGGGTTCCGGCCGGCGGTCAACCTGGAGCACGGGCTTTCGATGAGCGTCCGGTGGCTTGATCACGAGGCCCAGATATTCAGAAAGCCGTGAGATGACGCCGACGCAAAGGGCTGCACGACAGGCATATTCCCCGCGGGGGGCGTGATGTTCAACGACATCATGAAACGGATCGCCAAGAACACGTCGATCCTTCTCTTCCAGCAGGTCATCACGTGGGCATCGACGTTCCTGTTGATGCTCTTCCTGCCCCGCTATCTCGGACCGGTGGAATTCGGGAGGCTCTACCTCGCCCAGTCGGTCCGGGATATTTTCCTGATCTTCGTCACGTTCGGGGGAAACTACCTCGTGGCGAAGGCGGTGTCGCGGGAAAAGGAGAAGACCGGGCAGATACTGACGGACATCGTCGCCATGAGGTTCACGTTCGCGCTGATCTCGCTGGCGGCGATGATGGCCTTCGCCTCGCTCGTGGGATACCCGGACGAGGTCCGCGTGATGGTCCTCATATTCGGCGTGGGGATGCTCTGGCAGGGGGCCCTGACGACGCTCTTCGGCTGCTTCATGGGGCACGAGCTCATCAAGTACACTTCCGTGGGGTCGATCACCGAGCGTATCTTTGTGAGCATCGTTGCCGTCGCGGCGATCCTGTACGGCGCGGGGGGGACGGTGATCAGCATCATTATCGTTACCGGAACGCTCATCAATTTCATCATCCTGATCCGGTATTCGAAGATCATCATCCCGTCGCTCCCGCCCCCCCGGTGGTCCGGCGTGAAACAGCAGGCGAAAAACGGCGTTCCCTATTTCATGTTCACCGTGTTTTCGACGATCTATTACAGGATCGACACGCTGATGCTCTCCAAGCTCGCCCCGGAAGCCGTCGTCGGCTGGTACGGGGGGGCGTACAGGCTGTTCGACGTCTGGAATTTCTTTCCGGCCATACTCACGACCACCGTGTACCCGGTCCTGTCGCGGCTCTGGTCGGAAGGTGAGGCACAGCACAAACGGACGATGCACAAGAGCCTGGAGATCATGCTGATGGTCGGCGTTCCCTTGAGTTTTGGGGCTATTTTCTTCGCCGGGAACATCATCGGGCTCTTCTACGGGCTCCAGGCATATTCTCCCTCGATTCGTGTGCTCCAGATCCTATCGGCGGGATTGTTATTCCTGTATATTGACATGTCTTTAGGGACCACGCTCCTCTCGTCGGACAAGCAGAAGCAAATGTCGCTGATTTCGCTTTTTGCCATACCGTTGAATATCGGCCTGAATTACATCCTGATCCCGTATTTCCAGAACGGGTACGGGAACGGCGGGCTGGGGTCGGCCCTGACGACGATGCTGACGGAGATGTTCGTCATGACCGCGATGCTCACGCAGCTCCCGAAGGGGATGCTCCGGGGCTTCCGGTTCTCCGTCCCCCTGAAGATCGCAGTGTCGGCGGGAGCAATGATCGGCCTTCTCGCGCTCGGGCAGATGGCCGGGATCCACTGGATCCTGCTCGTGGTGCTGGGGCCGGCGATTTACTTCCCGGCCGTGTACGCGCTGAAGACGTTCGAGCCGCAGGAAGAGGAGCTCATCCGCTCTCTCTTCAGCCGCGAAGGGCTCAGGAAGATCGGCAAAGTGCTGAAACCGGGGCACGTGAAGTAGGCGGTCCGGGACCACATTCTTTCACTATCGTTGTTCGGGGACTATGACCACACAGACACGCGCCGGCGCGGCCGGGAAGAAATTGAACCTGCACGCGGGCGATCTCGTCCAGGTGAAGAGCTACGAGGAAATCCGCGCGATGCTCGATGCCGACGGAACGTACGCGGGTCTCCCGTTCATGCCGGAGATGAGGAAATTCTGCGGGAGAACGGTCCGCGTCGCAAAACGCGCGAACCGGTTCTGCTACGAAGGCTCCCGGATGAGGATCATGAGCGACACCGTCTTCCTTGAAGGGATGCGGTGCGACGGGGAAGCGCACGACGGCTGCGACAAGGCCTGCATGGTATTCTGGAACGAGGATCTCCTCCGGCGCGCGGAGGGAGAGCCGACGAACGACCCCTACCCGCCCGAGTCCGCGCTCCCGCCGGCAAAGGACTGGGTGACGAAGGAGGGGGACAGGTATTTCTGCCAGTCGTCGCAGCTCGTGAACGCGACGAAGGACTGGCGGCATTCCGATTTCAAGCCGTTCATCGAGGACGTGACGAGCGGGAACATGACCGTGTGGGAGCTCACGAAAGCCCTCTGGATCACGTTCGCCCGGATGTTCGGGACGCGCTCTTACCTGAAGGTCTGCGGCGACCTCTTCGGCGTCCTTTCGAAGACGCCCGGGGTCAGCCTGGGGCTCGAGCCGGGTGACTGGGTCCAGGTCAAGAGCGCCGAAGAGATCATGGCGACGCTCGACAAGGCCGGGCGCAACCGGGGGATGCAGTTCGCCCCGGAGATGCTGGAGCACTGCGGGAAGAAGTACCAGGTGCTGCACCGCGTCGAGAAGATCATCCTCGAGCGGTCGGGCATGATGCAGAATCTCAAGGACACGGTGATACTGAAAAACGTCGGGTGCGGCGGCGCCTGCCGCAAGGGGTGCCCGCGCGACACGTACCCGTTCTGGCGCGAGGCGTGGCTGACCCGCATTCCCTGAGAAGCTGAACGAGAAAGGAACGATTGCCGCGCATGCAGAAACTTTCATTCCGGATCCCCGACGGGGCGCCGCTCCGCGTCCTGGCCCTGGGCGCCCACGCCGATGACATCGAAATCGGGTGCGGGGGGACCATCCTCGAGCTCGCGAAGGCCCACCCGGACCTGAAGATCCACTGGGCCGTGTTCGGCTCCAACCCCACGCGCGCGGCCGAGGCCAGGGCGTGTGCGGCGCTCTTCCTGCGCGACGTGCATGACAGGAACGTCGTGATCCGGGCGCACCGGGACGGCTTCTTCCCGGCGGAATGGGTCGCGATCAAGGAGGAGTTCGAGGAGATTCACCGCGAGTTCGAGCCGGACGTCGTCTTCACGCATTACAGGGACGACCGTCACCAGGACCACCGGGTTCTGTCGGACCTCGCCTGGAACACGTTCCGGAACCACCTGATCCTGGAGTACGAGGTCCCGAAATACGACGGCGACCTCAGCTCGCCGAACTTCTTCGTCCCCCTGTCGGAGGCGAGCAGCGCGGCAAAGGTGAAATACATCCTGGAGTCGTTCCATTCGCAGAGCACGAAGCACTGGCTGACGGAGGATACGCTCACGGCGCTCCTGAGGCTCCGCGGCATCGAATCGGGAGGCGCATCGCGCCACGCCGAGGCATTTTACTGCAGAAAGGTCCTTCTCGGATGAGCACGCCGAGGATCAGCATAGGGATCCCCCTCTACAACGCCGAACGGTACCTCCGCGGCTGCCTCGACGCCGTGGCGGCGCAGACCTGCGGCGATTTCGAAGCGGTGATCGCCGACAACGCTTCCACCGACTCCACCGGCGAGATCTGCCGGGAGTACGCCTCCCGTGACCCCCGGTTCCGGTACGTACGGAACGAGAAGAACCTGGGCGCCGCGCGCAATTTCAACCTCGTCTTCCAGCTTGCGAAGGGGGAGTACTTCCGCTGGGCGGCCTACGACGACATCATGGCCCCGCGCGCCCTCGAGGCGTGCGCCGCGGCGCTCGACGCCGACCCGGCCGTCGCGCTTGCATACCCGAAAACCGTGATCATCGACTCCGACGGCGTGGAGATCGAGCGCTATGACGACTCGTACGTCTTCGCCGACGACGACCCGGCAACGAGGTTCGCTGCGTTTCTCCGGGTGGTCGACCTCCGGAACTGCAACCCGCTGTTCGGGTTGATGCGCCGTGCGACGCTCGCCAGGACGATGATGCTCGGGAGCTACCATTCGGCCGACAAGGTGCTCCTGGCGCAGATGGTCCTCCTCGGCAAGTTCGTCGAAGTCCCCGAATATCTCTTTTACCGCCGGTACCACGCGCTCGGCTCGGTCCGCGTGAACAGGACGGCGCAGGCGTTCGCCGCCTGGTTCGACACCGGGCGGGCGGGACACAGGGCGTTCCCCCGCTGGCGCCGTCTCGCGGAGCTCCTGAAGTCCATCGGCCGCTCCCGGCTGACGTTCCTGCAGAAGGGGCGCTGCACGGCCTCGCTCTTTATGTTCTACATGCATCCGGAGAAATGGAAGATGCTCGTCGCCTCCGCGGCGGGGAACGTGGTGGGCCTTTTCTCGGGCAGGCACGTGGTGCACGGCAAGCTCGCTGCGCCGGAAGAAACGGCAAAGGCCAAGTAGTGTGTTCTCCGTGCGGCGCCGGCTCCGGCCGTCCGTCGCGCGGATCGCTTCACCCGGCGGGGACCCCGCCGGTCCACATCAGGCTTCAACCTTAGGGGAAGGACAATGATAAAATCGGGGAATGAGATCGTCCGTGAAGATCTGGACTACATCTGCGCCAACCTTGGCGACGAGTTCGGCCGCATCGCCGGGAAGAACCTCCTCGTCACCGGGGGGGCCGGGTTCCTGGGATTCTACCTGGTGCAGGGGGCGCTCCACTGGAACACGAAGGTGCCGCCGGCGAAGAAAATCCGCGTGACGGTGTACGACAATTACATCAGGGGGGTTCCCGCGTGGCTGACGGCGCTCAAGGGGAATCCGGACCTTCGCCTGGTCACGCACAACATGATCCAGCCGCTTCCGCCGGACATGGGCGAGTTTCAGTACATCATCCACGCCGCGGGGATCGCCTCGCCGATCTACTACCGGCTGCATCCGATCGAGACGATGGACGCCAACATCACGGGCCTCCGGAACCTCCTGGACTATGCGGTCAGGCAGAACGACGCGGGGAAGACCGTTGAAGGATTCCTGTACTACTCGAGCAGCGAAATCTACGGCGATCCTTCCCCGGAGAACATCCCGACCCCCGAGGATTACCGGGGGAACGTGTCGTGCACCGGGCCGCGCGCCTGCTACGACGAGTCAAAACGGTACGGGGAGACGCTCTGCGTCAATTTCGCCAGGCAGCACGGCGTCCACGTCACGATGGCGCGCCCGTTCAACAACTACGGGCCGGGACTGAAAATCACCGACAAGAGGGTCCTGCCGGACTTCGCCGCGAACGTCCTGGCCGGGAAGGATATCGTCATGCTTTCCGACGGATCCCCGAAACGGACGTTCTGTTACTCCGCCGACGCGATCGTCGGCTACTACAAGGTCCTCGTCAGGGGACGGAGCGGTGAGCCGTACAACGTGGGGGTCGAAACCCCCGAGATCTCGATGTACGAGCTCGCGCAGAAGGTTGTCGCGACCGCGGCCGAGCTCTTCTCCTTCAAGGGGAAGATCGTCCGCCAGACGAGCGCCGAGAAGGACTACCTCGTCGACAACCCGAACCGCCGGTGCCCCGTCATCGCCAAAGCCAGGAAGGACCTCGCCTACAACCCGACGATCCTCGTGGACGAAGGGCTGCGGCGCGCCATGCAGTGGTACAACGACAATCGCCAAGCGGAGGATGCGTAAATGAACGTCTCAGTCATCGGTACAGGCTACGTGGGGATCGTCACGGGCGTCTGCCTTGCGGACAAGGGGCACGCCGTGACGTGCGTGGACGTTGACGCGGAGAAGGTGGAGAGGATACGCAAGGGGGAACCGCCGATATTCGAAGCGGGACTCGAAGACATGCTGAAGAAAACGATCGGGAAGTCGCTCTTCGCGACGACCGACCTGCGCGCGGCGGTGCTGGAGAGCCAGGTGACGCTCATCGCCGTCGGCACGCCGTTCGACGGGAAAGAGATCGATCTGACGTTCGTCCGCGAGGTCGCCCGTCAGATCGGCGTCGTCCTGAAGGAGAAGGGCGCCTATCACGTCGTCGTCGTCAAGAGCACCGTCGTTCCGGGCACGACCGACACGGTCGTGCTGCCGATCCTCGAGGAGGCTTCCGGGAAGAAGGCCGGGAAGGATTTCGGCGTGGGAATGAACCCGGAGTTTCTCACCGAAGGGCAGGCGATCGACGACTTCATGAAGCCCGACAGGCTCGTGCTGGGCGGCTGCGATGCGCGCTCGCTGGAAACGCTCGACGCCCTGTACGAGCCGTTCCACGGCGTCCCCCGGCTCCGGACGAACTGCAAAACGGCGGAGATGATCAAGTACGCCTCCAACTGCATGCTCGCGGTGCAGATTTCGTTCGCCAACGAGCTGGGAAACCTCTGCGCCGCGCTGGGCGGCGTGGACATGGTCGACGTCACGAAGGGACTGCAGCTGGGATACTACCTCCGGCCCCTCCTGGCGGACGGCACGCCGGTCCAGGCCCCCATCTCCTCGTTCCTGGAGGCGGGGTGCGGGTTCGGGGGAAGCTGCCTCCCGAAGGACGTCAAGGCGCTCGTTGCCCACGGTGAGAAGGCCGGGCGGGCGATGCCGCTGCTGAACGCCGTCCTCGACATCAACAGGGAACAGCCGGGGCGCACCGTCGCGATCCTGAAGAAGCATTACCCGTCGCTCCGCGGCGTGCGCGTTGCGGTCCTGGGACTGGCGTTCAAGCCCGATACGGACGACATGAGGGAGTCTCCCGCGATACCGATCGTCCGGCAGCTCGCCGCCGAAGGCGCTGTGCTCCAGGCATACGACCCGGTCGCGATGAAGGAAGCCCGGAAGATCTTCCGCGACGTCCCGATCATGATGTGCTCCGGGCTCGAGGAGGCCCTGAAGAACGTCGATGCGGCGATCATCGTGACCCGGTGGAACGAATTCAAGCGCGTGCCGGAACTCCTCGCGCGTCTCCGGCCGCAGCCGCTCCTGATCGACGGGCGCCGGATGCTCGACAAGTCCGCGGTCGCCAGGTACGAGGGGATCGGGG
Source organism: Ignavibacteriota bacterium (assembly GCA_963748405.1). Taxonomy (GTDB): domain Bacteria; phylum Bacteroidota; class Ignavibacteria; order UBA10030; family UBA6906; genus Fen-1273. The sequence continues at coordinate 98,878 of CAVVIT010000004.1, forward strand.
TCTGATTTCCCCCTCCCGCACCGGCACCGCACACACCAGGAACAGGAAACCAGAAAAAAGGAGTACTATGGCAGGACAGGCGTCATCCCCGGCACGAGGCTGTTTATTCTGCGGCACACCCCTGCGCCACACGTTCGTGGACCTCGGGCTCTCACCCCTGTGCGAGACGTTCATCAGGGAAGACGAGCTTGACAACAGGGAGCCGTTTTACCCTCTCCACGTGTTCGTGTGCGAGAAGTGCTTTCTCGTCCAGCTGCACGAGTACGTCAGTCCGGCCGACATCTTCACGGAATACGCGTACTTCTCCTCGTACTCCGACACGTGGGTCCAGCACGCGAAGAAGTACGTCGACATGATCACGGAGCGCCTGCACCTGGGTCCGAAGAGTTTCGTCGTCGAGCTGGCGAGCAACGACGGATACCTCCTGCAGCACTACCTGCCGAAGGGGATCCCCGTGCTCGGCGTCGAGCCCGCCGCCAACGTCGCGAAGGTCGCCGTGGAACAGCGGAAGGTCCCGACGCTCGTGAAGTTCTTCGGCGTGAACACCGCGAAGGAGCTCGTCGCGCAGGGGAAACAGGCGGATCTCATCTCGGGGATCAACGTCCTGGCCCAGGTGCCGGACATCAACGATTTCGTCGAGGGGATCAGGATCCTCCTGAAGCCGGGGGGCGTGATGACGATCGAATTCCCTCACCTGCTCCGGCTCATGAACGAAAACCAGTTCGATACGATCTACCACGAACATTTCTTCTACTTCTCGTTCATGACGGCCGAAACGATCTTCGGGGCGCACGGGCTGACGCTCTTCGACGTGGAAGAGCTCCCGTCGCACGGCGGCTCGCTCCGCATTTACGGCCGCCACGAGGCCGACGCGACGAAGCCGGTCACCGAGCGCGCGCTGGCGCTGAAGCAGCGGGAGCTCGCCGCGGGACTCAGGACGCTCGCGGCTTACGGCTCGTTCGCCGAACAGGTGAAGGAGACGAAGCGGGGGATCCTGGATTTCCTGATCCGGGCGAAGCGCGAAGGGAAGAAGATCGTCGGGTACGGCGCGCCGGGGAAAGGGAACACGCTCCTGAACTACTGCGGGATCCGCGAGGATTTTCTCGATTTCACGGTGGACCGGAACACGTACAAGCACGGAAAATACACCCCGGGGACGCACATCCCGATCTTTGACCCTTCGAAGATCCGGGAAGCGAAACCGGATTATCTCTTCATCCTGCCGTGGAACCTGAAGTCCGAGATCGTCTCGCAGATGGGGTTCATCAGGGACTGGGGGGGGAAATTCGTGATTCCCATTCCGCGCATCGAGGTGATCGATTGACCGCCCCTGTCCCGCGCAGAAGGGAGAGGTCCTCGTGATCGACACGGCGCTCGCCCTCCGTGAAAAGGAGGGGAAACCGATCCGCGTCGCCATGGTCGGGGCGGGGTTTGCCGGCCGGATGATCGCGCTCCATCTCGTCGCCGTTCCCGGCATCCGGCTCGCCGCCGTGGTCAACAGGAACCCCGCGCACGCGGAGGAAGCGTTCCGCGACGCGGGGGTCGCGCGCGTGAGGACGGTGGAGCGGAGCGACGAGCTCGACGCCGCCGTCGGGCGCGGAGAGTGCGCCGTGACGACGGACCACCGCGCGGTATGCGGCGCGAAGACGATCGACGCCGTCATCGAGGTGACGGGGACCGTCGAGTACGGGGCCCGGGTCGTTCTTGACGCGGTCGCCGGGAGGAAACACGTCATCCTCGTGAACGCCGAGCTCGATGCGACGCTCGGGCCGGTCCTGAAGCGCTATGCGGACAAATCGGGGGTGATCCTGACGGACACGGACGGCGACGAGCCGGGGGTCGCGATGACGCTCCTGCGTTATCTCCGCTCCATCGGGCTCCGCACGGTCGCCGCGGGGAACCTTAAGGGGCTCCTCGACAGGCGGAGGACGCCGGCGACGCAGAAGGAGTTCGCGGAAAAGACCGGGCAGGATCCAATGAAGGTCACGTCGTTTGCCGACGGGACGAAGCTCTCGATGGAGGCGGCGGTCCTGGCGAACGCGGCGGGGTTCGGCGTCGGGGTGCGGGGAATGTTCGGACCGCGCGCGCAGCACGTGAACGAGATGGCACGCCTGCTCCCGGCGGAGGCCATGCTGGCGGGCGGGATCGTCGATTTTGCGCTGGGCGCCGAGCCCCATACCGGGGCGTTCGTCGTCGTCCACGAAAGCGGCGCCCTGAAGGTGGAGCGCCTGAAGTACTTCAAGATGGGGGACGGGCCGTTTTTCGTCTTCTATACGCCGTTCCACCTTCCGCAGGTCCAGGTCGCTTCGACCGTGGCGCGGGCCGTCCTGTTTGCGGACGCCACCGTGGCGCCCGCGGGGCCGCCCCGCTGTGAGGTGATCACGATGGCAAAACGGGACCTCCGGGAGGGGACGCGCATCGACGGCCTCGGGGGATACGACATATACGGCACGATCGATAATGCCTCCGTCGCGGCGGCGGGACGGCTCCTGCCGGCCGGCGTCGCCGAAGGGTGCACGCTCAGGCGTGACGTGGCGCGGGATGAGCCGTTGACCTACGACGACATCGCGCTCCCGGCGGGGCGCCTCTGCGACAGGCTGCGCGGCGAACAGGAAGTATTGTCTCACTCCTCTCTGTGAACGAAAGGGACTGGCGATGAAAGTAGTGCTCTTCTGCGGCGGGCTCGGCACGCGCATGCGCGATTTCTCCGAGTCGATCCCCAAGCCGATGGTGACGATCGGGTACCGTCCGATCATCTGGCACGTCATGAAATACTACGCGCACTTCGGCCACAAGGATTTCATCCTCTGCCTGGGATACAAAGCCGACGTGATCAAGAATTATTTCCTGAAATACGACGAATGCATCTCGAACGACTTCGTCCTCTCCAACGGCGGGGGACAGGTCGACCTCCTGGCGCGCGATATCAGCGACTGGAAGATCACGTTCGTCGACACGGGAGTCCATTCCAACATCGGGATGCGGCTCAAGGCGGTGGAGAAGCACCTCGAGGGAGAGAAGGCGTTTTTCGCGAACTACACCGACGGCCTGACCGACCTGAACCTCAACGATGAGTACGCGTTCTTCGAGAAGCACGACAAGATCGCCTGTTTCGCGGGAGTCCGGCCGACACAGTCGTTCCATCTGGTGAACACGGACGGCCCGCTCGTCACCGGCATCCAGCACGTCGTCGACTCCGGCGTCCGGATCAACGGCGGATTCTTCATATTCAAGCACGACATTTTCAAATATATGCGCGAAGGGGAGGAGCTCGTCATCACCCCGTTCCACCGCCTGATCGCCGAGAAGCAGCTTCTCGCCTATCCGTACGACGGCTTCTGGGCGTGCATGGACACGTTCAAGGAGCGGCAGATGCTCGACGACATGTACTCACGCGGCGAAACGCCCTGGGAAGTCTGGAAGGGGCACGGGAAACAATCATTACAGAAATAATCACCGCAGGCGGCCCGTGTTGTTCTTCAGGCACGGGCTGCGTATATTGACCGCCGTCAACGCACACAGGGAAGGGTTTTGATGAGTCAGGCTTCATTCGAACAGAGCCGTGATCGGATCAATGAATTCTGCGTCGCCCGCCTCCGGGAGGCGCTGAACCCCGCGACGGGGCTGTTTGACAGGCAGCTCCGCGACAGGAAATGGGACGCCACGCTCGGCACGGAGGACATGACGAGCACCGCCATCTGCCTCATCGGCATTCACCGCCGGGGCGATGCGAAGTCCGTCGGGCTCGATCCCGCCAGGACCTCCGAAGCGCTCTTCCAGGTCGCCCGGCGGAGGATGTACGCCGGGGGAACGGGGCTCGTGCTCTGGGCGAACGCTGTCTGGAACGGGATCCCGTATCCCGAAGCGATGCGCGCCATGGGTCTCGGCAGCGCTGATCCCACGGTGCTTCCCCGCAGCCTGACGACGATGGAGGTGGCCTGGCTCGTCAGCGGGCTGCTGCACGAGCTGAAACGCTCGAAGGATGCCGCCGCACGCGCGGCGTTTGACGGAGCGCTCGCGGAGCTCAGGCGCAGGTACCGGCGCGAGGCGGCGCTCGTGGACCACTGTTCCTCCGCGGCGCCCGCGGGGGACCGGCTCCGGCTCTGGATCCCCAATTTTGCCGACCAGGTGTATTCGCTCCAGGCGTTCTCGTTCGCCGCGCGTGAAGGCATGGGCGCGGAGAACCTCGACACCGCCGCCGCCATCGCCGGCCGTCTCGTCGCACTGCAGGGGGAATCCGGGCAGTGGTGGTGGCACTACGACACGAGGAGCGGGAGCGTGGCCCAGCCCTACCCGGTCTACGCGGTCCACCAGCACGGGATGGCCCCGATGGCCCTCCGCGCGCTCGCCGCGGCCGGGGGACCCGTTCACGAGGAGCCGATTCGCCGGAGCAAGGCGTGGCTGACGGGGAACGAGCTCGGTGCGGAGCTCATCGATGAAGCCGCCGGGACCGTCTGGCGGGACATCGAACACGCCGGGGGGAGATTCTCCTCCCTCGTCCGCCAGGCCAGGTCCGTCCTCGGCATCCCGGAAGGGCACACGGCGGCAAAGACACAGCAGCTCCGGGTGAACTACGAAACCCGTCCCTACGAGTGGGCGTGGTGCCTGTACGCTGCCGCGATCGAATCGGGAAAGGCCGGCGCGGGTCATGTCGTCTGAACACGATCGCGTTACGCTTCTCGGGTGCCCACTTGACCTCGTCGATTTCGAAGAGGCCGCCTCCTGGTGCTTCGACGCCGCGCGCGCGAAGGGGAGCCCGGCGCAGCTCGTCACCGTCAACGCACAGAGCCTCCTGATGATGCGCGACGATCCGGCGATGGATCGTGCGATCAGGGAGGCGGCGATGGTCGTCGCGGACGGCGCGTCGATGGCCCTGGCGGCCCGGATCCTCCGGCTTCCCTGGAAAGGGCGCGTCACCGGCGTCGACCTGATGGCGCGTCTTCTGCGCGACGGGTCGTCGCGCGGACTGAAGGTGTATTTTCTCGGCGCCACGGACGTCGTGCTCGACCGGCTGCTGGCCGTCACGCGCGAGCGGCACCCGGGTCTCGTCGTGGCGGGGTACCGGAACGGGTATTTCGACAGGGAAAAAGACGGGGAAGTCATCGACGCTATCCGCGCTTCGGGCGCGGACGTGCTGTTCGTGGGGATGCCGACCCCCTTCAAGGAGGTCTGGCTCCACAGGAATCTTTCCCGGTTCGGCGCCGGGCTCGTCATCGGCGTGGGGGGGACGTTCGACGTTCTCGCCGGGCTCGTGCCCCGCGCGCCCGTCTGGATGCAGCGGGCGGGACTCGAATGGTCCTGGCGTTTGATGATGGAACCCCGTAAACTCTGGAAACGGAATCTCGTGTACAATTCGCGGTTCGTGGCCCTTCTCCTGCGGGAGAGGATCCTGCACGGGCGGGCGCGCGTCGAAACGGCGGTGGGCAGGTGAAAAAAGTCCTGATTATCGATGACGATGAGATGCACCTCGTCCTTGTCCGGCAGATACTGGACAGGGAGGAATGCACCGTCCTTTCGACCGCCGACGGACCCCACGGCATTACCCTGTACAGGGACCACCGCCCGGAACTCGTCCTCCTGGATCTCGGGCTGCCGAGCATGAACGGCATCGACGTCCTGAAAGAGATCCGGAAGATCGACAGGAACGCGAAAGTCATCGTCGTGACGGGGTATGCCTCGAGCGAGACGGCCAACATCGCCGAGCGCAACGGGGCACTGGAGGTACTGCAGAAGCCGATCGAATTCAGAACGTTTCTCGAGAAGATCAGACGCGCGCTGAATCTGCCCGAGGCGCAGGATCAATAAGGTTCTCCCCAGTCATCAGTCGTCTGTCCCCCCCGGATTGATCCCGAGAAAATCATGGTATCGCATTCCGGAACGCCAGGTCAGGATTCGCCGCAGCTTCGGATCTCGGTGGTTTCCGCCGATGCCGACCTTGCCAGCCTGGAGGGGGAATGGAATGCCCTGTTCGCATCGGCGAACTCGTCCGTGTTCCAGTCGTACGAGTGGGCGGCGGCGTGGTGGAAGCACTTCCGGAACGGCCGCGAGCTCTACTGCCTCTGCTTCCGGTCCGGGGAGCGCCTCGTGGGGCTCGCGCCTCTCTGCCGGAGGACCGTCACGTTCCTCGGCATCCCGCTCTTCCGTCTCCTGGAATTCCTCGGACGGCCGCACGCCGACTATCTCGACATCATCGTCCTTCCGGGGTTCGGCGTTCCCGTCGTCGAAGCTTTCGTCGCCCATATCGCCTCCGGGGAGGCACACATCGACCTCCTCGACCTCGAAGAGATCCCCCCCTGGTCGCTTCTGAAAGAGCACATCGCGGCGCCGGCCGCGGCCTCCGGGATGAAGGCCGTCGTCGACAGGGGCCCGGCCTGCCCGTATATCCCCCTCCCCGGGACGTTCGATGAATTCCTCGCCGCGCTCGGCCCCAACACGCGGTACAACTACAGGCGCAAGTGGACGCGCCTGAGGGGGGGACACGCCGTCACCGAGCGCCTCGTGCGGGGAAGCGGCGAAGACGTGCCGGCCGCCCTCCGTTCGTTCATGAAGATCCACGGGGACCGGTGGAAGGGACTCGGATTTCCGAGCGCGTTCGACAATCCCATCGAGAGAGGTTTCTTCGAGGACATGACGCGCGGATTCGCCCGGAGGGACTGGCTCCGCATATTTCTCCTGGAGGTGGACGGCGTCGACGTGGCGGCCAGCCTGGAATTTCTGTACCGGGGGCGCGCCTACATGTACCACTGCAACGCCACGGGCCCCGACGACGTGATGCGCTGCAGCCCGGGCCTTCTCGTGAAGATCTTCGCCATCCGCTCCGACATAGGGGAGGAGATGCGCGAGTACGACATGCTCAGGGGGGAGGAGAGCTACAAGTACGAGCACCTGAAAGCTCTCGAGCGGTTCAACAGCACGCTCCGGATGCCCGCGCTCCTTCCCGGGAGCAGCCTCCGGTTCCGCGTGTTCCTCCTCTGGCTTCTCGCCAGAAAATCGTTCGGCCGCACGAAGCTCGAGTATTATCAATGGCGCCGGTTCACGATTACGAAGAACCCGGGGGGGAAGGAGAAACTGGACTACCTCTTCCGCAGGATCGCCGAGGTCGGGCACATGGCGCTGCACTTCATCCGCGTCTATTTTGCCGGGGCCCCGCCCGCCGGCGAAAGCCCCGATGCTCACGATTGAACCGGTGACCACAGACCGGGAGTTCTCCGCGCTGGCTCCCGACTGGAACTCCGTCCTCGCCGCTTCCGGCCGGCGGTCTCTCTACCTGACGCACGAATGGCTCGACGCCTGGTGGCGCACGCACGGGGCCCCGGGGAGCGAGCTGTGCATACTCGTCGTCCGGGACGAACAGGGGATCGCCGCGCTGGCGCCGCTCGTCCGTGTGACCCGCCGGTACCTCGGCGTCCCGGTGCGGATGATCGAATTCCTCTCGATGTCGATGTATGCCGACCATCCCGCTGCGGTGACAGGAACGCTTGACTGGATCATCCGGAGGGATCCCCTCCCGGTGATCGGCGCGCTCATCGACCACCTCCTCCGCGGGAGAGACACCTGGCAGGCCCTCCGGCTCCATCCCGTCCCTTCCGACTCGCCGTACCTGCCGCTCCTGGTCGGCGAGGCGGCGCGCCGCGATTGCACCGTCGACCGGCGGCACGTGCTCGATAACGCGGTGATCGACTGCGGCCAGGGGTGGGACCGGTTCTTCGGCGGCCTCACCGGGGACTTCCGCCGTACGCTCAGGCGGAGGGGTGAGAACCTGGCGAAGATTGGAGCGGTCGCCTTCAGCAGGATCGACGCACTGGAGACCGCCGGTATGTTCCGCCGGCTGCTCGACGTCGAGCGGCGGAGCTGGAAGTGGGAGAGGGGGGTGAGTCTCAATTCCGCCGCGTACGGCGATTTCTTCCCGGAGTTCGCGCGCACGGCGGCCGGGCGCGGGTGGCTTCGCACGTGGGTTCTCTCGCTCGGGGAGGAGGACATCGCCTACGAGCTCTGCGTAACATTCCAGGGCGAGCTTCACTGCCTGAAAAAGAGCTACGATGCGCGCTACAGCACTGCATTTCCGGGGGGGCTTCTCGAGCGCCGCATTTACGAGGATGCGTTCCGGGACGGGATCATCCGCATTCACACGCTCTGGGGAGATGAAGCTCACAAGCTCCGCTGGCACTCGGCGCTCGAGCCCCACGAAGAACTCCTCCTCTTCCACGATGCTCCCGCCTCCCGGAGCGCGCGAGCGTTCCTGCTCGGCGCAAAAGCCCCGCGCTTACACAGAGAGGTGGCCGAAGCGGGCAAACGCGCTCTCCGGCGGGCCGGTCTTCACCCGCGGTGTTCCGAACTGACGCGAACGGACCAGCTGTGAGCGCCGCCGGTGCACACGGTACGGACGCACCGCCGCTCACCGTGACGGAGTATGGAACGGCGGACGGGTTCGCGCAACTCGAGGGTGTATGGAACGGGCTCCTTCGCTCCTCTCCCGCCCCTTCGCTCTACATGTCGTTCGAGTGGCTGCGGGCGTGGTGGGAGTGCTTCGGCGGCGGAAAGAGACGGCTCAGAATCCTCGGCGTGTCGGCGGGTGAGCGGACGATCGCGATCGCGCCGTTCATGGAGGTGCGGAGGCGGTTTCTCGGGATGCCCTACAGGACGATCGAGTTCATCTCGTCGCGCGATTACGCATTCTCGCACCTGACGATGTCGGGCATACTCGACGTCATTGCCCCCCCTGACGCCGAAGAAGCGGTCGACGCGGTCCTGCGTCACCTGCTCTCCGCCGGGGAGGACTGGGCGTTCATGAGGCTGGAGCCTCTTGCCGGTGAAGGGGTCGTCCGGCGCGTCCTCGAGGCGCGGGCGGCGGCCTTCGGGCTTCATGTGAAGGAGGGAGATACATTCGAGGCGTACGAGGCGGAACTCGGTCCGGGGTGGGAAGCCCGCCGGATGGGGCCGGAGTCGCACCGCCGGGATCCGTCAGGGGCATTGAATGAGAAGCTCAGAAAGCAGGGGGAGATCACGTGGGAGGACACAGACGGGAGCGGCGGCCCGGAATTGCTGTTCGGGACGCTCCTCGACATCGAGCGGAGAAGCTGGAAGTGGAACCGCGGCCTGAGCATCAACGCGCTCGGCTACGGGGGGTTTTATCCCCTCTTCCTGCAATCCGCCGCCGGGAACCGCACGCTGAGGGTCACGCTCCTGAACATCGACGGGCGCCCCGTGGCATATGTCTTCAGCGCACTGTTCGGCGGAACGCTGGAGGCGCTGAAGACCGCATATGACGGCTCGTTCGCCCGGAGTTCGCCCGGACGTGCGGCTCTCTGGCACCACGTGCAGCAGGCCGCCGCCGAAGGGATCTCTCGCGTGAACCTGCACATCGGATCGAAGGAGTATAAATCCGAGTGGGCCACCGGCTCCCGGATGTACACCGAGCTTTTCCTCCTTCGAACGTCAGCGCGGGGAAAGATCATCGGATTCCTTCTCTTCACGCTCGGTCTGTACGGCAGGTTTCGATTCATCCCGGATCTCACAAAGCGGGTCCTGCGGCGGCTCGGGTTCACGCCCCGCTGGTCGGAGCTCACGCGCTCAGATCAGGTCTGACATGCCAAGAGTCTCGGTGGTTCTTCCGACATACAACAGGGCGTCGACGCTCGCCCGGGCGGTGGGGAGCGTCCTTGCACAATCGTGGTCCGATTTTGAGCTGATCGTCGTCGACGACGGCTCGACGGACGGCTCGGTCGACGGGATCGCGGAGCTGGACCGCCGCATTTGCGTCCTCCGCAGGGAGAACGGCGGAGTGTCCGCCGCGCGGAACAGCGGACTCTCCCGGGCCTCCGGCGATCTCATCGCGTTCATCGATTCGGATGACGAGTGGCGCCCGTTCTACCTCCGGCTGGCGTGCGCTTTTTTTGACGCATTCCCGGCCGAGGATCTCTTCAGTACCGAGATACTCGTCCGGCTTCCCGGCGGGGAGGAGACGATTTTTCCCCGCGAGGAGGTTGCCCGGTGGTACCCCCGTCTCGCCTCCCGCGTGGGATCGCGCCTGCTCGATCTCCCTGCGGGAGAACGGGACCCGTACAGGAGGCTCTTCGGCCGGAAGATGAGCGCGGACTGGTCGAAGGGGATCGGACCGGAACCCGGCGTTGCAGGCGCAAGCCACTACCGGGGTGCCGTGTACCCGCATTTGCGCTGGGGATACATTGCCGGTCTCCAGGCGATGGTCATGACGAAGAGGGCGTCGCTTGCGGCCGGCGTCTTCGACACGAATCTCAGGACGGCCGAGGATTTCGCGTACATCGGGCGCCTCCTGAGAGCGTTTCCGCTGAACCTGGTCTCGTGCCAGGGTTGCATCAAACACGAGGAGGAGACCGAGGAGCACCTGGCAACGGGAAAACACGCTCTGGAATTCAGGGAAAACCTCTACGGCCAGTTTAAGCACATGATAGGTTCGGTCGCTCCCGAAAGAAGCGATCAGCGCATTCTTCTCGGGTTCAAGGCCTTCGACGTGGCTGTGGCTGCTCTTGACGCGGGGGACCGACTGAAGGCCCTCCGGTATCTCGATACGGCCTGCGCTTCGATAGGCGGGTTCCGGCGCGGGGCCATCCTCCGGTTCATTCTCCGCACGGTCCGTTCTACGCGCCTGACCCGGTTTTTCTACCGGCTGATGAATGGGATCGAGCACAGGCTCCGTTCCCGCGTTCCATCGGGCGGGGGTGCGTGACGATGTATGAGGTGCGCGAACATACGGCGTTCGAGGAGATGCTCCCGATTGCCGGCGAGTGGACCCGGCTGGCGCTCGCGCCGGGGGGGCCGGGGATATTCGGGACGTTTGAGTGGGCTGCAACCTGGTGGAAATGCCACGCCGGGGAAGGTCGGAGTCTCATGGTTCTCTCCGCCTGGCTTGACGGGAAGATCGCGTGCATCGCTCCTCTTATGACAGGGAGATCGTGGTTCGGACCGTTTCCCGTCTTGACGGTGGAATTCATCTCGACGTGGAAGTTCGCGGGGTCTGCCGCCAGCGTCCTCGGATCGATGGACTTCGTCGCAGACCCGGCTCACAGGGGGGAAGCCATTGATGCGACGCTTCTTTATATTGAAGAGAAGGAGTGGGATCTCCTCCGGCTTCACCCGATTCCCGAAGATTCAACGGCAATACCCGCGCTGAAACGCTGGGGCTCCTCCGGAGGGAGATCGGTCGTCGTGCAGCACGTGTTCGACAACGCCGTCCTCCGGTCGGGGGGCGGAGATGAAGGTTTCCGGTCGCACCTCTCTTCGAAGTTCAAGGCCAGGCTCCGCCAGGCCGGGGACAAGCTCGGACGGCGCGGCGCGGTGGACTTCGTCGAATACACGTCTCCGGGGGATGTCCCCCGGTCGTTCGAGCGAATCACCGCCATCGAACGGGGAAGCTGGAAATGGGAGAAGGGGATCGCCATTAGCTCTGCGGCCTACCGGGAGTTCTTTCCCGCGATCGCGCTTTCGGCTGCCGGCAGGGGCTGGCTGAAGCTGGGGTTCCTCCGGCTGGATGGGAGGGAGATCGCGTATTCTGTTATGGTGGTCACGGGGGAGACCGCCACGTTCCTCAAGACGGGATACGATGACGCGCACGACGACTGCTCTCCCGGGAGCCTGCTGATGGACTGGACATTCGCCCGACTCGCGCGCGAAGGTGTGCGCCGGATCGACATGTTTTCCGGCGACTGGGGATACAAGCAGCGCTGGCAGGCGGTGCCGGAACCTCACTGCGAGGTGCAGGTCTTCAGAGGCAGTGCGTATGCCCGGTTCCTCCGATTCATGTACTGGAATCTTGGATTGTACGGCAAAGCGAGAACGCCGGTCCTCCTGTTCAAGCGCGTTCTGAGGAAATGCGGCATCCCCTGGAGGCATTCTGAGCTCACACGGTCCGATCAACTCTGAGGCGGAAATCCTATGATGGAATTCATCGAGGTGACCGAGGCAGTCTTCCTTCTTTTTCTGGGGATCAGTCTCGTGTATCTCGCCACACTGACCGTCCTGGCCCTGATCATGCGCGGCCGTTCCGTCCCCCCGGCCGCACGTGAACGCCGGTTCGCCGTCGTCGTCCCGGCCCACAACGAAGAGGCGGGAATCGCCGCGACGCTCGCCTCCCTCGCTTCGGTCGACTATCCCGCCGGGCTGCGGGAGATCATCGTGATTGCGGACAACTGCACCGACCGGACGGCCGCAATCGCGCGCTCCTCCGGTGCGACCGTCCTGGAGAGAAACGATGCGGAGCATCGGGGGAAGGGGTTCGCGCTCCGCTGGTGCTTCGACCGTCTTGTGGCCGCGGAGAGGCCGTACGACGCTGTCGTCGTCATCGACGCGGACACCGAAGCGCCGAAGAATCTCCTGCGCGCGATGAACGACCGGCTCGCTCTCGGCGCAGAGGTCCTGCAGTGCAATGACATGGTCAAGCCGCTTCCCGGCGCGTGGAGTTCCGAGATGACGCGTCTCGGCTTCACGCTGTACAACTATGTGCGCCCCCTGGGGCGGACGGCGTTCGGGGGCTCGGCGGGACTCAAGGGGAACGGCATGTGTTTCACGACCCGTATTCTCCGGGACCACCCGTGGAGGGCCTACTCGCGCGCCGAGGATCTCGAGTACGGACTCCAGCTTCTTGTCGAAGGGGTCCCCGTCGGGTTCGCCCCCGAAGCGACGATACTGGCGACGATGCCGGGCGAGGCTGCGAACGCCGAAAGCCAGCGCGCACGATGGGAGGGGGGGAGGCTTCCGCTGATCAGGACGTACTGGCGGCCTCTCCTTGCGCGATTCCTCCGGAGCGGATCGCTCGTTCCGCTGGACGCACTCCTCGAGCTGTGTTCGCCCGCGCTCGTAAACATGCTCGCCCTCTCGCTTCTGCTGGCGGCGTTGAACTTCGTCCTTCTCCTGACGGGAGTCGGGCACGCCGCGTATTTCTTTGCAGGCTGGACGCTTCTTGTGTGCCTTGGGCTGGTGCACCTGTTTCTCGGTATTCTCGTTGCACGGGACTCAGGCCTCCTCCGGGTTCTTGTCCACCTGCCCCGATTTATCGTCTGGAAAGGCTTCCTTTACGTAAAGCTTCTCTTCAGGAAGAAGAAGACCACGGAATGGGTCAGAACGACACGGGAATGAGGATTCAGGGCCGGGCAATGCATAGAGATCGGTGAAAAATTCTCAAAAATTGCGATTCTGTGATGGGAATCATAAATTGACATCGCATAAACGCTACATTGCGTACGAACCGTTTCTCTCGTTTCACTCCCCCCCCGGACCATCCCGCCCCCAGGCAGGATGAACGCGGCTTTATGTTTCCGGCTTTGAGATTGTCCCCGCTTCACCGAACGAAGTTGCACTGCCATCCACACAATGAGGAACATATGAACACATTGTCTCGATATACGTTACTGTTGGGTCTGCTCCTTGTCCTGGGAGTGTCGCTTTCCCTGGCACAGCCTACGATTTCGGGTCTCAGTGCACAGAGCGGAAAGGCGGGCACATCGTTCACGATCACGGGTACAAACTTTGACGGCTCCGCGTCGAACGATGTGGTGCGGATCGGCGGGGTGAAAGCAGCTGTGACCGGTGCGACCGCGACGTCGCTGACGGTCACCGTACCGACGAATGCAGTTTCGGGAATTGTCACTGTCACCGTCACGCCTCTTCACCTGACGGCATACTGGTCGCTTCCCTTCAGCGTGACGTATGTGTTCCCCGGCCCGATTGACACGGCTTCGTTTGCACCCTCCGTTGGATTTGCGGCGGGGACAGCGGCGAGCATCGCGTTCGCCGGCGATTTCGACGGTGACGGCAAAACCGATATCGGGGTCGTCAACAACGGTGACAACACGATCTCCTTGTATCTGAACACGAGTTCGGTGGGATCGATAACCTCGGCTTCGTTCGGTTCACAGTTTGTGCTGACGACGGGGCAGCATCCCTGGGGTGTTGCCGTCGCGGATATCGACGGCGACGGGAAACTCGATATCGTCGTCTGCAACGGCTTGGACAGCACCATCTCGGTATTCAGGAACACGAGTTCGCCCGGTTCGTTCAGTTTCGATCCGAAGGTGGATTTCAAGACCGGCTACGGTCCGCACGACATCGTCGTCGCCGATTTCAATCTCGACGGCCGGCCGGACGTCGTCGTCTCCGACTACGCAGGCGGGACCTCCGGCCTGGGGACGATCTCGGTCCTCCGCAACGTTTCCACGGGATCCACGATCGCCTTCACGAAGCACATCGACATACCGGTTGGTGACGGCCCGAGAGGGATCGCCGCCGCGGACATGGACGGTGACGGTTACCTTGACCTTGCAGTCGCTAATTTCGACGGCGGCTCGATTTCGCTGTTCCAGAACCAGTCAAAATCCACCCCGGATTCGATCGCGTTTATTATCCAGCACACGGAAAATGGATTCCTTTCTCCGGACGCGGTGGCGTTCACCGACGTTGACGGCGACGGCGTTCCGGACGTGATTGCCGGCGGAGCCGGTGACGGACTCTGGCTGTATCGCGGTGATGCAACCTGGTCGTTCGAAAGCGCCGTGCTCTACCACAAAGGGAGCGGGCAGGGGAACGTGCTGGGTATCGATATGAACGGGGACGGGAAGCCTGACGTCGTGACCGGGAACGCGCTGGAATCTCCTGTCCGCGTCGGGACCGTTTCGATCCTCCAGAATGCGACCGTGGGGATCGGAACGTTCTCGTCGGCATCACTGCGCGATTCGGTGAATTACCTCGTGCCGAGCCTCAACTACGGCGTCGCCGTGGCGGATGTCGACGGTGACGGACGGCCCGATCTCATCAGTGCCAATTACTACACGAAGCAGGTCGGCGTCCTCAGGAGCCGGCTCAGCGACGCGCACACGATCACGCCGACGGTGACCGGGCCGGGCGCGATTTCTCCGCCGGCAACGTTCACCATCTACCACGGACATGATACGACGTTCACGATCACCGCAAACGGCGGATCGCACGTCGACAGCGTGGTTGTGGACGGCGTGAACCAGTATGTCCTCCCGACCTACACGTTCACGAACGTGACGTCGAATCATACGATCAAGGCGTACTTCTCGTCGGGAGCGGTCTTTGCCATCACCTCGAGTGCGGGAGCCAACGGCACAATTTCGCCGAATGGCACGGTCAATGTTCCCTCGGGAGGCACGCAGGCGTACACGATCACGCCGAACTCCGGGTACGGCATTGCGACGGTGCTTGTCGACGGGTCGCCCGTCGCCAATACCGCAAAGTATACATTTACCAACGTGCTGCTGTCGCACACGATCAGCGCGACGTTCTCTGTGGGCGTAAACATCCCGCTGAAGGTCTTTCTGCAGGGTCCGGCTGCAGCGTCGCCGGACACAATGTTGCCGACGCTCAGGACATCGGGCACTCTTGCTGCTCATTTTACATCGGTCCCGATTCCCTCGAATGCAATCGACAGCATCAATGTGGAGCTCAGGAACGCCCAGACGACTGCCGGATCGACAACAAGGAAGTTCCAGCCGGCGTGGCTCCTTTCCAACGGCACGATCACGAGCTTCACCGATACGACAAAGAACTACGTCCGGTTTGACACAAGCGCCGGTTCGTACTATATTGTCGTGCGGCACCGGAACCACCTTGCGGTCATGAGCGCGGCCGCGATCGCGCTGACGTCGACGGACACCCTCGCCTACGACTTCACGACGGGACAGGCAAAGGCATTCGGGACAAACCCGATGGCACAGGTGGGGACGAAGTTTTGCATGATCGCTGGCGACGCGAATGCGGATGGTCAGATTACAACTCTTGATTTTAGTCCTTGGCTGGCAAACGCAAAGGCAGCTCTTACCGGTTACTATAGCACCGATATGAATTGCGACGGACAGAATACTACGCTGGATTTCACGCTGTGGCTGGCAAATGCAAAGAGCGCTCCGACGAGTCAGGTTCCGTGATTGACAAATAACCACAGAGTGAGGAGTATATCATGAAAAACTTTCTATTCACGATAGCAGTTATTGTCCTGAGCATCTCGATGGCGACAGCTCAGACCTCTATTCAACAGCAACTCGTGGTATCTCAAAACGGTGCCCAAAATGGTCAACCGTTCAAGGTTGACATTCAGCTCAAGGGATCAACTCTAACCGGGGCAAACACCATAAACTCACTCACGATCGACGTGAAGTACGAAACTGCCAAACTGAGCTTTCCGACAGTGGCAGGATCGATTATCGCGGCGACCGCGTGGAATGCAGGCATCAATGCCCTTGCCTACACCCGGACACCAAGTAACCCCGGCACAGGGTTCGTCCGACTGCTTCTCACAGGAAACAACGTCAACGGAAATGCTGATGGTACGCCCGCTGGTTTTGATGTTACGACCTCATATCAGACTATTGCGACGCTGACCTTCACAATTCTTGACCAAACGCAGTTGGCGACCCTGTCCATTGATGGATCTTCCAATGCGTTTGCTTTTTTCTCGACAGAGAATAACGGCGACAACTCGAACGGATTTGTGAGCATTTCCGGTGCGAATCTGACTGCGACGGGGATCAATAATCAGCCCCTCCCCATCCAGCTCGCAACATTCCAGCCGACGTCCGTGTCGTCGAAGTCGGTGACGCTCTCCTGGGCGACGCTGAGCGAAACGAACAACTACGGATTCGAAGTGCAGCGCTCTGCCGCGAAGACGACAGGGTTCGCGACGATCCCCGGGAGCTTCACGAAGGGGAACGGGACGACGACCGCACGCCACACGTATTCGTACACGGATGCGGCACCGACGACATCCCAGCCGTACTACCGGCTCCGCCAGATCGACCTGAACAACGCGGACCATTACAGTGACGTGCTTGACGTCACGGGCGTTGCGATTGCGCCTGTGATCCCGACGGAGTTTGCGATGCGTCAGAACTATCCGAACCCGTTCAACCCGACGACGATCGTGGAGTTCGACCTTCCGAAAGATTCTCACGTGACGCTCGAGCTCTACAACATACTCGGACAGAGAGTCATGGAGATACTCAACGAGGTCCGTCTCGCGGGAACACAGCGGGTCCAGGTGGATGCCTCACGGCTCGCGAGTGGTGTATATCTCTACAGGCTTGCGGCTGGGGATAAGGTGTTCATGAAAAAGATGACACTGATCAAGTAGGGAATCCTCCTGATGCATCTCGCATCACACCCCGGTCCGGATTACGGACCGGGGTGTTTCATTGATCGGATGTCCAAACTTTTTGTATGGCAAAAAACTGCGAGCCGTGTGACTCGACTCACCCGCGCGCCGTTTTCAAGGCAATTCGTTCCAAATGTATTGACATTCTCGCTCTGCACTAGTAAGTTGACTGGCACAATGATGTTCGCTGAGAGAGTTCATCCGGTGCTTTCAAGATCCATCATCCGCAGACACACTTCAGCCGCACAACGAACAAACGTCATCTGATCAAGCGTCCGGTATTTTCCCATCGGACGTGTCATCCGCGAATCGTTGAACTTATTCGCGAGTCCGCCGTTGAGGTCCGGGGGGGCCAAATGAAACTCTGCACTCGTGCTTGGTTTCACGGTCGACAGCAAGGGGAGTTCCAATGATCGAACAACTGGTTGTCGCCTTCGGGGTGGCCGCCGCCGCCGCCCTACTGTTCACACCGATCGTCATCCGGATCGCACACGTCGTCAACGCGGTCGACCTTCCCGGTGAGAGGAAGATCCACACGCAACCGATACCGCGACTCGGAGGTCTTGCCGTCGCAGCATCCTTCGCCGTTACCGCACTCCTGGTGTTCCTCACCCGCTCCGACATCGTGTCCCCTCCCTGGGAGTCGTCCGTGCAGGGGATAGGTCTGGCGCTGACGGGGATTCTCGTTCTCGGACTCGGGATGTGGGATGACATCCGGCAGCTCGGACCGGGGAAGAAGTTCGTCCTCCAGGTCGCCATCGCATCGATCGTGTTTCTCGCGGGGATCAGGATCTCCATCGTGTCGCAGCCGCTGGGCGGGGGTTTCTTCGACCTGGGCTGGATCAGCTACCCGGTGACCGTCCTCTGGATCGTCGGCATCATGAACGCACTGAACCTCATCGACGGTCTGGACGGACTAGCCTCGGGCGTTGCCATGGTCGCCCTGCTGACAATCGCGGCCGTCGGGTTCGTGAAGTTCAACGACAGCGGAACCGCGATGCTCGCCGTGATCCTGGCGGGTTCTCTCCTCGGGTTCCTTCGATATAATTTCAATCCGGCGAGAATATTCCTCGGAGATTCCGGGAGCCTCTTCATCGGGTTTTCTCTCGCGATCCTTTCGATGCTGAGTTCGACGAAAGGGTCGGCGGCGTTCGCCGTCCTCATCCCCGCGCTGTCGCTCGGCCTGCCGATACTCGATACTGCGCTGGCAATGCTCCGGCGGCTCCTCAGGCCGTTTATGAAATCGGAAGGGAACGGGGAATCGACGCTCCGGCGCCTCCGGTCGATGTTCCTCCCCGACAGGGACCATATCCATCACCGGCTTCTCGCGCTCGGGCTTTCCCAGAAGGAGGCGGTGATCCTCCTGTATTTCGTCTCGTCCGCGCTCGGCTGCAGCGCATTCGGGCTGACGGTAGCCGACAATGTCAGCGGGGTCATGATTCTCGCCGTGGCCGGGATCGCGATGTTCGCGGGGATTCACCGTCTGCGCTACCGCGAATTCGCCATATTCCGGAGGGGAGTGCTTCTCCCGCTGTATGATCGCCCGTTCGTCCACAACCCCGCGTTCCAGATCGCCATGGATCTCGGGTTCACCAGCGTGGCATTCGTACTTGCCTACGCCCTGTCGCAGGACGGCAGGACAGTGGACTTTTCGTACGACGCATTCCGCTGGCTTCTCGTGGGTGTGACGGCCGTGCAGATGACCGTCTTCTTCTTCTCCGGGGTGTACAAAGGGATCATGCGCCACGCGGGGGTCGAGGACGCCGTCCGCATCATGAAGGCGCTCGTGATTTCTTTGGCAATCGGCGTCGGGGCGCACTATGTCGGCGGGTTCGACCTGTCCGGCGCCATGACGAAGACGTTCCTTCTCGACTTCTACTTCCTGCTCACGCTTCTCGTGATGTCACGGTTCTCGTTCGCGGTCCTGAACCGCATTGCGCACGAGACGCAGGAGGGGAAGGATCCCGTCGTGATTTACGGTACAGGCGAGCGCGCGGTCGTTGTGGCCCGGCTTCTCCTGAACTCTCCCGAGCTCAAGATGCGCCCGGTCGGGTTCATGGACGACGTCCGCTCCATGGAGGGAAAGTCGATACACGGACTGCCCGTCTTCGGCGGCATATGGAAGATCGAGCCCCTGATCAAGACCGCCGGCATCAGGGGGGTCATCATTGCAACCGATGACATCAAGCCCGGGGTGCTCTCGAGGCTTCGCAAGCTTTCCCGCGTCCACCGTTTGCCGGTGAAGACATTCAGCCCGCTATTCCAGGACCTGTCGCCAGAGCCGGAATCCCAGCCGGCGTTTCACCCTGCCTTTGTCAACGAGGCGGGCGAAGTGGTGATTTCCCGCTCCTCCTACAGGGGCGGAAATCAGGCCTGATTCTGCCGTGTCAACGGGGCGCCGTCCGGCGTCCCGTTGACATTTCCGGCCGAAATCCGTAGATTCATTCCGAACTTGCAGGCAGTGCCTGTCCTGTCCCGAAAGGAATCGATACCCGCCCCGTTGCTACGAAATCTCCCCGCTGCACCTCCCCGGCGCCGGGTTTTGAGGGTGCCGGTGTCGTCCATTTCACGTCCGCATCCACATGCGGCCGAACACTCGTTATGTCGCATATTGAGGTGACTGATGTTCAAAAACGGAACAATTCAGGGCGTCGTGGTGCGAAACCTCACGAAATTCATCGATGACAGGGGCTGGCTGAGCGAGCTCTACCGCGGGGACGAACTGGAGAAGGAGTACATGCCCGCGATGGGGTACGTTTCCATGACTGCTGCGGGCATTGCCAGGGGGCCCCACGAGCACGTCGACCAGGCGGATTGTTTCGCATTCATCGGCCCGTCGAATTTCAAGGTCTATCTCTGGGACAACAGGAAGGGATCCCCCACGTACCAGACAAGGCAGATCCTCTACGCGGGCGAAGACGCTCCGCGTTCGCTGATCATCCCGAAAGGGGTGGTCCACGCCTACAGGAACATCGGGAGTTCCCAGGGGATGGTCCTGAATTTCCCCAACCGCCTCTACGCGGGATCGGGCAAGAAGAGCCCGGTGGACGAGATCCGGCACGAGGGGGTACCCGATTCCCCATTCCGTCTCGATTGACGTATGAAATCCCTCCTTGTCACAGGCGGTGCGGGATTCATCGGAAGCAACTTCATCAGGTACTTCCTTGAGTCCCATGCCGACATCCGCGTTGTGAATTACGACAAGCTGACGTACGCAGGCAACCTGGACAATCTCCGGGACATCCAGGACCACGGCAGGTACGTATTCGTCCGCGGCGACATCTGCGACAGGGACGAAGTCGCCGGCGTCCTGAAGAAATACGACATCAGCACCGTCGTCCACTTTGCCGCGGAGTCGCACGTCGACAGGAGCATCGCCGGGGCGTCGGTCTTCGTGACGACGAACGTCCTGGGCACCCAGGTCCTTCTGGATGCGGCACGGGAACGGAAGGTCGAGCGGTTCCTCCATGTCTCGACGGACGAGGTCTACGGGTCGCTGGGTGCGTCGGGAAAGTTCACCGAGTCGACCACGGTGCACCCGAACAGCCCCTACGCCGCGAGCAAGGCCTCGTCCGACCTCCTTGTCCTTGCCGCAGTTCATACGTTCGGCTTTCCCGCGATCGTCACACGGTGCTCGAACAACTACGGGCCCTACCAGTTTCCGGAGAAGCTCATCCCGCTGATGATCGCCAACGCGATGGACGATAAGCCGCTCCCCGTGTACGGCGAGGGGGCGAACGTCCGCGACTGGCTCTTCGTCCGCGATCATTGCACGGCGCTCGATGCCGTGCTCGGCCGGGGCCGGCCGGGGGAGGTGTACAACATCGGCGGGAACAACGAATGGCGGAACATCGACATCGTGAAGCTCCTGCTCTCGATGGTCGGCAAGCCGGAGAGCCTCATCACGTTCGTGAAGGACCGTCCCGGGCACGACCTGCGCTATGCGATCGACGCCTCGAAGATCACGAGCGAGCTCGGCTGGGCGCCGTCGGTCACGTTCGAGCAGGGACTCAGGCAGACGGTGGAGTGGTACATCAAACATGAGCCCTGGTGGCGCGGGATCATCAGCGGGGCATACAAGCAGTACTACAGGGAGATGTATGAAGACCGGTAATCACCAGAGCTACTTTCGGCGAAACGTTGTCGCGGCAAACCTCCTTGCTCTCCTTGCCTGTCACACGCTGTCGCCCGGCCAACAGGAGTCGCGTCAATCAACGACCGCCCCCGAATTTCCGAAAGCCGCTCCGATCAGCGTGACGATCGGAGGCGGGTTTCCCGTCAACGGAACGTTCGCGGCATCCCCTTCGGAGCGTGTCGACCAGTTCGTCACCCGGGTCTATACCGGCGCCATGGACGCCATGGCGGGAAGGTACGAACGTCTTCCGGCCCCGCAGCCTTGGAGCACGGCAGGGCAGTCGGCCGAGGAGCTGGCTGGATACCCCCTGCGCAATATCAGGCTGAAGAGGATTTCGGGAGAGGAGATCGTCATCGACATTCAGAAATTCCGGCTCACGGGGGATTTCAGCGACAACCCGTACCTCAAGAACGACGATGTCGTGATTTTTCCTGTTGTCGACAGGGATCATGATTTCGTCTCCATCTCGGGGGGTGTTACCCGCCCGACAAGATTTCAGTTCGTTCCTGGAGACCGGCTTTCGGTGGCCGTCCTTTTCGGAGGAGGCCTGCTGTCGACGGCCGACAGCGCCGGCAGGGTGACGATCTCCCGTCTCGATCCGACAGGCCAGATCGAGACGCGGATCGAGGCAACACTTCATGGAAATCCGACGTTGGTGCAGGGAGACCGCGTCGTTGTCTGGCTCGGCGAAAACGAAAAATTTGACTACCGGGTCAACGTTTCGGGCGAGATCCTCAGACCGGGTTTCGTTCCGATCACGAAGAATTCGACGACCCTCCGGGATGTCATCAGCAAGGTGGGCGGGTTCAAGCCCAACGCCGATCTGGATCGCGCTGAGCTCATCCGCGGGGCGAACGTCTTCCGCTCTCTTTTCTATACTGAAACGTTCGAGGACCTGATGATGACCCGGACCGCGAACATCGCTCCGGAAGACTCGCTGGTCCTCTTCATCGACAACAAGCTGAGGTTCCAGAGGGGGAACGGGCTGATTGACTTCACGAAGATCGACTCCACGTCGGAAGGAGATTTCATCGTCCGGGACGGCGACTTCATCTTTGTGCCGGAACGCCTGAACCTCGTCTATGTGTTCGGTCAGGTCAAGACTCCCGGCTATGTTCAGTTCGAGCCGGGGAGAGGTTACTCGTTCTACCTCGATAAATCCGGAGGCCCCGCGGAGACGGCCCGGGACGAAGTGTTCCTCATCAAGGGAAAAACGAGGACCTGGAAGCGGTTGAGCGATCCGGAGGCGGGAGGAATAGAAGCCGGGGACTTCCTCTGGGTGCCCAAGATCATACGCAGGGACTTTGACTACTATTTCGTCCGGGTGGGTGCCACCGCGCAGATTGTCGGGGCGATCGCAACGCTGATTATTCTCATCAAGCAGTTCTGACCCGCCCGAACCCGCCGGGTGGGATCGTGCGCAAGTTGACTTCACACTTCGTTGCTCACACACATCAAAGCCAATGACATCGTCGAATAGTGCCGCCCCCGCTGAAGGGGGGACGGAGGGGCGTCCCTCAGCGCTTCTCGTTCTCGTGGAGATTCTGACGCAATGGTGGAAGCTCATCGCGGGATCGGTCCTCGTGTGCGGCATCGCGGCGGGCGTCGCCGCCTTTCTTATCCACCCGCAGTTCAAATCGGTCACGGCAGTGTTTCCCTCTCAGCCGGCGGACCTCTTTGGCGCCTCCGAGGGGGTTTCGGGTCTCGTCAAGTCTCTTACGCCCAAGGGGATCCCCGGGTTGAGCGCCAACACCGAACTCGACAGGTACCTCGCCATACTGAAGAGCGGACGTGTGGTGGGGGACGTGATCAAGAAGTTCGACCTTGTGAAGGTGTATGACATTACGTCGTATCCCGCGGAGATGACGGCGAAGAAGCTGATGGAGAACACGGAGTTTGTGGAGGAGCCGGAAGGTGACCTTACGATCGCCGTGTATGACGAGGACCCGCAGCGGGCCGCCGACATGGCAAACTTCTTCGTCGAAGACCTGAACATCACCAATACGGAGCTGCAGAGCCAGAACGCCCGCGCCAACCGTGCCTTCATTGAAGAGAGGTACAACAAGAACATTCAGGATATCGACGCTGCCCAGGAATCTCTCCGCGTGTTCCAGAAGCGGTACGGTGTCATTGCGCTCCCCCAGCAAACCGAGGCCACGATCAAGGCGGGAGCGGAGATCGCGGCCCAGCTTGCGTTGAAGGAAGTGCAGCTCAACGTGGCGCGTCGGACGCTGGCGGACGATAATCCCGCCGTCCAGCAGCTGCGCATCGAGATGCAGGAGCTACGCCGGAAAATCTCCGAGATGAACACTGCGGAGGCCGCCCCGGGCGAGCTGAACATCTTCGTCCCGTTCGCCTCAATTCCCGACCTGGGCTCGACGTATCTCCGCCTGTACAGGGAAGGGGAGATGCAGTATAAGATCCTGCAGTTCATCGCCCCGCTGTACGAACAGGCCAGGGTCGAAGAGCGCCGCCAGACCCCTTCCGTCATCGTGCTCGACAGGGCGGGTCCCGCAGAACGCAAGTCACGGCCGAAGCGATTGCCCATCATCATCGGTGGAATGCTCGTGGGACTCATCGGGTCGCTCGGGTTCATCGCGCTTGCCCGCCGCTGGAGGATGGAGAAGGAGCGCGATTCCCCCCTGTATTTTGCGGTGGGACGGCTCGCCGCGGTCCTTCGGACCGATCTTCGCCGGCCCTTCGGGCGCTCATCGCGCTGAAGACATGGAACAAGCCACCGGTCGCTCGCCGCTCGGGTCCGTTTCCCTGGAACTGCCGGACTATTCCGTCCGCCTCGGCGCGCTTCTGTGCGTCACGGTTCTGATCGGGGCGTACATCGCGAGCGTGGCCCTGGATTCCGCCGGGCTCTATTTCATCATCCTCCTCGGACTGGTCGTGCTGGGAACGGCCCTGATCCGGTTCGAAAGCGCCCTTCTGTTCGTCCCGATAACCATCACCAATCCCTACGTCCTCAAAGAGACGGGGACCAACATGAGCCTCTCGGAATACGTTCTCCTCATCCTCTACATCGTCTGGTTCATACGACTGATCCCGTCGCGGGAGCGATTGCACTACCCGAAGGCGTTCGCCCTCCCGGTCATTCTGATCATCGGCACCGGCGTGCTTTCGCTGGCAGCGGCGCATTACCCCGGCACAAGCGCCCTGCAGGATATCCGGTATATTGAAGTCCTCGGGGTCCTGTTTTTTGTCATCGTCAATGAGTGCCGGACTGAGAAACAGATCAAGTCGATGGTCTTCTTTCTCATGATCGGGGGGCTCATTGCCTCGCTCATCGGCATCGGGCAGTTCATCTTCTTTGCGGGGACGATGGGGGAGGTCCACCGCGTGTCGGGATTGCTCGGCGGCGCGTTCGGCGGCGTTGCCGGGACCACGGTGTGCCTCGCCTTTGGCATGCTCCTGTTTGACCCGTCACGTGGAAAGAAAACCTTCGCCGTCGTCGTCCTCGGCATCGCCCTGACGGCCCTTATCATGAGCCAGACGAGAGCCTGGATCGGCGGGGCGGCCATCGGTCTTCTGACCGTGATGCTGCTGGGGCGGGCGAAGGCGGCCCGATCCCTGATCCTGCTCGCGTGTGCAGGTTCGTTCGTCATCTACATTTTCACCCAGACCGGTGTCTTCGGCGCGTCCGGGAGCGGCGCATTGAGAGGGGCCCTGTCGAAAGCGTTCCGCTATGAGTCTCCGGCAGGAGGAGTGTCGGTGGGCGACCTCGCGCTGTACGAACGTCTCATCGTCTGGCGCAAAGCCGTCAGTCTCACCGCGCAAAACCCGCTGTTCGGGATCGGCGCAGGGAACCTCCGGTTCGACGACTACCTCCGCGCGCACCTCACCGCGCCGGTGCAGTCCGCCGGTTACGTGGACAACCAGTACCTGAATTTCTTTGCCGAAGCCGGACTCCTGGCAGGCATCGCGTGGCTGGCGTACATGTTTGTCTCGGTCCGGGCAGGACTGAGAGGACTGAGGAATTCCGCGGGGACGGCGTTGCACGCCGACGCCTACGGGCTGTTTCCCTCGCTCCTGCTGTTCGTCGTCGGATCGGTCTTCTGGGTGGTGACCGCCCAGCATGATTACTTTGCCGTGGTGGTCGTGCAGATCGCGCTTCTGTACAACGTGAGCCGCGGTGTCCCGGCGGCCGATCCCGCCGGAGCGGGCTGATGCACGAACCGGGCGGACAATCGCACACTGCGCGGATGCTCGCGAAGAACACGCTGAACAACCTCGCGACGCAGGTTGTTCTCGTCCTGATTTCCTTTGTGAGCTTTCCCATACTTGTCCGGGGGATTTCCGCGGAGGGATTCGGACTGCTGTCGCTCGTCTGGGTGCTGATCGGCTATTTCAGCATTCTCGATCTGGGCGTGAGCAGGGCGATTACAAAGTTCGTCGCGGAGTTCCTTGCACGTGATGATCAGGCACGGATACGGGAGATTACGTGGACGTCCCTTTCACTCAGCGCCGTCTTCGGAAGCGCCGTAGGCCTCCTGATCGTCGTCACGCGCGGGTATGTCGTGACAGAGTTGTTCCACGTCTCGGACGCGATGAGCGCGGAGGCTCGCACCTCGCTGGTCATCGCAGCGGTGGGGATACCCTTCATGCTGGCGCAGGGGATCCTCCGGGGCGTTCAGATCGCGTACCAGCGGTTCGATCTCGCGAACGGATTCCAGGCGGCGACGGGCGCAATCCAGTGGGTGGGCTCATCCCTTCTCGTTGCGTTCGCCGGAGGGGGAGTGCGGGAGGTCGTTCTGCTCACCGTCGTGTCGCGCGTTCTCGCCGTGGCCGCATCGCTCGCCGTGCTGCCCGGCATGATGCCGGGTGCGTACAGGAACGTGCGCGTCTGGGATCGGTCGCATGCGCGGACTCTCCTTTCCTTCGGGGGATGGGTCTCCCTGACGCAGGTCCTCGCGCCCCTGTTCACGTATGTGGACCGGCTGATGATTGCGTCGTTCATGGCGCTCACGTCTGTCGCGTACTATACCGTGCCCCAGGAGTCGGTCAACAGGCTGATCATCCTGCCGATGAGCCTGACCACCGCCCTGTACCCGGTCCTGAGCGGGTGGTCAACGGGGATGCCGGGCTCAGAAAAGGCGGGCGCGATGTACACGCGCGCTGTCAAATACGTCGCGGCCCTGATTCTCCCGGTGGCCGTGGTCCTGTTTGTTTTTTCACGTGAGATCCTCCGGCTGTGGATGGGCGAGGAATTCTCGGCGCACGGGAGTCTTCCGCTGCAGATTCTCCTCGTCGGCCTCTTTTTTAACGCGGTCTCGCAAATTCCCGTGACGGCACTGCACGCCAACGGGCGCCCTGACCTCCCGGCGAAGTTCAATCTGGTGGAGCTTCCATTCATGATCGGGCTGAATCTGCTGCTGATCCCCCTGCTCGGCATCGCCGGTGCGGCGATTACCTGGACGCTCAGGGTCATGCTCGACGCCGTGCTCCTTTTTCGTGCCGCGAGAACGTACAGCCGGGGTTCGGAGTATTTCAGCGGCACGGAAAAGGCTCCCCGCACGCTTGTCATGCTCGCAACCGGACTGTGTCTTCTCGTCGCCCTGATGTGTTCCGTCCGGAATGAGCCGCTCCGTCTCGCCGCCGCCGCCGTGTTTGTCGCGGGATACGTCTACGGCGTCTGGAGGCACGGGTTTGACGACACGGACAGGGGGTTCGTGTTTGCATTGAAGAGCAAGTTTCTCGGATGAAACAGACCGACCTCACCATCATCGTCGTAACGTACAGGCAGTGGGACCGGGTGCGGGTGTGCCTTCAATCGGTGTTCAGGGAATGCGCAGGTCTGGACGCCGACGTTATTGTCGTTGACAACGCGTCCGGAGACGGCACGGCCGGGAGGGTCCGGAATGAATTCCCTGCGGTGCGGATCATCGCCAACGAACGCAACAGGGGCTTTGCCGCTGCGAACAACCAGGGGATCGGGGAGGCACGGGGTCGCAACATCCTCCTGTTGAACCCGGACACGGAGGTGCACAGCGGAGCAATACGCGCCGTGCTGGCATTTCTTGACGAACACCCTCTCGCCTGGGTTGCGGGCTGCAGGCTCAATTCCGCCGACGGTTCGCTCCAGGCTTCCGTCGGCGCGTTCCCGTCGATCCTGGAAGGAGTGCTCAGGGCGAGTTTTCTCTATCTCCTTCTGCCGGCGAACGCCGTGATCGGCAGCCGGAGCGTCCGGAAGTTCGACTATACACGGCCGGCTGCCGTGGATTGGGTCATGGGCGCGTTTCTGATGGTCCGCCGGGAGGCCATCGGGCGGATCGGAGCTCTTGACGAGCGGTTCTTCATGTACTCGGAGGAGGTCGATTTCTGCAGGCGTGTGTGGGAGGAGGGGCACGAGGTGTGGTACACCCCCGCAGGAACCGTCACCCATTTCTGGGGAGGGCAGAACGCCGTGAGCGCCAGGACCTATGTGTGGCTTCACGCAAGCCAGATCCTCTATTTGAAGAAGCACTACAGCGGGCCCGGCTTGGCCGTCATGGTGATGGTGAAGTATGCCGGATTGGCGCTTCGCGTGGTCGTCTACGCGGCCGTCGGCTGCCTGAGAATGGACCGGAGGTTCATCGCGAAGTCGGCGTATGCCCTCAGAGCCATCCGGCGGCTTCTCCTGACGCCGGTTCCGGCGTTGTGGGAGGCCGATTGATGGGGCGGGAAATGTCGAATGCAAAGGAGATCTGACAGGTGGGCGGGGGATCTGCATACTGGTTTCTGAGAGTCGCCGAATTCGTCTTCTGGGGTTCGCTGGGAATAGTGGCGTATTCCTACCTGCTGTACCCGCTCATTGTCGCCGCGCTCGTGAGGGTGAGGGGGCCCCGGCCCGTATTCAGGGATGAGGCGTATTGCCCGGTCGTTTCAATGGTCATATCGATATACAACGAGGAGGCGGTGCTGCCCGAGAAACTCCGCAACCTGGAGGCGACAACGTATCCCGCGGAAAAGCTGAGGTTCGTCCTCGGATCGGACGGTTCTTCGGACGGCACGAACAGGATTCTCGCCGCGTGGAGCCATCCTTCGAAGCGGGTCATCGAATTCAAGACGCGGAGGGGGAAGGGGCCGGTGCTGAACGACCTGGTGCACGCAGCCGAGGGCGAAGTCGTCGTCTTCTCGGACGCAAACACGATGTACGATCCCCTGACCGTCGCCAGGCTCGTTCAGCCGCTGGCGGATCCCGCCGTGGGCGCAGTCTGCGGTGAGCTTGTGCTCGTCTCGGAAGGATCGGAAGCGGGGGGAACCGGAGAGGTCTCGTACTGGTCGTATGAGAACTGGCTCAAGCGGATGGAGAGCGAGGTTCATTCCATGCTGGGGGCCACCGGTCCCCTGTACGCGATCCGGAAATCGTTGTTTGTCCCGCTGCCGGTTCACAAGTCCGTCACCGATGATTTTCTGATTCCCATGAACATCATCATGAAGGGGTACCGGTTCATCTATTCGCGGGACGCGACAGCCTACGAGAAGACCTCGGGATCGATGAAGGGGGAATTCCGCCGGAAAGCGCGGATCGGGGCACAGAATTTCGCCGGCATTGCTGATCTCAAGCCCCTTCTTCTTCCGGGAGCGGGTTTTACGGCGTTTGCGCTCTGGTCGCACAAGATCATACGGTGGTTTGTGCCGTTTCTGGCGATACTGGCATTCGTGGCGACCGCCGTCCTTGCTCCCGGCTCGCTCTTCTTCTCGATTGTTTTCGCACTGGAGATTGCGTTCCTTGTGATCGGGGGAGTGGGCTTCATCGCCGACAGATCGCACGTGCACCTGCGCAACGGCGGGCTTCCGTACTACGTCCTTGCGATGAACGCCGCTCTGCTCGTCGGATTCTTCCGCTGCGTCCTGAAGCGACAGCGAACGACCTGGGAGGTCTTCCGGTAAGATGTCCAACCGCCGCGAAATCTTCGTCCTGCTGATTTCGGACCTGCTGATGATCTCGGCCGGGTGGACGCTCTATTTCATATTCCGCGTCCGGAGCGGGCTGTTCGAAGTGAGCGGCCAGCCCGATTTCTGGGCGCCGATGTTCGCGGTAACGGCGTTCTGGCTTCTCCTTTTTTTCGTTGTCGGGCTGTACCGGCCCTGGTACGCGGCCTCCCGGTTTGACGAGCTGGCTCTTCTGTTCAAGACCGTGGTGATGGGATCGCTGATCGTGTTCTTCGCGGTGTTCCTTGACGACGCCGGGAGGCCCACCGGGACGAATTCCCGGCTCCTGATCGCGGTGTACTGGGCCGACGTGCTCCTCATGGTGTCACTGGGACGCATGGTCCTCCGCAGCATCCAGCGCCGGATGCTCATCGCGGGGATCGGAGTGCACAACACGCTCATCGTCGGGAGCAGCGCCCGGTCGCGCGAGCTCTGCAGTGAGGTGGAGAAGTATCCGGCGCTGGGATACAAGGTCGTGGGCTTCGTCGGGCTCGACCGCCGCAGGTCCGGGCAGAATTATCGAAAGATCCGGGTCATGGGGGGGATCGACGACCTCTCGGAAATCATCCGCCGGGAGGATGTCCTCGAGGTGCTTGTCGCGCTCGACTCCGCCGATCACGGGCGCCTTCTCGAGATTATGAGCAAATGCAACGGGCACAAGGTCAGCATCAAGATCATGCCCGACCTGTACGACATCATCAGCGGCCAGGCCAGGACGAATCAGATCTATGGGTTCCCGCTGATCGAGATCACCCCTCAGCTGATGCCCGCCTGGGAGGAATCGACGAAACGGCTTCTCGACGTTGCGGTGTCGGTGGCGATCCTCGTGGTGGGACTTCCTGTGTGGATCCTCATCGCCGTGGTCATCAAGCTGGAATCCCCGGGTCCGGTGCTGTACCGCCAGGAACGGGTGGGCAAGGACGGCGCCGTGTTCAACATCGTGAAATTCCGGTCGATGGAGAGGGACGCGGAAAAAAGCGGACCGAAGTGGGCGGGAAGACGGGACCCGCGCATTACGGGCTTCGGCAGGATCCTGCGCCAGCTCCATCTCGATGAGATTCCGCAGATGGTCAACGTCCTGAAAGGCGACATGAGCCTGATCGGGCCGAGGCCTGAACGACCGGTGTTCGTCGAACGGCTGTCGAAGGAGATCCCCCTGTACCAGAGGCGCCTGAAAGTCAGGCCGGGGATCACCGGGTGGGCGCAGGTGAAACAGCGGTACGACGATACGATCGAGGACGTGAAAAAGAAAGTGCAGTACGACCTGTTTTACATCGAGAACATGTCTCTCAGGATGGACTTCAAGATTTTGCTCAATACAGCGTACCACGTGCTCCTCGGCCGCGGAAGGTAGCGCCGCGGAGCGCGTTCCCATATCACGATGCAGAAAGAAGAATCCATGAAACTTCAGATGGTTGACGTGGTCGGGCAGTACAAACACATTAAGCCGGAAGTCGATGCCGCGGTGCTCGCGGTGCTTGATTCCGGGATGTTCATCCAGGGGAAAGAAGTCGGGGAACTCGAACGCGATGTGGCCGGTTACCTTGGAGTGAAGCATGCCGTCGGGTGCGCCTCGGGCACCGATGCCCTGCAGATTGCGATGATGGCTCTCGGTATCGGCCCCGGGGACGAGGTGATCACGACGCCGTTCACGTTCGTGGCGACGGCGGAAACGATCGCGATCCTCGGCGCGAAGCCCGTCTACGTGGACATCGACCCCCGGACCTTCAATATCGACCCGTCGCTTGTCGAGGCTGCCGTCACCCCGCGCACGAAGGCGATCATCCCGGTCCATCTCTACGGTCAGCCCGCGGACATGGACCCCCTCCTGGCGGTTGCCCGGACGCATGCGATTCCCGTGATCGAGGACGCCGCCCAGGCGATGGGTGCATCGTACGGAGGTCGAAAGGTCTGCTCGCTCGGCACTATCGGCTGCATCAGCTTCTTTCCCAGCAAGAACCTCGGGTGCTTCGGCGACGGCGGAATGGTGGTGACGGACGACCCCGCCCTTGCGGAGTCGATGAAGGTGATTGCCGCCCATGGATCCAGGGTCCGTTATTATCACGAAGTCCTCGGGCTGAACAGCCGGCTGGATACGATCCAGGCCGCCATCCTGAAGACGAAACTGCCGCACCTGGGGGCGTACAACGCCGCACGGCAGAAGGCGGCCGCACGTTACAACGAGCTGCTGGCGGGACTTCCCGTGACGGTCCCGTTTGTGGCCCCCGGGGCGGAGCATATTTTCCACCAGTACACGCTGCGCGTGCCGAAGCGCGATGCCCTCGCTGCGTCACTCAGGGAGAAAGGCATTCCTCACGGAGTCTATTATCCGGTGCCGCTCCATCTTCAGAAAGCATTTGCCATGTCAGGCGGGAAGAAGGGAGACTTCCCGGTGACAGAGCGCGCGTGCGAAGAGGTTATCTCGCTCCCCATGCACACGGAGCTCACCGAGGAGCATCTCGGGTTCATCACGAGGGCGATACGTGAATTCTACGCCGACAAGTCTTCCGCCCACTAACAGGAGCCGGATCGTACAGTGCCAAGGACCCTCGTCGTCATCCCGACATTCAATGAATCGGAGAATATTCCGCGGCTGATCCCTCTGATCCTCCAGCAGGGTGAAGGGATCGAAGTGCTCGTCGTCGACGACAGCTCTCCCGACGGTACGGGGGACCTCGTCCGGAAGATCGGGGAGAAGGACCCCCGCGTGCACCTGATGGAGCGCGCCGCCAAAATGGGGCTCGGCACCGCGTATGTCGCCGGGTTCCGGTACGCGCTTGAGGGAAATTACGACTTCGTGTTCGAGATGGATGCGGACTTTTCCCACAACCCGAAGGAGATCCCCGCGTTTCTCCGGAAGACCGCCGAAGCGGACCTTGTTGTCGGATCCCGGTACACGAACGGCGTGCGGGTGCTGAACTGGCCGATGCAGAGGCTTCTCCTGAGCTGGACGGCAAATATCTGGACAAGGTTCTGGACCGGCCTTCCGCTGAACGATGCAACGGGCGGTTTCAAGTGCTACCGCATCGAGGTCCTCAGGGGCATCAACCTGGACAAGATCCGCTCGAACGGTTATGCGTTTCAGATCGAAATGAGCTACATGGCCTGGCGCAAGGGTTTCCGTCTGCGGGAGATCCCGATCGTGTTCCTGGACCGGAACGCCGGGCAGTCGAAGATGTCGAAGCACATCGTCTACGAAGCGTTTTTCATGCTGTGGAAACTGAGGTTTCGTGGTATGCTGAACAGGCTCTGACGGCGTGATGGAACTCTCCGTGGTTATCGTCAACTACAATGTCCGTCAGTTCCTCGAGAATTCGCTGACCTCGATCTTCCGGGCGCTCGAAGGGATTGAAGGGGAAGTCTTTGTCGTCGACAATGCATCCGATGACGGGAGCCCGGACATGGTGAAGTCGAAGTTCCCGTCGGTCCATCTCATCGAGAACGCGAACAACGTCGGGTTCGCGAAGGCGAACAACATCGCGCTCCGCGAGGCGCGGGGGAGCTTCCTTCTTCTCATCAATCCGGATACCGTCGTCCAGGAAGACACGTTCCGTGTGATGCTCGCCTTCTTCCGGGAAGTCCCGGACGCCGGGCTCGCCGGATGCCGGATCCTGAATCCCGATGGCTCGTTCCAGCTTCCGTGCCGCAGGAGCTTTCCGACCCCCTGGGTCGCGTTCACGAAGATCTTCGGTCTCGCGAGTCTCTTCCCCGGATCGAGGGTTTTTGGAAAGTACAACCTGACGTATCTGAGTGAGGATGAGACCTATCCGGTCGACGCGGTGAGCGGTTCGTTCATGATGGTACGGCGGGAGGCGTATGCACAGGTGGGGGGGCTGGACGAGAGCTTCTTCATGTACGGGGAAGACCTGGACTGGTGCTACAGGATCGGGAGGGCGGGGTTCAGGGTATACTACGTGCACACGACCAAGATCATCCATTTCAAAGGGGAAAGCACCAAGAGAAGCGACATCGACGAGATCAGGCTCTTTTACAGGGCGATGCAGCTGTTTGTCCGGAAGCACTTCAGCCGTTCGCGCATCGTCCTTCTTTTCCTGAATCTCGGCATCATCGTCCGGGGGTCCGCGGCGTCGCTCGCCCGTCTCGCGCGGCCGATGGAGCTCGCCCTGCTGGACGGCCTGCTCGTCATCGGGGCGCTTCTGGCCGGAGAGTTCATCTACCGTGGGGGGTTGTTTCGCTTTCCGGCATATGCGTATCCGGTGATCTGGCTGGTACCCGCTTCGCTGATCGTCCTCCTCTCGGCTGCGGCGGGATTGTACACGACTGCCCGTTATGCCGTGAACCGCTCGTTCGGCGCGGTCGCGGCGGGGTACGTGCTTGTCTCCGCGACGGTGTTTTTCGTGAAGGACTTCGCATTCAGCAGGGCGGTCGTCCTCCTGGCCGGGATTTTCAGTCTGCTGTTTCTTCCCGGATGGCGGTTCGGGGTCCGGCTGTTCGGGCGGGGGGGGGCGCGGAAAACGGTCTTCGGACGGCGGACAGTCATCGTGGGCACGGGGCCGTCTGCACAGGAGGTGCTCAGAAAGCTCCGGGCCCGGGTCGATGACGGGTATGATGTGCTGGGCTTCATCGATACGAGCCTCCGGAGGGTCGGCGAAAAAGTGGCGGGCGTGGAAATCATCGGGAGCATCGACAATGCGGGAAAAGTGATCGATGAACGCCGCGTGGGAGAGGTGATCTTCTCGACGGACGGGCTCTCGTATGAGAACATCCTCTCCGTCATCGCGCGGAGCAGGAACAGGGCCATCAACTTCCGCCTTGTTCCGGGGAGCCTGGAATCGATCATCGGGAAGACGAGCGTCGATGAGCTCGATACCCTCCCCCTGGTGGACATCGAGTACAACATCCACCGGCCGGGGAACAGATTCGTGAAGCGGCTCTTCGACCTGACGGCCGCGTGCATCCTCCTTGTCACGGTCTATCCCTTCAGCCGCGCGTTTCGCGGTGCCGATCCGGGAGCAAAGCCCCGCCTGTCCCGTCTTCCGGACGTGTTCCGCGGCCGGTTGAGCATCGTGGGGCTCCCCCCGGGGGACGCGCAGGCCGCGGGGGGCGGTCCCGACGTGAACGGTTACCTGGGACCCGAGGGACTCACCGGGCTCCTGCAGATCCACACGCACGAAGACCTCGACATGCAGGAACGCGAGCAGTACAAGCTCTACTACGCAAAGAACCAGTCCTTGATGCTCGATTTGCAGATCATCGCGAAATCGCTTTTCAGCCGGCGCTGAGCGCACCACATTTTTACAGGAGAGGCCTTATGGCGAAATCGGTACTGGAATTCGAGAAGCCCATCATCGAGCTCGAACAGAAGATGGAAGAGATGCGGCGGTACGCCGACAATCCCGACATCGCGATCGAAATCGGCAAAATCGAGAAACGCGTGAACCAGCTCCAGCTCACCGTCTACGCGGGGCTCACCCGCTGGCAGAAGGTTCAGCTTGCGCGCCATCCGGACCGTCCGTACACGCTCGACTACATCGGCATGATCACGAAGGATTTTATCGAGCTCCACGGCGACCGGTACTTCAGGGACGACAAGGCGATCGTCGGGGGCTTCGCCCACATCGACGACAGGAAGGTGATGCTCATCGGCCACCAGAAGGGGCGCGACACGAAGTCCAACGTCTACCGGAATTTCGGGATGCCGAACCCCGAGGGGTACCGGAAGGCCCTCAGGCTCATGAAGCTGGCGGAAAAATTCAAGATTCCGGTCGTCACCCTTCTGGATACTCCGGGCGCATTTCCGGGCCTGGAGGCCGAAGAACGGGGGCAGGCCGAGGCGATCGCGCGGAACCTCCTGGAGATGGCACGCCTCCGCGTCCCCATCGTCGTGGCGATCATCGGCGAAGGGGCATCCGGGGGAGCCCTGGGGCTTGGTGTCGGCGACAGAATACTCATGATGGAGAATTCCTGGTATTCCGTGATCTCGCCGGAGTCCTGCTCCAGCATACTCTGGAGAAGCTGGGATTTCAAGGAACAGGCGGCCGAGGCTCTGCAGCTCACGGCGCCTGATCTGAAAAAGCAGGGGATCATCGACGAGATCATGCCTGAACCGCTCGGGGGCGCTCACCGCAACCCCGAACAGGCCGCGCGGGTACTCAAAGACGCAATCCTGCAGGAACTCAAAGTCCTGGCGAAAGTCAAACCCGAAAAACTCCTGGAACGCCGCATCGAGAAGTTCAGCAAGATGGGCGTCTGGGTCGGTTAAGTAAAGGAAAGGACCATGGTCAAACATACCTCCGAAATCCGCATCCGCTACGCCGATACGGACCAGATGAAATTCGCCTACTACGGTAAGTTTTTCGAGTACTTCGAACAGGGTCGTTCCGACCTCCTGCGGAGCATCGGCCTCCCCTACACGCGGGTCGAGGAGATGGGTCTCTTCCTCCCGGTCATCGAGGCGCACGCCTCGTACAAGCGCGCCGCCAGGTATGACGACCTCCTGCAGGTCGTGACGATCCTTCGCGACGCCCCCGTTGCGCGCGTCCGGCTCGACTACGAGATTTACAAGGAGGGGGAAAAGGAGATCCTCGCGGACGGCTACACGATACACAGTTTCGTGAATGCGGAGACCGGGAAACCGACCCGTGCGCCGGCGCAGTTCGTCGAGGCCATTGAAAAGGCGATCGCAAAATCAGCGAAAGGGTAGCCGATGCTGCGGAAAGAGCTGCTCGATGTCCTCTGCTGCCCGAAGTGCAGGGGGGCGCTGTCCTATAAGACTGATCCGGAGACGCTCACGTGCCTGAAATGCGGGGCGGTTTACCAGGTCAGAAACGACATCCCGATCATGGTGGCCTCCGATGAGCGCAAATGACACGCTGAACGACAGCCGCATCAGCCGGATGGTGGAGCTCGCGCTGATGGAGGACATCGGCCTCGGCGACATCACGGGCGAGGCGATCCTCGGGGAGGACGATCTCGGTGCGGCGGAGTTCCTCTGCAAGGGGGAGGGCATCGTCGCGGGGATCGAGGTTGCCGGAATCGTGTTCGGATATTGCGACCACAGCATCACGCTGCACAGCCTGGCGAGCGACGGGAGCGCCGTGAAGCCAGGCCAGGTGCTCGCCAGGATTGACGGGAACGCAAAGGGGATTCTCCGCGGCGAGCGCACGGCTCTCAACTTTCTCCAGCGGATGAGCGGCATCGCGACGCTGACGGGGGAGTTTGTGCGGGCGGTGGCCGGAACGGGCGCAAAGATCACCGACACCCGCAAGACCGCCCCCGGTCTCCGGGCCCTCGACAAGATGGCCGTCCGTCTGGGCGGGGGCGTGAACCACCGGTTCGGCCTCGACGACATGGTTCTCGTCAAGGACAACCACATCGTGGCGGCAGGGGGGATCGCCGCCGCCGTGACGCGCTGCCGGAGCTATCTCCAGGAACACCGGATCGACGCGAGGATCGAAGTGGAGACGAAGAACATTCCCGAGGTGGATGAAGCGCTCACGTGCACGGGGGTCCACAGGATCATGCTGGACAATTTCTCCCCGGAACTTATGAAGAAAGCCGTGGAGAGGATCGCGCACCGCGTGGAGGTGGAAGCCTCCGGAGGGATTACGCTCGGAACGGTCCGTGCGTATGCGGAAACCGGCGTCGATTTCATTTCTGTCGGCGCGCTGACGCACTCGGTCAGGGCGCTGGACATTTCTCTCGAACTCACCCAGACCGCGCGCGCCCGCGCGCACTGATCCCGGGACCACACATGCTTGCACAGATCAGACGCCTGGGGACGGACACCGCGATTTACGGGATCAGCACCGTCGTCGGGAGATTCCTCAGCTTCCTCCTCGTCCCGTTCTACACGAATGTCATCCGTCCCGGCGAATACGGTATCGTCGCGAACGTCTATTCCATCATCGCCTTCCTGAACGTGATCTGGGTGTACGGGATGGAATCGGCGTACTTCAAGTACTCCTCCACGGGAGAAATCGGCACCCCGCGGCAGAATTTCAGCACCCCGTTCATCTCCCTGTGTGCGACGTCCCTGCTCCTTTCGGGGGCCCTTGCCGCTCTTGCTCCCGCCGCCGGGAGATGGATGGCCATCCCGCCCGGACACGGATCCATCGTGCCGTACACCGCGGGAATACTCTTTCTCGATACGCTCGCAATCGTCCCGTTCGCTTCGCTCAGGATGGACCGCAAGCCTTTTCTCTTTGCGTCCCTGAAGGTCCTCAATATCGGCGTGAACGTGGCGTGCAACCTTGTGTTCCTCCTCGTGTTTCACGCCGGTGTGGAGGGGATATTCATGAGCGGGCTTATCGCATCGGGGGTGACGGTCATAGCGCTGGTCCCCACGATCGTCCGGCAGTTCACAGGCGAGTTCTCCGTTCCCTTGTACAGGGCGCTCCTGAAATTCGGGCTCCCGTACATACCCGCGGGGCTTGCCGCCATCGTCATCCAGGTGATCGACAGGCCGATCATGCTTCTCCTGACGAGCCTCGCGGTGGTGGGGGTGTACCAGGCGAATTACCGTCTCGGCATATTCATGATGCTCATCGTCTCGATGTACGATTACGCCTGGCGGCCGTTCTTTCTCTCCCACGCTGCAGAGCCGGGAGCGAAGGCTCTCTTCGCGCGCGCTCTGACGTACTCCGTGGCCGCAATGGCGGGCGTTTTCCTTGCCGTCTCAATGTTCATCGGCGACGTCGTCAGGATGCGGATCTTCGGCAGGTACATCATCCACCCCGACTACTGGGGAGGGCTGTCAATCGTCCCCGTCGTCCTGATTGCCTACATGTTCCTCGGCGTCTACAACAACCTCGTGGCGGGAGTCTACATCGAGAAGAGGACGCAACGGCTGCCGGCGATCACGCTGGCGGGAGCCCTCGTCAACATCGGTGCCAATTTCCTGCTGATCCCCGTCATGGGAATGATGGGAGGAGCACTTGCGACGCTCCTCGCCTACGCCGTTATGGCGATCGTGCTGTATGTTGACGTTCAGAGATTCTACCCCGTCCGCTATGAATGGGGAAGGATCGCCCGCCTGGCGGCGATCGGCTCGCTGACTTATTTCCTGTTCCTCTTCGTGAATGCCGGGGCGTATCACATCGCGTGGAAGAGCTTCCTTCTCCTTTTCTTCTGCGCTTCCCTCTTCCTCACGCGGTTCTTCCTGCCTGAAGAAATCACCGCCCTCCGCAGGCTTATCCGCAAATCGTAAATGAATCATCGCGAAGCGCGCTCTCCGCGACCCGCCGCAGGCGGGGCAATCTGGCATCTGGCCCCAAAAACCTGTATCTTTCAATATTTTACAGGACCTCATGAGCGGTCAACCGCTGAAATACAGATTCGATGCTGAACACCCCATGGTCGTCGGAGGCCAGGCGGTGATCGAAGGGGTCATGATGCGCGCCCCGGGGATGGTCGCGACTGCGGTGCGGAGACCGGACGGAACCATCGCCGTGCGAAAAGAGCCGTATGTTTCGCTGGCGGAAAAGAGCAAGATCTTCCGGCTCCCCGTACTCCGGGGAGCAGTCGGCCTCATCGAGATGCTCATCATCGGCCTCCGCTCGCTCAACTACTCCGCCGAAGCGGCCATGGGGACGGACACGCAGGAAGAGCAAGGGAATGACGGCCGCGGGGATTCGCCGAAGCGGAGCGCGGGAGAGACATTCAGTCTCGCTCTCGCCCTTGGAGGAGCACTCCTTGCCGGGGTGGCGATATTCTTCCTGACGCCTCTGGTGATCACGACAGCCCTGTTTCACGTCGACCAGCAGCCGCTGGCGTTCAATCTTATCGCAGGTGCAATACGATTGGCGCTGTTCCTGGGGTATCTCCTCGTGATTTCGATGATGAAGGATGTCCGCCGTCTTTTCGAATACCACGGGGCGGAGCACAAGGTGGTCTTCACCTTCGAGCGCGAGGACGCGCTGTCGGTCGAGTGCGCGGCAAAGCAGACCCGGTTCCATCCACGGTGCGGAACGAGCTTTCTCCTCATCGTCATGCTCGTGGCGATCGTCCTTTTCGGGCTCCTCGATACGGCCTTGATGTACTGGCTCGGCGCACTTTCTCTCCCTCTTCGGATCGCGACGCATCTGCCTCTGATCCCCGTCCTCGGGGGCGTTTCGTACGAGTTCATCAGGATCTCCGCCCGGAAATCGGGGACGGCGATCGGGCGCATGATCGTCGCTCCCGGGCTCTGGCTTCAGAAGATCACCACGAAAGAACCCGACGCCGGCGAGCTTGAAGTCGCCCTCGAAGCCCTCAGGGCCGCCCTCGGTGAAGAGCCCGCCGACATCCCCGTGTTTGCGCAGCAGGCAGCCGCAAGGTGACATGATGCTTGACCGACTGGAAAAAGTCCGTGAGCGCTACGATGAGCTGACCCGCCTGCTGAGCGATCCTGCAGTTCTGGAAAACCAGGAAAGGATCCGCCAGCTCAGCAAGGAACACAGCGACCTCGCCCCCCTTATCCGGGTGTACAATCTCTACACGAAAGAGAAACAGAACCTCGCGGGGTTGAAGGAGATCACCGAAACCTCCTCCGACCCCGAAATGAAGCAGCTTGCGTACGGGGAGATGGAAGAAGCCCGGGGGAAGGTCTCCCGCCTCGAGGACGAGCTGAAGACCCTCCTGATTCCCAAGGATCCCAATGACAGCAGGGACGTGATTCTGGAGATCCGGGCGGGAACAGGAGGCGACGAAGCCGCCCTGTTCGCCGCGGACCTCTACAGGATGTATTCCAGATTTGCGGAACGCCAGAAATGGAAGGTGGAGATCCTCGATCTCAACGACACCGGCATCGGCGGGGTCAAGGAGATCTCCTTCGCCCTGAGCGGGGACGACGTTTACGGGACGATGAAGTTCGAAAGCGGCGTGCACAGGGTGCAAAGGGTCCCGGAAACGGAAACACAGGGGCGCGTGCACACTTCCGCAGCGACCGTGGCGGTCCTCCCGGAAGTTGAACCGGTCGACGTGGAAATCAATCCGGCGGACCTGGAAATGGACACGTTCCGTTCGGGGGGAAAGGGGGGGCAGAACGTCAACAAAGTGGAGACCGCCGTCCGAATCACGCACCGTCCGAGCGGCATCATCGTCGTCTGCCGCCAGGAGCGTTCACAGTTTCAGAACCGCGAACGGGCGATGAAGATGCTGCGGGCCAGGTTGTACGACAGGATGGTGGAACAGCAGGTCGGTGACGTGGCCGCCCGGAGGAAATCCATGGTCAAAAGCGGCGACAGGAGCGACAAAATCAGGACGTACAATTTTCCCCAGAACCGGGTGACCGACCACCGCATCGGGCTGACGCTGTACAATCTCGCGGAGATCATCGATGGGAAGCTCGAAGAGCTCCTGGAAGCCCTGAAGATTGCCGACCGCGCCGAGAAGCTTAAAGCGTAACTAGCCCCCGTTCCCCTTCTCCCTCATCGCCGCAAAGAACTCCGAGAGCAGCCCGCCACACTGTTCCGCGCTGATCCCCCCCACAAGCTCAACCCGGTGGTTCAGTCTTGAGTCCTGGACGATGTTGAAGAGCGTTCCGCACGCGCCGGCCTTTGGATCGAATGCTCCGAAGACGAGCCTGGGGATCCTGGCGAGAACGATCGCCCCCGCGCACATCGCGCAGGGCTCGAGCGTCACGTAGAGCGTGCAGCCCTCAAACCGCCTGCTACCAAGGCCCGCCGCCGCCGCGGTTATGGCGATCATCTCGGCGTGTGCCGTCGGGTCCTGAAGGGTCTCGATCTGGTTGTACCCCTTGCCGATGATGCGGCTGTTGTGGACGACCACCGCGCCGACAGGGACCTCTTTCCGTTTTTTTGCCTGCTCCGCTTCTCGC
This sequence comes from Ignavibacteriota bacterium, assembly GCA_963748405.1. Classification (GTDB taxonomy): domain Bacteria; phylum Bacteroidota; class Ignavibacteria; order UBA10030; family UBA6906; genus Fen-1273. The sequence continues at coordinate 139,852 of CAVVIT010000004.1, forward strand.
AGAGCAGATTCCATCCACCTCTCGTCTTCAGTCATGCGATCAATATCGGGGAACTCCTCCATGGAATCAAGATGAAATCGGGCTGTGGTGCGTTGTATCACATGCTGTCCGTGTATTGCCGGGTCCCGGGCCGTTGCGTCCGACGGCGGGGTTCCGTATAATGAAAAATGCAAACCCCGCCGGGTCATTACGAACTTGCAGTTGCATACCGCGTGTGCCCGCGACTCTCACGTGCGGCCGAACCGTTCGGGCTGTCGAAGCTCGATTTCACATCTCTCTGTCTCCGGTCTTTCCGGGAAAGCCTGGGACCGCTGCGGACAAAAATCTGGGCGATTCTGGACGATTGCCCGGCGGAATATGAAGACCTTTTTCGCGGGCATTTCCGGGAGGAGGATCTCGAGATCGTGCGCTTTCCGCACGCAGGGAATGCAAAGACGTTTATGGCGCAGGTCGACATCCTCACGCGTCAGAAGGATGCACCGCTCGTCTATTTTGCCGAGGATGACTATCTCTACCGGCCGGGGATGTTGGCCGTGATGGCGGGCTTCATTGCGTCGCACCCGGATGTGGATTTTGTCTCGCCGTTCGATCACCCGGACTACTACTCGCTCCCCCTCACGCGCCCCCGCACCGTCCTCAGGGTTTACGGGTCCTCGCACTGGCGCACGGCGGGTTCGACGTGCCTGACGTTTCTGACGCGCCGGGAGACCCTCGAGCACACGCGTTCCATCTTCGGGACGTACGCACGGAGAAACTATGACTCGAGCCTCTGGCTGATGCTGACGAAACAGCGGATCCTGAATCCCTTTGCCTTGCTCCGCCTCCTCGGCGGCACCAGGGTTGAACGGATGACCGCCGCAAAGGCCTGGTTCTTCGGTTGGCGCCAGTTGCTCTTCGGGCGGGCGTGGAAGTTGTGGACACCCGTTCCCTCAATGGGAACCCACGTCGTATCGGGCGGGCTTGCGCGGGGGGTGGATTGGACCCTCTACGGACTCCCTGAATCGCGGGTGACGGCCCGGCCGGAGGCGCGCGACAGTCTGAACATCGAGACAGCGGGAGAGAGAAAGGGAGTACGGTGACGAGGGGGGCTCAGATGAGCCCCCCGGCTTTTGTGCGCCTGGAGGGATTTGAACCCCCAACCCTCAGATCCGAAGTCTGATGCTCTATCCAGTTGAGCTACAGGCGCTGCATATTCGAGCTGTTTTAGCCGATTCCTGGCCGGAAGAACCTCTCCGTGGACAGGTTTACGTCCAATACTTGTTACAATTTGGTAACAATTGGTATTAGGCCTTGCCGGCTTGGATTGGCTTATGCGACAATAAGGTAACAAGTGTTGACCGGGAATTCAAGGAGGAAAGAATCAGGCACGGTCACGTATATGATAGAGGAGCCCAATGAAATTTGTCGGGCTCTTTTTTTTACGTCACGAGCGCCGTCACCACTCGCACGATCCTCTCCCGTTCCTCTTGGCTGAAGCGCTTCTTCCCTGATGCGACCAGGACCGAGGCTATATCTGAGAGAATCAAACTGAGTTCCTTTTCCGGACGCCAGTCGATATCCTGCAATAAGGCAAACCGGTTCTTTTTGCTGTCAAAGTGCACTCTTGCTCCCATTGATCTCGCTAAGGAGGCAAGAGTCGATCTTCGAGGTGGTCTCGTGACCTGTTTCTCCGATTTGTTCAGGATTTGGAAGATCGTCGCGGCACTGAGCTCGGCTCTCTTGGATAGGGTGAACTGGGATATTCCCTTTTCATCCATGATCCAGCGAATGAGCTTCTGGACGCCGGACTGTGAATAGGGGGCCGCAAAGATGGCTTTTACTGCTCGGGCGGTGATCTTGGGTTTCATAGGGGTTACTTGGGCTTTTATTGTTTAATATAGTTTTTTTATTTGACTTTATCAATGGAATTGCATATAGTAGACTTGGGGACGGGATCCCGTTGAAACCCCTTGACAGAGAGCCTGATTTTGAATAGAATAGGGTAGGGGTCATTCGATCCCCCCAGCCTTCCGAAAAATGATCGGTCGGCACGTGGAGTTGGATGAAGAGATGGATGCTGACGATGGTCATCGATTGACGTACCCGCCTTTTCTACCCAATCCCTAAGAAGCCAAAGGAACAAGAATCATGAAGCATTTTCTCACTAAAGATCTATATCTATCCAGCTACCTCGCTTCTTCAGGTTGCCCGCTGGAGTCGCACAACCGAGTTGACGGAATAACGATGTTCTCCTTCCTCCGCACTCGCGAGCTGGAGATGCTCGTTGAATCGTACTTCTCATTGAAGGCATCCGTAAATCCGATAAAGTATGATGAAGCCATGAGGAACCTACGAACCCTGGCAATCGGTCCCAAGTCTCGACACGAAAATACTCTATCCAGCCGGGTGGCTGTGTGAGTTGAGAGCGACGGTAGTCGGCTCTATTTGAATGTGAGTCTGAAATGGCTCACCTAAAGACCAATATGTTCAACAATGTTAAATGATGAAGATGTAAAACAAACTGACGCATCTGTTTCTGCGACACCCAATGACCAGGCACCGCCTGGGATCCTCGATTCAATCCTCGTTTCATATTCTGAACGCGTTACAGAACCGCAGACCACGCGCGTAACACTTGGTTCGATACTTACTGAGATTCAATCATCACCGGATCTTCAGCACAAGATTGCCGCTGTCCGTAGCCTTTCCGAACCTAAAGAACGGCAGGATCTGAAGAGGAAGACCCTCCCGTGGTTTTCGATGGCCGAGTACAAGAACAACCATCGGGACAACCTCTCCTTTCTATCGACGAAATATGTCATCCTCGATCCAGATCACATCGCTGGACACCTCAGTGACCTGCTGGTCAAGGTCAGAACCGATCCAAAAATCTTTGTTGCCTTCGTCTCTCCATCGGGAGATGGGCTCAAATTGATTGTCGAGCTCGAGAATGCCGTGACCGCCGCAGAGGACTTCCGGGGGGCGTTCGGCTACCTTCGGGACATCATCGAGAAGGAATACGGAATTGCTATCGATGGGGACGACGACCCTGCCCGAGCGTGCTATCTGTCATATGATCCTGAGCTATGGGTCAATCTGAACAGAAAAGCCATGCAAATACCCACGGTAACAAAGGTGGATTCGTTACAGGTTAGGATTGATCTCTCTCGCACATCGTCGATGCTGGAAGCTCTTTCCGGTTCAACGTCACCTGGGCGAACCCATAAGGCAACGCAAATCATTGGGCGTTTCATCGAGAGAGGAATCCGACTGGATGAGGCCATGGAATTGGTAAGGATCTGGGACCAGTCGAAGAATACCCCTCCTCTTGGGGAGCAGAAGATTGCGTCGACCGTGCGAGACATGTATAAGCGGTACAATGACGGAGGGTTCGCGCAAAAGCTGGATCGTTTCTACTCCTACCGGAGCGATATCTACGATGTCGGAATCGTCGGAGAGAACTTCTTTCTGGAGAATGTCGGACAGAGAAAGTTCTTTATCCAGACAGATGCCGCGGATGTTGAGACGCAGAAGCGGTTCCTGGAACATGTTGTGAAGGAGAAACACATACGCCACCTACAGCGAATCGATCATCTCGGGGACATGAATGCCGAGAAATCTGTCGTTGAATACGTCTCCGACAAGGGTCTCTTTGAAGTGCACTATTCGCCTGTCGCGGTAAGGGTCAGGGGCAACGATTTCGTTGAAACCTGGCTGTCGTCAACTTTTGGAATCCATAAGGATTTCATCAAGGAGTGGCTCGCGATGTACTGCTACACGAATTACCGCAAGCTCCCGACATTGGTTCTGAAAGGTGATCGTGGAACCGGAAAGAACACATTTGCGGAGTCAGTCCTCTCCATCTTTCCATCGATATCTCAGTTCTGGCACGGGGAAGAGAAGGGCTTTACCCCCGAAGTGCAAAAGAAATTGCTCATTGCAGATGAGTCGGTTTCGGCTAATGAAAAGCAATACCGAATGCTGAAGCAGAGATCGGGCCAGAAGATGTCAGTCGTCAATCAGAAATTCCTCCCGGAGTACCAGGTCCTCAACAACATGAACATCATCATCATGTCGAACGAACACACGCCGATATTCGTGCAGAAGGACGAGGAGCCCACGAGCGTGAAAAACAACCAGTTCTTCGTCTACACGTTGCCGAAGCTGGAAGGGGAGATTGACCCTGATTTCGGCCAAAAAATCGAAGATAGGATGGGGCACTATGTAAGGACGGAACTAAGGAATGTCTACATGAAGGCTCAGGCATATGCCGGTTGTCGGTACTCCATACCGACGCCCATCACGGATGACGAGAAGGCTCTCTTCAACGTGAACATGACTGGGCTGGAAGCCGAAGGCATGAAATTCCTCCAGAAAATGGTGGAGGCGAGCGGTTCGGCCTATACGAGTTTCTTCGAGAATGGGCTGTTCCCATCGTCATTCATCGATGCCTTTACGATCTCAAAGGGCTACACGAAGAATGGAGTTATCCGAAACCTTAAGGAGAAGGATTACCTGGTGCCTGCCGATCCAGCCAGGAAAATGGTCAAAGGGGAGAGGCAATACTGCTACCAGATGACCGACAAACTGAAATCGTGGTACGAAAACCAGAAGCTTGCCCAGTGAGGAGACGCATTGCCCATCGATTGCCTGTAGTTGGGCAATCCTTGGGCAGTGTTTTGAGTAGGAATAGCAATGCTTTTCATATGATTTGCCCATTTACCTGTAAGAGATTCAGTTAGAGAAAGAAAAGAAAGTGGTGAAAGAGAATATAGCGTTGAACCTTCAGCGCACGGGGTATAGGTGAAAATTGAAAATGGGCAGGCAAATGGGCAATTGCGAGGCCAAAAACAAAAAGATAAAAGCCCAAAAGCCTGAACGACGGGGGGAGGGGCTTTCCGCGAAGCAGATCTTTTCTTTTAGTTTTTATTTTGGATCCGCCCGCTGGCTCGCGTTATTCGGAGAAGATTAGAAAGCACTCTCCCTCTGTGGTGGATCTCGGGGATAATATGTCGAAATCCGGTCAATCTGAAGCCGATTCAGGGAAAAGGTGACGGCAACACAAGAAAAATAAACAGGGCGCTCGGTAACGACCACAGTTCCGGAAAAGACTCGGGCCAGTGAAAACGTATCACCATCTTCAGGATGAACGGCTCGAGACTCGAAGACATTACAAAGGAGAGCTATATGACAACTGAGAAAGCACAGAAGATCCTCAACGCCATCAAGAAACGAGACCGTCTCGCCAGCAAGCACTGGACCCCCTACCAAGGTCCAGCGGATTGGGACTTCATTGTACTGAACTCATCAAAAGAGGAACTGGAAGAAGGGAAGGAGGAGAAGTCGGAGGTCAGCAATGGATGAGGATATGCTGGCTCGGATGAATGACAATCAGAACAGGGACCGCATTCTCGAAGATCTCAACCGCTCAACTCTGGACGACGTCGGGCCGGTGGGCAAAACGCAGGCGGCAAAAATGCTGCAGGAGATGAACAATCTCTCAAGTGAGGAGTCCCGACTCTTGGGCAATTGAAAAGCCGTCCCAATTTCTTGGCCGTTGGGACTTTGTAATCCCCCCTCAAAGAATTCCCGAGAATTACCGTGGTTGACAGATTTGCTGCTCGAAAATCTCGGTTGAGAATTCTCCAAAATCTCGATCCCTGGGGTATATATGATGAAGGTGCCATTCCTGCGAAACATCAAAATATACTTGCGATAAAGGCAAATGAGTGACTTGACACGAAAGTTGCAGACAATAGGAAGAAATTCGTCAGGTTCTGGCGTAGACTTCTCGGGACTGACAGATTTTATTAGGTTTGCGAATCGCGGATCAAGGGGATATATTAGGTGACATTGATAGCCGCCTCGTTTGATTGCATCGTATCTGATCGATGATAACTAAGTCCTGTTTGCTCAGCCGAATGGCCAGTTGAGCGATTGGATCCGATGCAGCGAGTCAATCCTCGCTATTCCGTTCTTACACCCTTCATCTGTTTTTCACAATTCCTCTCTGACTCGGAGTTGGATCATGCGAACAAACATCGCGGTAGTGTTTCTCTTGTTCTCATTCTTCGAAAGTTTTGTGACGTTGTTGTCTCCAGCCGAATGCAACGCGCAAGTGATCGTCAAAGAACGCGTCTCAATATTCCCAGACATTGTGACGGGCTCATATCGGAAGAATCCACGGGACACGCCTCCAAATCTGTTTATCGTTGCCCCAAGATCGGGTCTCATGCAGTTTGAAATTTCATACGGCTGGAAACTCAACTCGGCGATTCCATCCTCTGCCACTTTTAGGGTTGCCCTTCCTGAGACGACTTATACCACAACCGTCACCGACTTCTTCAACCGATTTACGAGCTTCCCGGTTTATAACACGAACATCTGCCAAAGTCCGCCGACGTCAAACAACTATGTCAGGTTCTCTGACATGCGAAACACGCCATATCCATTCAAGCTGCTCTTTATCAGGGTCCCTCGGCCAGGTGATACATTGCGATTTACGTTGCACGATGGAGCAGATATTCCCAGCACGACCCTCAGCGGCGACTCGTCAACTGGTTGGACTGTCTTCAATTCGATAGACCCGCCCAATGTGCAATGCTGGTCGTCACCGGACAACCAAGAGGCAACCAGTGCCGTATTGAAATTCGCAGATACTGCAATCGCCGGTTTCCGCGTGAAAGGAGATTATGACACCGTTTTCTACGGTCATGCTACCCCAGTTAGGGTGACTGCCATTAACAGCGCAGGTAATGAAGTCTATTACAGCGCTTCAAATCAGATTTCCCTATCCTATACTCCTACGATATACGGCAGATTCATTAACGCAGCTTGGGACACAGTCGCCTCCCCGATAACCCAGAATTATTCTGATGCAAGAAATGGAAAAGTGTGGTATGTTTCTGATCCTGGTAGGCTCTCGGATTCTGTTCACCCAATTACATTGACAGCGAAGAACATACAGGACACTTCGAAGCATGGGACGGGTACGGTCACAATAAAGAACGAATGGACTATATTTAACCAATGGAATACGCTTTGGAGGGACAGCGCTTATGATTTTGAACCAGGCGCTACTATCTGGGGTAAAGGTTGTGCTCTGACGTGTTTTGCTATGATTTTGAAGAGATATGGTTACAACGTCACCCCTGGTACTCTTAATTCATGGATGAAAAATAGTGATCACTTAGGGTTCGACCCAGGGGGAAATGTTCATTGGGTAGTTCCGGAAGAGTATTCAGGTGGAGTGTCACTTGCATTCATGGGCCTAGTGGCGAACCCAAACGGCTCACCATTAAGCCTCTCGGTAATAGATAATTGCCCAGAGCCTAATTGGTCGCTCATGGCACAGGTTGATGATGGAGCTTCGACTCACTATATCATCATCGTCGGAAAGAATCTTGCTGGTGAATACGTGACATTAGACCCCATCTATTCCACGCCGAGGACACTTGTCGATTACGGTACGCCAGCTTACCCTCATGGCCGAATTCGTAAACTGATTAAGTACTGGAAGAACTGAAACCCCGAGAGAAGGAGAAAAGATGAACTCCAAGTCAGTTTGTGGAAGATTTCTGGTCGGCCTCCTCGTGCTCGTTAGGCCGTTATCCGCCGTTATGGGTCAATCGTCGGGAATGGAAGTTCACTCCTCAATGAACATTCAATTCCTTGTAGTAGACCCGATTGGTCGAAAGACTGGCATAGACGGCCAGAGCAATACATTTTTTGGGGATATCCCGTCGTCCGTCTACGATACACTTTCAAGTGGTGACATCGATACATCAAAGCCAAATACATTGTCTCGCGAATGCATATTTGGGTGGGGTGCTGATTCTTTGATCCAAGGCAATTACTACATCAAGGTTTACGTCCTACAAAGCGGCAATTTCTGGATAGACAACGTTGTCACTCGGGTTCCGACTTTTTACCACCAAGCAGTCAACCACGTTGGGACCGCTGGTGATACATATCTGTACAGAATCCCATACAGCTACAATCCTACAAGCCCAATAACGCTTGACACTTTGACAACCACAAGAGAAGTGCAGGGTGGCATATTTAATCCAACAGGAACAAGTACATTGTCCATCAAAGTGAAGGCATCACAAAACCAAGGCACGCGGGACACCCTGACAGGAGGCACTGTGACGGTCCGTTGGCGGTCAAGGTATACGTTGTCTATAGGGACAGTCTCTTCGCCGACTTACGGCTTCTCCGCATTCGGGCCAGTTGATTCTCAGGGTAGCTATAAGTATCAGACGTTTCGGACAACAAACCACGTTCCTGTTGCTTGGACCGCTGGAACGGAGTATGAGATTCTTACTGTAAGCATAATTGGGAGCGCAGGAATAGAGGATTTCAGTATAACGAACTCGAAGGCCAGTGTCCGATTCTCATTACAAATTGACAACATTGAAAGGGCCGATTCTGCATTTTACAATCCTTCAGTCACATGCACCGGCCTCACTTCTCAAAACAAATCAGACAATTGGGGATCCACGGCGTATAGTGGCGAACGCCACCTGGCAATGACAAGTACGAAGCTCCACGAGGTATATAATAGCGGCGGGGCGATCGTCTACAGAAGGAAGAGTCTGACAGGAAGTTGGGAGGTGACTCAACGTATTAGCCCAGATTCTCTGGGTAACAATAATGACGCATCGATCCTGGTAGCCCACGATGGTTCGATTCACGCTGTCTGGCAGCAGCTCCTGCCGTCCAACCGCTACGCACTCTACTACAATTCAAGCACTGACGGTGGGACAACGTGGAAGGCGGCAAGGCGCCTAGCCTCTCCCACTGATAGCATATATATTGTCTTCAATCAGCAATGGAACATCTATCCAGTACTTGCGGAACTTGGCTCAAGCCAATTGGTCGTGGCATGTTGCTACAGCGGCGGAATGTATTACACCAGATCTACTGACCTCGGCACCACTTGGAGCGCGCTCCAATCGACGGGTGCAACGAACCATGGGTGGTACCTCTGGCATCCAAGCCTCGCGAACATCGTGACCGCAAACTGCTTGATACTGACATACGACGCTCGATACTACGGGATTTGGTCGCAGAGATACGATGGGACTTCTTGGTCTACAGAAGCTCAAGTCAACAGTGGAACAGGCACAAACAACGACGCCTATTCTTCGATAGGTTTCGACTGGGATCTCGGACACTTATATGCTGCGTGGTCTGCAAGAAGCAGTTACATCTACAATGAATACGCGATACTGTTTCGCATTGGCGGGTTTAATAACAGTTGGGGAGGCCAATTCGTCCAGTTCCCAGTTGTCAACGGTTCTGGGATATCTGATTTGTACCCTTCGATTACCGGCTGGGGCCCAGGTAATGTCGATATCATTTACAATAATACCAGCAATGCTGTCAAGCTCAACCAGTGTTTAGATGGCAGCTGGTCAACAATCGGGAGGGTGCTGAGTTCGTCAGGTTATTGGACGAACACATCCTTGCAAGAGGAGTCGGGCACTCCGCAATATCCGATTCGAGTATGGACTGACCAGTCAGCGAATCCATATCAGGTGACTCTGCAAACTGATGGGACATACAACCTTTCGAAACCTCAGATTCAACCCCGGTCAACATATGACTTGCACCGGCGGATCGTCCTTGAGAGTGTACGCACCGGATCCACGATCTGGTTTGACCTGAGTCCGATAAAGGTTGTCACTACCGCTGGGGATACTTTGCTTCTACCTTTCAAAAAGATCAACTTTAAGAGTCTGTTGTCGCCAACGCTGACTAATGCATGGGAATACCTTGGGACCGACTCCGTTTCTCTTCCAGTGAATGCCAAGACCCTTATCATCAATGCTCAAGTCTCGCCACAGGTTCGTCAGGATTCCATTGGAACCTCAGGCACAAACGTATTTACGGCTAGTTCGTTCAGGTTAGACGGCATCAAGGGAGCCCAGACAGTACCGCTCTTGGCTACCCAACCATCAGTTTCGGGAGGAAAGTCGATTGATGTCTCCGGACTGGCTGGCCAATCGATCATTGTTCGCATGATTGGAATGGTTCCCGCAACTGCGACAGAACCCGTGACGATCGGCGTAGGAGATGTGTACATGACACGCAAACCCTGAACCCGAGGTGACCATGAAGATTAAGTTAGTTCTAGTCCTAATATGCTTCGTTCCGACGGGTTTATTCGGACAAACGCCATATCCTGTTCCGGCGGATTCTAAAGGAAACCAGATCATTCTTACGGTTGCCAATGAATCCAAAGTGACTGCAGCCCAGAATCTCCAAATCCGGGTCCAAGCCGCATCACCTTCGATTGCGATCGCCCAACCGAGTGTTTCAGTTAAGAACATTGCCGTTGGGAAGGAGTCTGACGTCGCCTTCAAATTCGATGTCAGCCGAGAGGCGAAAATAGGGAAGAACGACACCCTGCACTTTCTCATTACCGACGGTACGGGGGCATCGTGGTCGAAATCTATTATTGTTTCATACATTGGGCCAAAAGAGTACAAGCTTGAACAGAACTTCCCGAATCCCTTTAACCCGTCGACAACGATCTACTATGATCTGCCCGTCGATAGTCACGTCAAGATGATGGTTTATGATATTTTGGGCAGGGAGGTCAGAACGATCGTTAACGAAGAAGAAGCTGCTGGCTACCAGAAGGTTCAGTTTAATTTGCAAGGAGTGGCGAGTGGGGTGTACATATACAGAATTCAAGCTGAACCATTAAAGGGAGGGAAAGCATTTTCCGCGGTGAAGAAGATGATGGTTTTGAAGTGAAGGCAAGGTAGGCCAACCAATGAGGACAAGGAGAGCCTGATCCGCGAGGGTTGGGCTCTTTTGTTTAACACCTCGACGAGCCCAACCAGTCACCCTTGGACGACGTAGGACCAGTCGGTGGAGACAAAGGAGAGAAAGTCTTGAAGGAGCTCAACGAACTGGCGGATCTGGAACGCGATGCTGGACAAACGGAAACCCCCCGACAGCTGATGCCGACGTTTTCAAGCATTCCAGCTGGCAAGAAGCACTGGGTGCCTTACGAAGGTCCCGCGGACTGGGATTTGATTGTACTAAACGCCCCCAAGGAGGAACTGGAAGAAGGGAGAAGCGAACAGCCCGAGGCTAGCAATGGATGAAGAATTCCTGGCTCGGATGAATGATGCCCAGAACAGGGACCGAATCCTCCTGGAGTTCAATGCCTCGACGCTCGATCCGGCCGGGCCTCTAAATCAAAACCTAACCGCATTGAAAGACAGGAACGACCTCGATGCGGGGCATGATGATTTAGTGACATTCCCATCTTTGAGAGAAGCTATGATTCGACGTCGCGGGATCAAGTGGCGACTTCCGTCTATAGGGCCAACTGTCCCCGGGTGGGTTTGTTGGCTTTTTTGTTCTTTTTGAGTGTGACCTTCTTTGCCAGCTCTGGGTGAAAGTGCATAGCGATGCGAGAGTACTCGAGGACGACACGCTCACCGATACCGATGATGTGAGCGATCTCTCGATTGTCGAGCCCCCGTTCCATGAGTTGCTTGACCCGTGTGTAGGCGCTGATGTAGCGGCCAACCGACTTGAGCTGGTGCTGAGTCTTTCTCGAGATGTCGGCTTCATTCTCTCCACGCTCATGCAGGGTGCAGATCAGGGCTTTGTGGGTAGGGTTGCTGCCCTGATCGTAGATGTACCCGCGGAGCGGCAGTGTTTCCTCCGGATGGGTGGCATAGTACTGCTTGATGTGCTTGCCGATGACGGTGAGCGAACGGTTCATGATCACCGCAAGCTCGCTGATCGTCAGTGACGTTCCCTGCTCATAAGCGCTCCTGAGGAGCCGCACCATCTGCACTCGTTCCCGAAGATCCGTGTCAACCCAATTATCATTGCGCACCCCGGCACGGTGATGCATCCGCATCTCGATGTCTCTCTCCTCCACCAGGGGCAGGTAGACGGTCTTCGCCTTGTAATCCTCCGTCCGTTTGGCGTAGGTGATCTTCTGGTCCTCCAGGGACTGCGTCCGCCAGCACAGCACCCCGGGAGCCATCTTGGATTGCTCGCCGAAGTACTCGTGGTTGAGTGCCTCCACATCTTCGGCGAGCTGCCCTAGGACACGGTGGCTTCCGACGATCTTGTACTCGGTCTCCAGCAGGTGGACGATCGCCTGCCGGTAGCTCCGCTTGGTCAGAGGTTCGAACCGGTCACGGACGGGCATGGGTCCTCCCCAAGCGAGTTTTTTTCCCCCGAAGAGCCCTGTGGAAGCCTTCCTTACGGCGGTCGATCTCCTTATAGGGCAAGGGGTTCGGGTAGCCCGTATAGCGATCCTCAAGCTCTTTGAGCTTTGCCGGGTACTTGGTTAGCGCCCGCCGGTAAAGCGTCTCATACTCCTTCAGCAGCGAGGGACTGATCCCGAGGATATAGCCGCGTTCCTGTGGCTTCACCTGACGGTGCGCCAGCACGAAGGCCACGCGCGCGAACGTCTCGACATAGCGCTTGATCGACTGCGGCGTGTGGCGACTCCTGCTCTCGATGTCGGCGAACGTCATCCCGCGCAGGTAGTACTCCACGATCACGCGCTTGTGGCTGATCGCCCGGCCGATCCCCTCGTAATATCCCCGCGTCTGTACCTCGCAGCCCTCTTGACGCAGGAGACGGATGTCGCGCTTCACCGTTCGTGTCGAGGTGCGAAGCAGGTTCCCCAGATCTTCTTCACTGAAGACGACTCCCTGGTCGATTCCTTCATCGATCATGCGAAGCAGTTGCATGCGCCGGAGATCCTTCCGTCCGTGCCGCCCCAGATACTCGAGGTCTTCTACGCCTCCATCGACCGTTACCACGACTTCTTTCTTCCTGACCTCGTGCATCCGCTTGCCGGCGGACTGTCCCAGCTCGATCCCCACGACCTGAACCCGGCCGCGTTCCATCTGGTGATGCTCCAGCAGTATCCCCTTGGCAGTCTCGAACACCAGCGCCGACTGCTTCGGGCTCATCTCGAATCCGTGTTCCAACTCCCACAACAGCAAACCTTCCGCGTGCTTCTCTCGCAATCGTTGGACCAGCTCCTGCTGTGACTCGCTCATTGCGTCTGTCCTCCCGTGGTATATCGGGACTGCCTACCGTGCGGAGTTCAAGCCTCGAGAATATATCTCGATGGAACTCCTCGGTCAAGTCTTCCCGTCCCCACACGGGGGGACAAATGGCCCTATCGGGGAAGCAGAAGTTTCCCGGAAATGAGAATTGCCGCTTGTCGAAAAATAAAGCTCTCCCCGCAACTTCTTTCCCCGTTTGATCCATCGGAAGTGTTCATTTCCGCTACGTTGACATCGGCGAGTCGACGCATTACATTACGCGCAGAATTTGCGCTTTCCTTCACAATCGCGCATAGGAATCTTAAATCGGATTGCCAAGCATCACACTTGTCAACGACGGTACCTTATGTGTTGGTGACTGCAATCATTGACTGAGGAAACCAGAGTGACCTCTACGTCACCAGCCGCACAACAGAGATTCGACTAATGATTGAGGGGATCAAGGCATGACTACATTCGCTCGGCGCGTCGTTCGCCTCCATTTGTCGTGATAACAATTCAGAAGAATGACTCGCTTTCTGAGTTAACCGCTGGCAGAGAACTACTCAGCTTGCGTTGAGGCTGATTCAAATCAAAGAAAGGGTCTACTCGCCGAATTGCAGAACATTACCTTTCGGTTCTTCAGAAATGAACGTTGGAAGGAGGGCCACTGTGGGTAGATACGTTGGGCTAATGTGCTTGACGATTCTTCTTAGACCATTGCTGTTGGGCCAATGGATGACAAACGGCGTACCCGTATGCGACACCGCGGCAAACCTGAGTTTCTATATGCTGCCTCAGATTGCATCCGATGGAGTCGGAGGAGCATTTGTGTGTTGGCGAGATGCAAGGAACGGGTCTGACTATGATATATATTCACAACACATAGCGTCAAATGGGACAATGCTGTGGCGAGGGAACGGAATTCCTATAGTGAACTCGCCAGGTGATCAACAATATCCTCGGATTGTTAGTGATACTAAAGGTGGCTTCTTTATAGCCTGGGAGGATAGTCGATCGGGGGTAAATGTGTTCATTTACGTGCAGCACGTCGACAAGGATGGGCACATGGCCTGGCAGGATGGTGGTATCAAAGCAGCAGAATCTCCTGGCATGTACATTAGTTTGGCCGCGGATAGGAGTGGCGGATTGATCATGGCCTGGAATGGACCAAATATTAACAATGTTTTGTTGCAGAGACTCGACAGCACAGGGGCACGTGTGTGGGGGGATAGTGGGGTCCGAATCAGTGACGGTGTGGGACCGATAAACGCAAACGATTTGGTAGTCATTTGCGACGGTGTTGGTGGTGCAATCGTAACGTGGAGTCAAGGAAACTACAAACAAGAACAAGTCTTCGCTCAGCACATTGATAGTTCCGGAAATCCAAGTTGGGGGACGAACGGACTACCAGTGAGCGACAACATGCACAACACTGATGTTTCGCTTAGTCCTGATCTCCAGGGCGGAGGAATCATCAGTTGGTCAGCTGGTGACACCTTGAAATTTGCGCAGAGAATCGATGGCAGTGGTCGTCTTCTATGGGGGTATCCAGGAATCAACTTGGGCATTGTGGTCGGTGGGGGCTTAAGGCGGCATACAGCGGATCTGAAGGGAGGAGCATACGTAGGGCATGCTCGCTTTGTCCAGCACGTTGATAGCAACGGAGTCCAACTCTGGGGTGGGCAGGGAGGACAATTCACAAGTTCGTCAACGTTGTTCTGGAATTCTTCTCAGGCAAGGAACGAAACACGAGGGATATGGAATTTCTGGACATATGAATCAGACAGCACCAATTCTTCTGACATATATGGGCAGTACTTTAATGCCGACGGAACACCACTTTGGGGGGCACTTGGGAAACCCGTTTGCTCGGCCGCTTCGATCCAGGACTGGGCAAACGCGACATCAGATGATCGCGGTTCGGCAATAATCGTCTGGGATGACTTCCGCAATGGGCATAGTAGCGTGTATGGTGCGAAAGTCGACACAACGATGATAGTAACATCAATTCAGAACGTGGGGCAATTGCACCAAGACATCCCAACTCTGCAACAAAATTACCCTAATCCATTTAACCCGGAAACGACGATAACCTTCTGGTTGCCCAAGCGATCGTCTGTTAGACTCGGCGTATACAATCTTCTTGGAGAGAAGGTAATTGATATCGTCAATGGAATCAGAGAGGCGGGAATCAATCGCGTCATATTGGATGCAAATAATCTTGCATCTGGGATCTACCTCTATCACCTGGACGCGGGCCTTTACCACGACACAAAAAAAATGGTGGTACTGCATTAAGGCAATAAGAAAAGGAGGCTTCCATGAGACACTCATTGACTTTGGCATTAATCGTGGGAGTGCTATTCCTCACGCTGAGTGCGCAATCGATGGCCCAACAGAGCGACACTTCAAGCTTCTTCCCGCGTGGACTTTGGGGGATTTGGATTGACAACGGCAACCCGCCATTCAATCCTCCATCCGGCGCGGGGGTCAATTGGACCGGTGAGGGCTTGAACTGGACTGCTATAAACGCGAACTATCTGGTATATTGGATTCCGAATTGGGTAGAATCTAATGTAATGAGCTTCGCAGATGGGAACAACTATCGAATGGATATTGCTAATTGGGACTATAACTTCCAGTACTCGGATGCAAATTCATTAATCAGCTGGATCATTAATCAGTCGACGGACACCGTGCAGGCAATCAACATCATTAACAACCTCAATCAGCAGTGGGGAAGTCACACTGGACTATATACCTATGCGGTTGGGCACGAAACTCCCGTTGTTTCCTCATCCTATTGGTGGAACGTGGAGTTTGCTTGTAGGAAGATCAATCAATTAAATGCTTCGAGAAGATCCTATATAGTATCCCCGGGAACTCCTTCATCTGATTTCGTTAATGCGACTCCTCATCTAGATATCATCGACGTGGAAGATGGGTACCCATTCGACGCGACTGTGGCTCAGCAATACAACAGCCAGCAGAGTGTTCTTGCCGTCATGCTGGCGCAGATCTATAATCCAACGATGAATAATCTACGGGGCAAACATACGGAATGGCATGCATGTATCCAAACTGAACACGAGGATCGCACCCCGCCCCCAAGTCTTCGTCGTCCCAATATCCAGGAACTCCGCGCCCAGGTTTATTTGGCCCTTTCACGCGGGGCTAGGGGAATCACGTCATTTGTGTATGGCTCTTGGCCCAACTGCACCAACCCTCCCGTCACGGCTTTCTGGGGCCTTGTGGATGCATCCAGGAACAAAATCACCCCACAGTCGGATCCTGACGGTGTCGCGGCATTCGATAATCTTGCGACTGTCTACAATGAAATCAACCCACTCGGACCTACAATACGAAAACTTCGAATATATGATGCATTTCCCAATTCCGCGATTCCTTCGTCGAATATTGCAAAGATCACGAGCATAACTGGAGACAAAATTGAATCGGGCGTGTTCAAGCGGATTGATCAAGGGTCGGATTCTACGGTGTATTTCATGTTGGTCAACCGCGTCTGCAACAAACAAGATGGGAGCGTCTCCGCTCCTCAAAGCGTCACCGCAACCTTTGCTCTGCAATCCGGGACCTGGGAGATCACGGATGTCGCCTCTGGGAACCTCTGGATAATACCAAATAATGGGAGTTTCTCGGACAATCTCAACCCAGGTGCAGGGAAGTTGTACAAGCTCGCATCTTCCACTGGGACATGGAGCGGCACGAAGGCTCTTGCAAGTAATGTGACCGTCTGCAGTGGAGCGACGCTTACCGTCAGCCCCGGGGCGACTATTACGTTCCCAGTCGGAGTGAGTGGTGGATATGGCGCGATGCTGAATATTATTGGGCAATTGAACGCCCAAGGTAATTCTTCTCAGCGTATTACGTTTGACCGGATTGGCAATTCCGGTTCGTGGTATGGCTTGAATCTGTCCTCAAGCTGCACGGCTAATATCAACTACTGCAACTTCAACGACGCAACTGTGGGCGTAACATGTAATACGTCTTCGGCGACAATTAGTAACTCCACTTTTTTCAACAACTATTTTGGAATATACTGCAACCCCGTTACATCAGCTACACAGATTCAGTACAATGACATCGAGAACAGCTCGTACAGCGGCATTTACCTTTCAAACGCCTCGCCACACTTGAAGGAGAATAAGATCAAGAACAATGCTCTGTATGGCGTATTCTGTTACAACTATTCCTCGCCGCAACTGGACTCCAATACCGTATCAGGGAGCACAGGCGCAGGTATCGAGTGCGAATATAACAGCTCGCCATTGCTTTACCGGGTTTATCCCCACATTGGGGATGGTCATAATGTGATCTCTTCAAATGTCATGGGTCTCCATGCCTACGTCAATTGCGGTCCAGTCATTGGCCTCCACAACTACGGAAGGAACAGCTTATACTCCAATTCGGTATACAATGTCAGTGCAACCAATGGCTGCTCCATCACAGCCGAACTTACTTGGTGGGGTTCAGCCCAGCCTGACACGACCAAGTTCTACCTTAGTCAGTCTACTTTGGACTATTCCAATTACCTAAGTTCAGATCCGAATTCAGGAATGCAGGGGAACGTTCTTGTTTCAGGCCAAGTTGTCGCCAGTTCGGGAAACGGGCCAACCCTTGATACAACCTTATACAAAGTATTCGATGATTGCGCGGCCGGTGATTACGACAGTGCTGCCGCGATCTGTTTGAAGGTCTTTAACGGAAGTCTATCCACCTCTTCTGCGGCTAGACAAGCACTGCTGCTTCTTTCGAACACTTATGAATGGTCAGGGAAGGCTGGGTTCCTCGATTTCCTGAATTCCCTGATTAGTGCAAATACTGCCACGAATACCGATCTAAGCATAATCTCCCGACAGCTTCAAGCCCATTGGTTGACGAAAGCAGGAAGGTATTCTGAAGCTATTAACACCTTTCAGGCTCTTCATTCCGATTTTTCCGGCACGCCTGATATCGACAAATTCGCTCTTTTCAACATTGCAGAGATTTATCACACTTATCTAAATGATGTGGCAAATGCGTCCGTGGCGATAGAGGATTTCCTTTCCAGGTATCCGAGCGATCCGCTCGCCGCCGTTGCGCGCATCTTGATTCCTCTTGGGAATTCCTCATCTGCTGCGCTGAAGAGTGCGGTACTCGTGCAGGCTGAGGGTGACCAAGTCGAAAACAAAGTGGCACCTCCAACAGGATTTGGACTAGAAGCCAATTATCCGAACCCTTTCAATCCTTCGACCCAGATCAGCTATTCTCTGCCGGAAGCTGCGCAGGTTTTGCTCGTGATCTACGACGTCCTTGGCAGGGAGATTGCTACTCTCGCGAAGGAGTACCATCAGGCAGGCCGCTACACCGTTGTCTGGAACTCCCAGAGCTCCGGCGTCCCGGTGTCAAGCGGTATGTACTTTGCCCGTTTGAAGGTCCTAAACGATCTGGGAGGCGTTAAGTTTGCAAAAACGATCAAGCTCCTTCTGACAAAGTGAGTTTCATCTGAAGTGAACAACGAGAGCCTGATCCGCGAGGGTCGGGCTCTTTGTATTTCCGGGCCCGATGAATGCCACTCTCCGACGTCTGACGCTCCGCAGGGAAAAACGTCGAGTGCAATGAGCCTCTTCCCTCACCTCCTGGAGGAAACGATCCATCAGCCCGTGGGATCTTCGGCCGAAAGGGGACGCTCACGTCGAAGTAGGATGTGATCAATTACGCAGGAAAATCCGAATCGAGGATTGTTCGGATTTGGATTCCGAGATCATTGAGCGAAAGGCGGGAGGATGCACACATTGATCCAAAGCGGCTCTTCGATCCCCAGAGACGGGAGGCGGTTCTGGACCAGTTGAATAGGGACAACTTGGATGATGTCGGTCTCGTCGGAGGAGACCAGGGGATGAAGGTGCTGCAGGAGATGAACGATCTCGCTATCGAGGGAGATCAATCAGCCCGACGCACGAGCGCGGGAATGAAAGTGATCTGATCGAGCACGCTGACAATCCTAAGCATCACCAGGAACCGTTCGTGATCGCGAAGCGAAGAGATCCCCACCTTCACTTCTCTCCGAGGCTCATGCGTAATTTCCGGAAACGAATCCCCCGATTGATCTGTTCGTGCTGGGCCCCGACGGATAGTTCTCGGCCCTGAACAATAATAAGCTTCGCTTTCGGCCCAATTATCAGATTTGAACGCGAGTTCTTGCCTTGTAGAAAATATCCGAAATCGGCATCGCGACAATCTATACGTGTAAGGTTCCTACGTAATGAAGTGGATTATTATTTTTACGTGAATGCGGTTCGTGTGAATCGCAAAACTGCTGCATCAAACCACAGAAATTATTGACCTTTTACTAACTAATGGATACGATCTTTAGCCAGAGTGAGCTCCGAGGCCTTGATGCACGACCAGAGTAGCCGCTGCGACCGCTGCAAGCGGCGGAGCGGCCCGTTCAGCGTACGCCTGAGGTGCCGCACATCCCTCGGGAGGCTGTTGGCCAATGAATTCTTCATCTGTCTCCACACATGCTCGTCAGGATTCAGTTCCGGCGCATAGGGGGGCAGACGGTAGATATGGAGCCTGGCATGTTTGTGAAGAAACTCCCCCACGCATGCGGCGTGGTGGGGACGGCCCCCGTCCCAGAGTAGCACAATAGGGCCCCGGATCTGATGTAGCAGATGGTCGAGAAACTCCACCACCTGCGGAGCGCGGACATTCTTCTTAGGGTGGAATCGGCAGTACAGCCCGAGCCGTCTGGCTTTCGGGGAAACGATAATGCTGGAAATAGCAGAAACTTTGGACCATGAGCCTGCGGTCAGGAGAACCGGGGTGTGTCCCCGCGGGGCCCAAGTCCGCGCAATGGCGGGGACCAAGAGGAAGCCGCTCTCATCAAGAAAGCCCAAGTGGGCCCCAAGTTCTGCGGTTTTTTTTTATCCGGGGCCACATATGGTGGAGCCAGTACTGGATGGCGGCCTCGTTCCGCTCTCTGGCTCGATCCTCGGGTTTCTGGCAACTCCATCCCAGGCTATGCATCAGCTTCCAGACATTGGCAAGGGTATAGCGGACCCCGAACGTCTTGCGGATCACACTCCGGATCCGTTTCAGCGTCCACATGTTCGTCGCATACCCCGCGTCCACGGGCCCTTTGTTCAGAATGCGCAGCAGCTGCCGCTTTTGCCGCGCGCTCAACAAGGAGGGACGCCCGGGAGAAGGACGCGGCCGGAGTCCCTGTGCGCCGCGTTTACGAAACGCCTGGTGCCACCGGACGACAGAGCTCAGCGAGGCACCTGTACGAAGGGCCACAGCCCGATAGGGGTGGCCAGCCTTCAAGAGGCGGATGGAGAGCAGACGCCGCTTCTCGAGGCTCCGAGGTGTACCGGGGGGTCTCATGCCCCACAATATACATTATCCCCCGATGAGTATCCATTCAATAATTAAACGTCAATAGTACGGACCCGCCCTAATAGCTTGGGAGGTTAACAGAAAAATCACATGGTTGACGAGCGTTTGGAAGACCATTATCTTGAACGAAGACGCAAGTGCTACTGTCTGTCAAGCGACTATGCTAGAAGCTCGGACCTATGCGTAGACAATCAACTTGTGTCTGGGGAAATCTCCGGCTGTGGGACGAGTAGTAATCAAGTGGCAGCTTAAGCTCTCGGAATAATGAAATGGTCAGTTTCTCAAGTAGTCCGGAGACAATGAACAAGGGACGAACATGTTTTACAAGTATGAGTCGATGAACACGGTAATCAAGGCTGCATTTCCAGAGTTCATGATCTCCACACGCGAGATGTGTTTGAGGAGGCCCTCA
This sequence comes from Ignavibacteriota bacterium, assembly GCA_963748405.1. Lineage (GTDB taxonomy): Bacteria > Bacteroidota > Ignavibacteria > UBA10030 > UBA6906 > Fen-1273. Next base: position 160,690 of record CAVVIT010000004.1, read on the forward strand.
AGATGAAGGAGTGCATCCCCTCTCTCTGCTTCGCCACCATGGTGCTTGCATGCCTCGTACTCATCGCGCTTCAGGGAGGGTGCGCTCACGAAGTAGTCGGCCCTAATCCGAATCCGGAAGTCGATTCGATAGTGAATCCGCCTCTTAGCGGCAATTTCGTGCTCTGTTATACAATGTCTGTCGCTGGTCATTGGAATGTGCTAATTTCTGGCTCTAGATCTCTTAATCTTTCCGTATCCACAGGCGCCTTGCCTTCCCAAGACGACGAGTACCCACAATGGTCGCCCAACGGCAATTTCATTCTGTTTCAGAGATCCTTGTCTGTGTTCGGTCCAACGGCAGAAGTATTCGATGTGAAACACGACACATGTTTCAATGCGACATCGGATGGGGGCGTAGTCGCACTGCCGCCAGGTTGGACTCCAAGTTCCGAACTCTATTGTGCATATCAAGCTCCTGTGGGAACCCCCACTGCCACTTACCTAATGAACCCCGATGGCACGCAGAAGAAGAGAATCCTCTCAGGGGCGGCGAATATCTTCTTCTACTCAGATGGCCACTCGTTTGTCTATCGAAACGGATCAAACTGGTACCGAACTGATGTGGACTCGACAGTCAACGAGTTCATCTTGAACGAACAACCTGGAGGGAATCAACATATCACAGTTCAAGATTTCAATGGTACGAACGGAGATTTCCTTGTCAATACGAACATGGTCCAAGGATATTCGAGCGTGATCGGAACGTTCAACGCTGGAACTGGCGTCCAGAAGGAAATAATATTCGCTGACCCCGGTTTTACGCTGGCCTTTGAGCGGTATTCCCCTGATCATTCGAAAATTGTATTTGTAGAAATTGGAGCATCGGACCAGTACCTGTCGATTTGGTGGAACGGGGCGAAAAGGAGATTGGTCCATCTTCCGCATTCTGACCCTCCCGTTGCGTTCAGCTATTGGCCTATGCAGTTCTCATCCGATGGGCAGTACGTAGCATTTTCTGAGCAGTTCTTCACCAGCGGACAAGAGGTTAGTTGGGTAGAACGATTGTATGTTGTCGATATTGTCAGTCGAGGGATTCAAAGTTTTGGCGATGGCTTCGCTCCGTCGTGGCCACCACAAATGCAATAGGCATCAATGTTATAGCAAGCGATCCAACTCGAATCCAGGAATTCTTTTAGGCTCCTTGTTTTGTCGAGTCAAGGCATCGAACCCCAATCATGCACCAGACCCTGGACCAAACTTGGAGGTCAGCATGAAATCGTACTGCACTGCATTCGGCTTAGTGACAGCCGTGATATTTCTCGGCTTCCTTGGCAGCGCTCAACAGAAAGACAATCACGGCAAGCGTTCTTACACACCAGACGAGGTGAGATCATTTTGTGGAATACCTGTTGACACGAGTCAGATGAAAAGGATTCTTGCAGCAGAAGACAGTATGTACCATGATTACTTGGTGAAGCACAAGAACCTTTCAAAAGTAGAAACCGCTCCAAATTGGCAATCAATGATGAGTCCTGTTGAGCTACAGGGTTGTGGCGATTGTTGGGCCTATGCGGCGACTGGAGTTGCCGAAGGTCAACTTCATATATTGATTGGTTCGAACATCGGAATCAACATGGATGAGAGTGACATTGTCGACAACACTGTCGGGTGTGTTGTAAGTTACGCCAGCACCGCGTGGGCATATATTGGCACGTACAAGGCGATAAGTGAGGTCAATAATAATTATCCGAATTTTGCGGGGGTCCGATGGGGCGTAACAAGTTCTGCCTCTGGCGAGGCTGCGGGCGTTCAAAACATAAAGACCTTGTTAAATCAAGGTCCAGTTTCCGCGAGCTTCTATGTGTATGACAATTTTGGCTCGTACTTTGCCACTTACGGCCCGACCGCCGTCTACACGCAAACATCAGGCAATTACATCGGGAATCACGCTGTGGTTATCGTGAGCTATACCGATTATCCGGGCGGTGGGGGGTATTGGCTCTGCAAGAATAGTTGGGGAGATTGGTGGGGCGACAATGGCTACTTCAGGATAGGCTATGGAGTATGCGGCATCGACTACTTGAACAACGGTTATGTGACGGTTGATTGGAGTTGTGTCGGAAAAATCGTGCCCAATCTCTTTGCAACATTGAATAGCGCGGCCAGCTACAATTTTGTCAACAATGAATGGATCGTTGCCACTGGTGCTTCAGGACTAAGCGGAAACATCTCGATACCGTATGGGCGTACATTGGAGTTTCTGCCTGGCGCGAGTCTCAACTTCAGCGGGTACTACATCGACGCGAGCGGGACATTTCTCTTTGGAAGTGGCTGTGCTTTGTCAACTGGGACGAGATACTACAACATATATTCAACGCTCGCAACCGCAATAGCTGCCGCAGGATCCGGTCAAACGGTCACCGTAAATGGACCACAGCTAATTTCAAGTGATGCGACTGTGAGTGCGGGGAGGACTCTCCAGTTAAACCCGGGAAGTTCAATCGCCTATGGGGCTGCAAACGCTCGACTATGGGTTTATGGCACCTTGAATGTGAACGGGTCAGTATCGAGTCACGTGGTTCTTGACGGACAAGGCTACTCGAGATCTACGTACACGTATCCTCTCGTCTTGACCTTTTCAGGGGGGACGGCGAACATTCAATATGCTGATTTCACCAACGCCGCCTATGATGTAACGACTTGGTCTAACAGTGGCGGGGTGAGCATTCAGAATTGTTCTTTTTCGAATTTCGGGTATACCTCGGGTGCTAGGGCCATAATGATTAATGCGTCGACATCGAGCATTTCCGTTTCCAATAACTCAATCACCGGCTCGAACTCTCAGGGCACCGGGATTTATATCTACAACACTGGGACGAATGTTGCTGTTACCGGGAACACCATCACGAACTGCGGGACCGGCGTTCATCCTTATTCGTCAAACGCGTTTCTCACGAGCAATACGATTTGGAATAATGCTGGTTTCGGAATTCAAGCGGACTACGTATCAACGAGCGCAGTGTATCGAAGCAACGACATCAGAAATAGCGTTTACGGGTTATCGCTGAATTCATCTTCCCCGTGGGTCGTCGGGAACGTCATTATTGAGAACAGCCCCAATGTATTTGCGAGTTCAAGTTCTCCGACATTTGAAGAACTTCCAACAGGGCAGCAGCAGCCCGGTCCGGGGCATAATGTCGTGGCACATGGTCCCTCACCGTTGGTGAATATCCAAAATGGTTCATATGCTTGCTTTGGATACGATACCCAAGGAGGTTACAATAGCTTTTATGACACCGACCTCCCCGACTTCTACGTCCTTAGTAATTCCATAGCCGTGGCTGACTTGAATTACTGGGGGGGCGCTCCCTCTCTGTATGTGGACGGGACTTCATCAGCACTTTCGGATAATCCACTTGCTTCTGACCCCAATCCAGATCCTCTGGGAAAGAGAGTGGTTCACGCGGGTCTGGTTGGGCTTGCAAAGGGTCCTTTGGCAGATTCGATCAAGTCAGGCGGCTTTAGTCTGTACCTGCTTGGCATCAAAGAAGGGCAGAATGTAATGCTCCCCGGAAGTCAAGACATATTTCTGTGAGATTTGGTTGAGTCTTTTTTTTAAGCCGCTGCTGTCTGTGTCTGGTTCAGCGAAGCTTCAAAGTCGATCGGGCTCATGCCCATCAATGTCGAGTGCGGATAATCCAGGTTGTAGAACAGGAAGAAGGTGTTGACGGCCGCCAGGGCCTGTTCAAGAGACTCGAACTCGTTCGGCCAAACGACTTCCTCCTTGAACGTCCGCATGAAGCGCTCGGTGTCTGCGTTCCCTTTCGGGTTATTGTAGCTGGTTGTAACGTGCTCGATCTTCAGGATGTCGAGGACCTTTTCGTAGCGTGCGCTCGTCGGTTGTGAGCCATTGTCGCTCATCAGGTGAACGTCCTCCACCCGGCTGCCTGCAGGACAGGCGACTTCGACGGCCTGGTGCAGTGCCTCGAGCCAGAGGTCCGTCTTCGGCCGGAGCCCGAGCGAGTAGCCCAGGGCCCGCTTGGTGTACCAGTCAATGACGACCACCATGTACAGCCAGCCGAGACCTTGGACGTAGAACTTGGTCATGTCCGTACCCCACCACTCGTTCCGTCGAGTGGGCTGAGGCTTGGAGCGGGTCTCGGCGCGCTTCGCTTTGTAGCGCTTGACCGGGACCGAGAGCCCGTGGAGTCGCATCAGACGCCGCACGCGCTTGCGGTTCACGCACAACGAGCATTTGCGCTGGAGAAACGCTGTGATCCGCCGGTATCCCCAGAAGGGGTGCTTCCCGGCCAGATCCCGGATCTTCTCCAGGAGGGCAGCCTCGGAAGCGTCCTGCTGAAGTGCCTCCGGCTTTATGATCCTGAGAGCTTGTTGGCGCCGGTAGTAACTCGCCCGGGAGAGCCGTAAGATCCGGCAGGTCTCAGCCACCGGCACGCCTTCGGCCTCAAGCGCACGGACGAGCTCGTCATCACCTAGAACAGTTTCAGTTTTTTTTTAAACACCTGGATCTCGACCGCCTGTTGGCCGATGACCCGTTCCAACTCGGCGATCTTCGCCTTGTCGACGTCACTCGATCCGCGGCCTCCTGGGCCATTGCCGGCCAGGGCAGTCTTGCCGCCTTCGAAGAACTTATCGCGCCAGTTGTAGTAGGTGGCCTGGCTGATACCGTGGTTGCGACAGAGTTCCGTGATGTTCGTCGATTCCTTCAGCCCTTCGAGGACGATGGCGAGCTTCTCCTCGATCGATTTTCCTGATTCGGCGTGCGGCATACGTTGGTTCTCCTCTATTATGGGAAGTATGAGAACCAGACGTCAAAGATGCAACGGCTCGAAAATCGTGGCGCCAAGGCACTCCTCCCCCCCACGGAGTGCCTTGAGAGGGAAGAAAGACTCAAGACACTGACTGTCTCAGCTCAGACGGGGGCAATATAAGAATACCGACCTGAACGCTGCATGCAAGACATTTGCCACGCTCATAAACTCAAATCCGCAATCCACCTATGCGCCGCTTGCGCTCACGTGTTACTACCGCCTGATCCAATTCCAAGCCGGCGCAGGTTCGGTGAACCTCGTTTCGAGCACGAGTTTTTCTGATTTCTATTTACTTCTAGAGTCGTTGTCCACGCAAAACGTGTCTAATCCACTCCGCCCAATAGGACTCAGAATACTTGCCCGAGAGGGCTTCCTCTCCGAATCGATCCCGGAAGCGCTCTCATACCTGGAGACTGTCCGAAGAGACTACAGAGGCACCGCCTTCGAATTGTGTTCGCTCTACGACCTTGTCTCTTACTACGTTGGACCGGGCGAGAACGCTGTCCGAGCGGACTCCATTGTAGCGGATATGAAGCAGCGATTTGCCAACGAAGATTTGACCAAGATGGCTCGTCTGTTGGTTGGGGAAAAGCTATCGACTGCTCAAGCAAACGCACAAGTGCGCGATTCAACCGCTCAGCAGGTTCTGATGGACTCGCGCATTGAGGCATTTCCGAACCCATTCAATCCTTCGACTCAAATCCGATATTCGCTTGCTGAACCTGGGAAGGTTTCCCTGATCGTCTATGATGTGCTCGGCCGAGAAATTACAGCTCTTGCGAACGAGTACCAGCAGGCCGGCCAACATGACGTCACTTGGAACTCCTGTCAGAGCTCAGGTGTACCAGCGTCCACTGGATTGTACTTCGCTCGGTTGAGGGTGTTGAATGATCTCGGAGGGGTGAAATTCGCGAAAACGATCAAGCTCCTCTTGACAAAGTAGGCATCAGCTGAATCGAACAACGAGAGCCCAAACCGCGAGAGGAGGGCTCTTTGTATTTCGATCTAGGTATTGGTGGAAAACACAATTGGACAATTGGTAGAGTAAACAAAAATGCCCCGATGTTCTGGGGCATTTCCATGTCAATTCATCCTCGACCTCGCAATAAACAGGGTCGTGGCCAGCTTCTGCAGCTCGTCCGATACCTGGACGCCAGCACTTTTGATGATCGAATCCGCGTCTACAACGCACTGAAGGAGCATATCCCGCAGTGAATCATCGACGTGAGATCCGTTGCCATTTCCGTTAGGCGGAGGTGCCGGCTGTTTCGACAAAACCGTGAACTCCACGATTCCGACGACTCGCCTGCCCTGTTGCTGGGGAACCTTCTTGATCGAGAATTCATCGCCCGAATGAAGCCCGCTTTCAAGAATCTTCGCGTGGATGTCTTCGGGGTGCGAAGAAACTCTTCTCCTCGCCATTCTCGGTCACTCCATACAGGTAGTACTGTCCGTATGAGTTCTGGCCGACGTATGCTTTGTCGCGAGTAAGTGTGAGCCGCGCCTCTTGGCCGAGATTCAAGTCAACCTTCGGTTTCATTCCGTTCCCGTTCTGTGTCATCCTTTCCTCCATTTGTGGTGTATGAGAAACGAACGTCCGCAGGGATGAATTGAACCCCCGCTGGAATTTCTCCCGTTGTCTTGATGTGATTGACAATTGCCTGTATATCCGGAGTGATCTGCTCAGGGACGGAACGGACCAGCTTCAACTTGGTCCCGATCTTCAGGAATTCATCCAGAGCAACAACTGCGACCTTATCCCGGCCTTTCCGAAGCTTCAGTGATCCATGAGGAAGGCGGAGAGTTTTCTCCCCAGTCGACCTCATGAATCCATCCAGATTGAACACGAGCCACGAGCGCTTCTTGTCGAGTCGTGCGAGTTCATTTGCCCGATATTCCTCAATCAGCTTGAGCTCCTTGTCGCAAAGCTCATTTACAGCAGCCATCCCTTCTTCAAGCTTCGAAATGGCCGCAAGGATCTGATCCGCCCTTAACCGGTCCATTTCAATCTTCTTCTCCTGGTCAGCCTGTTCGGACTGAATGAGCAGCTCTTCGATAAAGTCTATTCGTTCCTCCATTGTTACCCCTTCCTTCCTCTGAGAATAATCCCGATTGCTTCCAGAGCCGCCTGAGCAGCGGAGACGATGATAAGCCACATCTTCCTGGTCATACGTCTACTCCTTTCGATGAAAGAACAGGCCGATCCCTCAATCGAGGAACCGGCCGTTTGTTGGTGAATGAGGGTTAATTCAGAATTAACTGTGCCAGCGAGAACCCCTTCTGTTTCAACCTCTCTCCAGCCCCAAACCATGCGCTCTTCAGCCGGCGATCGGGATTTGAGGAGTGCTGAACGTGATCTGTGTATTCAGTGAGGGCATTGTACGCCCCCCAGAGGGTTCCACGGGTCATTTCCGCTCCCGCCCCCGACTCATGGAGATCGAGAATGGTTCGGCGAATGTTCTCCGTGCGCGTCGACGATTCAGCGTCCTCATTATCGGGGATCAGTTTCTCCACGTATTCGAGAAGCTCTTTGTCGGATAACTTCTTCAACGCCATCCGGTTGAATATGTAGTCTAGCTGCTCGTACAGGTCATTGGACAATCCAAGGAGCTTGCTCGCTTCGGCAAGATTCTCCACGGCGCTTGGAGTATGGCGGATCCTGACCTCTTCCTCAGATCCAGAAAGAGCGACGGAAAGCGTATTCGAACAAACAACCCTCACAGGAGTTAGTTTGCAGCGCACCAGGGAAGAACCATCATGGGAATTGGTGAGGAGGAGATATTTCTTCACGATATCCTTCCCCCGAACCTTGATGTATCCCGGCAAACGGGCGAGGATCCAGAGCTTTTCCCCATTGCCGAGACACCCAGCCGTTTCATAGATTGCCTCTCCTGAACCCACAAGAGAGTCGAAGAACACGAAAGCATCCCGATTCTGAATCACGGAATACCTGCTCCCGACGACGCCCATCACGCATTCTGTGTCCATCCGGACGGTAGCGAAATGGTCATCAATCGGAGCCCGTTTCTTTCCGTTGATCATTGCCTGAAGAGGCTTCTTCTCGACACGGTAGTCGAGCTGAGCGGCTTTGATGGCTTCTTCAGCAGTTGCGAGCTTCGGAAGCTGAATACCCTGCTTGTGCCATGCGGCTTCTCCGACGTACATCATCGAAGCCCTTCCATTCTGGAAATTGAGATTGTGCGACATGTCAGTTCCTTTCTTTGTTATTGAGTCGAATAGGCATTAGCACCCCGCACACACCCTCTTCGTGATGAACAGGGTGAACCAGGATAGTTTCAGTTGGAGAACCGAATTCCAGCACGATCTCCTCAGATCCAAGGGCTTCCGAAAGCGACTTGAGCATGGAAGCATTTATCCCAACGCGCAATGTGCGTCCCCGATGAGCGTGGAGAAGAATCTGCAACATCTTCGGCGGATGGACATCATCGAAGCTCGGGCGCTTTATCGTGCTTCCATCCGGAAGCTCCTGAGTGCCATTGAGAACGATCCGGATGGTATCAAGTCCCTTGGGATTCACCTTCCGGGCCAGCTTCAAAGCGTCCGGAGTCATCCAACCTGTTTCATCCCCGTCATCAACTGCCACCGGTACGATCGCAATCATTCGGCCATCACAGGCTATGGCATGACGTCTTGTGATGGAAATGTTGGTGAGGTTCGTTCGGGTTTCATCCGTCGAGACGGCTTTCTCCAGCCGGTACTCCTTGTCGATTTGCATTTGCTCCTCCTATTGTATTGCAGATGCGGCTGCTTCGTTCACAGCCTGGCGGAATTGCTCGATGCTCTCGCCGAACACGCGAATTGTCGAACGGGACTTCTTCGAGTCGACGTCGATGCGGTGTTCCGAGATCGAGAGATACTTCGCTCCGTTATTGGCCTCTTTCACGTCGATGAAGAATGTGACTCTCCCCGCACGGACCATCGTTGAATAGATCGCGCTGTGCTGCATGAATCCTCCTATGATTGGGAATGGTGATGGACCATCGAGTTCTTATACCCGATTCGGGAGGACCCAAAAAGTAGGACCCGTTTTGAGCCTCAATGGAGAGTACTGTTACAGGAGATCCTCGGAGTAGCTTCTGCTATGTTAAAAAGCAAGTCCCATTGCTTGATGCCTTATTACCTATACGTTTTGAGCTTGCAAGAACAACCGATCATCCTGCTATAAGTAGACATGCGTCCACCATGGCCGCAGCTACATTTCGGTGGTTAGATGGTAATATTGTGGGGCGCAGACTATTGAGAGCAGAGTCCCGTGAACTGAATCTGCAAGAAGCTACCAGCGCTCTCCCACAGAAACATCTATCGGCGGTCTTTCAAACTCGTTGATGTTCGGTACTGGTGTCTATGCGTTACTCAAGACACCTTTCACATAAGGCTGCTTGTTTTTGAGGACGAAACGCATTCTGCTCAAGAGTTTTCTTGCTACATGGACAATGGCGGCGCTTTTGGGCATCCGTTTACAATATTCAGTGAAGGCCTTGAGTAGAGCAGGATCTTCGCGCTGGGCTATCCAGGCGCACTCGATGAGAGTGTAGCGCAGTGCTGAGTTACGTCGCGGGGTGAGGCCAGTGTCTTGTTCAGTGTCGCCACTGGATTTTTCGCCCGGGACCAATCCAACAAAGCACGCAAGACGGTCGAGATTCTTGAAGCGGTCAACCGAGACCACCTCCGTCAAGAATATCATTGCAGAGAGAATGCTGATGCCGCAGACACTGCACAGCAGATCCACATCTGAGTGATAACGAGTCTCGTGAGCCAACAGTCGTATCCGCTTGGTCAAGTCCGCAATGGTCGTGCGGAGAGCGAGAAGCTCACCCAGCAGTGCCTTGAAAGCAATGGTACCGCTCTCCTCCTTGAAGGTGATGCTCTCAAGCCAACGAAGATACGCGCGTGACCAGTGCTGATCCGAGAGATCATCGGGCTTTTGCACACCATAAAACTGAAGGAGTGATTTGATCTGGTTCTGGGACCGTGTTTGCTTGCGCACGAAGGTCGTTCGCATCCTGACCAATGTCCGGTCTTCCATTGCTGATCGTTCAGGCACGTAGATGGCGTGAAGTTCTCCGTTAGCCAGGGAGCGTGCCAGCTTTGCAGCATCGACCCGGTCGGTCTTGGTCCGGCGTTCCTTGTCGGTCGTCGGAACATCAGCTGGATTGATCACCATAGAATCAACCCCAAGTTCAACAAGAGCCTCGTGGATCCAGAAACCAAAATATCCGGCTTCGTACACGGAGTGGTAGACAGCTCCGGGAAAGTTCTTATGCAGGTAATGAACGAGTGCTCGGGGATCTGGCGGTTGCGCAAACTGTTTGTGGAACGCTTTCTCAAGGAACACACACGTCTTCCAGCTTCGTTTCGCGATATCAAGACCGACGTGAACATGTTGACCCGTGAACTGAACTTGTGTACATTCGGATTGCATGGTAAGCCTCCCTTTAGATGTGGTACATTGTTGCGGACTCAACAATATACACACTAGAGCGGGGGCTTACTTTTTAAACATACCGACTACTGCGACAATGGGGACGGATCCAAATCGAGAGAGGTAGGATCGGAGCGGATTTGGGGTGGGGAATTCGGTTTCAGGATTTATTTTTGGGTTTGTTTTTCAGGCCTATTGGCGCGCCAGAAATCGGCGTATTGCATAGGCGACATACATGTCGTATGCTCCAGTAGCAATTCCTGGGGATACTTATGACAGACATGAATGAGCTTCAGAAACGTTTAGAGAACCTGAAAAGGGAATACCGTGCGATCAGAAGCATGATCGAGATGATGGAGAAGGGGACGCCGAGGGAGGCGCTTCAGAAGATGCGGGCGGAGAAGCTGAAGCCACTGGAAGAGCAGATCAAGAATGTTCAGCAACGGATCTTGAGGACCTCACCATGAGATTCTGGGTTATCTGCCTCGGGTATTGAGAACGGGCCGCTTGAAGAATTGCAATTCCATCGGAATCGGCGTAGCTTCAACCAGAAATTGAACGACCTCGACATTGCGTGCTACGACGAAAGATGGAGTACGATCTCTGCTTCGAGGGAATATGACCACAATCGTGTCCTTTCCAAACGAACATAGAGCTGAAGGAGAAACAAGGTCAAGAATGATTTGAAGATTGGCGAATGTAAAAGGACTCGCCTCACGAAAGAATGATGCGAGGAATGTTTGAAGCTATGCATTACGATAGACGAAAGAAGAACACCCAGTCCCTGTAGTAAATCCGTCCGGCTGTAGGAACGTTCTTAACAGATAAGCCCCTTACCCGAAAGTACAGGGGGTTTGTCGTTTTAGGAGATAAACGAAATGAAAGACGACAAAGTAAAGCGGTCAAAAGCTTTGGTGATATTGGCAAGCGTTGCAATGGTTGTGGCAGTTGGGGTCATCCTCTTCAATCGCTGGCAGGGACAGCTTACCAAGGATTATGAGACATCAACAAATCATTTGGCAGGGTTGAATTTCGCTTCAGGGTCAAATAAAAGAAGAAACATTGATTCGGCTATCTTCTATTACAAGAAAGCTGTCAATTCGGGGGGAAGAGATGAACCGAGAAATAGCGCTTTGGTTACTCTCGTCAAGGCTTATTGCGAAAAGGCAAATGACAGCAAATCAACAAGGCAAGAAGATATTGACTCTGCTATGTTCTATTACCAAGAACTGGAAGAGGGAAAAGGTGAAGAGGGTCAATTGTTTGTGCTGAAGCAATTGGTATTTAACAATGATTCCAATTGGTGGTATAATGAGAAGGAAAAGAAGGTATATCGCGTCACAAGTAAATAGTGTCGCGCACCCTCCTCCCACAATAACAAGAAAGGTACTGATTGTTATGGGAAATCTCGGACTCTCTGAGGGGCTATTCTTCTTCCTTCTGTTGGGAATCGGCCTCGTATTCGGTGGCTTATCTGGATATGTAGCCCAGGAAAAAGGGTACAATGTTATCTCGTGGTTTGCTGTGGGCTTCTTCTTCAATCTAGCCGGCTTGATTGCTTCTGCGGGTTTGCCCGATAAGAGTGAAAGAGGATAAAACTGATGAACCTCTTGACGTTGAGTAGGGTGTTGGTATTATCTCTCCTGACTGTTGGAATTGCCTCAGCTCAGAAGAAAGTAGACATACACACGCACATCGAGGGTTATGGGAAGTCAGATGAATATCGTGGTTACAAACTGAAGGAAGTGGTCTCGGACTCCGCAAAACTCTTCGGGGTTCCAGATAGGATTGAATACTGGTTACTGAAAAGAGTAGTCTTCACTTATTTGTCAAAAACGGATTCTACCGATCTTGAGGTGAGGGTGGCGTATGACATTTCTGAACTCAACGGGAAATACTATCGGACGATTGAAGTGATACGGAGAGGATACCAGATGATAAACGAAAGACCTTTTGTTGGATTCCCTCGGATTAAGTGAAGGGCTATAGCAGAACGCTTGGAAGAGGTTGTTGATGCGGAACCGGAGAGTTGTATACCGAATAAAGGAGTCTGGACCATTCGTATGCCTCCCGGGAAAAGAACACACCCGGAATATCCGAGATCAGGCAGTACATCCAGGATGGCGGACTCGATGATGAGAAGATGCTGGAGGGGATCTACGATTTTGACCTCGGCGAGGAATTCTTGGTGCTAGTGATCGAGTATGTGGGTGGGCCGGAGAAGCAGGAGGCGTATTTCCACAGGATGAGCAAAGTGAGGCTAAATTGATCCTCACGATAACGAGTCTCACTTGACACGTCGGGATCGAAATGGTGACATTCAATTTTATTGCCACACATGACAGATCAATCAGATAATAACGATTCGGTCGATCGATTCGCAGAGCTAGTTGCCTCGGGCTCCTCGCTAGTACATTCCGGTCGATACGCAGAGGCTGAAGTTCTATTGCGCCGCGCCTTGGCCCTTGAACCAACATCTGACTTGGCAATAGGGTATCTCGCAATTGTTGAGATCCACTCTAGCAGCGATCCCAACCTTCTCGCTCCCCTCGATCGACTGATTTTGGAAAATCCGGATGATCCGTTTTACAGATATTGTCGTGCCTTGGAGAACTATCGGATCAAAAACGACGAACAGTTTCTTGAGGATGTGAGTGCATCCATTGGGAAGTTGTTCTCCACACAAGAAGAAAATCTGTACGTATATCGAAGTGCAGTGTTACATGAACAAGGCAAGTACGAAGAAGCATTGATAGACACTGAGAAGGCACTGGCCTTGGATCCTAATCGATTAGATGCGCATTATGGACGTGCGCGAGCAAGAAATATGTTGGGTGACTATTCCGGTGCGTTGGAAGACCTTAACCTCATCGCAAATGAATACCGCGATGATTCATGCTACAATTTCAACCTTGGCATTGTCCTGTGCCACTTAGGTAAACACCAAGAAGCAGTCATACCACTCTCACAATGCATAGAGCCCGATGATGGTGACGTCTACGCTAGAATCCACCTGGCATCAAGTTTAGCCATATTGGGGCGATATGATGAAGCGATGACTGTGTTGTTTCAGGTTGGCCGGCGGAGACGATTCAATCTGGAGGATCTAATCTTCTTAGGAGCGCTTTACTTTGAAAAGGGATGCAATGCCCAAGCTATTCGCGTTTTCAAGAAAGTTGTCAGAATCGATCCAGGACGGGCAGATGCTTGGTTCTTCTTGGCAGCCTGCCATCCTGACGAGATCACAAAAGAGGAAGTGGTCAGACGATTAGGTATTCATATTGAGCAGCACCCACCGGACGCGGCGGCATATTACTACAGGGCAATCTCTCTGCCGTTGGTGTCCAGGGCGGCAATAAAAGACCTCACAAAAGCCCTACAACTTAACCCTGACCTTTTTGAATGTCGTATGACGAGGGCTATCTATTTTAATGTTTTATGCGACTTCGACCGGGCTCACCTTGATGTTGAGATTCTTAGAACGAAGTACCCCACGAACCAGATGATTGTCCTTTGGTGTGGCATTTTGTCGCTTATGTCAGGGAACCTCGATTCTGCCCAAGCCGATCTTGACGATGCGCTGCGAATGGATCCAAAGTTAATTGACGTCTACATGATGCGCGCGTTCTTGAAAGCACGAAAGGGAAAGTATGCGGAAGCTCTTAATGAATTGGCGGCCATAGAATTTCAGGATGAGTCATATTATAAGGGGACAGGGGGAGCTGTGCGGTCAGATTCTACTGGATTTGTAACGCTGACCGGGTCATCGATGAACGTCGATGCAGTTCGCGCTTATGTTTCTGCGTTGATTCTGGTGGAGGCAGGCGACCGATCGGGAGCACTAGAACGCCTCGGGGTAGCCATTGAGAAGGATTCGAATTACAAGGAGGCCCGTCTCGAAAAGGCATGGCTTGCATCAGATGTGGATGCAGATTCGCGGCTTTCAGCACTGGAAGATCTGGACCTGTTAATGAGAAGTGAGGCCAAATGGCCCGCGCCGTACTTTGTGCGTGGTATGATAAGACTTAATTCAAGACTATTTCGGGAAGCCGAATTGGATTTCAAGAAAGCATTGGAGATGGATCCTGATGAACCTCAGGCGATATACCTACTTGGCCTCTGTAACATTAGAATGGGCAGACTGGAGGAGGCTAGGCGGCTACTTATTAAGTCCAGTGAATTCGGTTACCAGGCAGCACTTGATGCACTTCGGGATATGAAGAAGGTGACTCATGAAGTCAACGGAGAGGGGGTGAACGTTATCAAACAAGGTCCCCGCAAGCGAAAGGAGATGCAGGTATATGTCGACGCTTACCTGAAAACGATAGAGATAACGCTAAAGCCACAACCGAGTCAGACAGATCTACGCGATTTCGGCGGGATTCCACAGTCGACATGGGTCCGGGTCTTGAGGACCAAGGATTTCCATCCCATGCTTGCAGATGCACTCATTAGGCGAAGCAAAGTCTTCGAAGCCGCAATTAAGAAGGTCAACGCCCGAACTGAAGGACGTGCTATTTCTGCATTCGAAAGAAGGACTATTACCCATATTAGAGGGTCAAGAGATGGTTCGACTGCTGATTCTGATTCAAATGAAATGAGCGCTATAGACGCGACCCACAGCTTTCATTTAGATAAAGACGAAGAGAATGTTGCCGATCAAATCCAAAAAAAGGTGGACTTCGAAAGAATCCAGAAACTGAGCGAAAAGGACCTCCGGGCTGAAATTCGTCTAAACAGACCCGAGTACCCAGAAGAGGATCTCGTGAATCTCAACAAAGAGGAACTTGAGGAAATATTGGCTGAAATCCTTGGGGATAGCAGCCCGTAGGGTTTTGATCCAACGAGAGTGGATACAATTTAGATATAGGGTCAACTGAAAAGTTGACCTTTTTTATTTGTTTTCAACGTTTTCCCGCCTAGCTGTCCCGCCTGATGAATACTCCTTCTAGTGATAGGTAGGTCACCAAGCCTCCCAGTTCAACAATAGAAGGAGTTACCCATGTATCCCATGCAGGTCGGTTGCCAGAGTAGCGGCCAAAGGTTGGCCGTCATACAGCGTAAGGTATTTGCGCTTGCGAAGCAGATCACCGATGCGACGGTCGTTCTCCCTGTCCTCGTGCGTTTCCAAACGGGAGAGCAGATGTTTACGGTTCCTGTCGTTTCTCTCTCTGTTTTCGAACAAGGCGTGACGGTTCAGCACGAAGATGGCGAGATGATCAAATCGACAACTTTCGAATGGTCAGATCTCAAGGACATCGTTGCTTTCCGTGATGCCGAAAACAAGCCCGTTTTCCTCAATTGCGAAAATGAGCCCACAGTCGCCGAGAGGTTTGTGAAGGAGGAGGAGGCAAAGCAGGAAAAACTGGTTCGCCAAATTGTCGAGAATCAGGATGTTTACTGCTCCCTGCTGGAAAGTATCTCCATTGCCGTGTGTGGTAATCCCTTCGGGGCGCGCAGTTGGTACAGGACGGTACACAACCACAAGGTCGGCGAGCACTCAACAAACCTTGAATTCAGAAAGGCAGCATAGACTCTACATGGAATATGCAGGGCTCAAAAGCATTGATTCGAGCAGTCTACAAGGTGCACCGGCTAACGGTGGCCAGAAGTGTCGAACCGATTTCGGCCACAATCGGAGTTCGCAATGGGTGGCCGACGAACATATAAAGGAGAAATGAAATGAAATTCACGGTGCGTTTATACGACAACAGCCGCGCTCCCCTTGACCAGGAGTTCCTGGTCCGGCAAGTCCGGCGTCACTTTAAAGCTTGGCAATCCCAGGCTATCGGGTCCTCGTTTCTACTGGGGTGGCGCGGACATCACCTTGTTCTCACGACGGACTCTGAGGATCTGGTCCAGCGGTGGAATCAGATCGAACGCCAGTATGTGGAAAGTCTGCTCACGGCCAACGCAACGATTAACGACGACATGTCCGACCTGGTCTGCTATCCCACTGGGCGGTCGTCAAATTCGGCGGCATAAAGTCTAATAACGAAAGGAGCCAACCAATGACCATGTATATGCTACGTCCTGATAAAGCGCGAGGGCCACCACCGGGGCGATTGTGCGCACATCATCAGTCTCACTGGCTAAAATCAACGATGTAACCTTCTCCCATTGGAACCGGGACCGCCAGCGGAAACCGGGGAGATGAAACCCAAAATAAGGACCTCACAATATGGAAATGATATCCGTTGCAGGCTATTTGCCTGATTCGGTTAAGAAGTCGAAGCACAAGACCGCTATCAACATGGAAAAGATGGTGCGTGTTATGGCGGAGTCCAATGAAGGAACGCTCTCGAGTTTCGAAGTCTCGAAACCCGGGACTGCTCTCCTCTTGGTCATCGGTGATGTCGCACGCCAGGCCATCATTCGAGAGTTCAAACGTCTCGAAAACGTGGTCGTGGCGGAAGTCCCTGCTCTCACTGTGCAGATGGAGAAGAACCAGAAGGAGCAGGAGCGGGCGAACAAGATGCGGGAAGCGTTCAAAAAGCGCGTTTCGAGGTAGCACGCCTAGGGGGTGTCAGTTGGACTGGCCAGACGGCTGGCACCCCTGTTCGCTAAAACTCAAAAACGAAAGGAGACGAAAAACAATGTTGGTATGCAAAGCATGCTGGGACGTATATGACTACACAGTCGGTGAGGGCACCATTCTGGACCATTGCCCTAAAATGAAATGCATGGGCAATGAGCTTGACGACATAGATGAGGCGATCCTGCCGACTATCATGGTCCTTCAGCAGAAGGGCTATTTTGCCGAACACTGTTCGTCTTGTCACTTTTACGATTTCGGGACAGCTCTTACACCTACTTGCTTCATTGTCTTTGATGAGCAAGTAAAGCCTGAAGACTTTCCTGAAGCCCCGCAGGGATTCAAGTGTCAAGGGCCACGATATTCCCCACTTTGAGGGTCAGAGTATTCCCCACCCTAAAGTTGGATGAGCGGTTGTCTATTCAGTCATGATTTACTCCTTGAGCGGTTCGGATTTCAGGCCCTTTTTCTTTCTGTACGACTCTCCTTTGAGGACGATCTGGTGCGCATTGTGCGCCAGTCGGTCCATGACGGCGTTGGCCATGACCTTGTCCGGGAAGATGGCAAGCCAGTCGTCGAAGGATCTGTTGCTCGTCAGGATGATCGAACCAGTCGAGTACCTGCTGTCGACGATCATGTAAAGCCATTCTGCGGCCTTCTGGTCGAGTCGTTTGAACGCAAACTCGTCGAGGACGACCAGATCGCTCCGGCAGAGCGCCCGCAGAAGCCTATCGGCCGATCCTGTGAGGTCAGCCTTGGTGAGCGCACTGAAGAGTTCACCGAACGTATAAAACTCCACCGACAAGTACCGCCGGCAAGCGGCGTGTGAGAGTGCTTGTGCCAGATGCGTCTTCCCAGTGCCGGTGGGCCCGAGGAAGAAGACGTTTTCAGAGCGTTCGATAAATCGACAGGTCGCAAGATCACGGATGAGCGGCCGATTGGCTGAAGTTGCGATATCGAAGTCGAAGGATTCCAGTGTCTGACCCGCATTCAGGCCCGCGTGTTTGATCAGGCGGGCGAGTTTCCGGTTCCGCCTGGCTTCCAGTTCATCGGAGAAGAGCATCGTCAGGAGTTCCGGGAACGAGAGCTGGCCCTGTTGGGCCTCCAGGAGCCGCATATCCAGAGTGTCGAGGATTCCGGAGAGCTTCAGTGCCCGGAGCTGGGAGGAGAGGTCCGCGGTATTAGCCATTGATCCGTCCTCCTTCCCGGATGAAGTACTCGGCGGGGCGCATAAAGCTCTCAGTCTCGTCTGAGAGCGGGAGGCCTTGGACCAGAGTGGATTCCTCCTCTTGTTTGCGCACAGACTCGAGCATGTGCTTGAACAGATGCGTCGAGATCGGATTTTCCACGGTGAGGGCGAGTTTAGCGGCAGCTTCGACCACCTCGGAGCGGTATCCCGTGACAAGGTTCATCAGCCCCATGACCCGGCGCAGATAGGAGAAGCCCGGAACGCTCAAGAGGCCCACGACAAGGTCCTCGAAGGCGCTTCCTCCGCAGTGGCGGGCCTTGTTGATGAGCCGGCGCGGAGTCTCTTCCGAGAGGGCAAACGCGACGGTGGAAGGAAAGTCCTCCCAGTCGATGTAGACTTTTTCCCCCGTCATGAGCTTTGTCTTGATCAGCTGGTTTTCGAAGTAGATCTTTGCATGTCGTGGCCCCAACATCACCTGGACCGTTTTGCCGATAAACTCGTCGGACAGTGTAAAGCGATATCCGTTTGCCTGGATGAAGTGATCGGGATGCACCACCGCCTGCTTCCACAAGGCTACGGTGAAGGGATCAACGGGCAGGGGCGTAAGCGCGGGGCGTTCATATTGCGTGAAGAGCGCGTAGGACGGCTCTCCGGTGCTGCCGTGAGGTCGTGCGCCGTATTCCTGGACGAGCCACTCCCGGGCGTGACCATTGAGATCCCCGATTGTCGCCGACGGGTACAGGGTGATGATTTTCCTGTAGAACTCGCGCACCGTCGGGACATCGCGTTCGACCTTCCCCTTGTCCTGGGGAGAGGCGATGCGGCAGGGGTCGATAAAGGTTTTGTAGTACTCGGCAAGATCGGCATAGGCCCGGTTGAGGACCGGATCGTAGATGTCCGGCTTGAGCACCCCGTCCTTCAGGTTGTCGATCGTCAGCACCCGGGTGACGCCGCCGAACCAGGTAAACATATCGACATGGCTTTGCACGAAGCTCTGCTGGTTCTGGCTGTAGACGAACTGCACGAACTTATGACGGCTGAAGCCGAGCGTGCCGATGAAGGCGTACAGAGTCTTCCGCCTTCTCTCCAGAGGATCCCACAAGAGGCCCATTTTTCCGTAGTCAAGCTGGATCTGCTGAGCAGGCGGCGTCTCGATACGGCACGTGACCCGTTTGCCGTCGCGGACAAGAGCTCGTGCGCGGGCAAGACGCTTGAACGTCGAGTAACTGACCTTGCCCTGGAGCTCGTACCTGAACACGATGACCTCAAACGCCGTCTTGGGCTTCAGCGGGTTTTCCCGATCATTGATCAGAGCGAGGATCTCATCGACATGCCCCTCAAGGAGTAACTTACTCGATGCCCTGCAATGGAGTCGGACGGACGCCTCCTGCAGCAGGGGGAGCAACTCCTCTTTTCGCTCCGGAACGAGCTCCTCTTTTGCGATTCCCATTCGCCGGGCCATCTCGATGTAGGACCGGACGGTTTTTCGATCGCAGCCACAGGCAACGGCGATCGCACTAATGGACTGTTTGTCGCTCCAACGACGAAGAATCGACCAGATTTCCACGGTTTGCACCCTTTTGAATGACATAGCTCGTGAGTTCCCTTAAGGCTGTTGAAATGCGCCTGATTTATGCAGGGATGCAAGCTATGGCTTGATGTGAATGGATGCCAACTCTGTGGGTGGGGAATCATCTGGCCCTGGAACTGGGGAATCATCTGACCCCGGAACTGGGGAATCATCTGACCCCGGAACTGGGGAATCATCTGACCCCGGAACTGGGGAATCATCTGACCCCGGAACTGGGGAATCATCTGACCCCGAAACTGGGGAATGATCTGGCCCTACGACCTTTTAGACTGGGGAATATACGTGGTCCTCGACATTCAAGTACGAATCCTTTGTGAATGACAGAATAACCATGCGGAAAACGTACACGGCGGTTAGTCAACTGGATCTCCACGAGGAAATCCTCTCGACCTCGATTGATCTGCTGAAATGGGCAAAAACACTCGGCAAGCGCCCGGGTTGGAAGTGAGCCTGTGGTCCATTCCGGATCAGTCGCGATAGAGGCTAGCCATAGAAAGCTGGTATAAGAAGATGACAGCTAACACGACCGACATATCTGAATCCGGAGGGACAGTGCTAAATGTTGCGGAGGCAGCACTGTTTCTCCGGATATCGGAGAGCATCGTTCGGCGGCTAATTCGCGAACGACGTATACCGTTCTTCAGAATCGACGGGCGCTATCTCTTCTACCGTCCCGGGCTAGAAGAGTGGATAACTCAAATCTCAATTATTCCGGAAGGACGGTCATCAGCTGCGAAGGGGATAGATATGGCCGCCCGACTCTGGGAAAAGAAGGAGGGCTTAGAATAGTATGGCAAGGCTAAGGAAACGAAAAGTGAAAGGGGGGTATCAGTGGTATGTAGACTACCAGTATGAAGGGAGGCGATATGTTCAGTCGACAAAAACCTCTGACTTGAACACAGCAAAGCGAATCCTGCAAGACATTCAAGGCAGGATCGCACGAGGCATATTTAAGCTGGAAGACTACGACCAGAAACATGTCCGACTCTCCGATTTCCTGGAGGAATATTTCGCCTATGCGGCAAGCTTAAAAAAACCTCACACGATTATAAACGAACGCAACTACGCCAAGAAATTCATGGCTTTCGTAGGAAACGTCAATCTTCGTTCCCTGGATACAAGAGCGCTCGACAAGTGGAGGGTGCACCTCAGTTCCAAGGTTTCAGCTACTACGTTCAACCTGGAGCGACGAACGCTTCAATCCGCCCTGCAGGTCGCAGTCAAGTGGAAGTACCTCGAAGTGAACCCCTTCAAGGGGGTCGAGAAGGCTAAAACGGAGGAAAAGCGACTGTTCATGGAGGACAGTGAACTTCAGAAGATCTTCAATTTGATTGATCAGGATATAAAGACGCTCAGGGTCATTAAGCACAAATCATTTCTCCGGAAGTTTCGGCTCTTGTTGACGTTCCTCCTGAACACGGGCCTCCGTCGTAATGAGGCCTTGAATCTCGCGCCGGAGAGCATTGATCAGAATCATAGGCTTATCCACATAGTGCACACGAAGAATGGACGAATGCGAACCGTCCCGTTGAACACAACTGCTCTCCAGGTACTTGATCAATTGGATGATGGACTATTTACCAGAATGAATCAGGAGCATGTCAGCAGGAAATTCGCGCACTACGTGAGAAAGGCGGGTCTGAAGGATTTCAAGCTACACTCCTTGAGGCACTCTTTTGCGACGAACCTTGTGTCGGCCGGAATTGACATCTATACTGTGAGTCGTTTACTCGGGCATTCCGATATCAGGACAAGCATGATCTACGCGAAATCGAGGATGGAAACGCTTCGGGAGGCGGTGAGGAAACTCGATGCTAGAGTCAGCGATTGTGACAAAACGGTGACACAGTTGGATCCGGATCAGATACAGCCTTGAAAAACAAGGAGGTTAGAGGTCGGAGGAATCCTGTCCGAAGTCTGATGCTCTATCCAGTTGAGCTACAGGCGCGGGGAAAATGCTTCACGACAACCTGAATGTAGCAAGACCGGATTTGAATTAAAACAAGAAAGTGGTTTCATCCGGCGGATATGGAGATATCCGGATTATTGGCCCGGTCTGCCGCCCATGCGCCAGATCCGGTTTCTTGCAAATCCTCACGGTTTCCTCTACATTGAGCCATGAGGATCCTCGACATCAGCCCCCTCTTCCCGTATCCCCCCGTCGACGGCGGGAGAAGAGGGATTTACAATCCTCTCCGGTTCATCGCAAGACGCGGGCACAGCATCCATCTGGCATGCCTCTCGGAGCAGGATTCTCCTGATCTCGTGCGTGAACTTGAGAAGGATTTCACGGTTGATGTAGTCCTCAATCGGGCCGCACCGACACGAATCGGGGCCCTCGCTTCCATCGGGCGGCAGACCCCCTACCAGATCAGCCGGTTCCACAACCCGGAGTTGCTGCGGCGGGTGAGGCAGATGTTCCGGACCTCGTCCTTCGACATACTCCAGGTCGAGGGAATACAGGCCGCCCACTATGCCCTCGTCCTGGGCAATGAGTTCAATATTCCGACAGTGATGCGCGTGCACGACATGTTGTCCGTGAACATGAGCAGGAAGATTGAGCACACCGGAGATCCGCTCATGAAGCTCTGGCTGAATTTCGACGTGCGGAGGCTTCGTGCCTATGAGAAGGCGTGCTACGCGGGGATCGGCAGCAACCTGATGATATCGGAAGTGGAAAGGGACATTGTTCGCGGGGCTGCTCCGGGCGCGCGATGCGACCTTGTTCCCGCGGGGGTCGATCTCGATGAATTTGCGCCCCTTGCGCGTGAAGAAGATCCGGGCTCGGTCCTCTGGATGGGTGCGCTCCACTGGGCTCCCAACCGGAACTCCTTCTGGTGGTTCTACAACGAGATCGTTCCGGAGATCGTCCGGCGATACCCGGATGTCCGGATCAGGGTTGCCGGGACCGCAACACCGCCGGAGATCCTCGGGATCAGGCATCCCAACGTCGAGATCCTCGGGTTTGTGCCGGATATTCGCACCGTCATGGCGGCCTCCCGGGTATGCGTCGTCCCCCTGCAGGTGGGGAGCGGCGTGCGAATCAAGCTTCTGGAGATGTTTGCGATGCAGCGCGCCGTGGTTGCCACGACAGTCGGTGCAGAGGGGCTCAATGTCGTTGACGGCGAACAGGCGCTGATCGCCGATTCTCCCGGGGTTTTCGCGGACCGGGTCGTCCAGCTCTTGGGCGATGGTGCGCTCCGGGAGGCCCTCGGACGCCGCGCACGTGCGCATGTCGAGAAGTTCTATTCGTGGGGAGAAATAGCGGGGAAGTACGAGTCGGTGTACCGATCCCTTCTCAAAAACTGACATATGCATTCAGGGCAGACCGAAACACCTGAGCAGGCGATGAGGCGGGTCACGGAGGATATGATCCTCCGGGCGATACGGCTGGCGAAGAAGAGGGGGAGGACCATATCGATCAGCAAGACGGCGAACGGGAAGGGAGTCGACATTGCGACACTTGACCCCCGCACTCCCGAGGGTGCGAAGAGGATGGACGCGTATCTGACGCCGGTTCAGCGCCACTACACCTTTTCCGGGCTCGGTTCTCCCGAGGAACCGAACGCGGTCAACTGGCGGCTGATCAATCTCCCGACCTGGCGCCGGATGCTCGTGCAGCTCCAGGTGGCCCTGTCGTTCGTGATGAAGGGGACACCGTTCAAGAACACGTGGTACCGCTGGATGGGTGCGCACATCGGGAGAAATGTGGAAATCATGCAGCTCGCGTGGCTCGACCATTTCAGGCCTGAACTCATCTTCATCGGGGACAATACGCTCCTGGGCGCGTACACGCGGGTCACCGTGCACGCGTACGAAGGGTGCGGCAAATTCCGCTACGGTCTCGTGGAAATCGGCTCACACTGTACGATCGGTGCAGGGACCGGAATCGGGCCGATACGGATCGAGGACAATGTCCGCACGCTTCCGGGAACGACGCTCTCTCCGTACCTTGCCCGCATCCGCTCCGGATCGGTTGTCGGCTACAACCCGCCCCCCGTGAAGCTCCCGGCGGAAACGGAAAAAAAGGAGCCGGGCGGCCCGCCCGGTCCGTCATGACGACAATCCCTCTCCGCGACACCCGGCTCGCGTACATTGAACAGGGGAGAGGGGAGCCCCTGGTGTTCGTTCACGGCACGCTCGGCTCGATGAATGACTTCCCCTCGCAGGTCGAGTTCTTCTCCCGCTCGCATCGCGCGTTTGCGTACAGCCGCCGGTTTCACCCCCCGAACCGGCTGGCGGACGACGGGGATACGTATTCTCTTTCGGTACACGCCGCCGACCTTGCCGAATTAATCGAAGAGCTCGCCATTGCCCCTGCGACCGTGATTGCTTCGTCGTACGGAGGATACGTGGCGCTCTGCTGTGCGATACGGCACCCGGGGTTCATCGGGCGGCTCGTTCTGGGCGAACCGCCCGTCCTCCCGCTCCTGAAGAAGACGCATGAAGGAGCGACCGCACTCGAAGAATTCGAGTCGAACGCATTGGCGCCCGCCAGGGAGGCGTTTGCGAACGGGAACGATTCACTGGGCGTGAAGAAGTTCTTCGACGGCGTGTCGGGGCGCTCAGGGACGTTTGATCTTCTCCCCCCGCCGGCGCGGGAGAAATTGATGGAGTCGGCACGGGTTCTCCGGCTCGAGCTCTCTTCCGGGCCGGACGAGTACATGCCCGTCCTCTCCGACGAGCAGATCCACGGAGCGCAGATACCCGTCCTCCTGCTCAACGGCCAGAAGAGCCCCCGGATGTTCTCCCTGATCACGGACGAGCTGGAACGGCATCTGCCGGACACGTACAGGGTTGTCGTGCCGGGAGCGGGGCACGCGATCCATATCGGGAACCCCGCCTTCTACAACGAGGTCGTCCTTGAGTTCCTTGCCCCGGAATGAACGGCGTCCGGGCCCCGTATTGAATTTCTTCCGGAAAAACCGCATATTTGTAGTCAGTAATTCTGTTATTTGAGAGCCCACGGGTGCCGCGATGCTGTCACCCGTGGGCTTTCTCATGAATTCGGGAATATCGAGGCGGAGGGCCGACCCGTGCTCAGGCTCCAGACGTTCGCGTTGATCGCCGCAGCAGTCGTTGCAGCGTGGCTGCTCCTCCGGGCCATCAAGAAGATCGTCATCGCGGTCATCGTCATCGTCCTCGCCGCGGCACTTGCCCTGTTTGTGTATGTGAAGTTTTTCTGACGGGCCGTTCACGCAAGCCCGTTTCACAGCGAAGGAGAAGCCATGGATCGCAGGACGTTCGTGAAACACACGCTGGGGGCGACTGTCCTGGCAGGCGCTGCAGCGTCGGGCCGGCTGTCGAAACTGTTTGCCGCGGTGCCTCCGCTGCCGTACGACCTCGTGGCGGTCAAAGGGGGAGAACCCGACGCGATGTTCGATGCCGCGATACGGGAGCTCGGGGGAATGGGCGCATTCGTCAGGAAGGGGCAGAAGGTCGTCATCAAGCCGAACATGGGGTGGGACGTCGCTCCCGAGCGCGCCGGCAACACCAATCCGAAACTCGTGGCGAGGATCGTCCGCCACTGTCTCGATGCGGGGGCGAAGGAAGTCTGCGTCTTCGATCACACGTGTGACGATTGGCGCCGTTCGTACAAAAACAGCGGGATCGAAGGGGCGGCGAAGGACGCAGGGGCGAAGGTGGCTCCAGGTCACTCCGAAGGCAACTATCACTCCGTGACGATCGCCGGCGGGAAAGTGCTCAAAGAAGCCCAGGTCCACGAGCTGATACTTGAATCGGACGTGTACATCAACGTCCCCGTCCTGAAACACCACTCATCGACGGGAATGACCGCCGGGATGAAGAACCAGATGGGCATCGTCTGGGACAGGGGGTACTGGCACAAAAATGACCTGCACCAGTGCATTGCCGATTTTGCCGCGTACAGGAAACCTGACCTCACGGTCATCGACGCATATCTCATGATGAAGCAGAACGGGCCCCGCGGCGTCTCCGTGGATGACGTCGTTGCGCTGAAAACGCAGCTCGTGACGACGGACGTGGTCGCCGCCGATACCGCCGCGGCGAAGCTTTTCGGCGTGGATCCGGACGACATCGGGTATATCAAGATCGCCGCGGCAAGGAAGCTCGGCCGCCAAGACCTGGAGAACCTGAATATCAAGCGCATCGCGCTCTAGACCCGATGGCCCTCCGGCATCTCAGGACCATCCGGGTCGTCGTCTCCATTCTTCTCTTCGTACCTCCCCTGTTCATGTTCATCGACCTGACGGGAGTACTCCCCCCGTGGGGGGTGAATGCCGTGACGACCCCGCAGCTCGTTCCCGCATTCGTCAGGATCCTGTCCGGCGCGGGCGCCCTCGGTTTCGTTTTGGTGCTCGTTCTCACGCTGCTCTTCGGCAGGGTGTACTGCTCGACGATCTGCCCCCTCGGGACGCTGCAGGATATGTTCAGCCGCCTGAACCGGAAGCGTAACAGCAGGAGAAGGTTCCTCTTCCGGCGCCGGAATGCGCTGCTGCACAACGGTATTCTGTTTCTCACAGTGGTGCTGGCGCTCGGGGGGAGCTTTGCTCTCCTCAACCTCATTGAGCCCTTCAGCACATTCGGCAGGTTCGCGGTGACTCTCCTGCGCCCCCTGGCGGTCCTCCTGAATAATGCTGCCGCCTCGGTTCTGGGAAGCGCCCACGTCTATGTTCTGTTCACCGTCCCTCTCCGCGTCCCTTCGGTCGGGGGGTTTGCGCTCGTCCTGCTCCTTATGCTCCTCCTCTTTGCGGCGGCATTCACCCGGGGAAGGCTCTTCTGCAATTCGGTCTGCCCGGCGGGAGCGCTCCTGGGGCTGATCTCCCGGTTCTCGCTCTTTCGGATTGCGATCGACAAGACGGCGTGCAGGGATTGCGGGCTCTGCGAAAAGGTCTGCAAGGCGGAGTGCATCGACAGCGCGAACATGCGCGTTGATTTCAGCGCCTGCGTGAGCTGTTTCAACTGTTTTGATGCGTGCCCGACGGTCGGCCTGAGGTATGCGGGTCGCCGCCGCAGGGACCCCGACCGCACGCTCGCTCCGGTCAACCGCAGGAGGCGCTCGCTCCTCAAAGGCGGCGCCGGTGCGGCGCTGATGATCATCCCGGGTGTCGACACGCTCCGGGCGGTCCTTCCCGTCCCGACGGGAAAATCCCGAAGCAAACTCCCGATTTCCCCACCCGGCTCCGTTTCCATCGAACGGTTCACGGAGCGCTGCACGGCATGCCATCTCTGTGTCAGTACCTGCCCGACGCAGGTTCTGAGTCCGGCATTCCTCGCGTACGGTGCCGGAGGCTTCCTCCAGCCCCGGATGGACTACTCGGTGAGCCCGTGTAACTACGACTGCGTCCTTTG
Source organism: Ignavibacteriota bacterium (assembly GCA_963748405.1). Classification (GTDB taxonomy): domain Bacteria; phylum Bacteroidota; class Ignavibacteria; order UBA10030; family UBA6906; genus Fen-1273. The sequence continues at coordinate 187,593 of CAVVIT010000004.1, forward strand.
CGGGCAGGTGTGTCCCACGGGGGCGATACTCCCCCTCCTGCCGGAGGCGAAGAAACTGGTGCAGATCGGGAAGGCGAAGTTCGTGAAGGACGATTGCATCGTCATCACGAAGAAGACGGAATGCGGGGCCTGTTCGGAGCACTGTCCGACAAAAGCTGTGCACATGGTGAAGACGGACGGCCTGTTTCTGCCCGAATTGAACGAGGATTTCTGCATCGGATGCGGTTCGTGCGAGCACCCGTGCCCTTCCACGCCGAACAAGGCCATCTACGTCGAATCCAACCCCGTCCACCTCGCGGCAAAAAAGCCGGAATCGAAAAAGGCGGAACCCCCGTCGAAACCCGGTGCGGACTTCCCGTTCTGATCAGTCGTAGTAATTCTTCGTCCACGCGTGGCGCCGCAGGCGCTCGATCATTTCCGCGCTCAGGCGCCGGCCGTCCGAAACGCTGCAATTTGCCTTTACGTTCTTCACGCTCCTCATCCCGGGAATCACCGTCGAAACGGCCGGGTGGTGAAGGCAGAATCTGAGCGAGAGCTCGGGGAGCGATCCGGCCTCGGGCCCGAGGAGTTTGGAGAGATCGTCGACGCGCTTTTCCACCTCCGCCTTTCTTTCCCCCCTGAAGTAGTTGTTTCGGAAATCTCCCGCCGGAAAGACGGTTCCGCGCCGCACCGTCCCGGTCAGCGCTCCCTCGTCGAACGGGACGCGTGCGATGATCCCGATGTTCTTCTCGATGCAGAGCGGAAAGAGTTTTTCTTCCGGGCTCTGATCGAATATGTTGTATATCACTTGGAAGGAGTCGATGAGCCCCGTCGCGGCCGCGAGCAGGGCATTCGACGGCTGGTGATCGTTGATCGATATCCCGAAATGGCGCACCTTGCCCTGCTCCTTGAGGCGGACGAATGCGCGCTTCCATTCGTCGCTTGACGCCCAGCCGTCGTCCCACACGTGGAGCTGCTGTAGGTCGATCGTAGCGACGTTCAGGTTCCTGAGGCTCGTCTCCGTCGAGGAGATGATGTGCTCGTACGTGAACGCCGCGGCGAGAGGCGTCCCCGGCTTCGCCGGCCACGTCCTGTTGATCGGCGGGATCTTTGTCGCCACGGCGATGGGCTCTTTCCGTTCCTTCAGGAATTTACCCACGAGCGTCTCGCTGTGCCCGTCGCCGTACACGAATGCCGTGTCGAAGAAGTTGACGCCAAGGTCCGCTGCCGCGTGGAGCGCCTTCATCGACTCCACGTCGACCGCTCCCTGCCACATCTGGCCGCCTATACCCCAGGCGCCATACCCGATTTCCGAAACCCTGATTCCTGTCCTGCCGAGAACTCTGTATTGCATGTGGAACTCCTTTCTGAAACCCGGAATGGTCCTGTCATTCTCCCTGGCCCAGCCGGTATCAGTACAGGCCGGAATTGCCGGGATCCGACATCAGGTAGCAATGTACGGATTCGAAGGGAATTTTCCCCGGCAGGGCAACTGCGACGCTCGTGGACGGGGTGAATGACCCGGGGGCTTACACGGTGAGATTTGGCGGCGAGAATCTTGAATCGGGGTGTTTCTTCTTATCGCTGCTTGGGGTACACAAACGAAGTGGTTTCTTCCTTCGTCTTGATCGGGCGCACCTCGATTCTCGCGGTGGTTCCGAACTCGAATTCGGGATTCGCTTTTGCTATGGAGACCGCTTCGTCGATGTCGCGGGCGCGTATGTGGTAGTATCCGACCTGGACTTCCCCGGTTTCATTGAACGGCGCTTCTTTCCACGCTCCACTCCGGCCGGAGATAATCTTCCATTTCCCCCCCCCTCACGATTTCCTTTGTCAGTGCACCCGGAGGGATTTGAACCCCCAACCCTCAGATCCGTAGTCTGATGCTCTATCCAATTGAGCTACGGGTGCATGACCGCGTGAACGATGAATCGAAAAAAAACCCGCGGGAATGTGCGGGATGCCGGGCGTAAAGAGCCACGAACCTTGCGCCGCGTAGCCTTAACGGGAATCGAACCCGTATTTGAGCCTTGAGAGGGCTCCGTCCTAACCGTTAGACGATAAGGCCGGAGAAACCAGTGGTTTGCCGGATGATGCGCTGCCCCGCAAGGATTCGAACCTCGATAAGCAGATCCAGAGTCTGCTGTCTTGCCGTTAGACGACGGGGCAAATTTACAAAGTGCCCCCAATTTAACGAATTTGACGGAGAGAGTCAACGGCACGTCTCGGCATCCGGCCTTACGACCCCATTTCCCGATGCTCTCTGGAGGCAATTCGTCCTGAATACTCAGCACAGCTTCCCAAATTGCCTGGACAATCTGCTTCGCTCCGGACGATTCAATCTCACCGGAGTTCATCGGTGTTGAAGTGGGACTTGTCGCCGGAACGAGAATTATCGGTCAAACGGCTCATCGAGTCATGACGATAAATGCCGCTTCTCCGAGGGCGGAGATCTTCTTCCCGGCATCCTCTCAATGAATCTCCGGTGGACCCTCCTGCGAACGGGGCATACTGGCCGGAGGTCCTGGGAATTGTCCGGAGTGAGGTGATTGATGATGTACACATATATGATCGCACACTGAGCGAGTCAAGGATTAGAGTTTGTGGGTTGCTGAGAACCAGCGCCATCGGTAACGCACTCCCTCTTTCTCCTCACGAGATCTACCCCGCTCTGGCAACGGCTAAATCAGTTCAGTTCAAGTATGGCTTGACTTTACGCGCCGAATGGGTTAATTTTCAACGTTTTCTGTGTTTCACACACAAAACGGTGCAAGAGGAAAAACCCGGATGACAAAGTCGCCGTTACTCCTTTCCTGCGTTGTTTGTGCCCTTGTGCTCGCGCATTCCACTTCGGACGCGCAGCATCTCCTCGGCCGCTGGTCGCTTACCGTGGAAGGGGGAGCAAACTACTGGGTTGCAGACTACGATCACCTCAAGACCGGTCCTGGAGGGCAGGTTGTCGTCAGGTTCGGATTCTCGAAGTACGTCGGCATCGGGATCGCCGGCGGTTACGAGGTTCTAAAGACATTCAACGACAAAGACTTCGGGCCCGGCTCGCTTCACGACTACATGCGGATTGACGGCGTCCCCGTGTCGCTCAACTTCTACATCCACTTCTTTCCGAAGGGGACGTTCAATCCTTACGTGTACGCCGGAGCCGGACTCTTCATGTACAAAAGAACCGGGTTTTCCGGCGCCCCGGCGGTATACCCGGTCGACGGTTTGTGGCGCGCGTCAGGAATCGTGCCGATCGGAATGGGATTTGAGGCATTCACCTCCTCCAGGGTTGCCGTCGACGTCAGCGCTGGTTTCCACGTGTTCAACAGGTCAGTCGATGCCCGCCCCACAAGCCCCCTCAAGGGATTTGCCACCGCGAAGATCGGCCTGACGTTCTATCTGAATTCCAGCGACGACGATGATGATGATAACGACGGGCTGACGAACGCCGAGGAGCGCCGGTACGGCACCGATCCCAATAATCCGGACACCGACGGCGACGGTCTCACGGACGGCGAAGAGGTGAAGCGCTACCACACCAATCCCCTGAACCCGGATACGGACGGCGACGGTCTCTCGGACGGGGAAGAGGTCCACAAGTACCACACCGATCCGACGAAATGGGACACCGACGGTGACGGTCTCTCCGACGGCGACGAGGTGTTCAAGTACCACACGAATCCCCTGAATCCGGACACGGACGGCGACGGATTGACGGACGGCGAGGAAGTGCTGAAATACCATACGGATCCCCTGAAGGTCGACACGGACGGGGACGGACTCACGGACTGGGAGGAAGTGAAAATCTATCACACCGATCCGCTGAACCCGGATACCGACGGCGACGGCCTGACGGACGGGGACGAGGTTCACCTGTATCACACCGATCCGCTGAACCCGGATACCGACGGCGGAGGGGTCGACGACGGGACCGAGGTCAAGAGGGGATCCAACCCGCTTGACCCGCGGGACGATTTCCCGATGGTTCTCGAAAAAGGGAAGACGCTCGTCCTGAGCGGCGTCAATTTTGAAACGGGAAGCGCGGTCCTCACACCCGGGTCGGACGCAGTCCTCGAACGGGCCTTCTTCGCGCTCACGAGTAATCCGCAGATCCGGATCGAGATTGCGGGATACACGGACAACGTCGGCGATTCGAGAAGCAATCAGCGGCTTTCGCTGCGCCGCGCCGACGCGGTCAGCACATGGCTGGTACGGAAGGGGATCGGCGCGACCCGCATCATCACGGTCGGCATGGGCGACAGAGACCCGGTGGCCCCGAATGCGACGGCGGAAGGGCGGGCGAAGAACCGGCGTATCGAGTTCCACGTGCGCTAGACGGCCGGTTTTCACGACGTTGATTTTGAGCTCCTTTTTCGGTAATTTTACGCTGAAAGGAGACTCTTATTGATCAGCCGATACGGCTATGACGTCGTCGGTACGGTGCTGGTTCTGACTGTACTGGGCACCGTCCTCGCGTCCTTCTTCGTCGACGTCAGAATCGTCAGAATCGGGCTGATCGCCTTTCTGGTTCTTCTCCTCCTCTTCACGCTCTATTTCTTCCGGGATCCTGACAGAACCTCCCCGAAAGGAGACAATCTCGTTATCGCCCCCGCCGACGGCGAAGTGGTGTCGATTGCGCCTGTCCGGGAGGACGAGTTCCTGAAGAAGGACGCCGTCCAGGTGAGCATATTCATGTCTCCGCTGAACGTGCACGTCAACCGGTTCCCCGTTACGGGCACCGTGGGTTTTTACCGGTACGTTCCGGGCGAATATCTCATGGCGTATGAGGAGAAATCTTCCCTCAGAAACGAACGGACGCTGATCGGCATCGAAAGCGCGCGCGGCCGGGTTCTGTTCAAGCAGATTGCCGGGTTCATTGCCCGGAGGATCGTTGCGCAGGTCAGCGTCGGGGATCACGCGGTGGCGGGAGAGCGGTTCGGGATGATCAAGTTCGGGTCGAGGGTCGACGTGCTCCTTCCGAAGGAGGCCTCGGTCCGCGTGAACCTGGGTGACAGGACTGTGGGAGGGGAGACGGTGCTTGCAGTGATGCCGTAGCGGTACCGCGTATGTCGAACAGACTTAATGTCGAATGAAAATTACCCGAGCAGTCGTCCCGAGCCTGTTCACCGTGCTGAACATGTTCTGCGGATTTCTCTCCCTGATCCACTCCAGCCGGGGGGATTTCGTCTCTGCGTCATGGTTCATCATCCTGGCCGCGGGGTTTGACGCGTTCGACGGGATCATGGCGCGGATAACGAAATCTTCGTCCGAGTTCGGGGTGCAGATCGATTCCCTCTCGGACGTCGTCTCCTTCGGCGCGGCGCCCGCGTTCCTCGCCTACCAGATGAATCTCTCCCCGCTCGGCAGCATGGGGGTGCTTCTCTCCTCCCTCGTGATGATTTTCGGCGGGCTCAGGCTTGCGCGGTTCAACGTCCAGCTCAAGGGATTCGATAAGGAGTTCTTCCTCGGTCTGCCGATCCCCGCGAGCGCGATCACGATCGCGTCGTTTACGCTCAATTTCTGGACTCCCGGGACGGGGTTGCACCCCGTGGCGGCGGCGCTGCTCCCGTACATGATGGTGGTGCTCTCCCTCCTCATGGTGAGCAAGGTCAGGTACGACACGCTGCCCCGCGTTTCGCGCCGGGCGATCAAGAAGGAGCCCTGGAAATTCCTGTTCGCGGTTCTTGCCGTGATCGTCGTCGTCGTGACCGGGGGGAGCGCGGTGTTCCCGCTCCTTCTCCTGTTCATCGCGCTCGGCCTGATCCGCTGGATGGTCTCCAGGGTGCGGCGCTGGACGTCAGGCGACGCCAGGTACGAAGAGGAACAGTCCGTCGAACCGACGAGCATCGACACTTAGAAGGAAGGGTTGCCGTGTATACAGCAAAGATCAGGGTGACGCTACGCCCTTCGATTCTCGACCCGCAGGGGAAAGCCGTCCAGCATGCGATCGCTTCCCTCGGCGCGGGATCGGTGAGCGAAGTGCGCATCGGCAAGTACATCGAGGCGAAGATCGACGCGAAGAACGAGGCGGACGCGCGCAGGACCGCGGAGGAGGTCTGCAGGAAGCTCCTGGCGAATCCTGTGATGGAGGACTATACATTCGAGATCGCGGGGGAGGCGTGAAGGGACGGAAGATGAAATTCGGCGTCGTGGTATTTCCGGGCTCGAACTGCGACCACGATGCGTTCCACGCGTGCACGGCGATTATGGGGCAGGACGCCGTGTTCCTCTGGCACAAGGAGGCCGATCTGCAGGGGGTGGACGCGGTGATACTCCCCGGCGGGTTCGCGTACGGCGACTACCTCCGGTGCGGGGCCATCGCCAGGTTCTCTCCCGTGATGAAGGAAGTTGCGCGGTTTGCGGCGTCGGGGGGGACGGTCCTGGGGATCTGCAACGGATTTCAGGTGCTTCTCGAAGCCGGTCTCCTCCCGGGAGTCCTGCTGCGCAATGCCTCGCTCCGGTTCGTCTGCCGGTACATCGGGCTGCGCGTTGAGAACGCTTCCACGCGATTTACCGCTGCGTGCGCTCCGGGTGAGGTCCTCGCATTCCCGGTTGCCCACGGCGAAGGAAACTACTTCACGGACGGGGAAACCCTCCGCCGGCTGGAAGGGGAAGGGCGCGTCGTCTTCCGGTACTGCAACGGTTCGGGTGCCGCGACGGGCGAGGCGAACCCGAACGGCTCGCTGGCCGGGATTGCCGGGATCATCAACGGGGAGGGGAACGTCCTCGGCATGATGCCTCATCCCGAGCGGGCGGTGGACCCCACCCTGCGGCATACGGACGGGCAGAAGATCTTTGCATCCCTCATCGGAAATTTCCTCCAGGGCGAGCCGCTTGCGGTCCCCGCCCGCGTCACGCCCAACGCCGTCCACGGGTGATGTCCGGCAGAGCGACATTGGACGATGCCCGGCGGGCCCTCCAGGCCGGCGAGACATCCGTCGAGAAGATCACGGAAGGGTTCCTCGGCGCCGTCGAATCCGGGAAGCACCTGAACGCCTTCCTGAACGTGTCCGGACCGCGGGCGCTGGAGCAGGCCCGCCGGGTTGACAAAAGGCGTGCCGCCGGCGACGCGGGACCGCTCGCCGGGATGGTCGTCGCGGTGAAGGATGTCCTCTGCATGAAAGGGGAGCGGACGACCTGCGGCTCCAGGATGCTGGAGAACTTCGTCTCCCTCTACGATGCAACGGCGGTGGCCCGGCTCAGGGACGCCGACGCCGTGCTGATCGGAAAGACGAACATGGACGAGTTCGCGATGGGGTCGTCCACCGAGAATTCCGCGTTCGGCCCCGTGCGGAATCCCGTCGATGAAACCCGGGTACCGGGGGGATCGAGCGGCGGGTCCTGCGTTGCGGTCGCGGGCGGAATGGCCCACGCGGCGCTCGGGACCGACACCGGCGGGTCGATACGGCAGCCCGCGGCCTTCTGCGGCGTCGTCGGGCTGAAACCGACCTACGGCCGGGTCTCCCGGTACGGGCTCGTGGCCCTCTCGTCATCGTTCGATCAGATCGGACCGTTTGCAAATTCCGTCAGGGACGCGGCGCGCGTCCTCCAGGTGATCGCCGGGCGGGACGAACGTGATTCCACCTCGGCCCCCGTCGAGGTCCCGGCGTTCGAAGCCGCGATGTCCGGGAACGTCCGGGGGAAACGGATCGGTCTCCCCGTGGAGGCATTCGGCGAAGGTCTTGCGCCGGAAATCCGGCAGGCGATCGACAGGTGCGTGGAGACCCTCCGGGCGGGCGGTGCTGTCGTCAGCGACGTCAGGCTTCCCCATTCCCCCTACAACATCTCGGCGTACTACATCCTGATGACGGCGGAGGCTTCTTCGAATCTTGCCCGGTACGACGGGGCACGGTACGGGCACCGTTCGGGGGAGGCCCGCGACCTTGCCTCGATGTACACCCGATCGCGGAGCGAGGGGTTCGGCACCGAGACGAAACGGCGCATCATGCTGGGCACGTACGTCCTCTCCGCCGGGTACTACGACGCCTACTACAGGAAGGCCCAGAAAGTCCGGCGGCTGATCCAGAACGATTTTCTGGAGGCCTTCCGGAGCGTCGACTGCCTCCTGATGCCGACCACGCCGACGACGGCATTCGCGTTCGGGGAGAAGATCGACGACCCCCTCGCGATGTACCTTTCGGACATCTACACGGTGTCGGCGAATCTCGCCGGCATCCCGGCGCTGAGCCTTCCCGCCGGAACCGACGGCAGGGGTCTCCCCATCGGAGTCCAGATTCTGGGGCCGCATTTCGGCGAGCCCGCAATCCTCAACGTCGCGGAGTATCTCGAGAAGACGATCTGATTCCCGCGCAATCCCGACACGTCACACACAACAGGGCAGCACCCACATGAGCATACTAGTCGACAAATCGACGCGCCTCGTCGTTCAGGGCATCACCGGCGGTGAAGGAACGTTTCACACGAAACAGATGCTCGAGTACGGCACGAACGTCGTCGCCGGCGTGACGCCGGGGAAGGGGGGGACCACGTATGCGGGGAACGAGAAAGACTCCTTCGCCCGGGGTGTCCCGGTGTTCAACACGGTGGCCGAGGCGGTCGGGAAGACGAAGGCGAACGCCTCCGTCATATTCGTCCCGGCGGCGTTCGCCGCCGACGCGATACTGGAAGCCGGGAGCGCCGGCATCGGGCTCATCGTCTGCATCACCGAAGGTGTGCCGACGCGCGACATGCTGCGCGTCTATGATTTCGTGCGCGCGAAGGGGATCCGGCTCATCGGGCCGAACTGTCCCGGGATCATCTCTCCCGGCCTCTGCAAGGTCGGGATCATGCCCGGGTTCATCCACCTGAAGGGGCGCGTCGGCGTCATCTCGAGAAGCGGAACGCTGACGTACGAAGCGGTCTGGCAGCTCACCGAGAGGGGGATCGGCCAGTCGACGTGCATCGGGATCGGCGGCGATCCGGTGATCGGGACGCAGTTTGTCGACGCCATTGCGCTCTTCAACGACGATCCGGGGACCGATGCGGTGATCATGATCGGCGAGATCGGCGGGAACGCCGAGGAGGCGGCGGCGGCCTTCATCAGGAAGAACGTCCGCAAGCCCGTCGTCGGGTTCATCGCCGGGCGCACGGCTCCCCCGGGGCGGCGCATGGGGCACGCGGGCGCGATCATCGCCGGCGGGAAAGGGACCGCGGCGGAGAAGATGGCGGCGATGCGTGCGGCCGGCATCCATGTCGTGGAGAGTCCCGCGATGATCGGCGAGACGATGGAGAGGGTGCTCAAAAAACGGGGGCTCGTGCGTACGGCCCCGGCGAAGAAGGCGCGCGCGGTCGCCGGACGGAAACGGCCTGCGGCGAAGAAGAAGAAACGCTGAGAACATGATGCACAGGTGACGTGATCTTTCAACAACGGAGGAACAGTGGTCGAACGAACGCTCGCGATACTCAAGCCTGATTGCGTGAAAAGAAATCTTGCCGGCGATGTGCTTTCCCGGATCGAAAGGGCCGGCTTCCGGATTCTGGGCATGAAGATGGTCCGCCTCACCGAAGAAACGGGGGGAGGTTTCTATGCCGTCCACAGGGGACGTCCGTTCTACAAGGACCTCGTGGCCTTCATGAGCTCGGGGAAGTGCGTTCCGATTGCGCTGGAGAAAGAGAACGCCGTGGCCGACTTCCGGGCCCTGATCGGGGCCACCGATCCGAAGGACGCTGCACCCGGGACGATCCGGCGCGATTTCGCCTCGAGCAAAGGGGAGAACATCGTGCACGGTTCCGATTCCCCGGAGAACGGAAGGCTCGAGATCGCTTTCTTCTTTTCCGAACGGGAACTCATCCAGAACGCCTGACGTGACGCTCCGGAGCTGGAAAAAACTCACCGGGTCGATCATCGTGCACAACGGATGGTGGACGTACCGGAAAGACGAGTACGAGCTTCCTTCAGGGAAGCGCGGAGAGTACCACTACGTCCATACCAACGGCGCCTCGATGGTCGTCCCGGTGACGCAGGAGGGGAAGCTCCTGCTCGTCAATCAGTACCGCTACCTGTGCGGGAGGGAGAGCATCGAGTTCCCCTGCGGCGGCGTCAAGGACGGCTCGTCGTACAATGAGACCGCCTGGAACGAGCTCCGGGAGGAAACCGGGTACACGTCGGACCGGATGGTGCTCGCGGGAGAGTTCAACCCGTACAACGGCATCACCGACGAGATCTGCAGGATCTACATCGCGCGCGATCTCGTGTTTGTCGGCGGCGCCCCCGACGAGACCGAGGAGTTCGAGTTGATTCCGCTCGCTGCGCACGAGCTGGAATCCCGCATCGCCTCGGGGGAAATCTGGGACGGGATGACGATCGCCGCCTGGGGGATTGTCCGCAGCGCGCTCGCCGGGGGGAGCGGCCCGTGAATGCGATCCCGGTACTCCTCTGCGCTCTCCTTCTTGTCCCCCCCGCCGCACGTTGTTCCCCCGGTCCACGCGTCAAAGTCGGTGCGGACGTCCTTCTTGAGAAGCGGATGGACCTCCTCCGCGGCAAACGCGTCGGGCTGATCACGAACCAGACCGGGAGGATCGCCTCCGGGGAATATCTTCTTGATGCGCTCATCGCACGGCACGTCGACGTGAAAGCGCTCTTCGGTCCGGAGCACGGCGTCCGGGGAGACGAACCGGCGGGGGAACCCCTCGGTGACACCGTCGACGGGAAGACGCACCTGCCGGTGTTCTCCCTGTACGGAAAGATCCGCAAGCCGACTCCGTCGATGCTGGAGAACATCGATCTGCTCATCTTCGACATGCAGGACGTCGGTGCCCGGTTCTACACCTATCTGAGCACGATGGCCCTGTGCATGGAGGCGGCCGCGGGGAAAGGGATTCCCATCGTCGTCCTGGATCGTCCGAATCCTCTCGGCGGTTTTCTAACGGACGGACCGGTCCTCCCCGATTCGCTCCGCTCGTTCGTCGGCGCATTCCCGGTACCTGTCGTCTACGGCCTGACCGTGGGGGAGCTTGCGGAAATGGCAAACGGAGAATCGTGGCTGGCGGGGGGCGTCAGGGCGGATCTGACGGTCATTCCGATGGAAGGGTGGACCCGGAACATGCTCTGGACCGATACCGGCCTCCCATGGATGCCCCCCTCCCCGAACATCCGCCGGCCTGAAACCGCGCTTGTCTACCCTGCCACGTGCTACCTCGAGGCAACGAACGTCTCTGAAGGGCGGGGCACGGAGAGTCCTTTCCACACGATCGGGGCCCCTTTCGTGGACGGCGAAACGTCCTCCGGTTCCATTGCCGGTGAGTACCCCGGAAGCGTCCGGGCCCGCCCGGTGGTGTTTACTCCCGCTTCTTCAAAATTCAACGGGCTCAAGTGCTCGGGGTTCACGCTTGAGTTCACGATGAGTGACTCGCTCCGTCCGGTGAGGATCGGCGTCGAAATCCTCCGGCTCCTCGTAAGGGGCTACGGGGATTCAGTCACCGTCAACAGGAGGGGGCTTGCGCGCCTTCTCGGCGATCCCGGGGCGCTCGACATGATCCTGGATGGGAGATCCTCTTCATACATATCAGAACGGTGGGAAAACCCCCGCCGCGCGTTTACGGCACGGGCCGCGAGGTACCATCTCTACCCCGACAGGTAGAAATTCCTTCCTTTCAGCGGGTTTTCCTGCCAGATTCCTTGACTTTCCCCCCCTAATTTGTTAGATTTTAACGATTTTTAACTTGCCTTCCCCTATTCTGAGGTGGATATGACCGATGACGTCTCCGGCTCGGTAATGGCAAGGTTGAGGCATCTGTTATTTTCTTTCAACGGGGTCGTTGCCGCGGCAGGCGTTGTCGCCCTTCTGGCCGGCATTTTCACCGGTTCCCTCATCGGGCGCATTGTGAGCGGCCTCATCGTCGTGTCCGCCGGGGTGTACGCGTACGCCCAGTGGCGGACGGGGAAGGGTGACGATGAACGTGATCCCGCGCCGGAGGCGGCGCGCGAGGCTTCGAGCCCGGAGGCGAGCATGAAGAAACTTCTCTTCGACGATTATCAAACCACGGGGGGGAAGTACGTCGTCCGGGAAGTGAACGAAGGCGAATCGAAGGTGGTTCCATACTCAAAGACGGCGCGGCCGGTGGGTCAGGCCCCGGAATCTCTGCGCGAAATGGAGATCCCGGATTTCTTCGATCTTGATTCGGATGTCCCGTACAGCGAGACCGAGCCCAAGAGCGAGTTCCACTCGCTTCTGAACAAAGTCCTTCTCGTCTTGAAGGACGTCCTCTTCGCGCATTCGGTCGCATTTTTCTGGGCGAACCGCGACAAGTCCCAGATGGTCCTGGAGTCGATGGCGACGGACAGCCGGCAGTTCATGGGCTCGAAGCGTTTCGCGATGGGGGATGACATCGTGAGCCAGGTTGCCGCCAACGGCAAACCGCAGCTCCTGGGACGGGTGAACCCCTCCACGGAGAAGGACCTGCTCCCGTATTACGAAACCCCGGCGTACGTCAAATCGGTTCTGACCGTGCCGGTCTTTTACATGGACCGCGCCAGGGGGATACTCCCCGTCGGCGCTATCGTTGCGGACAGCAAGGCGGAAGATGCGTTCGGCCAGGAGACGCTGGAGCTTCTCGGGAGGTTCACGAAGCTCGTCTCCGCGCTGATCAAGAGCTACACGGACAAGTACGACCTTCTCCTGGATTCGGAGCTCCTCTCGTCCATACGACGGATGCAGGACCGGGTCCGTTCCGATCCGGGCGAACAGTCGATCCTGACGTCACTGGCGGAGGAAGCAAGGCGCCTTGCGAACTGGGACTACCTGACGGTCGCGATGTACGACGACGAGCGTCACGGGTGGAGCCTGCAGAAGGTCGTCAACAGGATGGGAGAGCCGTACGCCGTTCCCGACCAGCTTATCGACGACGACGGAGGCATCGTCGGCGCGGTCATCGCGACGAACCGCGTCGTCTCGGTCCCCGACATGGCGGCGGAAACGCGGTTCAGGTTTCACGCCTCGGAGAGCTTTGCGAAACAGGGATCATTCGTCTGCATCCCGATAAGCTCGATGAACAGGTGCTACGGCGCGATGACGCTCGAGAGCAAGTCGGCGGGGCATTTCTCCGGGAACGAAGTCGAAACCATGTACCGGCTTGTCGAGAACGCAGCGGGCTCGCTCGAGGTCCTGTACATGAACAACATGGCCAGGGAGTATCTCCTCATTGATCCCCTGACGGGGTCGCTGACGAGAAAGTACTTCCTTCGCAAGCTCGAGGACGAGGTCCGCCGGGCGGCGGATTTCGGCACAGAGCTCGCATCGGTCTCGGTCGCCGTCGACGGGATGGACGAACACCTCGCGCGGTACGGCAGGGAAGGGTGCGACGGAATACTGAACGAGGCCGTGAAGATCCTCCGTGCGAACATGCGCCCCTATGACGCCATCGGGCGCCTGGAGGGGGACCGCCTGGGGGTGCTCCTGATCAACACGGCCGCGAGCGATGCGTACCTGTGGGCGGAGAAGGTGCGCAAGTCGGTCTCGAGTCACGTCATGAACGTGGGGAAGAAAAGCGTGTCCGTGACGGTCAGCGCGGGCGTCTGCGGGTTGAGCGAGGGAATGGGGACGGACGATCTTGTCGCCGGGACGTCGCAGGTTCTCGGCAAGGCGATGGAACACGGGGGAAACCTCGTACGGGTGTATTAACAGCACATCGAAAGGCTAGACAATGGCAAAACAACAATCCTTTGCGGACAAGGCCACGAAGGCCGCCCAGATGAAAGGCGCGAAGTGCCCGGTCTGCGGTGCGATCTTCCAGCCGATCCTCATGGTGTCCTCCGAACGCTCCAGGGCGGGCTCGAGCTGGAAGTTCAACGAACACCGGGTCCAGGTCTGCAAGTGCAACGAGAAGCAGGTCTATGCTTGAGAGGTTCCTCTCAAGGAGATGACAGCGGGGATCTCTTCCCGCCCGAAGGGGGGAGATCCCCACGTTTTCACGTCCTGTAACCTATTTACCACGAAGAAGACCGTTCTCATAATCCTGGATGGCGTGGGCTGCGGGGAGCTCCCGGATGCCTCTGTCTACGGCGATACGGGGAGCAATACGCTCGCCAATACCGCCCGCGCGGTGGGGGGCCTCAGGCTTCCGACGCTCGCGCGCCTGGGTCTGGGGAACATTGTGCCCCTGCAAGGAGTACGACCTGCGGAACGCCCCGCGGCAAGCTACGGGCGGATGGCCGAGCGATCGAAAGGGAAAGACAGCACGACGGGGCACTGGGAAATCGCCGGCCTCGTCGTCGAGAAACCCTTCCCGACGTTCCCGTCCGGGTTTCCCGGGTCGTTGATGGCGCGGTTCCTCAGCGCGACCGGGTGCCGGGGATTTCTCGGCAACAGGACCGCTTCGGGTACCGAAATCATACGGGATCTCGGCGAGGAACACGTAAGATCGGGTTTTCCGATCGTGTATACGTCGGCTGATTCGGTCTTTCAGATCGCAGCGCATGAAGAGGTGATCCCGCTCGCGCATCTGTACGAGATCTGCACGAAAACCCGGACGGACGTTTGCACCGGAGAGTTCGGCGTCGGGCGCGTCATTGCAAGACCGTTCACCGGCCCGGCCGGAGGCTTCACGCGGACGACGAACCGGAGGGATTTTTCACTCTCTCCCGGCGGAGCGACGGTTCTCGACCTCCTTCACGGAGCGGGCGTCCGGACGGTGTCGATCGGGAAGGTGGACGACCTGTTCGACCGGCGCGGGCTGGGAGAAATGCATCATTCGAAGACGAACGACGAAGGGATTGCCGAGATACTCCGCAGTGCATCCGGATCTGGAGAGGGATTGTTCTTTGCAAACCTCGGTGATTTCGACACGCTCTACGGGCACCGGAACGACCCCCGGGGTTTCGCCGGAGCCCTCGAGCGATTCGACGCAGAACTTCCCTCGATCCTCGCCACGGTGGGAGAAGGGGACATGCTCGTCATCACGGCGGATCACGGCAACGATCCGGTGAGCACGAGCACGGATCATTCACGGGAGTACGTTCCTCTCCTGTGCTATGCGCCGGGCCGTGGCGGACGAATCGTGCCCGGCGTCCCCCTCGGTACGCGGGAGACGTTCGCGGACGTGGGAAAGACGATCGCGGAATTTTTCGGCGTCCCCAACTCGCTTGCGGGGACAAGTTTCCTCCCTGCACTGCGAGCCTCATGAACAGGAGCGGTGAAGGGCTCGAATTCGACGCGGAGATCGGCCGGGACGGGATCCTGCGCGTCCCGGGAGATGTCCTGAAGCGCCTGAGCGCAGGTGATCCGGCGCGGGTGCGCGTGCGGCTCGTGAGCGCGGCGCTGGCCGAAGAACTTGTCCGCCGGCAGGTGACGGAAGGTGAAGTGGAACGCATCGCATCGCTCCAGATGGAATCGCGCTCCCAGGTGATCTCGTTCCTGCTTTCTGAGGGGGCGCTGTCGCACGGAACGCCCGGGCGGTCCCGGAAGAATAAGCGGCGCGCCCGATGAGCGCCCCGAAGCTTGTCGTCGATACCGATATCCTGATGGACCATCTCGGGAGCGGGCGCTTTCCCTCCGTTCTCCGCAGGGCGATGGGGGCGTTCTTCTGTTATACGACGGTGTTCCAGGCGATCGAGCTCTTCTCCCGGATGCATACCCCCCGGGAGAGGCAGGCGGCGGAGGATGCCCTTGCAGCGATGAAAGTGCTGGGGCTCAACCCGAAGAGCGCTCCGGCCTACGGACGTCTCTTTGCGGCGCACCCCGGCAGGAAACCGGCGGACCTGCTTGTCGCCGGGCTGTGCATCGAGAGCAGGCTGCCGCTTCTGACGGGCCGCCGCGCTCACTATGCGGGAGTACGGGGACTGACGCTGATCTCCCCGCGGCTGTTCTCCGGGAAGACCGGCGTGCCGGACACGCGCAACGAACACGGGCGGTGATCGTATGATCCTCGGAAAGGTCGTTGGCACGGTGTGGGCGACGAGGAAGGACGAAGCGCTCGTGGGTATGAAGTTCCAGGTCGTCCGGCACCTCGATCTCCAGTACCGGCTCAAGGAGACGTTCGTCGTCGCCGTCGACACGGTGCAGGCGGGCGTGGGGGACGTCGTCCTGGTCTGCAGCGGCAGCTCCGCACGGCAGACCGCCCAGACGAGGAACAGGCCGGTCGACGCCGTCATCATGGCGGTGGTGGACAAGCTCGACGTGGCGGACTGAGGATGTACATCGCTCGCGTGATAGGGACCGTCCGGGGGACGAGAAAAGACGAGAGCCTGACAGGATTCACGCTGCAGGTCATCCAGCCCATGGACGCGCGGCGGAACGATGTCGGGGAACCCGTTGTTGCCGTTGATACCGTCGGCGCGGGCGCAGGGGAGACCGTCCTGTACATCACCGCCCGCGAGGCGGTGATTCCCCTTCCCGTCGACGAGGCGCCCGTGGACGCCAGCATCGTCGGGATCATAGATCGGATCGATTTCAGTGACTAGCGCAAGGTGAGTGAATGGTGAAGATTACCAAGCAGTATACAAATCGGGAGAGCCAGTCTCTCGACAAGTATCTGCAGGAAATCGGCAAAGTGGATCTGCTCAAGTCCGAAGAAGAGATCGAGCTTGCGCAGAGGATCAAGAAGGGTGACCAGCGGGCGCTTGAAAAACTCACCAAGGCGAACCTCCGGTTCGTCGTCAGCGTGGCCAAGCAGTACCAGAACCAGGGACTCTCCCTGGGCGACCTGATCAACGAGGGGAATCTCGGGCTTATCAAGGCCGCCAAGCGTTTCGACGAGACGCGCGGATTCAAGTTCATTTCCTACGCGGTCTGGTGGATACGCCAGTCGATCCTCCAGGCGCTCGCCGAGCAGTCGCGCATCGTCCGCCTCCCGCTCAACAGGGTCGGCGCCCTGAACAAGATCGGGAAAGCCTTCAGCTCGCTCGAACAGGAATTCGAGCGCGAGCCGAGCGCAAGCGAGCTCGCCGAAGAGCTCGACATGTCCCTGTTCGAGGTGTCCGACACGCTGAAGATCTCGGGCCGGCACCTCTCGATGGACGCCCCCTTCGCGCAGGGGGAAGACAACAGGCTCCTCGACGTCATCCAGGACGAGCGCCAGCCGGCGCCCGACAATGAGCTGATGAAGGAATCGCTGAGCAAGGAGGTCGAGCGCGCGCTCTCGACACTGAGCGAGCGGGAAGCCGAGGTCATCAGGCTGTATTTCGGGCTCGGCAGGGAGCACTCGCTGACGCTGGAGGAGATCGGGGAAAAATTCAAGCTGACCCGCGAGCGGGTGAGGCAGATCAAGGAGAAAGCGATCCGCCGCCTGCGCCACGCATCACGGAGCAAGCAGCTCCGCGCGTACCTGGGGTAAGCCCGCTTCTCGGTGTCTCCCGCGGGGAACATGTGATGGGTCAACGATCACCGGGTCATGTCCGCCGCCGTGCCGCCGTGCCGGCGCTCTGCCTCCTGGCCGCTGCCCTGGGACTCGGCGGCTGCGCAAGCACGGCGCCGCGCTTCCGTTCGGCCGGCGTGCCGCGCGCGGGAACGCCTCCGGGAACGGAGCATTCGAACGAGATCCCCTCCGCCGGCGTCGTCAAGCCGCGTCCCTGGGAAGCCGCGCCGCTTCCTTCCGCGCTCAACAGGGACCGCGTCCTTCTGGAGATCGTTTCGCTCCTCGGCGTTCCCTACGAGTACGGCGGGGCTGACATGGCGGGGATAGACTGCTCGGCGTTCACGGAAACGGTGTACGCATCGGCGCTTCACGTGGGGCTCCCGCGGTCCACCGCGGAGCAGTACAGGGAAGGGGCCGGGGTCGACAGGGACAGGCTCAGGTTCGGCGACCTCGTCTTCTTCAATACGACGGGGGAGACCCCGTCGCACGTCGGGATCTACATCGAAGACGATCTGTTCGCGCACGCGAGCGTCACGTACGGGGTGACGATATCCTCGATGGAGAATTCGTACTACCGGGACCGGTTCGTCGGCGCCCGGAGGATCATCCCGTAACGTCATTGCGTAGCGAAGCAACCCATACAACAGCATAGAGTCGCATCGTGTCCGTCCTCCCCATCTACATCTACGGCCAGTCGGTCCTCAGGAAAAAAGCCCGTCCTGTCAAGAAACCTTCGGATGATCTTTCCGTGCTCGCCCGCGATATGGTCGAAACGATGCGCAAGGCGAACGGGATCGGGCTGGCGGCGAACCAGGTCGGGGACCTGCGCCGCGTGATCGTCGTCGACGCGGGCGCCATCGCCGAATCCGCAGAACTGCCGCCGATCGCGATGATCAACCCGGAGGTTCTCACCCGGGACGGGGCGTGGACGATCGAGGAAGGGTGCCTGAGCATTCCCGAAATACGGGAGGAAGTCGAACGGGACGAGAAAATCCTCGTGCGGTATCTCGACGACGCGTTCAACGCGCAGGAGATCACCGCGGACGGCCTCCTTGCGCGGGTCATCCTCCACGAAATCGATCATCTCGACGGCGTTCTCTTCCTCGATCATATCGGTGCCGTCAGGAGAAAACTGCTCCGCGGGAGGCTGAACAAGCTCGAGCGCGGGGAAGTGGACGTTGATTATCCGATCGTCGGCAATTCCCTGCCGGCCACCGGCACCGACCCCCGGTAAGGGGACCCGCCGTGACCCCCTTCAGGATTGTCTTCATGGGGACCGCCCCTTTTGCGGTTCCTTCCCTCACGAAGCTCGTCGAAGCCGGGTATGCGGTTCCGGCGGTCGTTACGGGACCCGACCGGCCCCGGGGGAGAGGGAGAGAAGTCAGCGGCACGCCCGTCAGGCTTCTTGCCGACAGGCTCGGCCTCCCTGTGCTGCAGCCGGAACAATTGAAAGACCCGGAGTTCGCTCCCCGCGTGCGGTCCCTGGACGCTGACCTGATCGTCGTCGTCGCCTTCCGGATACTCCCTCCCGCAGTCTTCACGCTCCCCCGGCACGGATCGATCAATCTTCACGCCTCGCTCCTACCCCGGTACAGGGGGGCCGCCCCGATCAACCGTGCGATCATGAACGGGGAAGCGGAGACCGGCGTGACGACATTCTTCCTCGAGGAAGCTGTCGATACCGGCAACATCCTCCTGCAGGCCCGCACGCCGGTACTTCCCGGGGACGATGCGGGCTCACTCCACGACAGGCTCGCCGACATCGGCGCGGAGATCGTCCTCCACACCGTGAGACTCATCGAGCAGGGGAAAGCCGTTCCCCGGCCGCAGGATCCCTCACTTGTCAGTCCCGCTCCCAAGATATTCAAAGAGGATTGCCGCATCGACTGGCGCGCCCCCGCCGAGCGGGTGCGGAATCAGATCCGCGGGCTTTCGCCGGCTCCGGCGGCATTTACGACACACGGCGGGAAAGTCCTCAAAATCTACCGTGCCGGGGCGGCAGAGGGCTCGCTCGGGCCGGGAATCGTCGACGTCGGAAAACAGACGATTCGCGTCGGGACCGGCGACGGTCCGCTCATGCTTCAGGATCTGCAACAGGAAGGAAAGAAAAGGATGACCGTGGAGGAATTTCTCCGCGGTTACAGGATCGCCTCCGGCGACCGTCTTGAATGACGGCGCATCCCCCTCCGCACCTCCCGCATTAACACAAACTTAACATCTCCATTACACCGCCGTAATGTACTGACCGTATATTGCCGCGCATTCGGCATGAAGCGCGCACGCCGATCGCATCCCTTGCACCGCGAGCAATTCCTGTGGGCGAAACTCCACGGGAGCAGTACGGGCCCCACCGGCAGAACCTGACCCCTGCCTACCTGGGGCCCTGCTGTTCCTGCGGGTTCTCGCGAAAAAATGACGGATCGCCGCACGCCGGCGTCCGTTGCCGGATCGCTTAACAATTACTTAACACGCGGGTAATACTGGGGTAACGATCATGAAGTATATTTGCGCCCGCAGGGGTCGATCCAACCGCGCTGTTACGCATACGATATAAGTCAATTCCCATCATTCACTATTACTCAAGAGGTGGTATGAAACGCATTGCTGTCCTCCTTTGCACGCTTGCGGCCTTCGCGGCCTCCATCGCAGGGGCACAGGGAAAGTTCTCGGGATACATGTTCGGCGACTATTTCTACAATGTCGGCAAGGACACGATGTTCTCGAAGCTCTCCAAAACTGTGGTCCCCGGCAACAAGGATTTCCAGGCATTCCAGATCCGCAGGATCTACCTGACGTACGATAACGACATATCGGACAAATTCACCGCGCGCTTCCGTCTCGAGGGGAACACGATTGCCTCGGAAAACGGCAGCTCGTCGACAGCATCGCGGGTCACCGGAAGCTCCCTCTCCCAGCTCTATATCAAGGATGCATACGTCAAATGGAAGAACATCTTCGCGGGAAGCGACCTGATCTTCGGCGTGCAGCCGACGACGGCGTTTGACATCTCTGAAGGCGTCTGGGGGTATCGTTCGCTCGAAAAGACGATCATGGACCTGCGCGGAATCATCTCCTCGCGCGATATGGGACTCGCCCTGCGGGGGAAGTTTGACGACGGCGGCATGTTCCAGTACTGGTTCATGGTCGGCAACAACAGCGGAAACGACGACGCGACAAACCGGCACAAGAGGGTCTCCCTGAACCTCCAGATCAAGCCGGTCAAGAACGTGATCGTGGACCTCAACGGCGACTACATCGCCCGCGCGGATATCAACGATCCGGCGAGCGTGACGGTCCCGAGGGCGACGGTGTCGAACAACACGCTGACGTATTCAATATTTGCGGCATATAACGATCCGACCTCGATCACCATCGGCGTCGAAGCGTTCATGCAGTCCACCCAGAACGGCGAAGCGGATCCCGCCGACGCCACCGGCAAGACGCTCAAATCGCTGAACGCGCTCGGCGTGAGCATATTCGGGAACTACTGGTTCACTCCCGAGTTCGGCCTCGTTGCGCGGTACGACATCTTCAATCCGAACACGGACAGCAATTTCCCCCTGGTTCCGACCGTGATGCCGACGGGTTCCAACACGTATGCGTATTCTCTTTCGCGGAACTATCTCATCGCCGGACTGACGTTCAGGCCGGACAAGAACGTGCAGATCATGCCGAACATACAGATGGAGACGTACCAGGCGCCGCGGAACATCACGAACGCGCCGTCGATCAGTTCGTCCGTTACTGCGCGGCTCACGTTCTTCTGGAATTTCCTCTGAGCTGAGTAGGGTCACTTTCATCCATTA
The DNA here is from genome assembly GCA_963748405.1 of Ignavibacteriota bacterium. GTDB lineage: Bacteria > Bacteroidota > Ignavibacteria > UBA10030 > UBA6906 > Fen-1273. The sequence goes on from CAVVIT010000004.1 coordinate 208,664, forward strand.
TTGAAACGAGGTACGTCTTATGAAGAAACTGAAGCTCATCGTCGCGGCGGCCGTCATCGCGGCAGCGGCGGCCATGCCCGCGCAGGCACAGTTGAAATTGAACGGCGCAGGTGCGACATTCCCGTACGTGATCTACTCGAAGTGGTTCGACGTCTATCACACGAAGACCGGCATCGAGTTCAACTACCAGTCGATCGGCAGCGGCGGCGGGATCAAGCAGGTCACCGAAGGGACCGTGGATTTCGGCGCGAGCGACGGGCCGATGACGGATGTGCAGCTGAAGGATGCCGCGGACAAGCAGGGGACGCCGGTCCTGCATATCCCGACGGTGATGGGAGCGGTCGTCGCGACGTACCATCTCCCCGGGTTTTCCGGAGATCTCCATCTGACGCCGGATGTCCTTGCGGGCATTTTTCTCGGTGAGATCCAGAAGTGGAACGATCCGAAGATCGCCGAGCTCAACCCGGGGATGACGTTCCCGGATATGGCGATCATCGTCGCCCACAGGTCTGACGGCAGCGGCACATCCTACATCTTCACGGACTATCTGACGAAGGTCAGCAAGACCTGGGAGTCGAAGGTCGGCAGGGGAACCGCCGTCAACTGGCCCGTCGGGCTGGGCGGGAAGGGGAACGAAGGCGTTTCCGGACTCGTGAAGCAATCCGAAGGTTCCATCGGGTATGTGGAGCTTGCGTACGCCGTGAAGAACAATCTTCCGTATGCGCTGCTCAGGAACCGGGATGGGAACTATGTGAGGGCCTCCTTTGACGCGGTCTCGGCCGCGGCAGAAGGTGCCGTGGCGAACATGCCGGATGACTTCCGGGTGTCGATCACCGACGCGGAAGGCAAGGAGTCTTACCCGATCTCGGGGTTCACCTGGCTTCTCGTGTACAAGTCGATGAAGGACAAAGAGAAGGCGGGCGCCCTGGTGAAGTTCCTCCACTGGGCAATGACCGAAGGCCAGTCATATGCCAAGGACCTTTATTATGCCCCTCTTCCCAAAGCAGTCGTGAAGCTTGTTGAAAAGAAGATCGCAACGATCGAAACCAAATAGGGATCGTGACACAGGAAAGTTCAGCAGTTTCCGCAGGATTGTCCACCGTGGGCGGCGGGGGGATTCCCCCCGCCGCTGCGGCGTCTTCGCGCCGCTCTGGGAAGGCACGGTGGAACGTCGGGGATTTTGTGTTCAAACATCTGACGATGCTTTTCGCGTTCGGTGTGCTGTCTCTCGTGTTCCTGATGGGCTACGAGATGTACCTGGGGTCATCGCTCACGATCACCAAATTCGGCTGGAACTTCCTCGTTACGAGCGTCTGGGACCCGGTGCAGGAGCAATACGGAGCCTTCCCGCTCATATTCGGGACTCTCCTTTCGTCCTTTCTCGCGTTGCTGATTGCGCTTCCGCTCGGCCTGGGCGTTGCGATATTTCTCTCCGAGCTTGCCCCGAGATGGCTCGAGCGTCCGTTTTCGTTTCTCGTTGAGCTGCTTGCAGCGATCCCCAGCATCGTGTACGGCCTCTGGGGCATCTTCGTCCTCGTTCCGTGGCTGCGCGTGAGCGTCCAGCCCTGGCTCTCCTCGAATTTCGGGTACCTTCCGTTCTTCAAGGGTCCCGCATACGGATTCGGCATGCTTGCCGCCGGGCTCATACTGGCGGTGATGGTCCTTCCCATCATCGCGTCCATTTCACGCGACGTGCTGCAAGCGATACCGAACCTCCAGCGGGAGGCGGCGCTCGGACTCGGGGCGACGAGGTGGGAGACGACGCGGGTGATTCTCTCTTCGGCGAAATCGGGCATTCTCGGGGCGACATTGCTCGGACTCGGGCGGGCGGTGGGGGAGACGATGGCCGTGACGATGGTCATCGGCAACCGTTCCGAGATATCGGCGTCGCTCTTCAGTCCCGCGTACAGCATGGCCAGCGTAATCGCAAACGAATTTGCCGAGGCCAGTTCGTCGATGTACACGAGCGCGCTGATTGAGATTGCGCTCGTACTCTTCGCGATGACGATCGTACTGAATGCACTCGCCCGTCTCATTGTATGGAGCGTGACCCGAAGGTTCAAGACATGATGACGACGAACGAAAAACTGTACCTCCTCTGGCGCAAGGCGAAGAACAACGCCATGCTCCTGTTTTCGCTGGGATGTATTCTCCTCGCGCTCGTGCCTCTTGTGCTCATCTTTTCGTACACGCTGGTCCAGGGGATTTCCGCGCTCAACATTGACTTCTTCATCCAGATGCCGAAGCCGGTCGGTGAGGCGGGCGGGGGAATGGCGAACGCCATTGTGGGGACCGGCATACTCATCGGGCTCGGGGCGCTCTTTGGACTCCCCGTGGGGATCATGGCGGGGATCTACCTTGCGGAATACGGCAATAACCCGTTTGCCGGGACGGTGCGGTTTCTGGCGGACGTCCTGAGCGGTATTCCGTCGATCGTCGTCGGCGTCGTCGCGTACGTTATCGTCGTGCTCCCGATGAAGCATTTCTCCGCTCTTGCCGGAGGCGTCGCGCTGGCCATACTCATGATCCCCACCGTCACACGGACAACGGAGGAGATGATCCGGCTTGTCCCTCAATCCATGCGGGAGGCGGGGCTGGCGATCGGGATACCCCGCTGGAAGACCACGCTCAGGATCATCCTTCCGACGGCGATGAAAGGGATCACCACCGGGATACTCCTTGCCATCGCGCGCGCCGCAGGTGAGACGGCGCCGCTTCTTTTCACCGCGCTGGGAAACAGGTTCTGGTCGACCGCGATTGACCAGCCGATCGCCTCCCTCACGGTGTTTATCTACGATTATTCTAAAGCACCCTTTGAAGACTGGATCCGGCAGGCGTGGGGGGCGGCGTTTGTGCTCATCGCCCTGATCTTCGTTTTGAGCGTCATATTCCGAATTGTCACACGGAGCCGCTATGCGGAGCATTGATCTGGCAACAACTTCCGAGAGGAAAGTCATGGATGTTCCTTCTGGCGAGCCGTCGCCTGCCGTCGAGGCGGCGACGCCGCCAAAGATGGTTGCGAAAAATGTTGATGCGTTCTTCGGCAGGACGCAGGCTCTGAAAAAGGTCAGTCTTGAGGTCGCGACGAACCGGGTGCTGGCAATCATCGGTCCCTCGGGGTGCGGGAAATCGACGTTCCTCCGCTGCCTCAACAGGATGCACGAGGTGGCGTCCGGAACGATGAAGGGGTCGATCACGCTTGACGGGGAGAGCATCACGCAGATCGACGAAGTGAACCTGCGCCGCCGGGTGGGGATGGTGTTCCAGAAGCCGAACCCGTTTCCGACGATGTCGATATTCGACAACGTCGCCGCCGGACTCAGGTTTAATGGTCATCATAACCGAAAACACCTCGCCGAGGTCGTGGAGAAATGCCTCCGCCAGGCCGCACTCTGGGACGAAGTGAAAGACTCTCTGAACAAGTCCGGGATGAGCATCTCGGGGGGGCAGCAGCAGCGGCTGTGCATCGCGCGCACGCTTGCCGTGAGCCCGGAGGTCGTCCTGATGGACGAGCCCGCGAGCGCGCTGGACCCGCTGTCCACCGCCAAAATCGAAGAGCTGATTTACGAGCTGAAGCAGAACTACACGATCGCGATCGTGACGCACAACATGCAGCAGGCCGCGCGGGTGAGCGACATGACGGCGTTTTTCTACCTGGGCGAGCTCATCGAAATCGGCGAGACGAAGAAGATCTTCACGACGCCGGAGAAACGACAGACGGAAGATTACATCACAGGCAGGTTCGGTTGATATGGAGCGACACTTTGAACGGGAGCTTGACGAACTGAAGACGACGCTCGTGAAGATGGGGAGCCTCGTGGACGATCAACTGGGATCGGCCTGCCGGGCGCTCTTCGAGGGAGACCTCGCACGTGCACGGGAGGTGATGGCGCGGGACAAGGAGGTCGACGCCTTCGACACGCTGATCGACAAGCACTGCATGGACATCTTCGCGCTCAACCAGCCCGTCGCCGTCGACCTGAGAATGCTCATGTCGTCTCTGGCGATCAATTCACAGCTCGAACGGATAGGCGATATCGCCGTCAATATCTGCGAGCGGGTCGAGCCGCTCGCACTGCACAGGGGATTTCTCCTCTCGACGCGGCTGTCCGAGATGGCCAATATCGCGCGCATCATGGTCCGTGACGCCCTGGACTCGTTCATCCGGAGTGACGCAACGCTCGCCTCCCGCGTCCTGGTGAGCGACGACGTCGTCGATAAGCTCGACGGCGGGCTCTTCCACTCGCTCGTGGCAGAAATGAAGAGCCACCACGACCGCGTGGAGCCCGCCGCCCACATCCTCATCCTTTCACGCCACCTGGAACGGCTCGCCGACCACGCGACGAACATCGCCGAGGACGTCATATTCATCGTCGAGGCGAAGCTCGTGAAGCACAATGCCGGCGAGGGGGTGCGCTCCTGAACGCCGCGATGCCGTGAGGCGGGACTGATCATCATCTCCCGCGTCGGCGTCTCCGGACACCCTTCCCTTGCACAATCGGTCCCGGTTCCGTATGTTGGCAATGTCATATTCCTGAGCAACCTCATGCAGCGACATTTTCTCGAAGAGCTCGAAGCGGTCAAGACCAACCTCATCAAGATGGGGAGCTTCGCCGAAGAGGCCATCGCCCAGTCGATCCAGGCACTCCTGGAGAGAAACGCCGACCTGGCAAGGGAGATCATCGCCCGGGACGAGCGGATCAACGCGATGGAAATCGAGATCGACGACGCGATCGTCGACCTCCTGGCCCTGCAGCAGCCCGTCGCTTCCGATCTCCGGTTCATCCTCGCGGCGATGAAGATCAACAACGACCTGGAGAGGATCGGCGACCACGCCGTCAACATCGCCGAATCCGCGCTCCAGTATGCCGGGATGAAACCCGTCAAACCGTTCGTGGACATCCCCCGGATGGCGCAGGTCACGAAGGGAATGCTCCGGGATTCGATCGATGCGTTCATCCACGCGGACTCGGCGAAAGCCCGGGCGGTCCTCGTCAGCGACGACACGATCGACGACCTCAACAGGAAGACGGTGGGGGAGCTTGTGGCGATCATACGGACGGAACCCCACCTGATCGAGCAGGCGCTGGACCTGATCCGGGTAAGCCGGAACCTCGAGCGGGTGGCGGATCTTTCGACGAACATCGCCGAAGAGGTCGTGTTCATTGCCGAAGCCCACGTCGTCAAACACCACGCGGAAGACAAAAACCTCTCAAAGCCCCCCGGTCAGGACCCTTCCTGACCCTGAGTTACCCCCCCCGGCCGGAATTCACGCAGGCTGGATCGCCGTACAATTCAATTGCATGAAGTCTTCAAAAGAGGTATCTTTTTGAACACTCCGATGTTTCACAGTGTTTCACGGTGAGCTTTTTGGGCAAGATCATAACGATTGCGAACCAGAAGGGGGGGGTCGGGAAGACGACGACCGCCGTCAACCTCTCCGCATGCATCGCGGCGGCGGAAAAAAGGACGCTCCTGGTGGACACCGACCCGCAGTCGAACGCCACGAGCGGGATAGGCCTGGAGTCCTCTTCCGAGGGGAGGAGCACGTACGAGGTCATCGTCGGCGGGCTCTCGGCGGCGGAGGCGATACAGAAAAGCCAGATGCCGTTTCTCTCCGTCATGCCTTCCCACATCAACCTCGTGGGAGCCGAGCTCGAGCTCGTGCAGCTCGAAGACCGGGAAAAGCGGCTCAAGAACGCGCTTGACGCCGTCCGGAACGATTACGACTTCATATTCATCGATTGCCCTCCCTCGCTCGGCCTTGTCACGCTCAACGCCCTGACGGCGGCCGATTCGGTCCTGATCCCCGTGCAGTGCGAATACTATGCGCTTGAGGGGCTCGGCCAGCTCCTGAATACGATCAGCATGGTGAAGAAACAGCTCAACGAGGCCCTGGCCATCGAAGGGGTCCTCCTGACGATGTTCGACGGCAGGCTCAGGCTCTCGAACCAGATCGTGGAGGAAGTGAAAAAGTACTTCGGCGACAAGGTGTTCAAGTCGGTCGTCACGCGGAACGTCCGCCTGAGCGAGGCGCCCAGCTTCGGGAAACCCATCATCCTGTACGACGCCGTGTCGACGGGAACGCGCAACTACATGGATCTCGCCCAGGAAGTCCTCGTGAAGAACGACCACCAGATCATCACACAATGAACGGGGCACCATGGCCAAGATGAAACCCGTGCTCGGCAGAGGCCTCGCCTCACTCATTCCGCGGCAGGCGGCCGTGCCTCCGCTTCCTCCGGGGGGGCAGGACGACGGGGTCACGAACGACATCATCGCGTCGATCGCGCTCGACAGGATCGAGCGGAACCCGTACCAGCCCCGCGCCGAGTTCGAGCCCGTCGCCCTCGACGAGCTCAAGCGATCGATACAGGAGAAGGGGATCATCCAGCCGGTCACCGTCCGCCGGCTGGGGGACGTGTACCAGCTGATCTCGGGTGAACGCCGCGTCCGCGCCGCACGCGAAGCGGGACTGAAGCAGATCCCCGCGTACATCATCAGGGTCCGGTCGAACGAGGAGATGCTCGAGCTGGCCCTGATCGAAAACCTCCAGCGCGAACACCTCAACCCGATCGAGATCGCCATCTCCTACAAGCGGCTTATCGACGAATGCCGGTACACGCAGGAGGAGGTGTCGCAGAAGATCGGGAAGGACAGGACCACGATCACGAACTTCCTCCGCCTCCTGAAGCTCCCCGAGCCGATCCAGGGTGCGGTCCGGAAAGGGGACATCTCCAGCGGCCACGCCCGCGCCCTGATCGCCATCGAGGATCCGGACCGGCAGATGGAGATATTCCGAAAGACGGTCAGCCGGGGACTCTCCGTGCGCGACGTGGAGCGCCTTGCACGGGAAAAGAAAGGGAAGAAGGGGAGCCGCAGGCCCGGAGCGCACGCAGGGGGAGCGGTCTCCAGCTCCCTGGCGAGCATCGAGGAGCGTCTCCGGCAGTTCCTCGGGACCCGTGTCCAGGTGAGAATGCTGCAGGACGGGAAGGGGGAGATCGTGATCGAATATTATTCGGCGGACGACCTCGAGCGGATCCTGGAGATTTTTTCGGAGATCGAAGACAGGACGCGCTGAACGGGCGGCAGGTTCATCAACAAGGGAGCGGACGAGCCATGGAGAAAACGATCATTGCCACGGGGAAGGCCCCGGCTGCGATAGGTCCGTACAGCCAGGGAGCGGTCACCCCGGAGGGACTCGTGTTCACGGCGGGGCAGATCCCCCTCAACCCGGCGACGGGGGAAGTCGTCCCCGGCGACATCCGCGCGCAGACCCGGCAGGTGATGGAGAATCTGAAGGCGATCCTGGAAGCCGGGGGATCGGATCTGGCCTCCGTCGTCAGGACGACCGTGTACCTGAAGGACATGGCGGATTTCGGGGGTATGAACGAGGTGTTCGGCGCCTATTTCTCCGCGTCGCCGCCGGCACGCACCACGGTCGAGGTGGCCCGCCTTCCGCGCGACGTCCGCGTCGAGATCGATGCGATAGGAATCTCCCGGTCCCGCTGACGGACGACGATGACACCGTCCGTCCGGCACACGCTCGCCGTTTTGCTTTTCGTCACCGGCACGCCGCTCTGCGCGGGCGCCCTCCCGGCGAGCGGAGAGCCCCCCGATTCGTCCCGGTCCGGGCGGGGCGCCGACACGACCTCCTGGACCGGCGACACGCTCCACCCGGGCATCCGCGCGAAGAAATCACCGGGACTCGCGATGCTGCTTTCCGCCGTCGTTCCCGGCGCCGGCCAGTTCTACAACCAGTCGTACTGGAAAGTCCCCGTCGTCCTTGGTCTCGGGCTGTACTTCGCCTCGACGTGGCTCGATCAGAACAGGCGGACGCAGATCTACAGGCAGCAGTACGTCGACAGCCTCAATGCCAATCCCAACCTTGCCGCCGTGTACCTCCGGGAACGTGAATTCTACAAGGAGCAGCGGGATACGTTCGCCTGGTATTTCGTCATCCTCTATTTCGTCAACATCGCGGATGCGTACGTCGATGCGAGCCTCTTTGATTTCGACGTCGGGGGCAATCTCTCGCTCCGTCTCCTTCCGGGTGCGCCGGGGCCGCTGAACCCCGTTCCCGGACTCACCGTGCGTCTCGGATTCTGACAATGCCCGCGGCCCGTCGGGCTGTACCGTTCCATGCAGGTCGTCCACAGGTGCACCCATGCTGAACTATATCTGGATCTCCCTCATCGCTCTCGGCATCGTCGTCGCCGCCGGCAGCGACATTGCCGACGAGGCGGGGAACACGTACCGGAACGGGATCCCGCTCGACCTGCATTTTACGATTGCCAGGCGCCCTTCCCCCCTGCGGAGCACGTGGGAGGGTTCCCTCGTCATCACCCGGGACGAGTTCAACGCGTTCTACGGTCCGGGAGCCGCGGATTCGTCCGTGAACCAGCCGGCGGTCATTGCCGCGGACGCCGCCGGCCGGCTGACGCTGGCGATGAACGCAGGGGAGTCCGCACCGCGGTTCTGGCGGGAGATGGCCCTTCACGCGGCGGAGAAAGGGCGGCTCGGCGCCTGGGTCTCCTCGATGAAGCTCTCGGACGACGGGTCGGCGGCCGCACTCCGGATTGTGATCGAAGACATCAGATTCGTGAAGCTGAAAGCGGTGACATCCGCGGCGCTCGACTACGCGGCGACCGCGGTGAACATCTCGATCGGCCTGATCGGCATCATGGCGCTCTGGCTCGGCGTCATGAAAGTGGCCGAGGAGGCAGGCCTCCTGAAGGTCATCACGCGGCTCATGGCCCCCGCGACCCGCCGGCTCTTCCCGGACGTTCCGGCGGACCACCCGGCGCTCGCGGCGATGATCATGAACATCGCGGCGAACATGCTGGGTCTGAACAACGCCGCGACGCCGATGGGCCTGAAGGCGATGGAAGAACTGAACAGGCTCAACCCCAGAGTCGGCACCGCGACGAACGCCATGGTCACGTTCCTGGCGATCAACACCGGGGGGCTCGTCCTCATTCCCGCCACGGCGATCGCCGTCCGCGCCGCGGTGGGGTCCGCGAACCCGGGGATCATCATCGGCACATCGATCATCGGGTCGGGATGCGCGACGATCGCCGGCATCGCGGCCTCCAGGTTCCTCCAGAGGCTTCCCTATTACCGGAAAACGGGGGAGGCTCCGCGTGGCTGAGATCTTCCGCACCGCCGTCAATGCGGCCGCCGTGGCCGCGATCCCGCTGATGTTCGTGGTCTTCCTCGGCTGGGGGATCGTGAAGAAGGTGAAAGTGTACGAGGTGTTCGTGGAGGGGGCGAAAGAGGGGTTCTCCACCGCCGTGCGCATCATCCCGTACCTTGTGGCGATGCTCGTCGCGATCGGCATATTCCGGGCGAGCGGCGCACTGGAGCTTCTGACGCGGCTCCTCGCTCCCGCCACGGCGCTCATCGGGATGCCCCCCGAGACGCTGGCCATGGCGTTCATGCGCCCCCTCTCCGGCAGCGGCTCGCTGGGGGTGATGACGGAGCTGATGAAAGTCCACGGCCCCGATTCGCTGATCGGCGTGATGGCCTCGACGATGTACGGGAGCTCGGAGACGACATTCTACGTCCTTGCCGTCTACTTCGGCTCGGTGGGCATCAAGAACACGCGGCACGCGGTTCCCGTCGGCGTCATCGCCGACGTCGTCGGGATGCTTGCGGCAGTCTGGGTCGTCAACTTCCTGTTTCGCTGAGCGGCAGCGGAGCCGTTCCTTGCTTTTCAGGGGGGTGATGGGTATATTTTCGCGCAAGCCGAACCCGCTTTCTGCACGTTCTCTCCCTTTGGCAGTACTGCATGGCTGATCCGCCCGGCATTGTTCCTCATCGTCTGTGAACCCCGGAATCCGATCGGGACGGGAGATGGACGGGGAGAAACGTGCCTTGACGACAACAGAATGGACATCCTATGCATCTCTTGAACCGGCTCGTCGTTGCATCAATCCCTGCAATACCCAAACCCATGGTTCGCTACTTCGCCGGCCGGTACATCGCCGGCGAAACTGTTCAGGACGCGATCACGACCGTCCGCGCGCTCAACGCCGAGGGGGTCTGCGCGACCCTCGACGTGCTCGGCGAAGACATCACGCGGCGCGACGAGGCCGTCGCCTCGCGGGAGCAATCCAACGAAGTCCTCGCGACGATCGCCCGCGAGAAGCTCGACTCCAATCTTTCCATCAAGCTCACCTCCCTCGGCCTGAAGCTCGACAGGGAGTTCTGCACGGAGAACGTCCGCGAGATCCTGAAGGTCGCGGCAGGGCACAGGATCTTCGTGCGGTTCGACATGGAAGACTCGACGTGCACGACCGACACGATCGCGATATTCCGCACGCTGCACAGGGAGTTCCCCGATACGGGCATCGTCCTCCAGGCGTACATGAGACGGTCGGAGGAGGATGTCCTGGGGCTCCTCGACGACAGGCCGAACTTCCGCCTCTGCAAAGGGATTTACAAGGAAAAAAAGGAAATCGCCTTCCAGTCGCGGGAGGAGGTCCAGCAGAATTTCGTCCGGCTGCTCGAGCTGATGCTCAAGCGGAACGCGTACGTGGGGATCGCCACGCACGACACGGTCCTCGTGGACGCCGCCTACGGCTTCATCCGCTCGATGGGGCTCCGGAAGGACCAGTACGAGTTCCAGATGCTCCTCGGCGTGCGGCCGGAGCTCCGGAAACGGCTTGTCCGCGACGGCCACAGGGTCCGTCTCTACGTCCCGTTCGGCGAACACTGGTACGGGTACTCGACGCGGCGATTCAAGGAGAATCCCGAGGTTGCCGGGTACGTGGTTAAAGCGCTGTTCATGAGGAACCAATAGTCAGGTCTACTTCACCATAACGAAGGAGCGACAATGGCTGAGTCAAAACACACGCCGATGGTGGCGGCCTCGTCCGATATGAGGGAGTTCACGCTCCGGGCGCTTGTTATCGGCCTCTTCATGTGCGTCATCCTGGGGGCGGCGAACGCCTACCTCGGGTTGAAGGCGGGGATGACGATCGCGGCGACGTACCCGGCGGCGGTCATCGGCATGGCGGTCCTTCGCATGATGAAGGGGACGCTCCTGGAAGAGAACTTCGCCAGGACGGTCGGATCGATCGGCGAATCGGTGGCCGCGGGGGCGGTCTTCACGATCCCCGCGTTCGTCATCCTCCGCATATGGAACTTCACGCCGGATTCGATGCTTCCGGAATACCTGACCGCGGCGTCACTGATGGTCCTGGGCGGCATCCTGGGGATCCTGTTCGTCACGATACTCAGGCGCGTGATGGTCGAAGACGAGGGGCTCCCGTTCCCGGAATCGGTCGCGGCTTCCGAGATCCACAAGGCGGGGCAGAGGGGAGCGGACGCGGCGATCCAGCTCTTCAAGGCCATGGGGGTGGGTGCGCTCATCAAGCTGCTGGACGGGCTCGGCGTCCTGCAGGCCACGGGACTCGATTTCCAGGTCGGCGTCGGGAAGCTGAAGGAATCGTTCGTCAGGCTCGGCCTCAAGGGCGATGCGGAGAAGATCGCCGGGGGAGGGATCACCACGATCTCCGCCCCCGCGGCCACGCCCGCGTACATCGGCGTCGGCTACATCATCGGGCCCGAGCTTGGCGCGCTCAACTTTGCGGGGGGCCTCCTTGCCTGGGGGCTCTTCGTTCCCCTCCTCGTCTTCTTCCTGGGCCCGCAGCTCATCGACAAGTACACCGCGATGAACAACGGCGATTCGATGGCGGCCTGGGCCGCGGTGACGGGACACCTGTACCGGTACATCGTCAGGCCGATCGCCGTGGGCGGCATGCTTGTCGGCGCGTGCTTCACGCTCTGGAAAATGCGGAAGAACCTGATCCTGGGGATCAAGCGCGGTGTCGCCGACGTCCGGAAATCCGCCGGACAGGCCGCGGCCACCGAGAGGACGGAACGCGACCTCCCGTTCAAGCTCGTCATCCTCGGCGTCGTGATCGTGTTCGCGCTGATGATCGGGCTCTACTTCTATTTCACGCAGATGTACGTCGGTGCGGTCCTGGCCGCGATCGTCATGATCATCACGGGGTTCTTCTTCGCCGCGGTGTCGGGGAACCTTGTCGGGCTGATCGGTTCGTCCAATAATCCCATCTCGGGCCTCACGCTTGCGGCGACGGTTATCGCGGCGCTGACGATGGTCATCATCGGCGTCAAGGGGATCCAGGGGGTCGCGGCCGTCCTGGGCGTGGCCGCGGTGGTCTGCGTCTCCTCCGCCGTCGCGGGGGAGATGCTGCAGGACCTCAAGGTGGGGCACATCCTGGGAGGTACGCCGTCCAAAATGCAGATCGGCGACATCATCGGCGTCATCGTGGCGGGGCTCGTCATGTTCTTCCCCCTCTACGTGCTTCACAACGCCGACCTTGCAGCCCACCCGGCGACGGGCGGGTTCGGAAGCGCCAACCTCTCGGCACCCCAGGCAGGGCTCATGGCGGCCCTCTCCCAGGGCATTGTCGGGGGCGAAATGGCCTGGCCGCTCGTCGTCGTCGGGATCGCGCTGGGAATCTCGCTCATCCTCGTCCGGGTGAAAAGCCCGATGCTGTTCTCCGTCGGCATGTACCTGCCGCTGGAAACGACGTTCGCCATATTCGTGGGGGGGCTGATCCGGGGCATGGTGAACAAACGCGCCGAAAAGCGGGGGCTCAACGAGGCCCAGAAGGCGCGCGTGGAGAACGCCGGCATTCTCTCGGCGTCCGGACTCATCGCGGGCGAGGCGCTTGTCGGCCTCTTCATCGCCACGGTGGTCTTCGTCCGCGACCAGGTCGGAGGCCCGGCAAAATTCTGGATGGTCCCCGGCTTCGAGTCGATCGCACCCTGGCTCGCGATTCCCGTGTTCGTGATCCTCGCGCTTTACCTGATCTATGTCCCGCTTTCGAAGGCAGGGAGGCCCGATGAGCCGGCTCCGCCGACCGCCGTCATGTGAGCATTGAAGATCCCCGCCACGGCGGGGTCCACACTATTGAAAGGAGCACCGAACAATGTCGCAAGCGATTGAAGGACTGCAGCCGCCCGCCGTGTGGAAGTATTTTGCCGAGATCGCGAAGATCCCGCGTTGCTCCAAGCACGAGGAAGCGATAACGAAGTACATCGTGGACACCGCGACCCGGATGGGGCTGAAGGCGTCGGCCGACAAATTCGGGAACGTGGTCGTCAGGAAGCCTGCAAGTCCGGGGAAAGAAGGCGTCCGGAGCATCGCGCTCCAGGGACACCTGGACATGGTGTGCGAGAAGAACAAGGACAAGGTCCATAATTTCGCGAAGGACCCGATCGAGCTCGTCCGCAAGGGGAACGTCATCATGGCGAACGGGACCACGCTCGGGGCGGACAACGGGATCGCCGTTGCGACGAACCTGGCGATCATGGAAGACCGCGCGCTCGTCCACGGCCCGCTGGAATTCCTGTTCACGATCGATGAAGAAACGGGGTTGACGGGAGCGAGCAACCTGACGCCCGGGATGCTCGAGAGCAGGACCCTGATGAACCTCGATTCCGAAGAGGAGGGGCACCTGTACGTGGGTTGCTCGGGCGGGCGCGACACGCTCGGATCCTGGAAGGCGTCGTTCGAATCCGTCCCCGCCGGGAGCGCCGGCGCGGAGCTGAAAGTCACGGGGCTGAAAGGGGGCCATTCCGGGCTCGAGATCGACAAGGGGCGCGGGAACGCCGTGAAGATCATCAACCGCGTCATCCTCCGGCTCGCGCCGCTGGGGGCGCGGCTGGCGTCCGTCGACGGCGGGAACAAGCACAACGCCATTCCGCGCGAAGCGGAAGCCCTCCTGTTCCTCCCGAAGAAGAAGTGGAACGACGCGGCCGCCGTCGTCGCCGCCTGCAACGCGACGATACGGGCGGAGCTGGGGAGCGTGGAGGCCGACCTTGCGATCACGCTCGCGCCCACGAAGAAGAAGGCGCGGGTCCTCGCCAGGCCGCTCCAGAAGAAGATCTGCAGCACGATCGCCGCGCTCCCGCACGGCGTGACGAAGATGAGCGCGGACATTCCCGGGCTCGTCGAGACTTCCACGAACGTCGCCGTCGTGAAGACGGAGAAGAAATCGGTGACCGTCGCGACGAGCCAGCGGAGCTCGGTGGCGTCCGAGATCGACGAGATCTGCGAGTCCGTGACCGCCGTCTTTACCCTGGGGGGGGCCGATGTGGAGGGACCCGACGGATATCCGGGATGGAAGCCGGACATGAACTCGGCGATTCTGAAGCTTGCACGGTCGACGTACAGGCAGCTGTTCGGGAAGGACCCCGAGGTGAAGGCGATCCATGCGGGACTCGAGTGCGGCATCATCGGCGAGAAGTTTCCCGGGATGGACATGGTGTCGTTCGGTCCGACGCTCGAGGCGGTGCACTCGCCCGACGAGAAGATCTTCATCGATACCGTCGACAAGTACTGGAAGTTTCTCCTGGCGATACTGAAGAACGCGCAGTGACGCCCGCGTCATCCGTCAACAACCGAAAGGGGGCTGAAGATGCCTGATCCCGCGTCGGACGGGTTCTTTTCCGTGCTGCGCCTGGACCCGCGCCATCGTTCGTACAGGTTCGCGGTCCTCTTTTTCGTCGCCCTCCTGACGTTCGGGAGTTACTTCGCGTACGACAGCGTCGGCGCCATCGCGCCGATGCTCATCACGGCGCTGGGCGTGGACCGCGAATCCATCGGCCAGATGTACACCGTGTACAGCGTCGCCGCGATCCTCTCGGTGTTCATCGGCGGACTCCTCATCGACAGGATCGGCACCCGCCGGGCGAGCCTCCTGTTTTCGGGTCTCGTCACGGCGGGCGCCCTGATCGTCGCCCTGGCGCCGAGCCTCTGGATCCTGTATCTCGGCCGGTTCATCTTCGGCTGGGGCTCGGAATCCCTTGTCGTGGCGCAGAGCGCGATATTCGCCCGCTGGTTCAAGGGGAAGGAACTCGCCCTGTCGTTCGGCATCGGCCTGACGCTCAGCCGGCTCGGCACCCTCTTCAGCTTCAACACGGAAGCGCTGATCGCGGACTATTTCAAGGACTACCGGTTCGCGCTCTGGGCGGCCGTCATCTTCTGCGCCGCATCCCTGGGATCGAACCTCGTGTACAACCTGCTGGACCGGCGCGGGGAGAGGGCCCTGGCGCTCAAGGAGGAGGGGGGCGGGGACAAGATCGTGATCGGTGACATCAAGAAATTCTCCTCCTCGTACTGGTACGTGACGCTGCTGTGCGTGACGTTCTACTCGGCGATATTCCCGTTCACGGCCCTTTCGACGGATTTCTTCAACTCGAAGTGGGGCCTGCCGATGACCGCCCCCTCGGAGGGGGGATTCTTCTACCAGGTGTTCTATAACATCTTCCACATGTTCACGACGGCCGGGGGAACGACGACGATCATCATCTTCGCCTCGATGATTTTCGCGCCGGTGTTCGGGCAGATCGTCGACAGGTTCGGCCGCAGGGCGTCGATGATGGTTCTGGGGTCCCTCCTCATGGTCCCGGCGTTTCTCGTCATGGCGTTCACGATGGTCCCGCCGGCCTTTCCGATGATCATGCTCGGCGTCTCGTTCGTGCTGGTGCCCGCGGCGATGTGGCCGGCGATCCCGCTCATCGTCGAAAAGAACAGGGTGGGGACGGCGTTCGGGCTGACGACGATGATTCAGAACTTCGGCCTTGCCGCGTTTCCCTACCTGAACGGCTGGCTGCGGGATGCCACGGAGAACTACACGGCGAGCATGGTCATGTTCTCCTCGCTCGGGCTCGTCGGACTGATTTTCGCGTTCGCGCTCCTGAGATCGGACAAACGCCTGGGCGGAGTGCTGGAGGGGAACGCGGTGCACTGACGGAGTCGCCAATCCTGAGAACGGGGCCCTTCAATGACTGACGAAAAAAGAATACTCATCCTGGAACCCGATCCGACGGACGCGGAAGTCATCATCATGCAGCTCCGGAAGGCGGGCGTCCCCCTGAACTCGCGCCGCGTCGGCACGAAGGACATGTTCGACAGGATCATGGCCGAGTACAGGCCCGACATCGTCGTGGCCGACAGCGTCGTCCCCCGCACCGACGTCATCGCCCTTGTGCGCCAGCAGAGGGCGGACAACCCCGATGTCCGGTGGATCATCGTCTCCGGAGGCGGGTCCGAAGAGACCGCCGTGGATGCGCTGAAGGCGGGGGCCGGCGACTATATCCCGAAAAAGAACATCGCGCGGCTCGGCGCCGCCGTCAGGGCGATGCTCGAGAACCCGCCGGCCGCCGCTCCGCTTCCGGAGCCCGATGCCCCGCCCCCCGCGGAGGCCGCCCCCCCGCCCCTTCCCCCCCCTGTCCCGGCGGACGACCTGTTCAAAAGGACCGTCGAAAGCACGACCGATCTGATCGCCGTCCTCGATCTCGAGGGACGCCGCATCTACAACAACCCCGCCTACGCCGACCTTCTCGATGAGCCCGACACGCTGGAGGGAACGAGCTCGTTCGTCGACGTGCACCCCGAGGACAGGGAAGACGTCCGGAACGTGTTCCGCGAGACCGTGGCCACCGGCGTCGGGCAGCGCCTGGAATACCGTCTCGTGGACAGGAACGGGAACATCCGGTACATCGAATCCCAGGGAAGCGTCGTCAGGGACGCGGAGGGGAACCCGGACAAGATCGTCATCGTCTCGCGCGACATCAGCAAGCGGCGGATGGCGGGAGAGTTCATGCGCCAGGTGCAGGAAGAGATCGCGCGGAACCGCGGGGAGGAGTTCTTCCCGGGGCTGGTGCGCGCCATCGCCGAAACGCTCGGCGTGAAATACGCCCTCGTTTCCGAATGCACCGACAGGAGGCGCGAACGGGTAAGGGCGCTCGCCTACTGGGCGGCGGGAGCGCCCGCGCCGGAATTCGAGTACGACGTGGCGAACACGACGTGTGAACGGGTCATCCGTGAGGCGAAAACGACGTATTTCGCCACGGACGTCCAGCAGCTCTTCCCGGAGGAATCCGCCCTTGCGGCGATGGACGCGTGTTCGTATCTGGGGACTCCGCTGATCGATGCGTCCGGAGGGGTCATCGGGCACCTGTTCGTTATCCACGACAGTCCCCTGCCGAACCCGGACGTGGCACGGTCCGTTCTCACCGTCACCGCGGCGCGCGCCGCAGCGGAGCTGGAGCACCGGCTCGCGCTCCGCGTGGTTGCCGAGAGCGAAGCGCATTTCCACGCGCTCCTCGAGGAAATGACCGCCGGGGTCATCGTGACCGACATGGAGGACGTCATCACGTTCGTGAACCGGCGGATGTCGGAACTGAGCGGCTACGCGGACGGCGAGATGCTCGGCCGCCTCGCCTCGACGCTCCTCATCCCCGACGAGGACCGCAGGCTCCTGTACGAACGGAATGAGCGCCGCAGGCAGGGCGTGACGGAGCACTACGACGCGTCCCTGAAACGGAAGGATGGGTCTCTGTTCGCCGCCCGCATCACCGCTTCGCCCCACCGGAACGTCCGCGGTGAGATCATCGGTTCGCTGGCGCTTGTGACGGATGGAGGAGGGGCTCCCCGCGTGGAGGCGCCCGGGGCCGGCGGGGACGGGCTGCTGGAACAGGTGCAGGAGGCCGTGTTCGTCTGCGATCCCGAGGATCGTATCCTGTTCTGGAACAACGCCGCTGCTTCGCTCTACGGCTGGAGTGCGGACGAAGTCCGGGGAAAGCTCTCGGCCGAGGTGCTCCATACCGAGCAGATCCACAGGCTCGGCGGGGCCGCGCACACGACGCTCGTCGAAGGGTACTGGGCGGGCGAGCTCAAGCAGAAGAGAAAAAACGGCGTGATGGTTCTTGTCGACAGCAGCTGGACGCTGATCCGGGATGCCGACGGGCGGGCGAAATCCGTCCTCGTCATATGCACCGACATTACGGGGAAGAGGGAGCTCGAAGTCTACGAACTCCGGGCCCGCCACATGGAGGGGATCTCGAGCCTTGCCTCGGCTCTGGCGGCCGACCTGGACGCCATGCTGACGCCGGTCATGCTCGCTGTCCCGGCAATCGCCTCGAAGGCCGACGACGATTCGTCCCGGCAGGCGGTGGCGACGGTCGCGACGAATGCGCGAAGAGGCATGGAGATCGCGAATCAGGTCCTCGCCCTGGCGGACAATGCGGGGAGCGGGAAAGGCCTTCTCGATCCCGCGGAGATTCTCGCCGAGACCGCGCGGATTGTCAGGGGGGGACTTCCCGAATCGATTCCACTGGAGACGGCATTCGAACACGGGCTCTGGGCGATACCGGGCACGCCGTCGCAGATTGCACAGATACTGCAGAACGTCTGCACGAACGCCCGGGAGGCGATGCCGGACGGCGGCGTTCTGAGGATCGCCGCGGAGAATCTCCTCATCGAAGCGGGTGTCGTGGCGATGATCCCGCACGCGCTTCCCGGACGCTACGTCGTGATTACCGTGAGCGATACCGGCCGGGGCATACCTCCCGAGATCATCGGCAAAGTCTTCGAACCGTTCTTCACGACGAAGCCGCCGGGGCGGACGACCGGACTGGGACTTTCGACTGCCGCGGCGATCGCCAGGAACCACCGCGGGTTCATCAACATCTTCAGCGTGCCGGATCAGGGAACCAATGTCAAGGTGTACCTTCCCGCCGGGGAGAGTCCGGGCGAAGGCTCTGATCCGGATCTCCATCTGGGGGGAGGGCGCAGGGTCGTGGTGGCGCAGTCGCATGCTTCACTGAGAGACATCGTGAAGAAAATTCTCATCGCCCACGGGTACGACGCGGTGACGGTGGTCGACGGTTCGGAGGCGATCGCTCTCTGCCGCCGTCCGGGAGCCGGCATTGACGCGGCGATCATCGACATGGACATGCCGTACGTGGACGGGCCCACCATACTCAGAGTTCTTCAGAGCACAAATCCTTCTCTTAAGGTCATTATGACCGGCAACAAGCCCGATGACGTGCTCCCCGGGGCCGCTGCGACACTCCCGAGGCCGTTTACGACCCAGAATCTCCTTTCTGCGCTTCACAACGTGACAGGCATCACGCAATCCGCTGTTTGACCCAGCGCATATATTCGCAGAATATCTCCTTTTCAGCTTGACAATTTCGGCAAATAATCTGTAATTCGTCGGTTCACGTTCATTGAATTCAATTGCCGGCCCAGGGGGGGATTAATGGCGAAAGATGTACACAAAGTCTATGTCTTCTTCCTCCTTGCGGCAGGCGTTTTAAGTGCTTTGGTGATCGGCGTCCACGGCGCCGGTTATTATTCAACCCCGCTCGAAGATCGTCCCTTTCATCCCCTGTACAGTTCGCTCAAACCAACCGGAATTCTCGGCCAGGGCTACGGGATCATCGGATCGTTGATGATCACCGTCGGCGTGATCCTGTATTCTTCCCGCAAGCGGTGGCGCGCCATGGCCAACATGGGGCGCATCAAGAACTGGCTCGAATTCCATATTTTTCTCTGCCTTCTCGGTCCGATTCTGGTCGTCTACCACACGACGTTCAAGTTCGGGGGGCTCGTCGCCGTGAGTTTCTGGAGCATGGCGGCCGTCGTCCTGAGCGGGATCGTCGGCAGGTATTTCTATGTCCAGATCCCCAAGGGGATACACGGGAACGAACTCTCCTCGCAGGAACTGGTCGCCGAGAACGAAAAGATCGCCGAAACGCTCCGGAAGCAATTCGGACTTGACGCCGATCTCCTGAAGCTCATCGACAGCGCCGCGCTTCCCTCAAAGCCCGTCGCCGAAATGGGGCTGATGGAAGTCATCAGCTTCTTCATCGTGAACGACATCACGCGGCGCTCGCGTCTCCATGCGCTCTTCGAAACACTGCAACGGCGCGGGCTGCACGGGCAGGTGCTCCACAGGATACGCACGATGGCGTCCCGGCGGATCATGCTGACGCGGCGCATCGCTTTTCTCCAGCAGTTCAAGAAGATCTTCCACTACTGGCACGTCGTCCATCTGCCCTTCTCGGT
The DNA here is from genome assembly GCA_963748405.1 of Ignavibacteriota bacterium. Classification (GTDB taxonomy): domain Bacteria; phylum Bacteroidota; class Ignavibacteria; order UBA10030; family UBA6906; genus Fen-1273. The sequence continues at coordinate 228,561 of CAVVIT010000004.1, forward strand.
CGTCATGTTCGTGATCCTGAGCATCCACGTCGGCGTCGCCATCGCGTTCGGATACACGTGGGTCTTCTGAGGGCGCACATATCGCCCGCGGTCATGCTCGCCGCTCTCGTGCTCTCGTGCGGGGCGGCGGCCACGGCACAGATCTCCCCGGGTGACCTGGCGAACGCCCACGCCTCACTCGAAGGGATGCGGAACTGCACGAAGTGCCACGCCCTGGGGAAAGAGGTGACGAACGAGAAATGCCTCGAATGCCACGCGGAGCTCCGCACGCGCGTGAGCGCGGGGAAGGGGTATCACGCGAAGCTCGCGGGGAAGCAGTGCGTGGAGTGCCACAGCGAACACCACGGCCGGAATTTCACGCTCGTCCGGTTCGACCAGAAGAAGTTCAACCACGACGAAACGGGATTCGTGCTCGAAGGGAAGCACCGTCCCCTCGAGTGTGCGAAGTGCCATACGCAGGAGCACATCGCCGCCGCGGACGTCAGGGCGGACCGCGCGCTCCTCGGTTCCCGCACGTTCCTCGGCCTTCCGACCGACTGCGTCGGTTGCCATGCGGATCAGCACAAAGGACAGCTCGCCCTCCGGTGCCAGAACTGCCACACGGTCGACGGGTGGAAACCCGCCTCGCGATTCGCCCACGACAGGGCAAAGTACCGCCTGACGGGGAAGCACATGCAGGTGGAGTGCGGGAAATGCCACGCGGCCATACCCGCGGACGTGAAGACCGTGAAGTACGTCGGTCTCTCCTTCGACAAATGCTCGTCGTGCCATACGGATCCGCACAGAGGGAGATTCCAGAAGCCGTGCGAGAGCTGCCATTCGACCTCCGGGTGGCAAACGGGGGCGACAAGGAACTTCGACCACGCGACGACGAAGTTCCCCCTGAAGGGCAGGCACGCGGGCGTCAGGTGCGAGCAGTGCCACCTGCCGGTCCGCGGGGCGGACGGGAAGCTCGTGCAGAATTTCGTCGTGAGGAATTTTCAGAAATGCACGGACTGCCACGGGGACGCGCACCGGGGCGAATTCGCGCAGAGAAAGGAAAAGGGGGCGTGCGAATCGTGCCACACCGAGGACGGCTGGACGAAGAACACGTTCGTGCACGCCACCGCGCGCTACGCGCTGAAGGGAAAGCACGAGAACGTCGAGTGCGGGAAGTGCCACGGGACGGTAACGGTCAACGCGCAGGGGAAGAGGGTTCCGCCGGACTGCCGCGTGAAGAAATTCAGCGCCTGCGTCGACTGCCACGAGGACGCCCACGCGTCGCAGTTCATAGCCCGGAAGGACGGAGGGGCCTGCGAGTCGTGCCACACGGTGGACGGGTTCCTCCCCGCGGCGTATTCCTCCGCGGATCACGACAAATCGAAGTTCCCCCTCGTCGGGGGACACGAGGCGGTTCCGTGCGAGAAGTGCCACGCCTCGGATGTTGTCCGGGCGAAGAGCACGCGTCAGTTCGTGTGGAAAACGGGCCCGCGGTGCGACGCGTGCCACAGGGATCCTCACGGCGGCCAGTTTGCCAGCAGGCGTTATGCGGGGTGCGAGTCGTGCCATGACCCGAAGGCATGGACCGCGCTCGCGTTCAACCACGATGAAACGAAGTTCCCCCTCACGGGGAAGCACGTGAAGGTCGCCTGCGTGGACTGCCACAAGCCCCTGAAGGAGGGGGGATCGGAAAAGATCCGCCGGTATGCGGGGACCCCCATGCGGTGCGTCGACTGCCATTCGCAGGGGGAGATGCAGTCGTTCGGTTCAAAGAGACTCTAGACCAGACAGGATACTGCAGCCATGAGGCCGCCGGATATGGAACGGATGGGGAAGCACGCGCGGGGGGGGAGGACTTGCGGTCCGTCCCTTTTTGTGATTCTGCTCGTCGCTGTCGTCTGTACGGGTTCCCCCGCACCTGCACAGGACTCGCCGCACGGGAAGCTCTCGTTCGCGTGCGAGGAGTGCCACGTCGCGGAGTCGTGGAAAGAGATGCCGGTACCGGCGAAGTTCGATCATAAAAAGACCGGGTTCGCCCTGAAGGGGCAGCACGGCCAGGTGAAATGCATGGACTGCCATACGAGCCTGACGTTCAAATTCAGGAAGGCGGCCTCGCGCTGCGCGGACTGCCACGAGGACGTGCACCGGGGCGAGCTCGGGGCGACGTGCGACCGCTGCCACGCGCCGCAGTCCTGGCTGGTGCCGGACATGGTCCGGAGGCACGCCTCGACCCGATTCTCGCTCGTGGGGGTGCACGCGACCGTCCCGTGCCAGGAATGCCATACGAACGAGCAGAAGAACGAATTCACCGGGATGAGAACGGACTGCTACGGGTGCCACCAGGCCGACTACGACGGGACGCAGTCGCCGAACCACCGCCAGTCGGGGCTGGGGACGGACTGCCAGAGCTGCCACGCGGTGAACGCGATGAACTGGGGGGCGAATTTCAATCACGCCAGCACCGGGTTCCCGCTCGTCGGAGCCCACGCGGCGCTCGCGTGCTCCCAGTGCCACACGGGAAACGTGTTCCGCGCCGCGTCGGCACAGTGCATCTCCTGCCACAATCAGGATTTCACGACTGCGACGGCGCCGGTGCACACGGGCTTTTCGAACGACTGTGCGACGTGCCACACGATGACGGCCTGGCAGCCGGCGTCGTTCGATCACAGCAAGTCCGCGTTTCCGCTCACGGGTGCGCACCAGGCGGTGACCTGCCAGCAGTGCCACGTGAACAACGTGTTCGCGGGACTTTCGACGGCGTGCTACGGCTGCCACCAGCAGCAGTTCACGACCGCGAACGCTCCACCGCACGCCGGGTTTCCGACGGACTGCACGACCTGCCACACCACGACGGCCTGGCAGCCGGCGACGTTCGATCACAACGCGACGCCGTTCCCACTCACGGGGGGACACACCACGGTTGCCTGCGCGCAATGCCACGTGAACAACGTCTATGCGGGGCTCACGACGGACTGCTACACGTGCCATACGTCGACGTTCACCTCGGCAACGACCCCCGTGCCGCACACGGGGTTCCCGACGGCGTGCGCTTCGTGCCACACGACGAACCCGGGCTGGACGCCGTCGACGTACACGCACGCGAACGCGAAACCCGGCTTTCCGCAGGATTCCAGGCACACGACGGCGGCGTGCACGAAGTGCCATACGACGGCGACCAATTACACCCAGTACTGCTGCCAGAGCAGCGGATGCCATAATTCGTGTGCGGGAGGCGGATAGGATTTTCGGAATGTATTCAGGCAGCGGAGGACAGTATGGCTATTCCGGGTTTCCGACTGGTGGGCGCGGTGGCGATGATCGCCGGGCTTGTTCTATCGTCTGCAAGGACTGTCCGGGGGCAGGACTCGCCGCACGGGAAGCTCTCGTTCGCGTGCGAGGAGTGCCACGTCGCGGAGTCGTGGAAAGAGATGCCGGTACCGGCGAAGTTCGATCATAAAAAGACCGGGTTCGCCCTGAAGGGGCAGCACGGCCAGGTGAAATGCATGGACTGCCATACGAGCCTGACGTTCAAGTTCAGAAACGCTTCCTCTCGCTGCGCCGACTGCCACGAGGACGTGCACCGGGGTGAGCTCGGGGCGACGTGCGACCGCTGCCACGCGCCGCAGTCCTGGCTGGTGCCGGACATGATCCGGAGGCACGCCTCGACCCGATTCTCGCTCGTGGGGGTGCACGCGACCGTCCCGTGCCAGGAATGCCATACGAACGAACAGAAGAACGAATTCACCGGGATGAGAACGGACTGCTACGGGTGCCACCAGGCCGACTACGACGGGACGCAGTCGCCGAACCACCGCCAGACGGGACTGGGGACCGACTGCCAGAGCTGCCACGCGGTGAACGCGATGAACTGGGGATTGAGCGGGACGGGGTTCGCCGGATCGTTCGACCACGCGAAGACCGGGTTCCCGCTCGTCGGCGCGCACGCGGCGATCGCGTGCGTGCAGTGCCACGCGGGGAACGTCTTTCGCGCCGCATCCACCCAGTGCGTGTCGTGCCACAACCAGGAGTTCACGACGGCGGCCGCCCCTCCCCATACGGGGTTCTCGTCGGACTGCACGACCTGTCACACGATGACGGCCTGGCAGCCGGCGACGTTCGACCATACCACGAAAACGACGTTCCCGCTGACGGGAGGGCACGTGACCGTGACGTGCCAGCAGTGCCACACGAACGGCGTGTTTGCCGGGCTGTCGACGACGTGCTACAACTGCCACCAGCAGCAGTTCACAGCGGCCACGAGCCCGGTGGCCCACACGGGCTTTCCGACGGACTGCACGACGTGCCATACGACGAACCCGGGGTGGACGCCGTCGACGTTCAACCACCAGACATCGAGCTTCCCGCTCCTCGGGGCGCACGTGACGGTGACCTGTGCGCAGTGCCACGTCAATAACAAATACGTCGGGCTGGCGGCCACGTGCTACGGGTGCCACCAGCAGGATTTCACGACCGCGGCCGCGCCGCCCCACACCGGGTTCCCCACGGACTGCACGACGTGCCATACGAACACGGCCTGGCAGCCCGCGACGTTCAACCACAGCAACACGCCGTTCCCGCTCACCGGGGCGCACGTCACCGTGACGCCGTGCGCGACGTGCCACGTGAACAACGTGTACGCCGGGCTGACGACCGACTGCTACGGCTGCCACCAGCAGCAGTTCACCTCGGCGACGACCCCCGTGCCGCACTCCGGGTTCCCGACGGCCTGCGCGACGTGCCACACCACAAACCCGGGCTGGGCGCCTTCGACGTTCAACCATCAGACCTCGAGCTTCCCGCTCGTGGGGGCCCATGCGGCGGTCGCCTGCACCCAGTGCCACGTGAACAACCAGTACGTCGGGCTGGCGACGACGTGTTACGGGTGCCACCAGCAGGATTACACGACGGCGAATGCCCCTCCGCACGCGGGGTTCCCGACCGACTGCACGACGTGCCACGCGAACACCGCCTGGCAGCCGGCGTCGTTCAACCACAACAACACGCCGTTCCCGCTCACGGGGGGACACACGACGGTCGCCTGCGCGCAGTGCCACGTGAACAACGTCTACGCGGGACTGACGACGGACTGCTACACGTGCCACACGTCGACGTTCACCTCGGCGACGACCCCCGTGCCGCACACGGGGTTCCCGACGGCGTGTGCCTCGTGCCACACGACGAACCCCGGGTGGGCGCCGTCGACGTACACGCACGCGAACGCCACGCCGCGCTTCCCGCAGGACTCCAGGCACACGACGGCGGCGTGCGCAAAGTGCCATCAGACGGCGACGAACTACACGCAGTACTGCTGCCTGAGCAGCGGATGCCACAACACGTGCGCCGGGGGCGACTGATCGCTCCGCGACGACAGGGGGGAGAAGGAATGAAACCATCAACAATGCTGAGCGCGCTCGCCGTGCTCGTGACGGCGGCGGGGGTCGCCGGAGCGCAGACGAAGGAGCACCGCCGGATCACGGCGAAGGTGACGTACGTCGCGACGGGGGCGTTTTACTTCGACGCGGGAACGATCAGGGGGGTCGCCGCAAACGACACGGTGACCGTTCTCCGCAAGGCGAAGACGGTGGGAACCGGCGTCGTCACCGCGGTCTCGAGCGCGTCGTCCGTCGCGAGGTTCCTCGCGCAGGCGGGCGCGATCGCCGCGGGTGATTCGGTCGCGGAGGAGAAGGACCTTCTCATCGAAGAGCCGCAGTCGGCCTCGCGGACGGCGGCGGCCCGGAGGGAAGCGATCCTCACCCAGGACAACAGGGTGACGGGGCGGGTCGGCGTCCAGTACGCGGCGGCCGGGGTGTTCGGCACGTCGCTGGATTTTTCCCAGCCGGCCCTGATCACGCAGCTGAGCGTCAACCGGATCTTCGGCACGACGTCCACGTTCACGATCTACGCGCGGTCGTACAGGGACATGTCCGCCGGGTACGACAGGTACGGCGTGGGCTCGCGCGACAAGGTGCGCATGTTCGAGCTCTCGCTCACCAACAACGACCCCCGGTCCTGGTACGGATACGGCGTGGGGCGCATCACCTCGCGGTACGTCGGCGGGATGGGGGTCTTCGACGGGGGACAGGTCTATCTTCGTGGAGGAAATTTCACCGCCGGCGTTCTCGGCGGGACCCAGCCGGACTACACGACATCCGCGGTCTCCACGGACGAATCCAAGTTCGCCGGATTCGTGAATTATGCCTGGGGCGGAGACGTCTTCAAGACCTCCGACATCACGTTCGCCTACGGGCAGCAACGCTACCTGGGGAAGATCGACAGGAAGTTCGGCTATTTCCAGAGCTCCCTGAGGTTCACCACGGACCTCTTCATCTATTCGAGCACGGAAATGGACCTCGCCCACCGGGACAACGGGAGCGAGGTCAACAAGCCGAGCATTACGAATTCGTTCGTCACCGTTTCCTGGTCGCCCGACTCCTGGGTATCCCTGAACGCCGGGTACGACGCCGCGAGAGCGCTTGACCTGCTCGAGAGCATGAAGGCGTTTCCCGATACGCTGCTTGACAAGACGCTCAAGGAGGGATTCAGGGGATACGTCTCGTTCCGGCTCCCGCTCCGGGCGACGCTTTCGCTGAACGGGAACTTCCGTCTCGCGTCGGCGACGACGCCCCCGGCGAGGACGCTCGGCTCGATGCTCCGCGTGGGGGACATCTTCGACACGGACATCAACCTGGGGGGACAGTACCAGGACATCCGGGGCCTGTACACGACCGGAAGCGACTGGACGGTGGACATGGACCGCTGGATCGCCCAGGCGTTTTCGATCTCCCTTCGTCTCGACAGGTACCGGTATTTCCTCACCGGGCAGGACCAGCGGCTCGTGACGACGACGGGGACCGTGAGCCTGAATATTTCGATGTTGCGTTCGTTCTATACAATGCTGAACTTTGATCAGGTGTGGGACACGATACGGACCACGCAGAGGCTGTACGTCGAGGTCGGGATGCATTTCTAAGGGGGGAACCAGGGCGTCCTGTTTTCCGTTATTGCGGGGGGAGGCGGTTCATGTCACTTGATTCACTCATCACGATCGCGATCGTCGCCGTCCTGATACCTTCCGCGGTGATCCCGTACATGCGTCACGTCCGGCGGGAGGAAAGCAGGGCACGCAGGAAATTCGAAGAGGCGAAGATCGCAGGGCTCCATGCGGCGGTCTCGATGCACCCACACATCAATGCGATGGCGTGCATCGGGTGCGGCGGGTGCGTGGACGTGTGTCCGGAAGGTGACGTCCTCGGCGTCATCGACGGCAAGGCGGTTCTTGTCCACGGGTCGAAATGCGTCGGCCACGCGCTGTGCGCGGAGGCCTGCCCCGTGGGCGCGATCGTGATGATGATGGCGGCGCCCGGTCGGAGCGCCGACCTTCCGATCCTCAACGAGAATTTCGAGACCAACGTCAGGAACGTCTTCATCGTGGGCGAGCTCGGGGGGATGGGGCTCATCAAGAACGCCATCACGCAGGGGAAGAAGGTCGTCGAGCACATTGCGAGCCGTCCCCGGCAGGCCAGGGAAACGTACGACGTGGTGATCGTCGGTGCGGGCCCCGCCGGGCTCTCGGCCGGTCTGACGGCCAAGGCGAACAGGCTGAAATACGCCGTCCTCGAGCAGGGGGACGCGGGGGGGACGATCCTCCAGTATCCCCGCCGGAAAATCGTCATGACCTCGCCCGTGGATCTCCCCCTCTGGGGGAAGGTGAAGCTGACCGAGGCATCCAAGGAGACGCTCCTGGATCTCTGGCAGCAGGTCCTTGCGAAGACGCAGCTGACGGTGAACACGAACGAGAAGGTGCTCGACATCAGCGACGCGGGGGGGCATTTCGTCGTGAAGACCCCCCTCGGCGAATACCGCGCGCAGCACGTCGTGCTCGCCCTCGGCCGCCGCGGGACGCCCCGGAAGCTCGGCGTGCCGGGGGAAGGGCTCGGCAAGGTCACGTACCGCCTGATCGACGCCGAAACGTACAAGGACTGCGACGTGCTCATCGTGGGAGGGGGGGACTCGGCGGTGGAAGCCGCGGTCGGGCTCGCCCTGCACGGCACGAACCGCGTCACCCTATCGTACAGAAAATCGGAGTTCACGCGGCTGAAGGAGCGCAATGCGCGGCGCCTTGACGAGTTCAGGAAGCGCAGCGCGATCAACGTGTTGCTGAATTCGAACGTGAAGGAGATCGGCGAAAAAGAGGTCCGGATCGAGACCGCGGAGGGCGTCCGGGCGCTGCCGAACGACTACGTGTTCGTCTTCGCCGGCGGCGAGATGCCGTTCGAATTTCTGAAAAAGGCAGGTATCAAATTCCAGGATCAGGTCGTGGCGTGACCCTCTTTTCCCTCACCTCAGATTTCCAGCCGAGCGGCGATCAGCCCGACGCTATCCGCCAGCTCTCGGAAGGCGTCGCGCGCGGCGACCGGTACCAGACCCTCCTCGGCGTCACCGGGAGCGGCAAGACGTTCACGATCTCCAACGTCGTCGCCGGCGCCGGGAAACCCGTTCTCGTGATGTCGCACAACAAAACCCTGGCCGCGCAGCTCTACGGGGAGTTCAAGCGGTTCTTCCCCCGCGACAGGGTCGAGTTCTTCATCAGCTACTACGATTACTACCAGCCGGAAGCGTACGTCCCCTCCACCGATACGTACATCGCCAAGGACGCGTCGATCAACGACGAGATCGACCGCCTGCGCCTGAGGGCGACGAGCGCCCTGCTGTCCGGCGACCGGAACGTCATCGTCGTCGCCTCGGTGAGCTGCATTTACGGGATCGGGGCGCCGGAGGAGTGGGCGAGCCAGGTCGTCGTCGTGCGGAAGGGGGAGAAGCTCGAGCGGAACGATCTCCTCAGGAAGCTCCTGAACATCTACTACACGAGGAACGATTTCGAGTTCGTCCGGGGAACGATGCGCGTGCGGGGGGACGTGGTCGAGGTCATCCCTGCGTACGAGAACGAGGAGGCCCTCCGGGTCGAGTTCTTCGGAGACACGGTCGAGCGGATCTCGTACATCAACCGGCTCGACGGGAAAGTGCTCGGCGAAACGGACTACGAGGTCGTCTACCCGGCGAAACAGTTCGTCACCTCGAAGGACACGCTGGAGCGCGCGATGAAAGGGATCGAGAAGGAGCTCGAGGAACGCCTGGGAGAGCTCCGTACCGGGGGGAAGCTCGTCGAGGCGCAGCGGCTGGAACAGAGGACGCGGTTCGACCTGGAGATGATGCGGGAAGTCGGGTACTGCTCGGGGATCGAGAACTACTCGCGGCACATCGCGGGACGCGAGCCGGGTTCGCGCCCGGCCTGTCTTCTCGATTACTTCCCGGGTGATTTTCTCCTCGTCGTGGACGAATCGCACGTCACCGTGCCGCAGATCGGCGGGATGTACCACGGCGACAGGTCGAGGAAGCTGACGCTCGTCGAGCACGGGTTCCGCCTCCCGTCGGCGCTCGACAACCGCCCCCTCACGTTCGAGGAGTGGGAGGGGATGGTGAAACAGGTGATCTTCGTGAGCGCGACCCCCTCGGACTACGAGCTCCGGAAGAGCCAGGGCGTGATCGTCGAACAGGTCATCCGCCCCACCGGCCTGGTAGACCCGGAAGTCGAGATCAGGCCCGTGAAGAACCAGATCGACGACCTCCTCGCCCAGATCCGCATCCGCGCCGAAAAGAAGGAGCGGATCCTCGTGACCACCCTGACAAAGCGGATGGCGGAAGACCTGACCGATTACCTGAACGACATCGGCGTCAGGGTCCGGTACATCCATTCGGAAGTCGATGCGCTCGAGCGCGTGGAGATCCTCCGCGACCTGAGGCTCGGCGATTTTGACGTCCTGATCGGGGTCAACCTGCTCCGGGAGGGGCTGGACCTTCCCGAAGTCTCTCTGGTGGCGATCCTGGATGCCGACAAGGAGGGGTTCCTCCGCTCGGAGCGTTCCCTGATCCAGACGGCGGGGAGGACCGCGCGGAACCTGAACGGACTTGTCATCCTCTACGCCGATACCATGACGGGCTCGATGCAGCGGATGCTCGACGAGACGCGCAGGCGGAGGACGAAGCAGCTCCAGTACAATATCGACAATAACATCACCGCCGCCACGGTGCTCAAGACGGTCGACCAGGTGCTGGCGGCGACCGCGGTCGCCGACGTCAAAGCCGCGCGTGATGCGAGGCGGGAGCGCGCGAAGATGCCCCTGGTGGCCGAGAGCGTCGTTCGCTACCTGACCGAAGACCAGAAAAAGGACCTCATCGCGGAGCTCCAGACTGAAATGGAGCGTGCGGCCCGGGATCTCGAATTCGAACGGGCCGCCGGCCTCCGCGACGAGATCGCCCGGCTCGAGGAGATGGCGACAAGGTCCCGCACGTCACGCTCCACCCGCGACTCCGGCACCGGGTCCCCGCAGGGCGGGTAGGGGGGGCTCTTCCCCCGGTCCGCAAATCTCACCGCGCCGGGTGTAGAACAGGAAACGACCGTTCCCCCGGACGGGGGCCCGCCCCCGGCATCCCGCATGTTGACGGAAATCCTCTCCGCACCCCTTTCCCTCCTCCGCGTGTGCGCGGACGTCGTCTATCCCCGCGTCTGTCACTCCTGCCGCGCGGAGCTCCCCCCCGGGGCACACGCCGCCTGCCGGGAATGCCTGGAGGCGATTGTTCCCGTCGAAGAATGGGACGAAGCGTACCGTGCAGCGCTGCGCTTCCTGCGCGAAGAAGGAGCGGTACAGGATTTTGTCGCCGCGTGGTATTTTGAACGGGAAGGAACGCTGCGGGCGCTGATGCACGCGCTGAAGTACGGCGGATTCACGCAGGTGGGGGAGGAATTCGGCCGCGCTCTCGGAGAGAGGATCCTGGATGCGGGGCTGGGCGGGGCGGACATTGTCGTTCCCCTCCCTCTGCACGCATCCAGGTCGCGCGAGCGCGGCTTCAACCAGTGCGAATACATTGCCAGGGGAGTTTCCTCCGTCACGGGGCGCCCCTCTCACGCCGGAATGCTCCGACGGACGAGGTTCACGCAGTCGCAGACCGCGCTCGGGTCGGCGGAGCGGCGGGAGAACGTGCGGGATGCCTTCGCGCTCCGTGTGCGGGCCCGGCCCCTCATCGAAGGCAGGACGGTGCTCCTCGTGGACGACGTCGTCACGACGGGCTCGACAATGCGCTCCTGTGCGGCAGTCCTTCGCGCGGGCGGGGCCCGGTCCGTTATCGCCTGCGCGGTGGCGATCGCCCGTTGAGGCGGCACTTCCTTGACATTCGTGCCCGATTGTAATACATTTTAAAGATTTTGGGTGACTTGACCCACTTGCAGACGACAATTCCATCCACGTTCCTGATACGACGGAGGTAGAGTATGGCTGTGAATATCGGCATTAACGGGTTCGGCCGCATTGGACGCCTTGTCTTCCGGAGAGTCCTGAAGCAGGGAGGATTCAATGTCGTGGGGATCAACGATATCACCGATGCGAAGACGCTGGCATATCTTCTGAAATATGATTCCGTCCACGGAATATTCGACGGAGACGTGAAGGCGGAAGAGAACGCGATCGTCGTCAATGGTAAGAAATACCGGGTTTCGGCGGAAAAAGACCCCTCCAAGCTTCCATGGAAGGAACTCGGTGCGGACATCGTCATCGAGGGAACGGGGATATTCACGAGCCGTGAGAAGCTCCAGCCGCACATCACGGCCGGGGCGAAGAAGGTGCTCCTGACCGCGCCGGCAAAAGACGAAATCGACGCCACCGTCGTCCTGGGCGTGAACGACAATGTGCTGACGGGGAAAGAACAGTTTGTCTCGAACGCCTCCTGCACGACGAACTGCCTGGCACCGATGGTGAAGGTGCTTCACCAGTCGTTCGGGCTCGAGCAGGGCTTCATGACGACGATCCACTCCTACACGAACGACCAGCGCCTTCTCGACCTGCCCCACAAGGATCTGCGCAGGGCGCGTGCGGCGGCGATGTCGATCATCCCCACCACGACCGGCGCCGCGCGCACGGTGGGCAAGGTCATTCCCGAGCTGAAGGGGAAGCTGGACGGGTTCTCCCTCCGCGTCCCCACGCCCGACGCTTCCATCACCGACTTCGTTGCCCAGCTGAAGAAGCCGGCAACGAAGGAGCAGGTGAACGAGGCGATGAAAGCGGCTGCGGCGGGACCGATGAAGGGGATCCTCGAGTACTCCGAGGAAGAACTCGTGTCCACGGACATCATCGGCAACGAGCATTCGTGCATCTTCGACTCGAAGCTGACGATGGCGATGGGCAACACGGTCAAAATCTTCGGGTGGTATGACAACGAATGGGGATTCTCCTGTCGTGTTGTCGACCTTCTCAAGAAGATCGCCTGATTCCCTCTCGAGAGCGGCCGCTGCAAAGCGGCCGCTTCCTTATCCGCACCCATCCCTGAGACCACAATGCACACACTGACAATTGACGACGTCCTCCTGAAAGGGAAGAAAGTCCTCGTCCGCGTGGACTTCAACGTCCCGATGACTCCCGACATGCACGTCGCGGACGACAAGCGCATCATCGAGTCGCTCCCGACGATCCGCAAAATCCTCTCGCAGGGGGCTTCCGTGATCCTGATGAGCCACCTGGGCCGTCCGAAGGGACGCCCGAACCCCGAGTTCTCCCTGAAGCCCGTCGCCGACTACCTGGCCGCGCTGCTCAACCGCCCCGTCCTGTTTGCGAAAGACTGCATCGGGCCGGAGGTGCACCAGATGGTGAGCGCCCTGAAACCCGGGGAGATCCTCATGCTGGAAAACCTCCGCTACCATCCCGAGGAGGAGGAAAACGAACCGAACTTCGCGAAAGAACTTGCCAGCCTCGGCGACGTGTTCGTCAACGACGCGTTCGGGACCGCCCACCGCGCCCACGCATCGACGGAGGGGATCACCCATTTCCTCCGGCCGGCCGTGGCGGGGTACCTCATGAAGAAGGAGATCGATTACCTTACCTCCGCCGTGTCCGACCCCGCCCGCCCCTACCTGGCGATCCTCGGCGGCGCCAAGATCTCGGGGAAGATCGACGTTATACAGAACCTGCTGCCGAAGATCGATGCGCTCGTCATCGGCGGGGGGATGGCGTTCACCTTCCTCCGCGCCCAGGGACTCGAAATCGGCGATTCGATGGTGGAAGAGGAGAAGCTGGACCTGGCGAAGGACCTCCTGAACCAGATGAGGGCGCTCCACAAGCGCTTCATTCTTCCGGTCGACTGCGTCATTGCCGACAGGATGGAGAACAACGCCCAGCGAAAGGTCGTCCCCGTGTCCAAGATCCCCGAGGGCTGGAGGGGTCTCGACATCGGCCCGGAGACCGTCAAGGTCATCAACATGGAAGTCCGGCGCGCCAAGACCATCGTCTGGAACGGCCCCATGGGCGTGTTCGAGATGCCGAACTTCGCCAACGGAACGCTGGAGGTTGCGCGGCTTCTCGCCGAAGCGACGAAGGCGGGGGCGAAGACGATCGTCGGCGGCGGGGACTCTGCGGCGGCCGTGGCCAAAGCGGGGTTTGAGACGCAGATTTCCCACGTCTCGACCGGCGGCGGAGCGTCGCTGGAGTTTCTCGAAGGACGGACGCTTCCGGGTCTCGCGGCGCTCGCCGTCGGGTGAACCAATCGCTTCATTCCTGTGTTGTCTGGATAAGGATTATCATGCACAGAACGAGCGATTGATCATGCAGTCCTTGAGCGGAGGGGGGGAGGGAAGATACTACCGGCCGGCGATGTTCGGCGGGTTCTCGTTCTTCCCTCCCGTCATTAAGACGCTGCTGATTTCCAACGGGGTCGTCTGGATCTTCTTCGGTGTGCTCCTGCCGTTCATCCGTGAATACGTCAATCTCTGGCCGCTGGTGAGCGTGGGAAACAGCCTGGCGCTCCATCCCCTGGGATCGGGGTTCTGGCCCTGGCAGCCCGTCACGTACCTTTTCGTCCACGGGGGCTTCTGGCACATTTTCTTCAACATGCTGATGCTCTGGATGTTCGGGATGGAACTGGAGTACACGTGGGGTTCGGCGAAGTTCCTCCTGTATTACCTGCTCTGCGGCATCGGCGCGGCCGCCGTCATTCTCCTGGTGGCTTCGCTGCGCCAGGACCCCAGCCCGACGGTGGGTGCGTCCGGGGCGATATTCGGCGTCCTTGTCGCGTTCGCCATGCTGTGGCCGGACCGCCCCATCTACGTGTACTTCCTTCTCCCCGTGCGTGCGAAGTTCTTCATCGCGGGGGCGATCCTGTTTGAACTCGTGACGGGGATCGGCGGGTCCACCGACGGCATCTCCCACGTCGCTCATCTCGGCGGGGCCGCGGTCGGGTTCCTGTTCATGTACACCGAGCGCCACTCCGATGCATTCAAGGCCGCTGTCGCGAGACTCGTGGGAGGAGGGGTCTTCCGCCGCGCTTCCCGGCCCGGCCCGCGCCCCTGGCCCGGCAACGACGTCCGGGACGCGCGGTTCTACGAGATCGGCGGCCCGCCGGATGTGGAGGACGAGACGGAGGTCACGCAGGAGGTCATCGACGCGATACTCGACAAGATCAGCAGGGGGGGCTACCAGAGCCTCAGTGACCACGAAAAACGGATCCTGAACGAGGCAAGCAGGAAAATCCACTGACCGACGTGAGGAGCATGGAGATACAGGCGGCGAACGAGACCGGCACGCCACCGGCGGCCCCGAAGGAGGGGGCCAGGCGGCAGACCCGGCAGGTCATGATCGGCGGAGTGCGCGTCGGGGGCGGCGCCCCGATATCCGTCCAGACGATGACGAAGTGCAGGACGGGCGACGTCAGTGCGACGGTCGCCCAGATCGCCGCGGCGGCTGACGCGGGATGCGACATCGTCCGCGTTACCGTGAACGACCGCGAGGCCGCCGACGCGATGAAGGAGATCGTCCGCCTCTCCACGATCCCCGTGGTGGCGGACATCCATTTCAACCATGTGTTCGCGCTCAAGGCGATCGAGGCGGGCGTCGCCAAAGTGAGGATCAACCCGGGGAACATCGGGAGCCGGGAGAGGATCCACGAGGTCCTGGGCGCCGCGAAGGCCAGGAGGATCCCGATACGGATCGGCGTGAACTCGGGATCGCTCGAAGAAGACATACTGGCGAAACACGGATATCCGACCGCGGAGGCCCTGTACGAGAGTGCGATGCGCCACGTCGCGATATGCGACGAGTTCGGATTCCACGACGTCATCATCTCGGTGAAGTCGACCGACGTCCGCCTGATGATCGAGGCGTACAGGCTCGTCGCGCAGCGGACGGACATCCCCCTCCATCTGGGCGTGACCGAAGCCGGGCCGACGAAAACCGGGACGATCAAGTCCGCGGTGGGGATCGGGACGCTGCTCGCCGAGGGGATCGGCGATACGATCCGCGTTTCGCTGACGGACGACCCGGTGAAGGAAGTCGAGGTCGGCAAGGAGATTCTCCGGTCGCTGAATCTTGCCACGCGCAACGTGGAGCTCATCGCCTGCCCCACCTGCGGCAGGCTCGAGGTGGACCTGTTCGGGATCATGGCGGAGCTCGAGCGCCGGCTGGAAGGAGTCAAGAAGCCGGTCAAGATTGCCGTTCTCGGATGCGTGGTGAACGGACCCGGGGAGGCGAGCGAAGCGGATATCGGGATTGCGGCGGGGAAAGGGGTGGGGATACTGTACCGGAAGGGGGAAGTGATCCGCCGTGTGAAGGAATCGGAGATCGTCGATGCGATCGTGGAAGAGGTCCGCAATTTCGTTCCGGAAGGCGAGGGCTGAAGCGTTTTTCCGGCGCGAATGGAACCGCCTGCCCGCCTTCGTCGGCGGGCTTTTTTCTGTTTTTTCGGACGGATTTCATTACATTCTCGCGTTGCCGGGGGGAGGCTCCCCCGGCGGAGCGATTCACTTTCCTGTCGGGGCTGAGTGACACTGAACATATTCTTTATCGGCGACATCGTCGGGACCCCGGGGCTTGACCTCGCCGCGACGCTCATTCCGAGCTACGTCAAAAAGTACAGCGTCGACCTCCTCATCGTCAACGGTGAGAACACGACGGAGGGGAAGGGGATCGCCGAGGAACACGCGAAGAAGCTTTTTGAGCTCGGCGCGCATGTCATCACGACGGGGAACCACGTGTGGGACAGGTGGGACAGCCGGAAAGTCCTCGGGAGCGACAGGCGCATACTCCGGCCCCTGAACTACCCGCGGGAGAACGGCGGGAACGGATATTTCGTCGCCGACATACCGGGGAAGGGGAAGGCCGGGGTCCTCAATCTCCAGGGAAGGGTATTCATGCAGCCGATCGACGACCCGTTCCGGACCGCCGACTGGGCCGTTGCGAAGATCCACGAGGAGACACCCGTCGTGTTCGTCGACTTCCACGCGGATGCGACCGCCGAGAAGATGGCGATGGGATGGCATCTCGACGGGAAGGTGTCCGCTCTCATCGGGACCCATACCCACACGCCGACCGCGGACGGAAGGATCCTCCCGCGCGGGACCGCGTTCCAGACCGACGTCGGGATGACCGGCCCGTACGACTCCGTGCTCGGCATGAAAAAGGACCTCGCCATCAAGCGTCTCGTGACCTCGACCCCGCACAAGTACGAAGTCGCGTCGAACGACGTCCGGCTGTGCGCCGTGTACGTCCAGGCGGACACCGAAACCGGCCGGGCGCTCAAGATGGAAAGCGTGATATTTCCCGCATTCGGATAAGCGATGACAGCGACACTGATCGACGGAAAACTGATCTCCGCGGACATCAAATCGGAGGTCCGCCGGGGCGCCGAAGAGCTCCGCAGAACAAAGGGGATCATACCGGGACTGGCGTTCATCCTCGTCGGGGACGATCCGGGCTCGGAGGTCTACGTCCGGTCAAAGGGGAAGGCATGCGAGGAGATGGGGTTCCGGTCGGTCACCGAGCGGCGGCCCGCCGGCTTCGCCGAAAAGGACCTTCTCGCCCTGATCGCCCGGTTCAACGCCGACCCGGCGATACACGGTATCCTGGTGCAGCTCCCGCTCCCCCGCCACATCGACGAGCAGCGGGTGATTGAAGCGATCGATCCGCGGAAGGACGTGGACGGTTTTCATCCCGTGAACGTCGGAAAGCTGATGCTCGGCCTCAAAGGCCTCCGCCCGTGCACCCCGGCGGGGATCCTGGAAATGCTGGCGAGGAGCGGAAACGACCCCGGCGGAAAGCACGCCGTCGTCGTGGGAAGGAGCAACATCGTCGGCAAGCCGGTGGCGGGTATGCTCATGCAGAAGCTGCCCGGGGCCAATGCCGCGGTGACCGTCGTCCACACCGGGGTAAAGGATATCGCGCCGATCGTCCGCCTGGCGGACATCGTCATCGCGGCGATGGGCCGCCCCCGGTCCATCACGGGATCGATGCTCAAGCCGGGGTGCGTCGTCATCGACGTCGGGATGAACCGGATTCCCGACGCGTCGGCGAAGAACGGCACCCGTCTCGTGGGGGACGTCGACTTCGCGTCGGCGTCCGAAGTCGCTTCCGCGATCACCCCCGTGCCCGGCGGGGTGGGGCTCATGACCATCGCCATGCTGATGAAGAACACTCTCGAGATCGCCTCCGGAGCGCCCTCCCCTCGTTGAATATGTCTCCCCGTTTGGCTACATTTCAGTGATTTGTAGTTTTCCAGCCAGTTTCCCCACGACCCGACATACGAGGTTTTCATGCCCATCCCGAAGTTCAAGAACGAGCCGCTCGTCGATTTCTCAAAGCCTGCAAACAGGAAAAAACAGCAGTCCGCCATCGATGCGCTCCGCGCTTCGCTCGGCGCCGAGTATCCGATCGTCATCGGCGGAGAGCGGATGACCGCCGCGGCGAAGTTCAGTTCGTTCAACCCCTCCCGATCGACCGAGGTCGTCGGGGTCTTCCAGAAGGGGGACGCGCCGATCGCGGAGAAAGCGATGCGTGCCGCGCTCGCGGCGTTCGAGACGTGGAAGAACGTCCCCCCCGCCCGCCGCGCCGCGTGCCTGTTCAACGCCGCGTCCCTGATGCGAAAGCAGCGGTGGGAACTGAACGCCGTCATGATCCTCGAGGTCGGAAAACCCTGGCCGGAAGCGGACGCGGACACCGCGGAGGCGATCGACTTTCTGGAGTACTACGGACGGGAAATGCTCCGGTACGGAGCGGATCAGCCCGTCGTGAAGAACCCCGGCGAGAAGGGAAAACTCGTCTACATTCCCCTCGGCGTCGGCGTCGTGATTCCACCGTGGAATTTCCCCCTGGCGATACTCACCGGGATGACCTCCGCCTCCGTGGTCGCGGGGAACACCGTGGTCCTGAAACCCTCGAGCGACTCTCCGCTGATCGGCTGGAAATTCTTCGAGATCATGGAGAAGGCGGGCGTCCCCCCGGGGGTGATCAACTACGTGACCGGGCCCGGCGGGGCGGTCGGGGATACGCTTGTCATGCACCCGAAAACGAGGTTCGTCTCGTTCACGGGGTCGAAGGAGGTCGGCATCCACATCAACGAGACCGCCGCGAAGGTCCAGCCGGGACAGATCTGGCTCAAGCGCGTCGTGGCGGAGATGGGGGGAAAGGACTCGATCATCGTCGATGCGGGGGTGGACCTGGAGGACGCTGCGAAGGGGGTCATCGCCTCCGCGTTCGGGTTCTCCGGGCAGAAATGTTCCGCGTGCTCCCGGGTGATCGTCCATGAGCGGGTCTATGACGCATTCGTGGATATCCTCGCGAAGCGGGCGGCCGCGCTCACCGTGGGCGATCCCGCCGATCCGGCGACGGCCGTCGGTCCCGTCGTGAACCGGGGATCGCATGCAAGCATCCTGGCGTACATTCAGAAAGGGGTCCAGGAGGGGGGAAGAGTCGTCGCCGGCGGCGCCGCGGGAAGCCCGACCGGGTATTTCATACAGCCGACGGTCATTGCCGACGTCGCACCCGGGGCCACCATATCCCAGGAAGAGATCTTCGGACCGGTCCTTGCCGTCATCCGCGCGAAGGATTTCGACGACGCGCTCGCCATCGCGAACAACACCGAGTTCGGCCTGACGGGGGCCGTGTACACGAAAAACGCCGGGAGCCGGAAGAAGGCCGAGCGGGAGTTCTTCGTCGGCAACCTGTACCTGAACCGCAAGTGTACGGGCGCCCTCGTCGGCGTCCACCCGTTCGGGGGGTTCAACATGAGCGGGACCGATTCGAAAGCGGGCGGGAGGGACTATCTCCTCCTGTTCCTCCAGGCGAAATCGATCGCCGAGAAGATCAAAAAGTAATTTCCGACGTCCACCTCTTGCAGACGGAGCGACGATGAAAGTCCACGAATACCAGGCGAAAGAGATACTGAAGAAATTCGGCGTGGCCGTCCCCCAGGGGAAGGTCGCATTCTCCGTCGAGGAGGCGGTCAGCGCCGCCTACGGCCTCGGAGGGAGCGTGTGGGTCGTCAAGGCCCAGATCCACGCGGGGGGGCGCGGCAAGGGGGGAGGGGTGAAGGTGGCAAAGACGCTCGAGGAAGTCCGCCAGCTCGCCTCCCAGATTCTCGGGATGCGGCTCGTGACGCACCAGACCGGCCCCGAAGGGAAGATCGTCAAACGGCTGCTGATCGAACAGGGAGTCGCGATCGCGCGCGAGCTGTATGTCGGCGTGACGCTCGACCGTGCCTCCTCGCGCAACGTCGTGATGGCGTCGACAGAGGGGGGAGTGGAGATCGAGAAGGTGGCCGCCGAATCACCCGAAAAGATCCTGCGCGAGCCCGTCGAGCGGACGGCGGGGTTCCACGCGTTCCAGGCGCGGAGGCTTGCCTTCGGGTTGGGTCTCTCCGGCGACGCATTCCGGAACGGCGTGAAGTTCCTCATGGCCCTCTACGCGGCGTATGAAGCGATGGACTGCTCGCTGGCGGAGATCAACCCGCTCGTCGTCACGAAGGACGGCGCCGTCCTTGCGCTCGACGCGAAGATCAACTTCGACGACAACGCGCTCGACCGTCATCCCGAGCTGAAACAGCTCCGGGACACGGACGAGGAGGATGCGCTGGAGGTGGAGGCCTCGAAATCGAACCTGAACTACATCAAGCTCGAGGGAAACGTCGGCTGCATGGTCAACGGCGCCGGGCTTGCCATGGGGACCATGGACATCATCAAGCTGGCCGGGGGCGAACCGGCGAATTTCCTTGACGTGGGAGGAGGGGCGAGCGCCGAAACCGTCGCGGCGGGGTTCAAGATCATACTCGCGGACCCGCACGTCAGGGCCGTGCTCATCAACATCTTCGGCGGCATCGTCCGCTGCGACCGGGTGGCCACGGGTGTCGTCGAAGCCGCCAGGAAAGTAAACGTGGGGATCCCCGTCGTCATCCGCCTTGCGGGGACGAACGCGGAGATCGCGCAGGACATACTGAAGAACTCGGGGATGAACTTCCTCGTGGCCGGGAGCCTGAAAGAAGCGGCGGAGAAGGTCACGCAGGCGATCCGGGAGCCCGCAGGGGCGTGAAAGAGGACGATGCGTTCGAGCCCGTCATCGGCCTCGAGGTTCATGCGCAGCTTCTGACGCGCACGAAGGCCTTCTGCGGCTGCTCCGCCCGGTTCGGCGATGAGCCGAACACGAACGTCTGTCCCGTCTGCCTCGGGATGCCGGGATCGCTTCCCGTGCTGAACCTGAATCTCGTGGAGTTCATCCTGCGCATGGGGCTTGCCGCCGGCTGCAGGATCGCCCCCCGCTCGGTGTTTGCCCGCAAGAACTACTTCTATCCCGACCTTCCCAAGGGGTACCAGATTTCCCAGCACGATGAACCGATCTGCTCCGGCGGCGGCATCGACATCGACCTTCCGGACGGGGGGAGGAAGCGGATCCCCCTTGCGCGCATCCACATGGAGGAGGACGCAGGCAAATCGATCCACGATAAAGGGGAGGGAACGCTTGTCGACCTCAACAGGTGCGGCGTCCCCCTGATCGAGATCGTGAGCGAGCCCGCGATCGGTTCGCCGCGCGAGGCGTCCCTGTATCTCTCCCGTATCCGTCAGCTCGTCACGTACCTGGGAATCTGCGATGGCAACATGGAGGAGGGGAGCCTCCGCTGCGACGCAAACGTCTCCGTCCGCCCCCGGGGCTCCTCCGCGCTCGGGACGAAGACCGAAGTGAAGAACATGAACTCGTTCCGTCACGTGGAGCGGGCGCTGGAGTTCGAGATCGACAGGCAGGTGCGCCTTCTCCGGGAGGGGGGGCGGGTGGTCCAGGAAACGCTTCTCTGGGACGCGGAAAAGAACGTCGCCGTACCGATGAGGAGCAAGGAGGAAGCGCACGACTACAGGTATTTCCCGGACCCGGATCTCGCCGCCGTCGTCGTGGACGATGCCTGGATCGCGTCCGTGCGCGGGAGCCTGCCGGAGCTGCCGGAAGCGCGCAGGGACCGGTTCGTCGCCGCGCTGGGATTGCCGGGGTACGATGCGGACGTCCTCACGGCGGAAAAAGCCGTGGCCGACTATTTCGAATCGGCGCTCGGCGCCCTGGAGGGCGGAGGGGGCCTCCGCCCGGGGAGCGCCAAGATCGTGAGCAACTGGGTCATGACCGACGTTCTCCGGATCGCCGCATCCCGGAAGGCGGCGCTGGAGGAGTTTCCCGTCCCCCCGGGGCGGCTCGCCGGGATGATCGGGCTCATCACCGACGGCACGATAAGCGGGAAGATCGCGAAGGAAGTCTTCGAGGAGATGGCCGCGACGGGGGAGGATGCCCGGGCCATCGTCGAGCGCAAGGGCCTTCTCCAGGTGTCCGATGCCGGAGCGATCGAGCGGGCGGTCGACGCCGTCATGGCGTCAAACGGGCCGCAGGTTCAGAAGTACCTCGCAGGCAATGAAAAGCTGTTCGGCTTCTTCGTCGGAGAGACGATGAAGGTCATGAAAGGGAAGGGAAACCCGAAGATCGTCAACGATGTGCTCCGGCGGAAACTCGGCGCACACGGGACGTGACACACTCAACGCAGACTCCACTACAACACAGGACAATTCCATGCGCAACGTGATCATAGCAGGAAACTGGAAGATGTATAAGGACCTGGCCGGCACGACGGAACTCATCGATGCGCTCAAGTCCCGCCTGGGGACGCTCCCCCCGCGCGTCACCGTCGTCATCTGCCCGCCGTTCACTTCCCTCGCACTTGCCGGTACGATGCTGAAAGGCTCGCCGCTCCGGCTGGGTGCACAGAACATGTCCGACAGGGATGAGGGGGCGTTCACCGGCGAGATATCGTGGAACATGCTCCGCTCGGCGGGATGCGACTACGTGATACTCGGCCACTCCGAGAGGCGGCAGTATTTCGGGGAGAAGGACGAACTGATCAACGCGAAAGCGAAGAAAGCGATCGCCTCATCGCTGAAGCCGATCATCTGCGTCGGGGAAACGCTCGCGGAACGTGAAGGGGGTGTTACCGACAGGGTGATCACCGCGCAGGTCAGGGGAGTCCTCGCGGGACTGACGAAGAGCGAGATGTCTTCGGTCGTCATTGCCTATGAACCCGTCTGGGCCATCGGGACGGGAAAGACCGCGACTCCCGCTCAGGCGCAGGAAGTCCATCAGCTCATTCGCAAACTGATATCCCAGCTCTACGATTGGCCCCTTGCAGAACAGACCGTCATACAGTACGGCGGAAGCGTGAAACCTGACAATGCGGCAGAGTTGCTCTCGCAAAATGACATCGACGGGGCACTTGTGGGGGGCGCATGCCTCAAAGCGGATTCATTCGCGGCAATCATCAACGCTGTAAAATAGGGCATTTTAAGGTTTTTTCATTGCTTTCAGGGGAGTTTATGCGTATATTGAGGTGATATCTCTTATCACCTACCTTTCAGGCGGTTACAACATACTTGCCGACCGAATCTCGACAAAAGAAATCATCGATCCACGGGAGGTCGGCCCTTCAGTTCGCACTCACACTTGTCGCATTCCTCAGCTCCGGATATTCGTCCGGAGCTGCCCAGTACGCTTTCCTTGAAAACGGCGCGCCCATCAACAGGGGGCCGGACTGCGGTTTCATGCTCGATACCCCGACGCGCATCAAAATTGACCT
Organism: Ignavibacteriota bacterium; assembly: GCA_963748405.1. Taxonomy (GTDB): domain Bacteria; phylum Bacteroidota; class Ignavibacteria; order UBA10030; family UBA6906; genus Fen-1273. The sequence continues at coordinate 251,502 of CAVVIT010000004.1, forward strand.
TTCGGGAACCTGGGACTACGCGATCGAGGGGGGGCCTTCCGGGACGGTACGAGTTCCTTCCGCGTTTGACTTCAGGGGAAAAGTCGTGTTTCAGCGCGGCGTGGAGCTGACGAAAGAGCAGCTCGACCAGTACAGGTTTCACATCGTGATGCTCGGCGTGGACCACGCCGCGGAAGTAACCGTCAACGGCGAGTTCGTCACATCGCACAGCGGCGGATATACCAGCTTCGTCGAATCCCTTCCAAGGAATGCGCTTCAGATCGGCCGCGACAACGTCGTCCGTGTCTCGGTGAGCAATGAACTCGATCCCCGCACCACGCTGCCCGCCCGGCCCCCTGTCTGGGGTGTGAGGAACTACGGCGGGATTACGCGCGACGTGTATCTGCTCGGGACTCCGCCGTTGTATATCAGGGACGCGGTCGTGACCGCCGATCCGTCGGACAACGGCGAAACCGCGAAGATCATCGTCCGCGTCACCCCCGAAGGTGCGGACAGCGTCACCGCTGCGGCCCGCGAAGGGGCAAAAGTCCCGGCCACGGGATTCTTCTTCGAGGTCGTCGACAAGATGTCCGGCGCGCTCGTCTCCAGGAGCCCGCAGGTACCGCTCGTCGCGAGGGCGCACGACTGGGACGACGCTTCCGCGGCAGTCGTGCTCGAGAATCCGCGGCTCTGGAGCCCCGAGTCCCCCGATCTCTACATCGTCAAGTGCTACCTGACCCACCCGTCCGGCGCGCAGCCGGCCGTCGTCGACGAATACGACGTCGCCGCGGGCATCCGCCGCATCGGGATCGCCGGCGAGCACCTCCAGCTTAACGGCAGGAGACTCCAGGTCAAAGGGGTGACGTGGTACGAGGACTCCCCCGACCGGGGAAGCGCGATGACATACGAAGAACGGGAAAAGGACGTCGCCCTGATCAAGACGCTCGGCGCGAACCTGATCCGTTTCATCGACCATCCCCCCCACCCGTACATGCTCAACCTCTGCGACAGGTACGGGCTCCTCGCGATGGAGGAGATCCCCCTCGTCCAGACTCCGGGAGAGGTCCTGGGAAACGACGCGTTTGCCGATCTCGCCGGGGCGGCCGTCCGGGAAATGATCGTCAGGGACAGGAGCCACCCCTGTGTGCTGGCCTGGGGGCTCGGCGACGAGATCGACGCCGGCCACCCGTCGGCCCGGCCGTTCCTGCTCGGCCTCGTCCGCCAGGCGCGCGCGCTCGACGCCAGGCCGCTCTATGCGGCGGCGCTCCCCGGCGCGGACTCGTGCACCCCTCTCTTGGACATCGCGGCGCTGAGCGTGAACACGCAGGAGATGAAGTCGTTCCGGGCCGAGGTCGAGGCCGCACGCGAAGCCCACAGGCATCAGCCGCTCGTCGTCGTGAAGTTCGGCACCGAAGTTCAGAACGGCAACCGCAACGGTTACAGCGACCCCCTCTCGCAGGAGGCCCAGGCCCGGTTCTACCTCCAGAGATTCGACATGCTCAAGTCGATCGACTGCGACGGCGGGATCGTCTGGTCCTTCGACGACTGGAAAGGAGACAGGCCGTCGGTGACGATCCGCTCGGGTAACCCGTGGATGCACACGCAGGGGCTCGTCAGCGCGGGCCGCGAGAAACGGCTCGCCTTCGACGCCGTGCGTTCCGTGTTTCACGGCGAGAAGTTCGTCGCCCTCCCCGCAGGGAACCACTCCACGGGGACGCCCATCGTGTACGTCCTGGCCGGGTTCGTCCTCCTCGTCGGCATGGCGTGGGTCTACAACTCGAGCCGGCGGTTCCGGGAATCCCTGAACCGTTCCGTCCTCAACTCGTACAATTTCTTCGCGGACGTCCGCGACCAGCGCATCGTCGCCACATCCCACAGCACGCTGCTCGGTGTGGTCGTTTCGCTTTCCATCGCGATCTCCCTCTCGAGCATCCTCTTCAGGTTCAGGGACAGCATGCTCCTCGACGCGGCGCTATCGTACGTCCTTGTCAGCGACGACGCGAAGGCGGCCGCGGTGACGCTGATATGGAATCCCCTGCGGTTCATCGGCGTGTTCGCCGGGCTGGTGTTCGTGCTGCTCCTCCTTGTCGCGCTCCTGGTCCGGCTGCTCCGGGCGTTCGTCCGCGCGCGGATCTACGCCTACCACGCCTACACGGTGACGATGTGGTCGACGGCGCCGATGCTCGTGCTCGTGCCGCTCGGGATGGTTCTCTACCGCGTCCTCGACAGCAGCGTCTACCTGATTCCCGCCCTGGTGCTCATCGGGGTCCTCTGCGCGTGGGTGCTTCTCCGGCTTCTCAAGGGAATGTCGATCATCCTTGACGTGCTCCCGTTCAAAGTGTACGGCGCGGGACTTCTGTCGGTCGCCGCCCTCTGTGCCGCCGCGTATCTGTACGCGGACTACGCCCAGTCGGCGCCGATGTACCTGTCATTTCTGTATTCCACGATGGTGAATTCGCAGTAGCCTGAGGATCCGCGGGGACGCATGTATCTCTCTAAACTTGAAGTCATCGGTTTCAAATCCTTCGCCAACAGGGTGAACCTCACCTTCGACAGCGGCATCTCCGCGATCGTGGGCCCCAACGGGTGCGGGAAGACGAACATCGTGGACTCGATCCGCTGGGTGCTGGGTGAGCAGAGGTACAGCGCGCTGCGGAGCGACAAGATGGAGGACGTGATCTTCAACGGGACGAAGACCCGCAAGGCCCTGGGCATGGCGGAAGCGTCCCTCGTCATCGAGAATACCAAGGGGATCCTGCCGTCCGAATACACCCAGGTGACGATCGGCAGGCGGGTCTACCGCTCCGGTGAAAGCGAGTACCTCCTCAACAAGGTTCCCTGCCGGCTGAAGGACATCCTCGACCTGTTCATGGATACCGGGATGGGCGCGGACGCGTACTCGGTGATCGAGCTGAAGATGATCGAGACGATCCTCTCCGACAAGACGGACGAGCGGCGCCGCCTGTTCGAAGAGGCCGCCGGCGTGACGAAGTACAAGCACAGGCGGAAGGCGGCGTACAGGAAGCTCGAGAGCGTGCAGGACGACCTTGTCCGCGTCAACGACATCGTGTCGGAGGTGCAGAAGGCGGTGTCCACGCTCGAGCGTCAGGCGCGCCGCGCCGAGCAGTTCAACGAGGTGAAGACCAGGCTGCGGACACTCGAGATCGACCTGATGGAGCGTGAGTTCGCCCAGCTCGCCGGCCGGTCGGCCCCCATCGAGGAGAAGCTCAGGACCCTGAACGACGACCGCTCGAAGATCGACGTTGATCTCACCGGCGAGGAATCGCGCCTGGAAAGCCTGAGGAACCTGTTGCTGGAGTCGGAGAAGCGCCTGGCCGAGGCGCAGCGCGACGTGAGCCTGCAGAGGGAGTCGATGCACCGGGTGGAGGAGCGCAACGCCGTGGCGGCCGAGCGGATCAAGGCCCTCAGGTCGAACGCCGCCCGGCTGGGGAACGAGAAGGCGGAGCTGCTCTCGACGGTGGCCCGGCTGGCGCAGGAGAGCACGGCGCTGGAGGCGGCGATCGTGGAACTCCGCGGCCGCGAGGCCGCCGCGGAGGAGGACTTCGGGAACCGGAAAGCCGCCCTTGCCGAATGCGCGTCGCGCCTTGACGCCGCGAAGGCCGGGCTTCGCCTCCTCAACGACAGGACGCTCAGCCTCGTCCAGAGCGCCGCGGAGCGGCAGGCCGAGCAGGACCGGCGGAAATCACAGGCCGGGAGCCTGAACGGAAGGGCCTCCCACCTTGAGGAGGAGATCGGCGCGTACGAGAAGGACATCGCGCGCCTTGAAGGGGTGATCGCTGATCTCACCGCGTCCGACCGCCAGGTACGGAGGAAATTCACCGAATCGGAGATGGCGTACTACCAGGCGGAGGCGCGCAGGAAAGAGCTTGCCGACGGGATCGAAAAACTCCGCGCCCGGGAATCCGAGCTCCAGAACGACCTGGGGAGGAAATCGGCACGCGTCGATTTTCTCAAAGGGCTCGTCGAATCGAGGGAAGGGCTTCCGGAGGGGGTCCGGTATCTCTCCTCATCGGCGGCCTGGAAGCCTTCCCGCAACATCACCGTGGCCGACGCGGTGCACGCGGAGGAGCGCTACAGGACGGCCGTCGAGGCGGCGCTCGGCGAATACGCGGGGCTCCTCGTCGTGGAGAACGGAGCCGAGGCCGAACGGGGGATCGCGCTGCTGAAAGAGGAGGAGCGGGGGAAGGCGATGTTCGTCTGCCTCGACCGGCTGCCCGAGATACGGTCCTCCGTGAAGCTGCCGGCGATCCCGGGCGTCGTCGGGCTTGCGGCGAACGTCGCGAAATGCGACCCGGCGTACATTCCGCTCTTCCGGCTCATCCTGGACAGGGTGATCATCGTGGAGGACGCGGCTGCCGCCTCGGCCGTCAGCGGCCGGATCCCCGGCGTGCGCTGCGTGACGCTCGAAGGAGAGATCCGCACGGGTGTCGGGATCAGGAGGGGGGGAAGCCGGAGACAGGACGAGGGGGGGTTGATCGGGAAGCGGGAACAGATCGAAGAGCTCCAGGCCGGCGTCGCTTCGCTGCGCGGGGAGATCCGTGCGCTCGAAGAGGAGCGGAGCGCGCTCGTCGCGGCGCACGACGCGATCGATCTGAAATCCTTGAACGAGACCGTCAAGACCGTCGAAAAGGAGATGAACGGGATCGAGATGCGCATCGCCCAGGTCGCGTTCGAAAAGAACCGGGCCGGCGATATCATCGCGAAGAACCGTGAGGAGATGCAGACGCTTGCCTCCGGGGTGTCGGACCTGGAGTCGCTCATTGCCTCCGATGCCCCGGCGCTCGCGGCGCTGGCCGGGGAGAAAGTGGAGGCGGAACGGGCGATCGGCGCGGCCACCCGCGAGCTCGAGGTCCTGGAGGCGGAATGGAACGCGCGCGCCCGGGAGGTCAATGACGGGGAGATCGCGCTGGTGACGCTCCGCGGCGAGATGCAGAACGCGGCCGAGCGCCTCGGGAGGATCGGCACCTCCTCCGCCGATGCCGCACTCCAGATCGCGCGCAGGGACGAAGAGACGGAGCTCGGCGCGCAGGCCATCGCCGCGGACGAATCCGCGGTGGCGGAGAGCATGCGCGCGCTGGAGGAGCTGAAAGAGGTCCTGGGCGTCGTCGGCGCGCGCCGCGAAGCGGTGGAACGGGAAACGTCCGGCCTGCGGGACGAGATCCACGCGATCGAGCTCGCCATCAAGGACAGGCGGAGGACGCACGACGACGCCCTCCGTACGGTCCACGAGCAGGAGCTGCGGCTCGCCGACCTGCGTGGGAAGGCGGAGCATATCCGCGCCCGGGCGAAAGAGGAATTTGAGCTGGACCTGCAGCTCAGGACGTACCCGGACGACGAATTCGTCGATTTTGCGGCCCTGCGGGACGAGATCCAGGGCCTCCGCGACAAGATCAAGACGCTCGGGAACATCAATTTCGCCGCGTTCGAAGAATACACGACCGAGAAGGAACGCCTGGAGTTCCTCTCCACGCAGCGCCAGGACCTCCTGGAAGCGGAAAAGACGCTTCTGGCCACGATCGAAGAGATCAACGCGACCGCCCAGAAGAAGTTCCTGGAGACGTTCGCCCTGATCCGGAACAATTTCATCGAGACGTTCAAGAGCCTGTTCGACCCGGGCGACGAGTGCGACCTCAAGCTCGAGGAAGGGGTCGACCCGCTGGAGGCACGCATCGAAATCGTGGCAAAGCCGCGGGGAAAGAGGCCGACGTCCATCGACCTGCTCTCGGGAGGGGAAAAGACGCTCACGGCCACCGCGCTGCTGTTCGCCATCTATCTGGTGAAGCCCAGTCCGTTCTGCATCCTCGACGAGGTGGACGCACCCCTCGACGACGCGAACGTGGACAGGTTCACGCGCATACTCAGGAAATTCTCGGACAACACGCAGTTCATCGTCGTGACGCACAACAAGAGGACGATGGAGGCGGCAAGCGCCCTGTACGGGGTGACGATGGAAGAGGAAGGCGTTTCGAAACTCGTCACCGTCCGGTTCACCAAGGGTTCGCGCGTGGAGTCCGCCGCGCTGGCGTCGGCGTGACGGCGCGCCTCCGGCTGTTCGTGGACTTCGACGGGACGATCACCCGGCAGGATGTCGGGAACGCGTTCTTTCGTTCATGCGGCGGGGCGGCCTGCGACGACCTCGTGGGGCGCTTCCGCGCCGGCGAAATCAGCGCCCGCGAGTGCTTCACGCGCGAGGCGGAGGCGATGGGACGCGTGGCCCCGGACGCCCTGGGGGATCTCGTCGACGCCCAGGAGATCGACGCGTCGTTCGGGAACCTGGTCGCCTTCTGCGCCGGGCGGGACGTGGCGCTCCTCGTCGTCAGCGACGGGCTCGACTGGTACATCCGGCGGATACTCGCCCGGCACGGTTTCCCGGACGTGCCGTTCGTGTCGAACACCGCCTCCTTCGTCCGTGCGGGGGACGACGGTCGTGCGGAAATCGCCGTGGGGTTTCCGCACTCCGACGCCGCGTGCGACCGGTGCGCGTGCTGCAAGCGGAATATCATGCTCACCACGGCGGCGGAAGGGGATATCATCGCGTACGCGGGGGAGGGATTCTCGGACAGGTGCCCCGTCCGGTACGCCGACATCGTATTTGCCAAGGACGTCCTGCAGACGTATTGCCAGAATGAAAACATCTCGTACACGCCGTATGCCTCGTTCGACGACATCGTGGAACGGCTCACCCGGATCATGGACGGCGGCCGGCTCCGGCACCGCGCCCGCGCGGCTCTTGAGCGCCGCGCGGCGTTCCGCCATGAATCCTGAACGCCGGGCGGGGAACTGACGATGGAACAGAACGGGACCGATATACGCAGGCTGATATTCAAGTACAGGAGCTACACGCCGATCCCCTTTCTCCTCGTCATGATCTGGTTCGCCGAGCCGACCGTCCTGAGTCTCGTGATCGGGTTCGCCGTCGTGTTCATCGGCGAGCTCATACGCTTCTGGGGGGTCTCCATCGTCGGTGCGGAGACCCGGACGACGGGCGCGGTCGGAGGGACGTTCCTCATTACGAACGGACCCTTCGCGTACGTGCGCAACCCCCTGTACGTGGGGAACATGCTCCTGTATGCGGGCGTGGGGGTCATGTCGATGGCGCTGTTTCCCTGGATGCTCATCGTCGCCGTCGCGTGGTTCTACCTCCAGTACTACCTGATCGTCACGAGGGAGGAGGAATACCTCGCCACGACGTTCGGCACGGAGTTCGACGCCTACCGGAACAACGTACGGCGGTTCGTGCCGCGGCTGACCCCCTACCGGTCGTCCCAGCCGGCGGCCAAGACGGTGGACCCGTCCGAGGGCCTGGCGAGCGAGCGGCGGACGCTGCAGGCGATCGGGCTCGTCACCGCACTCGTTCTTGCGAAATACCTGTACTTCCACATTCACGGGTGACCCGATGCCGCCGCGGGTGCTCATGGTGGCCGGGGAAGCCTCCGGGGATCTTCACGGGTCCTCGGTCGTGCGGGCGCTGAAGACGCTCCGTCCGGGGATCGACGTGGCCGGCGTCGGCGGCGGGAGAATGCGGGGCGAGGGGATGGAGGTCCTCCACGACATCGCGGATCTCGCGTTCATGGGTTTCGCCGAAGTCCTCCGGAACCTGGGGACGATCCGGGACCTGAAAGCGATGCTTGTCGGCGAGCTCGACCGCAGGAGGCCGGACGTCGTCGTCCTCATCGACTATCCGGGATTCAACCTCAGGTTCGCCCGGGAGGTCAAACGGCGGGGGATCCCGGTCCTGTACTACATCAGCCCCCAGGTATGGGCGTGGCACCGGGGCCGCATCAGGAAGATGAAGACGCTTGTGGACAGGATGAAAGTGGTCTTTCCGTTTGAGGTACCGCTGTACAGGGAGGAGGGGATCGACGTCGAATTCGTCGGGCATCCTCTCGTGGAGCACATCGGGACGACCTGCACGCGCACGGAGTTCTTCCGGCGCAACGGGCTCGAACCCTCGAAGAAGCTCCTCGGACTGTTCCCCGGGAGCAGGCGCCAGGAAATCGAGCGGATCCTCCCCGTGATGGTGCGCGCCGCCGCGGCGCTCGGGGCAGGGAGAAATCTCCAGGCGGCGATCGGCGTGGCCCCGAACCTGGGGAGGGAATTCCTGGGACGGTTCGCCGGCGCCGGCGCGGTGATGGTGGAGAACGGGACGTATGACCTGATGGCGTACGCCGACGCCGCGATCGTGACATCGGGGACGGCGACGCTGGAAACGGGGTGGTTCGGCACGCCGATGGCGGTCGTCTACCGGACGTCGCCGCTCACGTACTCCATCGGCCGGCTCCTCGTCGACGTGCGCTCCATCGGGCTCGTCAATATCGTCGCAGGAAAAAACGTCGTGCCCGAATTCATACAGGGGAAGATGACCGTCGGAAATATCTCCGGCGCCGTCGGGCGGTTTCTCGACGACGCGGCGGCGGCGGCGGACGTGCGCACGGAGCTCGCGGTCGTGCGGGAGAAGCTCGGCGGGCCCGGCGCGTCGGACCGGGTTGCCCGGGGGATCCTCGCGCTGGCGGAGGCCGCATGAACGTCACCGTGCGGATCGTCCCGTTCATTGCGGCGCTTCTCCTGCTCGGGTCCTGCGGCCCCTCCGGAGAGACGGGAAAGAACGCTCCCGGGTCGAAAGAATCGGTCTACATGCGCGGTCACCGGCTTTACCTCACGATGCAGATGCAGGCCGCCGAGGCGGACCTCGCACGGGCTGCGGCGATGGACTCGACGTACGTCGATCCGCTCGTCGATCTCGGATCTCTCTGGTACGACCTGGGTGTAAAAGCCGAGGGAGCGGCCCGCAGGGAGGATTTTACGAAGGCACGTGCGTACCTCCTCAGGGCGGAAGACCTGGGATACAGGGAGGCGGCCGCGTATGACCGGCTGTGCGAGATCTGCGACGGTCTCGACGACGCGCGCGGGTTCCTGAAGTACGCGAGGAAGAACGCCGAGAAGTATCCCTACGACAGGCAGTTCTACAATCTCGTCGCCGCGTACTTCGCGGTGGAAGACTGGGCCGGCGTCGTGAAGACGGGGAAAGAGGCTTCGGAACGATTCAGGGATTCCCCGTACGTCGGGGCGTACTTCCGCCAGATGGGGCGCGCCTACATGAAAATGAACCGCGACCAGACCGCGGAGCGGACGTTCGAATCCGGCGTCGCGGCCGCAGACGCAAGGATGGCGGCACTGAAAAAAGGCGCGCCCGCATCCGGATCCGAAGAATCCCGGAGGCTGCAGGACGACAGGATCGGCATGCTCATCCTCCTGCGGCACCTCCACACGACGTACGGGGAAACGGAGAAACTCGCAAAGGTGGAGCGGGCGCTCAAAGAAGCGGGCTACACAAAATAGTGACCGGCGCGGCGTCCACGATTCTCCTCCCGATCTCCTGGGCCTACGGTCTCGCCGCTGCGGCGAGGAACAGGGCGTTCGACACCGGAGTGCTCCGCATCAGCAGGGCCCCGGTCCCCGTTATCGCCGTCGGGAACATGACTGCGGGGGGGACGGGGAAGACGCCGCTGGTCGAGGACATCACGCGGCGCCTCGGGCGGCGCGGGCTCAGCGTGGCGGTGGTGAGTCGCGGGTACGGGCGCTCCTCGCACGGCGTCGTTGTCGTCTCGCGCAGGGGGGAAATCCGGGCTGATGCGCGGTCCGGGGGGGACGAGCCGGTGCAGATCGCGCGGAAGTTTCCCCTGGCGTCGGTCGTTGTCGGGGAACGGCGGATTGACGCCGCCCGTGCGGCGGTCGAGGAGTGCGGGGCGGAGGTGATCGTTCTTGACGACGGATTCCAGCACCGCGCGATCGCGCGGGATCTTGACATCGTCGTCGTTGACTGCCGGAAAAGCCTCCCGCGGGAGCGTCTTCTCCCCTCCGGGATGCGGAGAGAGCGGCTTGCGGGGCTGGGCAGGGCGGACCTCCTGGGATTCTCCCGCGCCGCCGGGCCTGACGATCCACACTGGGCCGGGGAGCTTTCGCGCTGGACGGACGCCCGCTCGTTTGCGTTCAAAACCGTGATTACCGGTTTCGCCCCGCTGGGAGGGGGCGCGGCCGCCGGCGCGGAATCGATGCGCGGAAAGCGCGTCCTGGCGTTCAGCGGCATCGGCTCTCACGAAGCGTTCGCGGCGTCGCTTGCCGCCGCGGGTGTGGAGGTCGTCGCGGAGAAAGCGTTCCGCGACCACCACAGGTACAGCGTGAACGACATCGACGCGATTGTCGAATCCTCGCGCGGCGCCGAGTCCTGCGTGACGACGGAGAAGGATATGGTCAGGCTCCTGGCCGAACCCGGGCTTCTTGCACGAACGGAGGGAAGCGTCCCGTTCGCGTACGCGGAGGCGGCGATCGGGGTCCTGAGGGGAGAAGAGGTTCTCGAACGGGCGCTGGACGACGCGCTGGAAGGAAGGAGGGTGCGATGATCATCGGGATCACCGATCCCATGCGGGACGCGGCCACGTACGAGAAATACGCCGCGCTCGCCAGGAAATGGATTCCGGGAGCCGAGGATCAGGTCCTGTCGTGCGTCACGGGCACATTTTCCGAAATCGAGCGGTGCGACGCGCTCCTCCTGACGGGGGGCGGTGACGTCCATCCGAAATTCTACAGCCGGGACGAGGACGCTTCGCTCGCCCGGGAAGTGAAGATCGGACGCGACCTGTTTGAATTTGACATCATCCGGGAAGCGATGGAAAGGGGAATGCCGGTCATGGGGATCTGCCGGGGGCTCCAGGTGTTCAACGTCGCGATGGGGGGTTCGTTGATTCCCGATATCGAGACGGCGGGACGAGCGAGCCACCGCAAGGGGGAGGAAGGGGAACGGACGCACGGGGTCAAGGTCGTGAAGGGATCGCTGCTGCACGGAATCACGGGAGCGATGGAGGGGACCGTCAACACGTCGCACCACCAGGCCGCGGACGCCGTCGGGCGGGGCCTCAGGGTCTCGGCCCGTTCCGACGACGGAATCATCGAAGCACTTGAATGGGAGGAACCTGCGGGAAGACCGTTCCTGCTGCTCGTGCAGTGGCACCCGGAGCGGATGAATGACGCCCCGCACCCGTTTGCAAAGAACCTGATTGAACGGCTTGCATCCGAAGCCAGGGCGGTACGGGCGTTGTAATGCTGCAGATGGACGCGAACAAACGACACATCACCATATAACGAAGGAAGAACAATGACGAAATACGTGTATTTTTTCGGAAAAGGGAAGGCCGAGGGGAAGGCCGAAATGAAGGGGCTGCTCGGCGGGAAGGGAGCCAACCTCGCAGAAATGACCAACATCGGACTCCCCGTCCCGGCGGGATTCTCGATCTCGACGGAAGTCTGCACCTACTTTTACGCGAACAGGAAAACGTACCCCCGGACGCTCACCTCGGACGTCGCAAAGGCGCTGAAGAAAGTGGAATCGGCCATGGGGGCGAAGTTCGGTGATCCGAAGAATCCGCTTCTCGTCTCCGTGCGCTCGGGCGCGCGCGCGTCGATGCCGGGGATGATGGATACGATCCTCAACCTGGGCATGAACGGAACGGTCGCCGAAGGGCTCATCAAGAAGACGGGCAATGCCCGGTTCGTCTACGATTCCTACCGCAGGTTCGTCCAGATGTACGGCGACGTCGTCCTGGGCCTCAAGCCGGTCCACAAGGACGAGATCGATCCCTTCGAAGTCATCATCGAAGAGAAGAAGAAAGAGCGCGGCGTGCATCTCGACACCGAGCTTAACGCCGACGACCTGAAGGACCTCGTCGCCAAGTTCAAGAAGGCGATCAAGGAGAAGACCGGGCACGACTTCCCGGAAGACCCGATGAAACAGCTCTGGGGTGCGATCGGCGCCGTGTTCGGGTCGTGGAACAACGACAGGGCCATCGCCTACCGGAAGATGTACGACATCCCCGAATCGTGGGGAACGGCGGTGAACGTCCAGTCGATGGTGTTCGGCAACATGGGCGACACGTCGGGAACCGGCGTCGCGTTTACGCGGAACGCCGCGTCGGGTGAGAACCTGTTCTACGGGGAATACCTGATGAACGCGCAGGGCGAGGACGTCGTGGCGGGCACGCGCACGCCGCTGCCGATCTCGGACCTTGCGGAGAAGAACCCGGTCATCTACAAGCAGCTCGACAGGATCCGCCACACGCTGGAGAAGCACTACCGCGACATGATGGACGTGGAGTTCACGATCCAGGAAGGGAAGCTCTACATGCTCCAGTGCCGCGTCGGCAAGCGCACCGCGTTCGCCGCGATCAAGATCGCGGTGGAAATGGTGGCCGAACGGCTCATCAGCGACAAGGAAGCGCTCGCGCGGATCGAACCCGACCAGCTCAACCAGCTCCTCCGGCCCGTGTTCGACCTGAAGGAAAAGGAATCGGCCGTGAAGGGGGGCCGCCTGCTGGCCAAGGGGTTGAACGCCGGACCCGGCGCGGCCACGGGGCGCGTCGTGTTCAACGCACCCGACGCCGAAGCATGGAAGAAGAAGGGCGAGCTCGTGATCCTCACGAGGATCGAGACCTCTCCCGAAGACATCAAGGGAATGGACGCCGCCGAAGGGATCCTCACCGCCCGGGGCGGGATGACCTCGCACGCGGCGCTCGTCGCGCGCCAGATGGGAAAAGTCTGCGTCGCGGGCTGCTCGACGCTCGAGATCGACTACAGCACGCACACCATGACGGTGAAGGGGAAGAAGATCAGGGAAGGGGACTGGATCTCGCTCGACGGAACGACGGGGGAAGTCATCGAGGGGAAAGTCGCCACGCGTCCCTCGGAAGTCCTCCGCGTGCTCATCGACAAGTCGCTCGAGCCGAAGGACGCCCCCGTGTACCTGCAGTACGAACGGATCATGGGATGGGCGGACAAGTACCGGAGGCTGAAAATCCGGACCAACGCCGACCAGCCGGACCAGGCGACGAACGCCGTGACGTTCGGCGCCGAGGGGATCGGCCTCTGCCGGACGGAGCACATGTTCTTCGGTGAGGGGAAGATCGGCCCGATGCGGGAGATGATCCTCGCCGACACCGTGGAGGACCGGAAAAAGGCGCTCGCGAAGCTGCTCCCGCTCCAGAGGAAGGACTTCGAGGGGATCTTCGTGGCGATGAACGGCCGGCCGGTAACGATCCGGACGATCGATCCGCCGCTGCACGAATTCGTGCCCCACGAGGAGCCGGCCCAGCGCGAGCTTGCGCGGCAGATGGGGACGACGTACGAGAAGGTCCACCAGAGGGTGGAGAGCCTGCATGAGTTCAACCCGATGCTCGGGTTCCGCGGCTGCCGTCTGGGCCTCATCTATCCCGAGATCACCGAGATGCAGTCACGGGCGATCTTCGAGGCCGCTGCGGACGTCCAGCTGCGCGGCATTCCGGTGGAGCCCGAGATCATGATCCCGCTCGTCGGGAACGTGAAGGAGCTCGAGCACCAGGAGAAGATCGTCCGCCGCGTGGCTGGTGAGGTCATGAAGGAGAAGGGGACGAAGTTCAAGTACCTGGTCGGCACGATGATCGAGATCCCCCGGGGTGCGATCACCGCGGACGAGATCGCGCACGTGGCCGAGTTCTTCAGCTTCGGCACGAACGACCTGACGCAGACGACGCTCGGCGTGAGCCGTGACGACGCGGCGCGCTTCCTCGTTCCGTACGTCGAGATGGAGATCTACGCCAAGGATCCCTTCGAATCTCTCGACAGGGTCGGCGTGGGAGAGCTGATGAAGATCGCGATCGCCAAGGGGCGCTCCGTGCGGCCGGACCTGAAGGTCGGCATCTGCGGAGAGCACGGCGGCGATCCCTCGAGCATCGAGTTCTGCCACCAGATCAACCAGAACTACGTCAGCTGCTCGCCCTTCCGCGTGCCGATCGCGAGACTTGCGGCGGCGCGTGCGGCGCTCGCGGATAGGCCCGCGGGCGGCGCGGCGAAGAAGACGTCCGGGAAGAAAAAGAGCGCGCGCCGCAGGTAGGCGCCGCCCGGCCCTGAACGCGGGACCGGTCCGGGGAGACCCGGACCGGTCCCGGTGAAGGGCAGTCCCGGGACAACACTGTTTCCATTACGATGAGAGGAGTACGGAGCACATGAAACTTTCCGACTTCCGCTATCCGCTGCCACGGAACCTGATCGCGAAGTTTCCCGCGAACCCGCGGGACAATGCGCGCCTCATGGTCGTGAATCGTGCGGACGAGTCGATTGCGGGGTTGAAGTTTTCCGAGATAGGAAAATTCTTCAAGAAGGGGGACTGCCTCGTCGTCAACGAGACGAAGGTATTTCCGGCGCGCCTGTTCGGGCGCAAGGAAAAGACCAACGCGAAGATCGAGGTCTTCCTCCTGCGCGAGCTGAACAAGGAGGAGAATATCTGGGATGTGATCGTCGATCCCGCCCGCAAGGTCAGGATCGGGAATAAGATCTTCTTCGACGAAGGGAAGCTCTGGTGCGAGGTCATCGACAACACGACGTCGCGGGGACGGACCGTCCGCTTCAACGTGCAGGGTGATTTCTTCAAGATCATCGACAGGATCGGGAAGATGCCGCTCCCGTACTACATCAAGCGGGAGCCGACGGACAGGGACAAGGAATCCTACCAGACCGTGTTCGCCAGGGCCGTCGGGGCCGTCGCGGCGCCGACCGCGGGTCTGCATTTCACGAAGCGGCTGCTCGCCTCCCTGAGGCGCAAAGGGGTGAAGGTGGTTCCCGTCGTCCTGCACGTGGGACTCGGGTCGTTCCGCGCGGTGGAGGTGGAAGACCTGACGAAACACAAGATGGATTCGGAGTACTACGAGATTCCGGAATCCACCGAGCAGGTCGTCAACAGGACGATCGACACCAGGGGGAACGTGTTCGTGTGCGGCACCAGCACGTGCCGCGCCCTGGAATCGAGCGTCACGACCGACGGCCACCTGAAAGCAAACAGGGGATGGACCGACAAGTTCATCTTCCCGCCGTACGATTTCAAGATCACGGACCGGCTCATCACGAACTTCCACATGCCGGAATCGACGCTGTTGATGCTCGCCGCGGCGTTCGCCGGGCGTGACCTGCTCATGAAGTCGTACAAGAAGGCGATCAAGGAAGGGTACCGGTTCTACAGCTACGGCGACGCGATGCTTCTCCACTGAGGGGCGGCCCGTCATGCCTCGAGTCTCGGTTGTGATTGCCGCGGGGGGGAGGGGGAGGAGGATGGGGTCGGGGACGCCGAAGCAGTTTCTCCCTCTGGGGGGCGTTCCGATCCTCCGGCGCACGATTGCCGCGTTCCACCCGCTCGCCGACGTCCGGGAGATCGTCCTTGTCGTCCCGGCGGACTGCCTGCGCCGCACCCGGGCGCTCGTCCGGGGTGCGGGGTTCCGCAAGGTGACGGCCGTGGTGGAGGGGGGGGAAGAACGGCAGGCTTCGGTGTTCAACGGGCTGTCGTGCTGCTCGCTCCGCCCTACGGTCGTGCTGATACACGATGCCGTGCGCCCGTTCGTCGCCAGGGGGGAGATCCTGTCCGTCATTCGCGCGGCGGGCCGGTACGGCGCCGCGGTCGTGGGAACGCCCGTTCGGGACACGATCAAGGTGGAATCGCCTTCACGCCCCGGTTACTATGCCCGGACGCTGAGGCGTGAGGAGCTCTGGGCGGTGCAAACCCCCCAGGGGTTCCGCTATGAAATTATCCTGGAGGCGCACAGGAAAGCGCGGAAATCGGGTTTCATCGGAACGGATGATGCCTCGCTCGTGGAACGGACCGGGAAACCCGTCCGGATCGTCCCCGGAACAGGGAGGAACATGAAAATAACGACCCCCGGGGACAGGAAAATGGCCGAATTCCTCCTCCGGCGGGGCACGAAGCCGTAGCCCCCCCGATTGTTGCTATTCTCGACAGCGTTCAGTAAATTAATAAATCTGACTGCCGGCAGCCCGGCATCCCCCTTTCGCCGACATTGAACGGGAGACCATGCTTCCCATAGGCATCATTACCGTCCTGAGCTACCTGATCGGGTCGATCCCGACGGCCATCATCGTGGCCCGCCGGGTGAGAGGCATCGACATCCGCCAGCACGGCAGCGGGAACGCGGGGGGGACCAACGTGATCCGGGTTCTCGGCTGGAAAGTCGGCGTGTTCGTCATACTCGTCGACATGGCAAAAGGGCTGTTTGCCACGATGGTGCTTGCCCGCCTCATGTACGGGCAGATCCCCTTTGAGAACAGGACCCCGTTCGACGATTTCACCGTCGTGCAGATCATCGCGGGCTGCGCCGCCATACTGGGGCACGTCTGGACGCTGTTTGCCGGATTCAAAGGGGGGAAGGGGATCGCCACGGCCGGGGGGATGCTCATCGGGATCGCCCCGGTGGAAGTCGCAATCTCCTTCGGCGTCTTCGCTCTCGTCTTCTTGATCTCCCACTATGTTTCCCTCGGATCCCTGAGCGCGGCGATCGCGTTCCCGCTCACGATGTTCTTCCGCGAGAATCTCTTCATGGTCGACATCGAGGGGTACCACACGCTGATCTTTTTCAGCATCGGCATCGCCGCGTTGATCATCTATACGCACCGGACAAACATCGGCCGGCTGATCGCGGGGACGGAAAACAGGATAACCTCGCTCCGTTTCGGCGGAAGAAAGACCGTTTCCCCACCCGGGGAAGCCTGACGCACCTCACCTATGCGCATTGCCGTGCTCGGCGCGGGGAGCTGGGGAACCACCCTGGCGATCCTCCTCGCGGAAAACTCCCATCAGGTCTCTCTCTGGTCCTACCGTAAGGAAGACGCGGACCGCATACGTGCGACGCGGGAGAACCCTGATTTCCTCCCCGGGATACGGATCCCCGCCGCCGTCCGCGTCGATGACGACCTCGAGGCTTCCGTGGCGGGGGCGGAGATGATCGTGGGCGCCGTCCCCTCCCAGTTCCTCCGCTCCGTCCTCTCCCGGCTGAACCTGAGCCCGGACCGGAACCTGACGCTCGTCAACGTCGCCAAGGGGGTGGAGAATAATACCCTGATGACGATGTCGGAGATGCTCCAGGACGCGCTCCCGCATCTCGCCCCCTCCAGCATCGCGACGCTCTCCGGTCCCAGCCACGCCGAGGAAGTCAGCCGCCGCATCCCGACGACCGTCGTCGCCGCGTCCGCGGATCTCGACACCGCGCGGCTCGTGCAGAAGGTGTTCATGCTTCCGCACTTCCGCGTGTACGCCAGCAACGACATCCGGGGGGTCGAGATCGGGGGGTCGCTCAAGAACGTCATCGCCATCGCCGCGGGGATCATCGACGGGGCGAACCTGGGGGACAACACGAAGGCGGCGGTGATGACGAGGGGGATCGCGGAGATCGCCCGGGTGGGAGTGGCGATGGGGGCGCACATACGGACGTTTTCGGGACTCTCGGGGATCGGCGACCTCATGGTCACGTGCATGAGCCGCCACAGCAGGAACCGCTACGTCGGCGTGGAGATCGGGAAGGGGCGCCGCCTGGCGGACATCGTCGGCGGAATGGTGATGGTTGCCGAAGGGATCGCGACGACGGAGTCCGCCTACGCCCTCGCCGCCCGCGTCGGCGTCGAGGTGCCCATCATCGCGGAGGTGTACAGGATTCTGTTCGAGGAGAAGGATCCCCTGATCGCGTGCCATGATCTCATGACACGCGATCCGAAGGGGGAACTGTAACGGTTGTCATAGCAAGGGGTGGCGCTGCGAGCGCCACCCCGGAGCAATGACAGAGTGATCATCAGATGAACAGCGGCGCCAGCACAAGCGTGATCGTGCTCAGCAGCTTGATGAGCACGTGAAGCGAGGGTCCGGCGGTGTCTTTGCACGGATCGCCGACCGTGTCACCCACGACCGATGCCTTGTGGGGGTCGGAACCCTTTCCGCCGAATGCGCCCGTCTCGATGTACTTCTTCGCGTTGTCCCAGGCGCCCCCTCCGTTGTTCAGGAAGAGAGCCATGAGGATCCCCACGATCGTCCCCACCATGAGCAGACCGCCCACGACCTCCGCGCCGCTTGCCCCGTAGGCCGGCGATCCGTTGGCGATGTAGAGCCACTTGAAGGCGAGACCCACCACCACGGGAAGCAGCACGACAAGGAGCCCCGGCATGACCATCTCGCGGAGCGCGGACTTGGTGGCGATGTCGACGCACTGCCCGTAATCAGGCTTTGACGTCCCGGCCATGATGCCCGGATTGTTCTTGAACTGATCGCGGACGTTGTTGATGATGGCGAACGCCGCCCGGCCCACCGCCTTGATGGCCAGGGAGGAGAACAGGAACACCAGCACCGCGCCGAACATCGACCCGACGAACACTTCGGGCTTGTTCAGGTTGATCGTTCCCGGGAACGAGGGGAGATAGGCTTTGACCTCGTCGATGTACGCGCTGAACAGCAGGAATGCCGCCAGGGCGGCGGAGCCCACCGCGTAGCCCTTGGTGAGCGCCTTCGTGGTGTTGCCGACGGAGTCGAGCCTGTCGGTCCTGTCCCTGATTTCCTTCGGCTGCTCGCTCATTTCGACGATTCCGCCCGCGTTGTCGGTGATCGGGCCGAACGTATCCATGGCGAGGATGTATGCCGCCGTCGAGAGCATGCCCATCGTGGCCACCGCGGTCCCGAACAGCCCCGCGTGTTCCAGCCCGGAGCTCGCGCCGAGATAGTATGCACCCACGATCGCCGCGGCGATCACGACCACCGGGAACCCCGTGGATTCCATTCCCACGGCCAGACCCGCGATGATGTTCGTCGCCGGGCCCGTCATCGAGGCCTTGGCGATCTCCTGCACCGGGCGGTACTTGGACTCGGTGTAGTACTGCGTGATCATGACGAAGGCGATGGAGGTGAGCACGCCGACGATGCCGCAGAGGAAGAAATTAAAGTAGTAATCGGGCCCGAGGAGCCACCGGGAGGCCACGAAGAATCCGACCATCGCGAGGACGGCGGTGACCGCGTACCCGCGGTTGAGCGCCTTCATCGGGTCTTCCCTGTCGTTCGCCTTGACCGACAGAATCCCGACGATTGATGCCAGGATGCCGAAGGCGCGGGCCACGAGGGGAAACAGGAGCACGCCGATCAGGGGGAGCGTGTGCGACGTGAAAGCGGCGAAGTTGGCCTTGTAGAGGCCGGCCGCGAGGATCATGGCGCCGATGTTCTCGGCGGCCGTCGATTCGAAGAGGTCCGCGCCGCGGCCGGCGCAGTCGCCGACGTTGTCACCGACCAGGTCCGCGATCACCGCGGGGTTTCTCGGATCGTCCTCCGGGATGCCGGCTTCGACCTTGCCGACGAGGTCGGCGCCGACGTCCGCGGCCTTGGTGTAGATGCCCCCGCCGAGCTGCGCGAAAAGCGCCACGAAGCTGGCGCCGAACCCGTACCCGACGATGAGGAGGGGGATCTTCGTGATGTCATCGGTGACCCCGCTGGCGTTGACGAGCGCGAACAGGCCGCCGACGCCCAGGAGGCTCATCGCGACCACGAAGAAGCCCGACACCGCGCCGCCGCGCAGCGCGGGCTGCATCGCGCTGTTGAGGTCCTTCGTGGCGCCCGCGGCGGTCCTGATGTTGGCGCGTATGGCCACCCACATCCCCATGTATCCGGCGGCCACCGAGCAGAGGGCGCCCAGGGCGAACGAGAGCGTCGTCCAGAGCGCGAGCTGCGCCGATGTCGCGGGATCGTGAGGGTTGCTCGTGCGGACGAACGCGTAGAGAATGTAGATCAGCGCCGCGAGCGCGACCGCCAGGTAGAGGATCGTGCGGTACTGCCTCCGCAGGAATGCTTCCGCTCCCGCCTTGATGGCGTCGGAGATTTCCCGCATCTTTGCCGTTCCCGTGTCGCGTCTCATCACGTCCCGTATGAGATACACCGCGAAGAGAAGGCCCAGGATGCTTATTCCCAGAATGAGATTCATTTCCATGATTGCTGTCGTGCTCCTTTCATTGTATGTAATGTGATCTCCCGCGCGCCCTTCACGACGGGCGCGACGCCCCGGAGATCTTCCAGGCGTAATAGACCGGAATTCCGATAAGAACGATGCCCAGCCCCGGCCACGTGTAGGCGGGCTTGAAGATCAACAGGTCGACCGCGACGGCGAGCGCCGCGGCGATGTACAGCGCAGGGAGGACCGGGTAGCCGAACGCCCTGTAGGGGCGCTCCGCGTCCGGCCGCCTCCGGCGGAGAATGAAGATCCCGGCGACCGTGAGAACGTAAAAGAGTAGAACGGCGAATATCACGTAGTCGAGGAGGTCGCCGTACGTGCCGGAAAGACACAGGAGGCACGCCCAGACTCCCTGGACGACGAGCGCGGCGCCGGGGACGGAGCGTCCGTTGATCTTCCCCGCGCTCCGGAAGAACACCCCGTCCTTCGCCATCGCGTAATAGACCCTGGCGCCGGAGAGGATCAACCCGTTGTTGCACCCGAACGTCGAGATCATGATGAGAACGGCCATCACCACCGCAGCGGCCGGGCCCATGATCACCGACATCGCCGCGGTCGCCACCCTGTCGGAAGCGGCGAACTGGATGCCGCGTCCGGCGGCGTCCGCTGCCGCGGGACTGCCCGCGAGGGGGAGCACCGAGAGGTACGCGACGTTTGCAAGTATGTACAGGACCGTCACCGCGCCGGTGCCGATCGCAAGGCTGAGCGGGATGTTCCGGCGCGGGTTGACCGTTTCTCCCGCCGTGAACGTCACGTTGTTCCACGCGTCGCTCGAGAAGAGCGATCCCACCATCGCGACGCCGATCGCCCCGAGAAGGGCAAATCCCGCGATCGGTTCCACCGGGGCTCCCGTGCCGCCGGCGCGTGTCGTCGCCGCGTTCCAGAACGTCCCCAGGTTACCCCGGAAGACGCCGAGCGAAGCGCCGGCCGCAAGTCCGAGCCCGATGAGCGCGATGAGCGCCAGCGTTTTCGCCGACGTGAACGCGTTCTGAATCCACTTTCCCCCGACGATCCCCCGGGTATTGATGAACGTCAGCACCGCGACGTTCAGGATTGCAAGCAATCGCTGCGCCGTCAGCGTGACGGGCCCCGCCCGGAAAAGAACGTTCGCATCGCCGAGCGCCGGGAACAGGACGGCGGTGAATTTCGCAAACGCGACGCCCACGGCCGCGATCGTCCCCGTCTGGATGACGAGGAAGAGCGTCCACCCGTAGAGGAACCCGACGAGCGGGTTGTACGCTTCGCGGAGGTACACGTACTGCCCGCCGGCGTGGGGCATCATCCCGGCGAGCTCGCCGTAGGCGAGCGCCCCGGTGACCGTCATGAGTCCCGTGACCAGCCAGACCAGGAGGAGCCAGCCCCCCCCGCCGACCGTGCGGGCGATGTCGGCGCTCACGATGAATATGCCGGAGCCGATCATCGAGCCGATGACGAGCATCGTGCCGTCGAAGAGGCCGAGCGCCCGTTTGAATTCGTGCGGCGTCTCACTCATGGGTCGCACCCGGGCGCGCCGCCGGAACGTTCCCCCTCATGACGGACGAGCACCCTGCGCCGCCCTGAGCTTCGCAAGCACGCTGTGCCGACGGCCGTAGCTGAAATAGATGACGAAGCCCACAAGTAGCCATATGATCAAACGCCACCAGTTCTCCTCCGGGAGCGAGAACATCAGGATCAGGCACGACACGATCCCCGCGATCGGGACAAAGGGCACGAACGGGGCCCGGAAGGGCCTTTTGGCTTCGGGATGCTTCTTTCTCATGATGAGGACGGCCGTGCAGACGATAGTAAATGCAAGAAGCGTGCCGATGTTCGTGAGCTCCGCCAGTATGCGCAGGGGGAGAAATGCCGCCATGAGGGACACGAACGCACCCGTGAGCATCGTGGATTTGTAGGGCGTGCGGAACTTCTCGTGGACCGCCCCGAAGAACGAGGTGGGCACCAGTCCGTCACGCGCCATCGCCAGGAGGACGCGTGGCTGGCTCAGCATCATCACCAGGAGCACGGAGGTGATGCCCGTGATCGCACCGACGTCGATCAGCCGCTGCGCCCAGGGAAGCCCGACCTGGCGGAACGCGTCCGATACCGGAGCGTTGATGTTGATCTTGTCGGCGGGGACCATGCCGGTCAGCACGCCGGAGACGAGTATGTAGAGAACGGTGCAGATGATCAGCGAAGCGATGATCCCGATCGGGACGTCCTTCTGCGGGTTGCGCGCCTCCTCGGCGTGCGTGGAGACCGAGTCGAACCCGATGTAGGCGAAGAAGATCACCGCCGCGCCGGCAAGAACCCCGAGCGGAGCGCCGTTGGCGCCCGTCTGGCCGAACAGGGACTTTCCGAAGAAGCTGATGCCCGTGTACCCGTACGGCGCGAACGGCTGCCAGTTCCTGGGTTCGATGTAGAAGGCCCCCACGATGATGACGAACAAGACGATGGCGAGCTTGACCATCACCATCCCGGCGTTGAATCCGGCGCTCTCCCGGATTCCCTTGATCAGGATCGCGGTGATAATGAACGTGATGACGATCGCCGCGACGTCGAAATACGCTCCCGTGGAAACGAATCGTGCCGCGGCAAGGTCATAGTCGAATGGAGCGTTCCCGAACGCGTAGGGGATATGGATGCCGAAACTCCCCAGGAGATCCTGGAAGTGTGCCGACCACCCGTGCGCCACGGTCGACGATCCGACGGCGTACTCTAGGACGAGGTCCCACCCGATGATCCAGGCGAAGAGCTCGCCGAGCGTGGCGTACGCGTACGTGTATGCCGAACCGGCGACGGGGACCATCGAGGCGAACTCCGCGTAACAGAGGGCCGCGAAGATGCAGGCGATGCCGGCCGCCGCGAACGAGAGGATGACGCCGGGTCCCGCCTTGTCGTGGGCGGCGACCCCGGTGAGGACGAAGATGCCCGTCCCGATCACTGCACCGACACCCAGGCTCGTCAGCGTCACCGGGCCGAGGACCCGGCGAAGGCGGTTTTCCCCCTTCATCTCTTCGAGAAGCAGACTGAGGGGTTTTCTCTCGAACAGCGGGTTTCCCATAGAACTCCTGTGGAGGAATGATGTGAATCAGGATCCCGGGTCAGGGCCTTCGGGGGCCGGGGCTTCCCCCTTGTGTTTCATTCTGTGACGGAGGTACTTGATCAGCATCGGGAGGACGGAGAGGAAGACGATGACGGCGATGACATATTCGATCTTGTTTTCAATTCCCGGAATGCTCCTCCCCAGGAAATAGCCGAGCGAAATCATGCTCGTGATCCAGAGGGCGGCTCCGGTGATATTGAAGAGGGCGAACCTCCGGTACTTCATTTCGGCGACGCCCGCGACGACGGGGGCGAATGTGCGCACGAAGGGCATGAATTGCGCCATCACGATCGTGATCCCGCCGTACTTCTCGTAGAATTCCCTTGTCTTGATGAGGTGGTCGCGGCGGAACCAGCGCGACTGGGGACGGCTGTAGAGCGTCTTCCCCGCCCTGTGTCCGATCATGTACCCCGTGGAATTCCCGCAGATCGCCGCGACAAACAGGAGCACGACCAGGAGCGCGGGATCGAGCGCCCCGGAGGCCGAGGCGTACAATCCTGCCGTTACGAGGAGCGAGTCTCCCGGGAGAAAGAACCCGATGAGCAAACCTGTTTCTGAGAAAACGATGACGAAGAGGCCTATGTACCCGCCCCAGATGACGATTTCCTTGAGGGTCGGCAGTTGCGGAAGTATCGCCGTGAAGAGGTGTTCCAAACGGTGGCCCTGATATGCGTGATTGTTCGCAGAAGATACGATGTTTGGCCTTAAGAGACAACAGGAATCTGGCCGCCGGCGCTTGACAATCACCCCCCGGGCACAGTATCTTGCACGCGACATGCACTCTCCCGCGCATCCTTCCGACCTCCACTCCGTACCGGTGAAATTCGTCAAGGGGATCGGGCCGAAGAAGTCGGCCCTCCTCGAGCAGGCCGGCATCCGGACCGTCGAGGACCTCCTCCTCCACATTCCCCGCCGGTATATCGACCGGACGACGGTGCTTTCGATCGCCGGGCTCCGCAGCCTGACGCTCGCAAGCGCGCAAAATCCGCCGGCCGATCCGGCCGACGCCGCCGCGGAGCCCCGGCGGGAGTACACGGTCCTCGGCGAGGTGCGTTCGTTCCGCGTCCTCGGATTCGGGGGCAAATCCCGGTTCCTCCTCGTCCTCGCGGACCCGACGGGCTCGCTCCAGTGCGTCTGGTTCGGCGGCGTCCAGTACTGGAGGAACATGTTCCGGATCGGGGAGACGCTGGCGGTCTCGGGAGTTCCGGGGATGTATGGCGGGCTGCTCCAGTTCGTCCACCCCGACATCGACAGGATCGCCGCCGGGGGGGAGGGGGAGGACGCTGCCCCCCCGACCCAGTGGGTCGATGCGCTCAATACCGGCGGGCTCGTCCCGATGTATCCTTCGGGGCAGGATCTCGCGCGCGCCGGCCTTGACAGCGGAGGGCTTCGCAGGGTCATCGCCGGCGCACTGAAGATCTACGGCGACCGGTTCCCGGAAATCCTCCCCACGACGATCACGGGTGCGCGCGGCCTGATTCCCGCCCGCACCGCCCTCCAGTCCGTCCACCGCCCGTCCTCACGGCACGAGCTTGAAGAGGCCCTGCGGCGGCTCAAATACGAAGAGCTGTTTCGCTTCCAGCTCAAGCTCGCGATCAAGCGGAGGGTCGTCCGGGAGGAATCGGGGGGGATCGCCTTCGACGTCCGCTCGACTCTCGCCCGCGCGCTCGTCGACTCTCTCCCTTTCGCCCTCACGCGCGCGCAGGTGCGCGTGGTGCGCGAAATCACCGCGGACATGGGCTCGCCGAAGGTGATGAACCGGCTTCTCCAGGGGGACGTGGGGAGCGGAAAAACCGTCGTCGCGCTCATCGCGATGCTCATCGCGGCATCGAACGGGTACCAGTCGGTCTTCATGGCGCCGACCGAGCTGCTTGCCGAACAGCATTTCCGGACGCTGCGGCGTCTGCTTGCAGGGAGCCCGGTGAACATCCGGCTCCTGGTGGGCGCGCAAAAAAGCGCACTGCGCCGGGACGTTCTCGGCGACATCCGGGAGGGGACCGCACAGATCGTCGTGGGGACGCACGCCCTGTTCGAGAAGGAGGTCGCGTTCGCGCGGCTCGGGTTCGTCGTCATCGACGAGCAGCACCGGTTCGGCGTCATGCAGCGTGCATCGCTCCGGGGCAAGGGGGCCAATCCCGACGTCCTCGTGATGACGGCGACGCCGATACCGAGGACCCTGTCGCTGACGCTCTACGGTGACCTCGACGTGTCCGTGATCGACGAGCTCCCCCCCGGCAGAACGCCCGTCACGACGGTGCTCAGGAGCGACGCGGACCTCCCGTCGGTCGCGTCGTTCGTGCGCGAACAGGTCGCCTCGGGCCGCCAGGCATACTACGTCTACCCGCTCATCGAAGAATCGGAGAAGCTCGACCTCAAGGCGGCGACGGTCCACTACAATCATCTCCGCGCCGACGTGTTTCCGGATCTCAGGCTCGGTCTCATCCACGGCCGCCTGAGCGCGGAGGAGCGTGACGATGTCATGGACCGGTTCACGCGCGGCGCGATCGACGTGCTCGTCGCGACGACGGTCATCGAGGTGGGCATCGACGTGAGCAACGCGACCGTGATGGTCATCGAGAACGCCGAACGGTTCGGACTTTCGCAGCTGCACCAGCTGCGCGGGCGCGTCGGACGGGGGAGCGACCGCTCCTTCTGCATTCTTGTCGCGAAGCGATGGGTCGCCGCGAAGGCGGCGCGCTCGGCCACGCGCACCGCGCCGTCCGCCGCCGATCAGCAGATGCTCGCCGGGCGCCGGCTCGCGGCGATGGTGGCGACGACGGACGGGTTCAGAATCGCGGAGACCGATCTGCAGATCCGGGGACCCGGTGATTTTTTCGGAACGCGTCAAAGCGGACTGCCGGAATTCAGAATTGCGGACATCGTCGCCGACGCGGCGCTCCTCGACGCGGCGCGCGACGATGCGTTCGCGATCGTCGAGAGCGATCCGCGTCTCGCGAGGACGGAACACCGGCCGCTCCTCGCGTACCTTCGGTCGCGCTATCACGACGAGATGAAACTGATCGACGTCGGATGAGACCGGCGTCACCCTCCGGAGGTCAAAAACGCACTTTTTTCTTGACAACAAAGCGAAAAGGTGTATATTAACACAGAGATGATCAGTGAGTCGAACAGTTTGGAGTTTTTCTGGATCCTTCGTCACCACAGGTTCCTTCTTTCTCGGAGACGTTAGCTCTCCTCTACAACGTAAAGTCGGAAGCACCACCTCTCTCAGTTGCAGGCATCGCCGGCACGACGACACCTCCCCCTCCCGCAGAAGTCTCCGTCTCCTCCGCCCATCGTCACTCCGCGCCGGCTTCGCTGCGGACCGTGGGTGCGTCCGAACGCGTGAACGACATGTTCGCCGAGTGGGACACCGCGGAAACGGTCGCGGCGGTCCGGGACGCGCTCGCCGAGCGGTACGACGTGACTATGATAGAGGCGGACGAGGATGCGTACGAAAAACTGCGTAAAATAAGGCCGTTTTTCGCCTTTAATATCGCCGAAGGGCTCTACGGTCCCTCGCGCGAAGGCCAGATCCCGTCGATGCTCGAGATGCTCCGCATTCCGTACCTGGGTTCCGATCCTCTCACGCTCGGCATCTGCCTGGTCAAGTCGCGCGCCAAGGAAGTCCTCGCGTACAACGGCGTGCCGACGGCGCCGCACGCCGTGATCGGGACGATGGCGGAGTGCAGAGCCCTCCGGGCCCCGTTCCCGTCTATCGTCAAGCCCCTGCACGAGGGATCCAGCAAGGGGATCTACGACTCCTGCGTCGTGCGCAGCGCGCAGGAGCTCGAGCGCGAGGTCCAGACGGTCATCGCGACGTACGGGGAGCCGGCGCTGGTGGAGGAGTTTCTCCCGGGACGGGAGTTCACCGTGGCCATGCTGGGGAACGGAGAGGGGCTCCGCATCCTTCCCGTCGTCGAGATCAGGTTCGACGCCCTCCCCGCAGGCGCGAACCCGATTTACTCGTACGAAGCGAAATGGATATGGGACACCGTCGAGAAGCCCCTGGACATCTACGAGTGCCCCGCCCGGCTCGATGACCGGCTCCTCCGGAACATCGAGTCCCTCTGCAGAAAGGCCTACGCCGTCCTCCGTTGCCGCGACTGGACGCGGATCGACATCCGGTGCGACGCCGACGGAGACCCCCGCGTCATCGAAGTCAACCCTCTTCCCGGGATACTCCCCAGGCCGGAGGATAATTCCTGTTTTCCCAAAGCGGCGCGTGCCGCGGGGATGACGTACAACGAACTCATCAACACCGTCCTCGATATCGCCATGACGCGGTGCGGCATTCCCGTCCGGGCCGGCAGGCACACGGTGCCTGCATGACCCCCCGCGTGGCCGAATGAAGAGAACGAGAACCGTGAAGAGGGACACACCTATGGCGCGAAAAGCGAGGATAGCGGTCCTGTACAACGAACCCGTCATCGGGACCGAGGCGGGACGGAAGTACATCGGCGAGAACGGGACGCTGCTGGAAGGACCCCTTCCCGCCGCACCCCCGAAGGCCGGCCGCGGCAAGACGCTGGCGACGCAGGCCCTGATCGACCTGTCCGAGATCGGCGTCGTCGAGGAGATGGAGGACATCAAGAGCGCGCTCAATTCCCTCGGCTATAAGACGACGATCTTCAACGTGGACAGCAACTTCTTCCGTCTCGTCGACTACCTGCGCGAGGAGCGTCCCGATCTCGTGTTCAACCTCGTCGAGAGCGTCGAGAACGAATCCGCCCAGGAGATGAACGTCGCCGGGGTGTACGAGCTGATGAACGTCCCGTTCACCGGCGCGGGTCCGCTCGGCCTGGGGACGGCGCTCAACAAGCCGCGCGTCAAGGAGATCCTTGCCGCGCACGGCATCAGGACGCCGCGCTTCATGGTGTTCGGCATCAAGGACAGGATCGCCCTGCAGGACGGGATCGCGTTCCCCCTCATCGTCAAGCCCGCGCACGAGGATGCGAGCGTCGGGATCGACGACTGCTCCGTCGTGTACACGCTGGCCGACCTGAAAAAGCGCGTCCGGTTCATCCAGACGGAATATGACCAGCCCGCCCTCGCGGAGGAATACGTCGACGGACGCGAGCTCAATGTCGCGATCCTGGGGAACACGCCGCCGGTCGCCCTGCCGATTTCCGAGATCGATTTCTCCGGGCTCACCGAGGGGATGCACAAAATCGTGAGTTACGAGGCGAAGTGGATCCACGGGACGGTCGCGTACGAGGGGACGAAAGGGGTCTGCCCGGCCGTGCTCCCTGCGGGCCTCGAGGCGCGCATCAAGGAAACGGCGATCCGGGCGTACTCGCTCATCGGCTGCCGCGATTACGCGAGAGTCGACTTCCGCCTGACGAAGGAAAACGTCCCCTACGTCCTTGAGGTGAACCCGAATCCCGACATCTCCGACGATGCCGGGTTCGCCCGCTCCGCGCGTGCGCAAGGGTACACGTTCGCCGAGATCGTCGGGAAGATCGTCGAATCGGCGCTGGCGAGGAGCCGGTGATACGGACACTCGGCCGCGAAGACCGCACTGCGCTCCGTGATCTCGTGGCCGCGACGGGCGTCTTTACGAAGGACGAAGAGGCGATCGCCCTGGAGCTGATCGACACGGTGCTGGACGTTCCCGGGCAGACCGATTACATCATCAGGGTGTGCGAGGAGGAAGGGAAGGTCGCCGGCTACTACTGTGTGGGCCCCACGCCGGCCACGGACGGGACGTTCGATCTGTACTGGGTGGCGGTGGACCCCGCCCTCCAGGGGAAAGGAATAGGGAAGGCTCTCGACGATCACGCCTGCGATCTGATCCGGGGGATGTCGGGACGCCTTGTCATCGCGGAGACTTCGTCGCTTCCGGCATACCGCCTGACGAGGGAGTTTTACGCGCGGAGGGGATACAGGGAAGTGGCGAGGATCGCGGACTATTACAGGCCGGGGGATGACCTGGTCGTATACGGCAAATACCTGAAATAACCTGCAGGGGAGGAACAAAGGTACGAATGGAACTCTGGCAGACTATGCTGCGGCAGAGTGTGGACAGCGGAAAAGACCTCGTCGAAAAGTTCGGGTTCGACAAGGAACTCTCGGAACGATTGAACAAGCTCTTCCACATCCGGATCAATCCATATTATCTGAGCCTGATACGGTATCCGGGGGATCCCATCTGGCTCCAGTGCATACCCGACGGGAAGGAGCTCGAGGAGGACGATTTCCCCGAGGACCCGCTGGCGGAGGATTCGCACAGCCCGGTGCCGAGCATCGTGCACCGCTACCCTGACCGCGTGCTGTTCCTGACGACGAGCCAGTGCTCGATGTACTGCCGGTTCTGCACCAGGAAGCGGAAGGTCGGCGACTCCTCGAAGATCAACATGAAGTACATCCAGGGGGGGATCGACTACATCGCCGCCCACCCCGAGGTGCGCGACGTCATCCTCTCGGGGGGCGATCCGCTGATGCTCACCGACTTCATGCTCGAGAAGATCGTCGCGGGGCTCCGCGAGCTCCCGCACGTGGAGATCATCCGGCTGGGAACGAAAATGCCGTGCGTCCTCCCCCAGAGGATCACGCCCAAGCTGTGCAAGATGCTGCGGAAATATCATCCCATATACGTCAACACGCATTTCAACCACCCCTGGGAATGCACCGCCGAGGCGAAGCGGGCCTGCGAGATGCTCGCGGACGCCGGCATCCCGGTCGGGAACCAGGCCGTGCTCATGAAAGGCGTGAACGATTCCGCGGAGGTGATGCTCGAGCTGATGCGCAAGCTGCTGACGATGCGCGTCCGCCCGTACTATCTCTACCAGGCCGACATCACGAAGGGCGCGAACCATTTCCGGACCCCCGTCAGCGTGGGTCTCGAGATCATGGACAAGCTCCGAGGACACACCTCGGGCCTGGCGATTCCCGCGTTCGTCATCGATGCTCCGGGCGGCGGCGGGAAGATCCCCCTGCTCCCGCAGTACGTCCTCGGAAGAAACGGGAACCAGATCATCCTGCGGAACTATAAGTACGACATCTTCACGTATCCCGACGTCGAGGACGAGGCGAAGTCGCCGTCGCCCGGCGTGGAGAAAAGGTTTTCCCGCAAAAAAAACCGCGCGCCGAAGGTGTACCAGCCCGACAAGGTGCAGATGTAGACGGGGAGAGCCCGGGGATCCGGGACGTTCCGGAGAAACGGAAGAGCCCGCGGGGAAACCTGCGGGCTCTTGTCTGTGGGGGGGCGGGCGCGGAACGTGCGCCCTACTTGATTTTCCCGGCAAAGAGCTGGAGGAGCTTGTCGATGGGGAACGGCTTCTGGAGGAGGAGGTCGCAGTCCTGCTTGCACTCGGCCTTGACCTGCGTGACGTCGTCGACGCCCGTCAGGAAGATGAAGGGGGTGTTCCTGTACCCCTGCCGCTCCCGGAATTGCCGGTGAAACTCGATGCCGTTCATCTCCGGCATCTTCACGTCGGAGACGACGACGTCGATCTGCTGCCGGTCCAGGAGCCCCAGCGCCTCCCTGCCGTTCTGCGCGATCGTGATCGAATGTCCGAGGCTCTTCATCACTTCCTGCAGCATCTCGAGATAGGCAGGTTCATCTTCGACCGCGAGAATTCTCATGGTAACCTCCGTGCTGCGTGTGTGCGTCCGACCCGTCCTTCAAGATACGTCAAGAGCCACCCCTTGTCAAGCGCGCGGGCGTTGCCTCTCGGGGGTCTTTTGCGTAGATTTCTACGATGCGCATCGCCGATGACACCATAGAAGAGGTGCGGAGGGCGTCCGACATCGTCGACGTCATTTCGCAGTACCTCCAGCTCCGCAAGCGGGGGAGAAACTACCTCGGTCTCTGTCCGTTCCACCAGGAAAAGACCCCGTCCTTCAACGTCAGCCCGGACAAGCAGATGTACCACTGCTTCGGGTGCGGCGTGGGAGGGAACGTATTCACGTTCGTCATGGAGCACGAAAAGGTGTCGTTCGTGGAGGCCGTGCGGACGCTGGCGACGAGGGCCGGGATCACGCTCCCGGCGGAAGGGTCGGGGGGACGGGGGGAGTCGACGGAGCACGAGGCCCTGTACGACGCCTGCAAGACCGCGGGCCTGTACTACTACGAGACCCTGTTCCACTCCCCGGAAGGGAAGTTCGCCCTGGAGTACTTCCGCCACCGCGGGTTCAGCGACGCGACGATGACGAAGTTCGGCCTCGGGTATTCGAAGCATTCGTGGGACGGCCTCGTGACGCTCGCCGCGGAGCGAAAGCTCGACCCCGGACAGTTCGAAAAAGCCGGGCTCCTGCTCAAACGCGACGACGGGACCTATTACGACCGCTTCCGCGGCCGGGCGATGTTCCCGATATTCTCCCCTTCGGGGCGCCCGGTGGGGTTCGGCGCACGGAAGATGCGCGAAGACGATCCGATGGGAAAGTACATCAACTCTCCCGAGACGCCGATCTACGTCAAGAGCAGAAGCCTGTACGGCCTCTTCCATTCGAAGGAAGCCATCCGCGCGCAGGAGTTCGCGGTGCTCGTCGAGGGGTACGCGGATCTCATCAGCGTTTTCCAGGCGGGGGTGGAGAACATCGTCGCCTCCAGCGGCACCGCGCTCACGGAAGATCAGATCCGTCTCGTCGGCCGGTACGCAAAGGCGATCACGCTCGTCTACGACGCGGACTCGGCCGGATCGAAGGCGACGATGCGGGGGGTCGATCTGATCATCGAGAACGGTCTGGACGTCAGCGTGGCGACGCTCCCCGAGGGGGAGGATCCCGACTCGTTCGTGAAGAAGAACGGAGGGGACGCCTTCCGCAAGCGGCTCGCGGAGGCGGTGTCGTTCCTGGACTTCAAAGCCTCCGCGTTCCGCGATCAGGGGATCCTCGCCACTCCCGAGGGAAAAACGCGCGCGGTCCGGTCGATCGTCGAGACGATCGCGAAGATGAAGGACGAGATCAAGCGGAACTTCTACATCAAGAGCGTGGCCGAGAAGTACGGCATCTACGAGTCCGTCCTGTTCCGCGAGCTGGAGACCATTCTCGGGCGCGAGCGCTCGCGCGAGGCGTACCAGCACCGTCCCCCCCGCCTCAGCAGCCTGCCTCCGGCGGGCTCCCGATGTCGGACGTACGGGCGGGGCTGTCGCCTCCGGAGAGGGACCTCCTGAAGGTGATGCTGGAGGTCGGCCCCCCGATGATCGCGTTCGTGACGACGCACGTCCCCCCCTCCGCCTTCGCCGATCCGCTGGCGCGGAGGGCCGCCGAATTGATCGCCGCGCACGCCGGGAAAGACACGCCGTGGGATGTCCCGTCGCTTCTTGATGAGGCGGGAGATGATTCGCTCCGGAAGTTTATCGCCGACATCGTCTTCAACAGGTACGAGCTGAGCAGGGGGTGGACGGCGCTGGAGGATCCCGATCCCTGGCAGATCGCCGAGCGGAGCATCCTCCGCGTCAAAGAGGTCGCCCTCGACGGTCTCATCGCGGAGAACCACGCACGCATGCGGGACGCCGAACGGGAAGGGGCGGATCTGGGGCCGTACCGGGAGACACACCAGCGCCTGCAGAACGAGAAAAAGGAGCTCAGGAAAACGCGGCTCATTGATGTCCCCGGCAGGGGAGGATGAGCAGGGTTCTTTGCAATTGAGACCGCGCAGGGGTATATTGAAACAATGTGCATGGTTCCCCCGAGAGACCGCCCGTTGAATGAACCTTCCCGCATTCTCGTCGCCCGGACCGACCGGTTGGGCGACGTCGTCCTCACGCTCCCCGTGTTCAACGCCCTCCGCCGCCGTTTTCCCGCGGCCCATCTCGTCCTTCTTGCCGGCCGGTACGCCGGCGCGATCGCCGAAGGGTATCCTCCGTTGAACGACATTCTCTGGTATGACGACGACGGGGGAGTCGTCCCTTTCCGCCTGATGCGCTCCCGGATCGTGTCGGGCCGGTTCGACGCCGCGGTGATCGTCCATCCCACGCTGCGGCTGGCGCTCCTGGCGTTCCTTTCCCGGATACCGGTGCGGGTCGGGACGGCGTACCGGTATTATTCGTTCCTGTTCAACCGCAGGGTCTCCACCCACAGGAAAACAGCGGAGAGGCACGAACTGGAGTACAACCTCGAGCTCCTGGAACCGCTCGGCTGCACCGGCCGTCCGGAGAGACCCCTCGACGTCCCGCTCGCGATCCCTCCGGCGGCCCGCTCCGCGGCCTCCGCAGTCCTGGACCAAGGGGGAGTGAGCGGGAGATTCGTCGTGATCCACCCGGGGAGCGGGGGATCGGCGCGCGAATGGCCCCTGGAGAATTTCACCGTTCTTGCCCGCAGGATTGCCGGCGGATTGAACCTTCCCGTTGTTGTGACGGGAACGGCGGGGGAAGCCGCCGCGGCAAATGAAATCCTCCGCGGATTCCCCGGAAGAAGCATCAACCTGGCGGGGAAGCTGAGCATCATGGAGCTGGCGGCGCTCCTTGGCCGCGCGTCACTCCTCATCGCGCATTCCACGGGCCCGCTGCACGTGGCGGTGGCCGTCGGCACGCCGGTCGTAGGCCTCTTCCCCCAGATTCCCGTGATGGGACCCCGGCGCTGGGGGCCGTATACCGACAGTGCCCGGGTCCTCGTTCCGGCAAAGCCCCCGGATTGCGGAGAGTGCACGGGAATGCCGGGGACCCCCTGCGCCTGCATGGCGAGCATCACAGTCGACAGCGTCTACGCGGCGGCGGAGAACCTGCTTGCCGAGTCCGTACCTACCCGGGAGCCACAACGTCCATGAAATCGCACGGCACATTCCTCCTCCTCGTCCTGTTCTGTCTGGCCGCGGCCGCTCCCGGCGGCCGTCTCTCCGGCCAATCCCGCGCACAGGGGAAAACGGGGAAGAAGTCCCCGAAGCACGCCGTGCCGGCACAGGCCGCCCCGGACAGTACGGCGGCACGGGCGCAGGATTCGCTCCGGGCTGCGCGGGAAACCGCCGCGGCGGATTCCCTCCGCAGGGCCGCCGATTCTCTCCAGGCGGCTGCGCGCGCCGCCGTGGCGCCGCTCCGCAAGATCGAGAACACGGCATTCGGCGTCGGCGAAAAGCTCCTCTTCGACGTCAACTACGGGTTCATCACCGCGGGATCCGCGGTCCTTGAGATTCCCGCGCTCGATACCATCGCCGGCAGGGACTGCTACCGGGTGGAATTCCGCGTGAATTCTCTCCCGAGCTTCTCGTGGATCTACAGGGTCGTGGACCGGTACGTGACGTACATCGACGCCGAGACGATCGCCCCGTGGAAATTCGAGCAGCACATCCGCGAGGGAAGCTACAGCCGGGATTTCATCGCCGAGTTCGACCAGAGAAAGAACGTGGCGAAGACCACCGAAGGGTCCTACCCGGTGCCGCAGTACGTCCATGACATCCTCTCGGCATTCTACTACGCGCGGACGATCGACTACGGCCCGCTCAAAGCGGGGGACCAGGTCCTGCTCAGCAATTTCTACAAGGACAAGACGTACGACCTCGTCGTCCGGGTTCTCGGCCGCCAGCAGCTCGAGGTCGCCGCCGGGACGTTTAACACCGTCGTCATCGAGCCGCTGGTGAAAGAGGGGGGGCTCATCAAGACGGAAGGGCGGATCGTCGTGTGGCTGACCGACGACGAGCGCAAGCTGCCCATTCGCGTGAATACGAAGGTCGTGATCGGGTCGATCGACACCGAGCTGAAGGAGTACAGCGGCACCAGGGGGCCGGTCGGGGCCCGCGTGAAATGACGGCCTGAACAGTGGCTCAAACAGGGAAGGACACGCTCATGACGATGCACAGGCGGGCGGACCTGAAGAAGGTCGTCACCATATCCATCGCAAAACGGAAGAGCAAGGTGTCGCCGAAGGACTTCGCGCGGCCGTTCGACGCGGCGGGTGATTCGTTCTCCGCGTTCGCCGCGGGACTGCCCGACATGCTCGCTGCGAGGGACCTCAGGGCGATCACGGAGGCGGTCATCGGCTCCAGGCGGAAGAAGAAGCCGGTCGTTTTGATGATGGGGGCCCACGTGATCAAGGTGGGCCTCGCGCCCGTCATCATCGATCTCCTCCGCGCGGACGTCATCACCGCGGTCGCCATGAACAGCGCTGCGGCGATCCACGACGTCGAAACCGCGATGTGGGGGCACACCTCGGAGGACGTGGCCGCGAATATGAAAGACGGGAGGTTCGGCATGGCGCGTGAGACCGGCGAATTCATCAACGGGACGCTCGTGCGCGCGGCCGCGGAAGGGGACGACGGGTACGGTGAAGCGCTCGGACGCGAGATCATCGCGCGCAGGGCGCCGAACGCCGGCGTGAGCCTTCTTGCCTCCTGCTATACGCTCGGCGTCCCGGCGACCGTTCACGCCGCCATAGGGACCGACATCGTCCACCAGCAGCCCACGATGGACGGGGGCGCCACCGGAGAGATGACATTCCGGGATTTCCGGTCGCTGTGCCAGACGTGCACGGGGCTGACGGGAGGGGGAGCCGTTCTGAACGTGGGTTCCGCCGTGATCATGCCCGAGGTGTTCCTGAAGGCCCTCACGGTGGCGAGAAACCTGGGCGCCCGCGCCCGCGGCTTCACGACGGCGGTCTTCGACATGAACGCGCAGTATCGTCCCACGATGAACGTCAAGATCCGCCCGACACAGGACGGCGGGGAGGGATATTACGTCATCGGCCACCACGAGATCATGGTTCCGCTCCTGGCCGCGATGATCAAAACGCGCCTGCGCGCGCAGGGAGGAGGACGATGAACGACTCGCCGGAAAACCCCTCCGGATCGTCCGGGCTTCCCCCCGCGGGGCCCCGGACGCCGTTTCTTCAGCGGATGAGCCCCGTCGTGTTCACGCTGTTTGCCCTCGCGCTCATATTCGTCCTGTACCAGATCGTCGGCGGCGTGATCACGATCGTCGTCGCCCGGGGACAGATCACGCTGAGCAACGTGACGCTCGTCCGGAGCGCAACGCTGATCGGCCAGATCCTGTTCATCCTGGTCCCGACGGTCTGGCTGGCCCGGGAGCGTCACGGGGATCTCCCCGTCTTTTTCCGGCTTCACATCCCGGAGATCGGCCAGCTCGTGGCGACGATGGTCGCGGTGTTCGCCCTGCAGCAGATGCTGCAGGCGTACATGGTCGCCCAGGACATGATCCCCCTGCCGGGTGATCTCCAGAGGATGCTTGATACGATCAGGAAGGCGATCGAAGAGACCGAACAGGTGCTCGTGCAGGCCAACGGGCCGGGGGAGTTCCTCTTCGTCCTCCTCGTCGTGGCGTTCGTCCCGGCGGTATCGGAGGAGCTCCTGTTCCGCGGGCTCGTCCAGAGGAACCTGGAGGAGGCGGCAGGGTGGAGAGGGGCGGTGATCACGGGGGTGATCTTCGGCGTGTACCATTTCAACCCGTTCACGCTGGTCCCGCTCGTGGCCCTCGGCGTCTACTTCGGATTCATCGTCTACAGGTCGGGCAACATCACGCTGTCGATGTCGGCGCATTTCTTCAACAATTTCATCGCGTGCGCCGCCGCCTACCTCCGTCTGGACGACAATTTCGTGGCCGTGGCGCCCGGCGCGGCGCCGACGCTGACCCTCGCGGCGGCAAATTTCGCCCTTTTCACGGTGGTTTTTGTTGCGGCCACTTTGTATTTTATCCACAGTACGGGCCGCGACGAAACCGGCGACTATCCTGACTGAGTGCACGTGAGCAATCTTGCCACCCGCGTCCTGGTTGCGGTCGTGGGCATACCTGTCATCCTCCTGGTCACACTGGCCGGAGGTTTTTATTTCTACGGCTTCGTTCTCCTCGTCGCGCTCATTGCGATTCACGAAGTCTACGCGCTGGCGCGGGCGAAGGGCGCCTTCCCCCAGACGGGGGTCGGGATGGCATTCGGAGGGGTGCTCGTGACTCTCTTCGCCTATTTCAAATTCCGCAACCTGTTCCTGGGCGGTCTCCTGGAGAGGGGGGTGCACCTGCCGTTTCCCACGATGGCGCAATCGGTCGTCATTGTCTGCCTCCTCGCCCTCCCGCTGGTCATGACCGTCGAACTGTTCCGGGGGAAACCCGGGTCGCTCGTGAACATTGCGGTGACGCTCTTCGGCGCCCTGTACGTGGGCCTGTTCCTGGGCTCGCTCGTGGGGCTGCGCGAGCTGTTTATACCTGAGGATTTCCCGGTGTACGCCTATGCTTCCCAGCTGGGGGGAGGATCCTCCGATGCGGCGGCGGCCGGATTGTACCGCTGGGGGGGATACACCGTGATCGCCCTTTTTGCGTCGATCTGGGTGTGCGATTCGGCAGCCTATTTCGCCGGGCGCGCGTTCGGGCGTCACAGGCTGTTCGTCCGGGTCAGCCCGAACAAGACCTGGGAGGGGGCGGTTGCCGGATTCATCGCCGCCGTCGGGGTCTTCCTGCTGGCGCGCGCGACCCTCCTGCCGTACATGAGCGTGACGGACGCGCTGGTGTGCGGCGCGATCGTCGGCGCCTGCGGGCAGACCGGAGACCTCGCGGAGTCGCTCCTGAAGCGGGATGCGGGGGTGAAGGACTCCTCCTCGCTGATCCCCGGCCACGGGGGGGTGCTCGACCGGTTTGACAGCCTGCTCTTTGTCGCGCCGCTGATGTTCGTGTATCTCGATTTCATCGTGTTCTGAGCGAAGGGAAGCGCATGGGAGAAGGGACGAAACAGAAGGTCCACGTGATCACGATGGGGTGCGTCAAGAACACGGTGGATTCCGAAAAGCTGATGGCGCAGCTCAGGCTGGGCAACTGCGAGATCGTCCCGACCATCGAACAGGCGGACGTCGCCGTGATCAACACCTGCGGCTTCATCGACGCGGCGAAGCAGGAATCGATCGAGATGATCATCGCGCAGGTGAAGCGAAAAGGGAAGGGCCCGCTCAGGAAGGTCTACGCCATGGGCTGCCTCACCGAGCGGTACCGCAGCGAGCTGAGCGGTGAAATCCCGGAGCTCGACGGCGTGTTCGGGTCGAACCAGATCCCCGACGTCGTGCGGACGCTGGGGGGGGAGTACAGGTCCTCGCTTCTCGGCGAGCGCATGCTCTCGACTCCCTCCCACTATGCCTACCTGAAAATCTCCGAAGGCTGCGATCACCCCTGTTCCTTCTGCGCGATTCCCCTCATGCGCGGGAGGCACGTCAGCCGCCCCTTCGGCGAGATCGTCAGCGAGGCGGAATCGCTGGTCGCCGGCGGCGTGAAAGAGCTTATCGTGATCGCGCAGGATACGACGGCGTACGGGCTCGACCTGTACGGCGTGCAGCGCATTGCCGCGCTCCTTCCCGTGCTCGCCGACATCCCCGGGGTCTCCTGGGTCCGCCTGATGTACGCGTATCCCGCCGGGTTCCCGGACGACATCCTGGAGGTCATCGCGGGCCACCCCCACATCTGCAAGTACATCGACATCCCCGTGCAGCACGCCTCGGACAGCGTGCTGAAATCGATGCGGCGCGGCATTTCGAGGCGTTCGCTCATCGACCTCATCGGCAGGATACGCTCGGCGGGGGTGGACATCGCCATGCGCACGACGCTCATCGTCGGGTACCCGGGCGAATCGGCAAAGGACTTCGCGCTCCTGGAATCGTTCGTCCGGGAGACGCGGTTCGCCCGGCTCGGCGTCTTCACGTATTCGCAGGAGGAGGGGACGACGGCGTATCCGCTCGGCGACCCCGTGCCGGCGGAGGAGAAGGAACGCCGGAAAGGGGCGATCATGGAGATCCAGAAGGAGATCTCCCTCGAGCAGAACGAACAGGTGGTCGGCTCGCGGCTCCGCGTGCTCATCGACAGGGTCGAGGGAGGCCTGTATGTCGGCCGCTCGGAATACGACGCCCCCGAAATCGACAACGAAGTGATCGTCACCTCACCCCGGCCGCTCACCCCGGGGACGTTTGCCGACGTTGAAATCCACGACGCCACCGAATACGACCTCTACGGGAGGGTGTGATCATGCATCGGCGCAGCGGCATATTCCTTCTCATCGCATCCCTCCTCGCCTGCGTCCCGGGTGCGGCGCAGGTGGAAATAGCCCAGCAGGCCTCCCCGGAGTATTCGGAGACGCTCTTCCTTGACCCGATTGCATTCCTCGGCCCGGGGCCGGGCCAGTCCCGGCTCGACGTCTTCGCCCAGGTCGGGTACGACAACCTGACGTTCGTCAAGACGGGGGACACGTACAGCGCGTCGTACGAGATGAACATCAGGATCGAAGATTCGACGGGGACGCAGGTCGTGGACAGGCTCTGGACGGAGAACGTCCCCAACCTGACGTTCGACCAGTCCGTCGCCGCCTCCGGATATTCGCTTCAGCAGCGTTCGTTTACCGTGGCACCGGGCCGGTACACCGTCTTCCTGAGCGTGAGGGACCTGGAATCAAAGACCGAGAAGAAAGCGTCGTACCGGTGCATCGTGCCCGAATTCACCGGTCCGGTCGTCGCGCTGAGCGACCTCATGATCGTCAGCAGGATCTCGGTCAGGGACGGAAGAAAGTCGATCCTGCCGAACGTCTCCCCGAACGTGGGAAATCTCGCCGGCGCCTTTTTTCTCTTCTTCGAAGTCTACAACAGGGCGGGCGCCGATTCCCTCCGGTTCGAAGCGCGCGTGCTGGACCCGAACCAGGATGTCGTGGTCAGGACCGACACGACGGAATTTGTGAAGGCGGGGAAGAGCGAGGTCTTCATGCGCATCGAGAACTCCGCCATGGGCCTGGGCGACTACCTCCTCTCCGTCCGGGCCCTCCCCGCGCGGGTCACGATGGCGCAGGAGGATTCGGGGAAGGGAATCATCGCGACGCGCTCGCGCACGATCATGGTCCGCTGGAAGGGACTCCCCCGGTCGCTCAAGGATATCGATATCGCCATCGATCAGCTCGAATACATCGCCAAGGACAACGAGATGTCCGAGCTGAAGTCGGCCGCCACGCTTGCGGAGAAGCAGCAGAAGTTCCTCGATTTCTGGAAGAGGAGGAGCACGAACCCGAACGCCCCCCGGAACGAGAAGATGTCGCTCTACTACGCCCGGGTCGAATATGCGAACAAGCACTTCACCCGGTACAGGGAGGGCTGGCGCACGGACATGGGACTCGTGTTCATTCTCCTGGGCCCGCCGAGCAACGTGGAGCGGTACCCGTTCCAG
The DNA here is from genome assembly GCA_963748405.1 of Ignavibacteriota bacterium. Lineage (GTDB taxonomy): Bacteria > Bacteroidota > Ignavibacteria > UBA10030 > UBA6906 > Fen-1273. Next base: position 291,494 of record CAVVIT010000004.1, read on the forward strand.
ATCGACGAGAAGCCGGAGGAGGTGTGGCAGTACTATGATCTGAACTATCAGTTCGTGTTCAGAGACGAGAACGGGTTCGGGGACTACCGCCTCCTGACGCCGCTCTGGGAAGTGTACAACCGGCGCCGTGACTTCTGACCCGGTCTCCGGACTCCGGCGGTCCTTCCCGTGCGCTCCGGCTCTTGCCGCCATCGCCCGGGGCGCCCTGATTGCCCTCTTCCTCGCCGTTTCGTTCTCCCCCGCCGGCACGATCCGCACGCTTTCGCTCAGCGGCAACACCGTCTTCACGGCCCGCGAGATCACGGGCTGGCTCTCATCGCGCGCGGGTGAGAAGCTCTCGTATGCCTCTCTGCGAAGCGATTCGATCGCCGTCATTGACGCGTACCGGGCCGGCGGATACCTGGGCGCCCGCGTCCGGTTTGCCCCGCTTCTCTTCTCCCCCGACAGCGCATTTGTGGACGTCAGCCTTGTAATAGATGAAGGGAGGCCTTCCGTCGTGTCCCGCCTCTCCGTGGGAGGGCGTGGCAGGCTTTCGGAAACGGAGATCCTGAGCCGGTTTGACCTCGCCCCGGGCGCGCTGCTCGACCAGGGAGTTCTCGAACGCGACATCGAGGCCCTCCTCGTCCGGTACGAAAAACTGGGATACCCGTTCGTGCGGTGCACCGTTGACAGCCTCGGTTCGCGTCCCGGGAGCATCGAGGACTCCGTCGAGGTATTTCTCGGTGTGGACGAGGGGGAGCTGGTGACGATCGACGAGATCCGTGTGGAGGGGAACCGGGAGACCGACGCATCGGTCATCACGCGGGAGACCCGGCTCGAGCGGGGGGAAACGTTCAACCCGTCCAAGGTCGACGCCATCAGGCAGCGCCTGAACAGGCTGAATATCTTCTCCTCGGTATCGGATCCTGAATTGTACCTGAGGGACGGGCACGGCGGGCTCCTTCTGCGCGTGAAGGAGGGGAACACCAATACGTTCGACGGAATACTGGGGTACATTCCCCCCGCCGTCCCCGGGTCATCCGGCTACCTTACCGGTCTGGCCTCCGTGTCGATGCGCAACCTCTTCGGCACGGGGCGCAAGCTCAGTCTTCGCTGGGCGCGGGAAGACCGCCTCTCCCAGGAGATCGGCGTCCGGTACCTCGAACCGTGGATATTCAATCTCCCCGTCAACATCGGGGGAGGGTTCGCCCAGCGGCAGCAGGACAGTACGTACGTGCGGCGGACCGTCGATCTCCAGTCGGAGGTCATGCTCTCCGACGAGCTTTCCGTCTCGCTCGTCTTTAACGCCGAAAACGTGATCCCGGCGAGCGATTCGACGACGGTCGCGCAGGTCGTCGGAACGAGCGAGACCACCGGCGGCATCGACATTCAGTATGACACGCGGGACGATCTCTACAGCCCGGAATCGGGCGTACGGTATCACAGCGACTATCACTACGGGCGGAAGACCATCGGCTCCGTTCCCCCCGGCGCCGTCGGGACGTCGATCGGCGGGGGAACGCTTCAGCGGCTCGGGATCGACATGGAATTCTATCTCTCGCCGCTCAGGAGGCAGGTGATCGCGTTCGGGCTTCACGGCAGGGAGATCCGGACCGGGGAGGTCCAGCCGGGGGAGATGTACCAGTTCGGCGGGGCGAACACGCTCCGCGGGTACAGGGAAAACCAGTTCATCGGTGCGGAGATCGCGTGGACGAACACCGAGTACCGGTTCATCCTCGCGCGGCGGTCGTTTCTGTTCGGCTTTCTCGACACGGGGTATTACAACCGTCCCGGCGACGACCTGTTCGGGACCCCTTCTTCGCGCGCATTCAAATACGGCTACGGCATCGGCATCAGGATGGACACCCCGCTGGGGAACATGGGGGTGAGCTTCGCGCTCGGTCAGGGGGACTCGTTCGGGACGGCCAAGATCCATATCGGTCTCATCAATGAATTCTGAGATCAATCCGGGGACGTTTCTTGAGGCGGAAGAAACTCTCCGGCGGGGGGGGATCCGTGTCGCGGGGATCGATGAGGCGGGGAGAGGGCCGCTGGCCGGCCCCGTCGTTGCCGCCGCCGTCGTGTTCGGCCCGGGGACATATATCCCCGGCGTCGACGATTCGAAGAAGCTCACCCCCCGGGCACGGGCCGGGCTCCTTGACGTGATCGTGAAGAATGCCCTCGCCGTCGGCATCGGTTCGGCCGACAGCACGGAGATCGACGACATCAACATACTGAACGCGGCGTTCCTGGCGATGGACCGGGCCGTCGGCGCGCTCGGGTTGCGGCCCGGGCATCTTCTCATTGACGGGAACCTGTTCCGCCCGGGAGCGGCGACGGCGGGAATCCCGTTCAGCACGCTCGTCGGCGGGGACGGGAGATGCTTCTCGATCGCGGCCGCCTCGATCGTGGCCAAGGTGACGCGCGACCGCCTGATGGAGGAATTCGACAGGACGTATCCCGGGTACGGCTTTGCCCGGCACAAGGGGTACGGGACGATCGATCACCGGGCGGCGATCGAGCGCCTCGGATTCTCGCCGATTCACAGGCGGTCGTTCCATTCGTCGCCTCCTGCGGGCCACGTCCTTTCCGGAGGGGCGCGGTGAGGCCGCTCTTCCCTCAGTCCCCCCCGGGGCGGCGGAATCTCCGGAGGGAAGGGACCGAAGGCGAGGAGATCGCCTCGCGCCATCTCGTCTCGTGCGGATACAGGATACTCGAGCGGAACTTCCGCTTCCGGAGGTGCGGGGAGATCGACATCATCGCCCGGGACGGTGACGACCTCGTATTCTGCGAGGTGAAGACGAGGACGGGGAGCGCGTACGGGCTTCCTGAAGAGGCCGTCACCCCCGCAAAGCAGGAGACGATCCGGCGGGTTGCCGGGGCGTACCTGGCGATCAGGGGAATCGAAGGTCTCCCGTGCCGGTTCGACGTCGTGACGGTCGTGCCCGGCAAAAGCGCCCCCGTGATCACGCTGTTCAAGAATGCGTTCTGACCGCTCCACATTTCACGAAAGAGGATTTCCCCATGCATGCTCTCCCGCTGATCATCGGCTCCCTGTGCGTCATGACGATTGCGTACCGGTATTACAGCGCGTTTATCGCCGCGAAGGTCGTCGCACTGGATGACACCCGGGAGACGCCCGCCCATGAACTGAACGACGGCCAGAACTACCTCCCGACGAACAAGTGGGTTCTCTTCGGCCATCACTTCGCCGCGATATCCGGAGCGGGTCCCCTGATCGGCCCTGTGCTGGCGGCCCAGTTCGGGTATCTCCCGGGCCTGCTCTGGCTCGTGGTGGGCGTCGTCCTGGCGGGGGCGGTCCACGATTTCACCGTCCTGGTGGCTTCCATCCGGCGGAAAGGGAGATCGCTCGCCGAGATCGCCCGGAACGAGATCAGCCCGCTCGCCGGAGTGATCGGGTCGATCGCCATACTGATCATCGTGGTCATCGCCCTGGCGGGGCTCGGGCTCGCCGTGGTGAACGCGCTGCGCGAAAGCTCCTGGGGGACGTTTACGATCGCGATGACGATCCCCATCGCCCTGTTCGTCGGTCTCTGGATGTACAGAATCCGTCCCGGCAGGATCGTCGAGGCGAGCATCATCGGCGTCCTCGGCGTCGTCGCGTGCGTGATACTGGGGGGGCTTGTTCCCGGCTCGTTTCTCGCCCCGTATTTTACGCTCTCCCGGGAAGGGATCACGATCGCCATGATGGTGTACGGTTTCTTTGCCTCCGTCCTTCCCGTCTGGCTCCTCCTGGCGCCCCGCGACTATCTCAGCTCCTACATGAAGATCGGCACGATCGGGGCTCTCATCGTGGGGGTGATCATCGTCAACCCCGTCCTGAAAATGCCCGCCGTGACCGCCTTCACTTCCGGCGGGGGCCCGATCATCGGGGGGAAACTCTTCCCCTTCCTTTTCGTAACAATCGCGTGCGGCGCGATTTCCGGGTTTCACGCGCTCGTTTCATCGGGCACGACGCCGAAGATGATCAACAAGGAATCCGACGCCCGGATGATCGGATACGGGGCGATGCTCATGGAGGGGGTCGTCGGCATCATCGCGCTCATCGCGGCCTGCTCTCTCGAGATGGGCGATTACTTCGCCATCAACCTGTCGCCGGAAAAATTCGCCGCCATTGCGCCCGTGCACGGGCTGTCGGTCGTCAACCTTGCGGAGCTTTCACGCGAGGTGGGGGAAAACGTCGTCGGTAGGACGGGCGGTGCGGTCTCGCTTGCGGTCGGGTTCGCCCAGATATTCACCGCGATGCCCGGCATGAAGGCGCTGATGTCGGTCTGGTATCATTTTGCCATCATGTTCGAAGCCCTTTTCATCCTGACGACGATCGATGCGGGGACCCGCGTGGCGCGGTTCCTTCTCCAGGAATTCGGCGGGAGGATCTGGAAGCCGTTCGAGCGGACGGACTGGCTGCCGGGGACGATTCTCTCCACCGCAGTCGTGGTCTTCTCGTGGGGGTATTTCATCTGGACGGGGAACATCAGCACGATCTGGCCGATGTTCGGGACGGCCAACCAGCTCCTTGCGGCGGTCGCGCTCGCCGTTTCCACGAGCGCGATCATCAACGCGGGGAAGGAGCGCTACGCCTGGGTGACGCTGGTCCCCATGCTCTTTGTCGCGGCGACGACGCTGAGCGCCTGCTGGCTGAACATCACCGATAACTTCTGGCCGATGACGGCGAACCCTCAGACGGCGGTCCAGGGGTACATCGACTCGGTCCTGACCGTGGTGATCATGGTGTGCGCGGTGGTGATACTCATCGAGGCGGGCCGCCGCTGGTACAGGGTTCTCGTCAAGGGGGAATACCTCGTGCGCGGGGAAGTCGTTTCCTCCTCCGATGGGAAATTCACCCCGCCGACGTACGGGTGCTGCTAGGATAGCCCGGCGGCGCGCCGAACCCTGCAGGGACTGTTCTTGGCGTTGTACCCGCGGAGCAGGGCGCAGTACACTCCCTGTTCCCTCCTGCAGGCTCCGGTGGCGTCGGGGGGGGCGAACGATGCGTGGGGGCACTGATAATCGCAGTAGAGGGGAAGGGCGCCCTCGGCGCCCTTCCCGCTCGGTCGGGTCTTCCGGGTTCCGGATTTCATACGGCGAAGAGTATACGCCAAACCCCCGAAACTGTCAAGATTGCCTTCCTCCCGCATTCTTCGTATATTTTAACCCGACCAAAGAGAGATCCGTTCTACTTGCCGAAACGCACCGACCTACACTCCATTCTCATCATCGGTTCCGGACCGATCGTGATCGGCCAGGCCTGTGAATTTGACTACTCCGGAACGCAGGCCTGCAAGGTTCTCCGCGAGGAGGGCTTCCGCACCATCCTGATCAACAGCAACCCCGCCACGATCATGACCGATCCGGATCTCGCGGACCGGACGTACATCGAGCCGATCACCCCGTATTTTGTCGAGAAGATCATCGAACGCGAGCGCCCTGACGCCATACTCCCGACGATGGGAGGGCAGACCGCGCTGAACATCGCCGTCGCGCTTGCGGAGAACGGCGTGCTCGAGAAGTACGGCGTCGAGCTGATCGGGGCGAAGCTCGAGGCGATACGGAAAGCCGAGGACAGGGAGCTGTTCAAGGCGACGATGGACACCGCCGGGCTGAAAACGCCGCGCGGGGGATTCGTCCGGTCGGTGGAAGAAGGCCTCGCGCTCGTGGCTTCCATCGGTTTTCCCGTCATCATCCGCCCCTCGTTTACGCTGGGGGGATCCGGCGGCGGCATCGCGCGGGCGCCCGAGGAATTCGAAGAGGCCCTCTCGCACGGGCTCGAGGCGAGCCCCATCCACGAGGTGCTGCTCGAGGAATCGGTCATCGGCTGGAAGGAATACGAGCTCGAGGTCATGCGCGACGTCATGGACAATGTCGTCATCGTCTGCTCGATCGAGAACTTCGATCCGATGGGGATCCATACGGGCGATTCCGTCACCGTGGCCCCCGCGCAGACGCTGACGGACAAGGAATACCAGTCGATGCGCGACGACGCGATCAAGATCATACGCGCGATCGGCGTGGAGACGGGCGGCTCGAACATCCAGTTCGCCGTCGATCCCCGCACCGGGCGCTGCCTGGTGATCGAAATGAACCCGCGCGTCTCCCGCTCTTCCGCCCTGGCCTCGAAAGCGACGGGTTTCCCGATCGCCAAGATCGCGGCGAAGCTCGCCGTCGGCTACACGCTCGACGAGATACCGAACGACATTACGAAGCTGACCCCGGCGTCGTTCGAGCCCGCCATCGACTACTGCGTCGTGAAGATCCCGCGCTGGGATTTCGAGAAGTTCAAAGGGGTGGATACCACGCTCGGCGTGCAGATGAAATCGGTCGGAGAGGCCATGGCATTCGGCCGGACGTTCAAGGAAGCGCTTCAGAAGGCCCTCCGGTCCCTGGAACAGGGGAGGGCCGGGCTGGGCTCGGACGGGAAGGACGAATTCGATCCCGCCGCACTCAGTGCGGCGGAACGGGCCACCTGGCGCGAGGAGATCCGCAGGCGGCTCAGCCGGCCTCACCCGGACGGGGTCTTCAATCTGCGCTATGCGCTCCAGCTCGGATTCACGATCGACGAGCTGCACGCCCTCACGTTCGTTGATCCCTGGTTCCTGAACAACATCGCCCAGATCATCGCCCTCGAATCCGAAATCCGGACGTCGGGGACCCCGGGCGCCCCGCTGATGCTCAGGGCCAAACAGTTCGGATTTTCCGACAGGCAGATTGCCGTCCTGACCGGAAGCGACGAGATGGCGGTGCGGGCGCGCAGGAAATCTCTGGGGGTCCTGCCGGTGTACAAGACCGTCGACACGTGCGCCGCCGAGTTCGCCGCCGACACGCCGTACTACTACTCGACGTACGAGCGCGAAAACGAGGCCAGGCCGTCGGCGAAGAAACAGGTCGTCATCCTCGGCGGGGGGCCGAACCGGATCGGGCAGGGAATCGAATTTGATTACTGCTGCGTCCACGGCGTGATGGGGCTCCGGGAGGAGGGGTTCGGGACCATCATGATCAACTGCAATCCCGAGACGGTCTCGACGGACTACGACACCGTGGACAAGCTCTATTTCGAGCCGCTGACGCTCGAAGACGTGCTCAACATCTGCGAACAGGAAAATCCGTTCGGGGTCGTCGTCAGCTTCGGCGGGCAGACCCCGCTGAAAATCGCAAAAGCGCTCGAGGCGAACGGCGTGAAGATCCTCGGCACCTCGACCGAGGGGATCGACCTCGCGGAGGACCGGAAGCGGTTCGGCGCGCTCCTCGAGGAGCTTGCCATCCCCTGTCCCCCGTACGGTACGGCCCACGACCTGGACGGCGCGCTCGTGGTCGCCGCGCGCGTCGGGTATCCGGTTCTTGTCCGTCCGTCGTACGTCCTGGGCGGGCGCGCGATGGAAATATGTTATGACGACGCCGGGCTCCGGGAATACATGGTCAAGGCGGTCAACGTTTCGCCGGACCACCCGGTGCTGATCGACCGTTTCCTCGAGGACGCGTTCGAATTCGACGTGGACGCCGTCTGTGACGGGAAGGACGTGTTCATCGGCGGCGTGATGCAGCATATCGAAGAGGCGGGGATCCACTCCGGCGACAGCTGCTGCGTTCTTCCCCCGTATGCCGTGACCCCGCAGCAGCTTCTGACACTGATGGCCTATACGCGCCGGCTGGCGCTGGCGCTCCACGTCGTCGGGCTTCTCAACGTCCAGTACGCCATGAGGAACGGCGTGATCTACGTCCTGGAGGTGAATCCCAGGGCCTCCCGCACGGTGCCGTTCGTCAGCAAGGCGACGGGAGTCGCGCTCGCCAAGATCGCCGTCAAGCTCATGATCGGCCGCACGATCGCCGACCTGGGAGTGCGGGGGTACGGGTGGGCGAAGCACGTGGCGATCAAAGAATCGGTCTTTCCCTTCCCGAAGTTCCCCACGGCGCGCCATTTCCTGGGCCCGGAGATGCGCTCGACGGGGGAAGTGATGGGTATCTCGGACACGTTCGGCATCGCATTCGCGAAAGCGTCGATGGCGGCGGGAACCACGCTTCCCCAGAAAGGAACCGTGTTCGTCAGCCTGAACGACTTCGACAAGAACGAGCGCGCCGTGAACGTCGTCCGGTCGTACGTGCGGCTCGGATTCAACGTCATCGCGACGGAAGGGACCGCCGCTTTCCTGCGGACGCACGGCGTCGCCAACCGGACGGTCCTCAAGGCGAGCGAAGGAACGCTGAACATCATCGACGTCATCAAGAACGGGTGGGTGCAGCTCATCATCAACACCCCCCTGGGACCCGTCTCGCGCCAGGACGAACACGCCATCGGCCGCGCCGCCTACGAGTACAAGATCCCGTTCATCACGACCCTCTCCGCGGCGGCATCGGCGGCCAAAAGCATCGAACAGCTCCGCTCCCGCCCCCTGGAAGTGATGAGCGTGCAGGAACACCACGAGCTCGCCGCACAGGGGGGGGGCACTCACGCGGCGGAGACGCTGGAAGACTGCACGCGTCTCGTTGAATACATCAAAGCGTTCCAGATGTAGCGTGCGGGGGAACCGCCTGTCATGTACATCCTCGGTATCTCGTGCTTCTACCATGATTCCGCCGCCGCGCTGATCAGGGACGGCGTCATCGTGGCTGCGGCGCAGGAAGAGCGCTTCAGCCGGAAGAAGCACGACTCCTCGTTCCCCTCGGGGGCCGCCTCCTGGTGTCTCGCGCACGCGGGGATCACCGCCGCCGACCTCGCCTGCGTCACGTTCTACGATAAGCCGTTCATCAAGTTCGAGCGCATACTCGAGACCTACCTCGCCTACGCTCCCCTCGGGATCCGCTCGTTCCTGATGGCGATGCCCCTCTGGTTGAAGGACAAGCTCTGGATTCCCCAGTTGATCCGCTCGGAGCTCGCTTACGACGGCCCCGTGCTCTTCCCCGAACACCACATGTCGCACGCCGCCTCCGCGTTCTATCCGTCGCCGTTCACCAGGGCCGCCTTTCTCACGATGGACGGGGTGGGGGAATGGACGACGACGAGCTACGGGACGGGTCGCGGGGCGGAGATCGAAATCCTCGGCGAGCAGAAATTCCCCCATTCGCTCGGACTTCTCTACTCCGCGTTCACCTATTTCACGGGGTTCCGGGTGAACTCCGCGGAATACAAGGTGATGGGACTCGCCCCGTACGGCGAGCCGTCCTACGTCCGGGCGATCTACGACCACCTGATCGACCTGAAGCCGGACGGGTCGTTCAAGATGAACATGGAGTATTTCGATTACTGCGCCGGGCTGCGGATGACGAGCGGAAAATTCGAACGCCTCTTCGGGGGACCCGCGCGCGACCCGGAGTCCCCGCTCACGCGCCGTGAGATGGACCTGGCCTGTTCGCTCCAGGAGGTGACGTCGGAGATCATGCTCCGGCAGGCGCGTCACGTGCACGCGGAGACGGGGGAGGAGAACCTGGTGATGGCGGGGGGGGTGGCGCTCAACTGCGTCGGGAACGGCAGGATTCTGCGCGAGGGCCCGTTCCGCAATATCTGGATACAGCCCGCCTCCGGTGACGCCGGCGGCGCGCTCGGCTCGGCGCTCTGCGCGTGGCACGCGTACTACGGCAACCCGCGCACGGCCGGGATCACGAGAGACGCGCAGCAGGGGTCGCTGCTCGGTCCCTCGTTCGACGACGCCGCCGTCGAGGCGATCCTCAAAAGGCTGAGCGCGTCGTACAGGGCGCTCTCCCGCGAAGACCTCCTCTCGACCGTCGCGGGCCTGATCGCGTCGGACAAGGTCATCGGGTGGTTCCAGGGACGGATGGAGTTCGGCCCGCGTGCGCTGGGAGCCAGGAGCATCATCGGAGACGCCCGCTCGCGCACGATGCAGTCGGTCATGAACCTGAAGATCAAATACCGGGAATCGTTCCGCCCGTTCGCCCCGGCGGTTCTGAAGGAGCGCGCCCCGGAGTATTTCGACATTGACGGTGAGAGTCCCTACATGCTCCTTGTCGCCCCCGTGAAAGAGGAGCGGCGGCTCGCGATGACGGGGGACCAGGAGAGGCTGTTCGGCATCGAGAAACTGAACGTCCCCCGTTCCGACATCCCCGCGGTGACGCACGTCGATTACACGGCGAGGATCCAGACGGTGAACAGGGAGGACAACCCGCTCTACTACGATCTCATCGACCGGTTCTCCGCGATCACGGGATGTCCCGTGATCATCAACACGTCGTTCAACGTGCGGGGGGAACCGATCGTGTGCACTCCCGAAGAGGCCTGGCGCTGCTTCATGCGGACGGAGATGGATTATCTCGTCCTGGGGAGCTTCCTCCTCGCAAAAGGGGAGCAGCCCCCCGTCCCCGCCGATGCCGGCTGGAAGAAGGAGTTCGCCCTTGATTGAGCGCGTGAACGCTTCCAGGCACAACGTGAGGAATTTTGGATTCCTCTTCGGGGGGGTGTTCCTCGCCCTGTCGCTCTACATGATGTACAGGGGGAACAGCCACTGGGTGTGGTCCGCCGCCGCGGCGCTCCTCTTTGCAGCGGGGGGGGCATTCCTCTACGGACCGATGAAGCCGGTCTACACGGGCTGGATGCTTTTCGCGTTTGTGCTCGGCTGGATCAACACCAGGGTGATCCTGGGGCTGTTCTTCTATCTTGTCATAACGCCGATCGGGCTGTTCCTCCGTCTGAGGGGGAAAGACCTTCTCGACGAGAAAATCGACAGGGGCGCGCCTTCGTACTGGATCAAGCGGGAGGGGAAGCCTCCGGACAGGAAGCGGCTCGAGCGAATGTTCTGACACCTCACAGAAGCAGAGGGGTATCTATGGCAGGCGGCAAGCTGGCAATACTGAAAGAGCTCTGGGCGTTCATGAAGGAGCGGAAAAAGTGGTGGCTGGGTCCGATCGTCGTCATGCTCCTCCTCCTTGCCCTCCTTCTCGTGTTCACGCAGGGATCCGCGCTGGCCCCGTTCATCTATACGCTGTTTTGACTCCGGGCGGCGTCAGAGGTAGCCGTTCTCCCTGTACCACGCGTAGGCCGCGTTGACGGCCGCATCGAACGGCGCCGCAGTGAACCCGAGCTCTTTCTCCGCTTTGGCCGCCGTGAACCAGTGGAACCGGCCGGCGACGGCCGCGAGGTCGCGCGTCAGAGGCGGCTCCACGCCGAGGACCCCCGACACGGTTTCCACGATCCGGCCCAGGCCTGAGAGAAGGGGGAGCGGGAAACGGGCCAGCGGCGCCCTCCCTCCGATAAGGGCCGCCGTCCGACGGAACACTTCTTCGTGCGTCAGATTCTCCCCTGCGAGTATGTATCTCTCACCGGATCTCCCGCGTGAGGCCGCCGCGATCATTCCCGAAGCGACGTCGCCGACGTAGACGACGTTCATCCCGCCCCTGACGTAAAACGGGATGCGCCCTTTCTTGATGTCGCGGATGAGCTGCCCCGCGTGAAACCGTGCGTCCCGCTCACCGAGGATGACGGAAGGATTGACGATCACCGATCGGAGTCCCCGGGAAGCGCCAACGCGGACCTCGTCTTCGGCGAGTATTTTTGAGAGCTTGTAACCCCGGGCCCCTGTCCTCTCGGGGGCGTATGACTCGTCCGCGACCTCCCCGGGGGGAGGAATCCCGATGGCGGTCACGGAGCTCGTATGGACGAGAGAACCGACCCCCGCATCGATGCAGCACGCGACGACCGTCCGGGTTCCCACGACATTGACACGGTGCTGCTCCGTGGCGGCCTTCCGTGCAAACGTGACCACGGCGGCGGTATGATAGACAGTATCGCACCCTTCCATCGCCCTGCGGAGGGCGCCGGCATCGCAGATGTCTCCCGTATGGGATTCCACCGGGATGCCTTCCAGGAGCCGCGTGTCGGGCGTGGTGCGGGTAAACGTGCGCACACGGACGCCGGAGCGGTGGAGGAGGATTGCAAGGGTTGACCCGACGCACCCCGAAGCCCCGGTGACGAGGGCGGTCTGCATTCTCAGGTACCGGGGAGAGCTCTTTTCAGGAACTGTATAAGCCTGTCGTTGAAGAAGGCGGGGTTTTCGAGGTTGCTCATGTGAGCCGCTCCGGGAACGATGTGGAGCTCGGAACCGGGGATCCCGGCGTTCATCGAGTGCGCACACGAGGGGGGCGTGACAGTGTCCTTTTCACCGACGAGGATGAGCGTCGGGATCTTTATCGCACCCAGTGATCCGGTCGTGTCGGTCCGTGCCGCGAGCGCGATGAGCGTACCTGCAATGCTGAGGGGAGGGGTGCGTGCAATGACCTGCCGGATCGTCTCGACGGCGGAAGGGTTTGCGGAAAACGTCTCAGGAGCGAACATCGACTTGACATAGTCGGCTGCGTAGGCAGCGGATCCCCCTTTTTTTACACCCCGAACGGATCCCGCGCGGCGCACCCTTCCCTCGTCGGTATCAGCTTCGCTTTTCGTGTCAGAGAGGACAGCGGCGGCAAACCTCCCCGGCTCCCGTTCGAGTGCCCGGAGCGTGATGTATCCCCCCATGGAAAGTCCGACCACGGCTGATTTCGCCGCCTTCAGATGGTCCAGAAGGGCGAAAAGGTCGTCCACGTGGGACTCGATGGTGTACTGTCCGTCGCCTACGTCGCTCATCCCATGCCCGCGAACGTCGTAGGCGATCCCCCTGTAGCCCGCCGAGGCCACGCATTCGATCTGGGCGCGCCACATCTCCAGGCTGAACGGGAACCCGTGTATGAACACGACGGCAGGTCCGTCGGGGTTTCCGGAGATCTCGTAGTGTATGTTGCATCCGTTCAGGAGTGCCCGCATGGCTCAGGAGGGAAATGTAATGAAATAGGCCGCTGACGCGGCGGCGATGGCGGTCTTTGCCAGCCAGCCGAGTATGCGGCTTGCAAGGAACTGCTTCTGGGATTCGTCGATGAACCGGCTGGTGAAGAGGACGGGGACGGACACCATCAGCCACATGGATGCGCCGACGAGGAATGCGTCCTGGGGGTCGTGGCCGACGATCCTGTACACGTACGTGATGAGTCCGCAGACGGCGAAGTTGAACACAAAGCTCAGAACGGTCCTCCCGAACAGTCCGAACCCGGGTGCGATGATCACGCCGGAGCGTTTTCGCTGCCAGTTCTGGATGGCATACAGGAGCTGATCGAAAAGGACACAGGGGATCGTCGCCGCCGCGGCGGCAAGGAGAATTTCGTCAGAATCCACGATTCTTTTGCATTTGATTTTCACAGGCACTATATTCAAAAATCGTTTGATTAGCAAGACTCACCTGTGTTCCTCCTGAATCAGGAATTTTCCCGGCCGCACACCGACCTATTACGAGGCTGAAGCATGCAATCACTTCTCACGTACGTGGATTCCAACAAAGATCGGTACATTGCCGAGCTGAAGGACCTTCTCGCAATTCCGAGCGTGAGCACGAACCCGGAGAACGCCGCCGACGTCCGGCGTTGCGCCGACTGGATGTCCGACCACATGAAATCCATCGGCCTTCAGAACGTCCAGATATTCCCCACGGCCGGGCATCCGATCGTCTACGCCGACTGGCTCAACGCGCCGGGGAAGCCGACGCTTCTCCTGTACGGCCACTACGACGTACAGCCTCCGGAACCCCTTGAGCTCTGGACGTCGCCTCCGTTTGAAGGGACGATACGGGACGGCCGGCTCTATGCGCGCGGCGCCGCCGACGACAAAGGCCAGGTCTTCATCCATCTCAAGAGCATCGAGGCCTACCTCCGGAACGGCGGGGATCTTCCCGTCAACATCAAGCTCCTCATCGAAGGGGAGGAAGAGATCGGAAGTGACAACCTCGAGACGTTCGTCAGGGAGAAGAAGGAACTTCTGAAATCGGACCTGGTGCTGATATCCGACTCCTCGATGTTCGCTCAGGGAGTTCCCTCAATATGCTACGGGCTGCGCGGCCTTTCGTATATGCAGATCGATTTGGTCGGCCCGAACAAGGATCTTCACTCCGGCTCGTTCGGGGGGACGGTCCACAATCCGATCCAGGCGCTTGCGGAGATCATCGCCCAGCTCCACGACAAGAACGGGAAAGTGACGATCCCCGGATTTTACGCGGGAGTCCTCCCCCTGACGAAGAAGGAGCGCCTGGCGTACAAGAAGCTTCCCTGGAGCGACAGGAAGTACGCGAAGGACCTCGGCGTGGACAGGTTGTACGGAGAGAAGGGTTTCACGACGCTCGAACGCGTCTGGGCAAGACCGACGCTGGAGTGCAACGGAATATGGGGAGGATTCACGGGGGACGGAGCGAAGACCGTTCTTCCTTCGAAGGCTTCAGCGAAGATCTCGATGCGCCTCGTCCCGAACCAGTCCTCGGAAAAGGCCGCAAAGCTCTTCGAAAAACACATCAAGAAGATCGCGCCGAAGACGGTGAAGATCACCGTCCGGAACCTCCACGGGGGCGAGCCTGCGATCACCCCGATCGACAGCCCCGGCGTACAGACGGCCGTCTCGGCGCTGGAAAAAGGTTTCGGCAAGAAGCCGCTCTACCAGCGGGAAGGCGGATCGATCCCCATCGTCGTCCAGTTCAAGCAGCTCCTCGGCATCGACACGGTGCTCCTGGGGTTCGGGCTTCCGGACGAGAACGCCCACGCACCCGACGAGTTCATCAACCTGGAGAATTTCTACGGGGGGATACGCACGTCGGTGCATTTCTTCAACGAGCTCCCCCACTTCATGAAGGCGGCCGGCAAGAAGCGCTGAGCCCGTTCGTCATCGCGAGCGAAGTTGTCATTGCGAGCGCAGCGAAGCAATCTGGATTGAATTTCAGTGCCGGATTCCGTATATTTACGGCCAGCTGAATTTCGCTGGCGTAGCTCAGTTGGTTAGAGCACCAGATTGTGGATCTGGGGGTCACTGGTTCGAATCCAGTCGCCAGTACCATTCGATTGCTTCTTCATCCTGAATCCTCGATTTTCAATCTTCCATTTTCAATTAGCCCTGCCCCCAATCAAGGCTTTTACTTGCTTATTAGACCCGTCTGCACCTGACTGCAATCTGTGATTTGATATTGGGTGTGCAGGGAGCTAGGTTTATGGCATAGATACGCTCACAACCTCGTCTGCCGCCGAGCCGGCGCCCTGGACCCTTGTTTATGATCATTCGGCAGAGCCCACCCCGACGACCCATTACTGTAGTGTCACATGATCAGTGTTCCCCGACTCGGCAACAGGTATGAACGAAAGGAGCAACGAGCTATGAGTAAAGGTGCTCGCAGTGTGTTCGTATTTGGTCTGTATCTTGTAGTGCTGGGAATCGTCCTCCTCGTTGCACCGAATGTTCTGCTCGGGATGTTTGTCCTTCCGGGTACCAGTGAAGTGTGGGTGCACGTCACGGGAATGCTGGTTCTCTTCCTGGGCTTCTATTACGTCCAGGCGGCGCGCAAAGAACTGACGGACTTCATCCGGTGGACAATGTATCCTCGTTCGACCGTCATTCTCTTCTTCTCCGCTTTTGTATTATTGGGACTGGCCAGGGCACCCCTGATTCTGTTCGGGGTCGCAGACCTGCTGGGAGCCATCTGGACCGGATTGTCCCTGCGCACTTCGAAATCCGCATGACAGCGCGAATGTCTATCAGTGGTGTGGATTTGTGTTTCTGTTCAGCACGCAATCCTGAACTTGACATTTGACCATGCAGTCGGTAGTTTTACGCGGGCTCCTGAAGAGGTGTTTCGCGACAGGCGATGGGAGCTCTCTTTTTCCAAAACGTATGCTCCTTCCACAACGGAGAATTCCCATGAAGAAGATTCTCGGGATACTGCTGCTCGCGGGGGCCATTCTGGCTGCTCAGACCGCCTCTGCTGCACCTCAAAACAAAGACAAGAGCGGGAAGACCACGGAGGAGAAGGCTGTGAAGAACAAAACCGGCGCTAAGATAGGCTGGAAGGGGAAACAGGGGGTAAGCAAGTACCAGTCGGCGACTGACGGGGGAATAACACGAACGAACAAAGGTCCGGGGAACAAAGGTCGGACGGTATCGGATGACTGGGAGTCGAAAGCAAAGGCAGGGCAGAAGTCGACAAAAGCACAGGTCAAATCCAGGGATGTGAAATAGCCTTCCGGCAGGAAGCGAATCCCCACGGATTGTCCTGATGACGTTTCCAGCATCCTGAGACAGGAAGACTGGATCTCAACAGCCCGGTGACGGGAAGCCGTCAGTTACCGGGCTGTTTCATTTCGATTCATCCTTCATTCTCGATTGTCAATCCCCGGGTTTGCGTTGTCTCTCTGTTGAATCTGACCCTCCATCTCGGTATCTTGTGTAATTAATACCCATTCCGGTTTCCCACCGTACTCTCTATGGCTGACGACAAAATCGTGGAACCGCGCCTCCTGCGCGGATTCCGGGACTACCTCCCGGGTCAGATGAACGCCCGGCTGGCGATCATCGGCACCATCCGCCGGGTCTATGAATCCTACGGGTTTCTCCCGCTTGACACCCCCGCGCTGGAATTCCACGCGACGCTCATGGGGTACGGCGAAGAGAACGCCAAGCAGATATTTGAATTCGAGAATCCGGAAGAAGAGCACGTCGCGCTCCGATTTGACCTGACGGCTCCGCTCGCACGCGTCGTCGCCCAGTATCCCGACCTTCCGCTGCCGTTCCGCCGTTACCAGGTCGGTCCGGTCTGGAGGGCGGACAAGCCCGATCCGGGACGGTTCCGCGAGTTCACGCAGTTCGACCTCGACTCGGTAGGCACATCTTCGTCCTCCGCGGACACGGAAATCCTCTGCGGGGTGTATGACACGCTGAACGCACTCGGCATCTCCAGGTTCAGGGTCCGGTTCAGCGACAGGAACGTGCTGAACACGCTCCTGGATTTTGCGGGAATACCCCATACGTCGTCACGATCGGTGTTCAGGATACTGGACAAGCTCGACAAGATCGGGCTCGACGGAATCGTTGCCGAGCTGAGCGGAGGACGCACCGACGCCTCCGGGGACAAAATCCGCGGCCTGGGGCTCGGAAGCGGCCAGATCGAAAAAATCAAACAGTTCATCGCGGTCCCGAAAGGGACGCGCGGAGAGGTTCTCGGGGCCCTTCGGCGGCTCTTTGAAGGGGTCCCGTCCGCCGCCGCGGCGCTCGAGGGGCTCGGTGCGATCTGTTCATCGCTCGATGCGCTCGGCATCCCCGATGAAAGCGTCGCGCTCGACCAGAGCATCGCGCGGGGACTCGACTACTACACGGGGCCGGTCTTCGAAGCCCTGCTCACGGATGCGCCGGAATTCGGCTCGGTGGTGGGGGGAGGAAGGTACGACGGACTGGTCGCCCGGTTCCTCGGAAGAAACATTCCCGCGGTCGGCGCATCGATCGGGGTGGACCGTCTCCTTGCCGCAATGATCAAGCTCGGACTTGTGAGCACAAACCCTTCGACCGCGCAGGTGCTCGTCACGGTGATGGAGCCGGCGAAAATCATCGAATACGAGAAGCTCACGCGCGAACTGCGGCAGGCGGGGATCAATGCCGAAATGTACCTGGGGGAGGAAAAGGGGCTCTCGAAACAGCTGGCCTATGCCAACAGGCAGCAGATACCCCTGGCCGTGCTGATGGGAAGCGACGAGTTTGCCAAAGGGGAAGTGACGATCAAAAACCTGAAGCTGGGCGCCACGCTCCCCGACAAGAAGACGCAGCGCGAAGAATGGCTGAAGCTTTCCCGCACCGTGCAATCCGCCGTTTCCAGGGGAGAGTGCGTGGCGCAGGTCCGGAACATCCTCTCTGGGTTGTAGCTCTCTCTCTGCGGGCGGTGGGGATCGTCGCCCGCTGACTATGCTTCGAAAGGAAACGTTATGCCCATCGTTTTAGACGGAAGCTCGCTCACAATCGAAAAGCTCGTCCGCATCGCTCGGGGCGGTGAAAAAGTGGAGCTCGACGCGAAAGCGCTGGAACGGATCAAGGTGTGCCGTGCGATGCTCGAAGACAAGCTGAAAGCTCACGAGATCATGTACGGAACGAACACCGGGATCGGGGAATTCTCCGAGGTCGTGCTGGACGACGAGCAGGTGAAACAGTTCCAGCGCTACCTGATCTACAACCACGCGGCGGGGATCGGCGATCCCATCGACATCGAGAACGTGCGTGCGGCAATCGTCGGAAGGATCAACGTCCACGCGCACGGTAATTCCGGCTGCCGGCCCGAGATCACGCAGACGCTCATCGAGCTCCTGAACAAGGGGGTGACGCCGGTGGTGTGCCAGAAGGGCTCGGTCGGGGCGTCCGGCGATCTGGCCCCGATGTCCCAGGTGGCCCTCCTGATGATGGGAGAGGGAGAGGCGTTCTACAAGGGAAAGAGGATGCCCGCGAAAGAGGCGATGGGACAGGCCGGGATCCCGGTTCCCGGTCTTCTTGCGCGGGACGGACTGGCGACGATCAACGGGTCCAATGTTCTGACCGCGATGAGCGCGCTCCACCTGTATGACATGAACCGCTGGCTGAAACAGGCCGAGATTGCGGCGTCGATGACGCTGGAGGCACTTTTCGCCAACATGAAACCGTATGACGTCCGTGTGCACGAGCACCGCGGGTTCGCCGGTGCGGTCAGGAGCTCGAAGGCGATATTGAAGTGCGTCCAGGGAAGCGATCTTCTCACGGGCAAGATCAAGACGAAGGTGCAGGACGCGTATTCGATGCGCTCGACCCCCCAGGTGATCGGCGCGGCGCACGATGCGCTGGCCTATGCGCGGAAGCAGGTCGAGATCGAGCTGAACGGCGTGGGGGACAATCCCATATTCCTTCCGGAATTCAAGCTTACGCTCACCGGCGCAAACTTCCAGGGGACCCCGGTCTCGCTCCCGATGGACATGGCGGGGATCGCCGTGACGATGGTCTGCGTTCTTTCCGAGCGCCGGCTCAACCGTCTCACGAATCCTGCGCTCAGCGTGGGCCTTCCCGCGTTCCTGACGAAAGGGGCGGGGATGTTCTCCGGGATGATGCTGAGCCAGTATACCGCGGACACGCTCATCGTGGAGCAGCGCATACTCTCCGCTCCGGCGTCCGTCCAATCGATCCCTGCCGCCGCGGACCAGGAGGATTTCGTCTCGATGGGTATGAACACCGCGATCAAGAACGGTCAGATTCTCGACAACGCGTACGGCGTGCTCGGCATCGAGTTCATGGCCGCGGCCCAGGGGCTCGATTTCCGCGAATTTCAGCCGGGCCGCGGAGTGTCGGCCGCCCGCGGCGTGATCCGGAAATACGTGCCGCACCTGGACGAAGACCGCCCCCTCTACAACGATCACAACGCGATGAAGACGCTGGTGAAATCGTGCGAGATCCTCGAGGAGGTGGAGAAGACGGTCGGCCCGCTGGAATAGGCCCCCCCGCGGGCTCGCACGCGCACCTGGCCGCGGGGAGGTCCCCCGCCGGCGTTCGGTCAAACCATCGGAGGAGAGGAGAGAACGTGATGAGCGACAAAGTGGTCAAGTCCGACGAAGAGTGGAAGAACGAGCTCACCCCGGCACAATTCGAGGTGGCAAGGAAGAAGGGGACCGAGCGTGCATTCACCGGGGAATACTGGAACACCCACGACCCGGGGACGTACAGGTGCGCGTGCTGCGGCGCGGAGCTGTTTTCCTCCGGGGCGAAATTCGATTCGGGGACGGGGTGGCCGAGCTTCTGGGAGCCGATGAAGCCCGGGAACATCGCAACCGCCACCGACAGGAGCCTGATGATGAAGCGCACCGAAGTCCTCTGCGCCCGGTGCGACGCCCACCTGGGTCATCTCTTCGACGACGGCCCGGCACCGACGGGGCTCCGGTACTGCCTGAATTCCGCATCCCTGAAATTCGACAAGTCGAAATGACCCGCGAACAATCTGACCTTCAGGATCTCGGGTTCGGCTCGCGCATCTCGCAGGAGTCGCGTCGCCGGCTGCTGAACCGGGACGGGACCTTCAACGTCGAGCGGAAGCGCCTGCCTTTCCTCGATTCGCTCAGCCCCTATCATACGCTCCTGACGATCAGCTGGACCCGTTTTTACGTCCTCATACTCACGAGCTATCTCCTCTTCAACTGCGCGTTCGCGGCGGCCTACTATTCCTGTGGACCCGGCTCGCTCGCCGGTGCGGCGGAGCGGACGGGAGAAGAGCGGTTCCTTGACGATTTCTTCTTCAGCGTGCAGACCTCCACGACGATCGGTTACGGGAGGATTGCACCGGTCAGCACGATGGCGAACATCCTTGCCAGCGTCGAGGCACTGACCGGCCTCCTGGCGTTCGCTCTTGCCACCAGCCTGATGTTCGCCCGGTTCTCCAAGCCCGATGCCAGGATTCTCTACAGCACGCACGCCGTGGTCGCACCGTACCGGGGGATCAACGCCCTGATGTTCCGGATCGCCAACCAGCGGAACAACCAGTTGATACAGGTCGGCGTGCAGGTCCTCCTGAGCAGAATCGAAAAGCACGGTGGTTCCGCCGTCAGGAAATTCCACCGGCTGGCGCTCGAGCGGGACGATGTGACGTTCTTCCCGCTTACCTGGACGGTGGTTCACCCGATCGATGCGAAGAGCCCGCTCCACGGGCTCGGAGAGGATGAATTCCGTGCGGCGCAGTCGGAGATCCTTGTGCTCATCTCCGCGACCGACGAGACCTTCTCCCAGACCGTGAATTCCCGGTCCTCGTACAAAGCCGACGAGGTCGTCTGGGGGGCGAAGTTCAGCGATGTGTTCGGTGCGAACCCCGACGGGACGATCGTCGTTGATCTCCATCGTCTGCACGAGTTCGAGCGTGTTCCCCTCGCGTAAGTATAGGCCGTCGCGGGAGCATTGCCCGTGTTGATTGTGGTCCCCCTTTGCGGTATCTTGGCGAATCCCCGTTGACCAGACACCACGCCGGTGCCCGCTTGTCGAGTGTGAAGATTCTTCTGACATCGACCTTCGCTACTCCCTTCATCACTGAAGACCTGAACATACTTCGGAAGCACTGGGAGGTGGAGCATCTCATGGTCCGGGGTCCGGGCGCCCCTGCGTCGATCGCCCTCGGCGTGCGGAGGAGCGACATCGTCTATACGTGGTTCGCCTCCACGTACGCCGCGTCCGCGGTCGCGTCCGCGCGGGCGCTCCGCAAGCCGTCGGTGATCGCAATCGGGGGGGCGGATGTTGCAGGCATCCCGGACATCGGGTATGGAATGTGGGTCTCTCCCTGGAAATCGCGGCTTGCCTCGTACGCGCTGCGGAAGGCCGACAGGGTCATCGCCGTCGATCCGTTTCTGAAGGGGGAGGCCGTCAGGCGTGCCGGGTACGACGGGAGGAACATCGATGTCCTTCCGACGGGATACGATGCGGGGTTCTGGACGCCGGAAGGGGAAAAGGCCGACGAGGTACTGACGGTCGCCGCCTGCGACAGCGAGGTTCGGCTGGGGGTCAAGGGGGTGGGTCTGCTCATTGAATCTGCACGTCTCCTCCCGGCGACGGCGTTCACGATCGTCGGCGTCGAGGAGCCGTACGCGGGAAGGCTTCGCCTGGGTGCGCCTTCCAATGTCGAGATCCTGGGCAGACTCACGCGGGACGAGGTGCGGGCTCTCTACCGGAAGTCAAAAGTGTACTGCCAGCCTTCGCGGTTTGAGGGGCTCCCGAACGCCGTGTGCGAGGCGATGCTCTGCGGGTGCATACCGGTCTGTACGGATGTTGGCGGCATGCTCACTGCCGTGGATGGGCACGGATTCCTCGTTCCCGACGGGAACGCGCGGGCCCTAAGTTCCGCGATCGGGGAGGCGCTCCGAGGACCCTCAGGCCGGGGCGCGGACGCGAGGGACTACATCTCATCGCACTTCACGCTTGAGCGCAGGGAGATGGGGCTCGTGAATCTGATCGGGGCGCTGGCCCGGTGAAAAAGCCCGTGGGAAACATGCTGGCAGTCCTCGGGGGGGATATCGGCGGGAGGGCCGTCGGATTTCTTGTCACGCTCTACCTTGCGCGGGTCCTCGCACCAGCGTCGTTCGGTATCATCAATATCGGGATGGCGGTTCTCGGGTATCTCTCCCTGCTGGGGAGCCCGGGGATACAGATGGTGGAGACCCGCAATGCCGCGGCCGCCGACGGGGGGATGCCCGCCAGAGCCGGGGCGATTCTTTCGATGCGGCTTGTCATAGCGCCGATCCTGATCTGTCTGACGTATGCCGCCGTGTCGCTGGGCGGGGTTCCGGGCGCAACGCGCGACGTCGTCGTCCTGTATTCTCTCTCCCTCGTGCCGATGGCCCTTTCTCTCGACTGGCTGTTCCAGGGGAAGGAAGACTTCCTCGGCGTGATGACGTCGAGACTTCTGAACGCGGTCGTGTTCGGTCTCTGCGTCCTGTTCTTCGTCCGGAATGAGTCGCAGATCAGGCTCACCCCGCTCGCGTTCCTGGCGGGAAATGCCGCCGGAGCGGTCCTCCTCGGCGTGATGTACCGGAGGCGTTACGGCGTTCCCGTTCTCGGGTGGAACCCGTCCGCCTGGACCGGGCTCCTCCGCTCCAATGTCCCGGCGGGAACGGCGATGTTCCTGGCGCAGAGCGTCTCGAATCTCCCGCCGATCGTCATCGGGATCCTCCTCTCGAACGCTGATGCCGGCGTCTACAGCGCAGGGATGAAGCTCATATTCCTTCTCCTCATCGTTGACCGGACGCTGAACGCGCTCTTCCTTCCGGTTGCGACGCGATATGCGGTCTCCCGGCAGGGGGAGTACCCGGCGCTGCTGGCGGCCATGCTCACTGCGGTCGCCGTGTTCATGATTCCCGTGCTCATCGGAACGTGCATCGTGGCCGGCCCCGCGATAGCCCTTGTCTTCGGCCCGGGGTATGAGGAAGCCGTTCCCGTGGTTCGGGTGCTGACAGGCTACGTTCTGCTGACGCTTCTCAACTCGATCATGATTTGCACGCTTGTAGCGTTCGGCCGCACGAAGACGTACTCCGTGATCGTCAGCGGCGGCGCCGTCATCGTGTGCGTCGCGGTCGTCGCGGGCACCGTACTGTTCGGCCCCCCCGGTTCAGGGGCGGGGATCATTGCAGGGGAAAGCGTCATGCTCTTTCTGCTTGTTCGCGCGGCCTCCCGCGTGGCGCCGTTCCCCTCATTCCGCTTCCTCCTGAAACCGGCAATCGCCGGACTTGTAATGGCCGTGTCGGCAGTGATACTGGCGGGATTTCCCCCGGTCGTGTCGCTGGCGGGCTCGACGATGCTCTTCCTGGTCGTTCTTGCGGCGACGAACGGGTTGCCGCGGCAGGAGATCCGTTATCTCCGCGAAAGGCTGATATGATCCTCCGCGCGGGGTTGATAGGGGTTTCGCCGGGCTGGGAGGAGCTCCTGTGCCAGACAGGTGTACCGGTCCTTTCTCCGGTTCCGCTTGATGCGCCCCGCGGGGCATTCAGCGTGATCGTTGTTGCACGGAGACTGAACGGTGACGAACTCGGGTTCCTGCGCGAGTATCTCCGAGGGGGCGGAGCGATCCTCGGGTCGTCGCTCTATCTCGGCGGGCTGCTCGAACGTCCGGGAGATCCCGTGAGACTGGGCTACATCGTCCCCGGCACGGAGTGCCACCTCCGGGGGCTTTCCCTTTTCGACGTCGAGAGCACCGGAGTGATACCGCGCGAAGCAAATTGCCTCCGGACGCAGGAGAACGTTTTTGCGGTGTTCGCCGGTGAGATTGCCGGGGGACTTGCGGTGGTCACACCGTTCGATCCCGGCGAGGCGATGCAGGATTTCAGGGCCGTGGAGCGTTACTTCTATGCCCGGACGGAGAGGCTCCCGTCGGAGCGGGTCTCGCGCGTGTCCAAAAGCGAAATGCTGCACTTCGTCAGATCGGCACTGGAGTATCTTCATACCGCGAGGGGCATCCCGTTTGCCTATCTCTCCCCGTTTCCCGCCCGGGCGGTCAACGTGTGCGGGATGAGGATTGACACCGACGGCGGGAGTGTCGAAGAGATTGACGAGCTCTACAGAATATCCCGGAAATCGGGCCTCCCGTTCACCTGGTTTCTGGACGCCGGAAGCCACGGGCCGTGGCTGGGCCATTTCGCCGGGATGGAAGGGCAGGAGATCGGTCTTCATTGTTTTGAACACCGGATTTACCTCGACGCCCCAAAGGACGAGGAGAACATCCGTGCGGGGATTGCTGCCCTGACGAGATCCGGCCTGGTCCCTTCCGCGTTCGCGGCTCCGTTCGGGTTCTGGAGCCCCGACCTCGGGAGCGCGATCGACCGCGCGGGTTTCCGCTATTCGTCTGAGTTCGCCTGGGCGTACGATGCGTTTCCCCATCATCCTGTTTCGCCCGGTGGCAGGTATGCCACGCTCCAGGTCCCGGTCCATCCGATTTCCATCGGGAGCCTGCTGAAGTCCGGATTCACTTCCGGACAGATGAGCCAGTATTTCCGGCAGGTCGTCGCGACCAAGGTCTCGCGCCGGGAGCCGCTCCTGTTCTATACGCATCCCGGGCACAGGCACTGGGATGTCGTGCGCGACGCGTGTGACGCACTCCTTGGGACGGGAGCGAGTCCGATGACCCTGGGGGAGTATGCCGCCTGGTGGAGCCGTCGCCGGTCTCTCCGGCCGGTGCTGACATTCGAGAATGGGACGGTCGTGACATCACTTGAAGGACCTTCGCCCGGTCCGGAGCCGTGCGATGTGGAAGTCTGCATACGGTGGAATGAGGGGGAGGAATCACGGGCAGAGCTGCCGGGCCGCGGATCCGGAGATGACCGGCAACGTGTCACGCCGTTTCCCCCCCCGTCCGACATCGCGCGGATCAGGGAATTCGATCTCCGCGGGGAAATCGGGCGCCAGTTCACGCGACTGCAACGGAGGTTCACATGAGGGTGACGATCGCAGGCTATCAGGCCGTCTCGATCCTCCACGGGGGGCCGAGCACGCAGATCAGGAATACGGCAAAACATCTCCCGAAGTTCGGCGCCGATGTCCGCCTGTTCGATCCCTGGACGCCGCTCAGGAAATCGGATACCGACCTGTTCCATCTCTTCGCCGCGAACATCGGTACGTACCACCTCGCCAGGGAAATTCACGCGCTCG
Source organism: Ignavibacteriota bacterium (assembly GCA_963748405.1). Lineage (GTDB taxonomy): Bacteria > Bacteroidota > Ignavibacteria > UBA10030 > UBA6906 > Fen-1273. The sequence goes on from CAVVIT010000004.1 coordinate 316,443, forward strand.
GCATTCCGCTCGTCGTCTCCCCCATCGTCTACAGTCTTCATTCCCCGGCATTCGTGCGGATGACGCTGCAATGGGGGAGGTTCCTGCAGAAAGCGGGGAAGGGGATCTGGTTCGACTACGGCATCACGTCGGACATCTGCCGTTGGGCCTCCCGGGTTCTCCCGAATACCGCCGCGGAAGGGCGCCTCGTGAGCGAAGGACTGGGCGTGGACCCCGGCCTGATCAATATTGTCCCGAACGGCGTTGACGAGCGGTTCTACACGGCGGACCCCACCCCGTTCGTCGAAAAATACGGCGTGAAGGATTTCATACTGAACGTCGGACACACGGGCCACGTGAGGAAAAACGTCCTCGCATTGATCCGGGCGCTCTCGACGATTGATCATCCGGCCGTCATCATCGGCCGGTTCATCTCGGGATCGTACGGCGACGCCTGCCGGGAGGAAGCGGCCAAACATCGCCACATACTCCTGATCGACGGGTTGGATCACAGTTCCGACATGCTTGCCTCGGCGTATGCCGCGTGCGACACGTTCGTACTCCCGTCGCTCTTTGAAACGCCGGGAATCGCCGCCCTGGAGGCGGCTCTCGCCGGGGCGAAAGTCGTGATCACGCCGTACGGGGGTACGAAAGAATACTTCGGAGATTCCGCGATCTATGTCGAGCCCTCCTCGGTCGATTCGATACGGAACGGGATCATTGCCGCCCTCGGACGCAAGAAAGGGACTGACCTCCGGGAACAGGTGCGCAGAAACTATCTCTGGCAGGCCGTCGCGGCGAAGACGGCGGATGCCTACGGCGAAGTCCTGGGACAGAAAACCTGATGAGCATCCGGGGCGTGCCCGGGAGGGAGAGGCGGTACGGGGACGCCGGAGTGTACGCCGTCCTCGTCGTCCAGTCTCTCATGGCGAGCGGCACGCACATCGTCGCAAAGGTCGTCGTCCGGGATGTGGAGTCCTTCACGCTCACCACGATCAGGACGGTCATCTCCGCCGTTGCCATGAGCCTGATACTCCTCTTCCGGGGAAAGAAGCTCTCCGTCCGGCGGGAAGATTACCGGGCTTTTTTCTGGCTCGCGTTCCTTGCGGTCCCCCTGAACCAGTTCCTGTTCCTGTACGGGATGAAATACACGATCCCCTCCAATGCGGCGCTCCTGTATGCGACGACGCCCATCATCGTTCTCGTCTTCTCACATTTCTTCCTCGGGGAGTCCCTCTCGGGGTTGAAAGTGGCCGGCGTGATCATGGGTTTCGCCGGCGTCACGATCGTGATATTCGAGAGGGGTTTCAGCGCAAGCATGGAATACGTCTTCGGGAATATCGTGATATTCGTGGCGGTGCTCGCGTGGGCGCTCTACACGGTGTACGGCAGGAAGATGATCGTCAAATACGGGGCGATCGAGACAAGCTGCCTCACGCTGATCGGGGGAACGCTCCTGTTTCTCCCCGTCGGCATCGTCCCGGCGCTCCGGTATCCGTACTGGACGATTTCCGCCTCCAACTGGGCTCAGATCTGCTACCTCGGGATCGTGACCTCGGTGTTCTCCTACCTGCTCTGGTACTTCGCGCTCGGCAGGATCGAGGCGGGCAGGGTCGCCCTCTTTTCCAATTTTCAGCCGATCATCGTCACTCTCCTCGCCGTGACGCTCCTCGGCCAGTCCGTCACGGCGGCGTTTGTCGTCGGAGGGATAATCGCCATTGGCGGGGTCATAGCGGCCCAGTTCGGCTGATTGTACGTTTGACTGTCTCCCATAGAAGGACTCACAATGAATATACGCCTGATTTCACGATCTCTCGTCCTCCCGGTACTCCTGGGAATACTCCCGGCGTTCAGCCAGGCCCCTTCGGGGCCGGTTTCCGGAACCCGCGAACAGCTCTCACTCGACCGGGGGTGGCGGTTCCACCTCGGAGATGCATCGTCTGCCGAGGGGGATTTCGGATACGGAACCGGGGCCGCGTTTGCGAAGGCCGGAGACGCCGTCGGTGCCGCGCGTCCCGAATTCAACGACAGCTCCTGGTCCTCCGTTACAGTGCCCCACGATTGGGTGGTGGAACTGCCTTTTGTGAAATCGGACGACGATGACATCCTCGGACACGGGTTCAAACCCGTCGGGAGGAGATACCCGGGGACAACGATCGGGTGGTACCGCCGAACGTTCGCCGTTCCCGGTTCTGATGCAGGGAGGCGGATCGCCGTCCGGTTCGACGGCGTGTTCCGGGATTGCACCGTCTGGTTCAACGGGCATTATCTCGGCAGGCACATGAGCGGGTACGGCGAGTTCGGATTCGACGTGACGGATTACGTGCACTTCGGAGGAAGCAACGCGTTGGTCCTCCGGGTCGATGCCAGCCAGTTTGAAGGCTGGTTCTACGAGGGTGCGGGGATCTACAGGCATACCTGGCTCATGAAGTACAATCAGGTGCACATACCCGAGTACGGCGTGTACCTGACGACGACGGTGGCGGGAAAGGACGCTTCCGTGGACGTCCGCACCTGGCTGGTGAATCAGAGCTATTCGGAAGTGGAATGCACGCTGAAATCGCGCATCCAGGACGGCACGGGGGAATCGGTCGCGTCGACGGAAGGGAAGAAGATCACGCTTGCTCCCGGTGAACTCCGGGAAGTAATCGAAACACTTCGGGTGAAGGGCCCGAAACTCTGGTCGCTCGAATCTCCCCACCTCTATTCGCTCGCATCACTTGTGTTCTCTGCGGGGGGGAAAGTCATCGACAGCATCGGGACCCCGTTCGGCATACGGACGATACGATTTGACAAAGACGAGGGTTTCTTCCTCAACGGGAAAAGGGTCGAGATCCAGGGAGTCTGCTGTCACCAGGATCACGCGGGAGTCGGCTCAGCGCTTCCCGACCGGATTCAATACTACAGGATCGAACGGCTGAAGGAGATGGGGTGCAACGCCCTCAGGACGAGCCACAACCCTCCGACCCGGGAGCTCCTTGATGCGTGCGACCGTCTCGGCATGCTCGTCATGGACGAGAACCGGCTCCTCGGGAGCGCGCCCGAACTGATGGGCGAGTGGGAGACCCTCGTCCGGAGGGACCGGAACCGCGCGTGCGTCATCATCTGGTCGCTCGGGAACGAAGAATACAAGGTACAGAACGACGACACCGGGCGGCGCATTGCCCTGTCGATGATGGCGCTCGTGCGCGAGCTTGACCCCTCGCGGCTGTGCACGTACGCCGCGAACAACGGAAACCAGTTTGAAGGCATCAACAGCGTCATACCGGTCCGCGGGTTCAACTACATGAACGTGTCGGACATCGACAAATACCGGCGCGAACATCCCGAACAGATTCTCTGGGGTAGCGAGGAAGCAAGCACGGTCTCCACACGCGGCATCTACGCCAACGATACGGCAAGGGGGTACGTCAGCGCGTACGATTCGGTTGCCCCGTCCTGGGGTGCGACGGCTGAGCACTGGTGGAGTTTCTACGCGGTCAGGCCGTGGCTGGCAGGCGCATTCGTCTGGACGGGATTTGACTACCGGGGAGAGCCGACTCCCTACGGATGGCCCTGCATCAACTCCCACTTCGGAATAATGGACGTTTGCGGGTTCCCCAAAGACAACTACTATTACTACCAGTCCTGGTGGTCGGACAAGGACGTCCTCCATCTCCTGCCGCACTGGAACTGGAAACCGGGACAGAACGTCTCGGTGTGGGCACAGACCAATTGCGACAGCGTGGAGCTGTTCCTGAACGGCGCGTCGCTCGGACGCCGCCTTGTTCCACTCAACGGGCATGTGTCATGGCCGGTTTTGTTCGCCCCGGGGACGATCGAAGCCCGTGGCTGGCGTGGTCCCCGCCACATTGTGGACAGGAGGGAGACGACGGGGGCTCCCGCCCGGCTTGTTCTCTCCGCCGACAGGGAAAAGATCCGTGCCGACGGCGAAGATGTGTCGATGGTGACGATTTCCGCCGTTGACAAAGCCGGAAGAGAGGTTCCCCTTGCAGGGAATTTGGTCCGGTTTGCTCTGACCGGAGCGGGAAATATCATCGGTGTGGGCAGCGGCGACCCGAGCAGCCACGAGCCCGACAAATGCAAAGCGGAGAAGTGGCAGCGAAGCCTCTTCAACGGCAGATGCATGGTGATCATTCAGTCCGGCTTCACTCCCGGGGCCTTGATGCTTCACGCATCGGCCGACGGAATGCAGCCGGATTCGATACAGGTCAGCGCCGTCGCCTCAGAACCCCGACCGTCCATAGAGTAAGGCTCCCCGGTTTCTTGAAAGGGTGGCCGGTTTTGTGTATATTATAAGGTTATTGACTTCCACACACGGCAAGAGGGATGAGGAACGCTATTTCCGTTGACCTTGAAGACTGGTTTTGTGCCTACAACATGACGGGGTACGTCGGAAGGGACAACTGGGACAAGTGCGAGCTGCGCGTTGCCGCGAACACCGATCGCATACTCAGGATGTTCGAGAGGCACGGTGTACATGCTACCTTCTTTGTCCTCGGCTGGATCGCCGAGAGGGTCCCGGAACTCATCAGGGATATTGCGGCAAGGGGTCACGAGATAGCAACGCACGGGTATGATCACGTCCTGCTCACGGGATCAACGGAAAGCGGATTTGAATCGGATCTGAACAAAGGTCTGGAGGCGATTCGAGCGTGCGGGCTCGCCGGGCCGGTCCTCGGATACAGGGCCCCTTCGTTCACGATCGTTGAGGGAACGATGTGGGCGCTGAGGACGCTGGAGAAATTCAATCTCCGGTATGATTCTTCCGTCTTTCCCGTCGGGTTTCATCCTGACTACGGCATTCCGGGTGCGTCTCTGTCGCCGTACCGGATCACGGAGAAGATTGTTGAGTTCCCGATGAGCTGCGTCGAGGTGTTCGGCAGAAGGCTTCCCTGCAGCGGCGGCGCGTACTTCCGGCTCTTCCCCTACGCGTACACCCGGTGGTGCCTCAACCGGATAAACGCCGAGGGACGTCCGGCAGTATTTTATCTGCACCCGTGGGAGCTCGACCCCGGCCAGCCGAAGATTCCCCTGCCGTTGTCAAAGAGAATCCGTCACTATTACGGTCTGGGCAGGACCGAGTCAAAGCTGAACCGGCTGCTCGGCGATTTCGAATTCACAACAATCCGCGAGGTGCTTGCTCTATGAAGGAGGAGATCCAGTCCCAGGCCGCATACTGGAACCACGAGTCGGGCGCGTTTCAGAGCATTTATTCACACGAGAAGTCAGCCGTCGCCAATTTCCTTGACCGCGTTTTCCGCAAGGATATGTTCCAGAGATTCGAGTTCACGATGGAGCACTCCGAGCCGGTCGCGGGGCGGACTTTTCTGGATGTAGGGTGCGGCAATGGCCTTTACTCGATTGAACTGGCGAAACGGAAAGCTTCGCGCGTGACGGGAATCGACATTGCGGAAAACATGCTCGGGCTCTGCAGGGAGAATGCTGGCCGTGAGGGAGTCTCCGCAACGTGTGAATTCGCCCATTCGGACCTCCTGCAGTTCAGCTCGTCAAGCCTTTTTGACGTCAGCATCGGTATAGGCCTGTTCGATTATATCAGCGAACCGCTCCCGGTGCTCGCAAAGATGCGCCAGGTGACACAGGACAGGGCGATCATGTCCTTTCCCCGGCTGTTGACGTGGCGCGCCCCGATCCGCAAGGCAAGGCTGTCTCTCCGGAAATGTGACGTGCACTTCTACTCGAAAAGCCGGGTGGCCCGACTGATGAAGGAGGCGGGATTCGCCCGCCACGAGATATTCCGTGTGGGAAAACTCCACTGCGTGGTCGGGTACGTAAAAGCGGAATCCCGGTAGTCCGAGGGCTTGCCTCACCGAAACCGGGCCTTTTCAGCCCATCGTTCCTGTGGAGGTAGACCTTGTGTTTTGAAGACTGCGTTTATACATTTCAAGACCTTCACGGAGAGCTGGCAGAACGGCTATTGCACCGGTCTTGAAAACCGGCGCCCGCAAGGGCTTGGGGGTTCGAATCCCTCGCTCTCCGCAAGTTTGCTGTAATCGCTTGCAGGATATACACTTGTGAATGGTCACGTGGCAAAAGTGTCCAAAAAGTGTCCACTTCTCGGGGACAACTGGGGAAAACGGAGGACAACATGCCATCGACCAGCGTAAACCTCAAGCGTGTGAGACGCGGGAAAGGGTTCGTCTACCAGATCGATTACCGAGTCAACGGGAAGAGGATTCGAGAAATCGTTGGGTCGGATAAACGTACCGCACAACTGAAACGCGCAACTATCCAGCAAGACCTCATCTTGGGGAAGCTCAATCTCCCCAGTCCTGACCGCAATCCGATTTCCCTCAGATCGCTCGCCGATCAATTCCTACAGTCGAAGAAGGGAGAAGTGAGGGCAGCTTCTCTCCAACGCTACTCGAATTATTCCTCGCGGCTAGTCGAATTCTTCGAGAGGTTTCTACCTCTACAGGCAGCTGATGTCAGTCTTATTGAGAGAAAGCATGTGAGGGAGTTCATTGACTCGATGCAGGAGGGTGATGATGCCTGGGCAAAGAAAACTCTGAACGGTGCAATAAAGCTTTGTAGAACCATCTTCGCAATTGCATTGGAGAACAAGCAGTGCGAAGAGAATCCCATGTCGAGATTCAAAGAGTTTCGGCTGCCAGCTCCCGGGAAGAGGGACTTCTACTCCGATGAAGAACTTCTCAAGATCTGGGAAACAGTTGACCCGCATTGGCGAAATTGTCTCGAGTTCATCGCGAACACCGGACTACGGAAGGGCGAAATGATCAATCTTACCTGGGATAATGTCTCCCTTGATTCGGCTGATCCCCGGATAACGGTAGCATCATCCGAGGAATGGGAAACCAAGTCAGGGAAGAGTCGAATCATACCCTTGAATTCGAGGGCGCTAGAAATAATCCAGTCCGTCCGGGGGAAGCATCCGAAGTATGTGTTCACGAGCACCACGAACAAGAAAATGCATCCTGATGAACCATACCATGCGCTCAAGGATGCGCTAAGCAAGCTGGGCCTTGAAGGTGATGTTCACAAACTTCGACACACGACGGGCTCAAAATTGGCGATGCACGGCGTGGACCCCTTTGCCATCAAGGACCTCTTAGGCCACTCAGATATCAAGACCACGCAGATCTACACGCATACGAGCAGCGAGCATTTACGTGATGCAGTGAAGAAGCTCGTTGAATCAAAGTGACGCCGGTTTGACATGGAATAAATCCCCGGGTTATCGGAAGGGCTGAAATGATTCCAGGGGGGGCTGTGATTCTGACGACTTTCCTTGACTGGCCTCCAAAGGAAGTCGATAGATCATCCCATCAAGGACTACCCGACTCCTCGACATCGCGACTTGAGATTTTTCGTTTAAGAGACCTCTGATCATCGGGTTTTCGGCGGGTTTGGGCCTCGATCTGGACACCTGGACATCTGGACACGGCATTCTTCGGCTCAGGAAGCCATGATGCCCCTCTCATTGGTCTTCAAAGTCGTAATCCCACGATATGCTCGAATCCATGGCCCAGCAACTGCAGGAGCCGACTTTCCTCATGATACCAGGACTTTCACCACCGCGACATGAGGTTTCTCTCGACAGGCAAGTGGAAGACTTGACTTCTAATAGGGATCTCGCGTCTCTTTCTCTGATGCGATCTCGTCAGTTCCTCATCGGTGGGGCGTTTTGCGACAATACTACAAAACTACAATACTACATTCACTACTGTCCAACTACAAGTTAAAGAGTGACAACTGGTTAGTATCTACGGTGTTCTGAAGTTGGAGCCGCGTGTCTGTAAGTACTTCATTTATGGGCGTTTTCTCAAAGAGTGCCACGCTCAATATTTGGAGAATTGTGTAGAGTGAGGCTTCCAGTTTAAGTTCTTTCTTGACGATAGCAACCAAAACAAAGACCGATAGCGCTATCCAAATCTGGGTGTTAACCGCATTTCGCGATGTGCCGTAGAAGGCCTTGATGCGCAGGTGCTGCTTGATCCATTTGAAAAAGAGCTCCACCTGCCAACGCTTGCGGTGGAGTTCCGAGATCGTCAAGCCGTCCAGCACGAAGTTGTTCGTCAGAAAGTAGAATGTACGGTCCTCCTGAATGTCGCGGATCTTGATACGGCGGAGGCAGTCCGGATACGCTTCGACGGAGGGCCCGACCACCAGGCGGATGGTTTGATCGACCATAAGACCCCACGGCTTGTCAACCGTGTGTGAGGTCACTCGCTTGAAGCGGAGATTCTTCTTGGCACGAATGACGAAGAAGGCGCCCGCCTGGTCGATCCTCCTCAGCCGGGTGAAGTCCAGGTAGCCACGGTCGATGACATAGAAGGCGCCGGGCTCGATGACGAGCTCATCGAGAATATTGACTTCGTGCACCGAGGCCTCGGTCACCCTTGCAAACACAGGGAGATTTGACTGTACGTCCAACTGTGCGTGGAGCTTAATGCCGGCCGTGGTCTTCTGATGGTGCGCCGCTTGGGCCCACGGAAACAGCGTGAGACACAGGTCAATGACCGTCGCGTCCAAGGCATAGACTGCTGCTTCAAGCTCAACGAGCAGGTGCTCATCCTGGTAGAGCACACGTGCTCGGGCAATCAGCCCCAGGGCGAGATCCCGGTAGATCTGCCAGGGTCGATGTTCGTTGGCATGCGCCAAGGTCGAGCGCGATACCGTCGAGCGGATCCCCGTGTGATAAAGCCTGGTGCCCAGCGTGCGGAGACACGTTTCAATATCGCGGAGACTCTCCCGGTATGTCAGTTGCGCGAAGACCATTGACAATAACTGGTCCCAACAGGAAAACGGCATGCGTCGTCGGCTAGGCAGATGCGCTTTGACGATGCGATGGAACTCGTTATGATCGATATGCTCCATCAGCTGGGAGAAGACAGTCGCACCAAGGTTCATGCCAAGATCCGTCCGGAGTGAGTGTTGCGCAAGAAAAACGTTCTCCGGAAGGTACGCCTGAGTTCAAATCGTTTACAAGCAAAAAACCGGCTAACAATTACATGTCAAAGAACTTAGAGCCCTCGCTGCTGTCCTTCGTTGGACAGTAGTGTACTACATTGACCAATTCGCACTAAGCCAGTTCTTGCCCCTCCCTCCTTCCGTACAATTTATAGTAATGAGGGCCCGGTTGCCGGGCTCTCTTTTACGTTACGAAACCAGCACCTTCACCACCTCCAGGATCTTCTGCTTTTCCTCCTTGGTGAACTTCCTGCTGTCGGATCTTGCGAGTACTCTCTTCATCCCGTCCAGCAGCTCATCGACGTCATTCCTGGGGGGTGGCTCTTCCGATTTCACCAGGCTGACTTTCTTCTTTACCGCGTCGAACGTGACCGTATGGCGATTGCCCTCCGCCAGGGCTTTGATCGTCTCCCGTCTGACAGGCCTCCTCGTCGTGCTGGGCTTTTTCTTCAAGATGGCGTAGAGCGTCGTGGGGTGGAGGCCACTCCGTTCGGCGAGCTCGTAGGTCGAGATCCCTTCGGCTGCCGAGAGGCGATGGATTAGGCGCTGGATGCCTGGAATGTCGTCGGATTCTATGATTGGGGGCATGGTAAGGTCTCTATGATGGTCAGTATAAACAATACTGAATTAACTTGAATATGTCCAGAACTTTTCGTATAATATCATTGCCCCCGAAAGATCGGTCGGCACGTGCGGTTGGATGAAGAGATGGCTGCTGAGCGATGCCCGTCAAGTGAAATACTCTCCCTTTGTTCAGCCCGGCTTTACCCTAACCAAGGAAAACACATGAACCTATTTGTCAGCAAAGACCTATACATTTCCAGCTACCTTTATAGCGCAGGTTGCAAGCTCCTCTCGCACACGCGAGTTGATGGCGTAACGATGTTCTCGTTCGAACGGACGAAAGAGCTCGAACGCCTGCTGGAAGCCTACTTCTCGATGACTCCTTCTGTGAACCCGTTGAAATACGATCAAGCGATGAGGACACTCCGCACGCTTGCGATGGGTCCGAAGTCTCGAAGCGAAAATACTCTACACGGCCGAGTGGCTGCGTAGAGGTAAGGGCAGCGAGTAAGTGATCCGCTGCGCCTATGTATGATTGTGAGTCCACGTTGACTCAACCTAAAACCAAAACAATTTACGATGTTCAATGAAGATGTAAGACAAACTGCAGTATCAGTTTCTGCGATACCAAATGACCAGGCTGTGCCTGGGATCCTCGATTCAATCCTCGTTACATACGACACCCGCGTCGATAAAAAAGACTCCAAAGCCAGCGTCGTGCCGCTTTCTTCTGTCATCGAACAGATCCGTAGTTCAATAGACCTTCAGAACAAGGTAAAAGTGATTCGTGCTGCCACGTCCGATGAGGAACGGCGTGAACTGAAGAGACAGCTTCTCCCGTATTTCACATTCCTTCATTTCCGGCAGGGAATCAGAAGATCTGACAACTTCAAGGCCGTGCGGTTCATCCTGCTGGACATGGACCACGTGATGGAGAAGCGCGACATCCTCAGGGAACAAATGCGTCACGATCCTGAGATATTCATGTTCTTCGTTTCCCCCAGCGGTGATGGCTTGAAGGTCGTGTTTGCCCTTGATAGTGAAATTGCCACTGAAGCGGAGTACAAGAGGGTTTACCAGCAGATCAGAGCCCTGGTGCAGCAGCGATACGGGATTGAAACAGACGACATCAAAGACGTCGCCAGGGCATGCTACCTATCGTACGATCCGGACATCTACATAAACGAATCATCAGTACGCCTCTCTCCGGAGTCGATGAATGCCGGCCCAGTTCTAAAGGAGAAACAGAAAGCCGGAGATTCGATAATAAGGGCCCTGAAGGGGACAACTCCCGGAGCGCGAACCGACAGCATGACCGAGCTGGTGGGGCTATATATCAACAGGGGGTTCAATCGTGATTTCACACTGGAATTCATCCGGGTCTGGAATAAGGGAAACAAGCCTCCTCATTCGGATAAGAAGCTGGTTGATACAGTAAATAGCATGTATGACCTATATGATGATTCGTCGAAGAAACTGCCCGTGAAGTTCATCGAACGGAATGGCAGCTACTTTAGGAAGAGTAGCGCGACAAATGGGGCGTCAGATATTATGGTCACGTCATTCGTCATCGAACCGAAGGAACTTCTGGTTCTTGAGGATAACGATTGTCTCATTTGCGATATCAAGAGCTCGCAGGGGTTTGAGTACCCTGGGATCAAATTGGAAACAGGGGACTGGCACAGCAAACAGAAGCTCCTGAAGGCCATTGGGCACCAGGACTGCGTGTTCGTGGGCTCAGACAATGATTTACAGGCGCTGTGTGCGTTTATCAGCTCACGGGTTCCAATAAGGAAAAGGGGTACAAAGGTCATCGGCCTGTACAAGGATATCTGGGTCTCGGAAGGGGTTAACATCACGAGAGAAGGCATATCCCGCGAGGCTGCTGTCATCCCGTATGAAAAGGGGACCGGGGCCTTCTACCACAAGATCTCGTATGCGAACCTGCCCGATGCGGAGCATTTGGACCTTGCCCGAGGTCTGTATGCAGAAATCCTCCAGATCAACGAGCGCAAAGTCATCCTGCCGCTCTTGGGCTGGTTCTTCGCGACACCGTTGAAGGAAATAGTCCGGTCGAACATTGGCGCTTTTCCCTCGATCCTGATGCATGGTGGGCAAGGAAGCGGGAAAACGAGCACTGCGAAAATGCTCATGCGTATGGCCGGGTATAAGAACCCCGTGCCGAACAAGTGCGACATGAAGCCGTTTCCGATGTTGAAGAACCTCTCGGCCACAAACGGTATTCCGCAGTTCTATGACGAATTCAAGGAGTCGGATCTGAAGTACGAAGCCGTGGATAGTCTCCTCCGTTACATTCGGGAGATCTACGATGGTGAGTTAGAACAGAAGGGAAGAGAAGATCAGACGACGATTGAATACGAGCTCCTGGCCCCGATGGCTGTTCTCGGTGAGTGGAATATCAGCCAGCCCGCAATTCGGGAGAGGACATTGATGATCCGGTTCAATGATTGTGTGAAGAAGAATGGAGGTATGCGGGCGGCATTCGGGCGACTTTTGAACCTCCCCCTGGAGGGGTTTATGCCCCGATATATCCAATACTGCCTAACGCAGGATATCAACGAAACCCTTGCAACCGCACGAAAGTATGTCGAGGCGTATTTTGAAATGAAAGCTGTAGCCCCTCGAATTGTGAATAACCTTTCGGTGATGCTCATGGGGCTGACTCTATTCCAGGACTATGCGACTCACTGCGGACTGACAATGCCGAAGATCGATCCGACCGAATTCCTTGACGATCAATTGAAGGAGATAACTGGAACTGATTCTGGAGCTGTCCGGTCGTCAGTTGACCAGCTGATCGAAGAGCTGGGTATCATGTGGCAGAAGAACGAAAAGCAGATAACCAGCACCAACCCCGGATACGAGCCTGCAGTCAAGCAGGTCCCTTGGTGGACGAGAGCGGACGTGAATAAACGATCTGCAATTGCCATCCGGTTTAACAAGGTGTTTCCGGAGTTCAAGGAGTACGCCTCGAGAACGAAGTACGAGGGAGACCTATTGGACAAGGAATCGTATCTGAAGCTGTTCAAGGAATGCGAGTACGTCCTGAGCGTCAGTCATCCGGTTGATTTTGACGGGAAGAAGATGAGGTGCCTTTGCATCGACGTGAAAAAGGCCCTGACTGCCGGCATTGACCTGGAGGGGTTCGGGGTTACAGATGTTACGGAGCAGTTACAGGAGTAATGTAACCAGCATTCCTGGAATATAAGGGGAATTCAATGATCTTAGACAATGTTACACGTGTTACGCGTTATTAGATACACCTTAGTATTAGATGATATTCTCTCTTATGTCCCTATAGAAGTCCTCATCTCCGCTGGGTAGGGTGTGCCAAATACGCGTAACATGCGTAACCGGTGTAACAAAAAAAATAAGCCCACCTCACCCCAACGCCTTGACGTTCAGTGAGCCGTCCCCGCCGGAGGCGAAGAGTGTATTTTTTTTTATTTTTCATTTTTTGGGCCATCTCTCCGTGCTTTCTCCGAGACGGATCAGGTACCGACCCCAGCGCGAGAATTTGTTCTGGGAACAAAATTTTTCCCCAATTACCGCTCGAAATAAGACAAAAATGTGCGGGGAACGCCTGTGTTCATTGGAGATATTGATCGGGAGGCAAGAGTGCACTCGGAAGAACCGGCGATTTTCTGAAGTCCAGGCCTTAAACCCCGAAGAACGGCCTGGGCAGCCCCAAGATCAATTCTGGGACTATTTGAAAATCGAACCGGAGAAATACATCCCGATTTACCTCCTGGCATCTTGGGGCCGTTTGAGTGTCCCTGCTAAAGAGAGACAGATTATCTGAGTTACATTGGATCCGCGCCCAGCCTTCGATTAAATTCGGAAAGCAAGAAAACCACCGTATTGTCGTGCTTATAGGTCGGCAAATTACGCCCGGAGTTTGGGATTCCAGCGCGCATTGAGGGAGTATCGGATAGCAAGAGGGAAAAAATCCATAGGGTAATCCTGGCGTTGACCCCGAGCCTCTTGATATCCCGGCGCGGCTGATTCGTATCCTCATCTTCAGACCGGGGAGCTCGTGATCGGAAGAAGGACCCAGCATTGAATAGAGGAGAACACTATGACTGAAAAAGCAGAAGCAGTTCTGAGGAAAATACGACAACGGCAAGCCATCAGACGAATGAACAATCCCGACCGGAGGGAGAGGATCCTGAACGACTTCAACCGGCCAACCCTGGACGACGTGGTGCCGGTGGGGGTGAGGAGGGATGAATGTGCTACAGGAGATGGATGACCTGGCCGCTCAGGGTGAAGATATCAAATGGGAAGCGGGATCGGAGTCGAAGGCAATGTGAGCGGCAGGGCCCCGCTCAGTTCACTTCTGCGGTCGCATGGAGGCTGACTTGCAGATCACCTCCGAAATCAGCGTACGCAATTCCACGTACGGACCCATCGGCAATCACACGCATTGACTTTGTTGTTCAGGGATCGAATCTTCCGCTGGACCTCGCAAAGCCGAAATCGTTCACCGGAGAATCTCCATTTTCCGAATTTCCGGAGTTTATGAAGGTAGAAGAAGCTCATTGGCAGAAGCGGTGATAGTCGGCTGAAGAGCAATTAGCAATTTGAGTGCCACCCGCATCAGGATTCTGGCCTTTATTTTCAAAATCGTCATTCCACCTGTAGAACGTTGTCTTTTCGCGACAAATCTGAGATTCGAATGCGTTTTTTACGAATGACTTCTCAAAATTGGATCAAGTGACAGATTTACGAGCGAATTGACAAGCGCATTGCAGTTGGTTATAATACCTGCGAAGTATCGATGGGAGTCGTGAATCCAACGCCCCTCTCGATCCGGAGCGGCAACATGTCTTCCTCAATCGACATAGTGTTTCTTCTATACTTCTTCCCCGCCGTGAGAGCGACGCATTTTGGTCGATCCTGTTTCTTGAATCAATTCGTAACGCGGCGCATACTTCACTACTCCTCACAAGACCAAAGCGCCCACGATCATTCCTCGACGTATCGAAGTACGGAGGCAACTTGGTTCTCGGATTAAGATTTTCTACACATACCGAAGAAACCACTTACGTATGGAATGCGGCAGTTTCAATATGTGATGTTTTTCAACGGAGAGCGTGGCAGTGAAGACGAAATCTTCAATTCGAATCATTGCAGGTCTTCTTTGGGCCCTGACTCCGCCGGGTGCATCATCTCAATGGTTACCTACTAACGTGCCATCAGGTCACCTTATTCTGTGTTTCGCTGTCCAGGACTCCGTGTTGTACGCAGGCGATTACGGGGACGTTACATTTACAACGGACTCATCGTATCCCGGGGGAGTGTTTCGCTCAACGAACGGTGGTTGGAACTGGACGAGAGTGAACAATGGTCTTTCCCTTGATGGGATTCACTTTCCAACGGTTGAGGCAATCATTGTTAGCGGCAAGTATGTGATAGCGGGTACGAGCAAATCCGGGGCCTTTAGATCCAGCGATCGGGGGGACACTTGGATTCAAGCTGATTCGGGCCTGCCCAGTACCTCCTCAAACGTGTTGAGGTTCTTGACTGCAGGGCAGTATCTCTTCGCAGGTGTGTACTCAAAAGGAGTCTACCGCTCCAGCGATGACGGAGCAAGTTGGTCGTTCACAAATGCGGGAATTTCAGATACCTCAATTCACGCACTCGCCGCAGGGGATTCTGCAATAGTGGTAGCGACTGTAAATGGGCCAATGTTCCGGTCAACCAACAATGGAAACTCTTGGACACTTTGTCCACACTACCTTCCCTATACCACCGTAATGGTGGCCTCCGGTTCCAATCTGTTCGCTGGGACTTGGTATGGCGGCGTCTATCAATCAAGCGATAACGGAACAACTTGGAATTCAAAGAATAGTGGCATTGTGGAACTAAACATCGAGCAGCTTGCAGTTTCAAGCAACTGGCTTTTTGCATGCACGACGGCGAACGGCTACATCTATGCGAGTTCAAACATGGGGGGCACGTGGAGTGACGTAACAGATAGCCTTCGTTCATTTGGTACGAAATCAGTGTTCGCTTGGGATACAACCCTCTTCGCAGGTGGCAACGGGATATATAGACGGAGGCTCAGCGACCTTACCACTGGCATCCGTGCAATAACGGGTGTGGCCACATTGGCACCTACCCTAATGCAAAACTATCCGAATCCATTTAATCCAGCAACGATCATAAGGTACTATCTTCCTCGTAGACAGAATATCCAGCTAAGTATTGTCGATATCCTAGGCCGAACCGTTGACATTCTGGTGGACGGGCCAGAATCATCCGGCGAACATGAGGTTCGCTTCGACGGCCACAATCTCTCCTCTGGAATATACTTCTATCGTCTCATGTCAGGAGGGTCAATAGAAACTAGAAGATTGGGATTGATTCGGTGATCGTCTCGTGAGGCTTCACAACCAAAGCCAAGACTATTTTGTTTAGCCACAATCTGTTTCTGATGTTGAACCCTCTTGCGAACTTCAAAGGCCACATTCCAGCAATGCCGCAGGCGCTCTCCGGAGAACTAAGCTCGCCTGAACCTAGCTCGCAAAATCGTTCAATTGATTATGGCGGTCAGGTTTGAGCCGAAGTCCCTTTGGAACCGCCACAGAGCCTTCGAACAAATGCCCAGCTCCTAATCTATCATTCCATCGACAATCACATGGAGGCAATATGGGATCCTCTCGCATGCTCTCCAAATCTCGATGCTTTCGGCGCCAAACCCACGTATTGTGCTCATTGAGGTGTACCCCATTGGCTGGACAGCTTTCAGCCATTTCTTAGGTGGGAAAATCTGGTCTGGTTTGTCTTGCTCCTAACGCTTGTCTTTAACGATCTGTTCCACCCGCCCCCCTGGTGAGACCTTGAGGGCTGCACTCCCTGTCATGGGAGGTAGAGCCCTGCCGGCGTCAGGTTGCCGAGTGACTGGTGATACCGGTCGAAGTTGTAGAACCGGAAATACTTGCTGAGTCCCGAAATCAATTCTTGCACCGTGACGTAGTTGTGGAGATAAATGTCTTCGTACTTCACGCTGCGCCACAAACGCTCGATGAACACGTTATCCAGCGCTCTGCCGCGACCGTCCATGCTGATGGCGATCTTCTCTGCCAGAAGTGGTTCCGTGAAGATGTCGCTCGTGAACTGCGATCCCTGGTCCGTGTTGAAGATCCCGGGCTTCCCTCTGCGAAGCGCTCTCTTGAGCACGCTCGTGCAGAAGCCCGCATCCTGGGTGTTCGATACTCCCCAGGAGAGAACGAACCGGCTAAACCAATCGATGACCGCGACCAGGTACATAAAGCCGCTCTCCATCGGGATATACGTCAGGTCAGTGCTCCAGACCTGATCCGGTCGCGTAATGCTCACCCCCGTCAGCAGGTAGGGGTAAATCTTGTGATTCTGCGCCGGAATGCTTGTTCTGGGAGCCGCATAAATCGCCTGGATCCCCATCTGGCGCATTAATCGAGAGATCCTTTTGTGGTTGACCTCAAACCCCAGATCCCTCATCTCCAGCAGGATCCTGCGAGCACCAAAAAACGGATGCGCCGTATACTCTCGGTCGATGGCCTTCATCAAGGCCAGAGTTAGTCGGCCGACAGGCACGGGTGAGTAGTACAGGGTCGACCGGGCGACGCCCAACAGCTCGCATTGATGCGTGATGCTGAGTTGATCATCCAGAGGGTCGATCAATGCACGCCGAGCAGCCAGCGGAAGCGTCAGACTCTTTTTTTTAGAAAATCCAGATCGACCTTCAGGCGGCCAATCTCTTCGTACAGACGGGCGATGACGGCTTCGTTCTCATCCTTGCCGTAACCGCTGGTGAAGAGATCCGGAATATGCTCCTGAAGATGCTTCTTCCACTGCGAGATCTGGTTCGGATGCACCTTGAACTCCGAAGCCAGCTCAGTGATCGTGCGGTCTTCCTTGAGCGACTCGAAGGCAACTTTCGCCTTGAACGCGGGCGAGAGCGAGCGGCGGATACGTTTCATGCCTGGACCTCCTATGTGGAAAAATAGCCATTTTTTCCACCTAAGCAACCTGTCCAGTTTTTGGGGTACAGCTCACATTAGCTATTTCACTTTTCATCGCGATATTAATTGCTCTCTCGATCTCCACACAAAGCTTTTCGCAGAACGCGTCTTCGCCGAGCCAAGACAAGTCACAACGAGCCATTCCCCTCAGAAGAATCTCTGGCGCCATAAGGGCAAAACTGATCGAAATGACCTCCTCAGGGGTTACTTCGGACACTTCCACTTGGAAGTCACTGAGCACCAGATTCACAGACAGGCTAACGAAAGTAGATGATCGAGGCCGGGTTCATGTAATTGTTTACTGTACAGAAATGAGCGACTCACTCATTCACATGATAGGGGCCCTCGGAGCCAGGGTCGAAACAATCGATCAGTCATGGTCTAGACTTGCAGCTTGGCTTCCGTTTTCTGCTATCGAGAGATTGGCTCAGTCAAAACAAATCAGAGCGATTTCTGATGCAGCGGAACCGCATTGCGCCACGGGGAGTGTGACTTCGGCCGGAGTGGGAATTCTTCATGCATCTGATGCAATGACAGATTTCGGGCTATCGGGAAACGGAGTCAAAATCGGCGCGATGTCAGTTGGGGTCATTCACAGGCAGGGGTCAATGTCTTCTGGCGATCTCCCAAGTGCGATCGATCTCTACAACTACGACGATGCGTTTGGGGATGAAGGTACCGCCGTGATGGAGATTGCATATGATGTTGCGCCTTCGAGCGCGCTAGCCTTCACTGACCCAGGAGCTTCGGAACTTTCCACGCCTGACGCCATTTCATGGCTAAGTAACGATGGCGCGGGAGTTATTTTTGATGACATCTATTATTACGATGAACCCGTCTTTGAGGACGGGCCGATTGCCCAAGCCATTTCAACACTGGTGAACCAGCATAATAGAACTTACATCTCAGCCGCCGGCAACGATCAGACATTCACTTGGTTTGGCCCTTTCATAAATAACGGAT
Organism: Ignavibacteriota bacterium; assembly: GCA_963748405.1. Taxonomy (GTDB): domain Bacteria; phylum Bacteroidota; class Ignavibacteria; order UBA10030; family UBA6906; genus Fen-1273. The sequence goes on from CAVVIT010000004.1 coordinate 334,931, forward strand.
TCGGTTGGGCAGAATTTAACACCTATGGTGTATATGGAAACCAGATGACACTGAAAGTCGGGGATGCAATCGTAGTTACACTAAAATGGGCGAACAAGTGGCTTCAAGCAACGGACGACTACGATCTCTATGTCTATGATAGCAAAGGCCGTCAGCTCGCATATGGAGACGACTTTCAATCGGACAACCAGGGCCTTCCTTACGAATATCTTTCGTATCAAAACACCACGGCCAACGATCAGCAGGTTTACATCGAAATATTCAAATACTCTGGCCAGGATCGAGACTTGCTTTTGAACGTGTATCCCTTTCCGGCCAGTGGAAATCCAACACCCTCCCTTCAGTTCACTTCACCAAACTATTCACTCTGGGGCCACCAGAGTGTCGCAGGTGTGCTGGCCGCTGGTGCCTGTTCGGCCCAAACTCCAGATCAAGCCGAATTCTTCAGCGCCCACGGCCCAACTCGGTATTATACCTGGAATCAAGACGGGACGCCCAACACACCCACCGATCATCAAACAATGGGTATTATGGGCATCGATGGCGTAAATACCGCCGTCGGTCAAGCACAGTACTTTCAAAATCCGTTTTATGGCACCTCCGCTGCGGCCCCTCACGTTGCAGGAATTGCGGCACTCCTGCTTCAGCTCAATTCGCAATTAACTCCCGCCCAAGTAAGAGCTTGTTTAGATAGCTCTGCGGACAAGTTGTCGAATATGAGCGGACTGGATTACACAAATACATACGGTTTCGGCCGAGCAAACGCTTATAAGGCGGTGAAGTATGCGATTGAACACTTCACCACTACGCTGGGGGGAGTTGGGGTCACGATCACGTTGCCAGAGACTTTCACGACTAGCAGCGGCACGACACTAACAATTCGAGCAGGAACGACGATCAAATCCGCTTCGGGGGTGATGCTGGTGATCAATGGACAACTGACGGCTAATGGGTCTTCATCGCAACCGATCGTTTTCGACAAATCCGGCTCCTCCTCTTGGTATGGATTGGTCCTCCAGTCGGGGAGCAATGGCTCTGTTAGCTACTGCAATTTCAACAACGCAACCGTGGGAGTAACCTGTAATTCGACGTCCTTCACAATAAGCAATTGTCCGTTCAGAAGTGATTACTTCGGGATCTATTGCAACTCACCAACAAACGGAACGACTTCAATCACCTATAATGACATCGAGAATTGCACCAACAGCGGGATCTACCTTTCTAGCCATCCCCTACCATTCAATACAACACGTTGAAGAACAACGGCCAGACGGGGATTTGGTTTCACAGTGGTTCGAGCCCGTCGAATGTCTATCATAACAACATTAGCGGCTCATCTGAGGGCTTCTACTGCGACTATGGAAACAACCCCCATGGTCTATACGGATGCAATGCCATCCGCGCCAGTTACGCTCAGATCTATGCCAACTACAGCTGTCTACCGGATTTCGGTGATGGATCCAATTCCGGGCTGAACAGTTTCGACGGATCTCCTTACAGCTACGTCATCGCGAACAACAGTAGCACAGTGAATGCGGTGTATGACTGGTGGGGGACTCCATCGCCTAACCCTTATCAATTCACGGTCGACGGAAGTTCAAGCATCATTTGGTCGCCCGCCGCCCCTTCCGACCCAAATCCAGGTCGACCGAAGGTTGATGTCCTGAGCCAGACGGCGACAGGTCCAACTTCCGACACCACGTTCAATCTCGCCTATCAAGCTCAAATGACAGGCAGATACACAGATGCAATTCCCCTATTTCTCAGAGTGTATCTGGCTAGCACGTCGACGACATCACTTGCCAAGGCACTGCTTTCTTGCAGATGCATACGAGCGATCGGGGCAGACAGATTTCCTACAATATCTGGCGAGCGATATTTCGGCCAAGGCGTCCAAGATTCCCGATCTCGATCTTGTCGAGCGTGAACTCCAAGTTCATTGGCTTGTGAAGGGTGGAAGGTATTCTGACGCTATTGCGGTTTACGGTGGGATCGCGACTGATTTCGCAAGCAATGCTGATGCTTCCAAGTTCGCACTGTTCATCATCGGGGAAGTGTATAATGCTTATCTTGGTGACGAGGTCAATGCAAAAGCCTACCTTGAGCAGTT
>CAVVIT010000005.1:0-795441 GCA_963748405.1 Ignavibacteriota bacterium
TGTCGATCGGCGTTCCAGTGAATCCGAAATAGGTGGCATTGGGTAGAGCAGCCATGAGATAGTTACCCAGGTCACCAGAGGTCGTGCGGTGAGCCTCATCGACTAATACAAAGACATTTTGCCTGGTGTTGATATCTTTGGGAATCCCTTCGAATTTGTGAATCATCGACACAATCAGCCCACGGTAGTCACTCTTCAGGAGTTCCTGTAAGTGGGCTTTGCTCTCTGCGATCTCGTAGCTTTCGAAACCGTATGCATCGAGATTCTGATATAGCTGGCTCTCAAGTTCGTTTCTATCCACCAGCATTATGACCGTTGGCTTTTCGAATTCTGGCTGTTTTATCAACCTTTCAGCCGACACAATCATGGCAAATGTCTTGCCAGAGCCTTGGGTATGCCAGATGAGTCCCGTTTTCTTCTGCCTCTCGATCGACCGACGCAGAACCTTCTCGATTGCCCTGGTCTGATGCTGCCTCAGGACGATCTTCTCAAGCTCATCTTCCCGCTTGAAGAACACGATGTAGTCATGAAGGACCCGAAGAATGCGTTCCTGATTGAAAAAGCTCTTGACCTTCTTCTCAAAATTGCCTGATTCTTGTTCCTTCCAATTGAATATTACCTTCTTTGCAAAATTCCACGTCACACCATAGTAGAAATCGAACACGTGGGTAGCATCGAACAATTGGTGGGTGGTGACAAGCTCCGGAGTCTCTCTGTGGTATCTTCGAAGCTGGTCCACGGCAATTGCTATTGCATCCTTCTCTTCGGGCTTTTTGTTCTCTCCAATGATGACGGGAACACCATTAATCAGAAAAACCACGTCAGCCCGGTTCGTGAATTTGCCGTTAGTGTATGACCATTCTTCTGTGACCTGGAAGATGTTGTTGTCAGTGCCGTCAAAGTCAATGAGCCAGACATTTCTCTCTCGCTTCTCTTTAGGTACATAGACAGACTTCTTGCCACGGAGCCATTCCAGAGCTTCTTTGTTGCCTTCGATAGTGTTGCGAATATTCTGAAGTTTCTTTACGACTTCGTCAACGTTCTCTGAGGTTATGACTTTGGGGTTCAGCTTGAGAAGCTGTTTTCTCAACACCGAATAGAAGAAAAGCCCCGTTTCCCCTTGACGCAGGAACAGGGCTTCATCTTGAGTGACAACTTGCCAGCCCATCTCAGTGGCATACTTCAGGATTGGTCTTTGGACTGCTGCAGCTTCTGTGAAGGGGTTGGACATTCCGATATTTACGCCTTATCCACGTCCATGTTCCAGAATTTCCACCCATTGATTGAGTGGCGAGTCACCGACTTGCCTGCCGCACTTGGGCTGGTAAATGTCTTACCGGAGACGCGATAACCTATGCCTCTGCGAGTTGCTACGATTTCCATTCGGTAAGACTTGCCCTTGTAAGTAGTGATGTAGCTTGCTCCAACTGCAGGTGAATTGCGAGATTTTCTACCAGACACGGTCTTCTCTCCCTTATCTGTAGAACGGTTAGGCATCGAGCGGAATCTCATATTTTCTGACCCTGATTTGACCAGTGATAAGCTGGTGGAGCATAGATTTGAACAATTCCCTGAGGGTTGATTTTTTATCGACAGCAGCCAGAAGTTTGCCGTCAAGAGAATGAAAGACCTCAGCAATACCCTTCTGCTCGGCGAGAGGCGGAAACGGAACCACTCGCTCGTTGACTATCCCTTGCGTAATCAACGGTTGACCACCCATGTGTCTAAACCTATTGAGGTCGTAATAGCGTAGAAATTCACAGACGTAATGCAAATCACAATCACGCTGGAGTTCCTTTGCATAGAGGGCATTGTCGCTTACCCAATACTTTCCCTCTGCCACAAATGCATTTCCGCAATATACCCCAACTCGACCAAGGACAAGTGTAGGTGTGCTCATGAAATATTCTTTCGAATAGCCTAGAACACCATTCCCCCCGAAAACCGGATAAGGGTTTTCGGCGGAACTTTTCCCTGAGGTATTCTTTGGTCTGCTCGTCCCGCTTGACAGTTTGAATAAACTTCCAAGTCTGATAACTTCCCAACTCTCTGGTATCAGTCCAATCTCAGTCTGCTTCTGTTCTTCACCATGCAGACCTTCCGTGAACAGCTTTGCCATCAAAGCTCTCTTGAGTTCCTTGACGCGCTCAATAATTCTCTCTTGCACTTCAATGGCTTGCTGAATCTTGGAGAGGATGGCGGCAATCTTCGTCTGTTCATCAAGGGGTGGAAGGGGTACTGGACTTTTCTTGTAGTCGGCAAAATTCAGATTTCTGATACCTGTCGTCTTTTGCTGGAGTGTTAACGTATTGCCGTCAAGGTAGAACATATGAAGGTAGTAGAGCAGGAATTTCGAGTGCACTTTCTCTGGATTTACCACCCTGAGGGTACTTGTGAAGTTGCTGAAGCTATAGCCTTTTTCCGTTAGGTCGAAGTACACTACCCTTCCTACTGGTTGGCTTGGGCCCCCACCAGAACGTTCTATGATTATGTCTCCACACTTCAACTCCTTCTCGCGCAAATGCCTATCTTCGACTTGTAGATGAGCAACATCGTTGTAGTCAATTGAACCATCGTTGTTGAAATTGGTGTTTCGGATTACCTTGGCAGGAACCAAGGGTTTTTTCTTCCCTGTCCAAAGGCCGTTGAGGTAGATGAACAGTTTGTCATTGTCCAGAAAGGCTCTTTCCCACTTCTCAGGCATAACCACAGACTCAATCTCGATGTGCGTTGTGTCGCTCATTCTTTCTCCACGTCAAAACCGAGCTTAGAGAGAATCCCTTTTATTTCAGCATCAATTTTGGCACTCTCCTGCTCAAGTTTGCTGAGTTCTCCCAGCAAGACAGGTATCTCACGGTATTTCTCAGTTGCACCAGTCTTGATGTATCTTGAAGGACTCAAGTTGTAGTCACTCTTAACAGCTTCATCATATGTGATGATCTTAGCGAAGTGGTCAACAGTCTCAAAGTCGTGATATGCCTTGACAATCCTCTGTATCTTCTCATCAGGCAAGAAGTTCTTGGGTCTCCCCTTTTCAAATTCCTGAGAGGCATTGATGAGGAGTAGCTTCCCCTTCCTTTCCTTGGGTTTGCTCTTGCTCAAGACCATTATGATACCAGCCGCTGTGGTGTTGTAAAACAGGTTATCGGGTAGCAGGAGAACGGTGTCAATAAGATCAGCATCTAGGAACGCCTTACGTATATCCTTCTCTTTGTTCGTTCCCTGACTTCCTGAACCTCTTGACACAGCCCCTGAGTCGAGAACAACTGCCATCCTTCCCCTCTCATTCAGTGAGGATTCCATCAATTGCACCCAACCCCAATCAGCAGAACTGGCTGATGGGTATCCCCTCTTGAATCGATCATATGTATCGTTCTCGTAGAACTCTGAATCATAGCCATCCTGATTCCACATAGGATTAGCAGTCACCAGATCGAAAGTCTTTAAAACGCTCCCGTTCAGGTGCTTCGGGTTTCGCATTGTGTCCCCGATTGCGATCTCCCCTTCCATGTCATGAATGACCATGTTCATTCGAGCCATGGCAAATGTTGTGGAGTTTTGCTCTTGGCCATACATTTGAAGGGGTCTCTTCACCTTCTTACCATCCATTCTCTCCTGCAGAGCCAATTCGCACTTGATAAGGAGACCCGCAGTACCGCATGCAGGATCATAGATGCTTTGTCCTTCTTGGGGGTCAAGGATGTAAGCCATTAGCCACCCCACTTCTTTCGGGGTCAGAAACTCACCGGCGCTCTGTCCTTGCCCTTCAGCAAACTTCCGAAGCAGGTAGTCGTATGCTCTACCAAGGATATCAGGTTCGCAGTCCTTCAGTCCCAGTCTTTGTTTGCTTACGATCTCAATGAGAGTTTGAAGCTTCCCGTCATCGACAATACGCTCACCGCTGACCGTTGCATTGAAGTCAACAATGTCGATGACTCCCTGCAGACTGGGGTTTTGCTTGGCTATGGCTCGAAGAGCTTCTGTTAGTTTCTCTCCGACTTTAGAAGTGATCTTCCTGATTTCTGACCATTCTGAGCGCGGGGGAATGTAGAACCGGACCAATGAGTGGTCGTCACCAATCAAGTCTCTTGCGATCTTTTCATCCCCGAACTTCTCTGCTACCCTCTTGACCTCATCTTCAAAGACATCTGATAGTCGCTTCACAAAGATGAGTGGCAGGATATAATCCTTGAACTTTGGAGCATCTACGGCACCACGGATGCTACAAGCAGCTTCCCAGAGCCAGCCCTCAAGGGACTTCACGTCAAGCTGGTTTGGTGTCCCGTTCTTGTTCTCGAACACGGTAGGACCTTGTGCCTTCTTCTTTGTCTTTGCCTTCTTCCTGGTTTGCTTATTCTTTGCCAAGGCTGTATTCTTTCAATTCATGAATTCGGAACAGTTTAATTCTCCAATATCGCATCAAAGCCATTGATTTACAAGAATTTAGGGATACGATGATTAGCCGGAATTCCAAGAAAGGGTTTGGAGAACTATGAAGCGAAAGAAGACGGGGAAGTACGATTTCAGTTCACTGAGCATCGACCACGCGGGGGTCGGCGCAAAGGCTTGTATTCGAACAGCCGAGCGGATGATTGAGGGTGCGCAAATTCTGTCAAAAGGTGGGTATTTCGAACTTTCTACCTTTCTGGTGTGCGCAGCGATTGAAGAAACGGGGAAGGCAATGTTGTTACTTAACTTTCAAGAGGAAAAACACTCCGGTAAACCACGCGCCATCGAAGACCTTTCAGAAGGGTTCGGGAGACACGTTGAAAAACTCGAAATCGCATTGGGATATTGGAAGTGGGATGAGGAAATGTTTCGCAGGATCAGAAGTCTTCAACCAGGACTCAAAACGGGCCGAGAGATCGCAGATGCATTCACCCGTCTCATGGATGGTATCAAGATGCCGAATCTGGAACCAAAGGCAAAACAGACGTTTCGCAAGAGAAACAACATGCTGTATACTGAATACGAAAATGGCAAATTCGTTGCGCCTCAACAACGTGCCCGGCGAACGACCTTTAACCAGTTACTCACGGTCGCCGAAAGATTGAACGCGAGAGCAAATCTTGAACGAGTCATGTCACAAATCTGGTTTCGAAGGGGGGTATCGAGAACGCAAGTGGCAAATATGATGATTCCCAACCTACCTGAACTATTCGAAGAGATGATCAGGAAACATCCAGAACTTCTGCATAAGGTTGTTAATATCAAGCCAACTGAACTCTAATGCTATATAACATTGCCATACGAGAATCCGTCAACATCAATTCACCTTCCTTTTTGATGCGAACGCTACAGCCTGACGGCACATGGTTAGATGGTGGCTCAAATCCGACATTTCAGCAAGGATTTCCGGATGTCTTTCTACCAACTCCTCTAAGTGCCGCAGTGCCCTACCGTCTGAAGCATTCGCCTGGACTGCGGAAATGAAGCTCCTGGCGGCTTCAGCATATCGCCTCTGCCCTTCCAGGGAGAGTCCAAGGTTTTTATGGCCATTCGCACGATCTGGTTCAATGTCAATCGCTTCCCGTAGGTACTCTTCCGCATCAACATATCGACATAGCTGATTCAAGGAAAACCCGATGTTGTTGTGGATGAAGTATTGATAGTAGACATTGCTCGGTTTGAGTTCGAGTGCCACCAAATAGAACCTGTAAGCCGATTCAAAGTCATTGGCGTGTTCCATAGCCTGACCCATGAAGAAATACATTTCGGCACGTTCTTCCGGATTGGCAGTGTCAGCAAGGTACTCCTGGGCATAAACCATGGCTTCTGTTATGCGGCTGCTGGTACGATAAAGCAGAACAATTCCCGCCTCGTTGCCTGTTGGTCTTCCGTTCGGATCATTCAGCTTGGCGAGAAAGTGTTTTTCCGCTTCATCAAAGGTCGCGGTTTACCAATCGCAGGCCGATTTTGCCTGAACCTTGAATGTCCAATTGTTCTTCGTCATAACTGTCTCCACAATTTCTTCTGAACTCTCAGAATGCTCTGCACCAAGTCCAACAGGTTCCCATTAACCAATGCCAACAAATGCTCAGATGCTTCAATCGCTTCACTCAAGCTCTGCCTGACTCCTTCTCCAAAGATTGTAATTCCGCCTTCCATTGCTGCCTGGCCGTTCTTCCACTCCAGCCTTTCGATCATCTCACTCAAAGCACTGGTGCAGATTTGAAGGCTCTTGACCGCTTCATCGTATCGCTTCAAGCCGCAGCAAATCGTTGTCTTCAAGTGCTGGTAGATTACTTGAACAAGAAGGGACTCATTGCCGAGATGTGAAATTGCCTTGTTTATCCAGATCAACGCTCTCCGCTTGTCACCCCCATACCGAAACCAGAATTGGGCTAGAGCGAATTCAATTACATGACTATTCGGCTCCATCTCATTGGCTTTCTTGAAATCTGCGAAAGCTTCATCGTACCTGCTCTGATGGATTCTTACATTTCCGCGGTGGTAGAAATCATCTGCATTCTTCAGGATAATCTGCAGGAGTTGGTTCGGGTACACAGCATAGTACGCCTCACAGATCGAGCCGTGTGACCTCATTTAAGAAGTCTTCATTTAGAATCGGTTGGACCTTCTCATACCTCTCTTGCAACAGCCCGAAAGCTGTGAGAAGCACCGTCTCCGGACAATCAATTTCATTTTCGACCTGGTCCCAATCGATCGGTTTCGCATTTGAGAGTGAATCCTGAGTCCGAACGACTTTCAGCATGTGTCGCTCAATGCCCCATAGTCCCATGAAGAGTTCACGGGTGAGTTCTGTTTTTCTGTAGACTGGCATTGAATCGTCCATCCGAACGAATCGGAATAGCCTTTTGTAGTAAGGAGCAAGGTGGTCTCCGTCCAGCGTGAAATCTTTGTTCCGCGGAATGATTCGTTTTCGGTTTTTGTTGGTCATCAATTCTCCATTGTTGGACATCTTGAATTAGGGCGTTGCTAGCCTGCAGGACGGAATCTATTTCCCTCAAGTATTTCGGTTCAGATCGGTTCATCACCTCAAGAGCCTTTTTGAACGCCGCTTCGTCAAAACCTGTTGCCATGTCAGTCCGAACCAGGGAATTCGGGAAATAGTCCGAAATATCGTGTTCGATGTCATCATCCAAAATGACGAACTTTTCAATCGGCAAATTATCCTCTCTGACAAACGCATAAATCTCAGCCCCCCGACCATGGTATCCAAGACCCAGGTAGGGTGTTTTGCCCACCACCTCACCCTTCACGCCTTCGAAATCCAAGAGTCGCTGAAGTGGAAGGTCTGAGTCGAGTCGCAATGAACTCGTGACCACGATCTTGGCATGCGTGAGTTCGATGAGTCGATTCAGATTCGAAACCGACTCCCGATCAAAGGTGGGAGACCCAGGTTGATAGGGTTTGCCTCTGGATCGGTTGATCTGCAGAACTCCGTCAAATTCAAGAATAATGATCTTCATTTTCTCCTTTTATTGTTATGCAATCGGCGCTTAGCCCAAGAAAATCATTCAGGTGATGAAGGCTTATACGTGTAGAGGATACTTTTGCACCTCTGTTCCCGAAGCGCCTTGTTGGAATCCCTTATTGACTTGATGATAGAAAAGACTGTCCAGATCATTACTCCCGTAACGGCCCGGCAGGACCATAGCCAGAACGGGTCAATTCCCTTTGCCATGTCAGCGATATCAAAGGCAATGAAAATGCAGACTGCCAACAAAGGAAGTATCAGATAAGAGAGCATCAGCAACGCGAATATTGTCCCAATGGCCTGTCCCACATCCGTCTTCATAATTGGCGTGTTGTTCATGCGATTCCCCTTTTCTCCATCGATTACGTTACCAAGATATCCAACCATACGGCCTGACTTGGATCGGCGAATGATCCGTTAGCATGTAGGTCCAGCGTGACTCGAACACGCATTTCTCCAACTGAGCACGAAGCGAACGCTAGCAATTCACCCCTGAGCGACTCAGATGGTTTGTCCTGCCGTTGGACGATGGACCCGGCGATTGAAGACTTCCAATCAGATTTACTGCCGCAGGTCCAGATTAGCTTGCCTGCAACTTCTTCAAGATCGCCTTCACTTGTTGCTTGACCGTTGGATCGGTACCCATGATGTGAATTTGCATGCGCCTGGAAAAGCCAATCGTTCGTCCGCAGGTACAAGCGATTTCTGTCGTTAGTCTTGGCATGTAGTAACGTTTTTCGCACCTGCAAACGTACGAGTAGTTGACCAATTCGACAGTGGCTAGCAGGTTTTTGGGAATCAATTCATATGCACGATTCGCATTGTATCTCATGTGTTTTTTGATCTCCGTGTTCGTCCTACGTATCCTCTATCCCACCAGAGGCTAGTTCATAGATACCGATAGCCGATTCACGGTTTCGTGCAGGTGTTCTGGCTGAAGGTGTGCGTAGTAATCCTGAGTCGTCTTCACCGATGAATGACCGAGCAATTTGGATATTACATAGATCGAAACACCGTCTGCGGCCAACCAACTTGCGAAAGAATTTCTCAAGCAGTGGAAATGAAGCCGTCCATCAAGCTGGGCCTTCCGGACATAACGCTTGAAAATATGCGCCAAGTGGTCTTCCTTTATCTGATTGCCTTCTTTAGGGAACACGTATTCTGATTCCGATCGGTCTGCCTTTTGCTGGAGAAGCTGGTAAACGCTTTCAGAGATTGGGACTGTACGGCGCTTATCGAACTTCGTCCTGAACGATCTACCGCTCTCGACATGGATGAGCTTCTTCGCCAGGTCCACATTGTTCCACGTAAGATTGAGGATTTCACCCCGCCTCATGCCAGTTAACACAGCGAAGACAATCAGTTCCTTAAGCCAGCTTTCCCTGACGGTCGCCAAGAGGCATGCGAAATCGTCCTTTGAGAAGAAAACAGGTGCGCGATTAGGTACCCTGCATTCCTTCACATCCACGAATGGACTCTGTTCAAAGAGTTTCCATCTCACTGCAGTCTGAAACGCAGCTTTGATTTGACGCACTTCGATATTGACGGAAACCGGTCTAACTCTCTTAAGTCTTAGCCCCTTGTAGTCGTCCAGGTGCTTGGCGGTAAGAGAGTGAATCGGGATGTCTCCCACGTACTTCAGGAACTGGCCCAAGCAACTTTTGTACATCAAGATGGTCGGTTCGGCGAAAGTCGATTGGGCATATGAGAGGAAATCACACACGAATCCAGAGAACATGACCTTGGGGAGTCTGCTCCTTTTCTCAGCGCGGAATGACTGAAGGAAACCAACTGCATCCTTCTTCTGGGAGAACCGGGTGGAAACCTTCTGTCTCTTTCCGTTCTGCCCGGTAAAGTAGAGGTAATAGATGCCGGATTTGGATTTGGACAAAAACATTGCGTCTCCCTTTCGATTAAAGAAGGAAGCAACGTTTTCGTGACTGCTAGATTGAAGTGTTGAGGGGAGAGAGAGAGTTGAAGATATGCCCTCTGCCTAGAGGCAGAGGGCAGTCACTAGATTAGTCACTACTTGAAGATTGAAGCTGCAAAATTGGCCAAAACAAGCGGGGCGGACGGGAGTCGAACCCGCGACCTCCTGCGTGACAGGCAGGCGCTCTAACCAAACTGAGCTACCACCCCTTCGTTTTTCCTACTGTTTTCACGGATTTCGGACACCCACACCCGGATGTTGACCTGACTGTGTGTAGGTGATTTATCGCAACGATCAATAGTACGCAAAACGAACTCAAGTTGCAAGCAAGTTGGTTTTGTACAATTGCCCCAGATGCGACAGCCTCTGGGTAGTTTGATAAGGCTGCAAGAATTGCCTCGATTTCCTATATTGGCGGCAATTTGAAGATACTCTGAAGGAGAACAATGTGATCCGATCCGCAGCAATTGTCCTTCTTACCCTTCCCTTTATCGCACACTCGGGGACTCCTCCCCTGCAGGACAAAAAGGAGAAGATCGATTTATCCGTTTTTGCCGCCGCTTCGCTCAACGAGGCCTTTCAGGAAATAGCGAAGATCTTTAACAAATCAAATCCGTCAGTAGCCGTCGAATTCAGTTTTGCCGGTTCGCAACAACTCGTTCAACAGATCAGCGAGGGGGCTCACGCAGATGTGTTTGCATCCGCCGACACGAAACAAATGGGCATCGCCGTTCAGTCCGGGCTGGTGGATAGCGGTTCGGTTCGGACATTCGCGCATAACAGGCTGGTCATAATCGTCCCGAAAAGAGAAAGCAGAATTCATTCCGTTCGCGATCTTGGTATGGCAGGCACCACAATCATCCTTGCCGACAAGGCCGTTCCGGTCGGCCGTTACTCCCTTCAGGCTCTGGATCGCATCAGTGAGGATTCCACGTTTGGCAATAACTTCAAGGAGGGAGTCCTCCGTAATGTCGTATCCTACGAGGAAAACGTGCGGGCTGTTCTGGCCAAAATCATACTTGCGGAGGCCGATGCGGGAATCGTTTATGCTACCGATCTGACCGGAGACAGAGACCGCAAGCTGAAGACAATAGACATCCCCGATACCTGGAATAGTCTCGCCACCTATCCAATCGCAACGGTCAGAAGCTCACGACACCACGAGGCCGCGGAACGCTTCATGGAGTGCGTTCTTTCGAAAGCCGGACAAGCGGTACTCCGTCGCCTCGGGTTCATAGAAGGTGCCGAAAACATCGGTTCGAGGGAGTAGCTGGATCACACAGATACCGGGCATTCCAGTCTTCTCATGATCCATTACCCACAGGGCGTTCACGAAACGCGGCGGCGTGGTCGGATGCCCATTGGTAAAAGGTCCGCGCCGGCGAACCGACGACGTCGGCCACCGTGGAGGTGACGAACGCCGGCCGGCCGAGCGTCGCCTTCCAAGCGGCGAGCAGCATGTCCACAACCGGGGCCGGCCATGTAAGCGCTGTCTCCCGCCGGAAGTCCTCCGGCGACAGCTCCTCGAATCGAATCGGGCGCCCGATGACGTCGCCGATAGTCCTTACCTGTTCAGCTTGGCTCAGTGATTCCGGGCCTGTCAGGACGTAATCGCCTCCCGCGTGGCCGTCCTCATACAGGGCACGCGCCGCCACGGAGGCGATGTCCCGCTCGTCGATCGGTGCCGTCTCGGCCGCGCCGTAGGGCCACCGGACGGCGTCACCGTTTCGGATCCGGGCCGCCCACCAGTGGAGTGTATTCGAGGCGAACATCCCCGGCCGGATAATCGTCGACGCGAGGCCGGCTGCAGCGATCAGGCGCTCGATTTCGGCGTGGAGGACGGCCATAGGATTCGGCTGCTGGAAGAACGGGTGGGGTGTCTGGTGCGGCGAGGAGAGAAAGACGATACGCGCGGAGTGAGTGGCGATGCGTGCGATGACGGCCTGAGCAGTTTTCGGCGGGAGGGGCCACACCAGGAAAACCGCTCGTACACCCTCGAGCGCAACATCGAGCGATTCGGGTACGGTCAGGTCGCCCGACGCGACCTCGACAGCCGGCGGCAGGTTTGCCCCGGACGGCCGGCGTGTAAGTGCGCGCACCGGCACACCCGCGGCCAGCAATTGATCGACCACGACACGCCCGACCCGGCCGGTCGCTCCGGTGACGAGGACTGGATGCACGCGTTCTCCTGTCATGATCGTTCGTCTTTTCTGGACAACAACCGAGGGAGGTTTATTGCCTCAGGTCAATCCACGTTTCGCACCCCGGACACACAAAACGCTTCCCGATGTCCCATTCTTATTGACGCAGAATCAGCCGCACACACTCCGGAAGGCTTCGGGGATCGGGGCGGGCTTCCGCCTGTTGTAGTCGAAGAACACGACACCTGTCTTCACCCGCGCCACTTCCTTCCGGGAGGCTTTGTTCGTGATCCGGAAGAGGAAGTCGCACCCGATCTGCTCCAGATCCGCCACCGCCACGTCGATCGTCAGGACGTCTCCGTAGAACGCCTCGGAGCGGTACAGAACAACTGCATCCGTCATGATGATCCCGACCCCGGCTACGTCGAGCTCCGTCCAGCCGTGCGACCGGAGGAACCGCACACGCGCTTCCTGTGCGATGGAAAGCACCGCGTCGTTGCCGAGGTGTCCGCCGTAGTTGATATCGGTCACCCGCAGCGTCACTTCAGTTGTAAACTGAAATTCTCCCGGCAATTCAAGGCGGACTCTGGTCACTGCGGAACTCCTTCTGATGGGACCGGGCCGGCAAAAAAGGGGAAACCGGCCGCACCAAGTTAGACGAGTCCTTGTGCAAAGTCAATGACGCCGTGAATAGACAACGCCCCGTCCGCCATTATTCAGATTTTCTGAAATCCGGCAGACGCAGACTCTCCCACCAGCCCGTGACGTTCGCATTCGACGGTATGAATCCCGGACAATACGGCGGCCTGACGGATGGGTCGTACAGCCGCGCATCATATGCGTAGCTCTTGAAATAGCCGCTGTTCAACACACCGTTCAGGTTCGTCCCGACGGGAGCCCGGACATATTGGACGATGGAACCGAGTATCGTCAGCCTCCCGCGGAGGACCCCGTTGTCGTAGTTCTGCGCGGTGAGTGATCCGGTCCTGGCGAATATATTCCCCTGAACCACGCAGTCGGCCTGATTGGCATTGTTATCGGCGATGACGACCGATTGTTCGGCGACAAGTCCGAGTATGTCCGTAGAAGTACTGACGAACCGTGGGTCCCTCTCGTACAGGAGATTATCCTCCACATAGATGTTCCCCTGATTCGAGGCGATGGTCAATTGGCCGTCTAACGTCCCCTGAATGTGCACGGAATCGTTCCCCATAATGACTCCGGAAAAACCCGCCAACGGCGTAATATGGACGGTATCAATGACGGGGCCATTCTGTGATGTGCGGACCAAGGCGGTGCCGTCCCCCGCCACCGTCGAATCCCCCCCGTTGAGAGTGACCCATATGGTCGGAGTGTTGAAGAATCGGCCATTTGCCGTGTTTGCCACGTTGAACACGCTCTGCAGGTCAGTCGGGAAGAATATGCTGTCGACCCCTGTTTCGTATCCCTTGTTGAATATCGCCTGGTCAGTCCCTTTTCCGGGGGACGGCGTAAATTTGTGGGCCGTGGTCACCTTGTCCATGAACACGGGTGACCCGTTGATGGCAATGGATCCGTTGCTGTGGAGTTTCCCCTGAACCGAATCGCCGGTCACCCACTGGCAGGGACCTTCGTAGTTCGTCATCCAGGAGAAGAGCGTGAAGCTCGTGAACCGGGGGGTGTCCAGGTAGACCTCGACGGTGTCGTGCATCGTCTCGGTGAACCCGTTGTACGTGGAGACGCTCCGCACGACAAGAGATTCAGCCACCATCCGTTCGACCGTATACGTTCCCCCCGAGGTACTCTCCGCATACGTCGTCGAGGCGTACCAATTGGGATCCCCCGTCACCTTGGTGATCCCGACCTGGGCGCCGGCCAGGGCCAGGTTATGTGACGTCAGGGCTTCGTAATAATAATCGCTTTTGTTGTTCGCCGATCTAGCCCGGCGGTTGAGATCGAGCGAAAGTCCCCCCAGGAGAAGCCCCAGTCCCACCACGAGTATGAGTTGCGCCCTGCCCGTCATATTCCCCCCTTGAATATGGTGTGCCCTGCATCAGATCGCGTTCCCCCGAACGCGACCTCCAGCACCATCCTCTCTAGTTTAGCCCCAGCGTGGGCGGAGGCGGCGGATTGGGAGACTGTGCCTGAGGCCGCCTCTGTGGAGACGTCGGACCGGGGGGTGAAGCAGGCGTGCTGGACGACGGCGGCTTCGCCGAGCGGATTTTTTGAGCCGGTCGTGCCGCCACCCGATATTCTGCGCGGCAAGCCGCGTCTGGTTCCAGATGGAACTCGAATACATTGCGTTTGCCTGTCCCGCCTGCACAGCTGCTCGAGCGGAAGAGACCGGAGATATCAAATCCCCGTGCGACGCCGGTCGAATGTGTCTTCCCGTTCGGCCGGTGAAGTGTGGGAAGGAAAAACGGGACGAGCATCAGACTGCCGAGTGTGAGAACGAAGCCTATCCCCATGGTACCCTCCTTCACAGTTCGTTCCGAAGAATCGACTGACTCCTCCTCCGGCTCTCTGAACAACAGGGACCATTATAAACCACTCCGAGGGCTGGTAGTGTGACACGGGATAAAATCTGATATTTTGGCCATAATTGACGTGCTTCTTGTGACTTTGCGCACATATTGCGAATCCGGAACGGGAATGCGTCCTTTCCGGGGAAGAAGACGCCAGCGCTATTCGGAGGAGCCGAAAATCAGATTCCCTCCGTTGACAATATCAGAGTGGGTGATGTGATAGAGCGTAAGCTTCTTGCCGTTGAGACTCCACGAGCACACGTGCGCAGAATCATCCCGCGCGGATTTGCGCTCAATCAGACATCGCGTTGCAGGGTAGTACTTCCGGTTCAGCATCACCGTGGCGCTTTCGAACAACGGAACACCTAGCGCATATTCCGATGAAGCCGGACAGGCCGGATAGAACCCGAGTGAGGAAAAGACGAACCAGGCGGAAATCGTGCCGGCGTCGTCGTTTCCCGGAAGCCCTCCGGGACCAACGCGGAAATCGGTCGCCATGATGTGTCGGACGAGATCTCGTGTCCGTTGTTCATGCCCGGCGAACGACCCGAAAAGGTACGGGTAGGCAATATCCGGCTCGTTGTTTATCGTAAAGAGATCCTTCCGGAAGCACTCATCCAGTTTTTCCAGTGAGGCATCCACTCCCCCGAGAAGCCGCGCCAGCCCTTCGATATCGTGGGGGACGAACCACGTATACTGCCACGCGTTCCCTTCAACGTACCCCGGGCCGCCTGAGCCCGCCCAGCTGCCTGCCCCTTCCGTCGCAACGGGGTCAAACGGGGAAAGCCACGAGCCGTCTTTCCTTTTCGGCCGGACGAACCGGGAGGATGTGTCGACGAGATTCCGGTAGTACATCGATCTCCTGTCGAACTCACGGAACGTCGATGAATCGCCCAGCGAAAGCGCGAATCTCCCGATGCACCAGTCGGCGAAACAGTACTCCAGCGTCGTCGAGGCGGGACCCCACACCCACCAGGGACGGTTCGTGTCCTGTTCAAACGGGATATAGTGGTATTTCAGGTATTCGTGGTATCCGGCCCGGATCGGAGGCGCCGATGTATCGTTCGTCGATTCAGAGGGTTTCGTTACTGCCCTGAAGGCCGTTCGGACATCGAAGTCCCGTATGCCCTTCAGGTAGCTGTCGGCGATGACAATGCCGGCCGGATCACCGGACATGAGATCCGTCTCGTTCCCGGCGATTTCCCACTTCGGAAGCCACCCCGATTCCCGGTACATATCGATCATCGTTTCAATGATCGCGGACTGCCGTTCGGGATACACGAGCGTGAGGAGTGGGTGGAGCGTCCGGTACGTATCCCAGAGTGAGAAGACCGAATACCGTTCCCGTCCGGAGTAGTGACCGGTTCCCCCCCTTCCCATCAGGGGATAGTCACCGTTGACGTCGCTGATGATACCCGGATGGATGAGCGCGTGATAGAGCGCGGTGTAGAACTTCCTGAAATCCTCCGGTTTCCCTCCCCGCACGCGTATGCGTGCGAGCCCGGATTCCCACAAGGAGGACGCCAGAGACCGTATATGTTCGAAATCGCAGGATGGGACTTCCGAATCGAGGTTCAGCCGGGCGTTTGCACAGGACACATACGATATTCCCACCTGAGCAGTGACGGACTCGCCGCTTTCCAGGTTGAAACGGAACCAGACGCCGAGCGCGGTGTCGGCGGCAGTGACGCTGGAAGCCGCCTGAAGTTTCTCCCCTTTCCACGTCCCCCGGGAAAGGGAAGGCCGGTTATACCGGACGTAAAAATAAACGGTTTGCCGGTTCGACTCTCCGCACAGGCCGCCTGAGACATTCCACCCTTCCGCTTCGGAGTCCGAAACGACGCGGGCGCTCCCCCCTCCCGTAAGCGCAAGGCTCTCACCCGCATCGATCGTTACGGCAATGTCGACACGGGACTTCGCCGTGAAGCGTGTGAGCCCGCAGCGGGGCGTCGCGGTTGCCTCCGCCAGGAGGCCGGGCTCGACGAGATCCGTGCGGTAATACCCGGGTGAAGCACTTTCGTTTGCCATCGTGCATGTTCTCGACGCACGATCGGTGCGGACGGGCCATTGCGAGGCGGTGAGGATGACGCTCCCGAGGTCCGGACAGCCTGTCCCGCTCAGATGGACGTGGCCGAACCCCGTGAACTCCTTTCGCCCGTTGATGTACCCGGACGGAGCACCCGGAGCGTTGTGCGGACTGACTGACACCATTCCCCAGGGAACGACGGCTCCCGGGAACGTGTTCCCCCCATTTGACGTCCCAATGAAAGGATCGACCTCCCGGGATAGCTCCTGGGCGGGGAGACTTCCTGCGAAGAGGATGAGCGAGAGGAGTACAGGGAACACTCCCCATGATGCGAAGGTTCGGGGATCGGAGTGCTGTGTGTTCATTTCATGAGATCATTAACTGAACGGGCTGCTTCATCGAGGCATTTCTTCGGATCCATGCCGCCGAGCGTGGAACGCTCGATCGCTTCGGCAAGAGCACGGTTGAATTCCACCCGGTGGTGCGGAAGGAACCGGCGGCCCCTCCCGAGGTTGAGCTGGTCCACGAACGCTTTCAGCGCCCTGTCGTGCTCAAGGAACCTGCGGTATGACTCGATCGATTGAACGGAACGGCGCACGGGAAGGTACCCGGAACTCATCGAAAAACGCGCCTGCACATCGGGCCTCAGTATCCATCGGATAAACCTCCAGGCTTCGGACGGGTGGGCAGATTGTTTGAATATCGCCAGCTGCTCCCCTTCGATGTAGGTCGCACGCCCACCCGGCCCTGCAGGAAGAGGCGCGACCGCCCAATCGACGTCCTTCATCGCACGGTATCTCGGCAGGTTCCACGGGCCGTCGAGTATCATCGCGAGCCTTCCCGAGGCAAATCCAATATCGTGCGCAATGCCGAACCTGCTGAAGTCTTCCATCGTGTACAGCTTCTTCCAGAGCGTCAGCGCCTCCACCCCTCCCCTGCCGTTGAACATCGCCTGCGTTCCCTCGGGATTGGTTTCGGTTCCGCCCGCCTGCCAGAGGAACGGCGACCACTGGAGGTTCATCCAGATATTGAGATCACCGCTTGCGGGGAACACCGGCACAAAGAAACCGTACTGGTCCGTACGACCGTCGCCGTCGATGTCCTTCGTGAGCCTTGCCGTGTACGTTATCAGCTCGTCCCAGTTCTCCGGCGGGTGGTCCGGGTCCAGACCGGCTTTCCTGAAGAGCCCCCGGTTATAGAGGAGCGCAAGCGACGTTGCCTCCATGGGAAGACTGTAGACCACCCCCCCGCATTTGCCGTCCTCAAGGAGCGGAGCATACACATCGTCAAGATCGGAAACCGAAAGACTGTCCGGCCCGTGGATCAAACCGTCGAGGGGGACCAGTGCGCCGGCCTCCACGAGTTTGTCCAGAAAGTCGGGGTGAATCCAGGAGAGATCAGGGGCGGTTCCGCTCTGCACTGCGGTGACAAGCTTCTGGATAAGCCCGTCACCGGTAGGGACATATTGCGCATTGATGCGTATGCCGGGATTTTCCCTTTCGAACGCGCGGAGGAGCGTGTCGACAGAGGGGATGGAGGAGGCGACGAAGCTGTGCCAGAATTTGAGCGTGACGCGCCCGGGATCGGGATTTCCGTTATGGGAGCACCCGGAGAACGCAATAACGATAAGTGAGAGGGAGAGGACCCGACGGAGTGATCTCACGGCTTTCCACCTGCGGGATTCACAACGGAGAGAAAGTGGCGGAAGAACTGTTCCGGATCGACCCCCGTGGCAACCTCGTGGGGCGCATCCGCCCCTCCGGGGGTCCAGAGCGTGCTTCCCTGCGCGGGGCCTTCCGCGGTATCGATCGACACCGTCCCCCGGGCAAACGTACAGAGTCCCGCGTCAAATATCGTCGCAGCCGCAAGCGGATCATGAAATACCGTCGCGCCCCAGTCCCTGAACCACACTTCCGCCCAGGGGAGAAGGGGCGCGAATACGGGCACATCGCGAAATGTCCGCCGGAAGAGTCCGGCGTCCATCTTCACCCTGCTCGTCACATCGGTCCCAACGGAGCGGTGCACCGGGACGGACGACCTGTACACTATTGACGTCGCATGCGCGTCGACGAGCGCGTTCCATTCGACGGGAGTGTACCCCTGCGGCGCAGGATCGTGGAACCGGCCGCACATCATGACAAGTCCTTTCAGGAGCCGGGGGATCTCCGGGTCTATGGAGAACAGGAGCCCGATGTTCGTGAGCGGGGCGATCGTCAGGAGCACCACTTCGCCGGGGTTCGCACGGATTGTCCTCCGGAGGAATTCCACCGCTTCCCCGCGGGGAAACCGCGTCTCGTGGCTCCAGTCCCCCAGCGCCTCCGCCTGTGCCGCATGAACCTGGCGCTGTGCGAGAAGTATAGGGCGGTCAGATCCGGGATAAATGGGGACAGCCTTCCCCGCCCTGCGGCAGAGAGCCGATGCCAGCATACCCCTTTTTTCCGGTTCCCCGGTGACCGTCGTTATCCCCAGGAGATCGCACGACGGATGCGAGAGAAGGTAGGCAAGACAGACCGCATCGTCGATGTCCGTGCCGATATCAGTATCGAGGAGGACCTTGATGTTCCCCATACCATTCCGGAGAGATTGTTACAAGACGCGCTTCCCGCGAAAGCTACACGCTGACGAACCACCTCTTCTTCCACATGATCCATCCCGCCGCGTACATCACGAGAACGAAGGCAACGGCAAAAGCAAGCGAAGCGTTCGCCGCATTGAACAGGGGCGTAAACATCCCGTAGATGCGGGATTGAAGGGGGACCGACGCGCCGTGAGAGTCAGTCACCGTTATCACCCAGAGAAGCGTTGCGGCGAGCTCCGAGAGAACGTACAGCGTTATCGCATTCCTCCCGAACACCTCGGCCAGCGGCGCGAACCGGGTGTGTCCCCTGACATCGATGATCCAGTAGAACGTCGCAAAGCAGACGAGCGCCCATCCTCCCATGAGGAGCGAAAATGATGAGGTCCACATGTTTTTGTTGATGGGTAGCCACATATCGGCGATGACACCGGCAAGGACCATGGCGTATCCTGCCGCAAACATGGACGCCGTTTTTTCCGCAGGAGATCGGTTGGAGCGAAGCCAGTGGCCTGCAAGGACCCCGAAGAGTACTGTCGCGATCGAGGGAAGCGTGCTGATGATTCCTTCAGGATCGAAACCCGGGGCAGGTGCATAAATCCACGTGTGACCGGCCAGGAGCGTCGAATCGACGTACCAGCAGAGGCTTCCGACGGGCTGGAACACACCGCTGCCGTGGCCGGGAACGGGGATGAGCGCCACGGCCCCCCAGTAGAGTGCAAGGAGGACGACCGAGGAGACGACCTGCGTACGGACGTTGACGTAGAGCAGAAGGAACGAGACCACGACATAGCAGATGGCAATGCGTTGCAGCACTCCCGGGATCCTGAGCGTGGCAAACGAAAACGGTGCACCGACACCGAACGGGAACCCGTTCACGACGATGCCGAGCGCAAAAATGATCAATCCCCTTTTGACGACGTGCACCATCAGGGAGCGCGACGGTGCCCCGGACTCCCGTCTCCGCGCAAACGAAAACGTCATCGCCACACCCATGATCCACAGGAAGAACGGGAAAATCATATCGGTGAATGTCCAGCCGTTCCAGGCCGAGTGCCTGAGCTGGGCGTAGCTGTCGGACCACGACCCGGGGTTATTGACGAGGATCATCCCCGCAATGGTGGCGCCGCGGAACACGTCCAGCGATCGGAGTCGGGTACCTGTCCGGTTTTCAGCCATGGATGCGTCCTTTCAGATGTGTAGGGAAAACGCGGGTCCTCAGCGAACGCGCCTGCCGTTTTCAAGAAAAGGCTCATCAAGACCTTTTAGGGACCCGTCTCTGTCAAGGACGACTTCCGGGGAGAATTGGATGGAGTAGGCTCTCCGCATCCCATCGGTCTGATTGGGCCCCGAACGGTGAAACGACACGCTCGAGAACACGGCAATCGAGCCCGCAGGCGCAATCACGGGGACTCCCGTCTCGGATCCAAAATACCCCACCCTGTCGTTGGACCCGGGGACCGGCCTGTGCTCCACCCTCTCCCGGGTTCCCGCTGCGGAGAACGGGAGTATGTACACAGTCCCGTTCTCCACGGAGACGTTGTCAAGCGGGATCCAGCAGTTCAGATAGGGTCGGTGGGCCCGGTCGACGTACCCCGAGTCCTGGTGCCACGGAAACTCTGCCCCCCGTGCGTCCGTTCCCTTGACGACGAACTGTTCCCAGAACAGGCGTGCCGAATCCCCGATCGTGGCGCGGCAGATATCCGCCATCAGGTCGCT
This sequence comes from Ignavibacteriota bacterium, assembly GCA_963748405.1. Classification (GTDB taxonomy): domain Bacteria; phylum Bacteroidota; class Ignavibacteria; order UBA10030; family UBA6906; genus Fen-1273. Next base: position 20,337 of record CAVVIT010000005.1, read on the forward strand.
GAATATGAACTCACCGAGCCGCGGGCGTTCCCTGAACGGGAGGAAGACGAAGTACCGGCTGTTGCGCCGGCTCAGGTTGAGCGTGTCGGTTCCGAGCCGGTTCATCTCCTCATCCTGTGCGCGGACGAGTGAGGCGCACTCCTCCCTCAGGACGTTCAGATCCCGGTCCGGAATCGCGCCTTCCAGGACGAAATAGCCTTCCTCACGGTATTGCTCCCTCTGGAGAGCGCTCACTCTTGCGTTCATGGTTCCCGGCATGTGACCTCCCGATCAATATATGGTACAGGTTGCTTCGTCGCGGCGCCTGCGGCGCCACTCCTCGCAATGACAATCTGCGCAATGACGGTGTTATTTCACGAGGACCATTTTACGGACGAGCGAGTGACCGCCGGTCTCAAGCCGGCAGAAGTACACGCCGCTCGCGCGGGCGCTCCCGTCGAACCGCGTTTCGTAGTGCCCTGCAGCAAGCTCCCCGTGCACGAGCGTCGCAACCTCGCGTCCGAGTATATCATACACCACGAGCGTGACCAGCCCCCGGTCGGGAACGTCGAACGCAATCTGCGTCGACGGGTTGAACGGGTTGGGATAGTTCTGGGAAAGCGCAAATGAGGCCGGTGCCTGAGCGACCGGGCCCGGCTGGACCGATGTCACGTTCGCAATCGTGTCCGCGAGAATGAACATGCGCGCGCTGAGTGCGGAGAGGGGGACCTGGGCGGAGGCGAGGTCCGCGGGCTTTCCGCTGATAAACGCACCCGTCTGGAGGTCCGTCAGGTAATACGTCCGCGTCGAGTCCAGGCCGAGTGCCGCGACCGGAACGCTGAGCGTCGCCGTAAAGGCGAGCGTCCTGGGGTTCAGGAGCGTGAAGATGTTCTGATTTCCCGCCCAGCGCCGGAACGCGTAGACCGAACCCGAAGGCGAAACGGTGACCTCCTGCATGTTCGAACTCATCAGGGCGGGATACCGTTTCCGTATCGATGTGAGCTGCTGGTAGTACGGGAAGAGCCCGTACGTGTCCAGCGACTGTATCGTCGCGGTGGTCTTGAATATCGAAAACGTGTTGTACGGATGCGTCGCAGCCCCGATTTCCTGGCCGTTAAAGATCTCCGGTATCCCGTTCAGCGCAAAAAGGAGCGTCGCCGCCATCTTCGTCCGTGCAAGGTCGTGCGTGGCAAGGAATCGGAACGTGTCGTTGTTCTCCAGGAACCGGAATATTATGGCCCGGGCGTCGTACCCGGCCCCGTTGTTGTTCAGCGCTTTGCGAAGGGCGGCCACGCGCTGTGTTTCGTCGGCAAGATTGAACACCGTGGGGTTCGAGCTGGAGCTGTAGGAGGTCGAGAACACCCAGTGGGAAACCCAGGTCTCCTCGGCGGCCCAGTCGTACGCGGCGTCGAACCGGCCGTCGAACGGGGAAGAGCGACCGTAGCTGTCCCCGGGGAGGAGCGAAGCCTTGTCTTCCGCGATAAGGAGGACCTCCGGCTTGATCCGCTTGAGGGCGAACCTCCACTGCTGCATGAATGCGGGATTCCTCGCATTGACCCCCCAGACGGCGTCGACGCGGTAGCCGTCGACCCCGAGCCGGTTGATCCAGTATTTTCCGGCCTCGGTGATCATCCGCTGAACTTCCGGGTTGCTGTAGTTCAGGTTTTTCAGGTCGGCCCAGAAATAATCGACGAACGTCATGGGCCCGTTCGTGCTCAGATTGTAGTCGTCGTTGTACGGGGCGGTGTCGAATGCGCGCTGGTAATAGTCGTAGTAGTGCGACGCGCTCCCGTACGCTATGGCGTCCTGCGCGTACGGATGGTAGATGGAGGTGTGATTCGGCACGAAATCAAAAAGGACTTTCATTCCGTAGGCGTGGGCCGTCTGCACGAGCCCCTTCAGCAGGTTCTCACCACCCACATCCTGCCGGATGCTGAAGTAGTCGATGACGTCGTATCCCTGTCCCCCGCTGTGCGTCGCGTAGACCGGCTGGATCCAGAGCGCGTTGACGCCGAGCCGGGCGAGCTCGGGGATTTTCACCGTCACGTCGGAGAACTGTCCCACGGGGACGAATATCGAAGGGGTGACGCCGTAGACGATGGCGGAGTCCACCCAGTGAGCGTGATCGGTGGCGATATTGAACGGCCGGACGCCGGAAGAATCAGCCGTGACGAACGTCCTCGCCCTCGTCGAGTCGCCGGACGGATCCCAGGCCCAGAGATTGAAATAATACTCTCCGGGGGGAACTCCCGGAGGAAGCGTCAACGTCGCAACGGAATCCCCTCCTCCGTTGACCGCCACCGGGGACGGATTGGCCGGATCGGGAGTCCACTGGAACGCGACGGGGACGCTGTCGGGGTTTTCGACCACGGACCCGTGGAGGGTCACGTTCCGGCCCGACACGGTGGCCCAGGCGAAGCACTCCTCGTGCGAAGCATACCCGAGCGTGAAGTGAATCGTGTCGGAGTACGTCGGAATCCCGGCACTGTCGATCCGGACGCAGACCGGGGACGTGCCGTTTCCGATACGGACGCTCACAGCAAACGAATCCCCGGGGGACGGGATTGTAAAGGCATATGCTGCCGTGCCGACGTAGACCGTTGCGCTCCCCGGCGAGGCGGGTGCGACGGTCCCCTGTATGATCTGTGTCCGACCCCAGACAACTGCGTCCCTCTGCATGAGGGTAATCGTTCCGCCATTCGCCGGGAGAGAGAGGAGTACGCCGAGCGCCATGCATGCCGCGGCCCGGGCCGCACGCCGATGCAGACGCGTGAACATTGCAGGATCAATATTTCCCATAGGTCTTCGCCACCTCCACCATTTTGAAAAGATTCGCGTGCGGCGTGTCGCGTCCGCACTGGTCCCCAGTGGAGAGCACGAAACCACCCCCGTCCGCGGCGGCGTCGATCAGCCGTTTGCACTTCTCTTCGACCTCCGCGGGCGTTGCGTTGAGCATGAAATTAAATGTGTTAATGTTCCCCTTGATGCACAATTTTCCGCCGACCCGCCTCTTCGCCTCCGCAATGTCGACGTTCCCCCCCGGCGGCTCCTCCATCGGTTCCATGACGTCGACGTCCGTTTCGGCGGCGACGATTTCCACCAGCTCCCAGGACCGGCCGCAGATGTGCAGGTGGGAGATGATCCCTGCTTCCCTGCAGATCTTCGAGGCCTGTTTCAGGAACGGCAGTTCGTATTTCCGGAAGAGTCCCGGAGAACTGACGCTCAGGCTTGCGCTCGATCCGCCGAGCATGATCTCGTCAGGCCGGGCAGCAACCATCGCACGGACATATGCGAGAGCCCACTGCATCCAGAACTCGTGAATCTCCTCCACGACATCCGGCTCGTCGATGAAATCCTGGAAACACTGCTCGAAACCGCCGTGCCGGTGGTGAAAGTACCAGTCCTGGAATACAGGGACCATCCCGACGTAGACGCCGTCATCCCCGATGAGATCCCGGTCGCGGTAGGTCTTCTCCCAGCGCCAGTCGCTGCTCCCCATCCAGAGCTTCACCTTCTCAAAATCCTCCCGGAGGTTCTTTATCGGCTTCTCCTCCCTCCACGGCGGCTCATCGGCGAAATAGAGCTCCTTCTCCGTCAGGTCCCCCAGGGGGGTCGTGCACACCCGCTCGGCGACTTTCATCTCCCGGCGGTCGACGATCTTCTCCACGAACCGGGGGGCTCCCGCCGGCTTGATCTCGGAGAGCCCGCCGTAGATGTACCAGCCGTCTATACCGAAATGTCTTACCGCTTTGACGTACGCCTCGGCATACGTCGCGGAGGTCCAGCCGTCGTGCTTCCTGCCGTCCAGGAAAAGTTCGTGGAACGGCCTCCCGGTAAGTTTCGCGGGAACCATCACCGATATGTCAGGCGACACGGGGACGTGATCGGCCACCTTTCTCCGGAATGCTGTCATCATACGCTCTTTTGACGTCATCGCTGCTCCTTTCCCTGCCCCGGCAGCCGTTTCCACGATCCCAGGAGGGCTTTGAGGCGGTCGAATGATTGCTTCCGGGAGGCGTCTTCACGCACGAGCCCGCCGTTCACGATGTACGGACGGAAATCGGAGAAGTCGTACCAGTTGATGGCCTTGACGAACGGTTTGCTGTAACAGACCGTGTACATCTGCTCAAGCCAGTCGGCCTGGAGATCCTCGTCCCACGGCCTCCGCCAGGCGAACGGCTCTTCCGCCCCCGGACCGCCGGGTGCGGGGGGAAGCCCGGAACTCGCACCGAACTCGGTGATGTACACCGGTTTCCCGAACGCCGACAGGCGCTCCAGGAGACGGACGATGTCGGAGAGATCCCGCTGGGGGAAATAGATCTGTATCCCGAGAACATCGTAGTCCACCCCGGCATCGGCGAGATCGGCGAGATACCGGCGGACCGTGCGGAGCGGCCGCGTCGCCGCCATCCCCGCCATCCTCCCCCGTGCGACATACTCGCCGAACGGGTAGCAGTTGTTCAGTATCCGCACCGCGTCGGGTTTCACGTCCTTCGTCTTGTCGAGCGCGAGGCGGACGAGCTCCGTGATCTGCTCCGGCGTGTGATCGTGGACGTTCGAGAAATCGTGGTACTCGTTGAACACCTCCCACTCCCGGACGGCGTCTCCGTAATGGGTGACGAGATCGCGGGTGTGGCGCTCGATGTAGCTCTTCAACTGGTCCACGCTTTTCGCCTTCAGCCAATCCGGCGTGACGGAGGGATTGAACCAGAACAGCGGGCGCCCTTCCAGCCGCACGTTGTGCGGGGAGAGCCACCGGACGATGTCGTCCTTGATCCCCCAGTTGTAGCTCCCTTCCACGGGCTCGAAGAGCTCGTACCAGGTATCCGATACGTAGTGCGTCACCGTCGCAAAGTTGAACAGCTCGACGAACCTCTTCGACATCTCATCCGATTTTGCCCACACATACTGGCGCGTCTCGCAGCCGAACCAGACCGGCTCCCTCCTTGCCGCCGAGGCGATATCCGAGAGGGCCTTTTCCATTTCGATGCGTTCGCCCGCCTGGAGAGCGTACAGGAGCGACCGGTCGGCGAGCCTGGCCGACTTTTCTCCGTCGCCGGCGGCCTTCCCGGCGTCCCGGAGCAATTCTTCGGAGATCGCCATCAGGCCGACGACTTCGTCCGAAAATTTCGTTCCCTCTTTCACATAGCGGGTAATGACGCGGTGATTCCTCCCGACACGGCTCCTGGCGAATTCGTAATTCAGGTTCATCCGGGAATCCGCCGAGCCCGGCTCGTAGTACTCGCCGTCGTTGTCCGCGGAGAGCCAGAGGTACCCGAATCCCTCGACAAGCCACCGGGCATTGACGCTGTATTTGCGTTTGCCCATGTCCGCGGGAACCACGATCCCCTCGCGGCCGCCGCTCACGGACGACTTGAACGGGTCCTCGTGCTCGTCGGAGGCATATGCCCACGACATGGCGGGCATGCGCGGGGGTGGATACGCCCTGAACACCGTCTCTCCCGGCGAGCGGAGGATGAGCGGAGAGAGGGGGGCAATCACACAGGAGCCGGCAAGTGCGGCGGCCCCGAACGCCCCCGTGCGGAGGAACTGCCTTCGAGAAAGTGTGCTCATTGTTTCCCTGTTTTTGGTGTTTCCCATTCACTGCGGAGACGGAGGAGCCGGTCGACGATCGCCTTGGGCTCTCCCTTCGGCGACCGCAGGAATCCGCCGTTCGAAATCCACGAGTGCGGATCGACGAAATCGTACCAGTTGACGGCTTCCACGGACTCCCGGGCATAGGAAAGCGTGTAGATCCCCTCCATCCAGTCCGCCTGAAGCTCCTCGTCCCACTGCCTGTGCCAGGCATACGGCTCGAACGAGATCGGGAGGCTCCCCTTGCGGACGGATTCCTCGCTGGGCCCCGACGACGCGCCCACTTCGGTCAGCTGTATCTTCTTCCCCAGGGATTCGAATTTCTCCACCAGGAGAATCGTGTCGGCAAGATCGCGGTAGGGAAAGTACATCTGTATGCCGCTGATGTCAAAATCCACTCCGGCGTCGACGAGCTGCCTGAGGAACTGGTACGGGGTGCGCTGCGGGTACGTCGCATCAAGCTCGGTCATCTTGCCGAGCTGGACGTACTCCCCGAACGGCGCACAGTTGTTGATGAGCCTCCTGACGCGCGGGTTCGTGTCGCGCGCGACGTCACAGGCAAGTCTCGTGATCTCGATCGTCTGTTCCGGCGTCAGACGGCATTCGTTCGCCCAGTCGTGAAATTCGTTGACGACTTCCCAGGCATACATCCCGTCGCCGTAGTGCCCCACCACCTTCCGGACGTGGTTCTCGACGTATTTCCGGATTCCGTCATAGGTCTTGTGCCTGAGCCAGTCGGGAGTCGTCGTCTTGTAGCTCCACCAGAGCGGCCGGCCCTCGACGGTGATGTTCCTCGTGCGGAGCTGTTTGAAGAGGGCGTCGCGCAGATCGAACGGGGTTTTCCCTTCCTCCGGCTCGAAATCCTCGAAAACGCCGCTGATGAGATAGTGCGTGATCGTCGCGTAATTAAAGAGCGGAGGAAACCGGTCGAGGAAAAGCTCGACGTCCATCTGGAAGTAGCCGCGCGCGTCGCACCCGAAGAAGAAGCCCGGGCGGGGACCCCTCCTGGCGATGTCGAACCTCGCACGCTCGAGTTCGATCATCTCCGAGGCACGAAGGGCATACAGAAGAGCGTGCTGGGCCAGCGCGGCGCACCGAGGGCCGTCGGCAGCGGCGCTTCCGGCGTCGGCAAGGTAGCCCGAGGCGATGTCCAGGTAGCCCGCGAGCTCGTGCGAGGGTTTCCAGCCCCCCCGGGAGTGGAGGCGGAGGCGCAGGGCGTTTCTCGCTACCCTGCTCCGGGCCAGCTCGTATGCGAGATTGAGGTTCACCTTCTTCCCCTCAGGGGGAAGCTCGTAGAACTCCCCCGCATTATCGGCGGTGATGTACAGATAGCCGAATCCCTCGACGTTCCACCGGACATTGATCCCGAACTTCGTTCTCCCCTCCGAGTCGGAGATCGTGACCGCCTCGTGGGTAGCCGCGATATTCGAATGGAACGCATCCCAGGCCCTGTCCGTTGCGTACGCCCAGTCGAGAAGATGCGGACCGCGCCCCTTCTGGACGGGGTACGCCGTGAATCTGAGTTCTCCTGAAGCCATCGCACCTCCGCTTAGGATTTGTGATCCAGGTCGTTCCAGGCGCGGCGGAGCGCCGCAAGCCGGTCGTACGCGGACTTCGTCTCCCCTTCAGAGGAGCGGAGTAACCCGCCGTTGTCGATGAAGAAGAACGGGTCGACAAAGTCGAACCAGTGCGCCCCCTCGATGAACTTCTTGCCGTAGGCGATCGTATAAATTCCCTCGAGCCACTCCGCCTGGAGCTCTTCATCCCACGGCCGGTGCCACGAATAAGGCTCGTCGGAGAACTTCACGGTTCCGAGGCGGACGGATTGTTCGGTCGGGCCGCCCGGGGCGCCGATTTCCGATAAATGCATCGGCCGGCCGAACGTCTCGAACCGCTCCAGGAGCACGGTGATATCCTGGAGGTCCCGGTACGGGTAGTACATCTGCTGCCCGATCATCGTGAAGTCCACTCCCGCCCCGGCAAGGTCCCGCATGAACTGCCAGGGGGTACGCTGGCGGTATTCTGCGGGCTCGCCCGACCACTGTTTGAGCTGAACGTATTCGGCGAACGGGCAGCAGTTGTTGATCAGCCGGTGCACGCGCGGGGCGGTGTCTTTTGCGACGTCGCAGGCAAGCCGCGTGAGCTCGACGGTCTGTTCGGGGTTCAGGCGGCACTCATTCGCCCAGTCGTGAAATTCGTTCACGATCTCCCAGGCATACATCCCGTCGCCGTAATGCCCCACGATCTCGCGCGTGCTCGATTCGACATAGCGCATGAGCCCGTCAAATGTCTTCGATTTCAGCCAGGCGGGAGTCACCCATTTGTGGAACCAGAACAGGGGGCGCCCCTCCACCGTGATGCCGCGTGAGCGGAGCTTCCGGAACATCAGATCCCGCATCTCGAACTGTTTCTTCCCCTCTTCCGGCTCGAAATCCTCCATCACCCCTTCGGATTTCCAGACGTGCGTTATCGTCGCATAGTTAAACAGCTCCGTGAACCGTTCCAGGAAAAGGTCCTCGTGCATCTGGAAGATGCCCCGTGCGTCGCAGCCGAAGAAGAAGCCCTCCCGGCGGCCGCGCCGGGCGATGTCGTCGGAGGCCTTCTCCAGCTCGAGCATTTCCCCGGCCCTGAGCGCGTGAAGGAGCGCGCTCTGCGAGAGAGCTCCCCGTCCCGATTCGTCTCCCGCGCCGGCGGCGTCTTCCGCGTAATTCTCGGAGATATCGACAAGGCGCTGCACTTCGCGCGATGGCTTCCACCCGCCTGCCCCGTGCTTCTTCAGGCGGATCCTGTTCCGGACCACGCGGCTCATCGCCAGCTCGTAATTCAGGTTGAGTTTCCGGGACTTTCCCTCCGTAGGGAGATCGTAGAGCTCGCCCCCGTTGTCCGCCGTCAGGAATATGTACCCGAACCCCTCGACATTCCACCGGACATTGATCCCGAATTTCCGGCCTCCTTCGGTGTCCGATATCCGGACGGCATCGTGCGACGCGGTGATGTTGGAATGGAACGCATCTCCCGCCCCGTCGCTCGCATACGCCCAGTCCAGAAGGTGCGGGGGGCGCCCTCTCTGAACGTACGAAGGAACGAACGCGAGTTCCCCTTCCAGCGTCGATGGTGCGGTCCTCGATCCCGTAAGGACAAGAGGCGATGGATACGGAAGGCGCCCTCCCAGCGCCGCGCCCGCACCCGCGAGCGCGGCGGACTTCAGAAATCTACGGCGATTGAATCTCATGTGTCGTCCTGCGTGAACCCCGTTACTCGGGGAGAGTCCACTCCGTCAGCGTGACGTCGATCCACACCGAGGCGGCGGCTTTCCCGGCAATCGACGCATTCCATATGATCATCTGGGCACCTTTTCCCGAATCCGAGGGAGCACGCATGAATGCCTGGACAGGCCGGGTTTCTCCGGGTCCGAGCCGGTACCGTGCGCTCCCTTCGAGCCCGGTCCAGCCGGGGGGGAGAGCGGCGGTGAGATCCACATCGACCGAGTCCTTCCTCCCGTTCCGGAGAATCAGGGGAAGGTGGAAGTAACTCCCCGAGGCGACCGTGATTTCGGGGGGAATGAGCGGCCCGATCGCATCGATCCCGTGCGCGTGCCAGAAGCTCGCGTAGAACGCGTACGCCCCGCCGAGCAAGAGTGATACGTCCTTCGAAGTGACGGGAGTGTACCCGGGATGCGGAACGAAGGGCCCCGGCACAGTCGAAACCCCTTCCATAATGTCACCATCCGGGCGGCACGGGACGACGGATTTCCCGAACAGGAGCCTGAACGTGCCGAGCCAGGACCTGAACGCGGCAAAATCCCCCGTGGCAATCGCCTTTTCCGCCACGTCGGAAACATCCGCCTGTGTCTTGTGGGGAAGATGGAGGTCCGCCGCAATTCTGTAGTACGGCAGGTGCCGCGCCGGCGAGACCTGATCAATATCGAACGCCGGACCGGGACCTGCGACGACGTGGGAGGCGTCCGAGAAGTAATAGATTTTCTGAGGCTGCCAGGGAAGAAGCCCCTCCGTTGCGTTGTTGATGTCGTTGTGTTCGCGGGGAGGAGTGACATGGGCGGGGAACACCGTCGGATCCCCGGCCATGTCGAACGCCTCCGTGGCGATGACCCCGGATGCCTGATGATCGCCGTGGTTTTCTCCCGCATCCCCGTGAGGGAGCCAGGTGAGGATTACGCCCGGACGGGTCAGGCGAACCAGCCTGACGACTTCTTCGAGCACGGCGCCGTGATGCCAGTTTTCAAGCGACTGAAAGAGATCCTGCCCGGGAGTGTCGCGGCCGTCAAGGAACCATACGTTCACGATCCCGAAAGCGGCAGTCGCCCGCCGGGCTTCGATTTCCCGTTCAAGGCTCATCGCCACGGACTGTTCGTTGCCGACCGAGTTTCCGCCCCCTCCTCCCCTGTTGCAGTAGACCACCGCGACCCGGAGGCGTGCGTCGAAGACGGACCTGGCGAGAAACCCGCCGAGCGCTGTTTCATCGTCGGGATGCGCCACAACCAGGAGGACATCCGCTTTGTACCTGTCGTCAGGCGGAATGGGCGGAGGAGCCGTCGCGAGCTGGGCACGTGCCGGGAGGAATCCCCCAAGGAGCGCCAGGAGGCAGAGTGTGCATATTCGCTGCATTGCGTCTATTCCTTTCAGGTGTTCGCAGGGAGCGCGTTCGGGTTCCCCGGGAGCGCATCTCCGCGGCGCGGCTCCCGGACCCGGAGGAGTAGCCAGGCGAGGGCCGCGAGCGAGATGCAGGAGGCCGCGACGAAAACGGTTTCGTAGCCAGCACGGTCCGCAATCCAGCCGGCAGCGATGCCGGAAAGCACGAACGGCGAGGTCACGACGTTCGCCAGGGCGACCGACGTGGGGCGGAGCGCGACGGGAGAAAGCTCGGCGATGAGCGGAAGACGCGATATGGTCGCGAGCGCCACGGTCGCCGCGGAACAGATGAACACCACCAGGTACACTTCAACGCCCGGCGCCAGGAGCGCGGCGAGGCACGCGATGATCGAGGCAGAAGCCGAAATGATCATGTTGATCCGGTGGCCGAACCTGTCCGCAAGGAGCCCGAACAGGGCGCTCCCGGCGATCATGCTCACCATCATGGCAACCGTGAATACGCCCGCGTAGCTGTCGGGAAGACCGAATTTCTCAAGCCCGTACACCGCAAAGAACGCGTTCGCCATCCCGGCGGCAATCATGAGGGCGTCGGCGACGATGTAGTTCCGGAAGTTTCGTCCCGGAGGGGAGGAGAGCAGCAACGCAAACGAACCACTGAACTTCGACGCAGTGTGCTCCCGGACCGGTTCTTCCTCTTCGCGGAGCGCAAGGAGACAGAGGTACGACGCCATCATCACGCCGAACGCCGAAAAGAAGAGTATGCCGAAACTCGCCGGATAGGCGAACCCGTCAAGGATCCGGCTCACGGCCGCGCCCCCAGCGATCCCGAGGAGCGCCCCGCCGATTGACCTCGCGGCGAACAGACGCCCGCGCGCCTTGACCGGAGTCAGTTTTGCCACAAGGTCGAACCAGACAGGGAGGTTCAGGCTTCCCCCGATCGCGGCAAGAGTGAGAAGCAGGAAGAAGATGAGAAGCCCGGCAGGGGACCCGAACCGCCCGGGGATGAGGAACGAGAAGAAACCGAGGAGGAGCCAGGGGATGCGCTGGCCGATCGCCGTGCGAAGGAGAAGGGGTTTTCTCCGGGTGAGCGTCTGAACGTGGGGTGCGATGATGAGCTGGGGGAAATTGAACCCGAGCGTCCAGAGGACCGGGATCAGCCCGAGGGCGATGTTGCCGCCGCCGATCTTCTTTACGAAAAGCGGAAGAACCGTCTGCTGCGAGACGAGCGTCAGGGCGAGAAAATAGAGCGCTCCGTCACACACGTTCGCCACGAAATTCCGCTGCCCGGCGCTAGCCATGGTAGACCTTCACCTCCCGGGGACCCAAACTCACCTCCGCCTGTGCGCCTTCTTTTCCGGCGGTCCAGCGGATTCTCCCGCCCCCGAATTGCTCTTCCATATCCCCGGGGGGAAGATCAGGAACTCGAATTGAACCGGTGAACGAACCATCGCCGAGGTTCTGCACGACGACCATCGATGCGCGGGAGGGAGCCGAGAGGACATCGACGCGGACACTCCCGTCCACCATCGCCGTGGGAACAGCCCTCCCTTCCACAAGAGAGACAAGAAGATCGGCATTCGCCTGATGCCCCGAGCGGTAGAAGGGCAGCGCGAGATATGACCCGATAAGGACCGCTTCCCCTTTGCCAAACCCGGCGCGCGTGACGGCCGGTTCACCGTCGCTGAATGTCGCAAGCACATCAGCACCCGAAGGGACGAGCGATTCGCGGACGATCGACCCCGTCACGTGCGTCCCCTTCAGGACGCGGGGGAGGTCCCGCGAGACGGTGATGTCCACCACGCCACCAGCTCCGGCCGGCCCCACCACCCCCTGACGGGCGCCAAACACCCGGTCCATCCCGTATCCCGGGATTGTCGTATGATGGCGCCCGTGTTCGACGTCCCACCCTCCGAAATAGCTCTCCCCGATCAGGAGCCCGCCGGAGGACACCCACGCCTCAAGGGCCGCGCATACGGGGCGGCTCAGGCAGTAGGGAAACGGGACGATGACGACGCTGTAGTCATCGAGAACGCCCGATGCGATTTCGCCCGGATGCACAAAGTCCACGATATGGTTTCTCGAATAGAGCGCGCGGTGCATCCCGAGGAGGGATTCCGTGACGTTCCGCTCGCTTCCCGTGGCCGCCCATCCGAACACCTGGTTTTCAGGGACATACAGGATCGCGATGCGCGCCCTGCGCGGCGAGGCGTCCAGGAGAAACCCCGCGTGCTTCTGTATGACGCGGTTCACATCTGCAAAAGCCCCCAGCCAGGGGGAGGCGCTCCCGTCGGTCAGCGTGAGCCCCCAGGCCGGCGCCTCGCGCCCCAGGGTTTCCGGACGGTACTGCCAGAAAATGAATCCTTTCAGGTTCGCGGCGACCCCGGTGAAGACATAGCGTTTCACGTCGTCGGGTGTGACCGGCCGAGGCACGTCGAGCGTGTATCCGAAGAGCATCAGCATCTCCGCCGAGATCACCGGGCGCCCCTTCGCGCACGAGCGGAGGACATCGCTCATCATCGGATCGTCCATCTGCGTGATCCCGTGCATGTCGCCGTACCTGCCGACATTCCAGGGATCGTTCGCCGTTGACGTAAGCGGGAATCCCTGGATGAACACGTGATGGCACATGAGCGGGTGGCGGCCGCGGTCGTGGGCCCGCGCGACATCGAACCGGCGGCCGACGTGCTCTCCCAGCGTGCGGACGAAGAACATCCGCCAGTCGATCATGTCGTTGAACGTGTTGCGCGTGACCGGGATCTCCGCCTCCCCGAACCCCGCGTAGTTCCGGTTCCACGACGCGTTGAGCGCGGCGATCGTTCCGTATTTTGACTCAAGATATTTTCTGAACGCGGCGCGGCAGTTGTCACAGTAACAGAGCATGTCGCGCATGTTCCGCGCGTCTTCAGCATACAGCCGCAGCTCCGCCATGCTGCTCGTGAGCTCGGGCTCGCTCGCAACGTTCCAGATCTCGAGTGCCGGGTGCGCGCTGTACCGTTCGACGGCCGTTTCCATGAACCTGAACAGGTGCTCCATCACCGCCGCGTTGTTGAAGCAGACCCCCAGCCCGCCGATCTGCCGGTGGGGCTGCGTCTGGGGCCCGACGGCCCGGCCGTCGAGCGTGCGCATGGAGGCATCGGGGTATTTGCGGTACACCCAGGCCGGGGCGACATCCACGATCGTGTTGAGCATGACGCGAAGCCCGCGGGCATGCGCGATGTCCATCAGCGCGTCGACGTCGTCGAAGACGTACGTCCCCTCCTGCGGGTTGTTCCAGCGCCACTGGATCCAGAATTTCACGGTATTGAACCCGAGCCCGGCAATCCGCGCCAGGTCCTTTTCCCATTCCGACGGGGGCGGGGAAGGGGCTCTGTAATATTGCGTGCCGAACGGGATGTACTCGCCCGAGAGGAGTTTCCTCATTGCGGTCATTCTACCGGCTCTCCCTGTTTTCCGCGACGAAACGGGAAAGGTGCTTCAGGCCGAGCGCCAGGCCGTATTTCACTTTTTCCTCGCTCCCCTCCCACACGGGGTCCTCGTGCTCGATCGAGAGCGCACCGTCGTACCCGGCCTCCTGGAGCGTGGAGATCAGCCTGTTCCAATCGATCGATCCGAGTCCGGGTATCCTGTAGCGCCACCAGCCGGATTTCCAGGGGACAGGCTCGATCTGACGTGCGAATATGCCGTGCCGGTAGATTCCCCCGGGGAGGATCTCGGTGTCCTTGGCGTGGGCATGGAATATCTTCCCGGCATACTCCTTCGCGGCGCGAACGTAGTCGATGCCGAGCCACACGAGGTGGGATGGATCAAAATTCAGCCCGAAGTTCTTCCCCGGCACCTCGTTGAACAGCGCATCCCAGAGCTCGGGGGAATAGGCGAAGTTCCCGGGAAGTCCGAACCGCTCCCAGCTGTCCATCGGGCAATTCTCGATCATCAGGCGCACACCCCTGTCGGCCGCATACGAGACCAGGGGACGGAAGACTTTCCCGATCTCCTTCATGTTTTCACCGGGAAGCCTGTCCGCGCGCGCGCCCACGAATGTCCCCACGAGCTCCACGTCAAGAAGGGACGCCGCGTGGATCACCTTCTTGAGATGGTCGATGCGCGTCCGCCGCTTCCGGGGGTCCGCGTCCAGGTTGTTGTCGTAATAGGCCATCGCGGAGATCTCCAGCCGGTACTTCGCAAGAAGGTCCTTCACGCGGGCGGCGTCGTCCCTGGAGAACTTCGCCGCGTCGATCTGGCGCGCCTTGTAGTCGCGGCTCGATTCCACGGGCCAGGCCGCAAGTTCCACGGTCCGGAAGCCCTGGAGGGAAGCCCAGCGGAGAAGATCGTCAAGGCCGAGCTGGGGGAGGCATGCAGTGAGAAAACCGAGTTTCATTTTTGTACTCCCATTATTTTCCGACGGTGACCCAGCGCCGCGAGCGGTTGCTCTTCAGCACGGCTTCCACGACGAGATTTTCCGCGTGGCCGTCCTCGAAGGTCGGGAATCCCGGTTTGACCTTCCGGGGATCGTCCCCCTTCCGAATGAACTCGTACACATCGGCGAACAGGTTCATCGGAGCATCCGGGTACCCTTCCGGGTGCCCCCCCGGGTAGTGCGCAAACCGCCGAGCCGGGGGAGCCAGAAGCGAAGGATCCTTCAGAAGGAGTTCGTTGGGACGATCGCGCCTGCCGATCCAGAGAAGGTTCGGTTCCTCCTGATCCCACGCCAGCGCGCACCTGCTCCCGTCAATCTCGAACATCTCCCTGTTCTTTCGTCCCGCGCTCACCTGTGACACGATGAACACTCCGCGGATCCCCCCTTCAAATTCCAGGAGCACGGTCCCCGCGTCCTCCGTCGTAATGTTCACGGACGTGCGCTTTTTCGAGGCGCCCCGGCCGCTCCCCTTGAACGTCGATTCCGCCACCGGCGGCTTCTCCCTCTTCCTGTGCACGGTGACAAGGTCGGCACAGACGCGCACGATCCTCTTCCCCGTCACGAACTGGACCAGGTCGCACCAGTGAGAACCGATATCGGCAACGGCGCGTGATTTTCCGCCGAGGGCCGGGTCGACGCGCCAGTTATAATCCGTCGGAAAGAGGAGCCAGTCCTGCAGGTAATGCCCGTGAACGAGGTAGACGTCACCCAGGCTGCCGTCGGCGACCATCGCGCGGGCCTGCTGGATGAGCGGGTAGAACCGGTAGTTGAAGTTCACCGCGTGAACGGTGCCGCCCCGCGCGGCGAGACGCAGAAGCTCCGCGGACTCCCGGGATGTCAGGGTCAACGGTTTCTCCGACACGACGTGCTTTCCCGCGAGGATCGCCGCCCTGTTGATCCTGAAATGCAAGTCGTTCGGTGTGCAGTTGTGCACCACCTGTATGCCGGGGTCGGCGACGAGCGCCTCCCAGCTGTCGTACACCCGGCCGATGCCGAACCCTCCCGCCAGGGCGCGCGCCTTCTCGGGTTCCGTCGACGCCAGGGCCACGACATCGACCCCCGGGATCCTCCGGAGGGCTTCGACGTGCGCCGGCCCGATGAACCCCGTCCCGATGACACCCGCAGTGATCGTTTTCATTTTGACTCCGTGAGACGTTCCGCCCGCCGTATCATTTTCCGCACCTCCGGCCCGTCGATGGGCTGATCATTCCTGTACAGGGAGAGGGCGGGGATGACGCCGAGCTTTGCATATGACGACTCCTGAAACGCGAACGCGGGATGCGACGGATGGCGCGTCAGAAGGTGGGCCGTGAGCCGGGTGTACCTGCCGAACAGGAATCCCGAGACCGGATGGACTTTTCTCCACCTGAGACGCCCCTCCATTCCGTGCGTCTCGGTGATGCTGTCGATCCCGTGAATCTGTGCCATCGGGAGAGCACGGAGGACCTGCTCGTGGAGCCCCTCCCCCGCGAAGAGAATCCCCGGGAACGCCCTGCGCAGCCGGAGGATGTGCGACCGCATCCCTGCAACGAAGTTCGGCCCGCTGGCGACATTGAACGCGAGGAGAGTCTGATCGAGAAACACCCCGTCCACGCCGAATGTGTGAATGAGCCCCCCGATCACCTCCTCCATCAGGTCTCCCCACTCCTTCACCCCCGGGTTGATGTAGGCAAAGAACGGCTCGGCAAGCCAGTCGCCGTCGATGTCCATCCCCCATCCCTGGCGCCGTCCGAACACGTCGACGACCTGGTGGCGTTCGAACACGCCGAACTGCGGGTGGTCGAACGTCATCGCGAGCACGTTCGTGTGGACCATCACGTGGTAACCGAGCCCGTGGGCGGCAGACATGAGCTTCCCGAAGCCCTCCGCACCTCCGAGCCAGGGACTGGGCGCGTATGACGGAGCCCGCGCATCGATCCCGTGTTCCGCAAAACCGGGAAGGTAGACGAGCGTCCTCGCCGGCGGATGAAGTTTCTTCCATGTCCTGAGACGGGCCGCCATCTGCTCGAACGTGTGGCCGGGAACAGTGGATTCCCGGTTCATCCCCCAGATCTCGAGTATGAAGTCGACATCCCCGGCCCAGGCCGGCACCGAAGGATCCGCGCCGAGTGGCTGGAGTGAGAAAACCCGTTTCAACCAGTCACGGTGTATGCCGGCAGGTTCCTTCCACGTTCCCTCGAAGCAGTCCACAAACCAGGAGGCGTCGATCGTGTTCGCCCGGAGAGGTCCCTGCGCCTCCGCGGCGAACGATATGTCGAATTTCCCCCCCGATTTCCTGATCCTGATGAATTTGAACGACGGTTCGACGTCCATGCTCCTGAGCCAGATCCCTCCCCTCCCGGCCATCCCGAGCACAAACTGGGCGTTCAGCCAGAAGGGATATTTGTACGTCAGCGACGTCCCCTCGGGCATCGACGCTGACAGCGACTGGCCGCCGAGCGCAGGAAGTATGACTTCATCTAGATCGAGCCCCGCAAGCCGGTACTCGACCGCCCACACCGGGTCCGGCGCCTTCACGGTCACGCTGAACGCCAGGCCGTGCGGCGAAGGGAGGATCGTAAGCGCGGCGGTGAACTTTCCCGTCGCATCGCTCAAGCGGAGGCAGATCCCGCCGGAGAGACTCTCCGCCTCACCGCACCGGTCGAGGAATACCGGTTCCGAGACCGCACGCGGCATCCGCACGATGAGCGACTGGCTCCCCCCCCGGCACATCCGGCGGCCGGTCCTGAGGTTGTCGATGGACGCCACGGAAAGGGGGGCCGCACCGAGCGACAGCCGGATGGCCTCCGATGAGATCGATAGTCCTGGCATGGGGGACCGGATTATATCTAAATCGTGACGGCGATCGGCTTCGTGATCCGTTTTTCCACGTCTTCGTGCGGCGTGTTCTTCCTGAACATGACGAAGTACGAAGACTCTTTCTTTCCCACCGGGAGGCACGCACCGTGCCAGACAGCGCGGTCGATCACGACCGCTTCCCCGATTTCGACGCGGAAGGCCTGGATGTCCTTCTCCGGAGCCTCATCGAGCAGGAGTGGGAGTATGAACGGCCCGTCGATGGGTATGAGTATCTCCGGCGTGCGCAGATGCCGTTCCAGCGACGCGATCCGCTGCCCCGGGAGCCGGTACACCGTGCAGATCCCGATCTCCGCTTCGCCGACGATATCGTACTCCGCGATGTCCGACCAGAACCTGTATGCGGGCGACTGGGACGTCGGCACACCCGTCGGCGCAACCACGACGCGGCCGAACGGGGCGAATTTCTGCTTCGTGAGCGAACGGGCCCTGACAGTCATCCTCGCACCATTCACTTTGACAGTTGGAGTATCACGATCGACCCCCCGGCAAGGGGGAGCCTGTCGATCACGGTGGTCCCGTTTTCATTCCTGAACCCGGTGAAATCTTGTCCATTGCCGAGTTCATCGAACAGTTTCGCGCTCCGGAAACCCGAGCCGGGAACCTCGAGCGCGACCGACTCCGTGCGGAGGTCCCTGATGCTGCCGGGCGTCCCCGCGGGGGGGGGTCCCCCGGGAGAGGTTCTCAGCCAGGCGACGAGGGCGATCGACCCGTCCTCCATCTCGAAGCTGTGGACCTCGCTCCCTGAGGCGATCGTGCGCCGCACGACCGTCATGCCGTCGATGGAGCGGCATTTCCCGCGGAAGAACTTTTCGTAGAACGCGGCGGCCGCCTCGGCCGGCTTCGGCTTCAGGCTAACGTCGTCGAGTCCCAGGTACCGGTTGTTCACGTCGCCGATCACCTGTTCGCCCGAGGGGAGATCGCGGATCCGGTACCACGTGACGGCGGCGATCTTCTCCGTCGAGAGGAGGAGCGTGAGCGTTTTCCAGAGCGCCACCGCCTGGTAGGCGGGCGTGTGCTCGTAATCGTACGTCGCGTGAACATCGTACGACACGTAACCGTCGGGACGCCTGTACGTGCTGTAGCCCACCTCGGCCATCCAGAGGGACTGGTTGTTCCCGTACTGCCGTATGATCTCCGCCATCCGGTTCACGTAGGGGACGACCGATTCGAGGGAATTCGGGCTCCAGGTCTCGAAATAACTGTGGCAGTTGACGACATCGACGAACGGGCTGATGCCGTAGTCACGGAACAGGGAGAGCGTGAACTCGGTGTGCCCCGCCAGACCGGCGAGGACGACCTTTGCTGTCGGGTCCGCTTTTCGCACGGCGCGCGCGCCGATCTTCGTCAGGCGGGCGAGATCCGCGGCGTTACCGGACCAGAATTCCTTGATGTCGGGCTCGTTCCAGAGCTCCCAGGTCTTGATCCTGTCCCTGTACCGGGTGACGAGAGCTTCCACGAAGACGCCGAACTCGTCATAGTCCACCGGCGTATGGTTCCAGTAGTTCGTCGAATCGCCCGTCGAATTCCATCGCGGGGTATAGCAGATATACGGAACGAGCGTCAGGCCGTACTCGTCGACGGCCCGTTTGACGTAATCGTCCCAGAACGTCCAGTCGAACTTCCCTTTCGAGGTTTCGATGCCGTCCCAGCCGAACGTGATCCTGAGCGGGTTCATCCCGGTCCGCCTGAGGAATTCCATGTCCCCGAGCACGGTCTGCCGCGTCGTCGATTCTTCGGGATAGTCCTCGCCGATCCCGACAGGGACGTGGTACATCCGTTCCCCCGGGGCGCGGAAGAGGCCCTCGTACGGCAGCCTCCGTGCCTGGGCGTGCGCAATCGAAATCGCGCACAGTGCCGCGATGAACGTGATCAGCGTCGTTCTCAAAGCCATGGGTTCTCCTCCGGATGATGTCGGGCGCGCTCAGAGCGCACCCCTTGTCGCGTGCTTGAATCGGAACGTCACTCAGTCGAAATTGACGCCGCCGACGAGTATCACATTGGCATAGGGGGTCGCCTCCCCGGTCCGGACGAACGCGATGTTTCCCCCCTCCATCGTCAGCCGCTTGAACTCCTCGTGCGACACGACGTCGACCGGAAGCCCTTTGACTACCCTCACGAGCTCGTCGTGGATCTCGGTGTCGAGCATCTCGGCGGCGATCACGGCGCGCTCCACCTCGAGCTCTTCCAGTATCACGCGCAGCGTGTCGACGAACCGGGGAATGTTCCGTGTCAGCGAGATGTCGATGACCTCGGCGCCCCGCGGAATCGGCAGTCCGCTGTCGCAGATGACAAGCCGGTCGGTGTGCCCCATCATCGCGATGAGACGTGAGAGATGCGGATTCAACGTTCCTGTCTTTTTCATCGTTCAGTCAGTTCCCTTCCTGGAATTCACCTGAAAAACCTCCGGACCTGATCCATCGTCGGCATGGAATCCTGGGCGCCCATTTTCGTGACGGCAACCGCCGCGACGCGAACGGCAAGCCGGAGGGCTGCATCCATCGCCAGCCCCGAGGCGAGCGCGTGTGCAAGCGCCCCGTTGAACGCGTCGCCGGCCGCGGTCGTGTCCACGCTCCGTACGCGCGGCGCCGGGAACACCTCGACGCCACTCTCCGTCGCCAGGAGGCATCCCCGCTTCCCCATGGTGACGACGACGTGCCGGACGCCGCTCTCGAGAAGATCACGCGCCGCCAGCCGGGCGGACGCCATGCCGCTCACCCGTCGTCCCGTCAGTATGCCGGCTTCCGTTTCGTTGGGCGTGAGCACATCGACATTCCTGAGCACCCGGGCTGGCAGACGGCCGGCAGGGGCAGGATTGAGAACCACGATCGCTCCGGAGGAGGCCCCGAGCTCGACGGCGCGGGCCACGGCGGGGAGCGGGATCTCGAGTTGAACGAGGACGACGGCGGCCCGGGAGAAAAGCTTCCCGGCCCTGTCGACATCCGCTGCCCGGAGGGCCATATTGCTCCCCGACATCACCACAATCTCATTCTGCCCCCCCCGGTCCACCGTGATGACCGCCATCCCGGTGGAGACCCGCCTGTCGGTCGAGAGGTGGCTCAGCCCGATCCCGTCCCGCTTCATTCCGGCAACAAGCCTGTCCCGGAACATGTCGTCTCCCATCTTCCCGACGAACCAGGTGCGCGAACCGAGCCGGGCGCTCGCGACAGCCTGATTCGCCCCCTTCCCTCCGGGGAACATGCCGAACCGCGACCCGAAAAGCGTTTCCCCGGGAAGCGGGAATCGCTCCACGCGGGCGACAAGATCCATGTTGGCACTTCCGACGACCAGAACCCCCCTGCGGGACATATCACCCCTTCGTTTGTGCGCGCGACAGAAGACAGCGGTGGTGATGCTCGAGCACGGGAGGCACGCTGATTCCCGAGGCCTTCCTGACCCCTTCCAGGATGTTGATGAGCGTGTTGGTGACCCTGATCTCCACCGTGTTCGTTCCGGGTTTCACAAGCCCGCTCACGTCAAAACGCGTGGGAGCCCAGGGTGCGATGAGCAGAGGAGAGCCGTTGACGCTCACCTCGCACACATCCTCACCGCACTCGACGTTGAGGAACAGGGCACCCCCGGCGTATTTCTCCGGGACAACGAGGGTCGAGCTGTAGATCCCCGTCCCCGAATAAAACGGGAAGCCCTGCCCGGTCCAGTCACCCGTGGTGATCATCCCTACCGGCTTCACGATCACAAACGACTCGCCCGACGGGCGGAGCGCAAATTCACCCATGATCTTCAGGAGATCAAGTATCCCGTCGGTGCGCCTGTTCACGACAAGCGACACGGCAACGGTGTTCCGTCCCTGCACGGCACGGGAGGCGATGTCGATCTCCCTCATCTCCGCGTCAAGAGAACTGCGCTTTCCCGGCGATGTGATCTCCGCCCCGTTGAGGAAGATCCGGTGCGAAACGCCGCTGAACCCGTCGATCACGACACGCAGATCCGGGGGAATGTACTCCGCCTCAAAGGACGTCCTGTACCAGAGAGTCACGGGATACGCCGCCAAGTCCCTCTCCTGGGGAAGCTGCATTTCCCACGCCCCGTTCTTGACGTCAAGCCAGGAGCTATCGTCGTATGCCGGGCTTGAAGGCGAATCCGGGCCCGCCGGGTGGTCGGAACACATTTTCCAGCGTGACAGGAGGAGGGCGTTGGAGGATTCCGCGGCAAAGCGGAATTTCTTCCCGAGCGACAGCGGTGGAAGCGGTTTCGGGACGTTCCCCTTCAGGCTCACGCGCTTTTTCCCCCGGACGACGGCCGCCGAAAGTGTCCGCAGGGCGCCGGGAGCGTAGGCGCTGATCGTTTTGCCGTCGAACGATTCGACGACGGCATTCGTCGATTCGATCCTGGGAGAGCCGTCGGGGGGGCCGAGGACGACCACGTGCGCCTCGACGGGGGGAAAATCGAGCGCGAGCGTCAGTCTCCCCTTCTTCTCCGCGTACACGTGAAGAGGAGAGATCCCTCCCGTGTTGAGATCCCAGAGGTACGGCTTTCCTTTCTTCTCAAACGAAATCTCGACGCCCCTCGAAGGCGCACCGGCCGTGTTGACGAACAGGTAGATGTCCTTCCCGTCCTTGACCCTGTGAAGGTAGAAAACGTTCTCGTCGCTCACGGTCACGTCCGGCGCGGCGCAGAGGGACAGGACCCGGCGAAGCTCCTCCATCCCCGACGAAGCGGCCAGCCCTTTTCCCCTGAAGAAGAACGTGCGCCCGCCGGTCTTCCCCCTGACCGTCCGCAGGGGCCGGTCTCCGCCTTTGCGGAATTCGACCAGGATCTTATCCGGGTTCACGCCGAAGAGCTTTTCCATCGCTCCGGACGCGCCGTCGGCGGGGGAGTCCAGAAATGCCACGGGGAGGAGCGTGTCGGCGATCACGCGGCCGCCCCCCCTGACGAACCGGCGGAGCGTCTCGAACGCCGCTTTCGTGATGTGCGTCAGCGGGGGGAGTATCACCACGGAATAGGATTCGCCTCGGATCCCGATCCTGCCGGCGCCCGTTTCCGCCTTCGCGAGGACCTCTTCGTCCACGAAATCAAAATCGTAGTGGAGCCGCAGGAGCGTGTCGGTGAGGTAACAGTATTCCGATTCGATCACGTTGCCGACCGCATCCCGGGACTGCGGGACGTAATTCGCCCAGATGCTGTTCAGCGGATACAGCACGAGCACCTTCGCCACGTGGTCTCCCCCCGAAAGGAGGTGGCTCATCCGCGACATGTACGTCGTGAACCGGTCGTAATGCTTCCACCAGGTGTGATGATAAAACTGGGACGGCGGCCAATCCCTTTTCCGTTCCCCTTCGATGGAGTAATGGTATCCGTGGTTGTTGAAGAGGTTCACGCCGAGAACGTATTCCCAGTTCGCAATCCATTTCATCCGTTGGAGCGTGCAATCCCAGTAGGCTCCTCCCATCGACTCGCACAGGAGGCGCGTGCTCCCGAAATGGTGGGCGGCGGAGCTGGCGATCTTCAGCGCGACGTGCTGGTCGGGCTCCTTCGCCGTCCCGATCTTCGGATAGAGATGGTCGACGCCGATCAGGTGCATCTGCTCCAGGTGACGGAAGAGGTTCCCCTCGCACCGGGCGTGCATCCTGATCCACTCCTCGAACAGGAGATGGCCGGTGAACAGGACCCCGTGTTCTTCGCACCACCTGCGGATGCGCTTGTAATACGACTCGGTGTACTGCTCGGAGAGTGTCCTCCAGAAGTCCCAGCGGACGCGGGCGGTCTTCTCCCCCATATTGAGGTAGAGCGCCGGAAGAAACGGGCGAAGATCGTAACCCCGCCGCTCCCGGAAGACCCTGAACATGCCCTTCGTCCACGGGATGACGAAATTGTCGATGCCGACGTGGTAATAGTGCATCGCGGGTTCATCGGTGTAAAACCCGGGGACGACGTTTCCGAACTCCTTCCCGACGGCCCCGGCATAGCGCTCGTGCGTCAGCTCGATGAACCGCTCCGTCGATTCGGGGTTCAGGGCATCGATATAGTACGGAACTTCCTTCTCCAGGAAGTACAACAGCCGCCATTTGCCCGGAGGCGCCTCCCAGGGGAGCACCTTGTCGAACGAGAGGTTCGGCGTCAGGTCGATCGGGTGCGTGATCCCGTTCTGGAATTCTTCCTCGGTGCACCCGAACGCGGCGATGGGATTGGAGTTGCCGGTGTTGACGTACCGGTCGTCCGTCGCCTCAAGGAACGTGAACAGGGGCCCGTCGACGTTGAGGGCGACGAGCTCGAGATACTTCTGCGTGAGAGAAGGATGCTTCGCAATCACCTGGCGCTCGGCGGTCCCGCTCGGCCAGTTCATCTCGTCGTACACCCAGATGGAAAGCCCGAGCTCCTTTCCCTTCGCGACCGCAAACTTCACTTTGTCGAACCAGGCGTCGGAGATGTACGGGACCTTGAGCCCGAACCTGCCGTGGATGAAGAGCCCGGTGATACCCCGGTCCCTGTACTCCCGCAGCTGCCATTCCATCTCCTTCTCATCCATCGCCCCGTTCCAGAACCAGAACGGGAGTATCCCCATTTCCTTCGGCGGGTCCTTGAAGTTCTTTTCCGTCAACGCCTTGCCGTTGACGACATCCATGGAAAACGCCATGTCAACTCCCTCTGTTGATAATGAGCGGGAACGTTCTCAGTACGCGATGCTCAGCGTCAGGCGGTGCGGCGAATCGAGATAGGCATAGCTGACAAACGAGTAATCGACGCGCACGGTGAAATCCGACAGTTTCTGCACCACGCCGATCCCCGCCGAGACGTTTCCCTCGTCGTAGTTGAACCGGTACCCTCCCCTCAGGCTCAGGAACCCGCCGAAGGAGTATTCACCCCCCAGCTGCCAGCGCTCACCGTAGTCGTTGCTGTTCACCGACTCCACCGAAAGCGTGAACTTCTGCCCGTCGCCGAGGTTCACGATCCCGTCTGTGTGGCTGACGAGGTTGATCGACGCCCCGATGCGGTAGACGAGCGGGATGTCGTATCCCTCGTTCCTGTCCGTGATGGCCAGAAACTGGACCGATTTCCCGAAGTTCTGCGCGCTCATGGCGAACCGGATTCCCTCGAAACCCGTGTCGTAGTTCGTTCCCACGTCGAACGCCAGGACGTGCGCCTGGTAGATCCAGAGCTTCTCGTTGAGGTATTTCGCCGTCACGCCGACGGAAAGCCGGTCGTTGAACTCGCGGCAATAACTGAGACCCGCCATCAGGTCCCCCCCCGTGAACGTATTTCCCGTGCGCGTGTCGCTCGACGCCCCGCTGACCAGCGCTTCCTGGATGTCGCCGTAATTGAGCGACACAAGGCTCACGGCGAACACCCCCACGCCCGGCACCCGGGCTCCGAGCCCCCCTGCGATGTGCTTGAGGCCTCCGAACCAGGCGTTGTACGAGAACGAGGCTTCCGTCGCTTCGATCCCCGCGATGCCCGCGGGGTTCCAGAACGCGGAGTTGACATCCCGGACGGCGGCGACCCCCGACTCTCCGAGCGCGGTCTCCCGGGCTCCCACACCGATCTTCACGAACTGAAACGCCGTGCGCCCGGCCTTCGTGAACTCTTGTGCCCGGGACGGGAGTGCCGTCAGTGCGACGATGACGAGCGGCAGGATGCCGAGTCTGATATTCATTGTCTCTCCCTTCGCTAGCGTATGATCATCAGCTTCCCGGTGATGGAACGGTCGAGTCCGGGAACTGTGGATTTGACGTTATAGATGTAGAGCCCGGGGGCAACGAGAAGGCCGGAGTCGGTCTTCTGATCCCAGGGCTCGCTCCCGAAGACGTTCCCGCGCGCGTCGGGACCGTGCTCGATCTTGCGCACGATGTCCCCCATGATCGTGTAGATCCGGATCGTGCATTTCTCGGGAAGATTCCGGAACTCGATCTCATAGGGATTGTTGATGCCGAAACTCCTCGAGGTGCTCCCGAACACGTACGGATTGGGAGCGACAAAGACGTCCATCGAGGTGACGGGTCCGGGAGAGGCGCTCGCCGGGAGCGTCTTGTTGGCGCTCCCGCTCGCCAGTGCCGGCAGGCCGTTCAGGACGGTGCCGTTGGCCGATGTCCAGCTCTTCGCGGGATTGGCATTCCGGTACGCCGAAACATAGTAGCCGTACTTGAATCCGAACTGGACGGTGTTGTCCACGAGCCGGTATTTCCCGAGCCCGGTGTCGTAGTATTTCAGGAAATCGCTCCGCGGAATATCGGCGATCATCGTCCACGCCTCCCCCCGGAACGACGGCGGCTGAGTCTCGCTCGCATACTGGAAATCCGTCGACTTGTAGACCCTGTAACCGTCGAGGTCCGACGCGCCGTTGTAGAACACGTTCCCCGACCCGTCGGTGATCGACGAGGTCTCCGCCGTCTTCGTCCACGTCACCGCGATCGCGGCGGACTCGGTCCCCGTCGAAGCATTGACCGCGTCCACCTGCGGTGCCGGCGGCGGCTCTGGCACGTCGGCGGCGAGCGGAACGCCGTTCACCGATGCGCCCATTCCCCACCTGACGGCGTTCCTCGCGTTGTCCGCGTTTCTCCGGATCGCCGCGATCGTGCTATCGGGGAAATGGCCGTTCGGATCCCCGGCGTTCACCTCGTTCATGTCCATGACGCCGGCGATTTCGGCGAGGATGACGCGCACCGAATCCCCCGGCGCGATCGTGTACGGACCATAGGAGAGCGTATAGAAGTTCATCCGGTACCCGCTGTTGCCGAGCGCCGCCTGCGTGTCGGGCGTGGTGCAGAAATCATAGAAATCCTGCTTCGGCGTCCCCGTAGCAATCCTGAACCGCTCGAGATCAAGCGACTGTCCCTTGAAGAGGCCTCCCTTGTGACAGTCGATCCGGAGGACATCGGGTTCGTAGGACGCGCGGGGTGCAACACCCGTCGGGCTTGCATACAGCACAACCCATCCGAACGCCGAGGGGCTCTCAAGCTCGGGACCGAACTTCTGGAGCCAGAGGCTGTTCGGCTTTATCGCATACGGGTCGTTCGGGATCGGGGCCTTTCCTCCGTTGTAGTTCGTGGAGAAGACCAGCGCCCCTTTGTCGAATATGTGATAATAGTCGTGATACGCACCGGGGAGCCATCCGAACGCGCCGGCCTGCACCGCGGTCAGCTCGGCGTGGAAGTTGATCTGGCTCTTCGTGGAAACGGAGATCCCGGAGTGAAAGACGAAATGCACGTCAGTGAGCGTCTGGACAAACCGGGGGAGGTTGGCATCGGGAATCACCTGGTTCGTGTAGTCGCACACGATGTTTCCCGTGTTCCGGAAAACATAATCATAGAGGATGAAATCGCTGTATCCCGGGAAACTCCAGACATACGATCTCCGTGTGACGGTGATCCCGGAGTTCGTGTTCCACGTCGCCGTGATCATCTCTTCCGGCAGGAGCGGGTTGAATCCCGGGTCACCGGAATAGTTCTTCGTCATCACCAGAGGAGCGGGGACCGACTCGGCACCGTAGGTATTGTCCTGCAGACCGGAGAGGTACGTCTCCACCGGCGTCTGTATCGGCGTGTACGTCGGGGGCGCACCCGGCGTCAGGAGCTTCCGTGAGACGACCCAGCAGCCGCTCCTGAAGTTGTGGAAATTGGCGTTGGCGAACGTGTTGATCGCGTTGTTCTCGTTGCCGATGGGATGGACGAACCCGGCGAACCCTGGGAACATGCCCAGCGGGGCGGGCGTCAGGTAGTCCCAGGCGCCGAGGCTGCCTATCCACCCGTCATTTTCCATGTCCTCCCAGAGCCGCCCGCGCGTTGTCTGGAGCTCCGTCTGGGCGTTCAGAGATGAGACGAGAGGCCCCGCGGCGGCCAGCAGGAGGATCGTGATCGTCAGATACGTGAGGTTATTTTTCATGGCCTTTTCCCTGAGCGGATGGGCATATCACAATTCTACGGTCGCGCCGAATATCACCGAGCGCGGGAGGTTCAGGTATTTCGCGAGATCAAGTATCGGCGCCCCGGAGGCGTCGTAGGACGGCAGGTAAGAGAACCCGCTCGCGGCGATCTTCTCCTTCTCCGCGGCGGTGACGGAATTGTTGAACAGGTCGACGTTCACCCACTTGTTGTCGAAGAGATTCTGGACCTCCACATAGACGCCGATCTTGAAGCTTCCGTGCCAGAACGCGAAGTCCTTTTTCACCCTCAGGTTCGTGTTCTGGTCCACCGGCCGGACGACGTTCTGGCCGTTGTCGAGCGCGATGTAGTCGGAGAGGATCTGGTCGTTCGGGAATATCGCCTGATAATCGACGGAGACACCTATGCCCCCGAGCGCCCCTCCGAGGAAGTCCCCTCCCGACGGGGTCTCATAGTAGATGCCGGCCTTCAGGCGGGGGTTGTTGTGCACGATGTAATCCCCGCTCGCCGGGTACAGCGGTCCGCTGGGCGTGATCGCCTGGGGGAAGCCGCTCCTCCCGTTGATGCCGACCTGCGTCGTAAAATTGACGTATCCCCAGGTCGTCCCCCAGGAGTGGCTCACCGGTTGTTTCCGGAGGGAGACCTCGAGTCCGCGCACGTCGGCGTAGTCCGCGTTCGCATTCGTCCTGTACGTCTCGCGCGGCGGATCCACGACCGTCACGGCCTGGATCAGGTTGCGGATGTCCTTGTAATAGGCGGTGACGGTGAGGACAAACTCGTCGAAGAAATTCCTCTCGATCCCCAGCTCGTAGGCGATCGTGTGTTCCGGCTTGACGTCCCGGTTGCCCAGGACCCACGGATCGCCGCTCCCCACCACGCGGAACGTCGTCAGCGTGCCGACCGCCTGGTCGTCGCTGTTCCCTTCCCCGTAGTCTCCGAACGGCGGGCGCTGGAAGAAGTGGCCGTAGGAGAAGTGGAGGACCGTGTATTCGTCGATCGGGTGCGATATGCCCAGGCGGGGGCTGAGCTGGGAAAACGTCTGCGACTTCCCCGTCGGCGACCCGAGCGGGTCGAAGAAGCTCGTGTAGACCACGTCGTTGTCGTTGTAGAAATCGTACCGGACTCCCAGGTTCATGATGAAGCCGGTAAACTCAAGCTTCCCCTGGACATACGCCGCTCCCTGGTACGGCGTGTATATTCCGTCGTCGATCCGGGGAGGGAGCTTCGACTCGTTGTAATGGTCAAGGTTGTACCAGGTAAATTCCGCCCCCCCTTTCATCTGGAGGTACTTGCTCAGCTGGCTCGAGTAGAACCCGTTCGCCGTCCAGGTCGTGTTCCTGTCCTCGTGACGGTCATAGTACCCGGTGGTGTGGTACCCGATATTGTCCTGGTTCCCCCCGGGAACATCCGCACGCAGGTAGTCGGTCGTCGGTCCGGTGGCGTCCCATCCGATCGGGTCGCCGGGGAATATCCCCTTGACGCGCTTGGCGTAACTGTGGGACGCCGTCACTTCATACATCGTCGCGTCGCTGACAAAATGGGTGAGGCGCGCCGTCAGGCCGTTCGTGAGCTCCGGCGACGTCCCTTCGATGTCGTAGTAGGCGTACCGTGAATTGATGCCGTAGTTCTGCGCCCAGAAGACGTCGGGGGTGCCCCCGATCCCCCAGGAAGTCTTCGCGCTGCTATAGAAGCCGGAGATCAGGAGCTTCGTCTTCGTGTCGATCTGGTAGGCGACTTTCCCCGTGCAGTCGATGAATATCCCCCGGTCGTAGAAGGCGTTCCCCATCAGCGGCGGCTCCGAACGGTATTTCCCGGAGAGGAAAAACGTCAGGTTGTCGAACGTCGGCACCGGCCCCCCCACGCTCGCCTCAAGCTGGACGTCGGGAAGCTTGTCGTAATCGGTGAGTGGCTTGTGCGTTTGCAGGTAGTTGTTATACGCCTGTTCCGGCGTCCACGTGCAGCGCGGGTCGTTCCCGAACATCCCGCCCGGATCGACCCACTGGTCCGGATTGTCGATCCACCACTGGAGATGCCTGGCGTGCGTGTTCTCCCAGTACAGGGGGGTGCTCGGATCGTAGAGCGAGGGACCCCAGTGTTTGACCCCGGGGGGCTGGTACCGGGCTTCGAGGAAGCCGTGGTACTGCTGCGTCCCCTCCTTCGTAATCACGTTGAAGATTCCCGACCGCGCCTCGCCGTACTCGGCGTTGTACGAACCCGTGATGACTTCGAGCTCCTGTATCGAACTCAGGTTGACGTTGGTGTACGGATTCTGATCCATCGGGTTCCATGCCCGGGTCCCGTCGATGAGGAACGAGACTTCGTTGAGCGTCCCTCCGCGGACTTTCATGACGCCGTTCTCGACGTTGACGCTCGGGAGGGTCGACACGATTTCCGCGACCGACGTCGCGGGACGGGTCGTGATCTCCGTCGATTCGATGTAGACCCGGCTCGACGTATTGTCCTTCTCCACGAGCGGGCGCTGGGCCGTGACGACGACCTCCTGTCCGACATCGAGCACCGTCTGCTCCATCTGGAAGCTGACGGGGGTTGTGGCGTCGGCGCGCACGTGGACGTCCTTCACAAGAAGTTCCCGGTACCCCACCTGGCTCGCACGGAGCGTGTAGGTGCCCGCGGGGACGTTCGCGATGTAGTAGTCCCCCTGGACGTCGGTCGCCGCCCCCTGCTTTGTCCCGACGACGGTGATGTTCACCCCCAGGAGCTGTTCCTTCGTCCTGGCGTCGGTCACCTTCCCCGCGATTTTCCCGGATTCCCCCCCCCACGCAACGTCAAGGGCCATCGACAGCATGAGAAGAGAGCGTACAATCAAGTGCAGCCTCATAAAGACCTCCGTTGACTGATAAAGCGGGAACAGGCGGCCGGCATCAGAACACGATGACGCCTTTGACGAACCCCTCGTGCTTCGCGCTCGCAATGTCGAACGCGGGACCGATCTCCTTCAGCGGAAACCGGTGGGTGATCAGGGGCTTCATATCGAGCTTTCCCGACTCGAGAAGAGCGAGTCCGGTCTTCATGCCGCTGACATACGTGCGGGAGCTCCGGACGTGGCCGTTGACGACGTCGAACGCCATCCAGTTCCAGAATCCCCACGGGACGGAACGGGGCTCACCCTGGTGAAACCCGAAGACGACAAGCTTCCCCTCCATCCGCGTCACATTTGCGGCCACGTCGAGCGTCGCCTGGATCCCCGCGGCCTCGACGCCGATGTCCACCCCCCGGCCGCCGGTCAGGCCCTTCACCGCCGCGACGACGTCGGTCGCCCGCGGGTCGAGCGCGTGATCCGCCCCGAGACGGAGAGCGAGATCCCGGATGCTTTTGCGCGTATCGACGGCGATGACCGCCCCCGTGCCGCGGGCTTTGAAAATCTGGAGCATGATCAGCCCCATGAACCCGCACCCGACAATGCAGACGGTGTCGTTCAGGGCGGGACTCGCCTTCAGCACCGCGTTCGTCGAACAGGCGATCGGTTCTCCGAGCGCCTCTTCGAGGGACGTGCCGGGCTTCAGTTTCGCCGCGTAGTCCGCCTTCGTCGTGAAGAACTCCGCATACGATTTTCCTTCGGACCAGACCGAGACGTGATCCCCGGGAGCAAACGCCGTCGTTCCCGACCCCACGCGCTCCACAATGCCGCTCGGTTCGTGGC
The DNA here is from genome assembly GCA_963748405.1 of Ignavibacteriota bacterium. GTDB lineage: Bacteria > Bacteroidota > Ignavibacteria > UBA10030 > UBA6906 > Fen-1273. Next base: position 51,288 of record CAVVIT010000005.1, read on the forward strand.
CGATGAACCGCGGGTATTCCAGTCCCTTCGCCTCCCCGGTCCAGAAGCCGACCTCGGAGGTGCAGATCCCGCAGGCGGTCGTTTTTACCAGCAGCTCGTCCGGTCCGGGTTCCGGCACGGGCCGTTCCTCGATCGTGAACTTCCCCGGCCCCTGCAGTATGGCGGCCTGCATCGTTGCCTGTTTCATTGTCGTCAGTCCGATACTTGTGTTAAAGACTCAGGTTGCTTCGGGGGGCGCCTGAGGCGCCCCCCTCGCAATAACACGTTACTTACTATTAGGACATTTGTCCGGTTACTTTTTTTTCTTGTTTTGAGCCTTATGGCTCTTGTATCTTCGCTTTGCTGGTTGTCGGTCAGGGACTGTGACGTGCAGCTGGGGATGGAAGTCCTTGACTAACTGGAGATACTGTCGGACGACGTTGATCGAGCGACCGGTGATCTGACTGATGGAGACCGCATCGTGTTTCTTCCGTGACAGGGCAAGCACCTGATCGTAGCCTTTGATGTATCGGTCGACGGCTTCCTGTGTATGACCTGTCTTGAGGACGATGTCTGCCGGTGAGACCGCCTGCTCGTACATCTCGATGATGATCCCCTTGTGTGTTGGGTTGCTCCCCTGATCGAGCACGTATCCCTTCATCGGGAGCACCTCTCTGTGGCGCTCGTAATAACGTCGGAGGTATCTACCCATGGTGGTCAAGCTCAGGTTAAGCAGCAGGGCTACCTCAGCACCACTGAGGAGCCCACCCTGGCTCCTGGCACTCTTGACGATGCGCTCCAGTTGCACGAGCTTGCGTTCCTCGGTGTGTTGCCACGTATGGTTCCTCTCTCCCCGGCGGTAGAAGACCCGCTTCTCAATATCCTCTTTCCTGATGAGCGGCAGGATCACGGTCTGCACAGCATAGTCCTCGGTCTTCTTCCCGTAGCTCTGGCGCTGCCCATCATCCTTGGTCGTCTGCCAGACGAGGTCGCCGAACTGCAGACGATTCCTCTCAGGGAAGTACTCCTGATGAAGCTGCTCCAGATCATCGGCGAGCATCAGGATGATCCGCCGGCTCCCCAGGACCTTGTACTCCTGCTCCAGAAGCCGGATGAGCGCGGTCTTGAAGTCCCGCTTGGCGATGCTCTCAAAGCGGTCGTGATATGCTCTGGAGACGGTGCTCATGCGAGGGCCCTCCAGACCATAGTAGAAAGCCCCTTTTTTCCTGGGCTTTTTCGCTCCAGGTGTCGCATCTGGTACTTCAGGCTCTCGAGCCGGGATCGTTGCTCTCGGATCTTCTCGGCCTCCTTCAAGAGCGCCAGGTACTCGCTCACCAGGCGCTCGGTTCTCCCCAGGTAGTAGCCGATCTCGCGAGCCGAACGGATCCCCCGCTCACGAGCCATCATGACACGGCAAAAGTCGTTGAGGTAGCTCTTGATAGACCCCGACGTGTGGCCGGTGAGCCGCTCAATCTCCGAGTAGGTCTTCCACTGGAGGTAGAGCGAGACCACCCATGCCTTGTGCGTGATCCCTTTGCCGATATCCTTCTGCAGGCCACGGAGAAAGAGTTTGAGCTGCTTGTTCGCCATGAGCTCTTCCACATCTCTCCGGATCGTGCGGGCACTCACGCCGATGATGCGGCCGAGATCCTCCTGCGTGAGCAAGCCACCTTGGTCGTACGCCTCTTCCGTCATCCGAAGAAGCTGCACCTTGCGCTTGGCACTGGCGCCCAGACGCGACTCCACATCCTCGTCGCTCACCAGATCACGTGTCAACTTCACCCGGACTTTCTTCAGATCCGCCATCGTCTTACCCGGACCTTCGTCCGCACTCACGCATGTGTAGTCGATCTGGCCTGCGCCGATCTCCCGGTTGTCAAAGAACATCTCCGTCACTACATCCAGAACGCCACGGCTCATCCGCGGAGAGAACTCGAACTCCCGCTCCAAACGATCAACAAACTCGTGCTCCTGTGTCTTCTTCCTCAGTCGACCGTATTCTGCTCTGCGATGCTCGGACCTATAGCGTGCTCGTGCTTCCATCTGTCCTCCGTTCTTTCGGTGAAGCTCGTGCTTGGAGTTGAAGGAAAGTACTCACCTCCAACTCCAAGCGCAAAGCCTTCTCACCAAAATACTGCAAAAGTGGGAGGACAAATGTCCTTATTTCAGCAACATCATCTTCCTTGTTCCGATCACGTTATCGTCGGCGCGCATCCTGAGGAAATAGACGCCCGTCGAGAGGTTGCCCGCATTCCAGGTCACCTCGTGTTTGCCCGCGGTCTGGGAAGCGTCCACCAGCGTCGCGACCTTCTGCCCGAGGAGGTTGAACACCGCGATGTTGATCTTCGCCGATTTCGGAATCTCGTACGAGATCATCGTCGCGGGGTTGAACGGGTTCGGGTAGTTCTGGTTCAGGACGAACGTTGCCGGCACGCCGCTCGCGCGGCCGTTGGAAACGCCGCTGGTTCCCCCGGTCTGCGTGAACGTCAGGAGCGGCCAGTAGTCGGAACTGGCCAGGTTGTAGAATCCGGGATCCGAGCCGTATGACGGGACGACGACATTATGCGGCTGGGCAAACGGAGAATCCTGAACGCAGGGCTGCCAGCAATAGTACGCGTAGGCGTCGTTGTACTCGAGCGCCGTCTGCCGTGAACCGGTGCTTCCGCCGATGTTGAACCCGATCCTGCCGCCGAGCTCCACGTTCGGGTTGTAGATCGCCATTTCGAGGTTCCAGAGCCCGGTTGTCGTGTCGATCACCGCGGCCCATCGTGCGATATCCGACGCATGGAATACCCTCGCGGTATCCGTGGGGAATCTCTGGTATTCCGTGGGGATCTTCGTCGTGTCCCCGCCGTTCAGCGTCACGTTCGATCCGAAAATCCAGAGGTGGTAAGGACCGTCAGGCGCAGCGTAGGAGTTCCCGTCGTACCACCCCTCCATGTTGACGCCAAGCCGGTTGGAAAGACTGATGAACAGCTGGTCCCCTTTCCACTTTCCGCCCCAGTAGAGACCCGTTGAATCGTTGACGAATATGCTGCAGTGGTAGAACACGTAGAGCGTGTCCTTCGCCCAGAGCATCCGTCCGTACAGCGTGTTGTATTCGGGCTCGGTCAGTCCCGGACGATAGTATGGATAGGTGAAGATCTGGAACCCCGTCGACGTGACGAGGTCCGCGTGCGCCGCGCTCGCCCATTCAGCTTCGTTCATCTTCCCGTCGATCGTGATCGCCGAGGGATCCACCTGCGGGACGTTGACCTGTTTCCGTGCGTAGTCGTCGACGCCGGGCTGGAGATGCAGTATCGACCAGTAATCCGAGTTCGCCAGATTGTAAAATCCGGGGTCCGAACCGTAGGAGGGGACCGTGACGCCGGAAGGCTGAGCGAACGGCGAGTCCGGCACGCAGGGCTGCCACGTGTAGTAGGCGTAGGCATCATTATATTCCTGCGCGGTCATCCGCGAGCCCGTGCTTCCGCCGACGTTGAACCCGATACGCGCGTCAGCGTTCGCGTCCGGCTGGTAGATCGCCATTTCCACGTTCCAGAGACCCGTCGCCGTGTCTATCACCGTGGCCCAGTGTGCAATGTCGCTTGCGTGGAATACCCGGGCGGTATCCCCCGGGAACCTCTGGTACTCGGTGGGGATCTTGGTCGTGTCGCCGTTGTTCAGCGTGACCTGGTCGCCGAGGATCAGGAAGTGATACGGGCCATCCGGTGCCGCGTACACGTTGCCGTCGTACCAGCCTTCCATCCCGACACCGAATCTGTTCGAGAGGCTGATGAAGAGCTGGTCCCCTACCCACTTGCCGTTCCAGTAGAGACCAGTTGAGTCGTTCACGAATATGCTGCAGTGGAAGAACACGTACAGCGTGTCCTTCGCCCAGAGCATGCGCGCATAGAGCTGGTTGTATTCCGGCTCCGTGAGCCCGGCGCGGTAGTACGGGTACGTGTAGATCTGGAATCCGGTCGATGTGACGAGGTCCGCGTGAGCGGCGTTCGCCCATGCCGGCTCGTCCATCTTTCCGTCGACGGTAATGGCAGACGGATCGACCTTCGGTACTTCCACAACTTTCCGCTGGTACGTCTGTGCGAACAGCAGCGGCGCGGAGAGCACGAGGGACACGACCGCCAGTAGCAAAGCCTTCCTCATTGAAGCCTCCATGGTTAAGTTGAACGTATGAGTGGGGTACAGCAAACTTTTTTCACCTTCCCGAGAAGCGGCCAAGCTGAAACGCACCTCTCACCTCCTTTCAAACAGTACTCGATGGGCCGACGATTGTTCACCAGACCGTAAATGTGGCAAAACCGTAATTGGGGGTCGAACGGAGCCGCGTCGTCTGATCCCAGTACTTGTTGGCAAACCAGAGGTAGTACTCCTGGTTTCTCTTCAGGCCGCCGGCGGGGTAATCGACAAACGCCGTCGTCCCGGGGAACACCTGTCCCAGTTTGAAAGGCGACGTGATAACGTCGTTCTTCCAGTAGATCGTGGTGTCGGGACGGACGTCGGCGGAAATAACCTCCCAGACCCGCGCGTTCACGTTGTAGGCGTCCCCGGAACAGATGCCCACGGCGGAGACCGCCGAATCCAGCACGCCGGGGGTGATCGTGAACGTCACCAGCGGATTGTTGCTCGATTCCGACTGTGTCACCGTGATATCGCTTGCGATCCTTCCGTATACCTGCACATTCTTGATGTTGATGTACAGATCGAGACGTTTTGTCACGGCCTCGAAATCCATCTGGCTGATGAACAGCGTATCGTTCCGGTCCTGGAACGGAACGGCCAGCGTGGTGTCGACGACGATCGGCCGGTTCTTCAGCGCGGAAATCTGGCTCCACGCCTCGTCCTTGATCACCCAGTAAGTGTAGACGTTGTCCTCCGCCAGGGTCGTGGCGGCCGTTCCACCGTACTGCGACACCAGGCTCTGCACGCCGGAGGGGATCGTGCCGAACGTGAACGGGAACTTCACGCCGTTCGCCGGTGCGTACGCCAGGGCGATCAGCGTCGTATCCAGGGACGCACGCGACCCGACGTTCACGCCCAGGGCGGCCACGTATCCCCCCACCCAGCGGATGGCGGGCGTGTACACGCTGTCCTGGATTGCGAGACTGGAGATCGCGCGGGCCGGGGAGTCGTACGGCGCGAGGACGCCGTTGCTTTCCTTCGTGCACCCGGCGGCAAAGAGGAGCAATGCGACGAGCATCACCGGAATCCTTCGAGGACTCATTCCCTGTGACGGCATGGCTGGCCTGTGTCCTTTCATTAGTATGATCACACCCGGCGGGGTCAATCCTTGAGGCCGCTCAGCGTGATTCCCTTGATGAAATATTTCTGTGCGAAGAAGAAGATGATCAATATCGGGAGGGTCGAGACGACGGAGGCCGCCATCAGCTGCCCCCAGTCCGTCTGATACCTGTCGCGGAAGATCGCCAGCCCGAGCTGGACGGTCCGCATCTCTTCCGAACTCACGACGATGAGTGCCCAGAGAAAATCGTTGAAGACGCCCATGAACGTGAAGACCGCGAGCGTCGCCAGCGCGGGCTTCGACAGGGGGAGGATGATCCGCCAGAGCAGGGCAAACTTCCCGCACCCGTCGATCGCCGCCGCGTCGTCGAGATCGCGGGGGATCGTCATGAAGAACTGGCGCATGAGAAACGTCCCGAACGCGGAGGCGAGACCCGGAACAATCAGGGCCGGGTACGAATCGATCCAGCCGAGCCAGTGCAGGACCATGAACGCCGGAATCATCGTCACCTGGCCCGGGATCATCATTGTCCCGATGAAGAGGTAGAACAGCACGTCGCGCCCGCGAAACTTCAGCCGCGCGAACGCGTAGGCGGCCATCGAGCAGGTCAGGAGCTGGCCCAGGGTGACCGAGAGGGCGACAAAGAGACTGTTGGCGTAGTAGCGGCCGAACGGGGCGGACTGAAACGCGTTGACATAGTTGTCCAGGATGAATACCTTCGGCCACCAGCTCGGCGGGTAAGTCAGGATGTCGCCGAGCTCCTTGAACGACGTCAGGACCATCCACAGGAACGGGGCGACGGTAATGAGCGCAAGGCCGTACATCACCACGTGGAGGACGATACTCCCGAGCGCACCTTTCACCGATCGCCTGTTCATCGCTTTCATGCGGTGTAGTGGATGGTCTTCCTGAGATACTTCGTCTGCGCCAGCGTCAGGACGAACACGATGGCGAACATCACGTAGGCGACGGCGGAGGCGTATCCCATTTCGAAGAATTTGAACGCATGCTCGTACAGATAGAAGACCAGGACCTTGGTCGTCCCCAGGGGCCCCCCCGAGGTGAGCACATAGACCGTGTCGAACACCTGGAATGAACCGATGACCGACATGACGAGAACGAAGAACGTCGTCGGGCTCAGGAGCGGGAGCGTGATGTACCAGAACCGCCCCCAGCGGCCCGCGCCGTCGATTTCCGCCGCCTCATAATAGTGATCGGGGATCCCCTGCAGTCCCGCCGAGAAGAGGACCATGTTGACCCCGAACGTCTTCCAGACCCCCATGACGATGAGCGCGAACATTGCGGCCGAAGGATCGTTGAGCCAGTTGACCGCCGGAATCCCGAACCATCCCAGGACGGTGTTCAGGAGCCCGAAATTCGGCTCGTACACCCAGCGCCAGATGACCGCCGCCGCGACGGAGGACATGATCACGGGAGTGAAGAACGCCGTCCTCAGGAATTTTTTCCCGGCAAGCTTCTTGTTCAGGAAGAACGCGACGCCGAGCGAGATCGCCATGTTCAGGGGGACGGTCCCTGCCGTGTACAGGGCCGTGTTCTTCAGGACCTGCCAGAACTCCGCGTTTCCCGCGATGCGCCGGTAGTTGTCCAGCCCGACGAACGAGGCGCCCGAGCTGAACATGTTCCACTGGTGGAAGCTGAGATAGAACGAGAACAGGAGCGGGAAAAGGACGAATGCCCCGGAGACGACAATCGTGGGTGAGAGAAACACCAGTCCCGCGAGCCAGTCGGTTCGGCGTGTGCGGGGCCGTGTCGTCGGGGATGTCATCGGCGTGCGCGCTCCTAGCGTCCGGGTTCCGCGGGTTTGCCGTCCGACCCGAGAAGGGCGTCCGACTTTGCGGCCGCCTCGTCAAGGACCGTCTTCGGGTCGGCCGCCCCGAGCGTCGCTTTTTCGATCGCCTCGGCGAGGTGCCTGCTGATCATCAGCCCGTGAAAGTCGATGGGGCTCGGCGCCTGCGCCACAAGAAGCTGATCGACATAGACTTTGAGCTGGGGATTTTCCAGAAGGAATTTCGCGTACACGGGGTCGGCCGCCACTGCTTTCCGCACAGGGAGATAGCCGGATTTCATCGACCAGAACGCCTGCACGTCGGGCCGGAGCATCCACTTCACGAACCGCCAGGCCTCCGCGGGGTGGCGGCTCTGCCGGAATATCGCCAGGTATTCGCCCCCGATGATCGTTGCGCGCTTCGCCGGTCCGGCCGGGAGCGGAGCGATCTCCCAGTCCAACCCCTTGATCTGCCGCCAGCGCGGGAGGTTCCACGGCCCGTCGAGCGTCATCGCGAGTTTCCGGGACGCGAAGGCCACCTCGTAGTCGATCGTGAACGATCCCAGGTGCAGGTCGCTGTAGATGTTCTTCCAGAGGCCGAGCGCCGCCACGCCGGCCGGGCTGTTGTACAGCACGTGCGTCTGCTCCGCGTTGATGACGTCGCCCCCGGCCTGGAAGAGGAACGGATAGAACTGCCAGACCATCCAGTCGCCGAGCGGTCCCGACGCGGGAAAGACCGGGACGAAAAAGCCGACCTGGTCGGGCTTCCCGTCCCTGGTGCGCGTCAGTTTCACCGCATCCTCGCGCAGTTCGGACCACGTCGCGGGCGGCCTGTCGGGGTCGAGCCCGGCATTGCGGAACAGCTCCCTGTTGCACAGGAGCGCAATCCCCGTCGCCTCCATAGGCAGGCTGTACATCGTCCCTCTCCACTTCGACTCCTGGAGGAGCGGGGGGAAAATGTCGTTGAGGTCCGCCTGCTTCATGCTGTCCGGGCCCGACTGGAACTCGTCGATCCTGTATATGGCGTCCCCTTCGATGATATCCTGCAGAAAGTTCGCGTGAATCCAGGAGATGTCGGGAGCCGTGTGACTCTGCACGGATGTGATGAGCTTCTGGATGAGCGCATCCCCCGTCGGCACGTACTGCGGCCGAACCTCGATTCCCGGGTTCTCCTCGTGAAACCTGGCCATGAGCTCGTTGAGCGCGGGAACCGTGGAGGAGACCGTGCTGTGCCAGAACGTCAGCGTCACGACGCCGCCGGCCTGCTCGCTCTTCTTCGTGCATCCGGCGGGCACCAGGCACATCGCGGCAACGACGGCGTATATCATCGATCGACTCATGCACACCTCATCTTCTGGAAAAGAAACCGGCAGTCCCTTCAACAGCCCCGGTCCGGAGCGGGGCCCGGCCCTAACCCTGCCCGATGGAGACGGGCCCCGCAACCGGAGCCCTTCCCACGGAGTGGCGGCGGATGAGCGTCGTCTTCAGGACGATCGTCCGCACTTCCGCCGCGGCCGCGCCCCTCAGCTCTTCGATGAGGAGCTTCACGGCCATCTGGCCCATCGCCTCTTTCGGCTGGGAGACCGCCGTGATCGGACAGCGGAAATAGTCCGCGCTTTCAAGATCGTCGAACGCAACGACCGACAGATCCATGGGGATCTCAAGCCCCTCTTCCGCGACCGCCTGGAGCGCGCCGAGCGTGATAAGATCGCTCGTCGTGAAGAGCGCTGTTGGAGGTTTCTCGTTCTTCAGGAGGAACTTGGTTTCGATGTAGCCGTTTTCCTTCCGGAAATCCTTACCGACGACAAGACTCTCATCGAGAGGAATCCCGTTGTTCTTCAGCGCGTCGGTGTATCCCTGGAGGCGGGCCCTGCTCGTGAGCGTATCGGGTAGCCCCTGGATGATTGCGATGCGCACGTGCCCGTTTTCAATCAGGAGGTTCACCGCCTCGAGCGAGCCGCCGTAGTTGTCGATGACGACGGTGTTCGCTTTCAGATTCTCAAACGCCCGGTCGAGAAGGACAATGGGGGTGCCGTTCTGGAGAATGGATTCGAGATGGGCGTACTCCTGTCCGACGGGCATGACGATCAGCCCGTCGACCCCCTTGCTGAGGAGAAGACCGCTGTGCTCCACCTCCAGGTCCATCTCCTCGTCCGAGTCGCACACGACAAGGCTGTAGCCGAGCCGGTGGGATTCCGTCTGAATCGTCTTGACGATCTGGGCGAAAAACGGATTCGAGAGATCGGGGGCGATGAGCCCGATCGTGTGCGACTTTTTCAGCCGCAGACCCCGCGCCATCTCGTTCGGCCGGTACTTGAGTTCCTTCGCCGTCGCCAGAATAATCCGCTCGACGTCTCTGCTGATCCGGTACTTGCGCGTCTTCTTGTTCAGGACGCGTGAAACCGTCGAGACGGAGAAGCCGGATTTCTTCGCTATGTCATTCAGCGTGACAGCCACGGTCATACCTGGAAAATCGATCGGGAAAATTGAGAACGGGAGGAAAGAGAGACGAGATGCACAAACGTTTGTGCAAATATAGATTACGCGAAGGCGTTTGTCAAGAAGAAAATGCTGCTCAGTGAATTATCTATGTAACATATTCATTTACAATATGTTATAGCTGCATAAAACTGCAACATGTGCGGTGGACTTCGGTGGGTTGCACAATCGTTGGTACTAGAGAGCAGAATTTGATCACAGGGGAGGAGAGCTCGGGGTAAACCGCTGTGAGCCCGGTGCAGCCGGAGGAGAGGGAAGTTAAGGGAAAACCGGGCCCGGGCCGGGTGGCCCTATCGAAGAACGACGAGCTTTTTCGTGTCCGCGCGGCCCTCGGCATTCAACCGGTAGAAATACACACCGGAGGCGAGTGAGAGGGCGTCAAACCGGACGTCGTGCGGACCCGGATCCTGAACAGCATCGACAAGTGTGGCCACGCGTTGTCCGAGTATGTTGAAGACCGTCAGCGTCACCTGCGATCTGCGGGGGATGCTGTACCGGATCGTCGTCGAAGGATTGAAGGGGTTGGGAAAATTCTGCTCGAGCCTGAACGACCCCGGGAGAGCGCCGGACGCCGTGAGACCCGTGATCACGACCTCCGAGAGAGGGCGCCGCCAGATGCCGTAACCGTTCGTGCCAGCGAAGAGGTTTGTCGCCGTCGCGGCGAACGCGTAGATGTCGGTCGGCGGAAGCGCCGTGTCCACGAGGGACCATGATCGACCCATGTCCGTCGATCGGAAGACGCCGGTGTCCGCCCCGGCAAAGACATTCGTCCTTACGGCGATAAGCGCATTGATGTTGTAGCGGGTGAGGCCCGAGTCGGCGGCGCTCCAGGAGGCGCCTGCATTCGTCGAACGGAAGATCCCTCCCCCTATCGTTCCTGCGAATATGGTGGATCCGACTGACGCGAGCGAGACAACGTTCGTGTTTGTCATCCCGGTATCCACTGTCCCCCCCCAGGAGGTATCGCCGGAGGGGGTAACGAATACCCCCCCGCCGTACGTTGCCGCGCAGAGCCTGGAGCCGAGAGGCGCGAACGCGTAGACCGAGAATCCATTGAGGACCGTCGGATTCCAGAACGCGCCGCTATCCGATGAGACGAATACCCCGTAGCCGTACGTCCCTGCAACCACGTCGGTGCCGAATGTCGCAAGCGATATGACTCTCAACGTCGGCAAATTCGAATTCGAAGAGTCCCAGCTCACGCCTCCATTCGACGAAATATAGACTCCCCCATCGAACGTGCCGGCATACAGGTATGTCCCTGCAGAGGCCAGAGCGAACAGTTCGGTGTTTATCAGACCGGAATCGATCGGCGTCCAGTCCGCCCCTTCGTCCGACGACACGAACACTCCCTGCCCGAATGTCGCGGCGTATATCGCCGGACCGTTGACCGTGAACGCGTAGGCACCCGCGGGGCCGCTCAAGTGGACCCACTGGGCGCTGACGCGGCCTGACCCGAACACGACCGAACAAATGACGAACATCCACGTATACGGTTTCACTTGCCTCCCGTCCTGCCGACTGATCCTTTGGATTTCAGGAACGTCCCCCGTTCGAGGTCCTCGAACGCCTGCTGGAGCTCCTGTTGAGTGTTCATGACGATTGGTCCGTACCAGGCCACCGGCTCTTCGATCGGTTTTCCCGAGACAAGGAGAAAACGCACCCCCTCGTCCCCCGTCTGCACGGCGACTTCATCCCCGCTGTCGAACAATACGAGCGACCGGTTCTCCGCCTCCGGCGGGGGTGCGGTGTCCATCCATCCCACGCCTTCGGTGGGGACCGCCAGGGGGCCGGATGCACCGGCGAATTTCCCGCTCCCGGCAAAGACGTACGCGAACGCGTTGCTCGTCATCGCGACGGGGAGCGTCTTCTTCTTTCCCGGGGGGACCGAGACATCGAGATAGACGGGGTCGGCCGCGATCCCCTCCACCGGACCCTTCTTCCCCCAGAAACTCCCGCAGACGATCCGTACACGGGTGCCGTCATCGTCGGTGACTTCGGGGACGTCCGCCGACTTCACTTCCTGGTAGCGCGGAGCAGTCATCTTCAGCGCCGAGGGGAGGTTCGCCCAGAGCTGGAATCCGTGCATCCTTCCCACTTCGTCCCCCTTCGGCATCTCCTGGTGAATAATCCCGCTCCCGGCCGTCATCCACTGGACATCACCGGAGGTGATCGCCCCGCGGTTTCCCATGCTGTCGCCGTGTTCCACGGTGCCCGCAAGCACGTAGGTGATCGTCTCGATCCCGCGGTGAGGATGCCAGGGGAATCCCGCGAGATACTCCTCCGGAATGTCGTTCCGGAAGTCGTCGAGAAGGAGGAACGGGTCGAAGTCGGACGTATTGCCGAATCCGAACGCACGGCGAAGGTGGACGCCTGCTCCTTCCAGCGTGGGTTTCGCCTTTATGATCTTTTTGACCGGCCGCAGCGACATGGGTCCTCCCGCTTCTTGTGAATTATTCCCGTTGCTCTCTCCACGCCCCCGCAAAGGCCCCACGCTTCACGTACGCGCCCCGGCCGGGCCGGCCGAGCCACTGTGAGCGGTCGACGACGAGTTCGCCCCGCGAGAACACCCGCTCGGCGCTCCCTTTGACGGTGTGCCCTTCATACATGGAATAGTCGACGCGCATGTGATGCGTACGCGCCGAGATCGTGTGTTCCGCCTCCGGGTCCCAGATGACGATATCCGCGTCGCTCCCGGGGGCGATCGTCCCCTTGCGGGGGTACAACCCGAACAATTTCGCGGGGGACGTCGCAACGAGGTCCACCCAGCGGCGGAGGGATATCCTCTTCCTGTTCACGCCGTAGTGAAAGAGAAGCTGCAGCCGGTTTTCCACCCCCGGCCCTCCGTTCGGTATCTTCGTAAAATCGTCCCGCCCCATTTCCTTCTGCCCCCTGAAAAAGAACGGGCAGTGATCGGTCGAGACAACCTGCAGGGTCCCTTCCTTGAGTCCCTGCCAGAGTTTCTCCTGGTGGGACTTCTCCCTGAGGGGAGGGGTGAGGACGAACTTGGCTCCCTCGAAACCGGGACGCTCGAGGTCTTCGACCGAGAGGAGGAGATACTGAGGGCACGTTTCGCCGAACGAGGGGATCCCGCGCGTGCGCGCTTCCGAGAGTTTCCCGAGAGCGTCTGCGGACGTGACATGGACGATATAGACCGGCGTATGCGCCTTCTCCGCGAGCGTGATTCCCCTTGCCACGGCGTCCGCTTCCCCTGACGGCGGCCGGGTCAGGGCATGATAAACCGGGGCGGTGTTCCCCGCCTCCAGCGCTTCCCGGATGAGAACGTCGATGGCCGACCCGTCTTCGGCATGGAGGCAGATGAGCGCCCCGTTCGCCGCGGTCCGCCGCATCGCACGGTATATCGTGTCATCGTCGACCATGAGCGATCCCGGGTAGGCCATGAACAATTTGAAGCTCGTCACCCCCTCCCTGACCAGGTCGTCCATGTCCTCCATGTGCGACTCAGGGAGATCCGTGATGATCATGTGAAGGCCGTAATCGATCGTCGATTTCTCCCCCTTGCTCCACCAGACGTCAAGGGCTTTCCGCATCCCCTGCCCCCTCGATTGCGTGGCAAAGTCGATGATGCACGTCGTGCCCCCGAACGCCGCCGCGCGCGTCCCGGTCTCAAAGTCGTCGCTCGAGGTCGTCGCCCCGAGCGGCATGTCCATGTGCGTGTGCACGTCGATCCCGCCGGGAATCACGTATTTTCCCCGCGCGTCGTACACGGTGTCGGCCGTGACGTTTAAATCCGTTCCGACCGCCGCAATCTTCTCCTTTTCGACGAAGATATCGGCCGTGTAGTCATCGTCGGCCGTTACAATCCGGCCGGATGTAATGAGGAGCGACATGGGAGTATCGTCAGTGAATCCTGATTTCAGGGCACGGTTTCTCTGTCCGCGATCGCCAGCGCCGCGTCGAGCGCCCTGACGGCGGTATCCACTTCTTCGCGGGTGATGATGAGCGGCGGCGCGATCACCAGATGGCTGACCCACGCCTGGAGGAACACCCCCCGCGCCATCAGGTCGGCTGCGACACGGTCGACGACAAGCGGCCCGCCACCGATCCTGTCCGCCATCGAATTGAACGGCTCCTTCCGCTCCCGGTTCTTCACGAGGTCAACCGCCCAGAAAAGGCCGATCCCCCGGACGTCGCCGATCGACGGGTGGGACGGGATAAGGGCGCGGAGCCTCTCCCCCACGTACGCGCCGATCTCATTCGCCCTCTCGACGAGCCGGAGGCGCTTGATTTCGTCGATCGCCGCAACGGCGGGCGCGAGCGTCATGGGATGCGCCTCGTACGTGTGGCCGTGGGAAAGATAGTGGTCGTCGAAGAACGACGCGATCTTCGCCGTCGTCGCGCAAAGCCCGAGCGGGACGTACGCCGACGTGATCCCCTTTGCCGTCGTGAGTATGTCCGGCGCGGTGTTCCAGTGGTCCATCGCGAACCACCTCCCGGTTCGCCCCCATCCCGTCATGACTTCGTCCGCGATGAGAAGAACCCCCGCGGCGTCGCAGATCCGGCGCAGGCGGGGCATGTATTCGGGGGGAGGAACGATCACACCGTTGGTTCCGACGACGGGCTCGACGAGGACGGCTGCGACGTCGCTCTCGTTTTCGATCATGTGGCCGATGTATTCAACGCAGGCGATACCGCACCCGGGATAGGTGTGGCGGATCGGACATTTGTAGCAATGAACTTCGGGCGCAAATATCACGCCCGGGATCTTCCCCGCCGGCTCCATCGCCCACCTGCGGGGATCTCCCGTCGCGGCAATCGACCCCATGGTTGAGCCGTGGTAGGACCTGTAGCGCGAGATGATCTTGGTCTTCCCGGTGTACATCCTGGCGATCTTGAACGCGGTCTCATTCGCCTCGGTGCCGGACGTCGTGAAGAAGAATTTCTCAAGCCCCGCGGGAAGGACCTCAAGAAGCCGGAGACTCAGCTGCGCCCTGGCATCGGTGGCAAAGCCCGGGCTGACGTACGCGAGCTTCTTCGCCTGCTCCCCGATCGCGGCAATGACCTCGCGGTTCCCGTGCCCGAGCGTGACGCACATGAGCTGGGAGGAGAAGTCCAGGTACCGTTTTCCTTCCGCGTCCGTAAAGTGGCAGTCCTGCGCCTCCACGATGTGAAGGGGTTTCCAGTCCTTCTGATATCGCCATCCCCCGTAGGTGTAGCGGGCGGTGAGCTCAGATACTGAAGGAATTTCCTTTGACATCCTTGACCTTCTGGCCGTGAATGGAACGCCGGGTGTTCTATAAATAGAGAACGGAGCGACGGAGGCCGGCGTGCGGGGACGCGGCTCAATCGAATATATCAGGAGTCGGAATGAAGTTCAAGGGAGGGGTGAATGGAGGGTCACGGGTTCGATGAGAAGGTGCGGATGTAGGAGACGACATAGCGGATCTCTGCGGCGTCCATGGTCCAGCCGTACGAGGGCATCAGGGGGGATTTGTTGACGCTCCGCCCGCCGCCGGCGATCGTCTGAAGGATCTGGCCGTCACTCAGCGCAGCCATGTACGACGAGTCGGAGAAATCCCTCGGCCGCGGGTCCAGGTTGAACGCGTTGAACCCGTCTCCCTTTCCTTCCTTCCCGTGGCAGACGGCACAGTATTTCGCGTACAGCAGGCTCCCCTGCCGCTCTTCATACGAGAGGAGGCGTGGTGCGGCGGCCGGAATCGTCGCGGCCGCGGAAGAATCGACACCCCGCGCGCTGTCCGCGGGGGCGGCGGACCCTGCATTCCTCTTCGCCGAACACCCGGCGAGAAGAAGAGTGACCGCGAAAGCAACAATGGGTGTGCGTCTCATACGGATGCGCGGGTATGTGAATGCTATTTCTGGTTGAGAAGAAACGCCGTCAGGGCGTCTGCTTCCGCGTCTGTCAGATTGTTGTTCGGTTCGATCGTCCCGGGTTTCAGGGCCTGAGGGTTCTTCAGCCAGTGAAAAATCCAGCCCGGAGTGAGGCGTGCGCCGGCGTTGTCGAGAGGCGGTCCGACATACCCCCCTTTCGCGCCGATCTGGTGGCATCCCTGGCACCCGTAACGTTCGTAGTACAGCCCCCGTCCGATCGCCGCCCCGGCCGGGTCCTGTCTCACGTCGTGCTCGAGGCTGTCGGCGATAAACGTCGTCTCCATGTAGTCGACGAGCGTCTTGATTTCGCCGGCGGAGAGAAACAGGTTCGGCATCCGCTCCGTGAGCACGGGCCGGAGGGAATACGGCACCCTGAAGTACCCTTCGATCCATTCACGGCGGGCCTGGCTGGCCTCGAGCGAAAGGTCCGTCGCGATGAGTCGCCCCCGGCCGTTCATGACGTGGCACCCCAGGCAGGCAAGGTCGTCGACGAGTTTGCCGAACTCCCCCTGAGGGGCAAACGTGGAGCGGGGCGCTGCGGGGACGACGAGATCCGGGGGAATCCTGTCGTCCGTGTTGCCAAGCAGCGCGACGGCGACGGCTTCTGCCTCATCCTCGCGGAACCCGAAATCCGGCATCTTCATTGACTCACCGAACACGTGCGGAGTGAGAAGTTTCGTCTTCAGGTACGAAGGGAGCGTCTGCTCGATACCCGAACGGCCGAAGTCGATTTCGTAGAGCCGCTTGGATCCGACCTTCGAGAGATCGGGCCCTGTTTCCTCGACGCGCCCCATCCCCTGGAGCTCGTGGCAGGCCCCGCAGCTGTATTTCCTGAACAGTGCACGCCCCTTCTCGAAGAATCCGGGATCGGGCGTGTGGGGCGCGGCGGCTCCCATGTCGTAGTCGACGAACTCGCTCTCCATGTACGCCACGACCCCTGCAAGCTCCTCCGATCTGAACCTGTACCGGGGCATCAGGACCCCTCCCTGGAGACGCTTCGGCTGCCTGATATAGTTGTACAGCCACCCGACGCTTACCTTGCTCGCGATTTTCCCGAGCTCCGGGGCAACGTACCCCCCCTTTCCGTTGATCGGATGACAGCTGATGCACCGGGCCTCCCTGAACTTCGTGGCACCGAGCTCGATCAGCTTCGATTTCTGGGATTCCGAAGCGGTCTTCAGCACTTCGGGCACGGAATCGAGCAGTGCGTTTCCGGGGAATGTCCTGAAGGAAAGGAGAAAATCCGCAAGCGTGTTCGCCTCGTCGTCCGACATGAGGAAGTCGGGCATCTTCGTCGAAGGCGCGTATGCCCTCGGATGCCTGAGCCAGGCGAGGAGCCACGTCCGGTTCACCTTTTCGCCGATGCCGTCGAGCGAGGGAACCCACTGCTTCTGATATCCCCCCAGCCGGTGACAGGCCGCGCAATTGGACTCGCGGATGAGTTTCCTCCCGAGATTCAGGATCGGCGCGCTTGGAACATCGTCCCCCTTGTGGCACTTCCCGCAGGAGGCCTCAAGGTACCGGCGCGGGAGCATCGGCCTGTCCCAGTACTTCACGTTCCCCGTGGATTCCAGATACTCCGTGGCCGCCCCCTGGCCTTCATGACAGAACGTGCAGCCGAGGTCGTCCACGTCGTGATAGATCCGGGGATGCGTCCTGTACGGCTCGGGGGCGCCATGGAGCGCGGGCTCCTTCACCCCGAGATGGCACGTCACGCACCTGTCCACCCGGTCGAGTTTCTGGACCCACACCTGGCGGATCCCGATATCGACGGGTTTCACCCGTTGCGGCAGCCCGGCGACGAGACTGTTGTACCCGGCCTGGTATTTTTTCCACTCCCTCAGGTAGTCCTTCAGCGGAGCGACCGCAAGGACGACGAGGAACAGGACGGCGACGACGGCAAACGTCAGGCGGAGGGGTTTCATCAGTAGATCTCCTTCCAGGGCCAGGTCCAGCTCCATTCAGGACCCCGGAACAGTGTGCCTATCGCGGTAAGGACGACGACGACGATGACGAACCAGGTCATGATCCACCATGAAATGGGGCGCGAGGAGAGCCAGAGCGGGAATCTGCCGGGCTTCCTGAGGAACGCGGGGGCCACCATCACCGCGGCCACGATGAGCGTGGGGACAAGCATCGCGTAGACGTGATAGAAAAAGAGGAGGATCGAGAGGCCCCCCGCAGCCGAAAGGACGACCACCAGATTGCGCCGCCGGTCCGATTCCCAGAGTCCCTCGCGCCTGACATTGACCCGGAAATAGGGAATGACGATGAGGGCGATCACCGCCAGGGTCGGCAGAATCACCCCCGCGACGATCGGGGGGAAATAATGGAGCAGCTCCTGCAGCCCGAGAAAATACCAGGGCGCCTTCGCGGGGTTCGGCGTGTGCTCCGGGTTGGCAACCCATTCCAGCGGCGCGTTGAAGAACAGCGAGACGAGCGCAAGGACGACGACCATGATCATGAACGCAATGGCTTCCCGCACGACGAGGTGGGGGACCGTCATCACGAGATCCTCCTCCTCCTTCCGGACGCGCGCCGCGGTCCGCCCCTTGATGAACGCGACGCGTTTCGGAACAGCCCCGGCGTTCGAATTTCTCTCCGCGCGGAAATCAGCACTCATAGGTCCACCATGGTTTCAGTTCGACATGTCGTGCACGGCGACCGCCGTCGCACGGGAGCGCCCGTCATACGCCGCCGTCTTTCCGAACGCGCCAGAAATGTATCCCCATCAGCACCATCGCCGCGACGGGGAGGACGAAACAATGCAGCACATAAAAGCGAACAAGCGCGTTCTCGCCAACAATGTTCCCGCCCAGGAGAAGATAGGAGATCCGCTCGCCGAGCCCGAACGGGACCGACCGGACCATGTTCGTCCCCACGGAGATCCCCCAGTAGGCAAGCTGGTCCCAGGGAAGCAGGTACCCGGTATAGCTGAGCAGGACGGTGAAAACAAAAAGGATGACGCCGACCACCCAGTTGAATTCCTTCGGCGGACGGTAGGCACCCGTGTAGAACACGCGAAGCATGTGCAGGAACACCATCGCCACCATCGCGTGCGCCGCCCACCGGTGCATGTTGCGGAGGAACTGGCCTGAGGAGACCACGAACTGGAGGTCCTTCATGTCACCGTACGCCTGCTGTACCGAGGGGCGGTAGTACAGCATCAGGAGCGCCCCCGAGAGAACGAGCACGATGAACAGACCCGCCGAGAGGCCTCCCAGGCCCCAGGTGTATGTGAATTTCAACGACCGCCTCCGCACCTTCGCCGGGTGCACGTGGAGGAAGAAGTTGTAGAACACCGCTTCTGCCCGGGTCCTGTTCGACAGGGGAAGTCCGTGGCGAAATACGGACCGCCAGACCTGCGACCGGGTGAGCGAACGGAATGGTTCCTTCACGGCTCCTCCTTCGACGGATGGGACATCAGACTTTCAGCGTGGAGTCGTCGCCGACGACAAGCCCCTTGTCGATGACGATCTGGCCGTGGTCGTCGAGGCTCATCGCGTAGCGCGGCAGGGGGCGCGGGGCCGGCCCGGCGATCACGTTCCCCTCCCTGTCGAACTTACTACCGTGACAGGGGCACGCCACGATCCCTTCGTCAGGTTTCCAGTTCGCGATGCACCCGAGGTGCGTACACGTCGCCGAGAGGGCGTAGAAGTAGCCCTCTTTCGCCCGGACGATGAACACCTTCTGCTCTTTGTCGAGCGTGACGCTCCCCGGGGGATACGACTCCGGCATCCCCGCCTTGAAGCGGGTCGGGGGTTCCTTCACGACATTGGGGGAAAGGTACTCCGTCGAGAGGACGCCGCTCCCCACGGCCGCGACCCCGATCGCGCCGGCGCCGATGAGCTCGAGAAAGTGCCTCCGCGTGAACGAATCCGCGGCACGGCCCGCACCGCCGGAAGTACGATCGTCTGAGGTGGCCATAACGGTTTGCTCCCCCTGTTGATTCAACCGATTGTCATTGATTCGGAAGCCGAGTAGGCGTCCATCGTGATGCAGGCGACGGGGCAGCGCATCGCGCAGAGCCCGCAGCGAATGCACCGTTCTTCGTCCTTGATCATCACGGTCCCGGCCCCCTCCTCCGACGAGCCGGCGATCGCGATCCCGTACGTTAGGGCCATGTCGGCCTCCAGCGGCGCATCCGCCCCGACCCTCCCGGAGGCGACGAGCTCGATGCAGCTCTCCGGACAGATGTCGCTGCACATGCCGCAGAGAATGCATTCGCTCCCCGTGTCCTCCCCGGATTCGTTGAACACGGTATTCTCCCAGCAGTGGAGGCAGCGCGACGCCTCGCGGCGGGCCTCCTCCTCACCGTATCCAAGCTCGATCTGCGATACCCCGACACGCCTGTCGATAGGGAGCGAGGGAACGGGGACGCGCCCCTCGCGTTCGTATCCCCATGGACGGCTGTACGCTTTCGTGTTCGCGACGACGATCTCGATCTCGCGCTCGTGGAAGGCGACCTCCACGCGGGCGCCCTCCCCGCCCCCGAGGAATGCATGAATGGAGGCCGCGGCCTTCTTCCCGTTTGCGACCGCGTCGATCGCGTTCCTCGGGCCGAACGAGACGTCCCCCCCGGCGTACACGCCCGGAGCCGTCGTGGCAAGCGTCACGGGGTCCACCTGTATCGTCCCGCGGGGGGCGAGCGTGATCCCGTCTTCCGGGCGGACCCAGGAAAGATCGGATGACTGACCGATCGCCATAATGATCGTGTCCGCCTCCATCACCTCGGTCGATCCGGGCGCAAACTGCGGGTTGAAGCGGCCCGAAGCGTCGAAGACGGACGTGCACGCGACGGTCTCGAGCCCCGTGACCTTCCCCCCTTTTCCCAGTATCCTGTGGGGGCCTTTGCGCGTGTGAATCTCGATGTGTTCTTCCTTCGCGTCGTGGATCTCTTCCCGGGAGGCGGGCATTTCGGCGATGTCCTCGAGGCATACCATATGGACCTCTTTGGCCCCGAAACGGATCGCGGACCGCGCAACGTCGAGAGCCTCGGCGACCTCCGTCACCGGACCCGCATCCCCCCCCCGTTCCTGCCTGGCCGCCGAGCGCGCGACGTCGATGGCGACGTTCCCGCCGCCGATCACGATGACTTTCCCTCCCAGCTCGACGCGGTATCCGAGGTTCATGTTCAGGAGAAAGTCGACCGCGCGGAGGACCCCGTCGAGGTCCACCCCCTCGATCCGCAGGTCGCGGCTCTTGTGCGCACCGATGGCAAGGAAGACGGCGCGGAACCCCTGAGACTTCAGATCCCCCAGCGTGAAATCGCGCCCGACGGCGGAGTTCACCCGGAGGTCCACTCCCAGGCTGAGTATCGCATTGATTTCCAGGCGTATGAGCTCGCGGGGGAGCCGGTACTCAGGTATGCCGAGCCGCAACATTCCCCCCGCCACCGGCTGAGATTCGAAGACCGTCACGTCGTAGCCGAGGAGCGCGAGGTCGTGCGCGCAGGAGAGTCCGGCCGGGCCCGCGCCCACCACTGCGACGCGGATGCCGTTCTTCCTGACGGACTTCCCGAACACTTCCCTCAGCCGTTCGAGGTCCACCATGCTTTCGACGCCGAACCGCTCGCAGACGAACCGCTTCAGGGCGCGGATCGCCACCGGTTCGTCGATCTTCCCCCTCCGGCAGGCCGTCTCGCAGGGAGCCGCGCAGACGCGCCCGCAGATCGAGGCAAAGGGATTGGGCCTGCGGGCAACGTGGTACGCCTCGCGGAACCGCCCCTCCTCGATGAGCCCGACGTAGCGCCCCGCTTCCGTGTGCACGGGGCATCCGCTCATGCAGGGGAAGTTGGAATCAAGCCATGCGCTGTCGACGAACCTGATCTGCCCGGCCATGGATCACCCGTGTGATGTTACCGGTGAATCTCGAAATCCGCCGTGGCGTTCCCTTTCTCGGGAACATCGACGACGACGTCCTGCCCCTTAAGCCGCTCGTGCCAGATCTTCACCGTGTATTTGCCGGGCGGGACATCTTTGACGGCATAGCTCCCGTCTTTCGCGCTCACGGCGAAGTACGGGTTTTCCAGTACCACGACGTATCCTTCCATCTCCGGGTGCACGTTGCACAGGAGCGTCACCGTGCATCCCGCGTCCTTGAACGTGTACGATTTCGTCTGCCCCTTGGGCCACGAACCCAGGTTGAACTTCTCGGCGCACTTGTCGGGGGAGAACACGTTGTGCAGCACGTCGTCGCTGTTCAGAAAGTCGACGGTCGTCCCTGCCAGCACGGGCATGACGTGGGGGATGAACGTCATGTTTCTCTGGTCCATCCGGGGGTGCTCCTTCGGGGCGGGAAAGGTCTTCCCGGGGACCTTTTCGATGAAGATCACGGCGTCCCCGCCGTTCTTTGCTCCCTTCGCCTTCACGGTACCGGTGATCCCTCCCGCCGGGGCGGGGCGGACGGCGAAGAATGCAAGCAGCGTGATGATGATCGTGCGGGTGATGGACTTCATGTGCGTACTCCGGTTATTGTTCGTGATGTGCGTTGACATTTCCGGGGAGCGGGTCAGGCCGCGCCCGTCAAATCCCGACTGCAAGCGCCAGGCTGACCGTCCCGGGCTGGAGACTCACCGAGGGGAGGGTCTGGCCGGTATAATTGACGGCTCCCTTTCCCGCGAAACTTGCCCGGAGCGTCGCTTTCACGTTTGGACGGATCAGGAACACGATCCCCGGAACGATCTGCTGCTCGCTGTACGACACCACGGCATTCGCAGTGCTCCCGATGTCGGGAGTCTGACTCGTCCACGATTCGTACCGGATCCCCGGGAGGAGCCAGGGAAACACGACGTAATCGAGCTCCGCGAACCACACCGTCGTGTTGGCGGCGAGACCGGCCGTCCCTACAAACGGCTGGTTGTCGTGGCGGACGCCGATGCCGCCGAAGAAGTTGAACCGTTCGTAGAAAGCATTGAAATCTCCTCCGATCATCGTGAATTTGTCGTCGGCAGCCGCGGTGTCGGGCCCGAGCGACGCGCTTCCCGCGTAGGCGAACGCCCCCAGGGTGAGCGAGTTGTCCATGAAGGGCTGGGCGTTGTTCGGCGCGGACCCCGCGGCCACGACTCCGCTCGGCGGCAGACCTCCGAATTTGTACGCCACGTGGCCGTAGTAATCCTTGTCAGCGTGGGGATTCCCGAACGACTCCACGATTCCCGCGCTCCACGTGAACCTGTCATGCAGGATGCCGTTCAGCTCGATCCCCTTCTGTGTCTCCTCGATCGACCATCCCATGTCGGAGCTGAACGGGCGCGTCGTCAGCCAATATCCTTCAAGCCACGACCGGTGCGTCGAGAACGAAAACAGGCCCGGCTCAAAGACGCCGACGCGCATGTTGAGTCCGTAGCTCTCCCCGACGAGGTTGCTGAATATGAGGAAGATCCTGTTCAGCTCCGCGGTGCCGTCGCTGTTCAGTATGAAATGACCCCAGAACGACAGGTCCTCGCCGAGTGTCCCGGCGGCGACCGCTTCAATGCTGCTCCCGAGCCCGCCGAACGTGAACCGGGGGTCGACTTTCGGATTGTAGTCCATCTCGCCGTTCAGGAAAAGGGAGAACGGCGAGCTTCCCGGAATGCTCCCCGGCCAGATCGCGTCGGGAAAGGCCTTCTTGTTTCCTTCAGAACCGAGGCTCACCGGCTCCTCCTTGGTGAATTCCGCATCCGTCCCCGCGGGAAACTGGTAGCCGTTCCTGCGGAAAGCGTCGCCGAACGCGTTCAGTTTCGGGAATCCCGTGTGGCACGTCGCACAGCTTGTTTTGTATTTCCGCGCGAAGGCGGGTATGGCGTACGAGCGCTCGGCCATAAGGAGGAGAAGGACGCACGCTGCGACAACGCCGTACACGATACGATTCATGGCTGACTCCTCGGAATGTGAATGTGTTCAGGTCCCGCGCAGGCATCTCCTCACCGCGACGCGAAGGTCATCGAGCTCCAGCGGCTTGAGGAAGTAAAAGTCGGCCCCCGAGCTCCGTGCATCCGCCTCCGCAATGACGTTGGGGTAGCCCGTAATGACGATGACGTTCGTCTGCGGACGGGTCTCTTTGAGTTTCCTGCAGAGCGCGAGGCCTGATTCCCGCTCCGGGGTGACGTCGGCGATGACGAGATTCACCGCGGTGCCCGCAAGGATCCGCAGAGCATCTTCCGGACCGGAGGAGGAGAGCATGGCGCAGTGTTCTCCGCGGAAAAAGTCTTCAAAGGCTGAAAGGATATTCTCATCGGCATCGACGACGAGGGCTCTCGGGTGGTGTGACATGTGAGCCTCTGTGAGTTTCCTCTCTCAATGCAACAGTCGTGCCATTGCGCCGGACAGTGAAGAATCGGACAAATCCAACGATTTGAGGGGAAGTGATCGTGCCTCATGGAGGAGCCGGAGAGCAGGTGCCAATCATAGATTGGCGGACCCGCCAAAGCGCGCTTGGCACGTGCCGGGGGAGGACCGCCGGCTAGGAGCGAAAGGAACGGGAGGTGATCCTGTGTTTTTTCATCAGCCGCTGGAAATTCTGGCGGGTCATCCGCGAGGCGGCGGCCGCCTCGGTGACGTTCCCGTGGAACGTCTCGAGCTGTTGACGGAGAAACTGGTTCTCGAAAAGGCCGAGCACGTGATCGCGCGATTTGCTGAACACCCCGCTCAGGATCGGGAGCGACACCCCGTGCGAGGCCGGGCCGGTGACAAGGTCGCCGAACGCATCGGGGAGGACGATCTCCCCCTTCGAGAGCATCACCGAGCGTTCAATGAGGTTCTCCAGTTCGCGCACATTCCCCGGGTACGCGTAGGAATCCAGCAGGGCAAGCGCCTCGCCGGAGAACCCCCGCAGGCTCTTCTTCAGCTGCTCGTTGTATTTCTGAAGAAAATACGAAGCAAGCAGGCGGATATCCTCCTTCCGGTCCCTGAGCGGCGGCAGTTGGATCGTGACGACGTTTAGACGGAAGAACAGGTCCTCGCGGAATGTCTTCCGTTTGACCTCCGAAGCGAGGTCCTGATTTGTCGCGGCGATGAACCGCGCCTCGACGACGCGCGTGTCGTTCCCTCCGACGCGCTCAAATTCCCGCTCCTGGAGCACGCGAAGCAGCTTCTGCTGCAGAGGAAGGCTGAGGATGCCGATTTCATCGAGGAATATCGTCCCGCGGGACGCCACCTCGAATTTCCCGAACTTGCGGTCGCCCGCACCCGTGAACGCCCCTTTTTCATACCCGAAAAGCTCGGACTCAAGAAGGGACTCCGGCAGTGCGGTGCAGTTGATCGCGACGAACGGCTCCCCGGCATTCGGCCCGTTGGCATGAATGGCGCGCGCAACGAGTTCCTTTCCCGTGCCGCTCTCCCCGAGGATGAGCACCGACGTGTGGTTGGGCGTCGTCGAGACCGAGCCGATGAGTTTGTACACCTCCTGCATCAGGGCGGTCCGTCCCACGATGTCGTAACGGCTGATGATCTGCGTCTGGAAGCTCACCGGCTCCCCCGCGGGCGCGACGTGGGTCTTCATGCTCGCGAGCGCGCGGTGGACGACGTCGCGCAGCGCCATGACGTCGAGGGGCTTTGTCATGTATTCGAACGCGCCGTACTGCATCGCCTTGATCGCCGTCTGCATCGTGCCGAACCCCGTGATGAGGACGACGGGAAGCGCCGGCGACGCCTCCTTGATCCTCCGGAGCGTCTCGAGGCCGTCGAGCCTGGGCATCGTGATATCCATGATCACCGCATCCGGGCGGGCCGACGCGATGACGGCCAGGGCCTCTTCGCCGTCCTTCGCCGTCACGGTGTCGTACCCCTCTTTCCTGAACACCTGCTCAAAGGCGAAGAGGATCTTCTCGTCGTCGTCCACGATCACGAGCCTGGTGCGATCTGATTTCATCGTTCTGCTCCCGCGTTCGCCAATGCGGCCTGAAGCCCCCGGGGGGGGGAGGTCCCGCAGGGAAGGAGGATTTCAAACGTCGTCCCCTTCCCTTTCGTGCTTTTCACCGTGACGATCCCACCGTGAGCGTTCACCGTCCGTTTCACCATCGGGAGGCCGAGTCCCGTGCCATTGGTCTTCGTCGTGAAGAACGGGTCAAATATCCGCCGGAGGATGGCACGGTCCATTCCCGCACCGTTATCCGTGACGGAGAGCAACGCACACGCACAACCTTTCGGGAGAAGGATCTCCCCCCCCGGCGCCGCCGCCCCGCCGTCGCCGGCAGGAGACCGGAGGTCGCGGAGCGTCTTCGACAGGTGGAGATGCTTCGTGAGGACCGTGATCCTCCCCTTCGGGGACTTTCGGGTCCGGCCTTCGACCGCCTGGAGGGCATTGAGCAGGACGTTGACCACGGCTTCGCGCACGTGTGCGCTGTCGAGGGTCATCGGGGGGATCAGAGGGTCCAGCCTGCGGGACAACGCGACCCCGTGCTCCCTCAAGCGGGGAGTGATGAGGAGAAGGCTCTCCTCGACGAGCGCATTGAGGTCCACGGGAGAGAATTCCATCGGGGAGGGCCGGGCGAAGTTCAGGAGCTCCTGGACGACGGTCTCCATCCTCTGGATCGAGTCGAGTGCAACCCGGACGGACCGGCGGTTCCCGGGACCCAGCCGTTTCGATTCCTGCTGGAGCTGGAGGATCATCTTTATCGAAGTGAGTGAGTTCCGGAACCCGTGCGCGATGATCGCCGCCATCTCTCCCGTCGCCATCAGCTTCTCCGAATGGATCAGGTGCTCCTCGAGAAGCTTTCGCTTCGTCACGTCGGTGATAATCTGGACGATGGAAGTCAGCGTCCCCCCTTCCGTGATGGGAACCGTCACGTGCTCAAAGTAGCGCTCCGACCCGTGCTGTTCGAGCGGACCGTCGAGGTGGCTCTCCACCGCGGGCGGGCGCACCCCCTGCCCCGGAGGAGGATGGGTGCAGAAGCCCGCCCTCCCCAGCACGGCACCGATCTCCATGTTCTGCACCTCGGCGAGCGGACGGCCCGTGATCGAGGTGAACGCGGCGCTTGCGGTCCGGATCCGGCCGGAAGGATCAAGCATGACAAACGCGCTCGGGACGTTGTCCAGGATCGCCTGGAGGCGCCCTTTCCCTTCCTCGAGCTCCCGCGTCCGGTCCTCGACCATCTCCTCGAGGCGGTACCGGTGCTGCTGTATCTCCCTTTCGTGTTCCTCGAGCGAGGACGCCATGCGGTTGAACTGCCCCGCGAGCTCCTCGATCTCATCCCCCGTTTTCACGTCCAGGCGGTGACGGTAATTTCCCCGCGAGATCACTTCCGCGCCGCGCCGCACCTCGAAGATCGGCCTCGTGAACTGCCGCGTGGCCATAAGCCCGAGTCCCACGCCGCAGGCAAGAAAGGCGACAAGAAACAGCGCGTAGGTCGTCGCCGCGGCCCGCGCGTCGCGCGTGAGGATCGAGCGGGGGACGCTCTCGAACACATACAGGGAGGAACTTACCCCCACCCCCGCGGGCTGTCGCACTCCGGGAGTTTGCGGCAGAATGAGCGGTGCGTACGCGATCATCGCGTCCGTCCCTTCCGCGATGACCCCCTCGGCGCCGGAGAGGATCCGTCCGGCGACGGACGGACCGTAATCCTTCTGCAGGTTGTCTTCTTCGCGCTGCGCGATGAGCCTGTTCCAGTCGTTCTGTTCCCGCGAATCATATATATAGTGGCCGTCGCCCCCGACGAGGATGACCGCCGGTTCGATGCCGTTTGAACGCCGGCTTTCGAGCTCGCGGAAGAGGCGTCCCGCGAAAACGTTGGCGATGAGAATCCCCTTCCTGCGGCCGCGATCGAACAGGGGAGCAGCGAAACTTATCGCCGGAAGCCTCCCCGTCTCTCCGTACGTCAGCTCGACCGGGTGAAACGCAATCGCACCCGGGGAGAGACTTCCTGCAAAGAGCGTGTACCATGCCCCGCCGCCGTGCCCGAGCCGGCCCGAGGGGACCATCGCGAAGTGCGACGCCGAGTCGATGACGTCGTCGCACTGCACCCTGAGGAGTTCGTCCTGATCGGCGTCCACGAGCCGGATCTGGTAGTAGAACCCTCGCGTGCCTGCAAACGCGAGGAGCTCGTCGGCAACCGCGCCGAGACGGCGGTCGTTCCGGGGAGAGGAATCTCCGCCCCCCGAACGGACCCATTCCTGGAGTGCGGACGAATTGAGAATGACACGCATGTCCCCCTCCACGCCCGCCATGAAGTTGGCGGTCCGTGAGCGTATCGTCGCCACGTCGTGCGTCAGATCTCCCAGCGCGATGTTCTCCATCGTCCTGACGTTCACGTTCAGGCCGTACAGGCTCGCGAGGACCATCGGGAGTATGGAAAGACCTACGAAGGCGATGATGAGCTTCGCACGGATGGAAAAACGGGGGGGCTTCTTCGGGAACATGCCGTGAATGTAGCGACAATCCGAGAGGTGTTCAAGGGGGGGGTGAGTACACAAAAAAAAGTCCCGCCGTTACCGGCGGGACTCGTTCAGACGTGCGGTGTCAGGATACGACGCTGACGTTCGTCGCCGTGAGACCCTTCGGCCCCTTTTCGACGTCGAACTGCACCTGGTCGCCTTCATTCAGGTTTTTGTACCCGTCGCCGACGATGGCCCTGTAGTGAACAAAGACATCTTCGCCGCCCGGGCGCTGAATGAATCCGAAGCCTTTGGCTCCGTTGAACCATTTCACTGTTCCTTTTTCCATGGAATCAGTCCTTCCGAGGATTGTTTGATTACTCCGTTGTCAGCGGATCCGTTTGCAACAGCCACAATGCATGCCACTCAATGAAAAATCGCAACCATGGTCAGACAATATCCACAGTTGCGATTCAACGTGTAACGCGACAACAAGTGATCAAACCACCCAGCGTACTCGCCCCGCGTAGCGCGGACATCAATGCTCAGCAACCTTGTACTGTTTTGACGCAATAAGTATAGCAAATTCACCATCAAGAATCAAGCGAAATCCGATATATTTTTCGGGGTGCGCAAATAGCAGGGAATTGCGGTTTGGGGGGAGAACCGTTATCTTACTCTCCCCTTGATGCCCCTTTTTCAAGCGAAACCAAACACACAACGCCTGCCCGAGGCGGCAGCCCCTGAAGGAGTATGCAATGGAAGCAGTCCTTGTCGTCGTTGTCCTTGTCATCGCGCTCGCACTCTTTGAATACCGTCTCCGCAAGCCGGACCAGATCGTCCTGGCGGAAACGCGGAAGGGGGTCCTCGTTCGCGGAGGCCGGATCTATCCGCGGCATTTCAGCACGCCGATGTCGAAGACGACGCATTCGTTTTCCCAGACCGTCGACGCTTCCGCGAAAGGGAATCTCGACATACGCGTGAAACTTGCCGTCACCGTCGGCGCATCGATGGACGACCTCCCGGTGCTCGTGCGCGTGGGGGGCTGGGCCAGCGACGCGATCGCCAGAGCCGCCCGGGAGCTTGAGACGCTGCTCCTGGGCTACGTCAAGGGCTACACCGAGCTTCACGAAGTCGAAGAGCTCTCCACGGAGAAGATCCGCGCCTACCTGCAGGATCGTGTCCGCGAGAGCGCACACCTGCTCGGCATCGAAGTGGTGACGCTCACCATCACGTCGTTCGAACCCGTCAATGCCCGGATCGCCGAAGCCATCCGCCAGCGGGAACACGCCCGTATACTGGAGCAGACGGAGATATCGAACCAGCAGGCCCGCGTTGCGGCGACGCGCGTCCGGCTGAAAGCCGATGAGGAGATCGCGTCGCTCGAGCACGATCTTGAGATACGGAAATTCGGCCTGAAACAGGCCGAGTTCGAGAAGGAGGCCGCTCTCGCCGGAAGCCGGGCGGAGCACGAGCTCAGCCTGAAGAAAATGCAGCTTGATTTTGAAAAGGACGAGATGCGGATGCTGAAGGACAGCCCGGAACTCCTCCTGCTGACTCCCCAGGCGGCACGGCTCGCCGAGGCCAGCCAGTCGATGAGAAACGCACGCACCGTCGTTTCGCTCTCCCCCCTGACGGCGTCCAGGGGACGGAAATACTCTCGATGTTCAGCACGCTCGTGCAGAAGGCGCTCGGAGCGCTGGGCGAACGGAAGAAGAAGTAGGTCCCGCGATGGACGTGAACGGCAGCGGGGGAGCCCATCCCGATTATTTCGAGCTCCGGCCGACGCGGGCCGCCAAAGTTTCCGAGATCAGCGAAGCCACGGCATCATCCGCGATCGCGCCCGAGGACCGGGTCAATTTCCACATCGGCAACCCGGTCCAGGAGAGCCGCCTCTCGTCCGCATACCTGCGTGCCGTGCTCGGCCTCGACATCCGGGACGAATCCCTCGGCGGCGACGACATCGAGAAAACGCTCGCGTCGCTGGACGGCGGGGAGACGGAGAGGCCGACCGTCGAGTTCTTCTCGTCGCTGATCCGCAGGAGCGCCCCTTACCTTCCGCGCGGCGGCTTTTCGCGCAGCGCACCCCCTCCCCTCGCAGCGGCATTCAGCGCCTGGCTCCAGAACCAGCAGGACCCCCTCACGTACGATACGGGGAAGACGTCGGACCGGAGAGAGATCGTGTTCGCCTCGGGGGGGACCGCGGAATGCCTGCGCGTCTTCTTTCACGCACTCGGCCAGTACCTCGTGCATCGGCCTGCGAGGATTTTCCTGCTGGGGGCAACGCTCCCGCCGCACGTGACGTCGTTCGAAGATCTCAGGTTCGAAACGCTCCCTGCCGGCGAACACGCCGCGCTTGCCCGTCTGCGCCAGGTGGCCGGGGAGGCGCCCGTCCCCACATTTGTCGTCATCGGCGAGATCACGACGGAAGAAACCCGCCGCTCGCTCAGGGAGCTCGCGCTTACCTTTCCGTTGTTCTTCCTGGAAATCAACGACGCCCCCAACAACCATTCGCTCGCGCGGGAATCGCGCCTTATCAACCGCGTGATCCGGTTCCTGAGCCCCGCGGTGTTCTCCCCCCGGTTCAGCAACCTGTCCATCGTCTTCGTCGCCGGAAACGCGGATTTCCTCTCGCTCCTCGAGACGCTGCACTTTCAGCTCAAGGGAACGCCGTCGGCATCCGAGGTCGAGCTCCTTACGTACCTGCTCAACCAACCGCAGGAGACGGCCGGCCCCTCCGGCGCCGGCCTCAGTATCGAGCCACCGCTCGAGACCCCCCCTTCCGGACCCGGCCCCGGCGCAGCCCTTGCACGGTACGCCTCGCGCATCGAACGCACGCTCCAGCCGATCCAGTCGCGCCATCAGGAGGTTCTCAACGCGGTCTCCGCGTCGCTGGAGCGCCGCACCTCCTCGCTCGTCGAACAGAACAGGCGGCACGCCGCGCTCCAGCCCGTCGACAGGTTCGCGGAACCGGGGGCGCACGACATGCTCCGGGAGCTGTGCGCCCGCGTGGACGACCCGGCAATGCTTGCCGAACTCGGAGAGAATTTCCTCAGGGCGTTCGTCCGCCATCACCCCGAGTATGACCCGGCCCGGTGCACCGTCGTCAGCGGATCGGCCCGCACGGCACTGAGCCTTCTCGGATTCCACTGCGGGATCAGGGAAGCGGTGATTCCGGACCTCAGCTGGACGTACGAGCATTGTTTTCCGTCCGTACACACGGTGCCTCTCACGCCGGAGTTCGGCCTCGACGGCGCGGCAATCCTCGGGGCCGTCGTCGGGAAGCTCCGGGACGACGCTCACTGGCGAACGCACGGCGCGGTCGTCCTGAACAATCCGCACAACGCGACGGGACGCGTGTTCGACATCCCGACGGTGCGCGAGCTGCTCCGGGAGCTTCTCACCCGGGGGATCACCGTCATCGACGACCTCTCGTATCAGAACGTTGCGCCCGTCGCCGATCTCCCGGAAATACCGACGCTCCGCCAGATCGCCGACGGGCTCGTCGCGTCGGGAAGAATCACGTCGTCGCAGGCGAACGGGCTCATCACGGTCCATTCCCTTTCGAAAACCGACTGCCTGGCCGGCGCCCGGCTCTCGGTCATCGAGATCAGGGAAGCGGCTCTCCTGGAACGTTTCCGCGCCGTCATCGGCCCTGTGAAGCCGAACACCGGGGCCATACTCCTGTCATTTCTTTTCTACAGGAACTCGATCGAAACCGCCCGCGCGTACTGGCGGCTCAGAAACACGATATTCTACGAACGGATGCAGGCTCTCGAGACCGCCGCGCGCAACCTCCCCGCGGACAGGAACCCGTTTGCGATCGAGATCGTGGGCCCGACAGGCAGCATGTACCCCCTGATGGTCATCGGAAAACTCCCCGCGGGCCTTTCCCTCGACTGGGTTGCGGCGGGTCTCGCGAGACAGGGGATCGGGCTTGTCCCCCTCTCCACGTTCGCCAGGACCGAGAAGGGTTTCGACGCCGGAAGGAAAGCGTTCCGCCTCACGCTCGGCGGGACCGACGGGGCACCCGTGCTGCTGAACAAGACCCGGCGCGTCCTGATCGACCTGAACCGCGTCATCGGGGAGGAAGCCTCGCAGTACAGCAGGAAACAATTCCCGCTGAAAGAACAGGGCGCACTTCCCGATTCCCTCACCGCAGCGTGGAATGCGGCGGAGCGGGAGGTCCTCGAGCTCGCGGGGGGACGCATGATCGACTCGTTCCGTTCGCTCAGGAGCGAGGTCCTCGCCGGACGGGGCCGGCTTTCCCTCACGGAGGAGTACATCCCCGGGAGGCTCGCGGTCTACCGGAGGCGGTTCTATGACAGGGCGACGATCACGCGCGAGCTCATGGCCGGAGCGCGATCCGACGACGGGAAGCGGCTCGCCCTGACGCTGGAGCGGGAGTTCATGAAAGACGACATCGGCCGCCGGGAAGATGCATTCCGGCTGCGGCTGTTCGACAGGACGGTTCACCCGACCCAGATGTACTCTCTCCGGTCCGAGGCGGCGTTCGGACGGATTGCCGAGGCGATCGACCGGGGGCTCACTCCCTCCCGGGAACTCCTGGCCGCGGCGGCGAGGGAGCTCGTGGGGGAGTACCTGGGGCTGAACGTGGCGATACGTTCGGGAGAAGAGTCGGACGAGGTGCTGCTGGATCTCGACGCTCACGTGAGCGCGGAGCTCTTCGGCGAGATCCAGGGCGCGGGACTTCAGAGGACGTTTCTTTCCTTCTGGGGTGACTGGGACGGCTCGAACCGCCCCTCGGGGCAGGGACACCAGCTTGCGGCGAGCGTCCTCCTCAGGAACGTCGAACGGATGTCCGCCCTGCTCCGCGGGCTTTCCGCCGCCGACCGGTCCGCCCGGATACGGCCGGAGATCCTCGCCGAGATCGAACGCCTCCCCGGGAAAACGCGCCGGTTCGTCGAGCTTCTCAAGGACATCACGACGCTGACGCACCAGCTCGAGCGCCGCTACAGGGGAATCCTGCCGTTTCAGTCCACGCCGGGGAGACTGCGCAGGATCGGCATGACGCTCCACCTTGCGCGCGACCCCGTAACATCCCTCTGGTACCACAACGACCGGCTCGAGCGCCACATGATGGAGCTGCGGAGGAAAAGGCGGGAAGGACTCGAGTACTATTTCGCGCTCAACAAGCGCCTGCGCAAGGAACTCCACGCTCATATCGGCGCGCTCGTCAGGCCGACGACGCCCCCGGAGCTTCTCCGCCAGACCGTTCTCTTCCGCGACCTTCTCCAGCGGTTCGTCATCACGCCGAGGATCCACCAGAGCATGGTGACGGCACAGGATCCGTTCGCGGTCGACACCACGGCGTTCAACATCAGCGAGATCAACGAGATCGGCGCGCGCTACGGAAACCCCGGGATGGTGCTCGCGCTCCAGGTAAGCATGTCGACGAGGCCCGAGGCGCTGATCGAACTCGACAGGAAGCTGCGCGCCAGGCGCGAGCACGTGCTCCGGGACAACCCCGGGATCGACATGCCCGTCCTCAGGCTCATCCCCCTGTTCGAAGACCCCGATGCGGTCCGTAACCTCACGGCGTACCTGAACAAGCTGTGGGAATACTCGCTCCAGAGCCGCAGGGTGAACCAGGAAACACGCGACAGGTTTGCGGAGATCGCCGAGGAGGTGTTCATCGCGGGTTCCGATCTGAGCCAGCAGGTCGGCCAGGCCGCGGGCGCACAGCTGTACCGACAGGCGAAGTTCGAGCTCCTGCACTGGCTGGCCAAGCAGGGCCTTGCAGAACGGGTCCGGCTGAAGCTCGGGAGCGGAGAGCCGATGCAGCGCCAGGGGGGGTACTACAACGAGGTGAGCGGGAGCCCCGCATTCGTGCAGTCTCCGGAATCGACGCGGCGGTTCGCGTCCCACCTCAGGGAATCCACACGCAGGAGCACGGTCTACGCGACGACGCCGATGCTCGGCGTGTTTGCCGGCGGTGACCTCCGGACGTTCCAGAGCGCGATCGCCGAACGGATGCGCCACATGGGGGTCAATGAGCTGGCGCAGCTCCTGCACCACCTGGCGGTCCTGCAGGGGACGCAGCGGGGAGACCTGAGACGGGCGAGCGAAGAATTCGCCGAGAGCAGGCTGACGAGCACCACGCGGAGCGAGCGGGCGCTCGAGCGTCTCACCGTGGGAACCCGCGAACCCGCACTCGAAGGGTTCCTCCGCGTGCACACGGAGAACTTCCGCCAGATCCTCTACGGCAGGGACGAGGACGTCGTCGGGATACACATCATTTCGTATTTCATCGCCCGCACGACGCCGCCTCTCCGGGACCGGCCGACCGTACGCCCCGGTCCCGCGGGAAAGGGACAGGGGAGCCGGATACTGGAGCGCATCGCGGAAACGATACCGTTCTCGCGCTACGGCAGCCTTCTCCGCGCGATTGCGCACAACCAGGCGCAGACGGCGATCCTGGGCGTCAATCAACTTACGACCGGACTGTTCCGCGCGCTCGATACGTTTTCACGGTCGGAGTCGGTCGAGGGAAACCCGGAGACATTCATCGCCGACCGCATACTGCCGCACCTCCCCGTCTACGAGATACTCCGCAGCCTGCGGCTGTACCACGACGTGGACGAGATCTATCTCCGGGCAATCGAACGGGCATTCCCGGCCGGAAACTCCGCATTCCTGGCCCTGCGCGAGGACATCGACGCGATGGGAAAGTACATTCCGCTCATTCAGCAGGAACTCCTCCGCAGGCACGGAATCGACGTGGGGGACTTCTTCGAAGGCATACATTTCATTCCGGATCTCCTCCCGACGCTCAGGCCGGACGTCGCCGTCCTCCTGCAGCCCGACCTCTTCAACACGGACACCGGGCGTCTGCGGGAGCGCATCGGTATGCCGATCGACGGGGAGTGGTTTGAGGCGGTCTCCAGACTCCTCTCCGCGCCGGTGGAGATCCGGCGGTGGCGGGCTGACGCGTGGGCGCTCCTGGAAAGCCCGGTCTACCAGAGGGTGGAAGCCTTCGTCGAGCTCGCGGTGGCACTCTATTCACTGTCGGCGAAAAAAGGGCCGGCCGAGATTTCCCTCTCCGGCCGTCCGGCGAAGATCCCGTCGAAACTCGACAGTTTCTTCCGGATGTCCCGCGCTGACGATGAAATGCGGCAGTTTCTCGCCGCCGCGACGGAATACCTGACCATCGCCTCCGAAGGGATGGTGGAGGTTCCGGCGAACATCATACGCGCGATGAAAGAAGTGGAGCGGATCGCCGCGATCGAGGAACAGGCACTCACGCCCGAGCAGCAGGACCGGCTCAGGTTCTACCTGCTCCAGATCGCCCGGATCACCGGTGAGAACGGCTAGCGGACTTTCGAAAGCTTGCTGAGCGCTTCACTGGAGAACCGCCCGTCGGCGGTCCGCACGATGAGCTTGTAGAGGTACACCCCGTTGGCGATCACGTCCCCGTCCCTGTCCCGCCCGTCCCAGGGCACCCTGACGAACGAGTCCCCCGGCGCGTAGGCATCCAGCGTCCGTATCAGCCGCCCCGCCACGGTGAAGATCTTCACCGTCACGTTCAGCGGCTCCGTCTGGTTCTGCCGGAACGTGAACTCCGTCCCCGAACCCCCGAACGGGTTCGGGTAGTTGAACACGTCGGTGACGGTCAGCCGGTCGCTCGAGGCCACCTGGAAGGCCGTCTCGGCGCTTCCCGAGTTGTCGAACGAGTCCCACGCCCTGACGCGTATCGTGTTCTTCCCCTCCGGCACGTTCTGGAGAGGGTACTGGATCGAACCCAGCCTGTAGCTGTCCAGCTTGCTCGTGTAGTAGTTTGTCAGGTCGGTGCTCTGCGAGGCATTGTTGAGCCACGCCTCGATCCGGTGCCCCACGCCCGAGGTCGAGGTGTTGATCCCGCTGGAATCCGACAGGTCGACGATCAGAAGCGGGTTTTCCCCTACCAGGTCCCCTGCCCGGTAGGCGCGGCTCCCCAGGTAAATCTGCACGACGGGGCCCGTCCCGGGGTTGACAACCGTCGTGTCACTTTTCCCGACGTGGACGTTTCCGGTGTACGCCTGCGCGTCGGTGCCCCCCGTCCGGTAGGCGTACGCCACGAGCCTTCCCCGCGAGAGGCTGTCGCCGTACTGTATGTCCTTCGGCACGATGAACGTCGCAGTGAAGCGCCCGCTCGCCACCGAACTCTCGCCGCGAAACAGGAGTCCTCCCTCGGCCACGTAGTCCCAGTTGTATCCCGGAAAGAAATCAACGATGGTCTGCGTCCGCGTCGCGTCGTTGAGCGTCACCTGCACCAGACCGTTGTACGAGGCGTCAATCTTGTTCGACGCGTCGCGGATCGTCCCGGCGACCGTGACGCGGGAGAGCGAGCGAAGCTGCGCAACGGTCGAGAGAGGAACCCCCGCGCTGTCCATCGGACGGGCGTTGATGCTGTCGAACGATGCGTACCCTAGAGGAAACTGGAGGCGCATCGTCGGGTCCCCCATGAAAAAGAACTTCTGGTCGTTCTGACTGTTCAGATAGGCGGCCTTGTACATCCAGAGCGAGGTCGCAGGACGCTCCACGGAGACCCGGCCGTAGGAATTACGGCTGAACATCATCTGGAACGTCTGGCTGTGCAGGACGTTGTTATCCGGCCCGAACACCTTCCGGTCGGCCGAAACGACGCCAATCGCACCGCCGTCAGGTTTATTGACAAGGACCTCGCTCCCCGTCCTCTTCAGAGGGTCATCGAACTCCGAGAAGTTGCACGTCGCAAGGAAAAACAGGGAAAGCCGGTCTGCGTTGGTGAGCTGCGGGACCGACGTCGGTATGTCGAACACATCGTCGTTCGAGAGCTGCGAGGGGTTCCCGTGCCCGGCGAAGTTGACGATGAGGACCCCCTGGTTGATGTCGTCGATAATGGCCTGGTACGCGCCCGGCTTCCTCCTCCCTGCCGCA
The DNA here is from genome assembly GCA_963748405.1 of Ignavibacteriota bacterium. Lineage (GTDB taxonomy): Bacteria > Bacteroidota > Ignavibacteria > UBA10030 > UBA6906 > Fen-1273. Next base: position 87,850 of record CAVVIT010000005.1, read on the forward strand.
TTGATCACGGTCGCATACGCCGCCAGATACACTTTCTCTTTTTCGAATTCCTCGGGGGTGCAGGCCGGGCTCGACAGGTATTCCATCGCATCGCTGTGCTGCGTCCCATCCCCCGCCGGAGAGAGCTCATCCGGAGTCCAGAAATCATCCCCGACATACAGCATCCTCAACTTCCACGCGTCAGACGGCGAGTTGTTCTCATACCGCATAAGCTTGTCCACGAATGCGTTCGATTCCTCCTCCGTGCGCGCGGAAATCCTCCCCAGCACCAGCCACGGAACGTCGGTGGAACCGAATTTCCCGAAGAAATCATCCGTCCCCCAGCTTCCGAGATCGTTGAGCGATACCGGGCTCTCCCAGGTAGGCACGAAGCTCGACTGCACACCCAGCAGGCCCTTGTAGTCGAACGAGGCCTGGCCGAGCATCAGGACGAACTGCGGGGCCGGGCTCCAGGTGCGGTACGCGTAGTACAGAAAATCGCGTATCGCCGTCACGTCCGTGAGTCCCCCGCTGAACTCGTCGTAGATCTCGTTCACTTCCGCCACGTAAACTTTCAACCCGCCGTGAAGCGGATCCGAGCGGTATGCCGCAAGCCGGTCGGCCCCCGAGCGGTACCCGGGCGCCGTCACGATGATGAAATCCGCGCCTCCCGCATACCCCCTGATGTTCTCGTTCGTGACCTTCGCTGCGCCCGAGGGGACACGCCACGAGCTCCCGGCAACCGCCCAGTACGCCGACGGGTTCCCTCCCGTTTCCGTCGCCCTGAAGAGGAATGATCCTCCGAGCCCCGTAACCATCCGCACGTTCGCGTGGTCCGTTACGTTGAATACCATCGGCATCGCGCTGAAATTCTGCAGGTGGTATTCCACCACCGACGTCGTATCGGGAGCATAGAACCGGAGCGAATCATTGACCCCCGAAAGCGCCCGGGGATAGAGGATCTCGAACCAGTCGATCCATCCTGACGCACTTACGCCCGTACCTGTGTACGCAAATCTGAGCTGGCTGGTGCCGGAGGGAATCGAGGCGTTGCCCGTCATGACTGCGCTCGCCGGGGTCGCAACATCATACTCGAGGAGACCGCTCAGTTGCGCATACCCCAGCGTCACCCCCCCTTCGCTCATCGTGAACAGCGCAGGGCCCGTGGAAGCCCCCGCCAGGGCGCACCGGTATACAATAGAGCCGGACGGCACAAGGCCGGGGAGTATGTTCACGTACGTGAACGAAGAACCGTTGTCCACCTCCTGGCCGAACCACTCGCGGCCGCTCCCCTCGCTCCCGAGGGTTGATCCCGCGGAGGCAAGAAGGTTTGACCGCTCTTCCTCGTTGGCGATCCCGTCGGTGAACGTGTCCTTCAGAAGATCCGTCGCCGAACTCGCGAGCGAGGGCTGCGCCGCCATCCGCTTCCCCTGGCTCCCGCCGTACGTCAGCCAGTAGTAGTTCACCTCGGAGTAGTCGTGTATGTAATGACGGAGCGATTTCGCTTGCGCGTCATACCGCCACCCCCGGGCACCCTTCCCGTAGAAGAGCACGTAGTCCCCCGCATCGAACTTCCCGTCGGACTCCCCGTAGACGTATATCGCATCTTCCACCAGGTCGGTCGGCCGCGCCGCGTTGATGTCTTCCGGAAGCTCCGTCCCCCCGTTCCCGAATATCCGTATCGTCCGCGGATCGATCCCGCTCACGTTGATCCCCAGCGATGCCAGGTAGTTCGCGTCCAGGCGGTACATCCCCTCGGCCGTCACCGTGAGACGGTACCAGGTTCCCGAGGCGAGAACGCTCGGAAGCGGGGCGCTCACGCGGGAGAGACTCCCCGAACCCCACGAGCGGGCCGCCGCATAATTGAGGGGCACGCTCTTCAGTATCGCGTCGTCGGCCCGGAGCGCCGGCAGCGGGGACGGCGGACCGAATACCACGTCCACAACAATGCGCGTGTATTTGCGCACGGTACGGGACGCGGGGTTGAACTGGACGGGGGTGATCCTCACCCCCCCGAGGAACATGTTCCGGACTCTCCCCACCGGGGCAAGCTCCGCGACAGATGCCGGCGCAAGCCCGCTCTTCCCGTACCGCACCGGATCAGGCTCGTAGGCAAGCGTCGGAGACGACTTCCCGTTCCTGTGCAATGTCGGGACGGGGGCCACGAGCGTGTTCGGGATATCCTCGTAATCCGCCGCCACGACGCTGAGCGAACTCCCCGATATTCCCGGAAACGCCAGCGGAACGGTCCGTGTGCGTATGTCGGGGCCGCCGGAGGCGAGAGATCCTGAAGGGGGCGCCCCCCCCTGGAAATCATACAGCGTATACTGCGCGCCGCCGGCAACCAAAGAACGGGGCGCAAAATACTGAGCGCGGTACTCGATCCGGACCGAGCGAGCGTCTGAACGCACCACGGTCACGTCACCGGCAAACGCCGTAAGCGCGCCGGGGAAGACCATGAGAATGAAGACCGTAGCAGCAACAAGGGAAGCGTGATGCGCCGGAGCGGCAATACTGCGGAACGGGAAACAGGCTGGGGGATGCACAGTGTCCTCGACTATACCAGGGTTTGGTGGAACCCGATATCAAATTCCCGGAGGTCTTTGCGCCTCATCTGTGGGAGGACTGGCGTGGATTGGGTAGAAAGTATCGATCGATACTTCAAATGTCAAGCGGATCCGTGCAAAAAGCAGCTGGATTGCTTCGGAGCACGCCTTCGGCGTGCCCCTCGCAATTGTCCCTACTTAAGGACGACGAGCTTCTTTGTCGCCACGAAATTTCCCGCCTCAAGCCGGTAGAAATAGACGCCGCTGGCGTATCCCGAAGCGTCCCATGAAACGCTGTAACTTCCCGCGGCCCTGCGCCCCGCAACGAGCACGGCAACGACCTGCCCGAGGGCATTGTAGACCCGGAGCGCTACATCCCTGTCGGCGGCGAGGTCGAACCGGATCGTCGTCGAAGGGTTGAACGGATTCGGGTGGTTCTGCAGCAGCGCGAACTGCGCCGGCGCGGCGTTCCGCGAGGCGATGCCCGTGACGACGTTCACGCTTACCGGGTCAAAATAATGGATCGTGCCGTCGACGTCGATCTGTTTCAGCCTGTAGAACCAGGTCCCCGACGCCGCGGAGGAATCGTTGAACGCATACCACTGCGGGACGACCGTCGTCCCGAACCCCTTCACAAATCCCCCCGTGACCGTCGCGAACGGTCCCGATCCGGACGACGAGCGCTGCACCTCGAACCCGTAGTTGTTGATCTCCGAGAGTGTCTGCCATGAAACGTGGACGACGGACGGAGGACCGGTAGTCGCCGTGAAGGAGGCGAGCTCGATGGACGAGAACGTGCCGTAGCTGAACGTCCAGCACCCCCGGCCGTGCGTGGCCGCCAGGAGAACCTGCGCGGGCTCCTTGTATTTCAGGTCAAACACCGGGAGTGCAGGCATCCCGTTGTTGAACGACACCCAGGACGCCCCCTCGTCGGCGGATTTGTACACGCCGAGGTCCGTGCCGAGGAATATCGTGCGCGGTGCCGTCGTCTTGAGTGCGATGCACAGGACCGGGATATTGGGAAAATTCCCCGTGATGTTCATCCACGTGGCGCCGCCGTCGCTCGTCCGGCAGATGTGCAGGCCGGAGGAGAACCCGCTGAAACACGCGTAGCACACGCTGTCGTTCGTCACGTCGACGGCCAGTCCCGTCACGTAGGGGAAGCCCGTCGAGGTGGTCCAGACATTGCCGGTATCCGGCGTCACGAGGATCCGGCCGTTGGACGTCGCGGCGTATATCTTCGCCGTGTTCGACGCGCTTATGCCGATCGCGGAGACGTTCCCGCCCACGACCGTCTTCGTCGCGATCTGCCTCCAGCCCGTGCTGCTCGTCGCCGCCTGCACCCCGTTGGTAATCCAGAGGTCCGCCTGTCCATAGACGATCGTGTTGTGATCGCCGGGGGCCATCGCGTACGGATTGTAGAACAGTCCTCCGGAAGCGGCCGACGGCCGTATTTCGACGTAGCTCGCGCCGAAATTCGAAGACCGCTGGATCGACCCGTTAACGTACTGGCCGTACACGTAGTTCGTCGTGACCGGGTCCACGATCGTGCAACCGCCGTCCCCGGTCGTCACCTGATTCCACGTGGTCCCGCCGTTCGTCGACAGCTCTTTGTTGTTGTCCTGCGTCCCGCCGTACAGGCGGAGGACGGAATTCGGATCATAATCCGCGCTCATGTACTGGAGCGTCGACAGTGTGGCGTTCAGGTCGGTCCACGTCACCCCGTCGTTCGTCGATTTGAAGACTCCCCCGTCCGACCCGCAGTAGAGCACCGGGCCGTTGTAACCAAGGAAGTGGATGTCGGCGTGCGCGAAATTCGAGGCGCTCGAAGTCGCCCAGTTCGTCCGCTGCGTGAGCGACGTCCCCCCCGTGGTCGAGGTATAGATGTCGAGTCCGCCGACGACGACGCTCGAGGAGTTCGTCGGATTGACGGTGATCGCATTGTCGTACCATCCCTGGGTCCCCATGTAGTTGGTCGCGGAATTCTTCACCACCCAGGTCGCTCCACCGTCCGTCGACCCGTACAGGCCCAGGAGCTGGTAATTGGCCGGGTTGGCGATGCTCGCATACACGACCCCGGTGTCCACGCCCGACAGCGCGAGCTGCGCCCTCCCGATGGACGCCGGAAGGCCGTTCGTGATCACGATCCAGGTGAGCCCGCCGTCGGTCGATTTCTTGATGACGTCGGAGCTGTATCCCCCGGTCGACGTGTACAGCGTGAGGGTGTTCACCGGATTGATGAGTATGCAGTTGGCGGAGGACCCGCTTGAGGTCGAGGTCCACGAAACCCCGGCATTCGTCGACCTGTAGACGCCGGCTGAGCCGGAAAGATAGACCGTGTTCGTGTGCTGGGGGTCGATCGCGATCTGCGAGATGTACGACCCCACGGAGGACGACGACGCGATCTTCGTCCACGACGCACCGGCGTCCGAGGACTTGAACACCCCCACACCGTAGTAGCTGTCCAGCGAGTAGTTCAGTTCCCCCGTCCCCAGGTAGACGACCGAGGGGTTGACGGGATCGACGGCGATCGCACCGCAGGAGAGGGATGCCAGGTTGTCCGTGAGGACGCGGAATGTTTTCCCCCCGTCCGTCGTCTTCCAGACGCCCCCCCCGGCCGACGCGATGTAGAACGTGAGCGTGTCCGCGGGGCTGAACGCGATGGAATTTGTTCTTCCGGAAATGTAGTTATTGTTCGTGACCCTGTAGAAGAGCCCCGTCGGGTTCACGCTCGTCCACGTCGTCGTCCCCGTCGTGCTCCCGAACACGCGCGCATCCGGCGTCACGAGGACGTGCGCCGCGACCATCGCCGCGTAACCGTCCGCGGGAATGACCCTGCCGGGGCCCCCCGCCCGGAGGTCCATCATGTATTTCTGCCTCCCGATGATTTCCTCGGAGGTCTCTCCTTCGTCCTGAGCCAGTGCGGCCAGCCCTGACGGCAGGACGGTCGCAATCGAGAGAATCAGGGAAATCATACCTGTCCGTACGGACATGGCGTTCCTCCTGGCTGATCCTGGATTTGGTGAGCGGAACGGACGGGATTTCCCGGGGCGCACGAGGGCGCCCGCGGCGGTCGGTCTGCACTGCAGAAATGCTGCGCGTACCACGGACATTGTCCCCCCGGTCAAGCGTGGCATCCGCCCGGGGCCGGCGCATCATCCGGGGGCGTAGTGAGGTACGCAGACGCCTCCGGAACGAGCCGCCGCGGGCACGGCGGTGGAAAGATACCCTACACGGAAGAGAGAAGCAAATCAGGCCGTGGAGAGCTTGATTTGCACGTTCCAGATGCGTATTTTAGTGCGATCCTCTGACAATACCATCCGGTACATTGAGCAACACAGAACACCACCCGAGCGTGCAGCTGGCCATACTTTTCGCCGACGTCAGCGGAAGCACAAAACTGTATGAAACACTGGGCAATACCCGCGCCCAGACGATCATTTCCAAGGCGCTTGAAGTGCTGTCGCTGGCAGCCGGAAGGCACCAGGGGACGATCGTGAAGAACATCGGCGACGAGCTCATGTGCACGTTCCCGTCCGCCCCGCTTGCCACGGAAGCCGCCAAGGACATGCAGCGCTCCCTGAAGACGGCGATCGCCATGGGGACCATCCCGTACGAGACGCTGAGCATCCGCACCGGATTTCACTTCGGTCCCGTGATACCCCAGGCGGGGGATGTCTTCGGCGACGCCGTCAACGTGGCAGCAAGGGTCGTGGCGCAGGCCAAGAAGGGCCAGATCCTGACGACCAAATTCACGGTCGACGAAATGCCGGAGGAGATGAAGACGGGGCTCCGGTTCATCGACAAGGCCGCCCTCAAGGGGAAGAAGGAAGAGCTGGAGCTCTTCGAGGTTCTCTGGGAGTTCGAGAACCTCACCATCGTTCAGAACATTTTCGAAGACAAGCCGCACGAGGCGAAGCTGTCGGTCTCCTTCGGCGAAACGACCGTGGAACTGAGCCACGAACGGCCGGCGCTCCACATGGGGCGGGGGATCGAGAACGACTTCGTTATACCGGAACCTCTCGCCTCGCGGTCACACGCCCGGATCGAGTTCCGGCGCGAACGATTCGTGCTGATCGACCAGAGCATCAACGGAACGTACGTGTCGATCATCGGCGAAAAGGAAGTCGTGCTCCGGAGGGATGAGATTGTGCTGCAGCGCGAGGGGAAAATCAGCCTGGGGAAATCCACATCATTGCAGCCGGAAATGTGCGTCACGTTCTCCCTTCTCGGGGAGAGCGGGCTCCTGAAGTAGAACCGCCGTCCGGGCCGGGAGCCGGCCCGGAATCAGATGTTGTAGCCGATGCCTATCCTCGCATCGATACCCACGATCGACGCTCCCCCCTTCAGATTGCCGAAGTCCACCTTCACCAGCACCGGAAAGAAGAGTCCGGAGGGGAGCGAAAACGTCGGTCCCGCTCCGACTCCCGCGACCTTTGATCCTGAATACGCCTCAGGGGTGTTCTCGTATATACGGACTTCCGCAAGATACGTCATCGAGAACCGGGGGTTGAACACCTGGCGGAACTGACCGAGCGCCTCGAACCGCCCCGGTTCAAGCCTCTCCGCCTCGCTGATGAGCCCGCCCACACCCGCGATTTTCCCTTTCGACGTGGAACGGTACCCCGCGTAAATGTCCAGCTCGCTTTCGTGGAAGTAGCGCTTGTACTGGACATTGAGCCAGTAGGAATTCCCCGAAGCAAACACTTCCGCATCGTTGTACTTGTCCGTCCCGTACGCGGTAATCATGAAGTCCGCCGACAGCGAGCTGACGTCGCTCAACCGGAAATCGGCGCCCAGGCTCCCCGTGCCTTCTCCTCCGGGAGCGTAGAATCCCGACCCCTCGATCGGTTTGTATTTTCCCCGGTACTGATATGCCCCGGCGAGGCCCAGGACCACGTTATCGCTCAGGGGGAACACCCAGGACACCCCGGGGTTCAGGTTGAGTCCCTGCCCCCAGACGGGAACCTGCATGTTAAAGAGCGGATGGCTGAAGAGTATCGACGTCACAAACTGATCGTGCGGGAGCTCCTTCTTCCCCGTGGGCGCGTTCACGCCGAGGCTGAAGACCATGTTGGCCGATTCCAGGTAGTAGTTGACCCCGAGCTGCAGGTCGGTCAGACCGCTCAGTTTCGCCGGGTCGCCGCCGGAGGCCGCCCCCCCTCCGCCCAGGTTGAAGCTCGCGTTCCGCCCCAGGGGGACGTACGCCGCGACCATCGTGCTGAACTCCGAAAACGTGAGCCCGGAGTTCCTCCCCGTCCAGCTCTGGTAGACCGGCGTAACGACGACCGACGCCTGCCGGCTGATGATGTTCTGATCGTTCTGTGACTGCGCCGCCGCGGAAAGGAAGAGCAGGATGATGAGTATGGGGGATCGCCGCATAGTGTCCTCTTCGTTACCGGATCATGACAAGCTTACGGACGGCGTTGAAGTCCCCGGTCCGCAACCTGTAAAAATAGACTCCGCTCGCCACGTGCGCGCCGCCGTCATTCGTCCCGTCCCACACGACCTCATACTCTCCCGTCGTCTGCTCGCCGCTGAAGAGCGTGCGGACGCGCTGCCCGAGCACGGTGTAGATTTCCAGCGTCACGCCGGTCTTCTCCGCAAGCGCGTACCGTATCGTCGTCGAAGGATTGAACGGGTTCGGGTAGTTCTGCCCGAGCGCGTAGGCGACCGGGTGGAGGGGGATCCCGTTGCTCTCCTTCGCGGCGTACGCGTCCGTCCCCATGATCACCTTGTAGTAATGAGGGGCATCCGCCGAGGCGAGCGTCACCTGGAATGATCCGGAGGTCACCGGCACCGCGTTCTCCGCGTTCAGGTCGATAACGTGGACGGAGAATCCCGCGGGGAGCGTCCCCGAGGTCGTCAGCGTCACGGTGGCACTGGCTTTCATCCCGAGCGTCCGGACGTCGAAGACCCAGGACTGGCCTTCGCCGGAGGGGGGCTTGAAATTCTGCATGTACGCCGATCCCCCGTCGAGGATATCCACCTGCACCGCGTTGCCGATCGGCGGGGGCTTCGGCGCATCCATATGGTCCCTCCCGGCTGAAGCGCCGGTGCGGAGTCCGACGTAATTGTACGTATCCATCAGGTCGGTTCCCGGAACCGAAGCGGCGATCTGCATCACGAACTCACCCGGACCGAGCGCGATCGACTCGCTCCGGTCCCTGTACAGGGGGGGCAGTGCCGATTCGACGGGGTAGAACGTCAGTGACGAAAACTCGGAGAACGGGGGGTTGTAGACGAAATACCCCTCGTACGGTTTCAGGACGGTGGTGATGATTCTGTACTGCGTGCCGTCGTAATAATACGGACCGTCGAGGTACAGGGCCCCACCGACCGTGCTCCAGGTTACGTTGAATGCAAACGGATCGGCGATCTGGTTCCATCCCGTGTCGAGAGGGACCGTGTACGGCTGCACCGACTGCACGGAAGTCCCCCGCTTAAACGTGAACGGCGTTCCGGTTGCGGTCACGAGCCAGAAGGCTTTCCCGGGGACCATCGTCATCGGTCCGGCCGCGGCGGCGCTGACCACCGCCTCGTTATACGCGCCGGTCTCCCAGTGGAACACCCGCCAGGACGCCGGGTTGTAGGCGCCGTAGTCGTCCCCGAGCTGGTTGAGTATCCCGGGGGCGTCGAGGACCATCGGGGCCGAGAACATCTTGTAGTGTTCTGCCGCCAGCGTCAGCGGAGTCGCGAGTTTCGCCAAGCGGACGGGGAGAACCGCGGGGCTCAAGTCAGGGTTGATCGCGGGATATGAGGCCGGTCCGTTCGCCGACTGGAGCACGATATAGTACTCCACGCCGCGGATCGTGACCGCTTTCGCCGGGAGATTCACGGCGAACGGCCCGGAGCCCGTCAGCGCGAGCGAGTCGTACAGGCTGGAGCCTCCCGTCCTGAAGAATATCTTCCCGCCCGTGAACGTCTTCCCTGCGGGGGGGGTGATCGTCAGGGGCTGGGCATTGCCGATAAGCGAGTCACCCGTCGCCGCCACGGAGACTGACGGGCTGAATACCCGGAACCCGAGAACGCTCACGTCGGAAAGGCCGTCAGGATTCAACACGGTCACGTTGTACACTCCCGCGGGGAGCTTGTTCGGCGAGAGGGCATTGATCTGCATCGTCCCGACGACCTGCACGTTCGTCGCGGGGAGCCCCCCGATATCCACGGTCGTCCCGGCCGTGACCGTGCCCACGACAAAATTGGCCCCTGTGATCGTGATGGCGGCCGACGCGCCGACGGGGGCCGAATCGGGGCTGATGGAATAGAATGACGGGGGAGAGTTCGTCGAGACGTTGAACGCGTTCAATTTCACCACGGACTTTCCGTCCGGGTTCGTGATGCGGATCGAGTGGGTTCCGTTGCTCAGGCTATAGGCGTAAAACTGGAGGAGCGTCGTACTGCTCACTGCGGCCCCCGACATCACCGTCGTGTCGACGGTAAGCGTCGCCCCGCTGACGAAATTCGTCCCTGTGACTTCCACGAGCTGGTTGGGATTGACGGTTCCCGGAGACACGCTGCCGATCGTGGGTGTCCCGGCGGTCGTTGCGGTAACGCTGATGTTGTCGATCAGCCAGCCGCGGAATCCGTTGTACAGATCGTCGACGGTATCGAACCTGAACCTGAGCAGAACGACTTTCCCGGCGTACGGCGTCAGGTCGAAATACGCCTGTATCCACTTTCCTTTCTGCCCCAGCCCCCCCGACGAATAGGCCTTCCAGTAGTCGCCGTTGGGATTGTTGACGGGATTGATCACACCCCGCCCGAGATCGTTCCAGCTCGCGCCCGTGTCCGTCGACACTTCGACGTGCATGAGATCGAAGTCGTTCGTGTTGACCCCTTCGATTTCCCACCAGGTCCAGAAGCTGAGAAGCACGTTCTTCTGACCCACGAGGTTGATCAGCGGCGTGATCGCATTCCCGGTGTTTGCGCTGGCGGAGGTTCCCCCCCCCAGCGGGGACTGGCTCACGGTCGTGTAGTCGCTCCCGATGTACGTCCCCGTCACGTCCTCGCCGTACCAGAAGGCGTTGTTCCCGGAGTACGCCTGGGGAAGGAATCCCGAATCGGGAAGAAGGACGAGCGTGGGATTGATGGCCGGGCTCAGGACTTCGATCTTCTGGGGCTGCGTGACGACGTGCCAGAACCCCGTGTGCGTCCAGTTCGCCGCGCCGGACTCGAGCGAATCGACCCAGGGGAGATTCACCGCCTGCGTGCCGGCGATCGATGCACGAATTTCAGGCGCGAGCCCGGGGGTGAGGCGCTGCGGGTGCACGCGCGGCCGTGCGGAGGCGGCACGCCGGGTCTGCGACGTGGAGGCCATTGCCGTCAGCAGACAGAGCCCCACGATACAGAGCGAACTTCGCAGCAGGCGGATATTCATGTGTATGTCTCCTGGGAACAGATGACAACGTTCGCAATAACGGCTCAGCGCACCGGGGGAGGCGGCGGAACCGGGAGCAGATCGATCGAGATGCCGTGGTCAAATGCGACGGCGCTCGGGGACTGGTTGTCGATCCCCGGTATGAACACAAGCTTGATCATCCTGTTCAGGTTGCTGAACCTCCGGGCCATCAGCGCACGGGTGCCTTTCCCCCGCGCGGCTTCGTCCCCGCCGGGAGGGGGACTCACTTTATGCGACACCGAGAGGGCGGACTCCTTCGTACTGCCCGAAAGGTTCATCGCATCGGAGAGGTCCGCTTTCGCCTTTGCGGGAGCGAACGAAGGATCAAGCGCGCTGGCCTGCTTGAAATAGACCCCCGCGGATTCGAAATCTCCCTGTCCCTCCTTTTCGAGCCCGACGGAATAGGCGATGAACGCCTGCAGGTTCTTCGTCGGGACTTTCTGGATCGCCTCGGTCTCCTCGCGCGTCAGCGTGATCCCCATATCTTTCACGACCCGGAAGACCATCTCCTTCTGGATCTTGAACAGGTTCGCCAGGTCGTCGGACTGTGTCACGGGGGTGGGAGCTTTCCCCTTCCCGATGTCCTGCGAGGCCACGTCGAGGCGGAGCGTATTGTCCGACGAGACGTTATACCGGCCGCCCACGATCTGTCCCGCCGCCAGGAACTTCCCTAGCCGGGGCGCGGTCGCGGGATCCACAGCGCTCGAGGCGCTGAATTTCAGCTCCCGCATCAGCTCGTCGACGCGCATCCTCTCGACAAGCTTCAGCTTCCTGACCTGGCCCAGGTCGACCGTCATCATGTCGCTCAGCCCCTCGCCCAGTGCGGAGAATTTCCCTTCGGTCCCCTGGTACACCAGGGGAAACACCGCCACGGCGTTCGACGGGGTGTTCTGCCTCCCGAGGGAATCCTCGTTCGCCGCAAGGTCGCGGAACTGCTCGGCGATGAGCTCCTTCGTGACGACGTAGTACCGGGCCTCCATCAGCTTATGGTACGGCGACGAGGAAGCGATGTCCGTGTAGTTGATGTACGCCGCCAGCGCACCCTTCAGGTCGTTGTCGTACTCGCGGGTCATCCCCAGGTAAAACAGCGTTTTCCCGTCGTGGTCGTTGGCGATCGACGCCTTCTTGAGGTAATCACGGGCCTGGGGGTACTGATGGGTCTCGAAGTAAATGACCCCCAGGTCGCGCAGGGCTTCCGGGTCGGCAGGATTCGCCACGAGACGCTCCTGGAGTTTCCGGATCGTCTGCTCGTAATCCTGCGGGTTCTCCACCGTCCCCGTCGTCCCGCAGGCACACAGGACGAGGGGAAGCAGGAGGAGAATGTACAGGCCGCGCGCGTTCATGTTTCAGCTCCGGAGAAGTGGCTTGATGCTTTCGGCCTTCATGTGGGCTTTCTCGTAGGACGGGTCCTTCGCGAGCGCCTCGTTGAATTTCTTGTACGCGCCGTCGTAATCGCCGCGCTCGACCAGGACAAGCCCTTCCGAGTAATCCATCATCGCGTCAAGCGACTTTGTCTCGGTGCCCTTCTCGATCTGGGCCTCGGTGATGTTCACGTTCACCGCCTTCGCGACTTTGGCGCTCAGCTTCTCGCAGAGCTCGAAGAAATTGTCCGCGTCCCCCTTTACCTCGTCGGTCGCGAGGATCTCGCCGGTCTCCACCTTGACGAGCCGCGCGCCGATCCACATGTCCCCCTTGAACTTCATGAAGCTGCCCATCACGACGACGTTCACGCCGAGCTGTTTCCCGACCCGGACGGCGGACGCGGGATCAAACTTCCCGGGCTCGTTCTCCAGGCCGATCTCGCCCATGAGCCAGGCGATCCTTTCCCGCTCGACGACCTTGAGCTGGACGGCACCCTTGAGCTGGTTGATCATCAGCTCGGAGAACCCCATCTCCATCGGGTTGAACCTCTCCCTGTCGTCAAGCGAGGAGTTCTTGAAATCCAGGATGGCGATGGTCTTGATGCCGGGATCGGCGCGCTCCACCTGCATGTTGCCGGCCTTCTCCTGGCGCACCTTGTAATACAGTTTCAACAGGGGCGGGGCCTCCTCGTCCGGGTTGAGCTCCACGAGCGGCGGCTCCAGGTCCAGCATGTCGCTCAGGGCCGATTTCGCCTTTTCCTTGTTGTTCTTCGCGAAGTAGGCGCGCCCCAGGCCGAGGAACGCCTCCCTGCGGACGGGCCTGTCGAACGACTTCTCGGCGGCGATGTCCGAATAGACTTTGATCGCATTGTCAAAATCCCCCGCGTTGAAATAATCGATCCCCGTCTTGAGCTTGTCGTCCCCTTTCCCCTGCGCGCGGACCACCTGCGCCGAAACACACAGCGCTCCAAGCAGCACCACGCACGCCCACGCGCGCCATCCACTGTGCCCTGCGGTCTTCATGATCGTGCTCATCGGGTCGCTCCTCTGATGTGTCTGGTTTATTTCTTCTTCAACTCAAACTTCGTGGGTATGGCGTCCGGCTTGAGGAAGCCCGGATCGATGGTGACCGTCCTCTGCGACGGGTTCACCGTGTAGCCGTTCTTCTGTACCGTGATGACATGCTTCCCGGGCGAGAGCGTGATTTCCTTCGGCGTCGTCTCCTCGCGCGTGACGCCGTCCACGACGATGTTGGCCCAGGTGCTGGCGCCGTTGAGGACGGACGTGACATTTGCCGACCCCTGGAAGTAGCACTTTCTTCCGTCCACGCTTCCAGCTTTCGCCTCGATTTCGATCGATTTCGTCGAGGAGCCGTTTCTGAAGACGATCTCCCGGGTCCCGGGCCGGACGGTCATCCTGACTCCCCCGGCGGCGCTCCTGAACGGCGATCCATCAACGCTCACCTCCCCGTCGGGAACCGCCTCGAGCGTGAGCTCGACGTTTTCGGTCCGCGGCGGGTTCGGGACGGCGGACCTCTCGTCCTTTTTCTCCCCTTCCGTCACAAGGGGAATATTGGATTTCTCCGCTCCTTCCGGGGTTGCTCCCTGGCGTGCGGCCAGTTTCGGCTGCGCGAGATAGAGACTTGAGGAGGCGCCCCCGGTCAACGTCACCGATGTGTCGAGCCGGCTTCGCCCCCAGATCACGGTGATGCGACGCTTTCCCGATGAGAGGGGGAGGTCGGTCACGGGAGACTTCACCGCCACGTTGTCGACGTACACGCTCCCGTTCTCGGGAACGACCTGAACGGTGAGCCGTCCTTCTTCCGTAAATACATACGGGCGGACGACAAAGTACGTGACGATAAGCACGACCACGGCGGCCGCGATGATTCCGTACAGCTTCAAATTCGCGGGTTTTTCGAACGATTTCGGCTTCGTGAGCGGCGCTCCCCCGACAGGACCGATCATCGTCGGTGCATCCGCCCCCCGGTAATCCCCGGGACGGAGGGTCGATTCGAACTTCTCGAGCGCGGTCACCATCTCCGCCGCGGTTTGATACCGTTTCGCGGGGTCCTTGTCGATCGACTTCACCACGATCTTCGCCAGTTCCTTCGGTATCGAGGCGTTCAGCTTCTCGGGAGGGGGTATGCGCCCTTCGACGATCATCTGCGCGACCGCGAAATCGGAATCCTCCGCCTTGAAGGGTACCCGTCCGGTCAGGCATTCGTACAGGGCCATGCCCGCGGAGTAGATGTCGCCGCGCGCGTCGACCTGGCCGAGGCCCCGGATCTGTTCGGGGGACATATAGTAGAGGGTCCCCGCGGTCCCCATCGTGACCGTCGAGACGTTCGTCTTCTGGATCTTCGCCAGCCCGAAATCGGTGACTTTCACGATGTCGCCCTCGGCCAGCATCACGTTGCCGGGCTTGATGTCCCTGTGGATCACACCCCCCTTGTGGGCGTGGTCGAGCGCGGTCAGGAGCTGCTTGAAGATGTGCACGACACGCGGGACGGGGATCAGGACGGACTGCTTCAGGAGGTCGGCGAGCGTCTTCCCCTTGACGAACTCCATCACGATGCAGACGCCGAACTCGGTCTGGCGCAGCGCGAAGATCCCGACGATGTTCGGGTTCTGCAGCTTGGCGAGCGCCTTCGCCTCCGACTGGAAACGCTTGAGGAAGTTCGGATCGCTTGCGATCAGGACGTCCATCATCTTGAGCGCGACGTCCCTGTCCAGCGTCGTATCCGTCGCCCTGTACACGACCCCCATCCCTCCGCGCCCGAGGACTTCGAGGATTTTGTACGAGTCAATTACCTTGCCGATCATTGGGTCCATGGCGCCGTCACTTCTTCCCGGTTTTCCAGATGGATTTCAATTTTTCTTTTCCGCGCGACAGAGGGCTGACCGTGGTCTGCCCCACGTCGACCCGCACGACCTGCACGGTGATGTTGTCGCTCCCCCCTCGCTCGTTCGCAAGCTGGATGAGCTGGCGGCAGGCCCGCTCCGGGGTCGTACCGAGGACGATCTGCCTCATCTCCTCGTCCTCCACGTGGTTGAAGAGCCCGTCCGTGCACATCAGGTAATGGCGGCTCGACGTGAGGGGCATGTCGTCGAAGAAATCGACCTCCGCGGAGGGGCGGGGCCCCATGGCGCGGTAGAGGTGCGATCGTTCCGGGTGGTTCCGCGCCTCCTCGTGCGTGATGATGCCGCGCCGAACCATCTCGGCGACCTTCGAGTGATCATGCGTGAGCTGCGTGATCCCCCGCTGGTTGATCTTGTACACCCGGCTGTCGCCGATGTTGCCGATGTACGCATGCCCGTCGCGCAGGACGAGAACGACGCACGTCGTCCCCATCCCCCGGTACTGCGGCCCCGTCCCGCTCTTCCGGTAAATCGCCTCGTTGGCGGCGGAGAAGGCCCGGCGGAGATTCCCGATCACGGAAGGATCGGTGCCGGCGTAGTACGCCGCGCCGAGCTCCCGCACCGCGATCGTGCTCGCCTCCCTTCCGGCGTTCTGCCCTCCCATGCCGTCAGCGATGATGAAGAGCTGCCCGCCGGGGCAATTCAGGTCGACGTTCCCCTCGGGGAATTTTCCGAACGAATCCTGGTTCTCCGATCGGACGGACCCGACGTGACTTTCATTCCCGAACGAAATTTTCCTCACGGCCGGCCTATCTCCCTGTCACAAGTGCCGAAGTCACGACGCGGTCCCTCCCTTTTTCATGATGGTCGCCTTCACAAGCCCGAACCGTATCGGAGCATCAGGAGCAACTTCCGTGTCTGAAGAGATTTTTTTATCTGCGACGTACGTGCCGTTCTTGCTGCCGAGATCGCGGAGGGCGACCTTCCCGGCGCGCACCGTGATGATCGCGTGGTTGCGCGATATCGAGGCGTCGTCGACCGCAACGTCGCTCGTCGACAGCCGCCCGACGGTGTTTTCCCCCTCTTTCAGGTTGACGGTCGATTTCTCGCCGCGCACGTTCTTGAATTCGAGAACAAACCTCGGGAGCGAGAGCAGATCGGCGAGCTGCGCTTCGTCGATGAGCATCGTCGGCGCCGCATCGCGCGGCTGCGGGGCGGGAGGCTTCTCCGGAGCGGGCTCGGGGGCGCGCACGGGGGGCTCCTCGGCCGCCTTCTCGGATTCTACCGGACGGGGCCGGGGGGTCTCTCCCAGTCCGAACGCGTCTTCATGTGCCGGTGGAGGAGGTGGTGGTGGTGCATCGGGGGCCGGCGCGGGTCCCGCGGATTCCGCGGGCTTGCGGCGCGGCGCCGGCACCTCAGGCTCCGGCGGGACGTTCGCAGGCGGGGGCGGGAGCGGATCGGCGGCCTGGCCGGATTCCAGGGAAAAGATGAACGTAAACGTGTTCGCGAACATGATCACGTGCTTCTTCTCGAGCTTGACCTTCCCCTGGACCGGCTTTCCGTCCAGGAGCGTCCCGTTGTGGCTCTTGAAATCCTCGAGGTAGTAGGAACCCTTTTTCTGATCGAAAAAGATGCGCGCATGCTTTGCCGAGAGGACTCCACTCTTGATGAGGAGATTGCACTCGGGGCCGTGACCGATGACCGCCTCCTGGACGATCTCGTACGACTTGCCGGGGAGTGCGGCGGATTTCGAGTTCAATCGTGCGTACATGGGCGCATGCAATGGTTGTTGTCGATACCTTTTCGGCAGGAAACGCCAGAAGACTGAAAATACAGCAATCCCGGCGTTATTGTCAAACTGCAAAGCCCCGCCGGCCCCGCTGTGTGACTGGCGTCAGGGATGTGCGAAATGTCTGATTTCATGGGACTTATGGGGGTTCTCCGGCGGAACCCGGAGCCTGTCACCGAGGAGATGTGTTCCGGCCCCAGCGAGGCGCCAGCGCAATGACGGGGGCGCCGGCGTGTCGTACGTTCCTCGCATGTGAGCATCCGTGGTGCCGGGTGTGGGAAGAGAACACGTCTGTTGCTAACGATAGTAAAAATAAGCGATTGAAAAGTCAAGGGAGCGGCCGCGGCTGTCCTTTTTTGACGAATTCTCGTATCTTGGCGGACGATCACAAACAGCGGGAATACTGACATGAAGGAACCGGCTCTCGAGAAATTCATCCGTTACGCCAAAATCGACACGCAGTCAAAGGACGACTCGGACACCTACCCGAGCACGAAGAAGCAATTTGACCTGCTCAACCTCCTCCTGAAGGAACTGAAGGAGCTCGGGCTGAAGGACGCGAAAATCGACCAGTACGGGTACGTCACCGCGACGCTCCCCTCCAACCTCCCCCCCGCGACACGCACGAAAGTCCCCGTCATCGGGTTCGTTGCGCACGTGGACACGTCACCTTCGGCTTCCGGAACCCACGTGAAGCCCCAGGTCATCCCCGCGTACCCCGGAGGCGACATTGTCCTGCCCGGAGATTCTTCCGTGGTCATCCGCGAGTCGGAGAACCCGGAGCTGAAACGGAACATCGGCAAGCCGCTCGTCACATCGGACGGCACGACGCTCCTCGGCGCGGACGACAAGGCGGGCTGCGCGATCATCATGACGGCGATGCAGACGCTCGTCGCGTCGAACGATCTCCGGCACGGGGACATCCGGATTGCATTCACGCCGGATGAGGAAGTGGGCGCGGGAACGAAGTTCTTCGACGTGAAAGGGTTCGGCGCGGAGTTCGCCTATACGGTCGACGGCGACACGCCCGGCGAGCTCAACAAGGAGACGTTCAGCGCCGACCTGGCGGTCATTACCGTGCACGGCAGGAACATCCACCCCGGGAGCGCGAAGGGCATCATGGTCAACTCGCTCAGGGCGATGGCCGACATCGTGGCGCGCATGCCGAAAGACGTCGCGCCGGAGACCACGGAAGGGTACGAGCCGTATATCCATCCCCACATTATCGAAGGGGAAGAAGCCCGTTCGACGCTCAAGATCCTGCTCCGCGACTTCAACACCGCGGGGCTCGACGTGCTGAAACGGAAGCTCGAGGGAATCATCGCCGAGGTGCGCACACTGCACCCGAAGGCGCGCATCGAGATGCAGATCATCGAGCAGTACCGCAACATGAAGGACTACATGGGGAAGGACAGCCGCGTCCTCGACTGCATGTGGGAAGCCACGAAGCGCGCGGGACTCGATCCCCGCTGGGTGCCGATCCGCGGGGGAACCGACGGATCCCGGCTCACCGAAAAGGGCCTTCCGACGCCGAACCTCTTCACCGGCGGACAGAATTACCACGGACCCACCGAGTGGCTTTCGGTGGACGGGATGAACAAATCCGTGGAGACGCTCGTCCACCTCGCCGGGACCTGGGTCGAGAAGAGCTCCCTGTGATTCACCGTACCCGCCAGAACCGGTCCCTCCGCGCACGGACGGGACCGGATCATTCGCCATGAGGAGTACAGAAGAATGGAACAACAGCCAGGCACGCCGGTCGGGCTTCCCGACAACGCGTACAGAGAACTCCGGCCGGGGGAGGAATACCGGCCCATACTCGACCCCGCAGGCTCGCCCCCCGAGGTCACCCGCTGGTCCGTCTCGTGGGGTCTTTTCATGGCCGTGCTGTTCTCCGCGGCGGCGGCGTACTCCGGGCTGAAAATCGGGCAGGTGTTCGAAGCGGCCATCCCGATCGCCATCCTCGCGGTGGGGCTCTCCACGGCGGCGAAGACGAAGAACGCCCTCGGGCAAAACGTCATCATCCAGTCGATCGGCGCGAGCTCGGGCGTGATCGTGGCAGGTGCGATATTCACGATCCCCGCCCTCTACATCCTCGATCTCCCTGCGGATTTTTTCCAGGTGTTCTTCGCCTCCGCGATCGGCGGGTTCCTCGGGATCCTCTTCCTGATCCCGTTCCGGAAGTACTTCGTGAAGGACATGCACGGGACGCTCCCCTTCCCCGAAGCGACGGCGACGACCGAAATCCTCGTGGCCGGTGAAAAGGGGGGGAAGCAGGCGGCGGTCCTCGTCGTCGCGGGGCTCGTCGGCGGGTTGTTCGACTTCGCCTTCAGCCTGTTCGGGACGTGGTCGGAGGTCATCACCTCCAGGATGTTCGACGCCGGCGCGGCGGTCGCCGACAGGCTCAAGCTCGTGTTCCGCGTCAACGTCTCGGCCATGGTGTTCGGGCTCGGGTACATCGTGGGACTGAAGTACTCGGCGATCATCGCGGCCGGGTCGTTCCTTTCCTGGTTCGTCCTCGTTCCCCTGTTCGCGGACATCGGCCAGTCGCTCACCGTCCCGCTCGGAGCGTCGGCGACCAAGCTCATTGCGGCGATGAGCGCGGAAGAAATCTTCAAGAACTACGTCCGCCAGATCGGGATCGGGGGGATCGCGATGGCGGGTCTCATCGGCATCATCCGCTCCTCGCGCGTCATCGGCGGCGCGTTCACACTCGCCTACCGCGAGATCGCGCACAAGAAGTCGGACACCGCCCCGTCCGCGCTGCGGACGCAGACGGACATCAGGATGCTCTTCAACATCCTCCTGATCCTGCTCACCGCGCTCGCGGTCTTCGTGTTCTTCTACGCGGGCGTCGTGTTCAACTTCACGCACGCGCTGGCCGGACTCCTCATCGTCATCATCGTCTCGTTCCTGTTCACGACCGTGGCGGCCAACGCGACGGCGATCGTGGGAACGAACCCGGTGTCCGGGATGACCCTGATGACGCTCATCCTCTCGTCCATCGTCCTGAACCGGGTCGGCCTGACGGGACCCGCGGGGATCGTGAGCGCCCTCATCATCGGGGGGGTCGTCTGCACGGCGCTGTCGGTGGCCGGCGGGTTCATCACGGACCTGAAGATCGGCTACTGGATCGGCACCACGCCGAAGAAACAGGAAACCTGGAAGTTCCTGGGGGTCCTCGTCTCCGCGGCGACGGTTGGAGGCGTGATCCTGGTCCTGAACCAGACATACGGATTCAAGGGGGAGCACGCCATGGTCGCCCCCCAGGCGAACGCGATGGCCGCCGTCATCCAGCCCCTGATGTCGAACGCACCCGCCCCCTGGCCCCTGTACATGGTGGGGGCGATCATCGCGCTCATCCTGACGATGGTGGGGATTCCCCCGCTCGCCTTTGCTCTGGGCATGTACATCCCCCAGGAGCTGAACACGCCGCTCCTGGTCGGCGGGCTCGTCGCCTGGTGGGTGACGTCACGGAGCAAGAACGAGAAGCTGAACAACGCGCGGTTCTCGCGGGGAACGCTCATCGCCTCCGGGTTCATCGCCGGCGGGGCGCTCTTCGGCGTGTTCGTCGCGTTCCTGAAGTTCCTGGACCAGTTCGTCCACCTGGGGGTCAACGGCTGGTTCCTGACCTTCTGGGAGGCGAAGTACGGCGAAATCGCCGGGCTCGTCATGTTCATCCTTCTCGTCGCGTACACGCTCTGGGACACGATGCGCGCGAAAGAAGAGTAGCGGCAGCCGGCAACGACAGGACCACAGACAGCATGAGGAGCGAGAGACGTGCCCCGAGCCGCCAAGGGTAATCCCCGCGCTGCCAACATCAACCTTCCCGACATCGTCAAGCAGTTCCGGAAGGGCATCATCATCGCGCTTTCGCTCGTCGTCGTCGAGCACGTGGCGTGGATCATCGAACCGACGCTCTTCGGCAACCTCATCGATGCGACGATCGACGAGCTGAAAGGGACGCCGGGGTCGTCCTACGTTCTCCCCCTCTCCCTCTGGGTCGGCGCGTTCCTCGTGAACTCGGGGGTCGGCACGGCGCGACGGTCCGTCGACCAGCGGATCTACCTGAACATGTTTACCGAGATCGCGACGCGGGTCTCCCGTGCCGCCGTCGAGCGGAGGCTCAGCATCTCGCAGACCGCCGCGCGCGCGCAGCTTTCGCGGGAGTTCATCACGTTCTTCCAGTACCGGATCCCGGAGATCGGGGAGCAGGTGATCGCCATCGGCGGCGCCCTGATCGGGCTGATGTTCTTCGATTACCGGATCGCGGTCTCCTGCCTGTTCGTCGTCGCCCCGCTCCTCATCGTCAACAGGTTCTACAACAGGACCGTCGTCACGCTCCAGAAGACGATCCACGACAGCGTGGAAGAGACGTACGAGGTGTTCGCGACGAAAGACCCCGAGAAGGTCCGCGCCTATTTCACGGCGCTCGCGCACCCGCAGCAGCGTATCGCAGACTGGGGGGCAGTCTCGTTCGGCCTGCTGAGGGTCGTCCTGCTCGGCATATTCCTCGTCGTCCTCTATATCAGCCTTGATCTCGACGACTTCACGACGGGAGCGATCTACTCTATCGTGGCGTACCTCTGGACGTTCGTCACGTCGTCGGAATACCTCCCGGAACTCCTGGAGAGCTGGACGTCCCTGAAAGACATTTCGACACGGCTGAGGAGCGAACAGGTATGAACACCGCGAGCGACCCCGCCGCGACCGGCGCGAGGTCCCGGAGGATCGCCGGAGCCGGCGCACTGAGCGCGTGCGCGGCGGTCGCACTCGGCGCCTTCGGCGCCCACGGCCTGCGCCAGATCCTCTCTCCCGAGATGCTCGCGATCTACGAGACCGCCGTCCGGTACCAGATGTACCACGCCCTGGCGCTGATCGCCGCGGGGCTTTCGGGGCTCCTGCGCGGGGCCGCGGACCGACGTCTCCTGGCGGGCGCCTCCTGGGCGTTCGCGCTCGGCACCGTCCTGTTCCCCGGAAGCCTGTATGCGCTCGCGCTCACCGGCATCCGCACGCTCGGCGCCGTTACACCGGCCGGGGGACTTGCATTCATCGCCGGGTGGGCGCTCCTGGCCGCCGCATACCTGAAGGGGGAGCGAATTTGAAATCCTCCCGGAATCTGACGATATTGATGGGTTCCCGCCATCAATTCGCAGGAGACGTTCGTTGAGATGAAGAAGATACTCGCGTTCCTCGTCATCATTTCGCTTGCCGTCCTGTTCTGGTTCGCGTTCGCGATCTGGACCGGGCTCTATTCCATCTACTCGGTTCCTCCTTCCCCGGCAGACCCTGACGGCTCGACGCTGATCGTCGCGCGCGAAGAGGGAGAACCGATGTTCAACTCCCCACAATACAAAGCGCCCCCGAAGAAGGTCGAAAAGAGCGGTGGGATCGGATTCGGATCGGCGTACCGCGCACCCCGTCCGCTGGACCAGCGGACCATCGTGGAACTTCCGTACGTCGAATGGGCGTACCAGAAATCGCTCGAGCCGCCGGCGGAGGAAGCCCCGGCGAACTGAAACTTTCCGCCCGGCGCGGGCGTTATAGAGCCAGAGCAGCGCGTTCCCCCATGCAGAAGCCGTTACCGTTCACCGGGAAAGAGTCGCCGCCCGCCGATTCCGGTGCGGCCGCGCGGGAGCTTCCGCCGTATATTCTTCCACCCCGCATCAGTGACACAGAGATCAGGTTATCCGCCGACAATGGTTTCAGAAAAGCCCGATATCACGAGCCTCCGCATTGACCGCGGAGAGAGCGTCACAGCTCCCCAGCAAAAATCACGCATCAAGTACTTCGTCCTGCCCGGGCTCCTCGTCATCCTGGCGCTCGGGTACGTCGCACTCAGGGGAGTCCTGAGCGCTGCCGTCGACGTCGAGACGGCTACGGCAACGCTGACATCCCCCTCACAGGCACATTCCGTCCTCACCGCCAACGGCTATGTCGTTGCGCAACGGAAGGCGGCGGTTGCCTCGAAGGGAACCGGGAGGCTTGTCTACCTCGGGGTGGAAGAGGGGGACAAGGTCCGGAAGGGGGAGATCATCGCGAGGCTCGACGACCAGGACATGGTCGCCGCACTGGCCAAGGCGAAGGCCGATCTGCAGGTGGTGCGCGCCGATTCATTCGGGACGACGAACACGCTCGAGAGGACGAAATCCCTGTTCGGCGCGAACCTGGCTTCCCGCGCGGACATGGACCTGGCCGAATCACAGTACCTCAAGGTCATCGCCGGTATCTCGTCCGCCAGGGCGGCGGTCGAAGAGGCCGAGGTGGCTCTCGAATACACCCGGGTCCGGGCCCCGTTCGACGGCACCGTCCTCACCAAGGATGCGGATGTGGGGGAAGTCGTCGCGCCGTTTGCGTCTTCGGCCAATTCGCGGGGGGCCGTCGTTTCGATGGCCGACATGTCATCGCTCCAGGTGGAGGCGGACGTCTCGGAGTCGAACATCACCCGCGTGAGCGTCGGACAGCCCTGCGAGATCACGCTCGACGCGTATCCCGACACCCGGTACCGCGGGACGGTGCACAAGATCGTCCCCACGGCGGACAGGGCGAAAGCCACGGTCCTCACGAAGGTCGAATTCCGGCAGCTCGACGACCGGGTCCTCCCGGACATGAGCGCGAAGGTCACGTTTCTCGGAGAGGAACTGACCGATTCGGCGGCCTCCGCCCCCGCAAAGCTGACGGTCCCCGCCTCGGCGGTCACGGAGCGGAACGGCAGGCAGGTCGTCTTCGCGGTCCGCGAAGGGACGGCGGCAGAGGTCCCCGTGGGCACCGGCGAGCGGCTCGGCACGCAGGTCGTGATCACGCAGGGGCTGTCGCAGGGAGAGACCGTCGTCAACCGTCCGCCGGGGACGCTCTCCGGCGGATCAAAAGTAAAACCGAAGTAACGGTATTCCGTCAATCGGGAGATGAGCATGTCACAGAACGGCACGATGATACGGGTCGACCACGTCACGAAATCCTACAGGCGCGACAGCATCGAGATTCCGGTCCTCCGGGACATTTCGATCGACGTGCCGACCGGCGAGTTCCTCGCCCTGATGGGACCTTCCGGTTCGGGAAAGACGACGCTCCTGAACCTCATCGCCGGCATCGACCGCCCGAACGCGGGGAAGGTGATCGTCGACGGAACCGACATCGCGCTCCTGGGGGAATCCGAGCTTGCGCGGTGGCGGGCGCGCCACGTCGGGTTCATCTTCCAGTTCTACAACCTCCTCCCCGTCCTCACGGCGTTCGAGAACGTCGAGCTCCCCCTCCTCCTGACCGGGCTCTCCCGGAAGGAAAAGCGGGAGCACGTCGAGGCGGCGCTGAACCTCGTGGGGCTCGGCGACAGGATCCACCACTATCCGAAGCAGCTCTCCGGCGGGCAGGAGCAGCGGGTGGCGATCGCGCGCGCCATCGTGACCGACCCGACGATCCTTGTCGCCGACGAACCGACCGGCGATCTTGACAAGGCCTCCGCGGGCGAGATCATGGACCTCCTCGACCGCCTCAACAAGGAATTCAAGAAAACGATCGTCATGGTCACGCACGATCCGCGCGCGGCGGAGAAGGCGCACAAGGCGATGCACCTGGACAAGGGCGAACTGACCACCTGAGGAATGCCATGTTCATCATCCGACTCGTACTCAAAAACTCGCTCCGGCACAAGCTCAGAACGTCGCTGACGATCCTCGGGGTCGCGATCGCCGTCATGTCGTTCGGGTTCATGCGGACGATCGTGACCGCCTGGTCAAGCGGGGTCCAGTCCTCGTCCGAGAACAGGATGATCACGCGCCAGGCCGTCTCGTTCGTCTTCCCCCTCCCGTACTCCTGCCTCCCGCAGATCCAGCAGGTGCCCGGCGTGACCGAGGTCTCGTACGCGAACTGGTTCGGCGGGGTCTACAAGGACGCCGCCGACTGGAAAAACTTCTTCCCCCGCATCGCGGTGGACCCGGAGACCTATTTCTCGATGTACCCGGAATTCATCGTCCCGGCGGACCAGTTCGCGGAGTTCAAAAAGGAGCGGAACGCGTGCGTCGTCGGTGAGAAACTCGCCCAGCAGCACGGCTTCAAGCTCGGCGACATCATCCCCATCGAGGGGGACATCTACCCGGGACGGTGGGAGTTCGTCGTCAGGGGGATCTACCGCGGGAAAGACCAGTCGACGGACGAGACGCAGATGTTCTTCCACTGGGACTTCCTGAACGAGCGGATGCACGTCGAATCCCCCGGCCGGGAGGGGTTCGTCGGGTGGTACGTCCTGAGCGTCCGCAACGCGGCGGACATGCCCCGCGTCGCGAAGGCGATCGACGACCGCTACCTGAATTCCCGCTCCGCGACGAAGACCGAGACCGAGAGGCAGTTCCAGCAGGGGTTCGTCTCCATGTCGAGCGCCATCATCAGCTCGCTGGAAGCCGTGTCGTACGTGATCATCGGCATCATCCTTCTCGTCCTCGCCAACACGATCGTCATGGCGGCGCGCGAACGGACGAAAGAGTACGCGGTCCTCAAGACGCTCGGGTTTTCCGCCCGGCACGTCGTCGGGCTCATCGCCGGGGAGTCGATGTTCATCGCCTGCGCCGGCTGCGTGATCGGGCTCGCCCTGACGTTCCCCATGGCGATGGGGTTCGCGAAGGCGTTCCCGACGTTTTTCCCGGTCTTCAACGTGGAGACCGTCACGATCGTCCTCGCCGTCACCGTCGCGCTCTTCGCCGGCGTCGTCGCCGCCCTGTTCCCGTCGACGCGCGCGGTGCGGATGAAAATCGTCGACGGACTCAGATCAATCGACTGACACCATGAAAATCCCTTTTTCGTACACCTGGAGGAGCCTCTGGGCCCGGCGGCTGACAACGAGCCTGACGCTCGGGGGCATCGCGCTCGTCGTGTTCGTGTTCGCTTCCGTCCTCATGCTCTCGCACGGGGTGGAGCAGACGATGATCGACACCGGTTCGGACGACAACGCGATCGTGCTCCGGCGGTCGGCGAATTCCGAGCTCGTCAGCCAGATCGACAGGGACGCGGCGAACGTCATCAGGACCAATCCCGGGGTCGCCACGGGCGCCGACGGGAAGCCCGTCGTCTCCACCGAGGTCGTCGTGATCATCAATCTCCTGCTGAAGGACGCCGACGGGATGGGGAACATCACGGTGCGGGGGGTCTCCCCCGGGGCGCTTGCGCTCCGCCCCCAGGTGAAGATCGTCGAGGGGCAGATGTTCCGGTTCGGAAGCCGCGAGATCATCGTCGGTTCGAGCATCGCACGGCGGTACAGGGGGGCGGGGATCGGCGAGCAGATCAGGTTCGGCGACGCGATGTGGACCGTCGTCGGGCATTTTGACGCGGACGGCAGCGGGTTCGAGTCGGAGATCTGGGGGGACGTGGAGCAGCTCATGCCGTCGTTCGGGCGCCCCGTCTTCTCGTCGATGACGCTGAAGCTCAGGAACGCCGGCGACTTCGATGCCGTGAAGAAGCAGATCGAAGCCGATCCGCGGACGCAGTACGCCGAGCTGAAGCGGGAGAAGGACTACTACAGCGAGCAGTCGAAGCTGATGTCCGATTTCATCAAGATTCTCGGACTTATCGTGACGATCATATTCAGCGTCGGCGCCGTGATCGGCGCGATGATCACGATGTATGCGGCGGTGGCAAACAGGACCGTCGAGATCGGGACACTCAGGGCGCTGGGTTTCAGGCGCCGGAGCGTCCTCGCCGCGTTCCTCGTCGAATCGGTATTCCTGTCGCTCATCGGGGGCGCGGCGGGCGTGGCGCTCGCCTCCGTCATGTCGTTCGTCCGGATCGCGACGGTGAACTTCGGGACGTTCTCCGAGCTCGCATTCGGGTTCACCCTCTCCCCTTCGATCGTGGTGAGCGCGATGGTGTTCTCGACTCTGATGGGAATCGCCGGCGGCTTCCTCCCCGCCGTCAGGGCATCGCGGCTGAACATCCTCGCCGCTCTCCGGTCCGCCTGATGCACGAGGCGGCCCCTCAGCTCATCGCGCGCGCGAGCCACCGGATGAGCGGCATCGTGTCGGCAAACGTGACGGCGACGGTCTCCAGGAAGGCCGGCTTCGTGCAGGATGCCTCCCTGAGCTCGATCCCCGCGAAGAACTGCTTGTGCCGGAGGTGTTCGATCATCGGGTGATCGGGCGGATAGCCCAGGGGGGCCCTCGTGAGCACCGACCCCTGTATGCCGCCGAACCTCTTTTTGAACCGGGGCGCACGGACGACCGCAAGATACTCCTCCGGGCCGTCCGCGATCGCCCTCCGTATGGATTTCAGCTGTTCCCCCGACGGCATGTAGATTCCCCCGCCGGCGAACACCTCGTCCGTCCCCACGCCGACGTACAGCCCCGGCGTCTCCGTGTCCCCCTTCAACGACCGCAGCCCGAACCACGCCGCAATGTTCGTCTTGTACGGCGTCTTGTTCTTGCTGAAGCGGGTGTCCCTGTAGATGCGGAATATCGACTTCTTCGGATTGAACTCGACTTCCGGAATGTCGTCGTGAAGCCGGACGGCGAGCCCGGCGATCAGGCACTCCATCGGGAACCGGACGTTCTCGTCGTACTCCCCTTTGTGCGACTGGAACCAGGGGCGGTTGTTGTTTTTCTTCAGCCGGCGGAGGAAGCCGAGGCCCTCCTTCGGAAATCCCCGGAAGGGGGGATACAGGATGTCGTCGAGCGGAGCGGAACGAGGCATGGAAAAGATCAATGGAAAATGGAGGATTGATGATTGAAGATCGAATGAAAAATGGAGAATTATTGGCTGCCAGTCAAGAGGCCGGTCGGGGAGACGCGGAACGTGCGCGTGCCGGCTCCCATGTCGATCGGATCGCCGTTGTTCGCATTGTAGAAGACGACCGTGCATGCCGACACCGAGAACGAGATCCTGACGAATCCCGGGAGAGACTCGCCCGCCGCTGACGGGTCGGTCATCGCCGACGTGTACACGGAGGGGGGAGAAGGAAACCGCACGCGGGCAGGGGTCGACGCGGCCCCGGAAATGATCTGGATCGAAGGGAACGGATCGCCCGGACCGGCGCCCGCGTCGAGGAGCTGGAGGCTGTGATCGTGGGCAGCGATCGCGCACTGTATTTTTACGCCGCCGTCCCGTATGACACACTTCAGCGAATCGACGAGGGCGCGGTAACGCGCGGCGCACAGGTCCTCCGGATCGAGCGTGTTCCTCACCCACGAGAGCGCGCTGGAGTCCCGGTCGCAGGGGGGGACGTACTCCACGACGCCGGACTCGTCGTCCCAGGCCGTGTATCCGGCGTGCTCCCCCGCCGAGACGAACGGGTGGTGGGCGCAGAATATCCGCCACACCAGGTGAGGCCGCGAACGGTCGGAGAGGAGAATCGCGCGGAGGGCATCCAGGGCGGGGTGCCAGGCGGATTCGGGGGTCCGGAGCGGGAGAGCGGTGTCAAAGAATATGAACTGCACGCTGTCGGGTGCACCGGGCCC
This sequence comes from Ignavibacteriota bacterium, assembly GCA_963748405.1. Lineage (GTDB taxonomy): Bacteria > Bacteroidota > Ignavibacteria > UBA10030 > UBA6906 > Fen-1273. The sequence continues at coordinate 116,222 of CAVVIT010000005.1, forward strand.
GATCGGGAACGCCGATGCCGAAGGGAGTCCCGCGTGATATGTCCATTCCCCGAGCGACGCCGCGCGGGCGTTCCCCCTGTTCGTGAGCCCGATCGGAAACTCCTCGATCTTCACCAGCCCCAGAAGACGGCTCTCCTCGATCCCGTTCCGTGCGTAGTAGTCATGCTCGCCGGGGAGGGCGTGGACGCACCCGCGCCCGAGCTCGTCAACGGGGGTACGGAAGGGCTCCACGAGCGCGTCCGCCGTTTTGCGGACGTCGCCGGCCGGTATGTTCAGCCCCGTGGGGCCGAAGGAATCCCCCAGGAAGAACAGGAGGTCGAATTTCCCGGCGTCGTGCTGCCCCGTATGCATGTTCGTGATGTACGTGCCGCAGGCGCGGAGCACGCCGTTCGGCTCCTCCGCATCGCCGACGGCGACGACGGTCAGGCTCCCCCCGGCCGGGTCCCCGGAGCCGGGAAGGACGGCGCTGCGCGCCGGGATGAACGCCGCACTACACGCAATCAGGAGGGCGGCCGCCCGGACGGCGGCCGACCGACGGCGCACGCCGTCCCCGCAAATCCGCTCCATGTCACTCCAGTGTCTTGTGGAACCTGAGCACGCTCAGCGTGAGTATCGCGGCCCCGATCCCGAAGAGCGCCAGGGCCTGGGGCCAGAGCTCCGCCGGACCGGCCCCCTTGAGGAACACCCCGCGGACGATCTCGAGGAAATACCTGAGCGGGATGACGTACGTCGCATACTGAATGATGCGCGGCATGTTCGCCACGGGAAACGCGAACCCCGAAAGGAACAGAAAAGGCATGAAAAAGAAAAACTGGGCGATGAGCATCGCCTGCTGCTGCGACCGGGCGATCGTTGAGATGAACAGTCCCAGCCCCAGCGTCGTGAGTATGAACAGCCCGCTCAGGCCGAACAGGAGCCACAGGCTTCCCACCAGCGGGACGTGAAACCAGAACCGGGCGATCGCCAGGACGATGATCACGTCGACGAACCCGATGACCGTGAACGGGAGGAGCTTCCCGAGGATGAGCTGGTACGGCCGTATGGGGGTGACCATGAGCTGTTCGAGCGTCCCGATCTCCTTCTCCTTCACAATGCCGAGCGAAGTCAGCGTCATCGTGATGATCATCAGGACGAGCGCGACGACGCCGGGGACCATGTAATAGGCGCTGAGGAGGTCCGGATTGAACCAGATGCGGGGCTCCGGAAGTATCCTGCCGATCCTCGCCTGCCGCATGAGGGGAAGATATCGTGCGGTGATCCCCTGGGACCACGATCCGACGATCTGCTGGGCGTACCCGAGGAGAACGTTCGCGGTGTTCGCGTCGGTCCCGTCCAGGATCACCTGCACCTGCGCCGTTTCCCCGGTGAGTCCCTTCCGCGAGAAACCCTCGGGGATCACGAGACCGATGTTGGCCCTGCCGTCCTCCACGTACGGGTCGACGTCGGCGGGAACGCTCACCGCGTACCGGCCGATGAAGTAGGGGGTATTGGTAAAGCTCCGTATGAACTCCCTGCTCGCCTCCGTGCGGTCCATGTCGCAGACGACGAGCGTGCTGTACTTGATGTCGGTCGTCGCTGCATAGCCGAGAAGGAGGACCATCGCGAAGGGGGCCATGACGGAAACGAAGAGCATCCGCCTGTCCTGCCGGATCTGGTAGAACTCCTTCCGAATCATCTCGCCGATCACCGCGATCCCTGGCCTCATCTCAGGCGCTCCTTTTCTGCATGCGCCTGGCGCTCACGCCGAGCGTAACGGCTGCAAAGAGGAACATCGACAGGAACTGTTCCCAGACGGCCCCGAAGCCCACCCCCTTGAGCATGACCCCCCGCACGACCACGAGGAAGAACTTGTTCACCGCCAGGTTGGACACGATCCTGAGGACCAGGGGCATCGTGGCGACCGGGAACACGAACCCGGAGAGGAGGAACGACGGGAGGAGCGAGCTGAACACGGAGATCATGAATGCGACCTGCTGGGAGTCCGTGACCGTCGAGATCAGGAGCCCCTGCCCGAGCCCCCCCAGGATGATCATCATGATCGCCCCGTACAGGAGAAGGATGCTCCCCCGGACCTGCACGTCGAACAGCAGGTACCCGAGGACGAGGATCGCGCTCGCCGCGATCAGGCTGATCCCGAGGTACGGGATCGTCTTGCCGAGTATGATCTCCAGGGGCCGGAGCGGGGAGACCATGAGCTGCTCCATCGTCCCCCGTTCCTTCTCCCTGACGACGGTCAGCGACGTGGAGATCACCGCCGTCAGGACGATGATGAACCCGATCAGCCCGGGGACGAGGAACTTCGACGAAATCAGGTCCGGGTTGAACCAGACCCGGGGCTGGAAGTCGACGGGGACGGGGAGCGAGCGGCCCCTGAGCGCGAAGGCGTCGGCCACCGCGCGCGTCGCGTAGTCGGTCGTCAGGCGGGTCGCCGTGGCGACGGCCTGCGATGCGGTATTGGCGTCGGACCCGTCCACCAGGATCTGGACGTGCACGTCCTCCCCCGCGGCCAGGCGGGAGGCAAACGACGCGGGAACGACCACCGCGATCTTCGCGCGTCCATGAAGGAAGAGCTCTTCGATGTCGGCGTACCCTCGGGCCTCGTACCTGTAGTCGAAATACTCCGTCGACTTGAATTTCTCGAGGAACGCCCTGCTCCCGGGAGACCTGTCCTGGTCGTACAGCGCGAGGGGGGTGTGCTTGACGTCGAAATTGAGCGCGTACCCGACGAGGATGATCATCGCCGCCGGGAGGACCATCAGCATCCCGAGTGATGTGGGATCGCGGCGGACCTGGCGCAGCTCCTTCCAGATGATGGGCTTGAGGGCCATGAGGGAGGACATCATGGGGCGGTCTCCCCCGCCGCCCGGGCGGACTGGCTGTCAAGAAGGTACAGGAACACGTCCTCCAGCGATGGGACGATGCGTTCGATCCGGCGCACGGGGATCCCGGCCCCGTCGAGCGTGCGCGTGATGAGCATCCGCCCCTCCTTCTCCTCCCCGACCATCACGTGGAGGGACGTCCCGAACACGGACGTTTCGAGCGCCCAGGGGGCGGCCCGGACGGTTTCGAGCGCCTCGACGATCTTCCCGCCGCTCACGAGGACCTCGAGGATCGGCCTGGTGATGTGCGTGACTTTGAGCTCGGAGGGGCTCCCCGAGGCGATGAGCTTCCCGGCGTTGATGAGAATGATGTGATTGCAGTATTCCGCCTCGTCGAGAAAATGGGTCGTCACGAGGACGGTGATCCCCCCGGCGGACAGCGTGTTGATGAGCTCCCAGAAATTCCTCCGCGACAGCGGATCCACGCCTCCCGTCGGCTCATCGAGAAACACGATGCGCGGTTCGTGGAGTATGGCGCACCCCAGGGCCAGGCGCTGCTTCCACCCGCCCGAGAGCGTCCGCGTCAGGCTCCCCTCCCTCCCGCGGATGTCCGCCATGTCGAGCACCCAGTCCATCCGCCGCTTCAGCACGTCCCCCTTCAGGCCGTAGACCCCCCCGTAAAACCGGATGTTCTGTTCCACGGTGAGATCGTCGTAGAGCGAGAAGCGCTGCGACATGTAGCCGATGTTCTTCTTCACCTCTTCGGGCTGCGTGCGGATGTCGCATCCCGCGACGACGGCCGTCCCCCCGCTCGGCGGGAGGAGGCCGCAGAGCATCCGTATCGTCGTCGATTTCCCGGCCCCGTTCGCCCCGAGAAAACCGAAGATCTCCCCTTCCCGGACATCGAAGCTCACGTCGTCGACTGCCCGGAATTTCCCGAACGTCTTCGACAGGCCCCGGACTTCGATCGCGTTCGCGCTCACCGGGCCTCCCCGGGGGGAACCGTGCGCGTGAGGAGAGAGATGAAGACATTTTCCAGCGACGGTTCGATCAGGCGGATCCCCGCGACGCGGACCCCCTCCCGTTCCAGCGTACGCCGGATCGCCCCCTCGCGCGAGGAGGCACCCCTCGCGATGACGTGCAGCCTGTCGCCGAACGCCTGCACCTCGGGAGCCCCCTCCTCCGCCTTCAGGAGGGCCGAGGCGTCGCGGACCCGGTCGCAGACGATCTCCAGGATCTCCCCGACCATGGCGGATTTCATCCCTTCCGGGGTGTCCACGCGCATGAGGGAGCCCCGGTTCATCAGCGCAAGGCGCGTGCAGCGCTCCGCCTCGTCGAGATAGGGGGTCGTCATCACGATCGTGATCCCCTGCCTGATGAGGCTCTGAAGGATCTTCCAGAAATCACGCCGCGACACGGGATCCACGCCCGTCGTCGGCTCGTCCAGGAATATGAGCCGCGGCCTGTGCACGAGCGTGCAGGCCAGCGCCAGCTTCTGCTTCATCCCGCCGGAGAGCTTTTCGGCGAGCCTGGACCGGAACGGGGTCAGGCGCGTGAACTCCAGAAGCTCCTCCCGGCGCCCGCGGTAATCGAACACGCGGTTGATCTCGGCGAAGAACTCGATGTTCTCGTCGACCGTCAGGTCGCCGTAGAGCGTGAACCGCTGGGAGAGGTATCCGATCTCTTTCTTGACAGCGTCGGATTCGGTCGCGATGTCGTGCCCGAGGACGGACGCCGTCCCGGCGCCCGGGGCCAGTATCCCGCAGAGCATCCGGATCGTCGTCGTCTTTCCCGCGCCGTCGGGCCCCACGAGCCCGAACATCTCCCCTTCCCCGATCTCGAGGTTCAGCCCGTCGACCGCCATGACGGCGCCGAACGAGCGGGAGAGGCCACGCGTGACGATGGCGGATCCCGTGGTCAAGGCCGGGCGCCTCCGGAAGTCAGTATGACGGCATCGGCCGGGAGTCCCGGCTTGAGCGCCCCGTCGGGATTCGCCGCTTCGATCCTGACGCCGAACACCAGCTTCGTCCGCTCCTCCTTCGTCTGGACGTTTTTCGGCGTGAACTCCGCAACGGGAGAGATGTACGTGACGCTCCCTTCGACCGATTTCCCCTTCCCGAACGCATCGATGGAGATCAGGGCTGTCTGGCCCAGGCGCACGCTCCCCAGGTCCGTCTCGTTGACGTAGATCATCAGCTTGATCCTGTCCAGGTACGTCAGCCGGAGCACGGTCATCCCCGGGGTCACGAGCTCCCCCGGCTCGACGCCGCGGAGCGTGATGACGCCGCCGGAGGGGGACATGACCGTGCAGTCGCGCACCCTCTTCTTGAGGAGGTCGGACTGCGCGGCCGCCTGGTCGCGCCGTACGCGCGCCCCTTCGATCTCCTCCGGGCGGAGGCCGGTCTTCAGTTTCCTGTACGTTTGATCGGCGGCGACGAACCTGGCATAGGCATCGTCGTAGGTCTTCTGTGTGACCGAGTGCTCGGCCAGGAGCGCCTTCATGCGCAGGAAATCGGTCTCAGCGGTCGTGAACGCCGCCTCCGCCTGGAGGACGTCTTCTTTCCTCGATCCCTGGACGGCGAGCCGGTAGGCGGACTCAAACGACGCCTGGTTCGCCAGCGCCTGGCGGAGCTGGATCTGGTACTCGGTATCGTCCACGACAAGGAGCGTGTCCCCCGTTTTCACCCGGGAACCCTCATCGACGCGCAGGGAAACGATCTTCCCCCCGACTTCGACGCCGATGTTCACGTCGGTCCCCTCGATGGTTCCGGAGGATTCGATACGGCCGTCGGATGAGCCGGAACATGACGAGAGCAGGAGGGCGCACAGGGCCGCTGATGGCAAAAGCAATTTCATGATACACCTGGAAGTTGTGGGGTCTGCATCCGGACCGGGGGGGACTGCACAGAGGAAAACTCCTCCAGAGCGGGACCGGTCAGTATGCCGCGGATGAACACCGTCATGACCGAGCGGATGATCTCCCTGACGGAGAGGGGGTGCGCGGCGATCACGGAGGGGTTGATCACGGCTTCCGCGGCGCCGGTGAACGCCATAAGGAACAGGTCGATGTCAAGGTCGCTCCGGACGAACCCCTCATCGACACCGCGCAGGAGGAGCGCCTTGAACTCGTTCACAATCCGCTCCCTCCGGAACTGCTCGACGCGCGCCCAGACTCCGGGGGCGTGGCGCTGGAGGTCGCGCATCATCGGCCTGCTGAGGCGCGTCAGCCTCTGGCCGAGGAACGTGACGAGCGCCTCGAGTTTCCCGGGAAACCGCGCGTCGGATTCGACGATGGAGACGAACTGCGAACGTATCCCTTCCAGGAGCCGGTCCATGACGACCGTGAGAAGCTCATCTTTGCTCGTGAAGTGTTTGTAGAACGTCTTCTTGCTTATCCCGACGTCCGCGGCTATCTCATCGACGGTGACGCGGGAGAATCCTTCCTCCGTGAATCTGGTCGAGGCCGAAGAGAGGATACGTTCCCTGATATCAGGTATGCCGGATTCCTGTGTCATTTGCTGGGTTTATGGAAACCGCGACAGTTTCTTTGGTTTCCAATATAACAAAAGAAGAGCGGATGTCAAGGGGGGGGGTAAAAAAAGCTCCGGCCCCGCAAGGGGCCGGAGTTGATTCGCGTACAGCGAATGCGCGGAGAAGGCGATCAGTACATATCGCCCATGCCGCCGCCGCCGGGCATCGGAGGAGCCGGTTTCTTCTCTTCCGGCTTCTCGACGATCGTGGCTTCGGTCGTCAGGAGGAGCGACGCGACGGACGCGGCGTTCTCGAGCGCGGTGCGGGTCACCTTCGTCGGGTCGATGACGCCTGACTTGACGAGGTTCTCGTACTGCTCGGTGAACGCGTTGTAGCCGTAATCGTCTTTCCCTTCCTTCACTTTGTTCACGACGACGGATCCTTCCTGTCCGGCGTTCGCAACGATCATCCGGATGGGCTCCTCGAGGGCGCGGCGGACGATATCAACGCCCGTCTGCTGATCCTCGTTCGCCATCTTCAGACCGGTCAGCTTCGCCGCGGCACGCAGGTACGCCACGCCGCCGCCGGGGACGATGCCCTCTTCGACAGCCGCCCTCGTCGCGTGAAGCGCATCCTCAACGCGCGCCTTCTTCTCCTTCATCTCGACTTCGGTGGCCGCACCGATCTTCAGAACGGCGACGCCGCCGGAGAGCTTTGCAAGCCGCTCCTGGAGCTTCTCCTTGTCGTAGTCGGAGGTCGTCTTCTCGATCTGCGCCTTGATCTCGTTGATCCGTTTCTTGATGTCGTCCTTCTTCCCCGCGCCCTCGACGATGGTCGTGTTGTCCTTGTCGATCGTCACTTTCTTGGCACGGCCGAGGTACGTCAGCGTCGCGTTCTCGAGCTTGTAGCCCTGCTCCTCGGAGATCACCGTGCCGTTCGTCAGGATGGCGATATCCTCGAGCATGGCCTTGCGGCGGTCGCCGAATCCCGGCGCCTTCACGGCCGCGACCTTCAGCGTTCCCCGCAGCTTGTTGACGACGAGCGTGGCGAGAGCCTCGCCTTCGACGTCTTCCGCGATGACAAGGATCGGGCTTCCCGTCTGCGCGACCTTCTCGAGGACCGGGAGGAGGTCCTTCATCGAGGAGATCTTCTTGTCGTGGATGAGGATGACCGGGTTCTCGAGCACCGTCTCCATCGACTCCGCATCGGTCACGAAGTACGGCGAGAGATACCCGCGGTCAAACTGCATGCCTTCCACGACCTCGATCGCCGTCTCGATGCCCTTGGCCTCTTCCACCGTGATGACGCCGTCGGTGCCGACCTTCATCATCGCGTCCGCGATCAGGTCGCCGATCACCGCATCGTTGTTCGCGGAGATCGCGCCGACCTGTGCGATCTCTTTCTTGCTCGTCTTGTCGACGGGCTTGCTCATCTCCTTCAACCCTTCGACGACCTTCGTCACGGCGATGTCGACGCCGCGCTTCAGGTCCATCGGGTTCGCGCCGGCCGCGACCATCTTGAGTCCCTCGCGGACGATCGCCTGGGCCAGAACGGTGGCGGTCGTGGTACCGTCTCCCGCGACGTCGGACGTCTTGGAGGCGACTTCCCGCACCATCTGTGCGCCCATGTTCTCGAGCGGGTTTTCCAGCTCGATCTCTTTCGCCACCGTCACGCCGTCTTTCGTGATCGTCGGCGCGCCGAATTTCTTGTCGATGACCACGTTGCGACCCTTCGGGCCGAGCGTGACCTTCACGGCGTCGGCAAGCTGGTCGACCCCTCGTTTGAGGGCTGCCCGGGCTTCGACGTTATACTGAATGAGTTTCGCTGCCATAGTTGTTCGTCTCCTTCGTTGAGATAATCGTAGTTGGCGTTACACGATCGCGAAAACGTCCGCTTCGCGCATGATCAGGTATTCTTCACCTTCGATCGTTACTTCGGTGCCCGAGTACTTCCCGTACAGGACCTTGTCCCCGACCTTGACTTCGGGATTCACTTTCTTTCCGTCGTCGGTGACCTTTCCCGGCCCGACAGCCACGACTTCCCCTACCACGGGCTTTTCCTTGGCAGTGTCAGGGAGTATGATCCCTCCCCGTGATTTCTCCTCGGCGGCAGACGGCTTAATCACCACTCGATCAGCAAGCGGCTTGATCTTCATGTGCAATCCTCCTCGGTGTTTAAATTGTTGAAATATAAAGACTTACGGCGGTAACACAAACTTGTATTAGCACTCCACGTGTGAGAGTGCTAATAATATAGGGGAATCAGGGGGTAATGTCAAGCTCGCGTCGAAAAAAAGAGGGGTGCCCTACGAGGCGTTGGAGACCTCGAATATGTGTATGCCGTACGGCTGGATGTCGAAGTAGATCCCTTTGGAGGCGAGACCGTTCCTGTCGCGGACGTACATCGCCTCGCTCAGGAGGTCACGAAGCTCTATCGAGGGCGCGGTGAAGCCCTCGAGCGGAACGTCGACATAACACTGCCCGCTGAGGGGGGCGTAGTTGATCACGACAAGGCGGGCTCCCGCGGCCGGGTGCACCCACCAGAAGACGAGGAAGTTTCCCCAGGTGTAGTTTTCGTGCCAGGCGACGCGGGGCGTGAGGAGCCGCCAGTCACCTTCCCGGAACGGAGGGGACGCAATGACGTTCAGGAGGCGGACGTAGAACGACTTTGTCCTCGGCGCGGCCTCTTCACGGGGTCGGCGCGTCAGCTGGACGGGGATCCTGACCTTTCTCCCCTCAAACTGGCCTTCGTGAAACATCACCATCCCCGGGACGGTGGCGATCACCGCGGACGCCGCGAACAGCCAGGGCTCGGAGGAGAGGGATGCCGCGGCACGGTGCTCGTCGTGGTTCTCGAGGAACCGGAGAGAATGCTTCTGGTAGTCCATTTCGGCGCGCAGGTGATCGCGCACGGAACCCGCGCCTTCGCGCAGGAGCCTGTCGAAGAGCGTCTTATCGTACGTGTAGTCGAATCCGAGCTGCTGCAGATCCCATTCCATGTTCCAGTATGCTTCGGCGATGAACAGGTGTTCCGGATGGCGGGCCCGCACGGCGGCGATCGCCTCCGTCCAGAATTCTCCCTGCGCGGAGAGCCCGGGTCCCGCACCAACGTGGTCACCCCAGGTCCTCGCAAAGACGCTGCCCAGCACGAGCATGGCCATGTCGCACCTGACGCCGTCGCACAGAAGGGCGATCTTCTCCAGGACACCGATCATCGCTCTCCGCGCGCCGGGGTGCATCACGTTGAGCTGGGCCGTGTCGGTCCAGCCGGCAAACGACGGGTCGCGTCCCATCGCGATCGTGAGCGGTCCCCGTGACGTCGCCGCGCGGAAAAAGAGGTCGGGCCTCTCACGCGCCTCGTTCTCACTCCCCTGCACGTAATACTCCGGGTGTTCGCCGACCCACCGGTGGTCGCACGCCGTGTGGTTGGGGACGAAATCCAGGATGATGCCGATGCCGCGTTTCGCAAGCCTGCCGCGGAGAACCGAGAGCCCCTGTTCCCCTCCGATGGCCTCCGGTATCTCGTACGCGTAGACCGCGTACGGCGAGCCGCCGACGTCGGCGTCGGTACAATCGGGAAGAACGTTCCTGTACGCCGAGCGCAGCGACGCGTCAGCGCGGGCGATGGCGATGCCGGCCGGTCCCGAACTCCACACGCCCATCAACCAGACGGCGTCGAGCCCGTAGCCCTTCCACTCGTCAAGGAGCGCATCGGGGATCGTCGCGAGCGTCACGGGCGTTCCGTGCGCCGCCGTGAGTTCCCTGAGGAGAACCCTCGTGTTGATTTCGTACAGGACCGGATGCGCTTTCGCGCGCAGTCCCTCAGCCTGTGTCGTGGTTTTTGCCATGGTTGAGAGGTCAGGTTTCGTCGCCGGCCGGGCCGTCCGCGGCGTGTTTGTACGACGTGCCGGCAATCACCAGAACATATTCGCCGCGCACAGGACGCCCCGCCACCGCCTCGCTCACGTGCGAGACCGGCCCCCGGAGGATTTCCTCGAATTTCTTCGTCACCTCCCGCACAAGCGCCACGTGCCTGTCCCCAAGGAACTGGAGCACGTCCTTCAGCGTCCTTTCGATCCGATGCGGCGACTCGTAGACGACGATCGTCCGCGGCTCCAGCGCGAGCGCCTCGAACCGGGTTTTCCTCCCCTTCTTGACGGGAAGAAATCCCTCGAACACGAACCTGTCGGTCGGAAGCCCGCTGACGACGAGCGCCGCGAGGAGCGCGCTCGCCCCCGGGGAGGGGATCACCGTGATCCCCGCTTCGACGGCTTCCCGTATGAGCACGTACGCCGGATCCGAAATCCCCGGCGTGCCGGCGTCCGTCACCACCGCGACCGAGTTTCCCTGCCGCAGGGAGCCGATCAGCCCGGCGGCGCGCCTGTGCTCGTTGTAGCTGAAATAGCTTACCAGCGGCTTCCGGATGCCGAGATGGTCGAGGAGGACTTTCGTGGTGCGCGTGTCCTCCGCGGCGATCACGTCAACCGACCGGAGTACGGTCACGGCCCGGATCGTGATGTCGTCGAGATTCCCGATCGGGGTGCTGACGACATACAGGGCCCCTTTCCGTATCTCCTCGCTCATAGTCCCCAGTCGCGCGCATACCGGAAATCGACGTTCACGGTCCTGTGGGACACTTTCGCGACGAGCGGGGGCCGCCTCTTGAACTGGCTCTTCCGGACCATCGACCGCACCCGCCGGATGAACTTTTCCTCGAATCCCATCCGGAGGAGCTCCCCCTCGTCCCGGCGCTCGTCGATCATCGCAAACAGGAGCCGGTCGACGTCCCGGTACGAAAACCCGAGCTCCCCCTCGTCTGTCTGACCGGACCAGAGGTCCGCCGTCGGTTTTTTCGAAACGATCTCGCGGGGGACGGCGAGGGATTCCGCGAGCTGCCAGACCTGCGTCTTGTACAGGTCGCCGAGCGGATTGATCGCGCTGGCCATGTCGCCGAAGAGCGTGCCGTAGCCCAGCAGGAACTCGGTCTTGTTGCTCGTTCCCAGAACGAGCCCCCCGTCCCGGGCGGAGATGTCGTAGAGCACGATCATCCGCTCCCGCGCCATGATATTCCCCGCCCGGAGCCGGTCCTCCACGCGCATCTTCTCCAGGTAGGGATCCACCATCGGCGAGATGTCCACCGTTTCGGCCTCGATTCCGAGCGCTTCGATGACGCGCGCCGCATCCGAAAGGCTCTCGCTGCTGCTGGTCCTGTAGGGCATCATGACCGCCCGGACGTTCTCCCGACCGAGCGCACCCGCGGCGAGGTACGCCGTAACGGCGGAGTCAACGCCGCCCGAAAGTCCGACGATGCCCCGGGCAAACCCCGCGTTTCTGGTTTCGTCGAGGAGGAATTTTTCGAGCAGCGTGCGGACGACTGCAGCGTTCAGTGAAAGGTCCGATGGCGGGCCGGAGGTTTCCATGGCGCAAAACTAAACAATTTGGAGGTCGGATACAACTGAAGGAAACCCGTCCCCTCCCTCCCGCGTTGTTGATTCAGGGAACCTCGTTTCTTATACTACAACCGCCCTCACCCTTTTCGGGCGCGGGGAGGGGTTCAACTCCGGGGAGCACGATGAAAATTCTGTCGGTTGCCGTTTGCACGATCGTTCTGATTCTCACGCAGGTTTCCGCCGGAACCAGGACCACGGGCCGCCTTGACCGCGTGCTCCGCGGCTCGGGGCCCGGCGATCTGATCCCGGTCTGGGTCTTTTTTACGGACAAGGGGGATTCCGCCCGGGGAGGGAGGGTTCTTCCGCTGGACCTCGTTTCGGAACGGGCAATCCGGCGGCGGGCCCGCGTGCTTCCCGCCGACAGGCTCGTCGACGAGACCGACCTCCCCGTCTGCCGTGAGTACGCCGGGAGGGTCGCCGGGATCGTCGCGCGGGTCCGGGCGGCGTCCAGGTGGCTCAACGGGGTGAGTGCCGAGGCCACGCCGGACCAAATTGCGCTCCTGGAGGCGCTCCCGTTCGTCAGGGAAATCGAGATGATCGGGCGGTACAGGCGCAGGAGGGAAACGGAATCGCCCCATCCGGGGGAGCCCCCGCCGCCGGCGATGAAGACGGGGAACACCGGCGCACTTAACTACGGGTCGTCGCTGGCGCAGGTGAGCGAGGAGAACATCCCCGCCGTTCACGCGACGGGAAATTCCGCGCAGGGGGTCCTGATCGGGATATTCGACAACGGGTTCCGGCTTCTGAACCACGAGGCGCTCAACGTCCTCCGCCCGAGGATCGTCGCCCAGCACGACTACGTCGACCACAAGGTGAGCGTCGTCCCGAACGACCCCAACGGCCCGTTCGGGGGACACGGCATCAACACGCTGTCGACGCTCGCGGGGTTCTCGCCCGGGCAGTTGATCGGCCCGGCCTACGGCGCGTCGTTCATACTGGCGCGGACGGAGAACGACAGCAGCGAGACGCCCATCGAAGAGGACAACTGGGCCGCGGCGATCGAATGGGCGGAGAGCCTCGGCGTCCAGGTCACGAGCACGTCGCTGGGCTATTTCGATTTCGATCCGGGATTCACGAGCCTCACCTGGCAGGACATGAACGGGAGAACCGCCGTCATCTCGCTCGCCGCCGTGATGGCGGCCCGCAAGGGTGTCATCGTCGTCAACTCCGCGGGGAACGACGCGCAGGACCGGGCCGGCTCGCCGAACACGCTCATCGCTCCGGCGGACGCCGACAGCATACTCACCGCCGGGGCGATAACGCCGCTGGGCGTACGGGCCGGTTTCAGCTCGTACGGACCGACGTCGGACGGGCGCATCAAACCCGACGTCGTGGCCGTCGGGACGGACATCCAGGCGGCCGACGCCTATGACAGCACGGCATACACCTATGCCACCGGAGGAGTCCAGGGAACGTCGTTCTCGTGCCCCCTGACCGCAGGCGTTGCGGCGCTCGTCCTCAATGCCCACCCTGAAGCGACCGCCATGCAGGTGATCAACGCGATAAAATCGACCGCGCGCCAGGCGCCGTCGCAGAGCACGCGGCCGGATAATTTCTACGGCTGGGGGATCATCGACGCGGCCGCGGCGATCGACGCACTCGGCAGCGGACCCCCCGCCCCCGCCGCCCTCCCCGGCACCCAGGTGTCGGACTCGGCGTTCAGGGCAAACTGGACGACCGTGGCGGGTGCAACGGGATACAGGCTCGATGTCGCGACCGACGACCTCTTCACGTCGTTCGTCCCGGGATTCGATTACCGGAACGTCGGCGGCGCGTCGGGCTACCCCGTAACGGGACTCCGGGTCAACACAACGTACTATTACCGCGTGCGCGCGATCGGCCCCACCGGCACCAGCGGCAGTCCCAACGTGATCACGGTTTCGACATCACCCGGCGGAGCCACGGCGGAGGCGTTCACGCTCAGCCTGAACTACCCCAACCCGTTCAACCCGGGGACGAGGATCGATTTCCAGGTCCCGGAACAATCGCACGTACGGGTCACGGTGTTCGACGTCCTGGGCCGGCCGGTCAGGACGCTCGTCGACGGCGACCTCCCCGCCTCCGGCGGGACCCCGTATTTTGTTCTCTGGGACGGAACGGACCGCACGGGGAGGAACGTCGCCAGCGGGGTCTACTTTTACAGGATGGAAGCGACGGGAGCTTCGGGTGCTTCGACGAGGATGGTGAGGAAGATGGTGCTGGCGAGATAACAACGGGTTGCGTCGGCCCGCCTTTCGGCGGGCCTCGCAATGACAAATTAGAGTTCTCTCAGCGACTCGGTCACAAGAGCGACTCCCGCGTCGATTTCCTGCGCGGTGACGTTCAGCGGCGGGCGGAACCGGATCGAGCGTTCGCCGCTCGGGAGTATGATGAGTCCCTTCTTCATGCAGAGAGCCCGGACTTTCCCCCTCGTCTCTCCGTCGGGCATGTCGAACGCCGCGAAGAGGCCGAGCCCCCGGGTATTGGTGACAGAGGGGAATTCCTCCGCAAGGCGGTGAAGCGACGAGAGAAGCCTCTCCCCCTGCACGCGCGCGTTCTCGACGAGGTTCTCCGCCTCGATGACCTCGAGGAACTTCTGCGCCCTGACCATGTCGACCAGATTCCCTCCCCAGGTCGAGTTCAGCCTGCTGGAAAGCTTGAACACGTTGTCCGGGACCTCCTCGATCCTGCGGCCGCAGAGGAACCCGCACACCTGCATCTTCTTGCCGAAGGCGATCATGTCGGGCTCCACGAAATGCTGGTGCGCCCACATTTTCCCCGTCATCCCCAGCCCGGTCTGCACTTCGTCGATGATCAGCATCGCATCGTTCTCGTCGGCGAGCTCCCTGAGCGCCCTGAAGAATTCTCCCCTGAAGTGGTTGTCCCCTCCCTCCCCCTGGATCGCCTCGATGATGATCGCGGCGATGTCGTCCTTGTTTTCCAGGAACGCCTGCCTGATCTGGCCGAGACTCGTCTCCTCGTCGGCGACGACACGGGCCAGGTTCTCCTCGTTCAGCGGATAGCGGACGGCGGGATTGAGAACGCGAGGCCAGGCGAACTTCGGGAAGAGGTCCGTCTTCACGGGATCGGTGTTCGTCAGCGACAGCGTGTAGCCGGACCGGCCGTGAAACGCCTGGCGGAAGTGGATGATCTGCTTTCCGCGCTCGTCCCGGTATCCGCGCGAGCGGTTCTTCCGGATTTTCCAGTCGAACGCCGCCTTGAGCGTGTTCTCGACGGCGAGAGCGCCCCCCTCGATGAAGAAGGCGTGGGGAAGCGTGGCCGGCATCGCCACCCTCGCGAACGTGTCGACGAACTGCGCCTGTTCCGCGGTGTAGATGTCGGACAGGGACGGCTTGTTGACGGCGACGTACGCGAGTTTCTTCTGGAATTCGGGCGCGGTCAGCGCGGGATGGTTCATCCCCAGGGGGGAGGACGCCACGAACGTGAAAAAGTCGAGGTACCTCTTCCCGTCCCTGGCATCAACGAGACAGGTCCCCCTGCTCTTCTTCAGGTCGACGACGATGTCGAAGCCGTCGACGAGCATATGCCGCGACAGCGTCGGGATGATGAGCGCGGGGGCGATGACCGAACTCCGCGCGGGACGAAGGGCTTTCTGGGAGCGGCGCGCGGCGGTCTTCCGGCGTGTGCTCCCGGCGGATTTGGACGCCCTGACGGCGCGTGTTTTCGTGCGTGCTTTTGATATGCGAGCGGGCATGGAATACTCCTTTGAGTGATGTGGATGCGGATGTGAACGACTGCCGCACGACGGACATCATTCAGAAGAATTCCTGGTGTTCGAACATCGACACGATGTACAGCCTGCTCCGGACCACCGGCGTTCCCGTTTGCTGTGTGTAAAGGGGTTCAGTCTTTCCCGTAATTGTCGATCTGCGCTCTCTGGAGGCCGCCGCTGTAATCAATGTAGACGGTCTTCCATTCGGTGAAGAACTCGTACACCGTCCATCCCCCCTCGCGGTGGCCGTTCCCGGTCTGCTTCACGCCGCCGAAGGGCATGTGCGCTTCCGCGCCGATCGTCGGCGCGTTGATATAGGTGATGCCGGCACGAATGTCGCGGATCGCCCGGAAGGCGGCGTCGATGTTCGCGGTATAGATCGAGGAGGAGAGCCCGTAGATCGTGTCGTTGAGCGTATCAACCGCCCCGGCCAGCGAATCCGTCTTCAGCACGGAAAGGACGGGACCGAAGATCTCCTCGCGCGCGATACGGTGGTCCCTCCTGACGCCGGCAAAGACCGTCGGACGGTAGAACCAGCCGCCGTCCAGCCCGTCTCCCGCGGGGATTTCCCCCCCGGTGAGGAGCTTCGCCCCCTGCTCGAGGCCGACCTTGACGTACCCGGCCACCGTCTCCTGCTGGCCCCTGTTCACGCACGGGCCCACGTCCGTCGTCGGGAGGAGCCCGTCGCCCAGGCGGAGCGCACGGACCCGCTCGAGGAGCATTTCGAGAAACCTGTCGTGTATCTTCTCGTGGAGGATGAGCCGGCTCGTGGCGGTGCAGCGCTGTCCCGTCGTGCCGAACGCCCCCCAGAGGACCCCTTCGAGCGCCAGGGCGAGGTCCGCGTCGTCCATCACGATCTGGGCGTTCTTCCCGCCGAGCTCGAGCGACACGCGCTTGAGCGTCCGCGAGGCGACTTCGGCAATGGTCTTTCCCACGCCTGTCGACCCGGTGAAACTGACAAGGTCCACGTCCGGATGGCCGACGATCGCCATCCCGACCTCCGACCCTCCCCCGTGCACGATGTTCACGACCCCCGGGGGAATCCCCGCCTCGGCGAGAATCTCCACGAGGGCGGCGGCCGTGGCGGGAGTATCGGACGCGGGCTTGAAGACCACCGTGTTCCCGCACAGGAGCGCGGGGAAGATCTTCCACGTCGGTATCGCCATCGGGAAATTCCACGGCGTGACGATGCCTGCGACGCCGATCGGAACCCTCATCGCCATGTTGAACTTGTCGGGGAGCTCCGAGGGAACCGTGTGCCCGAAGAGCCGGCGCCCCTCGCTGGAAGCATAGTACGCGGTATCGATCCCTTCCTGGACGTCCCCCCGGGTCTCGGTGAGGACCTTCCCCATCTCGCGGGTCATCTGCCGCGCCAGGTCCTCCTTCCGGGCCACCATGAGATCCCCGACTTTCCGCATGATGTCCCCCCTCTTCGGCGCGGGGACGAGGCGCCACCGCTCGAAGGCGGCCCGGGCGGCGCGCACGGCCTCCTCAACGTCCTCTTTCCCCGAACGGGGAAACTCGCCCACGACTTCGTCCCAGCGGGCGGGGTTCCGGTTTTCGAACGTCTTTCCCGATGCGGCGTCGACCCACCGGCCGTTGATGAAATTCTGAAATTTCTTCGGCATGAATGTTCCTGTGCTTGAGTTGCCGCGCTAGGAAAGTCCGACGCGGCTGAATATGTAGTCGACGTTCCGGATGCTCTTTTCCAGGTTGAAGAGCTCCCCCATCTCGGCTTCCGGGAGCGCGTTTGCCACCTCCTGGACGCCCGTCAGGACGTCGCGGAAATTCCTCCCCGACTGCCACACCTCCATCGCCGCCCCCTGCACGATCCGGTACGCGTCTTCGCGGCGCATCCCCTTCTTCGTCAGGGCCAGCAGGACCGCCTGCGAGAATATCAGCCCGTGCGTCCGGTCCAGGTTCTTCGCCATCGTGTCGGGATAGACGATGAGCCGGTCAAGGACGTCCGTGGTCAGCGCGAGCATGTAGTCCAGGAGCACGCAGCTGTCCGGCACGATGATCCGCTCGACCGAGGAATGGGTGATGTCGCGCTCGTGCCAGAGGCTGACGTTCTCCATCGCGGCCAGGGCGTTCCCCCGGAGCACGCGCGAAAGGCCCGCGATCCTCTCGCACGTGATCGGGTTGCGCTTGTGCGGCATCGCGGAGGAGCCTTTCTGCCCCTTCGCGAAATACTCCTCCGCCTCGAGGACTTCCGTCCTCTGCAGGTGCCTGATCTCCGTCGCAAACTTCTCGAGCGAACTTCCCACCAGGGCGAGCACCGTCATGTACTCCGCGTGCCTGTCGCGCTGGAGGATCTGCGTGGACACCGGCGCGGGGGTGAGGCCCAGCCGGGCGCAGACGTACTCTTCCACGGCCGGGCTCAGGTGCTCGTACGTGCCGACCGCTCCGGAGATCTGCCCCACGCTGATCCTGTCCACCGCCGCGCGGAGCCGGTCGATGTTCCTTCTCGTCTCGTCGAACCAGAGGGCAAGCTTCAGCCCGAACGTCGTCGGTTCGGCGTGTATGCCGTGGGTCCTTCCCACCATCACGGTGTTCTTGAATTCCCGCGCCCTCCGTGCAAGCACGTCGGCGAGCTTACCGAGTCCCCCGAGAAGCAGCTCTCCCGCCTGCTTCATCTGCACCGCGAGACACGTGTCCAGAACGTCCGAGGAGGTCATCCCCAGGTGGATGTAGCGCGCCTCGGGACCGACGTGTTCGCCGACGTTCGTGAGGAACGCGATGACGTCGTGCTTCACCTCCCGCTCGATCTCCTCGATCCGGGCGACGTCGAACGACGCCCTGGCGCGGATGACGTCCACGGCCTCGCGCGGGATCACCCCGTTTTCCGCCTGCGCCTCGCAGGCCAGGATTTCGATGTCGAGCCAGATCTGGAACTTGTTGTGCTCGTCCCAGATCCTCCCCATTGCCGGACGCGTGTACCGTGCGATCATGGTCAGCGCTTTTCCAGTTTCAGTTTGAGATCCATTTTCCTGCGGTCGCGTATGACGGTCATGTTCACCGTGTCCCCGGTCTTCGCGTCGTCCACCGCGGACATCAGCGTCGGTTCGTCCGCGATCTTTTCGCCGTTGGCGGCCACGATGATGTCCCCGACGCGGAACCCCGCCCGTTCGGCGGGGCTGTTCTTCTTCACCTCGCTCACGATCACCCCCTGGGCGCTCTCGAGACCGAAATAGCGCGCGACCCGCTCGTCCACCGTCTGAATCTCGAGCCCGGTCCAGAACTCACGCTCGACCTTTCCGCTCTTCTTCAGTTCAGCGATCACCGTCTTGACCCTGTTGATCGGGATGGCGAACCCCAGCCCGATGCTCCCCTGGTTGGGCGTGTAGATCACGGCGTTGACGGCGATGACCTCGCCCAGGGAATTGACGAGCGGGCCGCCGCTGTTTCCGGAATTGATCGCGGCGTCCGTCTGAATCATCCC
The DNA here is from genome assembly GCA_963748405.1 of Ignavibacteriota bacterium. GTDB lineage: Bacteria > Bacteroidota > Ignavibacteria > UBA10030 > UBA6906 > Fen-1273. Next base: position 135,115 of record CAVVIT010000005.1, read on the forward strand.
CCTGTAGACGCGCCCTTCCTCGGCGCGCAAATTCATCTTCGTCGCGCTGACCACCCCCACGGTGACCGTCGGCTTGTCGCTGATGTCGAACAGCCCGAAAGGATTCCCGAAGGCGATCACCCATTCGCCGATGATGACATCGTCGGAGTTCCCCAGGCGTATGTACGGGAGGTTCTTCCCGTCGATCTTCAGCAGGGCGATGTCGGCGACCTGGTCGGTGCCTACGAGTTCGGCCTTGTACTTCTCCCCGTTCGTGAGCGTGACGGTGATCTCCTTGGCGTTCCCCGCGACGTGGTCGTTCGTGACGATGTACCCGTCAGCCGAAATCAGGAATCCCGAACCCAGCCCCTGCACCCTCTCCGTGTACGTGCGGTCGCCGAAGAACTGCCGGAAGAACGGGTCGTCCCCCCAGGGGCTCCGGTAACGGTACTGCCTCACCTCCGTGACGTTGATGCCGACGACGGCGGGGCTCACGCCCGCCACGGTCCTCGTGATCGCATTGCGGCGCGACCCGGTGACGGACTGGTCCGCCGAATCCCCCTCCGCGGCGGCGGACGACGATGCCTCCGTAAACACGGCCCCCCCGCCCGACGGGCTCTCATGCCGCGGCCCGGAGGGGGAGTGTCCGATGCTGTACCCGATGACGCCCCCCGCCAGCAGGGGGACGAGAAGCACGATGGCGATGACGGCGACGTTTCTGTTCATGACGTTCCACTCCCTTGATCCGTGCGGTCCGACGCGGCCCGCTTCTCCTTTATGTACGCAAGGACCGGCTCCACAAGTTTCACGAGGACGACGAGCATCGCCAGGGCGGCCGCCCCGGCAAGGTCCCCTCCCCGTATCCCCGGTGCGGCAAAGGAGGAAAGCGCTCCGGGAACCGCCAGGGCGATCACCGGCATGATGATCGATGCCGCGGCGTTGGCGGGGTTGACCTCCCCGAGAAAAATGTACGCCACCCCCCAGAGCGCGCCCCACAGGAGAATGAGAGGCCAGCAGAACATCGCGAAGACACCCGCGGCCGTCGCAAGACCTCTTCCCCCCCTGAAACGGAGCCAGACCGGGAAATTGTGCCCGATCACCGCGAAGACGCCTGCGCAGGCCTGACGGGCGAAATCATGGTCGGGCAGGGCCCACGCTATGCTCACGGCAGCAATCCCTTTCGCTGCGTCAAGGAGAAGGACGCACGCGCCGACGACAAAAGAGCCCGTGACCTGATAGCTGTTCAGCGTCCCGACGTTTCCGCTCCCCGTGGAGCGTATATCGAGACTCGATTTCCAATGAACGAGAAGGAAAGCGGTCGGGAGTGACCCCAGGAGATACCCCAGGACTCCCGCAATCGCGAAAGAGAACACCGGGTGATGGCACCAATGCGGGGGATTTGAACGGAAAAATACGCAAATACCGACGGAGAGTCAAGGCACGGATTCCCGATTCTCCTCGTCTTGTGACGTATATTTTCTTATATTTGCGCATGACCAAGAAAGAAATCCAACTTCTCCTCCTCCGCCACAGGCGGGGGTCGCTCAGCACGGAAAAGGCGCTCTCCCGGCTGACGTCCCTTTCCACGGAATCGCTCGACTTCGCGACGATCGACCACCACCGGGAAGCCCGGCAGGGTTTTCCCGAAGTCATTTACTGCGGCGGTAAGACCCCCGCGCAGGTCGGTGCCATCGCCTCCCGGATCTGCGCACACGGAAGCGTGCTCCTAGCGACGCGCGCAAACAGCGACCATTTCAAAGCCGTCCGGAAGAAGGTCAGGGACGCCCGGTTTAATCCGGTCTCCCGCACGATCACGGCAAACGAGGGAAAGATCACCACGCAGGGACGCGGGACGATACTCGTCGTCTCCGCCGGAACGTCGGACATCCCGGTCGCGGAAGAGGCCCTTGAAACCGCCCGCGTGATGGGGAACGGAACCGGCAGGCTCTACGACGTCGGGGTCGCGGGAATCCACCGGATACTCAGCCGGAGCGGCGATCTGAGGAAAGCCTCGGTGATCATCGTGGTTGCCGGCATGGAGGGGGCGCTGGCAAGCGTCGTGGGGGGGCTGGTGGACGTCCCCGTGATCGCCGTACCGACGTCGGTCGGCTACGGGGCGAATTTCCAGGGGCTGGCCCCGCTGCTGGGCATGCTGAATTCCTGCGCTGCAGGGGTGACCGTCGTCAATATCGATAACGGGTTCGGCGCGGGGTTCGCCGCAAGCGTCATCAACAGGAAGCGATGAGGGGGGAATCCATGGCGGGAGAAGCGGGCACCATCCGTTACTGCGAGAGCATACTGGACACGATCGGGATGACGCCGCTCGTCAGGCTTCGCCGGGTCACTTCGGGCGCGAAGGGACTCATACTCGCCAAAGTGGAATCGTTGAACCCGGGCGGATCCGTCAAAGACAGGATCGGCGTCAGGATCATCGAGGAGGCCGAGCGCTCGGGGAAGCTCAGGCCCGGCGGAACGATCGTCGAGTCCACGTCGGGGAACACGGGGATGGGGCTCGCGCTGGTGGCCGCCGTGAAGGGATACAGGACGGTCTTCACGCTCCCCGACAAGATGAGCATGGAGAAGATCCGTCTTCTCCGCGCATTCGGCGCCGAAGTGATCGTGACGCCGACCGCCCTCCCCCACGACTCCCCCGAGAGCTACACGGAGGTCGCCAAAAGGATCGCGCGGGAGACCCCGGGCGCGATACTCGCCGACCAGTACGAGAACCCGCGCAATCCCGAGTCGCACTACGCCACGACCGGCCCGGAGATCTGGGACCAGACGGCGGGGCGCATCACGCATTTTGTCTGCGGCATCGGCACGGGGGGGACGATCACGGGAACGGGACGGTACCTGAAGGAAAAGAACCCGCGCGTGAACATCGTCGGCATCGACCCGCGGGGATCGGCGCTGCGTGAATACTACTATACGAGGAAGATGACGCCGCTCCCCAAGACGTACAAGGTGGAGGGGATCGGACAGGACTATGTCCCGGGGGTGCTCGACTTCTCGGTCATCGACGAGGTGATCGAGGCGGACGACAGGGAATCGTTCCTCATGGCGCGGCGCCTGACGCGGGAGGAAGGGATACTCGCGGGGGGCTCCTCCGGAACGGCCGTCGCCGGGATGATGAAGATCGCATCCCGGTTCACCGGGGACGACGTCGTCGTCGTCCTCCTGCCGGACACGGGAGAGCGGTACATGAGCAAGATGTACAACGACGACTGGATGCGGGAGAACGGGTTCCTGAGGCCCGAGCGGATCACGGTGCGGTACGCGCTCGACTCGAAATCCAAGCACCCCCGCGGCGTGATCGCCGTCGGTCCCGCCTCACCGGTCCGCCTGGCGCTCGACACGCTCAGGAAACACGACATCTCGCAGATCCCGGTCATGGAAGACGGGAAAGCGATCGGGACGGTGCACGATCACGAGCTGATGATGAAGGTCATGGAACACCCCTCGCTCGTCGACGCCCCCGTGCGGGACGTCATGGGAGGGAGTTTTCCCGTCGTCAGCATCGACGCGTCCATCGAGGAGGTCCTGCGCCTGATGAGGGTCAAGGAGAATTACGCCGTGCTCGTCGAAGAGGGGGGAACGATCGACGGGATACTCAACAGGTATGACGTGATGGAGTACATGGGGAGATAAAGACTGATTGAAAATGGAGGATTGAGGATTGAAGATCGAAAATGGGGCGGGATTTGCGACGCGGGCGATACACGCCGGGCAGGAGCCCGATCCGGGGACCGGGGCGATCATGACGCCGGTGTTTCTCACGTCGACGTACGTCCAGGAGGAGCTCGGGCGCAACAAGGGGTACGAGTATTCGCGCGTCTCCAACCCGACGCGCACGGCCCTCGAGCGGAACATCGCCTCCCTGGAAGGAGGAGCCGAGGGGCTCGCCTTCGGCTCGGGAACCGCAGCGGTCGATGCGATCCTCCGCCTGCTGAAACCCGGGGACCACGTCATCATGTCGCAGAACGTGTACGGCGGCACGTACCGGATTGCGAAGATGATCTGGGAGGGATACGGACTCCGTTTCTCGTTCGTGGACACGACCGACGCGAAGAACATCGAGGGGGCGGTCACGCCGTCGAGCCGGATGCTCTTTATCGAGACGCCCACGAATCCGACGATCGAGATCAGCGACCTCCGCGCGTGCGCACAGGCGGCCGCCCGGCACGGACTCCTCAGCGTGGCGGACAACACGTTCGCCACCCCCTACCTCCAGCAGCCGCTCGCCTTCGGCATCGACATCGTCGTTCACAGCCTGACGAAATACCTGAACGGCCACAGCGACATGCTCGGCGGCCTTGTCGTCACCGGCGACGGCGCCGTGACCGAGAAGCTCCGGTTCATGCAGAAGGCCGTCGGCGCCATCCTCTCCCCTTTTGACTCCTGGCTCTGCCTGAGGGGGACGAAAACGCTCGCGGTCCGCATGAAGGCGCACTGCGAAAACGCGGCCGTGATCGCCTCCTGGCTGGAATCCCGGAAGGGGATCCTGAAGGTCCACTATCCGGGGCTGAAATCCCACCCGGGGCACGAGCTGGCCTCCAGGCAGATGAAGGCCTTCGGGGGGATGATTTCCTTCGAGCTCGGAAGCCTGGCACGGGCGTCCGCATTCCTGAAGAACGTGAGACTCTGCGCCCTTGCCGAGAGCCTGGGGGGGGTGGAAACCATCATCACGCACCCCGCATCGATGACGCACGCCGCCGTTCCACCGGAGGAACGCCGCCGGATCGGGGTGACGGACGGGCTCGTCAGGATTTCCGTCGGACTCGAGGACGCCGACGACATCGTCCGGGACCTCGAGGCCGCCCTGGCGGCGGCCGGGCTCTGAGGGGACCGGGGAATCGCTTGACCGGGTAATCGCTCCCCCCGCGTATTGAATCCCACGGCACATTTCGCTATCTTGCTTCCCATTCCTCATTCCCTGCGCAGGACGCTATGAAAGCCGTCATAATGGCCGGCGGGTTCGGGACCAGACTCAGGCCCCTCACCTGCAACACCCCCAAGCCGATGGTCCCGCTCATGAACAAGCCGATGATGGAGCATATCGTTGCGCTCCTCAGGACGCACGGGATCACCGACCTGATCGGGTCGCTGTTCTATCAACCGGAAGTCATCACGGGATATTTCGGCGACGGCAAGTCGTTCGGCGTGAAGATGGACTACGTGCGCGCGGAAGCCGACTACGGAACCGCGGGGAGCGTCCGGAACGCGACCCACGGAATGCACGAGCGGATCCTCGTGATCAGCGGCGACGTCCTGACGGACTTCGACCTGACGGCGGCGCTCCGCTTCCACGAATCGAAGGGGGCGAAGGCCACGATCGTCCTCTCCCACGCCAAGAACCCGCTCCAGTTCGGCGTCGTGATCACTGCGCAGGACGGGAAGATCACGCGGTTCCTCGAGAAGCCCTCGTGGGGAGAGGTGTTCAGTGACACGATCAACACGGGGATCTACATCCTCGAACCCGAAGTCCTCGACCTCATCCCGTACCGGGAAGATTACGATTTCAGCAAGAACCTCTTCCCCCTCCTTCTCCGGCAGGACGGGGGTCTGTACGGCTACGTCGCCGAGGGATACTGGCGCGACATCGGCAACCTCAACGAGTACCAGGACGCCCACTTCGACGCGCTCAACGCGGCCGTGAAGCTCGCCCTCCCCGGCACGAAGCACGGCCAGGTGTACGCGGGAGAGGGAACGCGGCTTCCGGAAGGCTCGCTCCACGTCAGGGGGACCGTCGTCATCGGCAGCAACTGCACGATCGGCGAGCACGTCTCCATCTCCAACACGGTGATCGGCGATAACTGCGTGATCGGGCCCGGTGCCATGATCTCCAACTGCGTGATCTGGTCCGACGTCGTGATCGGCCACAGCGCCGAGCTTTCGTACGACGTCGTCGGAACGAAATGCTCCATCGGCGAGAAGAGCGTGATCGCCGAGAACGCGTTCATCGGCGACGGCTGCTGGATCGGGCGGAACGCCCGGCTGAGCGCCAACATCAAGCTCTGGCCCGAGAAGGTCGTGGAGGAAGGCGCGGTCGTGACGCGGAGCCTCGTGTGGGAGGACAAGTGGCTCCGGGAGCTGTTCGCCGACTCGCGCGTGACCGGCCTGTCCAACCTCGAAATGAATCCGGAGTTCGGCGCCAAGCTCGGCGCCGCCTACGGCGCGTTCATCGGTCCCGGCAAGACGGTCGTCACGTGCCGCGATTCCGACAACGTCTCGCGGATGATCAACCGCTCGCTCATCTGCGGGCTGATCTCCGCCGGGGTGAACACGTTCGACCTCCGCGCCACGTCGATCCCGCTCCTGCGGCACGAACTCTCCAGCGGCAAGGAGGCCGGCGGGATCCACGTCCGCCGCTCTCCCTTCGACAAGAGCATGACCGACATCATCTTCTTCGACGCGAACGGCAAGGATCTTCCCTCAGGCAAGACGAAGAACGTCGAGCGGCTGTTCTTCGGGGAGGATTTCGCCCGGGCGCCGCGCGAAAAAGTCGGGGGCATCTTCTTTCCCGAGAGGACGACCGAGGCGTACAAGGAGAAATTCCTCTCCTCGCTCGACGTCGAGGCGATCAGCAGGCGGAAATTCAAGATCGTCATCGACTATTCGAACGGTATCGCTTCGACGATCTTCCCCATCCTGCTGGGCTCGTTCGACTGCCAGGTCGTCGCGCTGAACGCCCACCTGGACCCGAAGAAGCTGACCCGCGACAAGGAGGAATTCGATTCCTCGATCCAGCAGCTGGCGCACATCGTCACGTCGCTGAAATACGACTTCGGCTGCCTCATCGACGCGGGAGGAGAAAAGCTCTTCGTCGTCAACGAGCGGGGGGAAGCGCTCGAGAGCGACCGGCTCCTGACCGTCGTCGCCGAGATGTTCATGCGGACCCACCCCGGCACGCAGGCGATCGCCGTGCCGATCACCTCCTCCGGGGAGATCGACATCATCGCCGCCCCCCGGGGCGTGCGGGTCCTGAAGACGCGGAACAGCCACCTGGCGATGATGGAATCGACGGCGGACAAAACCGTCCGGTTCGTCGGCGGCAACAAGGGGGGGTTCATCTTCACGGACTTCTTCTTCGCCACCGACGCGATGTACTCCGTCGCCAAGATCCTCGAGATGATCGCAAAGTCGGGCACGGGGCTCGGCGAGATCGACGAGTCCATCCCCCGGCTGAGCGGCGCCCGCAGGAACGTGAACTGCTCCTGGGAGCACAAGGGAAAAGTGATGCGGCGCATCATGAACGATTCGGACGGGCGCCGGCGCGACCTCGTCGACGGCGTGAAGATCTATCTCGAGGACGGAAGCTCGGCGCTCCTCATCCCCGACAAGGAGCGCCCGCTGTTTCACATCAACACGGAAGCGACGACCCGGGAAGCGGCCGAAGGACTGGCCGCGGCCTACGAAAAGAAACTCATGGCGTGGCGCGATGAACCATAGGAGATCAGCGAGGACATGAAAATCAGCGACATCCTGACCGAGAATCTCGTTGCGACGGGGCTTCCGGGAAACACGAAGAACGAAATCATCGACGCCATGATCGACCTGGTGGCAAGTTCTCCGAAGGTGACGGACAAGGAGAAGGTCCGCAAGGCCATCTTCGAGCGTGAAGAAATCATGTCCACAGGCGTCGGGAACGGGTTCGCCATTCCCCACGGGAAGACGGAGGCGGTGGCGGACATCGTGGCAGCGTTCGCCGTGACCGCGCAGCCGATCGACTACCAGTCGCTCGACGAAAAGCCGGTCCGGCTCGTCTTCCTCCTCGTCGGCAAGGACAACCTCGTCGGCCCCCACATCAAGCTCCTGAGCAGGATCTCGCGGCTCATGAACAAGGAAGAATTCCGCAGGCGCCTCCTCGACCTGAAAACCCCCCGGGAAATCCTGGAGGCGTTCCGTCAGGAAGAGGCAACGTACTTCGAGGCCTGATGCCGGCCAGGAAGGCAAGCGGGGGCCCCCCCGAATTCCGGCTCGCCGTCTCCCCGGCGGTCAACGAGCGGACCGGAAAGCCGACGACCCTCGTCGTTCTTCAGACGACAAAATCGTTTTCGACGTTCCGCTACGCGCTCGCCGTGGACGACCGCCTCTCGGGCGACGCGCTCCGGCTGAAGGTCCTCGGCCTGCGCACCCCCCCGCTGGATCTCCCGGCGGCGGGCCCGGCGGAATTCCGGAAGGAATACGAAGGACTTGCGGGGAACATCACGATCGACGTCGAGGGACTCGACGGTTCCCTTTCATCCATCGGCACGCACATCACCCCCGACCGCATCACGCTCACCCGGGCGGTGAGCGGCCGGGCACTCGAAGTCGACATCCCGTCGGCACACCCTTCACAGACAGACACGAGGCATGATCCCCGTCCTTTTTGAAATCGGCCCGTTCAAGATTTACAGTTTCGGCCTCCTCCTGGGCATCGGATACCTCCTGGGAAGCTACATCCTCTCGCTCGAGCTCAGGCGCAAGAAGCTCGATCCTGAGCTGGCGAGCACGATCACGATCCTGGCGGTCGTTTTCGGCATCTCCGGCGCGAAGGTCCTCTTTCTCATCGAGGAATGGAGCACGTTCATCAAGAACCCGATCGGCGAGGCGTTCTCCCCCGGGGGACTGACCTGGTACGGCGGGTTCATCCTCGGCATGGCGGCGATCTCGATCTACGTCCGGCGGAAGAAGATCCCGTTCCTCAAGATATGGGACGGGCTTGCCATGGGGCTGATCATCGCCTACGGCGTCTCCAGGATAGGCTGCCACCTCTCGGGGGACGGCGACTACGGCTACCCGACGACGCTGCCGTGGGGGACGGTGTACGCGAAGGGGACGCTCCCCCCTTCCCGGGCGTTCGCCATATTTCCCGAGATCACGTCCCGGTATCCCGGTGGTGTCGTGCCCGACACCACTCCCTGTCATCCGACGCCGGTCTACGAATTTCTTCTCGGCGTTGCGGGGTTTCTCGTCATGTGGAACCTGAGGAAGAGGCCCTGGCCCGACGGGAAAATGTTCATGGTCTATCTCATGCTCTCAAGCGTGTTCCGGTTCTCCGTGGAATTCCTCCGGCTCAACCCGCGCCTGATGTTCGGGCTTTCGGAGGCCCAGCTTATCGCGGTGCCCCTGTTCGTTGCGGGCCTGGCGGGGATGCTCATCCTCGACAGGAAACGGCCCCCCGCCCCGCGGGCGGCCTGACGGCCGGGGGAGCGGGGGAATGAAATTCCTGGGGAAAGCGCTCGAAGCCCTCGGCATCGCCTGCGTGATGGTCGGGCTGGTCGAGGGGATCATGGGTTCCACGATGTGGATGGAATTGTATCTCAGCGTTGCCGGCATCATCGTGTTCATCGGAGGGAGGAGTCTCGAAAAGCGATCGTAAGGGGTTCGCGGACCCGTCACTCACGTTCATCAATCCATCGGAGACGCCCATGCAAGGCATCATCGCGGGACGAAAGCCGGTCATGGAGGCGCTGCGTGCAGGGACGAACATTGAAAAAATTGTCTTTCTCCTCGGGGTGCAGGGAACGGTGATCGAGGATATCCGCCGGGCGGCGGAACGGAGCAAGGTGCCCGTCAGCCAGGCGAGCAGGCAGGAGTTCCGGGAGCTCGCCAGCGACGCGACGACGCAGGGGGTGGTCGCGATCGTGCAGGACGTGAAGACGTTCGTGGATCTCACGGCGATGGTGCAGGCGGCCGAAGCGAAAAACGAGAAGCCCCTGATCCTCGTCCTCGACGGCATCGAAGATCCGCAGAACCTGGGTGCGCTCGTCAGGACGGCCGAATGCGCGGGCCTGCACGGCGTCGTGATCCCGAAACACCACGCGGCCTCCGTGACGGCGGCGGTCGTGAAGGCCTCCGCGGGCGCGACCGAGCATATGCTGATGGCCGAGGTGACGAACGTCGTGAGCACGCTCGAAGAGCTGAAGGAACGGGGATTCTGGACCGCCGGGGTGGCGGTCGAGGGGGACATCCCGTTTACCGGGTTCGATTACACGACCCCCGCGGCGATCGTCGTGGGAAACGAGGGGAAGGGGATCAGGAGGCTCGTGCGCGAACACTGCGACCGCCTTGTGCGCATACCGATGTACGGCGCCATCGAATCGCTGAACGCCTCGGTGGCAGGAGCGCTCGTGATGTACGAAGCCGCGCGGCAGCGGCACGCGACGTAGATCAGTCCTTTCGCTCCAGGCCGTACTTCTTCATCTTGTTGTACAGGTGGCTTCGCTGGATGTCCAGGATCTCGGCGGTCCTGCTGATGTTCCAGGCGCTCGCCTCGAGCTGTTTGCGGATGAACGCGGCCTCGGCCCTGTCCTTGAATTCCTGGAACGTCCCCCCCGCGCCGAGCAGGTCGTCCCACGCACCCCGGGAGGCCCCCCCCTGCACCGCTCCCATGTTCGACTCCTCGATGTACGACCCGGGCGTCATGATCACCAGCCGCTCGATCATGTTCCGGAGCTCCCGGACGTTCCCCGGCCAGTCCATCGACTGGAGGCGGCGCATCGCCTCCTCGCTGAAGCGCTTCACGGCCATCCCGTTCCTCTGGCAGATGTCCTCGGTGAACGCCGTCGCCAGGAGCGGGATATCCTCGCGCCGTTCGCGCAGCGGCGGGACGTGGATCGGTATGACGTTCAGCCGGTGATACAGATCTTCGCGGAAGAGGTTCGCCGCGATCGCCTCCGGCAGGTTCTTGTTCGTGGCCGCGATGACCCGCACGTCGACGGGGATCTGGCGCGAACCTCCCACGCGCTCGACTTTTCCTTCCTCCAGCGCGCGGAGGACCTTCGCCTGCGCGTTCAGGCTCATGTCGCCGATCTCGTCGAGGAACAACGTGCCGCCGTCGGCAAGCTCGAATTTCCCCGCACGCTGTCCCGTCGCCCCGGTGAACGCTCCCCGCTCGTGCCCGAACAGCTCCGATTCGATGAGCTCGTTCGGAATCGCGGCGCAGTTGACTTCAATAAGCGGCTTCGCGATCCGCCGGCTCAGCCGGTGGATCGCTTTCGCCACGAGCTCCTTGCCGGACCCGTTCTCACCCGTGACGAGCACGCGGACGTCGGTCGGCGCCACCCGCTCAACGGTGGCGATGACGTCGCGGATCTTCTGGCTCGATCCCAGGATCGCGTCCTTCCCCTCCACCATCACCTGCATCCTGCGGTGTTCCCTGACGAGCCGGTGCTGCTCGGAGGCGTTCCGCGCCACGATCACGAGCCTTTCGCTGTCCAGCGGCTTCGAGAGGAAATCGTACGCTCCGAGCCGCGTGGCCTCGACGGCCGTCTCGATCGTCCCGTGCCCGGAAATCATCACGACGGGGAGATCGGGATGCCCCTGCCGCAGGCGCCGCAGCACCTTCAGCCCGTCTTCACCGGGCATCTTGATGTCCAGGAGCACGAGATCGAAGTCCCCGCTCTCGATGCTCGCGATCGCCGACGGGGCGTCCGCGGCGTACTGCACGTCGAACTTCTCGTATTCGAGTATCATCCTGATGGAATCGCGGACGGCTTTTTCGTCGTCCACAACGAGGACCGATTTCATTGTACCTCCCTGTGAGGTTGCGCCGGGGCCGTGGAATCGGCGCCCCGGGAAGGGGATGCACCCGGATCTCCCGGGAACTCCGTGGTAAAGAAACCGGACGGCAGGACGCCGGGGTCCTCAAGGATGCGCACGGCGAACCGCTGCCCCTGCCTGTTGGCCCGCACATCCCTTGCGTCGTTCACCCCGCCCACGATGAACAGCTCCTCCCCCCATTCGACGAAGAGCCCGAACAGATCCGCCTCCTCGCGCGAGGCGGTGATCGCGGTCAGGAACGCCGACCCGAAGAAATGCTGAAGCTTATCCCTGTCCCCCTCCGGGGGCGTATCGGCGTACAGACGGGAGGGGAGGGAGTCGACCCGCGCCCGGAAATCCCCGGCGAACTCGCTCGTCAGGGGGAACCAGAACACCGCCCCGAGAACCGGGATCCGGACGCCGAATCGGTGGTGATCCATCAGGCCGAACGCGCACACCAGGAGCGCTTCGTACACGTTGTTCCACGACAGCCGCATCGCCCGGTCGAATATGCAGTCCACCGCATACAGGTCGCCGTACGATGCGCGCACGGACGCGATCTCCCCGGAGCGGACGTACTCCCGGAGAAGGAAGCAGTCCTGAAACACCTTCGGGACGATCAGCGGCGAAATGAACGTCAGCACCGCCGGGATGTGATCCCGGGGGGGAAGCGGCGGCGGGGGCGCCTGAGCGGGGCTCCCCGCGTGAAACGCCGCAGCTGCCAGAAGCGCACGGATGAACCCGCGCGCGATGAACCGCCTCATGCTCCCCTCCCCCCGCCGGAAGGCGTCAGGTCTGCAGGACGCCGGGATTGAATTTCGGCACGTCCGGGTTGTGCACCGCGAGCGAGAGCCCGGCCGACACCACATCGCGCGTCAGGGCGGGATCGATGATGCCGTCGACCCAGAGACGTGCCGCCGCGAAGTAGGGGTCGGTCTCGCGCTCGTAGCGCCGCTGGATATCCGCCAGGAGCTGCTTCCCGGCGTCGGCGCCGATCTGCTGTCCCCCTCTTTCCATCTGCCTGAGCTTGATCGCCAGGAGGGTTTCACTCGCCTGCTTCCCCCCCATGACGGCGATCTGCGCGGTCGGCCACGCGAATATGAGCCTGGGATCGTACGCCTTGCCGCACATCGCGTAGTTCCCCGCCCCGTAGCTGTTGCCGACGATGAACGTGAACTTGGGAACGACGCTGTTGGCGACCGCGCTGACCATCTTCGCCCCGTCCTTGATGATCCCCCCCCGTTCCGCGCGGCTCCCGACCATGAAGCCGGTCACGTCCTGGAAGAAGACGAGCGGGATCAGCTTCTGATTGCAGTTCATGATGAACCGCGCCGCCTTGTCCGCGCTGTCGCTGTAGATCACCCCTCCCACCTGCATCTCCCCGCTCTTCGTCCTGACGACCGCCCGCTGGTTCGCGACGATCCCCACCGCCCACCCGTCGATCCGGGCGTACCCGGTCACGATCGTCTTCCCGTAGCCGGCCTTGTATTCGTCGAGGTCCCCTCCGTCGATGATCCGGGCGAGGACTTCGTGCGTGTCATAGGGCTTCGAACGGTCGACCGGGAGAATGCCGCCGATCTCCGCGGGGTCGAACCGGGGGGGGGCGGGCGTTCCCCTGTCGAATCCCGCCGTGCGCCGGCTTCCCGTCTTCTCCATGATGCTCCGGATCCGGGCGATGCACTCGGCGTCGTTCGCCATCCTGTGGTCGGTCACGCCGCTGATCTCGCAGTGCACGAGCGCCCCGCCGAGGTGCTCGTTGTCGATCTCCTCTCCGATCGCCGCCTTGACGAGATGAGAACCGGCGAGGAACACGCTCCCCGTCCCGTCCACGATCATCGCCTCGTCGCTCATGATCGGGAGGTAGGCCCCCCCGGCAACGCACGGACCCATGATGGCGGCGATCTGCGTGATGCCGAGCGACGACATGACGGCATTGTTCCGGAATATCCGTCCGAAATGCTCCCTGTCGGGGAATATCTCGTTTTGCAGGGGAAGGAAGACCCCGGCCGAGTCCACGAGGTAGATGATCGGGATCCTGTTCTCGATCGCGATCTCCTGCGCGCGGAGGTTCTTCTTGCACGTCATCGGGAACCACGCCCCGGCTTTGACCGTCGCGTCGTTCGCCACGATGACCGCGTCGCGCCCGTGTATCTTCCCGGACCCGAAGACGGTCCCCGCGGACGGGGCACCGCCGTACTCTTCGTACATCTCCCACGCCGCGAAGAGGCCGATTTCAAGGAACCTGCTCCCGGGGTCGATGAGCCGCTCAATCCGCTCCCGCGCGGTCATCTTCCCGCTCTTCCGGTGTTTCTCCAGCGCCTGTTTTCCTCCCCCGAGCCGGACGGCTTCCTCACGGGTCCGGAGATGACTCAGGAGGGACCGGAGATGCTCCTCGTTCTTCGCGTAGCCGGCGGATTTCTGTATCTCGGAACCTATAAGCGACATTCTCCCCCTCCGTTGCGCGGATTCCTCAGGTTACCCTTCGAGCATGTGCCTGGCGATGATCATCTTCTGCACTTCGGATGTCCCTTCGCCGATCGTCATCAGCTTCACATCCCTGTAGAGCTTCTCCACGGGGTACTCCTTGATGAACCCGTACCCACCGTGTATCTGGACGGCTTCTCCGGCGGCGCGCACGGCGGCCTCGCTCGCGAAGTACTTCGCCTCGGACGCGGCAAGGGCGAACGGCTCCCCCCTGCTCTTGAGCCACGCCGCGCGCTGCGTCAGGAGCCGCGCCGCATTGATCTCGGTCGCCATGTCGGCGATCTTCCACTGGATCGCCTGGAATTCCGCAAGGGCCTTCCCGAACTGCCGGCGCCCCTTCGCGTAGGCGATGCTCGCATCAAGCGCCCCCTGGGCGATCCCCACGGAGAGGGCCGCAATCCCCACCCTCCCGCCGTCGAGAACGGTGAGCGCCTGCCGGAACCCGTCGCCCGCGCTGCCGATCAGGCTGTCCCCCGGGACGGCGACGCTGTCAAAGAGGAGCGTCGCGGTATCGCTCGACCGCATGCCGAGCTTGTTCTCCTTCTTCCCGATCGTGAACCCGGGAAGGCCGGCGGGAACGATGAACGCCGAGATCCCTTTCTTCCCTTTCGACTGGTCCGTGACGGCCATGATCACGTACGTCCCGGCAACCGACCCCTGCGTGATGAACGTCTTGCTCCCGTTGAGCACCCATGCGTCCCCCCTGCGCGTCGCCGTCGTCCGCATTCCCCCGGAATCGCTCCCGGATCCGGGCTCCGTCAGACCCCACGCGCCGAGCGACCTCCCCGAGGCGAGATCGGGAACGTAACGTTTCTTCTGGGCGTCGCTGCCGAAGAGCATGATATGCCCGGTGCAGAGGCTGTTGTGGGAGGCGACGGTCAGGGCCACCGAAGGGTCGACGCGCGCGAGCTCCTCGATCACCGAGGCGGCCTCCATGTCGCCGAGCGCCGCGCCGCCCAGATCCTCCGGCCACGTCATCCCCATGAATCCCAGCTCGCCGAGCTTCCGGACGATCGAAACGGGAAACTCCTGCGATTCGTCAAATGTCATCACGACGGGGCGCATCTCCTTCTCGGCGAACTCCCGCGCGGCCCGTGCGACGGCGAGATGCCCTTCCTTCGGCGCAAACTCCATGGCGTCCTCCTCCGGCTCTCAGCGTGATTTGAAATGACCGATCAGCTCTTCGGCGATGTCGTACGGCGAGGACGACGCGCTCATGACCGCGTCCATCCTCTGCTCCAGGATCGCGCGCCTCTCGGCGGACCAGAAATCGAACCTGAGCGTTTCGCTCACAAGGTCCTCGATCCGCCGTGCGATCCTCTTCCTCCGTTTGCGCTCGAGCGCCCCTCCCCCTTCGAGATACGCCCTGTGTGCCCCGATGCACGAGGCGATCTCCGGGATTCCCGCCCCGCTGCTCGCCGTCGCCTTCACGACGGAGGGGGACCATCCGGCGGGCTCCCGGAAATGCAGTATCATCTGTATCGCCATGACCGCCTGCTCGGCCCCCGCGCGGTCGGACTTGTTCAACACGAAGAAGTCGGCGATCTCCATCAGTCCCGCTTTCATCGCCTGTATGGAATCGCCGGATTCCGGGACGAGAACCACGACCGTGGTATCCGCCGCCCCCGCGATGTCGAGCTCGGACTGACCGACGCCGACGGTCTCCATGATGATCACGTCTTTCCCCGAGGCGTCGAGCACGTCCGCCGCCTCCACCGCCTTCCTGCTCAGCCCGCCGAGGCTCCCCCGGGAAGCCATGCTCCGTATGAACACGCCGGGATCGGACTCGACGTCCGCCATCCTCACGCGGTCCCCGAGAAGCGCCCCCCCGCTGAAGGGACTGGTCGGGTCGACGGCGATGATCCCGACCTGCAGGCCGCGGAGCCGGTAGTGCTCCGCCAGCCGGCTCGTGATCGTGCTCTTCCCCGCTCCCGGGGGGCCGGTGATGCCGATCCTGTATGCGCGCCCCGTCCGGGGAAAGACCGACCGGAGAAGCGCGCGCGCCTCGGTTTCACCGTTTTCCACGACGGAGATCGCCCGTGCAAGGACGACCCGGTCCCCCGCGAGGAGCTTTTCCACGTCAACGCTTCTACGCCCCATGCGTCTCACGCCTGCGGAAAAACTCCACGGTCGCCTCTATCCCCTCATCAAGAGACACCGAGGGGGCCCAGCCGAGTTCCTTCCTGATCCTCCCGTTATCAAGGACGCTCCGCATCTGCTCTCCCTGCTTGGGATCGGCGTGTTTTTCGGTGCAGGACGAACCGGTGGCCGACCGGAGCGAGCCGAAGAGCCGGTTGACGTCCGTTTCCACTCCCGTCCCGACGTTGAATGTCCCCGACGCGGCGCGGCCGAGAGCAAGGACGTTCGCCCTGACGACGTCGCCGACGTACACGTAGTCCCGCGTCTGCGTGCCGGCCCCGTTGATGACCGGCTGTTCCTTTCTGATCATTTTCGACGCGAATATCGCCACG
The DNA here is from genome assembly GCA_963748405.1 of Ignavibacteriota bacterium. Lineage (GTDB taxonomy): Bacteria > Bacteroidota > Ignavibacteria > UBA10030 > UBA6906 > Fen-1273. Next base: position 151,575 of record CAVVIT010000005.1, read on the forward strand.
ACCCCCGCCTCCCCTGCCGGGTTCTGGCGCGGCCCGTAGACGTTGGCATACCTGAGACAGACGGACGCCATCCCGTGCACCGCCCCGTAATAGAAGAGGTACTGCTCCGTCGAGAGCTTCGCCACGCCGTAGGGAGAAATGGGGCGCGTCGGATGCGATTCGTCGGCCGGGAAGAAGTCCTGTTCGCCGTAGATCGCCCCCCCGCTCGAGGCGAATATCACGCGTCGGACCCCCGTGGCCAGCGCCGATTCCAGGAGCGTCAGGACACCCAGGATATTGATCGAAGCATCGGCGGCCGGATCCGCCACGGAGCGGCGGACGTCCATCTGCGCCGCATGGTGGTTGAGGAGGTCGAACCGGCCGGCCTCGAACAGGCGCCGCACGGCGGGCGCGTCACGGATGTCCAGCTCGTGGAATGCCGCTTTCGGGTTGAGGTTCTCCCTTCGTCCCGTGGAAAGATCGTCGATCACGCTGACGGAATGGCCGAGCGAAATATAGGCATCGACGATGTGAGAGGCGATGAATCCCGCGCCGCCCGTGACGAGTATGTTCATGTGATTGCTCTTCTTCCTATGTCTTTCCTGAAGTGCATTCCCTCGAACGACACCTGGCCGACACCGGCGTACGCGCGGGCGATCGACTCCCGGAAACCCCCTTCGTGGAGCACGGCCGTGACACCGATGACGCGTCCCCCGGCCGTCACGAGAGTCCCCCCTGAGTCGCGGGCCGTCCCGGCGTGAAACAGGATGACGCCGGCAGGCATGTCCCCGGCGGGCGCAACGGTGATCGTCTTTCCCTTCTCGAAGGGACCGGGATACCCACCCGAGGCGAGAACCACGCACACGGCGCACCCCGCGGCAGGGCCGATCCCCGCGAAGGAACCTATGTCGCCGGCAGCCGAGGCCGCCAGCAGTTCCGCCAGGTCCCCCCCGTAGAGCGGGAGCACCACCTGAGTTTCCGGATCCCCGAACCTGCAGTTGTACTCCACGACCTTCGGCCCCTCCCGTGTCAGCATCAACCCGACATAGAGACATCCCGTGTAGGGGCGTCCCTCGAGGGCCATTCCCCTGAGCGTGGGCCCGATGATCTCCCGTCCGATCGCGTCGAGGAGAGCCGGCGTCACGCAGGGGGCGGGTGCATACGCGCCCATTCCCCCGGTGTTCTTCCCCCTGTCGCCGTCGGACACACGCTTGTGATCCTGTGCCGGAGCCAGCGTGACAAACTTCCCGCCGTCGGTGACCGCAAAGACCGACGCTTCCTCCCCTTCCATGAACTCCTCGACCACGATCGTGCTGCCGGCGCTCCCGAAGGCCGACGGGTCGCGGAGCTCGTAGAGCGCCCGGAGCGCCTCATCGCGCGCGGCGCAGACGATAACCCCCTTGCCCGCCGCAAGCCCGTCCGCCTTGATGACGAGCGGCAGCGGCGAGGAGAGTACGTGCGCGCGCGCCGCGTCCGATTCCTGTGCGCCGAACGTCCTGAAGGAGGCGGAAGGAATCGCGTGCCGCCTCATGAAGTCCTTCGCGAACGCCTTGCTCCATTCCAGCTCGGAGGCGTCCCGCGTCGGCCCGAATATCGAAAGACCGGCTTCCCTGAACGCGTCGACGATGCCGGAGGCCAGCGGCCCCTCGGGACCGACCACGGTCAGGTCGATCCCCAGGCGGCGCGCCTCGGAGGCGAGCCGGGCGATATCCCCCCCCGTCGGCGGGAACGGCTCGGCGACCTGGAATATACCCGGGTTCCCGGGAGTGCAGTACAGTTTCTTCACCAGCGGGCTCTGCGCGAGCTTCCATACGAGCGCGTGCTCGCGCCCCCCGGAACCGATCACCAGCACGTTCATGTCAGGGCTCGAAGAGTGACTCGAACAGTTTTGCGAGCGATCCGGTCAGTGCCCGCCTGTCATACTTCTCCACGACGTCGGAGCGGGGACCGCGGAGCTGGCGTTTCTCGTGGAGCGCGATGAGCTCCTCGATCGCGTTTTTGATCGCCGGAACGTCGTCCGGCGCGGTCGTCATCCCCCCCGCTTCCAGGATCGTCGAGCGGAGGTAGCCGTCCGGGACGAGACCCAGGATCGGCTTGCGGGCACCGATGTATTCGTAGACCTTTCCCGGGGAGCCGAAGTCGTCCCCGACGGTCATCCAGAGGACGTCCGACGCACAGAGCTCGCTCACGCAGTCACGGTGCGGGAGATAGCCGAGCACCCGGACGGTATCCTGAAGCCCGAGCTTCGACACGAGCTTCAGGTTCTCGTCCCTGAATTTCCCGGCAAAGACCGCCTCGACCCGGCCGCGCAGACGGGGTTTCTCGGCGAACAGATCGTGGAGCGCGCGGAGAAAAAAGTCCGGGACCCGGTCCTCCCAGAACACGCCCGCGTACGTGATCCGCATCCGGCGTTCACCCTGTCCGGCCTGTACGGAGACCTTTTTCGGGGGGGGCCCGGCCGGCGGAAAGTCCTCCGGGTCAAACCCCTGCGAAATGATGTCGATGTCGTGATAGGTGAGGAACCGGTGCCGCAGGAGTATCTGCTCCTTGACCCGCCTGTTCGTCGTGACAACGTGGCTGCTCGAGCGCAGGGCCTTCCTCTCCAGGCGGACGTTGATCAGCCGGTGGAGCGGCGTCGGATAGAACTTGAACGGATTGTCGACCCAGGGGTCGCGGTAGTCGAACACGAGCGGCCTGTTGATCTTCCGCTTCAGTCTCCTCCCGATGAGAAACGACGTGAACGGCGGGCCCGTGGCGAAGAGAAGGTCAAACGGCGTCTCCCGGTGGAGCTCCAGCGCCCGGGCGACCGCCCTGCGCCGCCATCCGATCTTGTTGTCGGGAATGAAGAAGGTGTCGCTCAGCCGGCTCAGGAGCTTACGCTTCCATTCCGCGGGGATCTCCACGACGTCTTTTTTCCCCAGAAACCGCGCGGGGCCGGAGGGGGGAGTCCGGACGACGGTGACGTCCCTTCCTTCGATCTCCCGGAGGAGCGTGTCGTCCTTCGCGAAATACCCGCGGGGGTCGACCGTGAGGACCGTGGGATGCCAGCCGAACTGCGAGAGGTACTTCACGAACTTGAGCGTCCTCTGAACGCCGCTCAGTCCCATCGGGGGAAAGTAGTACGCGATGACAAGAACGCGGCGCGGAGCGATAGGTTTGGTCGGCATGGGCTCTGTTAAAGGAGAATGAGCTCGCGGGGTGAACGGGTCAGGAGCCGGCACCCGGCATCGCCGAGGAGGACGTCGTCTTCGATGCGGACCCCGCCGATCCCCGGGAGATACACGCCCGGCTCGATCGTGATGACGCTCCCGGTCCTGAGCACATCGCGGCTCAACGGGGAGACCCGCGGCCGCTCGTGCACCCGGAGGCCGATGCCGTGTCCGAGCGAATGGACGAAATACTTCCCGAACCCCCTCCCGCGGATCACCGCACGGGCGACGCCGTCCAGTAGACGGGCCGGGATCCCCCCGCGCGCTGCGTCGACGGCGGACCGGTTCGCTTCGAGGACCGCGGCGTACGCCTCCCGGAGCCGGCGCGGGACACTCCCCAGCGCGAGCGTCCGGGTCAGGTCGGAACTGTACCCGCGGACCGATGCACCGAAGTCGAACAGGACGAACTCCCCTTTTCTGATCTTTCGCGCCGTGGGCCGCGCGTGCGGCAGCGCCCCGCGGGGCCCGCTCGCGACGATGACGTCGAACGCGTCGGCGTCCGCGCCCCGGCGCCTGGCGAGGTACGAGATCTCGGCCGCAAGATCAATCTCCGTCATCCCTGCCCGGAGCTTCCCGATGATGTCGAAGAAGACCCCGTCGGCGATCGCGGCCGCTTCCTCGATGCAGGCGATCTCCCCGGCGTCCTTGACGACGGCGAGGCTCTCCAGGATCCCCCCCTCAGGGCGGAACCTGACCCCGGGGAAAAGACGCCTGAGCGAGCGGTACTGATCGACCGTGAGCGAATCGGATTCGTATCCCGCGGTACGGCAGAGGCGGAGCGCGCCGGCGGCGGCGGCGTCCTCAAGGAGTCCCCGCCGTCCGATGATCCTGCGGAATTTCCGCACCTCGCGCGCGCTCTGGAGGGCGTACCGGGAATCGCTGACGAAATACGCTCCGCGCGCCGTGACGACGGCAAGCGCGCTGGACCCCGAAAAGCCGGTCAGGTAGCGGACCCCTGCGAGGGAGGTGATGACGAGGGCGTCGAGCGCGTTCTCCTTCATGCGCGAGCGAAGGGCGGCGATGCGCGTGTCGGTCATGGAGCGGTCCCGCCTCCGGCGTGGGTCACGGATCGTCACCCGTGGTAGTTCGGAGCTTCCTTCGTGATGGCGATGTCGTGCGGATGGCTCTCGCGCAGCCCGGCGTCGGTCATGCGGACGAACTGCCCGTGCGACTTCAGCGCCGCAATGTTCTTCGCCCCGCAGTACCCCATCGCGGCGCGGAGCCCTCCCACCATCTGGTAGATCGTGTCGCCGAGCGGCCCTTTGTGCGGAACGCGCCCTTCGATCCCCTCGGGCACGAGCTTCGCAATGTCGTCCTCCGCGTCCTGGAAATACCGGTCCTTGCTCCCCTGTTTCATCGCTTCGAGGGATCCCATCCCGCGGTAGTACTTGTAGCTCCGCCCCTCGTAGAGCACCATCTCTCCCGGGCTTTCGTCCACGCCGGCGAAGAGCCCGCCGATCATCACGGCGTCCGCACCCGCGGCGATCGCCTTGGCGATATCCCCCGTCTGCTTGATTCCCCCGTCGGCGATGACCGGCGTGCGCGAGCGCGCGGCGGCTTTCGCACATTCGAATATCGCGGTGACCTGGGGGACGCCGACCCCCGCCACGACGCGGGTCGTGCAGATCGATCCCGGACCGATCCCCACTTTCACGGCGTCCACGCCGGCCCTGATCAGGTCGCGCGTGGCCTCCGCGGTGCCCACGTTGCCGGCGATCAGGTCCAGGTGCGGGAAACGGCGCCGGACCGATCTGACCATGTCGATCACGCCGCGGGAATGCCCGTGCGCCGTGTCCACGACGACGAGATCCGCCCCCGCCTTCAGCAGCGCGCTCACCCTGTCGATCGTATCGGCGGTCACTCCCACGGCGGCGCCCACCCGGAGGCGTCCGTGCTCGTCCTTGCACGCGTTCGGGTGCTTGATCTTCTTGAGGATGTCCTTGAACGTGATCAGCCCGTTGAGCACCCCGTGGCGGTCCACGACGGGGAGCTTCTCGATCTTGTGCTTCTGGAGGATCCTCTGCGCCTGTTCGAGCGTCGTCCCCATCGGCGCCGTCACCAGGTTCTCCTTCGTCATGATGTCGGCCACCCGCTGGTCCTCGTCGGGCTCGAACCGGAGGTCGCGGTTGGTGATGATCCCGATGAGCCTTTTCTCTCCGTCGACGACGGGAATGCCGGAAATGCGGTACTTGTTCATCAGCGCCAGGACGTCGCGCACGGTCCGGTCGGCCCTGACCGTCACCGGGTCGAGAATCATCCCGCTCTCCGACCGTTTCACCCGGTCGACTTCCTCCACCTGCCTCGCGATGGGCATGTTCTTGTGGAGTATGCCGATTCCCCCCTCGCGCGCCATCGCGATCGCCATGGCGGATTCCGTCACGGTGTCCATCGCCGCGCTCATCAGGGGAACGTTCAGCGTGATGTGGGCGGTGAGGCGGGACCGGACATCGACGTCGCGGGGAAGAACGGAGGACCGTGCGGGCACGAGCAGCACGTCGTCGTATGTGAGCGCTTCACCGATGATCTTGCCTCTGGCCACGGCAGCTCCACTGTGTTGGGTGTTCGGTTTACGTAAACGCCGGGATTCCGGTGATGTCTTCTCCGACGATCAGCGTGTGCATCTCGTGCGTCCCCTCGTACGTGATCACGGATTCGAGGTTCGCGGCGTGCCGCATCACGGGATACTCATCGAGGATCCCGTTCGCACCGAGGATGCCCCGGGCGTCGCGCGCGATTTCGAGCGCATGGTAGACGTTGTTCCTTTTGGCGAACGATATCTGCTGGAAGCGCGCCTTCCCGGCATCCTTGAGCCGTCCGAGCTGGAGGCAGAGGAGCTGGGCTTTCGTTATTTCCGTCACCATGTGCACGAGCTTCGCCTGCGTCAGCTGGAACGAGGCGATCGGACGGTCGAACTGTATGCGGGTTTTTGCGTAGGTGAGTGCGGCGTCGTAGCAGGCCATGGCGGCGCCGACCGCGCCCCAGGCGATCCCGTACCGGGCCTGGCTGAGGCAGGAGAGCGGAAGCTTCAGTCCCTCTCCCGAGGGAAGCATGTTCTCCTCCGGGATGCGGACGGCATCGAATATGAGCTCTGAAGTAACGGAGGCCCGGAGCGAGTGCTTCCCCTTCATCTCCGGCGCGCTGAACCCGGGCGTCCCCTTCTCGACGAGGAATCCGCGGACCGTCCCGCCCAGCTTCGCCCATACGACGGCGACGTCGGCGATGGACCCGTTCGTGATCCACATCTTCGCCCCGTCCAGGAGGTATCCGCCGGGAACCTTTTCCGCGCGCGTGATCATCCCCCCCGGGTTCGAACCGAAATCGGGTTCGGTGAGTCCGAAGCAGCCGATCTTTTCCCCCCGGGCGAGCGCCGGCAGCCAGCGGCTCTTCTGCGCGGCGGAACCGTACGCAAATATCGGGTACATGACGAGCGCGCTCTGGACGGAAGCGAAACTCCTGATGCCGCTGTCCCCCCGTTCGAGCTCCTGCATCACGAGCCCGTAGGCCACGTTGTTCATCCCCGCGCAACCGTACTCGGCGGGGAGCGTCGCCCCGAAGAGTCCCAGTTCCGCCATCGCCGGAATGAGCTCCGCGGGAAACGTCCCGGCGCGGTTGTGCTTCTCGATGATCGGCAGGACCCTGTCGTCGACGAACCCGCGCACCGTCTGACGGACGAGCCGCTCATCCTCGCCGAGCAGCCCGTCGAGGTCGAGATAGTCGACTCCCTGGAATTTTGCCATACGCCTCATAGATTGAAAAAAGCCCTGTCCACGAAAAGCAACACAGGGCCTGAGGGCTTGCAATTTCACCAAATGAACGAAAAACGGGGCACAATGTCAACGGAAAGGGGACTGCTCAGCCCTCCACCTTCAGTCCGTACCGCTTGATCTTCAGGTAGAGCGTCTTCTTGCTGATGCCGAGGGCGTCGGCGGTCTTCGTACGGCTGAAATTGTACTGGCGGAGCGTCCGCTCGATGTGTTCGCGCTCGAGGTCTTCGAGCGATCCGGCGTCCCCCCCTCCTGCATCTGCCCGGCACCTTCCGCGCCCGGTGATGCGGGACGGTCGGTCCGGTGGAAATACATCGCAAGGTCGTTCACCTCGATCGTCTCGCCTGTCGAAAGGAGAACCGCCCCCTCGAGCACGTGCTCGAGCTCCCGGACGTTCCCGGGCCAGTCGTACTCCATCAGGACGCGCCCGGCCGACGGGGAGAGCTTCTTGATGTTCTTCGTTTTCGCTTTGCGCTGGAGGAAATACTCCGAGAGGACCGGGATGTCTTCCTTCCGGTCCCTCAGGAGCGGAACATGCAGCGTGATCACGTTCAGGCGGTAGAGGAGGTCTTCGCGGAAGCGGCCGGCGCGCACCTCCTCGCGGAGGTCTTTGTTCGTCGCGCACACGACGCGGACGTCGACGGTCAGCAGGTTCGTCCCCCCCACGCGGCGGAACTCGCCCGTCTCGAGAAACCGGAGGAGCTTGGGCTGGATCGCGGGGCTGATGTCGCCGACCTCGTCGAGAAAGAGCGTCCCGCCGTTTGCCACTTCGACGAGTCCCTGCTTCGTCGCCACGGCGTTCGTGAACGCCCCCTTCTCGTGCCCGAAGAGCTCGCTTTCGAGAAGGGTGTCGGGAATCGACGCGCAGTTGACGGCGACGAACGGGCGGTTGTTCCGCGGGCTCCGCCGGTGGATCAGGCTCGCAATCAGTTCCTTCCCCGTTCCGCTCGCCCCCTGGATCAGGACGAACGAATCGCTCTCGGCGAACCGGGTGGCGCTCTCGATGAGCTTGAGGAACACGGGCGCCTGGCCGATGAGCTCCGAGCTCCCCGTCTTCCTCGTGAGCTCGTTCTTCATCAGCTTGTTGTCGATGAACAGCTGCTTCCGTTCTATCGCGCGGTGGATCGTGTTGAAGAGCTCGTCGATGTCGTACGGCTTCGCGAGAAAATCGTACGCCCCCATCTTGATCGTCTGGATGGCGGTCTTGACATCGGCGTAGTTGGTGAGGATGATGACCTGCGTGGTCGGAGAGTATTCCTGGACGAACTTGAGGACCTCGATCCCGGTGACGCGGGGCATACGGATGTCGAGGAGGATGACATCGTAGACCTTGGCCTGGATCTTGTTGATGGCTTCCCCGCCGTCGGCTGCGACATCGACGGAGAATTCTTCCGATTCGGAGAGTTCGCTTTCGAGCAGTACCCTGAGGGGTTCTTCGTCGTCGACGATCAGGAGGTTATATTTTTTTCCCATGCGGGGGGCGTCATTCGCTCAGAACACGCTCAATTGTTGTCAGGAGATCGACCAGGTCGTACGGTTTGCTGACGAAATCGTCAGCACCCAGTTTCTTCGATTCGATCGCGTTCTTCAGGTCGGCGAATCCTGTCAGCATGACCACTTTGGTCTTGGCGTGCTTTTCCTTGATGAATTTCAGGACCTCGAATCCGTTCACTCTCGGCATCTTGATATCGAGGAGCACGAGATCAAAAGGCGTTTTCTCCACTTCACCGATGGCCTCATCACCGTCCGCGGCGGCTTTTACGTCGTATCCTTCGTTGGATAGCTCTCCGCTCAGCACTGTCCGTAATGCATCCTCGTCGTCAACGACCAGAATGGTGTTTTTCTTGGTAACCGGATTGGTCATCAGGTCTCCGATGGGGGTGAAACCTCGTTCTGCCGCGTTGGGCGGCCAGCTCGCTCTTGCAACGACCGATAATAGAGAAAGTATCGGACAAAATCAACTCGGAAACGGGCACCGGTAAGGCAGTGCCGGAAGGGGGCCGGGAACCGGGGTTTGCATATTTTTCGCTGAAATGGTATACTTGAGCATGCCCCTTCCGCCCCCCATACGGGTCCTGTTCGTCGACGACGATACGAGCTACATGGCCGTCGCCCAGCACCTCCTCTCAAAATACCAGGGGACGAAATTCGACATACTCTGGAAGCAGAACGGCCGCGGTGCCCTCGAAGTCCTCGGCAAGAACCCCGAAATCGACCTGATTCTGATGGACTACCATCTCCCCGAGGACAACGGGCTCGAGGTGACGCGCCAGATCAGGGAAAAGAACATCGATATCCCGATCATTTTCCTCACCTCCAACAGGGATTTCCGGCTCGCCATCGAGGCGATGAAATACGGCGTGGAGGATTACCTCGTCAAGGACGAGGCCGTTGATTCCGTCCTGCCCCGCACGATCGTCAACATCCTGGAGCGCGTCCGGCTCAAGAAGCAGATCGCCGAACGGGTCAAGGGGGACCTGATCGCCAAGAACAGGACGAACGTGATCAGGGAGCTCATCGTCACGGTCTGCCACGAGTTCAACAACCCGCTTGCGGCGATCAAGATCAGCACGGACATACTCCTGAGGCAGTCCCTGAGTGCCGGAGAACGGACGCTCGTCGAGGGGATGGACAGGAACGTCGGGCTCGTGGAGCGGGAAATCGCCCGGCTCCGCGACATCGATTTCGATACGGCACCCCAGAGGTCCGGCCCCGCAGCCGGGAGAGGTTCATGATCAGCTTGCATGTTAACCGGCCCGTCCGTATATTATTCAACAGAGCCTGATTCAACGACTGCAGGAACCCATGGTCAAACGAAGGCCATACACGGATAAGAACCATATTTCTCCAGTCCTGAGGTCTGTGTAAACGTAGTCCCGCCCAATCGCGGGACTACTTATTTTTCAGGGGTATGCGTGCAGTGACGGTACGCGGCATACAGGAGATGATGGAAGAATGGGCCCCCCCGGAGATCGCGTGGGAAGGGGACAATGCGGGGCTCCAGACGGGCAACGCCGCCGCCCGTGTCAGGGGAGTCCTCGTAGCGCTCGATGCCACGGAACGGGTCGTGGCGGAAGCCCTCAGGCGGGGCGCCAATCTGATCGTCTGTCACCATCCCCTCCTCTTCCGTCCTCTGCGCTCGGTCACGGAGGGAACGGCGCGGGAGCGGTGCCTGGCGGCGCTCCTGCGGGGGCGCGTCGCCCTGTACTCGGCGCACACGAATCTCGATTTTACGCGGGGCGGAACGAGCTTTGCCCTTGCCCGCGCGCTCGGCGTGACGGCCGAGGGGTTCCTGAAGAGGCCGTTCAGCCTGCAGAAGAAAATTGTGACGTTCGTCCCCTCCTCCCATGCCGATCGCGTGGCAGCAGCGATGGCGGCCGCGGGAGCGGGGGTGATCGGAGAGTACGAGAATTGTTCATTCCGGGGAGAAGGGAGCGGGACATTCCGCGGCGGAGCCCGATCGAACCCCGCCGTCGGCCGCAGGGGCGTTCTGGAGCACGTGAGCGAGGTGCGGCTTGAAATGTCCGTGCCCCGCCGGTCGCTCACCGGCGTCGTCCGCGCGATGACCGAAGCCCACCCCTACGAAGAAGTCGCCTACGACGTGTACCCGCTCGAAAACCCGGCCGAGGACTACGGCATGGGGGTGATGGGCACGCTCGGCCGGGCCGTTCCCCTCGGGAGATTCCTCGGCACGGTGCGCAGGGCGCTCGGGGCGCGCAGCGTTCGCTGGAGCGGCAATCCACGGCGGAACGTGCGCCGCGTCGCCCTCTGCGGGGGGAGCGGGAGCGACCTGCTGCCGGAGGCGATCGCAGCCGGCGCCGACGCGTTCGTCACCGCCGACGTCCGCTACCATACGTTCCAGGAAGCGGAGGAGCACATTGCCCTCGTGGATGCAGGACATTTTGAAACGGAACATCCCGTCGTCGCGGCCATCGTCGAGCGCCTGCGGCGTGAGATACTCAGGTGCGGAGAGCGGATTCCGGTTCGCGCCGCGTCGCAGTCGGCGAACCCCGTACAGTGGAGCATGTAATAATTAACGAGGAGCGTTCATTGGAAACAAAGCTACGGCAACTGTTTGCACTGCAGCAGATTGATTCAAATCTTGATGAACTCGAAGAGCTGAAAGGAGACCTCCCCGGCCGCATCAGGGATCTCGAGGCGCAGGAAGCGGCGCTGAAAGAGCAGCTCGCGGCACTCGAAAACACGATGAGGACGGCCTTCACGCAACGCGACAACGCCGACGGCGAAATCATCGCGCTCCGCGAGAAGGCCGAGAAATACAAGGCGCAGCAATTCCAGGTCCGCAACAACCGCGAATACGACGCCCTGACGCGGGAGATGGACGCGGCCCAGGATACGATCGTGCGCCTTGAAAAAGAAATGGAGATGCTCGAGGGAAAGGCGACGCTTGCCCGCAGCGACATCGAAACCGTCCGCCTCAGCCTTGGAGAGCTCGACAGCATTCTTGCCGAAAAGCGGGGAGCCCTGGCCGAAGTCTCCAAGACCACGGAGGAGGAGGAAGGAAAGCTGCGCCACGAGAGGGAGAAAATTGTCCACAGGGTCATCAAGGCCGACCTTGTGCAGTACGAGCGTATCCGCAAGGCAAAGAAAGGCAAGGCCGTCGTCCCGGTCCGCAGGGGCGCGTGCGGCGGGTGCTTCGCCCGCGTTCCTCCCCAGAAGCTCCTGGAGCTGAGGCAGAACAGCAAGATCTATCTCTGCGAGCATTGCGGCCGCATCATCGTGTCCGACGAGATCGCCGTGAGCAAAACCTCCGAGGTATGACGCTTCAGGCGTTCACCGACGGGGCGTCGCGGGGAAACCCGGGAGAGGCGGGGATCGGCATCCTCGTCACCGACGGCACGTCGGGGACGGTGCTCTCCCTTTCCGGGTACATCGGCAGGTGCACGAACAACGTGGCCGAGTACACCGCGATGGAAACGCTCCTGGAGCGGGCCGGCTCGCTCGACTGCGCGCGGCTCGTCATCCACTCGGACAGCGAACTGATGGTGCGGCAGATCAACGGCCAGTACAAGGTAAAGGACCGGGGATTGAAGCCGCACCATGCAAAGGTCATGCAACTCATGAAGTCATTGCCCTACCCGTGCTCGGTGATCCACATTCCCCGGGAAGAAAACCGGGAAGCCGACCGGCTGGCGAATATCGGGATCGACGAGAAGATCCCGCTCCAGGTGTAGTATTAATTAACAATCACCATCAACGATGCAGGTCGGGCAGCCGCGTGGCGCTTCGGCGTCATGAGGAAAGTCCGAACTCCACAGAGCAGGGTGCCCCGTGAACAGCGGGGGTCCTTTCCGCGCAAGCGGAGGGGAACGGAAAGTGTCACAGAAAACATACCGCCACGCGGGCGCCGCGACCCGGCGCCGTTTCGCGGGGTAAGGGTGCAAAGGCGAGGTAAGAGCTCACCGCCCCGCCAGTAATGTCGGGGGCACGAAAAACCCCACCCGGAGCAAGACCAAATATGAGAGGAGAGGCTGCTCGCCTCACCGCCGCGCTTCGGCGTGACGACACTCTCGGGTAGGTCGCTAGAGCCAAGGAGCAATCCGCGGCCCAGAGAAATGGCTGCCTCTTCCCCCTCCGGGGGGAAAAGACAGAATTCGGCTTACAGACCTGCACCGCGTTTTCCGGCGGGAACATCCGCATTCCGGGGGCGCGGGATTCAGTACCGGGAGACTGTGTGAATTCTACCGTACGGGAGCACCGGTGGACGTTCGTTGATCCGCCGGATGCCGGCATTGTCGCCCGCCTATCCCGGGAGATCAACGTCCCCGAGCCCATCGCCCGGGTCCTCGTTCATCGCGGCATCGACGACTACGACAAGGCAAAGGCCTATTTCCGGCCGTCGCTGGACCAGCTCCACGACCCCTTTCTCCTCGGGGGGATGGAGAAGGCCGTCACGCGGATCATCGAAGGGCTGAACGCCGGAGAGCGATTCCTGGTCTTCGGCGACTACGATGTGGACGGGACGAACGGCGCTGCGATGCTGTACCTGTTCCTGAAGGAAGCCGGAGCCGTCGTCGAGTACTACATCCCGGACAGGATCAAGGAAGGATACGGGATCTCCCGCCAGGGGATCGATCAGGCCATAGCGGACGGCGTCAGGATTTTCCTCGCCGTCGACTGCGGCATCACGGCCGTGGACCAGGTCGAATATGCGAAAAGCCTCGGGCTCGACGTGATCATCTGCGACCACCACGAGACGGGGCCGGTCCTTCCTCCCGGGTACGCCGTCCTCGACCCGATCACGCCAGGCGACCCGTACCCGTTCAAAAGCCTCTGCGGCTGCGGCGTCGGGTTCAAGCTCATTCACGGGCTGGCGCGCCGGCTCGGGCGCGAGGATGACATCAGGAAGTACCTCGATTTCGTGACGCTGGCGAGCACGGCCGACATCGTCCCCCTCGTCGACGAAAACCGCGTGATGTCGAGGATCGGGCTGGAGATCATCAACACCACCCCCCGCCCCGGCATCAAGGCCCTGATCGAGGGCGCCGGACTCAGGGTCGGCGCCATCACCACCGGCCAGATCGTGTTCGTCCTCGCCCCCCGGATCAACGCCGTGGGACGCCTGGGCGACGCCATGAGGGCGGTCAGGCTTCTCACCTCCACCGATCCGGCCGAAGCGGGCGAAATGGCGCAGGTGCTGGAGGAGGAGAACAGGAACAGGAGAAAGATCGACGAGGACACGTTCGCCGAGGCACAGCGGCTGGCGGACGCCTGCGCGGAGACCGCGAGCGACCCCGCCATCGTCCTTCACCAGGAACACTGGCACCCGGGGGTTGTGGGGATCGTGGCCTCCCGCATGGTCGAACGATATTACAAGCCGTCGATCATGATGTCGACGGTCGACGGGGTGGCCAAGGGGTCCGCCAGGAGCGTTTCGGGATTCGACGTGTACAAAGCGCTGAAACGCTGCGAGGACAAGATCATACAGTTCGGGGGACACAAGTACGCGGCGGGGCTCACCGTGGAGCTCTCGCGGCTCGACGAATTCCGCGATGCGTTCAAGCAGGCCGTGGGCGATCTCATGACCGAAGAGCTGAAAACCCCCGAGATCCGGATCGACGTCGAGATCACGCTCGCCGATCTGACGCCGCGGTTCATCAAGATACTCCGGGAGTTCGCGCCGTTCGGGCCGGGGAACAACCGCCCCACGTTCATCGCGCACGGGCTCGACGTGGCCGGAACCCCCAGGATCGTCGGCAAGAACCACCTCCGGTTCAAAGTGCGCCAGAACGGTGCGGCGTTCGATGCCATCGGCTTCGGCCTGGGGCATCTCCTCCCCCGGATCCAGGGGGAGAGGAAAAATCTCGCGTGTGTGTTCACGGTGGAGGAGAATGACTGGGTGCCCCCCGGCGGGACGCGCCCGCAGGATCCTCCGTCTCAACTCAAAATCAAAGACCTACGGTAACACGAGCACAAGGAGACACCGACAATGTCAGGCCATTCGAAATGGGCAACGATCAAGAGAAAGAAGGGGGCGACGGACGCCGCCCGCGGGCGCCTCTTCACAAGGCTCATCAAGGAAATCACGATCGCCGCGCGGAGCGGCGGAGGGAGCCTGGAGGGGAACCCCCGGCTCCGGCTGGCGATACAGACCGCCAAGGCCTCCAACATGCCCGCGGACAACATCAAGCGTGCGGTGCAGAAGGGCACCGGCGAACTCCCCGGCGTGGCATACGAAGAAGTGACGTACGAAGGATACGGCCCCGGGGGCGTCGCCATACTCGTCGAGGTGGTCACCGACAACATCAACAGGGCCGTCTCCGAGATGCGGCACGTGTTTTCCCGGAACAACGGGAACATGGGGACGTCGGGGAGCGTGGCCTGGATGTTCCACAAGAAGGGCATCATCACGATCCCCCGCGCCGGGCAGAAGACGCCGCTCAGTGAGGACGATCTCATGGGGATCATACTCGACGCCGGCGCCGACGACCTGACGAGCGACGAATCGGAATTCATCGTCACGACGACCCCCCAGACGTTCGATCCCGTGAAGAAAGCGGTGGAGGAAAAGGGGATCACCGTCGAAAACGCCGCGCTCCAGATGGTCCCGCAGAACACCGTCAAGGTGACCGGGAGGGAAGCCGAGCAGCTCATGAAGCTGATGGAGGCGTTCGAAGAACACGACGACGTCCAGAACGTCTACGCGAACTTCGACATCGATGAAAAGGAACTTGCGGCGCTCAACGGCTGATCGTCCGGCACCGCCCCGGACGGGGGGAACCGTCGTCGTCCTCGGGCTCGACCCGGGAACGCTCGCCACAGGGTACGGCATCGTCGCAAGGACCGGCACCCGCCTGTCGCTCGTGGACTGCGGCTCGATCCGGAACGATCCCTCCTCGCCGATGGCCGAAAGGCTCGGCCGCATACACGGAGAGCTTGCCCGCGTGATCGAGCGGACGCATCCCGACGAGTTCGCCATCGAATCCGCCTTTTACGGCAAGAACGCGCAGTCGGCCCTGAAGCTCGGGCACGCCCGCGGCGTGGCGATGCTCGCGGCCGTCCAGCGGGGAATCGGCGTGACCGAGTACTCGCCCCGCGAGGTGAAGAAGGCCGTGACCGGAAACGGGACCTCTTCGAAACAGCAGGTGAGGTACATGGTCAGATCGATCCTCGCGCTCGACGACACGCCGATCGGCCTCGACGCCTCCGACGCCGTCGCCATCGCCCTCTGCCATCTGCACAGGCTCGGCAGTCATCAGGCCAGGCACCGCAACTGGTCGTCCTTCGTCGCCGCGCACCCGGAAAGGGTCATCCCATGATCGCGCGGCTCTCGGGGAAGCTCGCCGCCAAATCCCCCACCGAAATCGTCGTCGACGTGGGCGGGGTCGCCTTCGCCCTGAGCATCCCGTTGTCGACGTTCGAGAAAATTCCGGACCCGGGCGCAACGGTGTCGGTCTACACGCACCTCCACGTCCGCGAAGACGCACTCCAGCTGTACGGTTTCTCCAGCGAGGAAGAGCGCGACATATTCCGGACGCTGATCTCCGTCAACGGGATCGGACCGAAAATGGCGCAGGGGATACTCTCCGGCATCCCCGTGGCCGACCTGAAAGCGCACATCATCTCGGGCAATTCCGGCGCGCTCACCGCAATCCCCGGGGTCGGCCGCAAGATCGCAGAGCGGCTCGTCGTCGAGCTCAGGGAAAAAATATCGAAGTCCGACGGAGGGGCGCTCTCCGCGGGAGGCGCCGCCACGGGCGGCTCCAGGATACGGGCAGAGGCCCTGCTCGCACTCACGTCGCTCGGATACAACCGCCTGGCGGCCGAGAAGGCCATCAGGGGAGCCGTCCAGGAATCCGCCGACGCCGAAGTTTCGGTCGAAACGCTTGTGAAAGCCGCCCTCCGGCACGCCGCCCAGTGAGGGCCCGCCCCCCGATCAGGGCGGACGCCACAGACACGCAGCACCCCGGGAACACTCGATGACGCGAAAACACGACAGCACGACGCCGGAACGGCTCGACGCGGAAGCGGAATTCGACCGCGCCCTCCGGCCGCTCAAGTTCGGCGATTTCTACGGCCAGGATAAGATCACCAGGAACCTGAGGGTGTTCATCGACGCCGCCCGGGGGCGCGGGGAAACACTCGACCACGTCCTCCTCACCGGCCCTCCAGGGCTCGGAAAGACCACGCTCGCACACATCATCGCCGCCGAAATGGGGGTGAAGATCCGGATCACCTCCGGCCCCGTTCTCGACAAGCCCGGGGACCTCGCGGGACTCCTGACAAACCTCGAAGAGGGGGACGTCCTGTTCATCGACGAGATCCACCGTCTCAACCCCGTCGTCGAGGAATACCTCTATTCCGCGATGGAGGACTACAGGCTCGACATCATGATCGATTCGGGGCCGAGCGCGAGAACCGTGCAGCTCAGCCTGCCGAAGTACACGCTTATCGGCGCGACGACGCGGGCGGGGCTTCTCACGTCTCCGCTCCGGGGCCGGTTCGGCATTACGAACAGGCTCGACTATTATGCCCCCGACATCCTGGAGAAGATCCTCGCCCGCTCGGCACGCATACTCGAGATCCACACCGAGGCCGAGGGTCTCGCGGAGATCGCCCGGAGATCCCGCGGAACGCCCCGGATCGCCAACCGGCTTCTCCGGCGCTGCAGGGATTTCGCCCAGGCGGACAGGAAACTCTCGGGGCACGGCGGAGCCGTCTCCCTCGCGGTCGCTTCCTATTCGCTCGGGGAGCTCGAGGTCGACGGGCACGGGCTCGACGAGATGGACAAGCGGATCATCCTGACGATCATCGAGAAATACGGCGGGGGCCCCGTGGGGGTCAACACGCTCGCGGTCGCGGTGGGGGAAGAACCGGGGACGATCGAGGAGGTCTACGAACCGTACCTCATCCAGGAGGGGTTCATCAAGCGGACGCCACGGGGAAGGGAAGCGACGGATCTGTGCTACGCGCATTTTCACATGAAGAGGCGGTCGTCGACGACGGAACCGGGGCTGTTCCCGCAATGAAAAAAGGAATGACACATGGCGCTCGATAAGGATCTTGCTTCGATACAGGAGGTGAGGGAACTCCTTCAGGCCGCGAAGGCGGCGCAGCTCGAGTTCCACGATTACTCGCAGGAACAGGTCGACAGGATCGCCGCGGCGATGGCGGAGGCGGGGTTCGCGGACGCCGCGCGGCTCGGGCGGCTCGCCTCGGAAGAGACGGGATTCGGCAGGCCGGACGACAAGCGGAAGAAGAACGAGTTCGCCACGCGCCGCGTATGGGAGTCCATCCGTGACCTGAAAACCGTCGGCGTGATCAGCGAGAACAAGGAGAAGAAACTCTTCACGATCGCCGAGCCGATGGGGGTCGTCGCCGCGCTCATTCCCTCAACGAACCCGACATCGACGGTGATGTTTAAAGCGATCATATCGGTCAAGTCCCGTAACGCCATCGTCGCCAGTCCCCACCCCCGGGCGGCCTCCTGCACGGGCGAGGCGATGAACGTCATACGCGACGCGGCGGAGAAGGCGGGGGCGCCGAAGCACCTCATGGCCGCGCTGGCCAACCCCACGCTCGAGGGGACGAACGAGCTGATGCGGCACAAGCTGACGGCGGTCATACTCGCCACCGGCTCCAACCCGATGGTCAGGGCCGCCTACAGTTCCGGAAAGCCGGCTTTCGGCGTCGGCTCGGGAAACGTGCCTGCGTTCATCGAAAGGACCGCGGACATCGAGAAGGCCGTCGCGGACATCATATCGGGAAAACAGTTCGACTGGGGGGTGCTCTGCTCCACCGAATCCGCCGTCGTCTGCGACGCCCCGGTGAAACTCCGGGTCGTGGAGGAGTGCAGGAAACGCGGGGCGTATTTCGCGGAGGGTGAGGAAAAAGAGCGGCTTGCCCGGCTGATGTTCGACGACCGGGGGGCGATCAACTCTGCGGTCGTCGGAAAGCCTCCGGCCTACATCGCCGGGAAGGCGGGGATCACCGTCCCGGAGTCGACCACCGTGCTCATTGCCGAGCAGCAGGGCGTCGGCAGGGAGCATCCGCTGTCCCGTGAGAAACTCTCCCCCGTCCTGTCATTCTACACCGAGGACGGATGGCGGGATGCGTGCCACCGCTGCATCGAGCTCCTCCAGTTCGGCGGCATCGGGCACACGCTCGTCATTCATTCGGAGGACAGGGACATCATCATGAAATTCGCGCTGGAGAAGCCGGCATTCCGGATACTCGTCAACACGCAGGCAGCGCTCGGCGCGGTCGGCTACACGAACGGGCTCGACCCCTCGATGACGCTCGGGCCGGGAACATGGGGCGGATCGATCGTCTCCGACAACGTCAGCGCCCGGCACCTGATGAACTACAAGCGGCTCGCGTTCGAGACGCATCCGCTCAATCCTCCCTCCTCCGTGCGCACACCGGCCGAACCGGCCCCTTCTCCCCGCGCAGCAGTCTCGTGGATGCAGGAGGTTGAGGACCGGCTCACGATGAAAGGGGGCCACGCCCCTGCCCCGGCGGCTGAGCCCCCCCGACGCGCGGACGGCATGTTCGGCTCCGGTCTCTCCGCCGAGGATGTCGACAGGATCGCCGCTCAGTTCGTCCGCGACATTTCCCGGGGGTAACGGTGGGCGGTTCCCCCCTTTTCCCGCACACACCGCCCGGCACGCGGGAGGCCTACGCGAGGCTCCCCCGCACGTTCTACGTCCGCTCCGCACTCCGCGTCGCACGCGATCTCCCCGGCCTGTATATTTTCCGGAGACTCGGCCGGACGTTATTCGCCGGCCGGATCGTCGAGGTGGAAGCCTACCTCGGCTCACATGACCCCGCCAGCCACGCCTACCGCGGCATGACCCCCCGCAATCAAGTGATGTTCGGAGAAGGAGGACACCTGTACGTCTACTTCACGTACGGGATGCATTATTGCTGCAACGTGGTCACCGGGGAAAAAGGAGATGCGGGTGCGGTCCTGATACGGGCGGCGGAGCCCGTGGAAGGGATCGGAGCGATGACAAGACGCCGGTCGGCCCGGGACGGACGCCGGCGGGGACCGGAAGATCTCTGCAGCGGCCCGGCGAAGCTCTGCCAGGCGTTCGGCATCGGCAGAGAGGAGAACGGCACCGATCTGTGCGGAGACTCGATCTGGATTGCACGGAAACGGGGGGAGAATTCCCCCCGCACGATCATGCGCACGCCGCGCATCGGGATATCAAGCGGCCGCGAGCATCAGTGGAGGTTCCTGCTGAAGGATAATCCGTTTGTGTCGCGGTAGAATCCAGCTCGTGGCGCCAACGGCGCCGCGCAGAGAGCGCGCTTGGTGGCGGCGGCGCCTTCAGGCGCCGCCACCACTCGCCATGTCCTACTTGAGAAGTACCATCCGTGCCGTCTTCGAGAACCCGCCGCTCCGCAGCCTGTAGAAATAGACCCCGGAAGTCACGGGCATGTTTGCGCTGTTCCGCCCGTTCCACACGATCTGGTATGAACCGGCCGGCTGCACCTCGTTGACGAGCGTTGCGACGCTCCGGCCGAGAAGGTCGAACACGTCGAGCGTCACCATGCCCCGCTCGCCGACGGTATAGCCGATGCGCGTCGTCGGGTTGAACGGGTTGGGGTAGTTCTGCTCCAGGTCGAAAACCACGGGGACACCGGCATTGCCGCTCTGAACGGACGTGAGTCCGGCCGCGGTGGTCACGATTGCGCGTATCCTGTGGTTTGTCGACACCGCGGTCCACGACCCGGCGAATGTCGAGGAACGGGTCCCCGTCGAAACGTTCTCGGTCCGGATCAGGAGCGTTTCGGCCGGATTTGCGATCGAGACAACAACATGGAAGTCAACGCCTGACGTTACGTTGACGCCCGCGCCGAGCATCTGTATGTAGTTCGGCGTCCCCGCGTTCAGGTGCGTGAGCGGAACCAGGACGCTCGATCCGATCTTCGTTCCCGGGAGCCCCAAAGAGTTCGTGTACGCCTCGACGATGATGTTCCCCGTCCCCTGTATCGGGTTGTTGTTGGGGGTCGTCACGTTCAGCGTGATCCCGGTGAGCTGACCCGTGGCCGCCGGGGAGATCCTGACGGCGAATTTTGCGGTTCCCGTCAGCGTGAGAAGCGCGTTCCCCGACGTCCCGTCGTAGCCGTACTGTGACCTCGTGACGACGGCGCTCGAAGAGATCTTCTTCGCCATCGCCTCGAGCGCGTCGAGCTTTCCGTACCCCCACGTGGTGTTCGGCACAGTCCCGGTAAATGCGTCGGCGACCGCTCCGCCGGTGAACAGCGTCTTGATGGACGCCGCGGACGTCGTGGGATAGGCGCCCAGGATAAGTGCCGAGGCGCCCGTGATGTGCGGGGTCGCCATGCTCGTCCCCTGATCGACGAAGTGCTTCTGGCCCGGGTAGATGATCGATGCCAGCCCGGTCGTGTCCGAGAACGTGGAGAGGGCCGATGCGATCCCCTGCCCCGGAGCCGCGATGTCGGGCTTGGTGCGGCCGTCCCGCGTCGGTCCGACGGCGCTGAACGTCGCGATGTTCCCCGTCCTGTCGGTCCCGTTGTAGACATACTGGAGATTCGTATACACCGGCCAGCTCCATTTCGTGACGTAGGCGGCGGCCGTGATCGCACCGGCGGACGTCCCGGGCATCGAGACCGTCTCGTTGGCGTCGCCGTTCGTCAGCGACACCGTCCCCGTGCCGACCGTCCGCAGCGCGAGCCAGCCGTCGTAGCGGACCGCGGAGCCGGGATTGGTGACCGTCAGCGTC
Source organism: Ignavibacteriota bacterium (assembly GCA_963748405.1). Lineage (GTDB taxonomy): Bacteria > Bacteroidota > Ignavibacteria > UBA10030 > UBA6906 > Fen-1273. The sequence continues at coordinate 172,740 of CAVVIT010000005.1, forward strand.
CACGTTCCCGCCTTCGGGTAGTTCACGCCGTTGTCCCTTACGTAGAACTGGACATTCCAGGCCCCGTTCGACGTGAACGAGGGGATCGTGTAAACCGTGAACAGGCCGTCCGCGTTGTTGTTCCCGTCGCCGGAGGCGCCGCTCGCCGAATAGGCGGCCGACGCGGTGTATCCATCGGGCGAGGCGGCCGAGACCGAGACGGTGGTGTTGGAGTTCAGCCACAGGTCAAAGAGGAACTGGTTCGTCCCCGACCCCGCGCTCGGCGTATATGACGGCACGGTGAACGTAAACGTCGTCGTGGCTCCGGCGGTCCCGCCGATGTGGATGAGGCTTCCGCCGTCGTTCCCCGCGGCGACTGCGACGACACGGCCGGGATTGGCGACGAACGAGTTGATCGCCGTCTCGTACGCGCGCGTTCCGTCGTGCGGGCCCACCTGGCCGCCGATGCTCCAGTTGACGACCACGGGCTTCCCGAACGCGTTGGCCTTGATCGACGCATATGTCAGGCCGTCGATCATCTGGTTCTCATAGAACGAACCGTCTCCCCCCCTCACGATGATGATGTCCGCGTCGGGCGCCATGCCGGAAAATTTACCGAACAGCGGCGCGTCGTTCCCCGCGGCCGTCCCCGCGACGTGCGTCCCGTGGCCGTTGATGTCCTTCTCCCGGACGAATCCGGGGGGGACGATCCGAGTTCCGCGTTGATCTGGGCCTGCGTGTACTCGACGCCGTATCCGAATCCGGACGGGGCCGATTCACCCAGGCCGGCCGTGAGCGTCTGGTCCCATATGGCCAGTATGCGCGACTTCGTCGAGTCGGTCGGCGAGCGGAAATCCCTGTGCTTCCAGTCGATCCCCGTGTCATAGATCAGGACGATCGCACCCGCACCCCTGTACTGCGTATTGTTCAGGAACCCCCCCTGCACGAGGCTCGCGCCCGTCTCCGGAATGCTCACGTCGTTTGCGGGATAATTGATGGAGCCCTCGTCGATGTAGCTGACCGCGCTGTTCTGGGCGAGGGCGAGCACCTGGGCCGCCGTCACCTGCGCCGTCACGAAACCCGGATACACGGAATTCACCGTCGCCCCTGCGGCGCGCACGCCCGCGGGATCGTTCGTATAGACGATCGCGTGGTACACGTCGACGGCACCCGGCGCGTTGACCTTCGCGAGGCGCGCGATGCTCCCCCCGGGGGCCTGCAGGTCCGGATACGACTTCGCAAGGAGGACCTGAAAATCCGGGTGGATCTTCGCGCGCTCCTGCGTCGAGAGTGTCCCCGCCGCGGCCAGTGATAGTCCACACACTGCAAACAGCACGAGTGCGAAGAGACGTATCCGATGTTTCATCTGCGGTTCCTCCTTGAGCGTTGTCGGTGCGTTTGTTTACAAAGGTTGGTTTTTCGACCCGTTCGTGATGTTCCTGACGGACGGGAGCGTAACGAGCTTCCGGATCTGTGAGACCGTGACCCGGACGACCGCCACGTCGCCGAATGCGCTCGTGACGGCGCATCCCGCGTTCCTGATCTCATCGATATTAGTCGAGCGGACAATGACGCCGAACGTGTCTTCGCCGGGGGCCCCGGGTGTGATATCGTACTCGGTCCGGCTGGGGGAAGTTCCCAGAACCAGGCGCTGAAGCGCCGGATCCAGTTTCTCTTTTTCCTGAGTCGTCAACTGCGGCCCCGTCGTCGCACAACCGGCGAAAAGGGCGGCGAGAATGAGAGAACGAATGGGCATGCGATTGTGATTTTGAACCCACCAATATAGCCCCCCGTGGAAACAGGCGCAACAAAAAAATTCCACGAAAGGCCGCGGTGTGGCGGGCGTCACTTTTCCCGGATCACGCTTTTCAGGTAGACGCCCGTGACGGATTCCTTCGCCGCGGAGACCTCTTCGGGAGTCCCCTCGGCGACGATCCTCCCTCCGTCATTTCCCCCCCCGGGCCCCAGGTCGATGACCCGGTCCGCGGTCTTGATGACGTCGAGGTTGTGTTCGATCACGATGACGGTGTTCCCCTTGTCGACGAGCTTGTTCAGCACCGAAAGGAGCATCCGGATGTCCTCGAAGTGCAGCCCGGTCGTCGGCTCATCAAGGATATAGAGCGTATTTCCCGTCCCCACGCGGGAGAGTTCCGTCGAGAGCTTCACGCGCTGTGCCTCACCCCCGCTCAACGTCGTCGCCTGCTGTCCCAGCGTGATATAGCCGAGCCCGACGTCGAAGAGCGTCCTGAGCTTCCGCTCGATCCCCGGGATCTCGCTGAAGAAATCGACGGCCTCCGCCACGGTCATGTCGAGCACGTCGGCGATCGACTTCCCCTTGTAGAGCACCTGCAGGGTCTCCCTGTTGTACCGTTTCCCCTTGCAGACATCGCACACGACGTAGACATCCGGGAGAAAGTTCATCTCGATCTTCTTCACCCCGTCCCCCTCGCACCCTTCGCACCGCCCGCCGGCAACGTTGAAGCTGAAGCGCCCCGCCTTGTACCCCCGGATCTTCGCTTCGGGCATCTGGGTGAAGAGATCGCGCACGAGTCCGAACAGGCCGGTATACGTGGCGGGATTCGACCTGGGTGTCCTCCCGATCGGCGACTGATCGATGTCGATTACTTTGTCGATGTGGGAGACCCCGTCGAGCTTCCTGTACGGGAGAGGGACCGCCTTCGAGGAGTAGAACTTCCTGGCCAGCGCGTGGAAGAGCGTCTCGTTGATGAGCGACGACTTCCCGGATCCGCTCACGCCGGTGACGGCGATGAGCGTTCCCAGCGGGAGCGCCAGCGTGACCTCCTTCAGGTTGTTGCCGGTCGCCCCGCGCAGCGTAAGGGTCTTCCCGTTCCCCTCCCTCCTCGCCGCCGGGACATCGATCCTCCGCTCTCCCCTGAGGTACTGCGCCGTATAGGAGACGGGCTCGAACCCGTGGGAGTTCACCGGGATCGTGTCGTTCCGGGTTTCGAGGGCCCCCGGGGGGCCCGCCGTGACAAGGTAGCCGCCGTGGCGCCCGGCGCCGGGGCCCAGGTCGATCACGTAGTCGGCGCTCTCGATCATCTCCTTGTCGTGTTCCACGACGATGACCGTGTTCCCGAGGTCGCGCAGCTGTTTCAGCGAAGCGATGAGCCGTATGTTGTCCCTCTGGTGCAGCCCGATGCTCGGCTCGTCGAGAATGTACAGGACCCCGACGAGCTGGGACCCGATCTGCGTCGCCAGCCGGATCCTCTGCCCTTCCCCGCCGGAGAGCGTGCGCGCCGGCCGGTCGAGCGACAGGTAGTCGAGTCCGACGTTCAGGAGGAAGCGGAGACGTTCCCGTATCTCCTTGAGGACGGGAGCCGCGATCGTGGCCGCCCGCTCCGGCATCCTGAGCCGCTCGAAGAAATCGAGCGCCCCGGTCACGGGAAGCGAGACGACGTCGTGGATGTTCCAGAGCTTTCCGCCGGGGGTTTCCTCGATGCGGACGGCCAGGCTTTCCTTTCTGAGCCGCCCTCCCCCGCATTCGGCGCAGGGCCTCACGTTCATGTACGATTCGACCCACTCCCTGATGTTGCCGGAGGCGGTGTCGTCGTAATAATGGCGGAGGATGTCCATGACGCCGTTGAACCGGTGCTTGTAGATCACGGTCCTTCCGCTCGCATACCGGTACTCCATGTCGAACTTCTCGTCCCCTCCCCCGTTGAGGAGCACCTCGCGCGCTTTCTTCGAGAGCTTCTTCAGGGGGGTATCGAAGTCGAACCCGTATGTCTTGCCGACCGCCCGGAACTGGCTGTAGGCCCACGTCTGCCTGGGCTTCCCGAACGGCGCGAGCCCTTCCAGGTTGATGGACAGGTCCCAGTCGGGGATGATCAGGTCGATGTCGAATTCCTTGATTTCGCCCAGACCGTTGCAGGTACTGCAGGAACCGTACGGCGAGTTGAACGAGAAGGAATTCGGCGCGGGCTCTTCATAGCTGATGGTGCACACGGGGCACGACAGGTGGCGGCTGAAGAGGATGTCGGCGGATCCCTGCGCCGCGCCGGCGCGCCGGGGGGCGCGGGTTCCCCGTTTCGCCGCCGGCTCCGCCGGAGCGGGTTTCTCCGGTGCGACGATGAGGACGCCGCCGCCGAATTTCAGCGCCACTTCGACGGAATCCGCCACGCGGGCGCGCGCCTCCTTCTTCACCGTGATGCGGTCGACGACGATCTCGATCGTGTGCACCTTGTAGCGGTCGACGGCCATCCCGGAAGTGATCTCGAGGACGGACCCGTCCACCCGCACGCGCAGAAACCCGTCGCGGAGGATCTCCCCGAACAGCTCGCGGTAGTGCCCCTTCCTTCCCCGGACGACCGGGGCAAGGAGCTGGACTTTCGAGCCCGCGGGGAGATTCAGGATGCTGTCGATGATCTGGTCCGTCGACTGCTTCTGCACCTTTCGCCCGCAGTTCGTGCAATACTGTGTCCCCGCGCGGGCGAAGAGAAGCCGGAGGTAGTCGTAGATCTCCGTGACGGTGCCGACGGTCGAGCGCGGATTGGGGCTGACCGTCTTCTGCTCGATGGAGATCGCGGGACTCAGCCCCTCGATGTAGTCGACATCAGGCCGTTCCATGATGTCGAGGAACTGGCGCGCGTACGCCGAGAGGCTCTCGACGAACCGGCGCTGCCCCTCGGCATAGATCGTGTCGAACGCAAGGCTGGATTTCCCGGAGCCCGAAAGTCCGGTCATGACCACGAGCTTCCCCCGGGGAATGTCGACGTCGACGTTCTTCAGGTTATGCTCGCGCGCCCCGCGTATGACGATCGAATCCCGGTCCGGCATGCCTCGTGCGAAAGAGAAAAAAGGGAAGATATATTATACCACAAATCGGGGGAATTTTCAAACGGAAGGCGTCGTGGCGCCGGGGGGGGGTTAGTGGAGGCGCTCGCGGCGGGCGAGGTACTCGGTCAGCGCGACGTCGAAGGGGGTGGAGGTATCCACCATCACGTAGTCGATGGCGTGTTCGCGACACTCGCGCTTGTAGGTCTCGATAAACTGCGCCATGGCGCCCCTGTACGACGCCTGGATCTGCCAGGGGAGTGTCGTGACGCTCTCCGCGGTCTCCACGTCACGGAAGACGGCGTCGGTGCCGAAGGCGAATGACCGCTCCATCGGGTCGAGAACCTGCATCACAATGACTTCGTTCTTCTTATGGCGGAAATGCTTCAGCGCCCCGATGACGCCCGAAGGTTCGTCGAGAAGATCGCTGATGATGATCACGAGACCGCGCCGCTTCATCCTGTCGGCCGCCTGGTGGAGCGCACGCGCCGCGCCGGTTCTGCCGGAGGGACGGGCTTTCTGCAGGCTGATCAGGAGCTGGCGGAGGTACGCCCGGGTCGCGTGGGGGGGAGATAGCTGCGGAGCCCGTCGTCAAAACAGGCGAGCCCGACGGCGTCCTGCTGGCGGATCATGAGGTAGGAGAGGGCCGCGGCGAGCGACGCGCCGTATTCGAGCTTGGACATGCCCCCCCCGGAGGAATATCCCATCGAGAGGCTCGTATCAAGCACGATCGTGGAACGAAGGTTCGTCTCCTCCTCGTACTGCTTGATATAATACCTGTCCGTCCTGCCGTAAATCTTCCAGTCGATGAACCGGATCGCGTCCCCCGGCATGTACTGCCGGTGCTCCGCAAATTCCACGCTGAACCCGTGGTAGGGACTCCGGTGAAGACCCGTGATGAACCCTTCGACGACGAGCCGCGCGCGGAGCTCCATGTTCGAGAGCCGCATGACGACGCGCGGGTCCAGGTATGTTTCGCCCGCCATCAGGTCGTCTTCCCCGCGGCGGCTTTCCTGCCGGGCTTCGCCGCCGGAGGTCCCTTCGGCAGGGGAAGGGCCTCGTCAGGGCTCTTGCCGAGCGTGCCCAGCTCGAACCGGGCGGAGGCCGCCATGTCGCTGTCCGGATACTTCTCCAGAAACCGCGAGTAGGCCGCGGCGGCGCTGTCGCTGTTGTGCAGCTCGTTGTTGTAAAGATACCCGACCAGAAACATCGCCATCGGCGCCTGTTTCCCCGAGGGGTACTCCCGGGCGTACTCCTTGTAGGCGTCGACCGCCTCCTGCGCCCTGTGCAGCGCGCTGCTCTTCAACCCGGCGATCTCAAAGAGCGCCGCCTCCGCGAGCGGGTGGGCGGGGTAATCCCGCCTGACGGTTTCGAAGAGATCGAGGGCGGATTGAAACGCAGCGCGCACGTCGTCGGCCGAGCGGGCCGTATCGGCCATCGCCGCGGCCGCCTGTGCCTGCTTCTGCGCGCGGGCGAAATACTCCTCCGCGGTCGGCTTGCTGCACCCCGCGGCGCAGACGGCGAGAACGACGCAGAATGTTCGGAACGTGGTCATGGAGGCATTCTCACGTATTGTGGCCTGACAATGAACTATGACCGCACCATCACCGCGGCGAAGTAGCCGTCGGTCCCTGTCCGGTTCGGAAGCAGTTCGAGGTAGATCTCCTGCCCGTCAGAGCGGACTCCCTGCCGGGGAAGAATCCCGGAGGCAGGCACGAGCGAGAACTCCGGGTGGGCGGCAAGGAAACCGCCCACGACGTCCTGGTTCTCCCGGCGCAGAAGCGTGCACGTGGAGTATACCAGCCGCCCCCCCCCTTTCACCGCGCGCGCATAGCGTTCGAGGAGCTCGCTCTGCTTCCGGGAAAGGGAAAAAGAGTACTCTTCCGTACAGAGGAGCTTCGTTCCCGGGTTCCGCCGGAACGTCCCCGCGCCGGAGCACGGTGCGTCGATGAGCACGGCGTCCGCACTGCCGGTCTCCGGTGAAGGAGCGTCCTCCGGGACGACCGCCGTCGCGGCAATCGTCACGCCTGCCCGGCGGCTTCGCATCACGAGGTTCTCGAGTTTCTTCGCATCCACGTCGAGCGCGAGAATCCTCCCCCTGTTCTGCATCATCGCGGCCATGTGCAGGCTTTTTCCTCCCGCCCCGGCGCAGGCATCGAGCACCGTCATGCCCGGCCTGACTTCCGTGAGCATGGAGAGTATCTGGCTCCCCTCGTCCTGCATTTCGAAAAGCCCCTGACGGAACGAGTGAAGCCCCTGGGCATTGATGCGCCGCGGAAACACCAGGGCGACGGGGGAGAGCGATCCCGGCCCCGCCTCAATCCCTTCCTTCGAGAGCGCCGCGCGGCACTCGTCCACCCCCCCCTTGAGCGTGTTGGCACGGATGGCGACGGGCGGATTGCCGTTCGATGCCGCGCAGAGCGACTCGGTTTCCGCGGGTCCGAACCTCTCAAGCCATTCCCTGACGATAAAATCCGGCATGGAATGGCGGACGGCGATCTCGCGCGCCGCGTCGAGGCGGATTTCCTCCGGAATCTCCGCACGGGCGAACGCCTCGATAAACGGGGCGCACCCCGGTTCCCGGACGGAGCCGGTCCAGAGCGGGCCGATATCCTCGGCGAGTCCTGCCGCATCCCTTCCGGCAACGGCGGATTCGTGCGCGGCAAGGAGCATGACGGTCGGAACGGGCCCGGCGGGGGCCGGCCCCGTCAGGCCGCGCAGCGCCTCAAGGGAGCGGATGGTCAGAATCCTGTGGTGCCGGAGAACGTCAAATGTCCGTTCCGCGATGAAGCGCCTGTCGCTCGAACCCAGGTAATGGCGCGCGCGGAAGAACTCCCGGACGACCGTATCGGCAGGCCGCCGGCCGGCGAGGACAAAATCGAGGACTTCGACGACATGACCGAGAAGCGAAGACGTTTTCACCGGGAGGGACCGGGGCGGAGCGAATCACACTGCGGCAATGGGGCCCCTGGCGGTTGAGGTTATGAATGCGCGGCACATCCTGGGCGTGTTGAATCCTATCCCCACGTTGCCGGCGGCGTTCAGGACGATGACGCCGCCGTGCCCTCCCGTCCGTTTCTTCAGCAGTGCAACCGCGTCCTTTGCCGCCGATTCCGGATCACCGCCGTTCGCGTGCATGATGTCGAGGACGCTCTTTGCCAGCACAACCCTGATGATCCCTTCCCCCCACCCCGTCGAGGACGCGCCGCCGAGGGCATTGTCCGCGTACGTCCCGCACCCGATGAGCGGGGAATCCCCAACGCGCCCGGAGAGCTTCCCGGGCGTCCCGCCCGTCGAGGAACCGGAAGCGATCCTCCCTTCGCCGTCAAGGGCCACGGCGCCCACCGTATCGGCCGGCGACGGCCGCCGCGCAGAACCCTTGCGGCGCACCGGAGTCCGCGGGGGTGAGGACTGCGATTCGCGCCATCGTGCCATTGCACGGGGGGTGATCAGAGCGTCCTGCCCGCACGTCGGCAGTCCGTGTTCCTTCGCAAACCTGGTCGCCCCCATCCCGACGAGAAGGACCGATTCGCCCTCCTCCATGATCGCGCGCGCCACGGATATCGGGTTCCGGATGTTCTGGACGGCGGCCACGGCGCCCGCCCGGAGCGATTCTCCCTCCATGATGGAAGCGTCGAGCTCGATCTCCCCCGCGTTGTTCAGTGCCGCGCCGCGTCCCGCGTTGAACGTCGGGTCATTTTCCAGCGTGACGATCGCCTTTTCGACGGCCTCGACGGCCGTGGCGCCGCCCTGCAGGATGTCCCAGCCCGCCTTCAGGGCCGCGAGGACCCCCTCGCGATGGGCTTCCGCTTCGTCATCGGGAATGTTCCAGGCCCCGCCGTGGACCACAAGGGAAATGGGACGCTGCCGCTTCATACGTTCGTCAGGGGGATCATGTTCCCACAAAATACGAAAATGCCTCCCGTGGCGCAAATCAGCCTGCGGCGGGAACCGCGGCACGTTTCGTAAATGCGATGAGCCCCCGTGCGTCAAGGCCGACCTCCACCGTGTCCCCGGCCGCGAATTCGCCCTCGAGGATCTTCCCGGACAGCGGATTGACGATCTGTTTCTGTATCACCCGCTTCAGCGGCCGGGCTCCGTAGATCGGGTCGTACCCGAGCCGGGCAAGCCAGTCCTTCGCGTCGTCCGTCACCTCGAGCGTGATCTCGCGCGATGCGAGAGTTTCCTGCACCCTCTTCAGCTGGATCGTGATGATGGCACGGATGTCGCTCTGCCCCAGCGGCCGGAATATGATGATCTCGTCCACGCGGTTGAGAAACTCCGGGCGGATGGTGGCCTTCAGGAGCTGGAAGAGCTCGCCCCGCAGCTCCGCAAACACGGCGTCCCAGCGCTCGCCGGGAGAAAAATCCGCGTCGATCTTCTGGCTGATGATCTGGGAACCCAGGTTCGAGGTCATGATGATGATCGTGTTTCTGAAATCCACCGTCCTCCCCTTGCTGTCGGTGAGCCGCCCCTCATCCAGCACCTGGAGGAGGAGGTTGAACACCTCGGGATGCGCCTTCTCGATTTCGTCGAGCAGGACCACGGAATACGGCTTCCGCCGGACGGCCTCGGTGAGCTGCCCCCCCTCTTCGTGGCCGACGTATCCGGGAGGCGCGCCGATCAGCCTCGAAACGGAGAATTTCTCCATGTACTCGCTCATGTCGACGCGCACGAGCGCGTTCTCGTCGTTGAACAAAAACTCCGCGAGAGCGCGGGCGAGCTCGGTCTTCCCGACGCCGGTGCTTCCCAGGAAGATGAACGATCCGATCGGCTTCTTCGCGTCCTGCAGGCCGGCCCGCGAGCGGCGTATGGCATCGCTGACGGCCTTCACCGCCTCGTGCTGGGCGATGACCCGCTCCTCAAGCCGATCTTCCAGGTGGAGCAGCTTGTGCCTGTCGCTCTCCAGCATCCGGGAGACCGGTATGCCGGTCCACCGGGCAACGATCTCGGCGATGTCCTCCGCGTCCACCTCTTCCTTGAGCATTTTGCGGTCCTGCTGGACCCCCGCGAGCTTCGCGGAGGCGGCGGCGATCTTCTTCTCCAGATCGGCGATCACGCCGTACCGGAGCTCCGCCACCCGGGCGAGGTCACCCTCCCGCTCCTTCTTCTCGGCTTCGCCCCTTGCGGTTTCCACTTCCCCCTTCATCGTTCGCATCGACCGGATGAGCTGTTTTTCGACGTTCCAGTGGGCGCTGAGTTCGGTATGCGACTGCTTCAGCTCGGCGAGCTCCGCCTCGATCGCCCCGAGCCGTTCCCTGGAATCCTGGTCGCGCTCTCTGCGGATTGCCTCCCTCTCGATCTCGAGCTGCTTGATTTTCCGTTCGACGACGTCGAGCTCTTCGGGAACGGAGTCGATCTCGATCCGGAGCTTCGATGCCGCCTCGTCGACGAGATCGATCGCCTTGTCCGGCAGGAACCTGTCGGCGATGTAGCGCGCACTCAACTGGGCGGCGGCGACGATCGCCCCGTCCGTGATGCGCACTCCGTGGTGGACCTCGTACCGTTCCTTCAGGCCGCGAAGAATGGAAATCGTGTCTTCGACGCCGGGCTCGTCCACCATCACCGGCTGGAACCGCCGCTCGAGCGCCGGGTCTTTCTCGATGTACTTCCTGTACTCGTCGATCGTGGTCGCGCCGATCGCCCGGAGCTCTCCCTTGGCGAGCGCCGGCTTCAGCATGTTGGCGGCGTCCACCGACCCCTGCGCGGCACCCGCCCCGACGAGCGTGTGCAGCTCGTCGATGAACAGGATGATCTCTCCCCCGGAGTCCTCGACCTCCTTCAGGAGGGCTTTGAGCCGTTCCTCGAACTGTCCCCGGAAACTCGTTCCGGCGACGAGCGAACCCATGTCCAGGGCGACGATCCTCTTCGATTTGAGCGTCTCCGGCACGTCACCCTTGACGATCCTCTGCGCAATACCCTCGGCGATCGCGGTCTTGCCCACGCCGGGCTCGCCGATAAGGACAGGGTTGTTCTTCGTGCGCCGCGAGAGAACCTGCAGGACCCTCCGGATCTCCTCGTCGCGGCCGATCACCGGGTCCATTTTCCCCCTGCGCGCCAGGTCGTTCAGGTCGCGTCCGTACCGCTCGAGCGCCTGGTATTTCTCCTCGGGGTTCTGGTCCGTGACCCGCTGGGTCCCCCTGATCTGTTTCAGGACGTTCAGGACACCTTCGACCGTCACGCCGTTGTCGCGGAGGAGCCGCGACGCCGCGCCGTCGCCCGTTTCCACGAGCGCAAGCAGCAGGTGTTCCGTGCTCACATAGTCGTCCTTCAGGTCGCCCGCGGCCTTCTGCGCCGCTTCAAGAACGCGTCCGAGGGGCTGAGACATCGACTGGCCCGTCAGGGCAGCGCCGCTCACCTTGGGGAGACGGTCGAGGACTTCGTTGACCCTGATCCGGATCGTCCCCAGGTTGACGCCGATTTTCTGGAGTATGGGCACGACGGTTCCCTGGGCGTCCTGTACGAGGGCGGCCAGCAGGTGCTCGGGTTCCAGGAGCTGGTTACCGTAGCTGGAGGCGATTTCCTGCGCGTTCTGCAGGGCCTCCTGTGATTTCATCGTGAATTTGTTCAGGTTCATGGCTTCTTTCCGGGTTCACGGATGTGCGGCCGGAAGGGCATTCCGTACAAAAGGCGAGGGGTCTCCTCGCCTTTTGCATGATGACCGGTCTTTCCGCTTCCCTTATTTTTTCTCTTTGTCCTTGTCGTCAACGACTTCGTACTGCGCGTCCTCGACCTTCTTCTCCCCTCCCGCCGCCTGCTGGGGACCGCCCGCGGGCCCGCCCTGGGGCCCCGCCCCGGGATCAGCGCCCGCCTGCGTGGCCTGCTGGTACATCTGTGTCGACGCTTCGTTCCACGCGGCGTTGAGCGATTCCATCGAGCTCTTGATCGAGGAGATGTTGTTGCTCTTCAGGGCTTCGCGGAGGTGCTCGTTCGCGCTTTCGACCTTGGCGCGGGCCTCGGCGCTGACCTTCGAGCCGAATTCCTTGAGCTGTTTCTCCGTCTGGAAAACCAGGTTGTCCGCCTGGTTCTTCAGGTCGATCTCCTCCCTCTTCTTCTTGTCTTCCTGGGCATGCGCGGAGGCGTCGGACTTCATCTTGTCGACTTCTTCCTTGCTGAGCCCGCTCGAGGAGGTGATGCGGATCGACTGCTCCTTGGCCGTCCCCTTGTCTTTCGCGGAGACGTGGAGAATGCCGTTGGCGTCGATGTCGAATGTGACCTCGATCTGCGGCACGCCGCGCGGCGCCGGCGGGATCCCGTCAAGATGGAACCGTCCGAGCGTCCTGTTGTCCTGCGCCATCTGCCGCTCCCCCTGGAGGATGTTGATTTCGACCGAGGGCTGGGAATCCGACGCCGTGGAGAATATCTCGCTCTTCCGCGTCGGGATCGTCGTGTTCGCGTCGATGAGCTTCGTCATCACGCCGCCCAGCGTCTCGATGCCGAGCGAGAGGGGCGTCACGTCCAGAAGGAGGACGTCCGTCACGTCGCCCGAGAGGACACCGCCCTGGATCGCGGCACCCACAGCCACGACCTCGTCGGGATTCACCCCCTTGTGCGGCTCCCTGCCGAACACTTCACGCACCATCTGCTGAACCCGGGGGACGCGCGTCATGCCGCCCACCAGGATAACTTCGTCGATCTGCGTGGGTGCAAGCCCCGCGTCCTTCAGCGCGCGCTCCGTCGGGCCGAGCGTCCGCTTGACGAGATCGTCCACGAGCTGCTCGAACTTCGCCCTTGTCAGCGTCATGTTGAGATGCTTGGGACCGTCGGCCGTCGCCGTGATGAACGGCAGGTTGATCTCCGTCTGCATCAGCGTGGAGAGCTCCATCTTGGCCTTCTCGGCGGCTTCGCGGACCCTCTGGAGCGCCATCGGGTCTTTCCGCACGTCGATTCCTTCCTGCTTCTTGAACTCTTCGGCGATATGGTCGAGCACCCGCTGGTCAAAATTGTCCCCGCCGAGGTGCGTGTCGCCGTTCGTTGATTTCACTTCGAAGACGCCGTCGCCGAGCTCGAGGATCGATATGTCAAACGTCCCGCCGCCGAGGTCGTAGATCGCGACTTTGATGTCCTTGTTCTTTTTGTCAAGGCCGTAGGCAAGCGCTGCCGCCGTCGGCTCGTTGATGATGCGTTTCACCTGGAGACCGGCGATCTCGCCGGCTTCCTTCGTGGCCTGTCGCTGGGCATCATTGAAGTAGGCCGGGACGGTGATGACCGCTTCGGTCACTTTCTGCCCCAGGTAGTCCTCCGCGGTCTGCTTCATCTTCTGCAGTATCATCGCGCTTATTTCCGGCGGGGAATACACCCTGTCCCCCACCTGCACGCGGGCCGTGTTGTTGTCTCCCTGGACCACCTTGTACGGTACGAGCCTCATTTCCTCGCTTACCTCGTCGTAGAAACGGCCCATGAAGCGCTTGATCGAGAAGACGGTGTTCTGGGAATTCGTCACCGCCTGCCGCTTGGCCGCCTGCCCCACGAGGCGCTCCCCGTTCTTTGCAAATGCAACAACGGACGGGGTCGTCCGCCCGCCTTCGCTGTTGGCGATAACGACGGGGTCGTTTCCTTCCATCACAGCCACAACTGAATTCGTCGTTCCAAGGTCAATTCCTATGATCTTACCCATTAGGTTCGTCTCCTCTTGATAGATTTATTTCAATTCCGTGCCAATGATGAACCAATTCATATGCCACAAATCTCCGTATTGCACGAGGCTGTAACTCGTTTCATGGCAAGTTGTTGGGCGGGCGTCCGGAAACCACTCCCGGAGGGGCGAGAAGCGTGTGACACGATGACGCTTTTCGTCTGACATGATTTCATATATCGCCGGCTCGACTGGCAGAATGTCAGAAGACGACGGTCTCCTTGACTTTTGACACTTGATTGGGTATCATCGGGGGTTCTTCCCGGAAAACTCCACAGTGAATTCCACTTCCCTGCTCCTCGACGCGGCTGCGCTCAAGAAGAAGATCAACGGGCGTAAGTTCGGGTCGAAGATCTTTGCTTTCGACACAATTGACTCGACGAACAACTGCGCCAGGGCACTGGCAGGTTGCTGGGCCGAGGAGGGGACGCTCGTCTTTGCCGAAAGGCAAACGGCGGGCAAAGGAAGGCTCGGACGCACCTGGCAGGCAAACCCCTACGAAAACCTGACGTTTTCCATTGTTCTGAGGCCCACGCTCCCCCCGGAAGCACTCAATCTGCTCCCCCTGTACGCCGCCGTGGCAGTTGCCGAGGCCATCGAGCATGAAACAGGGCTGGCGGTCGAGTGCAAATGGCCCAACGATCTCCTCATCGGCGGCAAGAAGAGCGCGGGCATTCTCCTCGAAGGATCGATGAACGAGAACGGGCTCGAGTACGTCGTTCTCGGCATCGGCGTGAACGTCAACCAGACGGAGTTCGCGGAGGACATCGCGCCGCGCGCCACGTCGCTCAAGGTACAGTCGGGAAGGGAAATCGACAGGGTCCGACTCCTGCGCGAGATACTCCGGACGCTCGAGATCCACTATGCCTCGATAATGAAAAAAGGATTCCACAACCTCCTCCCCCTCTGGCTTTCCCGCACGACGATGATCAACAGGGAGATCTCGGTGACACAGGACGGCAACGTCATCACGGGGATCGTCAAGGGACTCAGCCCCGAAGGCGCGCTCGTCCTCGATTCCGGCGGGGCGGAGAAGACGCTGTTCGCGGGCGACGTCACCATACTCGGGTCCTGAAGGAAACGCATGCTTCTTGCCATCGATGTCGGAAACACGCACACGGTTATAGGGATATTCAACGGGGAAAAACTTTCCGCGGACTGGCGCATGGCGAGCCTCACCCACCGGACCGTGGACGAAAACTGGCTGACGATTAAAAGCTTCTGCACGGATGCGGGAATCGCCCCGACCGCGATCGACGGCGTCGGGATATCGTCCGTTGTGCCGGACCTCACCGATGTGTTCGAATCGCTGGCGCGGAAGTACTTCCGGGTCGAACCCGTCACCGTTACCGCATCGCTCGACCTCGGCATCCGGATCCTGTACACCGACCCCTCGGCCGTCGGGGCGGACCGGCTCTGCAACGCGATCGCAGGATTCAGGAAATACGGAGGCCCCCTCGTCGTCATCGATTTCGGGACGGCAACCACGTTCGACGTGATCTCCGCCTCCGGCGACTACATGGGGGGGGTGATCACGCTCGGGCTTGAGTCCACGGCCGGGGAACTGCACCGCCGGGCGGCGAAGCTTCCGAAGATCGAACTCCGGTTCCCCCCGACGGTGATCGGCAGGGAGACCGAGACGAGCATGCAGTCAGGCGTGATGTACGGGACCATCGATGCCGTCGAAGGGACGATCCGCCGCATCGGGGCCGAGCTCGGGACAAAGCCGAAGGTGATCGCTACGGGGGGGCTTGCAGGGGTTCTCGCCGCGCATACGAGCATGATCCAGGCGTGCGAGCCGTCGCTCGTGCTTGACGGGGTGAGGTTGATTTATGAGAGGGTGAGGGGGAAAAAGCGCTAGTCGGGTGGCGCCAGCGGCGCCACCCGACGCGATGAACAATCAGGGAGTCCCGAAGAGCTTCACGGACGCCTGGGCAAACTGCACGAGCGGGGAGAAATAGAGCCCGAGAAGGAGCGTCGGCACGAGCAGGACGAGGAGCGCCGTCTTCTGCATGACGCTGAGCGTGATGGCCGCCGATGATGTTTCCTCCGCCCGGAGGAACATGTTCCGGAAGACCCGCACGTAGTAGTAGAGCGCGATGACGCTGTTCAGCGCGGCCACGACCGCCAGCCACGTCCATCCGCTGTTGATGAGCGCGGCAAAGATATAGAGCTTCCCGATAAACCCCGCCGTCGGCGGGAGCCCCGTCAGAGAGACAAGGAAGATCGCCAGCGACACAGCAAGGAACGGCGCGCGCGCGCCGATGCCCCTGTATTCGTCGATATCCTCGCTCCCCGTCTTGTCCGCAATCAGCATGACCGCGTAGAACGCCCCGAGGTTCATGAACAGATAGATCCCGAAATACACCATGATCGCCGCGAGACCCTCGTTGCTCAGGACGACGACGCCCGTCAGCATGTAGCCGGCATGGGCGATGCTCGAATATGCCAGCAGCCTCTTCAGGTTGTTCTGCCAGACCGCGACAAGGTTGCCGATCGTCATCGAAAGGACCGCGAGGATCGCGACAATGTCCACCCAGCGGAAGCCCTGCAGGGTCGCCCACGTCCCCGCCGGCAGCGCCACGGCGCCCGCGTCGATGAACGTGACCTTGAAGAACCGGATCATCATCGCAAACCCGCCCGCCTTCGAGGCCACGGAAAGGAACGCCGTGATCGTAATGGGGGCCCCCTCGTAGACGTCCGGCGTCCAGTAATGGAAGGGCACAGCGGAGATCTTGTAGCCGAATCCCGCCAGCGCGAGGATGCCGGCGATCAGGAGCGTCAGCGAGGCGGCGCTTCCCCCCGCAAGCACGTGCGGCAGCGCCCTGTTGATCCCGCCCAGGTCGAGGGATCCGCTCAGCCCGTAGATGAGGGAGATCCCGTACAGCATGAGGCCCGACGATACCGCGCCGTAGATGAGGTACTTCAGGGAGGCTTCGCTCGAATCCGGGGCTTCCCGCGTAAAGCCGCTGAGCAGGTACGAGCTCAGCGACGAAAGCTCGATGGCGATGTACATCATGAGAAGATTGTTCGCCCCGGCCATCAGCATCATCCCGAGCGCCGCGGCGCACAGGAGCGCATAGTATTCCCCGAGCTTCCGCCCGGGCGAATTGAGCTCCCCGGATTCCATCGAAAAGATGACGACGAGGATCCCCGCAAGGACGATGATCGCCTTGAAGAAGACCGCGAAGGAATCCACCGCCACCATCCCGCTGAAGATCGACGCGTTCACGCCGGACTGTCCGGGAAGGAGAAGCCCGGTGACCACGAACCCCGCGAGGACGAGCGCGGAGACGACGACGGGCGTCCTGCGGAATATCAGGTCGGCAAGGATCGCGACCACCAGCGTGACGGTGATCGCCGTCTCGGGCGCGAAGAGGGACAGGTCGTTCAGCATGTGCTCGTTCATGGGGTCGTCCCTTTACATCCCGCTCATCATGACCGCGGGGGCTCCCTGGTGGAGCAGGGCCGCGAGCGTGTTCAGAGAGCTGTTCATGAGATTCAGGATGGGCGCGGGGTAGACGCCGAAGAATATGACGATGACGCCGAGCACGGCCAGCATGAACGTCTCCCTCCCGTTCATGTCGGTGAGCGTCTTCCACTTCTCGGGAAGCGCCCCGAGGAAGACGCGCTGCAGCACCCAGAGCATGTAGGCCGCGGTCAGCACGATCGTGACCGCCCCGATGATCGTGAGCGTGCGGAACGTCTGGAACGCGCCCAGGAGGGAGAAGGCCTCGCTGATGAATCCGCTCAATCCCGGCAGGCCCAGGGCGGCGAAGAACGCCACCGTCATCGCCCCGGCGTAACGCGGCATCTGGTTCATCAGGCCGCCGAACTCATTCAGGCCCCTCGTGTGCGCCCGGTCGTAGATCACGCCGACGATAAGGAAGAGCATCGCGGTGATCGTCCCGTGGTTGAACATCTGGAACACCGCGCCGGTCAACCCCTGCGTATTCATCGAGGACATCCCCAGGACCACGATCCCCATGTGGCTCACGCTCGAGTACGCGATGAGCTTCTTGAAATCGGTCTGCGCCATCGCCACGAGCGCCCCGTAAACCATGCTGATGACCCCGAGCAGCGCGAGCTCCCAGCTGTAGTGCCGCATGGCGTCGGGGAACATCGGGAACCCGATGCGCAGGAGGCCGTACGTTCCCATCTTCAGGAGGACGCCCGCGAGGATGACGCTGATCGGCGTGGGCGCCTCGACGTGCGCGTCGGGGAGCCACGTGTGGAACGGGAAGATCGGGACCTTGATCGCGAAGGCGATGAACAGCGCCCCGTACGCCAGGTAGCGCATCGAGGTATCGACGCCCGCGAGAATCGACCCGGGCACGAAATTTCCCGGATCCATCATGGCGATCATGTTGAACGTGTAGATCTTCTCCCAGCCCTGCCCCATGCCGCGCGCGGCCTCCGCGAGCGAGTGCAGTCCGCCGGCCGGGTCGATGTACACGTTGACGCTGAAGTAGAGCGCGATCATCGCCAGCAGCATCAGCACGCTTCCCAGCAGGGTGTACAGGAAGAATTTGATCGCGGCGTATTCGCGGCGCGGGCCTCCCCAGACCCCGATGAGGAAGTACATCGGCAGCAGCATCACTTCCCAGAAGACGTAGAAGAGGAAGAAGTCGAGCGAGACGAACACGCCCATCATCCCGGTGTCAAGCAGCAGGAAGAGGGCGAAATACCCTTTGAGCGATTTCTCGATGTTCCAGGAGGAGATCACCGCGATGAAGGTGATGAGGGCGGTCAGCAGGACCATCACGACGCTGATGCCGTCGATGCCGAGGAAGTACTCGATGTGCAGCCGGCCGAACCAGCTCACGCTCCTGACGTCGATCCAGGAGAATTTTTCGAGGAACTGCATCCCGGACTCGGTGTTGATCCCGCCGAGGCTCCTGTCGAACCGCATGAACAGGACCGCCGCGAGGACGACCTGGAGGGAGGCCACGATGAGCGCGGTCCAGCGGAAGGCGTCCTTCTTCTCCTTCGGCAGCAAGAGGACGATGACCATTCCCACGACCGGCAGGAATGTGATCCACGAGAGTATCCCGATTCCGGCAATTTCCATTGAACTTCATTCCTCCAGAAGATGAGCGTGGCCCGTGAGCTCCCGGCTCACACAAGCCTGAATATGAAATAGAATACCATGACCCCGAGGACCGCGAACAGGACGTACGTCTGCACCTTTCCCGTCTGGAACTTCCTGAGCACGAGGCCGAAGAAGCCCGAGATGTAGGCGGAGAAATTCACGAGCCCGTCGACGACGTACGTGTCGAACTTGCCGCCCACGAACGACGCCGCGCGCGTCACGCTGCCGGCGCCGTTGACCGCGCCGTCGATGATCCAGGTGTCCACCCAGCGCAGGAGCGAGGCGAGGCCGAGAACCCCGTTGACGACCACCGCCTGATACAGCTCGTCGAAGTACCACTTGTTCAGGAAGAACGTATGGACGGGCGAGAGCGAGCGGGCGACCGCATCCGCGTCGATCTTCTTCCAGTAGTACGTCGCGAACGCCGCCAGGATCCCCAGTCCCGCGACCGAGAGAGAAATGAGCAGGGCCGTCAGGTGGACGTTCGCGAGGACGCCTTCAAAGACCTCCGCGGAGGGAGCCGCCAGAGCGAGCGGGACCACGCTCTCGGGCCGGCCTACCGCGCGCGCGATCCATCCCGGGGTGAATCCCGAGGGGTCGACGCTGTAGAAAATGAACAGCGAGAGAGCGGCGAGGACCATGAGGGGAAGCGTCATGACAAGGGGGGACTCGTGGACGTGGGCAAAGCGGCCCGCGTCGCGGTGCTCACCCATGAACGTCAGGATGACCAGCCGGAACATGTAAAACGCCGTCAGCCCCGCGACGAGGAAACCGATCAGCGGGATGATCACGTGCCCGGTCAACCCCCCGAAGGCGAGCGTCCCGGCGAGGATCTCGTCCTTGGACAGGTACCCCGAGGTGAACGGGACGCCGCAGATCGCCAGCGTGAACACGACGAACGTCCAGAACGTGACGGGCATCTTCTTCCTGAGTCCCCCCATGTTCCGGATGTCCTGCGCATCGGTCCCGTGATCGCCCGCGTGGTGAAGGGCGTTGTGCATCGCGTGGATGACGGAACCCGATCCGAGAAAGAGCCCCGCTTTGAACATCGCGTGCGTCACAAGGTGGAAGAAGCCGGCGGAGTAGGCCCCGACGCCCAGGCCCATGATCATGTAGCCGAGCTGGCTGATGGTCGAGTACGCCAGGACCTTCTTGATGTCGTTCTGGGCGATCGCGATCGTTGCGGAGATGAACGCCGTGATCGCCCCGATGTACGCGATCACCAGGAGCGCGTCGGCCGTCATGAGCGGAAAGAGCCGTGCGACGAGGTACACGCCCGCCGCCACCATCGTCGCGGCGTGGATCAGGGCGCTGACCGGGGTCGGGCCCTCCATCGCGTCGGGGAGCCAGACGTGCAGCGGGAACTGGGCGGACTTTCCGACGGCGCCGCAGAACAGGAGGACGCCCGACGCCGTGAGCCACCACTGGCTGCCGAAGGGCATCTGTCCGGACCTGATCCCCTCGAATATCGCGCTCAGGGAAAACGTGCGGAACGTCATGAACAGGATCGCGATGCCGATAAAGAACCCGAGGTCGCCCACCCGGTTGACGACGAACGCCTTGATCGCCGCGTTCGACGCGCTCTTCTTCTCATACCAGTGGCCGATGAGAAGGTAGGAACAGATCCCGACGAGCTCCCATCCCACGTAGAGAAGGAACAGGTTGTTCGCCAGCACGATCACGAGCATGGAGAACGAGAAGAGCCCCAGGTAGGCAAAATACCGGGAGTAGCGGACGTCCCCCTTCATGTAGCCGATGGAGAACAGGTGCACGAGCGTGCTGATGAGCGTGACCACGACGAGCATGATCGCCGTCAGGTTGTCGACGGCGACGCCCAGGACGATGGTCAGGGGCCCGATGCCGGGGACCGAGTGGAAATCGACCCAGGTGAAGTTCATCTCCACCGTCTGCGCGTAGAAGGACGTCAGCTTCCCGTACAGGACGGCCAGCGCCAGGACCAGGGCGGCGGCGATCACCGACGTGGAGAACCAGTCTCCCTGCCGGGGGAGCCGCTTCCCGGCAAAAATCATCACGGTGAACGCTCCCAGCGGGAGAAACAGGATCGCGAGGGCGACCGTGAGCAGTGTGTCCTGAGCCATGGCGTTATTCTTTGAGTGAACTTACTTCGTCGACGTTGACCGTCTGGAACCGGTGGTAGATGTTGAGGACGATCGCAAGCCCGATCGCGGCTTCCGCGGCGGCAAGGATGATCACGAAGATCGCCGCGACCTGTCCGTCGAAGTTCGCGTCGGGGCTGTACCGGGAGAACGCGATGAAGTTGATGTTCGCCGCGTTCAGGACGAGCTCCACGCCCATCAGGACCATGATGGCGTTCCTGCGGGAGGCGATCGCGTAGATCCCCAGCGCGAAGAGCACGGCGCTGACGATGAGGAAATGGGCGAGCTGCACGTGGGGAAGCCACGCGGTGAATTCATTCCAGAAACTGCCGAGCGAGCCCATAGGATCCTGTGCTTTCAAGAGTTCCGGTGGCGCCTGGCGGTCATCGCAGCGCCGACGAGCGCGACGAGAAGGACCACCGAGGCGATTTCAAACGGGATCACGTACGACGTCATGAGCATCCGGCCCAGCGTCGCGGTCGTCGTCTCCGGACCGCCGGGCGCGGGAGAGCCGACCCCCTTCCACATTGCGTAGGAGAGGCCGGCCAGCGTTCCGGCAACGACGGCGACGATGACGAGCGCGGGGATGGTCTGGATGGTCCCCGTCTTGATCTCGACGCTGATGACGTTGTTCGTGAGCATGACGCCGAAGAGGAGGAGGACGAGAATGCCCCCCACGTAGATCAGGATCTGCGTCACCGCCAGGAAATCGGCGTGGAGGAGGACGTAGAGGGCCGCCACGCCGAAGAACGTGAACAGGAGCGAGAACGCGGCGTAGATGATGTTCTTCGAGAAAACGACGATGCACGCCGAGACGACCGTAATGAGGGCGAAGACATAGAAGGCGACGTCTGTCAGTTGCATGGTCCCTACCCTTTTGGTTCAGAATCCGGCGGAGGAGTCGTCGGCGCCTGCGGCGCCACGGGAGCGGGGGCCGGCACCGGAGCCGGTTTCGGGGCTGCGGCGGCGGCCGCTTTCTTCGCCGCCTGTTCCTTTTCGTACGAGGCGAGCTTCGCTCGCGCCGCACCGGCCTCTTCCGCCGTCATCGTCGCAAACCTGTAGATCAGGTTCTCCCTCTCGAACTCGGAGAACTCGTACACGTCGGTCATCTTGATGCACTCGGTCGGGCAGGGATACACGCAGAGGCCGCAGTAACAGCACTTCGCGATGTCGATGTCGAACACGGGGACGTAGAGCCGTTTCTTCGTGCCCACGGAGGTGAGGCCGAGATCCACGTCGGGGGTCGACTTGACGGTCTCGATCGTGATGCAGTCGACGGGACACGCCATCGAGCACTGGTCGCACCCGATGCAATCGTCCATGTTGACGTACAGCCGGTTGCGCGCACGCTCCGGGAGCTTCAGCTTGACGTCGGGATACTGGATCGTGACCGCAGGCGTGAAGAGGTGCCCCCACGTGACCTTCATGCCGATGAGCACGGTGATGACGCCGTCCCAGACATCCCTGAAATAAGTGAGCATCGAGTATCCCTTTCTCAGCGAACGGCCATCACCCAGAATCCGACGCCGAGAACGACGACGAAGGCGAACGGGATCAGGACCTTCCACCCCACGTACATAAGCTGGTCCACGCGGAGGCGCGGGAGCGTCCAGCGGAGCCACATCTGCACGAATATGAACGTCATCCCCTTCATGAGGAACCAGAACAACCCCCAGAACGGCCCCGCGCAGAAGTCGCCGAAGGGGCTGTTCCACCCTCCCAGGAACAGCGTGGTCGCGATGGCCGAAACGGCGAACATGTTGGCGTACTCCGAAAGGAACAGGAGCGCGAAGCGCATCCCCCCGTACTCCGTGTGGTATCCTGCGACAAGCTCCGACTCGGCCTCGGGGATGTCAAAGGGCGTCCTGTTGACCTCGGCGAGCGAGGCGACGAAATAGATGACGGACCCGACGAAGAGGAAGGGAAATTTCTGGAACAGGAACCAGTTCCAGAACCAGCCCGACTGCTGGCGGTTGATCTCCTGGAGGTCGAAGCTCCCGGACACCATCACGACGGCAAGGATGGACAGGGCCACGGGGATTTCATAACTGACGATCTGCGCCGCGGAACGGAGCGCGCCGAACATCGACCATTTATTGTTCGAGGCCCAGCCCGCCATCAGGAGTCCCACGACGACGATGGATGAAATGGAGATGATGTAGAACAGCCCGATATTGATCCCGCTCCCGACGTACGCGGCGCTGAAGGGTATCGCCGCGTAGGCCGCATACGAGCCGGCAAACACGAGGTACGGGGCCAGGATGAACAGTTTCCTGTCCGCCGCGGACGGGATGATGTCCTCCTTCTGGAGGAGCTTCAGGATGTCGGCGATCGTCTGCGCCCACCCGTGGTATCCGCCGGTGCGCATCGGGCCGAGCCGGTCCTGCATGTGCGCGGAGATTTTCCGCTCCCACCAGACGGCGAAAAGGGCAAACGGGACGACCCAGACCAGGGGAACGAGGGCCATCAGCGTGTAGACGAGCGCTTCGTTGTGGAGCAGGTCGAGGAGAAATTCTTTCATCGGTCAACCTCCCCGAGGACGATGTCGATGCTTCCCAGGACTGCAACGATGTCGGCGATCATCGAGCCGCGGCACATCGCCGGCAGCGCCGAGAGGTTGACGAAGCAGGGTGACTTCACCTTCACCCGGTAGGGGGTCGCACTGCCGTCCGACACGACGTAGTACCCGAGCTCACCCTTGGGGGTCTCCGTGCGGACGTACACGTCGCCGGCGTCGGGCCGGATGCGCTTCGGAATCGCGGAAGCCACGTCGCCGGCGGGAAGCTTCTCGATCGCCTGCTCGATGATGTTGACGCTCTGCTCCATCTCGTGGACGCGGACCATGTACCGGTCCCAGCAGTCGCCCACGGTCCCCTTCAGCCCTTTCCCCACGGGGATCTCGAAATTGAACCGGTCGTAGATCGAATAGGGGTCGTTCTTCCGGAGATCCCACGCCACCCCCGAGCCGCGGAGGACGGGGCCGCTCACGGCATAGTTGAGCGCGACCTCCGCCGGGAGGACGCCGACGTTGGCGGTCCGCTTGATGAAGATCTTGTTGTAGGACAGGAGGTCGTTCAGCTCCTTGATCTTGGGGCGGAAGTACCTGCAGAAGTCCTTGACCTTCGCGGTGAACGAGGCAGGGACGTCGTGTGAGAGCCCCCCGATCCACATGTAGTTGTACAGGAGCCGGGCGCCGCAGGTCTCCTCGAAGATGTCGAGGACCCGCTCCCTGTCGCGCATGCAGTAGAGAAAGGGCGTGAAGGCCCCGATGTCCATCCCGTAGGTCCCGATCGCGATCAGGTGGCTCACGATCCGCGAGAACTCCGCCATGATCACGCGGATGTACTCGACGCGCTCCGGGACCTTAATCTTCAGGAGCTTCTCGCAGGCGACGACGTAGCCGAACTCGTTGCTCATCGCGGCCACGTAATCCATCCTGTCGGCGTACGGGATCACCTGCTGGTAGTTCGTCATGTGCTCGCAGTGCTTCTCGAAGCACCGGTGCAGGTACCCGATGTGCGGGATGACGTCGACGACGACCTCGCCGTCCACGACAAGCTCGAGCCGGAGGACGCCGTGCGTCGAGGGATGCTGCGGCCCCATGCTTATGACCATCTCCTCGGACTTCAGCGAACGGCCGAACCCCGCGACCGTCGTCGGCGTTGTCATCGTGTCTTCCATCAGTACGGCACCTTCATACCGTTGTAGAACTCCGGAACCTGGTAATCCTTGCGCAGCGGGAATCCCTGCCAGTCGTCCGGCATCAGGATCCGCCGGAGATCCGGGTGGCCGTCGAACACGACGCCCACCATGTCGAACGCCTCACGCTCGTGCCAGTTGGCGGTCCTCCAGACCGATTCCACGGAGGCCACGTGGGGTGACTCGATGGTCACCTCCGTCTTCAGGACGATACGGTGGTGCTTCGACGTCGAGTCAACGTGATAGACGACCCCGAGCTTGCCGCCGCGGTAGTCCATGCCGGAGAGGCACATGAGGACGTCGAAGAGCATCGCCGCGTCGTCGCGCAGGTAAAGGCAGACGTCCTTCATCTTCCCGGGAGCGATCTTCACCCAGGGATCCGGAACGGCGTCGGGCTTCGCGTCGAGGACGGCGTCGCCGAAGCGGGCCCGGAGGGATTCGAGTATTTCCTGTGATGTCATCGGCTGCGGCTTTGAGGTTTCAAAAGGGGGGTGTCAGGCTGATTTCTTCTTTGCCAGGCTCTCGGACCGGATCTTCTCCTGGAGCTTGAGGAGTCCTTCCATGAGCGCTTCGGGACGCGGAGGACATCCGGGGACGTAGACGTCCACGGGAATGATCCTGTCGACCCCCTTCAGCACGTGGTAGCCGTGCTCCCAGTAGGGTCCCCCGCAGTTCGAACAGCTCCCCATCGAGATCACATAGCGGGGCTCGGACATCTGGTCGTACAGGACCTTGATCCTGGAGGCCATCTTCAGCGTCACGGTCCCCGCCACGATCATCACGTCGGACTGCCGGGGGGTGCCGCGGAAGAACGTCCCGAACCTGTCAAGGTCGTAGTGGCTGGCTCCCGTGGCCATCATCTCGATCGCGCAGCAGGCAAGGCCGAACTGCATACCCCAGAGCGACGACAGCCGTGCCCAGTTCAGCAGGTTGTCCATCGAGGTGATGACGATATTGCCGTTCTCGAATTTCTGATCCAGAAGTCCCATGCGCGTTCCCTGTTGCGTCCCGTTAGACGGCGATTTCTTCTTCTGTCATGTGCGTGTCCCGCACGCCGATCCCCTTCTCGTACACGGGAACCTTCGGGGCCGGCTTGTCCCAGTCAAGGTCCCCCTTGCGCCAGACATAGGCGTATCCCACCACGAGAATGCCGAGGAAGATGAGCATTTCGATGAAGGCGAACCAGCCGAGGCCCTTGTAGACCACCGCCCAGGGGAAGAGGAAGACAACTTCGACGTCGAAAATCAGGAAGATGAGGGCTACTACGTAAAAGCGGATGTTGAATCTCACGCGGGTGTCGCCGACGGGGACCTCGCCACATTCGTACGTGGTGAGCTTGGCGGGATACGGGCGGCTCGGGCGGAGGAGCCAGGCGACGACGAGGCCTCCCGCCACAAACACGCCCCCCACGATCAGGAAGATAAGCACCCGGCCGAATTCGGTAATCATGGAAAACGATCTCCGCTACGCGCGTAAGGTGAGTAAAGCCCGAAGGGCGGGAATATCACCGCGGGTCTTCCGGGAACAAAATCGCATCAATATAAGCAGAAGCATAAAGATTGTCAAACGCTCATTCCCAGCGGAAGAGCCGGACCGCCACGGCGCACGACACCACCGCCCATACGGTGAGCCCCAGGATCTGAGGCATCACCTGCATGATCGACGCCCCGTCGATCGCCACGCTCCGCAGGCCGTCCGCCAGGTACGTCAGGGGAAACACGCCCGTCACAACGCGGACGAACCCGGGAAGGTTGGTCCTGCTGAAGAACACGCCGGACAACGCGAGCATCGGGAGCGTGATGATGTTCGCCAGCGGGGCGACCTGGTCCTCGGACTTCGATATCCCCGCCAGGGCGAAGCCGAACCCGAGGAAGACCACGGCGCCCAGGATCCCCAGCAGGTAGATGAGCGCCAGGTTCCCGATGAAATGCAGATTGAGAAACAGGATCCCCACGCCGACCATGACCGACATCTGCACGAGGAGGACGAGAAGCCTCATCGCGACCTGCGCGATGATGAAATCGTTGGGACGGATCGGGGTCACCCAGAGGCGCCTGAGGATCCCGCGCTTCTTGAGCGAGACGAACCCGAACGCGACGCCGAAGATCCCCATCTGCATGATCGACATCGACAGGATCCCGGGGAGCAGGAAATCGATGTACGTCAGGTTGCGCGATTTCACCGGGACGGTGGCAAGCGTCGTCCGCCGGACGCCCGGCGCGAGCGCGAACGCCGATTCGTCGAGAACGCGCTGGAGCACCAGTCCGCCGAGCTGCGTCACCTGGGGCTTCGCCTCGACGTCGCCGTAGGCCGTCAGTTCTCCGGCGCCGGCGGGGTCAAATCCCTGCGGAATGACGAGCACCAGGTCCTTCTCCCCTTTCCCCAGCATGACCATCTCCGAGTCCCGCGTCCCCTCGGACACGTCGAACGTGCGGACCGTCCGTATGCGGGAGAGAAGGTCGGCGCCTGCGGCCCCGGCTTCGTTGACGACGCCGAGGTCGATCGTTCCCACGCCGTTAAACTTCACGAAACCGAACAGGATGACGACGAGGAGGGGGAAGAGTATCGTCCAGAGTATCGCCTCACGCTGACGGTAGAACATCTTCATCGACGCGAGCGTGAGCATCCATTTAATGCGCATGTGTCCCGGGATCCTAGTGAGGAAAATTCTGGTGTATGGTCACCGCGTCCGCGGTCATTCGTCGCGAATGGTGTGCCCGGTGAGGCTCAGGAAGACGTCCTCCAGGCTCGCGAGCCTCTCGGTCCGGTCCTTCCGGAACCCCCCCGCCACCAGCGTATCGATCATTTCGTGCGGGGGAGCCATCGCGATGATCTTCCCCCCGTCCATGATGGCGACGCGGTCGCAGAGCTCCTCCGCTTCGTCCATGTAGTGGGTCGTGATGACGATCGTCTTCCCCTCGGACCGGATCCGCTTGATGACGCCCCAGAGGTGGCGGCGCGACTGCGGGTCGAGCCCGGTCGTCGGCTCATCGAGAAAGATGACCACGGGGTCGTTCACCAGCGCCGCGGCGATCGAGAAGCGCTGTTTCTGCCCGCCGGAAAGCTGAACGACCTGCGATCGGGCCCTGTCCCTGAGCTCCACTTCGTCGAGCAGCGCCAGGGGGTCGACGCGCCTCCCGTACATCTCCCCGAAGAGCCCGAGAAGCTCCGCGAGGCTCAGCTTGTCGAAGAACGAAGAGGACTGGAGCTGCACGCCGATGATCCTCTTCACGTCCTGCGCGCGGGTGCGGACGTCCAGCCCGCCCAGCATGATCGTCCCCGCGTCGAGAGGGCGCAGCGTCTCGATGCACTCGAGCGTGGTGGTCTTTCCCGCGCCGTTCGGGCCCAGGATGCCGAAAATCTCCTTCGCCTTCACGCTGAAGCTCACGCCGTCGACCGCCGTCACCTCTCCGTATCGCTTGACGAGGTCATCGACCTGGAGCACGATCGCGTTTGAATCCGTCACCGTGTCCTCCCTTCCGGTACGCCGAACGTGCCGCCGGCGTCCACCACCGTCCTCTTGATGAAATACGTGAGATCCCTTCCGAACGCCAGGGGATAGGCGAGCGTGTCGTACGCGACCTCGACGGTCTCGTGCACCACCTGCGAGTCCCTGAGCGTGAACGTCACCGGAACGACGAGGGGCGTATCCGGAAACGCGTACCAGGTGAACGTCTTGCTCCTGAGCGTATCGGAGGCAGCCCCCCTGCGGACGCCCCTGACCCAGTGCGAGGCGGCTCCGAACGGCCGCTCGCTCCTGTAGCCCACACTGACGCTGAGCGGCCGGACCGCGGAGTGGATCACGAGACGACGCTCGAAGACGCGCAGCGTATCCCCCTGCGACGGGGCGGGAGTCGTCGCGGTGTCCACCGACAGCCAGGCGACACGAGCCGGACGCGGGGTCGCGAGCCTCATGTCCGTGGCGTGCGATTCGAGCGTCGTGTCGCGGCCGTCGATCGTGCACCGGATCCCCGAAAGGTATTCGCCGCTCTTGAGACTGACGACGCCTGAATCGGCGCCCACCGTGTATGTCTGCGTGACGTCGACCGATTTCTCCCAGAACGGACCATAGACGGGCCTCGTCAGGAGGATGACCGCCGTGACGACGGCACCTCCGCACGCGGCGGCAAGCCCCGCCGTGCCCGAGAACTTCTTCAGGAAGAACAGGTCGCGCCCCGAGCTCCTGTACACCGCCGCGAACGCGTACACAAACGGGAGCGCAATGACCGAGAAGAATATCACAAAGCCGACATTGTACATCAGGGATGCACCGAACGAGGGCATGTGCAGCCGCGCGAGCATCCGCTGGAACAGCCCGGTATACTCCGAGAACACGAGACGGACGATCGGGTAGGGCGTCAGGAGGAGGAAGATCCCCTTCAGCACGGCCTGCGGCACCAGCATCGCCAGCGCAAGGAACAGGATCGAGAGGGCGGGATACGCCGCGAGCTCGGCATTGGGAAGCGACAGGAGGCCGGTCAGGATGCTCAGAAGGACGAACGCCCGGACATAATACGGCAGAGGTTCGGTCCCGAGCCTGAGGCGCCCGGCCAGGCGGAGCGTGATCCAGAGCCCGATCAGACCCGCGAAGACCGACAGCACGATGAACCCCTCATAGTTGTTCACCCAGGGGAAACGGAGATCCCGCAGGATGCCCACGACGTTCTCGGAAAGCCAGAGGAACGATTCGATGATGAGCGTGAACAGGAGCAGTTTCAGCGCGGACCACCGGACGGGGGGGCCGGCGGCCGGCGGCCGCCGCTTCCACAGGAGCACGAGGACGACGAGCCCGAGGAGGAACGCGCCGGCGGCGAAGGCACGGAGCAGCCCGTGAGAAAAATAAAACGGCGTGTGACCCGCAACGACAAGGAGGTACTTCTCGGTCGTGCGCGACGGGACCCCCCCGTCGAATTTATTGAAGAGGCTCAGGACCAGATCCCCCGTGCGTTGAAGCCCCGACGGGTTGAAATTCGCCCAGCTGTCGAGCGGGGTGTGTATCGGGTACGACACGTCCGACGTGAAATCGATCGCGGGGATCCCCTTCGCGAGGAAGGGCATGTGATCCGAGCCGGTTCCGCCGGCCGAGGAGGAGTTGACGGTCGCCGCCTGCGTCGGGTAGACGAGTCCCTCGTCGTGCAGATCGCCGTAGAAAATGTCGAACGCCGCGTCGACGAGCCACCGGGGGGCGCTCACCTGGTAGGCACCGTCGGGATCGGCGTCGAGCGTCCCGCTGCCGTCGGCCATGTCGATCTGCAGCATCAGGGCGACGGAGTCGAGCAACGGGTAGTGGGCGACGAAATATTCCGAGCCGCGCAGGCCTTCCTCTTCCCCGCCCCAGCAGCAGAAGACGACCGTGGACTCGTGCTCCTTCTTCCCGATCACGCGCGCAAGCTCCATCACCGAGGCGGCGCCGGATCCGTCGTCGTTCGCCCCGGGAACCTCCGGCCCCTCGGAATCGACATGCCCGCCGATGAGGATGATCCTTCCCGTCCTTCCCCGCAGAACGCCGACCGCGATCCCGCTCGAGGTGTTCACGCCCGCCGCGTCCGTCATCGGCATGACGTAGGCCTCCTGGCACCCGCAGGCCCTGAACCGGTCAACGGCGAAGGCGAGCGCTTTCCGCTCGGCCGGCGAACCCATCGGGCGCGGCCCGATCACATTGACGAGAACGTTGAGGTTGGCGTACGCGCTGTCCTGCGAGAACGAGGTCTTCTGCGCGGCCGCCTGGGCGACGGCGAGCGCGCAAAGAAGGAACGTGAGGCCTGATCGTTTCATGACGGGAGATTTCCAGGTTGTGAACTGACATTCCGGCGCGGACGGCGTCTAGGGCTTCCAGCGAATTTCCGGAATTTCCGCAGACTGGTTTGCGTACCGCGCGAGCACGAACAGAAGATCCGAAAGCCGGTTCAGGTACATCGTGATCCCCTCGCCGATGTCCTCGTTACGCGAGAGACGGACGACGACCCGTTCGGCGCGCCGGCAGACGGTCCGCGCAAAGTGGAGGCGCGACGCGAGGTGCGACCCCCCCGGGAGAATGAAGCTGTGGAGGGGCTTCAGGCGGGAGTCGAACCTGTCGATCTCGCGTTCAATCGACACGGAGTCGCGGGGTTCGACCCGTTTGACGCTTTTCCGCTTCACCGACCGGGGAGTGGCCAGGTCGGCCCCCAGGCCGAAAAGCTGATCCTGGACGTGGAGGAGGACGGTCCGGACCTCCTCCTCGGGGCCCTCGGCAAGGGCGAGGCCGAGGACCGAGTTCAGTTCGTCGACCGTCCCGTAGGCTTCGATGCGGAGAGCGTCTTTGGGGACCCTCTGGCCGCCGAAGAGGGACGTGTCCCCCCCGTCGCCGGTCTTTGTGTAAATTTTCATCCTTCCGGGGTCTGTGGTGAGCGGAATGTACCCAATTCACGGGTGACAATCAACGAACAGCCCGGGGACGTCTCCCGTTCCGTTGACAGTCCCGCACACATTCGGTATGTTTCTTCTTCAGCGCCGGCAATCCGGCGGCCAACGATCACTACCCCCATCGTCATGAGTCCGAAAGAACGCCTCTTCCTCCTCGACGGCATGGCCCTCGCCTACCGCGCGTACTTCTCGTTCATCGGGCGTCCCCTCCTCAACAGCAGGGGGAAAACACGAGCGCGGTCTACGGGTTCGTCACCGCGCTGATGAAGATCCTCGACGAAGAAAAGCCCGACCATATCGCGGTCGTCTTCGACACGAAGGAGCCGACGTTCCGCCACAGGCTCTTTCCCGAATACAAGGCCACACGGCAGAAGATGCCCGAAGACATGGCCTCGCAGATGGACAAGCTCAAGGAAGTCGTCCGGGCGTTCAACACCCCCCTGCTCGAGCTTCCCGGGTTCGAGGCGGACGACATCATCGGCACGCTCGCGCGGAGGGCGGAGAAGGAGGGGGTCCTCACGATGATGGTGACCGGCGACAAGGACTTCATGCAGCTCATCTCCCCGATGATCAAGATGTACAAGCCCGGAAAATCGGGGGGCGATCCGGAGCTCGTCGAAGAACCGGGCGTGATGGCGAAGTTCGGCGTCGCGCCCGACAGGGTCATCGACGTCCTCGGGCTGATCGGCGACAAGTCCGACAACGTCCCCGGCGTCCCGGGGGTGGGGGAGAAAACGGCGATCCCCCTCATACAGAAGTACGGGACGATGGAGGAGCTGTACGCGCACGTGGACGAGATCCCCCAGAAAGGGCTGAGGGAAAAACTCATCACCCACCGGGAGACCGCGTTCCTTTCGAAACACCTGGTCACGATCGACACGGCCGTCCCTCTGGACATCGACTTCCATGCGCTCCGGGCCGCCCGGCGCGACACGCCGCTCCTCGTCCGGCTCTTCGGAGAACTGGAATTCCGCTCGCTCGCCGCCCGATTGAAGGAGACCGGGAAATCCGGTGACGGCACAGCGGCGCCGCCGCGGGGTGCGAAGGAGCCGTCACAGGCACCTCCCGCCCGGGTGGAGACGCCGGAAGCACCGCAGGATCCGCCGGCGGACATCACCACGGACAAGCATGAGTATACCTGCGTCACCACTGCGGCCGGGCTCGAGGAGGTCGTCGCCCGTCTCAGGGAGAGCCGGCTCGTCGTCTTCGACACGGAGACAACGTCCAAAGACCCGCTCAGGGCGGAGCTCGTCGGGATCTCCCTGTGCACGTCCGAGAGACGCGCGTGGTACATCCCCGTCCGGTGGGAGCCCCGCGCCGGGAGCGGAGAGGGACTGTTCGCGGACGCCGCGGAAAAGTCCGTGAACAACACGGCGCACGCCCTTCCCCTGAAGACCGTGCTGGCGAAGCTCGGTCCCGTGTTCGCCTCGCACGAAATCCAAAAGGCGGGGCAGAACGTCAAGTACGACATGCTCGTCCTCATGAACCACGGTCTCGCCGTCAACGGCATCGCCTACGACACGATGGTCGCGAGCTACATCCTCCGCGCCGACGGGCAGCACAACCTCGACGCCCTGGCACAGGAGTACCTGAATTACCGGATGGTCTCGTTCGAGGAGCTCACGGGGAAAGGAAAGCAGGCCCGCCACATCACGGAAGTCCCTCTCGAGTCCGTCGCGATGTACTCGGCGGAGGACGCGGACATGACATACCGGATCAGGGAACGGCAGATTCCGCGGCTGAAGGAGATGGGTCTCCTCGGGCTCTGCGAGGAGATCGAGTTTCCGCTCAGCGCGGTGCTGGCACGGATGGAGCTCGAAGGGATCTCGCTCGACGTCCCCTGCCTCGAGGAGATGTCGAAGGACCTGGAGCGCCAGATCGAGAACCTCGTCGCAGAAATCCACCGGCAGGCGGGGGGAGCGTTCAACATCAACTCCACGCAGCAGCTCGGCGAGGTCCTGTTCAACACGCTCAAGCTCCCCACCGTGCGGAAGACCAAGACCGGGTTCTCCACCGACGTCGGCGTCCTCGAGACGCTCCAGGGGATGCACCCGATCATCGGGAGCCTTCTCGACTACAGGCAGCTCACGAAGCTGAAGTCCACGTACATCGACGCGCTCCCGTCGCTGATCAACCCGGCCACCGGGAGGGTGCACACGTCCTACAACCAGACCGTCGCCGCCACCGGCAGGCTCTCCTCGAGCGACCCCAA
The DNA here is from genome assembly GCA_963748405.1 of Ignavibacteriota bacterium. Taxonomy (GTDB): domain Bacteria; phylum Bacteroidota; class Ignavibacteria; order UBA10030; family UBA6906; genus Fen-1273. The sequence goes on from CAVVIT010000005.1 coordinate 205,670, forward strand.
TCTTCAGAACATCCCGATACGGACGGAGATCGGGAGGGCGATCCGCAAAGCGTTCATCGCGCGTTCGGCCGGATCGGTCCTCCTCTCGGCCGACTATTCGCAGATCGAGCTCCGCGTGATGGCCCACATGTCCGGGGACGAGAGCCTCGGAGCGGCGTTCCGGAACGACGAAGACATTCACGCGACGACCGCCGCGGGGGTCTTCGGGGTCCCGGCCGCCGACGTCTCCCCCGACATGCGCCGGAAGGCGAAAGAGGTGAACTTCGGCATCATGTACGGCATCGGTCCCTTCGGGCTCGGCCGGCGCCTGGAGATCCCGCAGTCGGAGGCCAGGGACATCATCGCGCGGTATTTCGACAGGTTCCCGAAGGTCCGCCAGTACATCAACGACACGATCGCGGGCGCGCGCCGCGAGGGATACGTTGCCACGCTCAACGGGCGGCGAAGATACCTCCCCGACATCAACAGCAGGAACCAGAACATCAGGGGGAACGCCGAGCGCCAGGCGATCAACATGCCCATCCAGGGAACCGCGGCGGACATGATCAAGATCGCGATGGTGCGGCTCGACGCTTCACTGAGGGAGAAGAAACTGAAGAGCAGGATGCTCCTCCAGGTTCACGACGAACTTGTCTTTGAAGTTCCGCAGGGAGAGGTGAAGAAGATGAAGGCGCTCGTCACGGAGGAGATGCAGAACGCCCTGCCGCTGTCCGTCCCGATCCGGGTGGACGTCGGAACGGGAACGAACTGGCTCGAGGCACACTGACGGCCGGCGGTGCCGGAGCACGCCCCTACGCTTCCCGGCGGGCAGACCGCGCCAGGAGAGCCGCACCGGTCAGGACGAGTCCCGCAGGCCACCACCGGTTCACCAGCGGCGCCACCTGCCAGGTCTCAGAATAGCCGAGCTCCGTCGACAGGATCGCGCACCCCACGGCCAGGAGACAGAGGCCCGGGACGAGAAGGTGCCAGTCGCGCCGGCTGACGAGGAACATCAGCACGAGCCCCGTCCCCGCCACGAGAAAGAGCCCGCCGATGACGATCCCCGGGTCGAGCCACACGACCCCGACCGAGTGAAGCAGCAGCGCCCCCCCCAGGACGAACCAGAACAACCCCCAGAAGATTCCTCCCCTCGATTTCCGCCGAAGGGCGCCGCCGAGTTTCACGCCGCCGGAGACCGCCAGGGCCGCCCACAGCACCTGCTCCCACCCGGCCCAGGGAACGTGAAGGCGCTGGAGGAACATGGCGGCGCCGACGAGTATGAGAAGAATCGGAAACCAGTATGAGCGGCCTTCGAGCGTGTGCATGATTCCTCCGTGGTCTTACGCCGGCACGGGTTCGCGCGGCGTGACGATCGCCATGATGGCGTACAGCAGGAGCATGAATCCGAACGACGCAAACAACGCGATGATGAACAGGAGACGGACCATCGTCGGATCGACGCTGAAGTACCCGGCGATCCCGCCGCAGACGCCGAAGATCTTCTTTTCGGTGCGCGACCGGAACAACCGTGAGGGCCCGGCCGGGTGTACCGCCTGCGGTGCGGGCGCGTCCGCGGGGACGGCGTCCGCTGTGCCGGGAGCCGCTTCCGGGGAGGCGGGAGCCGCGCTCAGGGAGTTTCTCCCGCCGAAGAGAAACGCCACCCCGGCGAGCATGAGGAGAACGGGAAGAAGGACGTCCCAGGCAAGACCCCACCAGTGATACCAGAGAGGGAGCCCGAGATTGCCGAGAAACCAGACCGTCCCGACGACGATCAGGAGGATACCCCAGAATTTGCTGTTCCGCTCGCGGACGGCGACGGGACCGGCGGGCACCGCGGAGGGCCGCGGCGCTCCCGGCGGGCATGATGATCATCGCGGCGATGTAGAGCAGTATCCCCATCCCCCCCACCAGGGCCAGGAGAACCCACGCCAGGCGCACGAGCGTCGAATCGAGGCCGAAATACTCCGCCACCCCCCCGCACACGCCGTCCAGCATCCGGTCGGCGCGCGATTTGAGAAGGCGCCGTGTTTCGTCATGCGCAGTCATGTGACACCTCCGGTATGTTCGTGTACCCCTCCCCTCGATAGTGATACGCAGGGGAAGACGGCATGTTACAAAGCAAAAAAGCCCCGCGGGGGGGCTTTTTCGCTCGGAGGGCTGCACACGGCTCACACTTCCATGATTTCCTTTTCCTTTACCGCCAGGAGCGTGTCGATGTCCTTGATCCCCTTGTCCGTCATTTTCTGGACCTCGTGCTCCCCCTTCTTCCGTTCGTCTTCCGAGAAGTGTTCGGCTTTCTCGGACCTTTTCATGTGTTCGATCGCATCCCGGCGGACGTTCCGGATGGCGATTTTCCCGTCCTCCCCGAACTTCTTCGTCAGCTTCACGAGTTCGCGCCGGCGCTCCTCGTTCAGCGCGGGGATGGGCACGCGGACGACGTCGCCGTCCTTCATCGGGTTGAGGCCGAGGTTGGCAGTCTGGATCGCCTTCGCCACGTGGTCGAGCATCCCCTTGTCATACGGCTGGATCGTGAGCGTGTGCACGTCCGATACGCTCACGTTGCCGCAGTGCGCCAGGGGCGTCATCGTCCCGTAGTAGTCCACCTTGACGGCGTCCAGAAGCGCGGTCGTCGCCTTCCCCGTCCTGATCTTGACGAGCTCGCCGCGGACAACTTCCACGGCCTTGTGCATCTTTTCTTCCGTTTCCTTCAGAATGGTCTTAACCATGATGGTCTCCGATCCCGGTTGTTAGCGAGCAGACGACGAGAGCTCCAGCACGGTGGTTCCGACTTCCTCCCCGAGGATCAGCCTCTTGAAATTCCCCCTGGTGTTCATGTTGAACACGAGGATGGGGAGCTTGTTCTCCTTGCACAGCGTTATGGCGGTCATGTCCATCACCTTCAGGTCCTTCTTCAGGACGTCGAGGTAGGAGATCTCGGTGAACTTGAACGCGGCCGGGTTCCGCTCGGGGTCCGAGTCGTACACGCCGTCGACGCGCGTTCCCTTGATGATCGCGTCCGCCTCGATCTCCACCGCGCGGAGCGCTGCCGCCGTATCGGTCGTGAAATACGGGTTTCCCGTCCCCGCCCCGAAGATCACCACGCGCCCCTTTTCCAGGTGACGCACGGCCCGGCGCCGTATGAACGGTTCCGCGATGACGTCGACGCGGATCGCCGACATGAGCCGGGTCAGCAGGCCTTCCCGCTCGAGCGCGCTCTGCAGCGCCAGCGCGTTGACGAGCGTGGCAAGCATCCCCATGTGGTCGCCGGTGACCTTGTCGATCCCGTCGGTGGAATCCGAGACGCCCCGGTAGATGTTCCCTCCGCCGATCACGATGCCGAGCTCGACGCCCAGCTCGTGGACGGCCTTGATCTCGGCGGCGTACTGCTTCAGCACGGCGGGATCGATGCCGAACTCACGCTCACCCATCAGCGCTTCGCCGCTCAGCTTCAGCAGCACGCGCCTGAACCTCGGTGCGCCGGTCACGTCAGCGTGCCTCCTCGCCCAGATGGTAGCGGTGGAACTTCTTCACGGTCGTCCCCTTCCCCGTTTCCGCGAGGTAGTCCCGTATCGTTTTTCCGCCGTCCTTCACGAAAATCTGTTCCAGGAGGCAGACCTCCTGGTAGAACTTCTCGAGCCTGCCGTTGGCGATCTTCTCGACGATCGGGGCGGGCTTCCCTTCGTTCTTCGCCTGCGTCCTGTAAATATCGACTTCGCGGTCGATGGTGTCCTTCGCGATCGTCTCCCTGCCGACGGTCATCGGGTTCATCGCGGCGATCTGCATCGCCACGTCCCTCCCGACGACGGTCCCTGCCGCATCGTTCGCCAGGTTGACGCACTCGACGAGGACGCCGATCTTGCTGCCGAGGTGCGTGTACGAGAAGACGGAGCCGTCCGCCGATTCGAGGACGGTGAACCGCCTCACGTCGATCTTCTCCCCCACTTTCGCCAGGAGGTCGTTCATCAGGTCGGCGACGGTCTTCCCGTTCGGGGAGGCGAGGCCGCGGAGCTCGTCGAGCGTCTTCGGCTTCCGTGCGGCGATCGTTTCGGCGACGGCGACGGCGAACGCGGTGAAGTCGTCGCTCCGGCCGACGAAGTCGGTCTCGCAGTTGATCTCGACGATGACGCCGGTCTTTCCGTCCCTGCTCACCTTCGTGACGATCATCCCCTCCTTCGCGGCCCGGTCGCCCCGCTTCTGCGCGACGGCGGCGCCCTTCTTGCGGAGGATCTCCACCGCGGCCTCGATCGCCCCGCCCGACTCCTCGAGGGCGTGCTTGCAGTCCATCATTCCCGCGCCGGTCATCTCGCGGAGCTTCTTGATCATCTCATTGGAAATTGCCATGGTTTCCGTTCTCGATTTCAGTGTTCAGTTCAGCGATGGTTTTCCTTCGGGCGCATCTTTCCCCCTGTGCTCCCCCTCCGCCGAGGATTCGGCCTGGCGCGCGGACGAGCGTTCCTTCCCTTCCAGGACCGCATCGGCGAAGGCCTTGGTGATGACCTGCACGGATTTGATCGCGTCGTCGTTCGCGGGGATCACGTAGTCGATTCCGTCCGGATCGCAGTTCGTATCCATGATTGCGAAGACGGGGATGGAGAGGCGGTTCGCCTCCTTGACGGCGATCGCCTCTTTCTTGACGTCGACGACGAACAGGGCCCCGGGCAGGCGCGTCATGTCCACGACGCCCGAGAGCACGTTGTTCAGTTTTTCCTTTTCGCGCTGGAGGAAGAGTCCTTCCTTCTTCGTGATCTTGTCGAAGGTCCCGTCGCTCTCCATCTTCTCGATGTTCGTGAGGCGCTTCACGCTCTTGCGGATCGTCGTGAAGTTCGTCAGGGAACCGCCCAGCCAGCGCTCGCTGACGTAAAACTCTCCCGTGCGCACCGCTTCCTCCCGGATCACGTCCTTCGCCTGCTTCTTCGTCCCGACGAAGAGGATGCGTTTACCCTCGGCGGCGATGTTGCTGATGGCGTTGCACGCTTCCTCGAGCAGGATGCGGGTTTTCATGAGATCGATGATGTGGATCCCGTTGCGTTCCATGAAAATGTAGGCACGCATCTTGGGATTCCAGCGGCGGGTGAGGTGACCGAAATGACAGCCGGCTGCAAGCAGCTCGGCGACTTCGACGCGGGGCATAGAGGCACTCCTTATGTTGAGTTTGTTCTTCTACTCCCTTCGTCTCCCGCCGTCATCACGCAGGGCGTGACACTCGCGGCGGAATCCGGGAGTATGAGTGGTAACAGCGCCCGAGGGTGCGCCCATGGTGCCGGCGCGGCCTCCGGGTACAGCAGGACACACGCTCGTCCGTTATCTCTTCGAGAACTGGAATCTCTTGCGGGCCTTCTTCTGCCCGTATTTTTTCCGCTCGACCATGCGGGGATCCCTTGTCATCAGGCCCGCCGCCCGGAGCAGCGGCTTGTGTTCTTCGTTGATCGAGACAAGGGCCCGGGAGATGCTGAGCTGGACCGCACCGGCCTGTCCCGACACGCCGCCGCCGTCCACGTTGACGCGGATGTCGTACTTGCCCGCCGACTGGGTCACTTCAAGCGGCTTCAGGACCTCGCGCCGGAGCGTCTCCAGCGGAAAATACTGTTCAAACGATTTCTTGTTTATCGTGATCGTTCCCGCACCGGGTGCGAGGATCACGCGCGCGACGGACGTCTTCCTTCTGCCGACCGCCAGGGTGTTCTGTGGGTGCATGCTCCGTTACGACTCCTTGTTGACGATGCGTGGCGCGGGACGCTGGGCGGCATGGGGATGCTCGGCACCCGCATAGACTTTCATTTTCTTCAGGATCTGTCTTCCGAGCCTGTTGTGCGGGAGCATGCCCCTGACCGCGTGTTCGAACACGCGCTGGGGGTCCTTGCGGAGAACATCCAGGAAGCGCTCGAACGTCGCCCCACCCGGATACCCGGTGTAATGGAAATACTCCTTCAGCTCCTCCCGCTTCCCGGTGACCTTCACCTTCGACGCGTTGACGACGACGACGAAATCCCCCATGTCGGCGTTCGGCGTGAAGACGACCTTGTGCTTGCCCCGGAGAAGTGTCGCTGCTTCGCTGGCGATGCGCCCGAGCGTCTTGCCGTCCGCGTCGAGGAGATGCCATTTCGCCTCGTTTTCCGAGGTCTTGAAAAACCGCGTTGTCTTTTCCACAGCTGCCGCTCCTCGAGTAACGATGATGAACAACCTGGGTTCGATAAAGCTTTTCAATTTACTGAAAACGCCGGAAAGAGTCAATGCCCGCGGGGCCTGACGGGCCTGTGCCTAACGGACCTGCCCGGCGGCGTGGTAGGAGCTCCTCACGAGGGGCCCCGATTCGACGTGGCGGAACCCCAGGGCGAGTCCCTCCGTCCTGAATTCGAGGAATTCGGCCGGCGGAACGTACCGCTCCACGGGGAGGTGCTCCTGCGAGGGACGGAGGTACTGTCCGATCGTCAGTATGTCGCACCCGGCCGCGCGGAGGTCACGCATGACCTCCAGGACCTCGGCGTGCGTCTCCCCCAGCCCCACCATCAGTCCGCTCTTGGTCACCATGCCGGCCTCGTGGCCGCGCCGGATCAGCTCGAGCGACCTGGCGTATTTCGCCTGGGGACGGACCGTGAGGTAGAGCCGCGGGACGGTCTCGGTGTTGTGGTTGAGAATGTCGGGGCGCTCGTCGATGACGAGCTGGAGGGCCCACCGGACCCCGCGGAAATCGGGGATCAGGACCTCGATCCGCACGGACGGGTTCACCCTGCGGGCCTGCCGGATGGTCTCCGCGAATATCGCGGCTCCCCCGTCCGGAAGCTCGTCCCTGTTCACCGACGTGATCACCGCGTGGCGCACGTCCATCAACCGGATCGCCTCTGCCACCCGGTACGGCTCGTCGGTATCAAGACCCCCCGGACGCCCCGTCGTGACGGCGCAGAATCCGCAGGAGCGCGTGCAGACGTCCCCCAGGATCATGAACGTGGCGGTACCGGCGTTCCAGCATTCGCCCATGTTCGGACAGCGCGCCTCCTCGCACACGGTGTGAAGCCGGTGCCCGTCGATCAGGGTCTTCAGGCGCGCGTAGTTCTCTCCCGAAGGAAGCTTCACTTTGAGCCAGTCGGGCCTCTCCCTCCCCGACTGGCGGGGGGGGACGACTTCCTGTATGACAGAATCCATCGTTCCTCTCTCCTTCATTCCCTCGAATCCCTGTCGCGCCTCTGGAGGTTCTGGACGATTTCCTCCAGGAACATTCCTCCCAGGGCGCCGTCCACGATCCTGTGATCGAACGAAAGCGTCAGGTAGGCGATCGACCGGATCGCGATCGCGTCATCGATGACGACGGGACGTTTCCGTATCGCCCCCGTCCCCAGTATCGCCACCTGCGGCTGGTTGATGATCGGCATTCCGATGAGCGTGCCGAACACGCCGTAATTCGATATGGTGAACGTCCCCCCCTGGATGTCCTCCGGCACGAGTTTTTTCGTCCGGGTCCGGACGGCGAGATCATTCACCGCCCTGGCGAGCCCGGTGAAGTTCTTTTCCTCCGCGTGCCGTATCACCGGGACGATCAGTCCGCTGTCGGAGGCGACGGCGAGCCCCAGGTTGACGAAGTTCTTCCGAATGATCTTGTCCCCCTCCACCGACGAGTTGACCAGGGGGTACTTCTTGATTGCGCGGACGACCGCCTCGGCGATGTAGGGGGTGAACGTGAGCTTGAACCCCTCTTTCTTCTCGAACGCCTCCGCGTGCGCCTCGCGGTGCTTCACGACAGCGGTCATGTCCACCTCGTGGACCGCCGCGACGTGCGGGGATGTCTGCACGCTCAGCACCATGTGCTGCGCCATTTTCTGCATCACGTTCCCCATCTGGAGTATCTCATACTCCGGCGCGGGGTATTTCGCGCGGAGCGCGGGGGCGTCGGCGGGAGCGAGCGTGACCGGCCCGGGCGCCGCTTTGACCTCTCCGCCGGCGGGGCGGGGGAGCGCGCCGCTCTTCTTCGCGGACACGTAGGCCAGGAGATCCTTCTTCGTGAGCCGTCCTCCTTCTCCCGTACCGGGAAGAGACTCGAGATCGGTGAGCGGTATCCCCTCGCTCCGGGCAATGCTCAGGACAAGCGGGGAATAGAACCTTCCCCCACCGTGATTTCCGGAAGGGGGCTCCGCGGAACGGGCCGGGGAGACCGCCGGAGCGCTGACGGCCGCCGGGGCGGGCTGAGCGGGTCCGGGCTTCGGCGCGGCCGCCGGCGGCGCGGCGCCGGGCGCCTTCGCGAATGACGAGGCATCCGTCTCCAGGTAGGCGATCACCGTTCGCACCGGGACGGTCCCGTTCTCAGGCGTCACAATCTCCGCCAGTATGCCGGCGCCGGGAGACGGGATCTCGGAATCGACCTTGTCCGTGCTGATCTCCAGGAGGGTCTCGTCCTTGCCGACCCGGTCACCGACCTTCTTGTGCCACTTGACGATCGTTCCTTCGGTGATGCTTTCCCCCATCTGGGGCATGATGATTTCGATGCGGGCCATGTGTGTGCTCGGGGTTATTGGTTAATATCGTATCAGCTCGCGAAGGGCGGTCACGATCCTGTCCGCGTCCGGCAGGTGCGCCGATTCCAGCGTCGGCGCGAACGGGACCGGTGCGTCAAGCGCCCCCACCCTTCTGACGGGGGCGTCGAGAGAGCTGAACGCGTGCTCGGCGATGAGCGCCGCAATTTCGCCGCCGATCCCCCCCGTGAGCGTATCTTCGTGCACGACGAGGACCTTCCCGGTGGCGCGCGCGGCGTCGAGTATCAGGTCCCTGTCGAGCGGCAGAAGCGTGCGGAGATCGACCACCTTCGTTTCACGCCCGTCTTCCCTCGACACTTTCTCCGCGGCCTCGAGCGCGAAATGCACCGCCGCGCCGTAGGTCAGTATCGTCGCATCATCCCCCTCCCGCTTCACGTCCCCCTTCCCGATCGGCACGGTGACGTCTCCCTCGGGCACGTCTCCCTTGATGCGGCGGTACAGGTACTTGAATTCGAAGAACATCACCGGGTTGTTGTCCCGGACCGCCGATTTGATGAGCCCCCGGGCGTCGGCGGGGGTCGACGGCGCGACGATTTTCAATCCGGGCACGTGGGCGAACCAGGCCTCCGTGCTCGCCGAATGGTACGGCCCGCCGTGTATGTAGCCGCCGGTGGGAAGGCGCACCACCATCGGCACCGGGATCCGCCACCTGTAATAGATCTTTGCGGCGTTCGTCACGATCTGGTTGAACGCACACGTGACGAAATCCGCGAACTGCATCTCGGCGATGGGACGCATGCCGGCCACGGCGGCTCCTGTCGCCGCACCGACGATCGCGGCCTCGGAAAGCGTGCTGTCGATCACCCGGTCCGCGCCGAAATGCTCGAGGAAGCCCTTCGTGGCCTTGAATGCCCCGCCGTACGCGCCGACGTCTTCGCCGATGAGAAAGACCGAGGGGTCCCGCTCCATCTCCTCCCACATCCCGCGGGAGATCGCGTCGATGTACGTCATGAGGGGCATTACGGGGCGTAGACTCCTTCCCCCGCCTCTTCGCCCGGCGGGTACGGGCTCTCCATCGCGAACGTCACCGCGTCCTCGATTTCGGAAGCGATCCGGTCCTCGATGTTCTTTTTTGACGCTTCGTTCAGCACGTGATCCGCCAGCAGGATCTTCTCGAGCCGGTCGATCGGGTCCTTCTTCCGCCATTCCTCGATCATCTCCGCGGGAACGTAGGAGGAGTCGTCTGCGGCGGAATGTCCGTGCATCCGCATCGTGACGGACTCGATGAGCGTCGGCCCTGCCCCGCGCCGCGCCCGGTCGGCAGCTTTGCGGCAGGTGTCGAACACGAGGCCCACGTTTGTCCCGTCAATCGTCACGCCGGGTATGCCGTAGCCGGAGGCGCGGTCGGAAAGCTTCTGCGCGGCGTACTGCTTGCCGGCAGGCGTCGAATAGGCATACTGGTTGTTCTCGATGATGAGAATGAACGGGAGCTTCATGACCGCGGCCATGTTCAGCCCCTCGTGAAACTCCCCCGTGTTGCTCCCGCCGTCGCCGATATAGTTCAGCACCACCGCGCGTTCCTTCCGCATCGTCACGGCAAGGGCGACGCCGGCCGCCATCGGGATCATCGCCCCGAGGTGGCTGACGTTGCCGTAGATGCGGCGGTCCGGATCGGCGTAATGGCCCGTCCCGTCCCTTCCGCGCGTGAGGCTGTTCCCCCGCCCTAGCTGCTGGAGAAAAATGTTCCGCACGGATTGCCCGCGGACCAGGTGGGCTCCGAGATCGCGGTGCATCGGGAAGAGATAATCTCCATCACCGAGCGCGTAGGCGCTTCCGACCGCGGTGGCCTCGTTACCGTTCCCCGTGTATGCCCCGCCAACGACCTTCCCCTGCCGGTACAGGCGGAGGATCGCGTTGTCGCACTCCCGGGCAAGGCGCATATAATAGTACAGCTCAAGCCGGTCGGGATTCGAGAGCTTTCCCCCCGGCGCCCTCTTCTGTTCGGGGACCGCGATGCCGGCGGGACTCATCAGTACCTGATCAGTTGTTCGAGCGCGCGGATGATGTCCGTCTCCTGGGGAAGCATCGCGTTTTCAAGTCCCGGCGCATAGGGGACAGGAGTGTCCTTCGCAGCCACGCGGCGCACGGGCGCGTCGAGGCTTTCGAAGCACTCGGAGGAGATCAGGGCGGCAATCTCGCCGCCGAACCCTCCCGTGAGCGTATCTTCGTGGACGATGAGGACCTTTCCCGTCTTGCGGACGGACGCAAACACCGATTCCCTGTCGAGCGGGTTGAGCGTCCTGAGGTCGATGACCTCGACGCCGACCCCGTGCGAGGCTTCCACCTTGCGCGCGGCATCCAGGGAACGCTGCACGAGCATCCCCCACGTGATGACGGAAACGTCGCCGCCGGGCTGCTTCACGGCGGCGACCCCGAAGGGGATCGTGTACGCAGGGGGCGGCTCGGGGGACGAGGCAAATCCCTGCCGGTAGAGACCCTTGTGCTCCAGGAATATGACCGGGTCGCCCGAACGGCAGGCGGTCTTCAGAAGTCCCTTCGCGTCGGCGGCATTGGACGGGAACACCACGCGCACACCCGGGATATGGGTGAAGAACCCGTCGATCGACTGGCTGTGGTAGAGCCCGCCGTGTATGAAACCCCCCACGGCGACGCGGATGACCATCGGGCAGGTCCACTGCCCCCGGGAACGGAACCGGAGCATGGCAACCTCGTCCCGTATCTGCATGAACGCCGGCCATATATAGTCGCCGAACTGAATCTCGACGACGGGCTTGTAGCCCCCCCTGACGGAGAGCCCGAACGCGGTTCCCACGATGCTCGCCTCGGCAAGCGGCGAATTGAACACCCGCTCGCTGCCGAACCTGTCGGTGAGCCCCTTCGTGGCCGTGAAGACTCCCCCTTTCTTCCCCGCAACATCCTCGCCGTAGACGAGCATCTTCGGGTTCAGCTCCATCTCCTCGGCGAGCGCGTGGTTGATGGCGTCCACCATGACGATGTTCGGTCCGGCAGCGGGAGGATCAGTCTGCGCCGGCGCGGGGGAGGGATCGGCGGGGGCATACACGCACGACTCGAGCGCGGAAGCCTCCACGAACCCCTTCGCCTCCGCCCATTCAGCTGCGGCATCGATGCGGGCCTGGACCTCGTTCCGTATCCTCGCGCAATCCGCGGCGCTCAGTATCCCCCTGTCCTGGAGGAACTTCTCGAACCTGGGGAGGGGGTCACGCTTCAGGTCGTCTTCCAGGTCCCGCGGGTCCCTGTACTTCCTCTGGTCGTCGGACGAGGAATGCGCGAGCAGCCGGACCGTGTCGGCTTCGATCACGCTCGGTCCGTCCCCCCGGCGGGCGTGCGCCACGGCATCGGAGGCCGCTTCGAACATCTGGGGAAAATCGCACCCGTCGACATGGTAGCGGTTCAACCCGCCGTAGCCTTTGACCATGGCCGAGACCGATTCGCCGGCAAGCTGGTCCCGCACGGGGACCGAGATCGCGTACCTGTTGTTCTGTATGACGAAGATGACGGGAAACTTTCCCCGTGCAGCCCAGTTCACCGCTTCGTGGAACTCCCCTTCGCTCGTCGAGCCCTCACCGCTGGAGACGTACACCACCTCATCGGCATGATCCTTCACGGCTCCCATCGCCGTCCCGACCGCCTGGAGGTACTGCGTGCCGGTGGGACTGGACTGCGAGACGATCCTCCATTTTTTGTGCCCGTAGTGGAAGGGCATGGCGAACCCGTCGCTGCTCGGCCCCCCTTTCCGGTGAAGGGCCTCCAGCATGATCTCCTCGATCGTGTAGCCGAACTGGAGTGAAAATCCGAGATCGCGGTAGTAGGGGTATGCCCAGTCGTGACCGGGACGCATCGCCGCCGCCATGGCGACCTGAGCCACCTCGTGACCTGAGCAGCCGATATGGAAGAACACCTTCCCCTGCCTGAGCAGGATGAGGATCTTGGAGTCGATGAGCCGCGCCGAGAGCGCGTTGGTGTACGCGCCGATGATCTGTTCCGGCTTCAGACGCGACAGGGGATCCGCGGAGGGATTCCCTGCGTGAATCGCGTCCTGACCCTTCGGCCGCGTTTCGGTTTTTGTCGGCAACGATCGGTCTCCCGCAGCTATGATGTCAATGAAGCGGATTCAGATGTTGATTGCCTCTCCGTAGGCCGCGGCGGCGGCTTCCATGACCGCCTCGCCCAGCGTCGGGTGCGCGTGGATCGCCCGGAAGATCCCTTCTCCGGTCGTCTCGAGTGACTTCGCCACGACGAGCTCGGCGATCAGTTCCGTCGCCTCGGAGCCCATAATGTGGGCTCCCAGCAGCTCCCCGTACTTCGCATCGAAGATGAGTTTCACCATCCCTTCGGTTTCCCCGATGGCGACCGCCTTGCCGAGGGGACGGAACGGAAAACGCCCGATCCTGAGCTCGTGCCCCGCGGCCTTCGCCTTTTCCTCGGTCAGCCCGACGCTCGCGATCTGCGGCTGGCAGTACGTGCAGCCCGGCACGGAGCTGTAGTCGAGCGGCGCGGGGTTTTTTCCGGCGATCGCTTCCACGCAGTGGATCCCCTCCGCCGACGCCACGTGGGCAAGCCAGGGGGGACCGATGACGTCGCCGATTGCGTAGACCCCTTGGACGGATGTCCTGTAGTCGGCGTCGACCCTGATGCTCCCTTTTTCCAGTGCGACCCCGGCGCTTTCCAGTCCCAGGTCCTCGACGTTCCCCTGGACCCCGACGGCCATGAGCGCGAGGTCGCCGGTGATTTCCCGGACGGCGCCGTCCGCCGAACGGACCGTCACGGTGACATCACGGGGGGAAGGACGGACGGATTCCACCTTCGTCTCCGTCAGGATGTCGATCCCCTGCTTCTTCAGGCTGGTCTCGAGCTGCCGCGTCAGCTCCCGGTCCTCGACGGGGAGTATCCCCGGCAGCATTTCCACCAGCGTCACCTTCGTCCGGAGCGTGTTGTAAAACCAGGCAAACTCCACGCCGATCGCCCCCGCCCCGATGATGACGATCGATCCCGGCTGCGAGGAGAGGGACATCGCTTCGGTGCTCGTGATGACCCGGGTCCTGTCGATCGTCACGCCCGGGAGTGTCCGGGGACGCGCCCCCGTCGCGATGACCACGTGGGCGGCGCCGATCGTCACCGGGGGCCTCTCCCCGGTCCGGACCTCCACCATCCCGGGGGCCGCGAGCCGGCCGGTTCCCGCAATGACGTCGATCCTGTTCTTCTTCATCAGGTATTCGACCCCCTTGACGATCCGGTCCGAGACGCCCCTGCTTCGCTTGATAATCTTGCCGAAGTCAACCTGGAGGTTGTCGTACGTGATCCCCCACTCTGCACCCCTGCGGATCGTGTGAAGGACCTCGGCGTTCTTCAGCAGCGCCTTCGTGGGGATGCACCCCCAGTTCAGGCAGATCCCGCCCACGCGTTCGCGCTCGACGATGGCCGTCCGCATCCCGAGCTGCGCCCCCCGTATGGCGGCCGTGTACCCTCCCGGGCCACCGCCGATAATGAGGAGATCGTACTGTGGGTCGGCCATTCGTTCCTCCATGGGGACAACAAAAAAGGGAAAGACAATTCCCTTCGTTCTCGGCGCGGCAAATGCCGGACAGCGTAGACAAAAAGATAGAGAACGGGGGGTAGAAAGTCAATCAGATTGCTTCGTCCCGGGAAGCGGGCTCGCAATGACAAGGTCCATTGATACGTTGATTTTCCGATTCGATTTCGGTATACTGAACGAAAATCCCCGGGGACGATGGCCGCTCAGGTTGAACCGGATGAGAAAGTGGTCACGACCAATCGGAAGGCCAGGCACGAATTCGCCGTCCTGGACACGTACGAATCGGGGATCGTGCTCACAGGCACGGAAGTGAAGTCGATCCGGCAGGGAAACGCCAACCTGTCGGACAGCTACGCGCTCCTCAAGGATGGGGAAGTCTGGCTCTTCGGCATGCATGTCAGCCCTTACACGCACGGCAGCTACAGCAATGTCGACCCTCTCCGCCGCAGGAAGCTCCTCCTCCACAAGAAGGAAATCCGGAAAATCGCTTCGCGACTGCGTGAAAAAGGACTGACGCTCGTACCGCTGAAGCTGTACTTTTTTCACGGGCTCGCCAAGGTGCAGCTCGGCGTGTGCAGGGGAAAGAGAGAGTACGACAAGCGTCAGGACATCGCCAAACGCGAGGCAGATCGTGCAATCCGCAGACATCTAGCAAGGTAAACTCCGACTTTGTTCCCACCGCTGAACGAACAGCTCGACGTCATCACGCGCGGCACCGCTGAAATCATCCGTGTGGAGGACCTCGAACGGAAGATCGCCGCGTCGCTCAAATCCGGCACACCGCTCAAGATCAAGCTCGGCTGCGACCCGAGCAGGCCCGACCTGCACCTGGGGCATTCGGTGGTCCTGCGCAAGCTCCGGCAGTTCCAGGACCTCGGCCACCAGGCGATACTCATCGTCGGCGACTTCACCGGGATGATCGGCGACCCCTCGGGACGGAACAAGACCCGTCCCCCCCTGACGATCGAGGAGACGCGCGCGAACGGGCAGAGCTACTTCGCGCAGGCGACGCGGATACTTTCCTCCGCCAAGGTCCAGATGCTGTACAATTCCGAATGGCTCGGCACCATGAGCTTCGCCGAGGTTATCGCGCTGGCCAGCAAATACACGGTCGCGCGGATGCTCGAACGGGACGATTTTGAGCGGCGGTACCGCGCCGGGGAGCCGATCAGCATGCACGAGTTCCTCTACCCGCTGGCGCAGGCGATGGACTCGGTGGCCATCCGTTCGGACGTCGAGCTGGGGGGAACGGACCAGAAATTCAACCTCCTCGTCGGCCGCGACATCCAGCGGGAATACGGGATCGAGCCGCAGGTCACCATCACGATGCCGATCCTTCCCGGAACCGACGGCGTGGAGAAAATGAGCAAGTCGCTCGACAACTACATCGGGTTCAACGAATCGCCGCGCGACATATTCGGCAAATCGATGAGGATCCCCGATGCGCTCATCCTGGACTATTTCACGCTGGCGACGGACGTTCCCGCCTCCGACATCGCCGCCGTGCGGGAGCAGCTCGCGGACCCCGCAACGAACCCGAGCACGGTGAAGCGGAGGCTCGCCCGGGAGCTCGTCACGCTCTACCACTCCGCCGGGGAGGCGGAGAACGCGGAGAATGAGTTCAACAGGATGTTCCGCGAAAAGGAAACGCCCGACGAGATCCAGGAGGCCGCCGTCGCCGCTCCGGACGGACGCGCGGGCATCATACAGATTCTCACCGGCGCGGGACTTGTCCCCTCAAGGAACGAGGCGCGGCGGATGATCGAACAGGGAGCGGTGAGCGTCGCAGGGGCCAGGGTATCGGACTACAACGCCGTCATCGACATCTCGGCGGGAGTCGTCGTGAAGGTGGGCAAACGGGGGTTCCGTCGCGTGCGTCCGGCCTAGACCGGTCATAATTCACTACTATACACTACAGTCAAGAGGGAGATGAGACATTGTACGTACCGGGGAAAATGTTCTTCACAAAAGGGGTAGGACGCCACAAGGACTACCTGCAGTCGTTTGAGCTCGCCCTCCGCGACGCCAAGATCGAAAAATGCAACCTGGTGACCGTGTCCAGCATTTATCCCCCCGGCTGCAAGAGGATACCGACGGAAGAAGGGCTGAAGATGCTTCAGCCGGGCCAGATCACGTTCTGCGTCATGGCAAGGAACGCGACGAACGAACCCAACAGGCTCGTCGCGGCGTCGATCGGCGTGGCAACGCCTTCGGACTCGTCGCAGTACGGCTATCTTTCGGAACACCATCCGTACGGGGAAACCGATGAGAAGGCGGGAGATTACGCCGAAGACCTTGCGGCCACGATGCTGGCGACGACGCTCGGCGTGGAATTCGACTCCGGCATCGCCTGGGATGAAAGGGAGAAGCTCTACAAAATGAGCGGAAAGATCGTCAAGACGTTCAACGTCACGCAGTCTGCCGAGGGGCACAAAGACGGGATATGGACGACCGTCGTGGCGTGCGCGATACTGCTGCCGTAGTCATCCCCCTTGCGGGGCGCCCCTCCGGGCGCCCTCGCGACTTCAGTTCAGCGCCAGGCGGAAGTCGTCATAGTAATCCATCACCGAGTCGACGTACTTGAGCGTCTGGCCGGAATTGCCGAACCACCCCGATCTGGGCTTGTCCTGCCCCCATACGCTTCTGTGGAGCGTGTAGAAGCGCTTGGAAAGGAGGGGAAGCGCATCCCGCACCGACTGCCACTCCGTCGGCTTTGCGTGCAGGTACGAGGCGATTTCCTGGGCGTCGTAGACCCGGGAAAGCCCCGCGTTGTAGGCCGCCAGCGTGAGCTTCAGCCTGTCTGCTTCCCCTGACCCCTCGAAAAGGTCGTAAAGCTGCCTCAGATAGAATATCCCCGCCTGTATGTTGTGTTCCGGGTGTGAGAGATCGTCGAGATCCAGTTTCCTCGCCATTTCCTCACCCGTCACAGGCATAAGCTGCATAAGCCCCTCAGCCCCGCTCTGGCTCTCCGCGATCCGCGAAAACCTCGATTCCTGCTTCATAATCGCCAAAACAAGTCTCCAGTCGAAACCATATCTCTGGGAATAGCGCTTGATCGTGGGGCCGTAGCTGCGTATGCATCGCTCTGTCGAGGGATCAAGAAACCCCGAAGTATCCTCCGAGTTTCCAACAACAGACCCGATTTCCTCCTTGGGGGGGGTGTTTGCATCGGCCTTTCTCGCGATATCCTCGCTGAATGGCGTGCACCCGTTAAGGAGAGCCAGCACGAAGAAGAACACTATCAGGATCGGTTTCTTCATCTATACCTTCAGGTTGTGAAATGTGGTTGAGAATCGGGATATTATGTTAACTAAAACGAACCTGACTCACAACAAGTTTCATGTATTTTTGTGATCTGGAGCAACTGCTGTTAAATGAACGGGATACACACAACCTTCAACAAATCGGTACAAACCTAACCCGAATCACTTTGAGAGTCAAGGAGTTTTCTCCCATCGTGCGCAGGCGCACAAAAAAACGGGCCGGTTTTTAGCCGGTCCGTCTGAATAAATCCTATAAGCTGTTGATCTATTTGAGATAACGGCGTTCTATGTCGCTGATTTTATTCACCCTTCCTTTGTGCCTTCCCCCCGCAAACCACGAATTGAGCCAGATTCGGAGGATTTCCTTGCACACTTCGCTCCCCACCACACGGCTGCCGAGTGTGAGGACATTTGCATCATTATGTTCCCTGGAGTTCCTGGCATCGAACTCATTATGGCAGCAGGCTGCGCGTACGCCCGGAACCTTGTTTGCCACGATACACGAGCCGATGCCAGCACCGTCGATCGCCACCCCGCGCCAGGCTTTCCCTGAGGAGACAGCCAGCGCCACCGCGTAAGCAAAGTCCGGGTAATCGCAGGGCTCTTCGTTGGAAGTTCCAAGATCGATCACACTGTAGCCCAGGGATTCGGCGTGTTTCAGGAGGGCCTGTTTGAGCTGAAAGCCCCCGTGGTCGGAACCGAACGCCACGGTTTTGTCTCCGGAGGGGATCGCCCGGGTCGCCGGCGCGGGTGCCGGGACGGGCTCCGGGGAGACATGCTTCTCTTCCTTTCGCCTGATCTCGATCCTGGAGGCGGCGGCGAAATCGGCGGCAAGAGGGGTGACGAGTGACCCAGGATCGATCTCGATGACCCGTTTCCCTTCTGCGAGGGCCGTCCGGACATCTTTTTCCGTCAGAAGGCCGCGTACTTTCGGTGTCATTTCGCCTGCATCCCGAGTTCGAGTATCTGGAGTATGACGTGCCCCGTTCCCGTCGGAATCAATCCCAGCTGCTTTGCCGCGCCAAGCGAGAGGTCGATGAGGCGGTCGTCTTTGAAAGGGCCCCTGTCGTTGATCCGCACGACGACCGACCTCCCGGTATCGATGTCCGTCACCCTCACCTTCGTCCCGAACGGGAGAGTCCGGTGTGCGGCGGTCAGGTCATTCATGTCGTACACCTCGCCGCTGGCCGTTTTCCGGCCGTTAAACTCCTCCGCGTAGTACGAGGCGACCCCCTCGAGCCGCGGGGAACCGACCGGGTCGCCGACCGGAATATCCGGCCGCGCTCTCGTCGTGAAACGCGGGGACCCGGCCCCGCATCCCGCAAGGAGAATGACGGCGGGGACGACAAGCACGGCACAGAGGCGCGGGAGAACCATCGCTCAGAGGTATTCGTTCATCTGTTTCCGTTTCAGGTAGTCCGACACTTCCTTGACGTCCTGCGATCTCCCTTTCCGGCAGATGAGGAGGGCGTCTTCGGTGTTGACGATAATAAGATCCTCCACCCCCACGGTCGCGACGACCTTGTCCGGCGAGTAAATATACGAGTTCTTCGTGTCCTTCTGGATCACCTTCCCCGTGATCGAATTCCCGCTGTCGTCCTTCCCGGAAACGCGGAACACTTCATCCCACGACCCCAGGTCGTTCCACCCGAACGAGCCCGGAATCACGAACACGCTCCCCGATTTTTCCATCACGCCGTAGTCGATCGAAATCCCCCGTATCATCCCGTAGGCGGTCTCGAGCGTCTGCTGGTAGTGGGGGCCGCCGATGGCGGCGTCGATCTTCTGCAGCTCGGCGTACATGTCGGGAAGACACGCCTGGATCTGCTGGAGAATCGCATCCACCCGCCAGACGAACATGCCGCTGTTCCAGAGGAAATCCCCGCTCGCCAGGAACCGTTCCGCGGTCTGCAGGTTCGGCTTTTCGGCGAACGTCTTCACCTTCATCACACCGCGGTCGCGGTACGGATTCTCCGCCTTTTCGTCGCTCACGCACTGGATGTATCCGTAGCCCGTCTCGGGATGCGTCGGCGTGATCCCGATCGTCAGGAGGCTCGACGATTCACGGGCCGTGTCGACGGCAAGGTTGAGCGCCCGGTGGAATTCCGCGTCGTCCCTGATGATGTGGTCGGCCGGCAGAACGATCATGACGGCCTCGGGGTCCATCCTCCGGACGTGGAGCGCGGCGAGCCCTATGCAGGGAGCGGTGTTCCGCCCCACCGGCTCGACGATGATGTTCTCTTCCGGCACCTGGGGAAGCTGTTTCATCACGAGCGATTTCTGCAGCCGGTTCGTCACGACGAACGTATCCCGGGGAAGCACGAGAGGCTCGAGGCGCTTCACCGTGTTCTGGATCATCGTGTCTTTCCCGAAGATCTGCAGGAGATGCTTCGGAAACTTCTCCCGGCTCCGGGGCCAGAAACGGGTCCCGACCCCCCCCGCCATGATCACTCCGCACGTTTTTGCCATTGTCCCCGCCCTGTTATTCGAGAAGAGTTTCCGGATTCTGCAGCATGTCGATCGTCTGAATGAGCGCCCCGTAGTCTTCCGTCCCCAGGCTCTCCAGGAGTCCCTGAAGCGATTGGCTGGCGTTGTCGATGAGGTGGGCGACGCGGACGTCGTCGAACAGGTCCCGCTCGATCACGTACCGGAGAAACAGGGAAAACGTCGCTGCGAACTGGGCGAGCGTATCGTTCCCGGACGCCGAGGAGACCTGGTGGAGCCGCCCGGCGTGCGTGAGCGCGGAATCGACGAGCCCTTCGCGCATCCCCTGGAATCGCTCCCCTTCGAACGCCGAGCGCTTGAGCTCTTCGAGCGCCGTGTTGAAATGGTGGAGCGCTTCGAACACCTCCCCGGTGAGGACGTTGCCCCCCGGCGGACGGGCCGGGAGAGAATCATCGGACCCTCCCACCGGGGCCGCCATGAGAAGGGCGTGCAGCTCGTCCACCTGGTAGTCGATGAGCGCATCGCGCCGGGCGCCCGCCCCCCCCGACCGCGCCCGTTTTGCGTACCACATGAGCCGGAGCGCGATCGCGTCCCAGCCCTGGAGCGAATACAGCCGTTCGAGCGCGAGGTCAAGATCGGCGGACGCGGAGATCCGCTCGGACACCTTCCCCATCATTTCCCCCTGCACGCGGTGTCCTTCCTCGACGAGCCGCTGCTGGAGCCTTTTGAGGAGCAGAACTGTGTCGTTGTCCATGGGATTCACTTGCTGGGGAACGGGAGCATCCGGAGAATATTGTCCGTCGGTCGGGGAACATCATCGACGCGGTCACGAGGCACGGAGGGCCTCCCAAGGGATGGGAACGTCCGGCCCCTAATGACGGCCGGCGAGACGCAATCTGTTGAGCGCGCGTGCCAGCGCCAGCTCCGCGCGCACCTGGTCGAGCGACGGGTCGTGGGACCGGAGCCTGTTCTCGGCGCGCTCGCGCGCCGTGCGGGCACGCTCGACGTCGATCTCCTCCGGCCGCTCGGCGCTCTCGACGAGGACGAGCACCTTGTTGTCCTTCACCTCGAGGTAGCCTCCCCCCGTCGCATACACCGTGTCGGCCCCTTCCGTGTTCTTCACTTTCAGCGGTCCGACGTCGAGCGAGGAGAGCAGGGGCGCGTGGTTGAACAGGACCTGGAATCCCCCCAGCGTCCCGGGCGCGCTGACGCTCGTCGCCTCGCCTTCGAAGACGACGCGGTTCGGCGCGATGATCTCAAGGAGAAAAGACCGTTCGTACATTGTCGTCTATGCCGCCTGGAGTTGTTTCGCCTTCTCCACCGCCTCTTCGATCGCCCCGACCATGGAGAATGCGGCCTCGGGAAGATCGTCGTGCTCGCCGTCGATGATGCCTTTGAAGCTCCGGATGGTGTCCTCGAGCTTCACGTATTTCCCCGGCAGGCCCGTGAATTCCTCGGCGACGTGGAAGGGCTGCGACAGGAACTTCTGGATCTTCCGCGCGCGCGCGACCGTGAGCTTGTCCTCGTCGGAGAGCTCATCCATGCCGAGGATGCTGATGATGTCCTGGAGGTCCTTGTACGTCTGGAGGATTTCCTTGACGCGCTTGGCGACGGCGTAATGCTCCTCCCCCACGATCCCCGGCTCGAGGATGCGGGAGGTGGAGTCGAGCGGATCGACCGCGGGATAGATGCCGAGCTCCACAATCTGCCTGCTGAGGACGGTCGTCGCATCAAGGTGGGAAAACACGGTCGCCGGCGCGGGATCGGTGAGGTCGTCCGCGGGGACGTAGATGGCCTGGACGGAGGTGATCGATCCCTTCTTCGTCGAGGTGATCCGCTCCTGGAGCTCGCCCATTTCCGTGCCGAGCGTCGGCTGGTAGCCGACCGCCGACGGCATGCGCCCGAGGAGCGCGGAGACCTCGGATCCCGCCTGGACAAACCTGAATATGTTGTCGATGAAGAGCAGGACGTCGCGCCCCTCCTCATCGCGGAAGTATTCGGCGATCGTGAGCGCCGTCAGTCCCACGCGCGCACGGGCCCCGGGGGGCTCGTTCATCTGCCCGAACACGAGCGCCGTCTTGTCGATCACGCCGGTCCCTTTCATCTCAAGCCAGAGGTCGTTCCCCTCGCGCGTCCGCTCGCCGACCCCTCCGAACACCGACAGTCCGCCGTGCTGCTTCGCGATGTTGTGGATGAGCTCCTGGATGATGACCGTTTTTCCCACCCCCGCCCCGCCGAAGAGGCCCGTCTTTCCCCCCTTGGAATACGGCTCCAGGAGGTCGATGACCTTGATGCCGGTCTCGAACATCTCCTTTTTCGTCGAGAGCTGGTCGAACGCAGGTGCCGGCCTGTGGATCGCATATCGTTTTTCGGCTTTGATTTCTCCGAGCCCGTCGATCCCGTCGCCGATGACATTGATGAGCCGTCCGAGCGTCGCGGGACCCACCGGGACGGTGATCGGGCTGTCGGTATCGAAGCACTTCGTCCCCCGCACGAGACCGTCAGTGGAATCCATCGCTATCGTGCGGACGCGGTTGTCTCCCAGGTGCTGCTGGACCTCGACGATGAGGTCTTCCTTTTCCCCCTGCGACGTCGTGCGGGGAATCCTGATGGCATTGAGGATTTCGGGGAGTAAGCCGTCGGAGAACTCGATGTCAACGACCGGCCCGATAACCTGGACGATCTTGCCTTCCTTCATTCGGGACCTTTCCGATGCAATACGGGTGGACTATCGCTTGTCCGCGGGGGATGCCCGCGGAGGGCTGGATCAAACTTATCGATAAAAGTAACGAAAAAAGGGGTGAGAATCAAGATTTCCCGCGGCTTCCGGCGAGAACGGCCTTCACGATCACGGCGCCGTGAAGCCGGCCGTTTTCCACGAATATCCTGTTGTTGAACTTCCCCGCGACCGCGGATCCCGCCACGTACAGCCCCGGAACGTTCGTCTCGAGCGTCGACGGGTCGTGCCGGGGGGCGAGCGTCTCAGGATCGATGTCGATGCCGAATGCGCGCATCCCCCCGACGTCGGGGTGATACCCGGCGAGTATGAACACGAAACGGGCGGGAAAGCTCGCGGTGCCGTCCGGCGTGTCGAGCTCCACGGTTCCGGGGGCGATACTCCGGACGGTGGACCTGAACGACGCCCGGATTTCCCCCGCCTTGATGCGGTTTTCCATGTCAGGGAGTATCCAGTATTTCACCCCCTCGCTCAGGCGTTCCCCCCGGTGAACGAGACGGACTCTCGAGCCGTGCCTGTACAGGTCAAGCGCCGCTTCCACCGCCGAGTTCCTTCCCCCCACGACGACGACGTCGGCATCGGAGTACCTGAAGGGCTCGTCATAGGAATGAACGACGTGCGGGAGATCTTCTCCCGGCACGCCGAGACGGTTGGGGTGGTCAAAGTAGCCCGTGGCAATCACGACACTGTGCGCGCTGTAGGCGGCGCCGCCGGAAGTCCGCACTTCGAACCCGGCGGGGGAACTCCGTATCGACTGGACGGCGTCAAAGCAACGGACGTCGAGCCCGTGATGGGCGGCGACCTTCCGGTAGTAGTTCAGCGTGTCGACGCGCGTCGGCCGCACCGTGGAGATGACGAAAGGAACGTCCCCGATCTCGAGAAGCTCGGGGGTCGAGAACCAGACAAGGTTCGCCGGGAACCGCCTGATGTAATCCACGAGGCTCCCCTTCTCGAGAACGATGGCGCTCAGGCCGGCCTTTTTCGATTCGATCGCACACGCAAGCCCGGACGGGCCTGCACCCACGATCACGATATCCGCGGACATATTCATGCATCAGGCCTGAATTCTGTGGACGACGGAGGAAGCGATCCCCTCTTCATACGGCGTGGGGGTGAATGCGAACCGGCTGCAGAATTTCGACGAATCGAACACGTATTCCTCTTCGTTCTGGTACAGCATCTCGTACGTTTCTCTCACTACCGGACTGAATATTCCCCCCACGCGGATCGCCCCCCGGCCGAGAACGGAATAGCGGGGAGGGACACCGAATTTCCCGGCGGCGATCCGGATGAACTCCTCCCCCGTGATCGGGGGAGATGCCGTCGGCAGATGCCATACCTGTCCGAATGCGTGATCGTGAGCGGCCAGGAGAGGGAGCGCCTTTCCGCAGTCGAGCGTGTACGTGAACGAATGCCGTACGCGGGCGTTGGCGAGCCATTGAGGTTTCTTCCCTGCGGCGAGCCTTCCGATCACCAGGAGCATCGGGACGCTGCTTTCCCGGGCGTGGGGTCCGTAGAAGTCTGCCGAACGGGCAATCAGCGCTTTCAGCTCACCCCGGCCAGCGGCGGAAAGGAGGAGATCGGCGATCCGGGCCCGTATCTCACCCTTCCTGCTGCAGGGGGCGACCGGAGTTTCCTCGGTCATCGGGGCACGGACTTTCCCGTACATATAGACGTTGTCGAAGAAAAGGAGCCTGGCGCCCTTCGCCGAACAGGCGGCGAGGGCGTTCTTCATCACCCGCGGCCATTGTTCACCCCAGATGCTCGTCCTGTACGGAAGGCCGGCGATGAGATAGACGACTGACGATTCCTCAACCGCCTCACGCACCTCCCCTTCGATCATCAGGTCTGCTCTGGCGTACTCCGTACCCGGGATTTCGTGTCTCCGGCGGGAAACGAGCTTCACCGTCTCCCCCCGGGACTTCAGCTCATTCACCAGCGGGAGCGTCAGGGCCCCGCCGGCTCCGAGAAGTATGTGTTTTGCCATGGTGGTTGGACGATGAACAAATATAAGAAATTATTAGGATTTGTCGGAGACGTTACATATATTATGTGCACTGCATACCAGCAGCACACCCCAACCGGGCAACCCTGTCCGGAAGCGGGCGTCGAGACTCGCTCTTCGATGATGAATGCAACCCACCCTCCTGCGTTCCTGATCCCAGCCGGTTTCATGGTATAGTAGACTCATTCGTCGGTCATTTCCATGACGGCGGACGGGATCACCGATTTATCATTTCACAATAGAGGTTTGTTTCATGGGTTTTACCAAATTCGGTCTTTCAGACCACATCATCAAGGGGATCGGCGCAGCGGGTTACACCGTGCCCACCCCCATCCAGACTCTCGCCATTGAGCCGGCAGTTGCAGGGCGGGACATCATCGCGTGCGCGCAGACGGGCACGGGGAAGACGGCGGCATTCGTGCTTCCCATACTTCACCATCTTGCATCAGCCAACGGGAGCGCCGCCGGGAGCAGGAATCCCCGGGCGCTCGTTCTCACACCGACGCGCGAGCTCTGCCAGCAGGTACAGCTTTCGGCGGTCAAGTACGGAAAGTTTCTCTCCCTCCGGTCCGTCTCGATTTACGGCGGCGCCGGGATGGAGCAGCAGATCAAGGCCCTCCGCCGCGGCGCGGACATCGTCGTCGCGACTCCCGGACGGCTCCTTGACCACATGCAGCGCAAGACCGTCGATCTCTCCGGCATCAAAATTCTCGTCCTCGACGAGGCCGACAGGATGCTCGACATGGGCTTCATCAACGACGTGAAGAAGATCATCGCCGCGGTTCCGGCGAAGCGTCAGACGATGCTCTTTTCCGCGACGATTTCACCCGACATCAAATCGCTGGCCTCGAACATCCTTCACGACCCGCAGACCGTGCAGGTCGGCGAACGGCGCAATCCGGCCGAGACGATCGTCCAGCATTTCTACAGCGCCCCCCAGGGGTCCAAGATCGACCTTCTCGTGCACGCGCTCGAAGCCGAGAAGATGCAGAGCGTGCTCGTCTTTTCCAGGACGAAGCACGGCGCGGACAAGATCAGCCGCCGCCTCGAGCGGACGGGGATCGCCTCCGCCGCGATTCATTCAAACCGGACGCAGTCCCAGAGGGAGAAGGCGCTCGAAGGGTTCAAGGCGGGGAAATTCCGCGTTCTCGTGGCGACGGACATCGCCGCCCGCGGAATCGACGTCAGCGGCATATCCCACGTCGTCAACTACGACATCCCCCAGTACCCGGAAGACTACATCCACAGGATAGGCCGGACGGGAAGGGCCGGGGCAAGCGGCGACGCCATCACGTTCGTTGCGCGCGAAGAAGCCCAGTACCTCACCCGGATCGAGAAGTTCGTCGGGAAACGGTACACCGTCAACCCGTATCCCGGTTTCACCGCGCCTCCCCAGCAGCCGCACGAGGCCTCACGCATCTCGAACGTCGCCAGGACCGGCCGCCCGGCTCCCCGCAACGACAACCGGCATGCTCAGCCCGGACGGACGTCGACTCACAACGACAAACGGCATCCCCGCCCGGAGCGGACGTCGCCTCACAACGACAAGCGCTTTCCGCAGGCGGGACGGAAAAAGACCGACCACAAGAAGATGGAATCCTATTCATCGGATACCAGCGGCGCAGGCTGGTCGAACTACTAGGCCGCTGAACAAGGTCTGAACGGCAAACGGCCCCGCTCGTGCAGAGCGGGGCCGTTTCTGTGTTGAGGTCAGGAGCGGCCTACCTGCTACGGTCGTTGCCGCCGTTCCCTTTACCGTTCCCATTGTTGCCCTTGCCGTTTCCCCTGTTGCCTTTGACGTTTCCATTGTTGCCTTTGCCGTTATTGCCGCGCCCCTGCCTTTGCTGTTCCGACCATCGTGCGTGCTCCGGATGGTCCTTGTTGGCGAAGTAACGCGTTTCCCGGCTGTCGCGGATCGGCTGCTGGTCATGCGCTCCCTTGAACGAACCGTATTTGTCTCTGTACACCTGCGCGTGCCTGTACGGCGTCCGGTCGTTCACAACGACCTTGTGGGAATTGTACAGGTCGTAGTTTCCGTACCGGGAGGGGAGATTTGTCGCTCTTCGCCACTGACCTCCCTCCAGGTAGATAAACTGGTGCTGGGGAACATAGTAATACGCATCGATGTCGGGCAGGTAGTAGTATTCCACGTGGGCATAGCCTACCGGGCCCCAGACGGGCTGATTCCCGATGTTGATGCTGAGTTGCTGCGCGCCGGCGGCGCTGAAAATAAACAACGCCGCTGCAGAAATCAGTAGGGAACGCATGATATTTTCCTTTCATTTGGTTATATCAAGTATACGTGACACTGCCGCAGGTTGAAATCGCCCGGAAGGACGAGAATGGAGTTAACCCCCGACGGGAGAACCCGTCGCCCGAACGGCTCATGAGCGTGACAAGGAACAGAGTGAGAAACCCGCTCCCTCTCTTTTTCCTCGGCGTCGTTGCCGCGATCGCCGCGGTCTGGATCCTGCGTTCCGAGGGCTTTTTTCCCGTCGATGAATGCGCCCACTACCTGTACAGCCGGTTCGTCCTGGCGGCGCTCCCCTACACCGTGGAGACGTGGAACAGGCCCGGGTTGCTGTGGCTCTTTGCGCTCCCGGCACAGCTCGGGCACACGTTCACGATGTTCTTTTCACTCGCCCTGTACCTCTGTCTCCTCCTGGTCACCTACCGGATCGCGGTTCTCCTGAACATCCGTCACGCCGCCTGGGCCGTCCTGCTTACCGGGCTTCAGCCGGTCCTTTTTGACATCTCGTATGCGTGCCTGGCGGAGATGCCGGCGGCACTCGTCCTTGCGCTCTCCTTCCTCTGCCGCCTGAAAGGGCGGCACGGGTGGAGCCTGGCGGTCGCCTCCGCGGTTTTCCTTTTCCGTTTCGAAATGTACGGGTTCGCGCTCCTCCTGTTCCTTCTCTCCCTGCGAAGAAGGGAGTGGCGGATACTTCCCCTGGTGCTCCTGGGTCCCCTGGCCTGGATCGTTTCGTCGGCCGTCATCTCGGGAGACCTGATGACCTTCTTCAGAGAATGGTCGGATTTCTCCCGCCTGGGAAAATACGTCCCCGGGATCACCGTGATGCACTACGCGGAGAACCTGCACGCGATATTCGGCGTTGCGCAGGTCATCCTGTTTGCGGCCGGGACGGTGTTCATCGTCCGGGGGAAGAGAACCGCCGAATTCGGCATACTCCTCTTCGCGATAGCAATGGACATCATCGTCAACACGATCGCCGGGGCGGAGGCCTTTCACTGGACGGGGAGCATCGGCGAGTTCCGGTACGTCGCGGTCGTCGGACCCTTCGTCGGCATCGTCGCGGCGTTCGGCCTGTCGGAGGTCATCGAGAAGGTCCGCCCGGCGTGGGGAAAAACCGCGCTCGCGCTCGGCGTGTTCTCCGCCGTCGTGTTCAACTGCACGCTCTCGACGCATCCGCGCGCCTGGGAGAACTACGAGAAGGTCGTCCTTGACATCACCCGCTCGGCGCGGGAAGCATACCCGGAGCTGACGCTCCTGAGCAACAACTCGCTCGCGGCGTACGTCTACGACGCGGCACCGTGCGGGGGCCCGCACTACGAAAAGCTGGACGGCCGGAAGCTTGCGATGTTCGGGCGCTGTCTCGTGCTCTGGGATCCCTATTCGTCGAATCCGAAATTTTTTCAGACGGGACTGACGCGCGAGGGGATGCTCAGGGATTCGTCGCTGACCGTCGTCGAGAATTACCGGTACTGGGATTCCGACTACGCGATATTCCTCAAGGACGCCTCCCGCACCGGCCCGCCGCAATAGCAGTTGGAATTCCGGCCGCATATTCCTATACTCTCCATCATTGTCTCCCCCACCGATGACAGACTGGAGTGATTTCCGGGTTATTGCTCTCACCGTGATGCTCGCGGGCTATGCGCTCGGCGCGCTTCTCCCTGCGCTGATCAGGTTCGCGCAGCGTGCGGAGACCGCCGGGACGACGGGCGGCATCGCCGGGAATCTCGGGTTCATCGCCGCCCTCTGCGCCTCGTGTGCGGGCATCGTCCTTTCGGTTGCCATACTTCTTTCCGGCGAACCCCTTCACGTCGAGCTCGGAGGAGCGTTTCCTTTCGGGGCCATGGCGCTCCACGCCGACCGGCTTTCCGCACTCTTCCTCGGCGTCATCTCGCTCATCGCTTCCGCCGTTTCCGTCTACTCGACGGGATATGCGGGGGATCTCCTCCGCGGACGGAGCACGGGGCTGTTCCTGTTTCTCTACAACCTGTTCCTCCTCTCCATGTCCGGCGTGGCGCTCGCCGGGCACGTGCTCCTCTTTCTCTTTTTCTGGGAGGCGATGTCGCTCGCGACCTACTTCCTGATCAACTTCGAACACGAGGATCCCGCGGCACGCCGTGCGGCGTTCCTGTACGTCGTCATGGCGCACGCGGGGACCGCCTTTCTCGTCGTCATGTTCCTTCTCCTGTACGCCCAGACGGGTTCGTTCAGCTTCGCGGCGTTCAGCGGCGCCGGGGCGGGCCTGCCGGCCCCACTGCAGTCGCTCGTGTTCCTCTGCGCCACGATCGGGTTCGGCACGAAAGCAGGGATCATCCCCTTCCACATCTGGCTCCCCGAAGCTCACCCGGCAGCCCCTTCGAACGTCTCCGCCCTCATGTCGGGCGTGATGATCAAACTGGGGATCTACGGCATGGTGCGCGTCTATTTCGATTTCCTGGGGCCCGATATCCCCCCGTGGTGGGGATTACTGATACTCCTTGTCGCCGTCAGCTCCTCCGTTCTCGGCGTCCTGTATGCCCTGACGGAGCACGACCTGAAGCGGCTGCTCGCGTTCCACAGCATCGAGAACATCGGCATCATCCTGATGGGAGTGGGGGGAGCGCTCCTGTTCGCATCCCTGGGGAACAGGCTTCTGGCCTCCGTCGCACTCATCGCCGCCCTGTATCACGTGCTGAACCACGCGACGTTCAAGGGCCTCCTCTTTCTCGGCGCCGGGTCTGTTCATCACGCGACGCATTCGCGGAACATCGAGGAGATGGGGGGACTCATCCGGAAGCTTCCCTGGACGGCGTTCTTCTTTCTCATCGGCGCCGTCGCGATTTCCGCGCTTCCCCCGCTGAACGGCTTCGTGAGCGAATGGCTCACGTTCCAGGCTCTCCTCCTCGGATTCCACATTTCCGACCTCGCGGTCAAGATCGCCATCCCTCTCACGGTCGCGCTTCTCGCGCTGACGGGGGCCCTTGCGGCGGCCTGCTTCGTGAAGGCGTTCGGCATCACGTTTCTCGGTCTTCCCCGCTCGGACCGCGCCGAGCGGGCGAAGGAATCGTCAGTGACGATGATCGCGGCAATGGGATCTCTTGCGCTCCTCTGCGTCCTGTTCGGCGTGGCGCCGGGGCCCGTTCTCTCGGTCCTGGACCCTCTCGCCGGTAATCTCCTCCGGACCGGCATCTCCGGGCCGTCGATCGTACAGGAGGGATTGACGATCATCCCCGCCGGCGGTTCCTCCAGCATCTCGACCCCCGTGCTCGCCCTGCTCCTCCTGGCGGCGATCGCCCTCCCCGTCGGCGCCGGAGCCCTGATCGGGGGAAGGATGCGCAGGCGGGAGGCAATGACCTGGGCCTGCGGGATGCCCTCGCTCGGTCCCCGCATGCAGTACACCGCCACCGGGTTCAGCAAGCCGATACGCATGATATTCGCGAACATCTACCGCGCGACGCACGAGATCGAAATTTCCCGCGAATCGTCACCGTACTTCCGCCCGAACATCTCGTACGAACTCAAAACCGAGTCCGTGTTTCTCAAGTACCTCTACGAGCCGGCATACCGGGTCATTCTCGGGTCCGCGAAGCTCTTCCGCAGGGTGCAGACGGGTCACATCCAGACGTACCTGGCGTACATATTCATCACGATTGTCCTTCTCCTCCTGTTTGCGCGATGAACGACGTTTCCTCCATCGTGCTCTCCTCGCTCCTGCAGCTGCTGCTTCTGCTCGCTTCCGCGCCGCTCATCAGCGGGGTCATCAGGAAGACCAAGGCCCGGTTCCAGCGGAGACGCGGGGCAGGCGTCCTGCAGCCGTACTACGATCTCTCCAAGCTCATGCACAAGGAGGTCGTGATTCCCTCGGCCTCCTCCCGGGTGTTTACGCTCACCCCGTACCTCGTCTTCGGATCCACGCTCGCCGTCGCGGTGCTCGTCCCCACGGTCGTCGTGCCCGTCCCCTTGAACCGGGCCGGCGACATCATCACCGTCATCTACCTTTTCGCGCTGGGCCGTTTCTTTGTCGCCCTGGCCGGGCTTGA
Organism: Ignavibacteriota bacterium; assembly: GCA_963748405.1. Taxonomy (GTDB): domain Bacteria; phylum Bacteroidota; class Ignavibacteria; order UBA10030; family UBA6906; genus Fen-1273. The sequence continues at coordinate 236,406 of CAVVIT010000005.1, forward strand.
CGCCGGCAGCGCGTTCGGCGGGCTCGGTGCCAGCCGCGAGATGTCGATCGCCTCGATCGTCGAACCCGCGATGATGCTGGCCATATTCACGGCGGCGGTGACGGCCGGATCCACCAACCTGAGCGTCATCGTGACGCAGCTTTCGTCGACGCCCGGGGCGGTGATGAACCCGGCGCACCTCCTTGCGTTCTCAGGTCTCTTCATCGTGACGATGGCCGAGACGGGCCGCATTCCCGTCGACAACCCGGACACCCATCTCGAACTGACGATGATCCACGAGGCGATGATCCTGGAGTATTCGGGACGCTATCTCGCCTTCATCGAGTGGTCGTCGCAGATGAAGCTGGCGATATTCCTCGCCCTTCTCTCGAACATGTTCTTCCCCGCCGGCATGGCAACGTCCCTTGCGCCGCTCCCCCTCCTGCTGGGCTGCGCCGCATTTTTCCTGAAGGTGACATTCCTGGCCGTGGTCGTCGCGGTCGTGGAATCGACGAACGCCAAGCTCCGCCTTTTCCGCGTCCCCGACCTGCTCATGGTGGCGTTCATCCTGTCGCTTCTCGCGCTGATTCTCTACTTCATCATCGGAACATAGCCATGGGGCCCGGAACACAGGCGGTCGGCCTTCTCATCGACATATTCGCCGCGGCGATACTCGTGACGGCATTCCTCATCGTTTCGAGCAGGAGCCTCGTGTTCTACATCAGGCTCTTCGCGCTCCAGTCCCTCTTGCTGGGGGTCGTGGCGTTCCTTGTCGTCCTGGGGTACGGCCAAACGCACATCCTCATCGCCGGGCTCCTCACGATTGCCGTGAAGGCGGTTGCCATCCCGGTCGTCCTTTCGCGCATCATCGAGCGGATCGGGGTCCGCAAAGAGGTCGATTTCAGCGTTAACGTGACCGTATCGCTCCTGCTGTGCGGCGCCATGGTGGTCCTCGCGGATTCCGTCGCGCATTCCATACTCGATTCCACGCAGGCGGACGCCCCGGCCGTTTCGCGCGTGCTCTCGGTCTCGATCGCCATGATGCTCATCGGCCTGTTCATCATGACGACGCGGAAGAAAGCCATCACGCAGATCGTGGGGCTCCTCACAATGGAAAACGGCGTGTTCCTCTCGGGACTTTCGATCACGTACGGGATGCCCATGATCGTGGAGGTCGGCATCTTCTTCGACATCCTCGTCGCCGTCCTGATCCTCGGCGTGTTCATATTCCGGATCAACAGGACGTTCGAATCCATCAGCATCGAATCGCTCAGGAGCCTGCGCAGGTGACCACGACCCTCTTCGCCCTCCTCCTGGGCCTCCCGCTGGGGGGCACACTCCTGTGCGGCCTCGTCCGCGCCCGCAGGGTGCTCGAGACCATCACCGTCGCCGCCGCAGGCCTCACGTTTCTCTCGGCCCTCTGGCTCGCCGCATCCGTGGTGGAGGGGAGCGCGCTCACCGGGCCGCAGGACTGGCTGTACGCCGACGGTCTTTCCGCGTTCGTCGCCGCCGTCGTCTCCGGCAGCGCGTTCGCCGTCGCACTGTATTCGACGGGATACCTCCGCCGCCAGGTCCGGCTCTCCCGCGTTGACGGCAGGCAGCTCTGGCTGTACTATCTCCTTCTCAACTCGTTTCTCTTCACGATGATGCTTGTGCTGCTCTCCAACAACCTCGGGATACTCTGGATCGGTTCGGAGGCGACGACGCTCGCCACGGCCTTTCTCGTGGCGTTCTACGAAAGGGAGAGCTCGATCGAGGCCGCCTGGAAATACGTGATCATCTGCTCCGTCGGGATAGCGCTGGCGCTGTTCGGCATCATTCTCACGTATTTCTCCGCGCTCCGGGTCGTCCCGGATTCCTCGAGCGCGCTGAACTGGTCGTCCCTGATGCTCGTGGCGAAGCGGCTGGACCCGGGAGTCCTGAAGCTGGCATTCATCTTCGTTCTCGTGGGGTTCGGGACAAAGGCCGGGCTCGCCCCCATGCATACGTGGAAACCCGACGCGTACGGGGAATCGCCCGCCCCGGTGAGTGCGCTCCTGGCCGCGGGGCTCGTGAACGTCGCACTGTATTCTTTGATGCGGTTTTACATTCTCGTGAACACCGCCGTGGGGGGAAGCTTCGCGCCGACCCTCTTCATCGTGTTCGGGCTCCTGTCGATGGGTGTGGCGGCACCGTTCATACTGATCCAGAGGGACTTCAAGCGGCTGCTCGCGTATTCAAGCATCGAACACGCGGGGATCATCATCTTCGCCCTTGGACTCGGAACCCCGCTGGCCTATTTCGGGGCAATGCTGCACCTGCTCAACAACGCCCTCGCCAAGACGCTCCTCTTCCTGACGGCCAGCAACATCCGCATGGCGTACAACTCGAAGATCATGCGGAAGATCACCGGGGCCATCCGGGTGATCCCGGTCTCGGCGACGTTTCTCATCGTCGGTGCCTTCGCGATCACGGGTTCGCCCCCGTTCGGCGTGTTCGTGAGCGAGTTCACGATCGTGAGCGCCGCCTTTCAGGGGGGGAACGCGGTCCCTGCGGTGTTCTTCCTTGCCTTTGTCGCGACCGTGTTTGCGGGAATCACATACTCCACCTCCAGAATGGTGTTCGGGGAGCCGCCCGCCTCCCTTCAGCGGGCCGATGCCGGCGCCATGTCGCTTCTCCTCCTCGGCGTCCTCCTTGCGGGGCTGCTCCTGCTCGGCGTCTATATCCCGCCGTCGCTCGTGCAGTGCCTCCGGAACGCCGTCACGGTCCTGAAAGGCTGAGGCCATGACCGGGAAACGCCACTATATCGCCCTGCTCCGGAAGTCGCTCGGAGACCGCCTGGCAATCCACGAAGGGACGGCGCCGAACGAAGTGTACCTGGTGCTCCGCCAGGAGTCGATGGGGACGCTTCCGGAGATCTGCTCGCTCCTGACGCGCTCGCTCAGGGCGCACTTTACGACGCTGGTGGCGAACGACGAGCGATCGCTCAACGGCAGGTTCAACCTGTACTACGTGTTCTCGGTCCCTGCGGACGACCTTTTCCTCATACTCCAGGTCCCTGTCGATCCCCGCCACATGGAAGTCCCGTCGGTGACACCGGTGCTCGAAGCCGCCGACTGGTTCGAACGGGAGATCAAGGACTGGTTCGGGATCATCGCGTTTCCGAACATCTACAGGCTGGCATCGCACCCCGACTGGCCCGAGGACGTGCCCCCGATGGTGAAGGACTTCGACCTCCGGAAGCCGGTCCCCCGCGTCAGAGGGTCGCTGGATTTCAAGCAGGTGGAAGGGGAAGGCGTGTTCGAGATCCCCGTCGGACCCGTGCACGCCGGGATCATCGAGCCGGGGCACTTCCGCTTCAGCGTGGCCGGGGAGCCCATCATCAATCTCGACGTCCAGCTCTTCTACACGCACAAGGGGACCGAGAAGATCGCCGAGGGAATGCCGCCGGAGAAAGCGGTCTTTCTCGCGGAGCGGATTTCGGGGGATTCTTCGTTCGCCCACGCCCTGGCCTACTGCCACGCCGTGGAACGGATGAGCGGAACCGTCGTCACCCGGCGCACGGCAGCAGCGCGGACGCTCCTCCTGGAACTCGAACGGCTGTACAACCATACGGGAGACATCGGGGCGATACTCCTCGACGTCGGATTCGCCGCGGGCGCGGCCTCCGCGTTCGAGCTCAAGGAGCAGTTTCTCCGGCTCAACGAGATACTCACCGGGAGCAGGCTCCTCCGGGGCGTGGCGGCGATCGGCGGCTGCAGGAGGGACCCGGCAGACACCCCGCTCAAGCGTGAGGCGCTGCTCCAGACGCTGGAGGAGGGGAAGAAATCGTTCGAGGATCTCTTCAGCCTGATCCTGTCCAGCTCATCGGTGATGGACCGTCTTGAAACCACCGGCACGCTGAAACACGCCGATGCCTACCGGCTCGGCATCACGGGGATTGCCGGGAGGGCCTCGGGGATCGACAGGGATTACAGGCGCGACCACCCCCACTGCGCGTATCCCGGTCTCTCGTTCAAAGTCCATACGTGCGGTGAGGGGGACGTCTTCGCCCGGCTGAACGTCCGTGCTGCGGAAGTGCGGGAGGCATTCTCCCTCATCGGGCAGGTTCAGATGCCGGAACAAGGGGGAATCGCTCGTCCCGCCGGGATCGGCGTTCCCCCGCTCAGGCAGGCGCTGGGGTACGTGGAGGGCTGGAGGGGAGAGATCGTGCACTGGGCGATGACCGACAGGGACGGAAACCTCTTCCGCTGGAAGATCACCGACCCGTCGTTTCATAACTGGCGCGCGCTCCCGTTCGCCGTCCGCGACAACATCGTCCCGGATTTCCCCGTGATCAACAAAAGCTTCAATCTTTCGTATTCGGGCAATGACCGCTGAGGGGACATGCTGAGAATCATCAAACGCGCGCTTTCCGGAAAGGTCGCGACAAACGCGTACCCCCTGACGGCGGCGCCACCGCCCGACGGATTCCGCGGGAAGCCGGTGATCGATTTCACGCGGTGCACGGCGTGCGACGAATGCGCCGGGGCGTGCCCGACGCCGGCACTCAGCGTCGCGCCCCGCGGATCGAAGCGGAACGAAAAGGTCGTCACACTGGACTACGGCCAGTGCATATTCTGCGGCGAATGCGAAGCGGCCTGCCCGGAAGCGATCCACCTGACGAAGGAATTCGAGATTGCCGTGAGCGAACGGTCGCAGCTCGTCACGCGCGCCCTGTACAGGCGGGACGCGGAGGGAGAATTCAGGTTCGCCGAGATGCTGGAGACCGCTGCCGCGCATCCACCGACGGTCGACGATCTCGGGAGGGAGCTCAACAGGAAGGTGAACGCACTGTTCGGCCGTTCACTTCACATCCGGGAAGTGGACGCGGGATCGTGCAACGGCTGCGAGATTGAAATCACCGCACTGAACAACCCGGTCTACGACATACAGCGGTTCGGGGTCAACTTCGTCGCATCTCCGAGGCACGCGGACATGCTTCTCGTAACGGGCCCCGTCACGCGAAACATGGAAATTGCGCTGAAACAAACGTACGAGGCGACACCCGGACCCAGGCTTGTCGTCGCGGTCGGAGCGTGCGCGATCGGGGGAGGGATCTTCGGAACGACCTATGCCTCGTGCGGCGGGGTTGACCCGGTCGTGCCGGTCGACGTCTACATCCCCGGTTGTCCTCCGCGGCCGGAGGCGCTCCTGCACGGCATACTCAAGGCCATCGACAAACACCCTGGCGCGGCACGGACGCGGCAATGACGATGTGACTGTACATTCCGATGTTCTCCGCGGTATCGACCGACCAGCCGTTGTCCGATATGACCTGACGGAGTTCATCGAGCGACACCCTGTGCGCGGCGGGAGGACCGGGAGGCGGCGGCACATCCCCCCTCCAATCAACGATCGCAAGCCGTCCGCCTGGCCGGAGGAGACGCCGGACTTCGCGGAGCACGCCCGGCTCGTCGTCCAGTTCGTGCCAGAGATTCGACATGAACACGATGTCGCAGGTCGCGCCGTGAAGCGTCGTCCGTGCCGCCTCCCCTTCGACACGAGTGACGTTCTTCGGAGCCCCGGGCGCGGAGAGCTTCGCACCCAGTATCTCCAGGATCTCCTTCTGGAAATCCACCGCAAGAACCATTCCCGCATCGCCCACAGCCCGCGCGAAGGGCAGGGCGAAAAACCCGGTCCCGGCCCCGACATCGGCGATCGTCATGCCGGGCTTCAGTCCGATCCGGGCGATCACGTCCGCGGAAGGAAGCCACCTGTGGCGCGCCGGGTCCTCAAGCTTGTGAGCGTCCCCGGGGTGAAACGTGCGTTCGTTCATGTCATTCATAACAGCAAACGTGCCTTTCCGGTTCGCGCGTACGGGGAAATGATCCGCCTTCTACCTCAGCGACCAGGTGACGGAAAGGTGAAAGATGTTTTCCGAAAGCTGGCTGAGGCTGTTGTTGTACTCCTGAGCGAGAACGCTCGAACTCGACGCGGTTTCCGATTTATTCAGCGCGGCCTCGTAGGCGGCGTTAATGGAGAGAACTTCAATCAGACGATAGCTTACCCCCACCATCAGATGATTCTCCACGACGGCGGGAAACACGGGAAATATCGTGGATTCGGGAACCGGGTTGCTTCCGTAGGCGTACCCGGCACGGAGCGTCAGGGGATCGCTCGCGGCGTATTCCAGTCCGATCCGGACGCTGTAGGAGTCCTTCCAGTTCATCGGGAAATCGAGGCTGAAGCTGCCGCTGTTTCCGAGCATCCGGTTGACGTTGGCGTTATCCCCGTTTGAGAGCGAGAGACCCATCTTGTCGAACGCGTTCTTCCAGTTGATCCACTCCGCGTCGAGCGCGAGCTGCAGGTTCTGCGAGACCCTGTAGCCGGCACCGACGCCGAACGACTGCGGAAACGTCAGTTTCGCCTGGAGATCGTAGTTCGCGGCCACCCCCTTCGACAGATCCAATCCGAGACCCGTGAATTGCGCCATAACGGCCTGCTGCGCCTGCGCCTGGGTTGCTGCCGGGTTGTGCGCCATGTAACCCTGCACCGCAAGGCCGAACGCATTATTGAGCTGCGCGGTCATGTCCATCTTCGCCTTGCCGTTCTTGAACGTGAGCGCGGAAGGGGACGTATAGCTTGCGCCGAGCGTCAGGTTGTCGCCGGCCCTGTACGCTACGCCGATCTTGCCGCTGAACCCGAATGCCGTCAGTCCGGTCATCGCCGTCGCCGCGGTCACCTCCGTGTATCCGAAGCCCCCCGAGGCGGGAGGGGCGGAGAACATGTCCCCGAACGTCATCCCGGTCGCCGGGTTGACGACCCCCTTCATCACGGAAGGCGCCAGGCTGTACGGCATGGAAAACTCCATCTGACCGTAGACCAGGTGCGCGGAGGCGCCGACGGAGAACCGGGGCGACACCCGGTAGGCGGCGCTGAGCCCTCCCTGCATCACGGCGAGCTTCGAGTGGTATTCCTGCTGGACGTACGAACCGTCGGCGTTCCTGAACAGGTTGTGATTCAGCATGAAATCCGCTCCCATCCCCCCCTGCGTGAAGGCGCCGATGCCCCAGCTCAGGCTGTTATCTTCCCGGGTGTTGACGTAGGCAATGTCGGGAAGCGGGAAATAATTCGTCTTTCCCTGCACGTCGTTGTTGATCGTGTTCGTGAACTGGACCCCGGGAACCATGAGGGACATCCCTGCATCGAGCGAAGAGCCGTTCATGAACGACAATCCCGCGGGATTCGTCATCATGAGGGAGGTGCTGTTGAATATGCCGATCGACGTCCCTCCCCGACCGACCGATCTCGCGTCGAAGCCCACCATCCGCGTCCCGTCGGTGGCGAAGGCCACGGCGGCGACAAGCGTGAGTCCCATCAGCAGTATCCTTTTCACGTACGTTCTCCTTCGGTTATGTATGGTGATCATCCGGCGCGTTTTCGGCCGCCCCACGGACCGGCGTGATTCAGCCGGGACCGGTGACGGCCACCTGACAACATCGTTCTCTTCGGAAAGGCGCGGGAGGAGGAATCGGGATGTGTCCAACCGCAGAGGGCGTCTGCAGTGCGAAAGAACGTGGGGGAAAAGACCGGGGGAGGGTTACATCAACACCCTCCCTGGATCTTCTTCGATTTCTTCACTTCTCTGGGACCGCCGTTCTTGCTCTTTTCGATCATGGCAAGGATGTCCCTGCGTGCGGATTCCCGGAACCTGAGGACGTCGGCGTCCCAGCGTGTCCCCGTGGGAGCGGCCGCGGCGGTATCCATGATCGTTGCATTGAATTCCTCCAGCCCTCCCTGGAGTACCGCCACGTTCTCGTACCCCAGCTGTTCGAGCAAAAGGCAGGCGGCGCGCTCCTGAGGCTCGTTCTCCGCCAGGATGACCTTCTTCACGTGCCGCTGGGACAGCATGCTGACCCAGTCCTTGCCGAACATGTCGCGCACCTGGATGTTGTTCGAACCGGGAAGCGCAAGCCTCGCGCAGGCTTCGGGCGTCCTGATATCGATCAACCGCACCCGCGGTTCGCGGTCGACGATCCTGAAGGCGAGCTCATCGGCGGTCATCACCGTCACCGGGTGGGCGCTGAGATAAGCGGGATCGGAGACCTTCTCCATGAGGTGCGTCTTCCGGTCCGGGAGGAAGATGAAGAGGATACCGAGCGCGACGACGCCGGCCCCGGCAAGAACGTGCTTCTGAGAGGTGAAGTCGAGCGAAGGCGCCGACGACCTGTTCACCCGTTTTTCTATGGCGGTCGTCGCGGCAAATGCGCCGACGGCGACGACGATGAGAAGGAAGGCGAACATCCCCTGGGACATGCCGAGCGAATCGAATATCCGGATCGCGCCCAGTGAGCTCGATTCGTAGAAGCCGTGATAGAGGGGATACAATTCGCCGAACGCCAGCACACCGAGAAGCCCCCCTCCGACGAAAAACATTGCATCCACTTTGCCGATCGCCGCGGCGCAGACGCTGGTCCCCGGGCAGTACCCGCCGAGGACGAACCCGACACCCATGATCGCGCCCCCGGCAACGGCCGGCCACAACCAGGTGGGGTTGACGAATATCGCGTCCGTGTCGAGAAGGCCGAAATACCCGAGAAGGAGAACGCCGCTCATCGCCGTCACCGCGGCGGTGAAGAACACGCGGAGGACGGTGAAATCATATCCGTAAAAGACGCCGGCCAGCCGGCGCGAAGACGAGAACCCCGCCTGTTCAAGCGCGGCGCCGAAACCGATGCCGAGCACGAGCGCCACCACAAGATTCAGCTGGTCCGAAATCAGATCAGGTACGAACGGTCCCATTGCGCAGCTCCCAGTAGTTTATAGCCAGAGTTTCCGGGCGACATAGGCGACGGCATAGCCGGTCCCGAAAATCGCGATCATCGTGACAAATCCGGCGGTCGACAGAACGGCCATGCCGCTCAGGGCGGCCCCGCTCGTGCAGCCCCGGGCAAACTGCGCCCCGATGCCGAAGAGCGCTCCTCCGATGGCTGCAAACATCCACCGGAGTTTCGTCCCGACTCTCGGCCCCGCTTCCGTCACGATCTTCAACCGGTCGGACACAAGCCCGGAAATGAACGCACCGATCACCACCCCCGCCACCTCGAATACCAGCCACGACTTGAGCGGATTGTCCTTCCCGGGACCGACGTACGTGCCGTAGAACGCGGAGGTTTCCGCGTGGGAAGGCGCAACGCCGTCGACCGTCGCGACAACGACGCTCTTGATCGCTCCGCTCGCCCCCAGACCGCGCCCGGTGATGAATATCGTGGCAAGCAGGACGAGTCCGAGGAAAACGCCTGCGAGATACGGATTCATGTAATTCGTCTTCATACGCGTGCCTCATTCTCCGCGACAGCGGGTTCGTGGAACACAGGTTGAGGATCCTTCCCGGGGGGCCCCCCTTCAAGCTCCTCGTAGCCGGTGATCATGGCTTTGAGGTTCGACGTGACCGTCGCTCCCGTCGTGACGAGATAGAGATGCGCGACGACAAACGAGAGAAGCAGGAAGGCACCGATGGTGTGAAGGACCGCGATCACGCCCAGGCCTCCCACGTTCAAACTCAGGACCTCGTACCGCTGCGGATACCTGTAGAACATGTACAGGAGCCCTGACACCACCATCACGGGAATCACCAGCACTTTCAATCCCGCGTAGACGAGTTTCTGGAGGGGATTCAGCTTGCTCAGCGTCGTCTTCCTCGTCGGGTGGGGCGCGTCCCGGAATATGCCGAACACGTAGTACTCCGCCTGCGCCCGCAGGTTCTTCCAGGTCGGCACGTACTGGCGCCACTCGCCCGTGGTGAAATGCCAGAAGATCGCAAACACGATGAGGACGATGAAGCTTATCGCGGCGACGTTGTGATACCGCACGGCCTGGTCGAAACCGAAGAACCGGATCGTTCCATGAATTTCGAACCCGGTCACGCCGAGAAACAGGATCAGCGATGCCTGCGTCCAGTGCCAGAATCTCTCAAACGCCCGGTAGACATATTCCTTTCTCACGTTAACGCATCTCCTTTCGATTGCGGCTCATAAGAATCCGTATTGTCCCGTGCAGAACCACTGCCAGCACGGTCAGGAGCAGGACCCCCCACCCGAGGAACTCCACCCACGGATTGTAGTTGCGTCCCGGGATGTAGAACCCCGCCAGCGATGCAAGCCGTCCGTTGTTCCGCGTGTGACACTCCGTGCACCCGACGGCCTGCTCTTTCGGTGAAACCATATGGTTGACGGGCCACGTCATCTCCGTCTCGACGAACCCGTAATGCCCGCTGTAGGGAAGCCGGATCTGCTTCATCCCCTCTTCGGCGGCGCGCCGCCAGTTGAACTCGGCCCAGTATCCCCCGTCCCCGGGCTTCGTCGAAACGGTCTTGGGCTGAATGAGATACCTGTTTTCGGTGTCAAAGATCTGGTTTGCACGGTGGATCTTCACCGGGTAAATCTTCGCGTCCGGATCGTCATAGCTCCCGAAGAGCTCGTTCATCTTTACCGGGCGCGCCGGATCGAGCGTGTCCCCGATCAGGTAGTGCGAGGCCGTGCCGTTGAACCAGATGTATTCCGGCCTGACCCTCTTTCCCCAGATGAACGACCCCTTGATGGACATGTACACGTCCGTGCCGCTGCTGTCCTTTTCCTCGAACGGCTTGCCGTCTCTCAGCCTCCCGGCGGTCGACCAATCCCAGTGAAGCTTCGTCGGGTTCACCTTCGCGTACACCGGGATATGGCAGGTCTGGCACGCCACCTTGAGCGTGTGCTTGTTCAGGACATCGTCGGCGTGCGGCATCGACGAGTGACAGGATTCGCATTCCACGCGGTTCCGGTTCATCGAAGAGACGGAATACATTTTCCCGAGCATCTGGTGCTTCTCGGCGGTATGACAATCGACGCATGCCATGTCCGGCCCTTCCACGGCCATGTGAACGTCAACGTCCCGCGACGGCTCGAATTCCGCCTCTTCGAGATCGCCGTGTTTCACGTTGTTCCCCCCCCCGCCGAAGAAATGACAGGTGCCGCAGTTCGTCCGGGTGGGCTTGCCGACATTCTGCGCGACCCTGCTCAGGTCCACGGAAGGGTCGGGTAGTCCCGCGCCGCCGGCGGCCTTCGCATACGTCCCGCTGTTGTCGTGGCAGGCCAGGCAATCAACGTTCAGCGAATCGCTGAAGTTGAACGATGCGTCCGCATATCCGTAACCGATGTGGCACCTGTTGCAGCTCTGCTCGTTGCCGGAAATGCCGATGCAGAAGTTATTCAACACGTTCCGTTTACCGACCGGGCGGATCCCCTTCCCCGCAATGTACTCGGTCCGCTCCCAGTTCCAGTGCGTCGAGTGCATCACTTCCGCGGCGCGTCCGTTGTGGCATGAAATGCACGCCGCGGTCACCTCCTGCGGCCTTCGAAAGGTCTTCCTGAGCTGCGGGAAGAGGGAGTGGTTGACGGAAGGCTTCGTCCGTGCTTTATAGGTTTCTTTCAGCTTCTCGAGCGGCGTGCTTTCCGTGCTGTTCGAGTGAAGAGCGACCGTGATCAACCCGTACGCGATTCCCAGCGCCAGGAGAGATACGAAGATCCGTTTCATGTTTCACTGTCCCTGTTGGCCTGCGTGTGTGATAGTGGTTCAGGCAATGTTATGTTGTGCACCAGCCGCTTGATGTTGGCGCAGTCCGAGGAGAGCTGGTACACTTTGCAGTCGCGGCACTGCCGGTCCGCACAGGCGTTGCTCAGATGTTTGTATGTCCAGCAGCCCGCCTCCGGCGAATTGTATGCGGGACAGCCCAGCTTTTGCTCGGGGGGACACTGCACGTGCTCCCAGCACGGTATCATCGAGTGGATGCGGCGGATTCCCTCGATCGAGATCTTGTGCTCATTGATCGCCGTCCGGATGCACCGGAGCCGTTCCACATCCGCCGGAGAGTACAATCGCTGGTTGCCCTCGCTTTTATGCACGACCAGCAGACCTTTGCGGTCGTACAGACGGAGTGTCGCCACGGAGACGTCCAGCATCCTGGCCACCGTCCCTATCGTAAAGAGAGGTATTTTGTCGTCTTTGGGTTCCATAGCAGCATTTATAAATACAACTATGATGCCATTTATAAATACAGCAAGTTGGCAGATTTTTGATGAGCCGGGTGGGGTGGGATTCCGATTATCAGGAATGGGAGGGGAACAACCTGAGGAAAAGGCTCGACCAGTTATCCGTCAAACGAGTGAATCGCTTCCGACAGAGTGGTCGAGCCGGTCACCGGGAATCATCGGAAAACGAGAAGCGCGCCCAGGAAGGCGCCGTAGAGTGTGCTGAGCCAGGGGTTGCTTGTTATCGGGCAGGTCCCGGTTTTGCAGCCGACGAACCTGTAGAAGGCAAATCCGGCCGCTCCGCCGAAAGCGATCGAACCCACCCGCCAGAGCCAGATCAGGCCGATTCCGTCGACAAATGCGGTCATGGTTTCGTCGTCGTAGTCTTCGACGTCGACCATTTGAACATGGCATACAGCGGGCAGAAGCTTACCGCCCCCGTGAGAAGGAACACGACCGCAACAACGCCGAGGACTATCCCGGTTACACCGGAGAGGGTGCCGGTCAGCAAAAGGACGCCGACAGCAAGGGCAACAACGATGCGGATCGTCCGGTCGAGTGTACCGAGGTTCTTCTTCATGTTGACTCCAGGATGGATGAGAAGGATTATTGGGGTTCAGATCGTCACGGACGTGTGATGCACGGAAGCCGTCAACGGGTCTGAACTTCCCAAAGAGATTTCTGAACCCTTTTAACGTTCCCTGCATCTCACGGTTGAACCCTCTTGCAGAAATAACCAGGAGCACGGACGATGCCGGTCAGGAAAGCAATCGTCAGACAGGTACAGGGAATCACGCTCGCCGCCAAGGGAGAGACAAATCACTGGGTGATGATGGACGGGCGGGATTCCTCCGGCGCGGAGGGGGCTGCATCGACCCCCAAGGAACTGCTCCTCATGGCGCTCGGCGGATGCACGTCGATGGACGTGATCCCCATTTTGAAGAAGAAACGGGTAAACCTTGAGGGTTTCGAGGTGCGTCTGACGGGGAATGCCTGCGAAGGGCATCCCCAGGTGTTCACCGATATCCATATCGAATACGTGTTCACAGGCGATGGAATCCAGGAGACCGATGTCGAGCACGCCATCGAGCTGTCGACGACAAAGTACTGCTCTGTCTCCGCCATGCTCAGGGGGTGCGTGAAGATCACCCACTCCTACATCATCCAGCCGTCCCGGCACGAGACGGCCCAACCACTCTCCCCCGCCTGATCACGCCCATGGAAACTCAGATACTCTGGTACGCCGCTGCAGCTTTCATCGTGTATCTTTTCGTCCGCCGGTTCCTGAAGATGCGCTCACTCAAACAGTATTCCCCGGCCGAAATCGCAGAACGATTGAAATCGAAGGACGGGCTCATTCTCCTGGACGTGCGGACGGATGCGGAGCGTCAATCGGGAGCGATCAAGGGATCGCTCCATATCCCCGTCGGATCGCTCCGATCCCGGTTGAAGGAACTCGAACCTCACCGGCAGCGCGAAATCGTCTGCTACTGCGCCTCGGGGAGCAGGAGCGTAAGCGCGGCACTCCTGTTGAAACAGAACGGGTTCACCGCCGCGAACCTGCAGGGGGGGATGGCGGAATGGAAATTCGCTCACAGGTAACCGGCATCAGGGAGTGAAAACATGAAGCCCAGGAAATCAGAAAACACATCGTCCCATGCCTACGCCTGGATGTTGGGCGGAATCGGGATACTCCTCGCGGGGTACTTCATACTCGGCAGGGGTGAATCCGGCACGGCCGGAGGGTTGAAGCCTGCCCTCCCGCCTGATACAGAATCCGGCCGGGCACCTGCATTCACGCTGAACGACATCAATGGCCGGCCGGTATCCCTGTCGGACTTCAGGGGAAAAGTCGTCGTCCTGGATTTCTGGGCGACCTGGTGCCCTCCCTGCAAGCGGGAGATCCCCGATTTCATCGAACTCCAGTCACACTACGGCTCGCAGGGACTGCAGGTGATCGGGGTCGGGCTCGACGAACCGGACAAGCTGAAGAGCTTCGCCGCCGGGCACGGCATGAACTACGCGGTTCTCCTGGGGACCGACGCGATTGCGATGAGGTACGGGGGAATATCCGGGATTCCGACGACGTTCATCATCGACAAGAACGGGAACATCGCGGACAGGTTCGAAGGGTTCACATCGAAGGACGTGTTCGAAAGCGAGATCAAACGACTGCTTCTGTAGAGCCCATCCGGACAATGACCCGGTGTTTGACAAGATCCCGGCCCAGCGGGATTACACCTCCGACGAACCTCAATCCGTCAACTTCCACGAAGGTCACGCCGTTCTCGCAATGATCCGGGTTCTCGACCTGGATTTCGTACACCGACTCGCCGTGGCGGTAGCTCATGCTGAATCCGTCCCACCAGGCGGGGACGACCGGCGCCAGGGTCATGGACTCCCCGCGGATATGAAGCCCCAGAATCTCTTCAATCCAGGCCCGGTACATCCAGGCCGCCGACCCTGTGTACCAGGACCAGCCCCCCCGGCCGATCCGCCCGGGAAGATTATACACGTCTGCTGCGATCACGTACGGCTCCACCCCGTATCGCCACACGGACAGCGGATCGCGGGCACGCTCGACGGGATTGATCATCCGCAGGATGCTCGCCGCGCGCGTGCCGTCACCGGTCCGGGCCATCGCCATCGCCATCCAGACCGCGGCGTGCGTGTACTGCCCGCCGTTTTCCCTCACACCCGGGGGATACCCTTTGATGTACCCGGGTGACGGTTCCATCCTGTCAAAGGGAGGCTCGAAAAGGAGGACAAGACCGTCGTCCCTTCGGACAAGGTGCTCCCAGGCGGATTCGAGCGCCTTCGCTCCGCGATCTACGCGGGCGGCACCGCTGAGCACGGCCCAGGATTGAGGCAGTGAGTCGATCTTCGCTTCCACGCAGGTTGACGACCCCAGGGGGAGGCCGTCGTCAAACGTTGCACGCAGATACCATTCGCCGTCCCACGCGAACTTCTCAACCCTCCCGATGAGGTCCTTCCGCTGCTCGCGGTACGTCAGGCTGAGATCCGGCCGATCAAGGAGATCTGACATCGCCGCCATCCCCTCCAGCACCTCCGCCAGGAACCAGGCCAGCCAGACGCTTTCCCCCTTCCCCCCCGCGCCCACGAGGTTCATTCCGTCATTCCAGTCACCCGTCCCGATCAGCGGCAGACCGTGCGGGCCGAATGCCAGGCTGCGTGTCACCGCACGCCTGCAGTGCTCGAAGAGCGTGGCACGTTCGGTTGACACGCCGGGCGTGAGAAGGCTATCGAGCTGATCCCCCCTTAACAACGGCGCCTGGAGGAAGCTCACGTTCTCACCCAGGATCTTCGTGTCGCCCGTCACCGTGACGTAGTGCGCGATCACAAAAGGAAGCCAGAGAAGATCATCGGATATCCTTGTGCGGATTCCCACGCCTCCCGGCGGATGCCACCAGTGCTGAACATCACCCTCGGTGAACTGACGGCTCGCCGCGAGGAGAATATGCCCGCGCGCAAGCGCGGGATGCGCGTACACCAGGGCCATCACGTCCTGCAGTTGATCGCGGAATCCGAAAGCGCCGCCTGACTGATAGAACGCGGACCGTCCCCAGATCCGGCACCCGAGGGCTTGAACAAGGAGCCAGCGGTTGACCAGAAAGTCAGCCGCGAGCTCGGGCGTATGCACCTGGATGACACCGAGCCTGTCGTCCCACCACGCTCGCGTCCTCTCGAGCGCGGCTTCAAAGGCCGGCCCCTCGCGATACGCCCGTATGAGCGCACCGGCATCCTCCAGCGATCGCGTCTGACCCATCATCGAGAATATTTCAATGCGCTCACCG
This sequence comes from Ignavibacteriota bacterium, assembly GCA_963748405.1. Classification (GTDB taxonomy): domain Bacteria; phylum Bacteroidota; class Ignavibacteria; order UBA10030; family UBA6906; genus Fen-1273. The sequence goes on from CAVVIT010000005.1 coordinate 252,229, forward strand.
GGATCGAGAGAGACGATTGATTGAATGGCCGCACAGGGATCCATCCCGGCTCCGGTCCGCCCGGAGAGCTCGCTGCGCTTCATCGCGATCGGGTTCCTCATCGAACGGTTCCGCCCGAGAAAAGCGGTCCGGTCTCCCGTAAACGATCCGGCGGGCTCGCTGAGCGCCATGAACGCCACGCGGTCGGCGTAGTCGGGATTGTAGAAATTCCGGGCAATCAGTGCCCGGGCCTCTTCGTCCCAGGATGTCACAACGTGCATCTGAGTTGCTTCGCGGAATTCCCCGAGAGTCCATTCCGCGTAGTATGTCACCGAGAGCCTTCGCGGCCTGTCGGAGTCATTTCTGAGCGCAAGCCTCTGGATCTTGACGGGCTCCCCCCCGCCCCCGTCCACCGGGACGAAGACGGTGAGCTCCTGCTCGATACCGTGGCTGTTATGCTCGAACACCGAGTAGCCCGCCCCGTGCCGCGCCCGGTATGCGGTTTCCTCGCGAATCGGCGAAGCCGTCGGCGTCCAGTATATCCCGGTCTCCTCATCCCTGATGTACAGCGCCTCCGAAGGCGGATCCATCACGGGATCATTCGACCAGGCGGTCAGCCGGTTCCGCTCGCTGTTCCCCTGCCATGTGAACCCGGCTCCCGTCTCGCTGATGATCGCGCCGAACTCCGCATTGGCAATGACATTGACCCAGGGCGCGGGAGTGTGCATCCCGGGTCCAAGGTAAATCGCGTATTCGCGCCCGTCAGGAGTGAACCCACCAAGACTGTTGAAGTAGGCGAGATCCATGAACGGCAGCACCGCCGACGGATCACGGGGATCACGCTTCGACGCCGCGGGTCCGGGCATATCGGGGGGTTCCATCGGCAGCCCGAATTGCTGCGCGAGCGTCCCGCGCGCTCCCACGAGGACGATGCCCGCCACGGTCCGCAGGAGGGTCAGGTCTTCCGCCGGGATCTGGTCCTCGTCCCGGAGATATATTCCTCCCCGCCGTTCCTCGCCCGCGGGGGCACCGGTGGACTGGATCAGGAGTTCGAGCGCTTCGTGAAGCGGACGCCTGTAGCCCCCCTCCTCCTCGTTCAGGATGACAAGGTCGGTCTCGAGCCCGTGCAGCCTCCAGTACTTCTGTGCCTGGAGCATCTGGCGCACAAGCATGACGTCACGCTCTTCCCCCACGGCAACGAGGGCGATGGGCAGGTCTCCGGAGATTCCGTACGCCCAGAGGCCGGACTGGCCCTTGCGGTTCTTCATGATCCGCTCGGACGGAGAACGGAGCAGCGGGTTGGGGAACAGGAGATGGCTCGCCAGTTTTTGAAACCGGCGCGCTTCATCCGGCTGGATGCGCAGAAGACGGAGTTCAAGCTGGGCGGATGCCCAGACCAGCTCCATCGCCCTGTCGATCGCGGGGGGGTCGGCGTATTTCTCCAGCAGGCCGACGACGTGCTCACGCGAGGCGCCGGCGGCGAGGACCATCGACACCTGAAGCCGCTGGCGGGGAGCCAGCGTCAGTCTCTGACGAAGGCTGAGAATCGGATCGATGACATACCCCTGCGTGTTCCCGGGGTCCTGAACCGCTCCCATCGGGGCGGCGAGCGTTCGCCCCCGGCCGATGAACCGGCCCCTGTCGGTCTCGAACCGGAATTCTCCGGCATCGTCGTGCGCGGGCGAAAACCTGTGACCGACCCACATCGGCGGGTCGCTTTCCTGGCGGGCCCGCCTGTGCGCGAGGAGAATGTCCTGTGCCGGCACGGCCTCGGTCTCGATGAAGAGCTTGTTGAATGCGGGATGCTGGCGGTCCGCATTGTGAGGCGCCATGGAGAGCTCGACGTAACTTGTCAGCTCAAGCCGGCGGGACCGGAGGGTCCGGTTGACGAGCGTCATGCGCCGGATTTCGACGTCGTCCTCCGGGACGACGATGATCTCGGTTTCGATCTCGATGTCGTTGTCGACGCGGCGGAACACCGCCCGGTCCAGCGAAAAGTCGACGCTGAAGCCCTCCACCTCCCCCGCCGTGGGTTGATACGTATTGCACCACAATCGGCCGGAATCTTCATCCCTGACGTAACAAAACGTCCCCCACGGGTCGCTCGTGCGATCGGATCGCCACCGGGTGATTTCAAAGTCACGCCAGCGGCTGTAGCCCCCCCCGGCGTTTGTGACCATCACGCCGTACGCGCCGTTCGAAAGGAGCTGCGTCCGGGGACTTGCCGTGTGAGGCGTGTCGAACTGGCTGACCGCGAGAGCGTCCTCGCCGATGCCGGCGATCGAGGAGACCCGCGCGTGCGCCGATACCTGGTCCAGCGGAGGCAGCTGCGGGATGCGTTCGTGGAGCAGAGGCTCGACGGCGCGCACCCGCGGATCGGCGTGAAACGCCGCCTGGAAGAGATTACCGCGCAGGAAGTTCACAAGCGACAGGAAGCCCATCCCTTCGTGGTGAGCCATGTACGTCCGTACGATCACGCCGCGGTCCCCCTCGCGGTCCGTCTGGTGACTGAAGTCAATCGCTTCGAAGAACCCGCAGTCATCCAGCATCCCCATGCGGGCCAGGTGTTTCAGATTGCGAACGGTCTCACGGGGCGCCAGGGCCACCGCCAGCAGCGCGGCATAGGGGGCGATGACGATCCTTTCCACCTGGCCGCGCTTGAGGCCGAGTTCCGGCACTCCGAACGCGTTGTACTGGTACGTCTTGTGGGAATCCAGATCCCCGGATGCGGATTCCGAGATCCCCCAGGGCACGCGGTGCTTGCGTGCGTACGCGATCTGGACGGCGACAGCATCACCCATCGCCTTCTCGAGAAGGGAGTTTGCGAACGGGCGAAGGAAAAGCAGGGGCATCAGGTATTCGAACATCGTCCCCGTCCAGCTCAGAAGCACCTGGCGTCTTCCGATCGCACCGTAGGGGCGGCTCATGGCGAACCAGTGTTCCGCGGGAACATCCCCCCGTGCGATGGCCACGAAGCTCCCCAGGCGGGCCTCGCTTGCGAGGAGATCGAAGAAGGCGTGATCCAGGCGCCCCTCGGAGACGTTGTAGCCGATGGAGAACAACCGACGGTCTGCATTATAGAGGAAACGCATGTTGATCGAATCGGAAAGCTGGCGGACCTGCCGCGCGAGCTGTTCGCCCGAACCGAACATCTCGCCGGCGAGCCACTTGGCGTCATCGAGCGCCTTGAACACGCGGCTGATCCAGTCGGACTCCCCGGGGACTTCCGCACGACCTCCGTTCTGGAGTTCCCTGAGAGGCCCGATCCAGCCGAGAGTGCCCGAGGCAAGATCCCGGAGTGAAGGTGCGTCACGAAGCGCCCCGCGGATTGCCCCCGCAAGGTCCGGATTCGCCGTGACGGCGTCCGGTGAGGCCCTCTCGCCGAGTATCCCGATCCATCCCAGGTACCGGTCCGCGGTGTTCAGCCAGGCCTCAAGCTGTGCCCGCATCTGGAAAGCCCAGTATGCCGCCTTCTTTTTCCCGGCCAACGACGCACTGACCTCTCCGGCAATATCGCTGACCCCCTTGCGGGTCCGGCGCAGGGCGGAGACCATGTCCACCACACGATCGGGGGGAGATCCCCAGACCCGGAGCAGATCATCGAGAAGGCGGACATTCACACCCGGAACCTTGTCCGCGAGTATGGTCTCGCGAAGAATCTGAGCAGTATCAAACAAACCTGCAAACGCTTCCCTGTCAAGCAAGGCGCCCTTCCACAGCTGCGTGAGCCCCTGGTCAAGCGTCCAGAGTGCGCCGAGCAGATTACCGCTGTCCGCGGCGGACACATACCTGGGTTTCAGGGGAAGAAGCGTCTGGATGTCGTACCAGTTGAGCAGATGCCCTTCATGACGCTCCAGGGCCGAAATCGTCTTCATCGTCAGGGCAAGCCTGTCTATAACCTCATCTCCGGTAAGGTAGCCGAGTTCACGCGCCCCGAGCACGCTGACCATCCAGAGGCCGATGTTCGTCGGGCTGGTCCGCATCGCAAGCTTATTCTGGTACGACACCTGGTAGTTGTCGGGGGGAAGCCAGGAGGATCGTTCATCGACAAAGTCCGAAAAATAACGCCACGTCCGACGCGCGACATTTCTGAGGTACTGTCTCTCCGCTTCGGCGAGGAGAGACTGAGGCTGCTCTGTCACCGGCCGCCTGTTCAGGAGCCATCCCACCACGGGCGAAAGGAACCAGAGCGCCGCCCAGGGGGAGGCAACCGGGAGGGATGACGGGGCCCGGTACCACAGCCCCAGGAATATTATCGCGCTGAAGAGGCTTGCGACACACATCCAGCGGAGAAGAAGCACCACCCGTTCCCGGGATTCGTCGTGCCTCGCATGCGCAGTTGCCCACTCCAGCAGCCCCCGGTGCGAGACGTGCCGCCGGTAAAGTGCCCTCACGATGGCGTCCAGCGAGAGCCAGGACTGACAGGGGATAAGCGACGCTTCCGCAAACACGCGGACCAGTTCGTGTGCCAGCTTTGCGGGCGAGATCCCCCTCAATTCCTGGCGCGTCGTCGCCCATGTAAACGGCCTGGCCAGGGATTGAAAGAAAAGATCCGCGGAAACCACCAGCGTGACAATAACTCCGGCCTGGCGGGAGATCAGCCACGAGACGAGGAGCAGAACCAGGCTTGCCGCGGGGAGCAGGCTCCTTCGCAGGTTGTCGAATATCTTCCCCCGGTTGAACAGGGAGAGCGGGTTGGGAGCCTGGCCGCCGCCGCGCGCCGGCACGCGCGGGAGTGTCCACGCCGCGATCTGCCAGTCCCCCCGGATCCAGCGGCGCTCCCTTTTGATGAAGCTCAGGTAGTCCTGCGGGAACTCGTCATAGAGTTCGATGTCGCTTGCGAGCCCCACACGGACGTGCGCACCTTCGATAAGATCATGGCTGAGAAGCATTCCATCCGGGAATCTGCCGGAAAGCACCCTGCTGAATTCCCGCACGTCGTATATCCCCTTCCCCTGATACGAAGCCTCACCCGTCAGGTCCTGGTTGACGTCGGAGACCGCGTTCGTATACGGATCGACACCCACAGAATCCGAAAAGAGCCGGCTGAAGGGGGACCCGTTCGTGCTCGGGAGCGAGGGGCTGACGCGCGGCTGAATGATCGTGTAGCCTGCGCGGACCCGCCCCCGTTCATCAAGGCGAATCCGGTTGAGGGGGTGCGCGATGGTTTCAATGAGACGTCGGGCCGTATCATGGGGGAGCTGTGTGTCGCTGTCGAGCGTGATCACGAATCTCACGTCGGCGAGCCGGCCCGGATCGCCGACATGGACGAGCCGGCCGGCATCCGGACTGCGCGTACCGTCGATCAGGCCGTTCAACTCTTCGAGCTTCCCGCGCTTCCGTTCCCAGCCGATGAATTTCTGCTCGGAATCAGACCACTTCCTCTCACGGTGGAAGAGGAAGAACCGTCCTCCGCCGTAGCGGCGGTTGAGATCCTCGATTGATTGTACCGCCGCTCCGAGGTAGGAGTCGTCGGACGCTGCGTGTATCTCCGGTGCATCCGCATAATCGGTAAACAGGGCGAAGAGAATGTTGGCTTCCTTGTTCGCGAGATAGCGGATTTCGAGCTTTTCAACCTCGGCGGCGATCGTCTTCAGGTCCGCGAGCATCATGGGGACGACGACGATCGTCCTGCACGCATCGGGGATCCCCCTGACCCTGTAGTCCATTTTCGGCAGGGCGCGCGGCGGAAGGATCCGCATGACAGCGTAATTCATGACCTCGAGGGATACCTGGCTGGCAGGGACGACCATGAGGAGCGCGACAAAAAGCCTGAGTACCGGGGTCTCCCCCCCCGCGCCGAGCAGAATGACGAGCACAATCAGGGACAGCGTCAGGAAACAGAGCCCGCCGATGTACACGGAGGCGTGATGACGAAAGATCCACTGGAGGGCCCGGTACCGCAGGGATTCTCTCAGGCCGAGCCTGAGCACGAGGTCACTCCTCCTCTCGCCGATAAGGTAGGCCCCGACGTGAGTCCAGGTCAGGTCGACCGGGGAATCCAGGAGCGCCCGGTTCGCGAGATCAAGCGCACCCCGGGCTATCTTTTCCTCCTCCCTCCCGGAGCTGCGGTGGAGATCTTCGATCACGCGCCGGCATCTGTCGCGCGTGTCAAAGTCCGTTTCGGCGTATATGCCGGCAGGGTCCATCCGGAGGAGGGCATCGACCCGGCTGAGCTTCTCGAAACAGACTTTCCAGTCCAGCAGGTCGAGCTGGCGGAGGCTCGTGAAGGCATTTCCGATGGAGAGCTGTTCTTCCGTCTGACGGTGTCTTTCACGAAGGCCAAGCTCGTTCAGCGACTTCTGGAATTTCCGCTCGAGCCAGCGCTGCACCGGCTCCATCACAGGACCCTCGTCGTAGAGATAGTCGATTAACTGCGAAGCGAAGTACGGACTCGGATCGACCTGGCTCTTTGCAAGCTCGGCGAGAATCGAGAAAATCTGGTGAGGGTCCTGGTGGTTGACGGCGATCAGCCGATTCGCCCAGAAACTCGCGATCCCCCGTTCCCGCAGGTCCGTGAGCGCACTGCGGGCTATCCGCTGGATGCCTTCCAGAAGGGCCAGACGGAGCATCTGGGGAATCGCCCAGAGCTCTCCGATGGAAAGCGACACCGTCTCCTGATACGCCGCGACAAAGGAGAGAATGTTGTCCTGGTCAAGTCGCAGATCGGTCCTTGAGACCAGTTCCCGCGCAAGGGCGTAGATCCGGGGCAGATCCCGGTCCGGCTCGTTCGCAAGCACGGGCAGTTGCCTGTAATACCGCCTCGGCAGGTTCTGACGGATCCCCCGGGCGTTGCTTTCGATAATGTACTCGTTGTCCAGGAGCCATTCGGAGCTCGGAGGGACACCCTGTTCCAGACGACTCGCTCCGGTCAGAGCTATGCAGGCCTGCTGGATCCACTTCCGGTTCAGCTCGGTCTGTTTGAGGAGTTCGGCCCTGCGGGGCGAACGCGACACCAGGTGATGGGACGAGGCGAGGTGGCGCGCATGCAGCTGGAGCTGCGACGTCGTGAGCGGGGGGCCGGGAACCAGCCCTTCACCCCCGGGGATCTCCCCCTTCGGCCGGAGGATGAAGAGTGCAGGGGGAACATCGCTGATTTCGAGAAGAATGGCGGCAGGGATCCCCAGCGTTCCGATCGGCGCCTGGAGTATCAGGACCGTCTCGCCGGGGAGGAGCCAGCGGGAGTGATCCCGGAGCAGGCCCGACTCCACGCCGAACTTCGAACGTCGGAACCAGGCCATGCACAAGAGCGTCCCGATCACACCGGCAGCGAGGGCGAGAGCGGACGCGGAGCCGGTTCCGTGCGGGCCGGCCCACGGCAGAGATTCCGCAACCGACAGGACAACCACGGCCGGCAGGATGAACGCCGCGGCGGCTCTCGAAAAAAGCCGGCGCAGAAACGCGTCCCGGCGGCGGAGTTCTCCCCCGACGCCCCTGCTCACGCATGCGGCACGACCAAACCCCTTTTTCCGCAATTCCTTCAGAGCCCTGCGCGCCCCGTCCCTCTGGCCAAAGTACCCGATCAGAACACCCGCATCCATCCCTGTTCCCTGGTAATCGATGGATCGGATCAGGCCTTCTTCACAAGCCGGACGACGTACAGGAGAAGAAGAGCGCCCGCGACAGAGGCGATGAGGAGCCCGAGTATGCCCGCGGTGTAGATGCCGAAAAGCCCGAACACCCAGGCGCCGACAAATGAACCGATGACGCCGACGATAAGATCGCCGAGGAGGCCGAACCCGGCTCCCTTCATGATCTTTCCGGCGAGGTAGCCGGCAATTATGCCGATAACGAGAAAAAGAATCAGGCTTTCGGTTTTCATAAGACGTTTCTCCGTGTGGTCGGTTTTTTCCGTTTCGGGGAAGCTGCTCGCCTCCGGCCTACGGACCTGCGCCGCCTGACCTCTTTCGGTCGCTGCGCGACCGGAACAGTCGACATGGAATCAAGCAGGCTTGTCAGCTTTCTATTTGTATTCTTCAATTCCTGCGCAATCTCCCGGAACCTCGCGGTGTGCTCCGTCGCCTCCTCCCTCGCATTCCCGAAGCGTTCCTGAAGCTGGCCGACGAGCTGCTCGTACCTGCCGGCGACTCCGGCTAGCTCGTCATTCATCACTTTGCCCCAGAGGCGCACGGCCTTGCCGCGCCGTTGCTTCCATTGCCCTTCGATGCGATCCCAGTTCATCGACTCTCTCCGATTCTCACGATGTTCGTTGGTGTCCGGATTATGGTACTCAAGCAACGGGGCAAATGCCATCCGTCCAAAGGATGGTAAAGGAGTTAACTCTCTCAGGGGGGAAAACAGGGCTGACGGCAGTTGGAGCCGTCGTGCGGCACGAAGTTGAGGAAGTGTTACACCCCGGTTTCCCGGGTGAACGTTGCGATCTGCAGGCGGCTGTGGAGCGCCAGTTTTTCCAGTATGCTGTGCACGTGGCTCTTGACGGTGTCGGTGGCAATGTCGAGCCGGCCGGCGATTTCCTTGTTGCTGAGCCCTTCGGCAATCAGGGAAATCACCTCCCGTTCGCGCTTGGTCATCCGGACGGCGCTCTGGACTTTTCCTTTCCCCTTCCTGAGGGCATGTTCGATCACGTGCGAAAAGAGGGTGCCTGCAAGGGGAGGGGGGAGAACTTTGATCCCGCGGGCCACGGAGCGAATGGCACCGAGGAATTCATCGACGGTGGCGTCTTTGAGTATGAACCCCGAAGCTCCGGCTTCGACAAGTTCGACGATATCCTGCTGCGACGGGATGAGCCCCATCCCGATCACCCTGCATTCAGGAGTCTCATCCCTCAGCGCTGAAACGAAACGCAGACCGTTCTGATTGCGCAGCCCGAGGTCAAGGAGGACCACCTGGGGTCTCAACCTTCGAGCCTGCCGCAACGTCAGGTCGTGGCCTCCGGATGAAGCCACGAGCCGCATATCGCGTTCCCCCTCCAGCATTGCTGCTATTCCCTCACGCAGAATGCGGTTGTCTTCAACAAGGAGTATGCGAATCGTCTTCATCCAGCAGAGATTCCGGCCCGGGACTACAACTCAACTATACCAAGTATATGCGGACGGACCGAAAAATGCAAGGAGTGGGATTCAAGAATTACCCTCGTCACGTGTGAACGCGGCGATCTGCAGCCGGCTGTGCAGTGCCAGCTTTTCCAGGACGTTGTGGACGTGGCTCTTGACCGTGTACGTCGCCAAGCTGAGTCTGACGGCAATATCCTTGTTGCTGAGCCCTTCGGCGATCAGAGCAATGATCTCCCGTTCGCGTTTTGTCATCCGAACGGCGTTCTCCACTCTTCCTTTCCCCGTTTTGAGGGCATGCTCGATGACGTGGGAGAAGAGAGAGCCTGCCAGGGGGGGCGGGAGAACTTTGATCCCTCTCGCTACGGAACGAATGGAGCCCAGAACGTCCTCCAGTTTTGCGTCTTTGAGGATGAACCCGGATGCCCCGCTCTGCACTGACTCGACGATATCCTGTTGTGAAGGGATGAGGCCCATGCCAATCACGTGTATTCCGGGGAATCGCTTTCTCAGCGCCCCCACCGCACGGATGCCGTCCTGGTTCCGGAGGCCGAGGTCGAGAAGAACGACGTGCGGCTTCATCTTCCGGGCTTCCAGGAGTATGCTGTCGTGACCTCCGGTGCAGGATACGACGATCATGTCCTTTTCACGGTTCAGCATCGCCGCTATCCCCTCGCGAAGGATTCGATTGTCCTCGACGAGGAGAATGCGGATTCGCTGCACCGGGGGATGCGGCCTGCGGGAGGCGGCAAGCATCAGATGTACTGTTCCAGAACGCGCCGGAAGTGAAATCCGTAAATCGCCAGCGTGATTGCCGTTGAGAAGTGGCGGGGGCATCGGAACAGGGACCAGAAGAAGAGCTTCCAGTAGTAAAACCGTTCGTTCCCGATCACGCCGAGGAGAAGCATGGACCGGGACAGCGCGCGAAGCTGTGTAAACCGGATGGGGGTCCGGTGTTTCCGCAGAGGCTCGTGCGTCCTGAGGAATTCCGTAACCCGTTTGTAGTATTCACCGGGTGAATAGATCGTCGAGAGGATTCTTTCGTATCCTTCGAGGAGCGTCCTGTGGTTCATCTTCGGCGTGAAGTTCATCGAGAAATCCGTATTGGATCCTGAGAACGTTTTGAGCAGGCGCTCTTCTTTTCCCATCCGGTGATACAGCCGCGTGTTGATCGGGGCGTTCAGGAGTCCCACCATCGCGACGACGATTCCGCTTTCCCGGATGAATTTGATCAACGTGTCAAATATGGATAGAGGGTCGTTGTCAAATCCGACGATGAATCCCCCCTGCACCTGGAGCCCTGCGTCCTGCAGCTTCCGGACGCTCGCAATCAAATCCCGGTTCCTGTTCGGGATCTTCCTGCACTCCTCCAGGCTCTCGGCATTCGGGCTCTCGATACCGACAAAGACCTCCTCGAACCCCGCCTGTGCCATGAGCTCGAGAAGCTCCGTGTCGTCAGACAGGTTGAGCGACGCTTCCGTCCCGAGCGAGAAGGGATGTCCGTTCTCTTTCATCCAGCCGATGATCCGGGGAAGGACTTCCTTCTTCAATTTCCCCCTGTTCCCGATGAAATTGTCATCGACGAAGAACACGTGACCCCGCCACCCGCTGCTGTGGAGCGCGTCCATCTCCGCGATCAGCTGATCGCCTGTTTTCGTTCGCGGGAGGCGTCCGTAGAGAACGGTGATGTCGCAGAATTCACAGTCGTACGGGCACCCGCGGGAATACTGGACGTTCATCGTCGCATACTGCCGGCGGTCGAGGAGCTCCCACATCGGCAGAGGGGTCGTCGAAAGATCCGCCCACTCATTCGTCGTGTACAGCGGTTTCGGCCGGCCTTCCCGAAGGTCGCCCAGGAACTGCGGAAGCGTGATTTCCGCCTCGTTCAGCACAAAATGGTCCACTCCCGGAAATTCGTCGTGCCTCGCCGTGAAAAGGGGGCCGCCCGCCACGATCCTGGTGCCCGTAGCATTGCAGCGGGCGATGACCTCCCGTGCGGAGTCCGCCTGGACGGACATTCCCCCGAGGAAGACGTAATCAGCCCACCCGAGATCCTCGTCTGTCAGAGCACGAATGTTCAGGTCGACGAGTCTTTTCTGCCAATCGGGAGGAAGCAACGACGCGACCGTCAGCAATCCCAGCGGGGGCTGCCCTGCTTTTTTGGATATGAACCTGAGGGCGTGCTTGAACGACCAGAATGAATCGGGGTACTCAGGGCAAACGAGAAGTATGTTCATGGCATCCTTGTTAACCGCGTACATATTACAGGTGAGTGATCGTGACCTCAATCACCCAAAAGGATGAAAAAGGGACTAGATCGACGGATGCCTGGAATATCCGATCAGCGGTGGTTCACTTCTTTGAGACACTTTTCTTGCCTTTCGAACGTATAATACACCAGTCCAGGAGGCACAATGAATGACGAACGAAATCGCGTATGCCCTGTCGAACTTGCGAACTCACTTGACAGCAGGGTAAGGTCTCTGCTTCAGAATCCGGGGAAGATCGTCGCTCCGTTTGTCCGGGAGGGGATGACCGTTCTCGATATCGGATGCGGGCCGGGGTTCTTCTCCATTGCTCTTGCCGGCATGGTGGGCAGGACGGGAAAGGTGATATCCGCCGACTTACAGGAAGGCATGTTGGAGAAACTGCGGAACAAGATCCGGGGCACGGAGCTGGAATCGATCATCACGCCCATCCGCTGCGGAAGAGAGACGATCAACGTGACGGACAGGATTGATTTCGGGCTGGCATTTTACATGGTTCACGAAGTCCCAGACAAAGGATCCTTCTTCAGGCAACTCAGACCTCTCCTCAAGCAGCACGGGTCGTTTCTCATCGTGGAACCGAAATTATTCCACGTGTCGAGACAGGAATTCGAGGCGACGATGGCTCTCGCGCGCGAGGCCGGATTCCTGAGAACTCCCGGCCCGCGACTGCCGCTGTCGTGGTCCGCGGTGCTGAAGCACGGGTGACCACAGAACGGTGCTACGCACCGGGCGCAGAAATGAAGGCGGTTCGGGGGTTGATTTCCGTCAAGAGCGAGAATTCCGAATCGGTGAGTCCTTCACGGAGGAGATTTGCGCGAAACTCTCCAAAAAGATGCTCGAAAGGCCTGCGTGAGCCCTCGGCAGTGAATGCGTTCCCGTCGTGCGAGAGCAGGACGCGGTCGAGGAGACCCTCCGACTTCATCAGCCTGAGGGTTCCGATGATATCCGTGTCCCGTTCGGGATGGACGCCGTCCAGCGAAATCCACGAGCCCGCACGGGCGGCGGAGAGAAGCCGGGTCCGGTCCCGCACAAGGTGCGCGTGAACCCAGACCCATGCACGGGGGTGGACCCCCTCTTCCCCGAGGATACTCAGAATCTCGCGAACTGACCCGGGGTTGTCTCCCGTGTGTGTCTGTATGAGCAGGCCGGTTTTCCGGTGAACCCGGGCGGCCGCGCTGATGAGCGTCCGGTCGATCGCGGAAAGACTGTCGTTGTCTATTGCGGTCTTTATGAACCCGGGGCGAATTCCCGTCCCGTCGATCCCCTCCTCCCACTCCCCCACCCATATGCCGGCAACATCGTCAACCCCGAGCGACCCGATGCCGTCAGGAAGGTATCGTCCGCCGGCGGCGCCGTAGTAACCCGTGTTCGTGAGAATCGCAACCCCGGATTCAACCGAAATCCGCCTGAGGAGGTCCGGCCTGCGGCCGATCCAGGCGGCGGTGCAGTCCGCGATCGCCGAGCAACCGAGTGACTTCAGGTGAACGAGGTACGGGACGACCGAGGCGATGAGCCGTTCTTCATCATAGTCCACACGGCGGGACCGCTCTCTGCCGAACACGGACATGATGTGCTCGTGCGGGAGAAAGACGCCCGGGAGAGGAAGCTCGACCGGTCCCGTGACGGAGATGATTCCTGATTCCCGCTGGCGCGCCATCGGTTCACCTTTCGACGATAAAGCGGCAGACAACTACTCCGACACCTGGATCAGATCACCCTGTGTCAGCATTCCTTCCACAAGGACGGCGCAATACACGCCGGCAAAAGCACCGTGCAAGCGGGCGACTTTGCGGAGGATCTCCGGGTTGTGTTCCCCGGTGAGGGGGTCGAGGGATATCACATTGCAGCGGGGATCTCGTTCAAGCACCATCATCTCCGCCTTCGCACCGATGCGAATTCTGCGACCGACAAAATCGTCCTCTTCAAACCCCCGGTTCGATTCGAGGTGTGCGTACACATTTGCACGAAACCGTCGTTTGTCGAGAGGAACGGCCGATTCCGTTTCAATCTGCCGGATGGTTCCCAAACCGATCAGCGACACCGGGCGGCAATCCGTCAGAGCGCGGTCTGAGCGAAGGAGCGTGAGCCGGTTCGATTCGTTGATTCCCTCGCCGAGCAATTCCACCAGGACCGGGTCATCGATGGCGAGGACTCTTCCCGAGGGTGTGACGATATCCACGGCAAGGTCGTTCTCATCGCCGTTTGCCGGAGTTATGCCGGGCGCGATGTTCGTGGCCTCCGCCAGGTTCGGCGGCGCTGCGGCACGTTCCGGATGTCGAAACACCGGCCGAAATGTCAGCATGCGTTGTTGCACGCTTGCCGTCAGATACGGGGCCCCTTTGGGCGCGGCGGAACTCTTAAACGCGAAGCAACGATCGCCGTAGATGCCCGAAAACCCCATGAACATCCTCCCCATCTGTTCGCCCCTCATGCTCTTGACGGGGTAGCGCCAGAGACTTTCAACAACACCGACATTTTTCATTCCTTTCCCACTCGTGCCCCTGTTTCGCCGTGTTCAGATTCGAGCCGCGCCATCGCGCAGCAGTGCTGTAAATATGGAGATTCCGCCCTTGAATAGCCATTCTTTCTGAGTGGGTTCCGCATTCCCATAGTTCCCATTCTCCGCCGCTGCCGGTCCCGGCCAGGACCGGGCCGGGCGAACGACACTTTGCGAATCATCCGAGACGGTTGCAGATTCCGGCGCCAATGCAACGCCGGGCAAAGGAGAACGCAGAGGTGGTCAGCCAGGCAGCAGAGATATATCCTCTCCCGCAGGCATCGCTTGACATTCTTTTCTATAGTTGACTTTGGTCATCGGATCGGCGATATTTATTACGAGCATATGCTCATAATTATTTCCCACGCACAGGAGCGCACGACACCTGGCCCGCCCCAAACGGCTCCGCCGACTCGCCTTCGCACCGCCGGTGCTCTTCTTCCTTCCCTCCGGGAATGTAGAACATGCCGCTCCGAAGGACGCCGTCACATTGACCCTGGATGAGTTCGAGTCCTTGCGGCTGGCTGACTTGGAATGTTATTCTCAGGTAAGGGCCGCGAGGCAAATGGGCATTTCACGTGCGACGTTCGGAAGAATTGTTGAGTCCGGGAGATCGAAAGTTGCAAGGGCACTTGTTCACGGTTGCCGGATAGGAATATCTGGCGGAGCCTTCACGTACGGCCGCGGAAGCCATCTCGAGTGTCCACGCTGCAAATGTCGACAGACAAGAAACACTGAGAATCGATCGCGCGTCGAGTGCAGACGCTGCTGCTTGCCGCTGCAGAACAGCGATGAGTCACAGGAAGGGACGTCACATACGTCATAAGCAAATACACCAATAAGCAATAGGAGATCGTTATGGATTTTAAGAATGCCGTAATAGCAATTGTCACGGACGACGGGACGACGGTGAGTTCTCATTTCGGCCGCGCACTGTTCTATGAAGTCATCACCTTCGCTGACGGAAAGGCCGTCAGGCAAGAACGGCGGGAAAAAGCCGGTCATCACAGCTTTGCGTCGGAGGAAAGGCACGACGACGATGGGCACCATCACGGCGAATCACACCAGAGGCGCCATCAAACCATGCTTTCGCCGGTCCTGGATTGTGCGGCCGTAATTTCCCGCGGGATGGGACAGGGTGCTGTGGACCACCTCAGGCAGTCAAACCTGGTTCCTGTCCTGACCGGCCTGCATACGATCGATGAAGTCATCAAAGCGGTGGCAGAGGGCTCGCTCGACCATGATGCGCGCCGGATCCACCGGCACCACGCGGCGCAATAACCGGGCCCACATCCGAAACGCGGGGACGAGCATGTTCGTCCCCGCGGGATTTTCCTTCTCACACCTCTGAACGATCCACGCTAGGATACCGCCGCAGGGACGAGCCGTTTGATCATCGCGACCTTCACAGCGTCGTTCACCCCCAGGCATGCGATCGCGGCGAAGTTGAGGGTATACTCTGGCGAATGACAGATATTTATGTACTGTGCATTTACGTAACACTCCGCTCATTGCCTGCCCAAATTGCACCTGCTCAAATTAAGTCGGACAATTCTTGATTCACTCAGAACGGCAGAGTACATTTCCCGCAGTGCAGATAGGTCGACAAGCGGCTGGGCTTCTGTGGCTTCTGCGTCTGACCAGAGAGCGCAAGTTCTCGATTACCTGATGTTTGCACTCCCGCTTCAGAGCCCACACCGCCGACCAAATTGTCTGCCAGCCTTATCACGCCGACCCGACGTCCCATCCCGCGTCCCGTGTGAGATAATTCCGGTTCAACTGGAACATTGCAGGTCGCCCTTTGAAGAAAGGATCAGACAATGAAACACTCTATCTATGGAGCGTTCATTCTTACGTTTCTCTGCATCGTCAGCACATCTGCCACTGCCGGACTGAACACACCTTCGGGCAGAAGGTCTATACAATCGGCTGACCCGGCTCTCATGGGCACGGCTCTTAACCTGGACGGAAATGCGACGTATGTCGATATCTCCAATGCCATCACCCTGAACGGCTCCGGGGTCACGGGAGAACTATGGATCAACGCGGGACACTTGAAATCCGACTGGCAAGTGATTCTCGCCAACTGGGGAACCATTTTCCCGGGACAGTTTCATCTCTCCATAAATCCGGGCAACTGTCTTGACCTGGCAATGACAACCGATGGGAGTGCGACCAACGAGATCGCGGATCCGGCCGTCTTTCCTACCGGTACCTGGCAACACGTGGCATTCACCATGTCCGATCACACGATGAGGCTCTTCCGCAACGGGGAGCAGGTCGCTTCTGGAACGTATACCGGCAACCTGAACACTTCCTTTGCGTACACATATGTCGGTGCAAAGCCTGATGACGACGGCATCCACTATGTGTTTCCCGTCATGGGTCAAATTGACGAGGTGGTCCTGTGGGGGACCGGGCGCGATTCAGGCATGATCGCTGTCGATATGGACACCATCTACTCATCTGCGCCCGGCGGTGTGATCGGTTACTGGCATTTCAACGAGGGAACCGGCTCGACCACGGAGAATGCGGTGAATTCCACAGAAAGCCCGTTGAAGAATTTTACGTTCGACCAATTCAGCGGTTGGGTGGCATCGACGATCCCGGTGACCCACACCCCGCTGCCGATACAGCTTTCGTCATTCACCGCAGCGGTACGTACCGGGAATACTGTCCTGCTCGAATGGGCAACGGTCAGTGAAACGAACAACTACGGCTTCTCCGTTGAGCGGTCTCCGGATCCGCCGGACAATTTCCATGCTCTCTCCAACAGTTTTGTCGGCGGTCACGGGACGACGCTTCAGACCTGTCAGTACTCATATACCGATGCCGGCGCAGGCACGGGCACGTGGTGGTACCGGCTGCAGCAAGTTGACCTTGACGGCGCCGTCCACCACACCGAAGCCGTGAAAGTGGAGATCACCCGGGGTGCGAACGATGGCATGCCCCCGTCGGTATTCTCGCTCGCGCAGAACTACCCCAATCCCTTCAACCCGGCAACAACGATCGTTGTTGCACTCCCTCGTGACGCCTGGGTGAGCCTCGCGGTGTACAATCTGCTCGGGGAAAATGTAGCTCAACTGGTGGATGGGATGATGACGGCGGGGTACCACAATGTGGTCTTTGACGCGTCACGTCTCGCGAGCGGGTGTTATCTCTACAGGCTCAAGGCAGGGGGTTTTGTGGCCGCGAAACGACTTCTGCTGGTGCGATAAGATCTGCCCGGCTGACAATGACGGACAAGGGCCCCGGCTTCGGCCAGGGGTGTTCATATCTCTCGGTGCGGCTTTGGCTTCATGGTTGCCTGCGCTCCGGGTATCGTGTTACATTTCAACCGCCGGCTGGGACCTGTAGAACCTTCGGACATTACCTTCGCCGTATGCCCACTCAGACCATGCGTTAAGTATCGAATCTACCGCAAGACCTGCATCAGATTGCTATAATCATCCGTCCAGGGATGAATTCCCTTCACAAAGACAGAGTCCCAAGGTGTGGCAGCTGCCACTATCGGTTGACAATGAAGTACTGCTGGCGAACGCGAGAGGAGAAACCAATCGGTTGCATCCTGCCCTTCCGTATTGTCTTCTGCGCTGATGAGAACGCTTGAGAGCCCTTCTCCGCGGGCATAGCCTTCAACTACCGGGATCAGGTTCACGTATTCATTAGAGATGTGGACCGCGACAATCCCATCGGCATCACGGAGATGGGCCAGATACACCCCAAACGCTTCTTTGGTGAGAAGGTGCACGGGAATCCCGTCCCCCGTAAAGGCGTCAACGACAAGGATGTCGTATCTTTGCTCTTGGTGCTCCATTATTTCTTGTTCCATGACCAGCCTCGCATCTCCGAGTTTCACTTGAACGTGGCCAGGGCAGTCCTTCAAGTAGGTAAAGAAAGGATACGATCCCCGCGACAGATCTATGACAGCAGGATTAATCTCGTAGAAACAGATTGTGTC
The DNA here is from genome assembly GCA_963748405.1 of Ignavibacteriota bacterium. Classification (GTDB taxonomy): domain Bacteria; phylum Bacteroidota; class Ignavibacteria; order UBA10030; family UBA6906; genus Fen-1273. The sequence continues at coordinate 269,947 of CAVVIT010000005.1, forward strand.
CCGTGCGCCACAGTACGCCGCGATCGTTCCCACCCCAAGCCCTACCACGCCGATCCGGAGTCCCACCTCACGTCGAGGGTGATTCGAGATGGCCAGCCCCACCCCGCTCGCTTTGGTGTAATACGACACAGGCAGGCGGGAGCGTTCGGGCTGTTCATACTGGCAACCCATCTCGATGCGCCCATGATCGAGCTCGAGGTAGTGTTCCTCGTGGTTTTCAACGACCCGCAATGCACCATAAAAGTTCCGGGTCATGAACCGCGTGTCCGGATTCAATTGCGTTGCTTCTACGGCAAGCGCGACGCCGAGCCCGGCGATGAACAGGCCGAGCGTGAACCCGATGAGAATCGGTTTCTTGTACAGGAAGGAAGAGCGGTCGCGGATAAGTGCGATGAGAAAGAGGGCTGAAGCCAGAAACAGAACAATATGAAATTCCCAGAACCCCGCAAACACATGAGGTGAGACAATTGCGACACACACACTCCCCAGAGCTCCTCCCGTCGCAACGGTCAGATAGAAGCTCGTCAAATGCCTGGTGCCAGGTTTTGCGCGGGACAGCTCGCCGTGGCAGACCATGCTGCCCGTGAAGAGAACCACGGCGTCAACGCCAATCTGCACCAGGAGAGGCGCGTCTTCACCCATGAAAAGAACAACCACAGCGCAGATCAGTGAAGCCGCAAACAACGGAGGGAAAAGCCACCGCTGGTAGAGAGCTTCTGAACCGAAGCAGATAATGAAACTGGCCAGGTAAAGGGAGAGGGGAAGAACCCAGAGAAGGGGGACGACAGCTGTGTCCTGACACATGTGGTTTGTCGTTGAGACTAGAAGGCAGGATGCACCAGCGGCCAGTCCTGTCCAAAGGAGCTTATCGCGATACCCGGGACTGGAAGTTTCTACCTCTGAGTTCACTCCCAGATGGCCGGAGGATGCACTCGTCGAGAGGCCCCGGGCTGCGAACATACAGGCTGCAAGGCCTACTGCGTATACCAGATTCGCTCCGGACCAAACCATTGACTGCATGCGGAGGGGGAGGATCGGCTCAACAACAAATGGAAAACTGAGCAGGCCCAGAATTGAGCCGGCATTTGAAAGTGCGTACAGCCACCAGGGAGATTTGCCGGGTCGCGCGGCTACAAACCAGGATTGCAGGAGAGGTGCGGTTGTTGCCAGGACAAAGAATGGGAGTCCTACCGATGCGGTAAGGAGAACAAGGAGTTGCACGGTTGGGTCACGCCCGGAGGCCGGCTTCCAGTCGGCCCCGGGTGTTATCGGAGATGGCCATTGAACCGCGAGCACCCCCATCAGAACAACTGAGAATGCCAAAAGAAGAAAATGGACGGTCATCTGCCGCTTGATGGTCAGGCGCGTGACGAGCAAATGGGCGTATACGTATGCCCCAAGCAGGACGACCTGAAAGAAGACCAGACAGGTGGTCCATACGGATGGGACTCCTCCGAACCACGGGAGCAACTTTTTCCCGATGATAAGTTCAAGTTCGAAAAGGAGAAAAGCCCCCAGGAAAATCGTAGGAGCAAAGAGATGCTTCAATCGTTCCCGCATATTCAGATCCATCGAGGCACTTCCTTTGCGATGTGCAGGCCCTCATAGATCGTCACCGCTGCGCCAACCTGATTGAGCGGGTTGGTCCGGTCACACCTCCCAGAGAACTCGTCGACGTTCCTGAGTGAGTTCAACAAGAGTCCACAGGATCCGGAATCCGCCGAGTGGAAGCCATAAGAAGAAATCCATGACTACATCGCACCAATTGACACCGCGTCTTCGTTGTATTCCTCATCGATATTTATTTGCCATAGATTGCGGGGGCTCCCCGGGAGCCGAAGGTAATTCCTCGCTGCAAGCAAGCCGCTCATCGCTGCATGATCCTGGTTTCCGTAGTTGTACATTCCCGCCCGCCCGATCATGGCCAGATTCGCAAATTGATCTATATGATTCCTGAGTCGCTCGTACGGTTCGCGAAATCCTAGGTAGTACGCAGGATAGCACTCCGTCTCGCGGACGACCCTGGCTGCCTCCACAGACTCGTGCCGGGTCAACCCGATATGCTGGAGCTCGCCGATGCCCAGCGCAATAAGGTCGTCGTCATTGCTCTTCCACAATTCGTCGGACTGGAAGGCGAAATATTCGATACTCAAGGCACTCTTGTCCGGAGTGACCATCGCCCGCGAAAAGTTCCCATAGTTCGCGATTCGTGCCATCTTAACGTCCCCCGAATGAACATAGATCCACTGGTCGCTGAAGAGATCGCTTCTGTCAACAAGCAAATCAACTGTGATATGGTCGCGATAGTAGAGAGCATCAACCGCCATGCGAACCGCGTCCGGAGGAAGCGGAGTCAGCATCTTGAAGAAGTTGGTGAGTGGGAGGCTGGCAAAGTAGTGTCGAGCATGCACACGGGTGACGTTTCCCTCAGGATCCACGGTCTCCACGCCCGTGATACTTCCTCCGGCATGGTGAATAGACCGGACGCTGGTCCCCAGTCGCAGACGGGCGCCCATGGCCACAACCTTTTCAGCCATTGCTTCATACATCTTCCCCGCCCCGCCAACCGGGTAGTAAAATTCGTCCGCGAGCGTTTTGACAGTTACAGAACGCGACAGTCCAAGTGCATGCTTGGCCGCCTCGACAAGGTCGAGGCCTTTGATCCGCTGGGCAGCCCATTCCGCTCCGATATGGCTGCAGGGTATCCCCCACACCTTCTCTGTATACGTTTTGAAGAATACCTCATAAAGTTTCCGTCCAAACTTACGAGTGACCCACTCTTCAAATGTTGTCAGTTCCCTCTGGGGACCGAGCGCTGCGGCGGCAAAAGAGAGCAGTGCCCGGCCGGCTCGGAGACACCCCAGATTGGTCATAGCCTCCATTGCTCGTATCGGGTATGCGTAGTATTTGCCATCGTGAAATATCCTGGTTATCCTGTTCACGGGCACAAAGTCATCTTTGAGCGTCGCGAACCATAATTTGTTAATCTCTGAGCTTCTGGTGAAGAACCGGTGTGGGCCTATGTCAAATCGCGCCCCCGCGAAATCCTCAGTTCGCGATAGACCCCCCGGGGAATGGTGGCGATCTACGACAATAATATCCGTGACACCATGTTCAGTCAATTCGATAGCAGAACCCAGCCCTGCCGGCCCCGCGCCGATAATACAGCATTCGCATGATTCTGTATGCAAGCGCTCACCTCGCCCCGGTCATTAATTCCGCTGCCCCGGCAGGCTGATGCCAGCCGCCAAATCCGGGCTTTTCGCCTTCCAGGCGTCTTTGCGACGCCAGATGTCCTGATCGCCAAACATCCGATAGTGCTCGTAATGCTCCCGGATGTAGTTTGCCACAAGAGGTAGCCTCGTCTCTAAAGGGATACCATCTATTGGCGCGAAACTGCTGCTATATAACACATAGTCCACTTGCTGCGAGTCTATCGCGGAAACAAATTCTCGTTGATCGGCCAAGGTGAATGCATAAACGGCTATCCCAAAGCGAGTCGGCGACGGTCTATTCAGCAGGTAGTACCAGATTCCTTCCGACGTGAGGGTAAGAAACTTCTCATTTCGGGCGACTGAATCCCGCAGAAATGCAATTGCCGGACGATACCCGGGGGGAATAGCTTCTTCGTCCCGCGATCCGAGCGGAAGCCTGTACAGACCCTGAATATCAATTTGGGGTACCAGATACACTGCGACCCCCGCGAGCGCAACCAACGCGAAGGCTGCCTTTCGATAACCGGGACCGGACCGGGTACGATGAAGGACGTTCCTGGCAACACCTTTCATCATGATGAGGGACGTCAGCAAGAACGTCAGCCCGGAAGAATAAAATGTGTGTGAATCCGACGCACGTCCGAGAGCGGACTTGAATAACAGCACGCTCATCAGCAGGAGCAGCACCTCGACGAAATGGAGCTCAATCATGCGTCGAAGCGCAATCCGGACGGACCCAGTGCTCGCCCACAGGCTAACAAACAGCCGAGCGATCCATGATGCGTTGAACGCCGTCAGCAGAATGGGGACAAGCGCGTAAGGCCTGTAGAATTGAGATGGAAGCCCAAATCCAAGCTCGTGAACTTTCGGCATCACCGCGAACGTGTACGAGATGAACGCCGGGAGTTGCCATCGAACGGCGACGCCGAGGCAGACAATTCCGGCCAGTCCCCCCGCACCAACGGCGAGGACGCAGGTCAGCTTGAACCTTTTAGCAAACGCGGCCTGGAGCATGGAAACCGAGATCACACTCCCGACCACTAGAAAGTATCCGCGGTCTATGGAATACGCAAACGAGGCCACCGGGATCAGCGCACAGAGGAACAACAGACCGTGGGTTAAGAGTGGCATCTCCCCGGACCCGTCGTGGCGAAAGACTCGGAACAGGGATATCGTGCTCAAGAGAAAGAGGAAAAGCGGGATATCACGATGTAGGACAACGAATCCCACATTAAAGGGTTTGGCGACAAGAAACAAAAGAAGGAACGCCATCGCCAGAGCCGCTGATACAGGTCTCCAGTTGAAGACGTGAAAAGTGCAAACCGCAAACAAGAAGTGACTTACAATAAGCAAAATCGAGTCCACAGTTCGCGAGGAAGCGATTGATCGGCCAAACAACTCAAATGCGACGACCGATCGCAGGGGATCCTGGATGACGCCGTGGATAAGAGCGAAATCTCTGTACGGGGCCTGACCGGCTTCCCACTGAACGGCCGCTCCCAGTGTCTCACCCTCATGAAAGACGTCGAGCTGATCCTGATGATGCCAAGTATAGGTGGCCCCACCTGTAAACGCCACCAGCACCCAGGCGGCGATTCCAGCCAAGACCCCCCATTTGCGTGGAGAACGGGCCTCCGCATAGTCATTCGATGCCCTGTCATCAGTCCCCGCCTGCTCCCGCACTCTCGAGTAGTAAATCTCCAGCAAAGTGACGGCGGCGGCGGGAACAAGGACGAGGAGAAGATATTGTAGTGTATTCTTCAACGGGTTCTGATGGAGCATTGTAAACGGACCAACGACCCCGAGGGGATTCGAAAACGGAAGTTCTATTGCCTTTCCAATGCGATAGGCAAGCCAAAATGCCCCAACGAAGACAAGGCCCCGGTATAAAACCGCTTTCAGTCGTCGATTCCCCTTAATCAAGAGAACGGAAAGCCCGAGCGCCAATCCGATGACTCCTGCTTCCAGCCCGAGGTGTCGAACCTGACTTTCCCAGAGAACGGATCGTGGCAGTCCGTAGAACTGCTGGTCAAGCCGGACACCTTTTATCCAAGCCAGATTTGTCACGGTCCATCTCGCAACCATCGGGCTCAAACATACGGCGAACCCGCACACCATTGCAATCAACGCCAGTACTGAGAGGAAGAAAGCCAACGGCTCCCGCAGATTCGACAATCGGTCTTTCATGAGAATCTAACAGTGCTGTCCAAGAATGCTCCGGAAAAACGATCGGTGCGGGTCTTCCAGCTCACGCGGCGGACGCTCGAACAGTTAACTCAGCCACTCCACATCGCCATGTGAGAAGGTGTGACTCGGGATCGAATAGCCGATGCGGCTCACCTGCGGCTTCAACAGTCTCGGACTTCACTGTCGGGCCTTCCTTCAGGTCAATTCGCGGGTAAGACTGCACCGTTGCTCCACATCGAAGAGGTACTTCATGGCCGCACTTTCTGCGGCTTGCGAAAGTGCTACGGCGGCCGTGTTGGCCCGAAGAGAGCGATACATTTCAACGGACGCATGCAGGGCTCGCAAGCAGTCGATCGCGTCGTGGCTCGCCACTGTTGATTGCAGATCGCGAACGTACTCCGGAGCCAGTTTCTCCACCTTACGCACCCCGACTGGTCTCGCGCCAGATTTGAGAAGGGCAAGCGGGCCGAGCACGGTGGTACGCAAGAACGATAATCCTTCGAGGGCTTCAAAAAGTTCTCCGCGACCGATCTTCGTTGCCGCGTAATGTATCCAGGCCCAGAAACGGTCCTCGATCCACTGAAGATTTGGCGTTGGGTACAGAGCAATTCCTTCTTTGAGAGCTTTCGTGAATCGACCTTCGCGCTCCCAAAGAACGTAAGGATCTTCGACTCTCTGGGCCAGATCTGAAAACAAAAGGAACTTGAGGTCTACATGGAGGATCGGCAAACCATCATACAAACAAACAAGCAACCGGGGTTCGCCAACATGCTCACCCGTAAAAGCAGCGAGGATGGCCCCGAGTGAGCCAGCGATCCGACGCCGGTCAGCCATGATGCTCTCATAGTGATTCCCTTCAACCGCGATCACAAGATCAAGATCACTGAAATCGTCCATCGAATCCGAGAGAAATGAACCGCCTGCCGCGATGCCAACGAAACGGTTATCAGTTGCCAATTGGTCAATTGCCGCCCTCCCGAGCCAACCTGAGTGCCGGCTGAATGCTATTGCATCTGCTGGCATAAAATGCAGAAGCCTTCTCGCCATATTCGGAAAGGAGGCTTCTTACAATGAACTCCGCGTAATCTACCTTAAGGTGTCGGAACTTTCAAGCACCGGCGCCATATTCTCATTTTCTTCGTCCAGAAACTCAGCAAAACCTGTCAATACGCTGCCTCGTCTGTCACGGTGCGACAAGAAAAGGCCCGAGCGGGACGTACAATTTCATGGCCCTTCAAGATACGCCAGCCGAAAGAATCTCAACATGCAAATCCAACAACTTGATTGAGATATGCCGCTTCACTATCGCCCGAATCTGCGGCACCATCGCGACAGAAATATATGTCATTCTCTCATTTGTACTCGTTAACTGCGCCTGATCGTTGACTCTGGCGGGTATGCGGGGTATCTTCAGTCACGTTCGTTCGAGCTTCTTCTCACGGGGGGGAAGGGGCTTTCGTACGCAATCGGCAGGGTCACTAATGTCCAATTAAGACGTTGCACAAGATGTATGCCACGGCGCCAAATGATTTGATAGCACCAGCGAGGCAATGAAAGTCATGATACGCCGAGTTGAAATTGACAACGACACAGATTTGCTTCAAGTCGTTTAAGGGAATTGATTGCATAACTCCTTCACTTGCTTAACCGGACACTACTAAGGCAGGGTGATCAATGCAATGACGTTTTCCGGAACAAGGATAGTTGTTGATGTCGCCCTGGTACCAGCATTGATATGGCTTGTAGCATGCGCCAAGCTTGCTCCCCTACAACCGCCTGCCAATGTTGTGGACACAACGAGCCACAATTTCACCTGGCAAAAAGCGCCACTTGGTGTCCAAGGCACAGGAGCTCTCTTCGATGTCGCGGTTATCAACGACAGTCTTGCGTATGCCGTGGGCACATTATACCAAGATGATTCCACTGGGCAACTCGATCCAGTTTTGTATAACTACGCTGAGTGGGACGGTCACAGATGGGCAGTAAAGCGATTGTTCTACCACTTCAACGGAGATTCGGCGCTTGGATCGATCTACTCGGTTTTTGCTTTTAACGATCATGACATTTGGTTCGGCTTTGGTAATCTCGTCCATTGGAATGGATATGCGTTCCAGTCATACGGAATTCCCACCTGTCAAGGGCCACGTAATTCCCCACTTTGAGGGTCAGAGTATTCCCCACCCTAAAGTTGGGTGAGCGGTTGTCTATTCAGTCATGATTTACTCCTTAAGCGGTTCAGATTTCAGTCCCTTTTTCTTCCTGTACGATTCTCCTTTGAGGACGATCTGGTGCGCGTTGTGGGCCAGACGGTCCATGACGGCATTGGCCATAACCTTGTCCGGGAAGATAGCAGGCCAGTCGTCAAGGGATCTGTTGCTCGTCAAGATGATGGAGCCGGTCGAGTACCGGCTGTCGACGATCATGTAAAGCCACTCTGCGGGTTTCTGTTCGAGTCGTTTGAAGGCGAACTCGTCCAGAACGACCAGGTCGCTCTTGCAGAGCGCCCGGAGGAGCCGATCGGCAGAGCCGGTGATGTCAGCTTTGGTGAGCGCGCTGATGAGTTCGCCAAATTTGTAAAATTCCACCGACAGGTATCGCCGGCAGGCGGCATGTGCGAGTGCCTGGGCCAGATGCGTCTTGCCGGTCCCGGTGGGACCGAAGAAGAAGACGTTTTCCGATCGCTGGATGAACCGGCACGTGGCCAGATCGCGGACCAGGGGCCGGTTGGCGGAGACGGCGATGTCAAAGTCGAAGGACTCGAGTGTCTGGCCTGCACTCAGATGGGCGTGCTTGATCAGGCGCGCGAGTTTGCGGTTCCGCCTGGCCTCCAGCTCGTCGCTGATGAGCATGGAGAGGAGTTCCGTCAGGGAAAGCTGCCCCTGCTCGGCTTCCAGGAGCCGCATCTCCAACGTGTCGAGCATCCCGGAGAGCTTCAGGGCGCGGAGCTGGGGGGCAAGTTCGGCTGTATTACCCACGGGCCTCTCCTCCTTCCCGCAGGAAGTAGGCGGCAGGACGCATAAAGCTCTCCGTCTGGGCTGAGAGCGGGAGACCTTCCTGGAGATCTGCCTCCGCTTCCTGTTTGCACGCGTTCTGGAGCATGTGACGGAAGAGGTGCGTGGTAACCGGCTTGTCGAGCGTCAGGGCGATTGTGGCGGCAGCCTCGACCTGCTGGAGACGATAGCCTTTCACGGTGTCCATGAGTCCCATCACGCGGCGCAGATATGAGAAGCCGGGAACGGAGAGGAGGTTGACGACCAGATCCTGGAACGGCTTGCCGCCCAGGGCGTAGGCTTTCCGGATGAGCCTCCGCGGGGTCTCCTCCGACAGGGCGAACTCGACATTGGCAGGGAAGGCGCTCCAGTCGGTGTAAATCTTCTTCCCGGTCAGGGTTTCGGTCTTGATGAGTTGATCCTGGTAGAAGATCTTCGCCTGCGTCGGCGTGAACATGACCTGCAAGGTTTTGCCTACGTACTCGGCGGAGAGTGGGAAGCGTAGGCCGTCCACCTGGAGATAATGGTCGGGATGCACCGATGCTTGTCTCCACCGGGCCACCGTGAAGGGCACTTCAGGCAGTTGGATCAAGACCGACTGTTCGCACTGCGTAAAGAGCGTGTAGGAGGGCTCTCCGGTCGTTCCGTGGGGCCGTGCGCCGTACTCGTGGATGAGCCAGTGGCGGACCAGGTGATTGAGCTCGGCGATGGTGGCCGAGGGATGCAGGGCGCGCATTTTCCTGAAGAACTCGCGGACTGTCTGGACGTCGCGCTCGACTTTCCCTTTGTCCTGGGGCGAGGCAATGCGGCACGGGTCGATGAACGTCCGGTAGTACTCGGCGAGGTCCGCGTACGCCCGGTTGAAGACCGGATCGTAGATGTCGGGCTTCAGCACTCCGTTTTTCAGGTTGTCGATCGTGAGGATCCTCGTCACCCCGCCGAACCAGGAGAACATCTCGACATGACTCTGGGCAAAGCTCTGCTGGTCCTGGCTGTAGACGAACTGCACAAACTTGTGACGGCTGAAGGCCAGCGTACCGATAAAGGCATAGACGTTCCTGCGCCGCTTCTCGAGCGGATCCCACAGGAGCCCCATCTTGCCGTAGTCGAGCTGGATCTGCGATCCCGGCGGCATCTCGATACGGCAGGTGTCGCGCTTGCCTTCCGGGACGAGCTGTCGTGAACGGGCCAGGCGCTTGAACGTCGAGTAACTGACCTTCCCCTGGAGCCCGTAGCGCAGCGCGATGACTTCGTACGCAGTCTTCGGCTTCAGAGGGTTCTCCGGATCGTTGATCAGGGCCAGGATCTCCTCGACGTGCGGCTCCAGGAGCAACCGGCTCGTCGCCTTCGCGTGGAGCCGGGCGGAGGCATCCTGGAGGCGCGGGAGGAGCTCCTCCTTCCGCTCCGGGGTGATCTCTTCCCGGGTGATGCCCAGATTACGAGCCATCTCGATATAGGCCCGGACGGTTTTGCGGTCGCAGCCGCAGGCCAGCGCGATTGCGCTTGGTCGTTGTCCATCGGTCCAGCGGCGAAGTATGTTCCAAATCTCCACAGTTTGCACCTTTTTGAATGCCATGGCTCGTCGGTTCCTTTGTTCCTGGTGAAAAATCCACGATTTACGCCGGGAGACAAGCTATGGCTTGCGGTGAATGGATGCCAACCTTGGGGGCGGGGAATCATCTGGCCCTGGAACTGGGGAATCATGTGGCCCTGAAACTGGGGAATGATCTGACCCCGGAACTGGGGAATGATCTGGCCCTGGGACCGGGGAATCAGCTGGCCCCGAAACTGGGGAATCAGCTGGCCCTACAGTCTTCTATAGTGGGGAATATACGTGGTCCTCGACACCCACCACAGTTTTCCAATCTCGGGCTAATCGAATCTGGGGGTCGTCGGACACAGACCTCTACGTAGTCGGCATAAATGGTCAAATCGCGCATTACGACGGCTCGTCATGGCAGAAAGTGGAGACCCGGACCACCTTAGAATTCTATGACATCTGGGGAGCAAAGAACCAAAATTCAGGTGGAACAGAAATTCTTGCTGTTGCATCGATTGAAGGAGCGAAGAAGATCATCTCGATTCGTGGGCAGAATTCGATTGACGTCCCTGACAGTGACCTTTCGTGGTTCATTCGTGGGGTATGGTTCATACCTGCGACGCAATATTATGTCGTTGGCGCCGGTGTAGGTGTTAAATCTTCGGTCGATCAATCTCCATGGAAAGTCTTCGCTCCAGGGGCGGTGACATCCTACTCATCCATGTCTGTACGAGGCAACGCTGCTAACGATTTGTTCGTAGTGGGTAGCTATCTTGAAATCGCTCACTTTAACGGTGAATCTTGGCACACCTACTTCGACCAGATTCCGTTTGCTAGTGCGGCTTGGGCAAAGGTTGATCTAAGAGGTGATTTGGCGATTGCTGTTGGTTCCGGGCAGGGAGCTATCGCAGCAATCGGCAGACGGTGACAACTGGTAGCAGTTTGGGTAAGCTTTGGAGGGAAGAAACCGTGGAGATCAAGTCCTTTTTTGTGTGTAAATTCTTAGAAGGTTATGCCGCGCTCCGGTATGATATGAATTGTGGTTCTGTTGTTCTTGGATAGATAATATCTCTGAGAGCTTTGAGCTGTGCGAGCTCCAGGGGTGTCATCGAGACTCTGAGCCACCGCTGGGAAGCTCTGATGAGAACTCCGAAGACCAGTCCTACTGCTCCCCGCTCGTGCTGATGCTGCGGCATCACCTTCGTCCTGCGCTTTTCCTCCCCAAAGGTTCGCTCCAGCATGTTTGTCGTCCGGATGTACTGCCGATGTCCCAGCGGGTATTTCAGATGCGTCAGACATGCATCCAGATCGTCGCTGAAGCACTGCACCGCTGCCGGATAGACCGCGGCATAACGGCGAATCAGTCCTTCGGCCAGAACATCGGCCGTGGCCCGGTCCGGAGCGTAGTAGACCGCCTTAAACTCCTTCCCAACCGCTTTGACGACGTCGCGAGGCAGTTTGCTCGCGATATTGCGAAGCTTGTGCGCGATGCAGCGTTGCCGGTCGGCGTCCGGGAAGCATCGTGTGATCGCACCGATCAACCCTTCGGCTCCGTCGCTGACGACCAACAGGGGCTGACGCAGACCACGGCGCAGCATGTCCTGAAAGAACGTTTCCCAGGCTTCCTGACTCTCACTCTGGACGGCGGCCAGGTGCAGAAATCGCTTGGTCCCATCGGCACAAATCGCCCAGGCGCACAGAAGCGTCTGTCCCCGTGTGTAGTGACGCACGGCCTCGTATACCCCGTCCACAAACAGAAATACCACGTCCAGCCGCGAGAGATCCTGGCGGCTGAAGGCCAGATAATCGTCATACAGGCGTTCGGCAAGCCGGCTCATCGCGCTCCGGCTCAACACCGGATCCCCTTTCTCGGTCACGAACGCCTGCTCGACATCCCTGGTCGAGAGACCCCGCACGTACATCTCCAGGGCCAGCGTCTTGACCCGATCAGCAATCCGTACAACTCCTTGTAACAAACGGCTTTTGAACTTCTTCCGGGTATTGCGCACCCGAGGTACCGCCACCTCGAGTTCGGTCCCCGGGACCATTAAATGACGCCGGTAATAACCATTTCGATAACCCTGGGCGTTCTCTCCGTTCCGTTTGTACCACGATCTTCCTAAATGCGCATCGACTTCCGCTTCCAGGGCTTCCTGGTACAGTTTCTCTTGTCCCACACGGTGGAAGTCTTCGATCATCGCCACCGCGTCTTGTTCGAGAAGTCCTTCCAACTCCTTGCGCTTCTGCTCTGAGGGTCGTACTTTCTTCATGGGTGCTGTCTCCTATGTTGGTCAATTGTTTGTTGGGCAACGACAATTTAACCAACCGGAACGGCACCTTCTATTGACGTTTAATTATTGAATGGATACTCATCGGGGGATAATGTATATTGTGGGGCATGAGACCCCCCGGTACACCTCGGAGCCTCGAGAAGCGGCGTCTGCTCTCCATCCGCCTCTTGAAGGCTGGCCACCCCTATCGGGCTGTGGCCCTTCGTACAGGTGCCTCGCTGAGCTCTGTCGTCCGGTGGCACCAGGCGTTTCGTAAACGCGGCGCACAGGGACTCCGGCCGCGTCCTTCTCCCGGGCGTCCCTCCTTGTTGAGCGCGCGGCAAAAGCGGCAGCTGCTGCGCATTCTGAACAAAGGGCCCGTGGACGCGGGGTATGCGACGAACATGTGGACGCTGAAACGGATCCGGAGTGTGATCCGCAAGACGTTCGGGGTCCGCTATACCCTTGCCAATGTCTGGAAGCTGATGCATAGCCTGGGATGGAGTTGCCAGAAACCCGAGGATCGAGCCAGAGAGCGGAACGAGGCCGCCATCCAGTACTGGCTCCACCATATGTGGCCCCGGATAAAAAAAAACCGCAGAACTTGGGGCCCACTTGGGCTTTCTTGATGAGAGCGGCTTCCTCTTGGTCCCCGCCATTGCGCGGACTTGGGCCCCGCGGGGACACACCCCGGTTCTCCTGACCGCAGGCTCATGGTCCAAAGTTTCTGCTATTTCCAGCATTATCGTTTCCCCGAAAGCCAGACGGCTCGGGCTGTACTGCCGATTCCACCCTAAGAAGAATGTCCGCGCTCCGCAGGTGGTGGAGTTTCTCGACCATCTGCTACATCAGATCCGGGGCCCTATTGTGCTACTCTGGGACGGGGGCCGTCCCCACCACGCCGCATGCGTGGGGGAGTTTCTTCACAAACATGCCAGGCTCCATATCTACCGTCTGCCCCCCTATGCGCCGGAACTGAATCCTGACGAGCATGTGTGGAGACAGATGAAGAATTCATTGGCCAACAGCCTCCCGAGGGATGTGCGGCACCTCAGGCGTACGCTGAACGGGCCGCTCCGCCGCTTGCAGCGGTCGCAGCGGCTACTCTGGTCGTGCATCAAGGCCTCGGAGCTCACTCTGGCTAAAGATCGTATCCATTAGTTAGTAAAAGGTCAATAGTTTTTACACAATCATAAGGACTTCATCAACCGTGGAAAACCAGAGCTGAAGGTGGGATTTGAACCCACGACCTGCGGTTTACGAAATCGTGGCGATCCCTCCTTTGTTATGAATTTGAATTGGAATCGGCACTTTTTCGAAGCCAGTGGTATCCAGAAATGAATTTGGATACCAATTTGGATACCACCTAATTCACAGTTCCTTCAGATACCATAAGGGGAAGAATCTCAAAATGCAAACACGTCAACTTAACTGAGGCGAGGATTATTATGAGTCGTGTGGAATTCGAAGTTATTTCGAAACAGGCCGCTCGCCCTCCCAACGAGAACGTTCACTCGGATCACCTCAAGGATGTGATGAAAGAGTGCCCGCAGAAGCCGTGGAGATCACGAAAGAGGTGAATACGATTCCCTGGCAAAACGACGACGTGAGGTCGATTGCGCTCACCATGTTTATTCAGAGGGCTCGGCTTAACTAATACAGCAATGCCCCAGGACATCGGGGCATTGCTGTATCTTAACACATCCTTCAATACCGCTTCCCTCATGCGTTGGGAGTAAACGCAGCCAACTTTATTTCGCCATCGCTTTCTTGACTGCGCCGACTATGGCCAGTAATACACCCCCACCAACTCCACCGCTCGCAATACTTCCGATGATGCTCCCGACGTCCATGCTGCCGCTGGGAGAAGCGGCAACACCAAGCAGCCCAAGCAATTGGCCACCGAGGCCACCGCCTACGATCCCCAAAACAGAGTTCCAAACTGTACCAAGGGAGAAATTCTTCATCGCTGACCCAGCAACGTTTCCGCCGACAGCACCGCTAATGAGTTGAATGAGCAGAGGTATGAGTGACATAGCATTGAGTCCTTTCTGGTTGTTCTGACAGCATTTACGGAAGGATTGGGTGCGACCACGGCGAGATATGGGACCCTAAACGTTTATATCCTATCCGATCATTCGCCAGATGAGCAACAAAACGATTGCGCCTACCAACGACAGGAGAAACCCGGCGGGGTGGAACTTCGAGCCTTCCGCAGGTTTCTTGATCAGGCCACCTATCCACCCGCCGATGAGGGACCCAAGAATCCCCACGACGGTGGTCGCGATAATACCCAAGTGATCAGCACCCGGAAGTATCGCGCGGGCAATAAGGCCGACAACGAAGCCAGTTACAGCGGCCCATATCCAGTGGATGAGTTTCATTGCATCTCCCTAGTTCGTATCTTTGCTGACGTATGTCTTGTTTCCCTTGCTGTTGTAGTAGTAATGCCCGCCTCGTGGACCTTCGTAGATGTCCTGACCGTCCTTCGTCTTCCCGACGATCTTCGCACCGACAAAGTCCTTGACGTACGTCTTGTCCCCCTTGTCGTTGAGGTAATAGTGTCCACCCCGCGAACCGGCAAAGACAGTCTTGCCGTCAGCTGTCTTTCCCACTGCCTCGTCTTTCATCCCCGTTGCCTTTTCTTTCATCTCCCCCGCTGTTGACTTGGCCTTCTCCTTTGCCGCAGCGCCCTCTTTTGTAGCAGATTCCATGGTTCCTGTTGCCGTCGAGGTACCGGTTTCCTTCGCCTTGGCGGCCGCCCCCTTCATCTTCTCTTTCAGTGCTGTTCCTTTGGCCTCTTTGCTCTTCAATTCCTCTTTCGCTGCAGTCTTTTCCTTCGACGCCTTCTCTTTGAGCTTCTTCGCCTTGGACTTCAGTGTAGTCGTTTTTGTCGTGTCCTGAGCAAATGCAACAGGCTGGATTTGAGCCGTCAGAAAGACGGCAGCCAGGATGAGAAATGGAATGAGTCTATTCATAAGAGTGCTCCTGTAGGTTGTGGTGGGTGAAATGTTTGTGGCACTACCGGGGAAACCATGTAGCGGGAACGCTCAAACGTAGCACCTTTCCAGATGAAGCGCAATGCATGATCGAAGAGTCTCGCATTTCATGCGAATCCGAGCTAAACTCGGCAGAAGTACGTCCTCCCCCCGGGACCGTTCAGCGCTTCGAGGAGCCGTGAAGTTCTCCCGAGCTATGGTGTGACAATTCATAGAGAGGAAAAACTACTTCCGATCGAAGATTGCGAGACCCACGAAGGTCCTGTTCAATATTGCTTCTAACAGAGCAGAGCGCTATCATTGTTCTGGGGATTAAGTGATTAAAGCAATACGGTCTATTCCCATTGTGAAGGAGGAAACCATGAAAGGCAGCGACAAGGTTCTGACAGTTCTCAATGACCTGTTGTCGGATGAACTGACTGCGATCAGCCAGTATATGGTTCATTCGGAAATGTGCGAGCACTGGGGCTACGGAAAGCTCCACAAAGCAATCGAAAAGCAAGCCGTCGATGAAATGCACCACGCTGAATGGCTCATCCAGCGCATTCTGTTCCTGGAAGGCTCCCCAGTCGTTTCCAAGCTCAAGGCGATTCGAATCGGGAAGAATGCCGAAGAAATCATCGGCACGGATCAGAATGCAGAGCAGGAGGCGATTAGCGCATACAACTCCGCGATCGGTCTCTCAGGAGAACTGAACGACCAGGCGACGGCAGACCTACTGACAACCATCCTGAAGATGGAGGAGGGGCATGTTAGTTGGGCGAATAAACAGCGGGTGCAGATAACGGACATGGGCCTGCAGACGTATCTTGTGAATCAAGCCTCAGGCGATCCTGAGTAGTTTTTTGTCAGGTCTGGTGGTTTACGTTAGAACGGGATGCGAGTGATACCTAACACGAGGGCGGCATGAAATCCGCGTAGGCGTGCTTCACATAGCCCGGCGGTAGATCAAAAACAAGCAACCGTTTCACATATTTCTCAGCACTACGATTTGTGAAGCATGGGGCTACCCCACCGATGGCCCCCCTTAGAGCGTTTCCTTCAACATCATCATCCTGCCGACCAACTGCCCTTCTGAACTCTTGAGAACATACATGCATACACCAGAAGCCACTTGAGTGCCGTTGAACGATTCGGTGTACTGCCCCGGTTTCCGATTCTCATTGACCAGTGTAGCTACTCCTTGTCCTAACACATCGTAGACTCGTAACGAGACCGGACCTTCCTTTGCGACCGAAATCGCGATCTGCGTAGAAGGACTGAACGGATTCGGGTAGTTCTGATTGAGCGCGAACTTCGTAGGTGACGCGATGTCAATCAATTGTGCCTCAGAGGTCGTAGACGATCCATCCAGATCTACTTGTTTCAATCTCACCCACCATGACCCATTGGCAATCGGCAGAGTGAGACTGTACTTCTGAGGTTCAAGTGTCGTGCCGTAGCCGTGAACGGGGTCTCCAATGTTTGACCAATCCGCTTTGGTCAAACTCGTCTGAACGTAGAAACCATCATCATTGATTTCAGAGGAGGTCGTCAACATCATGATCGTCGACGAGGGAGTTCATCTCACCTCGCGCCCGCGTCCATTGTCAATGGAGCGGCGGATGAGTTTGACGAGATGCCAAAACACAGAGCCCGACCCCCGCAAATTAGCCTTTGTAGTTTGACTCGTCAATCCTCACAGCATAAGGGTAACCTCCGGTTTTGTATATCGCAGGTCGCCCGGTACGCTGTTCAGTAGGCACCGATTCCCGCGGGCTAACTCAACCACTGACGGAGCTGATAGGCCACCTAGAAAAAGTGCGCGTCCCTTCTTGATGCTTGCCCGTGCATCGCCAGACATGGTGACCCTAAAGGTAAAGTGGAAAGCAGATGATACTGTTGGAGCGGCGGAAGAGGCTTGCCACGGAGAGACCCCAAAAAGATAAAAAAAGTGTTAGCAGGACTCTTAGCAGCGGCCAACACTTGGGATCACAATTGCTGTTTTTCGAGCTGAAGGTGGGATTTGAACCCACGACCTGCGGTTTACGAAATCGCGTTCGTCACAAAAACCCGCAGAATCCGAACTGATTTAGGCAATTCTCTCGTCGCTCGTGACCCCTGCGTTAGCAGGCTGTTAGCAGATGAATTGTGTTTCAATATACCATTGGACTGTCGATATGTCAACAACTGAAGAACAGAACCAAGCTCTTGGCCAACCACACGATGATCTCGGGTGGCGAGACTATCCTCTCCCGAGACTATCCCCCCTCCCCCCTTTCGGCACGCCCTCCCGAATAATCTGCTCGTCCGAAAGGCCTGATCCATCTCCCCTCGCACCCGCGTCCATTGTCCCGGGCGGATAAAACAAAGGCCGATGGAGAGTTCACCGGGCCTGATTGAGTTCGTACTCAGCTGATGAACACTATCCATCCCTACGGAATGTTGTGGCCCTTAACATTATTGCCATATTCTGATGAGAACCCCGTTTTCAATTAGGGCAAGCGAAAAGTGTCCCGATTATGAACAGATGACTCAGCCCTTACTTTCATCATCGGGTAGGTCAACAGACGAAGACAACGTCTGTGCGAGACGATTGGCCTGCTCGGTGATTTCTCTTGGAAACCCATTAAGTTTAAGGAGCTTGATTGCATTCCGCGTCGAGCATAAACCTGGCCTTAGTCGATAGTCAAAGTATAACTCATCACCAACTACCTGTTCGGCGAAGTGGAACATTTCGTAATCCGCGGCCAGAAAACTATGCAGTTCCGTGTCATGTGTCGTTACCGCTACGATGTTGTTGCTTCCGAGAAAATGTAGAACGCTTGCAGCCGCAGAAATTCTCTCAACTGTATTTGTTCCAGTAAACCACCACCGCCAAAGGCGGTGGCATTTCACAGGCCACCGCACCTTTGCAGACCGGGTTCTGACAATGTGGTCAACTTCATACCAAGCAACGCACAAAGCAGGGTCGCTCAGAAATCGGCCATCCAGGACCACTGTTACCAAGTCGGCGCAGCCGCCTGCACATAACCACCGTCAAAGACGGTGGGTTTCTACTTCGTACTAAAACAGAAGTGGGACCAGATAGTACCGAACTATCCTTTTGATTTCACATTTCTCGATGAGGGTCTCAGGAATGTCTACGCATCTGATCAGAGAATGAGGGGAGTACTCGATGTTTTTTCTATTCTTGCAATCCTCATCGCCTGCCTGGGTCTCCTTGGGCTGTCTTCTCATACAGCTGAACGACGCTCGAAGGACATAAGCATACGAAAGGTGTTAGGGTCGTCGGTAAGTGGAATAGTTCTGCTTCTTTCGAAGGACTTTTTGGAAAAGGTGATTATCGGGGGCGTGATCGCATCTGCAGTTTCATATTACTTTGTTCAGAAGTGGTTGGAATCTTTTTATTACAGGGTCACGATTGACGCGCGGGTGTTTGTCGGTGCTATCCTCTTGACAGCGGTGATCGCGTTCGTGACGTTAGGCTGGCAGGCGATCCGAGCTGCAACAGCAAATCCAGTTGAATCGTTGAGGAACGAGTGATTGGGGTTAGACCTTGTTCGTTTAGTGCTGAAAACATGACTTACACCGAATTGTCCGAGTTCGACCGGAGAATGTCCCAAAAACGGACACATCTTGTCAATTGACAATGCAAAAAGCTAGCAGTATTCATGGGATATGATGGCCCAGCAATTGTTGCACACTTTAGAGCCAATTCCAATGTAGGCGTATCGTCAAACGAAGACCTAGTTTTGCTGTTCTAACTGGGGACTCTTTATTCTATAAGTGGGCGAGACATGCCGAGTAACCGTGGCGTGGTGCCACGGGGAGTGAGTTTATCGGAAGGATAAGCCATGCTGCGAAATTACTTCCTGAATTCCATGCGTAGCTCACTTCGGCACAGGCTCTATGCCTTCATTAATATTTCCGGTGTTTCTCTTGGCCTGGCGTGCTGCCTTATGACTTTCCTTTATGTTAGGAACGAGTACAGTGTAAATGCTGCTTTCCCCGATGTGGAGCGGATCTATCGGATCAATAGCCTCTGGCGGGAAGAGTCAATGGGCCTTCCGACGACTACTCTTGCCCCCGTGGGGCCTGCTCTTGCGTCGGCCTACCCGGAAGTGGAGTGTCAGGCCCGGCTCTATCTCGAGTCTGAAATCATTCACGTCGGAGAGAAGAACTTCCGGAAAGACCTAATTGCTAACTTTGCAATAAAACCGTACATCCCTATTAGCCGTTGATTTTGAAGGGGAGTCGGAGGATCGGTCTACATGTTCCTTGATATTCGGAGACGATAGAGAGCTTCTCTTCCTCCAGATCCCATGTTGCAAAGACAAATTGGTGTACGTAGGGATCCGGCAAGAAGACAGGCTCATTCATAACTATGATGTGTGGCCTGGGCTCTTTCAGTGACGGTTCCACAAATCGTATGAACGTGATCTTCTTGTTCCGTCTTGTGCGTAAGTGTTCGGTCTCGATTTTACGTTTTGGTTCGAGACGCCGTGCGCGGAATCGATCGGCCAGTGACTGGTAGCGGAACTGGAAGAACTCGCGACCTTCGGCATTGAAGCGGTTTGTCTCTCGATCCACTTCTTCCAGAGAGCTGAAACGATTTCTCAGCCAGACCTTCTCGGTAAATACGCGGTTGTGACCTTCAACCGCTCCATTGGTCCACGGCCGAGAGGGCGATCCGAACAAAGGGACGATGCCCAAGTTCAACAGAAACACGACAAAGGATCCCAAACAACGAGCGGTGTTGCTTGTGCCACGGAATGGACCACCATTATCCAGGCGCAGAACGTGCGGGACCGGAAACTCTGCCCACTGCCGGGAGAGAATCTCGATGGCCAGAGTGGCTTTTTCAGCCTCTGTTCGCTGAATTTGGTACATCTTAAACGGTCGATAATAGCAGCTGGAAAAAATCGTCACCGGATGCGAGGAGCCGTCCAGATACTTTTTGCCGATAAAGTCCGCTGACTCTTGGATCAACCCCAGGCGGTGCATGGAAACCACCGGGTAGAGCAAGTAAGCGGAGCCTCCTCGCCGTTTCGTTTTCGGCTTTCTGGTTTGAAGGCCGGCCTGACGGACGACGCTGTCAATGAACCAGACCGACGGCACTTCCTGGCCAGGGTAGTTCTTGCAGTAGTCCATCTGCACGTACTCGCTACCGACCAGATAGTTGTCGTGCACGCGTTGTTGCTTGAGCCGACAGATCCGTTTAGCGACCGCCGGATTTGTATGCTTACGAGCTCGACCGTGCTTCCATCCGCGGTTGTCCTGGTAAGATTCTCGACCGAGCCACTCGATTACTGTGGCTCGGCGCAAGTGGAGCGCCTCGGCAATCTGACTATTATTCTGGCCCAACTGGTGCAGCCGATGGACCTCCGTAAAGAGCTTTTGTGCTTCTTGTTGTTTCACCGGTGAGCCGTCCTCATTATTAAGGATGCGTTTCCTGTGGCGACTCCAAAAACTACCACAGAAAAGTACGGCTCACAACTCGTTAGCAGGTGTACGGTTCTATAACAAAGCTAGCCCCTAATGGTTGCGGATCCTTCGATTCTTCAGGTTTTTGAGTTTCCGTTGGTTGCGGGCGATGCCAGAACCGCGCTCAGTCAGCCCCGTTCCGTCGTGATCACTGACCAGCTTGCGGAAACCATGTTCGGAACCGTGAACGCAATCGGAAAAACAATGCAGTTCGAGGCGTGGGGCGGGGGGCAGCTACAGTACACCGTGACCGCTGTGCGCAGGACCCTCCCCTGGAACTCCGTTGTGAATTTCCAGGGGGACAAGTATGATCTTATCGTCCCTTTCAATGTCCCTGGCGATTTCATCGGATTCGAAACCTTACGATCATGGGATAGCCGCTATCTCATGACCTATGTGAAACTTTCACCGAAAGTCCCTGGTGACGAATTTCGAAGGAAGCTCACAACTTTCATCACGTCTTTTGCTCCGATCGAGTACAGGCAAAATCTCACGCTGCAACTCGAGCCGGTTCGAGATCTCTATCTCGACGAGAACAACGGTCTTGCCAAACGCATCTCGGCACTTCTCGGGACAGTGGCAGTTGTCATCCTTCTTATCGCTTGCATCAACTATGTCACTCTAAACACGGCTCGATTATTTTCGCGGAAGCGGGAAATTGCCCTACGAAAGGTCCTCGGCGCACGGCGGGATCAACTCTTAGGTCAATTCCTCACCGACGCAATGCTGGTGTCGGTCTGCGCGTCACTTGTTGCCGTCTCCATAACGGAACTGGGCCTGCGAAGTTTCCTGCGTCTCTTCGGCAAACAACTGATTCTTGAGCAGCGATGGGATTTGCCGACAATACTCTTCCTCCTTGCCGCCTGTCTCCTGGTCGGTGTACTCTCAGGGAGTTACCCAGCATTGTCCATGGCGGCGTTCAATCCAGCCCGGGGTCTACGCGGCTTCCTTGGGTTCAAAAGGTCAACCGTTATACTTCGGTCAGTCCTTGTTATAGGCCAGTTTGCCGTTGCGATCGTCCTCTTGATCGTCGCATTCGGGATCTCGAATCAGATAATGTTCCTCACCCACAAAGATCTCGGGTTTCCGGCGGAGAGTATTCTGGTGATTGAATCGGTGCCCCGGGAATGGAACCCCGGAGGCGTCGCGAAAATGAAGATGATCGCCGAGAAGATGAAGGCCGTCCCGGGCGTTCGATCGGCAGCCCTTTCATTCGACTCGCCGACACAGGAAACAGGGAACTCAATGACCCTTCGGGTTCACTCTCCAGGTGGCGAACGGACACTCAGCCTGGCCAGTTATAACGTCGATGAACATTTTGCCGAGACATACGGCCTGTCCATGACAAGCGGCCGGTTCTTCTCGCTTGAGCATACCGCAGATTCCGGGGCTATTGTTCTCAATGAGACCGCTGCGGCACTCTTGCCCGTGGCAGTCACGCCCGGCGCCACAACAGTCATCCGCGCGGACGGCCGGATCAGCAAAGTAATCGGCGTGGTCAAAGATTTCCATTTTGAGTCGATGCACAGCGCGATCCGACCGCTCGCACTTGTATGGGTGAACGACGCACCGTACTACCGGCGAATTTCTTTGCGCCTGCAGGGTGCGGATCTCCACGAGATTGTTGCAAGGGTCGAATCGGAATGGCACACGTTGCTCCCCGGGGCTCCGTTCGATTTCTTTTTTGCGGACAAGCGAATCGATCAATTCTACACATCAGAAACCCAACTAAGAGATATTTTGTCGATGGCAACTGGAGTTGCTTTCTTCATAGCATGTATGGGTATGTATGGACTCGCTTTCCTTACTGTTACCCAGCGGACGAAAGAGATTGTTATCCGAAAGGTACTTGGGGCCTCACTCGCGGGAATTGTTGGAGTCATTTCTGGCCATTTCCTCAAGCTCGTGGCAATAGCAAATATTATCGCATGGCCTGTAGGATACTTTCTGGTCGAACTTTGGTTGCGCAATTTCGCATACCGAGTGAACCCGGGGGTTGATCTCTTCCTGGTCGCAGGAATCGTGTCAATAACCATCGCGCTGCTCACAGTGGGTGGCCACGCGATGCGGGCAGCTCTCGGCAATCCTGTCGACGCGCTGCGATATGAGTAACGCGAAACAATCGAAGAGGAACTCGAGGCGTTTTAAGCGATTCTCCGGATTCGGGATCGATTTTGATCCCCGCGATCCTCATAGGGAGGGTAAGTCCACTCAAAACAGACCTGTTGCCCGGCCTCTCCCCCCCCCGGCTGCCTATCGTGTGCTATACTGCCAGAGGCAGGGCCCTGTACTAACCCCGTATCTTATGGCCACTCCGAGCGCCACGCCACTATGAACCTGCAACTCTCCGGGACCCCCCTGGAGAACAAATAATGAGGGGTCCAAAACACTGATTGGTAGACGTCCCCTGGGGCGCTTAGCAAGCTGAGCAACTAGCATTCAAGAAATAGGTCTGATTTCACCACTTTCCTCCTGCTCCATACGCAGAGGGCGGCTTTCGATTGTTCCAGATTTGACCTATACGACATTTTTGTCGTCTGGACATAGCGAAGAGGGATAAGGGCTAAACTTTCATCCTAGGGGCATGTAGGGCCCGATAAGAGGCATTCTGGGGCTGAATCAGGATGGAATTCCGCGTAATTCAGAAGACTAGGCTGACCTGCCCGCCATTGACCAACGTGACCTGCGGTCTATCCAGGCGTTGCGATCCTAGCGCTACTTCTCTGGGTCCTGGAGTTCACCGCGAGGTCCGGTCGGGATCAACTTCTGCCAAATGGCGTGAATGCTCAATACGCGGGACTCCGTATTGACCAAGGTCTTCTCAAACTTTCTCTCGCTCCCGCGGAAAGACTTCAGGATCGTGGTATCATGGCCGCGGATTCCAAGACGCATAGGTGCCATCACCGATTTGTTGTAGCCCTCTCGTATAAGTGTCAACGACATACAAGTGTAGGCTGAAGCTAACCCATTGCCCGGAATTGAACACCGCTTCCGAAAATGCAACATACCTCCCATCTGGTGAGAATTGCATCGGATCGCTTGTGAAATAGACTGGTGGCGAACTCGGCTGAATATGGACCAACCTGCGCTTGGTTGAGCCTTCAAGGATTGATAGATATTGGTCCGTGACGTTCATCTCGACAAACACGATTTTCGAATGATCCGGAGAATAGCGTTCAAGCGCAAAGCTAAACACGTCCGTGGTTGTAAAAAGGGGGACAATCGCCTTGGTGTCCGCATTGAAAGTCGCGATTGCACTTGTAGTCCCAGGAATCGTGTTCGTGTTAGTTAGGAAGTCTCCAGTGGCCGCATTGAAGTCACGAACTGTTATGTATTGACCGGACGCCAAGCTATCGAGAAAAATGAGAACAGGTGGCCCGTCTAAATTGGTTCGGTACCATCTCGAACCTTGTGCATATACGAAGTCGTAACAATTCTGATAAAAGGAAACCGAAGCCGCAAAGTCCAGGATCTGTCGCTTGTTCGCACCGTTTGCATCAATCAAGTAAGTGCACGGGCTATTTCCCAGAGGGCTCTCGTACGAACAAGAGATCTTTCCGTTGGGTATCCATTGAGGTGGCGATTGCGTCACCCCTCCGTCGGAAGTGATCACCGTGTCGCCCGAGGTGACCTGACCCCCTCAGACCGGTCCAATTCGTATATTGGACAATTGGTCAAAGGAGGGAAAAGTGAGTCGAAAGAAATACACCGCGGAACAGATCGTTGCTAAGCTTAGGGAAGCCGAAGTCCTTCTCGCCAAGAATATGTCTCTCGCCGAAGTCTGCCGCCAGCTCGAGGTTACAGACGTCACCTACTACCGGTGGCGCAAGGAGTTTGGCGGCCTGCGCGTCGATCAAGCCAAACGCCTCAAAGAGATCGAGCTTGAGAACACCCGCCTGCGGAAAGTTGTCGCCGATCTGACCATCGATAATGCGATCCTGAAGGAGGCGGCCCGGGGAAACTTCTAAGCCCGGCTAAGAAACGCCGGGCAGTCGACCGAATCCAGGAGGACCTTGGATACTCGGAACGACGCATCTGTGCAGCATTAGAGCAGCCACGATCAACTCAGCGCCACGAAGTGATCGCCAATGTCGAAGGGGATCGCTTACGGGACAGGATCACATCCCTGGCGTGCCAGTACGGCCGATACGGCTACAGACCGATTACGGCGCTGTTGAGAGGCGAAGGCTGGTGTGTCAACCACAAGCGTGTTGAGCGTGTTTGGAGAGAGGAAGGGCTTAAAGTACCACAGAAACAGCGTAAACGGCGACGACTCTGGCTCAACAAGGGATCGTGCGTTCGCTTACGAGCGCTGTATCCGAACCACGTATGGAGCTACGACTTTGTCTCCGATCGGACGAGTGACGGGAGGCCCATCCGCATCCTCAACGTGATCGATGAGTTCTCGCGGAAGAGTCTGCTGATGTATGTCGCGCGAAAGATCAGGGCGATTGACGTGCTTGAATGTCTGGCTGAATTGTTTATCATTCACGGCACACCAGACTACATCCGCTCGGATAACGGTCCGGAGTTCGTTGCAGAGATCCTCCGTGGCTGGTTGCAGCGCCTGGGCGTGAAGACGCTCTTCATCGAGCCGGGAAGCCCCTGGGAGAATGGGTACATCGAATCATTCAACGGCAAGCTAAGATACGGACTCCTGGACGGGGAGATCTTCGATACGATTCTCGAGGCGAGGGTTGTGACAGAAACCTGGAGGAGAGAATACAACACGATAAGGCCACACAGCTCTCTTGGATACAAACCACCAGCACCTGAAGCCTACGCACCTCTTCAGCTCGCCAATCCCTGAAGAGTCAAATCCAACTCTGAGATTGGCACAACAACCGGGGGCAGGTCACTCGCCTCACCATCGACCGCGCCAGGCTCGCGGTGAAGCTTAATGACCACCCCCGTGAGAAGGATCCCCTCGTTAGGTGATTCTCGTCTCAGGGCAGCCGCTCCTTCAAACAGGGTTTCTGCCTCAAACCTCTCAAATGTGAACAGAGTGGATTGCTCCTTCTCTGGCAATTTAGGCGCCCACGAAATGCCAAGGTCGATATGATCAAGATGCTCCGATTGAATCAGCATTCCCCCAATCGCCTCGCAGAGGTTGGCGCTGACGCCTTCTCTTACGCTATCGATGAATGATTGAAATCCGCCCGAGGATTTGCTGATTGTCGCCGCTCCTTTCGTTGCATCAAGTGCCTTTGACAAAGTACGCGTCACGCGGCGAGGGAAAGGTGGCTCAAAAAGATTGTAGTTCTTGATCTTATCCTCAGCCAACATCGGCTCCACCCTTGATAAAATCGTGATCACGTAGCTTCCCCTCTCCGACTGTCCCAACTCCAGCCACTTTAGATACTCATCAACCTCGGATGCCCTCCGCGAGGGAAGAACTTTCTTCGGCACCAGCGTCGCCGAGGCAGCGGCTTCCATCATCTCCAACCCGAGTGACACGATGCCTGCGCTCGATCGAAAATGCGTGGAAGCAAGTTTTGTATTGGCTTCAGGTGCGCGGATTCTGATGACGTCCACTCCTGCCAAATTGATATCATTCAGAATATCCATCTGCGATCTGCCTTCGACCCGCTCAAGCACTTTTAATGCCTGAGAGATCCGAGTCGCGTAGTCATCCGTGACGCTTGTCGATGGTAGAAGCAATTCCGCCTCAGACACACCCTCACCGTGGATCCACAAATGGGCCTTCTCCTGATTGCTCGGTAGTAGTCGCCAACCCCGTCTTTCGAGATAAGAAGAAATGTCCAGCGGAGCAACGCTTGACAAGGCAGATCGATCATTAATTGTTGCTTTCAAGGCAATCCCCCACTCTCAAGTCGATCAAAAATCGCATTGAGGCCACCTACATCAAATAACTGGCTTCGCGGGATTGCAACACTTTTTGTTCCCTTGTTGGCACTTGCTGGCTCGCCGCGGAGCGAAATCCAATACCCACACTTTCTGAGAATCAGTTGTGCTTCATCGTGTTGAGTCCACTGAGAGAAATCATCGGGGATGAGAATTACCACTAATATGCGCGGAACGGCGAGGTTTGATGAACGGAGCTCATCGTAGTTCTTGAGGTCAAGGGTATAACTCACGTGATCATCACGAAGACAATCACGGTAGGTTGCCTTCAACTGCAGGTCCAACTGCGGTGAACGAACAGGGGTTGACGAGCTTTTTCTCTTGAGAATCCCATCCACACTGTCGTAGTCAACACTTGTCCACTCAACGGAGCAACCAACAACGGAAGCGATGGCCTTTACATAGGCCTTGGAGAACTGCTCCATACGCCAAGTATCTTCGTCAAGAATAGATCCCGTAATTCTCGCCATCGGTCAAGTCGCCTCGTCAATAACTTAAGCCGACCAAGTACTAAAAGGAAAGAACCTGGGATAACTGGTCAGCAAAGAAATGTCTGCACTTGTAACGCATGATTGATTTAGTGTGAGAACGCTTGACCTCGGGAGTGGGTCTTTGCGGAAGAACTTGGAGCAATTGATGAGTCTGTTCGTACTTGTCGCATTTATGCAAGGGAAAGATATTCCTAATATCTACGAGAATCAACTTGACACGTGTCTTCTCAAGTTTGCCAGATGCTTAAAAAGTCAACGGTTCAGGACGCGCACGTCCATTGATTCGGACACTACTTTTAGGTCTACCCTGGATCAGTTCAGAGAAACCGTTATCCTATTGACCGTGCCATGGAGATGTTCGGGCTGGAGATGGCTGTACACTTCCGTTACACTGGGAGATGAGTGGCCCAGGAGCTTCTGGACTTCGTAGAGTGATACTCCTGCTTGGACAAGCCAACTCGCAAACGCGTGCCTCGTGCTATGAAAGTGAAGCCGATCATCAAGGCCAGCTGCCCGAACGGCCTTCTTGAATCGATGACTTGCGTAGCTCTCGCTCATCTGATGTCCTCGAACGTGGAACACAAGTCGCGATTCACCTGACGTCCGTTCCCTCCTCGTCAAGAGAAGTCGCCAAAGCACATCGTTCATCGGTATTACCCTCTCTCGCTTGCTCTTTGTTGTGAAAGTGCGCGTGTTCCTGATGGTTATCAGGCGAGCAGTGAAGTCCGCGGCTGACCACTCCAGGGAGAGCAACTCGCCCAGTCTCATTCCCGTCAACGCGGCAGTCAGAACACATTCCTTGAAGTCTCTGTCCACAATAGCCGAGAGGAGTTTCTGAAATTCCTCCACACTGAAGAATACTGGCGGGAGTTCGGGTGGCTTCGGCTTCGGCACGTCGCGGAATGGATTGTGGACCACGTATCTCCAGCGTCGCGCTGTCTCGAAGGCCGAACCGAGCGCAAGGTAATACTTCCTGGCAGTCCAAGCGCTGGCCTCCTTTGTCTTCAAGCCCAGAAATTTCTCGACCTCACGGACGCCAACCTTGTGCATAGGCAGATCGCCCGAAACACGGAGGAATTCGGTCAGCGCGACCTTGTTCGCTCGGACGGTCTTCGGGGTATGAATTCCCGCAGAGTGTAACAGGAACTCGTTGCTGAAGCACGAGAGAGAAGTCCGCTTCAGGATAGATTCTCTCTCTCGTTCCTCGGACTTGAAATCCCGAAGAAATTTCAGTGCATCAGATTTGAGTTTGCTGCGCGTGGATACTGCGTGACGCCTGGAGAGCTCATCGAAGTAGAAGAGATAGTAGACTCCGTTCTTCGCTTTGGAGAGAAACATCGGTGCCCCCTTCATTTCAGGGAGCTGATTGCAGATTGCAGTGCAGAGTTTAGTGCAGAGTGTAACTTGAAGTGGCGAATACAGAGCTGAAGGTGGGATTTGAACCCACGACCTGCGGTTTACGAAACCGCTGCTCTACCGCTGAGCTACTTCAGCAGTCAACTGAAAAATGCCGACCAATAATACGAAAAATAAGGGAGTCAATCAAGCGGATTATGGACGTGGATTCTCTCCTTCTTGATTGACTCCGGATCTCACTTCTGCCTGTGATCGCGGTGCATCCTCAGAGACTAAAATTCGCCCCTACCGTGATCGGCATCGCAGCGTTCGTGTTATTCGGTGTGAACACCAGGACGTATTTGAATTCCACGGTGAGAGCTGTTGCATGATTGAGCCGATATTCGAATCCGATACCGAAATCCAGCCCGAATTTTGTCCCTCCATCGAAGTTGACATCGTCTGAAGTGAGGGTCGCGCTCCGGCCTGATTTATCGGATCCGCTCAAATCGCTGAGGCTTATGGAGTGGATTCCCAATCCAAAGAGTGCATACGGAGTGATCGCGGATTTCGTCGGTATTTTCCCCAGCGCCTCAAGTGCCACGATGAAGGCACTGATGTTCCCACCTGAGAGACTTGTAACATCTGAGGCCTGCAGACCAAACTGAGAGGCCACGAGCGGCTTGAGTTTATCTTTGTCTGAGGCAAAAGTGTAGTATTCGACATTCAGCCTGGCAGAGAAGAATTTGGCGATTTCTGCGTCAACATGTCCCCCTCCTCCGTACCCGATGCCGTAGAAGTCCTTCCAGTTTTGCTCAAATGCGGATATTGCGATCCCTGCCTGAGGACCGACCGAAAACCGGACATCTTGAGCATTCGCAAGGGCGATCGAGAGCAGCCCGGCAACAAGAATAGCGGCCATTGATCTCATGATGACTCCTGAGTGTGAATTATGGCAAAACAAAAGTCGGCCACCTCCATCCGGAAGAAGCCGACTCAAAAGAACGCACGTGAATGTACCGGTTAACGTCTCAACAGTCAACGCGCTGGCTGCTCTCTTAAGAAATGAAGGATAATTTCTGTGATTTCATCCCTTATTTCAGCGCCAAACGCCTGCGCCACACAGTCAGGCGTGAGGGCGAGAATCGGACTCCGCCGCGAGCCCCGGTCGAATCACTTCAACAGCAAGAGCTTCTTTGCAGACACATATGTTCCAGCCACTATTTGGTAAAAATATACGCCGCTCGCGAGATCGCCGCCGTCAAAGCGCACGTCGTGATTCCCCGCCTCTTCGTTCTCGTCTACCAGCGTCGCAACCTTCTGGCCGAGAGTGTTGAAGACCGCTAGCGTGACGTGTAATCTCGCGGGAAGTCCGTAACGGATTGTAGTGGCCGGGTTGAATGGATTTGGATAATTCTGTTCCAACCGCGCTTCTCCGGGAACGGAGGTTGCGGATTTCCCTGCGACACCACTGACAATATTGGAAGGATTAACCCAGTACAGACCGGAGCCCGCTGAACCCGCGACAAGAAGAGGGGATGCACCGTGTCCGATGGCGAGTGAAGGGAAAACCGGGTAAAATACGCCTGTGCTATAATCCTCCCAGGTCTCCCCAAAATCGGTGGATCGCACCACGCCGCTTCCCTCAGTTGACGCATATACGACATTCGCGTTCCGCGGGTCAGATACAAAAGCAGTAACAGCAATGCTGTCGAGCTTCACCTGCCAGGTTGTCCCGCCGTCAGTTGTCTTGAGTATATTCGCATCACCGGCTGCCAGCATGACGTTCCTCTTGTCTGGTTTTATGATCAAGGTCTGAACGGTATAACCAGCGCTGGCAACCGGGAAGAATGTCCAGTGATCTCCTGCGTCTGTTGTCTTGAGTACGCCTCCCCCGATGGTAGCCTCCGTAGGGGTGGTCTGCGTTGTCGCCCAGACTGTCTGATGGTCGGCGGGATCAATGGCCAGGCTAAAAATGGGCGCGAGGCTTCCGTCATAAAGCGGGATTCCTGTATTCATTTGCTTCCATGATTTTCCGCCATCAGTGCTTTTCGTGATGCAATTCCCGTAGTAGTTGCCTCCCAGATAGATTGTTCTTGAGGTATCGGGAACGATGGCCAGACATCCAACTTCGCTTACTGAGTCAATACGGGCAAAGGAGCCTCCCTGATCTTTTGAATGAAAGAGGTATCCCCACCCATCCACCAGGAAGATATTGCTGGAGTTCACTGAATCAATCGCGATGCTCTGGACGCCTGAGAAGTAATGATCTCCACTCAACGAATCGTACCCCTTCGTCCACGTCTTTCCGCCATCCTGTGTTCTCCAGAAGCAACCGGTCGCACCACCCGAATACGAGTCTCCCGCATACATGTTGTTTGAGTTTTGCGGATCTATGGCAACGCTCGCTACAGGCGCAGCGGTGATCCCCTGTGCAGACATTGCCCAGTGCTCACCGGCATCGGTTGACCTAAACACGCCTCCCGGGAAGCCGACCACCGGCTGCGATACCGCGTACATGGTGTTCGGAGTCGAGGCGTTCAATGCTATGTCGGGGATGTGGCATGCCGCGCTATAATTGTCCAAACCAGGGATGTTTTGCAGATAGAGCGACGTCCCGAGGAGCGAACGCCACGTGGCGCCGCCATCCGTGCTCTTGTTGAAAAACTCTCCGGCATCGTACAGAATTGCGGGAGACGCGGGATGAAAATAGAGATGATCGGTCCCGACACTGGACATCCCCCCCCCTGCTCCCCGCCACTGGAGGCTATCATAAACGAAATACGTCCCCTGAATAACCGCACCCGGCCGGAAGGAATGGCGAGGGTCAGTGGCGAGACCATTGACTTGCCTCTCTGTATGATGTTCCTGACAGGAACGGAACTCCGTTATTCATATCCTGCCAGGTGGCCCCTCCATCGGTAGAACCAAAGGAGCCGTCGTATGATGTCCCCGCATACACGATGCCCGACCCGGGAGGGCCAAGGGTGAGTGTCAACACTCCGTTTGCATATGAGTCCGCCAACCCGGGGGATGCCGCTGTCCTTCATCACCCACGAGGCCCCGCCATCTTCCGATTTGTAGACATTGCCGATACTCAGGCCTGCGCCGCCGGCCAATCCGGCGTAGAGAACACTCGTGTTCGATGAATCGATAACAATGTTGAAGACAACGAGGCTCTCATCCAGCCCTGTGCTCGATTTGCTCCAGGAATTTCCGGCATCGGTCGTCTTCCATATTCCATCAAAGTCCGTCCCTGCATAGAGTATGTTCGAATGCCGCGGGTCCATCCTGAGTTCCCGGATCGGGAAGAACGTCAAACCCGTCCGGCTCGGTTGCCAGGTTTGCCCCCCATCCGTCGACTTATAAACGCCGGCATCGCGGGTTCCCGCAAACACGATCTGCGCATTCGTATTGTCAACGGCAATGGACGTCGTTTCGCCGGCGCCTATGGGATAGGATTGCCAGTCATCACTGGCGGCCTGCGTCCCCTTGAGCATGACGTGTCCCGATGAAACCGAAGATCTCACGGAACTCACGCCGTCAGACACACCGTGACGGGCTGCGGAATGATTGCCCGAGACGCGATTCCCGGCCGTCGGACCAAAGCTCTCCTCCGTTGCACCGGCACGGCGGGGATCCTGCGCCTGCTGAGCAATCAATGCAAAGGGCAGGAGTGCTCCGAACAGAAGCGAAACAACAGGTCGTGGCAGAGTGTGCTTCATTCGATCCCCTTTTTGAGACATCATGGCGATTCCCGATGCGGGAAGCGGGCCTGCTCCGTCGACCCCACATCCTGTATCAAACGACAAAACCCCTTCCTCGAGTACCCGAGAAAGGGGTTCTGCCATCAACCCGTGTCAGCACAAACGCTACTCAGAAAATATAGGCCAATCCTGCGCCACATTCAAGGCGTTGAGGGCCTACCTTGTTTCCGTCTTCAGCCGCTGTATCACAATCGGCAAAGCATCTGCAACCATGACGGATGAGGCATTCTTCTTGTCAGCATAGAATTCATCAAGGCTGGCTTTGATGTCCTCCACAGGAAAATCCGTGGTATTGATATTGCTGCCGTCAATATACCCCATAACGTAGATGAGCCTGTCGGTTCCACCAAGGGCCAGGTACCACAGGCCATTTCTCTCCCTGGTCGTGAGGGTAGACTGTGACATGGAAACACCCGACACCAGGATAAGTGCAAGCACGACGCCAGCCAGAATTTTCATTGTATTATCCTATCCGGCCCGAAAATGCGAGACTGAGCATGACGCTCATGCAGACGATGCCCGCGAAAAAAGCGAGGAGGCCCCACCTGTTCGTCGCCGAGATTCGCCCCGTTCTGGAGAGAACGAATCCCACCAGGGCGTTTCCCAGGCCCCACAACACGTTGACAAGGGGGGAAGACAGACCCTTCCCCGGCGGGTTGGCAAACGGGCTGGGGAAACTTTCACCGGATATGCCGTGGACGAAGTGCGGAACTGCATTGGCAAGGAAGAGGCCGGCAAAGAGGCAGGCCAGATAGTGATACCATTTCATACGAATCTCCTCAAAGGTTGCTGGAATGCGGGCTATGACATGTTACCGGGACGATGCCGGTCCGGGAGACGGCACGACTGCGACGACAATCGTCTCGGCAATACGGTCGTGGACAGTTGCCCGGTTGGGGTGGATGAAGTACTGGAGAAATCCGAATCCGAATTCCAGCGACGACGCTCCGTATCCGAAAGAACGTTCAAATGACTTCCAGAACGTCAGACGATCGCGGGAAATCGAAATCACTTTGATATGGAACAGCTTCTTGCCAAGAGACTGCCCGTTCGTGAAGTAGGTGAGCAGGGTGAAATAGACGACGAGAAACACGAGGCTGTACCAGTGCGTGAAATCGAACGTCAGGTGGACATCGCCGATACTGTAGCCAAACCAGGCCGCGAGCCGGGAACCGAGTATCACGAGTGCAGTAAATGCGACGAGGGCAATGACAAAATCCACGATGAACGCACCGGCCCTGGCTTTGAAACTCGCCAGGGGCAACCCGTGTAACTCGAGCATCCGCCCGGTCTCGTGGGCGTCGTT
The DNA here is from genome assembly GCA_963748405.1 of Ignavibacteriota bacterium. GTDB lineage: Bacteria > Bacteroidota > Ignavibacteria > UBA10030 > UBA6906 > Fen-1273. The sequence continues at coordinate 303,378 of CAVVIT010000005.1, forward strand.
CACGCCCGGCCCTTTTTTTTTCATCGGCCTGCTCCCCGATTGAGTCATTTTGCGCGCAGCGGACGCGGCAGCACCCGCCGGAACCATTCCACGACTTTCCCGAACGAGAAATCGTCGATAAGCGAATACACGACCGGCACGAGGAACAGCGTCAGGAGCGTCGAGGTGATGAGCCCGCCGATCACCGCCTGCCCCATGGGGGAGCGGAATTCGCTCCCCTCACTGACGGCGAAGGCGACAGGCATCATGCCGAAAATCATCGCGAACGTCGTCATCAGGATGGGCCGGAGCCGGGTCGCTCCGGCGTTCACAAGGGCGGTCGTCCTGTCCATCCCCCGGTCCCTCAGCACGTTGGCATAGTCGACAAGCAGGATGCCGTTTTTCGTCACGAGCCCCATCAGCATGATGATCCCGATCATCGAGATCACCGAGAGCGCGCTCCCGAACACCAGGAGCGCGAAGACGGCACCGATCAGGGACATCGGGAGCGCGAGCATGATCGAGAAGGGATGCACGAAACTCTCGAACTGGGCCGCGAGGACAATATACACGAACACCACGGCCAGGGCAAGTGCGATGAGTATGTTCACGAACGACTGGGCCTGCTGCTCGCCCGATCCGGTTACGCCGACGACGTACCCCGGAGGCGTTTCGAGCCGGGCCGTGCGCTTCATGATGTCTCCCAGCACGTCCCCCATCTGGCGGCCGGAGGTGTTCGCGTCGATGCGGATTTCCCGCTGCCGGTCGAACCTGTTGATCTTCGAGGGTCCCGAGCCGGGACCGATATCCGCCACGTAATAGACCGGGACGAGAAGCTTCTGCTGGTTCGGACCGTCCTTTGACCCCTTGATCGTCAGGTTCCGGATGTTCTCCAGCGATGTCCGGTCCTCCTTCGCGAGCCGCACCCTGACGTCGACCTGGTCCCCCCCTTCCGAATACTGCGTCGCGACCGCCCCGTCGACCATGGCACGGATGCCGGTCGCGATGAGGCCGACGTTGACGCCGAGATCTGAAGCTTTCTCGCGGTCGATGCGGATCCGCACCTCGGGCTTAGACGTTTCAAGACTGTTCTCCACGTCGACGGCCCCGGGCGTCGAGCGGACGATTCCCTCCACTTTTGCAGCAAGATCCTGGAGTGTGGCGAGATCCTCCCCCCTGACGCTCATGACTACGGGCTTCGTCGCTCCGCTCGCCCCCTGGGCGATCAGGATGCTGAGATTTGCCCCCGGGACGACCGCGAGATCGCGGCGGACCTCGGCCATGATCGTTTCGATCCCTTTCTTCCGCTCGGCCTTCTTGACGAGCTTCACGAGTATGTTCCCCTTCGTCTCGGGGTCGTTGCCGGCGCCGATCGTGGTCAGCGTCGTGATCACCTCCGGCCGGCGGTTCAGCACTTCCTCCACTTGCGCGCAGATCGATCCGGTCTGGTCGAGCGAGCTCCCGGGGGAGGCGGTCACGCCGATCGTGAATTCGCTCTGATCGCTTGTCGGAAAGAACGCCGAACCGAGAAACCGGGTCATGAAGAGACTCAGGAGGAACACCAGGGCCGCTCCCCCGATGACGGCGGCGCGGTGGGCGAGAGACCAGGAAATCGCCTTCTGGTACTTCCTGCTCAGGACCTCGAAGAAATGGTTGAAATAGTACAGCACCGTGCGGAAGAGGTTGCCGCCGGGGGTCAGTTCTTCGTCCTCTTTTCTGAGCCATTTCGACGCCAGCATCGGCGTCAGCGTGAATGCGACAAACAGGGACACGAGGACGGCCACCGCAACGGTGATACCGAACTGGTAGAAGAACCTCCCGATGATCCCCGTCATGAACGCGACGGGGACGAACACCGCCACGACGGTGAACGTCGTCGCCATGACCGCGAGTCCGATTTCGCTCGTGGCGGCCTTGGCCGCCTCCATGGGGGTCTCCCCCTCGTGCATGTGCCTGTAGATGTTCTCGATGACGACGATCGCGTCGTCGATGAGGAGCCCGACGGCGAGGGAGAGGGCCATCAGCGACATCACGTTGAGCGTGAAGTTCAGCGCGAACATGATGATGAAGCTCGCAATGATCGACGTCGGAAGCGCGATCGCGCTGATGATCGTGGGGCGCAGATTCGCCAGGAACAGGTACACGACGACGACCGCCAGAAGACCTCCGTAGAGGATGTCGAAGATGACGTCATCGACGGTCTCGCGGATGAAAATGCTGTTGTCCCGGGCCAGCGCGATCTGGATGTCGGGGGGGATCTCTTTCTTCAGACGATCGACCTGGACCTTGATCGCCTCGGCAACCTGGACGGTATTGCTGCCCGACTGTTTCTGTATATTGAGGCCGACGGCCCGTTTCCCGTTCATGCGGGCAAGACTCGTCCGTTCTTTGATGCCGTCGCTCACGGACGCCACGTCCGAGAGATGCACGACTTTTCCTCCGGGGGTCGCCACGATCACGCTGTTGAAATCGTCCACGTTCGTGTACTTCCCCATCGTCCGGAGCAGGAGCTGCCTGGGACCCCGGACGAGGTTTCCGGCGGGAACCTCCATGTTCGCGGCGCCGACGCTCTGGACGATGTCCTGGATCGACAGATTGTACGCCTGCATCCTCGCCGCGTCGACCTCGACCTCGATCTCGCGCTCGTCGCCACCCACGAGATCGACCGAACCGACTCCCGGGACGTTTTCGAGGCGTTTCTTGATGACGTCCTTCGTGTAGGTCGTGATATCTTTCCCGGATCTGCTCCCGGAGACGGTGAGCGTCATGATCGGGAAGCTGGCGGGATCGAGCCTCGTGATGACGGGATCGTCGATTTCCGTCGGCAGGTTCGCCCGGGCGGCGGCGACCTTTTCCCTCACCTCTTGGGCAGCGAGCTTTCCGTCGATTTCGAGCTTGAACTGGATGATGACGATCGAGAGCCCCTCCTGCGACGTCGACTGGATGTGGTCGACCCCCGCGATCGCGTTGACGGCGTCCTCGATTTTCTTGGTGACGTCGGATTCGATCTGCTCGGGGCCGGCCCCCCGGAGGACCGTCGTCACGGTCACGTACGGGATATCGATGTCGGGGAACTGGTCGATATTCAGCTTGGAATAGGAAAAAAGGCCGAGCACGATCAGTGCGAAGATCATCATCGTCGCAAAGACCGGCCTCTCGATCGATACATCTGCAAGTTTCATCCGGACCCCGTCGTCATATCAGATTCGTTTACCTGCTCACCACGGTGACGAGCGAACTGTCCTTGAGATTGTTCGCTCCCACCGTCGCCACCGTGTCGCCTTGCGCCAGCCCCTGCAGGATCGCCGTCCGCTCTCCGTCCGTCACACCGCGGAAGGACCGGAACCAGGAAGGACCGTCCGCCCCGGACGACGAACACGCGGCTCGTGACGCCGTCGGTCTGCACCGCCGCCGAGGGAACGATGAGCTGGTCCCCGGCCGGCGAAACGTTGAGATTGACCTTGACGAACATCCCAGGTTTCAGCCACCTGTCGGGCGTGTTCTGAAAGAGCGCTTTCACGTCGAACGACCGGGAGCGGACGTCCGCCGATTTCGAAAGCTGGATGATCTTCCCCCGGACCTTCAGGTCGGGCCTCGCCTCGGAGTAGATGACGGCCTCCTGTCCGAGCGCGACGTTCGTGACGTCGTTTTCGTTCAGGCTGATCGTGACTTTCATCCTCTCGATGTTCGCCACGGTGACCAGGACCTGACCCGGGGTCGTCAGATCGCCGAGACTCACGTTCACGGCCGTCACCACCCCCGCAATCGGGGTCGTCAGCTCCACCGCGCTCCGCGCGGCGTCAAAATTCGCCTTTGCGACGTCGTAGGCGGTCTGGGCCCCGTCCAGCGACTGGAGCGACACCGCCCCCTCGCCGTAGAGCGATTTCATCCGTTCCAGGGACTTCCCGGCGTTCAGGAATCCCGCCTCCGCCTGGAAATACTGCGAGGACGTCCCCCCCTTGTCGAGCTCCGCCAGCACCTGTCCCCTGCGGACGGGGACGCCGACGACGGCCTTGATCCCTGTAATACGCTCGGAGATCTTTGCAACGATGTTCGCCTGTTCCTCCCCTTCGAGAGACCCGGTGTACACCCTCGTCACGATCAGAGGTGCTTTCATGACCACGGCGGTCTCCACCGGCACGATCTGCGGTGCGATGCCGGACCCGGTTTTTGACCTGTCATCCTTCGACGAGCCGCAGCCCGGGACAACGGCCAACAATCCCGAAACGACCACGAGCGCTGCGCAGCCGACCATCTGTACTTTCATGATTGCCCCTTTGTGTGCGTTGTCAATGCGTAAGACTCTTCCCCGACGTGTTTTCCCATTCCGCTCTGGCGACAAGGAAGTCGTAGACTGCCTGGGCACGGGTTGCCCGGGCGCGCGTCATCGCGACCTGCGAGTCCATCAGCTCGAGCTGCGTGCCGACGCCGCTCTTGTACCTGGTCTGCGCGATCCTGACCGCCTTTTCCGCCTGGGCGACATTCTGTTCCTGTCCCAGGATCCGCTTCCTCGCCTCCGCCATCCTGAGCTCGGCGGCCTGCAGCTGTATCGTCAGCCCTTCTTCCGCCTTCAGCCTGGCGTAGTGGACCTTGTCGCGGTCCACGATCGCCTCCTCGGTCTGCGCCCCCGTCCTGAACCCGTCGAACAGCGGGAACGAAAGCTGGAGCCCCACGTTCAGGGATGTCGCCCACATGTAGTTTCTGAACGCAAACGTGTTGTCCTGCGTCTGGTACTGGTAGGAGCCGATGAGACTCAGGGTCGGAAAATAGTCCGCCCGCTGTATGCTGATGTTCTTGTCGAGCATGTCCTCCTGCAACGCGAGCTGGAGGAGCGCAGGGTTCGACGAGACCATGTCCCGGCGGGCTTCCGCAAGGACTTCCGGAGGGACTTCGTCAAACGTGAATCCGCCCGCGACGTCGAGATCCGTGTCAAGCGGAATGGCGAGGAGGTTTTTGAGCGCGTTCAGCGAGAGCACGAGCGCGTTCTCCGCGGAGATGAGCAGCGGCTCGGTGTTGGCGAGCTCCACCTCGGCCCGCAGGAGATCGTACTCGGCGGCGCTGCCGTGCGCGTAGAGCGACCGGACGTTCTCGACGTTGGAGCGGACGACGTCGAGTCCCTCCCTGTTGGCGGCCGCGAGCTCTTTCGAGAGCAGCACGGCGTAAAAGGCTTTCCTGACGGCGAGGGTCACGTCCTGCGTCGTGGCGCGGTAGGCCTCTTCGGCAAAATCGTGGTAGGTGTGGGCGATGTCGAGCGCCACACCGACCTTCCGGCTGTAGAGCACCTGCGACAGCGTCGCGCCAAGGAGGTACGAGTTGTTGGAACCGAGTTCAAGGGCTTCGGTGGAGTTCCCCGGGTTGAACGCCGTGTTGGGGGGAAGAAACAGAACTGGAAGCTTCACGTTGCGGGTGTACATGCCCGACACGGAAATCTGGGGCAGCGCCCCCGCCCAGGCCTCCGTTACCTGCGCGTCCGCGCGGTATCGTTCCTTTTCCGCGATCATGACATCGCGGTTCTGCCCTGTGGCGATCGCGAGGGCGCTGTCGAGCGTCAGCGTGATCTTCGGGTTCCGCTGCAGGCCCTGCCCCTCCGCACAGGGAGAGGCCGCCAGGAGAATCAGGAGGATCGGGAAGAGTTGCAGTTTCGCGTTCATGGGTGTTTACCGGGAGCCGGTTCCATTCAAGTACAATGTTCTGACGGTCAGATATCTGCCGCTACAATTTGCGCGGAAGCGATGCGTTGATTTTCCTGTAGAGCGCCAGAAGCTCGTCCTGCTCGGCTTCCTCGAGGACAGAAAGCATCGCCCGCCCCAGCCCGAGAATCGTATCTTCCACGACTCTGTACAGCGCAGCGCCTTCGCCCGTGAGGGCCACGCGGACGACGCGCCTGTCTTCCTCCGAACGTTCCCGCGCAATGAGTCCTTTTTCCACCAGCCGGTCAACGATAAGCGTCGCGCTGCTCACGGTGAGCCTTATCTTCACTGCCAGCTCGCTCATCGTGCAGGCGCCGTCCTGACCGAGGAAGAAAATCACGCTTCCGTCATGCTTGTTCAGGTCCGCCATCCTCGCCAGCGTAAGGCTGTCCTGCCACTGCATGTACCGGTCGCCCAACTTCCTGAATTCGGACATCAATTCAGCAGCTTTCCGGTCGAGATTGCCCATATTCTCTACAATACCTCGATATTTGAATAATTCGAATATTCAATAATAAGAAAGTTATCCGCGAGTGTCAAGCCGCGGACAAAATAAAAGCCCCGCAAATCGCGGGGCCCTGTTCTCACAACGTCCGGTTAAGGAGCTTACTTTGCTCCCTTTTGCATCATCGGGGATTCCGTCTTCGTGTAGCCGTCCGGGACGGCGAACTCGCTGGCCGGGGTCGACTTCTTCTCGACCTTCGTCACGATCGTCGTCATCTTCCCCATCATGTCCATGTCGGTCTCGATCGGGAAACCGTCCATCTTCTGGTAGGCATCGCCGAGACCGGTCATGTTCGTCAGCGTCGCCATCCGCTTCCCGAATTCCATCCAGTCTTTGCGGAGGTTGTCAAACCCCGCCACGTCCTTCGTCACCCACATCGTCGACAGGTCCTTCCCTCCGCGGGTCATCACGTACTTCGTGCAGGCGAATCCGCTTATCGTCTTCGTGTCACCGGTCGCTTTGATTTCAACGGGCTTATCGGCACCGCCCATCAGGGCACCCAGCGACTCCATCTGTTTCCTCTGCTCGGGAGGCATGTTCTTTATCTTCTCCTGAAACTGGGCCATCTTGTCCGACGCCTTTTTGGCATACGCTTCCATCTCGGCGAACGTCATCTCCGAGTAGGTCTTCTTTGCCGGATCCGCGTCGTAGATCTTCTCCTGGTCCATCCGGAGAATCATGATCTTGGTCGGGCTGACAATCTTGAACATCTTGGGCATCGCGTAATTCTGGGACAGGCTCCCCTTATCACCCATGGGTCCGCCCGTCGTCGTCGATTCCCAGTAGAGTCCCTGGCCCAGCGCTGAGAAGGAAACGAGGAGCGCCAGGCAGAGTCCGGTGAGAAGAACACGGCTGTTGATTTTCATATGCAACCTTTCTCGATGTGAAGGTGATGGGAGAGTTCGAGCCGCCCTCCCCGGGCCCCGGTCATCCGGAGCGGCGCCGGGCGAGGGCACGGTGCGTCATCAGACCTGTTTCGAACCCGGAAGGGGAAGCGGACCTTCCCGGATGATCTCGATCCCTGCAGCGTTCTGTATCCATTCGGCATCGGGGAGCACTGATCGCTGCGTCCAGTCCGCGGCAACCTTGAGCGATTCCGCACTCGGGACCATCTCGATCGTGTCCCAGGGGCAGTACTTCACGCACAGCTTGCAGCCGATGCATATGTCGAGGTCGATCTCGACGAGCTTCTTGTGCTGGTCATACTCGGGGCCCGGAACGGTGAGTATGCAATCCACCGGACAGAACTCGATGCACACTTCGCATCCCGTACAGCCCGCCTGGTTGACGACGGCGAGCTCCTTGGGCCGCTTTTTGGCCTTCACCGGCGCCGAAGCGGGGACGGGGCGCGCAACTTGATCCGCCATGTATCAATGCTCCGTATATGGAAGAACGGTGATTCCCGCCTTTAATTAACCAAAATGCCCCTTCTTTTGCAAATTCCGAGGACGATCGAGTACGCCCCGTAGGCAAAGAAAGGGGCGGCAAATACGTCCACCGTGTAATGGACGTGCTGGAGCACCACGCAGATCCCCACGCAGAGCGTGGAGGCGGCGAACGCAATGCGCATCCGCTTCCCGGGAACGACGAGAAAGAGAAGGAACAGCGTCGAGGTGTGCCCGGAAAAGAACAGGTCTCTCGTGAGAGTCTTCCCCCCGCCGAAAAACTCCACGAACGGGTCCTTGAGCTCGATCATCCCCGGAGGAGGCTCCAGGGGAGCCAGATACATCGCGGCCATCCGGAAGAGGGCCATGAGCGCATAGGCCTGGAAGACAAGGAGCAGGCGCCGCGGGTGCCTGGTAAGGACCGCGAGTCCCGCCACGAGTCCCGCGTAAATGATGAGGAACGTCATCCAGGTGAGATTGACCGCGGGGAAGAGCACGAGCACAGGATCCGGGAGCGCGACGCCGTGCCTGGCTTCGACGGCATCCAGGAAATGCGTCAGGGCGACAAGAACGGGAATGAGGACGGCCAGCGTCGCAATGCACTCCCCCCTCCACGCGGGGTCACGCCAGGCGTTTCTCAGGTTAACGAACATTCCGCAATAAGACTTATGAGTGGATGACGAAGGAGATCCAGCTCCAAAACGTCGTGAAGCTACGCACTCGGCAGCTGAAAATCAACAGGCCCCGCGGCAGGATGTACCGGGGGCCCGTTGCAGGAAACGGCGTGCTTCCCTCTACCAGATGCTGGCGCGGAGGGATTCGGAACGAACCATCGGATCACCGGCCTTCAGGCCGAACGCATGCTGAAACTCCGGCATGTCGGACAGCGGGCAATTGACCCTCAGGGGGCTGACCGCGTGCGGGTCCAGGATGACTAGACGGCGGAGCTCCTGGTCGCGGTAATTCGCCCGCCAGATCTGGGCCCACGCCAGGAAGAAGCGCTGCTCGGGGGTGAAGCCGTCGATCACCGGCACCGGCGGTTTCCCCTCTTCCGATTTCTTGAGGGCGGCGAACGCGATCGTCAGTCCGCCCAGGTCGGCGATGTTCTCGCCCAGCGTCAGCTTTCCGTTCTCGTGGATCGTGTCGATCACGACGCAGTCGCTGTACTGCTGCTCCAGCAGGTGCGCGCGGGAATCAAACGCGATCCTGTCGACCGGCGTCCACCAGTCCTTCAGGTTCCCGTCGGCGTCGAACTTGTTCCCCTCGTCGTCGAAACCGTGCGTCATTTCGTGGCCGATCACCGCGCCCATCCCTCCGTAATTGACGGCGTCGTCCGCTTCGGGATCGAAGAACGGCGGCTGGAGGATGCCCGCGGGAAAGACGATCTCGTTCAACTGGGGATTGTAGTACGCGTTGACCGTCGGCGGGGTCATTCCCCACTCCGTGCGGTCGACGGGCTGACCGATCTTGTCGAGGTCACGCTTGAATTCGAATTCGCTCGCCCGCATCAGGTTCGCGATGAACGGTCCCCTGTCGATCGTCAGCGCGGAGTAATCGCGCCACTTCTCCGGATAGCCGATCTTCACCCGGAACGAGGACAATTTGTCGAGCGCCTTCGACTTCGTGTCGTCGCTCATCCAGATACGGGTCCTGAGTCTCTCTTTGAAGGCTGCGCGGAGGTTGTCGACCATCTGCATCGCCCTGGCCTTCGCCGCCGGGGGGAAGAACCTCTTCACATACTGCGTGCCGAGGGCATCGCCCAGGTTCCTGTCCGTCGCCCGGAGCGCGCGTTTCCACCGGGGCTGGATCTGCTTCGCGCCCGTCATCACTTCGCCGCGGAAATGGAAATTTTCCGTCACGAACGCCGAGCTGAGCCACGGCGAGGCCGCGTCCACGACGTGCCACCGGAGGTAGGTCTTCCAGTCGGCCACCGGGACGTCCGTCATCATGGCGCTCACTTCCCTGAAGAACGCGGGTTGTTCCACGTTGATCGGGCCCGGGCTGGGCTTGCCGATCGCGGTGAAATAGGCTTTCCAGTCGAATGCCGGGGCTATCTCGCTCAGGTCGGAGACCGACATCCTGTGATAGGTCGCATTCGGGTCGCGCTGCTCGACCCTCGTCATGGAGGCCTTCGCCAGGCGGGTCTCGATCGCCATCACGGTCTTCGCCGCGGCGGAGGCAGCCGCCGGATCGTCGCCGCAGAGTTCAAGCAGTTTCTGTATATGGGCGAGATACTGCGCACGGATTTCGCGGGAATGATCGTCGTCCTTCGTGTAGTAGTCCCTGTCAGGAAGGCCGAGGCCCCCCTGCCGGACCTGTGCAATCACCTGAGACGAATTCTTCGCATCCTGGTTCACATAGAACCCGAACAGCGGGTTGGCGAGCATGACGTGAAGATGGGCGATTTCGGCAGGAAGATCCGACGGGGATGCGATCGCCGCGATCCTGCCGAATTCATCGGCAAGCGGTTTCGTCCCCTCGCGCTCTGCGGCTTCGGAGTCCATCGCGCTTGCATAAAAGTCGCCGATCTTCTGCACGTTGGAGGTCCTTGTCCCGCTCGTGTTCGCGGAGGCATCATCGAGGATCTCGTGAAGATCGCGCATGTTCTTCTCGAGCAATTCGTTAAAGCTCCCCCAGCGCGAATATTCCGCCGGAACCGGATTGGCCGCAAGCCACCCGCCGTCCGCGAATTTGTAGAAATCCGTCGCGGGGCTTACCTGTTTGTCGATGTTGCCGGGGTCGATACCGTGGATGGCGGCGGGGTTTGCGGGGGGTTGCTGGGCCAGAAGCGGCGCTGCGGCGATCGCCGCGGCCGTAATAAAGGCGCCCACGCGCCTGCGATGGAAACAGATCATGATCCCTCCATACATAATGACTGATATTGTAGACAACGGTCTGGTGAACAGTGCCGGAAAGGATGCCAGAAGGTGCGTACATGTATACGTACGCGGGAGGGAAAAGATTCGCAGAAGAGGAGGGCTATTCGAAGAATTTTCTCAAAAGATCCCAGGGGTTCTTATTATCCCTGTGGTGTTCTTTCCACGCCATGTAGGCATCCCGCGTGATGAGCCCCACAGGCCCGTCGTATATCCCGCCGTGAAGCCACGCGTCAAAAACCCGGACCGCGATCACGTTGTCCTCCCCCGGCTTCAGGAGTCCCCCCGGGATCGTGTACGCGCGAAGCTGCTTGTAGTCGTTCGACGTCCTGAGGTCTTCCGGCCGGCCGTTCATCTTCCCCGTCCGACCGATCCGCTCGCCGTTCAGGAACGTCTCATCGACGTCGTCGATCTTCCCCAGGAGGAGGATGACCGTCTTTCCCTCAAATTCGGGGGAAGGGCGGAAGGTGAACCGGTACCACCCGAATCCATCGTAGTCCTTCAACCCCTGAGTTTCCCAGTACAGGGGAACCGTCGCCGTGTGCCACGCGGCATCCTTCAACCCCGGCTCTTTCCAGGAGAGATCGTCCCCCGTCTTGAGCTTCCAGGTCCCGGCCAGCGACTGCATCGGGACGAGCGGATCGTTCAGCCGGTACAGGCCGATATGCCCCCCCGTGATTCCTCCGGAGAGCTCGCTGTCGTAGACCCGGACGGCGATCACATTCTCTTTGCCGAACCGGAGACACCACGCGGGAAGGTAGTAGTCCCTCGTGGTCCCGTATTCGCTGATATAGTGAGGAGGGAACTGCCCGCAGAATCCGATGAAATTTCCGTTGACGTAGACCTCATCGGCATCGTCGATCGTCCCCAGGTGAAGGCGGAGGGCACTTCCCTCCCAGTCTGTTTTTACCGTAAACCGCTTCCTGTACCACGCGTAACCGTCGTACCCGGGATACCCCTGATCTTCCCAGGGGGAGGGGACATAGATATCATCCCACTTCGCGTCGTCGAACGACGGCCGGGCCCACCGCTCGTCGTCGCCGATCTGGAATTTCCATTTCCCGTGCAGGTCCTCGAGAAGCTGCTGTTCCTGCGCGCCGGCAGGAGCCGGGAGGGATGTCAGGATCGCCAGCGCACAGGAAATCCACAGCAGATGTCGTCCGGTGTTCATTTTCGTGCCTTCGTCAGAAACCGCCGGGACTGCCGCCGTTGCAGCCGAGGAGGGCTCGTTCCGCGCGGCTGCTCACCGCCGCGAACAGATCCTCGTCCCAGGTATACGACTGGACGCCCTCCCCTTTGAATATCACTGGAGAATCGAACACGAGGCCGGCCAGGTACGACTTGTAGCGGATCGCCGGTGTCCGTCCGTCCCGGGCAAGCGTCGCCAGGGCGTCTCTCAGATCCTCGAGCCGGGCATCAGGGAGCGCCCACCTCATCCGCACGGACTGCGCGATCGCCGATTCGACGACCCCGTCGTTCGCACATTTCATGCAGGACAGGTAGTTGTCCTCGTACCGGCGGATTGCGGCCCGTTCCAGGCGCGGTCTGACGCCTGCATTTCCTTGCGCCCGGGCGTCCGTGGTCTGTCCGGGGGCGGGTGCAGCGACTGCCGCCGCCAGGGCTGCGGCAAATATCAAAGCGGTTCGTGTCATGGTGTCCTCCAGGGGTGTGGCGTTGCGTGAATGTTTGGACACACATGAATACGCCTTTCCCGTGAGCAAGGTGTGAGGACGACGTCAGAACTTGTCACAAATTGTCACGGGCCCGCGGCCCCCCTGCCCCTACACGATCAGTTTGTAGCCGGTGCCGTGAATCGTCACAATATGCGCCGGATCCGAGGGATTCTCCTCGATTTTCTGGCGGAGTTTCAGTATGAAATTATCGACCGTCCGGGTGCTCACCGATTCGTCGTACCCCCACACGTTCGTCAGAAGCTGGTCCCTGCTCACGGTGCGATTGCGGTGCTCCCAGAGAAACTTCAGCACCTCGAACTCCTTCGGCGTCATCGCCACCCCGACGCCGTCCTTCGAGGCGTTGTACGTGCTGATGTCCGCCTCAAAACTCCCGAGCCTGACGCGGGAACCTGCCGCTCCGCTCCCTTCTGTCCGGCGGAGGACGGCTTTGACACGGGCAAGGAGCTCACGCAGGCTGAAGGGCTTTGTCACGTAGTCGTCCGCCCCCAGCTCCAGGCCGAGAACCCTGTCGATCTCCTCCCCCTTCGCCGTCAGCATGATGACGGGCGTTGAAAAGCCTTTCTCCCGGGCTTTCCGCAGGACGTCGAACCCGGAGAGCCCCGGGAGCATGACGTCGAGTATCACGCAGTCGAAGGCGTTCTCCATCCATACGCGCAGCCCGGCGGCCCCGTCTCCCTCGGTGCGCACGCTGTACCCCTCGAACTCAAGGTTGTCCCTGAGCCCGGCCTGCATCTTTGGATCATCTTCAATGACGAGTATAGCGCTCATAGCGGAATGCCAGTGTGAATGTACTCCCCTTTCCCGGGGTGCTTTTCAGGTCGATCCTGCCCCCGTGCGCCTCCATGATGTGCCGGGCGATGGCGAGGCCGAGCCCGCTGCCGGTATGAGCGGGACCGCTCCCCTGGGGAACCCTGAAGAACGTCTCGAACACCCGTGCCCGGTATTCCGGGGGGATCCCCGGCCCGTGATCCTCGACGTCGATGAAGACGTCATCCATGCGGACACCCGTTGCGACGCGAATGAACTTGGCGCTCCCCCCGTATTTCACCGCGTTGTCGAGAATGTTGATAAGCGCTTCCTGCACCCCTTCCCTGTCGGCGCGGACCGCAGGGAGTGCCTCGTCAAGGTCGACGACGGGGGTGAATCCTTCGCTCCGGAAATAGGGGGAGAATGATTCAAGCGCTTCGCGGACGAGGGAGTTCAGATCCACAGGGGAGAGGTGGTACGGTCGGCGCCCCGCCTCCATGCGCGAGAAGTTCAGAAGGTTGTTCACGAGACGGGTGAGCCGTTCCGCTTCCTTCACGATCGTGGAATAGTATTCGCGTTTTTTTTCCTCGCCCCTGAGGCGGCCCATTTCCAGGGTCTCCGCGTACATCCGGATCAGGGCCAGCGGGGTCCGGAGATCATGCGAGACGTTCGACACGAAATCGGATTTCAGCCGGACAAATTCCATCTCTCTCCTGACGCTCCTGTACACGAACCACACCCCGATGAGGAGCACGGCATCGAGGACGTGAAGGATGTTCATGTCGCGCGAAACGCGGCTTCGCGCCAGTTGCTGGATCGTCTCCCCCCTGAGACTGATCCCGGCCTCCAGGTCGGGGAAGAGCCAGAGCTGGCGGCGCAGTTCGGCGTCTGCGCCGGGAGCCTCCCCGGTCGTGAATACCTGCTCCCTGGTTGACGTCCGGGAGACGGTGATGATGAACTCCCCGCCGGCCGCCTCCCGCATCCTTTCGGCGAGAACCTCCTTCACGAACCTGTCCGGGTGAAGCCTGATGCCCGCGAGCGCCGGACGACCCCGCAGGTCGCGCAGGACGAACAGGAGCACCACTCCCCCCATCCGGCCCGACGAATCCTGGACCATGAGCGTCTCGATCTTCCGGTAATTTTGCCGGCTGAACAGGAGCAATCGGTTCACCAGCGGCTGGTCCGATGCAAGCCGGGACGCCACCGATGCGCGGGCCACGGCTCCGTCCCCGGCGACCCCCGCCATAAGGGAGATCTTTGTCCCCGTGGAATCGGCAAGGAACACCGCGTCAATCGCCGGGTTCTTCCCGAGGAACTCCCGCGCAAACGCCGGGGGGAATGTCCCCCCGCCGGCCGACGGAATCCAGGCATTTCCCACGGTGCTTGCCCAGGAATTCGCGACGTCCCAGGCAAACTGGTTTATGGAAAACAGGACGATGTCGAGCTGCCGGCGGTAGATGTCCGTGACAAACGACTCGCTCGCACTCGACCCGCTGATCTCATACACCGTGAAGACCAGGAGCGGGAGGAGGACGAGGAGGAAGAGAATGAGCGCGACGACGCGGATAGTCCGCGGCTTTTTCACGTGGTCCGGTCCGGAGTGTGGTGCACGGAATCGACTGGGAGAAACTAGCCACATCGCCCGTGAAAGTCAATCAGCGGCACGCGTACTCGCACCGGCGGGGTTTTTTCCGTATATTATGAGATATATTTTTCGAGGTAAGACGCGTGGGTATCAGGGAGGAAACAGAACGCCGGCGGACGTTTGCGATCATCTCGCACCCCGACGCAGGCAAGACGACGCTGACGGAGAAGTTTCTTCTCTACGGCGGGGCCGTGCAGCTCGCAGGCTCCGTCACCGCGCGGAAGAACCAGCGCCAGTCGACATCCGACTGGATGGAGCTCGAGCGGAAGCGCGGGATATCCATCAGCTCCACGGTGCTGCAGTTCGACTACAACGGCTACAAAATCAACCTCCTGGACACCCCCGGGCATCAGGACTTTTCCGAGGATACGTACCGCGTCCTCACCGCGGTGGACGCCGTCGTCATGGTCATCGACGCCGCCAAGGGGATCGAGACCCAGACACGGAAGCTTTTCGAGGTCTGCCGGCGCAGGCACATCCCGATATTCACGTTCATGAACAAGCTCGACCGGCCGACGCGCGATCCGCTCGAGCTTTTGGACGAACTCGAGCACGTGCTGGGAATCGGCGCGTTCCCCATGAACTGGCCCCTCGGAACGGGGTTCAACTTCCGCGGCCTGTTCGACAGGCTCGCCCGGCAGGTGCACCTGTTCGAACTTGTGGCCGGCGGCGCGTACAGGGCTCCGGTGGAGATCTCGACGTTCGCTGACCCGGTCGTCCGGGAACGGCTCGACGACGAGGCCCACCGCAGGGTGACGGAAGAACTCGAGATGCTCGATCTCGCGGGAAACGCCTTCCACGCCTCCGAAGTCCTCAGCGGGAAGATCACACCCGTGTTCTTCGGGAGCGCACGGAATAATTTCGGGGTCCAGCTCCTTCTCGACGGGTTCCTCGCGCACGCGGAACCGCCACGGCCGCGCGAGAGCAGGGGGACGATCGTC
This sequence comes from Ignavibacteriota bacterium, assembly GCA_963748405.1. GTDB lineage: Bacteria > Bacteroidota > Ignavibacteria > UBA10030 > UBA6906 > Fen-1273. The sequence continues at coordinate 318,840 of CAVVIT010000005.1, forward strand.
CCGGTGGACAGCCCGGGATTCTCCGGGTTTATTTTCAAGATACAGGCCAACATGGATCCGCGGCACCGGGACAGGGTCGCGTTCCTGCGCGTCTGTTCGGGGAAATTCTCCCGCGACATGACCGCCGTGCACGCGCAATCGGGAAAAACCGTCCGGCTTTCCAATGCTTCCAAGCTCTTCGGGCGGGACCGGGAGACAGTGGATGAGGCGTATCCCGGCGACATCGTCGGGTTCGTGGGGCAATCGCTGCTGGGCATCGGTGACACGCTCGCCGAGGATCCGGCCGTTCTCTACAACGAAATCCCCAGGTTTCCCCCCGAATGCTTCGCGATACTCAACAACCCGAACCCCGCGAAATTCAAGCGGTTCCGTGAAGGACTCGAGCAACTCCTGCAGGAAGGCGTGGTCCAGGGATTCCGTCCGCGGAATGCGTCACAGCAGGTCCCCATACTCGCCGCCGTGGGACCCCTGCAGTTCGAGGTCTTCCAGTACCGGCTCGAGAGCGAGTACGGCGCCGAAGCGCGGCTTGATCCGACGGAACTGAAATTCGCGAGGTGGGTCCACCCTTCGACCGACAGTGCGGCGATCACGCCGGGAAGCCTGCCGACGGGGGCGGTGATCGCTGAGGATTCGCGCGGCCAGAACGTCATCCTGTTTCCGGGCGACTGGGCGCTCAACTACTTCACGGATAAGCACCCGTCGGTCGTGCTTGGAGAACTTCCGTTCGACAATGCGACGGGGGAAGCAAAGAGATAGTTGCTCGCTTCGCTCGCACTGACAGACGGAGCCCGCGATGACGGACTAAGGCGCCGATTTTACGAAACCTGCAATACCGATTCCCCCGATGACCCATCCGATGAGCGAGTCCGCGATCCAGCCCGTCGTGTAATCCACCGGATACATCATCCAGTTCCAGTTCGGCACGTGCACCGCCAGGCAGATGAACAGTCCGAGCACGCCGCAGAACATGACGCGGCCGAAGTAGCCGGATTTCGCCGCGGTGCTCCTGGACAGAAGCCAGGCCGCCAGCAGAGCCGTCAGTATGCTGTCCAGCAGGCCGATCCCCATCTCCCCGGCCATCATCTCGGATGTCCCCGATGGACTGTAGACCACCATGCCGATGGGACCCTGATTATATTTCTTCATCCAGGCATCGAGCGCCGCCTGGTCACCGGAGGCCGGCCTCGCGGGGAACATGTACACCGACGTGCGGTCCATCCCGGTTTTCATCGCGGCGATCACGGAATCTTCCCTGGCCATCGACTGTATCGTGGAGGTGTGCAGCGGAATCGCCCGCCACGCGACGGCGCTCCATACGAACATCAGGAGACCGCCGACGACGCCTGCAAGCAGGATCTTTTTCATGCCGAGCCCCTTTCAGAGTGTAAGTGCCCTGTCGAGTATCTTCTGGTTCATGAGACCGTTCGCCCCGTCGATCTCCGGCTCCGCGCCGCCGAGAATCCACTCCGTGAACATCGTGCTCTCTTCGGCGTACAGGTTCGGCACGAGGACCTCTTCGACCTGGGGCCCCACGGGAACGTCGGCCTTCCCCCGCGTGAGCGACAGCCGTCCGAGATTCTCGCTCATCGTGAAGTCGGGCACCGAGATGACCCCCTCCGTCCCCGTCACTTCAAGCAGCACGCGCCGGAAGGGGGCCGTGTACGAGCACGTGACCGAGGCAATGACGCCCCCCGGAAACTGCAGGGCGAGAAACGCGGACTCCTCCGTGGCCGTCGCGGTCGGCGGCGGCCAGAGCGTCCCGGAGACGGCGGCGGGCTCCCCGCCCAGGATGTACCTGAGCGTGTCGATGCAGTGCACGCCGACGTCATACACGGGCCCGCCCCCGGCCACGGCACGGTCAATCAGCCATTTCCTGTGGCTGACCCTGGCGTCATAGACGAACTCCGTCCTCACGGTTTTCACCGTACCGATGCGCCCCGTGTCGATGAGCTCCTTCACCCTGCTCACGAGGGGCGAGAGCCGCACCATATGGCCGACCATCAATTTCACGCCGCCCGCGGCGCAGGCATCGATCATGCGTTCCGCCTCGCGCACGTTGAGCGCCATCGGTTTTTCGACGATCACGTGCTTCCCGGCTTTCGCGGCCGCAATCGTCTCGGGACAGTGCGCGGCGTTGGCCGACACGATGAACACGGCGTCGATGTCGGGAACACGGAGAAGCTCGTCCACGGATCCGAACGACAGGGGGATCGAGCACTCGTCCGCCTTCCTGCGCGCCTCTTCAGGGGAACGCTTCTGCAATGCCACGACCTCGGAGTTTTTCGCGCGCCGTATGGCGGGAGCGATCTTCCGCTCGGCAAACCTGCCGAACCCGATGATGCCGTACCGTATCGTCCTCTGTGCCATGAAGTACCCGCGGGATGTTCATTCGGGTGCAAGATACATCCCCGGAGCCTTCTTTGCAATCCCTTAATTCGCCCGGATCCGTCCTCCGGATCCGTCCTCCGCACGCGGCCATTTGACCCTCCCTGCGTGATGTGTTATCTTCGGATATGAGACTCAGCGCAGTTCTTGCCGTCATCCTCGCCCTCACCGCCGGAACGCGTGCCACCGCGCAGTCACCGCAGCGCGGGCGGGGAACGTGCGCGTTCAAGGCTGCCCTGACGGGAGCGCCCGAGAGGACACGCGGCGATTTCTCCGACCCCGCGATCCACGTGACGCATTACACGCTCCGGCTGCGCCTCTTTCCGTTCTCCGGGGAGCTGACGGGGGACGTCTCGGCCACCGTCGTCTGCACCGCCGACAGCATCGCAAGCGTCACATTCGATTTTTCCGGCGCGATGACGGTCGATTCCGTCATCGGCGGCGGGGCGAGACTCCCCTTCTTCCAGTACCTCCAGGGATTCCAGGTTCAGCTCGGCAGAACGTACCGGCGGGGCGAGTCGCTCGTCCTGGATACGTATTACGAGGGTGCACCGGTCCCGGACGGGTTCGGAAGCTTCCAATCGACGTCGCAGGACGGGTTTCCCTGGATCTGGACGCTCAGCGAGCCGTACGGCGCACGCGACTGGTGGCCCTGCAAGGACGACAACAGCGACAAGGCCGATTCCGTGGACATGTTCGTGACGGTGCCGCCGAACCTGAAGGCCGGCTCGAACGGAACGCTCCTCCAGGTCGCAGTGAACGCCGACGGGACGTCCACGTTTCACTGGGCCGAACGCTACCCCATCGCGGCATACCTCGTCTCGATCGCCGCCACGAACTACACGGAGATCGACGACTGGTTCGTCTACGCGCCCGGAGACTCCATGCCGATCATCAACTACGTCCTTCCGTCGACCGCCGCCGCCGGCACGGGGGCACTCGCGGAGACGAAGGAGATGCTCCGCGTGTTTTCCGAGCAGTACGGACTCTATCCCTTCATCAGGGAAAAGTACGGCCACGCCGAATTCGGATGGGGAGGGGCGATGGAGCACCAGACGATGACCTCCACGTCCAACTACGCCGAGAATACCATATCGCACGAGCTCGCGCACCAGTGGTTCGGAGACATGATCACGTGCGCGAACTGGCCGAACCTCTGGCTGAACGAGGGGTTCGCGGTGTACAGCGAGTCGGTTTTTCTCGAAAAGCATGCGGGTCCCGCCGCCTACCTGGCGCACATCCGGGACGGCATGACGAGCGCGCTCAACGCCGCGGGGAGCCTGTACGTGCAGGATACGACGACCACCACGAACCTCTTCAACTCCGACCGGGTCTACGCGAAGGGCTCCTGGACGCTGCACATGCTCCGCCACGTGCTCGGCGATTCGGTCTTCTTCCGATCGCTGCGCGCCTATGCCGCCGATCCCAGATTCCGGTACCGGAGCGCGACAACGGAAGGGTTCCGCAGCGTGTGCGAATCGGTGTCGGGAAAGGACCTCGGGTATTTTTTCGATGAGTGGGTCTACGGCGAAGGGTATCCGCGGTACAGCTACCGCTGGAGTTCCGCACCGCGCACCGGACTCTATGCCGTCACGGTGGCCCTCTCCCAGACCGGAAGCTCGGCGGCGACCCCGTTCTTCCGGATGCCCGTCGATATCAGGATCGCCGGTGCGTCGCGCGACACGACGATCGCCGTGTTCAACACCGCCAGCGGAGAGTCGTTTTCATTCCTGGTGCCGTTCTCTCCCGACAGCGTTCTTGTCGATCCCGATATCTGGATACTCCGCGACGTCGTGCCGCCGGACGCGGTTCTCCCGGAAGCGTACACGCTCGGACAGAATTATCCGAACCCGTTCAATCCGGGAACGTCGGTGTCGTTTTCACTTCCCCACCGCTCCGACGTCACGCTGGAGGTGTACGACGTGCTGGGGAGAAACGTCAGGGTGATCGCCCGGGGGCGATTCGAAGCGGGAACGCATACGGTGTCGTGGGACGGGACGGACGGTGCGGGGAGGCGTGTGGCGTCGGGGACGTACTTCTACCGCCTGACGGCGGGGGACTACGCGGAAACCCGCAGGATGACGGTCCTGCGGTAGGCACGGGCATCCCCTCCCCCGGCGAACCGGGAGAGGGGCCGGACGACGAAACGGAGCGGAGAAGGCCGCGGATTATTTTGCGGCGCGTGCGGCGAGCGCGCGGTCGAGCATCATGAGCGGTGCGCCGCTCTCTCCCGCCATCCGGAGCTGTTCGAGGATCGTCCCCGCGTTCTTCTCTTCCTCGATCTGCTCCTTGATGAACCACTGCACTTCGACCTGCGTCGCGTAATCGCTTTCCTTCAGTGCGGCCTCGTAGAGCTTGTTGATCAGCGCAGTCACCTTCTGTTCGTGCGCGAGCACCTGCTGGAAGATGTCGAGCGGGGATTTGAACTCCGCCGGCGGTTTCTCGACCGCCTGGAGCGTGACGCGCCCCCCCCTGTCGTGCACGATCTCCGCCAGCTTCATCGCGTGGCCGAGCTCTTCCTGCCACTGGAGGCGCAGCCAGAGGGCAAAACCCGGCAGCCCCGCCGACGACGAATGCATCGACATCGCGAGATAGAGATACGCGGAGTTGATTTCATGCCTGATCTGTTCGTTCAGGGCTTCCTGCATCTGTTTGCTGAGCATGGGATGGCTCCTTTGTTGTTATGATCAGGGGATACCGGCGGAGGCGAGCCGCTCGACGAGAGCCGCATCCTCCGCCGCCTGTTCGTCCTCGATGCGGCGGAATGCCGCATTGAGGTTCCTGAGAACCCGCGCGAGAATGACGCGGGCGTCGCACTCGAGCGCCGCCAGGTCGGTGGTCCTGACGGGTGCAGAAGAACTGAGCCGCGCCAGGTCCGAATCCAGGAGGACGATGCCGCCGCTGTAGCAGTCGACGACGAACTTCCGCCCGCGGTGAAGCGCGATCGCGAGAAAATGGCCGGGAAGATTGCATCCCTCGACGCTCATGCCGAGCCGGTGGGCGACAAGCATGTAGATGCACACCAGGGATATCGGGAGTCCTTCCCGTTTCGTCATCACGTGCATCAGATCGCTGTTCACCGGGTTGTAGTACGCCTCCCGCGCCCCCGCAAGTCCCTTGATCTGGAAGAGAAATTCCGAGAGGGCGAGCGCGTCCTTTTCGTACAGCCCCGAACGGAACTCCCCGGCGAGCGCGTCGAGCGCTTCCCCGAGCGTCCCCCCGGAGGCATCCGGCCGGAGGAACCGGGAGATCATCTCCTGGCCCGCTTCAAGCAGGGGCTTGTCCCCCCGGACCGCCGTGAGGGCCGCCCAGCCTGCCTCCAGACGCCTGCGCCGCCCTTCTCTCAGAAGACTCTGGATAAGGCGGCGCTGACGGGGATGTTCCGGGAGAGGGACGTTCCGCAGGAGATCTTCGAGCGAATCGCCGAACGCCGCGAACTGGTCCATGACGGCTCCCCTCACGTCGGGGGAGTCGTCATCCAGGAGCCTCATGAGGAACGGAATCTGTCCGGGATCAGGCATCACGCAACCTCACTCCCGTGTGAAGCCGTGGGAGAACCGTGCAAGGGATCTAGTTCCCGCCGGGTCCGGCCGCGCCCACGGAGAGAAGTTCGATCTGAAATATCAATGTCGCATTCGGCGGAATCACGCCGTTGCCGTAGCCGGCCGGGCCGTACGCAAGGTCCGACGGAATGTACAGTTCCCACTTCGACCCTTCTTTCATCAGCTGGAGACCTTCGATCCATCCTTTCACCACCCTTGAAAGCGGAAACGTCGCGGCTTCCCCCCTCTTGTACGAGCTGTCGAACTCGGTGCCGTCGAGGAGCTTCCCGCTGTACTGGACGGTCACCGTGGAACTCGCCGTCGGCTTTTTCCCTTTGCCGGCCACGAGCACCTTGTACTGAAGACCGCTCGGGAGCGTGACGACCCCGGGGAGCTTCTTGTTCTGTTCGAGGAACGCGTCCCCTTCCTTCTTGTTCTTCTCTCCGGCCACCTGGGCCTGCGCCTCGAGTTTCGTCCTCTGCTCGGTCTGGTACTGCATGATCGTTTCCTGAATCTGCGCGTCGGTCATCAGATGGGCGGAGCTGTCGAGCGCCGCATCCATGACGCCCCGGATGAACGCATCCGGGTTGATCGCGATCGAATCGCGGCCCAGATTGTGGCCGACGTTCAGCCCGATGCTGTAGCTGAGCTTGTCCTTCTGCGTCTCGAGTTTCACTTTCTTGTCGCCCGTTGTCTGGCATCCCAGGAGTGCGAATGCGGCGGCGGCGATCCATAAGCGGTACATAGGGGGTCCTTTCGATGGAAGATTACGAATCTTCCAATGTACCGACTTCGGCGCACAGAAGCAACGCGGCGCGTCATATGCCGTCAAAAACGTCGTTGAGAAGCTCGGTCGCACGCTCGGAGTACTCGCTCGGGACGTACAGGTCCGCGCCCGCCGGAAGGCCGAGCGCACCTCCGGCCCCGAGGAACCCTGCATCCACGGACTGGATGATCGAAGGGATGTTCTCAACATCCAGCGTCTGCCTGGCCCTCTCGGCAAACATCCGGTCGGGAAAGTTCTTCACAAGGACAAGATCCATTATTTCCTCCTCTTCCCGGCGCGCCGGCTGCACCGCGCGTCAGTTCTTCTTCTGCGCCAGAAACCGCTTTACCTTCTGCGTCGTCGTCTTCTCGAATTCGCGGTCACGGATATAAAATTTCCTTATCTGCTTGAACGCCGCCACCGTTTTGTTGAGGACCGCGATCTCGTCCCCGATGACAGATTTCATGAGGTCGGGGGTGATTTCTTTCCCCCGGGTTTCCGCGAGCTCGATGAACGCTTCCGCGTCCACGACGATCTGCGCGGCGATCACCTCCCCCTGCCGGGGATCATCCTCGCCGTAGACGAGCGATTCCAGAACGAACGGGCTCCGGTTGAGCAGGTCTTCGAGCTCCTCCGGGTAGACGTTCTCGCCGCTCTTCGAGATGATCACGTTCTTCATCCGTCCCATGATGTGCAGGAACCCGTCATCGTCGATCCGCCCCAGGTCCCCCGTCTTGAACCAGCCGTCCTCGAACACCCCTTTCGTCGCCTCGTCGTTTCTGTAGTACCCCAGCATGACGTTCTTCCCGCGGCACCAGATCTCACCGATCCCCTGGTGGTCCGGCTCCGCGATCCTGAGCGTGACGCCGGGAAGAGCGATCCCGGCCGAATCGTCTTTGAAGTTGTCGACCCGGTTCAGGGTCAGGATGGGCGCGGTCTCCGTCAGGCCGTATCCCTGGACGAAGTTGAACCCGAATTCGCGCAGCCCCCTGGCGACCAGGGGATCCTGCGCCGCCCCGCCGGCGATGAACAGACGGATCGAGCCGCCGAACTTCTCGTGAATTTCCTTGAAGACGGTCTTCCGGAAGCTCTTCCAGCCGAACCGTTCCGCAACCGCACCGGCCTTGATGAGCGGCCCGACGATGATGGACGTCAGTTTCTTTTCCTGTATCGTCTTGTACACCCGCTTGAACATCTTGTCGTACAGCAGGGGGACGGCCAGGAGAATCGTCGCATGGACCCTCTGGAGATCGTCGACGATGGTCTTGAGCGACTGCGCAAAATGCACCGATGACCCCATGAACATGGGGCAGAGAAAGCCGCACGTGCAGGCATACGTGTGATGAATCGGCAGGACCCCCAGGAACCGGTCTTCGGAGGTGATCCGGATCATCTTCGTCATCGCCATCAGGTTTTCCGCCAGGTTCCCCTGCGTAAGCATTACCCCCTTGGCCCTGCCGAGAGAGCCGGAGGTGAAGATGATCTCCGCAAGCTCGTCGGGATTGACCCGGGGAAGCTGTTCCGGCGAGCAGCCCGGGCTCCGTTCGATGAGTTCGACCATCGAAAACGTCCGGTCCTTCCGGGCCGGAATATCCATGTTGATATAGTACTTCAGTTTCCTCATCGAGGTCCTGCTCTCGCGAAGCAGCGGCTCGAACGCGTCCGAATACATGACCGCGCTCGACTCCGATTCGTGAATGATGTTGAGGATCTCGTTCGACGTGAGAGCCCTGTCGACGGGGACGACAACGTAGTTGAAGCACATCGACGTGAGGTACGCAAGGGACCACTGGACCCTGTTCTCGCCGATGACCGCGATGTGGCTCCGCTCCTTGATCCCCATGGCACGGAGCGCGACGCCCAGCTTCAGGATGTTCTTCAGGAGCGAGGAGTACGTGAGGCGGGGGATCGGGTATTCCTTCAGGTCCTCGAGGGCCAGCTTGTCGCCATACACCCTCGCAGAACGCAGAACCATGTCCTGCACCGACGAGATTGTCGGGACCGGGTACAGCGGAATCTGTGGTGCCATGTGGAGTGCCTCCTGGTGGCTGGAGTTCAGAGTGTGGCCGGAGCCGCGAATCTGGCAAGCTCCTGCGCCGAGGCCTTCTCCACGTCCGCGTGGAGGCTGTTCCCGTTCGAGTCCATCGTGACGATGGCGGGAAAGTCCTTCACACGGATATGCCACATCGCTTCCGGAATTCCGAATTCGAGGAAATCGACCCCTTCGACCTGCGTGATGCATTTCGCGTAATACTGGGCGGCTCCCCCGATCGCGTTGAGGTACACCGCGCCGTGCTCCTTGAGCGCCGCAAGCGTCTTCGCGCCCATCCCGCCTTTGCCGATCACGGCCCGGATGCCGCATTTGCGTATGACGTCGGCCTGGTACGGCTCCTCGCGGCTGCTCGTGGTGGGGCCGGCCGCGTTCATAAACCACGCGTCCCCTCTCTTGAGCGACACCGGCCCGCAGTGATACAGCGCTGCCCCTTTCAGGTCGACGGGGCTGTCGTGCGACATCAGATAGTGATGGAGCGTATCCCGCCCGGTGTGCATCGACCCGCTCAGCAGGACGACATCTCCGACGTTCAGAGACCGCACCTGCGCTTCCGACAGCGGAGTCGTCAGGCGGACTTCCCGTCCCGTCAGGGGAAGCCCCTGTGAACGCGCCATGTGGACCGCCGGCGTGTCATCCCTGTAGAGCCAGCGGCGTATCCCACCGGTCTTCGGGTCGAGCACGACGCCGAGCCGCCTGAACGCCCAGCAATCGTACGCCACGGACACGAAGAAGCTCGCCGGCAGGCGGTGGTACGCTCCGATCTTGCAGCCGATCAGCGTGACCGCCCCGCCGAATCCCATCGTCCCGATCCCGAGCTTGTTGGCTGCCTGCATGATGTACGCCTCGAGCTTCGCGAGCTCGCCGTTCGGGTTGATGTCGTCCAGCGTCCTGAACAGCTGCTGTTTGGCATAGTGGTAGCCGCTCGCCCTGTCCCCGCCGATCGCCACGCCGATGGCGCCGACGCTGCACCCGTGACCCTGCGCCTGGTGCACCGCGTGAAGGATGCACTTGCGGACGCCGTCGATATTCCTGTCGGCGCGGCCGAGACCCGGCAGCTCGCACGGGACGGAGTACTGGATGTTTTTGTTTTCACACCCGCCACCTTTCAGGATGAGGCGGACTTCGATCTCGTCCTTTTCCCACTGCTCGAAATGCATGACGGGGGTCCCTTCACCGAGGTTGTCCCCGCTGTTCTTCCCCGTGAGGGAATCCACCTGATTGGGACGGAGCGTCCCCGCCTTCGTGGCTTCGACGATCACCTCCCGGATGATCCTTTGTATCTCGATCTGGTTCGTCCCGACCGGGGTTGTGATCTCGAACGTGGGCATCCCCGTATCCTGGCAGATCGGAGCGGAGGTGTCGCACGCCATGTCGACGTTGATCGCAATCGTGTCGAGAGCGAGGGCCGACTGGGTCGCCGGCGTCTCCGTTTTCATCGCCGCGGAGAGCGCCCGGCGGACATCGGGGGGAAGGTTCGTTGAGGTTTCAAGGACGAGCTTCGAGAGACTGGATTTCAGGTGTTCCATGTGGGGTGCTCCTTCGTGTGTTAAGCAGCTTGTCCCGCCTTCGGCGGGACGCAAAGAGCGCGCTTCGCACCGCAATGACAGGCATCGCAATGACGGGGCTCGCGGGTGAGGTCAGGTGTAGACGGGCCGGGTCTCGTACGGGATCGGGTCTTCGACACCCGCGGCGCGGAATCCGCGCAACCGGAGTGCGCAGCTGTCGCAGACACCGCACGCAGCGTCCTCCCGCTTGTAACAGGACCACGTAAGATGGAGGGGGGCTCCCAGGTCCACCCCCGCACGGACGATGTCGCCTTTGTTCATCCGGATGACAGGCGTGATGATCGCAATGTCCGTTCCCGGTTTCGTCCCCGCACGGATCACGGACTCGAACGCGTCATAGAACTCTCTCCGGCAATCCGGGTATCCCGAAGAATCTTCCTCGACCGCGCCGACAAAAATCGCGTGCGCGCCGATCACTTCCGCCCAGCTCACCGCCACGGAGAGCATGTTCGCGTTGCGGAAGGGGACATACGAAGACGGGATTCCCTTCGCGGACAGGTCCGCGCCCGAAACGGGTATGGACGGGTCGGTGAGGCTTGATCCGCCGATCTTCCGAAGATGCTCAAGGGGAACAACGAGGCGGTCAGCGATCCCGTAGTGATCGGCGATGGAATGGAATGAACGGAGTTCCCGGGAGGCCGTCCGCTGTCCGTAACTGCAGTGCAGGAGGGCGAGGTCGTGTGTCTGGCGCGCGATCGCAACTGTGACGCAACTGTCCATCCCTCCGCTCGCCAGCACCACCGCCCTCTCACCGCCCATCACACCCCCCTGGCAGACGGTTCCCAGATGTACTTGTGCACCTGAAGCTGAAATCTCGCGTTGATCCCCGCCTCGAGGATCCACCGGGCCAGGTCGGCGGGTTCAAGCTCGCCGAACACAGGGGAAAAGAGGAGCGTGCAGCGCCCCTCCAGGGAGTGCTCCCGGATCGCCGACAGGGCCCACTCGAAATCATCCCTGTCGAGTATAACGAATTTCACCTCGTCGTGCGCCGAGAGCGCTCCAGCGTTCGTCCAGAGGTTCTTCTTCACCATGCCGCTCCCCGGGCACTTGAAATCGACGATCTTCCTGACCCTCCGGTCGATCGCGCCGATGTCAAGGCTCCCCGAGGTCTCGACGAGGACCTCATACCCCGCGTCGCAGAGAGCGCGGAAGAGATCATCCACCCCGTCCTGCATGAGGGGTTCCCCCCCGGTGACCTCCACAAGCGGACAGGAATACGAAGCGACGCGGGAGAGTATCTCCGGGACGGACATGCGGGTCCCCTCCTCGAACGCGTAGGCCGTGTCGCACCACGCGCAGCGGAGGTTACAGTAGGTCAAACGGACGAAGACGCAGGGTCTCCCCGCATGGCTGGATTCACCCTGTATGCTGTGGAAAATCTCGTTGACGACAAGTTCTGTCATTATCGCGAAGCGGGACCTGACTGTAGGGCTGAAGTTACGGAGAAGGGGGGGGAAAATCAAGAAAACGGGGGAGGGGCGCGGAATCCGGGACCCGGAAATCAGTATTTCAGGTCCTGATCTGGGCGGTTTTCCTCCGGGATATGCAGTTGATGACGGAAGCGATGACCACGTCGTCATCGACGGGCTTCATGATCAGGTCGTCAACGCCGAAGCGCTTTCCTGCAATGAGTGTCTCCCGGTCAATCCGGGTCGCAAGAAACAGGAACGGGACGTCCTGATTCCCCGAGTTGGTTTTCAGCCAGAGGTAGAGATCAAATCCCTTCGGGCCCGTTTCAAAATTCACCTCGGAAATCACCACTTCGGGGCGGAACATCGAGAACGTTTCCAGTGCCTCTTCATAGCTTGAGGCCCCGATCGCCATGAACCCGTACCTGCGGAGCGTTCCTGTCAGTGAAACGAGAAGCCGTTCATCCTGGTCGACGATCATGACGAGATCCGACCTTCGGAGACGCGAACCGGTCTCGGGGGTTTTCTCCCCTTTCCCGTTCGTCATCCGCTTCAAAATGTGCGCGATGAGGTCGTCGATAGTCCCCTTGAGGAGCTTCCCCTCTTCGTTCGCAGCGTCCAGACCGAACACCGTATCGAGAGTCTTGAGCCCGGCCAGGTAACGTCCCATTTCGACGTAGTCCTTCACATGCTGAAGGAAATGATCCACTTTTGCACGTCGAAATGCCTCGGCAGGGGTCAGTCCCTCGAGGTCGTCTTCTTCGCTGATCACAGGAAATCTCCTGAAATACGCTGCCGGGCGATAGTGCCCGGGACGCGGGGATATTGTAGTGAATACGGATGGATTTCACTGTGCGTCAAATCACCTTGCCCCTAAATGGCCTGTGAGGATGACCAAGGGGGGGCGCATCAGGGGGGTCAAAATGAAGGAATGGGAGAGAAACCTGTCAGATGGGGGTATTCAGGGCTGAAGGTATCCGTTCAGGAGAAGTGTGACGAGAAACAGGCCGAGGACGATCCGGTACCAGACGAAGACCATGGCGGTATTCCGCATCAGGAATTTCAGGAGCCAGGCGATGGAAGCATATCCGACCACGCCAGAGACCACCGTCGCAATGACGAGGTTTCCGGCCCCCAGTTGAAACGTCCCCTGGATCTTCGACAATTCGTACGCACCGCTCGCCACGACCGCCGGAATGCTCAGGAGAAAAGAGAATCTGGCGGCCGATTCGCGTGTAAGGCCGATAAAAAGTCCCGCGGTGATCGTGGTCCCCGAACGGGATGACCCCGGTATCAGCGCGCAGACCTGCGCCAGGCCGATCACGAGCGCATCCTTCCACGTGAGATCGGCGACCCCCCGGACGTGGCGCGCAAGCCGTTCTGCAAGCCAGAGGAGGAGCGCAAGCGTGACCATGCTGACGGCGATCACGATCGTGCTCTTCGTGAGGGACCCTTCGATGATGTGCTTCAGCGAGAGGCCGATGAGGGCGACGGGGAGCGTCCCGAGTATGATGTAGAGGGCCAGGCGCGAAGGCGCCGTCACCCTCCCCTCCTCACGGGACGGGCGCGTGATGTCACGGTAGACGGACACCGCCATGTTCCACAGGTCTTTCCGGAAAAAGAGTATGACGGCCGCGATCGTCCCGAGCTGCATCACCGCGATGAATTCCGTCCACGCCTCCGGGTGCAGCGGGTCGACAACGTTCAGGAGCTTGCCGACGAGGGTGAGATGGGCCGTGCTACTCACGGGCAGAAATTCGGTAAGCCCCTGGACGACGCCAAGGAGGAATGCGAAGAGTGGATTCAAAAGCTGGTCCTGTCTATTGAGGCTTACTGAAGATCATAAATATACTATTCGATCCGTTGACATACCACCTTTGCCGGGTTGTCCCGCCCGCGGCGGACGCACAAAGCGCGCTTCGCTATAAGAGCCGCGTGACGAGGAGCTGCACGAGTATGATCTTGGCAATCATCGAAACGGGATACACCGAGGCGTACCAGACATTCGGGGCGTCGGTCCCTCCATGCTCGTTGGCATACGCAAGACATGCGGGCTGCGTCTGTATGCCCGACATCAGTCCCATGACCGACGGGAAGGAAAGCCGGAGGAACCTGCTCCCGGCGACGAGCACGAGAATGGTGGTGACCGCCGTGATGCCGGCTCCGACCGCCATCAGCATCCACCCCCCGCGTTCGACGGTCCCCACGAAGCCGTCCCCCGCCTTCGTCCCGATGCCGGCCAGAAACAGGACAAGCCCGACCTGGCGGAGCGTCAGGTTCACGCTGAACGGCATCCCCCATGTCACGGGGCCGGACCGCTGCAGGCGTCCCAGGAGGAGCCCCGCAATGAGAGGGCCTCCGGCGAATCCGAGCGTGAACGTCCCGCCGCCCGGAAGGGGAAGCGACGCCACGCCGAGAAGGACGCCGATGACGAGCCCCACCGAGAGAGAGAGGAAATCCGCTTCCGAACCGGAGCGGACGGAATCACCGAGGAAACGCGCGACGCGGTCGAGGTTTCCCGCCCAGGTGAGGACACGTACCCTGTCCCCCCGTTCGAGTATCGTTTCCCCGGTCGGCACGAAGTCAACGTCACCCCTCCTGATCCGCGTGATCGTCGCGTCAAGGAGGCGCTGCATGTTCAGTTCCCGGATCGTCCTGCCGATCACGCGCTTGTCGGACACATCGATGCGGCGGAAATCGAATTCCTTGTTCTCCGTCTGGATCTCCAGCGTCGATTCATCGCCGAAGAGCACGCGGGCTCTGTCGTGTGCGGCGCCGTCGCCCACGGCGACCACGAGGTCGTCCTTCTCGAGCACCGTTTCCGCGTACACGAGCGACGTTTCGTCCCCGTGGCGGAGGCGGCTGAGGACAAAACCGTGGTGGGAGCCGTCGCCCAGAAGCGACGCCACGCTTCTGCCGAAGACCCCCGGGTTCACGACCCTGTACGTCCTTCCGTAAAGGGGCCCCGGCGTTTCCCCGGTCGCCGGGCCGGTTTCGGTCCCTTTCGAACACTGCCCGGTATTCAATTTCCCGGCGAGATGAAAGGCCAGGAGGACACCGATGACGCCGAACGGGTAGGCGACGCTGTATCCGATGACCGGCGCACTCGTCCTGAGCTGCATCTCAAGGGCGGAGACGGGGCCGCCGCCCGGAACGCTGCGGATGGCCTCAATCCCGGCGGCGAGAGCGGGAGTGTTCGTCAGTGCCCCGCAAAACACGCCGACCATCGAAAGACCGTCGAGCCCGAAGAGTTTCACGCAGGCAAGCGCAATGCCGGCAGCCAGGATGATCACGCCGAATGCGAAGAGGTTCGCCCGGAGCGCCCTCTTGCCGAACGAGGAAAAGAACGAGGGGCCGGACTGGAGGCCGATCGTGTACACAAACAGGACCAGCCCGAGGACATAGAGCAGTTCGGGGATCCTGAGCCGCGGATCGAGCGATCCGAAGAAGATGCCGGTGAAGAGGACGGCCGCCGGTCCGAGGGAGAAGCCGAAGACCCGTATGCTCCCGGCCAGCCAGCCCACGCCGATCACGGTAAACAGCAGGAGCAGAGGGGAAGAGGCGAGGAAATCGATCATGTGCGGGGCACCGTCGATTCCGTAAGCTCCGTGAGCACGCCGCAGGCGGACGCAGGATGGATGAACGCGATCGAAAGTCCCTCCGCCCCTTTTCTGGGTTCGCTGTCGATCAACCGGGCACCCCCGGAGGCGAATTCACGGAGGGCCGAACCGATGTCGTTTACCGCGTACGCGACGTGGTGAATCCCTTCCCCCCGCTTCGCGATGAATTTCGCGATCGGGCCGTCCGGGCTCGTGCTCTCGAGGAGCTCGATCTTCGAATCCCCGAGGCGGAAGAACGCGGTCCTGACGTGCTGATCGGCCACCTCTTCCACGGCGTAGCAGGGGACGCCGAGGAGCTTCTCGTATATCCGGATCGCCGAATCCAGATCCTTCACGGCGATCCCGATGTGCTCGATGCGCGAGCGGGCTCCCGATGCCTCCATACCCCCCTCCGGTTCTATCGATGTTCCGCCAGGTGTCATTCCATCTCGAGAAGTGCGCCCCCCCGCGTGACCGTGTCGCCGGGGGAGACGTGCAGTGTCCGGACGGTCCCGTCGCGGGACGACAGGACTTCGTTCTCCATTTTCATCGCTTCGAGGACGAACAGCGGATCGCCGACTTTGACGCGCATTCCCGGCCGGACGTGCACTGTCCGTATCACGCCGGGGATGACGCACCGGAGGAGGCGCGGGTCGGGTGCGACGTACGTCTTGCGGGTTTCGAACTTCTTCGTGTACCGGGTTTCGTAGGTGACCCCGCCGATCACCAGTTCCCGTAACGTTTCGGGTATCAGCATGGAATTCAAAATGGAGGTATACCGTGTTTTTTGTATGGGCGGGATTCGCTCTTGTTCGCCGATATCTGTATCGCGTGGATCAGGAAATCGCGCGTGGCGGCGGGGCTGATCACCGCGTCAATGTGCCCGGAGGCGGCGGCGACGTACGGGTTTGCGAATTTCTCCGCGTACTCCGCCACCTTCTGCCTGCGCGTCTCGACGGGATCCGCCGCGGAGGCGATCTCGTTCCTGAATATGATGTTCGCCGCCCCTTCGGGTCCCATCACGGCGATCTCGGCGGTGGGCCACGCAACGACGAAGTCCGCGCCGAGGTGGCGCGAGCACATGGCGATGTACCCTCCACCGTACGCCTTGCGGAGGATGACGGTGATTTTCGGCACCGTGGCTTCGCTGAATGCGTACAGAAGCTTCGCTCCGTGGCGGATGACCCCCGCGTGCTCCTGGTCGACGCCCGGGAGGTATCCCGGCAGGTCGACGAACGTTATGAGAGGGATGCCGAACGCGTCGCAGAACCGGACGAACCTGGCCGCTTTGTCGGAGGAATCGACGTCGAGGACGCCCGCAAGGACCAGCGGCTGGTTCGCGATGATCCCCACGGTCTCACCGTCGATCCGGCCGAACCCGACCACGATGTTCGCAGCCCAGTTCGCGTGGACGTCCAGGAACTCCGAGTTGTCGCACAGCGCGCAGATGACGTTCCGGACGTCGTACGGCTTCCGGGAATCCGTGGGAACGGTCCGTTCAATGTCGAATTTCGCCTTCGGGGGTTTGACCGGGTACCGCTCGGCCTTTTTCCTGTTGTTCCAGGGGATGAACGTGAAAAGCTGCTTGATCTTGTGGAAGCATTCCAGTTCGTTCTTTGCGAAGAAATGGGCGTTCCCGGAAATCTCGCTGTGCACCCGCGCCCCGCCGAGGTCCTCCATGGAGATCTCCTCGCCAAGGACGGTCTTGATGACCTCGGGGCCGGTGATGAACATTTTGGAAATGTTGTCCACGACGAAGACGAAATCGGTCAGCGCGGGGGAGTACACCGCCCCCCCGGCGCAGGGGCCGAGTATCACGGAAATCTGCGGCACGATCCCGGAGGCGAGCGTATTCCTGTAGAAAATTTCGCCGTACCCGGCAAGCGAGTCGACTCCCTCCTGGATGCGCGCCCCTCCCGAATCATTGATCCCGATGATGGGCATCCCCATTTTGATCGCGTGATCCATGATCTTCGTGATCTTCCTTGCGTGCATCAGTCCGAGCGAGCCCCCGGCGACCGTGAAATCCTGCGCGTAGATGCACACGGGGTATCCCATGATCGAGCCGGTCCCGGTAATGACGCCGTCCCCGGGGAGGACCTTCTTGTCCATATCAAAATCGCGGCAACGGTGCTCGACAAACAGGTCAAATTCATTGAACGAATCGACATCCAGGAGGGCGGTAATGCGGTCACGGGCGGTGAGCTTCCCGAGCGCCATCTGCTTCTCGGCAGCCCGGTTCCCGCCTCCGTTCACCAGACGGTCCTTCCTCTTGAAAAAATCAACGTGCTTATTCGTCATCGACACGGGATAGTCCTCTTCGTAGGTAAGGGAGAGAGCGGTCAGAGTGTGAAATGCTACAGATTGAAATGTACGAAAAAGCAGGATGAAGTGAAATCAGGCCGCCGGACGGACAGCCGACGCAAGTGCCCCGGCGAGCGAAGGATGCCTGAAAATGTACCCGTGAGAAAGCAATCTGGAAGGAACCACCTTCTGCCCCGTAAGGATCATGTCCGCCATCTCCCCCAGGCCGGCCCTGAGCGCGAATGCGGGAACGGGGAGCCACGAGGGCCTCGACAGCGCGGCGCCGAGCGCGGCGCAGAACGCCTTCATATCGACGCTTTCCGGCGCCACAAGGTTGACGGGTCCCGCGAGCGTCTTCCGGTCGAGGGCAAAGAGTATGACGCCGTCAACGTCATCCCTGTGAACCCACGGGAACCACTGCTTCCCGCTCCCGATCGGTCCGCCGGCGTACAGCCGGAACGGCAGGAGCATTCTCCCGAGCGCCCCCCCGTTCGGTCCCACGACAACTCCCGTCCTCAGGATCACGACACGGATCCCGAGTTCCCCTACCGCCATGGCTTCCTGTTCCCACCTGAGGCAGAGGTCCGCGAGAAATCCTGAACCCGGGGCGTGGTCTTCCGTGACGTCGCCCGATTCGACCGCACCGTAATAGCCGACGGCGGAGGAACTGATGAAGACGGAGGGCCTTTTTGCGCCCCCCCTGATGGCGTCAAGAAGCGCACGCGTCGCACCGACGCGGCTCATCACGATGCGCCCCTTACGGGCGGCGGTCCAGCGCCCCCCGCCGATCGATTCGCCCGCCAGGTTAACGACCGCATCCGAAGAGCGGACGTGGTCCACCCACTCCCCCTGCGTCAGGCCGTCCCACCTGATGCGCGTAACCTCCGGCGGGAGGACGAGCCTCTCGGGCGACCGGCTCAGAAGCACCACGTCGTGCCCGGCGAGCCTGAGCGAGGGAATGAGCGAACTTCCGATGAAACCTGTTCCACCTGCGACGACGATTTTCATGTCTGTTTCTCCGGTTGGTGCGCCTTCATCCCGCGCCGGGCGGCGCCGTAGAGCTCGAGTGTCACTTCCCTCTCCCGGGCGTGAACAACGATCGGACGGGGATAGTCACGCCCGATCCGGAATGAACACTCCTTCGCCCGGGCGGCACTCATCTCCCAGGGGGCGTGCACGGCGGAAGAGGGAACACCGGCGACCTCGGGAACGTACTTCCGGACGTATGCGCCGGACGGGTCGAACCGGTTCCCCTGGGAGACGGGATTGAATACGCGAAAATACGGGGCGGCATCGGTTCCCGTCCCTGCAGACCACTGCCAGCCGCCGTTGTTCGATGCCGCGTCGGCATCGACAAGCCGTTCCATGAAATACCGCTCACCCCATCGCCAGTCGATGTGGAGGTCCTTCGTCAGGAATGAAGCGGCGATCATCCGGACCCTGTTGTGCATCCATCCCTCGGCGTTGAGCTGACGCATCCCGGCATCCACGATCGGGTATCCCGTCCTCCCCTCGCACCAGGCGAGGAAATGCCTCCTGTTCCTGCTCCACCGGAGACGGCCGAACTCTTCCCTGAACGGCCCCGAGGCGACGTGCGGATAATGTGCGAGTATCTGGTGATAGAATTCACGCCAGATCAACTCACCGATGAAACAGTCGACTCCCTCCGTGATTCCTCCACCCTCTGCAGCCGCGCGGGCCTCCAGTGCGGCACGGAGGACCGTCCTCACCGAGATGGTCCCGCAGGCGATGTCCGGCGATAGACGGGAAGTCCCTTCGACACCCGGGATGTCACGCCGATCCCGGTACTCGTTGACGGGCGCCCGCATGAAATCCCGGAGCCGGCGGAGTGCGGCGGTCTCCCCCCCGGGGACGCCCGGGGCGCGGAAACGTCCGGGTGCGATGAGCGCGTTTTCGGGAATGCGCAGCGGCCGTATGCTGACAGGGAATGCCGGAGGCGCGACATCGAGATTCGAAAGCCACGCTCTCCTGTACGGTGTGAACACCGTGTAGGGAGTCCCGGCCTTCGTCAGCACGTCGTCCTTTCCCGTGATCACGGCATCGGGGATCGCGATCAGCGCGCACCCGATGGCGGCCAGCGCGGAGCGAAGCGCCGCATCGTCCCCGGTCTCATCCGGTCCGGCCGGTTCGCCGACATAAACCGCCCCGGCCCCAAGCGCGACGGCCGCGCGCGGGATCTGTCTGAGAGGATCTCCCTCGACGAAGAAGAGGGCTGAACCCTTCCCGCGCAGATTCCCGTCAAGGTCAGCGACCGCGGCTTTAATGAACCGGGACCTGGGAGATTCCTCCCCGGCAATCCCGGCATCCCGCGGGCAGACAAAGGGGAACACCTCGTACCCGTCACGGAGGGCGTGCCAGAGCACACTGTTGTCCGCCACCCTGAGGGCACGCCTCATCCAGACAAGGGCGCGGCCGAATTTCCTCCCGTTCACGGGTTTCACGATCAGGCGGGGATCAGGATCACGTCACGTTGCATGCGGCTCTCCACCGCAGGGGGAAGCGCCCCTGTCGAACCCCTGGACATAACAGAGGAGCTCCTGCGAGGAGTTGTGCGAAGTGATGAGAACTCCGTCATCCTGTTTCAGGGTCGGAGCAAGTGTTCCGCCCGCCAGGACGACCGCGCCGGCACTCCGGGCGGCGCTGACAATCGTGTCAAGATCCCGGCGGATCCCGTCGACAGTGCTGTACGTGGAGGAGAGACAGACGACGTCGGGCTGCCACAGGCCGATCGCCGCCACGACGTCTCCGGCCGGTATGCGCGATCCCAGGTAATGGGAATCCCATCCTTCAGATTCGAAAAGACAGGAGGCGCAGCGAAGGCCGATTTCGTGGAGCTCGTCTCCGATCGTCGCGCAGACGACCGAGCGGCCCGTCCGGGGCTTGATCCGGATCTGCAACTGGAGTTTTGCAAGGGCCTCGAGCGTTTCCGAAGACGCTCTGTGCTCGCTGCTGATCCCGATTTCCTCCTGCGACCAGCGGTTGCCGATCTCGACCATCGCCGGGCGGATGACCCTGTCGTGCAACTCCCAGATCTGTATCCGATGCTGATACAGGTAGGAAAGGAACGGGAAGAGCCCGTTCCCCTCGGGCGCGAGAGCCCGGCGGACGTATGCGGAGGCAAGAACGGGGAAATCCCGCCCGAGGAGAGCGACCTGGACTACGGCATCGAGCCCGTCATCGCCGGATATCTCAAGTGCGCCGACAGGTTCGAAGTCGTTCTTTTCCGCAAACTCAACCACATTCCTCACCTCGAACTTCCTGTGCCCCCCGGGGGTCTTCTGGCATCTGAGCGTCCCCTCATCGGCCCATCTCTTGACGGTAGTCTCGGTTACGTTGAAAAGCCGCGCGACGTCTGATGTGGAGAGTATCGATTTTCGTATCGAATTCGTCATCAATTTAAGCCGATATGGTCGATTTGTTCGTTTTAATATATGAACAAACCGGTCCCATGTCAAGCAAATTGACAGATTTTACGCAGGTCTTGCCCTCATTTCCTTTTGAAGTAAAGTGCCCCCAGGGGTGGGAGGGCGAGGTTCAGCGAATAGCTCCGGCCGTGGGCGGGGACGGCCTCTGCGACGACTTCGCCGTAGTTGCCGGTGTTGGATCCGCCGTACGCCGCGGAGTCGCTGTTGAATATCTCCGCGTACGTTCCCGGCTGCCATACGCCGACCCTGTACCCTGTACGGGGGACCGGCGTGAAATTGAAAACGGCTGTCAGCGTTTCCGTGCCGTCGGCCGATTTCCTGTCGAAGGCGATGACGCTCGAGGCCGCATCCTGGAAGTCGACCCACTCAAATCCCGTGTAGTTGAAATCGACCTCATGCATCGGGCGCTCCCGCGCGTAGAGCGCGCCCAGATCCTTCAGGAGATCCTGGACCCCCCTGTGCGTCTCGTAGGCCAGAAGGTGCCAGTCGAGGCTCTTCTCGTGATTCCATTCATCCCACTGGCCGATCTCCCCGCCCATAAAGAGGAGTTTCTTGCCGGGGAATGCGTACATCAGCGAGAAGAGGAGGCGCAGGTTGGCGAATTTCTGCCAGAGGTCCCCCGGCATTTTTCCCAGGAGCGAACCTTTCCCGTGCACCACCTCGTCGTGCGAAAGAGGAAGGAGGAACCGCTCGGTGAATGCGTACAGAAGGACGAACGTCAGGTTCCGGTGGTGATACGTCCTGTAGACAGGATCCAGCGAGAAGTACTCGAGTATGTCGTGCATCCATCCCATGTTCCATTTCAGGTCGAACCCGAGGCCGCCGTTCTCGACGCTGTTCGTCACGCCCGGCCACGAGGTGGACTCCTCCGCGATCGTGAGCACGCCGGGATGGTACCTGTGGACGATGCTGTTGAGATACTTGAGGAACTCGACCGCCTCCAGGTTCTCCCTGCCACCGAACCTGTTGGGGATCCACTCCCCTTCTTTCCTGGAGTAGTCGAGATACAGCATCGAGGCGACGGCATCGATTCTGAGGCCGTCGATGTGGTACTCTTCGAGCCAGAACAGCGCGTTGCTGATGAGAAAGTTCTTCACCTCGTTCCGCCCGAAATTGAATATGAACGTCCCCCAGTCCTGGTGCTCTCCCATGCGCGGGTCGGCGTGCTCGTAGAGGTGCGTCCCGTCGAACTGGGCGAGCGCGTGCATGTCTTTCGGAAAATGGGCGGGTACCCAGTCGAGAACGACGCCGATGTTGCTGGCGTGGCAGAGGTCGACGAGGTATTTGAAATCCGAGGGGGAACCGAACCTGCTCGTCGGCGCGAAATACCCCGTGACCTGGTATCCCCAGGAGCCGTCCAGGGGGTGCTCCATCACGGGCATCAGCTCGATGTGCGTGAACCCCTGATCCCGGACGTACCCGACGATCCTGTCCGCGAGCTCACGGTAGGAAAGCCACCTGTTCCCCTCCTCCCGCTGCCAGGAACCGCAGTGGACCTCGTACATCGCGACCGGGCCCCCCAACTGACCGCCCCGCGCGCGCGACTCCATCCACGACGCGTCTTTCCACTCGTACCCGCGGAGAAAATTGACCCGCGAGGCCGTCCGGGGCCGGATTTCCATCTCGGATCCGTACGGGTCGGTCTTGTCCATGATGAAGCCGTTCTGCGTCTTCACCTGGAATTTGTAGAGCTCCCCTTCCGCAAGCCCGGGGATGAAGATCTCCCAGATTCCCGACGACCCCAGGACGCGCATCGCATGGCACCGCCTGTCCCAGTTGTTGAACCCCCCGATCACGCTCACGCTCCGCGCCGAGGGTGCCCAGACGGCAAACTGGACTCCCCCCACGCCGTTGACGTCCGCATAATGCGCGCCGAGCTTCTCGTATATCCTGTGATGGTCCCCCGCGTTGAAGAGATAAATGTCGAAGTCGGTCAGCGTCGGCATGAACGAGTAGGAGTCGTGAAACGTCTCCTCGCGTCCGCCGGCGAGCGTCTTCCTGAGCATGTAGGGAAATACCTCGCTGCAGGAGGGGATGACCGCCTCGAAGAATCCGAGCTCGTGAACCATCGTCATCGGGATCTGTTTGCCGGAAAGCTTTCCCCCTTCCGCGACGACGGAAACGGTCTTCGCATCCGGGAGGAATGCGCGGACGGCGAGACGGCCGCCGTCAAGCAGGTGGGGGCCGAGGACCACGAAGGGGTCATGGTGGTCGTTGAAGACCACCCGGTATACGTCATCGACTGAAGCGGTTGTGTTCATAGGGACTCTGCCTGTGCCGTGATTGGGACCGACGAATCGGGGAGTGCACGCGGAGATCCGGGCGCGGTCATTGCTGCGCCTCCGGTTCTGCTCCGCCGGAGTCATCCTCCTCGCGGGCTCCCGTTTCTCCACCGAGGAGTTTCACCGCCTCCCCCGCAGGGAGCTCCTGCACGTTGCGAAGCTTTCGTTCGATCTGCCGCGTCCGCGTCGCGGCGTTTTCGATCGTGTTGCTCGCCTCCTGGAGCTTCTTCTGCGTCCTGTCGAGCACGTCGCCGAATTTCCCGAACTCGGTCTTCACTGCTCCGAGAAGCGACCAGACCTCACCGGACCGCTTTTCGATGGCGAGAGTCCGGAACCCCATCTGGAGACTGTTCAGGAGCGCGGCAAGCGTCGTGGGGCCCGTGATCATGACGCGGCACGTGAGCTGGAGGTCTTCGGTAAGTCCCGGGCGTCGGAGCACTTCGGCGTACAGCCCCTCCGTCGGGAGAAACATGATCGCGAAATCCGTGGTATGCGGGGGGTCGATGTATTTGTCCCGTATCGTCCTGGCCTCAAGGCGGATCCGGTTCTCGAGCTGTTTTGCGGACTCCTCGAGGAGGGCCGGGTTCGCCTGCTCCGAGGCCTCGACGAGGCGCTGGTAGTCCTCCTGCGGAAACTTGGCGTCGATGGGGAGCCACACGGGTCCCTGATCGTCGCGCCCGGGAAGCTTCAGGGCGAACTCGACCCTGTCGTTGCTCCCGGCCTTTGTCGCCACGTTCGTCTCGTACTGCTCGCGCGTCAGGATCTGCTCGAGGAGCGCCCCGAGCTGGATCTCACCCCAGGTCCCGCGCGTCCTGACGTTCGTCAGGACTTTCTTCAGGTCACCGACCCCCGTGGCAAGCGCACGCATCTCGCCCAGGCCGAGCTGGACCTGTTCCAGGCGTTCGCTGACGTGGCGGAACGACTCTCCCAGCCGCTGCTCCAGCGTGTTCTTGAGCTTCTCATCAACGGTTTCACGCATCTTCTCGAGCTGACGGCTGTTGTCCGCCTGTATTGAAGCGAGCTTTCCTTCGACGCTGTCGCGCACCCTGTCGAGTTTCTCTCCCGTCGTCTGCGTCACGGTACCGAGCTGTGCGGCAAATGAATCGAGCTGCCCCCTCTGGAGCGACGCGATCTCGGCGAGCCGGGCCTGGAGCGAATCCGCACTTTCCCGCAGGGCCCGCTGAAGCTCCTCCCTGTCCTGCTGTGCCGACCGATCCGAGGCCTCCCTGGACCGGGCGGATTCCTCCCGGAGCAGGCGGTCAATCGACTCGATGGACGATTTCAGGGATTCGAAACGGATCGCGAGATCGTTCCCCGCACCGCCGGCCGGCCGCCGGAACATGATGACGAGGAGGAGGAGAATTGCGAGGAGGAGCGCAACGGCGATAAGGAGGAGGGGTTCCGGCATAGACGGGGCATCTCAGGCGTCGTGGGAAGAATGCCGGAGGAGAATTGCCCCCGTCCGGCCTCTTCAATATATGCCACAAACAGGTTGAAATGCAACGAGACCGCCCCGTACGGGGTAAATCAGGCGGCGACCTGAAGAACCTCGGTGATCGCCTGGACGAACGATTCCTTCGGCATCGCCCCCATCGCCATCTGGGGTTTACCCTCCTTCGGGACGAAGAGGATCGAGGGGATGCTGCGAATGCCGAAGACGGACGCAAGTTCCTGCTCCTTGTCCGTGTCGACCTTGTAGATGTTGATCTTCCCCGCAAATTCCTTCGACAGGTCTTCAAGAACCGGGGCCACCATCTTGCACGGGCCGCACCAGTCCGCGTAGAAGTCTATGATGCAGGGGAGTTCGCCGGCGAACGACCATTCCTTATTCTTCTCGAAATCGAACACCTTTTCCTGGAATGTCTGTTTCGTCAGATGCTCCATGTGTACTCTCCCTTGTTGTAGTGGGTTCCTCGTATGAGATGCACCGAACTCAACAAGGGGTCATGGGATCCGGCAGTCCGGCCCCCCGGGGGCGTTTACTGCATCACCGAAGCGGCGGCCTCGTTGACCGCCTGGCGGAACTGCTCGATGGATTCCCCGAATACGCGCACCGTCGAGCGCTGCCGTTTCTCCCCCTCATCAATCCTGTTTTCCGAGATGGATATGAATTTCCTGCCGTTTTTGGCTTCCTTGACGTCCACGTAATAGGTCGTTTTTCCGGCCCTGACCATCGTGGAGTACATCGTCGCCGCCGTGCTGTCGCTCATGCAATCCTCCTCTGTCGATACGCCCGTGAAATTGCCCTTCTTCTGATAGTGTATACAACCGGAGGAGGAGAATTTCCGAGCGGACGATGCGGCGGATCCGTGCGCGGAGAGGGGGGGCGGCTAGGTGTGTGTCCTGGTAATGTGTAGCTTTATTTTGTTGGAGTCCCGGTGGCTCCCACTTGAGAGGGATACCGGATCTGTTCTTTGACAACCGTTCGTTTGTTGCTCAGGGCGCCAGGGCGAGATCTCTTATGTCTGGCTCTTGGAGGATTGCTCTGAACAACTTCTTGAGATTATGACCTGCGCTCACCAGGAACCACTCGGCTCTTACCTTGGGGTGCCCTCGGAGTCTGAACTGCCTGAAGCCGCTGGCATGCTTGATCTGGCCAATGACGGGTTCCACAATGGCTTTTCGTCTGGCGTAAATCTTTCGGCCTTTCAGGGTTCGCACCTTCCGTCTCATCAGCTCCAATGCGGTGAGACCATCTGGGATCCGACCCCTTGGAAGAGGATCATCGTGGAGACCGTGCTTTTCTCTGCCGCACGCAATGTAGGCGTCGATCTTCCTCTTCTTCAGGTAAGCGATGTTCTCTTTGCTTGCATAGCCAGCATCGAGCGTGATGACCTTAGGCTTCCGTGGCAGCCGGGTAACCATATACTTGAGTTGCGTGTCGTCCTTGGGGCTATTCGTAACATCTGTTGCCACAATTATCTGGTGTTCGCTGTCAACGACGACCTGAGCATTATAGCCCTGGATAAACGTTTTCTGGTACGGCATGATCCGTGAGTCGGGATCGGTGAAGTTCCGCTGGGCAGTATCGGGGGGTGTCTCTTTGCCCGATTTGCCGTTCTTCTCAGTTTTGACCTTGGCCATCGGAGGTCCGGAAGCCGGCGGATCATCGTTGTCTTTATTACGTTTTGCTTCTTCCTCCAGAGCTTTCTTGGCCTCCATGATCTTCGCCAATCGGGTCTCCCGGCGGGCGAGTTCTTCGGGCAGTTCATCGCCCCGTTTGTCGGCGCCGTACTTCTTGTCCTCGCGCCGGTCGGTTTTGTCGGCCTCTTTAAGAAGTCGGGCAATCTCCTGTTCCAAGCGGCTGATGTCCTGTTTCATGCGGCCGTAGCTCATTGCCTTGTGTTTGGAGGCGTTGGCCATCACTTTCGTCCCATCCAGAGACAGGTGCCCGAACTTCACCAGGCCTGCTTTCTGGCAGAGATTGAGGATCTCAACAAACAGATGTTGCAGGGCTTCCAGATGACGCTTGCGGAAGTCACTGATCGTCCGGAAGTCCGGGCCGTTGTTGGCTGCCAGTACACGAAAGGCGATGTCTTCCTGGCAGCGCTGTGCAAGTTTCCGCGACGAGGTGATTCCCGTGCAGTAGCCGTACAGGAGGATCCCCGTCATCACCTTCGGGTGGTAGGGAGGGAAGCCCCGTTCTTCCTGCTCATAGACGCTCAGAATCGGGCTCAGATCGATCTTATCCAGGACGTCTCTGACAAAGAACACCAGATGGTCTTTCGGCAGCCACTCTATTAAGGACGGTGGCAGCAGGAACATCTGATCCGGTTCATACGGACGGTACGTTTTGCTCATCACTCATCCACCTTGTGGGACAACGACGATTTCTCCCACAAATATACAACACGATGAGCGACTTAGTTCAGTTACGAAAAACTATTACTCGGACAGACACCTAGCGGCCGAGTCCCTCCCGGGCGATCATAAAGGAAAGAAGGGCCATAGCGATCGCCCCCATTTCAAGCTCCCGGGGATTCACCCGATCGGGAGTATCATTGTCGGAATGGTGATAGTCAAAGTACCTGTGAGTCTCCGGGTCGAGCCCGAATCCGGGGACCCCCGAGGCGACCATCGGGGAGATGTCGGCACCGCTCCCTCCCGGGAGCAGCCGCCCGGCGTTCACGGACTCAAGGATGTTCTGCCAGCCGAGCACACGGAGGCGGACCGCGGAGTCGGCATCCACCCGAAAACCCCTCGGGGCAAATCCTCCCGCGTCCGACTCGATCATCGCGATATGCTTCTCTCCCCGCCGGAGGGGATCGGCCGCGTATCCCCGGCCCCCGCGGAGGCCGTTCTCTTCGTTCATGAACAGTACCGCACGGATCGTCCGCGCCGGTTTCAGCCCCAGGGACCGGAGCAGATCGAGGGCCTCGATCGTCTGGACGCATCCCGATCCGTCATCGTGCGCCCCCGCTCCCTTGTCCCACGCGTCGAGGTGCCCCCCGACGACGACGATCTCCCCCGGCTTTTCAGTTCCCTTGATCTCCCCGACGACGTTCGCCGAGCGGGCGTCGGGAAGCGTCCGGCAGGAGAGGCTCAGCGTGACGCGAAGACGCACTCCCCTGCGCAGCAGTGCATCAAGCGTATCGGCGTCAAGCGTGCTGACGGCCGCAGCGGGGATCTTCTTCACACCCTCCTGGTACCCCATCGCCCCCGTGTGCGGGACTCCGTCCGCGGCGAGTGTCATGGAACGGACGAGGACGGCCACGGCACCGGCTTTCGCCCCCTCGATCGCTCCCCGTGACCTCTGGTCGACGGCCTTTCCGTATGCTTCGAACGTGTTGAGAAGAGCGGGGTCCATCGGCCGGTTGTAGAACACGATCTTTCCCTTCGCTCCGTCTCCGAGGCGGGCAAGCTCATCGAACGACTTCACCTCCACGACCTCCGCAGAAACGCTTCCCCCCGGGGTCGCGATGCTCCCTCCCAGCGCGCAGACGCGGAGCGGCATCCGCTTCTTCCCCGGTATCCCGGCGTACGCCTTCTCCGTCGAGCCCCGCTCCCAGTGCGGCACCATGACGTACTCCAGGTGCACGTTGCTGAAATGCCGCTCCTCCATCAGGGTCTTCGCCAGCTGGACGGCGGCCTCGGCGCCCGGCGAACCGCTCAGCCGGTGGCCGGCACGCGACGTGAGCTCGAGGAGCATGCTGTAGGCACCCAGACGCGTAAGCCCGGTCCTCTGAAGCCCGCCGGCAACCTCCGCATACACCGAATCGGCCTCCCGGGCCGCACACCGGACGCTGAGAGCAATCGTGATCGCCGCGATGAGGGGGATTTTCACTGTGCGTACCTCTTCCGTATGGTCGGGATCAGATAGCTGTCGAACGCGCGCTGCTGGTCGAACGACGGGGAAAAGCCCCAGTCCCTTCGCGCGGCGGTGTCGTCGACGTCCTCGGGCCACGAATCGACGATCGCCTGCCGTTTATCGTCCGGACGAAACGTGATGTCGGCGCCGTCGAACGCCTCCACGGCGATCGAGCGGACTTCCCTCGCGGAGGGGCTGAAGCTCGTGATGTTGTAGACCGACTGCGAAAGCCGGGACGACGGGGCCCGCTCGAGCGCGAGAAACGCGTCGATCGCGTCGGGCATCGCCATGAACGGTATGCGGACATCCTCGCGCACGAAGCAGTCGTAATGCTTCTTCTGGGCGGCCGCGTGAAGCATTTCCGGCGCGTAGTCGCTCGTGCCCCCGCTGGGGACCGTCACCGCGCTGATGAGCCCTGGGAACCGGATGCAGCGGAAATCGACTCCGCCCCGCTTTTCGGTGTCCGCGGCGAGCTGGCGGTAGTGGCGGGAGTAGTACCGCCCGAGATGCTCGCAATACAGCTTGTTGCACCCGTACATCGTGATCGGCATCGTCCAGTCCTTTTCCGCGACCTTTCCCGCGCTCTTCTTCGCGGACACGGAGGGGAGACCGTACACCGCGATGGAGCTCGGGAACAGGAATTTCACCGGGGAGCCGTGCCACCGCGACTGCTCGACCGCGAGCTTCAGGAGATACATCGTGCCTTCGACGTTGACCTTGTGCGCCGATTCGGGGGTGAACTCGGCGCGCGTCGAGAGGAGCGCCGCAAGGTGGTAGATGGTGTGGATTTCGTATTCACTCTGGAGCCGCTCCATCAGGCGCTGTTCGAGTATGTCGCCGGTGATCGTCTCCGCGCATTTCGTCCGGAGCGATTCGTCCACCGGGCGGACGTCGATCGCGATGATCATGCTGGAACCCGAGGAGGCGAGGGCTTCGATGAGGCCGTGTCCCATCTCCCCGTTGGCGCCTGTGATCAGGGTCGCGGGTTTTCTGATGTGATTTGTCATAGGTCCGTTATTGTGTCAGGGAGGAAACCGGAGGAAAGCAACGTTGAAGAGCAGGTGACCGGAAAACACTGCGCGGGGAAGCGGCACCGTATGGCGGTGCCGCGCCGCGCGCTAGAGAATGGGCGTGCCGCTGCCGCCGCGGGGCCCGAAACGCATCTGCGTCTGCCCCTTGATCCGCAGGCCCCCGGGAGGGAGCTTCGGACGCTTGTCCTCGGGAGTCGTCAGGTAGTTGATCCACTCGATCATTTCTTCGACAGGACGCGCCTTGCGGAGGAAGCCCTCGTACCGGGGATCCTTCACGGCATCGAGCGTGTGCTGGTCGTCGTAGGCGGAGACGAAGAGGAACGGCGTCTTTTCGAATTCCGGGAGCGCCCTGACCTCGCGATGGAACCTGATGCCGTCCATGATCGGCATGTAGATATCGGAGATCACCATGTCGACCTTGGATTCCTTCATCTTCGTCATCCCCTCTTCCCCGTTCTCGGCAAGGAGGACATCCCACCCCTCGGACATCAGAACGCTTCGCATTATGAGCCGGTATTCCGGCTCGTCATCCACGACCAGTATTGTCATTTCACTGACCCCTTCACACAGCTCTGGACCGGGCGTTTCCTTTGGGAAACACGATATAAATTGCACAAACCACAGCCGATAGTCAAACCCCGATACGCGTCCATCTCATGTGCATGATATCACACAGGCAGATCAAAAGGTATGAGTACCGTCACACTGCGAACCGGGGCATTCCGGACCGAAAAAAGGCAAACAGAGACCTGTTTCAGTGTTTCCCGCAGCAGGATTTCCCGTCCTTCGTCGCACTGGAGTCGGACGAACAGCACGACATCTTTCCCCCCGCCTGCATCTTCATCTTCGAGCAGCATTCTGATTTCTTCGCACCCTTCGCAGCCGGCTTCTTCGCCTCGTCCTTTGCCTGCTGTGCAAACGCAACGCCGGCGACGAGAACGAGCACGACGGCGATCTGCCTGAAATGCTTCATAAGAACTCTTTCCCTGGTATGTGAAACCAGCATGAGAATACGATAGAAAAGTGAAATAAGCAACGCCTCACGCGACCCCCGGACGCATGCGCGACGCTTTCAGCGTTCCCTTCCTGAGTGCGCGGCGTTTCATCCAGGCAAAGAGGACCGGCGTGACGACAAGGACATGGATCATGGAGGTGAAGAGTCCGCCGATCATCGGGGCGACCAGCGGCTTCATCACGTCCGCCCCGACACCCGTGCTCCACATGATGGGGACGAGCGCGATCATCGCCGTGGCGACCGTCATCACTTTCGGCCGCAGACGGAGCACCGACCCCTCGACGGCGGCCTCGGTGATGTCCTCGTCCGTCAGGGCCCCCCGCTCCCCCCTCTCCCACGCGCGGATCCGCCGGTCGAGGGATTCGTGGAGATACACCACCATGACGAGCCCCGTTTCGACCGCCAGACCGTACAGCGCGATGAATCCCACCCAGACGGCGACGGAGAGGTTGAACCCGAGGATGAACACAAGGTACACACCCCCCACGAGCGCGAACGGAACAGAGAGCATGACGACGAACGCCTCGACGAAATCCTTCGTGACAAAATACAGCATGACGTAAATGACGAGGAACACCAGGGGCATCAGCAGCTCCATCCGCTCCTTCGCCCTGACCTGGTTTTCCCACTGCCCGCTCCATGCGAGCGTGTACCCCGCGGGGAGCTCGAGCGCGCCGGAGAGCGTCTCGCGGGCCTGGCCGACGAAGCTCCCCATGTCCCGTCCCCGGACATTGAGGAGGACGAGCGAGCGGAGCTGGCCATTCTCGCTCTCGATCATCGGCGGGCCCGGCTCCATCGTGATGCGGGCAAGCGCGGAGAGGGGAACGTACGCACGGCGCGGGAACGGGGAGTCGCCGTCCGCGGCCATGACCGCCCCGGCGGAAGGGCTCTCCCCCGGGGAATTCAACGGAACGGGAAGCACGCGAAGCGCTTCGGGCGTGTTCCGCCGGTCCCGTGCGTACCGGACGCGGATCGGGAACCTCTCCCTCCCTTCGATCACGGTCCCGATATTCTCTCCGCCGATCGCGGTTTCGATGACGTCCTGCACATCGCCGACGGATATCCCGTAGCGGGCGACCGCCGTCCGGTCGATATCGATGTCAAGGAACATTCCCCCCCCGGTCCTCTCGGCGTACAGGTCGGCCGCGCCGGGGATGCCCCGCAGAATTTCCTCTGCGCGCAGGGAGAGCGCTTCCAGCGTATCCAGGTTCCGCCCGAAGATCTTCACCCCCAGATCCGTCCGGACCCCTGTCGAAAGCATGTTGATCCTGTTGATGATCGGCTGGGTCCACCCGTTGCGGACGCCGGGGATCTGGAGCTTCGCGTCCAGCTCGGCGACGATCCCGTCCTTCGTCACGCCCGCCCGCCACCGGTCTTTCGGCCTGAGCACGATGATCGTCTCGATCATGCTCAGGGGAGCCGGATCCGTCGATGTCTCCGCCCTCCCCGCCTTCCCGAGCACGGTCTCCACTTCCGGGACGGAGCGGATAATCGAATCCTGGACGGCGAGTATCCTGTTCACCTGGCCGATCGAGGCGGAGGGAAGCGTGACGGGCATGAAGAGCAGGCTCCCCTCGTCAAGGGGGGGCATGAATTCCGACCCCATGCCGAGAAGCATCGGGACGGCGGCCAGGAGCGCAAGGAGATTGAGGCCGAGCGCGGTTTTCCTGTACCTGAGCGCCAGGCGTATCACGGGCGCGTAGAGATCCCCGAGCACCCGTGTCACCGGGTTCTTCTTCTCCGTCCTGAATTTCCCCCGCGTCAGCAGCGTCATGAGCACGGGGACGAGCGTGACGGCGATGATCGCCGATCCGGCGAGGACGAACGTTTTCGTGAACGCGAGCGGCCGGAAGAGTTTCCCTTCCTCACCTTCCAGGAGGAACACCGGGAGGAAGGAAACGACCATGATGAGCACGGAAAAGAATATTGCGGGCCCGACCTGCTGCGCGGAGCGGATCGAGATGTCGACGTACTCCGCGTTCGTGAGGACCCCTTTGTTCTCCTGCTCCGCGGCGACGTTCCTGTATGCGTTTTCCACGAGAACGATCGACGCATCCACGATCA
This sequence comes from Ignavibacteriota bacterium, assembly GCA_963748405.1. GTDB lineage: Bacteria > Bacteroidota > Ignavibacteria > UBA10030 > UBA6906 > Fen-1273. Next base: position 351,609 of record CAVVIT010000005.1, read on the forward strand.
CGCCGATCGCCAGCGCGATCCCCCCCAGCGACATGATGTTCGACGTGACGCCGAATATCCTCATGAAGATGAACGCGATAAGGACCGCAAACGGGATCTCGATGATAACCCGCACGACGCTCCGCACGTGGAGGAGGAACAGAAGGACAACCAGCGTCACGACGACCGCCGCTTCGACGAGCGCGCGTTCCAGCGTTCCGATCGCCGCGGTGATGAGCGTCCCCCTGTCGTACGCGGTCCGTATGGCGACGCCCGGGGGAAGCCCGGGGGTGATCTCTTCGATCTTCCGTTTGACCCTGTCGATGACGTCCTTCGCGTTCTCGCCGCTGCGCATGACGACGATGCCGCCGACGACCTCCCCGCGGCCGTCCTTTTCGAGCGACCCCCGGCGGATGTCGCCGCCGATCTGCACGCGGGCGACCTGCGAGAGGAGGACCGGCGTCCCCCCGGCGGACGTCGCGAGGGGGATGTTCTCCACGTCCTTCACCGAGTGAATGTACCCCTCCCCCCTGACGAAATATTCCGCGTCCGACACCTCGAGGATCTTCCCCCCCACTTCGTTATTGGACCTCATCACGGCGTCCCGGACGTCGGCGAGCGTCAGGCCGAATGACTCCAGGAGAAACGGATCGACGTCGACCTGGTACTGGCGCACGAAGCCTCCCACCGAGGCGACCTCGGCCACCCCCTGGACCCCCTGGAGGTTCAGGCGAACATACCAGTCCTGTATGCTCCGCAGCGTGCCGAGGTCGCCCTTCCCCTCGACGGTGTACCAGAACACGTGTCCCACGCCGGTCCCGTCCGGCCCGAGCTGCATTTTCGCCCCGGCGGGGAGCGCAGACTGGACCGTGGAGAGCTTTTCGAGAACCCGGCTCCTGGCCCAGTACAGGTCCGCGGATTCGTTGAATATCACGTAGATGAACGACATGCCGAACATCGACTGTGCGCGTATGTCGTGCACTTCGGGTATCCCCTGCAGCGCGGTCTCGAGCGGAAAGGTGACCTGGTCTTCCACGAGTTTCGGGGACCGCCCCATCCACTCGGTGTACACGATCACCTGGTTTTCGGAAAGATCCGGTATTGCGTCCAGCGGGGTCGTCAGCAGCGCCCAGATGCCGAATCCCAGGACCGCCAGGTACGCGACGATGACGGCGAACCTGTTCCGGGCGGAAAATTCAATGATGCGCTCTATCATGGTTCACCTCGCCTGTGAGGGGCTCTCGAGGGAGCCGTCCCCGGGGGCCCGGAGCCGGCTTTCGGAGTCGATGAGAAATCCCCCCGTCGAGGCGACACGATCCCCTTCGGCCACGCCGGCGAGTATTTCCGTGTCGCTCCCGGATGTCGCTCCCACGCGGACGGTGCGGGGGGAAAACCGGCCGGGGGCCGACTCCACCCAGACGACCGGCCGGCGCCCCGTGAACAGCACGGCCGATGTCGGGACGACGAGCGCCTCGCGGGGCGCGGCGGTGAAGCTCACGCGGGCGTACATGTTGGGCCTCAGCGTCCCCTCCCTGTTGGCAATCTCCGTTCGCACGCGGACGGTGCGCGTCGGGGCATCGAGAACGGGCTCGATGAATGCGACGCGTCCTCTGAAGGCGCGATCGCCGGGGGCCCCGAGCGTCACCTCAACCGGCTGCCCGGGGCGCACGGCCCCGACTTCCTGCTCGGGGACCGAGGCGATCACCCAGACACGGGAGAGATCAGCCAGCTCGAAGAGCATCGTTCCCTCCTCAACGTACTGTCCTTCCACAACCTCCTTGCGGATCACGGTTCCCGAAAGGGGAGACACATAGAGCGCTCCCGCCTCGCCCGCGCGCGTCCTCTCCAGGCGGGAGATCTGCGCATCCGTCAGTCCGAATTTCTCCACGAGGCGCCTGCGCGAGGCGGCCCCGAGCTGCAGCCCTGAGGAATCCCCGTTCCCCGCGAGGGAGATGATGTACTCTTCCTCGGCGCCGAGAAGATCGGGGCTGTACAGGGAGAGGAGCGGCTCTCCTTTGCGGACGACCATCCCCGTCCTGTCGACGAAGAGGCGCTCGACCCGCCCCCGGGCCCTTGCCGCAACGACGGACCGGCCGGGTTCCGCGAACGTGACGACACCGGGGGCGGAAACGGTGTCGGCAAACGCGACGCGCCTGACGCCGACGGTGGTGATGGCCGACTGCACCTGCCGGTCTCCGGAAACGGCGACATCCCCGACGTCCGACGGGGCCTGCCCGGAGGCCGCAGGCTCGCTCCGCGTTTTCTTCACGAGCGTCATGCCGCACACGGGACAATGCCCCGGCCGGTCGGAGATCACCGACGGGTGCATGGGACAGGTATAGTACACGCCGCCATCGGCGGTGAGTGAAGTCCGCGGCGGTTCAACGTGACCAAACGGCCGCAGGAAGAGAATCGTGAACGCAGCAGCGGTCACGAGGATGCCGGCAATGATTGCATACTTTTTCATCGTGGTTCCCCGTTCATCGGATATATGTCAGATCTCTCACGCCGATTTCCCTCTCGAGTCCGGCGATCGATCGCGCAAAATCCATGCGAATCATGAGTGATTCCATCGTCAGGTCCCTCAGCATTTTCGACGCATCCAGGACCGCGAGCATGTCTCCCCCCCGGACCTGTACGCCGCAAGCGCCGTACGAAGCGAGGCTTCCGCGGCAGGGAGCATCGTCGTGCGGTAGGTTTCCGCCTGCTCCCTGTCCGCCGCCGCGCGGGAGTACCTGTCGCGTATCTCCGCGCGGACATTCGCCCTCGAAGCGAAAAGCACGGCCTCTGCCATGCCGATCCCGGCTTCCGATTCGTCGACCTTTGCCCCGCGGGCCGCGAGAGACCACGGGGCGAACGGAAGCGTGATCCCCGCTGTCACGGTCCAGCCGTTGAACCCGGTCAACGGCGCGGTCATGTACTGAACGCCGATCCGGAAATCGGGCAGGTAGTCGCTGCGGGCCGCCGAGAGCATCACCCGCTGCCGGGCGACAACGAGTGAATCGTGCTGGAGCATGGGACGGTATTCCATGGCGCGGGCAACGAGCGTGTCGGGAGAGACATCGAGAGCGAGCGAATCGGCCATCACCGCGGTCCCGATCGTGTCCCCCTCGGCCCTGTCGAGTATCGCCATGATCGTCGACTTCGAAGCGAGTTCCTGCTGCCTGAGCGAGACGAGGAGATTGTCGTTCCGTGCCGATTCCACGGACGCTTTCAGGACTTCGGGCTGTCCCGCTCTCCCCGCCGCGTACCGGGCGCGGACGACCCCGAGGGCCTCCCGGAGAACAGCCCCGTTACGCCGCGCGAGACCGATCGACTGCTGGAGGTACCAGAGCTCCGCGTAGGCGGCCTTCACGCGGAACAGGACGTCGAATTCCTTTTCCATGTGATCGTGGTGCGCATGCGAGGCATCGATCTCGGCGATCTCGCGCTGCGCCGAGAGCTTCGCCGGAAAAGGGATCACCTGCATGAGCTCGATGCGCGAGAACATCGCCTCGGAATATCTGAACGACGGCATCCCCTCCCGCATGAAGACCAGCTCGGGGGCGGGAAGGGAAGACTCCCGGGGAATGCGTGCGCCCGCGACGTCCATCTGCCGGCGCGCCGCCTCGATATCCGGGTTCCTGTCGAGCGCCTCCTCGACAATGTCGTGCAGGAGCGTCGTATCGGCCGCTCCCGGCGGGCCGGCGGGAAGGGACGGCCATAATGCAACGAGAAGACCGCAGAGAAATGCAATCATCGTATGCCTCAGGCAATGTGTGAAACGTGGAGGGCGCAGGGAGGAGATGACGCACCGGCACGTCCGGTCCGTCAGGTCCGCGAACGAAGGGGGATCAGATCAGAAGCGAAGAGTGGATGACGGGAATGTCGTCCGGGGCAAACTGCGAGGGAGCAGGGGCGAATGTCTGTGAATCGCACGCAAACGAACCGCACGTCATGCAGGAGGGAAGAACGGCCGGCACACCCGCGGGGAGATCGCCGAGGATCTTCTGGACGGTCAGGAATTCATTGGAATTCCGCTCGGCCGCAATAACGGGAGAGCAGCAGGATTTGCCTGAGAGGGTCTCGCGGCCGTCTTTTCCCCCCTCTTCATGGCAGAAGGGGCACAACATCGAACCGACCGGCTTCGGCATCGGGCACGTGTCGATGACGATCGGAAGACCGACATTGAAGACGAGGAAGAGGGAGGCAAAAGCCCCCCGCACGATATTCAGGAGTCCGCTGCGCATGTTATGTAGAAAATATATACAATCGCTCAAAGAGAAGCAAACCACCCCATTAATCCGTGAAAACCCTCGGAACCCGCCCGGCAATGAGGCATGTCACCTCGTACGGGATCGTGCCGAGCGTGCGTGCGATGTCCCACGCCGATATCGAGAAGTCCCCGTCGGTGCCCATCAACGTCACGTCATCTCCCACCCCGCATGCGGGGTTCTTTCCGACATCGATCATGATGTGGTCCATGCAAATCGTCCCGACGACAGGGTAGATACTCCCCCTGATGATGGCGGACGCCTTCCCCGTCAGGAGCCGTGAATAACCGTCCCCGTAGCCGGCAGGGACTGTCGCGATCATCGTCGGCGCATTTGCGATAAACCTTCGCCCGTACGAAATGCTCGTCCCTTTTTCGATGCTCCGGAGCATGCTGATCGCCGATACCAGGGACATCACAGGCTTGAGCGGATGCACCTGGGGGATGGACTGCGAAGGAGCATAACCGTAGAGCATGATACCGGGGCGGACCATGTCGAACCGGGCTTCCGGCAGCGAGATCACTCCGCCGCTGTTCGCCATATGACGCACAGGAGGCACGATCCCTTCCCTTCGCAGCCTCTCCGTCACATCGTTGAACCTCTCAATCTGGGCCGAGGCAAACGTCCTGTCCGCTTCGTCCGACGTCGCAAAATGACTGTACAACCCTGCGAGCTCCAGCCGGGGGAGCCGCAGAACCCGTGCGATCTCCGAATGAGCGGCGCCGGCCGGGAATCCAAGCCGGCCCATCCCGGTATCCACTTTCACGTGTATGAGCGCGTTTTCACCTCTCCGCGAAGCAACCCGGCTTATCGAAGCCGCTCCGTCGAACGTGCTGACGGAAAGCTCGATCCTCCCGGCGATGGCCGGTTCGATCTGCGACGCAGGCGGAATTTCGAAGACGAGGACGGGGATGTCGATCCCGCTCTTTCGTATTTCGAGGGCTTCCGACACGCGGGCAACGGCAAGCGCGTCCACACCTTCCCCTGCCGCTTCGCGTGAGAGCTCCGTCATTCCGTGGCCGTACGCGTTCGCCTTGACGACGGCCATGATCTTCGTCCCCTCCCCGCAGTACGACCTGACACAGCCGATATTGTGCCGGAAGGCCTCCAGGCTGACAATTGCCCTTGTCGAGCCGGTGAAACGGTCGGAGTTCATCGCGTGCACCCCTTTGTTGGACTTGAAGCGGAAGGGGGGAAATATCGACAGCGGGAAGCTGACTTGCAACAGATTGATTTTGCCCCACCCGTTTGCTACTATACTGACCAATCCGCCGCGCCGGCGCGCGACAATCCCCTTTGCGGACCATGAACTCACCGATCCGGACTCTGACAATGAAACTCCTCCCCCTCGTCCTCGCCGCTTCCATCTTCGTCTGCGGAGCGGCCGCACAGAAACGCGCATTCACGCTCCCCGACTTGTACAGGATCAGGAGCGTGGAGGATCCCCGGTATTCCCCCGACGGGAAGAAGATCGCGTTCGTCGTCAGGGAGGACAGGCTCGCGGAGGGAAAGTCGTACGCCGCGATCTACCTGATGGATGCCGACGGAACGCACACGCGCCGGCTCACGTCGGGAACCGAAAACGACACGCACCCCCGGTGGTCCCCCGACGGATCCTCCCTGCTGTTCCTTTCCGCACGGAAAGGGGGAGCCCAGGCCTGGCTCCTGAGGCTCGACGGAGCTGAACCGAAACAGATGACCGACTTCTCCGCCGGCGTCGGCGACCCGGAGTGGACCACGGACGGCGCGGGAATCGTATTCGAATCCGACGTGTACCCCGAATGCGGCGCGGACAACGAGTGCAACAGACGGACGGAGGAATCGTGGAGCGGAGGGCCGCTTGCCGCTCACATGGCGGACGGGCTCCTCTACCGTCACTGGACCGACTGGCGCGACGGGAAAAGAACGCACATACTCCTGTTCCGGACGTCCGCGGGGACCTATACGGATCTGACACCCGGCGATTACGATTCACCCCCGTTTTCACTCGGCGGCGGCGGGTTCGACCTCTCTCCCGACGGGAAGGAGATCGCGTTCGTCTCCCAGAGGGACGGCAGGGACGCGACGACGACGAACAAGGACGTCTTCACCGTTCCGGCAGGCGGGGGAACGCCGAAGAACCTGACGGCGACGAACAGGGCGTATGACGGCGATCCCGCGTACTCGCCGGACGGGCGCACGATCGCCTACAGGACGCAGAGGGTGCCCGGATACGAATCCGACAGGTTCCGGCTCGCCCTTCTCGACAGGGCCACGGGAACGACCCGGATCCTCGGGGAGAGCTTCGACAACTGGATCGACGAACTCGCGTGGGCTCCCGACTCGAAGAGCATTTATTTCACGGCGGACGTCGCGGGGCGCGTCCCCCTGTACAGGATCGACGTCGGGACGGGGACGATACGGAAGATCTACGAGGGGGGGATGATCGACGCGTTCACCGTCTCCCCTGACGGGTCCACGGTGGCGTTCGTGCGGCGCACGGTGGGCGAACCCCGGGAGATCTGGAGCGTGCCGACGGGCACCGGGGATGCCGGGCGCCTGACGTCGTTTAACCGGGGGATCGCCGACTCGGTCGACATCCGGCCCGCGGGAGAAATGTGGATCCCCTCCCCTACGGGGCGCAGGATACACACGTTCATCGTCACGCCGCACGGGTTCGACCCGAAGAAGAAATACCCGCTCATCATCAACGTGCACGGCGGCCCGCAGATGCAGTGGGCGGACGCATTCCGCGGGGACTGGCAGGTCTACCCCGGCTCCGGGTACATCGTCGCATTCCCCAACCCGACGGGGTCGACGGGATACGGGCAGGAGTTCACGAAGGGGATATCGCGTGACTGGGGAGGGAAGGTCTACCGGGACATCATGGCCGTCACGGATTCGCTTGCGAAACTCCCCTACGTCGACGGAAACCGGATCGGCGCGATGGGCTGGTCGTACGGCGGGACGATGATGATGTGGCTGGAGGGACACACGTCGCGGTTCAAGGCGATCGCCTGCATGATGGGCGTGTACGATTTTCCCGCGATGCACGGCGCGACGGAGGAACTCTGGTTCCCGGAGTACGAGCTCGCCGGCACGCCGTGGACGTCGCCCCTGTACGACCGGCTCTCCCCGAACAGGTACGTCAGGAACTTCAGGACCCCGTGCCTGGTGATCACCGGGGAGAGGGATTACAGGGTCCCCTACACGCAGAGCCTGGAATTCTTCACGGACCTCCAGGAGATGAACGTCCCCTCCCGGCTCATCGTCTTCAGCAACGACGGCCACTGGCCGAGCGGCGTCAAGTCGATGCCCTTGTACTATAACGCGCACCTCGACTGGTTTCACCGGTACCTGGGGGGGGAACCCGCTCCGTACGACATGACGGCGATGCTCCGCAACCAGGCGCTGAAGAACAAATGAGGACGAAAGAACAGATCGTCGCCAACTGGCTGCCGCGGTATACCGGAACGCCGATCGACGCGTTCGCGAAACACATCCTCCTGGTGAATTTCGGTTCGTACGTCGAGCAGTTCGCCGCCTGGCACAACGTCCCCGTGCGCGGCAGGGAAAAGCCGATGCCCAACGCCACCGCCGGGGGGATCACGATCATCAACTTCGGCATGGGGAGCGCGAACGCCGCGACGATGATGGACCTCCTGGCCGGCGTCAGGCCGAAGGCGGTCCTGTTCCTGGGAAAGTGCGGCGGGCTCAAGAAGAAAAACAGGCTGGGGGATCTCATACTCCCGATCGCGGCGATCAGGGGGGAGGGGACATCGACGGATTACTTCCCCCCCGAGGTCCCCGCGCTCCCCGCGTTCAATCTGCAGAAGGCGATCTCCACGACGATACGCAACCACGCGCGCGACTACTGGACGGGGACGGTCTACACGACAAACCGCCGCGTGTGGGAGCACGACGAGACGTTCAAACAGTACCTCAGGAAGATCCGCGTGATGGCCGTCGATATGGAGACCGCAACGCTGTTCGTCACCGGGTTCTTCAACAAGATACCGACCGGGGCGCTTCTCCTGGTCTCCGACCAGCCGATGATCCCGGAAGGGGTGAAGACCGCGGAGAGCGACCACCGCGTGACCCGTGAATTCGGAGACATCCACCTGAGGATCGGCATCGATTCGCTCAAAGAGCTCATCAACAACGGACTCACGGTCAAGCACCTGAGATTCTGAGACTGGATCTCTCCCACGAGGCCTCCATGAGTGGATTCTCCGTCCTTCCCATCCTCCTAGCACTGTGCGCATCGGCGCCCGCCGGCCCGCGGCCGGGAAACGGACCTGCGGCCCCCCCCCTGCTGAAACCCTTCGGCGCGATGACCGAGGAACGCGCCTCCCACACGGCCACGCTCCTGCAGGACGGGAGGGTCCTCGTCGCGGGAGGATTCCGCAAATCGCACGCCGGGGAGGACGAGTCCTACTCGTCGACGGCCGAGATCTACGACCCGGCCAGGAAAAAGTTCAACGCCACGGGGGAGATGGCGTACAAGCGGGGGGGACACACGGCGACGCTCCTCAGGAGCGGGCTCGTGCTGATCGCGGGAGGATGGAACCTCATGGGGGTCATATCAAGCGCGGAGCTGTACGACCCGGCGAGCGAGAAGTTCACGACGATCGGGGGGATGAGCATGCGCCGGGGAGGATGCACCGCGACGCTCCTTCTTGACGGGCGTGTCCTCATCTGCGGCGGCATCGGACGCGACGTCACCGCGAGCGCAGAGATTTTCGACCCGGTGAGAAAGACGTTCACGCCGACGGGAAACATGACGGTGCCCCGCCAGGCCCATACCGCCACGATTATCCCCGGGGGGCGTGTTCTCATCACCGGCGGGCTTTCGCGCCGCGACGCGGTCCTTGCCTCATCCGAACTGTACGACCCGGGGACGGGGACGTTCAGCCCTGTGGGAGACATGGCGGAGGCGCGCTGCAAGCAGGCGGCGATCGGCCTCTCCCGGGGAGAGATACTGATCCTGGGGGGGACGGACGAGACGAGCTGGCGGGGAAACCTCGCCATCATCGAGAGGTACGACACGGGCACGGAGAAGTTCATCAGGATCCCCGACATGAAGCGCCCCCGCGCACGGTTTTCCTCGGCGGTGGCGCCGCTGGCGGACGGGAGCCTCGTGGTGGCGGGGGGAGACCAGGCAATCGAAGTTCTGAGTTCCGCCGGAGGCGATGCCGAGCCGTCCATCGCCGCATCGCTCGACCGGCCGTATTTCTATTCCACGGCCACGACGCTGAATACCGGGGCGGTTCTGATACTCGGCGGATACGACGAAAAGGGGGAGACGACGGACAGGGCATGGCTCTTCAGGAAATAGCGATCCGGGAATTCTGGAAGGAATTTCTCCGGACGGAGACGGCGCTGTTCGCCGGCGAACGTCCGGAGCCCGTGCTGGGGAAGCTGATCGAGCGCGTTCATCCCGATCTCGAATTCGACATCGGTCGTGCGGCATCGGGGAAGAAGGAGATCGTGATCAGCGCCGGGGGGATCCGCGAGGCCTTTCCGGCCGTGGAAGCGCTCGCACAGGGGGCACCCCCTCTCCCCCGCTGGAACGTCGTTCGCTACAGGCAGCGCCGCCTCCCCGCCGGAAGCTTCACATTCGGGGGGCTCTCCCTCGATCCGCACACGATCACGTTCACGATGTCCTCCGGTGGTCCCGCCGCAGGGATCGTCCTGTACATGCCGGGATACACGCGCGGGGAACACTCGCGGTACCTGGCTCTCGCACTGCACGTCCTCGACGCGGTCCTCGGGGAGTATGACGTGGAGATGAAACTCGGCAGCATACGGATTGAGCCTCCCGGAGCCGGCCCGGGTGACCGTGCCGTGACGATCGACCGGCTCGCGGCGGTTTTCGACGCATCCCTCCATGAGTCGCGCAACTGATTATCCCGTCACGACGGCAGTCCGGTTTTTGCGGGATCACCGGGTTCCGTTCGAGGGACACCTGTACAGGTACGTGGAACACGGCGGGACTGCCGCAGCCGCTTCGGCGCTCGGCGTGCCGGAGCACGCGGTCATCAAGACGCTCGTGATGGAGAACGAACTCGGCGGGGGCCTCATCGTCCTCATGCACGGCGATCTCGAGGTCTCGACAAAGGGGCTTGCCCGGTTCCTTGGCTTCAAGAGCGTCGTCCCTTCGGACCCCGCTCTTGCGTCGCGCCGCACGGGATATCTCGTCGGGGGGACGAGCCCCTTCGGCACGCGCACCGAGCTCCCCGTCTACGCCGAATCGTCGATATTCCTTCTCCCGAGGGTGTTCATCAACGGGGGGAAACGGGGGTTCCTCGTGTCGGTGGACCCGGCCGACATCCGGGAGGCGCTTCATGTGACGGAAGTCAGCGTCGGGATCGGGGCGGACGCAGGAAAGGGTTGAACCGTCTCCCCGGAGCGCAGGGGACGGCCGTGGAACCGGGAATCACGCAGGGGTGTTTTTTCTTTATGCAGACGTACGCCGCCACGACAGAGAACATCACCATAACGGTGCGCCCCGTCTACCTCGACGGGCAATCCAACCATATCGAGCACAAGTTCGTCTTCGCCTACTTCGTACGGATCGAGAACAACAGCAGCGAGCAGGTCCAGCTCCTGCGGCGCCACTGGTTCATCACCAACGGGAAGGGCGACGTCCAGGAAGTCGAGGGGGAAGGGGTGATCGGCAGGCAGCCCGTGATTACCCCCGGCGGGACGCACGAATACAGCAGCTTCTGCGTACTCGAGACGTTTGAAGGATCGATGGAGGGGACCTACCTCATGGAACGGGCCGGGGGAGAACGGTTCAGCGCGGCGATCCCCCGGTTCGTCCTCCGCGCGGCGGCCAACTGAACGGCGTCAGACGCCCGTCACGCTGAGGCGGATGAGAAGGATTTCCGGCCGGTTCCCCGTCCTGACCGGCGGCCCCCAGGTTCCGACGCCGCTCGAAACGTAGTAGCGGGTCTCCCCGATGGCGGTCTCTCCCCAGCTTACTTCGTAGACACCCCGTGTGATATAGTTCAGGGGCCAGAGCTGTCCGTGGTGCGTGTGCCCCGAGAGCTGCATGTCGATGCCGATCCCGGAGGCCTCCCCGAGGTGGAACGGCTGGTGGTCCATGAGGATGACCGGGTACGACGTATCCACACCTTCCATCAGCGAGGCCAGGGGCTTCCTCTTTTTCCCGCCGAACCCGGCGCTGCTCCTGTCCTCGCGCCCGACAATGGTGATTCCCCCTTCCAGGCGGGCGACGCCGTCGCGCAGCATCGTGATCCCGTGTTCCGCCAGGTATGCACACGCCCGGTCCGCCCCGCCGATGTACTCGTGGTTCCCCGTCACGGCGAACACTCCCCGTTTCGCGCTGATGAGCCTGAGCGTCTCCCCCAGGTTCTCCCGGATGACCGGGCCAAGGTCCTCGTCGACGATGTCCCCGGGAAGCAGTACGACGTCCGGCCGGAGCGCGTTGATGCGGTCGACGATGGAGCGGAGGCGCCTCCTGCCGATGATCGTTCCCAGGTGTATGTCGGAGGCCGCGACGATCCGGACCGTCTCCCCCGCCGCGCCCGTCGTTTTCTTCCGGACCGCCAGGTCGATCTCACGGACCTGCGGGATGAGCGCGTTGATATGCCCGGAAACGATGACGGCGACGACGACCCCCGTCATCGCCAGCGCGGTGAGGAATTTCCAGGTTCCATAGTTCGCCCGCACGGCGTCAGGGAGGACCGGGATGAAGGCATTCACCGCGCGGACGATGTCGAGGAGGAGAACGCCGAGGAAGAAATAGAGCATCGCGGCAAGCCAGAACGACCCCGCCCAGACAAGCAACGAGGAGAAGGGGGAGATCCACACGCGTTCGAGAAATCTCCCTGCGATGAACGAGAGCGCGAGGAAGAGGAACGCCGCAAGGTACGGGATCCGGAGCGACGAGTCAGGCGGAATCGCCTCCCAGCCCCGCAGGAAGATGTAGAAATTGAGAAGCCCGTACACGAGGAAAAAGACGGCGAAGAACAGGGCGAAGTTGACCGCTTTCATCGGGCCCGGTCAGGCCCCGGCCGGGAGGTGCATCGCGCGCTCGATCGTCCTGACGTCCCTCATCAGCCCCGCGAACACGTCGGGCGTCAGCGACTGCTCACCGTCCGAAAAGGCCTCGGCGGGGCGGGGATGGACTTCGATCATGAGTCCGTCGGCCCCCGCCGCGACGGCAGCCCTGCTCATCGGCAGGACGAGGTCGTGCCTCCCCGTGCCGTGGCTCGGGTCGACGATGATCGGGAGGTGGGAGAGCGCCTTGACGGCCGGGACGATGTTGAGGTCGAGCGTGTTGCGGGTGTATTCCACGAACGTCCGTATGCCGCGCTCGCACAGGATGACCCCGGTGTTCCCCCCGGCGAGGAGATACTCGGCGCTCATCAGGAACTCGTTCAACGTCGCGGAGAAGTTCCGCTTCAGAAGAACCGGCTTCCCGATCCCCGAGAGGGCGCGGAGGAGCTTCGTATTCTGCATGTTCCGTGCCCCCACCTGCATGAGGTCGGCGTACTTTGCGACAAGATCGACTTCGGACGATTCCATCACTTCCGTCACGATGCCGAGCCCCGTCTCCTGCCGCGCCAGCGCAAGGAGCCTGAGTCCCTCCTCGCCCAGCCCCTGGAACGCGTACGGGCTCGTCCGGGGCTTGTACGCTCCCCCCCGGAGGAGGTCAGCGCCCGCCTTCTGCACGGCACGCGCGGTGGTCAGGATCTGTTCCTCGTTTTCGACCGAACAGGGTCCCGCGATGACGGCGAGACGCCCCCCGCCGATGGTCACGCCGGCCACCTCCACGACGGTGTTTTCCCGCCTGAACTCCCGGCTCGCAAGCTTGTACGGCTTGAGAATCGGTATGACGTCATCCACGAGCGGGAGCAGGGAGAACTGCTCCTTTTTCAGGAGGCGTTCGTCCCCGATCACGCCGATGATCGTCCGTTCCACGCCCTGCGACAGGTGCGCCTTCAGACCCAGCTCTTCGACACGCCCGACGACGTGGCGCACGTCTTCCGGCGTGGCCCGCGAGCTCATGACAATGATCATGGATCACCTTCTCTGACTGTGAACTTCAGGACCCCTTGATGACGACGATCGTTTCGTCGTCGTGCTGCACGGTGCCTTCCGAGAATTCCGCAAGATCGCTGATGACGGCGTCCCGGATCGACGCGGCGCTCCCGCCGGAGAGACCGGGGAGAAACTCCATCAACCGCTCCTCGCCGTAGAGATCCCCGGCCCTGTTGTGCGCTTCGGTTACACCGTCGGTGACGAACAGCAGGACGTCTCCCTCGTCGTACCTGACGACCTTCTCCTCGATCTCCGAGGAAAAGACCCCCGCATTGTTGAGACCGAGCCCGAGTCCCCTCGGGGTGATCGCGACGACGCGGCGTTCGGCCGCCCTGAAGTGATACAGCGGAAGGTGGCCTGCCCTGGCCAGGACGAACGAATGATCCGCGGGGGTGAACGCCGCTCCGACGGCGGTCACGAACGAGCTCTTTTCCATGTCCCCGCACAGCAGCCGGTTCGCCCGGATGAACAGATCCCCCGGGGAGAGCCCGAACCCGTGGAGGGACCGGAGGATCCCCTGCACTTTCGACATATAGAGGGCGGCCGACGTCCCCTTCCCGCTCACGTCGCCGACGACGATCGTGAGTTTGTCCTTGCTCCCGTTCAGATAGTCAAAGAAGTCCCCTCCCACCTCCATCGCGGGGATCGACGCTCCGGCGATGTCGAGCCCTTTGACGACGGGGGTCTTCTGCGGGAGCGAGGCGAGCTGGATGCGCCGGGCAATGGCGAGCTCATGCTTCATCCGCTCCTGCTCGGCGAGCTCTTCGTAGAGGAATGCGTTTTCCATCGCCATCGCGGACTGGACGGCGGCGGCGGCGAGAAATTCATAGTCGTCCCTCTGGTACGTCGCCTCGGAGAGCTTCTCTCCGAGCACGATGGCCCCGAGCAGCCGCTCCCGGGAGCGGACGGGGACGATGAGGTACAGCTCGCAGGCGCGGAAGGCCTCCTTCAGCGCCGGGGGAAGGTAGTCGACGTGGATCTGTTCGCCGGCATCCGTGAGGACCCGGACGAGGCCTCCTTCCACGATCGTACAGAACTCCTCCCACGCCTCCCGGCCTATGCCGTGCCCCTCCCTGCACGCGGAGACCACGCCCGCGCGGAAGAAGAATACGCCGGCCCGCTTCACCCGGACGAGGTCGGCGATCTTCTCGGTCAGGGCCGTGCCGATGTCCGCCATGCTCAGTTTCGTGGCCAGCACCTCCGCGAGCTCGCTCACCGCCCGCCTGTAGTCGTACCGCGCGCGGGAGTATTTTCTGTCGAGCCAGTCCTGCCCCACCTTCCGGATACGCCAGAGAAGGTACCAGGCGGCCGTCCCGATCATGATGAGCGCGAGCCGGTTCGTCCACTCCCTGACTCCGCCCAGGGCCGGTTCATCGACCGCCTCGATCGTCGAGCCGTGTATCAGTATGGCGGGAAGATGGAGGTCGACCGATGGAAGAGAGAAAAAGATGTTCACCAGAACAGTCGCCATGAGGATCCCCCACGCGACCGATATGAGCGAATACTGTATGTTCCTCCTGATCCGGAAGTTGAGGTCGAGAAGGCGGTACCTTCCTATGACATAGAGGTAGGTCAGCGGGACGCCGAGAATGATGATACCCAGGATCATCACGGAACCGAACCCGCTGTCCTTCGACACCAGGAGCTGGTAGGCAATGAGCCAGATGATGTACACCCCGAATGCGCTCCAGGCCCGGTAGACCGGGGCGGCCATCTTGCGGACCTCGGCGCCGGCCCCCTTCCTGAATCTCACGGAGATCACGACGTGGACAAGAACCAGCAGAATAATGCCGGTATTCACGGCCCCGTTGAACTTCAACAGGGCGCACCCGAACAGCGCGGCACCGATCCCGCCGTAGGTCCAGGGAATCCACCGCTTCGCGAGGAGGTCGGCGCGTTCCTTCGGAAAAAGCGCCATCGACCGCATCGCAACCACCGTGCCAACGATGATGGAGAGTCCGACCAGGAAATCGCGCACCCTGACGAAGAGGTCGACAGTCGGGTCGCGCCGTATCGTTGAAACTGCGAAAAAGTAGCCGAGGAGAAGCAGGGCGAGCCCCACGACGCGCGCAGCCCGGATGCGGGGGCGTTTCAGCGCGATGAACCCCCCCGTGCCCATCATGAACATCCCCGAAAGAACGACGATCAGCAGCGCGACAGGCATCCCGAAACGTGCGAGCGTGACGTTGAGCCGGAGCATTTCGTTGTTCCGTAACGCCTCGTACACGATGGTCTTCCCGGTCTGTCCGCGCCTCATGAGCGTATCCGCGTCCTGCGCGGTCTTGAATCCCCCCCCGTTGATCCTGAAGAGAAGATCGCCCACCTTGAGTCCCGCCCGGTCCGACGCCCCGCCCGGGGTCACGTCGACGAGCGCGATGAAATCGTGGATGAAGAGCGCAAACGACGGGGGAAGAGCGCCTGCCCTGACCGTATGGTCGGCGAATGTCCGGCCCGAGGGCCTGTATGCCCGGACAAGTATGAGCGAGTCTCCGCTCACGGCGCGGAGAGCCGCGGCGAGGGCGGCGGAGTCCCCCACTGCGCTCCCGTTGATTTTTTCGATCAGATCCCCGACGAGGATGGTATCACCCCCGGCGGTACACGGGATCGGATGCGTGACGTACAGGGACATCGGCCGGGGGAGGTCGGCGAAGAGATTCTCGTCGGTCGGTGCGCCCGCAAAGTTGACAAACGTGATCCACGCCGCCGCGGCGAGGACCGCGGCCAGGATGCCGAACATCGGCCTGAAAAGGGCCGGATACCTGTCAAAAAGTGTCATCTGTGCTCCCGGAGATTCATCGTTCCTCTCTAGTTAACGGGGTGCGCAGGAAGATGTTGCTTCACTGGAAAAACTCCCTGAGGGCCCGGATCACCGAGTCCTGGTCTTCCTCCGTCAGCTCGTAGTAGAACGGGAGCCGGAGGAGCCGCTCGCTGATGTCCTCGGTCACGGGACAATCGCCCGGCTTTCCGCCGAACCGCATCCCCATCGCGGAGAGATGGAGGGGGAGATAGTGGAATACCGCCGAAATCCCCCTGCCTTTCAAATGGGCGATCAGGGCCTGCCGTTTCGCGAGCGAAGGGGCCAGTATGTAATACATGTGGTACGGATGTTCGCATCCGGGAGGGATGACCGGGAGCCGTATCCCCGCGTCGCCGGCCCAGGGGGCAATGCCGGCCTGATAACGGTCCCAGACGGCTTTCCGCTTTCCCTGGATCCTCTCCCTCGCTTCAAGCTGCCCGAGCAGGAAGGCGGCAAGCATGTCGGACGGAAGGTAACTCGACCCGACGTCGACCCACGTATACTTGTCGACCTGTCCCCGGAAGAACCTGCTCCTGTCCGTCCCTTTCTCCCGGATGATCTCCGCGCGTTCGATGTAGGCGGGGTCGTTCAGGAGGAGCGCGCCCCCCTCCCCGCAGGCGAAGTTCTTGGTTTCGTGAAAGCTCTGCGTCGCAAGGCATCCGAACGTTCCCAGGAGTTTCCCGCGGTATGTTCCGAAGAGCCCGTGGGCGTTGTCCTCGACGACCGCGAAGCCGTTCCGCGCCGCGGCGTCCAGGATCGGTTCCATCGTGCACCCGACGCCGGCGTAGTGCACGGGAACGATCGCCTTCGTGCGGGACGTGACGAGCCGGCCGATCTGCGACTCATCGAGGTTCAGCGTCTCCTCGTGCACGTCGATGAACACCGGCTTTGCACCGCGGAGGACGAACGCGTTCACGGTGCTCACGAACGTGAACGCCGGGATGATCACCTCGTCCCCTGGGCCGACGCCAAGGAGCAGCGCGGCCATCTCCAGCGCGTGCGTGCAGGACGTCGTCAGAAGGACCCGGGGAACCCCGAGGGCCTCCTCCAGAAGCGCGCTGCACCTGCGTGTGAACTCCGCGTCCCCCGCGATCCGGGAGCACGTGATCGCCCGGGTGACGTACTCCAGTTCGTTTCCCACGGGAGATGCCCGGTTGAAGGGAACGGGCTTGTTGGGGGGTGTCATGGTCATGAATTTATAATAATGAATCACTACTGTCCAACTACAAGTTAAAGAGTGACAACTGGTTAGTATCTACGGTGTTCTGAAGTTGGAGCCGCGTGTCTGTAAGTACTTCATTTATGGGCGTTTTCTCAAAGAGTGCCACGCTCAATATTTGGAGAATTGTGTAGAGTGAGGCTTCCAGTTTAAGTTCTTTCTTGACGATAGCAACCAAAACAAAGACCGATAGCGCTATCCAAATCTGGGTGTTAACCGCATTTCGCGATGTGCCGTAGAAGGCCTTGATGCGCAGGTGCTGCTTGATCCATTTGAAAAAGAGCTCCACCTGCCAACGCTTGCGGTGGAGTTCCGAGATCGTCAAGCCGTCCAGCACGAAGTTGTTCGTCAGAAAGTAGAATGTACGGTCCTCCTGAATGTCGCGGATCTTGATACGGCGGAGGCAGTCCGGATACGCTTCGACGGAGGGCCCGACCACCAGGCGGATGGTTTGATCGACCATAAGACCCCACGGCTTGTCAACCGTGTGTGAGGTCACTCGCTTGAAGCGGAGATTCTTCTTGGCACGAATGACGAAGAAGGCGCCCGCCTGGTCGATCCTCCTCAGCCGGGTGAAGTCCAGGTAGCCACGGTCGATGACATAGAAGGCGCCGGGCTCGATGACGAGCTCATCGAGAATATTGACTTCGTGCACCGAGGCCTCGGTCACCCTTGCAAACACAGGGAGATTTGACTGTACGTCCAACTGTGCGTGGAGCTTAATGCCGGCCGTGGTCTTCTGATGGTGCGCCGCTTGGGCCCACGGAAACAGCGTGAGACACAGGTCAATGACCGTCGCGTCCAAGGCATAGACTGCTGCTTCAAGCTCAACGAGCAGGTGCTCATCCTGGTAGAGCACACGTGCTCGGGCAATCAGCCCCAGGGCGAGATCCCGGTAGATCTGCCAGGGTCGATGTTCGTTGGCATGCGCCAAGGTCGAGCGCGATACCGTCGAGCGGATCCCCGTGTGATAAAGCCTGGTGCCCAGCGTGCGGAGACACGTTTCAATATCGCGGAGACTCTCCCGGTATGTCAGTTGCGCGAAGACCATTGACAATAACTGGTCCCAACAGGAAAACGGCATGCGTCGTCGGCTAGGCAGATGCGCTTTGACGATGCGATGGAACTCGTTATGATCGATATGCTCCATCAGCTGGGAGAAGACAGTCGCACCAAGGTTCATGCCAAGATCCGTCCGGAGTGAGTGTTGCGCAAGAAAAACGTTCTCCGGAAGGTACGCCTGAGTTCAAATCGTTTACAAGCAAAAAACCGGCTAACAATTACATGTCAAAGAACTTAGAGCCCTCGCTGCTGTCCTTCGTTGGACAGTAGTGATAATGAATAATGGAAGAAACTACGAGAGAATCAACGGGACTTCGCTTCTTGAAATTCACGACCGGATGGCGTATACTCCAGCGACCTGCATTCCACCTGATCCAACTCCGGACGACATGAAATCCTGGAAAACACTCTCACGCACGCCGGTGCTCCGGCGGGGAAAATTTCTCACGCTCGAAGATCACGACGTGGAGCTTCCCGACGGCCGCGTCATCGAGGGCTGGCCGTGGCTCGTGATGCCGGACTACGTGAACGTGATGGCGGAAACGGAGGAGGGGGAATTCCTCTGCTTCCGCCAGACCAAGTACGCGATCGGGGAAGGGACGTCGCTCGCCCCCGTGGGAGGATACATCGAGCCGGGCGAGCCCCCGGAGACCGCCGCCCGGCGCGAGTTGATGGAAGAGACGGGATATGAGGCCGCAGAATGGATATCCCTCGGTTCCTACGCCGCGGACGGCAACCGGGGAGGGGGAAGGGCGCACCTGTTCCTCGCCCGCGGCGCCCGGAAAACGGGCACGCCGGGAAGCGACGACCTGGAGGAACAGGAAGTCTGCTTCCTGAGCAGGGGCGGGGTCCGGCTCGCACTCGATTCCGGCGAATTCAAAGTTCTTCCCTGGGCGGCCAATGCCGCCCTGGCGCTCGTCCACATCGAACGCACCCACTGAGAAAAGGAGATGACGATGCTCAAGTCCGTTCCGGCGTTCCTCGTGATTGCCCTCTGCCTCCCCCCCTGTGCCCTCCCCGCCGGGAAGGCGGGAACGCCGCAGGCGGTGACTCCGACGGAGACGATGCTGAAATCGTTCAAGGCAAGAAGCATCGGCCCGGCCACCATGGGAGGACGCGTGTCGTCGATCGCTTTCGACCCGGACGACATCTATACATTCTATGTCGGGCTCGGCACGGGGGGCGTCATGAAGACATCGAACAACGGCGCGACGTTCGATCCGGTGTTCGAGAAAGAACCGGTCGCGGCGATCGGCGCGATCAGCGTGGCGCCGGGAAATTCCCGGCACGTCTGGGCCGGAACGGGGGAAGCGAACGACAGGAACAGCTCGAGCTGGGGCAACGGCGTGTACCGCTCCACCGACGGCGGCACGTCGTGGCACAACGCCGGGCTCGGCGAGAGCAGGACCATCGCCAGGATCGCGATCCACCCGAAGGATTCTCTCCGCGTGTACGTCGCCGCGATGGGCGATCTCTGGACGTTCGGCGGGGAACGCGGACTCTACAGGACGACCGACGGAGGCGCGTCGTGGAAGCGGATCCTGTCGGGCCCCGCGCAGTACGCCGACAGGGTCGGGTGCTGCGACGTGATTGTCGACCCCGGGGGGCCGGACACGCTCTATGCCGCACTCTACGCGCGGCGCAGAACGCCCTGGTCGTTCGACGCCGGATCCGCGTGCACGGGCGGCAACGACGCGGGGGGGATCTTCAAGAGCACGGACGGCGGCGACACGTGGAAGAAACTGACAAACGGGCTCCCCGCCATGACGGGACGGATCGGCCTTGACATCTTCCGGAAGAACCCGTCGATCCTCTACGCGGTGGTGCAGAGCGACGACGGAGGGGCGAGCTCCATCGACGACGTCCACAGCAAGAAGGGGGGGATTTTCCGCTCGGACGACCGGGGGGAATCCTGGACGAGGATGAGCCCGCTCGACCCGCGGCCGTTTTATTTCAGCCAGATCCGCGTGGATCCCCGCGACGACAGGCGCGTCTACGTCCTGGGGTACATGGTCCACGTCTCGGACGACGGCGGAAAGACGTGGCAGGAGGATTTCTTCAAGAACGTGCACTCCGACTGCCACGATCTCGTCGTCGATCCCAGGAACACGTCGAGAATCCTCCTGGGGACGGACGGAGGCATCTACCAGAGCTTTGCCCGGGGGAAATCCTGGGTGTTCCTCGACAAGATGGCGGCGGGGGAGTTCTACAGAATATCGCTCGACATGAGCCGGCCGTACCGGATCGCGGGCGGACTCCAGGACAACGAGAACTGGGTGGGCCCGTCGATGACCCGGTCGAAGGAAGGGATACTGAACACCGACTGGCATGCCCTCGGCGGCGGGGACGGTTTCTACTGCGTGTTCGACCCGGGGGACCCTGACATCGTGTTCGCGGAATCCCAGGGGGGCGAGGTTCACCGGACCAACCTGCGCAACGGCGAGATCAAGGGACTCAAACCCGAGCCGACGGAGGGGCAGCCGGGGTTCCGGTTCCACTGGAACTCACCCCTCATCGCGAGCCTGCACGACACCGGGGCGATGTACCTTGCGGGGAACAGGATATTCAAGCTCAGCGACCGCGGCGAGCACTGGAAAGCGATCAGTCCCGATCTTTCCACGCTCGACCCGCACAGGATACTCGCCTCGGGGAGCGGGGCGGAAAACTACGGCGTCGTGTACGCGCTCGCCGAATCCCCTGTCGCGCGCGGGCTCCTCTGGGCGGGGACCGACGACGGGAAACTCTGGCTGACCGCGGATGAAGGGGAGCACTGGTCGGACCTGACCGGGAACCTTCCCCGGGTCCTCGAAGGACAATGGCTGGGCATGATCGAGGCGGGACAGTCCGATCCCGACGTCGCCTACCTCGCGGTCGCCGCCTACCGGACCGGCAACTACGCGCCGCTGTTGTACAGGACGCCGGACAGGGGAAAAACGTGGAAGAGCATCGCGGGCGATCTTCCCGCGAACGGGCCCGTGAAGGTCGTGCGCGAAGCGGGACCGAATGTCCTTTTCGCGGGGACGGAGTTCTCGCTGTACGTCACGCTCGACGGCGGTAACCACTGGTCGAAGTTCGGAGAGATGCCCACCGTCGCGGTCGACGACATTCACATTCACCCCCGCGACAGGGATCTCGTGATCGCGACGCACGGGAGAAGCCTGTTCATCGTCGACGACATCGGCCCCCTGCTCGGGTTTTCACGGGAGGACGCGGATTCCTCCGTCAGGCTGTTCCCCCCGCGGCCCGCAGAGGGGAGCTTTCTCGCGGGCGGATGGGAAGAGAGCGCCGGCACCGCGGTGTTCCGGGGAGCGAACCCCCCGGAAGGGGCGATCCTGAACTACTACGTCAGGGAGTTCAACGGGGAGGGAGTGAAGATCGCGATCACGAACGCCGCGGGGAGAACCGTAGCGAACCTGAGCGGGCCCGGGACGCCCGGGTTCAACAGGATGACGTGGGACCTGCGGCCGACGGCCGACCTCCTCAACGCCTACGGCGGGGAAGGACGAAAATTCGTCCAGTCCGGGGAATACACGGTGACGCTCACGTACGGAAAGAAGAAGGAAGTCCGGAAACTCGCCGTGACGATCGCCCCGGGGATTGAGACGCGCTGAGAGGCGGGCCGGCGCGTCAGTTCGTTGCGATGCGGGAGACCAGGTCCTCTCTGTCGACGATCGAGTCTTTGCCGAGCCAGATCGACCAGAGGACGCGGGCGAACAGCGGGTTGGTGATCGGGGGTTTCTCCTCCCCCGCCACGGTCGCAACGACGACGCCGCCGGGAAGCCAGCGGACGATGAACTGCTGGTTCTCTTTCACTTCCTTCGCGAAGAAGCCGACAAACTGGTCGACGAGCGGCTGTATCGTCTTCAGCTCTTCGGCCGTGGCGTTATCCCGGAATCCGTCCATGTAGGCGTCGCGGATCTTCCCCGCGTCCACGTCGCGGGCAAAGTCCATCGTGATCTGGCGGGCTTTCCCGTCCACGAGCATCGAGGCGAGCACATCCTCTTTCGTCCCTTTCACCGGATCCTGCGCGTAGTGCGCCATCCCGTAAACCTTGAAGACGATTTTCTTCCTGACGGCGACGCCCGTAAGCGTCATCGGGTATTCCGTCCCGTCCTTCGTGTACCTGACCGAGGCGGGGAACGTCTTCCCCGTGGAAGGTTCCTGAACAGTCTCCTGCGCGGGCGCCATCGCCGCGATGAAGAGCACGAGGGGGAGAACGGCAAGGCGTTTCATGGATTCACCTGTCAGTGGCGGTGTCGTTATTTGGGCCTGTCCGGGGGACTGGGGAACCCGGGAACGACTCCCCCGCCGTCAGAGCCTTTTTTCGAGACGAGCAGAAGGGCAAGAATGCCCCCCACGAGCGCCGCCCCGCCGGCGATTAGGAGCGGCGTGCCGACGCCTGTCGAGGGAAGCTCCTCGTCCACGGTAAACAGGAAATAGAACTCCCCCTCCTTGATCCCTTCCGGAAACTCCTTGGCGAGACTCCAGACGATCCTGTTGTTGCGCCCGGGGAAGACCGTCGCGCCGATGTCCCCCGCCATGTTCTGGGGAACGTACGTGAACGTGCTGTCGCTCTCCTTCCGCATCGTGACCGTGACCTTGTAGACCCGGTCGGTCGGCCCGATGAGATCGTAATCGATGTAGACGCTGCTCCTCCCGTTGATCTGCACCCGGACGTTTTCAATGCGCCCGGTGGGCTGCTGGGCCAGGGCCGCCAGAGGAACGGCCTCCCAGAGCAGCAGACCCGCGAGGAAGTAGCATATCAGCCGTAACCGGCGTGTGAATCGTTGCATGATCGCTCCTTGATTTCTACTTCAGCAAAAGCATCTTGGCGGTGAAGTGCTTCCCGGTATCCGTCGTCAGCCGCACGATGTAGACTCCGGTGGCCACGGGATTGCCGGCACCGCTTCTGCCGTCCCACGTGAACGCGTACCTCCCGCCCTCCACCGCCCCTTCAAAGACCGTCCGGATTTCCTGTCCCAGGATGTTGTACACCCGGAGAGCGATCCGGGAGGCGGTTGGAACGGCCACGGGGATCGTCGTCGACGGGTTGAACGGGTTCGGATAGTTCGCCCCAAGCGCAAACTCAGTCGGGAGGACCGACGCGAGCTCCTTGCTCACGGCGTCGGGCGTCCCCACCAGGACGGTGAACTTCGAGACGTCGGTCGAAGGGGTGAACGCGTACGAGCCGGTGAACCTCAAATCGGCCGAGCGCGCCCGGGATTCGTCGACGAGGAACACGTGCATCTCCGGGGGAACATTCTCGACCCCGGCGAACCGGAGCTCGAACGGTTTCCTCCCGGTGTAGTCCACTTCGAACGCCCATTTCTCCAGCGTCGTCACACCCGGCCTGATGTCGGCGCCGAACGTGGCGTATTTCGGATCCCATTCGGGGCGGTTGAAAAACGCCAGCGGGATCGCCGAGAGCATCCGGGGCTTCCTGTAGTTCGCCGCACTCAGGCCGGAGGTCGCCCCCGGAGCGACGCCGAGCGTCACCCCCTGGTCCACGGAGAGATCGGATGCGACGGAGACCCCCACGCGCCAGCCGCCGGCAACCGTCTTTCCGAGCGACGGTGGAGGCGAAACCGTGCCGAGCCCGGAGAAGGGCACCTTGAGAGAATCCAGCGCATTCGTATTGAAGAGGTAATATCCCGCGTAGGGAGCGAACGTCGCCGATACCGACGGGCCCGCGTTATACTTCCAGATCGAGTCCTTGATGCCGCCGTTCAGGGTCTGGACGTACGACCACGCGACCGAAACGGGGAACGGGTTCGTGATGAGGTTCCATCCCGCGTGGAGCGGGATCTTCACGGTTCCCGTGGTATCGATCGGTACCGACGCCACGGAATCCTTGATGATGAGCGATCCGCGCCGGAGGATCCAGAACGCCCTCCCGGCGGAGAACTGGAACGTCGCGCTCCCGTCGTACGTGATCATGTACCCGGTCGCAGCGCCGTTGTCCCACGAAGCCGTCCAGTCCTTGTTGAACGTCCCTCCGAGGACCGTCGCCAGGGGCTTGTTGCCCATCCCCGGGAGCCCGACGATCTGGTAGTCCGTCGACAAGAAATCTCCCGCGTTGACCTTCGTCGGGAAGTAGATCGTGTCGGTCAGCGCAAACTTCGCCGGGTACGACGCCCCCGTGCTGAACGTGTCCGCCGCCGAAAAGAGGCTCCAGCCGAGCGGGAATTTCGCGCTCACCCTCCAGTAGTACGCCGTGTCGTTCAACAGCCCCGTGACGAGCCGCGTCGTGTCCGTCAGCGTGGAGTCGTCGACGGAAACGCCGTTAAACACCGGGGAGATGGAGAGCTGGACCCGGTATTTCGTCGAGCCGAGGGGCTTGCTCCATCGGAGCTGCTGGCGCGTGAAGAGGTTTATCAGTCCGTTCAGCGGCGCGATGAGCGTCGGAGGAACGGGGGGACTGTTCACGGTGAAGACCTGGGCAGACGACGTCCCTCCCCCGGGAGCGGGGTTGGACACCGTCACGTTGTACGGCCCGGCAACGGCGGTGGATTTGACCGTGATGTTCGCATCGAGCGTCAGGTCATCGCCGCTCACACCGATGCTGTTCACAATCGCGGCGTTCGTGTCGATGTTGACCGCCGTCGTCGCACTGATGAAGTTCGTCCCGGTGAATATCACGTCGAGCGTCTGCCCCTTGAACGCGGATGCGGGGGCGATGGCCGTGAGCGTCGGGGCCGGATTGGTCATCGTGAGCCCGCCTTTGAGCGTATCGGCCCCTCCGCCGGGAAGCGCGTTCTTCACGATCACGTTGCGCGGACCGGTCAAGGCGGTCGGCGTCACGGTGATGTTGACCGTGATTCCCGTGAGACTGTCGATTCGCAGGTTATTGTACAGTATCCCGGGACCCAGATCGACCGTCGTCACGCCGTCCGCGAAGTTGTTCCCCTTGATGACGAGGCTGAGCGTCTGCAGGCGCGCCGCCGAGGCGGGCGCAATGCTCGTGATTTTGGCCGCGGGATTGGATCCGATCGTGAACGCGTTCGTGGCGAACGCCGATCCACCCCCCGGAGGGAAGTTGGTGATGACGAACGTGCGCGGACCCTCCGCGGCGTTCGTGTCGATGCTGATCTTGGCGAACAGCGTGGCAAGACTCGCCACGGTGTCGGAGCCCGGAACGACCGAAACCCCCGCGCCGAAATTCAGCGTCGTCACTCCCCGGATGAACCCGCTGCCGCTGATGACGACGGGAATGATTGAGCCCCGTTTGCCGAAATTCGGCGAGATGCTCGAGAACGTCGGCAGGGGATTGTCGACCGCGAACACATTGCTCGTGCCGGTCTCCAGCCCGCCTTTCCGCTTGGCGGTCACGGTGAACGACCCGGGGGTCTGGAACTGAAGCGTATACGAGGGCAAGATCCCCGCGACAAACCCGCCTGCTCTCCCCCCTCCCGCCGTCAGCGTCCCGGTGGACGTGATGTCGACCGAATCGGTGAACGAGGTTGCGGCATTGCCGTACTGGTCGCGCGCCGTGATCTTCACGGGGAACGGCGTCTGAACAAGCTGGGTCCCGATCGGCCCCCCCGCCTGTGCTTCAAAAAGGAAATTCGCGACAGGCCCGGCCGCGGCGGTGAGCGAAAACACCGCGGGGGTCGTGATGCCGGAGGCGAACGCGTTGACGGTGAACGTCCCCGCGACGCTGTCCGCAAGGAGAACCGACGAGCGGGCTATCCCCTGCGCATTCGTCAGGATGCTGTCCACCGTCCTGAGGCCCCCGAATTTCCCGGTTGCTCCCGAAGCCGGCGCGACAAACCGGACCAGGAGGTTCGGTATGCCGTTCTGGACGATATCCACCACCTTGACCACCAGCGTATCGAATGCGGTCTTGACAGTCTTGCTCTGCGGGGAACCCGAGACGATCGTCACCCCGGAGACGGCTCCCGCCGTGTTCGTCAGAGTAAACACCGCGGTCTTCGCGAGACCGGGGGTCGAGGCGTTGACCGTGTAACTCTCTGCATTCAGGCTCGCGACGAACGACTCGGCGGTGGCGATGCCCGAGGTATTGGTCGTCGCCTGCGTCGTCGTTCCTCCGGAGAGGAACGCACCGGACGATCCGCTCGGCCCTTCCACGAGCGCGAACGTCACCGGGGCGCCGGAGATCGGGTTGCCGAACGTGTCCTTCACCGCAACGGAGAATGCCAGCGGGAACGGATGTCCGATCTGTGTGCTCTGCTTCTGGCTCGCGGTGTCGGCGGTGATGCTGAACAGCGCGGTCGGGTTATTCGTCAGGGCGAACAGGGCCGGAGCGGCGACTCCCGCGACCCGCGCCGTGTCGACATAGGTACCGGATTTGGAATCCGCCTTGAACCCGACGCGGGCGATCCCGCCGACCGTGTCGGAAACCGGGGTGTTCCCCCCGGTGAACGTCCCGCTTGCACCGCTCGACGGTGCGGAGAACGTGACGGTGGCGCCGGGGACGCTGTTCCCCGCCGCGTCTTTTACCGCTGCGGCCAGGCTTGCCGCGAATGCCGAATTGACCGTCGCGCTCTGGGGCGAACCGCCCGCGGTCGTCAGCGTTGAGGGAGCTCCCGGGATAACGGTGATCGCGCCGGAAAGCGTTGCAACAAGAGACGCCGAGTCGGCGCGGATTTGCGCCGCACCCACGAGCTTCCCGGTCAGCGTCGCGCTCCTCCCGTCGCCGGAGGGGACCAGGTCGGAGGAAACGACGTTGCCGTTCAACGACACCACGGACCAGCTCGCCACGCTGTTGCGGACGAAGTTGTTGTTCAGATCGCGCGTCACGGCATACACGGTGAGCCCCGTCCCCGACGCCAGATTCCGGGCGGGAACCACCGTCCCCGTCCCGTTCGCCGCCGTCTCGACGAGGATCTTCGACGCCGCGCCCGCGTTGACGATCGTCAGGATGCCGGAGTTGACGGGGGTCAGCGTTCCGAGCGTCACGTTGATCTGCGCGGTTCCCGTAATCCTCCCGGTGAGGACCGCGCTCTTCTTCCCGTTGATCGCGACGAGATCGCCCGGCACGACGCCGCCGGACAGGACCTGGAGCGTCCACGTGTCCGCCGCGGCATTATCGATGAAGTTGTGGTTCGCGTCCCTGCGGATCGCATACACGGTGTCCGATGTCCCGGACGAAATGTTCTGCACGCCGAGCACGGTCCCCGACCCGTCCACGGCGGTCTCCACCCTCACCTCCGTGGCAGCGCCCGGGTTGAGCGTGAACGTGTTACTCGCGGAGGTGAGCGAGCCGGAGGTGGCCGTAATCGTGCGGAGCGCTCCCGCGGAGGTCAGCGTCACCGACTGCGAAGAGAGGACACCGGCCACGAACGCGCCGCTCACGACCGGGGAACCGACGAGCCCGCCGGCCGGCGACTTGATCGTATCCGGACCCGTAAACGTCGTCACGGTGTTGTTGTTCGCATCGCGCGCCGTGATCCTGATTGTGAACGCCGTCCCTGCCGTTTCGGCGGGGATGGCTCCGCCGCCCGAGGCCTCGACGAGGAAGTTCGCCAGGGCTCCCGCGCTCACTGCGAAGGCGTTGCTCGTGCCTGTCTGCGCCCCCGCGGTGTTCGTCGCGGTAATGGTGAAGCTCCCCGTGTTGGCGACCGTCACCTGCGTCGTGAGGACCCCGTTCGTGAATGCGGCGGAAGTCCCTCCACCGCCCGAGAGCGTCCCCGTCGACGCTATCGTGACGGTTCCCGTAAACGACGTCACGGTGTTGTTACTCGCGTCGCGCGCGGTGATCCGGATGGTGAAAGGCGTTCCGGCCGTTTCCGCGGGGATATTCCCGCCGGCGGACGCTTCGACGATGAAATTGCTGAGCGCGCCGGGGCTCGAAACGATGTCCGTGGAGGTGACCGACGTCAGGCCGGTCGCGCTGAAGACGACGTTCGTCGTATCAACGCCGCTGTACTTGAGTCCCGCAAACGTCGCCACCCCTCCCACCGCATTGACGGCGGTGACCGGGGAGAGCGTTCCCGTCCCCTTCCCGCGCGCGGGGGTGACGGGGCTCGTGTCGGCGCTCCTGAGATTGCCGAACGCATCCTGTATCTGCACGACGGGCTGCTGCACAAACGCGACACCCGCCGTCGCAGTGGCCGAGGGCTCTGTCTGCATCGCGAGCTTGTTCGCCACCGCCGGGACGATGCTGATCGCGGTCGACGTGTCGGGGGTCAGGCCGAGCGAGTTGTTCGCTGTGATTTTCTTGGACCCCGCGAGGTTGATCGAGATGTCGCCGAACGTCGCCAGCCCGGTTCCATTGACCGCCTGCGTGAGTGTCCCGCTCAGCGTTCCCGTTCCCACGAGCGCCAGCGTGACGTTGGAGGCGGTGGAGACGTTATTGCCGTACGCGTCCTTGATCTGGGTCGTCAGCGCAGGGGAGAGCGCGACGCCCGCCGTGGCGGACGCCGGAGGTTCCTGGACAAAGAATACCTGCGCCGCGGCCGCGGCCGCGATGTTGATCGCGGAGGAGTTCACCGCCGTGAAGCCCGAGCGGCTGAAGCCGAGCGTGATCCCCGTCGCGGCGAGGTTCTGCGAGAGGTTGCCGAACTGCACGACGCCGTTCACCGCCTTGACCGCGAGCGTCCCTTTGAGGATTCCCGCGCCGGAGCTGCTCGACGCGGTCACCGTGCTCGTATCCGTCGTCACGACGTTCCCCGCGGCATCCTCCACCCAGATGACGGGCTGCGTCGCAAACGCCACACCCGCGGTGTTCGACACCGAGGGCTGCGTTGCGACGGCGATTTTCGTCGCGGCTCCAGCCGTGACGCTGAACGGAGAAGATGTGGCCGTAGTGAGCGCCGGACTGCTCGATGCCGTCAGCGTATCGACGCCCGATTTGTTGACCGTCAGCGTGCTGAACGTCGCAACCCCGCCCGAGGCCGCAACCGTCGCGGTTCCGCCGAGAACGCCTCCCGAGGGGTTCGACCCCAGCGCAAGCGTGACGCTCCTGGCGTCAGTCGTCACCAGGTTTCCATTATTGTCCTGAATCTGCACCGAGACGGCGGGAGCGATGACCGCCCCCGCGGCGACCGCCGTGGGCTGCTGGAGGAATGCGAGCCGGAACGCCGTCCCGGCCGTGATATTGAATGCACTCGAGGTAATCACAGAGAACGAATTGCACGTCGCATTCAGCGTATAGCCGGTTCCGGACTTGTTGATCGAGAGCGTGCTGAACGACGCCACGCCGTTCACGGCCGCGACCGTCAGCGTCCCCGAAAGCGTCCCTCCCCCGGGGTTCGTTCCCATCGAGATGACGACGTTGCTGTTGTCGCTGGCCGTGTTGCCGAACGCGTCCTGTATCGTCACCTGAACGGCCGGAGTGATCGTCGCGGCCGCAACGGTGTTCGAAGGCTGCACGGAGAATACGATCTTCGCACCGGCAGCCGGGTTCACGGTAAATCCCGCACTCGTCCCGGTCTCCGTTCCCCCCGTGCGCGTTGCGGTGATCGTCTTGAGCGTGCCGGAGCTGTCGAGCGTCACCGCCTGGCTCGCCAGGACGCCGGCGACAAAAGCCGGGGTAACAACGGGGGACCCGGCGAGCTTTCCACCCGCCGAGGTGAGCGTCGCCGTTCCGGTGAACGACGTCACGGTGTTGTTGTTGACGTCCCTCGCGGTGATCTTGATGTTGAACGCAACACCCGCGGTCTCCGTCGGTATCGTCCCCCCTGCGGCCGCCTCCACGAGGAAATTATTCACTCCGCCCGCACCCACCGCGAACGAGTTGCTCGTCCCGGTCTGCGCACCCGCCGTGTTCGTGGCGGTGATCGTAAACGTCCCGCTGTTCGAAATCGTCACGCTGGTCGAAGCAAGGACGCCCCCGACGAATGCCGCACTCGTCCCGCCGCCGGCGGAAAGCGTCCCCGTCGACGAGATCGTGACCGTCCCGGTGAACCCCGTCTGCGTGTTATTATCCGCGTCGCGCGCCGTGATCTTTATCGTGAAGGGGGTCCCGGCGGTCTGCGCGCCGATGGCCCCGCCGGCCGACGACTCGACAAGGAAATTCGCCAGCGCGCCCGGGCCGACCGCAAACGAATTGCTCGTGCCCGACTGTGCTCCCGCCGTGTTCGTGGCCGTGATCGTGAACGACCCCGTATTGGAGACCGTCACGCTCGTCGACGCAAGGACGCCGTTGACGAACGAAGCGCTGGCGCCCCCTCCCGCGGAGAGGGTCCCGGTCGACGTGATCGTGACATTCCCCGTAAAGCTCGTCACGGTGTTATTCAGCGCGTCGCGCGCGGTGATCTTGATCGTGAAGGGCGTGCCCGCCGTCTGGGCGCCGATCGCGCCTCCGGCGGACGCCTCAACAAGGAAATTCGAGACGCCGCCCGCGCTCACCGCAAACGAGTTGCTCGTCCCTGTCTGAACCCCCGCCGTGTTCGTGGCGGTGATCGTGAACGTTCCTGTATTGGATATCGTGACGCTTGTCGACGCAAGAACGCCTGCCGTGAAAGCTCCGCTCGTCCCGCCCCCGGCGGAGAGCGTCCCCGTCGACGAGATCGTGACCGTTCCGACGAATCCGGTCACGGTATTATTGTTCGCATCTCTTGCGGTGATTTTGATGCTAAACGGCGTGCCGGCCCCCTCTCCCGGTATCGCCCCTCCACCCGCATTCTCCACAAGGAAATTCGCAAGCGCGCCCGGATTGACCGTAAAGGCGGTGCTCGTCCCTGTCTGGGCACCCGCCGAATTCGTGGCGGTGATCGTGAAACTCCCCGTGTTCGATATGGTGACGTTAGAGGACGAAAGCACGCCCGCGGTAAATGCCGCACTCGTCCCCCCTCCGGAGAAAAGCGTCCCGGAGGATGTGATCGTCACCGTACCCACGAACCCCGTCTGGATATTGTTGTTCGCGTCGCGCGCGGTGATCTTTATCGCGAACGCCGTGCCTGCAGTCTGCGTCCCGATCGCACCTCCCCCGGCGGCTTCGACGAGAAAATTCGCCAGCGGGCCCGGCCCGACGGTGAACGCATTGCTCGTTCCGTTCTGTGCGCCCGCCGTGTTCGTAGCGGTGATCGTGAAATTCCCGGTGTTCGATATGGTGACGCTCGTCGACGTCAGGACGCCGGCGACAAAACTCGTACTCGTCCCTCCTCCCGCGGAAAGTGCCCCGGTCGAGCTGATGGTGACCGTGCCGCTGAACCCGGTCTGCGTATTATTGTTCGCATCGCGCGCGGTGATGCGAATGGTGAACGGGGCCGCAGCGGTCTGGGCCCCGATCGATCCCCCGGCTGAGGATTCGACGAGGAAGTTCGCCAGCACACCGGGCCCGACGAGAAATGCGTTGCTTGCCCCCGTCTCCGTCCCCCCGGTCCTTGTCGCGATGATCGAGAACGTGCCGGTGTTGGAAATCGTCACGCTCCGGGAAGCGAGCACGCCGTTGACGAACGCCGGCGTTGTCCCGCTGCCGCTGGAGAGATTTCCCGTGGATGTCAGGTCGACGGTCCCCGTGAAGCTCGTGACAACGTTGTTCCCCGCGTCACGCGCGGTGATCTTTATGCTGAACGCCGTCCCCGCCGTCTGGGGGGCGATGCTCCCCCCCGCAGCCGCCTCGACGAGAAAATTCGTCACGCCGCCGGAGTTGACGGCGAACGAGTTGCTCGTCCCCGACTGCCCCCCGCCCGCGGCGGTGATCGTGAACGTTCCCGTGTTCGAAATCGTAACGCTGGTCGACGCCAGGACGCCGGACACAAAATTCGCGGTCGTCCCCCCTCCCGCGGAAAGCGTTCCCGTCGACGTAATCGAGACGGTGCCCGTGTATCCTGTCTGCGTGTTCCCGTTCGCGTCCCGTGCGGTGATCTTGATGTTGAACGCCGCACCGGCGGTCTCGGTGGGGATCGAGCCCCCGCCTGCACCTTCGACAAGGAAATTCGCGAGTGCTCCGGGACCGACGGCGAACGAGTTGCTCGTCCCGGACTGCCCACCGCCCGTGGCGGTGATCGTGAAATTTCCCGTGTTTGAAAACGTGATGGGCGTAGAAGCAAGTACGCCCGCGGTAAACGCGCCGCTTGTCCCACCCCCCGTTGAGAGCGTGCCCGTGGATGAGATCGTAACCGTCCCCACGAATCCCGTCTGCGTGTTCCCGATCGCGTCCCGCGCCGTGATGCGGATGTTGAACGGAGTCCCCGCCGTCTCGCCGGGAATCAAACCACCCCCGACGTACTCAACGAGGAAATTCGCAAGTGCGCCCGGACCGACGACGAACGAGTTGCTCGATCCCGACTGACCACCGCCCGTGGCGGTGATCGTGAAATTCCCGGTATTCGAAATCGTGACGGGCGTAGAAGCAAGGACGCCCGCGTTGAACGTACCGGTCGTCCCGCCCCCCGAAGAGAGCGTGCCCGTGGATGAGATCGTGACTGTCCCACCGAATCCGGTCTGCGTGTTCCCGTTCGCGTCCCGCGCGGTAATGCGGATGTTGAAGGGAGTTCCCGCCGTCTCGCCCGGAATTGAACCGCCCCCGGCGTTCTCAACAAGGAAATTCGCAAGTGCGCCCGGACCGACGGCGAACGAGTTGCTCGATCCCGACTGACCACCGCCCGTGGCGGTGATCGTGAAATTCCCGGTATTCGAAATCGTGACGGGCGTAGAAGCAAGGACGCCCGCGTTGAACGTACCGGTCGTCCCGCCCCCCGAAGAGAGCGTGCCCGTGGATGAGATCGTGACTGTCCCACCGAATCCGGTCTGCGTGTTCCCGTTCGCGTCCCGCGCGGTGATGCGGATGTTGAACGGAGTCCCCGCCGTCTCACCGGGGATTGAACCGCCCCCGGCGTTCTCAACAAGGAAATCTGCCAGGGGCCCCGGATCCACTGTGAAAAACGGGCTCGTCCCCGCTGTAAGTCCATCTCCGGATATCACGGTCGCACTCAGTGACACACCCGACTCGGCCTTCGTGTACGTAATCCCCGAGACTCTTATGGAATCGGTTCCCGCGGCGATTGTGCCTGTCAGCGTCCCGCTGATAACACCGTTTCCTGTTGCGATCGCTATTCCAAATTGCGTACTGCTGGAGGTGACTGCGGGATTGCCTCCGGCATCCTGTGCCTGGACAAGTATGGAGAACGGAGCCCCTGCAACGGGATCCACGCCGCCGTTCACCGAAATGATGGCGAGTTTTGCGGCCTGCCCGTACCCGGTCCCCGTGAAGAGGATGCCGATCGCAAGGCCCGCAACGAGAAGTGAAATCCTGCTTCGCATGACACGAATCCCGATCATAGACAGCAATCCAGCGGATAAAGAGTGAAATCGAAAAAAATGAACTACAATGTCACAATGGAAGAATGCAATGACCTACTACGGCACGTCGCGCACTTGGCGGGGGGACGACACTTGTTTGAAGAAGGGACTATCATACTGTTGGGCAAGAGGGTAGCGAAAAAGAACGGTTACCGCCGAAATGAATTCTCTGTATTCAAACTAAAGATCCGGTGCACATAAGTTTGTGACAAAAGGCACTCGCTTACAATGTATGATTTTCCGGTCTATTTCGCCAATATCGGCTATGAACTTTTGGTTAAATCGGCAGGGATGCGCGGAATGCTGAATATCACATCAATCGGGCAGAAAAGGCCAGATTGCCCCGCCTGCGGCGGGACGCAAAGAGCGCGCTTCGTTTCGCGCGGCAATGACGGACAAAAAAAAGGAGGAGTGCCGGACACCATTGGCACTCCTCCAGGCCGGAAGCAGTCCCCCAACCGCAGCCGGCTGATTTCTCGAATCCTGCTCCCTTTTTTCGGCTCCCTGACTATCCTCTCGATTCTCTGACAACCGACGCTACGACCCAGCCCACTGTCCCCGCTTTTGTCCTGACAAGTATCCAGTCCGGACCGGTCTGCGACGAGAACCTGCGAAGTATCTCGACCCGTTCCTTCTGGCGGACGGTGGTCTTCGGTATGATACGGGCCTCCATCGAGTGGCTCGTCCGGAGCCCTGTGCTGGGGACAGTGACCACCGCAGGCTTCCCTTCGGGCAACGGTGCCGGGACCGGCCTCCGCTCAGGGATCGGCTCCGGAGACTTGATTTCGGAGGCGTTGACGAGCTGCACGAACTGCGATGTCGGCGGCGGCGGCTCCTTTTTCACGGGGATGAGGACCGTCGCACCGAGAAGGAGAAGCGACAGCAGCAGGCCGATCACGTAGAACCGCGTGTGCAGGCCTTTCCTCACCTTCCCCGTCTGATCCGGCGACGACGGACGAACCGTCACCACGAACGGCTGAACGGGAGCCGCGGATTTCCGGAGTCTCTGCGTGTCGGGTCCGGATCCTGCGTTCTGCGAAACGTGCGCCGGGTTGACACGTGTCGATGCCCTGAGAACCTGCGAAGGCTCAGGAGCCGCGGGAGGAGCCATGCGGGCCGTGGCTTGGACCGGCGACGGAGCCTGCACCGGCTCCTGCTGAGTGCCTTTGAGGAAGTAATTCGGGTCGATGTGCCTGTTCTGAAGCTGAGCTTCCACGCGGGCGAGGACAAAACAGATCACGACCGCGCCCGGCAACGTTTTCGTTATCGCCTTGCTGACCGATTCCAGGGTGGCACCCGTCGTCGCAATGTCGTCCACGAGGAGTATCCGCGTGCCTTCGGCAAGCGACGATGCATCGAACCGGTAAATCCCGTCAAGCTCCTTCTGGCGCGCGACCCTCCCCCCCAGTGATGTCATCGCCCGGACCGCCTTCTCTTTTTCGAGCCGGGCGGGTTCATATTGTGCACCGCTCCCTCCCTCGATCGCCTCGCAAAGCCGGTCCAGCGGAGTGCCGGGCGCCGCCTTCATCTCGGAAGCCCCGAGAGAACGGACGATAATGTCGAATTTCAGATCCCTGCACACCCTGGGGGCCGCCAGTGCGATCCAGCGTGCGGTCTGGGGCTCACAGCCGTCCTTGAAATCGTGGAGCGATCGCGAAACGATATCCTGATAACCAACCCGTGCGGCGTGATAATACGCGACATGATACAGTACTTCAACGCCGGGATAGCGTTTCACGGATTGCAGCAGGCCGGAGGGGGCCTGCGGTGGTGGCGTTTTCATACGGGGGATCCTCTTTGACGAGTGCTCTTCAGGCACCGGTACGGCTCACTTTGCTCCGATATGTGAGTTTGAGACAGTACGCGTTCACGTGCTTGACAACATCGATGCCGAAGGACTGGAATACAAGGACAAGGACCACGAGTGAAGTGGATCCGTATATGACCGGCGCCAGCGAGCGCATTGCGACAATTGTCTCAGTCATCATCCCCCCCGGCATGAGTGTGCGTGACGCATCTCTCGAATCTGTCTGCATCACCGCAAGAAATGCGCCACATCGGAATTCGCCGAGAATCGCACATTTATGCGGGTTCGCACACCGGTGCCGCCGGAAAGGGAGAATTTATTACCCGGGCCGGGGAGAAACAATTTCCTCTTTGCTTTGTTGCACCGAAACCGCTATACTACCGACCATCGTTCATCCCCCTCTCCATGGACGCCAGAACAATACCCATCGCCGAGCCCGGATCGACTCCCAGGGTCACGCTCACCGCCGTCGAAGGCTCCAACGCCCCCGTGACGTTTGAGTTCACGAAGAGCTTCAGGGTCGGCCGCGATCCGGAATGCCAGGTCCGATTCACGGACGTTGCAGTCAGCAAAATCCACCTTGAGGTCTTTTTCGAGAAGGACAAATGGTGGGCGCGCGACCTCAACAGCACGAACGGCACCTTCCGGGGCGGCAAGAAGATCACGAAAATCCCCCTCGGGACCAGGACGAAACTGATCCTCGGCCGCACCGGGCCGCTCCTGACGTTCGAAGTCGAGGGAGCCTCCGGAGACGGCGACAAGACCGTCCTGAAGTCGATCTTCTCCCCCACCGCGTTTGTCGACAAGTACCTCAAGGATCCGAACGCAAAGGATGACGCCGGCGAGCGGACCAGGTTGATCAGGCAGAAAGTGTTTGTCAGGGAGAAGAAGATCTCCCAGAAGTACATCCGCGTCATCATCGGTCTCGGGGTCCTCGCCATCCTCGCGAGCGCCTACGCGGTGTACAAGCACATGCAGGTTCAGAAGCAGGAGCTGCTGGCGCAGGAGGCATTCTACGAGATGAAGGCGCTCGACATCGCGTACGCCTCGCTCAAGAAACAGCTCACCACGGTCACCGGAGACACGACGGCGCACGCGGAGGTGGGGACCTACCTCGAGAAGCGCCGGAAGCTCATGGCGTCCTACGAGAAGCTGATCGGGGAGCTCGGGATTTATTCCGAGGGGATGGATGACAAGCAGAAAGCCATCTACCACGTCGCCCGGGTGTTCGGCGAATGCGAGATAGGCATGCCCGGCGATTTCATCGACGAGGTGGAAAACTACATCGACCTCTGGAAGAAATCCCCGAGGCTGCGGCAGGCGATTTCCAAGGCCGAGGAAAACGGGTATCCCGCAAGGATCGCCTCGGCTTTCATCGAGGAGGACCTCCCTCCCCAGTTCTTCTACCTGGCTCTCCAGGAAAGCGAATTTGACTCCACGGTCGTCGGTCCCGAAACCCGGTTCGGCATCGCCAAGGGGATGTGGCAGTTCATGCCCGCCACCGCGCTGCAGTACGGGCTGAAGACCGGGCCGCTGATCGGGGTCGCCAAGCCGGACCCGCGCGACGAACGGCAGGACGTGGCAAAGTCCACGGTGGCCGCGGCACGATATATCAGCGACATGTACAACACGGAAGCCCAGGCCTCCGGCCTCCTTGTGATCGCAAGTTACAACTGGGGACACAACGTGGTCCGGGGGCTGATCCGCGAGATGCCGGACAACCCCCGTGACAGGAACTTCTGGAGATTCCTGGCGCAGCACAGGGACAAGATTCCGAAGCAGACATACGACTACGTCTTCTACATCTTCTCTGCAGCAGTGATATGCGAGGACCCGAAGGTCTGGGGCTTTAACATGGAGAAACCCTTCCCCGGGAAGCAGCAACCGAACTGACATACCCCCACCCGGAAGGCAGGTACGATGACACGCTCACTCCTCGTCGCCGCTTGTGTGTCCCTTCTCTGCGTCTCTTCCGCCGCGCAGGATCCATCCTTCTACAGGAAGCACGACACCTGGCAGCACACGATGCTCGCCTCCCTCGAGGCCCTGAACAGGGACCGGCCCGGAGAGGGTGCACCCGCCGTCGTCCTCGGCCCGTGGAGCTCCATCGGCCCGTTCATGGCAAAGACGAAGGACGCGTTCGCCGAAGAGTTTCCCCCTGAACGTGAATTCGATCCCGGGAAGACCTACGGAGCGCTTCGCTGGACGCCCCGGCCCCACTGGACCGACGGCGCGGTCATCCTGTTCGATCAGACGGACTACTGCGCCATGTATCTCTCGCGCACGGTGTCGGCAGAGCGGGACACTGCCCTGGCGATTTCACTGGGAAGCGACGACGGAATCAAGGTCTGGCTTGACGGTGCGCCGGTGTTTCAGCACGACGTCTACAGGGGCGCGCAGCCGGACCAGGAATCGCTCGAGCTGAATCTGGCGAAAGGAAGCCACCGGCTGCTGCTCAAAATCAACAACGGCGGGGGCGATTTCGGATTCTATTTCGCCGTGACGGACCGCGAGAGGAAGACCCTCCTCGGGCTCATCATCCGGGATTTCCCCTCAGGCAAGACGGCGCGGGAGATCGCCTGGGAGACCGAGGACAGCATCTGGGTTCACCCGTGGCGAGCGGGAGACTTCGCCGAGCTGGCACGCAGGTACGCATCGGCGACGCTGTTCGACACGCAGGCAGGACGATCCCGCGCCCTCCAGGAAGCCCCCTCGGTCTCCACGGCAGCCCTCCTGGATTCCGTCCGGAACCTCTACCTCGACGCACGGCTGCGGGACATTACGCCGGTGATCAAAACACCCCCGGTGCCGCCCCTCCCGCGCATCAACGGGGCGCGCGTCTTCGGCGTGCGTCCCGGCCACCCCTTCCTGTTGAGCGTCGCCGCGACGGGCGCGCGGCCGATAAGGTTTTCGGCCGAGGGACTCCCCGCGGGACTCACGATCGACAGCGTCACCGGGTTCATCAGGGGGACGATCGCCAACCGGGGGTCATTCCGCGTCACGCTGAGTGCCGCCAACGCCGCCGGAACGTCGGAACGCGTCCTGACGGTCATCGCGGGAGACAGGATCGCACTGACCCCGCCCCTGGGGTGGAACAGCTGGAACTGTTTTGCCTCGGCGGTCGACGAGGCAAAGGTCCGCGCCGCCGCGGATGCGATGGTGCGGAGCGGGCTTGCGAACCACGGGTGGACGTACATCAACATCGACGACTGCTGGGAGGTGAAGCCGGATTCAAAGGATTCGATGCTGGCGGGAGAGCCGAGAACGCCGGAGGGAAGGATCAACACAAACAGGAAATTCCCCGACATGAAGGCGCTCGCGGACTATGTCCACGGCAGGGGGCTGAAGATCGGCCTGTATTCATCCCCGGGCCCGCTCACGTGCGCGGGATTCACCGCCAGCTACCAGTTCGAAGCGCAGGACGCGGCACAGTATGCGGCGTGGGGAATAGACTACCTCAAGTACGACTGGTGTTCGTACGGATCGATCGTCAAGGAACGCACGCTCGAGGCGTACCAGAAGCCCTACAGGGTCATGCGCCGGGCGCTTGACGGCGTGGGCCGGGACATCGTATTCAGCCTCTGCCAGTACGGCATGGGAAACGTGTGGGAATGGGGGGGCGACGCAGGCGGGAATTCGTGGCGGACGACCGGGGACATCGAAGACACGTGGAAGAGCATGTCGGACATCGGGTTCTCCCAATCAGGGCACGAAGCCCGCGCAAAACCCGGGAACTGGAACGATCCGGACATGCTTGTCGTGGGGAAGGTCGGATGGGGCCCGGAGCTCCATCCCACGCGCCTGACGCCGAACGAGCAGTACACGCACATCACGCTCTGGTCACTCCTTGCGGCGCCGCTTCTTATCGGCTGCGACATGACGCAGCTCGACGATTTCACGCTGAGCCTGCTGTGCAACGATGAGGTCATCGACGTCAATCAGGACCCCCTGGGGAAACAGGCGGCGAGGGTGAAGGCGGAGGGCGACTGCGAAGTCTGGGCGAAGGAAATGGAAGACGGGTCGAGAGCGGTCGGTCTCTTCAACCGGGGACGCTGGACGTCAGACGTCACCGTTTCGTGGGCCGACCTGGGGCTGGAAGGAACGCAGGCGGTGCGCGACATCTGGCGCCAGGACAACATGGGCGATTTCAGGGAGGGGATCACGCTCCCTGTCCCGCGCCACGGCGCGCTTCTTCTCAGGGTCGGTCCGCCGCGGCGAGAACCCTGACGCCGGTCACGAAGTACTCGGTCTCGGCCCACCAGTTGAGCGGCACGCCGACGTGCTGGTCGTACGCAAGCGCAACCTTCTCCCCCAGAGAAGCGTTGATGTGCGCGGCCACGGAATCGCTGCGCACGCTGAAGTAGAACTTCTCGGGCATGGTCCCGGGTATCGACACCATCGCCAGCTCCCCCTCCCACGTCTTAAACACCCATCCCTTCTGGGAGAATTTCTGAACGTATCCCGCCCTCTCACCGTGCGAATAGGTCCACGAGAGCGACACCCAGGTGTACACCGAAAACAGGATCACGGGGGTGAGAAGGATGATGACGAGCCAGCGCAGAAGCCGGTGCTTCCGGCGGGGAGGAGTCGTGGGTTCCGCCATGGGGTGACCGCCTGTGGATGTTGATGGAGTTTGAGAATCTAGCAAAGCGGAGGGTGAGAAGCAATGACAGACGGCGGATCAGATGTGGAGTTTGTCGAGTTTCGGCTTGATGACGAACATGCAATAGGGCGCGCCGGGATTGTTCCGGAAGTAGTCCTGGTGGTAGTCCTCCGCCGGATAGAACTCCGTGAGCCGCTCGATCGACGTGACGATCGGTGAAGGGAAGTTCCTTCCTGCCTTCACGAGCGAATCCTCCGCAATCGCCTTCTGCCGTTCGTCGGCATAGAAGATCACCGAGCGGTACTGTTCTCCCACGTCCGCTCCCTGGCGGTTCATCGTCGTGGGGTCATGGGCCGCCCAGAACACGTCGAGGATCCGGGCGAACGTGATTGTGCGGGGATCGAACGTCACCCGGGCGACCTCCGCGTGCCCCGTCCTCCCGGAACAGACCTCCTCGTAGGTGGGGTTCTTCGTCTTTCCTCCCGCATATCCTGCAACGACCGAGCGAACGCCGTCGAGCCGCTCGAACACCGCTTCCACGCACCAGAAACAGCCCGCCCCGAGCGTCGCATTTTCAAGAACTTCCATCGGATCCCCTTCTGTGATGCAGACGTAACGCCACCCGGCCCGATTTGGTTTCATAGGTACCATTTGTAGAATCGTCACGAAGGCACATTGGAAACAGGGGAAATTATGGACGATTCGGGCACTGAAACGTGGCATATGGTTTGCCGTTATCCTCTTCCGCCACTCATCCTGCAGGCGGGACTTCAGACGCTGCATTGACCCCCGGCAGGGAAGTACCACACGGAGCAGGTGATGGAGCCACTGACCATACACGCCTCACACCGGAGCGACACCTGGATCAGGGGGGGGTTCGCCCTCACGCTCCTGATCTTTGCGGCGATCGCCGTCTCCGCGTACCTGGGGATGAGCTCGTACGTCGCGAACACGCGGAGCGTCGGGGTGTCGAACGATATCCACATGCGGCTCGACGATCTCGTCTCCTCGCTCAAGGACGTGCAGCGCGGTGCCCGGGGATATGTCATCACCGCGGACACGGCGTTCCTGGCCCCGTACGTGGACGGGGTCAAGGGGGTGCGGAGCGGTTTCGAAGGACTTCACAGCGTCGCATTTCCCTCGTCGGAGGAGCCGGGAGAGCTCCTTGTCATGGAATCTTCGGCCGACCGGCTCATCGCCATCTCCCGCGAGATGGTGGAGTTCATGAAGTCGGGAGATCATGATTCCGCGCGCGTCGTCGTCCGGGAAGGCGAGGCGAACCGCGCCATGGGGCGGATCGAGGATATCGTCCGGAGGATCGAGGAGCGGGAAGAGCACAGGGTCGAAGAGCGACGGCTCCAAGCGGACTCGGATTTCAACGAATCGCTCGTGTTCCTGGTCATGGGATCCGGCCTCAATTTCGTCCTGATCATCGGGCTCTACATGTTCATGAGCGCGCAGATCAGGGAACGGAGGGCGGCGGCGGATTCTCTCAAGATGGGAGAACAGCGGCTCCAGACCGTGGTCAACTCCATACAGGAAGGAATCACGTTCAGCAATGCGGGGGGCGGGTTCGAGGTGTTCAACCCCCGCATGACGGAAATGACGGGGTACACCGTCGAGGAGGCCAACCGGGCGGGGGATTTTTCCCGGCTGCTCTATCCCGATCCCGGCGAACACCAGAGGGCCCTGGACGGGGTGAGAACGCTGATGGAACACCCCGGGCCGCACGTGTCGGAGACCGTGATCACGACAAAATCCGGCGCCCGGAAACTGCTCCAGGCGTCCTCCCAGATGCTCATCCAGGCCGGCAGGAAGATGTTCCTGACGACATACGCCGACGTCACGGAGCAGAGGAAGCTCGAGCAGGACCTGCGCGAATCTGAGGAGAAGCTGCGCCTGATATTCGAACACGCCCTCGACGGGATCAGCATCTTCGAAGAAGCGGGGGACCCGGCCAACCGGAGGCTCGTGGAATGCAACCCCCGCTACGCGGAGCTGGCCGGCAGGACCCGGGAAGAGCTTCTTGCACGCGGGTACACGCGGGACCTGGCGGTGAGCCTCTCCGGGCAGAACGCGGAATCCATCGAAGGGGGGAACGCGTTCCGCGGAGCCTTCTCCTGGAAACGGCCCGACGGCAGGGAGAATATCATCGAATACACCGCGATGCCGATCGAGATGAGGGGAAAAAAGTACACGATCGGGATCGACCGCGACGTCACCGAGGAGCGGAGGGCCGAGGCCCTCGTGCGCGATTCGCAGAAGCGCTATCACCAGCTATTCGAAGCCAGCCCCATCCCCATCATGGTGTACGACTCCGCGACGTTCGCCATACTGGAGGTGAACCCGGCAAGCATCGAACATTACGGCTATTCGCGGGATGAGTTTCTTTCGATGTCCGTCAAGGACATCCGGCCCCCCGAGGACGTCGAGGGATTCGTCACCCACGTGGACCGGGAGGCCTTCAAAGAAGAGCGGACAAGCACCTGGCGGCACGTCAGGAAGAACGGGTCGATCATGCAGGTGGAAATCAACTCGCACGCCATCGACTGGGCGAACCGGCCCGCCCGGCTCGTCCTGGTCCACGACATCACCGAGCTCCTGAACGTCGAGGAAGAGCTGA
This sequence comes from Ignavibacteriota bacterium, assembly GCA_963748405.1. Lineage (GTDB taxonomy): Bacteria > Bacteroidota > Ignavibacteria > UBA10030 > UBA6906 > Fen-1273. The sequence goes on from CAVVIT010000005.1 coordinate 394,213, forward strand.
AAGTCCAGAAGGCGCACTTCGAACGGCTGTTCCAGAGCGCGCCCGAAGGGATCGCGCTCCTCGACGGCAACGGGATCGTGTACGACACGAACAGGGCGTTCGTCCAGATGTTCGGGTTTTCACGCGAGGACATCATCGGGCAGGACGTCCTCGCGGTGACGATACCCCCCGACGGACGCGAGCAGGCCAGGAACGCCCTCCGGTCCGTGATGCAGGGCGAAACCGTCAACCTGGAGAGCGCGAGGTTCCGGAAGGACGGGCAACCGATGGACGTCTCGATCATCGCGGTGCCCGTCGACAACGGCCACGGGACAAACATGGCGTACGTCCTGTACAGGGATGTCACGCAGAAAAGGCGGGGAGACAGGGAACGGGAAGACCTCATCCTGCAGCTGCAGAAGGCGCTCGCCGACGTCAAGACGCTCGGCGGACTCCTCCCCATCTGCGCGTGGTGCAAGAAGATCCGCGACGACAAGGGATACTACCACCAGATCGAGACGTTCATCGCGAAACACTCGGAGGCAAAGTTCACGCACGGCATCTGCCCCGAATGCCGCGCGAGGTTTGACAGGGAAGCGGAAGCGAAGGAGACCCGCGAGCTCACGGGGTGAACGGTTCCCTCACGTTTCCCGGGAACACTCCGCGAAGAGGTTGATCCCGAGCGCCTCGAACCGGATCTTCGTGCACGGCCTGCCGAAGACGGATCGTTCGAACAGGCGGTTCATGTCCGCCTCCGTCCTGTGAATCAGGTTCCACTCGAGCACGTAATCCATGAATTCCTTTGCGGGGTTCCTGGGGTGGAAATTGCCCAGGATGACCCTTCCCCCCGGCACCAGGTTCTCGTACGAGTAGGCAAGCACCTTGTTCACGAGCTTGTCGTTCAGGTAGTCGATCAGCCCGATACTGTAGATCAGGTCCTGCGGCTCGACTCTCGTTTTGCTCCGCCCCAGGTACAGGGCGATGAGGTTTTCGTTGACGAGCGTGATGTTCGAGGTCAGGTTCCGCTTGGTCCGGATGTCGTCGACGAACGCGAGGGACTGCATGTCGATGTCGAGGAGCGTCACGCGGAGCCGGCTCTTGTCGTCGAGCCGGGCAAATGCGTCAAACACTTCGGTCGCAGGCCCGCTCGCCATGCACATCACCCTGACGGGTCCCGCGGGTTTGGCGTTCACGGTCGCGACGATCTCGTCCGCGAGAAGCGTCCGGCGGTTCCGTACCGCACGGGACGGCTCGATGTCCAGGAACAGCCTCTCCACGATCGGGCCAAGGCGCCCTGTGCCGCCGGGGACGTTGTCATAGATCTTCTGGATCGCCAGGTAATCGCCGGCGTATCCCCGGGGTTTGGAATAAAACCTGTCGGCGGTCTCCGTCGTCAGCACGTACGGAAGCATCTCGTGCTGAAGCCGGGCACCGATCTGGGTCTTGGCCCCGTCGCTCAGCGCCGACGTCTCGCCGAGCACCTGCCGGCACGTCGTCAGGAGACCTCTCGCGCTGCTCAGGAAGTTCCCGTAACTCTCCTCGGCGATGGCGCCGTTCTTGATCCCTTCCTTGTCGAGATTCACCATCAGCTTCTTGAACGCGTCGATATCGTCCTGGGCCTTCCGGACCATGGGATCCCTGCTGTGGTCCGCGAAGAGGGCCGACTCGCTCACGGAAAGCCGCCGCGATGTGTGGTGCAGGCGGTCCGCAACGACCGTCATCAGGGCCCGGTAGAAGTCCGACGCGTACGGGGAGTCATGCTCGAGCTTGGGGGCGAGAAGAGCGTGCGGGATATCGAGGACGAGGGAGGGCTCCTCCGCCACGACCGACGCGGGGGCGGTCAGGTCGGTAAAGAACGAGCTCTCGCCGATCACGCTCCCCGCGCCGAAGTGCTCCAGGACGCGGGTCGATCCCGCCGCGTACGAGCCGAACAGTCCGTCGAGGACGATGTACAGGGACCTGTTCTTTTCCCCTTCGGTCAGCAGGGGTTCTTTTTCATTGAGGTGACGCTCTTTACCGCGCTGGACGATCCAGTGGAGAACGTATTCAGGAAGGATCTCGAGCAAACCCTGCAACGGGGAACTCCCGGAGTTGTTGTGCCTGGATTGAAACCAGAATGGTGTCGAAATTATGCAACAAAGGGCTAAGAATCAACATTGAATATGCGGCCGCCATCCGTTAGATTGTGCCTCCACAGTTCACCGGACAACACAAGGAACCCTCCATGCACAAAGTCGTTCTCTGCACACTCGCGGCCACGGCCTTCCTCACGTCGGTCATGATGGCCCCTCCTCCCCTTCGCGTCATATTCTTCGGCGACTCGATCACCGAGGCCGGCGTTCGGCCGACCGGGTATATCACGCAGCTTCGCGGGATGCTCCCCGCGGACAAATTCGAGCTCATCGGGGCAGGCGTCGGCGGAAACAAGGTGTACGACCTCTATCTCAGGATGGAAAAGGACGTGCTGGACCGCCGCCCCGACGTCGTTGTCGTGTTCGTCGGGGTCAACGACGTCTGGCACAAGTCCAGCATGGGAACGGGAACGGATGCGGATAAGTTCGTCGCGTTCTACGACGCGCTCATCGCCAAAATGCAGGACAAGGGGATCCGGGTCATCCTGGCCACTCCCCCGCTGATCGGCGAGAGGACGGACTGCACGAATCCCCAGGACGGTGAGCTGAACAACTATGCGCAGCTTGTCCGCAACGTTGCCGCCGCGCACAAATGCGCGGTCGTGGACCTGCGCCGGGAATTCCTGCACTACCTCGCCACGGCCAACACCACGAACGCCGAGAAGGGAATCCTGACGGAGGACCGGGTCCACTTCACGGCCGAGGGGAACCGGCTGGCGGCGCAGCTCTTTTCGGCGGCGCTCAGCGAGCTCCATTAGCCCCGACCGGTCAGCGCCGGGCGGCGGGTTTCAGGAGCAGATCCTGGAAATCGAAGCTGAAATCGGTTTCCGGTGAGACGGCTTTCATCCGGATGCGGTCGACGGACCCGTCCGGGTTGAGCGAGAACGTCACGAACGCGTCGGCCCGGAGCTCGGGGTCCTTCCAGCGCGCGACGAACGTGTCGTACTGCCAGTGTTCCATCTCCCCTTCGAGCGACGGCGTGTGACCGAACTTCATGCTGAGCCGGCCGTCCACGCAGCGCACTTCGACGTCCCCGTACCAGGGATCTTCGTACCTCCCGGCGTACCGTTCGAGGGGGAGCGACGGACGGGACGACGAATCGCGCACGGCGGAGACCCGGGTCCGGGCCGAGGCAAAGAGGGAATCGCGGCGGACCATCGCGCGCCGGTACGCCTCCTTCCAGTCAACGGCGGGAGCACCGAGATAATAGTCGAGAATCCTGAGCGTCAGCGCGCTGAACGCTTCGGAGGATTCCTGGTTTGTCAGGACGACGATGCCGAGCTTCATGGCGGGTACCATCGTGACTTCGGAAACATACCCGGGGAGCCCGCCGGTGTGCTGGACGACTTTCACCCCCCGGTAGTCGTGGACGCCGAACCCGAGGGCATACCCGTTGAAATTCGGTCGCAGCACGTCAAAGGGAGGAGGAGGATCTCCGATGCCAACAGGGGTGACGAGCGTCCAGAGCTCGCGCGTCGTCCGCGGAGAAATCAGTCGCGTCCCTCCGGCCGTCCGCCCGGAATCGAGCTGGACGATGAGCCATTTCGCCATTTCCCCGGCGCTCGAGTTGATCCCCCCCGCGGGGTTCGTATTGTCGCTCGTAAACGGCTGGATCGGGCGGACAGTCCCGTTGATCCTCGCGTGCGGGGTCGCGCTGTCGGTCCCCTCCCCCGCCGCCGAGTGCCGCACGGTCGTATGGGTCATGCCGACCGGAGCCAGAATCCGCGTCGCAATGAAATCCTCCCAGGTCTGACCGCTGACGGCTTCGATGACCTCCCCGGCAACAAGGTACAGCACATTGTCGTAGGCGTAGGCGCTCCGGAAGCTCGCGGCAAGCGGTATCGAACGGATGCGCCGGGCGATATCCTTCCGGTTGTACGTCGAGGCGGGCCACCAGAGGAGATCGCCGGCGCCGAGCCCCAGCCCGCTCCGGTGGACGAGGAGATCCCGCACGGTGATCTCGCGCGTCACATACGGATCGGAGAGCTGGAACCACGGGAGATACCGGATGACGGGAGCGTCCCATTCAAGCTTCCCCTCCTCCACGAGCATGCCGATGGCGGTCGCCGTGAAGGCCTTCGTGTTTGACGCAATCCCGAAAAGCGTGCCCTCATCGGCACGGTCCGGTTTTCCCAGCGTGCGGAGACCGTAGCCGCGGGCGAGAACGACGCGGCCGTCCCGTACGATGGCGAGCCCGATGCCCGGAACGTCAAACGTCGATCGGATGTTCTCGACATAGCGATCGAGGTCAGGCGGCAGGTCGGATTGTGCGCCCGCCCGCGCGCAGCACAGTGCGACGCCGGCAAAAGCGAGCAACCTCTTGAGTCGTGTCATTCGGGGTTCCTTCAAAGTGTGCATTCCGTGACGTCAAAGGAAGACAACTCCGCGCGGAAAATCAACCCCGGGGAGGATGCCCTGCTTGCATCTGCGGAAAAGTCTGCTCACATTCATCGATACAATAACACACATAACGGAGGAAGCATGGTGAACAACGTCCGCGCGATTGCGGCTTTCGCGTTTCTTGCACTGTCGACTGCCGCCGCCCAGCCAGCGCACGAACACGGGAGCGCACCGGGAGCAAAGGCGATCGCCGTGATTTCGCCCCTGAAAGGGAGCGGCGTACGGGGAATCGTCACGTTCGAATCCGTGGAAAACGGTGTCCGGGTGGTCGCCGACCTGTCCGGACTTGTGCCGGGAAAACACGGGTTTCACATCCACGAGTTCGGCGATTGCAGTTCGGAAGACGGGAGCTCCGCCGGGGGACACTTCAACCCGGCAGGGATGCCGCACAGCATGCCGTCGAGCGACAAGCGCCACGCAGGTGACATGGGGAACATCGAGGCGGGGGCGGACGGAAAGGCTCACCTCGACTACGTCGACGCGGTCATGTCCCTCTCGGGAGAACACGCCATCGTCGGGCACGCTGTGATCGTTCACGAAAAGGAAGACGACATGAAGACGCAACCGACGGGAAATGCCGGCGCGCGCGTCGCATGCGGCGTGATAGGTATCGCCAGGGGAAAATAACCGGGCACGCGATTCACGCAGGAAGAGCCCCGGCGGTTACGCCGGGGCTTTTTCTTGTCTGCCGCAAAAAAGGACCCGCCCCCGGGCGTAAAAGCCCCCCCTCCGATGTATGAAGTGAAAGACGGTTCACATTCGGAGGATGCCATGCACACGCCTTTCCGGCCCGCCCTGATATCCCTCCTGCTCGCCGCCGGCACGGCCCCGGGTCAGATCGCCGGGCACGTCGTCGTCAGCGAACTGTACGGCGAGGGGGGAAACATCGGCGCGCTGTACAAAAACGATTACGTCGAGCTATACAACCCGACATCGTCGGCTGTCGCGCTCTCCGGCTGGTCTGTCCAGTACGCCAGCGCGACGGGAACGGGGGCGTGGCACGCCGTCCCCCTGGGGGGGCATATACCGGCCTTCGGATTCTATCTCGTACAACTGGCGGGAGGGACGAACGGCGTCGCTCTCCCGACGCCCGACACGTCGGGGACCGTCAACATCTCCGCCACTGCCGGAAAAATGGCTCTTGTCAGGGCCACGGCCGCCCTTACCGGCATACATCCCGCCGACAGCTCGATCGTCGATCTTATCGGGTACGGCGACGCCAACGCGTATGAGGGAAGCGGGCCGGCTCCTTCGCCGGGCAGCGCCACGTCACTCGAACGGAAGGCGACACCCGTTGCGACATCGACGAGCATGGCCGCCGGAGGAAGCGACGCAAAATCGGGAAACGGCTGGGACAGCAACATCAACTCAGCCGATTACGTCGTCCAGAAGTCGCCGAACCCACAGAATTCCTCCTCCCCGGCCGAGAAGCCGCCGGATGAATATCTTCCCATCAGGTTCGGATCCATTGACGCCGCCGTACGGGGGAATGACGGCACGCTCATTTCGTGGTCCACGTTGAGCGAAACCTGCTGCTACGGTTTTGAAGTCCAGCGGTCCGAAAAACAGACCGGAGAGTTCGCCACGGTATCGGGGCTCATACAGGGTCACGGCACGACGGTGACCGTGCACTTCTATTCATACACGGACCCCGGAGGGATTGCGGGCCGGTACTACCGGGTGAGAGAAATCGATACGAACGGGGCGGAATGGTTCAGCGAGGCGGTTGAGGCGATGCCCGTGACATCTGCGGGTGCGCTCGAGAGCGGCGGCGGTGTTTTCCTGGGGGGTTATCCAAACCCGTTCAACCCGGGGACGACGATCGTGTACAGGCTCCGCGAGGCGGGGAGAGTGAAGCTTGAAGTATTCGACGTGCTGGGGCGCCGGGTCCGCACGCTCGCGGAAGGAAATCAGAATCCGGGAGACCATGTCGTTCTCTGGGATGCCGCGGGGGTCGCCTCCGGCGTGTACATCTGCCGTCTTGAATCCGGCAGGCAGGTGCGAACGCTGCGTCTCGTCCTCCTCCCTTAGGGGAAGGGGGCTTTCAGGAGTTGATGATCTCCCGGATCTCGTCTTCGAACCGCCGTTTGTCCAGATAGCCGATCACCCTGTCGACGATCTTCCCGTTCCGGTCGACGATGATCGTCGTGGGGATTGCGCGTATTCCGCCGTAGGCATTGACGATATCACTGTTGCCGATGACGACGGGATATTCGATGTTCATCTCCCTGACCAGGGGGGAGACTTTTGTCCATCCGTCTCTGTCCAGCGAGATGCCGACGATCTCCAGCCCCTTAGGTCGGTATTTGCGATAGACTTCAAGAAGCCCGGGAATTTCCGAACGGCAGGGGGGGCACCAGGTGGCCCAGAAGTTTATCACCACGACCTTTCCCTGGTAATCCTGCAATTCGATTGTTCTCCCCTCCGCAGTTTTAAGGCTGAAATTGGGCGCCTCGGACGAACAGGAACCAAAGAGCACAGCCGACGCGGCGCCGAAGAGAAGAATACATGCCAGTCTCCCGTGCGATTTCATATCTGACTCCCCCGCCGGCGCGCCGGCGTCTTACGCAAAAACATCGGTAACAGGGTTTTCCCTCATTGCTGTTCGTGCATTCAAGAAAGGGAATTCCCTGCTCATTTTGATTGAGCATGGTCACAAAGGCACTTTTGAGTGTCATTTTTGGTTACCATTCTAGTAACTTTTCCATGATCAAAATCACACCGGCGAAGGGTGCAATTGTTACTTTCCAGTAATGTTCCGAAGGGTCATTTTTGCCGGGTCGGAATTTCAAATCCACCAAAAAATCACAATTTTCGAGGGAGGAGGGATTGGCATCTCGTTTGCTTTACTGAGGGGAAAGGTGTTCTTGCACAAGCCTTCAATTATCCTACAACAACCGGAGGGGGATTCATATGGGACAGCAGCAACTTCTTCTCATCATCCTCGGCGTGATCGTCGTCGGCATCGCGGTCGCTGTCGGTATCACCATGTTCTCTGACAGCGCGATCAACGCAAACCGTGACGCGCTCAGCAACGACCTCGTCAACCTGGCTTCGCGCGCGCAGCAGTTCTATCGCCGGCCGACGTCGCTCGGCGGAGGCGGAAACTCGTTCAGCCTCCTGACGACAAGTGCGATCTCGTTGCTGACGAACAAGCCCTCGAATGCCAACGGCTCGTATTTCATCGAGACCGCCGGCACGGGGAGCGGAACCGCCGCCGTCGTCGTCATCCAGGGCGTCGGGAACGAAATCTTCAACGGTTCACCGGTCGCAGTGCACGTCTTTGTCTATCCTGACCGCGACAGCATGGTCACGCTCAACTGACGCCTGTTCGAAGGATCCTGATCCTCCGGAGATACGGAAAAGGGGGCCTGTGAGAAATTTCTCACACGGCCCCCTTCCAGTTTCAGAACCCCTGTGATCAGATGCTGAAGCTCACCGTCGCATTCAGGAGCGCCGGCGCGACAAACACTCTCTCGTACCCGGTATTTTCCGGGTCGGCGTTCACGCCGCCGTCCATGCCGCGGAGGTCAAGAGGAAAGCGGGAACACACTGACCTGGAACACCCAGCCCTGCAGCGGGACATTTTGATCGGCAGCGGCTACTTCAGAGTCAGAAGCACCTCCAGAGGTGGTACTCCCCTGACCACGGCCGCAAGCACGTACGATCCCGGCGTTACGGGGATCCCTGATTCGTCCGCTATGGCCTGGTCAATCCCATACATGGCCTCAGTCTGATACGGATTTAATACCAGCATCCGGATATTCAACGGAACGACCTTCGGCCCCGACATCACGACCCTCCCTGTTGCCGTTGCAAGAGACCAGGAAAACAAGCTCGCCCTCACACCCAGAGGGTCCAATGTGTCGACATCCTGTCAGACATGCGGAAGGTCGGGAACAAGACGTGACCCCTCAGAACTCAGACCTTTCCACCGGTTGTCCGCCCGAAGGTGTACCTTCGCATGGTCGCAATATCTTGAATCCCCGAATCCCTTCCGGTACCACGTGAAGTTCGTAGTCAGACTCCAGGTCACCCCCATGATCCCCGCACGGCCATTCGACGAGCGTAACGCGACTTTTTGATCTCAGAAGACTCGTCCATTCCTCCGGATGCTGCAGCACGATCGGAGTGGAAGGATGTGCAACGGTTCCAAACACGTGCAGATGAGGAACGCGTCGTGAAATCCCAACGAGGATTGCTTGCCTGTGCCCACAGGCCGTCGCGTCAATCTGAAGCACGAACTCCGTCGCTCGCCCGTCGTGATCATAGTCCGCGAGCTTCATGATCTCAACGATTGGTCGTGATTGAATCCTGGTGGGAAGATTCGGAGAATCAATGGACTTCCAGTCCTCTTCATACATTGGCCATTTCGGGAGAAGAGCAGAATCCCAACGACCCAGGCTCTTGAAGTAGGGTGTCAACGACAGCCTTTCTTCTCGCCTGCCGGGCGCTTTCCGCACAAGATCGAGCTCTCCCTCTTCTCCGAATGCAAAGCCATCGCACGGGCAAGTGTACCAGTCTCCTCCACCCGGATCGCACGCCGGGGTTGGAGCTTTACGCCACCGTAGTTGCCATACTTCGATCACTGAGTCGACAACAACCTTCCGAACCTCCCTGATAAGCGACGAATCTGATCCAACACGTGACAAGGGGAGGTGGGCACGATCCTGAGAACGAGCGTCAGAGAGAGCTCCTGTTGAAAGACAGATTGCCATCAGGGTCGAGAAGAAGGAACATCTTGCCTTGCCGGCAAGAGAGTCCACCCGAAATACCGATATCTGCGCCAAAGGTCTCTCCTTCCGATGGGTCGACATGCGGGGCATAACCCTGAAGCCTCATCAATCTACTTTTCAGCGGAGCCACAGTCAATTGACTATGGCCTGAGGTCGGGCTATCTTTCTGCATGGTCCTTCGGGCCTCTTCCGGTGTGGAGAAATTGGTTCGCAATGAACCATCCCCCGGGCAAGATCATCGACAACCGAGGAAACCCATGTCACCAATTCAGACGTATATCACGCCATTCAAGTTCAGCATGCTCGCGATCCGGACTGTCGCGTTGTTCCTGTTTTTCAGCTCGCTTTCGTATGTAAGTTATCTCCTCGTTGATTTGGTCGAGCGGACTCCGCTGTCCGAAGCCACGGTGGGACCTTATGCCGCCGTCATCCTGATTTACGCAATCGTCCTGTGGGTTCTCATCCGTCATCCCGAGCCAATTGCCCGCGTTCTTTCGGGGGGAGTCCCGAGATTCACAACGCGAAGCCGTTGGACGAAGGCGGAACTCCTGGCGACGATCATCGCGGCCGTGGCGGTGTATGAGATTCTCTCGGGGATTCCATCGCTCTTCAGCCAGATCTACGGCATCTTCGGACGGTATTCGGACATGCTCGGGTATGGAGCTCCTGAGAAGGCGAGATTCAATCTGCTCGTCGTCGGACTCTTCGGTTCAATTCTCAAGATCGTCGCGGCGAGCATCGTGTTTCTCAGATCCGACGAGCTGGCAGCGTTCTGGGATCGACAACAGGGAGGAACGGCCCTGAAGAGATCGCATCGGTTTGGCCGTTGAAACCCGGCTGTCAATCAGGAGGGAAGAGGTAAAACGGACCGGACCCGGGAGGGGGAGAACCAGCAGAAACGAGTGGACAGGGAGGGAATCGAACCCCCGACACAAGGATTTTCAGTCCTTTGCTCTACCAACTGAGCTACCTGTCCCGAAAACACGACAATATACCACAAACGGCCAAAAAACGCAACGAAGTTCTTACGACTTCCCTCCTTTTTTCAGAACGTCTCGCGCAATGACGAGCTTCTGGATTTCGTTCGTCCCTTCAAAGATCCGGTTGATCCTCGAATCACGGTAGTATCGCTCGATCGGCAATTCACGTGAATAACCCATCCCTCCGTGCACCTGGACCGCGCAGTCTGCCACCTTGTCGAGCGATTCGGAGCAGAAGAGCTTCACGATCGCGGCCTGCCGCGAGATGGATTTCCCTTCGTCGTACGCTGCCGCTGTCCTGTACACGATGGACTCCATCGCGTAGACGAGGGTCGCCATCTCCGCGAGCATGAACTGGATCGCTTCAAACTGTGCGATGGGAACTTCGAACTGCTTCCGCTCCTTCGCGTACTTCGAGGACATCTCCAGAAGCTCTTTCGCCGCCCCGAGCGTCGCGGCACCGAGCCCGAGCCGGCCCGCGTCCAGCGTCTTCATCGCGACGAGGAACCCCCGCCCGTCCTCTCCGATCATGTTCTCGTGAGGCACCCTCACGTTCTCGAACACGATCGGCGTCGTCACGCTCCCGCGGATTCCCATCTTCTTTTCGGGGGGACCGGCGGTGAACCCGGGCGTCTTCGTTTCGACGACGAAACCCGTAATCCCGCGCTCGGTCCTCGCAAACGTCGAAACCACGTCCGCGATCGACCCGTTGGTGATCCACATCTTCTCGCCGTTGATCACCCACTCGTCCCCCTCCCTGACCGCCTTCGTCCTGAGGTTGAACGAATCCGAGCCGGCAAGGACTTCCGTGAGGGCGAACGCCCCGATCATCTTCCCTTCCGCAAGCGGGACGAGGTATTTCTTTTTGAGCGCTTCGCTTCCCCCCAGGTAAATCGCGTTGGCGCCGATCGACTGGTGGGCGCCGATGAACGTCGCCGTCGACATGCATCCGCGCGCGATCTCCTCAGCGGCAAGGCAGTACCCCATTTCGCCGAACCCGCCCCCGCCGTATTCCGGGGGGAACGCCTCGCCCAGGAGCCCCAGGTCGGCGATCTTCCGGATGAGCTCGGGGGGGATCTTCTCGTTCTCGTCGATCTGATGGGCTATGGGCTTGATTTCCGTGTTGACAAAATCGCGAACCATGTCGCGGAGCATTTTCTGCTCTTCGGTAATGGCGTACTCGGACATTGGGATATTCCTTGGTTGAGTAAGATTGTATGACTGAAGAACAGGGGTGACGGAAGGAGAGCGGGAGGTGAAACCTGAAGCTCGGATTGCTTCGCTTCGCTCGCAATGACTACGTGTTCGTTTGCTTCGGGTGGCGCCGGAGGCGCCACCCTCGCAAACACAGGATCAGTCGGTGGTGCCTTTCTGGCCGACGTAACTGACGATATCCTCGCCGCCGTCGACGCCGATGACGTTCCCGCTCACCCAGCCGGCGTTTTCTTCGGTCAGGAGGACGATCATCTTCGCAATGTCTTCGGGAGTCGTGAGACGGCCCCCGGGGTTCTTCGCCCTCGCGATCCGGAGCATGTCGGCGCTTCCGGGTATCTTCCGGAGCGCGGGAGTGTCCGTCACGCCCGCCATCACGGCGTTCGCCGTGATCCCGAACGGGCCCAGCTCGTTGGCAAGCTGCCGGATGTGGGACTCGAGCGTCGCTTTTGCCGCCGAGACGGCCCCGTAATACGGAAGCGTGCTGTGCCCGCCGGAGCTTGTCATCGCAAAGATTCTCCCCCCGCGCTTGATCAGGCCTCTCCAGAACAACCCCTGCGTCCAGTACACGAGGCTGTTCGCCATGACGTCGATCGTCATCTCCATCTGGGCCTGGTTCACGGAATCTTCGGGATTCCGGGTGATGAACGGCTTGAGCGTCCCGAAGGCGAGGGAATGAATGAGCACCCTCACCGTGTTGCCGTGCGTGCCGAACCGTTCCTTGATCTCGTCAAGGGTTTCCGCCCTCTTGATCGCATCGGCCGCGTTGATATTGTAAAAGACCGCTTCGCGCCCCGTGTGCTTGATGTCCCGTATCACCTGCTGGACCGTCGGCATCGTCGCCTGCCTGTCGAGATGCACCCCGAAGATGTTCATCCCCGCCCTGGCGAGTTCGATCGCGGCCGCGCCGCCGAATCCGCTCGAGGCGCCGAGCACGACCGCCCAATCAGTCGGTCTAAACCGGGGTTCCTGTTTCATCGCATCCCTCTTCGTTGTGGAACTTTGAGCTTCATTCGACCGTCACGCTCTTGGCAAGATTCCGGGGCTGGTCCACGTTCGTCCCGCGCGCGACGGCGATGTAATACGCGAGAAGCTGCAGCGGGATCACGTTGATGATCGGTCCGAAGAACCCGTACGTGCGCGGAACCCGGATCACGAACTCCGCCAGCGAGTCGATTTCGTGGTCGTCTTCGTTGGCGACGGCGATCACGCGTCCCCTGCGGGCGCGGACCTCCTGGATGTTGCTGATGACCTTTTCGTAGATGGCGTCTTTCGGGACCACGACGACGACCGGCATTTCCTCGTCGATGAGCGCGATCGGGCCGTGCTTCATCTCCGCCGCCGGGTACCCCTCGGCGTGAATGTAGGAGATCTCCTTGAGCTTCAGCGCACCCTCGAGCGCAACGGGGAAATTCGCGCCCCGGCCGAGGTACAGCGCGGTCGGGGTGTCTTTGAACTCCCGGGCGACCGCCTTGATCGTGTCCGTGTTCTGCAGGATGACCCTCACCTTGTCGGGGAGCGAGGCGATCTCCTCGGCAAGCACCTTGCCGTCGGCCTCCGACATGCCCCGCGCCCGCGCGACCATGAGCGTGATGAGCGCGAGAACCGTGAGCTGGGACGTGAAGGCCTTCGTGGATGCGACGCCGATCTCGGGCCCGGCGTGCACATACACGCCGCCGTGCGACTCGCGGGCGATGGAACTCCCGACGACGTTCACGATCCCCAGGACCGTCGCGTGCTTCGCCTTCGCCTCCCGCGCCGCAGCCAGCGTGTCGGCCGTTTCGCCGCTCTGGCTGATGAGAAACACCACGTCGTCGCTCCTGATGATCGGGTTCCGGTAGCGGAACTCGGACGCGTACTCCACTTCGGTCGGCATCTTGGCGATCTGCTCGAACATGTACTTGCCGACGAGCCCGGCGTGCCACGACGTGCCGCAGGCGGTGATGACGAATCTCCGCGCGCAGAGCAGCTTGTCCATCACGTGACGCAGCCCGCCAAGGACGACGTTCCCCTGGTCCACGAGAAGCCGTCCCCGCATCGCGTTGGTGATCGTTTCGGGCTGCTCGTTGATCTCCTTCAGCATGAAGTGATCATAGCCGCCGCGCTCGATCTGGGAAAGCTCGAGCGTCACTTCCTGCACCTGCTTCGTCACCGACACGTCGTCGATCGTCACCGTGCGGAACCCTTCGCGGGTTACCACGGCGACCTCACCGTCGTCGAGGTAGACGACGTTGCGCGTGTGGTCGACGATGGCGGAGGCGTCCGAGGCCACAAAATTTTCCCCTTCGCCGATGCCGAGGATGAGGGGGCTCCCCTTCCTGGCGGCGATCATCTTGTCGGGTTCGTGGACCGACAGGACGACGAGCCCGTAGGTCCCGTCGACCTCCGCGAGCGCGTGACGGACGGCCGTCGTCAGGTCTCCGCACTCGTCATACATCGTCCCGATCAGGTGGGCCAGAACTTCCGTGTCGGTCCCGCCCGTAAACGTGTGTCCTTCCCTGACGAGCTTCGTCTTTATCGCCGCGTAATTCTCGATGATGCCGTTGTGGATCACGGCAATCTGCTTTGTCGCGTCCCAGTGCGGGTGGGCATTGGCATCATTGGGTTCGCCGTGCGTCGCCCAGCGAGTGTGTCCCATGCCGACGCCGGAGGAGAAGGATCCGTTCATCAACCGGATCGCTTCGGCAAGGTCAGAGACCTTCCCCGCTTTTTTCTGGATATTGAAGGTTCCCCCGTTGACCAGGGCAATTCCGGCGGAGTCGTATCCCCTGTATTCCAGTCTTCTCAGACCCTCGAGAAGTATAGGCACACAGTTCTTCTGCCCAATGTAGCCGACGATGCCACACATGGTGGAGCCCCCCTGTTGAAAAATGATACGGTGACTAGGATAACGAATTAGCGTAACATAATCAACGAAATGGGGTCAGGCCATGCGTCCGATCACTCCCATCATTCTACCAGATTTTGCGCCGTCTCTGCGAAACGAGTGAAAGAGCGTTGAGTCTGAAATGGTGCAGTACGGGCTCAGTTCGACGTTTCCCGGGAGCAGACCGGCGTCAAGGAGTTGGCTCCGGTTGAGACCCTTCAGGTCGACGAATGACTCTCCGGAAGCTCCCCTGACGAATGAGGAGGGAAAACGGGAGGCGACATCCGGACCGACCTTGTAGCAGCAGTCGGAAGCGGACGGCCCTATGGAGGCGATCAGTGTCGCGGGTCGTGAACCGAACCGGGTCGTCATGGCCCCTACGGCGGCCCTGACAATGCCTGCGGCGGTACCCCGCCAACCGGCATGGACCGCGCCGACAGAGCCGGTCAGGGGGTCAAAGAGGAGGATCGGGACACAATCAGCAACCGTCACGCAAAGGAAAAGCCCCTTTTCCGACGTGATCAGGGCATCGGTTTCGGGATAGTCGCCCGGAGCAGCCACACTCCGGACGGCAGCACCGTGAATCTGGCCGGGAATCGCCAGCTGCCCGGGTTCGATTCCAAGTGAACCGAAGAAAACCTCACGGTTCCGGCGGACATTGGCCGGATCGTCACCGACTCTGTAGGAAAGATTCATCCCCAGGGGGGGCGGGCTTACGCCGCCGTTCCGTGTGCTGAACCCGGCAACAATACCGGGAGGAAAAACAGAAGGTCTGATCACCGTCATGCCTGTCCGGGCCCTTCCGATTCGGCCGACGGAAGCCACATCGAGACCGTCGTCCCCTTCCCCGGCTCACTCTCCAGCGTCACGCTCCCGTGCAGGTCCTCGATCGTCTTCTTCACGATCGCCAGTCCCAGTCCCATGCCGTCGGTCTTCGTGGAGAAATTCGGCATGAAGAGCCTGTCAATCATGTCGGCGGGGACACCCTTCCCGAAATCCGTTATCGTGATTGCGACCCCCTCACGTTCGGAGGAACTCCGGATGCGGATGGAACCGGCGCCGTCCATGGCCTGTATGCCGTTCCGGATGATGTTGATAAGGGCCCTGCGAAGCTCTTCCCTGTCGGCGACGATCTGCGGCAGCCCGTCGGCAACCCGGACGTCGAAGTCGATCGCGGCCTCCTGGCTGAACAGGCGCACCGCTTCATCGATCACCGGGCCGACCTCAAGCCGGTCAAGGTTCCGGCGCGGCATCCGAGCAAAGTGAGAAAACTCGGAGGCGATCCGGCTGAGCGTATCGATCTGCTCGATGACGGTCTTTGTCACGCTGTCGAGTATGTCGCCAAACTGGGCCGCGCCGTCATGATACGTCCGCCTCAGGTGCTGTATCGAAAGCCGCATCGGGGTGAGGGGATTCTTGATTTCGTGCGCGACCTGCTTCGCCATCTCCTTCCAGGCGAGTTCCCTCTCATAGTGTATCAGTTCCTCGCGGCTCCGACGCAGGTCGTCGGTCATCTGGTCGAACGCACGGATCAACTCGCTGATTTCCCCCTCCGCACCCGCGTGGGGGACGTGGACGTCAAGCTCCCCCTTCGCGACACGCCGCGTCGCCTCGGTCAGCCGGTGAAGGGGAGCGGCGATGCGGCCGGCAAACGCGGCGGCAATGGCGATGACGAGAAGGAGGACCGCCGCATACGTGCCGAGGAGGAGCGCGTTGCGCCGGGCGGCCTGTTCCTCGCTTTCCTCGGAGCGGAAGAGCGTCGGGACGGAGACGACGCCGATGATGTTCTCATTCGCGTCCAGGACGGGCCTGTACCCGACGCTGTACTCGACGGAACCGATCTTCTCGGTCTGAATGACGAAGCGCTTCCCTCCCAGGACGATCTTCGCATAGATGTTGCCGCTCAGGCGCGAATCGAGAATGCCCACGTCGTACAGCGTCGGGCGGCTGCTCACGCGAAGCTGGTTGTCCGTGTAGATATTGAAATCGGTCCCGATGTCGGAGGCAAGTTCCTCCGCCTTCAACGGGGAGTCTGGAAACGCGGGAACGGTCACGCCCTGTTCCGGGTGATCCGTGATGTTATATATCACTCCCTGCGTTTCCTCGTCAAGACGCTGTTCAAGCGTCTCCATCTGTTGCTCCCCCTCGTAGACCCTCGCGTAGAACGCGACAAACGTGAGGGGAACGATCGCGGTGACAAGGAGCGCCAGCAGAAGCCTGTCGCGGAACGTCATCCTGTACGGGACACCCCGGCGCCACTGAACGATCCGCCACCACAGGACCAGCAGCAGGGCGACCACCGCCCAACCTGCCATCAGCTTCACGAGCCCGACGATGTGCCACGTCGCACCAAGCCCCTTCAGTCCCAGGGAGACGATGCCCGTCGGGCCCCGGCGGACGAAGAAGGTTTCGTACCGGTCGCCGTCGATCTCGTCGTCCGCCCAAAGCGTCGTTCGCGCGGAATCGGCAAATGCCTCACTGACGGATTCCGGGAGAGGGCGCGCGATGGGAACGACGGGATTGTTCGAGGTCAGGAGGACCCCGTCCCTGTACTCGGAAAGCGTCACGCGGCGGTAGAACGACTCCAGCCTGGATTCCGACGACCCCCTCAGGATCGACGGGGTTTCGCCGCGGAACAGGGCCTGCTGGCCGGCGGCGACGACCACACGCACGTGACCCAGGAGCACGCTGTCGAGCCCGAAGATCGGCGCCGAACCAGCGTAGACTTTGAGCGCATTGACGCCGGTGCCGAAGTTCCTGACGCGGATGATCGTCCGCGATGAGAGAGGGAGCATCGTATCGGCCTCCGTCATCCCCGCGATCGACGAGCCGATAACGAACCGGCTCGCTTCGCGCCCGTAGGGGTCGATCACCGTAAACATCGCGTCATAGCCCTGGCTGCACGCGAGACTCGAGGACCATCGTTCAAAGGCAATCCCCGACACGCCGCCCGCGTCCCCCTCCGAGAGACGTTCGCGGTAGTCATCGGTTTCGAAGCCCTGCAGTCCTTCCTCCACGACGTGCTGGAGCCATCCGTCCACGGGTTTCAGCTCTTCCGATGCAAACACCTCGACCCTGCCGCGGTCTTTTTCGTGCACGAAGTCGTCAAGGAGCGGGTAGAGCATGACGACCGAGGCGGCAAGAACAATCAAAAGGAACCGACGCAGGGCCGCCGCGTTTTCCCCTGCGGAGAGCCGTTGGTACATGCGGGCGGCACACACCACGCCCCAACCGAAAAGAAGCCGGTAGAGGACTGACACGAGGGGCGTGGCATCCGCCGCCGCGAACGCGAAGGAGCCGGCAGTGACAATTCCTCCCGCGATGAGCCAGCCCGTCAGCCCTTCCTTCCCTTCCGCCTTACCCCCGCACCAGCGTGCAATCTGGAGGGCGAGCGCGATCGACACGACGATCACACACGCACCGAGGAGGAAGAAGTTCAGGACCATGAACACGAGCGCCGGAGGAGGGAGAAGTATGCGCGCATCGAAATACGTGAGGGCGGAATCAAACACACCGCTTCGTATTGCGGCCCCGTACCCGCGCAGGATCCAGAAAAGAATCACGGTTGCCGCGGCGGCAGCGACGATTCTCAGGGGAAGCGGGAGCGGGCGCGCAGGGGATGCGGGAGACTTCTCACGAAGGCGGAAGTTCAGGACGAAGGCAACATTCAGCGACAGGGCGACCGTCGTTATCGTAAGCTCGCCGATCGACCCCGCAAGTCCGAATCCGAACTTTGACGCGAAGAGTCCGGGGTCAAATGCGCCCCCCGCAAGGAACCCGGAGGGAACATCCAGCCAGAGAAGAGCGTAGCGGACCCCCCAGATGAGAAGGGTCAGAAGCGACCCCCTGAGGAGGAACGATCGGACTCCCGCCAAGGCACGTGCATATGCCCAGCCGGCGAAGAGAAACAGGAGGACTGAAAGACCGGCATCGATCTTCCCGAAGAGGTCGCCCAGCGATCCGAAAAACGTTGCACGCACCGGGCGGAGCACGCTCACGGTCCCCAGGAACGTACTGTCAAGCCCGTACATCGGTCCCGAGCAATACCGGCTGTCGTTGACGGTCTCCCCTTCCCCGCCAAATGAAAACTCGACCGTGGTCCCGAGTTCGCGGGAGAGCCGCTCATCGAATGCCTCCTGCCTGAGGAGGGGATTGTTCAGCGGGGCGTTGGAATCGATCGTCCGCCGTATGACACCGACCCCGCGGACGGTGTCGCCCAGGGGGATAGGGATCCCGATCATCAGGGAGGAGGATACGGGGTTGCGCACGACGTACGTGAACGGATGCCCCGCGAGTGCACGCGCCATGTCTCCCGGAGAGACGGAACCGCCTTCCCCCTCCCACGCGACGAGCTCCCCCCTCCCGTCGTACACTTCGAGTCCCACCCCCTCATCCCGGCTCAGTTGCGAGAGGCGGTCAAAAAGCGGTGTGCGGTCCCCTCCTTTGTTGAGAAAATACGCACGGATCTCCGGACTCACTGCGAGGTTCCCGACGAGGTCGCTGAGCGATTTCTGTTCTGCGGTGAAACGTGAAATGGCAAGAGAGAGATTGGCTTTGCACTCTTCCGTGCTTACGTCATCCCAGCGGGACTCGTACGAGGAGACGAGACCGCCGTGGACAATGCGGGAGACACCGAGGAGAACAAGGAGGAATGCGACCGCCAGTCCAGCCGGCCGAAGGCCGGACCGTTTGAGGGATGCGTTGAGGGAGGAGAGGTACCCGGCCAATGGGATCAGTAGATATTGATATGCGTGATCACCCAGCGTCCCCCCATCAACGCCAGGGCGACGTACACCTGTGCATGCTGCCGGACACCTTGAAACGAGTACGCCGCGTTCCCGGTACCGTAGGGCGTGCTGTCGGATTCTCCGAACGTCGTGAACGTGAAATTCACCGGCGCACGATCACGGAGAAAATTCCGGAGGAGGTAGTACGCCTGGTTGGCGCTGTAGAGGCCGGTCTCCCCGCCGTGAAGCGTGACACGGACCTGGCTGTGAAGTCGGGGGGAAAAGAGCGCTACATTCCCCCGTGCGATCCCGGCCTGAACATCGTTGAACACCTCCCTGATTTCAGGTCTGTCGGCCTGCGCGGTCTGCTCCCCTTGCGCGGGAATGCCGGCGGCGATGACCGGCAGGAACACGACGAGCGACGCCAGGAGGGGAAGTGTTTTCATGGGGTTGGTCAGGATTGAAAATTAACCCGCCTCCGGCTGAAAGTCAACTCACCGGAGGTGCACGTACTGGAATTGCACATCCTGGAATCGCCAGGGACTAACGGGAGAAATACGGAGCTCCGGCAGGGCCCCCCGCGTTGTCTTTGAGGAATTTATCGGCGGCTTCTCTGGAAAGGCGGGAATGCCACACCCAGCTGAACATCACGTGTTTCTCCCACGTCGCGTCGATTCTCACGAGATAGAGATCGCCTGAATACGCCCAGACGACGTAGGTATGTCCTGCAATGAGCTGTGCGGCGTGGTCCTGATACCAGTTACCCGGTTTGATGAGCCTGATGCTCCGCAACTCGCCCTGCTGGCCGATGTCCTTGATCTGCGTGTCCTCAGGGACAAGAAAGTAGTATGTCCCGTCCTTGTCGAATGACAGGTAAACATCGACCGTGGAGTCTTCGCACGATACGACCCTGTGTGCCGCAAAACTGTATCCCGCCCTCGCCGCATTTTCAACGCAATCGTCCAGCCGCACCTCGATCCCGCTCCCCTCCGGAGGCTCGGATGCGGTCTCCTCTGGAGGGGGACCGTAGGCCGGAGAACACCCCGGCGGCTCGATGATCGCCGGCGGCCAGACGAGATCCACCGGGCGGGTGATGGGAACGGGCTGCATTGGACCGGGAAAACCGAGACTTTCCGAACGGTACCCGCGCACGCGGCCGGACCCTCCTTCCCCTGACCTCCTGCCGCCCCCCCCGTGATGCCCTCCACCAAAAACCGGGGAGGAGAGAATAAGTATGCACAGGGCGGTCACAACAAGCGAATGTCGGCGCATAAGAGTCCCCGTTATCGAGAAAGCAGACAATGGAGGAAGGTGCCTGCACGCCCGGCCACCATCGAACCGTCCGTGCGGCACCGTTTCCTCCACTGCAAAAGAAACCCCTCAGTTGACCCTGTGCGACGTCACCGCCGGACGGGAATTCACGCCGCCCACCACGGCGCGTTTCAACAGGGGGTTTGATTTCTGTAACTGGTAGGCCCAGTCAAACACGACCCGGTCCGGCGCGATCGCAGAGACCCGGAACTTCGCGTAGTGGTCATCCCACGTCCAGACGACGTACGTATGCCCCGCCGTGAGCTGCACATCGTGAGTCGGGGACCAGCCGCTCGAGGGTGCCTCATTGATGTCGAGGATCGACTGCGTCGGTCCCACATCCTGGATATCCGAATCGGTGTTGACGTCCATGTAATTGACGCCGTTATAGTACTCGTACCACATATCGCTGTTCTTGTCGCCGTAGGCGAGTATCGCGTATGCCGAAAAATCGTATGCGGCAGTCTGGGGCACGGTCCTGTAATCGGTTAACGTCACGCCGTATCCTTCCGGGCGCGGGATGTCATACGCCACGTCGCGGCTCAGATCGCTCTCATTCCCGTCGTTGTCGTAGGCCGTGACCGCATAGTAGTACGTCGTGCCGTTGACCGCCCCCCTGTCAACGTAGGAGGTACTGCGCGTGGAGCCGATCCACTGATATTTTCCCTGGTACGCGGAACCCACGTATACGTTGTATCCGGCGACGTTCGGCTCCGGGTTCTGATTCCAGAATATCTCGATGAAATTGTCCCCCGTCTGCGTCCTGATGCCCGTGGGAGCCGAGGGGGGACCATATTCCGGATGGTCAAAATTCCTGTGGCAGCCTGATACAAGCATCAGGCCTGCGGCAGCAATCGTGAGGAGGATCTTCATTGTCGTATTCGGGAGCTCGTGTCAGTTGCCTACAGACGGGTCAAATGACGTGCCATCCCGGTTACGGCAAAAAGGGGCAAAATCTGCGCCCCTTTCGCGGATTCAGATGGAAGGTGTGTATTGTATCAAATGCAGGTGTATACGATTGAGGACGGAAAGAGCGGAATTCAGGCCCAGTACGCTTCGCCGTTGTTCATGACGCCGACAGGTTTTCCCGTGAGTTTTGTCCCGCCGAAGGGTGAGTTCTTCGATTTCGACCGGAATGACTGTGTGTCCACGATCCATTCCGCCGCGGGATCGAAAATTGTGAGATTGGCCATCTGCCCTTCCGCGATCCGGATTTCAGGGAGGTTCAGTATCCGCCGGGGATTGATCGACATTTTTTCGATCATCTGGGCAATCGTCAGCACACCGGTGTTGACAAGCTCGGTCACGACAAGCCCGATCGCGGTCTCCAGCCCGACGATGCCAAACGGGGCGGACTGGTACTCGACCTGCTTTTCATCAAACGAGTGGGGGGCATGGTCGGTGGCGATCACATCGATTGTCCCGTCCTTGAGCCCTTTCTTCAGCGCTTCCACATCGGCTTTTGTTCTGAGCGGAGGGTTCATCTTCGTATTCGTGTCGAACCCGCTCACCGCCTCGTCCGTGAGCGCGATGTGGTGCGGGGTCACCTCGCACGTGACGTTCAATCCCTCGGCCCTGGCCGCACGTACCATCGCCGCGGCGCCCGCGGTGCTCAGGTGGGCGACGTGATATCTGGCTCCCGTGTACCGTGCGATCTGTATGTCCCTCGCCACGACGGAGTCCTCGGCAACCGGCGGCATCCCGGGGATCCCCAGGCGGGTCGCCACGGACCCTTCGTTCATGGCTCCCCCCTTCGTCATCGGCATGTCCTGCGCGTGCTGGATGACCGGACGACCGAACATCGACGCGTATTCGAGCGCCCGCCTCATGATCTCCGCATCATGGACCGGATCGCCGTCGTCCGAAAACGCGACGGCGCCCGCGGCGGCGAGCTCCGCCAGCGGCGCGAGGTGCTCCCCTTTCCGGTCCTTCGTGACGGCTGCGACCGGGTGAACGTCCACGAGCCCGCCGAGTGCGCTCCGTCCCTTTTCGCGGACGAGCCGGACGACGGACTCGTCGTCGATCGGAGGGTTCGTGTTCGGCATGCAGCACACGGCGGTGAATCCCCCGGCTGCGGCCGCCGTGCAGCCGGTAAGGATCGTCTCCTTGTATTCGTATCCGGGCTCCCGGAGATGGACGTGCATATCGATGAACCCGGGGGCCACCACTTTCCCCTTCAGTTCGATGACCTGGGCGGAGGGAACGCTGATCCCCTTCCCCATCCGGACGATCTTACCGTCAGCGATGTGGATATCGATTTCCTCGTCCCGCTTGTTCGCGGGATCGATCAGCCTGCCGTTCTTGAGGAGATATTGCATTGGTGTGGGATTCCTTCTCAGTATCAGTTGCGTGAAGAAAGGAGATACAGGACCGCCATCCGGACCGCAACGCCGTTCAGGACTTGCTGCAGGATGACCGAGTGTTCGCTGTCGGCGACGTCCGCCGAGATCTCGACGTCCCTGTTGATCGGGCCGGGGTGCAGGATGGTGATGGCGCGGCCGGCCTTCTCGAGGCGCTGACGGGTCACGCCGTAAAAATTGTGGTACTCGCGGAGCGTGGGAATGAGCCGGCCGGCGCCACGCTCCATCTGAATCCTGAGGACGTTGAGCGCATCGACCGAGGGGAGCACGTCGTCGATATGGTTGTACACTTCGACGCCGAGCGCCTCGATGTCGCGGGGAATCATCGTCGCCGGGCCGCAGACCGAGACCCGCGCACCCATCGTCTTGAGCCCGTAGATATTGGACCGGGCGACGCGGCTGTGCGCAATGTCTCCGACGATGCAGACGTGAAGCCCCTCCAGCCGGCCGAGTTTCTCCCTGATCGTATACATATCAAGGAGGGCCTGCGTCGGATGTTCGTGCCCCCCGTCCCCGGCGTTGATGACGTTGGCGTCGATGACACGGACGAGATAGTGCGGAGCCCCCGCGGCGGAATGGCGCATCACGACCATGTCCACCTTCATCGCTTCGATGTTGCGGGCGGTGTCCTTGAGCGTCTCTCCCTTGCTCACGCTGCTCCCCGTCGCCTGAAAGCCGAGTACGTCGGCGGAGAGACGGCGTTCGGCCAGTTCGAACGACAGCCGTGTCCGCGTCGAGTTCTCGAAGAACATGTTCGCGATCGTCTTTCCCGTCAGGGGGGGCACTTTCTTGATCGGTCGTTCCAGGACTTCGCGGAACGACACCGCGGTGTCCAGAATGAGCTGAATGTCGTCGCGGCTCATGCCGTCGAGACCCAGCAGATGCTTGCTTTTCAGAGGCATGGAGAAATTCCTTTTCTGGTTCGACGATGTGCTATTCCGGAAGCTCGGGGTGCATCAGGAGGACGGCATCCTCCCCGTCCACTTCCCTGACGTGGACGCGGATCGATTCGCTCGAGCTCGTGGGGACGTTCTTGCCGACGTAGTCCGCCCTGATGGGGAGCTGCCTGTGTCCCCTGTCCACCAGAACCGCAAGCTGGATCGTCTTCGGACGGCCAAGATCGATCAGTTCATCGAGCGCCGCCCGTATCGTCCTGCCGGTGTACAGGACGTCGTCGATCAGGATCACATTACGGTCGTTCAGGTCGAACAGGATGTCCGTCCCCTTGAGCTGCGGCTGTTCGAGCTTCCCGAGCAGGTCGTCCCTGTAGAGGGTGATGTCCAGGGAACCGATCTTCAGCGTGACGCCTTCCACTTCCTCGATCTTCCGTGCTATGCGCCTGGCGATGAACTCACCCCTGGTCCGGATGCCGACGATGACAATGCTCTCCGCACCCTTGTTTTTTTCGAGAATCTCGTGGGCAAGCCGCGTGATCGTACGCTCGAATCCGGCGTCATCGATGATCTGAGCTTTGAGCTTTCTCATGGCGGTGTTTCCCGGCTGGATGTGGAACAATGCGGGGGGAAAGGGCATAAAAAAACCTCCAGGCCCTGATCGAGGGACGGAGGTTGAGAAGACAATTCGACTTGTACCACTGTTCGCTCCCTTTCGGCCTCTCAGGGCCGGGTTAAAGGGTTTCAGTATGCAAAACGCTGTCGGCTTTGTGGCGGCTGAGGTGGAGCGTGCGACCGCGTGCCCGGGGAATCAACTTTGATAATATCCGAAAATCGCTCGAAAATAGCAAGTTTTCCCCGGCGCTCGCGCTCGCACTGAATAGCGCTCAACGTGTCCATATTCTCCGGTCTCACTTGTTATCAAGATAGAGACACGGAATGCAAAACGGGGACGAAAGATTGTATATTCCAAAAACATTATCAAAGGAGTGACGCGATGGAAGAATTCATGCTGATATTCAGGCACCAGGACGGCGCCAAGGTCGCTTCGCCGGAACAACTGCAGATCTGGATGAAGCAGACGATGGACTGGATCGGCGGGATCGCGGCCCAGAACAAATTCAGCGGCGGAAACGGGCTCCCGTTTGACGGCGCCAGGGTCGTAAGAACGAAAAACGGAAAACCCGTCGTCACGAACGGACCATTCGGGGAGATCAGGGAGACGATCGGAGGATACATCATCGTCAAAGCGGAGACCGTGGAAGAGGCCGTCGAATTCGCGAAGGGGTCCCCCGTCCTGCAGGGGGAAGGAAACAGCGTCGAAGTGCGCCACATTGCCAGGAGAGACGGCATTCACTAGCTCTCTCCGGCCCCCCGGCAAATCCCACCGGCTGGCATATTCGCCGATCGCGGCTCTGAACAGGACGTACGCACTCTCAAAGGCGAACGGCAAAAAAGAGGCGATCGCAGAAGCAGAGAACTTGAGACTCACGGACAATCATCTCTGCTTCCTGTTGCTCGGCGTGTTGTACAGGGACCTCGACGATCCCAGGCCAGGCGAAAACCCCCGGAGGGCACTCCTTCTCGCTAAATCGGAAAACGACAGGAAGACAATTCAGAAAAACATCGACAGTCTTCCGGGCTGAAAAACACCCCGGCGTCTCGCCTTCACGCAGCTCTATCACTCAACGCCGCGCTGCTCCGGACGATGCCAGGCGCCTCACACGGTCCATATCAGGGTAGACGGGTTCCCACTCTGCGTTGACGATGTCCTGCGATACGACGGGACGGGATGCGGCCGTCGTTCGCTGCGTATTCACGCGCACCGTCACCTCGATCCCGTCCATCACATTCAGCGGCGATGCCGACGATTGCCGCGTGAAGATTCCCGCACCCAGGAGATCTTCCGCGCCGGCCTGGCGGGTCGCCCCGGCCTCAGCCGCGCCGACGACAGGGGAACGTCTGACCCGGACTGTCCTGCCGACGCTCTCGTCCATGAGATTGAGAAGCTCCGCGAGACTCTGTCTCGAAACGCCGGGGTCGTGCGAGGGCGGTGCAACGCCGGCATCGCACAACGATTGTGCATGTCGATGGTCCTCACGACGGAAGGAACGGAGGCAAAGAACAAATGTCGCCGTAAGAATGATCGCCCCCAGGATATCCGGAACAAGCAGGTACGCCATTGGCGCCTCAGGAATAAATTTCAGTCAAGAAATAAAGGGGGATCGATCTTTCCACTAAACGGGCACGTTTGAATACCGTAGCCGGGGGGAGCGGGTAAGAACTTCAAACGCAGGAGTATCGTCCATGCAGTTCTTGGGGACCAACTACCTACATGCGATACAGGACTATGATAATCGATTCGATTTGGGATTACTGTGACTCAGGGCATACAATTGCGCCGGGAAGTATGTCCAGTAATCGGAAACAGCCCGGGAAGGACAGGCGAGCGAAAGGTGAAGTTTCGTCCGGCGGTGCAGGGACAAAACAGCGGGGGGCAAACGTTCCCGGTTCACGAGAACTGCCTGCCCCCTTGGAGTGTGGATGCTGCTGGGGTCGAACCAGCGACCTTACGCGTGTGAGGCCGTCATCCACCACTTCTTGCATATGTCCTAATTTGGTACTAATTTGTGCTCAAGAACAGGAGCGATAATGCCAATCATCAAATCCATTTCCAGCCTGCGACACCGCACACGGGAGATAGCGTCCATCTGCCGCGAGAAAGACGAACCCGTGTATCTCACCACGAACGGTGAAGGCGATCTTGTTGTCATGACCATTGACCATTACGAACGTCTCAAAGCTCAGGTGGACCTCTTTGAAAGACTCGGTGTTGCGCAAGCCCAATCGGCAGCAGGGAAGAAAGGAATAACCCACCGACAAATGATGACAAAACTTCGTCGACGCATTAATGTCCAGTAAAGCCACCTTCCGGTACCTTCCTGTTGCCCAGAACGATCTCGTTTCCATCCTGGAATTCATCGCAACTGACAGCCCCCGCCGCGCCATTTCCTTTGTCAACCGACTGGATGGACGTATCTCGCAGCTCGAACATCATCCCCTTCTGGGAAGAATACCCCGACATCCGAAACTTCGTGAGTACGGGTATCGGGTCCTCGTCATCGAGGACTATCTCGTCTTTTACATCATCCGCGGCCAGACTATCGAGATTCATCGTGTTGTTCACGGATCCCGCAATTTAGACCACCTCGTCTAATTCTCCACCCTTTCCTGGGGGGCCAGCTTGCACGAAAGTCATCATGGTCCACCCCCTCACCCACCGAGAAGAATCTTGTTGTAGCGCTTTGTTTACCGTATGAATCGGGGGTCGACATCAATGACTGCCGGGGCCCGAGCTGTAAATGAATATTCTCGCGACAATCATATGCTTCATGTAGAAAACGACGAACCAACCGGAGTTGTCATCACCGTATTCGTAGAAATAAACATCTGTAAAATCCCTAAAAGTGGTGTCGTAGTCAGATGTGCCGCGGATAAGGTCGGTTTGATGTGTTCCGTGTCCGTAGACCCGGATCACTTTTGCCAATGAATCATTGACCCGAATGCCCGTGCTGGTTTCAAAAAGTGGCGAAGAAACTTCAATCGCCGATGTACGCCCCCCGTCCGCTTCGAACCATACGAGGATGCCAGAGGCAAATAAGTAGGTATGCACGTCAGCCTCATGGCTGAACGTATCGATTTCTTTGGGTTTGCCGAAATAACTGAGAATCGAATCTATGGGTGTCCCCAAACCAACGACTAAGGGTACCGAATCGTATTTGAAGGTTTCTTGAGCGGCAACAACATGAGATGCAAACGCCAGAACAACAACAATAAATAGCATTCGTGTCGTCATAATAATACTCCGGGTCGGTCGCACGTAAGAAAGACAGCTCGACGTCTGAAACCAAGGGCTTACCGGTAGAATCGTACTATCTCAGACTTAAGCTCTGCTCGCCGTCGAGGTCAAGGATTGTGCTCGCCCAACAAGCTAAGATACTTCAGTAGCGATTGCGGTAACGGGATAAAGTGCGAATAGGAACCTTGGGAGGAGAAGTTGTATCAATTCTTCTCCAGATGCTGAGGTCAAGTGAAGGAAACTCTTATACTCCGAGAACTTCCGTAATCAACCGGATTTCGACTACAAAAGTGTTTGTGGACGCTGCTGGAGTCGAACCAGCGACCTTACGCGTGTGAGGCCTCAACGGGAGCAACTTATAGAAGCGCCACGAGTTTGTCAAGATGAAAGAAGAACAAAGAAACACCCGACGAAAGTCATCACGTTTCTACATGATTAAGCCCGACTATTAGCTCCCGAGTAGATTCGCACCCCACAAGGGCTTGCGCAGTGGAATCACAAAAGGCATTTTCAAGCCTATCTTATAAAACGGTGAATTGCTCTATCGGCGTTATCTTGAAATGTAGTATGTTTCAAATCAGTATAAAAACTGCTCTGGTCAACCACGTCCCCTGATAACTTACCTTCTTTACTTGCATAGAAAACGCCACTTCTATATCGCTCATCCGAAATGCCATCTACAAAGCGTTTTGCACCTACTTCCAGCTTATGCACCATTCCTCCTAACAATGGGAATACAATAGGCATCATAAAATACCTCACCATAAATTTCATTGCCGGGGGCAAATTATCCGGTGCCCTAGTTCCCTTCGTGTTCCCGGGACTCATAACAACAAATTTTAGGTCGGGATATTTTCTTGCCATTGACAAGGTCCACATAGTTTCTGCATATTTGACATATCCGTATGCTTGCGTTACATCAAATTTATTACCAAAGTATGAACCGTCAAGCACAGCAGCAAACTCATCTACAGAAGAAGTTTTCATTGCCACCGGTTTCATTCCAAGCATCTTTACTCCTGGTACAGCTTCCGCACTGACTGATAGTACTGCTTTTTTCAACTTATCATGTTTTATTAATTCCTCCACTAAGATCACATGACCTAAAATATTCGTAGCAGCTAAGTCATTCATACCGGAAGGCGTAAGTTTCGCAGCCGTTTTCCCCACCATTCCACCTGCATTTAAGATTACTGCATCAATGGGTTCCTTTATTTTTTCTACTGCTTTTCTTACAGAATTTGCATCCGAAACATCTCCAATAATAATTTCAAAAATCGTTTGTCCAGTTTTCTCCTCAAGGTCTTTTTTTGCCTCCTCGGCTTTCACTTGATTTCTGCAGAAAAGAATTACCTGTTTTGTTTCTTTTCTCAATGCTAACTGGCGGGCAGTCTCTTTGCCAAGCCCAGTATTTGCTCCGGTTATTAATATGCTTTCGTTCATTGTTACTATCCTTTAATTCATATTGTATTTTAATTCGATAGTGCAATAGTACGAATCTCGTAATTAATAAGCAAATTTTTATTCTTCTATATTTAAGACACTATTCCGGCAGCAAGTCTATTGATGTGGTTGATCAATGTATTATGCTCTTTCTCGCTGAAGTGGGAAAGGACTTTTTTTGTCATTGCTTTCTTTCGGGTTAAAAACGCTTTGTAAGATTCCAGACCTTTTTCACCAAGAGCAACTTTCACCACGCGCCTGTCTTCATCAGAGTTATGACGCACCAGGAACTTATTTGCAACGAGTTTATCTGCAATACTTGTAAGCGTGCTTAAAGGCACC
The DNA here is from genome assembly GCA_963748405.1 of Ignavibacteriota bacterium. GTDB lineage: Bacteria > Bacteroidota > Ignavibacteria > UBA10030 > UBA6906 > Fen-1273. Next base: position 423,453 of record CAVVIT010000005.1, read on the forward strand.
TTTAAATAATCGGCTATATCGCTCATTTTTACACTCTTATTGTCTCCTACAAAAGCTACAATCATTAGTTCCTTTTCATTTATTTCGCCACAAATCTTACAGCAATGCTCCGACTCGCATTTTATTGCACTGGTCAGTCTGAACATTGCAGAAATAAACTGGTTCCTCTTATCATCCTTCGCTGACATGGTAAATTGTTTTATCAGTGTTATTGAATGCTGCAAAGTTAGTAAACTCTTCAGGCATTGGCAAGCTGAAGAGGGTTGAACGTCTCTGGTCCTGGAGGCCGGTACCCTAAAGAACTGACCAAGATTAAGCGATTGCCGTCTATCTCTATCGTCCTGCCCCTTTAGCCTCACGCCATGGAACCCCTCTTCTCCGTCCGAAGTCGCCAAAGACACCGAAGATCAAACCCAAAATAGTAGATAGGAATCGCTCTTGTACAAATGTTATCCCCAATTTATTCTTCCATAGTTCAACGTGCATTGGAGTGATGGATAAGATTTCAACTTCACCCATCAACTCAATGTATTTTTGGAAGGAAAGAAGGTAGATGAAAAAGGTGTGGGGAGCTACAGCGGGATGTAGAAGCTTCAGCAGTTCTTCACCGAGTGAAGAAACCAATATTTGTGTCATGTTATGTTGCCATTACTCTCCTCTTTGCGTGAATGAAATTGTTCCCCTGTCAACACTATACCAAATTAGGGTGTGGACGCTGCTGGGGTCGAACCAGCGACCTTACGCGTGTGAGGCGTACGCTCTGAACCAACTGAGCTAAGCGTCCATGTTTCTAAGCTGATCTGGACAGTTTCTTGAACCGAAATCTTTCGAAACTGCCGACTGTTGAAGAGTTCCTTCAACAGTTTATTCAACACCTCCACGGATGAAGGGGTTGACTATCTGCGAGATCAATTCCACAAAGAATATATGAAACGACAGAGGAGAACGCAAGGACTGATTTAGCGCCCCTGCCGTCGAATTTCCGATCCCCATGGCGCACGACAAAAAAATCCCTCCCGGAGCACTCGCGCAGGGAGGGTGTCTTAATGTGTAGTACTATACAAAGGGGAAATGAATTCGATTCACCCTTGATTTTCCTCGCTCATTTTGATGTCAGTGCAACCGTTAGGGGTAGACTCTGCAACAAATACGGGCAGACTTTGCAACACTTGGAGGGGTGCTTTTCTCATTGGCTTGAGCGTTGAGCTATCCAGGTAGAGCTACGGTCCGGGCATGTTCGATACGATCAGATCAAGTTTGCTTCGACGAAGCCTCACCTTCGCCCGCCCCGGACTGGCGGGAGAGTCCTTCAATCTGTCTGGATTGCATCATGATCTTCAGATAGAGTATGAGACTGCCGATTCCTGTCATCAAGGCACCAATATCCGCCCAGGCGTGATTGAAGGGATCATACCCTATGACGATAAAGAGGGGGCCGAATATACAGAGTGCCGGCGATAACGGGAGGAGAATCCTGTCGATTCCCTTGCTCATGGGGTACCTCCTTTAGAAATCGAGAACGTGGAAATCGTGGCCCTCCCCGGACACCCGGGGCCGGAGCCCGATTCAATAAGTCACATTTTCATCATTCTGCCGCCCCAGGCCACATCCGACTCGTCACCGCGAGTCCTGATCGGGAATTGGAAAATGCCCGGTCAATCCGTGATGCGGCCGGTGAAGTATCCGGACCTGAATGAGTATCCCAGTCACAATGCCCGCATCGAATCAACGTGAATTGTAAGCCAAGAGTACGAGCCGAAAAGGCCACCCATATGCGTCGTGTCCACCACCCCATAGACACGAACCGAGTCTCCTGTAAAGGCAGTATCCAGATTTCCACTGACAAAGAGGGGGAAATCGGCCGCACCCCCTGAGGGGGAAATCCACTTTGGGTCTCTCAGGATATATCCAGGGGGGTACATAATCTCAACTGTTCCACCTCCCGCAAAATAGAACAGCGTGCCGTCAACAACGACATGCTGCCTACTTACTTGAGCAACGCCTCCGGAAGGCCTTGTCCCGTAAGGCGAAACTTCAGTGGGGAGCATGTCCGCGCAGGAAAACGTGATGAACGCCAGAAGGAAAACAACGCATATCAACTTGCAGTCGATAGACATGGCGGCCTCCAGGAGATATCCCGACCGAAAGGTGGGCCAATTCAACTCGTGACCCACGCGAAATATACCTCCCCGCGCAAGGACATGCAATCACGCGCTCGTGTGCAGCCTCTTGATATCTTCGTGCAGGTCTAAAGAATTCAATCGCCGATGAATCTCTCAAGTGTACGCTCGAGATTTTCATCTTCCAGATCATCACCCAGTGCGAGAATTATCCCTGCCCCGGCATCACCCACTTACGCTTTCGGTCAGATCAGTGCGATGAGGATTCTCCTCCGGGCAAAAGAATCCCATGTAGAGGTTGAGAAAAAGTACCCTGCTTATCACCAGTAATCAACGCGGCCGCTGCTAACGTCTGGAAATTAAAGCACTTAGAGTTGGAAATATCTTTGAACGGGAGTTGACTGCATTTTTTGTGTCAGAATTGCGCCTGTCTGAGTAGGAGGCTCAAATTTATCCCCTGTGATCTCACGGAACATCGGAAAGGAGAAACCCATTCGACGTTTGTACGCGAGCGTTGTTTCGACTGTCGCCATTCTGTTGTTCATTTGCTCAGAGTCGTCGGCCCAGTGGGTGCAGACGACTGGCTCATTCCCGGGGAATGGCTACGTCACTGCTCTTGCTTTTAGCGGCACGAATCTCTTTGCCGGTACCTCCGGTTCCAGCAGCAGCGGCGGCGCGTATGTTACGACCGACAACGGGACAAGCTGGTCGGCACCCGACGCTAATCTGGGCAATCCGTATATCATGGCCCTTGCCATCCGTGACACGAATCTTTTCGCGGGCACTCTTGGGGGTGTCTTTCTTTCAACCAACAACGGGACAAGCTGGACGCATGTGAGCTCGGGCATGACGGACACAGCCGTCATTTCTCTTATAGTCAGCGGCACGAGTCTCTTTGCGGGACTCAGGGCGGTCACATCTTTCTCTCGACCAACAACGGAACAATCTGGACGAAGGCCGACTCCGGGGTGACGAGCACCTTCGTTCAGGCCCTTGCCACTATGGGCACCAATGTCTTCGCCGGCACCGGCGGCGGTGTCTTTCTCTCAACAAACAGCGGGGCGAACTGGACTCCGGTCACTTCCGGGCTAACGAAGTCCGTGTATGCCCTCCTGGTCAGTGGAACGAACCTCCTGGCGGGAACCCAGAGCGGCGTGTATCGCTCGAGCAACAACGGTACAAGCTGGACTGCGGCAAATACCGGTCTCGGGAACTCGGTCTATTCCCTCTCTGCCAATGCCACGTATTTCTTCGCCGGGGCACGGGGCGCGGTGTGGCGACGACCTCTCACGGAAATACTCACGTCCGTTCAGCCCACGTGGAGCCGCCAGCCGGCTACATTCGTGCTCCGCCAGAACTACCCCGATCCGTTTAACCCCGGCACCACCATCGAGTTCGAATTGCCGGAAGCCTCACAGGTGACTCTGAACGTGTACGACGTCGTTGGTCGCCTGGTTGCAGCGCTGATTGACGAGCGGAGAGAGGCTGGAGTTCATCAGGTCAGGTTCGACGGGTCGAATCTTGCGAGCGGGGTGTACTTCTACAGACTCCAGGCCGGAAGCTACGTGAGCACGAGGAAGCTTTTGCTCTTGCGGTAACTCTTCCCCCTGTTGAGGTTCACGAGAGCCCCGGCATCAGCTGTCGGGGCTTATTATTCCTGCTCTTTCAAACAGCGCGGGACACGGCATGAAACTTCGATCTCGCACGTACAGCGACATCACATCGGGTGCCATCGCGGCGGTTGCTTTCATCACCGCGTGTGTTGCGCATGAAGCCATCGGCCATGGCGGAATGTGTCTCATCACCGGAGGTCATGTTACTCTGCTGACCTCCGTGTACTTCCGTTCTACCAACGGCGGGCCGCTCACAGACGCTGCGGGTCCGCTCATGAACCTCATCGTTGGAGCCGCTTGCTGGTCATTCGCACGGCATCGGCCCCGGACCTCCAACTCCCGGCTGTTCTTCGTCCTGGCGATGGCATTCAATCTTTTCTGGGGTTTCGCCTACTTCATCTTCTCTGCCGCCACCAACACGGGAGATTGGGCGTTCGTACTGCGGGATCTTTCACTCGAGCCCCTTTGGGCATGGCGACTGCTGATGGGCGTGATCGGTGCCGGGATGTACGTTCTCTCCGCCCGAGCCGTATCCAGACAACTACCGCCTTGTATTCCATTGCTCTGGCCTTATCTGGCTGCAGGATTGGCGTCCTGCATTGCGGCGCTGTTCTTCACCGGTCCGGTGATGCCAGCGCTAAGAGAGGCTGCGAAGGAGAGTCTCGGATCGTCAGTTGGGCTGCTGTTCCTCGCATATCGCAACTCAAAGCATGTTAGCGTTTCCCCCCCGCCAACCCTCCCCTTCCACAGCAACGCCTGGGTCATTATCTCGGTGCTCGTCTCGGTGCTCTTTTGTTTTTCGCTCGGAAGGGGATGTGGAGCAGCGGGCAATGTCTCACCTGCTTTCTAAGCAGACGCTTTCCCCTCGCCCAGAGGAATGTTCTATGCAGACCAAGAGCCCGGAGCTCGTTCACTCAATCGAACGACAACACCCGACGGCTAGGGTTTCGGCAAGACCGGGGACCTGCGTCCGGCGAACACGCCCCGGATTCCCGGCTTCCATGTTCTCAGCAATCCGCTCAGCTGCGCTGCCGGGGAGATGCCTCGTTCTGCCGCAACGGTCCGGGGGGGCGCCGGTCCCCCCCATGTTTTTCCGTTGACAAACCCGTGGAGGAAATACACCGCCGGGTTCCCCTGTTGTTCCGTAACGACGACACCGGGACCCCGGGCAGTCCACAGATCCTGTGAGGCGTACCCGGTTTCACCGTCCGATGCCTCCAGGTATGTCACATCTTCAAAGTGGGGGACGGGAGAGAAACTTCCCACCGGCGTGAGGACCCCTGCCGTGTCAACGAGCGTATAGAAATCCGTGACGGCGACGTAGTAGCCCATCAGCGTGAACGTGGCGGTGCGTGCGAACGTCGTATCGGAAGGCCATCGTGCCGGAAGGAACGGGAGCGGAGAGTCAAAGATGATCGGGTCCTGCCCGGGGAGCTGATAGCCGGCGTACTGGCCGGTGGGCTGCGTGTAAAACGTCATGGAGCTGTCGCTGGAGAGAACCGTCACAAAGGCCGTTCCGTTCACCGTGTCGATCCCTCCGTACTGCTCCCACGAACTGTCGGAATAGACTTTCAGATACCCCGGCACCAATGATTCACCGTAGCCGGTGAAATCCAGGTAAAACCACGACTGGTTGTCAGGACCGGTCGGGACATCGTTCCGCGTGCAGGAACTGACGATGACCGGAAGGAGAAGGCAAAAGAAGTACTTCACCAAGGGGTCTCACCTCAGCAATAGAAGCCGTTTCGTTGCAACAAAGGTTCCCGTACTCAGCCGGCAAAAGTAGACTCCGCTCGCCAGTCCTGTCCCGTCAAATCGCACCTCGTGTGAGCCCGCCTCCTGAATCTCACTCACCAGGAGAGCAACCTGCTGGCCGAGCGTATTGAAGACGGACAGATTCACGAAAGCCCGAGAGGGCAACCCGTACCGGATCATCGTGGAAGGATTAAACGGATTGGGGTAGTTTTGCGCAAGTTCAAGCGTTCCGGGGACCGCATCCCGGGGGAGATCCAGCCCGGTGATCATTTCAGAGAGAGGGCGCTTGAAGACGCCGGAGCCGAACGTCCCCGCAAAAAGATATGTGCGGCCGACCGCCAGAGAGTACACCGGGGCGTTGGTCAACCCGGAGCTGACATTTGTCCAGCTCGCACCGTTGTCGGTCGAGAGATAGACTCCCCCCGCCGTCCCGGCGAAGAGATTCGTCCCGCTGAATACCAGCGAGTGGACTGTCGATGAAATGGATCCGGCACTGACCGGGGTCCACTTCGCACCGCCGTTGGTCGTGAGACATACTCCCCCCGGATCCGCAGGAGAAGTCCCCTGCGTTCCCGCGAAAAGACTCGCACCGCTCCCTGCAAATGCGAGAACAGGCGCGCTCGTCAATCCGTTATTGACGGAATTCCAGGATGACCCGCCGTTAGTGGAGAGGAACACGCCCGCCCCCTCCGTCCCCGCAAACAGGTTTGTACCGAGCACCCCGAGCGAGTAGATGTAGCCGCTCCTCAACCCGGCGTATGCCGGGAGCCAGGTGGTGCCGTTGTTCGAGGAGACGCACACGCCCCCGCCGTACGTTCCGGCATAAAGGTTCGTGCCGCTCGTGACAAGGGCATACACGACGGTCCCGGTCAATCCGGAATCGGCAGGAGCCCACGTCGTGCCGTTGTCTCCGGAACGAAACACTCCCGCCGACGTCCCGGCAAAAAGGTACGAGGCGCCGACCGCCAGGGAATACACGACGGAACTTGTCAGACCGGTGTTGGGGGCATTCCAGGTCGACCCGTTATTCATGGAGAGAAACACCCCTCCGCCGGCCGAGCCGGCGAACAGGTTCGTCCCCCCCAGTATGTTCGGTCCGCCTGAAGCGACCGCCCATATCTCAGAGTTCGCGAGGCCCGAATTTGCAGGTCCCCACGTAGTTCCGTTGTCCGTGGAAACGAACACGCCCGCCCCTCCCGTTCCCGCAAACACACCGGACCCGACCCCTGCGAACGAATAGACGGAGGCGCTTCCGAGCCCCGTGTTGACCGCCCCCCACGTCAGCCCGGTGACCGCAAGTCGGAATGCACCTGCATCGCCCGTCCCGGCAAACAGCGTCGTGCCGACGAGCGCGAGAGAATAGACGGAGGTGCTCGTCAGTCCGTCATTGAGCGGCGTCCAGGTGACAGCGTCGTTCGTCGAGAGGGAGACGCCCCCGTCGACGGTTCCCGCATAGAGACTGGTCCCGTTCACGGCAAGAGACCTGACGACCGATCCTGCCAGGCCGTTGTTCAGAGCCCCCCACGTCGTCCCGTTGTCGGTGGATCGGAACACGCCTCCGGTGGTTCCCGCAAAGAGGTTCGTGCCGCTCACGACGAGCGCGTTGACAAACCCGTTCGTCAGGCCCGACCCGGCCGCAGACCAGGACTTTCCCCCGTCGGTCGACCGGCACACCCCACCGCCGTTTGTGCCTGCAAAGAGCGTCGTCCCGTTCGCCACGAGAGCGTTGACGACAGAACTTGTGAGGCCCGAGTCGGTTTCCGCCCAGGTTCCCCCGTCATCCGTGGAGCGGAATATGCCGCTGTCCGTCGCCGCATAGAGACCGGTCCCGGAGAGCGCAAGGGAATATGCCGTCATGTTCTTCAGACCGGCATTCACCCCCTTCCACGCCGACCCGCTGTTCGTCGTGAGAAACACCCCCCCGCCCGCACTGCCGGCAAACAGCTTCGTCCCGGTCACGGCGAAGGAACGGATGATCCCGGCGGCGGGACCATTCGTCTGCACCCACTGCCCGTGCAATCGAGAGCCCGGGGAGCAGGACAGAAGAACGACGGCAGGAATAACGGCTCGACTGAATCGCATAGGTCAGGTCCGGAAGGTCAAAAATACGAAAGTCAGACACCGTGAGATGGATGGTCTGACTTTTCAATGAGCGCAAGTAAAATTCCGCAGAGGCGGACACTAGTACAGAAACGGGATAAGCCGCGCGGTCGTGACGGCGTATTCCGCGTAATCAGGATACGCCGATTTCAGGAGGCCCTCCTCAATGTGTATCCGCCATTGAATGACGGTGATGTCGAGCAGGGCGATCGCCGCAGTGAAGACAGACAGATGGCCGATCACGGTCACCACCATCAGGAGCGACACGCCTGCATACATCGGGTGGCGGATCACCCGGTATGGCCCCCTGCGCAGAAGCGGGCCGTCCGCGGGCCGAGCGGAGATGTTGAATTTCTGACCGCCGAATGCGATCCGGGCGGAGAGAACAAGGCCAAGGCCGAGGACCTGTCCCGCGATGACGAGGGGGTTGGCGGAGAAGAAATTGCCGGTGAACACCAGGACAAGAAGAAGCAGGATGTGGAGCAGCCCCGCATACTTCAGGATCAACTGCGACATGCGCTTCCCCTTCCCGCTTCCTGAGTGAGGCCCTGCATTTGATCAGCTCCCCCTCTGGCCGCCCCTCCGTATCGCTCCGCTCCCCCTGTAGCTTCCGTCGCCTCGCGATTGGGGCGGACCCTTTATCCCCTTCCCTCCGTGGAGGGCCTGTGCCTGGGCGTGAAATTCATCGCCGGGTTTCAGGACCTTGACGCGGAGGGGCTTCCCCTGCATGTCTTTCCCGCGCAGGCCGTGGACGGCGGCCCTCGCCTCGGACGCCTTCCTCATCTCCACGAAACCATACCCCTTTTCTTTGCCGATGGAAGCAGCGAGGACTTCACCAAACTCCGTGAACATCGACTTCAGGCCGGCCTCGTCGATTTCCACCGGGAGGTTGCCAACGTAGATTTGCATGATCAATGATCCTTCTGCAGTCCATAAGAGCACGTCGCAGACCCCCGGAGGGGGATTTCTGCGCGAATCAACGATATCAATGTAGGGGAGATTCCGGAGAGTGTCAAACGACCGGTCCCGGCGGGCGCACCTGAGGCGGGGGCGGTTTCATCGGGCGAGTTTTCCCGATTCTGCGTCAATAGAGGCAAGTTCCTCTTTCGTGAGCGCAAAATTCATAGCGGCGGCATTTTCCTTCGCCTGCTGCGCCGAAGTGGCGCCGGGGATCGCGACAATGCACTCTCCGTGAAAGGAGACGACCCACTGGAGGGCCACCTGTGCGGAGGTGACCCCGTGCCGGGAAGCGATCTCCTTCAACAGGTTCACGAGGGAGCGGGTTCGTTCGAGCCCGGTGCGTGAGAAATTCGGGAGGTACCTGCGGACGCCGGCGACGCGGCCGGGGGGCTCCCCCGCCGCGTGGAACTTCCCCGTCAGAATTCCCTGCGACAGCGGTGAATACGCGACGATGGATATCCCGAGTTCTTTCGCAGCGGCAAGCACTCCATTCGATTCGATGTGCCGGTTCAGCAGGCTGTAGCTCACCTGGTTTGAAACGAGCCGGAGGCCGTGCATCCGGAGCCGCGCGTCGGCACGCCTCATCCGTGACTCGTTGAAATTGCTCACGCCGATGTATTTGATGTTTCCCCGTTCGGCCAGGCGGGTCATCGCCTCCATCTCCTTCTCGACGGTCGAAAACCCGAACGGCTGATGGACCTGGTACAGATCGATCGGGAAGCCGCCGAGGCGCCGCCGGCGCCCCTCGATGGTCCTGAGTATGGAGCCTGCGGTCCTGAGCGCGGGCCACCATTTCGTCGCGATGATCACGTCCCCCGCCCGTTTCCCGAGTGAGGAAAGCGACGATGCCAGCGTCTGCTCCGACGTCCCCCACCCGTATGCCTCGGCAGTATCAAACCAGTTGATTCCCCCCTCAAGGCTCATGGCGACGATATCGCCTGCGGTCCTGTCGGAGAGCTCGGGCCAGTACCTTCCCAAGAGCCCCAGGCCTTTGCTGAACTGCCAGCATCCCAACCCCACGGGGCTGACGCGGAGATCCGAGGAACCGAGCGCGCGCAACTGTATCATCCGATGAACGTCCCCTTTCATGTGAAGCGACCCGGCTTCCCGTTATCCGGCGAATTCCAGCTCCCCCACCTTCCGTGAAACGCGAATCCGGAGAAGCCGTTCCATAATCGCCACCAGCGCCCCGAGCGCCGTCGCACCCACGACATAGGAGAGCGCGCTGGTATAGAAGTACCGTGAGAAGAACGTCAGCATTGCAAGGAGCACCAGGGGGCCGATCACGACGATGAACGTCGTCAGGCCGATTCTCTCACCCACCCCCCGGGGCGCGGAAAACGGCAGACGGGGAGAGATCAGGAACGCGATCTGGAGGAGGAGCTGGCTCGCAAGGAAGACGACCACCTCGTGCATGACCACGTGAAGTGCGTTGCGGAAGAAATAGTAGAAGACGAAACCCAGGAGAAGAAGATAGGGAACAAGGAAATAGACGGTGAGAACCCTTTTGACGGCAAGGACCAGCTTCGCCCGGTCCGCGGGGGTCGTGAAGAACACCCAGGCCGCCTGGAAGTTGTCGGACCTCCCGATCTCATCCTTGAGTATGCCCGGGAACAGGATGATCGCAATGTACAGGAGCGACGACCCCGCCATCCCCCTGACGTCCAGGCCCGGCCGGAACGGATCATAGAACCTTGCACCCCCGTTCATCCCCTGGTAGATGTACAATGCCGTGAGGGGGATGATCCCGAACACGGTCATCTTGAATTTTATGTCGTAGCGAAACTGCCGGGCGATCAGCGTGGCGATTGCCCGGTCTTCCGGACGCTTGAGGAAGGAGACAAACCCCCGTCGCCTCAGCGGAAGCCGGCGTGAGGACTCAGCCACTGCGGCCTGAGAAATCGACTCCGCATACGAAAGCGAGATCTTCGACGTCACGGCAGGCAACAGCGCCACCAACAGGACGACGCCGCATAGCGAGAGGAAGACGTGCTCCGTCGTCCAGACCCCCGAGGCGAGTCCCGTCAAGGACGCAAACCACACCGGGGGGAGAAAATTCCACCACCAGGGGACATCCAGGCTGAGACCGGACATGAATCCCGAGATCCTTGACGAAAGCAATCCGAAACCGCCGTATATCAAAAATGAGATGGACATCTGCAGATATGCCATAAGCGCCATAAGGCGCCGGTAGGGTATAAACCGGAGAGCCGCGGCATACAAGAGTACCATTCCCATAGCGGTGGTTATCGCGTTCGCCGAGGCAGCGATCACCCACACGCAGCTCTCGAGGGGACCCCTTCGCAGAAGAAGCGACACCGCCGACGGAAGGTTGAGGACTCCGGCAAACAGGAGCGTCAGGAGCATGATCAGGGTGATGCGTGCCGCAAAGTACGTGCGCGAGGAGACCGGCTGGACGCTCAGAACGGTGTAATCCTCCGGCGAGATAATCGTCGCCCCGAATTCCAGAAGTATCAGCGAAGCGATGAAGAACGACGTGGGAATGAGCACGACGGACGCCGCGATCGAAGGATCATCCACCCCCCAGGGGACGAACGCGAAGAGGAAGCCCAGGACCGCATAACTGATCAGCAGGGCCACGAAACCGGCGGTGCGCGACGTGTTCCCCGTCCGAAGACCCTTGACAGACGCCGGGTTTCGTTTTAGAAGGAGGAACGACGCCCGGACGAGCGCCCGCCACTGGATCGGGTCCACCCCGGACGCGTTCAGGAGGCCGTCGAGGATCATCGGCCGAGGGCCTCCAGGAAATCCCGGGCGGATTCGCGCGCGTCGCGGACCCCCGTCAGACGGCAGAATGCCTCTTCGAGATTCTTCTCACCCGCCGAGCGCGCGATATTCTCAGGGGTCCCTTCGGCAATGATGCTTCCTTCATTCAGTATGATGATCCTGGGACAGAGCTTCTCCACGACGTCGAGGATGTGGGAGCAGAAGAGCATCGTGATCCCCTGCGCGGACAGCCGCTTGATGATCTCCTTGAACACGAGGGCCGCGTTCGCGTCGAGCCCGTTGAGCGGTTCGTCAAGGAACAGGACCTCCGGCTGATGAATGAGGGCGGCCGCGATGAGCACCTTCTGCTTCATCCCTTTTGAATACTCCTGGAGACGCTGGTCCTTCTGCGGGAGTATCCCGAAGAGATCGAGGAATTCATCGGCCCGCCTGTCCGCGACACTCCTCCCGATATGGTGCAGGTCCGCGATGAACCGGAGGTACTCTCCCCCGGTGAGCGTTTCGAACAGGGCTCCCGACTCGGGGACGTATCCGAGGCGCTTCTTCGCCTCAATCGGTTCTTTGAGGACGTCGAAGCCCGCGACAGTGGCACTTCCCCTGGTGGGGAGTATCATCCCGGTGAGCATCTTTACGGTGGTGGACTTTCCGGCCCCGTTGGGGCCGAGAAATCCCACGATCTCCCCCTTTCCCACGGTGAACGTCAGCCCGCGGACGGCCTCCTTCCCGGGATATATCTTCGTCAGTCCGTCTGCAGTGATCATCGCGGGCGCATTCTCCGGCTTATCAGCTGATTATCATAGCGATTCTCTCACTGCCAGTCAAGAAGCTCCCCGGGGGAAACCGAGCGCGGCGCGGCACCTGAGTTCTTCCTCGATCTGCCCGATGACCTCGCAGAGCCCGTCCTTCCTCCGGAGCGCCGCTCCGGAGGACGCTGCGGGAAGCCTGCGAAGCCTGCTCCGCAATCCGCGAAGCTCGCTCTCCAGATCCTCCCGCATTCTCCGTGCAAACCGGGGATCGAGCGCCGCTTCGCGAAGGAAAGGGGATTGTCTCCTTCCGTTGGCTGTTATAAGGAGCGCGTCCTTCGCCCTGGTGAGCGCCACGTATGCCACCCTTCGTTCTTCTTCGACATTCTCCTTTGCATGCCGGTGCCGCCTGCTCAGGTCGAAGAGGACGACCCGGCGGAATTCATTCCCTTTCGCCCTGTGTATCGTGCTGAGGACGACTTCATCCCTTTCCGGCGGCTGTCCGGCTGCACATTCCGGAGCGGGAGCATTCCGCAGGGCCGTGATGTGAGCGAGGAAATCGGGCCCCGATGCAAAATTCCGGGAGAGCGCGGAGAGAACGTCGAGATACGTTCCGTCGTCCGCATCTTCAGGATCCGGCGACGCCGGACGGCGCCGGGCATACCAGGCGTGAAGGTGCAGCATCTCGTCAATCTCCCCGACGACCTCACAGGCCGTGAGATCGGGGGACCGTGCGCGGAGGCGCTCTACTCCGGCAATGAACGCCTCGAGCAATATTTCTTCCTCCCCGGTCAATCTGCCCGAACCGGGGAGATTTTCCAAGTCTTGCCAGGACCGGATTTCCCGAGCCAGGTCACGCCGGAGGATACGGCCGGGTCTCCGGAGAAGCCGCTCCAGGACTTCACCCCCCGCCTCGCCGGGCGTAAACAGGACCGTGAGCCAGGCGGTCACGTCCTTCCCGGCACGGGATTCAAAGAGCCGCCTGTCATCGTACGGGGCGTGCGGAATTCCCCTCCGCTCAAGGGCGAGTCCGGCGACGAAGCCAAGGACGTTGTAACGGAAGAGCACCGCCGTTTCACACCAGGGAGCAGAAGCCGGTTTTCCGGCGATCCACTCCGCCGCCGACTCCGCCTGCTCCCAGAGCCCTGCACGAAGGCAGGTGTCAAACGATCCGCGGGGCGCTCCTTCGCGCACCGCGACGGATTTCGGCACCCGTTCCCTGTTCCTCCCTATGAGCCATCCGGCGTGCGCCACGACGGCCGACGAAGAACGGTAATTCGTCGAGAGCACCGTCGCGCACGCGCACGGATACGTACGGGGAAAGTCGATGATGCTCCGGATTTCCGCGCCCCGCCAGCCGTAAATCAACTGGTCGTCGTCTCCCACGACGAAAAGGTTGTTCTCCGGATACGCCAGGATCCGGAGAAGGAGCATCTGGGCCCGGTTCAGATCCTGGAATTCGTCGACGAGCAGATACGTGAACCGGTTCTGATACCGCATACGGATCTGATCATTGTCGATCAGTACCCGGAGCGCTCGGTAGATCATGTCGTCAAAATTCATCAGGCCGCACTCTTCCTGCAGAGCGAGATACCGGCAGAACAAAGGCCCGAAGGGAATGGACACTCCGTTCACGCCGGCGCTAAGACCGTCGAGCGGGAGGATGTCCATCTTCACCGCGCTGAGCATCCGCACCAGTCGTTCCAGCGTCTCTCCTTCGGCGGGGCCCCGGGCGGGATGGAGCGCAAAGAGAGATGCATTCAGGAGGCGTCGCGTCGATTCTTCTTCGTTTTCCGCTTCGAACACAAGACGGCTGCCGGCCCTCACGATCTCATACCCGAGCGAATGGAATGTCCTCGCCCGGATATCTCCGAGGTTCCTGACGCTAAGGCGTTCGTTCATCTCCCCGGCTGCCTTCGTGTTGAATGCCAGAGGGAGTATACATCCCGGATCAACACCCCCGTTCACGAGGTTGCAGATTCTGCCGACGAGCGTCTTCGTCTTTCCGGATCCGGCCGGGGCCAGTACGCGCATCGGTCCCCTCCCGTGCCGCGCTGCCGCCGCCTGTGAGGGATCGAGGACGTCATCAGGCACACTTCGGACCACGGATTCGCGCGGAGGGGAACGGACGGGACCGGCCGGCGGTAGGTTCACTGCATCGCTCAACTCAAGGAGACGGACCAGCTGCTCCCTGTGGAGGAACGATTCGATACGATGGAAGTCCACATGGAGAGAATCAGAACCGGGATTCGGTCCGGGGTACTCCCGGCGAAGGGCGGGAGAAAAAAAGCAGACGGGCACACGGGCAAACCAGGCGGGGAAGACGACCCGGTGCACGATGTCGGCGAGGAGCGGGGAATCGGCCGGGAGGTCCTGCCACAATGCCACGGGGCGGTCCGGGCGAATTGTGAAAGTCGGGGCGCGGCGAAAGCCTGATGCCGTGACGGCTTCGCACGAAAGTCCTATCCTCCTGCACGAGCGGAGGAACGACACATACGAAGACCGCGGGACGCCGAACGCTGAAAAACCTCTTGCGAACGGGGGAACCGTCGGAAACGGCCTCCCCCTGCGGATGAATCGGCTGAACATCAGGCCGGGTGATCAGTCGCCGATCGCACGGAGGATCTCATTTCTCTTTCCGCTTCCCGTCGGGAAATGGGCGATATCGACGAGCCGGCCGTCGCCGGCAAGTATGATTGCGGAGGTCTTCCCGACGCCCGAACGCTCGAAGAGGCGCTCGCTGTCAAGTGAGACCGGAAAGAGATACCTGTTTCCCGCGGCCCATCCCTCGAGGATGCGCGCCTGCGAGGCGGCACTCCGGGAAGAGTCCCGCCGCGCAAGGAGGCGGACGCTGACATCACGGCGGAACCGCCCGCCGTTCAGTGAGTCGCAGAACGCAAGAAAATCATCGAGGCAGAGCTGGCAGGAGAAGTCGTCGAAGTCGGCAAGGAGCAACACCGACGGGCGGCCCGATGAATCCGGTGATTTCTCCGCGGCCCGGACGACCCCCTGCACCGGCGCGCCGGTTCCGGGGGATTCCCTGTGCGGCCATGCAATCAACGCGGAGGCCCACAGGAATGCGACAAGTCCGGCCCCACGGACATATCCTGCAGATCCCCAACGGCCCGCCCCCCCCTGCGCCCGGGGATGAATGAGTGTGAGCGCAAGCCCGGCGCAGAAGAGATCGAACACCGCCTGAACGTATATCGGAAGCTCGGGGCCGAGAGCCCCGAAACAGTTGCACGGAAGCCCGATCCCCCGGACAATCGCCGACGTGAGGACGGCGGTGAACCCGAGGAAGAGGGAGAATGCAACCGTCGCGGCGAGCCGCGTCTCCTTCCGCGAAAGCAGGATGAGCCCGGTCGCGCCTTCCACGATGACGAGGAGTAGCGCGGCGGGGACTGCGAGACGGACCGGCAGATCCGTCAGGCGCGCGGTACTCTGTGCAAATGCGCGGAACGAGCCGGCCTTCGACGCCGAAGCCCCCGCCAGGACGAGTCCGAGAGTAAGCCGCGCTGTCTCATCGAGAAGTGAACGGGTGAAGAATATCTTCTTCTGCATGTCGGTGACTCCGCCTACGGTATGACGTATTGCTCCACGCGGGACCCCGATTCATCCGTCGCGTAGATCGTGTTCCTCTCCCCCCGCACGATCAGTCGGCTTTTCGAGGGGAGCAGAACCGTGCGGAGGAGTGAGCCGTCTCTCCTGCAGATGAAGACGTCGCGCCCCGGGTGCGGCGCCCGGTTCCCCCCCAGGAGGAGTATCCGGCCGGAGGCGTCGACAACCACTTTCCGGAAGTAGGTCTCCTCGGGAACGAGCGCATCATCGGCGGGCTGATTACAGGGGGGGAAAACACCCAGGGAAAACCTGCGCAGGAATCTCCCCCGGGCGTCGTAAAGCTCCACCCGGTTCATGAACAGGTACGCCGCGATGAGCGTCCCGTCGCGGCAGACGGCAATCCTGACCGCGCCGTAGAGCGGATGCGACTTCCCGGTGGGAGGGAGGAGAACCCGGACCGGTTCGCGCGCCTCCGGGCGGTCGTATCTGAGGACCGCGGCTGCAGAGGTATCACTGTAGAACGCAATCGCCACGCCCCGGGGGAAGTCGGGGGCGATATCCACGGGCATTCCTCCCCGGACGACGAACCCGCAGACGTACCGGAGGTCCGTGTCAAATACCTGTACGCGGCTCTCCCCCGTCTGAAGAACGAGGAGCCGCTCACCGACGACAGCCGTGAGTGCAGGAGACCTGAATTCCCCGGGGCCGGCGCCGCGCCGGCCCACCTTCCCGACGCAGGCGCCGCCGCCGTCAAACATCTTCACGGAGTAATCGAGCATGTCGGTCACGTAGACCATGTTCCGGGAGTCCACGGAGATTCCCGAGACCGAATACAGGACCGCCCCGGGTGCAGTCCCCAGCGTCCTCCTGGCACGAAGCGCATTGACCCCCGCGGCCCCACCGTCCGCGGGGGTTACCCCGAGAAAAAGGAGGATCAGGAACAGAACGGGCACGGTAGTCAGTTGGAGGCCGCGCACCAGAGATACCCGATGTTGCAGCCTTCGACGCAGCCTGCGACAAGGGCAGAGCCGAGTATCCAGCTTCCGCCGAACCGGTCGCCGCAGCCCGACGAGCACCGCGAGAGGGCGTCCGCGCAGGCACGCTGAGCCTCGGCGGCGGGCATCGCCGCAAGTAGGAGGAGGAGAACGAGAACAACGGGAATGGCCAGTCGTTTCGCTGTCATGAGTGTCACCCTGTAAACGGATGTGGGGAGAGGCCGGCTCCCGGGGAGTGTATTCCGCGCACCGGAGCCGCGTGATTTGCATCAGTGATACACGCGGAGCGGTACGTTTTACGAACGTGCGGGGGGAAAAGCGGGGAGATCAGGAACCGAAGTGTTCCTCGTAGTCCTTCATCGCGGCCCTTACGACATCGCGTGCGTGCTCGCAGCCGTACACCTGTTCGATCTGGACCTGGGATTCCTGTCCCGGGATCAGCTTGTATGTCGCGAAATAATGGCGGAGCCGCTCCACGAGTATGCCGGGAATTGCGCCGATGTCGTCAGCGCTCCCCCAGACCGCGTCGTTCTGAAGAACCGCGATGATCTTGTCGTCCGCCTCGCCGTGGTCCACCATGAGGATCCCGCCGATGACACGGGCGTTCAGGATCACCTCGGAGCGGTTGATCGGCCGCTCGCTGAGAACGCAGATGTCCAGAGGGTCGCCGTCCCCCTTGCGGATCGTCGGCGACATTGCGCCGACACGTTCGGCACAGTAGGTGCGGGGGATGAAGCCGTACAGCGACGGAGGGAGCGACGACGTCCGCTGGGGGCGGTCGACGCGCAGGTATCCCGTGGTCTTGTCCGCCTCGTATTTCACCTGGTCGAACGGGGTGATTTCGATGAACGCGTGGACGGTACCGGGAGGATCGGGACCGACCTCGAGGCCGTGCCAGGGATGCGGCCGCCAGCGGTAGAACGGGCTCGGGAATGCCATCAGGATTCCGGGGGCTTCTGTTGAAAATACGGTGCGAAGAGATACCTGATTCTCTCGAGAGAGCCTTCGATGACCATCTCGACGGTCTTCGCGTACACGTCCAGGACGACGATCGCGTTCACCGACGAATCGGTCGTCGTCGCCGCCCGCAGCCGCTCGGCGACGGCGACGTTGATGATCTGCATATTTTCGTAGATGCGGGACAGGCCGTCGAGCTCCAGGTCCCCGGGAGCCCCCTCCTTTTTCAGGAAGTACTGCGCGAGGAGATACATTGACGTCGCGCGGTAGACCGTCTCTTCGTTGCTCGCCACCGGGAGGTGGAACCTCGCCATCGGACGGAGGAGCGCGGTGTGCGGGCAGCCGCTGGCGGCGATGACGAGACCCATCAGCGAGCTGATCCCTTTCTGGGCGGTCGTCTTCTGCGTGATCGTCCGTTCCTCGGTGACGACCTCCATTTCCACCTTCTCGTGCGAGAGGAGGCCGTCGAACCGTTGTACGAGGTTCACGAGCCGCAGCGCCAGGGGGCAGTCCGGATGTTCCGCCACGGTCAACGGACAGTTCGGACACTGGTGAAAATCCAGTTTCGTCCATTCGGGGCTGACGGCGGGGGTGTTCCCGCGGAGCTCCAGCGTCTCCGAATCCAGGCGGAGATGAAAGCCCTCTTCCGAACCGTCCGGAAGCCTGAAGTTGTAGTAGACCGTGAAGTCTTTCATCATATCGAACCGGATATTTGCTCCTACTGGCGGGATTCGTGGACTTCCTGAAACGTCGCCACCTGGAACGACCTGTCTCTTACAACCACGGAAATCCTTCCGGGTTCACTGTATACAACGTGATTCGGAAAAAGTTGTGCGACCTCCGCCCTTGCCTTTTCGATGCTCGGAAACACTATGCTCTCAAGCCGGTGCCGCGATGTTTCCGCAAGGAGTGATCCTCCCTTGATTTGCTTGATTTTCATGATATGTACCCCCTGACCCCGGGGTGGACCGGGGATGTGCGTTTCATTCCCCTTCAGCACATTACAGAATCAGGCGCAGAGAAGACTTTAAATCATTCCGGTAAGAACATACAATTCAAACGAAACATAATCAAGTCCCCAATTTCGAATTGAAATACGACTGGAACTGTCGGATATCCTGAATCGTTCTTTCTTTGTCAGAATCAAGGAGGACTCGAAATGCCGGCGATAGGCGAAAGGGAGTATGTGAATCCGGAAGTGCTTGTTTCGACTGAATGGGTCGAGCAAAACCTTGAAAAACCGGGCATCCGTCTGATCGAATCAAACGAGGATACGCTCCTGTACGGCACGGGGCACATCCCGGGGGCGGTTCACGTGGACTGGACGAGCGATCTGAACGACCAGATCAGGAGGGACTACATCACGCGGAGCGGGTTCGAGGCGCTCATGTCGCGAGCGGGGGTAACGCCCGGGACGATCGTGGTCTTCTACGGGGACAAGAACAACTGGTGGGCGTGTTATGCCTTCTGGGTGTTTCAGCTCTTCGGTCATACGAACGCCAGGGTGATGGACGGAGGCAGGTTGAAATGGGAGAAAGAAGGAAAACCGCTGACGAAGGAAATCCCCCGGCCGGCAGCAACCTCATACCGTTCAAAGGAAAGAGACGATTCGAAAATCCGGGCATTCCGCGACGAGGTGATGAAACACGTTTCCGCCGCCAGGCCCCTCGTCGACGTCAGGAGTCCCGAAGAATACTCCGGCGCGCGTCTTCATATGCCGAACTATCCCAACGAGGGAGCGCTGCGCGGAGGGCACATTCCGGGCGCAAAGAACGTCCCCTGGAGCATGGCGGTGAGGACTGACACGGGGGAGTTCAAGACCTCCGAAGAGTTGAAATCCATCTACACATCGGGAGCCGGGCTCCGGAGCGACCAGGATATCATCGCCTACTGCAGGATCGGAGAGCGGAGCAGCCTCACCTGGTTCGTCCTGACATATCTCCTGGGCTTCACGCACGTGCGAAACTACGACGGGAGCTGGACGGAGTGGGGGAATCTCGTCAACGTCCCGATCGAGAAGTGAGCACGGAACACGCCGTCCCGGAAAAGCTGCGCGCGCTCCTCGAAACGTTCGACGCGCTCGACGACATGGAGCAGAGAATGTCCGTGCTCGTCGGCTACGCGGAGCAATTCCGCGACGTCCCCGCGTCCGTCGCCCGGCGCCCGTATCCCGAGGAGGCGCGGGTCCCGTACTGCGAATCGGACGCGTTCGTCTGGGGGATCCCCGGCGGGGACGGGACGCTCAGGCTCCATTTTGCCGTGGGAAACCCCTCGGGGGTATCGGCCCGGGCTCTCTCGGCCATACTCGAAAAGACGGTCTCCGGCTCCCCCGCCACAGAGATCGCGGAGATCACCCCCGACATCGTGACGAGGATATTCAGGCAGAACATCTCGATGGGGAAAGGGATGGGGCTGATGGGGATCGTGGAGCGCGTCCGGAACCTGGCGCGGGCTACTCTCCGGACGAAAAGTACTCCCTGATCTTCGTCGCGGTTTTCACTCCGACGATTTCTTCCAGCTGTTCGGCCGATGCAAATTTCACCCCCTGGACGGATCCAAACGCTTCGAGGAGCTCCTTTGCGCGCTTCTTCCCCACGCCTTCGATGAGGTCGAGCTCGGTCTGGAGCGTCCGGCGCGAACGCACGGCGCGGTGATAGGTGATCGCGAACCGGTGGGCTTCGTCGCGGATCTGCTGGAGCAGGCGGAGCCCCGAGGAGGTCTTCGGGATAAGCTCGGGGTCGCTGTGCCCGGGAAGAAACACCTCTTCCAGCCGTTTGGCCAGCCCGATCACCGGCTGTGCGCCCAGCCCCAGCTTCACGAGAACCTCCACCGCGCTGGAGAGCTGTCCTTTCCCCCCGTCGACGACGATCAGGTCCGGCAGGTCCCCCTGCTCCTCCAGCAGCCGGGTATACCGCCGCTCGATGATCTCCCGCATGCTGGCGAAGTCGTCCGGGCCGGCCACCGACTGGATCTTGAACTTGCGGTATTCGCTCGTGCGCGGCTTCCCGTCGACGAAGACCACCATCGACGCCACCGGATCGCTCCCCTGGATGTTGGAATTGTCGAAGCATTCAATCTTGCGGGGCACGCGTTCCAGCCGGAGATCCTTCTGCAGGGCCACGAGAGGGTGCGGAATGTAATCCGCCCGTTTCATCTTCTGGATCTTCAATTCCTCCAGGAGGAACTTCGCGTTGCTCTTCGTCAGGCGCACCAGCTTCGCCTCTTCCCCCGCCTCCGGGACGACGAGTGCCACGCTTTCCCCCCGCCTCTCCCCGAGCCACCGGGCGATCGCCTCCGTGTCCTCCAGCGCCGTCTGGACCACGACTTCGCTCGGGATGTCCTCCGCCTCCAGGTAGTACTGCTGCAGCAGTGTCTCGAGGATCTCCCCCTCCGCTTTCCCCTCGACGTTCCCCATGTAATAGTGCTGGCGTCCGACCATCTTGCCGTCGCGCACCTTGAAGATCACGCCGCATGCGTCGTCGCCTTCGGCGGCAAATGCCATGATATCCCTGTCGGTCGAGTCAAGATCGACGGCTTTCTGGCGTTCGCTGTAGGCCTCGAGCCCCCTGATCCTGTCGCGGACGAGCGCAGCCTCTTCGTAGCGGCGTGCGCCCGCAAGGCGGTCCATGTCCGCCCTGAGCGTGCGGATGAGCGACCCGGTCTTCCCCCGCAGGAGCGAGGCCACCTGGTCGATCATCGCGTTGTATTTCTCCGGCGGGACCAGCCCCTCGCATGGCCCCTCGCATTTCTTGATGTGGTAGTCGAGGCAGACTTTGAACTTCTTCTTCCGGATTGATTCGGCGTCGATGAAGAAGTTGCAGCTCCTGATCATGAAAATGTCCCGGATGGCCTTGAGCGCCGAGCGGACGTTTTTGACGTCGGTGTACGGGCCGAAGTACCGCGAGCCGTCACGGCGGACCTGCCGCGTGATGAACACGCGCGGGTAGGGCTCCCCCGTGACGACGATGTAGGGATAGCTCTTGTCGTCCTTGAGGCTGACGTTGTACCGGGGCCTGAACTTCTTGATCAGCGTGGCTTCGAGGATCAGCGCCTCGACCTCGGAATCGGTCACGATGATCTCGATGTCGGTCGCTTTCGAAAGCATCTGCTCGATGCGGGGGCCGAGCGAGCGGGATTTCTGGAAGTACTGGCGGACGCGGTTGCGGAGGTTCTTCGCCTTCCCGACGTACAGGACTTTTCCCGTCCTGTCCTTGTGCTGGTAGACGCCGGGCGCGACCGGGAGGTTTTCGAGCTTCTCCGGGAGCGCGACGTCGTCCCGCTCGATGCGGATGTTCACGGAGGGGGGAATCATCGGCCGGTCACCTGAGGAGGACCATCTTCCGGACCGCGGTCGTCGAGCCGCCTGAGGCGGGGCGGACCTCGAGACGGTAGAAGTAGACACCGGAGGCCCTTCCGGTCCCGTCAAACCGCACGAAGTACTCCCCGGGGACCTGGGAGGCGTCCACGAGCGTCGCCACCCTGCGGCCCAGGATGTCGAACACCGTGAGCCGGACGGCCGCAGGCGCGGCGTTCCCCGACACGGTTCCGGGGACGTCGTAACCGATGATCGATCCCGCGTTGAACGGATTCGGGTAATTCTGGCCGAGCGCGAATGAGAGGGCCGTCCCCTGAACGTACGGGGGACCGACGGGGGTCCCCGCCTGGTGCAGCACCCACCCGTCGGGATCGAGAGCGATGCTGTCGGGCTTCGCCGCGATCGAAAAACTGAAATCCTGCGTACGGAGACTGTCGCGCACGACCAGCGTCGTATCGCCCGTCCCCGTGTACACGCGGACCTGGAGCGGCATCACGTACAGAGGCCAGCCCGCGTCCTGCTGCTGCACGATGCGGACCGTGAGCGAGCCGCCGCCCCACGCATAGGAAGCCGCGTACACCGGCCAGCCCGGTCCGTGTATCCACTCGTTGAAGAACCAGCTCATGTCGCTTCCGGTGACGGACCCGACCGCGGACTGGAAATCCGCGGTGACCGCGCTCTGTTCGGAGTAGAGCTGACGCCAGAGGCGGAGCGTGCGGAAGAACGCGGAATCCCCGATCGCGCCCCGGAGCGTGTGAAGCACCCAGGCCCCCTTGGAATACACGAGATCGGAGAAGAGGTACAGCCCCTGCCCTTCCGGGTCGTACACGGCGCCGGTCCAGGATCCCAGGTTGAATCCCAGGCTCGACTGCATGAAACTGCGCAGCGCAACTGGTCCGCCGATCGTCTCGTGCCAGAGCCCCTCGCTGTACGTGGCGAAGCTCTCGTTGAGCCAGATGTCGGCCCACGTGCCGCAGGTGACGAGGTCTCCCCACCACTGGTGGGAGAGTTCGTGCACGACGACGTCTTCGTTTGTCAGGAGGGCCTCGTGGAGGGTCGTCATCGTCTGATGCTCCATTCCCCCGTAGGCGAACGGGGTGACCGCGGACATGAAATACTTGTCCCACGGGTAAGGCCCGAAGAGCGTCCCCAGGTTCGTGATCATCTGCTTGACGGTGGGAATGTAGGCGCCGGCGGCGGAAGAATCGCGGGCCCAGACGAAGTATCCGACCGGTATCGAGTCGCCCGGCGCCCTGACGAGAAAGGACGAGGGGCGGGTGAACTTGGACGCCGTCGCGCACATCAGGTATGTCGCCAGCGGATGGCTTTCTTTCCAGTGCCAGGTGACGGAGCCGTCGGCGTTCTGAATGATCCCCAGGAGCTTCCCGTTGGAGCCCGCGGCGTACCCGGAAGGAACCGTCACGCTCACTTCGGCGGCGGATTTCTCCCACGGCTCGTCGTAGCAGGGCATCCAGCAGCGGGCATCCCCCGGCTCGGACATCGTGTAGCCGAGATTCGCCGGAAGTCCCTGGAGCGTATCGAGGAAGTAGTAGTAGCCGAGCCGGTCGGTCAGACGGGCGATTCCGGGCACACGCCGGTAGAACACGTCAAGCACGAGCGTGTCGCCCGGGAGATGGACCGTGTCGAGATGGACGGTAAACCGTTCCGCCGTGTCGTTCACGGCATACGACCGACTCCGGCCGTTGACGCTCAGGGAGTCGATCTGGAGCTTGAGCTGGTAGAGGACGAGGGAATCGGCCGGGAGCTTCATCACGAGCGTGATCCGGTTGCGCCCCCCGAAGTTCTCGTTCACCATCGCGAGCGAGAGGTCGAGCCGGTAGCTGACGACGTGGAAGGCCGGGTTCGAAGGCGCGGAGCGGATGTCCTGGTAGCGGCGAGAGAGCCCCGTGCCGGGCGCGACAAAGCCTCCCGGTTTTTCGAACGGGAGAGAGCGGTCCTGCCCGGCTGCACCCCCCAAACCGAGGAGGGCCGAGAGCACGGCCAGCGCGACACGGCGTTCCGCCCTTCCGACGCTCTTCATCCCGGGAGCCCTCCCCCCATCATTGCCTGTATCCCTGCCGTTCAATCCAATCCTTGTCGCCGCGCCAGCCCGCGCGCACCTTCACGTGCAGCTCGAGGAACACCTGGTGGCCCAGGAAGCGCTCGATGTCCTTGCGGGCGAGCTCGCCGATCTCCTTGAGCATCCCCCCCTTCTTCCCGATCAGTATCCCCTTCTGGGAATCCCGCTCGACATAGATGTCGGCGCTGATGAACCACTTCAGGGGCTTCCCTTTTTTCGGAGGGGGTGCCGGCTCCCCGTCAGGCGCCGCGCCGCGCTCGATGAACCCGGTGATCTCGACCGTCGTCGAATACGGCACCTCTTCCTGGCACCGGATGAATATCTTCTCCCGGATGATCTCGGCGACGAAGAACCGGTCGTGCTGCTCGCTGACGATATCCGCGGGGTACAGCGCGGGATGAACGGGGAGCACCGAGGAAATGCCCGCCATCAGTCCGGCGAGTCCTTCCTTCGTGAGCGCGGAGACCGGAAAGATCTCCCGGAACGGGTAGAGCTTCGCGTACCGGTCGATCAGGGGGAGCAGACCCGCCTTTTCGACGATGTCGATCTTGTTCAGCACCAGGTAGACCGGGACGCCCGCGGCGCCAAACTGCGCGAGGATCGATTCCTCCCGGGAGTCCTCCCCGCCGGCAGGGCGCGAGGCGTCGACAAGGAAGAGGATGATGTCCGCGTCGCTCACGGCGGAGGATGCCGACTCCATCATCGCCTCGTGGAGCGCATAGCGCGGAAGGATGATCCCCGGCGTGTCAAGGAACACCGCCTGGTACGCGGGGGTCGTCAGTATGCCGAGGATCCTGTGCCGCGTCGTCTGCGGCTTTTTCGTGACGATCGAGATCTTCTGCTCGAGCACGCCGTTCATCAGCGTGGATTTCCCGACGTTCGGCTCACCGACGATGGCCACGTAGCCGCACCGGAAACCGGCGGGTCCGGAATCGCGGGGCTCGTTCAAGACGGCAAGCCCCGTCCTGGGACGGGGCTGTTCGACGTTGTCATGAGATGGAATCTCCTGCGGAATGAGAATCACCGGAGCGCGGCGTTGTCTGGCACGTCCCTACAGGGCCTCCTCACCGCTCTCGCCGGTGCGCACCCGTATGACGTCTTCCACGGGATAGACGAAGATCTTCCCGTCTCCGACCTGGCCGGTCTTCGCGGCCTTGATGATCGTATCGACGACCTTGTCCAGGGTTTTGTCGGACACGACGACCTCCAGCTTGATCTTCGGGAGGAAATCGATCTGGTACTCCGATCCCCGGTAGAGCTCGGTGTGCCCCTTCTGGCGGCCGTAACCCTTGACTTCCGTCAGTGTCATGCCCTTGACGCCTATCTCCGCGAGAGCCTCCCGCACGTCGTCAATCCTGAAAGGGCGGATAATGGCTTCAATTTTTTTCATGGCTGGGGTTCCTACTTCCCGTGGCACTGCTTGTACTTTTTCCCGCTCCCGCACGGGCAGGGATCATTGCGCCCGACTTTCTCCCCGACCTGGACGGGCTGCGGCTTCCCCGCTTTCGCCGGATCGCCCGCGGCGCCGGGCACGGGCTCACGGTTGGGCTGGAAGCCCATCCCGAGCGCGGAATCGTGCGTCGTCCTGACGGCCTGCGGCGGACGCTGCGGCCCGCGGATCGGGAGCTCCTGCGTCTGCGCGGGGAACAGCTTGAACACTGTCGTCGCAATTTCCGCATCGATGAGGTCGATGAGCTCCATGAACATCCGGAACCCCTCGGTCTTGTACTCCACAAGCGGGTCCTTCTGCCCGTACGCCCGCAGGTGGATCCCCTCCTTCAGGTCGTCCATCTCCCGCAGGTGATCCTTCCACTTCTCATCGATCACCTGGAGGACGACCATTTTCTCGATCCGCCCCATGATCTCCGCACCGAGGCGCTCTTCTTTTCTCCTGTAGAACTCCGCCGCCGCAGCGTTGATCGCGCTCCGTAGCCCGTCGGGCCCTTTCGCGCGGAACTCCTCGGGGGTGACCTGCAGGTCGAGGAGCAGCTGCGTCCGGAGCTCGTCCTGGAGCCCGGTGATGTCCGCCTCCTCGTAGTACTTGTCCACCGCCTTCGCCGCGAACGTATCCACCAGGTCGAGGACCTCGTCCTTGAGCCGCTCCCCCAGGAGCGCGCTCCGGCGCCGCGTGTAAATCACCTCGCGCTGCTGGTTCATGACGTTGTCATACTCCAGCAGGCGCTTCCTGATCCCGTAGTTGTTCTCCTCCACCTTCCTCTGCGCGCGCTCGACGGAGCGTGTGATCATCGAATGCTGGATGACTTCCCCTTCCTTCAGGCCCATCCGCTCCATGATCGAGGCGATCCTGTCGCTGCCGAAAAGGCGCATCAGGTCATCCTCGAGCGAAAGGAAGAAGAGGGACGACCCCGGATCTCCCTGCCTCCCGGCACGGCCCCTGAGCTGCCTGTCGATGCGCCGCGCCTCGTGGCGCTCCGTGCCGACGATGTGGAGTCCCCCTGCATCGCGGACGCCGGGCCCGAGCTTGATGTCGGTACCGCGCCCGGCCATGTTCGTCGCGATCGTGATCACGCCGGGGAGCCCCGCGTGCGAAACGATCTCCGCCTCCCGCTGATGCTGCTTGGCGTTGAGGACGTTGTGCGGGACGTTCTTCCGTTTCAGCATGCGGCTGATCGTCTCGGAAACCTCGACGCTCGTGGTGCCGACGAGCACCGGGCGGTTCTCCGAGCGCATCTTCTCGATTTCTTCGATCACCGCGTTGTACTTTTCCCTCTTCGTCTTGTAGATCACGTCGTCGACGTCGTCACGAACCATCGGCTTGTTCGTCGGCACCACGACGACGTCGAGCTTGTAGATGTCGAAGAACTCCGCCGCTTCGGTTTCCGCGGTCCCCGTCATCCCCGCGAGCTTCTTGTACAGGCGGAAGTAGTTCTGGAGCGTGATCGTCGCGAGCGTCTGCATGTCGCGCTCGACCTTCACCCCTTCCTTCGCCTCGATCGCCTGGTGCAGCCCTTCGGAATACCGCCTGCCGGGAAGAAGCCTTCCCGTGAACTCGTCGACGATCTGCACTTTCCCGTCGTCCGTCACGACGTATTCGTCGTCCTTCGAGTACAGGGAATACGCCCTCAGGAGCTGGGTGACGGTGTGGATCCGGTCGCTGCGCTCGGAATACAGGAGGTTGACTTCGTCCTTCCGGCGGAGGATCTCGTCCTTCGAGAGCGAGGCGTCGGCTTCGATGATGCTGTGTTCCGTCCCCAGGTCGGGGAGGACGAAGAAGTCCCTGTCGCCGACGATCGGGGTCAGGTATTCGCGCCCCTTCTCCGTGAGACTGATCTGGTGGTTCTTCTCTTCGATCGCATAAAAGAGCTCGTCGTCGATTTCGTGCATCCGGCGGCTCTGGTCGCGCAGATACTCGTTCTCGGTCTCCAGGATGAGTTTCTTCGTCGACGGTTCCGTCATCATCTTCATCAGCTTCGGGTGCTTCGGAAGGCCGCGGAAGGCACGGAGGAGATTAACGCCCGCCTCCTGCTCCTTCCCCTCGGCGATCAGCTTCTCGGCATCGGCGACGATCTTCGAGACGAAGTTCCTCTGGGCGGTCACGATGCGCTCGACGGGGGACTTCATCTCGTTGAACTTGTGGTCCTCGCTCTTGGTGGGGCCGCTGATGATCAGCGGGGTCCGGGCTTCGTCGATAAGGACGGAGTCGACCTCGTCGACGATGGCGTAGTAGTATTCCCGCTGGACAAGGTCGACCTTGTCGACAACCATGTTGTCGCGCAGGTAGTCAAACCCGAATTCGTTGTTCGTGCCGTAGGTGATATCGCAGGCGTATTCCTTCCGCCGCTGGAAGGAATCCATGGTGTTCTGGATGCATCCCACGGTCAGGCCGAGGTACTCGTAGACCTTCCCCATCCAGACGCTGTCACGTTTCGCCAGGTAGTCGTTGACGGTCACGAGGTGCACGCCGCGGCCGGGGAGGGCGTTGAGATAGACGGGCATCGTCGCCACGAGGGTTTTTCCCTCTCCCGTGGCCATTTCGGCGATCTTTCCCTGCTGGAGCACCATGCCGCCGATGAGCTGGACGTCGAACGGGACCATGTCCCAGACGGCCGTGTTCCCGAGAAGATCGAACGAGGTCCCGACGAGCCGGCGGCAGGCGTCTTTGACCGCGGCGAACGCCTCGGGAAGAAGCTCTTCGAGCATGTCCGAGGTGATCTCGTCCCGTTCCTTCTCCAGCGCGGCGATGTCATCGAGAAGCCGTTCCCGTGCGGGGGGCTCCATATCCGTCAGCAGCTCGGACCGTTTCCCGGCGAGCGCCTCGTCCGTCTCCTTCAGCGCTTCCTGTATGCGCGCACGGAATTCCGCCGTCTTCCCCCGGAGCTCGTCGTCGGAAAGCTTGCCGTACTCCGCGTAGATGGCGTTGATCTCATCGACAATCGGGCGGAGAGCCCTCACGTCCTTTTCATGCTTGCTGCCGAACAATTTCTTCAAAACGCCGAGCATCACACACCGGAATTTGTCAGGGAACTGGAAATACCCTTTAATATAGAGAGAAAACGGGATGCAATCAATATTTGCTTTTGAGGCTATTTCGCCTAAACTAGAAGAATGAAAACACTCTTCGCCGCACTTTCCGTCTTCGTCGCCGCGGGCTGCGCCCCCGGCATCGCGCCGGAGCACCTGCCGCGCGACGCGAACGCCAGGATCCCGAGCGTGTCTCCTTACCCGGCGTTGAAACGCGCCATCGATGAGCTCCTGCCGGATACGCTGTTTCCTCCTTCCAACGCCGCGATCCGGATCGTCTCGCTCACACAGGGAGAAACGCTGTACGACCTGAACGGGGACCTGACGCTCACCCCCGCCTCCAACCAGAAGCTCTTCACGTCCGCGTGCGCCCTGAACGAACTGGGAGGCGCGTACCGGTTCCGCACGGGCGTCTTCGTCGACACGGCGTCTCCCCCGCGGATCATCATCCGCGGCTCCGGCGACCCGCTCCTGTCGACAAAGGACATCGACGAGCTCGCCGCGGCGATACGGGGCGCGGTTCCCCCGGGATCGTCGTGGACGCTGTCGGGAGACCTGTCGGCGTTCGACGACCTCTCCCGGGGTGCGGGGTGGACGTGGGACGACGAACCCGATCCGACGGCGATGTTCATCTCTCCTCTTTCGCTCAACGGAAACACCGTGCGCGTCCTCGTCAGGCCCGGGAACGGCCCCGGGGATTCGGCACGGGTCGAGGTCGATCCCCCCACGTCGTACGTGGAGGTCGAAAACACGGCGGTGACGGACACCCCCGGAGCGGCAAGCACCGTCGACGTGTCGCGGAACTGGCGGGAACACCTGAACTCCATCACCGTGAAGGGATCGATTTCCCCCCGGGACACGCTCATCGACGTCACGCTGAGCGTCACCGACCCCCACTGGTACACGCTGACGGTCCTCCGCGAACGACTCGAGGCCCGGGGGCTCAAGTGCAACGGGCTTCTCCTCGACACCGTCCCGCGGGGGGCGCCGGAGATCGCGCACCGCGAGCACCGGCTCGATTCCGTCCTCACGTACATGAACCACGTCAGCGACAACCTCTCCGCGGAGAACATTCTCAAGACGATCGCCGCAGAAAGGACGGGGCTCCCGGGTTCCGCGGAGACCGGTGCGGGATTCGTGAGGCGGTTCCTGGCGGGCATCGGCGTCGATACGACGAGGATCGTGATCGCCGACGGTTCGGGAGTGTCGCGCTACAATCTGACGTCGCCGCGGACGATCACGACGCTCCTTTCCGCAATGCGGCGGAGGACGGACCTGTTTTCTTCATGGTACGCCTCGCTCCCGGCGGCAGGAGTGAGCGGCACGGTTTCTGCAAGGATGCGGGGGACGCCCGCGGAGGGAAATCTGCACGCAAAAACGGGAACGCTCGAGGGGGTTTCTTCTCTTTCGGGGTACGTGACGACGGCCGACGGGGAGGAGCTCGCTTTTTCGATGCTCATGCAGCACTTCCCCGCCAGGGCCCGCGATTACCGGCGCGTGCAGGACCGGATCGGAGCGTTCCTGGCGGGGTTAAAGAGAAGCGCGTTTTAGTCGGCGGAACGGAACCGGACGTCACCCCCGGAGGTGTGGGCGTGGATAGTGTTGCCGCCGCCGTTGAGCGTCCCCCGGACCCTGCTCTCGTCGATCTGACCGGAGAGCGTGACCGGAAAGTCGAAATGCACGCTCCCGCCGCTCGTGGCGGCGTCGATGTCGGCCGCGACCGATTTGGAGACGACGATCTCGATATCTCCCCCCGATGTTTCGGCAAACACCCCCTTGTTCGCCCCTTTCATCTTCACGTACATGCTCCCCCCGGACGTTTCCGCACGGACCTTTCCGTCAACGTCGCTGATCTTCACGTCCCCGCCGGAAGTCCCGAGGTCCACGTCGCCGGCGATCCCGCGAACGTTGATCTCTCCCCCTGAAGTTCGCATGCGAAGCGATCCGGTGCATTTTTCCGCCTCGACATTCCCCCCCGAGGTCTCAAGATCGACGTCCCCCTCGGTCCCGCCGATGGAGACATTCCCTCCCGACGTCTTCCCGTCGACGACGCCCTTGAGATCGCTCACGTCGATGTCCCCGCCCGAGGTGTGCATCTTCAGCGAGTATTCCCGCGGGACCGAGACGCTGTACCTGACGTCGATGTCGACGGAATTCCAGAACCAGGAATTCCCCTTGCTCATCTTTCCCCTGACGTCGACGTTCTTGCCGGACTGCTCCGCGGTGATCTCGAAGCCCTCGACGTCCTTTTCCCTCCCCCGTATCTCGGCGACGACCGAGACTTCGTTCGACGACGTCCCCATGACTTTGACGGAACCCGCATCGGTTCCCAGCGTGAACGTACCGCCGGGGGACACCTGGAACTTCTTTTCAAGTCGTTTCTGTGCACAGGCGGCTGTCCCCGCCACGAGCATGGCCAGGATCACAAGAACGGGAATGCGTGTCAATCGGTGCATGTTCGGTCCTCCGTGAGGGAATACGCTGCTTCTCTACCAGTTAGACGGGCGTCCTGAATGAAAGGTTGCAGGGCGGTTTTGCATTTCGGAACCTATTTGCGTATTTTTTTGTCAATCTGATACCACCACACGATCATCGAATGACGAAATACGCGATCCCCCCCGTCCTCGTGCTGATGCTTCTCGCCGGTTGCTCCAAAGACAGCGGTCAGACCCCCGCCGCAGGCGGGGCCCCCGCCCGCAAGCCCGCTCCCACAGAAGAAAAGACCATCGTGACATCCGAACCGCTTCCGACGTTCAGCGGCGAGCAGTCGTTCCTGTACCTGACGACGCAGACCGGTTTCGGCCCCCGGAACCCCAATTCGGCGGGACACAGCGCCTGCCTCGCGTACCTGGTCTCCACCCTCCGCTCGCTCACCGACGAGGTCAGGCTCCAGGAATTCACGCACAGCGGGTACGGCGGCGAACAGCTCCGGCTGACAAACGTCATCGCGAGCTTCCGGCCGAAGAATCCGACGCGAATCCTCCTGTGCGCGCACTGGGATACGCGCCCGCGCGCCGAGCAGGACGAGACGCGGGGAAAGAGGAACGACCCCATACTGGGGGCGAACGACGGTGCAAGCGGAGTCGCCGTTCTCATGGAGATCGCACGGCTGCTGAAGCACACTCCCCCTGCGATCGGCGTGGACATCGTGCTTTTTGACGGGGAGGATTACGGCAAGGAAGGCGACCACGCCAGCTACCTCCTCGGGTCGCGCTACTTCGCGGAACACAAGGCGGAGGACTATGTCCCCCGGTTCGGCATACTCCTCGACATGGTCGGGGACACGTTTCTCGAGCTTCCCAAGGAGCAGTATTCGCTCCGGTACGCGCCCGACGTCGTCGACATGGTGTGGAAGACCGCGGCGTTCCTCGGCGTGTCCCAGTTCCGGGACGAAAAGGGGGAGGAGATCATGGATGACCATCTTCCCCTGAACGAAGCGGGGATCCAGACGATCGATATCATCGATTTCAATTACCCCGACCCCACAAACCGTTACTGGCACACGCACCAGGACATTCCCGCCCACTGCAGCGGGGAGAGCCTCGAAGCGGTCGGCTCCGTGATCGCCAGCGTCGTGTACGCCCAGGTCCCCTGACACCATGGGGCACCCCCACATCGAGCTTGCCATCGGCACGGACGCCGCGGCGTTCGACACGATGACGGGCGCGCTTCGCGTGCAGGGGTTCGAGGGGTTCTGGGAGGACGGGCCCGTCCTCCGGGCGTACATGCGCGAAGATCTCTGGCACCCGGACCGGCTCGATCCGCTGCGGACATCCCTCACGCAGATCGCCGCGGGCCTTGCGCTTCCCCCTCCGACGCTTTCACTCTCACGGATCGCCGAACAGAACTGGAACAGCTCGTGGGAGGAGACGATCCGGCCTATCCGCGTGACCGGACGGATCGTCGTCGCGCCCACGTGGCACCCCTTCACCGCCGCCCCGGGGGACATCGTGCTGACGATCGACCCGAAGATGTCGTTCGGGACCGGGTACCATGAATCCACCCGGCTCGCCCTCCTTCTCCTCGAAAAGCATCTCACACCCGGGACGCGCGTCCTCGACGCAGGGACGGGGACCGGCATACTCGCCATCGCCTCGCTGAAGCTGGGCGCGGCATCGGCGGTGGGATTTGACATCGACGAGTGGTCGTCCTCCAACGCCGTGGAAAACGCGCGGCTCAACGGGGTCTCCGGGCTCTTCACGGTGCTGCGCGGCGATATTCAGGCCGTCACCGGAGCGGAGTTCGACATGATCGCGGCGAACATACAGAAGAACGTCATCGAGGAAATGCTCCCCGCGCTTGCCGGGCGGCTCGCCCCGGGGGGAACGATGATCCTCTCCGGTCTCCTGGACACGGACCGGGAAGCGATAAAGGCCGCGCTCGCCGGCTCCGGGCTCCCGGTTTGCGACGAAGCGGAGGAGGGGGAATGGATCGCACTGGCCGCGGCGCGCCCGTGAACGTCGCGGTCGTCGACATCGGCACCAACACCGTTCTGCTTCTCGTCGCCCGCGTCGAACCGGACGGGGATATTCACCCGATCGTGTACGAGCAGCGGGTCCCACGCCTCGGACGGGGAGTGGATTCGCGCCGGGTGCTCGAGGCCGGCGCGATGGACCGCGTCATCGCCGTCCTGAACGAGTACCGGCTGCTCATCGCCCCCCACGCGCCTTCGGCAACGGCGGTCTGCGGGACCAGCGCCGTCCGTGACGCCGCCAACAGGGAGGAGTTCGCTCTCCGCGTGAGGAAGGAAACGGGGTTCGACCTCGAAGTCCTGAGCGGAGACGACGAGGCTCTTCTCGCCTACAGGGGGACCGTCTCCGGCGCACCGGAGGCCGCCCGCTACACGGTGGTCGACATCGGCGGGGGGAGCACGGAGATCGTCGCGGGGGACGCCGTTCGGATCGGGGAAAGAATCAGCCTCGATATCGGATCCGTCAGGCTCACGGAGCGATGCCTGCGCCACGATCCCCCGACGCCGGGTGAGCTCGAAACGGCGATCGAACTGACGGAAAACGAGATCGAACGCGCTTCCCGTTTCCCGTTCGCGGGGTCGGTCCTCGTCGGCGTCGCGGGGACCGCAACGTCGCTCGCGCTCCTGGCGCAGGGACGGAAATCGTTCGACAGAGCCTCGGTGACGAATTACCTGCTCGGGCGTGAGGCGGTGGAGTCGCTGTTCCGGACACTCCGCGTGATGCCGTCGGCGTCGATCCGCGGACTCTCGGAGGTGATGGAGGGCCGGAGCGACGTCATCGTCGCCGGGACGCTCATCGCCCGGGAGATCATGGCCCACTTCAAGTTCGATTCGATGGTCGTCAGCGAACGGGGGGTGAGGTACGGAGTCGCCCTGCGGGAGGCGGAGAGGCTCCGGGGCGCGTGATCAACCTGCGGGTTTCTTTAACATTCTCCTGACCACGGCATTCAGCGCTTCCGCGGCATACTCGACATCCTCCATCGTATTCCCCTTCCCGAACGAAAACCTGAGCGTGGCCTTCGCGGTCTTCTCATCGCTCCCCATGGCGAGAATGACGTGCGACGGTTCCAGGCTTCCCGACGTGCACGCCGACCCGCTGGTGACGGCGATCCCCTCCAGGTCCAAGTTCATCACGAGCATGTCCCCTTCCAGGGGATAGGCGGCGGGGTCGAATGAGACATTCAGTATGTGCGGGAGCCGCGCACCCCCCTCCCCGTTCACCCGGATGCCGGGAAACATGTCCCGGAGACGCCGCTCGAGTTCATCGCGCAGCCCCCCGAGACGCTCCGACTCCCCGTCCATGTCCTCAAGGGCAAGCCGGAACGCTTCGGCGAACCCGACGGCCAGCGGGACGTTCTCCGTCCCGGGCCTCCTTCCGCGCTCCTGGCCTCCGCCCCGGATCAGCGGGTCGATCGGAACGCCCCGCCTGACCACGAGCGCGCCGATCCCTTTCGGCCCGTACATCTTGTGGGCGGAGAGCGTCACCAGGTCGGCGCCGAGCGTGCGCACGTTCACGGGTATCTTTCCGGCGCTCTGGACTGCATCGGTGTGGAGGAGTGCTCCGGTGGATCTCGCGATCGCGGCGACCGCAGGGATATCCGAGATCGTCCCGGTTTCATTGTTGCCGTGCATGATGCTGATGAGCGCCGTGCGTTCCCCCACGGCGCCGCGGAGCGCCTCCATGTCGACGGCACCCCGGGTGTCCACCGGGAGAATCGTCACGCCGCGCCCCTTCTCCGCAAGATAACGGCAGGGCTCCAGAACCGCGTGATGCTCCGCCGCCGATGTCACGATTTCGCCCCTCCCCTTTGCCGCGGAAACCACCCCCGCGATGGCAAGGTTGTCGGATTCCGTCCCTCCCCCCGTAAAAATCACCTCCGCAGGCTCCGCCCCCACGGCATCAGCGACGATCGCCCGGGCACGCTCGAGGACCTCCCGCGCGTCCCTCCCGTATGAATGGACGGAGGACGCGTTCCCGAACGAGCCGGAGAAACAGGGGCGCATGGCTTCCATGACGCGCGGATCGAGCGGGGTCGTGGCGGTGTGGTCGAGGTATATCCGTCTCATGAATCTCAATATACGGGGCGGGGGGAGGGATGTCAATTGCAATGGTTGCTTCGTCGCAATGACTGCAAAAGAACGGGGGCGGCCAGTGATGGTCGCCCCCGGGTGGGTGGTGCGTGAAGCAAACACCTATGCGTGCATCAGCAACCGGCTGCCCGGTTACTTCAGCATGAGCATTTTTTTGACGGACGTGAACGAGCCCGCCTGCAGCCGGTAGAGATACAGGCCGCTTGCGACAGACTGGCCCTTCGAGTCTTTTCCGTTCCAGATCACCTTGTACGTGCCGGCAGGCATGTCGCTGTTTGCCAGCGTGGTGACAAGGCGTCCGAGAATGTCATACACTTCGAGCTTCACCGTCTCGTTGTGCGGGATGGCGAACTCGATGTTGGTCGTCGGGTTGAACGGGTTCGGGTAGTTCTGGCTCAGGGCGAACGTCGACGGGGCGGGCCCGATCGACTTGATCCCCGTGAACGTGATCCCGAGCGCCTTCTGGAGCAGGGCGATCGCGTACTTCGGATTGTGGACGCCGATGCTCCGGTCTTCCTTGACGAACCAGTAGTTCCAGATGTCCGCGACCATCTTCTGATTCCCCTTCACTTTCAGGGAGTCCTTCATCATCGTGATCACGTCCCCCGTCAGCGAGTCGATCGGGAGCCTTGCTTTCAGCTTGTTGAGGAGCCCGTTGATTTCCGTCTGGACGCCCTCGATTTTGCCGTTCCCGTCATAGTCGGCGGCCGCGATGATGTCCGTGTATTTCGTTATCGGACCGTGGCAGGGCTGGCACGCAAGCAGACCGCTCACCGTGGGGTTCCCCAGGCTGTCAACCATGCCCCAGGTGTGGCCGGCCTGCGTCGGATTTCCCGGGTTCGCGCCGGCAGCCATATGGCAGGTCACGCAGGCGTCCTTCGCCGTCGCATGGGTCATGAGGCCGGTGATCGTCGTGTCGCCGTACTGGTAGCCGTTGGAACCGTAGTACATGTCGGCCTGCGGGTTGTGGTGCGGGCCGTACCTGTCGGCAAACCCGTAGTACGGGCCCTTCGTCGTGACCTTTGACTTCACGCTGTAGCGCGAGTTGTGGCAGTTCATGCAGAGCTGGCCCAATCCGCCGACATTCGCCGGGGGAAGGTAGCCGTTGCGGAGCGAGTCGAGCTTCGTCGTGCGGAGCTGCATCGTGTGCGGGTCGTGGCACGTGGGGCAGCCGATCGAGACGTTGCCGTCGTTCGTCGGGGAGGGCTGGCCGCCGATCGTCGTGGTATCATAGGGGGCGTTCGAGGACTTTCCCGCCTTGATCCACGTGATGAACGCCGAACCGCTGTGGCAGGGATAGCAGCCCGTCTGCGCGGTGTGCGATCCGTTCGGAAGCTGCGCGTGCACCGACGTCAGCCAGTACGTCCCGAGCGCGTGGTGTCCGCCGATGGGATTGGCGGCGTGGCACTGCATGCACGTGTTGGAGTTCCTGCTGATGCCGAGCGGCGAGCCGTGCGACGAGTGATAGTTCGCCGGGCCGTGGCAGTCCTCGCAGCCGATGTTCGACGTCGGAACGAGGTTCGCATACGAGCTCGAAATCTGATGCCAGTTCGTCGTGTCGTTGGTCCTGATGTACGAACCCGACACGGACGGATTCTTGACCCACGTGGTGTCCCACGCGGGGGTGGCGCCGTTGGCCTTGTGCGCGAGATAACCGAAGTTGCCGTTGTTGGCTGACTGGTCCCAGCCCGTCGTGTGGCATTTCACGCAGTTGGCGCCGTAGGAGCCGACCGAGTCGTTGCTCGTGGGATTGGGTTCGATTTCCAGCATGCCGGAGATGCCGCGGAGGAACATCGTCGCGTGATCGCTGGTCTTCCACTGGTTGAACGCCGCCTGCGCCTTCGGTATGACCGCGTGGCAGAGGCCGCAGTCCTGGTCGGTCGTCGAGCCCTTGAAATTGCTGGCGGTGATCGTCTGCGTCATCGTCTGGCCGCCGGCGACGAGCTGAATCGTGAAGACGCCTTCGGCGTCCGGCACCAGCGTGTCCCGTATCGTGCCGGTCTGCGCAAAATTCGCCGTCGAGCCGGTGGGGCGCGTGATCACGCTCCAGGAGAACGAAGAGACCGTGGTCGCTCCCGAGCCGGTGGTGTCTGCGAGGAAATACGTCCTCATCCCGACCGGGACGACGTTGAGTCCTGAGGAGACCGGGTTTGTCCCCGTCGCGGGTTTCTGAGCGCCTGTCCCGAACTTCGTCGGCCAGATCGCATCGATCTTGAGGTTCACGACCTGCGCCGTCGCTGTGAAAGCCATAGCCACGAGCAGCAGGAACGCGACCAAGATCAGACAAGCTGTAGCAGCGCGTTTCATTGTCTGGTTCCTTTGTTAGGTGAAAGAGAGAACCCCGCAGGAGGGGCAAAATAAGCTTCTACACTCTGCCCCAGAGGAGTCAATCCGCATGCCAGAGAATCAGGGGGTATCTACCACATGAAGGGGGGCGAGACGGAAGGAGAAGTAGCAGAAAAACCTGATATTTCACAGCTTTTTAAGAATACATGTTCAGATTCTCAACAGAGAATTGAGTTATTGTACAGTCGAGATTTCCATGGATAGGAAAAGGATAGCAATATTAGGAATCAAT
The DNA here is from genome assembly GCA_963748405.1 of Ignavibacteriota bacterium. Taxonomy (GTDB): domain Bacteria; phylum Bacteroidota; class Ignavibacteria; order UBA10030; family UBA6906; genus Fen-1273. Next base: position 461,019 of record CAVVIT010000005.1, read on the forward strand.
CCGGGGAGGGAGGTGCAAAAAACTGGAAATCGGGGGGAAAACGAAGGGGGGGGATCTCCCCCCCCCCACGCTGACTCTACTCCAGATTTACTGGTTTTCCTGCTCCTTTCGACGACGCTGGGCTTCTCGCATCGCTTCGCGGAGTTCCTTTTCGAACCGTCGTTCGAATATGAGCATTTTCGCCCGCTGTGTGGGGGTAAGTATGTCGGAGAGCCCGGCGAAAAAGCTCCTCCGTTCCGTCGTCAGTTTGTCGTCGATGGCGGCCACCTCGGCAAACCCCTTCGTAAATTCGCCGTCATCAGCCTTGTTCCGGATCAGCCGCTCGAGCCGATCCAGTGCATCCCCGCGTTCCTTCATGAGATCGCGGCGGGCCTTGTCGTGATCGTTCATCCGTGCAAGGAATCGAACGGACTGGTCCTCCTTCAGCTCCAGGACCTCCACAAGGCGCACCTTCCTCAGGTTCTCGATCCGATCGGACGGGCGATCCCCCTGCGGGGGCTCGGGCGGCCGGTCGGATTGCGCAAAGAGTGCCGGTGGAAGGGAGAGAAGGCACGCGAGGGCGTACACAGGGAAGTTTTTCATACGAGATTTCATCCTCACTCTTGCCATTATTTGACATCCGAAGAGAGCACCGCCAGGATCGTGTTTGCTTCCCTGTCGGTGACCCCGTCGACGGCGTCGGCCGGGTTACCGTTTTCGATGAAGTAGTCGGCGATCTGCAGACGGGAAAACACGAACACATCGGTCGCCACGTCTTCCACCGACAGCGACGGGTCTGCGCGCGAAGGGTCGACGAGGAGCGAGTCGATCGCCGCGGGAGGCAGCGACAGAACAACCTCCGCCACCGTGGGTTCCCGCCGCGTCGCGTCCGGGACGTAATAGTGGAGCCCGACGAGGAACGAGACGATCGCCACGACGCCGGGGATCGCCACACGGGCAGCCCAGCTGATCGACAGCGCCCTCCCGCTCGTGGCCCTGTCGATCCTGTTGTTGATTTTCACAATGAGGTTCTGCCAGTAGGCATCGGGGACGCGGGGTTTTTCCGCATCTCCCCGGGCACCGGCAAGCTCACGTATGCCGGATACGAGCTCACGCTCGAGCTCATCCGTGAGAGGGTGTTTCTCCATCCTGTATTTCATGGCGCATGTACTCCCGCACTTTTCTCAGCGCGTGAAAATAGTTGGCTTTGAGACCGCCGACCGACGTTTTGAGCACTCTTCCGATTTCCTCGTACGTCATCTCGTCATAATACCGCATAACGAACACCGCTTTCTGCTTCTCGGGAAGCGTCGCCACGGCCCGCGCGAGCGCCGATTCGGTTTCGGCATTCTCGAGATCCTTCCCCGGATCGTCCGTCGACGGAAGAATCCGGCTCAACAGCTCGCTCTCGTGAAGATAATTCAGAACCTGTCGTTTCCTGAGAGCGTTCAACGAAAGATTGACGGCGATCCGGTATATCCACGTGAAGAAACTCGAATCACCCCGGAACTCCCCGAGCGCCAGGTACGCTTTTACGAACGTCTCCTGCACGACGTCGTCCGCATCGTCGTGCGATCCGACGATCCGGCGGGCGACCCAGTAGACCCGCTCCTGGTACCTCCTCATCAGCTCGGTGAATGCCTGCCGCCGTCCGTTCCGGACCTCCTGGACAAGTTCAATATCCGAGCGGGGCTGCATTAACCCTCAATAAACACAGTATGGCGGCACACATTAGACACTCTGAGAAAACCGACGTTTAACCCTGTATCCCCGGAAAATCATAGCAATTTGCGCAGTTTGTCCCAGGTCACGTTCATATCCTCGGAGATCACCTTCGTGTCGGATATGACCGGCATGAAGTTCGTGTCCCCGTTCCAACGCGGAACGATGTGAAAATGGACGTGCTCGTCGATCCCGGCACCCGCCGTCCTTCCGAAATTCGCGCCGAAATTGTACCCCTGGGGGTGCATGACCCTGTCAAGGGCCTTCATCACCCGCTGGGCGGTCTGCATGATCTCCGTGAGCTCCGCCCGCGTCAGATCCTGCACGTCCGCAATCTGCCGGTTCGGTACGATCATGACGTGCCCGCTGTTGTACGGATAACGGTTCATGATCACAAAGCAGTGTTTTCCGCGCCAGACGATGAGGTTCTTCCTGTCATCCCGGGAGGCAAGCGCTGCGCGAAAGATGCTCTCGTTGCTTTTTCGTTTCGGCGCCGCGCTGAACGATTGGATGTAGGCGGATCTCCACGGAGACCACATGCGCTTCATGACCGGACCCTTGCACGTGAGATAAAAAGGGAGGGGGCCCGTACCCCCGGCCCCCTACCCCTGTACTCTGCCGCCCGTCAGGACGCCCTCAGGCGGCCTGTTCCTTCGCCTTCTCGGAAGCGGCGACGACTTTCTCGGCAACCTCGCGCGGCACCTCTTCGTAGTGCGACATCGTCGCGCTGAAGACGCCGCGCCCCCCCGTCTTCGACCGGAGGATCGTGGCGTACTTGTGCAGCTCCGCGGCGGGAACCTGGGCCCGGATGATCTGGTAATGTCCCGCTCCCTCCATCCCGGCAATCTTGCCGCGCCTGGAGGAGATGTCCCCCATGACGTCGCCCATCGCGTCCTCGGGCACCTTGACCTCGATGTTGAAGATCGGCTCCAGGAGGATCGGTTTCGCCTCAAGGAACCCTTTCCTGAACGCCTGCGATCCGGCGACCTTGAACGCCATTTCCGAGGAATCGACGTCGTGATACGAGCCGTAGTGGAGCGCGACCCTGACGTCGACGACAGGGTACCCGGCGAGCGGTCCCTCCTTCATCGATTCGACGACCCCCTTTTCCACCGCGGGGATGAACTTCCCCGGCACCACGCCCCCGACGATCTCATCGAGGAATTCGAATCCCTGCCCCCTCTTGAGGGGCTCCAGCCGCAGGTGGACGTGGCCGTACTGGCCGTGCCCCCCCGTCTGCTTCTTGTGCTTGTACTCCGCATCCTTCACAACCGCTTTGATCGTCTCGCGGTATGCCACGCGGGGTTCCGTCAGGTCCACGTCGACGTTGTACCGCTGCTTGAGCCGCTTGACGACGATGTCCAGGTGCAGCTCTCCCTGGCCGCTGATGATCGTCTGGTGGAGTTCCCCCTCCACGTGGAAGACGAACGTCGGATCTTCCTGGTGTATCGCGTGAAGCCCGGTCGACATCCTGTCTTCGTCCCCCTTTGCCTTCGGATTGATCGCCGCGTGGAAGACCGGGAGAGGAAACTCCACGGGCGGGTAGACGACGGGGAAGTTTTTGCTGCTCAGCGTGTTGTTCGTGTGCGTGTCTTTGAGTTTGACGACGGCACCGAGATCCCCCGCCGCCAGCAGGTTGATCTCTTTCCGGTCTTTGCCGTTCATGACGAACAGCTGTGCAAGCCGCTCGGTCTTCCCGTTGCTGTCGTTGACCATGTCAAGACCCGGGCTGACGCTCCCCGAGCAGACGCGGAAGAACGAGAGTTCCCCCACGTGCGATTCTGAGACGGTCTTGAAGACAAACAGCGAGGCGGGACCCGCGGGGTCCTGCACCGCCACAACCTCCTTCGCTTCGTCCGTGCCCCCCGGGGTTTTTCCGTGCAGCGGCCCCATCTCGCCCGGGGCGGGGGCGTACTCGACGATGAAATCCAGGAGACTTGAGACCCCCACGTTGACCGTCGCTGCAGCGCACAGGAGCGGAAAGATCTTCCGCGACCGGATGCCGCTCCGGAGACCCTGGCGCAATTCTTCATCGGAGAGTCCCCCCTGCTCCAGGTACTTGTTCAGGAGGTTCTCATCCGTCTCCGCGACGACCTCCAGGAGGCCCTGGCGCATTTCCTGCGCCTGGCCCGCGGCTTCAGCCGGAATGTCCGATTCGACGTACTTGCCGCCGCCCCCCTGCTGGAACTTCAGAAGCTTCATCCGCAGGACGTCGACGATCGCGTCAAACCCGAGGCCCGCCTTGAGCGGGAACTGGACCGGAACGATGTCGTGGCTTATCATTTCCCGGGCCTGGTGGAGCGCCCTGTCGAAGTCGGCGTTCTCCTGGTCCAGCTTGTTGACGACGAAGATCCCGGCATTGCCGAACTCGGTCGTGTACTTCCAGACGATCTCCGTTCCGACCTCCGCCCCCTCGACCGCCTTGAGGAGGACCACCGCGGTATCCGCGACCCGGAGCGAGGCCTTCACTTCCCCGGTAAAATCCGTGTACCCGGGTGTGTCGAGCATGTTGATCTTGTGGGTTTTCCATTCGCAGAACAGGAGGGAGGCATTGATGGAGATCTGACGTTCGACCTCGTCGGGGTGGTAGTCGGAGAGGGTATTCCCCTCCTCTACTCTGCCAAGGCGTGTCGTACTCCCGGCGGAGAAGAGGGCCGCCTCGGCGGTCGACGTCTTCCCCGCACCTCCGTGGCCGATCAGGGCCAGGTTTCTGATGTGGTCGGGTGCGTATTCTTTCATGACGGTAGTGTTTCCTCCAAGTGACTGACGGCGCGGACAGCGCCCCGGGCAGAGTGCTGCGGCGGACGGTGGATGAGAACAGGGGACGGCGCGACGGGAGAACCTCCCGGAGGCGTCAGATGCGGAGCCGGTCGAAGAAGGTCCGCACGCCGTTGAACACGGACGCCACGAAGGCAACGGAATCCAGGATCGGCCCTTCGATGCGATCCTGGACTTTGCGCTCCATGGCGACGATGTTCTCGGCAATCTGCTTGACCGACGAGATCGATTCGCGCACGACCATGACCTGGTCGTCGATGTTTTCCGTTATGCTCTTGACCCGCGCGGTGATGTATTCCATGTTCTCCAGAATCGGCACGGCGCGCGAGGTCAGCTCCTTAAAGTCCTTCTCCGCGCCGTTGAGAATGTCCCTGACGCGGACGAGGACCACGATGAGATAAATGCAGAGAGCGGAAAGACAGAGGAGTGCAATGATGAGAGCTATGACGAGAACTGGTTCCACAGGAATCTCCTCTCTGAGAGGTGCAGGGCCCGGTCAGGACCTGCGGCGTTCGTCTTTTTCCTTGTAGGCATCGATGCCCGCCTTGACGGCGTTCTTCAGGCGGGCGCCCTCCTGGGCGAGAGGAGCTGCCTTTGTGCGGGCGTCGGAGATGATCTTGTCCGCATCCTCGAGCAGAGAGTCGGCTTTGTGTTTCGCGTCCGTGATGAGCTGGTCGGAACGCTTCTTGGCGTCGCTGACGATCTCCCCTGCCTTCGATTTCGCGGCCGTGAGATATTCTTCGGCCCCCTCCATGAGTCCGTCAGCCTTCTCCTTGATGTCGGCGCGCAGTTCGCGGCCGCTTTTGGGCGCATACAGCAGTGCGACAAGCGCGCCGACGGCGCCGCCCGCGAGCACCCCGATGATCAACCCCTTCAGCATGCCACTGTTGTCACGTTGCATGATGGCCTCGACTGTCAGATCTGACTGGGATATTCTCCGCTGAACTATTGTGTATTGTACCAACAACACTGAAGAAAATCAACACCGGCGCGGGTGGAAACGCCGCAGGGTTGCTTCGGGGCACGCCTCATTGCTTCGCTTCGCTCGCAATGGCTGTGCCCCTCGCAATACTTCTCTGCCCCTGCGACACGCTCCCGCCGCCGACTAGCGTATCTTCTTCTTGTGACGCATTTTTCTCAGGCGCTTTTTCCGCTTGTGCGTCGCCATCTTGTGACGCTTCCGCTTTTTTCCGCTTGGCATGTCCCCTCCTTTCTTTTACTGTGACATCGTGTGCTGCGTGATCATGTTTTGCGCCCGTTTACCGAGATCGGATTCCGGATTGATCTCAACGGCCTTCCTGAACCATTGCGTGGAGCTGTCAATTTCGCTGAGGTGGAGAAACACCACGCCGAGGTTGAACGCCGAAGGCTGGTGGGGGCGCGGAGCGCCGGCAAAGGCCTCTTCCATCGCCCGTGCGGCCTCGTGAAGCAGCGACTCCCTGTTGAGCGAATCCGCCTGCGCTTCCTGGAAGTAGCAGATGCCCATGTCCGTCCGTGCATCGGGATCCTTCGGCTTCATCGCGAGGTACTTCCTGTACGCGTCGATTGCACGGAGGAGCAGCCTGCTATCGTGGAGCGCGTTCGCGAGCCGGAGCCTGGCGGCCGGGTCTGCGGGATTGTCCCGGACGGCGTCCTCCAGGGGAGTCAGGTCGATGGACGGAAGAGGCGTCCCCGGAACCACCGATCCTTCACCGGAGGACCCCGCTTCGGCGGCGGGAGCGGCCGGGTGTTTCTCTTCCCGGATCTGCAGATACACGACGTAGGAAAGGAGAGCGACGACGGCGACGACGGATATGATCTGCCATATCCGCGCGCCCGAGACGGGACTGTCCGCACGCTTCACGGCCCGGGGGGAGACATTCCGCGGTTTCCCCTGACGCGCCGGCAGCCGTGAGGCGCCGAGGCGCGCCCCGCACGAGCTGCAGAATTCCGATTCGCCCGGATTCTGCTGACCGCAGACGCTGCAGGTGGCAGGAGGCGAAGGGGGAGGTGGAGGCGCCGCCGGGTTCGATTCCCGTTCGATCGACGCTCCGCACGAGGGACACCGGACGTCCGTCGGGGAGAGCGATCCGCCGCAGTCTCCGCACACCAGCTTCGCAACAGCCATCAGGGCTGGCCCTTCTGCAGGTTTTCGTTGACGAGGCTTTTGACTTCCTTCGACACCTTGAACAGGGGGACCCAGTGCTCGCCCACCATCACCTGTTCCCCCGTCCGGGGATTTCGTGCCACCCGCCCTTTTCTCTTCTTCACCTTGTAGCTTCCGAACCCGCGGATCTCGATGTTCTTCCCCTCCTTCAGGGCATTGATGACGGTCGAGATAAACCCGTCGACGACCGCTTCCGTCTCAACCTTTGTCAGGCCCGTGGCGGTGGCAATGGTGTCCACGATATCTGCCTTCGTCAACGCAGGATCTCCTTAGTTGTTGTTGTGGCTCAATACGGGGGACCCGCAAACCTGTACGACAGGGCGGGGCGGTCGAGGATCTGCTGCTTGATGTCGCGGAGGGCTTCCCCCGCTTCGCCGAACATCGAATCCCACCAGGGCTGCCGCCGCCTCTCCCTGATAATTGAAGGCTCACCGCTGATCCCGGCAATCCCCGCCGTGATCTTCACCGCATCCTCGAACGTGCCGATCGTGTCGACCAGCCCGAGTTCGACCGCCTGTTCGCCCGTGAACACGCGCCCGTCCGCCAGCCCCCGCACCTTCTCCGGGGACATCCGGCGCTCGCGGGCAACCACGTCCATGAACTGCCTGTGGACCTCATCCATCAGCTTCTGGAAGTAGGCCTGATCGTCTTCCGTCATGTTCTTCGTCGGCGAGCCCGCGTCCTTGAGCTTCCCCGCTTTGATCGTCTTCTGCGAGATCCCGAGCTTCGCGAGTGCGTCCTTCACCTGGAGAAATTCGGAGATCACGCCGATGCTCCCGGTAAGCGTTCCCCTGTTCGCAACGAGCCGCGTCGCGCCGCAGGAGACGTAATACCCGCCGCTCGCGGCCAGTGACCCCATCGACACGACGACGGGTTTTCCCCCGTCCCGCGTCTTCCTCACCTCCTCGTACATCTCCTGGCTCGCAACGACGCCTCCCCCGGGCGAGTCGATGTGGAGAAGGATCGCCTTCACGGAGCTGCCCGCGCGGTACTTTTTCAGCTGACGGATAACGTCGTCCGACGAGGTGATTTCCCCCCTGAGGTCGATGACGGCAATCCTGTCACCGGAGCCCGAGGTGACGGTTTCCGTCTTCTCGGTGGACGAACTTACGAACGAAACAATGAGGAGTGTAAATGCGAGAGCGAAGAGGGCAAGGACCGCGAGTATGCCGAGGAACCATTTCGTCGACTTCGTCATGACTTCCGGGGGAACGCCGTAAGTTGTTGATTTACAAGAAGATTATACGAAACAAACTCGTCAGTGTCAACTCCCGGGAACGGTCAGGCCCCGGCTTCCGCCGGGGCCTGACCAGGGGTTGGCCCGCACGAGTGTCTGACCGCAGATTCGGCTTCTCAGTTCGCTTCCGCCGGATGAAGGTCAAGCGGCGCGCGCGACAGGGCCGCGGATTCTTCCGCCGGGAGAAGGGCCAGGGAAAGGACCTCCTCCATCTCGCGGACGAAATGAAACTGGATCGGGTCCTTCCCTTCCAGAGCGGGCTTCGGGATCTCTTCGAGGTCGATCCTGTTCCGCTCCGGGAGGAGTATGGTTTTGACCCCCGCCCTGTGCGCGGCGAGGACCTTCTCCTTCACGCCCCCGATGGGGAGCACCGCACCACGGAGCGTGATCTCCCCCGTCATCGCAAGGTCGTTCCTCACACGGCGTCCGGTCAGGAGTGACGTCAGCGCGGTCAGCATCGTCACCCCCGCCGACGGGCCGTCCTTCGGGATCGCACCGGCCGGGACGTGAACGTGGATGTCGAGTTCGTTCCTGAAGTCCGCGGGGACCCCCAGCGTCGCGGCGTTCGCCGCGATGAAACTGAGCGCCGCCTGGACGGACTCTTTCATGACGTCCCCGAGCTGCCCGGTCAGTATCAGGTTCCCCTTTCCCTTCATTTTCGTGGCCTCAACAAAGAGGATCTCGCCTCCCACGGGCGTCCACGCGAGACCGACGGCGATTCCCGGGCGATTGATCCGCTCGGCGACGTCGGGGAAGAACTTCTGCTGCCCCAGGTATTTCGACAGGGAGTCCCTCGTAACGGAGGTTTTCCCGGTGGCGCCTTCGGCGACTTCGCGCGCTGCTCCCCGCACGACCCGGGCGATCGTGCGCTCGAGCGATCGCACGCCCGATTCCCGGGTGTAGCCCGAGATCATCGTGCGAAGCGCGTCGTCGTTGATCTCAAACAGCTCCGGCGTCAGCCCGTGTCCCTCGATCTGTTTGGGAAGGAGGAACTTCTTCGCGATATGGAGCTTCTCGTCCTCGACGTAACTCGGGATTTCGATGATCTCCATCCTGTCCCGCAGCGCCGGGGGGACGGATTCGATCATGTTCGCCGTGGCGATGAACATCACGTTCGAAAGATCGAACGGAATCTCGAGATAGTGGTCGCTGAACGAAAAATTCTGTTCGGGATCGAGGACCTCGAGGAGCGCCGACGAGGGGTCGCCCCTGAAATCCGAACCCAGCTTGTCGACCTCGTCGAGCATGAGGACCGGGTTGTTTGACCCTGCTTTCTTCAGTCCCTGGATGATTCTCCCGGGGAGGGCCCCGATATAGGTCCGCCTGTGCCCCCGGATTTCCGCTTCGTCGTGAACTCCGCCGAGCGACATCCTGACAAATTTGCGGCCCAGCGCGTTCGCAATCGAGCGGCCGAGCGACGTCTTCCCCACGCCGGGAGGGCCCACAAACACGAGTATGGGGCCCCGCATGTTCTTCTTCAGCTTCCGCACCGCCAGGTATTCCAGGATGCGGTTCTTCACCTTTTCAAGCCCGTAATGATCCCGCTCGAGGACTCCCCGCGCATGGGCGATGTCGAGCGAATCTTCCGTCGAGACGCTCCACGGCAGGTCGAGGATCCAGTCCAGGTACGTCCGGCTCACCGTGTACTCGGCGGAGGCCTGGTTCATCTGCGAGAGCCGCTTGAATTCCTTTTCCGCCACCTTGAGCGCTTCTTCGGGAAGGTGTGCCGCATCGATCCGCGAACGGAGCTCACCCGTCTCCACGTTCCCGTCCTCTTCCCCGAGCTCCTTCCGGATCGCCTTCATCTGCTCCCGGAGGTAGTATTCCCTCTGCGACTTGTTGATCCCGTCCTGGACTTCGGACTGGATCTTGCTGCCGAGCTCGAGTTTCTGGACGAGCTTCGCCAGCACAAGCGTGAGCTTCTCCATCCGGGCCCGGATCTGGCGCGCCTCCAGGATCTCCTGCTTTTCGGCCACACCCACGGGGATCATCGAGGCGATCATGTCCGTCATCGCCTCGGGCTCTTCCAGGGAAAGAACGATCGAGAGCTGCTCCTCCGACAGGTTCGGGGAAAGCTCAACGGCCTTCCGGAACTGGGTCTTCAGATTCGTTGCCATCGCATCGACTTCGATGCCGGAGACGCTTTCCTCGTCCATGTCCCGCGCGACCGCGTGGATGAACGGCTCGGTCTGAAGGACGGAGATGATCTGCACCCGGCGGATGCCCTGGACAAGCACGTTGCGCGTCCCGTCGGCGAGGGTGAACACCTTCAGGACCCTGGCCAGCGTACCCACCCAGTGGATGTCTTTCTCCTTCGGCGACTCGACTTCCGCGTCGGGCTGGGCGACGACGACAAGATACCCTTCGTCGCGCGCGGCCTCTTCAATCGCCCGTATGCTCGCCTGCCGCCCGACGGAGAGCGGGGTCACCTGGTGCGGAAAGAAGACGGCGTTCCGCAGCGGAAGCACGGGAAGTGCCTGCGGAACCGTGGATTTCTTCAAGGTTGATTCGGTGCGGTTTCTGGCCATCGTGGAACGCTCCTGTGTGAATGAACGAATACTCAGGCGGGGCCGGCCGGAGATCCCACCGATCCCCGGCCCCCCGCCTCCTCTGCGCCGTGCGCGGACCCGGACATTCGCCGGGTGCAAAGCGCCTTACTTCACCCTGACGTCGATCTGCTTCGGCTTCGCCTCTTCTGCCTTCGGCAGCGTGATATGGAGGACGCCGTCGCTGAACGTCGCGTCAATATCGCCGGCCCTTACCGCGGTCGGGAGCGAGAAGCTGCGCTGGAACGAACCGTAGGAACGTTCCACCCTGCGGTAGTCGGATCCCTTCGATTCCTTCTCCTGCTTCTTCTCACCCTTCACGGTGAGCACGCCTTCCTGCATCGTGATTTTGACGTCTTCTTTCGCGACGCCGGGAAGCTCCATCTTGACGACGAAGTCGTTCTCCCCTTCTGCGATATCCACCGCGGGGATCCAGGCCGACGTGAACGCCGACGTGGTATCAGAGATATCCCCGTGGAAGAAGCTGTCAAACAACCTGTTGAATTCCTTCCGCATGCTCAGCACGTCAGAAGGAAATGCAGACAGGTCGCGCGCCGGATTCCAACGGACAAGTGACATGGCACACCTCCTTCGGTTAGTGAATGTTGACTGCATTGTTACCGGATGACAATATCTCTCGGCTTCAGGTCTCCGGTTTTCAGGAGCCTGACCGTGAGCACACCGTTTTCATATGCGGCCTCGACGTTGTTCCTGTCGATTCCCCGGCCCAGCGTGAAACGCCGCTCGTACCTTCCGGTCCGGATTTCCCGGTAAAGAACCTCCGCATCCTCCCTGTGGACGGGGACGATCGGCGCCCGGACGGCAAGCGTATCCCCGTCTACGGTCACGCTCAGGGCATCCTTCAGCGCACCCGGCATGTCCAGGTGCAGGACGTATGCGTCCCGGGTCTCCGAGACATCCGATGCGGGAACCGACACCGGACCGCGGAATACTTCACCGGGACCCGGGACACTCCCTTCGTGTTTGATCAGGGCGTTGTTCGTGCGCGTCATTGTTCTTCCCCCCTTTTCTTACCTGACACGGATTTCGTGAGCCTTCATCGATTCGGCCTTCGGGAGGATGACCTTCAACAGGCCGTCGTTGAGCTCCGCCGAAACCTTGCCGGCATCGACGTCGCTGTGAAGCCGCACCGTGCGGGAGAATTTCCCCCACCGCTGTTCCTTCACGAGACCGCGGGATTCGGCCGACGGCTCACCCGGTTTCCGTTCGCCGGAGATGGAGAGAATTCCCTTCTCGAGCGAGATCCTGACATCTTCCTTCTTCACGCCGGGGATCTCCGCCACGACGACGACCGCTTCATTGTTCTCCGCAACATCGACGGGGGGAGCAAATACCGACTCATCTGCGGGGACTGCTCCAAAGGCGTTCTCCAGGAGGGAGTCAATGTGTCCGCTGACTCCGAAGAGATCTGCCACCAGTGGATTGGACGACGGGTACGCTTCAAATCTTGCAAACATCGGACTTGCCTCCTTCTTATTAGTTCTGACCTGCGTGTTTTTTTGTCATCTGACAACTCTAATATCAATGGACGTGCCAGGAACTCGGAAATACGTTAAGCCATTAACACATAACGAGTTACGGTATCGCATCCAAAAGACATGGTACACCCGACCTGCCAAATAGTCAGCAAGGGCAAGACAAATAGCACAACGAAGATGAAGAAGAGTCAGACGGGCTGAAGAAATGGCGGGAATACAGGTGCCGGCCCTGCGAACCGGGCCGGCATCAGAGAGGGACTCTTTTCCCGGGAGATCCGGGAGCACTCAATGTCAATGCGAGTGTGAAAGTGATGAAGTGTGGACGGCGTGCTCTGCGAGCCAGTGCTCCGCGTCAATGGCGGCCATGCATCCTGTCCCCGCGGCGCTCACCGCCTGGCGGTAGACGCTGTCGGCGACATCTCCCGCCGCGAAGACGCCCGGGATGTTCGTGGCGGTTCCTCTCCCACGCGTCAAAAGATAGCCGACGGCATCCATCTCGAGCTGCCCGGCGAAGAGGTCGGTATTCGGTTTGTGACCGATCCCCATGAAGACGCCGTCTGCGGGAATCTCGGAGGCTGCACCCGTCCTGACGTCCCTGAGGCGGATCCCCGTCACCGACCGTTTGCCGTCATTCTCCACGCCGACGATTTCCTCGATGACCGAGTTCCAGACAAAGGCGATCTTCGGGTTCCGGAGCGCCTTCTCCTGCATGATCTTGGAGGCGCGGAGCGTCTCCCTTCTGTGTACGATGGTGACTTTCGAGGCGAACTTCGTGAGGAAGGTCGCCTCCTCTACCGCCGTGTCCCCTCCGCCGACAACCACGACGTTGAGGCCCTTGAAAAAGAACCCGTCGCACGTCGCGCACGCCGACACCCCGTAGCCCATGAAGCGCTTCTCGGAGGGGAGCCCGAGGAGCTTCGCCGAAGCCCCCGTGGCCACGATGACCGCATCGGCCGTGTACTCTTCGGCGTCAGCCCAGACGCGAAACGGGGGGGCGTGAAAATCGACCTTCGAGACATTCTTGTACACCGACGTCGCGCCGAAACGGAGGGCCTGGTTCCGGAATATATCCATGAGCTCGGGCCCCATGATCCCGGCCGGGAACCCGGGATAATTTTCGACTTCGGTCGTTATCGTGAGCTGACCGCCCGGTTGTATCCCCTCGAAGACGAGGGGAGAGAGGTTCGCCCGCCCGGCATAGAGAGCCGCCGTCAACCCGGCAGGGCCGGAACCGATAATAATCAGCCTGTTGTGCATGTTCTGATTTCCTGATCATTCCTCGTGTGAGGTGTGAGATGCCGTCCGCCCGTCTCCGGGGTCGGGCGTCCCGAGCACGATGCCGATGTTCCGGAGAAGCCCCTCGCGCTTCGTTCTCTTGACCGGGCTGCGCCTGAACCGGGCGCTGAACTCCGCCTGGTCCATGTGCCGCCACTCCTCAAGCGGGGGAGAGACGAACCCCTCGCGCGGAAGAAACGCGTCTTCTCCGCAGGGTGCCTCGAATTTCAGGTTCCAGGGACAGACGTCCTGGCAGGTATCGCACCCGTAGATCCAGCCCTCGAATCGTCCCCGCACGTCCCCGGCGATCCCGCCCCTGTGCTCAATCGTAAGGTAGGAAAGGCAGAGGTTCGAATCAACGACGTACGGCTCGACGATCGCCCCGGTCGGGCACGCCTCGATGCAGAGTGTGCACGTCCCGCACCTGTCGACCGCCGGCTCATCGGGATCGAGATCGAGCGTCGTGATGATCTCGCCGAGGAAGACCCACGAACCCTGTTCCCGCGTGATGACGTTCGTGTGCTTGCCGATCCAGCCGATCCCGGCGCGCGCGGCCCAGGCCTTGTCCATCACCGGTCCCGTGTCGACGTAGGACCTGGCCTCGATCCCGGGGTTCTCCGACACAAGCCATTCGCGCAGTTCGCGCAGCTTCACGCCGAGGACGTCATGGTAATCGTCCCCCCACGCGTACCGGGAGATCTTTCCGGACCCCGCCCCCGTGTCGTGGCGGGCCCCGGTGTAGTAATTCTTCGCGACGGCGATCACCGTCCTTGCACCCGGGAGAACCCGCCGCACGTCGGAGCGTTTTGCGGCTCCCGCTTCCATCCAGCCCATCGACGCGGCGTATCCCCGGTCGAGCCACGCGCGAAGACGCACTCCCTCCTCTTCGAGTTCCCCGGCGGCGGCACACCCGACGCTCGTGAACCCGAGCGCGAGCGCCTTCGCTTTCACCCGTTCCTTCATCGTTTCCACCCGGGAGGTCACTCCATGCTCTCGGAACGTTCAAGATACACGACGTCCCCTTCCACTTTCACATTGTACGTCCTGACCCTCCCGCTCCCCGAGACGGCGATGCCGGTCTCGAGCGCGTACGTCCAGCCGTGCATCGGGCAGGATACCGTCAAGCCGGAGAGGATGCCCCGGTGCAGTTCGGAGAAGTGCTGATGGGCGCAGACATTGGCGATCGCGTACACCTTCCCGCGCACGTGCCAGAGGGCGATATCGTCGTCGCCGAGCTTCACCTTTGCGCTCCTCCCCTCGGGAATATCGGAAAGGCGGGCGACCCGGACGAAGGCACCGGGGGAGCTCATGCGAATTTTACCGGACTTCCCAGGGCAATCCCGCGGTCGGTCCTGACAAGGCGGGCCGCCTCGAGGTGCGGGTCGTGCTCGAAAAACATGATCCAGCCCTCGTCGGCGGCCTGGCCGAGGAGCCGGCGTTTCTCTTCAAGCGTCACAAGGGGCCGCAGGTCATACCCCATGATCCAGGGGAGGGGGACGTGGGAGGTCGTCGGCACGAGGTCGGCGCAGTAGAAGAGGGTCTCCTTCCCGTCGCTCACGACCGGGCACTGGAGCGCGGAGGTATGACCGTGCACGCAGCGGACGGTGATCCCGGGAACGATTTCTCCTTCTCCCTCGGTGAACTCGAGCACCCCGCGTCTGTACAGGGGGAGGAAATCGTCCGGGAAGAAGCTCGCCCTGTCGCGTTCGGTGGGCGCCTGCGCGGCGCGCCAGTGTTCCGCCTGGACATAATAGCGGGCCCGGGGAAAGGCCGGCACGACCTCGCCGTTCACGCGCAACGTCGAACCCCCGGCGTGATCGAAGTGAAGGTGCGTGAGGATCACGTCGGTGACGTCCTCCGGCGCGACGCCGAGGCGGGCGAGCGACGAGAGGAGGTCCTTTCCCCCGGTTTCGATCCTGTAGATCGATGCGAGCTTCTCGTCGAATTTCGCACCGTTTCCCGTATCGACGAGAATCGTGCGCCCTTCCCCCTGGAGCAGAAGGGCGCGCGCGGCCAGGGAAATGCGGTTCTTTTCGTCGGGAGGATTCGTCTTCTCCCAGAGGGGTTTCGGGACCACGCCGAACATCGCCCCACCGTCGAGCGCGAACCGGCCGGTCTCCACCGGATGGACCTCGTATCTGCCTATGCGCATCAGAGCCGGGTTACTCCAGGAAGAGAATGACAAACAAAAGAAAGGTCGGCGTCCACCCGGACGCCGACCTTGATGTTGACATGCGGCGCGGGAGCGCGCACTCACCCCTTGCGGAAATGGGACGTCGAGGCACCCAGCTCGCCGAATTCCTTCTCCGGATGAATCGTCTTCGCGCGGGCATAGAGGACTTCCTCCGATTCGACGTGCTTCGGATCGGGGACGCAGCAATCCACGGGGCAGACGGCGGCGCATTGTTCCTGATCGAAATGGCCGACGCACTCGGTGCATTTTTCCGGAACGATGTAGTAGAAGTCATTGGACAGTGCGTCAAACATCTTCCCGTTGTACTCGTACTGCACGCCGCCGGCGTAGATCGCGGTGTTCGGGCATTCCGGTTCGCACGCGCCGCAGTTGATGCATTCTTCAGTGATCATTGTTGACATGAGAGTCTTCCTCCGTTGGTTGATTCTGAAAGAGCTCGTTCCGTTGTTCACGACATCCGAATTTCCGGTGTCAGGGGAGGGTCAGGACGGACGACGTTGTCCGCGCCGCTGGTTCCGGCAACAACCAGGCACGCGCGCACCTCATCGACGAGGTGCACAGTGTCTATCCCGTGATACGTCGGAAGGTACCGCCCAAGCTTGTCCAGGGCCTTGCCGAACTGGCTCCGCGCGCCGCGATAATTGCCGTTCGTCAGGTGGTACAGACCCACCGCGGTCTGAATCAACCCCTGGTAGAAGAGCCGGTCCGGGCCAGACGTTTCCCGCCACAGTTCCTCCCACGTGTCATGTGCCTCGAAAAAGCATTGAGCATTGAACTGCTCAACCCCTTTCCGGAACAGTTCTCCCATTTCGTAAAAACATACTCAAAACGGGGTGGAATTGCAAGATGGCAAACGGAAAAAAAAGCCCTACGCGACGTTGAAATACCTCGCTTCGGGGTGATGGACGATGATCGCGTTCGTGCTCTGCTCGGGATCAAGCGAATATTCCTCCGTCAGGCGCACGCCGATCCGCTCGCCCCCGAGCAGCTCAAAGAGCTTCGTTTGATCTTCGAGATTCGGGCAGGCCGGGTACCCGAAGCTGTACCGGGAACCCTGGTACCCCTGCGAAAAGAGCCTCCTGACCTCCGGTGCGTCTTTTCCCGCAATGCCCAGCTCCCGCCGGATCCGCCTGTGCCAGAGCTCCGCGAGTGCTTCCGCGCATTCCACGCTCAGCCCGTGGAAGTAGAGGTAGTCTTTGTAGTCGCCCGACGCGAAAAGCCGGGCGGATTCCTCCGACGCCTTCCTCCCCATGGTGACGAGCTGGAACGCGACGACATCCATCCGCCCGGACTCCCGCGACGCAAAATAGTCGGACAGGCAGAGCCTCCTGTCCCCCTTCTGGCGCGGGAACGTGAACCGGAGGCGCGGCGCCCGGCTTTGTTCATCGTAGACGACAAGATCGTCGCCGTCGGACTGGCAGGGGAAGTACCCGTACACGACGGCCGGGCGGAGGAGACGTTCGTTCACGATTCTGTTCTTCAGCGCTTCGTAGTCCGGCATTACCTTGTCCCGGAGGAACTCGCGGTACTCGTCCTCGCCCATCTTCCCTTTCCTCACCTGCCACTGCCCCCGGATCAGCGCGACCTCGTTGACGAAGGGAAACACCTCGTCGAGAGGAACCGCGTCGAAGACCTTCGTCCCGAAAAACGGCGGGACGGGAACAGGGACGTCCGTGCGCACGCGCGAGCGGACGAGTCCGGCGACCGATGGTGCGGGCCCCGCCGCGGCGTCATCCCGGGCGTATTCTTTCTGCGCCAGGGCGATCTTCGCCTCGGTCCCCGTCAGGTCCTCCTCCCCCCCCTCTCCTTCCGGGGAGGGCGGTGCCTGCGGTGCCGGTGCGGCCGCGAGCTCACCCGCGGCGATCTGCGCCATGTACCGGAGTCCGTCGAACGCATCGTTCGCGTACAGGACGCTTCCCCGGTACGTGCTCCTGAGGTCCTGTTCGACGTACCTCCGCGTGAGCGCGGCACCCCCCAGGATGACGGGGATCGTGATCCCCCGCTCGTTCATCACGGCGAGGTTCTCCTTCATGATGAGCGTGGACTTGACGAGGAGCCCGCTCATGCCGATCGCATCGGCCCGGTGCTCCTCAGCGGCGTGGAGCATCGCGTCAATGGGAACCTTGATCCCCAGGTTCACGACGCGGTACCCGTTGTTCGTCAGGATGATGTCGACGAGGTTCTTGCCGATGTCGTGGACGTCCCCCCTGACCGTCGCCAGCACCATCACTCCTTTCGACGTCGAATCCGCCTTGCTCATGAACTGTTCAAGGTGGGCGACCGCCGCTTTCATCACCTCCGCCGACTGGAGAACGAAGGGCAGCTGCATCTGTCCGCTGCCGAACAGCTCCCCGACGACCTTCATGCCGTCGAGGAGGATCGTGTTGATAATGTCGAGGGGGGCGTGCGTTTTCATTCCCTCGTCCAGATCCTGCTGAAGCCCCACCCTGTCGCCGTCGATGATCCTTGTTTTCAGCCTTTCTTCGACGGTCCCCCCCCGGGGCGCGGCGGCACGCTTCTCTTTTCCGCTCGCCGCGTAGTGCGCCATCAGCGCGGTGAGGGGGTCGTAGACGATCTTCCGGTGGGGCGCGCCCCCTTCAATCACCTCCTCGTACCGCCTCTCGTCAAAGACGAGCTCCCGGCAGAGCTCGCGTCCCTTCTCGTCGATCTTGTACAGGGGCATGATCCTGGCGGCATGGACGATCGCCATGTCGAGCCCCGCTTCGATCGCGTAGTGCAGGAACACGCTGTTCAGCGGGTGCCGCACCTCCGGGGCGAGACCGAAGGAAATGTTGCTTACTCCCAGGAGCGTCTTGACGCCGGGGAGCTCGCGCTTGATTCTGCGGATCCCCTCGATCGTCTCGATCCCCGCACGCCGGAACTCCTCCTCGCCGGAGCCGAGGGTGAACGTGAGCGTGTCGAAGATCAGGTCGTGCGGCTTCATCCCGTACCTGTTCACGGCAAGATCATAGATGCGCCGCGCGATCTCCATTTTCCTGTCGGCGGTCTTCGCCATCCCCTTCTCGTCGATCGTCAGGGCGATCACCGCCGCGCCGAACCTCCGGCAGAGCGGAACAACCTTCCCGATTCGCTCCTCCCCGTCCTCCATGTTGATGGAATTGACGACCGCCTTCCCCGCAATGAGCTGAAGGGCTTCCTCGATGACCGGCGCCTCGGTGGAGTCGATAACAAGAGGAAGCGTCACCTGCGTGTTGAACCGGGAGATGATTTCCCGCATGTCCTTCGCTTCGTCCCGGCCGACATAGGCGGCGCAGACGTCCACCATGTGCGCCCCTTCCTTCGCCGCCCCCTTCCCCATCGCGACGATCCCCTCCCAGTCCTCCTTCGCCAGGAGATCGCGGAACTGCTTGCTGCCGTTGGCGTTCGTCCGCTCGCCGACAAGAACCGGCGGGGGGTCGATGTGGAGCGGGACTGCCTGGTAGAGGCTCGACGCGCTCGGGATGAAGTCGATGTACCGGCGCTTCGGCGCGAGCCCGCCGACGGCCGCGGCGAGAGCCCGGATGTGCTCTTTCGTGGTGCCGCAGCAGCCCCCGACGACGCTCACCCCGAGGTCGATCACGAAGTGCGAGAGGTACCGCACGAGCTCTTCCGGGGTCAGGTGGTAGTGGGCGTGCCCCCCGACGTTTTCGGGAATGCCCGCGTTCGGCATCACGAAGACCGGCTTCGGGCTCGAGTCGCACAGCACGCGCACGTGCTCGGACATCTCCTTCGGCCCGGTGGCGCAGTTCATCCCGATCACGTCGACGTCGAAGGGCTCCAGCGCCACGAGCGCGGCGGCGATCTCCGTCCCCAGCAGGAGCGTCCCCGTGGATTCGACCGTCACGGAGACGATGACGGGAACCCGGCGGTGCGCGTCGAGGAATGAGTCGAACACGCCGCACAGCGCGGCTTTCGCCTGGAGGAGGTCCTGGCAGGTCTCGATGCACAGAAGGTCAACGCCGCCGTCCAAAAGCCCCCGCGCCTGTTCCCTGTAGGCGCCGGACATGGCGGCGAACGTGCAGTGGCCGAGCGAGGGGAGCTTTGTCGTGGGGCCCATGGATCCGGCGACGAACCGCGGCCTGTCCGCCGTCGAGAACGCCGCGGCGACGCTGCGGGCGATCCGGGCCGCCTTCAGGTTGAGATCGTACGCCATCGCCGCAATTCCGTATTCCCCCAGGACGATCGACGTCGACCCGAAAGAATCCGTCTCGATCACGTCCGCGCCGGCCTCCAGGTAATCGCGGTGGACGTTCTCCACGGCCGAAGGCTTCGAGACCACGAGGTACTCGTTGCAGCCGTTATAATGCTCCCCGCCGAAGTCGTCGGCAGTCAGGTTCTGCCCCTGCAGGTGGGTGCCCGTGGCCCCGTCGAACACCATGATCTTGTCACGGAGCATGTCAGCGAACGTTTTCGGCATCGGGCCCCTCAGGGTAACTTGTGAACGACCGCGTGATATTCTTCCATCATTCTTCTGACGACCTCTCCGGCGGGAAGGATCTCCCTGACCAGGCCGGAGCTCTGTCCCGCTTCGAATTCCCCTTCCTCGAGATCCCCGCCGAATATCCCCAGCATTTCGCGCTTCCTGCCGAGCAGGGACTCCAGGTCCTCCTTCGTCGCGCCGTCGCGCTCGGCCTGCACCACCTTCAGGGCGAACGGCGTCCGTATCATGCGGACCGGCGAGAGCTTCTTCAGCGCGAAGACCGTATCGGCGTCTCCCGCTTTCACGACGGCGTCCTTATAGTTGTCGTGGGCGGAGGATTCGACCGTGGCCGCGAACCTGGTGCCCACCTGGACCCCGTCTGCCCCGAGGGCGAGCGCCGCCGCGAGCCCGCGTCCGTCGGCGATTCCCCCCGCCGCGAGAACGGGAATCCTCACCGCATCGGCGACCTGGGGAACCAGGGCCAGCGTCGTGATTTCATCCCGCCCGTTGTGCCCTCCCGCTTCGAAGCCTTCCGCGACAACCGCGTCGCAGCCGGCGTCCGCCGCCTTGCGCGCATGCTTCACCGCCGCGATCACGTGCACCACGGCGCAGCCCTCCTTTTTCAGCTCCGCCGTATACGCAAGGGGAGAACCGGACGAGGTGAAGACGATGCGGACCCGTTCTTCGATCACGACGCGGACAAGGTCCGCGGCGTCCTCCCGGAGGAGGGGGATGTTGACGGCGAACGGGAGGCTCGTCCCCGCCTTCGCCTTCCGGACGTGTTCGCGCAGGAGGTCGGGTTTCATGGAGCCCGCCCCGATCATGCCGAGTCCCCCCGCCTCTGAAACGGCGACGGCGAGCCTGCAGCCCGCCGCCCATACCATACCGGCCTGGATTATCGGATACCGGATGCCGAAGAGTCCGGTGACTCTCGTCTGCACGGGAGCGGGCCAGACGGATCCTGCCATGAGCGCGCGTCAGTTGTTCGAGACGAGTTCCGGGATGACCCCCGTGGCAAACGCGAAGCCGTAGATCGCGAACCGGTGCTTTCCGCCGCTCAGCCGTATCACGTGCTCCCCGTATTCCCGGTTCTTCACGAGATTGTACAGCCGGGGTTCATCGACGACGACGTAGCTCCTCCCCCGCCTGTCGAGCCGTATGTCGTCCCCCCTGTTCGCCGAGAGGAATTCATTGTCCTGCCTGACGGTGATCTCCGCCTTCTTCTCCCCTTCCGGCTCCAGCACTCCCTGGACGTCGAGACCCTGATAGGAGGCAAGGACGTGTCCCTCGCGCCCGGCATCGGGGCCCATGCGGAAGCACTCCCGCTCGCTGCGCCACTCGCCGTCGGCATACAGCCGCCCGTCGAGGTAGATTCCGGGGTCGGCGTACGACAGGACCGACTCGGGGGCGTACCCCTCGACGTTGCCGATCGTTCCACGGAGGTACCCTGCGTAGAGCTCGGGGGTCGCACGGAAGCAAATCGCCCCCGACCTGTCCGCCTCCCTCACGGGATCCATGATCATCGGAAGTTCGGCGCCGACGCCGGCGTTGTAGAGCAGCGCCTGGAGCGCGTGTTCGACCGCGGCGGCGTTTCCGTCCCCCGCATTCCTGTACCTGATGAAGCCGTCCTTGTCGACGAGAACGATCTCCGGGAGGAGCCGGCATTCGTACTGCAGCGCGATCAACCCCTCGTTGTCCATGACGACGGGGAAGCGTATCCCCTGGCGGGCGACCGCCCTCTGCACGTGCTCGGGCTTCCTGCCGAACGTGAACCTCGGCGAATGGACTCCGACGGTGACGAGACCGAACGGTTCATAACGCCTCTGCCATTCCGCGACGTAGGGGAGCATCCTCAGGCATCCCGCGCAGGTGTAGTCCCAGAAGTAAAGGACCACAACCTGTCCCCGGAGCGCCGCGACGGGGACGGGCTCCGAGTTGAACCAGAAGTCGCCGAGCAGTTCCCTCGCCCGGACGGTCTGGGGCATGATGTCCTGTATCGTCATTCGATTGTGCCCGAAATTCAGAAAAACCCTGTCAATCCGTCAAAAAAGATACCCAAAGGAAGGCTGAAACGCAAGGTAGGGGTCAGAAGAACCTGTTATAGAGGAGTTTCAGCGTGGTGAGTATGACCATTGTCACAAAAACGGGGCGGATGAATCGAACGCCCCTGCGGACGACCATGCGGGACCCGATCCCGGCACCAAGAACCTCCCCGGCACCCATTGCCAGCCCCGCGACAAAGAGGACCTGCCCCCCGGCAACGAACAGCACGAAGGAGACCGCGTTGCTCGTGAAATTCATCACCTTCGTATACCCGGTCGCCGATCGCAGGTCAAACCCGAGTCCGAGAACGAAAGCGATCGCCCAGAAGGATCCGACGCCGGGGCCGAAGAATCCGTCGTAGAACCCGAGCGTCAATCCGAAGAGGACGTAAAATGTCATCCGGGTGAACCTGGGTTCGGCCGTTCTCTGCCCGAGTGAGGGGGTAAAGAGCAGATAGACGGCGATCCCCAGGAGAAGGAACGGAATCAGGCCGTTCATCACCGCACCGGAGATGAGCTGGACGGCGACCGACCCCAGGGCGGCGCCCACCAGCGTGAAGAGGATGCCCGGGAGCGCGTCGCCGACGGGGACGACGCCTTCGCGTGCGTAATGCAGCGCCGCGGTAAAGCTCCCGAAACTCGACTGGAACTTGTTCGTCCCGAGCGCCAACTGCGCGGGGAGGCCGACCCAGAGAAGGAGGGGTATCGTGATGAGGCCGCCCCCTCCGGCAATGGAATCGATCCAGCCGGCGGCGACGCCCCCCGCGAAGAGGACAGGGTAGAGCCAGGGAGAGAGCATCACCCTTTCGGGTCCCGCATGCGTCCTTCGATCACAATCACGTACTCCCCTTTCATCTCTTTCGAAGAACAGGCGGCATGGAGCGACACGGGGGTCCCGTAGAGGATCTGCTCGTCCGGGAGCGTGAGATTGAATGCCAGGCACATCCGGCGCGAGGTGCCGAACACGTCCGCGCAGTCCCGGAGCAGCGTGATGAGGCGGTACGGGGTGTCCATCAGGACGATCGTGCGGCGCTCCTGCTGGAGCTGGCGCAGCTCCGTGCGCCTTCTCTCCTTCTTCGGGGAGAGCCAGCCGTAATACAGGAACTGATCGATCGAAAAGCCGGACACCGTCAGCGCGGGCATGAGCGAGGAGGCCCCCGGAACAGGGACGATCCGGATCCCGGAGGCGATGGCTTTCTCCACGAGGATCTGCCCGGGATCGGAGAACACGGGCGTCCCGCAGTCGGACACGAGCGCAACGCTCTTTCCGGAACGGAGGTGCTGCAGGATGTTGTGGGACGCCGCCGCTTCGTTGTGCTCGTTCAGCGTCTCCACGGGCTTCTCGATGCCGAAGTGCCGCATGAGGCGCTCCCCCTCGCGGCGTTCTTCGCAGATGATGACGTCGGCCGCCTTGAGCGTGTCCAGGGCGCGGAAGGTCATGTCGTCGTAGTTCCCGATCGGCGTGGCAACGAGATAGAGTGTCCCGGCCATGGTCCCCTTACTCCCCCGTTCCCGCTGCGGCCTTTCTGGCCGACTCCCATTCCTTCACCCCCGCGATGAGAAGAGCGGTGGCGGGGACCGCGATCAGGAGGCCCACCAGTCCCATGAAATACCCGAACACGAGGAGGGAGAGAATCAGGAGGACGGGATGAAGCCCGACGTGCGTCCCCAGGATCTTCGGTCCCAGAACCGCCGCCTCGAAGACCTTCTGGCTCAGGTACATGATCACCACGCACAGGACCTTGGCCCCGACCGCCCCTCCGCTGAGGAGGGCGACGATCGAGGCGACCACGAGACTGACGGCAAGTCCGACGTAGGGGACAAAATCGAGCACCGCGGTCATCAGGCCGAGAACGATCGCGTACTGCACACCCGCGATCCAGAGGACGATGCCGGATATCGTCCCCTGGATCGCCGCAACGAGTATGGCACCGCGGAAGTACTTCCCCATCAGGTCGTCCGCCTTCGCGGCGAGCGCAGTGAAGCGGGCGCGTGAACGCTTCGGCACGAGCATCGAGAAACGGTGAAGGACGAGGGGAAAGTCGAGAAGGAGGTAGAACAGCACGAAGGGAACGATGATGATGTTCAGGAGCTGGTGGGCCAGGGAGCTGACGCTGCTGACGATATCGAAGAGTCCTTCGAAGAGCCGGCTCAGCATTTCCTCGAGCTTGGGGGTCAGGTTCTGCGCGAGGACCTCCTTCGCCCGTTCGCCCGAAACACCGAATCTCCCCAGGAACTCCACGAGCGATCCCGATTCGATCGCCCTGCTGGCGTCCTCCGCCAGCGCACCCGCCCCGGAGGTGAGCGCCCGGAACTGTTCGAGCGCCGCCGGAACGATGAAGAGCCCGAAGGAGACCACGGCACCGACGAGGAGAACCATCAGCACGAGCGTCGAAAGCCAGCGGGGGATACGGCGCCTCTCGAGGGCGACGACAAGCGGATTCAGAATGTACGCCAGGAAGAGGGCGATGATGAACGGGGCAAGCACGCCGATGATGGCGGTGAAGAACCAGACGGCGAACAGCAGTGTGCCGAGCCAGAGAAGCCGCCGGGGGACCGGCTCGCGCCTGTACGGGTAGAGGAGATAGAAGAGTCCCGCGAGCATGACGAACGGGGAAAGCGACGGGTAGACGGCGTAGGAAAGAAGGGCAATGAGAAGCACCGCGGCTGCATACAGCACCGTCTCCGGCCGGGATCGGTCCCCGGGTGGATCCGGCCGGGGCTCGTGAACTCTGTGCTCTGTTGCCTGGTGCGCCCGGGCCCGACGGGGCATGTCACCTCCCTGTGTGTCCGAAACCCCCCGCACCCCTGTTCGTCTCGTCGAGCGAGCCGGTCTCCGACCACTCGACCCGCGCGTAGCGGGCGATCACCATCTGGGCGACCCTGTCCCCACGGTGCACGACGAAATCGGCGGCGCCGAAATTCGTGAGAACGACCTTCACCTCTCCCCTGTAGTCGGCGTCGATCGTCCCGGGGGAGTTCATGATGCCGATTTCGTGCTTGATCGCCAGTCCGCTCCGCGGCCGGATCTGGGCTTCGTACCCGGCGGGGAGCGCGATCGCGAACCCCGTCGGCACGAGCGCCGTCGTCCCCGCTTTCAGGACGAGGTCCGCCTCGACCGCCGCACAGACGTCCATGCCGGCGGACCCTTCCGTTGCGTAGGCCGGGAGGGGGACGTCGCGCGTCGTTTCCGACAGGCGTGTAATCTCAACGGTGATATCGCGGATGGGATGGCTCATGCGGGGACGGGCGCGCGGGGAGCGGGGTCCTGCGTCCGGACACCGGCGGTGCTGCCGTGGTTCACCCGTTTTTCGAATTCGTCCCGGAACCTCTTCACCATGCTCTGGACCGGCCACGCGGCCGCGTCGCCCAGGGCGCAGATCGTGTTTCCCTCGATGTTGTTCGCGACTTCGAGAAGCAGGTCGAGGTCGGCCATCGTCGCCGCGCCCGACTCGAAGCGCTTCAGAATCTTGTGCATCCACCCGGTCCCCTCGCGGCACGGCGTGCACTGACCGCAGGACTCATGGTGGTAGAACCCCGCGATCCGCGTGAGCACGCGTATCAGGTCGGTGTCCTCATCCATGACGATCATGCCCGCGGTGCCGACCGATGACCCGGCGGCCTTCAGCCCGTCCGCGTCCATCGTGACCCCTTCGATCGCCTCCCCCCTCAGAATCATCGTGGACGATCCCCCGGGGATGACCGCCTTGATCCTCTTGTTCCCCGGGACGCCCCCGGCGTATTTATGGATAATGTCGGTCAGCAGGACCCCCGTCGGAAGCTCGAACACGCCCGGAGAGTTCACGTGGCCGCTGACGCCGACAAGGATCGGGCCCGGATGCTTCGGATGGCCGATCCTGCTGTATGCCTCCCAGCCCAGGCGGAGGATGACGGGGACGTTGGCGATCGTCTCGACGTTGTTGATCGTCGTCGGGCAGCCCCAGAGTCCGAACTGCGCCGGAAACGGCGGCTTGACCCGCGGGTATCCCCGCTCCCCTTCGATCGAGTTCATCAGGGAGGATTCTTCCCCGCAGATATACGCCCCCGCCCCCCTGTGGACCGTGAACGATGTGCTGAATCCGGAACCCAGGATGTTCCCGCCGACGTAGCCGCGCGCGTACGCCTCGTCGAGCGCCTTCTGGACCATCGCGATCCACTTGTTGTATTCGCCGCGGACATACAGGTAGATCGTGCCAACACCCATCGCATACGCGGCGATCACCGCTCCCTCGATGAGGAGGTGGGGATTCGACTCGAAGATCTGCCGGTCCTTGAACGTCCCCGGCTCGCTCTCGTCGCCGTTGACGCAGAGGTACTTCTGCTTTTCGGTCTGCTTCGGCATGAACGTCCACTTCAGACCGGTGGGGAAACACGCGCCGCCGCGGCCGCGGAGCCCCGATTTCTTCACTTCATCGGTCACTTCTTCCGGCTTCATCGTGACCGCTTTGCGGAGCATCGCGTAGCCGCCGTGCGCCTCGTACACGCTGATGTCCCGGAGACCGGGGACGGGGGGAAGGATCAGGGGTTCCATCGTCATTTCAGCCCGGAGAGGATCGCGTCGACTTTCGCTTCATCGAGGTTCTCATAGTACTCGTCACCGACCTGCATCATCGGGGCGGTGCCGCACGACCCGAGGCACTCGGCCTCGACGAGCGTGAAGCGGCCGTCGGCCGTAGTCCCGCCGACGTCAACGTGGAGCCTGTCTTTGATGTGCGTGAGGATCCTGTCGCTGTTCCGGAGCATGCACGAGACGTTTGTGCAGACCTCGATCTTGTGCTTCCCGACCGGCGTGCTGTTGAACATCGTGTAGAAGCTCACGACGCCGTACACGTGATGGGCCGGGATCGCCAGGACACGGGCGACCTCGGTCATCCCCTCGGCGGAGATCCACCCGTGCTCCTCCTGCCACATCCAGAGTGCGGCAAGCACGACGGACTGCGGCTGCGGATAGCGCTTCTTCAGTTCCTCGATCTTCTTCAGGCTCTGTTCTGAAAACATGCGTGCTTCCTGCTATTTGTCGGCTTCTCCCATCACCGGATCGATCGACCCGATGACGGCCACGATATCGGAGATCATGCATCCTTTCAGCATCAGCGGAAGGGCCGAAAGGTTGTTCGCCGACGGGGACCGGATCTTCATCCTCCAGGGATGCCCGGTGCCGTCGCTCACGATGTAAAACCCGAGCTCGCCCTTGGAGGACTCAATGCCGTGGTACACCTCACCCACCGGAGGATCGATTCCCATGTTGACGAGCATGAAGTCCTGGATCAGCTCCTCCATGTGCGTGTAGATCCGGTCCTTCCGGGGAGGCACCTTCTTCGGCTCGTCCGCCCGGTACGGGCCCGACGGCAGCGCGTCGAGCGCCTGCCGGAGGATCGAGGCGCTCTCCTTCATCTCCGCGATCCGGACGTAAAACCTGGCCAGGGCGTCGCTCTCCTCGAGCGTGATCACGTTGAAATCCAGTTTGTCGTACACCAGGTAGGGCCGGTCCCTGCGGAGGTCGCGCCCCACCCCCGCGGCGCGGAGGATCGGCCCGGTGATCCCCATCGCCACGGCATCCTCCCGCCTGAGGACGCCGACGTTTTCACACCGGTCCACGAATATCCGGTTCGTCCCCAGAAGCTTCTCGACCTCGGCGAGGTCGGCCCCGAATTCCGCCAGGAAACTCCTGAGCATCCCGGTGCTCCGCTCGTCCCAGTCCTGCTGGAGTCCGCCGATCCGCGAATAACTCGTCGTGAAACGGGCGCCGCACAGCACGTCGTAGATGTCGAGGATCTTCTCCCGCTCGCGGAACGTCCAGAGAAGCACGGTCAGCGCCCCGACGTCCATCGCCATGCTTCCCGCGGCGACGAGATGGGAGGCGATCCGGGCCATCTCGCAGACCAGGACGCGGATGTATTTCGCCCTCTCGGGAATTTCGATCCCTGCGAGTTTCTCGACGGCAAGGCAGTACCCGACGTTGTTCGATATCGGCGAAAGGTAATCGAGCCGGTCCGTGTGGGGAATGAACTCGTGATAGGTCGACGCCTCGGCGATCTTCTCGTACCCCCGGTGCAGGTAGCCCAGCTCGGGGACCACCGCCACGACGGTTTCGCCGTCGAGACGGACAAGGAGACGGAGCACGCCGTGCGTCGCCGGGTGCTGCGGCCCCATGTTGAGGATCATCTCGTTTTCGAGCGGGTCATCAATGATGACCGTGGTGTCCTGGTCTTCGAGCGCGGAAAGGATCCGGCTCTTCTTCGCGTCATCGGCACTTCGTACGGGCATGGGTTATCTCCGGGGGAGGGGGAGTGAATCCGGGATGCCCATCGTGGGGAAGTCCTTGCGCAGCGGGTAATACTCGAATTCCTCGGGCATGTACATCCGGCGGAGATCGGGATGGCCGGTGAAGACGATCCCGAACATGTCGTACGTCTCCCTCTCGTGCCAGTTCGCGCCCGCCCACACGCCGGTGACCGTGGGTACCGTGAGGTCCTGTTCGTCCACGAGCACCTTGAGCCTGAGGTAACGCTTGCCGGCGAGCGAGTACAGGTTGTAGACGACTTCGAACCGTTCCTCGGGCCTGTACATGTCGACGCCGAGCACATCGATGACCATATCAAAGGCCAGGTCGGGATCGGTTTTCAGTATCTCGCCCGCGCGGACGATATCCTCGCGGCGGATCGTCAGCGTCAGGTCTCCCCTGAACTCCGCCGCGGCGCGCACGCATCCGGGTATCCGTGCCTGAAGCTTCTCTGCGATCGTCTGACTCATGCGGGCACCGCCCCTTTCGACGGCGCCGCGCCCTCGGGGATCAGGATCCTGCCCCCCTGCATGTAGCTGCTGATCGTCGTGTCTCCCGCGATCTTCTTCTGCAGTTCCATGAGCCCCAGCAGCAACGCCTCGGGGCGCGGGGGGCAGCCGGCGACGTAGACATCGACAGGCATGAACTGGTCGATCCCCTGGACGACGGCGTAGGAACGGAACATCCCTCCCGACGACGCGCACGCGCCCATCGAAATCACCCATTTCGGATCGGGCATCTGGTCATAGATCTTCCGCACCACCTTCGCCATCTTGTATGTGACCGTTCCTGCAACGATCATGACGTCGCACTGCCGCGGGGTAAACCGCATGACTTCCGAACCGAACCGGGAGATGTCGAACCGCGGGGACGCCGTCGCCATCATCTCAATCGCGCAGCAGGAGATCCCCATCGGCATGGGCCAGAGGGAGTTCTTCCGCGCCCAGTTGATGACGTCGTCGAGCCGTGCCGTCAGGAATCCTTCGTTGGTCAAACCTGCTAATGCCACCTGAGCGCTCCCTTCTTCACGATGTACACGAGCCCCACAAGAAGCACGGCGATGAAGACGAGCATGTCGACGAAGCCGGGACCTCCGAGCGTCCTGTACATCACCGCCCACGGGTACATGAACACCGTCTCGATATCGAACACGATGAAGAGCATCGCCACCAGATAGAATTTCACCGAAAAGCGCTCCCGTGCGCTTTTCACGGGCTCCATCCCGCTCTCGTAGGTGGAGAGCTTTTCTTCGGAAGGATGCTTCGGGCCGATGAGGCGGTTGATGTTCGTAAACACGAGTCCCGCCAGCACACCCAGGCCGAGCATGATGACTATGGGGATATACTGCACCATGGGGTCTCTTCTCCAAACACCGGGGTGAGGGGGAAAGTTGCTGCCGAATGGCCAAAATCTACTGAAAAACGGGGTGAATGTCAACGAACCGGGGGTTCAGTTGATCCCTTTGTACATTCCTTCGATGAGGCGGGCGTACCGCTCTTCGATCACCCTGCGGCGGACCTTCTGCGTCGGCGTGAGCTCTCCCTCCTCGACGCTGAACTGCCTGTCCAGGAGCGTGAACTTCCGGACGCGCTCGTAGTTGGCGAGGTCTTTCTGGATCTGGTGGATGTTGGACTGGATCAGCTCGTTGATCGTCGGATGCGCGGCGAGGTCCGTGTTCGTCGCGTAGCTGATCCCGCGCGCGTCGGCGTACTCCTTGAGCGCATCGAAGTCCGGCACGATCAGGGCCGTCAGGAACATCCTCCTGTCGCCGATGAGCATGAACTGTTCGATGTACTTGTTCGAGAGGAAGAGGTTCTCGATGGGCTGGGGCGCGATGTTCTTTCCCCCCGAGCTGACGAAC
This sequence comes from Ignavibacteriota bacterium, assembly GCA_963748405.1. Lineage (GTDB taxonomy): Bacteria > Bacteroidota > Ignavibacteria > UBA10030 > UBA6906 > Fen-1273. The sequence goes on from CAVVIT010000005.1 coordinate 491,001, forward strand.
AGGTGTTTCTTCCTGTCGGTAATGTGGATGAACCCCTCGGCATCGATCATGCCGATGTCGCCGGTATGGAGCCATCCTTCGCCGTCGACCGCCTCTTTCGTGGCCTCCGGGTTGTTCCAGTACCCCTTCATGATGTTCGGCCCGCGCGCCAGGATCTCGCCGTCGGGCGCGATCCGGACCTCGACGCCGCCGATCGGATGCCCGACGGTCCCGAACCTGTAGCTGTCGAGGCGGTTCACCGAGATGACGGGGGAGCTCTCCGTCAGGCCGTAACCCTCGATGATGTTCAGGCCGACCGCTTCGAAGAATTCCCCGAACTCCTTCCCCAGCGCCGCCCCGCCGGAGCAGAAGAACCGCATCCTGCCGCCGGTCCTCGACTGCACCTTTGCGAACACCAGGCGGTTCGCCAGGGCATGCCGCACACCCAGCATGAACGGGACGCTCCCCTCCCTCTTCGCCGCGGCGTAGCTCCGGCCGACGCCGATCGCCCAGTAGAACACCCTCCTGCGCAGCGGGGAGTCAGCGTCGACCTGCTTGATGATCCGGCTCTGTATCCGCTCGAACAGGCGGGGGACCGTCGTCACGATCGTCGGCCGCACCTCGAGCATGTTCTCGCGGACCGTTTCGACGCTTTCGGCGAACGCCACCGTGGCACCGCATGCCATGCCGGTGTAGTACCCGGCCATCCGTTCGAACGAATGGCTGAGCGGCAGGAACGACAGGAGCACGTCCGAGGTGCCGAACGGTATCGCCTCGGCGGCGCTCTGGACGTTGCTGCACAGGTTCCTGTGCGTCAGCATGACGCCCTTCGGATTTCCGGTGGTCCCGGACGTATAAATGATCGTCAGGAGGTCTTCCGGCCTCACCGTCTTCATCGATGCGCGGAGGTAGTCCGGGTTTTCCCGTTCGAAGTCCCCCCCGATGTTCATGACGCGGGCGAACGCCACGGTCCCCGCGCCCGGCCCCGGCTCCCCTTTCTCCCCCATCACGACGGTCGTTTCGAGCGTCGGGACGGACGGAGAGATCTTGATCACCTTGTTGAGCTGGAACTGGTTCGAGACGATCGCAAATCTGACCGTTGCGTCGTTGAATATGTACTCGATCTGTTTTGCCGTCATCGTCGGATAGACGGGGACGCTCACGGCCCCGAGCGCCGCGATCGCCTGGTCGGCGACGACCCATTCCGGCCTGTTCTCCGCGATAATGGATACCCTGTCGCCGCGCTTGAGACCGAGCGAACCCAGTCCGAACGCGAAGAGCTCGACCTGGCGGCGCAACTCGCTGTAGGGAATGCCTTTATACGATCCGTCCGACTTGTACATCAACGCGGGTTTGGATTCTCCTGCAAAACGGGAGGTCAGCCGATCGAACATCTCGGGGATCGTCGTAAACTGGACGGCGGCGGACATGGCCTTACGGTACCTTTGACGGCATGTGAGCGAGGGGGGTAGGAAAAAACGTGCCTGAAAAAATACGGTCCCCCGGCGATAAAAGCAATACCAGCTTGCAATATCGGTGAGTGATGTCTCTACCGCGCGACGGCGAGAGCAGGATGATAATTTTTTCCGTCCGCTAAGTCATTGTCGCACAGCACAAACGGCACAACCTGAAAATATTAACTTGACTTCACTCCGTCAACGTATTATATTTTCCGCCGTTGCTCCCACCTTCCGGCGGTCGTACGAGAGCGGTCCGGCATCAATTGAAGAGGCACCCGGCGATGCAGATTCGGCAGTCCACGAAGATCTTCCGGATGAGCAGCACAACAGTGAATTCCTGTCGTACCCCTTAAATCCGTCCCTCTACCCCAGATTGACCGTTTTCTGAACCGGGGGGGGATGGTTTTTTCTGTGTCTATTCTAAAGCGAGGAAATGCCCGATGGCCCACAAGGAGAATCCCCCTGTCCCCTCCGTGGACACAAGGAACGTTGCGCGCAACGTGAAAGGCTCGAAGGCGATGACCGAGGCCGTCATGGACCTGGCGCTCGATTGCCGCGACTATTATAAGGACAATGACCTCGCCGCCGACGTGCTCCGGTCGAAATACCTCTCGCACACCGAGAAAGGACCGATGCACATGTGGGACCGCATCGCCCGGGCGCTCGCTTCCGTCGAGAAGGACCAGGAGTACTGGTACAACCGGTTCCTGGAGCTCCTGTTCGATTTCCGGTTCGTTCCCGGCGGCCGCGTCATGCACGGCGCCGGACGGGTCGACGCGCGGCGCCGCCCCACGCTCTCCAACTGCTACGTGATCCCCATCGAGGAGGACAGCCTCGAGGGAATCTACCGCTGCATCACCGAGTCGGCAATGGTCTACCGCACCGGCGGGGGCGTCGGCACGGATCTCTCGGTCCTCCGTCCGGAAGGCGCCGCGGTCAACGCGACGATCGACCATTCCCCCGGCGCGACCGCCTTCATGAACCTGTTCAGCGAAAGCACGAACACGGTCTCGCAGGCCGGCCGGCGCGGCGCGCTCATGCTGACGATGCGCGTCGATCACCCGGATATCGAGCGGTTCATTACCATCAAGAACGACCCCCGGCGCATCAAGGTCCAGCACGCCAACATCAGCGTCCTCATCACGCACGAGTTCATGCACGCCGTAACGAACGACCTGGAGTTCGAGCTCCGCTGGAACGGCAAGGCCTACCGGAAGGTGAAGGCCAAGGAACTCTGGTTCAAGATCATCAAGAACGCCCACGCATCGGCAGAGCCCGGAATCATCTTCTGGGACACGATGAAGGACTACCACAACGTCGAATACGCGAACCCGCTGAGCAGCACGAACCCGTGCGGAGAACAGCCGCTGGCGGCCTATACCGCGTGCAACCTGGGGAACATCAACCTGGGCAAGTTCGTCGATGACAAGGGAAAATTCGACTACGAGGAGCTCGCGGAAGTGACGCGCGTGGCGACCCGGTTCATGGACAACATCATCGACTACAACATGGAGAACCACGCGCTCGAGAAGATCAGGAAAGCGGTGGCCTCCGACCGGCGCATCGGGCTCGGCATCACCGGGCTTGCGGACGCGCTGGTGATGATGAAGATCAAGTACGATACGCAGGAAGCGCTCGACGAAACCGAGAAGATGATGCGCACGATCCGGGACGAGTCGTACAAAACGTCGGTGGAGCTCGCGCGCGAGAAGGGGCCGTTCCCGCTCTTCGCCTGGGAGGGGTATTCCCGGAGCAAGTTCGTCCAGAGCCTCCCGGCGGACATCCAGGAGAGCATCAGGGCGAACGGCATCCGGAACAGCACGGTCATCACCATGCCCCCGGTGGGGACGGGATCGATCGTCGCCCAGACGAGCTCGGGCATCGAGCCGATCTTCTGCACGAGCTACCGCCGGAAGGTGAAGAACCACGACGGCGAGACGTATTCGGAATACAAAGTCTATCACCCGCTCATCAAGCAGATGTTCGGCAGCGACGAGGATCTTCCCCCCCACGTCGTCACGGCGCACCAGATCGATCCGTACTTCCGCGTCAAGATGCAGGGCGTCATACAGAAGTACGTCGACAGCAGCATTTCCTCGACGGTGAACCTCGCGGAAAACGTGAGCGTCGAGACCGTCGCCGACATCTACATGACCGCCTACAAGTCGGGATTGAAGGGGATCACGGTGTACAGGGAGGGGAGCCGCGAAGGGATCCTCCAGACCGAGGAGTACGCGCGGAAGCAGGAAGTGTCCAAGAGCGCACGCGCCGACGAGAAGCACCCCCGCTCGCCGCGGCAGCGCCCGCAGATGACGGTGGGCGTGACCGAACGGATGAAGACCGGGGAAGGATACCTCTACGTGACGATCAACGAGGACGAGACCGGCCTCTGCGAGGTGTTCACGACGATCGGCAAGGCCGGGGGAAATGCCGCGGCCCAGTCCGAGGCGATCAGCCGGCTGATCTCCCTCGCCCTCCGCTCCGGCATCGAACCCCGCGAGATCGTGAAGCAGCTCAAGGGGATCTCGGGTCCCTCCCCCGTCTGGGACGGGCAGGGAGGACAGATCCTCTCCACGCCCGACGCGATCGGCAAGGTGATCGAGCACTACATCGAGAACCGGGATCACATCAAGACGCGGCACGCGCATCCGGCGCCCCCCCAGGCGGGCGTGAAGCCCGTCCGCGAGGCCCACGCGGCAGAGAAACCGCCGCAGGGAATCTCCCTGACGTGCCCCGAGTGCGGGAGCAACGTCGAACACGTGAGCGGGTGCGTCGTCTGCTACAACTGCGGATGGAGCAAATGCTGATCTGAGCGTCCGCGTTCACCAATGAAAATCCAGCCGGACCCGCCGGCTGGATTTTTTTTCAGCCGTCATGACATGCCCGACACTCCAGCCAGTGACCTGAACCGGCGGCGTCCGCCGCTCGCACGATGGATGATCGCCGCCCTCCCGTGCATCCTCGCCCTCGTCGTCTGTTCCTTCTGCATCAACGAGACGATGCTCTACAGTCCCGACAGCACGAACTACATGAGCTGGGCCCATTCGCTGGCGCGTCTCGGGGGGTTCTGCGACCGGACGGGGCCTGAATCCGCACGCTACGTCTTCAACGCCCCTCTCTACCCCGTGCTCCTGGCCCCCGTTTCCCTTGTCTTCCCCTGGAGCATCCCGGCGGCGAAAATCGTCACGCTGATCACGGGGCTGGTCATGCTCGCCGCGTTCCAGTTCTTCCTTGCGCGGCGCCTTCCCCCGGGGGCCGCCCTCGGCGCCGGGCTCTTCCTCGCCATCAATCCCCTGTTCATCCTGTATTCGACGCAGATCCTCTCGGACATACCGTTCGCGGCCTGTTGCGTCATCGCGATCGCTCTCCTGGAGCGCGTCGTTCCGGAGGGGGGGCGCCGGCGGTGGACCACCCTCCTCATCGCGGCGCTTTGCGGGGCGCTGTTTCTCCGGGAGGTCGGTTTTGCGTTCGTGTTCGCCTCGGCGTTCGTCCTCTTCCTCCGCCGGCGGTTCCGCCCGCTTCTCCTGCTCCTCATCGCCGTCGCCCTGACATACGGCCTCTGGTTCTTCAGAAACGAAATCCTCGTCGCACGGGCGGAACACCCCGGACTCAGGAACATGTCGCTCGTTTTTTCGCACGTGTTCACCGCCTCGGACGCGTCACCGGCGGCGGAGATCGGCGCGCGCATCGCCCGGAGCTTCACGTTCTACGGGCCGGGAATCCTGTCGCTCATCACCGCACCGTTCGACGTCGCCTGGACATACAGCGTCACCGACACCTCCGACAGACTCTTCGCCGCCGTGCAGTGGATGATGGGAATCCTGCGCTGGCCCCTGGCGGCCGTCACGCTCATCCCGGTCGCGCTCGGCGCCAGGACGATCGCCCGGAACAGGGTCCTGGCCCCGTTCCTTGCCGCGCTCGTTCCCGCGTACGGAGCGATCATCATCGCCTATCCCGTCTCGGACATCCGGTTCCTCTTCCCCGTCCTCCTCCTGCTCCTCTGGTGCGCGGCGGCCGGCATCGCCAATCTCCTGGCATCCGCGCCTCCCGGGAGAAGACGTCTGGCGCGGACGGCCGTCGTCGCGCTCCTCGCCGCCGCGGCCCTCCCCAACCTCGCGTGGGTCCGCAACGTGGTGATGTCGAACGTGGAGTACCGTGCGGATCCCGGGGCCTACACGACCGCGCACGCAAAATCGGATCCGTATCCCGAGGAGCTCCTGCTGATACCTCGCCCGGCTGCCAGGTTCATCGACGGCGATTCGCCGCGGGAAACCGTCGTCGGCTCAAAGGTCAAATCCGCCGCGCTCTGGCTCGACGGGAGGCCGCTCGTCCTGCTGAACCCTCTCCTCCCCGTCGAAGAATTCGACAACAGGATCCGGGACTACGGCATCGCATACGTCATGTGCGAACTCCAGTCTCACCAGGTCCCCGACTACGCGCTCCAGATGGCGCTCTCCACGCGGCACGTGTTCACCCCCGCGTTCGAATTCGCGGATGTCCGCGTCTACCGCGTGTCGGACAAGACCGATCCCCGTCAGGCGTCGCTCGTCGGGCCGAAGGGGGGATACGGCGCGGCGGAGGAGGCATTCCTCCGGGGCGTCTACGCGCTCGCGAACGGGGAGGGGAGCCGGGCCGTGCCGGTATTCGAGGCCATGGAGCATGCCCCGGGCGTCGAGACCATGGCGCTTTTTTACGAGGCGGTCGCCCGGGAATTCGCGATGGACCTCGACACCGCGGAACGGCTGTTCCTCCGTTTCCGCACGATTCCCCAGTCCGCGGCGTACCTGGCGCAGGCCCAGATACACGAGAACGTGATTGCGCTTCTGCGGGGCGCGGCAGAATCGACGACGGGGGAGGAAAAAGGAGCCAGATACCAGGAAGCCGCGATGACGTACTGGATTCTCGGGTTCCGCACGCAGGCGGTGATCATGCTCCGCGAGGCACTCAGGGTTGATCCGGGAAATTTCTCCGGAGAAGTGTTCGGCGCGGTGTTCTCCCTCGCCATCGGCGACACCGCGGGGGCCAGGCAGGGGGTGCGGCTGGCTGAACGGGCCGGGCCGACAAATCCGCTGACGCTGTCGCTGCGGTCCATCATGGCGTGCATCGATTCGCTCCCCGCCGCGCCCCGGAAGGCCCCGCTGGAGACCGCCATCGGACGACATTATGCGGCGATGGGACTCTACGAGATCGGGATTGACCAGGCGCTCAAAGCGCTGCGGGAAGGGGAGGACCGAGATGCGCTGCGGCTCCTGGCGGACATGTACCTCAGGAAGGACCGGCGTGCCCCCGCGCTCGGGGCGCTGCGCAGGCTCGAAAAACTCGGGAGCCCCGACCCGGCCCTCCGGGACGAGATCAGGACGTTCGAGCGCGTCCCGGAATAGCAGCGCGCCCTCCTCCGTGCAGCGGAGGAGGGCGCGCGTGACGACGTCCCGGGACGTCTCAGAGAACGCTCCTGACGGCCTTCTCGAAATCCTCCTTCGACATATATCCGACGTGACGCAGAAGAACGCGTCCGTTCCTGTCGACGAAGAACGACGTCGGAATCGCGTCGATCCCCCCGTACGCATCCGTCACCTCCCCGTTCCCGAGGACGACCGGGTACTTGATGTTCAGTTTCTTCACGAACGGGTTGATCACCGACCAGCCGTCCCTGTCCACGGAGATTCCCACGATCTCCAGCCCTTTCCCCTTGTACTTCTCGTACACCTCGAGCATGCCGGGGATCTCCGCACGGCAGGGCCCGCACCACGTCGCCCAGAAATTCACGACCACGACTTTCCCGTGGAGCCTGGCAAGCTCGACGGTCTGCCCGGACGCGTTTTTCAGTGTGAAGTTGGGAGCCGGCTCTTTCTCCTGCCCCCTGACGAGCCCCGCCGTCAGAAGGGCGGCCGCCACCACCATCGCTGCACCTCGTGTTCCTCGCATGCGTTCTCCTTTGTTGTTATTTCCTCTTCCCGCCTTCTCCGGCGTGTTCACCCTTACTCTCCCGCAGCCCACGCCCTGAGGAATGCCATCACCTTCTCAGGGTCGTGCCCCTTCCCCTTCTCAAGTTCTCCCGTGTCCTCGGAGCGCACAAGCGTGCCGTCACCGTCCAGAACGAAGAGATGCGGGTATCCCCTGATCGCGGGATACCGGGAGAGGACGCTCTCGTTTTTGTTCTCCGGGCTCCAGTTCACCTTCACGACGACGTAGTGGGCTTCCCGGAATCGTTCAAGATCCGGATGCGTCGTGAAGAGCGTGTCGAGCCGCCGGCACCAGACGCACCAGTTTCCCCCCACATCGAGAAGCACCCTGCGCCCCGAGTGCCGGGCCTCGGCGAGCGCGCTCCGTATGTCGGCGGCAGCGTCACGCGAGGGATCGAATTTCTCGACGGGGGCGTATCCCTCCCCCGCGTCCCGGGCCGTCCCCTGCGCACCCGCAGCGTGCGAAGCAAGGACGACCAGGAGCGGGATACAGACCATCATCAATTTCATGCAATCCTCCCTGCTGCAATGACGTGACCGCGGACCGGATTCAGGTCAGTCAATTTACAAAGGGGAATCGACCGAATCAAGGAAGGGGGCGGGAATCGCGACGGCGTTATTCGTACCGGAGCGACTCCACGGGGTCGACGGCAGCGGCACGGCGCGCGGGGAAGAATCCCGCAAGGAGACCGACCGCTGCGAGTATCCCGGCCGTGAGGAGGATGATGGGAGCGGAGATGACGGGCTTCCCGAAAAACTGCATGGGGCCGCTGTCGGAAGGAATCAGGCGGACCCCCCCGATGACGGCCAGGGAGATGAGCGTGCCGATCGTCCCCCCCAGGAAGGAGAGGAAGAGCGCTTCGAACACGATCTGCACGTGGATGTAGCTCTTCCGGGCCCCGAGGGCCATCTTGACGCCGATATCGTGCGTCCGCTCCTTCACGACAACGTACATCACGTTCGCAACGCCGACGCCGGCGATAAGGAGCGTCAGCAACCCCACCGAACTCAGGAATATCGTCACGCCCAGGGCGATCTTCTGACCGATCTTCTCCGCCTCGATGAAATCCCAGATGAAGAGCGTCCGATCGTCTTCGGGATCGAACGTGTATTTCCGGGCGAGGACGCGGAAGATCTCCTTCTTCAGCTCTTCCTGGCGCGAGGGATCCAGGGGGCGGACGACGAGCGAATTCACGTGCTCGTTCCCGTACATCGTGCGGAACGTGGAGTACGGGATGATCGCCCTTTCGTCGTCGGGACCGTTATTCATCGAAGTCTGGAGTTTCCTCTGGAGGACGCCGACGACGGTGAACGGGATTCCGTCAAAGAGGAGGGGCTGCCCGACGGGATCTTCCTTCCCGAAGATATCGGCGGCGATCTTGCCGCCCAGGACGAGCGAGCGGCGCTGCTCAACGACATCGACATCGTTCAGGAACCGCCCCCCCGCGGCCGGGTACATCCGGCGCATCTCCTCGAACAGGGGATTCACTCCCTCGCATTCCGTCGTCGTCGTGAATTTCCCCCGGGTCAGCGTCACGGTGTTTCTGTACTGCGGGCTGATCATCGCGATCGCCGGAATGGCCCGGGCGAGCATCGCGGCGTCCTCCTCCACGAGCCTGATCTTCCGCCCCTTCGCCATCCCCTGGTACTGCTTCCCCGTTTCCCCCCCGTACAGGATCATGATCCTGTTCCCGGCGTTGACGAGCCCGTTCTCCATCTGGTTGCCCAGGCCCTCCCCGAACGACATGAGGAGCACGACCGCGACGGTCCCCCACGTGATCGCGACGATCGTGAGGATCGCCCGGGTGCGCTGGGCCTTCATATCGAGAAAGAATTCACGGAGGAGTTCGAACCACATACCCGGGACTCGTCGTTATGAAAGACGCATGGTGGAGCAAAGACACTTCGCCCGCAATGACACCGGGCGTCAGGTGCGGAGGCACTCCACGACGTTCAGGTTCGCCGCGCGGCGCGCGGGGAACAGCCCCGCGGCGAGGCCGATCACCGCGAGCACGAAGACCGTCGATGCCGTCACCTCGAAGGAGATCTCCGGGGTCCCGACGAAATCCTTGATCGGGATATACTGCATGGCGGCGGTGAGCCCCCACGCGATAAGGAACCCGATCGAAGAGCCGATCGCGATGATGAACATGGTCTCCGCGAAAAACTGCACCATGATCGTGCGCCTCCTCGCCCCGACGGCGCGCCTCACGCCGATCTCCTTGACGCGCTCCTGCACCACGATATACATGATGTTGGCGACGCCGATCCCTCCCACGCCGAGCGTGAAGCTCCCGATAAGCCCCATGAACAGGTTGAACGCGAGGAAGAAGTAAAAAATAAACCTGTCAAATTCCGACGTGTCCCAGATCCAGACGGCGTCCCTGTCGGAGGGATCGAACCGGTATTTCTTCCCCAGGATGCTCCGGACCTGATCCTGGACCTCCTCCGCTTTCCGTGGGTCCTTCGGCGTGTAGATGATGTTGCGGAGGTGGTACGCACCGTAGACCGAGGCGAACGTCGAGGCGGGGATGAACACCCTGTCCTGGTCGCGCCTGTTGTAGGACGAATTCTGGGTCTTCTTCTGCATCACCCCCACGACAAGGAAGGGGACCTGGTCGACCTGGATGTACCTGCCGACGGCCTCCCCGTCGCCGAAGAGGAGCCGCTTCACCTCGTTGCCGATCAGCGCAACGCGTTTTCTTTCGCCGAGGTCCACGTCGTCGATGAACCTCCCCCCCTGCTCGGGTATGATGCTCCTCATGTCCGCGTAGACGGGGTAGACGCCGGAGACGAGCGTGTTGATAATGTTGTCCCCCAGCCGCACCTGGGCGTCCCCCGCGGCGTACTCGGGGCTGACCCGCCCGACACCCTGCACCTGCGCGGCGATCAACCGGGCGTCGTCTTCGATGAAGTTGACCGGCCTGCCGATCCCGAATCCCTCAAACGGCTTCGTGGTCTGCCCCGGGAACATGATCGCGACGCTCTCCCCGATCCCGTGCATGTTCACCGCGAGCTGGCGCCTGAATCCCATCCCGAACGCCAGGAGCACGACGATCGCCACGGTCCCCCAGACGATACCGAAGATCGTCAGAAACGTCCGGAGCTTCTGGGCCCTGATGTCGCGCAGGAACTCGACGATGGTGGTCCTGAGGCTGTCCATGGCCCTATTCGATTTTCTTGACGGGTTTCTCGAGGACCTCGTCTCCCTCCTTCAACCCTTCCGCCACCTCGATCGTGATGGCGTCGCTGAGGCCGGTCTTGATGAAGCGTTCGGTCTCCTTCCCGTCGGCCGACGGGACGCGGACGAACGCCGAGTCGTTCCTGAACGTGACGACCCGTTCCGGGACCACCAGCACGCTGTCCTTGTGGCGTATGATGACGTTCGCGTTCGCCGAATACCCCGCCCTGAGGAGGCTGTTGTTCGATTTCGGTATCGCAATCTCGATCGGAAAGACCGTCGCGTTCTCCTTTTTTTCCGCCTTCAGCGAGATCTTCGTCAGCGTCCCCGTCACCTTGTCGGATGGCAGCGCCCCCACCTTGATCTCCGCAGGCATCCCTTCCTTCATCCGCCCCACGTCGATCTCGTCGACGGTCCCCTTGAAGAGGAGCCGGTCCATGTTCGCCATCTTCATGAGGACCGTCCCCTCCTGATACGTCGTCAGGGGGGTCACCGGGTCACCGACCTCCACGGTCTTCTTCAGGACGAACCCGTCGATCGGCGCCTTGACGATCGACTCGATCTCGACCCCGCCGATTTTCACCCTCCCCTGCTCGAGGAGCTGGAGCCGCTCGTGGTTGAGGCTGACGGTGAGCTCCGACTGTTCGTAATGCCGTTGAAAGTCTTCGTACTCCTTGTCGGAGATGAGGTGCTTCCCGAGGAGCGTATCCTGGCGGACCTTGTCTTTGACCGCGTTGTCGAGATCCACCTGCGCGAGCTGGAGATTGCGCTTGGCCTCCGCCAGCTCGAGGGGGGTGGGGTCGGGCCGGACTTCCAGGAGCGGCTGGCCCGCCTTCACGAACGTCCCCGCGTCCGCGAATATCCTGCTCACCGCGCCGGAGACCTTCGATTTCACGGAGATTTCGTTCTCCGGCTCGATCGTCCCGACGGCAAGGGCCTTGTCGACGATGTTTCCTTTCACCACCTTCACGCGGGGAAGGGCCGAATCGTCCCCCTTCTTCGATCCGCCGAACAGAACGAACGCGACGACAACGAGCACGACGGCACCGATGGAAGAAAAGATGATCTTCTTTTTCATGGGAGGGCTCCGATAGGGAGGGGAGAAGTGTACCAGAGGAGTGTACGCGGCGGGAGGCGGGAATGTTGCAAAACCGGTCGATTTACGCTAAATTCGCATCATGGATTCCCCTTCGGCTCTCAGCGATTTCCACCCCGTCGTCCGGGACTGGTTCGAGCATACATACGGCACGCCGACTCCCCCGCAGTCACTCGGATGGCCGAGCATATCAGGGGGGAGGCATACGCTCATTCTGGCGCCCACCGGCTCGGGGAAGACGCTCGCGGCATTCCTCTGGGCGATCAACCATCTCGTGGAGCAGCACCTGAGGGAGAAACTCCTCCCGGGGGTGCGGATACTGTACGTGTCTCCCCTCAAGGCGCTCAACAACGACATCGAGAGGAACCTGGAGGGACCGCTCCAGGGCATCGGGCGGTCGGCGCAGGCGGCCGGGCTCCCGCTTCCCGCCATCCGCTCAGCCGTGCGGACGGGGGACACGCCGCAGTCGCGCCGGACCGCGATGCAAAAGCATCCCCCCGACATACTCATCACAACTCCCGAATCGCTTTACCTCATGCTGACGTCCGCCCGGTCGCGCCCGATGTTCCGGACGGTCCAGTACGTCATCATCGACGAGATCCACGCCCTGTGCGGGAACAAGCGCGGCGTGCACCTCTCCCTCTCCCTGGAGCGGCTCCAGGAGGCGGCGGACCAGGAATTCGTGAGAATCGGGCTCTCCGCAACGCAGCGCCCGCTGGAACGGATCGCCGCATTTCTCGGGGGGCTCCGCGAAGACGGAGGCGTACTTACTCCCCGCGCCGTGAACATCATCGACGCGGGGCACAAAAAATCGATGGATCTCAGCGTCGAATGCGCCGCACCCGACTTCTCCCTCCTGACCGCCGAGGGGGTCTGGCCCCTGGTCTTCGCCGAGATCCTCGCGCTCATCCATCTCCATACGACGACGCTCATATTCGTCAACAACAGGAGACTTGCCGAGCGGGTCGCCGCCGCACTGAACGAATCCGCCGGGGCGGGCGAACGCACGGAAGAGCCGCCTGCGGGCAACGGACGTGCCGCCATCAACCTTCACGCCGTCCCGCGCCCGACGGGGGGAATTCCCGGACCGGACGTGACCCCCCCCCTGGTCCAGGCGTATCACGGAAGCATGTCGCGCGAGGCGCGGGAAGGGATGGAACGGGACCTCAAGGAAGGAAGGATCCGGGCGCTCGTCGCCACATCCTCGCTCGAACTGGGAATCGACGTGGGAAGCATCGATCTCGTGATACAGCTCCAGTCCCCGCGGGGGATCGCCCGCGGTCTCCAGAGAATCGGGCGTTCCGGGCACCTGGTGACCGCAACGAGCAAAGGAAGGATCTTTCCCACGCACCGGGAGGATCTCGTCGAGTCCGCCGTCGTCGCGCGGGGGATCGGCGCACACGAGGTGGAACAGACCGTCATCCCCGAGAACTGCCTCGACGTGCTGGCGCAGCAGCTCGTGGCGACCGTGAGCGTCGAAGAGAGGGGGATCGAGGGGCTGTATCTTCTCGTCCGCCGGTCGTACTGCTACCGCGACCTCCCGCGCGTTCTCTTCGACGGGGTCGTCCAGATGATCGCCGGCAGGTACGCCGAGGGGACGCTCCGCGAGCTCCGGGGAAGAGTCTCCTGGGACAGGGTGAACGGGGTGCTCCGCGCGCTCCCGGGAAGCCTCAGGCTCGCCGTGACGGGAGGGGGAACAATCGCCGACCGCGGATATTACGGCGTGTATCTCCCCGACGGCACGACGAAAGTCGGCGAGGTGGACGAGGAGTTCGTCTACGAGACGCGGAACGGGGACACGTTCATACTCGGCTCGAGCGTCTGGCGCGTGGAGGAGATCGACACGAACCGGCTCACCGTCACTCCCGCCCCCGGCCAGCCCGCCCGCATGCCGTTCTGGAAGGGAGAGGGAATCGGAAGGAGCTACGAACTTGGACGGGACGTCGGGGCGTTCCGCCGATCGATGGAGGATGGGATCGACGCGCCCGACGCGCTCGGCCGGCTCCGCAGGGAATACCCGATCGACGCCCGCTCGGCCTGGAACATCCGCGAGTACTTTCGACGGCAGCGGGACGCCACGGGCCTCATTCCGAACGACCGGCGGATACTTCTTGAATCGTTCCGCGACGAGATCGGCGACCCCCGCCTCGTCGTCCATTCGTCGTTCGGACGGAGGGTGAACGGCCTCCTAGGGCTCCTCCTGGCCCGCAGGCTCCAGGCCGCGACGGGGGTCGAGCCGCAGATGCTGTACAACGACGACGGCATACTCCTGCGCACGGCCGACGCTGCGGAGATCCCCGCCGGCCTCCTCGAAGGGATCACCGCCGGAGAGGCGCGGAACCAGGTTTTGGAAGAAGTGCTCTCCTCCCCCCTGTTTGGGGGACAGTTCCGGCAGAACGCCTCGCGGGCCCTCCTGATGGGGCGGACGGTACCCGGGAAAAGAACGCCCCTCTGGCTCCAGCGGCTCCGCGCGGCCGACATACTCCAGATCGCGCGGAGATACGACGACTTTCCCATCGTGATCGAGACCGTCAGGGAGGTCCTTCACGACATACTCGATTTCGAGCACTTCCTTGAAGTCGTCCGGGGCATCGAGCAGGGATCAATCGCCCTTGCCTACGCGGCCACGGAGATCCCCTCGCCGTTCGCCGCCAGCCTGCTGTTCGATTTCATCGCCGTGTACATGTACCAGAGCGATCAGCCCAGAGAAGACCGCCTGAGCCAGTACCTGGCGATCAACAGGGAGATCCTGGGAGAGATCATCGATCTCGACACCGCGTCGACGCTCGTGCGGGAGGAGGCGATCGAGGCGGTCGAGCGCCGGCTCCAGCACAGCGCACAGGGGACGCGCGCACGGTCCCCCGAGGAGCTCATGGAGATCCTCCTGCGGATCGGCGACCTGACGATGGCCGAAATCCGCGCGAGGTGCGACGGAAACCCGGAGGAGATGCTCCGTGCGCTGGAGGGGGACGGACGGGCGGTGAAGATCGAATTCCCGGACGGTCCCCGCTGGATCGCGGCGGAGGAGCGGGAAATCTACCGGTCGATCGACACCGAAAGGAGCGCCGAGTACCTCATCGGACGGTACCTGCAGAGCCACGGCCCCCTCACCGGCAGAGAGCTCGGACAGAGGTTCGGGACAGGGACGGACCGGGCGGAGACCATCGCCAGGCGTCTCGGCGAAAGCCGCGAATTCGTTCAGGGCCGTTTCACGAAGGGACGGGAGGATGAGCACCTGGAATGGTGTTCCAGGAGGGCGCTCGAGAGCATACACAGGCAGTCGATCACGATCCTCCGGCACGAGATCACCCCCTGCGTTCCGTCCGAGTTCGCATCATTTCTCTTCCGCCGGCAGCGGCTGCGCGCAGCCGCACGGGGCGGCCGGGACAACAGTCTGGGGGACGTTCTCGGGCGCCTCGAGGGGCTCCCTCTTCCCGCGGAATTGTGGGAACGGGATATACTCAGGGCAAGGGTCCCGGAGGTCACATCCGACGACCTCACACGGTTTTCTTCGGCCGGGCACGGCGCGTGGGTGGGGAGCGGGGCGGGGCGGATACGATTCGTCTTCAGGGGAAACGGCGGAGTCTACCTGGGGAAGGAGGAACCGCCCGGGCTCCGCGAGCCGGCGCTCCGCATACTGGAGTACATCCGGGCGCACGGAGCGTCATTCTTCAGCGACATCCGTGAAGGGACGCGCCTCTCGCTCGAGGGGATGAACGGGGGGATCGCGGATCTCTTCTGGAACGGGATCGTTACGAACGACGTGTTTGCGGAAGTCGCCGCCGTCGGCCGCCCGGCGCGCAGCGACAGCGCGGAGCACTACGAACGGATCGAGATCGTCAACCCGCGGCGCGCCCCGCAGAGAGGCCGCATCATGCAATCGGCCCGCCGGGCGTACCGGGAAGTCCCGGGATGGACCGGGAGGTGGTCGCTCGTCCGGACGAACGGGCTCATGGGTGAGGCGGGCGGGGACGGCGAACGCGCACGGGCGCAGGCGGGACTGATGCTCGAGAGGTACGGCATCGTGGCCAGGGAGTTCCACGCCCGTGAGGATCTCCTCCCCTGGGGGATGATCGCGCACGAGCTGACGCGGATGGAGCTGAAGGGGGAGATCCGGCGCGGCTATTTCATCGAGGGGCTTTCCGGCATGCAGTTCGGGCTCCCCGAAGCGGTCGAGGAACTCCGGCGGATCCGGTCGGAGGGGCACAGGGAGGGAGTCGTGCTCCTGAACTCGTGCGACCCGGCGAATCTCTACGGCCCCGGCGTGGAGATCGCATCCGGAGGAAGCGGGGGAACGACCCTCCGCGTCGTGCGCTCGCCCGGAGCCTACATCGCGTTCGACGGCGGGACTCCGTTTCTCCTGTTCGAATCGTACGGTGCGCGGATCCGTTCAATCGGAGATCCGCCGCCGGAGGCCGTGCACAGGGGGCTCGAGCTTTTCGTCAGCCTCCTGCGGCTCCCCGAGCACCTCCGCCCGTTCAGGGAAATTGTCGTCGAATACTGCAACGAGAAGCGGCCGCTCGAGAGCCCGCTCGGGGCGGAGCTGCGGACGCTCGGCTTCGTGCGCGATGCCAACCAGACGATGCGGCGCGATACGTACGCCTGAACGCCCCTGCTTCCTTGACTTTACACGCACCCGTCGATACATTGATCCGGCGTTCTGCACCACACGGAAAGGAAACAATGACTGTTCCAGCGCAGCGTTTAGAACGGCTCCGCCACAACGTCCTGACGGAAGTCCTTACCGACGCGCAGTTTACGGCCCTCGGTGGGGAGCTTGCCGAACACCGGTTCGCGCAGGGGGACGTCATACTCCGGGACGAGGAGGAAGGGGATTCCCTCTTCCTCATCGCCGCCGGACGTGTGCGGATCTCCAAGCAGGACCGGCAGGGGCGGGAGACGATACTCGCGCTCCTTCACCCGGGGGATTTCTTCGGAGAGCTCGAGCTGATCGACGGGCGGCCGCGCGCCGCGCGGGTGACCGCGCTCGACGACTGCGTCGTCGCCTCCATCCGCCGCCCGCAGTTCGAAAAACTCCTCAGGGAAAATAGCGCGCTTGCCTACCGGCTTCTCCAGGTCCTCAGCGTCCGGCTCCGGACGGTCGACAACCAGTTCGTGACGGAGCTCGAACGGCACGCGGGAGAATCGGCGAAGGAAGTCGGCCGGCTGAAGCTCGTCATCGAAGCCGCCAAGGTCCTGAATTCGACGCTCGACCTCGACAAGCTCCTCGGGGTCATACTCGACACCGCGCTGGGGCTCGTGGACGGCGACAGGGGCACGGTCTACCTCCTTGACGGGGAAACCGGGGAGCTCTGGTCCCGCGTCCTGAAGGGGGGGAGAGAATCGAAATCAGGATGCCGACCGGCAGCGGCATCGCGGGGTACGTCGCGGCGACCGGCGATACGCTGAACATTCCCGACGCGTACTTCGACACGCGGTTCAACCCGGACATCGACAAGGTCACCGGGTACAGGACCCGGTCCATCCTCTGCATGCCGATGAAGAACCGGGGGGGGACGATCGTCGGCGTGTTCCAGATACTGAACAAGAAGACCGGGACGTTCACCCCGGACGACGAAAGCGTGCTCGAGGCCCTCTCCGTACACGCGGCGATCGCGGTGGAGAACGCCCGGCTGTACGAGCAGGAACGGCAAAAGATCGCCATGGAGAAGGACCTGCAGGCCGCGCGCGAGGTCCAGATGACGCTCATCCCGAAGCGCGTCCCCGACGTTCCCGGATACCGGTTCGCCGCCGTCACGATCCCCGCGCGCGAGGTCGGCGGCGACCTGTACGATTTCACGGCCAAGGAACCGGGGCAGCTCGCACTCTGCCTCGGCGACGTTTCGGGAAAGGGACTGGCCGCATCGCTCCTCATGGCGAACGTCCAGGCGACGCTGCGCGATCAGGCGTTCAGCGCGGCCCCGGCGTCGGAATGCGTCCGGCGGGCGAACATCCTCCTCTTCCAGAACACGGGGAACGAGAAATTCGTCACGCTGTTTTACGCGCTGCTCGACCCTCCGAGCGGGGCGCTGACGTGCTGCAACGCGGGGCACGAACAGCCCTTTCTCGTCCGTGCCGGGGGTGAGACGTCGCGCCTGACCGCGGGGGGGACGGTCCTCGGCATCATGGAGGATTTTCCGTACGCGCAGGAGACCGTGACGCTCGGTCGGGGGGACGTCGTTCTCATATTCTCCGACGGCGTCTCCGAGGCGATGAACCAGGCGGGGGAACAGCTCGGGGAGGGACCGATCCGCGAGGTGCTGGAGAGGCACCACGGCGGAGATCCGGAGCAGTTGAAAGAGGCGCTGATTGCGGCCGTCCGCACACACGCCGCGGGCGCCCCCCAGGCGGACGACATCACGATCGTCGTCGTGAAGCGGATGGAGTAAGGGGCCCCGGGGCTCAGGAAGCCTCGGCGACCCACCAGGTCTTAAGCTTTCCCACGGCCGGGTTGGACGTGAAATTGAAATCCTCGCATTCCCGGACGGTGAACGACGCCCCGGCGAGAAGCTCCGACACTTCGGCCGGCGTGTAAAACCTCTCCGTGACAGTCTCGCGCAGCTCAACCGGCCCGCCGTCCCGCGTGACACGCAGCGTGACATCGCACCGGGCGCACCTCAATGCCCGGTCATACGTATTGTCGAGTGCGATCGAGAACTCCTTCATCTGAAACGTCTCCGACCGCGTCCAGAGCGACGTAAAACAGCGCTCGGTGCTCGTATCGAATATGAACCACCCGCCGTCAAGGAGCGACCCGCGGACCCGCCGGAACGCCTTCCCCAGGTCGTCCGGGGTCATCAGGTGATTCAGGCTGTCGAAGAACGACGTCGCAAGGTGGACCCTGCGCGGGAGAGCGATCTCGCGCATGTCCTGATGGAGCAGCGCGACAGGATACGCCGCTGCGGCGATCTTCCCCGCCGCCTGTGCAAGCATCCCTTCGGAGGCATCAACGCCGACGACCTCCCACCCCCGCCGCGCCATCAGGAGCGCCAGAGTTCCCGTGCCGCAGGCGACATCCACCATCGTCCTGCCGCTTATCCTGTGCGAACGGATCGAGCCGAGTAGCCGGGGGAAAATCAGCGTGGAGAAGTCCTTGCCGTAGCTCTTCTGCCACCTGTCGTAATACGGGGGGAGATTCCTGTACCCGGATTCCATGGGGGGAGTGATCTACGCTGCCGGCACCAGAGAGGAGCCTTTTGCCGGGGCGCCCGTCTTCATCAAGGCGATGAAATCGGCAAAGAGATAGTCGCTGTCGTGGGGGCCGGGAGAAGCTTCGGGATGGTACTGCACGGAAAACAGCGGCAGGTCCCTGTGGCGGAAACCCTCGTTCGTCCGGTCGTACAGGTTGACGTGCGTGACCTCCAGGGTCGCAGGGTCGAGCGAGCCGGGGTCCACGGCGAACCCGTGGTTCTGGGACGTGATCTCGATCTTTCCGGTCAGGAGATTCTTCACCGGGTGATTCCCCCCCCGGTGCCCGAATTTCAGCTTGTAGGTCTTTCCCCCCAGCGCCAGCGCCAGGAGCTGATGCCCCAGACAGATGCCGAAGATCGGCACTTTTCCGACGAGCGCGCCGATATTCCGGATCGCCACGGCCACCGCCGCCGGATCGCCGGGTCCGTTCGAGAGGAACACTCCGTCGGGCTTCATCGCAAGGACGTCGGCGGAAGGAAAGCCCGCGGGCACCACCGTCACGACGCAGCCGAACGAGACGAGCCGCCGGAGGATATTCCGTTTGACGCCGTAGTCATACGCGACGACTTTGTAGCGGGGACCGTTCTCCCCCGCGTGCGAAGGCCGGCCTAGGGCGAACGGGGTCGTGTCCGTTTCATCCCACGAGTAGGGTCTGGCGCAGGTCACCACCGTCGCAAGATCGAGACCGTTCATCGAAGGTGAGGCCGAGGCCTTCGACTGGAGGCTCGCATCGTCCATATCCGCCGTCGACAGCACTCCGCGAAGAGCCCCGTCGTTCCGGAGCATCCGCGTGAGCATGCGCGTATCCAGCCCCTCCATCGCCATCACGTTGTGCTCCGCCAGCCAGGCCGGGAGGCCCCTGTCAGCCCGGAAGTTGCTGAAGACGCCCGCGACCTCGCGGACGAGGACTCCTCTCACCTGGGGGACGGCCGATTCCAGGTCCCCGGCGTTGATTCCGTAATTGCCTATCAGGGGGTATGTCAGCGTCACGATCTGCCCGCAGTACGAAGGGTCTGTGAATATTTCCTGGTACCCCGTCATGCTGGTGTTGAAAACAACTTCCCCCGTAACTTCTCCGGGAGCACCGAATGCCTCTCCTTCAAAAACAGTCCCGTTTTCGAGCGCAAGCTTGGCCTTCACATCAGACTCCGAAATCGAATGTGATTATTAATTCAACTCTGGACGCAAGCGGTAGATGGCTTATCCTTTAATACATTACACCATAATAACTTACAGCGGACACCTCGCGTCGGGATTTATCAACCGAGGGGTGTGGATAGCTATGTGGACAACTCTGTGGATATCAGTACCCGATAGCGAAACCGTCATCCCTCGGGTCGGCCCCTCCGAGAAACCAACCACCGCCGGGAGCTATCATCAGGGCCTGCGCCCGTGCGGTGGCTTCAACCTCCTGGAGAACGTATCCCATACCGGCGAGGTTCCTTACCACGTCCGCCTGAAGCGCACGCTTCTCGTACAGAAGCGTGTCGGGAATCCACTGGTGGTGCACGCGGGGGGCATCCACGGCCTCCTGCACATCCATCCCGAAGTCGACCACGTTCATGATGATCTGCGCAACGGACGTCGGTATCCTGCTCCCCCCCCGTGCTCCCAGAATGATGAACGGGCGGTTTTCCCTGAGGACGATTGTCGGGGCCATCGAGCTGAGCATCCGCTTTCCACCTTCGATCTCATTTGAGACGCCGCCGACGAGAGAGAACAGGTTCAATGCGCCGGGTTTCGCCGTAAAGTCGTCCATTTCATTGTTAAGGAAGAACCCGCCCCCGTCCACCACCGCCTTGCACCCGAACAGGCCGTTCAGCGTGTACGTGACGCTCACGACGTTCCCGAACCTGTCCGCGACGCAATACTGGGTCGTCTGGTGATCAGCCCCTTCGGGGTCGCCGCTGCTGATGCGGGAACTCCGGAGAGCCCGCGTGCTGTCGAAATCCGCCAGCCGGCCCAGGGCATACTCTTTGGAGATGAGACCCCTGAGGGGGACGGGGACGAAGTCAGGGTCTCCGAGGAACTGCGCCCTGTCGGCGAATGCACGCTGGCACGACGCGGCAAGCCGGTGGATCGCGGCAGAGGAGTTCCAGCCCATGCTCCGGATATCGAATTTCTCCATCGAGTTCAATATCTGGAGAAGCAGTACGCCTCCGGAGGAGGGAGGGGCGGCGGTGAGTATTTCGTACCCGCGGTACGAACCGAGGAGCGGATCGCGTTCGACGGATGAGTAGTCGCGGAGGTCGCCGGCGGTGATGATGCCGTGATCCCTCTTCATCTCGGCAAGGATCTTCGCCGCCACGTCTCCGGCGTAGAACCCCTCCCCGCCGCGGTCAGCGATCGCCCGGAGCGTCAGGGCAAGATCCTTCTGCCTGAGCGTGTCACCCCACCGGTACGGTTTCCCGTCCCGGGTGAACGCCTTCATCGTGGCGGGAAACATTGAGAACAGCGGAATCTCCGCGGCCAGCACGCGGGCCAGATGCTCCCTCACCGGGAACCCCTTTTCCGCAATCTCCAGCGCCGGCCGTATCACGTCGCTCCTCGTGAGTGTCCCGTATTCATTCAGGGCCGTGAGGAGGCCGTCGACCGTGCCGGGAACGCCCGAAGCAAGGGGCCCCAGGAGGCTCTTCTCCCTGACAGGCCTCCCTTCCCCGTCGAGATACATGTCCCGGGAGGCGGCGGAAGGAGCCTTTTCGCGGAAATCGATCATCGTCGATTCCCCTCCCGCCATCCGGATGATCATGAACCCCCCGCCGCCGATATTGCCGGCTTCGGGATACGTCACCGCGAGCGTGAATCCGACAGCGACGGCCGCGTCAATGGCGTTCCCCCCCTTCCGGAGGATGTCGACACCAACCGCGGAGGCGAGCGAATCCCCCGACACGACCATTCCGTTCTTTGCTCTCACCGGGGAACGTGAAGAAGCCCCGGCCACCCCGCACGCACAGAGGAGAGCGGCCGCAGCAACGGGAAGGAGTACCCTAGAAGGGGAGATCATCGTTCGAAGCTCCGCCAGCGGCGGGCTCCGGCGCAGCCCCTGAAGCCGGGCTTTCCGGCGCCGCCCCGGCGCTCCTGCCGTCGAGCATGATCAGGCTGTCGGCGACGATCTCGGTCATGTATTTCTTCGCACCCGTATTCTTGTCGTCGTAACTCCGGGTCTGGATTTTCCCCTCGATGTAGACTTTCTTCCCCTTCTTCAGCCATTCCCCGCATATCTCGGCAAGCTTCCGCCACGCCACGATATTGTGCCACTCCGTCCGCTCCTGCAGATTCCCTTCCTGGTCCTTCCACGATTCATTCGTCGCGATCGTGAACGTCGCCACGGGAACGCCGCTCGACGTGAAACGGAGCTCCGGGTCCTTCCCGAGATTCCCGATCAACATCACCTTGTTCAGACTCTTCGCCATGACTTCAGATCCTCCGGCAATGATGCATTAGACTAATGAGAAATTGGGTTATTATCAAGATCGGCGGGGCGGCGGGGATCCGGTGCCCGGAATATCCCCCCCGTCGTGAGAACGTACAGAGCACCGGGAGGGACAGCCAGGGCGCGGAACTCAAGACCCGCTTCCGGCACAACGGCGCTGAACGGGACAATGCCCACGGGACGCTCGTGTTCGTCGAACACGAGGATCGACTCGCTGTCGGCGACTGCCACGACGTCGTTGTCTGCATACAGGGCCGAGGGGCGGCGCAGGAGCCCCGGGGCGAGGTCACGCAGGTAATTGCCGAACGCGTCGAAGATCGCGATGCGCGCTTCGTCGAGCACGTAGACCCCGTCGTTCGGGCCGACCGCGACGGAGGACGGCGCCGCGAGACGTCCTTTCCCCCCGCCGATGCCGCCGAACGTCCGCTCCACGGTGCTGAACCTGTCCACTTTGACGATGCGCCCGTTTTCCGTGTCGCAGATGAAGAGCTCACCGAGCCGCGAGAGAGCCACGCCTGCAGGGTACCCGAAACGGTCGTCGGGATTGTCGCTTTCCCGGGTCGAAAACGACGAGATGAAGCTCAGCGACCGGTCGAACCTTTCTATCCGGTGGTTCCCGTAATCGGCGACGAACACATCGATCCCGTTCCGGGCCCACACGCATGACGGCCTGTCAAACTGCCCGTCAAGCCAGCCGGGACCGCCTACACTCTTGCGGAGCGTCCCCCCCCTGTCATACATCGTGAGCGTGTTCTTCCCGCCGTCGAGAACGTACAGATTCCCGTAGATATCGACGTCAAACGACGTGCCGGAGAGGGGCACACTCTGCGCACCGGACCGCGGCGCACAGAAGAGGAGCGCGGCGAGGAACGCGGCGGATGTCCGGACGAGACCGTTCATGCGAGACGCCCTACTCATATACTCAGTACGACAACAGATTTGCGAGAAGCCGGTACGCCCCCGGGTGAACGATCTGAAGCTGGGGTATCAGGTCGAGTGCAACAGCGGTCAGCGTCCCTTCCCCCATCGACACGGATGCGATGAGCGGGGAACCCGTCGATTCGTCCCTGCAGTGAACGACCGGGTTCCGGTCCGCAGGAACATGAACGGAGGCTTCAGCGCGCGCAACGATCCAGTCGCGCCAGTCCCCCGGCGAGATCAGGTTCGGAAGCGAAAGAAGGGAGTCTCCCCCTGCAGTGACGATCCCCGCCTCCGGTGCCAGCAGGTGGAGTGCGCTGAAGGGGGCGGGTTCCGTCAGCGGGCTCTCCGCGGAGGTCTGGAGCGCCTGGGAGAGCATGACGCAGTGACCCCCGGCCCTCACCCAGGCGGCGACGGCGGCCGACATGCGGCCGCCGTCCTCCCGGAGAACGAGGGCGTCCCTGTCCACGAGTATCCTCCCGATTCCCCCGGCGGCCGCTGCTGAAAAAGACCCGTCCAGGAGCCGGTAGGGAACGTGAAGCCGGCGCAGCGCGTCCTCCAGCGGACCGCCTGAGAGCGCCGTGACCACGCCGACGAGGCGCGACGTGTCAACGACCGCCCGGAACTTCCGGGCGGTGAACGATCCCACCGGGGCCCCTTTCCCTATGCGGAGCGAGATCGCGTGATCGCCGTCCGTGGCGCCGTCCCTCCAGGCCAGGGGAAGCGTGTACCGGGTCTCGCGGGCATATCGCAGAAGCGTCACCGGGAGATGCGTTTCCTGCGCGACGGAGTCCCCGACGCGCATCACTCCCCTGTACGGATCCCGGGCGGTGTTGACAAGCCGGACCCGGAGCTGTTCCCCCGGGGTCACCCGGACGAACGGCGTGAGAACCTCCACCGACTGCACCGGCGCAACGCCGACCTCGATCTCCCGGCGGAGGGCGAAATTTCTGAGCGGATCAGGGTCCCTGTGAACAATGACGAACGGAATGTGCGTATAGAGCGACGGTGAGTCCGATCCGTTCGTGGAGACCGGCCTGTCGAACCGCATTTTCTCCGGAGTCACGATCTCGAATGTATCGGGAACGGTGAATGAGAGGCGAAACCCTTCGCTCCTGTTGATAAACCAGGTGCTGTCGATCGCTGATGTGAATATGATCTCCGAGCGTCCCTTCAGGGGAAATCTCCTGTCCGGCGGGAACCGGAGCGAGAACTGCTGCCGGCGCGTGATCAGCGTGTCGCCGGGGACAAACCTGACGTCGACACCGAGGATCGCGCACCGGAGGTCCTCGAGTCTTTCCTTCCACGTGATGAGGATCCGCTTCTCGAGGCTTCCAAGGTTCTTTCCCCCCGACCCGATCACGCTTTCGACGCGGGCGATGGCCCGGGAAACCGGGCCGAGCGCGGATTCGCCGGCACCGCTTTCTGCGTCGGAGGCCGCTTGCCGGACTTCGGTGAACGCGTCCCGGAGATCACCCGGGATCACCGGGAGCCCTCCGGTCAGCCCTTTCGCGCTTTCCCCCTCAATCGGCGTGTATGTTCCTCTCCGGCCGGCATTCCACTCCCTGATCCGCGCCCGGAGCGAACGATACGACAGGGCGGACTCGGCGCCTATCGCCCTGTACGATTTCCTGAAGACCGGGTGGACCTTTTCCACGTCGGCCGCAACCGGGGATCCGGGCCGGAGGGTCTCGCGGAAGACGCGCGACACATGCCAGGGGGCTGCTCCGGGAGCGGGCCCCCCTCCCGAGGCGGACCTACGGACGGCCGCCGCGAGGACCTCCCTGATCAGCGCGGAGCGGACAGTGTCCCCTTCCCTTTCGCGCGGATCGGCCCCGACCAGGATCACGTCCGGACGGAATGTCCGGATGGCCGTCACCAGCTTGTTCAGAAGGGAATCCCGGTTCCAGATCCGCTCGAGACTCCCCTTCGTGCTGACGAAGCCGTAGTCAGGGAACCCGAGAAAATATGCTTCTCCTCCGAAACTTTTCACCGCGCTCTCGCTCTCGAACTTCCTTCGTGCCGCCACGCGCAGCGGAAGATCCCCGTCCACCTCGTCGGGCGTCGCCCCCCCGTCCGTCACGTACACGCTCGCGACGCGCGCACCGGACCCCATACGGAGCGCGGCGAGCGTCGGGAAATCCTCTCCGCCGGGCTCGGCGCAGACGGACATAACGACCGCCGGGTTGGCGATGTCAAGCGCCGCCTGGTGCCTGGCTCCCGGCCCCGTCCCGGCCGCGTAGGGGGAATCCGCGGCCCTCAGGATGCTGGAAGCAAACACCACGGCGGGGAGCACAACGGCCGGAATCAGGCGGAAGGATGAACAGGGGATGCGCACAATGAGTCTCCACGAAAAAAAGGGGAAGCCCCGCATACTGCGGAGCTTCCCGGATGACATGAACAACCGCACCAGATCAGAAGCCCAGACGAAGCGTAAACACGTTGTTGCCGCTGAAGTACTTCACGTGCTGGTACGCGTAGTCGACGGAAATGTCGAGGTCCCCGACCGGATAGTGAAGACCGGCGCCGAGCGTGTAGTCGTACGGGTAGCTGTTCTGCCCCGCGATATCCTTGACCGACTGCGGCTCGAACGTGTACCCGCCCCGGAGAAACACGGTGTTGTTGAATTCGTATTCCGCGCCGAGGTTGTACTCGTCGTCCTGGTAGTTGTTGTTGCGGAACGTGCCTCCGATGCTCAGACCGTTCTTCTCGTCGAACTTCCGCGAGTACCCGAGCCCGATTTCGATGCTCGAGGGAAGGTCCGCAGACGCCGCCTGGATCGCGTATTCCTGCGCTCCGCGCAATCCGGTCGTCGCGGTGGCCGTGTAGAGGAGGTTCGATCCGTTAAACGTCATTCCCGGACCGACGTTCTTCACCGCGATGCCCAGGTTGAGTCCCTGCACGGCGAGGTTCTGGTACTGGATGCCGAAATTAAGAGCCACGGTGCTCGCGCTCAACTGCATGATCCGCTCCGACACCAGGTTTGCAGTGATACCGATCGCGATCCTGTCCGTGAGCGCCTTCGAATACGTCGCGCCCATCGTGATGTACACAGGGGAATAGCTTTCTCCCGTGCCATCGGGGGACTGGACCGTGGTGACCGGAATGCTGCCGAAGTTGATCGATTTGATCGAGAACCCCAGGTTGCCGAGATCACCGGCCTTCACGCCGACCGCGCCGTAGATCACGCCGATGTCCGCGATGTAATTCATGCTCGAGAGCATGGCGTCAACAGAATTCGTCATGCGCCCCAGCCCTGCGGGGTTCCAGTAGATTGCCTCGGCACCTGTCGCAAAAACCATGCTCGATGCACCCATGGCGATCGAACGGGCGCCCACGGGGATCAGCAGTTCCTGCGCGCCGGCGGTACCTATGCGGTCCTTGTTGGCAGCGCTCGCAAACGATGCGATGCAGGCCAGCAGCACCAGGCAGACCGCCATCCGCGTTACTTTGTTAGTCATGGAGAATCTCCTTTCGTTTACCGTATACTCGTTGCACTCTTTCCCGCCCCGCGCGCACCGCCTGGTGCGCGCGGAGAAGGACGCGGAATCGTTACCAGCGGTCAAGATACTGCTGTTCGGGAATGACGCCCAGTTTCAGCGTCTTCGTCCCCAGGTCGTGCATGTCGATATAGGCGATGTACATGCCTGCGGCGACCGGGAAACCCTTCTCGTTGTTCAGATCCCACTGGATGAACTGGGACGGATCATTCTTGATGATCGTCCGGACCAGCGTCCCCGCTATGGTGAATATGCGGATCGTCGCGGACGCCGGCAGGTGCGTGAACGTCACGAACCTGGCGTACTTGTTCGTTTCCAGCGGGTTGAACCCGAGATACGGATTCGGGAACACGTTGGCCTTCGTCACGTCGAGCTTCGCGGCGGTGGGATCACCGGTCAGCGTCTTCGGTTCGGTCCAGCTGAACGTGTGCGCAGAGCCGTTGACGTGGTTCGTCAGGATCTTGAACTGATCCCCGGCGGCGTACGCATCCGCTGTCCTGTCCGGCATCGCGAACCACATCATCGGCGTGACGTTGTCGAGAATGTCCACCGTGAGAAGCGGATCGGGCGTCGGATCGGTGTACGGCCTGTTGAATATGAAGAACCATTCGCGCTGCGTGAGCGCATTGTCAACGCCGGACATGCTCGAGGACGGCGGCCACCACTTGCCGTCGACCATGCCGCCGTTGGCGTTGTTCTCCATGTGTCCGACGGCAAGCCGCACCGGCGGGTTCGCATCCACGTTCCACGCGGAGAACGGAACGCTGTAGTTGTAATCCTGGTAGGCGTAGCCGCCCGTCTTGTTCGGAATCAGGGCCGACCACGTGGGATGCGTCGCAAACGTCGACGCATCGGTCGCGTGGCGGACGTACCTGTACCCGCGCGAGAAGTTCGCATCGGTCGGCGTCGCCGTCACGTTCCACGTGCTGTCGGTGGCCGCGAACTTGATGAGCACGTTCGCCAGCTTGTCGTAGGTCGTGCTCGATCCGCCCGGGAAGTGATCGTACGCGTTCCCGATGGCGCCGTTATAAAGGCCGCCCCTCGTGAACCCTTCCAGGTGCCAGGAGTTGTTGTTGTCCGATCCCGACGGCGTCCACTTCCGCGAACCGGAGGGGATGTACCATCCCCACGCCGCGGTGTCGCCCGGGTTGAGATACTGGTCTCCCGTCTTCATCCCGGGAGGCGGACCGCTGACCTTCACCTGCACGCCGTCCACGATCGGGTAGTTGGCGTCGCCGGACTGGTTCGTCTGTCCCGAAACGAGCACGGTCGATTTCGTCACGTCCGTCACGCCCCAGATGGTGTTCCCTGAGGTCGTGTCGATCCCGAAGGTTACCTTGTACGCATCGCCGGTCAGTTTCGAAGGATCGACGATGATCGCCTTGACGCTGCCGTCGGATGCACCGGCACCCGGGGCCGTCGTCAGCGTGACCGGGATTCCGGTCCCGACCGTTCCCCCGTACCGCGTCCCGGGGTTCGCGGAGTGCGGAACCACCGTGATGATCGAGGGAGACGATTCCAGGCTGTGCGTGCCCGCAGCGGCGGGAGGATTCGAATTGTAGCTGTATGCCGTCACGCCGTAGTAGTACGGGGTCCCGTCCACGATGGCGGAATTCGACACCTTGCTCGTCTTCAGATCGAGCGAGTGGATGATGCCGTTGTCCGTTCCCATCTGAAGGACCTGGATCAGGTTCAGTCCGGTCGGAGGATCGAACGCGGTGTCGGAAATCACCTTGACGCCGTCGTTGAGATCCCACGTCCCGAGGAGTATGCCTCCCGTGTTCGAGGGACCGGGGAATTCATAGACGTTGTACCCTTCAAACGTGAATCCCTGGCTTACCCCTCCTTCGGTCTTCGCAATCGTCACGGGATCGCCCCAGTTCAGGACGATTTCGTTGTCCAGCGCCGCGACCGATACGATGGGCGAGGGGGGAGGAGACGGCAGGGCGAAGAGGCTGTTGTACGCCGACTGGGCCTTGTCGTCAAGCGATTTCAGAACGTTGATGCTGGAGAGGAAGTCGCCGCCGAGTCCCCCGAGGAGACCGACGACGAGTTCCTGCGTGTCACCCACAGCCATCGTGAACGGTCCCGTCACGAGGCAAAGCCTGCGGTCGGCGGGCGTGAGCCCCGCCATGCCGTCCACCCAGCCGGCGGCACCGGTCTGCGAGATCGTCGGATCGCCGTAGAGGCAGAATTTCGTCGGCTTGTTCGTCGTCGGATCGATGAACGGCGCGCCGGATGCGGCGATCGTCGCGTTCATCAGGTGGTACCACTGGACGTCGCCTCCCGCTCCCTGGATCGGGTCGGTATACGCTGCGATCGTCGAGATGAAGAAGTCGAACGTGGTCATGCCCAGGTTCTTGTATCCGCCGATTTTCTGCAGCTGGAACACTGCGGTATCCGTCGGCGCGCCCTTGAGCTTCGGTCCCTGGAAGAAGTCGAAACCGGCAGAGGGGATCGCCGTTCCGAATATCGCATCCGTAGGCTTGCCGTTGTAGACAAACCCGAGGCTCCGCGTGGTGTCGCAACCCACGTAGTCGTCTCCACCGTCTCCAAGGTCGGGATCCGACCACTGGACGAGGAACATCGAGTCGATCTCCGCGCCGCTCTTGTTGATGATGAGACTGCTTTCGAATATGGTCTGGCCGAGTGCACCCTTGCGCTTGTAGCCCCAGATCGTCCTCCTCATTTCGAGGCCGATGACGGGGGAACCCGCAAGATACGCGGTGCGCACGGGGTTGGCATCATTGGCCACATACCAGAGCGTCTGGTCCGATCCCGGCTGACCCGGAATATCGAGCGTCGGATCATACGGCATGGGAGCGTGGCGCCCCGCACCGTACGTAAAGGGAGCACCTTCCGCCGCAGGCCACTGGTTCCAGTCGTTGATGTACTGGTTGTAGATGTCCTGGGCCGAATAGCTCTCATACCGGCCGATATACGCCACTTCTTCGGACGCGATCTTCGCCTGGACGTCGGCAAACGCCGTCGCCGGGTTGATGTCCGGGCGGACCCTGTAGATCCTGTTTGCCGGGTTCGTCGGATCGTCGCCCACCGGATCAGTCGTCGCGGTCCCGTACTGGATGATGGGACCGGCGCTGACGCCGTGACGGTAGACAGACCCGCCGACCTTCGCCAGTTTGATCGGGTTCCCCTTGGAATCGACCGTCTGATACCCCTTGTGATATCCGCCCCAGACAACCCCTTCTTCGAATATGCACGTCTTGCCGCTTCCCTTGAAGAACTCGAAGCCTTCGTTGCTCGCGCTGAATTTGTTATAGGCTCCGTCTCCGTTGTTGCCGTAGTAGTTGAAGACGTTGTTGATGAGGAACGGCCGGTAAAGATCGTCCCCGCTCGTCTTGCGCACCCCGTCCGCCTTATCCTTGTCGGAAAGGCCGGCAAACGCCAGAGGGATGCACAGCATAAGAAGAACGAACAGTCCGAACACCGGCTTTTTCATGCTCCGTGTGGAATTCATGTGCTAAACCTCCTGCGATTAATAGTCCAATTTCACGCCGAAACGGATCTGGCGCGGCGGTCCGAACATTCCGGAATTCCTGCCGAGAGTGGTCGCGTTGTAGAATGCAACGTACTGGGGACCGTTGTTGATTGCGTCGGCCTGGCCGCTGGGAGTCGCGAACCAGCCGTCGTCCTTCGGATCGCCGGTACGGACAAATGCGTTGACCGGGTTGTCCGTGCCGAGGAGGTTGATGACATAGACGTAAATGTCGAGGTCCATCCCTCCCACGGACACCGTCTTGTCGATTCGGCCGTCAAGCTGGAAGAACCAGGGGGTCGTCGATGAACCGATCGGCTCCACGGGAATGCGGAACCGGGGATCGGTCGACTGGGCGTTGCCGCTGATGCGGGGCTCCACATCCAGGCGGGTGAAATTGTGCCCGCTGTTGAATGACAGGAGGAGGTTCAATCCGAGCTGCTGGAGGATCGGTCCTCCGTCTCCCTTGGCAAACCGGTAATCGAAGAGCACGCTTCCGCGGTTCGCCTCGTTGAAGTCGGCCGGGAACGTATAATGCGGCGTCGAGACCACCGAGCCGGCGGACCAGAGACCGGCGGTGCTTGCCGTGTTCGAGCCCGTGGCGCGGACGTCCGCAAACGTGTAGTTGATCTGCGCGGCGATGCGGTTCACGCGGCGGAGGGCGAACTTCAGCTCGACACCCCTCGAGGTCGCGAAATCGGCATTCACAAGCGCGCCGTAATTCTGTCCCTCCGATCCGGGAGCGGGAGCAACGTTCACCCACGTCACCTGGTCCTGAATGTCCTTGTAGAACGCGGTGATGTCGAACGAAGCGAAGTCGCTCACCTGCTGCGAGAATCCCGTCTCATACTGTGTCGTCCGCGTGGGCTTCAGGCCCCATCCCCACGTCCCGGTGACGAAGTAGCCGCCCTTGATGATGCCGGCCATCTGCGACGCCGAGAGATAGGAATCACGAAGTTCGGTCTGCTGAACGAACTTGCCGTACTGCGCGTGGAACACGGTCCGGTCCGTCACAGGGAACGAGAAACCGATGCGCGGGCTCACCTGCGACGTCTTCTCCGTCGGGACGATCTGGTTCGCAAGGAGCAGTCCGTTGGCGTCAAAGTACAGGTTGCTCGGATCTGCCACGTCCTTGCTGTCCGGGTTGATGTAGTCGTACCGGAGTCCCAGGTTCAGGATGATGTCCGACAGCTCGATCTTGTCCTGGACGTACGCTGCGGCAAACACCGGCTTGCGCGGTCCGAGGTAATAGAGGGAACCGTTCCGGATCACGTCGCCGTCGATCTGGTTTCCGAACACGTCATACCCGTAGCTGTTCGTTCCCGTGCCTCCGAGCTTCAGGAGCGCCAGTTCGAGCGTCGCCGGGTCGGTGTACTGCTGCTGGAGTTTATACCACTGGAACACGCCGTTCGGGTTGTACTCGCGGATCTTGTACTGCGTGTACTCGCCGCCGAACTTCACTTCGTGCTGCTTCAACTGCGCCGTGAGGTCTGCGCGGCCGCCGAACGACCTCTGGCTCCTGTTCTCATATCCCGCGATCTGGGTACCCGGCTGGTTAATGCTGAACGCGCCGCCCCAGAGCTGGTAGGAAGGCCAGTTGAGCGACGGGCCCTCGAGAAGATACCCGAGCGCGGCGTTCGCGGCAGGATTGCCGTACGAAAAGATATTCCCCTGGAGCTGGGGATCTTCGCTGAGGAACGTATTCGTATAGTAATTGAAGCTCGCCTCGTAGAATATCGTCGGCGAAAGGACGTGCGAGAACCGGGCGTTCAGGAACCCGTTCCGCGCGATGTTCAACGGAAGACGCCCCTCGTTCAGTATGTTGGCGAACACCGTCGTGTTCTGGCTCCTGTCATAGGAATAAGAGCCCGACACGCGGAGCTGTATCGGCGAGAGGTCCAGGAGCGCCGTTCCGCTCATGATCCACGTGTTGTCGCCGCCCCCCTGTGCATTGCCGCTGGGGAGGAAGATGTTGAGAGTGTCCGGCGCGGCGGTGGCCGCCGTCGGATGGGCCGGCGTCAGTGTCGCCGCCGTCGGGACCCCATTGGCTCCCGTGAAATTCCATCCCGTCCTCACGCCGCCGACGTTGGCCTCGACGGTCGGATCGCGGTAGAACGTGTTCTGGATGCTGCCGAAGAGGCGGAGCTTGTTGCCGAGTCCGGGAACCGGTCCGCCCAGTGTCCCCGTGAAATCCGAATATCCGTAGGAGTTGCCGCCGAGCGCGCTCTTGTTAAATGCCACGTAGCGGTCGGATTCGGCAATCAGCGATGCATTCCAGCGGTCGGCGCTGCCGGTGCGGAGCTGGGTCTGGACGATGCCGGCGTTTGCCCCGCCGTACTCTGCGTTGAACCCGCCCGCCTGAACCTGTATCTGCTCGACCGCTTCCGCGGTGACGCTCACCGCGCGGCCGCCGAACATGATGTCGTTCACGCCCACACCTTCGATGCGGTATCCGACCTCATCGGCACGGCCGCCGCGGATGTAGATCGTGTTCCCCACCGCGACGACGCCCGGCTGGGCGACGATGGCGGAGTTGATTCCGCGGGCCGGTATCTTCTGGAAGAAGTCGGCATCGACGATGCGGACGGCATTCGTTGCGTTCTTGTTGACCATCGGACGCTCGGCGATAATCTCAACGGTCCCGACCGTCACGCCTTCGGCCGGAAGCTGGAAATTCGCCTCCGTCGTCAGGTCGTTGTTCACGCGGATATTGGAGAGCGTGATCGTCTGGTAGCCAACGTAGCTCGTCTTCAGCGTGTAGGTACCCGCGGGGATGTTCAGCACGGTGTATTCACCTGACACGTTCGTCGCTGCGCCCATCGATGTTCCGAGGACGACGACGTTTGCTCCCACGAGCGGCTCACCCGAGCCTGCATCGACCACTTTGCCCTTGATCTTCCCTGATGCGAACATCAGGCCCGGAACAAGAGCCGTGATCAACAGAAGAAACAAAAGCTTACGTTGCATATTGTACCTCCTTATGTGTTGGCTGGGTTGCTTACCACGGGTGAATCCAGGTAGTAAAGCCCCTGTGTTGCAGTCCGGAGAAAAAAAAGAAAACTCCAGCCGGGCGACCGGCTGTCTACCGCTCATCGTCCCCGGGAAAATGAAGTGTAGCTCACGCTGTATGCATCCGATCCGGACATTCAAGGACAGAGCGGCGTGGAGACTGGAAGTGGAAAGTCGCTGACTGTACAACGCTCCGATCACCGGAGAGGCACAAGAGCCCCCTGTGTCGCGACGCACACAAAACCGATGATCTCAAGCACAGATTGTAGAACAGGTATGAAGTTTGGAATGTAGTATCAATTACCCCCGGGCTTCTTCACCTCCTTTTGTGTTGATTTCTGCTACGGTATCAGGATGGAAGGACTACGTTGATTAAAATGAATATAAATACCGAGGTTGTCTTTGTCAAGAGTAAAACCGAAAAAAAGGAAAGAATTCCGCGATTCTGCCTACCTGTCAAGGTGGACGGCTTTCAGCCCCGAAACCCCGTCCAGGCTGACAAGCTCGGCCAGGGCCGCCGGAGGGATGGTACTGTCGATGTTCATGACTGTCAACGCATTAGCGCCCACCGCCGACCGTCCGAGTGAAACACCGGCAATATTGACATCGTGCTTTGCCAGCACGGATCCGACCCTGGCAAGCATCCCCGGACGGTCCACATTGGTATAGATGAGGAGGTCTCCCTCCGGTTTTACCTCGAAACGGAACCCGTCGATCGTGACGAGCCGGACGGACGAGGAGCCGAAAACAGTCCCCGCGCACTCCTTGACTTCCCTGTCCGTCACGTACCGGACGCTGAGGAGGTTCGGGTAATTCCCCCCTTCCGGCTCACGCATTTCCCCGACGGCCAGGCCGAGCTCCTCGGCAAGGAACGGTGCATTGATGAAATTGACGGGTTCGGGCTGGCTGTGCGAGAGGATTCCTTTGAGCACACCCGCCTTCATCAGTTCGATCGCGGAGGTGACGATGTCGCCGGAAGCCGCAACGGTCACGCGCTTCAGTTTCCCCGCGGCAAGCTGGGCGGCGATGTGCCCGAGCTTCTCCGCGAGCGTGATGTACGGCCGGACCTCCTCCTTGAGCGTCAGGAGCATCGCGCTCCCGTTCACGACGCCGGCATATGCGCGTCCGTGCAGCGCGTCCGCGATTTCGTGCGCAATCTGCACAGCCACCTTCTCCTGAGCCTCCTCCGTCGACGCCCCGAGGTGGGGTGTCGCAATCACCCTGGGGTGGAGCAGGAGCGGGTTCCCCTTCGGCGGCTCCTTCTCGAACACATCAAGCGCCGCACCGCCGACGTGCCCCGATTCCAGCGCACGGAGAAGCGCCCCCTCGTCGATGATCCCTCCCCTGGCGCAGTTGACGACCCTGACCCCTTTTTTGCATTTCGCAAGCGTCTCGTCGTTCAGCAGCCCGCGCGTTTCTGGGGTGAGGGGGGTATGGACGGTGATGAAATCGGCGCGGCGGAAGAGCTCGGAAAGGTTGACGAGCTCGATGCCGAGCCGGGAGGCCGCGTCGGGAGCCAGCACGGGGTCGTAGCCGAGGATCTTCATGCCGAGGCCGTGGCACCTCGAGGCAACCTCGCGCCCGATCTTTCCGAGACCCACGACACCGACGGTCTTCTCGAAAACTTCCGTCCCGGTGAATTTCTTCCGCTCCCACTCCCCCTTCATGAGGCTCATGTGCGCCTGCGGGATGTTCCGTGCGAGCGAGAGCATCATCGACACCGTATGCTCCGCCGCCGAGACAGTGTTCCCCCCGGGAGTGTTCATCACGAGTATCCCCTTCCGGGTTGCAGCGTCGAGATCAATGTTGTCGACGCCGGTCCCCGCCCTCCCCACCACCTTCATCCGCGAGGCTTTGCCGATGACCTCCGCGGTGACTTTCGTCGCGCTGCGCACGACGAGCCCGTCGTACTCCCCGACAATTGCCAGGAGGTCCGCGGGGGAGAGCCCCGGACGGTTGTCGACGGTGAATCCTTCGTGCTCGAGTATGTCGATGCAGGTCTGTTCGAGCTGATCGCTGATGAGGATCTTCATGTCATGCCCCCGTACGCTTTCGTTCGAGAAAAAACCTGTGTGCCGCCGCAACTCCCGAGCCCGCCTCGAACGCCCCACCGCCGGAGGCAAGCGCGCGTTCGAGCGCCGCGACGGCGGTGATCATGTCGATCTCGTCGAAATATCCAAGATGGGCGATCCGGACGAGCTTCCCGGCATATTCTCCCTGCCCTCCGCCGAACGTGACCCCGCTTTCCTCGCGCAGCGACGCGGCAAACGCCTCCCAGGCGACTCCCGGGGGGAGGCAGACCGCGGTGACGGAATCGGAAGGGGAATCGGACAGCAGCCGGAGTCCCAGGGCCGCCACACCGGAGCGGAGCCCCCCGGCAAGCCGCCGGTGACGCGCCCAGACGTTTTCGATCCCCTCTTCACGGATCCGTGCAAGCGATGCATCGGCTCCCCGCACGAGCGATATGGCGGGAGTCCACGGGGTATCCCCCCGTTCCCGCGCGCGGATGGCCCTCCCCAGGTCAAAATAGAACTTCGGCATCCGGGAGTTCCCGATCGCCGCAAGCGCCTTCCCGCCGAGCGCGACGAACGCGAGTCCCGGAGGGATCATCAGCCCCTTCTGCGATCCCGTCACGCAGACGTCGACGCCCCACTCGTCCATCCTGAGCTCAAGAGCGCCGACCGAGGAGATGCCGTCGACGCAGACGAGCGCATCGGAGTTCTCCCGGATGACGCCGGCCAGCGTGCGGATGTCCAGGGCGGTCCCCGTCGAAGTCTCGCAGTGGGTGAGGACCACGCCCTTCGCGTGCGGGTGCGCGCGGAGGGCGTCCCGCAGGGGGGCGGGGCCGACCGCCTTCCCCCACGGGGTGCGTATCTCGACGGCCTCCAGGCCGAACGCACGCGGCATCTCCACCCATCGTCCGCCGAACTTCCCCCCGTTGACAGCGATGACCGGGTCGCCAGGGGAGAACAGACTCTGAAACACCGCCTCCATCCCCCCCGTCCCCGAGCAGGTGAGCGTCAGAACGGGAAAGCGGGTCTGGAAGAGGTACTGCAGGTTGGCATCCACCCGCTTGAGGACGGCCCGGAACGCGGCGGTGCGGTGATGGATGAGCGGTTCGGCCATGCGCAGCATGACGTCCGCGGGAACAGGAGTCGGGCCAGGTGTGAAGATCCGGGGTTTTGGAGCGTCAGTCAAGGTGGGCGGCGATGCAGTGGAGAACTTCGGATTTTCCGACGCCGCTGACGGAGGAGACGGGAATGATCTCCTTGCAGTGGGCGAAACGGGCGAAGTGTTCCTTTGCAGCCGAAATGAACCGCGGCATCTTGCTCGCCGGCAGCTTGTCGGCCTTCGTCAGCGCGATGACGAACGGTATGCCGTAGTAATCAAGCCATCCCACCATCATCAGGTCGAGCTCGGTGGGCTCGTGGCGCGCGTCGATGAGCTGGATGACAAGCGCCAGCTCCTTGCGCGACTTCAGGTACTGTTCGATGAGCTTCCCCCAGCTCGAGCGGATCTGCTCGGGGAGCTTGGCGTAGCCGTACCCGGGAAGGTCGACGAAATACCACTGCCTGTTGATGGCGTAGTAGTTGAGCTCGCGGGTTTTCCCCGGCTCCGCGCTTGCACGCGCGAGCGACTTCCGCCCGCACAGCTTGTTCAGGAGAGAGGACTTGCCGACGTTCGAGCGGCCCAGGAACGCAATCTCCTTCAGCCCGTCTTTCGGGAGCTGCCGGAGATTTGCGGCACCAAGAACAAATTCAGCGGAGGTGATTTTCATGGCGAAGGACGGGGAGGGGCCCGTTCAGTGCGACCCTGCGGCCCCTGCTTCCGGCGCGGCCTCCTTTTTTGCGGGTGCGGCGCTGTCTGCGGCGGGGGCGGCCTTTTTCTTCGACGGAGCGCGGCGCGGCTGTTTCTTCGCTTTCGGCGCAGCCGGCTTCTTCTCCGAGGGTTCCTGTCCCGCGTTGAAATCGACGAGCTCGATGACCGCCATCTCCGCACCGTCGCCTAACCGCTGGCCGAGCTTGACGATCCGGGTATAGCCGCCGGCGCGGCCGGCAACCCGTGCCGCGATCGTCCCGAACAGCTCGCCGATCACCTCGCGGTCCTTGATCAGCCTGCCCACTTCGCGGCGGGCGTGAACGCCCGCGGCGGGGGCGTCGGCCTTCGCGACGGCGTTCTTGGCGCGCGTGATGAGCTTCTCCACCAGCATCCGCGTTTCCTTCGCCTTGGCGACGGTCGTCGTTATTTTCTTGTGGCGGAGCAGCGCCGTGGAGAGCGCGGCGAGCGTCGCCCGGCGGTGGCTTGCGGTGCGTTTGAGCTTACGGCCTGATTTGCGGTGTCGCATGGTTGGTATCCGATATCAACAGTGATTGACGTTCGCGTGCGTGGAGGAATCACTCCCCTTCTTTCAGGTACTTCGTGACGTCCATGCCGAATGTGAGCTTTTCCGCCTCGATGATCTCCGCAAGCTCGGCGAGCGATTTCCGGCCGAAATTGCGGAACTTGAGCAGCTCGGATTCGTCGCGGCGCACGAGATCGGCGATGGTCTTGATGTTCGCCGCGCGCAGGCAGTTGTGCGAGCGGACCGAGAGCTCCAGCTCGTCCACCGGCGTGAGAAGAACCTTCCGGATGCGCGCGAATTCCGCATCCTGCTCCGATTCCTCCTTGGGCGCCTCCGGCTCCATGTCGAAATTAATGAAGAGCTGGATGTGGTCGCGCAGGATCTTCCCCGCATACGCCAGGGCATCCTCCGGGGTGATGGATCCGTCGGTGTCGATCTCGATCGTCAGCTTCTCGTAATCGGTCTGCTGTCCGACGCGCGTCGTTTCGACGAAGTAACGGACGTTGACGATCGGCGTGAACACCGAATCGATCGGGATGACCCCCAGGGTCTGGTCCGGGGCCTTGTTCTCCTCCGCCACGACGTACCCGATGCCCCGGCCGATCCGCAGGTCCAGCTCGAAATTCGCTTCGTTGTTCAGCGTCGCGATGTGCATTTTCGGGTTGAGAATCTCCACGTCCGGCGTGGCCTTCTGGATGTCGCCGGCGGTGAAGTCCATCGGCCCCTTCAGGGGAACGACGACGCGGTTCGTCTTCTTGTTGATGAGCTTCATCCGCACCTGCTTCAGGTTCAGCACCATGTCGGGGACGTCCTCGACGACCCCGGGGATCGTCGAAAACTCGTGCTGGACACCGTCCACCTTGAATGCGGTGATGGCGAACCCGGGAAGCGAGGAGAGCAGCACCCGCCGCATCGCATTGCCGATAGTCACGCCGAAGCCTTTTTCCAGGGGCTGGACGATGAACCGTCCGAACGTCGGCGAGTACGTCGACTCGTCGAGCTGGATTTTCTCCGGCATCTGGATCGTTCCTGTTGTCATAGCGTTCCCACCTTCTCTTACTTTGAGTAGAGTTCGACGATCAGCTGTTCGTCGGCGTTCAACGGGATATCCGCCCGTTCGGGGACGTTCAGGAATACGCCGGTCATCGCGGCTTTGTCAAGGCTCAGCCAGGGGAGCATCGCCGTGTCCTTCATCCGCTTCATGGAGGCGTGAAGGATCTCGAGCTTCTTGCTCTTGTCGCGCACCTGGATCGAGTCC
This sequence comes from Ignavibacteriota bacterium, assembly GCA_963748405.1. GTDB lineage: Bacteria > Bacteroidota > Ignavibacteria > UBA10030 > UBA6906 > Fen-1273. Next base: position 529,827 of record CAVVIT010000005.1, read on the forward strand.
CCCGCCTTCAGCAGGTACGACGGGATATCCACGGAGCGGTTGTTGACGAGGAAATGGCCGTGGTTGACGAGCTGGCGCGCCGCCTTGCGCGAGGGCGCCAGCCCGAGCCTGTAGACCACGTTGTCCAGGCGCCGTTCCAGGAGCTTGACAAGGGTCTCGCCCGTGCGCCCGGTCTGCTTCAGGGCCCGTTCGAACGTGTTCCGGAACTGGGTTTCCTGCAGGCCGTACATGCGCCGGACCTTCTGCTTTTCACGGAGCTGCACGCCGTATTCGGAGATCTTGGTCCTCCGGCTCTGGCCGTGCTGCCCGGGGGGGAACGCGCGGCGCTCCACCGGACATTTCTCGGTGAAGCACTTCGTCCCCTTCAGGAACAACTTCTGCTTCTCTCTCCTGCACAGCCTGCAACTCGCATCGGTATATCGTGCCATAGAAGTTCTTTCTGCTCAGTCTGCGTATGCCGTCGTTGTTTACACTCTGCGCCGCTTGGGAGGGCGGCATCCGTTGTGGGGTATGGGCGTCACGTCACGTATGCTCGAGATCTCGAGACCCGTCACCTGGAGCGCACGTATCGCGGCCTCGCGTCCCGACCCGGGACCCTTCACGAACACTTCGACCTTGCGCAGGCCGAGGTCGTACGCCGCTTTCGCGGCGGCCTCGGCGGAGACCTGCGCGGCGAACGGGGTGTTCTTCCGCGATCCCTTGAAACCGTTCTTGCCGGCCGACGACCAGCTGATCGTATTGCCGTACACGTCGGTGATCGTCACGATGACGTTGTTGAACGTGGCCTTGACGAATGCCTTGCCACTGACGTCGACCTGGATTTTCTTTTTCTTCTTGACAACTTCTGCAGCACCACCGGCTGCCTGAGCGGTTTTGGCCACCCGTTCCTCCTTTGGTTAATATACTGGGTTGTCCCGCCTGCGGCGGGACGCACACAGCGCGCTTCGCGCCGCCTGATCAGGTCTTTGCGGCGACCTTCTTCTTGCCCGCAACGGTCTTGCGTCGTCCCTTGCGTGTCCGCGAATTCGTCCGCGTCCTCTGCCCCCTGACCGGGAGCCCCTTGCGGTGCCGTATTCCCCGGTAGCACCCGATGTCCATCAGGCGCTTGATGTTCATCTGCGTTTCGCTGCGGAGCGCGCCTTCCACCTTGTAGTCGGAGGTGATGATGCCGCGGATCTTCGCGACTTCGTCGTCGTTCAGATCGCCGACCTTCTTGTTGACGTCCACGCCGGCCTTCGCCAGGATGGCGCGGGCGGACGTCCGGCCGATCCCGTAGATGTACGTGAGACCGACTTCGGACCGTTTCTTCTTCGGCAGATCGATTCCTGCAATACGAGCCAAAGGGTATCCTCCTCCTTAACCCTGACGCTGTTTATGTTTCGGATTCTTGCAGATCACGCGGACGACCCCTTTACGCCGTATGATCTTGCAGTTGATGCAGATTTTCTTGACCGACGACCGGACTTTCATAATGCACACGCCCTCATTTGTACCTGTAAGTGATCCGACCCTTCGTCAGATCATACGGCGACAGTTCCACCGTGACTTTGTCCCCCACGAGGATCTTGATGAAGTTCATCCTCATCTTCCCCGAGATATGCGCAAGGACATTGTGCCCGTTCTCGAGGCTCACCTTGAACATCGCATTGGGGAGCGTCTCGGTGATGACGCCGTCGACTTTGATGGGACCCTGTTTTGCCATAAGTGACCGACCCGGAGCTACCGGGTGAGGATTTCCGCTTCTCCCGTCGTGACAACAATCGTATGTTCGAAATGCGCCGACGGCTTCCCGTCCGCCGTGCGGACCGTCCATCCGTCGTCCCCCACCGTGACGCGGTGGGTCCCTGCGTTGACCATCGGCTCGATCGCAAGCGCCATCCCCTCCTTCAGCACCACTCCCGTTCCCGGCTCGCCGTAGTTGGGGATTGCCGGGTCCTCGTGGAGGTTCTTGCCGATGCCGTGCCCCACGAGGTCGCGCACAACCGAGAACCCCGCCGCCTCCACGTGACGCTGAACGGCCGCGGACACATCATGCAGATGATTCCCCCCCCGCGCCTGGGCGATCCCCAGGAGGAGCGCCTCCTCCGTCACGCGCAGGAGCCGTCCCTTTTCCTCCGAGACCCTCCCGACGGGAAACGTCCTGGCCCCGTCGCCGAAGTACCCGTTCTTCTTCACCCCCACGTCGATCGAGACCACCTGCCCGTCCTCGATCTTTCCGCCGCCGGGGATGCCGTGGACCACCTCGTCGTCGATCGACACGCAGAGCGTCCCCGGAAACAGGTTGTGCCTGTCGTGCCCGTATCCCTTGAACGCCGGCTCCCCGCCCCGCGACCGGATGTACTCTTCGGCGATCGCGTCAAGCTCGCTCGTGCGGACGCCGGGCGCGATGCGTGCACCGACCAGGGCGAGGACCTCAGCGACGATCCGGCAGCTCTCCTTCATGAGGGAGATCTCGCGCGCGTTTTTTACCGGCACGTGTGCCATGATGGCCGCCTAGCGCAACCGTCCCTTCATTTTCCCCGATTTCATGAACCCGTCGTAGTGCCGCATGAGAAGGTGCGATTCCACCTGCTGGAGCGTATCGAGCGCGACACCGACCATGATCAGAAGGCTCGTTCCTCCGAAAAACTGCGCGAACGTCTGGGCCACGCCGAACCGGGTCACGAACGCGGGGAGGATCGCGATGATCGCCAGGAATATCGACCCCGGCAGCGTGATCTTCGTCAGGATGTTGTCGATGAAATCCGACGTGTGTTTCCCCGGCCGTATCCCGGGAATGAATCCGCCCTGCTTCTGCATGTTCTCCGACACATCCTTCGGATTGAAGGCGATCGCCGTGTAAAAATACGTGAAGAACACGATCATCACGGCGTAGAAAAACGAATACGTGAACGACGTGTACTGGAAATATCCGGAAAGCGTCTGCATGAACTCGCTCTCGGGAAAGAACGTCAGGATCGTGCTCGGGATGAACATGATCGACTGCGCAAAGATGATCGGCATGACGCCGGCGGTGTTGACCCTGAGCGGGATGTACTGCGTCACCCCGCCGTACACTTTCCGGCCGACGACCCGCTTGGCGTACTGCACGGGGATGCGACGCGTGCCCTGCGTGACGAGGACGACCCCGGCGATGATTGCAATCATCACGCCGACGATGATGATGTCGATGATCAGGTTCGAACCCACGCGGAACTGGTCCACGATCGAATGGGGGAACCGCGCGATGATCCCGATGAATATGATCAGGGAGATTCCGTTCCCCATCCCGCGCTCGGTGATCTGTTCCCCGAGCCACATCATGAACATCGTTCCGGCCGTAAGAAAGAGGACCGTGCTCATCGTGAAGGAGAACCCCTGGATCTCGAAGGGGACGATCGGCTGGCCTTCAAGCGTCAGGCTGGTCAGGCGCACACTCACACCCCATCCCTGGAGCGCCGCGACGACGACGGTGCCGTACCGTGTGAGCTGGTTCAGCTTCTTCCGGCCTTCTTCCCCCTCCTTCGAGAGCTTCTGGAAGTACGGAACCACGGCTCCCAGCAGCTGGAGTATGATCGAGGAGCTGATGTACGGCATGATGCCGAGCGCAAAGATCGCCGCGTTTTTGAACGCGCCGCCGACGAACAGGTCGTACAGCCCGAACAGCGTGTTGGATGTCTGGCTTGCCTCCGCGCGTGCGAGGAGGGGCGCATCGACGCCCGGCAGCGTGACGTGAGCGCCGATCCGGACAATGATCAGGAGCGCCGCCGTGAACATCAACCGGGTGCGGAGCTCCTGGATCTTCAGGACGTTGCGTACACTTTCGGCGAAATTAGCCATTCGTCTTCGGAGTTGAGCTTATCGTTTGAGCTTTGCCGCCGGCGGTCTCGATCTTGGTGACGGCGGATTTGCTGAATGCGTGCGCGGCAACTTCGAGCTTTATCGTGATTTCGCCCGTGCCGAGCACCTTGACGGGTATGGACGACCCTTTGACGACGCCGAGCTTCGCCAGGAGCTCGGGGGTCACCACGCCCCCCGTCACTTTGCCGTCGGCGGCAAGCTTCTGCAGCGTCTCGATGTTCACGACCTGGTACTCAACCCGGAACGGGCTGTGAAATCCGCGCTTGGGGATCCGGCGGACGAGCGGCATCTGCCCCCCCTCGAACCACGCCCTGTGGCGCGTTCCGGAACGGGAACCCGCCCCCTTGTGCCCGCGCGTGGAGGTTCCACCGTGCCCCGACCCCTGTCCCCTGCCGATCCTCTTCCGCTTCTTCGTGGATCCCGCGGCGGGCTTCATGTTGCTGAGTATGTCTTTTGCCATGGAGTGTACCCTGGTCTCTTACGTTGGTGCTTGTGTACGGCTCGTGTTAGGTTGCTTCGCTACGCCACTTCTTCGACGCGCACGAGGTGAATCACCTTGCGGATCATCCCCCGGATCTGCGGCGTGTCGTTCTTGACGACCGAGTAATTGGGCCGTCCGAGACCGAGCGCCCGTATCGTGCGCTTCTGCGGCTCGATCTGGTCGATGATGCTCCGCGTCTGCGTGATCTTCAGCTTCTTTGCCATAGGTGGGTCCCGCCGTTCTTAATTCGATGCCGGAGCCGGCGCGGCCCCGAACAGTTCGTGTATGTCCATCCCCCTGCGCGAGGCAACGGTCCGTGCATCCACGAGGCTCAGGAGCGCGGCCATCGTGGCCTTCACGGCGTTGTGGGGGTTGGAGGATCCCATCGATTTCGTCAGGACGTCTTTCACGCCGGCCGACTCGAGCACCGCGCGGACACCTCCGCCGGCGATGAGCCCCGTCCCCGGGGAGGCGGGTTTCAGGAGCACGCGTCCGGCGCCGAACTTGCCGATCACCGGGTGGGGGATCGTGCCGTTGACGATCGGCACCATCACCACGTTCTTCTTGGCGTCATCGACCCCCTTGGAGATCGCGTCCGCGACTTCGTTCGCTTTCCCGAGGCCGATGCCGACGTGACCCCTGCCGTCGCCGACGACGACGATCGCGTTGAAGCTGAAACGGCGTCCTCCCTTCACAACCTTTGCCACACGGTTGATGTGGACGAGCCTGTCCTTCAGCTCCAGTTCACTCGCTTTGATACGTGCCAACGTTTTCCCTCTCGTTCTGTGGTGTGCGTCCGTTGTCCTGTCCGTGCTGTCGGGAGAGGACTCGAACCTCTACTCACGGCTCCAAAGGCCGCTGTCCTGCCATTAGACGACCCGACAACGTACGAAGGCCGGGGAGAGACATTAGAACTTCAGGCCGCCCTCGCGGGCGCCGTCCGCCATCGCCTTCACCACGCCGTGATACAGGTAGCCGTTCCTGTCGAAGACCACCTGGGTGATTTTCTTCTCAATCGCCTTCTGCGCCGCCAGCTTGCCGACGAGCTTCGCCTTCGCGGTCTGCCCCTTCAGCTCGCGGAACTGCTCCTTCTCGGGCTTCGACAGGTTCGACACCGCGACGAGCGTCTTCCCCGTCGAGTCGTCGATGATCTGTGCGTAGACGTTCCTGAGGCTCCGGAAGACCGTCAACCGCGGACGTTCCGTCGTGCCCGTGATCCGCATACGGATGTGGACCTTCAGGCGGCTCCTGTGCTCTGTTTTCTTCTTGGTGATCATTGCGTCAATTCCCGGTCCGTGACATTATGCTTTCGCTCCGCTCGCCGCTGCGGCCTTGCCGGCCTTCCTGCGGATGTACTCGCCCTCGTACTTCACGCCCTTCCCCTTGTACGGTTCGGGCGGCCGGAAGGAGCGGATCTTCGCCGCCACCTGCCCTACAAGGGCACGGTCGATGCCGCTGATGGTGATGTTGTTCTGCGTCGGGGTCTCGATCTTGATTCCCTCGGGCGGCGCGAACAGTATCGGATGGGAGAAGCCCAGGAGGAGCTGGAGCTTCTTCCCCTTGAGTTCCGCGCGGTACCCGACCCCCACGAGCTCGAGCTTCCTCACGTAGCCTTCGGTGACTCCCCTGACCATGTTGGCAAGGAGCGCGCGCCAGAGGCCGTGCAGCGCCCGGTGCTGCTTCAGATCGGAAGGGCGCGAAAGCCGGATCGTGTTCTCCTTGATCTCCACGCTGATCACGGGATGGACCTCCGCGGCAAGCTGGCCTTTCGGCCCCGCGACCGTGATCGTCTGTCCGCTCTGCGCCACTTTAACGCCCGCGGCAATGGGTATCGGTTTTCTTCCAACTCGTGACACGTTCTGATCCTCCTGGTTACCAGACTTCGCAGAGCACTTCACCGCCCATACGGGCCAGACGCGCCTGCTTGTCCGTCATGAGTCCTTTCGGGGTGGAGATGACCGCCACGCCCAGCCCTCCGAGCACGCGCGGGATCGCATCCGCGTCGACATAGTGCCGCAGGCCCGGCCGGCTCACCCGCCGGAGTCCCGCAATCACCGGCTGGCCGTCGTTGTACTTGAGCTGGATGCGGAGAACCCCCTGGGCCGACTCCTTCACTTCGGTGTAGGAGGCGATGAATTTCTGCGCGACGAGAAGCTTCGTCAGCTCGCGCTTCAGCGTCGAGGCCGGGACATCGACCCGCTTGTGCTTCGCCTGGATGGCGTTGCGCAGCCTGGTCAGATAATCGGCGACGGGGTCGGTCATTGTCATGATGCTACCTCTCCTGCAACGGTCTTGAACGAAAAGTGATACCTCTGCTTACCAGCTTGCTTTCGTGACGCCGGGGATCTTCCCCTCGAGCGCGAGTTCGCGGAAGGCAATGCGCGAGATGCCGAATTTCCGCATGTAGCTCCGCGGCCTGCCCGTTACCACGCACCGGTTGTGAAGCCGGGTGGGACAGCTGTCGCGGGGAAGCTGCCGCAGGGCGACGTAGTCCCCCTTCTCTTTCAGTTCTTTCCTGAGGGCGGCGTATTTCAGGACCGTCCGTTCGCGCCTTGCCTGGCGGGCTTTCGAGCTTGTCTTTGCCATTGACTGCGGGCTCCCGTCCCTTTATGGTGTCGTTTCCAGAACTTCCTGCCTCTTCACGAACGGCATGCCGAACGCCTTCAGGAGCTCGTAGGCCTCCTGATCGGTCCTGGCCGTCGTCACGAACGTGATGTCCATCCCGAACACCTTCGTGATCTTGTCCACGTCGATCTCCGGGAACACGGTGTGCTCCTTGATGCCGATCGTGTAGTTGCCGCGGCCGTCGAACGACTTGTCCGAGAGTCCACGGAAGTCCCTGATCCGGGGGACCGAGACGCTGATGAAGCGGTCGAGGAACTCGTACATGTGCGCGCGGCGCAGCGTCACCCGGCAGCCGATCGGCATCTTCTCGCGCAGCTTGAAATTGGAGATCGATTTCTTCGCCCGCGTGATCACGACCTTCTGGCCGACGATCGCCTCCAGGTCGCGCGCGGCGGCTTCCACGAGCTTCGCGTCCTGCGTCGCCTCGCCCACGCCGATGTTGATCGCCACCTTTTCCAGGCGGGGAACCTGCATCGGGCTCTTGTACTTGAACCGCTTGATGAGCAGGGGGATCACGTCCCGCTTGTAGGTCTCCGCAAGCCGGGCGACCACGTGCTCCTTCGGCTTCCGTTCCTTCGGCCCCTTCGGCGCCGCCGGTGCTCCCTTGGCGGCTCCGGCCTCACCCTTCTGGGGTTTCGGCGCTTTCGGCGTCTTCGGCGCCCCCGCGGGCGCCTTTGCATCCGGTTTCGGTTTGTGCTGCTTCTCGTCGCTCATACCAGCTCGTCTGTCCTCGGGTTAAGAGTGTGCTACATCGTTTCGCCGGTGGCCTTCGACACCCGCAGCCGCTTCTTCTTGCCGGTCGCCGGGTCGGTCACGATCTTCGTACCGATGCGCGTGATCTCGTTCGTCTTGGGGTCCATGAGCATCACGTTCGACACGTGGATCGGCGCCTCCCGCTGGACGATCCCTCCCTGCGGGTTCTTCTGGCTCGGGCGGCTGTGCCGCTTCATGATGTTGACCCCCTCGATGATCACCCGCTGCTTCTCCGGGTACACCTTCAGGACTTTCCCGCTCTTGCCGCGGGAGTTGCCGGCGATCACCATCACGTTGTCGTTCTTCCGTATCTTCATGCTTCTTCCTCAGGTTGTCGTTACAGCACTTCGGGCGCGAGAGAGACGATCTTCATGTACTGCTTTTCCCTGAGCTCGCGCGCAACGGGACCGAAAATGCGGCTCCCGCGGGGCTCGCCCTGGTCGTTGATCAGGACCGCGGCGTTTTCGTCGAACCGGATGAACGAGCCGTCCTTGCGCCGGGTCTCCTTCTTGGTGCGCACGATGACCGCCCGCGCGACCTCGCCCTTCTTCACCGTGGCTCCCGGGATCGCGGTCTTCACGCTGACGACGACGACGTCCCCCAATCCCGCATACCGGCGGTCGGAACCGCCGAGCACGCGGATGCAGCGCACTTTCTTCGCGCCGGAGTTGTCGGCGACGACGAGATTTGTTTCTTCTTGAATCATTGGTGGACTCCGTGTACGGGGTTTACTTCGCCTTCTCCAGGATCTCGACGAGCCGCCAGCGCTTCAGCTTGCTCAACGGGCGCGTTTCCATGATCTTCACCGTGTCGCCGACGCCCGCGGCACGCTTCTCGTCGTGCACCATGAGCTTCGTCGTCCTTCTGAAGTACTTCTTGTAGATCGGATGGGGCACCCGGCGCTCGATCGCGACAAGGATGCTCTTCTCCATTTTGCTGCTCACAACCTTGCCGACCCGGGTCTTCCGCTGCGCTGTGCGCTTCGCCGCCGGGGCATTCCGGACTTCGTCACTCATGGTGTCTTCACCTCTTTTTTCGGTGTTGGTGCCGCCGCGCGCTGCTTCTCATTGATGAGCGTCTTGAGCCTGGCGATGTCGCGCCGGACGGAGCGGACCTTGATCGGGCTTTCGAGCTGGCTCGTCGCGAGCTGGAACCTGAGGTTTCCCAGGCTCTCCTCCTCGTCCGCGAGGCGCTTCTTCAGTTCGTCGATCGACAGTTCCCTGATTTCGGATGCTTTCATAACCGGTCCTTCCCTTTCACTTCCCGTCGTAATCGGGCCTGACGCTGACGCGCGTCTTGATCGGAAGCTTGTGCGAGGCCAGACGCAGGGCTTCCACCGCCGTCGCCTTCGCCGTACCCCCCACCTCGAACATGATCCGCCCGGGTTTCACGACCGCCACCCAGTATTCCGGGGCGCCCTTTCCCTTTCCCATGCGCGTTTCCGCGGGCTTCTTCGTGACGGGCTTGTCGGGGAAGATCCGGATCCAGACGCGTCCCTCCCGCTTCATGAGCCTCGTCAGCGTGACGCGGGCCGCCTCGATCTGCCGCTGGGTGATCCACCCGGGTTCGAGCGCCTTCAGGCCGAAATCCCCGAAATCCACGTTCGATCCCCGCGTCGCTTTTCCCCGCATGCGCCCGCGCTGCGCTTTTCTGTATTTGACTCGTTTCGGCATCAACATGGGAAACTACTCCGTCGTTATCGCTTACTGTTGTCCGCGTCGGGGGGGGGCCTGCATGCTCTGCTGGGCATCGAGCACCTCGCCCTTGCAGATCCAGACCTTCACGCCGATGGCGCCGTACACCGTCCGCGCAGTCGCCGTCGCATAGTCGATCTCGGCACGGAGCGTGTGCAGCGGTATGCGCCCTTCCTTGTACTGTTCGCGCCGCGACATTTCGGCGCCGCCGAGGCGGCCGCTGGTCATGACGCGGACTCCCTCCGCACCCATCCTCATCGCGGCCGTGATGCCGTTCTTCATCGCGCGGCGGAAGGCGATGCGCCCCTCGAGCTGCTGGGCGATGTTCTCCGCCACGAGATAGGCGTCGAGCTCGGGCCGCTTGATCTCGTTGATGAGGATCTTCACTTCCTTGTTCGTGATCTTCTTGAGCTCCTCTTCGAGCTGGGAAATTTCCTTCCCGCTCCTGCCGATGACGATGCCCGGGCGCGACGTGTTGATGGTGATGACCGCCCGCTTCGGCGTCCGCTCGATGAGGATGCGCGAGATCCCCGCCTTCTTCAGGCGGTTCCTCACGTAGTTCCGGATCGTCGTGTCCTCCGCGAGCTTGCTTGCGAACGACTTTTCGTCGTACCAGTTTGAGTCCCAGGAGCGGATGATCCCCAGACGCAGGCCGATCGGATTGACTTTCTGTCCCAAATATCCTCCAGAGTGAGCTTGCTTATTTCGCCGCGGGCGCGGCTTTGTGTTTTGCGCCGCTCTGCGTATTCCTCGAAGCCGTCTTCGCAGGCTTCGTCGTCTCTTTCGAGGCCACGACGATCGTGACATGGTTCGAACGCTTCCGGATGCGGTACGCCCGCCCCATCGGGGCCGGGCTGATCCTCTTCATCGTCATCCCGCCGTCCACGGACGCGAGCTTCACGACGATCTCTTCGGGCTCCAGGCGCCCCCCCTCGTCCTTGTTCTGCAGGTTCGAGACGGCCGAGCGCAGGACCTTCTCCGCGACCTTCGAAGCGTGCTTCGGGGAGAAATGGAGAATGTGGAGCGCCTCGGGAACCGACTTCCCCCGGATCAGATCGATCACGAGCCGCATCTTGCGCGGAGAGGTTCCTATGTACCGGTTAATCGCCTTTGCTTCCATTGCTTCCTCTCGAGTGGGGCCTTAGGCCGCGGGAGTTGTCGTTTCTTCCTTTTTGATCCCCGGGTGGACGCGGAACGTCCGCGTCGGGGAGAATTCGCCGAGCTTGTGTCCGACCATCCCTTCGTGGATGTACACCGGGATGAACTTGTTCCCGTTGTGCACCGCGAACGTGTGGCCGACGAAGTCAGGCGTGATCGTACACGCGCGTGCCCAGGTCTTGATCACCTTCTTCTGGTTCGACTTGTTGAGCGCTTCCACCTGTTCGAGCACTCGCTGGCTCACGAACGGTCCTTTTTTCAGCGAACGGGTCATGCGTGCTTACCTCCTCCGTTTCACGATATACTTGCTTGACGGCTTCTTTCTCCAGCGGGTCTTCTTGCCCTTCGTGTGCCAGCCCCAGGGGGAGACCGGGTGGGGGTTCCCCTGCGGGGATTTTCCCTCGCCGCCGCCGTGCGGATGGTCCACCGGGTTCATCACGACCCCCCGCGACTGCGGGCGGATGCCGAGCCAGCGGGAGCGGCCGGCCTTGCCGATGCTGATGTTCTCGTGGTCCGCGTTCCCCACGCTGCCGATCGTCGCCAGGCACTCGGCGGGAATGTTGCGGATCTCGCCCGAGGGGAGGCGGAGCTGCGCGAATTTTCCCTCTTTCGCCATCAGCTGGATGCTCATCCCCGCGCTCCGCGCGATCTGGGCGCCCTTGCCGGGACGCATTTCCACGTTGTGCACGAACGTTCCCGCGGGGATGCCCGAGAGCGGCAGCGCGTTCCCCGCGCGGATCTCGGCGTCCGGACCGGAACGGAGCACGTCACCGGTCTTCACGCCGTCCGGCGCGATGATGTACCTGCGTTCGCCGTCCGCGTACTGCAGGAGCGCGATGCGCGCCGAGCGGTTCGGGTCGTACTCGATCGCCGTCACCTTCGCGTCCATGCCGAACTTGTTCCGCTTGAAATCGATCACGCGGTAGAAGCGCTTGTGCCCGCCCCCGCGGTGGCGCGACGTCACGCGGCCGGTGTTGTTTCTCCCCCCCGATTTGCGCAGGGGCTCCAGGAGCGATTTCTCCGGGTGCGACTTCGTGATCTCGTCGAACGCCGCCACGGACATCCAGCGCGTTCCCGGGGTTACCGGCTTGAATTTTCGTATTGCCATGACGGTTCTTTCTGCTGTCAGACGTTCTGGAAGAACTGGATCTTGTCACCGTCCTTCAACCGCACGATCGCCTTCTTCCATTCGGGCGTGCGCCCCGCGAACCGGCCCTTGCGGGTCATCTGGGATTTCGATTTCCCCTTGTGCCTGCTCGTGCGGACGTCGACGACGGTGACGTTGAATTTCTTCTCGACCGCTCGCGCGATCTCGATCTTGTTCGCCCGGAGCGTCACCTCGAAGGCGTACTGCCCCTTTTCCTGGAGCGCGGTCATTTTTTCGGTGACGATCGGTCGTTTCAGTATGCCAGTCATGCTCGTCAGTTCTTGAATGTGTTCTGAAGGACCTCGACAGCGCTCTTCTGGATCAGGAGGACCTGGTTGTTCACGAAGTCGTACGTGGACGCCTTGTCCGCCACGAGAACGTTGAACTTCGGGATGTTCCTTCCCGATTTCACGACGTTGATGTCCGACCGGGGGACGAGCATCAGCGTCTTTGCCGCGTCAAGCTCAAGGGCCTTCAGGACGGTGACCATGTCCCTGGTCTTCGGCCCCGAGAACGTGAAGTCCTCCACGATCCTGATCTGCCCTTCCTTCGCCTTGTGCGAAAGGGCGGACTTGCGGGCCAGCTTCCGGAGTCCCGCGGGGAGCGTGTTGGAGTAGTCGCGGGGCTTGGGACCGAAGATCGATCCGCCGCCGACGTTCACCGGGGAGCGCGACGAACCCTGGCGCGCCTGTCCCGTGTGCTTCTGCTTGAACGGCTTCTTGCCGCCGCCGCGGACTTCCTCGCGCGTCTTCACCTTCGACGTCCCCTGCCGCTGGTTGTCAAGGTACACCCGTACCGCGCGGAACATCGCGTCCTCGTTCGGCTCGATGCCGAAGATGTCGGCGGAGAGCTTCACCATCTCGCCGCTCTTGGTGCCGTCTTTCTTGTAGACTTCCAGTTCCATCGCCGCGCTTTCTGTAAGGATTATTGAGCCTTGCGTTTGCGTATCTCCAGGTACCCGTTGATCGCCCCGGGAACCGAGCCCTTGAGGAGGAGGAGGTTCGAATCGGGGATGATCCCCACGACCTTCAGATTGTGCACCGTGACCTGCTCGCCCCCCATCCGGCCGGCCATGCGCATTCCCTTGAACACGCGCGAGGGGTGGGAGGAGGAACCGATCGAGCCCGGCGCGCGCTCCCTGTCGCTCTGGCCGTGCGTCCTGAAACCGCCGCCGAAGTGGTGGCGTTTCACGACCCCCTGAAACCCCTTCCCCTTCGACGTGCCGATCACGGAGACGACGTCCCCCTTGGCGAACACCGCTTCCACCTTGATTTCCTGCCCCGGCTGCACCTCGGGCATGTCCTGCTCGCGGAACTCGCGGACGAGCTTCGTGGCCTTCGCACCGGATTTCGCGAAATGCCCCTTCTCCGGCTTCGTGACGAGCCGCTCACGCATCGGGTCGAACCCGAGCTGCACCGCCCCGTATCCGTCGCGCTCTTTGGTCTTGATCTGCGTGACGTAGCACGGGCCGGCCTCGATCACCGTGCACGGTACCACCTGACCGGAATCGTCGAAGATGCTGGTCATGCCGATTTTTTTACCCAGGAGTCCGTTCATGCGTTCATCCATTGTAAGAATACATCGCCTCGGGCCGACGGCTCCGCCGCCGGCAGCGCTGGTGCTGCCGTGCCGCCCCGGCCGTACTTCACCGCCGGAACGACGCCCTGCCCAAACGTTTCAAATGATCGCGGGTTATACTTTGATCTCGACGTCGACGCCCGCGGGTAGATCGAGCTTCATCAGGGAATCGACGGTCTTGTTCGTCGAGTTGAGGATGTCGATCAGCCGCTTGTGCGCGCGCGTCTCGAACTGCTCCCTCGACTTCTTGTCAACGTGAGGAGATCGAAGCACAGTATACACCGTACGCTTCGTCGGTAACGGTATCGGGCCTGAGACCACAGCGCCTGTTGACTTCACAGTCTTGATGATTTTTTCCGCAGACTTGTCGATCAGGTTGTGATCGTACGACTTGAGCTTTATGCGTATCTTCTGCCCGGCCACGTTTGTCAGTACTCCATGTAAACCCTTGAGACAACGGGAGGCGCGCCGCCCGAGGGGGCGCGCCGCCCACGAAACAGCATCACTCGACGATCTTCGTCACGACCCCGGCGCCGACGGTGCGGCCCCCTTCACGGATGGCGAACCGGAGCCCCTCTTCCATCGCGATCGTGCTGATGAGCTCGACGTTCATGCCGTCGACGTTGTCGCCCGGCATGATCATCTCGGTGCCTGCCGCGAGCGTCGCCACGCCCGTGACGTCCGTCGTCCGGAAATAGAACTGCGGGCGGTAGCCTGTGAAGAACGGCGTGTGGCGGCCGCCTTCCTCTTTCTTCAGGACGTACACCTGCGCCAGGAACTTCTTGTGCGGGGTGATCGATCCCGGCTTGGCGATGACCTGGCCGCGCTCGAGCTGCGTCTTTTCCACGCCGCGCAGGAGCAGGCCCGCGTTGTCGCCCGCCTGGACCTCATCGAGCTCCTTGCGGAACATCTCGGCGCCCGTCACGACGGTCTTCATGTGCGCACCCAGACCGATGACTTCCACTTCGTCCCCGACCTTCGCCTTGCCGCGCTCGACGCGTCCCGTGCCCACCGTGCCGCGGCCGGTGATCGAGAAGACGTCCTCGACCGGCATCAGGAACGGCTTGTCGATGTCGCGCTGCGGGACCGGGAAGTAGGTGTCCACGGCGTTCATCAGCTCCATGATGCATTTGAACGCGGGATCGTCGGCCTTGGAATCGGGCTTGATCGCCGCTTCCATCGCCTTCAGCGCGCTTCCCCGGATGATGGGGATCTCGTCGCCGGGGTATTCGTATTTCTTGAGCAGGTCGCGGAGCTCGAGCTCGACGAGGTCGAGAAGCTCGGGATCGTCCACCGCGTCCACCTTGTTCATGAACACGATCATGCGGGGAACGCCGACCTGGTGGGCAAGCAGGATGTGCTCGCGCGTCTGGGGCATCGGACCGTCGGTCGCCGCGACGACGAGGATCGCCCCGTCCATCTGGGCGGCGCCCGTGATCATGTTCTTGACGTAATCGGCGTGACCCGGGCAGTCGACGTGCGCGTAGTGGCGCTTCTCCGTCGAGTATTCGACGTGCGCGGTGGCGATCGTGATGCCGCGTTCGCGCTCTTCGGGCGCGTTGTCGATGCTGTCGAACGTCCGGATCGCGGACAGCCCTTTCTTGGCCAGGACCATCGTAATCGCGGCGGTCAGCGTCGTCTTGCCGTGATCGACGTGGCCGATCGTCCCGACGTTCAGGTGTGGTTTGTCACGATTGAATTTCTCTTTTGCCATTTGCGTACTCTCCTCTGGTATAAAAGGGGATGGTGGTGACGGCCCCGATCCTAAGCGGTCACTGTTTCTTTGCCCTTGAGCTTTTCGATAATCTGTTCCGAGACGCTCTTCGGCGTTTCATCGTAATGCGAGAGCTCCATCGTGTAGATCGCCCGTCCCTGCGTCATGGAGCGGAGCGTTGTGGAATAGCCGAACATCTCCGACAGGGGAACCGCGGCCTTGATGACCTGCGCGTCCTTCCTGGGATTCATCCCCTCGATCTTCCCGCGTCGCGAGTTCAGGTCGCCGATGACGTCGCCCATGTACTCCTCCGGGGTGACAACCTCCACGGCCATGATCGGCTCGAGGATCGCCGGGTTGGCCTTCCGGGCCCCTTCCTTGAACGCAATGGAGCCGGCGATCTTGAACGCCATCTCGGAAGAATCCACATCGTGGAACGAACCGTCGAACAGCTTCACCTTCACGTCTTCCACCGGGTACCCGGCCAGGACGCCGTTCTTCATCGCTTCCACGATGCCCTGCTCGGTCGGCTTGATGTACTCTTTCGGCACCACGCCGCCCACGATCGCGTTCTCGAACTCGAACCCCTTCCCCTTCTCGTTCGGCTCCAGCTCGATCCAGACGTGGCCGTACTGGCCGCGCCCGCCCGACTGGCGCACGAACTTCCCCTCCGCCTGGACCTTCTTGCGGATCGTCTCCTTGTATGCGACCTGGGGTTTGCCGATGTTGGCTTCGACCCGGAATTCCCGCTTCATCCTGTCGATGATAATCTCCAGGTGGAGCTCCCCCATGCCGCTGATGATCGTCTGCCCCGTCTCCTCGTTCGTCGCCACGCGGAGCGTCGGGTCTTCCTCCGTCAGCTTCTGCAGGGCCTCCCCCATCTTCTCCTGGTCGGCCTTCGTCTTCGGCTCGATCGCCACGTGGATGACCGGATCGGGGAACGTCATCTTTTCGAGGATGATCGGATCGTCCTCGTCGCAGAGCGTGTCGCCCGTGCGGGTGTGCTTGAGACCGACGGCGGCGACGATGTCGCCGGCGTACGCCTCGTCGACGTCCTCGCGCGTGTTCGCGTGCATGCGGAGGATCCTGCTGATCCGTTCTTTCTTGTCCGCCACCGAATTGTAGACGTAGGACCCCGACTTGAGCGTGCCCGCGTAGACCCGGAAATAGGTCAGGCGGCCCACGAACGGGTCGGTCATGATCTTGAAGGCCAGCGCCGCGAACTGCCCGCCGTCCTCAACCTTGCGGGTCACGTGATCCGTCAGGTTCATGTGGTGCCCGGTGATCATCCCCTCGTTCAGGTCCAGGGGGGACGGGAGGTAATCGATGACCCCGTCCAGGAGCATCTGCACCCCCTTGTTCTTGAAGGAGGAACCGCAGAGCACCGGGATGATGCTCACCTTCAGGGAGGCACGGC
Source organism: Ignavibacteriota bacterium (assembly GCA_963748405.1). Classification (GTDB taxonomy): domain Bacteria; phylum Bacteroidota; class Ignavibacteria; order UBA10030; family UBA6906; genus Fen-1273. The sequence continues at coordinate 546,234 of CAVVIT010000005.1, forward strand.
GGAGAACCGTCATGATCTCCTTCGGGGTGATCTCTTTCCCTTCCAGGTATTTTTCCAGAAGCGTGTCGTCCTCGTCGGAGACCGCCTCGAGCATTTTCGTCCTGTACTGCTGGGCCTTCGCCTTCATGTCGTGGGGGATCTCCATGTCCTCCCACTCGGCCCCGAGCGTCGACTCCTTGTACATCCGCGCCTTCATCGTCACGAGATCGATGATCCCGGTGAAGAGGTCCCCCTCGCCCACGGGAAGCTGGATCGGGACCGCGTTGGCGCTCAGCCGGTCCTTCATCATTTCGACGACGGCAAGGAAATCCGCCCCGACGCGGTCCATCTTGTTGACGAACGCGATGCGGGGGACGCCGTACTTGTCCATCTGGCGCCACACGGTCTCCGACTGCGGTTCGACGCCGCCCACCGAGCAGAAGAGCGCGACGGCGCCGTCCAGAACCCTGAGCGACCGTTCCACCTCGGCGGTGAAATCCACGTGCCCCGGGGTGTCGATGATGTTGATCCGGTGGTTGTTCCAGAAACAGGTGGTGGCGGCCGACGTGATCGTGATCCCGCGTTCCTTCTCCTGCTCCATCCAGTCCATCGTCGCCGCACCGTCGTGGACTTCCCCCATGCGGTGGAGCACCCCCGTGTAAAAGAGGATGCGCTCCGTCGTCGTGGTTTTGCCCGCGTCGATGTGCGCGCTGATTCCGATGTTCCTGGTCCGTTCTAGCGGATACTGTCTCGGCATAAGCTCCTGTTTCTCTCCCTCGTCCCCGTCACCACTTGAAATGTGCAAAGGCCTTGTTCGCTTCGGCCATCTTGTGCGTGTCTTCTTTTTTCTTTACCGCGTTCCCCTCGCCGTTGGACGCCGCGATGAACTCGGCGGCCAGCTTCTGGGACATCGACTTGTCCTTCCGGTCGCCGGCGTACCCGATGAGCCACCGGATCGCGAGCGCAACGCTCCGCTCGCCGCGGACCTCGGTGGGCACCTGGTATGTCGCGCCGCCGACGCGGCGGGCCTTCACCTCGAGCATCGGGCGCGTGTTGCTGACCGCCTTCTTGAACACTTCGAGCCCCGTGCTCTTCGTCCGCTCCTCGATGAGCTGGAACGCGTCATAGAGGATGTGGCGCGCGAGGTGCTTCTTCCCGCGCTTCATGATGTTGTTGATGAACTCCGAAACCAGGACATCGCCGTACTTCGGATCGGGGATGGTGGCTCTGGGTGTCGATTTTTTCTTTCTCACGTCGTCGTCCGTTTTCCTGGAGGGAGGGTTACTTTCCGCGCTTGGCGCCGTACTTGGAGCGCCCCTGCTTCCGGTCCGCCACGCCGGCGGTATCGAGCGTGCCCCGGATAATGTGGTAGCGGACGCCCGGAAGATCCTTCACGCGGCCGCCGCGGATCATCACGATCGAGTGCTCCTGGAGATTATGCCCTTCCCCGGGGATATAGGCGGTCACTTCCATCCCGTTCGTGAGCCGGACGCGGGCGACCTTGCGGAGCGCCGAATTCGGTTTTTTCGGGGTCGTCGTGTAGACGCGCGTGCAGACACCCCGTTTCTGGGGGCTGCCACCCATCGCGGGCGCCTTGCTCTTCCATGTGACGCTGCGCCTTGAGTTTCTCACCAGCTGCTGGATCGTTGGCACGCGGAGCTCCTCGTTACTGCACTCGTAAATGGATTTTCGATAAAGCTTTTTAAGGTACGAAAAACGCCTTACTTTGTCAAGGCATACCCCCCCGGATCAGGATGTCGCAAGCTTCTCGCGCGTCCTGGTCTTCTTCGCGGCGGGTTCCTCCTCCGGCTCGGGCTCCGGCGCGCTGACCTCCGCGGCCGGCGTCGAATCGACCCGGATGTCCCTGAAGTGCTTCAGCCCTGTCCCGGCCGGGATCAGGTGGCCCATGATGACGTTTTCCTTGAGCCCCAGAAGGTTGTCGAGCTTCCCCTCGATCGCGGCGTCGGTGAGAACCTTCGTCGTCTCCTGGAACGACGCGGCCGAAATCCAGCTCTCCGTCGAAAGGGACGCCGAGGTGATCCCGAGCAGGACCGGCTCCGACGTCGCCGGCTCCGCGTCGCGGTACTCGATCACCTTCTTCGCCTTCTTCCGCAGGTCGCCGTTGGTCTCGCGGACCTTCTTCTTGCCGCCGAGCTGCCCGTTCTTGAACTTCGAATCCCCCTTGCTGACGATGAGGACCTTGTCGCGGAGGCCGTCGTTCTCTTCCTCGAACTTCAGCTTGTCCACATAGTCTCCTTCAAGGAACTTCGTGTCCCCCGAATCGACGATGCGCACCTTCTGCATCATCTGGCGGACGATGATCTCGATGTGCTTGTCGTTGATCTTCACCCCCTGGATCCGGTACACCTCCTGGATCTCGTTCACCAGGTATTCCTGCACCGCCCCGACCCCCTTGATGCGGAGCACGTCGTGCGGATCGATCGCGCCGTCCGAGAGGCGTTCCCCCGCGCGGACGACGTCGTTGGCCTGCGTGAGGACGTGCTTGCCGAGCGGGATCGGATACTTGCGGATGTCCTTCCCGTCGTGGCTCGTCACGATCACCTCGCGCGATCCGCGCTTCTGGGCGCCGAAGCTGACGATGCCGTCGATCTCCGAGACCACCGCCGGGTCGTTCGGGCTGCGCGCTTCGAACAGCTCCGTGACGCGCGGAAGGCCGCCGGTGATGTCGCGGGTCTTGCCGATGTCGCGCGGAATGCGCGCCAGCACGGTGCCCGCCGTGATCTCCTGCGTGTCGTTGACGACAATGTGCGCGCGCGTCGGGATGATGTACGTCCCGACCTTCCCCTTCTTGTTGTGCACTTCGAGCGTCGGCGCGAGCGTGCGGTCGCGGGAATCGATGACGACTTTCTGGATGTGTCCCGTCTGCTCGTCGTCGATCTCCCGGAACGTGACGTTTTCCTTCAGCTGGTGGTACCGGACCTCCCCGGAGTGCTCCGAGATGATCACCGCGTTGTACGGATCCCATTCATAGATGATCTGGGCCTTGGCCACCTTCTCCCCGTCGCGGACGAGCATCGTCGCGCCGTAGGGAACGTCGTACTTCGTCAGCATGCGGTTGTCGTGGTCGAGGACGTTCACGACGCCGCTCCGGCCGGAGACGATGATCCTGAACCCGTCCTCGTCGGGGACCTCGAGGAACTTGACTCCTTCGTACTGGAGCGTCCCGTCGAACTTCGACGCGACCTGCGACTGGGAAGCGATGAGACTCGCCGTCCCTCCCGTGTGGAAGGTGCGGAGGGTGAGCTGCGTCCCGGGCTCGCCGATCGACTGCGCGGCGATGATGCCGACGGTCTCCCCGGGCTGGATGAGCTTGCCGGTCGTCAGGTTCCGACCGTAGCAGAGGGCGCAGATGCCCCGTTTCGCCTCGCACATGAGCACCGAGCGGATTTCCACGGTCTCGATCGAGGTCTCGGCCATCCTGTCGGCCTTCTCCTCGTCGATGAGCTCACCCGCCCGGACGATGATCTCGCCCGAGATCGGGTCGGCCACGTCGTGGACCGAGACGCGTCCCACGATGCGCTCGGCAAGGGGCTCCTTCACGTCTTCGCCTTCCTTCAGCGCCCCGGTGACGACCCCGCGGATCGTCCCGCAGTCTTCCATCGTGATGATGGCGTCCTGGGCGACGTCGACGAGCCGACGGGTCAGGTATCCCGCGTCCGCCGTCTTGAGGGCGGTGTCCGCGAGACCCTTCCTCGCGCCGTGCGTCGAGATGAAGTACTCCAGGATCGAGAGGCCCTCCCTGAAGTTCGCGATGATGGGGTTCTCGATGAGCTCGCCGGTCGCCCCGGAGAGGCTCTTCTGCGGCTTCGCCATCAGGCCGCGCATCCCGGCAAGCTGGCGGACCTGCTCCTTGGAACCGCGGGCGCCGGAATCGACCATCATGTACAGGGAGTTGAACCCGTCACGCGAGTGCTGGAGCGACTCGAAAAGGCGCTCCGCGACACGGTTCGTCACGCTGGTCCAGATGTCGATGACCTTGTTATACCGCTCCCCTTTCGTGATGAAGCCCCGGATGTACTGGCTTTCCACTTCGTCCACGCTCTTCTGGGCGCGGCCGATGATCTCCTCTTTCTCCTTCGGGATGATGACGTCGTCGATGCTGACCGAAAGACCGCCCGCGGTGGCGTAGCGGAACCCGATGTCCTTCAGCTTGTCGAGGAACTCGGCGGTCTTCAGGTTCCCGACCTTCCGGAAGGCCGAGGAGATGATCTGCACGAGGCGCTTCTTGTTCAGGAGCTCGTTGAAGTACCCGATCTCGACCGGCACGATCTGGTTGAAGATCACCCGGCCGGTGGTGGTCTCCACCATCTCGCTCCCGATCCTCACCTTGATGCGCGCGTGGAGGCCGACTTTTCCGTAATTGTACGCGATGATGACTTCGGCCGGGGACGAGAACAGGAGTCCCTCACCCACATCGCCGCTCCTGGATTTCGTCAGGTAGTAGCACCCGAGCACCTGGTCCTGCGTCGGCGTGACGATCGGCGCGCCGCTCGCGGGTGAAAGGATGTTGTGGCTCGAGAGCATGAGAATGCGCGCCTCGAGCTGGGCGTCGAACGACAGGGGGACGTGCACGGCCATCTGGTCGCCGTCGAAATCGGCGTTGAACGCCGTGCAGACCATCGGGTGGATCCGTATGGCCTTCCCCTCGACGAGGACGGGCTGAAACGCCTGGATCCCCAGCCGGTGCAGCGTCGGGGCGCGGTTGAGGAGGACGGGGTGCCCGTCGATGATGTTCTCCAGGATCTCCCAGACCTCGGGCCCCTTCTTGTCCACCATCTTCTTGGCGCTCTTGACGGTCTTGACGATCCCCCGCTCGATGAGCTTGCGGATGATGAACGGCTTGAAGAGCTCGACCGCCATGTCCTTGGGCAGCCCGCACTCGTGCAGGCGCAGCTCGGGTCCCACCACGATCACGGAGCGGCCGGAATAGTCGACGCGCTTGCCGAGGAGGTTCTGGCGGAACCGCCCCTGCTTCCCCTTGAGCATGTCGGACAGGGACTTCAGCGCGCGGTTGTTGTCGCTCCGCACGGCGTTGACGCGGCGGGAGTTGTCGAACAGCGAATCGACCGCCTCCTGGAGCATCCGTTTCTCGTTCCGCAGAATGACGTCCGGCGCCTTGATGTCGATCAGGCGCTTCAGGCGGTTGTTGCGGATGATCACGCGCCTGTACAGGTCGTTCAGGTCGGAGGTGGCGAACCGTCCCCCTTCCAGGGGAACGAGCGGCCGGAGCTCCGGCGGGATCACCGGGATGATGTCGAGCACCATCCATTCGGGCCTGTTGAGGGGGCCGTTTTCCGCCTCCCGGAACGCTTCGACCACCCGGAGGCGCTTGAGGGCGTCCTGCTTTTTCTGGACGGAGGTTTCCTCGAGAATCTGGGCGCGCAGCTCGGCCGCGAGCGCCCCGACGTCGACCTGCTTGAGAAGGCTCTTGATCGCCTCGCCGCCGATCTGGGCGACGAACTTCCTCTTGTCCGTCGTCTCGAGCTCGTCGTGGTTGTCGGGGAGCGTCGAGAGGATCTCGAAGAACTGCTCCTCCGAGATCAGGTCCTTCTTCTGGAGCCCGGTCGTCCCGGGATTGACGACGACGTACGACTCGTAGTAGATGATCTTCTCGAGGTCCTTCGACGTCATGCCGAGGATGTAGCCGATCTTGGACGGGAGCGAACGGAAGTACCAGATGTGGACGACCGGGACCGCGAGCCCGATGTGCCCCATCCGTTCGCGGCGGACGCTCTTCTGCGTCACTTCCACGCCGCACCGGTCGCAGATGATGCCCCGGTAGCGGATCCTCTTGTACTTGCCGCAGTGACATTCCCAGTCGCGCACCGGGCCGAAGATCTTCTCGCAGAACAGTCCGTCCTTTTCGGGACGGAACGACCTGTAGTTGATCGTCTCCGGCTTTGTCACCTCGCCGTGGGAACGCTGCAGGATCATGTCGGACGACGCGAGACTGATCGTGATCCGCGTGAAACTCTTCTTCGCTTCTTTATCGTGATGAAACAACGCCATTGGATTCCTCCAAAACTTTTGTTGTGCCGGACCGGCTGCCGGTGGAGCCGCGTGCGGCTCCACCACCACGGAGTTTTAGTCGAGCTTCACATCGAGGCCCAGCCCCATAAGTTCGCGTATCAACACGTTGAACGATTCCGGAACGTTCGATTCCGGCAGGTTTTCCCCCTTGACGATCGCTTCGTAGACCTTGGCGCGGCCGGAGACGTCGTCGCTCTTGACCGTCAGGATTTCCTGCAGAACGTGGGCCGCCCCGTATCCTTCAAGAGCCCACACTTCCATCTCGCCGAAGCGCTGCCCGCCGAACTGCGCCTTGCCGCCGAGCGGCTGCTGCGTGATCAGGGAGTACGGGCCGATCGACCGAGCGTGAATCTTGTCGTCCACGAGGTGCGAGAGCTTGAGCATGTAGATGACGCCGACGGTGACTTCCTGGTCGAACTTCACGCCCGTCCGCCCGTCGATGAGAACGCTCCGCGAGCTTTCGTTCAGCCCCGCCTTGCGGAGCTCGCCCTGGACGTCCTCCCACGTCGCGCCGTCGAAGATCGGCGAAGCGAACTTGACGCCGAGCGCCTCCGCCGCCCATCCCAGGGCCGTTTCGTACAGCTGCCCGAGATTCATGCGGGAGGGAACGCCGAGCGGGTTGAGCACGATGTCCACCGGGGTCCCGTCCGGGAGAAACGGCATGTCCCCCTGCGGGACGATGCGCGAGACCACGCCCTTGTTGCCGTGGCGGCCCGCCATCTTGTCGCCGACGGAGAGTTTCCTCTTTTTCGCCACGTACACCTTCGCGAGCTGGACGACCCCCGGGGGAAGCTCGTCGCCGAGCTGGATCTTGTTCTTCTCGTGGCGGAACTCCTCCTCGATCCCGGTGAGCTTGTCGAAGTAATTCGTGAAGATCTTGTTGATGAGGCCGTTCTTCCTCTTGTCGTCCACCCAGTCTGCCGAGAAATCCAGCTTCTCCAGGTCCTCGTACGCCTCGAACGTGTCCGCGCGGAACTGGGTCCCGGCCCTGAAGGCCATGTTCCCGTCCTTGTCACGGACGCCGACCGACTTTTCGTCCTCGAGAAGCACGCCGAGCTTCCGGGAGAGCCGCTCGCGCAGGTCGACGACGATCTTCCTCCGCTGCCGGTCGAGCGCGTCGCTCCGCCGCTTGTCTTCCTTTTTCGATTCGGCGTCCTTCTTCTTGCGGCTGAAGAGCTTCGTCGCGATCACGACCCCCTTCATGCCGGGAGGGGCCTTCAGCGAGGCATCCTTCACGTCACCGGCCTTCTCGCCGAAGATCGCCTTCAGCAGTTTTTCCTCGGGGGTCGGATCCGACTCTCCCTTCGGCGTGATCTTGCCGATAAGGATGTCTCCCTCGACCACCTCCGCGCCGACCCGGATGATGCCGTTTTCGTCAAGATCCTTTGTCGCTTCCTCGCTGACGTTCGGGATCTCCTTGGTCAGCTCCTCTTCCCCGCGCTTCGTGTCGCGGACCTGCAGTTCGAATTCCTCGATGTGGATCGACGTGAAGATGTCCTGCGAGACGATCTTCTCGCTCACGATGATCGCATCCTCGAAGTTGAACCCGTTCCAGGGCATGAACGCCACCAGGACGTTCCGGCCGAGCGCGAGCTCGCCCCCCTCGGTCGCGGAGCCGTCGGCGAGGACGTCTCCCTTCTTCACCTTGTCCCCCGGTTTGACGATCGCCTTCTGATTGATGCACGTATCCTGGTTGGTGCGGAAGAACTTCGTCAGCCGGTATTCCACGCGGCGCTTGTCCTCGAACGAGATCAGGGCCTCGGTGCTGTTCTCATCGATGTCGTAGATCACCACGATGCGCGTCGCGTCGACGTATTCCACCGTCCCGTTCCGCTCCGCCACGATGAGCGCCCGGGCGTCCCTGGCGATCTTTTCCTCCAGCCCCGTGCCCACGAGGGGGGATTCGGGCCTCAGGAGCGGCACCGACTGCCGCTGCATGTTGGAGCCCATCAGCGCGCGGTTGGCGTCGTCGTGCTCCAGGAACGGGATGAGGCCGGCCGCCGCGCTCACGATCTGGTTGGGCGCGACGTCCATGTACTGGACCTCCTCGGGCTTGCAGACGGGGAAATCGCCCTGGAAACGCGCCTTCACCCTGTCGCTCTCGAACCCCCCCCTGGTGTCAACGGGGGCGTTCGCCTGCGCGATGGTGTGGATGTCCTCCTGCTCCGCGGTCAGGAACTCGATCTCGTCCTGGACCTTGCCGTTTTTCACCTTGCGGTACGGCGTCTCGATGAACCCGAATTCGTTGACCCGCGCGTGAATGCACAGGGACGAGATCAGACCGATGTTCGGCCCTTCCGGCGTCTCGATCGGGCACAGGCGCCCGTAATGGGTGTAGTGAACGTCGCGCACCTCGAACCCGGCGCGCTCGCGCGTCAGACCACCCGGTCCCAGCGCGGACATGCGCCGCTTGTTCGTCAGCTCCGCCAGGGGGTTGGTCTGGTCCATGAACTGGGAGAGCGGGTTCGTCCCGAAAAAGGCGTTGATGACGCTCGAGATCGTCCGGGCGTTGACGAGGTCCTGGGGCGTGAGGTTCTCGTTGTCGCGGATGTTCATGCGCTCGCGGATCGTCCGCGCCATGCGCGCCAGCCCGATGTTGAACTGCTGCGCGATCTGCTCGCCGACCGTCCTCACCCGGCGGTTCCCCAGGTGATCGATGTCGTCGACGGCGCGCTTCTTCTGCTGCAGCTCGATCAGGTAGTTGATGATCGCGATGATGTCCTGCTTCGTCAGCGTCGTCGTCGTGACCGGGATGTCCAGCCCGAGCTTCCCGTTGATCCGGTACCTGCCGACGTCGCCGAGGTCATACCGCTTCTCGTTGAAGAACAGCCTGTCGATGAGCGTCTTCGCCGTCTCCAGGTCGGGCGCGTCACCCGAACGGAGCTGCTTGTAGATGGCGCCGAGCGCGTCTTCTTCCGACCGGACGATGTCCTTGGAGATCGTCTTGGCGATCACCGACTCCTCGTTCCCCTGCTGGACGAGAAGACGGAGCTTCCTGACGTTCGATTTCTTGATCCTCTTGATGTGCTCTTCCGTCAGCGTCGAGTCCTTCGCGATGAAGATCTCGCCCGTCTTCTTGTCGACGACGTCGCTGCAGATCACGCGGTTCTCGTAGTCCTTCAGGTCGACCTTGTTGACGTCGACCTCCTCCACCAGGTTGAACAGCTGGAGGATCTCGTCGTCGGAAGAATATCCCAGGGCGCGCAGGAGCGTCGTCACCGGGAACTTCTTCTTCCTGTCGATGTACGCGTACATCACGTTGTTGATGTCGGTCGTGAACTCCACCCACGAACCGCGGAAGGGAATGATCCTGGCCGAGTAGATGGGCGTCCCGTTCGGGTGCGTCGATTCGCTGAAGAACACGCCGGGGGAGCGGTGGAGCTGGCTGACGACGACGCGCTCCGCGCCGTTGATGATGAACGTCCCCCTGTGCGTCATCGTGGGGAGGTTGCCGAGATACACGTCCTGCTCGATCGTGTTCACGTACGATTTCCCGTCCTCCGCCTTCTGGGACAGGCGCAGCTTCGCCTTGATGGGGACGGCGTACGTGAGCCCGCGCTCCTCGCATTCCGGGACGGAGTACTTCGGTTTCTCGACGTAGTACTCGACGAACTCCAGAAGAAAGTTTTCCCGCGCGTCGGTGATCGGGAAATTCATTTTGAAGACCGACTGCAGGCCTTTGTTCCGGCGGCGTGCGGCCGCGGTGTCCGCCTGCAGGAAACTCTCCCACGATTCGAGCTGGATGTTGAGAAGATCGGGTGCATCGATGATCTCCGGGATCTTGCCGAACGAGATCCGCTTGCTGGATTGGTTCTTCAAGCGAGCCACTCCTCGATAATGGATGAACGACCGGACGACCCACACCCCGGAAAAACGAAAAAACAGCAAGCCGATAAACGGTGCCGCCCCGGCGGCACTACCTTATCGGCCTGCATCAGCATGTTGGACAGAGGCATGGGACGCTGCAGTACGTGCGACGAAAACGGGCGCCCCGCGGCACACGGTGCCGCGGGGATAACACGGGGAGAACTTACTTCAGTTCCACCTTCGCGCCGGCTTCTTCGAGCTCCTTCTTCAGCTTCTCCGCATCCTCCTTCGACACGCTCTCCTTCACGGCCTTCGGCGCACCGTCCACCAGGTCCTTCGCCTCTTTCAGGCCGAGACCCGTCGCCGCGCGGACGACCTTGATCACGTTGATCTTCTGCGCGCCGGCTTCCTTCAGGACGACGGTGAACTCCGTCTTCTCCTCCACCACGGGGGCCGCGGCGGCGGCGACCGCTCCGCCCATCATCATCGGTGCGGCGGCGGTGACGCCGAACTTGTCCTCCAGGGCCTTCTTCAGTTCGACCGCTTCGAGGAGCGTGAGCTTTTCGATCTTTTCAACGATTTCGGCTACTGCTGACATGACGGATTCTCCTGTTATGATTTACGTTCTTTGAATTCGTTCCCGGTGCGGCAGGCGGCTCCTTACGGCGCCACGGGTGCCGCGTCCTTTTTCTTGCCGATCTCATCCACGATGCTTGCGATGTCCCGCATGAGCGCGTTGATGACCGTGGGCACGCCCGCCAGGGGGGCCTGAACGCTCCCCAGGATGGACGCCATGATCTCTTTGCGCGACGGAAGCCTCGCAAGCTCGGCCAGCTTCGACCCCTCGAACACCTGATGCTCGAGGACGCAGACTTTCAGGGAGAGCTTGTTATGCTTCTCCGCGAACTTCTGGATGATCTTCGCCGGAACGACGGGATCCTCGAACGCGAAGGCCACGCCGGTGGGCCCGGCCAGGCGGTCGAACACGCTGTCGTACCCCGTCACCTGCTCGAGCGCCTTCTGGATCAGGGTGTTCTTCACGACCCGGTAGTCGACCCCCGCTTTGAAGAACTCGCGACGGAGCTCCGTCGCCTGTTCCACGGTCAGGCCGGTAAAGTCGGTGAAGAACATCCCGTGAGCCTTCCGGGCGGTCTCCGACACCTCGGCCACGATCTGTTCTTTCTGTTCCCGTTTCATTCGCTGTCTCTACCTCCGAAGATGATGCGGTCCGTCAAGAGAGAAGCCCCGGTCCCCCGCAGAGTGCGCGGGCGCCGGGCAATGGACGAACCAGTCGTGTCATGTGAGTGCGTAACATCCTTCAATGCGCCGCGACCTGGTTGCGGTCGACGGCCACCCCCGGCCCCATCGTGCTGGAGATGTTGATGCTCTTGATATAGGTCCCCTTCGCCGACGGCGGCCGCAGGCGGACGACCGTGTTGAGGAACGCGTGAATGTTGTCGGCAAGCTGCTTCGCCTCGAATTTCGCTTTTCCCACGCTCGCGTGGAGTATGCCGGACTTGTCGACACGGAATTCGATCTTGCCGGCCTTCACTTCCTTCACGGCCTTGGCGACGTCGTTGGTGACCGTGCCGCTCTTGGGGTTCGGCATGAGCCCGCGCGGGCCGAGCACCTTGCCCAGCTTTCCGACTTCCCCCATCACGTCCGGGGTCGCGACGATAACGTCGATGTCCGCCCAGCCCGCCTGGATCTTCTGGATGTACTCGGCAAGCCCCGCATGCTCAGCACCGGCGGCCTTCGCTTCTTCGTCGCGCGGAGGGCGGGCGAGCACCAGGACGCGGACTTCCTTGCCGATGCCGTGCGGAAGCGCGACGGTGCCGCGGATCGCCTGGTCGGCCTTCTTGGGGTCGACGCCGAGGCGGACCGCGATGTCGACGGATTCGTTGAACTTCGCCGTGGCGGTCTCCTTCACGCGGGCGACCGCTTCGTCGATCGTGTAGAGTTTCTTGGGCTCGGCGTTCGCCGCCGCTGCTTTGAACCGTTTGCTCTTTTTCATGAGATAGCCTCTCTATAATAGTGGTGCAGACGAAGGCCCCGGGGGCGCCTCTCCCACGTGTACCTGCCTGGTGTGTCCCGCCTTCGGCGGGACGCCGACAACGCGCTTCGGTTAATCTTCGACGGTGATACCCATGCTCCGCGCGGTCCCCGCGACCATCGACATGGCGGCGTCGAGGGAGTTGGCGTTCAGGTCGGGCATCTTCATCTCGGCGATCTCGCGCACCTGTTTCTTCGAGACCTTCGCCACCTTGGTCCTGTTCGGTTCCGCCGATCCCTTTTCCACCTTCGCCGCCCGCGCGAGGAGGATGGCCGCGGGAGGGGTCTTCGTCACGAACGTGAACGACTTGTCCGAGAAGACCGTGATGACGACCGGGATGATGAGGCCGGCCTGCGCCTGCGTGCGGGCGTTGAACTGCTTGCAGAACTCCATGATGTTCACCCCCTTCTGCCCGAGCGCCGGGCCGACGGGAGGAGCGGGATTCGCCTGCCCCGCGGGGATCTGCAGCTTGATGAATCCGACGACTTTTTTCATGAGTATGCTCTTTGTGCGTTGCTTGTCTGTTTACTTTTCAAGCTCTACCTGGCTGAAATCCAGCTCGACAGGGGTTTTGCGGCCGAAGATCGACACCATGACCTTCAGCTTCATTTTCTCCTCGTTGATCTCCTGGACGAACCCGCTGAAGTTGTTGAACGGACCGTCCGTCACCTTCACGGCGTCCCCGGCCTTGAAGGGGACCTCGATCACCTCGACATCCTTCCTCTCCTCGATCTTGCCGATCAGCCGGCGGATCTCGGACGCCTGCAGGGGCGCGGGGGCGTTCTTCGGGCCGACGAACGAAATCACCGAAGGGGTATTGAGGATCATATGCGTCGTCGTTTTGTCAAGAATCGCCTCGACGAGGATGTAGCCGGGAAAAAACGTCCGCGTCTTGCTCTTCTTCTTCCCGTCCTTGACCTCGAAGACCTTCTCCGACGGGACGATCACCGACGTGACCTTCTCGCCGAGGCCGGCCTGGGCGACTTCGTTTTCGATGTACGCCTTGACCTTGTTCTCATGGCCCGAGTACGTACGGACCACATACCACTTCTTCTCCGACATTGTCTCCCCTCTTATAGGAACAGACGGAGCAGGCCGCTGACCGCCGCGTCCACGACGTAGACAAACGCCGCGACGATCAGGCAGACCACGAGCACGATCACGGTGGAATCACGCAGGTCGTCTTTTTTCGGCCAGGTGACTTTGTTCATCTCCTTCACAACATCAGTGAAGAATCCAAGTATTTTCTCTTTCATGCGGGGTCGATGTCCGTTCTATGTCTGCGTGATGGATCCTGGCACGTGAGGAGGGACTTGAACCCCCAACCTGCGGTTTTGGAGACCGCTGCTCTAGCCAATTGAGCTACTCACGTATCACTCCACGGCCTTCCGGGAACGTGCGGACCCGCACGCAGGGGCTGCAGGGAAATGTCCGGGGGCCGGGACGTGAAACCGCGTGCGGCAGCGTGAGCGCCCCCGGGGCCCCGAGGCCCCGCCGGCGCGTTCCTGCTACCGCGTCTCCTTGTGGGTCGTGTGCTTGCCGCAGTGTCTGCAGAACTTCTTGTACTCCACCCGGCCGGTCTGCTTCTTCTTGTTCTTCGTGGTCGAGTAGTTCCGTCTCTTGCAGTCGGTGCACTCAAGCGTAATGATGTCTCGCACGGCGTCGCCTTACGTTTCTGTGATGTCGTTACTCTTCTCCGCTGAGCTTGCGACCGGGATTGAACCGGTGACCTCTTCCTTACCAAGGAAGTGCTCTACCAACTGAGCTACGCAAGCCTGGAAGCGATCGAGAACTGAATCTGGAACACACACCAATCGAACAACCGGAATCTACCGCCAGATACGAGAGCGGGAGACGGGACTCGAACCCGCGACCAACAGCTTGGAAGGCTGTGACTCTACCAACTGAGTTACTCCCGCAACGGTCCTTGCATTTCACGACGCGTTCCCGCCGGATGTCGCCCGGCGGTCTTTCACATCGGAGGTGGGCAGGGGAGGATTCGAACCTCCGAAGGTGCGAGACCGACAGATTTACAGTCTGTTGCGTTTGACCGCTTCGCTACCTGCCCGACGGGACTCTCACGAGACCCAACATCTTCGCCGGGCCCGGACAATCATATGTACAAGAGCTGGCGATGGGACTCGAACCCGCAACCTGCTGATTACAAATCAGCTGCTCTACCAATTGAGCTACGCCAGCAGGCAAAACCATACGCCCCCCGCCACCTCTCTCGATGAAGGTGCCGGGTAATCTCTGAGCCTGCAACGGGTTAGGATTTGAGAGCTGAGCATATAAATATAACAAACTGGAGTTCAGAGTCAACATAAAACTGCACCGGGAAGGCAAAACGAGCATTTTTCGGTAGGAGGCTCAGCGGCCAAGAACTGACGCCAGGCGCCGCACCCTGGGAGAGACGGGATCGAACAAAACCGCATTTTCGACGCATTTTCGGGCTTCCTGCGTGTCGTGGAAGGCCGCATAGAAGTACTCCCCCCGCGAAATGTACGCGTCCGCGTAGAGACGGCGCACCATGTCTTCCAGGCGCCCCCTGCGGGGAAAGGGGCGGTATGTAAACGCGGGGAGCGGGGGCGGGCTCCCCCCCTGACCGGACACGAGACGGAATGCCAGCCCCTCGGGGACCCGGGTGAACCCCCGCGTGAATTCGGGCTCCAGCTCGGCGGTGACGTAGACCGGATGGGAGGGGATGCTGCGCCGGATGAACGATGCGATCATTCCGACGTAGCTCGACTGGATCGCCGCGGGGTCGTACGGCAGGCCGTGCTCGAAGAGGTCCACCTGGGCGAGAAACGCGTTCACCTCGGTCCGGGACGCCTCGACGATCCACGGATGCCGGTGTGCGAGCTCCCGCAGGTACCACGAGCGGCGGAGAAGCTCCTTGTCGATCACCGTGACATCGGGGCGGATGTGCCGGACGATCTGGTCGTAATACGAGGCGGAGACCCAGTAGTCCCACTGGTAGGAGATGACGACGGCCTCCGGCGCGAGCGATGCGAACATGTTCGCGGTGTAGTCCTCGACGAGGTGATCGCCGCTCTCGTCGGCCTCACCGAAGTGGAGCGCGAGCTGGACTGCGGCGATGACGAGTACCGCGGGAACAACGAGCCTGCCTCCCCGGGGGAAGCGCGAGGAGAAGCGGTCTGCGAGAAACGAGAGGCCGACGGCGGCGGTCATCCCCGCACAGACGTAGGCAAGGAGGAAGTAGGAATCGATGTCGTGGATGTCGTAGTTGGCGGCGTAGAGAATGCACACGAAGAACAGGAGCGCCACGCCCACGGCAAGCCGGCGGTTCCCCCGCCAGAGCGCAAACGCGCCCGCAGCGCAGAGCAGAAGCCCCGCATACGTGAACTCCCCCGGCAGTCCACCCAGGAAATAGGAGAGCTGCCGCTGCACGACATCCATCGACGAGAACATCCAGACCTGGTACTGCTTCCCCGTGACGTGCCACAGGAACCGTTCCGGCGTCACGGCATATCCCCAGTTGAGGACCGGCGGCCGGGAGGCCCGGATCGGGACATACAGGTAAAGGGAGAGACCCGCGAGAAACGGCACGGACATCCTCGCGAGCCGGGTCCACGAAGCGCGCGACGAGCCCTGACGCGCGAAGTACAGGTAGATCAATCCCGGGGCAAGGAGGACCGTCGTCATGTGATTCGTGAACGCCAGCCCCACCGCGTAGGCGAAGAGGTACCAGTGTCTCCCGCCGGCCGCCTCGCCCGGCAACGGGAGTCCCGCGCGGAGGAACGCAAGAAGGATGAGGGAAAGAAGGAGAAGGTGCAACGGGTACACCTCCACTTCCAGCGCCTGCGCCCAGTACGTGGTGGAGAAGGCCAGAAAGAGGGACCCCCCCAGGGCGGACACCGTCGCATACGGGTGCTCCGGCCTGTTCCTGCCGCAGAGGAGTATGACGCGCCTGAAGACAAGGACGAGCGTCCCCGCGGCTGCCGAGCAGAGGATCGCCGCCATGACGTTCAGCCTGGCAATCTCCGCATGGGCCAGGGGGAGGCGCGAAAACACCCACCCCAGGAGTGTGAACAGCGGGTACCCGGTCGGGTGGGCGATGCCGAGTGTGCAGGCCACGGTGGCGAGCTCTCCCCCGTCGATGAACCCGACGCCGGGGAGAACGGTCAGAAGATACGCCGTCAGAGCGGCAGTTCCGGCGAGGAACGCCGCCGCGAGGGGTCGATTCAGAATCCCGTTCACCGCTTTTCCCTCCCCGCGCCGGAGCCGGGCCCCGAAACGTCTTTTTCCATGAACGCCGCGACGTCAAGAAACTCCTTTCTGACCCGGGCCATCGTTGAAGCAATGCGAGCTCCGAGAGCCGTCCCGGAGGATCCGTCATAGAGCCGGGCCAGCCGCTGGAGCTTCTCTCCCGCGGGGAGAATCCACCCCCTGTCCTCGAGCCCGATGCGCATGATCAGCTCGAGCCGCCTGTACATCGCGTATGCGGAGGAGAGGAACGCCCTGTCGCACGGCATCTCTCCGGGGAGCCGGTCCTCCCTGAGCGCCGTGCAGACCTTCGCCCCCCGTATCCCGGGGAGGATGCCGCCGTATTTCATCTGCATCATCTGGACGATGAACTCGACGTCCGCCATCCCCCCGGGACCGAGTTTGAGATCGACCGCGCGGGCCCTGCGCGTCCGGGTGCGCGACTCCATCGCGCGCCGCATGGCGACGATGGTTCCCCCCCAGCCCGGCCCGAGAGGCGACCCGTAGACCCATGAGGAGACGAACGCCGAAACATATCCTCCCACGGTCGCATCCCCCGCCACGAACCGGAGACGGGTGAGGGACTGGCGCTCCCAGAGCGACGCCCGGGCGGCGATGTACTTCGCATACGATCCCGCCTCGACGACAAGCGGGGCACTCTTCCCTTCGGGACGGAGGCGCACGTCGGCCTCGTAAATCCTCTCTCCCGTCGCCGAGACGGTCATCCCGGCGAGTATCCGGGCCGCCATCTGCTCCGCGGCAGGGCGCGCATAATCGCCGGCATCCGCCGCGACGAACAGGAGGTCGACGTCCGCATCAAATCCCAGCTCCTCCGTGCCGAATTTCCCGAGTGCGAAGACCGACAGGGAGGGAGTTTTCTTTTTTCCCCGCGGGAGGGCGGACTCGTACGCTGCGGCGACGACCGCGGACACACCGGCGGAGATCTCCGATGTCAGCGCATCGAACCCCGTGAACCCGAGGAGGTGGCGGAGCCCCGCCATCAGCTCGTGCCGCGACTTGAATGCGGCCACATCTCCGAGGTCCGGCGGCGTGACGGACCCCCCCGGTCCGAACCCCTCCCGTTCCGAGGAGATCAGATCCAGGAGAAGGGGCTGCCTCCCCAGCTCGCGCGCAAAGCGGGGGCTCGCGGCGCAGATCGTGAGCATCAACTTTCTGAACCCGGGATCGGCGCACTGCGCAAACAGCAGGTGCGGGAGGGGCTGCGAGGTTGCAAGGAGCACGATCGAGGCGAGCGTGAGGTCCGGGTCGGGCGTTGCGGCGATCCCCTCGAAGAGGACCGGGGCAACGACGGCCAGGGCCTCCCGCGCGCGCACGTCGGCCGCAGGCATCCCGGCGGGAGCCCCCCCGCGGGAAAGGAGCCTGATATTCTGCGCCGCGCCCCTCGGGTCGTGAAACCCCGCGGCGCCGGCAGCACGCGCGAGCGCTTTCTCATCGCCGCCGGCGGCGATCACTTCAGGCAACGACGGGCCAGCGGCATTTTCCCCCTCTCCCGAAAGGACCTGGTCGAATATGTTCCGGACCGCGGAGAGGTTTGCGTCGAGTGCGCGGCGAAGGACCGCCGCGCCGGAGAGCCCCGTCCTGCGCGCGAGAATCCCGAGCGCGCGCTCGTCCCGGGGGAGCGTATGCGTCTGCGTGTTGAGCATCATCTGGAGCCGGTGTTCGACCGTCCTGTAGAAGACGTACGCATCCCGGAGCGTCTCGTATTCCCCGCGCGTCAGGAGATCGCGGGATTGGAGCAGGGCGAGGGCCCTGAGCGTGTTGGGCTCACGCACTTCCCCTGCGGCTCCCCCGTTGATGAGCTGGAGCGTCTGGACGATGAACTCGATGTCCCGTATCCCCCCTGCCATGAGCTTGATGTTGGGCTCGTCGGCGACCGCGGATTCGATCCGGGCTTTTATCCTCGCGATCGACGCCGCGGGTTTCTCGGCAAGAGCCCGCGGGTACACGAACGGTTCCAGCCGCCGGAGGAACTCCTCACCAAAGGCGATGTCGCCCGCCACGGGGCGCGCTTTGATGAGCATCTGCCGTTCCCAGATCTCTCCGCGGGATTCATAGTGGGCGAGATATGCCTCCGCGGAGAGCGCAAGCGGTCCCGCCCCCGCGTTGGGGCGGAGCCGGGTGTCCACCCTGTAGAGGTGCCCCTCGGTTGAATGCTGGGAGAGATTCCTGACGAGCCGCTCCGCAACCCTGTTGAAGTACGCGTGCGCGACGGGCGATCCGTTTCCCGGAGGTTCGCCATACACGAAGACGATGTCGATGTCCGAGCTGTAATTCAGCTCGTTGCCGCCGAGCTTTCCGAGACCTATGACGGCGAACGGCCCCCGCGGCGCGTTTTCCCCCGATTCCGCCATCTGGGCCGCGGATATCCGGAGGGCGGCATCGACGACGGCGGAAGCGAGCACGGAGAGCTGTTCGGTGGCCGAAGGGAGATCCGCCGCCCCCAGGATGTCCTGCGCGCCGATGCGGAGAAGCTCCCTGCGGTGAAGCCGCTTCAGCGCATCGAGCCTCTTCTCCGGGCTCCTGAACGTCTCCAGGACGCGTTCGATCTCCGGGCGCAGGTAGGCCGCGCTCAGGGGGGAAGCGAGCGCCCCGGAGGATGTGAGCCAGCGGAACAGCGCCGGCTCGCGCACGAGCACGTCGGCAAAATACTGCGAGTGCCCGAACAGGCTGAACAGGAGATCACCGTATGCCGGATACTGCAGGAGGTCGTTGAACAGGGGAGCCCCTCCGAATCCGGCACCGACGAACCGGACGAAGCCCGTCAGGGCGAGATCCGGATCAGCGGAGGATTTCAGCCCCCGCAGGAGCGCCAGGGAGAAGTCGGGAAGCGTGAAGCGGCTGCCGGAGCGTATGAAGGCCTCGTGAAGCGCCTTCAGGCCGCGGTCCGCTCCCGAGGGATTGGAAAAGAGATCCGGGGGGAAATCACGCTCGGTCATGGGCCATAGTACAAAAAAAACGCCGGAATCTCCATCCGCTTCCCGCCGGAAACCGGTTGCTTTTCCCTCAGGCCGTCGCTATATTTTCGCGGAATTGACGCGTCTCCCCATCCACCGTTCCCGGCATTCCGCCATGACAAAACTGATCGCGCTCTACAGGAATCCCTCCGACGCAACAGCATTCGACAAACATTACTTCGAGGTCCATATCCCGCTCGTCAGGAAATTCCCGGGACTGCGGAAAGTCGAAGTCACGCGCGTGACGGGAGCCCCGATCGGCGAGGCAAAATTCCATCTGATGGCGGAGATGTATTTCGACTCCAGGGACGCGATGGACGCAGCCCTCGGGTCCGCCGAGGGGAAGGCGGTCACGCGCGACATCATGAGTTTCGCCGCCGACGTCATCACCGTATTTCACGGCGAAGCAGACTGAATGCACCAGGCGACGCACCGGAGGTGTCCATGAGCAACTACGGGGGGAAGCCCGCGCCGGAATTCCGGTTCAGGAACATCCTCTACGCGAAGGGGGACTGGCGTGCAACGATCACGATCAACCGCCCCGCCGTGTACAACTGTCTGGATCTTGCGACGCTCCGCGAGTTCGGCGCAGCGCTCGAGGACGCCGCCTGGGACGACGGTGTCGCCGTCGTCGTGATCACCGGCTCGGGGAGCAGGGCATTCTGCACCGGCGCCGACATGAAGGAGTGGAACAGGGATTTTCTCCCCAGGCCGAACGATTTCTACAAATGGATGGGAGTCTTCGTCGAAACGTTCGACCGGCTGCGCAATCTCGGGAAGCCGACCATCGCGAGGCTGAACGGGATGGCCGTCGGGGGAGGAAACGAACTCCAGATGTCATGCGATCTCGCCGTCGCCGCCGACGACGTCGTCATACGTCACGCCGGGACGTCGCGCGGGAGCGTCCCCGCAGCCGGCGCCACGCAATGGCTCCCCCTCATCGTCGGGGACCGCCGCGCGAGGGAGATACTCCTCCTGAACGAGCCCATCTCAGCGCGCAAGGCCCTTGCCTGGGGACTCGTGAACCAGGTGGTGCCCCGCAGGAAGCTCGACAGGGCCGTCGACGCCCTCGCCGAAAAGCTCGTCGACAAACTCCCGGAGTGCACGCGGTACACGAAACAGCAGCTCAATTTCTGGCGCGACCTTTCCTGGGGGGTGACGATCGGGCACGCGCGGGACTGGCTCACGGTGCACACCGGGGCGGAGGAGATCACCGAGGGGGTCCGCGCATTCAACGAGAAAAGGGACATCGACTACAGGAAGCTGAGATCCAGGATTTCTCACGATCGCAACGGGCGGTTATGACACGACCACCACTGAACGTTCTCCTCCTGGCCGCCGCGCTCGCCCCGGGCTGCGCCGGTACGGGAAGCTCTTCTCTTCTGTGGGAGGACACGGGGGGCCCCTTTGCGCAGAACATCAGCGCGGTCCTCCCCGACGGCAGGATTGCCGGGACGGTCTACGCATCCCTGGCGGGGGGCGACATCGCGGTCTCCACGTCGGACGGGCGGACATGGGGGCGCGCGGGAAAGATACCGGGAGGACCCCAGGTCCACCGGCTGGCCCAGGACCCTGACAATCCCGACCGGCTCTTCGCCGCGACGGACGCAGGAGCATTCCTGTCGGCCAACAGGGGAGGATCGTGGACTCCGCTCCACGCCGGACCCGCGGGCACGGGAGTGCGCGTCATCGTCATCGACCCCTGGTCGCCCTCCACACTCTACGCGGGGACGGGAGGGAAAGGGCTGTACAAATCCACGGACGGCGGCTCGTCGTGGGACGAAATCAACGCCGCAGCGGACCTCCTCCTCTCCGGGTCGGACGTGTACGACATCGGCATCGATCTTTCAAAGCCCGACATGGTCTACGCCGCCCTCTCCCCCTACGGCATCGTCGTCTCGACGAACGGAGGAAGCGACTGGCGGGGACTCACGCCCGGGATGTCCGGGTCGGGAACCCGGGCCACACGGCTTCTCCTCAGGAAGGACGCACGCGGGTCGCTCATGTACGGGACCACGTCGGGAAGCATCATGCGGACGACAAACGGCGGAGAGTCATGGAGCCCGTCCCGCACGGGGAAGGAATTCGACGGAATACTCTCGCTCACCCCGCTGCCGGGGAGACCCGACGGAGTCATCGCGGGGACGGAGCGGGGGCTGATCATCTCGTCGGATTTCGGTGCACGGTGGGGACCTCCTGCCGGGGATCTTCCCTCCGTCCCGGTCCGCGCCGCCGTCGCCGGTGCGGGGTCTCAACCGACGATATTTGCGTACGGCAACGGGATGGGTCTCCGTGCCTCCGACGACAACGGCGCTTCGTGGCGGCCGGCGGACATGAAATTCGCCGGCTCGACCGTCGGCGTGCTCGTGAGCAATGCGGCGGGGGACCGTGTCTTCGCAGGCACGGGGGGCGTGTGCATGCCGTACACGGAGGGCCCCTCAGGCGGCTGGGCCGATGCCGGGCCGGGGATCACCGGCGGGAACGTACGCTCCCTCTCCGTCGATCCCGGAGTCAGCGGCCTCCTCTACGCGACGACTGCGGCGGGGGTGTTCCTGTCGACGGACGACGGCGCTTCGTGGCAGGCCGGCTCCCGCTCGCTCGAGATATCTCCTTTCCTGTTCGAGGCACACCCGTCGATCACCACGCGCATGTTCATGGCGGGTGACGAGGGATTGTTCGTCTCGACCGACCGCGGCAGGACGTGGATTCAGTCCAGGCCTCTGGGCAACCGGTGGCACGTCCATGCGCTCACATTTTCCCCCTCCAACGCCGGCACGATCATCGGCGCCACCTCCAACAGCGGGGTCATCCTCTCGCGCGACGGGGGCTTCACGTGGGAACAGGCGCGCTACGGGATCGCGGGGGACAGCGTCGCGCTCGTCGCGCTTGACGACGCCGACCCGGACATCTATTATGCCTATATGCCCGGCGGGGAGTGTTTCCGTTCGCTCAACAAGGGGCTGGAATGGAACCGGTACAGCCCTCCCTGGAAACGTCCGTCCGGCGTCCTTCTCGCCACCGATCCCCGCGCGCCCAACAGCATCGTCGCGCTCGTCGACAACCGGCAGGTGTATTATTCCCCGTCCGGGGGAGGAACCTGGTTCAGGATATTCAGCGCGGACCTGCGCGCTGAAGCGACGTCACTCTGCTGGAATTCCTCGACAAAGATGCTGTACGCCGGCGCCCGCGACAGGGGGGTCCAGAAGGTTTCCCTGGGCGGGAGAATCCGCGAGATCCTCGGGGAATAGCCCGCAGCACACGCAGTTCCCCCCGACTCACTCCTCAGCCGAAAGGTGATCCATGACATCCGACACCGTCACCGTCACCCGGGAGCAGGGATACGCTCTCATACAGCTCAACCGCCCCGACGTGCTGAACGCACTCTCCGCGTCTCTGATGACGGACCTGGTGGCGGCGCTCGAAGAGGCGGACGCCGACGACGCGGTGCGGTGCACGATACTGACGGGAAACGAACGGGCGTTCGCCGCCGGCGCCGACATCAAGGAAATGGCGGACGCGTCCGTGACCGAGATGCTCTCTCGGGACCAGTTCGCCCGGTGGGAACGGATACGGAGGATCGCAAAGCCGGTCATCGCCGCCGTCGGGGGATTCGCCCTGGGGGGCGGCTGCGAGCTCGCCATGGCGTGCGACATGATCATCGCCTCCGAGACCGCCAGGTTCGGCCAGCCGGAGATCACCATCGGCGTGATGCCGGGGGCCGGAGGGACGCAGCGGCTGACGCGCGCGGTGGGAAAGGCCAAGGCGATGGAAATGGTCCTCACGGGAAGGATGATCACGGCCGAGGAGGCGCTCCGGTGGGGCCTGATCAACAAGGTCGTCCCGGCGGAGTCGCTCCTGGGGGAGGCCCGGGCCTGGGCCGCCGGGATCGCCGCCTCCCCCCTCTCGCCATCCGGCTTGCGAAGGAAGCGGTCCTCAAGTCCTTCGATACGACGATCGAGGGGGGACTGGCGTTCGAACGGAAGAACTTCTACCTCCTTTTTTCCAGCGAGGACCAGAAGGAGGGGATGCGGGCGTTCCTGGAGAAACGGAGGCCACAGTGGAAAGGACGGTGACGGAGGGGGCGCACGGGGTGTATGAATCACTCCTGTCCCGCCGGGACGGCGGCGTCCTCGTGCTCACGCTTAACAGGGAAAAAAGCTACAACGCGTTCAACGAGACGATGAAGAAAGAGCTCCTGGAGGCCCTCCGGGACGCGTCGCGGGAGCGGACCGTCCGGTGCATCGTGCTGCGGGGGGCGGGGGAAAAGGCGTTCTGCTCCGGGCAGGACCTGAAGGAGCACCGCGGAACGGGGAGGTCGCTCCGGGAGTCGCTGGAGCATTCGTACAACCCCCTGATCCGGCGCATGCGTGCAATCGAGAAGCCGATCATCGGTATGATCAACGGCGTGGCGGCGGGCGCGGGCTGCAGCGTCGCACTCGCCTGCGACATGCGCATCATGTCCTCGCGCGCCGTCCTCATCGAGGTCTTCGCACGGATCGGCCTCGTCCCGGACTCCGGATCGCACTGGTTCCTGCCGCGGCTCGCCGGCATGGCGCGCGCATTCGAATACGCCGCGACCGCACGTGACATCCCCGCGGAGGAAGCCGGACGGGTCGGGCTCGTCAACAGGGTCGTCCCGCCGGAACAGCTCGAGGCGGTCACCATGGAGCTCGCGCATTCGCTGGCCGCAGGCCCGACCAAGACCATCGGGCTGATCAAACGTACGCTCAACAAAGCCCTGGTCACCGACCTGGATGCGCTCCTGGACTACGAAGCGGCGATCCAGGAGATCGCCTCGCAGACGGACGATCATCGCGAAGGGATCGCGGCGTTCCTTGAAAAACGGAAGCCGGCGTTCGCCGGGTCGTAAGGAACGCCGGTTGATTCTCGGTCATTTTCTTTCTATCATTTTTACGGAAACGGGATTCGTTCATTTCAATACGAGGAGAGCGCATGCAGACACCCGTGCGTGCCACGCGTCCCGCCGCCGAGCGCGAAGCGGCGATGCAGGCCAGGCTGTCCCGGAAGGAATCGATCGAACACGTCGACGAGATGAGCGACGAGTACTTCGAACTCCTCACCAACCTGATGACCCAGCAGGCCGATTCGGAACTCGCGGGAGGATTCGGCTACGTCCCCTGGATCATGAGAGCCCCGACGACCGAGGAAAAGCTCGTCGTCTCCCAGATCGTCAGGGACGAGGTGAGACACGGGAGGGCCATGTACCGGCTCCTCGAGGACATCGGCGTCCCGGTCGACGACTACGTCGAACAGTTTGATTTCACGTACCGGGTGGAAGGACAGACGGATCTCGGGGCGACCCGGGCGGGGACGGACAAACGGGTCAACATCTTTTACTACCCGATCGACTCCTGGCCGGACTTCGTGATGTTCAACTTCCTCATGGACCGGGGCGCCGGTCACCAGCTCGAAGACGTCAAACACTCCTCCTACGGCCCCTGGCGCCGGGAGATCGACAGGATATTCAAGGAAGAACAGACGCACATCGCCCACGGCGATTACTGGGTGAAGCGCCTGGCGCTCGGCAGCGGAACGCGCGGGGAAATCCAGTCGGCGCTCGAACGGTGGTGGCCCCGGGTCATGGCGATATTCGGGAGGCCGGGATCCAGGAAAAACGCGCGCTACCGCGCGCTCTCGCTCAAAATCAGGGACAACCACCAGGTGCGGCTGGATTTCGAGAAAGAGGTCAGGGAAAAGGCGGAACAGTGGGGGCTGGTGATCCCCCGCTGGACGCCGGACTGGGAAAAAATTCCCGACGACGCGGTGATTTCCGGATAGCGTGCACATGAGACGAACCGTCGGCATCATCGGTGCAGGGACGATGGGGGGCGGGATCGCCCAGGCGGCGGCGCTGTCGGGGTTCGAGGTCGTTCTTCATGACGTCTCCGCCGCGGCGCTCAATGCGTGCATGGAGCGCATCAAGGGGGACCTTCGCAGGTCGATGCAGAAGGGGAAAGTGACCGCATCGGAAGCGACCGATGCGCTGACGCACATACGCCCGAGGGGGGCATTCAACGACCTGGGCGCGGCGGACATCGTGATCGAGGCGGCCGTCGAAGATCTCGCCGTCAAGCGGGAGATTTTCCACGCCCTCGACAGGATCGTCGGACCCCGCGCCGTGCTCGCAACAAACACTTCTTCGCTTTCCATCACATCGATCGGCTCGCTGACCAAGACGCCCGAATCCGTGGTCGGGATGCACTTCTTCAATCCCCCCGTCCAGATGAAGCTCGTCGAGATCGTCAGAGGAAGCCGGACATCCGAGGAGACCGTGCGCACGGTCCACGAGGCGGCGCTTGCCATGGGAAAGACCCCCGTCTTCTGTCAGGACACGCCGGGATTCATCGTCAACAGAATTGCGCGGCCGTTCTACGGCGAGGCCCTGCGCGTCCTCGGTGAAGGGACGGCGAGCGCGGAACAGATCGACCGGATCGCCCGGATCTCGGGCGGATTCAGGATGGGACCGTTCGAGCTCATGGACCTGATCGGGATCGACATCAATTTCGCCGTCACGCAGTCCGTCTACGAGCAGTCGTTCCACGAGCCGCGGTTCCGTCCCCACCCGATTCAACGCCGCATGGTGGAGGCCGGAACGCTCGGGAGGAAAACCGGCAGGGGGTTTTATCCCTATGAGTAAGGCCCTCGAACGAACGCGCGTGTTCATCACCGGAGAATCGCCCCTGGTCGAGGAGTATGCGTCGGCATGCATCGCGGCGGGCATGGAGGTGACGGCGGCATTCGCCCCGGGTTCCGCGGGGAAGGTCCCGCAGGGGGTCCGCCGGAGGGCCCGCCCCGCCGGGACGGACACCGTGGGGATCGAGCTGACGAACAGATCGCGGGAGACCAAGCGGAAGAACCTCGCCGCCATGGACAGGGCGATTCCCCGTGATTGCCCGATACTTTCCGCTTCGGCCGCGACGACGATCGCCGAACAGTCGGGCTGGGTCGGCGACCCCGCACGCCTCATCGGCATCGCCGCGCTCCCTTCCTTCCTCGCCGGAGGGATCGTGGAAATCGCCCCCTCCCCTCTTGCAGGAAAACCGATCATCGCGTCGGCCGGGAAGTTCTTCGCGTCGCTCGGGAAAGAGGTCTCGGTCGTTCAGGATGCCCCCGGGATGGTGATGCCCCGCATCCTCTGCATGATCGTCAACGAGGCGTACTTCGCACTCGGCGAACGGATCGCCCGGCGGGGAGACATCGATACCGCCATGAAGCTCGGGACCAACTACCCGCTCGGGCCGCTGGAATGGGGGGCGAAGATCGGCCCGGAGAACGTCGGCGCGGTCCTCGAGGGACTGAGGCGCGACCTCGGCGAAGAGCGCTACCGCACCGCCCCTCTCCTCGCAAGGGAATTGT
Organism: Ignavibacteriota bacterium; assembly: GCA_963748405.1. Classification (GTDB taxonomy): domain Bacteria; phylum Bacteroidota; class Ignavibacteria; order UBA10030; family UBA6906; genus Fen-1273. The sequence continues at coordinate 572,703 of CAVVIT010000005.1, forward strand.
GCGGAGGGAACCCGGACGGCCGGAGATCAAGAACATGATCGTACAACAACCCGAAGGCATTCAAACGTGACAACAATCCGCATCGCGATGGCCGCATTCCTGGGGGCCGTCATGTGCGCCTCCGCAGTATCACAGGGGCATCCGCCCGCCGGTTCTCCCGCGCATCAACCGGGAAAAGGGGGGGCGAAACTCGTCGTCGTCGAAGGGACGACGTTCGATTTCGGGAAGATCTACCGCGGTTCCGTGATGGAACGGACGCTCACGCTGAAAAACGCCGGCACCGACACGCTGGTCATGGGGACGATCGGCGTCTCGTGCGGCTGCACGGGAGCGATGGTTACCGCGGAGAGGATCCCGCCGGCGGGGACCGGAGCAGTGAAGATCACGTTCAACTCGAAGAACTTCGCGGGCCCCGTCCACAAGACCGTCACGCTCAACTCCAACGGGGACAGCCTCGGATACACGGTGATCGAGTTTACCGCCCTGGTGATCGATGAGATCGGGATCAACCCCCAGTCGATCATCGTCCCCGACGCCGAAGTCCACAAGAAGAGCACGCTCACGGTGGTGGTCACGAACAACGGCATGACCCCGCTCGCCCTCACGGGATTCCGGACGCAGCTCAAGGGGCTCGTCCTGAATCTCCCCGCGGAGGCGATCCCGCCCGGGGGCACGGGGGAGATCCACGTGGAGTTCACACCGGAAACCCCCTCCCCCATGCTCACCGACGGCGTCTTCGTGACGACCAACAACATGAGGCAGCCGGAAGTGTACCTCCAGATCTACGGAGGCGTCCGGCAACCCAAATCCCCGTAGCCGGGGCGGATGTCCCATGCCTGAGAGCCCCAACGCCGTCATCGTCTGTGCGCGGAGGACCCCCGTCGGCAGGTACGGCGGCGTGCTCCGCGACGTCCGTCCCGACGATCTCGGCGCCGCGGTCATCGCCGCGCTCGTAGGGTCGACGGGTGTGGAACCTGCGGCGATCGACGACGTCATCTGGGGGTGTGCAAACCAGGCCGGGGAGGACAACCGCAACGTCGGCAGGATGAGCGGACTCCTCGCCGGGCTCCCGTACACGGTGCCCGGCACCACGGTGAACCGCCTGTGCGGCTCGAGCCTGGAAGCAGTCATCCAGGCGGCCCGGGGGATCCGGAGCGGCGACGTGGAAACGGTGATCGCCGGCGGCGTCGAAAGCATGAGCCGCGCCCCCTATGCACTGGCGAAAAAGCAGCCGGCCGGGACGGGGAACATGACGGCATTCGACACCGCACTCGGCTGGCGGTTTCCGAACCCCCGTATGAAAGAACTGTTCCCCCTGGAGAGCATGGGGGAGACCGCGGAGAATGTCGCAGAGAGGTTCGGCATCACGCGGGAGGAACAGGACCTCTTCGCCCTGGAGAGCCACAGGAAAGCCGTCAGCGCGCAGGCCTCGGGACTCTTCGCCGGCGAGATCGTGCCGGTCGAGATCCCTGGAGGAAAGAAAGAGCCGTCCTTCGTGAGCGCCGACGAAGGGCCCAGGGCCGACACGTCACTGGAAAAACTCGCCGCCCTCCCCCCCGCGTTCCGCGCCGGCGGAACGGTCACCGCCGGAAATTCGTCCCCGCTCAATGACGGGGCCTCCGGCGTCCTCGTCATGAGCGAGGCACGGGCACTCCGCACGGGGCTCACTCCCCTGGCGCGCATCGCCGCATCCGCCGTGGCGGGGGTGGATCCCCGCTACATGGGAATCGGCCCGGTCCCCGCCGCACGCGCGGCGCTCCGGAAGGCCGGGCTGTCGATCGAGGACGTGGGCGCCGTCGAGCTCAATGAAGCATTCGCCTCCCAGTCCATCGCTGTCGTGCGGGAGCTCGGCGTCCGGTCCGACATTGTGAACGTCCAGGGAGGAGCCATCGCCCTCGGGCACGCGCTCGGATCGAGCGGGACACGAATTCTGACGACCCTGTTAAACTCCATGCACCGCCGGCGCGTCAAATGGGGAATGGCGGCGATGTGCATAGGCGTCGGGCAGGGGATCGCCGTCATTCTCGAGAATTACTCAGGTACGTAACGATTGTCACCCGACACGACGCCTCCCGCAATGTCCGACCCCGCCGATACCGTCCTCGCTTTCATCCAGGCCATCAACCGTCACGAAATCGCGACGCTGACAAACCTCATGACGCCGGACCACGAGTTCGTCGATTCGCTCGGCGCCCGCGAAACCGGCAGGGACAGGATGCGCCAGGCATGGATCGCGTATTTCTTCATGATCCCCGATTACACGATCGAGGTCTCCGGTGTCTTCTCCAGGGGGACGAGCGTCGTCCTCACGGGCAGGGCCTCGGGCACCGTGGCGGTCCGGGGGGACCTCCCCCCGGCCAACAGGTGGGAGATGCCGGTGGCCGTCCTTGCGGAAGTCCGCGAAGGGTCCGTTTCACGCTGGCAGGTGTTCGCCGACAACGATCCCGTCCGGCAGATACTCAACCGGAAGTGAGATTCGCGGCCATGCGTGCTCCCGTCCGGCATTTGTTCAGCTCATCCATACCCGACACAGAGAATACCCCGTGAAAAGAAAAACGCTGTACGCAGTCGCCGTCATCCTCGTCCTCGTCGCGCTCTTCGCGTGGCGCATGCTCTCCGGCGATCCTGCGGCGGACACGCGCAGGGGAACCATCCCCGTGGTGAAAACCGAAAACCCGCTCCGGCAGACCGTCATGTACGATCTCCTGTACACCGCCGACGTCGTCGCCGTGCAGCAGGCCGGCATTTATCCCAAGGTGAGCGGCACGCTTGACCGCGTGTATGCCGACATGGGAACCCCCGTCAGGCGCGGGCAGATGCTCGCGCTGATCGACACGACCGAGCTGTACCAGACGAGGGCGCAGGCGGCCGCGACGGCGCAGAACGCCCGGCTGACGTACCGCCGGACGAAAGACCTCTACGACCAGAAGCTCGTGGCGGCGCAGGACCTCGAGAACGCGGAGGCCACGATGAAGGTCGCCGTCGCCGCACTGGACGTCGCCACGACGCGGCTCGACTACGCCAGGATCACGGCCCCGTTCAGCGGGACGATCACGAAGAGGTTCCTCGACCCGGGTGCGGTCGTCAGCGCGCTGACATCCACGATCTTCACGCTGATGGACCTCGACCAGATGAAGATCATCATCAACGTCCTCGAGCAGGACATTCCGCGGGTCACGATGGGGCTCGGGGCGTCGGTCACCGTCGACGCCTTCCCCGGCAAGTCGTTCACCGGGAAGGTCTCGAAGTTCGCCCAGGCGGTCGACCTTGCGACGCGGACGATGGCCGTGGAGGTCGACATCCCCAACCCGGGCCACCTCCTGCGCCCGGGGATGTTCGCCACGGTGACGCTCAACGTGGGGAGACACGAGAACGCCCTGACGCTCCCGACGCAGGCCCTCCTCAAAGACGACCAGGGACTCTACGTCTACGTCGCGCGGCAGGATACCGCGCGGCGCGTGCGCATCGGCGCCGGAAACGAACAGAACTCCCGCACCGAGATCCTCTCCGGCCTCGAAGGGCCGGAGGACGTCATCACCACCGGCCAGCAGTTCGTCAGGAACGGCGGCCCGGTGACTGTCCAAAAATAATTCTCACCCGACGATATGTGGCTTACACGGCTGGCACTGCGGTACCCGATTTCCACGTTCCTCTTCGCGATGACGATCCTCGTCTTCGGGCTCGTGTCGTTCACGCAGCTCCCCGTCGACCTGCTCCCGAACATCACCGTCCCCGTCGTCTCGGTCATCACGTTCTACACGGGCGCCGGACCGCTCGACATGGAACAGTCCGTCACGCGGATCATCGAGCGGGGGGTCTCGTCGACGAACAACGTTGATTACGTCGTCTCCTCCACCCGCGAGGGGATCTCCTCGATCCGGATCTATTTCACCTGGGACGCGAACGTCGACGTCGGGCTCGTCGACGTCGTCCAGCACGTCAACAGGATCCTGACGCAGCTTCCCACCGGGATCTCCACGCCCGTCGCGCTCCGTTTCGACATCACGAGCCAGCCTGTCTGCAACATCGCGATCTCCGCGGAGATGGATGAACGGGACCTGTACGATCTCGCCTACAACACGATCGAGCCGCAGATCGAACACCTCTCCGGGGTGGCGCAGGCGCAGGTGCTGGGGGGGCGCATCCGCGAGATCCACGTTACGCTCGACCAGGACAGGCTCCAGGCGCTGGACCTCCCCGTGGCCACCGTGTTCAACGCCGTCGCCTCTTCCAATCTTATTCTCCCCTCCGGAGACCTGAAGACCGGCAAATTCGACTACACGCTCAAGACGGAAAGCCAGTTTAACGTCGTCAAGCCGATGGGGGACATCGTCCTGAAGGTCGTCGGGGGGGTCCCGGTCCGCATCAGGGACATCGGGAGCGTCGAGGACAGCTACCAGGAGCAGACGGAGCTCGTCCGCATCGACGGGAAGCCCGGCGTCACGATGCGGGTGCAGAAGCTCGCAAACGCCAACACGATCGAGGTCGTCGACAACGTCGTCCGGGCGATCCCGAAGCTCACGGGGGTCCCCCCGAACGTCAAGATGACGCTGTCGTTCGACCAGTCGCTCTACATCCGGCAGACGATCTCCGGTCTGCAGCGCGAGGCGGGCCTGGGCGCCATCCTGGCGATGATCATCATCATGCTCTTCCTCAGGAACGTCCGCGGGACGCTCATCATCCTTGTCGCCATTCCCCTGTCGATACTCATCACGTTCATCTGGTTCCGGTTCGGCGGGGCATCGCTGAACATCATGACGTTCGGCGGGCTGGCGCTCGCCGTGGGGAGACTGGTGGACGACTCGATCGTGGAGCTCGAAGCAATCTCACGCCATTACAACGAGCGGAAGCCGAACCAGACGAAGATACAGGCGACGCTGGAAGCGGCGCAGGAAGTGGCCTCCCCGATCTTCGTCTCCACGCTCACGACGGTGATCGTGTTCCTCCCGATCGTCTTCCTGACCGGGATTGCGAAGCTCCTGTTCATCCCGCTGACGATCACGATCGCGGTCGCCCTGTTCGGTTCGTTTTTCGTCTCCCGGACGGTGACGCCGCTCATGTGCCTCAATTTTCTCCCCCCGGAGAAGCACCTTGACAGGGAGTCAGCGGCGCTGCCGGACCGGATCCGCGTGCGGGCGCACGACATGCTCGAGGCGATCGACGCCTGGTACGAGAGGTGGCTCCGCTGGACGCTCGGGCACCGCAAGTTCGTCATCGGTGGCATCCTCGTTGTGGGCGCCGGCTCGCTCTTCCTTTTCAAGTTCATCGGGACGGAGTTCTTCCCCGAGCAGGACGAGGGGCAGTTCACGATCACGGTGAAGCTCCCCGTCGGCACGCGGATCGAGGAGTCGAGCCTCGTCTGCGCGGAGATCGAAAAACTCCTCCAGACCAACATCCCGGAGATCCAGTCCGTCATCACCGACATCGGCATACCCACGGCGAGGAGCGGATCGCTTTTCTCGAGGAATTCAGGGACGCACGCGGCGAACATCAGCGTCGCCCTCATCCCCGCCGACCAGAGGAAGCGGGACATCTTCGAGATCATCAGGATGATCCGGCCGAAGCTGGCCAGGATACCCGGGGTCGCGACCTACATCAGTCCGAGCGGATTCCTCCGGTTCCTCCTGAATTTCGGATCGAACGCGCCGATCGACGTCGAGATCAACGGCTACGACATCGACCAGGGGACCGCGCTCGCGAAGACCGTCGCCGGGATCGTCCGCTCGACGCCGGGGGCCGTCGACGTGCAGGTGACGAGGGAGGACAACCTGCCGGAGCTCCGCGTGAAGATCGACCGCGACAAGGCGGGAACGCTCGGGATCAACGTGGCGAACATCTCGAACACGATAAGCACGTGCATTAACGGCAACGTGGCCTCGCTCTACACCGACCCCGTGACCGGAAACGAGTACAACATCCTCGTCCGCCTCAACCAGGACTACCGGCAGAGGATCGAGGACCTCAGGAACATCGTCCTGACGACGGACAACGGCCAGCCCGTCCTCCTGGGGAACGTCGCGACGATCGTCAAGGACAACGTTCCCGTCCAGATCGACAGGAAGTACCAGCAGCGGCTGGTCGAGGTGACCGCGAACGTCCAGGGCTCGGACCTGGGAACGGTGGCCAACGCGATACAGCAGAAGATCAATACGCTGTCGCTCCCCCCGGGGTTCGAAATCCGGCAGAGCGGCAACGTGGCGCAGCAGAACAAGACGTTCCAGGATCTCGCGCTCGCCTTCGGCCTGGCGATCATCCTGGTGTACGTCGTCATGGCGTCCCAGTTCCAGTCCCTGATCGACCCCTTCATTATCATGTTCACGGTCCCCCTGGGTATCGTGGGGGTCTTCTGGATGCTCTTCCTGACGCGGACGACGCTCTCCGTGACATCGTTCCAGGGGGTGATCGTGATGGTCGGCATCGTCGTCAGCAACGGGATACTCCTCGTGGATTACACGAACCGGCTCAGGCAGAAAGGGGTCCCGCTCGAGGAGGCGGTCCTGAAGGCGGGGCGCACGCGGCTCAAGCCGATCCTGATGACGTCGATCGCGACCGTTCTCGGACTCATCCCGATGGCGATCGGGTTCGGCGGGGAGTCCACGCAGGCTCCGCTGGCGATCGCCGTGATCGGCGGGCTGACGCTCTCGACGACGCTGACGCTCTTCTTCGTCCCCTCACTGTACGTCGTTTTCGAACGGCGGTTCAAGCGGGAGATGAAATCCCCCGGGGAGGCATCATGAGCGCCGGCCGGCAATTCCTCCTCCTCTGGCTCCTGGGAGCCGGGTGTTCCGCAGCGGCAGCACAGCAGATCGACACGCTGACGCTCGCCGGGGCGGTCACGCTCGCGCTCAGTCACCAACCCTCGCTCCGCGGCGCCGAAGCCGTCGTGCGCGCCGCGGACGCCGGACTGCGCCAGGCCACCGCGGGGTTTCTTCCCGCAGTGGCGTTCACCGCCTCGGATACGCGCAACGGGGGGACGGTCCTCATCAACCCGTCATTCCCCGCCACGCAGAGGACCTACAGCAGCTATTCCGCCGCGCTCGCCGGAACACTCACGGTCTGGGATTTCGGGAAGACCAGCGGCCGGGTCTCGCAGACGGGATACCTCTCCGATGCCGCAAGGGGGGACTATGCTTCCGCGCTTGAGATCCTCGCAGTGAACACCGAGGTGGCGTACGTCGCATTCCTCCAGGCCCGCCGGGTCGTCTCGGTCAACGAGGAAGCCCTGGCGACGACGTCGCGCCATCTCGCGCAGGCCCGGGCATTTTATTCCACGGGGCGCAGGCCGCAGCTCGACGTGACGAAGGCCGAGGTCGATTCGCTCAACGCGAACGTGAACCTGATTCAGGCCAGGAACGCGTTCCGTGTCGCCAGGCTCCAGCTTGAGAACACGATGGGGGTCCACCCCCCGAACGCCTACGCCGTCATCGACTCGTTCACGCTCCCCGCTACGTCGACGTCGCTCGGGGAAGCCCGGACGGCCGCGCTCAGGAACAGGCCTGAGGTCGCCGCGGCGCAGGCCAGGCTTGAATCCGGCAGGGCGGGCGTGACCGCGGCATGGGGGCAGCACCTCCCCACGATCGCGCTCTTCGGCGGATACACGTGGGCGGCGTTTGATTTTCCCCTCTACAGCCGCTGGAATGCGGGGGTGTCATTCACGCTCCCGATATTCCAGGGATTCGCGCTCGACGCGGGGGTCGAACAGGCCCAGGCCAACAGGGACGTCGCGCAGTCCAATCTCGACGTTCTCACCGAAAGCGTTCTCCTCGACGTGGAACAGCAGTGGCTGGCCGTGCGGGAGGCGAACGAACGCGCGCTGGCCACGGCGAAGCTCGTCCAGGAATCGGCGGAAAACCTGAACCTCGTCGAACGGCAGTATGCGGCCGGCGTCGCGACCGCGCTCGACGAATCGGACGCACAGCTGACCCTCTCCAATTCCGAGATTACGGACATCCAGGCCCAGTACGACTACAGGACCGGGCTGGTCCGGCTGCGCCGGGCGATGGGACTCAGCGTGATCCCAGGCCCCCCGCCCGCGCAGTGAAAGCGGCTCCCGGCCGCTCAACGGCCGGGAGCACCGATGGCAAGAGCGTGACGCACGCTCGAGTCCGGGATGACGAAGCATCCTCCCAGGATGTCCCTCCTCGCCGCGACGGCCCTGTTGTACAGTGCGAACAGCATCCGGGGATCGCGCATCGCCGCGAACGCCCCCTCCTTCCCGACCCCGAGATAGACCGCGCCGTAGAGCTCGGCGCCGACGAAGTAGACCGGCGAAACATACCCGCTGAGCCAGAACCCGCCCGTTTCGGCGTTCATTGCGGCCGGCGTCAGTCTGCCCGCGCGGGCCGCCTCGAACGTGCCGACGAGCCGCGCGAAGAGGTCCCTTTCCCCGGACGTGTACGTGCGCCACAACGCACTGATCTCCTTCCTGTCGAACGAAGGATCCTTCCGCGATGAATCCACCGCCGGCACGCAGCCGCCGGGATAGTCGTTGATGAATTTCGTGGCCGTCCCCTCTCCCACGAACATGGCGAGAAAGACGTACGCCGTCGAATCCGACCGGCTCATCACCCCCGGAACTCCTCCCTGCACACCCAGGTGGTGGGATTCGTGGGCGACAGTCGTGCCGAGCTCATCCCAGCCGATCGTCCCGGCGGAGTCACGGGGAAGCTGAAAAAAATCGTACCCCTCGACCCCCTCGACGGTGAATGCGGTACTGCCCCCGTTGGGTATGATGAACATCCGGATGTCGGGTATGCGCCATTCCGGGGGGAGCCAGGTTTGCGCGAAAGCGACCCGCTCCGTGATCATCCGCGCCAGATCCGCCTCTCTGATTTCCCGGAGATTTCCCTCAAACAAGGGGAGATCCGCGTAAAACTTCCGCCACAGGGGGAGCATACGGTCTGCGCGCTGGTTCTCCCCCGTCGCATACTCCCCCGGGAACGCCAGGCTCATGATCATCCGTTTGAAGACGCCGGGGGAAAGGTGATTGGGCCGCCAGTTCCTGTTATAGTGCCTGAACATGATCCGGTACGGCACGGAGTCGAGCATCGTGTCAACCTCCGCCCCCACCGCCGGTTTCCCGGCGCCGCTTTTCATCATCAGGAGAAGGTCGTACACCCTGCCGCACGCGGAGGCGTCCACAATGATCCCGGCCGCGGAAAGGCCCGGAACCAGCGTGCATGCAACGAAACCGAGGAGAAGCGCGTAAGATCGTATCATGGGGGGTTCCTTCCGGAATTGGACTGCATGGTGTACGTGATACAGCCCGGCGGGTTGCCGGAACATACCCGGAAGTTTCTTCTCCGCGCGATGTCAACCGATCGCTTCCCTGCAATGTCTAACGTACAGATCGACCCCCACAGCAAGGTCATGACATGCCCGCTGCCGACGAGCAGGAACTGATCTCCCGGGCACGCCAGGGGAGCCAGGACGCTTTCCGGGTTCTTGTGGAACGCCATATGAAACACGCGTACAATGCCGCATTCGGATTCGTGGGCAACCACGATGACGCATCGGATGTGGCGCAGGAAGCGTTCGTCCGCGCCCACCGGGGTCTTGCCTCGTTCAGGGGGGAGGCCGAGTTCGGGACCTGGATCCACCGCATCGTCCTGAACCTGGCGATGAACCGGGTGAAGCAGAACCGGTCTCGCGCCGAACGGGAGGTCCCCCGCGAGGAAGCAGCCGCCTCCGCCGGAGAGGGAGACCCCGGGCGGGGGACGGACGTCCGGGTGCACATCGAGCGGGCGCTCCACGAGCTTCCCACGCTCCAGAGGGCCGTCGTCATACTCCGGCACATGGACGGGCTCTCCACGAAGCAGGTGAGCCGGATCCTCCGGTGCTCGGAAGGAACGGTCAAGACGCACCTGTTCAGGGGGCTCAAGAAACTGAGAGAGAAACTGGAATACCTTCAAGAGGACATGGCGTGAGCTCGCACGTTCGGGACAGGTTGTTTGACTACGTCAGGGGAGACATCTCCGCGGAGGAATCCGCGATCGTCCTGGAGCACGTCGCGCACTGCACGCCGTGCCGGGACGACCTCCGCATGATCCGGGAGGCGGTCGATATCCTCCCCGCGAGGGAGCATCCTCCGAGTGAAGAACAGGACGATCAGTTCTGGGCCTCGTTCCCAGCCCTCGTGGAGGAACGGATCCGCGCCGGAAGGAGACCCGGGAATTCGGTCGTCGCGGAGGCCGCCGACAGGTTCGCCTCGTTTATTCACTTCAACGGGCTGCAGCTCCTCGCCGGAAGCGGTGCGCTCGCCGCGGCCGCGCTCGCCTTCGTGCTGCTGCGCCCCGCGCCCGTGACGGCACCCGCGGAGCCGGAGGCATCCTCCCCGGTCATGAGACTCGAGCCGGCGGGTGTGCAGCTCCACGACTACCTCAGGAAATCGCGCGTCCTTCTCGTCGGCGTCTCCAACCTGAGGACGGAAGGGGGAGAAGCGTTCGACCTGAGCGTCGAGCGGCGGGAGTCGCGGGCGCTCGTCCACGAGGCGCGCGACCTGAGAAGGCAGGCGCTGGATCCCCGGTCGGCAAGACTTGTCGGCGACCTCGAGAAGATCATGATCGCGCTCGCCAACAGCGACGAACGACATGACGCACCGGACGTGGAGATCATACGCTCCGGGATCAGGCACAACAACCTCCTGTTCAAGATCCGGATGACCGAATCGGCTCTTGCCGCAGCGAACGATGAAAGGAACGCACGATGAACCACTCACGACAACTTCTCGCAACGGCCGCGCTCGCCCTCGTTCTCGTTCCTGCCGCCGGCCGCTCGCAGCCGGAACCTCCGCGGGAAGACGGGCCCCGACCGGCCCCTCAGGCAGCGGCGATGATCGCCTGGACGGTGCCCGGCGAACGCCGGGACGACAAATCCGACCCGGGCTACGCCAGGTACAGGGAAGGATACGCGCTCATCCTCGAGGAACGCTACGCCGAGGCCAGGAAGAAATTCGCCGAACTCCTCGCGAAGTTTCCCGCGAGCTCCTACGCCGACGACGCCCGCTACTGGACGGCATACAGCCTGAGGAATTCCGACCGGGAGAAGGCGATACGGGAATACCAGCAGTTCATCCGGGAGCATCCGAAAAGCTCGTATTACGACGATGCCGTCGCAGACCTGAACGCGCTCCAGATGGACATCCCCGCCCTCGCCCCCGTTGCGGCCGCACCCGCCGCACCCGCCCGTCCGCCCCTTCCGGCCGGATTCGGACCAAACACGGGAATAATGATCCGGGAGATGAACCGGGAGATGAGGCACATGGCGCGGTTCGGCGCTATGGCACCTATGGCCGTGCCGTTCCGCGGTTGGCGCCGGGACCAGAAAATGGACGACGCCACGAAGCTGAAGATGGACGCCCTGTACGCCCTCGGGGAAACCAAAGAGGACGACAGGTCGTTCTCCACGCTGAGGGAGGTCGCCCTCGACACACGGCAGGTCCATCCCCTGCGGGAGGCCGCGATGGACGCCCTGTCGGGATTCACGAAGCACGACGTTCTCGGCGTGTTCGTGGAGATCGCGCGCCAGGACACCAGCCCGGATATACAGGCTTCCGCCATCGATTGCATCGGGGAGCACGGGACCGACAAGAACCAGCGCGTCACGGTCCTGGAGGACCTCTTCCGTTCGCTTCCGAAATCGCGCACCGAAGGACGGAGGACGATCGTCTATACGATCGCCGACGTCGGCAACGACAGGGCGGTGGAATTCCTGAAGCAGGTGGCGCTCGCCGACGACGACTACGAACTCCGGAGGGACGCCGTGTACTATCTCGGGAGCATCGGCGGCGACAGCGCGCGGTCGGCGCTGTACGAAATCCTGAAAGGGCACTGACACATACCGGAGGAGGAGCGATGAACATCAGGGTTGTTGGCGCGGCTCTGCTGATAGCGCTCTGTGCGACGGGGGGCACGTCCGCGGCACAGGGGAAAGGGACAGAGAATCAGGACGCGAAAACGGAACGGCACGGGTGGCTGGGGGTCGCCGTACAGGACCTCACCCCCCGGACCTCCCGTGAGAAAGGGCTCCCGGTGAAAACCGGGGCCCTCGTCAACGGCGTCACGGAGGAGAGCCCGGCGGAAGAAGCGGGAATCAAGGAAGACGACGTCATCGTGGAGTTCAACGGCAGGTCCATCGACGATGCGGATGACCTCCTCGCGGCAGTCCGCGGGGCCTCTGCAGGCGACAGGGCGACGGTCACGCTCTGCCGGGGAAAGGAAAAAACCACCGTCCAGGTGACGCTGGGGAGGGCTCCACGCAGGGGTTTCGCGTTTTCCTACCGCGGGCCCGGGAGAATGATGATCCCCCCCTTCGGGCCGATGCGTGAACTGCGGATGGACCACACGGACGGCATCAGCGGACTCTGGCTCACCGATCTTCACCGGCAGCTCGGAGAGTATTTCGGGGCTCCGGGCGGACGGGGAGTCCTCATCGAGGAGGTGGAACCGAAAAGCGAGGGTGAGCGCGCGGGATTCAAAGCCGGCGACGTCATCATCAGCGCCGGCACAACCAGCGTCGAGACAACCGGGGATATCGCGGATGCCGTGGAGGGGAGCAAGAAGGGGGACAAGATCGAATTCGGCGTCCTCCGGAAGGGGGAACATCTGACGCTCACCGCCGAATCGGAAGGACCCGCAGAGCACCGGCGCGGCGGATTCCGTTCGTTCCGGTTCAACGGTGAGGCCCGCCCGGGATTCGAACCTGACAGGCTGAAACTGGAGATGGAGAGGCTCAGGGACGGGCTCCGGGAGATCGGGACCCGGATCAGGACTGAAATGCGGGACCTGGGAAGGAAGCTGAGGAGCGTGACGAGCTGAAAAAAAAAGGGGCTCCGGTATCGCTCCCGGAGCCCCTTCCCGCGTGCTGCTGCGGTCCCCCCCTATTTCAGAAGCACCATCTTTCGTACCGCCGAGTACGCCGCCCCGCCGTCAGGTCCCTTCACCTCGATGCGATAGAAATAGACGCCGCTCGACACCCCCCTCCCCGCAGCGTCACGCCCATCCCACACCGTTTCGTGCGCCCCCGCCGTCATCGGGCCGTTGACCAGTGTCGCCACATTCTGCCCGAGCAGGTTGAACACGTTCATCGTCACCGCACCCCCCACCGGCAGCGTGTAGCTGATGCGCGTCGACGGGTTGAACGGATTCGGATAGTTCTGCCCGAGCGCGTACGATTGCACGACGGCACCGGGGACGGTGACCGACGTCGTGACGCCGAGCGAGAAATTCTGCGTGAGCGAGAACTGCGACTGCCCCACGCTGATCATCTGCTGTGCACCGTCGTAGCCCACGAGATCCGCTGTGACCGTGACCGACCCCGACGGGAGCGCGTCGATGACATAGGCGCCCGTGGCGTCGGTCATCCCGTACCCCACCGCCGCGCCGGCCGCATCCAGCGCAATGACGTTCACTCCCGCGAGCGGCGCGGCCCCCGACGTGATCGTCCCGGTGAGCGTGGCGACGCCGCTGGAATGGATTTGCACGACGCCGATCTCGATCCCCGTGACGTTGCCCGCGATCGTCACCGTGTCCGCATCCTTCCACCGGATCACCCCGAACGCCCCCGCTTTATAGAATGCCGGGGCGTATCCGCCGAACGGAACGGCCATCACGATATACTTCCCTGCCAGCAGGTGGTCCACCGTGAACGCACCCAGCGAATCGGTGAACGAGAACCTGGACGGACGGGCGGCGTACGACCGGAGCGGGAACACGATGATCCGCGACGGGACGCGCACACCGGCCGAGTCCCACACGATCCCGCTCAGGCTGTACATCTCGGGAGCGCGGTACGGGTTAAGATCGAAATCGATCCCGCTGACCTCTCCGTTCACGGGAATCTCCGTCGCCTCCGACGGGATGCTCTTGTGGTCGTAATACTGCGGGAAGAATCCGGCTTTGGCCGCCAGCGCCAGGTAGGACCGCTGGGACAGGACCGTCGCGTCGTACGCGCCCGTCGAGTCGGTCAGTCCCTTCCAGGCGACTCCCTGGATGCATCCCACGTTGTCAAGGACAAGCGTTTCCCCCGGAAGGTCGGTGACCGCCTCGCCGGCCGACGCCATGACGTGCATTTCCTGGATTGTCCGCGTGATCACGACGAGGGCACCCTTCAGCGGATTGCCCGCAGAATCCTTCACCGTACCCTTCAGATGCACGAGCGTCGGCGGAACGAACCGGGCCAGGGCGAAGTTAATCGTGTCCCTGCCGCCGTCGGTCACGGCGACCGGCGTGGCATGCGCGGGATCGTAGGCATCCCTGTACCACTGCGGTTTATAGACGGGGAACGGCATGACCGCCATGACGAGCCGCCCCATCAGAAACGGAGGATCGCAGAGCACGAGGTAGTTCCCCGTGTCAAGCACCGCCGAATATCTTCCGAGGCTGTCCGCCAGGGTCTGCGGCACCCAGAGAACAGGCGACGCGGGCCGGAAGAACATGACGTGCGAATACGGGACGGGTTTCCCGCTCACACTGTCGGTCACCGTGCCGGCGATCATCCCCGTCTTTTCACCCCCGGCCGGCCCGAGCGTCAACCATGCCAGGTTGCTCCGTCCGCTCTCTTTCGTCGTGGAGTCGGGCATCATCCAGACCCACGTCACGTAGTAGTAATACGTGTGCCCGGCGGCGACCTGGAGATCGTTGTACTCGGGTTTGTCCGTCGTATTGAGAAAAACAAAAGAGACCGAATCGTCGACCGACCGGTACACCCTGAACGTGTTTACCGGCACCGGAGGAAGGATCTTCGGCAGCTGCCAGTTGAGCATGACGCCCGGTGTCACCTGGCCCCCCGCGTGTACCGTCAGATTGACCGGCGGCGGCGGAAGCTGCGCAAGGGCGGTACCGCCCAGCGCCAGGGAAAGCAGCACAGCAAGGGAAATCGTAAAGAAGCGTCTCATGGAATGATCCTCCTCGTTGAACAATTGCATCAAAGACCGCAAATATCCGCCTGGGCAGGCTTCATCTTCCGCAATCAACGTGCCAGCACGCAGGAGGACAGGGGGATGGACCGGAGGGCTCTAAGTCGTTGAATATCATTCTCCTATGACCCTCCACCGCGGCATGGCCCTCCACGGAGGGGACAATCGAATGCGGGAAATGCGGGGCGTACTGCGGGAACATCCGTGACCAAGCACTTCTCCACCCGGAGCGGGACAAAGGCGCGGAAACGGGGGGAGAATTGAGGAATTCACCTTTTTTACCTATCTTCCGTATCGTCTTTTCACACTTCCGGAAGCAGGGGCGGCAGCCCGTGAGATTGTACCAGCTCTTTATCAACGATCAGTTCGTCGACGGGGCAGAGAAGCGGACGTTCACGTCGCTCAATCCGTTCAGCGGCGAGACGCTCGCAACGTGCGCCAGGGCGGGAGTCGCCGATGCCCGCCGTGCCGTGAGCGCGGCGCGGGAGGCGTTCGACGCCGGACCGTGGCCCCGGATGACGCGGGAAGAACGCTCCGCATACCTGAAGAAACTCTCCGACGCGCTCAACGCCAACGCCCCCCGGTTTGTCGAACTTGAAGTCGCCGACACCGGCTCCACGCTCAGGAAGGCGAAAGAGGACGTCTACCTGAGCGCCCGCGCGTTCGGGAGCTATGCCAGGTTCGCTCTCGTGGATCTCACGGAAAAGCTCGACGGCGTTTCCCGGCCGGGCGTCAGCACGAACATACTCGTCCGCGAGCCGGTGGGGGTCGTCGCCGCGATCATCCCGTGGAATTTTTCCCTCAAGATGGCGGCCTGGAAGCTCGGCCCGGCGCTCGCGGCCGGAAACACCGTGGTGCTCAAGCCCTCGGAAGAAACGCCCGTGAGCGCGATGGAGCTTGCCAGGCTCGTTCACGAGACCGGGTTCCCCCCGGGGGTTGTCAACGTCATCACGGGGTTCGGCGAAGATGCCGGCGCGGAACTGTGCCGCAATCCGCTCGTCGACAAGGTGGCCTTCACCGGGTCGACGGAAACGGGCCGCCTGGTGATGCAGGGCGCGGCGGCGACGCTCAAGAACATCACGCTGGAGTGCGGAGGGAAGTCCGCCAACATCGTCCTCGACGACGCGGACATGGACCTCGCGGTCGACGGCGCGCTGTACGCCTCGATGTACCACCAGGGGCAGTGCTGCGAGGCGGGGAGCCGGCTGTTCCTCCCCGAACGGATCGCCGACGAATTCGTGGATCGCCTCGCCGCCGGTGTGCGGGCCATGAAGACGGGAGACCCGATGAATGTCCTCACCGACATCGGACCCCTGATCTCCCGGCGCCAGCAGGAGTCCGTCCTCGGGTACATCGCCGGGGGGAAAAGGGACGGCGCCGTCCTCGTGACCGGGGGGGACGTACCGCGCGATCCCGCGTGCGCCCGCGGGTTCTTCGTGGAGCCCACGATATTCGACAGGGTGGATAATTCCTGGGAGATCGCCCGCGAGGAGATCTTCGGACCTGTCCTGTCCGTTCTGCGGTACAGGGAGACCGCCGACGCGGTCCGCATGGCGAACGATTCGCCGTACGGGCTGGGAGGAGGAGTCTGGTCGCGTGACCCGGAGCGGGCCATGGACGTCGCCCGCTCGATCCGCGCGGGCACCGTCTGGATCAACGAGTGGCACCTGTTGAGCGAACGCGCACCGTTCGGCGGCTACAAGCAGAGCGGCATCGGACGGGAATTCGGGCTCGACGGGCTGAAGGAATACACGGAGGCCAAGCACATTCACGTGGACGAGGCGGGCACCCGCGACAGAAAACCGTGGTACGACACCGTCGTTCCGAGACATTGACCATTCACCATCATTCACATTCCTGGAAAGGCCAACCCGATGACAACACATGCCCGTAGTGCGGCAGGCGTTGCTCTCTCGTTCAGCACGCTGTTGATCATCCTCATTTTCGCCGGATGCGGGGGTGGCGAACAGAAGATGGAGCCCGTGAAGCCGGGCGAGATGGACACGTACAAGGACCCCGGGTTCGGGTTTTCGATACAGTATCCGAAAGGCTGGCTGCCGAACGCCGAAGTCGGACGCGCGGGATTTTACAGCGCCCAGGAAGTTGACAAGAAGTTCCTCGACCCGACGGGCGCGTTTCCCGACGGGAGCATGATCGGGGTCACGGTCATCCGCTCCTCGAACCCCGACACGGCAAAAAAGATCATGGAAGACATGGGCAAGAGCGGGTTTGTCATCTCCAAACCCGAATCGGTCTCCGTCGGCGGAAAGCCGGGCATCCGGTACGGATACTCCGGCCTGTACACCAAGACGATCAAGGAGACCGGGCAGCACACGTACGTCCTCTCCGACACGATCCTGTATGACATCCGCTGTGCGGGGTTCGGCGGGTTTTACGACGCGTACAGGGCGGTGTTCGACGCATCGATCGCCACGCTGCAGTTCCCCAGGCCGGTCGTCCCGGGGAGGGACCAGACGCTGCCGTCCGAAAACACGGCGGACGCGAGCGGCAAGCTCTTCTCGATCCAGTATCCCGACAATTTCCAGCAGATCGCCGCGGCCAAGGGGCAAAACGAGGAAGTCGTCGAGCTCAGCGGCGTCCGGAAGGACTGCTCCATCCGCGTGGACGTGTTCGGCGCCAAGGGGCTGCCGGTGGAGAAAGTGTTCGACCAGAACAAGGGAAAATACAAGGCGACGGCAACGGGCAAATCCACGGTGGGGGGACTCCAGGCTCTGTGGCTGACGTACCAGGCGGGCCCGAACGTGGACCGGAGATTCTATTTCATCGTGAAGAACGACAAGGTGTTCCGCGTCACGATGGACTGGTACCGCCCGCAGCGCGACGACTATCTCAAAGCGTACGACAAAGCCATCAACTCACTGAAAATCAAATAGCAGGCACCCGGAGGCAATCCATGGACCCCAAACTCGTCACCACGGCATTCACGCTTGACGGCTATCGCATCGTCAGGAATCTCGGCGTCGTGCGGGGAATCACCGTGCGTTCAAGGTCGATCGTCGGCAACATCGGCGCGGGAATCCAGACGCTGTTCGGGGGGAACATCTCTCTCCTGCAGGAACTCTGTGAACGGACCCGCCAGGAGGCGTTCATGATCATGATGCAGCATGCGACCGAGCACGGCGCGAACGCCGTCATCGGGATGCGCTACGACGCCAACGAGGTGATGTCGGGCGTCACCGAGGTGCTGGCCTACGGCACCGCGGTCGTCGTGGAAAAGGCATAACCGGGGGGGCTCCCCCCCCGTCACGTTCTCTGACATCGAGGAAGGATCGTTATGCGAAGCCTGATTTTCAGATTCATGTTCTGCACGGGTCTCCTGTGCGCGGCACCCGAGATCTTCTCGCAGCAGCCGATCCTGAGCCCGCGCGATTCCGTTTTCCTCACGCTGGACACGAACGTCATCAGCGTCAACTACGGACGCCCGTCGATGCGCGGGAGGAAGATCATGGGAGGACTCGTCCCCTGGAATAAGGTCTGGCGCACCGGGGCGAACCAGGCGACGCACCTCAAGACTTCGTTCGACATGACGTTCGGGGGCGTCCCCGTGACGCGCGGGAGGTACACGCTCTGGACGATCCCCTCGGGCGACGGCTGGAAGGTCATCCTCAACAAGCAGACCGGCCAGTGGGGAACCGACTACGATCCGGGTCTGGATCTCGCCCGGTTCGACGCGAAAGCGGAGCAGACCGCGGCGGTCGTCGACACGTTCACGATCTCCCTGCACGCGACGGGCAGGACCTCGGGGGTGATGAAGCTCACGTGGGAGAACACCTCCGTCGCGGTCCCCTTCCAGAAGAACGAGCACATCCGCCCGTTGAGCCCGGGAGACTCGGCGGCGATCACGCTCGGCGGGAAGAAC
Source organism: Ignavibacteriota bacterium (assembly GCA_963748405.1). Taxonomy (GTDB): domain Bacteria; phylum Bacteroidota; class Ignavibacteria; order UBA10030; family UBA6906; genus Fen-1273. Next base: position 591,497 of record CAVVIT010000005.1, read on the forward strand.
GTGTGGGTTCGCTACAGCCGCCCCTACATGCGCGGACGCCCGATCTGGGGGGTCATCGTCCCGTTCGATTCCGTCTGGCGCACGGGGGCGAACCTGGCCACGTCGCTCGTCACGGAGGGGGAGATCACGCTCGGCCAGGCAAGCGTCCCGGCGGGGTCCTACACGCTGTATTCCGTCCCCTCCCCGGGCGCGCTCACGCTCATCATCAGCAGGAAGCCCGGGGGACGGGAGCCCGCGTATGACCGGGGGAGCGATCTCGCGCGCGTCGTCATGAAGCAGGAACGGGCCCCCTCTCCCATCGACCCGTTCAGGATCTGGTTTGAGAAGGACGGGACCGGCGGCGGCACCCTTAGCATCGGGTGGGGAGACAGGTTCTTCAGCACGCACGTCGGGACTCACTGAGGGGTCCCGCCAGGGACGCAACAGGGCCCGCCCGCAGGGCGGGCCCTGTTGCATCTTCCCCCCCTCCGGCGTACATTGGTGTACCTCTCTGTTCTTGCAGCATCTCGCACATTCCCGGCTCACTCACTCGATATCAGCGCATGGATATTCAGGGCAAGACCGTGCTTGTCATAGGCGGATGGGGACTCGTCGGATCGGCGATCTGCCGGCGGTTTATGAACGAACGTCCCGGTCGCATGATCGTCACCTCCCTCACGCGGGAGGAGGCCACGGACGCCGTCAGGGACCTGCGGAAGGACTACCCGGCCGCGGGAAAAGACTTCTTCATTCCCTGGTGGGGGAACATCTTCGTTCGCCAGCAGCTCAAGGACACGCCCCGCGAAACGATCCTCTCGAACGTGAAACACAGGACGATGATCATCGAAGACATCGTCGACGAGCTCTCGGGGCCCGTGCTGAAACGCTCGAGCCTGTACCGCCTCATGCAGAAATACAAGCCCGAGATCGTCGTCGACTGCGTCAACTCCGCGACGGGGATCGCCTACCAGGATATCTTCCAGGTGTCGCGCCGGCTCATCAGGCAGGTGAAGCACGCGCGCGCATCCCGGAAAGCCCCCCCGGCGGAGCTGTTCGACGGTATCGAACGGCTCCTGTGCACGCTGTACGTCCCCCAGCTCATCCGGCACGTCCAGATCATGTACCGGTCGATGCAGGAGGCGGGAACCGGGATCTACGTCAAGATCGGCACGAGCGGGACCGGCGGCATGGGTCTGAACATCCCCTACACGCACAGCGAAGAACGCCCGTCGCGGGTCCTGCTCTCGAAGTCCGCCGTGGCGGGGGCGCATACGCTCCTCCTGTTCCTCATGGGGCGGACCCCCGACGCCCCCATTACGAAAGAGATCAAGCCGACGGCAGCGATCGCCTGGAAGAAGATCGCCTACGGCGAGGTCACGCGCCGCGGCAAACCGATCCAGCTCGTCGACTGCCCCCCCTCGCGCGCGGTGCCGCTCGGCAGAACGCTCCGGCTCGTCATGCCGGACGCGGCGACGCCGACGAGCGAGACGCTCCGGTCCGTGTACATCGATACCGGTGAGAACGGCCTGTTCTCCCGCGGGGAATTCGAGGCCATCTCCACTCCCGGGCAGATGGAGTTCGTGACCCCCGAAGAAATCGCCGAAAGCACGATCTTCGAGATCAGGGCCGGCAACACGGGGCACGACATCATCAACGCGCTCGACAACGCCACGCTGGCACCGACCTACCGCGCCGGGTTCATGTTCAACAGCGCCATGGACAGCCTCATCCAGCTCGAGAAGGAGCACGGCGTCGACAGCGTGGCGTTCGAGATGCTCGGCCCCCCGCGGCTTTCCAAGCTCCTGTACGAGTCCTACCTCCTGAAGCTGTGCTACGGCGACATCAGGAGCGTCACGAGGTCCGACGCGACAACAATGAGCCGCCGGCTCACGGACCTCATCGAGATCGACGACAGGCTCCGGGCCAACATCATTTCGATCGGTATCCCCGTTCTCCTCCCGGACGGCAGGTCCATGCTCCGGGGCCCGTCGATCAAGATCCCGCCGCACCGGGGGGACGATACGCTCCGGGTCACCCCGAAAGCGATCGACCAGTGGGCGCATGACGGGTGGGTGGACCTGCGGGAAAAGAACATGACGGTCTGGCTCAAGCGGCTGACCGAGATACGCCGGATGGTGGAGAAGCTGCCGGCGGAAGAGACCAGTTCGCGCATCATGCACAACCGTGACTACTGGAAAAACCTCGCCGAGATCGATCCGGGAAAGATCTGCGGATGGATCTTCACGTACGAGGAAAAAGGAAAACGAATGAAGGCATAAGACCATGAAACGCATCGGCATACTCACCGGAGGCGGCGACGTCCCCGGGCTCAACCCGTGCATCAAGGCAGTCGTGTTCCGCGCCATCGACGCCGGATACGAGGTCCTCGGCATCCGGCGCGGCTGGGGAGGACTCCTGAACTACAACACGGCGGACAAGGAAAACTCCGGCCAATGGGTGATTCCCCTGACCAAGACCAACACCCGGACGATCGACCGCTCCGGGGGAACGTTCCTGCACACGTCGAGGACCAACCCCGGCAAAGTCAAGGCCGGCGAGGTTCCCGCCTTCCTGAAGGACCCCAAACACCCGCAGGTGGACGGCCGCCTGGACTTCACGCCGCACATTCTCCGGGTACTCAGCGCGCTCGGCGTCGACGCCCTCATCACGATCGGGGGGGACGACACGCTCAGTTACTCGGTCAGGCTTCACGAAGAGTCGTTCCCCGTGGTCGCCATCCCGAAAACGATGGACAACGACGTCTTCGGAACGGACTACTGCATCGGGTTCTCGACCGCGGTCACCCGGAGCGTCGACTTCATCACGAACCTGCGGACGCCCACCGGCTCGCACGAGCGCATTGCGATCGTCGAGCTCTTCGGGAGGAATTCCGGCGAGACCTCGCTGATCTCCGCCTACCTTGCGGGAGTGGACCGGGCGATCATCTCCGAAGTGCACTTCGACCCGGAGAGGCTGGCCAAGTTCCTCATGGAAGACAAGAAGATGAACCCGAGCAATTACGCGATCATGACGATATCGGAGGGGGCGCAGCTCGTGGGAGGGAAGATCGTGGAATACGGGCAGGCGGACGCCTACGGCCACAAGAAGCTCGGCGGGATAGGCGCGATCACCGGGGACGCGATTCAGAAGCTGACCGGTTCACACGTCATCTACCAGCAGGTGGCCTACCTGATGCGGAGCGGAGAGCCGGACGCGCTTGACAGGATGGTGGCGATCAGCTACGCGAGCCTGGCCACCGACCTCGTCCTCAAGGGAGAGTTCGGTAAGATGGTCGCGCTCAGGGAGGGGAAGTACACCGTCAATCCGATCGAGACGATATCGCAGGGGAAGAAGACGGTCGACGTCGACGAACTGTACGACAGCGAAAACTACAGGCCGAAGGTCACGCACATACTCGGCAAGCCGATGTTCCTGTACTGACCGCCCCGCAAAGGGGAGCATGTGACGAAGTGGCGCCGGCAGCGGCGCCACTTCTGTTTCCGCCTGACGGCGGTGACCTCAGTCGGGGATGCGGAACTCGGGATCGTCGGGGCGTATCGCGTCATGCATCCGCCGCAGGGCGCGGAATGAATCCTGGCTTCCGCGGACGGACGCCGCCCGGTAATAGAACGCGGCCTCTGCGTCCCTGACCGGGAGCCCGGTCCCGGTCTCATAGCAGTACCCGAGCCCCACCTCCGCCAGGACGGATCCCTCGTCGGACGCCCTCCTCAGAATCTGCACCGCTTCTTTTCTTCCCGAGGTATCCCCCTGCGCGCGCAGGGTCATCAGGGCGATCCTTACGATCGCATCCTTACTCCCGAGCGAGGCGGCGCGGGTCCAGAGCTCCGTCGCCTTCTCGAGGCTCTGCGGCACCCACCGTCCCGCGTAGTACGCCAGTCCCTCCTCCACAAGCGCCGGGGTGTACCCTTTCTCCCCCGCGCTGGACAGGAGCTTGAACGCTTCGTCGCCGCTCAGGTAGACCTGTGCCTGCGCCAGGACGCCGTCAAATCCGAGCGCGGAGACGCCCGCCCACGCGAATTCCGCTTCCGGTTCCCCCTTCGCCGCCGCCGCCTTGATGTGCGGGAGCGTCGTTTTCTGCTCCAGGAGCTTCATGAGGAGCTCGGGCGCGCGCGGGGAGTCGAGACGTATGGCGCGGACGTACGCGGCGGCGGCCCTGACGGGGTCCTTCGGCACCCCGATCCCCTTTTCGTAGGAGCGCCCCAGCACGGTCAGCGCCTCGGGGCTGCCCGCCTCGCCCGCCTGCATGATCGCCGCGAGCGTCGCGGTGTCCGCCTGGGTTTCGGTCTCAAGCATCTTCGAGATCCCGAGCGCTTTCCGCACGCTCGGCGACGCGGTCTGTATCGCTTCTTTCAGCAGCAGGCTGTCGCCGGAGACGCCGCCGGTATCCTGGGCAAAGTCCAGGAACACCAGGCCGGTGTTCGGCGCCTTCGGCGCGGCGGCCGCTCTTTCGCTTTCCTGCTTGCCGGGGCCGAGCCCCTGTTTTTCCAGGCGCGCGAGTGTCTCCTTTGCCGGGGCGTAGCCCCCGTCGGCAGAGCGTTTCACCCAGGCATACGCGGAATCGAAGTTCCGCGGGATGACGAGATCCTCCGTGAGGAACTGCGCCATCGCGTATTCGGACTCCACCATGCCCCGCCCGGCACAGGCCCGGAACATCCTGTACGCTTCAAACGGGTCCCAGGGCACTCCCCAGCCGTTGTAGCACATGATGCCGTAGTTGAACATCGCCGGCGTATAGTTCTGGTCGGACGCCCGGCGCATCCAGTACGCCGCCCTGACCGTGTCGGCGGCGGCGCCGCGCCCGAGGAGATAACGGAGCGAAAGCTCGTGCTGCGCCAGGACATCCCCGGCGTTCGCCTTCCGCGTGACGATGAACGTCTCCCACATCTGGTAGAGTGCATCGGACTGAACGACGAGCGGGGGCTGGGGGGGCGGACGGTACTTTTTAAACACCGGGCTGTCGGACTTTTCCTGCGCCCCGGCGGAACCGGGGGAGGCAAGGAAGAACGCGGCGCAGCCGGCCAGAAGGAGGAGGAATGGTCTCGGGTTCACAAAGGCGCTCGGATTGTGTCTCATTCGTACCTGAGGGCTTCGATGGGATCAAGGTTCGAGGCCTTCCACGCGGGGTAGACGCCGAAGACGAACCCGACAAGGGAACAGCTGACCAGGCCGATCGCCACCCAGTCCCAGGGGATCACGGCGGGGGAGTCCGTGAGTACGCTGACGACGTTCCCGCCGGCGATGCCGGCGAGGACGCCCACCGCCCCCCCGATCTCGCACAGGATAACCGCTTCGATCATGAACTGGGAGAGGATGTCCGATTTCTGTGCGCCGATCGACTTGCGTATGCCGATCTCGCGCGTCCGTTCCGTCACCGAGACGAGCATGATGTTCATGATCCCGATCCCGGCGGCGAGAAGGGCGATGCAGCTCACCAGGAGCACGCCCATCCTGAGATAGAGCGTGAAGTCATTGAACTGCTTGACGAGGGAATCGTTCGAGAAATAGCTGAAATCATCCTCCGCCCCCGGCTGGACGTTCCGCGCGCTCCGCAGGATGCCGCGGACCTGCTCGATGGCGTCGTCCATCACTTCCTGGTTGCGCGCCTTGACCATGATGTGGAGACTCTGGTCCGAGCGGCCGTATTTCTGAAAATACGTCGTCAGGGGGGTGACGACGAAATTGTCCTGGTTCCCTCCCAGGGAAGCCCCCTTCTTTGCATAGACCCCGATGATCTGGTACACCCCCTCGTCGACCCTCACCGTCTCCCCCAGGGGGTCGACGTAGGGGGGGAAGAGTTTCTCGGCGACCGCCGAGCCCAGGACGACCACCGGGCGCGCCATGTCGAGATCCTGGGGGGTGAGACCGCGGCCCGCGGCCACCGACCAGTCGTTCGTTTCCTGTCCCTCGATGGTCTCGCCGTACACGTTGATGTTCGGGTTGGTTTTCCGTCCGGACCAGAACACGATCTTCCCCCCCTCGGAGCCCTCGATCCCGACGGACTCGGCAAGCGTCGTCTTCTCCTTCACCTGGAGCGCCTGTTCGTACGTGATGTTCTTGCGGTTCCGCATCCTCCTCCTCTGCTCGGGCGTGGTGTTGAAGTCCATGCTGAACTTCTGCACCTGGAACGTGTTTGCACCGAGCTGCGTCATCCCCTGTTCGATGCTGTTCCTGAGGACGCTGAGGGCGGTCATGACCGAGATGATGGAGAAAATTCCCACGACGATGCCGAGCATCGTGAGGACGGAGCGGAGCTTGCTGGCACGGATTGCGGCGAGAGCCATGAGCAGGCTCTCTTTAAAATTGGCAACGCTCAGATAGTGCGAGTGCATGCGGGCCGGATCAAGGGAGATTCAGGAAACGACATGAAATGTACCACTTTCGGGGGGGAAATTCAATGGAGGTTGCTTCGTCGCAATGACGCAGTGTTATTCGAAGCGGAGGGCCTCGATCGGGTCGAGGTTGGAAGCTTTCCACGCGGGGTACACGCCGAAGACGAACCCGACGGCGGAGCAGACGCCGATCCCGATGCCGACCCATTCCCACGGGATCATCGCGGGCACGCTCAGGAGCACGCCGACGACATTGCCTCCCAGCACGCCGAGGACGATGCCGACGACTCCGCCGATCTCGCAGAGGATGACCGCCTCGATCATGAACTGCGACAGGATGTGCGTCTTCTGCGCGCCGATCGACTTGCGGATGCCGATTTCCTTCGTCCTCTCGGTGACCGAGATCAGCATGATGTTCATGATGCCGACCCCCGCCGCAAGCAGCGAGATGGAGCTGATGACGAGGACGCCCAGGCGGAGGTACAGCGTCAGGTCGTTGAACTGCTTGATGAGCGAATCGTTCGAGAACCAGCTGAAGTCGTCCTCCGCGCCGGGCGGCACGTGGCGTGCCGCCCGCAGGATCATGCGCGATTGCTCGATCGCGTCGTCCACGACCTCCCGGCTCCGGGCCTTCACCATGACGTGGAGGTCGCGGTCCTCCTTTCCGTACCGGTCGAAGAACGTCGTCAGGGGGATGCCCGCGAAATTGTCCTCGTTCCCGCCGAGAGACCCCCCCTTCTTCTGAAACACGCCGATCACGCGGTACACGCCCCCGTCGAACCGGATCGTCTGGCCCACCGGGTCGACGTAGGGGGGAAAGAGCTTCTCCGCCACCGGCTTGCCGAGGACGGCGACCATGCGCGCCCCGTCCATGTCCGCATCCGAGAAGCTCCGCCCGGACTCGATCGTCCAGTCGTTCGTCACGATCCCTTCGACGTTTTCCCCGCATACCGCCACGTTCGGGTTCGTTTTCTGTCCCTGCCAGAACACCACGCGCCCCCCCTGCCAGGCTTCGATCCCGACCTGCTCGGCCAGGCTCGCCTTCTCCTTCACCTGGAGGGCCTGTTCGTACGTGATGTCCCTCCGGTTGCGGTACCGCCCCCTGTTATTCCCGTTGAACGTCTGGGGGAACTTCTGGATCTGGAACGTATTTGCTCCGAGCTCGGTGATCCCCTCCTCGATGCTCCTCTGGAGCACGCCCAGGGCGGTCATGACGGAAATGATCGAGAATATCCCCACCACGATGCCGAGGATCGTGAGCGTGGAACGGAGCTTGCCGCTCCGTATGGCGGCAAGCGCCATCAGGAGGCTTTCCCTGACATTGCCGGCGGTGAGGATGCGCGTCAGCACGATCCGGCCCCGGAGGGTTTGCGGCGCAGGGCGGTCTTCATTCGAAACGGAGGGCTTCGATCGGGTCAAGGTTCGACGCCTTCCACGCGGGATACACGCCGAAGACGAACCCGACAAACGAACAGACGAGAATGCCGATGCCGACCCACTCCCAGGGGATGACGGCGGGAACCGACATGAGGATCCCCACGACGTTCCCCCCCATGACGCCGAGGACGATGCCGATCACCCCCCCGATCTCGCAGAGGATGACGGCCTCGATCATGAACTGGGTCAGGATGTCCCTCCGCTGCGCGCCGATCGACTTGCGGACACCGATTTCCTTCGTCCGCTCGGTGACCGACACGAGCATGATGTTCATGATTCCGACGCCGGCCGCGATGAGGGAGATCGAGCTGACAAGGAGCACGCCGAGCCGGAGGTAGAGCGTGAGGTCGTTGAACTCCTTGATGAGGGAGTCGTTCGAAAACCAGCTGAAATCGTCCTCCGCCCCGGGGTCAACGTGGCGGGCGGCACGGAGGATCATGCGGGACTGCTCGATCGCGTCGTCGACGACCTCACGGCTTTTCGCCTTCACCATGATATGGATGTCGCGGTCTTCCTTGCCGTAACGGCTGAAGAACGTCGTGATCGGCGTGCAGACAAAATTGTCCTGATCGCCGCCGAGCGACCCCCCCTTCTTCTTGAACACGCCGATCACCCTGTAGATTGCGCCGTCGACGCGTATCGACTGTCCCACCGGGTCCACGTACGGGGGGAAGAGCTTCTCCACGACCGGCCTCCCCAGGACCGCCACCATCCCGGCCTGGTCCAGGTCGGCTTCGGAAAAACTCCTCCCGCTTTCGATCACCCAGTCGTTGGTTACCACCCCCTCGGTGTTCTCCCCGCAGATCTGGACATTCGGGTTCGTTTTCTGCCCCTGCCAGAAGACGACCCGGCCGAACTGCCACCCCTCGATGCCCACCGCCTCGGCAAGCGTGGCCTTTTCCTTCACCTGGACCGCCTGGTCGTAGGTGATGTCCTTCCTGTTGCGGAAACGCCCGCGGCGGTTGTCGCCGAACGACGCCGGGAACTTCTGGATCTGGAACGTATTGGCGCCGAGCTGGGTGATTCCCTCTTCGATGCTGTTTCTCAGGACGCCCAGCGCCGTCATCACCGAGATGATGGAGAACACGCCCACCGCAACGCCCAGCAGCGTCAGGATGGAGCGGAGCTTGCTCCCGCGTATGGCCGCGAGGGCCATCATCATGCTCTCCCGGAAGCTGTCCCACTGCAGCACCAGGTTACTCATAGCGCAGCGCCTCCACGGGGTCCATTTTCGCCGCCCGGTAGGCGGGGAGGAAACCGGAGATGAGCCCGACGACGAGCGAGATGCCGATCGAAATGAAGACCACCGACAGGGGCATCGCCGTCGGGAGGAACTGGTCGACGATGAGGCTGAGCGGGAACGCGATCATGAGGCCGATGATCCCGCCGAGGAGGCAGAGCACCGCGGCCTCGGAGAGGAACTGCATCAGGATCGTCCGCCGCTTCGCGCCGATCGCCTTGCGGATGCCGATCTCGCGGGTCCGTTCGGTCACCGACACGAACATGATGTTCATGATGCCGATCCCCCCGACGAACAGTGAAAGTCCCGTGATAAAGAGCCCGATCGAGGCGATGACGAGGCTGATCGGGGCGAACGTCTGCGTCAGGATTTCCTGCTGGTTGATGTTGAAGTCGTTCGCCTTCCCCGGGGCAAGACCGCGGATCGTCCGCATGATCCCCTCGAGCTCGAGCTTCGCGTCTTCCATCTGCTTCAGGTCCGAGACCTTGACCTGGATCGTCACGTCGCGCCTGCCGCCGAACTCGTTTTCGAAGGAATTCAGGGGGACGAACACCCGCGTGTCGGCCGTGAACTGGCCGAAGATGCCTCCCTGCTTCTCCAGGGTCCCGATGATCGTGTACGGGTACCCGGCGACGCGTATCATCTTGCCGATGGGATCGCCGCGCGGAAACAGGTTTTCGACGACGGTGGCGCCGACGACGCACACCGGGCGCCCGCCGGAAGCCTCGTCGGCGGTGAAGAACCTGCCGTCCCCGAGCGATACCCCGGCGGTGGCCAGGTACTGGGAGGTGGTCCCGCTGATGAACCCCCCTTCCATGCTGTTGTCACCGTACGTGACGCGCCGTCCCGTCGCGACGACGGGGGCGACGGCCGCGGCGAACATCGACTGGCGCTCGACCCGCGCGGCGTACGACACCTCGAGGTTGCGCCTGTTCCGGATCGTGGACCAGTCGTCGTTCGATACCCAGGGGAATTTCTGGATGTAGAGAACGTCGGTCCCGAACGCCTCGGCGCTCTTCTCGAACGCGCGGTTCACCCCTTCGATCGCGGTCGCCATCAGCGTCACGGACACGATGCCGATGATGATGCCCAGCGTCGTCAGGACGGACCGCATCTTGTTCGCCCGGATCGCCCGGAACGAAATGACGAGCCCCTCTTTGAGTTCCGTCAGGAAATACGCCATGCCGCTCCTCCGTCAGGATGCCTTCGCCGCGGTGTAGGTTCGCCGTTTTGTGACCGGCTCGTCGCTTTCGATGTGGCCGTCACGGAGCCGGATCGTCCGGTGAGCATGCTCGGCGATGTCCGGTTCGTGGGTGACGAGAATGATCGTGTTCCCCTGGTCGTGCAGCTCCTGGAAGAGCATCATGATCTCCTCGCCCGTCTTCGAGTCGAGGTTTCCCGTCGGCTCGTCGGCGAGAATGATGGAGGGTTTCGTCACGAGCGCGCGCGCGACGGCGACCCGCTGGCGCTGACCCCCCGACAGCTCGTTGGGTTTGTGATGGATCCTGTCCCCCAGCTGGACGTGCTGCAGCGTCTCCGTGGCCCGGCGCCTGCGTTCCGCCGAAGGGACCCCCGCGTAGATCAGCGGGAGCTCCACGTTGTGGAGAGAATCGGAGCGCGCGAGCAGGTTGAACGTCTGGAAGACGAACCCGATTTCCCTGTTGCGTATCTTCGCGAGCTCGTTATCGTTCATCTCGCTGACGTTGAGCCCGTTGAACAGGTACTGGCCGGAGGTCGGCGTGTCCAGGCAGCCGATGATGTTCATGAGCGTCGATTTGCCGGAGCCCGACGGACCCATGATCGCGACGTACTCGTTCTTCGCGATGTTGAGCGACACGCCCCGGAGCGCCAGGACCTGCTCGGCGCCTCCCATATCGTACGTCTTCACAATGGTCTTGAGCTCGATGATGTTTTCCATCGCTGCGTTCCTCGGAGTCGGTGAATGTGCCTTCTCAGGAGGCCTGACCGGGGGACCCGGCGGCCGGTTTGTGGGCCTCTTCAACCTTCACTTTGGCGCCGTCCTCGAGCTCCCGGTTGATGGCCTTGTAGCTTCCCGAAACGACCTGCGCGCCCTCGGACAGCCCGTCGACGATCTCGACGTACTGGTCGCTCGCAATGCCGCGCTTCACGGGGACCGCCTTGGCCACGCCGTTGTCCACCACGAACACGATTTCCTTCGGCTTGTTCTCGTTCTTCGCCTTCTGCGACTGCCCGGAGGCGAGCACCATGCCGCTCTGGCCGTCGGTCGGTCCCTGCTTCACGTCCATCTTGGGCGCGCGGGTCGTCACCGACTGGATGGGGACGGACAGCACGTTCTGCTTCGTCACCGTCTCGATGTCCGCGGTCATGGACATCCCGGGCCGGAGGACGACCCCGGGGTCGACGATGCGCATCTTCACGGTGAAATTGGTGACTTCTTCCTGCGTGCCGAGGTTCTTCGAGGTGCCCGTGTTCGCGATCTCGTACACCACGGCGTTCACCTTCCTGTCGGGGAACGCGTCGATGGAGATGCGGGCCGTGTCACCCACATGGACCAGGACCACGTCGTTCTCGCTGACGTCGACCTGCGCCTCCATCTTCGAGAGATCGGCCACGGTCATCACGTTCGTCCCCTGGAACTGCTGCGTGCCCAGGACGCGCTCGCCGAGCTGGTTGTTCAGCTGGCTGATCGTTCCGTCCATCGGGGCCGTGATCGTCGTCTTCCTCAGGCTTTCTTCGGCCTGGTTGAGCGAGGCTTCCGCCTGCGCGTACGCGGCCTTCGCGCCGTCATACGTCGAGAGCGCCAGGTCGAAGTCGGACTGCGCAATCAGGCCCTTTTCCATCAGCCCCTGCGCCCTCCGGTAATCCGCTTCCGCCTTCACGAGCGAGGCTTTGACCTGCAGGAGCGCCGCCTTGAACTGGTCCCGCTGCGCGACGTAGATGTCGGGTTTGATCTTCAGGAGAATGTCCCCCTTCTTCACCTGGTATCCTTCCTTCACGGGAAGGGACACGATCTCCCCGCTCACCTCGGGGGAGATCTGGGCGTGCACGGTCGGCTGGATTTTTCCCGTCGCCGTGACGATCTGCGTGAGCGTCCTCGACGTCACTTTCTCTACGTTGACCGCGAGGACGGGTTCCTTCTTGCTGCCGAGGAAGACGGTCAACCCGAGGGCAATCACCACAAGGGCGATGATCGAAATGATGATCAGTTTCTTCCGCGACTTCTTCCCGTTCGTTGCCATTCTCCTGGCTCCTTGATTAGTGTGCACCACGGGCGTACGTTCAGTACGACCGTTCACCGATGATGTAGTCGACGTTCTTCTTCGCCGTGATGTAATTGTAGACAGAGTTCACAAGATTCACCTGCGCCTGCACGAGCCCCGCATTGGCGGTCAGCAGGTCCAGGAGCGTGCCCGCCCCCAGGTTGTATTTTTCTTCCGCGATCTTCCTGTCTTCCGTCGCGGATTTGAGTCCCTTCTGGCTCACTTCGTACTGTTTCCGGCCCGCGTCGAAATCCAGGAGGGCCTTCTTCAGCTGGTCGTAGATGTCGCGCTCCGTCTGGGTCACGGTGATCTCCGCGATCCGCCGGTTTGCGATGGCCGACTGCACGTTGGCGTTGGTATTGAAGCCGTCGAAGAGCGTCCAGGAGATCCTGATCCCCCAGTTGATCGTCTTGCTGTCGGAAAGATTCGCCAGGGCATCGGCAGTCCCGAGCGAATAACCCGCCGACGCGTTGACGGACGGGAAATACGTGCTCTTCGCCGACGTCACCCCCGACTCCGCGGCGTTGTACATATCAACCGCACTCCTGTAGTCCGGCCTGGACACGAGCGAGCGCTTCTGAAGGTCCGCGAAATTCTTGTACAGTGCGGCAGTGGAATCCAGCTCTTCGGGTGTGATCGTGAGAGAGATCGTCGGATCAGTGAACGTGTAATCCGAGCCGACGTTGAGCCCGATCAGGTCAACAAGGTCGGCCTTCGACTTATCATACGTCACCTGCGCCTGGATGAGGGCGAATTCATCGGCGGCGACGACGGACTGCTGGCGGTACACGTCGGCCTGCGCGGCGGCGCCGACCCGGGCGGATTCGGTGATCCGTTCAAGCTGGCGATTGTCACGCTTCAGGTTTTCGTCGGCGACCTTGACAAGCTGGTCGTTGCGGAGGATGTTCAGGTACGCGCTCTCGGTCTGGTAGACGATTGACTGCCGGGTCCTCGAGGCTGTTTCCTCGGCGGAGACGGACCTTGAGCTTGCGGCGCCGACCTGTCCCTGGCGGTTGAACCCGTCAAAGAGCGTCAGGTTGGCGCTGACCCCGCTCCCGAACTGATTGATCGTGTTTTTGCTCGGAGGGAGGACGAACGTGCCTCCTCCGATGCTCGTCGTCGAACTTGCGGCATGGTCCGTCGCGTACCGGTTCCACGAGCCCGACGCGGAGATGCTGGGGAGGTATCCGCCGTAGGCGGAGGTGACCGCGGCCTGTGCGGAGCCGACGTTCGCATCGGCCTGCACAATACTCAGGTTGTGCTGGAGTGCGACCTGCGTCGCCTGGTCGAGCGTCATATTGTTGGATTGACCGTAGAGAAACGGGGCGCAAAGCGCGGCCGCGGTCATTGTGACTGCCTTGAAGAATCGCATAAATTGCTCCTGGGATGGCGGTTGCTGACGGTACTTCTTTAACGGTACGTTCAATTGAAAGTTTCAGGAAAAAACGTCAAAAGCGGGCATTCTGAGCCAGTATCCCGTCTTTGATGGAAAGGAGGTACGCAAGGGCGGCTTCGTGCTCGTTGGGTATCCTTCCGTCGAGAATTGCCTCTTCGATCGCCTTCTTCAACGCTCCGACACCCCTCCCCGGTTCGATGCCGCAGACGGCCATAATCTCGTCCCCCCGGACCGGGGGCTGCCAGTTCCGCAGCCGGTCCCTTTCTTCCACCTCCACGATCTTCTTCGCGACGAGCTCGTAGTTCTCCCTGTACCGGGCGACGAGGACGGGGTTTTTCGACGTGATATCGGCGCGGCAGAGTATCATCAGATCATCAATGTCGTTTCCGGTCTCGAACACCAGCCTCCGGACGGCGGAATCCGTCACGCCGTCATCGACGAGCGCCATCGGGCGGAGGTGGAGGCGCACGAGTTTTTCCACGTAGGGGAGGTGTTCCTGCGGAAGCTTGAGCTTCTGGAAAATCCGCTTCATCATCCGCGCGCCGATCTCCTCGTGGCCGTGGAACGTCCACCCGGTACCTTCCTTGAACGCCTTCGTCCTGGGCTTGGCGATATCGTGGACGAGCGCCGCAAACCGGAGCCAGAGATTGGCGGAGGCAAGGGCCACGTTGTCCACCACGGTGCAGGTGTGGAGAAAGACATCCTTGTGGTGGTGATCCCTCCGCTGGTCGACCCCCGACATCTGCGCGATTTCGGGGAAGACGATCTGGAGAAGGCCCGTGTCAAACATCAGCCGCAGCCCTACGGAGGGAACCGGGGTGCCGAGGACCTTCAGGAATTCCTCGGATATCCTCTCTCCGGCGACAATCGCGAGCCGGTCCTTCATCCGCACGATCGCCTCGAGAACCGGCGGGTGTATCCCGAAGCCGATCTGCGAGGCGAAACGGACCGCCCGCATCATGCGGAGAGGATCGTCATCGAACGTCTTTTCGGGATCCAGCGGGGTACGCAGCAGTTTCTTCGCCAGGTCCTCCCTCCCCCCCAGCGGATCGTGGAGGAGGCCGTAGGATGTCCGGTTCAGAGAAGCCGCCATCGCGTTGACGGTGAAATCCCTCCTGAGGAGGTCCTCCGCGAGCGTCCCCGGGGCGACCGAGGGGTTGCGCGAGAGGGGATCGTACCGTTCTTTCCTGGCCCCCACGAATTCCACTTTCCCGCCGGCGACGGGAACCATCGCGGTGCCGAACCGCTCAAACGCCACGACGGTCTCCGCCCCCATCTCCCGCGCCGCCGCGCGCGCGAAAGCGATGCCGTCCCCCATCACAAGGACATCGATGTCCCCACCGCCCCTTCCCAGGAGCAGATCACGCACGTACCCCCCGACGACAAACGCCTCGGTGCCGACCCGGTCCGCGACGACCCCGATCGTCGCAAGGAGCGGGTGCTCCAGCGCAATATGCTCCCCCGCGTTCTCCATCACATCGCGAATGACTGCTGGCTGATTTTTTCCATGATCGTGTTCGCCACTTCCAGCGCCCGCCTGCCGTCTTCGCCGCTGACGACCGGCCGGGATCCCGACCTGATCGTTCCCGCGAACAGCTCCAGCTCGTACCGCAGGGCGTTCACCTCTTTCACCTCCGGGAGCTCGTAGACGATCTTCCGCCTGTGCTTCCCCGAGCCGAGCTCGCCGAGCATCATCGTTCCCTTCACGTCCGGTTCGTCCTCGCCGACAAGGCGGAACACCTCGGCCACCCCCTCGGAGAAATCGATCGAGATATACCCGCTTTTCTGGAACAGGCGCATTTTCCGCATCTTTCTCTGGGAAATGCGGCTCGCGGTCACGTTCGCCACGCATCCGTTCTCGAACTGAATTCTCGCGTTGGCGATGTCCACGCTGTCCGACACGACCGCCACGCCGTTCGCTTCGACGGCGCGGACCGGGGAACGGACGAACGTGAGGATCAGGTCGATGTCGTGGATCATGAGATCGAGGACGACGCCGACGTCGGTGCCCCGCGGATTGAACTGGGCCAGGCGGTGCGATTCGACGAACATGGGAGCGATCTGGTACTTCTCCAGCGCGAGTATGGCGGGGTTGAACCGCTCGATGTGCCCCACCTGGATGAGAAGCCCCCGGTCCGACGCCGCGCGGCAGAGCGTGTCCGCCTCTGCGACCGACGCGGTGATCGGCTTTTCCACGAACACGTGCCTGCCCCGCTCCAGGGCCTTCAGGGCGACGGCGCAGTGCGCGTTCGTGCTCGTGGCGACGGTGACGGCATCGACGGAGCCGAGCAGCGTTTCCAGATCCGCCGCCGCAGGGACTCCGTACTGCCCCGCGACGGATTCCGCCCTGCCCGGGTCGGCGTCAAAGACCCCGGCGAGCCGGACGCCGGGCATATCCGAAAGCATCTTCGCGTGCAGAGCGCCGAGATGGCCGACGCCGATGACGCCTATGCGCAGTGGTTCCACGTGGGCTCCAGTGGGTGTTGATCGTGTGACGTTACCCGCCGCCGGGAACATAGCGGACGTCGTTCTTCAGCCAGGCGAGCAGTCCCCCGACCTCGTGGAACACCGCATCGGCCCCGGCGCGCGCAACGCGCTCCCGGTCGTACGAGTCCCAGAGGACGGCGACGGGCACCGCGCCCGCGCCCCTGGACGCCGCGATGTCCCCCACGGCATCCCCCACCATCAGGACTTCGGAGGGGGCGAGGGCGTAGGCATCGATGAACTTGCGGATCCCCTCCGGGTCCGGCTTGTGGCGGACGACGTCGTTCCCCGAGACGATCATGTCGAAATATCCGGCGATCCCGAGGGCCTCGAGCGTGATCATCGCCGTCCGCCTCCCTTTCCCCGTGAACACCCCCAGGGGGATGCCGCGCGTATCGAGAAACGCCAGGACGTCCCCCATCCCCTCGTGGAGGGCGGCCATCGTGCCGTGGTGTCCCCGGTAGAATTCGCAGAGGTCGTCCATTGCCGCGTCGATGTGCTCCTCCCCGACGATGGGAACGAGCGCGCCTTCCTCCGGCGGACCGAAAAGGGCGATGATATCCCGGGGTTCGTACGTCCTGTGCGTGTACTTGGCGGCGATGTAGTTGAACGTCGCAAAAATGAGCTCGTTCGTCCTCGTCAATGTCCCGTCGATGTCGAAGAGCACGCCGCCGACATTCCGGAGGCCGCCGGCGGAGGGTGCAGTCATGTTGAAGTTGTCCATAGCCTTTAAATATACCCATCTGCCGGTCGAATTTCAACGAACGCGGGCCTACGGGAGCGTGTTGCAATTCGCGGTGCATTGTGATAACTTCCATTCATGCACGAAGCACACCTCCCGCGACAGGTCATACTCAAAAACAAGGAAGAGCGGCGGATCGTCGCCGGCCATCCCTGGGCATTCAGCAACGAAGTCCGTGAAACGAGGGGAAATCCCGCCCTCGGCGACGTCGTCGAACTCGTCGCCGCGAGCGGCATCTCGCTGGGGGTCGGCCTGTATAACCCCCATTCCCTCATCGCGTTCCGACTCCTCTCCAGCACCATCGTCGAGATTGACAGGGATTTTTTCCTTGCAAAAATCTCCGCCGCCCGCGACCTCCGGGAGAAGCTGTACCCGGGGCAGACGGCATACCGGCTCGTCCACGGCGAAGGCGACTTCCTCACCGGCCTTATTATCGACAGGTTCAACGACCAGTTCGCCGTCCAGACGTTTTCGTTCGGGATGGAGCAGCGGCTCCCGGTCATCTGCGACGTCCTGAAGGAGCTGTTCTCCCCGGCCTGCATCGTCGCCCGGAATGAGTCCCCCCTGCGCGCGCTCGAGAACCTTCCAAGCGAGCGGGCTGTTCTCTATGGTGAGCCCTCGCCGACGCTTATCGTCGAGGGAGACCTCCGGTATACCGTCGACCTGAGGGACGGGCAGAAGACGGGATTCTACCTTGACCAGCGGGAGAACAGGAGCCTGCTCGGACGGCTCAGCCGCGGAGCGGACATACTCGACGCCTTCTGCAATGACGGGGGGTTCGCGCTTTCCGCCGCACGGGGCGGGGCACGATCGGTCCTGGGGATCGACATCAGCGCCGAGGCGGTCGCCAGGGCACGCGCCAACGCCATACTCAACGGGCTCGACTCCGTGAGTTTCGATGAAGGGGATGTGTTCGAGCAACTGAAGACGCTTGCCGGATCCGGAAGGAAGTTCGACGTGGTGGTCCTCGACCCGCCGTCGTTCACGCGGAGCCGGAAAAACGTCCAGGCGGCGAAGAAGGGATACCGGACGCTTCACCTCGAGGCGTTCCCCCTGATCCCGAAGGGGGGATTGCTCATGACGGCCTCCTGCTCGCATCACATTCTCCCGGAGGTATTCCAGGAGATCGTCGATGACGCCGCCCGCAGGGTCGGGCGGCAGCTCCAGCTCCTGGAATGGCGCGGGGCGGCCCCCGATCACCCGGTCCTTCCGTCGGTTCCCGAAACTCGCTATCTCAAGCTCGGGCTGTACCGCGTTCTCTGATATGACGACAAGCGCCACAAGGAAAGGGGGGTTCATGCACGGATTACGCGCCGCATTGCTCATCACGGCGGTCGTTCTCACCGCCGCCGGAGATCCCGCCGCCGCACAGTCACGCTCATTCCCGGGCACACCGGACAGCACCGTGCGGGGGACGACGTACGACCAGGGGGAATACCTCAACACCTGGGGCGTCGACATCATGATCTCCACCAACGGGTTCGGACTGGGGACATTCTACAGGCGGGAGTTCACCCCCGACATGTTCGGGTTCGTCAGCTTCTCGGCGTCGGAAGCGAAAGATTCGAGAGAAATCGAACAATACGACATTTACGGCAACACGACGGTCCCCGGCAAACTGAACAGGTTCCTGGTGTTTCCGCTGATGGCCGGCGTGCAGTACAGGCTGTTCCGCGAGGACATCGTCGACACGTTCCGCCCGTACGTGAACTTCGCCGTGGGTCCCACGCTCATTTACATGACGCCGTTCGTCGACCTCGTCCCGCAGGCGGACGGCTCTCTCGCCGTCAACGATGTCGAGTTCTTCAAGAGCTTCAGCCGGGGAACCCCCCACTACACCGCTTCGGCGTACCTCGGATTCGGGGCGAATTTCGGCGGGGAACATTCGGGGATCTTCGGCGTGAATTTCCGGTACTACTTCACGTACCTCCTGGGCAACGGACTCCCGTCGCTCTACGACACGAACACGGGGCTGCTGGCGGGGACGAAAAACGACTTCGGCGGGTTCTTCATCACGCTGAACGTCGGGCTCGGGTATTAATGGCGAAAGGCACTGGCACACACTCCGGAAATCCCCTTCATCCGCAGCAGTACCAATGCCTTTCTGTGTTACGGCGTGATCAACCTACAAAGTCCCCGCATTCCCGTTGGTGATGGGTGTCACGGGGCGAGCGCTGTACGGAGATGCTTCCCCGTGTGGGACGCGGGGTTGGCGGCGATCTCCTCCGGCGTTCCCGTCCCCACCACGGTTCCCCCTCCTTCTCCCGCCTCGGGTCCGAGATCCACGACGTAGTCCGCACATTTGATCACGTCCAGGTTGTGTTCGATGATGACCACCGAGTTCCCGGCTTCGATGAGGGCGTTGAAGCACCGGAGCAGCCTGGCGATGTCGTCGAAATGGAGACCCGTCGTCGGCTCGTCGAATATAAAGAGCAGGTGCCTGTCCGTCGCCGGTGCGACGAGGTGCGCGGCGAGCTTGATGCGCTGGGCTTCCCCGCCCGAAAGTGACGTCGCCGGCTGGCCGAGCCGGATGTACCCGAGTCCGACCTCGTCGAGCACCTTCAACCGGGAGGCCACCTTCTTCCCCTGGGCGTCCTGGCCGAAAAACACGATGGCTTCCGCAACCGTCATCGCGAGGACCTCGTCGATGTTCTTTCCCCGATAGCGGACGTCGAGGATCTCCTTCTTGTACCGTTTTCCCTTGCACACGTCGCACGGGAGGAACAGGTCGGCGAGGAACTGCATCTCGACCTTGACGACGCCGTCCCCCTCGCACTCGTCGCACCGGCCGCCGGGAACGTTGAACGAGAACATCCCCGGGGTGTACCCGTGGATCTTCGCCGACTGCGTCCCCGCAAACAGGGTCCGGATCCCGTCGAAGACCTGGATGTAGGTCACCGGGTTCGATCTGGGGGTCCGTCCGATCGGCGACTGATCGACGAGTTCCACGCCACTGATCTGCTCGTGACCGGTGATCCGCCTGTATGCCCCCTCGTGTGCTCCCGTCTCACCCATTGCCTTCTTCAACCCCTTGTACAGGACCTCGTGCACGAGCGTGCTCTTCCCGCTCCCGCTGACGCCCGTGACGCAGACGAGCATCCCCAGGGGAATCGCGACGTCGAGCCCTTTCAGGTTGTGCCGCGATGCCCCTTCGATACGGATTTCCCTTCCGGAATTGACGCGCCGGGCCCGGGGGACCGGAATGCGCGATCGCCCGCTCAGGTAGGCCCCGGTGAGCGAGTTCCTGTCGCGCAGGATCTCCGCGACCGTGCCGGTGGCGATCACTTCCCCCCCCTGCTCCCCCGCCCTGGGGCCCATATCCACGATCATGTCGGCAGCCCGCATCATATCGGCGTCGTGCTCGACGACGATTACCGTATTCCCCGAATCCCTGAGCGCGTGGAGGATCCTGATGAGACGGTCGTTGTCCCGGGGGTGGAGGCCGATGCTCGGTTCATCGAGGACGTACACCGCTCCAACCAGGGAGGACCCCAGGGACGTGGCCAGGTTGATGCGTTGCGATTCGCCCCCCGAAAGTGTGCTCGACAGCCTGTCCAGCGTCAGGTAGCCGATGCCGACCTCGTCCAGGTAGGAGATGCGGCGCGTCAATTCGTCCATGATCCTGCGGGCGATCGCCGACTCCTCGCCGGTCAGCGAGAGGGACGAGAGATACTTCCTGACGTCCGCGATCGTCATCGCCACCACGGCGGCGATCCCCTTCCCCCCCACGCGGACCGCAAGCGCCTCGGGCCGGAGGCGTGCACCCCCGCAGACGGGACACGTCGTGTACCCCCGGTACCTGCTCAGGAGCACGCGGTAGTAGATCTTGTACGATTTCTTTTCGATCATCCTGAAGAACTTGTTCAGCCCCTCGAACTCATCCCCCCCCTCCCGGATCAGACCGACCTCCCGATCCTCCAGCTCCGCGAACGGAACATCGAGCCTGATCTTCAATTTCCCTGCGGAGCGGACGAGAGCGCGGAGCCAGTCCTTGAATTTCGGGGTCGACCAGGGCTGGATGGCCCCCTCGCGGAGCGTCTTCCGGGGGTTGGGGACGACGAGGTCCATATCGATCCCCACCGCCCGGCCGAATCCCTGGCACTCCGGGCACGCGCCGAAGGGGTTGTTGAACGAGAACAGGCGCGGGTCGGGCTCTTCGTAGTCGATGCGGCAGTCCGGGCAGGAAAAATTCTGATTGAATCGCAGCGTCTCCCCTCCGCCGGGAAAGACCAGGGAGGCGAGGCCGTTCCCGGAGGCGAACGCCGATTCGACCGAATCGGCCAGCCGCTCGTTCCTCCCGTCGTCCCTGAAGACGAGACGGTCCACCAGGACCTGGATCCCGCCGGCGGGCATTTTGAGTGGGCCGGCGTTTTCGTTCAGATCGATGATCTCCTCGCCGATAACGATTCTAAAAAACCCCTCCCTGCGGATGTTTTTCAGCGATTCGGCCAGCGGTTCGCGCGGATGGGCAGGCAGCGGAAACGTCACGAGAATCCTCAGCTCCTTTTCCTCCCCGGCGAGCCGCTCCCGCAGGGCGGCCTCCACGGTTCTCACCGAATCCCGCGTGATCATCCGCCCGCAATTCCTGCAGTACGTGCGCCCCACGCGGGCGAACAGAAGACGGAGGTAGTCGTACACCTCGGTCGTCGTCCCGACGGTGGACCGGGGATTCCGCGTGTTCGTTTTTTGCTCAATCGCCATCGCCGGCCCGATCCCCTGGATCATGTCGACGTCCGGCTTGTCCATCCTTTCGAGAAACTGGCGGGCATACGAGGAAAGGCTCTCCACGTACCTTCTCTGCCCCTCCGCGTAGATGGTGTCAAAAGCGAGACTCGATTTGCCCGAGCCGCTGACCCCCGTGACGACGGTGAGCCTGTCCCTGGGGATGTCCAGGCTGATGTTCTTGAGATTATGGACCCGCGCACCGCGGATCGAGATCGAGTGTTCCATTGTCCTGCGCTCGTGAATAATGGCCCGGGGGGTGACCCCCGGCGGGCGGGGAACGCCGCGATATTCAAGCTACGGCGCGGAGGGCGGAAAATCAAATCGGGATTGCTTCGGGCCATAATAACCGGAGGGGACGCCAGCGGCGTCCCCTCCGGGTGACACGGTTGAAGCGAGGTTGCCCCGCCTGCGGCGGGACGCAACGAGCGCGCTTCGGGGTGGCGCTGAGAGCGCCACCCCTCGCAACGACTGCGTGTTAGTGCACGAGACCGTCGATCGTATACGACGCCTGGCCGTTGGGCCCGTTCACGAACACCGTGAGCGTGGTCCTTGTACCGATCGTGTCAATGAGCGCCGTGTTGCCGTCCGAGAGCCTGCAGGAGAACTGCGTCGTCCCCGGGCCCGGCACCAGGACGTCGTTCATCGTCAGCGCCCCGTTCAGACCGAACGTGACAAGGACGACGTTCTGTGGCGCGTTCGGATCCGGCGGGGGCGGTATTGCCGCGATCACCGATATGGTCGTCCCGGCCGCGAGCGGGTGGCCGAGGGCGTCCGCAACGACGAAGTTGAACGTCTGGCTCCCGCCGTTGGCGATGTTGAACGTCGTCGGAGCGAAATTGGAGATGATCGAGGGTCCGCTCCAGAGAACGAGTATGCTGTCCTGAACGATGGCCCCCGCCTGGCCGACAGTCCTGGCGGCGATATAATGATAGCCGTCTCCGGACGGCCGTCCGCCGTTGACGGGCGCGGCGTGTGTCCCGAGGGGCGCCGGGTTCCCGCTGATGAGATCCGCGGACCCCTGCCCGTCAGGGTTGGTAAAGACCTTCGGCTCGATCACGCCCGCCGTGCTGCTGAAGTAAATGGCGGTGTTTGTCGCCACCGGGTTGCTCCACTTGTCCCCCACGAGCACGCTGATCTGGTTGTGGACCCCCATGGTCCCCAGGATGGGCAGGTTGTAATTGTGGGTGGCAACGGTGAAATGCGTCTGATCGGGGAATCCGCCGTCGATGACGACCCGGACGGGCGACGTGCTCACCGTCCCCGAGGCGACGGTCCCCGTCGCCACGACCTGGACGACGCCCGCGCGGATCCCGGAGGAGAGCGTCATGATGGCCTGCCCGACGGTGTTCGTCGTGACGACGGTCGGCGAGATGAACTCACCGCCCCCGGGGCCGGTGGCGATCGTGAACGTCAGCTGGATCGCATGCGTGACGTCCACGGGAAGGCCGAGGGAGTCCCTCACCTCCCACGTCAGCGTCGTCGTTTCCGATCCCCCCACCCCCTTGACGGCGATTTCAGCCGGGGCGGCGCCCAGGAACGCGATCGTCTGCGCGATGCCGCTCCCGCCGCCGCCGCTGATCTGCGAGCGGCGCGCCATCGAGACATTCACCGTCGTCGCCGTGGAGTTCGTCCTGATCGGTGCGACGACCGACGTGTCGCGCCAGCCCGAGATGTGGAACGAGAGCACGACGGAGGACGTGCTGTCGATCGCGAACGTGAAGTTGTAGCTGCCGTCGGAACCGGTGACCGCCGACACGGCGCTGCCCCCGAGAGGCTGTGCCGAGACCGTGACGCCCGGCAGCGGCGACTGGGTCGTCGCGTCCGTCACGATCCCCGCCACGCTCCCCTTCCCCGCCTGCGGCCCGTTCGTGCTGCTGTTGCTGTTGCATGAAACGGCGAGTGCCCCCATCGCCGCCACAAAGAGAATCCCCCAGACAGTCTTTCTCATAAGATGGCATCCTTTACGATTTGTGGATCCGACGATCCCTTCACTCCGTTTTCATGTTGGCGGTGATGTGATGCTCGTACTTGATCTGATCGAGGAGCCATCGCTCGAACACGCCGTCCTCCTTCGTCTTCTGCGTGATCCGTTCCTGCAGCGTCGGCACAAGCTCGGCCTTGATCAGGATGACGAGCTCCTTCTTCACGAGGTTGTCGCTGTTGAACCCGAACAGGTACCGGAGGCCGAACACGTACCAGGGGAGGTCCTTCAGGAAGGGGATGCCCTCCCGGACCTGGTCCACCTCGGAATTGTACAGGCCGCCGATAATCGTCTCCTCGCCGTCGAGCAGGAGGAGGTTCGTGGTGGCCTTGGTCTTGTTGATGATCGTGCTGATCGCGCCCGGCTGGACGGAGCTGCGCTCCACGTCGACGTTCATGTGGATGAAATTCACGCCCTGTTCCGTGATCACCTGCGGCGTCACCCTGGCGATCGTGCCCGCGCTGTAGAACTTGTCGATGAGGTTTCCGGCAAAATCGCGCTCGCGGATGGAGAAGTCCTGGCCGACCTGGATGCGCCCCTCCTGCCCCGACCGGACGACGAGCGTCGGGCTGCTCATGATCTCGCCCAGCTCGTAATTGGAGAAGATGTTGGCGATGAAATCGAGGTTCGCGAAGCTCACGTGGGGCGTCACCTCGGTCTTGAAGATCGTGCTCGTGACCTGCGTGGCGCCGAGGAACGAGGAATTGATATCCACGTTGCTCGTGCTCTTCATGAAACTCCAGTCGATCCCCGCCTGGTCGAGTTTCGTCAGGTTGACCTCGAAGAACACCGTCGAGATCTTCACCTCGCGGCTGCGGAAATTGGCGGGCTCCTTCTGGATTTCGACGCTCCCTGTCTGGCCGCCCGGACCGGTCGGCGAGATGGCGCCCGCCTGGTTCTTCTCCCCCGTCCCGCCCCCCCCGGCGCCGATCTGGATGTAATTTTCGTATTCCGTGAACCAGATGTCGTTCTTCCGGCAGATCGCCTCGAGCGCATCCTTCCACTGCATCCCCTGGATGTCGACGTTGATCGGCATCGTGCGGTGCTCGGTATCCACGATGATCTTGCCCGTGAATTTCTTGCTGATCTCGCTGATGGCCGTGAGCGCCTTGTCCAGAGGCGTGGTCGGTGCAACGGAGACAAGCTCCTGGGGAGATGTGTAACTGCGCGTCTGCTTCTGCCACGCCTGGTCCCCCCCACCCTGAGCGTAGGCGCACTCTCCCGCGGTGCACGCGATAGCCACAGCCACGAACAACGCTGTTTTCTTCATGATATCCTCGATCCTATTTTTTCACAACTGTTTGAAGTGGGCCATAGCGGATCTTCAGCTCGACCTTTTCGATGATCCCTCCCTTGTTCAGCGTCCCCTCGATGCGCCCTCCTTCGGGGTCGATCTTTGTGACGTATCCGAGATAAATCTCATCCCCTTCCTGCAGCGTCCTGATATTGTTGTTCTGGTCGAGAACGTAGGCCTTCCCCGTGATCACCGCCTTGAGGTCCGATCGCTCGAGCTCCACGAGCTCGCGCGTGTTCGGCGGGATACCGCTTGAGATCACCGGCGTAAAAGGATCAATGTTCAGCGTATTCGGCGTGATCGAGCGCTCCCCCATCGAGCTTGAAAGCTCGGCCACGGAGGAAAAGTAGGCGTGGACGACCATATCGAACGTCACGAGCACCTTCCCCTCCTCCTTTTCCGTCGGGGCAACCTCAACCCCTTTCAGCGAGATCGACTGGATCTTGTAGAGCTTCCTGTCGTTCTCCAGATACCAGATGAACCTGTAAAAGTTGTCGAAGGGGGCCTCCCCCTTCAGGTTGTACACGTTGTAGCCGTAGTTGCCGTGCGATTGCAGTCCGTTATACACCATGTCGAGCTTCACGTAGCCGCTCAGGTCGATCAGCCTGCTGAAGTAGGCGTAGCTCTGGGACGTGATGTCCACGGGGGGGATGTCCTTGTTCCGGTTCTCCCACCGCTTCTGCGTGTCGGTCAGCAGCGCGCTCAGATCGTTGAACTGGTTGACGAGGTTCGGCGTGTTCTGCAGCTCCTCGTCGATCTGCTTCACCTGCTTCTCGATCGTCTTGGCCTTCCGGGGGAGGTTGAACGCACGGATGTACGTCCCCACCCCCAGGATCATCAGGAACAGGATGCCGAGCGCGATGCTGTTGCGGATTTTATAAGACACGACCGTTCTCCTTCTCCTGAGTGATTACTGACCGCCGGCCGGTGCAGGGACCTCGATCTGGTACCTGTAGACGGTCTGCTCGCGGATCGCCTGGACATCCACCTCCTTGAGGAGCGAATTGTCGAAGAGCGTGGAGAGCCGCGGGATGCGCGTCCGGTACACGGCGAACCCGTTCATGTGGAGGACGTTGTCCTCGCGCGCCATGAAATCGGAGAGCCAGATCGAATTCAGGTCTTCGACGCCGTGGCTGATCTGCGTCAGGACCTTGCTCCACCGTTCCGAACCGGGAACGAGCGAATCGTAGAGCGCAAGGGACGTCTTGTACCGCACGAGCTGCGTCTGGAGGGCGTCAATGGAGCTCGCCAGCGTCTGGTTCTCCGCGCGCTGGCCTTCTTTCAGCGTCAGGACCTCCTTGAGCTCCTTGATCTCCTTGCTCTTCTGGGCGATCGTCCACGTGAAGAAAAGCGTGGAGAGGAAGAGGAGGAGCATGAGCAGGTAGCCGTGCCACGCGAGCTTGAAGACGCGCTGACCTTCGCGAACGTCGGCGGGGAGCAGGTTGATCTTGTAGATGCTGGCATTGTCCGGATCGAGGACCTTCCAGGCCGCCCCGATCGGCACGGCGTAGTCCGATATCGTCTCCTGCTGCTCCGCGCTGAGCTGTGACGTGTCAAGGCGGGGCGCCAGAAGGTACTCCACCTCCTGGTCGGGAAGCTGCTGGAGCAGAAAATCACGGAACCCGATCCGCTTGGATTCCCCGGCGAGAATGATCCGGTTGATCCTCGGGATGGCCAGGTTGTCCTGCTCCAGGAGCAGACGGCTGTACACGGTGTTCAGGAGGTTCGGGGAATCGTATCCTTCGCCGAGGATCGGGGCGAACTGGTAGAACTGGTCGCCCCTCATGAAGATCAGGCGCGTGAACTCGACCCCGACGTAGATGATGACCGAGACTTCCTGCGGCTGGAGGTCGTAGTTCAGGCGGACCAGATTCATCAGGGAGACGTCCGAGCTGTCGATCGCCGGGATGAAGGGGATGCGCCCCCCGATGAAGCCCTTGACGTTTTCGAGCGAATTGATGAGGCTCAGCCCGTCCTCGCGGACGATGCAGAGAAGGTTTCCTTCGTCCGTCCGGATCGCGTCGACCGCGTCGGCGGCGGGCTGAAACGCGCGGATGTTCTTCAGCTCCTCGAGTATGCGGTCCTTGAGCTTCGCCCCCTTCAGCCCGAAGTCGCTCTCCAGGACATGATAATAGATCGCCGGCTCGGCAAGACTGTAGGTGAGGGAGTACTTGTTTGCGGGATACTGCGCAAGGAGACCGAGGAGCACCGCGTTGTTGTCCTCGGACTGGGATTCGGGGACCGCCTCCGTCGAAGAGGTCTCGCCGAGACTGAACGCATCGGTACTCTCGCCCATGGCCGGGACCATGGTCTCGGCGGGCTTCTGCTCCTGGAGCTTCGTGATCAGCGTGGCCGATTTCAGTTCCTGGACGACGACGCGCTTTTTGCGGAAGGTCAGGTGCGCAAGCTTGACATCCAGACCGTCGACAAAGACGCCCAGGACCGATTTACCTCGTCCTGCTACCGTGGCCATAGGGGGACTGTGCTAAGTTGTGAGTAAGAACGCTCTCAATCACCCACCTGGGTGATGTTCATGATCTGCTGGAAGCGCCGCTTGTTGTTGGCGGCGACGATGGCGTTTTCCAGGGAGATCTTTTTCTGCATGTACAGCCGTTTCAGATCCTGTTCGAGCGTCGTCATCCCCATGTCCCCCGACTCGGCCATCATCTGATAAATCTCGCCCGTGTTGTTGTTCTTGATGGCGGCGCGGACGGAGGGGATCATGCCCATCACTTCCTTCGCCAGGACCCGCTTCCCGTCGAGGCTCGGCACGAGTTTCTGGGAGATGACCGCGGTCAGCGTGTCGGCGAGCCGCATGCGGACGCGCTCCTGCTCGTTGACGGGGACTTCGCCGATGATACGGTCGATCGTCTCCACCGCCGACGCGGTATGGAGCGTGGAAAAGACCTTGTGACCGCTGTCGGTGATTTCCAGCGCCGTCAGGATCGTATCCGGGTCCCTCATTTCGCCGATGACGATGATGTCGGGGTCCTGCCGGAGCGACTGGATCGCCCCCTCCTTGAACGAGAGGGTGTCACGGCCGACCTCCCTGTGGCGGATGATGCAGTGGTCGGGCCTGTGCACGTACTCCACCGGGGAGGCGATGATGACGACGTGGCCGTCGACGGTGTGGTTGTTCGCGTCGATGATGCTGTCGAGCGTCGCGCTTTTTCCCGATCCCGTGATTCCCGTGACGAGCGTCAGCCCCTGCTCCGTGTGAGCAAGGCTGAGCATCTTCGTGACGTTCGGGTGAAATTCGAGATTCTTGTAGGGGCGCACGGTCGCCTGAATCGCGCGCATGTTGAGTGCCAGGTGGTCAAGGTCGAAGTATGCGTTCGCCCTGAACCGGTACATCTGGTCGTCTTCGATGATGCTGTAGGAGAGATCGAGGCTCCTGTTCTCGTACAGGAACAGGCGCTGCCGCTCGATCAGTATGCTCTGGATGAGGACGTTGAATTCGTCGAGCGTGAACTTGCCGAGGTCCTTGGCCGGGCGCTTCTCGCCATAGACGCGGTACCAGACGTTTCCTCCCGTGCCGTAGCCACCCATGTCGATGTCGGAGGCGTTGATCTTCGACATTCTCATCAGGTAGCTGTCCATCAGTTTCCGAAGTGCGGTCCGCTCCGCCGGCGATTGCTTCGTCAGAAGATCCCCGATGAGCATCTGCCTTTCCATTCCCGGCACTGTGTCGGGTATGGCTCCGGCGATTTCCTGTAACGTCTTTATTGCAGTTTCAATCATATCGCGAGATTTGACGAATGAGTGAACCGGAAACCAATCGTGAATATATCCAATGAAGTGTCCATTGTCAACAAGTTAAACTGTGACACAGCTCATTGCCCGTCGCCTTATCAGGGACTTCATTTCCGGAGAGCATCGGTATATAAATGAACGTATTATGTCTGCTCATAAATCTTTGCGAAATACAGAAAATTTTCAGTTTTCCCACCACGAAACCATCTCGTATGCGCTCGAAGCCGGGAAAAACGGCGGCTGCTGGGTGTCGAACCTCGGGTCGTTGTGTATGCTGTACGAAAAGCCGTTCAGGAACTGGAGCGGCGGCCCCGGATTGAACAGCCCCAGGCTCCCGGCGGTCGCCTGCGTCACCCCCCCGTACAAATTGACCCGGCCGCTCACCGGGATATTCCAGAAATTCTGGGCCGTAAGTTCTCCGTTCTGGCAGTAGACAGCCGCATCGAGGTTCAGAACGGATGAGGTTGTCCGCGAGTCATCTTCGGTGATGTATGCCATGCGCCCGGCGATGATCCCCATCATGTCCGTCGAGGCGGGGTTCGTCTGAGGATTCGTTTTCGCGACCACGTCGCCGTCTATCCAGACATTCCCCTTGTTTACAGCGGCTCCTGACCCGCCGAATGCCGCAACCGTGATGTCCCCCTGGTATGTCCCCTTGATACGGAGGTCGGCCCCGTTCACGACGATGACGCCGTTGGAGGCAAGCGCGCTTATCGCCATCGTCGTATCCCGGACGCTCCCGTTCGGCGGTATCTGTACGCGGACCTGGTCGTTGTTGAATGTCAGCGCGACGTCGTTCCCGGCCGTCGTCTCGTCAAAGAGCCCGCCTCCCAGCGTCGCAGCGGAAGTCAGGTTCGTCTGGAGATTCGTCGTCGTCGGACGCGTTTTCAGAACGGGATAGTCAATGCCGGGCCAGTTCGGCGCCGCCGTGGGCCCGTAATTCGGAGCGTGCCCCGACGTCACCTTTTGACTGAAGAAGGGTGTTCCGTCGATGTTGAAGGAACCGTTCGTATGCGCGGGGCCGTAGACCGAATCTCCGGTCACCTTCCAGTCGCTCGCGCCGTAGTACGGGCCGTGCGATCCGTCGGGGGCGAGGTAGCCGTTTTTCTCCTGTTCCGTGAACCAGCTGAATTTTGCAAACTGCACGTGCTTGAACACCCCCTCCACGGTATCCCGAAACGGGAGCCCGTACTTGTCCGGATCCGTCGTGGAGGTGATGATCATCTCGACTTCGGAGACGCTCCGTATCGTCACCCAGTTGGGCTGGGGAGTATTGCTGAGGTAGATGACGGAATCG
The DNA here is from genome assembly GCA_963748405.1 of Ignavibacteriota bacterium. Classification (GTDB taxonomy): domain Bacteria; phylum Bacteroidota; class Ignavibacteria; order UBA10030; family UBA6906; genus Fen-1273. The sequence goes on from CAVVIT010000005.1 coordinate 621,417, forward strand.
TGGCCGCCGAAGAAGTCGACGCCGAAATTCGAAGGGGACACGGGGTAGTTCAGGAGCAGGGACGATCCGACATTCGCCCCGGTCACGGCGATGTTATGGACGCGCGTCGAACCGTAATAGGTCATGTACGTGTCCATCGAACTGAGACTGTTGTGCGTGATGTTGTTGAGAACCAGCCCCACGATGAGCGTCAGGCCGATAACGTATATGATGCTGGATCTCCCCATTTGAGCCCCCCTTTCAACCGTGTCGTTTGATGTTGCGTGACGCCAGGCGCGTCTGTTTCCAGAACGAAACGGCGTACTGACTGTTGTCGGTATTCACCGCGTCCTGGACCTTGTACGGACTTTCCACGCGGAGAGCGATTTCGATAACCCAGATCTTCGAGTAATCAGCCGCATCAAGAGGAGCCACTTCAACCCCTGCCTGCGTGAAGTACTTCAGCTGAAAACTCGTCACGCCGAGTCCGGCGGCGCCGCCCCCCGACCACGCACCGGTACTGTCCGACACATTCCTGTAGAGGACGCGCACGTTCGGGTTCGGCAGCGTCGTCAACGGGGGGCCCGCATACCACTCGACGGTGTCGATGATGCCGTTCCGGTCCATGTCGGCGCAGAACTTGATGTGGGACGTGTCCGCGATGACGATCGTCTTCGTCGGGTCGGGGACGTTGTAACCGGCCTTCCTGAAATCGGATTCCAGGTTCCGGACGAGCTCGGACATCGACTCCTGCACGTTGAGCCCGGCCATCGTCGCGTCGGCGCTCCCGCTGATGGTCTCGTTCAGGCGCAGCCCCATCAGGATCACGAATCCCGCGATGACGACGGAGCCTATCAGATCAAGCATTACAGACATGCTGATACTCCCTTCATTCTCCTGCGGGTCAGTTCCAGTAGCTCATGACCGCCGGATAGACAAGCGTGTCGGGGATGGTCGTGCCCGGCCGTACGGCGGACGGACTCCAGATGGTGACGGTGATCTTCTTATGCCACGTCTGCCGCACGGTGTACGCGGCGTCGAGATTGGGGGGTTTCACGTACGTGACGGTGCACGTGAGGAAATACCGCGCACGCATCCCCGGAACGGCGACCGAGAGATAACCGGGTGAATCGGCCGAATCCGGTCCGGTGCTGTTGTGGTAGCAGAGCTTCAGGCCGTTGAAGTCGTCGAAATCGTCGAAATCGTGCGGCTTCCCCGCGACCTGACCCCTGTAACTCTCCGTCTGGGAAACTTCGGGTCCGAGTGATGCCGGCGAGGTGAGAAGCGTGGAATCGTAAACCGCGGGAGCGCTTTCGGGCGCCACCACGACATCGAACATCTTCCCCATCGCCTCTTCCACGATCGAGGTGGCGAGCGAGATCGCCGTGACGCCGAACTCGCTCGTGTACATCGTATCGTTCGCCTGGTAGACCGTCGTATTGGCGTTGAGAACGAGGATACCCAGCAGCACGATCGCGCCGGTGACCATGAGCATCTGACCGAGATTCATATGCCACTCCCTCCGATGGCGGACGCGCCGGCGTCAGTCGGCCGTCGTCGCCGCCGCAATTTCCTCCAGCGTCGTCTGGCCGAGCTTGATGCGCTCGATCCCGGCGCGGCGAAGGTCCCACATACCGTCCTTTGCCGCCTGCGCCCTGACGGATTCCTCGTCCACTTCTTCACCCGAGCGGACGATCAGGTTGCGGATATCCCTCGTGAAGTACAGGGCTTCGTGGATGGCCGCGCGCCCCTTGTACCCGCCGTTGCACTTGTCGCACCCGGCAGCTTCGTACACGGTGATCCTGTCCAGGTCTTCGGCAGGGAAGCCGAACTTGATATACGTTTCGTGATCCATCTCATTCTTGGGAACCGCCCGCTTGCACGCCGGGCAGAGGGTGCGGATCAGCCGCTGGGCGACGATGATGTTGATTGCATAGGCGATCAGGAACGGCTCGATCCCCATCTTGTAGAGCCGGCTGACGGCGCTCGGGGCGTCGTTCGTGTGGAGGGTCGAAAACGTCAGGTGCCCCGTGTTCGCGAGCTTGATCGCGATCTCCGCCGTGGCCTTGTCGCGCATCTCGCCGACAAGCACGATGTCGGGGTCGTGACGCAGGATGCCGCGGATCGCGAGGTCGAAATTCATCTTGGGGCCGATCTTGAGCTGCCGCGCCCCCCTGATGATGTATTCCACGGGATCTTCCACCGTCAGCACGTTCAGCGTCGGATCGATCACCTGGTGCAGGGCGGCGACGAGCGTCGTGCTCTTGCCGCTTCCCGTCGGCCCGGTCAGGATGACGATCCCCTGGGGCTTGGCAATCGCCTTGTCGAAGAACGTCCGCGCCGGCCCCATCAGTCCCAGCTTTTCAAGGTCGGTGATGACCTTCCTGTCATCGAGAACGCGGATGACGATGCTCTCGAATTTGTGCCGGTATTCCACACCGACGATCGGCATGATCGAGACGCGGAACCGGATCATCGTGTCGTCGATCAGGCGCTGGATGAACCCGTCCTGCGACATTTCGCGCTCGAACCGGTCGACGTTCTTCGACCGGTCTTTCACGACCGCGGCGACGGCCTCGGGCATCGTCTTGTCCTGCACGTGCCACAGCTTGAGCGAGCCGTCCACGCGGAACCAGAACTCCGTCCGGTTCCCCTCCTTGGCGAGTATGTGAATGTCGCTCGCCCCCTGGCGCACGGCCTCGACGAGCGCGCCTTCGACAAGGTTGACCAGGGCGCTCTTGCTGATCTCGGCTTCGAGCGCTTCCTCGTCCAGCGACGCTTCCTCGTCCTCCTCCTTCATCTGGAGGCCGACCTGCGAGTTCTCCAGCAGCTTCAGGAACTCGTTCTCGGGCGGGATCACCTGCTCGAAGAGACTCTGGAGGTCCTTGAGACGGCAGTAGGCGACCTCGTACTTCTTGGCCCCGAAATTCCGGGCGATCAGCGGGAGCCTCCTGTCGGTCGGGTCCGCGGCGACGATGATGAGCTTGTCCGGCTGTTTGTCGTCGAACTTGAGGGGCAGCATCTTCGTCTGCATGAGCATGTCGCGGACGTTCGACGGGAGGCCGTCGACGTACTTCTTGATGAAGTCCAGCTTCGGCTTGTCGAGCTTCTCGTCCTGGAGGTAGATCTCCCTGAAGGCGTACAGGTCGGCCACCTCGCGGAAGACCGCGTCGTGGTCGGCGTTGAAATCGTTGACAAGGATCTGGCCCAGGTTCCGCCGGTTCTTCTTCTCCTCGGACTCCTTGACCTTGAGGGACTTCTCCAGGGTCTCGTAGTCGATGATCCCCTTCTTCAGGAGAGCGAACCCGATCTTGTCGGTGATGTCGATATGCGCCATTGCACGTTGCCCGTCGTTAGGGGATACCCTGTTTCAACGCACCGTCAGGACAGTGGTTCCTTGACGACACTCACTTCCGCCTGGCTCATCGCCGGATTCTTCGGTTTGATCGTCGCCGTCTCCGACGAAACGAGCGTCAGGGCCGTCAGGACGATCATGATGATCATGGAGATCCAGAGCTGGATGAAGTCGATCGCGTTCTTCATCTTGTACGAGGTCTCCTTCTCGTAGTACTCGGCAAGCTGCAGCGCCGTATTTTTCACGGTCCCCGTCTCCGCCCCGGAGTGGAACCGGGAGATGGCGGTCTTCGTGAAGACCCCGGTCGCCTCGAACGCCTCGGTGATGCCCGCCCCCTTCTGGATCATCATCGGCAGGGCGACGGTCTTGATCTGGTGTTCCATGAACTTGTTGCCGCAGGCCTCCGCCGCCATGCGGATCACTTCGATGTTCTCGCCCGCACCGCTGTACAGCGCGTAAAACACGCGGCAGAAGATCTCGATGCTCGTCTTGTGGAGGAGCTGCCCCATCACCGGGATGGACCAGAGGTATTTGTCCATGATGAACCGCCCCCGCTCGGTCGTGAAAAAGCGGACGGCGAAGATCGTCGGCACGATGATGAGGATCAGGATGATGATCATGTGGCTGACGAGAAAATCGCTCAGCGCGAGCGTCGCCCGCGTCATCGGCGGAAGATCGATCTTGAATTTCACGAAGAGCTTCGCCGTCGCGGGAAAAATGTACCCGACGTAGTAAATCACGGCACCGAACAGGACGACGAGCGTCACCACGGGCGTGATCAGGGCGCTCTTCAGGTTCTTCTTGAAATCCGCCTGCCGCTCCAGGAACTTTGCGGTGCTGTCGTAAATCTCCGCCATGTTGCCGCTCTTCGAGGCGAGGCCGAGCATGTGGGCGGTGAACCTGCCGAGAACCGCTTCGTGCTTGATGAACGCCCGCTCGCTGTCCTTCCCCTGCTTCAGCTCGGTGTTGATGTCCTTGATTGCCTCCCGCAGCGTCCGGTTCTGGACGTCGTTGACCATGAGCTGCATGATCTCGTTGAACGGGAGCTTCTGGCGGATCAGGTCGGCGCTCACCCGGACGAACGTCACGATCTCGGTGGCCGGGGGCTTTGCCTTCAGGTCGAGGAACCGCCGCTGGATGCGGATCACCCGGTATCCCATCTTCTGGAGGGCTTCCTGCACCTCCCCCTTGGAGAACGCCTTCTGCTCCCCGGTGATCGGCTTCTCCGTCCCACGCTGGACCTTGTACACCCATGTCGCACGCGGGACAATGTGCAGAAGCTTGAAATTGCGCTGCGTCGCAAGGGCCGAGGCCTTCTGTTTTGCGGAGCGGGGGGAATCGGCCTCCAGAATCCCCTGGACGGGCTTGCCCGCCCCTGTCACGCCCTCAATCCGAAACTCCGGCATTCAGTTTCTCCTCCCTGAACTCAATACAGACATAGGTACAATGTGGTTTGTTGACCTGACATGATTTGTGCTTCCCATCAAACAGAGAAAGGGTAGCCTCCCCCCGGGCGTCCCGTAATTCGCAACCGCCGGATCCCCCACCCGGCGGCGCACGGAAACGTCAAAAAGAGGTACCCCCTCCCCGATCCCTCTGGCACGGTCAACGCAGATTCAATTCATCAGATTCTGGTCGACAAGAGCGCTGTCCGCGTACACGTACATCACGACACGGACATTTGACCCGTCAAGCCCGGCTTCCGTCCCCACCCCCGTCAGCGTCACGTGATCCGGGGTCCCCGACACCGGGTCCGGAGACAGCGAATACGTCCCGTTTTCGTTGACGGGCCTGCTCGTGATCTTGGCCATCGTCAGCCCGTGAAAACTGTAGGACCCCCCTCCATACACGGACGGCCGCCGGTAGTACGACCTGGCGACCGCAGCATAGTGGGCAAGGTCGTTCGCGACTTCGTCCCTGTTTGTTGATGCCGCCTGGTCGTGGAACATCGTCATCCCGACAGCGATCATAATCCCCACGATCACAAGACCGACAGCGATGAGAAGTAGCTGCTGACTACCCATTTATTTACTTCTCTCAGAGAATAAGGAAAGGCCCCCTGGTACTGGACGCAGGGGGCCCTTGAAGAATCGCAATCAGTTGACGACGACCATGCTGTCGTGGTCAGGATACACGTACACGTGAACTGCGACAGGGGAACCGTTGAAGATCTCGTTCCCGACGCCCTTGATCACAACCACGGCGGCCGTTCCGCTGCCGGTACCCCCGGTCTCGATCACGTAGGACCCGTTCGCGTTCGACGGCTTGTTCGTGAGGAGCGATATCGCGCTGGTCGTCAGGAGGTTGAACGAGTTGCCTCCGCCACCGAGCGACGTCGGACGGCGGTAGAACTGCTGCGCGCGCGAGGCCAGGTTGACGAGATCGTTGCTGAGCGCGTCACGGTTCGCATTGATCGCACTGTCGGAAAACATGGTGATCCCGACTGCAACCGCGATGCCGACGACGATCACGCCGAGGATGATGAGCAGAAGTTGCTGCTGTCCCATGAGATAGCTCCTTTTATGAGTGTTGTTTGGTTATGTGTTAACTAGACCTTGACGCTCTTCGTCTTCGTTCGCTTCCGTATACATCAAGGCGCATGCCAAACAACGGGAAAGCGAAAGAAGCGAAAAAGTCTCCAGAAAGGGGGCAGGAGATGCCGGCCCGGTAAATCTTTCCAGAATGATGTAATTCTTACCTGCCGCCCGTAACCGCCCGGCGCACCGCATCATGCAAGGGCCGCCGCCACCTCGGTCAGCGTCGTGACCCCCTTTTTCAGAAGCTCAACCCCGTGCGCCTGCACGGTGACCATCCCCTGCTTCACGGCGCATTCCCTCAGCGCCCTCCCGTCGAACTTCGGACCGGACCAGAGAACCTGATCGCGTATCTGATCGGTCCAGTCCAGGGCTTCGTGGAGCGGGAGCCGCCCCTTGTAACCGCCCGTGCAGTTGATGCAGCCCACCGCCCGGTAGAATTTCGTCGCGGCGGCCTCGTCCTCCGCAAACCCCAGACGCGTGACGAGCTCCCTGCTCACCTTCGTCATCGGCTCCTTGCACCGCTCACAGAGCTTCCGCACCTGCCTCTGGGCGATGATGGCGCCGATCCCTTCCGAGATCATAAACGGCTCGTTTCCCGCCGTCAGAAATCGGGCGACCGCCGTGACCGTATCCTTCGCGTGGATCTTGCCGAACACCTGCCTGCCTGCGACCGCCAGACGCAGGGCGGTCGCCGAAGCCGCGGCGCGATCCAGGCTGCCGATGTACACGATGTCCGTATCGTGCTGGAGGACCGCCTCCAGGGCATCGTCGAACGCGAGCTTCGGATTGACCTTAACCTGCCTGGCGCCTTCCAAGAACAATTCGACCGGGTCTTCGACGGTGACGGTGCTCAGGCCGGGCTTCATGACCGTCCTGAGCGCGGAGACGAGCGTGGCAGTCCTCCCGCCCCCCGAGGGGCCGGCGATCACGACGAGGCCCCGGGGGCGCGCAAGGGCATCCTTCAGGACGCGGAGCGCGTAGGGCTGCGAAACAAGGACATCGATCCCTTCGGCCTCGGGGTCGCGCTGGACCCGGATGACGACGGACTCGAGCTTCCCGCCGAGCTCCCTGCTCGCGACGGGGAGAGCGGACACCGCGTAACGGATGATCTGGCTGTCCACCGTCTTCTGCAGGGCCCCGGTCTGCGCCGCCATCCGCTCGAACCGGTCCATCCCCTGGCTGCGGCTCTTGATGACGGCGACCACGGCCTCTGCGCGCGTATCTTCGATCGTGTACCAGAGCGCGAGCTGCCCGTCGATCCTGAAGCAGATATCGGTCCGCCGCGCCGCGCGGGGTATCACGTGGATGTCGGTGGCGCCGACGCGGGCGGCGTCGGAGAATATGTTTTCCACGAGGCCGAGGAGCTGTCCGCGGGAGATGTCCCGGTCGATGGCCCCTTCGAAATCCGATTCCTCTTCCTCCGGAACAGATTCCGTGACGGCAAGCGCGCTGCTCCCGGGCTGGTCCTTTTCGAGCGTCAGCTGGCGCCAGTATTCGGCCCAGTCCCGCTCCTTCATGTAGCAGATTTCGAATTTCTTGTACGGGAGGGCGCGCGCCACGTCGGAAATCTCCCGGTCCGCGGGATTGGGGGTGACGACGATGATCTTGTCGGGCTGGTTTTCCGCAAGATCGTACGGGAGAACCTTGTGCCGCATCGCGACCTGCCGGATGGATTCCGGAAGGCCGCGGAGGATCTTCAGAACGTCTGTCGGGAGGAGGCGCCTCGCGCCCCTCTCGTTGATGTCGATCACGCGGAAGGCGTAAAACTGGGCGACCTGGTAGTGAAGGACATCCTGGGAAAGTCCGAATTCCTCCTTCAGGATCTCGACGAGACTCCGCTTGTCCCGATCGTTGTGTTTCTTCCACTCGGCCGCCTGCATCGCGACCTCTTCGGAGATGATCCTGTTGCGGACCAGGTGCTCCAGGAACGACGTCATGAACGGACGCGGCGTCCCCACCATCGTCTTCGGCGGAGACGTGCTCCTCCGCTGATCGTCTTCCTGCTGCCGGGCCTCCGAAGGAGTTTCGAGTTTTGGCATTTCAGGAATTTCCCCTGGTTGAAGTGCGTTTCACCCTGTCGATAAGGGCGAGAATGTCTTCGATCGGCGTGGTTTTTCCCAGGAAGTAATCGTTGGGAGATTCCGAGGCGAGCCCTCTCGTGTGCTCGTCGTCATATCCGGAGATGAAAATGAACGGGACGTCTTTGGCGTCCGTGAATTCCCGCACAAAACTGTGGAACCGGACGCCGTCCAGCGTCGGCATGAAAACATCGGAAATGATCAGGTCGACCTTCTCACCTTCGAGGGCTTCCCGGGCCTGTTTCCCGTCCTGGGCCCGGACCACATCGTGCCCCTGCTCCCGGAGAACGCCCTCCATGATGTTCAAAAAGCCCTCCTCGTCGTCGACAAGCAGAATTCTCATCGGACACCTGCATTTGTGAGGAGAAAACACCACCGGTCCGGAGGGCCGGCATCGCGCCTTCTTTGTGGGCCCTGTAGGGCTCGAACCTACGACCCGCAGATTATGAGTCTGCTGCTCTAACCAACTGAGCTAAGGGCCCGTGGCGATAATATAGACAGACAGGGGTGAAAAAACAAGGATTTGAATTTTGCCCCGTTTTTCCTATATATTGAATAAAGCTGCTTTGCCCTGTGTCACGCTTCCCCTGCCCGCTTGTCCGTACATTGTCACACGACCGCTCCACGGCGTTTCATACTTCGGAAGGAGTTGTGTCTTCATGAGCTTGTTACGATCGTTTTCGACGCTGTCTCTCCTGGGCGCTCTGGTCCTCCTGTCGCTCGTCCCCGTCGCAGAGTGCGCAGCACAAAAGCGTCCCGCCCAGCTTCGCGAATTCCTCCTCCAGTACAGGGGGAAGGAAGTCCAGATTATCGACAAGACCGGAGGCACCGAGCAGTTCACGGCCGGGGACCCCTCGAAGGCCTATACGCTCACACTTAATGACGTGGAATCTGACTATATCGTTGTGAGCAGGAACACGACAACAGACAAAAGAACGTTTGTCTACCCGTTGACGGTCATCCGCCGGATCATCTACCAGTTCGACGGCAAGCCGTACGACAAGATCCTCCTCGAGATGTATTGAGGGCAGGCTTGACTTCCAGCGCGATTTCATCTATATTATGAGCAGGAGTTAAGCCTCGGTTTTCCTCAGTTCCGTTATTCCGACCTCCGCTCCAGACGATCGGCTTTCATGTCATTCTCACGGCAGGAGGGTTTCTATGGCCAAGGGTAAAAGCATACTTCATCATTGCGCCCATTGCGAACGGATATCAAAGATGGAGGTCATCGGGCCGGTTGAAAACCAGCCTGAAAAGACCTGGTACCGGTGCACCCGGTGCCGCCACGCAACACTCGTGGACGTCGCCGCACTGAGGCAGCAGGCGGAGGAATCCGCCAGGAAGCCCGAGCGGGAAAACTGCCAGGACTACAAACCGGAGAATTCGTACACCGTCGGAGAAGCCATTTTCCACACCGAGTGGGGAATTGGCAAAGTGGTCTCCAAGGAACGGACGTCCGGCGGGGACAGGGCGATCGTCGTGGCGTTCGAAAAACTGGGTGAGCGCAAGCTCCTGGAAAACGTGGTCGAAGAACCGGACACAAATTGAAGATTCGTTGAAGGAGGTGATTTCGTTTGGTCGGCATCATCGTTTCGGACAATGAACCCATTGACCGCGCCATCAAGCGCTTCAAGAAGAAATACGAACGCTCCGGCGTCCTGAAGGAGTTCAAGAAGCGGGCGTATTTCACGAAACCCTCCGTCAAAAAGAGGATGAAAAGAGTCAAGGCCATCCGCAGGGCACAGCGGACGCTGGCAGAACAACCCTGATCGAACCGGAACCCACTGCACACAGTGGGTTCCGCGTTTTTCTCCCCCCCCCCACCCGGCGCGTCACCATTCCAGCCCGCGTGCGGCGAGTATCTTCTGCGACTGCTCGTGTCCCAGGCGTGCCGCATGCCTGTAGGCGCGAAGAGCCTCATCCTCCTCGTCCTTCTCCTTTGAGAGGATCTCCCCGATAAGGAAGTAGGCATCCCGGTGATTCGGGTTGAGAAGCAGCGCGCGATGGAGCGTCACAAGGGCATCCCCACTGTTCCCCAACAGCATCTGGGCGTACCCGAGATCGTACGTCGTGACCGCAGCCGCCGGGTTCTGCGAGAGCGATTGCCTGTAGTATCCCGCGGCCTCCGCGTATTTCCCTTCCACCATCCGCACGTTGCCGAGATTCGTCAGCGTCGCGTAGTCACGCGGAGACAGAGCAAGGGCCCGGCGGAGGATGCGCTCGGCATCCGTCGTGTCACCCATGGAGACGTACGTCCCTCCCATGTTGCACATCGCTTCCGAAAACTCCGGGTATATTTCAAAGGCGCGCGTGAAGTTCGCGATCGCCTCCGGGTACTCCTTCTTTTCCATCAACGCGAGCCCCAGCTCGTTGTAGGCAAGGGCATGCCCGGGGGTCACGGCGATCGTGTGCCGCCAGACGGTCTCCGCGTCGCGCCAGTCCCTCACGTGAACGACCGTCCTCGCCCCCAATGCCAGGAGCACTCCCGAGACGGGGACAAGGAGTGCGGGAACCAGGTGCGGACGGCCTCCGCGCCGCGCGCGCTCCCATCCCGCGGTAACCGCAGCGCCGAAGAGCATGCAGAACGGGATCGCCGCGAAATAGGCGTACCGGTTCGCAATCACCTGTATCGACGAAGGAACGAACCCGGCCATGGGAAGAAGCGCGATGACGTACGCGCTCCAGACGTACAGCCACGAACGATGCCCCTTCCACCAGAGGAACACCCCCGCCAGCGTTGCTGCGGGGGCCACGGCAGCGAAGATATAGAACTGCGCGCGGAGAGGATACGTGTAAAGCTCGGCGAGTCTCGCAGGCCAGAGGGTTTTGACGAAGTAAAATGCGCAATTATACACCCCTATTTCCCAGGTCGCGTAGTCGGACCTGGATCGGAGCGCCTGCACCACCGTTCCCCCCCCGCCCGAGGCGATGTACGCTATGATCGCCGCGGCAATCCCCAGAATCAGAAACGGGATTTTCTCGAATATGAGCCTCTTCCACCTCGTCCACCCTCCTCCGAATCCCCCGCTGATCATGTCGATGATGAGGAGAATCCCGGTGAGCGTCATCCCGGATCCCTTGGCAAGCAACGAGAGTCCGTAGAGCGCCGCTGATCCCCCCAGCAGGCGCCAGGACCCCCGGGTCCCTCTCCTCCCGGAATACACGACGTACAGAAGGAGTGAGGGGAGAGCAAAGAACGTGCTCAGCAGGTCTTTGCGGCTCGATGCGCATGCCACCGATTCCACGCGGAGGGGATGCCAGCCGAACACAAGCGCAGATACGACTGCACCGGCAAGAAGAGGCGTCCCCCACCCCCCGGGAGCCTCATCCGGGGCGACGGCACCCGAACGCCTCCTGTACGCCTGCAGCACCGACAGCGAGAGAACCAGCATCCAGGCGCAATTCATGGCGTGGATCACCATGTTCGTCAGGTGGTGCCCCCTCGGGTCCAGGCTCCAGACGCCGTAGTCGAGGGCGTGGGAAAGAAGCGTCAGGGGCGTCCACGATTTGAAATGAAAATGGCTGAACATTCCCCAGAGCGTTGCACCGGAAAGCGGGGTGATGTACGGGTTTGAAAAAATGTAAAACTCGTCGTCCCAGCCGATGAAATCGTTGTTGAGCGAACCGCCGTACAGGACGAATGTCGAAGCGGCGACCATGAGAGCCGCGAGAATGAGCTTCTGGCGGGGAGAAAGAGTGATCATGCTGGACTCAACCCCTCTGGAGTGGGGAGTGACATGCGCACACGCGGAAGGCAAACATCGTTACACGGAAAGGGAGACACACCCAGAGCTGGCCATCCCACCACAGCCAACCAGAATGTGCCTCCCTTCGTTACCGCACTACGCCGTGAAAATCACGCCTCGGGTGACGTGTCCTCATCCCCCTTTGCCTGAGCCTTGATTTCCTGAACTTCCTTGCGGATTTCCTGGGCCTTCTTTTTCAACTCATTCATATTTTTCCGCACCCTCGTTCCGGCGGACTTATTCCCTTTTTCATAGAACTTCACGAAGTCCTTTTCGAACGATGCGACAAGGTCCTTCAGTTCTTGAAGTCTGCTCATCGATTCCCCTCCTTAGGGTTTGTGGTGAGAATGTACCTTTTTCCCTGATATTTGGGCGTTCCTCTCAGTTATAAATTCTTGCGGGGCTTCATTCAGTAGATGAATTAGGGAAATGCTGTAACCACTTGCCAAATCACGGTCGCGAAAAACAGACAAAAAAGCAAGGGAATTTTGAGCGAATTCGACGCTATTAGAATTGTGTGCCGTTTGTCACTCCAGGGGAGGATTTTATTCAAAAGTGCTCGAAACGACTTGACAGAGGGGTTTTCTTTGCTTATTTTTATTTAGAATAATTCTAAACAGAGGGAGCGATGGACGCTGAAGGGGCACACGAGATACTGACGAAATTCCTGAAATCAAACGGGAAGCTTCGCTCCACGCATGCGCGGTTCGCTGTCCTCGACACGGTCCTGCAGATACAGGGACACTTCGATGCCGAGGGGCTGTATTACAGAATGGTGACAAAAGGGGTCAAGATATCGAAGGCGACAGTGTACAACACGCTTGACCTGCTCAAAGATTGCGGTCTTGTATCGAAATACAGGTTCGCAGAAAATACATCCCGCTACGAAAAAGCGTTCGGCCGGCCGCAGCACCATCACCTGATATGCCTCGATTGCGGCGATATCATCGAGATCGTCAACGACCGGCTCGACAGGCTGCAGGACGAAGTATGCGGCGAAAAGGGGTTCACGCCGCAGAGCTCCACACTTCAGATCTTCGGGAAATGCGCCCGGTGCGGGAAAAAAGGGGAATGAATGACAACTGACGGCCACATGACATTGATCGACGTACCGATCGGCGCGAGCGTCCGCATACGGCATCTTACTTCGAGGCCGGAAATATCCGCCCGGCTCCGCGAGCTGGGATTCTGCGAGAACGCGGTCGTCCGGTGCGTCACGAAAGGGTACGGCAACATCATCTGCGAAGTCTACAATACGCGCGTGGGACTCGACAGCGCGCTTGCACGCGGCATACACGTGTCGGTGTCCGAGTGAACAGCTCCGCGGGAGAGCGGACGACCACGACGGTCCGGGAACGTGAAGGGAGGAACGTGCATGGCACGTGACGAGCGGGGGGTTCCCCCGCTGCGGCTTGTGGCACTGGTGGGAAACCCGAATTCCGGCAAGACGACGCTGTTCAACGCCCTGACCGGTCTCCGGCAGAGGGTCGGCAACTATCCCGGCGTCACGGTCGAACGAAAGGAAGGCCGGCTCAGGACAGGATCAGGGAGGGAGGCCACGCTCCTGGATCTCCCGGGGACGTACAGCCTCACGCCGGGCTCTCCCGACGAGCAGATCGCCACGGACATACTCCTCGGCACGGCACGGCATACCCCCGCGCCCGACGCGGTCATCTGCGTCGTGGACGCGAACCACCTCGAGCGGAACCTCTTTCTCGTCAGCCAGATCATCGACCACCGGATCCCCACCGTGATCGCACTCAACATGGTCGACATCGCGGAACGATCGGGAATACGGATCGACGTGCGGTCGCTGGAGCGCGAGCTCGGGGTCCCCGTCGTTCCCACGGTTGCGAGCAGGTCGGAAGGAATCGGGGCTCTCGTCTCCGCCCTCGACGGGGTCGGCATCGTCCCCCCCCGCGCGGACGGATGGCGGCTCCCTGAACCTGTCGAGAGGGAGACCGATGAGCTTGCGGTCATGCTGGAGGAAGTCCACCACATCGCACGTCCCTACGCACGCCACGAAGCGATGAGCCTCCTGACGGCGGAAAGCGCGGTCCTGGACCGGATGGACCGGTTCTCCCCCGAGGTGATCGCGCACGTCAGGCGGGACCATGAAAAACTGGATTTCCTGGGTTTCGACAGGCGGTCCGTCTTCGTCGAATCGCGCTATTCCTGGATAAAATCCGTCTGCGCGCGTTCCGTAACGCGGACACTGAATCACGGCGCGAACCTGAGCGACAGGATCGACGCCGTGGTAACGCACAGGATCTGGGGGGTCGTGATATTCCTTGCCCTGATGGCGCTGGTGTTCCAGGCGATGTTCTCGTGGGCGCAGGTCCCGATGGACATGATCAAACAGGGGTTCGACTGGCTTGGCGTCCGCGTCACGGAGTCCATGCCCCCGGGGGATCTCCGCGATCTCATCGTCCACGGCGGGCTCGCGGGGGTCGCGGCCGTCGTCGCGTTTCTCCCCCAGATACTCTTCCTGTTCCTGTTTCTCGGGCTCCTCGAGGACACGGGGTACATGGCACGGGCCGCCTTCATCATGGGGAGGGTGATGAGCAAGGTGGGGCTCCACGGGAAATCGTTCATTCCCCTCCTGGGTTCGCTGGCGTGCGCGATCCCGGGGATCATGGCGACCCGGACGATCGACAACCCGCGCGACAGGCTGGCCACGATGCTCGTCGCACCGCTGATGAGCTGCAGCGCGCGGCTCCCGGTCTATGCGCTCATGATCGCCGCGGTGATCCCGCCGCTCCGGCTGTTCGGCTTCCTCTCGCTCCCCGGGCTGACGATGCTCTCAATGTACCTGCTGGGACTCGTGATGGCGCTCCTGATGGCCTGGGTATTCAAGAAGACGCTCCTGCGGGGGGGCCACCCCTCGTTCATCATCGAGCTTCCGCCGTACACGATCCCCTCGCTCCGCTCCACGTTGATGCTGATGTGGGAGCGGGCATGGCTCTTCCTCAAGCGGGCGGGAACGATCATACTCGGCGCGTCCATCCTTCTCTGGTTCCTGGCAAGCTATCCGAAGGTTGAAGGGGGAACGCCCGCCGACAGGCTCAACCACAGCTTCGTCGGGTACGCGGGCCGTTTCATCGAGCCGGTCATCCGGCCGCTGGGATTCGACTGGAAGATCGGCATCGGGCTCATCACGTCGCTCATACAGAGAGAGGTCTTCGTCAGCACGATGGGGACGATCTACGACGTGGGGACCGCGCAGGCGGGTGGAGGGGGACTCCCCGAGAAACTCAGGTCTTCGATGGACCCCGCAAGCGGAACTCACTCGTTCACGGCGCTGACGGGGATCTGCATCATGGTCTATTACGTGCTCGCCATGCAGTGTTTTTCGACGGTGGCGGTCATGCGCCGCGAGACCAACGGCTGGAAGTGGCCCCTGTTCCAGGTGGCCTACATGACGGCACTCGCGTACGGGGTCACGTTCGTCGTGTACCGCGCGGGGACGCTGATGGGGTGGGGAGGATAAGTATGAACTGGCAGCAGCCTGCGTCACTTGCGATCGTCGCCCTTGCGGGTTTTCTCATGATACGGAGGGAGATCCGCTCCCGTAGAAGAGCGCGCTCCCGCGCCTGCGGCGCGGATTGCGGCTGCGGCACGGATCACATCCCCGCGGAAGCGGACGCTTCCCGCCGGACGGTCCCCGCGGGAGACGCGCCCGGGCCCGGCCCCGCGGCTTCTTGAATCTGCACGCCGAATGGCGTATCTTGAAGAGAACAACCACCCTGGAAGGAGAAGCACCATGGAAGATCAGCACACTGGAACAGTGACCGAAGGGGAAGTGTTCGAGGCACTGAAGGAATGTTACGATCCTGAGATCCCCGTCAACCTTGTCGACCTCGGCCTGATCTATGATGTGAAGATCATCGATGACTGGGTGGGGGTGAAAATGACGCTGACGACGCCCGGCTGCGGCATGAGCGGTATGATCTCGCAGAACGTGCGGAACCGCGTTCTGAAGGTCCCCGGCGTCAAGGACGCCGACGTCCGCATTGTCTGGGACCCGGCATGGTCCCCCGCGCGGATGTCGGCCGCGGCGAAGAAGAAACTGGGGATGAACGGGTAACACAGAAAAGGCTGCCGTACGGCAGCCTTTTCTGTTTCATCAGGTGCAACCGCATACAGAGAGAATCAGCGGGCGCCCCAGAGCATCTCGAGCTCCCGGAACGACCCTTCGGGGATCACCGGGTACACCTTCGCCCCCTTGCTCAGAGGCACCGTGAGCGCCGGCAGACCGGCCACGTTCACCAGAGGTATCGACCAGCCGAACGAGGAATTCATCGCCAGGATGAACTGGTTGGCGACGACGCCCGACCCCTGATCGGAAGGGTGAACGCCGTCGAAACTGAACAGGCCGCCGCTGATGTAGTCCGCCGTGAACGTCATGCCGGACGTGTGATACCCGTTTGCCTTGACCGAATTGAAGAACCCGTTCATGTCCACGACCGCCGCTTTGTTTGTCGCCGCCACGGAGGCGATCACCGCGTTAAACGCCTGGACAGAGGCCCCGGCCGTCGCCTGTTCGGTCGCGTCGAGAACCAGCGCATCGGGCCACGGGTTCTGTGGATGGAGGCCGAACGGTTTCGTCGTGTCGATGCCGGGCGGAAGCGCCGGGTAGCCGTGATCCGTGTACCACTTTCCCGTGGGGTGCCCGAGCAGGGGCGCGTACGCGGCCCCCGTGAGGCAGATGAGCGGCGGGTTGGATTCGGTGAACCGCGTCGAATCGAACGCGGGGCCCGAGTTCCCGTGCATCTGGTACCTGAGGTAGTATCCCGCCGGGAGGAGGCCCGCTATTTCGGGGCCCAGCGTGTTGAAGAACGGTATCGCCCTCACATCGGGGATGTTGGCGACGACGATCTTCGCATTCGGCAGGGCCGCGTGGAGCGTTCCGATTGCCTGCGTATAGAGCGCCGTGAAAATCGGCGTCGACGTCGGCGAAGAGGGGGACACCCCGCCGCTCGTCGCAAACCCGAGCACGTCGTTGTTCCCGAGCCAGAACGAGACAAGGTCCGGATTCAGGGCGACAGCCTGCTTGAATATGCTCTTGCCGAGAGCGGCCTGGTTCCTGAGGACAAGCGCGAAGAGCGGGTTGCTCCTCGGGGCGACCGCTTTCAGCGCCACATCCGTGCTGTCGAGGAAATCGAAAATGACGGCACCCGGCACGCCCAGGTTGTCGTACGGGCGCGCAAGCGCCAGGTTGAGGGGGCTTCCGTGGGGAAGGCCGCGGGGTCCGATGACCGGGCCCACCCAGCTTATCAGCTCATACCTCGATGCGTTGATCCCGCCGGCGTCCGGGGTCCCGGGGTCGCTGTACAGAGGCTGCTGGAATGTCCCGACATTCGCCCCGGCGGCCGAAAGCTGTCCCGCGATGAGGTTCGGGAAGCTGTACGCCTGCGCGGAGGCAAAAAGGCCGTTTGACTGATACCCCGCGGTGAGGCTGTTGCCGACCGACACGTATTTGCCCACCGTCGCACCGTTCAGCCCGGCGACGGGCCCGCTCGGCGCGGTGTTCTTGCAGCCGCCGTACAGAACGGCGATCGCCAGGACAAGCGCCACGATCCCATATTTCGTCAATTTCATACTGAGGCTCCTTGGTTTATTGTGTCACAGGGAGTAGCCGAGGTCGAGCGAAAAGAGATTCGCGTAACTCTTGTACGTGCCGTCGAAGCTCGTCGCCGGGATGGTGTTCGTCACGCTCCGGTCCAGGAACTTGATGAACAGATAGCCGACATCGACCTTCAGATGATCGGTCAGGTTCAGGCCGATACCCGCGCTCAGGCCGTGCCTGTTCGCGTCCGGCAGAAGCGGATCGACATAGGCGTCGGACACCGGGGAGTGATCGTAATAATACCCGGCGCGGAGTTTCAGCGTTCCGAGGAGGTATTCGCCCCCCAGGCGGAGGATATAGGTGTCGCTGTAATTCTTCGGCGCGCTCTGCGAAGACCCGTCCTTCGTGAACGTGAACGTCAGGTTCTGATATGACGACCAGCCGATGTACTGATAATCCGCTTCGAGCGTGAGGACGTCGGAGAACTTGTACGCCACCCCCGCGTACCCCGTGGCGGGAAGCGTGATCGATGCCGTGACCCCCCCCTGGGGAAGGACGGGGATGTCCGGGACGAATCCGGCGCTCCCGCTGGCATCCACTTTCACTTTCGACCTGTACGAAAGTCCGACCGTGAGTGCAGGGGTCGCTTTCCAGTCGACACCGCCGTCAAACCCCCATCCATCGGCGTGCATGTCGAGCGTCACCTGAGAATCGAAGGGGGCGGCTTTCTTCAGGAGCACCGTCCCGCTCACGTAGCTCACCCCTGCCCCGATCGAAAAATTGTCGGACAGCCGGTAGGCCACCGTCGGGGTGAACCAGAAGGTCTTCAGGTCGATTTTCGTGACCAGGTCCTTTCCCACCCAGTTGTCGGGCCATTCCGTACCCAGGCCGTAGGCGTTGTACACGCCCACGCCGACCTGCAAACGGTTCATCACGGGGTACGTGATGTAGGCGTTGATCGGGGTGAAAAACTGGGAGTTCATCTTTGTCTCGGCGTTCGTGTTGTCCTGTACCGGACCGTAGAACGAGATCGTCGGTACGATTCCCGTCCCGCCGAGATAGATGGAACCGGTCGTCTGGAACCCGAGCCCCGCGGGATTGAAATAAATCGCGGATGCGTCGGATGCCCGTGCCGCGAATGCCCCTCCCTGGGACATCGCGTTGGCCCCGTGTTCATTGAGCTGGAAGCCCCCTGCCAGCGCAACGGATGCCACAATCAGCGTCAGGAGAATCACTTCTCCGATTTGTCGTACGCGCGTCATGATGACTCCTTCTGTGTGGGTGGAATGGTAGCGGATGGAGACTGTTGTGCAACTATCGAGAGAAAGAACATCGAGCAGTCCGGTGAAAGCAGGAGACAGGAGAAATCCAGGCCTACGAAGAAGGTGAAAAAATATACACTACCGGACCGTAAAACTCAACCTCCGGACGGGGAAATGTGTCCCTGTTCCGACCTTTACACGCTGAAACGGAAATGGGCGATATCCCCGTCCTGCATCAGGTACTCCTTCCCCTCTATGGCGAGGAGCCCGGCGTCCCTGACCGCGGCCTCGGATCCAAGCCGCAGGAGGTCCCCGGATTTGATGATTTCAGCCCGGATGAAGCCTTTCTGAAAATCGGAGTGTATCACGCCTGCGGCAACCGGAGCGGGGGTGCCCGCCGGGACGGTCCATGCGCGGACCTCTTTCGGTCCCGCCGTGTAGAATGTCAGGAGGTCAAGGAGGGCATACCCTTCGTGAATCACCCTGGCAAGTCCCGATTCAGCCAGCCCGAGGCTTTCCAGAAACGGGGCTCTCTCGGCCTCGTCAAGTGCGGCCACTTCCGCCTCCACGGCAGCGCTGACCTTTACGATGCGGGCGCCTTCCTTCGCTGCAATCTCGCGGACGGACCGGACGTAGTCGTTCTCCGCCGCCAGGTCCGCCTCGCTCACGTTGCACACGTACATGACGGGCTTATCCGTCAGGAGGTGGCACTCGCGGAGCCAGGCCCGCTCGTCAGCCGGGAGAACACCCAGGTACCGGACGAGCCTCCCCTTCTGGAGATGATCCCGGACGCGGCCGTAGAAGTCCGACTCCTGCCCCGCCTTCTTCTCACCCGATCTCCCCCTCCTGAGGGCATCGGCGGACTTTTTCTCGACGGTTTCGAGATCTTTGAATATCAGCTCCGCCTCGACGACCTCGATATCACGGCGCGGGTCGATGCTGCCGTCGACGTGCACGACATTCGGATCCTCGAAACAGCGGACGACGTGCGCGAGGGCGTCCACGTCCCGTATGCGGGCGAGGAACTGGTTGCCGAGGCCTTCGCCGCTGCTCGCGCCGCGGACGAGGCCGGCGATGTCGACGAACTCGATCGCCGTGGGAACGGTCTTCGCCGGCCTGTAGATGCCGGCAAGACCGTCAAGGCGCCTGTCGGGAATCGGAACGATCCCGATATTGGGATCTATCGTGCAGAAAGGGTAGTTCGACGCCTCGGCCCGGCCGGAACTCAGGGCGTTGAACAGCGTCGACTTGCCGACGTTGGGGAGGCCGACGATCCCGCAGTTAAATCCCATCAGCGAGGGGGGCCATCGTGTGGTCGTTTTCCCACGAGCCGCAGGAGCTCATTCCGGTCCTCGAAGTCGGCATCCGCGCGGGCCCAGAGCGACTCGAGCCGGGCGCCGATCTCGCCGGTCATGCGCGCGTCTCCCTTCCTCTGGTAGATCCGCACGAGCGTCAGGAGCACGGCCGGGGAATTGGGATTGACTTCGAGCGCGCGCCCGCAGTCATCGAGGGCGTCCTCGAGCGCGCCGGCGGCGAAGTTCGTCTGTGCACGCTGACGTTCGACCGCCGCGCGCGTCAGGGGGAGAGAGTACCCCATGGCGCTGTCACACTCGCCGAGCGCCGCGGCGCAGTCTCCCTCGTCCGTAAGAAGTCCGGCGCTGGTGAGATGGTACGAGAGCATGGCGGGGGAATTCGTGAGATGCCGGCGGGCGAGGACGAGGGCGATCCTGCGGAGGACCTCCCGGCCGTCCTCGAACTGCCGGAGGCGGCCGAGCGTCCGCACGAGCCCTTCGGCCGCGGCGTAGTTGGTGCTGTCGATGGCAAGGGCGCGCCGGAAACCCGCGGAAGCCTCCTCGTACCGGGCGCGCTTGAAGTTCAGCTGGGCATCCGCGACGAGATGCGCGGCCGCGATCTCGGGCCCCGGCGGCATGAGCGCAAGACTTTTGTGGAACTGGTCTTCCGCCTCCTTCAGGCGTCCCAGAATGCTGTACACGGTCCCCGTTTCACGGACGGCATACCAGTAATCGGGCTTCAGCTCAAGGGCTTTCCGGTATTGCTCGAGCGCCTCCTCGTATCGTCCCGCCCTGACGAGGAGATCGGCATAGCTCGCCCGGGGATCCGCCGCATCCGGGGCGAGACGGATGTACCGCTGCATGAGCTCCACCGCCTTCTGCTGGTCGCCGAGCGTGGAGTAGGCGTACCCGAGAGACATCACCGCCTGGGCGTACCCGGTATCCGCGCTCACCGCCTTCATGTAGCAGCCGAGCGCCGCGTCGTAGTTCTTGTCGACCTCTTCGTACAGGGCGCCGCGGAACAGGTAGGCTTCGTTCTCGTCGGGGTAGAGCCTGATGAGGGAATCGGCCGCCGATGCGGCCCCCTCATTGTCGAACTCAAGACGCGCGCGCCACATGGCGATGAACAGCCGTTCGCGCGTCGTCACGGGGCCGGAGAACCGGACGGCCTCCTGCATCGCGCGCGAAGCGTTCCCCGTGCTTCCGCTCCCCGCATCGACCATCGCGAGCCGGCACCACGCCATGGCAAACGTGGAATCAAAACCGAGAGCAGCCTCAAAGGAGCGTTTGGCCTCCGGATAGTAAAATCGCTCCCACTGCGCGACCCCTTCGTTGTAGGCGCGGACGGCATCGGGGGACCCCGACGTGAGCTTCCGTTCGCGGGCACACCCGGCCAGCGCCAGGGCGGCGAGGAGGAGGAGAGGGGAAAGGTGCTTCCGGTTCATGGCTCCGGATCGCTCCGGGAGGTCTGTTCATCGCCGGGCGGACGGGCTCCGCCGGGGGATTCGTCGCTCAGGTCGCGGAGCACGATCAGGCCCGAGGCGATCTTCTCGACGGTGTCGCCGATCATCGTGAGATAGTGGTCCACCTTCTCCTTGTCCGGGTCCCCGTGCTGCAGGTAATAGGCCGTCATGCGGAGCACGCCGAGCGGATTGCTGACGTCATGGACAATCGTGCGAATGCTTGCCTTGAGGCTTTGCAGCTGCCGTTGGAGCTCAAGTTCCTGGGAGGTCATCGAGAGTGTGCGCCGTGTGAAATTTTAATATAGCGGTTCACGGCGTGGGTGTCAAGGCGGGCGCTGTCAGTGCCAGCGGGCGTTTTCGATGTTTCCGATCTCCCGCAGGAGGTCCTTTTTCGTGAACGCCGCTTTGTTCATCAGCCCGGAGACATACGAGCCGAGCTGCTCGTGCGTTTCCTCGTCGATCTCCATCGACGTCAGGATGATGATCGGGATATCGCGCGTCGCCGGGATCTGTTTCAACTGGTATGCCACGTTGAACCCCGAGGTCTCGGGCATGATGAGATCGAGGATGATCAGGTCCGGCCTCTCGCGCGTCGCCAGCTCCACTCCTTCCCTTCCCTGGAACGCCTTGAAGACCCGGTATCCTTCGTTCTCGAGCATCACGTGGATCAGGTCCGTGGCCGCTTTGTCGTCGTCGATGATGAGGACCGACGGCTTCTGCCGCGCGCTCCGGGGGAGGATATGCACGCGGTCGAGGGCCTGGACAAGGTCGTCCCTGTTGACAGGTTTGACGAAGTAGTCGACCGCTCCCAGGCTGAACCCCAGGCTCTTTTCGTCGATGATGGAGACGATGATGACGGGGATGTGCTTGCAGAGCGGATGGCGTTTCAACTCCTTCAGTACCTGCCAGCCGTCCTTCACGGGAAGGAGCAGGTCCAGCGTGATCACGTTGGGGCGGAGGCGCTTGGCCATATCGACGGCGTCGGAGCCGTTCCGGGCGATCTCCACGCGGTATCCGGCCGATTCGATGTGCATCCTGAGCAATTCCCCCGCCTGGGGCGCATCCTCGACGACGAGGGCCAGCGGTTTCTCCGCACCCTCGGCCGTGGAACGGTTCTGGCGCTCGAGCGCCTCCAGGAGCATCCCGGCCTGCACCATCCGTTCGGAGCCGGCATCCACGATCATGGGGATGCGGAAGTAGACGGTCGTCCCCGCTCCCGGTTCGCTCTCGATCCAGATCGCGCCGCCGTGCAGATCGACGAGTTTCTTCGTGATCGCAAGGCCGAGACCGATCCCCTGCCGGTTCATCTCCCGTCCGCCCGGCGCCTGCTTGAACGGCTTGAACAGACCCGCCACGTCCTCCGGGGGGATCCCGATGCCGGCATCGGCCACGGAGAACTGCAGGTCGTTGTCCACCCGCTGGAAACTGACGGTCACCGTTCCTTCGGGATGGCTGAACTTGACGGCGTTGGAGACCAGGTTGATGAGGATCTGCTTGAACCTCGTCTGGTCCACGACGAGCTCCTCGATATCGGGGGGGAACCTGAATTCCAGCGTCACCTTCTTTTCCGCCAGGGCCGCGGAAAGGACCCTCATGACGCTCTCTTCAAAATACGAGACGGGATAGCTCGCCACGTGCAGCTCCATCTTCCCCGCCTCGATTTTCGACAGGTCGAGTATGTCGTTGATGATCTGCTGGAGATGCCGCCCGCTCGTGCTGATGTTCTTCATGAAATTCCGGACGGTCTCCGGGGGAAGCCCCTCGAGCTGCGTCGTCAGCAGGTCGGAAAAACCGATGATGGAATTCAGGGGGGAACGGAGCTCGTGGCTGAACGTGGCGAGGAATTTCTTCAGCGTGTCGCTTGCTTCGAGCGTCTTCTGCGTCTGCCCTTCGAGCTCGAGGTTCTTCATCCTGAGCTCGTCAATCAGCCTCTTTCTGCTCATCCCTCCCGCCAGGTCGTTCGCCACCACCCGGAGGCTCTCCATCTCCTCACCCAGGAACTCCTGCTGTTTGACGGAGAACACCTCGAGAACCCCCTGGAGCTCCCCCTGAACGGTGAGCGGGTAGATGACGAGGGATTTCAGCTTGTGCTCTTCGATGAGGCCGGGGTACAGCGGCCCGAGAGTGCCCGAAGCGAGGTCGTCGGTCACCAGCACCTGCCGCGTGAACGCCACGCGGGCGGAGGGGTGGGCGCCGTCTTCCCGTACCTGCTGGTGG
This sequence comes from Ignavibacteriota bacterium, assembly GCA_963748405.1. GTDB lineage: Bacteria > Bacteroidota > Ignavibacteria > UBA10030 > UBA6906 > Fen-1273. The sequence continues at coordinate 644,915 of CAVVIT010000005.1, forward strand.
ACGACGTCCTGCGGGAAATCGACGTCCATAAGCGCCGGGGCGACGAGCCGGATCTCGTTCCCCCGCGGGTCATACAGGTACACGCACGCGAGGTGAACCGGAATTTCGAACAGGAGCGAGATCTTTTCGGCCGCGCGGACGCAGAGCTCGTCGATGTGCTGCGAGGCGTTGATCGCGCCCGAGATGTCGACGAGGATTTCCTTGCGGCGGATTTCGTTCTTGCGCGGCGTGATGTCCTGGAAAAAAACGGAGAGCCCGTCTTCCGCGGGGTAGATCCTGATATCGTACCAGGCCTCGAACCTGTCGTCCTTGTATCGCGTCTCGATGCTCTGATACGTCCGCGACGACATCGCCAGCCGGTACTTCTCCCCCAGTTCCGCGCCTTCGGCGTTGGGAAATATCTCAAACACGTTCTTCCCCAGCACATCCTGCTTCGCGAGTCCCGTTCCCTCTTCGGCAGCCCTGTTCCAGTACGTGATGTTCATCGCGTTGTCGAGCGCGAAGAAACCGCCACTGATGCTCTCCAGCACGCTCTCGTAGCGGAATTGTTCTGTCATGGGTGCTCCGGAATCTCTCGAAAAGCAGGAAAATGCAGGATGGCTGGAGCTACTTACCGAAATTCCCGGCAAAATGCAAGCGTAAATTTCCGAGGGGGTTACGGAGGGGACCTCATTCAGTGCATGAGCGGAATCCGCCTATCCTTATTCATCCGGGGAGACAGGGCCCGGGATGCATCGGACAGCCGTGACAGGGGGGGTGAGAGGGGGGATACTGGGCGGTCTTTATGAGCCCGATGATGCGGGCGACGTGCTCTTCCTGGCGCGCGAGATCCTCCGGAGAAAGCACCCGCTGGAGCTGAATGTCGGGATGTTGAGCAAAGAGAAGCCGGGTGCGGACCGATGACGCATTGCAGAGCCGGCGGACCATGATCGCATAGAAATCGAGCTGGGGCCAGTATGACGCTGCACGATCCGCCGTTCCTGCGGCGTCGACAGCATCCGTCTTGTAATCGAGCACGGTCCAGATCCCGTCCGTTCCCCGGTACAGGCGGTCGATCGTCCCCGTGATGAAATCGGGCCCGAGGGCGGCGGAGATCGAAAATTCGGTCCGGACATCCTCCCCGCGTTCGATCTCGCGCCACGAGCGGGAACTCAGAACTCCCTGCACGAGCACGGCCACGTCCCGTGTCAGCGAGGGATAGCCTTCCGCCGTAAACGGGGCTTCGCGCGATATCGCCCCCCTGACGGCATTCTCGACCGACGTCCCTTCCGGAACGAGATCCCCCGCACGTTCCATCACTGCGTGGAACACGCGCCCGCGGAGTTCGGCCGGGTAATCGGCATCGCTGAATTCTTCGCCCGTCCCGGGAACGAACGGCCCTCCGCCCGAGGGGAGACCCAGGACGTAGCGGAAAAAATATTTCGCCGGGCACTCGACGTATGTCCGGATTCGGCTCGCGGAAAATATCTCCCCCCTGGAGGAGGAGGGAACCGGAGCGATATCGATCCGGGGGGAGGCCTCCTCCCCTTCCCGGAGAACCGCGGGAGCGGTTACCGCGGGAAGCGTCCTGGTGACGGGGATGATCAGCCGGTGATTCACGTCGTTCGTCGCCGCCCCGTCGTACAACCGTGTGACGACGTCGAACTGCAGGGGATCTTCACCGGGGACCAGGCCGCGATCTCCGCACCACCGCCGGAGCCAGAGAAGCCAGGAGTCCCCCCGCCCCTCCGGTTCCGATGAGAGTATCAGGCGGTCACGCGCCCGCGTGCACGCGACATAGAAAATCCTCTGTTCTTCCTCCCGGGCCTTGCGCCGGGCCTGATCCTTCAGGTATTCGGAAAGCGGAGCGCACTCTTCCCCGGTCCCCTCGTCCAGCCCGAACCCGAGCGCGGGATCGACGTAGGGTTCGTCGTCGGACTGGATCTGTCTCTGGAGATCGGGGACGATGACGACGGGAAACTCGAGCCCTTTCGCCGCGTGGACGGTCATGATCCGGACCGCGTCGGTCTGCGATTCGATCGCGGCCTGTCCTTCCTTTTCCTCTTCGCCGATGAGCCGCTCGAGCCGGCCGGCAAAATCGGCGAGCGACGTGAACCCCTGCGATTCGTAGGAGCGCGCCATCTCCAGGAGCTTGGCGAGATTCGCCTCCGCCTGCGCCCCGCGGACGGTTCCCGCGAGCGCGGCGTTAAACCCCGTCCGCCGGATGATCCGCGCGATGAGCTCGGCGGCAGGGAGCCGGGTGCCGAGCACAAGATCCTCGCCGATCACGCGCACCGCGTGCTCAAGCGAGGGGACCCGCCCGGCCGGGGATGCCGCACCGGCAAGCGTCTTCCAGAGCGTCTTCCCCTCCCGGGACCGGGCGGCGTCGAATAGCTCCGCATCCGACACCGTGAAGAACGGGGCGCGCAGTATCCCGGCGAGCGCGACGTCATCCGAGGTGTCGAGGAGGAATCGGATGTAATTGTACACGTCGTACACGTCCTGCGTCTGGAAGTACCCCACCCCCCCGCTGACGACGTACGGCACGCGGTTCTGGACAAACGCCTGCTCGAAATCTTCGAGCCCGTTCCTGCTCCTGAGAAGGAGGGCGATGTCACGGTATGCGAGCGGACGGGGAGCTTCTTCGCGCGTGTAGACCACGGATCCGCGCGCAACAAGGTCCAGGATCCGCCGCGCCACGAGCTCCTCCTGTGTGCAACTTCCCTCCCCCGCCGGCAGAGGGAGGAGGATCTCGACGCCGCCAGGGTCGTCATTGAGGCGGGCCCGCACGAGCGGTTCATACTGCATCCCCCCGCCGTCGCGCATGATGCCGCCGAAAAAAAGATTCACGAACGCCACGACATCGCGCAGCGGCCTGAAACTCTCCGCCAGGGGTACGAGCGAGGCGTCCCCGGAGGAGGAGCGGATTGCCAGGCGGGAACGGTCGAATACCTCAACATCGGCGTCGCGGAACCTGTAAATGGACTGCTTCGGGTCGCCGACGATCATGAGATTTCCCGAGGCGAGATCCTGGAGCAGGGGGAGGAGGATTTCGAGCTGGAGGGTGTTCGTGTCCTGGAATTCGTCCACCATCACGAACCGGAAGCGCCGCGCAAGCTCGGCCCGCACGGAGGCATCGCCGAGCAGGAGGCGCATCTTCAGCTGGAGATCGTCGAAATCGAGCCGGGCGTCCTCCGCTTTCCGGGCGGAGTATTTTTCGACGGCCGCCTGCGCCAGCGAAAGGAGAATCCGGTTGTCCCGGAGGAGTGACCGGTGCAGGTCCCCCATCCGTCCCGTCCGGATCGACTCGATGAGCGGGTCAAGCAGTTTCCGCTTCAGGGCGATCCTCTCTGCAGCCGCCTCAATCTGCGGATCCGCGCCCGCGCTTCCGAGGAAACGCTTGCTCACCCCCCCGGCTTTCGTCACCATCAGCGCAACGAGCGAAACGAACGCGCCGGCGCGGACGTCGAGGCCCGCCCCGGTGCGCATGAGGGAGAGCGCTTCGAGTGCCTCCCCGGATTTTTTTGAGGTCGAGGCCTCCGCGATCGACGCAAGGTCGGCAAGCAGGACGGGAGAACCCAGGTCGCGGCCCACCGATTCGCGGATCGTCCTGTCCCAGAATTCCAGGATCATGTCGTCCGGACGTGCGTAGACCCCGCCGGGACCCGTGAACCGCTCGAGAAGATCCGGCTTCGCCACGAGCCGTTCCAGGACGCGGATCACCCTGCGTCGCCCGAGCGATCGGAGAAGGTCCATGAACGGGTCGCGGGGGATGACGCCGTCCGCCGCCCGGAGGACATCACCGACGACCTCCGCCATGCACTCACGGAGCATCATCCTGCCGTCGACGCCCTCCAGCATCGTGAACGCCGCATCGATGCCGGCCTCCACGGGATACTCGCGGAGGAGGCGGGCGCAGAACCCGTGGATTGTGCCGATGAACGCCGAAGGGAGCGCGTCCCGGATGGATTCCAGCCGGGAGGCCCCGGCCCCCGTGTCCGCCGCCAGGAGCTCCGCCGAGATTCGCCCGGCAATTCTCCTGCGCAGCGCGCTCGCGGCCTTGTCCGTGTACGTGAGCGCCACGACCTCGCCGACGGGAACGCCGGCGGTCAGCGCACGGACGTATCTCTCCACGAGGACCTGCGTCTTGCCCGACCCCGCGCTGGCGGTCACGGCAAGATGCCTCTCGAGACTGAGGGCGCGTTCCTGATGAGGGGTGAATTTCATGCCGGGAGGGGGTTCACATCTCCGGTGCTGAAGAGAATCCGCCCCGCCCGCCGGTCGTGACGCGGGGCCGGGGGGCGCTTATACCACCTTGTTCCCTGAGAGGCGCACGAGCGCATCCTCGTATTTCTGCGCCGTCGTCTGCACGACCTCCTCCGGGAGGCGCGGCGCGGGAGGTTTCTTGTCCCAGCGGATGGAGAGGAGAAAATCGCGGACGTACTGCTTATCGAAGCTCGGCTGCGCCCCGCCGGGGACATACCGGTCCACCGGCCAGAACCGGGAGGAATCCGGCGTCAGCGCCTCGTCGATCCAGACGAGAGATCCGCGGTCGTCAACCCCGAATTCGAACTTGGTATCGGCGATGATGATCCCCTTTGTCAGGGCGAACTCCGCACCGAGAGTATAGAGGGAAAGCGTCAGGTCCCTGAGGCGGCCGGCGGTTTCCGCACCGAGGAGGGAGACCACGTCCTCAAACGTGATGTTCTCGTCGTGCGTTCCGATCTCCGCCTTCGTCGTGGGCGTGAAGACGGGGGAAGGGAGCCTGTCCGATTCTTTCAGCCCGGAAGGAAGAGCGACGCCGCAAATTCCGCCGGTGCGGCCATACTCGGTCCACCCGCTCCCGGAGAGATAGCCGCGGGCGATGCATTCGACAGGGAGCGGACGGGTTTTCCGGACCACCATGCTTCTTCCGGCAAACTGGGCGGGATGCGAGCGGAACGGCTCGGGGAAATCGGCGATGTCCGTGCTGATCAGGTGGTTGTCCACCACGCCGGCGAGCTTCCTGAACCAGAACGCGGAGATCTGCGTGAGCACCTTCCCCTTATTCGGTATCCCGTCGGAAAGTATGACGTCAAACGCAGAGAGACGGTCGGTGGCGACGATGAGGAGATTCTCTCCAAGGTCGTAGATGTCGCGCACCTTTCCCTGTTTCGCCGGCGTGAGGCCGGCGAGCGAAGTGCCTGTCACCACTGTCTGTGCCATTCCGTAAATAACAAAATTCCCGCCGGGAAAACAAGACGGAGAATAGGGTAGGAGGAGGCCCATAATATTTTTGGGCCTCCGTCCCCCCGTCAAACCGTACGGACGGTTTTCCCGTATACGGCTTTCCTGTAAGGTTGCCCCTTTGTAGGGAGCAAAAGAGGTTCAGTGAGTAGCGTTGCTAAGGGGGTCAGGCCCAGCGAGGCTAGCAGGGCGGTAGGGATACGGTAGTTCTGATGCCACACGGCGCGTTTCTTTTCCATGAAGCATCGCAGCCGCATCCTGATCCACTCATCCAACCTGCGGAACAGACTTCGCGAGTTCGTCCGCCGGTAGTAATTGCCGAAGCCGCGTAGGATCGGATTCAGAAGTCTGAGAACCTCCTGTATGTTCCGCCCTTGTTGGCGCCGGGTAGCAAGACGAACTTTCGCTTTGAACGACCTCAGAGTCCTTGTGCGGGGCCAAAGAAAGCTCCGGTGAACAAGGAACCCTAGGAAGTCAAAGCTCCCTTCCTCGTGGTACAGTATGCGGGTTTTCTCAGGGTGGAGCGTCAGACGAAGCTTGCCTTCGAGCATTTTCCGCACATCAGCAAGCGCCTGCTCCGCTTCCTCCCTGCTTCCACACAGCACGACGGCATCATCCGCATATCGGACCATGTCATGCCCGCGCTTGGCCATCTCCCAATCGAACCGATTGAGGTAGATATTGGCCAAGAGTGGACTGATGACCCCTCCCTGCGGTGTCCCTTCTTCGGTCGCCTTCCACCCCACTCCCTCCTCCATGACGCCCGATTCTAAGAACATGCGGATCAACCGGAGGACGCTTCCATCGGAGTTTTCTTCATTCACCGCTTCCAGGAGCAGTTCGTGGTCAACCGTGTCGAAGTACTTCCGGATATCGATCTCCAGCACCCACTCCTTTCCCTCCTGCATCGACTTTACCACATGCTCAAGGGCGGTGTGAGTGCTCCGGTTCGGACGGAACCCGTAACTGTACTCGTGGAAGGTGGGCTCGAAGATCGGTTCGAGGATGTTCAGTAGCGCTTGCTGAACCACCCTGTCTCTGATCGTCGGTATCCCCAACGGTCGCCTTTCTCCGTTACCTTTCGGGATATACACTCTCCTCAGCGAGAGCGGTGTATAACGCTTCTCCCGTAAGAGGCGATGCAGTTCCCGCAGGTGTTGTTCCTTCTCTCGCTCAAAGTCCGCAACGGACTGTCGGTCCACACCGCCAGCCCCCTTGTTCGAGCGGACTCGTTCCCATGCCCGTTCAAGGTTTGCCTCGGCATAGACCTTGTCGTACAGACTATACCACTTACGCTTCTTGTCCATTACCTCTGACATCATGCCAAGTGTGTGAGATACTCCAGGTTCTCGCTTCGCGGTTCTCTAAGTCCGGTGTGCTGGACTAATCCTCCGCATGCAGTCGTCAAACCCGTTTCCCACATTTATCTTTCCTTACAGCAGAGCCCCTTTGCTCGCATCGGGCTTTCCCCGACGCTGATGACGCTCGTATGGGCTCCTCTGACTCCTCATGAAGCTTTGCCCGCGCCTTTCGCTTTTGGCTTATAGCACCGGTTTACCGCTGCTTCTGCTTCGGCTTGCGCGCCTCCGCTCCCTTGCAGCAGACTGTCATGAGGGCTCCCGTGGTCATATCACACACTTCCCGTTCATGCCGACCGTAATCACCATCCCCACATCCCCGGACACCTTTTGCACGCTACCCCTCAGGTGTCTCGGGCTGAATGTTCCGTAGCTGACTTCCCCGTTTTAATGGCGGGTCGTCGATGTGGAAGGCCACCTCCGGTTCGCTTGCGCTTCGGCCTGATCGTTTGCCTTGGCACCCTTCAGATCCCGCCTCACGGCGGACACCCTGTACCTTGGCTACATACCCCGGCTTGCGTTCGAGTATGAGAGGACTTGAACCTCCGAGTTTGTGATACTGCACGGCACACAAAAAAATCCCGCCGTTGTGCGGCGGGATGAACGAAGCGGGTTGTCTCCGGCAGTCACCTGTCGAACGCAACCCCGAGAATGTCTTCAATCGATCCGCGGACAAGCGCTTTCTGCGGGGGGACCGCCGACCCGGCTCTGCCGATCCCGCCGAACTTCAGCCCTTTCCATTCGGAATCAATCTTCGATTTGACGAAATCCTGGACGACCTTCTGAACGTCCTTCGACGGCGCTTTTCCTTTTTTCGCCGGGTCCACGAACACGTCGACTTCAATCCTCGCGCTCGTGACGCGCCTGGGGACGATCATGTAGCTCATCGATTGGGCCCTGCGCCACTGGTAGGACCGGTCGGTCGCGTTGAATGTCGAAGGGACGCTGCGGAAGCTCCGGTCATCGGATGTCGGAACCAGTGTGACGGTCACACGACCGAATTTCTGTCCCCCGCGTGAGGATAGCATGACAGATGTTCTCCTTGATGATTCGGCGGCAAGAGACCAACCGCTTCGGCGCCGCCTCTGGTGGGAAAGGTGCGTTTCAGTGCCATTGGAAGTGAATCCAAACTAATTAAGTCAAATCCCGGTAAGGGTTTGTGTCCCATCTCACGGCCGATGTCACAACCGGGGGAGGCGTGCGCCTCCAAGTTGTTGATTTACAACGACTTAGTTTCAATCGATGAATTTCACCGGGAATGAAAGCGCTTCCGCGAGCAACGAGAGGTACATTTCGCGCGGAATATCGATTGCGCCGAACTGGCGTACGTGCTCGTTCATGATCTGCGTGTCGAGCAGCCGGTATCCCCTCGCATTCAGTCTCCCTGCGAGCGTCACAAGCGCGAATTTCGATGCGTTCGAGATCCTGCTGAACATCGACTCCCCGAAGAATGCACTCCCGATCGACACGCCGTAGAGCCCCCCCACGAGTTCCCCTTCCAGCCAGGTCTCCACGGAATGGGCCACCCCCATGCGGTGAAGGTCGGTGTACACGCGGATGATGTCGTCGGAAATCCACGTCTCATCGGGGAACCTCCCGTCGGCACACCCGGCGATGACGTGGTCGAACGCCCTGTCGACGGTGATCGTGCACGCCGAATTCCTCATTTCACGCCTGAGGCTTCTCGGCACGTTGAATGTCGGGAGGGGGATGATCGCCCTGGGGTCGGGCGAATGCCACGAGATCGGTCCGAGGCGGGACTCGGCCATGGGAAAGAAGCCGCTCCTGTAGGCCGACACCACCACCGATGCATTGAAGGGTTCGGCCGAATATGTCCGGGTCATGGAACGCCGTGCGATGCCGTTCAGGTGCCGAAGACAACAACGATCTTCCCGGATGACTGGCGGGTCTGGAGAAACGCGTGCGCTTCCACGATCCGCTCGAACGGGAAGACGTGGCCGATCACCGGCTTCAGGAATCCCTGGTCGAAATACCGCAGGATCTCTTTTGCGGCGTCGGAGAAGTACGACTCTTTTCCCGTGAGCGTCCCCAGGTTGAACCCGTGGATCCCCCGGTTGGCGCTCATGAGCGACGGCGGGAACACCGGGCGCATCATCGAGAACGCCGCAGCCGCCTTGAGCCTGTTCATCGCTCCTTTCCCCGTCACCGACGAAACGCCGTACAGTATGTATCTCCCCATCTGGGCGAGAATCTGCCAGCTCTTCTTGAATACCTCCCCCCCCACCGAATCCATGACGACGTCGACGCCGTAGTCCCCGGTGATCTTCAGGATCTCCGCCGCAAAATCCGTATCGCGGTAGTTGAACAGGTGATCCGCCCCGTACTTGGCGGCGAGCGCGAGCTTTTCTTCCGTCCCCGCCGTCGCGAAGATTTCGGCGCCGATCTCGTGCGCGATCTGGACGGCGGCAAGTCCCACTCCCCCCGCGGCGGCGTGGATGAGGAGCTTCTCCCCCTTTCGCAGGTTGGCGAGCCGGACAATGCCGTGGTACGCGCTCATTCCCGTCGCCAGGTACGCCGCCGCCTGCTGGTATGTCATGCTGTCGGGGACGGGCGTGGCATAGTGGATGCCGAGCGCGACGTACTCCGCGTGGCTACCGAGCCGGGAATACCCCATCACGCGCTCACGCCCCCTGAATTTCACGACGTCGGGAGCGACCGCGACGACGTCCCCCGAGAATTCGAGCCCCGGGACGAACGGGGGGGGCGGCGTGTTCGGGTAGACCCCCAGCCGGCCGAAGACGTCGGCGAAATTCAGGCCGATCGCGCGGACGCGGACGAGAATCTGTCCCCCGGCCAGGACGGGAAGCGGCACGTCCCGTATCTCCATCACTTCCGGTCCGCCGTACCGGGTCACCACCGCGGCCTTCATATGCCTTCCTCGAGGGAACCCACGTACGTCGCGTAGAGGCGGAGAAGCTTCTTCTGCGACATCGTATCAAGGTCTTCGTCATCGGTGTCTCTTTTCAGAAACATCTCGAATTCCTCCTGGTCGTACCGCTTCATCTTCCTCATGGAATCCCGCAATTCGAGTATGAGCGCGTGTTGTTCGGCGTGAGTCATTGTTCCTCCGGTGATTCTGGGGTGACGTGTTTCAGCGACTGGATCCGGCACACCGTGCGGTAGCCGCAATGGCCGCAGAGCTTCCGGACCAGTTCCGTGCGCGTGAGCGGGAACCGGCCCCCGCTGATGCCGTCGAGTATGGATCCGATCGTGCGTCCCGTCTCGGCGATGATCTCACGAATATCCGACGGACCGGGGACCATTTGCCTGGATCGCGAGCTTTCGGGGAACGCCCTGCCGCGGAATTCTTCCGCCACAAGCGCCGGCTTCAGCTCCACCTCGTCCCGCAGCCGGTAATAGAGCCCCCCCGCAGGCACGAGATCTCCCCTGCCGGCATCCGAGAGGAGCGCGCCGGCTGCGAAGAGGTATGCCGGGAGCTGAAGGCTCAGACCCTGCCGGATTTCGCCGAGCCCGGGAACATCCCTGCCGGTCTTGTAATCCATCACGGCGAAGAACCCGTCCCCGGTTTCCACCCTGTCGATCCTCCCCCGCAGGCGCGCCCCCCCGAACAGGAGGGGCTCCCCGCTGGTGAGAACAGCATCTGCACTTCCGGTGATCCCGGGTCTTCCGCCGAAGCTGACCTCGAAATATCCGGGGGTCATCGCGTCCTGTCTCGAGCGCTCGTATTCCAGGAACCGGCGGAGAAGCCCCCCTTCGCCGTTCCCCCTCCCCAGGATGAGCTCCTTCTCTATCTCCCAGAACACGTCCGGTATGTCAAGAGATTCCATCCTTGCCGTCGCCATGGCGACGATCTCGCGCACCGCATCCTCGAAATCCCCCGAGGAGGCACCCTTGATCGACGGGGCGTTCCTCTCGCGCCGGGCCGAGTAGAACCCGTACAGCGTGTCGTGGAGCAGTCCCCCTTTTTCCGCCGGCGTCATCCCCTCCTCGAACTCGTCCCTTTCCCGGAGCCGGAGCATGTAACGGGAGAAGAAGCGGAACGGACACCCGGCGTACATCTCAAGCTGCGTGACGGAGAGGACGCCCCCGCTGTACCCCCCGATCTCCTTCCGCCCCTCCTCCCCGAGCGCCGGGGCGATGATACCTCCGTACTCTCCGGCGCCGGCTCTGCTCCGCCTGTTCCGTTCGACGTCCCTGGCGAGCCTGATGCGCAACCAGTCACCGTCCAGGCCGGGAACCGGCGGGTGCGTGAGCCGTTCATCCCCGGCGGTGCGGCTGAGGGACCGGAGGTATTCCCCCCGCGAACAGATGTCGCCGGCGAACGGGATCCCGGCGGGGTCTTCCAGGTGCGTGACGTCGGAGGTCTTCAGGAACGCGTCGATAAACGACGACCGCACGAGCTCGTTTTCCCCGTCCCGCAGCGGGTACGTCAGATACAGATGCTCCGTCCAGTTCGTCGCCGCCTGGTAGAACAGGTACCTGTTTTCCCAGGCATGGCGCTGTTCCCGCTGCTGCCTCCGGCGCGCACTCAGGAAGATTTCGGGCTGATAGACGGAAGGAAACTCTCCGTCGACGAGTCCCGCCACGATCATCACGTCGACCGGAAGTTCGCGCGTCTCTTCAATCGACGTCACGAGAACCCCCCGCCCGAACCGCTCGCGGACGTTGTACCGCTCCTGGCCCAGGGCGGCCTTCAGTCGCTCGTAGTGGACGTGCAGCGGCCGGCGCTCCCCCGGACCGTCCTGCACCTGCGACATCATTGCCACCGCGTGCAGCGTGTCGGTGAACGCGTTGAACGCGCGGACATCCTTCTCCATGAGATCCTCGTCCGCGCGCAGACGCGGATCGATGAGCGCACGGAGGACGGACATGCCGTCTGCGAGCGCCAGGGTCTCCCTCTCGAATTCCACCGCGGTCATCGCCCGGGAAAACGGCGCGAGAGCGCGGCCGAGCGACTCCAGATCGGATTTCGCCTTCCCGAGCGAGCGGACGTCGTCCCCGGCGCGGCGCTTCTCCCGGGCATCGGGTGCGGCCTCCCCGAGCCGTTCCGCCGCTTCCCGGGCCCTTGCGATCTTTCCGAACCAGGATTCGAGTCCGGCGGTCGCCCGGACGCGCAGCGCGACGGCGGAGAGATTCGCGGGGTCGAACGGTGAGCCCGCCACCGGGACGGTGAAATAGGGTGAGCCCGCAATCCGGAGGACGTCGTCCCGGCGAAACCCGTAGAGCGGGAGACGGAGAAGTCCCAGGAGGGCCACCACGAGAGGGGACCGCGCCAGCTCGTACCTGTCGGTGATGTTCACGGGAATCTCGTATTCCGCGAACAGCTCCCGCATGATATCGGTGTAGAGCCCCGGCGTGTGGAGAGCGACGCAGATCGCGCTCAGATCCCTGGAGGGACGCTCCGCCACGAGCCGCCTGACGAGTTTGCAGATGCATTCCACCTCGTGCACGCGGCTCCGTGCGGCCATCACCGTCACGGATTCGTGCAGGTCTTCCCGCCCGGCAATTTCGCGCCGGGAAAACAGGGTCCGCGCGATGTGCTCGGACGCCCGCCGCGCGGACGGGGGTCTCGTGGCACAACCGAAGAAGAACGCAGCGGCGGACGCCTCCTCCTCTCCCCGTGCCTCGCGGAACCCGCTTTCGGCCAGGAGCGCGTAATTTTCTTCCAGGTGCCCGAAGAGCCCGGGATTTCCCTTCAGGTAGTCAAACATCATCGTGACCGAAAGGCCGGGGACCGCGCAGATCCTGCGGATGGTCCTGACCTCCGGGATGGAGAACTCGTCGAACCCGGCAAGCGAGAGGGTCTCGACACCGGGGAAGAGACTGCGGAACGCCCCGGCGAATACCTCCGGAGGCGTGACGAGCGAGAGGACCCTGTACACCCCCTCGAGATCTTCCGCGCCCAGGGCCGCGAGCTCCTGTTCGTAGGCCGCGTAGATCGCGGCGACGTCGGCGAGCTTCGGATGCTCGCGGGGGGCCGCACCGGCAAGTTCTTCGGCCAGTGCGTCGGGGTAGATCCCCGATTCCTTCAACGCCGTGATGACGTCGATGAGCCGGTCGAACGTCCCGCGCGGCAGATGCGGGGCCCCTCCCCTGCGGGAGAAATATGCGAGCGTTGCGCCGGCGGAACCGACCGCCCTGTGGAACAGGAGCGTCCGCGACGGACCGCCGATCACGCTTCCGGTGCCGGGGACGGCGCCGTAGAGCGCCCGGCAGAGGGATTCCATCGTGTGAAGCGGAAGCGCGGGCGCCACGGCTCCCGGGGAGAGGCGCATGATCTCCCGGGTGAGATGACGGATTCTCCGCTTCGTCGGAACGATGACGAGGCACCCTTCCATGCGCGAACGGCGGACCCGTTCGTCGAACGGCAGGGGAGGCGGGGCGGGACCGTGGTGGAGTATGATCGGCATATCCGATGGTACAAAATAAACGAAGGAGGTTCAACGAGACGGAGACTTGATTTTGGCGGCCTCTTTACCCAAATTGCCCCGTACGGGAACAGCCCGTCACCACCACATCACACGGCTTACGATGGTTCCTGCCGCAGTCGCCCTCCTCAGGCCGAAGCACTGGATAAAGAATTTCATCGTTTTCGCACCGCTGATATTCTCCAAGGGGCTCTTCACCCCATCGCAGCTCCTGACCTCCGCCCGCGTCTTCGTCGTCTTCTGCATCACCGCAAGCGCGGTGTACATCCTCAACGACATTGCAGACGCGGAAGCCGACAGGGCGCACCCCGAGAAGAAACACCGCCCGCTGGCGTCGGGGGCAATCTCGCGGGGGTCGGCCCTCGCGATATTCGCTCTTCTTCTGTGCGCGGGCGCGTTCCTGTCCGCGGGGATGCAGGCGAAATTCATCGTCGTCATCGTCTCGTACTTCATCCTGAATCTTGCATACTCGTTCCGGCTCAAGGAAGTGGTGCTCCTCGACGTCTTCATCATCGCCGCCGGATTCATGCTCAGGGTCCTGGGCGGAGCGTACGCGATCAGCGTCCAGGTGTCGAGCTGGATCGTGCTCTGCTCCATGTTCATCTCGCTGTTCCTGGGATTTGCCAAAAGGCGGGGAGAGCTCGTGAACGTCCAGGGGGCGGAGTCGGGGGCTCCGAGGCGCGTCCTCCTGCTCTACAGGGTGGAATTCCTCGACCAGATGCTGACGATCTCCGCCGCCGGGGCGGTGATCGCCTACGCGCTCTATACCGTCGCGCCCCGCACGCTGGCCACGTTCGGGACGGAAAACCTGATCTACACGACGATATTCGTCATCTACGGAGTGTTCCGGTATCTCTACCTGATCCACTCCGGGAGTAAGGGAGAGAACCCGACCGACGCACTCACATCGGACATCCCGATCCTCGTCGACGGGGTCCTCTGGGTTCTTGCCTGCGTCTACCTGATCTACATCGGAGGCGGTGTGAGCTGGCTGGTGCAGTAGCGCGCGGCCGCATTCACCCGTGTGTGTGCCGGTAGTAGTTCCATTCACCGATCCCCCCCTCAAGACTCGAGGCCTTCAGGCCGCGCTTCCGCAGTATCACCGCGGCAGTCAGGCTCCTGTTGCCGTTCTGACAGTAGCAAATGATCTCCCTGTTCGCCTGTTTCCTCAGCTCCTCCGCCCTGCGCCTGAGCGTATTGAGAGGAATATGCAGAGACCCTTTGATATGCTCGGCCCTCTGCTCGCCGTCAGTACGCACATCGAGAAAGACCGCCTCCCCGGAGCGTATGACGCTTTCAGCCTCCGCCGGTGAACGCCGGGGAACTGACCTGCGCCTTGCGTACCGGGAGAGCGCAAGGGCGATGACCGCCCCCGCCACGACGTAGAATATCACCTGAGACGTCACTTCCATTTTCCATTCAGAGTTTTTTGCGAATCGCCCCGCAGGCGGCCGGGCTCGTTCCAGTTTCCCTTCCAGACCGGCGGCGCCACCCCTTAGATGGAGAAAAATGTAGAAAGATTCAACGGAAATCCCGTTGACTTCCCCCGGGCGAATATTTATATTTCATGCGGAGCAATGTCCTTCGGACCCGCAGGGAACCTCTATTAATAGAGGAAGTGTTAATACTCCAGGCGGGCCGGAAGGGTTCGCCCACCAGTTCACCACTCAGAGGACCGGAATGGAAGGCAACTTCTCGAACAGAGTCCAGGATGTCATCAGGCTGAGCCGCGAAGAAGCTCTCAGGCTCGGGCACGATTACATCGGGACGGAACACCTGCTTCTTGGCGTTATCCGGGAAGGGGAAGGGATTGCCGTAAAGATCCTCCGGAACCTCGGCGTCGATCTCTACAAGCTCAAGAAGGCGATCGAAGACACCGTCAGAACCTCCGGCGGGACGCTCACGATCGGCAACATCCCCCTGACGAAACAGGCCGAAAAAGTACTGAAAATTACGTACCTCGAGGCAAAACTCTATAAATCGGACGTCATCGGGACCGAGCACCTGCTGCTTTCGCTCCTCAGGGACGACGACAACATCGCCGCGCAGATACTCCACCAGTTCAACATCCACTACGACGTGGTCCGCGGGGAGCTGGACAACATCATCAGCGGAAAACCCTCGACGCCCCCCCATGCACAGGCGGCCGCGGAGAAGAAACCGGAGAAGTCCAAGACACCCGTCCTGGACAATTTCGGGCACGACCTGACGAAGCTGGCGGCGGAGGACAAACTCGATCCCATCGTCGGCCGTGAAAAAGAAATCGAGCGCGTGGCCCAGGTCCTGAGCAGGAGGAAGAAGAACAACCCGGTCCTCATCGGGGAGCCGGGGGTCGGCAAGACGGCAATCGCGGAGGGCCTCGCGATGCGGATCGTCCAGAAGAAAGTCAGCCGCGTTCTCCACGGAAAGCGCGTCGTGACGCTCGACCTCGCCGCGCTCGTCGCCGGCACGAAGTACCGCGGCCAGTTCGAAGAGCGCATGAAGGCCGTGATGAACGAGCTCGAAAAAGCCAAGGACGTCATCCTGTTCATCGACGAGCTCCACACGATCGTGGGAGCGGGAGGCGCATCGGGATCGCTCGACGCGTCGAACATGTTCAAGCCCGCGCTTTCGCGCGGCGAGCTCCAGTGCATCGGCGCGACCACGCTCGACGAATACCGCCAGTACATCGAAAAGGACGGCGCGCTCGACAGGAGATTCCAGAAGATCATGGTCGACCCGACGACCGTCGACGAGACGATCCAGATCCTGAGGAACATCAAGCACAAGTACGAAGAACACCACGGCGTCCGCTACACCGACAAGTCGATCGACGCGGCGGTCAGGCTGAGCGACAGGTACATCACCGACAGGTTCCTTCCGGACAAGGCGATCGACGTGCTCGACGAATCGGGCTCGCGCGTCCATCTCGCCAACATCCACGTCCCCAAGGAGATCGTCGACCTCGAGGGCGAGGTCGAGAAGATCAAGCTGTCGAAGAACCAGGTCGTCAAGAACCAGAACTTCGAAGAAGCCGCCCGGCTCCGGGACCTCGAAAAGAAATTCCTGAGCGATCTCGACATCGCCAAGCGCGAGTGGGAACTGAAGGCGCAGGACACCGTGCACGACGTGACCGAGGAGCACATGGCGGACGTCGTCGCGATGATGACGGGGATACCCGTCAACAAGATCGCGCAGTCGGAATCGGACAAGCTCCTCCGGATGGACAAGGTGCTCAAGGACCAGGTCGTCGGACAGGACGAGGCCCTCGTGAAGCTCACGAAGGCCATCCGCAGGACCCGCGCCGGCCTGAAGGACCCGCGCCGGCCGATCGGTTCGTTCATCTTCCTGGGTCCGACGGGCGTCGGGAAAACGGAGATGGCAAAGGCGCTCGCCCGGTATCTCTTCGACACCGAGGACGCCCTCATACGCATCGACATGAGCGAGTACATGGAGAAGTTCGCCGTCTCGCGCCTCGTCGGCGCTCCTCCGGGCTACGTCGGATACGAGGAGGGGGGACAGCTGACCGAGAAGGTGCGTCGGAAGCCGTACTCGGTGGTCCTTCTCGACGAGATCGAGAAAGCCCATCCCGACGTCTTCAACATCCTGCTCCAGGTGCTCGACGACGGCATCCTGACCGACAGCCTCGGGCGCAGGGTGGACTTCAAGAACACGATCCTCATCATGACGTCGAACATCGGGACGCGCGACCTCAAGAAGAGCGGCGGGTTCGGGTTCGGCGAGCAGAGCGTCAAGGGAGACTACGGTCAGATGAAGTCGGTGATCGAAGAGGCCCTGAAGCGCGTCTTCAATCCCGAGTTCCTCAACCGCATCGACGACACGATCATCTTCCACCAGCTCGAGAAGTCCCACATCATGGAGATCGTCGGGATACAGATGCGGGATCTCCTGAAGCGCACGAAGTCCATGGGCATATCGATCGAGCTGACCAAGCAGGCGAAGGAATATCTCGCCGACAAGGGGTACGATCCGGCGTTCGGGGCGCGCCCCCTGCGCCGCGCGCTCCAGCGGTATCTCGAAGACCCCGTCGCCGAAGAGATCCTGAAGGGGAAGTACCCGGAAGGGAGCGTCATCAAGGTCAGGGTCAGCAAGAAGACGGGAGAGCTGAAGTTCTCGACACTCCCTCCGGCCGTGAAGCCCGACGGGGACGTCGCAAAGGAAGAAGAGAAGAAGGCGGACGTCTCCTGAGGCGTTCACCCATCGTCGTACGAACGACAGAGGCCCCGCACGTCCACGGTGCGGGGCCTCCGTTTTCAGCAGCGCGGGGGCGCATTACTTGAGGAGCATCATGGCCTTCGACTGCACGAATCCCCCCGCAATGATCCTGCAGATGTACATCCCGCTCGCATATCCCCCGGCATCAAACCTGATCTCGTGGACACCCGCTTCCTCCGTTCCGCGCGCAAGGACGGCGATCTCCTGACCTATCGCGTTGTAGACGGTGACGGACACGCCGGACCGGTACGGAAGACTATACCTCAGCGTCGTTAACGGGTTGAACGGGTTCGGGTAGTTGCCGTACAGGATGAACCCCGCGGCGACGGGAGCCGGCTCATGCGGGTCCACGCCCGTCGGGACGGCCATGGACCTCCCGACAGCGGCCATTAACGGCTGGCCCCCGGCCCAGAGGTCTTCGCCGAGCGCCCAGATCATTACGCCGGAGAGCCCGTTCGACTTCGCGTAGTTGCATTTGACCGCGATCGAAGCGGAGTCGTCGAAGGAATCGAGCGTCAGCTTCCCCGCGTCCTGCAGGTACGGAACCTGTGAGAGCGTATCCCAGGTGTAGGTCCAGCCGGCCGCCTGATCGGTGCGCACGTCGGTGTACAGAACCTCCGCCGCGCTCGAGAACGGCATATAGAGCCCCGATGCGCTCGTGAAGTGGAACCGCTGTCCGAAAAACGGGAGGCCGAGCGTCAGCTGCGCCGCGGGGATCCCCCGGGTCACGTGGAGGTAGACGAACCCCTGCGTGACGCTCCAGTTCCCGGCGTACGCGGAGGGCTCGACCATCGGCGCATTATGTCCCGCATACGAACTCCAGCTCCCGTAGATGTCGTAGCACATGGCGTTGAACCAGTCGACCGCGAGCCTGAGCGACGCGAAATCCATCCACTGCCCCTCCCAGTCCGAAATGCCGACGGCCATCGTGATAAGCCACGTCGAGTCCGCCGCGCGAAACGCGGCACGCAATTGCTGCACGAGCGCGACTTCGTTCGCCCTGTCGGCCGTGCTTGCCGGTCCCTCCCAGTCGATGTCGGCGCCGTCGTAACGGTATGCCGCAAGGCGTGCGACGACGTTCGCGACGAATTTCCTCCTGAGGGCGGTGTCGGCCGCCACGAGGGCGAAATTCGCGGTCTGCGTCGTTCCCGATCCCCCGAACGAGAGAAGGATCTTTCTTCCGGCCCTGTGGGCCGTGTTGATGATGGCGGTATCGACCGACGTCCCGTCGTCCGATGCGATCGTCCCGTCCGTGTTCGGCCATGCGAAGGCGTGGTTGATGTGCGTGACATAATCGAACCTGACCTGCGGCGCCGGGAGGGTCGTCTTCATCCACATGGGGTAGTACCCGACAACCCGTCCCTGTCCGGATGCGGAGGACACCCACGCCAGGCACAGGAGGAACGCCCATACCGGGCAACGGCTCCGCCGTCCCGCAGCACACGCCTTCAATGAGAGCATCACGCCTGATCCTCCCTCAAAAGACAGGACGGCCCGCCGGGGCCGGGGTTCGTACCCGGCGCCCCCGGCGAGCCCGCCCGTCACAGGAGCAACATCACTTCAGAAGCACCATCTTCCGCGTGCTGACGAAGCTGCCCGCGGTGAGCTTGTACATGTAGATTCCGCTTGCGAAACGCGACGCATCAAACGTCACCGTGTGGGATCCCGGGGTCAGCGTCTCGTTGACGAGCGTCGCGACTTCCTGGCCCAGCACGTTGTAGACCTTCAGCTGCACCTGGGACGAGGTCGGAATGGCAAAGTCGATCTTCGTCGCCGGGTTGAAGGGGTTCGGATAGTTCTGAGAGAGCGCGTACGACTGGGGTGCGGCCGACTGCTCCTTCACGCCCAGGGCAATGCCCCACCAGTTCGGGTCGCCGAGCACGCTGCCGTCCGTGGCTGCGGTCTTCAACGACACGTTGGCATACATCATGTCCGTCGCTTCGGGAAGCGGCCAGCCCGGCGTCCAGTTCGCGGGTTCCGGCTGGGGAATCTGCGTCAGGTTGTAGCCGTACGTCTCGGTCGTTCCCGCACCGCCGCGCACCGCAACGATGAATCCGAGGAGGCCGTTGCCGTTCGCATTCGCGGTTCCGGGGTTCAGGACGTTCGGGATCGACGCGCCGAATCCGGGATCAACGTTCTGGTTGCCCGACTGCACGAACCCGGGCCACGCCGTCTTGTTGGAGAACATTGCCGTCGACTGGGCGTTCATCCACGTCGTCGTATAAATCGAATCCGTGTGCGCCGTGTCGTTCCAGTTGTTGGCGTAGAAATTCGACAGCGCCGCCGTCCAGAAATACGCGTTGTTCTTGACTTCGACTTTCCTCGCTGCTTCCGCGGCGATCGAATCCGCGGCGGTCGCGCGCTGATGGCCGAGCAGAAGGGCGGCCGTCGTCGAATCCAGGGGGCCCATCGTGATGATGGCGGGACCGTTGTTCGCCGTGAAGGAATCCCATCCGGCGAATTCCGCCTTGCTCTGACCGCCCGAGAACGCGTTGTAGAAGATGTTGTTGTCGAACCGCGCGTTCACCATCCTGTCGAGGAAGAACGGGTTCTTGAAGCTGTGCATGACGTTGTTATGGGAGAAGTCATAGTAGTTGACTTTCCCGCCCGTTGCGGCCGTCATGTAGCATGCCACCGCCAGCATCGTGTTGTAACGGATCGCGATCGTATCAGTCTTGAACGCCCCGTTGTAGTTTTCGTTCCGGAGCACTTCGGAGACGTAATACTGCGACGGCAGGGACACCAGGTTCCTGAACTTGTTGTTCGTGAGGAAGAACCTGCAGTAGTTCCCGCTGTAGCCGATGCAGAACTGGGCGAGCTGTTCCAGCACGCAGTGGTCGACCACCAGCCGGAGGCTGTCGGCCGTGACCTGGATCCCCTGCCCGCTTGCGGTGTTGATCTTGTTGTTCGGGGCGATGCCGAGGAGATACAGGTTCTTTACCTGGACCGACGCGCCATTCCCCGTGAACGCAAAGAGAACGCCGGGGATCGAGTTGTCTGAAAGGACGTTCGGCTGAATGCACGGGAGTTTTCCCGTTCCCGCCTTGGGCACGCCAAGGAACGTGACGTTCCCGTTGATCGTGATCGTGGCATTGAGAAGGTACGTGGTATCCGTCGACACGAGTTTGTAGACGTGATGGGCCTGCGTGCCGTTGGCGAGCGTGTCTCCCCTGACGATGACGTCGAGAAGATTCGTCGTGGAATACACGGTGAGCGTATCCGTCGCGGCGAACACCTGGACCGGCGCGAGAAGAAGCGCCGCCATCGCAACGACGAGCGTACCGATGAGTAGCTGTTTCATAGCCTGCCTCCTTGTGACAAATGATGAGATGCACATCTGACGCCTGATTCCGCAACACTGCGATTCTGCCGCCGGATCACCTCCTTTATGCGTAAAGCCGTTTTGTGCCTGAATGCCAACGGTTATTTAGAATTCCTGGATTGATCAGAAGCGCCACCGCAAACCGAGATCCCCCGTCATCCCGTACGACTGCTGCGACTGGGGAACCGTCATCGTCCCGCCGTTGATGACCGCCTGGTCGCTCGTCGCATTGATGTTGTTCAGGTCGCCGTAGAGCTGGAGCCCGAACCAGGGGAGGTTCTGCTTGACGGAAAGATCCCACCGCGTGTACGCCGAGGTCGTCGTCCGGAGCTGCGGCCAGAAATTGGGTCCGGCGAAGAGGTCGGCGGAATAGATCATCGAAACGCGGATCGAGAATCCCTCGTAATCGTACCCCAGCGACAGGTTGACGATGTTGTCCGGCTGATCGAGAAGCCGGGTGGTATACGACGTGTCCACGTAGACGACGGTCCCGCGGAATCCGCCGATCTGCTCGCGAATGGTAATGGGGTACTGGGCTTTCGAGAAGATATGCGTGTAGTTGACGTTCAGGACGAGCCCGTCGAAGGGATGCGGCAGATACCAGAAGTGCGTCTGCCAGTCAAACTCGATGCCCCAGTCGTCGATCCTGTATTTGTCGTTCACGTACGTGACGACGTTGTACGCCCCCGTGGGCGGCGTCGAGCTCAGGTACGGCGGATAATAGGCGGCCGCCGCGGAGTCCGACACGTAGAAGTTCCAGGGGTAGATCAGGTCGGTAATGCGTTTCAGGAAGACCCCCGCCGTCAGGAGCCCGATGGAGTTGTCGTAAAACGACGCGTACGCGTCGTAGTTCGTCGAGTGCGTGGGATTGAGCTTGTAATTGTTGTACGTGATCGTCGAGCCCGTCAGGGGCACGTCGATCCTGGGAATGATGGCGCTGTAATCCGGATAGGAGACCGTGTTGGAATACGACAGCCGGAGGTCGAACCACGGGACCGGTTTGTACCGGACCAGGATATCCGGGAGCCAGTACCCGTTGTCCACGGTCAGCGTCGTGTCATAGGAATAATAGGGACCGCTGCCGAGCGCCGACTGGTTGTTCTGCTGGCCGCGGCGGCCGGTGTACGTTCTGTTCAGGTCCTGGTACCGTACGCCGGGGATGATCGTGATGTCGGGCCCCACGTTGAGCGTCACCATCGCGTAGGCCGCGCCCTGCCCCTCGTGGCCGTCGTAGTTGTAGCTCGTCGAGTAGAACGGGTCGTGGAAGTATCCGAGACCGTGGAGCCCGATGATGTCGGTACCGTACCGGGCATAATGCGCCATTTCGGCGAGCATGCCGTAGTTCATCGGGAGCGACATCGTGTAGTTGCCGTTCAGGAACCCGGAATAACTGAACCCCGGATCCTCGAACGGGGTAATCGGAATCTGGTCGGCGTTGTAATATCCGGCGGTCGACGGAAAATGCAGGGCGATCAGGTTGCGGACCCCCTGTCCGCTGAAGATGTTGAGCCCCTGCCCCGTGTACTGGTCCTGCGTGTACGACCGCGTCTGGTACCGGTATTTTCCCCCGAATTTCACCTTGGCGGAGACGAGATCCGAGACGTTGATGGTCCTGTCGAGGTCGAGCGACGCCGTGTACGCCCGTTCCCGCGAGAAACTGCTCGTGTTCAACAGCGAGTTGAGATCCGTCGTCGATGGATCGACGATCGCCGCCTGGTTCACCTGGGCGGGGAGGACGTTGGATTTTCCGGCGAACGCCGCCAGCCCCGCCGGAGACTGCAGGAACCCGACGGTCCAGTCATCCGGGTCCTTCGTCTCCGAATACGTGTGGGACAGCCTCAACAGGGCGTGGAACAGGGGGATTTCATGCTCGACCGTGAGCGCATTGGTGATGAGATTCTGGGTGCTGTTCGAGTAGCCGAAGTTGTACGTCTGCGTGTTCGGTCCGGCGATGTTGAACGTCTGGCCCCGGTCCTGCACGTCCGTCGACCCGGTGCTGAAGAAGTTCGAAAAGGAGATCTTTCCTTCGGGGAGCCTGTAGTCAAGGACCAGCGTCCCGTTTTCCCGCTGCCTGTCCCTGGCAACGTCGCTGAGCGTGATGGTATTCGTCAGATAGTCGGTGGTGCTGTTGCCCAGATTCGTGAACGCCGCCCCGAGTTCGTTGGACGTGAGGTTGCGCCTCTCGATGTCCGCCTGCGCGAAGACGCCAAGCTTCTCGTCGAAGAACCGTCCTTCGACGCTGCCGACATACTTGTAATTATTGTACTTGTGATATGCCGCCGTCAGGCCGTTATATCCGCCCTGGACGAGAAGATTGTAGCCGAGGCCCGGCTCCTCCCCCTTCGCCTCCCGCATCGTGAAATTGACGGACCCCCCCAGGACGTCCGCGTCCTGGTCGGCGGTCACCGTTTTGCTCACTTCGATTCCTTCCAGGGACAGCGAGGAAATCATGCTCAGGTCCGTGCTCCTGTCGTTGGGGTTCGAGGAGGCCATCCGGACGCCGTCGATGGTGATCGTGTTGTATTTCGGCTGAAGGCCGCGGATGACGACCTGGGTGCCTTCCCCCCCGCTTCTGAGGACCGAGACCCCCGGGAGCCTGCCGACCGATTCCGCGGCGTTTGCATCGGGAAGTTCCTGTATCCTCGCGGCCGATACCACGTTGGTGATCGAATTCGAGGCGAGCTGCTGATTGATCGCCGCGTTCTGGCCCATGGCCTGCGCGGTCACGACAACCGTTTCACCCTCGATGCTGACGGCCGCGAGCCGGAAATCCTGGCGGACGGGCTCCCCCTCGATGATCTTCAGGGGAATCGCGACGCTCTTGTAGCCCACGTAGGTGACGCGGATCGTGTACGACCCCGCCGGCACGCCGCGCACGGTGTATTTGCCGTTGATGTCGGCGGAGGCGCCGAAACTCGTCCCCGCGAGAACGACGTTTGCGCCCGGGAGCGGGTCCCCCGTCTGCGCGTCCTTCACAACGCCTTCGATGTTCGCGCCGGCGGGTGCCGCCCGACGCCCCGAGAGCATGGACGGCGAGGAGCAGGACAAGTGACACCAGGACCAGAGTTCTCACCATGATGATCTCCTTTAATGCTTGACCCGCACCGGCGGCCGGGAACGATCCGCCGGAGGGGGATTACGCGGCCTCGACTCCCGCCAGGAGTCCGCGAACGTGGCACCCGGCACCGAGGACAGCCGCTTCTCCGTTGTTCAGTGATGATACAAGTATGCGGACCTTCCCCCGGTACGCCTTCATCGCGTGCTTCTCGAAGGCCTGGCGCGCCGGGCCGATCAGGATTTCTCCTGCATGGACGAGCCCCCCGTACAGCACCACTGCTTCCGGATCGAACGCCGCTGCGAGGTTCGCGATGAGGCGGCCGAGGTACACCCCCGTCGTCGTCAGCGCTTCGAGAGCGATCGGGTCGCCGTCCGAGGCGAGGCGCGACACGGCCTCCGCAGTGAGGTCGTTGAAGCTGATCCCCCGCAGGGGACTGTCATCGAGCCGGTCGGCGAGGAGCTCGTGCACCGTTCGCCGGAGCCCCGGGGCGGAGACGTACGTCTCGACGCACCCGCGCCTTCCGCAGCCGCACATCCGCCCTTCGAGATCGACCGTCATGTGGCCGATTTCCCCCGCCGATCCGTTCTCGCCTTCGACGAGCTTTCCGTCGACGCAGATGCCGGCACCCAGGCCGGTTCCGAGCGTGATCATGATGACGTTCTTCATCCCCCGGGCGACGCCGAACGTCATCTCGCCGAGAAGGGCCGCGTTGGCGTCGTTGGTGATCGCCACGGGGACGGTGAAATGCTGACGGACCATCTCCAGGATGTTCACGGTCCCCCAGCCGAGGTTCGCCGGACTTTCGATCGTCCCCCTGGGCCCGTTCGCGG
Organism: Ignavibacteriota bacterium; assembly: GCA_963748405.1. GTDB lineage: Bacteria > Bacteroidota > Ignavibacteria > UBA10030 > UBA6906 > Fen-1273. Next base: position 669,313 of record CAVVIT010000005.1, read on the forward strand.
CGGGAGATGCGATGCCGATGCCGCGGAGCGTCGCGCCCGGGGAGAGCTGGGCGAGAAGGTCGCGGATCACGCCCGAGAGCCGCGCGACGAACTCGCGGGCACTTTCCCGCGGCCGCGTGGGAAACTTTGCATGGACGAGCTCTCTCCCCGTCTCATCGACGACGCCCACGGACGTGTTCGTCCCCCCGAGGTCCACTCCGACGACACAATCGGCGGCTATTAATCCGCTCACCATGCTCTTCCCCCGCCTTTCATAAAGTCACCCTGACGTCGCCGAAGAACTTCCGCTGCGCGAGCGCCGCAGCCCCGAGCAGCGAAGGCCTGCGCACGAGCGATGTCGGAAGAATGGGCGTGCCGTCCCGTTCGCCGAAGAACGACTGTTTGCGCGCCGACTCGATGATGTCGGACGAGACAAGGTCCCAGACGCGCGTGATATGACCGCCGATGATGATCGCCCCGGGGTCGACCGCCTTGATGACGTTGGCGATCCCGGTCCCCAGATACCGGCCGGACGTCCTGAGCTCGGTGACGGCGACTCCGTCGCCGTTCTTGGCGGCAACGATGACATCGTCGATCGTGAGCATCCGGGCGCTGTCGGCGTCCAGTCCCTTCGACGCCGCGTACCGGCGCACCGTAGCGCGGTCCGATGCATACGCCTCCCAGCACCCCCGGTTGCCGCAGGGGCAGGGCTCTCCCCCTTCAAAGAGGATCATGTGGCCGAACTCGCCCGCCAGGTGCATCTCGCCGTTGAGAATGTGCTTGTCGATGACGATCCCGGCACCGATGCCCCTCCCGACCGAGAGGAAAACGAAATTCGACAGGTTGATGTTGTGGCGCCCGAACCAGAGCTCGGCGATCGCCGCCGCCTTCGCGTCGTTCTCGACGGCGGTGACCGTGACGCCGGGGAACGCCCGCGACAGGAGGTCGCCGACGTTGACGTTCTCCCACCCGAGGTTCGGCGCAAAGACCACTTTCGACTGGAGTGAATCGACGATCCCCGCGATGCTGACGCCGATCCCCTTGAATTCCGGAAGCCGGTGCTGCGTGCGGAGCGCGGCAAGGGACTCGATGCATGTCCGGACGAACTGCTCGGCCGGCCGCGGCTCGGTCGTGATCTTGTCCGTATAGAGCAGCGTCCCGTCGACGTCGACAACCGCCACGCGCGTCGTGGCGGAATCGAACGAGATCGCACCGTAGAGATTCTGCCCCCGCTTCAGGTGGAGGCTGATCGGGTTCCTGCCGACGGCGGCGATTTTTTCGAATTCCTCGACGATGAGGTCTTCCTCAAGAAGGCTTGCCACGATGCTCGAGACCGTGCTTTTATTGAGCCGGGTCAGACGCGCGATAGTCGCACGGGATATCGGCTCGCGCTCACGTATGGAATTGAGTATGACCGCCCGGTTGATGTTCCGGACGACCCGGGAGTTGGCGCTGATGACGTGATCGTGTTTCGGCCGTCTCGGGTTGATCATAGGACGACCAGAGGGGAGTCTTGCAATTGATTCTGCAAGTTATTAGTTTGTTTCACCAACCAATTAGACATGAAATGAAAATCCTGCAACTATCGGTAATAGAAAAGGGCAAAGTGCTTGTAAATGGTCGGTGGTAGGTTTGTTGGTTGAGACAACCAACTCTGCATGAATATAGCCCCGCCCATCTCATTTGTCAAGTTAATTCTCAACAAAAGCGAAAATCGCAAACCTGGTGCCAATTCCGGGGGGTACGGAGGGGAAGCAAGGAGGGGGAAAGCGTATATTGCGGCGCTGAACGGGACAAGCACTGAGATCAGATCACAGGGACACCGCCATGACCACCGAAGAGACTCCTCCCGTCTACCCCGCCCGATGGGTTCCCACGCTGTATTTCGCCGAAGGGCTGCCGTTCGTCGCGATCGCGATGGTATCGGCCCTCATGTACAAGAACATGGGGATCGCTGACGCGCAGATCACGTTCTGGACGTCGCTCGTCATGCTCCCCTGGACGCTGAAACCGTTCTGGGGTCCCCTGCTCGAAATGTTCAAGACCAAGAAGCACTTCGTGGTCGGAACCCAGTTCATCGGCGGCGTCGCGTTCGGATTCCTCGCCCTCACGCTCCCCCTCGACGGCTTCTTCAGGTACTCGCTCGCGCTGTTCGCCATCATTGCGTTCAACGGCGCGACGCACGACATCGCTGCGGACGGCGTCTACATCAACGTCCTCACGCCCAAGCTCCAGGCGCAGTTCGTCGGCTGGCAGGGAGCGGCCTACAACATCGCGAAAGTGTTCACGCAGGGGGCACTCGTGTTCCTCGCGGGCCAGCTCGAAACGAGCGTCGGCGTGACGAAGGCATGGATGACGATCATGGGGGTGTACGGCGCGATCCTCATCGCGCTCAGCCTCTACCACGCCAGGTTCCTTCCCTCCGGCGGCGCGGCAACGCGCGTCACGACGCTCGGCGAAGGATTCCGCACGCTCTGGGACGTCATCAGGACGTTCTTCCAGAAGAAATACATCCTCTGGGGGATCCTGTTCATCATCCTGTACAGGTTCGCCGAGGGACAGGCGATCAAGATCGTTCCCCTCTTCTTCAAGGCGGCGCGGGACCACGGAGGTCTCGGGCTGACGACGTCGGAAATCGGCATCGTGTACGGAACGTTCGGCGCAGCCGCGTTCGTGCTGGGCTCCCTCCTCGCCGGGTATTTCATCGCGGGACGGGGACTGCGGAGGTCCCTGTTCATCCTCTGCTGTTTCTTCAACATCCCGTTCATCGCGTACGCGTTCCTCGCCATCACGCAGCCGACGAGCCTCCCCGTCATCGCCACCGCCGTCGTCTTCGAATACTTCGGCTACGGGTTCGGGTTTACCGGGCTGACGCTGTTCATGATGCAGCAGATCGCCCCCGGCAGATACAAAATGGCGCATTATGCATTCGCCACCGGGATCATGAATCTCGGGATGATGATCCCGTCCATGCTGAGCGGCCTGATCAGTGACTGGCTCGGGTACCGGTCGTTCTTCATCTGGGTGATGCTTGCCACGATTCCGTCGTTCATCATGACGTGGCTGGTCCCGTTCCGCGAAACGGAATCCGAACCGGCTCCTCCCGGCGCATCCTGACATATCTCCGGCCGAGACCATGCGATACGCATTCCTACTCTTCCTCGCTGCCGCCGCCTTCCCGTTGAGCGGACAGGTCCGCCGTCACGACGTCGTCGGGTATTATCCGTCGTGGAAGTGGAGGACGGACGCACACCTTCTTACGCCGGAGAACATCCCGTTCGGGAAGCTGACGATCATCAACTACGCGTTCTTCCGCCCGCTCCCCGGGGGGGCGCTCCAGGGGATCGATTCCGCCGGCGACGCCAGGATCCTCTCGGGCCCCGTGCCGCTGACCGTGACCGCACACCGCAGGGGGGTTCGCGTCGTCCTGTCGATCGGCGGCTGGGATGATTCCGGCAATTTCCCCGCGGTCGCCTCCGACGCCGGTCGGGTCGCGGCGTTCGCACATTCCTGTGCCGGGGCGGTACGGCAGTACGGATTCGACGGCATCGACATCGACTGGGAATTCCCGGGGTTCGCCGAACACAACGGGACGCCGTCGGACGGGAAAAACTACGTCCGGCTCCTGGGAGTCCTGCGGGACACGCTCGACCGGCTCGGGAAATCGGAGGGCCGCCGCCTCCTTCTGAGCGCGGCGCTCCCCGCGGACTCCGCCCGGGCCGAGGCGATGAGGATACGGGAGGCCGCACGCTTCCTCGATGTTTTCAACATCATGACGTACGATTTTTACGGAACGTGGGATCCCCGGGCATATCACAACGCGCCCCTGTATCCCGGCCCCGGCGGGGACAGCGCCCGGTGCATGGACGGGGCATTCCGGCTGTATAACGGGACGTTCGGGATCCCCGCCTCCAGGATCAACCTGGGGGTCCCGTTCTACGGACACACGTTCACCGGCTGCACGGAGCTCCTCGGGACGCACGGTCCCGCCGATACCGTGCATTTTCCCGCCGGCGGCGCCGTGTACTCCAGCATTGCGGCCCGGCTGGGGAATTTCACCAGGCACCGTGACGACCGCGCGCGCGTCCCCTATCTCACCAGCGATTCGTGGGACCTGCTCGTTTCGTACGACGACGAGATCTCCGTGGAAGAAAAGGCCCGCTACGTCCTCCGGACGGGGGCGCGGGGGCTTATCATCTGGGAGATCACGGGAGACTACCTTCCGGACGGTTCGCATCCGCTGCTTGAAGCCATCGACAGAGTTTTCCATGAAACGCACTGACATCGCAACCGACTGAGGAACCCTTCTATGCGGTACGGACATTTTGACGACGCGCACAGGGAGTACGTGGTCGAACGGCCCGACGTCCCGGTCTCCTGGACGAACTACCTCGGAGTCAGGGACATGTGCACGGTGATCTCCCACAATGCCGGCGGGTACTCGTTCTACAGGACGGCGGAACACCACAGGATCACCCGGTTCCGGCAGAACGGCGTCCCCCTCGACCGACCCGGCCACTATGTGTACATCCGCGACGACGAGACGGGAGAGTACTGGTCGGTCTCCTGGCAGCCCGTCGGCAAAGACCTCGCCGCCGCGACCTACGAGTGCCGGCACGGGCTTTCGTACTCCCGGTTCCTCTGTGATTACAGGGAGATACACGCCGAGCAGACGCTGTTCATACCGGTCGGCGACGACGTCGAGCTCTGGGACGTCACGCTGAAGAACACCGGCGGCCGGAAACGCTCGCTCAGCGTCTTCAGCTACGTCGAGTTCTCGTTCCACCACATCGAGATCGACAACCAGAACCTGCAGATGTCGCTGTACGCCAGCGGCTCGAGCTGCCTTGACGGCATCATTGAATACGATTTCTTCTACGAGCCGTGGACCTATCACTACTTCGCGTCGGATTTCGCGCCGGACAGCTTCGACTCCGTGCGCGACACGTTTCTCGGATCCTACAGGACGGAATCGAACCCGGCGGCCGTCGAGCGGGGCGCGTGCAGCAACAGCGCGGAGCTCGGGGGGAATCACTGCGGGGCGCTGCACAAGAAGATCACGCTCGCACCGGGCGCCGAATCCCGCCTCCTGTTCATGCTCGGCGTCGGCCCCCGGGGCGCCGGGAAAGCGATGAAAGAGAAATACTCCGCTCCCGGCAGCATCGATGCCGCATTTGCGGACCTCCGGAAGTACTGGGACGCCAAGACCGCCGTTCTCCAGGTGCGTACGCCGCACAGGGGGATGGACACGATGCTCAACACGTGGACCCTCCTGCAGGCGGAGACGTGCGTCGTCTGGTCGCGGTTCGCATCGTTCGTCGAAGTGGGGGGGAGAACCGGGCTCGGCTACAGGGACACTTCCCAGGACGTCATGGCGGTCGTACACACGAACCCGGCGAAGAGCAGGGAAAGGATCCTGGAGCTCCTGCACGGCCAGGTGAGCCGGGGGTACGGCCTCCATCTGTTCGATCCCGACGTGTTCCTCCCCAGGGAGGACAAGCTCCCGGGCGTCAGGCTCCCGACCGTCGTTCCCACGCCGAGCGCCGCGGACATCATCCACGGGCTGGAAGACACCTGTTCCGACGACGCCCTCTGGATCGTCGCAACCATCTGTGAATTCGTGAAGGAGACCGGCGACACCGCGTTCTTCGACACCGTCGTGCCGTTTGCGGACAAGGGAGAGGGGACGGTCTACGAGCATATGAAACGGGCGCTTGATTTTTCGGCGGAACAGGTCGGGAGCACGGGGATCTGCAAGGGGCTGCGCGCCGACTGGAACGACTGCCTGAACCTCGGAGGGGGAGAAAGCGCCATGGTCTCGTTCATGCACCACTGGGCGCTCCTCAACTTCATTGAAGCCGCGGAGCACCTGGGGAGGAAGGACGACGCCGCGCACTACGCGGCGATCGCCCGGAAGGTGAAGGCGGCGTGCGAGAAAGAGCTCTGGGACGGAGGGTGGTACATCCGCGGGATCACGCGGAAGGGGAAGAAGATCGGAAGCCGGGAGAACGCCGAGGGGAAGGTCTTCCTCGAGTCCAACAGCTGGGCGGTCCTCTCTGACGTCGCCGAACGGGAACGGGGGATGTCGTGCATGGACGCCGTCTACGATCACCTGTACTCGAAATACGGCATCCATCTCGTGTGGCCGACATTCACAACCCCCGACGACGACATCGGGTACGTGACGCGCGTGTACAGGGGGATCAAGGAAAACGGCGCCATATTCAGCCATCCCAACCCGTGGGCGGTCGTCGCCGAGTGCAAGCTCGGACGGGGGACGCGCGCCATGGAGTATTACGACGCCCTTCTCCCCTACAACCAGAATGACATCATCGAAGTGCGCGAAGCAGAACCCTACTCCTACTGCCAGTTCATCATGGGGAAAGATCATACCGCTCACGGTCGGGCGCGGCATCCCTGGCTGACGGGGAGCGGCGGGTGGGCGTATTTCGCCGCCACGCACTGGATGCTGGGGGTGCGTCCCGGGTACGACGGCCTGATGATCGACCCGTGCATACCCCCGGAATGGCCGGGGTTCGAGATGGTGCGTACGTGGAGGGGCGCCACGTACAGGATCAGCGTGAAGAATCCGGACGGCGTGCAGAAGGGGGTGAAGAACGTCCTGCTCGACGGGAAGAACGCAACGCTGCCCCTCCCCGTTCAGCCCCCCGGTTCCGCACACGAGGTCGTCGTCACGATGGGGTAGGCGAACGATCGCTCCCGCATGAGAACGCCCCCGGCGCACGTGCGCCGGGGGCGTTTCTCTGTCAGGCCCGACCGAACTCCCTGTTCTAGAGATAACTGAGCCAGGGGTCCTTCCGCCGGCTCTTCAATCCGGCAAACCAGCGGCAGAGAGGATAGAGCGCGACGACCGTCAAAGCCCAGAATGCGTACACTCCGGGGAGGCCGAATCCCCAGGCAGCGGGATACGGGGCGAGGAACGGGGCCGAAAAGAGAAATCCGATATTGAATCCCATGAGGGCTGCCGTCGACAGGGCAAGAACATGAATGAGATAGAGATGAAGCACGTAGTAAAACATCGGGACGCGTCCGAACACGAGGAAGAAATCCGCGATCTTCCCTTTCCATTTCTCCAGGAGGGGGAGCAGAAGGATTGCCGGGCCGAGCGTCATCAGAAGGTACAGGAGCGACGGGGGATACTTCAGGCAATTAAGGAACGATATCAGGGTCATCCCTTCCCTCGCCTGCACGCTCCACGGAGTCGGATCTCCGTAGAGGTTCAGCCCCCGGAGGAATGCGAACAGGGCGATGAGCCCGCCGCCGATCGCGTAGAGAACGTTTCTCCTCCGCGTCCGGTCAAGCGTGAACACCTCGCCGAACCCGAATCCGGCCGCCATGACGCCGATCCAGGGTACGAGCGGATAGGCGATGAACAACGCATCGCCCCGCGCATACACGATGGGGCCGAAGACATGGAGGACCTGCCACGGCCATCCGAACACGCCGAGCGCGGCGGGGTCCACGCCGTCAAGCAGATTGTGCGTGAGAATCATGGCGATGCCAAACCCGCCGACGACGCGGGAAGGAAGGTGGACGAGCGCCGCAAGGGCGATCATGGAAAATCCGATCGCCCAGATGACCTGCACGAAGGCCTGGCTGTAAGAGAAGTTGAACTCCCACGCGAGACGGACGAATGTCAACTCGAGAAAGACGAGCCAGAGGCCCCGCGTGAGAAGAAAACGGGAGAGCGCCCGGCGTGACTTCCCCCGGGTGAGGGAAAGATACGCACCCGTTCCCGCCAGGAAGACGAAGACGGGGGCGCAGAAGTGCGTAATCAACCGCGTGAGTGCGAGTGGAACCGTCGTCTGTGAGAGGTCGAGCGGGTCGAACCGGACATTCGTAAAATAGTCCCGAACATGGTCGATTGCCATGATCACCATGACCAGGCCCCGGAGCAGGTCGATCGAGTCGAGGCGCTCCCGGGGAGGCGCCGCGGGGGCCTGCAGGGGCACCCGGAGCGGGGATCGAGCGGCAACAGAGGGTGGTGGAGCCGATTCGACGGCAACGTCACGCTGGGGCGAAGAGCCGACCCTCATGAGGCCTCCTGGCATGGATGGGAATGAGCGGAGCGAAGGCTGTAAATACGAAAACGGGGGCTCAGGTGCAAGGGGAAAAGCAGGACAAAAAAAATCCCCGCCTTTGACGACGGGGACTTTTAAACTAAATCTGGCAACGACCTACTCTCCCACACGTTCACACGAGTAGTACCATCGGCGCTGGAGGGCTTAACTGCCGAGTTCGGAATGGGATCGGGTGTGACACCTCCGCTAAGGTCACCAGAATTTTAAAATTTCGGGAAGAGTGTTCCGACATCCGGAGCGCTTGTTCCATACATCTTATTGATGCACCCGAAGATATCGGGAACAATAAGAATAATGGTTAAGTCGCACGACCTATTAGTACCACTCGACTGAACTCATTGCTGAGCTTACATCTGTGGCCTATCAACCTCGTCATCTCCGAGGGGTCTTTAGGGGCTTGCGCCCGGGATACCTCATCTTGAAGTGGGTTTCGCACTTAGATGCTTTCAGCGCTTATCCCATCCGGACATGGCTACCCTGCGTTTGCCACTGGCGTGACAACAGGTACACCGTAGGTCCGTTCACTGCGGTCCTCTCGTACTAACAGCGACGCTTCTCAAGTATCCTTCGCCCGCATAGGATAGGGACCGAACTGTCTCACGCATGTTAATTCCACCATTTCTGGCGGCATGGACTATACCATCATCCTCTTCCTGCTGAAGAGGCGGTTGGCGTCTTAGCCATCCCAAGGTCTGGGATGACTCTCATCCTTTCGGAATCAGTCTCTACGGGGGCAATGTACAGATGTTGTTCTAAAAAGGTCTGAACTTCCGTTGAAGTGATGGTTCGTTTCTTCGAATAGTTCAGGTCTTTGAACAGATCGACCATCCGGCAGACTTCCAGGAAACTCTCTGCATCGGATGACTGATGAAGTCTTTCGAGTATCTTCACGCCCAGAGCAACCTGTTCGCGTTTGAGCCGAACATGCGCCTGGAGCATGAGAAGAATCTCCCGGACTTCATCCGGTTCGACAATCGTATAGTCGCTGATTCCTGTTTTGCGGTGACGTATCTAACCTTTCTTGAATATGCTCTGCAACCACTCAAGAATCCCGGCCTTTTCCGTCTTCTGATAGAAAGCAATCGAACATCTCACCTGATAACCGAAGAGATAATCCGTTCTTCGCACCAGCTGGAAAAAACCGAACCGTCACCGTCCAAGAACCCTGCGACATAAGCAAGGATTGTCGGGTCCATCTTTACACGCCTTCCCTCGGTATTACCCTCTTCTCCGTTCGACGAGAAGGAGGGCTTCACCGATATGAGCCAACTTTATTTTTCCAGAGATTACTCTCTGGCAACGCAGTGTTGTCTACGTTCTGAACCCAGCTCACGTACCACTTTAATTGGCGAACAGCCAAACCCTTGGGACCTTCTCCAGCCCCAGGATGTGATGAGCCGACATCGAGGTGCCAAACCTCGCCGTCGATATGAACTCTTGGGCGAGATCAGCCTGTTATCCCCGGAGTAGCTTTTATCCTTTGAGCGATGGCACTTCCACGTGCAACCATCGGATCACTAAGTCCTGCTTTCGCACCTGCTCGACTTGTAGGTCTCGCAGTTAAGCTCCCTTATGCCTTTACACTCGACGCATGATTACCAACCATGCTGAGGGAACCATTGAGAGCCTCCGTTACAATTTAGGAGGCGACCGCCCCAGTCAAACTACCCGCCTAACACGGTCCCTCTGCCGGATTACGGCAGGAGGTTAGAATTCAAACAGAACAAGGGTGGTATTTCACTGGTGACTCCACCGAGGCTAGCGCCCCGGCTTCAATGTCTCCCACCTATGCTACACATGTTTTGCCCGAACCCAATGCTAAGGTATAGTAAAGCTTCACGGGGTCTTTCCGTCCATATGCGGGTAACCGGCGTCTTCACCGGTACCACAAGTTCACCGAGCCCATGGTCGAGACAGTGACCAAATCGTTACACCATTCGTGCAGGTCGGAACTTACCCGACAAGGAATTTCGCTACCTTAGGACCGTTATAGTTACGGCCGCCGTTTACCGGGGCTTCGGTTCAAAGCTTTGCCTTGCGGCTGACCTCTCTCCTTAACCTTCCGGCACCGGGCAGGTGTCACACCCTATACGTCGTCTTTACGACTTAGCAGAGTGATGTGTTTTTGTTAAACAGTCGCTTGGCCCGTTTCACTGCGATCCCGATGCGCCCCGGGGAGTAAATCCCCTCACGCAACGGGACACCCTTTATTCCGAAGTTACAGGGTCAGTTTGCCGAGTTCCTTGACCATGGCTCACTCGAGCACCTTAGGACATTTATCCTCATCTACCTGTGTCGGTTTGCGGTACGGACTGCCTGCATTCTCCCGTGCGAGGTTTTTCTTGGCAGCTTGATTAGAACCAGTTTGTGGGCTTGCGCCCTCCCGTTCGGCTCTCGGAGATAACTCCCGGGCGGATTTGCCTACCCGGAACCCCTACCACCTTAGACCGTCTATTCCAACAGACGGCTGGTCTTCACTCCTGCGTCACCCCTCACAGTCAAACGACTACAGACAGGTACGGGAATATTCAACCCGTTTTCCATCGCTTACGCCGTTTGGCCTCAGCTTAGGATCCGACTAACCCTGAGACGATTAACGTTGCTCAGGAAACCTTAGATTTTCGGTGTGCAGCTTTCTCAGCTGCATTATCGTTACTTATGCCTACATCTGCATTTCTCTGCGCTCGAGCATGCGTCGCCGCACACCTTCGCCCGAAGGCCCGCGTTCACCGCGGTCGCACAGAGAATGCTCCTCTACCACAATCCGCTTGCGCGGATGTCCACTGCTTCGGTACAAGGTTTAGTCCCGAGAATTATCGACGCTGGGTCGCTTGACTAGTGAGCTATTACGCACTCTTTAAATGAATGGCTGCTTCTAAGCCAACATCCTAGTTGTCTATGCAACCCAACATCCTTTGTCTGTTAACCTTGATTTGGGGACCTTAGCAGGTGGTCTGGGTTATTCCCCTCTCGGCGTCGAAGCTTATCCCCCGTCGCCTGACTCCCAGGAAACATGTCAACGGAATTCGGAGTTTGTCTGGGTTTGGTATCGTTGTGACGACCCTAGCCCAATCAGTGCTCTACCTCCGCGACACTCTTACCTGAGGCTAGCCCTAAAGCTATTTCGAGGAGTACGAGCTATCTCCGGGTTCGATTAGCTTTTCACTCCTACCCACAACTCATCCGAGAAGTTTTCAACCCTCATCAGTTCGGACCTCCATGAGGTTTTACCCTCACTTCATCCTGGTCATGGGTAGATCACCCGGTTTCGCGTATACCGCACGATACTCATTCGCCCTATTCAGACTCGCTTTCGCTACGGCTACGTCTCTTGAGAGACTTAACCTTGCATCGTACGAGTAACTCGTAGGCTCATTAAGCAAAAGGCACGCAGTCACTCTCACGGCCGTGCAAGCACGACCGCGATCGCTCCTACCGTTTGTAAGCATGCGGTTTCAGGTACTATTTCACCCTCCTGTTAGGAGTGCTTTTCACCTTTCCCTCACGGTACTTGTTCACTATCGGTCACTGGAGAGTTTTTAGCCTTGCGAGATGGTTCTCGCTGATTCGCACAGACTTCCACTTATTCCGTGCTACTTGGGAACGCTCACCAGGGAGCCACACTGTTTTCGCCTACGGGACTTTCACCTTCTGTGGTTCTTCTTTCCAAAAGATTCGGCTAACACTGTGGTTTCTTACTCCCCGACCTCCACGCAAATTGGTCTGCAAGCGCCCCACAACACCACCGACACAACGGTTGCGTCCTTTACTGTGTCAGATGGTTTAGGCTCTTTCCTTTTCGCTCGTCACTACTCGGGAAATCGTTATTACTTTTTCTTCCTAGGGGTACTGAGATATTTCAATTCCCCCCGTTTGCTCTGCCGCGCCTATGAATTCAGCGCGGAGTTACGCCATATTACTGGCGTAGAGTTGCCTCATTCGGAAATCGCCGGGTCAAAGGTTGTTTCCACCTATCCGACGCTTATCGCAGGTAACCACGTCCTTCATCGCCTTCCAGTGCCAAGGCATCCACCGCATGCTCTTAGTAACTTAACCAAAAATCCTTATTGATCCAGATAGTCCATCAGGTGCATCAATAAGTATATGGAACTTAAGACACATACATAGATCTTGGCGATCTACTTGTTATTGGATGTCAGTCGTCAATTCCGGCGCGTTTGTTCGCCCTGGTTGCCCAGGACAACTACAGGCACCGTACTGACTGCACTCTTCCCGATTGTCAAAGAACGATTGAATCAAAATTCCGTGGAGCTGAGGGGGATCGAACCCCTGACCTCGTGGTTGCAAACCACGCGCTCTCCCAGCTGAGCTACAGCCCCTGCAACTCCGGAGGCGGCTCACCCTGACGATGTGGGCCTGAGTAGAGTTGAACTACTGACCTCACGCTTATCAGGCGTGCGCTCTAACCACCTGAGCTACAGGCCCCTCCAAAAAAAGACATGGAGGATTGCAATTTCGGAATAAATAAGTGTGCACAGCCACAGAGGAGAATCTTAACGGAGTGTTAATGTAAGTTGTCATCGGCCGCCTTGCGACGGTCAGAAGACTCCTTAGAAAGGAGGTGATCCAGCCGCACCTTCCGATACGGCTACCTTGTTACGACTTAGCCCCAGTCACTGGTCTTACCTTAGACGCCTGCCTCCCTTGCGGGTTGGCGCAGCGGTTTCGGGTACTCCCAGCTTCCATGGCTTGACGGGCGGTGTGTACAAGGCCCGGGAACGTATTCACCGCGCCGTGCTGATGCGCGATTACTAGCAATTCCAGCTTCATGGAGTCGAGTTGCAGACTCCAATCCGAACTGAGACCACTTTTTTGGGATTAGCTTCGCCTCGCGGCTCTGCAGCCCTTTGTAGTGGCCATTGTAGCACGTGTGTGGCCCCGGATGTAAGGGCCATGAGGACTTGACGTCATCCCCACCTTCCTCGCTACTTGCGTAGGCAGTCCACTTAGAGTGCCCAGCATTACCTGATGGCAACTAAGTGCAGGGGTTGCGCTCGTTGCGGGACTTAACCCAACACCTCACGGCACGAGCTGACGACAGCCATGCAGCACCTGTACCAGCGTGTATTGCTACAAGACCGACTTTCATCGGTTGTCGCTGGCCTTTCAAATCCGGGTAAGGTTCTTCGCGTTGCATCGAATTGAACCACATGCTCCACTGCTTGTGCGGGCCCCCGTCAATTCCTTTGAGTTTCAACCTTGCGATCGTACTCCCCAGGTGGGGTACTTAATGCGTTAGCTTTGGCACTGAACCTTGCGGCCCAGCACCTAGTACCCATCGTTTAAGGCGTGGACTACCAGGGTATCTAATCCTGTTTGCTCCCCACGCTTTCGCGCCTCAGTGTCAGTTACGGACCAGGAGACCGCCTTCGCTACCGGTGTTCTTCATGATATCTACACATTTCACCGCTACACCATGAATTCCATCTCCCTCTGCCGCACTCAAGAACTTCAGTATCGAGGGCAGTTCTGCAGTTAAGCTGCAGGCTTTCACCACCGACTTAAAGTTCCACCTACACGCCCTTTACACCCAGTAATTCCGGACAACGCTCGGATCCTACGTATTACCGCGGCTGCTGGCACGTAGTTAGCCGATCCTTATTCGCAGGGTACGGTCAATGGCACCCGAAGGCACCACATTCATCCCCTGCAAAAGAAGTTTACATCCTAACGGACTTCATCCTTCACGCGGCGTCGCTGCGTCAGCCTTTCGGCCATTGCGCAATATTCCTCACTGCTGCCTCCCGTAGGAGTCTGGACCGTGTCTCAGTTCCAGTGTGGCTGATCATCCTCTCAGACCAGCTACCCATCGAAGGCTTGGTGGGCCGTTACCTCACCAACTACCTAATGGGACGCAGGCTCATCAATAGGCGCCCTTGCGGGCCTTTAACAACTGTCACCATGCGGTGCCGCTGCATTATCGGGTATTAGCCTCGATTTCTCGAGGTTGTCCCCGTCCTAAAGGCAGATTGCCTACGTGTTACTCACCCGTGCGCCACTTTACTCAGGATATTGCTACCCCTTTCTCGTAGACTTGCATGTGTTAAGCACGCCGCCAGCGTTCGTCCTGAGCCAGGATCAAACTCTCCGTTGTAGTTTTTTCAAACTATCAGTTTCGAGTTTGAAGCTTGGCCACATTACCTCCCGCCCAAACAAAAGACGGAAACTAATCTTAGCCAAGGTTTTCACTCTGCTAAGATTGACGTATGGCTATGCACACTATTTTTCAAAGAACACCAGCCTTTTTGAGGCTGCCGCATTCTGAGCGGGCATTAAATATACGAAAACAAACCCTTATTGTCAATAGCTGAGAAGAACTCTTGCAACCTTTTCTTGAAGCGAATCGTTGCAGTCTCAATGAGGGGACTATAGAGTACGGCATTTCGGGGCAAAAGTCAAGAAGAATCTTCAGGTTGAGAGGATTCTTGCAAGGCGCCACATATCATTGTCGAGCGCCTTTCGCTGCGTCCAGGTTTCGCGCAGCGGCGTGAAGGATATCTTCCCGTGGATCTCCCCCACCATCACGTTTGACTGCCCTTCGAGGAGGGCGTCGACCGCCGCAAGCCCCATACGGCTCGCCAGGATCCTGTCACGCGCGCTGGGGCTTCCCCCGCGCTGAATGTGCCCGAGAACGCAGACCCGGTAATCGTAGCCCGCGGTGTCCTTGATCTTCTCGGCAAGACTGAATGCGCCCCCTTCCTCTTCCCCCTCGGCCACGATGATGATCGCGCTCGATTTCACCTTCTTATAGTTGCCGAGATACTCCCGCAGCGCCTCGACGTTCGTCCTCGTTTCCGGAATCGCGACATATTCGGCCCCGCTGGAGATGCCGACGTCGAGCGCAATGAACCCCGCGTCGCGACCCATCACCTCCACATAGAACAGCCTGTCGTGCGAGGCGGCGGTGTCGCGGATCTTGTCGATCGCCTCCATCGCGGTGTTCACCGCGGTGTCGTACCCGATCGTGAAGTCGGTCCCGAACAGGTCGTTGTCGATCGTCCCGGGTACGCCGATGGCGGCCACGCCGTGTTCTTCGATGAGACGCACGACGCCCTGGAAGGTGCCGTCGCCTCCAATCGCCACGAGCCCCTCGATCCCCGCCTTCTCCAGCTGCGCCGCTGCCCGCGCCCGTCCTTCGGGCGTGCGGAACTGCTCCGACCGTGCGGTGCGGAGAATCGTCCCTCCCCTCTGGATGATGTTCGAAACGGAGCGCGCGCCCAGGTCGACGAAATTCCCTTCGATCATCCCCTCATAGCCGTGCTGGATGCCGATCACCTCGCAGCCGTTGTAAAGGCCGTTCCGGACAACCGCCCGCACGCAGGCGTTCATCCCGGGTGCGTCTCCGCCGCTCGTGTATACGCCGATTCTCTTCATTTGAGTCCGTCCAGTGACCAGTGTTTCATCCGTTCAAGAAGCACGCGGTCCGTGAGCTCGTAATGGATCGGGGTGATCGAGATCCAGTTCTCGCGGACGGCGATCTGGTCGGTCTCCGGGTCGGTGTCCCTGACCGCCATGCTCCCGGTAAGCCAGAAATACTCCCTGCCTGCAGGGTCGCGCCGGACATCGAACGTATCCTCCCATGAGGAGCTCCCCTGCCGGGTGACGCGCACGCCGCCGATTCTGTCCTCGGGAACCGCGGGGACGTTCACGTTGAGCAGCGTTCCCTGCGGGAGACCCTCCTCCACGACGCGCGAGGCGAGCCGGGCCGCGAATTTCGCCGCGTACGAGAAATCCGCCTGGTCGTGCGTCGTCAGTGAGACCGCGATCGACGGGATCCCGAGCACGGTCCCCTCCGTCGCCGCCGAAACGGTGCCGGAATACAGAATGTTGATCGCCGTGTTCGAGCCGTGATTGATCCCGGACATCAGGAGATCGGGCTTCTCCTTCAGCAGGAACCGGACGCCGAGCTTGACCGCATCGGCGGGGGTCCCGTCGACCGCGTAGCCGAAGAACTCGCCGTTCTTCCTGAAGGGAATCGCGCGCAGGGGATAGTTCATGGTGATCGCGTGACCCACCGCGCTCTGCTGCCTGTCGGGGGCGACGATCGTTACGCGGGCGATCTTCTTCATCTCGAGCGCGAGCGCGTAGATCCCCGGCGCGTCGATGCCGTCATCGTTGGAAATCAGGACGTGAAATGCCATTCCGGTTCTCTAGTAGCTTTCTTTCATCGTGGGAAACTGCTTCCCTTTCACGTCGCTGATGTAGCGGCGGAACGCGCCCCGCATCGTGTCGGCCATCTCCGAGTAGCGCCGCACGAACCGGGGCTTGAATTCCTCCGTCAGGCCGAGCATGTCGTGCACGACGAGGACCTGTCCGTCGCAGTGCGGCCCGGCCCCGATGCCGATCGTGGGAACGGGGATCGCCGCCGAGACCTTCCGGGCCAGCCCGGCGGGGATCTTTTCGAGGACGATCGCGAAGACGCCGGCATCGGCGAGGATCTTTGCATCGCGCAGGAGCTGCGCGGCCTCGTGCCTGTCCTGCGCCCGGACTTCGTACGTCCCGAACCTGTTGATCGCCTGCGGGGTGAGTCCCAGGTGCCCCATCACCGGGATGCCGATCTTCACGAGGTGCCTGACGATCTCCGCGACATACTCCCCCCCTTCCAGCTTCACCGCGCCCACGCCGACCTCCTTCATGATCCGGCCGCAGTTCCGGACGGCCTCCTCGACGCTGTTCTGGTAGGACATGAACGGGAGATCGACGACGATCAGGGCGTTCTTCACCGCCCGCTTGACGGCCTTGGCATGATAAATCATGTCGTCCAGCGTCACGGGGAGCGTCGTCTCGTGCCCCTGGACGACGTTGCCCAGCGAGTCGCCGACAAGGATGATGTCGATCCCCACCTGGTCCAGGTACCGCGCGGTGAGAAAATCGTAGGCCGTGAGCATCGCGATCTTCTCCCCCGACCGTTTCATCGTGATGACAGTTTTCGTCGTCACGACCCGCTGCGAAGACTTCTGTGCCGTGCTCATGGGTCCCTCATGCCTTGTGTGTGTTGACGCCTTCGGGAGGCGTGAATGTCAGGCCCCACGCCTCTTCGAACCCCCCGCGGACGCACCGCCCGAGGAACTCCATGTCGACGGGGGCGCCGGTGATCATGCGCAGGTCCGCCGTCTTCGCCCGCAGGGACGACCGGATCCCCTCGCGCGCATCCGCCACGGCCGAAGCAAGGTAATCGGCAAGGCGCACGTGGGCATCCCCGCAGAGTATCGAGCCGTGCTGGAGGACCACGTCTCCCCCGGGCCCGCTGAAACGGCGCTGGGCGCTCCCGACGAGCTTGCGGTCGCGCCATTCGATTTCATACCGTGCGGAGCTTGTGAAACAGGGGATCGACGAGGACGACCGGTATTCCCTGGCGAAATCGGGCTGGGACTTCTGCAGCGCAACGTCCACGCCGTACAGGGTCAGCCCCCGCACGAGCGCGGCACTGATCTCGTTGTACACCTGGAGGACGCTCCTGCGCCCCGCCGGCATCACGACGCTGTAGGTCAGCTCTTCGGCGTGGAGAATCGCCCTCCCCCCCGTCGGCCTGCGGACGATGTCGATGCCGTCCGCGGCGCACCTGGGCGCGTCGAGCTCGTCCGCGTTCTGGTTGTAGCCCAGCGAGATCGCCCACGGCCTCCACCGGAATATGCGGAGGACGGGCGTCCCCTCTCCCGAGGCGAGCGCGCGCGCCTGCGATTCGTCGGCCGCCATGTTGACAGCGCCGGTCTGCTCGCCGGAATCCGTGAATACCCAGGAGGAAGGAGACATCGCGTCAGTGCCTGAGGCGGGGCCCGGAAATGATCCCCCGCTTGCTCTTCCCGATGAATGCGAGGACGTTCTGCACTTCCGCGCAGCCCGCAAGGGAGGCGTCTTCCCTGATGCGCGCGAGCGCCTGGGAGACGTTGAGGCCGGACCTGTAGATGAGCGTATACGCCCGGTCGAGGGCATCGATGGCCGCAGGGGTGAATCCCCGGCGCCTGAGCCCGATCGAGTTCAGCCCTTCGAACACCGTGGGCTCTCCCCCGGCCAGAACATACGGGGGAACGTCCTTCGGAACGCGGAGGCCGCCGCCGATCATCGCGTGCTGCCCGAGACTGACGAACTGGTGGACCGGCGTGATCCCGCCGATCGTCACCCAGTTCTCCACGTTCACATGCCCGGCGAGCATCGCGGCGTTCGCCATAATCACGTGGTCGCCGAGCAGGCAGTCGTGGGCGACGTGGGAGAAAGCCATCAGGAAACAGTCGGACCCGATCACCGTCCGCCCTCCCTGCCCCGTCCCGCGGTGCAGGACGGCGTACTCGCGGACCGTGGTCCTGTCGCCGATCTCGCAGGTCGTCGGCTCGCCGGCGTATTTGAGATCCTGGGGGGCGTGACCGATCGAGGCCCCGTGGTGGATGCGGCACTCCTTCCCGATCCGCGCGCCGAGCGCGATGAGGGCGTTACCGCCGACGGTGGTGCCGTCGCCGATCTCGGCTCCGTCCTCGACGATCGTGAACGGGCCTATGGAAACGTTCGTGCCGAGGCGGGCCTTCGGGCTCACCGCGGCACGCGGATCAATGGATATGCTCATGGACGGGTCAGTTCATTGTGGGGGTGGATCGGGACAGGGGATTGGCCCCTCCGCCGTTCCCGCCCGGCGCCTCCTGCTGCACTTCATTACGGGGAACGATCGACGCCATCATCTCGGCCTCGGCGACGAGCGTGCCGTCGACGAACGCGAGGCCTTTCATCTGGCAGATTCTGCTTTTCCGGCTCACCATCGTGAGCTCGAAGACGAGCTGGTCGCCGGGAAGCACGGGCTTCCGGAACTTGGCGTTGTTGATGGCCATGAAGTACACGAGCTTGTCGCCAGGGTTTTCGATGCCGTTCAGGAGGAGGATCCCGCCGGTCTGTCCCATCCCCTCGAGGATGAGGACGCCGGGCATGACGGGACGGCCGGGGAAATGCCCTTCGAAGAAGGGTTCGTTCGCCGTCACGTTCTTCACGCCGACGATCTTCTCGTCCAGCTGGAACTCGATGATCTTGTCGATCAGCAGGAACGGATAGCGGTGCGGGAGGATCTTCTTGATCGCGTTGATGTCGAAGACCACCCCTTCCTTCCGCTCGTGCTGGTAGCGGCGGATGAGCTTCTTCTGCTGGTAGAGCTTCCGCACCATCCGCGCAAACTCGATGTTGCTCGCGTGCCCCGGCCTCGCCGCCAGGATCTGGGCCTTCAGGGGGACGCCGATGAGCGCGAGGTCACCCATCACGTCGAGGAGCTTGTGGCGGGCGGGCTCATTCGGAAAATGCAGGGGCCGGTTGTTCAGAACGCCGTTGCTCCCCAGGATGACGGCGTCCTTGATACCGAGCTTCGTCGAAATGCGCTTGATCTCCGCGTCGTCGAGCTCCCTGTCCACGATCACGATGGCGTTGTCGAGGTTCCCGCCCCGGATGAGCCCCTGCGTGTGCAGGACCTCGACCTCGTGGAGGAAACAGAAGGTCCGGCAGGGGGCGAACTCCCCGACGAATTCGTTTTCCAGGTTGAACAGGCCCGTGTGCTGGCTTCCCAGGGCCGGGTTGTTGTAGTCGACCATCACCGTGATCCTGTAGTCGTCGGTGGGGAGGGCGACGATGTCGACCTTCTTCTGCTCGTTGTGGTAATGGACCGTCTGGTCGATGATCAGGTAGTCCTTCGGGGCGTTCTGCTTCTCGAAACCCGCCCGCAGGAGGACGTCCACGTAGGGCTTCGCGCTGCCGTCGCCGACGGGAGGCTCGTTGGCGTCGAGCTCGATCAGGACGTTGTCCACCTGGAGTCCCACGAGGGCCGCCATGACGTGCTCGACCGTGTGGATACGGGCCTCGCCGACCTCGATCGTCGTCCCCCGCGAGATGTCGACGACATGGTCCACGTCGGCCGGCACTTCGGGAGACCCGCCCAGGTCGATGCGCCGGAAGCGGATCCCGTAGTTCTCGGGAGCAGGCTTGAACGTCATCGTCGAGATGCTCCCGGTGTGGAGGCCGATACCGCTGATCGACACCGGCTGCTTTATCGTGCGCTGCTGGACGAGCATGGGGGCTCCGGAATTCTGTGGACCGATGGGCTAGGCGTGCGAGTCGGACTTCAGCTTTTCAATTTCTGCGCGCAGGGATTCCAGTTCGGATTTCAGCGCGCGGAGCTCGGCAAGGGCGTCCGGGAGCTGGGGCATCGCCCCCATGATCCGGGAGGCCTGGCGGAACGGGACCGCGGGCGTGCCCATGTAGGTGCCTCCCGGTACCGTCGCGGACCGGTGCACGCCGGACTGTGCGCCCCATTTCGAATCGTCGGCGATCTCCAGGTGTCCCGTGAACCCGACCTGGCCGCCGATCATGTTCCTCTTGCCGATCTTCGTGCTTCCGGAAATCCCGGCCTGCGCCGCGATCACCGTGTTCTCGCCGATGACGACGTTGTGGGCGACCTGGATCAGGTTGTCCAGCTTCGCCCCCCGTTCGATGCGGGTCTCGCCCATCGTGGCCCGGTCCACCGCGCAGTTCGCCCCGATCTCGACGTCATCGCCGACGGCGACGATGCCGAGCTGGGGGATCTTCTCGTACGAACCGTCCCCCTTCGGCGCGAAACCGAAGCCGTCGCTGCCGATGACCGTCCCCGAATGAATGATGACGCGCTCGCCGATCCTGCATCCTTCCCGGACGGTGACGTTCGCATACAGGAGAGTCCGTGCGCCGACCGTGACATCCCTTCCGATCACGGTCCCGTGCAGGATCATCGCCCCCTCTCCGACCGTGCTCCTCTCCCCCACGACGACGTGCGCCCCCAGGCGGACGCCCGCACCGAGCGTCACGCCGGGTTCGACCACGGCCGTCGGGTGAATGCCCGGGGGAAGGGGATCTGCCGGAGGATGAAACAGGAGGAGGACCTTCAGAAACGACGTGTACGGATCGTCAACGCGCAGGTACACCGGAGGCGCCGCGCCGGTCCGTCCCGGAGCCTCCACGGTCCTGCCGATGATGACCGCGGAGGCGAGCGTCGTTTCGAGGTATTTCTGGTATTTCGGATTGGCGAGGAAACTGATGTCCCCGGGCCCGGCCTCCTCGATCTTCGCGACCCGCCCGATCTCTGCCGCGGCGTCTCCCTCGACGGCGGCGCCGAGCGCGGCCGCGATGTCACGAACGGTCATCATGGGCACGGTGACGGGTTATTTCCCGAACGTCTGCATGCGCTGCAGGACACGCTGGGTAAGGTCGTACTTGTCGTTGGCATACAGGACAAGAATCTCGCCGCTCCGGTCGAAGATGTAGTCGTAGCCGTCGTCCTTGGCGATCTCCTCAAGGACGTGAAACATCTTGTTCTGGATCGGTTTCATGATCTCGTTCTGCTTCTGGAAGAGCTCGCCGCTCTGCCCGAATTTTTTGTTCCGGAAATCCGTGATGCTCTGGTCCATCTCCCGGAGCTCGCGTTCCTGGTCCGCCCGCACCTGATCGGTCAGGATCAGTTTCCGCTTGTCGAAGTCGTCGTACTTCTTCTTCCAGTCGGCCTGCATCTTCTGCAGGTCGGCTTCCCACCCGGCCACGAGCGCGTCGATCGATTTCTGGGCGTCGATCGCCTCCGGGAGGGTCTGCATGATCGTCTCGGAGTTGATGTGGCCGATCTTCATCTGCGCCGCCGCTCCGGCGCACGCAAGCACCAGGAGCGCGGCAACCGCGAATCGTCTCATGACCTTCCCCTCCCTTGTCGGCTAGCCGCGCCGGAGTTTGTCGATGACCTTGAACGTGATGTCGTCTTTCGGGTCGCCGTACAGGAGGATCTGGATCTGGTCGGTCTTGTCGAAGACGAAATTGTACTTCAGTTCGCGCGCGACGGCGGTGATCGCCGTCTTGATGCGCTCGCGGATCGGGTTGATGATGGTCTCGGACTGGCGTGCAAGGAGGCCGTCCTGGCCGAACCTGGTGAGCTGGTATTCCTGGACCGCCCGCTCCTGCTCCAGAAGCTTCTGCTGCTCGGTCTTCTTCGTCGCGTCGTTGTAGAGCGCCTCTTTCTTCTGGTACTCCGCGTACTTGTCCTGCAGGTCCCGTTTCATCGTTTCCAGCGAGTCCTGCATCGGCTTGCCGATACCGTCGATCCGCTTCTGCGCGTCCTGGGCCGCGGGAAGCTCCTGGAAGATCTTCGACGAGTTCACAAATGCGATGCGCTGCTGGGCGGTCGCCATCGGGGCGGACGCGATGAACGCCGCGCCGATCAGAAGGACAGAGAGTTTTTTCACGAGATCCTCAATGTGAGATTAGAGAGTTTGAATTTGAGACTATGTTTGGATTGCTTCGGCCGCCTCCGGCGGCCTCGCAATGACGCCGTTAGAAGCCGCGGCCGAACTGGAAGTGGAAATGCCAGCCCGAGGCGTTGTGATTCGTGGGATCGGGGTTGTCGAACCCGTAGCCGTAGTCGAACCCGAGCAGCCCGATCGGCTGAATCTGGATACGCGCGCCGAACCCGGCCGAGCGCTTCAGGTCGAAGAAATTCGCTTCCGAAAGCGTGGGATAGACATTCCCCCCCTCCGCGAACAGGAGGAAATAGATCGGGATGGGATTGAGCGCGGCGGCGAAGCGCAGTTCCAGCGTCTGCTTCGTCATCACGTTGCCGTAGGCCACGGTCCCGATGTCGTTCCTGACGCCGATGGACTGGTCGTCGTACCCCCGGAGAGGCGTCGTCGCCACGTACCCAAGCCCCGTTCCCCCCATGATGAACTCGTCGATCGGGTTGATGAACGACGAGCCGATCGGCGCGAGGTAGCCGTACGTGGAGTTCCAGTAGAGCGCCACGCGCGTGCTGTTGAACATCGGGATGTACCATTCCGACGAGAAAATCCATTTCGTAAAGCTGACGTTCCCCGGCAGCGGCCCTCCCGACAGCTCGATGGAGAGCGACACGTTGGACCCGTACGTCGGGAACACCGGGTTGTCAATGCTGTTCCGGGTGATGATCTGGGTCAGACTGACCTGCCGCGACACGCCTTCCCGGTAGATCCCCTCCCCCGCGCGAACGTTGTTGAACTGGCCGTTCAGGATCCAGTCGCCGCGGAAGAAGTCATCGGGCCACTTGAAGCGCCGTCCGATGCGGATCGAAGCGCCGGTCTGCTGAAGGTCGAACCCGTAGATCTGGCGCGTGTCAAAGAGCGTCACGCCGAACAGCGTCGGTTCCCCCATCAGCCAGGGCTCCGTGAACCCCAGGCTGAAGGTGCGGAAGCGCGACCCTTCGCCGAACTGCCATTCGAAATTCAGGATCTGCCCCGCCCCGCCGGTGAGCGGCTCGCTGATCGAGAAGTTGTTGATCGTGAACCCCAGCGCCCCCGTGACGCCGAACGCACCGCTGTATCCGACCGAGGCGTTGATGTTATCGCTCGATTTCTCCTCCACCTCGTAGGTCAGGTCGACCGTCTTGTCGTCGACAAGGTTGTAATCGGGCTTGATCTTCTCGGGGTTGAAATAGTTCAGAACGGACAGCTGGCGGATGCTCCTCATGATCGCCGCACGGCTGAAATAATCGCCGGGGCGCGTGTAGAGCTCGCGGCGGATCACCTTCTCCTGCGTCTTGGTGTTCCCCCGGATGTTCACGTGTCCGATCTTGAACTGGTTCATCTCGTACACGTTGATCGTAATGTCCACGGAGTCTTCGCCCACCCGCGTTTCGGTCGGCTCGAGGTTCACGCGGAGGTATCCGTTGTCGAGATAGAGCGACGCGACGTCGTTCTGCGATTCGTTCCCGCGGAGGTTGTGGTCGAACTTCTCCTGGTTGTAGATTTCCCCGTTGATCATCCCGAGCCGCGCGTTGAGCTCGTCGGCGGAGTACACGGTATTTCCCTGCCAGGTGATGCGGCGGATCTTGTACTGCGCACCCTCCTTCACGCGGATCAGGATGTCCATGTCTTCCTTGGACGCCGAATACCATATCGAGTCGCCGAGGACCTGCGCGTCGCGGTACCCGTTTTTCTGGTAGAATTCCAGGATTTTTTTCTTGTCTTCGTCGTACTTCTTCCTGTCGAATTTCGCCGACGACCAGAATTTCCACCAGTGCTTCTCGGAGGTTTCGTCCATTGCGCCCCGCAGATCCCCGTCGGTGAAGGCGCTGTTTCCCTGGAACTGGATGTGGTCGACCTGGACTTCGTTCCCCTCTTCGATCGTGATTTTGAGGACGATGCGGTTCTTCACCGTGTCCATCTTCGCGGCTTCCACCTTGATCACGGCGAGGAGGTATCCCTCCTTCTCGTACAGCTTCTTGATTTCCTTCTGTATCCGGATCGTTTCCTGCGGCTGGAAGACCTGTCCCTTGACGAGGCCGATCTTCTTCGTGATGTCGTCCTCGCTCACCTCATTGCGGCCGACAAACTCCGTGTGATCGAACCGCGGGAGCTCCTTGACGAGGAGGAGGATGTAAATCCCGTTCCCCGCCCTCCTGTCGATCGAGACCTGCACGTCGTCGAAGAGTTTGAGTCCCCACAGGCGCCTGATCGCCTGGCCGACCTGGTCGCCGGGAACGGTTACCTCATCCCCGACCTTCAGGCCCGAGTTCGCGATGATGGCCGCGGGATCGGCGAGCGTGTTCCCTTCGACGGAGATGCCGAGGATCTTGAAGACCTCCTGGGCCGGGGCTTTCTGTTGGGCGCTGACAGGAGAGCACAGGACACAACCTGCAACGACGAGCACAAACGCTACGATCTTCATATCTCAGAGTCCCGTGACGCTCTTGATGAGCCTGCTGAACCGCGCCTCTTCCGGCGGAGCGGGACGAACCTGTTCGCTGACCATCCCGAACCGCCTTTCACGCTTCTGGTAATCGTGCACCGCCGCGTAGAGCTCATCGCGGCGGAACCCCGGCCAGAATTTTGGTGTAATGTAGATCTCGGTGTACGCGAGCTGCCAGAGGAGGAAATTGCTGATCCGGAATTCCCCGCTCGTCCGTATGAGCAGGTCCGGGTCGGGTATGCCCGCCGTGGAGAGAAAGGAGCCGAGGAGCTCTTCGGTCACCTGCTCTTCGCTGATGGGGCGTTCTTTCGCCTCGTGAAGGATACGCCTGACCGCACGCGTGAGGTCCCAGCGCCCGCTGTAGCTGAGCGCGAGGATCAGCGTGAGACCGGTGTTGTCTTTCGTCTTCTGTATGTCTTCCAGGAGCTCGTTCTGGACTTCCTGAGGGAGGGCGGCGATGTCGCCGATCGCCTGTATGCGGACGTTGTTCGTGTTAAGCCGGTCGGTCTCGTCCTTCAGCGCCTTGAGGAGGAGCCGCATCAGGAGGGACACCTCTTCCTGCGGCCGTTTCCAGTTTTCCGTCGAGAACGCGTACAGCGTCAGGTACTTCACACCGAGCTGGCCGCACGCTTCCACCGTATCCCGCACCGATTCCACCCCTTCGGTGTGGCCGGCGATCCTGGGCATTCCGCGCTTCTTGGCCCAGCGGCCGTTCCCGTCCATAATGATGGCGACATGGCAGGGGATTTCACCCCCCGTCCGCAGCTTTTCCTGCACCTTCCGGTCTTCCCCCGTCGCCTGCTGTGGACCTTTTCCCAAGGAATGGACTCTCGCGTGGTGAATTCCCGTCCCCCGAAAGAGACGTTATGAGCCTGAATTGAAAATTTAACTGATTTGACCCAGAAAGTCAAGGAATCCGGCGGTCAGAGGGGGCGATAGAAGAGGATGCGCGGGGGACAGAAACCGGGGGAAGGGCGAGGGAACCTGCAAGCGATGCGGGGAGCACCAGCGTCCCCTCAGGGGTAGATGCGCACGCCGAGCGCCGCGTCGATCCCCATCCCGCCTGCTGGAGTCACGATAAGCAGCGGCGCAATCTCCACGAATGCGTCGAACGGCGAGCGCGGGAATGTGTATGTGAGTCCGGCCACCCCGCGGAAGGCGAACCCCAGGTCGCGCCGGACGAAGACGTACGTATCGCCGTTCTCCAGGGCGAGCGCCCTCGAGTCCCCCACGCCGAAGGCGAGACCCGCGCCGTAATGGAGCGAGAGGTTTTCCTCCTGGAAGGAGTGTTTTTCCCAGAGGTAATCCACGTGGAACCGGGCACGGTCCCCGGGGGAAAGTCCGATTGCGCCGTCGACCGCATTCACTCCGCCCGTCCGGTACTTCCACGCGACACCCGTGGGTTCCCCGATGATCACGCCGACGCCGAACTTCCCCTGTGTCCTGGCGAGGCCCGTGACAACAACCATCGTGACGACAATCAGCGTCCACCGTGCGCACTGCCGCATGGCCAATCCTCCTTCCCCCCGTGACCGTTGGCATGCATGGTAGAAAACGCCCGCCCCGCCCACAATCGGGCAATGGGCGTAATTCTCTCTTCCCCCTCACGGCGAATAAACTACTCTGTTTGACCTAGAGGTTTCTCCGCAAACTACTATTATATTGGTGAGGAACGTGCGCCCCGGCGGGGGCGTTATGCCGGGAAAGCTCATCAAGGAGAGGAGACATGCCGACGATCGGAACAAAACTGGGCGTGGGTATCGGAACCATGGTGATGCTCTGCGTCGTCATCGGGCTCGTATCCTACGAACAGTCACGCGTCGTGAGCGGCAAGATACGGGAGATCACCGAGGTGCGGGAGCCCGTGAACACCGCCGTGCACGGCATGGAGACCAGCCTCGAGGAGACCGCGCTCGCCACGCTCGGGTTCCTCTCCACGGGAGACACGCGGCTTCTCGACTCCTTCCGCTCCGCCAGGGGCGAATTCGAGAGCGCGGACACAAAATACGGAGCGGCGGCGGGCCCCGAGCCGGGCGAGAAGCTCCGGCAGGGATTCGCCGGCTTCTGTTCCCTCGCCGCCGCCCAGATCGAGATGAAAAACGCCCAGAGCAGGAACATGTCCGCCCTCCTGAAGGACGTGAACGAGATCGAGAACCTGCTGAAGGACCGCATCGTCCCCTCGATCCACGCGGACGATCCCATCGCGTACCGCAGGGAGCAGGCCGCGCTGGAGCTTGAGGTGAACGCCAACGCGATGACGAAGTCGCTCGGAAATTTCCTCGCCACGGGGGACCCGGAATTCGAATCCCGCCTGAACCGCGCCGAAGCGGAATTCCAGCGTTACTTCACGATCTACAGGAACGTCCTGATTTCCTCCGAGGAGAAGGGATGGACCCAGCGACTGGCGTTCCTCTCCGAGCGTTCGATCGGACTCGCCCACGTCATCGCCGACGAGCAGAAGGAGCGGAGCCAGACGCTGAACGCGTTCATCACCTCGTACAGGGAGCTCGGGACGATCCTCAACGGCAGGCTCGAACTGCGGACGGAGAGGAACCTGGCCCAGGCGAAGGAAGACGTGCTGGCGACCGAGGCCTCTGCGAACAGCAGGATCCTCGCGGCCGTCCTCGCCTGCGTCGCTGTCGGACTCGTGGGAGGGGCGTTCACGACAAAAAGCATCACGAAGCCGATCCGGGAGCTCGCCGCGGTGATGCACCGGGTCGCCCAGGGAGGCCAGCTCCGCAGGGTGGAGATCCGGTCGAGCGACGAACTCCGGTCGCTGGGGGAGGCGTTCAACCTCATGACCGTCCAGCTCGAGCAGGCCGAGCGGCAGCGCTCGGCGGGCCTCCGGGCGTACGCGATCTCGGTCCAGCGCGCCCAGGAGGAGGAACGGGAGAGGATCTCGCGTGAGCTCCACGACGACATATGCCAGCGGCTGACGGGAATGAAGTTCCGGGTCGAGGTCCTCGCCGACGAAGCCGAACCCGCCAACAAAAAGATGGTCCGCGGGTTGAGCGGGATCAACCTGGAGCTTGACCGCGCGATCACCGAGGTACAGCGGATATCGTCAAACCTGCGCCCGAGCGTCCTCGACGACTTCGGGCTCGTGACGGCGCTCAGGATGCTGTGCAAGGAGTTCGAAAAACTCCACACCATACGGACGTCGTTCGTCGACTCCCACGCCGGGCCCGTCGACACCAACATCGAGATCGCGCTCTACCGGATCGCGCAGGAGGCGCTCTCCAACATCGCCCGGCACTCGCACGCCCGTAATGCGGTCCTGACGCTCGAAGGAAGCGCATCGTCGCTCCGGCTCACCGTCACCGACGACGGATCGGGTTTCGGGGAAGCGGACACGGCGCGCGCGAAGGAAGAAGGACACGGCATGGGGCTCATGTCGATGCGGGAGCGCTCGGAACTTCTCGGCGGGAAATTCGGGGCCGAACCGGCGCCCGGGGGGGAACAAGGATCACCGTCACCATACCACTGCAGGCAGAGGCCACACATGAAGAAAACCAGGATACTCATCGCGGATGACCACGACGTCGTCCGGAGCGGGCTCAGGATGCTCCTGAGGACCTCTCCGGAGTTCTCGGTGACCGGGGAGGCCGCCGACGGCGAAGAAGCCGTACGACTCGTCGAGAAACAGAAGCCGGACATCGCGTTCATGGACATCTCGATGCCGAAACTCGACGGCATCGAGGCGACGAAGATCATCACGAAGAACAACCC
Source organism: Ignavibacteriota bacterium (assembly GCA_963748405.1). GTDB lineage: Bacteria > Bacteroidota > Ignavibacteria > UBA10030 > UBA6906 > Fen-1273. Next base: position 697,842 of record CAVVIT010000005.1, read on the forward strand.
GGAGACCAAGGTCATCATCCTCACCGTGCACGAGGACGAGGAATACGCCTACCACGTTCTCCGCGCCGGGGCGAGCGGCTATCTCCTCAAGAACGCGAGCAGGAAGGAGATCTTCGACGCGGTCCGCTCCGCCATGGCCGGCGAGCGGTTCTTCAGCCCCGGGATCTCGAAGCTCATCGTGGACGGGTTCATGAAGCGGGCGAACGACTCCGGCACCGCCCCGCACGCGGAAGAAAAAAAGGAAGCGGCGGCGGGGCAGCAGCTCACGAAGCGGGAGCTCGAGGTCCTGCAGTACATCGCCCGGGGGTATACCAACCGCCAGATCGCCGACACGCTCTTTCTCAGCTTCCGCACCGTCAACACGCACCGCGCAAACCTCATGCAGAAGCTGAACATCCACGACACCGCAGGGCTCGTCAGGCACGCGATCAGCCTGGGGCTCGTCACATCGGACTCCTGAGGCGCCCCCCCGGCCTACGGCAACTCACCTAGGGCGAAGACCCCGCGGGAAGACCCGCCAAATACACCAGATTCCCGATTGATCCTCTCCCGGGGGAAGGGTACACTTCCCCCAGTCCTGGAATGGTCCGGACGCCGCACCACGGCGGGGCCGGGCATCAATTCACAAGTGGAGGCGATGATATGAAAACGCGGCTGGCGGCTTTTGCACTCTGTGCACTACTCGTGATCGGCTGCAACAACGACAAGGAAGAGCTTCAAAAACAGCTCACGGACGCTCAAAACGCCCGGACGTCGCTGCAGCAGGATATCACGGACCGGGACGCCTATTTCGAGCAGGTCATGAAGTCGGTCAACGAGGTCTATGCCGACCTCGAAAAGGCCCGGATCAAGGAAGGGGAGCTGAAGAAGAAGGGAACAGGTGTGGAGGGCCCTTCCCAGTACACCAACGTGCAGTCGCGCGACAGGCTCCTGCAGAACATCAGCGAGATCGGATCATCCCTCCAGGAAAACCGGAAGAAGATCGCGGCGCTTCAGGTCCGCATGAAGGATTTCAAGGGGCAGATCGCGGGGCTGAATTCCCTTATTGAGAACCTCAAGGCATCGATCGCGGAGCGGGAGCAGTCCATCACCCAGCTCCAGGCAAAGGTGGAGGGACTTCAGGCGACCATGGCGGAAAAGACGAAGCTGATCGAGGAGAGGGAAATGACGATCAGCGAACAGCAGCGCGCGATGAACACGGGATTCTACATCATCGGGACCCGGGATGAGCTCCGCAAGAAGGGGATCATCACCGACGAAGGCGGATTCCTCTGGGGTCTGCTGGGCTCGACCACCGTCATGAGCACCGGCGTCGATCAGTCGAATTTCACGCCGATCGACAAGACGAAGGACCAGACCATCAAAGTCGACGGCCGGATCGAGGAAATCCTCCCGAAACGGAACGCGGACCTCTTCGCCGCGAAACAGAACGAAGAAAAGTCGTCCGAGCTGACGATCATGAGTCCCGGACGGTTCTGGCAGGAAAACTACCTCGTCATCGTGACGGACTGAGTTCACACATACGGGCGGTCCCGCTCCTTTATGCAACTGCGACACGGGGAAGGAGCGGGACCACCACCCGTATCCTCCCCCTTTTCCCCCGCGGCACGCACCCCGGTTTGACTTTCCCTTTCAAAACCGATATATATAGAGAGCGGACGTTCACACGACAGCACGACAAACAGGAGTGGCGATGCCCGGTCTCCCCAACATGCAGGGAATGATGAAGCAGGTCCAGAAAATGCAGGAAGCGATGGCGCGCGTCCAGCAGGAACTGGAAACGAAAACCGTCGTCGGGGAATCCGGCGGAGGGATGGTCAAGGTGACCGCCAACGGGAAGCAGCACCTGACGGCAATCACCATCGACAAGGAGGTCGTCAATCCCGCGGATATCGAGATGCTGGAGGACCTTGTGCTCGCCGCGGCGAACAAAGCCCTCGAAGACGCCTCCAAAATGGCCCAGGAAGAGATGGCGAAGGCGACCAACGGGATGCTCCCGAACATCCCCGGGCTCAACCTTCCGGGATTCTGAGGCCAGGCCGCGGGGTACTCCCGCGCCGGGCCGCCCTGCCGGCACACTCAACAACATCAGCATGCTGTACACTTCAGAAGCCTTGCAGCAACTCATCGAAGAATTCTCCCGCCTTCCCGGGATCGGGCGGAAGTCCGCCCAGAGGATCGCCCTGTTCGTCCTGAAACAGCCCCGGGAGGAGGTCGTCCGGATGGCCAAGGCGCTCGTCAACGTGAAGGACCGGATCCGGTACTGCTCGATCTGCTGCAACATCACCGAGCAGGATCCGTGCGCGTTATGCGCGAGCCCGAAACGTGACCGGTCGATCATCTGCGTCGTGGAGGAGCCCAACGACGTCATCGCGGTCGAGAAAACCAACGAGTTCAGGGGACTCTACCACGTCCTGGGGGGCTCCCTCTCGCCGCTCGACGGGATCGGCCCCGAAGAGCTGAAGGTCAAGGAGCTTCTGACGCGCGTCAACGGCGAGGTGGCGGAAGTGATCCTGGCCATGAACCCGAACGTGGAGGGGGAGGCGACGACGATCTACCTGACACGGCTTCTGAAACCGCTCGGCGTCGGGGTCTCCCGGATCGCGCGCGGCCTCCCCGTGGGGGGCGATCTCGAGTTCGCCGACGAGGCGACGCTGGGCAGGGCGCTGGAAGGGAGGATTACCCTGTGAAAGCTCCCGGAGGGGGCACGATACTCCTCCTTCTCGCGGCGTTTCTCGCGCAGTGCGCGGCGGGCTGCGGCCTGTTCGAGCCGAGGACGCCGGAGGCACCGACACAATCCAGCCAGACGTTCGTCCCCCCCACCGACCCCCTGATCGTGATCAGCAACCTGCAGAGCGCCATCGAGCAGAAAAGCGTTCCGAATTACGTCCAGTGCCTGGCCGACCCCCAGTCCTCCGTCCACCAGTTTCTCTTCGTCCCCTCGTCCGAAGGGACCGCGCTGTACGCCTCGCTCTTCCGCAGCTGGACGACCGTCGAAGAACAGGCGTATTTTCAGAACCTCACGACGCGCACGACCCCGACATCCATTTCGAAGCTCGACCTGACGGAGAAGTCCAGCTCGCTCGCGGCCGATTCCGCGCTCCTGGAGTACGACTACACGCTCACGTTCGAGAACACCACGGCGGGATTCCCCTCGCGGGCAAGCGGCAACCTCCAGTTCGCCCTCCAGAGAAGCAGCAGCAACTTCTGGACGATCTACCGGTGGACGGACAACAAGACCACGACCGACATTACATGGAGCCTGTTCAAGGGAAAATTCAGCAATTGAGGACCCCTGCGTCCGCCCCGGCGCGCGTCCTGCGGGGCGCAGCGTTCGTGTGCTTCCTGGCGTGCACGGTCTCCACGGGATGCGTCAATCCGTTCGCCCCCGGGCGCGACGACGCTTCCGCGACAGGGGCGTGCGATCCGCACACCGTGGACGGGATCTTCCAGTGCTTCCAGGCCGCGTACACGTTCCGCGACACGACGGTGTACGGACCCCTTGTTGATGCACAGTTCATTTTTGTGTATCGTGACTACGATCTCGGCATTGACCAGACCTGGGGAAGAGACGAGGAGATGAGGAGCACGTACGGGCTGTTCCAGAACGCCCAGAAGCTCGACCTCATCTGGAACAACATCATCTCCACGTCGGCCGAGTCCACGACGGTCAACGTCGTCCGGGGCTTCAACCTGACCGTCGTCTTCAATGCGAGCGACATCGAACAGATCTCCGGCTACGCCAACCTGACGCTCCAGCGCTCGAGCGGCAGCGACCCCTGGAGGATCGTCCGGTGGCGCGACGAATCGAACTTCTGACCGATCATCCATGAGCTTCGCATACACGCTCCGGGAGAGCTTCTCCGGTTTCCGGCGGGCAAAACTCTCCAGCCTGCTTTCGGTCGCCACGATCAGCATCTCCCTCATCCTCGTCGGCATATTCGCCGCCGTCACGATCAACGCCTCCCGGCTCGTCGGTTCGCTCCGGAGCCGCCTGGACATGGAAGCGTTTCTCACCGAGCCCGTCACGGACGACGAGGTCGCCGGCCTCCAGTCCCGGATCACCGCCCTGGAAGGGGTCGAGAAGGTGGATTTCGTTTCCAAGGACGACGCGCTGAACATCTTCAGGAAGGAGACCGGGGACGACATCACCAAGGTCCTTGATTTCAACCCCCTCCCCCCGTCGTTCAAGATCACGCTCCGCGAGCCCTACCGGACGTCGTCGAAGACGCAGGCCGTCTACGAAAAGGTCGCCGCGATCTCCGGAATCGACACCGTGACCTACCGCCGCGTCCTCCTCGAGCTCATCGACCAGCGCGCCGCGAGCGTGGACAGGGTGATGCTGGGGCTCGGGATCGCCGTCAGCCTGACGGCCATTTTCCTCGTGGCCAACACCATCCGGCTCGCGATCACGGCAAAGCGGAAGCTCATACGGACGATGGAGCTCGTCGGGGCCACGCGAGGATTCATACGACGCCCCTTCATCATCGAGGGGCTCATGCAGGGTCTCTTCGGCGGTCTCGCCGCTTCCGGGCTCATGCTCCTTCTGTTCGAGTACGCCACGCGGCTCGTTTCGGAGGAATTCGCGCCCTACCTGCGCATGCCGCCGGTGTTCTACGCGTCGGTCGTGGGAACAGGGATGCTCCTGGGGCTTGCCGGAAGCGTCATTTCCGTGGTCCGGTTCGTGCGGCCGGCCGCCGCCGAGTGAGGCGGGGACTGCATTTGCACTCTTTTGCGATTTTTTGTAGATTCACAACGCCGTTGCCAACCTGACTCTTTCCAGTTCTTCACCCTCACCGTCGTTCCGGGACATCCATTATGAACAAGATCTCCTCGTTCTATACATCCTCGGTCGGGCGAAAAATCGTGATGGGGCTGACCGGGTTTTTCCTGTGCAGCTTCCTCGTCGTCCATCTCTACATCAACCTCTTTCTCCTGGGGAAGGACGGCTCGACGTTCAACGTCTATGCCGAGTTCATGGCGACATACCCGCTGATCCGGCCGCTCGAAATCATCCTTTTCGCCGGTTTTCTCCTTCATGCGTTCGTCGGCGGGTGGCTCTGGATCGCGAACCGGCTCGCCCGCCCCGTGAAGTACGCAGTGAACCGGCCGGGAGAGAACAGCGCGCTCTCCTCACGGCTCGCATTCTGGACCGGGGCATTCGTCTTCGTGTTCCTCGTCATCCACGTCAACACGTTCTTCGTCGGTTCCCGTTTCTTCCCGGACGGGAGGACGATGTACGACCGGGTGCATGAGGCGTTTCAGAGCCCCCTGTACGTCGCGTTCTACATGGTGGCCCTCGCATTCCTCGGCTATCACCTGAAGCACGGCGTCCAGTCGGCCTTCCAGACGTTCGGCCTGAAGCACAGGAAATACGAACCACTCATCAACGCCATTGCGGTCGTTTTCTGGCTCCTCATCCCGATCGCGTTCGCCGTCCTGCCGCTCTATTTTCTCCTGGCTCACTAACAGGGACACAGACCATGACATTAGATTCCAAGATACCGGCGGGTCCCATCGAGCAGAAATGGGACAACCACCGCTTCGCCATGAAGCTGGTGAACCCCGCGAACAAACGGAAGTATCACATCATCGTCGTCGGCACGGGGCTCGCCGGCGCTTCCGCCGCCGCATCGCTCGCCGAACTGGGGTATCAGGTCACGGCACTTTCGTACCACGAGTCCCCGCGCAGGGCGCACAGCATCTCGGCACAGGGAGGAATCAACGCGCCGAAGAACTACCCGAACGACGGCGACAGCGTCTACCGCCTCTTTTACGATACCGTCAAGGGGGGTGACTACAGGGCGAGGGAAGCGAACGTCTACCGGCTCGCCCAGGTGAGCAACGCCATCATCGACCAGTGCGTGGCCCAGGGAGTCCCTTTCGCGCGTGAGTACGGCGGGCTCCTCGACAACCGCTCGTTCGGCGGCGCGCAGGTCTCCCGGACATTTTACGCCCGCGGGCAGACTGGGCAGCAGCTCCTGCTCGGCGCGTATTCCGCCCTGATGCGCCAGGTGGGACTGGGAGCCGTGAAGTTCTTCGAACGGCGCGAAATGCTCGACCTCGTCGTCGCCGACGGAAAGGCGCGGGGGGTCGTCGCGCGCAACATGGTCGACGGCACGCTCGAATCGTACACCGGCGACGCGGTCATCCTCGCCACCGGGGGATACAGCAACGTGTTCTTCCTCTCGACGAACGCCAAGATGTGCAACGCCACCGCAACGTGGCGCGCGCACAAGCGCGGGGCGTTTTTCGGGAACCCCTGCTTCACGCAGATCCACCCGACGTGCATCCCCGTGGCAAGCGACCACCAGTCGAAGCTCACCCTGATGAGCGAAAGCCTCCGGAACGACGGACGGATATGGGTCCCGAAAGCCAAAGGCGACAGGCGGCCCCCGAACCAGATTCCGGAAAACGAGCGGGACTATTACCTCGAAAGGCTCTACCCCTCGTTCGGCAACCTCGTCCCCCGGGACGTCGCCTCGCGGCGCGCCAAGGAGATGTGCGACAAGGGTCACGGCGTCGGGAGCACCGGGCTCGCGGTGTACCTCGATTTTTCGGACACCATCAAGAGAAACGGCCAGGCCTGGGTCGCGGAGAAGTACGGCAACCTGTTCGACATGTACAAGCAGATCACCGGCGAAGACGGTTACGAATCGCCGATGCGGATCTACCCCGCGGTCCATTACACGATGGGGGGGCTCTGGGTCGACTATAATCTCATGGGGACGATTCCCGGGCTGTTCGTCCTGGGCGAGGCCAACTTCTCCGACCACGGCGCCAACCGTCTCGGGGCAAGCGCGCTCATGCAGGGGCTCGCCGACGGCTACTTCATCATCCCCTACACGATCGGCGATTACCTGGCGTCCAACAAATTCCCGAAGATCGACCGGTCCGCACCGGCGGTCAGGGAGGCGGAAGAGTCGGTCGGGGCGCTGACGAAGAAGCTGATCGGCGTGAAGGGGAAAACCCCCGTCGACGTTCTCCACAAGGAGCTCGGCAAAATCATGTGGGATTACTGCGGCATGGGAAGAAACGCCGCCGGGCTCAAGAAGGCCCTGACGCTCATCCCGGCGCTCCGCGAGCGGTTCTGGAAGGAAGTCACGATCCCGGGCTCACCGGACTCGTTCAACCAGGAGCTCGAGAAGGCGCACCGGCTGGCGGATTTCCTGGAACTCGCCGAGCTGATGGTCCGGGACGCCCTGCTGCGCGACGAATCGTGCGGCGGACACTTCCGCGAGGAACACCAGACCGAGGAAGGCGAAGCGAAGCGGAACGACGCGAAGTTCTCGTTCGTCGCCGCCTGGGAGTTCAGCGGGACGAACAAGTCCCCGAAGCTGCACAAGGAACCGCTGAAGTTCGACTACGTGAAACCGAGCCAACGCAGTTATAAATGAGGAGTGACGCCCAATGTCAGGAACAATGACCATCACGATCAACGTCTGGCGCCAGAAGGACAGGACCTCCGAAGGGCGCTTCGCGCCCTACACGCTCTCCAGCGTTTCTCCCGACATGTCGTTCCTCGAGATGCTCGACCTGCTGAACCTGGACCTCATCCGGAAGGGGGAGGAACCGATCGCCTTCGACCACGATTGCCGGGAGGGAATCTGCGGCACGTGTTCGCTCTACATCAACGGACGCGCACACGGCCCCCTCAAAGGCGTGACCGCCTGCCAGCTCCACATGCGGACATTTCATGACGGCGATTCCATCACCGTCGAGCCGTGGCGCGCGAAGGCATTCCCCGTGATCAGGGACCTCGTCGTCGATCGCTCGGCATTCGACAGGATCATGTCGGCCGGCGGGTTCGTGTCCGTCAGGACCGGGGGCGTCCCCGACGCCAACGCCATACCGATCCCGAAACCCGTGGCCGAGGAAGCGATGGACGCTGCGGCCTGCATCGGGTGCGGCGCCTGCGTCGCCGCGTGCAAGAACGGGTCGGCGATGCTCTTCGTCGCCGCAAAGGTCTCGCAGCTGGCCCTCCTTCCTCAGGGGCACGCCGAACGCGCCCAGCGCGTGGAAGCGATGGTCGCACAGATGGACGCGGAAGGGTTCGGGTCCTGTTCGAACACCTATGCCTGCGAGGCCGAGTGCCCGAAACAGATCTCCGTCACGCACATCGCCCGGCTCAACGCCGAATACCTGAAGGCGAAACTGGCCTGAGGCCCCTCAAGGGGGGAGCGCTCGCCGGAGGGCTCGCGATCGTCGCCGCAGCCGCAGTCCCGATGGTCGGCGCCGGTTACGGCGCCGACCCGGACGCGTGGCTCGTTGCCCGGGCGGCCGGAAGTCTCTGGGCGAGCGGCCGGTACGTCGTATCGAGGTTTCCCGGGTACCCCCTGCACGAGATCGCAAACGCTCCCCTCGTGGGACTCGGCGGCGCCGTCGCCTCCAATGCGGGAACTCTCGCCGCGGCGCTCGTCCTCACCGTGCTCTGGTTCCGGATCGTCGGCAAGGCCGGCCGGAACCCCCTCCCCCTGTTCTTCTCTCTGATCTGTGCTCCCCTGGTCCTGACAAACGCCGCGACGACGATGGACTACCTCTGGTCGCTGGCGTTCCTCCTCGCCGCGCTCGACGCGGCGATCGACGGGAAGGAGATCACCTCCGGCGTGCTGACGGGAATCGCCTCGGGTTTCCGCCCCTCCAATCTGACCGTCGCGATCCCCCTCGTCATCTTCATCACGCTCCGCACGGACAGGGGAGCAGGCCTCCGGTACCTGTGCGCGGCCGCCGGCGCTGCCGGCGCATCGTTCCTCCCGGTTCTCATCACGTACGGGGGCCCGTTCCACTGGTTCGCGCTCACGCGCGAGGAGATGAGCGACGTCCACCCGGAGTTCGGCGTCCGCATTCTGGATTTCGGATACAGGACGATATACGCGCTGGGACCCCTCGCGTTCATCGCGATCGGGGCGGCGGTGTTCGCGGGGAGGAACCGCCTGCGCGAATCCATCCGGCTCCGGGACCCGATCATCATCTCGTGCATCGCGGCGCTCGCCGTCAGCGCAGTCCAGTTCTTCGCGCTTCCCCTGGACCGTGCATACCTCCTTCCCGCAGTCCCCTTCGCGCTGATACTTGCCGACCGCCTCTCATCGCCCCGCGTCTCGCTCGGCGTATTGCTGTGCATCGCGAGTCTGAACTTCGTCAACCCGGACCTCATCAGCCACGGGCGGGGGCACTACACATTCTCACCGGGCATACACGAAGGGAGGATCCCCGAGTCCTGGAACGAGCGCATGATGATGGCCGGGGAGATGGGGAGCGCGGGGGGGACACGGTAGGGCCGCGGGCGGGTCGCCTTGCGCAACTGGCAAATATATTGTAAGTTTGATATTGCGCTATGCGAATCCACCGAGTAATCCTCCAGTTTCTCGCCATTCCCCTCCTTCTGGCCGGACCGGGTTCCACGGTTGCCCAGAACTCCAAGGAAAACGCCGATTTCAAGCTCGCCATCAACCTTTACAACGACGGCCTGTACGACCTCGCGGCAGAGCAGCTCCGGCAATTCATCGGCGCTTACCCCTCCACCCCCCAGGGGATAGACGCCCGGTTTTACCTCGGGCTGGTGCAGATGAAGCTCAAGAAGTTCGACGACGCAAGGCTCACGTTCCAGTCGTTCGCGCTCACCTACCAGGACAACCCGAAAGCTCCCGAAGCGTGGTGGAACGTCGGCGAATCCTACGCGGCACTCGGCACGTACAGGGAGGCCGCGCTGGCATTCGAGCGCGTCAAGGTCTTCCATCCGAGGAGCAAATCCGCCCCGGACGCCCTCCTGAGATCGGCGAGGTACTTTCTCCTGGCGGGCGCACGCGACGACGCGCGGAGAACGCTCCGCGTGATACTCCAGGAATACCCCACGAGCGGCGCCATGCTTGCGGCACGGACGCAGATCGGCGAGATCTACTTCGAAGACGGCAACTACGAGCAGGCGCAGAACGAGCTGAAACGGGTCATTGAAGGTGACCCGTCCCCCGACGCCAGGGCGGGCGCGCTCCTGATACTGGGGAACATCTCGCAGGCGACGGGAAGAACCGACAACGCGCAGTCCGAATACAGGGAGATCATCACGAAATATCCCCGGAGCGCCGCAATCCAGGGAGCGTATCTCAACCTGGGAAAACTCGTCGCGGCATCGGGAAAGAACGCGGAAGCGCTGGAATGGTTCAGGAAAGCGATCGCGGAGAAGACCGCCGCCGACTCGGTCCTGGTCCGGGAGGCGTTCGAGGCGAGCGGGGACGCGCAGGCGGCGCTGGGCGATGATGCGGCGGCGACGGCATCGTACGAACGGTATCTGACGGGGGCGCCCGCGGCAGAGAAGTGGCCCGTCGTCCTCTGGAAGCTCGCCTGCGCCGCCGGACGCGCGAAGGACTACCGCCGCTCGAACGACGCCTGCAACCGTCTGCTGAAGTCCGCCGCACCGGAACCGCTCCGCCGCCGGGCCCGGTTGAAACTGGCGCTCAATGCCGAGGACCAGAAGAATTTCCCCGCCGCTCTGCAGCAATTCGAATCGTTCACCGACGCAAGTCCCGAAGACCCCGTCACGCCGGAGATACTCCTGAGGGAAGCACGCCTGTGCGCCGGCGGACTCTCGGACACAAGGAAGGCTGCGGCGATTTACGAACAGATCGCCGCGCGGTACCCGTCCTCGGCCGTCGCCGACGACGCGCTTGACGGGGCGGCCCGCGCCCACGAGCAGATGAAGGAATTTGACCGTGCGCTCCAGATTGACAGGGAGCTCATCGCCAGGTATCCCGCGTCCGACTTCCGGGCCGGGGCGGACGAGCGGGTGAAGATCATACAGACGTTCGAGGCGAAAGAAAAAGACTCGGGACTGGAGAAGCTGGCGCTCCTTGTCGGCGACGTCGTCTCGGACAAGGACAAGGCGGACCTGGCGTACCGGCTCGGGGAGATCTATTTCAGCGATCTCAAGAGCTACGCTGCGGCTGCGGCACAGTTCGAAAACGCCGTGGCGGCGGGGATCGGCCCCGAAAGGGCGGGAGACGCGCTCATGAAGAAAGCGCAGAGCCTTGAATACCTGAGCTGGAGGGATCCCCGGGGTGCTTCCCGGGCGATCGATGCATACCGCGCCTACCTGTCGTTGGGGGCCGGTGCGCCCGACTCGAACTCGGCGGTGCTGGCAATATTCCGGCTCAGCGCGACGACACTCCCGGCCGCGAGGCAGGCCGAGGCGGAAATCCTCTCCCGGAACCCGTCGTTCCCCGGTGCCGGCGTCATCCGGCTGACCACGGGAGAGCTCTTTGAGAAGGCCGACAGCCCGGCCGCCGCGGCCGCGGAATACGCCGGTGCCCTGCGAAGCAGCGGCGACCCCGCCGTCAGGGAGGAAGCCGCCTACAGGAGCCTCGGACTCCTCATCAGGGCCGGTGCCGCCGATTCCGCCCTCGCCGAGGGCGGAAGGTTCCTCACGGAATTCCCCGCGAGCGGGCACGCAGCCGAAGTCCTCTCGAAACTCGGAGACCTGGCCCTGGCGCAGAAAAAGCCCCGCGCAGCCGCGGAGTTTTACCAGAAGCTCACCGGGGAATTCGGATACACATCGTTCGCCCTCCAGGCACAGGAAAAACTCGCCGGAGCGCTCGCGGGGGCGGGAGAAACGGATGCCGCACTCGCCGGCTACCAGGAGATACTCCAGCGCGAGCGGGACGACCCGATGCGAAACGGCCAGCCTTCCCCTTCGGTGCTTCTCGCGCTCGGCAAGCTCAAGAGCGCAGCCGGGGACAACGACGGGGCAAAACGCTTCCTGATGGAGGTGCTGGAGAGAAACCAGACCGGCCCGATCGCCGGAGAAGCATACTCTGCGCTCGGGACGATCTACCGGGCCGAAGGCCTCAGAGACATCGCCACGTCGTATTTCCGGGAGGCGGAATCGGCGGCGCCGGGTGCGGGCGTCACGCGCGACATTGCGGATCTCCTGTTCGACAGCGGGGATTACAGGGACGCGATCAAGGAGTACGCGCAACTCTCCGCGGCCGCCCCCGGGGACACTGACCGGCTGTACTTCGACTCCCGGATCATCATCGCGATGATCCGCGGGGGGGGCGGACCGGAGACCGAGAAGGCGATCGCCTCGTTTGAAACCAGGTTCCCGGACGACCATCCGGACGCCGCCCAGTTCGAGCTCGAGAAAGGGCTGCTCCAGTTCCGCCGCGAAGAATATGCCGGCGCGATGAAAGCCTTCCAGCGGGTCGCCGACAAGTTCGAGGATTCCCCCTCCGGCCCCACCGCCCTGTACTGGATAGGAAAGACGCTCGAAGCGCAGGAGAAACCCGGGGAGGCGATCACCCGGCTTGAGCAGATCCTCTCGGATCATCCGCAGGCGGCCATCATCACGCACGTCCATCTCGCGCTCGGGAACCTGTACTACGCCGCGGAGAAATGGGACCAGGCGATCAAGCACTACAGGGCAATCGTCGAGGACCCGCACCCGGACGGGGACCTCCTCCCTTCCGCGATGAGCAACCTGATCGAAACCTACGAAGTGGCCGGGGCCTATGACGGCGCGCTGACACTCACACGCAGGTACCTGGAGCTCTTCCCCAACGCGGAAGATGCGCTCGACAAGAAGATCAAGATCGGCATCCTGTACGACCATCTCGGCTACTTTGACCAGGCCGCGCTGCACCTCCAGTCGCTCCTCGACGAGGCGGGAAGCGATCTCGAAGGAGAAATCCGGTACTACATCGCCGAGGCCAATTACCACAAGGGGGACTACCAGCAGGCAATACTCGACTTTCTCAAAGTCCCCTATCTCGTCACGAAAAAGGGGAAGATCGACTGGACGGCGAACTCGCTCTACATGTCGGGCCAGTCGTACGAAAAAATGGGACGCTACGACCAGGCGCTGACGATGTACCAGCAGATCGTGGACCGCCCGGGAATCGACGAGACGTTCAAATCGGCCGCCAGGAAAGAAATCGACCGTGTCAGAACAGTCCTGAAAAAGAAACCAGGCTGACGATGCTCGAACATGAGACCGACTCGATTCTCGCGACGCTGAGCGCGAGGACCATTGGAGACAGGGATGCCATCCTGCTGCGGGAAATCCTCGCCGCCGACGTCCCCCGCGGAATCAAGACGTACATCCAATCGGAGACCGTCCGCCTGATGGAGGCCGAACTGTTCGCCTCCCCCAGGTTCTCCCGGGTCGACATGCACGCCCCGGGTGTGCGGCGCCACGCGCGCGCGTTCATCGCGTCGATGGCCGGTCTGTACAGCTATACCAGAACCGAGTTCACCGGCCTTCTTGAAAACGCGATCCATTTCCTGGAGAACTACCTGTGCCGCCCCCAGTGGACGATACAGAATTTCGTGTTCGAATCGGGAACGGTGATGAGCGCGCGGGACGTGATCGCGAAGCTCGACTGCACCGTCGATTATGCCTACTTCCGCACGCTGATACAGAAGGTCCTTCAGCGCCGGGGGAACATGGACATCACCGCGGAGGAATTCCGGACGATGCTCGTCCGGATCGACGACCAGATCGTCAAGCAGCACAACCCGAGGGAACTCGCGCTCCTGGCAAAACCGGTATTCGATTTCCTGCTTCTCCGCGACACACCCCCCGACGTCAGCATACCGCTCAAGCCGATACTCGTCTTCTTCGAGGACAAGAAGATGACGATACTCCGCGACTACATCGAGAGCATCTGCCGCATCCGGCGGAGGGAAGAGATCACGCTCGACGAACTGACGACGCTGGTGGAGGACCTTTACCTGGGACAGGGGTCCACCGCGGAACCTGTTCCCCCCCCGAAGGCCGGGGAGCCGGCTGGAGGGCACCCGGACATTCCAGCGGCAGCGGCGCAGGGTGAAGAATCCGCTCCCCCGGGTGCGGTGCCGGAGGCACCGGAGTCGCACGTGGAAGCCGCCCCCGCGCCGCCCGGTGTGGTGCAGCCGGCTCCGGAAGAAGAATCCCCCCTGTATATGCCCACAATTGAGATACCCGTCCCTTCGCTGTTCGATTTTGTCACGGAAGAGCCGGACGGCAGGGAGGAAATTCCCGTGCCGGACGAGCCGGGACCGCGGAAGTCCGTGTCCCCTCCCGCCGTCGAACCCGTCAAGCCCCCGGAGAGGCCGAGAGCCCCGGAATCGTATGAACGACTTTTTGCGGGATCTGAGCCCGCCGCTGACCTGACCGATCTGCGGGAACTCATACAGGGGCATTACAGAACGCGATTCGTCAAACGCATTTTCGACAGGGACGAAGAGAAATACGAAGATGTCATCACGTCCCTGAACAACTCCGGGAGCTGGAAGGACGCGTCGACCATACTGAGTTCGCTCTACACGGCACAGGGCCTGGACCCGTTCGACCCCGACGTCGTCGAATTCACCGACGCCATCCACCGCCGCTATCTGGATGCGGAAAGGAACAGCTCATGAAGTTCATCGATACCGCCCGGATACACATCGCCGCGGGGCACGGCGGAGTCGGGTGCGTCAGTTTCAGGCGCGAGAAATTCATCCCCAAGGGGGGCCCGGACGGAGGGAACGGGGGGCGCGGGGGATCCGTCATCATCCGGGCCAACCGCCACCTGACGACGCTCCTCGATTTCCAGTACAGGAGGATCTACCAGGCCCAGCGCGGAGAACACGGCCTCGGTTCGAACAAATCCGGCAGGAGCGGCGAGGACATCACGCTGGAGGTGCCGGCCGGGACGGTGATCCGCGATGCGGAGACCGGAGAAGTGTTTGCCGATCTCCTCAAAGACGGGGAGGAAATTGTCGCCGCCGCCGGCGGGCGGGGGGGGCGGGGGAACGCCGAGTTCGCCACATCGACGGACCAGGCACCGCGTCATTTCGAGCAGGGGGGAGAAGGAGAGGAGCGGGATCTCGAACTCGAGCTGAAGCTCCTTGCCGACGTCGGGCTGGTCGGATTCCCGAACGCGGGAAAGTCGACGCTTATCTCCGTCGTTTCCGCCGCACGTCCCAAGATCGCCGATTATCCGTTCACCACGCTCGTCCCCAACCTCGGCATCGTCCGGGTCGACGACGGCGCGAGCTTCGTCCTCGCCGACATCCCCGGGATCCTCGAGGGAGCGCACCTCGGCAAGGGACTCGGCATCCAGTTCCTCCGGCACATCGAACGATCCAAGGTTCTCGTGTTTCTGGTCGACTGCACGCGCGACGACCCGCGCGAAGACTACACGACGCTCCTGAACGAGCTGAAGCTCTTCAATAAAGAGCTCGTGAACAAACCGAGGATCGCCGTCCTCACGAAAACCGATCTCCTGGACGCGGCCGCATTGAAAGCCCTTCCGAAACTGAGGTTCGGGACGACCCCCCTCCTGCGCATATCGGCGGTGACGGGGGCGGGAGTCCCGGAGCTCGTCCGGGCGATGTGGGAAAAGGTCCGACCGGCCCCGGCAAAAAGGAAACGGAGAGCGTGACACATCCGCCGCTCACCCCGGGGAGAACAATCGCCGTGGTCGCCGGACTCGCGGGCGCTCTCCTCCTTGCCGCGCTCCTTGCGCTCTCCCTGGGGAGCGTCCCCGTCACGATGAAGAGCATCGCGGGAGCGCTCACCGGGAACACCGCAGTCTCCCCGGCCGACAGGACGATCATACTCGACATCCGACTTCCCCGCCTCCTGCTGGCAATCATCGTGGGTTCCGGACTTTCCGTCGCGGGGCTCGTCTTCCAGGCACTCCTCAGAAATCCCCTCGCCGAGCCCTACATACTCGGGATCTCCAGCGGAGGAACGGTGGGCGCAATACTGGCGATGACGTTCGCCGCAGGATCGGGAGTGTTCGCCCTCCCCCTGGCCTCGTTTGCCGGATCCGCGGCGGTCATGGGGCTCGTGTATTCGGTCGCCCACAGGAGGGGACGGCTCGACACGTACACGCTTCTGCTCGCCGGGGTGATGATCGGCGCGTTCTTCAACGCGCTCGTCCTCCTCGTCGTCGCCGTGGTCAACCAGGAACTCAGGAGCGCGTTCCTCTGGCTCATGGGAAACCTGAGCGGAGCCAGTCCCGCTTCCGTGGCAGTCGTCAGCGTCCCGGTCATCATCGCGTCGATCGCACTCTATACGCAGGCGAAGGGTTTCAACCTGATCGCCACGGGAGAGGAAACCGCGCTGCAGCTGGGCGTCAACGTACGCTTACTCAAAAAGAGCGCGTACCTGCTCGCGTCCTTCATCACCGGCATGGTCGTGTCCGTCAGCGGGGTCGTCGGGTTCGTCGGCCTGATCATCCCGCACATCTGCCGGATGATATTCGGACCGGATCACAGGCTGCTCTTTCCCGCTTCATTTCTCTCAGGGGCCATATTCATGGTCCTTGCCGACCTGATCTCCAGGGTCGCACTCGCCCCCACCGAAATCCCGGTCGGCGCCGTCACGGCTGCCATCGGAGCCCCGTTATTCGTCTATTTGCTCAGAAAAGGCTGATTGGCACACCCGTCCCGGGTCCAAAGTGACAGCTATCACACCCAGTTGCACTAGTTATCGTTTCCTATTACCATAGCTGGGTAACTCTCTGTCAATTTGACCACGTGTTTGCATGAATTTCGCAAACCATTTGATTTCAACCATGCGTTTCTGCGAATGCGCGAGCGGGGAAATAAGGTGACATGAAGAGAACGAACACGCATTCGGCAAGAAACGCGGCGCCCGCCAGGGCAAGGGGCACTCCCCAATCCGCCATCGAGATGATCTCCTCGCTCGTGGGAAGCGACCGTCTTCTCGACCTTGTCCTCAACAATTCCGGCGACCTCATCGTCATACTCGACAGGAACGGGAAGAGGATATACAACAGCCCCTCGTACCGTGAAGTCCTCGGCGACCCTGACTCTCTCCGCGGGAGCAACTCGTTCGCCGAGATCCATCCCGACGACAGGGAGCAGATCCAGAAACTCTTTCAGCAGACGGTACGGACCGGCAAAGGGAAGCGGGCGGAATTCCGGTTCCTCCTGTCGGACGGGAGCGTCAGGCACATCGAGTCCCGCGGGCATATCGTCCGCGACTCGAAGAAAGAAATACGGTACATCGTCGTCATCTCGCGGGACATCACCTCGCAGCAGCAGACCCTGATGCAGCTCGAGGAAACCGAGGCGACGTTCCGCAGGCTCGTCGAAAATTCATCCGTCGGCGTCTACATATTGCAGGACGGGGGGTTCAGATATGTGAACCCCCGGATTTCCGAGATCACGGGGTACGAGGCACGGGAGCTCACGGACGGAAAAACGTTCACCGACGCCGTCGTAGCGGACGAACGTACGCGCGTCGATGAAGAGATACGGCGCCACCTGGCGGGCGAGTCCCCCCGCCTCTGGTCGACCTTCCGCGCCATCAGGAAGGACGGGACGCAGATCGACCTGGAGCTGGCCGGAACGCGGACCACGCACAACGGCCGTGCGGCGATCATCGGGACGCTCGTTGACATTACGGAACGAAAGCGGGCCGAGTCCCTGCAGCACGCCCTCTACAGGATCACCGAAAGGGCAAGCTCGGTATCCCAGCTGACGGATTTCTACGCCGCCGTGCACTCGATACTGGGCGAGCTGATGTACGTCCGCAACTTTTACATCGCGCTCTACGACAGAAACACGGGGGACCTGACGTTCCCGTACTTCGTCGACGAATTCGACCCTCCCCCTCCACCGCACAAACCGGGACGGGGCCTGACGGAATACGTGCTCCGCACGGGTGAACCACTCCTGGCGACGCCGGACGTGTTCCAGGATCTCGTGGACAAAGGTGAAGTGGTGCTCATCGGCGGCGCATCCGTCGACTGGCTCGGCGTCCCGCTCATGGAGGGAGACAGGGCGGTCGGCGTCATCGTCATACAGAGCTACACCGATTCCATACGTTTCGGCAGGAAAGAGCAGGAGATCCTGACATACATCTCCCGGCACATCGCGGTGGCGATCGGCCGGAAGCGGACGGAAGCTGCGCTGAGGGAAAGCGAAGAGAGGCACCGGGCGATCATCGCCGGGATGGGAGACGGGATCATGCTGCACGACGCGCGCGGGACGCTGAGCAGCTGGAACCCGAGCGCGCTCCGCATACTGGAGCTTCCCGCAGCCGACCTTCCCGGGTGGCCGTACCTGAAGAAAGACGTCGACCCCATTCACGAAGACGGAAGTCCGTTCCTCCCCGGCGAATACCCCGCCATGGTGTCCCTCGTGACGGGAACGGCGTGCACGGACACCGTGCTCGGGTTCAGGACCCCGGCCGGTGACCGGAGGTGGATTTCGATCAACACGCAGCCCCTGCTCCGCTCGGGTGACGAACTTCCGTACGCGGTCGTGACGAGCTTCACCGACATCACGCGGCGCAAGGAGGCGGAGAATGCGCTTTACAGGAGCGAACAGCGGTTCCGCTCGCTCGTCGAAGCCATCCCTGACTGGATCTGGGAAACGGACGCAGCCGGGCGCTACACGTACGCGAGCCCGAAGGTGAAAGACCTCCTCGGATTCGACCCCACCGAAGTTCTCGGCAAACGCCCGCGCGACTTCATGCAGACGCCGGACGCAGACGAATTCGGGCGCCTGATGATGAGCTTCGCCTCGCGCGGAGAACCCTTCTCCGGATTCCAGAACCGTCACGTGACGAAGGACGGGCGTACCGTCGTCCTCGAAACGAGCGGCGTCCCGGTTTTCGACGACAGCGGACAGTTCCGCGGGTACAGGGGGATCGACAGGGACGTGACTTCCCGGAAACACGGGGAGGAAGAACGGGCGAGGTTGAAAATGGCGGTGGACCAGGCGGCCGAGTCGATTCTCATCACCGAGCCCGACGGCCGGATCGTCTACGTCAATCCCGCGTTCGAAACAATCACCGGGTACGGGAAGAACGAAGTCCTGGGGAAGACTCCCCGCATACTCGGAAGCGGAAACCACGACAGGTCGTATTTCGCTTCGCTCTGGGGAACGATACGCCGCGGCGAAGTCTGGTCGGGGCACATCACCAACCGGAGGAAAGACGGCTCGCTCTACGAAGAGGAAATGGTGATTTCTCCCGTACGCGACTCTTCCGGTGTGATCGTCAACTTCGTCGCCGTCCAGCGCGATATGACGAACGAGCTCGAGATGGAGCGGCGCCTGCGGCAGTCGCAGAAGATGGAGAGCCTCGGACAGCTCGCGGGAGGGATCGCCCACGATTTCAACAACGTTCTCGGCGTCATCCAGGGGGGGCTCGCGCTCCTGAAATCCCGCCTGACCGACCCGTCGCACATGCGCTACATCGATCTCAGCGAATCCGCCGTCAACCGGGGAGCGGACGTCGCCCAGCGGCTCCTGATGTTCTCGCGGGAAGGTCAGATCCAGCTCCGCCCGCTTTCGTTCGCGGACGTGGCCGACGAGCTGACGCGGGTGCTCGAGCACAGCATCGAAAAGACGATCGAGCTCGTGACGGACATTCCCCCGGACCTCCCCATCATCCAGGGGAACTCCGGGCAGCTGTACCAGATGCTCCTTAACCTCTGCATCAACGCACGCGACGCGATACTCCAGCCCGAGGGAAAGCCCAAGCCCGGCCGGATCACGATCGCCGCGCGGACGATCTCCGGCGAGGACGTGCGGAGGAGCTTCAAAGACGCCATCGCACCGCTCTACGTCCGCGTATCGGTGTCGGACACGGGGTGCGGGATGAACGAGGATGTCAGGAGCAGGATATTCGAACCCTTCTTCACGACGAAGGCCCCCGGCAAGGGAACGGGACTGGGGCTCGCCGTCGCCTACGGCATCGTCAAGAGCCATTTCGGCATCATCGACGTCGAATCCTCCCCGGGGGCGGGGACGACGTTCAATATCTACCTTGTCGCCTATCCCGAGGAGAAGCTCCCTGCTCCCGAAAAGCGGATCGAATCGATCGTCGGCGGCAGCGAGACGATACTCGTCGTCGAGGACGAGGAAGCACTCCGGAACCTCCTGACGGAGCTCCTCGAGTCCTACGGCTACACGGTCCTGCAGGCCGAGGACGGCGTCGCGGGGCTCGAGCAGTTCGCGCGCCACAGGGACGAGATCAAGGCCGTCATCACCGACATGGGCCTTCCCCGGATGTCGGGGCAGGACCTTTTCTCGAGGATCCGGGAAATGGACCCCTCCTCCCGCATCGTGCTCGCCAGCGGGTATCTCGATCCCGACCTCAAATCACACCTCTTCACGCTCGGCGCCAGGGCGTTCCTGCAGAAGCCGTACCAGCCGGCGGACATCCTCCGGGTCATCCGGGGCATCATCGACGTCGCGGAACGCACGGAGAAGGGGGTCCCCTCATGAAGCAGGAAGAACGCGCGTCGGAGACCGAACGCCTCCTCCATCTCATCCTGGCCAACATCGATGATCTCATCGCCGTGCTGGACCTGAACGGCCGCAGGCTCTACAACAGTCCCTCGTACGAGGCGATATTCGGCGCGCGCGACAAGCTGCGCGGGACCGATTCGTTCGAGGAGGTTCACCCGGGCGACCGGGAGATGGTCAGGAACATCTTCCGCAGGACGATCGAGACGGGCGTCGGCAGCCGGATCGTCTACAGGCTCCTGGGGAAGGACGACAGCGTGCGCTACATTGAGTCGCAGGGCAACGTCATCCGCGACCCGGACGGAAAGCCGGAGAAGGTCATCGTCGTCGGCCGGGACATCACCGACCGGATCCGGGCCGAGGAGGAGCGCACGAGACTGTTCTCCGCCGTCGAACAGGCGCACGAGGCGATACTGATCACGGACGCGTCAGGAACGATACTGTACGTGAACCCGGCATTCGAACGGTTCACGGGGTACACGCGCGAAGAGGCGGTGGGACAGAACCCCCGGCTCCTGAAGAGCGGCGAGCAGCCGGCGGTCTTCTACAGGGAAATGTGGGCCACGCTTCTCAGGGGGGAAGTCTGGTCGGGGCGCATCGTCAACCGGCGGAAGGACGGGTCGAAGTACCAGGAAGAGATGGTCATCTCGCCGGTCCGTGACGCCGGGGGAACCGTCGTCAACTATGCCGCCGTGAAGAGGGACACGACGCTCGAGAGCCAGGTGGAGGACCAGCTCCGCCAGGCACAGAAGATGGAAAGCCTCCGGGAGCTTGCCGGCGGGATCGCCCACGACTTCAACAACATCCTCAACGTCATCCTGGGCACGTTCACGCTCCTCCGCTCGAAAGTGAAGGGCGACGCCGTCACGGACAAGTACCTGAAGATGGGCGAGGCCGCGGTGCGCCGTGGAGTCGACGTGGGTAAGAGGCTCGCGATGTTCGCACAGGCGGACACCACGCAGCATATCCCCATCGCGCTGGCGGGCCTCATTCGGGAGGTCGAGGGTTCGCTCCAGAGCAGCATCGAAAAGACGATACAGGTGGAGACGCTTTCCGGGGCGGACCTGCCGCTCGTGCAGGCGAGCCAGCCCCAGCTGTACCAGAGCCTGCTGACGCTCGGATTGAACGCGCGCGACGCCATCGTCAGCGCGCGGCCGGCCGACGGGCTTATTACGTTCGGTGCCGTCACCGTGGACGGGCGCGCCGTGCACGACATCTTCCGCGAGGCGACGGCGAGGAATTATGTCCGCGTCACCGTCAGCGACAACGGCCCGGGGATGCCGGAACAGAAGCGGAAGCGCATATTCGAGCCCTTCCTCAAGAGCGAACAGCCCGAAGGGGCGCGAGGGCTCGGGCTGGCGACCGTCTACAGCGTTGTCCGGAGCCACCACGGATTCATCGACGTCTCCAGCGAGGTCGGACACGGAACGACGTTTTCCATCTACCTTCCGGGAATCCACGTCGAGGCTGAGCCCCCCGGCGAGACCGCGGCGGGAACGGTTCCGGGCGGGACGGAAACGGTGCTCGTCGTCGAGGACGAGGAGGCGCTTCGCCTGCTCCTGGAGGAAGTGCTGCGGGCGCGGGGATACACGGTCCTCTCCGCGGCGGACGGCATCGAAGGATTCGACGTCTACGAACAGAATGCGGACGCCATCGGCGCGGTGATCGCCGACATGGGGCTCCCCCGGCAGTCGGGGTTCGAGATGTTCCTGAAGATCCGGGAGCTCAACCCGCGCGCCCGGGTGATACTCGCCAGCGGCTACCTCAGTCCGGAACTCAAATCAAAGCTCTTCGTCGCGGGAGCAAAGGAATTCATCCCGAAACCCTTCCAGACAAGCGACGTCCTCCGCAAGCTGCGCGAAGTGCTCGACCTCCCCGGCTGACACAGCCGCGGACCGCGTGCCGGGCCGCATCCTTGCCTTCGAGGGGCAATTTCGTTAGATTGAATGACCCGGTGTACGATCCGGGATCCCCCCATGAGTCCGGCGGGAACCTGTGGTGACGATCCATTGCCTGTGCTTTGAGTTCCTTTATGCACTCGATCACCGTTGACAACATCTCGTTCGGTTACGATCCGGCAACGCCGGTCGTGCGGGATGTTTCATTCACGGTGCACTCCGGCGAATTCCTCAGCTTTGTAGGCCCGAACGGCTCGGGCAAGACCACGCTTCTCCGCCTCCTCGACAGGATCTTCATCCCCCACCGCGGGACCATTCTTCTCGGCGACCAGCCGCTGGCGAAGTTTTCGCGGACCGCGGTCGCGCGGCGCATCGCATTCGTGCCGCAGGACAACAACATCCAGTTTCCCTTCACCGTCGCCGAGATCGTCCTCATGGGACGGTCGCCGCACAGCGGGGGAATGACGTTCGAGAACGCCCACGACAGGGACGTCGCCTGGGAGATGATGCGGCTGACGGACGTTGCGGCGTTCGCGGACCAGCCGGTCACCAACCTCTCGGGGGGGAACGCCAGAGGGTGTTCATCGCGCGCGCGCTGGCGCAGCAGCCGGAAATCATCCTTCTTGACGAGCCGAATGCCCACCTCGACATCGCCCACCAGGTGGAGATCTTCCGCATCATCAAACGGCTCAACACCGAATCGGGGCTCACCGTGATCTCGGTCTCGCACGACCTGAACCTGGCGGCCGCCTACAGCGACCGCATCGCGATGATGGTCGGCGGCACGCTGGCGGCGCTCGGCACACCCGCCGAAGTCCTGACCGGCGACCGGATCACCGAAGTGTTCAGAACACCCGTCATCGTCGATACGCATCCGGTGCACGGGGTACCACGGGTGTCGCTCCTCGGGTAACGGGAGAGACGGCACTCACAGCCACGAAAGGAATCAGCGCGCGTGAGAAGAAGAATCATACGGGAAAAAGTGGTGCAGGCGCTCTACGCGTTCGAGATCGGCGGCGATCCCGTGGAACACGTCGTCGAGACAATCCTCACCGGGCTCAAGAACAACCCTGCCGCCTACGAATTCGCCAAGAAGCTCGTCATCCAGACCATCACCCATACAGACGACATCGACGGCGTCATCAGGGACAAGGTGACAAACTGGGACTTCAAACGGATCGCCGTTCTTGACCGGCTCATACTCAGGATGGGGATCTGCGAGCTTCTCTATTTCAAGGAAATCCCCCCGAAAGTCTCCATGAACGAGGCGATCGAGCTCGCCAAGCTCTTCAGCACGCAGCGAAGCGGTCAGTTCGTCAACGGCGTCCTCGACGCCGTGCTGAACGACATGAAGGCGGCCGGAGGACTGACGAAAGCGGGGCGCGGGCTGTACGAAGGGGACGGAACGACCCGCGTCAACAAGGCAAAGGGGAAGCGCGCGACCTGACACCCGCATGAGCGACCATCCTCCCCCCCCGGTGACACCCGATGCTCTTTCCGGTCCGACCGACAGCCGGCCTGCCGGCGTCTCACGCTGGCGGATCTTCTCCTGGACACTCTTCGATTTCGCGCAGACCGCGTTTTCCGTCATCATCATCACCGTAGTGTATTCGCGGTACTTTACCCATCACGTGGCGGGAGGCCAGCGATGGCTCTGGGGCGCCGCGGTGTCCCTCTCGATGATCTGCACGGCGGCCCTTGCCCCACCCCTGGGCGCCGTCGCCGATTACTCCCGGAACAGGAAGGGATTCCTTCTCCTGTTCGCCCTGACGTGCGTCACGGCGACATCCCTCCTGTTTTTCGTCCGCGAAGGAATGGTGGTCGCGGGAGTCGCCCTCTTCGTCATCGCCAACATCGGGTTCGAGGGGGGGCTCGTGTTTTATGACGCATTTCTCCCGGGCATCACGGCAAAATCCTCGTACGGGCGCGTCTCGGGCTACGGGTTCGCGATGGGGTACCTGGGGGCCCTGGCGGTCCTCCTCATCGTCCGCCTCCTGCTCCCCGACTCAACGGATCCCTCCTACCTGTTCTACGTCAGGCTTTCGTTCGTCGTCGCGGCCGCGTTCTTTCTCTTTTTCTCCCTCCCCCTCTTCTTTTTCGTCCGCGAGCCGGCGGTGACGGGGGAACGCCCCCCTTCTCTCATCAGGACCGGAATCGCGCGGTCCAGCCGGACATTCAGGGCGCTCTTCATCGACAGGGAATTTCCGTCGATCGCCCGATTCCTGATCGCCTTTTTTATATACAACGACGGGATACTCACCGTCATCGCCTTCGCCGCGATATTCGCCGAGGAATCGCTCAATATGAGCGACGAGGCCATCATCGCGTTCTTTGCCATCGTGCAGACAAGCGCCGTTGCCGGCTCGCTCGTGTTCGGGATCGTCACGGACAGGATCGGACCGAAAAGGACGATCAGCATGACGCTGGTTCTCTGGACGGGGATCGCGGTTGCCGCCTATTTCGTGAACAGCGTGACATTCTTCTACGTCGTCGCGTTCGCCGCCGGCATCGCCATCGGCTCATCGCAGTCTGCCAGCAGAAGCCTCATGGCCCTTCTCACGCCGAGAGAACGCGAAGCGGAGTTCTTCGGGTTCTACGACGGCCTCTGCGGCAAGGCCTCGGCGGTCCTCGGGACGCTCGTCTACGGCGTCGTCGCCGATCTCACCAACCAGCGGATCGCGGCACTGGTCATCTCCCTGTTCTTCATCGCCGGATTCGCGATACTCCAGGGGGTGCAGGAACCGGTGCGCGCCCCGTCACGGGGATAGGGCAAGGTTTACTTTTCGCACCGGGGTTCGTACATTAAGTGATTGTCACCCGTGCGCCCCCGAAGGCTGCACCTCCCGGAAACACCGCCCAATACCGGATTTCATGAAAGCGTATTTCATTTCCGACGTCCACCTCGGCCTGGGTTCGCGGGAAACTGAAAAGGCCAAAGAGAACCGCCTGCTGCTGTTCCTGCGGAGCGCACTCCCGGACACCGAGATCCTTTTCATCGTCGGCGACCTCTTTGATTTCTGGTTCGATTACCGGACCGTGATACCGAGGGGATTCCACAGGACGCTCGCCGCACTCCAGGAATTCACGGAGGCGGGAAAGACGATCCACTACCTGGTCGGGAACCACGATTGCTGGATGGGGGATTTCTTCGAGACGGAGATCGGCGCCACGCTCCACAGGGAGCCGTTTTCGGTCACCGTGCAGTCCAAACGGGTCCACATACACCACGGTGACGGCCTCGCCGAAAACGATCTCGGGTACCGCCTGATACGCCCCGTCCTGCGGAACCCGGCCGCCGTCTGGTTCTACCGGTGGATCCATCCCGACATCGGCGTACAGATCGCACACGGGACATCCCGTTCCAGCCGGGCGTACACCACGACGAAGCACTACGGCGAGGAGAAAGGGATGATCCGTTACGCGGAGCATATGATCGGTCAGGGAATGGATATCGTCGTCATGGGACATCACCACAAGCCCGCCTCCGTGCAGCTCGGCGGCGGCGTGTACGTCAATCTCGGCGACTGGATAACGTACAACACGTACGGGGAGATGTCCGGGGGGGCGATTGCACTGAAGACCTGGAACGGAACGTAGGAGGAAGGGAATGTCAGACGAACCCAACGACAACCAGAAGCAGGACGGCGCGGGACAGGAGAACGATCCGAAGGACGCCGCGGGGCAGGGGAAAGAGCCGAAGTACGCCCCGGCGGAGATGGAACGGTACTTCAACGACCCCGAATTCCGCAGAAAGCGGAGCCGGCGGCACTTCTGGCAGCACATATCCCGGAGAGGAAAAGTCCTTTCCGTCGCGGGACTCGTCCTCATCGTGCTCGGCGTCGTGTACTGGAACTACCTCATCTCGGGGCTTCCCTCGCTCGAACGGATCGAAAACCCGAAACCCGAGCTGGCGTCGAAAGTCTATTCTTCCGACGGCGAGGTGCTGGACCAGTTCTTCATCAAGAACCGTTCGCACCTGGCGCTCGCCGACATGCCCAAGACCGTCGTCGACGCGCTCATCGCGACCGAAGACAAGGATTTTTACAGCCACTGGGGGGTCGACCTCGTCCGTTTCGGCAAGGCGATGGTCAAGAACGTGTTCGCGCTCCGCCTGAAGGAAGGGGCGAGCACGATCACGCAGCAGCTCGCCAGGAACCTGTACCTCGGACACAGCGACAGGAACATCTTCGACGGCGTGACGCGGAAGATCCGCGAGTTCATGACGTCGGTGCAGCTCGAGCAGACGTTCACGAAGGACGAGATTCTGGAGTTCTATCTCAACGTCGTCTACTTCGGCCGCGGCTCCTACGGGGTGGCATCCGCCTCCCAGGCCTATTTCGGGAAAGGGCCCGCCGATCTCACGCTCGGGGAAGTCGCCACGCTCATCGCGGTCCTGAAGGGACCGGGCTACTACGATCCGACGGGGAAGCATCCCGAGCGGGTGCTCAACAGGCGGAACACGGTGATCGCGCAGATGCTCAAGTACAAGTACATCACCGATCAGCAGGCCGAACAGGCCAGGGCCGAAGTCATCCAGGTCAAATCCGCGGAGGAATTCGCCGCGGCCGGCATCGCGCCGCACTTCGTCGAGTCCATACGCCAGCAGCTTATGCAGAAGGCGGAGAAGTACGGATTCGACATCTACCGCGACGGTATCCAGGTGTACACCACGCTCGACAGCCGGATGCAGCGGCACGCCAACCGCGCGGTCGAAGAGCACCTTGCGATCTACCAGAAGGAATTCGACAAGGAGTGGGACTGGACGACCTCACCCGAGGTGCTCGTCCGCGTCATCGACCAGGCGATCAAGACTTCGCCGCAGTACAGGCGGGCCACGACCGCCGCGGGGCGCGACAGCGTCTACGCGGCACTGTCCGGCAACCGTGCGTGGGCCGACTCCATGAAACACATCGCCCAGTCGATCGAAACGGGGTTCGTCGCTCTTGACGCGAAGTCCGGGGCCATCATGGCGATGGTGGGAGGAGTGAACTTCAGGAGCTTCAAGTACGGGCTCAACCACGTGACACAGATCCGCAGGCAGGTGGGCTCCGCCTTCAAGCCGTTCGTTTACACGGTAGCGATGGACAACGGGTACGCTCCCTGCTACGAGCTCCTCAACCAGCCGGTGACGGTGATGATGGCGGACGGGAAGCGGTGGACCCCCGCGAATTCCGACGGCCAGTTCGGCGGCAAGAGCACGATTCGCGAGGCGATCAAACACTCGATCAATCTCGTCGCCGTGCGGGCGATCATGCAGATTGCGCCGGTCGGCCAGGTGATTGAATACGCGAAACGGATGGGGATCACGTCCCCCCTCCCCCCCTATGAGTCGCTTGCCCTCGGTGCCGGAGAGGTCTCACCCATCGAGATGGCAGGGGCATTCAGCGTTTTCGCCAACCACGGGGTGTACGTTTCCCCTTACGCGATCGTCAGGATCGAGGACAAGGACGGCAACGTCATCGAAGAATCGAACCCCATGCGGCGTGAGGTCTTCAGCGACCAGACGGCGTTCATCATGACCTCGATGCTCGAGGGAGTCGTCAACGGCGGCACCGGAAGCCACGTCAGGGACTTCTTCCAGCTCCCCGCGGCCGGGAAGACGGGAACGACGACCGAATTTGCGGACGCGTGGTTCGTGGGATACACCCCGCAGCTCTCCGCAGCCGTGTGGGTCGGATTCGACAACAAGAGTGTCCACTTCAAGACGTGGGACGGGCAGGGCGGAAGGGCAGCGGCGCCGATCTGGGGACGCTTCATGAAGTATGTGTATGACGACCCGACCATCGCGATGCCGCTGGAGTATTTCGAGAAGCCGGCGAAGGTCTATGCCGACAGCATCTGCATGGAAACGAAGAAACTCGCCACGCCGTTCTGCCCCGACAAGATGATCGAATATTTCACCGACCAGACCCGCCCCGCGACCTGCGATAAGCACACGACGTCGAAATGGAAAGAGGGGGAGCGGGGGGCCGGGACGATAAGCTTCTGACCGCCCCAAAAGCGGAACGGGTTGCCAATCGAAGGGCGACAGATCCCCTGCGGTTGGCAACCCGTTTTTCAGCGATTTCCTACCGATTCTCCCAGCGTTCTAAAGCCAGATCGAAGCGTACAATCCGTCAATCGACGGACAATTCCCGCTCGAAGATATCCGATTCATCACCCGATTCCGGGACAATGCCCTTCTCGTCGGCTTTTTTCTTGCCGAGCAGGATGAGAGGTATTGCCGCCAGTGCAACAAGTGCCGCGACCTTCCAGAGCTTATTCATTGAACACAGCCCCCTGATGGAGAAGTAGAAACAAGAGTTCTCGTTTGAACAATAAGAAATTGCGAGTTGAAAATACGTGACATAACGCACAAAACCGACTTGATTTCGAGGCAGATCGGGAGTACATTGCACTCACCAAAAGAGGTTCCACGTGAGTCAACAGACTGCCGAAGACAGATATTTTGAGGCGTACAAGTCGAAGGTGTACGAGAGGCTGACCGAAGCAGACAGAGACGTTCTTCCATCCGCCTGGTGGGAGACCGTCATCAAGCACTACTACAAGAGCGGTTACTCCGAGGAGCGTGCGGTCAGGGCAATCCAGGAAACGATGAAGAAGTAGACCTCCCCCCTTCACCCGCAGGCGCTAACCTTGCGGCCCCAGCACGGTGTCATCTCCCCCAAAATGTTCCACCATATGCTGTTCCGGCGGCGGGCAGGACTGTGCGTTGTAGACATCCGTGAGCCGCCTGGAAGGACGAGTCGTGTTCAGGCTGAGGTAGTACACGACTCCTTCTTCTCCGTCCACCTTCTTTCCGCGGTACAGCGCGATCCCGTCCCGGGTGTCTGAGGTTTGCAGCGTGTCAAGAAAGTCCTGAGCCAGATCCGCAATAAGCGTACTGGCCTGTTCGCGGGTGAAACTGATCCGGTACCACGACATTACAGCCTCTGTTTCATGAAACAAGAAGTCACTTAGGAAAAACGCGCCGAAGGTTCACCGGTTACCGGCTGAGTGCGGAGCGACAGGCAAGTATACTGAAAAGCGGGGGGAGAGGGTGTGATGGAAAACAACGGGACGCCACAAACAAACCCATATAGTTCTACCTGCAGACGAACCCGTCCGCTGAAAGTTCTTTCAGGAAATTCCTTGCAGCCGCCGGCCGGACGCCATCTCCGAAAAGACGGGAACGGCTACAGCACTTCCCTTACTTCTCTGCGCGCGTCAATTGTCCTCAGGACCACGTGCTGGTCCCCATCGGCCTGCACCATCCCCCAGTAGATCGCGAACTGCTCGATCAGGTAATCGGCCGGATAGCGCTGCGAAACTCCCAGGAAGATCTCGTCGACCCCGAGCTGTGCCGCGGTCTGTGCGACGGCGTAGAGCGCGTTGTTCGTCGGCACAACGATCGGAAGGACCGGCTTCCCCTCCTTCTCTGCGAGCTTGATGACCTCGGTCAAGAGCTGATCCTGGTCGGTGGTGATCGAACCGTCCACCGTCGCATTTTCCTTGTCGGCGAGTATCTTCGCGTGCATGACGATGATATCGGTCGTGTCCGCGTCGCTTTCCTGGAGGCATTTCTGCAGCTGGTAGAGACGATTGGGAGCGCTCGCTGCAACGAGTTTTCGCCTTTCGTGCTTGCAGCCGATCGCCTCGACGGTAAGCTGATCTTCACCGTGCACGTTGAACTTCTCGAGACCCGGTTCGCGGGCCGCGCTGAGCTTCTTGTTCGCGCGCTCCGAGACGCCGAATGCAACGTACAACGCAACGGTGAACCCGATTCCCCAGACCGTTGCGAACGGCTTCGTAAAGAGATTCACAATGCCGAGAAGCAGAAGTACGGTGAAGATTGATCCCAGGCCGATCGGGATCTCAATCCCCCGGATCTTTATGTTAATGGGAACGCGCCATTCCCTGTGCGCCGGCTGTTTGTAGCGGAGCACGATCATCGAATACGCCTTCATTACAAAACTCCAGACGACGCCGAACGCATAGGCCTCGCCGAGCGCAAAGACATCACCCCTGGTCACGATGATTATGAATATCTGGAGCAGTGCAAGCGTGTGGATGATCCGAAACGTTGTCCCATATTTTTCGTGCGGTTTTCTAAACCACGCATGCAAAACCCCATCTTCCGCAACCCTGTTGAGCACACTGTTTGCACCAATGATCGCAGTGTTTACGGCACCTGCGAGTATAAGAAAGCCAACTACGACGACAAACACCTGCAATCCGAGCAGGAGAGGGCGGCTGCCGACCAGATGCATCGCCAGGCCGCTGAGCACATTGTCATTGTAAAGACCCAGGAGCTCATCCGGCGGGACGATCATCGACGCAAAGAGCGAATTCACACCCGTGAATACAAGCGCAAATACGAAGATAATCATGCCGGCTTTGAGCAAATTCTTAAGTTTTGGGGCCTCTATCTCCCGGTACACCTGAGCGAGAGTCTCTTCTCCGCTGACGGCAAGTATCGAATGGCCCAGCCCAACAAGAATGCCCACAGCACCAATGGTCTTTAGCCAATCAACGTCTCTCAGGACACCCAAGGATTCACTTGAGAGGGTCATGGAGAACGGGGGGAGCGTGATTCCCCGGATTGCGATTGTGACAATCGACCAGACGAAAAGGACGACGGCCAAGACGCTCGTCACCTGGAATATTCTCAACGCCTTGCCGCTCGACTCTTCAATGCCTATCAGATTCTTACGCCAGAAATACAGGACGATGACGACACCGATCGCCATTGACGTTGTGTCGCGCGGGATCCTGAGAGCGTTTCCGGTCGACACCATTATGGAGTTAATAAGACCCGTGATGTACTGACCTGCTGACACCGCACTGATAGGAACTGTGATCAAGTAGTCAAAAATCAAGGCTGATACAGAGAATTTTGCGGCTGTTTCCCCCAGGGCCTCGTGGACCACCTTGTAGACGCCCCCGCGCACGAACATGCTCGAAGATTCGATGTAGACCGCCCGGATCCCGTAGGCGAACACCATAACAAAGAGAATGAACCAGGGAGCGGACGGGCCGACTGCCTTTTCCGCGATCCCCAGGGCATAATATGCGCTCGACGCGAGATCCGACAGCACGATCGCCGCGGCCCTCCAGTAGGAGATAAACGAGAGCATCACGGTGGTGATGACGACCACCTTCACCTTCTTCAGCACGGTGGTGCCGGTTTCAGACCTTATATCGAGCGTGTATTTCTTCATTGTCCGTGGTTGTTAGTATCGGGCGAACAGGCGATGAGACGCGCGGTGGCGTGCGTGGAAACCCTCCACCGGCGGGGCATACAAAGGACCTATCGCCGGAATCCTTTCGATGCGATTCCTGTCGAAACAAGGGAAATTGCAAACAGAGATCCGCTCACCAGAGGGGAAATGGTATGAGTGATGAGGAGAACAGCAAGGAGGAGACAAATCCCGAGAAAAACCAATACAGCGGTTCTTTTGCCCATCTTGACCAATACGGCTGTGGAAGTGACGTCACGTGGCCAATGAAGTTAGGGGTTCGCGACGATGAAATCAATACTCAAAAGAAGCCGGAAATGGGCATTATCGGGGATCCAAAGGGGTTTCCCTGTCCCGTCTGCCTTGGGAGGAGGATCTGATTCCAACCGGCGTAGACGCGTCTCCATTCAGTTGTTTGATTGCTTCATCTTATATCCTGCCGGAACCGCGAATTTTTCGGGGGGCACCTTCGCGTTTTCCTCGAATTTCACGGCTTTGGTCAGGCTCCGCATCGTCGGGCCGGAGACGTCTATCATCAGGCAAACGTGGTCCCATCCAGCGTACACGGTCTTATCTGTGGAAGATCCAACCATGTAGGATTCACAGTTCTTCCCGGCCACGGTGACGTTCGGCAGTTTCTTTGCCGTTCCGCTGGTCCTGTCGTTTTCCGGTATTTCGTTCCAATCGAAACGATATTCCGTCCCGCGGTATTCTTTCCCCCGCGATTCCACGGTCTTCTGGTCGTGCAGGAGCAGATACTTCATCTGGCCGTCGCTGAACAATGAGGAGGCGAGCTTTTCTCCGTTGTAGGTCTCATTGCATTCCTTCGTACCGTATTCGTCAAAATAGACCATGACCTTGTGCTTCATCTTCATTGTCCCCATCTCGATGGCGGTTTCGAACGTGATGATCCCCGATTTGATATCATATTTCTTAAATTGTGCGTGGACGTCCTGCGGTAATGCCAAAAGCATCGCAAAGGCAGCACTGAGAGCAACGAGCGTTTTCATCGGACCTCCCGAGGATGTTAGGTATGCCTGAAGATACGAAATACGCGGGACTTTGTGCAGTGTCAGCACCCTCCGGACAGTTTCCGGCTAAGAAATCAGGCGCATGACACTGGTGCAAAGGAGCAATAATGTTGGCTCCTCGTGCCGAAGACACCCGCCTCAAGGTCCGCTCTACAATGCGGGCACCACATAGAGGAGTCCGCATTGACCCAGGTATCGCCACGATGCAAATCGCCTCTTGGGATTCTCCGGAATTTTCCTTACATTATCCGTAGGTAAGCCGTTCTGCTTTATAAACCCCGGCTACACAACCTTACAGATTCCCTACATAGATGTGTCGGAATCTGAGGTTTTGATCGCCCGGGGTGCCCAAAAGAACGGATTTTAGACGCCCGGATGGCGAAATTGGCAGACGCGCTAGCTTCAGGAGCTAGTGGCCGCGAGGTCGTGCAGGTTCAAGTCCTGTTCCGGGCACAACGATGTTGCGAAACGGCATCTGGTTCTCAGGTGCCGCTCCTGCTTTTTCGAACTCCTCGACAAGACGGTCGGCGGGGTCTCCTCCCTTCGGGAATCGTCGGACCAGTACCCTCACCCTTCGGCTTTCCCCATCGACTACGACCTTACCGACAACTCTCCGGATTATCTCCTTCTTTTCCTGGGTCGAGCCCCCCTCGAACGCATGACGGAAGTTGTCCGAGAAGTCACGGATTACGCGCGCAATCACGTCGAGATCGAGTTTTGCGCCACTCTTCGGCGCACTCTGCTGCAATGACGCCTCGGCTTCGGATTTCTCATCCTGCAACTTCTTGAGTTTTGCCACCAGGACGCTTATCGGACCACCCTCCTCGATCGCCTGAAGCACACGGCCAATCTTTTCATCAAGCGCCTGGATACGACGCGTATCCGCCTCCATTGCCACCCGGTCCTGATCTGGCGCTCGCTCCAACATGTCCTTGAGATTCCTTTGCACCTGATCGAGGATCCTGTTGTCAGATAGAACGTCTTCTACGGCGTCTACCACGAACGACTCGACCTTGTCCCGTGGTACGG
The DNA here is from genome assembly GCA_963748405.1 of Ignavibacteriota bacterium. Taxonomy (GTDB): domain Bacteria; phylum Bacteroidota; class Ignavibacteria; order UBA10030; family UBA6906; genus Fen-1273. The sequence goes on from CAVVIT010000005.1 coordinate 731,265, forward strand.
AGGTATAATCACAGACCCGTTTGCGGTTGTATCCCCCACAGACGTATCGATAGTACTTTCTGTCCCTGAGGGTAGTAGATTGTCCTTCAAACGAGAATCCGCATTTCCCACACTCGATCAACCCGCTGAGTAGATACGGGACAAAGTGACGAGGCGATCCGCCTTTCCACTTCCCTTTCCTTACAGAATTTGCCTTCATCCACAACTCCTGTGGAACGATGGCGGGATGAGCACCCTCATGAACCACCCATTGAGACTGATCCATTTTCCATTGAGGGTGGTCGGGAGTTGAACGACGTTCCCATCCCTCGTTCTGCGCCCGAATCTTGCTGCTTGAATACCGGTTGTAGGCTCTCGCTCCGTAGTAGGCAGGGTTCTCAATGATCGACTTGATCGTGCCGTTGCTCCACTTCTGGTCTTTATTGCGCCATTTGCCCCGGCGAGCGCAGGGGACCTTCTTGTCGTTTAACATCTTGGCAATCAGGAGGTACGAGCATCCTTTCGCCCTCTCGGAGAAAATGAAGCGAACTGTCTCGACTTCGTCGTCCTTCCCCAACTCCCAGACGACCTTTTCCTGCTTCTTCACACACCACTGACCTGGTGCCAGGTAACGCCGATCGCCGGTGTGGATGCTGACGGCAACTCTCACGTAGCCATAGGGGGCCGTGCCTCCACTGGAGTAGACGCCGTTGTTCGTGGCCCCCCTGAGTGTCAACTCCGAGAGCTTTTTGCTGTACTGAGAAGCCTGGACCCCCTCGAGGGCTTTGAGCATCGGCGCGAACTCATGCTTGGGGTCCACCGATGTCTTCACAAGGACGACCTCGACGCCACATCGTCTAAAATGGACACGCCAATATGTGTTCTCCTCCGCGTCGATAGCCCTACCCCATCGGCTCTCGTCGTAGCAAATTACTGCTTTGAATTCCGGCTGGTACTCGACGGCTGAACGTAGACGCTGGAACTCGGGCCTCTGGTCGAACGTGGTTCCGGATTTCCCGAAATCCTCAAACCACCGGATGACATCATACCCGGCGGTTCTTGCGTAGGCGAGGATTTCTATCTTTTGCTGTTCAGGGGACTCTTCCTGTTGATCGGTCGAGCATCGCAAGTACCCGACTGCGGGGATCATGGTGCTCATTGTTGATCTCCTTCCTTTTTCAATGTCATCAATTCTCGCTTCTCCCGCAAATGTCGGCACAGAAGCGTGGCGACCATTCGCGTCAATTCGTTGATGTCCTCTTCCGTCAAATACCCATCGCTCTCAACGGTGCAGACATACTCTTCATCAGATTTTCTCCGAGGCTTCATTGGCTAACCGGATGGAGCTGGTGGCCAATGATTCCAGACCTGCTGCGCGTTCCCAGGACTTTGAAATCCGGGAAGTCGGTGGCAAGCTGGAGGCACGTGATTCGGACTGAGGTCATACCGCTACCCTCCTGAACGACAATTCCCAAACAGAGGATAGGTGCACGAATTCTCGGCCGGGCGTTGGGTGCACCCGTGCGCTATTGATTATGAATTCGTACAACTACCCGCTTTCGAGAAAAGTCCGAGGGTCAAGCGGTATATTGGTTATAGGGAACGCTCAGAGACGTTCTCCACAATCCGGAGAAACAGTGCCGCGTCAACCACGTCAGCACTGTTCCACCGGGTTCGGATTAATCGGAGGTGTTGGTTGTCACCTTATTTATACCGTCTTCTTGCTCATCCCTTCATCCACAGCTTTTATCGCCCGGAAGATCGCTTCTGCGACCTGCGGGACGATGCTGTTGCCCGTCGCTTTGAGGGCGGCATTCCTCCAGCCTCTAGGTCGAGGTAGTCCTCCGGGTAGCCCATCATCCACAGTGCAAAGGCGGGTTGCAACTTGAACCCAGTCCTCTGACCAGTGTCCACGAACTGGACCTTGTCCGCCAGAGCTATCGAACCTCGTTTCCTCCGGTGTTGGTTTCCCTTCACATTGGCTACCCCGATCCGAGCGTCTTGAGTCGTCGGTGTAGGGAGAAGCTTCTCCATTAAGTCGGGGTTTGATAGGCAGAAGTTCTCGGCTCCCTTCTTCTTCCACGACCTGCTGGTTTTCTTTTGAATATAGTCCGACGCTTGGGGCGTAGGAAGCAATGCTTGCTGCATCCTCTTGTATCGGCGATTTCCACCCGTTCCCCCTCCGAGCCCGCTGGTTACGGCGGTTGGCAACAATCCAGAGCCGATTCCGTTTATGTGGGGCGCCGACGGCACAAGCTGGAATAATAAACGCCTGTACGGCGTAACCTTCGTCCTCCAGTTGGGAACAGATCGTTTCGAACACCACGCCTGACTGAATACTAACGAGCCCAGGAACGTTTTCGGCAGCGATCCATGTGGGCTTACTTTCGTGTATGACTCTAAGCATTGCTGGCCAGAGGTAACGAGAATCTCTCGTGCCTTTTCGTTTTCCCGCTTGGCTGAAGGGCTGGCAGGGGAAGCCTCCTGTGAGGAGGTCGACCTTCTCTTTTTGTGTGTAGTGGTATGTACTGATGTCGCCATGTATTGGAACTCCAGTGAACTGCTTTGCTAATACTGCTTGACAGAATGGATCCCATTCAACGAACGCTATCGTTCTGTATTTTGGAAATTGCTTCCTCGCCGCAAGGGCGAAGCCTCCGATACCGCTGAACACATCAATATGGTTCACTTACTCAATCACTTCTCCCTCACAGATTGTGGATTATCCTTGCAGTCCTTCTCGTATTGCCCGAGCTGGAAGGCCCTCGGTTTGTGTTGCGGTTTAAGCTTCGCATTCAACTGCAAGCTTCACGCCTTCTCCGTCTGATCGTACGTCACGCAGCCGTTGCACGTGTAGATCGGGTTTTCTCCGAATGTAGTCCAGAAGCGTCTCGATCCACCGTCCGCTGACTGCGTACCGATTCCCGTCGCGTTCGTTGCCGTACGGTTTGTTGAATTCTTCTGCCGCGTGGATCGCCTGCGCGCGGTTCGCCGCCTTCACGAGTATGTTGACTCGTTTGTGATCGTCGTTCCTCCGTTGGTTGGATAGTGGTGGGTGTCTGTTGAACCTGGGGGTGTGGTGACCCCTCCCACTTATAGTGGGATTATTCACGGGGTGGGACAGATTAGCGGGAAAACGCGGAATACAAATAAAAAAGGCCAACTTCTCAGCTGGCCTAGTATTCAGACTCCATTCAGATGGTTATCCCCCCTCCTCCAGCCGGTCTATCACCTTCAGGAGTTGGGAGGCCGTCAATTTTACCAGCTTTTCAGTTATCGCGGTAGATTTGCGTTCCAGTATCACTCGAATCATCTGCTTCTTATCCATCTTCGCGTAGCGTTCGCGATCGAGTCGCGCTATAGCCTTCCCTTCGACGACATTGGGACCCGTGTTTCTATCTGTATTGTCCTGTCCGTCAATTCCCTGCTCCGCGGGAACTCCTCGCTCAAGCATGATACGCTCGATGGTGTTCTGCGGAACCCTGTAAGCGGCCCAAAGCGCTTCGTACACCTTGTCCACCTCCTGCCAGAATAGAATGCGTTTAAAAACCCTGCTCCAGGTGGGTTGAGATATTCCGGTAAGCCGTGCCAGGTCCGACTGTGTCGGCTTCGGATTGCGTTCGAAAATTACCATCTCCACGTATCTCCTGGCCAGCCACTGGTCATCTGCTTCAGGTGGCTTGACTGATGGATGATCACCCGCTGTCTCGTTTTCCGTCCCGGTCTTCTTGATCTTGCGCCCAGGAGATTGACTGTCGGGCTGTGCGTCACGAAGCTGATCGGCGAGAGAGAGCATTTGACGAAACTTCACCCACTGCTCTGGACTGAGGGCCCGCTTTCCTATTGCAGCAGATCCCGGTTGCCTCTCGGTATCGAGCTGCATGTTGTCGGTACCAGGTGCTGCGCTTGCGTTAGCCGTTTGCGCAATGTCCCCGAGTCCATCGAGCGAAGAATGAATAATAGCTGAGCCCATAGTGCCACCTCTAAACAAAAATTCCCAGAGGTAAATAGGGCGACCACATTCTAGGCACGGACAACCTCTAATAACCGTGCACGCTCACATCGAATTGGCGCTGCTATCTACCTCTGGGAATCGAGGCAGTACTTTGCACAGGGAATTCTCAGAGAGCCCTGTTCTCTCTGTAAATATACTCTATGGCCACGGGTTTGTCAAGGGCATTTTCGGGGAACTAACGATCAGGAGATTGAGCCGTAGGTCAGCGTCGCTTTTGCATCACCAACAGTTTTGGGGGGAAGGGTAGTCATCTATTTGGTCTTGCCTTTTTGGCGACGGCTTTTTTCACACGTGAATGCTTTTCAAGTACCCCGATGTAATTCTGCAACCTGGCCAAGAGTTCATCGTAGGTGACAATCGTGATGTTCTTTGCCGACTGGCAGAGCAACCGAAAGTCGTCCTTTTCCTTTTGGTTCCGAAACTGGCTTGCGGTTCCAGCGAGGATTATTCCTCTCGGACGCAGTACTTTCAGGTCCAAATGGTCATAGTTATCGAAGATGTAACTCCTCACAGCGTCTGCGTGCCTAGAGATTCCTTCAATGTAATTCTCAACCTGAATCAATGCTTTTGACATCTCTGAATCCCAAAAGAAATTCCCACGACTCTCATCTGGCTTAAGCAGGTTCGTCGCAGGTTTCTTAATTTCCAAAATGTCCAGGTAACCATCATGAGTTACCAGTGAAAAGTCGGGGAATTTGGTGTTGCCAACGCTAATATTGATTTTCTCAATCGCGCGAATGTACCCCTGTTGTATGATGAGGATATTCTTTTGGATATAGTTTTGCCACCAAGACTCGGAATATGAAGCGTCGATAGATTCAGACAGATCCCCTGAGAGCTCCCGGAGGGTTTTTATCTGAGCGGTTGCCTTGAGGATGTTGACTGCCCCCACCGATTCTGAAGATATAAAATCAGGCAGAAATTTGTTCAAAGCGTCTTTATCCTCAGACGAGAGCCTAGGGAGAATAATTCCGCCCAACAACCCCGCCAACGTCCCTGAAACATATACTGGAGCTGATTTCTTCTTGAATTCCGAGGGATAGATCTCAGAAAATACTCGCCTGACAATGTCGTTCTTGATGTCTCTGTTCCGGTCGAATTGCTCACTGTACATCCTTGTTAAAGTCTTAAGGGAGGTGCGTACACGCTGAATCCTCCGCTCTAGCCTGATTGAATTCTCCTCCTGGGTGATAATCCACCGAAATCTAGCATATTTGTGCCCAAGTGCTTCAAGGATATTCTTCCCAAATTTGATTGATCCATCTGGTTTCAAGCCAGCTGGTCTCTTGCCCTCGTAATAAATCTTCGTCCCCTTTAGCTTGTTGCCATAGCTGGAGCTTTTCACCACCACGAACCGCACGGGGGATTTCCCGCGTTGCCTCTTTTGTTTCTTCTTAGATCGAGCTGTCATAGTAAGACCCAATATTCGATTCGATCGGACTTTCACCGGGCATCGTGGTCTTAAGGCTCCGCGTCAATTCATCCTGACCTTGTTCATTCCGTGGAAATACGCCTCCGGCTTCTTCGGTCCATCCACATACTCGATCAACAGCGCCAGGAACTCCTCCCCTAAAATAAAAGATCCAGACCAGTTCCAGCATCGCCTCGTCATTGAGTTCGCCGTTCTATTCTTAGCGCTGGATATTTGTGGGGGTAGTATATTTATTCGACCTTCACGTTGTCATCCAAGCCAAGTTCCCTCAACGCTACCTTCGTCTCATCCACTTGTTGGGCAGTGACTCCGCTTTTGGGGTCAACTTCGACATTAACCGTAAGTCTTAGACCTCCTCCAGTGACAAACTTCGAGAGGATCTTTGTATAGAAGTTCATCCACTTCTGGGGAGCCACAATTCCTGCCCAGACTAGCCTTTTGATGCCAGAGCGCGCTGGCCCAGCGGGTGGCGTTGGAGGGTTCCCTTCTTTCGAGACAGACACATTTGCTGTCGCAGATAGGGCCCCGCTTGTCACCATGATCAGAAAATTCCCTTCATCCTTCCCCGCCTGGAAGACATCAGGCTCGATAAACATACCTCCAGTTGCTTTCCATGTGCATGTGTCCAATTTGAACTCATTTCCATGCTGGTCGAATCCCCTTGAAGCAAATGCCTGCCTAGAACCCGGTCTAAGATTAACGTTTGCCGGGATAATGGACATAGAAATCAGTTTAGGCGGCACGAGATGCTTGTCTGCCTCCTGTGACGTAATTATGTACATCTCATCCGAGATCTCCACTTCCGTGCTGCTCATGTCACGCTTGTACAGAAAAGGATCGTACTTCCCGGAAAAGAATTTCCCCACGTACGCCAAGTATCCATTAGCAACCCCTTTGGCAATGGACTCGCGCACAGCTTCAGCGTTGAGCAAACGCGGGAACTGAGGCGAAGCGAAGAAGGCATTACGTACAGACTTTGTGCTCCACTCTTTGAACGCTCCTGGCCAATTCCTCACTAGAAACGTCGGGCTGATGTCCTTTTCTATTTCACCGTCTTGTCTCAGTCTGTTCACAATGTACACAGTGATCGACTCCGCGGTGCTCGAGTTGATCAGGCCAAGATCAATCATTCGCATGGCGTTGTCCTTGCCTAAGAGACTCAAATTCCTGTAGGTCCTCCACACGCTCTCGCGCAGGTCACGTTGCGCCTTCTTAAGATTCTCATTCATTTGACGTTGTTGCGAGTCATCCAGATGCAGTTCTTTCGCTTCGTCCTGGATATCCTCCCAAGCTAGTGCTTTTCGAGCCTCTTCTCGGATCAATTCGGCGGATTCAGCGATACACCATATCAAGGCACTCTTGAATGTCCGCGCCGACGAGCCGGATTCGCGGGTCATGGATTCAATGACAGCGGCTGTTCCACTCTCCGACTTGGACCGCTCTGGAGGCAAAACCACAAAAGTAATGGCCGGCCTGTCCGAAATCTGGCCGCTCTTCTCAGGGAAGAACACTCGTTCCGTTCCCGGAACAGGTGCAAAAGACTTTTGAATTTCGGTATTCACGCGCTCATTGATACGTGGTGCTTGTATCCCGGCCCTGCGGTCTGCCAGCAACTTATTTAGGTTCGGAGACAAGCCGTAGCGATACCTGTTCTTCTCGACATTGAGGAAGTAGCTCGATTCTGTAAGCCCCTCGAGGACTGTCTCGACATTCCCAATATCTAGATCTGGTTCAGCCACATCAAGCCGGATCTCAGGTATGGTTGCCTCAGTACGCGCCTGTCCGCCGTTGGATTCAAAGAAGATTGAGGTAGCAGCTTTGCGGTGAAGTCGCGAATTCCTTATTGTCTCAACGGCTTCTTGGTCCAACCGTGTGGCATGCGAGTTGCTTTTCCCAATGATGTCAGTCGTTACGGACACTTCAAGGCGAGATTCACCAAGTTGTTCGAATACGGCAGCCCGGAAGATAGGATCATCAAGTGGGGCGGTTCCTAAGGTGATAAGGGGATCCCTATGATCTCCTTTGTAACCCTCAGAATAGGCTTTTGACACCCATAGCGCGAGCAGACGTAATATCCCGCGTGTGCGTTGGAACCGCGGGAGGGCCTGCCACTTCCTCTCAAAAACTGAAATGACCGACGGATGAAAGGGGTAGGTCGCTGCAAACTCCTCCCTCACCTTGCCTTTCGAGAAGTCCTCTGGCAACTGCTTTTCATGAGCCGCAATCCAGTCCACATATGCACCAATCGATTTCTTTGCATCATCAGACAGCCCGTGCCATTCGAAGAGGCGCCGTCTGATAATCTCAGAAGTCTCTGTTTCCGCAGACATAAACACTGCCTTGCCCAACCGATTTAGGAGATTCTTGAAACGCTCGTGGTCTGACTGGTCCTCCGGGGTCATCTCAATTTCAGACTTGGGGATGGAAACCACGAGCACAAGATTTGAACGACCGCGTGCTTCTTCGGAGAGACTCTGCAGGAAAGCAAAAAACTGTGCAGCTAACCCGATCTTTCTATACCTGCCGACGTAATTCAATACTTCGTCACAGAGAATCATACAGGGCTTGTCTTTCGGCAAGAATTCTCTTATCACATCTCCTGCAGGCGCTACGAGCTGTCTCTCATGTTCAGCTAATACCTCAAGTGCTTTAGGTCCTCCTAGTTGAAAGGCAATCTCACCCCAAGGGGTCTTTCTGGTAGGTGTTCCATCTTCCCCACCCCTTCCTGTCAAGGAATCAAATTCTGTTCCCACAAAAACAGCCACAGCAGCTTTTGGAATTCCTGGCATGCCTGATCGCTTCAGGATCTCCGAAACACCCAGCCACTTCTCTGATTCTGGACCATGCGCGCCAAGATGATAGAGCAAGGTTAGAGCATGGGTTTTCCCGCCACCGAATTGGGTCGCCAGGTTAAATACAGCAGAGGTTTCAGTCCTTTCACCATTTAAGCGCCGGACAACCTCAGCAGCAAGACCTGTAAGACTTTGGGTGAGATATGTTCGCTCAAAAAACTGTTTAGGGTTCTGGTAAACGCTAGGGGCTCTACCATCGCGCACCTGATCCAAATGCACAGCAAACTCGGCGGCATCAAGTGGCTTGCCTTCTCGCAAATCTGCGCGGGGAGTGACGACTTTATACCACGGCTTCAGGCTCATCGGCTACCTTTATCCTTCGTAAGACTTCAATATATGCTAAGGGCAAATGACATTCATCAGCGCCTTTCAGAATCAAGTTCAAATAGTCCCGGCTAGGAGGAATGAATCCCTCCTTGGTCACCACATCGTAAGTCCAAACTGTTAGTCGTTTCTCTTTGTCCCCGTCGCGGCAAACTTGGAGTTCAGTTCTTTTGTAGGCGTTTCGTTCTCGACCCGGCCGATACCCTTCACTGAGATCAAGCCGGCTCAAGTCTAGATCATCCATCTTGAATACAGCACCCCAAACCTGCGCTCCAGCTTTCGGGAGAATATCAGCAACCCCACAACCACGTTTGGTAGATTTCCGGGTGAATCCAAGGGCAAACTCTTGGAGGACAGCCTTGCATACGAAATCAGCACTCGGGCATCGATTCTGCATTTGAGACAAAACCATATTGGAACCGTACGCAAAGTAGAGCATTTCAAAATCCAAGCCCCTTCTTCCTCGCCATCAAGCCTTCAACCCAACGCTTCTCGTTGCTTTCTTTGGGATAAAGAGCCACCAGCGATTGCGCAAGCTTCCAGAAGCGTTCATCCTTACCGATTCCATCCTCGACGAGGAATCGACGTAGTGCCTCGGAGCGATTGGTAGCAAAGAGCAGCATGCTCTTGTGCACATGATCAAGAACAGTCCCAGCAACTTCAACAGTTGCATTCTGGTTCATACGAGGGCCAATCTCCCCCGATTCCTCCACAATCTCGAAAAGCGTTAGTTGTCGCTCCCTCTTTTTACGTTTAGAGGTTGTCTCGATTGAGTCCTTGCCAAACAGAAACTTCGCCCGTTCCTCAACTGAAAGCAACCGCGCTTTATCACCTTTGGTTTCCACGAGCGTCTCAAGATGCTCTAGGTGAGCACCAAGTCCCTGCGCTATCTTCCTTGCTGCATCGTATTCAAGCACGTACCCACCTGACAACTTCTTTTTTCCATTTGAAGATTCTCCTTCGTCATCGTCTTCTTCCACTTCGGATTCCATATTCCCTGCCTCCTCTTCTGGTCCCTCATTGCCATTCCCCGACCTTAACGTCCAAAGCCACATAGCCGTGACCCGTGCATCTTCTTCGAAACCAGTAGCATCAGCGCCTTCAAAGATCATGTTGAGGGCTTCCTTGGCAACTGCAGCCCACACATGTTCGAGATACTCCTTCAGGGTGACTTCTTCGCCACTTGCCTTACCGACCCGTGAGTAGCGGGAAAAGATCTCAAGTGCAGGCCCAAGGCAAGCGAAAATTGCATCAGCGCCCACGACACCTTCCTTGGCCAGACGAGGCATCCATTCTTGAATTCGCTTGGGTAGTTGTCCTAGTACGTCGCGCCAGTCACCCGTCTCATCAATTCCCACTGAATCTTCTAAGTGTTTACGTGGTCGGCAAATTAGGTGGACTGATGAAACGAGCGTGCTTTGTCTCTGCGCAATCATCCTTGCTCCACGTTCAGTGTCGATAGGCCACGATGCGGTTACTACCCAATTTGCACGGATCAAGGCACCCAGGAGAGATTCCCAAGCCTCAGTTTCGGAATGAGCAAAGACAACAGCGCCGATCGCATCTGGTTTGGTAAGGCGTCGCCCCGTATTCAAAGCGTCAGTCATTTTGGATTCATATGAGCTGCGATCTTTCTGCAAATGAGCTACCTCTGAGTGCGGAAGATTCTGGATTATCTCACCTTCCTTCGGGCTCGTGGTTTTGTCGAAGAGCGTTGGATGAGATTGTTTGATCAGGCGCCTAAGCCACACGTAGAAAAAATCAGACAAACTCGCGTAAGGAATAGAAAAATAGTAGGGGGGGGTCTGTGAAAAACAGATTTGCGGATTCGTCCGGCAACAGTTGTTGTTCTGCTGAAGATTGGGCCGCCTGCCCAGCATGGTGCAACTCGGCCTGAACCCTTATCATTTCAACTGTGTCAGAAATTATTCCTTCCCAACCACCTCCACTCTTGAGGGGAACACTCTCAGCAAAGTCCCAGAGCATTGGCAGTGCTTGACGGGCGAAAGTATAACCAGGTGATTGATTCTGGCTTATCCACCGACACAACGTTGAATTCCGATCACTCAGTTTGCTGACAGAAAGAGCGAGAATAACCTCTGCTTCTGCCCCCAATTCGTTTTTTTTATGGAGTGAGGAGCATGCTCTGAGTGCTTCGCCGAACGTCACAAGAGCAACCAATTGCCTGTCGATAAAGAGGTCACTCCAATTGGTCATCCCGTATAAACCCAAAGGAATCCGTCTAGGCTCAGCAGGGTCTAAAGGCTCATCGGGCGTTAATGAAAGATCACCCGAATGTGATTCAACAACCTTCTTGAGGTGAGCTGATGCCTTGCTCAGCGCATCGAAGTCACGATCGCAAGTTAACCGAAAACAGCGTCCTTGTTGATGTTGTCGTTTTGTCACAACGCAGAAGAGTCGCGCATCCGCTGACCCACCCTTCCGCTTCTTGAGTTGTGCACGAACGTTGGAAACGGGTGTTGTGTAGCCACAAATGGGGCATGTAGCCGAGCCACGCTTCACCGTGCCATTGAACTGTGGATGGCGCACCTCGGCATTAGGGTCGTCTTGCTTATTCCATGTATTCCCTCGACGTTCAATAATCTCAAATTCAATACGTCTGCCCTTTTTTTCAGGAACAAACTGTAACGCCACTGCGTGGTTACCCTTTCTTGCAAGCCAGAGTGAGCGCATCAAGGGAACTTCAGCTTCACATCCCGGCCCTTCGCATTTGATGGTCCGGGCCCAAAGGTAGGCAATTGGTGTCGACCCGTCTGGATCTTTGGGGTAGAATTCCCCAAGCACCTTCTCCGCCTCATCCCGTATCCACTCACTCCACCTTGTCACCTCATCTGCGAGTTGGTGCCCATGGTTGGGAATATACTCAAGCACTACTTTGTTCAGCAGCACGGCAACAGGGTTGAGGTCGGAAGCGAATGCATCAGCTCCAATTCGTAGAGCTTCAAGGGGGATAGAACCACCACCAGCAAACGGATCCACGACTAGTGGTCGTGTCCCTGGCTCACCCCCAAGCGCTTCGTGGGCAGCCTGTGTGAGGGCACGGCTTGTTTCAAGGTATTCCTTCACTGTGGAGTTATCCCAATTGGCAAAGTCAGCAATGAAGTCGAGGAGGGCGTCTCTGAGTGTGACAAGCTCCGTCTCAGTTGTCAGAAATGACATTGGAGATGTTCTGCATGCATTGATCCACCGCTTCATGGATTCTTGTGAGCAGGTCTCCATCAATTTGCTTGTCGCTGCCTTCGTCGCAAAACTCGTGATCAATTCGGCTGCCTTGTCCCGGAATATTTGCGGGCAGAGTGGATCAGCCGGATCAGGCCACAGCGCTGCACAAATCACGGCACGACATGCAGCTAACGGTCGCCTTGCCCACCAAATGTGCAACGTGGAGATGTGTCCATGTCGAATGCTCTTCTCCCTGCTAGCGTGAGCAGAGATCCGCTTGATCGGTAGGTCAACTTCGATGAGGCGCTTGGGATAATTCATGTTACAGTAATCGTCGAAGAAATTGTTGTCGGCGAAGGTGTGAGACTTCCTTCACGCGATATTCACCTCATAACATTCAATTCCTTTGGGCCAAGAAGATAATGCTCTATCTTCACCAATGGACGCCAATTCAGTCGTGCCGGATCCTGAATCGAATGCAGTTCAGGAATACTCCCACAGTTGAATACAACATAGAGCCAGTAGTCTCCTTTAAGACGCTCAGCCGTTTTGAATTCATTGGCGGTCACTGCTACCTCACCGATGTCCGCCCGGCCCTTCACCTCAATGAATCTCACCTCAATGGCCGTTTGAGGATCAACGGGGTGAGGTCGCCTCGATATCAGGTCAAACCCACGGTTGTCCTTCTCCACGCTTTCCACCCGCCAACCACGAGACTCTTCGTGCTTAATCGCTTCTTGGATCGCTATCCGCTCAATCTCAGCATCACGAACCATTGGGGCGATTTCAGGGGATTTACGGTCAGGGTGAGGCAGAATCCACACCCTACCGTGGTGCGTAATATCTGCGATGGAACACTGTCTCTCTTTCTGTAGGTCCTCGCGCCGCCGTTCCACCCGCCCATTGAGTTCGTCCAGCCAGCTTTCGGCTGTTTTGATATTTGCGGCCAGAAGAGGATGTGTATCTCCCTCTTGCTGCTTCTGGAGTAGCTCTGCGAGGCGGATGTTCTGTCGGTTGATCAGTTCATTCAAGCTGATTTCGACATGACGGGCAATGATGTCTGTTTCTTTCAGTCTTTGTGAAGCTACCTCCGCGAGAAATGGCTGCAACGCCTTCTCAATTAATGCTTGTTCCACAGTGAGCCTGCCTGGGGCTTTCTCTTCTGTAGGTAGATCAAACTTGCCTGAAGCAGGAACTAGATCGAGCAGTAATGTCGGCTGACGGATCTCCATAGTCCCATTCAAATAGGTTTCTACAGCGAACATCCTTCTATGCAGTGTATTACCACGACCGTCTCGGATAGCCGCAGAAAAAACGTCCAGACAAGACGGCTCAGACCTATGTATGTCGAAGAAAATACTACCTCGTTTCAGGTCATGCTGAACTCTTGTGAGGAGATCCTCACGAACACATTCGAATAGTGGATGCCCGGGTGTAACCCATTCCAAGGTTGGGTCTTTCGTGAGCAGGGCCTTGTCGAACACAATCTGCTTGTACTCTCTTCCGAGCTTTCCGAATCTTCCTTCAAATCGTTCCCCCAGGGACCACAAATTGCGCGGAACACGACCAATACGATACGTGTGTGCACCCCTGCTTGATTCTTTGGGATGTACACCAGAGAATGGTGCAGCATTCACAAAGAAATCTTCAATTACTTCGGGAACCAACCGTCTTTCTTTGGCCTCAGCCGACTTGCCAACTATTGAGGCGAGGTTCAACTCACGCTTCGCCAAACCCTCGAGTGTTGAGTTTGTTATCCGGCGGAAATGATCGGGATCGACTTGTTCAACGATCCGCCCTTTTATGACATCCTCGGTTAGGTTGTGCGCGTACATTTCCCGAAGCATCTTCTCCAGTTGATTGGCTGGGAAGACATCACCAAGCACGTTAAAGATCTTGCCAGTCTTATTCGGATCAAGGTCTTCCTCTATGTGTTCCAGCCGCTCGAACAGCTTCTGCAGAACTCGGCCCTCGCGAGTATTCGTCGAGACGAAATTGAAGACTAGGCAATCCTTTTCCTGGCCGTAACGATGAATACGCCCCATACGCTGCTCAAGACGCACTGGATTCCACGGGATGTCATAATTGATCATGAACCAGCAGAATTGGAGGTTTATCCCCTCACCAGCCGCCTCAGTTGCCACAAGTACCTGGCATTGTTCGCGGAATTCGCGCTCAGCATATATCCGCGTACCCGGGGAATTCCTATCCCCAATCTTCATGCCGCCGTGGATCTGGGTTACTGTAAGGTTCCACTCCCGAAGCTTGCCAACAAGATAATCCAGGGTGTCTTTGTGCTCAGTGAAGATCAGCACTTTCATCGTCGGATCTTTGAAAACACCATTCTCCGAAATTACTTCCTTCAATTTCACGAGTTTCGTCTCTACTTCTTTCTTTTCCAGGACAAGAGCTTGATTAATAAGCAGGCCAAGTTGCAGAATCTCCTCCTTAAGTTCTGTGGGATCTATTGAGGCTACGACGTCCTCAAGCTGCGCTACGATTTCTTGCTGTTCTTCTTCCGGTAGATCCTCAAAATCCTCCGGCAAATGCTTGGACAGCAAATCCCTCCGATAGCCATCGGGGTCCACGAGTATCTTTTCTCGTTTGGATTTCATTCGCTCAAGGGATTTTCTTACCGCACAGATGCTGGATGCAAACCTCCGCTGCAGCATCGCCATGGTAAACCCCAAAGCACGTCCGCGAGAGGACTCGTCAGCCGCAGCTTTTATGGACTGGTCCTCAACGTATCGTGTGAGGGAATCATAAAATTCCCATTCCTCGTTATTGATCTGGAATTCACTCGTTTGGACAAATCTTCTGGTAAACAATGCTTTGACTTCCCCCGTATCAGGATTCGGGAATGAAACAAGTGCTTCCTTCACCCGACGAAGATAGAATGGGGCGTTGTTGCGTCGCATTGCCTCTTCAAGGCTCTTTACATCGCCGTAAACATCCTTGTCCAAGAGCTCTAAGAAAAGGCAGAAGTTCGCTGGGTCACCCTTGTGTGGTGTGGCCGTCATCAACAAATAATGATCAGTCATCTGCGACAACGATTCACCGAGCTGATAAGCCAGTGTCTTCTTATCAGAGCTATAGGCGCTCATCTTGTGGGCTTCGTCGACGATAATGAGATCCCAGTGGCTCCGTAGCAGGCTCTCCTTCGCGTCTTCGATACGAGAAACCCACGAGATAGAAGTGATGACCTGGTTCTTTTCTTGCCATGGATTCGATCCGTAATTCGCCCGGAGGACATCGCTTCGGATGACCTCGAAGTTCTCCCGAAACTTGTCTTTGAGTTCGCGCTGCCATTGAAACGAAAGATTTGCAGGGGTAACGATGAGCGTGCGTTTGACCAGCCCTCGAATCTTCAACTCCTTGATTAGCAGGCCGGCCATGATAGTCTTGCCTGCACCTGGATCATCTGCGAGGAGGAATCGGATGCGGGGAAGCTTGATGAAATAGTCGTAAACTGCCTCGAGCTGGTGCGGAAGTGGATCTACACGTGCAATGGAGAGTGTAAAATAGGGGTCATATTCGTAAGCGAGGCCGAGCCGGAGTGCCTCGATGCCTAACCGGAATCGGGTGGGATCTCCGTCAAATGGTTCCTTCTCTGGCGTGATATCGAGCTGGGCAACTTGTGCCTCGTCCAGAACGATCTCGTGGACAAGTCCTGTAGTTAGGCCCTTCCCGACCACCTTGATATTCACACCCATGGGCACAGTGAGAAGAATCTGGACAGGCTCGGGAAGGATGGGTCCTCTCAGCACAACATTTGTTTTTAGTTGATCGCCGATCGTGTTCATTGCCTTAAGCCAAAAGGAATCATGAAACTGATGGACGCATTTTGAGTCCTTTCAATGTCGCCTCGTCGAATCTTAGGATGCGTCCGGTGAGCTAAAACGAACTCATATAGCGTGGTGGTCAGCAATGGAGGGGGCCTTTCAACGCGTCAAACCCGTTGGTGGGGATCACAGCGGAAGAATCACCATCCAACGGGTTCAATTGTCAAACAACAAGGATTCGTACCTACACCAATCGTCCTGGTCGATATTAGATTCCTCTCAATTTACCCCAATTCCCAAGGAATTGCAATTACCCGATTTGAGTCAATAGAGGCCGAATAATCAAAAACGAAAAAATATAGGTCTCAAATCTGCTTCACAGCCGTACAACCGCGCCCCCTCCTCGCCATTTATCCCTTCGTAAGCTCTTGTTCCAACTTCTTAATCTCCTCTTCAACTGGCTTCAGCTTCTCCGCCCGCATCTTCTGAAGCTCCGCTCTCGGTGTCCCCTTCTCCATCATCTCGATCATGCTCCTGATCCCAAGGTATTCCCGTTTTAGGTCCTCTAATCGTCTCTGAAGCTCGTTCACGTTTGGCATAGGCCCCTCAAGGAATTGCCAATGGACGATACGACATTTCTGTCGTGTATGCAACAGGCCGCATTCGGGGCACCAATAGAGCTGAAAAACAAAAACAAAAAATATATACAGAAACCGAATTCCCCCAGCAAATCCGCTCCGATCCTACCTCCCCCGATTTGGATCCGTCCCCATCGTCGAAGTAGAAGCTACTCCAAGGATCTCCTGTATGGCTTAAATGATGGAGGCTCATTTCGGTCCCATATTTGGGTCCTCCCGAATCGGGTATAAGAAAAGGATGGTCCATCACTATTCCCAATCCGAGGAGGGTTCATGCAGAACAACGCAATCTACAGCAGTATGATTCGAGCAGGTCGCGTCACCTTTTTCATCGACGTGAAGGAGGCAAAGACGGGAGCGAAATACATCTCGATCTCCGAGCATCGGATCGAAGTCGACTCGAAGAAGTCCCGTTCCACGATCCGAGTATTCGGACAATCGATCGAGCAGTTCAAACAGGCAATCAACGAAGCAGTCACTTCTGCACTACAATAGGGGGAGCATATGCAAATCGAACGGAAATACAAGATCGAGAAATGTGTATCGACTGACGAATCCCGGCCGACCCTCAACAACATCTACATCAGCCGCCGACACGCAATGAGCACCAACGGGAGGATCCTCGCCATTGTTCCAGTCCAGGTTCAGGAGGATGATGAAATAGGATGGCTATCCCCTGATGCTCTCAAGCACGCTCGCAAGGTGTCACCGAAGGGGCTGGATTCAGTTCAGATCGTCCTCAACGGGGCTCAGGTTCTGCCAGACGGAACAATCATGAATCGACCGGATGGGGAGAATCCTCCACACACGTTCAGGATCCTGAGAGGTGCTCACTCGAACAGGAAATACCGGATCGGGTTAAACGCTTCTTATCTCAAGGATCTCGCCGATGCCCTTGGGAATGAGGAGTTGATACTCGAAGTCGGGGATCCCAGTTCTGCTGTTCTCGTAAAACCCCTCCACGGCGAAGCCGGTACGGCGGGGCTTCTGATGCCAATTCGTCTCAACAAGGAAAGGAACTGATATGTCGCACAATCTCAACTTTCATAACGGCAGAGCCTCAATGATGTACGTAGGTGAGGCCGCTTGGCACAAGCAAGGTATTCAGCTTCCGAATCTGGCCACTGCAGAAGAGGCCATCAAAGCAGCACAGCTCGATTACCGTGTCGAGAAAAAGCCTCTTCAGGCAATGCTCAACGGAAAGAAGCGGTCTCCGGTGGAAGATCATTTCGCTACCGTTCGAATGGACACAGAATGCGTGATGGGCGTCGTGGGGAGCAGATATTCGGTGATACAGAATCGGGATGCTTTCGTGTTCTTCGATTCACTCACGGGATCCGGTGAAGCAATCTACGAAACCGCGGGAGCTCTCGGCAATGGGGAGAAACTGTGGATCCTCGCCCGACTGCCGGGATACATCAAGGTTCGGGGGAAGGACGTCATAAAGAAATATCTCTTGTTGACCAATTCGCACGACGGCTCCTCTCTCGTACGTTGCAAACTCACGCCTGTAAGGGTTGTCTGTTCGAATACCCTATCAGTTGCTCTTTCCGGATCAGAAAAGGAAATCAGGATCCGTCACACTCCAAGCGCCATTGACAATCTCGCGGAAGCGAGTAAACTCCTCGGATTGTCCAATGACCTCTACGATCAGTTGGACTACATCTTTAACAGAATGTCGTTGAAGAGGTTGTCCGATAAGGATCTCTTCGAATATGTGGAGAAACTCATTCCGGATAATGAAGAGGCGGAGTCCTCAACACGCACAGAGAATATCCGTCGCACCATTCTCGATCTGCATGAATCGGGGGCCGGAGCGGAAATGACCCGTGGAACTCTCTGGGGGGCGTACAATGCCCTTACTGAATACACAGATCATGTTCAGCACTCTTCCAACCAGGATCGAAGACTTAAAAGCGTCTGGTTTGGGTCAGGCGAAAAGCTCAAGCAGAAGGGTTTTGCGCTGGCTCAGCAGATGATGAACTAAACGATTTCATGTACCTAACATGGGGCCGGTTTCTCGAATGGAGGGCCGGCCTTTTCATTTCAATCACTAATGGAGAAACGATGATTCGACTCGAGTGTACGATAGGCGGCCACAACAAGTTCTACGAATTCCATCTTTCAAGGACAAACGGCCGAGTGACGGTGAAAGGCCTTTATGGCGGGATAGGCAAGGCCTCCCAGGAAACCACCATCTACGACGGCGATTCAGAGCAGGAGGCACAGGCGGAACTTCAGAAGAAACAGGCGGAGAAACAGAAGAAGGGATATGTCGTAGCCAGCTCCAACGGAAGCCCCATGCCGGTTCAAAAAAAAAGACTGACCTTCCGGTAATCTGGCCGATGAACGCCCAAGGGGTGAAGGATACAACGCATCTGGACCGTCTTCTCAATGACCCGCGATACATCGCCCAAGAGAAGCTTGACGGGATGAGGGCAATTGTTCATTTCACGCCTTCGGGGCTTCGAATATTCTCTCGCTCTGCCGGTGTTGATGACCCCAGCCGTCCATTAGAGAAGACCTCTGCACTACCGCATCTGGGAATTCTTCATTTTCCCGGTCTCATTGGGACAATTGTCGATTGCGAGATTCTGGCAAATGGTTTGGATTCAGCAGAGTTAGCTGGGACAGTTCACAGAAAGAGCGGGGCCAATGGAAACCACCATGTTCAGTTGTTCGTGTTCGACATCCTAGCATTCTGCCACACAGACCTGAGCCATAAGAAGCTCTCAGAGAGACTGAACTGGCTCAAAGTGCTCAAGTCCCGCCTTCGCTCGGAACATATTCACTTCTTGCCCTGGGCTGAAACAACGCAGGAAAAGGAGCGACTGTATGCTTCAGTTTTCAACCAAGGAGGCGAGGGAATCATGTTGAAATGTCTGGATGAGTACTATCTGCAAGGAGGACGGCCGGCCAATAATTGGGTCAAGGCCAAGAAGTCGATGACGATTGATGCGATCGTTCTTGGATTCACGAAGGGTAAAGGGAAATTCAATGACTGCATTGGAGCCTTGGTCTTCGGTCAGTTTGTGTATACGAATGGGGGGTGGACACTCCAAGAACTCGGTCAGGCCTCAGGAATGAATGATCATGTCCGTGCTCAAATGTCACAACGCCCCAACGACTATATCGGCCAAGTTGTCACGATCAAAGGCATGGAACGGCTCAAGTCGGGAGCAATCCGCCATCCGCAATTTGTGGCAATGCGACTGGACAAGAATCCGGACCAATGCCGTTTGTATGAAGGAGAGCAATAATCAACCAATCACAGGCCGGTGTTCAATAATGGCCATCGGCCCGTTCATTCACCGAAAGGAGAAGTTGTATGACAAAGAATCTGTGGATCATGATCGTCACTGCTGTTCAGGCTGCTTTGGAGGCTATTAGAATTATTCTCACACGCAAGAAAGGATAACAATGGAGGACAGAATAGACTTCATCGAGGAGCTCTTACTTCAGGCCGAAGTGGCTGACCAGGAGAAGAAGATCGAAATGGACCGGGTCCAGTCGGATAGGATGTTGGCGGCTATTGCAGCACTCGAAGAAGATATGGCCGAAGTGAATGAGCTCTGCGACAAGGAGCTGAAACTGATCGAGGAGTATCGGGCAAATGAACTCGCACGGCTCGACAAGAAGCGCTCCTGGCTCGTGTTCAATCTGGATGGATTCATGAGATCAACGGGGGAGAAAACCCTACGGTTGCCCCATGGATCTCTGAAACTTCGCAAAGGACGAGATAAAGTCGCCGTCGTTGCTCTGGATGAATTCCTGAAGATTGGCTCGAAGTTGAAGCTGGTCCGTTCCGTACCGGAGCAGATCACTCCCGATATCCAGGCAATCATCAATCACATCAAGACCACGGGAGAGATCCCGGCAGGCGTCCAGTTCATACCTGCAGACGTTCGTTTCTCATACACAACAAATGGAGGAAAAGCAGATGACACAGAACGGGAACGGAATGAAACCGAAGGTTGAGCTTGCTCTGAATTCCGAGGCCAAGCTGACCCTCACCAAGGACAAGTGCTATGAAGGCACCAATGCGTATGGGGCATATTACCTATACAGCGTTGATGAGGAAGGGGAAGGTAAATCGTTCTTCGCGACTCCTGAAGTTCACCAGCAGATCCTCGAAAGCGGTATTCGGACTGGCGATCAGTTCCTCATTCGCAAGAAAGCGATCCAGAATGGGCGAAAGGTAATGGCCAAGGTAGAGTTCGAGGTTCTTTCGAAACAGCCGGCTCCTCCGCCGAACGGGACTGGCGACGGTCACTCAGACGACTTCAAGGAGCTGATGAAAGCGTGTGTCTCGGATGCTGTGGAGATCACGAAAGAGGTGAACACGATTCCATGGCAGAATGAGGATGTGAGGTCGATAGCCCTGACGATGTTCATTCAAAGAGCACGGGTGAATTGATATGGAATGCCCCCAGGACACCGGGGGCGTTTTTAATCACCGCGCAAGTTAGGCGTGAACCGCGCAGGAACCCACCTATCCTTACCAACTCGTTTGAATAACAGTCCCCTCCTCCTCGGTATTTCTCACCTTCAAGTGGGTTGTAATCTCCTGTTGGAGCTCATCGACATGCGAGATGATACCCACAACACGGTTCTCTTTTCGAAGCGAGGCGAGGGTTTCAAAGACAGTCTGTAAAGATTCCTTATCGAGGCTTCCGAATCCTTCATCAAGGAAGAAGAACCTTTGGTTGGCACTTAGCAATTGCTGGATCTGATCCCCCATCGCCAGTGCCAACGACAATGACGCTTGGAAGAGCTGCCCTCCTGACAACGTTTTCACATTGCGCCGCTTACCGTCGTTCATAAAGTCTCGCACTTGAAAGGTGTTTTCGCCGGTCAGTTCAAGCCTCAACTTCTGTCGTGTAAGTTGTGAGAAACGAGCATTCGCTGCATAACATATAGCGCGCAGGTACACAGTGGATACGTAATTAACAAATCCATTGCCCCGGAAGAGAGACTTGAGGACCTCGATGTTTTCACTTCTAAGTTTGAGCTTGATTTGTTCCTTCTCCAGACCCAACCTTTTGTCTAGACTAACCTGTAGATCCTTGATCTTCTTTTTCAGCTGCCCTACGAGCTCACTCTCCTCATTGAGGGTTTTGCTGAGAGAATCTAACTCCAACGACAATCTTGCGTGCGCCTTCTTATCATATGACTTTCCTAATGTGTCCGATTCAAGATCCCTGAGCTTTTCGGCGGCCGTGTGAATGTCCTCCTTGAATTTGTTAATATCCTTTCTTTCCTGCTTTCCGTTGATTTCCGTTTGTAGAATGTTACGCACATCTGCCACGGAGGTGATACCCGTCGTCGACAGACGTTTGTCGATCACCGCCAAAACCTTTTCATGAGAATGTCGCCCTTCATTAATACTCTTCTCACCTTGCTTGATCTGTCCTTTGAGAGTATCAGTCTCTTCCGAGAGGGCGTTAACTTGTTTCTCCAAATCCCTGTATGCCCTCTCGACGTCACTGTATTTCTTGTTCAACTCCTTAATTCTGCCTTTGATTTTGTCATCAGTGACGCTTTCATAGTCATTCAGTCTCTTGATCTTCAATTGCCCCATTCGGGTCTTTTGCTCGCGCACTTGAGCTGACAACTCTTGCTTATCTGACGTGAGGCTCTCTTTCGTTAGATCTCTTTCTGATTCGCACTCTGTTATAGTTCCAGCAGACCTTTCTATTCGTCCTTCAAGTTCCTCAATGTCTTTCTGCATTTTTGCGGCTCGCTTAAATTCCGTCTGGACCTTGCCTTCAGATGTAGGGTCAAACCCCTTCCATTGGAACTTCTCGCCATGTTGGTCGAGCCTCTTCTGAGCTTTCAAATGCCGATCCGATTCAATCTGCAAGGAGTCAGACACTCTTGCATATTTCACACCGAGCTTCCCAAGGTCCTGGATGGGACCATCTAAGAGTTCTATTTCCGATTCAAGTTGGGAAGACTTCCTCCGCAGGGCCTTCACCTCCTTTTCAACACTTTCGCCAACAGTGATGTTGGGATGCTCCGTCGCACCACAAACTGGACACGGAGCCCCGGGGATCAGCTTCTTTGCGTACTCCCTCAACTGCAGGTGGACCTCCTTATAGCGAAGCTCATCAGTACAGCTCCTTTGTGCGATCTTGAGATCTCTCTTGGTCTGGGCTAATATTCCCGCCAGTTTATCAAATCCGAGTGAAGCCTGTTTCTTAGAGAGATACTTCCGGATTTCCTTTGAGCTAATAACCTCGCTTTTGCGAATAGAAAGTTGCTTGAGGTCCGCTTGAAGGGTCTGGACATTTTCCTGAGCTTGACTTACCAATCCAAGGCAATTAGCACGACTAACGAACCATTTGTCA
The DNA here is from genome assembly GCA_963748405.1 of Ignavibacteriota bacterium. Taxonomy (GTDB): domain Bacteria; phylum Bacteroidota; class Ignavibacteria; order UBA10030; family UBA6906; genus Fen-1273. The sequence goes on from CAVVIT010000005.1 coordinate 753,820, forward strand.
ATATCAGAGAGTTCTTTTAGGTCAGGGAGGGTCTTTTTCTTTTGTCCCAGTTCGGCTTTTGTTGACCTAATGGTTTCTTTTAACTTAGTCACCATTTCTGCTTTCTCTGCAACAACACTCTCCTTACTCTGAACCGACTTTGATAGGGCGTCAACGGATCCCGCTAAGTTCCTAATCGTCACTATTGTTTCTAGATCATCAACCTCCCGCTTTAACATTTCCCTTCCCTCAAACTCCTTTTTGGTTCGTTCACTATGTTCCCTCTTCCTATCCAGTTCAATGCTATGCTCCTGGAGTGTTTTCTTCTGCAGTCCCAGGGCGGTGCTTGACTTATCGAGAGATTGCCGAATTGATTCCTCCTGTTCAAGCACGTCTCTGAAATGCTGCACACACATCTCATATTCTTGAAGTGTGGCCTCCCTTCGTTCGTAACCCGAAGTTTGCTTCTGGAAATTTGCCACAATATTCTTCTGTCTTTCAAGCTTCTCAAATAGTTGGGATAGCAACTGCAAGCGTTTTTCTTCTTCCTGCTTCAACTTCAACTTGTCTCCAATCTCCACTTGTTTGATACTCTCAGCAGAAAGGTCGTCCTTAGCCTTGCTGATCTGCTCCCCTGTAACCGAGCCAATCTCTTTGAGCTGGCCTTCGACTTGGCTCAGCGCTTGTTTGTTTCTATTCCCGATTTCGCTGGTTCTGTCCTGTAGATCAAATTTATGGAGGTTAAAGATCTCTTTTAGCATCTTCGACCGCTCAGTATCAGTTAATTGGAGAAATTCCTGGAATTTTCCCTGAGGTATTATGATCGTCCGCCGGAAGTTCTCATAGCTTAATCCGATAATCTCCTCCGCCGTCTTGTAATCTAGTGCTATACGTCGACCACTTTCGATCCTATAGCAGGCCCGTTGAAATTGCTTCACTGATTCAAACGACTTCTTGTCTCTTCCGCACTTTACAGTGAAAGCATACAAATCATTGTTATCCTTGCCACCCATAAACTCGAAGTCGATGAGCAATTCTGTCGATTTCAAGTTCATCATATTGTATTGTCTATTATCATGTTTATTGAGACGTTCTGTTTCGCCGTAAAGGGCAAGCGTTATGGCTTCAAGAATTGTGGACTTTCCACTACCTACGGGACCGAAAATGCCAAAGAGATGCTCTCTCGTCAATTGAGTAAAATCAATTTGCCGTTCTCTTTGGTAAGAGTATATCCCCTTTAGAGTCAAACGTACAGGTATCATATGTCACCCTCTGCCAACACTTCACGAAGCAGGTTTATGAGATCAGAGTTTGGAGCTTGGCCGTGTTGGCTTCTGAAATATTCTCCAAATAGTTGTTCAACCGATAGCCTCAGGTCAATGGCGGAGGCCGCGTTTGCCACTTCCCCATCCTCAGCTCTTACGATGGGGATTACATCGACAATGCCGTCATGAGCATCGAACAATTGTTTTCGATCTTGTGCTGTCATGAACGTCTCCGTCTTCATCGTTACCTCGACAAGCACGTTAGCATTCTTTTCTAGCCACGTTACAGCCTGTCCAACACCAGTGAACTGTTTTCGGATAAGCCTTTTTCCTTTTTTGAGCTGAACCGTATGAGACACTACCGGTTTGGCGGGTTTAGCATCAACAACAATCACATATTTATCCTGATCTGCTTCACTCATGCTGAAGGCGAGCGGACTTCCGCTGTAGGCGACTAAGGTAGGTTTAAGAGCTACTTCATGATGTCGATGGAGGTGGCCCAGTGCAGCAAACTGGATTTCCTTCGGGATGTTCTCCGGATAAACCACCTGAGCACCTCCCACACCAATGATTGGTTTTTCATCATCAGACTCTTCTGGCAACTTCCCATCTTTTGGCGCCAGGAAGAGGTGGGCAACCAGTATGTTTATACCGAGGTCATCACAATATTTGGAAGCGATTGTCGACCAAGTCGTCTGCAACAATGTTCGCATTTCAACCTCAGGCCGTTCGGCTCCAAAATACGACTTCAGGCGAGCTTCATTTGCATACGGTGTTAGAAGTATTCGCAAAGGGACTTGCGCCCCAGGTACTCGGAGCTCGATGAAGCCGTTTTCAGATCTGATTACTGAAATGCCACCAATCAATGAAAAAGGTGTGATCTTGGCATTTGGATATCCAGCAAAAATAATACCACATTCACGAGCAAGCGGATCCGGGGCCTCAATCCGTTCGGGCGAATCATGGTTTCCCGCAATTGCCACCACCGCTCGCTCCCCGTTTTTAGCAAGTCGCTTCAAGCTCCTGTACATCAATTCCACTGATTCGGCGGGAGGATTGAATGTGTCGAACAAATCTCCGGCTACAAGAACGACGTCAACGTTTTCTGAATCTGCAATTCCACAGATTTCATCAAGTACAGCAATCTGTTCTTGATGACGCGAAATAACACCAAGGTGTTTTCCGAGATGCCAATCTGCTGTGTGTAGGATCTTCATGAATGCATATCCTCAACATGTGTGACTCAAACGCCTGCCCTTGAAGGCTCACCGCCTGGAGCTTTGGGTGCAGGAATCGGTGCGGGCGCACCGTCAATATCGGGCAGGCCCCTTGGGTCCTTCCTAGCGACGTAGGCGGGCATTTCCACCGTCGTCGGTTGCCTGTCTTGGTCGTGAAACCTCACGATTAGGGGACGATCGGAGGTGGAGGCTTTTCCGACCAGAACCCCTTGCCGTTTCTTTAGATTGGGGAGAGATTGGACGTGGTGCAGTCCCATGTAATTCTTCATAAATTCGAACCCGGTCTCGTCGTAGGCCTGGAAAGCAATTATTGTATTGCATTGATTCAGGATGCTCTTTGTCACGTTGGCCGTGCGCTGGGTGACCACCATGAATCCGAGTCCATATTTCCTGGCTTGCAAGGCTATTTGAGCAGTGCTGTTCACGGTTTCACGGAGGGTTGGCACTGGATTAGAATTCCATTCCGGAACCAGCGAATGCCCTTCTTCTAGGACCAGCAATATCTTTGGCTTTGGGTCTCGGATTTCATCTGGCGAACGATGTTTCCGGCACCATTCAAGAGCAACTTGCGCAATCGCCTTCGTTGCAGTGATAGGGTGGGTACCGGTCTCTGTGAATTCAACGATACCAATCCTAGAGTCAGGCTCATCGAGAAACGGAGAGATGGATGCTGAAGACGTTAAACGAACTCCACCCCTAACATATCTCTGATAGTCCCCTGTCAAGTCTAAACACAGTACCTTGATTCCAGCTTCAGCGCATTTCTCGACGAGGAAGTAAGAAAGGAACGATTTCCCGCTACCTGTTACTCCTAATATCGCAGAGTGAAATAGTACCAAATTGTGGAGATTCAGATTGACCGGATAGCTCGAGCTCGGAACGTGACCCACGTCAACAAGTCCCGGCTTGAGTATCTTTCTGAACTCGATATCAGAAGAATTTCGAACTATTGGCGCATTTTCGGGGACAACCCAAGAGTGAGAGGAGAATCCTTGCCTATCTCCATCCCACGTGCCCAATTGCTGGGCCTCGCCCACTGTAAAAGACCGTTCCCCTGCCTCAAGGCTCGCTTCTTCATGAAGGACACCGTTCGTCACTTGAAACAAGACGTGTGACCCCGAGAGCGATATCGCAGAAACGAGTTGCCCCTCTTCCAGGCTTATTCCTCGACGCATTTCAAATTGGAGGGTGGAAATGTCCGATTCGCGCGACGCAAATCCGATTAATGATTCAAGATCGTTGCCTAGAGAACTTCTTTGCAAACGCTCTCTTATCCTCGGATCAGCCTGATCTACTTTTATGATCACTTGTCGGCGATCCAGGGTTCCCTCTGCGAATCCCGATTCGACGAGCAGCGCCTCCGCTTCGACTCTCGTCGGTCCGCTCCGATGCGCGACAACAATTGCGAGTGGGCTTGTCTCTTGCAGTTCGCCGTGTTGTGTAAATGCAACTAGAGTACCGCGAGAGCAATTAGAATCACCTCCAAGCTCAAATCGAGCAATGTTTGGTTCAGCGAATCGAGTCAGACGCCCAACCGGTTTTGTGGGCTTGTTGCGAAACAGCTTAATGATGTCGGTGAGAAGCCCTTCAAGATCAAGGTTTTTAACCACCAAGAGACATCCCCAAAACGCAAGCATCCAATATGGAAAGGCTTTCGGAGCATCATAATATGAGAACAAGGCCAGTAGAAACACCGCTGAAAAGAGTGCTGTCGCATTCCCTACATGGATTACGAGTAAGTAAACAATCCGCTTCACCCTAGATGAGTCATATCCCGGAAGAGCGGGGCTCCCTAGCCAAACGACCAAAAACGCAGCAACCAATATGCCTAGGGACATGAACCGGAGGGCGCTCCACCACATTTCGTGGGGAGGGCTGTTTAGCGTTGATGTAGAAATGAAAACAACAAGACAATTCACAACAACGTCAGATGGCTTTGTGAAGAACGGCTCGATCCAATACATTCCGAGAATCAGCATCAGCAACCCCCCGTGGAACCAGATCGACGCGTCTCCAGTCGGAGGGATTAGCGACCCAGTGACGATACGACTTAAACCAGCCAGTGCAGCGAGAAATAGGATCAGATGGAATGTTTGAGTTTTTCGTGTCATTGCAACCTCAAGCGGTTATCCGTGGCAATCGTCTTTTATCATTACCCGTATCTACTTGCGCCCTTCACGATGGCCGTGACTTTCCCGCTCACAGCCAAGTCCTTGGCCTCACGGCGAGAACTGGTAGGCGATCAACTACCTTCCACCGGTTTCCCTTGTTTTACTACTGCATGGTACCGCCTTATGATTGCACTATCAATCCTCTCAACTGGACCGTGGGAATAATCTGTCATTTTTCCCCACTCGATGCCTTTTCTTTGTCTGGTCGTAGACATTCTTGCGTATCCCTATGCGTATCGCTAGGTTGATACAAATAGCATCGAGCTGAATCTTGAGGGGACCGAGATCGCGAACCATAGGATTCGGAAAATGAAGGAAGTCTTTCGTTTCCCAGGAGCAGGCAAAAGCGATATAGACTCCCCTCTTTCGACCGCCTGCCTTACACATTACGATATGAAAACGTGAGTCAAATGCATCGAATCAAACCATCAGGCGTGCTTTTTATCAAGCTTGGCAAGAAAGGACACTGGGAAGAGGACTGCTTAACAAACGATCAAACATTACGCCTCGGCTTCAACCAAGCCAACTATAATGATTGCCGCGCGGGCAACTGGGAATCTGTGCACAACTATTATGTTTCTTACTACAAGAAGAAGGGCAACTCAAAGCCCGAGCGAGACGCCAACTCAACGGTAAATGCTATCAGACGCTTTTTCGAAGAGGATAGCAAGACACTTTGGATAACTTTCTATTCCAACAGGATGTGGTGGTGTTTCGGTGAAAGAAAGGTCCACCTCCTTGAAGATGGAAGCAAGATTCGCAAAGTAATTGGCAGGTGGAGCAGTAAAGACATATTCGGGAATGAATTACGAACCGAACGCCTAAGCGGCAAACTTCTCAAGACTCAAGGGTTTCGCGGCACGATCTGCAATGTCGAAGACTCGGAATACGCCCTAAATCGAATCAATGGAGAACGACCCAGGTATGTATTAGACGCAAATCGTTCACTCGTCAAATTGGAAAGAAGACTGTATCCATTGTTCGGCAAACTTACCTGGCAAGACTTCGAGATTCTCGTGGACTTGGTTTTCCGTCAAGCCGGGTGGCAACGGGTTGGAGCTGTCGGGAAGACTACAAAGTTGCACGACTTGGACCTTATCGCGCCCGTTACTGGTGAAAGATCCCTTGTTCAGATAAAGTCATCCGCCAGTCGGAAGATATTTGAATCTTACTGCGACAAGTTTGACAATATGCTCGGATATGATAGGTTCTTCTTCATCGTTCACTCACCGAAAAAGGATCTGGCACGGTTGGATTTTCACCACGAAAAGATCAAGTTAGTGCGGCTAAAAGAACTATCTCATCTGACGGTCAAAAGTGGGCTTACAGAATGGCTTATCTCTAAAGCGTCATAATGGTGGCTACTTCAAACCATTTCAGATGTACAGCAGCCACGCTCCTCATCCAGCCGAGGAGCGGTGTAACTTGCCCCTCGACACCGCATAAGTCGACGTTCTCATATCTCGCTCGAGGGAATATCCTTGCCGTCGACATAACAGGAGATTCAAATGGATAAACTTAGACGATATATTCCGTCTCCTCGATTTATGGCCCTTTGTGCGGTACTTCCTTTCATCCTGTGCAGTTGCGAAAACAAAGTCAGCCAAGCAGATGAACTTGTCCAGAAAGCTCAGTACCAGCAAGCCATCGATTTACTAAGAGACGCTGATAGTTCCAGCGTTGATGTGAGGAACCTTCTGCAGAAGGCCCATATTGGACTTCTCAAGCAAGCGATTCGGGACAAGCAGTATGAACAGGCAAGGCGGATTATCGGAGACCTTCCATCAGCAATTCGAGCGTCACCAGAGGTTGCTGCTCTAAGCAAGAGCCTTCAAGAAGCTACGAAAGGGATTGTCGCAGGCATTTGGGATGGCAATAACGCTTCTAGCCGGAAAACCTTGATAGCCATGGAACTCAAAGCTCTCACCTCATCCAGTTTCAACGGTACATTGGATTTCAAGGGCGAGCCTTGGGATGGGTATCAGCGACTTATCATCGAAAATGGTGTATTCGACGGTCAACAGCTTTCTGGGCAGCTATTCGTTCTCAAAATCCGAGCAGGTCGGGCATACAAAGGTGCTCAACTCCAAATGAGTGGCACAATTGACAAGGATACGATGCGACTGACCCTTGATCTTAACCCCTATCTCATTCCATCTCAAAGCACGAACTGGATTCTCGTAAGACCAAAGAAATGACAATGTCCTGAACCCGTCACTGCTTCAGATTGCGATTGTGGTTCTACGCTCTTTCACTCTGACACGTACAAACGTGCATCAACGGATGCTATCGCTCAACATTGCAACAGATGAGGAACACTCGTGGCCCTCCCTGGGGCGTATACTGGCGACGGCTCTTATGTCTAAGTTCGCACTATTACATCGTGAAACTTTTCAAGAATCAATTCCTTTCGTGCGGCGATGAAGCCCTCATAGTTTTCGAGTTTCAGGAGATTTCGGTCCATTGGAATTAGATGTAATTCAAAATACTCTCTATCCTTATCCGCAAACCATTCTTCTGGGAGCTTATCCCCCTTTGCTCCAGTTCGATTCTCGTCATGCGTGAGAAGCATTAAATTAGCAATTTGATCGCGGTCCTGAACTTTATACTTCATTATATTTCTGATTCCCGTTTCAGGATTTACTATTTTGACTTTTTTCAGCTGTGATTGAGGGAAGATATGATCCTCATTCGGAAGGTTGTCCTTAAATGCCGGGCAGTAGTTGAATTTCTTATACCAGTGGTTGATGTCGAGGACCACGTATATTCCCCACTATAGAAGACTGTAGGGCCAGCTGATTCCCCAGTTCCGGGGTCAGATGATTCCTCAGTCCCAGGGCCAGGTCATTCCCCAGTTCCGGGGTCAGATCATTCCCCAGTTCCAGGGCCAGATGATTTCCCACCCACGGTTGGCTTCCATTCACTTCGAACCATAGCTTGTATCCCTGAACGAATCAGGCGCTTTTCAACAGCCTTCGGGGAAATCACAAGCTATGGCATTCAAAAGGGTGCAAACCGTGCAAATTTGGGAGATACTTCGTCGTTGGAGCGACAAACAGTCCACTAGCACAATCGCCGCGTCAGTCGAGTGCGACCGGAAAACCGTCCGGTCCTATATCGAGATGGCCCGGAGATTGGGCATCACCTCAGAGGCCATCGTTCCGGAGCGAAAAGAGGAGCTGATGCCCCGTCTTCAGGAAGCTGCCGAACGGATGCACTGCAAAGCCACCAGTCAGTTGCTCCTTGAGCCCTTTGTCGATGAGATCCTCTCGCTGATCAATAACCGGCAGAATCCTCTGAAGCCCAAGACAGCGTTCGAAGTCATCCTGATCAGATACGACCTCGGGGGAAAGGTCAGCTACTCGACATTCAAACGTCTTGCACGGGCTCGGCAACTCGTCCCCGATGGAAAGCGCACGACGTGCCGGATCGAGACACCGCCGGCTCAGCAGATCCAGTTGGATTACGGAAAAATGGGTCTGCACTGGGATCCGCTGGAAAAACGGCGCAGGGCCCTGTACGCCTTCATCGGCACGCTCTCCTTCAGCCGTCACAAGTTTGTGCAGTTTGTCTACAGCCAGAACCAACAGAGCTTCACGCAGAGCCACGTCGATATGTTCACCTGGTTCGGCGGCGTCACCCGGGTCCTGACCCTGGACAATCTGAAGGACGGGGTACTGAAGCCCGATGTCTATGACCCGATCATTAACCGGTCCTATGCCGATCTGGCCGAGTTCTACAAGACGTTTATCGATCCATGCCGCATTGCCGCACCCCAGGACAAAGGGAAGGTCGAACGCGACGTGCCGACGGTGCGCGAGTTTTACCGGAAAACCATCACTCTGTACCCTTCGGCGTCAATCGGCGATCTCAATGGTTATGCCCGGGAGTGGCTCGTCAACGAATACGGCGCCCGGCCCCACGGCAGCACAGGGGAGCCCCCCTATGCGCTGTACACCAACTATGAGCGCCCGGTGTTAAGCCCCCTGCCTGTCGATCCGTTCACCGTGGCACTGTGGAAGCAGGCGGTCGTGCATCCCGATCACTTCATCCAGGTCGACGGGTACCGGTTCAACCTTTCCACCGAGTACATCGGGAAAACGGTCCAGGTGATGATTACGCCCAAGCAGGCAAAGATCTTTTACCAGGATCAGCTGATCAAAACCCGCACCCTGACGAAGGAAAAAGTGTATATCGACTGGGAGGACTTCCCCTCAACTGTCGAGTTCGCCCTCTCGGAAGAGACTCCTCGCCGGCTCATCAGGAAAGCCCGCGAAACGGGCGGCAAGGCGTTCGAAGAACTGGTCATTGGTCTCTTAAGCGTGCCCGGCTTCTCGTACCTGCGCCGCGCGATTGGACTGCGCGAGCTCGTCAAGGGATATCGCTTCGAGGTGGTCGAGGCCGCCGCAACCGTCGCCCTTACACTGGACAAACCCATTACCACGCATCTGTTCAAGCACATGCTCGAGTCCCTGCGCAAACAGGAGGATGACGCAGCCCTGGTTGAGGGCCTCCCGCTCTCTGAACAGACCGAGAGCTTTATGCGCTCCGCCGACTACTTCCTCCGGGAAGGAGCGCGCGCCAGTGGCTAATACCGCCGATCTCTCCTCTCAACTCCGGTCACTGAAGCTCTCCGGGATCCTCGACACTCTGGATCTGCGGCTCCAGGAGGCCGAACAGGGCCAGCTCTCGCTCACCGAGCTGCTGACGATGCTCTTCTCGGACGAACTCGAAGCCCGGCAGAATCGAAAACTCGCCCGCCTGATCAAACACGCCCACCTGGACGCGGGCCAGACGCTGGAAACGTTCGACTTCAACATTGCCGTCTCCGCCAGCCGGCCGCAGATCCGCGATCTTGCTACCTGCCGGTACATCCAGCGAGCCGAAAATGTCTTCTTCCTCGGGCCCACCGGGACAGGGAAGACGCATCTGGCTCGCGCCTTGTCCCACGCCGCCTGCCGACGCTACCTGTCTGTGGAGTTTTATAAGTTCGGTGAACTCTTCAGTGCGCTCGCCAAGGCCGATCTTACCGGCTCGGCAGACCGAATGCTCAGAGCGATCTGCCGGAGTGATCTGGTCGTCCTGGACGAGTTTGCCTTCAAACGCCTCGACCAGAAGGCTGCAGAATGGCTATACATGATCGTCGACAGCCGCTACTCGACCGGATCCATCATCCTGACGAGCAATCGATCCTTTGACGACTGGTTAGCCATCTTCCCCGACAAAGTCATGGCCAATGCCGTCATGGACCGTCTCGCCCACAATGCACACCAGATCGTTCTCAAAGGAGAATCGTACAGAAAGAAAAAAGGTCTGAAATCTGAACCGCTCAAGGAGAAAAACATGGCCGAATAAGCAACCGCTCACCCAACCAAAGGGTGGGGAATACTTTGAACCTCAAACTGGGGAATTACGCGGCCCTTGACAGTTGAACAGAAGATGGATAATCGGGGATCCATAGTATTGATCGAGTATCGTCTCTTTAGTGACTTCGAGGCTTCTGTTTTCGGTTCTAATCACTCCGAATATTTCTCTTAGGTTGAAATCGTTATCGTCTTCTATCTTTCTGTTAATGCTGTCAATTAGCACATCGGGGCTGCCACTAAATGACGCCCCCAAAAGGGTTCGCAGGATATAGTCATCCAGCCCACTAACGCCTTCCCATTTCAATTTGTAATGATACCTGAAATAGATCAACGGGATCAAACCTAGATATGAAGGCAACGCCTTGTCACTTCTGATGTATGTCTTCTCCAACAGCGCATCCCGGACTGCTTTAATTGCATCCGAAATCTGATCCCATTTGTCCACAATCTCATCTCTTGTCGCTGAGTCTCTGAGTTTCCTTACCTCATATGCCGCGCCTTTATTCAGAAGCGTGAGACAGGTTTTGATCACAAAATCCCGTGTGAAGCCGTACCCCCCCTCATTTAGTTCTGTGGTCAAATCCTCGATCTCCTCATATGCGGAGTCCCAGCTAACTGTGAGAAGAGAGAAAAGGAGATCGGACTTGCCAAGCGGTGTGCCCGCAGCGTTGGCTCTGATGAAGACCTCCACGACATCGTCTTCTGTGTATAAACTAGGATATTCGATGCTATCTACCTCCTGGTAGACGATGTTCTCTTCAGTACAAAAGATTCTACTAATCTTTGCGACATTATCCTCGACGCGTTCTCTTTGGGACCCGCTAAGCGTTTGCCCGGAACTGCCTATGAGGTCGCGAGAGAGCCTGGAAGTTTCATTTCTCGCAAAGACTAAGTCCTTGAACTTTACAAGTGGCCACATTGCCTCCAAAGGGCTCAAGAATTTGAACTTGTATCTTATTTCATCTGGCAACGTAACGTCTCCACTGAGCATATCGAAGTATAGTTCCCTTCGATCGAAACTTCCCTTAAGCCCTATGAAGAGACTCTGAAGTCGCTGTTGACCATCAAGAACGAGATACTTCTGTTTGTCATCGGCTGGCATGAATAATGTCGTCAGACTCATCTCCAATAGATAGTTATCCACGAATTTGCGGTATCGAATACTCGTTTTACATTTCCATGCAAGGAGAGAGCCAATTGGATATTCACGCATCACAGAATCGTATAGCTTGGTGATCTTATCCTCCTTCCAGACGAAGCTACGTTGAATATTGGGGAGCCAGAAACCGCCGGACTGATTTTCATCGTTTAAGTATCCAACGAACTTTCTAATGCTCTCTCGAACGTATCTCATTCTCACCCTCGTGCAATTGATTTTACAACCAGGAACCAGCTCCGTATTCTGTAAGCGCAGAAAATAGGCCCAGGCGCGATGCTATTTCCTGGAGCGGTCAGCGTGACCATTGAACACTCTCTAGACGAAAAGGCAGAAGCCCCTTTGAATGCCACGACATTTCAGTTAATGTCGTGAGGTTACTTTTTGTGAATGTCTTATCTTGACTGGTTAAGTTGATATTTCCTCCATTCCTCTCCCACTCGTACATTGGCTATCCTGTGATGGATCTCTCCAATCTCGTCGTAGGAACAAGGAATCAGAGATTGACCCTGAATGGTAATGAGACCCCATTTAGAACCGATTCTTATTCCGAGGTAATTCACAGAACTAAATTCCGCGAAACAAGTGAGAGAATCATATTGTGGCTTGACGAAAGCACTCTTGATCAAATCACCAATCTGACTAATATGAACGAATCCATACTTTCCATCTTGGCGGAGGCGATAATTCACTTTGTGGTCAACCCCGCATTCGTCGAGGTCAACAATCTCGTCCATTTCCGGTTTCACAATCTCAGCAACGGCTCCCTTTTCAACCATAGCGATTATTCCGTACCGCGGACCGACTTGGACAATTTCATCGTTAATACTGTCGTACTTTGGACTAAGCACGATCTTTCCAACAGAATTGACCAAGCCCCATTTGGCATTCTGGGTATATGTGAAGCGGTAACAACCAAAAGGACTCGGTTCCAGATCAGCGAATAGCACTTGGGTCCGGAGAATTCCCTTCGCCATCCCCTCCAATTGCGAATCGAAGATCGCCCACAGATTGTTTTGCTTAACTAACCCAGTCCACCTTCTTTCTTGATCGTCCCCCCGAGTACCGGTTGGAAACCGAATATCATCATAGCTGCACGGAAGAATGTTCATCTTCCTTTCCAAGGAGTACATACCCCACTTGTGATCACGTTCCACCCAAACGATTCTTGTTGGCTGGTAGAGCATATGGCCATTGACACCGTCATATGCGGCTGGAATAAACCCGATGCTGTCGTACTCGGCCGCAAGAGACGAATGGGAGTCTACACTTAGGCAGCCTCTTTTCGTTCCAATTCTCGTTATGACCATTGCCTCATATTTGTAAAATGTAAAACCCTCGTATTCAGCTTTAACGGCCTCCTTTCCAGTTTCCGCATCGACAAGCCCCCACTTTCCCTTCATCTTGAATGGAAGGACTACAGTCCATGCTTGTTCTTGCGCGGCCTCACAGTATATCGAATCGTAGATCGGGTGAATAAGTTCTTTCCCGAAGCGCAGAATGCCCCATTTGTGGTTCGAGACCACAACGGCCAAGTCATCTCCTACTTTTATTTCACGATCGTATGTTGGGAGCTCTTGGCAAATAGCAGGTGAAACCACGAGTATGGAAAAAAGGGAAATCAGCCCGATATATCCATTTGCACTCGGAAAACATAGGAATCCTTGACTTGAGTTTATCATTACGACCTCTCTTTTGAGACCCGCTTCGTTGATTTTGAGGACATAGGCTATAACCCGGTGAATTGTTGTAGTGGGTCACCTCTTTTCCTTTGATTTAGGGCCAACGAACCAGTACCTCCGACCTAAGGGATGTTTCTGTGACCCAACTCATCTTCGAGGATGCAACGTGTCAATCGATAACCTGGGTCAATTCAACTGATGGTCATGGTGTTCATGATTCAGTTAACCTTCTGGCCATCTTCGTTCCAGCGCATCGAGGGTCCTTGCGGACTACCTCGAACATAATCGTTCTCCCATGACTTCACACCATTTTCGTACCACGAGATCCAATGGCCCTCCCAATAATAATCTTCGCTAAGAACACCTTCTGATTGTTTCTTGCCGTTCGGGTACCAATAAACAATATGGCAAAGCCTCCCGTTGTCGGTGTAATCGCGGTCATCAAGCTTCTTGCCATCTTCTGACCACTCAGCCCAGTGCCCTTGTTTGTGATTATGCAAATATTCGCCTTCTGATCTTATCTTGTCGTTTACCGAGTAAGTCCATCTTCCTGTTTTCGTGTCATCAACGTAATCACCTTCGGAACGCTCTTCCCACTTTGCAGTTATTGGGATATTCATAATACGATTACCGTTGTCCTTCTTTACCCATTCAATCCAATGTCCTTGCTTTGCACCCTTAGAATATTCACCAGTGGATCTTTCCTGGCCGACCTCATTCCAACTGTCATATTTACCATCCATTGCGATTTTCTCTGGTGCAATGTATATCGTGTAATATCGTTCTTTCACTTGCCCATTCGGATACGTCGTTTCCTTTTTCTCCCTACCACTGCACCCGATGAAAGCAATCAAAAGCCAGAGAAGAAGGAGTATTCGTTTCATTTTGATCTCCCAGAAGTCTATTGACGACCTAAATTACACCGTGCGCTTTATCAGCCCTCTCGACTCCTATGTGGGAGTCCTCCAGCGAGAATCTTAGTGGAGACTACGAACTAATAAGCCCGAATCCATGTCAATCGGCTTCAGTATGAAAGTGTAGGCCGTTGACTCGGTAAAGAACATAACTACCATGTGCATTCCGTTAAGATCATCAACCCCTTCCCAAGTGTGGCTCCCCGTCGACCATCCCGGCATTTCAGGCAATTTCTTTAGAGAATGAATTGTGGAGGTCCTACCCTTGATGTTGTGGAAACAGATCTCATCGTTACTTTGATTAATATCAATCCAACTTTGACTGCCTTCTCTCGTGGGAGCAATGGGGAAGATGCCTTGATTGAATTCTTTCATGGAGATATTTACCGCGTCCCAGGCGACAAAGTGTCCGTCTCCTGGTAGGGCAGTGCCTAGGTGCCCTTTTGCAATCATGCCAATAAGGATTAGTGCTCCTGCTACGATCATGTAGAGCACGACGATCACTCGATTGGATATTGTCTTGGCCAACAGCTTGGAGGCAATCGTCGATGGAGGCTCATTGATTCCATTTCCGCTCGACACTGAAAGAGATCTCTCTGCAGCCGGCAGAAATGCCTTCGGCGATGATGGACGCAATTCGGAACCGCAATAATGGCAAGTGATCGTTTCATCTTCAATCTCTTCAGCACAATAAGGACATTTCTTCATTTAGGTGTCCTTCTGATAAATCTAGTTGCTGTCGGTAATCTGGGGAGGTATTGGTTTACCAGGATTTAGATTTGTAAAGAGGTCTCGTTCGAGAATCTTCCACCCAGATTGATAATGTTGCCCATTCCACCCCAACACTCTATAGTACTCTTGGCGTACGATTTCCAAATCGTGCAGTTCAGTTCCTATATTGGAATAACCCGGCACGGTCCGGAACAGAGAGAAATACTGGATGCCTGCGTCACCACCAAATCCATTCACCATTCTGACCGGTGTCTCACCATCTCTGCTAACAACATGTGTGAAGCTGAATCGGCGATACGGATCGTCGGGAATCTCGTTCGAATATGCTGCGAGGACTACGTGTTCAAGAGTTTCATGAGTAGTTGCGTCATATAGCGTCCGTCCCGAACCATCAGTGCCGAGGATCTTAACTATTGCAAAAGTGAGTAATTTGTTTCCGCTTGAATCGAATTGAGCGATGTCTTGTTCGAACTTCGTAAGCTTGTCGAATGTGACTTGAATTTCTTCCAACATCACAACTAACGAATCAACCGCATGCGTGAGAGGAGAAAGGGCTGATTTGTCATGAGCAATGACCAAAGAAAATTCTTTAAGGTAAGTTAACCCTTTTAGTAGCTCTTTACTCTCGATGGTTCTTGAAATCGTTGCTGCAAACCTGGTGGCAATATCCGGGCGGTCCATGATCAAAATCATAGGACGGAGTTCGCCGACAGACCCCTGTTGATTAACCGCGTAGGAGTAGTAGCTCCAAAATCTGTTCGTATTCTTAAAACGGATCCCGTATTCACAAAAGGTCTTCAGGACGAGCTTGTCTAATGATATGGCGTCTTCTCCAATCCCGGGGTTGAAATAGAGGTCTTCAAGAGATGTCAGGCAACTGTCCATCTTGTTCTGGCAGATTTGGGTCAATGCGAACGTCACAAGGGAAGCCGATTCCTTCTTCGCTCGAGCCTCTCGTATGAATGTGAGGAGACGGTCTGTTCTTCCCTCACTCACCCACTCTTTAATATCATCTTCTTCAACGATGCTGATTCTATGGATAACAAGGCCACCCACGATGATTGAAGTCAAAACAACAAGCGCAAGGAGTATTTGTCTCTTGGAATGAGCTCTATTCCCGGGATTCGAGGTGCCTCTACTAGAGTCCTGACCAAACGGCTTCAGTTTTCCAGTTGGATGTGGACCCGGCAGCGGTTTTGTAGGTCCTTCAGAAAGATCCGGTGGAGCCATTTCTTCTCTTAAGGGCGATTTAGACCTTTTGGGCAATCTCAGATCGGAATGACAATATCTGCACAGAATTGCTTCGTCCTGAACCTCTTCAGCGCAGTACGGGCATTTCTTCATGTCGCGGTTCCTTGGAATGGGTTGCGGCTCCATTTCGAAACGTGTTCAAATGCGGAAGCCTCTCCGTCTCTAAATAGCCTAGTGCTGATACACGTCATAAAAATGGGCAACCGCTTTCTTCCAGACCCCAATTTTGGTCCGATAACTTGCATAACTCGAATCAGAAATGATTCCGTATTTTTCAACGTAATAACCATCCGATTTCCCAGCTAGCGTGACCGAGACGGGGACCGGCGTTTTCCGCCCAGGTACGCTGTAAACACCGTCCAGTTCCACCTTTTCCCAGAGTTGAGAGGCGAGCGGATTATCGTACTTTTCGCTCCCCACAGGTAGCGCCTCCTCACTTGTCCAAAGAAGATCGACAACCAGCGGTAGCTCTGGGGGTTTCTCAATTATGTAGGCTTTTTCTTTCTTATCCCAATATTCGACTCGCGATTTATTGGATCCAAACCGCACCGGACTGGGGAGAGCAGGCGAGCTCACGATTTTCCCTGCGCAGTACAACTGATAAAAAGTGTCGAAACCCTCTTCGCTGACGAGTTTGACGATAGGATAGACCGTCTCATCCTTGGGTAGCTTACTAAATATGAGTCGGAGAGCATAACCATATTGCCCATCTTCGCTGAAGCCACTGGATTGCCATGCGGCCTCTCCCTTCCAAATAGACGCCCCGCTGGGGCTGTAAATATCCACAGCAATGAAGTGTTCGTAGTAGACGCTTGATTTAACCTCAAAGTCGGAAACAGTCCGCGTGGAAGTCTTGAATTTAGAGGCCTCATAGCTCAGCGCGATTGCAACGCCAAGTCCAGTCGTAGCGCCAGCACCAGCGCCCGACCTCGATGAAGTAGAATATGATGTCTGTTCAGCAGTCTGGAAGCTAGAAGACATTTCCGATTGCTCATGTCGGTCAACGCGGTAAGTCAGTACGGTCTTAAGAGCACTGGTATCATCCCCAATTTGGAATCCCCGTCTGGCTAATAACTCCTCTGTGAGCCGTCTGAGGTTCCCTAAAGCAAGACTCTGGTCTCCGATTAGAATTGAGCCCTCTTGTTTGACGGTCACGATCAGTTTCGAACCTGTTTTCACCGCATCAGGAGATCCGAGTGTCCGTGTCCACGGTCTCCACACAAGATCCGATGGCAGGGTGGCACAGTTGGCAAGAAGAAGGCATGAAGCGATAATAATAAGTGATCTCATGATGGACTGCCTTAGAGAATTAATTATTTACGTTTTGGACATTTACGACGCCACTAGATGGCGCCCATTATACTCTGTATTTTCAGCTTTATACTCGATGGGGATTCATTGAACCCGATGAAGGGCTTTAATGCGTGCCGATTCAGCAACCAACGAGCATGCTCATCTTGCCTAGGAGTATACATGCATCCATAACAACCAGCAACCATCGCCAAACTGGCCACCGAACTGTTCACGAGTAGTACCAGTGAGACGATGAGTTCATTCTTATCCTTTATGTCCGCTATTTAGACGCAAGTGTAATGCTCCCCAGAAGTCAAGACAGATTTGCGTGAGATTTGGTTGAGTCTTTTTTTAAGCCGCTGCTGTCTGTGTCTGGTTCAGCGAAGCTTCAAAGTCTATCGGGCTCATGCCCATCAGTGTCGAGTGCGGATAGTCCCGGTTGTAGAACAGGAAGAAGGTGTTGACAGCTGCAATGGCCTCTTCAAGCGATGCAAATTCGTTCGGCCAAACAACTTCCTCCTTGAACGTCCGCATGAAGCGCTCGGTGTCTGCGTTTCCTTTCGGGTTATTGTAGCTGGTGGTAACGTGCTCGATTTTTAGGATTTCGAGTACCTTTTCGTAACGTGCGCTCGTCGGTTGTGAACCATTGTCGCTCATCAGGTGAACGGTCTCCGCTCGGCTGCCCGCAGGACAGGCAACTTCAACGGCCTGATGCAATGCCTCGAGCCAGAGGTCCGTCTTCGGCCTGAGCCCGAGCGAGTAGCCCAGGGCACGCTTGGTGTACCAGTCGATGACGACCACCAGGTACAGCCAACCGAGGCCCTGTATGTAGAATTTGGTCATATCCGTACCCCACCACTCATTGCGCCGGGTGGGCTGGGGCTTGGAGCGCGTCTCTGCACGCTTCGCTTTGTAGCGCTTGACCGGGACCGAAAGCCCGTGCAGGCGCATCAGACGCCGCACGCGCTTCCGATTCACGTTCCATGAGCATTTGCGCCGTAGAAACGCAGTGATCCGCCGATAGCCCCAGAAGGGGTGCTTCCCGGCCAGATCCTTGATCTTCTCCAGGAGAGCAGCCTCCGAAGCGTCCTGGTGTGGCATTTCCGGCTTCAGGAGTGTGAGAGCTCGTTGGCGCCGGTAGTAACTCGCCCGGGAGAGCCGTAAGATCCGGCAGGTCTCAGCCACCGGCACGCCTTCGGTCTCAAGTGCGCAAACGAGTTCATCATCACTCAGAACAGTTTCAGTTTTTTTTTAAATACCTGGATCTCGACCGCCTGCTGGCCGATGACCCGTTCCAACTCGGCGATCTTCGCCTTGTCGACGTCACTCGATCCGCGGCCCCCGGGGCCGTTACCGGCCAGGGCGGTCTTGCCGCCTTCGAAGAACTTATCGCGCCAATTGTAGTAGGTGGCCTGACTGATACCGTGATTTCGACAGAGTTCCGTGATATTCGTCGATTCTTTCAGCCCTTCGAGGACGATGGCGAGCTTTTCCTCGATCGATTTTCCTGACTCGGCGTGCGGCATACGTTGGTTCTCCTCTATTATTGGAAGTATGAGAACCAGACGTTAAAGATGCAACGGCTCGAAAATCGCGGCGCCAAGGCACTCCTCCCCCCCCCCACGGAGTGCCTTGAGAGGGAAGAAAGACTCAAGACAATGACTGTCTCAGCTCAGAGGGGGGCAATATACAAGGTTATTAGATCACTAGCCACCCAGCAAAACACTTATAAAATACGAAAGCCTCTCCCTCCGCTAAATTGGAGAAAGAAGCTTGTGTCAAAGACCTGTCCCTTATGTCACTTGGCTGGCCTGAATGTATCTCCCGTCAGATGGGTTCCAGTTGGTACGAGCGATGACTTTTGCCAGGGGCGACTAACTGCTTAATAACTCAACAATATGTATGCCCCGCGGAAGCAACATATCAGTGACCATCGCCCGTCAATGCTTCGGACGGAGTAATATCTGTCGTTCGAGGCGTGGATAGGCGGGATATATGTGACTTGGGACAACGGACGACCGGAGCCTAATTCCGATCTCAAAGCGATGAAGACACACCTTTCTTCAATATGGGCACACACATCGGTCAAAAGCGGGAATCGGCGATCGGTTGCTGCATCAGGGGCTATATTCTCGTCCTACGTAATTTCCTGGATCGGAGGTGACGAGCGATTCTCTCAATTGAAAGGTATGGACTGGTTTTCAAGTAAATACTTCGAGTGCACGGACTCGGGGGTCGTTCCAGAATCTGGAGAGGAGAGCAAGAAAATAGGACCGGTTCAGGCATGACAATTCTGAGCGAATCAATTCCTTCCAAAGGTTCCTGTAAATCGGACGCATACAATTGTTTAAAGAGTCATAATTTGCCTCACAGTCTTAACCAACTCGTTCCATGGGTCACCCTTGAAGAAGACACCATCAATTCGTACTCCTTCCTTTTTACAGTACTCCAAGCTAGTGTTCTTGGAAGAACCGCTGAATATCAACACTTTAGTTCTAGAAGATCGCTCATTCACGAGTTTGGAGAGCCTTATACCGTCTAAGCGGGGCATCTTTATACATGTAATCATCAGTTTGAAGGCATCCCGTTTGACTTTTTCGAGGGCTTCGACGCCGTCCTGTGCTGTTTCGACTGTATAGCCAAGTGAACGGAGTTCTTCTGCTACAATTTCGAGCAGTGTTGTCTCATCATCAACCAACAGAATCTGTCCAGTCATCTTCTTCCCGGTGGATTTCTGGACATGCAAATCCTTAGATTGCAAAACCCCGTCCATTACTTCCTTCACCATGGACAAAAAAGCCTCAGCCTCCATCGGAGTCTTTGTATACCCTGCGACCCGAATGACCCCGGGGTTCTCAATCCCCTTTACTGCTGCCTCCGCTTCAACATAAAGAGGAGTATCTGGAATAAACGTCAACCGATATCGATGGTTTGGCCCTTTTTCGGAGGATGTCACCTGCTCCACTTGCACGTTTGGCCAATACGACAAGATCATGACGGGGATTCTGGAGAGGCTCTCGTCCAGCCTCAATCGCCAATAGAGTTCAAGCCCATTCCCGCCGGGGCGAATAATATCTTGAATGAGAACGTCGATCTTCTCATCATTTAGGAGCGCCAATGCTTCGGTATTAGAAGCAGCAGGGAGGACACGGTAGCCCGCTTCCAACAGTAGGTACTTGACCAGATCCCTCAAGCCCCGCTCATCGTTAAGGAGAAGTATTGTCGGCTTGTCGTCTGAGTTCGTCATTCGTGGTTAATCGGCAAGGCGGTCAATAGATTCGGTGTCATTCAGAATCCTAAGCGCAGCTCCATAGGCTTCATCGTCAAATCCCGAACCCATAGCCGTGCGAACGAAATTGTTGGGAAACACAACTTCAAGATTGGGGTCAGGGTCGTCGTCCAAGATTACAAATGACTCAATCCTTTTGGTCGATCGCTTTAGCCATTCGTTTATCTCTGAACTCCGAGATCCTAGAACAGGAGTTTCTCCGATAATATCGCAGACGACGCCAGCCTCAGCAAGGGCCTGTTCAACATTGATGTCTCCATCGGTACGCCAATTTGAGCTAATGACAATACCAGCCCCAGTTTGCCTAATCAAACTATTCAGGTTTACGACTGTCGACCACTCAAAAGGAACATAGCCAAGCTTCCGGGACCTCTTGTAGCTCCAGTCGGTTGCGAGTACTCCGTCGATATCAAGGAAAATTACCTTCACAAGTCAACATTTATTTTGCTTTAGCTAAGCGTCCCCATTTCTCGGCTTGAGCCTCATTTTAAGGAATGCTTTTAGGGGAGATCGCCTTCCGCCTCTTTAATATCACAACAGCCTCACAGCAATCTGATGATCCTTGCTCGAAGATCTTCTCCATCTACTGGCATCCGCACGAAGTCGTCAATTCCACGGGATTTCAGGTCATCCACAAAATCCCGAGCGTCCCACCCAGAGAGTACCAGAATTCTGACCGCTGGGCAATGATTTCTCGTCCATGTCACGAGTTCTGGAATGTATCTGGGTGAAAGTTCGAGATTTGAAGGAATTAGCAATTCATATGCTCCAGTAGCGAGGCGTTGGTTCACCTCTTCAAGGTCAAGTTGATTATAAACAGGCATGACATCGATTTTGATTTCGAGGCCCTCGAGAAAATCTTCGAGGAGACAAGCAAATACCCCATTTGGCTCAGTAATGAAAAGTAGCCTTCGTGATCTACCGTAATAAGTTTGCTCAGAGGGTAGAGGTCGGGGCTCTTGAGCAGCTTCATTCACAAGTGTCAATGGATAGCCAAGGACCTCGATAGACCCTATTTCGTGTAGCCCTTTTGCCTGGTGGGGGTGATCATTCACTTTCGTTTCCCTCCTTCGACACCTGAAGCTGAACAGTGTAGCCCGGTATGTCAAGTCTAAATCACATGATATCCACGAAGCTATTGACTCCTACATAATAAATGTCCTATATTGCGGGTGGGAGGTGAACCATGCGCCCATCTGGAAAACCAGAAGTATTGGAAGATCGTCGGGATCGAGCAATTCGGCTCTTGCGTGAGGGTCAGCGACCTGTTGATGTCGCTCGTATGCTTGGTGTTGATCGTCGGAGCGTTCGGCGATGGAACGCAGCTTATCGATCCCAGGGAAGGGAGGGCATCGAGGCTCGGCCGAACACGGGTCGCCCGCATCGCCTGAGCGCAGGGAAGCGCCGGAAACTCGAGCAGCTTCTGCTCAAAGGGGGACGTGCTGCCGGGTTCCCTACTGATCTGTGGACATGCCCTCGGATCGCGTCGGTCATCGACAAACACTTCGGTGTGAGCTATCATGTTGATCATCTTTCGCGTTTGATGCGCTCCCTGGGATGGTCGCCGCAAAAGCCTCAGCGACGGCCCGTTGAACGCGACGAGCATCAGGTTCACACCTGGCGCCGGGTGGAGTGGCCGCACACTAAAAAAAAGCCCGTTCGTTAAGAGCGTCGCTTGCGCTCATAGATGAAAGCGGTTTTCTGATGGCACCCGTCGTTCGCCGTACGTGGGCGCCGCGTGGACAAACTCCCAGTATCTACCATCGTACCCGCTCTCATCAAAAGGTCTCAGCCATTGCCGCTATTGTCGTGTCCCCTCACGGTCGCCGGGTCCGTCTCTTCTTTCGGCTCCACAAGAACGTCAACATTAATGCCGTTCTCGCGCTGGCATTTCTCGATCAGCTCAAACGACACATTACCGGGCGATGCATTGTCGTTTGGGACCGTTCGAGGACTCACAAAGCCAAAATCGTTCACAACATGATCGCCTCTCAATCAAGGCTTCGCATGGAGTTCTTCCCGCCCTATGCACCTGAATTGAACCCCGTCGAATACCTTTGGGGATACCTCAAGACAGGTGGAATGGCAAACAACGCCCCCGTGGAAGTCGATGACCTGGCACGTGAGACTCGGCGCTACACCAGAGCCATCCAGAAAAAACCGGCCCTTCTGAGAGCGTTTCTACGTCGTTCCTCTCTTTTTTGACCTTTATAGGACTTTATTTATACAGGAATCAATAAGTCTGATCCCATTGCGCGACCAGATATTCACCAAGCATCCCAAAAATAGAACACCCCGGTGACAATGCGAGTGAGGATGCTCACACCGGATGTGCGGATAAAGGAGGGATTCAACCCGGAGAACGGGATTCATATTTTGGGTCCTATCTCGCCTTTAGTTCAATTTCTTTGACGAGAAGCTTGAGACGGTTTTTCAATAGATGAATTCGAAACGTCTCCCAGAAATCCCACATCTCTGTTGATTCACCATTTCTTCTCTTCTCGTATGTCTTCGTCAGGAGCGGGAGAGCTTTCGCGCGGAAGTTGCCATCATCAATAGCCTCCATCACCGACCCTGATACCTCAAGGTCTTCCCAGAGCCAATCCAATTCTGTGCACAAGGCATAGGTCTCGGGCGTCTTCTCTATGTAAAAGGCAGCATCTCTGCCGACAAACAATGCCCGGCAACAGGGATCCTGAAGGAATTGAAGGACCGCAATTGAACTCGGATGGTAGTCCCAGTTTTCCTCAGCGTAATCCGCAAGGAAGATAAATTGTCTCGAACGGTCAATCAGGAAATGACCCTCGTCGTCCAAATGATAATTGACCAATCCCGATTCAACGTAACCACAGGAATTTGAACAGGTTGCGATCTCGCGGATCGTGACAACGATATCCTCAATTGTGGCATTTTCGATCAATACGGCGACCAGATAGGGTGGTACGTCATCTCCACCGAAGTATAGTTCTGGGACAAGATTCTTGGAGGTTTCATACAGTCGTGGGAACACAGACATTCTCCCCTTTTTCACAAAAGATACAGTCCCCAATGGAGATAATCGTGTCGTTTCGCGATACAATTTTGTGGAATACAAATACCCCCCGGAGCAGGCAAATCCCTCACGCCTCCAGCATATCCTCTTTCGTGATCATAATCTCCGCACAACCTGTTAACACCAACTTAAATCGGTCAAAGCCACCATGCCAATATTGACAAACATGGTTAAATATTGCCTCCCCGCAGCCACCAAATTGAAGCAAAAACAACCATTCTGTCACAATCTCCCTTGGCATCAAGCTTGCACTCATCTAGCAGGTTGTTGAAAAACTCACAAGTATTCCGTTTTTAAGTTGAACCAGATGTGCGATGTTGATGTTACGACGTCATCATCCCCATCTGAGGAGACATTTGCCGATGCGCGGCGACCAGGATCCACAGAAAGTGCTGTTCAGTTACGTGTCGCAGGAAGACCGAATTCCGGCGGATCATCCGCTGCGTGCACTGCGTGAGCTGGTGGACCCCATTCTGAAGGAGCTCTCCCCAACGTTTAGCAAGCTGTATGCGGAGAGTGGTCGTCCCTCGATTCCTCCTGAGTATCTCCTGAGGGCACTCCTTCTGCAGATTCTGTATACGATCCGCAGTGAACGGCTCTTGATCGAGCAACTGGACTACAATCTTCTCTTCCGCTGGTTCGTTGGGCTGTCGATGGACGATGAGGTCTGGAACCACTCGACCTTCAGCAAGAATAGGGATCGGTTGCTCGAGGGAGATATCGCCGAGGCGTTCCTGAGCAAAGTGGTTGATCTGGCCCGGTCCCACAATCTCATCAGTGACGAGCATTTTACCGTCGACGGGACGCTGATCGAGGCCTGGGCGGGGCAGAAGAGCTTTCAAAAGAAGGGCACACCCCCGAAGACGAAGTCGGGTGACCCCGGCAATCCGACGGTAGACTTCCACGGAGAGACACGGACCAACGACACGCACCAATCGACGACCGATCCCGAGTCGCAGCTCTGGCGCAAAGGGAAAGGGAAGGAATCGAAGCTCTCTTTTATGGGTCATGTCCTGATCGAAAACCGCCATGGCCTGGTGATCACGACGCGGTACACTCAGGCGACGGGGTTCGCAGAACGGGAGGCAGCCGAGGAGATGATCTGTGAGGTCAAAGGCGGTCGCAAGATACACGTGACCCTGGGCGGAGACAAAAACTACGATACGGCGGATTTTGTCGACCGGATGCGAAACGCTGGTGTGACGCCGCACGTGGCGCAGAATGACACCAACAGAACAAGCGCCATTGACCTTCGCACGACCCGGCATCCCGGATACGAAATCAGTCAGCGCAAACGCAAAATCGTCGAAGAAGGGTTTGGCTGGATCAAGACGATCGGCCTCTTGCGGAAAATACGGCACAAGGGCCTTGACCGAGGTGGTTGGGTCTTCACCTTCACCAACGCAGTGTACGATTTGATAAGAATACGGAACATCGTGGGAGAAATGTGTTGATGCACGCAGAAAGCGCTCACACGGTTGCCACGAACCAACTGATCGGGCACCGCAGGGCACACCGGCAGACAAAAACTCGATTGCCGCTCCGCGTTCACTCCCCACGACAAGCTCCGAAGTGAATAATCTTTCGTTAATCATGCGTATTTCAACAGCCTGCTAGTAAAGAGACGGAACCCCCTGTTCAATTATGAAGTTCATCGCAACCGGCGCACTATTGTACCTCTGAAATCCCTTCTGTGCGCGAATGTGTTGCACTGAAATGTACAACCGAGCCGGCGAGAGCTCAGGCATCTCCTTCCCCTTGTCCGATTTAGGGACAAGAGAGCCAGATGGTCTGATATATGATCCCAATAAGGCAGCAGACCCCCATGGAATCTCTAGGGTTTTATGACACTCTAAACCGGTTTATCGGTTATGGTGATCTTCACCGTGCACGAGTGTTTTTCGTTGGGCTTGAGGAAGGCGGTGATGCTTGGAGCAAGTCTGATCCTGAGTTTTATCATCGGATGGAATTGCGTGAGAAACATCAGTACCTCGAACGAGCCCTATGGGACCAGGATAACCCCAAATGGCGAGATAGCTATAATAACCCCATGAACCGTGAACAAACCTATTTGGCCATTCAACTCCGTAAGGGCATGCTCGGTTCCAACAAGGGCCAGACAGATTGCCGGGAGTATTTCTGTGAGGAATTTGGGAACGAGTTTGAATTCCAAACGAACGTTTACCCATTGGCGTGCCATAATCAAGAAGACTGGCCACCCGAATACCCGCAGTTGTTCTTCGGAACTTCCCCCATTACTAAAGGTGAGTACTACGAGAATTGCTTTTTATCCGGCCATCGTCCAGAGCTTTTAAAGAACATCACAGAGAGAGTAATATCTTCACCGGAATTGAAGCTCATGGTAGTTATGGCGCGTGGTGCATGGGAGGTACTCGAAAACAAGGTCTTCAAAGATCCAAATATTTCCTGCCCAAATAAACATAAAGACTGGAAAATAAATGGCCCGCGCGGCCAACTACCCAGCTTGGTCAAATGGTCAAATGACAAGAGGATCTGGATGTGTGGCCACCCAAGCAACGGATGGTTCACTAAAGAAGTAGCTGACTTTATTGCAGCAACGGTTAGAGGATCGTGAATTCGATGCGAGATTTGATTTCGGATAATCAGCCACTGCGTAGATTTGATGAATCTGACAATTTCTTTCCAACTCAACGTTGAAGGCTGAGTATGGCGAGTGTTTCCATTCAGAAGATCGGCAAGACTGACCCCAGTTGCAAAACAGATGTTCTGGTTATCCACGGAATGCTTTCTTCCGGTTACCAACTTCAGGATCTGGCAAATTCTCTTATCAAACGAAAGTGCTATAGAAACGTCTACTGCCTTACTATTTCAGACATTAGATATCTCTGGGTACCAAAGGTCCAAACCCGAACAGTCACAGAACAAGTGGTCATCCCTTCTGTCGAACGTTGGCTTTCATCCGGCAAGCTGTCGTCGACATTTGATATCATTGGTCATTCAAACGGTGGCTATGTTGCCATACACCTTCTGAATCTGCTTGACAAAGGTACAATTCGGAATATTTTCACAGTATCTACTCCGCGAGGTGTCTACGAATTCCAAGTAACCAGATCAAAAGATCAAAAGGTCGTTCACTTTGTGGGGGAAGAAGACCGCATTACCAACATTTTGCCATTGGATGAAGGGAACCCCACAGCAAGCAGATGGATCTTCACCTTTCCCGATGAGTGTCATTGTAGCCTTCACGCAGATGCTGATACGAACGGCCTTGCAGATATCATCGCTTTCATTCTCGGAACCAAAAGCAATCAAGCTTTTGTCGACAACAATGGCGTGATACACATATGGGATTATTGTCGTTCTGACTTTCCCGGAGCAAAGTACTTCGTAGCGAACGACAAGTCAAAGAGAGGTTATACTGTATGTGATGGCATTCATGAGGAAGGTGTTACTCTGGAAGGAAGAGGACTCCCTCGTAAACTCTGGCCATTCTTCTTGGATATCCGAGCTATGCACAATTACCAGGCAGTGATGCGTAATCTCGAACGCATTGAAGCGAGAGTGAATACCTCGCTCACTCGTGCGCGCTGGATCCAAGACACGCTTTTTGATGAACTAAGCGAGCTCAACGATGAAAAGAAAAGGATCGCCAAGGTAACGCAGATCCTACATGGCAATATCGCAGCTCGCCATGCGCGAATTCTACAGCAACTTCATCATGAACACATGGATTCGAATCACCTTATGAATCATGCCGTTGAGCTCTCTAAAAAGCAACCTCTTGAATACACTGATATTCAGGCCATCAACCTCCTGATGGCAAGCGCAATAGCTAACTATCGCTCTTTCAACTCCATTGTTCAGCATGAAACGACCAAGTATTTGAACTAAAGGAGAATCTGATGTCATTGATATCTGAGACTTTTTCATTGATCAAACGTGCCTGGAAGTGGATTAAAAAATGGACTACCGGTTCAGGAGCGGACATCCATGTCAGAGCCAAGAAGGCACGCATCAGGAAACTAAAACGGGAAGAATATTCTACTCGAGGCAGAATACAACGGATACGTCGTGACATTTGGAGAGCAAAGAAATCGAATGAAAAAGACATTCGCAAGCTCATCTGGAGATTCTATGAAGCTCAGATTCGTCTCATTGATGGGATTGTTCTCGAGATTATCTCCATTCAAAACGATTGTTTTACACATTCCAAAGAGATCGTAACGAACGTAGAAGCCAACTATCGTGGTCATACTCCCAGATCTTTCTACAAGGTGAACACAGAACTTCATCTACAAATCGCCGAGAGCAAAGAGATCAAAGCAAAACTGCTTGATGTTTGTGAAAGATTACTCGCACAGAAACACATCTTGCTCAATGAAAAGTCACCGATTTACAAACCCCCTCAGAGGCTCGGCGGCAAGACAATGATCAAAGGCATCCTCGCCGACCAACGGAGTGCGCTCATAGAACAGACACGCGAAAGAGAGATTATCGTTTCAGATGATACAAGGTATGACTGCCGGAGTAGATGCAACAAATGCAAGGCTCTGCTACCTGAAGAATTTCGATACTGCCACATCTGTGGAAGGAAGACAGATAACGATCGAGAAGAGATTCAATTTGTTAAGCACGACAATGACAAAGTCTGGTGCGAAAAGTGTAGTTGCGAAGTTGCTGAGGATTGGGAGTTCTGCCCAAATTGCGGATCGGATTTTGATTATTATGGGTTTAGAGGACTATTGGCCCGAAAGGCGTCTCGTAGAGGGACTTAATGAAGTCAACCACACTTCGCAATTTGCCTGGTGTCCATGAACTCACACGGCCAAGTCTATCTGCCAACCAACATTGTGCGAACAAAATACCCGATGAAGCGTCCAACGGGCCTGTCCCGTTGCTCCGTACGATTGATCGTCACCGCAACAGTAACAGCTTGCGAGTCTGCACAAAGCTTCCCGCCTGCAATCGGTAGAAGTAGACTCCGCTGGCGAGGTTGCTCCCGTCGAACTTCACTTCGTGGTAGCCTACGTTTCATTTGCATTTACAATTGATGCCATTTGTTGACCGAGAACGTTTCAGACCATCAGCGGACGTGCGATCGCTGCGGCGGCCCGTACCCAGCAGTAGTTGGGTTGAACGGACTAGGGTAGTTCTGAGACGGAACGCACATGCTACGCATGGAACACTCGCTATATATATATCTTTGGATTTGGGGCCCGAAAACCTACCAACCCAAAACCGCGACCAATGGCAGATTGTTCTTGACATTCAGCCTCTGATTTGTAACATTCAGCCCGAGAATGCACTTTCTCTACGATTGACCGCGCCCCTACAGGTGGTTCTAATGCCAGATGCAGATTTGAAACAAACGAGTTACAAGATTGAAGACCGCTTTGGTCCAGTTGCTCTTGCCGCAGCACTTCTTGGACTGATCTTGGGCGTTCTTGAGAGCCTTCTGAAAGTAGTATCACTACTTGAGTCCAATTTCTACTTTTGCATGACAGTGCTGTGGATTCTCGCGCTCGCATTGAGTCGGTACTATCCAAAGCGGGGGCTTCATCGAATACCAATACAACGATTATGGATTGTGGTAGCAGCAACCATCGCCTTGTTGGCTTCCATTGGCTACACATATTATGAACACCATATTCGAGTCACATACCCGGCCAAACCTCCAGAGATTCCGCTAACTGAAGTTGTACCTGCCATCTGGTCTACAGAACCTCAGCAGTCACTCAGGTTGATTTCTTTTTACTTAAATGAAGACCTTTGCAGTTTCGAGAAAAGCAAAGCACCGCTTTTCGCCAACGGCCCATCTGTGACGACTTTTGCCATCAATCGTGAAGTGGTTGACGCCTTCAAACGGGGGACTTGCACTGGGGTGGATGGGGAGAGGCCAATGGTTGCAGCGGGTTCGGCGATTCGAAAGTGGCTGGCTACCACAGACAGAGCCAGTCTCGTCGAGTATCTATCTGACCCAATGGCCCTGGGACGACTTGCGAGGGAAAGAGGTGATGTTTTTAAGAAGATATTGCCCTCGGCTGCAGAATTATCCTCGATCAAGCGGAGCGCCCCTGATGACTACGAGGTCATTAAACACTGGCTACTCAATTGTGTTGGTATATATCAGCCTGTCTTTACAGCAGCCTTAACAAACGCTGGCACCGGTTCAATTAACATCGTTCGTGTTCAGTACGAAGTCAAGCTGATTGGTCAGGTGAAGGGCGGGGAGCCTGGAGGCCCGGTCTGGCCCGAGGTAACTTATGACCACACGATCAGCCACATTGTGGGAACCCAGACGTTCGACCTCCAACCAGTCTTCAACATTCCAGAAGGGTCGACGAAAGCTCTAAATCTTAGGCTCCATTCAGTTAATAAGCAACCTGGTCTTGGATGGTACCTCCGGATCCGGTTCGTTGATTCGAACAACCACAGCGCTGCTACTGACCTATTTCAACTTTTTCTGAATCCAAAATAGGAAGGATTCATGTCTCCATTCCGAGTTCTCTTAGTATTGCTCTATGCTTCAGCAGTATATGTGGTGGCCGGGCCGTTGTTTCAATTGTCCGCAAGAGAGCGATCGCCAAAAGGACGCGCGATCACTGTTGTGCGTCTCAGTCCAAACGGAGGGATGCTTGCTGTTGGTCGTGCCGACGGCTCCGTCGAAATGTGGGACACCAAAGGAAGAGAGCAACTCTGGATATCACGTGGCGATTGGAGAATGACACGACGAATAGTAGCCGGCCAAGGAGACAGGCTTTCACCTTCAATCGTTGACCTCTTGGATTTGCCTTTGAGTAAGCGAAAATCAATGAAAAACCCCGCAGTTCTAGGGATCTTCTTCTTGCGGGAGGACTTAGAGTTATTGATTGTTGAGCGTGATGGTGGATTGCGTCGATTGTTGTCGGACGATGGCTCATTGCTCGGGAGCTATGGCGTCTTTTTCGGGGTAAAGAGGGACAAACAACTGGAAGGAATTGTCACTGCCGATGTTAACCCAAATCTAGAGGTCTTGGCGATTGCTGGTTCGCTTTCTGGTATGCCATACGAAGTGGATCTACGCAAGTTAGAGGAAACTCAAACCTCCACTTCATATGTGTGCCTTGAAGACAACATTACAGTGCTAGATATCGAATCAAGCATGCCTGCTGCTACATTTAATGTTGCATTGCCACACATTCAAAGAAGTGTGTCTGCGAGCAAGCCCATGACACATTCGGGTGGTGGAATGGTAACAGACCTCAAGTATTGCAGCCATAACGATGTATTAGTGGGCATAACGGATGACGGGAAAATGATTGGCTGGAAGCGCACTGGAGATGAGCTTTCTACCAAACCAGCCTATGTGCGTATTGGATTCAGGGACAGCAAAGGTGGTGTCATTGACCCTGGGGTGGCAAGCTCTGATCAAGCCTTAGTATCCACAACTCCCGCTGGAAGATATGGTAATGTACAATTCTGGAACACGGATAAAGGCGAGCTAGGAACGTATTTCAATCAAGCGAACACCTCATTTCGCAAAAAACTCGCAATAGACCGCTCCGGGACTCTAATCGTTACAGAGTGTGAATCTGGCGTAGCTTTGTGGCACTTGGAGGACGCGGAGATGAAACGACTTGGGTCGGTTGCGCTCATCTCGGAAAAGGATGTCAGACAACAAAATCAATTTGTGCGCGGAGTGGCGATTAGTGACGACGGCACCACACTCGCCATTGCTGATGATGAGACCATTTTTGTGTTCGACCTGCCAAGACTTACTGGCGAACGGCGCTTTGGATCGACCGATAGTAAGACTCGCACACAGATGGATCAATAGACTCAATCGGGGGTCACATCTTTCATGCCTCAGCCGATAGTTCGCCCCCCAGGCAAACTGAACACTTACCCCGTTCGCTGTTTGCAGTGTCGAGCTTTTCGACTCTCTTGAGAGAAGCTTGCAACGATCACAGATAATTATCGAAACACGACGCCCACGGCACAGGTATTAGGCCAATCATCTCACCGAGCACCCGAGTGCAATGTCCTAACCCCCCGGCCCCACGTCTTCCAAGGTTGCTTTCTCCATTGCTCATGTAATTCCAGCACCGCCGATCGGGCATTGCCTCTCTTCGCATTTCTTTCCCGTCATCATTGGGTGTTCCTCATCATTCTCACCCAGTTCCGGAGGGAGATTAGTACTGGTTTTTGACCTACCGAAAAGATCTCGAGGCATGGGTCGGATCCTATCCCACCGTCGTATTCCCGGGTCACAAAAACAAAAAAAAACAAAAAGAAAAGATCCGCTCCGTCGGAAGCCCCCACTACCGAGATGTCTCCCGAGATGCTTCCCCGCTCTGGTAGGGCTTTTGAGGTCTTATCTTTTTGTTTTTCTTCTTCCCAGGTGGGGTGGGTGAGGTGGGGTGGGTTCCTAAAAGTCCTAGGAGCGTTCTGACATGTCGCTACCGCCCCCACCTCGTCCTTGATACTCTCTAATACTTATACCCGATTTCACCCCACCTGACTCCACCTTACTTAAAACACAACAGATTCAATGGTTTTTCCCTCCGTGACCCCACCTCCGACTCCACCTTTGACTCCACCTGAGGTGGGGTGAATTTGCAGTGACTGATAGAGAGATACCGAGTAGTGAGTGATGCCTCCCACCTTCTTCGTGGTGAAACCCGCTTTCCTGAGCGCATAGCCAAAATCCCGTGCGCTCGAGGTCTTCAATGGGTAGTTGTACCGAGTAGAAATACTCTGAGCGACATCTGTTGCAGTTTCCCAGTCGGTTGGTGAACCGGGCATACAGTATTTCGCTACCAGCTCGTCCTCCGTGGTCTGGACCGAATAGTCCTTGTTCCTCGTGTTGACCGCTGCCGTCTCGTTCCTGTCAAACCAGTACCGGAACCCGGACTTGAATAGGTAATACGCTTGAGCGTGAACCTTGTCCATGTCAATCCCGTGATTTGGGTTGATCGAATCCACTTCGGAGACTAAGAACCGCCTCGATCCTGTTTCATCAGCTAGAAATGAATCCTTGTTGATGGAGCCCACGAAGGAAGCTCTCCGGATCATGTGATCTGCAAAGTGTCCATAGGGACGTCGGATCCGGTTTTCAGTCATAGTCATTATTGATTTCAGCGAACCGAGCTCGTGCTTTTTGAGGGTTTCCAGCTCATCTAGGTTGATCAGGAAACACTCCGACAAATGGATCATCGTGTCCTTGTTCGTCGGGTCGATCGTGCCCACGTGAAGATACCCCGACAGCCTGTCAGGGAGCAGTCGATTGAGCCAGGTGCTCTTGTAATAGCCCTGAGGCCCTACGAGAGTCAGGCAGGTTTGGTTATTGATGTTTGGATCTATCGCACAGCCAACGGCTGCGACCAGCCATTTCATCAGATATTCACGCCAGGTCTGCTGCTCCTGCGGATGCTTCAGCACCACCGTATCAGCAAGCTGGGCAATGTAGTCCATTTGCTGATCCCACGCGGGGAGGCTCTCGTAGTATTCCTTGAATGGGTCGAATTGAGGGGCAAACTCAGATTTGAGTAGCCGAGCAAGCGGATCGGCCCCGATTGGGATATGACTTAGGTTGAGCTTTCGGCAAATGCTGTTCAGATCGTAATCCTGAACGATCTTGAATTTCGTTGCGGTCTTTTCCTTGAACTCCGCTCTTCCGGTCACTGTATTGAACCTGAAATCAAAGAACTGGTTTAGCAAAGTTTCCGCCTCGGCAACGACTGTTGATCCATATCCTTGTTCAGCGAGATCCTTTGCAGCATCGCTATAATTGCCTCCGTACGACAGGATGGAAAGCAACGCAAACTTCGTGTACCACTTTTCCGGCTCCAGTGGCGCACAGTTTGAACTGAATACATAGAACATTTTGTCACGTTTGTTGAAGGTAGCACTCGTCCCCTCTTTCTTTCCTGGTCTTCGCCAGTGTTGGACCTTATCCTTGCCCGTAAAAATCAGGGTCCATCCCGCATCCTTGAGGACAGGCGTGATATCCCCTCGTTCGTTATAATCGTCACCCGGGCGAACAACGGACTTTAGCCGTCTCTTAGGATATCCAGTGTCCTTGACCTGATCCTCTGTATACTGATTAAGCGCTCGTGCACACGTAAGGAGAATTCTTCTCTCTTCTTCAGTGATCTCCGGAATACGCAGGAAGGAGCCTGACACAAGCGTATATCCGAAAGTCGGATAACATGCAAAATACCCGCCTTCCCCTCTGGTCTCGATGAGGGTCTTTGACACAGGCGGATCGATCGGGGTCTTCTGGATCTCTTCATCCGTCTTTCCCTCAGCCTTAAGCTCGAGCTTTCGCTCCTTAATGTAATCGTCCTTTTCATGCTGAGTTGTTCGACGTCTGGCAAGCTTCAGATTCCCCTCGATTGTTTTACAGCGGTATGCGAAGTGGTGCCCGCCATTTACGCTGGTTTCATGAACGAGCCGTGACAGGAGCCCCGCGGCTTGTCCATCGACGAGAGCGCTGAATCGTTCGAGCAGTGATAAAGCTTCAAAATTGTATTTCTCGTCAATATCAATGCATTCAATATTCCGTGAGACGGCGCCACATATGATCCCGACACCGGGAGGCCCAGAGGTGTACCACTCCCGGATCGTGCTTTCCGTGACCAGGTTGGTCTGGAATTCGGTCCAAGATTTTACAGCTGGGGATTTGTCTTGCTTTACAGGTATGATTGACAGGCCGGCTGCTGCATACGCAAGAGCGGCTTGTTCAGCATTTTGAAAGGAACAATCTGGGGTGTGATGGCTATCGACACCGGTTACTTCATCTGGTTGCCCTGCTGCTGTGAGTGGATTCGTTTCCATGTGTATTTGTATTGGTAGAGTAGATCAACGCTTTGAGATTCTTCAGAGAGTTTCCAAATCGGATTGGGGATACCTTCACTGTGTCCGAAAAGTACTCGCTTATGAGCTGGTCCAGCCCATCTATTTGCGCGAACTCGAACGTAGTCTTCCCGTCCCATCGTTCATGGGATACGAGGGGAACGCCGGAGGCTTCGAGGAACGCGCTCAGGTAGAAATTTTGTGATTTGTATGTGTTCATAGTTTTTATTGTGTATTCGATGGCAGGCGGGACTTACGGCGGTTATTCATCGGCTTCCTCCCCTTCATCCCGTCTGCACGCGCCGAACCGATCACTTTCGGGGGCACTGATATTATACGAAAAGTTCTGGATATAATCAACTTTATTCAGTATTATTTACACTGACAACCATTCGAGCACCCATGCCCAACATCATCGAATCCGACGACATTCCCGGCATCCAGCGCCTCATCCACCGCCTCTCCGCAGAGGAGAAGATATCGATCTACGAGCTCGCAATGAGGAGCGGGGTCCACCCCACGACGCTCTACGCCATCCTGAAGAAGAAACCCAGCGCCACCAGGAGGCCGGTGAGGAGGGAGACGATCAGGGCGTTGGCGGAGGGGAATCGACACACGGTCACGTTCGATGCAGTGAAGAAGAGGGTGATCCTGGTGAAATCGGCAGGACCGGATCCGAGAAATGACGTCGATGAGCTGTTAGACGGAATCCGGGGAGTGCTGGCGAGATCCTGCAGAAGGAAACACTCCGATGGGGAGAAGCTGAAAATACTGGAGGTAATC
This sequence comes from Ignavibacteriota bacterium, assembly GCA_963748405.1. Taxonomy (GTDB): domain Bacteria; phylum Bacteroidota; class Ignavibacteria; order UBA10030; family UBA6906; genus Fen-1273. The sequence continues at coordinate 788,809 of CAVVIT010000005.1, forward strand.
AAGGTGATGATATCATGAGCGTACGACCACCCAACAGCGGGTCTCGGATGGGCCACCCGTGGTCACACGAAGCTTGGGGATTCGATGGCAAACCCTGAGGCGACGTAAAAGTCGTTAATCCCCTCTTGACATCAACGTTCCTCCCTGTTATATTTAGAGTGGTTGTGGTACATGCCATGGCGCCGAGGAACATATCCTCAGGCGACCCCCAAGCAGTCGCATCGACGACTGATCCTGTCGCACGATCAAAAGGGGGTTACCATGACCAGAAGAAAAGAATCCGCTTTACCCGCTCCTCCACCACCCGACTCCTCGATCCCCGAGGCTCCACAAGAACTCACTGAAGATCAAGAATCGCACCCCTCGGAGCGACAACCGTCTGAAAAATGTCAGATCGCTCAGCTCGGCATCGGGTCAATGGACAGAACCCGTGATGAAGAGTTCGATGACGAGGAATCCCTGCTCGAAGCCGACGGGATTCTGGAAGAAATGCGCGAATGGGAAAATGTAACGAGCTGCTCGATTCAAAAAGCTCTTCTGCAGGAGTATTACACTCCGAAGAAGATCATCGGCTGGATCGGGAACATTACGCCGCCCCTCCCCATTACTCCACGCAATGAAATCCAGGCAGAGCAACTGAACCTGCGCGGGGCGGAAATCACAATCGTGGACGCGGATCATCGCGAGCTGAAGACGTTGATTGCTCCCGTGACTGGATACAACTGCGATCTCTACGAACTGAAACGACAGAACCGTCGGGTTCTATTCTGTGGAGCGGTGGTTCTGGTGAACACGAAGCGACGACAGGAACCGAGATTCTTCCTCTGGGAGGTGATCCCTTCGTACACCGCTATTGATCTCATCGGGGTGGATGATGAAGACGACATCGCGGAGGTGGAACAGATTCTGCGCAGAGAAGGGAAGAAGCCCTACGGAATATTGGCTTACATTCGCCGGGAGTTGATCCGCGGATCGGGCATCAAGGGTGTCGATGATTTTCCCGAACTCGGCGTGTGCATCGACGCGGTGATTTTGCAATCGTTCTCCGATGGAATTAACCCTATCCCGCATTATTCTAATAAAATCCACACCCTCGTTATCGGACCGCCCGGTGTCGGCAAGAACTTTCTGGTTGAAGTCGCGAGAGTTTTGAACCCAGTGTTTGCCAAGGCTTCTGCTGTTACTGGCAAGCTGAGTGTGGCGGGGCTGGTGGGATCTGCGGTCGGCGTGCGTGCTGCTTCCGGTGGCACAAGGATTTCTCAGCCCGGATATCTACCGTTGAGTTCCGGAGGTGTCCTCGCCCTTTCCGATTTCCATCAGCTGAAAAGTAACAGGGAGGCTGTCCTCGCAGCTTTGGCAGAATCGATGGAGGATGGAGCTGCCACCGACTCGACAAGCGCGAGAACCCACCATGAAGCGGAAACGGCGATCCACATGGATCTCAACCGCGCGCTGGACGTTCAGCCCTCACAATCGGTTGACACATACGAAGACATCAATATTGCGCAAAACGTGATATCCCGGTTCGATTTCATTATGGACCTGCCTGGTGACCTCGAACGGCGACTGAAACCGATGGAGGAAGTATTTGCCGCCGGCACCCTGCTGTCATCACAAATGGTCGAGGCAAAGCGTCCGGCGTGGAAGAGACAGCTACAACTGCTTGTCGCGTACGTGAGAGCCCATTGGAAGGATGTAAGAGTTCCGCCTGAGGTCAACGCGTACATCTTCAACCGTGTGAAGCAGGAATTTGGGCTGGTCAAAGGTTGTTCAGCAGCATTGGACCAGGGCGTGCTCGAGCGCAGTTTCGCTCGCACACTCCGTTCTGTGCACAAACTCATCAAGGCAATCGCGTGCGCCGACCACAAGGACACCGCGACGAAAGATGACGTTGATTTTGCACTAGTATTCATACGGGCGAAGGTACGCTTCCTGTCAACGTACCGAGAAATCAATCCCGCAGCGATCGATCCCAGGAAGCGGCGCATTCGCGACAGACTGGAGGCGGTCATCCAGGCATTCGGGAGGCTGGAGTTTACAACCAGGCAGGTAATGGACATCTACGGGGCAGCGGCGGATGGGGAAGACGCCAAAACGATAAATCAGCGAGTCATACGCGATCTTGCACGGCTCGTGGCCGGAGGCCGTCTGGAAAGGGTTCGGCACGGCACGTGGAGGGTCAAGACGGCCGCCGATCCGAAGGAACCACAGAAGCAGAAGGCGGTCGCTACGAGGCGACGTCAAGCTAAACACCGGCCCCCAGTCAAACGCCTGAGAAGGCGAAGTGGCGCGTAAGTGTGTTTCGTCATATGTAGATTTGTAGAATTGTAGTTTTGTCGCAAGACGGCCGATCGTGATCCGACCAGACCCCTCCGGACACAACGGCAGGATGCCCAAGGGATCGCGGTTTGTGAAGCGAGGATGCGCCGTGGAGCACGATCGCAGGGGAGGCCCGCCCCCGGTAAGGTCATCGTCGGGCGAAGACGGCGGTCTGGGCTTCGTGACGCCGAATACCCAATGTCTGATCGCCCTGACGCGAAGAAGCGTGGCGCGATGTCGTGAACGCTCCTGTCGCCTCGATGGAATGGTCCCAAAGTGCGAGCCTCACCGTCAACCGGGGATATCGGCCATGAATGACCGGTTCGCCTGCGTTTGCGACTCATCGGTTCTACTTTCCAACTTCTTCACTGGATACCGGGACACGAAAAGCCTGCGATTCAATCGGCCGGCAGTGATCAAACACACGCCGCAGTGTCGGGGGAGGCCTACGAGAGACCCACGGGGCGAGTAGTATGCGTAGCGATGATGAGTCGAGTCACCATCGGAGTGTTCGCAACCGCACCACGACTCTTCGCTAATAGGGCGACATCTCCCTGACCGCCCACCATGCGTTGGCCAATCCGGATTTCGCAACATCGTCCATTCCGGTTCCGGGCACTCTTTCCACTCATAACCAATTGCCTCGATTCCACCGGTTCCAATACTTCTTGGAGTTCGAGCGTCACCGAAGGTACCCTCCTCACGTAAAAACTGACAATAGAATCTTCACGGTCTACTTGGATCGCAGAGATGCATTTTTGGATCAGGTTCTTCCGTTCCTCGATGGGCGCTTCGTCAAATCGGCGTTCGAAATCTCTGACAAAGTCGCTCACCAATCGAGACACATCCTCGATCTTGGTCTCAGAACCCTCCAGCTGAAGCGAATCCAGCCGCCCTTCGAGTGCTTTTCTCTCATCCTCCAATTCTCTGAGCCTAGCCACAACTGTGGCGCCTGGCGCCATGCCTGACTCGACCATCGTTAATAGATTCCTAATTCTACCATCGCAGTCAGACAACGACAAGGTTAGTCGCTCTTTTTCGCTCTTGATCCCCGTAGGTCTCGATGCTATGAGCTCTTGAAGAGCCTGGGTGATCTTTCCGAGAGGGATGAGTTCAGATAATGTCTCCTTTACCGCTGCTAGGGCAAACGACTCCAAGTGGTCGCGAGGGATGCTTAGGAATTCACAGACACGCTTGTTCTGCCATCCTCCGTCTATGTACCGGTAGTATACCTTCCCCTTGACCTTTCCCGACCACCCCTGAAATGCAAACCCGCACTTTGAACACCGAATCAACCCTGTCAGAAGGTATTTACTGAAGTAGGATTGGACATTCTTCCGTACCTGGCGTCGTCCGTGTCCAACTGTGTTGGCTCTAGCCCAGAGGTCTTTATCCACGATGGCAGGATGAGCAAGGTCGAACATCACCCACTCGCTCTCATCATTTCTCCAAACCGGTGCACTTCGATTTTCTTTCGGCGGTCGGCCCTTCTTCTTGGCGATAATCTTGCTTGAAGACATCCTGTTGTACGCCCTCGCACCGTGATATGCAGGATTTTCGACGATGCACTTGATTGTCCCAGAACTCCATTTCTGATCGGCATTTCTCCACTTCCCCCGCTTGGGGCAAGGAACGCCACGATCATTGAGCGCTCTCGCTATGAGCACGTATGCAATTCCATTTGCTCTTTGCTCAAAAATAAATCGAACCGTTTCGACCTCCCCGGGTGCTCCGATTACCCAGGAGACTTTCTCTTGCTTCTTTACACACCACTCACCATGATTTAGACCGCGTTCGATTCCAGTCTTCAGGTTCACTGCGATTCTATTGTAGCCATACGGCGCTGTTCCTCCGCTCGAGAATTTACCATTGTTCATGGTTCCGCGCATCGTCAATTCAGACAAATTCTTGCTGTACTGGGAAGCTTGAACCCCCTCAAAGGCCTTCATCATCGGCGCATATTCATGGTCCGGGTCGATCGACGTCTTTACGAGCACGACATCGACACCATGACGACGGAAAAATACGCGCCAGAATGTGTTCTCTTCCGCATCGATTGCCCTCCCCCAGCGGCTCTCATCGTAACAGATCACTGCCATGAAAGCCGGGCGATTCTCGACAGCCGAACGCAACCGCTGGAATTCCCCGCGCTGTTCAAACGTCGTCCCCGATTTGCCGAAGTCGACATACCAGTCCGCGATCTGGTAACCCCTGGCCAAAGCAAATTCCAGGATAGCCTTCTTCTGCTGCTCCGGGCTATCTTCCTGTTGGTCAGTGGAACATCGCACATACCCCACCGCAACTCTCGGTTCATTCATGTGTTTCCTCCGCAATAAATGTAACTCTCAGATTCCTTTGCCGCAAGTTATGATAAATCAGAGAGGCGATCGTGCGCGCGATAGCCTCTACCTCTTCCTCACTAAGCGGAGGCCCTTCCTGGATCTGGAAATGGAATACCTGTTTGCATTTCATATTATTGACCCATCGCGCGAACCAGGTGCCAGCGCCGGCCGGACGTTATCGGCGGCTGGACGCCAGCACCTTGATCGCAGATTCTCCTCCCCTAGTTGGACTGGATTTCGGTTTTGATCTCGTCAATCGCAGCCCGCAGACCCTCAAGCTCGGGCCATTCATTGAACGGTTTGATGAGTCGTTGGAACTTCTTCTTAAGCTCCGCCAACGTTTCGTCGTGAGTTTTCGCGACCCGCGACTTGGAAGATGACATGGCCGCGCGAAGTTTCCTTACGGTCATCGCCTCGTCGACAGCCTTTTCCAACCATTGTTTCTGTTTCTTCTCGCTGCAATGTGCAACGAGTTGATGGTGCTGGAATGACAGCTGGTTAATGCGCATTAAGGATGGAACATTCTTGGCCACGGAGGCATACACCTTTAGGGTTCCACGCTTCAGGCCCGTTTGTTCCTCGGCTTCGTCGTATTTGTCGCTTCCGATGTACTTCTTGCCCTCTCCAAACCTCAACCAGTCTCCAATCCAGAACTGAACTGCACCCTGCATGGTTCTGAGAGTCTCTCCAATAGCCTTCCATTCGGCTTCTGTTGTTGACTCAGAGATGATCAGCGACGTGCGGGTGAACTTGCAATGGGAGGGGAGCAACAAAGCCTCTTGGCTGCTCATGATTTCCCCTTCCACGTTTGACGTTTGGCCACCCTTAGTGGGTGTGCCCACAACTTCTTTAAGGTCTGGCATGCCAGATACCCTTTCTGTATGTGATACTTGCTCACCAACAGAGCCAGGGTGTCGATGAGAAACAGTGTTTGTCCCTGGTAGCGGGATCACATCTCCCTAAGGGTTATCTCCTCCCAGAGAAGTCGCTAAATCCTACTTTCCAAGTAGTTACGCCACTCCCTACGACTTGCGAGACATACGAGTAATGGGGTGAAGTTTATGGGGGGGACTCAGCAGAAACGGCAAGTGGCCCGTTTGGGCCACTTTGGATTTACGTGGAATAGGAGAGGGGTGGAGTCGAGGCTTACCGACGGATGGTTTCTATTCTCCAGTCAATATCTTGTAAGGGGTGGTAGACCAAGTACATGCCTTTTGCAATCGCTTGCTTAAGGTGGGCCGCCAGAGATTTGGTCGCGGGGATTTGCTCCTTATCTTCGACCTTGGCGATCGCGGTGATAGAATCCTCTATGGCCTTTGACACGTTATTCATCTTCTTCTTGTCGTTGGCAGATATGACATCTTTTCGTTTGCCGACTGTGCCTAATAACCGACGTAATTCCTTCCTTTCCGCCTCCAGCTTTGAGCGACTTGATTTGGGAGTCAACTCTCCGGAAAGCTGCCTTTCAATCTCTTTCAACCGTCTCTCATACGCAGCAGCAGCGCTCTCGTCTACCAACTCGAACGCGTAGTCCCTGTCTGTGGTGTGAATTCCGTCAGACTTACTCCAGTCGTCCACACCGTGTTCACTTGGCTCCGCATCTACTCCGACTTCAGCCCTCCTGGCACTAGCTCTGTAATCTTCATCGAGAACGAGTAGTTCATCACAATGAACTCGCGTACCCGGCCTGACTAAGAGACGAGCGATATAGGCCATCCCTTGGCGGTCTTTCAAGAATATCTTTTTCCCGCCGCCATACCTAACTATCCAGCCTTCCCCCCTTTGGATAAACTCATTGACGTGACTTCCTTCTGCAAGGTCGATTTCATCAACTAGCGATTTCCTTCCAATCTTACTACGGGTGCTTCCGCTACGATTCCCGTCCTGATGGCTACCTCATTGGCCTTTCGATGCCCGACCGCGGGTTTCTCGATGATCTCCCGAATTTCTCTCCTCAACGCTTTCAACGTTT
>CAVVIT010000006.1:0-843342 GCA_963748405.1 Ignavibacteriota bacterium
GAATTACGTCCGTTACCCGAGTGATTTTCACCGGCGGCTTCACCTGATTGCCTGCGACACTATGGAGGAGGAATCCCTATGCACAGGATGCGCGGAGTCGTTCTCGCCGCTGCCGTCGCGGTGATGGCAGCCGGCGGTGCGTTTCTCTCCGGGTGCTCGTCGAGTCCCGACGAGGCCCAGATGAGGCAGCTCGATAGTCTGAAGAAGGAGTACGCCGACCTGCAGGCGCAGGTTGCCTCGAAAGAACAGACGAAAGCCACGCTCGACAGGGAGGTCGCCGACAAGAACGCGCGGCTCAAGAAATGCCACGATGACGAAGCGATCGTGAAAGAGCGGCTGGCGAAGTGACCCGGCCGCCCGAACGCATCAATTTCCCAGCACGAAAGGAGTTGTTTCGATGAAATCCGTCATGAAGCCCGTTCTGCTTCTCCTGTCCCTCGTCCTGTGCATGCCGGGAGGCATCATCAGGGCGCAGGGGAAGATGTCGCGCGAGGAATACGAGCGCGAGGTGAGCCGGTACACGGCGCTGCGCAACGGCGAGGCTTCCCGCTCCGGGGAGCTGACAGGCAGATCGCCGCGCTCCGGAACCAGTCCGTCAGCCTCGACGGCGAGTGTGATATCTGTCTCAATGAGCTTTATGCCCTCGTGGGCTCCGATGCGCAGAAGGCGTCCGCGTTCGCCGCCGCGATCACGTCAGCGGAGAAAAGCGCCGGTGATCTTCTCCGGCTCTCCGACGCGGACATCCTGTCCCGCAGCAGTGATGTACAATCTCTTTCCGGAAACGTTCAGGGCCTCTGGAAAAACAAACTTTCCCTTATCCCGGATTTCCATGACCGGCTGACGGCCCTGAACGACGAAGTCGCCAGGCTTGAAAAAGCGATCGGCGGGGGAGCGAAGACCTACACGGTGGGCACGTGGAGCCGCGACCGCGATTGTCTCTGGACGATTTCCGCGAGAAAGACCATCTACGATAATCCCTGGATGTGGCCGAAGATCTGGCAGGGGAACAGGGACGTATCAAGGATCCCGACCTGATCTATCCCGGTGAAAAGCTGAGCATACCCCCTCCGGGAGCGCTCACCGCGGCCGAGAAAACCGCAGAAAAGTCGTACTACGGATCAAAAGAGAAACGTCTGACGCGCAAGCCGCTGGCGACACAATGACGGACCCCTCCGGGGACACCCTGGCGGATTTCACGAGGGACAGCCGCGTGATCGTCCTCTCCTGCCTGGCGGTCTTCATCGGCATCATGGGTGCCTGTGTGGCCGCCGCGCTCGTATGGCTCATCAACGTCATCACGAATCTCGCGTTTTTCGGTGAGGCCTCCGGGAAATTCCAGTCCCCCTCGGGCCACCATCTGGGGTACCTTGTCGTTCTTGTTCCCGCGCTGGGGGGGATCATTATCGGCCTGATGGCGCGTTTCGGATCCGACCGGATCCGTGGACACGGGATACCCGAAGCCCTGGAGTCCATCCTGTACGGCAGGAGCAGGATGGACCTGAAGGTGGCAATCCTGAAACCGGTCTCCTCTGCGGTCTCCATCGGGACGGGCGGGCCGTTCGGGGCCGAAGGACCGATCATCATGACCGGGGGTGCGTTCGGGTCCCTGTTTGCCCAGTTGTTTCATCTCTCCTCGGCGGAGCGGAAAACGCTCCTTGTGGCGGGCGCGGCCGCGGGAATGTCCGCGATATTTGCGACGCCGGTCGCGGCCGTCCTTCTGGCTGTGGAGCTTCTCCTGTTCGAATGGAAGCCGCGGAGCTTCATCCCGGTGGCGGTCTCCTCGGTCGTCGCAGGCATGCTCCGCATCCCGCTCCTCGGCGAAGGGCCGATATTTCCGATGGCACCTCACGGCGTTCCGGATCCTGCGATCATGGGCGCCGCACTTGCAGTCGGCCTGATTGGCGGTGTCGGGTCCACGATACTCACCACGCTTGTCTACTGGTTTGAAGACCTGTTTACAAAGCTCCCGTTTCACTGGATGTGGTGGCCCGTTCTGGGGGGGATCGGCGTGGGGATCGGGGGTACTTTGATCCCCGGATACTCGGCGTCGGGTACGACGTGATTCGCTCGCTGCTCCGCGGAGAAATTCTCGGGGGGGTGCTCCTTTCTCTCCTCATCGGGAAGGCGCTCGTATCGTCGTTCTCGCTCGGATCCGGGACCTCCGGGGGAGTGCTTGCGCCTCTGCTCATCATCGGCGGGGCACTGGGCGCCCTGGAGGCCCGGTGGATTCCCGCGGGCGACGCGGGACTCTGGGCGCTGGTAGGGATGGCGGCGATGATGGGGGGGACGATGCGCTCGCCGCTCACGGCGATCATGTTCGCCTTCGAGCTGACCCACGAAGTGAACATCCTTCCCGCGCTCCTGGTGAGCTGCATCGCCGCCCACGCGTTCACCGTGCTTGCCCTCCGGCGGTCGATACTGACAGAGAAAGTCGCGCGGCGGGGATTTCACGTCTCCCGCGAGTACGTCGTCGACCCGATGGAGATTCTCCGTGTCGGAGACGTCATGGACCCCGGGATCCAGGGGGTTCCCCCGGCCATGAAAGTGAACGAGCTCTCGGACAGGATTGCCGCGGGCGATGCCGACGTGACGCGCCACAATGCCCTGCCGATCGTCGGCGGCGACGGGGGATTGCTCGGGATCATCACGCGCGGCGACGTGCTCCGCTCGCTTGGCAGGGAATCCGACGAAACGGTCATGGATGCCGGGACACGGGACCTGATCGTGGCATACCCCGACGAACTCCTCCGGGATGCCGCCCGGAGAATGCTGGGGGGGGACGTCGGGCGGCTGCCGGTCGTCAGCCGTGAGAACCCGCGGCGGCTCGTGGGCTACCTCGGACGTCCGGCGCTTCTCTCGGCCTGGAGAAAGAGGATGGCGGAAGAACACGAGCGGGAGCCGGGGTGGCTCGTCCGCTCAATGTAAACGGCGTACAGGAATATGAACGTTATCCCTCGGCGGAAGGGGGGAATCACCACGAAACGACATGAAGAACGACAGGCGGTCCGTGAGGGGGACCTCGTCCGGGATCTCCGGAGCGAGGACCCTGTGAGGCGCCAGAGAGCGTGTTCGGCACTCATTCTTCTGGGGCCGGAGGCGGTGCCCGTTCTCGTGGAAGCGCTTCGAGATCCCGCGGATCACGCGCGTCGCGAGGCCGCCAGGGCGCTCAGCAGGATCCATGATCCTTCATCCGCCGGCGCGCTCGTGCTGGCGCTTGAAGACGAGATTCCGGGAGTCCGCTGGCTTGCCGGGGAAGGTTTGATCGCCATGGGACGCGACGGACTGGTCCCCCTGCTGCAGGGACTCATCCGGCAGTCGGATTCGGTGAGACTGCGCCAGGGGGCGCATCACGTCCTGCGTGCGATCGGCCCGGGCGAACAGGCCCGGCAGATCGCTCAGGTCATGGATGCGCTTGAAGGCCCCGAGCCCATATCGGCGCTTCCCGTTGCCGCGTTCAACGCCCTGAAGGAACTCTGAAGACGGCGTCAGGAACGTATGCAGACGAACGGGCCCGGCGAAATCGCCGGGCCCGTCACCTTCGTCATTGCAGGTCGCTGTCATAGCGAGCAATCGAAGCAATCCAGTCCGATGCTTCCAGATTACTTCAGCAGCAGCATCTTCCTCGCGCTGACGAAATCTCCCGCCACGATCTTGTACAGGTAAACCCCGCTGGCGAGATTTGCCGCGTTGAACGTCACGGAGTGAACTCCCGCATTCTCGTTTCCGTTGACGAGCGTTGCGACTTCCTGGCCCAGGATGTTGTACACCTTCAGCTCAACCCTGGCGGCCTTCGCAAGCGTGAACTGTATGTTGGTCGACGGATTGAACGGGTTCGGATAATTCGGCGACAGCGAAAACTCTGTCGGGGCCTGTTCCGTCGCCGTAACGCCGGTCAGCTGCCAGGCAGCTTTCTGGCTCGGGAACCAGTTCAGGTCGCCGAGGGCGAATCCGTCGGTTCCCTGGTGCTGCATCGTGGTGTTCGAATAGGCCAGGTTTTCCGGCAGTGGCCAGGCCGGCGCAAAAAGATGGCCGTTCGGGTTGTAGTACCAGAGGTAGTTCGTCTCGGAGTTCGTGCGGATGTACGTCGCGTACTTGATCAGGCTGTCGATCTGCCCCAGCAGGCCGGCCGCGAATCCCGGATCGTTCGTGGTGTCGTTGCCGCTGATGACGAAATTGGGATAGGCGGTTTTGTTGCTGAACATACCCGCCGTCCGGACGTTCAGGAAGACGGGCGGGAGCAGCGTGTCCATCAGCGCCGAGTTCCAGAATGTCTTCAGCTTCGCCGGCCAGTACACGCTGTTGTTCTGGACGGTAATGTGCCGCTGGGATTCGAGCAGCGGGATGTGGCTCGGCGCGGTGTTCAGCGAGTCGAAGCTGAACGTCGACGAAGGCGAGATCGAGTTCTCGAAATAATACTGCTGGATCTCCGCGTTCTCCTGTGCGTTGGCGAGCGTGCCGTAGAAGATGTTGTTCTTGTACGTGGCGTTCGTCATGACGAAGTCGTTCAGCGGATTGACGCAGTTGAGAAACACCGTGTTGTGCTCGAAGCGCGAGTAGATCGTGTAGTCCACGCTCGCCTTGGCGTAGGCGTTGTTGCAGAACATCGTGTTGTTCACCATCACCACGCTGTCCGTCGTAAAGCCCCCGTTGGAAATGAAGGCGGTCCCTTCGAACCACGACGTCGTGTGCATGAGGTTCCTGAACACGCAGTCTGTGATCGTGAAATTGTTATGGTTCCCGCTGTTCACCGTGATCGCCGCGCCGTAGCCGTCGAACACGCATCCCTGGTACGTGGATGTCGTGCTGTCGCCCGCATAGTTCATGGCTGTGACGTATCCGACGAGGACCTGGTCCGGACGCACGCCGGTGAAGTAGAGGTTCTTCAGCGTGAGCCGCCCGGTCCCCTTGTAGACGTTGAGGAACCCCGAGGGGGAAGAATTGTCCCCGAGTATGGCAGGGGCGATGACCGGCGGCCGGTGGGACCCGGTATCCGCGAATATCCCCAGAGGGAAATCGACGTTGATGGTTGCGGTGAAGTAGTAAATCGAATCACGGTAAAGTTTGTAGAAGCGGTTGGGATGGGCACGCTGCCCGTTGGCGAGCGTGTCCCCCTGGATCACGTTGTTAAGATGCCCCGCCGGACTGGCGATGACGACGAGCGTGTCCCCCGTGGCAGCACTGGCTGCCTGGTACCCCGTGCTGAGGAGCAACAGCAGCGCAGTCACTACCCCGCCGCCTGCCGCGCGAAGTACGTAGAGTGGTTTCATGATACTTTGCCCTCCTCCTGTGATGAGTTGAATGAGATAGCGTTTCCGGCCTGTGAGCCGGGGTTACAGACGTATGCGGAGACCGATGTCCGCGGTCAACCCGTAGTACTGCTGCGCCGTCGGGAAGCCGGACCCCGCGACGACGTCCAGGTCGCGGGCGTTGTTGAGATTGTTGAGATCGAAGAACGCCTGGAGACCGAACCAGGGGAGCGCCTGCTTGACCGAGAGATCCCAGCGCAGGTATTTCGAAGTCTGGACGCGCAGGTCGGGCCAGAAGTTGTCCGCTTTGAATATGTTGGCCTGGTAAAGCATGGACACGCGGGTGGAGAACCCTTCGTAGTCGTAACCGAGAGCCAGGTTGACGATGTCGTCCGGCTGATCGATAAGCCGGTCCTCGTAATATGTATCGTCGTACGTCTTGATCACGTACGGCGGGTCGGGGCTGTACGTGGTGGTGACCGTGGTCAGAGAGTATTTGGCCTTCGAGAAGATGTGCGTATAATTCACGCTCATCACGAGTCCGGAGAGGGCCGAGGGGAGATACCAGAAATGCGTTTGCCAGTCGAATTCTATCCCGAGGAGGTTGACGACGAACGGGTCGTTGATGGACGTGCTTATGGCGTCCGGAACGACCGCGTCGGGCGGGCCGGGATACTGCGCGGGATCGATGACGTAGCGGTTGACGGGCAAGATGAAGTTGTCGATCTTCTTCGAGAAACCGTCCACCGAAAACAGCCCGATGCCGTTATCGAGTATCGAGACCACGAGGTCAAAATTCTCCGAATGCGACTGCTTCAGCGCGTAGTTGTTCCATTGCTCGGCGCTGAACCCCAGGTTGATTCTCGGCGTGATGGCGCTGTAATCGGGGTAGGCGAGCGTGTTGGTGTATGCAAAGCGGACCTGCAGCCATGCGAGCGGCCTGTACATGATGTGCGCCATGGGGAGCCATGATCCCTGTGACTCGTTGATCGTGGTATCCCGGTACGTGTAACTGTAGTGGGAACCGTTGCTCTGAATGCCCCGGGGGGCCGTGTACGACGTTTCGAGCCGCTGATACCGCACGCCGCCGACAAGCGTGATATCCTGGCCGAGATCGGCCGTGATCATCGCGTACGCCGCATCCTGGTGCTCGAATCCCGAGTAATCGTTGGTGATCGATGCCATGCTGTTATAGGACCACGCCTCCAGCGATCCGTACTGCCGTGCGATATCGATGACGGGCTGGATCAGGCTGACATTCAGGGGGGACACCATCGAATAGTCACCCCCCAGAAAACGCCCGTAGGAGAACACCCCGTCCGTGAACAGCGTCATGGGCAGGGGAGCAACCCCCGTTGGAACTAGCTGTTTCATCCAGGGGAGGGCGTCCAGTATATGCTGGCGCAGGGCTCCGCCGCTGACGAGCAATGCTCCGTCGGACTGCTCATAGTCGTAGGAGCGCTGCCGGTATTGAATTTTGCCGCCGAACTTCACGGATCCTGAAAAGTTGTCGGAAACGCGCACGGGGGAGAGGAGGTCGAGCGATCCCGAGATCGTCCTGTCCCTTGAAAAGCTGTTGCTCGCCGAGAGACTGTTCAGCTTCGCCTGGGCGGGGTCATTGACGGCGAGTCCGGGGATGAGCCTGGGGTCCAGGCGCTGGTACGCCGGTCCCGCGACGCCGTCGCTCTGCTGTACGAAGTTGAGCGCAACGTCGTTCGGATCGTGATTCTCGGAGTAAGCGTGCGAGAGGTTTGCATCGACGATAAAAAGCGGAAGCGTCTGTTCATAGTGCAGCAGGTTCGTGATCACGTTGAGCTTGTTGTCCGACACGCCCGTCGTGTAGCTGTGCGTGCCCCCTTTGATGTCGTAGCTCTCGGCCCGGTTCTGAATTTTCGTGTCGCCCGAGCTGACAAGCGTCATCAACGAGACCTTTCCGTCGGGGATCCGGTAATCCATCACGAGCGTGCCGTCATACCGCCGCCTGTCGCGCAGTATGTCGTTGAGGTTGAGGTTCGTCAGGTATGTCTGGTTGCGGACGTCGAGCAGAGGCCCCTGCACCTCGTAACTTCCTCCCATCTCGTTGGACGTCAGGTTTCTTCTCTCCGAGCTCAACGATGCGAACACGCCGAACTGCTCATCGAAAAACCGGTTCTCGAGACTCCCGACGACCTTGTAGTTGCCGTAATCGTGTTCAAGACCGTTGTAAGCTCCCTGGGCGAGAACGTTGAGCTGCCCGATGTCTGATCCTGTCGCCGCAGCTTCCTTGAGTTTGAAATCGACCGTCCCCCCGAGGACCTCGGCATCCATGTCCGGCGTAATGGCCTTCGTGACTTCGATCCCCTCGAGCATTGTCGAGGAGATCATGCTGAGGTCTGTTCCCCTGTCGCCCGCATCCGTGGGTGCCATGGCAACGCCGTTGATCATCACCTGGTTGTATTTCGGAGAGAGGCCGCGGATGACGACCTGGTCCCCCTCGCCCCCCGTGCGCAGCACCGACACCCCGGGGAGTCTTCCGACGGACTCGGCGGCGTTGGCGTCGGGGAGCTCCTGGATGCGGGCGGAGGAAACAACGTTCACGATCTGGTGAGAGGCGAGCTGCTGATTGATTGCCTGGTTCTGGCCGAGCGCCTGTGCCGTGACGACGACGGTCTGTCCTTCGATCGTCACGGCGTTCAGTTTGAAATCGAACCGGATGCTCGCGGTCCCGTCGATTGTCAGCGGGGAAGAGGAAGGTGTGTAGCCGACGTAGGTGGCCCGGATCGTATACGACCCGGGGGGAACATTGCGTATCGCGTAAGACCCGTGTATGTCGCTCGAGGCGCCCATGGTCGTCCCGGCGAGCGTGACGTTTGCCCCCGGCAGCACTTCGCCGGTCTGGGCATCCCTGACCGTTCCTTCGATGTTGACGATTGTCGCCGGGAAGGCCTCTGCGCTGAAAAGGAAGAGTACTGACGCGGAAGCCCTCAGTATCCGTTTCACCATGGTGCACTCCTGGGAACCTGGCAGCTTCTCTCTTGCAGGGAAGTGTATGTCATAGGAACGATGCACGGGTACCGAAGAACAGGCGAAATATGAGTAAATCCTGCCTTCTTTGCAAATGCAACCTGTGGGAACCCCCCCGGTGCGGATCCCGGTTTCAGACCTTTAAATGGACCCCTCGCAACCGAAGGGATGGGGTCAAACAACGAAGGAGGAACTCCAATGAAGAGTTGGCCTGTGCACTCGTTCTTGCTCCCGGTGTTTGTGTCCATGCTCTCCGTGGCCTTCTCGGGAAGACTTTCCGGGCAGTCGATGTACGCCGGGGCAAAAGGGGGGATAAGCGTTCCGAGTCTCCATGGGGGGAATTCGGAGATTTCCGAAGGCTACTCGACCCGCATGGGTCCGGATTTTGGCGTTTTTGCAGGGGGGGGGGGAAAAGAACGGAATGCAGTTGATTCCGGACGGGACGCTGCCTGCGGGGACCGTTCCCCCGGGGGTGAGCCTCTATGCGAACTACAATAATGAGACCGCGCTCTACGTTGATAAATCCGGAACGCCTCTTCTGCTCCCCCCGTACGGTCAGCCGGTGCCGGCCGCGGATTTCACCGCGTCGACGGACGTGAAGAGCGACATCAACAAGCTGAACGCCGGCATCACCGGCGGGATCGGCGTGGCGAAAAGCCTGGGCCCCGGTTCGCTCATACTCGATGCGCGCGGCGCGTACGGTCTCAGGGACATACAGACGGACCCGAAGAACGGGAAGAACAATACGGGGAGCTTCGTCGTTGCCCTGGGCTATGAACTGAGAATTTAAATCGTTACTCTGCCAGGAAGGGATCCCCTTCCAACGGAGGACGTCGTGCGTTCCGTTTTCTTCTGTGCCGCTTTTGCCGCATCCGTGTGCTCTGCCGCCGGCATGACGCCGGGGGATTCAATGACCCAGCGGGAACAATCCCAGATCGCTGATACCATACGGGGAGAGTTCCTCCGGTCATGGAAGGCCTACAGGCAGTACGCGTGGGGGCACGACGGAATCCGTCCGCTCAGCAAGACGCCGTTCGACTGGTACGGCACGCCACTGCTGATTACGCCCGTCGACGCTCTCGATACGATGATCCTGATGGGCCTGACGGAAGAAGCCGACACCTCCAGGGAATATATCGTCCGGCACCTCACCTTTGACCTGGACATCTATGTCAAGAACTTTGAGGTGACGATCAGGCTCCTCGGCGGGCTTCTCTCGTCCTACCAGCTCACGGGGGACGGGAGGCTCCTTGCGTTTGCCCGCGATCTCGGGGACCGGTTACTCCCGGTGTTCAACGCGAAGACGGGTCTCCCGTACTCCGAGGTCAACCTCAGGACGGGGGCTGTCCGGGGGACGGGAACCAATCCATGTGAAGCGGGGACGCTTCTCATGGAATTCGGCGTGCTCAGCAGGCTCACCGGCAACCCGGTCTATTACGAAAAGGCGAAGCGGTCGTTCCTTGCGGTGTTCGAACGCCGTTCGCCGATAGGACTGGTCGGATCCGGGATAAACTGCGAGACCGGGATGTGGACATCGACGGAGAGTCACATCGGCGCATGCATCGATTCGTATTATGAGTACATGGTCAAATGCGGGCGGCTTTTCGGCGACACCGTATGCCGGGAGATGTGGGATCGCTCCATCGCCTCTGTCAACCGCTATCTGGCTGACTCCTCAGGTGGCGAGTTCTGGTACGGAAGGGCGGACATGAACACGGGGCAGAGAACGAGAACCTGGTTCGGCGAGCTTGAGGCGTTTTTCCCCGCAGTGCTCGTGCTCGCCGGCGACACGACCCGCGCGGCGGCGCTCCAGCGCTCGTCTCTCGCGATGTGGAAGACATGCGGCGTCGAACCTGAAGAGTATGACTACGTGGCACGTAAACCCGCGGCGTGCCGATACTTCCTGGGCCCCGAGATCGGCGAATCCACCTACTACATGTACCATGCGACGGGGGACCCTGCGTACCTGACCATGGGGAAGGTCATATTCGACAGTCTCCGTGCCTATTGCAGGGTTGACGGGGGTTTCGCGGAGTTAACGAACGTGATCACGAAGGAGAAATCTGACCGGACGGAGACCTACTTCTTCGCAGAAACGCTGAAGTATCTCTACCTGTTGTTCGCTCCCCCGGGGACGCTGAAGTTTGATGAAGTGACGTTCAATACCGAGGCGCACCCGCTTCGCCGGACCTGGTGACCGGCGGGGGGCTCAGCGCAGGACCTGCTCGCACGCCGTCTTCAGGTCGTAACAGATGGGGATGAGCGTGTTCACGAGCGTTCTGTCGAGGACAAGCTCGACCACTTTCTGCGGGTTCAAAAGGACCATCTTTCCACCCCGGAGCTTCAGCGTCTTGTGACTCCGCACGATGACGCCGATCCCCACCGACGCCATGAAATCCACCTCCGAGAGATCGACGACGACGCTTGCCTTTTCGACGGAAGTCTCCGCCGAAAGCCGGAGATCGATCTGATTCGTTCCCTCAATGTCCATCCTCCCCCGTAGGATGATCCGTTTTATCCCGCTGTCCAGACGATCAACTGCAAGCTCCACGAAGAGTCTCCCTGCGCGGGATCAGCACCGTCCCACGGCATGTGTGTGTGAATGGGTGGGCCCGGGGATGCGGTCACGGGCGTGAAAGGATGCCGAACAACAGGCCGAACATGGTCGCAAGCGTACCAACGCCGATCATCAGCAGAAGAGTTCCGTTATCCCGCGATTCTGCGTCGCGCGGCCCGGAGATTTCCTGTTGCGGAAAAGACTCCCGGATGAGTTCGAATATGAAGGGGAGCCTCTCCCTGCGCCGTGCGAGCATCGTGTGAAAGTCCCGGACGATCCGTGATGATGTTCCTGCCTGCGATGCCAAAGATAGGCAACCCGTGTTACCGCAAGGTTATGCCTGTGTTATCATATTGTTAGGTCTTCGGCTCTATCTCACCTGCGGCGGTGGGGGGGCGTCTGTGCGGCAGCATCGCCTGCCCCGGCAAAGAGACCGGTGAGGGCGCCGTCGCACCCGGGTGGTTGAGGCACATCGAGGATCGCGGCGAGCGTCGGCACAATGTCATTGGGTCGGCATGCGGCGGGATAACACCCGGGGGTGATCCCGCAACCGTAGAACAGCAGGGGAACGTGGCGGTCATATCCGTACGGGGTTCCGTGTGTCGTTCCCGTCTGTCCGCCCGACCAGATCGAAAAGGGTGACGTCAGGAGTGCAATATCTCCGCTCCGTTCCTCGTTGAATGAGCGTGCGAACCTGACCTCGATGCTGTCGGCCGGTTCTTCTCCCCCGGCCGGTGACGTTAACTGCGCACGCGTGTAGCATCGCACGATGCCCGGTTCACGAAGGGCTGCTATCACGACGGATTTCCTGAACGCCTCCACGGGGAAACCGTGTGCGGCGATCCCCTCCGTGTCAAGATAGATGAAGCTGTTGGAGAGCGAGACTATCAGGTTGTCTTTTCCCTCGTTGTAGTTGAATTCCTGCCCGAGGCGGACCTTGACGTCGAGCAGGACATCCCGGGGATCGATCCGGATGCCTCCCGAAGACGGACGGGACTCCGGGAGAGGGCAAACACCGTGGTCGGCCGTCAGGACGACAGTCACATTCTGCAGGCCGATGCAGTGGTCGATGTATGCGAAGAGCCCCTGCAGCGTCCCGTCGAGCCGGAGGAGTATGTCTTCCATTTCCTGGCTGTCCGGACCGAACGTGTGACCGCAGTAGTCAGGTGATGAAAAACTGACGGCAAGGATGTCCGTTGCGCCGCGGCGTCCGAGTTGTTCACCTTCGATTGCCGCCTGACAGAACCGGGCCGTTAACTCGTCGCCGAACGGCGTCGGGAGAAGCCCGTCGAATCGCCGGAACGGACCCGTCCCGGCGCGCCCGGGCGGCCCCGTCCGGGCGAGGTCGCGCACGATGTGCGGGAATACCGGGCGATCCTCCCCCGGGAGCGTTCCCTCCCCGGGCGCATCGTCGGGGGAGGAACGGATGTAACAACTGTCCGGCAGCAGTCGTTCCCATGTCCTCCCGAGGAACCCCCCGGCCACGCCCGCGGCATTAAAGTCCGCCGTCCAGGAGGGGAGTGCATTCGTGTAATACGTGCTCGTGATCCAGTTCCCCGATTCCGGGTCAAACCAGAATGCCCCGCCCGGGTGCCGGCCGGCAAGAAGGATCGCCCCACGGTCTTTTATGGCGATGCCTATCACCTTCGAAGAAGGGGAGCGCAAGGTGAGCTCGTCGCCGAGCGTTCTCCCGTGGAACCGGAGAGGTGACATTCTCCCGGCGGCGTTCTCAGGCCGGATCCCCACGCTCGCGAACGAGGAATCCTCCACGCAGTAGACCGCCCGTTGCTTCTGCCTGTCGAACCATTCATTGCCGATGATTCCGCTGGTCCTGACCGGGATGCCGGAGAGAATCGTTGCATGCCCCGGGCCGGTGAACGTCGAGGCGTAGTCATAAGCACAATTCGTGAAGTCGGCTCCCTCCTGCGCGAGGAGGTTGAACCCCCTTTTCCCGAACAGGTCGGCGAACCTGACGAGGTAGTCCGCCCGCATCTGGTCGACGACGATGACGAGGACGAGGGCCGGCTTCTTCTGCCGCGGCTGCGTGCGAGCTGCGCCCGGGATCCAGACGGAGACGGCGAACAAAAGAACCAGGAGAATACGATTCATTCGCCGACCACGAGTATGTACATCTCATTCTTTGAGCCTCCGCTTGCGCTCCTGTCGTGTGCGGCCGGGATGTAGAGGCGGTGCGTTTTCGGGTCCAGTGCCATGGTCTTCCCACCCTGCACCGTCGTAATCCGCCCGAGAGAAGTGAACCCGTCCGGGGAGTCCTCCCGGAAGACATCCAGAGTTCCGTCTTTGTTTGAGGCGTAGATGCGACTCGTCCCGGGGTCAAAGGCCGTCCCGTCGACTCCCTTGCCGATGGGAAACGTCGCGATCACCGCGCCGCGGTCAGCATCCATGACCGCGAGAACCTGGTTCCGGCCCCCGACGAAAAGCCGCCTGTTGGTCCTGTCCATCGAGAGCCCCGTCGGCGTCCCGCACGGTGCGATCGGCCAGCGTGAGAGGACGACGAGTCCTGACGCATCGAAGCACACGACCTCGTCCCGGTCTTCGATGTTGACGAAGACCTTCCCCTTCCCGTCCGCGACGGCGGACTCCGGCGACCCGCCAAGCCGGAGTGTCCCGACGACGTTCAGGCTCGCCGCATCGATCGCGGTGCAGTTCTCGCTCCCCCCGTTAAACGTGAACACCCTCCCGGTCACGGGTTCGAACAGGATGGCGTCCGGCTTCTTCCCCGTGACCTCGATGGTCGCCTGCGTGGAAAGTGATTTCAGGTCGAAAACCGTCACCGTGGCATTACTGCCGTTGCTGGTGAAACCCCTGCCGAACGGCGCAGCGGCGGCGATCCCGTGCACCCCGGGGGTATTGGGGATCGCGCCTTCAGGACGCATCGCGTCAAGGTTAATGACCTCGACGCGTGACGCGTGCGAGACGTAGAGCCTCCGGGCGTCGCTGTCGCATGTGGCATAGTCCCATCCTCCTGTTCCGCCAACGGCGATGCTGTCGATCACCCGGGGGAGCCGCCCCTGGGCGCAGGCGGAGCCTGATGGGCCCTGCAGGATGAGCAGGGCGATTGCTGCTGTCAGTAGTGTGCTCGTGTCCATGCGGTCGTCTCCGTTATTTCGTCCACGTCCATGAATCGATGGTCGCCAGGTGCTTTCCCGGCCGGGCGTCGACCGTCCGCAAACTGGCGGTGCGCCCCTCGAACGTGATGAACGTGATGCAGGGGAATGACCTCTCGGAAGGAGTGAACGCCGTCCGGGGCCCGGGGGGGGCGGGATCCTTCCAGCTTGCCCCTCCGGTGCCGTTGATCACGTGGACCATTCCCCGGGCCTCATCGACAGTGCCGTCCGGCAGAAGCGGCCTGGAACGCAGGTAGAGATGGGCATGGCCGTTGAACACAAAGTCGCCTCCGTGACGGGAAAGACTCTCGAGCCAGGGACGGCACGTCGGGAGATATGGTTCCTTGTACGTGAGGTCGTACGACGGCTCGTGCCAGACCCCCACGAGCCAATCCTCCGGTTTCACGTTCGCGAGATACCTCTCGAGCCATCGCTCCATCGTCGTCGAATCGGTGAAGAAGGCGTCGCAGAAGACGATGTGCACGTTCCCCCTGTGCCAGGCGAAGAAGTGCGTGCTGCTGTCCTCGTCGTTGACCGGGAGAACGCCGTGCGTGTACCTGTCCCAGCTGGATTTCTTGCTGTACGTGTCGCCCTGTTCGTTCTGGGCGTCGTGATTGCTCGTGCAGAGGAGGAACCTTCCCGGCACAAAGAGCTCATTCATCCCCCTGTACCCGAGGGATCTCTGCCAGTCCTGGTCCGAGCCGTGGTGGGTGAAATCGCCGGTATGAACCTGAACATCCCAGTCGGTGATGTCATGCAGGAGAACCGAAGCGATGTTCTCGCAGGCGTTGTCGAGGTTCTCGCGCGAATCCCCCCAGAGCGCCACCGTCACTTTGTCCTGCGTGACCCGCGCGCGCGGTGCGAGAAACGCCGCGATAAACACGCACATCCCGAGCGTGAATCTGAACACTGCATTCATGCCGCGGATCCTTCCCTGATATGTCGATCCTGTTTATGCCGGGCGGCGGAAGATCCCGCCGCCCGACGTCATCAGAGTGCACATGTCATTTCATCAACAGCATCTTCCGCACCGACGTGAACCTGTCGGCTTCGAGCCGGAAGAAGTACATCCCGGAAGCGACGTTGTTCGCGTTCCACACGACGGAGTACTGTCCCGCTTCGTGCACGCCGTTGAAGAGCACGGCGACTTCTCTTCCCAGAACGTCGTACACGGTCAGCCGCACGTTGCTCCGCACGGGGATATCGAACGCGATCGTCGTCGACGGATTGAACGGGTTCGGGTAGTTCTGGTGCAGAACAAATGCAGAGGCCGCTGCCGTGTTCTGGCCTTTCACCGATGTGGCAATGAACACGCCCAGGGCCCCCATGTTGGGGTCGCCGGGGAGGTTGGCGCCGGGGAAGTAGGGATTGACCCAGGCGGCGGGAGGGGTGAACCCGTGCCCCACGCCCATGGAGCCGGGGAGGAGGTGGTAGTCGTTCTGCCCGTCAAGCGCGAACCAGTCGTTGGTGAAGTAGGTCTGGTAGCTCGTGAAGAGCGCGCTTGCTTTGACGTCCAGGATGTCGTGGGGAGCCGGCTTGCCGATGCCGTCGGAAGGGTAGTACCGCGCGATGCCCTTGAGGCTGTCGGCGGAGTAGAAGAACAGGTTGTTGTCGTAGACCGTGCGGAGCGTATCGGCCTTGGTGGTGATCTCGAGCTCCTGGTACATGTCGCCGATGATGTTGTTGTAGATCTGCGCCCGGCCGCTGGCGTCGACGAGGATGCCGTATCCCAGCTCGCCCACGCGCCGCCATCCGCCCGCGACGATCGTGTTGTTGTGGACGCACACGTTCGTGATCCGCAGCAGCGTCGGGTCGGCGTTGATCTTGATGCCGTTGCCGCCGGAGCTCCAGATGACGTTGTAGGCGATCTCGCCGATCGTACCACTCTTGACGTTGATGTTGTCGCCGTCGGGGGCGCCGCACCACTTGATGGTGTTGCGGAGGATGCTGGCGTTGCCGCCGTGGAGGCCGATGCAGTCATCCACCGTACCGATCACCGTGTTGTCGGTGAAGACCGTCGTGGTCTTGTTCTGGTAGTCGGAGTAGACGTCGATCGTCCGGTAGGCATGTCCCGCCGTGTTATTGCCGCCCGCCCAGAGGATCGTGGTCCACTTCATCTCGAAGTAGGTGCAGGAGTCTCCGACGATCCCGCCCCACTGTCCGGGACCGGTGCGCCTCGCCGGGGGGACCGTGAAGAAGTTCGGGTTCTGCTTTGTGCCGTCGCAGAAGAACGTCCCCAGGACGTGGATCCATCCCGTCGGGCTTGCCATGATGACCGTGTCGCCGGCGCTAAACCGGAGCGTGTCTCCCGGGTTGACGATAAGGCTGTCTTTGACGACGTAGGTGTGGTTGGCAAGCGTCGTCCCCTTGATGGTGCCCGAAAGCGTGTCGGGGAGTGTCGCCGCACCCGCACTGCCGGCAAGTGCTGCTGTGACGAAAAGAGTCAAAAGCGGTCGCATACCTGCTCCTCCAAATGGTTATTGTGTTGATGTGATTGTGAGTTACAATCGGAAGCTGACCCCGACTGACCCCCGAAGTTTGTTGAATTCCCGCTGGATGATGATCGGATCGTGTTTGATGTAGACCCCCGAGGCGACTTCGGTCACCGCGGTGGCGTTCAAGAGGTTGATGAGCTTCACGTTGAACCTCAGGTTGCCGATCAGCGTCTGTTCCCCGGAAAAATCGAGCTCGCCGATGCCGTCCTGGTAGGTGTCATACCCGTCGATCTGCGCCACGGCGACGAGCCTCCGCCCGGTGTAGTTGTAGGAGAGGTTCATGCTCGTGCCCCAGTCCGCGTCCTGGAATGTCAGGGAGATGTTGACGAGATCCGGCGACTGCGACTGCAGCGGCCGGGTCTGGACGATCGCGGGAACCGGGATGACCGGGTCCCCGTAGGCGTCGAGAACGGGGACGAGCTTCGGATTCGTGATGGCGGAGACCACGTGACTGTAATTGGCCTGGATGCCGAAGTCCCCGAACCGCTTGGCGATCACCGCTTCGAACCCGCGCACCGTCGCGGGGTTGCCGTTCGCTTTCGTGGTGACAAAGACGATGCCGACGGAATTATACTGGTCTTCGATCGGATCGGTAATTCTCTTGTAGTAGAAACCGAGCGAGAACATGTCCAGGGGGTCGGGATAGAATTCGTACCGGAGATCGATGTTCACCGAATGCGCGGGCCGGAGGTTGGGGTTTCCCTGCGTCTGGCTGTTGTCCGAACGGTCGGAGGCCGGGACCAGGTCGAAGTAGCTCGGACGGCTCATCGTCTGCGTGACGGAAAACCGGGCGATGTGCTCGGGTGTCAGGGCGTAGCGGAAGTGGATCCCCGGCAGGAAATCGACGGTGGTGACTTTTGCCTCGTTCTCACCAACGGTGACCGGTGCCATCGTGAAATACGAGTCCCGCGCCTGTTCCCACCTGACACCCGCGAGGACCTGCAGGTCGCCGAGGATCCACGTGTACTGCAGGTACCCGGAGAAGAGGTACTCGTCTGCCTTGTAATTCTGGTATCCGTATACCGACGTTCCCGATGTGCTTCCGAAACCGAACGGGACGGTGACGGTGCTGTCAATTGACGTGAACGGCTGCGTCCTGCCGTTGATGATTGCGGGATTGAGCTTGTAGTCGTTTTGAAAATTCACCCGGTTGAGTTTTTGCCCGATCGCCCCTGCCTGCAGTGTGTTCGCTCCGTCGTCGGTCAGATGAACTGTCAGATCGATCTTCGCCAGCGTCTGCTTGTCGTCGTTCTTTCTCCAGACGTGCGTGATTGAGCCCAGCCCGACGAACGGCTGTAAGTTGCCGTACGGATCGAAATTCCGGTACAGCGAATACTCCGCTTCATCAGGGCGGTCCTGTACGGCGTCCGTAAAGTTGAACGTCCACCGGACGTCCACCGGGGACGTGCTGAAGTGTTCCCCCCCCGCGGAGACGCTCGAGATATCCTGTATCCTGAGCGCCGACCGGTTCGTATACGTCAGGTCGGCGGCGCCCCGTGATCCGTCGATCGTCGTCTGGAGGGCGTGGCGCGTCTGGGCCTCCTCCTGGCGTACGTACAGGTACGATCCGTAGATCTGGTGGTCCTCGCTGGCTATAAAATCCGCCTTGACGGTCGCCCCCCCTCGTGTTCTGTTCGTGTAGTACGCCCGGTTGTCATACGTTGCCGCGTAGGGAACGAGGTGACCTTCCTTGTCGACCGTGTTGATATCTTCGCCCACGGAATAGAAATCCGTCTGGACGTGGCTGAACGTGTTCTGGTAGCTTCCGGCGCCAATGATGCCGATCCGCCCGTCGAACATCCGGTCGCCGAGGAGGAGCGAATAGAGCCCGTCGGGGGGGGTCTTCCGGTCCGTGAACTTCAGGTTGTTGACGGCGAAGTCTTTGCTTGTCGGCTGGTACCGCGCGGTGAGCGCCGTGGTCGGATCGGCGTCGCTCACGACGCCGTGCGCGCGGTCCGGATCGAGCTCGGGGACCGCGCTCCTGTCGAACCCGCTGTATGTGCTGCCGAGGACGCCCGAGGTGCCCCCGCCCGCAGCGCTGAACGAGAAGAGAAGATGGTCGGGCGCCTCGCGCTGTATCAGGTTGGCCGAACCGCCGATCGCATCGCCGGCGAGTTCCGGCGTAAGCGCCTTGGTCACTTCGATCCGTTCAAAGAGGCCCGAGGGAAATATGTCCAGCGGGACATACCGGTCCTTCGACTCGGGGCTCGGTATCTTGATACCGTTGAGAAGCGTGTTGTTGTAGCGCTGTTCGAGCCCGCGCATGACGAGATACCGTCCTTCTCCCTGGTCGCGGACGAGCGACATGCCTGAGACCCGCTGGAGGACGTCGGCCGCGGTGCGGTCCGTCGAGCGGTCGATCGTCTGAGCCGTGATGACGTTGACGATATTGTTCGCCTGCTTCTCGGTCATGAGCCCCGAGGTCTCCAGCTCCCTGTTCGCACGGGCCCGGACGATGATCTCCGCAATGCTGACCGGCTGGTCTTCGAGGACGACGTCCACGGTGACGGTCGATGAATCCGCCCCGAGCGTCACGCCGCTCTTTTCGAACCGGACGAATCCTATCATGCTGACGCGAAGCTGGTACGTTCCGGACGGAAGATCCCCGATGCGGAAGTCCCCCTCGGGAGAGGTCGTCGTGCCGTACCGCGTTCCCGGAATGCTCACGTTCGCCCCCACGACCGGCGCCCTTCCCGACCTGGCGACCACGTGACCGGTGATCGTCCCGGCCGCCGCCGCTCCGGCAACAGCAGTCCCGATGAATGCAAGAGCAACCATACGTGAACGCAGTATCATTCGTAGAACCATCAGGCCTCGCGGTCGTAGGGCAGCAGAACCTCGTGCTGCGGTGTTTCCTGATTGATATATGCCCGGTGTACACCGGGAGGGGAGAACGGAAAGTCGGGCGCTTCTGAGCAATCCTACAGAGGGTGCGGTGCAGCGGTGTAAAGATAACGGCCGGGCGTTGCCGCAGTATTAACAGACGGTTACGAAACTGTTACCATCGGCTCGTCAGGCCGGGCGGAGAATAAATTGCGTTGCAAATGAAGAACGGATCATCTATATTTCCACGGACACCGCACGCATGACAGGCACACCTGAAAGGAACCCTCCCGTGGATATCGAAGCGAAAGAGAGACTGAGCAACATTGCGAAGAGGCTTCTCGAAACCTCCTACGCGCACGCCTGCGATTTCACCGCCACGGATGAGGAATTCCAGAAATCCGTGGATGCCCTTGTGAATCACCTGGCAAAGGTGCGCAGGAGGGCGCGGGATCTTTATGCGGAAAAACTGACCGCGTGATCCTTGATGCCCGCACCGCGGAACGGTACGGGCATCCCCGGGGCGCTCCCCCGTTTTCCGCCCCCCTTCGGTTCCCATCCTGCAAAAACTTCATCCTTTGATAACCGTGCGGTAACGGTGAGAACATCTCCGTTCCGCATATTTGCCTCCTGTCGTTTCATCCCATCCCACGTAAGGAGGCCTCATGCCCGTCAGGATACTCCGCACGATGCTATCCGTCGTCGCCGCTCTCGCGTACATCACCGTCGGGACAATCGTGGTGGCGTCCCTTCTTGACCACTGCGATGTTCTCCCGGCGGATTCCGTCCTGTACGGGATCGATTTTGTCCCCCCGTTCTGGTTCCTCCCGCCCGTCGCCCTGGCGGTTCTTCTCACGCTGGCGTCGCGTCGTGTGCGTGCCGCGGTCGTTCTTGCGGGATTGTACGCGGTCCTTCTGGCCTCATTCGGTGACATTGCAATTCCGGTGTTCGGGGGAAGTGCACTCCCCGACAGCCTGTCGCAGAAGTTCACCGTGGCCGCGCTCAATGTTCGCTATTACTCGTTCGGGCTCGACAGGGTCCTCGACGAGGTGAAAAGGACGAACGCGGACCTGACGCTGCTGTCGGAAAACGTGCTTACGGATGACGAGCGGGCCCACGTGGAAGAACGCGTGGCCCCTGCATTCTTCCGGAAGGACCACCAGGACGGCACGGCGCTCATTTCGCGTTATCCGATCGTCAGCTACGCCGAGATCTCCCTCCCGTCCCGCGAGGCGTCGCTCTCCGGCGGCAATGACGTGGATTCGATGGAATCCCACCCTCACCGCTCGTTCAGCCACGCCGTGATCGATGTCAGGGGAATCCTCGTGAACGCGATCTCCATCCGGTTCATCGCGGGGAGACCGAAAGACCATTCGCTGAGGGAAAACCTCCGCTGGGGGAGATATCTGCTCGGCGTGCAGAAAGAGGAATCGGAGTTCTTTACGGAGTACGTTTCCCGTCTTCACGGTCCGGTGATATTCGGCGGGGATCTCAATGCGCCCCCCCGCTCGAAAACAATGCGACCCGTAGAACGGATCGCCCGCGATGCGATGCTCGAACACAACGTCTGGGGGGGGCTCACGTTTCGCACTGAATTCCCGACTCTCCGTATCGACTACCTTTTCGGCATGAACGGGGCGGAATCGACAGCAGCCAGGAGGCTCGACGCGGTGGTGTCAGACCATTTTCCGGTGTATGCGGAGTTCAGGTTGCGCGGCCCGCTCTCACTTGCTGCCGGAACCGCGGAGAAGTGACAGGTCCAGCCAGCGCCATCCGGATTTTTCGTTCCTTGAGTAAATGGCGGACGCCGTCACCAGCGTGATGGCAAGGCCTGCAAGCGCCCCCGCCCACGCGTCGGCGAGGAAGTGCTCGGAGAGATAGACCCGGGAGAACGCGATGAGGAGCCCGAAAACGGCGAGGGTGAACTTCAGCGCGTTGTGCCTGGTCAGGAGCGCAAGACAGAAACAGCAGGCGCAGGCGGTTGCGGCGTGGCCGGAGGGGAAACTGTTGAATGAGTAGACGTCGACGCCGGGGACGAAATGAAGCGTGTGCACCCCCCTGAAGAATTCCCGGGGGCGCGGGGAGCCGGCGAACGGACCGTGTTTGAGAATCTGGACGGCGATCCCCGAAAGGATGTTTGATGCCGCCACGAGCATCGCGTCGCCGTACCGGACGAAAAGCAGGATTACCGTGAGGACGACGGCCGTCCAGCCGTCTCCCAGGTTCGTCAGGAGACGAAAGAAGAAATCCGTCACGGGAGCGTGGTGAGCGTCGACGGCGAGATGCACGTCCGCCCTCGAACACAGGGTAAGGAGCGTGAATCCCGCGACAATGCAGAATGAGAAGGGGAGGAGGAAGCTCCTGTTCTCCATCCAGAGCTTCCCGGCCGTCCTCATCAGCTGTCCCCCCAGACGGCGATCCTGATCACCCCGAGCAGTCCTCCGACGAACGTGAGGCCCAGCCCCAGGTACAGCGGCCCCGGACGCTCCTGCGCGTATCCGTAGAGGAAGAGGAGTATGCCGCACACGAGGGCGGGCGCAAGGAGCATCAGGGAGACAGGCACCCCCTTCTTCACGGGTTTTCGGGAATGCAAGGGGGGCCGCCTTTCAGTCACGGTACCGGACGTCGGATCGTTCGAGCTCTTGCAGCTTCGCGTGCAATGCTGCAATCCCTTCGAGGAGCTTCGCGCGCTCCTCCGGGTTTGCCAGAACCTGTTGTCCGTTCCTGGACTCGATGAGTGATGCCTTCACGATCTCCACGGTGGCTTCAAGGACCGTCATATGGACCTCCATGTGGTACCGCCGGCGAATCGTCAGGCGAATGGCCTCCGCAGGGCGGGCTAATCGGTGTCGTCCGCGTTCTTGTTGTACCGGACGGCGCCGGCGACCCTGCGTACGGCGATTCGCCGGCTTTGCATGCTGCTGAACACCTCTCCGAGATCGCGCGCGATTCCCAGCGTTTGCACGTAGGACGCACGGCACCGGGGATTCACGCACTTGAACGCAAATGACTTTCTGCTCGACGTGGCGCTGATCCTGACGTTGTGCGCCCTGCATTCTCTGCATCGTGCCATTCCTGGGCCTTCCCTGAGTGTCCTCCAAAGTACACCCGGCATGTTACTCTACTGTTACCGCGGAGTTAAGATTATGTGACGTCGCTTCCGGCGGCGCCCGTCTCTCCCTTCCGGAGTTCTTTTCGCCTGTGGAGTTGACATTGACCGGGGCGGGATGTATATTAAATCGCCTAAAACAGTTATAACGTCCTAATCGTTTGTTCCCGGAAATGACACAGCTCTCGACACTGCAGGTGGCCCGCCTCATCGGCGTCGCGGAGACGACGGTCAAGCGCTGGGCGGACGAAGGGAAGATCCCCTGCCACCGGACGCTCGGCGGCCACAGGAAATTCATCCTGAAGGATATCGTGCGGTTTGCCGAGGACCACGCGTATCCCCTTGCCCGTGAGGTCGCATCCCCTGCTCCCGGCCGCAGGGCGCAGAATCTGGAATTTGCCGTCCGGGAGAAAGACTACGCGCGGATCGCCAGGCTGTTCTATGACGAGGCGCTCGCGGCGGACACGAAGGGAATCCTCCGGCTCCTTTCGTATATGACGGGGAACCGCATTCCTCTCGCTGCGATCGCCGACCTTGTGATCCGCCCGGCAATGACGCGGGTGGGGGAAGAATGGGCGGCCGGGAATATCGAGATCAATCAGGAACACCGCGCGTCGAACTGCGTCCTCGAAGGGCTCGTCCTTCTGAACCCGGATCTGCACCGCAAACCGGCGAACGGGCTCTCCGCCGCCTGTGCGTGCATAGAAGGGGACTACCACGAACTGGGGCTCCGTCTGCTCTCGTACACACTCGAAACGGAAGGCTGGGAGGTGCACTACCTTGGCGCCAGCACACCCGGTGAGACGCTCAGGCGGTTCGTCACCCGGCGGCGGCCCGATCTGATCTGTCTCTCCGTCACGATCGCCGGAGACGGCAGGAACCCGCTGAGCGACATACGGTCGACCGGGAAAACCGCCCGGGAAATTCCGGCGGCGTTTCTCGTGGGAGGTTCGTTTGCCCCGGGCCGCTCCGGCACCGACTTTTCGTGCGATCTCGTCGCGGACTCCATCACGGGTGCAGTCGGTTTCCTGAAAGACCGGTTTCACCTGAAACCCGGACCGGTGAAGAAACATTGAACCGGACAACGCCCGTTCACCGCTCCCTCCGCACGGGGCTCTTCCTCCTTGCGTGGGTCGCCGCTTTCTCCGACGCGGCACAGGCGCAGGAGCCGAAGAAGGCCGGCGTCGTCGCCGGCCGCGTCTTCGACCTGGGGACGAGCGAGCCCCTTGCCGGCGCGAACGTTGTCGTCGTCGGTACTGTCCTGGGAGCGTCGACGAACGCGGAAGGGGAATTCCGGATCACCGGCGTCCCGGTCGGGGTCTGCGCGCTGAAAGTCAGCGCCGTGGGCTACGAGCCGTTCACCAGGACCGATGTCGTGGTCTCGATCGCCCGGCCGTCGGAAGTCACCGTCCGCCTCAGGGAGGCGGCCATCGTCGTCGACAGCGTGCAGGTGACGGGGAATTACTTTCAGAAACTCCCGGAGACCCCCCTGAGCACGTTCGTCCAGTCCAGCGAAGAAATCCGGCGTCTCCCCGGGGGACTGGAGGACGTCGTGCGGGCGATCTCCATCCTTCCGGGCATTGCGCAGGTCCAGGCGGGGAGGAACGATCTGATCATCCGGGGGGGCGCCCCTTCCGAGAACCTTTTCCTCATCGACAACATCGAGGTTGCGAACATCAATCACTTCGGCACGCAGGGAGCAACCGGCGGTCCCCTCAGTTACGTCAACCTGGATTACGTGGAAGGGACGTCGTTCTCCTCGGGAGGATTCGGCGTTCAGTACGGTGACAAGCTCTCCTCGGTCCTCGGAATCACGCTGAGAGACGGGAGGTCGGACCGGATCGGGGGGAAAGCGACGATTTCCGCAAGCCAGTTCGGGCTCGGGCTTGAGGGGCCCGTCGACCGGGACGGCACATTTGTATTTTCCGCGCGCAGGAGCTACCTGGATCTGATCTTCAGGGCGGCGGGTCTCAGTTTCGTCCCGGAATACTGGGATTTCCTTGCACGGGGAGCGTACCGGCTCGGCAGAAACGACCGTCTCTCGGTCCTCGGCATCGCCGCGCTGGACGACGTGAAATTCACCAACGGTGACCGCCAGCAGAGATTCGACAATTCGAGAATCCTGGGGGACAATCAGCAACAGGCCGTCGTCGGCGCGGCCTGGCAGCATCTGCTCGGGGAGGGAATCCTGACGCTCAGTCTCGCCCACAGCTACAACGACTACCGGTACGGCCAGGCGGACTCCAACCTTGTCACGGTATTCCGCAATACCTCGTTTCAACAGGAGACCTCGCTCAGGGCCGACCTGGTCTTCCACCCTGCGAAAACCACGGAGATGACGATCGGCGGCGTCGCAAAGCGTGCCCTGTTCGCCGGCGGGATCACGCTCCGACCGTTCGTGACGCAGTTCGGCGATTCGCTCGGCGTCGATGAATCCGCAGGAACGGCGGCATTCAAAGGAGCGTTGTACGCACAGGTGTCGCAGATGTGGGGAAGGGTGACCCTCACGCTCGGAGGGAGGGCGGATTATTTCGATCTCATCGCGAGGAAGTTCGCGCTCTCACCGAGAATCTCCGCCACGCTCCCCCTCGCCGACGACATCAATCTGAACGCGAGCGTCGGCAGGTACTGCCAGGCCCCTTCCTACGTCTGGCTCGTCATGAACCCCGCGAACAGGGATCTCACGTTCATACGCGCAAATCAATATATTGTCGGCGTCGACGCTGTCCTGAGGCCGGACACCAGGGTAACGCTCGAGGGGTATGTGAAGGACTATGCCGACTACCCCGCCAGCCTTCTGCGCCCCTACCTGGTCCTGGCGAATGCGGGGGCCGGGTACGGCGGGTCGGATGACGGCTATGCATCGTTCGGGCTCGACCCCCTCGCGAGCAGGGGGGGAGGTCTCGCGCGGGGGGTGGAGTTCCTTGTTCAGAAGAAACTCTCCGAAATTCCCTGTTACGGGACGTTAAGCGTCAGCTACAGCAGGTCCGAGTTCAGGGCCCTCGACGGCGTCACCCGGTCGTCGAGCTGGGACCAGCGATGGATCATCAACGTGGGAGGGGGCTACCTGATGAACGAGAAGTGGGAGTTCAGCGCAAAATTCCGGTTTGCGTCGGGGCGCCCCTACACGCCGTTCAATGCGGACGGGACGCAGGACCCGGCGCTCTACAACAGCGTCCGCGTGCAGCCCAATCACAGTCTCGATGTCCGCATTGACAGGCGCTGGTCATTCGAAGGGTGGGCGCTCGTCACGTACATCGACGTGCAGAATGTCTACAACCGCAAACCCGTGGACGTTCCCCGCTATAACCCGGAGACCCGTACTGCGGAGCAGGACGCCTCCCTGGGGATACTCCCATCAATCGGGGTGAGCGCTGAATTCTGATGAACCGGTCCAACAGGGAGATCATTGACGATGGCTCATGCTGAGTATGTGCCGGGGACCTGCAACATCGGTCCGGCGGAAATCGCTCTGAGAATCCGGACCGGATGGTGGGCCCTGGGCCTGACGCTCCTCCTTTTTGCCGTCCTTGCGGCGTTCTCCCTCCGTCCCCCCTGGGCGCTCATGCTCTTCGTCCCTTCTTCGGTTTCCGCCGTCGGATTCATACAGGCGTGGATGCATTTTTGCGCGGCGTTCGGGATGAAGGGCGTTTTCAATTTCGGGGCCGGCGTCGGGAGGACCGAGACCGTGACGCAGGCGGAATTCAGGATGCGCGACAGGAGGAAGGCCGTCCTGATCATCGTGTATTCCGTTCTTGCGGGGCTCGTCGTGACGTGTGCCGGGTGGATCCTGCTGCGGGGCGGCGCGTGAACGCTCCGGGGGAACCAGGAGCTCCTCTGAAGCTCCTTCCCGTCCCCGTCCGCCCGCGCCGCTCAAAAACTGGACGGGCCGCTATTCCAGCCCGAGTGCGTGGAACATCGGATCCCAGGGGGGGAGTTTCTCGGGGACCGTCGCAAACAGCGCCAGGATGTCCGCCGGGATGTACCTCCGGTGTACGACGATCACCTGGACGTACCTGTCGAACCACGGGTCGGTCATCGTGAAGTAACCCTTCTTCCCGGGCTTCTCGCTCCAGGAGTTTTCCACCAGCCATTTCTTCGGCTTTCCGTCCGCGACATCGATCCCCGTGAACACCATGTTGTGGTCGGGCGCGCTCGAGTACGTTTCGAAAAGCTCCTTCCGCGAAAGCGAGAAATCCATGCCGTACAGGGATCCGTAGTCGAATATCCCCGGAGCCATGAGTCCCGTTTCGCTGATCGATTCCTGCCCGACGTCGCACCCGAACCAGACGGGAGCATCGTCGAGCAGGGCCTTCATCGCGAGCGTCTTGATCACCTCCAGCGGACAGTTGACGAAATTCATGTCCGGCCTGTCGGCGACGGCCCTGTCGAGTTCGATCGAGTAGCGCTTGCCGAAGGGGAGCGTGGGGATGGAATAGAGCGCGAAGTAGTCGTCCAGGGCTTCGTTCACGACCTCCCTGTAGAACTGCTGCGGCGTGTATGTCTTCGGCTCCGAGAGCTTCTTGTCTTCTCCTTCGTACCGCCAGGTGAACGTCGAGGGAGGGATGCCGAAGTTCAGGGCGAGTATCCTGTACACGTCCCTGAGCGCCGCCCTCCGGAAGTTCTCGCGCGACGTGCTGTCCGATGCCTCCCTCAGCCGGAGCGCGTACTGCTTGAGCTTCAACGCGAGCACCGTGTTGACGGTCCTCGAGTTGGAGGAGCTGAACGTTTCCGGCATGACGTCCTTCGGCACCACCCCGTATTTCTTGACGAGCTCGATGAACCCGAGCCAGTTCCCCCCGTCCTGTACCGGCTGCCTGAGCAGGAACTCCATCGTCCTGTCGGTGAGCGGCTTCTCCCTGAGCGCGATCACCGCGTCGAGAAACAGGTTCGCCTTCTCCAGCTTGTCGTAGAAGAAGAGATAGTTCTGCGAAAACTCCACGTCGTCGGCGTGCAGCGCATGTTCCGCGACCGGCCTGAGCGTGTTGAGCGCCGAAAACATCCAGCACCTCCCGCTCGACTTCTGATCCGTGATTTTCTGGTCCTTGAGACGGTGGGAGAAGTACCCGTCCACTCCCGTCGTCACCTCCCAGCTCGTGGCGACGCGGCTCCCTTCCGTCTGTGACAGCGCGTTCTGGACTGCGCGGAAATGTCCGTCGACGACGCAGGAGTTACGCAGGTCCCGCAGGTCGTCGCCGGAGATGCCCGACTGGGCGCGCGCGGCGGAGCCCGGGGCGGCGATCGCCGCGGCAATGAGAAGAAGGATTTGACGGTTCATGATGGGTGTGAAGAAGTGGTATGGGAATCCGCGGCGTCAGAGCTCCGCGGTGACGGGGACATCGCCCCTGTTGTGCCGTGTCATCCGGGAAAAGAGGGAGATCTCCCCGTCGGAGAGAAAGCGCCAGAGAAGTTTCGACCAGGAGCGGTGCGAGACGAGCGGATCGTACCATTCCGGCGCGACGGCGTTCAGCCGGGGGAGCCGGTTCCACGGGACGGAAGGGAGATCATGGTGTTCGTTGTGAAATCCGACGTTCAGCGCAACGGTGTTCAGCGGTCCGTAGTAACTGTACGTCTCCTGCGGCGGGGAGGTCAGGTAGTGTTCCTGGATCCAGCGCGCGCCCAGCGGGTGCAGGCCGATGGAGAAGAAAAAGGAGAGCCCGAGGTACAGGAGCGCCCCGGGACCGAAATACACGGCGATCGCTGCATCATACGCGGCCACGATGATCCAGTTGACGAACGTCCACGCGTTGGCGAACGAAATCTCCTTCAGGCGCGGCGGACGCAGGGCCTGGAACACGGGAAAGAACAGAAGCCAGAGCGCCTTTCCGGCGAACGAGGAGCCCACGAGTTTCGCCTCCCAGGTGCTGGGCAGGTCCGCATCAAGGTCGTAATCTCCCTGGAAACTGTGGTGCTTGAGATGGTAACTGCGGAACGACACGGAGCTCGGCACGAGATTGGGAAAGTCCGCGATCATTCCTGCAAGGATGTTCGAGGATTTTCTCTTGAATATCAGGTTGTGGGCGCATTCGTGGATCAACACGAAGAGCGAGTGGTTCGCGAACGCGCCGACGGCGTAGGCGACGAGAAGGAGGACCCACCACGGTTGATCCCTGACGATGAATGCGATCGAGGTCTGGAGCGCGACGACGAAGGTGATAAGAAGGAACGAATAGGGGTTCCGGCTGATCAGTTCCCTGACTTCCGGGTGCTTCTTGAGCAGCGCTTTTGTGCGCTCCCGGTGGGGTTCCGGGGCGTCAGTGCGCATGAATTCGCGGGGTCGGGCGGTCATCGAGGTGTCCTTTCAATCCGGGGGGTCTGCAGCGCTCGGGATCATGATAGAAACCTCCTGCTCGAAAAACAAGCCTGAACGGCTTCCGAACGGCCTTTTGGGGGGATGTGCGCACGTTGGCAGTCTGTCTTGTGGAATTATGTATGGTAATATGGCTGTGTTCTTCGGCACAATCTGCGAAATTAGCAGATTTTTCGCTTGCTTTTTTTCAACGAGATTGTAGATTGTACACACGTAATCAGTCCCCCTTGCATTCCGCGTCTGGTTGTAATCCGTATCAATTAAAAGCTGAACTGTTCATTCTATCCCGTGTCGGAGGGTGTTCTTAGAGTCCCGGTTTTCTTTCAAGAGGGGGGGAGGGAAGTATGGGAAACAGTTTTCGCTCAGCCGGTTCAACGCCTGAACGCTTGTCGTGGTCCGGTCTCGCCGCAAACGTCACAATTCTCGAATGGGGCTCTTTTTACGGGGCGGATATGGCCCCGGGGGGTGAACGATGAATACGGGACAGGTTCTCATGTCCGTCGCCGCGTTCGCGTTCCTGGGGACGGTCCTCGTCAACTTCAACAATCTCGTCCTGGCCAACAACGAGGACATGTCGAACAGCCACGACGTCATCATCGCCACGTCGATCTCCGCCACGTACCTCGACGTTGCCCAGGGGCTCAATTTTGATGAGGTTGCCGTCGGGCAGCCCATCAACTCTCCTTCGGATCTTACGGATCCGAACAGCCTCGGGCCGGATGCGGGCGAAACCGACGTCTCACTCTTCGATGATTTCGACGACTTCAACGGCTACAGCATCACCCAGCCGGCCGAAGGGAACAACGGAACGTTCAGGTCCGATTTCACGGTCACGTACGTCGACCCGGACAATATCAATTTCGCCACCGTGCAGACATACCTCAAGCGGCTGGACGTCAAGACGTGGAGGGTCGACATTCCCGTCACGACGGACACGGTCAGGATGTTCACGACGATGGCCTACTACAAGTACAATTGAATTTCAACGGCTAGACGCATCAGGGGGAGGGGAGTGCCATGGCAAGCATGAAGGATGTTCTCTTTTCGGTGATCCTCGGGGGAATGCTGATGGTGACGATCGTGAACGCCAATGACGTCGCCCTGGAGAATTCCAGCCTTCTTGTCGGCGACAAGATGGTCCAGGAGTCCGCAGTCTCCCTCTCGCTCTATCTCGACGGCGAGATGAGGAACATGGGATTCGGCGTACCGGATTCGACGAAGATCGTCCTGCTGGCCGATTCCACGACGCTCAAGTACCGGGTCTCTCTTCCTCCGTTTGATGACATCGACACCGTGACGTTCTACCTGGGGCCTACGTCCGAGCTTGCCGCCACACCGAATACGCACGACTGTTTCCTCTACAGGGTGGAAAACGGCGGTGCGCCGATCCCGATCGCGGTCGTCACATACCTCAAGTTCAGCTACTACGACAGGAGCAGTAATCTGCTTTCGACGCCGGTAAGCAAGTCGATGCGCGGGCAGATATTCAAAGTGGAGGTGGCCACCGAGGTCCAGAATTCATACGCGCTCTACAGGCCGCAGACCATGGTCCAGTCCGGGCAGCCGGATGCACTGTATTCGAGCTTCATATTCAGCCAGACGCGGCTGGCGGCGCAGAACATCCGCGTTGCGCCCAGGCCGTCCCAGAAACCCCGGCCCACCCGGCCTCCGGGGCCGTCGACTCCTGCGCCTCCGGCCGGACCGACCGCACCGCAGCGGCCGCCGCAGCCTCCTCCCCCTCCTCCGGCTCCGGCGCCCGCTCCGGCTCCGAGGATACCGCCTCCGCCGCCCCCTCCGCCTCCCCCCCCGCCGCCGGCGCTTGGAGTGAATTGAGCGGGCAGGTTGCCCGCACCGCTGGGGGGAGAGAGGTCGGGACAAAACACGTAGAGAGGGGGGGGCATGGCTGGCAGGGCACAACTCATACTCGTCCTGGGACTGGGGTTGCTCCTGGGGGGAATATCGATCGACCTCAACCGGTGGGCGAAATCCGCGAACAACAACTCCTCCTATTACTACGAGGCGTTGACGTCCCACAGCCTCGCGCTCGCCGGTGCGCAGGTCGGCATTGCGAAGATTGCCGCCGATCCGAACTGGTACGGTTCCACGAATTACACGGAGACCGTTTCGGGGGGATCCTACTCCGTCGAGCGCACCGTCGCCGAATCGCTCCTCATACAGAGCGTTTCGACGTACAACGGGTTCACCGAGACGATGCACGATACGGTGCAGGTGTACCTGAACACTCCCCAGTTCACGAGCTTCACACTCTTTTCCTGGATGACAAACAGCGAAGGTCCCTGTCAGTGGGTGACCGGCGACTCCGTCTTCGGCGAGCTCCACAGCAACGGATCGATCAACATCAACGGCTCCCCCGTATTCAAGGACAAGGTGACGACCGCGCACCGGCTTATGCCCCCTCCCGGGCAGGGTGTCGATCAGGCGATATTCGCCAAGGGATATGAAACGGGGGTCGACAGCATATTCTTCCCGAACGATCTGACGGGCATTTACAATATCGCGATCGCCCCCGGCGGGAGATTCTACAACACGCCGAACGTCTGGATAACGCTCGACGGCGGCGATCCGACGATCCACGGCGACGGTCGTGCGATCGTCCGCACCGCGCAGAGCGGTCCCGCCGTCGACACCGTCCGGTTGAATACCACGTCGGGCTTCACCGGAGTTATCATGGGGAGCGATTCGGTGCACGTGCAGGGGACCGTCGACGGGCAGGTGACCATCTCCTCGAACATGGGAAACATCTACGTCGAGGACAACGTTCTGTACGAACAGGACCCCAGAGTGGATACCACCTCGCAGGATATGCTGGGGCTCGTCGCGGAGGAATCCGTGATCGTTATCGACAACGCCGCCAACCAGGCCGACTGCGTCATCCAGGGGAACATATTCGCCCGGACGGGCTCACTCACCGCTCAGAATTATGACGACGGTGTCCTGCGCGGCAGGTTGAGCATCCTGGGGTCGATCGTCCAGAACATCCGGGGGGCGGTCGGCACCAATCTGAACGGCGTGTTGAACAGCGGCTACTTCAAGAGTTACGCGTACGACAAGCGTCTGTATGATCCGAACGTGCGTCCCCCGTACTACCCCGGGTTCATTCCATCGTCGACGACCGTCATGGGCTGGTGGGAGAGCATGCGCCTGCCGGATTTCAGCACGTCCGACTGACAGGGATGTCCCCTGTTCCCTTCACTTGATTTTCCGCAACCGGAGCCGTTCCTTACGGTGTCTTCAGCGCACATCCGCGACCGGAGGGACCGGTTTCCCATGCGCATGACTCTTCTCTGTCTTTCCTTTCTTCTGTTGTTTCCGGGGTGCGATTCCGAGCTGGGACCCCTTGAAGACGCCTCGGGTTTCGGCGGGATGATCCGGTTCAGCAACTGGCCCGCCTCCGACAGCGTCCGCGACATGCGGATCGTCGTCTTCGAGACGTACCCGTCCGACAGCGCAGGCATACTCCCCACGCTCCTTGCCGGGCACGGCGCCGTGTATCCCGCGATCGGGACGAAGTTCCCTGCGTTTGTCGACAGCCTCCCGTACACGTTTACGACGACGGACGGGACGAACCTCCAGACCAGGAGTTACGAGTACGTGATCGTCGCCTGGCAGTTCGGGCCGAACGTCCTCACCGACTGGCGCCCGGTGGGCGTCTACACCGCTTCCCCGGCTCGTTCAACCCGGCTCCGCTCCGGGTGATACTCCACCACGTCATCACCGGGATCGATATTCAGGTCGACTTCCACAACCTTCCTCCGAAACCATGGCGATGAACGCCTGCATCCCGGTTGTCCTTGGCCTCCTGTGTCTCGGCTCGCGTGCGTTCGCCTCCGGGGGTTCCGTGTCCGGGCGTGTGACCGCCGCGGAGGGGGGAGCGACGCTCGCCGGCGTGAACGTGCGGATCGAGGGGACGCTCAGGGGGACGACGACGAACCTGCGCGGAGAATACCGCCTGGCGGACGTTCCACCGGGGAAGAAGACGCTCGTCTTTTCCATCGTGGGATACCTCCGCGCAACTCGTCCGGGGGTGGTCGTGGAAGAAGGGAAGGAGACGGTCCTCGACGCGTCGATGACGCAGAGCGCAATCCAGTCGGAGCAGGTCGTCGTGACGGCCGGGAAGCGCGAGCAGTCGCTGGAGGATGTTCCGGTGAGCGTCTCGGTGCTCGGAGCGTCGGAGATCAGGGAGCGGAACTCCACGTCGCTCGAGGACGCCCTGCGGTACGTGCCGGGGGTGAACATGACGGGGACGCAGGTGAACATCCGGGGTTCCAGCGGGTACTCTCTCGGAGCGGGAAGCCGCGTGCTGATGCTCCTTGACGGCATCCCCTTCCTTGCAGGGGACACGGATGAGCTGAATTTTGAGACGATCCCGATGGGGCAGGTGGACCGGATCGAAGTCGTCAAAGGCGCAAGTTCCGCACTCTACGGGTCGAATGCGCTCGGCGGGGTTATTAACATCATCACGAAGCCCGTACCGGAAACGCCGGAGACCGTCGTCAGGGCGTACGGCGGGCTCTACAACAGTCCCACGTACGGGATGTGGGACTGGTCGGACAGGCCGAGGTACTTTAACGGCCAGTCGTTCAGCCACATGCGCAGGGTGGGGGACCTCGGTGTGTCGCTCTTTTTTTCGCGGCAGATCGACGACGGGTACCGGCAAAACGACTACCGGCGGCGGTACAATTTCATGATGAAAACGCGCGAAGAGCTCGGCGCATCGGCGTCCGTGACGCTGAATTTCGGGCTCGCCTATCAGTATGCGGGACAGTTTCTCTACTGGAGAAACGTCGATTCCGCTCTCATCACCCCGCTCCACCACGAAAGCGACAACATCAAATCGACGCGCTACTTTTTAAGCGGGGCCTACGTCGCGGCGTACTCCGGGACGTTCATGGCCACCGTCAGGGCGATGTGGTACCACAACGACTGGGGTTTCCAGCAGACCGGCGACCCCGAGCGGACCGAGTCGCTCTCCGACGGCGTCCGGCTGGAAGCGCTCGCAACGTTCCTTCCCGGAGAGTTCCACACGCTGACGGGGGGGCTGGACGGGACGCTCGACCTCATCGGCGGCGATATGTTCGGGGACCGCACGATCGGCGGGCTCGCGCTCTTCGCGCAGGACGAGTGGAAGGCCCTGACCGGAGTGACGCTCACGATCGGCGCGCGGTTCGACTTCGAGTCGGTCGGCCTGACGGGGGAACAGGGTCAGCTCAACCCGAAGGCGGCCCTCGTCTACAGACCTGCAACGGAGACGGCGCTGCGAGCGTCCTACGGGGAGGGATTCAGGGTGCCGTCGCTCCCCGAGGCGTTCGTCGAGGCGGGGTCCACCGGGCTTCTTGCCGTTCCCAACAGGGACCTGAAGCCCGAGCGGAGCAGATCATACGAGCTGGGAGTGAAGCAGATGCTCGGCGATATCGGGTCGGTCGACGTCGCCGCCTTCCGCTCCGATATCGACAACCTGATCGAACCCGGTCTGTTCGCCAGCGGGCTGAACCTCGAAATCCAGTGGAGAAACGTCACGAAGGCGCGCGTCCAGGGGCTCGAAACCTCGTTTTCCGCCCTCTGGTTCGGGGGAGTCGTCGTCAGCAATTTCTCGTACACGTACGCCTACCCCCGGGACCTGACGCACGGGGACATACTGAAGTACCGCCCGCGCCATCTTCTCCACGCAGAACTCCGGGCGGTCGCCGGGTGGCTGAACGCTTCCGCCGATTTCAGGTACTCGAGCAGGATCGAAAGGATCGACGACGAGCTCGTGGACGCCGGCGTCATCCCTGACGGTGATCAGCGTGTCCCGATATACGTCACGGACGTCAGGCTCGGCGCCGACGTCCCCTTCGCCGGTATCCCGCTCTCCGCCTCGTTGATCGTCAACAATGTCTTCCAGCATAATTACGTGGAGCTGATAGGGAACGTGATGCCTCCCCGCACATATATCCTCGCGCTCGAATCCAGGTTCTAGATGGAATTTGAGCGAAAAAACCTGTAATTTCTCCGGACTTCAAGGAAGCAACGCCGCGGCGCTCAGTTCAGCTCGGAACCTGTTCGTTATGCAAGGCATGATCGGGAAGGTCATCAAGGAGTACGAGATCCTCGAGTTGCTCGGGCGCGGGGGGATGGGCTCCGTCTACCGCGCGCACGACAGGCTCCTCGATCGCGACGTCGCCGTCAAGACGATGGATGTCCTGATGGCCTCGGATCCGAATTTTCTCAGGCGGTTTCAGTCCGAAGCCCGTGCGCTCGCGAAGCTCAACGATCCCAATATCGTTTCGGTGTTCAATCTGCTCGAGACGCCGGAAGGGATCTGCATCGTCATGGAGTACGTACGAGGGAGGACGCTCAGCGATATTCTGAAGGAAACGCCCCGTCTTCCCGTCGGGCGCGCCGTCCGTCTCTTCCGGCAGATTTTCACGGCGCTTGATCACGCGCACGGCGAAGGGGTGATACACCGGGACATCAAGCCCGGCAACGTGATGGTCACGGGCGCCGACGTCGTCAAGGTCACCGATTTCGGACTCGCAAAGATACAGACGGCGGGGGGGACGACGGTGACGAAAGGTACGGCAGGCACGCTCTATTACATGTCGCCGGAACAGATCAGGGGGCTGGGGCAGGTGGACGCGAGGGGGGACATTTATTCGGCGGGGATGGCGCTCTACGAATGCGTTGCCGGGGGGCTCCCGTTCAGCCCTGATTCCTCGGAGTATACGATCGCCAACATGATCGTGGAAGGGCTGATACCCCCGCCCGGGAATATCAACGCATCGATCCCCCCCGGGTTATCGCATATCGTCATGAAAGCGATCGAGAAGGATCCGGCCCGGAGATATCAGAACGCGGGTGAAGTGCTCACCGCGCTCGGGTCGTTGACGGAGGCGGGCGTGACGCCTGATCTCACGCATGCGGACGACGCCACCGTGGTGTCGACGACAACCGCCGGGGCGGCCCTGAGCTCCGCGCGGACGGGCCGGCACGGGCGGAGGGTTTACAGGGCGCTGATCGGCGCCGCGCTTCTTCTCGGCATCGTCTACTTCGTCCTCAGGCTCTCGGTGTTCCCCCCCGCGGGAAAACTCAGCGTCCTGACGGATCCTCCGGGAGCCGGGGTCATCATCGACCAGGCGGCGGCGAAACCGTCCCCCGTGACGGACCTGACGCTCGGGCCGGGAAGGCACGTCCTCCTCGCGCAATGGGACGACGCGAGCATCGACACTTCGGTGACGATCGTCTCCGGGCAGCCGTCGCTCGTCGTGATTGCAAAGCCGGCGGGCCTGCCCGCCCCCTCCCACGGCTCTGACGCGGAGGCGGGACCTGCCGCCGCCGGTGAAGCACGTCTTGTGCTCATCGCCGTCCCGGACGGAGAGGCCGCGGTGGACGACGGGACGTTCCGGCCCGCCCGGTCGGGCCTTTCGCTGGGGGTCGGCGCCGGTACGCGGAAGGTGCTGTTCCGGGACGGCAAGGGAAACCTCAGGGAAAAGTCGGTCAACCTCCGGGCAGGGGAAGCGAACACGGTCCGCTGTTTCTTCCAGGGAATCGTGCACGTCGAAGCCACGCTGGATCACATCTCCTCCCCGGCCGCGATCCTCGTCGACGGTATTCCGGCCCGCGTGAAGACTCCCGCACGGATCGCCGTTCCCCCGGGTACACACAGGATCGCCGTCAGGATGGAAAACTATGTATCGGTGCCGGAAGAGGAGACCGTGACCATCGAGCCG
Organism: Ignavibacteriota bacterium; assembly: GCA_963748405.1. Classification (GTDB taxonomy): domain Bacteria; phylum Bacteroidota; class Ignavibacteria; order UBA10030; family UBA6906; genus Fen-1273. Next base: position 36,402 of record CAVVIT010000006.1, read on the forward strand.
TCGTTCGACACGCCCAGGCCGTACGCGGTGACGTTCAGGATGAGACGAGAACAGTGAGGAGCCGGATGAAACGACCGTATGTCATACTTCTGCTGACGGCACTGGCCGTCACCGTCCGGGCCGGGGAACTGCCTCCCGGAAAGACCCCGACCGCGTTTGAGAGGCTGAAGGGGTTCCTCGGCGTCTGGCGGGGGAGAGACTCCGGCGGGAATGCGGCGAGCGCGGCGTTCCGCCTCGTGGCGGACGGAACGTCGATCATGGAAACGCTCATCCGCGGTGACGCCGGAGAGACGATCGTGCGCGTGTATTATGTCGACAACGGCACGCTGATGCTCACGCAGTACGGAACGCGGGGAAGCCAGCCCCGGATGAAAATTGACGCGAAGAAGAGCGATGAGCGGACGCTTGCATTCGCGCTTCAGGATGTCACGGACCCCTCGGGGGGAGAAGGTGCCCCCCGGATCCGGGACCTGATACTGGACAGGAGAGACAGGACCTCGCTCGCGGAGTCGTGGACCGTGCAGAGCAATGGGGCGGACAGCGTCGAAACGGCGGTGCTCGAACGGGCCTCGATGGACAACGGCGGCGCGGCGCTCGAGAAGATGAAAACGCTCATCGGGGCCTGGAAAGGGAAAGACGCCCACGGGAACCGTGTCGACGTGACGTACACGCTGGTTGCGGACGGCACGGCGGTGATGGAATCCCTCGACGTCGGCCCGTCGGGAGAGAACATGGTCACGCTCTACACGCTGAGCGGCGGTAACACCGTCCTCACGCACTATTGTTCAATGGGAAACCAGCCCAGGATGAAGCTTGATGGTTCGAAGAGCGACGAGAACACGCTCGTGTACGTATACGTGGACGCAACGAACGTGAAGTCGGACAGCGACCCGCGCATGCACGATCTCACGCTCAGGTTCCGGGACAGAGACCACTTCAGCCAGGAATGGACGCTCCGGATCGAGGGAAAGAACACGGGGACGGTGTATGAGTTCGAGAGGGTGAAAACCGAAGACCGGTCGCCCGGCTGGTGACGCCCCCCTCTCGAGAAACGGCCCGCAGACATGAATGAAGGGAAGACCCCCCGGCGCACGCTCATGGCATTGCTGCTCGTCGCGCTCGGGGTCCTGATCTACATGGCTCTGCGGCACGTCCGTGTCCCCGGGGAAGAGCCCCCCGGACTGACGTTACGCGCCCCGGCCGCGGCGGATACCGCGTCCCGGGCCCCCGTCGTTCCTCCCCCCGGACTCCCTCCGCCCGATACGCTGGCCGCGCGCGGAACGCGCCGCCCCGCCGCGAGAAACGTCACGCCTGCGCGTATCCCGATCCTCGACACGCTTCACGCGGATCTGGACGTCCTTGAGTTCATGCGCGATTTTTACGCGGACGTGCGTGAGCGTACGGTGGCACTCACACTCAGAGGTTCCCGGCTCGACAGCGCGGGGCCTTCCCGTTTCGCCCTCCGCCTCGACGTCGCCGGTGGCCGCACGCTCGTCGTCAGTCAATTCGTCGTCGCCGTCGATTCAGCCCGCCAGCTCCGAAAATACATTTTTCCCGGCTGGGGGTACGGGTCCGACTGGGTGCCGCTCCCCGACGGGAGCCTGAAGCTCGAAGCAGCGATCGAGCCGAAGGCCGGGATTTCTCCCCTCAGGTTTGCGGAAGCGAAGGATCCCCTTACCGGACCGCTGAACCGCCCGGACGACAGGCTCAGCATACGCCTGCGCGCGCCGGCCGGCTATACGTACTTCGTCAGGTTCGGTGTCCGGTGCGCTTCTCCGGGGGAAGGAGATTCAGCGGAAACTCTCTATGCCGCCTCCGGGGCGGTCGAATTTCCCTCCATCCTCCGGTCGGGTTCGCTTGTGCGGGAGGCGGGTGACACGCTGTATCTCGCCACGCGCGACCCCGGATCAATACACGAGATCGCCGCCTCGTTCCCCGGGGTGCCGATCGTGGCGGTCGTTCTCGACGCGGACCCGGACGCCGAGTGGGGAGTACAGGACCTGACGTCCCGCTCCGATGTCGCCGTCTTCCTCAACACGACCTCTTCGCCGGCGGAGTCATTCGTCATTCTCAGCTCATCGAAGGCGCTCGTCGAGCGCCCCGCGGCGGACCCTGCGTTTGAACGGATTATTCGGACCCGCATGGCGGGGACCCTCCGCGCCGGCGGGCCCGCCGGGGAGAACCCCGCGCGCCCTGTCCTCCGCAGGACGGATCTCCTGGCGGGGTCAGAGGCCGTGTCATCTCTGAAAGCCCTCTTCCGCCGGTACGTACGCGAATCGGGGAGGCAGCTGTGACGATCGCGCGCGGACGATCCGCTACCGCGCGCCGGCTTCCAGGACAATCCCCTCTCCCCGTGCGAAACGTCCCGGGACGCTCACCGGGGATCTTCCCCCGATCCTGATCCGTCCGGTGATCGCCCGTGCGATCGACCGTTCCGCCAGAATCGTGCCGTTGAACGGCGTCATCATGACCTGCGTGCGGGGGATTCTGCCGAGAACGTACGGATCGCCGAACGCCACGGCGATGACCGGGCGCGGAAATCGCCCGAGGGAGTCCAGGAATTCCTCGAGAGGTTTCGCGAACCGCCGGTCCCCCTTCCACGCAACGACGGAGAGGTAGATGCCCACGAGAACGACGTCGGAGTTCGCCGCCGCAGTCCTGATCTCTTCGAACCGTTCACTGCCGGTCTCGTTGGAGACGCGCACGAGCGAGGCGGTCCCGACAAACGGCGCCGCCTCCTCCAGCAGGTCAATTCCCAGTCCGGGCTGAGGATCCTCCGAGACGGTGATGAGCGTCAGGCGCGCGTTCCCCTTCAGAGGGAGGACGCCCCCGTCGTTCCGCAGGAGCGTCACGGAGGAGTCGGAGATCTCTTCCGCCTTCCGCCGGAACTCCTCCTTTCCCACGATCCGGAATATGGAGTCGATGGAGACGGTGCGCTTCACGGAAAGTCCCGCCCACTCCTTGGCCGCGAGTATCCTCCTGACGGACACCTCGATCCTCTCCCCGGGGATGCGCCCCGAGCGCACGGCGGCGACGACGCCCCTGAACGCGCTGTCGATGTCGGCGATGCCGAGCACCGCGTCCGCGCCCGCCTCGATGGCGTTGATCGCCGCTTCGGCCGACGTGAAGTGGTCGGTGATGCCCTGCATCCGCATGCCGTCGGTGACGACGATCCCCGTGAAACCGAGCCGCCGCCTGAGTATCCCCGTGATCACGTCGCGCGAAAGCGTCGCGGGACGGCCCGAGGGATCGATGAGGGGAAGCGCAAGATGCGACGTCATGACGGCGCGTGCTCCCGCGGCGATGCCCGCACGGAAGGGAACGAGCTCGACGGAATCAAGCCGCCGCTGGCCGAACGGGAGCGACGGAAGCTGCATGTGCGAATCTTCCCGGGTGTCGCCGTGCCCGGGGAAATGTTTGAGCGTCGCGATCATTCCGGCCGACTGCGCGCCGCGGACGTAGGCCTCCACCATCGACGCGACGAGGGCGGGGTCTTCCCCGTAGGACCGCGTATTGATGATCGGGTTGTCGGGATTGGAGTTGACGTCGGCCACGGGGGAGTTGCTCCAGTGTATCCCGATTGCCCGCGCCTCGATGGCCGTGATCCTCCCGAGTTCGCGGGCGAACGCGGTGTTCCCCGTCGCGCCGATCGCCATCTGGGAAGGGAACTGCGTCCCCCCCCCGGCGATGTAGCGGGGGAGCCGCTCCGTCCATCCGCGCGACAGGCGCCACGGGTGCATGTACGTCATCCCCGCCTCCAGATCCCCGTTGATGAGCAGGGGGACGCGGGAGATCATCTGGAGCTTGTTCGTGATGATCGGGACGTCGAGGACGTTGCCTCCCCCCAGGATGAATGTGCCGACGTGGTAGTCCCGGACCATCGCAAGTGCGTAACGGTAGGCCTGGTGATCCTCGTTCGTGAAGAGCGGCACGAGCTCGACGACGAAGAGCTGCCCCACCTGCTCCTCCAGGCTGAGCGTGGAGAGCGTGGAGTCAATCCAGCGGGAATGCTGGGCGGCAGCGAATCCGCCGGGGAGAATGAGGAGCAGGAGAAGCAGGAGCGACGTTCTCGGTGAGCGCATTGTCGTCCGGTCGTTGTGGCGGGAAATGTGCCAATATACGGATTTCACGGGTGTGTTTGCATCTGTGGTGATTCTTCCACAGATTTTCCGGAACCTGCATGAGGCATCCCGATGATCACCCGATTTGCCGACCCTCCGCCGTCCTGCCGCCCCGTCCAGTCCATCCCTTCGTTCGACGATTGGTCGGGAACATCGGACGAAGCCATCCGCTCGAAAGTCCGGCATCTCATCGATGCCGGCGCCGGCGGACTCATGACGACCGTCAGCCTGAAGAACTATCTCCGGGACGAGGAGGCGTGGGAAGTCCTCGTCAGGGGAGTCAGGATCGCTCACGAGATGGGGCTCCGCGTCTGGATCTACGACGAAAAGGGGTATCCGAGCGGGGCGGCGGGGGGGCTCGTCCTTGAGCAGAACCCCGGGGCGGAGGCCCTGGGGCTGATCCGAACGAAGGATGCCTCGGGGACCGTGACGTACGTCGCATCGCTTCTGTATGAGGGAACGCACGCGACGGAGAATTTTTACGAGAAACGCCGCTACATCAATATCCTTGACCCCTCCGCCGCCTCCACGTTCATCGACGTGACGCACGCCCGTTACGGGCGGGCCCTGCATCCCATCGGCCGGTACGTCGAAGCGTTCTTCACGGACGAGCCTTCGATGATCGACGCGTACATCCCGAAAGGGAAAGACTATCCGCAGACGCTCCCCTGGGTGAAGAACCTCCCGGAGATCTTCCGCGCACGCAAAGGGTACGACCTGCTCCCGTTCAGGGAGAGCCTGTTCGTCGACACCGGGGAGATTGACAGGAAGATCAGGTGCGACTTCTACGACGTGATCGCGGACCTCTGCGCCGGGAATTATTTCTCCCGGCTGCAGTCGTGGTGCCGCGCCCACGGCCTCTCGTCGAGCGGACACCTGCTGGGGGAGGAGACGCTCGTCTGGCAGACGGAATTCGACGCCGACCCCTTCACCTGCTACAGGAAATTCGACATTCCCGGCATCGACATGATCCTGTCGGATCCGGGGAAGATCATGAAGGAGCTCTACTTTCTCGTGCCGAACGTCGCGGGCTCCGCGGCACGCATCGCGGGGAAACCCCGCGTGATGTGCGAGATCAGCGATTTCTTCGGCCAGATGGAACACCAGAGCGCCACGATCGAGCAGATGCAGAGCACGGCGGGAATCCTGTACGCGCTGGGCGTCACCGACCTCGTCTCCATGTACCCCGCGGCGGCGGTCGAGGAGAAGGACGTCCGGCCGGGAGAATTCTCACCCCGCCAGTTCAGGAGGTACACGGACTATGCCGGGCGTCTGAACCTCATGTTCACCGGGGGGACGATCACCTCCCGCGTGGCGGTGCTCCATCCCATCAGGTCCGTCTGGGCCCACTTCACTCCTTCGAACCGCTCGATGTACGAGCCCCATCCCGATCCCGACGTCCGCCTGATCGACGGAGCATTCACGGATCTCTGCCGCACGCTGCTTCAGCATCAGGTCGATTTTGACATCGTCGACGAACGGAGCATCGTGGAGGGAAGCGTGCGGGGCCGAACGCTCCTCATCGGGAACCGGCCGTACGAGGCGCTGGTGATTCCGCCGATGGACACCGTCCGGCTCCGGACGATGGAGAAGGTTGCCGCGTTTGCACGGGGAGGGGGAGCGGTGTTTGCGCACCCGCTCATCCCGAAATACGCCGCGGAGGGGCCGGGGAGCGACGCGGCGATACGAGCAGTCGCCTCCGCGATGCTCGCTTCGGGTTCGCTCGGGTGTTCGACGCCTGATGCACCGCCGCTGGTCTACCTCCTCCGCTCGCGCGTCGTGCCGGCATGTTCCCTGGGGCCGGCGACGCCGGACATCATCTGCGCAAGGATCGCACGGAAGGATGAAACGGCGTATTTTCTCGTGAACACGTCGGCCCGCACGTATGAAGGAATGGCGACGTTCAGGGAATCGGGGAGCCCGTTCCTTCTCGACCCCGCCACAGGAGAGAGCCGGCCGCTCAGGAGCGAGGCGCGCGGGGATACGGAGACCCGCGTCCGCGTCTCGTTCGGGTCGTTCGCCTCGGCATTCGTCGTGTTCGGCCGCCGGGGATGACGGCTCACCCTCCCGCCCGCCTCTCCGGCCGTTTGCGCTGCAGGCTGTCGACAGGGTAGTGTGCCCGCATCGTGTCCATCATTGCCCCGCTCCAGCGGATGATCTCTTCCTTCTCGTCGGTCGTGAGCCGGGCGTACCTGTGGATGAAGAGGTATGAGCCGAGCGGCATCTCCTCTTTCTGAAGCTGCTCGATGATGTCCCGGAACTTTCCGAACTGCCGCATCGGCCTGTACATGCTGAACCTGTCGAAGTTGATCCCGCGCTTCCCGTCCTGTATGTGGGAATTAAGCCACAACCCGACCGGCTGGATCTCCGCATACCAGGGATAAACCGTGCTGTCGCTGTGGCAGTCGTAGCATGACCGTTTGAATACCTGCATGACGTGGTCGGGGACGGGGAACTTCGCCTCGATGCTTCCCCCCGGGGGTGCCTGTGCGCGATTCCGCCCGGGACGGACGAACTGGACGGCGAGAAGCGCGACGGCGATGAGCGCGACGGCGATTTTGACGTATTTCATTGTCACTCCTTACTTCGTGTGGTAGGCGGAAAACTCCCTGACGAGCGGTTCTCCTCTGGATTCCGTGACGAGAAGACGGAGCGAGGAAGCCTCCACCTCCGTAAATCTTCCGATGAATTTGTGCCCCACCGAGGTGCCGGAACATACCGGGACCCACGCGTTCCCCACGCGTGCGCGGACCTCGAATCGCCGTATCCGTTCTCCCCGGGCGATGTCTTCGGCAAGGACTACAGTGTTGACGGCGACGGGGGAGCCGCCGGGGGCGAGGAGAATCTCCCGGTGCGATCCCGCCGTGCGCCCGAGCGGGCGGCCGAACGCCTTCCTGCGGAGATCGCCGAATCCGGCAAGTGAAGCGGAGTCGGCTGCGGGGACGAGCCCGGAAGTGTCGATCACCATCCCGATGAGCATGTTGGCGTTCCGTCCCACGCTGGAATAATACCGATCGAGCAGTTCCGGCGGAGAAAAAACGCAGCTGTCCTCACCCGCCTTCCAGAGCCATCCGCCGTTCCACGCCGACTGCCGGCGTGCAGGGAAATCAGCCTCCCCGGGACACCAGACGTTTCCTTCCGGATCTCCGTTCGTTCCTTTGACATCGAACGAGCCGCCGGCGCCGGCGGCGAGGAACGCCCTGCTCCACCCCGGGTAGGGAGCCCGTCCGTCTTCGTTCCCGACCCACCGGATCAGGTTTCTGCACCCGGGGGGGCCCTGGAAGAGGATCGCTCTGGGTTGGTACTTCGCGATCAGCGCGCGGACTTCATCGGCCACCCCTCCCGACGAATCCGCGGCGACCCCTCCGTCAAACCATATCTCGGACAAACCCCCGTATCCGTTCCAGAGTTCCGTGAGCTGATCGAGGACGACACTGTTGTATGTCTTCCGTACCGCGGCACCGGTGAATCCGTCCGGGAGCGCGCCGAGGAACGTGTTCAGGTTCGTGTTGTAGTACAGCCCGGGACGGATGCCGTACCTGGCGCAGGAGCGGATGAAATCGCGGACGATGTCCCCCTTGCCGCTGCGCCACGGCGTGTTCCCCACGTGGTAGCCGTGTGACTTCGTCGGCCAGAGGCAGAACCCCGTGCCGTGCTTGGCAACGAGGACGGCGTAGGCGGCCCCCGCGTTCTTCGCCGATGCGAGCCATTGGTCGGTATTCAGTCTCGAGGGATGGAAGATCCCCGCGGGGGGGAGCGTTGCGCGGCGGCCGTAGTCAAACGTGGCGGGGGCGAAAATATTGATGTCGAGATGGATGATCACGCCGATCTCCCGGTCCGCCCACCGGACCTGTTCCCGTGTCGGGAGAACCCCGTCTCCCGGTGCGGGACGTCCGGCCCCCGCCCCGGGGAGCGGCGGGCCCGCGATGAGGGCGAGAAAGAGAAGAATGCTCGTGCGCATGGATGTGCCGTCCGTCCTGGGACATCGTTGGATTCCTGCAATGAACCATATTGCGGGATAAACCTCAACTGGAATTGACCTTCCCCGCGTCGTTCGTTACATTGGTGCGGCCCGCACATCCGGTTATCACACATCGCCTCAGAGTTCCGATGACACACAGAGAACGCGTCCTCTCCGCGCTCAATCACAGAGAAGGAGACCGTGTCCCGATAGATTTCTCCGGCCACCATTCCTCCGGCATCGCCGCCATCTCCTACGCAAAGCTCAGGTCGTTCCTCGGGCTTCCCGACCGGCCCATCCGGGTGCAGGAACCCAAGCAGCAGATCGCGATCGTGGATGAGGACGTCCTGGACCTCTTTGGCGTCGACGTGACGGAACTCGGGCGGGGATTCGCGCTCGATGACGGAGACTGGGCTGACTGGGTCCTCCCCGACGGGACACCCTGCCAGATCCCGGCCTGGATAAAGCCGGAGAGGGACGCTTCGCGCTGGATCATCAGGTCAGCGAGCGGGCGGCCGATCGCACAGATGCCCGACGGCGCCCTCTATTTCGAGCAGACGCATTATCCGTTCGCCTCCGGTGTGCCGGACCTCCGGAGGATCGCGGAGGCGTTCGGCGAGACCATGTGGGGCGGGATGCCCTCACCCCCCGGTCCCCTCGCATCGGGTCCGGGGAGGAACAGTGTGCTCGCCGAAGGGGCGAGAAAACTGCGTGAGAAGTCCGACCGCGCGATCGTCGGCCTGTTCGGCGGGAACCTTCTCGAGATGGGACAGTTCCTGTACAGGAACGATAATTTCTTCGTCCTCATGGCGGAGGACCCGGCCGCCACGCACGACTTTCTCGATCACCTCGTCGAGATGCACCTGCGGAACCTCGAGGAATTTCTCGGAGCGGTCGGTCCGTACATCGACGTCATTAATTTCGGGGACGATCTCGGGATGCAGACCGGCCCGCAGATCTCGCCGGCGATGTACAGGACGTACTTCAAGGGCCGCCACGCGCGGATGTGGAAGAGGGCGAAGGAGATCGCGGCCGTCAAAGTGATGCTTCACTGCTGCGGGGGGGTCAGGGAGCTTCTCCCCGATCTGATCGACGCGGGGCTCGACATCATCAATCCCGTCCAGATCTCCTGCCGCGGGATGGAAGCGTCGGGACTGAAAAGGGACTTCGGCGATTCGATCGTGTTCTGGGGAGGGGGCTGCGACACGCAGACCGTTCTTTCCACGGGGACGCCGGAGTCCGTCCGGCGGCACGTCCGTGAACAGATCCGCACGCTGGCTCCCGGGGGAGGATTTGTCTTCCAGCAGGTCCACAACATACTCGCGAACGTCCCTCCCGCGAACATCGTGGCGATGTTTGAAGCTGTGCTTGAATGAAGCGTGCACCGGGGAATGTTCCCGTCCTTGTCATCCTGCTCCTGTGTGCCGCAGCGGGTGCGTTCTCCCGTGCGGTCATACGGATCAATCAGGCGGGATACACGCCCCGCTCCGTGAAATGCGCCGTCCTTGCCTCCGACACCCTTCTGGAATCTCCCCGCCTGTTCGAAATCTGCGACGCACTCACCGGGAGCGTCCTCTGGACCTCCGGCACGGTGACGCACAGCGGTGCGTGGGGGCCCTTCCGCGATGCGTACCGGCTCGACTTCACCTCCTATGCGAACGAAGGTGGGGTGTTTCTCCGCGCGGGGGGTGTCACGTCGCCCGTCTTCCGGATCAACAGGGACGTCTATGACGGGGCCGCGGATTTTCTTCTCCGGTACCTCCGGCTCCAGCAGTGCGGATACAACCCGGTGCTCCGCGATTCCTGTCACACGCACGACGGGTTCATCACCGGGGACTCCCTTCGTGAGGGGGAATTCGTCGACGTCGTCGGCGGCTGGCACGACGCCTCCGACTATCTCCGGTATTCCGCCACATCCGCGACGGCGGCATTCCAGCTCTTGTTCGCGTACCGGCGAAACCCGTCGGTGTTCTCCGATGCGTTCGACCGGTCCGGGAACCCCGGACCGAACGGGGTTCCCGACGTGCTCGACGCCGCCCGGTGGGGACTCGACTGGCTCGTGAAGATGAACCCCTCCCCGAATGTCATGTACAACCAGGTCGCCGACGACAGGGACCACCTCGGATTCCGGCTCCCCCCGCTGGACACGGTTTCATACGGAAGAGGGCGCGGGAGGCCGGTCTACCCCTGCACGGGTCTTCCCCAGGGGGGTGCGGAGTTTGTGAACAGGAGCACCGGGATCGCTTCCACGGCGGGGAAGTTCGCTTCGGCATTTGCGTACGGATCGATCTGTTTCAGGGGGATCGATTCCTCGTATGCGTCGCTCCTGCTGGCAAAGGCGCGTGATGTGTTCGCGCTCGGCATCGCCCATCCCGGGGTCTGCCAGACCGCCCCGAGGCGGGCTCCGTACTTTTACGAAGAGGAGAACTGGGTCGACGACATGGAGCTCGGAGCGGCCGCACTGTTTGAAGCGACCGGAGAGCCGTCATACCTCTCTTCTGCGAGAGAATTCGCCCGGAGGGAGCCTGTCACCCCCTGGATACTGAACGACACGGCCCGGCACTACCAGTGGTATCCCTTCGTCAATCTCGGACACTCGCTCCTCGCCGCGGACGCGCGCGGGGACACGCTTCCCGTTTCCTGGTACAGGGAGGGGCTGTCGCTCATTCGAGCGAGGGGAGAAACGAATCCCTTTCGCGTCGGAACTCCTTTTCTCTGGTGCTCGAACAACTACGTCGCCGCCTCCCTCCTCGAATCGCTTCTCTATCGAAGTCAATCCGGAGATACTTCATTTGCACGAATGGAAGCGGGACTCCGCGACTGGATGTTCGGCTGCAACCCCTGGGGAATCAGCATGGTGATCGGTTTCCCCCGCGGGAGCGTGACGGTGCGCGATCCTCATTCGGCATTCAGCCACGCGGGGGGGTATCCCGTCGACGGCGGGCTTGTCGACGGTCCCGTCCGGGGTACGACGTTCTCATCTCTGAAAGGAGTCCGTCTTTCCAGGGAAGACGCGCTGAGTCGCTACCAGTCGGCTGTCGCCGTGTACCATGACGACTGGGCCGACTACTCGACGAACGAGCCGACGCTCGACGGCACGGCCGGGCTTGTGGCCGCGCTCGCCTGCATGGAACCCGATTCCGGTCGCACGGCGGGAGGAAGGACGATGGATGAGGGGGGAATCGTACGATGTGATTCGCTCAGGAAAAAGGTGTACCTGGCGTTCACCGGCCACGAGTTCGCCGGGGAAGGCCGGACGATACTAGGTGCGCTCGCCAATCACGGCATCCGGGCGTCGTTCTTCTTCACGGGGGATTTCTACAGAAATCCGGCGTTTGCCCCGCTCATCAGGAGAATCAGGAAAGAGGGGCACTACCTGGGCGCTCACTCCGACAGGCATCTGCTCTACGCCCCGTGGGAGAGGCGCGACTCGCTTCTCGTCGGGAAAGAGGAGTTCTTCGCGGACCTCAGGGCCAACTACGCGGCGATGAAGAATTTCGGGATCACCCCTGGTGACGCCGGGTATTTTCTCCCCCCGTATGAATGGTACAACGAGACCGTGGCGGGCTGGACGCGCGCGGCGGGTCTTACGCTTGTCAACTTCACCCCCGGGACATATTCGAATGCCGACTATACGACACCCGCGATGGGGAAGGGTTACAGGGGGAGCGCCGAAATCTACAGTCATATACTCGACGTGGAAACACGTTCTCCGCACGGGTTAAACGGGTACATACTCCTGATGCATATCGGTACCGATCCGGCCCGGAATGACAAATTCGCCCGGAAGCTCGACGCGCTTGTTGCAGAGCTTCAGAGGCGGGGGTACGGATTCGGAACGTTCCGCGATGAAGACGTCGACAGACGATAAAGGACCGCACGTGAAATTGCGAACATTCATTCCCTGCTGGGGAACGGCGATTCTTCTTGCGCTTTGTTTCTCACCTGCCCCTTCCGCACAGGGAGGGGGCGCGATCCTCCTGTACGTGTCTCCCCGGGGGAGCGACGCCAATACAGGGACGCGCGCCAGGCCGTTCGCAACGCTCGAGCGGGCCCGGGATGCGGCCAGGAGCCTGCGGTCTTCTCCCGCCGGGATCGGGAAGAGCGTCACGGTCAGGCTCGGGGGGGGGCTCTACCTGCTCCCCCGCACGTTCGTTCTCCGTCCTGAGGACGGGGCGAGCCCGGCGGGTCTGGTCACGTACGAAGCGGAAGACGGTGAGACCCCCGTCGTAAGCGGCGGCGTGCTGATCAGGCAGTGGCGTGCCGCGGAGTTCAACGGGCGGAATGTCTGGAGGGGCGAGGTTCCGAACGCCGGAAGCGAGATCGACGGGGTGCACGAGCTCTGGGTGAACGGGAAGAGGGGGTCCAATGCGAGATTCCCCCGTCAGTCATATCTCCGGGTTGAATCGGTGCCTGGTCTGACTCCGGCGACTGACTGGCTCGAAGGCCAGTCCTCCTTCCGTGCCGCACCTCGTGACGTGCCTCCGGAAGGGAAATTCGCGGGAGCCGAAGCGGTCGTGATGAACCGCTGGGTTGAATCAAGGCTCCCCGTCACGGGATTCGATCCCGATTCAGCCATGTTCCGGTTCGGCAGGAAAAGCATGTTCCGGCTGGAGAAAGGAGACCTCTATTATTTCGTCAATCTGAAGGGCGCGCTCTCCCGGCCGGGTGACTGGTACTTCGCAGGGGAGGAAGGAGCGATCTATTATATGCCCCGGACGGGGGACGACCCTGCGCGCTCGGAATCCGTCGTCCCCCGCATAACGACGCTCGTCCGCATCGAAGGGAGCCCCGACTCGGGGAGATTCGTGTCGCGTGTGAGGTTCCGGGGGATTCGGTTCGAACACGCGGGCTGGTATTTCCCCCCCGTGGATTCTCTCCGTCAGCCCGGGCCCGGGGGGTTTCCCCAGGCCGCGATCGGCGTCCCGGCGGCGGTGACGGCAAAGGGGGCGCATGACTGCACATTCGACTCGTGTTCGTTCTCGCACATGGGGACGTACGCCATCGAGCTCGGCGAAGGGTGCCGTCGGAACGCCGTGTCCCGGTGCGACCTCTTCGACCTCGGCGCAGGCGGGGTCAAAATCGGCGAGACGGTGATAAGGGAATCGCAGGATCAACGCACGTCCGGGAACGCCGTGACCGATTCGCGGATACACGACGGAGGCCGGCTCTTCCACAGCGCCATCGGCGTCTGGATCGGGCAGAGCGGGGGGAACCGGATCGTTCATAACGCGATACACGACTTCTACTACACGGGGATCTCCATCGGCTGGACGTGGGGTTACGGACCCGCGCTGGCGCAGGGGAACCTCGTGGCGATGAACCACGTGCATCACATCGGCGTCCTGGCCGACGGGGACGGGCCGATACTGAGCGATATGGGGGGGATCTATACGCTCGGAAACCAGGAAGGAACGCTGATCCGGAACAATGTATTCCATGACATCGCGGCTCTCCGGTACGGGGGATGGGGGATCTATTTTGACGAGGGGACGACGCACATTGCCGCCGAAGGGAACCTCGTCTACAGGACCACGCACGGCGGATTCCACCAGCACTACGGGAAAGAAAACAGATTCCGCGACAACACGATCGCGTTCGGGCGCGATGTGCAGGTTCAGCGGACGCGCCTTGAGAACCATGCGTCGTTTGCGTTCGAGCACAATATCGTCATCTGGGAGGGGGGGCAATTCCTCGGGGGAAATGCCGGGGGCGGCAGTATGATTTTCGACCACAACCTGTACTGGTTCGGAGGGAGAGACTCGCTCCTGTTCGATACGCTCTCGTTTGCCGCATGGCGGTCGCGCGGGAACGATGCGCATTCCAGGATCGCCGATCCGGGTTTCGCAGATCCGCGCGGCGGCGATTTCCGGTTCAGAAAGGACTCTCCCGCCCCGGCGATGGGGTTTGTTCAGGTTTCGTTCGGTGAGATTCCGGCCGATTCCGCCGTGCCGGGCTCCCCGTGGGCGCCCCGAACGCCGGTCGGGCGCCGCGTGCTGTACAACAGCGACGGGTCGAACATATTCTGGAAAAGATCATTTTCCCCGGACGACGTGTACAGAAGCGTCGACGAGGTGGCGGAGGCGGGGGTCACGACGTTCCTGTTCAACCCGAACCCGAGTCAGAAGGGAGTGTACCCCGCCGGTGTGGCGGGGATGTTCTCGTACGATTTTCCCGGGACTCCGGGGTTTATCCCGTCGGAGCGGGATTCGATGTACAGGCATTTCAACGACAATCTGCAGCTCCTCCTGAAGGATTCGCTCGATCCTGTGGGGATGATCGTCGACAGGGCGAGGCTGCGCGGCATGGAGTCGTTCCTGACAGTCCGGATGAACGATCTCCACGACGTGGATAACCCCTCGAGTCCGCTCCTGGGAGATTTCTGGAAGTCTCATCCGGAATACCGGGTGGGGGGATATGAAGGGTGGGGAGCATACGCGCTCAACTACGCCGTCCCCGCGGTGCGGGAGTATTACTGCGCGCTCGTGCGCGAGCTCTGCGAGAGATATCCGGTGGACGGCATCGAACTGGATTTCATGAGGTTCCCGTATTACTTCCCGCGCGACTCTGCGAACTCTCCTTCCTGCGCATCGGTGATGACCCGATTTGTGGAACAGGTGCGCGCCATGACGCGCGATGCGGGGAACCGGAGAGGGATGCCGATACTCCTTTCCGTCCGCGTCCCCTCATCCCCGGCTGCGAGCGCATACGTGGGGCTCGATCCCGCAGCGTGGAGCAGGCGGGGGCTCATCGATTTCATCACCGTGGCGCCGTTTCTTTCCACCGAGCCCGACATGCGCATCGCCGAATACAGGAGTTCGTGCGGGAACATACCGATCTACGGGTGCCTCGAGTACACGTGCGGTGAACGAATGATGACGGTGGAGGAGGTACGCGCCGCGTCTGCGCTCTTTTACGCTGCGGGAGCCGACGGGATCTATTCGTTCAACTACTTCTGCGCGAGGGAAGGGGGGCAGGAGCCCGCGTTCTCCGTGTTTCACGACGTGGCCGATCCCGCCGCCCTCGGGCGGATGGACAAGGTCTATACGCTTTCGGCGGCGAAATATCCCATCCCCCGCGTGAGCCTGCCGGCGCCGCTTCCTCTGAATATCCGGAAGGAGGAAGTCCGATCGATCCCGCTCACGGCCTCGGAGCCGGTCCGCCCGGTTTCCGTCCGGCTCCGCGTCGAATGTGCGGGAGATATCCGTGAAGGCGTGCTCGGCGTCCTCTTCAACGGCAGGGCGCTGCCGGCCGGACGAAGGCCTGAGAGCCCGTTCGTCTCGCCGCGTCCCGTGCTCTACGCCCCGGCCCCCCTGACGCGCATACTCGAATTCGACGTCGACCCGGCCCTGGTCGGTGAAAGAAATACGGTCACCCTCTCCTCCACTGCGGAGGCGACCGTGAACTGGATCTATCTCATCGTGCATCACTAGGCGCTTCGTCCGGCCGTGGAACGCCTCACTCGGTCCTGAAGCGCTCCTGGAACGTCGGTGCCTCCCCGGCAAGCTTGATGAACATGTCGAGCGGGACGACCTCGAACCCGGCGCCGAGCCTGTCGATGATGTTCTTTGTCCGCTGGAGATCGCTGTATTCGCGTATGTGAATGAGAAGGAAATAGGGGCGTTTCCCGTTCACCTTCGCCAGCTCTTCCAGGTCGGCTGCCGCGTCCGCTTCCGGCCGCGTCTCCGATAAATAGTAGTCGTAGGACACGAGCGGCTTCCCGTCCTTCACCGCAAAGGTGTACGAGGGGGCATAGCCGTTGATGAACCCCGTCGCCTCGGGCATCCCCGCGTAGTACGCGTCGACGACCTCCTTCGTCAGATCGCTGTTCCCCTCGACCGTCGCCCCCTCCGAATAGTCCATGAACTCGAATACCGGGAGATCGAGGTCCTGTGTCATTTTCCTGGTCATCGCGACGACCTCCGGAAGGCTCGACGGCGGTATGGCTTTCGGATACATGTATCCCGGACCGGAGAGCCCTCCGACGAAGTAATCGTTCGGCGTCGCCATCCCGTAAAAGTACTCGAGCATGGCGGGGGCAAGCCACTCCCAGTTCATCGTCACTTCCCACGCGCACGGTATCGACCCCCGCCCCGGTTTGAACCAGGCGCCCAGCCCCATGCCGTCGGTCTGCACGAGCGCAATGTACGTTTTCTTTTCGGGGACGTAGGTCTTCCCCGGGACGACGCTGCTCCTGTTCTTCCAGACGAACCCCTTCGATGCGGGGGTGAGGGAGGAGAAGCTCATGTTCGGGAGCGTGTGCAGCCCCTCCACGCGGAGCGTGTGGTGAGAGGCGAGCGTGACGAAATCCCGTTCCTTGTCCTTGGCGTACGAATGCCATCCCATCACCATCGAGAGAGGCTTCATGGCCCCCATGATCCTGTCCGCCAGTGCGTATTCCGCGGTGTCGGTGCGAAGCGTCGAAAGATCGGTGAAGAACGCCCCGCGCGCGATGCCGAAGTCCGCGACTCCCGGTTTCATGATCTTCCCGGATTCTCCCCCCATCCACACGACGTACTCCCGCGAGCACCGTTTCCAGTATTCGTTGTACGCCCAGGTGTAAATCTCCACGTCCTTCATCCCCGTGAATTTTCCCCTGAAATCCGCCAGGCATGTCAGCCCCTCGTGCTCGGCCAGCGGGATCTCCCCGGCGGAGACGACGATCCCTTTGTCCAGGGCGGCGGCGGTGAATGCGACGATGAGCGACGTGCGGACGGCCTTGTCCCAGACGATGTATCCCCTGATGTCCGCGCGGAACGTCTTCAGTGCGGCTTCGGGGGTCTTCAGCTCCGTGAACGTGTAATTCCGTTTGTCCCTGTAATAGTCCAGCACGGTGGGCGTATACAGGAAGTCCCACTTCTCGGGATAGACGAAGTAGAGCCGGGGCGATTTCCCGTTGGCGAGCCCCTGCAGGCTGATGAGGAGCGCGTTCACGGGGAGCTTCCCGTCGATCGTCCAGTCGTCGTCGAGCTTCATCATGAACGCCGACGCCGTTCCTTCGCGTTTGAGGACGAACCGGACGGGGGGTCCGCTCGTGCGCGTGGAGCGCTCGATCGTGTACGTGATCGTTTCGCCGTCAGCGGAGAGCGTGTAGGAGCGCCTGGAAGTCACGGGAGTTTCCCCCTCGGAGCCGCGCAGCGGGAACCGTTCGTCGATCCTGAGCGTCCTTCCGGAATCCGCCCACGTCGCCGAAGCGGTCCGCGCACTGCCGCGCTCCATCATCAGTCCCATGAACACATTCGACGGGAAGACGCGCGACGTGACGGGAATCCGAACGGCGGTCCCCCCGGGGGTGAGCGTCACGGAATCCCGGAATCTCCGCCCCCGTCCCCAGACGTCGGTCACGGTCACGGCGGACCCCTTCTGCGCGATCTCGACGGCCAGCGTGCCGAAGAGGTCGATGTCGCTGCTTTTGGCCGGTATCATCTCCCATCGTCCGGCCAGGGCCGGGAGGCCTTCACCGGCCGGGGAGGGGGAAGCGTTGAAAAGGGTCAGGACCGCGAGAATCGCGGCGATGCGCGCGTGCGTCATGGGGATCTCCGTGCAGGGTGATGTCATTTCATATGCAGAACGTTGTTTCTCTGGTGAACTCAAGAATACGCAGAAAACGCCCCGCGTGCAAGATTGACTGTTCGCGCGCGGTTCGCTATCATGCAACCACGGAAGAAACGTCATTTTATACATGAAACAATCCCTGTCCGCCGCTTCCCCCCGCATCACCGATCTCTTTCTCCTCTCGGGCATCGAGCCCCCCGCGGGGGACCTCGGCCTGCGCCCCTCCGTCGCGGCGTGCCGTGCGGTGTGGACGTCCCCGCTGCCGGGAGAGGAGGGGGCCCCCGCGCGGAGGATCATACACGCGCGGACGCTCCGCCTTCACGCACCGGCCCGGCTCCGCCGGCTCGGCGTTTCCCCCGCCCCGGGATACCACAAGTGCGGGAGCCGCCGTGAGACCGACTGGGTGACGGCGCTGCGCGTTCTTCTCTGGGACGGCAATGCCTGGCGCGCGGCGCTCCGTCAGACGGGACTCCCGCAGGCGTCCCCCGGCGAGACGCTCTGGTTCGACCTGCAGGGGGCGGCGACATCCGGGGTGATCGTCGAAATCAGGCGGTCCGGCATCGACGGGTGGTGGCCGTCCTGGAATCTTGCTTCGGGGGCGTTCGTCCTCGACGGAGAGCCGCCCCCGGGTGCGCCCCCCCGCGGCGAGCGCTCGAACGGCGTGACGTGCGGCGCTCTGGAGGGACTCCCTCCGGGCGTGAGCGCGCGCTACGGCGACGGCGAAGTCCGCTACACCTCCCGTTTCCTGGAAGCGGGTTTCCGTCTCGCCAGGGCCGGGTTCTCATTCCTTTCGCTCGACGACGAAGGGAAGGGGAGGACGGAGAAGAACCTTCTCTGGATGAGGCCCGGGATGTCCTGCCAGGGGCTGTTCCTTCACGAGGTCGGGTGTGCGCCGGCGCTGGCTCCTTCGATCCGGTACCAGGCGGCGGGGAGAACCGTGGTCGCCGGGAACACCGTGACGTACGACGTCGACTGCGCCGCGGAAGGACAGAGCTATCACCTTGCGTGGGAGGTCCTCGAAGACCGTCTGCGCCTGAACGCCGTGAGGCGTGGCGCGCGCGACGTCCGCGCGTGGGAAAGCAGCGCCTGGACGACGGCGCTTGACGCGCGCGCCGCCGCGTGCGCCTCCGGCGGGCTCATCACGCGCGAGGGGGAGACGGGTTCGATGGCGCTTCCCCTGTTCCTGCACGCCCCGTCCTTCGGGACATTCGACGTGATTCCCCTGGACGGGAAACCGCTCTGGCGTGCCGACGCGGTGCGGCCGGCGGGTCTCGGCATCCACCAGGTCAAGCTGGGCGAAACCGCTTGTCCGGAGGGGGACTACGTGCTGCGCGCGGGGACGCACGAAGCGCGGGTGGATTTCGCCGTGCGGCGGGGGGGGACGATTCCTCTCAGGAGCGGCACGCCGCCGGAGGTCGTCCGGGCGGTCGACCGGTGCGCCCTCACGTCGCTCACGTACCGCCCTGACACGGGGACGCTGAGCAACAACGGGAACTCGATGCACTGTCCCCTCTCGATGGACACCTGGTCTGCGCTCGCGCTCCGCGTCGGGGACCTGTATCCCGGCGTCAGCGCCGTGGACCTCCTCCGGGATTCGATCGAGCGCTGGCTCGACGGCGCCCCGGGGTACGGGAGCGGCATGATGTACGCGGAGGGGGACACGCATCCCGCGGAAGACGAGTATCTGATGACCGGGACGGCATCGCTCCTCGGCGTTGCGGAGTTTCTGGATCACTCGGGGTCGCCTGGGTGGCTCGACCGGTTCGGCGGTCAGCTCTCGCGGCAGATCGCGCTCATGAGGAACCGGGACGCCGACGGGGACGGGCTCGTGGAGAGCAAGTACAGGATAGGGAACAGCGGCGGATACCAGTGGAGCACCTGTTTCTACGACGTCATCTCGTTCGGATGGAAATGCGCGTTTTCCAACGCCCTGCTGTATCCCGCGCTCATGACGCTCGCTCGGGTGCTTCCGCGCCTCGGGCGTCCCGGCATGGCTGCGGGACTCGAGGAATGGGGGGGGCGCCTGAAAGAGCACTATGTCCCGGCGTTCCTGAATCCCGCCACCGGCTGGCTCGGCGGCTGGAGGAGCAAGGACGGCGAGCTTCACGATCACGCGTTTCTGACGGTGAACGCCGCCGCGGTCTCCTCGGGTCTCGTCGACGACGCGCTCGCGCGCGATATCATGCAACGGCTCTGGGCGGAAGCCCTGCGGGTCGGCATGCCGGATCCCGTGCACGGCGTTCCTTCGAGCCTCTGGCCGGTCCCCGACCGGGACCTCCCCGAGATCATGCACGGGTTTCCGTTCGGGTATTATGCCAACGGGGGATTGAGCACCGCACACGCGCGGCACGTCGTCGATGCCCTCCGTCGTGCGGGAATGACCCGGGAAGCGGACTACGTCCTGACAAGGACTTGCGCCGCATTCGCCGATGCTCACGTCTTCGGCGGGGCCGGGTCCGGTCTCGACGCGCGGTCCTGGGACGGGTGGCCGTGCGGTTACGAAGGGCTGCTCACCGACCAGTTCGGCCTACTGGCGAGCGCAATCGACCGGTTCGGTCGCCGCTGAATGCGTTGTCTTTCTTCTGATTTGTGAATATCTTCGTTCGCCACTGCGCATACACGATCGGTGTTTTCCCATGAAATCGCTTTTCTCCTCCCGTGTTTCCGTTCTCGTCCTCGTCTGTCTTCTCAGCCTCACCGGTTGCCGGAAAAAACCCGATTCCCCGGACCACAGGAGAATCGCCGGCATCGTCTTCCAGGAGGACCAGTTCTTCCGGCTCGTTCTCTTCGGCATGCGGGATGCGGCCTCGAAGAACGGGGCCGAGCTTCTGGAAGCCAACAGCGGGGGGAAGCCCGACAAGGAGATCCAGCTTATCAATACGTACATCGCGAGCGGCGTGGACGCCATCGTGATTTCCCCGATGAGCGCGAAGGCATCGGTCATCGCGCTCGGACGCGCCCGCGACAGGGGGATTACCGTCGTCACGTACAATACGAACGTCGAGGGGGACATCGCCTCGGCGTTCCTGGAGAGCGACCAGACTGCGCTCGGGCGGTCGACCGGCGCGGCGGCGCGCGACTATATTCGTGAACACCTCGGGGGGAAGGCCCGTGTGGCGCTCCTCGAGTTCCAGTCGCAGGCGCCGGAACCGAACTCCATGAGGGTGAACGGATTCAAGGAAGAAATCCTGAAGCTCCCCGGCGTCACGATCGTCGCCGAACAGGACGCCTGGCTCGCCGAGCAGGCCGTGCGAAAGGGGGGGGACATACTGAGTGCGCATCCGGATCTCGACATACTCTGGGGAGCGAACGAAGGCGCGACGGTGGGGGCGGTTATGGCGGTGAAGAACGCCGGCAGGGCAGGGCGGGTGGCGGTGTTCGGCACCGACTCGGGTGAACAGATTGCCGGGTTCCTCCTCGCCGACGACGGCGTGCTCCAGGCGGTGACGGCCCAGCAGCCGTTCGAGATCGGCACGCGTGCCGTGCAGGCCGCGCTCGCGGTTCTCAGGGGGGATCGTGTCGAACCGAAGCAGTCCCTCCCGGGCGTGCTTCTCTCCCGGCTCGACCCGGAAGGGGTGAAGAGTTTTGCGGCCCGGTTGAAAGAGCTGAACAGGTAACATGGAACCCGTCCGGCATACGCTCGAGACCGACGCGCTCCGGAAGGAGTACCCGGGCACGGTGGCGCTCCGGGACGTGTCGATCCGTTGTGAAGGGGGGAAGATCACGGCCCTCCTGGGAAAGAACGGTGCGGGGAAGAGCACGCTCGTGCGGCTCCTGGGAGGAACGGCACGGCCGACGTCGGGAAGAATACTTCTTGACGGCACGCAGGCGTCGTTCCGCTCCCCCCGTGAGGCGCTCGTGCGGGGGATTGCGACCGTCCACCAGGAGCTCAGCCTCATCCCCGGCCTCACCGTCGCGGAGAACATATTTCTCGGCCGGCTCCCCCGCCGCCGCGGGATTATCGACTGGAAGGCCGCCCGGGCTGATGCGGGAACCCTGCTTGCCGGTCTCGGCCTTCCGATTGACGTGCGCGTGAAGGCCGGAAGCCTCGGCCTCGCCTCACAGCAGATGGTGGAGATCGCCAAGGCGATGTCCAACGCTCCTTCGGTCCTGATGCTCGACGAGCCGACCTCGGCGCTCGCCGCGCGGGAGACCGCCGTGCTGTTCGCGCTCCTGAAGAGACTCGCCACCGAGGGAGTGGTGATTCTCTACATCACGCACCGGCTCGACGAGGTCCGGCGCATCGCGGACGACGTGACCGTCCTCCGCAACGGCGCACTTGCCGGCACGCTCCCCGTGAGGGAAGCGACCCCCGGAGCGATCGCGCGGCTGATGTTCGGAGAGGCCCTCGCGCAGAAGAGGAGGCCCGATCCGCCTCCCGCGGGGGAGCCGGTGATGGAAGTCAGGGATTTCACGCGCGGGGAGGCGTACCGGGACGTGTCATTCACGCTCCGCGCGGGAGAGATACTCGGGATCGCCGGTGTGCTCGGTGCGGGGAGGACGGAGCTTCTCCGGGGGCTCTTCGGCGCTGATCCGCACGAGCACGGGAGCGTATCGGTCGCGGGGTGCACGGTCGATCCATCCTCTCCCTCGCAGATGAAGAAGCTCGGCGTGGCGTTGGCCCCCGAGGACCGGAAAGCGGAAGGGCTCATACAGATCCTGAGCACGCGCGTCAATATCAACCTGGCCGGGTTCTGGCCCCCGTGGCTCCGCCCGCTGACGAGCGCGGGGCGTGAGCGCGCCGTGGCCGCGCGGTATGTCCGGGAACTGGACATGGCGCTCCCTTCCGTCGAGGGCCCCGCATCGGATCTGAGCGGGGGAACGCAGCAGAAGGTCGTCATCGCGAAATGGCTTGACACGAAACCGCGCGTGATTCTTCTCGACGAGCCGACGCGGGGGATCGATATCCGGGCGAAACAACAGGTGTTTGACATCGTGAGAAACCTGTCCGCCCGGGGGATCGCTTCCCTCGTCGTCTCCAGCGACCTCGAAGAGCTGATGGACGAATGCCACAGGATCCTCGTCATGAACAGGGGGAGGATCGCCGGGGAGATTCTCCCGCACGAATCGTCGATGGAACGACTTCTCACACTCTGCATGGAATGACACGCCTCCGTACGTTTCTTTCGCGCGCGGTCCTGGAGATCATCCTGGCCGGGCTTGTGGTGTTCCTGGCGGCCGCCGCCCCCAATTTTCTCGGCACCGAGAATCTCCTGAACGTCCTCCGGAGCGTCTCGATGCAGGGGCTGATCGCACTCGGCATGACGCTCGTGATCATTGCCGGGGAGATCGACCTGAGCGTCGGGTCGATGGTCGCATTTTCGGGTTGTCTCACGGCGTACGTCACGGGAGCCCTCTCCTCCCCCGGCTCCGGTGCCGGGGCGATTGTCGCCGTCGGGGCTGCGATCCTTGCCGCGCTCGTCGCGGGTTTTGCTTCGGGTTCCCTGGCGGGGGTCCTCAGGAGCAGGTTCGGCGTTCCGTCGTTCATCAGCACGCTCGCCCTCATGACCGCGCTCAGCGGCGCGGCCGAGCTCATCACCAACGGATTTCCCCTCACGCCGTTTCCGGCCTGGTACAATTTCCTCGGCGGCGGTTACCTGCTCGGGATCCCCTTCCCGGCGCTCGTGTTTCTCGCCGCCTTTGCCGGGACGCACGTGCTCATGAACTACACCTCCTTCGGAAGGGCGGTCTACGCCGTGGGGGGAAACGCGGAAGCCGCCCGGCTGAGCGCGATCGACGTGGGAGCGGTGCGGATCGCCGTCCTTGCACTCACCGCAACGCTCGCCGCCGCAAGCGGCGTCATGCAGTCCTCCGAGATCATGTCGGGGACGGCCACGACGGCGAAAGGGTGGGAGCTCGACGTCATCGCCGCCGTGATCATCGGGGGGACGAGCCTTGCCGGGGGAGTGGGGCGCGTGTGGGGGACGATGGTGGGGGTGGTCTTCCTCGGCGTCATCATGAACGGCATGACGCTTCTCAACGTCAGCGAGTACTGGCAGCACGTCGTCCGGGGGGGACTCATCCTCCTGGCCGTCCTCATCAACAAAATGGAACGGAAAGCAGCATGAACGGTTACCAGAGAATTTCGGCCGCCCTGCGCGGGGAGTGGCCCGACAGTATTCCCGTGATGCTTCATAACTTCATGATGGCCGCACGCGAGGCCGGGTTCACCATGCGGCAGTTCCGGAGCGACCCCGCGGTGATCGCTTCGTCGTTCACGCAGGCCGTCGAGCGGTACGGCTACGACGGGATCATCATCGACGTGGATACGGTGACGCTCGCCCAGGCCGCGGGGGTCTCCGTGGACTCTCCCGAGGACGATCCGGGGCGCGTCAGGGGGGGGCTCCTTTCCTCCCTGGAGGGAGTGGCCGGTCTTCCCCCGGTCGACATACTGGATTCCCCCCGCGTCCAGGTCTGGCTCGAGGGAGTCCGCCTCCTGAAGCGGCACTTCGGGAACGAGATCTATATCAGGGGAAACTGCGACCAGTGCCCGTTCACGCTCGCCAGTCTTCTGCGCGGTATGGACGGGTGGATGATGGACCTCCTCGATCCGGCGAAGGAGGAGTCTGTCGTCGCGCTTCTCGAATACTGTACCTCCGTGACGACGCAATTCATCCGGCATATGGGGAAGACCGGCGCGGACATGACCTCGAACGGCGACAGCGTGGCGGGCCCGGAGCTTGTGTCCCCGTCGATATTCCGGAGATTCGCACTCCCGTATGACCGCCGGGTCGCGGAGGCGTCCCACGCGATCGGGCTGCCGCACGTGCTGCATATCTGCGGGAACACCTCCGCGATACTCGACGACCTCATTGCGACGGGATCCGACGGTCTCGACATCGACTACAAGACCGATGCCCGGCGTGCTCACGAGAAGACGAAGGACAGGGTCGTCTTCCTGGGGAACATCGATCCGAGCGGCGTCATTGCGCTCGGCACGCCCGGTCTCGTCGCCGAAAAAACGTCCGAGCTCCTCGGCATATTCGCCGACACCCCCCGTTTCATACTGAACTCGGGGTGCGCGATTCCGCCGACGACTCCTCCGGAGAACCTTCACGCCATGATCAGGACCGCGCGCGCGTTCAGGCGCTGAGCGCGTTCCGTACCGCGCGCGCGTTTCACGCAACGAAACCAAAGGAGGCTGGAATGCATCGGGCGATCGGGACATTCCTCGTGATCTGTGCAGTGTGCGCGCCCCGCTACGCCGTGTGCGGCGCAGCCGACACCCTGACGGTCATACACGTCAACGATACGCACGCGCACCTCTCGGCGGGGGGCCCCCGGCTTCGCTCGCTCGAGGGGACGCGCGGCGGGATCGCACGGGCGGCGACCCTCATACGCGCACTGGAAGTACGATCCCCGAACCCCTGGTTTCTTCATGCCGGGGACGTTTCCGTCGGCGACCTGGTCTTTAACACGTACGGCGCGGTTCCCGAGCTCCGGATCCTCCTGTCTCTCGGATGCAGGGCGATGGCGGTGGGGAACCACGAATGGGACTCGGGGCCTGAGGCCCTGGATTCAGCGCTTTCCTCGGCGTTTCCCCCCGGCGGGGGATTCCCCCTCCTTTCCGCGAACACGATTCTTGATGATCCCCGCGTCCGGATGCTGAAGAGGTTCATCCGGCCGTTTATCACAGGGCGGGCGGGCCGGTCAACGATAGGCATATTCGGGCTCACGACCCCTGAGACGAACCTGTTTTCGAGTCCCGCCCCCGCGGTCGTCGACACGCCGTTTGCGTATGCCGCCGCCGCTGTGGATTCTCTCCGCGCGCGCGGATGCGCCGCAGTCATCTGCCTTTCGCATCTCGGAATCTCGCTCGACCGTCAGATCGCGCAGAGCATCCCCGGGATCGATGTCATCGTCGGGGGACACGATCACATCACGACGAATGCTCCCGTGGCCGTCCCGCACGGCGGCGGGGATACGACGTGGATCGTCCAGGCGGGACAGTACTACGAAGAGGTCGGCGTACTCCGGCTGATCCTGGGCGATGGGCATGTTCGTCTGCTCGATGCGGCCCTCCTCACCGTCGACAGCTCGGTGGCGAAGGACAGGGAGATTGACTCGATCGTCGTCTCGCTTGAGCGGGGTGTCGAATCGAAATACGGTCCCGTGTTCTCAAAGCAGGTTGCCGTCTCCGGCGGTTTCTTCGCCGAGCTCGCAGATTCTCTCACGCAGAAGACGCACTGCGAGACCCCCGCGGGGACGCTTGTCACGGATGCGTTCCGCGACCTGACGGGAACGGATATCGCGATCGAACCGGGGGGATCGACATCCGGGCCTCTCGAGCCGGGTCCCGTCGTGGCCGACGACTGCTACCGGGTTATCGGGTACGGAAGCGGTTCGGCGGGAGGGGCGGGGTATCCTCTCGTCCGGTTCGACATGACGGCCCCGGCGCTCATCAAGGGGCTGGAGATCGGCCTTTCGGACATCGAGTCCGGCGATGAATATTTTCTCCAGAGCTCGGGGCTCAGGTACACGTACGACCCCGGGCGTCCTCCGGGCGAGAGGTTCGTCTCGGCGACCGTGGCGGGGGCCCGTCTCCGTCCCGACCGCGTCTATTCCGTGACGGCGAATTATTTTGTCAGGGAGTTTCTCGACAGGCTGGGCGTGCCGTATTCAGGGTTCCGGGTGTACGGGGGGGATACGACCGAATACATGGCGCTTCTCCGGTATGTCCGGAACCTGAAGACCCCCACACCCGTTCCGCTCTCTCCTCCTTCCGGGGGCTTCCCGTTTAACGACACGTCGCGGAGCTTCGCCTCGCGCGCCTCCGACATCGTCTCCCGGATGACGCTGAAAGAGAAGATCGCACAGATGCAGAATAGTGCCCCGGCGATTTCCCGGCTCGGCCTCCCGGCGTACAACTGGTGGAGCGAAGCGCTTCATGGCGTCGCCTTCAGCGGCATTGCCACCGTCTTTCCGCAGGCGATAGGGATGGCGTCGACCTGGGATCCAGCGCTCATACACGCCGAAGCGGACGTCATCTCGACCGAAGCCAGGGCGAAGCACAACGAAGCCCTCCGCCGGGGCGGGAGCAGGATATTCGAGGGACTCACGTTCTGGTCCCCCAACATCAACATATTCAGGGACCCCAGGTGGGGGAGGGGCCAGGAGACGTTCGGCGAGGACCCGTTCCTGACATCACGCATCGGCGTGGCGTTCGTCCGCGGCCTCCAGGGAGACGACCCGAAACACTTCAAAGTCATTTCGACCCCGAAGCATTTCGCCGTCCACAGCGGTCCCGAACAGCTCCGGCACAGGTTCGACGCCCGGACGACGCGGCGGGACCTCTACGAAACTTACCTTCCCGCGTTTGAGGCCTGCGTGAAGGAAGGAGGGGCGTACTCCGTGATGGGGGCGTACAACAGGTATGACGGGGTCCCCTGCAACGCGAGCACGCTCCTCCTCGGCAAGAACCTGAGGGGGAGATGGGGTTTTCCCGGTTACGTCGTGTCGGATTGCGGCGCGATCACCGACATATACGCGGGGCACCATGTTGCCGCGAACGCCGCCGAAGCGTCCGCGCTCGCCGTGAAGGCCGGGTGCGATCTGACGTGCGGCAACGAGTACGTCGCGCTCGAGGAGGCGGTCGCGAAGGAACTGATCAGCGAGCGCGAGATCGACGTCTCGGTCCGCCGGTTGATGACGGCAAGGATCAGGCTCGGGATGTTCGACCCGGAGGGGTCCGACCCCTGGGCGAACATCCCGTTCTCGGCGAATGACACGCCGGAACACCGGCGCATGGCGCTCGATGTCGCCCGGGAGAGTATCGTCCTTCTCAGAAACAGCGGGAACGTCCTTCCGCTCCGGAAGGATTTCCACAGCGTCGCGGTCATCGGTCCCGACGCCGCCGACAGGGACGTCCTCCTGGGAAATTATAACGGTACGCCTTCCGCCTCCGTGACGGTGCTCCAGGGGATCAGGGAGAAACTGCCCGGGGGTGTCGTCCGGTACGCCAGAGGATGCGAAATTGCCGAGGGGATTTCCCCGGAGATTTCGGCGGTCCCTGCGGAGTGTCTTTCGACCGGGGAGGGAGCATCGGCGGTGCGCGGGCTCAGGGGGGAGTATTTTCCAAACATGGAACTCGCCGGTGCGCCCGCATATTCGCGCGTGGACAGCGCGATCGATTTCTCCTGGGAAGACTCCCCGGCACCGGGAGTCGCGCACGAGGGATTCTCGGTACGGTGGAAGGGGCGCATCACGCCGGCGGTCCCGGGGACGTATTATTTCGGCGTGACCGTCGATGACGGAGCACGACTGTATGTCGACGGGAATCTCTTTATCGACGATTGGCACGACGGTCCGTCGCGGAGGCTTGCGAAGGAGATCGTCTTCCGGGCGGGAGAAAGTCACGACATCACTCTGGAATATTACCAGGACGGCGGCGCGACGGCGCTCAAACTCGGCTGGCTCCTCAACACCGTCGACCCCGCCGCCGAGGCGGTCGAGCTGGCCCGGCAGTCGGACGCGATCATCGCCGTCATGGGGATCTCCCCGGCACTCGAGGGGGAGGAGATGTCGGTGCACCTGAAGGGGTTCTCCGGCGGAGACCGGACGGACATCGTTCTTCCAGGTCCCCAGAGGAATCTCCTGCACTCGCTCGTCGCGCTCGGAAAACCCATCGTCCTCGTCCTCATCAACGGGAGCGCCCTTGCGATCCCATGGGAGAATGATCACGTCGGCGGAATCGTCGAGGCGTGGTATCCGGGCGAAGAAGGGGGGAGGGCCGTCGCCGACGTCCTTTTCGGTGACTACAATCCCGCCGGGAGACTCCCCGTGACGTTCTACAGATCCGTCGACGATCTCCCCCCGTTCGACAGCTATGCGATGGAAGGGAGGACATACAGGTATTTCAGGGGGCAGCCTCTCTATCCGTTCGGGTACGGGCTCTCCTACACGCATTTCGAGTACCGCGGCGTGACCGTGTCGAAGAAATTGCTCGCGAGCGCCGACTCCGTGTGCGTGAACGTCGCACTGGCGAACGCGGGGGATCGGGCGGGCGACGAGGTCGTCGAGCTGTATGTTGAGGGGCCCGACGCGCGCCCCGGAGCGCCCCTCCGGAGCCTGAAATCGTTTGCGAGAGTCCACCTGAACAAAGGAGAGCAGAAATCGGTCCCGCTGACGCTCCGCGCACGGGATCTGAGAGTCTACGACGAATCACGCGACCGCTACGTCGTCAGGCCGGGGCCGTACCGTCTCCTCGTCGGGGGATCGAGCGCCGATCTTCCCCTGAAGACGGAGGTCCGCATCACAGGCTGATTGTTCGAACGCCGGGAGAGAGGCGATTATTGAACATAATGCATGCAATCTGCAGGTTTTTCTGCAGGGCCGCCTCTCTCCCGAAGTTGATTATGCTCCTTTTTCTTTCTACTCTGGCTTAGACACCTCTTCCACTGTCCGGCGGTCGTATTTTCCGGACTCCGTTCATTGACCCTTCAGTTCTTCCCAGATCAATTCCTGAAGAGAACTCATCATCCATTACATTGGAGGAATCCTGTTATGGCAGACAAAAGAGCCGACCTGGCCGGTCCCGGCATCGGCGATTACAACGAACTTGAGAAAATTCTCCCCTCGGACTACCGTTCGCTCCTCACGCCCCGGGAAACGCAGAAGGCCATATTCGAGGTCAAGGAGTACATCGAAGACCACCTCTGCAAAGAGCTTCACCTGATGATGGTCCAGGTTCCCCTCATCGTCGATGTCGAGAGCGGCGTCAACGACCTGCTCGACAGGGACGGGTCAAGGACCCCCATTCAGTTCCACATCTCCAACGATTACGACAAACATCCGGTCGACGCGCAGGTCGTCCAGGCGGCCACGAAGTGGAAACGTGTCGCCCTGAAGCAGTTCTCGATGAAGCCCGGCGAGGGGATCTGCACGGACATGCGCGCGGTCAGGAAGGACTACTTCCTCGATCACGACCACAGCTGCTACGTCGATCAGTGGGACTGGGAACGCGTGATAAAACCGAACCAGCGGAACGTCAAATTTCTCAAGGAAGTCGTCGGAAAGATATGGAAGGTCCTGAAGGGCGCCGAACGACACGTCCAGAAAACGTACCCGAAGCTCAAGAACAGGAAATATCCGAATCTTCCCGACGAGCTCACGTTCCTTCACGCGGAGGAGATACTCGAGATGTACCCTGACCTCCCGCGCAAGGCCCGCGAAACGGAGATCCTCCAGAAATACCCGGCCGTGTTCATCATCGGGATCGGGTGGCCGCTCAAGGACGGATATCCCCACGAGAACCGCGCCGCCGACTACGACGACTGGGTGACCGAAACGTCGTCAAAGAACGGGAAGTCGCTCCACGGACTCAACGGCGACATACTCGTCTGGAACCCCGTGACGCGCCGCCGGCACGAGCTCACGTCGATGGGGATCAGGGTCAATGCCGAGACGCTCAAGCTCCAGCTCGAGATGTCGGGGCAGAGCAACTTCCTCACGCAGCCCTATCATAACGGGATCGTGACCAACGAGCTTCCCCTGAGCGTGGGGGGAGGAATCGGGCAGTCGCGTACGTACATGCTTCTCCTGAAGAAGGCGCACCTCGGAGAAGTGAGCGTCACCGTGTGGCCGAAGGTCCTGAAGGAGATGTGCGCACAGAAGAAGATCTTCGTCCTGGAATAGGGCGAGACGAAGCACTTCACGCTGTTTTCAACATCCCGCCCCGCAGTGTTCGACGGAACACGCGGGGCGGGGCTTTTCTCCCCCGGGGATCAACGCCCCGGGGGATTGTAAATGTGCCGCGGAATGTGCAGATTTCATTCATCCATCCTCCTTCTCCCCACTATCAGGACTCGAACGGCATGCCCCCGACAGACGAACGCGGAGCGGAATTTATCAAGGGACTTCGCCAGGCGTGGCTTGACGAGATGCGGAGCGCCCGGAACTACCGTGCGCTCGCGCTGCGCGAGAAGAATGCAGACCGCCGCGCGATATTCGAGCGTATGGCCGAGGCGGAAGACCGGCATGCGGAGCGGTGGGCGAACAGGCTCCGCGCGCTCGGCGCGGACCCGGGCGCCTACAGGGAATCCCTCATCGACACGATCAGGCGGGGAATGCTCCTCAGGAGCGATTCGGCCTCAGCCGCAGGCATGCTGGAGGCCGGCGAGGCGCAGGCGGACCGGCTTTACGATGTGCTCCTCGAGTCGGCGCCGACCGATGCCGACAGGGCCGACCTGACGGCGGCGGCGCTTGAGGAACGCGCCCATTCCAGGGCACTCACGGAGTTTGAATCGGGCCCCGCCCACATCCAGGGAAAGCTCCAGCGCATGCTGGGGAGGGAGCGATGGCACGTCCGGGGGGGCGGATGGATCGGACAGGCGATATACGGCGTGAACGACGGCCTGGGGGCGGCGTTCGGCGTCGTCAGCGGGGTGGCCGGCGCCACGCACGCGAACAGCGAGTTCGTACTCCTGAGCGGACTTGCCACGGCGATCGCCTCCGCGCTCTCGATGGGGAGCGGGGCGTACCTGGCGACAAAGTCCCAGCGCGAGGTCTACGAGGCGGAGCTGGAAAAAGAAGGGCGCGAAATTGCGAACAACCCGGAGGAGGAGAAAGAGGAGCTCGAGCTCTTCTATCAGCTGAAGGGGTTCACGCCTGCGGAGGCGAAAACGATGGTCGGCCGGCTTGCCGAGCAGCCGGGGCAGCTCCTGAAATCGCTGGCACACGAAGAGCTCGGGCTCTCCGAGCAGACATTTCCCAACCAGTGGGTCGCCGCCTCGAGCGCCAGCCTGAGTACGGCTATCGGCGCAGCAATACCTGTCATTCCGTTCTTCTTCACATCCGGCGTGACAGCTCTCGTGATATCGTTCATCGTGAGCACGCTGGCGCATTTTGCAGTGGGTTCGTCGAAAGTCCTTGTCACCGGAAGGTCCTGGGTGAGGAGCGGGACGGAGATGACGGTGATCGGGCTCGGCGAAGCCGCGGCGACATATCTTCTCGGCCTCCTCATCTCTCCGTTCCTGGGGTGAGTTCTTCTCGCAGCTTCTTACGAAGAATCACCAAATCACATTCCCGGCGCTCTTGTGCCCGCGGATATGTGTGAAGCCCATCACGTTGTGACCGGCGTCGCGTTCCATCCCTCGCGGATTCTTTACTATGGTGCACACCGATTCAACGATGTCATCAAAAAGGGGGACGTATGCTGGCTCGGCTCGCAATGGCAGCGGTACTCGCGTTTGCGTTCTGCGCGCCTTCACGGGTGCATGCACAGGACAGGAAGTACGACGTCAAGTCGGGAACGATCACGTACGAGACGACCACGCAGGAGGGGCGGCTGCAGATCGCCGGCCGCGTGGTTCTGTATTTCGACGAGTACGGACGCCAGGAATGCAAGGACACATATGTCAACGGGATGCTGAAGGAATCGGTCCTCTGCGACGGGAAGACCGTCTACACGCTCTGGCACGAACAGCGGATCGTCTTCAAGCGGGGGCCGGCGACGCGGGGCACGGAGGTGCGGTTCGATATCGAATCGCTTCCGCTCAGCGAGCGCTTGGAAGGGCACGTCAGGAAGCTTCCCTCGATGGTCGTCGCGGGGAAGGTCTGCGAGGCGTTCGAGCGGACGACCTCCGCGGGAGTCATACGGTACGCGGGCGCCGATCACGTGCTCATGTACTGCGAGCGGAACCTGAACGGCGAGAACTGGGTGATGAAAGCGGTCTCCATGGACGAGACGAAGCCTGTTCCCCCCTCGAAATTCGTCCCTCCCCCAGGTTACGTCGAGCGCGAGACACACTTCTGAAATTCCGCTGTGTCTCCTGGCGGCGGTTTCCGCCGCCAGGGCGCGCAGCGCGACGCTTCCTCAGCCCGCGGTCTTCAGCCTCGCAATCTCCTTCCGTGCTTTTTCCTCGACCGATTTCTGGAAATCGTAATCGTCGTACCCGAGAATCTTCCCGTACGCGGCGCGCGCCTCCTCCGTGCGTCCGAGTTTCTCGAGCGCTTCCCCCAGGCCGAGGAGCCCCTGCGGGATGACCCACAGCTCGGTCGAGGGCTTGAGCGCGGTGAGTTCCCCGGCCGGCTTCAACGCGGACACGTAGTCCTTCTTCGCGATCGCCGTCTGCTCGAGCCCGAGGAGCGCCCTCGCGCGGACGTCCGTGTCCGTCCCCGCGGAGTCCAGCGCCTCTGTAAATGCCGCCTCCGCGGTGTCATAGGATTTTCTCCCGAGATCGTTTCCCGCGCGCAGGAGGAGCGACTCGACGGGGGAGATGGGATCCTTCAGACGGCGCCTGGCGATCCTGTACATGTACGATTCGCCCGCGCGGTCCCTGTCCTCAACCGCCTTCATCCGCCGGTACGTCGCGAGCGCGGCGGCGCGGTCGCCTGAAAGTTCCTGGGCCGCCGCCAGACGGTAGTACGTCCAGTTCGTGACGTAATCCTCGGAGGCCGCCCTCCTGACGTATTCCTCGAAGTTCGACCTGGCGTCCGCGAAGTCGTTCAGCGCGTAGTAAATTGCCCCGAGCGTGCTGTAGACGAATTCCTCCCCGTAGTGAACGCGGCTCCGGCGGCTGATCTCGATCGCCTTCTGCGCTGCCCGGAGCGCGGCGGCGGCGTTCCCGAGCCTCGACTGCCACGAAGCGTACGTGACGACGAAGAGCTGGTTGTCCGGGTATTCGGCGATGAGCGTATCGAGGATCGGGAGCGCCTCGTCGCTTTTCTGTTCCGCGAAGAGAAACTGGGAGAGGAAGAACCGGGCCTCTGTGCGCGTGTACACGCCGTGTTCGGCCGCGTTGCGGACCATGGCGAGCCCCCCTTCGGCGTCGCCGTCGAACCCGACGAGGCTCAGGACCCAGCTGAGCGACCTGGGCACTTTCGCCACCAAATAGTTGAAGAGCCCGAATCCCATCTGCGCGTCGTAGAGGTCGGGCTTCAGGCGTACGGCTTCCTTGAGCGACATGTATCCTTTTCGCCCTTCGGTCACGGCTTTGAACATCGAGTTGTGCGCCTGGTGCGCCAGTCCCCTGTATCCGTAGATCCCCCCGAGGTAGAACAGGGAGACGGCGTCCTTGTCGTCGGCGTCGAGGAGGTTCTCGCACACGGTGATGACGTCGTCCGATTTGTCGAGGAACGTCCGGTATTCCTTTTCGTCGCGGGTCAGCGTGAAGAGCCAGAAGTGGACCATGCTGCCGAAAAAGTATCCGCGGGGGTCCCCCGGCGCCATGCGCCGGACGGAGTCGAACGTGGCGGCCGCCTCGTCGATCTTCATGTTGTACAGCCTGTCGATCCCTCTCATCGTCAGGGCGTGGACCTCGGCCCAGTCCACGGGATGAGCCGCCGCCTGAAGCGACACCAGGAGGAGGGGAACGATGATCATATGGCGGGCGCGGGGCGTCATGACTGAAGAAAGATACCGGAACCGGCGTCGAGAGGCAAGGGCGGCCGACCCGGCACCCTCCGTGCGGAGATTGACTTCTTCACCGCCTGTGAGTAGACTGTACCATCACACACGGAGGATGGGGGATGACCGCCGCAATTGATCGTTCTGTTCTGTGCGCCATCGTGAACACACCCCGGCGATCTCCATGGCCCGGAGGCGCCGTGAAACGTGCCGGGCACATCGCGGTGCTTTCCGCCCTGCTCTTCGTAACGGGGTCGCTCAACTCCCCGGCGCGTCCGGGGACCCCTCAACCGACAAAGGGGGAGAGGATCTGCATCGTACCCCGTCCCGTCTCGCTCGTGGAGGGGGAAGGGACGTTCACAGTCACATCCTCGACTCCCCTGGCCGCACCGGGCATCCCCCGCCCGACGATCGCTCTTCTGCAGGGCAGGATACGGACCGCCGCCGGATTCCAGCTTCCGGAAGGGGGAAAAGCCGCCGGGGATTTCCGCGGGATCAGGATACGGAAGGACAGTCTCTCTCTCCCGGACGGGGAGGCATACAGGATTTCCGTGACCACATCCGGGATCACGATTACCGGCGGAGGGGACCCCGGCGTCTTCTACGGAATCGAGACGCTTCTCCAGTTGTTTCCCCCCGCGGGCGCGGTCCTCTCCCTCCCGTGCTGCAGCATCGAGGATGCACCCCGGTTCCGCTGGCGGGGGATGCACCTCGACGTGAGCAGGCATTTCTTCCCCGCTGCGTTCATCAGGACGTACATCGACATCCTGGCGATGCACAGGATGAACGTCTTTCACTGGCACCTGACCGACGACCAGGGATGGCGGATCGAAATCAGGAAATACCCGGAGCTCACGCGCACGGGGGCATGGCGCGTGGACAGGGAGGATCGTGACTGGGGTGCACGGCCCCCGCAGCAGACCGGCGAGCATGCAACGTACGGCGGCTACTATACGCAGGACGAGATCCGGGAGATCGTCGAGTATGCGCGCGAGCGGTACGTCACGATCGTTCCCGAGATCGAGATGCCGGCGCACGCGCTCGCCGCGCTGGCGGCGTACCCGGAGTTCTCCTGCACGGGAGGGCCGTTCACCGTACCGCCGGGGAGCTACTGGCCGATCTCGACGATATTCTGCGCGGGAAACGAGGGAACGTTCTCGTTTCTCGACGACATACTGACCGAAGTGATGGACCTGTTCCCCGGCGACTATATACACATCGGCGGGGACGAGGCGGATAAGAGCGAGTGGAAACGATGCCCGAAATGCCAGGCCCGGATCAGGGCCGAGGGCCTTCGCGATGAGTCGGATCTGCAGAGCTACTTTATGAAGCGGATCGAATCGTTCGTCCGGTCGAAAGGGCGTCGCGTCATCGGGTGGGACGAGATTCTCGACGGAGGGCTTCCTCCCGGTGCATCGGTGATGTCGTGGAGGGGGATGCAGGGGGGGATCGACGCCGCCCGGCTCGGCCACGATGTCGTGATGGCGCCCGGTTCGTTCACGTACCTGAGCCAGTCGCAGGGGCCCGCCGCTCTGGAGCCCCCCGGCGGCGGAGGATATCTCCCCCTCGGCACAGTCTACGCGTTCGAGCCCGTTCCCGATTCGCTTCGTGCGGACGAACGTCCCCGCATACTCGGCGCGGAAGGGTGCCTCTGGAGCGAATTCATCGCAACACCCGGACGCGCGATGTATATGCTCCTTCCGAGGCTCGCGGCGCTCGCGGAGGTTCTCTGGACGCCGGCAGGGGAGAGGGACTGGAGCGATTTTCTCCGGCGGATGCCCCGCCAGCTCGGGCGGTATGATGCGTGCGGTTACACGTGGGCGCGGAGCGGCTACGCGGTCCGTATGGCGACGGACCCGGATCCGGATTCGCGCGGCGTCAGGATCTCGCTCAGCACGGAGCTTCCCGCGGATTCGATTCTGTATACGACGGACGGCTCCGGGCCGTCACGGGGATCTCCCGTGTACCGCTCTCCTCTGACGCTGCACGAATCTGCCGTGATCAGGGCCTCCGCGCTGCGCAGCGGCGAAGTGTTTCCCCCCACCGCCGACTCCGTCCTGTTTCACAGGGCGGTATTCGCTCCGGTGGCAGTGACGTTTCCGGCCACGAAGTATCTCGCGCAGGGGAGCCGCTCCCTCACGGACGGGCTCTTCGGCTCTCTGGACCATGCGGACGGAAGGTGGCTGGGATTCGAGGGGGTGGATTTCGAGGCGGTCGTCGACCTCGGCAAACCCGTCGCCGTCTCGCTGATCGGTGCCAGGTTTCTTCAGAGGACCGGCTCGTGGATCTTCTTTCCCTCGTCCGTGTCGTTCGAGACCTCGGTGGACGGCCGGACGTTCACTCCCGCCGGGTCGTTTGACGTCCCGCCGGCCCGGGGCGAGGAAGAGCCCTCCGTGCGCGAGTGGCACTCGGCCCCCGCGCAGGCGGAAATCCGGTACGTCCGCGTCACCGCCCGCAACCTCGGGACCTGTCCGCCGTGGCACCCGGGGGCGGGGGGAAAGGCGTGGCTGTTCATCGATGAAATCGTCGTCCAGTGAAGCGTCAAACCCGGTTACAATCCAGGAGAAGACCATGAGACTTCTGAACCTGTTCATGATATCCCTTGTCGCCTGTGCAGCTCTCCGCTTCTCCGCCGGTGCGGGGGAGGAATCCAGCGCCGATCGCGCGGCGAGGATGCAATGGTGGCGCGAAGCCCGTTTCGGACTGTTCATCCACTGGGGGCTGTACGCGGTGCCTGCGGGTGCGTGGAACGGGAAGACGGACTACGGGGAGTGGATACGGACGAGCGCGAAGATTCCCCTCAAAGAATACGAGTCATTCGTCGGGAAGTTCAACCCGTCGAAATTCGATCCGGACGCGTGGGTCAGGATGGCGAAGGCGGCGGGGATGAAATACATCGTCATTACCACGAAACATCATGACGGGTTCTGCCTCTTCGACGCGAAGGAGACCGACTTCAACGTCATGTCGACGCCGTTCCGGAAGGACGTGATGAAAGCGCTCGCCGATGCCTGCAGGAAGGAAGGGATGAAGATCTGCTGGTACTATTCGATCATGGACTGGCATCACAGCGACTACCTCCCCCGCCGCGAATGGGAGACCGACCGTCCGGATTCGGGGGCGGATTTCGGCCGGTACGTCCGGTACATGAAAGCGGAGATCAAGGAACTCCTGACGAACTACGGGCCGATCGGCGTCCTCTGGTTCGACGGTGAATGGGAATCGACCTGGAACACGGCGTACGGGAAAGAGCTCTACGACTATGTCCGCTCGCTTCAGAAGGACATCATCGTCAACAACCGGGTCGGCGCCGCGCGCTCGGGGATGGAAGGGTTCACGAAGGAGGGGGAATTCTCCGGAGATTTCGGTACGCCCGAGCAGGAGGTTCCCGCCACGGGGCTGCCGGGTGTCGACTGGGAAACCTGCATGACGATGAACGATCACTGGGGATACTGCAGGGCCGACACGGACTGGAAATCCCCGAAGGAGCTGATCCGCACGCTCGCGGACGTGGCGTCGAAGGGAGGGAATTTCCTCCTCAATATCGGTCCCACCTCGGACGGCGTCTTCCCCCCGGAGAGCATCGAACGCCTCCGCGACATCGGGATCTGGATGAACGTCAACGGAGAGGCCGTCCACGGGACGACCGCGAGCCCGTTCGAGCACCTCGGCTGGGGCCGCTGCACGGAGAGGCGGAAGGGGGGCGGAACGACACTGTATCTCCACGTGTTCGACTGGCCCGCTTCCGGGAGGTTGACGGTTCCCGGCCTGCTCGGGACTCCGGTCCGCGCATACCTGATGGCGGACCGGAGCTCCACGCTTCACGTGACCCGGAGTGAGGACACGCTCGTCGTTGTGCTCCCCGGTGCGTCTCCCGATCCCTCCGACGCGGTCGTCGGCCTCGACTTCGACGCCGTTCCGGAAATCAACCATCCCCCCGTTATCGCCGCCCCCGAAACGCTTTTCGTCGACAGGGTTTCGCTTTCGATCACCTCCGAACGGCGGAACGCCGAGATACGCTACACGCTCGACGGGTCCGTCCCCCTCTCCAGATCCCTGCGCGCGGAAGGGCCCGTCGTCCTCACACGCGGGGGGACCGTGCGTGCGAGGCTCTTCCGGCTCGGGAAGCCGGTGAGTCCGGTCGCGTCGAAGACGTTCACGAAAACCGCCGCGATCCCCTCGCTCCGCGGCGGCGGGCTCGCTCCCGGGATTGCGTACAGGTACTATCAGGGCGCGTGGGACAGCCTCCCTGATTTCGCGCATCTCTCCCCGTTCAGGGAGGGAAAACTCGGGAACTTCGGGACACCCCGGCTTCGTCTGGAGAATTACGCGTTCGTCTACGACGGCTTTATCGCAGTTCCCGCGACGGGGGTCTACGCGTTCTTCACTGAATCGGACGACGGGAGCAGGCTCACCGTGGACGGCGTTCCCGTCGTCGAGAACGACGGGTTGCACGGAATGACGGAAAGGAAAGGGGTGGTCGCTCTCGAGTCCGGCCTCCATGCGATCCATGTCGAGTACTTCAACAAATCGGGGGGTGCGGGACTGAACGTCTCGTGGCGCGTTCCGGGATCGGGAGTGAGTGCCGTTCCCGACAGCGCGCTCTTCTGCAGGTAGAAATGTTCCCCCGGGGTGACATTCCCGGGAAGAGGGCGTTGCATGTTGCGGGGAATTTGCTTTCTTGCGTAGTTCAACTCACACTCTACGAACAATGCTACAGGAGACGGATGAAATCCACGTATCTGCTTGTCCTCTTTCTGCTGTGCAGTGCCGGGGCGGTCGCCCAGCAAAGAACCCCTGAGGAAATCGAACGGGAAAAGAAGTATCTCGAACAGTCCGCGAAGGCGAACGCGGACACCTCGAAGCACTACGGATGGAACCACACCGCCTCAGGTGCGCTGAA
Organism: Ignavibacteriota bacterium; assembly: GCA_963748405.1. Lineage (GTDB taxonomy): Bacteria > Bacteroidota > Ignavibacteria > UBA10030 > UBA6906 > Fen-1273. Next base: position 75,287 of record CAVVIT010000006.1, read on the forward strand.
CCTGACGCAGGTGTCGTTCAAGGACTGGGTCGCCGGCGGCTCCAACACGCTCGCGTACTCCGCCGTCCTCCAGGGGTCGTCGGTGCTGACGTCCGAACGGACCATCTGGACGAACAACTACCGGCTTGCCTTCGGGCAGGCGCGGCTCGGCGACCAGGGGCTCCGCAAGACGGACGACGATATTTATCTCGAGAGTCTTTTCCTCCTGAAAACGGGAGGGAACCTCAATCCGTACGTGGCGGCCACGGTGCGCACGCAGTTCGCGCCCGGGTACAATTACAGCACGACCCCGGAAACCCGGGTGTCGAAGTTTTTTGATCCCGGGTACGTCACCGAAAGCGCCGGGTTCGAGTACAGGCCCGCGGCGGTGTTTACGACCCGCCTGGGCGCCGAGCTCCGCGAGGTCTTCACGTCCCAGTACAACCAGTATGCCACGGACCTGACGACGAACACGGTGCACAAGGTATGGACCCGCGGCGGCATCGAGTCCGTCAGCGAACTGAACGCGAACATCGCGGAAAACATCCAGTTCGTGGGACGGCTGGAATTGTTCGCCCCGTTCCAGACGATGGACCGGATCGTCGTCCGGAACGATTACTCGATCGTGGCGAAGGTCAACAAATACATCTCGACGGGGCTGACGTTCAACATCATCAACGACGTTAACGTGTCGGCGAAGACGCAGATGAAACAGGCGCTCGCCCTGGGCCTGACCTACACGCTTTTTTGAGCTGTCCCGCTCCACACCCACACATACGTACCATAACAGGAGATGTACCATGAGCGTCGTCAAGGAATTCAGAGAGTTCGCCATGAAGGGGAACGTCGTCGACCTGGCGGTCGGTATCATCATCGGCGGAGCGTTCGGCAAGATTGTCTCCTCGCTCGTCGGAGACGTGATCATGCCTCCGCTCGGCCTTCTCATCGGCGGCGTCGATTTCCGTGACCTTGCCGTCACGCTGAAAGCGCCGCTCGTCGGGTCGACGGCGGTGTCGCTCCGCTACGGGGCGTTCATCCAGACCTGGTTCGACTTCGCGATTATCGCATTCGCCATATTCCTCCTCATCAAGGGGATTAACGCTCTGAAGCGGACGAAGGAGACGGCGCCGGCCGCTCCGCCGAAACCTTCCGCGCAGGAACTCCTCCTGGCCGAGATACGGGACCTTCTGAAAAAGCAGGCCGGGGTGAACTGAACGTGCTGGCCGGGCTCCTTCTCTCCTGGGCTGTCTGCCTTCTGCCCGGAACAGGCGACGTCGCGACGCTGATGCGGTCCGGGGACGACGCGTTCGCACGGATCGACTACCCGCCGGCCATCGCCCTGTATGAAGAAGCGCTCGCCGGGACTCCCACGGATCCGGAGATCCTGTGGCGGCTGGCAAGGGCCTGTGTTTGCGCCGCGGAGGTTTCGGAAGGGGACGCACGGGGGAGCCTCCTCTCCCGGGGGGAAGCCTACGCCCGCCGCTGCATCGCCGCCGATTCGATGAAAGAGGAGGGGCATACGTGGCTGGCGGGAGCGCTGGGGTATCTCGCGCTGGATGCACCGACGGAGAAGAAGCTCGTCATCTCGCGTGAGCTTCAGGCCGAGGCACTGCGCGCCACGGAACTCAACCCGCAGGACGACGCCGCCTGGTCGATCCTGGGCTCATTTTACCGCGCGCTGGGGAATATCGGGTGGCTGGAGCGGATGCTCGCATCGCTGTTCGTCGGTTCGGTTCCGCACGGGGGCTTCCCGGAGGCGGAGGCGGCGCTGAAGAAAGCCGTAGCGATCGCCCCCGGCATCATGCGGCACCAGTACGAACTGGGGATCCTGTATCTCGACATGGGAAGGAAGGACGACGCCAGGCGCTGCCTGGAACTGGCGGAGACGCTCCCCGTGCGCACGGCGATCGACCGTCCGCGGCTCGAGAAGATCAAAGAGCTCCTCGCGGGAGGAGACTTCCGCTGAATCCCCGCGGCGGCCCCTCCGCGATCAGACGTAGAGGTGTCTTTTGATCTTCTGTGTCGGGGTCTTTTCGAACGGCTCCCGCTGCTCGACGAGCTTCTGTATCCTGGAAAACGACGCCAGGCGCTCGTTGATCTGCCGGCGGAGGTCGTCGAGGAGCGAGCGCATCTTCTCCCGGATCTGGGATTCCGTCAGCTGGACGCGCGAAAACAGCTTGTCCAGCTCCTCGTAATTGAGGTGGACGCGCGCCGCGAGCTGATTGTCCTGCTGGAACACGAGCGACTCGACGACGATGTCGAACTCGTTGATCGTGGATTCGATCTCCTCGGGGTAGATGTTCTTCCCGCTCGGCCCGAGGATCAGGTTCTTGAGCCTCCCCTTGATGTACAGGTATCCGCTCCTGTCGAAGACCCCCAGGTCTCCCGTACGGAACCACCCGTCCGGCGTCATGACTTCGGCTGTCCGTTTCGGATCCTTGTAATACCCTTTCATCACCATCGGTCCCCTGACGAGGATCTCCCCCTCGCCCGTGGAGGGGTCGGGATTGTCGATCCTGATCCGCGCACTCTGGACCGGAAATCCCGTCGAGCGGTATTTCGTCGATGCGGGAGGGGAACCGGCGACCAGCGGGGATGTCTCTGTCAGGCCGTACCCGATCGCATAGGGAAATCCCGCCTCCCGGAGAAAGAGCTCGACGTCCGGGGCGAGCGGCGCCCCGCCGATCGTGAATATCCTGAGGTTTCCCCCGAACGAGGCCAGGAGCTGCTTCCCCGCCGCCGCGTTGAGCCGCCGCCGGAACAGGGGGATCTTGTAAAGCCCCCTGACGACGGGATTCCCCGTGAGCTTCGGGTGGATCCTCCCCTTGTAGATCTTCTCGATGACCAGCGGGACGGAGAGCATGACGGTCGGCTTCACCTTCGCCATCGCCGGCATGAGGACACCCGCCGAGGGGGGCTTGTCGAGGTAGTAGACGGAGGCCCCGAGCAGGACGGGGGCGATCAGGCCGAGCGTGCACTCGTACGAGTGCGACAGGGGGAGTATCGACAGGAACCGGTCTGCCTCGGTCACGTCCACGAGCTCCGACGTTGCAAGGGTGTCGGCAACCAGGTTCTTGTGCGTGAGCATGACCCCCTTGGAATGTCCCGTGGTGCCGGAGGTGTAAATGATGGACGCGATGTCGTCCTCCCGCACCTCGGTGGCGATTTTCCCCGTTACGCGGAAGGCCACCTCCTTCAGCCGCGCGATCTCCCTGCTCCCCTGGTCGAGGATCTGCTGGAATCGGTCCGGTGAATCTTCCGGCTCGATGAGCGACATGTCGTCCAGGAGGATCTTCGTCGTCAGCTGCGTGAACTCCTTGTCCTCGAGACTTCCGAGGAGTTTCTTCGATACGAAGAGGGCCTTGGACTCGGAGTGGCGGAGTATGTGCTGGACCTCGTTCGGGTGGAAGTCGGGAAGTATCGGGACGGCCACCGCCCCCATCGTGGTGACGGCGAAGAAGGCGATTCCCCAGTTCGGCTTGTTCTCCGACAGGAGGGCGACCCTGTCGCCGGCGATGATTCCCCGGTCGTGGAGGAACCGTGTAATCTCTTCGACCCGCTCGGCGACCCGCCCGAACGTCATGGCTTCGCCGTCGACCGTGGAGAACGCAATCCTGTCCCTGAACCGCCGGGTGCTCTGCTTCAGGACGCTCTTGAGTGTGAGGCTTTCGAGTGCGATCATGGCGCGTGGTGTGAGTCGTGAAGGACGCAAACCCAAAATACGAATCCCCCGCGGAATATCAAACTGCGGTCACGGGAAGTTTCGTAATTCCCCCATTCTTCGTATATTCCCCCCACTCGCACATTGCAGGGAACCCCATGCACGCTCACCGAACAACGTACCTCCTCCTCGTCCTCCTTGCCGCCGCCGGGGGGAGCTTTGCACAGGAAACGTCGCTCACGATCCTCCACACGAACGATATCCACGCGTCGTTCATGCCGCACGAGGCGTTCTGGGTGAAGGAAACGCCGAAGCCCCTCATCGGCGGTCTCGCGGCCCTGAAGTCCGCCGCCGACAGCATCCGCGGCGTCAGAGGTCTCACGCTCATGCTCGACGCCGGGGACGTCATGACGGGCAATCCGATCACCGAACGCGTGTACGCCGGCGCGCAGGGAGGAGCTCTCTTTGCGATGATGGATTCGATCGGGTACGACGCATGGTGCCCGGGGAACCACGACTTTGACGTGTCGCAGGACAATCTGCGGGCCCTGGTCCGCATCGCGGACTTTCCGACGCTGTGCGCGAACCTGGTCGACACGCTCGGCCGCTACCCCGTCGGCAACCGGCCGTACGTCGTCCTGAACCGCGGGGGGCTCAGGATCGGGATCATCGGGCTGATCTCGCAGGAGCTGTACGAGCTCGTCAACCAGAACAACCTGGTCGGGCTCCGCGTCCTGTCGCCCGTGGAGACGGCGCGGAAGTTCATTCTTGAGTTGAAGCCGCAGACCGACCTGATCATCGCCCTGACGCACCAGGGGGTAGTGGAAGACTCCGAGCTCGCCCGGGGAGCGGACGGCCTGGCGATCATCGTCGGGGGTCACTCGCACACGCGGCTGCGCCACCCGAAGGTGGTCGGCGGCGTCCTTATCGTGCAGACGGGATCGAACGCGGAAAACCTGGGGGTGCTCGACATCACCGTCGAGGGGGGGCGGGTCACGAAGTATGACGGAAATCTCCTTCCCCTGTGGGCGCGGGAGGGGCGGCAGGCGAACCCGGTGTCCGTGATCGCCGATTCCATCCAGAAGGAGATCGACAGGGAGTTCGACGACGTGCTGTTCACGCTCGGGGGAAACTGGAGCCGGAGCGAATCGCAGAACGCCATCGGGACGTTCCTCGCCGACGCGCAGCGGGAGGCGGCGGGGGCGGAGGTGGGGTTCATGAACAACGGCGGGATCAGGAGGGACGTCCCGGCGGGACCCGTGACGAAGAAGACCCTGTTTGAAGTTCTGCCGTTCCGCAACATCATGACGACGTTCCAGCTGACGGGGGCGGAGCTGCGCGATGTCCTCCTCTACGACATCCGGAAGAGGCCCGGCATACAGATCGCCGGGATGTCCGCGAAATACAGGAAGCTCGCCGACGGGTCGGTCGAGCTGGTATCGGTCACCGTGGGGGGGAAGCCGCTCGAGGACGGACGTTCGTACCCGTGCGGGGCGAGCGATTTCTTCGTCGGGGATGCGAAGAAGTACCTCGGCGTCGGCGTGCGGACTCCCGTGTATCTGCGCGAAACGGTGTTCGAGGCGGTGGAGAAAATCGTCCGGCAGCGGAAAGAGATCGTCCCCGCCATCACGGACACGATCGAGCTGGTTCCCTGACACCTGAAGCGGAGCACACATGAGCAACGGCAATTTTCCCGTCCTGATCATTACGGGCCGCCCGGCGGCCGGAAAATCGGAAGTCATCGACTTCCTGAAGAAGACCGCCCCGGAGGAGCGCCTTGCGAAATTCCGCATCGGCGCGTTCGAAGAGCTCGACGATTTCCTGTATGTGTGGGAGACGTTCGAGACCGACGACATCCTCACCCGGCATGGCCGGAACCGGGTCTGGACGGATGAGCACTACTGGTTCAAGGACGAGTTCGTCTGGGACCTCTACCTCGAGCGGATCAACCTCGAATACCGGAAGAAGATCCTGCGCGATCCCGCCTACCACGACGGGAGGACGGTCATCATCGAGTTCGCGCGCGGCGGCCCGGGTGCCATCGCCCATGCCCTCGGGTGCCTGCACGAGGAGATCCTGCGCCGCGCCGCGCTCGTGTATATCCGGGTGTCGTACGAGGAATCCGTCCGGAAAAACAGGCGCCGGGCGCGCAAGGGGGAGGAGCATTCCATCCTGTACCATTCGCTTCCCGACGAAAAAATGGAACACTACTACAGGACGAACGACTGGGAGGAGATCGCCGCGAGAGACCCTGCGTACGTCCGCGTGAAGGACTTTTCGGTCCCGTACGCCGTGTTCGAGAACGAGCCCGAAAAGACGCACGACCCGAAACTCATCGCCGCGGAGCTCGCCCGCGTGACCGGAACGCTCTGGAAGAACCGCCTTCCGGACTCCCGCTGAGTAACAGCCCACCCGACACACAGGACACTGCTTCCATGGACACTTCCCCTGACGGCGTCGTGCTCCCCGGCGACGGGTTCCGCGCCCGGCGCGTGGTCAACTGGATGTCGCTCGGCGTCCTCTACGCGTTTTTTTACGCCACGCGGTACAACTACACCGCGGTCGCCCCGGTACTGGCGGACCTCTTCGGCTGGAAGAACACGGACCTGGGGGTGTTCGAGACGATAATGCCGCTGGTCTACGGTCTGTCCGTCGTGCTCAACGGACCGCTGGCTGACAGGATCGGCGGGAAGAAAGCGTTTCTCTTCGGCGCGGCCGGCGTCGTCGCCGCCAACATCCTGTTCGGGCTGGCGGGACTCGCGATCGTGAGCCCGGCCGTCTGGGAGGGAACCGGCCCCTCGCGCCACGTCGTGATCCCCGCCGTCATGTCGTTCGGCATGTCCGGGACGCTCATCCTGACGCTGATGGCCGTGGTGTGGGGCCTCAACGGGTACTTCCAGTCTTTCGGGGCGCTTTCCATCGTCAAGGTCAACGCTCAGTGGTTTCACGTGAGGGAGCGGGGGACGTTTGCGGGGATTTTCGGCGTCCTGATCCGGCTGGGACTCCTCCTCGCGTTCCAGGGGGTCCCGCTGATCCTCCTTGTGCTCCCCTGGCAGTACGTGTTCTGGATCCCTGCCGGGTGCGTCGCACTGCTGTTCGCCGTCAACGCCCTCTGGATGAAGAATTCCCCCGCGGATGCCGGGTATCCCGGGTTCGATACGGGAGACGAAGCGGTGGACGACGATTCTCCCTCGTCGCTGAAATTCGTGTTCACGCGGGTCTTTCGTTCCCGGGTGACCTGGACGATCGCGCTGGGATCGATGATGATCGGGTTCGTGCGGCGGAGCGTGATCGACGCCTGGTGGCCGAAGTATTTCGTCGACTTTCACGGCGCCCGTTCCTCGTCGTTCGCTACGTACGTTCCGTACATCGTGGCGACGTGGGGGATCGCGCTGGCGGGGATCGCCGGCGGGTTCGTCTTCGGCATCACATCCGACAGGACGTTCGCCGGGAGGAGGGCCCCGGTCATTCTCTTCGGGTTCCTCGGGATGGCGGTCGTCCTCGTCCTGTTCGGGCTCTCGGATGCATTCGGCATGGGACCCCTTGCCGCGGCGTGCTGCCTCATCGCGCTCTCCTTCTGCGTCAACGGTGCCCACGGGATGATCGGCGGCGCCGCCTCGATGGATTTCGGCGGGAGGAAGGCCGCCGCGACCGCGGCGGGGATGTTCGACGGGATGCAGTACCTGGCCGGGGCGTTCGTGGGGATGGGGGTGGGGTACATCACGACGCGGTGGGGCTGGGAAGCCTGGCACTGGGCGCCGATCCCGTTCGCCCTGGCGGGCGCGTATTTCATGTCCCGCCTCTGGAACGAAGTGCCGAAAGGGAGGAAGCGATGATCGTCATGAAGTTCGGAGGGACCTCCGTCGAGGACGCCGCGGCGATGCGCAACGTTGCCGCGATCGTGCGGCGCAACCTCGTGCGCCGCCCCCTCGTCGTGGCCTCCGCGTGCGCGGGGGTGACGAACGCGCTCCTGGCCCTTGCCCGGAGCGCGCGCGAGGCGGGGAAGGAAAAAGCGCTCGACCGCCTGGAGGAGCTCAGGGTGCGCCACCGGAAGATCGCCCACGATCTCTTCGCCGGGGAGGTCCTGTTCACGGTGCAGTCGCAGGTCGACGCCCTCATCGACGAGCTGCGCGACCTCGTCAAGAGCATCGCCATCCTGGGGGAGCTCACCGACAGGTCGCTGGACACGTTCGCCGGGTTCGGGGAGCGGCTTTCCACGCTCCTCCTGTACCACCACATGAAGCAGGAAGGGCTGCCGTCGGTACTCGTCAGCGCGCACGACGTGATGATCACCAGCGCGGAGTACACGCGGGCGGTCCCGCTCTTCGGCGAGATCGACCGCCGGGCCGCGGAGATCATCGCGCCGCGGCTGGAGGGGGGGCAGGTCGTCGTGACGCAGGGATTCATCGGCGCGACGCCGGAGCGCATCCCGACGACGATCGGGAGGGGCGGGTCGGACTATTCCGCCGCGATCTTCGGCGCATCGCTCGGCGCCGAGGAGATCCAGATCTGGACCGACGTGGACGGCGTGATGACGTCGGACCCGTCGCTGATCCCCGGGGCCCGCGTCATCGAGGAGATGACGTTCCGCGAGGCCGCGGAGCTCGCCTACTTCGGCGCGAAGGTCCTTCACCCGGCGACCATCCTCCCGGCCGTGCAGAAGAACATCCCGGTGCGCGTGCTCAATTCGAAGCGCCCGGACGTCCCCGGCACGGTCATCCTCGCGAAGGGGGGGGAGCATGCCCCCGGGGTCGTCAAATCGATCGCGTACAAGGAGGGGATCACCCTCATCACGATCACGTCCACGCGGATGCTCATGATGCACGGCTTTCTCGCCCGGGTCTTTGAGATCTTCGCCTCCCACGGGACGAGCGTGGACGTGATCGCCACCTCCGAGGTGAGCCTGTCGCTGACGGTTGATTCGCGGTCGTCGCTTGAGGCGATCGCCGGCGAGCTCAAACAGATCGCGGACGTCGAGGAGGAGACCGACAAGGCGATCTTCTGCGTCGTCGGCGAGCGGCTGAAGCGGACGCGGGGGATCGTGACGAGCGTGTTCGCGGCGCTGGACCGAGAAGACATTCCGGTGAGCATGATCTCGCTCGGGGCATCGGAGATCAACGTCACGTTCGTCGTCGACGGGAAGGACATCCGCCGCACCGCGCTCGCACTGCACAGGACGTTCTTCCCCGACCCCTGACGCCGCGCGGGGATTTGCATTAATCCGCGGATTATGTAAATTATGTGCCTGACCATTTTGTGCGCGGGCTTCCGCCCCGCGACGGCCAGGACCCGTTCATTTTCATGCCCGTTCTCGCGATTACGTGGGGACGGGCATGGCATTTTTGAGCGTCCTCATTCCCGAACAATGACAGGAGCACGCATGGCGACCCCCCTCAACCACAACGATCTCTACAGGTTACCCTGGACCCTTCCCGACAACGCCATCAGCTGGCTGGAACCGACGAGCCAGTGCAATCTGTATTGCGACGGCTGTTACAGGAAAAACGAACCGAACGGGCACAAGACCCTGGAGCAGGTTCGCCGGGAGCTCGACACGTTCAAGCGGTTGAGGAAAACCGACGGGGTGTCGATTGCAGGAGGGGATCCGCTGACGCATCCGCGGATCGAGGAGATCGTTGCCATGGTCGCTGCGGACGGAAACAAGCCGATCATCAACACCAACGGCCAGCTGCTGACCCCGGAGAAGCTGCGTGCGCTGAAGCAGGCGGGAGTGTACGGCTTCACGTTTCACATCGACAGCGGTCAGAACCGCCCGCACATGAAGGGGAAGACGGAAATCGAGCTGAACGAGCTGAGGCTCAAGTACGCCCTGATGCTGGCGGAGGAGGGGGGCATCTCCTGCGCGTTCAACGCCACGGTCTACGAACACACGCTGAAAGACGTTCCGGCCATCGTCGCCTGGGGACAGGAACACATCGACATCGTTCACATCCTTGTGTTCATCGCGTACCGCGCCGCGCCGGTCAAAAAGGGCTTCAAGTACATGGTGGGAGGCGGCGAGATAGACATGACGCCGATCGCCTACGCGATCGACGAGGACAGGAAGATCTCCATCATGTCGGACGACATTGTGGCGGAGCTGCGGACGCGGTACCCCGATTTTCAGCCCTGCGCCTATCTCAACGGGACCGAGCGGCCCGAACATTTCAAGTGGCTCGTCACGCTCCGCGTCGGCACGAAGAAGAAAATCTACGGATACGCCGGGGCGAAGCTGATGGAGATGTCGCAGACGTTCCACCACCTCTGGAAGGGTTCTTACCTGGCGTACTCCCACCCGCGCGTTCTGGGGCGTGCCCGCTCGATGCTCGCGCTCTCCGGGCTGGACATTGGACTCAGGAAGACGGCCGGGGCGTACGTGAAGGACGTCGTGCGCGCTCCGTGGAGGGGGATCCCGAGGCTGCACATGCAGTCGGTGATGATCATCCAGCCCGCGGACATGATGGCCAACGGCGCCCTCAGCATGTGCGACGGATGCCCGGACATCACGGTCTACGACGACAAGCTTGTCTGGTCGTGCAGGATGGAGGAGCTCATCAACTTCGGAGACTGGATCCGGCCCGTGCCGGAGAAGAAGGCGGAGGCGTAATCATTCCCGGCGGGGGGAGGCCGCCGCGCGGGGCCTACGGCTGCAGGATCTGGTGCTTGAACGCCGAGACGTCGATCCTGTCGGTGAGCCACGCGCCGAGCCCCTCGCCGTACCTGTTCATGTAATAGATCGGAGTGAGCTCACGCTCCTGGAGGCTTCCCGAAGGGAGGAGTCCGGCCGCCGCCTTCTCGATCTGGCGGACGGCGGTCTCGTTCCGCCGCTTCTGCGCTGCGACGGATTTTTCCCTGAGGACGCCGATGTTGACGTCGATTTTGGACGCGACGTTTTCCAGTGCGCCCAGGAGCGTCGGGTCCACTTCGTGCAGCCCGAATTTCAGCTCGCCCAGTGCGTCGTGCAGGTTCTTCGTGACGCCCGCAAAGAGCGCATCGAGCTTGATTTCGGAAATCTGCTCCACAACCTTCGCCGTCACCTTTCCCGTATCCCCCAGGAACTCCGGGAGCTCGAGTGCGTACTTCTCCATGGCGCGCAGGAGACCCGTCTGCACCAGCGAAACGCTCGCCCTGGGGTAAACGACGGGCTGCGGGACAGCCAGTGCCTCGTACACGGGCCCGAGCTGAGCGTGGTAAGCGATTTCCGACGGTCCCCCCACGTACGCAACGGTCGGCAGGAGCATGTCCTGGCAGATCGGCCGGAGCACGACATTGGGGCTGAACTGTTCCGGGGTCTCCGCGGCGATCGCCAGAAGCTGTTCTTTCGTGAAGAACGCCCGTGTCCCTTTCAGGCTGAAGTCGCTCTCCCTCGGTTCAATCAGGTACCTTCCCCCCTTGTGAAACAGGAAAAGGTTAATCGACTTTGGTTTGACCTGGGCATGGTATCTCTTTTCCAGTTCAGCACTTCGGGAGATCACCATCTGGGAGATTCGAGGGTATTCCTCGATCTCCCGGGCAAAGAGGGGGGAGAGCAGTTTCTTCAGCCGGGGCTCGCCGGGCGAGAGGAAAACAAGCCCGGCTCCGGGAAGCATCCTGTTCATCCAGCTCTGAAACGCCCTGTTGAACGTCGTCCCGGGGGCGTACGACTCCCTGAGTGCTCCGATAAGCGACGGGGTGAATTCGCTCCGCGAGAGCGCCGATTCCAGCCGGTCGATCGTCGCCCGTATCGTCTCGTCAAATACCATCTCGCCGACCGCCCCCACGTTCTTTTCGGGCATGATCCCGCCGGGGAGGTACTCCACGCGGACCGGCACGTTCTCCGCGTCGAGAACGCTGACGTGGTTCATTTCCTGGAAGTCGTGGTCCTCTCCTTCGATCCAGAACACCGGGACGAAGTTTTTCCCGGGGAACTTCATCGTCAGTTTCCGGGCGAGTGAGACCGCGGTGATCGCCTTGTACAGCGTGTACATCGGTCCCCCGAACAGGCCCACCTGCTGACCGGTGACGACCGCGAACGTTCCGCGCTTTCCCAGAAGCCGGATGTTCTCTTCCGTTGCGGGGGATTCCGCTCCGGTGGAATTCTGCGAGGCGAGCACTTCGACGAGCACGCTCCGGTCCGTGTTCCGCGCGTCGATCTTTCCCATGACCGATTCGAACGACGTGTCCTCCCGGAAATTCGACGGGAAGAATGAGCTGACATTGTCGTAGTCGTACAGATAATCAAAAAAGAGGTCGGAGAACCCGCCCGCGGCGGGAGGGAGCTGCCTGTAGTCAAGCCATTCCATGTCTGCGGACACCCGGGATTGTCGGATCGAGTTGAGAAATCGGGTTGAAATATACCTGAATGATTGAGGAGAAGCAAACGGCGTTGAAAATCGTTACACTTATCGCGTTTTCAGAGACCGCGCATGAAGAAGTCCGCATTAGTTGTTGACTTTTCGATTTCGCTTTTGTACATTTTGCCACTGGCTCATTGGCATAGGCTCTTGCGACGACGGAAATACGAACATCTGACTCTGTTCTCTTTCAATGTTTCTTAGTCAACCGTTCTTCCTCAACAATACTATAGTTGTTCCGCCTCGCAACGACCCTAAAGCCAGATCACTCCCTTCGTTGTCTTCTCCCGAAAATTATTCCGACAAAGCCCGGGCGGCGGTGCGTCCGTCTGCCCCTGCCTTGAGGCACGACTATGCCCGATGAAATGAACGTCCCCGTACAGCCCGAAACCCCGCCTCCGGCCGCGCCGGCGCCGGTTGCCCCGAAGGCCTCCGCGCCTGAAGTGCGGAAACCGAAACAGGACAAGCCTCCGGAAAACGACCGCGGGATCTGGCGGATGAACCGGAAAAGCTTCCTGAATGTCGCCGGCTGGTTTGCATTCTTTTCGTTTCTGGGGACCGCCACGTTCGGCGCGCTCCGCCTGATGGTTCCGCGCGTCCTCTACGAGGCCCCGTCCGCGTTCAAGGCGGGGTTCCCGGAGGACTTCGTCGTCGGCGAGGTGAACGAGAAGTACAAGGATGACTACCGGGTGTGGATCATCAGGGAAGCGGACGGCTTCTACGCGCTCTCGGCGATCTGCACCCACCTGGGGTGCACCCCCCGCTGGCTCGCGGCCGAAAACAAGTTCAAGTGTCCCTGCCACGGGAGCGGATACCACAAGGACGGCATCAACTTCGAGGGACCCACTCCCCGGCCTCTGGAACGGCTCAAGATCACGCTCGACGACGACGGGCAGATCGTCGTGGACAGGAACATCAAGTTCCTGTACGAAAAAGGGGAGTGGTCGAAACCCGGCGCATTCCTGAAGTACAACGGCTAGACAGGAGGAGAGCGGCCTCATGCTCGGTATACTCGACACGCTGCGCGAGAAGATGCAGAAGACGGAAGTCTACAAATCCGTTTTCCGCCACAACTACCAGGATACACAGCGGAACAGGGCGCTCCAGATCGTCGACAACGTGTTTCTCCACCTGCATCCCGTCCGCATCGCGCGTCACGCGACGAACATCGGGTTCACGTGGGGGATGGGGGGGATCACCTTCCTGCTGTTCATCGTTCTCACCGTCACCGGCGTGATCCTGATGTTTTACTACCGGCCGGCGGCCGAATACGCGTACGACGACATGAAGTACCTGATGAACGACGTCGCATTCGGTCCGCTGATGAGGAACATGCACCGGTGGGCGGCGCACGCGATGGTGATCACGGTGATGCTCCACATGTTCCGGGTGTTCCTCACGGGGTCCTACAAGGCGCCGCGCCAGTTCAACTGGGTGGTGGGGGTGTTCCTGCTCACCCTGACGCTGTTCCTGAGCTTCACGGGTTACCTGCTTCCCTGGGACCAGCTCGCTATCTGGGCGGTGACGGTCGGGACCAACATGGCGCGGGCGACCCCCTTCCTGGGGAGCGAGGGGCCCTTCGGCGCCGAGCTCGGCATGAAGATCAACAACGACGTCCGGTTCGTCCTCCTGGGAGGGACGCAGGTGGGGCCCCCGACGCTCCTGCGGTTCTACGTCCTGCACTGCATATTCCTCCCGCTGATCGGGGCAACGCTGATGATCGTGCATTTCTGGCGGATACGGAAAGACGGCGGGATCTCCGGTCCCGATCCCGACGCGAAAAAGTCCTGATCGCACGCACTCTATATAAAAGACAGGCGCGAGGCCTATGAACCATCTTCTGTCGATACTTTCGAAGCCGGACAACGTACCGATCGTTCTCATGCTCGTCCTGACCGTCTTCTACACGTGGTACTCGCTGTCGAAGGCTGCGAAGAACGACGCCCAGGGCTCCCCGGCCGAAGCGGCGCTTGCGGACAAGGTGCAGGTCTGGCCGTATCTCGTCAAGGTGGAGTTCCTCGCGGCGCTCCTTGTCATGGGGATTCTCACCGTCTGGTCGATCACGCTCAACGCCCCGCTGGAAGCGCCGGCCAACCCGTCGCTCACCCCCAACCCGTCGAAGGCCCCCTGGTATTTTCTCGGGCTGCAGGAGATCCTGGTCTACTTTGACCCGTGGATCGCAGGGGTCACGATCCCGTCCCTGATCATCCTGGGGCTCTGCGCGATTCCGTACATCGACGTCAATCCGAAAGGAAACGGCTACTACACGTTCAAGGAGCGGCCCTTTGCGATCCTCACGTTCTGCTTCGGGTTCCTGGTCCTCTGGGTCTCGCTCATCGTCCTGGGGACGTTCTTCCGCGGTCCCGGGTGGAACCTGTTCATGCCCTGGGAGGATTGGGACACGCACCGCGTCGTCGCGCTGACAAACGTGGACTGGTCGGAGTTGTTCGGCGTCCCGACGAAGAGATTCGACGACTCGCTCAACCCGGCCGCGATGGCGATCGGCACGGTCACGATCCTGGCGTGGTTCAGCCTGGGCGTCGCGTTCTATCTCTGGAAACGGAAGAGCGATGTGATCCGGAAACTCGGCCCGCTCCGCTATGCGATCGTCGCGGGTCTCTTTCTCATCATGACGGCGCTGCCGGTCAAGATCATCCTCCGGCTGACGCTGAACATCAAGTACATCCTCGTCACCCCCTGGTTCAACATCTGACGTGCAACGCAAGGAGAACGGCGTGTTCACACAGCGGGCACAGCGCCCCATCGAGGAGCGCAACTACAGTCCTTACTACATCGCGTTCGCGGGGTTCCTCTTTCTCGGGACGATGTGGGCGGTCGTCGACGAAGTCGTGACGCGCCGGCCCTGGAAGGACGTCCAGCGCGAGTACCAGGTGCTCGCCGAACGGAAGATGAAGGAACAGTTCGACCAGGCCGCCGCGGAGATGGACTCCTCCGCGCTCGCCGATGCGGCCGCAAGGCTCGCCGCGGCGCAGGACTCGATGACGCGTCCCGCGTACACCGGGGCGCTGGACCGGTACGACGCGGTCCTGGGGGCGCTGGCGAAGGAGAACCGCCGCTTCCAGTTCGCCAAGAGCCGCGGGGACGAAGCGTACTACTTCTACAAGAAGGCGCTGCACGAGGGGGAGACCGACGCGAAGGAAAAGGACCGCCTTGCCGGGGACGAAGCAGAAATGGCCGCGCACCAGCAGGTCATCACGGCGCTCGAGAAGGAGCGGGACTCTCTCCTGGCGGTGATGAACGGCTACCGGCAGGAAGTCCGGAAAAACCAGAACGCGATCACGGACCTCAGGAAGAAGCTCGACCGGTGGGACGCCAAGGTGAAGAAGGCGGAATCGGCGCCGATCGAGATCAGGCAGGTCATGCTCCTCGACTATGACAAGAACCCGTTCAACGATCCGAAGGCCCGCATTGACCGCTGCCAGACCTGCCACCAGGGCTGGAACGAGGAGGTGATGGCGGACGCGCCGCAGCCGTTCGCGAAACACCCGCTCCCGGCGCTGCTGGCGCTGCACAAGCCGGAGGTCATGGGCTGCACCACGTGCCACCGCGGACAGGGTCCGGCGCTGACGGCCTCCACCGCGCACGGCGACGGCGATCCCTACTGGGAAAACCCGCTCCTGAAGGGAGTGGACGTCTGGGCCTCCTGCACGACGTGCCACGAGAATGAGAGCCACCTGGACGGTGCCCCCGTCTATTCGTCCGCCAGGCGGCTGGTCGTCGAATCCGGCTGTTTCGGCTGCCACGAGATCAAGGGCTACACCGACATGCAGCGGATCGGGCCCGAGCTCGGGCGGATCGCGCACAAGACCGATCCCCAGTGGATCTTTCGCTGGGTGCGCAATCCGAAGGACTACAATCCGCACACCCGCATGCCGAACTTCCGGTTCACCGACGACCAGGCGGCGGCGGTCACCGCATACCTCGTCGACGTTTCGTCGCGCGATCCGTTCACCGTCGAGCGGGGAACGTTTGCCGGGGGGAACGCCGCGAAGGGGAAGGAGATCGTGGAGTCCGTCGGGTGCCTGGCCTGCCATTCCATCGGCGATCAGACGAAGGTCCGCGCCCTGCGCGGCACAAGCTACGACATCGCGCCGGAGCTCACCCGCGTCGGCAGCAAGGTGACCCCCGGCTGGATCTACGACTGGGTGCGCAATCCCCGGCACTACAATCCGACGACGAAGATGCCGAACCTGAGGCTGACGGACGGGGAGGCCCGCGACGTCACGGCGTACCTCTCGACGCTCAAGGACGATCACGCGTACGAGAACGCGGCGCTCCCCCTGGGGTCGGCCGAGGCGGTGCGGAAGGGGGAATCCCTGGTGCGCGAATACGGGTGCAGCGGCTGCCACGTGATCCCCGGGATGGAGAAGGAGGGCCGGGTCTCGGTTTCGCTTTCGAATTTCGGACGCAAGCGCGTCGAAGAAATGGATTTCGGCGACACGAACGTCCCCCACACCTGGCACGACTGGGTGTTCAACAAGCTGAAGAACTCGCGCGTCTTCCAGACGGACCGGATCGTTCAGAAGATGCCGGTGTTTTCCTTCAACGACGACGAGATCGCCCGGGTGCGGCTGTTTCTCCTTTCGCTGACGAAGGACCAGCCCGACCCGCGCTATGTGAAGCCCTTCGACGCCCGGGTGCAGGAGATCGAAGCGGGCCGGAAGGTCGCCTACAGGTACAACTGCCAGCAGTGCCATCAGCTCGAAAACGAGGGGCGGTACATCGCCGCGGTCATCGACGATCCCGCGTTCCTTCCCCCCATCATCACGGGGGAAGGAAAGAAGGTGCAGGAGCCGTGGCTCCGCGACTTCCTCAAGCACCCGTCCGTCACCGGCGCGCCGAACACGATACGGCCGTGGCTGAAGACGCGGATGCCGACGTTTTCGCTCACGGACGACGAGATCTTCGCCCTGACGAAGTACTTTCTCGGCCTGAGCGCCCAGGATCTGAACGTGAGGGATTACAGCGCGTTCCAGCCCGACCCGGCGCTGCTCCCGGTCGGGAAGAAGATCTTCGACGATTTCCAGTGCATCAAGTGCCACCCGACGGGCGCCGGGGCGCCCGCACCCGGCGGGGCGTCGACATCCGACCTCGCGCCGAACCTGACGAAGGCGCGCGACCGCCTGAAGCCCGAATGGATCGTGGAGTGGCTCGCCGATCCCAACAAGCTGCAGGAGGGGACGAGGATGCCCACGTTCTTCCCCGACGGCCAGTCGCCCCTCGGCGACGTCCTGGGGGGGATGCGCACAAACAGATGACCGCGATCCGCGACTACGTCGAGAGCATCGGACAGCCGCCGCGGCCCAGGGTATCGGCACGCTGAGTGTGAAGTATCGATCATTACTCTCATCAACGGAGGTAACACCATGAAAGGCAGATCGTTTGCAGTGGCGGCGCTGTTGCTTGCGGGCGCGGGATACGCCGCGGCCGGGGACGTGACGGGAAAGGTGTCGTTTTCGGGGACCGCCCCGAAAGCGGCGCGCATCATGATGAACGCCGATCCCGTCTGCGTCAAGCAGCACGCGACGCCGGTGACGGGGGAGGAAGTCGTCGTCAACAAGAATGCGACGCTGAAGAACGTCCTCGTCTACGTGAAGGAGGGGCTGGGGAACAGGAAGTTCGAAACCCCGGCGACGAGGCTGGAGTTCGACCAGAAGGGCTGCCAGTATTCGCCGCACGTCCTGGGGATCCAGACCGGGCAGGAGCTCGAGATCGTCAACGACGATCCGACGCTGCACAACGTCCACTCGCTCTCGAAGGACAACGCGCAGTTTAACGTCGCCCAGCCGATGAAGGGGATGAAGCTGACGAAGAAATTCGACAAGCCCGAGGTGTTCAAGGTGAAATGCGAGGTGCACACGTGGATGGGCGCGTACATCGGCGTCTTCAACCACCCGTACTTCGCGGTCACGGGGGACGACGGTTCGTTCCGCCTGAAGAACCTCCCCGCAGGGGACTACACCATCGAGGCGTGGCACGAGAAGTACGGCACGCAGACGATGAAGGTGAAGGTCGCCGCGGGCGGTGCCGTCACGGCGGACTTCGCCTACCAGGGAAAATAAGCACTCCAGAGGAACACACTTGGGAAAGGGACAACACTCGTGAATGAAGCCGCGCCGGGCGCACACGCCGCACTCCACGCGCCCCATCATGCGGGGCAGGGGTTCTGGCGCACGTATCTCTTCTCGCAGGACCACAAGACGATCGGCATCCAGTACGCGATCACCGCCCTGCTCTTTCTCCTCTTCGGATTCACGCTGATGATGCTCATGCGCTGGCAGCTGGCGTATCCGGGACAGGCGATTCCGATCATCGGGAACATCTTCGGCGACGCGAACGCCCCCGGGGGGATCATGCTGCCGGAATTCTACAACCAGCTCGGCGCGATGCACGGGACGATCATGGTGTTCCTGGGCGTCGTGCCGCTTGCCGTCGGCGCCTTCGGCAACTACGTGATGCCCCTGCAGATCGGCGCGCCCGACATGGCGTTCCCGAAGCTCAACATGATGAGCTACTGGATCTACTTCGTCGGCGGCGTGACGATGCTCGCGAGCTTCCTGGTTCCCGGCGGCTCGGCCGCCTCCGGGTGGACGTCGTACGCGCCCCTGTCGGTGATCGCGACGGCCGGCCAGACGGTCTGGCTCTTCGGGATGATCTGCCTCATTACCTCGTCCCTGCTCGGCTCGGTCAATTTCATCACGACGATATTCCAGCTCAGGGCGAAGGGACTCTCGTTCATGCGGCTCCCGTTCTTCGTCTGGGCGCAGCTTGTCACGTCGTTCCTCCTCCTGCTCGCCTTTCCCCCGCTCGAGGCGGCGGGCGTTCTGCAGCTCATGGACCGGCTGGCCGGCACCAGCTTCTTCATGCCGAGCGGGCTCGTCGTCAGCGGCCAGGTTCTCCCGAACACGGGAGGGGGGAACCCGCTCCTCTGGCAGCACCTGTTCTGGTTCCTGGCGCACCCGGAGGTGTACGTGCTGATTCTCCCGGCGATGGGGATCGTTGCGGAGATCATCGCCAACAACACGCGGAAGCCCCTCTGGGGATACAAATCGATGGTGTACGCCACGATCTTCCTCGGGTTCATGTCGTTCGTCGTCTGGGCGCACCACATGTTCCTTACCGGGATGGGCACGGTGATCAGCTCGTTCTTCCAGGCGACGACGATGATCATCTCGATTCCGTCGATCATCATCCTGACCGCGCTCTTCCTCTCCCTGTGGGGAGGGTCCATACGGTTCACGACGCCGATGCTCTTCGCTCTGGCGTTCCTTCCGATGTTCGGGATCGGCGGACTCACCGGACTCCCGCTCGGGCTTGCGCCCGCCGACATCCACCTGCACGACACCTACTACGTGATCGGGCACTTCCATTACGTCGTCGCGCCCGGCACGCTCTTCGCCCTGTTCGCGGGCATCTACCACTGGTTCCCCAAGGTGACCGGGAGGAAGATGAACGACACGCTGGGGAAGATTCACTTCTGGTTCTCCTTCGCGTTCATCAACGGGGTGTTCATGCCGATGTTCATCCAGGGACTCGCGGGCGTGTCGCGCCGCCTGTACGACGGGGGGGCCATGTACGCGCACACGCAGGGGGTCATCCACCTCAACGTGTTCATGTCGATCTGCGCCTGGTGCCTCGGTCTCGCCCAGATCCCGTTCATCATCAACTTCTTCTGGAGCATGCGGAAGGGGAAGAAGGTCGCGGACAACTACTGGGACGCGACCACGCTCGAGTGGGCCGCGGCGACCTCTCCCCCGATGGCGCACGGCAATTTTGCGACCGCCCCTGAAGTCCACCGCGGGCCGTACGAGTACAGCGTGCCCGGCAACGGCAGGGACTTTCTCCCGCAGAACAAACCCCTGGAGGCGCACTAGCGATGGAAATACCGTACACGGTCGAACCCCGGCCCGACACCGGGGTCTACAACGCCAAGCTCGGGATCTGGCTCTTTCTCGCCTCGGAGGTGATGCTCTTCGGCGCGCTGTTCTCCTCGTACGTGCTGCTGCGGGTCGGCGCCGTGTCGTGGCCGCACGGATACGAGCACCTGAACATCCCGCTGGCGACGGTGAACACGGTCGTCCTCATCTCCTCGAGCGTCACGATGGTGATGTCGTGGGCGTCGCTGGCGCTGAAGAACATCCGCCGCTACCGCCTGTACATGGGCGCCACGATCGGCCTGGCCTGCGTCTTCCTCGTCATCAAGGGTTTCGAGTACGCCGCGAAGTTCGAGCACGGGCTGTATCCGGGCACGAGCACGTTCATGGCGATCTACTTCACGCTCACGGGGCTTCACGCCCTGCACATCATCGGCGGGATCGTGGTCAACAGCTACCTGCTCGGCCCGGGAAGCCGGATGTGGAAGACCGATCCCGCGCGGTTCACGAACCGCGTCGAGGTGGCCGGGCTGTACTGGCACTTCGTCGATCTCGTCTGGATCTTCCTGTTCCCCGTCCTCTACTTACTCTAGGAGCACCGATGGAAACTGCCAGTGCCGAGAGCGTCCGGAAACACGTCAGGGTGTACGTGACCGTCTTCGTCGCGCTCATGGGTCTCACGCTCATCACGGTGGCGATCTCCACGCTCCACCTGGATGCGCCCGTCGCCATCGTCGTGGCGCTCTGCATTGCCGCGCTGAAGGCGTCGCTCGTCGCCGCGTACTTCATGCACCTGCTGACCGAAAAGAAGCTCATCTACGCCGCGCTGACGCTCACGGCCGTGCTGTTCCTGGTCCTGATGGTGCTTCCCGTGTCCCACTTTTCCGACAGGGGGCTCTGACATGTCCCTGAAATCGTTTCATCTGCTTTTCGTGACTGCAGCGGCGGCCCTGGCCTTCGGTTTCGGGGCGTGGGGAATCGACGCCTACGCCTCCCGCGGCGAAGGGGGGACGCTCGTCCTGGCGCTCCTCGCGTTTCTCTTCGGCGCCGGGCTCGTCGTCTACGGCATCCTCGTCCGCACAAAACTGAAAGGGATCGGACTCCGATGAACAGGCGTCTTCTTCTGGTTCTCGCGCTCCTCGTCCTGATGGCAGGGCCGGGGGCGCTGCGCGGGGCGGCGTGTCCCATGTGCTACGGCAATCCCGATTCCGCGTCGACGCAGGGGATGACCGCGGCGATCTTCAGCCTCCTGGGAGTCACCGGGGGCGTGCTGGCCGCCTTTGCGGCGATGTTTCTCCGGTTCAGGAAACGGGCGCGCGCACTGCTCCGCGCATCAACGCTCATCTCCTCATCAGGAACCACTTCAGTCAGGGAGGCCGAATCTCATGGGTGAATTTCTGGGTCTGCCGTTCGACGCGTCGGCGCACGGACCCCTGATCGACAGGATGATCATTCTGGTGCACTGGCTGATGCTCGTCCTGTTCGTCGGCTGGGGCTCGTACTTCGTCTACGTCCTGCTCAGGTTCCGCCGCTCCCGGAACGCCACAGCGGATTACGGGGGTGTCCGCAATCACGCCTCGAGCTATCTCGAGGGGATCGTCGCGCTGATCGAGGGGGTGCTCCTCGTCGGGTTCGCCATCCCGCTCTGGTCGATGCGGGTCAACGACATCCCCCCCGAGAGCGACGCCACCGTCGTCCGCATCGTCGCGGAACAGTTCGCCTGGAACGTCCACTATCCCGGCCCCGACGGCGTGTTCGGCAGGTCGGACATCAGTCTCGTCACACCCGAGAACCCGCTCGGGCTGGACAGGAACGATCCCGCGGCGAAGGACGACATCGTGACGATCAACCAGCTGAATCTTCCCGTCGGAAAACCGGTGATCATCCACCTGAGCTCCAAAGACGTGATCCACAGCTTCAATCTCCCCCTCTTCCGGGTCAAGCAGGACGCCATCCCCGGCCAGAGCATCCGCGTCTGGTTCACCCCCGTCGTGACGACGGCCGATATCCAGCGGGCGATGTCGAAAAAATTTCCGGTCTCCTCTGCCCACGTGGGAGAGGAGTTTTCCTCTCTGGTGACGCTGACCGACTACACGGGGAAGGACGGGCAGGTCATTCTGGCGAAAGGCTCGGCGCTCACCGACGATGTCCTTCCCGCGCTGCGGGACGCCGGGATCGCCGAGGTCGTGCTGGCCCCCGATACGCCGACGGAGATCGCCTGCGCGCAGCTCTGCGGTCTGGGGCACTACAGGATGCGCGGGTTCGTGACGGTGCAGACCCCGGAGGAGTACAGGGCCTGGGTCGCCGACCAGGAATCACAGAATGCGCAGTCACAATGACCTATAACGCCCGTCTTCACGCCTTCGCCCTGTTCACCGCCTGCATGACGTTCTGCCTCGTGATTGCGGGGGGGCTCGTCACGAGCACCGGTTCGGGGCTCGCGGTTCCCGACTGGCCTCTTTCCTACGGCCAGGTGATGCCGCCGATGGTGGGGGGGATATTCTACGAACACGGCCACAGGATGGTGGCGACGTTCGTGGGACTGCTGACGACGATACTCGCCGTCTGGCTCTGGCGCGCGGAGAAACGCGCCTGGGTGAGAGTCCTCGGCGTGGCCGCCCTGGGCGCGGTGATCCTGCAGGGGGTCCTGGGCGGGCTCACCGTCCTGTACCTGCTTCCGACGCCGGTGTCGGTCGCGCACGCGACGCTCGCCCAGTCGTTTTTTTCGCTGACGATATTCCTGGCGCTTGTCACCTCCCGGGGATGGAGGGAAGGGACCGCCGGGCAATTCCCGGAAGCGGGCCGGACGCGCCTCTTCCTTCTCGGCGCTGCGGGGGCCGTGTTCCTGCAGCTCGTGCTCGGTGCGTGGATGCGCCACAGCGATGCGGGGCTTGCGATACCCGATTTCCCCCTTTCGTACGGACACCTGCTTCCCCCTGCCGGAGCGGGGGGGCTGGCCTGGATCAACGAACAGCGCTCGCTCTGGTATGATCTTCCCCCCGTGGAGGCCTCACAGGTCTGGATCCATTTCGCCCACCGCCTCGGAGCGCTCGTCGCCGGAATCACCGTCATCGGTTGCGGCGTTCACATCCTCAGGACGTATTCCGCCGACAGGAGGCTGCGCGAGCCGGCCATCGTCATGATCATGCTTGTCCTGGTCCAGATCCTCCTTGGCTCGCTCACTGTGTGGACGGGGAAAGGGGTCCAGATCGCCACCGCCCACGTCGCGACGGGGGCGCTCCTGTTCGGCGCGTGCGTCTTCACCGCCGCTCGTGCGTTCCATCACTATGCCGTGCCGGCCGCCGCGCCGGAATACTCCGTTACCCCACAGCCGACGCGGACATGAGAACAGAATTGACGCCCCGTGGGACGCTCGCCCTCGAGCGGTCCCGCATGATGGACTACATCACGCTCACGAAGCCGGAGCTGACGCTTCTCTCGGTCCTGACCGCTCTTGCCGGGTACTACCTCGGCGCCGGGGGGGTGCTTAGCGCCTCCGGGCTCGCGAACACGCTCCTGGGGACCGCGCTCGTCGGCGGGGGGGCCGGTGCGCTCAATCAGTACATCGAACGCCGCCATGACGCCCGGATGAAGAGAACGGAGAACCGGCCGCTCCCCTCGGGGCGGATCGCTCCGCTCGAAGCACTTCTGTTCGGGCTCCTCCTGGCCGGGGGAGGCATACTCTATCTCTCGCTCTCCGTCAACGCGCTGACCGGCCTGCTTGCCGCCATCACGTGCGTCACGTACGTCTCTCTCTACACCCCCCTGAAGCGCCTCACGCCCCTGGCCACGGTGATCGGCGGGATACCCGGCGCTCTTCCTCCCGTGATGGGCTGGACTGCAGCAACAAACGACATCAGCGCCCCGGCCCTTATCCTGTTCGGCATATTGTTTTTTTGGCAGATGCCTCATTTCCTTTCTCTCGCCTGGATGTACAGGAAGGATTATGCGCGCGCGGGGTACAGGCTCCTTGCGGTCATCGATGAAGGGGGAAACCGCACCGGGCGACAGGCGTTCTTCCACACCTGCCTGCTCGTCCCCGTCTCGCTCCTCCTCGTCCGCTGGGGGGGGGCCGGGACGATATACGCGGCATCGGCCGCTCTGCTGGGCGCGGGTTTCCTTTTCTTTGCCCTGAATCTCCTCCTGCGGAGAACGAGCGGCGCGGCGCGCCGGCTGTTCTTCGCTTCGCTCCTGTATCTCCCCGCTCTGATGGCGGCGATGGTGCTCGACAGGCTTGTGCGCTGATCCCCCGTGACCGTCCACGACCTTCCACTTATCAATGCGATTCTGAACGGGTCCAGCGCGATTGCCCTCCTCTCGGGATTCTATTTCATACGGCGGAGGGAGATCCTGAAGCACCGGTTTAGCATGATCGCCGCGTTTTCGTGCTCCGTCCTCTTCCTGGCGTCATACGTTGCCTACCACGCACAGGTCGGGAGCATACCGTTCACGGGGCAGGGGGGGATACGTGCCGTCTACTTCGCGATACTGATCTCGCACACGCTTCTGGCGGCGGCGGTACCCCCGCTGGCGATTATCACGCTCCGGAGGGGTCTCATCGCACGGTACGACAGGCACAGGGCCATCGCGCGGTGGACGCTTCCCGTGTGGCTGTATGTCTCCGTCACCGGGGTCGTGATATACGTTATGCTCTACAGGATATATCCGCCGGCGTAGGGAGACCATGATGGCGGAAAGAAGATGATGGGTAGGCAGGTAAGATGTTGAAATCGAACGCGTTAGAGCGCAATGCGTGATATGCAATCCGTCAGAAGATTCGCAAAGTGGAGCTTCACCCTGTTGGCGACGTCGGTGACTTCCGCGTGATTCAGTTTTGAGCCCCCGATCCCTGTCGCTTTGTTCGTGATGCAGGAGATTCCCAGCACTTTCATCCCCAGCCGGGAGGCGAGCGCGACCTCCTTCACCGTCGACATCCCCACGGCGTCCCCTCCCAGCCTGTATATCATCTCCACTTCCGCGGCGGTTTCGTACGAAGGGCCCTTCACGGCGGCATAAACTCCGCGCTGAATGGGGAGCCCCCGATCCGAAGCGACCCCCGCCGCGATGTTTGTCAGGCCGGCATCAAAAAGATCCCGGCGGTCCCCCGATTCACCTCCGGGGCGCTCGCGGTGGAGCATCAGGTCGATCTGGTCGGTGATGAGCATAAGATCCCCCGGTGTAAAAGCGCGGTTGATCCCGCCGGCGGCGTTTGTCGCAACCAGCGTCCGGGCGCCGAGTGCCGAAGCAAGCATGACCGGGAAAAGAACCATCGAGAGGTCGTTGCACTCGTAGAAGTGTATCCTTCCCTGCAGCGCGAGTATTTTCCTCCCCGATAATTCGGCGTAGACGATCTGCCCCCTGTGTCCCGGGACCGTCGAACGGGGATAGGAGGGAATGGCGCCGGACGGAAATATCAGCCTGTCGGGGAGCGACTCGGCATAGTCTCCGAGTCCTGATCCAAGCACGAGAGCGATATCGGGGGGGGCGGGGAGCTTCGCGCGGAGATACGCGACGGATTCGCCGAATGGCCTCCGGAGAAAGAGCTTCTGGATGTCCGGGGGGACCGGCGGCACTGCGCTCACGTTCAGGATTTCGGAGGTTGAAAACAGCGCCTGCAGCGGGCCTCGTAGGAGTCCTTCGCGCCGACAAGGACGCGCTCGCTCGATCCGGTCGTCCGCTGCGTCCGGTCAGCGGGATCCCCGCAGACGACGCAAATGGCGAGCGTCTTGGTGATGTACTCGGCGACGGCGAGGAGCTGGGGGATCGGCTCGAACGGCTTCCCCCTGTAATCCTGGTCCAGCCCCGCGATGATCACGCGTTTTCCCCGGTTGGCGAGCTCTTCCGCCACATCGACGAGACCCATGTCGAAGAACTGCCCCTCGTCGATTCCCACGACACGGGCGTCACCCGCGAGCCGGAGTATGTCCGCCGAATTCTCCACGCGCACGGAGGAAAGCCTCGCCTCGCTGTGGGAAACGATGTGATCGGCGCTGTACCTGTCGTCGATGCCGGGTTTGAATATGGCGACGTTCTGGCGGGCGATCTGCGCGCGCCGTATCCTCCGGATGAGCTCTTCGGTCTTGCCGCTGAACATGCAGCCGGCGATGACTTCAATCCAGCCGGATTTTTGAGGGGAGTCGTGGCCTGTCGGTGCTGTCATGGTGCCGGGTTGAGATCGATTGTTGTGGGTCAAAAGTATCGAAAAAGGAGGGGACAGTCAATACGACGGGCTCAGGCGGGCTGCGGCTGCGGGGCGCCTCAGCGTGATCTTCGTGATCTCGGGGGGGCAGTTGATTCTCATGGGAAGGCCGACGGTGCCGATGCCCCGGGACACGTACATCTGCGTCCGGCCGCGGCTGTATTTTCCCCAGACGTACGGGGAGGCGAGCGCGGCCGGCGTGAGTGCCACGCCCCCGATGTGCCCGAGCACGATCTGTCCTCCGTGCGTGTGCCCGGAGAGGACGACGTCCATCCCCGCCGAGGCGGCCTCGTCAAGGAAATACGGGCGGTGGCAGAGGAGTATGCGTACGAGCCCGTCCCGGATTCCGCGGGAGGCGTTCTCGATGTGCGATGCCGCCCTGTCGGGGCGCCCGACGTCGTCGATACCCAGGAGCGCGATCTGCGCGCCGTTCTTCGCCAGGATGGTGCTGTCGTTGCGCAGGAGCCTGACCCCGCAGCCGTCGACCTCCCGTGCGACGCGGTCGGGATCCGGCGCGTAGAAATCGTGGTTCCCCATCACCCCGTAGACGCCGCAGGGGGCGTGAAGCGCGCTGAACGCTTCGGCGAACGGATAGACTTCCTCGGTCTGACTGTTTACGAAATCTCCCGGCACGACGATCAGGTCCGTACCGAGCGACATCACGCCCGCGCAGTACGCGTCCATCTGCTTCTTCGTCATGAACGAGCTGGAGTGAATGTCGCTGAGAAGCCCGATCGTGAACCCGTCGAGCTCGCCGGGAAGGCCGTCGATCGTGATGTCCGCCCCCGTGAATTCGTGTCCTGTCCTTCCCTCGAACACGCCGTACGTTGCCGCCCCGAACGAGGCGACCGTCAGCCCTTCCATCCCCCGGAGAAGAAAATCGCGCCGCGTGGCATCGAACCGTCTGACGCCGGGGCGCTCCTTCACGCGGCGCAACCGCTCCGCGGCCGCGGGGATGCGGCCGAGCGTGGCCAGGGCAAGCCGGAGCGGGGCCGCCAGAAGTATGCCGGCAAGTATCGCCAGCCCCAGCGCGATCGTCGCCCCCTCCCAGATGTAGAACGGCCGGGCCAGAACGGCGAGCACCCATCCGGGGATCCCCGTCGTGAGGAAACCGAGGAACAACGCGATGAGGAGGCCGGCGGTGAACAGAGCGAATATCGATCCGATGACAATCTGCGCCTTCCTGCTTCCGGGGAACCGCACGCGCGCCCACCGCCTGGTTCTTGTGTAGACGAGGATCTGGAGGCCGGAGACAACGACGAGTAGCGTCAGTCTGAACATGAGTACCGTTTCTGTGGTGTGACTTGTTCCATCAGTGTGAGTGCCGCCGGGCGGACGTCTTCCGGCCTCCGGCGCGCCAGGCAATGCACGTTCCCGAACCTGCAGGAGGGCTCCATGCAGCAGCCGCACTTCACATCCGGGGAGTCCAGGCACACGGCTTCTTCGGCGACGGGCGCCGACCACCGTGTGCATCGCCCCGAATCTTCGGTCACAATAACGGCAGCATGCGGGAGAATCGCAAACGCTTCCCCGGCCGTCGTCTTCCCGGCGAGGTTGACGACTTTTCCTCCGGATTCCCGCGCAATGAACGCCCCTTTCTCTTTCACCCGCCCGGTCCCGAGTATCAGAACCCGGATCGGCTCCCGCGTGCTCCAGAGTCTGTAGGGTTCAACGTACGAGGAAAGGGGCCAGTTCCTCGTTTCCCAGAGCCCGGCGGCGGCGGGGCGACGTGTCGCTCGTGATCACGTGCGCTGATATTGTGGATTCGTGTTTGTTTGACTATATTTCCGGACCCGGAACACAGCCATCGAAGGGCAATGCACCTGAATACTCAGCGGATCCTCCTTCTCGCCCGCAGGCCGTGGGTGAAGAATCTCCTCATCGCGGCCGGCTCGGCGATCGTCCTGTTTCTCCTGCTGAACGACGTTGCCCTGCCGCTCTACGTAAACCACGGAGGGACACTGTCCGTTCCTAACGTTTCGGGGCTTCCGCTGGCCGATGCAAGGTCCCAGCTCGAGGGGGCGGGGCTCCAGCCCGTCGAGGCGGACACGCGGCCCGATCCCGACCATCCCCCGGGTACCGTCATTTACCAGAATCCCCCGGCGCAGGCGCTCGTGAAGCACGGGAGGCGCGTCTACCTGACGATGAGCGGCGGCGAGACGATGGCGGTCGTCCCCCAGCTCCGGGGCCGTTCCATGAGGGATGCCAAGTTTGCGCTCGAACGGTACGGGCTCCTGCTCGGCTCGATCAGCTTCGAGCCCTCGACCGTCTACCCTGAAAACACGATCGTCGCCCAGTCCCTCGTTGCCGACACGCGCATTGCCAGGGGAGCGCGGATCAACATCACCGTGAGCAGCGGCGGGGGCTCCTCCGGGGGAATCAGCGTTCCGAACGTCGTCGGGAAGACCGTCAACGAAGCGGAGAAGATCCTCCAGGCGCAGGGGCTCAACGTCGGGAATATCACCTACCAGCTCAGCTATGAGCTTATACCGAATACCGTCGTTGAACAGTTCCCGCGTGCGGGAGAATCCGCCACGGGGGGACAGAAGATCGACCTGTTCGTCGTGAAGGTCGGACGCCCGACCGAAGAGATCCAGGTCCCCCGCCACTGAATGCCGCCGCCCATGGTCACCATCGCCCCGTCTCTCCTCGCCGCCGATTTTGCGGATCTCAGGGCACAGATTGCCCTTGCGGAAAAGGGGGGGGCCGACTGGCTGCATCTCGACGTCATGGACGGCCACTTCGTCCCGAACCTGACGATCGGCCCGCCGGTCATCCGCTCGCTCCGGCGCCACACGTCTCTCCCGTTCGACGTCCATCTGATGATCGATAATCCCGACCTGTACCTGGAGGAGTTCCGGAGCGCGGGAGCCGACTCGATTACCGTGCACTACGAGACGTGCCCGCATCTTCACCGGACCGTCCAGAAGATCAGGAGCCTGGGCGCCCGCGCCGGGGTCTGCGTCAATCCCGCCACTCCGGAATCGCTCCTTTCCGGGATACTCCCCGACGCCGACATGGTCCTGATCATGTCGGTGAACCCGGGGTTCGGTGGACAGACGTTCATCCCTTCATCGGTCGACAAGATCCGGCGAACCGCCGCCATGGCGCGCCTCCTTCACCCCGGCATCGCGCTCGAGGTTGACGGGGGGATCGACGCCTCGACGGCGCGCCCCGTCGTGGAAGCGGGGGCGACGGTCCTCGTGGCCGGGAAGTCCATATTCGGCGCCCCCGACATTCCCTCCGCCGTGCGCGCCCTTCGCGCCGCCGCCGGGGCGTGAACGCCCCCCGCCCCGTGCTCGGGGCGGGCCTCCCTTCTCCAAGAAAAACCTTGACTTTTACCCCGCGCCGCCTTATATTTGAAGCTAATAGATACACAACTCCTTAGTTATTTAGGAAACAACACAGGAACCACGCCCCGCCCCCCCTTGCCGGAGCGGCCCCCCCCCGATGGTACTCGACGACATTGATGCGACGATCATGGACCTCCTCCAGAAGAAGGGGAGGACCCGACGCAACGACCTTGCGGAGGCTGTCGGCCTTTCCCTCCCTTCGGTGAGCGAGAGGCTCCGCAAGCTCGAGGAGAACGGCTACATCACCGGGTATTTCGCGACGGTCGACCCCCGCAAGCTGGGAAAGGACATCTGCGCGTTCATCTTCGTCACCGTGGATTCCTCCCGGCACTACCCGGGGTTCCTGGAGCACGCGCACGCGAACGACGAGATCCTGGAATGTCACGCCATCACCGGCGAGGGGTCGCATCTGCTGAAGGTCAGAACGGCGAACACCGCCTCCCTGGAAAAGCTCCTGGCGAAGATCCAGGCGTGGGCCGGTGTGCTGAACACGCGGACGAACCTGGTCCTGTCCACGTCGAAAGAGACCATGCGCATCAGGGTCGAACCCATGAAATGAACCGCACGACGGGAATGACGGACAAATCACACACCACACCACCATAAAGGACACGCTATGGCTAAGAGCTCCGGATCGCATCTGACCCGCGTCTTCAAGCTCATCAAGGATGAGGGGGTCAAGATGATCGACTTCAAATTCATCGACTTCCCGGGACACTGGCAGCACTTCTCGGTTCCCGTCGACAAACTCGAAGAGTCGTCGTTCGACGAGGGCTTCGGGTTCGACGGCTCGAGCATCCGGGGATGGAAGGCGATCAACGAAAGCGACATGCTCATCATTCCTGACGCGTCGACGGCGTTCATCGACAGGTTCGTCGAGACGAAGACGCTCAGCCTGACGTGCGACATCCACGACCCGCTGACGAAAGAACGGTACGAACGCGACCCCCGGGGGATCGCGCGCAAGGCGGAGTCCTACCTGAAATCGACGGGACTCGCGGACACCGCCTTTTTCGGCGCCGAAGCGGAGTTCTTCGTTTTCGACGACGTCCGGTTCGATACGAACGAACACTCGAGCTACTACCACGTCGACTCGATTGAGGGTCGGTGGAATTCCGGGCGGGAGGAGATGCCCAACCTGGGATACAAGCCGCGCTACAAGGAAGGCTACTTTCCGGTGCCGCCGACCGACCACCTGCAGGACCTGAGGAACGAGATGACGGCGAACCTGATCGCCGCCGGACTCGACGTTGAGGCCCAGCACCACGAGGTGGCGACCGCGGGACAGTCGGAAATCGACCTGAAGTTCGCTCCTCTGCTCAAGAGCGCCGACGCGATGCTCGTGTTCAAGTACGTCATCAAGAACACGGCGGCGATGCGGGGACGGACCGTCACGTTCATGCCGAAGCCGATCTTCGCCGACAACGGATCGGGGATGCACGTCCACCAGAGCCTCTGGAAGAACGGCAAGCCGCTGTTCTACGGGAACGGCTACGCGAACCTGAGCGAGATGGCGCTCTACTACATCGGCGGCCTCCTGAAGCACGCTCCCGCCCTGTGCGCCATTGCGAACCCGACGACGAATTCCTACAAGCGCCTCGTCCCCGGGTTCGAGGCTCCCGTGAACCTGGCCTACTCGCAGCGGAACAGGAGCGCGTCGATACGCATTCCGATGTACTCGACGAACCCCAAGGCCAAGCGGGTGGAATTCCGCTGCCCGGACGCCGCGTGCAATCCGTACCTCGCGTTTTCCGCGATGCTGCTCGCCGGACTCGACGGCGTCATGAACAAGATCGATCCGGGTGAACCCCTCGACAAGGACATTTACGATCTGTCCCCCGAGGAGCTGAAGAACGTTCCGTCGACGCCGGGATCGCTCGAGGAAGCGCTGCACGCTCTCGAGGAAGATCACGATTTCCTCCTTCGCGGCGACGTGTTCACCGAAGACGTGATCGACGGCTGGATCGACTACAAGATGACCAAGGAGGTCAAACCGATGGCCCTCCGTCCCCATCCGTACGAGTTCGGCCTCTACTTCGACGTGTAGTCTCGGGCGTCATCATGCGTCATGGCGGCGTCCTCCGCGGGCTGGTCCCGGGAGGACGCCGCGTCGTTTCCGGGCGCGCTCCCGGCTTGTGTTTGCGGGGTGAAATCCCTATTTTCGTTTCATGGATTTCACCAGGATCTCCTATGAGAGCGCGGAGCGCCGCGCGCTGATCACGCTGCGCCGGGCGGAGAAGCGGAATGCGCTCGACGACGTGATGGTGCAGGAGCTGACGCTCGCATTCACCGCCGCAGGCCGTGATCCGGCCGTCAAGGTCGTCACGCTCGCAGGCGACGGTCCCGCCTTCTGCGCCGGCGCCGACCTGGAATACCTCCAGCGGATCTCCTCCTACGACCTCGAAGCCCACCGGGCGGACTCCCGGCGGCTCGCCGCCCTCTACAGGCTGATCTACGAGATGCGCAAGCCCGTCGTGGCCGCCGTGCACGGTCCGGCGCTCGCCGGGGGATGCGGGCTGGCAAGCGTCTGCGATTTCGTGGTCGCCTCCCGCGAGGACGCGCGGTTCGGCTACACGGAGGTCCAGATCGGCTTCATCCCCGCCGTCGTCATGGTTTTCCTCATCAAGAGGGTGGGGGAGGGGCGGGCGCGGGAGCTCGTGCTGCGCGGGGCGGTCCTCGACGCGGAGGAAGCGAAGGGAGCGGGCCTTGTCAGCATCGTCGTTCCCCGGAAATCGCTGGCCGGCGCGGTCGACGCCCTTGTCGGCGAGCTCCTCACGCGGAACAGCGCCTCCTCGATGGGGCTCTGCAAGGACATGCTTGCAAAGCTCGACGGGATGAACTTCCTGGATGCGATCGATTTCGCCGCGAACATGAACGCGGCCGCGCGCATGACCCCCGACTGCCGGCGCGGCGTCGGGGCATTCCTCGCCAAAGAAAAAATCACGTGGTGACATGACGACATTGCCCGATCTTCACGACGCTGTGCGCACGGTCCCCGATTTTCCGAAGAAGGGGATCATGTTCCGCGACATCACGACGCTGTTCAAAGACGGTCCCGCGCTCCGGCGGGTCCTCGACCTCCTTGAGGAACGGTACCGGGGGACGGCCGTGGACAAGGTCGTCGGGATCGAATCCCGCGGGTTCATCCTGGGCGGAGCGCTCGCCGCAAGGCTCGGCGCCGGGTTCGTCCCGGTGCGCAAGCCCGGCAAGCTTCCCGCCGCCGCGATCCGGGAAACGTACAGCCTGGAGTACGGCACGGACACGGTGGAGGTGCACGCCGACGCCGTCGCTCCGGGGGAGAGGATCCTGCTGCACGACGACCTCCTGGCGACCGGGGGGACGATGGGAGCCGCGTGCCGTCTGGTGGAAAGGCTCGGCGGCGTCATCGTCGGCGTCTCCTTCGTCATCGAGCTTCCCGCCCTGAAGGGGCGGGCTGCTCTCGCCGGGCGCGACGTCCACGCGATTCTGAGTTTCGAGGGGGACTGAACGGCCGCCCGTCGCACGCCGCGCCCCCCGCCGTCGCATCACACGATCCGCCCCGGAGCCTTCCTGCCATGAAAACGATCATCGAACCGTTCAAGATCAAGTCCGTCGAGCCTATCCGCTTCAGCACGCGCGAGGAGCGCGAGATGGTTCTCCGGCGGGGCGACTACAATCTCTTCTGCGTCCCCGCCGAGGACGTCCTGATCGACCTGCTGACCGACAGCGGAACGTCCGCGATGAGCGCGGCGCAGTGGGGAGGGATGATGCAGGGTGACGAATCGTACGCGGGGGCGAAGAGCTTCTTCCGGTTCGAGGCGAAGGTCAGGGAGCTCACGGGCTTCAAGCACATCATCCCGACGCACCAGGGACGGGCGGCCGAGCGCATTCTCTTTGCGCTCGTGGGCGGGGCGGGGAAGATCATTCCGAACAATTCGCACTTCGATACCACGCGGGCGAACGCGGAGTTTTCCGGGGCCGAGGCGGTGGACCTTCCCACGGCGGACGGGCTCGACCCGGATCTTCTGGCCGACTTCAAGGGGAACATGGACACGGAGGCGCTTCAGAGCCTCATCCTCAGGTCGGGGGAAGGGCACATCCCCGTCTGCATCATGACGGTGACGAACAACTCCGGGGGGGGACAGCCCGTTTCGATGGAGAACATTCGCACGACGGCCGCCATCTGCCGGTCCCGCGGGATACCGTTCTTTCTCGACGCCTGCCGTTTCGCGGAGAACGCGTACTTCATCAAGAAACGGGAGCGGGGGTACGCGGATGTTCCCGTGAAGACGATCGTGCAGGAGATGTTCTCCTACGCGGACGGGGCCACGATGAGCGCGAAGAAGGATGCGCTCGTCAACATGGGCGGCTTCCTTGCGCTGAACGACGACGCCCTCGC
Organism: Ignavibacteriota bacterium; assembly: GCA_963748405.1. Classification (GTDB taxonomy): domain Bacteria; phylum Bacteroidota; class Ignavibacteria; order UBA10030; family UBA6906; genus Fen-1273. The sequence goes on from CAVVIT010000006.1 coordinate 109,085, forward strand.
GCTGCGCGCCCGCAACCTGCTGATCATCACGGAAGGATTCCCGACCTACGGGGGGCTTGCCGGGCGCGATCTGGAAGCGATCGCACAGGGTCTCGATGAGATCCTGGACGAGAACTACCTGCACTACCGCATACGGTCCGTGGAGTACCTGGGAGAGCGGCTCGTTGCGGGGGGCGTGCCGATCCTCAGGCCCCCCGGCGGACACGCAATCTACCTGAATGCGAAGAAGTTCCTCCCCCACGTCCCCCCGCACGAGTTTCCCGGTCAGTCGGTCGTTGTGGAGCTGTACCGGGAGGGAGGGATCCGTTCCGTGGAGATCGGGAGCGTGATGTTCGGACGGAACGACGAACGGGGAACGTTCGTCCCCTCGCGCATGGAGCTCGTCCGGCTGGCGATCCCCCGCCGCGTGTACACGCAAAGCCACATCGACTACGTCATCGAGGTCGTTCTCGGGTGCTTCGCCAGGAGGGACCAGATGAAGGGGTACAGGATCGTCGAAGAGCCCCCCATGCTCAGGCATTTTACGGCGAAATTCGCCCCGCTGGGGTGATGTTCAGGGCTTTTCCGCAAAAAATCGTTGCTTCCGAAGGGGGAAAATGGTATACTTCTAAATATATGAATTCCATCAGGTTACGACGCGCATGATCGCCTGCACCGTGTGCGGAACGCAGAACGACGAGTTCGCGGTCGTCTGTGCCTCGTGCAAGAGTTTCCTTCAGACGAAGGTGGATAACCTCAATCTTTTCGAGACTCTCTGGAGCCTGATGGAATCGCCCCGCGCCGCATTCCGCCGGATCGCGCTGGCCCGGCACAAGAACTACGTCATACTCCTGAGCTGCCTTCTCGGTGTCGCACTCGTCTACGCGCTTTTCTGGTTCAAGAACCTGGGGAACAGGTTTCCCGATTTCCTGCTCCTCGTGGGCGCGGGCATCGTCGCCGGCCCCGTCATCGGGATACTCTTCACGTACGTTCTCAGCGTGCTGGTCCACCGCGTGGGGCGCCTCCTCGGGGGAAAGGGGACGTACAGGAACGTGCGCGCCGCGACGGTGTACGCGTCCGTCCCCGTCGTCTATTCGCTCATCCTTGTCTTCCCGATCGAGATCGCGATCTTCGGCCCCTACTTTTTTTCCGACAACCCTCCGCCGCTCGTGATCAATCCCGCGGCGTACATCGTGCTTCTCGCCTTTGACGCCGCCGCGGTGCTCTGGTCGCTCGTGCTCCTCGTCGAGGGGGCGGTCGTCGTGAACGGGTTCAGCAGGGGGAAAGCGGCCCTTCTTGCCGCCGTCGTCGTTTCACTGACGTCGCTTGCCGTCTACGGCCTCAGGTTCGCCTAGGATGGAGACGGAAGAATTCGAGAAGACCGTGCAGGAGGTGTTCGACCGCCTCCCCGCACCCTTCCGCGAGGCGATCGACAACGTGCACATCGTCGTCGAGGACCGGCCTTCGGGGGAAACGGGGAGGAGGGTCGGTTACAGGCCGGGGACGCTGTTGCTGGGCCTGTACGAAGGGATCCCGCTGACGAAGCGGGGGACGTCGTACGGGATGTACGCCGTAGTGCCGGACAAGATCACGCTCTACCGCGAGAACATACGCGCAGTCGCTCCGGGCCGGGAGGAGATGCGCGGTGTCATACGGGACACGCTCATCCACGAGATCGGTCACTACTTCGGGATGAACGAGCGGCAGATCCGCGCGGCCGGCTACTGACGGGACGGAGTTCATCATCGAAAGGACGCAATGCAATGCCCAGAGTCATGTTCACCATCTCCTACGCGATCAAACCGGACCTTCGGGAGGCCTACCTGGAGCATGCCCGCCGGATGAAGGAGCATTTCACGACGGCGGGAAAGAAAAACTACGCGGTGTTCGAGACGCGCGGAAAGAAGAACCACTTCACTGAAGTGTTCATCACGAACAGCGTCGAGGAGTATGACACGCTGGAAGACAACCAGGATGAGAAGACGGAGGCGTTGATCGGGAAGCTCGATGAATTTATCGACGACAACGGGATGAAATACTCCACGCTCCTGGAAGCACTCTGATCCTCGCGTGACCGTGGCAGCACGAAGGCACATTGATCCCATCGCCCGCTTCATGCAGGAGCACGACGAGGCGCTCGTCCAGCTCTCCGCCCTGAAGAAAGCGACGACGGCGATCGCCGAGTCGGGTTTTACGATGGACGCCTGGAGGAAGGTGCTCCGGGCCGTGGAATTCATCGAAGTCGAAGTGAGCGTCCACAACCGGAGCGAGGAGGATGCGCTCTTCCCGGTTCTCGAGCGGTACGTCGAGGGACCGACCGGGCTCATGAGGGAGGACCACAAAGTCCTGAAGAAGGAATTCCGCCGCCTGCGGCGTGCGGTCGACCGGCTCGACGCCCACCGGAAGGACGGGGCGGCGGCGTCCTCGCTCGAGGAAGTCGCAAGGGTCATCGTCCAGATTTTCGTCAACCACATTCACAAGGAAAACCACATCCTCTTTCCCCTCGTTCAGAAGTTCCTCACCAGGGACGCTCTGAGAGAAGTCGCCCGCCGGATGGTGTAAACACAACAGCGATGCCCGCGTGCACCTGACACAGTTCAAACAGCAGCCCGGCGGCAATGTCCTGATGGTGTGGGACGACGGCCATGCCGGGCCCGTTTCCCTGCGCCGTCTCCGGGACGGATGTCCCTGTGCCTCCTGCATGGGGGAGACGGTGCTGCTCAGGACGTACACTCCTCCGCCGAAGGACACGACGGCGCCCGGGCGGTACGAGCTGAAGGGAGCATCGGCGGTGGGAAATTACGCGCTCCAGTTCCGGTGGGGCGACGGCCACGGCGAGGGGATTTATCCGTGGGAGCTGCTCAGGGGGATGTGCGAGTGCCCCGCGTGCTCGGCGGGACGGGACGACGGGGGTGGACCCGATGAATGACAGGGAAACGGTGGGACGGGTCCTCCAGCAGATCCCGTACGGACTGTACGTCGTGGGGTCGCTGAATGGAACGGTTCCCTCGACGATCGTGGCCAACTGGGTGACGCAGGTCTCCTTCGCCCCTCCCTGGGTCGCGATCGCGGTGGAGGAGGGATCCCGGATGAAGGAGTACATCGGCGCGTCGGGGTTCTTCTCCGTCAACATCCTTCCTTCGGGCGGAAGGGAAACGGCGAAGGCCTTTCTCAAGGGACCGGAGGCTGCGGGAACGACGATCGGGGGGAAGAAATTCGAACCGGCCGGAAACGGGACCCCCTTCCTCGTCGATGCCAGCGCGTCGTTCGAGTGCCGCGTCATGCAGACGCTCGCGGTCCCCGATCATCACCTCTTCATCGGCGAGGTCGTCGATGCCGTGCTCCGCAGGGAGGGGGCCGGCGTCCTGACGCTGAGCGAAACGGGGTGGCGCTACAAACGCTGAAACGTCAAGAATACGGAGTGGGACAATGGCTGCACGGGACATGTTCGAGTCGTTCACCGCGGCGCTCCCGGAGCGCGAGAAGGAACTGCTGCGGGATCTCATCGGTGCGCGCCGGACGGACATGATGGCGGCGCGCAGTGAAGAGGCGCGCGTGAGGATGGCCGAGGAGTTCATCAGGGAAGCGCGCGCCGCGATGAACGCCCGGAAGAAGTAGCCGCCCCCTCGCGCCGGGCCGTCCCTCCGCCCCGAAGGGCGGGCGCCCGGCGCACGGGACGCGATGGTCATTTCCTGGCCGCCATCTCCGCGGTGCACGTGATCGTCCTGCCTTCGCGCGTCACGATGAGTTCCACCTTATCCCCCCCTTTCAGCTTCCCCAGCATCTCCATGTAGTCATAGATGTTCACGATCTTCTTTCCCCCCATGGAGATGATGATGTCCCCCGCCTTCAATCCCGCCTTGTCGGCCGGTCCGCCGGGCCGCACGACGCTGATCTTCATTCCCTCCACGCCGCCGTTGTAATCCGGGATGATCGCGAGCGTCGTCCGGAATCCGCGGGTGTCTCCCCCTTCTGACGGGGCGGACGACGCGGTGCGCGCGAACGTCGGGCGGGGCATCGCCGCATCGACGTCACGGGCGATGCGGTACACGTAGCGGACGACCTTTTCTTCTCCCGGGTAGTTGATCTTGTCCCACGTGTCGGACGGCCGGTGGTAGTCCGCGTGGTTCCCCGTGAAGAAAAAGAGGACGGGAACGTCCTTCCCGTAGAACTGCGCGTGGTCGCTCGGTCCGAACCCGTCGGGGATCTCCTTCAGCGTGAACGAGGAGTCCCGGTTTTCGTTTTCCACGAGCGATTTCCAGCCCGGCGACGTGCCGATGCCGTACACCGTGAGATCCCTGCCGCTCAGCCGGCCGATCATGTCCATGTTGATCATGCAGGCAGTGCGTGCAAGAGGGATCGCGGGGTTGTTCACGTACCAGGCGGAGCCGAGCGTTCCCAGTTCCTCCCCGGAGAAAAACGTGAAGACGATGCCCCGCTTGAGAGGCGAGCGCGCGCTGCTGAACGCCTGCGCGAGTTCCAGGAGTCCGGCAGTCCCCGACGCGTTGTCATCGGCCCCGTGATGGATCGCGACGGTGTCCGGCTGAAGCGAGCCGGATCCTTCCCCCCCCATCCCGAGGTGGTCGAAATGCGCGCCCAGGACGACGACTTCGTCCTTCAGCGCCGGGTCCGAGCCCGGCATGTAGCCGATGACATTGGCCGTGGTCGTCGACACCTTCTCGACGTCCGTCGTGATCGTTGCCGTCACGCCGTCAAGCGGGAAGGCAACCGGAGCCCTCCTGGCTTTGATCGAATCCTGCACGGCCCTGAGCGTCCAGCCCCGGGGCGCGATCAAGCGCTCCAGCACGCCCCGCGACATCGAGAGCGAGGGAATTCCCGCGTTCCCGAACGTCTGGTCGAACCTGAGCCTGAGGAGGGCATCCTCCGCCTCGTCTGCGGGACCGGTGACGACGATGAACGCCGAGGCGCCCCTTTCGCGTGCCACGCGCGTTTTGGTCTGGAACGAACTGAACCGGGTCAGCGTCCCGTGGGGGTCGCTCCCGTCCGGGCTGTACCGCAGGACGATGACGATCTTCCCCTTCACGTCAAGGTTCTTGAAATCATCGTAGCTGGAATCCGTCGCGGAGATCCCGTAGCCCGCGAATACGACGGGCCCGGATACGGTGGCGTTCGTCGAGAAGCCGAGGGGGCGGAAATCCACGTCAGGCGCGGCGTTGAACCGTCCCCCGGGGACGCCCGTTCCCTCAAGGCGGAGGGCGTTTCCGGCCCCGGACCTCACGCTCGAGACGAACTGGAAGTGCTGGTAATACGTCCCGCTGTCGCCCAGGGGCGCGATCCCCCAGTCGTGGAGGAGACGGGCAATGTACCGGGCGGCCGCCTCGTTGCCGGGTGAGCCCGAGCCGCGGCCCGCCAGCTCATCGGAGGCGAGGTACCGGATGTGCGTCCGCAGGTCGTCGGCCGTGATGTCCGGGGAGAGGGTCTGGGCCCGGAGCATGCCCGGGGCGAGCAGCAGCGCGGTGAGGAGAGCGAGCGTTCGGAAGCGCATGGTGTGTGTCCTGGTGGGTGTGTGGGTGTGTCAGTTGTTCCAGTCGGCGATGAAGAGATTCGTTTCGTGGGGAATCTTCCCGTTGCGATTGGAGGCAAAGACGAGCTTCTTCCCGTCGTGCGTGAACATCGGGAAGCCGTCGAACGTGGGGTTGTAGGTCACGCGTTCGAGCCCGCTCCCGTCGACGTTGATCAGGTAGAGGTCGAAATCTCTTCCCTGGGGGTCGGCCATGTTGGAAGCGAATATGATCCTCCTGTTGTCCGGGTGGAAGAAGGGGGCGAAATTCGCGGCCCCGTTGAACGTGATCTGGCGTTTGTGGGAGCCGTCGGCGTTCATGACGAAGAGCTCCATGTGGAGCGGCCTGACGAGGTTCTGTTTCAGCAGGCTCCGGTAGGAGGCGGCGGACGCGCTGTCCGTGTAGTGGCACGCGCGGTAGACGATCATGGACCCGTCCCAGGAATAGAACGCCCCGCCGTCGTAGCCGGGCTCGTCCGTCAGCTGACGCACGTCGGTCCCGTCCAGTTTCATCGTGTACAGGTCGAGGTCCCCGTTCCGCATCGAGGTGAAGACGATCCTGTCTCCCTTCGGGGAGATCGTGGCCTCGGCGTCGTACCCGGGCGTCGAGGTCATCCGCCGGAGGTTGCTCCCGTCCGCCCGCGCCGTGAATATGTCGTACTGGGGGGAGACGGCCCACGTGTATCCCTGCGAGTAGTCGGGGGGCGGGGGGCATTCCTGGAGCAGGTGGTGCGTCGAAGAGAACAGGACCATCGTGTCGCCGGGAAAGAAATACCCGCAGGTCGTCCGTCCCTTCCCCGTGCTGATCATGCGGACCGATCCCGAGGCGATGTTCATGACGAATTCCTGGTCGCATTTCAGGCTGTCCCTGGTGGACTGGAATATCAGCCGTGTTTCATCCCCGGAGAAATACCCTTCCGCGTTCTGGCCGCCGAACGTGAGCTGGCGCATCGCGCGGAAATGGACCTCCTGCGGAAGAATGAGGGAGGAGTGATCGTCGCCGGGGGAGACGCCGAGGGCGCAGAGGGCGCAGAAGAGGAACGGCAGCACGCGGATGGTCATGGATCGGTCAGTCCTGGTGGATGGATGAAAGTGCGGTTTTGAGTTTCGCGAACGAATCGGGAGAGCCCGCAACGTAGGCGGGATCGATATACGCAATCGTCCCCCGTTTGTCGATGACGTAGACCGTCCGGACGTTGTACCCGGATTTCTCGTTGAAGCTTCCGTAGAGCCGGGCGACGTGGTGGTCATGGTCGCTCAGGAGCATGAACGGGAGGCCGAGCGACTTCGCCCACTCCCGGTGCGAAAAGACGTAATCGCCGCTGATCCCGAACACCGTCGCCCCCAGCGAGCCGAGGTCGCCGAAGTTGTCCCGCATCGTGCACATCTCCTTAGTGCACCCGCCGCTCCAGTCCGCCGGGTAAAACGCCAGGATGACCGCGCTCCCCCCGGTCCGGGAGGACAGGGTCACCCCTGCAGAGATGATCGTATCCCTTGTCGCCCCCGGGAGCGTGAAATCGGGCGCGCTGTCGCCGACCTTCAGCGTTCCTCCCGCAGCCGGAAGGCAGAATAATGCCGCGGCAATCGCCGCCAGAGAGATTCTTCCCGTCACGGAACCCATCGCCATTCCCTCCTGTTCGTTAAACAATAAATGTAACCCGATTCAATCTCAACGTCAAGGCGCACATGATCGAACTGGACGCTGCAATCGTCACCGGGGGGACCGGCGCGCTCGGGCGCGTCGTGGCCTCCGCATTTCTCAACAACGGCATCCGCGTCGCAATTCCCGTCCGGCCCGGATCCCGTGAAGAACCCCTTCCCGGGGGAGCGGGGGACGCGCTCCTTCGGCGGGAATGCGACATCGCGACGGAGTCCGGCGCCTCGGCATTTGTCAGGGAAACCGCGGACCGGTTCGGAAGCGTCGGGATACTCGTGAACTGCGCCGGCGGGTACGCCGGGGGGGAGAGGATCGGCGAGGTCCCCGTGTCCACGTTCGACCGGATGATCGACGCCAACCTGAGGACGGCGTTCCTCATGTCCGGCGCCGTTCTCCCGTTGATGCGCTCATCCGGTCGGGGGCGCATCATCTCCATCGCCGCGATGGCGGCGCTTTCCCCCGCCCCCGAACGCGGCGCGTATGCGATTGCCAAGCGGGGCGTTGTCACCCTGACCGAGACCATCGCCGGGGAAGTGAAGGGGACCGGGATTACGGCGAACGCCATCGCCCCGTCGATCATACTGACCGACGCCAACCGCTCTTCGATGCCGGGCTCGGATGTCTCGCGCTGGGTGACGCCCGAGGAGATCGCTTCGCTCGTGCTCTTTCTCTGCTCGAGGGAAGCACGGTCGATCAGCGGGAACGTCCTGAAGGTGTACGGCGGGGTTTGACTTTTACGGGGAAATAGGCTATTTTTGCACAATTAGCGAACAGGTGTGTCGTTTGAAAAGGCGGGAGCGTACCACGCTGTTCCTGCCTTTTCCTTTTTTGTCCGGTCCGAAGGAGGAACATGAACCTCAGGGAGCGCGTCAGCGAAGATCTGAAATCCGCGATGAAATCGGGGGACAAAAACGCGCCTCGAGACGCTTCGCACGATGCGGGCGGCACTTCTTGAAAAGGAGATCGAAAAACGGGGCGCCGGTCCCGGCATGACCGCCGAGGATGAGGTCGCCACGCTCACGTCGGCGGCGAAGAAGCGGAAGGAATCGATCGAGCTGTTCACGCAGGGGGGGAGGCCGGAGCTCGCCCGTCAGGAGGAACTCGAGCTCGCGATCATCCAGGAATACCTCCCGCGCCAGCTCTCCGGCGACGAGGTCGCCGCGTTTGTCCGGGCGGCGATCGCCGAAACGGGGGCATCCGGTCCGGGGGATTTCGGCAGGGTGATGCCTCTCGTGATGAAGCAGGTGAAGGGGAAAGCCGACGGCAGGATGGTTCAGGAGCTTGTCAAGAAAGCACTCGGCGCGGCCTGATGAGGTTCTCGTACCTGGACATACTCATGATCGCCGGGCTTGCGCTGGGCGGGTTCCTGGGGTACAGGGGGGGGCTGGCGAAAAAGCTCTTCAACATTCTTTTCCTCCTCGTCTCCGTCGTCGTGGCGTCGAGGCTCATGACGCCCGTCGGTGATTTCTTCATTGACGCCGGCGCGCTCTCCGAAACCGAGGCCTACGTCGTCGGCTTCACGCTCGTCATGCTGGCCATCATGATTCCCGCCATACTCCTCTACCACCGGTTCGGCAAGACCGGCGCCGCGAAGACCGCGGGGAACACCGTGGGGATCTTCCTCGGCATACTCGAGTCGGCCATGGTCATCAGTTTCCTCCTCATCGGGGCCAGGATATTCGAGATGCCCGACATGGACGACAGGCAGGAGTCATTCCTGTACCGGCCCCTCTTCGCGTTCGTCCCGAAAACGTTCGACCTCCTCCAGTCCTATTTTCCCGGCGCCTCCGAATTCAAGAAACAGGTCTCCACGAAGTTCAAGGAATTCGAGATTTTCGCCAAACCGGTCCATCCCCCCGGGAAACCATGAGCGGGTGGGACCAGGCCCTCCGGAAACTCGAGTTCGACAAGGTGCTGCAGCGCGTGCTCCGCTACGCGTCGTCTGATCCGGGGCGTGACGTGCTCCGGGCCATGAAAGTCATGACGACGATGCGCGACGTCCGCGCGGCCCTCTCCCGTGTCACGGAGATGAAACGGCTCCTCGAGCAGGAAGAGCCTCTTCCCCTGGACGGCGTGCACTCCGTGGGGGAGGCGCTCAGCAAATCGGCCGTCGAGGGGATGACGCTCCTTCCCCGGGAGCTCCTGCAGGTCTCCCTGACGATGAAGGCCGCCCGGCTCACCCGGTCGTTTCTCTCGAGGAGGAAGGAAGGGTTCCCGCTCCTGTGGGAGATCGCCGAACCCCTCGCCTCCGACAAGGTGCTCGAATTCAACATCGATCATGCCGTCGACGAGAGCGGGAGCGTGCGGCCGGATGCATCGCGCGAGCTCCTGGCCATCCGCAGGTCGATCGCCGACAGCTACGAAGACCTCCGCAGGACGCTCGCCGGCATACTGCGCAACGTCGCGGAGCTCGGTTTCAGCCAGGATGACATCATCACCACGCGGGAAGGGCGCATGGTCATCCCGGTCAAATCGGAGCACCGGAACCGCGTTCCCGGGTTCATCCACAGCGCCTCGTCGAGCGGGGCGACCGTGTTCATCGAGCCGACCGAAACGCTGGAGCTCAACAACGACATCCGCAGCCTCCAGTTCCAGGAGCAGCGGGAGATCGAGAGGATACTGAAAAGCCTCACGCTCCAGGTGGGGGAGCGGAGGGACGCGCTCGCCGGGAACCTGGAGATCCTCTCCGAGCTCGACGCCCTTCAAGCAAAAGCGAAATACTCCATCGAGATCCTCGGCGTCGAACCCGCTCTGCTCGAGAGGGGGCCGCTCGCGCTCAGGGGCGCACGCCATCCGATCCTGCTTCTGACGCACGGGTACGACAGGACGGTCCCGCTCGACATGGAGGTGGGGGGAGATTGGACGACGCTGCTGATCAGCGGCCCGAACGCCGGGGGGAAGAGCGTCGCGATGAAGTGCGCGGGGCTGATCGTTCTGATGGCCCAGTCGGGACTCCACGTGCCGGCATCCGATGGGACCGTGCTGCGCCTGTTCCGCTCATGCTTCGTCGACATCGGCGACGAGCAGTCGATTGAAAACGACCTGAGCACGTTCAGTTCTCACCTGGCGAACCTCAGGGTGATCGCCGAGAACGCCGACAGGGAGAGCCTCGTCCTGATCGACGAGATCGGTGCCGGGACCGATCCGTCCGAGGGGGGGGCGATCGCCGCCACGCTCCTGGAAGAACTCACGCGGCGCGGCGCCGTGACAATCGCGACGACGCACCAGGGGGCGCTGAAAGCGTTCGCGCACGAGACGGAAGGAGTCGCCAACGGGGCGATGGAATTCGACCTGGCCACGCTGACGCCGACGTACAGGTTTCGCGCCGGGATTCCCGGGAGCAGCTACGCGCTCGAGATGGCGGCCCGCCTCGGGTTTTCACCCGGGCTCATGGAGCGCTCCCGGCGCCGGCTGGGAGAGCAGGGCTCGAAGCTGGACGGATTGATCATCGAACTCGAGACCGCGGCGCAGAAGGCGCGCCTGGAGCTCGAGGATGCCTCCCGCGAGAAGATCCGGCTCCGGGACCTCGAGCGGGAGTACGGGGAAAAGCTCGCCCGCCTGACCGGCGAAGCCAGGGAGCTGAGGCGGAAAGCGGTCGAAGAGGCGGCCCGGATCGTCGAGGGGGCCAATGCGGCGATCGAGAAGGGGATTCGGGAAATCCGGGAGTCCGGTGCGGACAGGGAGTCAGTCAGGCGCGTGCGCAGCGAGGTGGCGCACGTGCGTGAAGAGATCGAGGCCGGACGGCGTGAGATCGCACGGGACGAACCTCCTGAGCCGCAGGCTGGAATCGGTCCGGGGAGCGCGGTGAGCGTACACGGGGGGAGCGACGTCGGGGATGTGGAGTCGCTCTCCTCCGACGGAAAAAGCGCGACGGTGGTGTTCGGCGTTGTCCGCATGAAGGTCCCTCTTGCGGACCTTGTCCCCGCCCGGAGACGTGCGGCACCCCCTCTGCACGGCAGGGGGGAGACGGGACTCGAAAAACCCGGGATGGTGAGCCGGGAACTTGACATCCGGGGGATGACAGGGGAGGAAGCCCTCCCGCTTATCGATAAGTTCATCGATGACGGCGTTCTTGCGGGGCTCAACCGCCTCGACGTGATACACGGGAAGGGGACGGGTGCGCTCAGGAAGAAAGTGGCGGAGTTTCTCGGATCCCACCCGCGGGTTAAAGCCTACCGCCCCGGGGAATGGAACGAAGGGGGGACAGGTGCGACGGTGATCGAGCTGAAGGAGAATTGATGAGTCTCCGTCCGATCCGGAAGATGCTCATCGCCAACAGGGGGGAGATCGCCCTGAGGGTGATGCGGACGTGCAGGGAGATGGGGATACGGACCGTGGCGGTCTTCTCCTCCGCGGACCGCCTCGCGCCGCACGTCCTTGCCGCCGACGAAGCGTATCCGATCGGCCCCGCTCCTTCCAGGGAAAGCTATCTTCTCATCGAGAGGATACTCAAAGCTGCGGCGGCCTCGGGAGCGGACGCGATACATCCCGGATACGGGTTTCTCTCGGAGAACCCCGCCTTCGCGCGCAGTGTGACGGACGCGGGTCTCGTATTCGTCGGACCCCCCTCGAGCGCGATCGCTTCGATGGGAGATAAGACCGCGGCCCGCTCGCTTGCCGCCTCCGCCGGCGTCCCTACGGTTCCCGGAACACCCGGACCCGTCGGGGCGGGGCCGGAAGCTGAACGGTTCTGCGCCGCGCACGGCTACCCCGTCCTCGTGAAAGCGGCTGCGGGGGGAGGGGGGAAAGGCATGCGGGTCGTCAGCGGTGAGGCGGAGCTCATCCCCGCGCTCCGTGCGGCCTCCTCGGAGGCGCGATCCGCATTCGGCGATGAACGGGTGTATATCGAGAAGTACTTCGAAAACCCGCGCCACATCGAGATCCAGGTCCTTGCGGACTCGCACGGAAACGTTGTCCACCTGGGGGAGCGGGAGTGCTCCATTCAGCGGAGGCACCAGAAGGTCGTGGAGGAATCCCCCTCCGTTGTCGTGGATGATGCGATGAGGCGGGCGATGGGGGAGACCGCGGTGATGGTGGCCCGCTCGTGCGGATACGTCAACGCGGGGACGGTCGAGTTTCTCGTCGACGGGGACGGGAAATTCTATTTTCTGGAGATGAACACGCGGCTCCAGGTGGAGCATCCGGTGACGGAGCTCCGGACAGGCCTTGATCTCGTTGCCCTTCAGATCCGGATCGCCTCCGGTGAAGAACTTCCCTTCGCGCAGGAAGGGGTCACGTTCAGCGGCCACGCCATTGAATGCCGGATATGCGCCGAGGACACGGAGAACAACTTTCTCCCTTCCACGGGGAGAATCACGCACCTCAGGGCCCCCGCCGGACCCGGAGTACGGGAGGACAGGGGGGTTGAAGAGGGGGACGAAATCAGCGTGCATTACGATCCTCTGATGGCAAAGCTGATCGTCTGGAGCGGAAGTCGGACGGAGGCGATCGCACGCATGGTCCGGGCCCTCCGGGAATACGAGATACTGGGTGTGCGGACAAACATCCCCCTCTGCCTGTTCGTGCTGACTCATCCTTCGTTTGCGGCCGGGGACATATCGACGCATTTTATCGCCAGGCACTACGGCCGTCCCGGGACCGTGCGTCCGGACCTGACGCCGGGGGAAGCCGCCGCCGCCGCGGTCTGTGCGACGCTCGCACGGGGCGGGGCGGGAGAGAACGTTCCGGCCGGCACGTCAGGGACAGGACGGTGGAGGGACCGCCGGAGTGACGGCTTGCGGTCCCGATGAACACGTACCACGTTACAGTGAACGGGAAGGAGGTGACCGTTCACACGGGACCCGACGGCGTCGTCTCGATCGAAGGATCGTCCGGGGCGCTTGAAGTGAAGCGTCTCTCGGCCTCGGAATTCTCCGTGATGATCGCTTCCGCCCAGGTACGGGTCGTCGCGCTCCCCGGAGAGGGAGGGTTCGACTGCATTGCCGGTGATTTTCGCGGGAGCATCAGCGTTGAATCTGACCGTGATCGGCTCCTCCGGCGCTATTCCAGGAGCACGGCCGGTACGGCGGCACGGCTTGAGGTCCATGCGCCCATGCCCGCCATGGTGGTCAGGATCGACGTGAGCCCGGGAGACGAGGTGAGCAAAGGACAACCGCTCATCGTTCTCGAGGCGATGAAGATGGAAAATGAGATTGTTTCACCGGCATCCGGCCGCGTGAAAACTGTTTATGCGGTGAAGGGTAAACCCGTTGAAAAAGGAGAGTTACTATTACTTTTCGAATGAGAAATCACGCAAAGAATGAGATGTCGCGTCTTCTCCTGATATCCCTTCTGTTCGTCGCTTCGCTCCAGGCATCCCGGGGTGGCGGGTTTCAGGCGGCGGATCAGTCTGCCAGGACGATGGGGATCGGCGGGACGATGGGAGCACTTACGGGTGACCCGACGGTGCTGCAATCGAACCCCGCGGTCCTTTCGTACATGGAAGGTCCGGTCTTTTCGTTCGGCGCGACCGTGAAAGTTCCTGATCAGAGGTTCTACGGCGTTTCACCGTCGGTGACGGAGACGAAGATGCAGGCGCAGGTGCTCTTTCCTCCGAGCATATGCCTCACGTATACGACGCCGGGAGGGTTCGGCGCAGGGATCGACGTTTCGGTTCCCTACCAGATGCAGACGGAATGGGACCCGGACTGGGTCGGAAGCCGCCTCGTCGTGAAATCAGACCTCCGCGTCGCCATGATAACCCCGGCGGTAAGCATGAAGTTTTCGGATCAATTCTCTGCCGGGCTTGGACTTAACCTCGCCCTCCCGAGGATTCTGTATGAACAGAGATTTCCCGTTTCCGTCCCCGGAGTCTCCGCGGCCCAGCCGGACGGCGACGTCACGTATGACGGGAGCGGCAATGTGTGCTACGGGCTGCTGGCAGGGATACTCTACCGCCCTGATGATTTTATTTCGCTGGGAGCATCGTACAGAAGCCACATAAACCTCGGCATCGACGACGGGCGTGTCCGGTATCGGAGCGTGCCCGACCAGATCGCGGCCCAGTACCCGGAGGGGAAGTTCTCCACGAAGCTCGTCCTCCCCAACCAGTTCCTCTTCGCAGGAACACTCCACCCGGTCTGGTGGCTCAGCATCGCTGCCGACGTCGAGTACTCCCTGTGGTCTGAGTTTAACTCGGTGACGATAAAGTACCTGGACCCTGAGCTTCCGGATGCCGTCATGAACCTTGGCTGGAAGGATGTCCTGAATACCAGGTTCGGGATCGAGGCGGCATTTGCGGATTTCTCAATCCGCGCGGGGATTCGCTTTGAGAACAGCCCCGTGCCCGATCAGTCTCTCAGCCCGGGAGTTCCGGATGCGAGCGGCACCGGCTATTCAGTGGGGTTTGGATACAGGGCGGGGGAAGGACTCGTCCTCGACTTCGCGTACTCTCTCCTCCGGTTCAACGACAGGCACGTGTCGAACTCCGCGATCGCACTCGGTCCGTACGCGGGAGGGTTCAATGGAATCTACTCTTCACAGACCGCTGCAATCGCCATTAATGTTGTGTATTCCTGGGATCTGACGAAATGACATCAGCAAAAGAAGTTAAGGAACCTGAAGTAACGCTGGATCTTGCACTGACTCACGGGCTGACCGAAGAAGAATTCCGGCGAATCACCGGGATACTCGGCAGGGAGCCCACGTATACCGAGCTGGGGATATTCAGCGTCATGTGGAGCGAGCACTGCAGCTACAAGAATTCCATCGCGGTCCTGAAAACGCTCCCGCGGGAAGGGGGGAAGCTCCTCGTCGGCGCAGGGGAGGAGAACGCCGGGCTTGTGGATATCGGTGAAGGGCTGGCCGTGGCATTCAAGATCGAAAGCCACAACCATCCTTCCGCGGTGGAGCCCTACCAGGGGGCCGCGACGGGGGTCGGGGGGATCATGAGGGATATATTCACGATGGGAGCACGCCCCATTGCGGGGCTGAACTCCCTCAGGTTCGGCGATCTCGAGAGCGCAAGGACACGCGGCCTCTTCCGGGGTATCGTCAAAGGCATCGGCGACTACGGCAACAGCTTCGGTGTCCCGACGGTTGCGGGAGAAGTGTATTTCGATCCCTGCTACCAGGACAACCCGCTTGTCAACGCGATGTCCGTCGGCGTCGTCAGGCAGGGGGAATGGGCAAGCGCCGTGGCAAGCGGGGTGGGGAACCCGGTCATGATCGTGGGGTCTTCCACGGGGAGAGACGGGATACACGGCGCTACGTTTGCCTCTGAAGAGATATCGGAAGCCTCCGAGGCTAAACGCCCGTCAGTACAGGTGGGTGACCCCTTCACGGAGAAGCTGCTTCTCGAGGCTTCACTGGAGGCGATACGATCGGGGGACGTGGTCGGCATACAGGACATGGGGGCGGCCGGGATCACGTGCTCGACGTCGGAAATGAGCGCAAAGGGGAAGAGCGGCATGAGGATCGACCTGGACCGCGTCCCCGCGCGTGAGACGGGGATGACCGCCTACGAGATCATGCTCTCCGAATCGCAGGAGCGCATGCTCGTCGTCGTACGGCGCGGAAGAGAGGCCGCAGTGAAGGAGATATTCAGCAAATGGGACCTTCACGCCGAAATCATCGGAGAGGTCACTGCCTCGGGACGTCTGGAGGTATCCTACCGGGGAAGGATTGTCGCCGACATCCCGGCGGACACGCTGGTCCTGGGTGGCGGTGCTCCCGTCTACATACGGGAGGCGAAAAAGCCCCTCTACCTGGAAACGACCGGATCGTTCGTCGCCGAGGATCTCCCGGCTGCCGGACCCCTGGGCCCCGTGCTCATGCGGCTTGTTTCGTCGCCGAACATCGCAAGCAAGCGCTGGGTATACGAACAGTACGACAGCATGGTGAGGACGAATAACGTCGTACTTGCTGAAGGTGATGCCGCCGTAGTCCTTTTAAAAGAAACAGGTAAGGCCCTGTCCCTGAAGACGGACTGCAACGGGAGATACGTCTACCTGAATCCCCGCCGGGGAGGAATGATCGCCGTGGCGGAGTCGGCCAGGAACGTGGCGTGCACGGGGGCGACGCCCCTGGCGATCACGAACTGCCTGAACTTTGGCAACCCGTACAAGCCGGAGGTGTACTGGCAGTTCAAGGAGGCGGTTGCGGGGATCGGCGAGGCGTGCAGGTTCTTCAACACGCCTGTCACCGGGGGCAACGTAAGCTTTTATAACGAAAGCCCTAACGCCTCTGTATATCCCACGCCGGTTATAGGCATGCTGGGACTCATCGATGACGCCTCGCTGGCCGTGACGTCGGCGTTCAGGAACGAAGGCGACGTCATCATACTCCTCGGCCGCACGCGCGGGCACATCGGCGGAAGCGAGTTCCTCTCAGTGGTGCACGGGATCGTCTCGGGCGATGCTCCCGATCTGGACCTTGAGACGGAGAAACGTCTTCACACGTTCCTCGTTGAAGCAGCCCGCCTCAGGCTTCTAGCGAGCGCGCACGATTGCTCAGAAGGAGGAATTGCCGTTGCTCTGGCCGAATCCTGCATAGGAACAGGTACGGCACCGGTCGGAGCGGAGACCGATGTCGTCGGAGAAGGGATCAGAAGCGATTTCCTGCTTTTCGGAGAGGACCAATCGCGGGCGATCATATCGGCGGCGGCGGCGAACGGCCACGCGCTGATCGAGATGGCCCGGAAGCAGAACGTCCCGGCGCAGGTCATAGGGCGCGTCGGAGGCAGCCGCCTGGTGATCGGGAAGGAGATTGATGTCGCGGTGAACGATCTTCTGAAATCATACACGCACGCCATCGGAGACAGGATGGAGAGCGAAGAAGCGGGATTATTCTAGCTTTACATAATATACATTATTTGACATATGCATATGCGGAAAAGGCCTGTTTCATTGGGCCTTTTCGTTTTCTAGGGTTTCTCGTTTCCTGGTCCCTGCCTGCCTGATTCAGATCTCACACGCATCCGATTCACGATGTACGCGAGTCCTCCGGCCATCACAATCGCCGCTGCGAGCACGACCAGCCTGTCCTCGAGTGCCGGAAATACGAGCATGCTTCTCTCCCTTTGTTCAGGCAAAATATCCCGCGATGATCGTCCCCGCGATATACGCGATCAACATCACGCCTATCCACGTGAAGACCGGGCTTTTCTCCCCGCGGGCTGATTTCCGGTCGATGAACGGAATCAACGCCCAGAGCGCGATCAGTATCCCCACGGCGCCGTTCACGATGAGCTCCCCGTCAATCCCCGCCAGGCTCGACGGAACCATCCTGAGCGTCAGGTACAGCGGCAGGAAATACCATTCGGGCTTCATTCCGGGCGGCGCGGACGCCATCGGATCCGCCTTTTCTCCGAGTTCCCTGGGAACGAGCGCTGCAAGCGTGATGAGGACCGCAAACCCGGTGAGCCACGCAATGACGTCTCTGTAAGCGAAGTCCGGAAAGAACGGCAGCGGTTGTTTGACTGCGCGCGTTCCGACGGGTGTCGAAACCCCGGAATATTGATTATAGAGAATGTGGAAAGCTATTGCCAGGACGGCGATTAATGGCAGCACGATAACGTGAAGACTGTACATCCTTGTGAGCGTTTCCTGTCCCACGTAGTCTGCGCCTTTGACGAGGCTGACGCCCCAGCGGCCCAGGAGCGGAAGAGATTTTGGAACTTCCGTTCCTATGAGCGTCGCGAAATATGCTTTTGTATCCCACGGGAGCAGGTATCCCGTGAATCCGAACCCGAGCACGAGCAGGAGCAGCGCCACGCCGGAGAGCCACATAAGCTCTCTGGGCCTCCTGTACGCCTTCATGAGGAAGACGCTGAACATGTGAACGAATAGCATGGCGACCATCAGGTGGGCCGACCACGCGTGAATCGACCTGATGAGCCATCCGTGCGGCGTCGCGTTGACGATCGTCCTGATGCTCTCGTATGCGTGCTCCGTGGCCGGCTCGTAGTACAGTGACAGGAGAATGCCCGAGACGATCTGGACGCAGAAGAAGTAAAGCGTGAGGCCGCCGAAATAATACCAGAACGTATGCCTGTGGACGGGGACTTCTTTCGATCCGAGGAATCGGACGATCTCGCCGAGCGGCAGACGCTTGTCCACCCAGGTTCTGAACACTGAGGGTTTCCTGTCTGGCATGAGCTGGCCTGCCCTAAACCTGTGTCAAATAGATTGATGAACCGGTTATCGTAACACGGTATGGAGGAAGCGGTTTCGGTGCCGGGCCGGAGATGTTCACCCCGTTCATGTCGAACTGGCTTCCGTGGCAGTTGCATCCGAAATGCGGCGAAGGAGAATCCTGGTACTGAACCACGCAGCCGAGGTGCGTACAGCGGGCCGAGAGGGCCCTGAACTGCCCTGACGGTGTATGAATGAGGAGCACGGGATCACGTCCCACGCGCACAATTCTCACGCTCCCGGTCGCGAAATCTCCTTCTCTCCCCACGAGCATCGGTTCCCGCGTGATCCCTTTTGCCGCTGCGGGAGTGACGTACTGGAGCAGCATTCCGAGAACGGGAGCCGCGCAGAGTGCTCCCCAGATCCCCAGCACGAGTTTTAAGACGTCACGACGAGTGGTCTCCATCTCCTTCCGGATCTCCTGTCATCCTCTCCCGTCACCTTCTCCCGGTGGATATCACGCTGAGCCGTGACCCGTGAACTCCGATCTCCACCCTGCAGACATTCGCTCCGACGATTTCCCCGTCGGCATGGACGTAGAATCGTTCATCGGCGGATATCGTCAACTGCTTTTCCCTGAAGAACTTGACCCCTCTCACGTGATGATGTCTTCCAGCCATCACGCGCGGCATGAGACTCAGTATCTGGAATATGTTCTTCTCGTCGACCGAACATACGTCAAGGAGTCCGTCGTCCACTACTGCGTCCGGCGTGAGGTAGAACCCGCCTCCGGCGCAGGTTCCGTTGCCGATCGCGATGAGGAGCCCTTTTGCCTGACGCGAATATGCTTCGGACTGGATGTGGAAATCCGGGGGGTTGAATTTTCCCAGCGTCTGGAGCACGGCGAGCACGTAAAGGGCCGTCCCCGAGAGGAACCCGATTTCCCGCGTTCGCGCCGCCACCGCGGCGTCGAATCCCACGCCCACCCCGTTAACAAACAGGCGCGCCGGGAAGTTGCCTCCCCCCTCCTTTGCGTTGTCGCAGCGGACTGTCCCTATGTCGACCTGCCGGGGGGAGCCCGAAAGAAGCGCCTGGAGCGCGTGGAAGGGCTTGCGGGGCACTCCCACGGACTTGATGAAGTCGTTTCCTGAGCCTGCCGGTATGATCCCGAGTGATTTGCCTGTTCCGGAGATCCCGTTGACGATCTCGTTGATCGTCCCGTCGCCGCCGACGCTCACGACGGTCGACGCAGTTGCGGAGCGCGCGGCCCCGGTGGCGTGCCCCGGGCCGGTTGTCTCCACGAGCTCGTATGTCGTCCCTTTTCCCTTCAGCTCGCTTTCGATCGAATCAAACACCTTCCTGGCCGTTCCTTTCCCTGCCGAAGGGTTCACAATAAACACAAATTGAGTCATGGGGCCAGCCGGATTATGGATTCATCATCACTATATAACATCCTTCCTTGAAAGAGCATATGAGCGCTTCCTTCGAGAGATACGTCTGTCCAGGAATTCCCCGTCTTCCTGAAATGGACGAGCAGTTTCTCGCCGCTTCTGACGCCGACCGTGACGGGGCTTTCAAGCCCCTGAAGGCCCGAGCCGACGAGTGCCGAAGCGACGGAGCCTGTCCCGCAGGCGAGCGTCTCAGATTCGACCCCTCGTTCGTATGTGCGGATTTCGATCGTGCTCCCGTTCCCTGTGCGGACGAAATTGACGTTCGTTCCTCCCGGGCTGAACCGGGGGTCGTTCCGGATTTCTTTTCCGAGCGCCGCGACGTCGATGTTCTCGAGGTCGCTGCCGGGTATGACGACGTGCGGCGCCCCGGTGTCGATGAACGATCCGCTGAAGGTTCTTCCACCTGCGTGGATCGGGATGTTCGCGCGCATCGGCGGGGCGTCTTTCATGTGAAGCCTGACCGACTCCGCGCCGATTTCCGCTTCATAGACGTGGTCCAGCGCTTCGAACCGCTGCGCACGTCCCGCCACCCCCTCCAGAAGCGCAAACCGGGCGATGCATCGTCCGCCGTTGCCGCACATTCCCCCGAAACTTCCGTCCGCGTTGTAGTACAGCATGGTGAAATCCGCCCGCGGGCTCCGTTCCACGACGAGGAGCCCGTCCCCTCCCACGCCGTAGTGCCTGTCGCAGGCGGCGCGGGCCAGTCGCGCATAGTCCACGCGGAGATCTCCCCGGATGTTGTTCACGAGGACGAAGTCGTTCCCTGCGCCGGAGGCCTTGGTGAATGAAATCGGGATGTTCATGTGACCCGGCTCGCAATCTGCAGCTGATGCTGCGATGATGAGCATATGCAGAAACGCCCCCCCGCAGTGCGGGAGGGCGTTGTGTACGTGGAGATGGCGGGAGTCGAACCCGCGTCCGAAGAAAGGACCATCGGGATCACTACATACATAGTCAGTCTTTTGAGCTTCACCCCGCCGCAACCGACAGACAGGTCGCTGGCCGGGTAACCCCGGAGGCCCGGACTTTCGTCCGGATTCGCTCCCTCCCTCCGGGGTGAGGAGAGGGCTATCCTGCCGGTATTCGGCGCCCCTTTGGAGCCTGGCAGGCAGGGCTCCTCGGAACGGGCTACTTAATGTTTAGTTAAGCGGCCAGTGCGTAGTTGTAGTCTGCACTTAGGTTTTTCCGCTTTATTAACGTGCAACTCGGAGAGCACGGTATGCGATCCGGACCATCCCTACCCCGTCGAATCCAGGTCATCCCCTCTACGCCGTTAATGTAGGCATCCCGGGGGTGAATATCAAGTCCGCTATTCTCCCGCTCCCGGGGTCCCGGTGCGCTCCTCCTTCGTCAGGTACGTCGAGGTCAGGAAGCCCTTCAGGTACTTGAACGCCTCTTCCGGGGTTTCCATGAACCTGAAGAGACGGAGGTCATCCCGCGTGATCATGCCGTGGGCGACGAGAGCGTCGAAATCGATGATTTTCTTCCAGTATTCCTCGCCGTACATGACGACCGCGACCTGTTTCTTCACCTTTGCCGTCTGCAGGAGCGTCAGGACCTCCATGAGTTCGTCGAGCGTCCCGAATCCCCCGGGAAACACGACGAGCGATTTCGCAAGGTAAACGAACCAGAATTTCCGCATGAAGAAGTAATGGAACTCGAAATTGAGGTCCTTCGACACGTAGTCGTTGGCGTACTGTTCGAAAGGGAGGCTGATGTTCAGACCGATCGACTCCCCCCCCGCGATCGACGCCCCCTTGTTCGCGGCCTCCATGATTCCCGGCCCTCCCCCGGAACAGATGACGAACCTCCGCGGCGATGCAAACTTCTTCGCCCACGCGGTGATGAGCCGGGACAGCTCCACCGCGTCCTCGTAGTACCGAGACATTTCCACCTGCAGCTCGGCATCGCGCAGCGACGTCAGGTGCTGTTTCGTCGGCTTTCGCGTCTTCCGCAGCATCGCCTCGACGGTCCTGAGCTTCCCGAGCGTCTCGCTGCGCGGCCTGATCCTCGCCGACCCGAACATGACGATCGTGTCCTTGATGCGGGCCTGCCGGAATCTTCTCTGCGGCTCGAGGAATTCTGAAATCATCCGCACGATGCGCGCGTCAGGACTGTTGAGGAATTCCGGATCCTTGTACGCCTTGGGTGGTTTCGGAGCGTGGCCTTTCATGAGTCCCTTTCGGTCAGACAGTAGTATCGGTGGTCCTTCCCTTCGACGCGGATCCCCGTCGCGATGATTCCCCCGCGGACGAGCCGGCCGAGCGTGTGGAAGATGGATTGCCGGTCCCAGCGGAACAGCCGCGCGATCGCCGGCACAGAAGAGACGAGCTGGTTTCTGAAATACCGCGTCAGGATTTTCTCCCGCGCCGATTCCGGGCTCAGCCGCCGCGCGCGGCGTACCTGGGCGGGAAATGCCTCCCTGAGCGGCGCCCAGACGAACGTAAACGGATCGTCGAGCTCCGCGACCTTGACGATGAACATCTTCTCCTGGAGCTCCGCGATCGCCCTGTCGAAGTGGATGCGCGAGTGCCTTCCGTGATTCCCCGTGGCGAGCTTCAGTCCCTTCGTCGTCTGGGGGGAGGAGTCGCCGAGTGCGTCCATGATGGCGCGTGCGGTCGCAGTGAGCCGTCCCTTCAGGAATTCTTTCTCGTATTCGGTCTTCAGCCCGGTACGGTGCGAAAGAACGTAAAAATACGGGAGATACTCGAGCGACACCATCATCGGGCGGCGTTTGAGGAGCTTGCCGTAGTAGATCTTTCCCTCCGCCGGAAGGACGTTCTTCATCTCCCAGACGAACGATATGCCGGGATCGTGGTGCGTATGCTCCGGCATCACCGGATCGCGGGTCCCGCAGGCGGCGTGCCAGAGGCACGGGAGCTCCGAGTTCTCCGCCTTGAACGCAAAACAGAACCCGACCTCGTTCACGAACGAAAGCGCCTGGCGCTTCGTCGTCACCGCGCGGGAGGGCATCCGCCTGTGCACGCGGTCCCGCCACCGTTCGACCTCCTCGAGCGTATAGCTGAGTTTCATCAGGCGTGTGCCGAGGGGAATGGTGTGACGGTGAGCGGCGCGCCGTGCTCCGAGCGGAGGACGTCTCCCGGGAGCGCGGCGTCGTCCCTGAGGACGGCGAGACCGAGGTACGCCCCGCCGAACGGCGTGTGTGTCATGCTCGTCAGGACGCCGGCATCTGTCCCGTCCTTCGTGAGAAGGAGCGGAAGCGCCCCGTCCTCCTTCTCCGCCGAGCGTATCCCCCGCAGAGTGCGTCTGACCTTGCCGTACGTGTCGAGCCGGGCGATGACTTCCTGTCCGATGTAGCACCCCTTGGTGAAACTTATGGATCCGCGCAGGCCGCATTCGAACGGGTTATGGTTTTCATTCAGCTCGCCCGGACGCGCGGGTATGCCCTCGGCGATCCTGAAGCCCTCGTACGCGTTCGTCCCGATCCAGCGTGCTCCCGTGACTGCCGGCAATTCCCGTGTCAGGGGCCCTGCGGCTTCGTTGCCGGTGATGAGATGCATGAACCGGGTCGAGCCGTCGGATCGGTCGACGAGAAAAACTTCCGCGCCGCCGTGACGGATCGTGGCGCACGCGTTCGGTGCGAGGTGAAGACCCCACTCGTCCGAGAACTTTGAAATGACCTGAGACCCTATGAGCGAAATCATTACGGTATCGGCAGTTACCGTCTCGAATCTGATGTCTTCTGTA
Organism: Ignavibacteriota bacterium; assembly: GCA_963748405.1. Lineage (GTDB taxonomy): Bacteria > Bacteroidota > Ignavibacteria > UBA10030 > UBA6906 > Fen-1273. The sequence continues at coordinate 132,473 of CAVVIT010000006.1, forward strand.
ATAGTGTATTTCTCGATCCAGTGAGTCAGAAACAGTTCGGCGCCCGGTGATGTTATGAGGAAGAGGGAATCCTCCCGTGCCGAGACGGTCACGCTGTCGATGATGCGCCCCTTGTCGCTCACGAAGACCGTCCCTGCGACTTCGCCGGGGGCAATCCCCGAGAGTGCATTTGTGGAGAGCCTGTGCAGAAGATCGATCCGGTCCTTGCCGGTCACCGTGATGCGTCCGAACATCGAATGATCGGCGACGGCCGTTCCCCGGAGTGCCGCCAGGAACTCGGACTCCTCGTCGCCGAACGAGATCGCCGTCATCACTCCCGTCGACTCTCCCGGCACCTTCCCCGCAGGCATGTTCTCGAACAGGGCGCTCCGCCTCATCGTTCGCTTCTCCCGTCTGCCCGGTTCCGGTCCGTGCATCCGGCCGGCGTCAAAGTGAGCATCGTAAAAGATAGCACCGGACCGTTTCAAAGTCAAACCGGCGGGGGCGGAGAGGGCCCGTTACTTGCAAAGTCGACAACATTTGGGCATATTGCAAAAATCACGAACAGACCAGGACGGAGTACCCCCCGATGCGCACAACATTTCTCTTTGCTCTCTCCCTTTCGCTTCTTGCAGGCTGTGCCACGTTCAAGGAACTCCAGCCGAAGCCCGAGCTCAGTCCCGTTGAACGCGGCTATATCGAGCTGAAGAACGACAAAGAGGATTTCCAGCTCGACCAGGGGAAGCAGTATTTCATCCGTTTCCCGCGCCCGCTGAAGGACAATTTCGATCTCGTGCTCCGGACGAACGCAAAATGGTACATCAGTTCCTACCTGACGCGGACGTTCGACGACGGAAAGGGACCGATCGTCCGGATCCCGGACGAAGCCGCGGCCGCGGATTCCTCGAGCGTGTACGGAGTCGATCTGTCCAGCGGAACCTACTTCTGGGTGATCGATACGGTCCGGCAGGACATCGACCTGCATCTGCACTACCGGTACGTTCCCCGGTGGCGTTTCACGTTTGAGAATGACTATGTCGGCTTCAAGCAGACGCTTGCGGGCAATGTGGTCGACCGCTCGACGTACCTCGCCTCCCCCGGTGCGCCTCCGATTGACGGGGTGGATTTTACGAAACAGCTCGAATACGTCGGCAGCCGCACGGCGAAGCTTGCGGCGATGAACAGCGAGCTGAAGAAGGTCGCCGACCTCTTCCCCCCCGACATCGCCGCGGCGAACGACACGGCGTACCAGAACTACAAGGCGCTGCGCGCGTCCGTGGAGGACGAGCTGCAGTTCCAGCAGAACTACGCCGCGGCGCTTGCGATCTTCCAGCGGGAGAAGAACGCCGGCAACAACACCGGGTCGTTCCTCGCCGACGCCTCCGTGTACGCGGATTTCCTGAAGCAGGCGGGAAAATACCCCGCCCCGGTCGTGGAGAAGGCGAAGAAGGCGATCATGCTCCGTCTCAACGACGCTGTTCCCTACTACGAGCAGCAGCTCAGGAACAAGAAGGACGTGAAGCCGATCGTCCTGGATCCCCCGCTCGAGCCCGTGCAGAATCTGTATGCGGCCTCCGGCAGGGACGTGCCCCCCGCGTTTGCCTCCCTCCGGGCATTCGTCGAGAGATTCAATGTTGAGGCCGCGGCGCTCCAGAACGCCACGGTCCGGTTGAAGGAGCTCCACGGGCTCATCGACAAGACGGTTACCCCTCCCCCCGCCGCCTTTTACGGGAACGTCGAGGCGTCGGCGCGCGACATACGCGCCGGGATCCCCCCGGCGCAGGCCGCATCGAACGAGCGCTACCGTGGGCTCGAGGCCGCCTCGCTCCTGGCGCTCGAACTGGGAAAAGCCGGGGAGCAGGCGGACGACTTCCAGTCGCTGTTTGCCGCCGGGGCGCAGATCTCGGCCTCCGTCGGCGCGCGCCAGTGGTGGGCGGCGGAAGCGAAGACGCGCGACATGTACACCGGGAAGGACGGGAGGACCTATGCGAGCGTTGAGCGCCACCGGGACAAGCTTGTCCGCTGGTTTGAATCGGACATCTTCAACGGCGTCCGCAGCGCGACGCGCGAGCGTCTTGACGCCTTCGTCCGGCTGAATGAGTCGACGTTCACGGACGTCCCCCGTCTCTACGCCGACTCCGCGTTCCAGCCTGCGTACACGCTGACGTTCAGCGCCGCGGGCCAGGCCGCGCTCGCCGAGAAGAAGACGCAGATCGACGACTACATCAACAGGGTGCGCCACTTCCAGTTTCCCGAATCCGCCATCAAGGCGATTTACGCGGACTTCACGCGCGACATGAACGTCCCCGAAGGGGTCGACAGGGCCCGCGCCATCGTCGAGCACGGGAAGGAATACCGGGGGGCGGACAAACAGATCGCCTCCATCGTCACCGAGTGCGATCCCACCGCCGCGAAGTGGATCGTCCGCCCGAAGGAGTACCGGCGCCTGCTCGCGCTCCCGGTGACCTCCAACAGAAAAGGGGCGAACGATTATATGTTCCGGATCAGGCTCCAGATTCCCTCCGACGCGCAGTTCCCGGTGTTCGACGTCAACATCAAGCTCCCGAAAGAGCTTGCCGAGGGGGCGGGGAGAGAACAGTGGTACGACCTGATCACGATCAACAACACCCCGATCAAGAACGAAGGCCGGTTCCGCATCACCTCGCCGACGGCGGACAACGGGTATGAATCGCAGATCACCCCCGTGCAGATGGACAAGGAGGGACGCAACATCCTCGAGGTCAGATTCAAGAAGGCGGCGTACAGGGTGTTCGAAATCAGCGCGATGGCGCAGGTCCCGATCATGAAAAAGAACTGAGGACTCCACAGCATGAAGAACAAACGGCTCGTCGTGATTCTCGGCGCGGTTGCGGTCGTCGCCGCCGGCGTCGTTCTCTACCTCATCTTCCATCGCCCCGATCTTTCGGGGAGCATCGTTCTTCCGTACATCGCGCACCAGAAGCCGGCCATCGACCCGCACCTGCCGGGACCCACGCCCCTGTCCGACAAGCTGGACGAGGTGCAGTTCGACGGGCTGTTCGACCTCTCGGCGAATCCGAGCGGCGTCGTCTACAATGACGGGCTCGGCGAGCTCGTCGGCGTGGACCAGGACAACGTCGTCACGGTCCGCCTGAAGCCGAACAGGAGGTGGAGCGACAGCTACCAGATCACCGCGAAAGACGATCAGTACACGATTGCCAGGTCCCGCGACCACATGTTCTCGGCCGCGGACCTGCAGTTCACGATCCGGAGGATCATGACGCTGGGGAGCCTCTCCCCCGACTACATCCTGCTGATCCAGGCGATGGAGTCGCCCGGGTTCGAAGGTCCCGACGACCGGGGACAGATCCGCTTCCGGTTCAGGCAGAACAGGATCTGGAAGGACGCGGACATCAAGGAGAGTCTCTCGTTCAAGATCATCCCCGAGGGGTCCGCGATGAACGCCCTGAACTACACCGTCGGGACCGCGGCGTACATGCCGATGCCCCCGAAGGAAGGGGTGTCGAACTACTACCGGACGCCGGACGGGGGCGCTGCGATCCCCAACGTCATGCTCGCCCCCTTCATCGACAACAGCACGTACACCACGGAGCTGCGGAACGGATCGATCAACGTGCTGCTCGAGTCCCCGTTCGGGGCGCTCTCCCCGATCCTGACCGACAGCCGGAAATTCTTCACGAAATCGAACATCAGCACCGCCATGTTCGCTGTCCTGTTCAACACGCAGCGGCTCTCCCGAGACCAGCGGATCCAGCTGCGTCGCCTTCTGGACAGCCGGCGCATCGCGGACCGTTTCTTCAACGTCGGGACTCCGCAGCAGCGGCACATACAGGATTACAAGGGGAACAGGGACAACTACGCCGACTACGTGAACCGCAGCGTCTTCCCCTCCTCCTCGTATTACATCGACGAGAAGATCGTCGAGCCGGCGAAGGACGACGCGCCGCCGGACGTTTCGCTCCTCCCCGACACCGTCAGGATCAAGGCGTGCTCGAACTTCGGCTTCCGCGAAGAATACTCGGAGCTCGCCGACATCCTGAACGACCCCGCCGTGACAAAAGGCAGGGTGAAGGTGACCATCGTGGGGAACGAGGACATCCAGCGGGAGAATTACGACGCCGTCGTCGTCGCGTTTACGGGATACAGGAGCAACTTCCTGTTCGACCTGTACGATATCTTCCTGCGGCAGCCGGACCTGATGACCTACAGGATCAACCTGGAGGTCGCCGAGGACGCGCACGGTGTGCAGGTGGTCTCCCCCGGCTCGTTCAGGAAAGAGGGAAATTTCTTCGGTCTCGACGCCGGGGCGGATTCGCCGGACAGGGCCGACATCAACCAGTTCCTCCAGTACGTGTACGGGTTCATGTCGACGCGCAACATCGGCGACAAGCAGGAATATGCCCGGCGGATCGACCAGCTCGAACACGGACTGAGCCTGGGCTCGTGGCTCTTCTCTGTTCCTTCCCTGGCGTATTTCAGCACGCAGCTCGACAGCACGAGCATCAGCCTGTACGGCGTGGCGTCCCAACTCTCGACGATCAAGCAATGGCGGGAAACCCCGGACCGTTGATGCGGAACATGCGGAGACGGGGGCCGGCCCTCGCGATCGCCGGCCTCCTCTGTGGTGCGCTCGCCGGATCGCTCTGCGGGGCGTCCCCCGCCGCCGACGTCCTCACCGTGGAGCATCCCGGGAAGCTCGTGGTGTTCAACAAGTACCAGCAGCGGCTCGGCCCCGGCGAGGAGCGCCTCCTTCCGCCGTATGTTCCCATGATTCTTGTCAGGGAGAACGACGTCCTCGGGGACGGGTTCACCCCGTGTGCGACCGTGGAGATCGCGAGGGAGCGGTTCTACCTCCTCAGGGACGCGGACGGCGGGTTCTCCCGGAAGGGGGACCCGGGGGAGATTGCGATATTCAGAAATGTCACGCTCTTCGGCGACACGATCGTCGTTCTCCGGGGCAGGGCGCTGAAGCTTCAGCAGGCCGGGACGAACGGCGGGATCCCCCTGCAGGCGGGGGCCCGTGTCCTCCGGGTGTTCGAACGGGGGCCGGGAATGTACGTGCGGTCGCCCTCCGGCCGCTTCGGATGGATCACCAGCCCGCGTTCGGCGGGGGAATGGCGCGAGGCGGTCTCCCCGTCTCCGGCGGCGCAGTCCCCCGCGGAGCTCGAGCAGAGGGTCCAGCCCGTCGTCGATGCCGCCAACCGCTCGCTCCGGCGCATCTATGCAGCCGTTGCCGGCGGGTCAGGAACCGCCCGCACTCCTCCCTCCTTCAGGCTCGCGGGCTCCCGCGGAGAAGTGCTCTGCGTTCTGGATCCGGCCTCCCGCGCCGGATCATTCATCGGGAGCATGAGGGCGCTGCTTCCCGAATTCGAACGCGTCCTTGGAGGGACGGGGCTGCACGCGGAGATGTCGGGCGACGCGATACGCATTCCACTCCGGTGACGCCGACGTGCGAACCCTTCCCAGGGTAATCCTCGAGCATCTCTCCGCGGTCCTTGTCGTCGGCCTCGCGCTCGCGCTGGTTCCCCCGCTCGTGCGCCGCAACGAGGCGGCCTCCCTCCCCCGGCCCGATCCGCTCGTCGAACGATACCTGTCGATCGATTCGGTCGACCTGTCCCTCCCGCGTGACAGGGCGATCCTGAGGGACGTCCTCGGGCTCTACCCCCCCGCGGGGGTAACGGACATCGATTCCCTCATGCACGCCGTCGAGGACGCGCGTCTGGCACGGTTCACCGATCCATCGAAGAAGGCCGGGGGGGGGCCCGAGGTCCTCACGCCGGAGTCCGCGGCCGCGATGCTGCCGATGTACGCGGTGTTTCTCCTGGTCTTTTTCACCGTCATCGTGTGCACGTATTTCGCGGCCCGGGCGCTCGCGGTCTGGAAGTTCATCGCCTGGAAGCAGGGGCGTACGTCGTACCTGCGCCGCTACATCGCCGCCATCGAATCGGACGGCATTGCCGGGGCGTTCTCCCGGGCCGGCCTCCTCGCCCGCTCGATCCTGAAAGGGATCGCGTCGTTTCTCCTGTTCGCTCCCGCATACGTGATCGCGTACTCATTCCGGACGAGCCTTGACACGGAGAGCGTGTTTTTTCTCATCCCTCTTGCGGTCATATCGAACGGCGTCCTGATCAACTATGCGAACCATCTCTATACGCTCCTCGTCGCGGAAAGCCGGAAAGGCTACGTCGAGACCGCGATCGTCAAGGGGCTCGCCTCGTCGTACGCCTGGGACGTCCCCGGGGGGCTCCGGCGCTCGGCGCTGCTGTTCCCGGTCCGCGGAGGGCGCGGACACGTCTTCCGCGATATCTACAGGAACGCCCGCCTGCAGTTCATCCCGTCGATGAAGGAACACGCGGCGTTCGTCGTAACAGGAATCATCATCATCGAGATGGCTCTGAACATCAAGGGGCACCTCTGCTATGCGCTCCTCCAGCACCTGCTCTACAGGGAGTACGACATCGCGACGGCGATCGTGTTTGCGATTTTCTTCACCGTCAAGCTGACGGAGGCGTCCGTCGATGTCTGGCATGCGATCGAAACGAGGAAGTATGACAACGAGGCGTGAGGACGGCCCGGCACGGCGGCCGCTCTCCGGGTTTCTCGCCGGGAGACGGGACCTGCTCTGGGGAATCCTGTGGAGTGCGGGACTGGCGCTGACGTGGGCGTGGCTCGGACTGTACCTGAACGCCCCGGCGCGCATCCTCATCGAGTCGGCATGCGTGAACACGTTCGCGGGGGCGCTTGCCGCGGTCGGGATCGCCCTTCTGCTGGGGTGGGGGACGGCGCTGCTCCTCCGCTCGCTGGAGTCCTCCCGGCGCCGCGGCGCCTACCTGGCGGTCTCCTTTGCGCTGAATCTCCTCCGGTCGGTTCCCCAGATCGTGGGGATGCTCATCGGGTACGTCATCGTCACGGGCCTCACGCTCAGCGAGGCGCTCCGCTCCGACTCGTCGCGTATCCTCGCGACGTCCCTCGTCACGGCGCTCTTTGTCTTCCAGGAGGTCGCCGATCTCATCCGCGAGCGGATCCGGCACTTCGAGTCGCTGGAATTCGTGAGCGCGCTCCTCGTGTGCGGCGTCCCCTCCCGGGTCATCATCAACAGGGAGATCCTCCTGAAGAACAGCATGGCCTACCTGGTGCAGAAATCCGTGGCGCTCTTCGGCCGGGCGATCTTCCTGCTGTGCAGCATCGACTTCATCATCTCCGTCGGACTTTCGTCGGAAGTCAGCCTTTCGAATCTCCCGGTGACGCTGGGGAGCATGCTCGCGAAGCTCGACAGCAAGCAGGACATACTTGCCATCGGCACCGCGCTCACCGACCCGGGGGTGTTTCCCACGCTCTTCGTCGAGCACCTGCAGGGGATCAGCGTCGCGTTCCTGATCGTGTACACGCTCCTCTGCGTCTACAGGATCGCCGGCGGGCTAATGGAACGGTACCGCCTGTGACCCCCTCACAGTTCGACATCCGCATCGCTGCGGGGGGAAGGACGCTTGTGGACGCCGCGGGATTCCCCGTCGAAGGGGGAGCGATCACGTTCCTGTTCGGCGAATCGGGAATCGGAAAGTCGCTCATCGGGAAGGCGCTCTTCGGGCTTCTCGACGACGCCGAATTCCGCGTGAGCGTGAACGGCGTACCGTACGGTGCGTACAGGGATTCCGCGGTGGCCCGGGAGGCGCGGGAGAACGGCTTCTTCATGTTCCAGGAGCCCTCGTCCCACCTCAACCCGATCCTGACGCTCGGGGAGCAGATGAAGGAAGGAACGCTCGCGCGGGCCGCCGATCCTCTCGGGGTCGCACGGGAGCTCTGGCGCGATGCCGACCGCAGGACGCTCCCGCTGATACTTCCCGTGTATCCCCGCCCCTACCGCCCGAGCGGCGGCGAGAAGCAGCGGCTGCTGGCGGCGATGGCGTTCACGAGGATGGACATCTCTTTTGCCGATGGGGCACACCCCCCCGGCCTGTTCGTCTTCGACGAACCCACGGGGAGCCTTGACAGGGAGGCGCGGGACAGGTTTCTCGACAGGCTCTTTGCCCGGTTCCGGCTCAGGCGTGAGACCATACTGCTGATCACGCACGATTACGGAATGATCTCCTACGTCCAGTCACGGCACCGTGATCTCTCGAAGGAGTTCCGATTCATGGAATTGTACGTGAGCGGAGGCACCGCCCGGACGCGCGTGTTCGATCCTGCCAGGTTCCTGACATGGCTCGGCGCTCTGCGACCGGAACCGGTCCCGCCGGCGGGCCCTCCCCTGCTCCGCGTCGAGGGAGATATCAGGGTCTTCAGGCGTGTTCTCCGGTTCACCCGGAGCGGGGCGGCCGGGGGAGATCCGGGTGCGCTCCCGGTGAGGCCGGGAGAGATTGTCTACCTCAAGGCGGGGAGCGGCGTGGGAAAGACCACGGTGGCGAAGATCGTCATCGGCCTCCTTCGTGCGGAGCACTTCCGGTTCGAGATCGACGGCGTGAGGCTCGGTGAGGTTTCCCCGCTCCAGTACTGGCGGAAGCATCTCTGGGGGAAGAAAATGACGATGGCGTTTCAGCACGCCGATGAAGCGCTCAACCCGAGGTCGAACATCGAGGATACGCTCCGCATACTCGAAAGGCGGTCGAACCCGTCAAAGGAAAACGTCGGGACGGCCCTCGCCCGGCTCTTCGATGCGCAGGAGATCCCCGCGCTGCGGAAAAAGAAGGTCTGGCAGCTCAGCGGCGGGCAGAAACAACGGCTGAACATCCTCCGCGCATTTGCGCTGGAGACGCCGCTGATCATACTCGATGAGCCGCTGAGTGCGCTCGACTTCGAAAGCATCGAGCGCGTTCTGGGGCTCATGCGCGAAGCGCGCGCGCAGGGACGTGCGATCCTCCTGATTTCGCACAATGAGGACATATTCGACAGGATCGTCTCGCCGGAATCCGTCCACCTGCTTGAATCTTTCGACCCGTCTCCTTGACATTGTCACGGGATTCCCTATGTTTCCACCAATCGGGCACCCCGATTCACCCACCACCATTGGAGGTTGACCGTGAAATATATTGCTATCCTGATTGCTGTCGTTCTTCTTTGCGGATGCGGCAAAAAACCTGTCAGTTTCCGGGAACAGATTCAGCCCATATTGAGTGCACGATGCACCCAGTGTCACGGATCGGAAATTGCCCGGGGAAAGATCAATCTTTCCACGTATGCGAGCTTCATGAGCTCACACACGGTGTCGGGAAAAGAGCCCCTTGTGGTCCCCGGCAATCCCTACCAGAGCCGTCTCTACATCCTCTGCGAGACGAATCAGCCGCATTTCCGGATGCCCCCTGATACATCCTCCGTCACGCCGCTTCCGGCCGCCGAGCTTGATATGCTCCGGCACTGGATAACGGAAGGGGCCAAGGACAACTAGGCCTGCACGCTCAAGCCGGGCGGGGGGACGTTGCCTCCGTCTTCTGCTACCTGACGAGGACCATCCTTATCGCCCGGTAGTACCCCCCCGCGCGGAGCGCGCAAATGTACGTACCGCTCGAGAGCCGCAATGCATTGAACGTCACGCTGTGAGTCCCGGCCCCCGCCGGTCCGTCGGCGAGCGTTGCGACCTTCTCGCCGAGCGCGTTGTAGACGACGATTGTCACGATTGCCGCCTGAGGGAGATCAAACCGGATCGTCGTCGACGGATTGAACGGGTTGGGATAGTTCTGATTGAGCGAGAATGTTCCCGGCGGAGCGGCCGCGGTGCTGATGACCGCGGTGGCGGTCCGCGCAAACGCCCAGGCTCCCCCCGCATCCGCGTTGTCGGCCGGCCCTCCGGAAATAAACGTATTCCCGTCCCCGGAGAGCGATACTGATTCCCCCATCCCCGGGTTTCCGGCGGACCCCGATCCGACGATTTTGCTTCCGGTCTGCACCCAGGTTGCTCCCTCTCTCGTAGAGATCCAGCAGGCGCCCGCGCCGGCGTTGTCGTTCGCCCCTCCGATCACCGCCGTCAGTCCGTTTGCGGCAAACGAGACGGACGTGCCGAAATATGCCGTAGCGTCGGCGTCGCTCCCTGTGATCCTGTCTCCTGTCTGTCTCCAGATTCCTCCCGAGCGGACAAATGTCCAGCAAGCGCCGGCCCCGGAATTGTCCCCGGGGGCCCCCACGATCGCGCTGTTTCCGTCGGAGGAAAGCGAGACAGAACTCCCCTGCCCGGACGTTCCATTCCCCCCTGACCCGGAGAGTTTCTCCCCCTGCTGTTGCCAGGTTCCCCCCGCGCGGACAAATATCCACGATGCTCCTGTGCCGCCACTGTCGGACGGCCCGCCGATGATCGCCGTGTTCCCGTCCGCGGAAATGGACACCGACGTCCCCTGTCTGGCTTTCCCGGCCGCCCCTCTCCCCTTGAGGCTGCCTCCCTGCTGGCTCCATGACTGCGCACTCCTCGTGAACACCCAGGCTCCCCCGGATCCCGCGCTGTCGCCGGGTGCACCGACGATGAGTGTGCTTCCGTCCGATGAGAGTCCGACCGATGTACCCTGGTTGCCCCCCTGGAACCCGCCGGCTCCCTGCCGACCTACGAGCTTATTTCCCTGCTGGGACCAGTGAGAGGCGTTTCGCGTGAACACCCAGGTCGCGCCCGTCCCTGAACTGTCCAGGGGTCCCCCGACGGCGAGTGTACTACCGTCGGATGAAATCGAGACCCCCCTTCCCTGATTGCCGGGACCGGCCGCCCCGGTGCCGACGAGTTTTCCCCCCTGCTGGACCCAGGCCCCGTTTGTGCGCGTAAACACCCACGCGGCGCCTCCTCCCGTGCTGTCTCCGGGACCTCCCACAACGGCGGTATTTCCGTCGGATGATACGGATACCGATTCTCCCTGCAAACCGTTTCCGCTCGCGCCGGAGCCGACGAGTTTTTCCCCCTGCTGGCTCCAGAGAGTACCGCTGCGCGTGAACGCCCAGGCTGCTCCGGCGCCCGAGTTGTCCGTCGGTCCGCCGACAAGTGCGGAGTTTCCGTCGGACGTGAGTGCGACAGCAGAACCCTGACTGGACCCGTAATCCCCGTTGATTCCCCCGGTACCCGTGATCTTGCTCCCCTGCTGGCTCCATGTCCCTGCGGAGCGGGTAAATATCCACGCCGCACCCGTGCCGAGACTGTCTCCCGGGCCCCCCACGAGTGCGGTGTTCCCGTCCGAGGAGAGCGATACCGACTCCCCCTGGAGCGCGGATCCCGATGCGCCCGCACCGACGATTTTCCCTCCTTCCTGGCTCCAGATGGTGTCGATCCGCGTGAACACCCATGCGGCTCCCGTCCCTCCGGCGTCTTCGCTCCCTCCCATGATCGCCCTGTTGCCGTCACCTGAAAGTGCGACCGACCAACCCTGGTTCGCCCCCTCTCCGGCGTCCAGGCCGTAGAGCTTGAACCCCTGTTGTCTCCATGTTCCGTTCGAGCGGACGAATATCCACGCCGCACCTGCGTTGTTATAGTCGTATATCCCCCCGATCATCGCCGTGTTCCCGTCCCCCGAGAGCGCGACGGACCACCCCTGGAGGGCCTGGCCTGTCGCCGTGCCGGCCACGAGCTTCCCCCCCTGCTGCGTCCACGCGCCGTTCGTCCGTGTGAACACCCAGCTCGCGCCGGTGCCGTAGGCATCAAGCGGCGCGCCGATGATCGCGGTATTTCCGTCAGCGGAGATGGAGACCGACTCTCCCTGTCGCGCGCCGGAGAGCCCGTCCACGGCTCCGGTGCCCGCGAGTTTGCCCCCCTGCTGCGTCCAGGTGCTCCCCGTCCGCGTGAACACCCATGCCGCTCCGGCTCCCGCATTGTCCCCGGTCCCTCCGACGATCGCGGTGTTCCCGTCCGCCGAGAGCGCGACGGAACTCCCCTGGCGGGCTCCGTATGTTCCGTTCACGCCCCCCGTGCCGACCAGTTTCTCCCCCTGCTGAACCCACCGGCCGGCCGCCCTCGTGAAGACCCAGGCCGCGCCGATCCCCGAGCTGTCGAGCGGTCCCCCGAGCAATGCGGTCGTGCCGTCCCCCGAGAACGCCAGCGATGCGCCCTGCGTGGCGATCCCGGCCGAACCCGAACCGTAGAGCTTTCCCCCCTGCTGCAGGAACTGACCCGGAGCGATGAGCGGGGTGATGGTCGCCGCCAGCAGAATGATCATTCTTCGCATCCGTGTCACCCTGCGTAATACCGCGTGAGAAGCCGCTTCCGTAGTCCGCCCTGAACTCTCTGTAAACAGGGGGACCGGCGCACGCGGTTCCTTGGACTTTCCCTTCAAAAAGCCTCTAATCCGGGGCATGAGAGTGACGCCGGGCCATTGAACACGTGCGCAAGGTTTCGTATGCTTTGACGTCAAACCAGCAGGGATACGACCGCCAGTACATGAAAGAAACAGAGCTCGTTCAGGAAGTGCTCGCAGGAAGCAACTCTGCGTTTCGCGCCCTTGTGGATGCCTACCAGGACCGCGTGTTCAACGCCTGCCTGAACGTCCTGCACGACCGCGAGGATGCGGAGGACGTTGCCCAGGAGGTCTTCGTCGAGGTATTCAATTCGCTCCGGTCGTTCAGGGGAGACGCGAAGCTTTCGACGTGGATGTACAGGATCGCGCTCTCGAAATCCCTCGATCTCGTTCGCCGGAAGAAGCGGAAAAAACGCTTTGCCGTCGTCCAGTCGCTGTTTGCCCCCGATGCGGGGGAGCCGGAAGATGCGAGCGGCCTCGGACACCCGGGCATTCGTCTCGAGGACAAGGAACGCGGCGAGGTCCTCTTCAGCCACATCGATCGCCTTCCCGAGAACCAGCGGGTTGCCCTTCTTCTGTACAGCGCCGACGGGCTCAGCTACAGGGAGATCAGCGAGATTCTGCGGACGAGCGTGCCGGCGGTGGAGTCGCTGATATTCCGGGCACGTACGACGCTGAAGAAACGGCTGTACGCATTTTACAGAGAACATCTATGAGGTGAACCCATGACTCATGGCGACACACGTGAGAATGAAGTCGAGAAAACGCTCGGGCTTCTCGGCGGGATCGGCCGCCTGCCCCCCCCGCCCGGTTTCACGGAGCGCGTGATGCGGGGGTTGTCGGAGAGGAGAATGACTTCCTCCCGGGCGGTATCGCCGGGATTGCGTTTCGCGATTGCGGGGATACTCGCGCTCATCGCATGTAACCTGTTTACCATTTTCGGGACGGGAGCCCGCACGCCTGCGCAGTCCGCTGCGGAGAGCGCCGCCATCGACTCTCTCGCGGTGGAATACCGTCTCACGGCAAACGAATTTCAGGACCTGGAGTGATCTATGGATCTGCTGATGAAGAACAGGGTGCTCACTGCGGGCGTCATCCTTCTCGTTCTCCTCAACGTTGCGACGCTCGGGACTCTCTGGTTTCATTCCGGCGGCATTCCCCGTTCCGGGCCTGCAGGGCGCGGCGGGCCGGGGGAGTTCATGCAGGGCCGGCTGCAGTTCAACGAAGCGCAGAGGAAGCAGTTCGAAGTCCTGCGCTCGGCCTACCAGCACGAATCGGAAGGGTTTGCCTCACGGCTGAAAGCCGCCAGGCTCTCCCTGTATGACGAAATCCGCTCGGGGCGCTCGTCCGAAGACGTGCTCGCGCGCCTCACCGGGGAGGTCGGCGCTCTTCAGTCACAACTCGAACTCCTGACGATGCGCCATTTCAGGAGTGTGCGCGAGTTGTGTGATGAGCAGCAGAGAACGAGATTCGATGAGCTGATGCGCGATGTTTTCGAACGAACCCCGGGCGAACCTCCCCCGCCGGGAGCCCCTCCCGAAGGTCGTCCGGGCGGGCCCGGCGCGCCTCCCGGCGGCGGGACTCCCCTTCCGCCCCCCGAGGGGGGACTGCCCGGGGAGGAACCTCCCCGGTGAACACGACCGCAAGTTTTTGGGATGGCCGGCGTCTGAGAGTGTGAGTCCGTCATCATCCATAAACAGGAAAGGGGCAACACGGTGAACAAGACCAGCATTCCGGTCGTCATAGTGATCGTCGCTCTCTGCATTGCTGCCGGTTCGGCGTCGGCTCAGGAAGGAAAGTCCGGTCCGGCGCCCGGACGGCAGGGGGGTTTCAATCTTCCGTCCCGGCCGGGGGACCAGGAGAACCCCGGTCTGAGCGACCAGCAGAAAGAGCAAATGCGGAAACTCACGATCGCGTTCGCGGAAAAAACGCTTCCCCTGCGGAACGAGCTTGCGGAGAAGCAGGCGCACCTGCACTCGCTCATGACGGCCCGTGAAACCGACCATGCCGCGATTGACAGAGTTGTCGATGAAATCGGGAATCTCGGGAAGGAGCTCTTCAAGGCGAAGATCGCCAACGATCTGAAGGTCAACGAACTGCTGACCGAGGAACAGAGGGCGATGCGGGACATGCATCATGGAGGACCCGGTCCGGGGATGCCCGGCCTGGAAATGCCCGGCATGGAGAAGCCGGGTCCGGGGATGCCCCCTCCCGGCGATGAGCCTCCGCACACGAAGTGACGCGTTCATCCCGCCTCCATGCCTGTGGTGTGGAGGCGGGATCCTGCATGGCGTCTACCTCCCCGTGTACTCCAGGAGCGTGTCCCACTCTTCGTGCCCCGGGTACTTCGCACAGATCGTGATGGTCCCCCCTCTGACGGCCACCTCCCCCTTCATTTCCTCTCCGGTACGCCCCAGCATCGTCCAGTTGTCGTTCACGACGACCGCGGCCTGTTCGGCGCGGGGGATGATGAGCCTGAATGTCTGCGGGGACCCCCCTGCCGGGAGGATTCCTGAGAGCGGTGCGATGAGACGGACCCGACCCTCGTCGAACGCAGAGAATTTCCGCGGATAGGCCGGGAGCCCGTTCGGCCTGGCCGACGACGCGATCCTGTAGTCGAGTATCCATCCGTATGCGCCGGCTTCCCCCTGCTCCTTCGCGAACACGCGAAGCGTGTGGGTTCCCGTGCCGGGGGGGGTGGCGCGTATGACAAGGGATCCGGATTCGTTCTGCACGAACGTGCTTCGCTCGTCGACGCTCTTTGCTCCGGAGAGGAGCGAGGCGATGCCGGCGACGGCACGGGAGGTGCCGAGCCTGATGACGATTTCCCCGGGCGAGCTCAGCGTGCCTTCCGTGTTCCCTCCCAGTGTGAGCCCGAGGTGGAAGAACCCCGGCTTCACGTAGACCGCGCGTTCAAACTGCTCGCGCGAGAGAGGGCTGTCAAGGAGCTGCCACTGCGCATGTTCGGGGAAGTGGTCGTAGATGAATTCCCCGGGGGGCGTCAGGAAAAAATGAGGATCGAACGAGCGGTGGAATGTGCGGTCGTCCCCGATGTACCCCGCACCCCACGTGCAGTCCATGAGTCTCCAGCGTCCGTTGATGCTTACGGCGTTCCAGGAATGATTGGGCTCGTCCCCCAGCGGTTGTCCCGCCGCATAGCCGTACCCTTTGGCAAACCCGCTGATGCTCGCTACCTTGAGCCCGGAGGCCCTGGCGAGTTCCGTGAACAGTCCCGCGTATCCCTCGCAGACCCCTTTTCTCGTGCGCAGCGCGTCGGCGGCGTCCCCCGACATGGGCTGTCCCGAGAGAAAGGCGCTCACGTCGTAGTCGATATTCTGCGTGATCCAGCGGAAGATCGCGCGCGCCTTCTCCTCGTCCGACCGGCAGGAGGACGTAAGCCACGAGGCGAGCGACTTGAACGAGGACGCGGCGGAAGCCGGCGCGGCAAGCGCGTGTGCGTCAACGGCCGAGTAGTCCGTTCCGGCGGGCGCCTGCGAGGACGCCCGCGGGGGTACGGAGGATACGGCCGCGGCGCACGCGAGAATGACGGCGAGCTTCCGTGGTCCCATCGGCTTACCCTTTGACGAACTTCGTCCCGAGCGTGCCGCAGACGGGGCAGGTGTCGGGCGCGGTGCCGAATTCGATGTAGCCGCACACGGGGCAGAGGTAGAACTCCTTCACGCCGAGGTCCTTCCCCTCCTTTGCCGCTTCCATGGCCTTCGCATACAACCGGGCGTGGACTTTTTCTGCTTCGGTTGCGTATGTGAACATCCGCTTTCCCTTGTGCCCTTCCTTCTCGGCCTGCTGGACCATGGGGGGGTACATGTGGGTGAACTCGTATGTCTCCCCTTCGATGGCCGCCTTGAGGTTGTCGACGGTCGACCCGACGCCGTCCATGCTCTTGAAGTGCCCTTCCGCGTGTATTTTCTCGGCCTGCGCGGTCAGACGAAACAGCCTGGCGATCGTGGGGAGACCGTCCTGTTCGGCCTTCTTCGCGAAAGCCGAGTACTTCTGGAATGCCTGGCTTTCGCCGGCAAATGCTTCTTTGAGATTCTCAAGCGTCGTGGGCATAGTCCTGCCTTTCAATTGGATGAACGATAATGGGAACGTAACGACATGGAAGGAACGTGAACGCGGTTGCATGTAATATAAGGAATTGCGGGAGATTCGCAATCTCTCCCTCCCGGCATCAGCGTTCCGGGCCCCGTGGCGGGTCAGGCATCCCGGAGCGGAAACAGGGGGCGAACGTCCTTGATCCGGGCAGAGAGATCCCGGCGTTCGGCGTCATCGAGCGGCGAGAATGCGGCGGCGAATTCCATTGCCATCCGGAACAGGGGAATCTCCCCCGGAGGAAGCGCGGAGGTGATGTCTTCGCTCAGCGTGAACCGGAGCGCAAGCCGCGCGAAGTCAGGATCGTCGATCGGTCTGTACCAGCACTTCGGCCACGGGTGAGTCTCCGCCGGTTCCCGCGGGGAGTACGCCATCGCCTTGAGCGCAAGGCGTGCGGTTCCCTTCTTCCTCGCCGCCTCCATGACGCGGGGCCCGAATGTGCCGATTTCGGAACAGACGATGTTCACGGGGAAGAGTATCGAGTCAAACGGAAATCTCTCGAGCATCGCAAGCGCGGCCTCTTCGGAATGTGCGGAGAAGCCGATGTACCGGAGAAGTCCCTGTGTCCGGGCGCGGACGACCGCTTCGAGCGCTCCGTCCGGGGCGAATATCCCGGCGACGTCGTCCATCGTCGTAACGGCGTGAAACTGGTACAGGTCGACGTGGTCGGTGCGCAGGCGCGCCAGCGAGGTCTCCATCTCCCGCCGTGCCCCGGCCGCGTCCCGGCTCATCGTCTTGCACGCAAGGAACACTCTCTCCCTGTACGGTTTGAGCGCGGGGCCGAGCCGCTCTTCGGCTTCCCCGTCGCCGTATGAGGGGGCCACGTCGAAGTAATTGATCCCCCTGTCAAACGCCTCCCCCACGGCCTGCGATGACTCCCCTGCCGATTGTCCGAGCAGGAGGATGCCGCCGAAACCGATGATCGACAGGGATTCACCGTTCCTGTACTCTCTCCTCGGTATCGCTCCTTCGCGCGGGTCGTTCACTGTCTGCTCCGCATGGTCTTGTCCGGGATCACACTCACTGAGCGGCGATAGGCATATCTTAAAACTTTCGCGTTCACAGCATTCCAAGAATACTCCGGATCGACAGGGGCACACATCGCTCGGGGGGTTCCATCACTACACGGGGGGGGTGTCTCTGGAAAAACGGGATGTGAGCCTTGATCTGCTGAGGGCGCTCGGCGTTCTGACAATCATGGTCGCTCATTCAGAACCCCCGTCGTGGCTCTACCAGCTGCGTAATTTTGGAACCCCCCTCCTGATCGTCGCTTCAGGGCTGACCTATGCGCTCATCTACAGCACCAGGCGCATGGAAACGCTGAACTTCTACAGGAAGCGGCTCTCGAAGCTCGTGTTCCCGGCCTGGCTCTTCATCCCGGTATTCTACGGATTCTTTTTCGTGGCATTCCATATCGCCCGCAGGCCGGATCCCTTCCACTTCACGACAATCCTGGACACGTTTGCTTTCAGCGGAATCGAAGGAGTCTGGATACTTAAGGTCTACATCACGCTCGCCCTGATTACCCCCCTTGCCCTGAAGGTCGAGGCGGGAATGCGGAACACGGGAGCCTATTTCGCGCTTCTTCTCCTGGTGTACACGGCCTACGAGGGCCTCGTTGCGTATGCGCCTTCGGTTGTTCCCCCGGCACTCCACCCCCTCGTGTTCAGCAACCTGTTGCCCGCGATCCCTTACACTATCCTATTCCTCTACGGTTTGCGGCTCAGCAGGCTGACGCGCGCGCAGGTGATCACGGCTTCCTGCCTCGGTCTTTCCGTCTTCGGGGTCATGGCGTACCTGAAATACACCGCCGCCGGGATGTTTGTCCAGACGCAGGAATTCAAGTATCCGCCGACGCTGTACTACCTTTCGTACGGATTCTTTGCCCTGAACGTCTTCTACCTCTCGAGGAACTTCCTTCTCGGGCTTGTCAGGACCAGGATCGTCCTCTGGCTTTCTTCGCATTCGCTCTGGATCTACCTCTGGCACATCCTCGCGCTCTACGCCTGGGACTTCACGCTGGGCCCGACGCACGGCGACATCATCGTCAGTGCACTGAAGGCGGCGTGGCTGCTGGCATTCGGCGTGTCGATGACCGCGCTGCAGGTAAAGATCGCCTCAAAGTCACTGCTCCCGTCGCGCGCCGTTTACCTCCGGTGGATCGGTTCGATGCTCGTTCCCGCCTGAGGCGCGAGGGGCACCGCCCTTCCCCGGGGCGCCCTAGAGCGCGGGGGCGGGGATCACCTGGATGTTCAGTTCCTCCTCGAGCTCCCGCAGCTCTGTCCGGATCGCATCACGGTACCGCTCCGTCTCTCTCGCCATTTTCGGCAGCAGGCAGCGGTAATACTCGATCCCTTCCTGCAGGTTCCGGCGGAACGACGTCAGGTATCTGTGCTCGTTCACGGAGAGCGATCCGAGTTTCTTCCGGATTTCGTTCTTGAGGTAGTCGACGTAGAGCCGCAGCTCGTTGATGAACAGGTTCGGCCGGTCCGGGTCGGAGATCAGCTGCAGGCGGCCGTAAATATGGCCGACCATCTCCTCGAGCGTAGCAATCCGCGTGAAGAACGCGAGATTCGGCCCCGGGCACATGGCGACGGCGTGATCCGGTGCATCCCCGGTCGCGCCCGGAAGAACGGGGGGCGGGGCGAGATCCTCGCAGAGGCAGGACTTTTCCATGACCTTCTCGACGCGGTACGTCCGTTCTACGGGAGTCAGGTTCATGTCCTGCAGCTGCCTGATCTTCAATGACTGGTACTGGCGTGATGCGGTACAGATCGGCTCTTTCGTGAACTCCGTGTTGGAAACGAGGTACTTCTTCGTGCACGGGCTTCCCGGTCTTCCCTCCGACACCCGGCGGCGGATCAGCTCTTCGCTCGAGCTTCCCCTGATGTTGTTGAACGCGACGCCGAGGGGGGAAGCATCGCTGATGTAAAAATCTTCCCTCCCAGCGGAGGCGAGCCGGGCCCGTGTCCTGTCGTCGACGTTCGTCGCCTCGGGGACGAGGAGAAACGGAGAACCCCAGCCGGTGCCGTCCACCTCGAAGAATTCCCGGAGGAACTCGTCTTCCCCGGTCGTTCCGATCCCGCCCTGCACGGTGATGCGGACGTCGCGTGGCCGCCCGGGGGCATCTTTTCCTTTTGCCGCCAGCGCCTGGCAGTATTGTGCGTGCAGCGCGGCGATGAGGTCATTTCTCTTTTCTTTGAATTCCTGTAATATGGGACCGAGCAATAACCCTTCCGTTGCAAAGGCATGTCCGCCGCAATTGAGTCCCGATTCGATGCGGTATTCCGATATCCAGATCCCCTTTTTCGCGAGCATGGCGCCCTGGATCGCCGCGGACCGGTAGTCGCTCACCTTCAGGATGACCCCCTTCGGTGACGTGCCGTCGGGCCCGGGAAGGAACTCCGGGCATCGTTCCATGTAGTTGAACAGCCGGGGGTTCAGCCCGGCGGAGAGCACGACGGACGACGCGAGATCGCTCCTCACGAAGCCCCTCAGAGCCGCGACTGCGTCCGACGAATCAGCGGGGGGCTCGGCGTCCGGCGATCGACGGTTGATTTTATCGAGCTTGGTCATGATGTTCACATCGATCGCCCCGGCGACGACGCGGGACCGGAGTTCCGATTCCAGCGAAGCACGGTGCGCATCGCGCGCAGCCGCGAACCGGCGGTACAGGGCTTTGAGCGGGGAATGATCTGCGAGCATCTCGAAGTACTTCACGATATCGCTCCCCTGCTCGAACGGCAGCGACCTCAGTTTCGTACGCTGTTCGTGCACGATCTGGTTCACGAGGTTGAGGTAAGCGGTGATCCTCCGCGCGCGGTGGTCCTCCTCCTTCTGGAGGATCGCCGTGTACGGCTTTCCGTAGAGGTTGGCGTAGTGTTCCCTCATCCGTTCGATGAGTATGTCATCGACGATCGAAATCACCGAGGCGATCCCGAACCGGGCGACACGGAGCGGCGTGTCGATCGAGAACGCCAGCCCGAGTACCGGGATGTGGAACGAGTGAACGTGTTGATCCTGCGCCATGAATGCTCCGGCCACTGTGATCATAATGGTAAAACGACAGAGCCCGATTCCGTTCTGGAACCAGGCTCTCAGGTCAATTCTCAGGGGTTCGAACCCGGAACCCCCTTTTCCGGAAACTCCGGATTCTGCGGGATTCCCCTCACGCGGGTCCGCCCGGCCGCACCGGCAATTACACCGTAATGTACGGAAGAAAAACGGACATTCCAAGGCGGCGGGAGGGAATCTGCCCGGTTTTCCGCCCCCGCTGTTAGTGCAGGAGAATCAGCTTTTTCGTCTCGGCGTACTCCCCCGCTCTGAGCCGGTAAAAATATACCCCGCTGGCGAGACCGGTTCCGTTGAATTCGGCTTCGTGAACTCCCGGCTGCTGTTCCCCTTCCACGAGTGTCGCGACCCGCTGGCCCAGCGCATTGTAGACGATGAGTGACACGGCAGAGCGGTACGGGAGCCCGTACCGGATTCGTGTCGTCGGGTTGAACGGGTTGGGATAGTTCTGCTCGAGCGTGAATTTCCCGGGAATACCCGGTCCGGTCGCAGCGATGGCTGCGACCATGTCCGAAAGCGGCCTCCTGAAGACCCCCGTGCCGGATGTTCCCGCAAAAAGGTAACCCGCGTTCACGGCGAGCGCTTCCGTGCCCGAAGTTGACAAACCGGGGTTGACGGCCGACCAGGTATTCCCGCTGTCGATGGAGATGTAGACTCCCCCTCCCGCTCCCCCTGCAAAGAGATTCGGACCGCTCACGGCAAGGGCATAGAACTGTGCGCCGGTCACGCCGGAATTGGCGGGCGTCCAGAGTGTCCCGCTGTTCGTGGAGAGGAACGCGCCGCTCCCCACCGTTCCCGCAAAGAGGTTCGAACCGGCGGCGGCGAAGCTGACGACGACCGAATTCGTCAACCCCGAGTTCACCGCCGACCACGTGCTCCCGATGTTCGTGGAGAGGAATACGCCGCCTCCGCTTGTTCCGGCAAAAAGGCTGGTCCCCACCGGGGTGAGACAGTTGACGAGGAGCGTCGACAGTCCCGTGATGACCGGCGTCCAGGAAGTCCCGTTATTCGTGGAGAGGAATACCCCCCCGCCGCCGGTGCCGGCAAAAAGGTTCGTCCCCGATACAGCGAAGCATTCGACGTTAAGCGTCGTCAGCCCCGAATCGACGGCGGTCCAGATCGTCCCGCTGTTTGTCGAACGGAATATCCCGCCCCCCAGCGTCCCTGCGAACAGATTCGTGCCGCTGAAGATGAGGGCATTGACGTTCATCGTTGTCAGTCCCGTATTGACCGCTGCCCACGTGGTCCCGTTGTTCGTGGAGCGAAAGACGCCGCTCCCGCCGGTTCCCGCAAAGAGTCCGGCGCTGCTCGCCGCAAATGTGTTCACCGCCGAGGCGGTGAGCCCCGTATTGGCGGGCGACCAGAGCGTCCCGCTGTTCGTCGAGACGAACACTCCGCTTCCCGCCGTTCCCGCGAAGAGGTTGGTGCCGGTCGCGGCAATCGAGCTGACGATCTTGCTCGTGAGATTCGAATCAACGGCCGACCACAGCGTTCCGTTGTTTGTCGAGAGGAATACGCCTCCACCGCTCGTGCCGGCGAACAGGTTTGTTCCGCTTGCCGCAAACGAAAGGACGTAAAGGTTCGTGAGCCCCGCGTTGACCCCGTTCCAGCTGATCCCCCCGTTCGTGGAGAGGAAGACTCCTCCCCCGGCGGTTCCCGCATACACGTTCGAGCCGCTCACGCCGAGAGAGCTCACGGAGAGGTTCGCGAGGCCCGAATCTACAGCCGTCCACGTCGTACCGTTGTTCGTCGACCTGAATATGCCTCCACCGGTTCCCGCCAGGAGTGTCGAGCCGCTGAGCGCCAGGGACGTCACATCAAAGCTCATAAGCCCTGAAACCTCGGGTGACCACGTTGCACCCTTGTTTGTCGTCACGAATACGCCGCTTGAGGTCCCGGCAAAGACGCTCGATGAATTCGCAGCAAGTGCAGTGATTCCCAGGTCCGTCAGTCCGGAATCCACGGCAGCCCAGGAGGTCCCGGAGTTTGTCGAAATGAACACTCCTCCGCCTGTGGTTCCGGCGAAGAGACTCGTTCCGCCGGAGACAATCGCACGCACTGTTCCCCCGGTCGGGCCGCCGGTCTGCACCCATTGCCCGGGACTGATGGCCGGCTGCAATTGCGCGATAGACACAACGACAGTACATCGAAGAAACTTCCCCATGATGCTCCCCCCCCTCACCGGTCATCCTTGCAAGCCCTTTATGGTGAATACATGAAATTTACCGCCATATTGTCGCATTTCCCGGTCTGGAAATCAAGCCACTATTGACCAAAATCACAGAATTTTCTCCTGATTCTAGGCCCGTGCAGGAGGTATCTGCGCCCCACCCCTTTTTCTGCAAAGCGCTGTTCCTCATAGCATGGAAATTGGTTTCTGAATGTTCTTTAACATTCTATGTAATAGATAGTTAGGCCTTGCCACCTTCGACCATTACTAGCAATGTTCTTGATTTCTTCAAATGTCCGGCGTACCATCCAACCTGCGGACTTTGATCCGAATGTCAGGTGGATTTGGTGAAGCGATGAGCGATGTGGAGGTGAAAGAATCCGGAATAGAAGGGCTGGGTGTATTCGCAAAACGACCTTTCCGCACGGGGGAGCGCATAAGGCAAATCAACATCGTGCGTGAGGTGACGCCGGATGCTCCCATCCGGGAGGACATGGGAGAGAGGATAGACCATTGTGCCTACCCGGACGGGAGAGTGGTCCTCTACGGCGCACCGGATCGGTACATAAACCACAGCTGTGATCCTAACGCCTATGAGTCGTACGACGGCGGGGTGACGTATCTCGTGGCCAGACGGGCAATTGCGGCAGGATCTGAAATCACGTGCGATTTCTTCCGTCTTCCCATTGCGTGGCAGCGGGAATACCGCCCGCTTCTGTCATCGTGGTTCGTGGATCGGAACCGCTCGCGCGTGGCGGCACTTGATGCTTTGGAACGGTCCCCCTCACCTCAGTATCCTGAGCGTCCATGATCGGTCAGCGGGGATCCGGATCTGGTCGGGGAGCGGCGTTCCGTCGTTCTGCCTGAACCCTGCCCGCGAGAATGGACGCGCATCGAAGACCAGGTGTGCCGGCCGATTCCTTTCCCCCGGGGGTGCGCTTGTGATGAGCGCCGACATTCCGTCCCGCGAGACTTCCATCCTGAAGCATATGGCCCCGAGGTCCGTCAGGACTCGGTCAAGTTCCAACCGTGCGCCGGGATGCAGCCACTCTGCCGGGAGACCGCGCAGGAGCCTCAGTGTGTCTCCATCCTCTGTTGCCAGCGCGACACGGAGGAGATGAATGAACACCGCGCTCGCCTCCGCATCGGCGAAGTCTCCCGTTGTGCGCGGCGGGAGGCCGCGAGGGAGTTGCTCTTCGACCCACGTTCCGGCGGTCGATGCGTGATTTGCCGTGGCGTACAGGAAGTCGTAACCGCGTTCCTGCTCCCCCAGGAGAGACCACACCGTGCCCTGCAGTCCGCCGAGCCAGGGCCACACTCCTCCCGGGAGCCATCCTGATCCCGAGACCATCCCCTCCTGCGCATAGTGATCCATCATCCGGAGATTCATGCGTACGACGGAATCGGCCAGCGAACCTGCACGGCGGAACAGCGGGGAGAATCTCGCCGGGAAGAGAAATGCGTACTGCCCCCGCTGCGGGTCGGCCGTGGATGTGTCGGCCACCCCCACGGGGAGGAACGGCAGACCGTTCCGGTCCTTGCGTATGTCGCGCCGCGCTGCACGCTCCCAGGCCGGCATGAATGCCGAACAGATGTGCTCGCACAGGAGTGCGTCTCTTTCCTGGCCGATCCACCGTGCAGCCCGTGCGGCGCGGTCGACCGCGATCATTGCCCACCAGACGGTGCTGTAATCCGACGTGGGGACGGAGATTCCGCCGTCGACGAACCCCGGGGGAAAAAGGCCGGCATACGACGCACCGGGGGGAACAAATGTCGACAGCCGCATTGATTCGATCCAGCGAATCATGGACCGGAGCGCCGTCCAGTGCCGGATGAGCCACCGGCGGTCTCCCGTAGTCTGCGCGTACAGGCACGCCCCGTAAAGGAACGACGCCGTCTCCGAAAGGGAGACCGTCGGAAAGAGCGCACGGATCTGTCCGGATGGGAGCTGGAAGTGGAACCCTGCGTCAAGGAATGCGCGCAGTCCCGAAGTGTCCCCAAGCTCGAGTATCGTGCCTCCGATGAGGCACACGTCCCCTGTCCAGTATCCCCTGTACACCGTCGGTCCCGGCTGAAACTGCGGCATCCCGTCCACCACGTCGCGGACCTGATACATCAGCCGGGTGTTGACATCAAAGACGTACTGCACGATGCTGTCAGGTACGCTGATACGTCCGTGCGGAATGGGCGTGTGTCTCAGCCAGTACGCTGTCGCTCTCCTTCTGGCCGCTCCCGGGTCCGGCATACGCGGGGGCTCGGCATGCGGCTTGCCGCCGTGTGCCACAAGGACCCTGAGTTCGTTTGTCCCTTCTGCGAAATCCAGCTCCCACCCCGACGGCGTACGACGTGCCGTCAGGGGCGGAGGCGCGCACTCGAGAAATGGCCTGTCGTTGTACCGGAGTATGCCGCGGGCGGTGTCATATGATAGAATTCTGTGCGTCCGGAGGGCTACATACGGGACCCCGCGCCCGGAGATTCTCGATGTGAGCAGGTCGAGTCGCACGCCGGGAGAGTTCTCCTCCATCTCGGTTCCACACCGGAAATAGGTCTCGGCGATCCGTGCGGCCGACCCGTTGACGACGGAAGACGAGTCTACGGTTGCGTGCTCCGGGAATACCCAGAACCCGCACAGGGACATATTGGGGTCGGGTGAGCTCAGGGGAGCGTGGGATTCGATTTTCAGCCAGCCGTCCCCGTCCTCGTCGCGCGCATCGAAGAACAGGACGTGCGGCCGGTTGTGGACGCTGTCCCCCATGGGATCGATGATCTGCGGCGGGGCGCCTTCGACGCGGAGTTCGATGAGCCTCGTTCCCGGGGCCCATTTGTAGGGCTCGATCACACCGAGAGCGACGCGTTTCGCCGAACCGGGCTTCACGCTGACCGCATAGCGGATCGGACGTCCGGTTCCCCATGCCGCGTTCCGAAATGCCTCGTCGACCCCCTCTGCCGGCGAGGCCCATCCGATGCACCCGTTCAATCCGCCGGATCGCCGGATGGTGCCGCCGTGCCAGATGGCAGGAGTGTGGATCATTCTCTCCGGTATGACCGAGAATGCCTCCAGTACGACATCCGTACCTGATCCTGTCAGCCGGGTGGTGAGAATGGGAACCCGGGGGTCGGCAAATGTCTGTCCTGCGACGTGGAGCGAGTCTCCCCGGATGCCCACCGAAATCGCCGTGAGCCCGCGCCCGTACGGTCCGGGGCCGAAATCATACATGACGGCGCCGGTACTGCTGACAGCAGTCTTCAACCAGTCATCGGGGAGGCAGATGAGCGTGCATGACTCCGAGGGCGCATACCGGAAATCCACGGTCCGCTCCTGGGCGTGGAGCGGCCTCGCAAGAAGTATGATGAGAGGCAGAAGTGCCGAAAACGCTGGTCTTCCCGTTATTTCCCCGTCAATGTTCTGTACGCTGCGTCATACCCGGTTGCGTTCTCGATCGTGAACTGATAGTGAATGGCCGGAGTGAAATCATCCGAGAGAGTGAAGAGCACCTTCCCCCCTTTCATGAATACATCGTGCACTGTCCCGGCGTCCGTTCTCTCGAATGAGACCTTGTCGGAATAGTTCATCGCCTTCACTCTGTGCTGGGTCCCGTCGGAGCCGACGATCGTGACGGTATAGCTCCTTGGCGTGACGGCTTTCACGGGATCAGCCCCCCCGTTTTCGAAGAGCTGGACCGATATGCTGTTCGGTCCGAATATCAGGAACTTGACGTTCAGGGGCGCGTACGGCAACGCGGCGGTCGAGAACCCTCCGGTGATGAAGCCCCTGTTCCTGATGCAATCCCGGTCGCTCGTCTGTCCCAGCTCGTCCGTGTACGTATCATTCTCCCAGATCCCCATCTCGGGGGGATTCTCCGTTCCTGCGGTTTTCCCCTTTCCCGCCGGATGGTCCTTCGGGGAGGACGAATCGCAGGAAAGAAAAAGGGACGACAGTATCAGGATAGCGATGACGATTCTCATGCAGTAGATTACGACATTTTCCCGTTATCCGCCATCCCCTCAGGGGTTACAGGCCCCGGCGTGCCAGACATTGACCTGGTATCGCCCGGTGGAGTCTTTCATAAACGTGATTGTGTGAAACCTCACCTTTGTCGTATCGTATTTCTCGGTTTTGAGCACCAGAAATCCTGCATCTTCTGAGGGATTGGTCTGAGCCTGGATCATCACGCCGTGGTATGACGTATCGGCCAGTGTCAGGCCCGTAATCTCTCCTCCCACGACGCTTTGAAGGTTCTCGAACCTCGCCCCGTAGATCAGCCGGGCTCCCCGGGAGATGCTGGCCTGTGCCTCCACGGTATTTTTGCCGGCGAGGATGTCCTGAATCGTCTGAACGAACCGGTAGAATTCTTCGTGCTTGTCCTGGCCCGAAACAACCCCCACATCGGACAACAGGGCGACGATCAGGAGCGAAACGAGGAAAGCCGTGAAATACCTGGTGCGTGAGATACGATCCCCTTTCTCAATGCTGAATGGCTGAAGGATGAACGTGCTGAACATAGTACCGCCGAAGTTCTCATGTGTCACGGTTTTGTCACGCAGGCAGATCTCACCGGAGAATCAGGAGCCTGCATGTCCGGAGAGCGTCCCCGCTTCCCTCCGTTCATTCACAAGCACTGCGACCATTTTCCCGGGCAGGTCGTACACCGTCAGCCTGACGTGCGCCGGGGTTGGCGGATGGAACCGGGTTGCGAAGAAGTGATTGATACACGGCCTCGAACCGGCTGACAGTCCGTTCAGGGGAAAAGTGTTGAACCGCGTGGGCGCGGACCTCCGCACCGATCCTCATGCGCAGTGCGGAGTCGTCCAGAAGTCTGACAACCGATTCGGCGAACCGGGAAGGGCTGTCGGCAATCAGGAGCTGTTTGTCATGTAAGACGCCGAGGCCTTCAGCACCGATGGACGTGGAAACCACTGCACGCCCCATGGCAAACATCTCGATGAGTTTTACCCGCACACCGCTTCCGATCCGGAGCGGAACCACGCAGACCTCCGCCCGCTTCATCGCCTCCCTGATGTCGGGGATGAAGCCCAGGAATTCCACATTCGGATGACGGATCGACAGTACCTCTCCCGGTATTCCTGAGCCCGCTACCCTGAATCGGGCGTGCGGATATCTGGCGAGCACTCGCGGAACGATTTCCCCGCAAAACCAGTCGAGGCTGTCCCGGCTCGGCGCGTGGTTCATGGCCCCCAGCCAGAGTACGGTGTGGGGATCGCCCCTGAAGTGGGTGGCGCGAACAAATCGTGGTCCCCGCCGGGGGGGGCGACTTCGCAGCGTGCCGCGGGAGGGATGGTAAGGATCATGTCCCGTTCGACGTCCGAGACCGCGAGATTCATCCCGGCAGGCGGATAGACGCTCTGTTCATACATTCGCACACGGTGTGCATCGGTTGCCAGCCAGAGTTTCATCATCGGATTGCGGGTGTGGAGGATGCGCCTTGCCATTTCCAGCGACAGTATATTGTGGATCCGCACAACGGCGGGAATGCCGAACTCCGCCCCCAGCGTGAGGGCATAGTGCGCCGCTTGTATACCTTCGGCCTGGAGGATATCGAAACGTGACGAACGGAGGATACGCCGGCAGCAATGCAACAGTTCATCGGTATGGAACCGGCTGATCTGGTAAGGCGTCCGGTGGATCAACGATCTCAGTGCGCCGCCGGCCGTAGACGTTCTGCTGAAAGGAACAGGGCAAAGGTTGAACATCTTTCCCAGCTCCTCCGCCTGCAGAGCCTCACTCTTTTCCATGAGGCACGCAATGTGGATGGAATGGCCCCGTGCGGCAAGCGATACCAGGATATGGTATATCGAGCGTTTTCCACCGGTCACGGGGGGAAACGGCAACTGGGGGCTGATAACCAGTATCTTCACGATGTTCTGAGCTGATGACTGCACAAAAGATTACGTACATTGGAATTGATGACCACTCCCCGGCCTCGTAAAATCAGGATAAGAAATCTCGGTGCACTTGGCAGAAAGCAACTCCTTGCAGTGCGGTCCTACGGCACGCCGGCGAAGCTTCTCAACATGCTGCTGTGCGAGGTGGAAATGCGTGCCGGAGCAGTGAAGACACGCGCGATGCCTTATACCGCAGTTGTCGATGTGGCGAACGCGTGTAATTTGCGCTGTCCGGGGTATCCGACCGGCCTGGGCCTGAAGGGCCGGCCGGGGACCTTCCTTGATCTGGAAATGCTTCGATCGTTCCTCGAACAGACGGCAGACTACCTCCTGATTGCCAACCTCTTTAACTGGGGTGAGCCCTTGCTCCACCCCCGTGTGGCCGATGAGGAGATATGCGACGCCGGCCTGGATCACCTCGTCGTGAGCGCAGACGGCGCAGCGGGGGCCTCATACGCTGCATACAGGCGAGGGGGGGATTTCGATCTCGTCCTGAACAACATCCGACATGTATCAGCGTTCAGGAATCGGAGCGGACGCAAGACGCCGGTCATCGAGTGGCAGATTCTGGCTTTCAGCCACCTGGAGGCGGAGATTGCGGGGGCCGCCCGGCTGGCACAGGAAGTCGGTGCTGATTGGTTCACCGTGAGGGGCGCGGTGGCTCCAGAGCGCCTCCAGCCCGTGGATCCAGATCTTCGGGGGAAATTCTATGACGGCAAACAGCACTGCGCTCTCCTCTGGCGAAATATTACGCTCCAGAGTGATGGGGGTATTTCCCCGTGTTGCATGATTTTCAACGATCACGATGATTTTGGACACATTGACCGGGGAACGGTCCGCCAGGTGAAAAACAACGAGCGATTCCAGACAGCCAGGAAACTGTTCGCTCCCGGGAAGACGAATCCGATGGACTCGACTCATCCGTGTCTCCGGTGCCCGGTGGTCCATCGTCAGGAGCACCTCCGCGATTTTCTTGCCGGGCATCCTGAACTGTTCGCCGATGAAGGCTTCCAGAGCCTCATTGCCGACGCGGATGACCTGAAACGCGTTGCCGACGCATTTGCGATCCCGGCTGGTGCAGGCACACGCGCGGTTGAAACGGACTGTTCACCAGACCCCGTCCCCCCCCATCGTTCGATAGGTTGACAGTCCCCTCCCGGGTGTTGATTGAACAATCGCTTCAGCGCCCAGACCGATCAAACCGAACCCGAGAACCGGCTGGAGCACGCTTAGGCGGCAAGTCTGTATATCCACGATGCGCGACATCGGCAGGCTTCCGGAGAACTTTATCCACCGGCCGGCGACAAGGATCAGGTTATTCCGAATCTACTTCAGCCAGGTTCATGATCCAGGCCGGTGTGCGCGGCTCGTCCTTGAAAAAGCTCACTGGCTTGCCGGCCGTGATTGCCCACCGGTCGAGCCAGGAGATGCCCCCTCTGCCGCAGAAGGAGTCACGTGACGCGTATGCCGGGTCTTCAAGTGCGCGCTCAAGCGCGATGCACCGGTAGCCCCGTCGGTTCATCATGGCGGCGAGCCGGTCAAACGTCCTTGCATTCAACCGGTTCGCGTGAAGCAGGAGCACCTGCCGGATCTCCCGTCCGACGAGGGCCAGGGACCGGCCCTCAAAGTAGGCGAATTTGTCTTCCATGTAAGGGAGATACGCCTCAATAACCCGGCCTGCCCTGGACGTATCCTGGCGGGCAAGTGCGCGGTCATATGCCCGGGCAAATATCCAGTCACTGTTGTCGATCGTGACCGGCGCGACCCTGTATCCGTGCGCGTTGAGAAAAACCAGGAAACTATCCCGCACCCCAAGGCTCCGACCGGTTTGAAGCATGGGATGACGGAAATATACAAGGGGGGTGCCCCGCCGTTCCATGATGGCGCGGATGGACGTGTCCCCCTCGAGGACATCCTGCTCATAGACGGAGAGGTCCGTCTGGTGGAGGCCCCGGTGCGAGAACGTATGATTCCCGAGCAGGAAGCCGCGCCTGAGCCACTCATCGAGAAGCGCCACGCGGCCGCTGTCCGGGCGGCCGCCGGACATGAGCTTTGAACCGATCACGAAGCCAATCGCCGGGACGTGATTGCTGACAAGCTTGTTCAGGAGGTCTTCCGTGAGTGCCCGGCCCACGGCAGCCGAGCTGTCAAGCGAAACGGTGGGCAGATCATCAAAAGTTACGGCGACCTCCCGACCGGCTGCGGGCTCCTGGCCGGGTGACGATTGAGCGGTCCCCAGCAGGAGGATAAAGACATGAACGAGGAGTCTCATGGGCGGAGTTTGGTTAATGGCCCGGTCCCGTAATCTGGCGGGATCCGGTGTCGATCGAGCGAATAACTGCGCGGATTCTTTGCTGAACTTTCTTGAACTCGACCTTTTCCCAGCTTCTCAGCAAATCGATAAATCGTTTGTCGCCGCGCATCTCCACCTTGTCCAGCAACAGGAAGATCATTCCCCGGTCACGGTTCTTCAAGTCGGTCATGTCGTACTCGGTCTGTCCCATATCGATCATTCGCAGAAACCTCTGAAACAATTCCTCCGCGCAGGTCTCCCGTTCGATTTCCCATCCCGCCGGAGTATACACGAGGAGGGGAAGACGTCCATCATATTCGTACTGGAGATAGTAGTTCTTGATAAGCCAATCTATCTTTGCAAGAATCTCTTCGTTGCGCAGCCCGTGGAAAACTCCATAGACCGGGCTACGATTAAGACCAAGTTCAAGAAGTCTCTTGCCCTTTGATCCCTTGAGGATCCTGGTGAGAAGGGTCCGGCCGCCCCTCGCGATCAGATCGTCTGCCGCGCGAAGAATCGTTCTGATTTCTTCGGCGGGAAGATCTATCGCTTTCGCGGGTCGCAGGTGAACTCGAGTCCGAGTGATATGTCGACTCATGACAGATGGTACGGGTTTTTGGGCATAGGTGCACCCCGCCGAACAGCTGCGGCCATGCCGGGAGAGCTGGATGTTGCATGCCACTCCCGTCGCCTGCTTCGTAGGTCAGTAATTGGGCCTGGTCTTGGATTCAGCCACCTGAACCCGGTATTGCACAACGGAGTTCCGGCAGATTCACAACCCTCAACCCCCTCCCCGACGGATCAACGACAGTATGACCAGAATGACGCGGAACGTGAGAAACAGGGCACTTTCTGGCAGTTGGGGTGATTTGATCCGTCATGAACTGTCGCAAACGAACAGAAAGGAACTGCTTGATTCTGATCAGACTAAGTTTATATTTCGTAGTATATACTATAAGGACGACACCCATGAATGCAACTGCGAAGCAGCTTCGTTTCAATACAAAATCCTTGCTTCAGTCAGTGGCACGCGGAGAAGAAGTGACCATTACGATGAGGGGGAAACCTGTCGCGCGCCTTGTCACGATCAATCGCCGCAAAAAGAAGAAGACCGAATCCGATACGATATTTGGCATGTGGAGGGACAGAGACGATCTGCGGGAGGTCGGGAGTTATGTCCGAAATATCAGGAAGTGGAGGTTCTAATGCTGCTGATCGATACAGATGTGATTATTTGGTACATGCGCGGTAATGTGAAAGCCTCCGCCTTTATTGACAAACAGGAGCCGTTTTCAATATCGGCTATAACCTACATGGAATTGGTGCAGGGCATGAGGAACAGAACCGAATTCAACCGGTTCAGAAGAATGATCCTTAGCAAGGAAATAGCAATCATCCAGTTGAGTGAAGAGATTTCATCTCGTGCGATCTATTACGTGGAGGAGTATTATCTAAGTCATTCGTTGTTGATTGCAGACGCTCTCATCGCATCGACTGCAACTGATCATGGCCTGACCTTGTTGACAGGGAACGCCAGGCATTTTCGAGCTGTCAAAGACCTTGATGTTCAGAGCTTCGTTCCATGAAAATGTGACGCTCCTTCGTCACAATTCCATGCTTCATCTGTCCGTGGACATTTCCAAATCACTGCACCATCTTCAGGGTCATCATCTATCTCGACTCCGGGTCCAAGATGTTCATTGCACCTGGGGGACCGTCATGCGGTAGGTTTCATGAATGCACCGCTTGATTTCGGCGTGCCGCGCAATGCCCACGTCCGTGTGGGGGTGTTTCTGACCCACACCGGTTCACCTTCGTTGCTCTTGGGGTATCGTATCGCGAATCTCAGTGGCACAACCCGGAGGTTCAGCGGGTCACGGCGGGTTGATGCAACGCGGTGTGTGGTCAACAAAGGGGGTAAGTGCGACAAATGCCACAAAATACGACAGTTTCACTGCACTCTCACTACACTCATTCCGGGTTTTCCCATTCTGTTGCTTCAGATCCTTGCTCAACGGACGGACCATGTTGGCGTTATGCTTCCGGTGGAGTTTTCAAGAGGGGTAACGGCACATGCGCCTCGGCGCGAGACGAAGATCAAGGTGCCCGTTTGATTGTGAGGCAAGCCTGCGCTATCTTATGGCATGAGAGAGGTCGACACGTGACGCCAGCAATTGAAATCCACAACGATCGAATATCCGAATTCTGCGCGCGGCATAGGATCCGTCGGCTAGCGCTCTTTGGTTCCGTCTTGCGCCCGGATTTCCGGCCCGAGAGCGATGTTGACGTGCTTGTCGAGTTCGAGCCGGGATCCGCTATTGGCTTTTTCGGACTTGCCCGGCTCGAGCGTGAGCTTTCTGCTCTTCTGGGCGGCAGAAGTGTTGACCTTCATACACCGCAGGACCTCAGCAGATACTTCAGAAACTCTGTCGTCGACCACGCCTACGTCATTCATGGACCAAGCTGACGCCATTCGACTCCAGCACATGCGAGACGCGACGGCCGAGGCTCTCCAGTTTGCAGCCGGGAAAATCCGTGCCGACCTCGATCATGATCGCATGCTCATCCTCGCGATCCTGAAGGATCTCGAGATCATCGGAGAAGCAGCAAGCTGAGTAAGTCGCATGGTCAAACAGGACAACCCATCAGTCCCCTGGGATGAGATCACCGGTATGCGCAATCGACTCATCGATGGTTATTTCGATATCAATCTGGACGTTGTGTGGGAAACTATCTCGCATGATCTTCCGCAACTGCTCTTCGCCATCGACACAATCCTCGGCCCACCGGAACAGATTCGACCGTAAGGCCACTGTGCATCATCAGACGTCGCTCACCGTCGCAGCATCGAAAGAACACGGAAACTCGAACTCAAGCACCGTCCCGAAATTGTAGTCAAGGCTGTTGACAAACTGGACGCAAATGTGGGTCGGGATGAGGGGTGTGCGAAGTGAGAATGCGAAGGGTCAAAAACACCGAACCCCTTAACGCGGAAGGGGTTCTGAGAGTGCACCCACCAGGACTCGAACCTGGAACCCACTGATTAAGAGTCGAAATGCTCGTACTCATTGTGAGTTGGGGCGACTGCTTCTGCAATCGCTGTTGAATCGGGTGTGGACAGGCAGGTCTGTCTCGCTCGTTCTTCGCTCGTCAAAATAGGGTCTCATCTCTCAAAGCGCAAATGCAGCCCCGACTTGCACAACCGGCGTAACATAAGTGCGCATTCGCAAGTTGGCCTCAATCGCAAATTCGATTGACTTCGATGCTCGGACTTCTAAGCCTGTTCCAAGCACTACTCCGACATTGACGATGTCTTTCCCCGGCGCAGTCCATTGCGAGTTCTGGTAGATGAAGGCAATTCCGTCTTCGTGTTGAGAGAACACACCGATACCCCCTACGAGGTCGAAATAAACCGGTCCAACAATGCCAAAGGAAATATGACCAGTCGCAGTGAGTTCGATAATACTGTTCTTGGGGTCGTTCCCAATGGGCCAATTGAATTCATTGGCAAAGGTGTGGATTGAATATTCCACCAACCCTTCGACGGCGAACCCATCGCTCGTTCGCACTCGCATCCCCAGCCCCACAATTGGCCCTGGATTCCAGTTCTGGTCTCCTCCCCCACCGCCGACATTTCCAATATAGGCAGACCCGTATGAAGATTTTCCAACCTTTCCGACAACAAAGAGGGTTTGGGCAAAAAGTGATGGGCTGAACCAAATAACGAGTGACGACACTACGGCAAGTATTCTCATTGATTCTTCCTAACCACGGTTTACTGTCTTTCTTTCTTCGTCAGTCAACGTTTGGCTTATCACTTGGTGTTAGGAATTTACACCAATCCCTCACCATCATCAAGCCGACCGACCGCTTTGAACATCGGCGGACGATGGGAACCCCAAGCGGGTGAGGCCCCTCACTTCCCGATGCACCCGGAAGGACTCCCCACTGATTCCAGTTGTAGCTCGACTGGAGGGCTGATACCTTGTTTTCAGTACGAATGACAAGGACTTGGACAATGACATCGAAACTCTACCTTACGAAGCGCAGAAACGGATACTACTACATCGGATTCTTCGAGGGTAACCAGCGGAAGTGGCGGACAACGAAATGCACCACAAAGTCCGATGCGCTGCAGTACCTCCGCACATTCGAAGGAACCAAGAAGGACGCAGAACGCACTCCCCTTCTGTCTGAACTCTTCTCGCGATTCGAGTCAATGCGTGGTAATTCCATCCGTCCTTCGACAATGACGAACTACCGACTCGCGGTCAATCGGTTCATCGAGTCGTGCGGTGACCGCCTGATTGATGAGTACAAACCCTCTGATGTCGAGTGCTTCAAGAACAATCAGATTGAGCTTAAGGTATCGAAGATTTCCGTGAATATCTGGTTGCGTGGAGTCAAGTCGGTACTCGGTTTTGCAGTCAAACACGAGTGGTTGACCAAGAACCCCGTGCAACGGTCACTTGAGTTCTCGATTCCGCAATCTCCCCCTGTGTACCCGTCAAAGGAGGAACTGAAGACACTCCTCGGAATCGTTAAGGAGCCCGTTTTGAAAGACCTCTTTTTCTTAGCATCGCTGACCGGATTGCGCCTTTCGGAAATCCTCAACCTCAAATGGGATATGGTGGACTTTGAGAAGAGACAACTTGTAGTCGCGAACACGGACACGTTTACCACGAAAACCGGGAAGATGCGGACGGTACCGATGCACGACCAGGTATTTGCACTCCTATCCAACCGGAAGGGAAACGTTGACGAATATGTCTTCTGCAAAAAAGGTGGTTTTCCCTTCCTCAAGAATTACGTGTCGAAGAAATTCAAGGATGCCGTCAGAAAGGCCAAACTCTCCGAGAAATTACATTTCCATTCTCTCCGCCACGCCTGCGGGAGTTTCTTGGTTGATGCCGGGGTTTCTCTCTATGTGGTTCAGAACATCCTCGGCCACTCGAACATAAGTACCACGCAAATCTACTCCCACCTCTCGCAAAACACTCTCCACGAGAGTGTGAATCGAGTCGCGTTCTGACTCTGTCAGTGGTGCCAACGGTGGAAGATGGAAGTGGTAGGTATTGTGGTTGGTCAGTTGTGTGGGAAGGTTGCTTCACTTTGTTCGCTCCGTGTCTTCGACACTTCGCTCACCCCGACTGGAAAGCAGTCGGGAATCTCTTCAAGCCTTCTGAAGGATGAAAGAATACATACAGAACGCTTTTTGTTCTGTGTCCGAAGGACAAATGCCTCAGTACGTCTTACCTCGCAAATAGCGCTCGTAATGAGGGATTCAAACAAACCCTTTTTGAGGGTCGTGTCGTACATTCGTCTGTGCGAAGACATCTTCTGGTCTCTACCTATACATATCATCGAAAAATCCCAAACGCTCACTTTTTCTGCACGACCGAGATAATATTCGTAATAGGCCTAATATGACACCCTTCCGATTTGTCCGTTATGGGGGCGTCAACAGAGGTGACAAGGGGTCGGCTATTGTCTTCAAGCAGTAAGCCTTGTCTACACCGTCTCTGTGCTACCATTGCCCCGCACTGCCGACTCCGCTTCACTGGTGACTGCGAATCACTGGATGCTTGCCGAGTGCATCTCGACCCTCGGTTGTCGGTCCCACGGAAACGGACTCTGACTCGTCACCGCCGTCCACCGCCTCAGTGCGCCCCTTGACCGTGGTGAGGTTTGCCGCACCTCTGGGGTGTTCACGGATGGTCTGACTGCGAGAACCTCACATAACGCAAACCCGTTCGATTGCGGAGGTAGGTATCAGAATGTCAATAAAGCTTGAGGTTCCTACCGCAAATTGACACGCTGAAGATACCTCGAAAATACCACTACGTGTGTCAAGCTGTGTTGCCGTGTTGTTTGCATTGCACCCTCATCACTACTTTGCCGAATTCCCCCCCTTCCAGTTTGTCGTGAATGATAGAACTCGACCCCCACTCGATTGACGAGGAACCCTCGCTTATGTCGCGGTTGCCGAGAAACAGCCGATGCATCTACTTGATGTCGGAGATATTTATGGGAAAGACACTCAGCGCGAGGAACAGAAATGCCACAAGGAACGCAATCCACATTCGAACAGATACCGTATGACCGACTGACACTCGTGCGGAAGGAATTAGGTGATTACAACTCGAAGGAGTACCTCTATCGCGGTCAATTGGGTGCTTACCGCCTGCGAGTGGGAGAATCCATCACAGACGAGGGGAAGGTGTTCTACATATATCAGAACAACAAATTCTGGTTGAATCTGTATCCGTCAAACACCAAGAAGGTCTTCGTAGGAAGGGACGATGACGACTACTACATCTTCCGATTCGAGGGGAAGTATGTGTCCGTGTTCAAGAGGAAGTACGATATCTGACCGCCGACAAGTGGGACTCGAACTCCAGACAGAGTCCCGAAATTGTAGTCAAGGCTGTTGACAAACTGGACGCAAATGTGGGTCGGGATGAGGGGTGTGCGAAGTGAGAATGCGAAGGGTCTGAAACACCGAACCCCTTCACGCGGAAGGGGTTCTTGAGAGTGCACCCACCAGGACTCGAACCTGGAACCCACTGATTAAGAGTCGAACTCGCTCTCGTCATTGTGAGTTGGGGCGAACTGCTTCTGCAATCGCTGTTGAATCGGGTGCGGACAACAAGCGTGACCGCTATCTCAAGAGCAACAATCGTTTCGTCTGCGTGAAATCTCCCGCTTGTAATCGGCAGAAATACACCCCACTGGCAAGATTCGAACCGTCAAACTTCACCTCGTACGACCCCGCATTGTTCCTCTCGTTCACAAGCACAGACACCTCTCGACCCAGAATATCGTACACGCTCAACCTGACTACTGAAGATTTGGGCAACTCGTACTTTATAGTCGTGCTGGGGTTGAAGGGATTGGGATAGTTCTGGTCGAGTAGAACCTGGACTGGCGACACGCCCCCAGAATTGAATACCTCCGTGACGGTTCCATATGTCCGCGAGCCGACAATCGCTCCTATCACCCTGAGAGCGCTGTTGTAATCCCCATAATCCGTAAGTCCAATGGTGTCAGTTATCGTGTATCCCGCACCAGCATCCGGTACCCCAGGAACCATTCCAACTCCAAACTCCCAAGTCCGCCTGCTGACTCCAAAAAGGGTGTCCATCCCTGCAGCGTACATAACAACGAGGGGGGAATGGTTTATTGTGTCACCGGGGGATTTGGCAAAATCAAACAATAACCATTCTTGTCCGCTGGATGGGATGTATCGGTACACTCGGTTGCCTTCTTGCCGTTCCCAGCGTTCGGGAATTGAAACGTAGCCTGGTATGATTGCATACTGATGACCATTGGAAGCGAGTGTGTCTCGTGTAATCGCAACACCGTAGGATGAGCTGCTCCAGTATTGAGACCATTGCCACTTTGTTCCGGTGTCAAGGGGGTAGGAGACATTCTGCGCGGACGCAACCCCCATCACGATTGCCATAGTTACACAACAGAAGATGCCGCGAGTTTTCATATCCATATTCTCAACCTCCCAAAAAACAGATTCCAAGGCGGGGGTCTGTGGATAATGTCCAGAAGGACTCAGCCAAAGTCAAGAACGAGTGAATCTACTCCATCTTCCTGATGAAAGCTGTAACCCCTCCTTCTGTATGGTCTTTGACTCGTTTGGATATGTGATGCCCCTCACTCCCCGACCTAATCCAGACCATTCCCCACTGATTCCAGTTGTAGCTCGACTGGAGGGCTGATACCTTGTTTTCAGTACGAATGACAAGGACTCGGACAATGACATCGAAACTCTACCTTACGAAGCGCAGAAACGGATACTACTATATCGGATTCTTCGAGGGTAACCAGCGGAAGTGGAAGACCACCAAATGCACCACGAAATCCGATGCGCTCCAGTTTCTCCGTACTTTTGAGGGAACCAAGAAGGAGACGGAAAGCGTTCCCCTACTCTCTGAACTCTTCTCGCGGTTTGAGTCAATGCGCGGGAACTCCATCCGTCCCTCGACAATGGGGAGTTACCGACTCGCGGTCAATCGGTTCATCGAGGTATGCGGTGACAGAGTAATTGACCAGTACACGGCCTCGGATGTAGAGAAGTTCAAGAACGCTCAGATTGACCAGAAGGTATCAAAGATATCCGTGAATATCTGGTTGCGTGGAGTCAAGTCGGTACTCGGTTTTGCAGTCAAACACGAGTGGTTGACCAAGAACCCCGTGCAACGGTCACTTGAGTTCTCGATTCCGCAATCTCCCCCTGTGTACCCGTCAAAGGAGGAACTGAAGACACTCCTCGGTATCGTTAAGGAGCCCGTTTTGAAAGACCTCTTTTTCTTCGCATCGCTGACCGGATTGCGCCTTTCGGAAATCCTCAAC
Organism: Ignavibacteriota bacterium; assembly: GCA_963748405.1. GTDB lineage: Bacteria > Bacteroidota > Ignavibacteria > UBA10030 > UBA6906 > Fen-1273. Next base: position 171,561 of record CAVVIT010000006.1, read on the forward strand.
CTCAAATGGGATATGGTAGACTTTGAGAAGAGGCAACTATTGGTCGCGAACACGGACACGTTCACCACGAAAACCGGGAAGATGCGGACGGTGCCAATGCACGACCAGGTTTTTGCCCTCCTCTCCAATCGGAAGGGAAACGCTGACGGATACGTATTCTGCAAGAACGGTGGGTTCCCCCTCCTCAAGAATTACGTGTCGAAGAAATTCAAGGATGCCGTCAGAAAGGCCAAACTCTCCGAGAAATTACATTTCCATTCCCTCCGACACGCCTGCGGGAGTTTCTTGGTTGATGCCGGCGTCAGTCTCTATGTCGTGCAGAACATCCTCGGACACTCGAACATCTCGACCACACAAATCTACTCCCACCTCTCGCAGAACACTCTCCACGAGAGTGTGAATCGGGTCGCCTTCTGACTCTGTCTGTGAGCCAACGGTGGAAGATGGAAGTGGTAGGTATTGTGGTTGGTCTGTTGGGTGGGAATGTACCTCACTTTGTTCGCTCCGTGTCTTCGACACTCCGCTCACCCCGACAGGGAAGCAGGCGGGACTTACTTCTTCCGTTCTGAAAGGTGAAGAGGAACATACAGAACGCATTTTGTTCTGTGTCCGAAGGACATATGCCTCAGTACGTCTTACCTCGCAAACAACGCTCGGCTGACCTCACGGAGAACGTTCGGTCAATCTCTCTTCTTCCTTCCGTGTAGAAATCAAACAGAGTGGAGTTGTGAACACCGCGCTTCTTGCGGTGTGCGAACGTCTTCTGTTCGCACGATGTGTTCCTTACAAGACAGAGTACGACTTGATATCGTTGGGGAATCTGCGGTAGGTATGGTTAGCACTTTCGTTCTTACTAATGGACGCCTCGGACTCTCGCGCCGAGGGACGTGTGTCTCTTCAGATTTGCCGCACTTTGGTTTGGGACTTTCTCAAGGTCAATAGTGCGCGGACACAACGACAGACCCCACCAAGCGGTTTGCGAATATGAGGTGGTCGGTTGCGATAACTGATATGGTTCAACTCGTATTCATCTCTTCTGTTCCTTTCAAAAACAAAATCCCTCACTACAAGCGTGTCTTCGCGGAGCACTCGTAATGAGGGAGTCAAACAAACCCTTGTGGGGCGTGTCGTACATTCGTCTGTGCGAAGACATCTTCTGGTCTCTACCTATAGATATCATCGGGAAATCCCAAACGTCCACTTTTTCTGCACGACCGAGATAATATTCGTAATAGGCCTAATATGACACCCCTCCGATTTGCCCGTTATGGGGGTGTCAACAGAGGTGACAAGGGGGGCGGCTATTGTATTCCAGCAGTAAGCCTTGTCCACACCGTCTGTGCGCTACTCTTGCCCCGCACTGCCCACTCCGCTTCACTGGTGACTGCGAATCACTGGACGCTTGCCGAGTGCAATCCGACCCTCGGTTCTCCGTCCCACGGAAACGGACTCTGACTCGTCCCCGCCGTGCACCGCCACGGTGTGCCCTTTGACCGTAGAAAGGTTTGCCGCACTTCTGGGGTGTCGGAGTATGGTCTGATTGGGACAACCTCTCATAATGCAAGCCCATCCGATTGCGGAGGTAGGTGTCAGAATTTTAAGAAGGCTTGAGGTTTCCACTGCATTGTGATATGCTCTCGTGCGGAGAAAGCACCCATACCTCTGTCAAGGTGTGCTCCAGTCGTCTTCGCATTGCGAATCGGTCGCATTGCCCCTACACCCTACCCAGTTTGTCGTGAATGATAGAACTCGAACTCCACTCGATTGATGAGGGACCCTCGCCTATGTCGCAGTAACCCAGAAACAGCCGATGCATCTACTTGGTGTCCGAGATATTTATGGGAAAGGGACTCACCGCGAGGGACAGAAATGCCACAAGGAACGCAATCCACATTCGAACAGATACCGTATGACCGACTGACACTCGTGCGGAAGGAATTAGGTGATTACAACTCGAAGGAGTACCTCTATCGCGGTCAATTGGGTGCTTACCGCCTGCGAGTGGGAGAATCCATCACAGACGAGGGGAAGGTGTTCTACATATATCAGAACAACAAATTCTGGTTGAATCTGTATCCGTCAAACACCAAGAAGGTCTTCGTAGGAAGGGACGATGACGACTACTACATCTTCCGATTCGAGGGGAAGTATGTGTCCGTGTTCAAGAGGAAGTACGATATCTGACCGCCGACAAGTGGGACTCGAACTCCAGACAGAGTCCCGAAATTGTAGTCAAGGCTGTTGACAAACTGGACGCAAATGTGGGTCGGGATGAGGGGTGTGCGAAGTGAGAATGCGAAGGGTCTGAAACACCGAACCCCTTCACGCGGAAGGGGTTCTGAGAGTGCACCCACCAGGACTCGAACCTGGAACCCACTGATTAAGAGTCAGTTGCTCTACCAATTGAGCCATGGGTGCAAAAAACTGTGCGTCGCGCCTCCCTACTTCGATGGGGTGGCGGGGATCGGCGACGGACTCGACTGTGCCGGCGCGGTCGCCGGAACTTCCGTCGGCGGAAGCTGCGGCGTCACGGCACTTTTTCCCCCTTTGGAGAGGACGCTTTCAACGCTGCCCGCACCCCTGTTCGGAAGGAAGAAGACGTTGATCACGAGGCTGAGCACGATGAACGCGGCCGCGAGCACCTGCGTGGCACGGATGAGGAAATCGGCGGTCCTGCGAACGCCAAACACCATGCCGACATTTCCCCCGCCGAACGTTCCGGCCAGGCCCCCTCCCTTGCTCGACTGCATGAGGATCACGACAATCAGGAGCAGGCAGATAAGGATTTCAAGAGTCATCAAGACTGTAAACATGGACGCACTCGCTGTGGGAGGGACTCAACAATCATCATAAGATACGTAAAGACGCGTTCTTTTGCAAGGGCGGTCAGATATTATAGCCCCAGGTCCTCAGCTTACCTTCGGTAATGGGCTCGGGTTCTTTCTTCTCCCCGGTCACCATTTTTTCTACGTATTTGCCGATTACGTCGAATTCCAGGTTGACCTTCATCCCCCTGGCGGCCCGGGAGAGAGTCGTCTTGCTGAGCGTGTGGGGTATGACGGAAACGGCGAACTCGTTTGCAGAAGCCGAAGCGATGGTCAGGCTGATGCCGTCGACGGCGATCGATCCCACGGGGATGACGTACCTGGCAAACCCGGGGGGAAACGAAACGCGGATGATCCGGCTGCTCTCCTTCACGTCGACACCGGTGACTGTGCCGACGCAGTCGACGTGGCCGAGGACGATGTGCCCGCCGAGTCTCTCGTTGAGCCTGACGGGGAGTTCCAGGTTGATTTCCGCCCCGGGAACGAAGTCGCCGAGCGTCGTCTTGGCAAGCGTTTCCTCGACCGCTTGCACGGTAAAAGTGCGCGGCGATGAGGCGATGACCGTCTGGCAGGCGCCGTTGAGCGAGACGCTGTCGTTGACGCGAAGTTCTGATGCCGACTGCGGGGCTTCGACGGTGAGGCGGATCCCTCCCCCCTCGCGGACCACGCCCGCGACCCGTCCGGTTTCTTCAATGATGCCCGTAAACACGGATCCTACCTCCCCGTTCTGAATTGCGTGGTGAAAAGGACGTCCCGCCCCGAACGCGACGTCCGGAATCCTGTGCTCCGCGCAAGGAGGGGATTCTTCAGGTGTGTGCGGCCGAATGCAGGGACCCCGCCGCCCAGGAGCGAGGGAGTGACAAAGACGCTCAGTTCGTCAGCCAACTGCCCGCCGATGAACTGGCTGAATATGCTGCTCCCCCCTTCCACAAGCACCGACGCGATCGAAAACCGGTACAGCGCCTGGAGGACACTGCGGAGATCGATCACCCCGCCCGGCGCGGGAAACCGGAGGACGACGATCCCCCGCGACTCGAGCCGGTTCACCTTGTTGCGTGCCCGTGCAGCGGCGCGGTCGCTCGTGCAGACGAATACCCCGCGACCTCTCTCCCTCTGCAGTGCCCGCGCGCTTTCGGAGATCGAGAGCCGGCCGTCGATGATGACGACATGAGGGTCGTGTCCCCGGACGTGCCTGACGCCGAGCTGGGGATTGTCCTGGCGGATCGTTCCCGCCCCGACGAGCACAGCGTCATGTTCCGCGCGCCACCGGTGTACCTGGCGAAGGGAAGGAGCGGAACTGATGTAGCGCGGCGCTTTCGGGCCGCCGATGAACCCGTCGATGCTCTGGGCGATCTTCACGTGAACGTACGGCATCCCGCGCGTGATGTGCTTCAGGAACACCCTGTTCAACCGTCTCGCTTCGTCTTCAAGCACGCCGCACCTCACGGTGATCCCCGCTTTCTGCAGCGCGCGTATTCCCCTCCCGGCGACGAGCGGATTGGGGTCTTTCATCGCAACGACGACGGATGAGACCCCCGACGCGATGATGTTCTCGGTACAGGGGGGCGTCTTCCCGTAGTGCGCGCAGGGTTCCAGGTTGACGAACATCGTCGCTCCCTTCCCCCTCCCGCCGGCGTTCGCCAGGCAGTCGACCTCCGCGTGGGGACCTCCGAATCGGCGGTGCCACCCTCTGGCGATGACGCGGTTTCCCCTGACGAGGATTGCCCCCACAAGGGGGTTGAGGCTCACGCGGCCTTTGCCGCGAAGCGCGAGGCCGAATGTCTCGCGCATGAATCGCTCCCGCGAGAGCGTCGTTCCTGCCGTGCGCGGTCGCGTGTCCGGGCTCATCGCGATCGCCTGAGCGTAAACATGAAACGGCTTCCCTCGCCGACCGTGCTCTCGACGCGGATCGTCCCTCCGTGCGCCTCGACGATGTGCTTCACGATCGCGAGCCCGAGGCCCGTCCCTCCCACGTCCCTGGAACGGTCCTTGTCCACCCGGTAAAACCGCTCGAATATCCTCGCGTGATGCTCGGGCGGGATCCCGCTCCCGGTGTCCGATACCTCCACGCACACCCCCTCCGGGCCTTCACGCCTGGCGGTAACCCGGATCGAGCCCCCCTCCTCCGTGTACTTGATGGCGTTGTCCAGGAGATTGATCATGACCTGTTTCAGTCGCTCCCTGTCGCCGTACACGCTGTCCTCGCCGCACTCGCCGGTGTCCACCGAAAGCGCGAGGTTCTTCTTTTTCGCGGCGGACGTCATTTCCTCGCTTACTTCCCGCAGGAGATCGGCCAGAGGCGTGAACCGGAAGCTCATCTTCATCTCGCCGGATTCGATCCGCGAGATCTCGATAAGGTCGCTCAGAAGCGCGTTGAGCCGGCCGGCGTGCTTGTGGGCCTTCTCGAGGAAGTCCCTGTTGACCGAGGGATCATCCACCGCACCGTCGAGGAGCGTCTCGAGGAAGCCCTGCAGGGAGAATATCGGCGTCCGGAGTTCGTGCGAGACGTTTCCCAGGAACTCGCTCCTCACCCGTTCGAGCTTCCTGAGCTGGGTGATGTCGTTCCCGAGCTTGGACGCCATGTCGTTGATCGAGGAGGCGAGGGTTCCGATCTCATCCCGCGTCGTCACGGGGATCCTCCGGGAAAGCTCGCCGTCCCGGATCGCGCGGGCGGCGGCTTCGATGTCGAGGATGGGGCGCGTGATGCGCCGGGAGACGCCGGAGCTCACCGCAGCGATGATGATCACCGAGAGGATGCCGATCGCCCAGATGATGATCTGGACCTGCCGGTCGAGTTCCTGGATGTCGCTGAACGGGCGGGCGACCCGGACGTACATGGTATCGGTACCCTGGGGACGTGTCCCGGTGACCATCGTCGCGGCGTAGAGGAACTCTTCGTGCACCGTGGCGCTCTCCCTGCGGTTCATGCCGAACGTGCCGGAGCGGCTTGCCGCGATTTCGGGACGGTAGAGGTGGTTCTCGACGGTCGGGAGCGAGTCCAGGGGGACGTCGGAATCGAGTTCCACTGTCCCGTCCCTCCGGATGAACGTAAGCCGGAGGTTGAGCGATCGGGCCATGCGGCGGATCGTCGATTCGTGGGCGGCAAGCGAGTCGGCCGGGAGTTCCCCGCCCCGGACGAGCGCGGCGATCGCCTCCACCTGTGCGGTGAGTCCCTGATTCGGCGCGCCGGTCGAGGTACCCTTTGATTTGCCAGGAGGCAAAGAGGCTGAAGACCGCCACACCGGCGACCGTCAGTCCGATGTACGTTCCGAGGAGCTTCGCACGGAGTGTCACGGGGTCAGTCCTTGAATTTATAGCCGACGCCCTTGATCGTCTCGATGGAGGGGGCGTCTTCCCCGAGCTTTTCCCGGATCTTCCGGATGTGTACGTCGATGGTCCTGTCGATGACGACGACGTCCGACCCCCAGATCGACTGCAGGAGCATTTCGCGCGAGAACACTTTTCCGGGGCTGGATGCCAGCAGGGCCAGAAGCTCAAATTCCTTGCGGGGGAAGAACACTTCCTTCTTCCCGATCTTCACGGTGAACGTCGTCCGGTTGATTTCCAGCCGCCCTGCCCGTATCACGGGAGGCTCCGAGGACTCTTCCTGCGCGTTCACCGAACGCCGGAGGACCGCCTTTACGCGGGCGACGAGCTTCCTCGGGCTTATGGGTTTTTGAATGTAGTCGTCGGCGCCGAGCTCGAGTCCGAGCACTTCGTCGACCTCGCTGGAGCTTGCGGTGAGAAACAGCACTGGAACGGCGGAGGTGCGCGGGTCGCTCTTGAGCTTCTTGCACGTCTCGAACCCGTCGAGGACGGGCATCATGACGTCGAGGATGACGAGGTCCGGGGGGTGGGCGGCCTTTTCGAGCGCCTCCTTCCCGTTGTAGGCCGTGACGACGTCGTAGCCGTCCTTGACGAGATTATATTTGAGCAGGTCGACTATGTCCCGCTCATCATCGACGACGAGGATTTTCTTTTTCACAAGAGGTCAGGGAAACAGGACTTCTTTGCCCGTCCTGGCCGATTTGTAGACGGCATCGACGGTTTTCATCCGCTGCACGGCCTCTTCCCCCGTCGAAATGACCGGATGGACGTTGCGGACGACGCCAAGGAAATGCTTCAATTCGTTTTCGTACGACCGCTTGAACAGGTGCTGGTGCGATTCCATCTTCACGGGGGCGAGGTTGACGTGACTTCCGTGAAGCTCTTTGTTCACGCGAAGGGGGTTCAAGCTCGCGGTCCCCTCGGATCCGAACAGGTAGTAATAGTACACGTCGTCGTCGACGATCATCGACCAGCTCACTTCGATGTTGACGAGCGCCCCGGTCTTCAGTCCGATGGTGACCAGGGACGTGTCTTCGACCTGTTTCGTCTTGTGATGAAAATTCGTCGCGCTCACGCGGCGCACTTCCGGGTATCCCATCAGCCACAGCGCGAGGTCGAGCATCACGATCCCCAGGTCGATGAAGACCCCCCCTCCCGATTTTTCCTTCTGGGTCGCCCAGGAGCTGTCCGAACTCCTCCTCCTGAGCCACGCGGTCTTGGCGTAGAAAAGCTTGCCGAGTTCCTTTCCCTCGATGAAGCTCTTCAGGAGCATCGTATCGGGGCGGAACCGGTGATTCATGCCGACCATCAGGTTCCGCTTCATCGCCTTCGCCGCCTCGTACATTTCCACCGCCTCGGCGTACCTCCGGGCGATGGGTTTTTCCACGAGGACGTCACAGCCCGCCTTCAGCGCGGTGAGCGTCGCTTCCCTGTGGGCGTCCGTCGATGTCGCCACGATAACGGCATGGAGTCCTTCGTTGGCAAGCATCTGGTCGGCGTCGGTATACGACCGGCGGATGCCGAACTTCTCTCCCACGAGCTTTGCGCGTGACCGGTCGCGGTCGCAGACGGCGACGATCTCGGCCTCCGGGAGCTGCGACAGGATCGGAAGGTGGACGACCTGCGCCACCCACCCGAGCCCGATGACGCCGATTCTTACTCTGTCCATCGCGTCTCGAGGAAAAGGGTCACGATGCGTTCCTCCGCGCCCCGGCAAGGAATGCGGCGACCGACCGGGCGATCCCGGGAGGGTCGAGCCCGAGGTCGGCGAGCAGCTCCTGCGGCGTTCCGTGATCGATGAACCGGTCCGGGATGCCGAGCGTCAGTTGCCGCACGCCGGTGATGCCGTCCGCGGCCAGGAATTCCGACACGGCGCTTCCGAATCCGCCGATCACAACGTTCTCCTCGAGCGTCACGAGGTTCGGGATGCGCAGGGCGACGGCGCGCAGAAGATCGCCGTCAAGCGGCTTGACGAATCGCATGTTGAGGACCTCGGCCGAGATCCCTCTCGCGGGCAAGTTCGTCGGCGGCTTTGAGCGCGGCGTTCGCCATCGTCCCGATCGCGACAAGCGCGACGTCGGTGCCGCTCCTGAGCGTCTCTCCCTTGCCGAACGGGATCTCCTGGAACCCCTCCCTGAGCGGCACGCCCGTGCCGTTGCCGCGGGGGTAGCGGAGGGCGACCGGTCCGCCTTCGTGCTGGACGGCGGTATAGAGCATGTCGCGGAGCTCGCTCTCGTCCTTCGGCGCCATGATCGCCATTCCGGGGATCATCCTGAGATAACTGAGATCGAACGCCCCGTGATGCGTCGGCCCGTCCGCTCCGACGATTCCGCTCCTGTCAAGCGCGAACACGACGTGGAGATGCTGGAGGGCGACGTCGTGGATGAGCTGGTCGAACGCCCGCTGAAGAAACGTCGAATAGATCGCGACGATGGGAACCGCCCCCTGCGTTGCAAGTCCTGCGGCGAACGTGACGCCGTGCTGTTCCGCGATGCCGACGTCGTAGAACCGGTCGGGCATCGCTTTCTGGAGCTGGTCCAGGCCCGTCCCGTCGGGCATCGCCGCCGTGAGGGCCACGATGCGGGGGTTCGCTTTTGCGAGCTCGACGACGGCGCTGCCGAAGACCTTCGTGTAGGCGGGGGTTGATTCGGGTTTCTTCGGGGAGAGGCCGGTCACCTTGTCGAACGGGGTGACGCCGTGGAGCCTCTGGACGTCCTCCTCCGCAGGCCGGTACCCCTTTCCCTTCTGCGTGATCGTGTGGACGAGGATCGGGCCGTTGAACCCCTTGACCTCCTGGAATATCCTGACGAGCTGGGCCACGTTGTGACCGTTGATCGGACCGAAGTACCGGAACCCGAGCGCCTCGAACAGCATCCCGGGGGTTACGACGACCTTGATCCCTTCCTCCACCCGCGCGGCGACCCGGCGGAGCCGGTCGCCCCAGACGTCGAGCTTGCCGGTGAGCTCGTAGACGTTCTTCTTGAACCGGTTGTACGAGGGATGGGCGATCAGCTCCGTGAAGTAATTCGAGATCGCCCAGACGTTCGGGGCGATCGACATGTTGTTGTCGTTGAGGACGACGATGAAGTCCTTCTTCATGATCCCGGCGTTGTTCATCCCCTCGTACACCATTCCGCCGGTCATCGACCCGTCGCCGACGATCGCGACGACGCGGTACTTCTCTCCGGTGAGCTCGCGTGCGGCCACCATTCCCAGGGCCGCGGAGATCGCGGTGCTCGCGTGTCCGGCGCCGAACGTGTCGTATTCGCTCTCCGTCCTCTTCAGGAAGCCGCTCAGCCCGCCGCGCTGCCGGATCGTGTTCAGCCGGTCCTTGCGGCCGGTCAGGATCTTGTGGGGATACGCCTGGTGCCCCACGTCCCAGACGAGCTTGTCATAGGGCGTGTTGAACACGTAGTGAAGGGCAACGGCAAGTTCGACGGAGCCCAGTCCGGCGCCCAGGTGCCCCCCGGTTTTCGAGACGGTCTCGATCAGAAAATCGCGCACGTCCGCCGAGAGAACCCGCAGTTCGGACGTCGAGAGTTTCCTGATGTCCGCGGGCGTCGTCACCCTGTCGAGACACGCATACCGCTGCTCGGTCATTCCTTCTCGTCCGTTAGTGAAAAATTCCCTTCGGCGTCCTTGCTGAGCCTTTTCAGGGCGAGCTCGGCGCTCTTGAGCTTGCCTGCGCAGATCCTGGAGAGACCGATCCCTTCCTCGTACAGTTGCATCGCCTGCTCCAGGGGGACGTCCCCCTGCTCAAGCCGCTGGACGATCTCTTCGAGGCGGTGGAGCGCATCTTCGAATGTCTCTGCGGTCTCTTTCTTCTTCGCTGGCATGGGCGGATCAGTCGATGGTGGAACGCACGGTGCCGTCCTGGAACTCAACTTCAACCCCGTCGCGTGCATGCACCTGGTGAGCGGAACTCACGATCGAGCCCTTCTTCCTGACGATGGCATACCCTCGCTTCAACGCAAGGCGGGGATCCAGGGCCTTCAGTCTCTGGTCAAGCGAGACCTGCCGGGCCGCGGTCAGAGCAAACGTGTGGCCGGCGACCCTGTGGAGAGCCCGGAGGACTTCGTCAACGTGCTGGCTGTGCTGGCCGAGGAGATCGACGGGCCGGTTGAATGCGTAGCTGTTGAGGAGATTGTGGATGCGTTCTCTCTGGCTGCTCACGATGTCGAGGACGGACTGTTTGATACGATACCAAGAATCCGCTACATTTTCAAGAAGCTCACGGCGGTCGGGAACGACGATCTCCGCGGCAGCCGAAGGCGTGGCCGCCCGGATGTCGGCGGCAAAGTCGGCGATCGTGAAATCGGTTTCATGGCCGACGGCGCTCACGACGGGAACCCGGCACCGCGCGATGGCCCGGGCCACGATCTCTTCGTTGAACGGCCAGAGGTCCTCCAGAGACCCTCCCCCGCGTGCCAGGATGACGAGGTCGGTTCCGCCGAAGGCGCTGAAGTCGTCGAGCGCCGCGGCGATCTCTGCTGCGGCACCCGGGCCCTGCACGCGAACCGGGGCGAGGATGAGCTCGATGCCCGGGTACCTCCTGCGGAACACGTTCTTTATGTCCTGGAGGACCGCCCCCGTCGGCGATGTGACGACACCGATCCTGTGCGGGAATTCCGGGAGCGGGCGTTTGCGGTCCTGATCGAAGAGCCCCTCCGCGCCGAGCTTCTGTTTCAGTTTCTCAAACGCGGCCTGCAGTTCGCCGGCGCCCAGGGGGCGCATCGACTGCACGTCGAGCTGGTAGCTCCCCCGCACTTCGTACACGGTGATCCGGCCGCCGGCGGTCACCTTCATCCCGTCCTCCGGGACGAACGGCAGCCCGGCGACGCGGGACCGCCACATCACGCACGGAAGCTGGGCGGCCTCGTCCTTCAGCGTGAAATAGAGGTGCCCCGAGCTGTGGTGTTTGAAATTGGAGATCTCTCCCTGAACGGTGACGGAAGGGAATCCGGATTCCAGGATCTGCTTGATCTTCCTCGTCAGGTCCGAGACGGTCAGGGTCTGGCGCACGTTCTGCATGTGAAGAATATACGACTATTCAGCCATAAGGGCACTTTTGCCTTCCAGAAAAGTTCTGCCTATATTCTTCGAAATTCTGACAGCGCAATATGAATCTGGACGTTCTTGCCATAGGTGCCCATCCCGACGATGTCGAACTCTCGTGCGGCGGGACCATCATCAAGCTCGTGAAACAGGGGCGGAAGGTGGGGATACTCGACCTGACGCAGGGGGAACTCGGCACGCGCGGAGACCGGAAGACGCGGGCGCGGGAGGCGGCCAATGCCGCTGCCGCGATGGGCATCGCCCACCGGGAGAACCTGAAGCTTCCCGACGGCAACATCGAATCCCACATGGAGAACCGCCTGAAGCTCGTGCGGGTCCTCAGGACCCTCCGCCCCGGTATCATCCTTTTTCCCTATCCCGTCGACAGGCACCCGGACCACGAGCGCGCTCACGTGCTCTGCCGCGAGGCCTGGTTCACGGCGGGGCTCCAGAAGGTGGGGACGTCGGTCCGGGGGAGATCCCAGGACCCGTTCCGTCCCCGGGCGTATTATCATTTCATGCAGTGGTTCGAATTCCCACCCTCGTTCATCATCGATGTGACCGCCGAGTTCGACCAGCGGATGGAGACGATGCGCGCCTACCGCTCCCAGTTCCACGATCCCGCGAGCAGGGAGCGCGAGACCATTCTCTCCACCCCCGAATTTCTCGAAATGATCCGGACGAAGCTCGAATACTACGGGGACAGGATCGGGAGGAAATACGGCGAGCCGTTTTTCTCCCCCTCGTCGGTCGAAGTGAAGGATCTCGTCACACTCAACGCCTGATCATGCCCGGCATGCACCCGTTTCTCACTCACTTCCCGATCGCCCTCCTGTCGCTCTCCGTCGTCAGCGAGTGGACCGCGTTCCTCCTCGGGCGGGATGAATTCTCCCGGGTCGGCTGGTGGACGCAGCTTGCCGGAACTCTCGGCCTGGCGGCGGCGGCCGGGACGGGCATCCTGGCCGCGGGGTCCCTCCGGCTTCCGGAAGCCGGGAAGCCGTATCTGGAGATGCACCAGGAGATCGCCCTCGTGGCGGGATCGGTGTTCGCCGTCCTCCTCTTCTGGCGCATCGCCTCGCGCACACGGCGTCCCGCCCGGAACGAGAAAGCCTTCCTCCTCCTCTTCACGGCCGGGGCCGCCGCGCTCTGGGCGGGGGCGTGGTACGGAGGCGAGCTCGTCTACACGTTCGGTGCAGGGGTGCAGGCAGTCCCTCTTCCCTGATCGCCGTTCCCCCCGGAACACAACACCCGGCGCGGGGCCGGGTGCGTGAAGATGTGATGCAGGATGCCGGAGCTCTACGGCTCTTCGACGGCCGGCGTTCCCGCCGGAAGTCGTGCCTCCTGCGCCCGCCGCACGATCGTGACGAGGAATCCCACCATCACGATGATGAGCCCCGACCAGACGAGGTTGATGAACGGCTTCACCGACGCCTCCGCCATCAGCACGTCCCCCTGCGGCGCCTGCTCGTTTGCTGCCGCCTGAAGGTCCTTCACCCCGATGGTGACCCGCGAGTTTTCCTTTGCCTCGCGGTCCGGGTGCAGCGCGGCGACCGAAAGCTCGTACGCATCCCCGACCCTGACCGTTTCATCCCGCTGTTCCCCCGCCTTGACGATCTTCGCGGGTTCGGCGGGCACCTCCTTCCCGCTTCCCTGGCGCACGAGGAGCTTCGCGCCGATGCGGACCTCTTTCCCTTCGAGCATCGCCGCCTTCTGCATGACGGGGAAATCGAAATCGACGAACGTGATCCTGAGCGTGCCGATCATCTTCGTCTCTCCCCGTTTCAGCTCGACGGTCTGCCCTCCGGCCGTCGAATCGGAGTTCTGTTCCAGCGACAGGGGCGCCAGGTAGAAATCCTTCGTATACAGGTTGGCGATGTCGGGATTCCGCATGAGCCCGTCGTTGTACGACGTGTAGTACATGATCGGGTTGACGGTATACCGCTGGTCCCCTTTCTCGATGTTCACCTGGAACGCGTAGCGCTGATTGTCGATCGGGTGGTAGCCGGTGTACGTGAGCGTGTAGCCCAGGCTGTGCACGGGCTTCCCCTGCGCCAGCGCGATGGTCTCTTTCTCGTCGTACTTGGACGAGGCGGTGAACCCGAGGAACATCACCGCGAGCCCGATGTGAGCCACGGATCCCCCGGCGAACTTCGGATTCCCCCGGGCGATCTTCATCCCCACCTGGATGTTTGCGAAGAGCGAAAATGCCGCGGCGTACACGAACATGGCGACCCAGATGTCACGCACGCTGGCGAGCACCAGGACGAGCGTCGTGCCGGCGGCCAGGAGGGCCGGAGGCCTGAGCGATTTCCAGAACGTGCTCCCGGTGGAGCGGTTCCACCAGAGGAGCTGGGCGATGCCGGAGAGAAGCCCGATGAGGATGCCGATCGGGAGTATCGTCGTGACGTAGTACGACGTGTCCACGGCGCTCTTCTTTCCGTAGAGGATCTCCGTGATGATCGGCGAGGAAGTGCCCGCGCTGATCAGGAGTGCGGCCGCCACGAGCGCCGAGGAGCCGATGAACAGCGCCATCTCCCTCGTGTAGAAGCTCTGCCGGCCGGCGGGACGGGGGATGTCCTTCCACCGCTTCCAGAGGAGAAATGCGGCGAGCCCCGCGAACGTCACGATCATGCCGATCAGGAGCCAGTACGCCCACATCCCTGGATCAACGAACGAATGCACCGACGTTTCTCCGAGGACTCCGCTCCGCGTGAGGAACGTCGAGTACAGCACCATGATGAAGCACATGATCGCCAGGACCACGTTCGTCCGGAGGAAGCCCCCGCTCTTGCGCTGGGAGAGCGTCGTGTGGATGGAGGCCACGCAGAAGAGCCAGGGCACGAGTGACGAATTCTCCACGGGGTCCCATCCCCAGTATCCTCCCCAGCCCAGTGTCTCGTACGCCCAGAATCCTCCCATCATGATCCCGGTGCCGAGGATCGTCGCCCCGAGCACCAGCCACGGCGTGGCGGGGCGGATCCAGTTCTTGTAGTCCTTCTTCAGCAGCGCGGCCATCGCATACGCGTACGGGACCCCCATCGAGGAGAAGCCGCTGAAGAGCACCTGCGGATGGATCACCATCCAGTAGTTCTGCAGGAGCGGGTTCAGGCCCCGGCCGTTGACGGGAACGAACCCCGCCGTGACCTGCCCGGGCCAGCTCTCCCAGACGTACAGGAACGGGTTCTTGACGATGAGCATCAGCAGGAGGGCGAGTTCGATGAGCCCGAAGAAAGTCATGACCTCGGGCTCGTACCCTTTCGCGCGGGAATGGAAGACCAGGAAGATCCCGATGAGGGACGTGTACATCGTCCACAGCATGAAGCTCCCCTCCTGTCCCGCGTAAAACGTGGAGACCAGGAGCGGCGTGGAAAGCTCCCTGGAGCTGTAGCTCCAGACGTAGGTGTACTGGAATTGGTGCGTGAGGATGAGAGAGAGGAAATATCCTGCGGTCGCGAAGACCATCCCGACGGTCAGGAGGTAGGCCGTCCTCCCCGTGGTCAGGAGGGCCCTGCTGCCGCCCCGGTGGTACTGGAAATAACTGATGACGGACACGAGGCAGGCGGCAAACGCCGCCTTGACGAGTATGCCTCCGATCATGGGATATCCCCCTATGTGGAAGAACAATCCTCCCGCCGGAGGCGCCGGTCTCTGCCCGGCGCGGGCGGAAGGCCGGTCAGCTTGTTTTCTTCAGCTCCGACGGCTGCGCCTCGTACTTCGACGGGCACTTTGTCAGGACCTCCGTCGCGTGGAAATATCCCTCGTCGGTGAACCTTCCCTTGGCGACGACGCTCGTCGCGAGCTCGAAGTTGTTCGGCGCTGCTCCGTCCAGCACGACCTTGCACTCGCGCCCGGCGTCGTCGGTGAGCCAGAAGGTGAACTGGCTGCTCCTGGCGTCGTAGGACGACTGCTTCTCCTTGTTCCAGGCCCCCTTCAGCTGCACCTTCTTGTGCTTGGTCATCGCTCCCGCGATGTCCGTGTACTCGACGTTGCTCTGCACGAACGAGTACGAGCCGAAGATGATGAAGGCGAGAACAACGACAGAGCCGATGATGATTTTGGGTTTCATGCGAACCTCCCCCTCCGAAGATCGTTTATTTCCGTGTCTCGTGTTCCAGTTTCTTGATCCTGCTGTCGAGCCGGAACAGGTACGTGTAAATGCCGAGCCAGATGGCAAGGACGATGATCATCACGATGTAGAGCTGGTTTTGCGCGAGGAATTCCACCGGTCAGCCTCTCGAGTGATTGTGAGCTTCAATCTGCGCGGCGCGCACCTTCAGCGTGAACATCCAGTAGAACAGGAGCGTGAAGGCGATGAGCGACGAGAAGAAGATGACGCGCATGTTGGGGGCCATTTTGAACTCGACCACGGGACCCGCCCCCTCCGGGTCGCCCTTTGCCCCCGGATGCAGGCCCGTCATGATACGCGGCATGATGAAGATGAAAAAGGGAACCGTGACGGCGGCGATGATGGAATACGCCGACGACAGCGTGGCGCGCTTCTCCTCGTTCTCGACGGCCGAGCGGAGCGAGAAGTACGCGCCGTAAATGAGCAGAAGGACGAAGATGGAGGTCTCGCGCGGGTCCCAGTTCCAGTACGATCCCCAGTTGAATTTCGCCCAGACCGCGCCGGTGAGCGTGGCCAGGATGCAGAACATGAAGCCGAGCCCCGCGGCCGCGGACGACTTGATGTCGTACGCGAGATCGCGCTTGCGGAGATACCCGATGGCATAGACCATGCTCGTCAGGAACGCGACGACGCTCAGCCAGGCGGTGGGGACGTGAAAGAAGATGATGCGGGCTTTCTCTTCGAGACCCGGAATGACCGGCATTTCGTACCATGCCTGGGGATGCGGGGACATCGGCAGACCGAAGCCGAAGACGATGACCGCGGTCAGGAGAATTCCGAGGAGGATCTTCAGCATCATGGGTCAGTCTTTCCAGATATATTCAAAGAGCATGGACGATGCGACGACGACGACCACAATATACGAAATCAGCAATTGAAATTCACCCGCCGCCTCCGCGAAGAAGGCCCCCTCGGATGCCTTCCGGGTGGCCTCGATCACGCTCAACAGGAGTGGCAATACTATGGGAAACGACAGGACCGGGTACAGGGTTCCCTTGGTGTTGGCGCGGGCGATTATGGCCGCAATGACCGTGGCGGAGGCTGCCAGGCCGATGCTCCCGAGCACGACCGTGACGACGAAGATCGACATCGTCCGGATGACAAAGCCGTTGATGAACGCCGCGTAGAGGACGACGGTGATCGCGTTGATTCCCGTCACGAGGACGAGGTTGAAGACCAGCTTGCCGAAGAACACCGCTCCCGGCGGGGCGAGAAGCTGGAGCGTCAGCGTCGTCCCGCGTTCCTCTTCCATGACGAACGTCCGCGAGAGGCCGGACATGGCCGCGAAGAACACGACGACCCAGAGCATCCCGGAGAGCGCGTCCGGGGAGGCGCCCTCGCTCCCGAGCGAGAACAGAATGATGGAGATTGTCGTGATGACAAACATCAGGAGCGCGCTCACCGCGTACCGGGTGCGGAGTTCGGACCGCCAGTCTTTCAGGAACACCGCGGCGGCGGAACGGAGGAATGACCCTGTCCGGGGTCTACCTGTGGTCATTCAGGTCCACCCTCCTCTCGTACGACTCGATGTCCGCCAGGTCGTTCGTGGCGACGACGAGAATTCCGCGCGAGCGCTGCTCGGCCATCACCGAGCGGACGACGGCGATCCCTTCACCGTCAAGATTCGACATCGGCTCGTCAAGGACGAGGACCGGCGGGCTGTGGAGGAGCGCGAACGCGTACTTGACGCGCTGCTTCATCCCCGAAGAATACGTCCTGACCGGGTCATGCCTGCGGGGGAAGATCGACACGCGTTCCAGGAGGGCGTCCGCTTCTGCGGCATCGAACGGGAGACCCCGCAGGCCCATGGCGATCGCAAGGTTCTCCACCGCCGAAAACTCGTCGAACATCTGCAGGTACGGCGACACGAGCCCGACGAGCCCGCGCGCGTCCCGGGGCCCGTCGTTCGGATCCTGCGTGATCGTGACGGCGCCCGCACCGGGCGTGAGGACCCCGCAGATGATCTTCACGAGCGTCGACTTCCCCGAGCCGTTCCGGCCGGTCACGAGCAGGGTCTCCCCCGCCGAAACTGAAAACGACACGTCCCGGAAGACGGGTCGCCTGTCGTACTCCTTCCGGAGATTTGCGCCGGCAAGATGCAGGGATGAGGTCATCGGCGCACGACGGCGAATTTTCCCGTGACGGTCCTGCCGGGAAGCGAGAGGACGAAGAGGTAGACCCCCGTCGGTGCCGCGCTGTTTCCTCTGGTCATCCCGTCCCATGTCACGACCCGCTGTCCCAGGCGCGTCTGCGTCTGTACGGGCCCCGTGAACACGAGTTCCATCCCGCTGGAGTACACGGCGAGCGTCCCCCCGTCCGCATTGACCGGCATGTACAGCAGCGATCCCCCGCCGGGGTGGAACGGGTTCGGAAATGCGCTCCCCTCCGCAACGGACGTCGCGGAGATCCCGTGGCGGTCGATCGCCCACGTCACCCACTGTGAGGGGTTTGCCGCGTCGAGCTTGAGGAAGAGGTTCCCTGCGATGGCCCTGTACGAATCGTCCGGTTTGGTCTTGCTTACCGTGAGCGTGTACGCGGCGCTGGTCTGCGCACCCGCGGGACAATCCGCGTCGATGTTCACGAGCGCCACGGTCACCGTATCCGTGCCGGCCGAGTACCCCGTGTAGGCGGTCCCGAGGCAGGAAAGCGATCCCGCCACCTGCTGGGTCGGGCTGATCAGGTCGTAGGACGATTCGGTCATGACCGGAAACAGGGAGGCTTCGTCGTAGTAGTTGACCGAGTCGGCCCGCGGGCCCGTGTAGTAGTTCCAGAGCGCCCAGTCGGCGTACGCGACGCCGACCGACGTCGGTGCCGGGAGCTGGTGCAGCGTGAGGTCGATCGCGGGGAGGGGCGCCATCGCACGGATGTTCTGCCAGATGTGGAGCATCGTGTTCGCGCCGAATTTCTTCGTGAAGTACTTGCCGAGTATCCCCCTGCTGTACATGATGAAATCATCCGACGTGAGGGGCGTTCCCGGGAGCGTGAACTGGCTGTCGTATCCGGCAAGGTACTCCAGGTAATCGTTCTCGCCGTGGTACACGACATCCTCCATCCAGACGGATGTGATTTCGTGGAACCAGACGTCGTTCTGCCAGTAACCGTACGATCCGATCTGAATGGCGTGATGGAATTCGTGCGCGAGCGTCACCCGCAGGGAGGGTATCCCCCTGTTGGACGCCGGATTCACGAACGAAAAGTCGTTGTGGATCTCCATGAACGTCGATGATGTGCCCCCGTCCGGAATGTTGTCGTCGGGGGTCGTCTGTCCGTATGTGTCGGGGCCGAGATCGGAGATGTAGATGTCGTATTCCGGGCCGCCTCCGAGCACCCCGTCCGTGGGCGGCGCCTGGAACCCCAGCGTCACTGTTTCGTACCGGAAGACGTTGGTGATGATCGAAACGGCCGAATCGACGAATGCCCGTGCGGTTCCCTCGATCCGCTTTCCCGTTGCATCGAGAAGGGCGGGCGCGTCGGTCCCCGTCGTGTCGAAATGGAATCTGAACCTGCCGCTGTCTCCGACGACGCTCGTCTGCCGTTCCTGCCTTTGGAGGACGGAAAAGAGGGCGGAGCGTTCCTGCGCGTTCAGCGCCCCCCGCGCCCGGATCGCGGCCGAAAGTCCGGGAAGCCCGCACTTGGTCGGGAGTCCGGCCGGCGCACCCGAAGGAAACCGTGCGGCGAGTATCCGCCGTGCCTCGGCACGCGACCCCGGTGCCGTTGCAGCCTGCTGTGCGGCTGCCGTCCCCCCGGTGAGGACCAGGAGCGCGATCAATGCTGCGCGGGAACCGGCCGGGTGCATGAGCGGTCTCATCGTTTGAAAGGTCCGGGCAGGATGGACAGCGTTCCTTCTTCGGTCCGGGAGAGTATAAGGTCCTTCCTGATCCGGGAGACGAGCGGGGCAACCGCGATGCCTCCCACGCCGCGGGCGCTGCAGATGCGGACGGCGTCCTCGAATCCGAGCGTTCCCCCGTAATAGGTTTCCACGGACTCCGTCGCTGCGTTCCGCACGGTGATGTCCGGTCTGCCGTCTCCATCGACGTCGTCGACGATGACGTCATCGTCGCTTTCGACCGCGACGTTTTTCACCCACTGCGGATCGCTCATGAACGTGCCGTCGGGGTTCCGGTACACGAGCAGCAGTGCGTTGACCGGCTTTCCCAGGATGACGATATACCCGGGGCTCCCCCCCTTCCGCAGGCCGGCGGGGATGATGCCGACGGTCGACGAGGTCGAGTCGCTGAACGAGAGTCCACCGCCGACGCTGCCGACGGCGAACAGCGGCGTCGCCGCGGCCGACTGGATCGTCGACGATCGTGCGGCGGAGTTCGATGTGACGTATGCAACGGTGAATGCCGGCGCACCCGGCGTCCGTTCGATGGTCGCGGCGGCGATCCTCTCCGTCGGGCTGAAGTGGAGGCTCCGCTCCAGGAACTGCCTCCCGTTGATCTGCTCGAACAGGGAAAGCGAGACTTCATGTCGCTCCTGGCGCGGATACCGGAGGAGGATGTTCAGCGAGGCGCTGTCGGTCCACGCGTGGAGGACGTACGGCTGCGATCCCGTGGGGATCGTCATCAGGGATGCGCGGAGCGGGGAGGTCCCGAGCGTCAGGACGCTCACCCTGTCCGTCGAAGTGTTGGATGCCACGAGCGACGCCGGCCCCCCCCCGGCGGGGATGCTGCACGTCAGGTGCACGGGCTTCTCGGACACCGGTGCCATTGCCGGACCGCTGAATTTTCCCTCTCCCCTGTTCATCAGGATCGACACCGTGGAGGAGCCGGAGTTGGCGGCCGCAATGTCGATGAGCCCGTCCCCGTCCAGATCACAGGCGATGACTCCCCGTGGCCTGCTTCCGACGGCGTACACGGGGGGCCAGGCGTTCTTCGATGACTGGAGTGCGTTTGCCATGAGAACCAGCCGTCGGGAATTCCGTTCCGCGGCCGCGAGATCGGTGCGTCCGTCTCCGTCCACGTCCGCCAGGGCCCAGCCCGCGGGGGAAGCGCCGGGACCGAAAAGTGCCGGAGGGTTGAACTGGAATTCGCCGGCGCCTGTGGCGACGATGGTCCCTTCATCAGCCGGGGCCACGATGTCGGGAAACGCGTCGTCGTTCAGCGATGTGAACTCGACCGCGGACGGGCGTCCGGGGACCTGCATCGTCGCATCGATCCGTATGTCTCCCGCCGGAGAGGCTTTCAGGAAAAGTATCTTCCGTTCGGCGGGGACGGCGACGGCGATCCCGAGCGTGCGGTGCCTGTCGAGCCACGTGCAGGAGAGCGCGGCGGGTTCGCCGGGGATGTCGGCGGTGACCTGCTCGGAGAACACCATTCTGCTGATGCCGTAAAACAGGACGATCCGGTTGGAGAGCCAGTCGCACAGGACGACGTCGGGGATCCCGTCGCCGTTGATATCGACCGTCCTGAGATCGCTGACCGAGATTTCGCTGAAGAGCTCGGGTCCCGGAGTGAATCCTCCGTCCGGTCTTGCCAGGAGCGTCGACACGCCGGCCCTGTTCCTCCCGAAGGCCAGGATGTCCTTCCTCCCGTCGCCGTCGATGTCTGCGAGCGCAATGTGCTGCGATTTCACGGGGAGGGGGATCAGCGCTTCGGTGTAGAGGTCTCCCCCCGCGCTGAGCACGGAGACCGCGCCCCCGTCCGAGGCGAGAGCGATGAATTCGGCCCCCCCTCCCGCGTCGATGGCGGTGAGACATTCCCGTTCGCCGGGAAGCGGAGTCGAGGACAGGAGCGCGATTTTTCCCGAATCCGCCAGCTCAAAAACGTGGAGACCGGGAGGGGATTGCGACAGGACGGCGACCTTCGCCCGTCCGCTTCCCTTGTGCGCGCGCACGGCGAGCCCTGCGGGAGTGAATCCGAGCGTCCGCTCGGCCACCTGGCCGAATGATGTATACAGGCGCTGTGCGTAGACGACCTGCAGCCAGAGCATGTTGACGGTGCAGAGCGAGAGCATCACCCGCCGCCGCGGACAGCGGAACAGGGGTGATTCCTGAAGGGAGTGTGGGAAAGGACGAACCGTTGCGACCCCCGCTTATGGACTTCTGTGCGCGAGCCGGCGTTCCCGGCGAAGGAGTGCTTCGTCGAACCTCCGGAGCTCGTCCTGGCTCTCCGGGACGACGGCCGGGACCTCGACCGGCCTGCCCGACTCGTCGATCGCGACGAAGGTCAGGTAGGCATTGTTGGCGCGCCGTGTGTCGTGCCCGGATCTCGTCTGGGCGGTTACCACGACGCCGATCTCCATCGACGTGCGGAAAGCACGGTTGACGGACGCCTGGAGCGTCACCACGTCGCCGAGCCTGATGGGATGATGAAAGTTCAGCTCGTCGACCGACGCTGTGACGCACACGCGGTCCGCGTGCCTCTGTGCGGCGATCGCCGCGGCGATGTCGATCCAGTGCATCAGCGTCCCTCCGAGGAGGTTGCCGAGCTGGTTGGTGTCGTTCGGCAGGACGAGCTGGGTCGTGATGACCTGGGATTCCCTGACATGCCTGGGCGTCATCATTGCACCCGCGATGAAGGAGGTGCGGCCGGGATCGCCGCCGTTCCCGTGCCCGTCCTGGGCGCGGCGTTGATCATCTCCCGGGAGATGCGCTTCTGCAGATCGTCGGCACGCGCGCGGAGCACGCTGTTCGGGTAGCGGGAGAGGAACCGGGAGAGGTTCGTCTGCGCGTCGGCGTATTTCTTCCGGTTGACGAGGAGTTCGACCTTGTCGAGGAACGACAGCGGCGCCCAGTCGGTGTCGTGATACTGGTCGATCACGTCGTCAAAATACCGGATCGCGGCGATGTACCGCTCGAGGACGACGTACTGGCGGGCCGCCTCGTACAGTTTGCGCGCGAGCTTGCCGTCAAGCTCCCTGATCCTGGCCCCGGCGTCGGCGGCGAGCGGGTTCGACGGGTAGTACTCGACGAACGACTGGAACTCGTCGATCGCCTTCCGCGTGTACTGCTGGTCGAGCGATGACCGGGGGGAGATCTCGTAGTACGACATGGCGAGCATGTACTGCGCGTCGGGAACCTTCGGACTCGCGGGGTAACTGCGCTTCATGACGCCGAATTCGAATGCGGCCAGGAGGTACTCGCCCCGCTTGTACCGGCACTGCCCCAGGTAGAACTGCGCCTCTGCGGCGTGCTGGCTCCCCTGGTACTGGAGCGTGATGATCGTGAATTCGTTGATGGCGTCGAGGTATTCCTCCTTCTCGAACAGGGCCTTCGCCTTCTCGAACCGTTCGTCGGCGGAGAGGTTGGTCGCCTGCTCGGTTGATCCGCATCCTGCGGCGACGATGACGATAACAACAACGGCCGTCGCGATGAGTGTTTTCATCATTTCAAGTACTCCTGAACATCCTGTGATGATAAGAGCCGCACACGTTCGCTGACGGCCCGGGCCTCGGACCCGGGAGTCAGGAATTCCGGCTGAAAGCCGGCCCGGAGAGGGAGCGCGCGAAACGAACGTATGCGCGTCCCTGCCGCGTCGCGGACGATGTCGAACGAAACTGCGAAGCTGTACCGTGTCCAGAAACGATCGGGCTGCATGAAGACGAAATTCCCCAGGGAATGCACGGCAATTTTCCCGCCCGGTGCATCGATCCCGTACGGGATATGCGGGTGATGACCGAGGACGATGTCGGCCCCTCCTGCGAGCGCCTCCCGGGCGAAATCGCGCGTCCTTGCCGACGCCCCGGGGGCGTATTCAATCCCCCCGTGATAACTGACGACGACGACATCGGTGGTGTCCCTGACGGCCCTGATTGCCGGGAGAAGTCCTCCCGTGTCCGCGGGTGCGACGAGCTCCTTCCAGCCCGTGCCGGATCCGTTCATGATGTCGGTGACGGCGAAAAACGCGAGCCGTATCCCCTTCACCCGGATGGTTGCCGGCCGGTACAGCGCCGTCCCCCGTTCCGTGGTCCCGGCGTGCGCGATCCCGGCGCTGTCGAGAAACCGTATGGTCTGGTCCCGTGCCTCCACGCCGAAATCGAGCGCGTGGTTGTTTGCCGTCGCCACGACGCTTACCCCCGCCCGCTTCAGCGACCGCGCCGCGGCGGGCGGGGCCGTGAATATCATGTTGTTCCGCGGGCTCTCGGTTCTCCCCTTCTGGTCCGAGATGTTCGACTCGAGATTGGCGAACACGACGTCGTACGACCGGAGCGTGTCCTCCACCCGGGCGAACGGATAGAGCGTATCACCGCGGAGAATCACCTGACCCACGCGGCGGCCGAGATTGACGTCCCCGAGCGCGAGGAGACGGATTTCGCTGAATCTTCCCGCCGTGTCCGCGGCGGCCCGGGGCGCCTGGGATTCCCGGTCGATCAGTATCGCCCAGCAGCACAGCACGAAGCCTGCCAGCCCTGCTCCCCGGAGCCAGCGGCCCCGGGCGGATGCGTCCGCGGTCATCAACTCCGCACGGTAAAGAGGAGGAAGATGGCCACCGCCAGCGCCCCGACGATCACGAGCGGCTCGATGATCCCCGAAAAGAAATCCTCGGGGGGAATCGTCCCCCGCGTCGACGGGATCGCCGCATGTTCAATCTGCTCGACGCGGGAGAGCGGAATCGTGTCGCTGAACTCGGCCGTCCGTTCTCCCGTCAGGACCACCGAGCCGCGGAGGCGGTCCGTCAGCCTGAGACGGGCGGTGAGGACGACGACCCTGTCGAGCACGCGCGGGCCGAATATCCCGTCCCTGCGGACATTGGCATAACGCACGGCCATGACGGCCGCCCCGAATTCCATCCCGTACCCGCCGGAATCGTTCGAAGAAATCGTGAAACCCCTCGTCCGGAATCCCCTCTCGACCGCGTCCTGGAGAAACCACGCGACGTCCGCCGGTGCGACCTTCACGGTGACCCGCGCGGAATCGGGTGACGTGATGAGCCGGGCCGCCGAATCGGCCAGGGACGCGGCGAGGGACTGGTACACGTGCATGTTCGTCGGGACAAATGACGCGGAATCCTGGGCAGCCGCCTCCGCGAGAAGCCCGGATCCCGCGACAATCATCAGCAGAGAACGCCGCAGCCCTTTCATCCGGATCCTGGAATCAATCATCAAACCTACGCAAAATACGCATGATTTTCAAGGCGGGAAGCGCCGGAATCAGAACATCTCCACGACGATGCGCCTGTACGGCCGTCCGCCGAAAAGATAGGTGACCCTGCGAATGTCCGCGATCGGGTACGCGAACGACCGCTTGTCTGTCCCGGTAGCCCTGTGAACGATGAGGACGTCGTTGCCCACTTCGTCGAGAACGACGACGAACCTCTGGGTCGAATCGGCGTCGATGAACTGGAGCGAATCCGACGACATGGTGATGAGGAGGATCTCCTTGCCTGCGTACTGCGAAAGGAACGACCGGAATTCGGGCGGCCGTTTTTGTGCAAGGGCAGATGGGTGTGAAAGTCCGGCGGCGCAGAGCAGGAGAACGTATGCCGACCGCCGGAGCAGGGACCTCGCCTGAAGGAGCATTGCGTGCAGGAGTCTTGTGACCGTGAATGGGGCCCGGAGTGCCGCCTCAGGCCTGCTTCTGGGCGCCGGCAGTGACCGGCAGCGCCGGGTCCTTTGGCGCCGACTTCCGGTACATGATGCCGATCGGAATGATGACGCAATACCCCGCAACGAGAAGGAGAGGTGAAAGGACAAGGGGGAGGAACCCTTCGACGGATCCTTCGAGCATGGCGATGTATCCCGCCACGATCACGAGGATTCCCGCTCCCAGAATCATGTAGTTTTCCCGCCCCAGGGGGAGCGGCTCACTGATGAGAGATCGGTGCTTCTGTTCTTTTTTCCGTATCGGCTTTGCCACGGTTTTGGCTCCTCATGTTCGGCGTGTAATAAAAAGCCCAGCGTTGGGGGGAACGCCGGGCTTGACCATGTACCATACAACAGTCAGGGGAGAAACTGTCGTAAAGGTCAACCCCCAAGTTAGACGAATTCCGGATATTGTCAAGTCTTTTTTCATTTATTGTCCGCGGATGACCCCGTCGGCGATGTGGACGATCCTGTCAGCCTGTCGGGCAAGGGCCTCGTTGTGTGTTACCACGATGAATGTCTGCCCCCGGTTTCTGCTCAAATCCCATATCAAACGGTGCAAATTTCGTGCATTTTCGCTGTCCAGGTTCCCTGACGGCTCGTCTGCCAGTATGACTTTCGGGGAGTTGACGAGGGCCCTCGCCACGGCGACCCTTTGCTGCTCCCCCCCCGAAAGCCGGGGCGGTTTCTGGTCGATCCTCCCCTCCAGCCCCACCTCCCGGAGCAGGTCCATGCACAGGGCCCGGACCTCGGGGAGTTTCTTTCCCTGGATAAGGGCGGGCATGGCGACGTTCTCCAGCGCCGTGAATTCGGGAAGAAGGTGGTGAAACTGGAATATGAACCCGATGCGCCTGTTCCGGAACCGGGCAAGCTCCTCGTCCCCCATGGCGAAGACGTCCGCTCCTTCATAGACCACGCTCCCTGACGTCGGTTTCTCGAGCGTCCCGATGATGTGCAGGAGCGTGCTCTTCCCTGCCCCCGAGGCGCCGACGACGGCGATGATCTCCCCTTTGCGCACGTCGAGGCTGATCCCGCGGAGGACGACGAGCTTCCCGTCTCTCCCTTCGCCCGAGGGAAACGTTTTCGTCACCTGCCGCACGTCGATGACCGATTGTCCTGTCTGTGGCATGAGGGCTACTCCCAGCGGATGGAATCGACCGGCAGGAGGCGGGCGGCCCTCCGCGCGGGGTGAAGTGAGGCGAGCGTGCTGAGCGTCATCGAGGCAAGGACCACGGCGACGAAGTCGGTCCACCGGAGCTCGACGGGGATCGCGGGGATGATGTACACGGTCGGGTCGAGCGGGAAGAGGCTGAACCGGATCTGCAGGAGGCAGACGACGACTCCGATGAGCACGCCTGCGGCCGTCCCCAGCAGCCCCACGAGTATCCCTTCGAACATGAATATCCGGATGATGCTCGAGCGCGTCGCGCCGAGCGCCTTCAGGATCCCGATGTCGCGGCGCTTTTCGATGATGCCCATCGTGAGCGAGCCCAGAACGTTGAACGTCGCTACTCCCACGATCAGGCAGAGGATGATGTAGGCCGTCCATCGCTCGATCTTCATCACCGAGTACAGGTCGCGGTGCAGGTCATACCATGTCGCGACGGTGTACCCTTCGCCGAGCCGGGCTTGGAGGGCGTGCTTGACGTTGTCCGCGTCTTCCAGGTCGTGCAGCCGGATTTCGATCCCGCTGTACCTGTCCCCGAACTGGAAGAGCTGCCGGGCCGACTCGAGCGAGATGAACGCGTAGTGCGCGTCGTAGTCCTTGTTGTTCGAATCGTAGATCCCGGTCACGGTGCATCTGCGCGTGAGCGGCTCGCCGAACTGCGTCATCATCGCGTCGACGCCCACGGGACTGACGATCGTCAGCTCGGAACCGACCATCGTTCCCATCCTGTCGGCGAGCGCCATGCCGAGGACGATCCCGCCGGATTCGGGGGTGTCGCGGAGCCGGAATGCGCCGAGCACGGTCCTGTTCTTCACGCCGGACACCATGTCGATCGTCGAGTCCACGACCCCCTTGACGAGGACCACCCTGTTCACGTGGGGGGTGATGAGGAGCGCCTTGCTGGCGATGTAGGGGGCGGCCGCCGAGATCCGGGCGTCCGCCCTGACGGATTCAAGGAGGCTGTCGCTCACCTGCATGCCGCGGCCGCGCGCCGCCTCGATCCTGATGTGCGGGTCGAACCCCACAAGGACGTTCGTCACGACGCTGTTAAACCCGTTGAACACGGCGAGGACGATCGTCAGCGCGGCGACCCCCACGGTGATGCCCGTGACCGACACCATCATGATGATGTTGATGAACCTGAGCTGGCGTTTGGACCTCAGGTAGCGCTGCGCGATGAACCGTTCGTACCTCATATCACGAGAACCGTATGGCGGTGACGGGGTGCAGCCGGGAGGCGAGCCTTGCCGGGAGCATCGAGCTCGCCAGGCACAGCAGCAGCGTGGCCCCCGAGACGAGGAGAAAATACTCCGGCCGGAGGAGGATCGGAACGGAGGTCATGAAATAGATGTCGCTCGGAAGCGAAAAGAACTTGAACTCCATCTGCGCGTAGCACAGGGCGAAGGCCAGCGTGTTCCCGAGCGCCGTGCCGGCGAGGCCGATCGTCATTCCCTGCCTGACGAATATGCGCGTGATCCCCCACGGCGAAGCCCCCATCGCCGCAAGGACGCCGATCTCCCGCGTTTTGTCGAGCACCATCATCAGGAGCGTGCCGATGATGTTCACGGTGGCGACGATGATGATCAGTCCCAGGATGATGGGGACGGGGCGTTTCTGGAGGTCGATCCAGCTGAAGAGGTTCCGGTAGGTGTCGAACACCGTCCTGCCGTAATGCGGGTACCCGAGCAGGTCCTGGACCTCCTCCGCGACGGCCGACGCGCTGTCGACGTGCGCCAGAAGGAGGTCATAGCCGGTGACCGCGTCGCCCAGCTGGAAGAGGGACTGGGCGTCGGCGAGATCAGTGAACGCGTACACGTCGTCGTATTCCGCCATCCCGCTCTCGTAGATCCCCGTCACCCGGAACTGCATCACGCGCGCCTGTCCCTGTTCCGTGATGCGGCTGATCCCGAACACCGTGACCCTGTCCCCGATGTCGATGGCGAGTTTCGCGGCCAGCTTCTTCCCCACGACCAGCTTGGCGCTTCCCCCCTGTTCCTTGTCGAGGTCGTACTGTCCCGCGGTGAGATACCGGCGCGTCGTCGAGTTGTCGCGCAGCGGATCGATTCCCTTGAGGAGGATGCCGTCCACCCCCTCCCGTGACCGGATGAGTGCCTCCCGTGCCACGAAGGGGGCCACCGACCTGATCTCGGGGATCTTCTTCTCCATGAGCCACGTGTTCTCTTCGGGGTGGCTGAGGGGCTGGTTCTGGAAGCCGAGGACCTGGACGTGGCTCGTGAACCCCACCACCTTCTCGGTGATATCGCGCTCAAATCCCCCCAGGACGCTCAGCGCGATGATGAGCGTGGCCGTTCCCAGCATCACGCCCAGTGTCGCGATCGCGGTGATGAACGAGAAGAACCCGTCGTTGCGTCCCGAGCGGAGATACCGTCCCGCGATGAATGATACGTAGCTCATGAATGCGTCAGGCGCCCTTGCCGGAAAATTCCATAAGGTAGGCCTTGATGAAATCGTCGATGTCCCCGTCCATCACGGCCTGGACGTTGCTGGTCTCCGCATCGGTGCGGTGATCCTTCACCATGTTGTACGGATGGAACACGTACGAGCGGATCTGGCTCCCCCACTCGATCTTCTTTTTCGTGCTGTTGATCGCATCGAGGCGGGCCTCCTCTTCATCCTTGCGCCGCTGGTAGAGCTGGGATTTCAGCATCTTGAGTGCCCGTTCCTTGTTCTGGAACTGGGACCTCTCCTGCTGGCAGGCGACGATGATGCCGCTCGGTACGTGCGTGATGCGGACCGCCGTCTCCACCTTGTTGACGTTCTGTCCCCCTTTTCCCCCGGATCGGTACGTGTCGACCTTCAGGTCCGCGGGGTTGATCTCGATCTCGACGTCGTCGTCGAGCTCCGGGTAGACGAACACCGAGGCGAACGATGTGTGACGGCGCGCGTTGGCGTCGAACGGGGAGATCCGGACCAGCCTGTGGACGCCGTTCTCCGCCTTCAGGTACCCGTAGGCGAACTGCCCCGTCACCTCGACGGCGGCGCTCTTGATCCCGGCCCCGTCCCCCTCCTGGCGGTCGACGAGGGAGGTCTTGAACCCCTTCCCTTCGCACCAGCGGATGTACATCCGGAGGAGCATTTCCCCCCAATCCTGCGCCTCGGTTCCCCCCGCCCCCGCGTGTATCGTCAGGATGGCGTTCCGGGAGTCGTCGTCGCCGCTCAGCATGTTGCGGAACTCGAGATCCCCGATCCCCTTTTCCACGGCGGCGAGTTCGGCGTCGATTTCACCCGCGAGCGATTCGTCGTTCGATTCCTCGGCGAGCTCGAGAAGCGATCCGCCGTCGACGAGCGTCCGCTGGAGCCGGTTCCACCCGTCGATCCACTCCCTCCGTGCGCTGATCACCTGCATCACTTTCTGGGCGGCGACGTTGTCGTTCCAGAATTCCGGCGCTTCGGTTTTCTTCTGGAGCTCGGCGACTTCCTTTTCCTTCCCGTCTATGTCAAAGATACCCCCGGAGTGAGTGGAGCCTGTCTTTGAGACCCTTGATGCGCAGTTTCTGGACGTCAAACATGTTCTTCCCCTCTCACGATAAGTTGTTCTTCAATGTCGATCTCCATCCGGAGCATCGCGCTCCCGAGCGTCTTCCCCTGCGCGTCGTTCTTCAGTGAACGGGTCCCTCCCCCTCCCAGCGCCTGGTGCAGGAGGAAGTTGAGCGCGCCCAGGTTCGGGAGCTCGAATCGTTCCACCGGTCCCAGCACGATCCCGGCGAAATGCGTCCTGACGCGCTCCACGGTTAGGTACCGTACGAGGACCGGGTAATACTCCGGGCGGCGGGCGATCACGCCGACGTTCGCGGTGTCCCCCTTGTCGCCCGAGCGGGCATGAGCGATGTCGATGAGCCGGATCTTCACGGGCGATCCTTCAGAGTGTTGTGACGTTCACGACGGGCGGCACGGCCTGCTTCGGGATGAGCGCGGGCCAGTAGGCGATGACCTCGCTCGGTTTCGGCCGTCCCCCCGCGAACCCCGTGACGGATGGGGGTCCCGTCAGTATGAGCGGGGCGATCTCCTTCCCGAACCGTTCGACCGCGGCGAAGTCCTTCCCCCGGACGCCGATCCTCATGACGACCTCGTTGATCTCATCGGGGGTGCGCGCGAGCGGCCCGTGGCAGGAATTGTACCCGAGGAACTCGGTCCGGATCTCCTCGAACCGGAGCCCGAGATCGTTCATGCGGGAGCGGAGTATGGCGTCGGCCGCCCGTCCTTTTTCGAGCGCGTCGGGCCACGCGTAGGTCAGCGTCCCGGCGGCGGTGTACCCGTCGAGATACGACATTGACACCTTGTACGAAGCCGTCGCCGGGCGGCCCCGGACGCCGGTCACCCTGACCCTGTCGGGTCCGTCGGCGTCGAGGCGTATCGTCGTGAAGTCGGCGATGCAATCCGGGGTGATGTACTCGCCCGGGTCCCCGATTTCGTACAGGAGCTGTTCCTTGACCGTCTGGAGCGAGACGAGCCCTCCCGTCCCCCGGTGTTTCGTGATGACCACGCTTCCGTCGGGGAACGCCTCGGCGATCGGGAACCCGATGTGCGCCAGGTCGGGGACCGCCCGCCAGTCCGCGGAGAAGTTCCCGCCGCTCGCCTGTCCGCCGCATTCGAGTATGTGACCGGCAACCGTTCCCGAGGCGAGCCGGTTCCAGTCCTCTTCCCCCCAACCGAATTCGTGAATCATCGGCCCGAGCGTCAGTCCCGTGTCCGTTGTCCTGCCGGTGATGACGATCCGGGCACCGCGGCCGAGAGCCTCCGCGATCGGGCGCGCGCCGAAGTAGACGTTTGCGCTCATCACGCGGTCGATGACGGCACCGAGATCCTCCCCGGTTTCCATGTTTGCGAGCGTCATGCCGCGGGATCGGAGTTCGCCGAGATTGCCGAGTATGTCGTCCCCGGTCACCACGCCGATCGACAGTCCCCGTATGCCGAGCGCGCGCGCCGCGGCGAATATCGCGTCCCGGCACGCCAGGGGGTTGACGCCCCCCCCGTTCGTGATCACGCGGATGTCCTTCTGCATGATGACGGGGAGGATCTGCTCCATGAGCGGCACGAGGTCGCGCGCGTACCCGAGGGCGGGATTCTTCTGCCGCTGTTTCTGCAGGATGGACATCGTCACTTCGGCCAGGTAGTCCATCACGAGGTACTCCACGTCCCCGCGCGTGACCTGGTCGACGGGTGCGCCGAGGAGATCACCCCAGAAGCCCTGCCCGCTGGCGATCCGTATCCGTTCTTTCATCAGACGATCCTGATGTGGAGTTCCCGGAGCTGCTTGTCGTCCACGGTCCCGGGTGCGTCGTCCATAAGCGAGACCGCGCTTGCCGTCTTGGGAAACGCCATCACCTCGCGGATCGATTTCATCCCGGTCAGGAGCATCGCCATCCTGTCGAACCCGAAGGCGATTCCCCCGTGGGGAGGGGCGCCGAACCTGAACGCGTCGAGGAGGAATCCGAACTTCACCTGGGCTTCTTCGGGGCCGATGCCCAGGAGGGAGAACACCTGCTGCTGCATCGTCCGCTCGTGGATGCGTATGCTTCCCCCGGCGATCTCGTTGCCGTTGAGGACAAGATCGTAGGCGCGCGCCCTCGCCTTGCCGGGATCGGTCTCCAGGATCCCCGCGTCCTCCGGGTGGGGGGCGGTGAACGGGTGGTGCATCGCCACGTAGCGCTTTTCCTCTTCGCTGTATTCGAACATCGGGAATTCCGTCACCCAGAGGAGCTCGTATGTGTTCTCGTCGATGAGGTTCAGCCGCCGTCCCATCTCCAGCCGGAGCGTTCCCAGGATCGTATAGGCTTTCTTCCAGGCGTCGGCCACCAGGAGTATGAGATCCCCCTGGTGCGCGCCCATCGCGCCGGCAATCTGCTCGATCCGTTCCTTCCCGAGGAATTTCTCGACGGCCGTTTCCAGTCCCTTCTCCGTCCATTTGAAGTACACGAGTCCCCCGGCGCCCAGCGAGCGTGTGTAGTCGACCAGCGTGTCCATCTGGTTGCGCGTGAACGTCGCCGCGCCCGGAACGACGAATCCCGCGACGGCTCCCCCCGAGCGGACGACGTCGGCGAACACCCGGAACGGCGACTCCCTGACGATGTCGTTGACGCACGTGAACGTGAGTCCGAACCTGGTGTCGGGCTTGTCGCTCCCGTAGCGCTCCATGGCCTCCCGGTACGTCAGCCGGGGGAGCGGCAGACGGATCTCGATCCCGCGGAGCTCTTGAAAGAACCGGGCCATGAGTCCTTCCGCGATTTCCTGTATATCCTCCTCGCTTATAAACGACATCTCGACGTCGATCTGCGTGAATTCGGGCTGCCTGTCCGCCCTCAGGTCCTCGTCCCGGAAGCACTTGACGATCTGGACGTACCTGTCGAACCCCGAGACCATGAGTATCTGCTTGTATGTCTGCGGCGACTGGGGAAGAGCGTAGAACTTTCCCGGGTGCAGGCGGCTCGGGACGAGATAATCCCGCGCCCCTTCCGGCGTGCTCTTCATGAGGACGGGGGTCTCGATCTCGATGAACCCGTGGCCGTCGAAATAGCTGTGCGTGATCTGGTACATCCTGTGCCGGAACATCAGCGTCTTCTGCAGTGCCGGCCTCCGCAGGTCGATGTACCGGTATTTCAGGCGGAGGTCCTCCCCCGCCTCGGTCTCGTCGTTGACGGGGAACGGAGGGGGTTCGGCTTCGCTCAGTATCGCGAGCTCCCCCGCGCGCAGATCGATCTCTCCCGTCGCAAGCTCCGGGTTCGACGTCCCATCCGGGCGACGCTCCACGGTTCCGGTTACCGAGACCACGAACTCGCTCCTGAGCTGCTTCGCTGCGGCATGGGCGGCGGCGTCGTGCTGTGGGTAGAAGACGACCTGCGTCTTTCCGTACCTGTCCCTGATGTCGATGAATATCACTCCCCCCAGATCCCTGCGGACATCCACCCATCCGTTGAGTGTGACGGTTTTTCCGATGTCGGCGGTGCGGAGTTCGCCGCAGGTATGTGTCCGTTTCGCAAAAGGCGGCACGTGGTCTCCCGATGGAGTAATGGGTGGAATCCACTCATGATATGCAAAAAAAGAAAGAGTTTCAAAGAGGCGTTGAGGATGGAGACACGCTTTCCTACATTACAACCCTGGCCCTCACGTCCCACACCGGAACGGGTACCCGATGAAAACGATTCTCCCTGCCATACTCCTCCTCGTCTCGCCGTCCGTACGATGCGCCGTGCCCTCCGGGGATCCCCGGCCGGAGCAGCGCGACAAGATCGAATCGATTCTCCGGATGCAGGACCTCCGCGTCCCCTTCGGTCCTGCGCTTGCCTCGCTTCTCGCGGACGCGGATCCCCTGGTCCGCTCCCGTGCGGCACTCGCGTGCGCAAGCCTGCAGGACACGGCGGCCGTGGGAGCGCTCACCGTCAATCTCGCCGATCCGGATTCTTCGGCTGCGACGGCGGCGGCGTTCGCTCTCGGTCAGACTGGCGCCGGCCTGAGCGAAAGCGGGCGCCTGGCGCTCGGGGAAGACCTGATTCGCCGCCGGATCGGGCACTCGCGCGCTTCCGGGAGGATTCTCGAGGAGATCGGAAAATTCGGCACGCCGGCGGCCCTTGCCGGGATCCTGCATCTCGTCCCGGAGGCAGGCCCGGCCCCGTACGACGGAGACCTGGTCATGTCGGTTGCCAGGTTTGCCATCCGCGGGATTTCTTCCCCGGAGGCGGTACGGTTCCTCCTCGCGCACGTACGGCCGGGTGTGGAGACGTCGTGGCGTGTCCTGTATGCGCTCCAGAGGACCGGCGACGCTCCCGGAACGCGCGAGGCTCTGGGCGCACTCGGTATGCTCGAGCACGCCGCGGACCCGCTCGTTCGGATGAATCTCGCCTCCCTCCTCGGGAAGGTGCAGAATGCCGCAGCCCCGCAGGGGATACTCCTGAGGATGGCGGCTCTCGATCCTGACTGGAGAGTGCGCGTGAACGCGCTGAAGGCGCTCTCCCAGGCACAGGGGTCGCCGGACACTGCGGAGATCGGCGTCTTCCACCGTGCATTCTTCGACGCCAACCCCCACACAGGCATCACGGCGATCTCGGTGTTCCCATCAGTCTCCGGGCGGGCCCGGGGGATGAGTGAGGGGGCGATCGGCGATCTCGCGCGCATCGCGGAGAACGCTCATGGGGATTTTTCCTGGCAGGTTCAGGCCGAAGCGGCCCTTGCCCTGGCAAAAATCGACGGCCGCATTCCCCGGGCACTCGCCCCGGGAGGGAGCGGACTCCGGCCGCACCTCAGGGCACGGCTGATCGGGGCCGCGGGTGAATCGGGAGACACCGCCTCCTGGCGGCTTCTTTCCGCCGCCGCCGCCGGGCGTGATCCTCTCATTGTGTCAGCGGCGCTCGAGGGGCTCCGTTCGCTCGCCGCACGAAACCCCGGGGTTCGGTGGCTTGTCGATTCAACGGCGCGCGCGGCAATCCGTTCGCTCGGGACACTCGACATGGCAATCGTGTCGGGTGCCGCGGAGATTCTCGGTGACTCGCTGTTCCGGTCCGGGGTTTCCGTGGAGCCCCTCCTGGCCGCGCTTGACGCCCTCAGCCCTCCCGCTGACGCGGAGACGATGCAGGACGTCATCCGGGCGCTCGGCGCACTCGGGGACGGACGCGCCTCGCCAAAGCTGACTTCCCTTCTTCAAAGCCGGGATCTCTCCGTCGCCGGTGCCGCCGCCGCGGCACTGGAGAAAATCACGGGGAAAGACCACAGGGGGGAAGTTGCCCGGCAGGCGGATCGACGCATGCCGGATGAGGACATGGCGCTCCTCCGGTCGCTCCCCCCTCTCGTGCGCGTGCGGCTCCTGACGTCGCGGGGAGAGATAGGGATCGAGCTTGACAGGGACGCCGCCCCCTTCACGACGGTGAGCATCGTGAATCTGTGCGTGCATCGCAGGTTCTACAGGGGACTGACGTTTCACAGGGTGGTTCCGAACTTCGTCGTTCAGGGAGGGGATCCGCGCGGAGACGGATGGGGAGGGCCGGGGTATTCCATCAGGTCGGAATTTTCCCCCGTGCCGTTCGGGACGGGGACCGTCGGGATCGCGAGCGCCGGGAAAGACACGGAGGGTTCACAGTTCTTTATCACGCACTCCCCCCAGCCTCATCTCGACGGACGGTATACCGTGGTCGGGAGGGTCGTGGCGGGATTGAATGTCGTCGACATGATCCAGGTCGGTGACACGATCGACGACATGAAGATCGTCGACTAGTTCCGGATGACGAGGCAGCCGGCCATGATGTCGTGGAGGGCCTGTTTCTGCTGCGTGAACGCGGCCATGATGTAGCCGATGCAGAGTATGGCCCCGGAGATGATTTTCCCGAAATAGCGTCCCGACGCCCGTCCGAATCCGATGCGCGCTCCGTTGGTATCGACGACCCGGATACCGAGCGCCATTTTCCCCAGCGTCGCTCCCCGCGCGGAGGATTCCATGAGCGCAAAATAGAGCCAGCCGGCGACGGCGACGGCGAGCATGCTGATGAGGTAGGTGCTCAGGAGCGCGATCATCAGTCCGGCCCCCCCGGAATCCACGTCGACGTCCGAAGCGTGGGCGGCTGCCGTCAGTCCGACGAGCCCCAGGAAGGGGACGAGGATGATGATGTTGACGATTCCGAGGAGGACGCCGTCGATGATGGAGGCAAGAAGACGCATCCAGAAACCGGCGTAGGCATGCTGGGTCTGTTCCATGGCGAGGACCTTTTCTGATTGTCGGCGGATGGGAAGCATCCGTTAGGTAATGAATAATTGTGATGTTCGCAACCCGTGCGTATATTACGCTCCCGTCCATCCGTCAAACCCTCAATCGGAGATCTCATGAAATCACCGGGAACACTGCTTCTCCTCGTCCTGTTCGCGCTCGGCATCGCCGGCTGCGCGGGCTCTCCCTCCTCCCTCCTTCCCGGCAGACTCGCCGACGGCAGGGTCCGCCTCCCGAACGGGTGGTATCTCTCCCCCGCCGGGAAGCAGCTCGAGGTGGGCGAGCTTCCCCTGAACATGGTCGTCACCCCCGACGAACGGTACGTGATCACGACCGATGACGGTACCGCGGTGCAGAACCTGACCGTGGTCGACGTGGCGACGTGGTCCGTCGTCCAGAAGCTCCCCCTCCGGAAAGCGTGGGTGGGACTCCGGCTCATCGACGGGGGACGCCGGCTCCTTGTCTCCGGGGGAAATGACAACAGGGTCAACGTCTACACGTTCGCGGACGGGAAGCTCGCGTTTGCGGATTCGCTGGTCGTCGCCGCGCCCCGGCCCGCCGCGCTCGTCTGGATCGCGGGACTCGATTACGACGACGAATCGGGACTCGTGTACGCGGCCGGGAAGGAGAACCGCTCGCTGAACATCATCCGCCTGGCGGACCGGACGCTCGTGAAGAGTTTCACGCTTCCCGCCACGCCGTACACGTGCCTCGTGTCGCGCGCTCATCCGTACGTGTTCGTTTCCCTCTGGGGCGGTTCGGCGGTGGCATTCGTCGACAGGAAGACCGGGGACATCGTCCGCACGGTCCCGGTCGGCGATCATCCGTGCGACATGGTGGAGTCGCCCGACGGGAGGAGGCTGTTCGTCGCCAACGCGAACAACAACTCGGTGTCCGTCATCAGCATCCGTGATGCGAGGGTGCAGGAGACGATCATTTCCTCCCTGTTTCCCGACCTGCCCGAAGGGAGCACGCCGAACGGCGTCGCGCTCACGCCGGACGGGGGGACGCTGTACATCGCGAACGCCGACAACAACTACCTCGCCGCCTTCGACGTCAGGCGGGAAGGAAGCGCGCGCTCGCTCGGGTTCATACCGGTCGGCTGGTATCCCACGTCCGTGAAGGTCCTCCCTTCGAGCGGGCGGATCATCGTGGCCAACGGGAAAGGAGGCTCCTCGCGCGCGAACCCGGGAGGGCCGAACCCGTCAGAACCCCGCCACTCCAGCGAGTACATCGGTTCGTTGTTCACCGGCTCGCTCTCACGCATCGAGCCTCCCGACGCGGGGGCGATGAAGGAATACACGGCGGCCGTCTACGAGAATTCCAGGGTCGGCAGGCCGGTCGCCGTTCCCGCCGGAAGCCCCGTCGTCCGCGCCGGCGCGGGGGGACATCCGATCGAACACGTGTTCTACATCATCAAGGAGAACCGGACCTACGACCAGGTCTTCGGCGACATGGGGAAAGGCAACAGCGACCCCGCGCTCTGCCTGTTCGGCGAATCCGTGACGCCGAACCATCATGCCCTCGTCCGGCAGTTCGTGCTCCTTGATAATTTCTACGCCGACGCCGAGGTGAGCGCCGACGGGCACAACTGGACGATGGGCGCGTACGCGACGGACTACGTCGAAAAGACCTGGCCCACTTCGTACGGGGGCCGGGGCGGAGAGTACGAGTACGAGGGGGGATATCCCGACACCTATCCTTCGGCGGGATTCCTCTGGGACGACTGCGCGAGGAACGGCGTGACGTACCGGACGTACGGCGAATTCGCCCGGAATCCCGGCGAAGCGGGTGACACGGCGGTGGGATTGCTCCCCAGCCTTGTCGGACACACCGCGCCGCACGCCCACGGATGGGACCTGGACTATTCCGACGTGCAGCGGTACGAGGACTGGGAAAAGGAATTCACCGCGTATGAATCGAACGGCCTCCTCCCTGCCTTCCAGACGATCAAGCTTCCGAACGACCACACGGAGGGGACGCGTGCGGGAAAACGGACGCCCCGGGCGTTCGTCGCACAGAACGATCAGGCGCTCGGCATGATCGTCGACCGCATTTCGCACAGCAGGTACTGGGCGACCTCCGCCATCTTCGTCGTCGAGGACGACGCACAGAACGGTCCCGATCACGTCGACGCTCACCGCACCGTCGCTCTCGTGATCAGTCCCTGGACAAAAAGGGGATTCGTGGACAGCGAGCTGTATTCGACGAGCAGCATGATCCGGACGATGGAGCTCATCCTCGGGCTCCCCCCGATGTCGCAGTACGACTCGACGGCGACGCCGATGTTCAATTCGTTCAGCGGAACGCCGGACGTGTCCCCCTATGCCTACCGCAGGGCGCTCATGGATCTTGAGGAGAAGAACGTGAAGGGAGCGTTCGGCTGGGAGCGGAGCGGGGAGATGGATTTCAGCAGGCAGGACGCAGTGCCCGACATGGAGCTCGGCGAAATCGTGTGGCGATCAGTCCGCGGTTCCCTGTCGCCGATGCCCCCCCCGGTCAGGAGCGCGTTCGTCCGCGTCCACGGGAGCGAAGACGGAGACTGACAGGGAGGGAGCCTGTTTGACCCCGTCGAGCTTCCGGTAGTCGAGTTCCGACCCGAATAGGCTGTGGGGTATCATGAAGACCGCGAGCGTGATCGTCGCCGCTGCCAGGGCCCAGAGCGACGGCCGGCGGACGCGGCTCCGGACGAGCGCCACGGCGATCCAGGACGCGAGTGCCGCGACGGTCTTGTTGTCGGTCAGATCGGTCCCGAACGGCCAGCCCGTCCAGTACGCGCCGAAGGCGTATTTCTGTACGACGGGCCCCAGCGCGAGCCCGCCGACGGCAAGCAGCGAGATCGTCGCAATGGTGAGGCGCCCGATATCTTCCCGTTTCACGAGCGCCGACAGGCCCGTCCTTGTCGAAAAGAGCATTCCCGTGAACATCAGGAATATGTGGACGACGAGCACCGGGGAGGGGACGTCGCCTTTGAACCGGATCACCGCGGGGGGGCCCCCCGGGAGCACGAGCGTGTCTTTTCCCCTGCGCAGATTCACCCGGTACTGAAGCTTCCCGGCCGGCGGCTGCAGGGGGAGCAAACCCGTGAGTGCCCCTCCCTCCCTCGTCATCGAAGCCCCCGTCCACGGGTCATCCGTTCCAAACCGCCTCCACTCGAGGAGACCCGTCGTCAACGTGTCGGGTGCCGCGATGAGGACCGCCGCGTCGGAATTCCCCCCGTGGCTCCGTTCAAGCCGGTACGGGACGGAAATGCCGCCGAGAAAGTCCGTGCCGCTGAGCGGGAACGTCGGGCCGGTCACCCGCTGGTACCACGCGGAGGCCGCCGTGATCAGGAACGCCGCCGCCCAGAGTATCATCGTTTTGTTCACGCGAGCCCCGAAGGAGTGAGTGCGCAATAAAGGGTCAATATACGCAAAAAGGACGAGTTCCGCCCCTTTCCCTTGATTCCAAAATCAAATTTGCCTACAATGCCTCGAAGGCAGCGCGCGTTCGTCCCCTGCCCGCCCCGCCCCGGATCATGCGTTCTCGTCACCCACTCCGTTCTTCACAATCGATCCTCGTCAGTCATTACCTGCGGGGGGCGTCATCCCTTCTCTGCGCGGCGAAGGGGGACATTATCATGAGGAAGGCCATTCCATGAGCATAAGCCAGCTGGCACGGTCGATCGCCGAATCGCCGACGTTGAGCCTCAATGAACAGGCGCGCGTCCTCCGCGAGAAGGGGGAAGCGGTCATCCATCTCGGGGCGGGCGAACCGAAGAACAGGGCTCCCATCAATGCGATACTGAACTCGGCGGCGAAGCTCACGACCGGGGACATCAAGTACACGCCGACGGACGGGATCCCGTCGCTCAAGAAGGCGATCATACGATACACGGAAGAGACCTACGACAGGATCCCCGCGCCCGAGAACGTCATCGTCTCGGGGGGCGCGAAGCAATCCCTCTACAATCTGCTCTACACGCTCCTCAACCCCCAGGACGAAGTGATCGTGCTGGCCCCCTACTGGGTGAGCTATCCCGAGATGATCAAGATGGTGTATGGCCGCCCGGTCATCGTCACGCCCGAGGACGGCACGTTCATTCCGCGGATGAAGGAGATCGAGCAGGCGGTCAGCTCCTACACGCGCGCGATCATCGTCAACAGCCCGAACAATCCCTCCGGCGTCATGTATCCGGAGAGCCTCATCGCCCCCCTTGTGGAATTCTGCGAGAAGAAGGGGATCTACCTGATCATGGACGACATCTACCACAAGCTGGTCTTCGACGGGAAGACCCAGATCCCCGCGTACCGGTACACGCAGAAGGACATCGAGTCGACGAAGGTCATCACGCTCAACGGCATTTCGAAGCTCTACGGGATGACGGGGTTTCGGATCGGATGGGTGATCGCAAGCAAAGCCCTGACGGACGTCATGATCAACGTCCAGGCGCAGACCACGTCGTGCACGTCCGTCCTTCTCCAGGCGGCGGCCGAGGGCGCGCTCACCGGGCTGCAGAGCGCCGTGGAGGCGCTCCGCCTCACGCTGGAGAACAACCGGAACGTCATGCTGCAGGAGCTGCAGTCGTTCGAGGGAGTGAAAGTGACGAAGCCCGACGGGACGTATTACTGCCTCCCCGATTTCAGGGCGTACAGCAATAATTCCGTTGAGCTCTCGAAGATGCTCCTCGCGCGGGCGCTCGTGGTGACGGTTCCCGGGAAGGAGTTCGGCATGGAGGGGCACCTGCGGCTGAGTTATGCGACGACGGTCAAGGACGTGAAACAGGGGATCGAGAGGATCAAATGGGCGCTCGA
Source organism: Ignavibacteriota bacterium (assembly GCA_963748405.1). Classification (GTDB taxonomy): domain Bacteria; phylum Bacteroidota; class Ignavibacteria; order UBA10030; family UBA6906; genus Fen-1273. The sequence goes on from CAVVIT010000006.1 coordinate 212,089, forward strand.
CCCCGCATCGCCCAGGGAAATATACATCGGCGAACGCAAACTAGTGCGGGACTGGCTATGAACAACATCCTCGACATCAAGACCCCCGCACAGGGGGAAGCGCTGGCCCTGAAGAGCGACTACGGGCTCGACAACCACGGTCTCTCCAACCTCCATACGGCCTACTGGAACCTCCCGACGGAGGCGCTGTACGAGGAGATCGCGTTCCGGCGCGAAGCGCGGATCACCCGCGACGGGCCGGTCGTGGCGAACACGGGGAAGCACACGGCCCGGTCGGCCACCGACAAGTTCGTGGTGCGGGAAGCGAGCACGGAGGGACACATCTGGTGGGGCGAATACAACCGCCCGTTCAGCACGGAAAAATTCAACGATCTTTTCAACAGGATCCAGGGATTCCTGCAGGGGCGGGATGTGTTTGTGCAGGACTGTTATGCCGGCGCGGACCCCGCGTACCGGATGCCGATCCGGATCGTCACGGAGCTCGCCTGGCACAGCCATTTCGCGCGGAACATGTTTATCCTGCCGGAGACCCGCGAGGAGTACCGGCGCCACGTGCCGGACTTCACGATTCTCTGCGTCCCCTCGTTCAAGGGGATTCCCCAGATCGACAGCACGGCGACGAACACGTTCATCGTGCTGAACTTCGCCGCGCGGCTGTGCATCATCGGCAACACCGCCTACGCGGGGGAGATCAAGAAATCGGTCTTCACGATCCTCAACTACCTCCTCCCGCTCGAGGGGGTCATGCCCATGCACTGCTCGGCGAACATCGGCGACGCGGGTGACGCGGCGATATTCTTCGGCCTCTCGGGGACGGGGAAGACGACGCTTTCCGCCGACCCGGCGAGACGCCTGATCGGCGACGACGAGCACGGATGGAGCGACGAGGGGGTGTTCAATTTCGAAGGGGGTTGCTACGCCAAGGTGATCCAGCTTTCGGCGTCGGCCGAACCGCAGATTTACGCCTGCACCAGGAGGTTCGGCACGATACTCGAGAACGTCGTGTTTGACCCGGTCACGAGGATGATCGATCTCGACGACGAGTCGATCACGGAGAACACGCGGGCGTCCTACCCGCTGGACTTCATCGATAACGCCGTGCCGGAGAAGCTCGGCGGCCATCCGAAGAACATCATCCTCCTGACGTGCGACGCCTCCGGCGTGATGCCCCCGATCGCGAAACTGACGCCCGATCAGGCGCTCTACCAGTTCATTTCGGGGTATACGTCGAAGATCGCGGGGACGGAAGTCGGACTGGGGAAAGAGCCGGAAATGACGTTCAGCACGTGCTTCGGCGCCCCGTTCATGGTCCATCATCCGTCGTTCTACGCGGACCTGCTGAAGCGGAAGATCCTGAAATACGGCGTCCACTGCTGGCTCGTCAACACGGGCTGGATCGGGGGACCGTACGGCATCGGCAAGCGGATCAGCATCCGGTACACGCGCGCCCTTCTCAACGCGGCGCTCGGGTCCCGGCTCCTGGAGGTGAAGTATACGACGGACCCGGTGTTCGGGTTCTCCGTTCCCCAGACCTGCGAGGACGTTCCCGCGCACGTGCTGAACCCGGGGGATTCGTGGCCTGACAAAGCCGCGTACATGCAGCGTTACAGGGAGCTTGCGTCCAGGTTCATCGAGAATTTCAAGAAATTCGAATCCGGGTGTCCGGAGGAGATCCGTAACGCGGGTCCCCGCCGTTCCTGACGGCGGGCGGGCGCGGGGGGCACTCCCCGTCCCGCGGAGTTCCTACAGCCAGACCGTCCACCCTGCGGAGACCGAAAGCTCGTTGGCGCCGTTCCGTGACGGTGCACCCGACGGGTTGAGCGTGATCGCGAGAAACTGAACGCCGATGGTGAGCATTCCCCTCTCCGTCAGTGCGGCCTTGATTCCCCCCCTCCCCCCCCACGTAAACCCCGAGACGGTCGTCGTCGTCCCCGAGGCCTTGAGCGAAGAGGCCGTGATTCCCGCGAGTCCTTCGACAAACGGCGTCACCATCGTCCCCGTGCGGAAGTTGTAGGCCGGCGCGAAGAGGACCCTGAGCTGCACCGCGGTCTGGCTCCCCTGGCTCGTGACGTTCACTCCGGCGGGGTTGATGCCCAGCTCCAGTCCCTCCGTGATGAAATACCCGACGTAGGGGAGCATGGAAAAATCGTAGACCCACGTTCCCCTGGTGCCGCCGGTGACGGGCTGCGTGGCGGCAAACGTCATGCTCCCGCCGAGTTCGACCGTGCCGGCGGATGTAAACCGTTTGTGGACCTGGAGCTGGGCGAAGGCACAGGACGCGACGGCCGACGTGATGAGCAGGAGCGTTCCGAATCTCAGAGCGGGTGATCGGGGCGGGGCGGACATGTTTCCTCCGGGATTGTTGGACGCCCCAATATAGGGAGCGTCCGGGTGAATTCCAACGAAACGCCCCCCCGCCGCAAGCGGCGGGAGGGCGATCCCGGTCCTGCGGCGGCTTTACTGTTTCTGTCCTTCGAACGTGATGTCGATCTTCACCTTGTCACCCGCGATGAGCCCCCCCGCGTCCATCTTCGCGTCCCATTTCACGCCGAAGTCGAACCTGTTGATCTCGGTGGATGCGGAAAAGGCGATGATGGTCTTTCCCCACGCGCTGACCTGTCCCCTGTAGACCCCGTCGAGCACGACGGGCTTCGTGACGCCGTGGATGGTCAGATCGCCCGCGATGGCGTACGTGTTCTCCCCCGTCTTGGTGAACGACGTGCTCTTGAACGTGATCGTGGGGTACTTCTCCGCGTTGAAAAAGTCCGGCGACTTGAGGTGGGCATCGCGCCCGTCGTTGTCCGTGAAGATGCTGCCGACGTTGATCGCGGCGCTCAGGCTGGCGTCCGAGAAGTCGTCCTTCGTGTTCGTGAAGCTCACGTCGAAGTCCTTGAACGTGCCGCTGACCTGCGATATGACGAGGTGGGCGACGGAGAACTTCACGCTGCTGTGAGCCTTGTCGAGCTTCCACGTCGTGGGAGCAGCGAGCGTTGTCGCCGCGAACAGAGCGGCGACGGCGAACAGGGCGGGTCGATTGCGCATGGGGTGTCTCTCCTTTGTGTGGTGATGGGTGGTGAATCCGTCAATGGTTCCGGCCTCCGGGGAGGGTCTCCCCTCCGGGATTTCCCCGGGTTACTTCGGCTGTGCGAGCCCCGTCCCGAGCTTCTTCAGCAGTCCTGCGAGGTGTTCCTGTTCCTCCTCCGTGAGGACCGCGGCAAGGTCCGTGATGCACCGCGCATGCCGGGGGAAGATCGCGCGGAAAAGCTTCGTTCCCTTCGGCGTGAGACGGACATAGATGACGCGCCGGTCCTCGGTGCAGTGCCGGCGGAGGACGAGGCCTTCCTTTTCAAGATTGTCGACGACGACGGTGATGTTGCCGCAGCTCGAGAGGGTCTTCCGCGAAAGGTCCCCCAGGGTGATTTCCCCCAGGTGGCCGAGCGATTCGAGGACGCCGAACTGGGGCTGGGTCAGCCCGTACGACCGGATGTCGTCGAGCGTGCGCCTGCCGAACGTGGCGTACGTGCGGGCGAGCTTCACCCAGAGCGTCAGTGCCAGGTCCGTCTTCCGTCCGTATTTGCGCGTCGTCTTCATTATTTTGAGTTTGAATATTTTGAATCAATATAATTAAACCGGCGGGCATTGTCAAGTCCCCCCCGGGGGGGCTGGGAAAATCCGGCGGAATTTGGTACATTGAGCCCGCCATGGTACCGACCATTCGTTCGCTCTGGGTCTGGGGAGCCGTCGCCGGACTGATCGCCCTCTGGCTTCCGCTCCTCGCCCTCATCCGTCTCTTTGACAGGGACCCCGTCCGCTATACGACCGGCAGATGGTTCCGCCGCCTGGGCGTCGCGATGACGAAGGTCAATCCCTCCTGGCGGGTCCACAGGGACGGCCTGAAGATCGACGATCCCCGCCGCCCGTACGTCGTCGTCAGCAACCACCAGTCGCTTGCCGACATCCCGATCATTTCCCACCTTCCCTGGGAAATGAAGTGGATCGGCAAGGCCGAGCTCTTCAGGCTCCCGTTCGTCGGCTGGATGATGAGGCTGGCCGGGGATATCCCCGTCGACAGGACCGACAGGCGGAGCGGTGCGCGTATGCTCCTGGCAGCCAAACGGTGCCTCGGGCTCAGGTGTTCGGTGATGTTCTTCCCGGAGGGTACGCGTTCGCCTGACGGGCGCGTCTGGAGGTTTAATGACGGGGCGTTCCATCTGGCCATCAAGGCGGGCGTGCCGGTGCTTCCCGTGGCCATCGAGGGGTCGAGGGATTGTCTCCCGAAGCGGAGCTGGAAGTTCGGTCCCCCCCAGGAGATTCTTCTGCGCGTCCTCCCCCCCGTCGACACCGCCGGCCTGACGCCGGACCGGGTGGGGGAACTCAGGGACAGGGTGCGGGCGATGATTGTCGGGCAGGTTGCCGCCTGGCGGGGCGAGCCTCCCGCCTCCGTCGACGCCCTCGCGGAGGGCGGCGCCGCGGACAGCTGACACAGATCTCTCCTCACAGAATCCGGATCGCCATGGGAAAGACCATAGACGCACGACGCTACAACACTGACAAGCCCGCGTTCGACGGGTACTTCCGCACCTACGAAATGATCTTCGCCCCCCTGGTGGAGAAGAAGATCCACCTCCTCGAACTCGGGATCAGCCAGGGAGGGTCGCTGGAGCTCTGGCGGGACTACTTCCGGAAGGGAACGATCGCGGGGATCGACATCTCCCCCGTCGCGCTGAAGGATCCGTCGGGGCGCATACACGTCTACAGGGGCCTGCAGCACGACCCCGCACTCCTTGACAGGGTGCGGGAAGAGACGGCACCCGAGGGGTTCGACGTCATCATCGACGACTGCTCCCATATCGGGGAATTCACGGCGCTCAGTTTCTGGCACCTGTTTGACAGGCATCTGAAGCCGGGCGGGCTTTACGTCATCGAGGACTGGGGGACCGGTTATATGCGCGGCACGCCGGACGGGAAGGCGTACGTCCCCCGCCGGTCGATCAGCGCGTTCCGCTCGCGGTTCCGTCCCCTCGCCGAGAAAGTCCTTGCCCGTCCCTTCGTGGAGCGCCGGCCCGCTCTCAGGCGGGTTGTCCGCGCCGCGATGAACCGGCTGGTCAGGATCCGGTTCAGGAGCCACATGTACGGCATGGTGGGGTTCGTCAAGCAGCTCGTGGATGAAGCCGGGATGGCCGACATCACGCATCCGTCCTGGGGAACCCCTCCGGCGCGGGAGTCGAAATTCGCGTCGGTGCGGGTATCGCACGGACAGGTCGTCATCGAGAAATCGGGCGGCGTCCCCCCGGTGAAACCGGCGCGCAAGAAAAAGCCCTGACGATCGGCATCGTCAGGGCCCGTCCCGCTCGCTGCGGGTGAGTTTCATGCAACGCCGATGTGCGGCGTGAGCTTATCGAGCAGGTTGCGCTTCGGCACCGCCCCGATGATCTGCTCGACGACGTTCCCCCCCTTGAAGATCATCAGCGTCGGGATGCTCCGGATGCCGTACTTCAGCGGCACCTCCGGGTTGTTGTCGACGTCCACTTTTCCCACCTTCAGCTTCCCGTCGTATTCTCCCGCAATTTCCTCGACGACGGGTGCGATCATCTTGCAGGGTCCGCACCAGACCGCCCAGAAATCGACGAGCACGGGCACGGACGACTCGAGAACCTCCTTCTGAAAATTGGCATCGGTGATTTCCATCGGCTTCATGAGAGCTCCTTCGTTTTGCCCCGGCGGTCGGGCCGCCGGTACGTGATTGAGGATAACGGTTCCGCCTTACTGGCTTGTAAACCGGATACTGTGAGGTCCGAGCATCTGCCGGACTTCGTCGACAAACCTTCCCGACGCGTCAACGGTGAACCGCCGGGTCTGGAACATCGTCGTGGAGTGGGCGTTCCTGACGCTGAAGTAGCACGGGCAGTTCCCTTTGTGTTCCTCCATGACCTGCCGGAGGCGGACAATCGTGTTTTCCTTGATGTCGGCCAGGTCGATGGACAGGATGATGCCCTTGGTGAACTTCTCGCGCACCTTTTCCATCGGGTGCACTTCGTTGACGATGATCTTCAGCAGGTCGCCGTTCACCTCCCCCTTGCCGATCACCATGACCATCGCGTCCGGCTGGAGGACCTGCTGGTATTTGGCGTACGGGTCCGAAAACACGATGCACTCCCCTTTGCCGCTGAAATCCTCGATGCCGACGAACGCCATCGTGTTGTTCCGCTTGTCGATCTTCTTCTTGACCGACGTGACGATCCCGCAGGCGCGCGCCGTGCTGTTGTTCCTGAACCCCGAAATATCCCCCAGCGTGACGTTTGCGAACTCCTTGATCTCCTGCTCGTATCTGAGGAGGGGATGCCCGGAAACGAAGAACCCGAGGACGGATTTCTCGCGGGCCAGCTTTTCCGATTCCGGCCACGGCGGCGCCGGCGTCATGGCCGGGAATTGCACCTTGGCCCCTGTTGCCGGACCTCCCGAATCAAACAGGCTCGACTGTCCTTCCAGTTCCCGGGCCTGGCATGACTGGCCGAAGGCCGCAGCGCGCTCGAGATTCTCCATGTACTCCGCCCGGTGGGAACCCATCGAATCGAATGCTCCCGCCTGCACGAGACTTTCAAGGCATTTCTTGTTCACGAGCCGGAGGTCCACGTCGCTGCAGAAATCGAAAAGGTTCTCAAACGACCCCTTCTCCCCGCGGGCCCTGATGACGGTGTCGATCGCGCTTTCCCCGACGTTCTTGATCGCGCACAGGCCGAACCGAATCCTTCCCTCCACGACCTTGAAATCCGTCCCGCTCTCGTTCACGTCGGGGGGAAGGACCTCGATCCCCATTTTCCTGCAGTCGTCGATGAGCTTGACGATCTTCTCCGTGCTCCCGATTTCCGAGGAGAGCGTCGCCGCCATGAACTCCGCCGGGTAGTGGGCCTTGAGGTACGCCGTCTGGTAGGCGATCACGGAATACGCGACGCTGTGCGACTTGTTGAAGCCGTACGAGGCGAATTTCTCGATGAGGTCGAAGATCTCCCCGGCGAGCGACTTTGCCGTCCCGAGCGCGGCGGCGCCGTCGATGAATTCCTTCTTCATCGAGGCCATCATCGCCTTGTCCTTCTTCCCCATGGCGCGGCGCATCAGGTCGGCTTTGGCGAGCGTGAACCCGGCGACCTCGCTCGCGATCTTCATCACCTGTTCCTGGTACACGATGATCCCGTATGTTTCCTTCAGGATCGGCTCGAGCTTCGGGTGAATGTAGGTGATCTTCTGCGTGCCGTGCTTGCGGGCGATGAAATCCCCGATCATCTCCATCGGGCCCGGCCGGTAGAGCGCGTTCATCGCGACGAGGTCGGAGATCGTCGTGGGCTTGAGCTTCCGGAGCCAGTCCGCCATACCCGTGCTTTCGAACTGGAACACGGCCACAGTGTCTCCCCGGGCAAAAAGCTCGAACGTCGCGCCGTCGTCCTCCGGGATCGCGTCGAGGTCGATCGTGACGCCGTGGTTTTCCCCGACCATGCGGAGGCAGCTCTCGAGAACGGAAAGCGTGCGGAGGCCCAGGAAATCCATCTTCAGGAGCCCCGCCGTCTCGAGGTCCTTCATGTTGTACTGCGTCATGACCTCCGTCTGGGGGGTCCTGTAGAGCGGCACGAAGTCGCTGATGTTGCCCGGGGCGATCACGACGCCCGCGGCGTGCATCCCGGCGTTCCGGTTCATCCCCTCCAGGACGATCGAAGCGTCGATGAGCGTCCGGATTTTCTCGTCGGGGCTTTCCGCGACCCATTTCAGGTCCGGCACGCTCTCCAGCGCCTCCGCCAGCGGACGAACCTTCCCCTGCTCCACCGGGATCTGCTTCGTGATGGATTCGAGCGTGCTCAGGGGGATGCCGAGGACGCGCCCGACGTCTTTGATGACCGCGCGCGAGGAGAGCGTTCCGAACGTGATGATCTGCGAGACGGAGTCCTGTCCGTATTTCTCCCTCACGTACTTGATCACCATCTCCCGCTTGTTGTCGGAGAAATCGACGTCGATGTCCGGCATGCTGATCCTGTCGGGGTTCAGAAAACGCTCGAACAGGAGGTCGTATTTGATCGGATCGACATTGGTGATTCCCAGCGAGTATGAAGCGACGCTTCCGGCCGCGCTCCCTCTTCCGGGACCCACGTACACTCCCATGGCGCGCGCCGCGCGGATGAAATCCTGGACGATGAGGAAATATCCCGCGTACCCCATTCTGGTGATGACCGCGATCTCGTGCTCCAGCCTCGCATTGAGGGCGTCGTCCGCCTCCGGGTACCTCTTGTGGAACCCCTCGCGCGTCAGGTTCTCAAAATACTCGTCGAGCGTTGCGGCGCCCGATCCCTCGGGAATCGGGAACTGCGGCATGTGGTTCTTGCCGAGCTCAATGTGGAGATTGCATTTTTCCGCCACTTCAAGCGTTGATGCAAGTGCCTCGGGGTAATCCCTGAAAAGCTCGTGCATTTCCGCTGTTGTCCTGAAGTACGCCTGATCGGTCTGGTACCGGAGTTGCGTGTAATCCGGCGTGTTCGTGCTGCTCGCATCGGGTATCAGGAGCATGATGTTATGAGCCAGCGCGTGCTCGTGCTTCAGGTAGTGGACGTCGTTCGTGCAGATGAGCTTGAGCCCCAGGTCCCGCGCGAGTTGAGGGGCTTTTTCGCGTATGGTCTTTTCGCGGTCGATGCCGTGGTTCTGGATCTCGATATAGAAATCTTCGCCGAAAATCTCCTTGTAGATCTTCGCCGCTTCATACGCTTCGTCGTCCCTCCCCGACGCCAGGTGCGCCGATACCACTCCTCCCGCGCAGGCAGAAAGGGCGATGAGACCGTCGCTGTGCTCCCGGAGGACATCCGTGTCAAGCCGCGGCTTGTAGTAAAAACCCTCGAGGTGGGCGATCGTTGTGAGCTTCAGGAGGTTCCTGTAGCCGGCCTCGCTTTTCGCCAGGAGCACGATGTGGTGATAGCTCGCGCGCTTTCCCCCCGACTCGGTCTCCTGCCGGGATTTCTCGAACCTGCTCCCTTTCGTCACGATATACGCTTCGACGCCGATGATCGGCTTGATCCCGGCCTTCGTGGCCTTTTTGTAGAACTCGATCGCCCCGAACATGACGCCGTGGTCCGTGAGCGCGACGGCCGGCATCCCGTCGGCCACGGCGGCCTGCACAAGGTCCTCGATGCGGCAGGCGGCATCGAGAAGGCTGTAGTGGGAATGATTGTGGAGATGGACGAACTGTTGCATCAGATCTCAGAGGTTTGGCGTCATTCTAGAGAAGGCGCATGGAAAAATCAAGAGGAGGAGGGGCCAACTTATGAACATCTTGTGCATCCGTCCCGGGGCGGCGGAGGTCGTCCCGGTCATCCCGCCCTTCACCGGGCGGGATGCAACCCGCGGGCAGAGCTTCTGTTGCCGGCGCGCCCCTCAGGAGAAATTGAGCGCGAGCAGTTTCATTTCCGTCATCTCTTCGATCGCATACCGGACCCCTTCCCTCCCGACGCCCGATTCCTTCACGCCGCCGTACGGCATGTGGTCGACCCTGAACGAAGAAGCATCGTTGATGATCACGCCGCCGACTTCGAGCTCACGGTAGGCGTAGAACATGTCCGAGGCGCTGTTCGTGAAAATCCCGGCCTGCAGTCCGTACGAAGACGTGTTCACGCGCTCCAGGGCTTCCCTGAAGTCGGAGAACCTGTCCACCGTGAGGACCGGTGCGAAGACCTCCTGGCAGCTCACTTTCATTTCCGGCGCGACGTCGCAGAGCACGGTCGGCTCCAGTACCGCTCCCGTCCTCCCTCCGCCGCACAGGACGCGTGCTCCGCCCTCGGTGGCTTCCTTGATCCACGATTCGATCTTGCGGGCGGCCTGCTCGTCGATCATCGGTCCCACCACGGTTCTCGGATTTCCGGGATCGCCGACGGTGATGGACTTTGCCAGCTTGACGAGCTGATTCGTGAATGGTTCCTCTATCGATTCGTGGACGTAGACCCGCTGGACGGATATGCACGACTGGCCTGCATTGCCGAATGCTCCCTGGACGATGCTTTTGAGTGCGTGGTCGAGGTTCGCATCCGCGCAGACGATGACGCCGGCATTCCCCCCGAGTTCAAGGACGACCTTCTTCCGTGCGGCCCGTGCCTTGATTCCCCATCCAACCACGGGACTTCCCGTGAAGCTTATGAGCTTAACACGTTTGTCTGTAATAAGTTGCTCTATTTCGCTTCCCATGCAGGGTACGACATTCAGCGCCCCCGGAGGGAGCCCGGTTTGCGTGAAGAGCTCGGCGAGCATGAGGGCCGTCCCCGGGGCGTTGGATGAGGGTTTCAGGACGACCGTATTCCCCGCGGCGATCGCAGGTCCCAGCTTGTGCGCCACGAGGTTCAGCGGGTAGTTGAACGGGGTGATGGCGCCGACGACCCCGATGGGAAACCGCCGGATGATTGCCGTGCGGTTACCCGACTGGGGGACGATGTCAAGCGGGAGCACGTGCCCTTCGATCCTCCTGGCTTCCTCCGCGGAGGTTGCCAGCGTGAAGACGGCGCGTTCGGCCTCCGAGCGAGAAAATGATATCGGCTTGCCGGTCTCCGCGGTGATGAGCCGGGCGAATTCTTCCTTCTTCTCGGCAAGAAGGCGCGCAACGGTATCGAGAATCAAACCCCGTTCGTACGGGGAAAGGTTCTTCGTCAGGTGAAACGCTGCTTCCGCCGAGCCGATGGCGTCGTCGATGTCGCGCGACGTTGCCTGGAAGACCTCGCCGACGGCCTTGTTGTCGTACGGGCTGAATACCTGTCGCTTGATGTTCGTCTGTCGCCACTCGCCGTTTACGAGCAACTTTGCGGCTTCCATGGTCTGTCCTTTCATGTGAGCAACGTCCGGACCGTCGTCACAAGATCCTCCCTCTTCACGATGCTGCGAGTTCCGGTTTTTCGTTCCTTGATTTCGATGTTTCCGGCGGCGAGGTTCTTCTCCCCGACGATGACCTGGAGGGGCATCCCCAGCAGATCGGCGTCCTTGAACTTGAACCCCGGGCTTATCTCCTTCCGGTCGTCGAACAGGACGTCCAGTCCCGCGCTCTTCAGCTCGGCGTACAGCGCCTCGGACGCTTCGGTCACCGCCGTGCTCCGGGCGCTGACCGCGATGAGGTGAACGTCGAACGGCGCGATGGCCCTGTCCCAGATGATCCCGTTCTCGTCGTGATTCTGTTCGATGTGACAGGCGACGATCCGTTCGATCCCGATCCCGTAACTTCCCATGATGACCGGGGACTGCTTCCCGTTTTCGTCGAGGAATCCGGCGCCGAGGGCGTCGGAATATTTCGTGCCGAGCTTGAAGATGTGCCCCAGTTCGATTCCGCGTACGACCCTCAGGGACCCGCCGCCGTTTGGTGAGAGCTCTCCTTCCTCGATCGTCCTGAGGTCGTGGTACCCGTCGATGGCGCAGTCCCGCGCCAGGTCGATGCCCGCGATGTGGTAGTCGTTCCTGTTTGCGCCGCTGACGAGTCCGTTGGCGCCCTTCAGCCGGTTGTCCGCGAGGATCGTGAATCCCTTGAGCCCCACGGGACCGATCGATCCCCCGTCGGCGCCGGTGAGCTCCTGCAGCTTCTCTCCTTCGATCGGGCGGACTTCCGCCCCCACGACGGACATGAGTTTCGATTCGTTCAGGGAGTCGTTTCCCATCATGAGGACGAGGAGAGGCCTGTCTCCTCCCCAGTACACGACGGACTTCGCGAGCACGCTCTTCTCCACGTGAAGGAAAGCCGCGAGCTCGTCGATGGTCTTGACGCCGGGTGTGTGGATCTCCTTCATCGCGGGATCGCCGGGGACGCGCGCAGCGCCGGGGACGACCGAGGTGGCGACTTCAAGGTTGGCGGCATACGAACCGTCTTCCGACAGCGCGATGACGTCCTCGCCCGAAGGGGATTCCATCATGAATTCCTGCGACCCGGTGCCTCCCATTGCGCCGCTGGAGGCGCCGACCACGAAAAAGCGGATCCCGCACCGGGTGAATATCCGCCGGTACGCCTCCGCGTGGAGGTCGTATGCCCTGTCGAGCCCCTCGCGGGAGCGGTCCAGGCTGTAGCTGTCCTTCATCAGGAACTGCCGTCCCCGGAGGACCCCGGATCGGGGCCTGGGTTCATTCCGGAACTTGGTCTGGATCTGGTACCAGATCTGCGGCATGTCCTTGTAGGAAGCGATGTGGTTCTTCGCGAGCCAGCAGATCACCTCCTCGTGAGTCGGGGCGAGGACCAGGGGGCGGTTCTTCAGGTGGAAGAGCGTGTCGCCGAACGCCTTGACGCGTCCGGTCTGTTCCCAGAGTTCGACCGGGCTCAGTGCGGGAAGGAGGATTTCCTGGCCGCCGATCCGGTCCATCTCTTCCCTGACGATGCGGGTGACTTTCGCAAAGACTCTCTGCGCCAGCGGGAGAAAGGCGTAAACGCCCGCGGCCAGCGCCCGCACCATCCCCGCGCGGATCATCAGCTGGTGGCTGGGAATGGTGGCGTCAGCGGGAATCTCTTTGACGGTGGGAATGAAACCCTGACTCAGGCGCATGGAGTGCTGTGTGCTGTGGGCGAAACCGGTGGCGGATAGACCAAGATACGAACTCCCGGAGAGAGAATCCAGACGCCGACCGCAACTGCGTGCGCCGCGCAGTTCGTCCGGCCTTCGTGGTACGTCCCGTCAGGCCCCTGCGGGGGGCTTCATGCCGAGAAGCTTCGGGTACTCAACCCGCATGGCGTACTTCCGGATCTCTTCGATCTCCTTCGGGAAGAATCCGCTCATGTTCATGTTCGGCATCCCGACGACGTTCATCTGTTCGGTGATGAAGTCCGGCTTGCCCCCCTTCCCGATGAAGTACCCCCGGACCTCAACGTCGAAGACGAGGTCCTGCGTCGCCGTTTTGCGTTCCACTTTCGCTTTGAACCGGGCAGGCATCTTCATGCCGCTTCCTGCCGCCGGTGATTTGAACAGATCGAACAATCCCATGACGAGCGTCTCCCGGGCGCGCGGCCCTGTTGGTATGTGTGAGAATACTGAATCGCCGTGAAACCTGCAACGCATCTCCGGATTATTGGGTTCGGGGCGCACTCCCGGATCCGGCATCGGTGTGGGGCGGAGCATTTTTCTGGAGGCGCCAGTAGCTTCCTCCACCCCCCTCCCGCGCCATCAGGCCGTGCTCAACGAGGGAGCGGCGGAGCGTTGCGGTATCCGCGCTGTATTTTGCGAGGATCTGGTTCATGCGCTTCTCCGGGTACTTCACTCCGGGTTCGAATTCCCCGAGTATGTGTCGGAGGATGACGAGGAACTTCTTTTCCTGAACGGGGAACGCTCTGATCCGCCCGCTTGCATCGGAAAATGTCGCGAGCACCTTCTTGTCGTACGCATCCACGTCCATCCCGAGGGCGAGCCCCGGGAGAGACTCCTCGTGGAGGATGCTCTTTGCCATGGCGGCGAGCGCGCCGGTGTGAAGGGCGTAGATGCTGTAGTATCCCTCCGCGCGCGCGGAGACAAGGCCTGCCTTTGAGAGCTTTGCAAGGTGATGGGAGACCGTCGATTCCCCCAGCCCGAGTGCGGAGGCGAGTTGTTCCACCGACTGCGGCTTCTGCGCAAGCAGGCCGATGATCCTCAGGCGGCTCGGTTCGGCGAGCGCCTTGAAGAAGACGACGAGTTCCTCTACCTGGTCCGTCATTGGGCTCCTTTATGAAATTACTTTTATCAATATAGAACCATTTTTACGGAAAGTCAAATCCCATGCGGTGCGTTTGCATCTCGATTTGCTATTCCATTCATTGTAAATCAAGCAGTTTTCGCCCGTTCAGAATCACAATCCTTCGCCAGGCCGACCCCATGGACGTCGCTACGCCGGCAGCCCGCGCGGACCACCCCCGGGGCCCGTTGTTTTTCGATATGATCGGCCGCCACACGGTTCTGTTCCTCGAACACCTGGGAATGTACTTCGGTCTCATCTGGTGGATGGTCCGGAACATCAGGAACGCGAGGGAATCGAGCACGAATTTCTTCTCGCAGATGGTCCAGATCGGCAACGACTCGATCCCCATCGTCATATTCGTCGCAACGTTCGTCGGCATGGTGACAGCGGTGCAGTCGGCCTACCAGCTCTACTCGTGGATTCCGCGTTCCGTTGTCGGAGGCCTCGTGATCAAGTCCGTCCTGCTGGAACTCACGCCCCTGCTGACGGCGCTCGTGCTGGCGGGGAAAGTGGGAGCGACGATCACCGCGGAGATCGGCTCGATGCGCGTGACCGAGCAGGTGGATGCTCTGGAGGCGATGGGTTTCGATTCCGTGTCGTTCCTCATCACCCCGCGCGTCCTCGCGGGGATCGTGATGTTCCCGGTCCTCGTCGTCTTCGGAGATCTTCTGGCGGTCCTGGGCGGCCTCTTCGGCGCGGTTATCGTCGCCCATATTTCCGCGGGGGCGTTCGTGGCGGGGATGAAGGCCTCCTTCCTGACGCGGGACGCGATGTTCGGCCTGACCAAGGCGACGATCTTCGGGTACACGATCACGTCCATTGCCTCCTACCAGGGGTACTACGTCGTCGGGGGTTCCGCCGGGGTCGGCAAAGCCACGATGGCCACGGTCGTCTATACCTGTCTTGCCGTCGTCATCCTTGATTTCATCCTTGCATCGACGCTGCTCTGAAATGATCACCATACGGGATATCCGCAAGAGCTTTGACGAGCGCCCGGTCCTCCGCGGGGTCTCAATCGACGTCCGCGACAGGGAGACGCTCGTTGTCCTGGGGAGAAGCGGCGGCGGGAAGAGCGTTATGCTGAAGATGATCCTGGGCCTCATGAAACCCGATGCGGGATCGATCAACGTCGACGGGGCCGACGTCCTCTCGATGCCGTATCCCCGGCTGAGGGAGCTCCGGTTCAAGTTCGGCTTCCTGTTTCAGGGGGCCGCACTGTTCGATTCCCTCTCGGTGGGGGAGAATGTCGCTCTCGCGCTCCGCAGGGGGCGCGCAAAGGAGGAACTCGAGCTGACCGAAAAGGAGATCGCCGAACGCGTCAGCTACGCGCTCGAGATCGTGGGACTGAAGAACACGGAAAAGGCTCTGCCGGCGAACCTGAGCGGCGGGATGAAGAAGCGGGTCGGACTTGCCCGCGCCATCGTGCCCAATCCCCGGTACATGCTGTACGACGAGCCCACGACGGGGCTCGATATGGAAACCGCGGACGAGATCAACGTGCTCATCAACGATCTCCGGACGAAGCTGGGCGTGACCTCCATCGTGGTAACCCACGACATTCACAGCGCGTTCGTCGTCGGTGACCGCTTTGCAATTCTGGACGGCGGCAGGACCCTGATGACGGGAACGCGCGCGGAGATCGAAAACAGCAAGGACGAGGACGTCAGGAAGTATATCAGCAGTTCTCTCTCAACTTCAAGGACGCGACTGGCATGAAATGGAGCAACGAGGCCCGGATCGGAATAGGCGTACTGGCCGCAGCGGTGATCTTCATCGCGGGGATCGTGTATCTTCGCGGCATCGACCTTCGCTCCAAGCAATACGGGGTGAAGGTGTTCTACCGCAACATCAACGGTCTGAAGGAAGGTGATGTCGTGACGGTGGCCGGGCTGGCCATCGGCCGCGTGGAATCCATGGCGATGGTTGGGCGCGGGATCGGCGTCAATCTTTCGATCCAGACGAAAGTGCATCTGCCGAAGGATTCGAAGGCCATCCTGAAAAGCGAGACGATCATGGGGGGCAAATTCATTGAAATCGCCCCGGGGAACGACACGCTCATGCTCGCCAACGGGGATTCCCTCGGAGGGCTGTACGAGGCGGACCTCTCCGAGCTCACCGCGACCCTCTCCCCCATCAGCTCGAACGTCCTGGGGATTCTCGAAAACGTGAATTCGACGTTCGACCAGCCGACGAGGCAGCGCATCCAGAAGATCGTCTTCGACCTGGAACGGTCGTCCACCCGTCTCGAGGAGGTGATCCACAACGGCGGCCGGTCGGCCGACGCGAGCTTTGCGGACATCTCCGCGTTCTCACGGGATCTTTCGCGGTTCGCCCGGACCCTGGACACGATCGCGGTCGCCGAACGGGGGAACATCGACACGAGCGTGACATCGTTCGCCCAGTGGTCGCACAACATGGAGCGCGTGTCGATGAAGCTGGAGACCACGACGGAATCGCTCAACGCGGTTCTTGCGAGGATTCAGAACGGGGAAGGGACGCTCGGGAAGCTCGTCCAGGACGAGCGGCTGTACAATCACATGGACTCTCTCTCGATGAACCTGAACCTCCTTGTGAAGGATCTCAGGGAAAACCCCGGCCGGTACGTCAAACTCAGCCTGTTCTAGGAGAGTGATCATGAGGGGAATCGCGAAGCGGTCGCTCGGAAGGACGGGGCTGGAGACGACGTTGATCGGCTTCGGGGCGCTCGAAATCGGGCGCGACTGGGGCGTGGGGAGCGAGCAGGAGCGGCGGCGGCCGGACGAATCCGAGGCCGGGGAAACGCTGCAGTGCGTGCTGGGCCTGGGAGTGAATCTTATCGATACCGCGAGTGCCTACCACCGGAGCGAGGAACGGATCGGCAAGTCCCTGAAGGGTGTGCCACGCGAGTACATCCTTGCCACCAAGTGCGGGGAGCACAACAGGGAGCCGGATACCTATTACGATTTTTCGTACGGAGCAATCCGGGATTCGATCCGGACGAGCCTGCGTCTTCTTCAAACCGACGTGATCGACGTTCTCCAGATCCATTTCGGGCCAGATCCCGAACGGGTGCTTGACGACGGCGGGTGCGTGCGCGCGATGAAGGAGGCAAGGGATGCAGGGCAGGTGAAGTTTCTCGGTGCGAGCGTGAATGGCACGGTCCTCGATCGCTGCATCGATTCCGGGGACTTTGACGTCGTTCAGGTGGGGTATTCGCTTCTGAATCAGGCCGACGAAGAACGCATTGCACGGGCAAAGGCCCGGGGGATCGGCGTCCTGATAAGGTCCGGCCTTGCGGGAGGATGGCTCACGTCCCGCGCTCTTCGTATGCGGCCCTCGGAGCGGCCGGCGGGTGTCGAGCGCCTGCTTGATCTCTGCCACGGCGACACGGCACTCCTTACGGCGCTCGCCCTCCACTTCATCGCGCGGAACGAAGGGGTGAGTTCCATGCTGATCGGATCAAAATCCTGCGAGAATCTGAGTCACGCGATCCGTCTTGTCGGATCTCCCGTCGATCCCTCCCTCCTCGAGGAAGCCGCAGCCCTGGGCCGCGATTCAGCGAACCCGTAGTCTCACACCGGGCCTTTCTTCCGTCGCAGGAGCCTGACTGCGAGATAGGCCAGTCCTCCCGCCACCGCTGCCGCAAGGATCCAGACTGCCGCTTTCGTCATCGTCTCAGGAAAAGCCTGCCAGCCGTTTCCGAGATAGTACCCCGCGCAGATGAAAAGCCCCGTCCAGCAGAGCGCCCCAGCATAGGCGAAGAGGGAGAACGTCCGGTATTCAAGCCCTGAGCTCCCTGCGACAATGGCGATGACGTGCCGGATTCCCGGTATGAAATATCCTATCGTCAACGTCCAGTGTCCCCACCGGTTGAACCAGGCATGAACCCGGTCCACTGACTGTGGTTTGATGCGCAACCGTGCTCCGAACCTGTGTATGAAATGCGAGCCTCCCACCCTTCCGATAAGGTAACTGATTGTGATCCCGGTCACTGTCCCGCAGAAGGCCACTGTGAAGCTGGGCACAAAATGAAGCGTCCCGCTGAATATCAGGTATCCCGTAAGTGTAAGAAGTGTTTCGTCAGGGACGGGAAGCCCCACAATGCCGAGCACGAGGAGGAAAAAGATGGCCGCATAACCGTAATTTGCGATCCAAACCTGGAAGTCCTGAAGGGGCATTTTGGTGGTTCGTCGCTATATTTTAGCAATTATTCGCAAATAACTGTTGACTTTGACCATCCCAGTTCTTAATATCCTCAAAGATCAGGCGACATTCGTGTGTCGCCGTCAAGGCGTGCTTACAGCATCTGGTTCCATGGAACCAGGGGGAGGACCAAATGGCAGCGAGCAATCTCGCTATGCGGCGCGTCATCCTTTCCAATCTGTTCGAGTACCTCAAGCTCAATTACGATTTTGAGAGGCCGGCGGACTCGTTTTCCAGCGGACAGATAACCGATCGGGACATCGACATCCTCCTCTCGTTCAAGAGTGACCACAGGCTCGGAGAACTGAGAGAAGCGCTTGCAAGGGTGGAACGCGGAACGTACGGCTACTGCCTCGGGTGCAAACGGCGGATGAGCGGTACGGACCTCGAACAGGATCCCGCCAAGAGAGTCTGCCCGTCGTGCGAACAGTCGTTCAATATGAGGCATCAGCAGCCTCATGCCCCGGTCTACGCCGGCGGTTCACGGTAGAATCCCGCCCCGCAGCGAAATAGCACAAAGGCCCGGAAATTCCGGGCCTTTGCCGTTGGTGGAGTGCCCTCGGCGTGAGTCGAACACGCGACCTGCGGTTTAGGAAACCGTCGCTCTATCCATACTGAGCTACGAGGGCCTGTGGCGGAACGGTGCAGCGGGACTCTGAACATCGTGCACCTTGGATGATAAGAAAAACCCGGAAGTCAATCAAGCACCGGGCCCGGCCTCAGTCCCCCGGTAGAGCCTGTGGCGTTCGATGTACCGTGAGACCCCGGGGGGAACAAGATAGGTGATCGTAAGCCCTTTCATCAGCCTCCGGCGGACTTCGGTCGCCGAAATGTCGATGGAGGGGACCTGGCACTGAACGGTGTTGACGGGGAGCGTGATTCCCGCGGATCCGGCCGCGAATCCAGGCCGGTTCATGACGACAAGCGTGGCCCGCTTCAGGATCTCCTCCGGATCTTTCCATGAGAGGAATTCCCGGAGGTTGTCGGCGCCGATGAGAAGGAACAGCTCGTCGGCGGGATAGGCCTTTTCCATCTGACGGATCGTGTCCACGGTGTACGAGATCCCCCCCCTCTCGATCTCGCTGTCGGATACCTGGAAAAACGGATTGGCCCGCACCGCTTCGCGCAGCATCGCCAGCCGGTGAGCGGCGGGCGTGATGGCTGCATCGGCCTTGTGGGGAGAAATCATCGTCGGGATAAACAGTACCCGGTCCAGACCGGTTTTCTCGCGCACCACCTCGGCGACGATCAGGTGTCCGTGGTGCACGGGGTCAAATGTCCCGCCGAATATGCCGAGTTTCATGCGAGCGTCCTGTAGAGATTCAACGTCTGTTCGCCGCAACGCTGCCACGTGAACTGCTGCGCCCTCCGGAGGCCCCGTTCCCGCAGGGAATTCCTGAGTGACGCGTCGTCGAGAACCGACGTGATGGCGTCGGTCATTTCTTGCTCCGAGAGCGGATCGACGAGGATGCCCGCGTCCCCTGCCACCTCGGGGATCGATGCCGCGTTCGAGCAGATCACGGGCGTCCCGCACGCCATCGCTTCGAGAACGGGAAATCCGAATCCCTCGTAGAGCGTCGGCATCACCAGCACGGTCGCAGCACGGTACGCCGCGACGAGATCCGCTTCCGGCAGCCAGCCGAGGCCCTGAATCAGACCGTCCACCCCCTGGCTTTTGCAGAGCGCCGAAAGCGCCGGGTCGTCCTCCGGTTTTTCCCCGACGCAGATGACCTGCACGTTCCTTCCCGCCCTGAGGCGCGCTACGGATCGGATGATGGCCGGAAAATTTTTGTGCGGCTTGAGGCTCCCCACGTACAGGAGGAACTCTCCCGCCAGATTGAATTTGCGCCTGAATGCCGCGGCGGCTTCGCCGTCCTGCGCGGGCGCGAAGGCGCCCGAAACGCCGAGCGGGATCGTGTGAATCTTCTCTTCGGGGCAGGCGACGTACCGGATGAGTTCTTTTGCGGTGAAGGCGGAGTCCACGATGACGGCATCCGAGGACCGGCACGCATGGCCGATCATCAATTGTGCGTATGCACGCTGGATCGCGGAGAAATATTCCGGGAACCGGAGGTGAATGACATCGTGGACAGTGACCACGCCGGGCATGGCCAGGCCGAACGGAAGCGTGTAGTGGGGAGCGTGGAACACCGAGAGCCCCGCCCGGTTCGCCTGGGATGAGACCGTGATGAGCTCCGCTAGGGAGTACTTTCCCGAGTGGTTGATGATCGTCGTCCCCCGGTGTGTCCTGCTGATGAGATCCGCGTCGCCCGGCGATGCGATGTACGTGAACCGGTCCCCGTCCTGCGCGTCAAAGACCGCCGCGAGGTTCCGGATGTACGTCCCGATCCCGAAATCGAAATATTTCCGCGCGTCAATGCCGATGTTCATCGGGGGATCCGAAGAGATACGAGAGGACGCTGGAGGCCAGGGCGCGCTCCGCGCCGTTTCTCCGGAACAACCGGGGAAAGAATTTTGCCGCAAGGTAGCCGCGGAGGAGAACATTGTCCGCGAGCGATGCATGAGTGCGGTAATACAGGAGCTGGGATCGCCTGTACTCGCCCTGGATGGCCGGAGAGAGCCCGCCCGGCTGGCTCCCCCCTCCGATGTGCTCGACGCACACCTGGCGGAGATAGTGAATCTCCCCTCCCGCCTTCCTGATCCTTGCGCACAGGTCCACGTCCTCGAAATACATGAAAAACCGTTCGTCGAATCCCCCCGCTGCTTCGAACACCGGTCTTCGCACGACGAGTGCCGCCCCGGATACCCAGTCGCGGGTCAACGGCCCTGCATCTGATTCCGGTGCGTTCCCCCGGCTCATCCGCCACTCCGAACGGACGGTCGGGAACTCCCCCGTCGAGTTCTGGAGCGTGCCGTCCGTGTTGAGAAGCCGGAGACCCGCTGCCCCGCAGGCCGGCGTGGCGCCGAAATAGGACTCGATCGGCGGGAGGATTTCCGACCTCGCGACGGTATCATTGTTGAGGAAGAACAGGAGAGCCCCCCCTGCCCGGCGGGCCCCCGCGTTGTTGGCCGCGCCGAATCCGGCATTGAGGGAGTTGTGGATAACCGTGCACCCCTCGAGCCGGTCCGCCTCCCTCCCCGCGGCCGGGTCCGTCGATCCGTTCTCGACGACGATGATCTCGAAATCACCCCGGTTGTGCTCGTGCAGTGATGCAACGGCGCGCCGCGTGAGCTCAGGGTGATTGTGCTGGACCATGATGACGGAGATCATCGCGACCCCGGCGGCATGTCCTCGAGCGTCCGTATGCGCGCGAGCCGGAAGTAGGCGCGTGCGCACGCATTGACGGCTTTCCCGGCCGGGGATTCGCCGTTCGTAAGGTCGGATGTCATCCAGGTTGTCACTTCCTCATCCCTGACCCGCCGGGCCGGGCGGATCGCGCGGCGCTTTTGCGCGATCGCTCCCGGGTGCGCGGCCAGCCATCCCCAGGCGCGAAGAAGGCCGGGGAGCGAGTACCTGCGTGCGAAGAGCGACGCGGCGACCTTCGCAGGGATGTTGGCTGCAAAGAGCGGAAGAAGCTTCAGAAGTGTGGGCAGGCTGAAGAACAGGAGCATGGTGAGGATCCTGTTCCGCTCCTGGTACATCGTCATCCGCGAGGAGGGCTCCCGCCGGGTGGTGTCGCTCCCGATATGGCGCACGCGGGAGGCGGGTGACTGTACGACGCCCCGGCCCATGAACCGGGCACGGAGGCTCAGGTACACGTCCTCAAGGTAGAGAAAATACTCGTCGTCGAACGGGGGGCCCAGGATGTCGCGTTTGTAGGCAAGTGATGCCCCCCCCGCGAAGAAGGTGTTCTCCGGCCGCTCGAACTTCATCATGATGTTGTGGCCGAGGAAATTCAATGAGCCGTTTTTACTGTAATACCGTTCCGGGATGCCGTCGGTCACGACAAGCGATCCGGCGATTGCCACGCGTTCCGGCGCGGCGGCCTCCGCAAGCGCTCCGAGCCAGCCCTGTTCGGGGATGGCGTCGTTGTTGAGCAGCACGATCAGCTCGCCCCGGGCATGCCGGTACCCCTCGTTGTTCCCTCCGGCAAACCCGCTGTTCGTGCGCGAACGGACGAGCCTCACCGCCGGAAAGGCCGCCGCGAGATACTCCACGCTTCCGTCGGTCGAGGCGTTGTCGACGACAATGACCTCGAACCGGGCGTACGACTGGGCGAGTACGGCGGTGAGGCAATCGTGAAGGAGATGCTTCCCGTTGTAGCTGACGATGATGACAGAACAGAACGGGAGCGCGGCATTCATGGGCGGCGTGGCCGGGCGCTGTGGGGTCGGTTTACCAGGTGAATTTGTTCCTGTAGTGCTCAACGATCAGCGTCAATTCCTCGTCGAAATTCTTCGCGTTGTTCCACCCGAGCGCCCGGAGGCGTGAATCGTCGAGCGAATAGCGGACATCCTCCCCCATCCTGACGTAATTGAACTGCGCGTATTCTTCCAGGGGGACGTCTTTCCCGAAATAGCGGCGGAGAACCTTGGCAACGACCTCCTTGTTCTGCGCCTCGTAATTGCCGGAGATGTTGTAGATCGTGTTCCGCTCTCCATGGTCGATGATGTGCAGGATCGCCGAGGCGGTGTCATCCGCGTGAAGCCAGTTGCGGACGAACGATCCGTCGCCGTGCAGCGGAATCTTCTTCCCCAGGGAAAGGTACTTGACCGCCTTGGGGATGAGCTTTTCCGGGTACTGGTCGATCCCGTAGTTGTTCGTCGGACGGACGATGATGAAGGGGACACCGTGCGTTCGCTGCCAGCCGAGGATGAGCATGTCGGCCGCTGCCTTGCTCGCCGAATACGGGTTGCTCGGCCGCAGGGGGTCGGATTCCCTGTGGTTGCCGGCCGTCAGGTCGCCGTAGACCTCGTCGGTGCTGAGCTGGACGAGCACGGGCATCTCGTAGTGGCGCTTCGCCCGCACGAGCTCCAGGATGTTCTGAACCCCCAGAATGTTCGTGTGGAGGAATCTCTTGCTGTCGACGATGCTGTTGTCGACGTGCGTCTCCGCGGCGAAATTGACCACGACGTCGACTTCGTACAGGTGGTCCATGGTGGCGATGTCGGCTTCGAGGAACTTGAACGACTTTGAGCGCTGAAATTCGCCCAGGTGCTCCTCCCGGGCGGCGTATGTCTTCTTGTCGATCCCCCAGACCTTCCACTCCCGCTGGAGGCACGCGCGCGTGAAATGCGAACCCATGAATCCGAGACATCCTGTGACGGCGACGACTTTCATGGCCGGCTCTCTCCTGCTCTGGTGGCGGGGATGATTGTGGGGACGGGGACAGGGAGTATGAAACCGCCCGTGTAGTGCGCCGCCTGGCACCGGGCGATGATCTCCTTCTGGAAGTTCCACGCGAGAAGGAGCAGGTAGTCCACCCTCTGCCCGGAGAGCTCCTGGATGCCCGTGATGCGCATATGGGCGCCGGGGGTGAAATACCCCCACTTCTTCGGATTATCGTCGACGGCGACGGGGACGTCTCTCCGCGTGAGCTCGAAGAAATTCACGAGCGTGTTCCCCTTGGCGCTGGCGCCGTACGCCCAGATGACCTTTCCCGCGGCGGATTCCCGGGCGATGAGTTCCCGGAGCTGCCGCTTGTTCAGGAGCACCCGTTCGGCGAATGCTCTGTACGGATCCGGCGACGCGATGCCGAAGGCACGCTCGCGCTCAAGATACCGGTCGACCCGGGCTGAGCGCTCGCGTTCTCCGCGGCGGCAGACGTAGGTCCGGATGGTCCCCCCGTGGAGGTCGGGGAAATACTCCACGTCGAAGACCTCCATCTCGTGCATGCCCATCAGTGTGACGAGGGGGGTGATGCCGATGTAGGACAGGTGCTCGTGATAGGCGGTGTCGAATTCGTTCCTGCCGATAAAATCCAGAACGTACGGGCACTCGATGACGAACACCCCTCTGCGGGCCAGGCAGGAAGCGACACCCTCCACGAACTGGTGGACGTCGTCGACGTGCGCGAAGACGTTCGTCGCCGTGATGATCACGGGATTGCCGAACCGCGCGGCCACATCCCGGGCGATCGCCGGCGACCAGTACGCGTTCAGCGTGCGGATGCCCGCGGCGTTGGCTTCCGCCGCGAGGTTCTCCGCGGGGTCCACCCCCACGACACGCATGCCGATATCCTGGAATTTCGAAAGGAGGCAGCCGTCGTTGCTGGCGATGTCCATCACGAGGTCGCCCGCCTTTGCGCCGGCCGCCGCCGCCGTGGTTGCCGCCATTTCTTCGCAGTGCGAACGAAATGTGGAGGTGGTGGAGCTGACGTAGAGATAATTCTTGAACATCAGGTCGGGATGAACGACCCGGGTCAGCTGCGACAGGCCGCACCCGGGACACATCTGCAGGGCGAGCTCCTCCCGGAATTCCGGGGCGGCCAGCCCTGCCTCCGTGACGTACGAGTTCGCCAGCGGCGTCGATCCGAGGTCGAGATAGCGGACAAGGGACTCCGATCCGCATATCCTGCACCGTGATTGTATCCTGGAAGAGGTCGTGGGCTCGGTCATCAGGTTGTTGAACCGGGTTGTGTCCATCGATGAATCGCACGGCAGGTGATACGGCACGGCGATGTCCCTGCGCCGGACGGGCGTGACGCCGGGATTGAATTCCGTCCTGACGATCTCAAAAATCGATCGTGCCTCCCTCCTGCCGACGTTGATGACGCCGGTGACGTCGGCCCTGAGGGCAAGGCGGTGAATGGCTTCGGCGGCTTCGCGGATGGGCATGCGCGACGTGAACTGGTCGGTGCAGCCGCGCGCAAACTGAAGCTCGGTGTAGAACGAGGTGCGCACGATGAGGCTGTGCGCGAGCAGCCGGACGGCGCATTCGCCGCCGAGCTTCGACACGGCATAGCGGTTGATGGGAAGGAGGGCCGACTCCTCGGTGTATCCCCCGCGCTCGCCGGGGTAGACGTAGTCCGAGGAGATGTACACGAGACGGGCGCCGTGCCTCCTGCACCAGAGCGCAACGTTCGAGGTGCCGATGATGTTCGACAGGATATACCCCTCGTCCGCATCCTCGTTGAATTTGTTTGTCACCGCCCCCGCGTGAATGATGACCGACACCTCCCGGTGCGCACAATACGATTCGATGGAATCGTACGAGGAAATGTCCATCTCCTTCCTGGACGGGGCCAGGAGATCCCTGTCGATCTTCAGAAGCTCCCCTGCCAGCTGTCCCGTCCCGCCGGTGACAAGAATCCTATTTTGCACGGCGCACCCAGTCAAACCCCATGGCGTCGACCGTCATGCGTTCTTCGTCGGAGGGATTGTATTTGCTCGTGAGCCAGTACAGGACGACGGCGGGCTCGTTCGTGAAATTGAAGTATCCGTGCCAGATTCCCCGGGGAATGAACAGTGCACCGTCTTTGGCGCTCCGTTCCGAGGAATATACCCACTCCACGGCACCGCCTTCCCGTTCCGGCCTGTCGCAGAACCCGAATTTCAGCGCGCCTTTCACGCAGATCTGGTAGTCGTCCTGGAACTGATGCCGGTGCCATGCCGACAACGCCCCGGGATAGACGATCGTGGCGTTGACGTCCCCCCTGTCGACGGGGAAGATGTCGTTGTACCGGATGCCCCTGTCATCCTCGTGAAACCGGAGCGGGTGGCGCTTGATGAATGACCCGGCCATGGCGGCGGTTCCTCCTTGCGTGGTGTCAGATTCGCCCTTCCTGGGGGAACAGGGCGTACTTCACGTGCCAGGCCGACTCGGTGATAATCCACCTGTCGTCGTCACGCGGTGAAACGGCGGCTCGGATCTTCGCGACGGCCCACTTGCGTGCAAACTGGAGAGCGTAGAGCATCCGCGTTGCCAGCGAGTACAGCCGGCCGTGATGCTTTGTCAGAAACTTGTTGTAGCCGGAGTACATCAGACGCAGACGGTACTCCGGCACTTTGCTGAACGACTGGCCCCCGAAGTGAACGATCTCCGCATCGGGGACATAGTACAGCCGCCACCGCGTATCGTGCCTGACCCGGTAACAGAAATCCGTTTCTTCGCAGTAGCTCGTGTAACGTTCATCGAAAAAGCCGATCGAGGTGACGACCTCCCGGCGTATCAGCATGTCCGCTCCCGAGAGGTACTCCGCTTCGACGGGTTCCGTGATGGATTCCGGCGGGATGATCCCGATCTGGGGCCACTGTACGAAGGGCACGATGTGGGACAGGCCGAACGCCGCGGAAAAGGCCTGGAACAGTCCGGGGAATGAGCCGAAGGAAACCTGTGTCGTCATGTCCCTGTTCCGGAGCTTCCCGGCGCAGGCGCCGGCTTCCGGGCGGCTCTCGAGAAAATCGAGGAGGATTTTGATGGCGTTGTTGACAAGCACCATGTCCGAATTCAGCATCTGGATATACCGCCCCTTCGCCAGCGCCACCCCCTTGTTGTACGATTTCGCCACGCCGATATTGGACTGGTTGACCGTCAGGATAACGTCGGGGAATTCAGCGCGGAGCATCTCGGGGCTTCCGTCCGTCGAACCGTCGTCGACGACGATGATTTCGTACGTGAGCCCTTTGGTCTTCTCCCTGACGGAATGAATGCAGTCCCGCAGCATGTCCTTCACGTTCCACTGGGTGAAGACGATCGAAACATCGGGATGCGGAACGGAGCGGTTCATGGTCTCGTCAGTTTCCGGGAGCGGCAATGAGGGTGAACGTGCCTCCGCGGCGGAACGCGGTTTCGACGGCCGCGGCTGCCCGGGCGGCCGGGCGGCCTGCAAGGCGGCGCACGGCGTTCCCCGCGAGGGACCCGTTCGGGGACACGAGCGGCATCAGGCTTCCGAGAATGCCGGCCCAGTTATGCTCGGGCGAGCGATGATACTCCGCCTTCACGCCGAATCCCCGGCCCTCCAGGAGTTTGCGGAGCGATCCGGGCGTAAAGTGATACAGGTGCCGGGGCACCTCCAGATGGTACCACCGGCCGCGGAACACTCTGGCCTGCAGGCTTTCGAAATTCGGGACGGCGATCACGAGGATCCCCTCCGGTGCGAGCAGTCCCCTGATCTTATCCAGAATTTCGACCGGCCTGGGGAGATGCTCCAGCACGTGCCAGAGCGTGATGATATCGAACGAGCGTCCGGGAAACTCGGTTTGGAGGAAATCCCCCTCGGCGATCCGTTCGGTACCCTGGCTTTTGCCGAACTCGACCGCCTCTTGGCTGAACTCGACGCCCTGTGCCGTAAATCCCCCCCCCGTCGCTTCCCTGACGAAGAATCCTGCACCGCAGCCCACGTCAAGGAGGTTTCCGGTTTTCCGGAAATGCCTGACGATGTTGAGCTTTTCGCGCTGGGAAGGCAGGATCGATCTTCTGTAGTACCCGGGATCGTAGCCGCCGATTGGATAATACGCCCGGGGGTAGAACCGTCCCAGGGTGTTGTCGGGGGGACGGGGAATCGTCTGGACGACCCCGCACGCGGTGCAACGGACGACGGAAAAGACCTCATCGGTTGTGTGGAAATTCCCGTCACGGGCCGAAAACAGGAATTCCGCGGACGTCGCGCCGCAGATGCCGCAGTTAAACGGCCTGTCCGCCTGATTCATGAGCTCTTTTTCTCGAATGAAGAAAATATATCACACTCGACATCAAAATGCCAACGAAACCGCTGAGCGAGAACGCCACGGCGGCGCCGAGGGCCCCGAGGCGCGGAATGAATATCGCGTTTCCCGCGATGAGCGCGGTAATGCCGGCCGCGGACATGATCGGAAACACCTCGGACCTGTTCCATGCGAACAGCGTCGCGTTCAACGGGTAACCTGCGACCACGCAGACCAGCCCGATGCACATCACGCGAATCATCGTTCCCGTCCCGGCGAACTTCGGTCCGAAGACGATCTCGACGACGAGGTCCGCGCTTATGGCGAGAACAATGATGCCCAGGGCGAACAGGCTCACGATGAGGATCGAATGCCGCTGCTTCTTACGGATCATCTCCGGCGTGATCGCGGAGGAAAGCTCGGGCAGAAGGACCGTGAGATACGAGTTCGTGACGATGACGACGATGGAGGCGATCTTGGAAGCGGCGCCGTACATCCCGAGCGCGTGGGCGTCGGCGAGCCCGCCGACAAAGAAGAGGTCCATCCTGCCGCCGACGAGGTTCAGGATGTAGTAGAGGGACAGCCATTTGTTGAACGAGAGCATCCGGTGACGCAGGTCCCTGTCGGCCTTCCGGACCGAGAGGACGTTCCGGGGCACGCACGCGTAACTGATCAGGAGCAGGCCGCAGGCCGTGCCTATTTCGATCCAGAGAGCGTCACCCACCCGGAGGGGGTTGAACACGAACCCGTACAGGCAGACGACGAGCACCACCACTTTCAGGAGGGGCTGGGCAATCGATACGGAGGCCAGCGTGCGAAAACGTCTGTGCGACTGGAAGATGGGGGGAAAAAACGTCGCCAGCATGCCGAAACCCGCCGCGACCAGCGACAGGAGGAAGTACGACGTGATCCTGCTGTCGACATGGGTGAAGACGAGGGCGACTATGGGATTGAGGAAGAGGACCGCGCCCAGGAGAACGACCGCCGTCAGGGCAAGCTTCGCTTTGAGGGCCACGCTCAGGACCGAGCGGTAGCCGTCGTCGTCCCCGCGGGCGATCATTTCCGAGCCGAAGCGGACAATCGATCCTCCGATGCCGAGGTCCGAGAGGGCGATCATCATGGTAACGATGGAGATGATGAGCGTCAGGACGCCGTAATCGTCGACGCCGAGTGTACGGGCGTACAATCCGGACGTCACGGCCCCCAGAAGGGCGCTCATCGCCGACGCCGCGCCGACCCAGAACGTGTTCTCCACTGTCTGGGAATGCCACGCCTTGCGGAGTATGGAACTGATCCGGCCTATGATTCCGGTTCCTTCGGTCATGACACTCCGTCCACGTTCAGGCGTGTGAGCATGATGTCAGCAAGAGCCTGCCACGAATGCTGCCGGGCGGCGTCGCGTCTCCGCTCGGGGAGCGGGCCTGAGGGTTCCGCAAGAGAATCTCTCAGGCCCGAGGCGAATTCCTCTTTCCCGGAGGCGAGCCGGAGAAGGCCGCCTGCGCCGAACGGGAGGAGTTCGTGCAACGGGGTCGCAACGACAGGTTTGCCGAGAGCAAAGTACTCGAAGACCTTGACCGGATTTGTCGTCTGTGACACCTTCCCGGCAAGGAAAGGGATCAGGCATACGTCGAAGGCGCCGATATATCCCGGAATCTCGTCGTATTCCTTCCTGCCCAGCCAGAGAAGGTTCGGCAGGGTGCGGAGGTTCGCGGTCCGGTCGTTGGAATCGACCGGGCCGACGATCACGAACGTGATGTCCGGCATCGACCGGGCGAGTTGCCCGATGAGGTCGAAATCGAACCAGTCACGCAGCACGCCGACGTAGCCGGCGATCGGGTGCCGTGTCGTCCTGATATCGCGGGGGATTCCGCCGCCGGAGGCGCGCTGCTGGAACCACGCGAAGTCGACCCCGTTTGCGACGCGGACGGGGGCCCGTCCGGGAGCGATTGCCCGAAGGCGTTCTTCGAGCTTCTCCGCGGTCACGAACGTCGTCTCCGCCAGGTCGATCAGTCGTTGCTCGTAACGAGCGAACCGTTCGGGATCGGCGTGACCGGCGAATATCGTGATCTCATCGATGCAGTCGTACGCGATCGTTGTGAAATCTCCCCGCCGGAGTACGCAGCCCCAGAACGGGTTCTGCACGAGGGCGATCGACCGTTCCACTTCTCCGATGCGCCGGAGCACCCGTCTGCGGAGTGCCTGCCGGAGCACAGCGGCGTTGACCCGCTCCAGGAGAGGGGAATTGACGCGCCTTGTGGGGTAGACCATCGGCATCGTGACGATCGACAGCCCCGGCACCCCGGTTCCTCCCCCCTTCCTGCGGCCGGGCGTGCGGCTGATGCCTGGGAGCAGGAGCGAAACGAGGCCGAGGGCCTGGTAGGCCATCGAGCCAAGGATGAGCCGCAGGAGTCCTTTCTTCCGCCCCCGGAAGTACTCCGTGAACCCGCAGGGCTCGATGAACGTCACGGGGATTCCCCGGCGCGCGAACTGGTCGGCGAGTTGCTGCGGACGCTGATGAAGAAATGTATACGGAATCGGTGAAAACAGGTAAACGCGCGTCAACGCTTCACACGGAGATATGTTTTCAGCGCGCGGACGATGCGGGCGCTGGATTTTCCGTCGCCGTACGGGTTGTGTGCCCTGCTCATCCTGAGATACGCTTTCCGGTCCGTCAGCAGGCGCTCGATTTCCCCGACGATCTTCCGCTGCGACGTGCCGACGAGGCGTACTGTGCCCGCCCTGACGGCTTCGGGGCGTTCCGTGTGGTTCCGCATCACGAGCACGGGCTTGCCGAGGGACGGGGCTTCTTCCTGGACTCCGCCGGAATCCGTGAGGATCAGGTGGCTGGCATCCTCCAGAAAGACGAAGGGGAGGTACGGCTGCGGGTCAAGAAGGTGCACGTTGGGAAGATACCCCAGCATCGAATGAACGGGCTTCTGCACGTTCGGGTTCAGGTGCACCGGGTAGACGATCTCTACGTCAGGATGTTTTCGGGCCACCGTCTGGATGGCGCTGCAGATGTTCAGGAAACCTTCCCCGAAGTTCTCGCGGCGGTGTCCGGTGACCAGGATCATCCGCCGGGAGAAATCCACCCCGGGGAACATACGCATGAACTTCTTCTTCGACTTGCTCACCTCCGCGCGGACGTGAAACAGTGCGTCGATCACGGTATTCCCGGTGACGATGATCCGCCCGGGGAGGATTCCCTCGCGCAGGAGGTTCTTGCGGGATTGCTGCGTCGGCGCGAAGTGAAGGTCGGACAGGTGCGTGGCGATGACGCGGTTGATCTCTTCCGGGAAAGGGCTGCGTTTGTTCCACGTCCGGAGTCCCGCTTCCACGTGACCGACGGGGACGCCGGCATAGAACGCCGAAAGCGCGGCCGCCATGACCGTGGTCGTATCCCCCTGGGCGAGAACCATGTCCGGACGTTCCCGGTCGATGACCCCCTTCATGCCGAGAAGGACTCTCGACGTCACGTCCTCCAGCGACTGTCCTTTCTGCATGATATTGAGGTCGTAATGCGTCCGGATCCTGAAGATCGCCAGAACCTGGTCGAGCATTTCCCTGTGCTGGGCCGTCACGCAGACGCGCGTGACGAATTCCCCGCGATGTTTCAGGAGTTCGTGGATGACCGGGGCGAGCTTGATGGCTTCAGGGCGTGTTCCGAAAACGACGAGGATTTTCTTCCGGGATTTCACTTCGTTGTCCGAGTTGTGGTCGTTGGGAATGTGTCCGGGTCTTTTTTGCGGAGCTTCACCTGCCGGACGCGCCGCTGGCTCTTCTTCATGATGGTGAACGACAGGTTGTCGTGTGTGATCTCCTCCCCGATCTCGGGAATCCTCCCGGAGAGCTTCTGGAGAAGGCCGCCCACCGATTCGTAATCGTCTGCGGGCGGGATGTCGGCCTGGAAGCGCTCGTTGAATTCCTTGATCGGCATCCGCGCATTGACGAGGAAGGTGCCGTCTGCCGCCTGTTCAACGTCCTTGAGGTCTTCATCGTACTCGTCGTGGATCTCGCCGACGATCTCCTCGAGAATGTCTTCCATGGTGATGATCCCCGATGTCCCGCCGAATTCGTCGATCACAATGGCGATGTGGATCTTCCTCTGCTGCAGCTCACGCATGAGCTGGCTGATTTTCTTCGTCTCGGGGACGAAGTACGCGGGCCGGATGACGTCCTGCAGGATGATCAGGTCCCTGTATTCCATCAACCCGAGAAGGTCTTTCGTGTACACCACGCCGATGATATTGTCGATCGTTCCCCGGTACACCGGCATGCGCGAGTAGCCTTCCTCGAGGACCGTCTTGATGATCCTCTCGCGCGACATGTCCATCCTCAGGGCGACCACGTCCGGCCGCGGAATCATGACTTCCTTGGCGGTAGTGTCCGTGAACTCGAATATGCTGCCGATGAGCTCCTGCTCGGTCTTGTCGATGACGCCGCGCCTGGTTCCTTCTTCGAGGATCAGTTTGAACTCCTCCTCGGAGATGCCGGACTCGGCGTGCGGCGTGTGCGCGCCGAAGGGGGCAAGCAGAAGCCGGCTGGCCGCGGTGAGGACGATCGCGGGATAGCGGAAGACCGTTTCGAAAAGCTGGATTGTGGACGCGACGTGGAGCGCGACGCTCTCCGCCGAGCGAAGCGCCAGGGACTTCGGAACCAGTTCGCCGAAGACGACGACGAGGAACCCGATCGACACGACGATGATGCTCAGGGAAAGCCAGCCGCTGGAATCCCTGACCCAGGAAAGGCTGAATTCCGACAGCGAGGGGACAAGGTGTTGCGAGCCGAGGATGGCGCCGAGCCCGGAAGCGAGGATCAGCGAGAAGACGATGCCGATGTGAATCGTTGCGAGAAACCGTTCGGGATCTTCCTGAAACCCGAGGACGAGGACCGCCCGGCGTTCCCCTTCTTCGGCCAGGGCGCGCATGCGGCTCTTCCTGCTGGAGAGGACCGCGACTTCGCTGGCGGAAAAGAACCCCATGATGGCGATCAGCAGGAGAACGCCCAGAATCTCGATCCAGAGGGTATCCATCCGGAATTGTTATCTCGCCCGGCGGAGGAAGTCGAGGCGTGTCTTCAGACGGTCGGTGGACATCAGGAGTTTTTCCTTTCCGAACACTGCGTCCTCGGTGTGCCGGAAGACGAGCTCGTACTCGTCGCTCATGATGATGGCCTCTTCCGGGCAGGCCTCTTCACAGAACCCGCAGAAGATGCATCTCAGCATGTTGATCTCGAACCTGACGGGAAACCGTTCCTTCGGAAGTTCGGTCTCGGACGCCTGGACGTCGATCGCGAGGGCAGGACAGACGCGCGCGCACAGGCCGCATGCCACGCACCGTTCGACGCCGTCCTCTTCCACGAGAACGGGCCGCCCCCGGAATGACGGGGGAGGGTTCCACCGCTCTTCGGGATACTGGCGCGTGAATTTTGGCCTGAACACCTGTTTCAGGGTGAGGGCAAGCCCCTTGACGATTTCAAAGATATAGATCCGCTGAAGGAACGTGAGGTCCTTGCTGCGAATCTGCTTCACCTTCTCGCCGTTGGATTTCGACATTCTTCCCCGATCTCCTTCAAAACGTCACTGACGCCCTCACCCCACGAACAGGAGCCATGCGCCCGTCACGGCGATATTCAGCAGCGCCAACGGGAGCATGACCTTCCAGCCCAGATTCATGAGCTGGTCGTACCTGAACCGGGGAATCGTCCACCGTATCCACATATAGAACACGAGCATGCAGCCGACTTTGATGACGAACGCCGCGATCTGGATGATGCTCACCGCCAGGGGTGCGAGACCGAGCTGTGCCAGGAACGGTACCTGCCAGCCGCCCAGAAACAGCGTGACGATGAGCGCACTCGATGTGATCATGTTCGCGTACTCGGCGAGGAAAAACGTGCCGAATTTCATGCCGCTGTACTCCGTGTGGTACCCCCCCACCAGCTCGGGCTCCGCTTCGGGAAGATCGAAGGGCAGCCTGTTCGTTTCAGCGAAGGAAGCCACCACGAAGGTGATGAACCCGATCGGCATCCGCCAGAAATTCCAGTAAAGCCCGTCCTGGAGCTCGACGATCCGGTCCAGGCGGAGAGTACCCGCCACCATGATTACGGCCACGACGGAGAGGCCCATCGAGAGTTCGTAGCTGATCATCTGCGCGGAGGACCGGAGCCCTCCCAGGAGCGAGTACTTGTTGTTGGACGCCCAGCCGCTGAGGGTCACGCCGTAGACGCCCATCGACGTCATGGCGAGGATATACAGGACGCCGATGTTGACGTCCGCGATCATGAGTTTGACATCCTGGCCGAACAGCGTGATCCTGTCGCCGAAGGGGATGACGGCGAACGTGGTCATGGCCACGGTGATGGAAACGATCGGTGCAAGCGAATGAATCACCTTATTCGCCTGCTGCGGCACGATGTCTTCTTTGATGAAGAGCTTCAGGACATCCGCCGGCGCCTGGAGGAGTCCCCAGGGTCCCACCCTGTTCGGGCCGATCCTGTTCTGTATGAACGCGCTGATGCGCCGCTCGGCGTAGACAAGATTGGCGACCGTGGTAAGGATGATCAGGAGGACCAGGACGATCTTGATGACGGAGATAAGGAGCAATTCCATGGGTTTGTTACGCTGGTTGGTGAATCCGGACATCCTTGGCGGACTTCAGCGGCAGTCCTTTGTTGCCCAGTTTTCGGTACGTCATGCCGCTGAACGCATCGACGTGAGAGGCGATCTCCGCAAAGACGTCCTCCGAGTTCTGGTACCTGAACTTGGCCCCCATGAGGACGGCGATTCCAGCGATGATCCGCCACGGCGGCCGTGCGTCGCGTTTCGGTCCCTTTGCCCAGCGGTCAAACTGGGAGCCGAACTTGTCGAGCCGGCTCATGGCGAAGCCGTCGAGGGCGCGGTCCTGTTCGAGCGTTGCCACCGACGGGCGGATGCGCTGGACGCGCCCCTGGAGATTGGTGAATGTCCCGTTCTTCTCCGCATACGTGGACGTGGGGAGAACGATGTCCGCCAGCCGGGTCGTCTCGTTTTCCACGGACGCAAGGACGACAAGGAATTCGAGGCGCATCAGGGTCTGGGCCACCTCGGGATCAGCCGCGATGTTGTCGTCGACGAGCAGGAGCGCCTTGATCGATCCTTCCTTGATGCCGCGGAAAATCGCTTCGCTGGCGGATCCGTGTTCCCCGGGCTGAACGCCGACCTCCAGTGCCCCGCGGGAATTGGGTGTTCGGTCGGCGCTGATCAGGAGCTTGTCTTCCAGGACAGGGGCCGTGTGGCGCGTGAAATCCAGGTTGCGCGTCTGAAGGACATCCCGGGCGAATTTCTGGATCGCGTAATTGTCTTCATTGGTATCGAAGGCCGACCCCAGAACGGCGAGCTCCCCTTTGCGGAATGATTTGAGCTCCGAGGCGACCCGGACGATGGCCTCGTCCCAACCGACGTCGACCACGCCTGCGTCTTTCCGCATGAGCGGCCCCTTGATCCGTGCCTCGGAGTTGACCGGGCGCGATGTCTCGAGGCGGCCCCAGTCGCACATCCAGGACTGGTTCACCTCCGGGTTGAACCGGGGAGTCTGCCGGAGGATCTCGTTGTTGCGCACCCACGTGTTCATGTTGCATCCCCGCGCGCATCCCGGGCAGACGGTTTCGGTCGCGGACATCTCCCACACGCGGGCCTTGAACCGGAACTCGCGGCTCGTCAGTGCGCCGACCGGACAGATGTCAATCACGTTCATCGAGTAGGGGTTGTCGAGCTTCTCACCGGGGAACGTCGTCAGCTCCACGTGATCGCCGCGCCGCGAAAAGGTCAGCTGCGGTTTCCCCGCGATCTCGTCGCAGAAACGGACGCAGCGGGAACACATGATGCACCGTTCGGTGTCCAGCAAGACGTGCGGTCCGAGCTCGACGCGCTTGGGCTTGTGGACCTTCTCCTCTTCGAAGCGGCTGTACCCGATGCTGTGTGCATACGCATAGTCCTGGAGCTTGCATTCACCCGCCTCGTCGCAGATGGGACAATCGAGAGGGTGATTGATGAGAAGAAACTCCATAACCGCCTGGCGCGCCTGGATCACACGCGGGTTGGCCGTGTGAACGACCATGCCGTTTGCAACCTGGGTCGAACAGGCGATGACAAGCTTCGGCATCTTCTCGACTTCGACGAGGCACATCCTGCAGTTCCCCGCCACGGAGAGCTGAGGATGCCAGCAGAAGTGCGGAATATCGATGCCGTTGTTCCTGGCCGCCTGGATGATCGTCAGGTGGTTTTCGACTTCGAGAACTTTGCCGTCTATGGTTATTGTCGCCATTCCTGTCCCCTGTTCACGCTTCTGCTGATTCCCTGACGTACCGCCGGTGGAAGTTCTTAAGTTTCACTACAAGGTCTTCGATCTCGTCTTTTGGCGGGAGGAAGGTGGTCCTGAAATGAAGCGTCCCGGGGAGCTGGCCGAACCCGCTTCCCGGCACCACGCAGATTCCGGTTTCTTCCAGGAGGGCGAGGCAGTAGTCCGTGTCCCGCTGTTCCGCGTGTGCCGCCCTCTGGGCCGCCGTCATGGATTCCACATCATCATGTTCGGGGAGTTCAAAACGCACGAACGCATACATCGCCCCCCGGGGAATGTCCACCGACATTCCGTCGATGGCGTTGATTCCATTGCCGAGTATTTCGGCCTTTGACTTCAAATCGGCCAGGACTCCCTCCCGCTCTCTCGCGTAGAGAGGGTAACTCTCGTCGCCGGACTGGGGCGGTGCCACCATCATGTACGTCGCTATCTGGCCGACAATATTGGCGCAGAGGCTGATTGACTGGAGCTTCACGAATTCCGCAAGGACGTCGTCCGGGATGTTCCTGAGTTCCAGGTAACCCCCGCGATGCCCGCATTCCCCGAGGAAGCCCTTGGACACGGAATGAAGGCTGAAAAGCGAAACGCCTGTTTCCTTCATTTCCGACATAATCCGGGCGAACGAATGGAACCTGAGCGACGGATCGTAGACGTTTTCCTGGTATACTTCGTCGGCGATGATCGAGAGATTGTGTTTGCGCGCAAACCGGATGACCATCCCGATGTTGTCCGCCGAAAGGACGGCGCCGGTCGGGTTCCCGGGGTTGATCACGACGATGCCGACAGGAGTGATGCCCGACCTCGTTGCCTGCGTGAAACTCTCCGTCAGGATGCTCTCGTTCAGCTGCCATCCGGCGTGCTCATCAAGATAGTACCCGACCTGGCTTCCCCCGAACAGCGTGAGAGACGCGCTATAGAGGGGGTACTGCGGAATCGGTATCATGAATCCGTCCGAAGGAGACCTGAGCAGCGCTGTGAGGACCGCCTGGGCGCCCTTGCTTGCGCCGTCGGTCAGGATGACGTGCTCACGGTCTGCCGGTATCCCGTCGCGCTTCTTGATGAATTCCGCGACCGCCTGGCGAATGAACGGTATGCCAGGGCTCTGGCTGTACGCCCCCGTTCCGTGCGGGTGCTTCTCCAGAATTGATAGCGCCCGCGCGACGATGTCCCGCGGGTACAATTTCAACGTCTCCGGGTGGCTC
Organism: Ignavibacteriota bacterium; assembly: GCA_963748405.1. Lineage (GTDB taxonomy): Bacteria > Bacteroidota > Ignavibacteria > UBA10030 > UBA6906 > Fen-1273. The sequence continues at coordinate 249,047 of CAVVIT010000006.1, forward strand.
AGGAGTTCGGGATACTCGATAAGGCTCAGGATCTGCCGCAGAAACGTCAGCGGTCTCTGCTTCAATGCCTGGGGATTGCCGATGTTGCAGTAAATGATCTTCATCCCCCGCTCTTCAAGCTGCTGGGCGCGGAGCACGATCGGTCCCCTCACCGCGTATTCGGCGGTAAGCAAACGCGGGTTTAAGACGTCCTTGGATACCATGACGGACAGGGGCCTGCGATTGTTGCGTGTATCACGTGGGACGGATGACGACGGTGGAAAACCGGCTCAGATCAAACAGCTCGGTGGCGACCTTCTGCATCTCCCCGGGTGTGACCGCATCGACCTTTTTGAGGACGCTGTCGAGTGTAATGCAGCGTCCGTAGTACAGCTCGGAACTGCCGAGACGCATCATCCGGCTGGACATGTTTTCGAGCCCGAGCATCATCGTCCCTTTGATCTGGGACTGGGTTCTTTTCAGTTCAGCTTTAGAAACAGCGGTTTTCTGGAGCTTGTGGAGCTCCTCGTGAACGAGCGAGATGGAGTTTGCGATATTCTTCTTGTCGGTACCGATATACGTTCCGAACAATCCGGTGTCAGAAAGGAGATTGACGAACGAATACACCGAGTACGCGAATCCGTGTTTCTCACGGATCGTCTGATACAGCCGTGAACTCATCCCCTCCCCGAGAAGGGCGTTGAGGACCATCAGAGGGTATCGGTCCTTGTGATGGATGCTGTACCCGACGGTCCCCATGCAGATGTGGGCCTGGTTGATCGGCCGGGGATACTCTTTCTTAAGGGGCGTTTTCACGCGCGTTGGTCCCGGGGGGCGCTTGCGTTCCGTGGAACGACCTGCGGATTGCTGGAAATTCCGGTCCGCCATTTTGACCAGATTGTCATGGTCGACGTTGCCGGCTGCGGCGACGACGATGCGCCCCGGTTGATAATGCGCTTTGACGTGAGAGAACAGGTCCTCCCTCTGGAATCCCCGGAGGTTCTTTTCGGTGCCGATGATGGGAAACCCCAGTGCGTGGTCGGGGAAAAGTGCCTTCTCGAAATAGTCGTGAATGATATCTTCCGGATCGTCCTCCGCGTTCTTCAGCTCCTCGATGACGACCAGTTTTTCCTTTTCAAGTTCCTGCTTCTTGAACGTCGCATGCATCACGATGTCCGAAAGGACGTCCATCGCCTCGACGACGTTTGCGTCAAGTACCCTTGCGTAGAAACAGGTCTGCTCTTTCGTTGTGAATGCGTTCAGGTATCCGCCCAGCGACTCAAGACTCTGCGCGATGTCCCTGACGCTCCTTTTCTTGGTCCCTTTGAACACCATGTGTTCGATGAAGTGGCTTATCCCGTTCTGATGTGGGGTTTCATCGCGGGATCCGACATCCGCCCAGACGCCGATGGAGACCGAGCGCACGTGTGGTATGGACTCAGACACGACACGGATGCCGTTGTCGAGAACAGTCTTGCGATAAAGGGGGGTGACAGCGTGCGAGGGTTTGGACATACTCGAAATATATCCATTTCGGGCTGGATAGTCAAGGAATCGCAGAGTGTCCACAGCAAAGGACAGTGAAACCACCTGATTGCTTCGGCCCTTTTTTTTGGGTACCATGAAGTCAACTCCAAACTGCCATCCTTCGCGCCGCTCCATGATCGTTAGTCTTCTCTTCCTGTTCAGCGCTGTATACATCGTCATGATCGTGGTTTTTGCGCTTGCGGCATCGGCGTCCAGGTCCCGTCCGGAAGCGGGATATCGTCCGAGCGTCTCTATTATTATTGCGGCAAGGAACGAGGAAGGCCATATCGGGACCTGCCTTGATTCGATCGTCGCCCTCACCTATCCCAAAGATCTCCTCGAAGTCATTGTTGTTGACGATCGATCAACCGATCGGACCGCGGAGATCATTGGCGGATTCGGGGACAAATACCCGTACATAAAGCTCCTGCGGATCGAATCGGAATCCGGCGACCGACCCGGAAAGACAAATGCCGTGATGAACGCGGCGGATGCCTCACACGGCGATGTTTTGATGTTCACCGACGCAGATTGCAGGGTCCCCCCGGCCTGGGTCGAGAATACCGTCGCTCATTATGCAGATCCCTCGATCGGGGTTGTTGCGGGGTTCACCTATCTCGCCGGAGAATCCCGGCTCGCGCAAATGCAGGCCCTGGATTGGTTCGTTCTTACGTCTGTCGCGTCGGCGACAACCCGGCTTGGGTTTCCGGTTACCGCAGTGGGGACAAACCTCTCTGTGCGAAGGAAAGCATATGATTCTGTGGGCGGGTACAGGAAGATCCCGTTCAGCGTAACCGAGGATTACGCACTGTTCCATGCGGTTACGTCCGCCGGGAAATGGGCAGCCCGATTCCCAATGGACCCCGGGACGCTTGTAGAAAGCACCCCCTGCCCAACGATGAAGCAGCTTTTCAGGCAGAAGCAGCGATGGTTTATGGGGGGGCGCGGAATGGATGCCAAAAGCCTGCTTATTTTCTCGTTCCCCTATGCATTCAATTTTCTCATAGTACTTGCCCTATTCTTCTCACCGCTTTGGGCGGTCCTGCTTGCCGTTGCCGTTAAGCTTCTCGTTGATTTTCTCCTCTGTTTGCCCGCAATGTCCGCTTTTGGTCGCCTGTCTCTCCTTCGTGTCTACCCCATTTTCGAGCTTTACTATTATACCTATGTCCTTCTGTTCCCCCCTCTTGTGATGTTCGGGGGAAAGATCACCTGGAAAGATCGAAAAATGGCGGGTTAGAGATGGGAGAACCATGCTGGAGGCGGCAAAAAAAAGCCCCCGGGTTTCCCCGGGGGCTTGAACGTTGAAGCGAACGAAGATGGACTCAGGCGCGCGCTCGCGCGCTGGCAATGCCAAGCCTTTTGAGCTTGTAACGGAACGTCTGCTCTGTCATACCGAGGAATGCGGCCGCCTTTGACTGATTAAAGCCGAATTTCTCGAGAGAGCGTTCGATGATCCCCTTTTCGATGACATCCAGGGACTTGTCGAGGACAAACTCCTGGCCTGCCATGATGTTGTTGATCATCTTGACGACTTCGGTCTTCTCGTCAACCAGCTCCGGCGGAAGCATAAACCGGCCGTCGTTGGAGAACAGGACGCACTTGTCGACGACAGCTTTCAACTCGCGGATGTTTTCCCGCCAGGGCTGCCGGACGAGGACATCGATGGCATTGATGTCGATGACGAGATCGGCAAGACCCAGTTCCTTGCAGATTTCGCCCGCAAAGTGCTTCACGAGAAGGGGAATGTCCTCCGGGCGCGTGCGCAACGGAGCGACATCGACCTTTTCGAATTCCAGAATCTTGCCGTAGAGATCTTCGAGCAGCTTCCTCTTCTCGACGAGCTCGGCCGGATCCGCTTTCATCGTGACGATCAGCCTGATATCGACGGGTTCACCCGCCTCGCCGCCGATGCGCCGGGTTTTCCGCTCATTCATGAAGTTGAGTATCTTCATCTGATTGCGGAAGCTGGCCTCTTCGATTTCTTCGATGAGAACCGTACCGCCATTCGCCAGCTCGAAGAGCCCGCGCTTTGACGTGTACGGAAGTCCCTCGACTCCCCGGTCGAAGCCGAACAGAACCGCTTCGAGTTCCTTGTCGTCCAGGACCGAGAGATTGATGGACATGAAAGGCTGTTCGTTGATGCCGGTCTTGCTCTGGAAGTAGATGTTCTTTGCGATCGCGCCTTTTCCGACGCCGGCTTCACCTATGACAACGACGTCCTTGCGCGTCTTTGCGAGACGGCCGATTTGTTTAATCAATTGCTCGACAGCCTTGCTCTTGCCAACGATCGGATAATCGCCGGAAGAGCCCGCCCTTTTGTCATCTGCCTGTTGCGTCTTGTGTTCCATCAGAGCCTCGATAATTGGACAATCATTTTGCCGTTCGCGCGGCGAGAATAAAGTCGTGACTACTTTCGGTTCGGCGCAACAAACATTCTTCCAAGAATCAGCTTCCGATTGAAGAACTTTTCGACAACAAGGTTGTCAAGCGAATCCCTCCAGCGCGTGACAGCCGAAGGACTGAGCGCAAGTTCCTGTTCGTAGAATTCGCCTTTGACTGATGTAATGAATCGCAGTCGCATTGAAAAGGCACCTGCGAGGAGCGCTAGGACGACATTCGAGACATTTAGTCCAACCGTCCAAATGGAACTGGCTGCTGACCACTCGACCTCTTTCATGGCAGTCCATAGGTGAAGTGCTTCCAGACTGCAAAAGACCAAGAACAAGAACATAATCTTCTCGATGTAAGCCCCCTGAGGCGGATCCTTCATGTAGAGATATCCAAAAAAGAGCAGTATGAACCCAATGCACACAACAGCCATTCGCAAGGCATCTGTGTATAGAGGTTTGAATACTAAGACCGGCCAGTTATCTGGTAAATAACTGTACAAAGCCGTAGCCCTTTCTAGTTTCTCCTCTGGGAAGAGAACACCTGTCTTGATTCCGTTCTTCCAAGAGTACATCTCTGTAATCTCAGCAAGTGTCTTGGGAGAAGGAGCCTGTCCTACTTCATTGATCCATTCCTCATAGCTTGCATCCAGAGTTTTGTAATCCAATACGTCAGACGTGTGATGCAAGTACTTCGGGTCATCAAAATACGGCGCGTAGTAGAAGCCAAAGAACGTTAACGCAATGCCTAAGCTTATTGCGTACTTCTGAAAGGCTTGAAAATCTCTAAACAAGACATCTATCGTCAAATAGACGATCGCGAAGGAAAGCACCAAGAAGTATGCGCCGAAAAACACATACTGACTCAAGAAGAGTCTTAAGAACGCCTGGTTGGCGAAAAACTCTCTGCCGGTTCCGACGAACGAATAGAAATGATCGAGGAACGAAAAAGCAAAGAGTATCGAGAAGTTCACGAAAATGAACTTGTTCTTACGGATTGGTTCGTTCCGAACGATGTAGACACTGATGATGAACAAGAGTGCCTGGATCGAATAGCTCATGAACGAAGCCAAATAGAACCCTTGGTTCTTAAAAAACACTAGGGATGCCGCGAAGACTAAGAGCAGGGCAACCCACCAATAGAATATTTTTCCGGATAATCTCATGTTCTTTTCATCCCTAGTGGTTCCTAGCACGGTTCGAATATATGCAGCGGGTCGTGTGAAGTCAATATCAACCGCAGATTCTTTTGAAAAACCGCTGTTTTCGTGCCGTATGTCACATATTTGGGGGGTACAGTAGTTTGAAGAATCTTCACTTTTCGCTTGACATTGGTTAGCGACTTGGGTACATTTTTAGCGAAAACAGTACCGAATCCGCTATATCCGATCTTTTCAATCTAGAGTTTAACAGGGAAAGAGTCGTAAGGGCCTGCGAGATTTAGCGATCAGAATCGCCAGACTTGAAAGGCCGACCCAACAGAGTATTCCAAGTTAACCCTGAGATCTTTAGAAAGACCTGCTTCGAGCTTGGGCGAATCCTCAAATCCCAACTAGCCCAGGCAACACGATTAGCAAATTGAACCCCACCCAATCAGGAGAGAAGACCATGTCACGAACGGCGAAGCGCACCCGCTCACTTGTGATAACCATCATTGCCATCGCTGTCACGAATATCGCGATTTCTTACGCCAGTGGCGTTCCGATTATTCCGGACTCTCCGAAGCCCAAAAGCGGTGTTCCTATTATTCCCGATTCACCGAAACCGAAGAGCGGCGTTCCTATCATCCCGGATTCACCGAAACCGAAGAGCGGAGTGCCCATCATTCCGGACTCTCCGAAGCCGTAACTTCAGACTTGACTCGCGCAAATCTGCGCTGATCTTGTCGGTAGTCTAGATAAACCTCCAATACGACATGCTCACGGTTCGTCGCCGTGAGCATGTTCGTTGTTGTGGGGCGGTAGCCCACCTTTGGCCTTTCGTGATTCATCCCTCTGATAATGATTGAAGCTGACACAAGTTAGAGGTAAATTGTTCCCATGCTGATTTGACACCTCATCAAAGCAAGAATCAATGAAAGCTAGGACTCTCGCTCTACATGCTGGACTGCTGTTCCTCACGTTCATTACCGTGACATTTGCGGGTGTTCAATGGTTAAACAAAGACCCATTTGACCTTGATCTCTTTTCGACGGGGCTCACATATGGTTGGCTGATAATCGTCTTTCTAGGAGCCCATGAAATGGGCCACTATTTTGCCGCGCGCATTCATGGCGTAGATACTACACTCCCCTTCTTCATCCCCTTTCCCCCATTCTTCGGCTTGATGCCATTTGGAACTTTGGGAGCAGTAATCAGGATTAAATCAGAACTCCGCGATAGGAAGACTCTCTTTGATGTGGGCGCAGCCGGGCCAATAGCTGGGTTCATCGTTTGCATCATGATCTTATGGTGGGGGCTTACACACCTACCGTCGATTGAGTACCTTTACGGTATCCACCCCCAATATCGAGACCTTGCTCAGATACCAACAAACGGGCTCACATTTGGCAAACCTCTTCTGTACAAACTCATGGAAATGCTATTCGCGGGTCCCGCGGCCTTCCTGCCACCTATGAACGAGATTTACCATTATCCTTTCTTGTGTGTGGGATGGTTCGGTTTATTCGTGACCGCACTAAACCTCTTGCCAGTAGGTCAACTGGATGGAGGCCACATCTCATACGCGATGTTTGGTTCAGGTTCGCAGAGGATAGCTCAGATAGCTCTGGTCGCCCTAATGCTATTAGGCACGGCTGGAATTCTTCCATTTCTTGGGTTTCAATTCTCATTCGGCTGGATGGGTTGGCTGATGTGGAGTATGGTGCTGGCCATGCTTTTGAGGAGCAAACGATTCCGGCATCCTCCACTCGAAGACATCCAAGAGCTTGACTCCGCCCGTGTGTTCATCGGATGGCTATGTTGCGCCATTTTCGTTCTCTCGTTTGTGCTTGTGCCTATCTCTGAATAGCCTTGACGAAGGCTATCTCACGATTTCTCGGGTAATTGAGGTCAGGAACTTTGTCGATGTCGCCAATAGGCGATGATCATTACAAGGCACGCAGAAGAAAGGCAGAGAACCGCCGTCGTTTCCGAAAAGGTCTTCGAAGATTTATTGTCCGTATCATCAAGCGAGATTCTTCCGCCATCTCCACACAGAACAAAGGCGCCCCAGTAAAATGGATCGGACTTGCCAGAGTGAACCAACTCCATCTTCGCACGCCGAAGTGCCTCACTCTTGGTATTTCCCTTCTTGAGATTTCCGTAAAAGGCCTCCATCAAATTTGCGGTGACCTCATCATCGACATTCCATAAGCTAGCCACAACAGTCGGGACGCCCGAGATCATAATTGAACTTGTCAATCCATCTGACCCTGATCTTGAAGACAGCCTTCCGGTATTACACCCGCTCAATACAACCAAATCCGCATTTAGATCTAACGATAAGAAATCGATTGCTCTTAGCCCTTTGGAATCACCATTGCTAGCATCCCTGGATAGGGCAATCAAAGAGTAAAGGGGACGTAGTTCATCAAAGCTCACGTGTGATGCTAAATGCAGAATGCGATATTGGTACGCTTCCACTTTGAAGTTGCTACTAGCAGGTTGTTGAAAAACTCATAAGTATTCCGTTTTCAAGTCGAACCGGATGTGCGATGTTGATGTTACAGGTCATCATCCCCATCTGAGGAGACATTTGCCGATGCGCGGCGACCAGGATCCACAGAAAGTATTGTTCAGTTATGTGTCGCAGGAAGACCGTATTCCGGCGGATCATCCGCTGCGAGCGCTGCGCGAGCTGGTGGACCCGATTTTGAAGGAGCTGTCGCCAACGTTTAGCAAGCTGTATGCGGAGAGTGGTCGTCCCTCGATTCCTCCTGAGTATCTCCTGAGGGCACTCCTTCTGCAGATCTTGTATACGATCCGCAGTGAACGGCTCTTGATGGAGCAACTGGATTACAATCTCCTCTTCCGCTGGTTCGTTGGGCTGTCGATGGACGATGAGGTCTGGAACCACTCCACCTTCAGCAAGAACCGGGACCGGTTGCTCGAGGGAGATATCGCCGAGGTGTTCCTGAGCAAAGTGGTTGATCTGGCCCGGTCCCACAAGCTCCTCAGTGACGAGCATTTCACCGTTGACGGGACGCTGATCGAGGCCTGGGCGGGGCATAAGAGCTTTCAAAAGAAGGGCACACCCCCGAAGACGAAGTCGGGTGACCCCGGCAATCCGACGGTAGACTTCCACGGAGAGACGCGGACCAACGATACGCACCAATCGACGACCGATCCCGAGGCACAGCTCTGGCGCAAGGGCAAAGGGAAGGAATCGAAGCTCTCTTTTATGGGTCATGTTCTGATCGAAAACCGGCACGGCCTGGTGATCACGACGCGATACACCCGGGCGACGGGGAAAGCAGAACGGGAGGCGGCCGAGGAGATGATCCGCGAGGTCAAAGGGGATCGGAAGATCCACGTAACCCTGGGCGGAGACAAGAACTACGACACGGCTGATTTTGTCGCCCGTATGCGGGAGGCTGGCGTGACCCCGCATGTGGCGCAGAATGACACCAACAGAACAAGCGCCATTGACCTTCGCACGACCCGGCATCCTGGGTACGAGATCAGTCAGCGCAAACGCAAAATCGTCGAGGAAGGTTTTGGATGGATCAAGACGATCGGCCTCTTGCGGAAGACACGGCACAAGGGCCTTGACCGAGGTGGTTGGGTCTTCACCTTCACCAATGCAGTCTACAACTTGATAAGAATACGGAACCTCGTGGGAGAAATGTGTTGATGCACGCAGAGAGCGCTCGATCGGTAGCCACGAAGCAACTGATCGGCCACCGCAGGGCACACCGGCAGACAAAAACTCGTTCGCCACTCCGCGTTCACTCCCCACGACAAGCTCCGAAGTGAATAATCGTTCGCTAATCATGCGTTTTTCAACAACCTGCTAGTCGCTTTAAGGCGGGCGAGCACAGTTGCCGCATTTCCAAAGATATTTCGTATCGCACCCAACTCACGTCGGACCCCCGGGAATACTCTAGGGCGATCTGAATCGGAAGGTCCGATCATGCTGGTCTTGTGGACTTCGACGGAGACGTTGGTCTTTTCAGTGACTACTGGATCTCCAATAGCAAGAATTAGTTTGGTGGCGCGACGAGCCTGACGTCTTAAATTCAACTCTGTTGATGCTGACAACGCGTAGTTGATTTCATATTTGTCAATGACATATTGAGGTTCTTTGGATGCCTCCTTATTTGCTTGCTTCTCCCATCCGTATACCAGGATTTCAAAAGGCAAGTTTGACAACGCCCCATCGGGGATGATAGTTAAATGCTTCGAATCGCCGGCATATTGTAGGGCAGGTCGAAGGATCAGATTGTATGCTTCGTACAGCTGGTCGAAGTTAAAGTCTGCAATCGCGGCGTTCATAACGGGTAAACTAACCTTACCGTCTGAGTAAACCCTGCTTATTCGTGTCAGCAGCTCTCTGATGGAACGCTCACTCACGTCTAATGTAAAACCAGTGATAGTATCTTTGCGGACAACAATTACGGCCGTGAGGTTTTCTCCAACGCTGTATTCTATAAGGGTTTGATTTGACTCGAGATAGTCATGCTGGATCTCGCTCAAGGAGTGGACTGAAGGATAAAGCAAATCATATAGTTTCGTATTTGATGACCGGAGAGAATCAAGGAGCCTCTGAAAGTTCATTTCAAGATGATTTAATGAGCTAAACAGCCCTAGTGTGCTATCGTTGGAATTAGGTGGGACCACTGGCTTGTCACTGCCTGCAATCCGAGAATGCATTCGCATGATCTCTTTTTGCATTTGAAGCAGATGAGCCTTTTGTGGATCCGAGGCAATAGCGCTCCTTTCCAGTTGGGGCAGACTCACAAGTTTAGCCAATGATATGGACTTGGCCTTCTCCGCTGCTTCAAGGGCACGGTCCGGCTTTCCTAGCAAACACAGGAGCCTTACGTACTCGTGGTAGTCTGCAATAAGATCACGATTCCCTCCTGAAATCGACATTATTTGCTCATGCCACAGCCCCATTGATTCATTCGCAGTTATAGCTTTTTCCCTCCATGATACAGCATCACCTAACCGATTCACTCTCTCTGCAACAATCGAAAGGCCTCTCGAACTAGTGAGCATCGAGGACAATTGGTTTGAAGCGCACGCTCGGTCATAAGACTCTTCAAGAATTTCACGCGAAACCCTGTATTTCTTTCGTGCTAGCCACATCATTCCTTGGTTGGCAAGCGCGGAGATAACCTCAGGTTCATATCCTTCAGCCGTTGCCAATTTCATTTGCAGGGAAAAGTGACGCGCAGCTTCTCTATAATCTTTGAGCCCTAGGAAAGCTCTTCCCATTTGTCCATGACTTACGGCCATGCTTCGTCGCCAAATATCGTCTCTCGGGATCAACGATGACGCCAGTGAATAGTGTCTGACAGCCTCAGAAAAATTTCCTAGCCCTTCGTAAATTAGACCTAGAATAGTCTGCAGCGGGTATAAGAGGCGGAGATCCGCTCTGAATTCTTCAGATCGGCCCAACGCTTCAATAGCATATTCCAATGCCATTTCGTCGGAGCCAAGATTGTGCAATGTCCACGCAATATCTCCTAGAACACGGATGCCCTCTCGGTCAAGCCCCTTTGCTTGTGAAACAGCTTGTTTGCAGTACGCCGTCTCTAATGCATCGTAGTAATCTCCAATTTCACTATATACTTCGAACTGTCGACTCAGAGACGCCAGAAGAAGCTCTTCATCCCCCACTTTTTCTGCAACCGAGGCCGCGTCCTTGGCATAGGATATCGCGGGCTGGTACTCCCCCATCAGAAACTTGACATCGGACATTCTTTTGTAGCCCCATCCCAGCCATCGCAGGTAGCCGTAAGTCTTGCTGTCAGTGATCACTTCCTCAATCGTCTGAATGGCAGATTGGTACCGGTCACGATTGAAGTGGCCTATAACCACAAATGATCTCAGGAATTCCTTCCCCGTAAAGTCCAGCTCCTCGGAGGCACGACCGATGAGCTTGTTCATCATTCCGGCTACGGAATCCGTTTCACCCCGGAGATACGCCGTGGCGACCTGGGCCTGTATGTACCGGCGCTCCCCGGGGTTACGTGCCAGCGCCTCTGAAAGACTCGATTTAACACGGTCGTAGTCCTGTCTGGTCCAGTACGCCAGCGCGAGCCCGTACCAGTTGTTGGGGTTCTGGGGATCGCGATGACAGAGCAGATTGAAGTACCTTGTAGCTCCGTCGAGACCTTCGAGCTTCTCGTATGCGTACTCGAGCCCGCGGTAGCATTCTGCGGTGGTGTTGCCGGATTCAATGGCGTTATTGAAGTACACCACGGCGGTCCGGTAATCGTGCTTGTCATAAAAGGCCGTACCGAGTCCGTAGTAGACAAACGGGAGCGCGGTCCCGTCTTCGACGCGCTCCTCGAGAAAGGCGATTGCCTTGTCCATGTTCCCTGCGTACTGTGCGACTTCCGGCAGAGTTTCATACAGGGGCAGGTAATCGGGATGGTCCTTGATGAGTTCGATGCAGGTATTGATCGCATCGTCGTACTTCTCCTGGCCGATCATCCGGCGCAGGGCGATGTAGTCGGCATCGCATGGAGAAGAGACTGACTGTGGAAAAACTAGAAGGACAAGTGCCGGGAGGGCAAGAAGGTTGGTAGGGCGCATCGTGTGGCCCTTCTGGGTTGTGGAGAAGTATCCGTCACGTGTCGGTGTGGCGGGGTACGTGACACTGGCTCAATCGTGCTTGAGCCGCCCCGGGGTGCCTCCGGGTGTGCTAGGGCGTCAAAGCGTGTACCCGGGCAATAATCTGCATCGCTTCTTCGCTTCTTGGGCCGTTGAGGGCTCGAACGGCGTCGAGTTCGGCGATCGCCTCGGAAGGCCTGTGCAGCATCAGGTATGCCTTTGCCCTGAGGAATCGCGACTCTTCGATCAGTCGTCGATTTGAAGTTTGACTTGCCGCGATCGAGAGGTGTTGCAGGGCCTCCGATATCCGGGCTGCGTTGTGGGTTTGGAACAATGTGAAGTAGCTCTCCCGGGATGCGATCAGGCAAACGGCACCCGCTGTGTAGTGCACGTAGGGTGCAAGATCACCTGCCGGCTCGAGCCGTAGATATCGATCCAGCAAGGCAAGAGATTTCGCATATTCGCCGTTGGTGAAGCAAATGTATGCTCCTGCAACGTCGCTGTTATCCGTGCCGCGGGCGTTCCAGGTGAACGCGGTTCTGTCAATGCCCGTGAGCTCATCAAATCTGTTTGCCGAAAGCACATTGATGCCCACCACGAGGATCATCGCGGCGGCCAGAGAACCAAATGCGCCCGCGGGATAAAGGAACGGGTGATTTCGGATACTCTCGACGAAAGAACTCAGTGTGCGAGAGACGATCGTCCTCGGGGGGCGAACCGGTGCCATGAACACGACGCTCTTCGGGTCGCTGGCCTCATTCATCAGGTCGACGACCAGGTCTAGTTCTTCTGACGCGTGCGGGTCCTTCTCAATGGACTCCAGCAATCCTAGAGAATCCGCAGGGGTCAGCCTCCCGTGAGCGAAGTCGATGATCGTGCTGGTGTGAATTCGTTTTCCCATTGAAGTGTGTGCTCCGGTTGTTGATTGGCACATGGTCCGTACACGGGGCATTTCAAAATCCCCTGTGTCGGAGTTTCTTCCGAATCTTCTTGAGAATGGCATCCTCCCTGCTTTTGACGGTTGAAATCGGCATGTCCAGGAATTCACCCACCTGGGCGAGGGTGAATCCGGAGAAGAAACGCATCTTCAATATATTGAAATCCTTTCGCGACAGCGTGCCCACTGCCGTACAGAGCGAGTCGCGCAGGGTGATCTCGTCACCGGCATACTCGTCGGGATGGATCGCGAACCGGATTTCGGTGTCCTCGTGCCACGATGACTTCTTCCCGTTGCGGGCGCGGACGACTTTCACTCTGTTAAAGACGCTCTTTGCGACATAATTCCTCACGTGATCAAGAGACTCAAATTCCCGTTTTGGCTCGCAGAGGATTCCGGCGATGATGGACTGCACAACGTCTTTGGATTCATCATCGGTGAGCCCCGATGACTTTGCGAGGTTCGTCCAGAGTCCAAAGTATTTGCGGTATGCGGCGGCCCACATCGCCTTCACTGCAGGCGGAGGCTCTTGATCCCTCGTAGGAGTATTGTCAAACATGCTTGCCACTCTCTTTACCGGTTTCGGGATCGAGAGCCTTTAGGAAGTTCCTGTGCACGTGAACAATGCGGGATGATACGCAACAGTCTCCCCACAAACAACGCGGGGGTTGTGCGCGCACAGGATTACGACGGCGGCCTTGACATTCGTCCCCCTATTTGTTATGATTGATAGATAATTTTCCTGTCCCTCCAACCCGGATAACAGCTATCGAAGCGTTGGTACTTATATCTCCAATTCACCTATAAGTCTCACCAACGCTTCCGATGCGACCTTTCTCCCGACAAGTCACCCAGACAGCAAACGAGGGGTTGTTCACACCCTCTGGCCCTGCTTATACCCGACGTACACCCCCCCTTTCCTCCCGACGGTCCACCAGCACTCTTTTGGTGATGCTCGGGCTGATGATTGTCAGCGGATGCACCAAACAAACCGGAGGAGTTGTCGATCCGTCGGGGGTCCCTCCCTTCGTCGGGACGGCCAGGGTCTCTCCTGACTCTCTCAAGGTGAAGTCCCTGCCGGAGTCAAACGGCGTCCTGACGGTGACGGTGGGCGCACAGGCAAGAGTCATCCGCCAGCCAGGCGCGGCCGCCATCGCGAGCGTTACAGTTGACGTCATTGCCCCGGGTTCCACCGACCCTTTGCTGACGGTCTCGATGCACGATGACGGCGTTTCTCCGGACTCTGCCTCGGGGGACGGAATCTACTCAGCAACGGTCCAGTTCACCGTTCCCAGCACGGCGTCAGGAGTCTATCGACTGAGAGTTGTCGCTACAGACAATCAGGGTTTCACCAGCAATGCTGTAGAACTCCCCCTTGTGATGTCCAGAGTGAGCCACCCCCCCGTTTTGTCGAATCTCGTGGCGCCGGATAGCGTCTTCGTTCCCGTGGGTGGCGATGCGACGATACCCTTGTCTATCAAGGCGACTGATCCGGACGGCCAGGCGGACATCAAAACCGTCTATTTTCTCAGTCTCGATTCAAGCAATCCCACCCAGCAGTTTGTCATGACGGCTGCCGCCGGGGACAGTGTTTACTCGCTGATTGTCCAGGCGTCAGACGGCCCGACCGTGAGGAAAGTCTATCGGTTCCTGTTTCAAGCCGTCAACGTTTCCGGCGACACGAGCGCATCGATTCTTCACCGTCTGACGCTGTACTGAGCCATGACAAAACATCCTCCGTTAGTAATACTCGCATCCCTCGTAGTTTTACGACTCTTTTCTTATGAAGGGAACGCCCAGACACACCTTCTCTCGACTCCTTCGTTGAGCGCAAAAACAGACGCGGGGTCGTCTCAAATCCCCAGTAATGCGATATCCCAGACCGTTGTCAGGGGAAACCAGTTGTGGATCGGCACGGGAAAAGGTGCTGCACGTACGTCGGACGGCGGGCGAACGTTTACGAGCTATCGGGGAGTGCCCCAGTTTCCCCGGCCCGGGATATTCGCGATGGACGTCAAAGGCGACACCACGTGGTGTGCGACAGGCTACGTGGAGGTGACGCAGACTGCGGGGAATATCCAGACGGGATCGGGCTACGCGTACTCGACTGACAACGGTTCCAGCTGGCATTCGGCCTCACAACCTCTTGACGATGGCGCGGACTCGCTGGTGGCGTACGGTGCCAACACTGTTCACTTCCTGCCCATCGTCGTGTCTGAACAGAACGTCACGTTCAGGCTGGCCGTGACGGACAGCGCCGTCTGGGTGGCAAGCTGGTCAAGCGGGCTGCGCAAATCGACCGACAACGGAGCCACATGGAAGCGCATCGTTCTTCCCTCGGATACTCTGAGCTCTGTTTCTCCGACTGACCCGCTCAACGGGTATGTCGTCGACCCGCGGGTGAACAACAACTTCCTCCTTTTCTCCGTGTACGTCGAGAGTCCCTCAATCATCTGGGCCGGCAGCGCTGGCGGCATCAACAGGTCTTCAGACGGAGGCGTGAGCTGGAGGAAATTCACCGCCACAAACGAGCTGAACCCCGTGCTCGCAAATTGGGTGGTGGCGATCCGGGGGCAGCGACGGGGATCCGGCACCAGAATATGGACCGCAAACTGGCCGGCGTCGTCATCGACCGAGACCTTTTCCGTGAGTTTCACGGATGACTCGGGCATGACGTGGACGAACTCCCTCGTCGGGGTCAAGGTGTATGATTTCGCATTCAAGGATTCCATTGTGTACGCGGCGACGGACCTCGGACTGTACCGCTCGTCGAACAGCGGCGCATCCTGGATTACCTCCGGGTCCATCGTCGATCCGACCCGGGGAAACCAGGTCACTTCCTCGGCGTTTTATGCGGTCGGCGTTGTCGGTGATACGGTTTTCGGCGGAAACGCCGACGGTCTTGTCAGGACGGTGGACAACGCGTTCACTCCGTTCGGATCATCGTGGGATGTGCTTCGGACGAGCCAGCCGGTGGGCTCCCCGTCGAAGACCTACTCCTACCCGAACCCGTTTTCTCCTAAACATGAAACTGTTCGGTTTCATTACCCCCTCGGGCGACCTTCCGCGACCGTCACGATCGAGATTTTTGATTTCGGCATGCACCGGGTGAAGACACTATTGCGGGATGCACCCAGGTCAGGCGCGCAGGAACGGGATGAGGTGTGGGACGGGCGGGATGATTCGGGGGCGGTTGTCGTCAACGGCGTCTATTTCTACAGGGTGACCGTCGGCGGCGGGGATCCCGCCTGGGGGAAAGTGATGGTGCTCCAATGAGTCGCAGGTCCGTCGTAGCGATGTCTCTCGTTTGCCTGTTCGGATCGGTTTCGTTCGCCCAGATCGGAGGAGCGCCGGGGTCATACAGCCGCATGGGATTCGGGGCGCGCGGGATGGGGATGGGAAACGCGATGACGGCGGTTGTGTCCGGGGATGTCATCGGGTACTACAACCCTGCCGTGATCCCGCTCGCGGAGTACAGGAACGCGTCCGGCTCATTCGGGCTTCTCAGCCTGGACCGCAGCCTGAATTTCATCGGGTTCACGCAAACCCTCCCTCCCGACGCCGGGGTCTCTGCCGGGCTGATCAATGCTGGGGTAAGTAACATTGACGGGAGAGATGCTGACGGTGAGCAGACGGGGATAATGAAAACGACCGAAGGGCAGGTGTTTCTCGGATTCGGCCTGAAATTCATAAGCGGATTCAGCTTCGGAGTGAATCTCAAGATACTCTATTACCACCTCTACACGGACTTCACCTCGGTGACAGCGGGGCTGGATTTCGGGGCGATGTACCGGGTCAACAACTCGCTCTCGTTCGGTTTGACCGTAAAAGACATTAATTCAAAATACAAGTGGGATTCGACCACGCTGTATTCGGACCAGGGGACGACGAGCGAGGACAATTTCCCCCTGCTCATCACCGGGGGGGGGGCCTACCTGCTTCCTGACAGCCTCGGCCTGGTTTCCGCGGAGATCGAGGTCAGCAACGTCAAAACAAGCATTCTCCGCGTCGGTGTCGAGATCCCCGTGATCCGCGAGCTGACTCTGCGGGGCGGAGTGGACAGGATCGATCTGAAGGATAAAGGAGCCGGTGCGAGCCCTGCGTTCGGGTTTACGGTCTCTCGCGGACTCCATGGATGGACGCCTTCGATCATCTATGCCTACGTGATCGAGCCGTTTGCCCCGACGGGGATACATATGATATCACTCGGAGTAATTTTCTGACCAACGGGTGGCCACAGCTATGCGCTCTCTGAACAACACACTTGCCGCGCTTCTTTTCCTGGGAGGCGGGGCCCAGCTTTACGCCCAGCCGGGGCAATCCGGCATGGCGTTTCTGAAACTCGGGATATCCGGCCGCGGCACCGGGATGGCTGATGCGGCAAGCGCGCTGGCCTCGGGTGCCTCCGCGACGTACTACAACCCGGCGGGACTCCTCCCCGAAGAGGCGGTCCCGGCGGCTTCACAGCTGATGTTCATGCACAGGGAGTGGATCCAGGATACAAGGATGGAATACCTGGGGGCGTCCATTGCACTCGGCGACGACAACGCCCTCGGGGCAGCGATCAACAGTACGACCGTATCAGACATCGAAATACGGACACGACCGGGTCCGGCCGACGGGACGTTTACCTCCCGGGAGTTCTCTGCCGGACTTTCGTTCTCCCATCGTTTTTCACCCGATCTCAGGATAGGCGTGACGGGGAAGTTCCTGTACCAGAAGATCTTCGTGGACGAAGGATCCGGGTTCGCCGCCGACGTGGGCGCAATCTGGCAATCCCCGATCGACAGTCTCGTAATCGGCGCAGCCGTGTGCAACCTCGGGTCGATGAGCGTGCTTCGTTCCGAGAGGACGACCCTCCCGTCCCTGCTCCGCTTCGGGCCGGCGTACACGATCCCGCTGGTGCAGGAGCAGATCGAAGCGACGGTGGCCGCCGATGTTGTCCGGATCTTTCCGGAACAGAGAAACTACCTCAACACGGGAGCGGAGCTGAAGTTCAACGCCATGTTTGCCGCACGCGGCGGCTACCAGTTCGGATCCGAAGGCAGGGGGCTGACGCTCGGGGTGGGAATAGCGTACGGAATTCTCGTCCTGGACTACGCGTATGCGAAGCTCTCGTCCGATCTCGGCGACGCCCACACGCTCTCTCTGGCGCTCAATCTCTAAGACCTTCGCAATCGTCGTTCACCCTTGGACCGCGCGTCGTCAGCGCTGTTCTTTCCTCCCTGCGGCCCGGCCGTCGCGCACGTGTGCGCCCGCGTAGCGTTCCACCTCGCTGATGATCCTCTCAAGGTCAATCATGGTGATGCATTCGAGATTGTATGGGCACTCCCGTTTCCAGCAGGGGGAGCATTCAAGGGCCTCGGGAACGAGCTTCACTCCCCTTTCGAAGAGGTCGATCTCCTGGGGGCAGCTGACGCCGAACCAGGCGATGACGTGCTTCCGGAGACCGATGGCCGCGTGCATTCCGAATGAATCACCCGTGATAATCACGTTGCAGAGGTTTTCGTAACAGAGTCCCCGGCGCAACCCCTCCGTCGTCGGCGTGCTGTGTACGTTCCCCCCGGCCTGACGTGCGATCTCCGCGTTCCTGACCGTGTCTTCCGGTCCGCCCAGGAGGACGAGCTTGATTCCGGGAATCTGCGCCATCCGTTTGATGAGCGTCACGTGCTGCCCGATCGTCATCTTCTTGTTCGGGTACAGCTCGGAACAGCCCGTGTTGAAACCGACGATCGTGTCCCCCTCCCCTCCGAGACCGTACTCCTGGGCGTACTGTCTGCAGAATGCGCGCTCCTCCTCCGTCAGCGGAAGGATGTATTCGTCCCTCCGGAAGTCGAGCCGGAATTGCTCGCACTGCAACCGGGATACCGTCTTCCGGTTCCGGCGGAATTTAAGGTCATCGTCGAGGCCCAGCCGGTAGTTCTCCTCCGCATCTTTGGTGAACGGGACGATCTGCCCGTCGGCGTTCATGGCGAACCCGAGCTTGACCTTCGCTTCCACCGACATCGCCAGTGAACCCGAGCGGCGCGATTTGTCGACGTTCATCAGAACGTCAAATTTCATCTGCCGGAGGATGAGCCAGTTTTCCGGTTCCCACGTGAAGATCCTGTCCACAAGCGGATTATGCTGCAGGAGTGGTGCGGTCCGCTTTTCCGTGAGCCACGTGATCGTGCTCTCCGGGTATTTCCGCTTGATCGCCGGAAGTATGCTCGTCGTCGCGATGACATTTCCCATCGCGTCAAGGTTGATCAGGAGTATGCGCGTACCAACGGGATCGAAATCAACGCACGCCTCGTCACAGCGGGTTCCCGGGAAGCAGGGTTTGTATCCCGTGAAGTGCTTGCAGCGGAACGGCGGGGTCGCAGTCGGGCCCTTTCGACGGGGAGCTTTCTTTTTCATGTCGTCATCCGGGTTTGTGTCAGGAGTTGCCGGAATCCCTGCATCACCGTATCAACGCTGAGGCCGAGCATGCAGGGATGTCCGATCGGGCAGACGGTCAGATTGCACCCGAGACAGTCGAGCTCCTCGTTCCGTACGACGAGATACGGCACGCCGTACGGTCCCTGCAGTGCCGGATCCGTGGGGCCGTAGATCCCCAGGACCGGCGTGCCGACCGCCGCGGCGATGTGCATCGGTCCCGAATCGTTTGTGACGACGATGGAGCACCTCGAGAGAAGCGCACCGAGCTGACGGAGTGTCGTCGCCGGGGGGATGAACGCGCTCCTGCTCATCCGTCGTTGGATTTCCTCGACGTCCGGAAGCTGGCCGGGGCCCCAGGGAAGAACGATCTGTGCCTTGAACTCCTCGACAAGCCTGTCAGCGAGGACGGCAAATCTGTCGAGCCCCCACCGTTTCGTATACCACCCTCCTCCGGTGTTGATGCATACGACAAGGGAGCCCGGTGTGAACGGGGGGGGCAGGAAGGACTCGACGAACCGGAGATCCTCATCGCCGAACGCGAAATGGATGCGCCGGTCCTTCACCTCAATGCCGAGGGGGGCGAGGGCATCCAGATTGAACTGCGTATTGTGAACTTTGTTTCCCCGGGGCTCCACCGGCAGATTGTAGGCGTAAGCGCGTCCCCGGAACCGGAACCCCACCCTGCGTTCGGCACCGCTCAGGCGGGTCACGAGCGCCGTGCGTGGATTGCCGAAGAGATCGATGACCGTGTCGTACCGCCCGCGTCGCACCGCGCGGATGAGATCAAGCCCGCTCATCGTCTTCCGGTCGTACACGAGGACGTCGTCGACGTACGGGTTGCCTTTCACGACGTCAAGGCTTGGTCGTTCGGTGAGGTAATGAATCCGGGCGTCCGGATACGCAAGCCGGAGGTTCTTCGTGACGATTGTGGAGAGGATGACGTCTCCCACGGCACGGAGCTTGATGACGAGGATCCGTTGAACGGGACCGGAAGCGGCGTCGGGAGTCATGGTCATACGTTGTCAAGAAGCATGAAGTCGCGGTCTCTCCCGGCGGGGGAAGGCAGGCGGATGCCCTGCGCCGTTTTTCCCTCGAATCCGCATTCCGCGTACAGCGGGCAGATGCCGCACAGCGGATTGGATGAGCGGCAGACGCCGCGTCCGAACCGGATGAAGTTTGTGTGAAGCGAGTGACCTTTTCCGGGCGGGACGAGGTCCTTCATTGCTTCGTAGGTCCGTTCCGGATCGGGACTGTCGGGCGCGAGACGCAGCCGGGTACAGAGCCGGTGCACGTGCGTGTCGACGGGAAACACATCGCGTCCAAGCGAAAAGAGAAGGACGCAGGCGGCCGTTTTCGCCCCCACCCCGTTCAAGGCGGTAAGCTCCCCGATGATCTGCTCGTTCGACTTTCTCCCGAGTTTCCGCAAATCGTACGCGCCGTACCGGCTCCGCACCGCATCGAGCACCGCTTTGATCCGCGGGGCCTTCTGATTTGCCATACCGCCCGAGCGTATCGCCGCACGAATGGTCGAAAGCCTGGCAGAAGCGACGAGGTCCCACTTCGGAAAGCGCCGCCGGAGTTCGGTGTACGCGCGGTGGCTGTTCCTGTCGTTGGTGTTCTGGGAGAGAATGGTCGCAATGAGCATGTCGAGGGGAGCGGCGGGAGGCGTGCGGCGTTCGGGGACGCCAAGGTGCCGTTCCAGGATCAGCGCGACCCGGGCGGTCTTCTTCCGCAGCGCTGCAATCCCGGCGGGGATGTTGTCAGTTGAACGGGACATCGAATGCCCCCGTGGGCGCAGACACTCCGAAAAACTCCGTGTGGAGGCGGACGAGTGCATCCCGGAGAGACTGCCTGTCCACGACAATCGTCATGTTCAACCCGGAGGCGCCGTACGCGATCAGCGAAACCCGGATACCGGCCAGCGCCCCGAAGACACGCCCCGCGAAGGCGGCACAGTCTCTGAGTCCGGTCCCGACGAGGCAGAGGCTGGCTTTTTCCGGCGAGACCTCGACCTGCCCGAATTCCTCAAGCTGGGGCACGACCCGGGATCTCTCGAACGGAGCGGTGACCGTAAAGGCGATCCTGAATTCGGAGGTGGTGACGGACCTGACGTCGATTCCTGAACGCGACAGGACGCTGAACACTCCCTCCCAGAAGAGATACTGGTTCGTCCGCCTGTGAGGGGAAACACAAATCACCGTAACGTCGTCGGAGAACGAAACGGACTTCACGACCGGGTCGCCGTCCGCCCCGGGACGCGCGCGGTCGATGATCGTGCCGGTCCCTTCCTCCCTGCGGGAATTCCGGATTTCGACGGGGATGTTCTTTTCCATGAGGGGAAGCATGGTGTTCGGGTGGAGGACTTTGGCCCCGAAGTACGAGAGCTCGAATGCTTCCTCGAACGACATGTGCCTGATCTTGCGCACCCCCTCGACGAGCCGCGGATCCGCCGTGAGCATGCCGTCAACGTCCGTCCAGATTTGCACCCTGTCGGCATCGAGAGCGGCGCCGATGATGGACGCGCTGTAGTCGGAACTCTCGCGGCCCATCGTGGTGTACGCGCCCGCGGCTGTCACCCCGATAAAGCCTTGCGTGACAGGCACTTGCGCCCGTTCCAGCAGTGGCACGACGGACTGCTTGAGTCTCGCCGTCACAGCATCCGTCACCGGGAGCGCTCGTCCGAAATTTCCGTCCGTGAGCATGAAATCTTTCGCATCGACCCAGACCGCATCGATGCCGCGCTCCTGGAGTCCGGCGGCGACGATGCGCGAAGAAAACCGTTCGCCGTACGAACAGATTGCATCCATCGTCCGCGGCGTCAGTTCCTGCAGGATGGCGATCCCCTGGAGAAGCGTCGTCATCTCCTTCAGATAGACCTCGAATGCCGCCGCGAGAGCCCCGGCACGCGCGGCATCCTTCACGAGACCGTCGACGATGGCGATGTGGCGGGCATGGAGCCGTGCGAGGATCTCCGTCCCGCCGGAGGCATCGCCTCCCGCGGCCCTGCGCGCCGATTCCTCGAGGTCGTTGGTGGCGTTCGCGATGGCGGAGATGACGACGAAGGGGCGGTCAGGAAGATGAGCGGCGACGATCCGGCAGACATTGCCCATGGCGGCGGCGTCCCGGTTCGAGGTGCCGCCGAACTTCATGACAATCATTGTTGGCGGAGAGCTGAAGGATGTCGATGAAAAACCGACCCGTCTCCGGAAAAAACGGAGACGGGTCGGGTGTCACAACAGGTTACCGGTGCGGCCTACCGTGCCGCTCACGCCCCTCGGAGGGACGGTCGGTGCCCTGCGGCTGCTCGCCGGGAGCTGGTGCTCCGCCGGCCATAAGGACCTTCCTGCTCAGCTTGTAGCGTCCCTGGTCGTCCTGGTCGATGATCTTGACGTCGAACGTGTCCCCCACCTTCACGACATCGGAAGGCTTCTCAACGCGCTTGACGTCGAGCTGGGAGACGTGGACGAGACCCTCTTTGCCCGGAAGGAACTCCACGAAGGCGCCGAAGTCCATCACCTTCTTCACCGTGGCGTGATAGACCTTGCCGACCTCCGGCACCTCCGCGATCTTCTTGATCGCGTAGATTGCCTTGTCGGCGGATTCCTGCGACGTCGCCGCCACCACGACCGTTCCGTCGTCCTCCACGTTGATCTCCGCGCCGCTGTCCGCGACGATGGACCGGATGTTCTTGCCGCCCGGTCCGATGAGGGCGCCGATGAGGTCGATGGGGATCTTGAACGACGTGAGACGGGGGGCGAAGGGCGACAGATCCGCGCGCGGTTTCGCAAGCACGGCTTCCATCTTGCCCAGGATGTGCATACGGCCTTCCCTGGCCTGTTCCAGCGCCTGCCGCATGATGTCGAGGGAAATGCCGCGTATTTTGATGTCCATCTGGAACGCGGAGATCCCGTTGGTCGTGCCGGCCACCTTGAAGTCCATGTCACCGAGATGGTCCTCGTTGCCGAGGATGTCGCTCAGGATTGCGACCTTGTCTCCTTCTTTGACAAGGCCCATGGCGATGCCGGCGACGGGCCGGATGAGGGGGGCCCCGCCGTCCAGGAGGGCGAGGGTTGCCGCGCACACCGTGGCCATCGACGATGAGCCGTTGGACTCAAGGATGTCCGACACGAGGCGGACCGTGTACGGGAATTCCGGCTGTGGCGGCATGAGCTTCTTGATCGATCGCTCGGCCAGATTGCCGTGTCCGATCTCCCTCCTGCCCGTCGTGCCGAGACGGCCGACCTCGCCGACGGAGAACGGGGGGAAATTGTAGTGGAGCATGAAGCGCTTGGTCGAGTCCGGCAGGAGCCCGTCGATGACCTGTTCGTCCATCTTGGTGCCGAGCGTGAGCGTGGTCAGGCTCTGCGTCTCGCCCCGCTGGAAGAGGGCGGATCCGTGCGTCCTCGGGAGCAGGCCCACTTCGATCGTGATCGGCCGGATCTCCTTGAGGCCGCGCCCGTCGAGGCGCTTTCCCTTCTCAAGGATCATCTGCCGCATTGCCACGTATTCCATCTCGTGGATGATCTCGCTGATCTTCTTCTCCTGCTCCGGGTACTTCTCGGCGAGGGCTTCCAGGGCCTTGGTGTAGATCGCTTCGGTCTTCTGGGCCCGTTCCTCCTTCAGCATGGGCGTCTCGGCAAGGGAGGAGATCTCGGCGCCGACGATCGAACGCACGGCGTTGACGAGGTCCTCGTTCGAGACGGGCGGCGGAGCCTTCCGGTTGGACCGTCCGACTTCCTGCGCAAGCTCTACCTGCACCCTGCACATCTGCTTGATGTAATCATGGGCAAACCCGAGGGCCGCGAGCATGTCCTGCTCGCTGATTTCCTGCGCGTCCCCCTCGACCATGACGATCGAGTCCTCCGTGCCGGCCACCGTGACGTCCATGTCGCTCTTCTGGAGCTCGGTGAACGTCGGGTTGATGACCATCGTGCCGTCGATTCTCCCGACGCGAACTTCCGCGATCGGTCCTTCGAACGGGATGTCGGAGATCATCAGCGCCGCCGAAGCGGCAACCGCGCCGAGGACGTCGCCGTCATGTTCCTGGTCGGACGAGTAGACGGTGACGATCACCTGCGTCTCGCACCGGAACCAGTCGGGAAACATCGGCCGGATCGGCCTGTCGATGAGGCGGGACCCGAGGACTTCCTTCTCCGACGGGCGGGCTTCACGCTTGAAGAAACCTCCCGGGATCTTCCCTGCGGAAGCGAACTTTTCCCTGTACTCCACCTGGAGCGGGAAGTAATCGAATTTGTCACTCTCCTGTTTGCTCGCGACCACGGTCGCGAGAACCATCGTGTCGCCGAACCGGGCCATCACGGCGCCGTCGGCCTGCTTTGCAAACCTCCCCGTTTCGAGGGAAAAGATCTTGCCCCCGAGGTTGATCTCTTTCGTGACCTTCATTGTGTTATCGCTTCCTTCAGACAATACCCCTGCGCGCGCACACGTCTCTAGTGACGTCGTGCCGCGGCAGAGTCCTACTTCCTGATCTGGAGCTCGGCAATGATCTTGCGGTACCGGTCGATGTTCTTCTCCTGGAGGTAATCAAGGAGGCGGCGCCGCTTGCCGACCATCTTCAGAAGGCCCACGCGCGAATGGTGATCCTTGCCGAACTTCTCGAAATGCGGCGTCAGGTCGTTGATCCGGGCCGTCAGCAGGGCGATCTGGACCTCAGGCGTCCCCGTGTCTTTGCCGTCTTTTCCGAACTTGGTGACGATGCCGGCCTTCTGTTCTTTGGTGATTGCCATTGTACTGCTCCTTCGTGTCTCTGAAATGGTGTTCGTTGTTTAGGTTGCTACACCGCTCCCGGGCGCCGCATCGCGGTGCTCCGGGCCTCTTCCCTGTCCCTTCCGAGCTGCTCGACGAGATCGGGCAGCGAGTTGAACTTCTTCTCGTCGCGCAGGCGACGGAGAAACGAGACCGTGATCTCCTGGCCGTAAATGTCCCCGTCAAAGTCGATCAGGTGCACTTCAATCGTCTCGACCGGTACCGGCACCACGGTGGGCCGCAGACCGATGTTCATCATTCCCCGGCGCTCTTCCCCTGCGATGCGGACGGCGACCGCGTACACGCCGTGCGCCGGGACGATTTTCAGGGGTGATTCCGGCCGGATGTTCGCCGTGGGGAATCCGATCGTCCTCCCCCGTCCGTCTCCTCTGATAACCGTGCCGCCGAGCGCATACGGCCGGCCGAGGAACCGCGCCGCCTTCTCCACGTCGCCCGATGCAAGAGCCTTCCGGATCACGGTGCTCGAAACCGTTTCTCCCTCCACCGTGAACGGATGGACGGCGAACACCGAGAACCCGAATTCCTTCCCCATCTTCACGAGCTCGTCGATCCCCGCTCCCCTGTCACGGCCGAACATGTGATCGTAGCCCACGATCACCTCGTCAACGCCCGTTCCCCCGACGATGTAGCTGCGGTAAAAATCCCGGGGGCTGATCCGGGAGAACGCGTACGTGAACTCGAGCAGGAGCAGGACATCCGCCCCGAGTGACCGTATCAGCTCCACCCGCTCTCCGATCGTCGTCAGGAGCTCGACCGGGGTTCCCGCCGGCCCCACGACCTGCCGGGGGTGGGGGTCGAACGTGACGACGATCGACCGTCCTTCCCGCATTCTGGCGCGGCTCACGACTTCGCGGATGATCTCGGCGTGTGCCAGATGAACGCCGTCGAACGTGCCCACGGTGACGACGGAACTGGGGTCCGGGGGGATTTCCCGCACGGAGCGCGCGAGGATCATGACGGCTTCGATTC
Organism: Ignavibacteriota bacterium; assembly: GCA_963748405.1. GTDB lineage: Bacteria > Bacteroidota > Ignavibacteria > UBA10030 > UBA6906 > Fen-1273. Next base: position 274,816 of record CAVVIT010000006.1, read on the forward strand.
CTGCATGGTCCTGTACGCCGTGAGTTCTTCTATCGTCACCGCGTCCTCGATACGGTAGGGGCCGATCCGCGTCCGCTCGAGCGCCGACAGGTAGGCCCCGCAGCCGAGCCGGTCGCCGATCTCGTTCACGAGGCTCCGGATGTACGTCCCCTTGGAGCACGAGACGCTGAATCTGACGACAGGCATCCGTATCTCCCCCGGCACGATGGAGTAAATCATGATGTCGCGGGCCTCACGATGCACTTCGACACCCTCCCTCGCATACCGGTACAGCCGCTTTCCCTTCACGCTCACCGCGGACCACATCGGCGGGACCTGCCGCCGGGGGCCCGTGAACTCGGCGAGGACCGCGCTGATCCGTTCCCCGTCGATCCCCTCCGTGCTCCCTCCCGGGATCACGGGGGTGGCGGTATCGTATGATTCCGTCCTTCCGCCCAGCGTCATCTCGGCCGCGTATTCCTTCTCGAGTCCGACGAACTCCCCGAGGGTCTTCGTCTTCTTTCCTGTGCAGACGATCAGGAGCCCCGTGGCGAGGGGATCGAGCGTGCCGGCGTGTCCCACCTTCTTGACGCGGAACATCCTGCCGATCTTGTGCACGACGTCGAACGACGTCCAGCCCGCGGGTTTGCGGACCAGGAGCATTTCGCCGTCGTCGAACCGGAACTCACGGCTCGGTTCCATCATGGATTTTCTTGATCAGCGTGTTAATCCGGTCTACGTGGTCAAGCGTATCGTCCAGATAGAACTGGAGCGCCGGCGTGAATTTCATCCTGAGGTGCGAGCCCACTTCCCGGCGCATGCTCGCCCTGTCTTTCTCCAGCAGGGCCATCGTCGCCTGCTGGGCTGCGGGGCCCCCGAAGACGCTGAAGTACACCCGGGCGATCTTCAGATCCGGAGTCATCTTCACGTCCGTCACCGTCGTAAACCCGTGCGACGGGTCGCGGTACTCCCGGCTCAATATGGCGCCGATCTCCTCCTTGATGAGGGAAGCGACGCGCTCGGTGCGTATGGACATTACAGTTTCCTCTTGGCCTCGACGATCCGGAACGCCTCGATGATATCACCGACCTTGATGTCGTTGAAATTCTCAAGGCCGAGGCCGCACTCGAACCCGGCTTCGACTTCACGAACGTCGTCCTTAAAGCGCTTGAGGGAGGAAATCGATCCCTCGAACACCTGGATGCCGTCGCGGACGAGCCTGACGCGGTTGTTGCGCATGATCTTGCCGTCCTGCACGTGGCAGCCCGCGATGTTCCCGATCTTCGGGACTTTGAAGACTTCGCGGACTTCCACCGTCCCGACGATCTCTTCCTTCCGTTCCGGCGCCAGGAGTCCTTCCAGCGCCTTGTGGATGTGGTCGATGGCGTCGTAGATGATGTTGTACGTGCGGATCTCGACTTTCTCTTTCTCCGCAAGGCGGCGCGCGTTCAGGTTCGGGCGCACCCGGAACCCGATGATCACCGCGCCCGAGGCCGCGGCGAGGATGATATCCGATTCGGAGATCATGCCGACGCCGGAGTGGATGACGCGCAGCTTCACCTCCTTGTGCTCGATCTTCATGAGGGAATCCGAGAGCGCTTCCACCGAACCGTCCACGTCTCCCTTGACGATCACGTTGAGCTCGCGGACCTGGCCCTCCTTGATCTGCAGCGAAATATCATCGAGGGTCGTCAGGTGAATCTGCCGGAAATCCTGCTCGCGCTTGAGCTGCTGCCGCTTGAGGCTGATCTCCCGCGCTTCGCGGTCGGTCGCCATGACGAGGAACGAATCCCCCGCCTGCGGGAAGCCGTCCAGGCCCGTGAGCTGCACCGGAGTCGAGGGTCCCGCCGCCTCCAGCCGGTTGCCGCGCTCGTCGAACATGGCGCGGACCTTCCCGCTGTAGATACCCGCGAGGAACGGATCGCCCACGCGGAGCGTCCCCTTCTGGACGAGCACCGTCGCGGTGATGCCTTTCCCCTTGTCGAGCTGCGCCTCGACGATCGTGCCGAGGGCGAGCCTGCCCGGATTCGATTTCAGGTCCAGGACATCCGCTTCGAGACCGACCTTCTCCAGGAGCACGTCGACGTTCTTCCCGGTGCGTGCGGAAAGCTCCACGCACTGGTACTTGCCGCCCCACTCCTCCACGAGGATGTTCTTCTCGGCGAGCTGCTGGCGGATCCTGTCGGCGTTTGCTTCGGGCTTGTCGATCTTGTTGATCGCAATGATGATCGGGACGCCCGCCGCCTGCGCGTGACTGATGGCTTCAAGGGTCTGGGGCATCACGCTGTCGTCCGCGGCTACGACGAGGATCACGATGTCCGTGATCTGCGCGCCGCGCGCGCGCATGGCGGTGAACGCCTCGTGGCCCGGGGTGTCGAGGAACGTGATGACGCGCCCGCTGGCGGTCGTCACGTTGTACGCCCCGATGTGCTGGGTGATGCCTCCCGATTCCCCCGCAACGACGTTCGAACGCCGGATGTAATCGAGGAGCGACGTCTTGCCGTGATCGACGTGGCCCATGATCGTGACCACGGGCGGGCGGCGGACGAGGTCCTCCGGACGGTCTTCACCTTCCGTGTGGACTTCTTCCTCCGTCACTTCCTCGTAGAAGCTTATCGCGAAGCCGAACTCGTCGGCGACAAGCGTGATCGTGTCCCTGTCGAGGCGCTGGTTGATCGACACCATGATCCCCAGCTCCATGCACTTCTTGATGACGTCGGCGACGTTGACCCGCATCAGGTTCGCGAGATCGTTGACGGAGACGAACTCCGTCACGCGGAGCTTCCCTTCTTCCTTCTGGGCCTCCTCGGCGAGACGGGCGACCTCCTCTTCGCGTTCCTTCTTTTTCCGTTTTTTCAGGACGGCCCTGCCGGTTGCGGGGGTGTCGTCCATGGCCGCGAACGTGCGCCGGATGGCGTCCGTGACCTCGGCCTGGTCGATCTCCTTGTGGCGGATCTTCTTCTTCTTTTTCTTCTTCCGCTCGAGATCGTCGACCTCGACGGCTTTCGTCTCGGGGACGTCCTCCCTGACCTTCTTCTTCTTTTTCTTCCTCTTGTGCTCGTCGCTTTCGGCTGCCGCTGCGGTCGTCGTGCCGGTCCCCGGCTTCTGTCCCCTGACAGGCGGCTTCGTCTTGGGGGTGAGATCCATCTTTCCCTTGATCGTGAGCCCCATCTTCGTGCGGCGTTCCTTCTCCAGCGGGGAGAGGAGCTCTTCGCCCCTGGGCTTGCGGACCTCGGCCTTCTCTTTGACCGGGGGCGCAGGTTCTGCCGGAGGAGGAGCCGGAGGCGCGACAGGGGGCGCGACGGGCGCGGGCTCCGGGACTGCCGCCTCCACGGGTTCGGACGCCTCCGCCGGGACCACGGCGGGTTCCTCTTCGGTCACCGGGATCTCTTCGGGGGGGGGCGGCGGTGCCGGAACGGCTTCAGGCGGCGCGGGTGCGGCGGCGCTCGGTTCCGGCGTCTCGTCGACCTTCTTCTCCGCGCGTTTCCGCGTCTCCCGGATCTCGGCGATCTTCCGGTGGTGCTTCTCGGCGACGTCCTTTTCCTTCTTGAAATGGACGAGGATATCCTTCATCATGTCCTCGTCAATCGAGGACATGTGGCTTTTGACCTCATGTCCCTTCTTTCGCAGGAAATCAATCAGCGTCTCGTGCGAGAGGTTCAGCTCGGTCGCGACCTTGTAGAGTTTTTTCTTTTTATCCGCAGTTTCTGCCATGAGTACCCTTTGTTCAATCGTCAGAGGAACAGCATCGACACGGTCCTGCTAGTCTTTCGCCGGTTCCTCCTTCGATGCCCCGCCGGTCTCCTGAGCCGGAGCAGGAGCTCCGTCTTCAGTCGCGCCGGGCGCAGATTGCTCTGCCGGGGACGCTTGGTCAGCCGCAGGGGCAGCCGGATCGGCGGCCTGCGGCGTCTCGTCCTCTTCTTCCTCTTCCCCTTCTTCTTCTTCCTCTTCGGATTCCTCCTCGTCGTCGTCCACTTCCGCCTCCTCGAGATCCCGCTTCATCATCTCCCGGAGCTCGACGATCTTCTCTTCGGTCAATCCCTCGATCGCCAGGAGCGTGTCGAGTTTGGCGTTGATGACGTCCTTCGCCGTCTCGAGTCCCGCGTCGATCATCTTCAGGTACAGCTCTTCGCCGAGCTCTTCCTTGAAGTCGACGAGCTCGATATCGTACTCGTCCTCGCCGCCTTCCTTGATGAGATTGATTTCGTATCCGGTCAGCTTCGACGCAAGCCGGATGTTCTGGCCGTTGCGGCCGATGGCCAGCGACACCTGGTCGGCGGCGACGAGCACGTTCGCGGTCTTTGCCTCGTCGTTCAGCTCGATGGTCTTGAGCTTCGCCGGCGCCAGCGCGCGCTGGATGAACACCTCGGGCTGCTCGCTGAAGTTGATGACGTCGATGTTCTCGTTGTTGAGCTCCCGGACGATCGTATGGATCCGGACGCCCTTCATGCCGACGCAGGCGCCCACGGCGTCGATCCTGTCGTCGTGCGATTCGACGGCGACCTTCGCGCGTTCACCCGGTTCGCGGGCGATCTGCTTGATCTCGATGATGCCGTCGTAGATTTCGGGGATTTCGAGCTCGAAGAGCTTGGAGAGGAATTTGGGGTCGGCGCGCGACACGACGACAACCGGATTGCCGGCGTTTTTCCTGACTTCCTTCACGACGGCGCGGATCGTGTCCCCTTTCTTGTAGCGTTCCTTGAAGATCTGCTCGCTCTTGGGGAGGAGAAGCTCGTTCCGGTTGTGGTTGATGAGGATCTCGTTGCGCCTGATCTGGTAGATCTCCCCCACCACGATGTCGCCGACGGCGTTGCTGTACTCGTTGTAGATGCTCTCGCGCTCGATTTCCTTGATCCGCTGGTTGAGGTTCTGCTTGGCGCTGACGACGAGACGCCGGCCGAAGGTCACCAGGGGGACGACTTCGACGAAGTCCTCGCCGACGCCCAGTTCTTCTCCCGAGATCTCGCGGGCGGTCTGCACGTCGATCTGCGTCACGGGGTTCTCGACGGTCTCCACGACCTCGCGCTCGAGGAAGATCTCGATGTCGCCCTTGTCCATGTTCACCACGACGTCGAACTTCGCGTCCTGCCCGTATTTCTTCCGGACCATCATCGAGAAGACATCCTCGACGATGCCGGTCAGAATGTCTTTGTCGATGCCCTTCTCACGCACCATCTGGGCAAAAGATTCGACAATCTCCGAATTCATCAGAACCTCCGAATAATATGAACCACCTCCCGTGCGAACCTTACCACGGGGACTTGACGACGGCTTCCGTCAGACTCTCGAACGGGAATTCCTGCGGCGCGCTTCCCTTCGCGGTTTCGATGAAGATCCCCCGCTCTCCCACGGATGCGAGCCGCCCCGTGTGCTCGACCGGTCCCGCGGGGCCGTTGACCCTGACGGCGAGCGTCCTGCCGACGTGCTTTTTGTACTGCCAGGCGAACCTGAGCGGCCGGGAGATCCCCGGCGAGGAAACATCCAGCCGGTACGACCCTTGAATCCATCCCGCGCGGTCGATCAGCGTCGACGCTTCCCTGCTGATGTCGGAGCAGAGATCGCTGGTGACTCCCTGTTCCGCATCGACAAATATCTCGACAAGCGTTTTCCCGCGGGGGCCGCGAACGACAAGTTCGATAAGATGAGCAGAGAGACGGGCGACACAATCGTCGATTGCGGCCCGCATTTCGTCATTCACCATCGGGGTAGCGTCATCCGAAACAAAAATAGCCCAAATTGGGCTATATCTACAACGCCAAAAGATATACACTTCCGGCGTGAAAAGCAAGGAAATTGTGAAATATTCCCCCGTCCGCACCAATTTCGGGGGTTCCGCCGGGGGGGGGAATCCCCCCCCCATTCTCAGGAGAGCGTTTCCCGGATGATCCGTGCCGCGCGTTTCACCTCGTCCATCGAAACATCAAGATGCGTCACGGCCCTGAGCCCCATGTAATTGCCGAGCGTCAGGAGGACCCCCTTTGCGCGCAGCGCCTGGAGGATCTCCTCGGGCTTCCTTCCGGTGTTCTCCGCCCCGATGATGATGATGTTCGTCTGGACCGAACCGAGGTCGATGTCGAAACCTTTCACCGCAGCGAGCTCGCGTGCCAGGTAGGCGGCTTTCTCGTGATCTTCCGGAAGCCGGGTGACGTTGTTCTCGAGCGCATAGAGCCCCGCCGCCGCGAGGATCCCCGCCTGGCGCATTCCCCCCCCGAAGATCTTCCTGTAGTGGCGTGCCTCGGCGATGAACGACGTGCTTCCGGCGATGACCGAGCCCACGGGTGCCCCCAGCCCCTTGGAGAGGCAGACGGAGACGGAATCAAAGTGGGATGCGTACTCCTTCGGGGCGATGCCGGTGGCGGCACTCGCGTTCCAGAGCCGCGCCCCGTCGAGGTGCAGGCGGATGTTCCGGCTTTTCGCGAACGCGCTGATGCTCCGGATCAGCTCCAGGGGATAGATCGTTCCCCCCGCGCGGTTGTGCGTGTTCTCAAGGCAGATGAGCCGCGTCTTCGGCATGTAATACAGATCGGGCCGCACGGCGCGCTCGATGTCCGCGACGGTGAAGGCCCCGCGTTTCCCCTCGATCGCGTGAACCTGGGCCCCGGAGAGGAACGCGATGCCGCCCGTCTCGTAGTTGAAGACGTGCGCCCCCTTTTCGCAGATCACTTCGTCCCCCGGCTGCGTGTGGACCTTGATGCAGGTCTGGTTCCCCATCGTGCCGCTCGGCACGTACAGCGCCGCTTCCTTTCCCAGGAGTGCGGCGACGTGTTCCTGGAGCCTGTTGACCGTCGGATCCTCGCCGAAGACGTCGTCGCCGACGATTGCCCGCGACATCGCCTCGCGCATCGCGGCCGAGGGACGCGTGACGGTATCGCTTCTCAGGTCGATGAATTGTTCTGCCATAACTGCCTGCGCTTTCTGTCTGTGAATGACTGGCCGGCGAGTGCCGCCGCGAAGAGAAGCGCGGCAAGAAGGGCCGACTCGCCGAGCCAGTCCCCGTGCCGCGTGTAAAACGTCAGCGTCTCATCCGTGCCGATCGTGCGGCTGAGCGTGCGCTGCGTGAACATCTCCGTGTCGTCGTAGCTTCTTCCGTACGGGTCGATAAAGCACGAGATCCCGCCGACGGCGCAGCGGGCGATCCACCTGCGGTTTTCGACCGCACGGAATTCCGCGATCTGCCTGTGCTGGTAGGCACCCGACATCTTTCCCCACCAGCTGTCGATCGTGATCAGGGCGATGAACGACGCCCCCTTCCGCACGAACGAAGCAACGAATCCCGGGTACGTCGATTCGTAGCAGATGATGGAGGAAAATCTCACCCCGCTCCTTTCGTCCGTGAATACGGTCGTGTCGGGGCCGATCTGCCACCCGCCGATTCCCACCCCCCAGCGCATGAAATCCAGGAACGCGAACATGTCCGCGTACGGGATGCGCTCGGCGATCGGGACCATTTTCATTTTTCCGTACCAGGGGATTTCCCCGGCACCCGGTTCGATGAACGCCGCGGCGTTGTACGTATCATACCGGACGGCCGAACCCGGAGAGCTCCGGGCGCTCGGCGGCACACGGGATCCTTCGCTGTAGACCACCGCGTGATCGATCCCGGTGAGGATTGCCACGTGCATGCTGTCGGCCGCCGCGCGGAGCATGTCGAGAACAGGACGGGCCCGGGGGAGGAGCGGAAATCCGGTGATCGCGGTCTCGGGCCACAGGACAATCGCGGGCCTGGGCCGGCTGGTGTCGTCGATGAGTGTTTTCGTCAGCCCGAGGTACATCGCGGCGAGATCGGAGCCTGACCGTGCCCATTTTTCCCACGGGTCGACGTTCGACTGTATGATCCCGATGGTGACCCTGCGTCCCGTCCCGGCGGGTTCCCCCTGTGGAGGTGCGCCCGAAAGGATGTAGGTCCCCAGCGCGGAAGGGAGGATATAGAGGACGGCAAGCACGAGGGCGAGCCCGGCGGCGCGGCGTATGACGAGCGTTTCGGGGCTTCGTGCCAGCGCCCTGTAGAGCACGTATGCCGCCACGTTCACGAGGATGATCCAGAATGACAATCCCCAGATTCCGGTGAACGAGATGAACTGGATCCGTGACAGGTCATAGGACTGGCTGTTCCCGATCGTGAGCCACGGGAACGACCACTCGCTGAGCGAGTGGGAGTACTCATACCCTGTCCAGATGAACGGGAGCGCCAGGAGCGCTGTCTTTTCGCCGAACCGTCTGCGGAGGAGGAAGTACAGTCCCATCGGCAGGAGGTAAAACAGGGGATGGACGATCATCGTGATTCCCCCCGCAATCATCATGTACGGGTCGTTCCCGTGGACGTATCCCCCCGTCCAGTTCAGCGTGATTACGTGGAACAGGAGCATCGCAACGTACGTGAGCTTCAGCCCGTCGGCCGTCTTTTCCCGGCGCGCCAGCGCGACGAGAAGCGGCACGAGACCGAAACAGGCGAGTATGCCGAGCCTCGAGGGGGGAAACGAGCACCCGAGCATGATGCCGGAGAGGGCGGCCAGGCCGTACCCCCGCCTCTTGCGCCGCGCGCCGCCCGTATCTCCGTCACGGGGAGACATCATCGCGGTTCCTCCACGGACGGATCGACGGCGATCGCCGGGAAGAACTTCCGGGCGGTCCAGGTCCACAGGGTGATGAGTGCGAGCGCCACGCAAACGCCGATCAACGCCCCCCCGAGTATGTCCGAGGGATAATGGACGCCGACCGCGGGGCGTGAGAGGGCGACGATCGCCGCCCAGCCGTAGAACCCGGCCCGGTATTTCCTGTAGTACGAAGAGAAGAGCGTCGCAACCGCGAAGTTGTTCACGGCATGGGAAGAGGGAAACGACTTTCCCGGTCCGCAGTCGACCAGCATGTGGATTCCCTGGACGATCGGGACGCCCCCTGGTGCAGCGCACGGTCGGAGGCGCGACACGAATTCCTTGATGACCGCGCTGCTGAGCTTGTCGGTGCAGAACAGGATGGGAATGATCAGGATGGCGGCAGTCCTCCCCCTGGTTCCCCCCCGCACGAGAAGCAGAAGCCAGACCGTGAGAAGAACGATGCGGACCGGGAGAAACCTGTCGTAATCGGTAATCAGCGGCCAGAGGACGTCGCCGACGGGATTGGCGATCGTGACGTTGATGAAGTGAAACACCGCGACATCGATCGAATAGAGGAAATCGATCATGCGTGGCTCCCCGGCGGGCTGCGCCTGATGAAATACCGGACTGCGACGGCGGCGACGGCGGCGATGACGAGCCCGGTCACGGCCTCACTGTAGGTCCGGAGATAACCGCCGATGGCCTGCCAGTTGTTTCCCAGGTAATATCCTCCCGTGATGAGAAGCGCGTTCCAGAGGACCGCACTGAGCGCGCACAGGGCGATGGAGGGGAGAAGGCGGAGCTCCGCCATCCCCGCAAAGAAGGAGACCACCGCGCGCGTCCCCGCGAGGAACCTGTTCGCGACGATGAGAAAAAGGCCGTACTTCCGGAACCAGGCGTCCACCTTCCGGACCGACTCCGGAGAAATGAACTTGATTTTCCCCCGCTCGAGTATCTTCACGCCGAACCAGTCGCCGATCTTGTACATCAGGACGAACCCGAGCGTGCTTCCGGCCGTGGACCAGAGCAGCGTCTCGATGAACCCTAGGCGGCCGAACCCCACAAGGGAACCCCCGAAGACGATCAGCAGATCGCTCGGTGAGGGGGGAAAGACGTTTTCGACGAACGCCACGGAGAAGATGATGCCGTAGACGAGCAGCGGGCTCAGCGACTGGAGGTACGCGTTGATGTTTTCCACTACGGGGGGCCTTCGTGCGTCGTCATTGCGCGGTGATCAGGGCGACGGCGTGTGCGGCTGCGCCGTCCCCCCCGCCGATGAATCCGAGCGTCTCGTGCGTCGTCGCTTTCACCGAGACCTGGGCCGGCGTGATCCTGAGCGCGTCGGCGATGTTCTGGCGCATGAGATCGACGTACGGGGCGATTTTCGGCAATTCGAGAACCACGGTGGCGTCAACGTTTCCCACGGTGAACCTGTGGCCGGCCAGGAGGTCGGCGACGTGACGGAGCAGGATCAGGCTCGATATGCCGCTGAACCGCGGATCGGTGTTCGGGAAATGCTTGCCGATGTCCCCCAGCGCGGCGGCCCCGAGAAGTGCGTCCGCCACGGCGTGGAGCAGAACGTCGGCGTCGGAGTGTCCGTCGAGCCCCTTCGGGTGGGGAATGTCGACGCCGCCGATGACGAGTTTCCGCCCGCCGGTCATCCGGTGGACGTCGTAGCCGAATCCTATGCGGGGAGTATGAGTCACGGAATCACCGGATTTCAAAATGTGCGTGCGCTGCAACGCGCGGGGGGCCCCACTCGATTTTCATGTCCCTCACCTGTGCCGAGCGGGGGCCGGTCTTCAGGTCGCGGATGAACTCCTCGAGGCTCAAGCGGTCCCCGGCGGCCTCGACCTCGACGTTCCCGTCGTAAAGGTTCCGCGCAAACCCGGCGATGCCGAGCGCCTGCGCCCGGCGCGCGGCAAACCAGCGGTAACCGACCCCCTGGACAAGCCCCTCGACGATGATGTGGACCGATGCCTCCATGTGCCCTCTGTGCTGCACGGCGTCTTCACTGCGGGACTATGATACGTCCGGCTGGATCGAAAATCAAGATTCCGCCGGTCCCAGCTGCCGGCGGAGCACCGGGATGGCGTCGGAAAGCTCCGAGAGCAGGACTCCGCAGATGATAAGTCCCCCGCCGATCGCCCCGCCGATGCCGATCCGTTCCCCGAGGACCAGCGCCGCACTCAGGGCGGCGATAACAGGTTCGATCGTGAAAATGATCGCCGCCCGCGTCGGCGTCGTTTCCTTCTGGTAGCGGGTCTGCATGAACGTGGTCAGGATGGTCGCGAAGAGTGTCAGGTAGACGACGGCGGCGATCGTCCCGGCGGGAACGGCGGCCGGGAATGCGTCAAAGGCCAGCGTGCTTCCGACGGCCAGGACCGCGCTCGTGGCCATCTGCAGAAACGTGAGCTGGACTGCGGACATGTCGTGGGCGACGACGTCGATGTACACGATGTAGAGTGCGAACAGGATGGCGCACACGAGCGTGAGGGCGTCGCCGAGGTTGAACGAAGAACCGGACGGCGACGTCAGGAGCCAGAGCCCGGCGGATACGACGGCGACGCCGGCGAGGTTGCCGACCCTGGGCCAGCGGCGTTCAATCACGATCTGGAGCAGGGGAACGAAGACCACCATCATGCCGGTGATGAAGGCGGACTTCGAGGCCGTGGTGAGCGTCAGGCCGACCGTTTGCGGCACGAACCCGAGAAACAGAAGGAGGCCGAGGATCACTCCTCCCTTCACCTGCCGGCGCGACAGGGGGAATATCGCGCGGGAGGAGACTGCGAGGACGAATGCGGTGGAGAGGACGAACCGTATCGCGATCATCTGCAGCGGGGTCAGATGCTCGAGGACGATCTTTCCGACGACGAACGTGCTTCCCCAGATCATCGTGAGGGAGAGCAGAACCCCCTCGGCGCGGGTCTTGCGTGTCACCGCGGGCCGGCCGCTGCGGCGGGCTCGGGGCGCGTCTCATACTCCTGGAAGAGCTTTCCCCACGAGGTCTCGGCCCGCCAACGGCGGAACACGCGGCCGTCCATGAACTGCCACCGGTAATAGTCGTGGTAGGCTTCCGAGCCGAAGATGAACGCGTGCACGAGCGGCGTGCGGAAGAAAAGCTTCTGCATCCCCTTCAGCGGGCCGAACCAGGCGAGATTCCCGAACAGGCTGACGCCGTTGTTCCCGACCGTGAAGTTCCACGATTCGCCGGAGATGTCGTCGCCTGCGACGGCGATGTCGCGCACATCGCCCGTGCCGAGTCCGTCGTTGTGGGCGATGCGGATGTAGGGGATGGAAAGCGGATCGAATCCCATCATCTTCGCGGCGACCGCGTCGATGGCAACCTGGTCGGCGCTCGCGAGGATGACGTTCTTGACGACGGGAATCATGGTCCGGGGTCCCGGACCGTTCCCCGCGGTCGTCCCGTCCATGACGGCGAAGATCCCGGGATGGATCTCCTTCTGGATCGCGAGAAGGTCGACGAGCGTTTCATGGATCCACGAGTGCGTGTAGTGGCGGCGGGTGTTGAGAAGCCCCCCGAACGCGTTTTTCATCGCCCCCGTCGTCGTCGTATAGATGTGGCATTTGACCGTCGGAAGATGAACGATGTTCTTTCCCTGGAAATAGTCGGGGATGCGTATCCCCTCGGGAAAGATCGTGTCCAGCACGTGCATCTTCGCCTTCGGCCGGTAATCCACCCAGGCCATGTCGCCGTCGCGGAAATTGAACCTGACGGGGATCCCGTACTTCCGGAAGAGCGGGACGTATCTGTTCAGGTCCTCCCCCTTGAATGCGTCCGTCACCACGGTCTTGTTCTGCACGCAGGTGATGTCGTCGAACCCCGCGGTGCGGAGGGCGAGGATGGTTCCCTCCATCTGCCAGGGGGTCGTGTTCGCCCCGGGGAACGGGAAATGCCACGAGATGTTGTCCTTCAGTATTGTCGTGGATCCCTTCCGCAGGACGGACGACATTCCCGCGAGATCAGTCAGGCGTCGGTGGTCGTCGAGGACCGTTGCGGGCGACGTCTTCAGGACGGAAACTACAGATCGGGCCATCGATGTTCCTTCGGTTTGTTGTGCGTCACGCCGGGCGTGCCGCGATGTTCAGAACACGGGGATTTCGTTGTGTACGCCGAACACTTCCGTCAGTTCCATGCACATCTCCCCGAGCGTCACGTACGCGCGCGTGCACTCCAGCAGGCGGGGCATGAGATTCGTGCCGTCCTGCGCGGCCTTCTTCAGGGCGTCGAGCGCTGCGCGGACCTGCGCATCGTTCCGCGAGGCGCGGACCGCGGCGATCCGGGAGGCCTGGCGGGATTCCACGCCGGGGGGGATTTCGAGGATCGGAATTTCGATCGCTTCCCCCTCCTCGACGAAGTCGTTCACCCCCACGATGATCTTCTCCTTCGCGTCGAGCTCCCTCTGGTAGCGGTACGCCGCGTCGGCGATCTCCCGCTGAAAGAATCCGGCCTCGATCGCGGGAATCACCCCGCCGATCGCGTCGATCTTTTCGAAATACGAGCCGGCCTCCGATTCCATCTTCTCCGTCAGGGATTCCACGAAGTAGCTCCCCCCGAGCGGATCGACCGTGTTCGTGACGCCCGTCTCGTGCGCAATGATCTGCTGCGTCCGGAGCGCGATCTTCACCGCCTTCTCCGACGGCAGGGCGAGCGTCTCATCCATGGAATTCGTGTGCAGCGACTGCGTCCCCCCCAGGACGGCGGCAAGGGCCTGGTATGCCGTCCGGACGATGTTGTTCTCCGGCTGCTGGGCGGTCAGCGTGCACCCTGCGGTCTGCGTGTGAAACCGGAGGGCGAGCGACCGGGGATCCTTCGCACCGTACCGGGTCTTCATCCGCTTCGCCCAGATCCGCCGGGCCGCGCGGAACTTGGCGATCTCTTCGAAGAAATCGAGATGGGAATTGAAAAAGAACGACAGGCGGGGGGCGAACGCGTCGACGTTCATCCCCCGCTCGATCGCGGCCTCGACGTACGCGAACCCGTCGGCGAGCGTGAACGCGAGTTCCTGCACCGCCGTGGATCCCGCTTCCCGGATGTGGTACCCGCTCACGGAGACCGGGTTCCACTGCGGCATCTCGTTCGTGCAGTACTCGATCATGTCCGTGATGATGCGCATCGAGGGGCGCGGAGGATAAATCCATTCCTTCTGGGCGATATACTCCTTCAGGATGTCGGCCTGGATGGTGCCCCTGAGGTCCCGCACGTGCGCGCCCTGGTTCCCGGCGACGGCGACGTAGAAGGCGAGCATCATCGCCGCCGGTGCGTTGATGGTCATCGACGTCGAAATGTCCTTCAGCGTGATGCCGCGGAAGAGCACCTCCATGTCGGCGAGCGAACTGACGGAGACGCCGCAGATGCCGACCTCGCCCGCCGAGACGCCGTCGTCCGAGTCGCGTCCCATGAGCGTGGGAAGGTCGAAGGCCACGGACAGGCCCGTCTGGCCGTGCGCAAGAAGATAATGGTAGCGCTCGTTCGTATCCTCGGGCGCGCCGAACCCCGCGAACTGGCGCATCGTCCAGAGCCTTCCGCGGTACATCGTCCGGTGGATCCCCCGGGTGTACGGGTATTCGCCCGGATAGCCGATCTCGGAGAGATAGTTGATCCGTGCAACGTCGTCCGGCGTGTAGAGCGGCGCGATGGGCTCGCCGCTCACCGTCGTGAAACGGACTTCCCTCTCCCTTTCCGGCCGTGGCAACCCGCCTGGCGTGTCACCGGCCCGGCCTGCCTCACCCCTCACCCCGTCGTTCATCGTCTCCCCCTCACCGTGATGTGCATCCGCTGTGACGTCTAATCCGTAAGAACGGGAATTACATGCTTTTCGTCAAGATGTCCTGCCGAAACGGCGGTCCAGCTCCTCGATCGAGATGCGCAGGACGATGGGGCGCCCGTGCGGGCAGACGTACGGCATGCTCGTCGCGAAGAGCTGGTCGATGAGCGATCGCATCTCCGCCTCGTTGAGGCTGTCCCCCGCCTTGATGGCCGATTTGCATGAATAGGATTTTGCCAGGTTGTCGCGCACGTGCGTCGGGTCGTTCTGCCTGTATTCGTTGTACAGGGCGAGCATTTCCTCGACGATCTTCCCTTCACTGCCGGAGTGGGTATCGGGGGGGACCCCCTCGATGACCACCGTGTGACGGCCGAAGGGCTTGATGTCGAATCCCAGCATGTCGAATTCGGGGAGGAGTTCCTCCAGGAGCGCGAAATCCGCGGCGGAGAGCTCAAGCGTGTACGGGAAAAGGAGCTGTTGCGTGCTCCTCAGGCTGGTGGCAAACCGGCCGAGTGCCCGCTCGTACAGCACCCGCTCGTGGGCGACGTGCTGGTCGACGATGAGGAGCCCGTTCCTGATCTGCGAAAGGATGTACTTGTTGTGAAGCTGCCAGATGAGCGTCGATCCTCCGGTCTCCGGCCTGGCTCCCTCGTGGGCCAGGAGCGGCCCGAGTGCGGGGGGCTCCCCCCCGCCGTCCTGACGGGCCGGGAGTCCGGGGAGCCGGGAGGCGGTCGGGCTTCCTTCCGCGGGGGCGGGGGAAGGAACAAAGGGGAGGATCTCCCCTGTTTTCGTGTCGACGTCGGGACGGTCCGGGAACGTCCAGAGACTGCCGGTCCCCGGCCACGCATGCTGCCGCTGCGTGAAATGCGCCGCGACCGTTCCCGGCTCGATTCCCCCTTCCTGGATCGTGAGCGCCGGCACCCCCTCGGCGCTCCCCAGTGCGCGGCGCGTGAGAGAGGAAACGATCCGGTAGAGCGATTGTTCGTCGTCGAATTTTGCCTCGAGCTTCGACGGATGGACATTGACGTCCACCCTGTGCGTGTCGACGTCAAGGAAAAGGAGGAAGAACGGGAACGTCCCCTTGTCCAGCAGGTGCTCGTATGCCGAAAAGACCGCGTGATTGATCGTCCGGTTGACGATGTAGCGCCCGTTGAGAAAGACGTACTGCCCCTGCCGGCTCCGGAGTCCGAACGCGGGCTTGCCGATGAAACCGCGGACGGAGACCGTCTCGGCCTTCTCCTCCACCGGCAGGAGGCCTTCGCACCGGCGCTCCCCGAGGACGTCGGCGAGCCGCTGAAGCTCGGGGCCGGGCTTCAGGTTGAATACCGTGTCGTTGTCGTTGATGAAGTGGAGGGCGACGCCGGGCCTGCTCACGGCGATGTGCTGCACCTCGTCGTAGACGTGGCGGAATTCGGTGACGGCGCTCTTGAGAAACTTTCTCCGGGCGGGAACGTTGTAAAAGAGGTTCTGCACGGTGATCGTCGTCCCCGGTTCCCTTCCCTCCTGCGTGACGGACGGCTCTCCCCCTCCGTCGATCTTCACCACCGTTGCGGCGTCCGCCTCCCGGGTCCGCGTTTTCATCGTGACGCGCGCCACGGCGGCGATCGAAGCCAGCGCCTCGCCGCGGAACCCGAACGACGCGATGGACTCCAGATCTTCGTACGACGCGATCTTGCTCGTTGCGTGCCTGAGGAACGAGGCTAGCGCGTCCTCCCGGTCCATCCCGGTGCCGTCGTCCGCGACCTGGATGAACGTCTTTCCCCCGTCCTTCACGGTGACGAGGATGTTCGTCGCTCCGGCGTCGAGCGAGTTTTCGAGAAGCTCCTTGACGACCGAGGCTGGCCGGGCGACGACTTCACCGGCGGCGATTTTATTGGCAATGTGGTCCGGAAGGACGGCGACCCTGCGCGTTGTCATGGTGCGAACAGAGCCTCCACGAACGCCTTCCTGTCGAACGCTTCAAGGTCGTCGATCCCCTCGCCGACGCCGATGAACTTCACCGGGATGCTGAGCTCCCGCGAAATCGCGAGCACGATTCCCCCCTTGGCGGTGCCGTCGAGCTTCGTGAGGATGAGTCCCGTCACCCCGACGGAGGCGCCGAATTGCTTTGCCTGCTGCAGCCCGTTCTGCCCGGTCGACGCGTCGATCGCCAGGAGGACTTCGTGGGGGGCGGAGGGGTCCGCTTTCTGTATGACCCGCTTGATCTTGCGGAGCTCTTCCATGAGATTGACTTTCGTGTGGAGCCGGCCTGCGGTGTCGATGATGATGACGTCGGCACCGCGGGATGCGGCGGCGTGCACGGCGTCGAACGCGACGGCGGCCGGGTCGGCGCCGTGCTTCTGCTGTATGAGCGAGGCGCCGGCGCGCTCGGCCCAGACCCCGATCTGCTCGTTGGCTGCCGCGCGGAACGTGTCCGCGGCGGCGATCATCACCCGGTGCCCGGCCCTGACGTAACGGTGGGCGAGCTTGCCGATCGACGTCGTCTTGCCGACGCCGTTGATCCCCACGACCATGATCACGCGCGGGCGGGGTCCGGAGAGCGCAAACGGATCGGACGGCTCTTCCCCGGGCGCGCCTGCGAACTGGCGGGCGATCTCGTCCTTCAGGAGCGGCACGAGCGCCGCAGGGTCCGGCAGCCCCTCTTCCTTTACCCTCCTGCGGATTCCGTCGACGACGTGCTCGACCGTGGAGGTGCCGATGTCCGCGCCGAGGAGAATCTCCTCGAGGCCTTCGAGCGTCCCGTCATCGATCGCCGTTCTCGTGCTCACGAGCCGCGCGACCCTGCCGAGGATCCCTTCCCGGGTCTTCGTCAGCGTCGTGCGGAGTTTCTGTATGTTGTCGAGGAGTCCCATGCGCGGCCTTCAGGCCCGGGCCTCCTTCAGGACGCGGGTCAACCGCGCGGCGTACATGGCGAGCGACAGGAGTGCTCCGGCGGTGCACGCGGCGAAGAGCACCCAGCGGTACTCCGGGATCAGCCCGAGGAGGAGCACAAGGACGGTGACGGCGATGGCGGTCGCGGTCCATTTTCCGGCCGTGTTCGAGCCCAGGACGACCCCCCGGGTGGATTTGATGTACGCGCCCCCGGCGAGGATCAGGAGATCGCGCCCGATGAGCACCCCGAAGAACCAGGCGGGCAGGTCTCCCAGGACGAGGAGGACCAGAGACATGACGGCGATGCATACCTTGTCGGCGAGCGGGTCGAGGATCCTTCCCCATTCCGTTTCCTCGCCGCGGCGGCGCGCCAGGTCGCCGTCGAGCTTGTCCGTGAGCATGCCGGCAAGGACGATCGCCAGCGCCCAGAGACGGAGGGGCTCGGCGGGGACAAGCATGACGAGGGCGAAGGGAATCGAAAGGAGGCCGCGGAAAATGCTCAGGAGATTTGAAATAGTGAGGAACTCACGCTTCATGCTCTTCCTTCGACTGGTTCTTGTCGATGGGGACGGGATAGCGTCCGCTGAAGCAGGCGGTACAGTAGTTCTCCCCGTTCTCGCGGGGCGCGGAATCAAGAAGCTGGTCGATGCTCAGGTACCCGATCGAGTCGACGCCGAGTTCCCGGCCGATCTTCTCGATGTCGCCGCCGCACTTGTTGGCAATGAGCTCCTTCGGCGTCGGGAAGTCCATTCCGTAATAACAGGGATACATGATCGGGGGGGATGTCACGCGGAAATGGACCTCCTTCGGGCCCGCCTGCTTCACGAGCTGGACGAGCTGCCGCGACGTGGTTCCCCGGACGATCGAGTCGTCGACGATCACGACGACTTTGTCCTTCAGCACCCCCCTGACGGTATTGAACTTCGTCTTGACCTTGTTTTCCCTGACGTCCTGGTCGGGCTGGATGAACGTCCTGCCGATGTAGTGGCTCCGGATGAGGCCGATTTCGAGCTTGGCCTTCCCCCCCATCTTTGTCGTCTCCTGCACGTAGCCCATCGTGGCGGTGTTGCTCGAGTCCGGCACGTTGATGACGATCACCTTGTCGTCGGGGTTCTTCCCCGCCGCCGGTTGCGACCGGGCCAGGTTCTTGCCCAGTTTCCGGCGCACCTTGTCCACGCTGTGGCCGAAGACCCGGCTGTCCGGGCGGGAGAAATAGATGTATTCGAATATGCAGTGGTGCGGCCGGGCGGGACGGTCGTCGATCCTGAGAGAGGTGACGCTGCCCGATTCCAGGCTCGAGCGGTCGATCACGACGATCTCACCCGGCTGCACGTCGCGGATGTACTCCGCGTCGATGATGTCGAACCCGACGGTTTCGGACGCGATGACGAAGGCGTTGTCTTTCTTTCCGAGGGCGAGGGGGCGGAACCCCGCGTGGTCCCGCGCGGCGATCAGGGCGGTGTCCGTGAGTATGACGATGGAGAACGCCCCTTCGACGGCGGCAATCGCCTCGCGGATCTGGTCGATCTGGCGCTCCTGCCGGCTGCGCGCGATGAGATGGAGGATCACCTCCGTGTCGGAGGTCGTCTGGAAGATGGTCCCCTCGTCCTGCAGCCTCTTCCGGATGCCGCGGAAATTCGTCAGGTTCCCGTTGTGGGCGATGGCGATGTTCCCCCCCTTGTACATGACCGTGAAGGGCTGGATGTTCGCCTTGTTGTTGGAAGCGCCTGCGGTGGAGTAACGGTTGTGGCCGATTGCGCTGGACCCCTTCAGCACGTCGACAAGAATGCGGTCCTGGCGGTACACGTCGTCGACGAGCCCGAAGTCCTTGTGGACGTGAAAGCGGGTCTTCCCCGGGGTGTCGTCGCTGTCCGAGGTGACGATCCCGGATCCCTCCTGTCCCCTGTGCTGCTGGGCGATGAGTCCGAAATAGGTGAGTTGTGCGGCGGCGGCGGAACCGAATACGCCGAAGACGGCGCAGTGGCAGTGGGGCTTGTCGAGTTTGTCCGTGCTCATTCCCTCGTTGTCGGATGGGACAGTACAGACCGAAATATACGACTCCCGCGCCGGATTTCCAAGGAAACCCCCCCGGCGCGCCGGACGCGGCGCCGGCTACCCGTCGAGGAGCGTGTCGTGCAGGAAATGTTCGTCGTCCCGCTTCCTGTAGTCGGTGGTCACGTGGAGGCCGCGGCTCTCTTTCCGTTTCATCGCGCACCGGATGATCAGCTCGGCGCACAGCGCGATGTTCCTCAGCTCCAGGAGACCTTCGGTGACCTTGGTCTTCTTGAAGAACGCCTCGACCTCCTGTCGGATGAGCTCCATGCGGCGCGCGGCGCGTTCCAGGCGGAGGTCAGACCGGACGATGCCGACGTAATCCCACATGATCTGCTGGATCTCCCGCCGGTTGTGGAGCACGAGGATCCACTCTTCGCTGTTGAACGTCCCGCTGTCGTCCCATTCGCGCACCGCGGGGACCGGGGAAGCCTCTTCGCGAAGGTAGTCGGAGGAAGAGCGCGCCGCCCTGTCGGAGAACACGAGGGCCTCGAGGAGCGAATTGCTCGCAAGGCGGTTTGCCCCGTGCACCCCGGTCATGCTCACCTCCCCCGAAGCGTAGAGGCCGCGGATTCCCGTCCTTCCGTGAATATCCGTCACGACGCCGCCGCAGGAGTAATGCGCGGCGGGGACGACGGGAATCGGCTCCTTCGTGATGTCGAGTTTGAATTTCTTCAGACAGGTTTCATAGATGTGCGGGAAGTGTTCGCGCACACCGTCGGCGCTCAGGTGGCGGAGGTCCAGGAGGACGAAATCGTCCCCCCGTTTCTTCAGCTCCGTGTCGATGGCGTACGCGACGATGTCGCGGGGGGCGAGCGAGCGGCGCTCGTCGTACATCTGCATGAATTCGTCGCCGTTGCGGGCCTTCAGGACGCCGCCGAAGCCCCGGACGGCCTCGGAGATCAGGAAGGACGGCGTTCCCGAATTGTACAGCGTCGTGGGGTGAAACTGGATGAATTCCATGTTGGCGATCCTCGCCCCCGCCCGGTGGGCCATGGCGACGCCGTCCCCGGTGGCGATGACGGGATTTGTCGTGTGGAGGTAGACGTGGCCGAGGCCGCCGGTGGAGAGCATCACGACGCTTGCGGTGAACGTGTCGACCCGCTTCCCGGCCGTGTCCAGCGCGTAGGCCCCCCAGCAGTGGATGTCGTTCCTGTCGATGACCCGTTTCTCGACGGTATGGTGCTCGGTGATGAGCTCCACGGCGACGTGGTTCTCGAACGTCGTGATCGCCGGGTTCTCCGAGACCGCTTCCAGGAGGGCCCGCTCGATCTCCCTGCCGGTGAGGTCGTTCGAATGGACGATCCTGTTCGTGGAGTGTCCCCCCTCTCTCCCCAGGTCGAGCGCCCCGTCCTTCTGCGTAAACCGGACGCCGACGTCGATGAGCTCGCGGAGCCGCTCGGGTCCCTCTCTGACCATCACTTCGACGGCGTCCCTGTGGGAGAGCCCCATGCCGGTGGCGAGCGTGTCCCGGACGTGGAGATCGAAGGAATCGACGGCCGACATGACTGCCGCGACTCCCCCCTGCGCGTAGTTGGTGTTGGACTCCGCCTTCTCCTTCTTCGTGATCAATGCAACGGTCCCGACCCGCGCAGCTTTCAGGGCGTACGAAAGACCGGCGATGCCGCTGCCGATGATCAGGAAATCGTGGCGGTGAACCATGCTTCGTGAACCGATGGATGTGCGACGGTGGAAAGAAAAGGGGCGGTCCTCCCTCTGGTGGTCCCGCCCCCGGAGATCAGATCCCCTCCCCCTCAGTCAAAGCAGTAGCTTGCCGTGACGTAGCCGAATGTGTTGATGTTGTCCTGAGCCCCGATGAGGCCGAGTCCGCGCCGGATCGCTTCGTCGCTCACGGTGCCGTCAAGCGCGAAATTGCCGAACCGGAGGCCCAGGCCGAGCGTGATGAGGCTGTTGTCCGTTCCGCTGTAGCTGCCGATGAACACGCTGCTGTTCCCCGTCCACGTGTTGATCTCGGTCGTGGAGCCGCCAGCCGGCCTCTCCGTCTTGGTTCCCACCGACTGGAACGTCCGGTAGTACCCCATGCGGCCGATCAGCCAGTCGAGGAGCGTCCACTCGATCCCCATGTTGATGACGGGAATCTCGGTGGCGGAATTCGTCACCGTCGTCGTCCCGACGACGGGGGGCGACGGGGGCGTGGTCTCCGTTTTGAAATTCGACGTCCTGTAGCTGACGCCACCCGCGAAGTAGAAGTTGGAGATCTTGTATTCCATCCCGGCGCCGACCGAGAGGAGCATGGCGCTCAGGTTCACGGATCCGTTGAACGGGGTCACCCCCGTCTGCGGCGCGTCCTGTTTCGGCGACCCCGAGAAGCTGCCGAACGCGGCGTACGGGATGAAGTTGATCCTGTTCGACATCTTCAGTTTCAGGCGCCCTTCGATCTGGATTTCGGTTCCCGAGGCGGAGTAATTCCCCAGGTCCGCGCGTACGCCGGCGGCGTTGGTGCCGTCGACGTTATCCGTCGCCTTGTCGAGCCGGAGAGCCCCGCTCACATCGAACGAAGAGCCTCCGCCCATGTCCGCGAGGACTCCCAGCCGTACCCCGAAGACGCTCGCCGAAAGCTCCGTGGAGCTGCTCGCCGGCGGGACGGGAGCGGTGGCGTTCGTGGCGTCATTCTTCGCCCACCCGTACATGATGCCGGCCCCGACGACGAGCGAGCCGAGGTCGTACGTCCCGGTGACCTCGAACACGTCCACCGGCCGCAGCCCCGTCTGTGCTCCCCCGGGCCTGAGCGCGTTTGTGAACGACGCCAGCTGTGTGACGAGGGAATTGTCGAACGACGGGTCGAAGCTGAGCACCGCACCAAATGTAACATCCTTCCCGAACGAGAAGTTTGCCCCCGCGAACTGTTTCCCGTAACCGTTGTCCGCGCCGGTGGTGCCGGAGAGAACTGCGCCCCCCGCGATGTTCATCCACGCGTAATTCCTGTACATCTGCTGGTACGCGGGATTAAGGAGCATCACGGTCGGATCGTCGTATATGAACGGGTTCAGGGCGATGTTCGGGCCGAAACCGCCGGGTGCGAGCGGCCCGCCACCCATGGCAAGCTCCCTGGCAATGCCGCCCGGGTGCGATCCTGCAGAGACAGAGCCGGTCAATAGAGCGAATACCATTGCCGTGCAAGCAATGCGCTTAACCATTGATCCCTCCTTACGTTGTGAGTATGAACTGCAGATCGAAGAGTGTGTGGGGCGCCCGCTCGGGGCGAAACCCCGTTAAATGCGAATATAAAAAAACTGATAAGCGGAATCAAGTATCCCGGCCATTGTGGACAGACTACGGCTGCGCCGCCGTCTTCCCTCCCCGGAACATGAGCGTGAGAATCCTGTCGACGAATTGCACGCGCGTCGCAAGCTCCGCTTCCGTGCCGCCGTTCTCGATGACGAAGTCTCCCCTTCCCGCAGACTCTTCGACCGGCATCTGTGCGCGCATCCTGGCGACGATCTCCTCGCGGGTGAGTTTGTCCCTCCCGAGGACGCGCTCGATGCGAAGCTCCTCCGGAGCACGCACGACGACGGTGGCGTCGAGGCGCGCGTCCATTCCGGATTCGAATACCAGCGCGGCCTCCACGATGACGTAGGGTTCGGCCGCGTGTGCGGGAAGCTGCGCGAGTGCATCGTTGAGCGTGGAGAAGACGAGCGGGTGGACGATGTCGTTGAGCGTGCGGAGCTTTGCCGGGTGGGCGAAGACGATACGAGCGAGCTCGCTCCGGCGGAGCGTCCCGTGCGGGTCGTAGACGCCGGGACCGAAGGCCCGGGAAATCGCTCCTCGCACGCCGGGGTTGTGTTCCGTGAGGTCGCGCGCAATCCTGTCGGCGGACAACACGACGCGGCCGAGCTTTTCGAAGCAGAGACACACCGCGCTTTTCCCGCTCCCTATCCCCCCCGTCACGCCGACGAGGGGGGAGGCCTTACTTGGCATAGGAGACCGAACGGTATTCTCTGATGACCGTCACCTTGATCTGACCGGGGTATTCCATCTCGGCCTGTATCTTGGCGGAGATGTCGTGGGCGAGCTGGTCGGCCATCGCGTCGTCGACCTTATCCTGCTCGACGACCACGCGGACTTCCCTTCCGGCCTGTATCGCGTACGTCTTGGCGACGCCCTGGAACGACTGCGCAAACGCTTCCAGCTTTTCGAGTCGTTTGATGTACCCCTCCACCGACTCCCTGCGGGCCCCGGGGCGGGCGCCGCTGATGGCGTCCGCCGCCTGCACCAGGGGCGCAATCGGCGATTCCATCGGGATGTCGTCGTGATGGGAACCGATGGCGTTGGCGACCAGCGGGTGTTCCCCGTACTTTTTTGCCACCTCGTACCCGAGAAGGGCGTGGGGGCCTTCAATCGATTTGTCGACGCACTTGCCGATGTCGTGAAAGAGCCCCGCCCTCTTCGCGAGGTTGGCGTCGAGACGGAGTTCGCTGGCCATCATTCCGGTCAGGTACGCGACTTCGATGCTGTGCTGGAGCATGTTCTGCCCGTAGCTCGAGCGGTATTTCATGCGCCCCACGAGACGGAGGATCTCGTTGTGCGCCCCGTGCAGTCCGAGCTCCAGGAGCGTGTTCTCGCCGATCTTCAAGACTTCCTCCTCCAGCTCGGTGCGCACTTTTTCCACGATCTCCTCGATGCGCGCCGGGTGGATGCGCCCGTCGGCGATGAGGCGCTCGAGCGAGAGCCGGGCCACCTCGCGGCGGAACGGATCGAACGCGGAAAGGATGACGGCCTCCGGCGTGTCGTCGACGATCACGTCGACCCCCGTCGCCGCCTCGAACGCCCGGATGTTCCTTCCTTCCCGGCCGATGATCCGTCCCTTCATTTCGTCGCTCTGGATGTTCAGCACGCTCACCGTCGTTTCCACGGAGTGGTCCGCCGCCGTGCGCTGGATCGCCTGCACGATGAGCTTCTGCGCCTCCCGTTTCGCTTCGTCGCGGGACTTGTCCCGGATCTCCTTCAGCATGTGCGCCGCTTCGCTCCGCGCCTCGTTCGCCAGGTTTTCCATCAGGATGCGTTTCGCGTCGTCGTGGGAGAGCCCCGAGGCCCGCTCCAGGCGGATGTTCTCCTCCTGGACCAGCCGCTCGAGCTCGGCGGACTTCGCCTCGAGCCCCTTCGACTGCTCGTCAAGGCTGCGCTTGAAGATCCCCTGCTCGCGCTCCTTCTTGCCCAGGAGTTCGACCTTCCTGTCGATGTTCTCCTCGCGGACCTCGATCGCCTTCTCCTGGGCCTGGAGTTTCGCCCTCTTGCTCTGGACGTCGGCGTCGAAGTCCTTCTTCTTCTGGTACCACTCGTCCTTCACTTCGAGGAGTTTTTCGCGCTTGAGGGTCTCCGCTTCCTTTTCCGCGTCGGAGAGGACCTTGCGGGCCTGGTCTTTTGCGGAGGTGATCTTGTTCTGTCCGGCGCGGGAATTCAGGTACCAACCGAGGAAAAAGAATATGCCGCAGGCAAGCAGCACGATGGGGATGAAGATCTCAAATTGCATACAGCCTCCGCATGCTCAGTGGGCGCGGACAAAAAAAATCCGCACACGTCAACCGTCTCAAAGAAAAGGCACTTATGAAAGAACCCTTCCAACACAGTGGGTGCTCGCCTGAACGTCTTTTACTTCCACCCTCTCGCTCGTCCCGCGTTGCAGCGGGATGTCATCGCAAGAACCCTGCCGAAGCAGGATGAGGCATGTAATCGACGCCCACGAGTCGGGCTCCCATTATAAAAATGTTGGTTCTTTATAATGTGTGTGAGACGACTGACGGTGCGGATATACTCCGCACACGCCTGTACCGAGATGCAAAGAACGGCAACCGACCGGGGGAACGCTACGCGTCCCTGAGCGAATTGTCCAGGTAGTGCGTGATCTTGCCGACTTCCCCCTCGACAAGAGCGGACATGGTGCGGACCTTCTCCCGCTCTTTGAAGAGATCTTCTGTTATGTTCAATGCCGAAAGTACCGCGACGGTCAGCGTTGGCTGCTCCGGGAGCTTGGCGTGGATCGTGTTGATCATCTCGTCCACGTATGTCGCCACCCTGCGGGTGAACTCCTCGCTCTCTCCCCGGAGCGGGTACTCCGAGCCGAATATCCGTACTTTGATGCTCTTCTTATCGGTGTTCATCTGCCGTGTACCGTTGACCATCCCGTTCCGTATGCCGTCCCACACACACACTGGGGACGCCTCTCCGAACGCGTTCAGAGATAGGCATCCAGCTTCGCGATCAGTTCCCTGACCCTTGTGGCGAGGAGATCGCGTTCCCCGCCGGTGATGCTGACACTCCCCTCCTGCGCGTGCTCCGCCGCCTGTTTCTTTGCCTGCGCGGATTCCGCGCGAGCCTGCTGTATCTCCCTTTCGAGCCCGGCAACGCGCGCCAGGAGCGCCTGTCGTTCCTGGCGGAGGCCCGCGATCAGTTCGGCGGCACGCCGGGCGCTTTCCCACAGGGCCTTGAGATTGCCCTCAATGGATCTCACGTCTCCCGCTGGGAGAGTGCTTTCGTCGACAGCCTGAGGATCCACGCTGCTGCTCACATGTGACCCCGGATCGTTAACGCATGCTTCGCAACGCGGCGCCGTGAGCTTTCTCGACGCCTGCCACAACACGGCCGACGGCGGACTCGATTTCAGCGTCGGTCAGCGTCTTATCAAGCGACATGAACTCGAGCGTGAAGGCGACACTCTTCTTCCCTCCGGGGAGCTGTTCTCCTTCGTAGACATCGAACAACTCCACCCTCTGGAGAAGTTCGCCCGACGACTCCCGTATCGTGTTTTCGAGACGCTCGGCGGGAATCCCCGCATCGACCGTGAACGCGACATCCCGCCTCACCTTCGGATAACGGGGAAGCGGAACGAACGCTTTCCGGGGATCTCTTCTGAGCTGCGACGTCCCCAGTTCCGCGACGTACGCCGCCTGTTCAAGTCCGAATTTCCCAAGGACTTCCGCCGTCACCCTGCCGAGATAACCCGCGTAACTTCCTTGAATTTCAATGGCTAGCGTGTTATCAGTTAAACCATTGCTGGTAGAATAAGAAATTAACCGACTTTTGTCAAGCGCAAACTTGGCAAGGAGGAATTCGATATCTCCCTTCAAATCAAAGAGATCGACGCTCCGCCTCTCCCCGCTCCAGTGAACAGGGGCCGAACCCCCTGTCAATACAAGACAAAGCTTCTCCTGTTCGAGATAATTCTCGACGAGTTTCGGGGCGGGCCCGTCATCGACCGAGAAGACGTGTCCGATCTCGAACAACCGCAGGTCGAAATTTCCTGCGTTGTGGTTCCGGGCGGCGGCTTCGAGGAGTCCCGGGACCAGGCTGGTCCGGAGAGCGGCCATGTCCTGGTTCTGGGGGTTGAGTATGCGCACGGGCGTTCCCCCTCCCAGGGCGGCCCTCTGCGGCGGCTGCATCGGGTTGGTGATCGCTTCCTGGTACCCCCGCCCAGCCATCGCCTCCTGAAGGGCTTCCCTCGGCGACGAGGACGGAAACGGCTGCCTGTAGCTCACGGTCGCGGTCGACCCTGATTCGATCCGGTCGTACCCGTACACCCGGGCGACTTCCTCGATGAGATCGATCTCCCGGTCCACGTCGACCCGGAACGTCGGGACACGGAATTTCATTGCGTCTCCTTTCGAACCTCCTTCGACGATCCCGATCAGCCCCAGCTGCCGCACGATTTCGGGCTTCTTGAGTTTTGTCCCCAGGACGTGGTTGACGCGGCTCGCGCGCAGGGGGACTGTCCGTTCGCGGATCTTCCGGGGATACACGTCGATGATTCCCTTCAGGAGCGTCCCGCCCGCCATCTCCAGGACAAGCGCGGCCGTCCGGTCGAGGGCGTAGCGCACGCCACCGGGGTCTGCGCCCCGCTCGAACCTCTGCGATGCGTCCGTGCTGATGCCGAGCGTGCGCGCCGTCTTCCGAATGCTCGAGGGGTTCCAGTACGCGGCTTCGATCACGATGTCGGCCGTGCTGTCGCTGATCTCGGAGTTGGCCCCCCCCATGATGCCTGCAATCGAGACCTCCCGTTCCGCGTCGCATACCATGACCGCCCCCTCCGGGAGCGCGTGTTCCCTTCCGTCCAGCGTCGTGAACGGCGTCCCCTCTTTCGCACCCCGCACGACGATTTGCCCGCCCCTCAGCAGTGCGTGATCGAACGCGTGAAGCGGGTGGCCGCACTCGTACATCACGTAGTTCGTGATGTCCACGACGTTGTTCCGCGGCCTCAGTCCCGCGTTCCGTATCGCGTTCTGCAGCCACCGGGGGGAAGGTCCGATCTTCACTCCCCGGATCATCCGGACGGCGAACCTGGGGCAGTGTGAGGCGTCCTCAACGGAGACGGCCATGTGCCGGCCGATGGGCTCGGCGGATTCCCGCAGTTTCACGGCGGGGAGCCGGGGAAGCCTGCCGGTGAGGACCGCGATTTCCCGGGCAACGCCGAAGTGGCTCAGCCAGTCGGGGCGGTTCGGCGTGATCTCAAGGTCGAACGCGGTGTCATCGAGCCCGAAGTAGGCACCGAGCGATTCGCCGGGTTTCGCATCCCTGTCGAGGATCATGATCCCCGCGGAGTCCTTCCCCATGTCGAGCTCGTATTCGGAGCATATCATCCCCGTCGACTCGACCCCCCGGATCGCGACGCGCGAGAGGACGAACGGCGCCCCGGCCGGATCATGCTGGTTCCGGGGAACGGTTGCGCCGACGAGGCCCACGGGGACCTTCTGTCCCGGGGCGACGTTCGGGCCGCCGCAGACGACCTGGAGCACTTCCCTGCCGATGCCCACGGTGCAGACCGAGAGCCGGTCCGCGCGCGGATGTTTCTCCTTCGCAAGGACCTCTCCCACCACGAAGCCGTTGTATCGTGCGTCGAGCCTCTCCACGCTCTCGAATTCCAGCCCGAGCATCGTCAGGCGCTCGGCAAGCTCCCGGGGTTCCATCGGGAAGTCGATGTACTTCTTCAGCCACCGTTCGAGGATTCTCATGGTCAGAACTGATTGAGGAAACGTACGTCGTTGTCGAAAAACAGCCGTATGTCGTCGATGCCGTGCCTGAGCATCGCGATCCTGTCGATCCCCATCCCGAACGCGTATCCCGTGTACACTTCAGGATCGTACCCGACCGCGCGGAAGACGTTCGGGTCGACCATCCCGCAGCCCAGGATCTCCAGCCAGCCGGCCTGCTTGCACAACCGGCATCCCTTTCCCCCGCAGATGAAGCAGCTGATGTAGATGTCCGCGCTCGGCTCCGTGAACGGAAAGAACGTGGGGCGGAACCGGAACTTCAGGCCGGAGCCGTAGTAGCGGGTGATGAACTCGATCAGCGTTCCCTTCAGGTCGGCGAACGTCACACCCCTGTCCACGCAGAGCCCTTCGACCTGGTGAAACATGCAGTAGCTCCGCGCGCTGATGGCTTCGTTCCGGTACACCTTCCCGGGCATGATCACGCGCAGGGGGGGCCTGTGCTCCTCCATGACCCTGATCTGGACGGGCGAGGTATGCGTGCGCAGAAGCGCCCCCTTGCTCAGGAAGAACGTGTCCTGCATGTCCCGCGCCGGGTGGTCCGGGGGAAAATTCAGCGCCTCGAAATTGTGATGATCGTCCTCGATCTCCGGACCGTCGGCGACGCCGAATCCCATCGAGACGAAGATCGCCGTGATCTCGTCGAGCGTCTGGGTGAGAGGGTGCTTCGTGCCGGCGATCCCCCGCCGTCCCGGGAGCGAAAGATCCAGCGCGGGAGCCTGGGCGGGTCCCCCGGCGGCGAACGAAGCGGATTTCGCGTCGTGCATCTGCTGCACGGCGGCCCGGAGCTCGTTCAGCATCTTGCCCAGGGCGGGGCGGTCGGCGGGAGCGGCGGTCTTCAGCCGGTCGAACAGGGCGGCGATCGATCCCTTCCGCGCCAGGAACCTGACGCGGAATTCGTCGAGGCTGCGGGGATCAGTGACGGCGCGGATCGCCTCTTCCGCCTCCGCGCGCAGGGCCGTAATGTCGGATTGCATGGGAAGTGCCGGAAAAAAGAGCTTCCCACTCCGTGCGGGGCATGCCGCCGCCCGCTCCGTGAATGGGAAGCCGGTGATCGGATTATGCGAGGGCGAACTTCACGACCTCCGCAAATGCTTCGGGGTTGCTGACCGCAAGCTCGGCGAGGATCTTGCGGTTGATGTCGATTTCCTTCCTGTCCAGGCCCGCGATGAGCCGTGAATAGGTGGTCCCGTTGATTCTGGCGGCGGCGTTGATGCGCGTGATCCAGAGCTGGCGGAATGTCCGTTTCTTCGTCTTGCGGTCGCGATAGGCATACTGCATGCCCTTGTCGATGTGGTGCTTCGCGATCGTCAGGACTTTGCTTCTCGCACCCCAGTAGCCTTTCGCATTCGCAAGGATGCGTTTGCGGCGGCGGTGGGAGGCAACTTTATTCTGCGATCGAGGCATAGTTGCGCTTGTCCCTGATGTGGATTATGGAAATCCGGACGCGGTCCCTGTCGGAAGGCGCCGGCGTGGTTGTACGAACGTCAGACGTTGAGCATCATCTTGACCGCGGGCGTGTCCTGCTTGGACACGTAGTGCCCCTTGCGGAGCTTCCTCTTGCGCTTCGTGGACTTCGAGGTCAGGATGTGGCTGCGGTACGCGGTCGCGCGCTTGACCTTGCCGGACGCGGTGACGCGGAAACGTTTCTTGGCGCTGCTTTTGGTCTTCATCTTCGGCATGGAGCACTTCCCCTTCGTTATGCTTCCGCCGCCTTTTCTTCGGGCTTGGCGTCGGGCTTGGTGATTTTTTTCTTCTCGGGAGTGAGGATCATGATCATGCTCCTCCCTTCCATGTGTGCGGCCTGGTCGACCTTCGAGATATCCGTGAGCTGCTGGACCAGCCGCGTGAGCAGCACCTCGCCTTTCTCCTTGTACGTGATCTCGCGCCCCTTGAACACGACGGTGGCCTTGACCTTGTGCCCCTCGCCGAGGAAGCGCCGCGCGTGGCGGACCTTGAATTCGAAATCGTGCACGTCGGTGTTCGGATGGAACCGGAGCTCCTTCAGCAGCGAGACGTGCTGGTGCTTCTTCTGGATCTTGTCCTTCTTCGCAAGCTCGTACTTGAACTTGCCGAAGTTGATGATCTTGCAGACCGGCGGCGTCGCCGTGGGCACGATCTCCACGAGATCGGCGTCCCGTTCCTTCGCCAGTGCAATTGCGGCACCCGGCGTCATCACGCCGAGCTGTCCACCGTGCTGGTCGATCACGCGTACTTCGGAAACGCGGATCTCGTCGTTGATGCGGGCCCGTTTTTCTTTGCTAATGGATCTGCCTCCTAGGTGGTGAGTCCTTTGGCCGCGATCTCACGTGTGAGATTGCGGATGATCTCTTCGCGCGGCATGGGACCGAGGTCCCCTTTCCTGTGCTGGCGGACGGCCACCGTGCCGGCCGCCCGTTCCTTCTCGCCGACGACGAGCATGTACGGCGCTTTGCGCACTTCCCATTCCCTGATCTTGTACCCGATCTTCTCGTTCCTGTCGTCGAGTTCGGCGCGGACGCCGACGGACTTCAGATCTTCGTGAACTTTCTTTGCATAATCAAGCGACGCGTCGGTGATGGGAAGGACCGCGCACTGGACCGGGGCGAGCCAGAGCGGGAATTCCCCGGCATAGTGCTCGATCAGCACGCCGATGAACCGCTCCATGGACCCGAACGGGGCGCGGTGAATGATGACCGGGCGGTGCTTCGCCCCGTCGCTCCCGGTGTACTCCAGGTTGAACCGCTCGGGCATGACGTGGTCGACCTGCACGGTCCCCAGCTGCCAGGTGCGGTGGAGGGCGTCGCGGACCATGAAATCGATCTTCGGTCCGTAAAAGGCCGCTTCGCCGATGCCGACGAAGTAGTCCAGCTTCATCGCGTCGGCGGCTTCCCGGATTTCTTTTTCTCCCTGTTCCCACTGCTCGTCGGTGCCGCTGTACTTGGCGGTGTTCTTCGGGTCGCGGAACGACAGGCGCGTCTTGAAGTCCTTGAACCCGAGGGTGCTGAAGACGAGCTGGATCAGATCGATCACGTCGCAGAGCTCGTCCTTCAGCTGGTCCTGCCGGACGTACATGTGGGAGTCGTCCACGGTGAACGACCGCACGCGCGTGAGCCCGTTCAGCTCTCCCGACTGCTCGTACCTGTACACCGTGCCGAACTCCGCCAGCCGGAGCGGAAGCTCCCGGTAGCTTCTCGGCCGCGCAAGGTAGATCTGGTGATGATGCGGGCAGTTCATCGGCTTGAGCAGGTACGCGTCGTCCTCCATCTGGATCGGCGGGAACTGGCTGTCCTTGTAGTACGGGTAATGCCCGCTCGTCCGGTACAGGTTCAGGTTGCCGATGTGCGGCGTGATGACCGGCTGGTATCCCCGTTTGCGCTGCTCCTCCTTCAGGAACGACTCGAGCGTCTCGCGCAGTATCGTCCCTTTCGGGAGCCAGATCGGGAGCCCGCCCCCGACCTTCGGGGTCAGGAGGAACAGCTCCATCTCCTGCCCGATCTTCCGGTGATCGCGTTTCTTCGCTTCCTCGAGCCTCTGGAGGTGCTCGTCGAGCTCCTTCTGCGAGGGGAACGTCACCCCGTAGATCCG
Organism: Ignavibacteriota bacterium; assembly: GCA_963748405.1. Classification (GTDB taxonomy): domain Bacteria; phylum Bacteroidota; class Ignavibacteria; order UBA10030; family UBA6906; genus Fen-1273. The sequence continues at coordinate 306,667 of CAVVIT010000006.1, forward strand.
CTGGAGCATCTTGTTTTTTTCGTTCCCGCGCCAGTAGGCGCCGGCGACGCTGAGAAGCTTGACCGCTTTGATCAGGCCCGTCGAGGGGATGTGCGGCCCGAAACAGAGGTCGGTGAAGTTTCCCTGGTGGTAGAAGGTGATCTCCTCTCCCTTCAGCCCGTCCAGAAGTTCCAGCTTGTACTGGTCCCCCTTCTTCGTAAAATACGCGACGGCATCATCCCACGATTTCACCTCGCGCTGGTAGGGGACGTTCCTGCTCGAGAGCTCGGCCATCTTCTTCTCGATCTTCGCCAGGTCTTCGGCGGTGAGGGAGTGATCCCCCATGTCAATGTCGTAGTAGAAGCCGGAGTCGATCGCGGGTCCGATGCCGAACTTGGTTCCGGGGTACAGGGCTTCCACCGCCTCGGCCATCAGGTGGGCGGAGCTGTGCCAGTACGTCCTCTTCGCCTCGTCGTCCTTCCAGGTGTGTATCCGGATGGAGGCGTCCTTCGTCACGGGCCGCGCGAGGTCGTGGACCTCCCCGTCGACGGAGATCGCGAGCGCGTCCCGCGCGAGACCCCTGCCGATCGCGGCGGCGATCTCCAGTCCGGTCACGCCCCGGGGGAATTCCCGTTGCGAGCCGTCCGGCAGCGTTATGTGTATGGTGTCCATGGTCCTCGGCACAACAAAAAAAAACGGAGCAGGCTCCGCTTCGTGTGATCTTCACTGTGGGCGATACAGGAGTCGAACCTGTGACCTCTACCATGTCAAGGTAGCGCTCTAACCAACTGAGCTAACCGCCCGTCCCTTCTGCCGCGGCACACACAACCCTCATTCGCCCCCGCGCCGTCGCCGGCTTTGTTCGTACCGAGGGCCGGACTTGAACCGGCACGGGCCTTGCGGCCCTCAGGATTTTAAGTCCTGTGCGTCTACCAATTCCGCCACCCCGGCCCCGGATTCCGTGCTTTCCGGTGCAACGCACCGGCACGATTCCCTCCGGTCGGTCCCGGCCTCTCAGATACCGCCATTTGGTGTGGCACAGCGCAGGTTCAACATTGTACGAATTTGGCCAAAAAGATGCAAGAGTAATCCCCCCGGAAGAAAACGAACAAGCCGCGACTCCGGTGAAGGAACCGCGGCCCGTTGGGACAAGCGTGATACGATCTGAGGCGACGACCGGATTCGAACCGGTGCATAAAGGTTTTGCAGACCTCTCCCTTACCACTTGGGTACGTCGCCCTGAAGAGAAGGCTCTTTTCCGGTCCACCCCCCTAAAAAAAAGCCCCGCCACCTGGTGGGATTGGGGGCGGCGGGGCCACTTTAAAGAGGAAGTGTATTAACAGAGACGCCCGGTGCGATTACCGGAAATCTCCTGCCCCGAAGGGCAGAGCGGGAAACGGGATTCGAACCCGCGACATCAACCTTGGCAAGGTTGCGCTCTACCAACTGAGCTATTCCCGCATTGGCAGCAGCAATGTAAGGAACCAACCCTGAACTTGCAAGTCCCGAACACGAGAAAGAGCCGATCCCGATTACCAATGCGTTGTTGGAAAAAATATAGCTCCGCGTTCAATGAAAGTCAAGAGCCCCCCGAAATTCTTTTCCCGAGAATCATGTCGGAATACGAGACTTTCACGACGATCTCGTCCCCGATCCCGAACGCCTCCCGGAGATCCTTCATCGTGGCGACCGACGCGGGGGTCTCCCCTCCCGTCACCTCGAACTCCACGAACGTTCCGAGGTCCTCCACCTCGTCGATGTGTATGCGCGCGTCGCGGAAGATGTACAGTTCTCTCCGCTTCCGCACCACGGCGAGGACGCCGAACGCGGAGGCGAGAACGCGGATGAGTCCCGCAGGCTCGCCGGCCGGCTCGCGGATGAACCGGCTCCACCGCTCGGCCGTCGCGTCGGAACGCTCGTAGTAGATGAGCTCCGCTCCGGAGCCGGCGATCTCGCGCACCTTCAGCCTTCCGCGCGGGACCCGGAAATACGTGTCAGTCTGGAGAAGCGTCCCGTGTGCCGAGGCGCCACAGGCGCTCGCCCGCGCGTGCGCTTCCGCACGCGACGGGTACCGGGCTTTCAATTCGAGATTGGTGGGCATGCGGGGGGGGTGCCGCCGGGAAAAGTCAGCGCGTGATGTCCAGGATCTTGTATTTGAGAAGTCCCGCGGGGACCTTGATGTCCACGGTGTCCCCCTTGACCTTCCCCAGGAGCGCTTTGCCGATCGGCGAGGTGACGGAGATCTTGTTGTCTTCGAACTTCGACTCCTCCGGCGACACGAGGAGGTACTCGTGCATTTCGTCGTTCTTCAGGTCCTTCAGCTTCACGCGGCTCAGGATGTACACCTTGTCGTTCGGGAGGTCGCTGGCCTGGATGATCTTGGCGCGGGACAGCGTCTGCTCGAGCCTGGCGATTTTCAGCTCCAGGTGCTGCTGCTCTTCTTTCGCGGCGTCGTATTCCGCGTTCTCCGACAGGTCGCCGTGCCCCCGCGCGTCGGAGATCTTCATGGCGACGGACTTCCGGCCGTTCGTTTTCAATTCCCGGAGCTCCTGTTCGATTTCGACAAGTCGCTCGCGAGTGAGATAGACCGCTTCGGGAAGCCCGTTGGACGTCATGATGCACCTCTTGCGTGAAGAAAAGGACAAAAAGAATAGCCATCATCCGCGTTGACGAATGGTGGCTACCCGTTGGTACGCCTGTATCAACTACCCCTAAAGTACAAAAGCGCCGGGGACAAAAGCAAGCGGAAAATGCTCATTCCGCCTTTGTGCGGGGATCGACGAGGATCAGGTGCCCCATCTTGTCCCGTTTCGTGCGCAGATACCGCGCGTTGATCTCGTTGGGGTCCATCTCCAGGGGGACGCGCTCGACGATGTCGAGGCCGTACCCGTGGAGGCCGACCACCTTTTTCGGATTGTTCGTCATGAGGCGCATCTTCCGGACGCCGAGGTCCCTCAGGATCTGCGCGCCGATGCCGTAATCCCGCAGGTCGGCGCGGAACCCCAGTTTTTCGTTCGCCTCGACCGTGTCGAGCCCCTCGTCCTGCAGCCTGTAGGCCTTGAGCTTGTTCACGAGCCCGATCCCCCTCCCCTCCTGCCTCATGTAGAGAACTATGCCGCATCCCGCCTTTTCGACCATGAGAAGGGCGGCCATGAGCTGCTCGTTGCAGTCGCACCGGAGGGAGCCGAATATGTCGCCGGTGAGGCATTCGGAATGCACCCGGACGAGCGTGGCGACTTCGGGATCGATCGTCCCCTTCACGAGCGCGATGTGCTCCTTGCTGTCCGTGTCGCTCCTGTAGAGCGAGAGATCGAACGTGCCGTACTTCGAGGGGAGATGGGTGGTGACGATTTTCCGGACGAGCTTCTCTCTCGTCATCCGGTATTCGATCAGGTCGCGGACGGTGACCATCGCCATGGAATGCTGCCGCGCGATCTTGACAAGGTCGGGGACGCGCGCCATGGTCCCGTCCTCGTTCATGATCTCGCAGAGTGCGCCGACCGGAGTGACCCCGGCGAGCGTGCACAGGTCGATGACCGCTTCGGTGTGCCCGGTGCGGCGCAGGACCCCGCCGTCGAGCGCGCGCAGGGGGAAAATATGCCCGGGCCGGGCAAGGTCGGCCGGCCTGGTGCCGGGAGCGGCGAGCGCGCGGACGGTGGCCGCCCTGTCCGCGGCGGAGACCCCGGTCGTGGTGCCGTGCGTGTAGTCGACGGAGACGGTGAACGGCGTCTCGTGAAGGGACGTGTTGCTGTCCACCATGAGGTCGAGCCCGAGTTCCCGTGCCCGTGCGGCCGTTACCGGGGCGCAGATGATGCCGCGTCCGTGCGTCGCGAAAAAATTGATGACGGCGGCGTCCACGAACTCGGCCGCGCACACGAAATCGCCTTCGTTCTCCCTGTCGTCGTCGTCAACGACGATGACGGTCTTGCCCCGCCGGATTTCCCGGATGGCGTCGTCGATGTCGCTGAAGCCTTCCCTTCTGTCGTTCGTCTGTGCCACGGTCTGTTCCCCCTGCGCCGGGTCCGGCTGGTTACTTGATCTCCTTGACTTCGGGCGTGCCTTCGCTGACCACGGAGGTGATCGACGAGCGCTCGAACTTCATCTTGACGTTGTCCGCGACCTGGACGAGGACGGTCTTCTCGTCGATGCCCGCGATGGTCCCGTACATCCCGCCGGCCGTGATCACCTTGTCCCCCTTCTTGAGAGCGTCCAGGAGCTTCTGGCGTTCCTTCTGCCGCTTCTGCTGCGGCCGGAGGATCATGAAATAAAATATGCCGATGATGAGCGCGAACATGAGCAGCGTGCTGAAGAGCCCCTGTCCGGCATCCCCTCCCGACGGTGCCATGAACATGAAGACGTGTGCAATTGTCACTGTTTCCTCCGGTGCGGTGTCAGTTGGTTACGTGTCGCCGTCCGCCCGGGGGGCGGACAGCGTGGTGAGTGTTTCTTCCTTCCATGCATCAAATTCCCGCCGCAGGATCGCTTCGCGCGCCGCGGCGACGAGCCGGTGATAGAACGTCAGGTTGTGCATCGACGCGATCTGGAGCGCGAGGATCTCGCCCGATTTGAACAGGTGCCGGAGATACGCGCGGGTGAAGTTCCTGCAGCCGTAGCACGGGCAGCCGGCCTCGACCGGCGAGAAATCGCGCGCGTGGACCGCGTTGCGCATGTTCAGTTTCCCGTTCCACGTGAAGAGGACGGCGTTCCTCCCGTTGCGCGTGGGGAGAACGCAGTCGAACATGTCGACGCCCCGGGCGATCGCTTCAATGATGTTCCGCGGGGTGCCCACGCCCATCAGGTACCTGGGCCGCTCCGCGGGGAGCACGGCGGTGCAGACCCCCGCCATCCTGTACATCGTCTCCTCCGGTTCGCCCACCGAGAGTCCGCCGATGGCGTACCCGTCGAAATCCATGGCCGCGAGCGAGCGCGCCGAATCCTCCCGGATCCCCTCGTAGGTGCCTCCCTGGACGATCCCGAAAAGGAACTGTTCCTTGCCGTAGAGGGGCGCGGTCTGCTCCACCCGTTCCCGGCACCGCGCGGCCCAGCGTATCGTCATCGCGTTCGACTTCCGGGCGTAGTCCTCGTCGCACGGGAAGGGGGCGCACTCGTCGAGCACCATCATGACGTCGGATCCGAGCGACCGCTCAATGTCCATCACCCCTTCCGGCGTGAACAGGTGCTCCGACCCGTCGATGTGAGAGCGGAACCGGACCCCCTCCTCAGCGATCCGCCGGAGGGGGGCCAGGCTGAACACCTGGTATCCGCCGCTGTCGGTCAGGATCGGCTTCTCCCAGGAGATGAACCTGTGGAGCCCGCCGGCCCTGCCGATGAGCTCCGTCCCGGGGCGGAGGTACAGGTGATAGGCGTTGCCGAGTATGATCCGGGCGCCGATTTCACCGAGCTCGCGTTGCTCGACCGCCTTGACCGAGCCCTGCGTTCCCACGGGCATGAACACGGGGGTCGGGATCTCACCCCTGTCCGTGACGATGACGCCGGCGCGTGCGCTGCCGTCGGTCTGTGCGATCGTGAACTTCAAGGTATAAAGGTAGGCATTCGGGGGTGGAAAATCAACGCGCCTGCCGGAGGACGGCGGTCGCGGTGATCGCCTGCGCCAGGGAATCGCCGATGTCGGTGGCGATGACGCTGTGCGCGCCGTGGCGCTCCGCGGCAATGTCTCCCGCAAGGCCGTGGATGAACACGCCGGCATATGCGGCTTCCTCCGGACCCATCCCCTGCGCGGCGAAACCCGCGATCACGCCCGTGAGGACGTCGCCGCTGCCGATCGTGGCCATTCCCGGGTTCCCGGTGGAGTTGACGTATGCGATTCCCCGCGGGCCCGCGGTCACCGTCGGGGCCCCTTTCAGGACGATCACCGCGTGGAATCTCCGGGCCGCCTCGCGCGCGGCACTCACGCGGAGCGCGTCCGCACTCCCGGCGCTTCCTCCGGCCAGTGCGGCGAACTCTCCGGCATGCGGCGTAAGTATGACGGGAGACGACCTCTTCTTCAACACCGCCGTGTGGTCCTTCAGGGCGAAGAGGGCGTCGGCATCGAGTATGAGCGGCCTGTCGATCGCGCGGATCAGGTCGAGGACGAACGCCATCGTCTCACTGTCCCGGGAGAGCCCGGGCCCGATGGCGACGGCGTCGGCCCACGCGCCCCTCGCGCGCAGCGCCTCGAGCGCGCCGGGAGCAATGGAGCCCGATGCGGTCTCCGCGACGGGTTCCAGTATCACTTCGGTGAGCCGCCGCGCGAGCGTCGGGCGGATGGAGGAAGGAACCGCAAGGACGACGGCCCCCGCACCGGAACGGAGCGCTGCCTGGGCGGTCATCAGTGGCGCCCCGGTGAATGAACGGGAGCCCGCGATGACGAGGACTTTTCCCGCGCTGTATTTGTGCGCAGTACGCGCGCGCGCGGGGAGCACCCCTCCGATGTCGTGCGGGAGTATCCTGTAGACCGCTTCCCGGGGAGCCCGGATGAGCTCCGGCGGGATGCTGATGTCCGCGATCCTCACGGTGCCGCTCGCATCGCACCCCCGGCCGACGTAATGGCCGATCTTCCCCAGCCCCATGCCGACCGTGAGGTCTGCCTGCACGGCGGCGTTGCCGACCGTGCCGGTGGAAGCATCGACCCCCGAGGGGATGTCCACCGAGGCGACGAACGCGCCCTGCGCGTTGATCCAGCTGACCGCCTCGAGCTCCCGTCCGCGCACGTCCCCGGAGAATCCCGTGCCGAATATCGCGTCGACGACAATCCCGGGTGAGGCGGGGAGCCCTGAGCGTCCATCCCGGGGGAACGGCGCGACGTGCAGGCGGGAACCGCGGAGCCCGCTCATGCGCACGGCCGCATCCAGGTTCGTCCTTGCATCCCCCGCCGTCGACCGGGCGGGACGGACGAGGATGCAGCGGACCTCCGCTCCCCTGTTGGCGCAATGGCGGGCGATGACGAACCCGTCCCCCCCGTTGTTCCCCTTCCCGCACACGACGGCGACGAGCCTGCCGGCGACGGGCCCCGCCCCCTTTTCCAGCTCGTCGACGAACGCGCGGCCGGCATTCTCCATGAGGATGAGCCCGGGGATGCCGACCGTATCGATCGCCGTCCTGTCGAGTCCCCTCATGAATTCAGCGGAGGCAAGGAGCTGCATGGGAGTGATCCTCCTGGGTGCGGGAAACGGCGCCTCCTCAGCGTGCGGCCAGGCCGAGGAGCACGGAAGGAAACGCGCCGAAGACGAGAAGGGCGACCGCCACAACGACGAGCGCTGCAAGTGCCGGCCGGCGTGCCGCAACGACGGCCCCGCCGGGACCGTCATTGAAGTACATGAGGACGACGAGCCGGAGGTAGTAGTAGGCGGAGACGACGCTCATGACAACACCGGTGATCGCCAGCGGCGTGTATCCCGCCTCAACGGCTCCGGTGAACACGTAGTATTTCCCGAAGAACCCGGCCAGGGGGGGGACGCCGGCGAGCGAGAACATGAAGACCGCCGTGAGGGCCGCCACCAGCGGCGAGCGCCGGGCGAGCCCGGTGCAGTCGTCAAACGAGAGCATCGTCCCGTCCGGCTTCTCGAGCAGGGAGACGACGCCGAACGCGCCTGCGTTCATCAGCGTGTAGGACATCAGGTAAAAGAGCACGCCCCCCGTCCCTGCGGGATTCGCAGCGACGACCCCGGAGAGGATGTACCCGGCATGGGCGATGCTCGAATACGCGAGCATCCGCTTGACGCCTGATTGCGCGAGCGCGATCACGTTGCCGGCGATCATGGAGATCGCCGCGATGAATGCCAGGACGTCGCGCAGCGCGGGCTGCGCGATGATCACCGCGGGGGCCAGCACGATGAGGAACCCCGAAAACGCGGCCGCCTTCCCTCCCGTCGACATCAGCGCGCTGACCGGGGTCGGGGCGCCTTCGTACACGTCGGGGACCCACATGTGGAACGGGACCGCGCCGACTTTGAACATCAGTCCCGTCGCGAGGAGCGCGAGCCCGGCGAGCAGTATCCGGCCGTCCTGGAGGCCGCCGGCGTGCGACGGGAAGCCCGCGAGCGACGTCGAGCCCGAGGCGCCGTAGACGAGCGCGATCCCGTACAGGAGGAATCCCGTGGAGAACGCGCCGAGGAGGAAATACTTCAGCGCCGCTTCGTTGCTCGCGATCCTCCCCCGGGCGAAACCGGCGAGGACGTAGAACGAGATGGACATCACTTCAAGGCCGAGGAAGAACACGATGAGGTCCCCCGCGCCGGCCATGAGGATCATCCCGCAGACCGCAAAGAGGATCAGGGCGTAGAATTCCGACCCCTCGGTTTCCATGTCCCCCCGTCCCGGGAGCGACAGGAGAACGCTCAGGAATGCCGAGACGCAGAACACGAGCGTCATGTATGGTCCCGGTCCGCCGGTGCGGAGCATCCCGGTGAACGTGCCGGCGTCCCCGCCGGCGGTTCCGGAGGCGAACGTCCAGGCAAATGCGAGGGCAAGCCCGGCGAGTGCGATGGCCGGGCCCGCTTTCCGCCCGGAACGGAAGAGCGCGTCGGCGAGCACGATGAGGAGCCCCGATGCGGCGATGATGAGGAGCGGCGCGATACGGGCGAAGTCAGCCTGCGTCGGGATCATCGGCGGCCCTCCCCCTGCACATGAAGGAGAGGATCGGCGGAGGCGCCGGCGTACGAACCGCGGCGGGTCTCCTCGATCCTGTGGATGAGCGCCTTTGTCGACGCGGCGCTCTTTCCGAGGAACGTTCCGGGGTAGACCCCGATCCACACGATGAAGAACACCACGGGGACGAGCACGGCGATCTCCCGGGCGTTCAGGTCTGTTAGGTTCTGGTTCTCGGGCCGGTCAATCTTTCCGAAAAACACCCGCTGGTAGCTGCGGAAGAGGTACACCGCCGCGAGTATGACCCCGGTGGACGCCACGACGGCGTACCAGGGGCTTCCCAGGAACGAGGAGCGGAATGCCCCGAGCAGGATGAGGAACTCGCCGACAAATCCGTTCAGGCCGGGAAGGCCGACGGAGGAGAGCATGACGATCATGAAGAACGCCGCGTACACGGGCATCGGGCGCGCAAGCCCCCCGAAATCGGCGAGCAGCCGCGTGTGTCTCCTGTCGTAGATCATTCCGACGAGAAGGAACAGCGCCCCGGTGGAGAGCCCGTGGTTGACCATCTGGAGCACGCTTCCCTGCATTCCCTCCTCGGTGAGCGAGAATATCCCGAGAACGACGAACCCGAGGTGCGACACGGATGAATACGCGACCAGTTTCTTGATGTCCGGCTGGACCGTCGACACGAGCGCGCCGTAGATGATCCCCACGATTCCCAGTCCCGCGATGTACGGAAGGAACCGGAACGTGGCAAAGGGAAACAGCGGGAGGCAGAAGCGGATCAGCCCGTACGTTCCCATCTTCAGCAGGACTCCCGCGAGGATGACGCTCCCGGCGGTGGGGGCCTGGACGTGCGCATCCGGGAGCCACGTGTGCAGCGGAAAGATCGGCACCTTGATGGCGAAGCTGAACGTGAACGCGAGGAACATCCAGACCTGGATCGTCATGGGAATGCCCGGAGCGATCGCGTACAGCCGGAGCAGGTCGGTGGTAAATGCACCGCCGGGAAGCGACGCCGCGTAGGAACCGAGCCAGATGATCGCGACAAGCATCAGCAGGCTTCCCGCCATCGTGTAGAGGAAAAACTTGACGGCGGCGTAGATCCGCTCCGCCCCTCCCCAGATCCCGATGATGAAGTACATCGGGATCAGCATGAATTCCCAGAACACGTAAAAGAGGAACATGTCGAGCGCCATGAACACGCCGAGCGTCCCCGCCTCGAGGAGGAGCATGAGCGCGACGTATCCCCGCAGCCGGACCGTCACGGATTCCCATGAGGCCAGGAGCGCGATCGGGGCCAGGAACGTCGTCAGGACGATGAGGAGGAGCGAGATCCCGTCGACGCCCACGTGGTAGGAGATGTTGAGCGCCGGAACCCAGGGGAGCATCTCGGTGAACTGCATGTCGGCGCGCGCTCCGTCGAACGCGATGAAGAGCCAGACCGAGAGCGCGAACGCGGCCAGCGAGAAGACAAGTCCGGCGGACCGGATCAGCCGCGCGGCATCGTGCGGGAGGAGCGCGATGACGATCGCCCCCGCGAGCGGAATGACGAGTATCAGACTCAGGATATGCTGTTCCATGGGGAGGGTTGTCAGTTCATTGGGCGAGAAGCCATCCCACGATGAGGACGACTCCCGCGAGGAAGACGAGGACGTAGTTCTGGACAACCCCCGTCTGTATCAGCCGGAGACCGCGTCCGGCGGCCCCCAGGGCGCGCGCAACGCCGTTGACGATCCCGTCGATGACCCTGACGTCCAGACCCTTCCACAGGAGCGACTCCGATCCTCCGAGCACGGGCTTCACGACGGCCCCTTCATAGAACTCGTCGACGTAATACTTGTTCAGGAGCACGCCGTAGGCGCCCGGAAGCTTCCGCACGAGCGTCCCGGGAATCTCCGTCCTCTTCACGTACCAGAGGCGGGCGAGGTACCATCCGGCGAGTGCGACGGCAACCGAGAGCCCCATCAGGACGTACTCGGTGATTTCCCCCTGCGCCGGTGCAGGACCGAGCTTCTCGAGCGCGGGGGCGAAGACGGGCTCCAGCCAGTGTCCGAATGCGTTGCTTCCCCCCAGGCTCTGCGGGATCCCTGCGAACCCTCCGACGGCGGAGAGGAGGGCGAGAACGACGAGCGGGATCGTCATCGACAGGGGCGCTTCATGGGGATGGACCCCCTTCTCCCAGCGCTTCTCGCCCAGGAACGTCAGGGACACAAGACGAAACATGTACAGTGCCGTCAGTCCGGCCCCGGCGAAACCGGCGAGCCAGAGGACCCACGAGCCGCGCGAAAAGGCCTCCCAGGTTATCGCGTCCTTGCTGAAGAACCCGGCAAGGGGCGGAATCCCGGCGATGGCGATCGTGCCGACAAGGAACGTGCGATAGGTGACCGGAAGGCTCCCGGCGAGGCCCCCCATTTTCCTGATGTCCTGCTCGTCGTGCATTGCGTGGATCACGGCACCGGACCCCAGGAACAGCAGCGCCTTGAAAAATGCGTGCGTCATGACGTGGAATATGCCGGCGCTGAACGCACCGACGCCGAGCGCAAGGAACATGTAGCCGAGCTGGCTTATCGTGGAATACGCGAGCACTTTCTTGATGTCGTTTTGCACGAGGCCGATCGTGGCCGCGAAGAGCGCCGTGCCGGCGCCGACGGCGGCAACGACCCCCATCGAGACCGGAGCCAGTGCGTAGAGGACGGAGCAGCGGGCGACCATGTACACGCCCGCGGTCACCATCGTCGCCGCGTGGATGAGCGCGCTCACGGGCGTCGGGCCTGCCATCGCGTCGGGCAGCCACACGAACAGGGGGATCTGCGCGGATTTTCCCGTCGCGCCGAGGAACAGGGCGAGCGTGATGAGGAGCATCACCGGCGTGCCGGCGGTCATCGTCGCTGCCTGCGTGAATACCGTCTGGAACCGGAGCGAGCCGAACGTCGTATAGATGAGGAACATCCCGGTGAGGAACCCCAGGTCGCCGATCCTGTTGACGATGAACGCCTTCTTCGCGGCGTCGCCGGTCGTCCCCTTCTCGAAATTCCTGTCGTACCAGAACCCGATGAGCAGGTAGGAGCAGAGCCCCACCCCCTCCCATCCCAGGAACATCAGGAGGAAATTATCGGCGAGGATGAGCGTGAGCATCGAGAAGATGAAGAGATTGAGGTAGGCGAAGAAACGCCGGAATCCCGGATCCCCGTGCATATAGCCGGCGGAGTACACGTGGATCAGGAAGCCCACCCCGGTCACAATGAGCATCATCACCACGGAAAGCTGGTCCACCTGGAGCGCCGCGTCGGCGTGGAGCCCCCCGGCGGTGATCCAGGGGAACAGGGTGATCGAGAGCGTCCGGCTCCCTTCCGGGAGGCCGAGCAGGGTGAAGAAATTCACGCACGCGATGACGAATCCCGCGCCCACGGCGGCGCATCCCGCCGCGGCTGCGACGAGCTCGCTCCGGATCTTTCGCCCGAGGAGCCCGTTGAACAGGAACCCTGCGAGCGGGAGGGCGAGTGCATAGGGTGTCAGGAAATCCTGTGTCATGCGCTCCTCACCACTTCAGGATGTTGATTTCGTCGATGTCCACCGTCTGCCGGTTCCTGTAGATTGCAATGACGATCGCGAGTCCCACGGCGGCCTCCGCGGCCGCGACGGCCATGGCGAAGAACACGAGGACCTGCCCGGTGATCACGCCGAGGAACGAGGAAAAGGCGACGAGCGTCAGGTTCACCGAGTTGAGCATCAACTCGATGCACATGAACACGACGATCGCGTTCCGGCGGGTGAGCACGCCGGCCGCCCCGATAACGAAGAGGACGGCGCTCAGGCAGAGATAATACGGAAGGGGGATGTCCATGGACCGAATCAGCCTTTCCTCTTTGCAAGCGCAACGGCGCCGAGTATCGCCACCAGCAGGAGTATCGACGTGATCTCGAACGGAAGGAGGAACTGCGCGAACAGGGCCCCTCCCATCCGCTCCACGGTCCCCAGGCTCGCCGCTTCGGGGGAAAACGGCCTCCACCCGGCGGAGGCGGTCCCGGCGAGGATCGCGTACACGAGCTCAGCAAGGAACCCGGCGCCCAGGACGGCGGCGACCCACGTCCTGAGAACGTGGCGTTTGCGCTCGCGCGATTCGTCCCCGAGGTTCAGCAGCATGATCACGAAGACGACAAGGACCATGATCGCGCCGGTGTACACCACGATCTGGAGGACCGCCAGGAGCTGCGCCTGCAGGAGAAGATAGAGGGCGGCGAGTGCGAAGAAATTCGCAATGAGATAGATGGCGCTCACGAGCGGGCTGCGCTGGAGGACCATGAGCACCGCGGTTGTCACCGCGAATGCTGCAAGGAAGAAGAAGACGAGGGATTCCACGGTCACGGGCGGATCAGAGAATCAACGATGGTGAGTGAACATACGGTTTATTTTCCAGAGAATCAAAGCCGCCGCCTAATAGAAATAGTAGTGCATCCCCACCTGCGGGAGCGGGATCACGTTGCCGTCGGAGAAAAAGGTGAAGAGAAGTTCGCCGGAGATGTGGAAGCCTCCCTGGACCGGGACCTCCCCGCCGATCCCGGCGCCGAACCTGCCGGGCGCACCGATGTCGTTCCCTCCCTTTCCCCCCGAGTAGTAATACCCGGCGGCGGCGGCGGCGAAGAACCGGACCCCCTGTCCCCTGATAAAATCGTACTGGAGCTCCCCGCCGAACGCGTACGACGTCTCGTGGTCGACCTTGATGATTCCCCCGATAAGCTGGTAGCTCACATACCCCGGAAAGTGCTGCCGGAAGCTCAGCCCCACCCCGGATGCCGCCCCGACCGCAAGGCCGAGGCCGTAGACGTTCTCCGTCAGGCCCCCGTCATGCCCCCGCTGGGGGAGAACTGCCTGGGAACGGGCCGGCACGGCAAGCGCCGCCATCAGAAGCACCGTTGCTGCGCATCGTAGTCGATTCATCGGTCTGTCATCCTTCCCTCGCCCACCGGAAAATCTCGGCGATTTTTGGGCTCTTGCCCGTGGACAGAATTGCGATGCGGAATATCCGTCCCGCCGCGATCATCGCGAAGAAGATCGAGACCACGAGCAGGAGGATCGTCGCAAGGATTTCCCACGCGGGGGGCATCTGGATGGGGATCCGGAGTGCCATCATCGTGGGGGTCAGAAAAGGTATGAACGTGAGAATCCGGATCCACGTCGCGTCGGGGTTCTGCATTGCGGGGAACGCGAGCGCGATGGGGAGGACCAGGAGCATCACGAGGTACGACGTCACCTGCTGCGCCTCCTGCTCCGTCGTGAGCGGGGAACCGGCCCCGATGAACACCGCCGCGTAGAACAGGTAGCCGAGGACGAAATAGACGATCAGCAGTGCCGCGATGCCGGGCGTGACGAACACGACCCCGAACGAGACGCTGACGATGGCGCCCATCAGGGCCCAGAAACCGATCTGCGTGAAGCCGAGCGCGCTCAGGCCCAGGACCTTCCCCGCCATGAGCTCCGTCGACGAGCAGGAGGAGACGAGCACTTCGACGATCCTGTTCGATTTTTCCTCGAGAATGCTCCTCACCAGGAGCTGGCCGGAGGTGATGATCAGGAGGAAGAGCATGAACAGAAAGACGTACGCCGTGAAGAATACCTGGAGGAATCCCGTTTCCTCCTTCTCCCCCGTCTTGGAGAGCTTGACCTGCTTGAGGTCGACCTTCACGTTCAGGGCGCGGATCACCGCGGTATCGAGTCCGAGCGAAAGCCCCTTGCGCTCCGAGAGGACGATCCTGAGCGCCTGCTGGAGATTCTCGACGAGCTGGATGTCCCCGACGGACTTCGAGCGGTATTCGACCGTCGTGTCGGTCTCCGGGGAGGAACCGAGAAGGACGTACCCTTCGATGTCCCCGCTCCCCGATTCCCTGTCCGCTTCCGCGGCCGACTCCCTGACGTCGGCCTCCGACTCCGCCGCGAGCGGCCGGAGCATGTAGTTCGGCCTGCCGTCGGCAAGCCGGTACCGGGACTGGAGGAGTCCGGCCAGCGGGCCGGCGATCGCGCCGCTCGGGTCGATCACGCCGATGATCTTCGTGCGCGTGTCGGCCTGCGTGATGAGGAGCGTGGGAAGGACCCCCATCCCCACCATGAGGACGGGCGTCAGGAAGAGACCGATGAGGAACGCCTTGCTCTTCACCTTTTCGAGGTATTCCCACCGGGCGACGGAGACGATTTTCGTCATCATGGAGACACCCGCGGGGGCGCGGCCGCGGCGTCCGAGTCGCCGACGGTCTGTATGAAGATGGACTGGAGCGAGGGCTCGACGAGCTCGACCTTCGTCAGGTCGACCCTCCCGTTCATCGCCGCCACGAGCGGCCGGATCTGCGCGCCTTCATCGAGCTCGAGCTCCGCGGCGTTCCCGTACAGGAGCGCCCGGCGCACGCCGGGCAGTGCGCTCATGAACGCGCCGTCGCCGGAGAACTCCACGTGCAGTGAGTTCGTGCCGTATTTCTTTTTCACGTCCCGCACCGTCCCCCCGAGCACGACGCGACCCCTGTTGATCAGGCACAGGGCGTCGCTCAGCCGTTCGGCCTGGTCCATCTGGTGCGTCGAGAAGACGACGGTCTTCCCCGCCGAGCGGAGCTCGTGGAAAATGTCTTTGAAGACGATCTGGTTGACGGGGTCGAGTCCGGAAAAAGGTTCGTCGAGAATCACGATCGAGGGGTCGTGGATAATCGCGCAGATAAACTGCACCTTCTGCTGGTTCCCTTTCGAAAGTTCCTCGACTTTCCTGTCGCGGAATTCCCCGAGCAAAAACCGTTCGAGCCAGCGGATCGCTTCCGCTTTCCCGGCGGCGCGCTTCATTCCCCTCAGGCTCGCGAAGTAGAGTATCGTATCGAGAAGCCTGCTCTTCCTGTAGAGGCCGCGTTCTTCGGGGAGATAGCCGATCCGGTTGCGCACGTCGTCGGAGAAGGGCTTCCCGTCGTACGTGACGCTCCCCCCGTCGGGAACGAGGATGTTCAGGATCATCCGGATCGTCGTCGTCTTCCCGGCCCCGTTGGGGCCCAGGAGGCCGAAGACCTCCCCGCCGGCGGCTTCGAACGAGACTCCGTCCACGGCCACGACGGTGGAGAATTCCTTCCTCAGCCGGGAGACGTTCAGCATGGGCGGAAAGCCATCGGATGTGCCGTCAACGGATTGGCCCTCATCACGGCGTGAGCCGGTAGATCATGCGCGGGAACGGTATCGCCTCGCGCAGGTGGTCCAGTCCGCAGATCCAGGAGACGGTCCGCTCGACGCCGAGCCCGAATCCGGAATGGGGAACCGAGCCGAAGCGGCGGAGGTCGATGTACCACTCGAAGGCTTCCCGGGGGAGGTTCTGCTCCCTGATCCGTTCGAGGAGGGCATCAAGATCGTCCTCCCTCTGGCTTCCCCCGATGATCTCCCCGTAGCCCTCGGGCGCGAGAACGTCGACTGCGAGCGCGAGCTTCGGGTTGGCGGGATCACGTTTCATGTAGAACGCCTTGACTTCGGCCGGGTACCGGTGCACCATGACCGGGCGGTCGAACTGCGCGGAGACCGTCGTCTCGTCCGTTCCTCCCAGGTCGTTTCCCCACGTGAAATCGATCCCCTGTTTCTTCAGGATCGCCACGGCCTCGTCGTAGGTGATGCGCGGGAAGGGCCGGCGCACCCTCTGGAGCACCGCGGTGTCGCGCCCGAGCGTCGCAAGATCGGACGCGCGGTGTGTGAGGACCGACTGGACGATGTGCTCGAGGAACGCTTCGGCCAGGTCCATGTTGTCGTCGAGCGTGTTGAACGCCACCTCGGGCTCGACCATCCAGAATTCGGTGAGGTGCCGCCGGGTTTTCGACTTCTCCGCGCGGAACGTCGGCCCGAATACGTACACTTTGCCGAACGCCATGGCGCCCGCCTCGCCGTAGAGCTGCCCCGACTGCGTCAGGTAGGCCTTGCCGAGATCGAAGTAGTCGGTCTCAAAAAGCGTGGATGTCCCCTCGCACGCCGCGGGGGTGAATATCGGCGCGTCGAAGAGAACGAACCCGCGGGAATCGAAGAACTCCCGTATCGCGCGTATCACCTGGTGGCGGATCCGCAGGATGGCGTGCGTCCTCGAGGAGCGGAGCCAGAGGTGGCGCCGGTCCATGAGGAAATCCGTTCCGTGCTCCTTCGGCGTGATGGGATACTCGCCGGCGATCTGGATGATCCGGAGCCCGGTCACGTCCATCTCGTACCCGCCGGGTGCCCGCTGTTCTTTCCTGATCTTCCCGCTCAGGGAAAGCGAGCTCTCCTGCGTGAGCTCGTCGAACCGGGCGAACACGTCGTCGGGCACGTTCCCCTTCACGATGACGCCCTGGAGGTAGCCGGTGCCGTCCCTGATCACGGGGAAGCGGATCTTGCCGCTCGAGCGCTTGTTGTACAGCCAGCCGTCGATCGTGACGGATTCTCCCTCGTGCGCCGGCAGGTCTTCGATATATATGCGGTCCATCGTTCAGGCCATCACTGGGGTGGGAGGAGGAATGTATCCGGCAAATATACAAAAGAGATCACACAGGTTCAAGAAACACGCCGGGCGGGGAGAAGCGGAGGCGGTGCGTCTTCAGCTCATCGAGAGCATCCGCTGGATCGGGGCCAGCGCACGCTCCATGACGGTGTCGCCGAGGAGTATCTCGGGGGAGCGGTTCTTCATGCAGGCGTACAGCTTCTCCATCGTATTGAGCTTCATGTAGGGGCAGTCGTTGCACGCGCAGTTCGCCTCCGGGGGGGCGGGGATGAACTGCTTGTCCGGCGTCGCCTTCTGCATCTGATGGAGTATGCCCGATTCGGTGGCCACGATGAACTGCCTCTTCGGGGAGTTCCGGACGTGGTTGAGGAGAGCGCTCGTCGAGCCGACGAACGCGGCGCGTTCGAGAAGGGGCTCCTCGCACTCGGGATGGGCGATGAGCTCGGCGAGGGGGTATTCGGTCTGTATCCCGATCAGCTTCCTGAGGCTGAACGTCTCGTGGACGATGCAGGATCCGTCCCAGAGGATCATCGGCCGGCCGGTCTTCTTCACGAGGTACCGGCCCAGGTTCCTGTCGGGCGCGAAAAGGATCTCCCTGTCCGGGGGGATCTGCCGGATGATTTTCTCCGCGTTGCTCGACGTGCAGATGATGTCGCTCGCCGCCTTCACGTCCGCCGAGCAGTTGATATAGGTGATCGAGACCGCACCGGGATGGGCGGCACGGAACGCGAGGAACCGGTCCGCCGGGCATCCCTCGGCGAGCGAGCATCCCGCATTCAGATCGGGGAGGAGCACCTGTTTGCCCGGGTTGAGGATCTTCGCCGTCTCGGCCATGAAATGGACCCCCGCAAAGACGATCACGCTCGCGTCCGTCGACGCGGCGCGCCTGGCCAGGTCAAGGCTGTCCCCGACGAAGTCCGCGACGTCCTGTATCTCCCCCTCCTGGTAGTAGTGCGCCAGGATCACCGCGTTCATTTCCGATTTCAGCGCGAGGATCCCCCCGCGAACGTCCGGTTGATTGTTCACAGTCTCCGTTTTCATTGTTCGTGCTCCCGCCGGAGCATCTCCCTGGCATTTCCGAGGACGAGGTCAAATGGTATGTTTGCGATGTCGCCCCCCTCTCCTCTCATATAACGATGCCTCTCCCCCGTAGGTGCCCACTCTCCCGGATCGGTCGGGCCGAAGAGCGAAAGCGTGGGCGTCCCCACTGCGGCCGCGACGTGCATGATTCCCGTATCGTTCGTGACGACAAGATCGGCAAACCGAATTGCAGAGGCAACCTCTCTAATCGGTTGATTTTCAATTAGTTCATATCTTCCGGTTAAACCGCGTACCATGGCCGAAACCGGGCCTCCGTCCATGGGGCCGGAGGTGATCACTGTGAATCCTGACCCCTCGCTCGAGAGCGTGTCGGCAAGCCTGGCGAACCTGTCTGCGGGCCAGCGGTTGGGGACCTTCCCGGCGCCGGGGTGGTAAATCACGACTCGGGGAGCGCCCTGTGAGAGCGCCTGGAGAAAGGACTTCCCCCGGCGGAGCTCATCCTCTCTCAACGTGATCTCCATCGTCAGATCGGGCTTCTCTCCGAGGTCACCCGGCCATATGTCCAGGTTCCTCCGGGTCTGGTGGTAGTCCCTGAGAGCCCGCCAGTCCAGGTCCCTTCTGTGCGTGAAGAGGAACCGGGAGTGATTCGCGACTCCCTGTATGCTCCCGGCGCCGATGCGTATCGGTGCTCCGCTCAGGAACGCCAGGAGGTCGCTCGTGAACGACGTCGATACCGTCGACGGGACGGCGGCGATGTCGAACCCCTTCTTCCTCAGTCCGGCGACGTAGACCGGGAACCGCAGGAGGCTTCCCCCCTCCCGGCGCATGAACTCGCGCTTGTCGAAGTTGATGACCTCATCGACGAACCTGCTCCACTTCATCGGTTCGTAGTTCACCGGGCTTGCCATCAGCGTGATGCGCGAGTGCGGGAACCTCTCACGGAGCGATCGGAGCAGGGGGACGACGCAGAGCATGTCCCCCAGCTGGTTGTGCTGGCGTATGACGAGGATCCTCGGAGAGGCTCCCGGCTCGAAGGCCCTGGCGCGGGTCGAACCGAAAGCAAAACGCAGGCAGGCGGAGACCAGCCGTTTGAACAATCGTTCGGGGGAGAAAGACACGTCGTGTGCGGGGATTATGAGCCCGTGGGCGTTCCTGCGTCCTTGTCCCTGGGCGTGATGTCGATGAAGTCCGCGTCCTTGATGTCTTTGAAGTCGGGGATATGGGGTTCAGGAGGCGGCGTGCGGGCATCGTCGTCCGGCTTCGGGCCCGACTTCATCCTGCCGGCGAGCTGCACCACCCGGAAGATGAAGTAGCCGACCATCACGTACAGAACCATCCTGAAGAGCATGGATCTCCCTCCTCACTTTTTCGCAATCGGGTTGTAGTATTCGACCGCGGCGCGGTTCTCGCGGAAAATCTGCTGGAGCAGATCGCTGTAATGCCCTGCGTTGTTCACGAAGTCCAGCTCGGCGGCGTTCACGATGAGGAGCGACGTCGCCTTGTACCGGAAGAAGAAGTAGTTGTACGCCTCGTTCAGGTCGCGGATGTAGTCCTCGGACATCGGCTCCTCGATGGAGCGCGCACGGTGCCGGATGTTCTGCATCAGCCGCGGGACGCTCGACTGCAGGTACACGACGAGGTCGGGCTGGACGATGTTGTGCTCGATGCTCCCCACGAGCGTCTCGTACAGCTTGAGCTCCTCGTCCTCCAGGTTCAGGTACGCGAAAATCTTGTCCTTCTCGAAGATGTAGTCCGTCACGAGGAACCGGTGGAACAGGTCCGCCTGCGCCAGCGAACGCTGCTGCTTGTAGCGGGTGAGAAGGAAGAAGATCTGCGTCTGGAACGCATACCGCTCGGGATCTTTGTAGAAATCCCCAAGGAACGGGTTCTCCTCGAACTGTTCGAGGACGACCCGTGCGCCGAGCGTTTCGCCGAGCATCTGGCAGAGCGTCGTTTTCCCGGCACCGATCACCCCCTCGACGGCGATGTAGCGCATGTCGGTCTGAGCGATAAGCTCCTGGAGCGAAGGGGGAAGTTCCAAGGGTTCTCCGGACGTAGGAAGATTCAGAGTCGGATGTGGTGCGTGGTCCTGACGATACGGGAGCCGTCCCGGCAGGCGTCGGCCATCTCCGTCACCGTCAGCCCCGTCACCGGGTGAACGAGATCGGGCGCGATTTCTCTCAGCGGGACGAGCACGAACCTCCTTCGTTCCATGTCCGGGTGCGGCACTTCGAGGCCGCCGGCACTGTGCACGAGCCCGTCGTACAGGAGGATGTCGATGTCGATTTCACGGGGGCCCCAGTGCCCGGAAGCTGTCCGCCCCAGGGCGGCCTCGATCCGTTTCACCTCCAGGAGCAGCGCGGGAGGATCCAGCGGCGTTTCGATCTCCGCGACGGCGTTGAGAAACTTCCCCTGTTCGGTGTTCCCGTACGGATCGGTCTCGTACACCGACGAGCACCAGAGGAGCCGCCCCCCGGGGATGCGGGCGATTTCCAGGGCCGCCCGGTTGATGTAGTCCTGCCGGACGCCGAGGTTCGAGCCCAGGCCCAGGAAGACCCGATAGGTCATCGTGATTGCGTGATCTCCACCTCGACGTAGTCGATCACCCCCTTGACCGGGGGATGCGGCTTCCGGAGACGGACGGTCACGGTTTCGATGTTGTAGAATTCCCTGATCAGCCCCCGGCCGATGGCGTGGGCGAGAGCCTCGAGAAGGTAGTAGTTCTTCGAAAGGACCGTCTGCTGGATGTAGGCGTACACCTTTTCGTAGTCGACGGTCTTCTTCAGCGAGTCGCTCTCCGCCGCGGCCGAAAGATCGCAGTGCATGTCCACGTCCACCTCGAACTTCCCGCCGAGGTTCTGCTCGTCGGCCATCACGCCGTGATAGGCGTAGAAGGCCGCGTTCTTCAGGCGGATCACGTCGAACTCTCTCATGGAGAAAATATAGAGAAAGGGCGGGCGAGAATCAACCGAATGCCGCGAGCGCCTTCCCGATCCGCCGGAGGCAGGCCTCCTTGCCGATCAGCGCCATGAGTTCGAACAGTCCGGGGCCGAGCGCGACGCCGGTGACGGCGAGCCGGAGGGGGTGGATCAGGGATCCCGCACCGACACCGAGCGCGGCGGCCGTCTCGCGCACGGCCGACTCGATGTCTGCGGGAGCGAACGATTCCATGGGGCCGAACCGGGAAAGGACCTCCGCGAGATGCTCCGCCGTCCCGGCCTTCCAGTGCTTCTTCCCCGCCGCCTCGTCGTAGGATTCCGGGTCGCGGAAGAAGTACATTCCCGAGGAGATGAACTGGCCGGGACGCTCCACCCGCTCCCTGAGGAGACGTATCACCCCGAGGAGGTACGCGTCGTCCACGCCGGAGATCCCGGCCGGTTCCAGGTACGGGCGCGCCAGGCCGAGCAGTTCCGCATCGGGCTTCCGGCGCAGGTGCTCCGTGTTCATCCAGTTCAGCTTCTCGATGTTGAACACCGCCCCCGATTTGCCCACGCGCTCGAGCGAGAATTCCTTCTCCAGCTCCCCGAGCGTGAATATCTCCCGCTCGTCCCCGGGGTTCCAGCCGAGAAGCGCCACGAAATTGACGAGGGCCTCGGGGAAGAACCCTTTCGCGCGGTAGTCCTCCACCGACACATCCCCCTGGCGTTTGCTCAGTTTCGATTTGTCGGGGTTGAGAAGAAGGGGAAGGTGGGCGAATGCGGGCGCTTCCCAGCCGAAATACCGGTAGAGAAGAACGTGCTTCGGAGTGCTCGGAAGCCACTCTTCGCCGCGGATGACGTGCGTGATCCCCATCAGGTGATCGTCGACGACGTTGGCAAGGTGGTACGTCGGGTACCCGTCCGACTTGAGAAGGACCTGGTCGTCAATTCCGTCGCTGGCGAATTCGACCCGTCCCCTCACCAGGTCGTCCAATGCGACCGTTTCCCCGGAGGGCATCCTCATGCGCATCACGGCGGGGATGCCGGAATCCAGTTTCGCTTTAACCTCGTCGGGGGTCAGGTCGAGCGCCCGGCGGTATTCCCTCAAGGGGACCTTCGTCTGGTCCTGCCGCTTGCGCATCGCCTCCAGCTCTTCAGGGGTATCGAACGCGTAATAGGCATTGCCGGAGGCCAGAAGCATCCCGGCGTGTTTCCTGTAGATGTCAATCCGCTCCGACTGCACGTACGGGCCCGCGCCTCCCTCCCGCCCCGGGCCTTCGTCGAACTCGAGCCCGGCCCAGCGGAGCGTCCTGAGAAGATTGTCCACCGCCCCCTCCACGTACCGGCTCCGGTCGGTGTCTTCGATTCGCAGGAGCAGTTTCCCGCCGGTGCGCCGCGCGTAGAGATAATTATACAATGCCGTGCGGAGACCGCCGACGTGGAGGTACCCGGTGGGGCTGGGAGCGAATCGGACACGGACTGTGGACACTCGGGAACTCCGTGGAGAGGAAAAAGGTCGTGAATGAGATCAATGTAACGAATACCCCCGAAAAACTCCATCAGCGTTTGAACGTGAACGCGCCCGGAATGATCCCGACGTCGAACTGCACCCGGAGTTCCCCGTTGGGTGCGAACACGGAAACGGTCCCGGGTCCGACGTAGTTTTTCGGATCCGCGAGATACACGTCGCCCGAGGAGGATTCCACACCGACGGCGAAGTACGCCCCTTCCCTGAAGACTCCCGTCACGCTGTTTGCACGCGTGTCGACGCGGTACACCGCGGTGGTCGAGGGAACGTAGCCGATCCCGTCGGTCCCGATCCCGATGTCGGTGGCGTGCCCACCGACGTACACGGAATCGGTCACCGCGTCGGTGAGCGGATTGATGACGGCGATCCAGGCGGGAGTGTCTTTTGACGGGTCGGAGTAGTCATATGCCCCCGTGCAGACGCAGTAGACCTCACCGGCCGGCGTGATCTCGACCCCGTTCGGGTTGTCGCCCACGGCGATCGTCCCCGTCACGGTGAGCGTCCCGAGCGAGACGACCGAAACCGTCCTGCCGCTTCCGAAACCGGAATTGGACACGTAGGCCTTGCCGCCGGCGATCGCGATTCCCGCGGGGTTCGCCCCGACGGGGACCGATCCCGTCACGCGCCTCCCGCTCACGTCGACGATGAGAAGGGCGTTCGCGTAGAGGTCCGTCACGAGCGCCACCGTGTCGTTCACGAACGCCATCACCCCCGGGCTCGACCCGTTCCCCGTGGGGATCGTCCCCGTGTTCAGGTTCGTGGACAGATCGATGATCTCGATCTTCTGCGAATTGTTGACCACGATGTAGCCGGCGCTGCCGCGGATGGTCATTCCCTGCGCCACGTCCCCCAGGGTCTTCCCGTTGACCGCGGTAAAGACGTCGTTGTAGACGCGGAACGACTCCAGGTCGTAGTACGACAGCGAGGAGTTGGCCCGGCCGAAATTTCCCTGGTTGACGACGTAGACGCCCCGCGCGGAGGGGACGGGGACCTCGCGAAGAGCGGAGACCGGATCCTTCACGCATCCGGCGAGCGAGACGGCGATGAGAAGGAGAGTCGGGACGATGGCGGCGGCGGTTTTCATATGCCGGCCTCCAGCGTCAGGCGGAGCTCGCGCAGCGGCATCGGGTAGAGCGCGACGACCTGGTACGACGTGTTGAACAGGTTGTTCGCCTCCGCCTTGAGCGACGTCCTGAGCGGACCGGCGGATAGCCGGTACCTGAGCGCGGCGGATTCGATCGAGTACGCAGGGAGGAACCGGTCGTTGATCTCCGTTGTGTAACGGTAGCTTATCCATGAATGCCGCAGGATGACCGTGAGGGGGCCGAAGCTTCCCTCGGCAACGGCATTGAACGTCTCCGCCGGCTCGTAGATGAGCCTCTTCCCTTCCGTGGGATCTCCGGGGAAGTCGGCGCTCGTCTTTTTGACGTCGGTGAGCGTTCCGTTGACCGAAAGGCGGAACATGCCGTCATAGGATGTCCACGCCGCCTCCGCCTCCGCCCCGTGCGACGTCACCGAGGCGATGTTCTTCGGAGACCAGAACGTTCCCGAGGCGGGGACCCAGACGATCCGGTCGGTGCTCTCGATCGAGAAATAGGATGCGTCGACGCGGAGGTATCCGGCCATCTCGGTTTCGAGCCGGAGCCCGGCATCGAATGAGAGGGCCCGTTCCGGTTTCAGCGCGGGATTTCCCCCTTCGATCCAGTACAGGTCGTTCAGGACCGGGGCCCGGAAGCTCCTGCCGTAGCTT
This sequence comes from Ignavibacteriota bacterium, assembly GCA_963748405.1. Lineage (GTDB taxonomy): Bacteria > Bacteroidota > Ignavibacteria > UBA10030 > UBA6906 > Fen-1273. Next base: position 330,948 of record CAVVIT010000006.1, read on the forward strand.
GCCCTGAGCCGGAGCCCGGGGTTTCTCGCCAGCCCGATGTTCAGCCCGATCCTCGGGCTCACGTCGCCTGTGACGTCCGAATACGCGTCGTACCGGATGGAAGGATACAGGATAGCCTCGAAGGGCGAGCTCCACGGCAGCGGTATCGTATGCTCCGTGCTGAGGAATGCGCTGCGCTGCACGCGGACGGGGTTGGTCGTCTCGCCGCTCTGGAGCGACGCCCGTGCGTATTCGACGCCGGCGAGCCCGGAAAACCCGTCCGAGATGCTGAAAAGGAGTTCGGGGGTGATGATGTCGTCGTGGTTGGCGTACAGGCTGTGGACGGTCGCGCCGTTCAGGAGCTGTTCCGGGTCGTCGAACCGCTCGAGACCGTAATGGGCCGACCCGCTCACGCGGAGCGAGAGCCCGGCGGCGGCGTTCCAATCCACCGAGGAACGGAGGAATTCGAGCCTGTCGGCGAGCCTGGCTTTCCCGCTCGAGGAAGGGTCGGTCACCACGCCCGGACTTCCGCGGTCAGCGTCCGTATACGTCAGCGATGCGTTCGCCCGCACGCTCGGCGACATGGTCCAGTCCGCGCGGGCTTCCGCCGTCAGGAGCGCATAATCCTCTCCTCCCCTTGTCAGCGTGGTTTCCGTCCTTCCGTCGGTGAACCGGAAGTCGTAATCGCCTCTCCCCTGCTCGCGTTCGACCGACCCCCTGATGCCGAAACCCTCTCCGCCCGCTTCCAGGCGGAGACCGGTACCGCTGGAGTGGTTGGATCCGACCGTCGTGGAGGCAGATCCGTGTATCCCCTCCCCGGCTTTGCGCGTGAGTATGTTGATGACCCCCCCCACCGCATCGGCGCCGTACAGTGCGGATGCCCCTCCCCGGAGTATTTCGACCCTCTCCACGTCGGAGGAAGGAAGGATCCCGAAATCCGCGAGCCCGTTCTGAAATGAATTGGAGCGCTGTCCGTCGACAAGGACGAGCGTATGCTCGGGGGACATTCCGCGGAGCGACACCGTCTCGACGGACGCCCCTCCGCCGTACGAGCGGAGTGACATCCCGGGGGTCCAGGAGAGGGCGGAACTGAGGAGCGTGCCGGGAAGCGCCTCGATGGCCTCCCTGCGGATAACCGTCACCCCTGAAGGAGCCGTCGAAGCGGATGACTGGCGGCGGGTGGCGGTGACGACGATCTCATCGAGCGTGTAGTCCCGGCCAAGCGTATCGGAAGGAGTCCCGGGCGCGGAACGCCGCGGGTCATCCTGTGCGAACGCGGGACCGGAGTGGAGGAAAACGGCGCAGAGCAGTGCGGAGATGGAGCGGAGAGGTTTCATGATCGTCCTGTAAGAATTAACCCCGGCGCTCACGAAGAACGACGGGGTCCAGGACGCCTGCAGGCGAATACACCAGATCCCATCCTTCCCGCGAAGGCTTGAGGGAGAGTCCGGCAGGTCTCCTGGCTCATGGCGCTGTAGCACGCGGCGCCTTCCCGTCCCGACGATCACAGAGGACAGTGGCGGTCGCGCAGTATGCCATGTACAGTTGCGGGGCAGCTTCCGGTTTGAACGGAATTCCCTTTTCATCCTTCCCGGAGGAAGGACACCGAACTATGGAAAGAGCTTCAATTGAAAATTGAGGATCGAGAACTGACGATCAAATATATGACGCCTGAAGGGGAATGTCAAGCACCGGTCTCCGTGAGCTGACGTCACGGCCGATCGAGCGCTTCGCGGAGCGACCTGACCCACGCGCAGATCGCCTCCGTTGCTTCTCCGTCGTCGATCCTGCGGATGAGCGCGGAGCCGATGATCACGCCGTCCGCATGGAGGGCGGCCCCGCGCGCATCCCCGGGTGTCGCGATGCCGAACCCGACGAGGAGAGGATTTTTCTTCGCGCGCGCGGCGACGCGATCGAGAAACCCGTACGGCTTCTCCTTCCCTGCGCTCCCGGTGACGCCGGTCGTTGAGACGCAGTACAGAAACCCCGATGACGCCCCGTCGATCGCCGTGATCCGGTCGTCCGGGGTCGTCGGAGCCACCAGGAGGATCTGGGACAGGCCGTTCTGCGCGATCGGTCCGCTGAAACGTCCGGACTCTTCGAGCGTGAGCTCGGGGAGTATCATCCCGTCCACCCCCGATGCCGCGGCATCGCGGAAGAACCGGTCTGCCCCGTAACTCAGTATCGGGTTGACGTATCCCATGAGCACGACGGGGACGGGAGCGGTCCGGCGTATGCTCCTCACGTCGGAAAGTATCCTCTCGATCGTCGTCCCGTTGGCAATGGCGGTCGCGGAGCTCTTCTGTATGACCGGTCCGTCGGCGAGCGGATCGGAAAACGGCATCCCGATCTCGATCACGTCGGCCCCGGAAGCGGCGAGCGCCAGTGCCAGTGCCGGCGTGGAGTCGGCGTGCGGGTACCCCGCGGTGAGAAACAGGGCGAGGGTTTTCTTTCCCTGTGCGCGGCGCGCCGGGAGAAGCGTCGTAAGTGCGTTCATGGGCTGATCGTCATTCTGCGTGCTTCGCGTACGTTTCCATGTCCTTGTCCCCTCTCCCCGAACAACAGACCACGACGACGTCGCCGGGCGACGTCTCACCGAGGAGCGTCCCGAGATAGGCGAACGCGTGCGCCGTCTCAAGCGCCGGGATGATCCCTTCGAGCCGGGAGACGAGCCGGGCGGCGGCAAGCGCCTCCCCGTCCGTGACCGAAACGTAGCGGACTCTCCCCGAGTCTTTGAGCGCGCTGTGCTCGGGTCCCACGCCGGGGTAATCCAGACCGGCGGAGATGGAATGGGCGATGCGGACCTGGCCGTGGTCGTCCTGCAGGAGATAGCTGAGCGATCCGTGGAGCACGCCCGGGCGGCCGCGCGTGAGCGTCGCAGCGTGCCTGTCGGTGTCGAGTCCCTCCCCGGCCGCTTCGACCCCCGTCATCGCCGCGCGTGTCTTCAGGAACGGATGGAACATCCCTATCGCATTGCTCCCCCCTCCCACGCACGCCAGCAGATGGTCCGGGGCTTTGCCTTCCGCCCGCTCCACCTGGGATGCGGTTTCGCGCCCGATGACGGACTGAAAATCGCGGACGATCGTCGGGTAGGGGTGGGGCCCCACGACCGAGCCGATGATGTAGAACGTGTCCCGGACGTTCGAGACCCAGTCGCGTATCGCTTCGCTTGTCGCGTCCTTGAGCGTCCTGCTTCCCGACGTCACGGTCACGACGCGCGCGCCGAGCATCTCCATGCGCCGGACGTTCAGGCGCTGGCGCGCGACATCCTCCTCCCCCATGTAGACGCAGCACGCGAGCCCCATCTTCGCCGCCACCGTCGCGGTGGCAACGCCGTGCTGCCCCGCCCCGGTTTCGGCGATGATCCTTTTCTTCCCCGATCGCAGGGCCAGGAGGATCTGTCCCACCGTGTTGTTGATCTTGTGCGCCCCGGTGTGGCAGAGGTCCTCCCTCTTGAGGTAGACGTTCGCTTTCCCGTAGTGGGCGGTGAGCCGCCGTGCAAACGTCAGGGGGGTGGGGCGCCCGGCGTACTCTTCGAGAAGCCGGAGGTACTCCGCGTTGAACGAAGGATCGTGCAGCGCGGAATCGTACAGCGATTCGAGTTCCCGGAGCGCGGGGACGAGTGTCTCCGGCACGAACTGTCCTCCGTACGGGCCGAAATACCCCCGCGCCCCCGCCGGGGGGGGCCCCGGTGTGATCAGTTCTCCGTTCACGCGCCCGCCTCCTTTCCTGCGCTCCTGTCGACGACTTCCGCCATCCGGCGGACCTTCGCCATCAGATCGCTGAACCTTTCGGGTTTCAGCGACTGGTAACCGTCGGAAAGGGCCTCCGAGGGACGGGGGTGGATTTCGATCATCAGTCCGTCGGCCCCCGCCGCCACGCCGGCGAGCGCCATCGCGGTCACGCCGTCCCACATCCCGATCCCGTGGCTCGGATCGACGATGATCGGGAGGTGAGAGAGCTTCTTGATGACGGGAACCGCGTTCAGGTCGAGCGTGTACCTCGTCGCCGGTTCGAACGTGCGGATTCCCCGTTCGCAGAGTATCACGTTCAGGTTGCCGCGTGCGAGTATGTACTCCGCGGCCATCAGGAGCTCTTCGATCGTCGACGAGATTCCCCGCTTCAGGAGTATCGGGGTCCTCAGGTCGCCGGCGGCCTCCAGGAGAGTGAAGTTGCTCATGTTGCGTGCGCCGATCTGTATCACGTCCGCGACTTCGGCGACGGCCGGAAGCGTAAGCACGTCTTTCGCCTCGGTGACGATCTTGAGACCGGTTTCCGCCTTCGCCTCCCTGAGGAGCACGAGCCCTTCTTCCTTCATTCCCTGGAAGGCATAGGGCGATGTCCTGGGCTTGAACGCGCCCCCCCGGAGGAACCGGGCTCCCGACGCCTTCACGACACGGGCCGTCTCGATGAGCTGCTCCCAGCTTTCGACCGAGCAGGGTCCCGCGATCACGGCGATCTCTCTCCCGCCGATCACCTCGTCGCCGACTCGTATCTCCGAGTTCTCTTTCCGGGCGTCCCGCCCCGCAAGCTTGTACGGCTTTGTGACGGGGATGGCTTCCTCCACCCCGCTCATCCCCGCAAAATGTTCGGGGGCAATCTTGACCTTGTTCCCCGTGATCCCGATCGCCGTCCTGGCGGCGCCGGGTATCTCGTGCGCGCGGAACCCCATCGACTGGATTTTCTCTTTCACGCGGACGAGATCTTCCTTCGTCGCGTCCTGTTTCATCAGTACAAGCATTCCCGCTCCCCTCAGACGTGTGTCCGAACCTGCGCGTTCACGCAGTGCGAATAGCGTGTATCAGTGCCGTGATCCTTGCTGCGTCCTTCACCCCGGGGGACGATTCGACGCCGCTGCTCACGTCGATCCCGTACGGCCGCGCGCTCCGTACCGCCTGCGCGGCGTTCCCGGGATGGATCCCTCCGCCCAGGATGATCCTGCCGAAACGGGCGGCGTCCCGCGCCTTTGACCAGTCAAACGACGTACCCGTGCCGCCGTACTTCCCCGCCACGGCGGAGTCGAGGAGACAGGCGGGAACGTCGTACCGGGCGATGGAGGCCGGATCGAAATCCTCCCCGACCCGGAATGCTTTGATGACGGGGACCGGGAATCCCGCGGTGTCTTCCGGCGGCTCCTCCCCGTGAAACTGGAGGCAGCGGACACCGCTCCGTGCGAGCGTCTCCATCACCGCGTCGCGGGATGCGTTGACGAACACCCCCACAGGAGTCACGAACGGGGGGAGCTTCCCGATGATCGCGCGGGCCGCCCCCGGATCGATGTACCGGGGGCTCTCCCTGAAGAAAATGAACCCGACGGCGTCCGCCCCTGCCTCCGCTGCCGCGAGCGCATCGGTCCCCCGCGTAATGCCGCAGATCTTGATCTTCACGGGCATCATCCCCCGCTCCCGAGGAGTTCACGGAGCGCGGATCCCGGGTCATCCGCGCGCATGAACTGTTCGCCGACCAGGAACGAACCGATCCCCGCGCGGCGGAGCCGCAGGATGTCGGCTCCCGTATGTATGCCGCTCTCGCCGATGCCGAGCGCACCGGAGGGGAGGAGCGGCGCAAGCGTTTCGCAGAGCGCGATATCGGTCTCGAACGTCGAGAGATTCCGGTTGTTGATCCCGATGAGGTGGATCTCCATTCCGCCGAGCGCTGCAAGCTCCGACTCCGAGTGAATCTCGACGAGCGCCTCCATACCGAGCGAGGCTGCCTCGTCGCGGAGCGACGCGATGTCGCCCGGTACGAGCGCGGAGGCGATAAGGAGCACGGCGTCGGCGCCGTACGCTTTGGCCTCGTGCACCTGGTATGAATCCACGATGAAGTCCTTCCTCAGTATGGGAAGCGACGTCGAGGCACGGGCCTTTTCCATGTCGTCGAGCGATCCCAGGAAGTACTTCTCTTCTGTGAGCACGGAGATCGCCGCCGCCCCCCCCTGTTCGTACTGCACGGCCGTGCGTGCGGGATCGAAATCGCGGCAGATCACTCCCCGCGACGGGGAGGCTTTCTTGATTTCGGCGATCACGGAGGGAACGCCTGCCCGGAGGGCTGCCTCGAGCGAGAGCGACTTTCTGCCGTAGAGCGGCCGCCGCCTCAGGCGCTCGACGGGAAAGTCGTTCTTCCGGCGGCGGACATCCTTGCGCGTATGATCGAGTATCTCTTTAAGAAAATTCACGGCCTGTTCGTGTACTCCACGAGGTTCCTGAGTGTCTGCATCGCCCTGCCGGAATCGATCGACTCTGCCGCCCGGGCGCTTCCTTCCGCAAGGTCGCGGGCCTTCCCGGCGACGTATATCCCGACGGCGGCGTTCGCCACGACCACGTCCCGGTGCGGTCCCTGCTCCTTCCCGAGCACCCGGAGTGCTATCTGCGCGTTTTCCTCGGGCGATCCCCCCAGGACGGAGGATCCGGGGTGATCCGAAAGCCCGAACGTGCGTGCCGAGATCGTGTACGTTCTTGTTGGTTCTTCGCCGTTCACTTCAACGACGGCTGTATCCCCTGATACGGCGACCTCGTCCATCCCGCTGTCGCTGTGGACGACGCAGGCCCTGTCGGTCGACAGGCGTGAGAGCGCCTCGGCGATCCGCGTCGCCGCCTCTTTGCGGTACGTTCCGACGAGCTGCTTCGTCACGCCGGCGGGGTTGGTGATAGGCCCCAGGAGGTTGAATATGGTTCTGACGCCCAGGTCCGCCCTGGTTTTTGCGGCGTACTTCATCGCAGGGTGGAAGAGCGGCGCGAAGAGGAATGCGACGCCGACGCCGTTGAGGCAGTCCCCGGCCCGTTCCGGGGGGAGCGAGATGTTGACGCCGAGCGCTTTCAGGAGATCGGCGCTTCCGCTGCGGCTCGACACCGACCGGTTGCCGTGCTTGGCCACGGTCACACCGGCGCCCGCGGCCACCAGGGATGCGAGGGTCGAGATGTTGAACGTCCCGAGGCCGTCCCCGCCTGTGCCGCACATGTCGATCGCGTGGGGATCGTCCGCCCTGACCTTGACGGATTTGTCCCGCATCGTCCGGGCGAACCCGACGATTTCGTCGACGGTCTCCCCCTTGGCACGCAGGGCGACGAGGAGCCCGGCGATCTGGGATTCCGTCGCCTGGTCGGTCATGATGAGCTCCAGTGCCCCCGCCGCCTCATCGGTCGTGAGGTTTTCCCCTGCGAGGCACTTCTCGATACACTGTTTCATTGTCATTGGCCCGCCTCCATCCAGTTCCGCATCATGATCTCCCCTTCCTCCGTCAGTATCGACTCCGGGTGAAACTGGACCCCGACGGTCGCGTACGTCCTGTGCCGCACCGCCATGATGACCCCATCCGGAGTCTCGGCGATCCGCTCCAGTTCCTCCGGGAATCCCTCCGGCGATATCACGAGCGAATGATACCGGGTTGCCCTGCACGGGTTTCCCACCCCGCGGAAGAGCGGGTCGCCGTTGTGATGGATTGCCGACGTCCTTCCGTGCATGAGCGAGGGGGCGTGGACCACCTGTGCGCCGAATGCGATGCCGATCGCCTGGTGCCCCAGGCAGACCCCGAGTATCGGGGTCGAGGGGGCGAACCTCCTGATGACCTCCACGGTGATCCCCGCATCCTCAGGGCGCCCCGGGCCCGGAGAGAGCACGATGCCCGAAGGGGCGAGCGCGGCGATGTCGTCGAGCGTCACTTCGTCGTTTCTTCTCACCTCCACCGACGGCGAGATCCCTCCCAGGAGCTGGACCAGGTTGTATGTGAACGAATCGTAATTGTCAACGACGAGTACCATCGATCCTCCTCTCCGCCTCGATCAGGCCGGGGGAATTCAGCCCGAGATGCGCTTCGTTCACGGCCTCCAGGAGCGCCCGTGATTTGTTCACCGTTTCCGCATACTCGGTTTCCGGCACCGAGTCCGCGACGATGCCGGCCCCGGCCTGTATCGAGAGCGTCCCGCCGTGACCCACGACGGTGCGGATCGCGATGCACGTGTCGAGCGATCCGTTAAAGGCCAGGTACCCGACGGCCCCCGCGTACACCCCCCGTGACTCCGGCTCCAGGTCGTTGATGATCTGCATCGCGCGCACCTTGGGGGCGCCGGAGACCGTCCCCGCCGGGAAGCACGACTTCAGGGCTTCCAGTGCCCCGGCGCCCTCTTTCAGGCTCCCGCGCACCTCCGAGACGATGTGCATCACGTGGGAGTAGCGCTCCACGCGTTTGAAGACGGGGACACGGACGGTGCCGAACCGGCTGACCTTCCCGACGTCGTTGCGGCCGAGGTCGACGAGCATCACGTGTTCGGCGAGTTCCTTCTCGTCCAGGAGGAGTTCCCGCTCCATTTCTTCGTCTTCTTCCCCGGTCGCCCCCCGGGGGCGCGTCCCGGCGATCGGGAGAACCTCGACGTTTCCCGATGAGACCCTGACGAGAACCTCCGGCGATGAACCGGCGAGCTGCGTGTCACCGAAATCGACGTAGAAAAGATAGGGCGAGGGGTTGATCATCCTGAGGGCGCGGTAGACGGCGAAGAGGTCGCCGGTGTACGGGAAGCTGACGCGCCGCGAGAGGACGACCTGGAATATGTCTCCTTCGGTGATGTGCGTCTTCGCCCTGGCCACCGCGCGGCAGTAACCTTCCCTGTCGATCGACTCCGCGGGTGTACGCGTGTCGCAGGTGAACTTCTGCGTGGAGGGGGCCGACCGCAGGAATTTCAGCTCCAGCGCCTCGAGCGCTTTGCGCCCTTCGTTATACGCATCCTCCGGAGTGCGGGTCCCGTCCAGAAGGACGTTATGCACGAGCTGGACGATCTGCCGGCGGTGATCGAAGCGGAGAACCGAGCCGAAGAGGGCGAACATGGCTTCGTCTTCCGAGCCCGCGGGCGCCTCGCGGAGGTCGAGTTTTTCCAGACGAGCGACGGCCGGGTACCCGATGTACCCGACGAATCCCCCCAGGAATCCTTCCAGTCCCGGGATCTCCGCCTGCCGGAAACGCCCCGATTCCCTGGCCAGCGCGTCGAATATGCTCTCCGGGAAGGCGGACGTGCCCCCCGGACCTGTGATCTCCACGCGCCCGTTCCTCGCCCGCATCATACGGAGCGGTTCGAATCCCGCGAACGAAAAGCGGCCGATCTTCTCGTCCCGCTCCACGCTTTCGAAGAGGAACGACCCCTTCCCGCCCTCGCGCAGGGCGAGATAGGCGGAAACCGGCGTATGGAGGTCAGCCAGGCGCGTCCGCACGAGCGGAATCACGTTTGACGTTCCAGCGAAACTCCTGAATTCTTCCAGTGTGATCACATCTTCCCCCGGAAAATAAAAAACCCTCCCTGGCGAACCAGGGAGGGTTGAATGTCGGGCACTGCCGCGCTTGTTAGCTCCTCACTGCTTCACCGGAAAACTCACACGTGTGCCACCACCAGCCGGCGAGCGCGGAGCGATGAGCGGTATGGAGACCCTTGGTTATCATAATACTTCAATATACTCCGGCGTCGGCCGTTTGTCAAGTACCCCGCGAAGTTTTTTCAGTCGTTTTTTCAGTCGTGCGGCCGCGGAACGCATTTGAAATAGAGCTCGTTCACGTCGGTCGTTCCCTCGAGGATGGCGCGGGCCCGGGTGCTCTTCGTCTGGCGCCAGTAGCCCTCGATGAGATCCCTGAGCTCCAGGCGGTCGGCGTCATCCAGGTCCCTGGGGACGATGTACCCCGTGTTGATCATGGACGCCTGGTCGCGCCGGAGATAGACCGCTCCCCCCGTCATCCCGGCGCCCACGTTAAAGGAGACGGGCCCGAGTATCGCGATCGTCCCTCTTGTCATGTACTCGCAGGCGTGAAGCCCGGTCCCTTCGACGACCGCGCGGGCCCCGCTGTTGCGGACGCCGAACCTGTCACCCGCGAGCCCGTGAACGAAGAGCGTCCCCCCGGTCGATCCGTACAGCGCGCAGTGGCCGATGATCGCGTTCTCTCCCGGGTCCTCCGTGGAGCGGGGGTGGGGACGGATGACCACGTCTCCTCCTGACATGGATTTGCAGACCGAATCGTTGGCCTCGCCGTTGAGCGTCACGTGCAGTCCGTCCACGAGGAAGACGCAGAATCCCTGCCCCGCGCTCCCCGTGAATTCCACGTAAATTTCTTTCGCCGCTCCTCCCCCCTGGCCTTCGGGAGCGGTTCGCCTGGAGTGCGAGCGCCGGGCCAGCTCCCCCGAGAGGGTTGCGAGCACCCCCCGGTCGGCGGTTGTGATCGGATAGGAAAGCCTGATCTCCCTCATGGAACCCGGCGCCTTCATGACGTCATCGAGTATCCGCCGGTTCAGCGTCCCCACGGGATCCTCGCCTGTGGCGGGTCGAGCCGGCAGCAGGGTCGGCGCCCCGGAGAGGAAAAAATCGAGGCTGAGCTTCCGCTGCGTGACGAACTCCCGGTGCGCCGGGGCGACGTCCAGGAGGTCGGTCCTTCCGGCGATCTCCCTGAGAGAACGGACGCCCAGACCTGCGAGTATCTCCCTCACGTCGTCGGCGATGATCGAGAGCATCCGCGCGACATGCTCAGGGCGCCCCTTGTATTTTGCCTTGAATTTCGGATCGTGCGTGGCGATCCCCGTCGGGCACGTGTTCTTCTCGCAGATGCGCGCCATGATGCACCCCTCGGCGACGAGAAGGAGCTTCCCGAAATCGAATCCCTCGGCGCCCAGGACGGCAGCCTTGACCACGTCCATCCCCGTGACCAGGCCCCCGTCCGTGCGCAGCTCGACGCTCCCGCGCATGCCGTTCTCGCAGAGAGCCTTGTGCGCCTCCATGAGCCCGAATTCCCAGGGGAGCCCGGCGTGCTTCATCGAACCGAGCGTGGCCGCCCCCGTCCCGCCGTCCCCCCCCGCGATATAGATGATGTCGGCACCCGCCTTGGCGACGCCGACGGCGATCGTACCGATCCCGTTCCCCGACACGAGCTTGACGCTGACCGGCGCGGAGGGATGGACCTGCTTCAGTTCGTAAATCAGCTCCTTCAGATCCTCGATGCTGTACACGTCGTGGAGCGGCGGGGGTGAGATGAGGTCCACGTGGGGAAGCGAATGCCTGGCCCGCGCGATGTCCGCGTCCACCTTCACGCTCATGAGCTGTCCCCCTTCGCCCGGTTTCGCCCCCTGCGCGATCTTGATCTGGAGTTCGCGCCCCGCCACGAGGTACTCCGCGGTGACGCCGAACCGGGCGGAGGCGACCTGTTTCGTTGAAGCGGTGATTCCTTCTTTTTCGTAATACGGGTTCTCCCCGCCCTCTCCGCTGTTGCTTCTCCCCCCCAGCTCGCGCATCGCGAGTATCACGTCGCGCTGGCTCTCGGCGCTCACCGCGCCGAAGGACATTGCCCCCGACCCGAACCGGGAGAATATCGCGCTCCGCTGTTCGACTTCAGACAGAGGGAGCGCTGGTCCCGCAGGCCTGATCGCGAACAGGTGGCGGATGTTGACGGGCTCCGCTTCCTTTCCCACGGCCACGAACCTGCGGTAGAGATCGTCGCGCTCCGCGTCCGTGACGCCGTCGCGAACCATCCGGTGAACGAGGGCGGCCCGCGCGGCGGTCATCGCGTGCTTTTCCCCGGTCAGGCCGCGCGTGTGCTCGCGGAACTGGTATGTATGCAGGAGCTTTCCGCTGTACTCCGGGCTCGCCGCCAGCGCCGTCTTTTCGAGTATGTCCTGGGCGAGCTCGTCGTACCCGATGCCCCCCAGCGGGGTCGTGGTTCCCGGGAAGAAATTCTCCATCAGCTCCCGGCCGAGTCCGATCGCCGTGAAGAGCTTCGCGCTCATGTAGCTCTGCACGACGGAGATGCCGACCTTCGACATGATCTTGAGGAGTCCGGATTCGAGCGCGTTCAGGTAGTTCCGTTCCCGGACGTCGGGCGAAAGCCGCCGGAACGATTCGTCCTCGTCGTTGCGCACGATCTCGAGCGCAAGGTAGGGACAGACGGCCGAGGCCCCGAAGGCGATCAGGGCGGCGATGTGGTGCGGCGTTCTCGCTTCCCCCGAATGAACGACGATCGACGTCTGGAGCCGGAGTCCTGATTCGTTCAGGGCGCGGACGACCGCGCGGAGCCCGATGAGGCCGGGTATGGGCGGGTGTTCGTAGTCGGCCCCTTCGTCGCTCAGGATGATGACGCTCGCACCCCGCTCGACAGCCTGCAGGACGGACGATGCAAGGGCATCCACGGCGGGGCGGAATCCCCTCTCCCCCCCGGCGCGCTCCCAGAGCATCGGGAATATTCTCGGTATGATGTGCGACTGGGAGGGGCGCTTGTGGCTGAGCGCCTCGATGAACCGCATCTGTCCGAGGCTGAGGACGGGGCCGGGGAGCTCGAGCGCCTCCTCGAGCGGGAGCAGGTCCTTGGCGAAGAATATGTTCGGCCGCCGCCCCAGAAACACGCGGAGGTCGGTGATGTTCCTTTCCCTGAGATAATCGAGGGGCGGGTTCGTCACCTGCGCGAAATTCTGGTAGAAATAATCGAAGAACGGCCTCGGCTCCGAGGAAAAGACGTTCGGACGCGCCGTGTCGCCCATCGACCCGATCGGCTCCTTTCCCTCCGCGGCCATCGGGTAGACGATCTTCTCGAGCTCCTCCAGCGTCAGCGTGAAAAGCGTCTTGCGGAATGCGCTGACCGGTTCTCCCCGGTCGGGCGCCGGGACGCTCCCCACGGGGATTGTCCTGGGATCAAACCGCGCGTCCCGGTTTTCCCTTGAGAGGCTGGGATCCCGGAAATGGATTCTCCCCGTCGTCAGGTCGACCTTCACCCCCGTCCCTGCGTGGAGGATCCCCTTCCCCCGGATGTGCGATTCATCGATGGCGAACGAGCCCGCCTCTGAAGAAAGGTAGAATCTTTCGTCGGTGAGCGCCCACCGCGAAGGGCGGAAGCCGTTCCGGTCGAGGCGCGCGCCGATGTTCCTTCCGTCGGAATACATGATGATCGCGGGGCCGTCCCAGGGTTCCATGGCCCGGCTCCAGAACTTGTAATAATCGCTCTGCCCGTGGGCCGGGGGCATCATGATCGCCAGGAGGTCTTCGATCTGCGGAATGCTGCTCCGGTACATCAGGGCCTCGACCATCTCGTTGAGGCTTCCCGAATCGCTGATGCCCGAATGGGTGACGAGCTGATCCTGCGGGAGCCCGAGGGACTTCTCCCGCGAGAACGCCCGCGAGCGGTTTCCGGCGATCGTGTTGATTTCGCCGTTATGGGCGATCAGACGGAAGGGCTGTGCCTTGTCCCACGAGGTGCGGGTGTTCGTGCTGAAGCGCCTGTGGAACACCGCGAAGCGGGTGACGAACCGCGGGTTGTTCAGGTCGGCGTAGAACCTGTCGAGGGCGTCGGCGCGCGTGAGCGCCTTGTAGACGATCGTCGTGCCCGAGAGGGAGGTGAAATAGAATTCCTTGTTGATCCCCTGCTCGGATTGCTTCATGCGGACCGCCTGCTTCGCGGTGTAGAGCAGCCTGTCGAACGACGCGTCGGTCCTGCAGTGTTTCGGGCGGCGGATGATCGCATGCTTCATGGAAGGCATGGATCGCGACCCTTCCTCCCCGAGAACGGAGGGGTCGATTGGGACGTCGCGGTAGGAGAGGACCTCCAGTCCGAGGAACCGGAACGTGCTCTGGAATATCTCCAGCGAGAGGTTCATCCGCTCCTCCGCGCGGGGCATGAAGAGCGAGGCCACGGCGACCTCTCCCGGGCTGTAGCCGAGGAGCTCAAACGGGATGTCGGCCATGATGCCGGCGCCGTCGCCCGTGACGAGGTCGGCACCGCACGCTCCCCTGTGTTCAACGCAGCGGAGGGCGTTCAGCGCTTCCCGGAGGATTTCGTGGGAGTAGGTACAGGTGCGCGAGGCGACGAAACCGACGCCGCAACTGTCACGCTCCTGGCGGTCAAAGGGAGATGTCATCATGCAAAGAACGCTTTTCTTATCAGTACAAAAAAAGGGGCCGATACGCAAGCCCGCCCCCCCCGCCCCCTCCCGCCGCCCCGGCCGGGCGGACTTCCACTGGGGAACGTCTTGAAGCTTCAGGATTTTTTTGGTACATTCTTCCCGCACCGCTCAAGGGGAGAGGTGGCCGAGTGGTTGAAGGCGCTAGTCTCGAAAACTAGTATAGGCGTAAGTCTATCGAGGGTTCGAATCCCTCCCTCTCCGCAGAACTTCCCGGGAGTCGATCCGGCCGATGGGCCGCATCCCATCCCCGTCCCGCCCGAGCGCAGGAAAACCTCTCCGATCGCAATGACCAACGTCGATCCCGTGCAGCCCGAAAACCGCTCCAGGGCCGTCACGTACGCGGCCCTCGGCGTGGTGTTTCTTGCCTCCCGCCTGGCCTACATGGTCGCAGGCGTCCGGTTCGACTGGGATCCGCTCCGTAGCTCTCTCGCCATACTGGATCCGGAGCTCCTTCGGACCGACCTTCTGCGGACACTCCTGTATTCCCACAGCCAGCCCCCCCTCTTCAACTTTTTCGTGGGGATCATACTCAAGTGCGCGCCTGCGGACCCCTTCCCGGTGTTCCGCATTCTCTATATCGGCATGGGACTGGTAATGACGTTCGCGCTGATGGAATCACTCCTGCGGGCGCGCGTCCCGGCACCTGCGGCATTCCTCCTGTGTGCGGCGGTCATGACAACTCCCGCGACGATCCTCTTTGAGAACCTCCTGTTCTACACGTACCCCGTCGCGCTCCTGCTGGTGCTGAGCGTTCTTGCCCTCCAGCTGTATCTCGGGTCGGGCCGGATCACGTACGCGTGGGTGTTCTTTGGTCTCCTGGGAATCATCGTTCTGACGCGAAGCCTCTTCCACCCTCTCTGGTTTGTTCTCGCTGCCGCGGGGCTTGTCGCAGCGGATCGCCGCAGCCGGTCGCGTCTCATCGTCGCGGCGGCGGTCCCCCTCCTTCTCATCGGCCTCTGGAGCGCGAAGAACCTCATCCTCTTCGGATCTGCGAGCTCCAGTTCGTGGCTCGGCATGAGCCTCAGCAAGATGATCACGGTGGGGGTGCCCGAAGGGGAGCGGGCGCGTCTTGTCCGTGAGGGTGCCATATCCCCCTTTGCGCTCCGCCGTCCGTACGAGGGGATCGATGAGTACAGGGATCTCCTTCCGCGTCGCGACAGCTCGGGGATTCCGGTGCTCGACCGGGAAGTCAGGTCCACCGGAAACATGAACCTGAATCATTCGGCGTACATTGAAATCTCGAACCGGTACCTCAGGGATGCGCTTGTGCTGATCCGCCTGCACCCCGGTATCTACATCCGCGGCCTCGCGCACGCCATCCTGATCTATTTCCGCCCGGCGAGCGAGTACCTGTCGTTCTTTCCGAACCGCCCGGCCGTGCAGGGACTGGACCGCGCCGTCAACCGGGTTGTTCTGGGACAACTTGCGTACGAACGGCCGACGTTCGAGGCGAACGAATCGCCTCTGGATTTCGGCTGGCAGGTGAGGAGGACGGGCGTCATCATAGCGCTCGTCTACGCCATTGTCCTGGTTCTGGGGGGGATGCGGGTATGGAAGTGCCTGCGGGCGCCCGGACCGCTTTCGGAAGAGTGTATACTTGAAGCCTATCTGCTCGGGACGCTCATCTACGTCGCCGTGGTCGGCAACATGCTTGAAATCGGCGAGAACTGCAGGTTCAGGTTCAGCGTCGATCCCCTGTTCGTCCTCCTCCTTGGGATCCTCTTCACTGGAGCGATCGGGCGATTCAGAAAGCGCGTGAAGCTCTGAATCGCTCCTCCCCGTTCAGGTGGGCCGCACGTCCCGTGCATCCTTCCGGCCGAATGCCATTCTCAGCACCCCGAAGAGGATGAGGTAGGCGCACATCTCGGCCGTCCGCACGAGCGTCACCCCGTCGAGCCGCGACCACCACCCGCCGTAGAACCTGAAGACGTCGTCGATCGTCGAGGACGGCCCTCCGGTGGAGAACGGGATCCTGTTAAAGAGAAGAACGATGGCGAGCATAAAAACGACTTCCCGGCGGCGCACGCCGGTGTCGAGAAGAGCGGCGAGGACGACAACCATGACGGGGAGCGTGTAGGCGACGAATATCATGATGTTCGTCCCGCCGAAGAGAGCGAGCAGGAGCACGAGCGCCGTGTCGAGGAGACAGAGCGTCCGCACCGGGGCGAGCGTGTGCCACAGCCTCCTTGCCCGCTCCGGTGTCACCAGGAGCAGGACCGGGAGCCAGAACGACGACAGCGCGAAGCATATGTTCACGATCCTGCCGGCGTCGGGACGCCCCGAGAGGAAGTACCGGAGGTGCTCGAAGTAGGCCCAGTGGCTCGGCGACGGGAAATCCCACCGGGAGTTCGCGCCGTATCCCGCCAGAACCGGTATGGCGATGCGGGGGATGATGAAACACGCTCCCGCGATGACAAGCGTCAGCGTGCCGCGCAGCAGGGGGGGCGTTGCGCGCGTTTCCCTGTATTCCCTCAGATTCATGAAGACGAGAAGCGCACAAGGGACGAGGAGGAACTCCTTGAAGAATATCCCCGAGCACGAAAGGAAGAGCGAAAGGACGAACTCCTTTCGGAGCAGCGCGAGGAACGAGACGGTGACCAGGAGCAAACCCTCGGCATCGACCATCGTCGGGACGGCAATCGAGAACTTGAGCGTGAAGAAGGAGAATGCGGTCACGCCCATCGCGGCGTAGCCCGTGAACAGCGTCCCCCCTGTCGATCGGGCCAGGGCGTACGATGCGAGGAGGAGCCCCCACGCGCTGAGAGACGCCACGAGATGAAATGCGCCCCCGGTGCTGAGACCGCATGCCAGGTGGATCGCACGGACGATCAGCGGCGCGCCGAACCGGTAGGCATACGGGGCGGCGAGCGTGGGATTGTCCCGGAGACCGGATTCGGCGAGGTTGATGTAGGAGAGGCTGTCGCTTGTCGGCGGGGTCGGCTCCGTCGCAAGCCCGATCACGACGACGGGAACAAGCGCGATCAGGGCTGCGGCGACGGCGTGACGGCGGGCGTCAGGGGACACGTGCCGCTCCGCTGTGACCGGCGAGTATGCCGGCCGTCCGCAGGGCCGTCGGAAGAACCAGGAGCAGAACCACCGGGTATACCTCGTAATAGTCCCGGAGTTCATCCAGAAACCCGAGAAATCCCGTCAGGATGACGAGCGGGACGAGCATCCAGAGGGCGTTCCTGAGAAAGAGAGGGTTCTCCCTCCACCCTGCCCCCACGAGGAACACCACGCCCGTCCAGGAAAGAAACGTCGGAAGCGCCACGTGACGGGCGAGCCCGAGGTTGTGGTCGAGCATGTGAAACTCGACTACCGACCCGGGGTTCCCACGGAATATCAGCCAAAGGGATCCCTTGACGGCGGCGAAGACGGCGATCTGGAGCGCGAGGAGCCGCAGGAACGACCCGCGAGGGAGCGTGGAGACCCCGGTGAACTGGTTGAGCACGAACAGGGCCGTGAGCAGTATCGCGGTCTCCTTGTTCACGCAGGCGAAGAAGAACGCGGCGGCATACGCACTCCACCTGCCGTGTGCCATCAGCCCCAGGCAGAGCGTGGTCAGGAACAGCGTGGGAAGGTCGTACAGGTAATTCGAATAGACGAAGAAGACCGGCAGCGCGGCCACTCCTGCGAGCGAAAGGAGATCCACGACAACGGGCGGAACATCGTACAGGGCCGCGCACAGGTACCGGAGCGACACGTAAAATCCGATGAGGCAGAGTATCTCCAGCAGTATCGCCGCGGCGTATTCCGGCAGGTACTCCTTTTCCCACCTTCCGTGGTTCAGGTCGTACCTGAGTGAGGAAACCATCGATCGTCTCGTGGAGGCGGGGATCAGGGCGCAGATGCCCCGGATCGTCGACGGGAGAAGCGTCCTGTAGACAAACGGCCTGTCCGCCTTTCCGTAGACCATGTCCGGGAACGCCGCGTGGGGATTGTTGTTGATGCCGGGATCGGCGAGAAACGTGCATGCCACCCAGAGCAGCACGCCGACCGCGGCGGCGGAATACGTCCACGCGTAGAGTTTCGTCGGGCTGGGGGCGGCCGTCATGCGATTGTTTCCTGGCATCGAAGGCGGGTTGAACATGGAGCCGTGGTCAGATTTGCGTCTGAATATATTCAGAAGGTCCTGGATTAGCAAGCGCGGCACCGGCGTCACCGGAGAAGAATTCGCTCACCGCGCCGGCCACGTGGACGAGTTGCTCTTCGTTCATCCCCGGGTAGCAGGGAAGCGAGAGCGTCCCCGCTGCCAGCCGTTCGGCGACGGGAAAATCCCCCCTCCGGTACCGGAGGTGGGAAAAACCCCGGTGAAGGTGCATCGGGACGGGATAGTGGAGCGTCACCGACACTCCCCGGCGGGTGAGGTGATCGGCGGCGGCGTCCCGGTCTGCAAGGCGTATCTGGTAGATGTGATACACGTGACGGACTCCCGGGGACTCGACCGGAAGCGTCACGGGAAGTCCCGCGAGGTGCGTGTTGAAGAACCGGGCCACATCCCTCCGCTGGTCGTTCCACCGGTCAAGAAAGGGGAGTTTCACCGCGAGGATCGCCGCCTGGAGCCCCTCCATCCGCGCGTTCGTCCCGACGACGTCGTGCTCGTACTTCTTCGCCGAACCGTGGTCGCGGTACAGGCGGCACAGCCGGGCGATCTCCCCGTCGTTCGTCGTGATCATGCCGGCCTCGCCAAGACATCCGAGGTTCTTGCTCGGGTAGAAACTGAATGCGCCGGCGTCTTCGATCGCCCCGACTTTTCGCCCGTTGTACGTTGCGCCGTGTGCGTGCGCGCAGTCGCCGAGGACGGGTATGCGGCGCTCCGCGGCGACGCCCCTGATGCCGTCGAGATCAGCAGGATGTCCGTACAGGTGCACCGGGAGTATGGCACGCGTCTTCGCCGTGATCTTCGACCGGAGCTGGGCCACGTCCATTGTCAGTGTCCGGGGGTCGATGTCGACGAACACGGGGATTGCGCCCAGGAACGCGACCGCCTCTGCGCTTGCAAAGAAGGTCATCGCGGGGACGATGACCTCGTCCCACCTCTCCACGTGAAGCGCCTTGAGCGCGATCATCAGTGCGGTCGTTCCGTTGCTCGTTCCGATCGCGTAGCGGGACCCGATGTACGACGCGAACAGGGTCTCGAAACGGGCCACTTCCGGGCCGAGGATGAACGACGAATTGTGCACGACGCGTTCGATCGCCTGGTCAATTGCGGAAGCCAGAGCTTCGTGCTGCAGGTGAAGATCACAGAAAGGTACGTTCATGGAAGTTCTTCGTGTGGTTGAGTGGTGTCTGTGTGACGGAGCCTCATCCGGAGCCGGCGGAGATGATCCTCCCCGACCGTGTCCCCTCCCCGGAGCATCCCCAGGAGCCGGGAAAACCCGACGACAAGGAGGAATGATGGAATGCAAAGAAGCCGGTCGGCCCTGATGCGGAGGAGAAATGTGACGGCCCGCTTCGGAAGATGCGGGAGAAAGACCAGGAGCGCGTGCACGCCCAGCCAGCGGGAGTCATAGTACTCCTGCGGCCCGTAAAACAAATACGAATGAGGCCCGAGTCCTTTGCCGAGGCGTATGTCGTGCGCCGCGGCCTCACTGATGCGATTCTCCCGGAGCGCCTGTCCGAACCAGACGGTCCCCGGGAGCGGCGTCATCCAGTAGACTTTGATCGCATCGGGACGGTGCTCGTTGTACCAGGCGATCTCCTCTCTCGCCTCACGGAGCGACTCCCCGGGGACGTTCACCAGGTGGTCGACCTCGACGGTGATGCCTGACGTCCGGGCGGAGGCGATGGCCCGCCCGACCCGGGTGTTGTCCTCGGTGCGGCCAAGCGACTTCCTGATGCGGGGAGTGAGCGTCTGAACCCCCAGGCGCAACCTGAAGCATCCCGATTCCCGGAGCATTGCCACGACCTCGTCGCTGCAGCACGACGGGTGGACAATGGCGTGGAAAGGAAGGGCGATGGTCCGGCGGTACTCCTGAAGACACTCCTTCAGCCAGGTGACGTCGAGCGCGAAATTGTCGTCGAGAAAGTAGACGGTGTCGGGATGAAACCGCTCTCTGGCCCAGCGGAGCTCCCTGATGACGTCCCCGACGTTCCTCCGGCGCACCGCGATGCGCGGGCCCGGATTTCCGTGCGCGCAGAATATGCAGCGGAACGCACATCCCCTCGACGTGATGATCTTGTAGTCCCTTGCCTCGTACGGCGAGGCGGCGAAGAAGAGCTCCTTCGCGGGAAAGGGGAGCGCATCGACGTCCGGCAGGGGCGGGGGCGAGGTCGCGTCGTGATCTTCCCTCCAGAGCCAATCCGGGGGGTCCCCGCGTTCCCCTGCGGCACGTTCGAGCGCCTCGAGGAACACGGATTCCGCCTCCCCTGCTACCAGCGCGTTGAACGACCCCTCCCCGAGCGTGAGCGAAGGTTCCGCCGAAGCGTGCGGCCCTCCGGCAATCGTTCGGATTCCTGAGGCGCGGAGTCCGCGTGAGATGGTGCAGTAATCGCCCCCCCTGAATGAATCCACCGAAAAGGCGACGACGTCGGGGCGCTCGAGAGCGATCTTCGAGACGGCTCCAGCGAGGCGCTCCGGGGTCAGGGCTTTTCTCCCCCGGATGTAGTCGCCGCAGTCCACCGGAACCAGCCTGACCGTGTGGCCGCCGTTCAGGGCCAGTCGGGAGAGATACCCGATGCCGAGATGCTCGTACCCGTCGTATGGGAAGACGATGCGCACGGCCGCTTACTCCTTGCCCGGGCGGAAGCCCCGAATGGCATACAGCAGATCGTACCGGAGCTTGGAACGGAGCGTCAGCTCGTACAGTCGCCTCCTCCTCCGCTGCCGCGTCTCCGGCGGGACCTGTCCGTCCATCGACGCCGCTTCCGTTCCGGGGCGGGGATCGAACGCGTGAACCTGGACATTGTGGAAATGCACACGTTTCAGGAACCGGACTGATTCTTGAAAGTCATCGTCCGTCTCCCCCGGAAACCCGGTGATGATCTGGGTCTGGAGCACGGTCGACGGCGACGCCCTTTTGATCGCGCGGACGAGCGTCTCAAATTCGCCGAGCGCATACCCCCTCCGCATTCTCTTCAGCACATTGTCGCTCCCCCCGTTGACCGAAATGTGGAGGAAGTGTATCCGTCCCGTGGCGAAGAGGGGTTCCAGGCGTTCCCACCGGTCGATGAGCCACCGCGGATTGGCATAGAACAGGAGGAGATCCTGCGTCGGGGCAGCCGCAATCACCTCCCGGAGAAGCAGGGCAAGGTCTGCTCCGATGTCTCGTCCGTACGCCGCCAGGTCGGTGGCGCTCAGGAGGATTTCCGGCACTCCCTTTGCGACCCCCCTGCGGACTTCATCAATCACGGCTGCGACCGGCTTGCTCTCGAGCGTCCCGCGGGAAAACCGTATCGCGCAGTAGGCGCAGTTCCCGAGACAGCCGCGGGCGACGTTGACGATGAACGTGCCGGGGGAATGATCGTACATCAGGAGCCAGTCAACGTGGAGCACCGCGCGGCGCGGCAGTACCCTGCGCAGGGCGCCGAGCGCGCCGCTGAGCGTCCCCCGGAATTTCTTCACGTAGCGGAGAACGGGCGCGGGGATGTCGTTCGGGGATGATTCCTCCCACGGGGACGTTCCGGGGGGGACAATCTGAGTGATCCTCTCGATCTCGCTTCCCGGGATCACCGTCGTATTTGATCCCGTTTCCGACAGCCGGGACGGCGCGATCTTCGGTACGCAGCCGGTCAGTATAATCCTGGCACCGGGTTTCGCCTTTCCGCAGGCCTCGTGGTATGCTCCGATCGACTGATCTTCCTTTTCGCTCCGGTACGCGCACGAATTCAGTACGATGATGTCGGCGTCCATCATCGAGGATGTGTACGAGTATCCGTGGGCGAGGAGGTACCTGTACACGTGCGCTCCGTCGAGCTGGTTCTGGGGACAGCCCCCCGAGTTGGCGTACAGCGTGAATGTCTTTGCTGCGTCGTTCATCCCGGCTCGTTCAGTAACGGAAAAGGAGTGCGGGAGATTTTACGATCGTCGGGCTGAGGAAGCACTGGTGGTGGCAGACGCAGCGCTCCGCGGCGACGGCCTTCCGGAATTCGCGGGCGGCGCGCGAGCGCCATATCGCGCGTATGTCCATCCCGACGTCGGGGAGATGCCCCAGCACTTCACTCCTGATCTCGCACCCCCCTACCGTCCCGTCGGGATACACGACCGCCGTTTCGCGCGCCGCGCTGCAACGGATGGGAGATGCCCCCGAGACGTAAATGTCGTGTATCAGCCGTTTCTGTATGATGTCCTTCCAGTTGATGATCCGGGAAAATCCGGCGTACCCTCTGAATGCGCCCCCCTTCAGACGGTGCTCCACCTCGGAAGCGATGCGGAGAAACACCTCGCTGTCCGTTGCGGACGCCTCGCTCCGGCGGGGATTTCCCCGTATGAGTATGGGGGTGAAGTTGTCGAGCGGAAGATTCTCCATCGCCCAGCGCGCGGTCGCGAGCGCCGAATGTTTGTTCACGCCCGAGACGCAGATCCCGCACCCGAGCCGGAGCCCCCTGTGACGGCTCCGCAGGGGCGCCAGGAGCGCATACGACTCCACGACACGGTCGAACAGGCCGTCGATCCCCCTGAGGGCATCGTTCTCCTCGTGCAGCGCGTCGAGCGAGATGTCCACCGTCAGGTTGACCCCGGGATGAGCCTCGAGGACCCGACGGACGTCGTCGTGGAGTTTTGCCGGGTAATTGCCGTTGCTGCAGAGCGTGATGTTGACCGGGGCGCAGTGCGTGGCAATGAGCATCGCGATGTCCGCCAGGTCGCTCCGGAGTTCAGGGCTCCCCCCCGTCAGCGTCACCTGGACGACCGGGCCTGTCCGACGCGCGAACTGTTCGATCTGGCCGAGCGTCAGCTCCGGGGTGCTCCGGTTGAGCTCGTTCCAGTAAAAGCAGTGGGGGCAGGTCGCTTCGCATCTTCCCGTCACGAACAGGAGGATGTACGACGGACTCCGGTCGTACAGGAGGAAGAGCCTCCCCAGCGCGCGAAGCGTGGCAGCGGTCATTCAGGAGTTCCCTCCTTTGAAGATCACTGCTGCGGTGCGGAGCAGAATCCTGACGTCTCCTGACGGGCTTCGTGTCCGGACATACCGGAGGTCCGTCTCCCTCATGAACGCGTCGGAATTCGCCGAGGTCCGTGACACCTGCCAGAGTCCGGTCATGCCGGGACGGACCGAGAGCAACGTCTCCGTCTCTCCCCCGTACAGGCCGATCTCCCCGGGGAGCTTCGGGCGCGGGCCCACGAGTGACATGTCGCCGGCGAGAACATTCAGCAGCTGGGGGATTTCGTCGAGGCTGTGTCGTCTCAGCCACCTCCCGACTCCCGTCACGCGGGGATCCGCCCCGAGCTTGTACCGTGCGTTCAGTTCTTCGACGTGTGACGGGTGGAGAAGCGAATCGCCGTCCGGTCGCATCGTCCGGAATTTGATCATCCGGAACTGCCGCCCCCTTCTGCCGATCCTCGGGCCGGCGTACAACACGCCTCCATCCCCTTCAATCCGGATTGCCGCCGCGATCAGGAGCGAGAAGGGGAGCGTCAGGAGGAGGATGATGATCGCCCCGAGTATGTCGGCTGCGCGCCGGATCATCCGACATCGACCGATGAACCGCCCGAGCGCAAGGATCGCCCGGCGGCCGAGAGAATCGCCACGACGTTCCGGCTGAACGCGTAATCCGTCACCGGGGTCCGGCCGTGTTCTATGCAATCGAGAAAATGCGCGAGCTCATCGCGGAGCGGATCCGAGGGCGGGAGATCGAGCGCGGAGGCCGTGACGAGATTCCCGGCGGCGTTCCCGCGCTCACCGCCCCTCAAACGGTCGTACGCAGCGGCGTGATCGTAGTGCGTGAGCTCTTCGGGAGATTTGTGCGAACGCAGAACGAGCGTTCCCCTCGTCCCCTCGATTTCGACCTCGCGCCGGCGCATCGCCCCCCCCCACTGGACGTCGATCCTTGCCACCTGTCCCGCCCTCCAGTCAAGAACGATGTGCGCTGCATCCGGGGCGCCTCGTCCCAGGCGCTGCACCCCCCACGCGTGGACGTGTGCAGGGGGCGCGGTCGTGAGCGACGTGAGGATGGCCACGTCGTGCGCGGCAATTTCCGTCAGGACATCCGTGTCCGGATACACGGGCCCCATGTGCGACCGGGTGAACGACATCGCGCACACGTCGCCTATCAGGCCGCTCCGAACGCACTCGGAAAGTCGTTCGACCCCCCTGCTGAACTGGGTGATGTGGGCAACCATGAGGACTGTGCCATTCAGGTGCTCCCGTATCTCATCGGCCTCGGGGATCGTTGCACAGAGCGGCTTCTCCACGAACAGGTGTTTGTTCGAACGGAGCCCCTGAAGGACGAGCCCGGCGTGGTACGGCAACGGAACGGCAAGTGCAAGTGCGGCAATCGACGGGTCGTCGAACAGTTCGTCGATCGAGTGAACGGGAATGCACGAGGGAAAGCGGTCCGCCGCGGAACGTGTTCTTTCCGGGTCCCGGTCGTAGACGAAGACGGTCTGGTTGAGACGGGTGAGGTCCCGGACGATATTGGGGCCCCAGTACCCGAGGCCGATGACGCCGATGTTCATGGGATGGTTCCTGATGAAATGTCGCTCGCCGGTGGTCCCGGTACGTGCCTGATGAGCGGATTCAATCCCCTTCCGGCCAAACTCTCCGCACAGGCCAGTGCCGTGCCTGCAATCACTGCTCCGCCCCGCACGAGGTCGCAGACGAACGTCAGCGCCGTGCAGGAAGAGAAGAAGAATGCGCCCCCCCTTCCGAAAGCACCGAAGAGGAGCCCCGACCGGAACGCGAGGTACAGGAACGCGCACGCAGCCTTGATCAGACCGGGGACGCTTCCCCCGGCGCAGAGCAGGACGGGCAGTGCGGATGCAAACGCCACCGCGGCGATATCCGCGGCGCCGGCATGCCTGTTGTGCGTCAGGGGGATCTTCCTCTTCCAGTGAACGTACACGTCCTCGCTCCCCTTCCGGAAGTCGTTGCTGAGGAGTTCCCGGAGCGTCATCGGCGAACGGTGGTAGCCCCGTGCCTCAGGTACGGCGCGTATGCGCCCCCCGGCGGACGTCAGGCTGATCCCGAAATCGATATCTTCAGGTCCAGCCCCCCTGTAGCATTCCGGGAAGCCTCCGAGAGCGTTAAACGAGGAGGTCTTCACGGCGCAGAGCGCCGTCCAGAACGAATTCCGGAGCGCGCCGCCGCGCCCGTACGTGTAGGCAAGGTAGCATTCCTTGTAACGGGCCACGACGCCGTCCCGCCCCGAAGCCGCGTAGCACCCCACGGTGGCCTCCGCTTCGTCCCCCGTGAGAGGTGCGACAAGCGCCGCAATCGTCCCCGAGGAGGCGAGTTCAACGTCGGCGTCCACGAACACGAGTATCGATCCGCGGAATCCCCGTGCGCCCGTGTTCCGCGCGGCTCCGGCGCCGATCCCCCCCGGCGTCGCCACTACCGCGGCGTGCGAACCGTTCCCCTCCCACGCGCGGGTATCGGTCAGGCCGTCGTTCACAATGACCGTTTCCGCATTGATGTGCTCCGAGCGGAATATGGCCGCCACGCACCCGGGGAGCGTACGGTCGGCGTTCCTGCACGGAACAACGATCCTCAGATCCGGCATGTCTGCATTCACAGTCGCCTGCCCGCGAGTATGCGAAGGACCGCCCTGGCCTTCGGGGCGAAATACGTGAACATCCCCCTGAACTTTCCGTTCAGGACGAAGAAGAGAAGATAGCCGATGACCTGGTAACCGATAAGCTGCCGGTAGGAGAATCTCTCGAACGCAAGTGCGTGTCCCCCGTACCTGTCATAGGCGTCCCAGTCTGCCCCCGTAAGCCGGTATCCCCCTTTCCCCGCCTTTGCCAGCTCGTAGATTTCGGTACCGGGATACGGCACCATGATGCCCATCCCCATCTCAAAGGGATTGATCCTGACCGCGGCGGCGATCGTGTCCCGGATCGTCCTGTGCGTTTCGCCGGGGTGGCCGAGGATGAAAAAGGTGAACGGCCGGATGCCGTGGCGTTTGATCGTTCTGACCGCGGCGTCCGCTTCCTCGATTGTATAGGGGCGGTGGACCCGCTTCAGGATCTCGTTGTTCCCCGATTCGACGCCGATGCAGATCTTGTAGCAGTTGGCCTCTTTTGCCTTCCGGAGGATCTCTTCGTTCACGAGCCTGACGTGCGTCATCGCGTTGAACACCGCGTGATGCTGAATCCCGGTACCGATGACGCCGTCGAGTATGGCGTGCGAATGCGGGTTGTCGTACAGGAAAATCTCGTCGTGAAAGAACACGACGCGCGCGCCGTACCGGCGTACGGCGGTTTCCCATTCTTCAAGGACCGACGCCGTCGTCCGCCACCGCACCCTGCTTCCCAGGACGCGCATGCAGTACGCGCACTGGAACGGGCATCCCCTGCTGGCATAAATCCTGTACTCGTTCTTCGGGTGGTCGGCGAACCATCCGTCGCCATAGTAAAGATCCACGGCGGGCCCGGGAGCAGTCGTGAGGTCGAAGAACTCTTTTTGCGGTCCGGTGTAGACGACCTGCGCCCCGTCGCGGAACGCAAGCCCGGGAACCGCGGAAACGTCGCGATCCCCGCCGTCCAGTTTCTCCAGGAGAAGCTGCATGGGCGTCTCCCCCTCACCCGCGACGGCATAATCGAGTTCCGGTATTTCCCGGACCGTCTCCGCGGGACGGGCCGTTGCATGAGGGCCGCCGATGACAATCGGCGTACGGGGAAAAAGTACCCTGGCGCGGGCCGCGATCTTCCGCGCGCGGGGTATTTCGTGCGTCATTGCCGTGATCCCGATGAGATCCGGCCGCCGTTCCCGGAGCGCGCTCGCAAGCCCCTTCTCGTCGATCCGGAGAAATGACGCGTCAAGGATCTCGACGGTATGCCCCTTGCTGCGAATGAACCCCGCAAGATATGCCAGCCCGAGCATGTGGGAGTGGTACCAGTTGAACGAATCGAGCCAGGGTTTTACAAGGAGGACGTTCATCGCGGGGCACCGGCGGGTGCGGGCGTTGACGCCGCCGTTCTTCCAACGATGAGCGACCGTGCGCCGAAGAACGCCATTCCCCCAAGGATGCCGGCGCAATGCGCCGCGTGGACCGAGGACGTTGCCGCAAACACGTACGGCCAGAGCGGGTAACGGGGTGCGGCGGCGGCAATGCTGGCTCCGGCCGTGACACATGTATAGAGAAGTGCGGCTCCGGCGATGAGGGGGAGCGGGGCCGGCAAGGCCAGACAGACGGCGAGCGCGGCCGGGGGAAGGGCCGCGGGGAGAATATGGCGGAGGCGCATGCCGCGCCCCGTCGCGCAGAACAGCCGCGCACGGCACCACGCGTTCACCGCCGTGATCCGGCATTGCTTTGCGATCGTGCTGCGGGGGTAGTAGTACGACAGGATACGCGGGTCGTACACGGCCCTGGCCCCCGACTCCATCATCCGCTCGTACCAGTCGAGGTCTTCCCCCCGTTCAAACGTCGCGTTGAATTCTCCCGTCCTGTCGATGACCTCTTTCCTGACCGCCATCCAGTGGCTCGATCTGACCGCGCATTTCCGCTTCCTCGTGAAGGCATTTCTCCCGACGGTCCAGGGGCTCCTGAGCGAAGCTGCAATCCCTTCGGCGACCCTTGTTCTTTCCGACGGGAGCGGGATGACCCGGCCTCCGACCAGGTCCCATCCCGGGTCGGAGAGGGCCTCCACGACCCTTTCAATGTAATCCGGTGCCGGGATGGCGTGCCCCACATACCCGTTGACGATTCTTCCCCTGGCATTCCTCAGGGCGATGTTGTAGCCGTCCGCAATCCTGCCTGTCGGATTGTCGTGAACGCGGATCCATCCGGGATACGTTCGTTGGTACTCAGCGAGGATCTCCCGGGTCCCGTCGTCGCTTTGTTCGGCGATCACGATCTCGAAATCCTCCCTCGGGTACGTCTGGGCCAGAAATCCCGCGATGCACTCTCTGATCGCGCGGGATTCATTTTTCACGGGTATGATCACCGAAACGACCGGCAGGTCTTTCGTCACTCGGACGCTCGCAAAATGTGTGCGGCACGTCCCTCTCCCCCCCCCAGAAACAGAAAAGGCCCTTCGATTTCTCGAAGAGCCTATTCCCGGGAACGGGACCGCACGCGGAGTATACCCATTTTGAATCAGTGTTGCAAGGTTGCGCGAGACCGCTCAGCGTGCAGTCGTCCCGGTCGCCACCCTCCCGTCACGGAGCCGGACGATGCGATCGGCAAATGCCGCCAGGCGGGGATCGTGCGTTGAAACGACGACCGCGGCACGCGACTCCCGTGCATAATTGTGCAGTAAATCTACAATTTCGAGCCCGTGTCCTGAATCCAGGCTCGCGGTCGGTTCGTCCGCAAGCAGCAGGCAGGGGCTGTTCGCGATCGCCCGGGCGACCGCAACGCGCTGTTTCTCTCCCTGGCTGAGTTCCGCCGTCGGTTGTTCCGCGAGGTGGGCAATCCCGACGGACGAAAGAACATTCCGCGCTCCGGCGATCGCCTCCTTTCTCCCGCTGCCCGCGAATCTCCGCACAAGCGCCACATTCTCGAGCGCGCTCAGCGCGTCGATGAGGTTAAACGTCTGGAACACCACGCCGATGCTCCGCGCTCTGAGGCGCTGAATATCGCGCCCCGGCATAGTCTCGAGCCGTCTCCCGCCGATCGACACGGACCCCGTGGAGGGGGCAACCAGGCCGGCCATCAGCGTGAGCAGCGTCGTCTTGCCGCTCCCGCTCGGGCCGAGGAGAAGCACGAGCGTCCCGGGCTCGACCTCGAGGTTCACGTCCATGACTCCCACCGTGCCGCGCCCCGCCGCGTTGTATGTCTTTCCTGCGCCGCGCAATTCGACGACCGGTCCGTTCATGCGAATGCCTCCAGCGGATAGATGGAACGAAGCCGGCGCACGGCGAGCCAGGCACTGAAGAGCGTGATGGCGAGGACGACGACGGACACCGTGCAGACCTGCAGGAGTGAACCCTGTGCGCTGACCTCGGGGGCGATGAATTCAATCGCCGTTTCCAGCGGCGGGAACACAGCGAGCGCGCACACGATCCCGGCGCCGGAAAGGAGAAACGCCTGGGAGAGAACAACCCCCGAGAGGAACCGATCGGGAGATCCGAGCGCGCGCATCACGGCGAAATCGTGGCGCGACTCCAGTATGATCACCGTCAGCAGGAGCGTCAGTATCGCTGCGAGGACCACCGCGCCGATCGCGGCGATGGCGTACAGTATGGGCAAGAATCCCGATTCCATCTCGTGGACGTTGTTCCGCAGAAACGTAGCGTGATCGTAGACTTCGACCCCGGGCACGTCGGCCCGGATCGCCCGGCTTACCGAATCCCTGGATGCGCACGCATCCAGGCCGACGATGTAGAACGAAACGATCGACGGATATCCGATCAGCGACTGCGCCCGGGCCAGTGAGACGAATCCGTACTGGACGACGAACGCGTTTGTGCCGGAACTCAGCCCCGTGACGAGGAGCGAGTCGTCCCTGATGCACACCCGCTCCCCCACGCGAACGGCGTACTTGGCGGCGAACGATCGGTCAAGGACGACCTCGTCGTCCGTTCTCACGGAACGGCCGCTGACGATCTCCGGTGGGCCTCCCGATCCGGTCGCCGGATCGAAACCAGCCAGGAAAAGCGTTGCGTGGTCCGTACCGCGCCGGACCGTGGTCAGGAACATGAGCACCGGTGATGCCTGCCTGACCCCCGGTGTTTCACGGATGAGCGTTCCGTGGGAGACGGAAAGTATCGACGATCCGCGGAGGATGTTCGTCGCGTTGTTTTGAAGAACCCAGAGATCGGCCGGATTCCTCCGGATGTATTCCACCGACCCGATCGAAACTCCGCGGTACACGGCGAGCAGGAAGAGCATAAGGACGATGCAGAGCGCGATCCCTCCCACGGTGAGCGCGGAGCGGAGGCGCTGTCGGGTGAGCACGCGGAGAGCGTACATCGGGTTCCCTTTCAATCGAACATTGCGACTTCCGGGAGCAGCGTTCCCCGCACCCGTTCGAAGACCTCTTCCAGCGTCCGTCCCGTGATCGTCAGGCCGTGATTCTTGAGCCCCACTTCCCCCCGCGAGGGGTCGGGGAGTCCGGAGAGGAGATCCAGGACCTCCCGGGCGAGCTCCCTCGTCCCGCAGGGGTAATTTTGCCTAGTGCACGGCACGCCGTTCTTCCAGGCGTGGGCGTGCACGATGGCTCCCACGCCGGGGTACGTGCTGTAGATCAGCTCGTGCTCCACCGCGTCCACGGAGACCCGGGCCCGTTCATCCGAACCCGGCGGCCGGGCGACCAGCGCGGCGCCCTGCGCGAAGTCGAACCCCTTCACCAGGTGCATGTCCTTTCCCACGACCCGGAGGTCGGCTTTGTCGACACCCCTGCCGGTCATCCAGAATGTGCACGGCCCGAGCTCGGGAACCTGCTCGCGGGCGCTCAGGTTGCCGTAGCTTGCTCCGGTGATCCCGTAGATCTTGTACAGCTGCCTCATTGCTTCATCCGTGAGAACCTCTTTCAGCGGGAACGGAACGGGAAGGACCCCCATCTTCTCCAGCTCCCTGCCGAACCGGGCGAGGTCGCGCGTCACGGCCGTCCCCTGCCAGAGCCGCTCCGGAAGGTCGTTGGAAAACAGGTTCTCTGTCGCGAAATGCGCAGAGGCGATCGGCCGGAGCCGGCTGTACACCGCTTCCGCATCGAAGGGGATGTGGTAGAATCCCGCCTCGGGCGTCGTGAAGTAAATCTCCGCGGTGTCGCCCCCGGTCCCGGGAACGACGCACAACAGGAGATTGGAGAGACTTCTGACAAGCGCGGTGTAGCACCGGGACTTCAGGTTTTCGTCCGCGCGATCGTCCTCGATCAGCGAGAAGACGAACACGGATTGCGAGTTCCTCCTGAAATGGCGGGGCGCTTCCCCGCGAATGAGATTCAGGGCGTAGTTGACCCCGCGCCCGGCCTCCGTCAGCTCGTCGCCGTGCGCGAGAGACACATCGACGAGAGCTTTCGCGGCACTGTCCCGGTGCGGCCGGGCCCCGTCTGCAACGACTGCGAATTTCATCCTGACCTCCTTCGGAAAGCGTGCGTGTCAATTTAGAACGTCGCGGCCGATCATCTCTTCGTAAGTTTCACGCGTGCGGACAAGCCGGCATGAGGCGCCGTTCACCGCGGCGATTGCCGGACGCGGGAACCCGAATGACGATTCCATCGCCGTGAAGTAGGCCCCGCTGTCCATGATGGCGATGACCTCCCCGGGGACGACTTGGGGCATCGGCTTGTTCCTGTAGATGACGTCACCGGCGAAGCAGGCGGGGCCGACGATCGTCGCACGGGATCTCCGGGGACGGAACGGATCACTGCACACAAAGACCTCGTGATACTCGTAGAACGTCGGCAGCGTCACGGTACTGAGTCCCCCGTCGGCGATGAGCCAGCGGCCCGCTCCTTTGCGTTCTTTCACGTAGTGGACCGTGAGGAGGAGCACCTGCGCCCCGCTGGCGATGCAACGACCAGGCTCGAGCAGGAGCCCGGGAAGTTCGTCGCGGCCGAACACTTCGCCGACCGCCCGGCCTATCGCCCTGGCAAACGCCGCAGGGCTTCCGCAGGGCGAGTGTGCCCTCGCCCGGGGAAAACTGCCGAGTGCCTGGTACAGGAGAAACTCCCTGGTGCCCAGCTCGCGGGTGGTTGGTGAGCCGAACCCCCCTCCCGCGTCCAGGAGCCTGATGCGAAGTCCATACTCCTTTGCCGCGGCTTTCAGCGCCCCGAGGCAGGACAGCGCGCGGGCATACTCACCGGGAACACGTATCCCCGTGCCAATATGCATGTGAAAGCCCATGAACCTGATTCCGTCTGATCGCGCGCACACGGAGAGCGCGCTGCCGACTTCTCCCCCTTTCAGATCGAGTCCGAATGCGCACCCCCTCCTGCTTCCCGTTGCCGTCCCGCTGTTCACTCCGTGAGGCGTGAAATCGGGATTGACGCGGAGGAGGACGTCGGTCCCGAGGCCGAGCGCCGCGGAACGGGCCGCGAGGTGCCTCAGTTCGTCGAGCGAATCGACGACGATCGCGCGCACCCTGGCGTCGATGCACGCATCGAGGAATTGCGCGGTCTTGCACGGGCCGTTGACGACGATGTCCACAGCCGGACAGCCGATATTCGTTGCGAGGTGAAGCTCGAACGGGGTCATGACTTCCAGGCCCAGTCCCGCCTGGAGCACGGCCCCGACCACCGCGGGAACCGAATTGCATTTCAGAGCGTAGTGAACGGCGAGGTGCCCCGGGTACGACGCTTCGGCCGCCTCGCGGAAGGCGCGTGCGCCGTTCATTAGCCGCGCTTCATTGATGACGTGCAGCGGCGTGCCGAACTTCCGGGCGAGCCCGCTGAGCGAGTGGTTTCCCAGCGAGAGCTCCCCGCCGGGGCCCGCATGAAGGCCCCACGATTCTGGAGACAGGGGGGCGTTCACCGGATCCCCCCGCCGGACCGTGGGAGATCCTTCCTGTAGATCAGCAGGTGCTTGAAGGGGGTCAGCCCGACGCGGGCGGCCGTCTTCACGCTCAGGACGTTTTCCGGATGGATCCACGTGCAGGTCAGAACGTCGAATGAATCCGCCATCCGCCGCAGGCTGTCCATGAGAAGCGTGAACACGCGCGTCCCCCTGTATCCCTTCCTGATGCCGACGGCGTAGACCACGAGCGTGCGTATCCGTTTCTTCGCTGAGAGGAACCTGACGTACTTCACGGGTCCCGCGCTCCCGTGCATCCGCCGCAGCAGCGGGTTGACGTCGAGAACGCACATGAGAACCCCCGCCGGTGTTCCCCTGTGCTCGACGATCGTGACAAGACGCGGCTCCGTGATCAGCTTCAGGTACTTCGCCGAAAAACGGTGTTCCCGCTCTGATGCCGGCAAAAAGTGCCAGTTCCCCGCGAAGGCGTCGTTGAAGACCGTCCGGACGCATTCGAGGTCGCGATCCATCCTGGAAAGGTCGAACATCCGGACGGTATAATCCCCGCGTGCGGGGGGATCAGGGACCGGGCCGTACCGTTTCCGCAGGTATGGGCCTACAGCGTCGTTCCGTCCCGTATAGAGCCGTTCCGTCGGCACGAACCCCGCCTCCCCCAGAAGCCGGTGATAGTACGGAGGATTGTACGGCTCGAAGAATCCCTGCTCCTCATCGTAATGGTCGGCAAGAAGTCCGAGCTCGGAATAATGATTCGGATTGAACGGTCCCTCGAGCGCGGTCACGTTCTGCGCCCGGGCCGTCCCTTCGATCCGGGAGAAGAGCGCTTCCGCCCCTTCCCTGTCGTCCAGGGATTCGAAGAATCCGAAGAACCCGGTCCGCTCGTTGAACGTCCTGCAGTGTTCCCGGCTGACGACAAGGACGGCGCGGGAAACAGGTCGGCCTTCACGGTACACGACGAACATATCGAGCGAGGCCGACTCAAAGTACGGGTTCGCCCGCACGTCGAGAACCCTCTTCACCGAGGAGCGGACCGGGAGGACCGCCCGGGGATCGTCCCGGTACACAATCGACGGGAGATTCAGAAAGTCGTTCAGCGTCCGGCGGTCACTGACCGCTTCGACCGTGCAGCCCATCGTGTCTCCTTTTTCGTGATCCGTTCCACGACATAGTTCCGGTAGATGAACGACCTGTCCCGTGCATGAAGGGCCCGGGCCGCGTCCCGGTCCGGACGGATCATTGACGCCAGCGCCGGAGGACGTTCCCTGTGCACCAGGAGATTTCTGTACGTCATGACGGCCCCGTCGGAGGCGACCCTCCAGGCGTCGCGGAGTATGCCTTCGAAGGCCCCGTCGGACATCCACTCGAATATGTTCGTGAAGTTGAACTTCTGGATCGAGGATTCGGGGAGCGTGGAAAAGAACTCCCCGCAGGACCCGGTGACGACGTGGACGCGCGAGAGACGCGAACGAATGATCGGGAAGTTCTCCCTCAGGAGGTACGGCGGCAGGTGTTCTTCGTCGAAATACCGGCCCAGGAGCATGTACGAGGCGAAGTAGCTTTCCCTGAGGGGCATCACGGTGAGCGCGCGCTCGATCCTTCCGGCAAAATGGCGGCCGAAGGAGAACGACCCGTCGACGTAGGAGAAAAACTCCTTCGTAAAGAGCGAGCTCATCACGGCGCGGCTCAGAAAGAGCCGGGTGAACGCCCGCCACGGAAGCGTGTCCCAGTATTCCCTGTACAGCGACGAGCGTTCGACGGCCCCTCCGGCGTCGAACAATTCACGGATGAGCCGTTTTCCCTTGACGCATTCAAGAACCCGCCGCAGCATGCGCATGTAGGCTTCGTAGCGGCCCGTGTGGATGATGCCGCGCGCGACTTTCACCTGGCGCGCGTCCCAGTACGCGCGGCTTTCGTCTCCCAGGGCCTCCCGCATGCGAGCGTACAGCGCGCATCGCCGCCCGGACTCCCTGACGCCCATGAACTCGAGCATGTCGCCGTACGGAAGAGATGCGATTGCCGCCATCTTCAGTTCGAGAACACGGTTCTGATGCGGGTTCAGGTCGAGTGCGTAGACGCCGCGCGGATTGTCGAGGAGGAATGCCAGCGTGTTGCAGCCGCCGGAAGTGATCGAAAATACTGTGTCGTCCGGCCCCGTGTGGAACGCTTCCCGGTCGATCCCGGGGTCCTCCCAGCACTGGGCGTAGACGATGTCATCGAATATCTTCTGGTTCGTGTTGTTCATTGCCGGACCCCGATCTTCGTGTGAATGACCGCCCAGTCCGCGACCCCGGGGAGCCCTATCAGCGCCGCCGCGATAAACCGGTCCGTCCATGCCGCAGCGAGAAATCCGGGGACGAAGAGCAGGTAAAGCGCGTTGTGCCTGATCCCCTCGCGCGTCAGTCGGAATTCCCCCAGTGCACGGGAGAGAGCCGCGAGCGACTTCAGAGACGGTATGATCCGCGGCGTCGACCCGGCGTACGAGCGGAAAGCGGCCCGGACACCAGCATCGAGTGAAGATTCTTCGTACCTGATCAGGCGAAGGTAATGGACGAGGAAGAGAAGCGGCATCAGCAGCCCGACCGGCGGCAGGCAGAGCGCAAATGAGCAGATCGCGGCGAAATCCGCCAGGTAGATCGGATTCCGGACGAGGCGGTACGGCCCTTCCGTGTGGACCGTATCGGCGCGAACCCGGAACGACATGACGCGCCCGGGGGTGAGTTCCGATCCCGCCCACATCCGGATGACGCTGAGGACCGCCATCACCGCGGACAGGACGACGAATCCTGCGCGCCGTATTCCATGCTCCTCCCCTCCGGCGAGACCGCCCAGGAGAACCATCGTCGATGGAGCATGAGGAAAACGGAAGCCCGCGACCGAGCAGACAAGGGCAACGATGCCGAGTGATACGAATATGCGCGATTCAAACTCACGCCGCAGGACAATGTCCCCCGTGGTGCTCATCGTGCGATCCTCCCCGGATCCTGCGGCGCCGAGACGAGAACGGCACCGGAGACTGTCGAGATCCTGCATGGAAGGTGTCCGATCATCTCGCCGTCGGCGGCCACCGCGATCTCCGCGGGTCCCGTCACTTCGCACCGACGGAGTGTACGGTAGGAGAACTCCCGGGCGCCGGTGTGCGTCCCGGCGTAAATCTTCGGAAAGCTCCGGATTCTCTCACGGAGGGTCTGGCCGCGGATGGTCAGGAGATTGAGGAACCCGTCGTCGAGCTTCGCGCCCGGCGTCAGCGCCATCCCTCCTCCGGTACGATCGCCGTTGCCGAACGAAAGGCCGAGGATCTGCGCGGGGTCGGACTCCCCGTCGTCGCACGTTACGCAGAGGCGGGCGTTGGGGGACCGGAAGAGGGCGGCGAATGTCGCCGTTCCGTACGCGAGCAACCCGCCGGCGGACTTCCGCACGCTCCGCGTCCTGAGGACGACGTCAGCCCCGATGCCGACCTGGCATTCGTTCACGAAATAGCGTTCGCGCATCCCTCCCGGTCCGCCCACAGAGATACGGCCGACGTCGATTGCCCGGGACGGGGAGTCGCGAATGACGCTCACCTGCTCATCGAGAGTGCGCGGGAGCCGGAGGCTGAGGGCAAATCCCTGCCCGCTGCCGCTGGCGATGACGCCGAGGGGAGTCGTCGGAAGGCCCCCCCCCGTCGCTTCGAGCATCCCGTTGACGGCCTCGTGGACCGTTCCGTCCCCCCCTACGACGATGATGAGCGCGCTGTGCGCGCGTACCGCGGCGGCGGCCAGGCGCAGTGCGTCACCGGGTCCTGCGGTAAGCGAGAACGTACACTCCCCGGGGAAAAGGCGTTCAATGCGTGAAATGATCGAGGGGAGGTTCCGGAGTGTCTTGCGCGCGCCGGAGGAAGGGTTGACGATGACCTGTATGTGAGCGGACGGCTTCATGACTGCCGTCAACGTACGTCATCGGGGGGAGGAAATTGTCAGGGAATTGTCACTACCGGGTCATAAATGGATCACGGATATGGCAATCCGCTCAGCGGACGAGCTTGTATCCCGCCGTATGAACCGTGACGATGTGTGCCGGGTTTGCAGGGTCGTGTTCGATTTTCTTCCTCAGCGAAAGGATGTAGTTGTCCACAGTGCGCGTCGTCGGGAAATGCTCGTATCCCCAGACGTCGTCCAGGAGCATGTCCCGCGTGACGACTTCTCCTTCATGCCGGGCAAAATACTTGAGGACCTCGAATTCGCGGACGCTCAGCTTAACGGGGGTTTTCCCCTTGAGGGCCTCCTGTTTCCGGAAATCCAGGTGAACGTCCCCGATCGTATATTCGGCGATGTCGCGGGGGAGTTCTCTGACGCGCCTGAGGAGCGCTTTGACCCGCGCGATGAGCTCCCGGGTACTGAAGGGCTTCGTCATGTAGTCATCCGCTCCTATTTCGAGCCCCATAACCTTGTCCATCTCCTCCCCCTTGCTCGTCAGCATGAGTATGGGGGTGGTGATGCCGTTCTTGCGCAGCTCGCGGCAGATCTCCTCTCCGTTCGTGTCGGGCAGCACAAGGTCGAGCGTGATCAGGTCCACGGAACCCCGGGCGGCGAGCGCGCGTCCCTTTTCTCCCGTCGGAGCCACGAGGACCTTGAAATGCTCGGCTTCGAGCGCGAGCTGAATACCCCTGGCGATCGAAGGGTCGTCTTCAATGACAAGGACGGTGCTCATGCGCGGTTCCCTCTCTCTCGTGTATGTGTCCTGCCGGTGGGACCGGGTGACGGAAAGACGAGCGTGAACGTGCTCCCTTTTCCGACACTGCTCTCGACTTCGACTGTTCCCCCGTGAGCGCCCATAATATGCTTGACCAGTGGAAGTCCCAGGCCGACCCCCTGGACTGCCCGCCGCACCTCAGGGGCGCGGTAAAACCGATCGAACAGGTGGGGGATCGCGTCGGAGGGAATCCCCCTGCCCCTGTCCTGCACGCTGCACATCACGCTACCGTCCTTCCGTCCGAGCCTGATCGTCAGGCGCTTGTCGCCGGGGGAGTATTTGACGACGTTGGCAAGGAGATTGACGACCGCCTGGATGACCGCGTCGTGGTCTGCCAGCAGGGGAAGCGGCGTGCGCGGCGCGATGAGCCGGACGCTAAACCTGTTCTGCTCCAGCTGGTAGGCCATCGCCTCCAGCGCGCTCCGCACGTGATCGCGCAGATCCCCCTCCTGCAGGCGGTATTCCATCTCCCCGCGCTCGATACGCGCGGAGTCCAGGATCGTCGTGACCATCCTGTTGAGCCGCTCGGCCTCCCCTTCGATGACGCCGACATACTCACGTGCCGTCTTCCCAAGACGGAGACGTCGTGATCCGAGTATTTCCGCAAACATCTTGATGGACGTCAGCGGCGTACGGAGTTCGTGGCTCACGTAGGAGACAAAATCGGACTTCATCCGGTTCAGTTCTTCCAGCCGCTTTCCGGCCACCTGTTCAAGGAGGAGCCGGTACTGGAGCCGGATCCGCTGAAGCGCCAGGGCCGACTCCGCCGCCACCTGCATCAGCAGGTCGGCGTCTTCCGCGGTGAAGCGGGCGGCGGATCGTTTCGGCCCGAGCGCAATGCACCCGAGCAGGTTTTGGTTCTCGTCGGCCATCGGGAATATTGCGACGATGTTCAGCCGTGAGGAGAGTTCCGCCGTAACCGGGGAATGCGCGATGCCCGGTTCGAAGGCCCGCTCGAGCCCGGCGGGTCGGTCTGGGTGCGCCGAAGCCCACAGGCAGGGGTTCTCGTCGAATGCCGCGGCGGGGTGCCAGCCCGTTGCGCCGAGTATGTGTATTGTCTCCCGCCCGCTTTCCATCGCGATGAGCGCGATGCGCTCAACCGGAATTACGTCGTCGAGGCGCCGGATGACGATCTCCCCGAGGTGAGACTCGTCCAGCGCCGCCTCGATATCCCCGAGTATGCTCCTCCCGGTCTGCCGGAAATCGTATTGAATGCGGAAGAATCGGCGGTCCACCAGGCGCTGGACGCGCTTCCGCACCGGCTCGAAGAGCACGGCGACGCCCACGGCCGCGCCCGCCGCCGACTGGGGGACAAAGGCCCCCACGATTGCGCTCACCGTGCCGACGACGGCGGCATACAGCGCCAGCACGAGGCCGAGGACGACGGCGTACACCGTCGTACGCTTGATGACGACCTCGATGTCAAGCACGTGATACTTGAGGAACGAGATGGCGAACGAAAGCGGGATCAGCAGGAAGAACAGGATCGAGATTTCTTCCGGGATGATGTCCCTCCGGTCAAACAGCTCGGGGAGGACCACGAGGAAGAGAAACGGCGTCGGGCCGAACGAGAGTCCCCAGAGGATCCATTCGATCTTTTTCCTCTCGACCCTCGTTTGGGCCGTCCGGTACGAATCGATGATGCTGGCGAGCCCCACGCCGACCTGCAGTATGAGGATCGCGTGGAAGATGTCGAACCACCGCTGGAAGGAACGGAACATCACGGCGGAGTGCTCCTGCATGGCCCCGAAGAGCGAGGTGGCAAGGACGACCGCAAGGATGCCCACGGGGAGAAATGCGGCCGCCGCTTTCAGCCAGATCGGGCCCGGCTTGGAACGGGGGAATATCGATGTGAAAAACATGAAGAGCGAGGGGACCCCGGGATACACGACGAGAAAGACGCCGCGCGAGAGACTCGTGGTGAACTCCCCGGGGATCATCCTCCCCCACGTCAGTATCGTGCTCACCCCCATGCAGACGAGCGACCAGTGGAGCGTGGAGGCTGCGAGCTCGTGCGGCCGCGCCAGGAGGACGAACACTCCCAGCCCCCACGTGATGAACCCCACGGTAAGAATGATAAGGATGTACGCCCTGTCGTACCGGGGGATGCAGATCGCGGATTCGGCCCGCCCCCCTTCGAGCGTCAGCGTGATCGTATCGCCCGGGGCGTTGTAGAACCTGAGGAAATCGGCGTCGCTTGCCGCGTGCACGGGCTCTCCGTTCCAGAGCGAGATCCTGTCCCCCGGACGGATGTTTCCGGCCGCCGCCTGGTCGGTGATGTAGTCGACCTGGAGACGGCCGTCGCGCGAGGTCACCTCAAACGGCGCGCGCGCTGCGCCGACGAGTGCGGGGAGATACAACACGCAGACAACGAGGAGTGCGACGTCGACGGCGAGAAAGAGTACTGTCCGAAGCGTGGGCGGCTTCATGGCCTCAGTCCGCGAGCGTGGGCGGCAGGCGAGATGGTGCACTAAGATACAAAACACGCCCCGAAAAGCCACACGGAAGAGCATCGCGGGCGCACATCCATCGTGCGGAATGACAGGTTTTTCCTCATGCCATGCGAATTGAAAAGCCCCCTGATTTTCCGTATGTTCTATGATTGACTCAGCAATCATCGGGAGCACCATGCCTCAGGAAGAGAACAAAACGGATTTCGTCCGCGACATCGTTGCAGAAGATCTGCGGTCAAACAGGTACGGCGGACGCGTTGCTACGCGTTTCCCTCCCGAGCCCAACGGCTATCTCCATATCGGGCACGCGAAGTCCATCAATCTGAACTACGGCATCGCACAGGAGCATCCGGGGGGCGTCTGCAACCTCCGGTTCGACGATACCAACCCGGAGAAGGAAGAGCAGGAATACGTCGATTCGATCGTCGCGGACGTCAGGTGGATCGCCGGCGACATCGGCACGAGAATCCTGTTTGCGTCCGACTACTTCCCGCAGATGTACGCGTGGGCGGTTGAGCTGATAACGAAGGGGAAGGCGTTTGTGTGCGACCTGAACGCCGACCAGATCCGGCAGACGAGGGGCACCCTCACCGAGGCGGGGACGGAAAGCCCGTTCAGAAACAGGACCGTGGAAGAGAACCTGAACCTCTTCGAGCGGATGAAAGCGGGGGAATTCCCCGACGGGGCGAAGACCCTCCGCGCGAAGATCGACATGGCTTCGCCGAACATGAACCTGCGGGATCCCGTCATGTACCGGATTATCCACGAAGCCCACCACAGGCAGGGAGCGGGGTGGTGCATCTACCCGACGTATGACTGGGCCCACGGGCTCGAGGACTCCATCGAGAGAATCACCCATTCCATCTGCACGCTCGAGTTCGAGAACCACCGCCCCCTGTACGACTGGTTCCTTGATTCCCTCGGGATTCATCACCCGCAGCAGATCGAATTCGCGCGGCTGAACCTGACGTATACGATCCTGAGTAAGAGGAAACTCCTCCAGCTCGTCCAGGAGCGCCTGGTATCGGGCTGGGACGATCCGCGCATGCCCACGATCGCGGGGTTCCGCAGGCGCGGGTATACCTCCGAGGGGATCCGGACGTTTTGCGAAAGAATAGGCGTGTCGAAGAAAGACAGCATCATCGACGTCGCCCTTCTCGAGTGGAGCGTCCGGGAAGATCTCAACAGGAGGGCGCAGAGAGCGATGGCCGTCCTCAGGCCGCTCAAGGTCGTTATCACGAACTACCCCGAAGGGGCCGAGGAAGAACTCCCCGCAATGAACAATCCTGAAGATCCGTCGGCGGGGACCCGCATGGTCCCCTTTTCACGGGAGATCTACATCGACCAGGAGGATTTTCGTGAAGTCCCGCCGCCGAAGTATCACCGTCTGTCTCCCGGCCGCGAGGTTCGCCTCCGCGCCGGGTACATTATCAAGTGCGAGCGGGCGGTCAAAGACGGGGCCGGGAACGTCACGGAAATTCACTGCACGTACGATCCGGACACGAAGAGCGGCGGCCCCGCCGCAAACCGGAAGGTGAAGGTCACCATCCACTGGGTGTCGGCACGGCACGCGCTCGGGGCGGAGGTGCGTCTCTACGACAGGCTCTTCCTGAAGGAAAATCCGGATGAGGTCGACGGGTCGGGGAGCTTTCTTTCCAACATCAATCCGGATTCGCTCCAGGTGCTCAAAGGCTGCAAGGTGGAGCCGATGCTCGGCCGCGCCGCGCCCGGGGCGGGCTACCAGTTCGAGCGGGTGGGGTATTTCTGCGCGGACGCGAAGGACTCACAGCCGGGGGCGCCGGTCTTCAACAGGACGGTGACGCTCAGGGACACATGGGCGAAAATCGAGCAGCGGGAAGTCGGCCTGTGAGAGATCAGGGAAGGACCTGAATCGGCCTCTCCCGGGTAAGCGTCTCCACGCGCTTCCTGTCCGTCACCGTGGCACGGAGCGTGTAGGTTCCCGGCGGCACCGCGCTCAGATCGATTGCCGTGAACTCCGCTCGCGTGTCCTCGGTAAGTTCCCGCGTCGTTTCTCCCAGCACGATGGCATCCTCCGGCTCGGGGGGTTCTCCGGGCAGGAGTTCGTAGTGCGCGGTGTATTTTGCCTTCCCGTCGGCATCCTTCACGAGGTTGTATATCTGCAGATAGGCGTACAGCCGGGCGCTCCGGCGGTACGCGCGGAACGGACTCTGGACGATCCTCACGCCGTCGATTTCAATCGACGCCCGGGCTGTCGAGGGGAGGAGGAACTGCATGTCGCTCAGGGAGAACGCGCCGGTGCCGAATGCCGGCACTCTCATCGTCTCGCTCCACGTTCCGATGACACTCTTTTCCAGTGCGCGGACGTGCATTGCGACGCGGACGGAATCGGGGACAAGCGTCCTGCGGATCAGCCCGATATATGATCCCCCGTGTTCTCCCCGCAGGGGAACCCTCACGGTGTCAAGCTCGCGGAGCGTCTTCCTCCCCCGGCGCAATGAAGGAGATCCCCACCTCGATCGGAACCGTGCGCGCCTCATCGGCGGAACCGTCCGCAAAGTCCTCCATCGTCACGCCGTAGCTGATGTCGAGGAGCGTCCTCCCCTGCGGGGCGCGAAAGGCGTCGACCCGGTGTGGAACGCTCACGACCCGCGTTTCCTCTTCCCACGTATAGTGCTCCGACCGGAGGGCGGTGGAGACCGCCGACGCCTGCTCCGCTTCCAGGTCCGCGCCGACCTGCGGCCAGCGCTGCTGATCGACCGAGTAGCGGTAGTCCCAGAGAGCGACTTTGCTCTTCATCGCGGGATCCGTCGGCACCGACGTCAGGCGCCAGTCCGCGGCGACCCTGAGATGGCGCGCGAATATGAATATCCGCGCGGGGGATTCACCGGACGCGTTGTAGAGCCACGACACGTTGTCGTCCCCGGAGGAACTCGTCACCTGGTAGGCGTCGGGGGGCCCGTGCCTGAGGTAGATGAGGCCCATGTCGTTGAACTCGTGGTTGAGGAAAAACGACTGAGGGAGCCTGCCGAGGAGCGTCGGATCCGGATTCGCCGATCGCGTCCTCACGCCGAGATATTCGTACTCCCGTTCGGCCTTCGCGTACCGGAGGAAATGTTCGATGAGCCGCCTGTTGATGGGGGAAGCCGGAGCGGGATCCCGCGACTCCCAGAAGGCGTGGAAGAATCGGACCTTCTCGCTCTGCGTGCGGAGCGAGCGGTACTGAATGAGCTCGTCGTCGTTGATGACGGGTTTGATATCCTCGAATACGAGGGCCTCCCCCGCCGGCGACGCGGCGTTATCCACGCCGTTCCAGTACGACGCCTGTGCCAGCCCGTCCCCGTCGCGTCCGATGCACGCGTACAGGCGTGCGAGCGCAATGCACGTCGCCTGCGGGGGGAGCTCCGGCAGTTCCTGGATGTGAAGCAGGCGCGTCTCGGCCTGCTTGAACTGCCTCTCCCTTCGAAGGAGTTCGGCAAGGAAGAACTGCGAATACACGTCCCCTCTCCCGCGAAGCCACTCGCGCGCCTCCTCCCCGTCCGTGGCGGAGATATAGTGTCTCCCGATCCTGAGGAGTCCGACGAGCGACTCCGGCTGGTCCGGTCGACGGAGGATCTGACGCCGGGCGCTCTCTACGGCACCCTCCAGATCGTCGTCGTATTCGAGAAAGACCGCCTGCTGGTACAGAATATCCCTGAACGAGGAATCGCTCTCGAAGATCCGGGCAAAGTGCTTCCGGGCCCTGTCCCACTGGATCTCCCGAAGGATGAGCGACGTTCTCTTCCCCAGTTCCCGCCTGCATATCGCCGCGAAGTACCGCGCGTCAAGGTCGCCGCTGCTGTCCGCGACGAGCCCTTCGGCGATGTCCGCCCCGTCACCCCATTCTCCCCTGCTGAATGCCGCCGCCGCGCACGCCAGGAGGGAATCACGGGCGCCGCCGTTCCCGTGAGGATATCCCGGGGAAAACGCCGGCAGGACCGCCCCGCAGAGCACCAGGGCAAGTGCCGCGATGATGTTACTGCCCCAGCGCCGTTTCATGGGTGATCATCTGGGTGCTCGCAATCACGCCCAGCCCGTTCGTGATATTCGTGAAATCGGGTTCATCAAGCCGTATCGTGCTCGGGTCGGGCGCTCCGTTGAGGATGTAGTAGTAATCGTAGAGAGCATCGTCGATCTGTGTCATCGTGTACAGGACGGACGTGAACCGGACCGATCCCGCCGGGTGGCTCGCGATGATGCCGGATTCCGTCGCGGCGAAATATGACTTCGGAAACCACGTCATCCCGGTCGCAAAGCCGTTTCCCGTGCTGACCGCCGGGACGCGGGCGAACGAGGGATACACGTTCGTGACGTTCCCCACGCCGTCCACGGTGGAACCGACGGGGACTTCCGCCTTCTCCACCGTCGTCACCCCGTTGATCGTAAACTGGTACTCCACGTAGAGCCTGAGCACGTACGCGCCTGCGCTCGTCCCGAATTCCGAGGCCACGACGATCGAATCCGGTGACGACCCGAGAGATGAAGGGTTGAGCAGCGTCGTCACCGCCGGGCCGAGTCCGACCGTCGTTCCCCCGGCGCTCCCCGTTCCGGGCGATGTGGCCGTGAGCTGGTATGAGATGTACGGCTCGGGGTGGAAACCGTAGGCGACATAGACGTTGTACGTC
The DNA here is from genome assembly GCA_963748405.1 of Ignavibacteriota bacterium. Classification (GTDB taxonomy): domain Bacteria; phylum Bacteroidota; class Ignavibacteria; order UBA10030; family UBA6906; genus Fen-1273. Next base: position 375,173 of record CAVVIT010000006.1, read on the forward strand.
GCCGTCGTCCCCGGGGCATCGGTATGCACAACCGTGGTATCGTGGAAATGGACCGCCGGTTTTCCGTTTCCCGGGATGATGTCGACGACGGCGCCTGTGACGTCCGGCCCCGGGGTCGATTGGTATGTGCGGATGATCCTGACGTACTGCGTGTCGCTCGAGGACGTGAGGACCGCGTACACGGCCAGCCTCCCGTCGTATGCTCCGTCCGGCTGGAAGGGCTGGTTACACCCTCCGGCAATCACGCACGCGCAGATAACCGCTCCCAGGCTCAACCGGTCCATGTCAGAACTCCGCTGTGATGAACGCCGACGGGAAAAACGGCATCATGTAGTCCGTCTTCCCCGTGAGACGGTCGTAGTACAGGATGTTCCGCGCATCCTGGACGTTCAAAACGTTGACCCCGGTGGTCGCGCGGAAGCCGGGCAGGGCGAACCTCCACGAGACTCCCGCGTCCAGCCTCCTGTACGCCGGCAGCCGGGCGGCATTCCGGGACCCCAGCACCCGCACGGGATCGCCGGATCCCGACGGGAACGGGTCCGTGTCCACGTCGGAGAGCGAGAGCCGGGAATAATACCCCGCACTCTGCGTGTACGGGTAGCCGCTCCCGTAGTCCCACCGGAGCGTCACGTCGAGGTTCTCGAGCAGGTGGAACACCGCCATGGCTTTCAGCGTGTGGGTCTGATCGTACCGGGGCGCATAGGTTGATCCCGCGGCGCTCACGCGTGCGCGGGAGAGGACGTAGGAGGCGTACACGTCGCTCAGCGGGAACGTGTAGCGCAGAAGTGTCTCGATGCCGGAGGACGTCCCCGTCCCGCTCAGGTAGTCGGGGTCGTCCGGAAAGATCTTGTCGGAATTGAACAGGACGATGTTCTTGTAGTCCTTGACATATGCCTGTATGCTCGTGGAGAGCTGGGGAGAGATGTTCCCCTCGACCCCGAGCACGTAGTGGTCCGCCTCTTCCGGGCGGAGCTGATCAGGGAGGTACACCCAGGCGTCGAACAGGGAAATCAGGTCGTCTTCGTTGTTAATCGTGATGATGTTCTGCGTGAAGACGCCGAAGGCCGCCTTGGCCACCCAGTTTCCCCCCAGGTTGAGCGACGCGCTCAGGCGCGGCTGCAGGATTTGCCGGAACGGGACGGCGCGGTCTCCCAGCACAGCACCGCTGATCGTGTTGAGCTCGGTGTGTATCCCCGCGTCGACGCCGAACGGGCCGAAGAGCGCGGTGTAACGGAACCAGAGCCAGAGTTCCCCCTCGTTGTCATCGAACGGCCGGATGGTCCCCGCCCGCGTCGGGAGCATGTTGCTGATGTTGGGGAACGCGGATTCGAACCCGAACGCGAAATGATCCTGCGTCTCGGGGTACACGTCGAACTCGCCGCGAAAGCTCCACTCGGAGATGCGCGATGATGCGGGGGGAACCGGCGAGGAGGGGCCGGCTGTGCGGATGACCTCGGAGGACGAAAGGTTCAGCGTGAGATCCAGGTACACGCGGTCGGTGATGAGGCCGGAGATGACCCCGGCGACGGCAGCGCTTCGCCACGTGTGGTCGGGCTGCACGGGATCGGACGGCGTGATCCTGTCCTCGTTGAAGAAACCCCTGATGCCCACGCGGCTCGTCGAGCTTCCGGCCGTCCCCTTGAAGAACAGGTCATAGAACGACGTGGGTGCCGCCGAAGGGACGAGCTTCTCCATCGTTCCGTCGAAGACGGATTTCCGGGCGCTCAGAAGCCAGGAGTTGTCCCCCATGATGGGACCTTCCAGCCCGAGGTTTGCCGAGAGGAAGTTGATGCCGGCGTTCCCGGCGAACGCGGACCGGTTCCCGTCGCGCGTGGTCACGTTGACGACGGAAGAGAGCCGGTCTCCGTAATTCGCCGGGAACGCGCCCGTATAAATCTCCGCGGACTTGATGATCTGGGGGTCGACGACGCCGAACGTTCCGTACGCGTGGAACGGGTTGAAGAGCTTCATCCCGTCCAGCAGAACGAGGTTCTGGTCTCCTGCTCCTCCCCGGACGTAGAATTTCGAATTCACGTCCGACGTCGAGGCCACGCCGGGGAGCATCTGCATCGTGCGGAACAGGTCGGCCTGCCCCGCGGCCGGAACCTGCGCGAGATCGCGCGGCGTCACAACGTGGATGCTCGCTCCGGGCTCGGCCCCTTCACCCTCACGTTCTCCCTCGATCGTCACCTCGGAAGATTCGATCTCCTTCGGGGCCAGCTGTATGTTGAGCGTGATCGGTTCGGTCCCGGCGACGTTGATCGTCAGTGCCTTCTTCCTGTACCCGACCGCGCTCGCAATCACCGTCCTCCTGCCGCGGGGGACGGCGGCGATCAGATAGAAACCGTTCACGTTCGTCACCCATCCCCTCCCCGTCCCTTCGACGGCGACGTTGACGCCGGGGAGGCGCTCGCCGTTTGCGCTGTCGGTGACGATCCCCCGTATATCGATCCCCGACGATTGGGCATACCCGGTCGCCAGAGGAAACAGGACCGTCGCAACGGCAGCGACGAATGCTCCGATGATGTTAACTGGCAATTTCATACCGGCCTTCGCTCAAGCGCTCCTTGCGGTATCCATTATAACCCGTGCCGGGGACAAAGCAAAGCCTGTAAAATGTAGAATCACCCTGTAGAAGAGGAAGAAAATGGACAAAGGAGTAATAAGCGCGCCCCCTCCCGAGACCCGCCCCCATGACGAACCTTCGATTCCGCTCCGGAATGGCTGTTTCCCTTCTCTCTTCCGAAAAATGTTCCCGCCGGCGGGTTCTGGCACAGGTGATGATATATAATCGGTCATGGAAAACCAAACTGAATTGCAGTGCCCGAATACCAGTCCTTCGAGACTGTCACAGTCCTCCGATGAAGCCCTCCACAGCGGGTCACTTCACCCCCGCCTCGCGTGGATGATGGCATACAGGGAGACCGGCAATGCCCAGGCCGTCTGTAACAGGTTCGGCATAAGCAGGAAGACGTTCTACAAGTGGCTGAAACGCTACCAGGAAGCCAACGGCGACTCGATGAGCCTGTGCGACCGATCCCGCCGGCCTCATCATTTCCCGCGGGCCACCCGCCCGGAGCACGTTGAGCTGCTCAAGCGCGTGCGCGAGGAAACGGGGTACGGTCAGCGGCGGCTCCGCGCGTACCTGGAGGAGAAATACCGGGTGAGCCTCTCGGAACGCACGATCTGGAAGCTCCTGAAGCGGGAACACGAAGAAGAGCCGGCACTGGCAGGACAGGGCTGAGCCCCGCCACCGTCACGGGTAACGCTCACCGCACTCTGGCAAGCTTGCCGGTTGCGGTGAGCGTCTTCCCGCCGCCGGTGATCTGGATCTGGTACAGGTAGTATCCGTTTGCCACTTCGTCTCCCTGCGCATCCCGACCGTCCCAGTACACCCTGTTGAACCCGACCTGGAGAGACCCCGGCGAAGGTTTGATCTCGCGGATCTTCCTCCCTGCCACCGTATAGATCCGGATCGTCAGATCCTCCGGCGGCGTGTTTCCCGTGATGACGAGCGTGAACCACGTGTCCGCCTTGAAGGGATCCGGGTAATTGAACATCTGGAGGATCTTGTATTGATCCGTGACGTTGACGGTGAGCCGCTGCGTCACGGAATCGACCGATCCGGAAACGTTCACCTGGGATACGCGGATCCTGATGTCGTGTGAACCGTTCGAGAGGACCGGGTAGAACGATGGATCATCCGCTCCCCTCACCACGGCCGCCGCCCCCCTGGCGGCGAGCGGGGACGATCCCCCCACGGGGGCGTTGTCGACGAACACGTCCACGGCCGGCGGGATGCTGCCGACTCCCGCGAGATCGAAGAGGTGGACGAGGATTTTCGGCCTCGTTGCCACGTAATCGCCGTCCATCAACTGCACTCCGTCGGCATAGACGTGCATCCTTGCCGACAGCGGCTCGCTCCCCGATACGGCCACGCTGATCGAGGCAACGTTGTTGTCCTGAATGAGATCTTTCGCATTTCCCGCCGGACTGACGCGGATCTGCAGGAGCGCCTGAGCCCCGAGTCCCCCGGCCGAAAACGGAATCTGCACCGACCTGAATGCTCCCGGTAGTATGCTGTCCACCGTCGCGTACGCAATGGGCCGGAGCGACTTGTCCGACTGCACAGCGGACAGGACGACCCGTGCGCTGTCCGATTTCCTGTACCCTATGTTATAAATCGATGCCGTCACGCTGTTCCCCCCGGCTGCGGCCTTCGGAGCCGAGAGCGTGCGCGCACTGACGGCGAGGTCTGCCGGCGGTTCAAAGTCCTCGCTCCACTGCCTGAGGACGGGTATCACGCGGAGGTCAGATGTGCTGAGGAGGGCCGTCGACCTGAACCCCGTGTAGGAGGGATCGGCCACCGCGGAGTTGAGTGCGCTCAGGTCGACCGACGTGCTGTCGGCAGGCAGCACCCGGAGCGTATCCGTGGTTCCTCCGGAGCGAATGCCGAGGAGCGCGACTTTTGCGTCGCTCGTTCCGCGCGAAATTGCAGGGGTCCAACGGAAGATCGACAGTCGCTGCGGCATGGGGAGAAGCGGACCAGTGAATGTCCCGGTAGCGTAGGGCACGTACGTCCTGGTGTGAATGCTGTCGGCGGTTGTGGCTGACGGCGACCAGTGTTCGAGCGGAAGCGTCGTTCCTCCTCCTGCGCGCGAAATAAGAGACCACGCGTCTCCCGGTCTGACCGAGTCGATGAGCGTGCTTCCGAGATTCTTCAACGCCAGCCTGAGCGCAGGCGAATCGTTTGTGTACCCGTCCGTGATTGCGCAGACACAGACGAAATTTCCAGCGAGGGCTGTGGAAAGGAATTTCACCATGCTGTCGGCCTGCGAGGACGATGACGGCGTGTCAAACGCCCGGATCGCGGGAACACCGGTCACGTCGTTCACGACGGCACAGAGAAACCCGTTTCCTGAAACCCAGGGGTACCCGGTTGTGGAAAGTCCGTCGGCGCTCAGTGCGCTGTAGAATGAAGTCGTCTGGTTTGCCCGGGCGCCCACCGAGCGGACGAAGAGATCGATGGGGATCAGTTTGCCAGTAATGACGCCGGAATCGGTGGCCGCCGTCTGCAGGAACGTGCCGGAGCCGAACAGGCCGGGCGAATCCTCGCGCCAGCGGGCGACAGGGAGAACGGGTGCGCTGACGGAGGTGGAGAATGTAAACACTTCCCACGGGCCTGTGACCCCCGCATTGTATGTCCTGACGCGCCAGTAGCAGATGCGTCCGTCCGGGATGGACGGGGTGGTCCATTCCACCGCAACCGGTCCTTCGGGGAGCGGCCCCGATGCCGCGTCAAACGGTGAGGAGAATGATGCCGTGGTGTCAATTTCGAACTCTATCTGGAGCACGACGGAATCGACGCCGATGGGATCCGTGACGCGGAGGACCTGCGGACCGGGAGAGACCACCATGTTCTCGATCGGCCGGATCTGGTAGATCTGGTTTCCGAACACGTATTGATCGATCGATGCGCTGTTGTTCGCTTTCGAGACTTCCTGTATGTTCCCCCCCGGATCGAGCGTCGCGCGGAGCGTATGCAGACCGGCCTGCTTTGTTCCGCGCCAGGGGACGGACACCGAGTCCCTGAAAAACGTCGGCCCGAGGCTGACATTGTTCAGAAGCGGTGTCGAGAGCCCGTTGAAGAAATCGCTCAGCGTGATCCCGACGCTGTCGGAGGGGACGAGGCCGTAGTTATGAATGATCACGCTCACCCGTGCAGTGCTGTCATTCACGGTCGTTTGCGCGGGAGTGACGGCCACATCGCCGGGACCGAGGGCAAGATCGGGAAGCGTTGGGATGGCGATGCGCGTAAGGGGGTCCCCAAGGAGCGGCGTGAGATTCACCATCGCGACCGTGACATAGTCGGATCCCGACGATTGCCAGAGTCTGTAGCGGGCCGTCGTCGTCAAAGCCCCCAGTGCCCTGACGGAGTCGCCGATAAGCGCGGACAGGAAATCACCCGTGAGCGTAACTCCCGGGTAGGCGTACCCGAGCGACACCGATCCCCACATTGCGATGGCCCCTCTATTGTCTGCAAGCACGAACTGTTCCGAGAGGTTCTCGACCGTTTGGTCGGCGAACGAGCTGACATTACACGAGACCGAAGCCACAAAGGGAAGCATGCCGTTCGTGTTTCCCATTGCGGAGGGGTCGCCGATATCGAGGCTCCAGATGTTGCCGGCCGAGTGTCCGAGGAAGTTGATGAATCCCACCCCTTCTGTCACGAGGGCGTTCAATTCCGGTCTCTTGCTTGAATCAATGGGTGCCGTGCTTGTTTTCGAGACGCGGAGTGCGACCCCTCCGAGAGGGGCGGGCACGACATACTGAGAGAGAATAGACCCGCTGAGCGCATCGAAGCTCGCCTGTTCCCCCGCGTCGTTCCCGCCGGTAATGAACAGGTATTTCTTGTTCCACTCCGCCGGAGTGTACGAATCGTACTGGATCACCTTCGACACGACCCCGGCCGCCTGGACGGGATCCTCCACCGGCAGCCGGGCGATGATCATCGAAGGCAGAAAAGTATATACCGAGTCGAAACAGACAAACCAGTTGTCGCTGACCGGATTACCGTACGTAGGAATATACGTGACCTTCCTGTCGTTCCCCAGCCAGCCGTGGAAGTCGGCGTTGGCGCCGCCGAAGAGGAGAACCACGGAAGGAGCTGGACGCGTCCAGTTGCCGTACGCATACCTGAGGAACGACTTGATCGGTTCCGGAGAAAAGATCCCGAAATTAAACTCATCGTATATGTCCTGGATGTTGACGATCCGCGCCCTGACGTCGTTCGCAGCCTCGCGGTGCGCGGCAATCTGCGCGGCCTGGGTCATGAAACTGGCGTGTGTGACGATGACATAGTCCGCACCGCGCGGGTTGGTCCTGATGTCAACGAACGTCTTTGCGGTGACAGCGGCGACCGGAGTCCGGGCATTCACCGCATGGACGACGTATGCCCGTGTCCCGGAGAGGGTATCGGTGAACGTAATGAAGGATCCCGACGAATCATGGCCTACGGTTCCCCCCGTCAGCTGACGGCTCCCGTCGGTGTCAAAGACTTCGATGGAGTCGCTTGTGAAACCGGTGACGGTGATCCGTGCCGGTCCGGGGACCGGTAGGGGGGGAACCGTAAATTTCAGCACATTGCCGGTCGCGCGGAGCATCCGTTGATAGACGATTTCGAACCAGTCGAGGTAGAACTGATTCGGGCTTGTCTGCGTATCCTCGGATTCGATTGTGAGCGCATTCACGCCGTCCCTGGGCGCGGTGACCTGAAGGGGGAGGGTGAATACCCCCCCCGTCCTCTGAGCTAGAGGAATCTGTCCGATCGCAGGACCCGTTTTCAGTGAATCATTGAGCCATAATTTCGCAAGCGACCTCACCGGAGGGGTTGATTGGGTCGTGCCAAAGAGCCGCACCCGCAGGGTGTCAGGCGATGCGGATCCCGGGTCGACCGCATCGAGCGTGAATTGATGCGTGATGAGGGTCCCGGGGTAATAGAATTCCCAGATCCACGCTTCCCCGGGGACCACGTCGCTGTTGATGATCTCTTCCTGTGTCGCCCCCCTGTACAACGCGGTATTCTGCTCGACGTGCACCGTCGTCGGCACGGACATGATTATCGTCGGGCTCCCGGACGGGGCCTGGAGGGAAGGAACAAACCGGAGGCCGCGGATTCCTCCCCATGTCAGCCAGTAGACGTTTGTATCCGTGAAGTTGTCGTAGTACGTCGTGTCTCCGTACTTGCGGACCGCGTAGAATTCAATCGTTGTGTCCGGACGGACAATGATAGGGACCTCTTTTCCCCGCGAGAGGAGACGGAACGTCGCGGGGTCGACACTATTCAACGCCCCCGCGGCAGAAGCGATCACCCCCGGGGTGAGAGCGTACCAGCCGTCCGCGGAGATGGGTATCCGGCAGTAGGGTCTGCCGGGATCAAACCAGGTTCGCGTTGAATCTCCTGAGCTGGCGGAAGCAGCGGACACGGGGAGGCGCCATTGCCTGGCTTCTTCGTAGTTCCAGAGCATGCCACGGAAGACGTCTTCAAACCCCGGATCGCCCGCTTTCCCCGTGCCCTGGGGGACAGAACGACTTGCGGCGCCCGGTGACACCAGGTGAATCCTTATGGTTGCGCGGACGAGTCTTCGCAGAGACTTTGTCACGGGGTTGTACTGAACCGGAGCGATGCGGATCGTGCAGATCCGCTGTCCCCGGAGCATAAACGGACTTGCGACGTCCACCTGCTTTTCGGGTACCATGCTGTTCCGTGCATACGCACCCGCGTCTTTCTGGAAGACCGGCCGTTCGTTCTTACCGGCTTCATCGGTGTAGACGGGAACAGGGGCGACCATCTGGTCCTGATCGGTTTCAAAAGCGGGGTCAACCAGTTCGGCCGCCACCGTCGTCCCCGGGGGAACCCCGAGGCTGATGACTTCCACGGGGAGCGCAGGGGCGCCGCCGGAGGCTGTTCCGGCGCTTGTCCCTCCGCTGAACAGAATGTGCGGCACGCCGTCGATCGTCACGCGCGTCGACGGAACAGGTTTCCCGCTGTATGCTACCGTCCATCCGTCCGGGGTTCGTGAGCCCTGTGCGAAGGGGGAGAACGTACTCCGGTTCCCCGCAGCCGGAGAGATTATCCAGGTTGCAAGAAGAGGAGGTACGAACAACGCGAGTCGCCGCCAGGGCCATGTCATCGCATTTGCCCGTCACGTAGATACTGCCGCAGCACTCTGAACATGAAGAGGATGTTCCCCGGGATATACCGCCTCCAGAGTCTCTGCGGTTCCTGGATGAGCCGGTACAGCCATTCCATGCCGTGATCTGCCATCCACCCGGGGGCGGGTCTCTTCATCCCGGCGATGTAATCGATCATAGATCCTGACGGCAGGATGACGTTTGCCGAAATCCGTTCCAGGTTCTCGGCTATCCATTGCTCCTGCAGGGGCATGCCAAACCCGACGAACAGCAGGTGGGGACGGGTGCTGCGGATCTTCTCCAGAACCGTCTCATTCTCTTCCCCCCTTTTCACAAAAAAGCCGTGATGATATCCTGCAATAGGCAACGACGGATGCTTCTTCCGGATCACATGGACCGCCTGTTCAACGATCTCCTGTGTACTTCCGAGAAAAAAAACGGAGTAACCTCTGCGTTCGCATAGTGCGCAGAGATCCCATATCCAGTATGTGAGGACCACCCTCGGGGGGAGGACCGCACCCAGTATGCGGGCTCCCACCCTGACCCCCTCACCGTCACAGTAGACCATCGATGCGCTCCGGAGAAAATTCGAGAACTCCGGATCGTCGTGAGCAAGGTTCACCGCATGGATATTTGCATACGCATACACTTCCCGTCTGCCGGCTTCCGCGCAACCGGCGATAGCTGCATCGAGATGCTCCCTGTCGACGATGTCGACGCCCACGCCCGCCACGAAGATCTTAGCCATGGGCTGCCGAGCGTTCAGGCAGGTGGTCATCCACAGCACATGCGGCGGCGGCGAACACTTCTTCCGGGGTGATAAGTTCGATGCAGGGACTATCAGGACAAATGCAGGTGATCTGGGCGCAGGGGGAACAGGATACCCGCTTATACAGGCTTACCCCGATACCAGATCGTGGCGCGGTCAGACCAGGGGTGGACGGGCCGAAGAGGCCGATATGCGGGGTATCCAGACAGGCGGCCAGATGCAGCGGGCCGGAATCGTTTCCCACAAAAAGCCTTGCCCCTTTGATGAGGACCGCGGATTCCAGCAGATCGGCGGAGCAAAACACCCTGGGGGAGCCGTCCTTTCCGCCTGAGCCGGCTGAAGACTCCCATTGAGCACGCTCTCCGGGAGCAAAGAGGAAGAGCGCTTCAAGTCCCATCCGTGACGAAAGCAAGCCCGCCAGTTCAATGTACTTTGCGGTGCTCCAGCTTCTATACGTCCAGCCCGAAAACGGGTGGATGACAACGTACTTTCCCGGCGGGAGGACACCCTGCGATTCAAGTCGCCGGCGTATGACGGCCAGGAGCTCCGGCCGGATTTCGAGCGGCGGGAGATCAACGTCGTCACGGACGCCCAGGGACTGGCACACCCTCATTCCCCGTTCTTCAATATTGCATTCGGGCGCATTTGAAACGGAACCCTGGAGTGAGAATCCTCTGGTTTCCACGTGTGCCGGCATTTGATAATGTACCAGGGATCGGACCGGGCGAAGATATCCGGCTTTCAGGGGGGCTCCGGAGGTCAGCGTGACAAGGACGTTGCGCTTTGCCGGACTCATGCTGCATGCCAGGCCCACGTGCAACGCCCGCGCCATCCGGACCGCCCGCAGGAGACCCGAAGGCGTTGCGGAAGCAGGGATCCCGTGCACCATCGCATCGAGCGTAAGCCCCCGGATGAGCGACGTGTAGCGCTCGTCGATAAAGAAATGTGCTCTCACTGAAGGGGACAGGGAGAAGAGGCGGCGGGCCGCAGGCAGGACAGACAGGACGTCTCCCAGGCGGGTCAGTTCGACGACGAGAAGCGCATCGATGTCATCCGCGAGCTTCGTCGATTCGCGTCGACGATGCACCAGCGCTCTCTGGAAATTCACCCTCTTCGATGCCGGTTTCATCGAGTCAACTTACACATTCCACCCCATAAGGTCAATCCATCGCGGCAAGGCGACGGTAGACGGCGCCAACCTGCGCACCCGGATTCTGCGAGGAGATCCACTGCGCCCTCCGGACCCCGGATTCCCCCAGCGCCGTCCGCCGGTCCTCATCGTGGACCAGGTCGACAATGGCCTGAGTCAGTGCGTCCGGGTCTGAAGGATCGACGAGTTCTGCCCCGCCCACGGCGACTTCCCTGAGCGAGGAAGATTTCGACGTAATGACCGGAGTCCCCGAGGCCATCGCCTCGACCACCGGGTAGCCAAACCCTTCGTAATGGGACGGGTACACAAACAGATGCGCCAGCCGGTAGAGACAGGCAAGATCCCCGTCTGCGACGTATTTCAGGTAACGAATCCGTTCCCGAAGTGGCGAAGCCTCGATCGCCCGGAACACATCGTGGTAGTACCAGCCGGGCTTACCTGCTATGACGAGCCAGAGAGCTCCCGGAAGCGCGCGGTCGGCATGCTCAAATGCCCGCACGAGCGAGACAATATTCTTCCGGGGTTCAATGGTTCCCGCAAAGAAGAGGAATTTCCCGGGGAGGTGCAGGCGGTCCCTGACGGCCCCATCGCGCTCTCTGTCCCCCTCTCCGGTTGGATGAAAAATCGTGCTGAGAGGCGGATAGATAACGTGGACAACTCCGGCGCGCGCCGGAAACAACGCGAGAAAATCAGCCCGCGTCTGCTGTGACGGAACGATGATTGCATCGGCGTTCGCGATCGATCGTTCGAGATGCTTGTCGCGGCGCATGACGCGGCGATCGAAGTACTCGGGAACAATCCTCTGACAGAGATCGTGTACCGTCGATACTGCCCGGATGCCGCCGAGTGCCGGCAGAAAAGGGTCACAGCTTTGAAACACGTCAATCGGTCCGGTCAGCAATCGCAGTGGCAGGATCCGGAGATGATCCCACATGAACCTCTTCAGATTCCCCGGGACCTTGCTTACACGAATGGTGACTCTTCCGCCTGCGAGCGAGTCCAGCACTCCGCGATCGAGCGACGAGGACCAGCCGTGGAGCACGAATTCGTCGACTGGATTCGAAGCAAGGAGAGCCCGGAGAAGTTCGATCGAAAACCGGCCGACCCCCGCTCTGCGCCTCTGTATGTAGCTGACGTCGAATCCTATTCGCATCCGGTCACACTGTCGTATAATGTCATGATGAGCTGCGTGTGATTCGACGCGGAATAGCGAACACTGCGTTCCTTCGCCGCAACACCGGCTCTGCGGACCCGTTCCCGATCTCGGCGAAGCTCCCCTATCAAGGATGCCCATCGTTCCGGTGAAGCAGGAAGCAGCCAGCCCGATTCTCCGTCTGCGATCAATTCATCAAACGCAGGAAGTTCCGCGGCAATAACGGGTTTCCACTGGACGTTTGCTTCGATGACCGACCGTCCGAACGGCTCGGGAATCAGGTTCGGACAGACAACAATCGAAGAACACGCGATCGCTATTGACGCATCGACGTATCCGGTGAACGCCGCTCTCCCGGCAGCGACATGGGACGCCCACCGGGACATAATCTTCTCCCTTTCTCCCATCCCTCCGTGAGCACGACGGTACAGTGACCGGAACAACCGGTGCAGTGTGCCCGCGGGCGGGTCGACATTCCGCCCCGCAAGGAGGAACTTAATACCACTTTCCCCGCTCAAGAGGTCCGCCACATCCGCGAGAAACAGGAATCCTTTCGACGGGGTGACGGAATTCGCGAGAAGCAACACCACGAAATCGGCCGGTTCAATACGCCAGCGTCGGCTGAAGGACTCGAGTCGCTCCGCGGCGACCACAGGATCCGCCACCCCGTTGGGGATGACGACAAGCTTCGGCGTGCAGGCGACAAGTCGGTCCGCAACCGCACGGGAGGTCGCTACCACGCGCGTGGAACAGGCCGCATACACCCTGTCCTGGAGCTTTCCGAGTGCGTTCCTGGTGACAAGCTCCCTGATATGCCAGACAACGGGGATGTTCATTATCTTTGCTGCGACGCCGAATGCAACCGCCTGCCCGACATTCACGTGAACGATGGCGGGCCTGAGACGCTTGAGGAGCCTTCGGGTGCGAAGAAGATCAACGGGGAAGTGAAGAATGAACCGCGCAAACTGGTACCACCACCTGACGTTCAGGCCCGCAGGAAAAAAATCGAAATTGTCGAGCCCGGCAAGCTTCAGTTCATGAATCTCTCCCGTCCAGTCTCCGCAGCTCCCCCTGTCTCCCAGAACCACGACAGGTGTGTATCGGGCCCGGTCCAGCCCGCCGAGGAGGGTGCGAAGACTGACATTCGACCCACCGGCGCGCCCGCTCATCTCTGCGTACACGATACGCTCAGCACTCATGCGCCGCCCTCCGAAGCCTGCCGGAGGAGCATCACCGCCTCGCGAACTGTACTGCCCATGAATCTGCGTATGAGCACCAGCGGTAGCGCCGTCAGGAGAATGGCCGTGTAGATCAGAACTGCCGGATCCGGAAGCACGAAAACCATGCCTTGAATCCAGCGCACGAGCATCGTGGCGACGGCGCTTAGCACTGAGATGATCAGTATGGGCTGGAGGGATCGGACGATGGTTGAAAATGATCCGCCGACGAGTGAGTACGGGACGGCCAGACCCGGGTAGAACAAGAGAAGATTTGCGAAGGCGTACGCGAGAGCGACTTCACGGATGCCCCATTGAACACTCCATCCGATGGACGCCGTGATGACGAGCGTGGCGATGATTCCCCAGCGGAACATCACATCGGTTCTCCCCTTTGCGATGTAGAGGCTTCCCGCATTCGTCCCCAGGGACTGGGCCATCCCGACGAACGCCAGAATCCGGACGAGGGGGACAGCCGGACTCCATGAAACCCCGAAGATCACGGTAATGAATTCCGGAGCCGCGACTGCGATTCCGCACATCACGGGGAAGGAGACGAGCGCGACATAACGGATCAGCCGGATGAATGCATCGCGGAGTTTCTGATCATCATGCTGCCTCTGTGAAAAGGCGGGCACGACCGCCCGTCCCAGCACGGCGGAGATATTTTGAAGCGGAAAGAGCATGAGCCTGTACGCAAGAGTATAATAGCCAAGCTGTTCGGGTCCAAGAAACTTCCCGATGAGGAGGTAATCGACATTCCGCGCCACGTAGTTCACGACGTTGAACCCCGCCAGACGCGATCCGAACCTGATGAGACCCGGGCGGGCGAAACCCTTGAACCGCAGGGATGGCCGCCACGGACAGACGCTCCAGAACACTATCATTGAGCAGCACGCCATTCCGACTGATTGAATGACCAGGCTGAACACACCCATCCCGGAAACGGCCGCCCCCACGCCCAGCCCCCCCCCGCAAAGAGCCGACAGCACCTCCGCAAACGCGATCCTCCGGAAATCCAGATTCCGGGTGAGCTTTGCCAGATGGACGACGGAAAGCGATGGTGGTATGAGCGCGATCGCGAGCCAGCCGAGCATGCGCTGCAGCGCAGGCAGTCTGTAGAATGACCCTACGAGCGGCGCAATGGCAAGGACCGCAAGAAACGATGCACCTCCCAGAGCAGCACTCAACCAGAACGCAGCGGTGAATTCGTCCGGGGACGGATCCTCGGCCTGGACAAGCGCGGTACCCATACCGAGATCGCTCACGCCGATGAAGATTCCGGTGAAGACCGCACACATCGCGAGCTTACCGAAGTCCTCGGGGGGGAGAAGACGGGCAAGGACAATCGTCGTCGACAGGTTTACGGCCTGTTTTCCCCATTGAGAGGCCCCGGACCAGAGGGCTCCCTTCGCCGTGCGAGCAGCCAGGCTCATCGTTCACTCCGATCCGTTATCGTCGGGGGAGGTATGTGAACGCTGAGCGGCTCAGGCATGAGCAAAGAGAGTGCGTGGAAGTCCTGCGATGTGTGCAGGGAGGAAGCAAAACAGATTGTCGTGGCGGGGGACTGCCGCTTCCGACCGCACCTGTACGAGCGGGGAAGGCGAGCTCTTCCCCTTTTTGAGCCTGAATATCCTGTAGTCATTCATCGAGACCAGCAGTGCAAAGATGTCCGTTGTGCTCCCCCCATGCAATGGGTGGAGCGAGCTGCATTCAATGATGACGATCGGGGCGTGCTTTCCCGAGAGGAGACCGACGCCCCCCTTCAGGACCTCCAGTTCCCACCCTTCAACGTCGATCTTCAGAAGGCGGACCTCCCCGATATCGTGTGCGGCGTGGAATCCATCAAGTGTATCGACTGCGACCACTGCGCTCTTTCCGCCTTCTTCCGCGCCGCCGGCAAGCGTCGCGCTCCCCCGACCTACGGCCTTCCGGGTGTGAATCAGGGATGTGCCGTTCGAAGACCCGAGAGCCGCCTTCACCGGGATTACGGTCGTAGCGCCGTTGAGACGCACGTGATTCGCAAGGATTGCGAACGTCTCAGGCTCCGGTTCGACGGCATACACTCTTCCTTCCGGCTTCACCTTCAACGACGCCGCGAGTGACATCAGGCCGATGTTCGCTCCAACGTCTATGACGGTGTCCCCCGGGCGCAGGACCTGCCCGATGATATCCAGCGTCCCCGCCTCGTACACCCCGTCGAAGTACAATTCACGTTCGATACTGCCGCCTTTTATCGGATCGACGACGAGGTCAACCCCGAATTGTGTGTGTATGTACGCAGGTCCGTTCGGTTTCGGCAAAAGGAACCTGCGGATTCCCCATCGGACCAGCCCTCTCCCCCTCACGGGAAACCTCGCCAGGAGTATGCCGAGCCGGTGAGCCAGCGGAAACGACTCAGGCATCGTGCCGGACGGTGGCGGCTTCGGGTCGCTCATTGTCCCGGCACGGCGTGTTGCTTCCCCGTCGGCTCAATCCGCGCAGCAATGCGGGCTTCGACGAGCTCCGCGAATTTCCTCCCGCTAACCTCCCACGTGCCTGCGTCGACAGCTTCACGCCTGGCATTCGATCCGAGTTCGGCGGCCCGTGCGGGGGAGCCGAGCAATTCGCGCATGGCATCCACCAGGGGGAGGTGGGAAACAGAAGTGTCAACCAGAAGGCCTGTGGTATTGTGGAGAATTGCTTCGGGAACGCCGCCGTTGTTCCCTCCTATAGAGGCCTTGCCGAAAAGTGCCGCCTCACGAAACACGATGCCGAATCCTTCCATATCATCCCGGAATTCCCGGTTTGGCATGACAAAAAAAACGCAGTTCTTCAGGAGCGCGATCTTCATCTCTTGTGAAACGCTGCCGAGAATATGGATGCGGTGTCCGACGTCGCTCGAACGTGCCGCCGATTCCAGCCGGGACCTTTCCGGACCGTCGCCTGCAATGACGAAGTGAAAACCGGGAAAGTCGCCGGCGATGCTCACAAACGCCGCCAGAGCAAGATCAAATCCCTTTCGGCGAATTAGCCTCCCGATGGAAAGCACGAAAGACACGCCGGAGAGTTCTGTGGGTACGAACGGATGATTTCCCCCATCCGGAGAATCAAGAGCAAGCGCATCGGCATTTGCACCTGGATGTAGGACGGTCATACTGTCCTCTGCGACTCCCAGGGAACGCAGGCGTCGTACAGTCGCCATGCTGTTTGCCACTATCATCTCGGCGCTTTGAAAGTCGATGGTTCGCCGTCTTTTCATGTACCATCCGCGATCGCCGATGATCTCGACTCCGTGAGCGAACAACCAGTATGGGATTCCCGACTCCCGGGCAGCGGCACACCAGTAGGTTGTCTGATGGTTCCAGCATCCGAAAACGAGAAGGTCCGGCCTTGCGGTTGATTGAACAGTGCCCATCAACTTCCGGGCGTTTCGGGGAGAATTCAGATGATGAACGAAGGAGGCCAACTTCCTTGCAGGGAGGAAGGAGTCACCGAACTGCTCCCCGGGTACCCTACCCCTGAGCCGTGTGACAGGACAGTGCCCCGGGTAATCTGATGTTCCTCCTGCTGGAGAAGTCGTATATACGTGCCAGCGTATGAGGGACGATGTCGCCCGGATCAATCCATCGAATCCATCGGCGATACCGCCTGTGGCGGGGGGAAAATCCGGCGTCAGAAGTGCGATCGTAATCGGATGATGTGCCGGCACATGCTCCCTCGTTCAAAACGTGCGAATGGTGCAAGATAAAGCCTTTCGCGGGAATATCAAATTGCTTTTCCCCCCCCATGTTTGTATCTTTCAAAAAATGGAGAGGTGCAGGAGCGGTTGAACTGGCCACCCTGGAAAGGTGGTATACCGGCAACGGTATCGTGGGTTCGAATCCCACCCTCTCCGCAGTTCTTCACTTGAATTCCCCGCATGGTTCTACCTACCGATCAATAACCCGGCATCGCCTTGAATTTGAACCTTTCGTCCGGAGAGTCAGCCAGGTACATTCCTACCTGAGATAGTGGACCCCCTCCGAAGCACAACGTTGAGCGGGCGCCACGCGAAACTGCTCGCCTGCATCCTTCTAGCGTGCGCGACATTTGTCGTTTTCAGCGGCGTGTTGAATAATGATTTCCTGGGGTGGGACGATGATTCCTACATCCTCGGGAATCCGCTCATCACTCCCCTGAGCCTGCACAATATCGGAAGGATGTTTTCCGGATTCTACTTCAGCTCCTGGACTCCCCTCTCGCTTCTCTCGCACGCCGTCGACTACGCCCTCTGGGGACTCGATCCCCGTGGGCATCACCTGACGAACCTGATCGTGCATGTCAGCAATACCGTCTGGGTTTTCCTTATCGCCCTTCATGTGATGATGTACGCCCGCCGACGGGAGCCGGGCAACTCTCCCCTTTTGTCAAGCTCGCCTGCGGAGCCCGACTTGCCCGCTATCGGCGCCGCACTGTTCGCCGCGGTCATATTCTCCTGGCATCCGCTCCGGGTGGAATCTGTTGCCTGCGCTTCAAGCCGGAAAGAGCTTCTGTGCGCTTTCTTCGCGTTTCCCTCCGTTCTGTGCTATCTGTCCGGGCGGACCGCTGCAGGAAATCGCGCGGTCATCCTGTACTTTTCGGCGCTCATCCTCTTCACTCTCGGCATGCTGGCAAAACCCGCCGTGATGACGTGGCCGCTCGTCCTGGTGGGATTTGAGGTCCTCGATCCGCTCTGGCACGGGAAACGGCCGCCGTGGAACCGGATTGCGTTCCGGGCCCTCCCTTTCATACTCGTTTCGGCCGGTGTGTCGTTCGTCGCGTATCTCGCCTCTGCGAAACCCGGAACGCCGAATTTGCTCGGGGCCTCTCCTTCTCTCCTCCTGCCGGCGTATACGTTCTGGTTCTATATTGAAAAGACCTTGTATCCCGCCGGATTGAGCGTCGTGTACGCCGTTCCAACCGGTGCGGCCTTCGCCGTCGGCGCGGCGGCCGGCGTTCTCTCGGCAGTGGCGCTGGCCGTGTTAGCATGGCGTGGCGCCAGCGCCCTCGGCGCGGCAGCGGCGATCTTCACCGTGACGATGATTCCGGTGCTCGGCGTGGTCCCGACGTCGATCCAGGCACTCGCAAACCGTTACACGTATGTGGCCGGCCCTGCGGTCGGGATATTTGTCGGATACCTCTTCCTGAAAGGGCTTTCGCTGGCCGGTCGGTCACGACCTCCCGCAGCAAGGAAGTGGCTTCTGTCGGGATGCGCCATCGCACTCTGCGCCGTATTCGTTGTTCTCTCGCAGCACGAGATCGGCATGTGGCGTGATCCTGAGACGATGTGGCAAAATGCCGCCCGGGTTTCCCCCGATCATCCCGTCGTTCGCCTCGACCTCGGGCTCACGCTCCTGGACAGGGGCGCATACGCCGGGGCGATAGAACAGATGAAGAACGCCGTAGCCCTGAAGCCCGACTATGCCGAGGCCTACAGCGGACTCGGAGGCGCGTACGCGCTCTCCGGCGACACACTAAGTGCAGAGGAGGCGTTCCGTAAGTCTCTTCAGCTCTCGCCGGGAAACTACATTGCTCTCTCCCGGCTGGGAAATCTCCGCACGAACCAGAGGAGATATCGGGAGGCTGCAGATCTTCTCAATGCGGCGATCGCACGGGCCCCCGGGGACCCGTTCACGACGCTGTGCATCGCGGATCTGTGTTACAAGGCCGGCGACCTGCGCAACGCCCTCAGGTTCGCCCGGGCGGCGTTTGCCATCCGGCCGACATACGGGGAGGCATATTTTCTTGCGGCGGGCATCATACTGAAGGATTCGCCGCGCGATTCTGCGGGGTTTGCCTGCCTGAAGACCGCCGCCAGTCTCGGGTTCGCTCCGGCGATCCGGGAGCTCGAATCCCGTCCATCGCCGTGAAAAGAGCCTGCTGAAGCGGCAGCTTGATTCTCAACAGGGGGAGCGGTATCATTCTGTTGTTTGCTACCAGTGCATCCGACTCCCCCCGTTCCGGAAGGAACCGCCAGTGACATGTCGCCAGTTGATACTCTCAGTTGTGTGCCTTCTCCTTTTCCGGCCGGCAATGCCCGCCCAGACAGTCCGGGTGATCACTGTCGACGCCGCCATTTTTCCCGCTTCTGCCCAGTTCATCCATGAGGCGATCGAACGCTCCGCCGCGCGTGGAGACGAGTGCATTGTCATCAGGCTGAACACGCCGGGCGGACTTCTCAAATCAACGCGCGACATCGTAACCGACCTGCTGACCTCCCGGGTGCCCGTGATCGTCTATGTGGCTCCGCCCGGTGCACAGTCGGCCTCCGCGGGCTCGTTCATCACGCTCGCCGCCAATATTGCCGCGATGGCGCCCGGCACAAACATCGGAGCAGCCCACCCCGTCAACCTGCAGGGGGGTGAAAAAGACTCGATCATGAACGAGAAGGCCACGAACGACGCGGCGGCCTTTATCCGCAGCATCAGCGAAAAGAGACACCGCAACATGCACTGGGCCGAAGACGCCGTGCGGAAGAGCATTGCCATCACGGAAACGGAAGCACTCCGTGACAGTGTCATCGACCTTATTGCGCCCTCCATCCCCGAGTTGCTCCGGGCCGTCGACGGCCGGCGCGTCACCGTCGAGGGGGGCGAGCGGGTTCTCCGGACGGCATCGGCGACCGTGACCGAGGAGGAGATGGGATGGAAGTTCAGGCTGCTCGACGTCCTGAACGACCCGAACATCGCCTACGTGCTGTTCCTCCTTGGCCTGTACGGGCTCCTTTTTGAACTGTACAACCCGGGAGCCATATTTCCCGGCATCATCGGTTTCATTGCCATCGTGCTCGCGCTGTACTCCCTGAACACGCTCCCGGTGAATTTTGCAGGCCTGGCGCTCATTCTGTTCGGCGTCGTTCTGTTCATCCTCGAGCTAAAAATCACGAGTCACGGGCTCCTCACCGTCGGGGGGGTGCTCTCGCTCCTGTTGGGTTCTGTCATGCTTATTAATCCGGAGTCCTCATTGGAAGTCATCGCCATCTCCTGGGGCGTCATCATCCCCGCCGTCCTCTGTACGTCGCTGTTTTTCCTCTTCGCCATCGGGATCGGCATCCGGGCCCAGCGCCGTAAGCCCGTGACCGGCGCAGAAGGAATCGTCGGCGAATCGGGCGAAACCGTGACGCCGCTTTCTCCCGAAGGAAAGGTGCAGGTGCACGGGGAATTGTGGAATGCGGTCTCTTCCGGCGAGCCGCTCCCCGCCGGGAGCAAAGTCATCGTCGAGCGTGTGAACGGCCTGACACTGACCGTGCGCGCGCCGGAGCAACAATCCCACTGAAAGGAACGCGAAATGGAAGTCTTCGGAGCCTTCATATTCATCATCGTCCTGTTCGTCATCATTATCGCCGGCAATGCCATCCGCATACTCCGTGAATACGAACGGGGCATCGTCTTCCGTCTGGGGCGGCTCGTCGGAGTCAAGGGTCCCGGCATCATCTTCCTGTGGCCGGTCGTCGACCGGATGGTCAAAGTTACGTTGCGCACCGTCGTAATGGACGTCCCGCCTCAGGACATCATCACGAAGGACAACGTCTCCGTCAAGGTCAACGCGGTCGTCTACTTCCGCGTCGTCCAGCCCGACAAGGCGGTCGTGGAGGTCGAAAACTACCTCTTTGCCACGTCCCAGCTCTCCCAGACGACGCTCAGGAGCATCCTCGGCCAGTCGTCGCTTGACGAGCTCCTGGCAGAAAGAGACAAGATCAACAGCGAGCTCCAGAAGATCATGGATTTCCATACGGAGCCCTGGGGGATCAAGATCTCGAACGTCGAGGTGAAGCAGATCGACCTGCCCGCCGAGATGCAGCGCGCGATGGCCCGACAGGCGGAGGCGGAGAGAGAACGCCGGGCGAAGGTGATCCACGCCGAAGGGGAGTTCCAGGCGTCGCAGAAGCTGGCTGATGCTGCGCAGGTGATCGAGCAGCATCCGATCGCCCTGCAGCTCCGGTACCTCCAGACGCTCACCGAGGTCGCCTCGGAGAAGAACTCGACGACGATATTCCCCGTCCCGATCGACCTCATTGCTCCGTTCCTCGAGGCCTGGAAGAAGAAACAGTAGGTCGGATGAATCCGGTTCTCTTCGGTCATTCACAGGACCCGCGCATCGTCGCCGCCCACCAGGCCGGCGACGGTGCGATGAGGGTTTACGTGCGCGGCGCGGAGGGTGTCACCTCCGAAGACCACCCCTTTTTCCCTTTCTTCTATCTCTCCGAACCGGCTCTTATCGGCGGATTCCGCAGGAAGCACTGGGTCCGCCGGCTTGAAGGGCCCGGCTACTACAGCCATCTTTGCGTGTTCGAGGAATGGTCCGCCATGTGGGACGGCGTACGGCATATCCTCGATGCGTACAACCGCCGCGCCCTCGAGAAAGTCGAGGCGTACCAGGACCTCGACATCATCCATCTCATCGCGGATCCGGCCACACAGTACCTCCTGCAGTCCGGACGGACATTGTTCAAGGATCTCGCGTTCGCCGACCTTCGGAGACTGCAGCTCGACATCGAGACCTACACGACTTCGGGACACCGGTTCAGCAACGCTTCCCGGGCGGGGGACCGGATCATCCTCATCGCACTCGCCGACAGCACCGGCTGGGAACACGTGATCGACGGGAAAAAGCTGTCGGAAGCAAAGATGCTCGAGGAACTCGTCCGGATCGTGGTCGAGCGCGATCCCGACGTGATCGAGGGGCACAACATATTCAATTTCGACCTTCCCTACATACTCGCCAGGTGCGCGCAGCACGGCGTGACACCCGCCCTGGGGAGGGAGGGGAGCGTCCCCCGCAGTTTCGACTCTCGCACCTCGTTTGCGGAGCACCCCTTCGAATACACCGTCACGGACATCGCAGGCCGCCACATCATCGACACCCTCCTGCTCGTCCAGTCGTTCGACGCCGTGAGGCGGAACATGGAGAGCTACGGCCTGAAGTACGCTGCCCAGTACTTCGGCCTCGCCGCCGCGGACCGCACGTACATTCCGGGTGAGAAGATTTCCTGGTACTGGGACAACGAACCCGCTACCCTCGCCCGGTATTCTCTCGATGATGTCAGGGAGACGGCCGCGCTGAGCGCCCATCTTTCCGGGAGCGCCTTCTACCTCACGCAGATGCTCCCCTACGGCTACGGGGCGGTATCCCGTATGGGGGCGGCGTCGAAAATCGAGAGCCTCATCGTCCGCGAGTACCTCAGGCGGAAGCACGCCCTCCCCCGCCCCCGGCAAGGGGCGCAGACGACGGGGGGATATACCGACATATTCCTGACGGGAGTTCTCGGTCCCGTCGTCCACGCCGACGTGGAGTCGCTCTACCCTTCCATCATGCTCGGCAACGCCATAGCCCCGTCGTCGGACGACCTGGGAGTGTTCCTCGGGCTCCTCAGGGACCTCACGACGATGCGGCTGGAGACCAAGCGCGCCATGCAGCGCGAAAAGGAGCCGGTCGAGAGATCCCGTCTGGACGCCATGCAGTCGTCGTTCAAGATCCTCATCAATTCATTCTACGGATACCTGGGATACAACCGGGCGCTCTTCAACGATCACGCCCGCGCGGACGAGGTCACGAAGACGGGTCAGAAAATCCTCCGGACCATGATCAGGGAGATACGCGCCGCCGGGGGGAAGGTGGTGGAGGTCGACACGGACGGAATCTTCTTCGTTCCCCCGGTGGGGGTGGACACGGACGTCCAGGAATCGGCGTTTGTCGCCGACCTGAGCGCAAAGCTCCCCGAGGGGATCACCGTGGCGCTCAGCGGGAGGTACCGGAAGATTCTCAGCTACAAGATGAAGAACTACGCCCTCCTCGGCTATGACAACAAGATCCGGATCAAGGGCTCTTCGCTCGTCTCGAGAAGCATGGAGCAATTCGGGCGGACATTCGTGCACAACTGCATTGATTTCATCCTTCAGGGCAATTTCGAAGGACTGCACAGGCTCTACGTCCAGTATCACAACGCGATCCTGGCCCACGAGCTCGAAGTAAGGGATTTCGCGCGCGTGGAGGCGTTGAGGGACACTATCGCCGCGTACGAGGAGGAGGTCAACGCCGGTCGGAGAAACCGGAGCGCGGCGTACACCGTGGCGATCGCATCCGGACGCCCGGTCCGGGCGGGGGACAGAATCGCGTATTATATCACAGGAAATGACCCGAATCCGCGGGGTGCGGAGAACTGCAAGGCCGCGGAAGAGTGGGATCCGAACTTCCCTGATGAGAATTCGCAGTACTATATCCGGAGACTCAACGAATTCTCAGAAAAATTCATAGTCTTCTTCCAGCCGCAGGACTACCGGGCGATATTCTCCGCCGATGACCTCTTCCCGTTCGACGCGTCGAGCGTTGCATTACTCATCAGTGACGTCGTCGAAGAGAATCTCCCCGAAGAGGACGAAACCCGCCCCGGGACATTCGGGATATGGCTCGAAGGGTAACCCCTCCCCTTGCGTTTCTCATTCCGGTTTGTTACACTCTCGCCACAGGATGTCCCCTGAGCTCATTTTTCCTGAAAGGTGTCCCGGCATGGAAAAGGGAACCGTGAAATGGTTCAACAACGCGAAGGGTTACGGATTCATCACGCGTGAGAGCGGCGAAGATCTTTTTGTACATTTCAAATCGATCGTCGGAGAGGGGTACAAGAGCCTGAAGCAGGGCGAGGCGGTGCAGTTCGAAGTGGAGCAGGGAACAAAAGGGCTGCAGGCGGTCAACGTAACGAAAATCAGCCCGTAACTTGCGAAGCGTACACATAGGTTGCGAACGACCGGCATCCCTTCTCACAAGGAAGGGATGTTTGCATCATGACCTGTGGGCGGCGACCCAGTCGCGGACGTAGGAGACGATGGTCTGGGTGGAGGCCCCGGGCGTAAAGAGCCTTCCGACGCCGATCTTCCCGAGCTCATCGATGTCTTTATCCGGGATGATCCCCCCGCCGAAGAGCAGGACATCGTCAAGTCCTTTTTCCTTCAGCAGGTTCAGAACCTTCGGGAAGACGGTCATGTGTGCGCCGCTCAGTATGCTCACGCCGATCGCATCGACGTCTTCCTGGGCCGCGGCCTCGACGATCACCTCCGGAGTCTTCCTCAAGCCGCTGTAGATGACCTCCATCCCCGCGTCGCGCAGCGCCGCGGCCACCACCTTGGCGCCGCGGTCGTGACCGTCCAGCCCGACCTTGGCAACAAGCACACGGATTCGCCTGTCCATCGTTATCATTCCTTCCTGTGTGGGCCGCCGGCCTGGAATTCCCGGAGCGCCGTGTGAAACTTGGAAAGCGGGAGGCCGACGACATTGTAAAAACACCCCTCGATGCGCGTCACGAATACCGCCCCGTAGTCATCCTGTATCCCGTAGGCGCCCGCTTTGTCAAGCGGCGACCCTCCGGCAACATACTGTTCGATCTCCTCACGGGGCAGGCGCCGGAACGTCACCTCCGTACTCTCGGTCCCCGTCACGTGGCGGCCGGAGGGGCGCTCGACGAGTGCAAAGCCCGTGACGACCGTATGCGTTTTTCCGCTCAGGAGCGAGAGCATGCGTACCGCATCGAGCGGGTTCTCCGGTTTTCCAAGCATCTCGCCGCCGAGTATCACGATCGTATCGGCCCCGAGGATCACCCCGTCGGCGACATTGCCGGCTACGCACTGCGCCTTCTGGAGTGCGAGCGAAGCCGCATTCTCCTCCGGCGATCGCGAAGGGTCGAATGCCTCCGGAATGTCGCAGGGCATGACCGTCGGGCTCATGCCGATTTGTTTGAGCAGCTGGAGTCTTCGGGGCGAACGGGAGGCGAGAATCAGGCTTTTGTGTGAATCCATCCGGTAGAGTATGAAAAAGGCGACACCTCAGTATCGCCTCTTTGTGTTTGGCACGATCTTACCGCACGCCGTACATCAGCGGAACATCGCCTTGATGCTTCCCCAGGTGCGCCGCACGCTGCTTACCGTATGGCTCACGCCTGTTTCGTAGGGGTCGGACCGCGCACCGTTGCTGTAGAGGGCGGTGATCCGGTACTTGTAGAACGTTGCGCTCGTGCGGAATGCTGTTTCGTCCACGAAATCGTACGACTGGTTGCTCCCCTTTGCCTTGTACGAAGCCAACAACACGACATACTGGCCGTCCCATCCAACCATTCGTGCAACCTCATAGCCGACGACGCCGGTCTCGTCATCACTGTCCCAGTGTACCGTGATGGACGACCCGTCGCTCCGTGCGGTAGGTTGGCCTTTGATCACTCCGGCGTAGGCGAGACCGGTGATGCAAAGGGCGAGAACTCCCACCAGGAGGAAAGACCGCTTCAGCGAAGGATGCATGGGTGAGCCGTCATTGAAAATCGAGTGCGGAAGGCGGGACTTGAACCCGCATGCCTTTTGGGCGCCACCCCCTCAAGATGGTGCGTCTGCCAATTTCGCCACTTCCGCAGGGAGTCGCTCCTGGCACAGTATGAACAGCGTGGCATAATATAGGAACGGGAAACATCAGGCGCAAGTGAAAACAGCAAATTTGAGATGATTTCCCCATTCTCCCCCCTGAACCTGTGTGAGACGCGAATTCCAAGAATCCTGCGATTCACAGGATCGCATCGGTTTGATTTGACCCGATCATTCATTACTGTCACTCATCAGACCAAAAGGGAACACAAGCGTGCACAGATCCGACTTTCGCCATCAGAACCTGACTTTTTCGTACCTCGATTCCGGGGGTCCGGGCCCGATTCTCATCGCGCTTCACGGTCACTGGATGGAGGGGGCCACGTTCACCCCCCTCGCCTCGGCGCTTCTTCCCCACTGGCGGCTCATAGCACTCGATCAGCGCGGGCACGGCTATACGAGCCACGCAGAAAGCTACACTCGAACGGATTACGTTGGAGATGTCAAGGCGTTGTATGAGCACCTCGGCATCACAGAGGCCGTCATGCTTGGCCACTCACTGGGCGGCGTAAACGCGTACCAGTTCGCAGCACAGCACCAGGAGCGTGTGCGGGGACTAATCATCGAGGAGATCGGGGCTGAGAATGCCGTCGAAACCCCGTTCGTGCTGCAGTGGGGCGGCGTTTTTCCCACCCGGGAAGCCCTGGCGGATGCCATCGGACTCCGTTTTTCACCTTACCTGGTCCAATCGTTTCGCGAGACACCTGAGGGTTGGAAACTAGCGTTCGATCCGCGCGAGGTGGTCACATCGCAGAGACTGCTCAACGGCGACCACTGGAAAGACTGGCTTGCCACTACGTGTCCCGCACTCCTGATTCGCGGGGCACAGAGCCGCGTTACGACCGCGGAGCACCTCGAAGTGATGGCGGCGAGAAGGCCTCACACGACGCTCGTCACGTTCGACGGCGGACACGTCGTCCACGCGGATGACCCGGCGGGATTTGCGGATGTCGTGAACCACTTCCTGAATGAGCTCCGGTGAACACGAGCAGTGTCATACGGAGTTTACTGCTGCTGGGGCTTTCCGCTGCTGCGCCCGCGGCCGCGGCGAAGGCGCCGGAGGTTTCCGGAGGCGATACCGCCGTCGTTACCTTTCACGTGAATATGTTACGGTCGATAGCGTCGGGCGGGATCGCTCCTGGCGACACGATATTGCTCCGCATCGAGAACCTCCCCCTCCCCGCACCCCCCTTCCAGGACATTCTCTGCAAGAAGCTGATCGGCGCATCGTACGCGGCGACGGATACTCTCCTCGAGCCCGCCGGGACTACGTTATACTATCACTACATGAGACTTAGAAACGGAGCCTATGCTCCCGAAGAAACGTTTATGCCCTTCATGGGATCGACGGAGCGCACGTTTGACGTTCCCGGATCTTCCCTCGACGTATTTGACACGAGCTCCTGCGCATCCTGTGCGAGGAGGCTCCCGTACTTTCTGAACACGAACGTCCTCCGACGTGCGGTGAGCGTTCTATGGGAAATCGACATGCGCCCCGCCTGGCACAAAGTCGCCACAGGCGATACGTTACCTGACCTCGCCGGAACGGTGAACGTGACGCGCGCCGATTCGGTGATGCGAAGCGGCGTGTTCATCAACGGTCCCGCCACGGGCGGCTGGCAGACATGGGGAACTGTTCTGCGCAACGACACAACACGCATGCTGTTCGACGATGGGACCCACGGGGATGTTGTCGCCGGAGATTCCATCTTCTCGCGAATCATCGAGGCAGCAGCCGAGAGCCTCGGAATCGGCACCAAGGGTCAAGTTGGACAGGTGTTCAGGTTCAGCATCGGGGGAGGGGACAATGAAGGCGGACCGGGGAGCTTTGGTGTTTACCACTACGACAATGTCGACGATACCGGGGACAAATTCGCGATTGCCGAAGAGTGGGGAAGCATCAACCCCGCGTTCTACGCCCCGTGGGACTATGGAGTGCACACTCCGATCCTTAGCGTGAAATCTCCGCTGGCCTCCCTCTCCCCTTCCCCGGGGTACGCACTGTATCAGAACTATCCGAATCCGTTTAACCCGGAAACGAGGATCCGTTACGACCTCCCGCAGGCCGGGCGCGTGACCATTATAGTATACAACCTTCTCGGGGAACGGGTATCCGTGGCACTGGACTCGAACCAGAGCGCAGGCCCCCATGAAGTTCGGCTTTCGGCGGGGGCGCTGGCCAGCGGTGTCTATGTGTACCGCTTATCGGCGGGATCGTTCGTTCAATCGAAAATGTGCACGGTCCTTCGCTGAGCATCCCTTGAAGCCTTGAACGACGAAGGCCCTTCGTGTTGAAGGGCCTTCGCTTGTTAGCGCGCGTGGGCTCGAACTACCGACCCGCTGTTTAAAAGAGAGGTTTGTGGCTCGGAAGGCAAACAAGAAGAGCTGTTGACCATATGTATTTGTCACTGCGAACAGGATCGTTCCGCGACCGCCGCTAAATATGCGCAGATAATTTGAATACGACATTCCGGCGTTCCTCCCAGCTTGCCCCGGTAGTATACGCCCCTTTGAGCAAATGCGAATGGTCGAGGAGGTTTGTGACGTATATTGACGGTTCAATCGTCGTGTCACCAGTCGAGTGAAAGGTGTACCCCACACCAAGATTGAGGATCGTCGAAGGAGCGGTATGCGCCGGCGTGTTGAAATCAAATAGCCCCGTCTTGTACACAGGAACGTTCCCCGGGTATCCATTCGAGAGTCCTGAGCCGTAAACCGCTTCGAGGTTCATAAACCAATCGCTCGGCTGATAGTTTAACCCAATGTCGACGGAAAGCCTCTGATCGTGGTCAAGGTCAGTTGCCGGTCCGTCACTGCTCGGCGGAAGGAAACCGCCGGTGAGCGCGCCAGACCCGACCGCGTGTATTACAGAAGAGTTTATGTTGCAGGAGAAGGGCATCGAGGGCGAACTGTACGACAAAGCGAGTTCAATACCGTCAGTATTAACAATCGCGATATTAAACGGAGTCTTGATCGCGCTTGAGCCCAGGGTTGCATCATCTGTGAACGGCGCAGCACGCTTATGAAAGACGGCTGCCTTTAGCCTCACATCAAAAGGGAGGCTATTGGTGTACACCGCCTCAAAAAAGTGATCTCTTTCCGCAAAGGTAGGCGTAACCGAGTTGCTTACATTTCGAGCAATCGACCTTAAGCCTTCGATATTGGTTGGCATGAATAGCCGCCCGTAGTATATGTAGGCCGTGCTCGAGGCGTCAATAGCGAAATTCCACTTGATTCTCGGGCTGACCTGCCGCTGTACCGGCAAATCGGGCGCAATGTGCTGATCATACCTGATTCCGATGTCGAAAGATGTCCAGTCGGCAACTTGATACTCTGATTCCGCAAACATTCCAAAATCAGACCCTCGAAAATCCGTGACAATTGACGGCCCGGGTGTATTCAGTGAGTCACGCGAGGAGAAATTCTCGGTCCCTGTCGTGCCGCTTAGCACCAAACCGGTCTTTATCATGAACGCGTGAGAGAGCCTGATGTCATACGTCGTACGCGTTCCAATGGTATTGAAGGTTCTGTCTTCTGCCAGCAGGTAATTCCTCCCGGGGAAGTCGACGAACTGAAATGTCGGGGGATCGATACTCCCGGGAGTGTATTGGAGTCTCCCCTGGCGAAGATAGCCACCGACGAAGAGATTAGACTCTCGATCAATTTCTGAATCGAGCGCACGAAAGTATGAGACAGCCTGAAAGGAGTTGCCCGTCTCCTGAACGTCCGACGCCAGGGGCAAAGTCGGGTCAAATGGAACCTCCGTGTTCGTCCGCCCGAAGTTCAGGTTGCATGTCAGGTAGTCGACATTGCTCAAGATATAATCGAATTTGCCGTACAGGAAGTAATCAAAGCCGTGGTCATGGAAGAGTCTGGGAACAGGCGTGTCAATGCGCCGGTCCGTTTCCTGCCGTGACCCGGAAACATAGAAACCGAGCTTCCCGATATGATCACTCACCGAGACTGCCTGGCCATTGGAGTTCAGAGCGCGAAACGGTCCGACGCGCCCTCCGAGTGTATCACCCGGGACTGAGCTTGAACTGCCTGACTGAACCTCTTTCCCGGGAGAAAAGGGGTGGGTACCATTGAAGACAAGATAGCTTCCCACGTACGTCGACGCGTCCAGATGGAAGCTCCCGGTAGGAACGCGATTATTCAAGTCTATGATGGCCGACATCTGCCCGCCGTATTCCGCCGGGAATCCTCCCGTGATAAATGTCGCGCGTTCTATCACTGCAGGGTCTACGACTTCATTAAGTCCCCCGAATACACCCAGGGGAACGGGCAGGCCATCGACATAGTACGTAAACTCTCCATGCTGCCCTCGAATATGCACTTCTCCGGTTGGCGCCCGGGCAGCCCCCATCACATTCTCCTGAATCAGCGTGGTCATACGGGCTGTTGGCGGGACATGATACGTTTCGGATTCAAACACTTGATTACCGGTCCGCGGATCAATGTGGGATATCGCAGGTTCCCTGTCGGCCGTGACCTCCACTTCCTGGGAGATCGTTCCCACAGGAACAAGTCCAACCCTGAAATCGGTGTGCCGGGCATCTATGTGCACGGAATCTGCATACGTTTTGTATCCGACAAACCAGGCTGTAATGCTATAGATGCCCACCTCAAGGTTATGAAAACGAATCTGGCCGGCCGGGTTGGTTGCATCCTCGGCGAACACTCTTCCCTCCTTCCGAAGAACGACGTGAGCAAGCTCGATAGGCACCTTTTCCCTGGCGTCAGTCACGATTACCCTTACCTCCAATCCTGAACCCCTGGACACAGCGGCCGTGGTTTCTCCCCCGGCGGCCAAAGGGCTCATGCTCAAAAGAAGGGCACCGTATGCAGTCCAACGCCTTCCTGTTCTCGCGACATTTTCACATTCTTGAGGTTGTAGCATTATTCCCCCGCCGGACAGTGCCAAATTGTATTAGCCTAATATCAATTATTAGGTTAGCCTAATTGTATAATAAAGCAAAATCCGCGATATTGTCAACATGAAGCCCTTGACCTTCACAGAGGAGAACTACCTGAAGTCGATCATCGTCCTTTCGGGCAGAACGAGGGGCCGGGTGACAAATCAGGCAATCGCGGGAGAACTGAAGATCAATCCTGCGACGGTCACCGAAATGCTCCGGAGGATGCGGGAGAAGAACCTCGTTGAATACAGCCGGTCAGCGGGCGCAACCCTGACAAAAGGGGGGAAAGATCTCGCGTTGAAGGTCGTCCGCAAACACCGTTTGTGGGAAACCTTCCTTGTTCGAAAGATGGAATTTACCTGGACAGAAGTGCATGAGGTTGCAGAGCAACTGGAGCATCTGCAATCCGACAAGCTTATCGAGCAACTGGACAAGCTTCTGGGCTTTCCTCAATTCGACCCGCACGGCGACCCCATCCCGGACGGAAACGGGAAGCTCCCGAGTCTTAAGGCGCTCCCTCTCTCGGAACGTGCTTCCGGCAGGAAATACAAGCTCGTGGCCGTGGCAGACAACAGTCCTGCCTTCCTCAAGCTCCTGGACACGCTTGAGCTCGGCCTGAACGATACAATAGAAGTCAATGACATCCGTGAGTATGACAAATCTCTGAATGTCATTCTCAACGGGAAGACCAGGACCATACTCAGCCGGGAAATCAGCCTCAAGCTCATGGTTACGTAATTTGATCCAGCATGCGATAGGACACTTCAACACAATTTCAGCAGAATTTTTTGACTCGGCGGGTAAGAGAGAGGCGGGATGAAAAACGTAAGCCCTTCGTTATGAAGGGCTTACTGTTGTGAGCGCGGGTGGGCTCGAACCACCGACCCTCTGCTTAAAAGGCAGATGCTCTACCCCTGAGCTACGCGCCCGGCGCCGTACCGGGTGTACGGCCTGTCCGTTCCTAGACAGGTATTAATGTAGCCAGACTATCGGCGAAAATCAATATTCCGCTACAAAATGCGGAGGCCCGGTTGCCCGGGCCTCCGCACCTTGTTGTCTCCGCTCGCACGGATCTCACTTGAGGAGGACCATCTTCTTCAGGGCGATCTGCGTGCCGCTCTCGAGCCTGTAGATATACACGCCGCTCGCGAGGTTCGCACCGTTCATGCTGACCTGGTAGTAGCGGCCGGGTTCGGCAGTCCCGTCATACAGCGTCGAGACAAGCCTGCCGGTGATGTCGTAGAGCTTCATGACCGCCCTCCCGGACTTCTCGACGGAAAATTTGACGTTCGTGGTCGGATTGAACGGGTTCGGGTAGTTCTGGATGAGCTGGAAGAGAACAGGAGCCCGGTCAATGCCTCCCCCGCCGACGTTCGGATCAGGAGCGACGGAAAGGACGACCGACCCTTCACTGGCGCCCTTGTACGGATTCGTCGCGCTCCTGGCGTTCCCGTCGATGTCAATGGTGACTGCGGAAAGAGGAGTTCCCCTCATGGAGCTGTTGCCCAGGGAAGCGCCGGTAAGATGGAGGTCCGTCCACGACACGAATACAGGCACAATATTGACGGAATGCGCATCCATGGAGCTGGCAGCCCGTAATGCAGCAACCGTCGTGTAGTCCGTGCTCTGCCAGTGCGCGATCTGCGGACCTGCGGTAAAGAGAACGTTGTAATCACACGTCGTGATCGCAGCCGGCGTATTCACATAGTACGCATACCCGGTTCCGTTATTCACGAACAGGTTGTTTTCGAAGCTCTGACTCGTCCCTCCGGATTGATAGAGCGCGTAGCTGGAGGTGGCCGGGATCATATAGATGCTGTTATAGTACAGGTTGCAGTAGCCGTCATTTTGAACGACGAGGCCATATCCTCCTGATGTCCCCAGGAGCGTTATGAAGTTATTCGCAACCAGCCCGTAGTCGATCGCGTCTCCCTGGCAGTTGTTAACCGAAATGCCGTATCCGCCCGTCGTCGACACTACTTTGTTCCTCTGCACGCTGATCGTGCCGTTGCAGCTGTTGATGTCGATGCCGTCGTACGTCACGTTCACCCTGTTGCTGTCGACCACAACCTGGGGCTCGGAGGTAAGGTAAATCCCTCCGTAGCATCCGGAGATCGTATTCCCCTTAACGACCGTCCCGGAATCCGCGGTGTTATTGTAGCCGGAAATATAAACGGCATAGCTTCCCGGGCCGAGCCTGTTGTCCCAGATGGTGAGATTACGCGACCACTGATTGCTGCCCGAAATCAGCGAGAGACTCTGAGACCCGTTTCCGCCAAGTCCGGAGAGGGAATCACCCTGCACCAGGAGGTCCTCGACACTCCCGTTCATCACGAGCACACTTCTGTACGACGTGTTCGATCCGGTCGAAACCAGCGTCATATTCTTGAGGTGCACGTGAGACGCCGCATTGAGCCGAAGCACCCAGTTCGACGATGAGTTGGCTGCGGTCTGGGCGAACTGGAGGATCGCTCCCGTTGTCTCGGATTGGAACGTGATCGTGTTCGCGGGGCTGACCCCTCCGACGGGCCACAGGTCGATTTGCTCCGCGTACGTTCCGGGGCGCACGTTGAACGTCACCGCGCCTGAGATTCCCCGCGATACCAGGTCGCTCACGGCGGCACTGAACGTCGCGTACGTCGGCGCTGTGCCGCCGATCGTGTAGACGCCGCCGGTGATCTTCCGGACGGACGCGGTAAACTCGCTCGCGCCGATGTCGGGTGTGCTCACGCTGCGGGGATGGCCGTCGATATCCACGGTGACGCCCGCGACGGAGGCTCCTCCCCCGTCGAGCCAGGGAGAATTGGGATGGAGGTCGGTCGCTGTGGCAAAATCAGGGTTCGAGCTCACGGAATGAACGTCCATCCCGCTCGCCGCCTGAAGCGCTGCAAGGGAAATGCAGTCGGTGGTCCCCCAGTGGGCCAGGTACAACATCCCCGCACCGTAGAAATCATTGTGGTCCGAAGTCGTGATCGCTCCCGGCGTAATCAGATACAGCGCGTACGAGCCCTGGACGTTCGAAACGGCGTTGTTGACGATGCTTACATTGCCTCCGGAGGACAGGTACATACCATATCCGCTCCCGGCACCCGTCAGGCTGATGCTGTTGTAGTAGATGTAGCAATATGTCGAGCCTTGCGCGATGAGCCCGTACCCTCCGCTTCCGCCGTACACGGAGATGAAATTGTTCGCAACAGTACCGTAGTCAATAAGATCACCATTACAGTTTTGAAGATTGATCCCGTAGCCGCCGGCGGTCGTCGTGATCTTGTTCCGCTGGACGCTGATCGCGCCGTAGCATCCGTTCAGGTCGATCCCGTCGTTCGTCGAAGTAACGGCGTTGCTATCTGCCACGAGCCCGGGCTGGTTCGTGATATAAACTCCTCCGTAGACTCCGGCGAACGAGTTTCCCTTGATGACTGTTCCCGAATCCGCAGCGTTGTTGTACCCGCCGATGTAGATCCCGTACCCGCCGGGGCCGAACTTGTTCCCCCATACCGTCAAATTCCGCGACCAGAGGGATGTTCCGGATATCAGCGCGAGGTTTTGACCGGCACCTCCCGCGACTCCCGCAAGGGAATCTCCCTGCGCGACAAAATCCTCTACGCTGCCGTTGAGAGCAACAACGGTCCTGTACGAGGTGTTCACCCCGTACGACACAAGCGTCAGGTTCTTCACGTGCACGTGAGAGGCCGCGTTGAACCGGATCACCCAGTTCGTGGCCGAGTTGGCGGCGGTTTGCGTGTACTGGAGCGTCGCGCCGGATGATTCCGGCTGGAACGTTATCGTGTTTGCCGGGCTGACTCCACCGACGGGCCACAGGTCGATCTGCTCGGCGAATGTTCCCGGACGGACATTGAGCGTGACGGCGCCGGTGATACCGCGCGCGACAAGGTCGCTTACCGCCGCTGAAAACGTGGCATATGTCGGCGACGATCCGCCGATCGTATACGTTCCCCCCGCGATCTTCGTAAACGAACTTGTGAATTCGGTCGCGCCGATGTCCGGGGTGCTCCCGCTGCGCGGATGTCCGTCGATGTCGACGGTCACACTCGGGACCGGGGCCCCCGCTCCGTCCAGCCACGGAGAATTGGCATGGAGATCCGTGCCGGAGACGAAATCAGGGTTGGCGCTGACCGAGTGCACATCCATGCTGCTCGCCGCCTGCAGGGCCGCAAGGGATATGCAGTCGGCACTCCCCCAGTGAGCAAGGAAAATCATCCCCGCACCGTAGATGTCGTTGTGATCGGATATCACGTTGGCGCCGACGGAGGCCATGTACAGCGCATAGGAGCCGCCCGAGTTGGAAAAGACGTTGTTCTCGATTGTCACGTTGCTCCCGCCTGATCCGTAGTACCCGTAGGTAGTCCCCGGAGAGAGCATGCTCAGGCTGTTGTGGTATATCCCCAGGTCTGACGAACTGGTGACGTAGAATCCGATCCCCCCGGAGGTTCCGTTAATCGTGACGAAATTGTTGGCGACGAGGCCAAAATCGAGCGCATCCCCCTGGCAGTTATTGACGGAGATGCCGTATCCGCTCGCCGACACGGCGACCTTATTCCTCTGGACGCTGATTCCGCCCGGGCACGACGACAGATCGAGGCCGTCGTTGGTGACGTTGACAAGATTGCTGTCGACGACAACTCCCGGCTCGTTGGTAATATAGATCCCCCCGTACATTCCCGAAAACGTGTTTCCCTTGATGATGGTGCCGGAATCCGCCGTCGCGCTGTATCCTCCGAAATACACGCCGTAGCTCCCGGGCCCGAACCTATTTCCATAGATTGTCAGGTTTCTCGTCCACGGACTGGAGCCCGTGATCAGCGCGAGGCTCGGCGCCCC
Organism: Ignavibacteriota bacterium; assembly: GCA_963748405.1. Classification (GTDB taxonomy): domain Bacteria; phylum Bacteroidota; class Ignavibacteria; order UBA10030; family UBA6906; genus Fen-1273. The sequence goes on from CAVVIT010000006.1 coordinate 410,318, forward strand.
GCCTCCGTTGAGACCGCCCAGCGAATCGCCCTGCACGACGATATCGTCCACGCTTCCATTGAGAACGAGCACGCTTCGGTACGACGCATTCAGGCCGTATGACCCAAGAGTCATGTCCCTCAAATGGACGTGGGAAGCGGAGTTCAGCCTTAACACCCAGTTGGAGGTGGAGTTCGCGGCCGATTGTGTGAACTGCAGTATCGCCCCCGTTGTTTCCGACTGGAACGTCACGGTGTTTGCCTGGCTTGTGCCCCCGACCGGCCAGAAGTCGATTTGCTCGGCGTAGGTTCCCGGACGCACGTTGAGCGTTACGGCACCGGTGATCCCGCGCGCCACCAGATCGTTCACGGCGGCGGTGAACGTCGGATACGTCGGTGAGGAACCTCCGATCGTGTACGTCCCGCCGGCGATCTTCGTCAACGAGCTCGTGAACTCGCTCGCCCCGATATCCGGCGTGCTCCCGTTGCGCGCATTCCCGTCGATGTCGACGGTTACCGCCGCTATGGGCGTCGCAGAGCCGTCAAGCCAGGGAGAGTTCGCATGCAGGTTGGTGGCGGACGTGAACACCGGGCTTGCGCTCACCGAGTGTGCGTCCATCCCGCTTGCCGCCTGCAGCGCGGCGAGCGTGACGCAGTCCTTCGTTCCCCAGTGCGCGAGGAAGACCATTCCAGCGCCGTAAACGTCGTTGTGGTCGCACGACGTGACCGCAGCAGGAGAATTCACGTACAGCGCGTAGCTCCCTCCGGTATTGGAAAACACGTTGTTGGCGATCGTCTGGTTCGCCCCTCCCGACTGGTAAACGCCGTACGTGGTTCCCGGTGCAAGCACATTCAGGCTGTTGTAATAAAAGTCCTGGTACGAGGCGCTCGTCACATAGAACCCGATCCCCCCGCTCGTCCCCTGTATCGTCACGAAATTGTTCGCGGTGACGCCGACGTTCAGGGCGTCCCCCGTGCAGTTGTTTACCGAGATACCGTAGCCGCTCCCGGTGGTGACCACGCGGTTTCTCTGCACGCTGATCGCGCCCCCGCAGCTGACGAGGTCGATCGCGTCGTAGGTCACATTGACGGTGTTGCTGTCGACCACGATTGCGGTGTGATTCGAGATATACACCCCGCCGTACCCTCCCGTGAACGAGTTCGCCCTGATGACCGTCCCGCCGGAGAACGGGGTGCCCCCCCCTGAGATGTAGATCGCGTATCCTCCAAAATTGAACGTGTTGTCCGTCACGGTGAGGTTGGACGTCAGCACGCCGCTGTGACCGTTGATGATCGCCAGGTCGCCTGAGCCGTTGTTCGACTGGTACCCGTTCAATATGTTTCCCTGAATCACGACGTCGCCCACGGTCCCCGCAGTCCCGTCGAGGACGATCACGTTCCGGTATGACGTCCCCACGCCGTACGACGTGAGCGTCATGTTCTTGATCCGGATATGGCTCGTCCCGTTCAATGCGATGACGGCGTTGTCCGCGGTCCCCGCCGGCGCATACCGGAGGGTTACGTCGGATGCGGTCCCGGTTTCGGACTGGAACGTGATCGTCTGCGCGGCGCTCGCACCCGTGATCGCCGGAAGGACGACCCTCTCGGTATACGTGCCGGCCCTGACGTTGAATATCACCGCTCCCGCCACTCCGTTTGTCGTGAGGGCACTGACGGCGGCGGCAAATGTCGCGTAGCTGGGAGAAGTTCCTCCGATCGTATAGGTCCCCGAAAGGGCCTGTGCAAGGCCGTCATCGGACATGACGACAATCAGCAATGCGGCGAACAAGCAGGCACGAATTCTCCCCGTAAACGTCGACATGATAGCCCTCCCGCTGTGTGAAGTGATGGTAAGAAATGTGAACAATGGTAGGGGGCAGAACACAGAGAAAACATAGAACATTGGGACTATTTCAGCGGGAAGGGACGACCTTTTCCTTCAGGGCCTTGGCAACGGCCTGGGATTTCGAATGGACGTGGAGTTTATCGTAGATGTTGCGGATGTGCGCGCGGACGGTAAAAGGGCTCAGGAAGAGCTTCTGGGCTATGAGCTTGAAATCGTCTCCCAGGATGAGCAATTCCAGGACCTCAAGCTCCCTCGGCGTGAGCCGGTAGTCCGCCTTGGGAGGCGGAACGTATTGTTTGAATAATTCAAGGGCTTTGCGGGCTATCCGGGGGGACATGGGGGTTCCGCCGCTGAATGCAAACTCCACCGCCTCGACGAGCTGGGGCGGAAGGACGGGTTTTGTCACATATCCGCTCGCCCCTGCGCAGATTGCCCGGAACACATTGTCCTCGTCTTCAAGGACGGAGAGTATGACTATCTCCACCCTGGGGTGTTCGGCCTTGATACGCGCGGTCGCTTCGATCCCGGACATCCCGGGAAGGTGAATATCCATCAGTATGACATCAGGAGCTGCCTCGTCGAACTTTTCCGCGCATTCTTCGGCCGTGGCGTATTCTCCGACGACGCGGCATCCCGGGGACGTCCGCAGGATGTATGATGTCCCCATCCGGATATCAGGATGATCTTCTACGATCGCAACGGCAATGGGCATGGCATCAAAATATGATTACTCCTCCGCGAGCCTTCAATAGGGCATCTGTTCTATATTCTCAGATTTTCACGGCCAGGTGCACAACGGTCCCGTTTCCTTCGGAAGACGTGATAACCAGCGACCCCCGGAGCCGGGCTGCCCGCAAGTTCATTGTGTGAAGCCCGTTCCCGCTTGATTCAGATGACGGGGTGAATCCCGACCCGTCGTCGGTAACGTTGATGGAGAGAACCCCGCCGGCATAAGCGTACGCAACTTCCAGTGTGCCGCATTTCGAGTGTCGTATGGCGTTCGTGATCGCTTCTTTCAGGAAGAGCCAGATCTCCTTCCGCTCCCCCGGTTTCAGATTCTTCCCCGGAAGCGCTCCCTGGGCGGGATCCGTAAACCGGAGAACGATTCCTGCCACCCTGCAGAGCGGGAGAAAATGGTCTTTTGTGCGAACGAGGAGATCCGACAGGCTCTCCGATTTCGGGTTTATTGCCCAGATAATGTCGCGTATCGAGGTGACCGATTCCTGGGACAGCGTCGAAATCCTGCCGAGAAGCTGCTGATGTTCGCCGTCGAGGTGTCCCGAACCTGCGGATGCGTTCTGAAGGATATTGCTGAACATTGCGATGCTGCTCAGGTTCGAGGCGAGTTCATCGTGAAGGTCCGAGGCAATAGACGTGCGCAGTCGCTCCATCTCGACGGCCTTCGCAAGACGGTACCTGATGAGAGCGAAGGCAGAGAGGCCGAGCCCGAAAACCACGAGCGAAACGAACCAGCCCCGCCGCCAGAATGGCTGAGAGATATCGATCTCCAGTGATGCGCCCTGTTCGTTCCACAGGCCGTCGTTGTTCGACCCCTTCACCCGGAACGTATATGTCCCCCCGGGGAGATGCGTGTACGCCGCATAGCGCCGCGATCCGCTGTAGATCCAGTTCCTGTCGATCCCCTCGAGTTTATAGGCATACTGGTTCTTCTCCGGCTCCGCGTAGCTGAGTGCGGCAAATTCGAACGAAATGAAGTTCTCATCGTAGTCGAGGGGTACCCTCCCCACATCTGAGAGCGGTTTCGCGAAGGCGATCTCCCTGTCAAAAACCCGGAACCGCGTCAAGACCACCGGTGGGACGTGCGGGTTCGGACGGATGCTGTCCGGCTGAAATGAGCTCAGGCCGTTGATCCCCCCGAAATACAGCAGGCCGGTGCGTCCCCGGCAGTACGCCCCCTGGTTGAATTCGTCCCCCTGCAGCCCGTCCCGGTGATCGAACGACGTGAACGAGATGGCGGCCGGGTCGAATTTCGTGAGCCCCTTGTTCGTGCTCATCCACAGGTTCCCCCTGTCGTCTGGGAGCACGCCGTAGACCACATTATTGGGGAGCCCGTCCCGTTCCGTGTAGCGGACAAAACGGTCCGTCGACGGATTGAACATGTTCAAACCTCCCCCCCAGGTCCCGCACCAGAGCAGCCCTTTGCCGTCCTCGAAGATCGACCATACCGTATTGTTCCCAGGGCTGGACGAATCCCCGGGAATGTACCTGTAGCGCTTCACGGCACCGGACTCCCTGTCGACCATGCAGAGCCCCTCCCCCCAAGTCCCGAACCAGAGCCGATTCTTCCGGTCCTCGCGGATCGACCATATGTTGTCTCCAATCCGCTCGGAAAGCCCGAACGCGGTTTCAAACGGGACGAACCTGTCACGTGTCGGATCGTAGATATCCACACCGGCGCCTGACATCCCCACGAGGAGTTCCCCCCCCGAATCCTGGTATATCGACATCACCGACTTTCCGCTGACCCTCCGCTTCCTCTTCTCGCCCGCCCAGTAATGAATAAACGTGTTGTTCACACGATCGAACCGGTCCAGTCCTCCGCCGTCCATTCCCACCCAGATCCGGCCGCGGCGGTCTTCGCACAGGGCCATCACCGCGTCCCCCGCGATGCTCCCGGCCTGTCCAGGCGTGTGCCCGAAATGCACATGCATTCCCGTCGACCGTTCATACCTCTCAAGACCCGTAGACCCGGTGCCGACCCATATATCGCCCCTGGAGTCTTCGAGGATCGCCCGCACGACGGTGCCGCGGAGATCGGCGCTGCCGGATGCATCAAGGATGCGATTCCGGAACTTCGGCGCCTCCGGATCATAATGGTCGACGCCTGCATCGTTCGTGCCGACCCAGATTCCCCCGGTGGGGTCCACGAAGAGCGACGAAATCCTGTCGCTTCCCGGGGCGGATGGGTCCCCCTGATTTCTGCGGTACGCGGTAAAGGTACCCGTGCGAGGATCGTACCTGTTGACGCCGCCATCCCGCGTACCCGCCCAGAGGAACCGTTCCCTGTCCTCGCAAAGCGCAACGACGTTATTGCTGCTCAAGGTTCCGGGACGGCCCGGGATGTTCCTGAATATGGTGAAGTCCCCGCGGGCGGCATCGTAACGATTGAGCCCCTGATCAAACGTCCCCACCCACAGCACGCCGTCTGCATCGATCTGGAGTGAAGAGACCAGATCCCCGCTCAGGCTCCGCGGATCAGCCGCGTTGTGCCGGAACTGCCGGAATCGGCCGGTATGTCCGTCATAGGCGGCCAGTCCGCCTCCCCAGGTGCCGATCCAGAGCGTTCCGGATCTGTCCTCGGCAAGACAGCGGATGAAGTTATTTGGAATCGCGCTCCCCGGCTCCCGCGTTTCCGTGAAGTGCTCGAACCCTCCCCCGCTGAACCGATCGAGGCCTCCCCCCCACGTTCCGAGCCAGAGTTCACCCTGCGAGGTCTCGCACAGTGCGGTAACCGCATTCGAAGAAAGCGATCTCCCGTCTGCCGGGTCGTGGATGTATCGCGTAAACGTCCTCCCGTCCCCCCGCAGCCGGACCGCGCCGCCGTTCTGCGTGCCGGCCCAGAGGCTTCCTTCCGGGTCTTCCAGGAGACACCAGATGTAGTTGTCGGAAATCGAAGAGGTATCGGAAGGGTTGTTCCTGAACACGGTGAACTCAAAACCGTCGTACCGGTTCAGGCCGTCCTGTGTCCCGAACCACATGAACCCCCGGCGGTCCTGAACGATGGCGTTGACCGTGGACTGCGAAAGCCCCTTTTCAGCCGAAAGATGCGTGAAGCGTACCTCCGGCGCCTGCGAGCGGACGTGCGGGGAAAGGAGCAACGTGAGGATGATGAGGGGAACGAACAGGTATGCGGCGCGGGAGAAGTGCCTCATATCCGGCGCCGGATCCTCCGGAGTTCTTTCTCGAGCAGCACGGGATTGTCGTCGACGAAATGCCTGGAGAGGCGGCGGGCCCGCCGAATCTCGTTGTCATCGATCTCGGCGACGATGAGATCTTCATCAAAGAGCTTTGCCGATGCGAGGCAGCTTCCGTCGGGCCCCACGATCTCTGATCCGCCCCAGAAGTTGACCCCGTCTTCGAACCCGACCCTGTTGCAGAACGCGATAAAGACCGAGAGGAGCCTGGCGTATGTGCGGTGGTTTTCGCCGTTGACCGTGGCGATAGGGGGCCTCTCCTCTTTCCCCGAAATCCGCGTGGGGCTTGCCACGAGCGTGAGGATGATTCCCGCACCGTCCTGCGCAAGGATGTACGGCAGGGGGAGGTGCCAGAGGTCCTCGCAGATCAGGACGCCCATCCTCCCGCTGCGCGAATCGAATGCGCGCACCTCCGTGCCGCTGCTGAAATACCGGTTCTCTTCGAACATACCGTACGTGGGGGGATAGGTCTTCCGGTGAACCGACCGGACCTCCCCCCCTTCGAACAGGAACGCGGCGTTGTAGAGGCCGAACGAGTCGGACTCTTCGACCCCGCCTGCGAGTATGGAAATGGTCTTCCCCTTTTCGACCAGGGGTGCAATGCGGCGGTCGCCTCCCCGGAGATTGACCGCCAGGTCCCAGTTCATGTCCTTGATGGAGTACCCTGTGAGGCCGAGCTCGGGAAACACGACGAGCTGCGCGCCCGCGGCGGCGGCCCTGTCGGCGAGGGCACAGTGCTTCGCGACGTTGGCCTCGAGGTCGCCGAGGACCGGGTCGATCTGTGCAAGCGCGAGGCGGAATTTCATGCAATGATCCGGGGGGATGAGAAGGGGCTCATGAGCCTGAAAGGTCGAGCATCCTGATGTCCTTGATGTACGGGACCGTCCTGTCGGTTTTCATCTCTTTGAGCTGGGCGAGCTTCTTTTCGATCCGGGCCAGGTTGTCGCGGATGATCGTGAGATATGTCGTCATCTGGTCGCCCGCATGCGCCGCGGCGAGTCCCTCGATCGTCACGCGGATCTCATCGAGAGGTTTGCGTATCTCCTGGGCGATTTTCGGCACCATCCCCTGGATCGTGTCGAGCCGTTCCTGGGAGATTTCGAGCGAAGTAAGCTGATCTTTCAGCTTCTTCCGTTCGATCACGTTCAGCACGGTCCTGGGAAGGACCGGGGTCGATATCTCGTCCTTCACGAGGTAGTCCTCCACGCCCAGCTTGAGCACCTGGACCGCGAGGTCGAAGTCCTTGTTCACGGTGAGGAACACGACGGGGATCGTCACCCCCCGCGCCTGCAGCGTTTTGGTGGTCTCCAGGCCGTTCTGACCGGGAAGGAAGTAATCCATCAGGATGATGTCGAAATGGGCTCCGGAAGCAAGCTCTTCGAGCGCGGCGATGCCGCTCTCCCGCCAGATGATCTCAAATTGTCCCTTGTCATACTTTCTCAGGAAGACCTCCACGAGATTCGCAAAATCGCGGTTGTCCTCCACGAGCAATATGCGGATGGGGCCCGGTTCGGTCATCGGTTCAATCCGGAATGGTGAAAAGAAACTTTGTCCCTTCTCCCACGACGGAATCCACCCAGATACGGCCGCCGTGGTTCTCGACGATTTTCTTGACGATGGTCAGTCCCGCTCCGGTCCCACGGAAGTCCTCCGTGCGCTGGAGCCTCTGAAAGATGACGAAGATCTTGTCGAAGTGCTGTCGTTCGATCCCCACGCCGTTGTCCTGCACCGACACGGTGTATCCCCCTTCGGCACGGGTGACCCCGATATCGACGCGGGGAGCCGCGCTCCTGTTGAACTTGATGGCGTTGGCGATGAGATTCCGGAACACCATCCCGAGCTGTATCCTGTTGTACCGCACCGTCGGGAGGTCGGGCGGAACGTTCACGGTCGCGTGGCTCTCGTGCAGCGTAAATTCGAAGTCGCGCAGGACCTCGCTCACGACGTCGCCGATCGGCAGCGATTCCTCCGTTTCCGTCACCCGGCCCAGCCGCGAGAGGGTCAGGAGATCGTCGATAAGCCCTTTCATCCGCTTGCCGGACTGGACGATGGAATTCAGGTACCCCTTTCCTTCCTCGTCGATGACATCCCGGTAATCGTTCAGGACGATCTTGCTGTACCCTTCAATCGTGATCAGGGGCTCCTTCAGGTCGTGGGAGACCACGTACGTGAAGTCGTCGAGCTCCTTGTTCCGGGCCTCGATTTCCTGGGATTTTGAAACCGTGTCTTCGTACAGGCGCGCCCGATCGATCGCAATTTCCATCAAATTAGCGATACTGGCCACCAGACGCAAGTGAGAGTCGTCAAACAGCGCCCCGGCTTCGCGCGCCACGCCGATGACCCCTGTCACCTCTCCCTTTGACCGTACGGGCACGGCGATGAGGGCACCCCCGTCGGGAGAATACCCGAGAAAAGGCTCGCCGGAGAGGGCACGCCCTACGCCGGGCATGTCGGGAGCCAGCGGCACCTTGCCGGAGTTGAGCCTCTCCCGGTGGAACTGGACCTCAAGCTTTCCCGTAGTGTGGGAGCGGCCGAAATATTCGAAGGAGTCGAACTGGAGCGCGTTCTCAAGCCCGCTGTGTATCACCGTGAGCACCGAGCGGGTATCGAGCGCCCCGGTGAGGCCGCGCCCGATCTCGTAGAGGAGCGTGACGCGGCGGACCTGCGCCTGGACCTCGCTGTAGAGCTGGGCGTTTTCGAGCGCCGAAGCGAGCTGGTTTCCGACCAGCGTGATGAACCGCTGTTCCTGGTCGGTGAACGTGTGCTCTTCCTGAAACGCGACGAGCAGGGATCCGAGGACCCTGTCCTTCGATTCAAGCGGGATGCCCAGCAGGCTCTGTGTTCCGAGAGTGCGGAAGAGCGCCCGCCCCTGGTCGCTCAGCCGGCCGTCCTCGGGCAGTCCCGAGCGGATGATGATGGGCTGCCTGGTGATGATGACGCTTCCTGTGGCGCTCCCCGAGACGGGAAGTGTGCCGATCGTCCGGGCCTGGGCTGCGGTGATCCCCCTGTGGGCGGCCAGCGTCAGGTTCTCCCGCGTTTCGTCGGGGAGATAGCACATGACGATGTCCGACTGCACGAGCGTGCGGACCTGCTCCGCCGCGACGCCGAGAACCTCGTCCGGGTTCAGCGACCGGTTGATCGATGAGGCGATGGCGTTGAGGGCGAGCAATTCCTCGTTCCGCCGCTTGACTTCCGCCTCCGTCCGTTTGCTGTCGGTGATGTCCGTGTAGGTGAAGACGAGCCCGTTCACCCGCTCGTTCATTTCCAGGGGCGTCACGGCGAGCTGGAAGATCCTCGATCGGTCGCCCGAACCGATGGAAAACTCGCGGAGGTACTCCCTCAGTGTTCCCTCGAACAGGCGTGAGGCCGCAGCGAGAAGCTCCTCCCTCAGCGGTGTCGGGGGGAGGATCTCCTCCAGCCGGCGGCCGATCACCGCGGACTCCTCCCGGAAGTCGGGCGTTCCCTGCAGCACGGCGAAATCGCGCCACGCCTTGTTGACTTCACGCAGGACCGATCCCCTGTCCACGGTGAAAACGACGCTCTCGATGGAATCCAGGAGGTCGTGGATGTACGCGCTGTCCAGGCTGACGCGCTGGAAGAGCATCGTGCGGTCGATCAGCGCGCCGATCTGGTCGGCGATCGGCTGCAGGTAGGTCAGCTCGCCCAGGCCGAAGGCGGCCGGCTGGGCGCTCGACATCTCGAACGTTCCGAGGATCTTCTCGTTGAGAAGGATCGGTATGCTGATCGCCGAATGCATGCCCCCTTTCGACTGGAGAATGTCCGGACCGAGCGACGGATGCGAGGCCATGTCGGTGATAACGAGCCCCCGGCCCTCGGCGATCGAAAGCCGCGAAATGCACTCCTGGAGAGGCACGGTCGCTCCCACGGGGGGGAACCGGTCCTCGGCGCCCACGGTGGCGTGCACGACCAGCCTCTGTCCCCCCTCCTGAAGCAGGCACACGCTCATATGATCAAAACCCGTCAGCGTCCGCACTTCCGAAGCGATGACTTCAAATATGCGCTTGAACTCCGTGCTGGAATTCGCGGTGCTGATGATCCGGTTCAGCATTTCCATCTGCCGGCTCTTGGCGGCGAGGTCGTTTGCCAGCCCCCTGCGCTCCGAGATGTCCCGGGCGATGTTCAGCATCGCCACGGGTTCTCCCGATGCGTTGCGCAGGAGCGTCGTGTTGAGGCTGATGGCGACCTCCCCCCCGTCGTGCCGCTTCCACGTCATGTCAAAGTCGCGCAGGAATCTCTTTTCCCGGAGGGCGGCAAGCCAGACCACGAGCCGCGACATCTCCTCCTCGATGAGCCAGGGATAGGGAAACATCATCCCGATCACTTCGCTCCGGGGATGGCCCGTCAGGGCCGAAAATTCGCGGTTGACCTCCCAGACCTTTCCCTGGAGGTCGCTGATCATCAGCGCATCCCCCATGGTGTCGATCACATTGCGCAGCGTTTCTTCCGACTCACGAAGTTCCCGCTCGAGGCTCTTGCGGTGCGTGACGTCCGTGACCGTCCCGACGACGCCGGTGACGTTCCCCGCACCGTCCCGCAGCGGAGAGAACCGGCACCAGAGGACGTTGGTCTCCTCGCTGCCGGGCCGAGCATAGCGGACGTCCTCGGAGCTCACCGGGGTTCCCGCAAGTGCACGGTTGAGCAGGTCGGGAAAATCCGCAAGCTGGAACCTGGGTCCCCCGTCAAACGCGTTTTTTCCGACGACGTCGTCCCGTCTGAACCCGGTGATGAGCTCCATCCCCGGGTTCCATTCGCGGTACCGGAGTTCCCTGTCGTAGACCACGACTCCTTCCTGGAGACTTCTGATGACGTCGTCGCGGAAGCTGTCTCCGGCCGCCGCGTGCGCGGCTTCGACACGAGCCGTGATGTCCGCGACAATGCCGTGCATCCCCGTCACCCTGCCGGACTCATCGCGCCGGTAGCGAACGGCGTCGCGGACCCACCGGTACGACGCCTTCCCCTTCGGAAGGATCCGGTATTCCAGCTCAAACTCTCCTTTCCCCTCCGACTGGTTCGAAATCCGCCGGGAATATTCACTCCGCTCGTCCGGATGAAGGAGCGTCCTCCAGATGTCGGGTGCCCTGATGATCTCCTCGGGAAGGTACCCGGTGAGCTGCTCCACGCGGGGACTCAGGAACAGGAACTGCCCGTTGGGCGCGCATTCGTACACGACGTCGGTGATGGATTCGACAGCGGTCCTGTACGTCCGTTCGGATTCTACGACCGCCTGGTACCTGAGCGCATTGGCCAGTGCATCCCCGGCGTGCCGGGCGATCGCCGAGCACAGGGACATATCGGAGGCGGGAGCGCCGGCTTCTTTCGAGGAACACAGCAGGAGTATGCCGTGGACCGATTCGCCGGACACGAGAGGGATGTAGAGGATGGAACGGACCCCCTCCGTTTCGAAAAGGGATTTGTACGGAAGGTGTGCCGGGTAATCCTGCACGCCGAGGAGGAGAGGCTCGGCGGTCTTCCACACCATTCCCGTGACTCCCTCTCGCGCGTTCTGACGGGCAAGCGTCGTGGCGACCCGGGTGCTCAGGGATTCATCGACGGCGAGGGCGAGCGTAGTCCCATCCTTCTCGAGCCGGTACGCCCCTCCTGTCTCAAATCCGAGCCATTTGATTGCCCCGCGGACTGACTCGGTGAGGACTTCGGCGGGACTCAGCGACAGGTGAATTCTGTGCGCCAGGTTCTCGAGTATCGTGCCGGCGCGCGCCTGCCGTCGGATCTCTTCCTCGGATTGCCGGGTTCCGGAGATGTCCCTGTGATAGGCCAGCACGGCGGGACTTCCTGCAAACTGAACGTTCGTGCACTGTGCCTCGACCGGGGTCACGGATCCGTCGGCGCGTTTGACGGCGTACTCCACCCTGACAACCCTCGCACTTTGTTCTGCCGCGGAGGTTAGGGCGGCGGCGACCCCCTTCCTGTCGCGCTGGGCCACGAGCGTGGACAGTTCCTTTCCCGTGAGATCGGAGGGGGACGCGAGGCCGAAGAGCGCCGCGCACGCTGCGTTGGAAAAAACGAACGCCCCTTCCTGGAATATCGAAACCGCTCCGGCCTGTTTTTCGCAAATTTCCCTGAACGTGCGCTCCGACTCGCGGAGTGCGTGGAGCGCCGCGTTGCGGGACGTGACGTCCGTGAGCGAGAGATACCATGCCGGTCTGGCGTTCCAGGACGTCCTGGAGCCGACAAGAGCATACTCGCTCCGCGCCCCCTCCGGCGACCGGATCACCACCTCTTCACGGACGACCGTTGATCCGGACGATCCAGCCTCCGGAGAGCTGAGATCCCGCACGAGAGGGGCGTTTTCCTTTCCGAACAGGTCGCGGAGCGTGACCTCGCCCGCCGACACGTCGAGCCAGGAGCACGCATTCCGGAATGCGGCGTTGGCGTGGACGATTTTTTTCCCTGCAACCACCACATGAGGAATAGCGGAGGCGTCCGCCAGGGCGGAGAGCCTCTCCCGGTCGTCCCTGATCTCCTCCAGGCGACGGGCGTCCGCGGAGACGTCGCGGAGAATCAGGATGGCCCTTGAAGACCCCAGCGGCGCGGCGGAAAACGTCCCCTTGAACTCTCGCCCGTTTTTCCTGATGAGTCCGAGCTCGCCCGCAGACTTCCGTCTCTTCCGCAGGGCCGCGATCGCCCTGAGAGAAGTGCGGTACGAGCCCCGGCTCACCAGGGCGGAGAGCGGAACGGCATTGATTTCCTCCCTCTGGTAGCCGAGGACCTCCTCGGCCTTCGGGTTGAGTTCGCTTCCCGGCCCCTTCAGGTTGACGATGATCATCGCATCGGGGGAAAGGCGAAAGGTTTCTCTATAGGGTTCCTGCAGGAGATCGACTAGAGGTGGCTGCCCCTCTGCTGATTCCCCGCCCCGGCGCAGTGTGAAACCCGGGAGTGAGGGGACTTCAAGACGGATGTCCGGGTTGTCGAAGTCGATCTTTCTGGGGTAGAAGAATCCGGGGGAATAGATCTCCCGTGCAGTGATGCACTGGGCGTACAGCTGTGAACCAGGGGAGGTACAATCGATGAAGAACCACGGGACATCCTTGAGCGCTCCCCAGGCCCGGTCGGAGAGCGAACCTCTCCGGAGAACCCAGAGCGCACGAATTGCCCCTTTTTTCAGCACGGGGGTGACGGCGCCGTGAATGTCGAGTATGGCGCGCTCCCCGGGAAAGCTGCCTAAACGGAGAGGGACGTCGACGGCGAGGAGACTGTTCCGGGGGAACCGGGAGATCGCCTTTCGAGCGGTCGTTATCGCCGCCGCGGCGTTTGGGGAATCGAATACGGCCTCCGGAAGCATCGCCGTACCGTGCCACTTCCGGACGACAGCGAGTATCCGCTCTGCAGTGCGGTCGTCCGGCACACACACGAGAGTCTGTTCACCCCGCGGAACTCCCGTGACAAGAGATCGGAGAGTCGGGAAGTCGTTACCAGCCGCCACTGGCGCCTCCTCCCCCGAATGATCCTCCTCCTCCGCTGAATCCTCCTCCCCCTCCTCCGAACCCTCCGCCCGAACCTCCCCCCCATCCTCCGCCGAGCCAGGGCCCGCCCCCGAAGAAAATCCCGCGCCGGCGGCGCGTCAGCCTGATGATGAGAATGACAAGGAAAACAACGAGGGCAAGGATGGGCGAAGACCGCTTCCCGGGAGCAGACGACGGTTCGGCCTGGTATTCGTTCTTCGTGGCGGACATGATCGCGTCCAGACCCGCCCGCAACCCGCCGTAATAGTCCCCCTGCCGGAAATGCGGAGCGATTTCATTGCGCACGATCTGCCCCGCAAGGGCGTCCGGCAGCACTCCCTCGAGCCCGTACCCCACCTCGATGCGCGCCTTCCTGTCGTTGCGGGCGACAAGGAGCAGAACCCCGTTGTCTTTCCCCTTCTTCCCGATCTTGTTCGCTTCCGCGACACGGAGCGAAAACTCCTCGAGGTCGTCGCCGTTAAGGGAACTGACCATCAGCAGGACCACCTGCGTGGAGGTTGTTTTGTCGAACGAAGAGAGTACCTGGTCGAGCTGCGAGAGCTGATCGGCGGATAGCGTCCCCGAGAGATCGTTCGCATAGTGCCCCAGCACGGGGACCGGGGAATCCTGGGCCGTCGAACGGGAGGACGCGATGGCGAGAAGCGCCGCGGCAAGACAGGCGATCTTCATCCGCCCGCCGACCCGGCGGAAGTATGGTCTACGAGAGGCGGCCACTACCGGCTCAGGGGAGTGCGCGTTCAGAATTTCACCTGGGGCGCGTTCTCCGTACCTTCTTTCGCCTGGAAATACGCCTTTTCCCGGAAGCCCCGGAACCCGGCGATCACGGATGTGGGAAACTGGCGGATCGTGGTGTTGTAGGACTGGACCACGTCGTTGAATCGCTTTCGCTCAACGGTGATCCTGTTTTCCGTTCCCTCGAGCTGCGTCTGGAGGCTGAGGAAGTTCTCGTTCGATTTGAGCTGCGGATAATTCTCCGACACGACGAGGAGCCGTGAGAGCGCCGAGCCGAGCTGATCCTGGGCGGCCTGGAACTTGGCGAACGCCTTCGGATCCTCCAGCACTTCTTTCGTCACCGTCATCTGGCTCACCTTTGCGCGCGCTTCGGCGACGCCGATGAACACGTCCTGTTCCTGGTTAGCGTACCCTTTCACGGTCTCGACGAGGTTCGGTATAAGGTCGGCCCTCCGCTGGTACTGGTTTTCCACCTGGCTCCAGGCGGAACGGACTCCTTCGTCGAGCGTCACGAGCCGGTTGCTGATGCCCACCCCCCACATGAACACGCCCAGAACGACGACGGCGATCGCCCCCAGAACGATGGCTGCTATCAAACATCCGCGGGATTTCATGCTTACTCCTGATTGGTGAATATGGTCTTGGGAAATACTGACGACGATTTCTGCATTGACTGGATGAGTCGGAGGGAATCAGCGCCGGAGGCGGCCGACGCCCTCCACCTGGAGATGTTCACGGGAACAAAAGCGTACCGTGCAGCCCCCGGGCCCAGCCGGATTTCGAACACGCCCGTGTTGTATGAATCCCTTTCATTTCCGCCAAACACAAAATTGCCGAGTGAATACGCGATCACTCCTCCCCTGTATCTCTCGATTCCCTGGAGGACGTGCGGATGGTGGCCGACGACGGCGTCCGCGCCGGCGTCGATCAGTGAATGGGCGAAAGCGACCTGCCCCCTGTCCGGTGTTTTCGCCAGCTCGGTGCCCCAGTGGAGAATAACCACGACATACGGGGATGCGGACCCGCTCCTGAGCTTCCGGATATCCGCGGCGATCTGTGTGAGGTCCCTCCGCGCGACGCCGGGGGAGGAGTTCCCCGCCCCCGGGGCTTCCCCTCCTCCGTAGTAGGCGAGGAAGGCCACTGCGCGCCCCCTGATCGTTTTGACGACCGGGCGGTGGGCATCCGTGAAGTTCCGTCCGGCCCCGACGTGAAGCACCCCCGCAGAATCAAGATACGAAATTGTGTCCAAAAGTCCCCGGGAGCCGAAGTCGAATATGTGGTTGTTCGCGATGCTTACGACGTCGATCCCTCCCCCCTTCAGCGTCTCGATGTACCGGGGCTGCATCCTGAAGTTGAACGGCTTGGAGACTTTCGTTCCGCGCTGCGTGACAGGACACTCAAGGTTGACGACGGTGACGTCCGCACCCCCCAGCCGGGGGAATGCCCGGAACGTCGCCGCGGAGCTATCCCGCATGGCTGCTTCGTAGTGTGCGGCGAGAAGCACATCCCCGGCGAACCGGAGGATGACGGAGGGAGGAGGATGACCTGATCCGGCTCTGACGGTATCGGCGGAAAAGTGCGCGATGGTCAGACACAGGAGCAGGGGGAGAGCATTCATTGAAGGTCCGGGCAGTATCCGGAGAGATTACAAAAAAGGGGAGACGCATGGCATCTCCCCTTTTCCCTCGAGAGAAGGAATCGAGACTAGTTCAGCTTGTACGCTAAACCGATACGGGCAAATCCGATGCCGTAGCCGACTTCGACCTGTGCGGCGAATTTCGGGGAGAAGTAGTAACGGCCGCCGGCAAAGATATCGAACTGGGCATAGCTTCCGCTGGCGGAGTATCCGGTAAAGTAATTCGAACCTGGTCCGGTGTACGTTGACGAAGCCGAAACGATCGTATATCCGACGCCGACGCCGCCGTATGCATCGATTTTCGGGTTGTGATCGAGGAAATGGTAGGCACCCCGGACTTCGATGGGGATGTAGCTGTACTTGAAGGATCCAAACGGGTAGTCATATTTGGATCCGGCATATGCGATGATACCGCCCACCGTGATCTTATCTGCTACGCCCGTCTCAAATGTGGCGAAAATCGGAGGGAGCGAAGACGTTCCATACAGACCGGAGAGGCCAAGTCCGAGACCGGCGGAGATCACCATGTCCTTCTGGTGCCACGCATTGTCCTGAGCAGTTGCAATACCTGGCAATGTGACAGCTGCCAACAGCAGGGCAATGGCAAAAACTGTTAAAGAACGTTTCATTATGGTCCTCCCTTGGTTGATGTGATGATTAGCTTTAGTGCTGCCTATGTTCAGATGCTCTCCCGGGCAAGAGAGAGGAATCGAAGAATGGGTGGTGATTACACGACAGCATAATAAGTAATCACCACCCTAAAGTCAAGTACTGTCCCACGCGCCTGTTATTCGGTAACCGTCACGAAGATTCGGACGAAAACACGCTAACCGGTTTACCAGACATGGGTTCCACCCTGAGCGGTCTCCGGCTTCTACAGGACGTGGAACATCATGCCGGCGAGCATCTGGAATCCGGAAGCCTTGATTGTCGTTGTTGATCCTGCGACGTTGTTGAGGTTGGAAAGACCGATTGAATATCGGATATCCAGAGTGATTCCAATTTTCGGGGTGATATTGTACTCCGCCCCACCTCCGAAATCAATGGCGAAATCAACGGAGGACGTCTGCGATGAAATATCCGTGTTCTGCCCACCCGTCGTTGCAGTGGACGAAAGAACAAAACAGAGATCCGGACCTGCAAAGGCATAGGGACGAATGATACCTTTCATGAACTTAACTTTGAATAACGCCGGAAAATCCAGCTCGTTAACCGCAAGCGTAGTGGTCCCCACCGATCCTCCCTTTCCGCAATAGGTGGGCTCCAGGACGATATAGAACATCTTGCTGAAACCCAGCTCTGCCTGAGCGCCGATCATGAATCCCGTGCGTCCTCCCGTCGAAATCTGGGGAGAGGGACTGAGGGAGAGGGTACCGAAATTCAAGCCGAGTACCGGCCCAACTCCGAATTCCATCTGAGCCTTCGCTTGAACAGACACAAACGCCATGAAGAAAATCAGTATACAGACAACCAAAGATGATCTGTTCATGTTAACTCCTTCTTGGGATTGTGATGAGTGTTGGGTTCACGGCTTTACGTCCAGAATACGAAGCCCGGAGACCCGATCTTGCCTCTGCGGCAAATGCCGTCTCTTCGCAATTCAAAGGGACCTCCGATCAAAATCGACTCTGCCTTCAACAAGGAAGTCTCGATCCGAAACGATTGCCCCGAATATAGGGATCGGATGTCACTTTAGCAATGATCTGGCAATCACAACGCGCTGTATCTCCGACGTTCCTTCGTAAATTTCCGTGATCTTCGCATCGCGCAGGTACCGTTCCACGAGGTATTCCCTCACGTACCCGTATCCCCCGTGGATCTGGATCGCTTCCAAAGCGCTTTCCACGGCCGTCCGGGAAGCAAAGAGCTTTGCCATCGCGGCGTCGGGGCCGAAGGGCTCCCCGGCGTCTTTCATCGCGGCGGCCTTCAGCGTGAGCATGCGCGACGCATCGATATTCGTGGCCATGTCGGCAATCTTGAACTGAATCGCCTGGAGCTCCGCAATCGGCCTGTCGAATGCCTTCCTCTCCTTCGCGTACTTCACGGAAGCGTCGAGGCACGCCTGGGCAATCCCGAGCGCCTGGGCGGCGATCCCGATTCTCCCCCCTTCCAGTGTCTTCATCGCAAAGCGGAACCCGTCGCCTTCGGCCCCGATGCGGTTCGCCGCTGGCACCCTGCAGTCGGCGAACGAGAGCGACACCGTGTCCGAGCTCCGGATGCCAAGCTTCCGTTCCTTTTTCGCGACCGTGAACCCCGGGATCCCTCGCTCGACCAGAAACGTGCTGATCCCCTTTGCCCCCTTCTCCCGGTCGGTCGCTGCCATGACAAGGACAAGGTGGGCGCTGGATCCGTTCGTGATCCAGTTCTTTGTACCGTTCAGGACGTACGCGTCCCCGTCACGGGAGGCCGTCGTCCTCTGGTTCGAGGCATCGCTCCCTGCCTCGGGCTCCGAGAGAGCGAACGCACCGAGCTTTTTCCCCGAAGCCAGATCTCTCAGGTACTTTTCCTTCTGCTCCTTCGTCCCTTCCTTGTTCAGGCCGTAGCAGACGAGCGAGTTGTTGACGGACATGATCACGCCCACAGAGGCATCAACCCGGGAGATCTCCTCGAGCGCGAAAACGTAGCTCGTGGTGTCGAGCCCGCTCCCTCCCCACTCTTCGGGCACCATCATTCCCATGAAGCCGAGCTCGCCCATCTCCCTGACGATCTCCGTCGGAAACTCTTCCTTCTCGTCCCTCTCGATGGTTCCCGGGGCGATCCGTTCTTCGGCGAATTTACGGGCGGTCTCCCGGATCATCGTGTGCGTTTCGTTCAGGGCGAAGTCCATGCGGCGGATCCTGTTGTTGTCAGGGGTGATGCCTGGCTATTTCTGCGCGTACTCGTAGAAGCCGCGCCCCGATTTCCTGCCGAGCCGGCCGGAGGCGACCATCTTCTTCAGCAGGGGGCTCGGGCGGTACCGCGGATCCCCGAGACCGTCGTGCAGGACGTTCATGATGGCAAGACAGACGTCGAGTCCTATGAAATCGGCAAGCGCCAGCGGGCCCATGGGGTGGTTCATCCCGAGTTTCATGACCGTATCGATGGCCTCCGGGGAAGCGACCCCTTCCATCACGCAGGTAATCGCTTCGTTGATCATCGGCAGCAGTATCCTGTTGGAAACGAACCCCGGGTAGTCGTTGACCTCCACGGGGGTTTTTTCAATCTTCCCGCAGAGATCCTTCACGACACCGAATGTTTCGTCGGAGGTGGAGAGGCCGCGGATGACTTCCACGAGTTTCATGACGGGCACCGGGTTCATGAAGTGCATCCCGATGACCATCTCCGGCCGTTTCGTGACGGCCCCGATTTCCGTGATGGATATCGACGACGTATTCGTGGCAAGAACGACGCCGGGGCGGCAGGCGGCGTCCAGCGCCCGGAAGATGTCTTTCTTGGTGTCGGGATGCTCGGTGGCGGCTTCAATGACGATGTCGGCGTCTGCGGCGGAGCGGCCCAGCTCGACGGAGGGCGAAACGCGGGAAAGGGTCTCTTTCTTCGACTCTTCGCTCAGTGTCCCCTTCCTGACCTGCCTGTCGAGATTCGCGGCGATCGTGGCCATACCCCTGTCGATAAATTCACGCTTGATGTCGTTCAGCGTGACGTCGAACCCGTACTGGGCGAACACGTGGGCAATGCCGTTCCCCATGGTGCCGGCACCGACGACGCAGACTCTGCGAATGTCCATGATGGGTCTCCGGAGTATGGGACGCGTGATCCTTAGAGCCGTTCCACGATGAGCGCGCTCGCCTCTCCGCCGCCGATGCAGATCGATGCAAGCCCCCGCGCGGCGTTCCTCTGCTCCAGGGCGTGCAGGAGCGTCACGAGGATGCGCGCCCCGCTCGCCCCGATCGGGTGGCCGAGCGCTACGGCCCCGCCGTTGACGTTCACGCGCTCCGGGTCCAGCCCGGCAATCTTGTTGACGGCGAGCGTGACGACGGCGAACGCTTCGTTCACCTCGAAGAGATCGATGTCCCTGACGGTCATGCGTGCTTTCTGGAGGACGCGCGCAATGCTGTCCGCCGGGGCCGTGGTGAACCAGACGGGGTCTTTCGCCGCCGATGACTGCGCGATGATGCGGGCGATCGGCTTGAGCCCCAGTGCGGAAGATTTGGATGCGGACATGACGACAAGGGCGGCCGCCCCGTCATTGATCTTCGAGGCATTGGCCGCCGTCACGGTCCCGTCCTTCACGAACGCCGGCTTCAGGAGCGGAATCTTTTCGAAGTTCGTTTTGAACGGCTCTTCGTCTTCCGTCACCGTCGTCGTCCCCGCTTTGCCGGCAGGCACGTCGATCCCCACGATTTCCTTCCGGAACCTCCCCTGTTTCTGGGCGTCCTGCGCCCGCCGGTAACTCAGGATCGCAAATTCGTCCTGCGCCTCTCTCGGGATGCTGCACTCCCGGGCACAGACCTCGGCGGCGTTTCCCATCATGTATTTGTTGTAGACATCCTGCAGCCCGTCCCGGAGTATGACGTCCACCACCTCGGCGTTCCCCATCCGGTATCCTTCACGGGCCCTGTCGAGGATGTACGGGGCGTTCGACATGCTCTCCATTCCCCCCGCCACCACGGTATCGGCGTCTCCCGCCGCAATGGCCTGCGCGGCGAGCATCACCGCCTTGAGCCCCGATCCGCAGACCTTGTTGACCGTCATGCACTCGACCGACGTCGGGAGCCCGGCGAATATGGCGGCCTGGCGTGCCGGGGCCTGTCCGACACCGGCCTGAAGAACATTTCCCATGATGACTTCCTGCACGGCCGCCGGCGGGATCCTCGCGCGCCGGACGGCCTCGGCAATCACGGCTGCGCCCAGCCGGGGAGCGGGAACCGCCATGAGCGCTCCACGGAAGCTCCCCACCGGCGTCCGGCAGGCGCTGACAATCACCACTTCGTTCATGGATCCTCCATTGTGTGCCCTGAAATGCGACAGGGGCGTCCGCGTGAACGCCCCTGTCCGTGGGAGGGTATTTCAGCTGCTCATGGAGCGGAGGAACTCCTTGTTCGACTTCGTCCCCCGCATCTTTTCGATCGTGAACTCCATCGCCTCCACGGTATTGAAATCCGACAGGAGCTTCCGGAGGATCCAGATCCTGTTGAGATCGTCCGCGTCGATGAGGAGTTCTTCCTTGCGCGTACCGGAACGGTTGACGTCCATGGCCGGGAAGATGCGCTTGTCGCTGAGCTTCCGGTCCAGGATGATTTCCATGTTTCCCGTTCCCTTGAATTCCTCGAAGATCACCTCGTCCATGCGGCTTCCGGTCTCGACCAGTGCCGTCGCCACGATCGTCAGCGACCCCCCCTCCTCGATGTTGCGCGCCGCCCCGAAGAAACGTTTCGGCTTGTGGAGCGCATTGGCGTCGACGCCGCCGGAGAGGATCTTGCCGGAGTGGGGCACCACGGTGTTGTGGGCGCGCGCGAGGCGCGTGATGCTGTCAAGAAGAATGACGACGTCCTTTTTCGCTTCGACCAGCCGCTTGGCCTTCTCGAGGACCATGTCCGAAACCTGCACATGGCGTTCCGGGGGCTCGTCGAACGTGGAACTGACGACCTCGGCGTTCACGGAGCGCTCCATGTCCGTCACCTCTTCCGGGCGCTCGTCGATGAGCAGGACGATGAGCTTCACCTCCGGATGGTTGCGCGTGATGCTGTTGGCGATCTTCTGCAGAAGGATGGTTTTGCCGGCCTTCGGCGGGGAGACGATCATGCCGCGCTGCCCCTTCCCGATGGGTGCCAGGAGATCCATGATTCTCATGGAGTACTCGCCCGGCGCCGTCTCGAGCTTGATCGTGGAATTGGGATACAGGGGAGTCAGATTGTCGAAGAGAACCCGCTCGCGGATCGAATCCGGATTCTCGTCGTTCACCGCCTCAACCCGGAGAAGCGCGAAGAACCGCTCCCCCTCCTTCGGGGGACGCACCTGCCCGCTCACGGTGTCGCCCGTGCGCAGGTTGAATTTTTTGATCTGTGAAGGGGAGACGTAAATGTCGTCGGGCGAAGGGAGATAATTGTAGTCAACCGAGCGGAGGAATCCGTACCCGTCGGGAAGCACCTCGAGGACGCCGCGGCTGAACGTCAGCCCCCCCTGCTCCGTCTGCGCCTCCAGGATCTTGAAGATCAGTTCCTGCTTCCGGAGATCGCTGTACCCGGAAATGTTGAGTTCTTTCGCGATCTGGTTGAGCTCCGCGATCTTCTTGGACTTGAGGTCGGAAATGTCCATGGGCATAGAGTAAAAACCTTTCTACGTGTGCAAAAGGCTGATCGTCACGCGTCGCCTCTCCCCGCAACACACTGAATCGTCGGATGTGAAATGGCCTGCAAACGGGGATTCAACGGGTGGAAAACGGTAACAAGACCGATGAGTTTCGAACAGGTGGTAATGAAGAGTGTGGGGTGGAGCGAAGCCTGCCCCGGAGTTGTTAATGCAATATACCTCTTCACACCTCCAATGTCAAGCAATTTCACTGGAAAGGGCCCTAAGTGCCTCACCGACCACATAATGAGATCCGGTGATGAGGATTTTCCCCCCGCGGGCCTGCCGGAGTGCCTTACGGATCCCCTTTTTCACGCTCCCTCCGTCCCTGACCGCCCACCCCTTTTCCCTGCCGAGCCGGCAAAGACGTTCCGAGGAGAGTGCGCGTTTCTGATGGGGGGCCACTGCGATGACCGTACGTGACACCCCTGCGAGGGCCGAAAGCATCGCCGGGTAGTCCTTGTCCTTCATAACTCCGAAAACCGTTACAAGGTTCTTTCCTCCCCCCTTCCGGATCGCCGCCACCAGCGTTTCCATTCCCGCCGGATTGTGCGCGACGTCCAGCACAACGGTTCTTCCCCTGTACGGGAGAGATTCGAGCCGTCCCCTGAGCCCGGTGTTTTTCACGACCCGGGCAAACGAACGCCGGATGACGGCTCCCGTCAGTCGGGGAAACAGCGCCTTTCCTTCCCGGGTTTCCTTGAGCACGCCCAGCGTGCACAGGGCGAGGGCGGCATTTCTCCTCTGGTGATCCCCGTGCAGCCCGGGCCGTCCCCCGGGGCCCCGGGGCCGCTTCCCGGTGTCCCCGGATCGTGTGAGTCGGGCGCCAAGAGAAGCCGCCCGACGCCGGAGCACTTCGATCACGGCCGGATCCGCCGCTCCCGTCACCACCGGGACGTTCCGTTTAATGATCCCCCCCTTTTCCCTGGCGATCGCCCGTACTGTGCGCCCGAGGATTTCCGTGTGCTCGAGCGACACGTTCGTGATGACGCTGACTAGGGGTCTGAGCACGTTCGTTGCGTCCAGCCTCCCTCCCAGCCCCGTCTCGATCACCGCGACGTCGACGTTCTCGTCCGCAAAGTACAGGAATGCCACGCACGTCGTCGCTTCGAAAAACGTCGCCCGCGTCTTCTCGATAAGCGGTCGAAGCCTGCGGACGTACCCGACAAGCCTCTCCTCGTCGATCTCCCTGCCGTCGATACGGATCCTCTCGGTAAACCTGACGAGATGCGGGGACGTGTAGAGTCCCGTCCTGTATCCCGCTTCGGTGAACGCGGAGGCCAGGAACGCCGAGGTGGAGCCTTTGCCGTTGGTTCCGGCGACGTGGATCGAAGGAAAGCCGCGCTCCGGGTGTCCCGCTTCCCGGACGAGCGTTCGGATGTTGCGGAGGCCGAATTTCATGCCCCGGTATTCGAGGCCGTACAGGTACCGGAGTGTATCGCGGTAGGAAATCACAGCCAGCTGTCGAGAACCGAAACCCCGCCCTTCGCGTCCAGCGACCCGACAAGCGCGCCCGAGTCCGTGATCCGGTTGTCGTCGCAGTACTTCTCTATCCCTGCGGCGATCTTGATTCCCGCCGCCGGGTCCACGAAGTTGGCCGTTCCCACCTGCACGGCGGTCGCCCCCGCGATGAGGAATTCGATGGCGTCATTCGCATTCGAGATCCCGCCGATGCCCAGGACCGGGATCCTGACCGCGCGGGCGACTTCATAGACCTTTGCCAGCGCCACCGGTTTGATCGCGGGACCGGAGAGTCCCCCGGTCACGGTCGCAAGGACGGGCCTCCTGGTCCTGATATCGACCGCCATCCCGATGAGCGTGTTGATGACGGAAACGCCGTCCCCTCCCTCCCCCTCCACCGCGCGGGCGAATTCCGCGATGTGCGTCACGTTCGGCGTGAGCTTGACGAGCAGGGGCTTTCGTGTCAGCGGGCGGATCCGCCGGGTGATCTCGGCGACGGCGGTGCTGTTCGTACCGAAATTCAGTCCCCCTTCCTTCACGTTGGGGCACGACACGTTGATTTCGAAACCGTCGATCCCGTCTTCCCCTTCCAGTATCCGCACGACCTCGCAGTACTCTTCCACCGTGCTCGCCGCCACATTGGCGATCACGACGGTATTGACGGTTCTGAGGAACGGGAGTTTTTCGCTGACAAATCGGTGTACGCCGATATTTGCAAGGCCGATCGAATTGAGCATCCCCCCGGCCGTTTCGAAAATCCTGACGGGCGGGTTTCCGTCGCGGGGCTTCAGGGAGAGGGACTTGGTGATGATGCCCCCCAGCATACCGGGGTCGGCCGTATCCACGCAATCGTCGCCGTACCCGTACGTGCCTGAAGCGACAAGCACGCGGTTCTTGAATTCAACTCCTGCGAGGCGGAACGATGTGAGCGCCATGGTCAGAGTGCGATCGTGCGAACGTCAAAGACCGGCCCGTCTTTGCACATCAGGGCGTACTTTCTTCCCGGCGTGGAAAGCTCGACGGGACACCCCTGACAGATGCCGATGCCGCAGCCCATGGGCCCTTCGAGTGAGACCTCGCACGGGATGCCTCCCCCGCGGGCGAACGCAGCGACGGCTTTGAGCATGGGGGTAGGCCCGCAGGCGAATATCCTGGGCCGGGCCACCGGGTTCTCGGAGAAATAGCGGGATGCAAGGTCCACCACGGTCCCCCGGAACCCCGCGCTCCCGTCGTCGGTTGCGATGCGGGGCGCATCGAGGTAGTCTGTCACGATGTGGCCTGCACTGCGCGCACCCAGGAACGTGACGACCGTTTTTCCCGCCGCGCGAAGCGCCGACGTCAGAAGGGGAAGAGGCGCAACACCGAGACCGCCGCCGATAAGCACCGCGGTGTCGTACCCGGGCTCCGCGGTGTTGAACGGAGTGCCGAGCGGACCCAGGACATCGAGGAGGTCGCCCGCCTTCTTCTGCCTCATCGCAGCGGTACCACGGCCCACGACCTGGAAGACGATCTCGACAGAAGAGTTCTCGATGTGATAGGCGCTGAACGGGCGCCGCAGGAGGGGATCACAGGACTGTTCCACTCGCAGGTTGACGAATTGCCCTGCACGGATCGAGCGGCTGATCGCCCCGGAGGTGAATCTCAGCACATGGATGCCGTCGCCAGCCGTCCGGACGCCCTCCACCGGGCAGAGCTCGATCGTCATCAGGGAGTGGTTCCTTCTTTTCCGGGCCCCTTCCGGGGTGTGATGATGCGCATTTTCCGCTGTTCGATGGAATCGGAATTCGCGGGAGAAGCGTTGGGAACGAATATCCGCTCGCGTCCGTGGAGTGTGTCAGGCGCGGCCGTGACCGGGGGCTTGAGTGCGGCCCGCACCGCGGCACTGTCGGCCGCGGCATCCTGTTTCTTTTTAAGTGCCACTTCCGTGACCTTCGGCGTGATGCGCCCCGCAAACGGCGACGAAGGGTAGAGCGCCAGGAGGCGCGAATAACTGGCGAAGGCGCTGTCCCTGTTGAAGAGACGGTACTCATAGATCCAGCCGGCGGCATACAACGCGCGGGAGGCGAGCGGTGAGCCGGGAAACTCCCGTGCGACCTTCTTGAAGTCCTCGGCCGCCTCCGTCGAATCGCCCCGGATCATCAGGTCCTCCGCGCTGTCGTAGGCCTTTTCCGCCGCGTCGACGGCAGGCGTTTCCTCCGGGAGACCGAGAAGGCGCCGTGCTTCGGGTGCAAATTCGGAATGCGGGAACCGGCGGACGATCTCCCTGTAGAGCGAGTCCACGACCGGTTTCGAGTTCACCGAGTCGCGTCCGCCGTAAATCTGCGCGAGCGTGTACAGCGCGCGCGGGACATCCTTCCCCCCCGGGTAGTCGTTCACAATCGCCGAATACCAGAATTCCGACGAATCCGGGATGCCGATCGAGATGAAGAATAATCCGGCGAGCTCGTTCATCGCATTCTCGCGCCGGGCCTCTGCCGAATCGATCGACATGGGGGGCGCCTGCGGGACCCGGGCGGTCGCCTGCGGGACCCGGGGGGTCTCCTGCGTCCGCGCCGTGTCTGCCCCGGTTCCGGCGGCGTGGACCTGCGTCTTCGCCGAGTCCCTCTTCGCGTACAGGACGGCGAGAATCGTGTCGCACCGTACGATTTCCCCGCGGAACTGGAAATATCTCGTGAGGTAGTCGGCACGCCGGATGCACTGCTGCGTCACATCCGCGCCGGGAAACTCGTTCCGTCCCTTCGAATATGCCGCCAGCGCCGAATCGTACCTGAAGAGTGTGTGTTCGTAGAGATCGCCGAGCGCGAAATACGAACGCGCCGAGAATTCGCTCCGCGGATACGCGGTGTCCACGATCGTGTAGTGATTCACGGCTTCCGGGAGGTTGCCCATGTCCCGGTACGTGTTCGCCACGGCGAGCTCGATCTCACCGAAGAACTCCTTGTTCTTCGCGTCGGCACGCAGGAGCTTCAGCCCCGCGAGGGCCTCGTCGTACCGTCCCTCTTTTTCCGTCATCCGCAGGGCGCCGATCCTTCCTCTGTATTCGCCGGCGTAGTTGTTGCTCGCCTTCTCCGCCCGGAGGTAGGCGTCCTCGGCTTCCTTGTACATGTTCATCTTCCTGTACATCTCGGCCGACATCAGCGAGGCGGATGATCGCTGTTCCGGCGTTGAGCCGAATTCGGCGGCCTGGTCGAAGAACTCCCTGGCCCCCGCATAATCCTTGTCCTCCTGGGCCATCTGCCCCAGCACCAGGGAGGCCCGCGAGATCATCTCCCGCGAATCGTTCTTCTTCGCGATGTCGACCACGGCCTGGGCGGTCTTCCGCGCATCGTCCCTTTCGTTCATCCGGTACTGGGCGTACGAAAGCAGGAGCCGCGCCTCGATCGCGCGCGAACCGTTCGGGTACCCGGAGATGATTTCGTTGAATTTCCTGATGGCCTGCTGGTTGTCGTCCTCGTAGTAGTACGCCTTCCCGATCATCAGGAGAGCGTCGTCCACGAGCTTGGAATCGGCATGATACTGGAGGAGCTTCGAGCATTTCGCGATGACGGATTCGAGCTTCGTTTTCGTCGCGGGCTGGATGCCGAACGTCCCGAGCCACGTTCGCCCGCCCGGACGGCTGTCGAGCTGGGTCATCACCTCGGTTTCCGCCTGATCGAAGAGGGTCTGGGCGTTGTAGTACGTATTAAAGTACGCCGAAACGAAATCGGTCACCGCGCAGGAGGGAATCCCGCAGGCGGTGATGGAGATCAACAGACAGAGGAAAATGGTCCGTGCGGAAGGGTTGACGATCGACTTCGTGACGCGTAATGCCAAGGCAGGGCTCCGGTTGCACACTCCGCTCTCAACATAGCCATTCTGACGTGGAATGTCAACCATTCCGTTAAACCGGTGAGCGCGCATCAGGGTCAAACCCCTGAAACGAACAATATCACAGACAAAAGAGAAAGGATGACGGATGAGGACTTCAATGGCAATCCTGCTTGTGCTTGCCCTGGCAGGGGGGACAACCGGCCTGGCACAGCCGGATCCCGATGCACATCACCGCCCCGATCCCGGGCACGGACACGGAAAGTTCATGGAGAAACTCGGGCTGAGCGAGAAGCAGAAAACCGACATCGGCGCGCTGCGCACGGAGATGGAAAAGACGATGGTCGGCATTGACGCGAAAATCAAGCTCGCCCGTATCGACTTGAAGGCTCTTGTGGCGGCGGATTCCCCTGACCAAGGGGCGATCGAAGGCAAGCTGAAGGAGATCAACGACCTCCAGTTCCAGGCGAAAAAGGCCCACGTCGATCATCTCTTCGCCGTCTTCGCGCTTCTGACGCCCGAGCAGAAAAAGACGTTCAAGGACCAGATGATGAGGGGGCTTGCGGGGGGAGGAATGCATCCGATGATGCGGCGCTTCCAGGGTCATCGCCCCGGGATGATGCAGGAAAACGCACCCGATTGATCCTCGATGACGGGAGGCCGGGAATCTCCTGTCCCGCGCCTCCCGCATTCCGGGCCAGGGACTACCCCGGGTTCGTCGGCCTCAGGTCGATTTCGCTGAACATGCTCCGCCCGGGGGCCGTCACCGCGAATATGACGGCGGAAGCGACATCCTCGGGCTGAGGTATTTGCGTACCTTTCTTTCCCTGCGGGGAAAAGCCCGTATCGACGGACCCGGGGCAGATCGTCACAACCCGGATGTTGTGCTCCCGGACCTCGAGCATGAGCGATCCGGCGAACCCCCGGAGTGCCCACTTGGTCGCCCCGTATCCCGCACCGCCCTTGAACGTGTTCTTCCCCGCAAGCGACGCAATGTTGACGATCGCCCCGCTCTTCGCCCGGATCATGGCAGGAAGCACGGCCCGCGTCGCAAGGAACACGCCGCGCACGTTGACGTTCCACATCGCATCGAATTCAGCGACGTCCATTGCGACGACCGGCTTGAATACGCCGATCCCCGCGTTGTTGACGAGTATGTCCAAACGGCCGTCGAGAGCGAGTGTCTTCTCGACGAGGATCCGCACCTGCGCCTCGTCCGTCACGTCCGCACGGACCGCCGTCGCCTGTCCTCCTGATGCGCGAATGGCGGCAGCCGCGGACTCGACTTCCGCGACGGTCCGTGCCGAGAGCACCACGCGTGCTCCCTCCGAGGCAAGAGCCGCGGCGATCGCCTTCCCTATTCCCCGGCCGGCGCCTGTGACGATGGCGACCTGCCCGGCGAGCCTTTGTTCACCCATCGTCGTTCGCTCCCTTGTCAGATTCTGGAGAGATCGCTGCTGATCAGATTGAGAAATTCCGATCGGGTCTTGACGTCGTCACGGAACGTCCCGAGCATGGCGCTCGTCGTTGCGACGGAGTTCTGCTTCTCCACCCCCCGCATCATCATGCACATGTGCCGTGCTTCGACGACGACCCCGACTCCTTCGGGATTCAGGGCGTCGAAGAGCGTCTGCGCGATCTGCTGCGTCAGCCGTTCCTGGACCTGCAGACGGCGGCTGAACACCTCCACGATGCGCGGGATCTTGCTCAGCCCGACGATCTTGCCGCTCGGTATGTAGGCGACGTGCGCCCGCCCGAAGAACGGCAGCATGTGGTGTTCGCACATGCTGAAGAAATCAATCTCCTTGACGATCACCATCTCGCTGTAGCGCTCGTTGAAGATTGCTCCGTTCAGGACCTTCTCCACATCCTGGCGGTACCCCTCGGTGAGGAATTCCAGGGCTTTCGCGACCCGGTGCGGCGTCTGGACGAGCCCCTCGCGATGCGGGTCCTCCCCCAGCGCGGTCAGCATCTGTGCGACAAGCCCCTCGAGCGCGTCGCGTTTGAGCAGAAGCTCTTCCATGTGATCAGGCTCCGCGGTATTCGACGATGTTGTTTTCGGACTCGTACAGCTTGATGGCGTAGAGCCTCCCCTCGGTGATTTTGGGGGCCAGGATCTTCCAGAATGCCAGCACGATGTTCTCGGCCGTGGGAATGGATCCCTTCATGAAATCCACGTCGAGGTTCAGGTGCTTGTGGTCAACCTTCTCGATCAGCTCCTTCTCGATGATGTCCGCAAGGATCTTGAGGTCGATCACCATCCCGCTCTCCGGCGGCGGATCCCCCGCCACGGTGACCTCCACGGTGTAATTGTGCCCGTGCCCGTTCGGGTTGTTGCACTTGCCGAACACGCGGTTGTTCTTCTCATCCGACCACGATGGATTGAACAACCGGTGTGCTGCACAGAAGTATCCTTTGCGCGTTACGAAAACCATCAGGTGCCTTTCAGCGAATGTTCCGTATTACGGGAGAATGGCCAGGACTTCGTCGACGTGCCCCGCGACCTTCACTTTGGGGAAGATGTGCGTGATCACGCCGCGTCCGTCGATGACAAACGTCGTCCGCTCGACTCCCATGAACTTCCTGCCGTACATGCTCTTCTCTTTCCACACCCCGTACTTCTTCACCAGCTCCTTCTTTTCGTCGCTCGCCAGCGCAAAGGGAAGATCGAACTTGCCGGCAAATTTTCCGTGGGATTCGGGACTGTCCGGGCTCACGCCGACGACGACCGCCCCTTTCTTCGCAATCGCCTTCACGTTGTCGCGGAAGTCGCACGCCTCCTTCGTACAGCCGGAGGTGTTGTCCTTCGGGTAGAAGTACAGGACGACGGTCTTTCCCTTCAGTTTCTTCAGCGACACTGTTCCGCCGCTGCCGTCGGGCAGCGCAAAATCGGGCGCTTTCGAGCCTACCGTAAGTGAGGGCATGGGAGATGGGTTCCTGGAGGATCAGTGGGACGCGAGTGCTTTTTCGATCTCGGCGTACGGAGGTTCCACGCCCGGGTTGTCGCTGATCCAGGAGTACTGGACGACGCCGGCCGAATCCAGAACGTAGACCGCCCTCTTCGACGCCTGATACGACTTCAATCCCGCGAATTCTTCGTAGACGCCGCCATAACTCTTGCTGACCTCGTGCGTGAAATCGCTCAGGAGCGGGAACGTGATCTTGTTCTGCTCGGCGAACACCTTGTTTGCGAAGGGTGAATCCACGCTGATCCCGACGACGTGGGCATTCAGCTTTCCGAGCGAGGAGAGTGAATCGCGGAAGGTGCACATTTCCTTTGTGCAGACCCCGGTGAATGCTCCGGGATAAAACGCCAGGACGGTCTTCTTCCCCAGGAATTCGCTCAGCGAATGGGGTTTCTTCTCCGAATCATAGAGAGTAAACGCGGGGGCCCTGTCACCTGTTTTTAGTGCCATGTGTGCTGTTCCTTTCCGATGCTGTGAAGTGTGAAAGGCAGACCGGTCCATCGCGGTCCGCCCTTTGAATTCGCTCTTCAGTAACAAGAATCGAAACGCAGAGGTTCCGTGAACACCGGACAGCGTGGCGCTGCTGGCAGGGTTACTTTATCTGGTCCTTGAAATACTCGACTGTTCTCCGGAGTCCCTCTTTCCGGTCCACTTTCGCCTCCCAGTGCAGGACCGATCGGGCCCGCGAGGTGTCAGGGCGACGGACTTTCGGGTCGTCCTCGGGAAGAGGCTTGTGGACGATCCTGCTCTTGCTCCCGGTGAGCGCGATGATCTCTTTGGCGAGTTCCAGCATCGTGATTTCACCGTCGTTGCCGATGTTGACGGGGTCAGGTTCATCGGAAAGGAGAAGCCGGTAGATCCCGTCGATCAGGTCGTCCACGTAACAGATGCTGCGCGTCTGACTCCCGGCGCCGAAGACGGTCACGTCCTCGCCGCGGAGCGCCTGCGTGAGGAACGCGGGGATGGCCCTCCCGTCGTGCAGTCGCATGCGGGGGCCGTAGGTATTGAAAATCCGGGCAATCCTGGTTTCCGTCCCGTGGTACCGCCGGTACGCCATCGTCAACGCCTCGGCGAACCGTTTCGCCTCGTCGTAGACCCCCCGGAGCCCGACCGGGTTCACGTTCCCCCAGTACGACTCTGGCTGCGGATGCACGAGTGGATCGCCGTAGACT
Organism: Ignavibacteriota bacterium; assembly: GCA_963748405.1. Taxonomy (GTDB): domain Bacteria; phylum Bacteroidota; class Ignavibacteria; order UBA10030; family UBA6906; genus Fen-1273. Next base: position 441,641 of record CAVVIT010000006.1, read on the forward strand.
TCGGAAGTTGACGCAAGAAGCAGCCGGGCTCCCTTCGTCTTGGCCAGCCCCAGCGCCTTGTGGGTCCCGAGCGAGCCGACTTTGAGCGTCTGGATGGGAAGTTTCAGGTAATCGATGGGGCTCGCCGGAGAAGCGAAGTGGAGAATGTAATCCACCGGTCCGTCGACGTACATGAACTCGGTGACATCGTGTTTGACGAATTTGAATCTTTCGGTGCCGAACAGGTGCGCAATGTTCTTGAGATCACCCGTGACAAGGTTGTCGATCGCCGTTACCCTGTGTCCCTCCTTCAGAAGCCTGTCGCACAGATGCGAACCGAGGAACCCCGCGCCACCCGTTACCACTGCGTGCTTTTCGGTCATGACGGTCATAGAAGTTCCGCGAGAAAGTGGGAATTTACTGCTTGATCACGCCGCTCCGGCCGATGCCGTAGTACACGAACCCGCGCTCGGCCATCACGCGCGGGTCATAGATGTTGCGTCCGTCGAATATCACCGCCTGCTTCATCAGGGATTTCATCCTGTCAAAATCCGGCCGGCGGAAGTCGTTCCATTCCGTGGCGATCACCAGGGCGTCCGCGCCCTTGAGGCATTCGTAGTTGTTGTCAAAATACTTCACCGTGTTCCCGATCTTCCGTTTCATCTCTTCCATCGCCTCCGGGTCGTGCGCACGGACGGTCGCGCCCCCCTTCTGGAGCGCCGAGATGATCGTCAGCGCCGGCGCTTCCCGCACGTCGTCGGTGTTGGGCTTGAACGACAATCCCCAGACGGCGACCGTGAGGCCCTTGATCTTTCCCTTGAAATGTTTCTTGATCTTCTCCGCGATAACCTGCTTCTGGCGCTTGTTGACGCTTTCCACGGACTGGAGGATCTGGAGCTCGTGCCCGTAGGAGCTCGACGTGTTCAGCAGCGCGGCGACATCCTTCGGAAAGCAGGACCCGCCGTACCCGATGCCCGCGAACAGGAACTGCGTCCCGATCCGGGCGTCGGTCCCCATCCCCTTCCGGACGAAGTCGACGTCGGCGCCGACTTTCTCGCACAGGTTCGCGATCTCGTTCATGAACGAGATCTTCGTCGCCAGGAACGAATTGGCGGCGTACTTCGTCAGCTCGGAGCTCCGCTCGTCCATCACGATGAGCGGGTTGCCCGTGCGGATGAACGGCGCATACAGGTCCTGCATCATCTCGAGCGCGCGGGTGCTCCGCGTGCCGACGACGATCCTGTCGGGCTTCATGAAATCGTTAACCGCGGCCCCCTCCTTGAGAAACTCGGGGTTTGATACGACGTCAAAATCAAACGTCGTCTCTTTCGCCACGATTTCGTGCACCCTGTCGGCGGTCCCCACGGGCACGGTGCTCTTGTTGACGATGACCTTGTACCCGTTCATGTACTTGCCGATCTGCTTCGCCGCCGCGAGCACGTGCTGCAGATCCGCCGAGCCGTCCTCTGACTGGGGCGTCGGCAGGGCCAGGAAAATGATATCCGACCCCCGAACCGCCTTCTCCAGGCTGTCGGTGAAGACGATCCGCTCGTCGGCGATGTTCTTCTTCAGAAGGTCGGTGAGCCCCGGTTCGAATATCGGGCTCTCCCCTTTCTTGAGCATGCGGAGCTTGCGTTCATCGTTGTCGACGCAGATCACATCGTTGCCGCTCTCGGCAAAACAGGTGCCTACCACAAGGCCTACATAACCGGTACCTACGACGCTCAGTTTCAAGGTTGGATCCTCTCAAGGTTACGGGAAGTCGAAAAAGCGAACGGAATATAGCGAAAAAACGGGATTATTCAAAAGGAACACACGGGGGCGGGACGGGGCCGCGTGAGGCTCGAGGGTACGATACGCCCCTCAGTCAGTACGCTCCGCGCCCGAAGAACACGACAGGAAGTGTCTGCGCAAGGATCTCAATGTCGAAAAGGATCGACTGTTCCTCGATGTAGTACAGATCAAGCAGGACCATCTCCCGGAACCCGAGGTCGCTGCGCCCGGATATCTGCCAGAGTCCGGTCATCCCGGGCTTCGCCCTTCCCCTCTGGCGGTAGTACCCGCCCATATGATCACTCTCCCGAAGGAGCGCAAAATCCCCCGCCGGGAGCGGGCGGGGCCCCACGAGGCTCATTTCCCCCCTGATCACGTTGAAAAGCTGGGGGAGTTCATCAATGCTGAACTTCCGTATCACCTTGCCGACCCGCGTCAGGCGGGGATCGTTCTTTATTTTGAACAGCGCCCCGCTCGACTCATTCCTGTGCAGGAGCGTTTCCTTCCGCTCGTCCGCAGAATGGATCATGCTCCGGAACTTGTAGAACTCGAACGGCGCATCCTGGTCCGTGAGCGAGCGCTTCTGCTTGAAGAACACCGGACCGTGCGATTCGATCTTGGTTGCTATGGCGACGACGATGAACACCGGAGAAAGCACAGCCAGGGCGATCAAGGCACCGATGAGATCGAACACCCGCTTGACGGTCCGCTTGATGAAATTGATCTTTCTTCGTTCCGGCGAAAAGAGCGGAATCCCGGCGATGTCGTGGAGACGGGCCTTCGAGAACAGGTAGTCCGACTGCGGGGAAACGACCCGCATGCCGATTCTCTTCCGCTTGCAGAGATCCTCAAGCTGGTCGAACGAACCGTTCAGGTTTGCCGAAGAAAAGACGATAAGTCCGATCTGCTTTTCGCGTACGATCGCGTCCACCGCGTCTCTCCGCACGTGCATTGCGCCGTCGTCTCCGGGCTCGTGCGGGACTTTGAGCACACTCACGATATCGTAACCCAGCTCAGGGTATTCGTCGACCTTGTTTATCAGGTGATTCAGCCCAGGTTCGGCCCCGATCGCAAGCGTGTTCCAGCGGCCATACCCCTTTTCCTGAAGAGTGGTGATCACAGCCCGGATCAGGGACCAGGCAAGGAGGTAGAGCCCCGGGATGAGCAGGACGAACATAAGGACGAAGAACCTGGAGTAAAAGAGGTTCTGTGCCAGGAACAGGGCGCTCAGGATGATCGCCGCGCCGTGGAGATACCCCTTCCCCGCTGTGTAGATCTGCCGCTGGAACGAAGATTTGGAGATTGTCCGGTACACGCCGAGGGCAGTGAACGATCCGATGAACGCCAGAAGGGAGAATCCGAGGAGGTGCTTGTGTGAAACGAGTATGTCGTTGATCGTCAGATCGTGATGCTCGGTCTTGGCAGAAATGAAGTAGCCGACGCTCAGTATGACCGCGTCGGCAACCATTGCCCCGATCCCGTATGACGTCCGCCAGTTGCGGCGGATGAATCCGCGAATCATGCCCCACCTGACTGATTGAGCGGGAAAGGCTGCCTGCGTTCCCGCGAAGAACGACGAATAATGGTCAGGTTAGCAAGAATCGCCCCCAAGTGCAACGCCGTGTGATCCTCATCACCTGCACACCCTCACACAGGGCAATGTAACCGATTACGGGGGCCTTTCACAGGATCACCGCGCGAGGGACTTGATGAGTTCCTCGTACTGGTCCGTGATGTGATCCCACGTGTACTTCTCAACGATCCTGTTCCTTGCCGTCGCACCCAGCCGGGATGCAACAGAGGGCTCGCTTTCGAGGCGTTCGATTGCCGACGTGAGGCTCCCGGAAGATTTGTCAAAATATATCCCGTGCGCTTCCCCGTCGAGAACCTCCCTGCTGAACGGCGTATCAAGAGCGAGAACGCAGCAACCGTTTGCCAGCGCCTGAAGGAGCGATGGATTCGTGCCGCCGAATTCGTGACCGTGGATATAGGCGAACGAATTGCAGTACAGTTCCCGAAGAACGTTCTGATCCCGAACATATCCGGGAAAGAGGATTCTCCTGTCGGTCGTCGCTCGGACCCTCTCCGCGTACGCGTCGCGGTACGGAACGTCGCCAAGAATAACAAGTTTCCGATTTGAAAGGGAGCCCTCAAATCCGCGCACGATGATGTCTGCGTTATTGTCAGGAATCAACCGGCCAACGACCAAATAGTAGGTTCCCCGCGCTAGCCCCCATTTGTCGAGGAGACTCGGTTCGATGCTAGACCCGAGATTTGCCCCGTATGCAATTGTGACTGATTCTGATTGGAATTTACGCTTGTAGATCTTTGCCATTCCATCGCAATCAGATATCACGGCATCGAAGAGCTTTGTACTCAGGTATGACGCCGTCAAGAAATACTTTGCCCCCAGGCCTTTCCATTTGGGTCTCAGCCATTCGAGTCCATCGACGTTGATGGCGGTCTTCTTTCCTGCTATTCTCGTTAGAGCACCGAACGGACCGTTTGCAGAATTTACATACAGGAGCACATCCGCAGTAGACATGCAAGCGTGTAACGTTGCAAGAAAACTATGTGAGAACTGGCTCAGGCTCTTCTTTTCCATGGCAGGGAGATAGGCCAATTTCACACCATTGACAATCGACGGTCTTGAATCAAACAAGCCTCTGTGACAATAAACTGTCACATTGTGTCCCCGCAGGACCAGTCGTGGGGCAAGCTCCGAGATAAATGTCTCATATCCGCTATAGACATATGGATATCCCCGAGTTCCGATAATGGCAATGTTCATGGCCTTCGCCCAATTCGCTCAACGACACGCATAAACTGTTCAGCAGTACTTCCCCAGGTGAGCAATGAGGCTCTCTCGTATCCTTGAGTGGACATTTCCGCTCGCCTTGACGCACTTGAGAGGACTCGGTCAAGGCCTCCGAGCATGTCTTGGGGGTTCTCTGGATCCACATACTCCACCGCTGTTCCGCATACCTCACGAATGCTCGGGGTGTTACTCACAATCACGGGAGTTCCGCATGCCATAGCTTCAAGGGGTGGCAGCCCGAATCCCTCTCGAAAAGAGAAATATGCGAACGCCGTTGCACTCCGATAAAGGAGTGGAAGGTCGTCATCCGTTAGCTGGTTTAGTATTTGAACGTCCGCCAAAAGTCCCAGGTCCGCGATGAGATCCCGGACGCGGGTGCCCCGCCCATCTTCCCTACCGCATAGTACGAGTTTCCATCTCGAGCGATCAAGCCTCGCATACGTCTGAATAAGCCCTTCGATGTTTTTCCTAGCATTGAAGCGACCAACATACAATATGAATTCTGCGGGGAGGTTCAGTCTCTTTTTGAATTCCACGATCGCGTCGCTGCTGAATTCCCGGGCTTTGATGAACTTGTCATCCACTCCAAGAGATACAACATAGGCCGACCGGTCCCGAGAGGTATATCCGTAGTATTCAAGTTCCCTTTTGGATTGTTCGGATATTGTAATAATCCCATCGGTGAATAGAAGCAAGGGTTTTATGAAAGCAAAATAGGCACGCTCCCGAGCCGTAAAGAACTGTGGGTTCGAATCAAAGATAATGTCAAATATTACAGAAACCTGCGGGATCGTTCGTAGTGGTACGGCAAAATTCTGAGAGACAAAAATATCGATATTATGTTTCTTTATGAGATGGGGAAGAAGAATGCAATTGCTTACAAGATTAATTCCCAGCGAACCGAAGCAGAGCTGCACGTTGGGGGCAGGGAACGGATACGTGTAAATCCTGTCTCTTGATTTCAGGAACAAGACAAATTGGTGATCCGGGAAATCACTTCCGAGGCATCGCAAGAGATTTCTGGTGAATACCCTCCCGCTTGGATGACCGGAGTAAAACCATTTGGCGTCAATGCCAATGCGCATAATCAAGCCAAGGAAGAGACTGTCATTCGATTTGGTCTTATCACTTATCTCGATCTCCTGGCAGCAATCCAATCAAACAGAAACCTCCGGATCCTATATAGATGAATCCCCCAAGTTCGAAAATTCAGATAGGTCAAGTCAGCACGGATACCAGCTCCGTACCTTTTCTTTACCTGACGAGCTTCATTTACGTGTTTCACTGTGGATCCAATAGTTTTCGATCCTGCGTGTAATCTGTAATTGGCTAGCGTTCTGCCCACATAATGAAACCTCGCGCCTTCGGAGATTCGCAGCCAATACTCGTAGTCCATAGCATATTTCAATGACTCGTCGAAATAGCCAAACTTCTCAAGAATACCGCGTCTAAGAAAGACTGAGGGCTGCCAGATGTAGTTGTCACGAATTAGTCGATCCCTATCAAACGGCCCCGCTAGTTTTATACGAGAAACTACCCCATCCACAGTCACGAAATTGCAGTCACCGAAGACAACATCGCATTTGGTTGTCATGAATACATCCGCACAACAATGCAGTGCGCCACTGACCAAGGTGTCGTCTGAGCACAAATAGCTCCACACATCACCAGTGATCCTTCTAAGACCTTTGTTGATTGCATCAGTTTGGCCATTGTCTCTTTCACTTGAGTAGAATGCAAGCTGCGCAGTGTACTTTCGAATAATATCCAGCGAACCATCTGTGGATCCGCCATCGATTATGATGTACTCAAGATCAGGGTACCCCTGATCTAACACACTGCGTATGGTGTCTTCGAGGAACCGTGCCTGATTGAAGGAAGGTGTAACAATGGAAATTCTCGGGTAAGCGCTCATGGACTATACGGCTAGTTCGTTCTGATACACACATCCATGTTTTATAGAGATCATTTCGATCACCAAGTCCCACTGCGACATATGACGAGTCATGCGGACCAATTAGATCTGGCTTCACGGGTGATCATGGGGGCCGGATCTCTCCGTTTCATCGTAGCTGCACAGCCGAGAAAGAGACCGAACAGTGGAATGAACCCGTAGACGAGTCCATAGACGAATTGCGAAGCAGAAAATACCAGAAGCCACGAAAACGCAATCTCGGACTCAATTGACGTAGAAGATTGCAGTCCCCTCTTTGATTGCCAAAAGAATGAAATCAGAAGTGATAAGCAAAGGAAAGCACCAACAGATCCCGTTTTGAGGAACAGGTAGATAAACTGATTATGGGGTGGCTCTTCGATGGGTGCCATCCCTGGAACCTCAAAATGGAAATAACCTCCAAACCCTTGACCAACAATGGGGGTTTCCATCCCTTGTTCCAGCGCTGCCCCGTTCAAGGTCATTCGCCATATTCCTGTCTCATCTTCCGTTGGGCTTAACCCGCTGACAATAGCAAGCCTTACATTGTCAAATGGACCGGGAAAGAATGTGGCTATTGCCGTACCGGCAAGAAGGACTGTCGCTATGATGTATATGAACTTCCGAAAATCCTTTCGGAGAACTAAGAGCAAAGTAAAGGCGGCAACGATTGAGAATAATGCTGCTCGATTCTTTGTGGATACGGAAACCGCAACCAATAAGAGGCTAAATGTGGCACGACGGGCAGAGAATGTTCGAGTCACGAGCATTTGGATTGTCAGAAACGCGGCGAGGCTCATGATGCTAAACGTCTGGGCAGACCCGAGATACCTCGTCCCACGAAAATCTTCCATAGAGCCAAAGGCGGACTGGTTATCTGGGCTCAAGAACAACCGTCCGCCATGGATTACTTCAACCCAAAACATGACAAAAGCAGTCAACCCACATACTATGATTGTCGTCCTAATCAGTGAGAGAATTCGCGCTTCAGAATTCGAATCTCCGTGCACCACGAGCGCAATTGGCAAGAAAAACCCGACGAACGAGAGGACGTATCTTGATTCTCCCAGAGATCTATAGCCGAATTTGAATAACCCAATAACTACCCCTGCGAATAACCACGAGAGGAACAAGAGATAGAGTTTTGATAGATGATCACTCATCAACTGACGACCCACTAGAACCATTCGAATTGCCACGACTAACAAGCAGAAGTATATTAGATCCACGACATATATTTGAATTCCGGCAAACGAAATAACTCTTAGTCGTTCTAGATCTTCAGGAAACGCGGAATAGAGGATAAGTGATACGACAAACATCACTCGCGTGACGGGCAGAGCAAACGGAGAATTCGGTCTAAGCGCATTTGACATTTGAGTCGACGAGTCAGGCCTCGGACTTGGCATCACTGCTGCCTCGTTTCTCTCGGTCAATATTCGAAATCAAAGCAGACTGGGAGCGAATCACCCTGCTCCACGCTTCGCGCCAATTGGCAGTATTAAAGGTTCCCCTCACTAATCGACTTTGTTTGGCAGCGACGTCATGTCGGTTAATGTACGTTGAACACAGCTTCTCAGCAACGTCAACAGCATTGGGCTGCGCTAGTACCGCAGGCAAATCTACCAGGCCCCCCACACGGGTACAAACAGCTGCTGTTCCGCATGCCATGCTTTCCAACGCACTGAGAGAAGTTCCTTCTCGCCGCAGGCTTGGGATTAGGGACAACGCCGATGATCTGTAAACCTCTGGCATCTGTTTTCTTTCTACGAATTCCGCAAAGTCGACATTTGATGACAACCCAAGTTCCTGAACCAGTCTAAGACAGGACTTGAGATATGATTCCGATCGGACTTTACCCACGATGCGTAACTTCACTGATGGGAACGTCCTCACGAATAAAGCATATGCGTGGATCGCAAGTTCAATTCCTCTATCAGGAGTTATCTGACGGGGAACTAGGATTGTCTCAGATGTATTGCTGTTGCGCCCATTCGGTGCGGGGCCAAACTCATCCGTATCTACGCAATTGGGAATGTACCACTTGTCGGGAGCTACTTCTTCAAACGGGTGTTCCCCTGGCTCTATGTTGATCCCAAATGTTCTGAGGTAATCCGTGTCATTGGCAACTAACGTGAATCTGAGAAATGAACGACGAGACAGGAATTCCCTTAACCTATGTTCGACAGAAGCATCTGATTCGTCCCAATCCTTGCCGTGTGATAAGATTATCGCTCGCTTTGGTTGTCGCCAAAGAACCGGGGAATGAAGCGCGTAGTGCACAATTACGAGAGAATCTTCCGGAATGAGCCTGCGCTTACTCAAGAGCAGGAACATAGTAAATAAGTGCCTATCCCATTCCCCAATCAGCCTGCCTAAGAAGGGAATATAAGGTGTCCCCAACGTCTCAGCGGTTTCAACAAATCCTTTCCTTGGTCTTTGAACTACGCAAGATGAAAAACCCATATCCTTGATCAGATCATTCAATTGCTGAACGTACACCTCCTGGCCCCCCACAATGGGGAGATAATGGTACGACACCTGAGTAACCCTCTCACTTGATGACTCGAACCTGATTGCAGTCATCTATTGGATACCTTCCGTGGATTTCCGGCACATTGCTTCAGAACCTATCGCTTTCTCAAGGCGGACCCCTGCACAGCAAGAATCGGACGAATTGGTACAGGCCGCGATATCATTCCTAATGCGGGTTTGACAAGGTTCTCTTGAACGGTGTACCTAAGAATGCTCATCCTCGAAGGCTGAGCCATCGGATATGGTCCCGTGTCGGTGCGAAGCAGAGAAGCAGGATGCACCGTAACCTCCGGATAAAGCAAGATGAACTTATCCATTAATGTTCGGACTATGTGTGAATAACGTTCAGGGCCGATTTCCAAATTGCCTTTGAGATCGAGATCGAGAGTGAGAAGACAAACTCCATTAGGCAGCAATATCCGTGCAAACTCCTCAATCAGAGCAGCAGGATCATCAACGTGCTCCAGAACGCTTACACATACTATTGCATGGACAGACTGATCTGATATTGGAATTGAATCTGGCCCAGAGGTGAGGCAGGAGACAGTACCGGGACTTGCCGCCATAACCTCAACAGCTTTTTCGAGATCCAGTTTGCAGATCGGATCACGGTCCACGCACCAAACGTTGAACCCAGCCCTTGCCAAGGCAAACGGGAAAAAGGTCACTCCGCTCCCGACATCAGCAATCACTGCCCCTTCAGGAATGTCCCTCGCCTCTTTGAGGTGGAGGAGATTCCCGAACACATAAGGGTATTCCCATACCCGGCTCCATGTGTGCAGCGAATCGGAGGGCCATTTTCTTCGATATTCCTCCGAACGGAATCCGCTTTCCATCCCAAGAAACTCATTCTGGATAATCTCAAGGCGCTTGAGATTACTCTTCCATTCTTCGGTATCCAAATCCCGAACGGAAGCAAGTCCTGACCGCTGAAATGGGTTTCGCACTTATGACCTTGATAAATCAGTGGACGATGAGCGCGTAAGGATCGGCTAACGCAACCTCTATCTACATATCATGCGAAGGGACTCGAACACGTTGGTACGTCAATTATCCAGAAAGTGCCAAGTGGTTTGGGCCCAATCGCTATTCGGACTCTCGCATGTTCATAATCGGAATAATCCGGGGGATCAACCTGTTGCCCCAACCAAGAAAGTGAACGACCAGCTCGTTCGACCATATGTCATAGTTACAGCAGGGAGCCTTATCCGTATTAGGGTTTCACAAAATGGATAATCGGATCTCTGAGGCAAGTGCCGACATCGGGATCTATAACATCATATCCCGCTTCCTTGAGCATCGAACAAGTCCTTTGGACTCCGGCGTTATACCACCGTCCAGGAGCAGGAGTATCGTCTTCAAACGGGTTAACGAAGACGGGCTTGACTCTGTGTATCAGAAATCGTCGAACGTAGTTCCAAAGAAAGAACTTCCGACGGACAAGTATGTTATAGAAACTCAGGTTGTCAAGATTGCGGAGTGCATTATTGTATTTATCATAATCCGCGACCATCCAGAAGCAATTGGCACCCGGCAAGAGCTTCGGGTAGATGTTAGTAGCGTATTGTTTTATGCCTTCGAAGGAAACGTGACATAAACAGCCAAACGAGAAAACGTAGTTGAAATGATTGTCAGGCAGCATATTGCAGTCAAAATCCCCTATCTCGAAGTAGTGGACATGGCGAGGGTGTCCTAGGTACTCGAAGAAACCGTTGTGCGTTTCAGGTAACGCGTCGAGAGCATAGATTTCCTTTGCTTCCAACATGGTCTTCGTCCACGCGCCTCGGCCTGGGCCAATTTCGAGGGCAACAGTTTGAGGGCCAATGAAGGGTTTGATGCATCGCAGGTAGGTCGCATGCAATACACTCATATAACTCAGTTGACCGTAACTTGATATTCCCAGTGGATTTAATGGGTCCCCTTCATAGAACCCTCCTTTCCAAAGGGAACGAAAAGAGCGTAATTCCGAAGTCAATTTTGTATTCATCTAATCCTCTGCGGAATAGGAAGAACAATGATCACACAAATGCCCGAGTCTGGTCCTACAGTCCCCCCGTTGTTCCGACTGCATTCAGCCCGCCCCCCGCGGAATCTGCGTTGGATCCCCTCAGGCAACGCGTCCCATAAAAAGTACTGTGGCTCATTTGGCAATGTCTACACCCTTCGATTGAAGCAAGTCTTTCAAAATATTCCTCAGAGATTTCTTGTACAGCTCGTAAGAATATCTCTTTCGAGCCCAAGCCTTGGTATCTGTGGCAGCATTTCTTAGTATCGCGGGGTCGATAACACTTGCTGCTTCAATAACCTTCGAGAACTCAAGAAGATTTTGACCCTCGATCTGCCATCCATACTCCCCAATATCCAATCCCGATTCGCGCGTCAGAATTGGGAGAAGGCCCCCATTCGCCATCGCATTCAGTACCGCAGGCGCCCCCCCCTCACTCAGAGAGGGAGATAGAACATACCCACAAACATCCATGATCGATCTAAACTCGCCGGAGTCCATTCTTACGAATCCATGATTCGTTATGTTTGCCGAATGGAAAAGGTGAGTGTCAAAGTATTTGGCAAAGCCACGCTCTCGGGTCGGCGCACCACACACATGCAAATGGATATTGGGATTTTGAACAAAAATATCGAGAAGGATGTCCAGCCCTTTGTGCAATAGACCGCCACTCCCTAGCCACAGGAAATGCCTTCTTGCGGACTCAAATACCTTTCCCTGCAAATCAATATCATAACAATCGTTGAAAAATGCGTCGAGACGACAATACCTCTCTTTTCGCTCGAGATCGAACCTAATGTACGTATCAAGAACGAAATCGTTCCCAAGCACAATGACTTTGTCAGAGAGAAAGACCTGGGCCATCTGTGTTTGTTGGACGAGTCTACTCGAGTCCAACAAGAACACTTTACTCCGGCCATAAAAGTCTCGGACTTTCAATGTCGTAGCAATGCTCGAATAAATAGGACTGCAACCCGTAGCATAGAAAATACGACACTTAATGTTTGGACAATCAGAGTAAAATGATAATTCAAGGGCCGCTCCCATTCCATAAACCACTTCGTATTCTGAATAATCGATGCCGCCCGAGACATAATGATCCACCACGTCAATCATAAACCCAAATTCACTCAATATCTCCGCCGCCGCCAGACATTCTCTTAGGTTCGTATGAGAAAAAGTGAGGCCCGATGTAAACGGTTCCGTCAGATAGGCTATGAGAGCCTTTCTTTTGAAGTTCGAAGCGAAAACATTCCTTTTCCTTTTTCTAAGCCTTTGAATCCGCCTGTTAATCTGATGAAGGATATGAGCAGCCATAATTCCCGCGGAAGCAATTCTCTTTAACTGAATGGGGCCCTCTGAAAACTCTCCGGACTCATTTCATTGAAACTAGGTTGAGCAACCAGGTCCTAGTACCCACTACTGGAAGGCCCGCAGAGGAAATCTCGGAAACAAAAGGGCGGACACATCGTAGGTTCATTCGCGCTGCCCGCTCGGCAGAATACCGGATTGATCTTATTTGCCCTCGGCCTAGATCGAAGTTGCGCTTTCACAAGTCTCAGACCTTCAGCGAATCTCTATTGAACAATACAGTTGCCCACTGGCGAACCGGGAAGTAGCCGTACGCAATGAGAACGCCTTCATATATGCCGAAGGCAATCACCATCACCATAACCAAGAAGAGAGAAGGTCCCGACGAATTGTTGTTCCAATAACTGCACACACCAGCGACACAAATGGCTATGGGGAGGTGCACTGCAATGACATTCTTGAAGTATAGAACGATTCCGATTTTGAAAATCTTCCGGAGTTCATAGCATACAAGCAGAAGACCCGGAATCGTGGAGATAGTTATTGCCCATCCAGTTCCAACCAGACCGAACTTAGCAGTCAGTAGCGGTAACAATACCAAATAGAATCCGAGGGATCCCGCGGAGAATAGACCGACGATCCTCGAATGGCCTAGGCCCATAGCTACAAGATTCGGAACTGCTGTAAACGATCCCAAAAGCGAACCAAACGCTAGGAGCGTCAGGATCCCCCAAGTGTGATCAGCAAACCCCGACCCCATCCATATAGACAGGACATACCTTGAGACTAGCGCAACGAGAAGAAAAACGGGGACAGAGATGGCCGCGAGATGCTTGGAGGTTTCCAATACCGCTCGTTGTATACTGCGTGAGTCATTTGAGACAGATAGGGAACTCGAAAATGGAAATAGGACACTAGTGGCGCTACTTAGCAGGCCACCGGCAGCACTTGTAAGCTTAGACGGGATCACAAAATAGGTTACTCCGACAGGGCCCAGGTAATAACCTACTATGAATCGAACAACGTAAAGTCCAAATGCGCTCGATATCTTTGACAAGAATAAGTATCCACTATATGATGCAAGAGTGCGCAAGTTTGTACGGCTAAATCTCCCAATGACACTATATCCTGGAAGGTGGAATCGAAGCAAGAAAAAATATACTAGGAACATCACCAATGCTGAGATCGAGGTGAGGATCACAGTCGCTATTAGCCCTCCTCCTAGCCAAAGGGCACTAATGATCAAACAAGTCAACCCGACATTTATTATCAGGTTTGTTTTTCCAATCAACGCATACATTTGAAGCCCCATAAGTGCGGAGCTGTACGTCCCAGAGAGCATTGTGAAAAAAAAGCCGCACGCAGTTATATAAAGGGCAATCTTGGAGGATTCTACCAGAGCCAGGGGTATATCAAATAGGTGGAGGATAGGATCTGCAAAAATCGCAACAGCGATCGACCCAGTCAAACCAGCTATAGCCTGAACCCACAAAGCCGCATTTATTGAACGATTAATCCCATCCGTGTCTTCGGTCGCCTTAAACTGAGCGACGAACTTGGTCACCCCTTGCCCCAATCCGAAATCGAGTAGACCATAGTAGCCGACGAGTCCAGTCAGAAGTGCATAGATACCATAGCCCTCGCGTGTAAGCTTCATTAAAATGAATGGAGTGGCAAGCATTACCACTGCTACATTTACAATCCAAGAACCAGAGCTATACAAGGCATTACGAAGGAGGAACTTTCGGGGCGTTGGGGGAGCGTCCGCGGCGGGGGCTTCTTTGGAGTCTGCGAGTTTTTCAGCCATCGCATTCGCATATCATATTGCTAGTCATCCTCAGATCCTCACAATTGAATCGCCTCCAGACACTCTTGCACGTATTCTGAGTGTCGTCGTCCCATTATTCTATCTGCGACCAAACATACTAAAGACAGCGCATTGCTATAGCTACCCAGACTGGCTGAGTTTGAGATAGAAATCGATCGTTCTCCGCAAGCCTTCTTCAAACCCGGTCTTTGCAGTAAATCCAAATCGTTTTTGCGCCTGCGTGATATCCAGCATTCGCCTGGGTTGTCCGTTTGGCTTCGATGTGTCCCACCGAATTCTTCCCTCGAAGCCTGTGAGCTTCACTATGAGCCCAACAAGATCTTTGATGGAGATTTCGAAGCCTGATCCCAAATTGACAGGAGCCGAGTCGTTGTACTTTTCCGCCGAACAAACAATTCCCTCTGCTGCATCTTCCACATAGAGAAACTCCCTTGTCGCGCTCCCATCCCCCCACACAACGATTTCGTTTGCCGATACTCGTGCAGCATCCAAACACTTCTTGATTAGCGCAGGTATTACATGGGAGGATGACGGTTCAAAATTGTCACCGGGACCGTATAGGTTAACCGGCAATAGATAAATTGCGTTGAACCCATATTGCTGGCGATATGCCTGTGCCTGGACGAGCATCATCTTCTTCGCCAATCCATACGGCGCATTGGTCTCCTCGGGATATCCATTCCAAAGATCGCCCTCCTTAAACGGAACGGGAGTGAGTTTTGGATAAGCACAGATAGTCCCCACGCCAATAAATTTTGCTACGCTGTACTGTCGCGATAGTTCCATCAATTGAATACCCATGATAGCGTTGTCGTAGAAGAACCTGCCCGGGTTTGCAAGGTTCGCACCAATTCCTCCCACGACGGCCGCGAGATGAATGACTAGGGTGGGTCTCGCCATATCAAAGAGACGACGGATGTCCGATTCTTTTCTTAAGTCATACTCACGGCTTCGCGGAACGACGATGTTATTAAATCCACGTGCTTTCAATCTGTCAACAACAGCCCTGCCGAGGAATCCGTTTCCCCCGGTAACAACGATGGAATGAGACTCCCAGGACTTCATAGACATGCTCTTGGCTTAAGAATTATGTACTTCTATTCCGTGATGAAGGTCCTGGGAAGAGAAACGGCGTAGGCGTCTCTTGGTTTCGATCCGGACTATGGGCATTCTATGTGCGAATAAAATGCCTATTGTCAAAACACTTTGTCTGGGGAAGAGTTCATGAAAAGGTAAGGCTGGGATTAATTGTTGGGGGGAAAAAGCACCTGACGAGGTATCCGGAATAGCCCCTCTACAGCCAAATAGATCACTCATGAGGTCTGGGCGATTGCAAAAAGGGGGGTGGATCACGGCATCAACGAAGCCCAATACGAACGGATTCGCTGGCCGTAAATTGACTTAACCGCGAAGTAGCCGGACGTTCCTGCAAATGCCAGTAAAAAGGCTATGACGGCATTTGTAGCCCGTTTCGGCCGTTCCTTCTTTACCGGCTCACGTCCCTCGTCTAGCACATTGATTGTTGTCACCTGCTTGATCTCATCGATCTTGGCGATTTCCGCTTGCTTCCTCAGTTCAAGATCGATAGAACCCTTCACCGCCACTTCTCTCGCAAGTCGATCCTGCTCAAGGAGAAGCTGGGGAGAATCGCCGACACGCCGGTTCTTTTCCCGAAAGGTCTTCAGGGCCTCTTCGGCGGACCGGAGCTCAACGTCTACCTGAACGAGCCGGGACTCGATCCATTTCCGCTGCTCCGTGGCGCCTGTAGATTTCTTTTCGCGGAGGAACAGGTCGAGCTCATTCAACAGGGCATTCAGAACGTCGGCAGCAAGACGGGGTTCTGGCATTTCGACGCTCGCACTTGATACGGAGGTTTTCGTATCAAAGCTGACGGACACGAGGTCTTTCATTCGGGTAAGCGCCGCATCCAGGTCTTTCGCGGGCGACCCCTCATCAAGATCCATATACTTGATGAGGTTCACGGAATCCTTGAATTTCTCCGTTGCAAACCGGCGTTCAATGACGGAGGTAAGAACAGATTCGCTGGTCAGGATGACCGGGTACAGACGAGAAACGTCACTACCGGATACGTTGACTCCGGCAAGCGATGCTAGTCCGGCCAGTGAACTCATCGAACTGAGCTTGCTCTTGTCCGTTTCGGGAAGGATGATCGCATTCGCCCTGTAGTACTTCGGCAGGAGGAAATTCACACCCAGCGTCAGGACTCCCACGACGAAGGATATGATGAACACCCGTTTTCTCTCTGCCCACACAGGGGCGAAGACATCGCGGAATGTCACTTCTTGTTTTGGCGAGGGGCTCGGCGTTAACATGGGTGCTTACTTTGTTACCTGGATCATCGCGACGGTCAGCGCGGCGAGACTCGCGAGTATCGTCACTATGTCCCGAAGGATGGGGAGCGTCTTGTCTTCTCTCTCTATCTTCTTCGGAACGAATACGGAACTGCCCGGGAGTATGTCCTGGCTGCCGAATAGTCCGCCTCCTTCCCATTTCTTCCCTCCGGGGAGAAGGACGACGATGCGGTCTTCATCTGCCTCTTGCTTGGTCCCACCGGCTTGCTCAATGTAGAAATCGAGACCTGCCCCCCTTTTATAGAGAACCGGCGACGGGACAATTACTTCGCCAGTGACATATACAACGTCCTCCATGATGGCGACGTTGATCGAATCCCTGTCATACAGGATGACGTTGTCGCGGGACGATTCATCCTCGAGTGCCTTCTTGAAATCAAGCGGCACGAGCCCCGCATTGTTGAACTTCCTGAAGAGCCTGGTCCCTTCGATGTAAGCCCCCACACGGAGTCCGCCGGCACGGCGGAAAAGTTCGGCAACCCGCTCCCCGGAATACCTGATGGCATACGTGCCCGGATACATCACGTAGCCTGTGAGGACAACCGATTTGGGTACCGTGATCTTCGGGTTTTCCGGTATGGACACTATGTCGTCATCTCTCAATGCGAAATCATGCTCGCCTGACTTCCAGTAGTCCGGCGGGAGGTCGACTTTGTATACCTGGCTGTACTTCCCTACCTCTACCGTGTCCATGCGGGCTACTTCAATCCCCGTGACCTGTCCGAGTTCCGTCAGCCCCCCCGCCATCACGATGAGGTCGCCGATCGTCAGGTTCTCGCGCCGCGGGAATTTCCCCGGTTGCCGGACCGCCCCGGCGATGGTCACCATTTTCTGCGGGTAAAAGAGACTGTCCGGATACACGACGACGCTGTCCTCGTTCTTCAGAAGGAGATTGTTGGCTTCCTCGCCCGAGAGCGCCAGACGCACGTTGAACGGGTGAACCTCGCGACGGAGATTCGGGAGCAATCGGTAGACGGTGCCGAGCTCTGAAAACGTGCTCCGCCTCAGGCTGTCGGCGTCCATTATCAGATCCGCCACGCGCATGCCGGGTGCAAGTGCATACCTGCCGGGTTTGTAGACAGGGCCGGAAATATCGACGCGATTGACGGCGTCGAATGCGATTTCGAGTATATGAACGATATCGCCGTCCTCAAGCGTCTTCTTGCTTGCAAGCATCTCCTGTGCGGTGGCGAAGTTCAGGTCGACCTGAAGCACATCCCTGTCGTACAACTGTCGTTCACGCAGAGGCACTATGCGTTCAATATGAATCCGTTTCGTATATGCGAAGAACCGGAGACCCCCTGCGAGCTGTATCAGGTCACTCAGAGTCTCGCCGTCCTTAATCTCATAGATAGCCGGGCGGGTTATTTCACCCAGTACTGCCACCCGTCGCACAGCAGGCGGAACGAACAGGACATCCCCGTCCATAAGGAGGACGTCATTCTCCCTGTGCATTGTCTGGATGTACGAATAGAGATCTGCCGCCGGCACCTCCGATCCTTTCCGGAGAATCCGGATATTGCGCATGCTTCCGTTGATCGTCGGACCCGAGGCCGCATACAGGGCTGATAATACCGTCGACATCGACGGAATGGCGTAGCCCCCGGGACGGTTGACCTCACCCGTCACGAACACCTGGATCGTTTTCAATCTTCCCAGAGACACATCGAGAAACGTCCTTGCGTGAGGGCCGCCGCCGAGGCTGGAGTACACGGAGGACATCCGCTTCAGAAGTTTGTCCTGGAACTGGGCCAGCGTGAGCCCGTTTGCGCTCACAGGTCCCACGTCGGGGACGATGAGGTTCCCTTCCTTGTTGATGGCAATCTGGTAGCTGAGCCGCGTTTCTCCCCAGACGGTGAGCGCTATTTCATCCCCCGGTCCCAGTTGATACGACGGAGGGGGCGGGGCTGCGGCCGAGGGGGTGAAGAACGAAGACGGGAACTGGAATATCTCGGAGCCGAAGGGCTGGAGGAGGCTGTCGGCGCCCATCCGCGAGGCGAACCCGGGCACGGGAATTCTCTTTATGGGTTTCTGCAGTCGTTGCGCTGAGGTGTCCAGGTCGCCGAGGAACCGGTAGGTGCTGCGCTGTGCCTCCAATCGCGGATCGCCCTTGAGCACACTCGTGCCACGGCCGAAAGGTGATTCGGAGCTTTCCCCTGTCGGCGCGGCCCTGAGTCGGGAGAGATAATCATCCAGGCTGATGCCGTAGTCCCTCGCCTTGGCAATCGCCTCCTCCCGGGTCATCCCGAGTTCCTTCAACTTCTGATCGATCTCGGCGGGGGTCATCTTCTGAAGCTGGCTCTCCGCTTCAGAACGGATTTGTTCCCTGCTCTGATCCTGGGCGAGAAGGGCTCTTCCGGGGATCAGGAGGAGAAAAAGGAGGGGTGCCACGACCCCGAGGCGTTTTGCATTTGCCTTTATCAAAATCATCTCATTTATTGTACAACCATTAATCAACCAACGCCCCCGCATGCTCATTGCTGTTCTCTCCGATATCCACGGCAACCTCGAGGCTTTCCAGGAGGTCTTGAAAAAGGTCGAGGATCTGAAAGCTGAAACCATCTACTGCCTGGGAGATACCGTCGGTTACGGGCCTTTTCCGAACGAATGCGTAGATCTCGTGCGGAAACGTTGTTCGGTGGTTCTGAAAGGAAATCACGACAGCGGGCTTGTGGGTGATACGCCGCTCGACGATTTCAACCACTACGGCGTCAGCGCAATCCAGTGGTCCAAAACGGTCGTGTCGAAGGAAAACGTCGAGTACCTTCACAAGCTCCCCTTCACGGCAGAACCCAACGGACTCACGCTCGCGCACTCATCGCCGAACCGGCCTGACGCCTGGAGCTACATCCTGACGATGAGGGCCGCACAGGAGAACTTCGCCGCATTCAAGACTCCCCTCTGCTTCATCGGGCACACGCACGTCCCGATCATCATCGGGGAGGACGGGTCCGTCAACAAATTCAAAGTGGGAGCAAGGCACATCATCAACGTGGGGAGCGTCGGTCAGCCGCGGGACGGAAACCCTGACGCGGCATTCGGACTACTGGATTCCACCACGGGAGAGTACAGCCTGATCCGCGTCCACTATGAAGTGCAGAAAACCGCCCGCGCCATTCGCGACGTGGGCCTGCCGGAATTTCTCGCGCAACGATTATTTCAAGGATCGTAAGAACTTACGCCGGTGTTATGGTGCTCAACATGCAAAAAACACCGTAAAGAATCAACCTGAGACAAGGGACGTTCTCTTGTTTCAGGGGCGTAAATTTTGTATGTTTGAAGAGTCTTTTCGTCTGCAACCCGAATCCGATACTGGAGGGGTGGGTGAGTGGCCGAAACCAACGGTTTGCTAAACCGTCGTAGGGGGTAAACCTCTACCGAGAGTTCGAATCTCTCCCCCTCCGCACGATTTGTAAGGGCACCTTCGCAGGTGCCCTTTGTGCTTTTCGTGTCTCCCCTTCCTTCAGAAATCCACGCGAACGGTGGTCCACAGGATGTTGTCGTGCTGGTTTTTCGGCAACGAGGGGTACGAGAACGACCTGAAGAAGTACGTGCATTCGAGGAAATACTGTCTGACCGGCTGCCACGTCGCTCCGATTGTCGCCAGGAACCGGTTCACCCGGAGGCCCTGAAGGAAGACGTTCGGATGATCGAAGTCCCCCTCCCCGTTGAGGAGGTCGGATCCCGCGTTGAAGAGGATGTTCCCCGCCCCGTCCACGATGTTCTCCCCCGTCCTCTGAAACTGAAATTTCCCGCTGAAGCTGAGCCGGGGAGTCAGGTCATATTCACCCAGGAGGGTCCAATCGTCGGAATTCGGCTGCAGGGCCTGACCCAGGGGGAGGCCCCAGTTCGTGTACGTGCTGACGATCTCCCTGTGTGCGCCGACGAACGGACCGATTCGCGTGTACTCGAGCGAGAGGAGGAAATTGCTGACGGAGAAGGCATCCTGCCAGAGCACTCCCACCTGCCAGCCGAATTTGTTGTCGTTGCCGCTGACATCGGAATTCCCGATCGTCCCCAGGTTGAGGTCGTCGATCATCACCGTGGCGCTGAACCGCAACTTCCTCGCAGCGAACAACTCGCCGTCGATCCAGATGTGCTTTTTGTGAGCATTATCCACCGGGAGCTGGATCGACTGGTCGGTCGAGGTGAGAAACGCAAGCGGATTCATCAGCGCAAACGACGGGGGCTGTCTGCTGTAGACGATCGCCTCGTTGAGCCCGAGCCTGAACCGCGGGCCGATGTTGAATTCCAGGCGGTGAGAGGCGATGTATTTTGATGAGAGCGTGTGCCCGTTCGTGTCTGCCCCCACGAGGCTCCCGTGGACGAACGAGTAGTGCACGTTCCCGCTTCGTATGTCGAGCTTGATGAAATCGAACGGGACGGTATTGTCCGAGAATATGAGCCTGTCACTGTACCCCGTTCCCCAGAGGATCTGCTCCCTCCCGGCCGTGAGGGCGATCCATCCGGCGTCATAGCGCATGTACCCGTTGGTGATGTCGAAGTAGCCCCGCGAATCGGAGTTGAATTTGTTGTTCGCGATCAGCCTCGGGTCCATCAGCGCGAACTGGTGCGACCCGCTGAGGAGCTTGCCGTTGGAGGCCTGGAGATAGAATCCCAGCCTGTCAAACAGCGTCCCGCGGACGCGGACCCCGATTTCCCCCAGAGAAGCGAAATTTGACCCCACGGAGTCCCCTTTCCCCGCACGGTAGCTGTACGAGCCGAACCCGTCAATGAACACCGAGGAGGTTGAATCCGCGTACGCATACAGGTACTTCTGTTTCTCATCGTCAAACACGGATGTCGGTCCGTCACCGGCGATGAGCGATGTTGAACGGGAGAGCGTCCGGGTCCTGTCGAACGAGAATCTGACGTTCAGGTCCTTCAGCATGCCGCGGTCGGTTTCCGAGAGCGACGACGAATTCTCCAGCGAATCCAGAAATCCTGCAATCTCCCCGCGAGAGAGAGGGAGCATCCCCCAGTGGAACCCTCTCAGCGTGCCGTTGACCTCCTGCCGCAGGAGGAACTTGTAGACCGGGTCGGTCGGAGGGACGAGGTCGCGCTGGGCGAATATCTCCGGCCCGGCGAGAGAAACGAGGATGAAGAGGACGAAGATGTTCCTGGCAAGGCGCATGGGGGCGTGGTTCACTCTGAGAGGTGTCTGAGACAGCTCCGGTAACCGGTGCGGGAATCAAACTACGACTACGCCCCTTCACAATCAACTGAACGCAGTCAGGGAGCCCTCGGGGCGTCAAACGCGGCGCACTGTACTTGATTTCCGGCTCAGTCAGGGGTACATTTCCCGGGATAAATCAATCGGGAACAATGCAGGAACCGGACCATACGCTCGTTGCCAGGCTTGTTGACTACCTGAAGGCCGAAGGGGTGGAAATCAAGGGTGCCGCGGGTATCACGGGAATGGCGCTCCCCCCTCCGATCGCCAACGACGGGTATGGCTCGGCGCGCCCGCGACGGGCCGACGTGATCGGGTTCGACGGGGCGAAACGCCGTGTTGTCTTCGGGCTTGTCAGACCGGACAGGGAGAGCCTGGACAGCGAGGAATCACTCGAGGAATACAACGTCTTTCTTGATCACAACGCCCGTGCGGGAGACCAGGCCTCGGCGCTCTACGTGATCATGCCGGAGCATCTGCTGAACGAGTTCACATCAATCGTCACACACTACATCCACCGGGAATACTGGCACCGGGTTGTCGCCGTCGGCTCTACTGGCGCGAATCCGCGGGGCTGAGGTGGATGATCAGCTCCTGCCCTGCAAATATCTTGTTCCGCGTGATGTCGTTCCAGCTCTTCAGGTCGCGCACCTCGACGTTGTGGGCCCGTGCGATGTCCCAGATCGTGTCACCCTTCTTCACCCTGTATGTCAGGACTTTCTCCGTGGCGGGTCCGGCCTTCCCCCCCTGTGACGCCTTCGCACCGGCCGGCGGAGTCACGGTTCCCTCGTCGTGGATCGTCAGCTCCTGCCCTGCGTTGATCCTGCTCGTGCGGAGGTGGTTCCAGCGCTTGATTTCGGCGATCGTAACGCCCCGGTCCTGCGCGATCTTCTCGAGCGTCTCCCCTTTTTTCACGGTGTACGTCTTCGAAACATCTCCCCCGTTCTCATCCCCCGACGCCGTCTCCCGTTTCTGAGGAAGGGCCGCCTGCTTTTCGGCGAACGTCATGGCGTCGATCTTCTGATACCTTGCCAGCTCCTGTTTGTCGACCCAGATCGTGAGCTCGGCGCCCGCGCGGAGCGGTCGGCCGTAAGGCAGATCGTTCCAGTTCCTGATGTCGGCGGCCCTGCAGCCGTACCATTCGGCGATGTGCCCGATGGTATCGCCTTTCTTGACCCTGTAGATCAGCTCTGACTTATCGCGCGTGTCGGCAGGGGGATGAACCCGCGCGTACGAGAGTGCCTTCGCCATCCGCGATTTTCCGGCGGCGTGCCGCGAAGACGTGGCATCCCCCGTCCGCAGCGACGGTTCCGTCCTTGCCGATGCCGCCACGAGCCCCGCATACCGTTCCGATCCCCGCGGGACGGGGATCGCAATGTTCTTTCCCACCGAGAGCTTTCTCGACGACGAAAGATGATTGGATTCCTGTATGATCTCGGCGGGAATCCCGTATTTCTTTCCGATCGAGGCAAGCGTCTCGCCCCGGTGGATGGTGTGGACGATCCAATCCCTCTTCTTGTCATCGGGGATCTGCGCGTACCGTTCCTTGAACCTCTGCGAGGAGCCGGCCGGGATGCGGAGCTCATAGCCTTTCAGTCCGGGAGGCGTGCACCACTGAACGAGCTCGGGGTTCAGGAGCCTCATCACGTCGGCGTCCGTGCCGGCGCAGTCGGCGAGAACATCCAGGTCGACGCAGTCGTCGACTTTGACCTTATCGAACGTCAGGGGCGGTTCCGGAGTCACGTCGGAGAACCCGTACGAAGAAGGATTCAGGCAGATCAGCGTCACCGCGATGTACTGGGGTACGTAATTGCGCGTTTCCCTCGGCAGTCTCCGGCGCATCGCCCAGAAGTCCGTCGAACCGCTCCTGCGTATCCCCCTGTAGACGTGGCCCGCACCCGAGTTGTATGCCGCCAGGGCCAGGTACCAGTCGTTGAATTCGTCGTGCAGGTCACGCAGATACCGTGCCGCCGCGCGCGTCGCCTTCTCGATGTCCCGGCGCTCATCGTACCAGAAGTTGCCTTTGAGGCCGTACAGCCGACCGGTTCCCTTGACAAACTGCCACATCCCGACGGCCTTCTTCCACGAACGTGCCACGGGATTGAGGCCGCTTTCGGGCATCGTCAGGTAGATGATTTCCTCGGGGACATTTTCTTCGCGCAGAACCTGTTTCAGCATCGGAAAATAGCGGCCCGAGAGCCGGAGCCACTTGTCCATGTGATGCCGACCTCTCCCCTGGAAGAATTTGATGTTCTGGTCCACAAGGTTGTTGACCACAAGGGGGATCGTCGTCCCTTCGTGGATGAATTTCTGGGGTTCTTTTGCGCCCGAGGTATCCGCGATCTCCGTCAGCTCGTTCATCTTCTCCCGGAGGGCGAAGACCGAACTCTCGGGGCTGAGACTGTCGATGTGCGCAATGTACTGCTCGTAATCTTCGATGACGGCCTTGCTCAGGTCGTTGAAATCCTTGTTGTTCTCGATGTTGGGAAAGTAGCTGAGCTGGTCCAGTATTCCGATGGCTTCCTCGAACTGCGACGCCGAACGTGTGGAATCGTGATTCTCTCCCGCGGCGATGGCCGAAAGGTAATGCTGGCGCGCGGATTCAAGCATTGAGGCGAGTGCAGAATCCGACGTCACATCTTCGTCGCTGGAGGCGAGATCGAGGAACTGCGAGGTGTCGGCGGTGAAATCACGGACGGAAGAATCTACTGCTGCAAGTGGTGCGGGATGTTCAACGGAAGCGGTGGGGACTTTCTGACGGCTCGCCTCTTCAGACGAGCAGCCTGCAATGATCGTGAAGCATAGACAAAAAACAGCTCTCCGCAGAACGCTTCGGTTCATTCCTCCCACCGTCCAAGTTGTAAGTATGCATATGCAATATATCAACTTGGCGGAGAAATTTCAAGACAATTGTGAGAGATCGTCCCTTCCCCGTTACAGGGGGATGTTCCCGTGTTTCTTTTTCGGATTCGCGTCCACCTTGTTCTGCAGCCTCTCCATTGCCCGGATCAGTTTCGGCCTGGTTTCCGATGGTTCGATCACCGCGTCAATGTATCCCCTGCTCGCGGCAAGGTAAGGGTTTGCGAACTTCTCCCGGTACTCCATCTCTTTCTGAGCGAGCGCCTTTTCGCGGTCCGGCGCGGCATCGATCTCCCGCTTGAATATGATCTCTGCTGCTCCCTTCGGGCCCATCACGGCGATCTCGGCCCCGGGCCAGGCGAAGTTGACGTCCCCCCGTATGTGCTTCGAGTTCATGACGTCGTACGCTCCCCCGTATGCCTTGCGCGTGATGACCGTCAGCCGGGGCACCGTGGCCTCGCAGAATGCGTAGAGAAGCTTCGCACCGTTGGTGATGATCCCCCGCCATTCCTGGTCCGTCCCCGGAAGAAACCCCGGAACGTCCTCGAAGACCACCAGGGGTATGTTGAACGCGTCACAGAAACGGACGAACCGGGCCCCTTTGCGCGAGGCGTCGATGTCGAGAACCCCCGCAAGAACGGAGGGCTGATTGGCGACGACGCCTATGGGTTTCCCGGCCAGCCGGGCAAACCCGACGACGATGTTCCCCGCATACTGCTCGTGCACTTCAAGAAACGTCCCCCCGTCCACGACGCGCGAGATCACCTGCTTGATGTCATACGGTTTGTTGGGGTTTTCCGGGACGAGACTGTCGAGTTCCGGATCACGCCGGTTTGGATCGTCGGTGGCTGCAATCACCGGGGGGTCGTCCACGTTATTGGACGGAATGTAGCCGAGCAGGTTGCGCACCGTTTCAAGGCACTCCACTTCGTTTTCACACGCAAAATGAGCAACACCGCTCCGGCTCGCGTGCGTGACCGCTCCTCCGAGCTCTTCGGCGGTCACCTCTTCGTGCGTCACGGTCTTCACGACGTTGGGGCCCGTCACGAACATGTAACTCGTTTCCTTCACCATCAGCGTGAAATCGGTGATGGCGGGGGAATACACCGCACCTCCCGCGCAGGGGCCCATCACCGCCGAGATCTGGGGGACGACGCCCGAGGCGAGCGTATTGCGCAGGAATATCCCCGCGTACCCCCCGAGGCTCACAACCCCCTCCTGGATGCGCGCGCCCCCCGAGTCGTTCAGCCCGATCACCGGGCACCCGACCTTCATCGCCAGGTCCATCACCTTCGCGATCTTCTCCGCGTGTGCTTCCGAGAGCGAACCGCCAAAGACGGTGAAATCCTGGCTGAAGACGCATACCAGTCTTCCGCCGATCGTGCCGGTCCCCGTAACGACCCCGTCTCCGAGGTACTTCTGTTTGTCGAGACCGAAATCGCTCGTGCGATGCTCGGCGAACATGTCCGTCTCCTCGAAGCTCCCCTCGTCGAGGAGGATGGTCAGGCGCTCCCGTGCGGTGAGCTTTCCCTTCCTGTGCTGGTCGTCGATCCGTGCCTGCCCGCCTCCGAGCATCGCTTTTTCCCGGAGCTCGCGCAGATGCTCGAGAGAATTCCTGGACATAGTTACCCCCTGCTTCGCGATTGTGGGTCAGCTCTTCTTTTTCAGGAGTCCTGCGGCGACAAGTTTGCTTCGTTCCCAGTACACCTGCCCGACGACGCCGCCGAGGACGAACAGGACACTGGAAAGATAGATCCAGATGAGAAGCACGAGAAGAAACGCGTAAGGGCCGTAGATCTTGCCGATGATGGACCAGTCGGAAATGTACAGGGCGAACGCCCTTCCGCCGACGATCCAGAGGACCGTCGTAGTCAGTGTCGATATTGCGGCCGCCTTATGCGGAGGACGAACGTCGGTGATGAACCTGTACACGATGTAGAACATCACGGCGGTGAGGACCACGATCGTGAATGTCGGAACCGCGCGCGTATACCCCGCGTCGACGAGCGACCGGAGCGCGGGGACGTCCATGGCGAGCGGCCTCAGGAGCGTATACATCCAGATGGCAAAATTCGTCGCGACAAAGAGGATGAACGCGACGAAGATGAAGCCGATGTCGCGTGCCAGGCTGGAGAGAAGGCTCCGGGTCCGCTTCAGCTCGTAAATCCTGTGGAGGACCGTTCTCACCGCATCGAAGATGGAGGTGACCGTCCACAGCAGAACTACGATGCCGACCGCGCCGATGGACCGGCGGTAGGTGATGATTTCGGACACCACGGAGCGGATCGACGCCTTGATCTCCTCCGCAAAGGGCTGCTGGGGGAAGATGGCGTCGAGAAAGTTGTTCACCTGGTCCAGGCTCGCGGCGTCGGAGTTCAGCAGCGTGCCGACGACGGCCGCGGAGAGGAAGAGCATCGGAAGGAGCGTCAGGATGCCGTTGAATGCCAGTCCGGAGGCAAGGAAGAGGATGTCGTCGTCTTTGAGCTTCCGGTAGACCTGGCGGGCATAGAAGAAGCCGAGTTCCAGACCCCGGACGGCGACCTGCACGGCGCGGATGATGAATTCAATCATGTTCCCGGCGACGCATCACTGGGGGCGGAGATTGGCATATTTCAGCATGAGGTTCTTCCGTCCGACGCTTTCAAACTCCACGACCGCGCGGGCGTTGTCCCCGCTTCCGTCCAGCGCGAGGATCCGGCCGTTGCCGAACGATTCGTGGATCACGCGAGAACCGACTTTGGCGTGGAAGGAATCCTGTGATTCGTTTTCGTACTCCGGTGTCACGTCGGAGAAATACTTTTCCGCGTCGTCCGGAACGGTCTTCGGCTTCCGGTGGGCCTGCACCCCCGCAACGGGACCGGCAGGACGGCGGTACGGCTTCGCGGGGGCCCGGGCTCCTCCCTCAGCCTGGATGAGCGCCGCGTCGATCTCCTCGAGGAACCGGGATCGCGACGAGTACGAGAGCTCTCCGTAGCGGTAGCGGGTGACGGCCCAGGAAAGATACAGTTTCTGCTTTGCGCGCGTCACGCCGACGTACATCAACCGCCGTTCCTCCTCGAGCTCCTTCCGTTCGCTCTCCGCCCCCCCCAGGGGGAAGAGGCCTTCCTCGAGACCCGTGATGAAGACGACGGGATATTCGAGCCCTTTGGCGGCGTGAAGCGTCATGAGCGTGACCGCGTTGCGCCCGAATTCCGCGGTGTCGACGTCGGACACGAGGGATACCTCGGCGAGAAAATCCTCGAGCTTCGCCTCCGGCTGCTTGTCGCTGAACTCTGTCAGGGCCGAGACGAGCTCCTGGATGTTCTCCCGCCGGTTGAGGGATTCCGTCGTGTTCTCTTCTTTCAGCGACTGGAGCACCCCGATTTCGTCGACGAGAGCGTGTGCCAGCTCCCCGACGGACATCTCCCCCTTCAGGTTGATGTATTTCATCAGGAGGGCGTGAAATTGCCTCACGGCTTTCAGCGTCCTGTCGGCGATCACTCCTTCCAGGTGGCGGGAGGGGAGAAACTCGAGCAGGGAAAGGCGATGCTCGTCGGCGAGCGAACGGATTTTCCCGACCGTCGTTTCGCCGATGCCGCGGACAGGGACATTGATGATCCTCAGGAGGCTCTCCGTGTCCGCCGGGTTGGCAATGACACTCAAATACGACAGGACGTCCTTGATTTCCTTCCTTTTGTAGAAGGCGACGCCCCCCACGATGAAATACGGGATGCCGTTGCGCCGGAGGGAGTCTTCGATGGAGCGGGACTGCGCGTTGGTGCGGTACAGGACCGCGAAATCCTTGAGATCCAGTTTCCGCTTCAGGGATTCCTGCTGGATGCCGGAAACGACCTTGTATCCCTCGTCCCTGTCGTCTTCGCACGTTTGGACCGTGATAAGGTCCCCCGATTCGTTGGACGTCCAGAGTTTCTTGGGGATCTGGTCGATATTGTGCCGGATGATCCCGTCGGCGGCGGCGAGGATCGTGCGCGTCGACCGGTAGTTTTCCTCCAGCCGGAAGACTTTGCAGTCGGGATAGTCTTTCTCAAAATCCAGGATGTTCCTGATATCCGCCCCCCGGAACGCGTAGATGCTCTGGGCATCGTCCCCCACCACGCAGATGTTGCGATAGCGCCCGGCCAGTTCGTTCAGGAGAAGGTATTGCACCCTGTTCGTGTCCTGGTACTCGTCGACGAGGATGTACCGGAAGCGGAGCTGATACCGTTCGAGGACGTCCCGGTGATGCGAGAAAAGATCCAGCGGCTTGAGGAGGAGATCGTCGAAATCCATGGCATTGGATTTTTTGAGCCGCCGCTCGTACTCCTCGAATATCAGCGCGGTCTTTTCGGCCATCGGGTCGGCGCTTTTCTCCCTGTAGGCCTTCGGGGAGATCATGGAGTTCTTCGACAGGCTGATGCGCGAGCGGACTCCCTGAGGACTGAACTGCTGCGAAGGAATGCCGAGGGAGTTCATGATCGAGCGGATGAGGGAAAGCGAATCGTCCGAGTCGTAGATCGTGTAATTCCTCTGGTAGCCGATCCGCTCCGCCTCGAAGCGGAGCATGCGCGCAAACGTGGAGTGGAACGTTCCCATCCAGATGCCCCGGCTCCCCTCCCCGGTCAGGGCTGCAATGCGCGACTTCATCTCCTCGGCGGCTTTGTTCGTGAACGTCAGGGCGAGGATGGACTGGGGCGCAATCCCCGTATCGATGAGATGGGCGATTCTGTATGTGAGGACGCGGGTCTTCCCGCTGCCGGCCCCGGCGACGATGAGGACCGGGCCGTCGACGGTGCTGACCGCCTCACGCTGGACCGGATTGAGTTCCTGGAGGAATGACATCTGAAAAGTATAACGAAAAACGGAGCGGAAGGCAAGAAATGCACCGCGGGGATGGCGCCGTCTCAGATCAGCAGTGAACCCTCGAGCTTGAGGAGGAACTCTTTCGTCTTCAGCCCGCTCGAATAGCCGACGAGAGACCCGTCCGTGCCGAGGACGCGGTGGCAGGGAATGATGATGGGCACCGGGTTCGCGGCGTTGGCGCGGCCGACCGCCTGGAATCCCCTGCTCGTGCCGAGCCGCTTCGCGAGCTGTTTGTAACTTATCGTCGTGCCGTAGGGAATCTTTGCGAGCTCCTTCCAGACGCGCGTCTGAAACGGGGTGCCGAGGAGGTCGATGGAGCAGGTGAACTTTGCGAGCTTGCCGTTGAAGTATCGGTTGAGCTGATCCATCACCTCGCGGTTGCGCGAGCGGTTGTCGACGACCTGGTTGTCATCGAAGTTCTCGCGAAGCCAGCGCAGGAAATCTCTCTTCGTCTGGCGCGGTACGCTTACCTTGCACACTCCCTTGTCGGTTGATGCAACGTAGATCAGCCCAATCTTGGACTCAAATGAGGTGCAGTACACCATGGCGCGAGAGAATGAATGATGCAGCGTGAGAGCAGGTGTCTCTCCCTGAGAAGCGAAACGGGGTAAGCAGAGTATAGAGAATCCGGTAGTGAAAGGCAAGCAAAATCAGAAGAACGCACGAACCTCCGCCCTCGCGGTGTGAACGGGAGCGCCGCCCCCCTCCGTTCTTCCGTCGTACGTCGCCGACGCCTGAACAAATTGTGTCACGCGGTAGTCGAAACCGAATCTCCAGATCCAGGTCTTTCCTGCCAGCCTCCCTCCCGTCAATTCATACGGATAGGTATCGAGCGTCTGCCCGACGCGTTCTTCCTCGCGGGACGCTTCGACCCTCGCCTGGCCCGCACCCTGGAACGCATACACGAACCGGACCGACTGCGCGTTGAGCGCCGCACCGAGGGCGGGCATCTGGAACCTGTCCGTGGATTTGGCAAGATCGAATTTCATCCCGAGTTCCAGATTTTGCTCGGGCCGGTATGAAACGTCAAAACTCACGGTATTCGAAAGAATATCGTGGATCCTCGTCGAGACCTCCTGCGAAGAAACTCTGTCTATTTTATTGACATAGTCGAGCTGGTTCGATATCTCCGGGACGAGCTGCCACCTCAGACGGACAGATTTTTCCCTGCCGTAGGAATGCTCGATCCCTCCCGCGAAATTGATAAGCCCGCGCGTCTGGGAGTACCTCCCGCGCACCGAAAAGAGGTTCTGTCCCTCGAACAGATACAGATCCTGTGTAAAGAGCTGCGTCCCAGCGAGTGTGGTCGAATCCTGGAGAAAACGGTTGAGGTTGAGAAGGTAAATCTGTTTCAGGTCATGCTCGCTGCTTTTTTCCTCGATGCGGGCATACGTTTCCGTGGAAATCGCGGAAAGGGCGTCGCTCCAGAGGCCTCCTCCGCGGTGGAGGAACCTGGAGGGGGTGAATCGGATGCGGGTGCTGGTTTTCAGATCGATGATGGGATACATTTCGTCCGTCGGGACGGTGATGGCGATGTAGTCGCCGTCGAACCTGGCAGGAACGAATTCGTCGGGATCGGCGATGCCGTTGTGATTGAGATCCCCGAGGTACGTGTAATTCCCCGCCCCGGGCGCCACGTGGACGAATATGCGCTCGAGCTTCGACGTCCGCTGCGTCGAAACCTCGTAATACAGATCCGCATCGATGCCCCGGTTCAGCGGAGCATAGCGGGACTGGCTCCGCACGAGAACGGTCTGAATGTCCGAGTTCCCGAGCTGCTGGAACTCCGGGGTGAATTTCTTTTTGCTCAGCGTCACGTCGAGCGCCGTCGTCAGGTTCGCCGTTTCCGCCATGCGCCCCGAGTAGGTCTGAGTGAACGACTCGGACTCCCTGGCAAGCGCTCCGTCGTTCGCGAGGTCGTCGTTCCTCCAGAGGTACGCCATCGAAAAAACCAGCGGCCCGACTCCCTTCAGCGATATGCCCGGCCCGAACTGGTCGAAGGCGAGGCTCCCGTCCTTGTACGAGCTTCCGTCGAGGGGCGTGATGTGCCGCCGTTCCCCTTCGTAGGAAAACGAGGGGGTCGCCTTCCAGAATGCATACGACACGGTCCCGCGCTGACGGAGCCATCGGCTCACGTCGTCGAGCGAGGTCTGAGTTGCATCGACGTTCTCGATCGTGTACGCTACCACGGGGAGGTCGGGCTTCTGGAGGGAGAAATCACCCTCGGTGCGCGTCGAGCGGAGATCGTCTCCGCGCGTAATCCGTCCGTAGCTCCCGCCGACGGCGATGCCTGTGGCCGGCAGGTAGTGCAGATCGGCTTCCCGGATCTCCTCGTCGCCGGCCGAGAGCGAATCCACTCCCCATTTCCTCGTGAACTCGATGTCGTTGGTCCTGTCGATGGGCGTGAAGAGATTGCCGACTCTCCGGTCGTTGAGCTGGAGATCGAACCCGCCGATATCGGTTCCCCCCACGGTGACATTGCGGGGCTTGAACGAAAGACCGAACTTCATCGCGCTCCCCGCGGCCGTGACCCCGGGGAGGTCGGAGAACCGGTTGGCATCGACCTCGCTTGCGGCGTACTCTGCGCTGACGGTCAGGCTCTTCAGCGGCTGGACATCGACGGAGAAATCCATCACCTGCTGAGACTGGGGGAGCGGCAGGTACCGGATGGGGAGGTAATCGCCTCCTCCTGCCCCTTTCCAGATGAAGACCCCTACCTGCTGGCGGACATACTCACCCTGTCCCGTCCCCACGAAGGAAAACGTGACGAGATACTTCGCCGTGGTATCCCCCGGCGCGTACCGGTAATACGTCACGGCCCCCCGTCCCGCAACGACGGTATCCACGAGCACGTAGATGCCGCCCGAGTCCACGCGGCTGACGCCGGTCTGCACGGCTTTGTTCCTGTCCGCACCCGCCTGCTCGAGGACCTGGCGGGCGCTGTCGGTCACGGTGAAATCGATGGGTGCGTCGGGATTGTCCGCCTCACGCGCAAACGTGAACATGAACCGGGCTTTTCCGTCCAGGAACGACGTCGCCGTCTGAGCGGCCACCAGCGAGCGGGAATACTGCCTGTCGGTGTATTCATAGTCCACGGTGATCCTCGATGCGGACGTGATGAGCCGCCGGGGCATGAACGTCAGCTCGCCCGTCGAATAGTCGATCGTGTAGTCGTTCGTCTCGCCGCGGGTCTGGACCTCGCCGTTGACGTAGACTTTTTCCGTCCCCGCGATCACGATGATCGCCCTCTCGCCGTTCTTCCCCGTCAGCAGGTACGGGCCCTGCACGGCGTCGAGCCCGTTGAACTGGAGCGTGTTGAATTTCCCCCGCGTGACGGCGCCGGCGATCACGACCGACTCCCCGGTCGACCCGAAATGGTAGTCCGCGGTCGCCATCGCCCCCTGCAGCTTCCGGGACAGCGTGGAGAACTCCTGCCCTTTCAGGTCGAGCTCGAAATCCCCGAGCGTCGCAGAGAGGTTCGTGCTCCGGATCTCCACGAACACCTTGTCGAACTCCTGGATGGTCTGCGTCGTCCCTTCCGGCTGGATCGGCGTGTTATCATCGGTCAGCGAGGCCGCGATATCGATATCGGAAGCGAGTTTGCCCGAAAGCTGCATCCGGAAGCCGGAATTCAGGGACAGATCCCTGTTGGACCCGACGGTGAACCCCCGGACGATGGACCCGCTTTTCTGCAGGTTGGCCCCGAATATGTCGTCGATGGTGAACCCGCCGCGCGGACGCGCGACGCGCATCACGTCCTTCCCGGTGCTGTCCTTCAATACGACAAGCGACCGCCGGGCATAAAGGGGCTGAAAATGAAACGGGAAGTACGCGTACCGGACGGTGAGGACGTGAACGGCCTTCCCCGAACCGGGGGTCAGCCGTGAAAGAAACAGGCTGTCGAGCCTGAGCGTGCCGAACCTGTAGGACAGCGAGTACTCTTTTCCCCGGAGGAGCGCGCGCACCGAGTCCAGGAGTATCGTGTCCGTGCCCGCCGCAATGAACTCATCGGGAAGATGGATGAGCGAGTCCCTGAGCGACGAGGTCAGCGGGATGCTGATGAAACGGGCCGGGAGAGAAGGCGGCACCTGGGCGGAAGCCGGGGTGAGAATCAACGGAAGGACGCACGCGAGCCAGGCAACAGCAATGCGGTGATGCGGTATGTGGCGGCGCAGGCTCATCTTCTTGAAAATTATACCCGAAACCTTGAAGTGAGTAACGATGAGCCGGGTGGGGTCGCCTCCTTCAGATCTGAGTGGTCAACTGTCACAAGAATTTACGCCAATGCGGTGATTTAATCAACCACCCTTGCATCGGCGACGGCGCAAATCTGTGGAAGGAGTTGCGGGGTGAATGCAGGCAGCGGCTTGCACGGCGGGTTCTTTTTTCGTACCCTAACAGTCGTCGAACGCCAAAGTGGCGGAATTGGTAGACGCGCTGGACTCAAAATCCAGTCCCCGCAAGGGGGTGAGGGTTCGAGTCCCTCCTTTGGTACCAGTCAGATCTATCCCATCAGCGGAGAACAACCAGCCCCTTCGTCAGCAGAGTGCCGCGAAAAGGAAAGTCCCATGTGCGCGCATGGCTACCTCCTCTCTGTCATTCCCCGTCAGTCAGTGAACCTGTATTTCTTCAGTGTCACAATGCTCTCCTGGAGCACGACCTTCACGAACCCGGTCGCGGGGACCGCGAGGAGCATGCCGAGCATGCCGAAGAGCTCTCCCCCGATGATGATCGCCAGGAGGACGAGGAGCGGGTGGAGATGCACGCCCTTGGCCACGAGGAGGGGCTGCACGAGCATGTCGTCGGTGAGCTTCAGTATGATGAACGCGAGTACGATCTGGAGCGCGAGCGTCACATCACCGGTGTCGAAGAGCGCCACGGCGACCGCGGGAAGGGCCCCCGCGATCGGCCCCACGTACGGTATCAGGTTGGCGAGCCCTGCGAACACTCCGATGAAGAGAAAGTACTTTACCCCCAGCAGCCAGAGCGCGACCGTGGCCAGGACGCCGAAGACGACCGCATCGGTGAACTGGCTCCGGAGATAATTCCCGAGCTGGACATCCATCTTGTACACCAGGTCGAGCGCGAACTCGAAGTACCTGTTCGGCACGATCCCGATGAACTGCTTTTTCATCTGCCGCCCGTCTTTCAGGAAGAAAAAGACGAGGAACGGAACGGTGACGGCGTACAGGACGATCGAGAGACCTTCGTGGAGGACGAAATCCAGTATCGTCGAGCTCAGGTATCCGCTGAACTCATCGATCTTCTCCTGCAGGTCGATGTCCGCCAGCCCGATGAACCCGAGCTTCGTCCTGACGACGGACTGCAGCCGGAGTATGACCTCGGAGGTCCGGCCTGCCCCCGCCCCGCTCCGCATGGCCATGATCTGGTTGTAGACAACGGGGGCCAGGATGGTGAAGAGGGTCCAGAATATGGCGATCACGAAGAGGAAAAACACGACCGTGCTTGCCGTACGCGAGAGCCCCCGGAGCTCGATCGCGGTGACGATCGGATCAAAGATGTACGCCAGGAGAAACGACACCACCACCATCTTCACGACCCCGGGGACGAGGAGCACGAGAAGGACCAGGAGCGCGAGGCTGGAGAACGCGATCCAGCGGTTCAGGACGAGCGATCGGGCCGAGTTCATGAGCGCCTCGACGATTCGTCCGCCTTCTTCTGCCGGGACTTTCCCGCCGTCTGCGCGGAGGCGGCCCCCTGCGCCAGGAGCGACTGGACCCGTTCGTTCACGGCGCGGAGCCTCATGCCGATGATCGCGGCCAGGCTGAGGACGATCTTCACCCCGAGGCGCGGATCGCGCTCGATAAGCCCGAAAAGATCGGGCTGGAAAAATCCGAATATGCGGCAGGGGGTCTTGGCAACCGCCGTGGCGGACCGGCTTCCCCCGTCAAGCAGCGGAAGCTCGCCGAAGAATTCGCCGTCGCCGAGCTCGGTCATGTTGTTCAGCGAATCGTCGGTCAGTATGCTCACGCGCCCCGTTTCGATGATGTACATCCCCAGCCCCGGCTCGTCCTGCCGGAAGATGACCTCCCCCGCCGAGTATTCCCGCTTGTGGAGTATCCGCTCGACCGCCGCCAGCTCGCGCCGCGAGAGCTCGGAAAAAATCGGGATGGACCGGAGCGTGTCCCTGAACCTGACCTTCTTCCCTTCCTGTTTCCTCAATCCGAGAAACGACCAGAAATCCATGTGTGAGGCTCCTGTGATTACTTGAGGATGTCGCCGACTGATTGTTTTTTGTACCCGGCGGGGAGCGAAAAGAGGTCCTCGGGAAGCGACTGCTTTTCGATCTTCACCACCTCCTGTGATTCAACGACCTTCCCATCGATCTTCGTGTTCGCCAGGAGCGGGTACACGCCGAGCTTCGTCAGCTCGTCGTTCCACGCCGCTCCCTGACCGGCGCTTTCCTCTCCCAGCGCGCGCGCCAGCGACGAGGAGAGCCCCCGGAGGTCCTTCGTTCCCCAGATCTCGGTTTCGCTCTCCCCCTGCGCGATGAGGAACTGCTCGCAGCGGTAGCCGAGAATTTTCCTGGATTTGCCGGTCTTCCTGACAGTGGCGGGATCCGTCTTTTCCCCGGACTCCTCCTCTTTCGACTTCCCCTGCGGGACTTCGAAATACGTTTTGTTTTCGTCGTTCAGTATCCGGATCACGCGGAGGTCGGACCGGTAAATCATCGTTCCCGCCGGGGTCGACGACGTCGCCGTATTCGTGATCTTCGCCATCGTCCCCTTGATCCACATCGTCATGACGTAGTGCTGCTCGGCGCCGGTTTCATCCGTCGTCATGTTGCTGCTCTCGATCACTCCTTCGAACTGGGCGCGCAGCGTACCGCAGGAAAGGAGAGTGAGCAGAAGGGCGCGGATCATGGGACCGTGTCAGAGGATGCTTGTTCGGAAGAACCCGCCGGCAGGGAGCCGGACGGCACCAAAGATATGAAGAATCGGTGCAAGAAAAAAGGACGCACGTCACAACCTGCGGTAAAGCAGAAACAAAGGGAGCAGCACCGCGCCGGCGACGAACCCCCCGGCGTGCGCCCACCAGGCCACCCCTCCCGCCGCGGCGTCTCCCGCCCCCGAGGCGAGCGCGGCCTGGACGAACTGCAGGAGGAACCAGAACCCGAGGAACAGGAAGGCCGGGATCTCCACGACGGGAAAGAAGACGAAGAGGGGGATCAGCGTCAGGACGCGCGCCTTCGGATACAGGAGGAAGTACGCCCCGAGAACGCCGGAGATGGCGCCGCTGGCCCCGATCAGCGGCGCGGCCGAATTCTGAGCGGCGTACACCTGCACAAGGGCGGAGCCCGCGCCGCACAGGAGGTAGAACACGCAGTACGCACCGTGCCCCAGGCGATCCTCGACGTTGTCCCCGAAGATGTAAAGGTAGAGCATGTTGCCGAGCAGGTGCATCCATCCGCCGTGGAGAAACATGGAGCTGAAGAGGGTGAGGAAGGGACGGACCGCCATGTGTCCCTGCAGTATCGAAGCGGACACATCGGCCGGTGTCACTGCGGCCGTCCGGATGAAATGCCCGATCCTGGGCCCGAGCGACAGTTCGTACAGAAACACGGCCCCGCAGAGCGAGATCAGGATGTAGTTCACGTACGGGACGGTCCTGGACTTGATCGTATCCCGGAGGGGGATCATCGGCGGGGCCTGACTCGCGGAACGGTTGTGATGGAATGGGTGAAATGGTAACACTTCGGTCCCGGATTGTCAACTCCGGCCCCGGGAACCGCGCCTCATCCCCCGCAGCGGCACCTTGCATTTCCCTGACCCGATTGCTATCTTCTCGCAATGATGTGTTCTTTCACCCGTTCACGTCTCCCCTTGAGGCTTGTTCCGCCATACATAGAATCCCTGGAACCGTACCGGCCGGGGAAACCGATCGCCGAGCTGCAGAAGGAGCTCGGGATCACGACGGTGGTCAAGCTCGCCTCAAACGAAAATCCGCTCGGCCCTTCCCCCCTGGCGCTCGAAGAGATGCGGGGCAACCAGCAGGACCTCCACCGCTACCCCAACGGCGGCCTCGACCTCCGCGAAGTCCTCGCGGGACGCTTCCGCCTCAAAGTCGGCAACGTCATCGCCGGGAGCGGATCGGAGGGGATCATGTCGAACATCATCCGGGCGTTCCTCTGCGACGACGACGAGGTCCTCACCTCCGAGGGGACGTTCGTCGGGTTCTACGTCCTTGCCCGGTCCCGCGGGACGAAGCTCGTCACCGTTCCGCTGGACAGGTACCACTTCGACCTCGAGGCCATCGCCTCGCGGATCAACGAACACACGAAGATCATTTATCTCGCGAATCCCAACAATCCCACCGGCACCATATTCACCAGGGCTGAATTCGACGCCTTCATCAAACGGGTGCCACCTCACGTCCTCATCATTCTCGATGAGGCGTACTTCGAATACGCGCAGCGCAGTCCGGACTACCCCGATTCGATGGCCTACAGGTACGACAACGTCATCACACTGCGGACGTTCTCGAAGGCCTTCGGCATCGCCGGGATACGGATCGGCTACGGCTTCGCCCACGACACACTGATCACGAACCTGTTGAAAGTCAAGCTCCCGTTTGAACCGGGGACGCTCGCGCAGGCGGCCGGCATCGGCGCATTGCGGGATGAGGCGTTCCTGAAGAGGACGCTGGAAGTCAACGACGAAGGGAAACGAACGCTGATCCCGCAGCTCCGGTCGCTCGGACTCACGACGATCCCCACGGAGGCGAATTTCGTCTGCGTCCCCCTGGCAGGCGAGGAATCGGTCGATGCGCTGTACGCCGGACTCCTTGCCCGCGGGGTGATCATCCGTCCGCTCCGTGCGTTCGGACTCCCCCACTGCGTCAGGATCACGATCGGCACGTCGGACCAGAACAGCGTCCTCGTCGAGGCGCTGCGGGGCGTTCTCGAGTCGATGCACCCGGCGGCGGCGATTCCCAGACCGGCGGTCTGACGGTCGAGCGGCAGGTCGGCACACCCGAAACAACAGAAGCGGAGATTCTTCCATGCAGGATTTCCTTCCGATCAGCGGCACGGACTACGTGGAATTCTACGTCGGCAACGCCAGGCAGTCCGCCCACTACTACCGGTCGGCATTCGGATTCTCGCTCGTGGCCTACGCGGGGCCGGAAACGGGATTGCGCGACCGGGCATCGTACGTCCTTCAGCAGGACAAGGTCCGCCTGGTCCTGACGACGCCGCTCCGCGCGGAGGGTCCGATTGCCGCGCACGTCGCCCGTCACGGCGACGGGGTGCGGGACATCGCCCTGTGGGTCGACGATGCGCGCGCGGCGTATCGCGAGACCACCGCGCGCGGAGCAACGGGGGTGCTTCCCCCCGAAGTGCTGAAGGATGCGGACGGCGAAGTCACGCGCTCGGCGATCGCGGCGTACGGTGATACGATTCACACGTTCGTCGAGCGGAGGGGCTACCGGGGCGTGTTTCTTCCCGGGTACCGTGCGGTTCCCGGACCCGACCCCGTCGCCCGCCCGGCCGGGCTCAAATACATCGACCACATGGTCGGCAACGTCGGCTGGGGGGAAATGAACGCCTGGGTGAAGTTCTACGAGCAGGTGATGGGCTTCAGCCTGTACCAGCATTTCGACGACAACGACATCAGCACCGAATACTCCGCGCTCATGTCGAAGGTGATGGCCAACGGCAACGGGCGGATCAAATTTCCCATCAACGAACCCGCGCAGGGAAAGAAGAAGTCCCAGATCGAAGAATATCTGGAATTCTACAACGGTCCCGGCGTGCAGCACATCGCCTGCGCCACGGACGACATCATCGGCACCGTGGGGCAGCTCCGCGCCCAGGGGGTCGAATTCCTGAGAGTCCCTTCCTCCTACTACAGGGAAATGACCGCTCGCGTCGGGCCGATCGATGAGCCCGTGGAAGCCCTGGAGCGCCTCGGGCTCCTTGTCGACAGGGACGACGAAGGATACATGCTTCAGATCTTCTCCCGGCCGGTGGAAGACAGGCCTACGCTCTTCTTCGAGGTCATACAGAGGAAGGGAAGCCGGAGCTTCGGGAAAGGGAATTTCAAAGCCCTTTTCGAGGCCATAGAACGGGAACAGGCACTCCGCGGAAACCTCTGAGATCCGACGCTCATGAAACTGTGCACATTTGAAGTGGCCACCTCGCTGGGAAGGCACCGCCGGTCCGGCGCGGTCCTTCCCGGAGGGATCGCCGACCTGAATTTCGCCTGCGCCTGGCACCTGGCCCGCAAAGGGGAAACCCGCCCGTCCACGCTCGCCGACGTCCTGGTTCCCGATTCCCTCCTGGAGTTCATCAGGGGGGGAGAGACATCCCTGGGGTTCGCGCGCGCGGCCCTCGAAGCCCTTGCCGGCGAATGCGCCGGCGGGCGCCCCTCCCCTCCCGGCCCGAACGACGAGACACTCCTGTACGAACCGGCCGCCGTCCGTCTCTGCACGCCGATCGCCGAGCCGCCTTCGGTGCGGGACTTTTACGCGTTCGAGGCGCACGTGAAGAAGGGATTCGAAAAGCGGGGCGAGCAGATGCCGCAGGAGTGGTACGAGATTCCCGTGTACTATCAGAGCGGCAGGCAGAATATCATCGGTACGGGGGAGGACGTCCTCTGGCCGTCGTTCACCGAGAGGTTCGACTATGAGCTGGAGATGGCCCTCGTGATCGGGAAGACCGGGCGGAACATTCCCGCGGACCGCGCCCGGGAGTACATCGCCGGGTTCATGGTGATGAACGATTTCAGCGCCCGGGACATCCAGAGGCGCGAAATGCGCGTCAGGCTCGGCCCGGCCAAAGGGAAGGACTGGTGCACGGCGATGGGGCCCGTGCTCGTCACCGCCGACGAAATCGGGGACCCGTACAACCTTACGATGACCGCCCGTGTCAATGGAGAAGAGTGGTCGCGCGGAAACACGTCGACGATCCACTGGAAATTCGAACAGATGATCGAATTCCTCTCACGGGACCAGACGATCCACCCCGGGGACGTGATCGGGTCCGGCACCGTGGGGACCGGATGCGGCCTCGAGCTCGACCGCTGGGTCAAACCGGGAGACGTGATCGAGCTCGAGATCGAGAAGATCGGCGTACTCAGGAACAGAGTCACCCGGGGCGCACGCCCCTGACCAGGCCACACATCAGCCACTGCGTGAAGGAGAGCACAGCGAATGTATCCGCTCAGGAAGGGAAAGACATCCCAGCAGGCTCATGTCGGGCTCCCCGACGGGACATTTGAAGAGGAGCACGGAAGACGGGGGTTCTACGGAAAATCCGCCCATCTCTATCATGCCCATCCGCCGACGGGGTGGATCCGGTTTGAAGGCAAACTGAGGCCCCACTGCATCGACTGCAACAGGCTCCGCCCGACCGACATGAGCGACCCGAAAGGCTCGCCCGTCCCCTTCCTCGGCAACGGCGACGTCCGGCTGTCGGTTTCGCGCCGCGCGCAGCCGATGCCGTTCTACTACCGGAACGCCGACGGGGACGAGCTCTTCTTCGTCCACCGGGGGACGGGGGTGATCGAGACGGACTTCGGCCCGCTCCGGTTCGAACCCGGGGACTACCTCATCCTTCCGCGGGCCATGACGTACCGCGTGATCCCGGAAACCACGGACAATTTCTTCCTCATCATCGAATCGAAGACGGAATTCGACCAGCCCGACAAAGGCCTGATCGGGCAGCACGCACTGTACGACCCGGCCGTGATCGTCACGCCGGAACCCGCGCCGCATCTTGACGACAACCGGGAGTGGGAGATCAGGATCAAGGCGGGGGAGGAATTCTCGTCGGTCGTCTATCCGTTCAACCCGATCGACGTCGTCGGCTGGAAAGGGGATCTGACGGCCTGGAAGATCAACCTGCGTGACATACGCCCGGTGATGAGCCACAGGACGCACCTCCCCCCGAGCGCCCATACGACGTTCGTCACGCAGGGGGCGGTCGTCTGCAGTTTCGTCCCGCGCCCCCTCGAGGAGGACCCTGAGGCGATGCGGGTCCCGTTCTTCCACAGGAACACGGATTACGACGAGTTCATATTCTATCACGACGGGAATTTTTTCAGCCGGGACAACATCAAGCCCGGCATGGTGACGCTCCACCCGCGGGGCATCCATCACGGCCCCCACCCGAAAGCGCTCGCGGGACAGAAGGGGAAGACGCACACCGACGAATACGCGGTGATGCTGGACGGCCTCAACCCGATCGAGGTCCTCCCCGCAGGGAAGGACGCAGAGTGGGACGACTACTGGAAATCCTGGTCGGACCCCGGGGCCGTATGACCATCGTTCCGTCGGGACACGCGCCCCGCGACGTGTACAGGCTGATGACCGCGATGATCGTTCCCCGTCCCATCGCGTTCGTCTCGACGCAGGACCGCAGCGGCGCGCGCAACCTCGCCCCGTTCAGCTTCTTCACGGCCGTCAGCGCGAACCCGCCCGTCGTCTGTTTTTCCCCTATGCGCAGGGGGACGGACGGCTCGGTCAAAGACACGCTCCGGAACATCGAAGAAACCGGCGAGTTCGTCGTCAACGTCGTTTCCGAGGAGATCGCGCAGCAGATGAACGCCTGCTCGGAGGAGGTGTCCCCCGGGGTGGACGAGTTCGCCATTTCCGGCCTCACCCCCGTCCCGTCGGAAACGGTGGCGCCCCCCCGCGTCGGAGAGTCGAAGGCCTGCATGGAATGCCGTCTGCTCCAGGTCGTGCACGTGAGCCCTCTCCCCCTCGGCGGAAGCCTCGTCCTCGGGGAAGTCCTCCTTTTCCACGTGGAGGACTCCTGCTTCGTCAATTACGGCCTGGACCCCGCCCTCTGGCGCCCGTTCGGGCGCATGGGCGGCTCGACGTACGCGAGGACCACAGACAGATTTGAGATGCCCCGTCCCCCCCGGAGGGAGAAGCGGGCGTAAATCGGCGTGAGTAGAACTATTCCGTGAGGTGGACCGAATGCCCGAACTCCCCCCCTCCCTGCTCGAGAACATCCACAGGGCACGCGCGGTCAATGATGTCCCGTTTACCGAGCCGCTCGTTCCGTATGCCAGCATCGGCGATCTCCTCTCCCGCCAGACGGAAGCCTACGAGGACAAACCCTTCCTGATCTATTACAGCGACGAGGGCAGGAGGACCGAGATCTCCTACAGGGAATTCTACGAGGACGCGTGCCGGGCGGCGAACTTCCTCCAGTCGGCGGGGATCGTCCTGGGGGACCGGATCGCCACCGTCGCGTTCAATCACTGCGACACGGTCATACAGTACTTCGCCGCTTTCCTCCTCGGCTGCGCGGTCGTCCCCGTCAACGCGGGGGAGGACGACAGGCGGATCACGTACGTGCTCCGCAACTCGGGGGCGAAGCTCGCGTTCGTTCACGGGCGGTTCGTGGACCGGATCTCCGCGCTCCTGCCGGAGATTCCGGATCTCCGGATGATCGTCGAGAGCGGCGATCACGCACACGCCGGCCTGACGCATTTTCGCACGGCGGTGCAGAAGCACTCCCCCCGCTTCGTGCCGGCGCAGAGCCCCGGGCTCGGGGATGTCGCGCTCATCGTCTATACCTCGGGGACGACGGGGAACCCGAAAGGGGTCGTTCTCCTGCAGTACAACCTGCTCGCCGACGCGATGAGCATCGCGGAGTGGCACAGGATATCCGAAGACCAGAGGATGATGTGCGTCCTCCCCATTCACCACGTCAACGGGATCGTGGTCACGCTGATGACCCCCCTGTATGCCGGGGGAGGAATCGTCCTCAACGAGCGGTTCAACGCGGACAGGTTCTTCGAACGGATCGGCATCGAGCGGGTGACCGTCGTCAGCGTCGTCCCCACCCTGCTCCAGTTTCTTCTCCACGCGAAGCTCAACATGGAGGCGTACAAGCTGGCGCAGTTCCGGCATCTCATCTGCGGCGCCGGTCCCCTGACCGTGGAGCTTGCCGCAAAATTCGAGCACGCGTTCAATATCCCCATCATCCACGGGTATGGACTGTCCGAAACGACGTGCTACTCCTGCTTCCTCCCCATCGATCTCACGGGCCCGGAACACAGGAAACTGATGTCCGCGCACGGATTCCCCTCCATCGGCGTTCCCCTTCCGGTCAACGAGATGACGATTCACGACGGGGACGGGAACGAGCTGGCCGAAGGAGAAAAGGGGGAGATCGTCATCAGGGGGCACAACGTGATGGCGGGATACTTCCATGACCCCGCCGCCAACGAGGCGGCGTTCACACACGGCTGGTTCAGGAGCGGCGACGAGGGGTTCTACAGGTTCGACGAACAGGGGCGGAAACAGTTCTTCATCACCGGGCGGATCAAGGAGCTCATCATACGCGGGGGAGTCAACATCTCACCCTTCGAGATCGACGAGGTGCTCATGAGCCTCCCGGGGATCGAAGCGGGGATCGCGGTGGGATTTGAGAACGACTGGTACGGAGAAGAGGTGGGAGCGTACGTGAAGCCGAAACCGGATGTCGTCCTCTCAGAGGAGCAGGTGCTCAGGGCCTGCCGGAAGCACCTCCCGTTCACGAAATCCCCCAAAGTGATCGTCTTCGGGGGGGATATCCCCGTGACATCCACGGGAAAGTATCAGCGGTCGAAGTGCAAAAACCTGTTCGGGGAGTGGAAGTCCACGCAGTTCAGGGAAGCAGAGCACTCCCCGTGACCCCCCGGACGGATGAGCCCGCGGGGGGTCGTTTCCCTCTCCTCAGAACGTCCCCAGGAGGAGTGCCGCGTTGAGCATGAAACCGTTGCCGTTGACGTTCGACGGGACGCCGAGCAGGTCGTAATTCGAGTCGACCTTCCACGTGGGTGCGACCATCGCAACGTAGCTTGCACCGAGCCGGAACGCAAGCCAGCCCGTGAAGGCGTATTCGAAGCTCACCGCGGGGACGAAGATGTAGAACGATCCCGTCAGCACGCGCGTCA
This sequence comes from Ignavibacteriota bacterium, assembly GCA_963748405.1. GTDB lineage: Bacteria > Bacteroidota > Ignavibacteria > UBA10030 > UBA6906 > Fen-1273. The sequence goes on from CAVVIT010000006.1 coordinate 485,978, forward strand.
CGTTGTTCGGGGGGGAGCCGAGGTCCGCTCCCGAAGGCGTGTAGCCGCCCCCGACGGAGCCGAGGTACCCCTGTTCCGCCGTCCACGTGTTGCTTCCGCCGTTGCTCTTGCGCAGCGTGAGGTCCATCCCTCCCGTCCCGATCATCGTCCCGGCCGCAAAATCGAAGTGCTCCCAGATCGGGATCACGTACTCGACCGTGAGCCCGCCGTACCCGATCTTCAACTGAACGTCCTTCCGGATGTTCGTGGCGACGTCCAGAGAGGTGCTGCTGATCGATCCGCTCATCCCCACTCCCCCCACGCGAAGGTTGGGGACGATCATGATGTACGCCGCCCCGGCCCCCCCGAGCATGAACACGCCGTTGTTTTTCAGCGGAGCCGCCCCGCCTGCAACGAGGAAGTCGTTGATCGGTTTGACGTTGGGAAATATCATCCCGGGCGTGAAGCCGCCGAAGAGGCCCACCTTCACCATGTGGGAGCGCTTGGGAGGAATCGGTTCATCCTGTGCGAAGCCGAGGGAAACGCAGAGGGCCGTCACAGTCAGAAGAAGCGCCGGTGTTCTCATGCAGGACTCCTGTTGTGTGAAAAATGTCAGGCAAATGTACGCAACAAACGCTTCAGATTCAACGCGCGCCCGGACTGGCATGCTTGCATATGGGTCCGCCCTTTGCTTCTTTCAGTGATCACAAATTTCCCTGCACTCATGCGATACGCTGCGTTGATCTGCGCCCTCCTCGCCCGGCCGGTCCTCTCTCCCGCCCAGGCGGACACGACCGCCGCCGGCGCCGGGACGATATTCCTGCCGGGAGGGACGCTCTTTCCTCCCCTGCGGGCAAACTACCAGGAGCCACGCACCGGCGTGCGGAAGGAAGCGGGCACCTCCCGGTTGAAACTCGACATCGGCAGCAGCATCGACTTTCTTGAATGCCGGACGGACGAACCGGGGGGAAGCTGAGGATCGGGGCCGATTTCTTCACGTACGCGCTCACGACGAGCGCCCAGGGGCTTCGCCTGCAGGTGGACGCGGTCGACGGTTATTTCGGCGGACACATCGTGTATGCCGCCCCGGGAAGCGGCGATCACCTTTCTCTCCGGCTCCGGCTCCTCCACATCAGCGGGCACCTCATCGACGGGCACTGGGACCGCTCGACGATGCAGTGGAAAGACAACAAGCTCCCGATACCGTACACGCGGGATTTCGGCGAGATCACCGGGCTCTACACCTGGCCCGGCAGGACCGTGGAACTGAGCGCATACAGCGGATTCAGCTACGCGACGCTGGTGAGGCCGGATGACCTTTCCCGGTACGCAACGCTGCACGGGTTCGAGATCCACTCCACCGGGCTCACGGGAACCGTCTTCGGGCGCCCGTTCAGCCTCTACGCCGCGGACAATCTCGCCATCACGGGGATTCCCGCGTGTTACGGAACGAACAACCTGGAATTCGGTCTGAGGTTCGGCAGGTGGGAGGGAACGGGGCTGCGGTTCTACGGCAGCTACTACCACGGACTTGAAGTCTTCAGCCAGTACTATTACGTGCGGACGGACCAGTGGGGACTGGGGTTCGCACTGGACGCGTGGTAGGATCCGCGCCGGCACTCAGGCGAGGCCGAGGTCTCCCGCGACCGTCTTCAGCGCCTCCACGACGAACGTGATGTGTTCGTCGAGGTTCACGCCGAGCTCTTCCGCTCCACGGTAGATGTCGTCCCTGTTCACCGCCCGCGCGAACGCCTTGTCTTTCAGCTTCTTCTTCACGGAGGAAGATCCGAGATCCGCGAGCTTGTTCGGCCGGATCATCGCGCATGCCACGACGAACCCGCAGAGCTCATCGCACGCAAAAAGGACTTTGGCCAGATCGCTGTCGCGCGGAACGTTCGTGGCGGGGACGTGCCCCAGGATCGCCGTGCGCATCTCCGCGGGATACCCCTTCCCCTCAAGTATCGCCGATCCCTTCATCGGGTGATCCGGATAGGCCGGGTACATCTCGTAGTCGAAATCGTGAAGGAGTCCGGTGACGCCCCAGAGCTCCGCGTCCGCCCCCCTTCGGACGGCGTACGCACGCAGGGCCGCTTCCACGGCCAGGGCGTGTTTGCGGAGACTGTCGGTCTTCGTGTACTCATGAAGCAGCGCAAGAGCTTCCTGTCGCTCCACGGCGATCCTCCTTCGTTCGTAGTCAGGTGATGCGGTACCGGGCGGCCCGTTCAGGCGGGGTGAAACGCGTGGAGGTCTTCCTCGATCATCGCGATCAGGTGGGGGATGTTCTTCACCACCTGGTCGGAGAGTCCCACCCCCTCGCCGAATTCCTTCCCCTCGATCCCGTAGACGATCACGCGCGGGGGAAGGAGCCGCAGTTCCTTCGCCATGGCGACGGCTTCCGCCACGCCGAATGTGTGGCTGGAATAATGGAAGAATCCCCGGGGAATCTCCTCGTGTCCCGCATCGAGGCGGTGGATCACCCCGGGAGCCTTCCCGGAGACGATCGCATCGACGATGATGACCGAATCCGCTCCGGCCCACGATTCCATTAACGCCGTACCCTCCCCGGAACGTTCCACAACGGTGACGCCGGGGATGTTCCGGCGCCTGATTTCGCGCGCCACGAGTACCCCCAGGGCGTCATCGTTGCGAAATTCGTTCCCGACCCCCACGAGGAGGGTCTGTCCCCGGTATGCGTTCACTCTTCTTCCACCCTGACGAAGTGCGTGGCGCACGAGATGCACGGATCGTAATTCCGCACGGCCTGCTCGCACTTCCAGGTGAGTTCCTCGCGCGGGAGGCCTGCGAACTTCGTTGCGAACAGGCGGACATCCTCCTCGATCGTCGGCTGGTTCTGGGCCGTCGGCGGGACGATCTTCGCGTCCCGGATGAGTCCGTCGTCCGCCACGCGGTAACGGTGATAGAGCATCCCCCGGGGGGCTTCGCTCGCCCCGCACCCGATGCCGGCCGACAGCGTGACGGCGTGGCAGGGGGAGGCCGGCGGCTCGTACGCGCGGATGATGCGGATCGCCTCTTCGTAGGCGTAGACCGTCTCGATCGCGCGGACGATGATGCTCTTGAAGGGGTTCCTGACGACGGGCCCGATCTTCACGTCGGAGGCAACCTGCTGCGCCAGAGGGGAGAGCCTGTCGAAATTCAGGTTGAACCGGGCGAGGGGCCCGACCGCGTACCGCCCGTGCCCCCGTTCCAGCCCGTGGAGGGCGTTCGAATGGGGAACGTGGCGCTCCTCGAAATGGAATTCGTATTCACGCACGCTGATGTCGAGCCCGCTGCTCGTGACGATCCTCCCCCCCATCAGGGGATATTCTTCGGGATGCCGCAGGGAGACGAACTCGTAGTCGGTCTCGAAGTCCGGGAATTCAAACGTGGAGACGATCTTCGCCGTGTCGATCGCCTGGTCGAGCCCCCACTTCAGGCGCTCGACGAGCGGTTCGAGCTCATCCTTCCGCGGCACGCGGTAGAACCCGCCGACGCGGACGTTGACCGGGTGGATTTCCCTCCCCCCGACCACGCACATGACGTCGTTGCCGATCTTCTTCATCTTGAGGGCGCGCGCCACCAGCTCGGGCTTGTCCTTCGCCAGCAGCAGGGCGTCTTCGTACCCGAGGAAATCGGGGGCGTGCAGCAGGTACATGTGGAGCACGTGGCTCTCGATCCACTCTCCGCAGTACAGGAGCCTGCGGAGCTGGCGGATCTGGTCGTCCACCGTCAGCCCCATCGCGTCTTCCATGGCCAGGACGGAGCTCATCTGGTAGGCGACGGGACAGATCCCGCAGATCCTTGCCGTGATGTCCGGCGCCTCCGTGAACTTGCGCCCCCGGAGGAACGCCTCGAAGAACCGCGGGGGCTCGAAGATGCGGAGCTTGACGTCCGTGACCTTCCCGTCGCTCATCTTCACGATGAGGGAGCCCTCCCCTTCAACGCGCGCGAGCTGGTCGACCCGTATGACCCTGTTATTCATGTGCGTCACTCTCTTTCCTGAACGCTTCTGCATAGGCATTGAATCCGCGGAACGCGAGCATGATGTCCTGCCGCGACTGGCCCAGGTCCTCGAAATGCGCCGCGAGCGCCGAGGTGTTCGGGTTCTCCATCGGCCCGAAGCACCCGTAGCAGCCCCGGTCGAACGTGGGACAGATCGCCCCGCAGCCCGACTGGGTGGCCGGACCGAGACAGGGGGTTCCCTGCGCGACCATGACGCAGACGGTCCCCCGGAGCTTGCACTCCATGCAGACGCTGTACGTGGGAATCGTCGGTTTCCGCTTGTTCAGGTACGCGTTGAGGACCTCGAGAAGCTGCCCCTTGTTGATCGGGCAGCCCCGGAGCTCGAAGTCCACGTGCACGTACGAGCCGACGGGCATCGAGCGATCGAGCGTGGAAATGTACTCCGGCGAGGCGTATACCGTCCGCGTGAATTCCTTGACGTCCTTCCAGTTGCGGAGCGCCTGGATGCCCCCCGCGGTGGCGCAGGCCCCGATGGCGATGAGCACCCGGCACTGCTTTCGTATCTCCCGGACCCGCTCGACATCGTGCGGCGTCGTGATGCTCCCCTCGACAAGGCCGATGTCGTACGGGCCGGCCACCACCCGGCGGCTGGCCTCGGGGAAGTTGGCGATGTCGACGGCGCCCGCGACGAGGAGGAGTTCGTCCTCCGCATCGAGAAGGGAGAGCTGGCATCCGTCGCAGGAGGCGAACTTGAACACGGCGATTTTCGGTTTCTTCGGAGGCATCGTCAGAGCTCCTTCTTGTCGAGCAGGGGGCGGATGCGCGGCAGAGGGAACACCGGCCCGTCCTTGCAGATGAATTCGGGCCCGTACTGGCAGTGCCCGCAGAACCCTACGGCGCATTTCATGTTTCTCTCCATGGAGAGGTAGATCTGGTCCTCGGCGAGACCACGGCGCTCCATCTCATCGATCGTGTACTTCATCATCGTCTCCGGACCGCAGACATAGCCGACCGTGGCCCTGGCGTCGAGCTTGATGTAGGAAAAGAGCGTGGTCACCACGCCGATGTATCCCTTCCAGGAGGAGTCGCCCCGGTCCACGGTGACAAGGACTTCGACGTTGTGCTCCTTGGCCCATTCCTCAAGCTCCACCCGGTACAGGAGGTCGAGCGGGCTGCGGGCTCCGTACAGGAGAATGATCCTCTCGAACGCCGTCCGCTCCCGGAGCATGGCATACATCACGGGCCGCAGGGGCGCCAGCCCGATGCCCCCGGCCACAATGCAGACATCCTTGCCGCGTGCCGCGGTGATCGGCCAGCTCGAACCGAAGGGGCCGCGCAGACCGATCACGTCCCCCCTCTTCACCTGCGCGAGTCCGCTCGTGACCGTGCCCACCCGGTGGATCGTGTGCGCGAGCGACCCTCCCTGGGAGGCGTCGGAGGAGATGGAGATCGCCGCCTCCCCGAGGCCGAAGACGTACAGCATATTGAACTGCCCGGGGAGGAAGCGGAACGTCTCGCCCATCGCCCCCATGTCGATCTGGAGCGTAAACGTGTCGTCCGTCTCCCAGATGACTTTCTTTACCGTCACCGGGTGCAGGCGGAGCCCCTCGGCGGGTGCGGCCGGGGCGTGAATGGTATCGTGCGTCATACGTGCGCTCCGGGGGAAGTGGTGTACAGGTCGAGGAGTTGCATCCTCGTGGCCTCGAGCCGGCGTTCCATCACGTGGGAGAGCCGCGAGAGCATCTCGTAACCGAAGTCGTGATCCTGCTCGCATTTCTTCCTCAGGCATTCGCCGTCCAGAGTGACCGCCCGGACTTCGGCGACGGCCAGCGCGTTGAAGTGCCAGCGGTACGGGGAGATCAGCCACGACCATCCGAGCACGTCGCCCGGGCCCACGGTCTGTATGCGGATCTTCCCGCGGGCGTTCACGTCGGTCTCCAGCGCGATGCGCCCGGTCCGGACGAGGTAGAATTTATTTGCCACCTCACCCTCGTGGATGAGGGGGGCGCCTTCGGCGAACCGTACGTTCGAGGCGCAGCCGATGAGGACCTGCATGTGGGGTTCCGACAATCCCGCGAGGAACGGGTGCTGGCGCAGGATTTCCGTGAGATTCTCTGTTTGCATGTCTGCTCCTTATGCGTGGATTCCGTTTCCGCGGATGGCGTCGACCTCCGCGGTGATATCGATTCCTGAAGGGCACCACGTGATGCACCGGCCGCAGCCGACGCACCCGAACGTGCCGAACTGGTCCATCCAGTTCGAGAGCTTGTGTGTGAGCCACTGGCGGTACCGCGCGCGGATGGAGGGACGGATGTTCCCGCCGGCGACTTTGGTGAAATCCATCGTGAAGCACGAATCCCATTTCCTGGTCCGTTCCGCGTGGACGCCGCTCAGATCCGTGGCGTCTTCGACGGTGGAGCAGAAGCAGGTGGGGCAGACCATCGTGCAGTTGGTGCAGGCAAGGCACCGCTTCGCCACGTCGTCCCAGCGCGGGTGTTCAAAGTTCTCCTTGAGGAGTGCCGGGAGATCTTTGACGTTCATCCGCTTCGTGAGAGAACCGGCGGCGCGGGCGACCGCGTCCGCTCCCGCCTTCGTCTCCTCCTTCGTCGCTTCCCTGCGCGGCAGCGCTGCGAGCACTTCCTCCCCCTTCGGGCTCCCGGAGGAGGCGACGAAGTAATGCCGCCCTCCTTCCATCACCTCGGTCAGCGAGACGTCATATCCCGACGTCGCACCGGGTCCCGTTCCCATCGACGCACAGAAGCAGTTCCCCCCCGTCACCGTGCAGTTGACGGCCACGATGAATGCGCCGTCGCGCGCCGACTTGTATCCCCTGTCGACGTACGTTCCGCCGGTGAACACTTTGTCCTGGACGAGGATCCCGGCGAGCTCGCACGACCGGACGCCGATGAACGCCATTTTCGGACGGGCTTCGGGCCCTCCCGGCGTGATCGTGAATCCCTTGCCGGCGCGCGTGGCCCGGAACGTGGTGAGCCGGGGAGGATACAGGAATTTCTTCCAGGAGACGGGACCGAGGACGTATCCGAAGAACATGTCGTCATCCCGTTTCTTCAGGCTGTAGCGCGAGGGAAGCTGTTCGTCTCCCACGCCGCGCGGGAGGTCGTCCACGGAGTGGATGGTGTCGTAGACAATCGCGCCGCTCCGCACCGTGGGACCGACAAGCAGGTAGCCTCGCGAGATGAGCCCCTCCAGCAGATTGTGGAGCTCTGTGGATTCTATGATTTGCATGAAGAGCCTTGCTCAATGGAAGGAACTGGCGAGAAGATTCGCTTATGCAAGAGGCATAAGGTATGCCAGAAAGAAGATGGAGGGATTGTCGGAGAATCTACTGGAAAGCGGCGTTCAGGGGAGGGGAAATTCCCACTGATAAGAGGAGGTGAATGAGGGGTTTGCAGATTTGAAAAAGGCTCTCAACTGTGTATATTTGTTCTACGTTGTCAAATCTCAACAGTTGAGAAGATCAACACTCTCCCATGGCCATCTCGATACTTGCCGTGCTCTTTCTCCTGACGATCGTCGCTGTCGCAATCGTCGGATTCCGTGCCATCATCAAGCAGGGGAAGACTCCGGAGGACGTCAACCGGGAGAAATGCTCGATATGCAGGACGAAGTACAACCGCTCGCAGCTGATCGAGCGGCAGGTCGGTGATCACGCCCTCCTCCGGTTCTGCCAGCCCTGCATTCTCTCCCTGTATAACGAAGTGATCTCGAAGAACTGAAAACCGTTATACGGCCGAGGAAGGGCACCTGTCGCTCACGGGACAGGAATGACAATCGGGCTTCCGTGCCTTGCAGGTCCTCCGGCCGTGAAGTATGAGCAGCGAGCCGACGTCGACCCAGGACTTCCGGGGAAAGAGCGCCATCAGGTCCGATTCAATCTTCTCCGGCGTCTCTTCTCTCGTAAAACCGAGCCTCCGGGCAAGCCGGTGGACGTGCGTGTCCACAACGATCCCCGAGACGATGCCGAACGCCTGCCCGAGGACGACGTTGGCGGTCTTCCGACCCACTCCCGGAAGGCTCACAAGGTCCTCCATGTTCTCCGGCACGCGTCCTCCGAACCGCTCGACGATCCCCCTGCTGCACCCGATGACATTCCTGGCCTTCATCCTGAAGAATCCGGTAGACCGTATCTCCTGTTCGAGCACCGCGGGGGGGACGTTCGCCAGGTCGGCGGGTTCCGGATATTTGCCGAACAGGGCGCGCGTGACGATGTTGACGCGCTCGTCCGTGCACTGCGCCGAGAGTATCGTCGAGACGAGGAGCTGGAACGGGGTCCGGTACTCGAGCGCCGTTCGCGCGCCGGGAAACTCCCGGGCGAGCGTCCTGAGGACCGATATCCCCCTTTTCCTGGCGCCGGCGGCATCCTCGCGGAGGGAGCGGCGGCCTGACGGTGCGGGGCTGTTTCGGCTGGATCGCGTTTTCACGGTGTCGGGGGATGGAGAATCTCTTTGAGCATCAGCGCCGCCCGCGTGCCGAACACCACTCCTGCAAACGGCGGGTCGGGCGCGGAACGAAGCCGGTCGATGAGGAGGTGGGATTCGGCGGCTTCAGGAATCAGGAACCGGAGCGTGAATTCGCGCCCCCGCCCGAGACCAAGCTTCCGCTGCCAGAGCGTCGCCGCGGCGGCCCCGCTATCAGGAATCGCCGTATCAACAAGACGGGCGATCCCGGCCCGGAATTCTTCGTACGGGAGGGCCCCTTTGTCGAACGAGAACACCGCTTCGGCGGATGAGGAGAGAATCGCTTTCCAGTACTCGGCCCCGGAAGAGTGGATCAGGTTGTGCACCGACACGACGAAGGGGGCCGACTGCCCGACGTGTGTTCCGTGCGCGGAGGCGTAGATCCCCAGCCGGTCCCGCACGACGTGCTCGAGCACGTCGAGGTTCAATCCTCCGCGGACGACATACACCGACTCGTGGGCCTCGGGAGCCCCCTTCGCGTTTTCCAGCCCGAGCGCACGCCGCTCCCGCCTCCCGGCGGCTTCGAGTGCCTTCAGCCACGCGGGCCCTTTCGCCGGAGCGGTGGCCGCTCCCGCCCACGAGACGATCGCTCCGTGCGGCCCCTCTTCGGAGACCTGGCGCCGGTGTTCCCCGAACGCGTCAAGGAATATCCGCTGGACTTCCGCGTTGTCGGACCGGATGGGGGTCTCCAGGAACTGCGAGAGCGCCCCCCGCAGGATCTGCGCCTGCCGGAGGGAGACAGCATCCGCCGACTTCGCCTGCTCGTCGCTGAACCGGGCGGACTCCCCCTCCACGGCACGGTGCATGTCGAGTATCGTCGCCCTGTATTCTTCGCGCGGCACGCCCGGAAGCGGCCTGTGAAGTATGCTGTAGGCGACAAGCGGCATCGGGAATGATCCGTACACGCTCATGGCATCAGGCTTTCTTCGGCGGAATGGGGAGTATGGAAAACTGGTGCTGCACCGGCGCGAACCGGGGGTCCCTGATGAGGAGCCGGTCGATCACCTCTCCGTTCATCACGGTCTTTTCGACGATCTGGGGAACGTCCGCGGGGGTGACCCCGCCGTACCAGATCCCCTCGGGATAGATGACGATGCTCGGACCGAATTCGCACGCATCGAGACAGCCCGAGGAATTCGCCCGGACGACCCCGCCATGCCGCGGCGTTTGAGCTCGGATTTAAGCGCGGCGCGGATCTCCTCCGATCCTTTTTCCCTGCAGCACCCTTTCGGGTGGCCGGCGGGGCGTTCGTTCGTGCAGACGAAGAGATGTCGTTCAAATCTGGCCATGCTACCAGTACCCGGTGGTGACGGTAATGTCGCCGGCGATCTTCGCCAGGCATGCGGCTCTCTCGTCGGGCGCGAACGCACACGACGACATCAGCCGCCGTTCAAGCTCCGAAGGAGGGCTCAGGTTCTCCATGCCGCGGAGGACTTTCACCTTGCACCAGCCGCATATCCCGTCCCCGTTGCACGATTGTCCTATCGGAACGTCGGCGCGGTTGGCGGCGGAGATGATGGTCACTCCTTCCTTCACTTCCTTCCTCTTGCCGAGAGGGAGGAATTCGACGCTCGCCGTTTTTCGTCCGCCGTCAGCGCGCGACATTGATGTCCCCGAAGACCTGGGAGACGGTGATCCGCAGCCGCCTGGGAGCGGCGTCAAATGCGGGATCGACGTAGCTCAACGAGGAGGAGAACCCGCCCCGCCTCTGGTCCAGCACGGACGCGTCGCCGGCCAGCGTATGCGCGGTGACGTGAAGGGGGACGCCGGGGGGAACGAACACCGTGCAGTCGCCGAAGACTCCGCTCACGGAGAGACGGTGTTCCCCGTCGGCCAGCCCCCCGCCCCGGCAATCGACGCTGATATCGCCGAAGACCGTCGTCACCGACCCCCCCCTGAAGGACGAAGAGGTGACGCGAATCTCCACGTCGCCGAGGACGTTCGAGCTTTCGAGCGTCTCCCCGGCATTCACGGTTCCCGTTCCGGGCGCCGGGCCCGGCGGCGGGACGGAATCCCCGCCCCGACGGCGCATGCGCGGGCGCGTGAGCATGCCCACTCCCCATATGACGAGGAGAAGCGGCCAGTAGTTCCGTATGACGTCCCCGATGTCGAGCGTCCCCGTGGAATCAAGGAGGAAGATCACCCCGATGAGGATGAGCACAATGCCGAGCCACCGTGCGCGCGAGCCTGTCATACGTCACCTGTCAGTGAATTCCGAGATACTCCAGCACGCCGCCCAGCGGGCGGGCATTCAGCACGTCGTTTTTTCCGAGCCATCCTTTTCGTGCAATCCCCACGCCGTAGGAAACGTCGGAGAGTCCCTCCACCGTGTGGGCGTCCGGGTTGATGGCGATCATGACCCCCAGTTCCTTCGCCCGGGCGCAGAGTCGCCAGTCGAGATCCAGCCGCGTGGGATGGGCGTTGATTTCGATGATCTTTCCGTACTCAGCGGCGGCCTTGATGACATCGGCCATGTTCACCGGGTACGGGTCTCTGGAAAGGAGCAGCCTCCCCGTCGGGTGGCCGAGCATCGTCACGTGCTTGTTCTTCAGCGCCTTCGTGATCCTCTTCGTCATCTCCGGCTCGGACATCCTGAAGTTGCTGTGGATCGATACGACGACATAGTCGAACGAGGCGAGGACGGCGTCGCTCCAGTCGAGCGAGCCGTCGGGGAGTATGTCGCACTCGGTTCCTTTCAGTATGCGGAAACCTCTTCCCCGGGCGTTCAGGGCGTCGATTTCGCGGAACTGGGCCGCGAGTTTTTCCTTCGTGAGCCCCCCCGCATAGGCCGCCGCTTTGCTGTGGTCGGCGATCCCCAGGTACTCCCACCCCAGCGCCTTTGCCCCGGCGGCCATCTGCTCCAGGGAATTCACGCCGTCACTGTACGTCGTGTGGCAGTGAAAGGTTCCCCGGATGTCTTCCTCGCGTATCAGGTCCGGGAGCGTTCCTTCGATCGCCGCCTCGATCTCCCCCCTGTTCTCCCTCAGCTCCGGGGGGATGTAGGCAAGCTCGAGGGCACGGTAGATCCCCTCTTCGTCGTCGCAGCGGACGACTTTCTTCGCTTTCCCGCGGGTCTCTTCCTCCCCCAGGTGCGAGAAGCCGTATTCGTTCAGGCTGAGCCCGAATTTCCTGGCGCGCGTGCGCAGCTCGACGTTGTGCTCCTTGCTGCCGGTGAAGTAGTTCAGCGCAAAAGGAAACTCCCCGTCATCGACGATGCGCAGATCGCAATTGATGCCGGAAGCGAGCGTGACGCTCGATTTCGTGTCCCCCCGGGCGACGATCGCCGCGACGTCCGGATGAGCGACGAACGCATCCATGAGCCGTTTTCTGTCCGCGTCGCGGGCGCTCAGGACGATGTCGATGTCGCCGATGACCTCCTTGCGCCGCCTGAGGCTCCCGGCGATCTCGCCCCGAATCACCCCTTTCTGCTTCATCAGGACGTCGTAGACGGCGCGCGCGGAATCCTGGGCGCCGGAGAAGAGATGCTTGTCGCTCCGCGACCGGAGCGCCTGTATCCCGGCGAGTATGTTCTCCTCGGATTTTTTGCCGAACCCCTCGAGCACGGCGAGCCGCCCGGCCTTTGCCGCCTTCTCGAGCTGGTCGAGGCTCCGGATCTTCTCTTTCTCGAAGAGGATCTTCACCTTCTTCGGCCCCAGCCCCTGGATCCGGAGCATCTCCAGCACGCCGTCCGGAAACACCTTCCGCAGCTCTGCGTATTCCTTCGACTTCCCCTTCACGGCCAGGTCCGCGATGATCGCGGCGATGCTCGTCCCGATCCCTTTCACCTCCGTGAGTTTGCCGGAGGCGGCGAGTGCCTGGATGTCGTCGGTGATCCCTTCGACCGCGCGGGAAGCGTTGTGGAATGCCCGGGACTTGAACGGGTTGGCCCCCTGAAGCTCCAGGAGTGTCCCCATTTCGTCCAGGATCGCGACAATTGATTTCTTGTCCATGGTATGCAGGAAAAAATACCAAAAACTGCCCGGAGATTCAACCGGGGATACAGGGGACGAATCTCCTACAACCAGAGGAGGAGGAGCAGGTCGACGGACTGATTCCGGATCGTGAGCGTGGGAACGGACAGGGCGCGGGAGAAGCTCGGAGACCAGCGGGCCTCGATCGAAACGACGGGCAGGCGATGCGGAACGACTTCAATGCCCGCGGCGACGCTGGCGCCGATGTCGGATTTCTTGAACTGATCCAGCACGTGGCCGGGATCGTCTCCCCTGCCGGTGAGGAAGTCGAACCTCGGACCGATGGCGCCGTACGGGACGAAACCGGCTTTCCCCGCACGTATCTTGACGAGCACGGCGATGTGCGCGTAGTCCAGGCGAGGCATCCCTCCCGCGGGACCGCCCGAGAGACTGCCGGCCTGGTTCACCGACTCGGCGACCTCCGCGGCACTCACTTTCCTCCCCTTCTGCGCGTAGGCGGCTTCAGCCACGACGCTGAGCGCCGGCATGTTCAGCAATTCGACGAACGCACCGGCGGAAAACCCCCAGCGCAGCAGGCGCGGGATCACCGGGGACGGCGTCCCGCGCGTCACCGTGAGAAGCTGGTATCCCCCCGAGGCGCCCCCCTCGATCCCCCATCCGCGGACCATCTGCGCACGGCCTCCGCACGCGGATGCAACGAGAAGCAGGAGAAGAGTGGAGTAGCGTTTCATGGTCCCGGATGAGATTCCGACCAATAAGCGAAGTTTAGGTCAGTTTTGCAAACGGGAGAACGCCTACCAGCGGAGGACGGCCCCCTCGACGGCAAGCCCGGGACCCATGGCGATCATGACGCCGGTCTCTCCCGGGGCCGGAGGGGACTTCTTCATCGTTTCGTCGAGGACGAAAAGGACGGTGGGAGATGACATGTTGCCGAAATTCCTGAGCACGCACCTGCTGTGGTGCAGCGCCGCTTCCGGGATGCCGACTTCATCCCTGATGCTGTCGATCACCTTCCTCCCCCCTGAGTGAATGATCCAGTGATCGACCTCCTCCCTGCGCAGCCCGTGAGCGGGGAGGAGCGCGTCAACGAGCCTCCCCACGAGTCCCCCGGCGGCGTCCCGTATGTCCTTCGAGAGGACGATCCGGAGCTTTCCCTCCCTCGTCTGAAAACCGACCGTGTGAATAAACGACGGCTCCAGGAGCGTCTCGAACCCCGCGATCCGAGGTCCGCGGTCCGCTCCGCCGGAAGAGACGATCGCCGCCGCGGCGCCGTCGGCGCAGATCGCATTGCCGACGACGGTCTCCAGGGATTCGTCGATGTAGTAGCACGCGGAGCAGATCTCCACGGTGACAAGGAGCGCCTTCCGCCCCGGATACGCCCTGACGTAGTCCGCCGCCCTCTGGAGTCCCGGCATCGCGCCGGCACACCCCATCCCGACAAGGTCCGCCCGCTGCAGGTTCGTCCGGAGACCGAGATCCTTGATGAGCGTCGCCGAGAGGCCGGGACAGATGTAGCCCGTGCATGTGACCGCAACGATGAAATCGACGTCGCCGGGGCCGACGCCCGCCTCCTCGAAGCACCTGATCGCCGCTTCCCGGGCCAGCACCGGGGCATGCTCGCCGAACCGGGCGTGAAGATCGTCCGATGTCTCATCCGGCGAAAACGTCCCGGCGTCGAACGAGAGATGCCGGAAGTCGATATCGCTGTTCATGAAAATCTGTTCGATCCTGGGGTTGCGGTACATCGGAACGAACTTCCGGGAGAGGTCGTAAATCTCCCGCTGGGAATACCGGAACGAGGGAGTCGCCCTACCGATGCCGGCGATGCGCGGTTCGACGTTCATGGATGTCCTGTCTCATGATTCGGAGCGTGCGGCCCCGCACACATCGCGGGGTCCACTCACTCAACGCGCAGAAAGGGAGGATAATTCCCGTCCGGCCTCAGGCCGGCTGAGGCCGGGGGGAATAGAGTTCGAGGAACTTCGTGAGGTGTTCAAATATGGGGGCGGCTTCCGTGAACTGCATCAGCTCCATCCTGATCTGCGACACGTGGGGAAGGCCGCGGAGGAATCCTGAATAGTGTTTGCGGAGCTCGATGACCCCCGCACGCTCCCCCTTGTACTCGACGGAGAGCCTGAGGTGCTCCCGGAGAAGCTCGACACGTTCTTCCAGCGAGGCCTCCGGAAGGAGCTCGCCGGTCGCAAGGTAGTGTTTCGCCTGCCGGAATATCCACGGGTTCACGACGGCCCCGCGGCCGATCATCACCGCGTCGCACCCCGTCGAAGCGAAGACCTCCCGGACGTTTTCCGCCGTCAGGATGTCCCCGTTGACGATGATCGGGATACTGACGGCTTCCTTGATTTTCGGTATCCAGCTGTAGTCGACCGTACCCTTGTGCCCCTGGTCGCGCGTCCGGCAGTGCACGGTGAGCGCGGCGATCCCGGCATCCTCGCACATCCGCGCGACGTCAACGATGCGAATGCTCTCTTTGTCCCAGCCGAGCCGCGTCTTGAGCGTGACGGGGATCCGGACGGCGCCCGCGACGGTCCGGGCGATCTTCTCCATCTTCGGGAGATCCCTCAGGAGCCCCGCACCCGCGCCGCGCATGGCGACGTCGCGGACCCAGCAGCCGCAGTTGATGTCGATGAGGTCCGGGTTGAGGCTCTCCGCGAGCTGGGCCGCACCCTCCATCGCGCCGATGTCCCCGCCGTAGATCTGTATGCCGACGGGGCGCTCCTCCTCCCGGAAGAACATCTTCTGCTTTGTCTTCCTGTTGCCGCGCACGAGCCCGTCGGAGTTCACGAACTCGGTGTACACGATGTCCGCCCCCATCCGCTTGCAGATCGACCTGAACGGGTAGTCGCTCACGTCCTCCATGGGCGCGAGGAGGATCCCCTGCTCTAATTCAATCCCGCCGATTTTCATGCGTGAAATATACTCAAAAAGGCCTGCAGATTCAACGGATTCAGGGCTGTTCGCCGGTGCGCCATTTCCCGACCATCCGTTCCCAGAACTGTTCATATCCGGCCGCCCTGTAGAGGGCGTACTCTTCGACGTTCATCCCCTCGCCTGATCTCACGATCCGTTTGAACGAATACGCATTGTCGGCGGCGATCCCGGACAGATCGTAGTACCACGTCTGCGTATCGAGCCGGTTGGAAACCTCCGCCGGCGGGCCGAGGACGCAGTAGAGCATTCCCCGGTCCGTCCTCCACCCTTCCCTCGCCCCCGTGAAGAGCCGGTTGGCTTCCTCCACGCGCGCGTAGTATTTCCTGATGAGTGCGGCGGCGTGCTGCACGTCGCCGCCGAACTTCAGCCAGAGTTCTTCGAATCTCTTCCGCTGCTCCGCCGCCCCCCGGGCCCCCCGGAGCACCGCCATCTCCTGTTCCGTCGCGACATAGGCCGCGGCGTCGATGAGCTCACCGTACGTGATCGGTCGCGGGAATCCGGGTCCCTGGACGGAGTAATAGCGGCCGGCGGAAAGCGTCGTATCCCTTCCGCCGGGCACGGGTAATGTCGCGAAGCACTCGAGCCTGCATACGCCCCGGCGAAGAGGAGGGATCGTAAATTCGACGGTCAGGGCCCTTCGCGCCGGGCGAACGTACATCGCCGAAAGGCAGACGGTGTCGGGCCTGTCGAACTCGATAAGCGCGCGGCCGGCGGAGGCCTGCAATACCGTATAGTAGTACGGAGGAGCGGCGGTGAGCGTGTCGGCCTGGAACCTGAGTGCGCGAAGGGCGATGCGGGAGACCGCCTCACGCGGAAGATCGAACAGCGTGACGCTGCACTCCGCGGAATCGGCGGTCAGGGGGACGAAGAACGAGATCCGCGGGATCCTCGTGCCGTCGTTCTGCCGCGCCAGGAGCGAGATGCGGCCGAGCGAAGGACCTTCCCCCCGCGGATCGACCACGTCCAGGCTCTGCGTTCTCGCCCCCCTCCGGAAATCGACAAGATCCTCGAGCGTCACTTCCACCCGGTACGAACCGGCGGGAACGGCGAAGTGCTTCCTGAGCGTGATCGGATCGCTCGACTGGGTCGCCTCGTAGGTTCCCGTTTCCGTCGTATCCCCCCACGAGATTTCGCACGCCGTCGCCTGAGACGAACGGTCGACCAGCCGGACCGTGATCTCCGCGCGCGAGCGGAATCCTCCGGGCGACTTCTCGAATATGAGCGAGGGGTACGGGATGCTCAGGTACAGGTCGACGGCAGGGACGGAGTCGTCCTGAGATTGGACGGTTTCGATGTCGAATCCGGGAGTACCCGGCTGGTACGAAGGGGTCCTGGCTGAATCTCCGGCATCGCGCGTCGCGCCGCCGCCGCATCCCTGGAGAAGGATCCAGAACACCAGGGGGACGACCCGCGGGGCGAACGATACCCCCTTCCCGCATCGGATGATGCACCTGGACGTCATCGGGAAATCCTCAGCTGCGTCCGAACTGCTTCAGGATCCGCACGAAACCTGCAAAATTGTATTTCAGGAGGAGATAGAGTCTCTGAGGCGCGAGCGGGCCGAGCGGGGACATCCTCCCGTTCACGTGTTCCGTGTGGGGGATATCGACGTACTCCCCCTTCTGAGCGACGATCACGCTCTGCGGCGTGATCCCCAGTTGAGGGATCTCGGTGCGGGAGTGCGCCACGGCAAATCCGGTGCGCGCCAGGAGCGAAAGGAGGTCCCTGCCATACGTCCGGTATGTCAGCGTGTGCCCTCCCCCCCCGTGATATTCCGGCTCCATCAGATGCACGTCTTCGGCGCCGGAGGTATCCACCCTCCTGAGCGTTCCGGGCTGGTCGTGCGAATACGGGACGGTGAGCAGGAGCGTCCCTCCCGGTTTCAGCGTCCGGTAGATCTCCCTGTACCCGGCGGCGTCGTCCCGGACGTGTTCGAATACGTCCGATGCGATGACCACGTCGAACGTCGAGTCCGCGTAGTGAAGTTTCTGAAAATCCGCGAACCCGCGGGGGTCTTTCCCCCCGGCGATCCGCTGCGGGTCGTACTCCGTCGCGTAGTAATCGAACTTGTCCGAAAGCATCACCGGGTACGACCCGCGGGCGCTCGACTCGAGTATGACGATCGAGGGGTTCTTCCTCCAGAGGTGAAGCGGGGCCCCCTCATTTCCCGTCACTTTCGAAAGCCAGTAGACGACCGCGCGGAGACGCGACGAAGACGCGCAGTTGCCGCAGAGCATCCCTTCCCGCCCGCCCCCGGGTCTCTGGAACTCCCCCTGGTGACCGCATATGTTGCACTGACCGATAGGCATGACAGTAACCTAATGAACGCGCTCCATTATTTCAATGTCGGAATTCCGCACCCTCTTCCGTGCTGGCATTTCCCGGTGGAATTGAGGATATTGGGCACACAAAAACCGGAGAATGCCCGATGCACGCCCTCAAGGACGTGGCCTACCAGCAGACGACGCTTGCCAACGGCCTGACGGTCATACTCCACACCGACCGCTCGACCCCTCTGTGCGCCGTGATGGTGATGTACCACGCCGGTTCAAAGAACGAATCTCCGGGGAAGACCGGCCTCGCCCATCTCTTCGAGCACCTGATGTTCAAGGGCTCCGAACACGTCGCCGACGGCGAGCACTTCCGCCTGCTCCAGGAAATCGGGGCCGCGGTCAACGGGTCGACGACGGAGGACAGGACGAACTACTACGAGGTGGTCCCTTCCAACTCCCTTGAGCTCGCCCTGTTCCTGGAATCCGACAGGATGGGCTATTTGCCGGGCGCCGTGGACCAGGCAAAGCTCGACAACCAGCGGGATGTCGTGAAGAACGAGCGGCGTCAGAATTACGACAACGTCCCCTACGGAACGGCGTACGAAAAAATCGCGCGCGAGGTGTACGGCGCGGGACACCCCTACAGCTGGCCGGTGATCGGCTCGATGGAAGACCTCTCGGCGGCCCGGCTGGAAGACCTCGAGACGTTCTTCACCACGTATTACGCGCCGAACAATGCGTGCATCGTTCTCTCGGGAGAATTCGATCCCGCGCAGGCCCTGCAGTGGATCGAGCTGTATTTCGGAGAGATCCCGGGCGGCCCACCTCCGTCACGCGTTCCGGCCGCGCCGCCGGAGATTCGCCGGGACATCCGCATCGTCTCCCGGGAAAACGTCCAGCTTCGCCGCATTTTCCTCACCTGGCCCGGCGCCCCCCGCGCGACGCGCGAAGACGCGCTTCTCGATGTCCTGACGACTATTCTCTCCTCGGGCAAGAATTCCCGCCTGTACCGCCCGCTCGTTTTTGAGAAAAAGATCGCGCAGAGCGTCGTGGCGTATACGGAGGGACGGGAGATCGCCGGGACGCTGACGATCGACGTGACGGCGCGGCCGGGGGAAAGCCTTGAGGGGATCGCGCAGTGCGTCCACGGCGAAATCGCCCGGCTCCTCGACGGAGGCGTGTCTGTGCGCGAGATCGAGGCGGCGTACAACGGGAAGGAAGCCCAGCTCGCGGGGCGGCTGACCACGTCCCTGGGCATTGCCGGGGGGCTCGCAGCCAATTTCACGCTGACGGGGGACGCAGGGAATTTCAACAGGGAGTTCGAACGATTTGAAGGAATCACACCGGAGGAAGTCGTCGCCGCTGGCCGGCGCGTGTTCTCCGGCCCCCACGTCTCCCTGAGCATCGTCCCGGAAGAGGATCGTTCTCCGGCGATCGAGAGGGGGGCCCCATGACGCTCCGGGGAAGGGGACCCGGCCCGGACAGGACGAAACGTCCTCTCCCCGGCCCCTCCGTCGGCATCACGCTTCCACCGTTCCAGAAAGCAACGCTTTCGAACGGACTCCCCGTGCTGCTCGTCGAGCAACACCGCAATCCGCAGGTGGTCCTGAGCGTCGTCCTGGGCTCCGGCGCGGCGATGGACGGGCGCGGCAAATCCGGCACTGCCACGCTCACGGCGGAACTTCTCGACGCCGGCACTGCGGGGCTCAATGCGCTTGAAATCTCCGAAGCGGTGGAGTTCATCGGGGCATCCATCAGTTTCCGGGCGGGATCCGACGCCACGTTCGGCACGCTGCTGACGCTCGCCAGGCACCTGGAGACGGGGATACGGCTGTTCGCGGACATACTTGTCCACCCGTCCTTTCCGGCGGCGGAGTTTGAGAGGATCCGGGGCCAGAGGCTCGCATCGCTTCTCCAGGCGAAAGACAGGGCGCCGTCGGTCGCGGCAAACGCATTCATGCGCGTCGTCTACGGCGAAGAACATCCTTACGGAAAGGACCCGTCCGGGACGGAGGCGAGCGTGCAGGGACTCACCCGGGACGACGTCGTCGCATTTTACCGGGCGCATTACTCTCCTGCCAACGCAACGCTGATCGTCGTGGGAGACACGACGTTGGGCCGGATCATCCCGCTCCTGGAGCGGGAACTCGGAGACTGGAAGCCGGGTCCCCTCCCTCCTCCCCGCCCGGAATTCGCGTACCGCGAACCCCCCGCGCGGGTATTCCTCATCGACAGGCCGGGGGCGCCGCAGTCGGAAATCAGGATCGGGCGGCCGGCGCTCGCAAGAAACACGCCCGACTACTTTTCCGCCACCGTAATGAACCGGGTGCTCGGCGGCCAGTTCTCGAGCCGGATCAACCTGAACCTGAGAGAAAAACGGGGATTCACGTACGGCGCCCGGTCATCGTTCATATTCCTGAAGCAACCGGGGCCGTTCATCGTGAGCGGCGCATTCACGGGGGCGAAAACACGGGAATCAGCGGAGCAGCTCCTCCTCGAGATCGAATCCGTTCACCGGAGCGGGGTCACCGCCGAAGAACTTGAATTCTCGAAGAAGGGGCTCACGGGAGGGTTCATACTCAGTTTCGAGACTCCCTACCAGGTGGCGGGCGCATTGCAGAGCATCGTCCTGTACGGGCTCGAAGAGGATTACTACGGAAAGTACGTCGGGAATCTTGAACGGGTGGGTCCTGAGGATATTCGCCGCGTTGCGCATTCCGTGCTCGATGCGGCGGCGATGAGCGTGCTCGTGGTTGCCGACGCGGGTGAAACCGCGAAGGGACTTGAATCTCTCGGGAGAGGACCCGTCGTCATCCTCGATGCCGAAGGGGCCCCCCTCGCGCGCTGAGCCGCAGGGCCCCTTCGCGCCCTACCGGAACTTCCGGATGATCTCCGCACCCATCTCCGTCGTCCCGACGGGGGATCCCGGGTTGATGTCGCGTGTGACAAACCTGCCTTCCCTCAAGACCTCCGCAACGGCCTTCTCGATACGGTCGGCGGCCGCCGGTTCGTTCAGATGCCGGAGCATGAGAGCCCCCGCCAGTATCAGCGCGGACGGGTTCGCCAGGTTCTTCCCGGCGATATCCGGCGCGCTCCCGTGGACTGCTTCGAATATCGCCGCATTGTATCCGATGTTGGCCCCCGGGGCCAGTCCGAGTCCGCCGACGAGCCCCGAGGCCAGATCCGAGAGTATGTCTCCGAAGAGGTTCGTCGTGACGATCACGTCAAACTGGTGCGGGTTGATGACCATCTGCATCGCCATATTGTCGATGATCTTGTCATCGGTCGTGATGTCCTTGTACTCCGCCCCCACGGTCCTCGATACCTCGAGAAAGAGCCCGCCGGTATACTTCAGGATGTTTGCCTTGTGCACGGTCGTCACCTTCTTCCGCCCGTGCCTGCGCGCGTACTCGTAGGCGTAGCGGAGGATCCGCTCGGACCCCGAACGGGTGACGACGCCGATCGTTTCCGCCGCGCTCCGCGACGGATCGATGTAATGTTCGATTCCCGCGTAGAATTCTTCCGTGTTCTCCCGCACGATGATGAGATCGACATCGCTGTACCGTGACGCCACGCCCTCGAACGAGCGCGCGGGACGCACATTGCTGTACAGGTCGAATTCCTTCCGGAGGGCGACGTTGACGCTGCGGAACCCCGAGCCCACCGGCGTCGTGAGCGGCCCCTTGAGCGCCACGCGCGTTCTCCGGATGGATTCAAGGACGTGTTCGGGGAGCGGATCCTTGAACTTGTCGATCGCCGTCATGCCGGCCTCGACCCTCTCCCACGTTATGCTGACGCCCGCGGCCTCGATGACGCGAACGGCGACATCCGCGATGCTCGGCCCAATGCCGTCACCCGGTATGAGCGTTACTGTATGCATGCTCCCCATTCCTCTCTGAATGGCTCCAAGGTAGGGAAAAAGGGGTGCGAATTCAATCGGGTTTCGGGGCGTACAGAAGGGCGGCCTTTTCGGCGGACGTGACGATTCCCCTGATGAGCGCCGAGCTGAACCCGTGGTGTTCCATCTGGTTGAGCCCGGTGATCGTGCACCCCTGGGGGGTCGTCACCCTGTCGACCTCCCCTTCGGGGTGGGTTCCCCCTTCCACAAGGAGCGAGGCGGCTCCGCGGGCGGTCTGCGCGGCCATCAGGAGTGCGTCACCGGCGTGAAATCCGATCTCGATCCCCCCCTGGGAGGCGGCCCGTATCGCGCGGAGGAAGAACGCGATGCCGCAGGCGCACAGCGCTGTGGCGGGAACCATCAGCGTCTCATCGATGACGAGGGTCCGGCCCAGGGCGTCAAATATCTTCGTGACGAACGCGAGGGCTCCCCCCCCGTCCCGGTCGGTGGCCAGGCACGTCATCGACTGGCGTATGGCGATCGCGGTATTCGGCATCGCCCTGATGATGACGACGTCGCTCCCGAGCCTCTTACGGAGTTCGGCGATCGTCGCACCGGAAACGACGGAGACGACGGTGTGAACCCGGGGGTCGATCGTCCCCCGTATCTCGCCCAGGAGCGCGTCCAGCTGCTGCGGCGTCACCGCCAGGAAAACGATCCCGCTTTCGCGCACGGCCTTCTGATTGTCCGTCGACATGCCGAATCCTTCCGCGTGCAGGGCCCCGAGGTTTTCGGCTTTCCTCCTTGTCAGCGTGATCGCACCGGCAGGGGAGATCCCCGCCGCAACGAGACCCCGCGCAATTGCCGCGCCGATGTTCCCCCCTCCCAGTATCGCCACCCTATCCCCGCCCTTGACCGCCATTGCCGCCTCCGATGTGATTGGTGAGTGTCACTTCTGCAAAAGAAACGATTTCAGGTCGTCGTACCGCGCGGAGAGTCTGACCGATCTCTTCTCCCCCCGGGGGAGTGCGCCGAGCCGGTCCGGAATCACGATCCCCCGTCTCATCTCCGCGTCGAATATGTCGATGAATTTCGCCGGATGCGCGGTCCCCAGTATGACCCCGGTCCGCCGGTCCCCCCGGAGGTCCCTCTCGCGCCGCAGGGCGGCCGAGGCGACCGCCCCGTGAGGATCGAACACGTACCCCCAGAGGGAGTACGCTTCCGCGATCGCATCCCGCGTCCCGGCGTCGGATATCGAGTGTGCCGTCACCGCGCGCCTGATTGCCCCGGGATCGTCGCCGAAGAGGGCACGGATCCTCGGGAGATTCCCGGGGTCCCCCACGTCCATCGCGTTGGAGAGAGTCGGTACGGTGATTCCCGGCGTGTGCACGCCGGTGGCAAGATACCGCCCGAACGCGTCGTTGGCGTTCAGCGCGGCCACGAACCGGGCGACCGGGAGCCCCATTCTCTGCGCGATGAGCCCCGCTGTCAGGTTCCCCAGGTTGCCGCTCGGGACCGCGAAGACCGCGCCCGGATTCTCCGGACCGAGCGAGGCGACGGCGTTGAAATAATAGAACGTCTGCGGGAGAAGCCGCGCCACGTTGATCGAGTTCGCCGATGTGAGGTTCCTCCGCGCGGCAATCTCCCTGTCGGCGAACGCCCGCTTGACGAGCGCCTGGCAATCGTCGAACGTCCCCCCGATCTCCAGCGCCCTGACGTTTCCTTCGTGCGACGTGAGCTGGCGTTCCTGTATCGCGCTCACCATCCCCGAGGGGTATAAAAGGACGACGGAGATCCCGCTCATCCCGTGAAACGCGTCCGCCACCGCGCTCCCGGTGTCGCCCGATGTCGCCACGAGTATCGTCAGTTCCCCCGGCTCCCCCCTCCGGGCGTACGCCATCATCTGTGCCATGAAACGGGCACCGAAATCCTTGAAGGCGAGCGTGGGACCGTGAAACAGCTCGAGGACAGCCGTGTGCTCGTCAAGCCGCCTGAGCGGCGCATCGAACGTGATCGCCCGCTCGACGACAGCCCGGAGCTCCGCCTCCGGGATCTCATCGCCGAGAAGTACCCGCGCCGCCTCCGAGGCGATCTCCACGAAGGGGAGCCCGTGCATGGCGCCGATGAATCCGTCCATGCAGCGGGGGATCAGTGCGGGGATGAAGAGCCCGCCGTCCGGGGGAATTCCCTCGCGCATCGCCTGTATGAACGGGACAGACAGGTTTCCGTCCCGCGTGCTGCAGAACCTCATTCGAGTATCCTCGCGCCGGGAGCGCCGACACGTGAGATGATCGTCGTATACGGGTATCCGGCCTCCGTAAGGACCGTTCCCATCTCCGCGGCGATCTCCGCCGCTTCTTCGCGGGAAACCGAGAGGGCGAACACCGAGGGTCCGGATCCCGATATCCCGCACCCGAGCGCCCCGTGCCGGAGCGCCGCCTCCCTCAGCAGGTCAAACCCGGGGATGAGATGACGCCGCGCAGGCTCGGCGATCACGTCATTGAGCGAGCGTCCGATGAGCGCGTAATCGCCCATGATCAGACCGGCGATGAGCCCCGCGGCGTTCCCCGTCTGGGTGACGACGTCTTTCAGGGGGAACGCGGCCGGGAGTATCCTCCGGGCATGCTCGGTCCTGATTTCGATCCCCGGGGAGAGGACTGTACACCAGAGCGAGCCGGGCACGCTGACGGACACGACGTCGATCGGATCATATCCCCGCACGAGGACGAAGCCCCCCCGGAGACACGGTGCGAGGTTGTCGACGTGGACCGCCCCGCTTGCGATCTTTTCTCCTTCGATCGCAAGCCGCAGGAGATCCTCCGCGGCGAGGCCGGTGCCCATGAGCGCATCCGCCGCGACGACCGCGGCCACCGCACTGGCGGCGCTCGAGCCTATTCCTCCCCCCACCGGAATCCCCTTCCGGATGTCGATCTCCACTCCCGCGCCAGGCGCGAATTCGCGGATGAGTGCAATCACGGGAGGACCGGCCGTGTTGGCGGCCGCCTCGGCCGGGAGCCCTCCCTGGCACCCCGTGATGCTCCCCATGCGGACCCCCGGCCGGCCGGTCTTCCGCACCGTCACCGTGTCACCTGAACCCTCGAGCGCAAAGCCCATAATGTCAAACCCGCAGGACACGTTGGAAACCGAAGCGGGTGCAAATGCGGTGACTTCGGTTTTCATGTCAGCCCTCATGGAAGGAAATCCTGATGATGTCCGCCAGGACTCCCGTGGCAGTGACATCCGCCCCTGCTCCCGGCCCCTTGATGACGATCGGCTGCTCCCTGCAGTTCGCGGTCGTCAGCGCGATGATAATGTCGCTTCCGGAAAGCGCGTAGCAGGGGTTGTCGGGACCGACCCGCTTGAGCGAGACGGCGGCTCTCCCCCGGG
This sequence comes from Ignavibacteriota bacterium, assembly GCA_963748405.1. Classification (GTDB taxonomy): domain Bacteria; phylum Bacteroidota; class Ignavibacteria; order UBA10030; family UBA6906; genus Fen-1273. The sequence continues at coordinate 510,774 of CAVVIT010000006.1, forward strand.
AAAACGACGCGATGTACCGGAGAACCTTCCCTTCGGCGGCCGCCTCGTCCCGTTCGCGGGCATAGCGGTCGTCGAGGCTTCTCAGCTTCTTCATGAACTTTTCGACGCTGCCGGCATGGAGCAGGCTGCGGGGAATCAGAGGGCTGACCCGTATATCCTTCAGCTCAAGGGGGTGGCCCGACTCGCGGGCCAGGATGAGAAGTTTCCTGCCGACGTCGGCCCCGTTCAGGTCGTCCGCCGGGTCGGGCTCGGTGTACCCTTTCCTTCGCGCCTCGTCAACGACGTCGGCGAACGAACGGCCGCCGGTGAACGTATTGAAGAGGTACGAGAGCGTGCCCGAGAGGACGCCGTCGATCCGGAGTATCCTGTCCCCTCCGGCGATCAGGTCGTTGATCGTGTTGATGATCGGCAATCCGGCGCCGACATTCGTCTCGTACAGGAACCTGACGTTGTGCCTGAGCGCCGTTTTATGGAGCACATCATAGAGCGCAAACCGGCCGGCGTTCGCCTTCTTGTTCGGCGTAACGATGGAGATGCTCGATTCAAGGACCGTCCGGTACTGCGATACCAGCGCGTCGCTCGCGGTGCAGTCGACGAACACGCTGTTCGGAAGGTTCATCTCCCGCATGCGCCGGACGAACGCCCCCAGGTTCATCGGGGTCCCCCGATCCCTCAGGTTTCTTTTCCATTGACCGGGAAGCGCGGCCGTGCCGTCGAACACCATGCGGCGGCTGTTGGCGACCGCTTCCACGCGCACGTCGAGCGATTGCGCCCTGAGAAGGAACTCCCGTTGTGCGGCGATCTGCCTGAGGAGCGCCCCCCCGATCAGCCCTGTCCCGACGACGAAGAGGTGGAGGGATTTCGTCCCGGAAAGGAAGAACGCATCGTGCAGGGCGTTGAGCGCCTTGGCCTCGTCGGCCTTCGAGACGATCGTGGAGATGTTCAGCTCCGAGGATCCCTGCGCGATGGCAACCACATTGATGCCGTTTCGTCCGAGCGCCTGGAAGAGCTTGCCGGAGATGCCGGTTTTCTTCCGCATGTTCCCCCCCACCACGGCCACCGCGGAGAGGTTCCCTTCGATCACGACGCTGTCGATCTGGCGGTCGCGTATCTCGAACCTCAGCTCGTGCTCGATAAGCCGTTTTGCCGCCTGCGCGGCCCCCGGGTGCACCGCCAGGCAGAGCGAGTACTCGGACGAGGCCTGCGTCACCATGAGGACGTTGATTTCCTCCTCCGAGAGCGCGCTGAAGACCCGCCTCCCGATCCCGGCGATCCCGGTCATGCCGCTCCCCTGTATCCGCAGGAGCGCGACCTCGTCGATCGAGGAGATTCCCTTGATGAGAAATCTGGTGCCGGCGTCCCGTTTGCCGATCAGTGTCCCCTCGAACGAAGGATTGAACGTGTTCCTGATCCTGATCGGGATGTTCCGGTCGAGCGCCGGCTGCATGGTGGGGGGATGGATCACCTTCGCCCCGAAATGGGACATCTCCATCGCCTCTTCGTACGTCATCCGCGGGATGGAAAACGCCTTCTCCACCTTCCGCGGATCCGCCGTCATCACGCCGTCCACGTCCGTCCAGATCTCGATTTCCCGCGCCCCCAGCGCGGCGCCGAATATGGAAGCGGTCAGGTCCGATCCCCCCCGCCCGATGGTCACGGTGTCGTTGTCCGTCGTGGAGGCGATGAACCCGCATGCGCACTGGAGACCCCTGTGCTTCTGGAAGTACTGGCGGATCAGATGCGATGTCAGGTCGGATTTGATTTTCCCCGCCCCGAACGTGTCGTCCGTCTTGACCAGCGTCCTGCTGTCGACGTATTCGCACCTGACGCCGGAAGCGTTCAGGGCTCCGGCGATGATGGACGTCGAGAGGATCTCCCCGAAGCTCATCGTGTAGTCGAGCGTCCGGGGGGTCAGCTCCTCGGTGAACAGGACGCCGTGAAGGACGCTGGAGAGATCGGCGAGCTGTTCGCGCACGAATTTCTCGTATCTCTTCCGCCCCCGCCCGGGGATCAGGGCGGCAAGGGTCCCGATGTGCCTGTCCCGGATCTTCTTGAGCCCCGCGATGTACTTCCTGTCCCCGCGGGCCGCCTGCCTGCTCGTGGCGATGATCTGGTCCGTGATCCCTTCGAACGCCGAAAAAACGACGACAAGGTTCCTGTGACGGGCCCGCGCCCGGGCGATGATGCTCATGACGTTCCGGACCCTGTCCGGTGTGCCGACGGAGGACCCGCCGAATTTCATCACATGCATGACTATCCCCTGAAATGAGAAAGACCGGCTTCATGCTGCTGAAGTCGGTCTTCCGGAGTGACACAAGAATGAGCCAACCTCAACCGTCCCTTGTGGGGAACGTCGGGGTCGTGGCGGGATGAGAAATCATATGCAGATACATGGGTATCATGGGTTTAACGTAGCATATTGGCGGGTCATTGTCAACTCCCCCCCGGGGGTCCGTTCAGTACGCCCCCCTGCCGAAGAGGACGACGGGAATCGTCGCAAAGAGGATTTCGAGGTCGAACATGATCGACTGATTTTCGAAGTAGTAGAGGTCGAGGAGCACCATCTCCTTGAAGGGCACCTCGCGGCGGCCCGATATCTGCCAAAGCCCTGTCATGCCCGGCCTGACCTTCTCCCTCATATGGTAGTAGTCCGCGTAGAGGCTCGATTTCTCTATGTTCTCCAGGTCGCTCAGCGGAAGGGGGCGCGGACCGACGAGGCTCATTTCGCCGCGAAGGACGTTGATGAGCTGGGGGACTTCGTCGATGCTGAATTTCCTGAGCCACCTGCCGACTCTCGTCACGCGGGGATCGTTCTTCATGAAGAACAGGCCGGCGGCGGTCTCATTGGCTTTCTGGAATTCCCCCTGCGAAGACTCGGCGTTCTTTTGCATGCTCCGGAATTTCAGAAAGTCGAACCGGCCTCCGACGTGCGACAGTCCCCTCTTCTGGCGGAAGAACACCGGAGGCCCGTCCTCGGCGAGTATGGCCAGCGCCACGACGGTCAGGAGCGGCGAGAGGACGGCCAGAACGAGCACGCACATCGTGACGTCGAACCACCTCTTCAGGCGTGCCTTCGCCCGCGAGATCGTGATCCTGGGGGGTGCGTGGAGCGGGATCCCCGCAACATCCTTCACGCGGGCAAACCGGAGCAGCTCTTCAGACTCGGAAGAGATCACTTTGAGCTTCACGTCGTTCTCGTGGCACGCCCTCAGGATCTTTGCGAAACCCGCGGTCGTCGGTTTCACCATCGGCACGAACAGGCGTTCGATCCCCTCTTTCTCGATCGCCTGCTCGACCATGTCGAGCGGGTAACAGGGCAAATCCCGCACCGCGTGCTGCGTCGAAACCTGGCCGGTTTTCCAGAAATGCGCCTGCAGCGTGCATGTGCCGGCAGTGCAGTGGGCGCTCCCCGCTGACGCGCAGAGGAAACCGCGGACATCGTATCCCAGTTCGGGAAATATGCTGAACCGGTCGAACACCGGGGGACCCGTGCTGTTCCAGTTCACGATCATGGCGTTGTGCCGGCCGTATCCTTTTCTCTGCATCACGTCCGTGGCGTACCGGAGGGCGCCTCTGCCGAGCCCGTAGAACGCCGGGATCAACGCGAAAAACAGCGCCGTGAACCGGGGCGCGAACCTCTCGCCGAGGCACAGGTACATCCCGCACAGAATAATCCCCATCGAGTAGAAGTATGCGCGCGCCGCATCCCTGTACTGGTCCGACAGAGGGATCCGGCACGCGGAACGATAGACGCCGGAAACAAGCGAGACGATGATGATCGCCGCACACGAGGCACATGTCAGGATCGCCGCCTCGGCGGCGGGCATGGCGCGGAGGGATGTGAACATGGCGCGGAGCGCATACGCTGCTCCCCCGGAGGCGAGAATCGCGCAGGAGTCGACGCCGATCGCCACGGAGATATAAAAAAGGCGCCAGTTCCTCTGCAGCGTCGAGCCCTTGGGGGTCTTGGGAGGATGATGGAAGACCGGCCTTGCGGTTCTCCTCTTTCCCCGAATTCTACCCCCGGGCGGGATCCTCCGGCGTGCGTATGTCGTCGTTTCAGTCTGCAACGAAAACCCGCGGAATTTCCTTCTATTCGAGCATATGTCATGCCAGTTGCACTTGAGTTACATATCTACGATGTGAGGCGTAATCCCCCGCTCCACACGGGGAAGACCCGCTCCCTTCCCATATTTGAGAAGAATCGCCGAAAATCCCCCCCCCTTTCCGCCCGACAGCAATGTTGACAATGTACCGGGCATTCCGTAGTCTGAATCAACAACCGTTCTTTCGCAACGCTAACCAGAGAGGGAGGATTCCGTGACCGCACAGCCCCGGCTACTCGATCACCCGTTCTACAGGGCATGGATGAACGGCGTAGTCCCCGTGGGGACTCTCGCAGCGTATCACAGATCGTACGATGAGTTCATCCGCCGGATCCCCCTGTACTGGCAGCGCGTTGTCGATGCGTTCCAGCCCGAATTCCCCGGTGCACATCCCGTCGTTGAAGAGGAACGGCACCACGTACTCCTCTGGGAGCGATGGGGATGCCATTTGCCTCAGGAAGCCGGCTATCCACGGCTCACCCCGCTGTTCGACGCTCTCGATTCGATGAATCCTTCAGAACTTCTCGGCGCACTTCAGTCGCTCGAAATTCAGCAGCCCGAAGTCGCGCAGACGAAAAAGGAAGGACTGTTGCGCCATTACGCCATCCCGGAAGAGAGCCTGGCGTATTTCGACGAACACATGAACGAGGAACGGCATATCGCATACGGACGCATGCTTGCCGACCGGTTTGCGGACTCCGGCGGGTTCACCAGGGGATTCTCGCGCGGGGCCGAACTCCTCTACAGGAGCCTGGACCCGTTCGTCACGCCTGCACAGGGAGAGTGACGTCACGGGGCGCGGATTCGATGAGCCGTCAGATCCAGGGAGCGTCGAACACGTTCCTGTCAAGGCTCCTGTACTGAATCGCCTCGCCGATATGCTCCGGGCGGATCCCGTCTGAGGAGGCAAGATCGGCTATCGTCCGCCCTACCTTGAGTATCCTGTCGTACGCCCGGGCTGAGAGGCCGATTTTCGTTATGGCGGTCTTCAGCAATTCTGCCCCGGTTCTGTCGAGCGCGCAGAACCGGCGGATCTCGCCGGCTTGCATGGAGGCGTTCGCGTACAGTCCCTTCAACGAACGGAACCTCGCGCTCTGTATCTCCCTCGCCCTCCCGACCCGTGCCCGTATCGAAGCGGACGATTCCGCCCCGTCGCTCCCCGCGAGATCCCCGTACTTTAGCGCGGGGACTTCGATGTGAAGATCGATCCTGTCGAGAAGGGGTCCTGAGATCCGTGATAAATACCGCTGGATCTCCCCGCCATGGCACGTGCATTCCTTCGCGGGATCCGTGAAATAACCGCAGGGACAGGGGTTCATCGCGCACACGAGCATGAAACTCGCCGGAAACTCGATCGACCCCTTCGATCTGTTGATCGTCACGTGACCGTCCTCAAGGGGTTGCCGCAGAACCTCGAGGACGTTTCTGGCGAACTCCGGCAGCTCATCAAGAAAGAGAACGCCGTTGTGCGAGAGGGAGATCTCCCCCGCCCGCGGAGCGGCACCTCCGCCGACGAGCGCCGCGTCGGAGATCGTATGATGGGGGGCGCGGAACGGGCGCCGTGCCACGAGCGCTTCCCCCGGAGGAAGGACACCCGCCACGGAGTGAATCCTGGTGGTCTCAAGCGCCTCCTCGAACGTCATGGGGGGGAGGATCGTAGGCACCCGTTTCGCCAGCATCGTCTTCCCGGACCCGGGAGGGCCGATCATGATGATGTTGTGCGCTCCGGCCGCGGCGACCTCAAGGGCCCGCTTGACTGATTCCTGCCCTTTCACGTCGGAGAAATCGAACGGGTATGCCTGTTCGGCGGAGAAGAGAGCCGATGAATCAGCGCGCAGAGGATCTCTTCCGTTCCCTCCCGCGTTCAGGAACGACGCGACCTCCCGGAGCGACGCGACCGGGTACACGCTCACGTCCCTGACCATCGAAGCTTCCCTGCCGTTCGCGAGTGGCACGATGAGCCCCGCGATCTCTCTCCTGCGGACTTCCATGGCAATCGGGAGAACCCCGTGAACGGGGCGGACCGAACCGTCGAGCGCCAGCTCCCCGACGAGGACGAACCGTTCCAATGCCGGTACGGCGACCTGGCGGCTGGCGGCAAGTATGCCGATCGCCATCGGCAGATCAAATGACGATCCCTCCTTCCTGATATCCGCGGGAGCAAGATTGACGGTGAGTTTTCTCGGGGGGAACTCGAATCCCGAATTCCGCACCGCCGCGGCGATCCTCCCCCTGCTTTCCCTGACGGCGCTGTCGGGAAGGCCGACGATCGAGAATGCAGGGATGGCCATATCGAGATGCGTCTCTACCTCCACGACATACGCGCTCACACCGTACGTCGCGCCGCTCAGGACTTTGGAGAGCAATTGTTGGCCTCGTCGTTACGCGCTCCCTGAATGTTCATACAGGGATAACAGGGGTTTTACGAAGAGGAAGGAAGAAAAAGGGGGAAGGGCCTCAGGGATGAGGATGCCTGTGCTTCAGGCTGTGGGGCTTCTCGAGTCCGTGGGAGAGCATCAGTTTCTCGTCAGAGAGAACCTCGACGGCCGGTCCCGAGGCGACCACTGTTCCCCTGTCGATCAGATAGACGCGGCTGCAAAGGTCGACGATAAGCTCGAGGTCGTGAGAGGCGATGATGCGTGTCGCCGGGAGCCCCCGGATGATCCGGGCGAGGTCCCTCCGCCCCCGGGGGTCGAGGTCGCTCGTCGGCTCATCGAGGACGAGGATGTCCGGTTTGCAGGCGAGTATCCCCGCGAGGCAGACACGCTGTTTCTCTCCCCCGCTCAGGTGGTGCGGGGACCGCTGTTCAAAACCTTCGAGCCCGACCTCGCGGAGCGCTTCGCGGACGATCCGTTCCACCTCGCCGGCCGGGTACCCGAACTGGACCGGCCCGAATGCCACGTCCTCCCTGACGGTGGGGCAGAAAAGCTGGTCGTCCGGATCCTGGAACAGGAGCCCGACGGACCGGTGGACCTCGTGAAGGCGCGATTGCGTGACCGCCGTACCGCAGACGATCACCTCGCCGCGCCTGACGTCATCCTCCGGAAGTATGCCGTTCAGATGAAGGAGGAGCGTCGATTTTCCTGCACCGTTCGGCCCGACGATCCCCACGCACTCGCCGGCATCGGCATACAGGGACACGCCGTCAAGCGCGGGCTTTCCGTCGGGGTAGGCGTACGAGAGGTTCCTGACTTCGATCGTTCTCATCACCGCCACCCCCGTGCGGTCATCGCGGCGTAAATCCGCTCCGCCCGTTCGGTGGATCTGATGAACAGGTGCCCGACCACCGCCGCCGCCGTTTTCCACCGGGTCCTGCGCCGGGGAGAAAATGTCCTTGACCGGCGGGCGCGGGTCATCCGCTCCGATTGATCGATGAGCAGGAACACGTACCTGTACATCAGGGCAAGAACGGTAATGAGGATCTGGGGCACGCGCAGCCGCGCGAGGACTTCAAGTATCGCGGAGAACGGCGTCGTGTTCGAGAGAAGGACCATCGCCAGCAGGCAGAGATTGCTCCTGACGAGAATCCGCACGAACACCGCGAGCCCGTCGTGCTGCAACAGGGAGAGGATCGCAATCCCCGCCGCCAGCGGCTCGAGCGTGAGCAGCCTCAGGGCGACGAACGTGAACGGGAGGCGACCCAGGAATATCACGAAGACGAGGAAGACCGCGCACGCAATGAAGTACGGCGTCGCGGACGGGGGGACGACGGCGGTGGAGACGACGAGCGCGAACGCGGCGCCGAGTTTCACCGGGGCAGGGAGCCTGTGCACGGGAGAATCGAGCCGCGCGAACCGGTCGATGTAGTCGTGCCTCATGACCTGCTCCTCCGGGCGAGCGCCCGGGCAAGGAAGTAGCCGCCGGCGAACACGATGCACGTTCCCGCGAGCCCGGCGATGACCGTCGCGGCGGCCGGGGAACCCAGTCCGGGTATCGAATAATTTTCAAACGGGGAAGGGACGAGCGGATGCGTGACCGCGGAGCGGTCAAACCCGAGCCGCGCGGCCACCGACTCGAGCCCGTCCGGCCACGGAGACGCAAACGGGGAAATGAACAGGACGAGCCCCGTGGCGATCAGGGCACCGTAGAGAAACAGGTCCCTCCCTTCGTGGACCGGCGCGGAGGGGAGATCGTCAGCGACGATGTCGGGGCGCGCCGCGGCGATCGCGGAGAAGACCAGCACCGATATTACGGCCTCGCCGACGGCGATCAGCATGTGCAGGTTTGTCATCGCGGGAAACGCCGATGTCCACGGCACCGTCCCCGACCAGGCAAGCTCTCCCGCGCAACACGCGGCGGCAACCACCGTCGAGACCCATGCCGCGACGATGACGGCGAAATAGCGCCCCGTCTCGTTCCGGAAGAGCATCCTCACCCCCCTGTACAGGGCATATCCGCCTGCCGAGCCGATGACGCCCATGTTGAACACGTTTGCTCCCAGCGCCACGATCCCCCCGTCGGTGAACAGGAGGCACTGAACGATCAGAACGGACGTGATCACGATGACGCCTGCGGCGGGCCCGAGCAGAACGGCGACGAGGACCCCTCCCACGAGATGCCCCGATGTCCCCCCCGCAACGGGGAAGTTCACCATTTGAGCGGCAAAGACGAACGCGCCGGCCAGCCCCATCAGGGGAACCTTCCTTCGCGGGAGGCTTCCGTTCAGCCGGCGGACGGATGTCCCTATCGCCGCGGCGGAGAGGACGCCCGTTGCCACGGCGGTCTTCAGATCGAGGAACCCATCGGGGATGTGCATCGTGCGGGGAGATCAGTGCCGTTGGAGATCCGCGAGGCGCTTCTTCGCGAACGGGACGTGGGCCTGGTACTGGACGGGATTGAGATCGATGAACGCGCGGTAGGACGCAGCGGCCTCCGCGGGACGGCCGAGCCGTTCCTCCACAAGCCCTTTGTTGAGGAGCGCCGACTCATTTTTCGGGTCGATGTCGACGGCCTTCACGAGGTCCGCGAGCGCTTCGGCGTACCGTCCGAGCGTGTACAGGCAGTTCCCCCTGTTGCTCCAGGCCGAGGCGTTCCGGCGGTCGAACTCCGTCGCCCTGTCGTAGCAGGCGAGCGCCTGATCGAGCTTTCCCAGTTTGCGGAGACAGACCCCCTTGTTGTTCCATGCATCGGTGTTCTCCGGTTCGATCGCGAGGACCTTGTCGTAATAGGCGACCGCCTCATCCAGGTGACCGAGGCTCGAGAGGCTGTACGCCTTGTTGTACAGCTCCCAGGCTTCCAGGTTGTCCCGCCGGCTCGATTCAACGCTCTCTCCCCCCTGCTTCTTCAGAAGCGGTTCGAGGTCGAGACGCAGCTCGCGGAATGTCTGGTAACGGGCGCTGGGATCCTTCTGGAGACAGCGTTGGATCACGGGAAAAAGCGGGGACGCCAGGTGGACGACGTACGCCTCGGTATGCAGCCTGTGCATCTCCCGCCAGACCGTCGCCGCGCTTTTGTGGATGTCGTGCGCCCGGAGCTTCGTCTCGTACGGGAACCTCCCGCGCGAGGCCATCTGGTAGAGAACCACGCCGAAGCTGTAAATGTCGCTCCGCTGGTCGCACCGGGCCGCGTTCTGAAACTGCTCGGGGGGCATGTACATCGGCGTCCCAAACCCGGAGAACTCGTGGAGCGCGCGTTTGCGCCGCATGAGGGGATCGGTGGCGTGCCGGGCACGCGTATGGTCGATGACGTCGGCAAACCCGAAATCGGTGATCTTCACCACACCCTCGCGGGTGATCATGATGTTGGCCGGTTTGACGTCCCTGTGGCACCGTATCCCGCAGTCCTGCGCGTGCTCCATGGCCAGGCAGAACTGGATGGACCAGCGGAGAGTCTGGACCAGCCCGGGGGGCCGGCGGCCGATGTATCCCTCGAGCGAGTTCAGCCCCTCTTCGTCCGGCTCGATGTATTCCATCCCGATGTAGATGCGCCCGGCGAGTTCTTCGATGAAATACGCACGCACCACGTACGGGTGGCGTTCAAGATCGACCCATACTTTCGCTTCTTTGCTGAACTGCGTTCGCGATTCCCTGTCCTCCAGGAATTCGTCCCGGAGCGTCTTGAGCGCGTAGACGCTCTTGGTGTCCCTGGAATACACGAGGTAGACCACGCTGAATCCCCCCAGCCCGAGCACGCCGAGGACCCTGTACGACGCGCCGATCGTGTCCCCCTTCTTGTAGACGGCGCCCGGATGGTCCGCCTTGATGCGGATGATCGCCCCGCCGGGGAGGCGGGTGGTCGACATGCCGAAATGCGACTCTTCGGGAGGAGTCTCCCTCAGGAGGCCGCCGAAGAATTTTGTCAGTCGTCCCATGGCGGCCTAGTAGGTGACTTCCTCCAGGAACAACCCCTGCGGCGGGGCGGCCATCCCCGCCTTCCTTCTGTCCTTGGCGTTGATGATCTCGCGGAAGGCGGTGACGGGGATGAACCCGCGCCCGACGTCGATCATCGTCCCCACGAGCGCCCTGACCATGCCGTGCAGAAAGCGGTTGGCGCGGACCTCGTACACGTACATCCCGGGCACTTCTTTCCACACCGAGCGGCTCACGGTGCACCGGTAGTGCTTCACCTCCGCTTCGTACTTGCAGAACGATTCGAAATCGTGCTCCCCCACGATCTGGGAAGCCACGGCGTTCATGGCGGCGAGGTTCAGGTCGTATTTGACGTACCACTGGTAGTGCCGGCCGATCGCCGTGGGCTTCATCGCGCAGTAGTACCGGTACAGCCGCTCGCGCGCGTCGTACCTGGCGTTGAACCCTTCCGCCACCTCCTCCACCGCGTGGATGTAAATGTCCTCGGGGAGGATCCCGTTCAGGCCGCTCATGATGGAACCGACGCCGAGGTGAGAATTTGTCCTGAAGCTCGCGACCTGGCCGCGCGCGTGGACCCCCGCATCGGTGCGTCCCGCCCCGATCAGGTTGACGGGTTCCTGGAGGATCTGGTCCAGGACCTTCGTGATCTCGTCCTGCACGCTTCTGCCGTTGATCTGCGACTGCCAGCCGACAAAGTTCGAGCCGTCGTATTCAATGAGGAGTTTAATGTCGCGCATGAGGTCCCGTGTCAGAATCCGCGAGTGAGTGTGATCATGATGCCCCGGGGGGCCGCCGGGTCGCCGAGGAGCGAGGCGCTGAACTGCGCGTCCCCGATCAGGCTGCTGAGCGCGGAGTTGTGAGAAATCGCGGCCCGGGCCGCGTTGATCGCGCTCGCAACGTGGTTGATAAGGATGAAGGCGCCGACGAACTTTTTGTTGTTGAACATGTTCTCGCTCCGCACCCTGAGGTCCCTGAACGTCTGGCGCTGGGCGTCGGAGCTCCACTGCCATCCGTAACCCGCGGCCGGATCGTACACCAGTGTGGGCGTCCTGTCGCGCAGCTTCTTGTCGTTGTAGTCCGCCACCGAAAGGAAATTGCTCACGTCGACGTAGAACTGGTCGTTCTTCCCTGCCGGATTCACCCCGGCATACGTCACGGCGTACGCCCTCCCGTCGTCGCGCACGGAGTTGCCGTAGACTTCAAACGCGGCATACGTAAGCCAGAGAAGCCCCTCGCTCACGAGAAAGTACTTTCCCGACGAGAAGTCCCCCGCGTACAGCTCTCCCATTCCCGGGAGGACGAGCGAGAAGACCGCCGCGAGTCCGGGCGTCCTGCGGGTCCCCGCGTCCGACTGGCGCACGGCAGCGGCAATGCCGGTGTCGGACGGAGCGGCAATCCCGGAGGGGAGGAGTTCGGCGCGGACGTCGGCGAGCGTGTGACGGACTGCGGGAGGAGTTTCCGCTGCAAGGGATGAGGCCAGAAAAAAGAACCCGGGGAGGAGCCAGCGCATTGTCGCCATTGTCAGACCTTGGTGGTGGAGTTCGATGCTGCTCGAGTCGTGGACGATGGTAACAGTTGGCGGGTGCGGGTTCTCCTTGTTGTTTTCTTCAGGAGCCTGAACACGGCTTCCCAGCTCCCTTCGAACATCATCACCGGGACGCGCAACCTTTCCTCGACGCTCCGGATCGTCTCGTCGTCAAGAAAGAGGCCGTCTCCGTTCAGTATGTCTGGAGGGAGAAGCAGGAGATCGCCCGGGTCCTTCCCTTCCAGCGCTGAATATAGACATTTTCCCGAAAGAAGTCCAGCAACGGTCACGCTTCTGCCGTACAGAACGTTCGGCACGACCTCCAGACGCACGTCGAGCCCCTCCACGCCCCGGAGCCGGGGGACGATAGTCTTTTCCATGAACGACCGTGCGAGTTCACCCGTGGCGAGCGTCAGCGTCCTCCGGGGGCGGAGCCGCAGCGGGAACCGCGCCGACTGAGCGCGAAACTCCGCGAGAAAGCTCCTGACGATCCCGACGCCGTTCTCGATCTGGGGGAACCCGTCGTACGCCCGGGCCGGCGGGATCGCTCTCCCCGCCACGATGTAGAACTCGTCGGACGGGTAGACGAACGCCCGGCCGGTCTTCTTCCTGAATTCCTTCTGCCACTTCTCCGCCCGGTCCAGGAGGGCCCCCGCGTACGCGGCGTCGACTTTTGCCAGCGGGGCCAGTCCGAACCTGTGGTCCGTCAGGCCGACCGGGACGATGGCGAGCGAGACGACGTGCCTGTGGAAACGGAAGAGGTCCCGGACGGTCCTTTCAAGGACGTCCCCGTCGTTGATTCCCGGACAGAGGACGATCTGCGTGTGCATGTCGATCCCCCCCCGGTGGAGGAGGGCGATTTTCCCGAGTATCCCGTCGTCCTTCCTGAGCCCCATCAGCCGGGACCGCACCGCAAGGTCGGTGACGTGAACGGAGATGTACTGCGGAGAAAGGCGCTGATCGATGATCCGCCGGAGTATCGCCGGCCCGGCGTTCGTCATCGTCGTGTAATTGCCGTACATGAACGAGAGCCGGTAGTCGCCGTCCCGGAAATAGAGCCCTTTGCGGAGCCCCTGCGGGTTCTGGTCGACGAAGCAGAAGATGCAGTCGTTCCCGCACGCAAGGACCTTCATCTCCTCGAAGTCGAGGCCGAGCGGCTCCCCCTCGTCCTTCTCGATGTCGAATACCGTCACCTCGCCGTCGCGGGCGATTTTCAACGTGAGGGCGGGATCCCCCTCGTGATACCGGTAGTCGATGCTGTCGAGAACCCTTCTGCCGTTCATCTCGAGGAGCTCGTCGCCGGCGCGGATGCCCAGTTCTCCCGCGATCCCCGATCCTTCCACCGCCGTGATCTTCATGATCGGCTCCCCTCCCTTACCCGCCCCGTGCACCGGTCCGTGCCCAGGCCCGTAATGTCGACGTCCACGATCGCGTTCGCGGGAGCGGCGGAGGCGGGGACCGTGACGCGGACGTAGTTCCCGGTGAATCCGCACCGGCACCCGTTGTCTTCGTCCGCCTCCAGGAGCACGGGGACGGTCCTGCCCACCATGCGCGCGTAGAAGTCGCGCTTCTTGGCCAGGCCGATCCCGCGGAGAATGCGGCTCCGCTCCGCCCGCACGGCCGGATCGATGCTCGAGGCAAACTGCGAGGCCGGGGTACCGGGGCGTTCCGAATACGTGAACACGTGAAGGTAGGACACGGGAAGGTCCGCTACGAACGCGCACGTCTCCCGGAAATGCCGGTCGGTTTCCCCCGGGAATCCGACGATCACGTCGACGCCGATGCCGCAGTCCGGGATCCGCTCCGTGACGGCGCGGATCCGGCGTTCGTACTGGGATGCCGTATACCGCCTCTTCATGGCACGGAGGACTTCGTCGGAGCCGCTCTGCAGCGGCACGTGAAAATGCCTGCACATGGCGTCGTGGCCGGCGACGAAACCGATGATCTCGTCGGAGAGGAGGTTCGGTTCGATCGAGCTGATGCGGATCCTGGAGAGCCCCTCGATGTCCGCAAGGGCACGGAGAAGCTCCGCGAGCGAGGTTCCCGATTTCCGGCCGTAGTCGCCGACGTTGACCCCCGTGAGCACGATTTCCCTGTATCCCTCCGCCACGAGATCGCGCGCCTGCCGGACCGTGGCCCCGGCGTCCTGGCTCCTGCTCGCGCCCCGGGCCCGGGGGATGGTGCAGAAGCTGCACGAATAATCGCAGCCGTCCTGCACCTTGAGGAAGGCCCGCGTCCTCCCGAGGGCCTCGGACGACCAGGCGGGACCGAAGTCGTCGGAGGCGCCGGCGTCGCCCACGTGCACCCGGGGGGACGCCTGTTTCCGCAGGATGCCTTCCGTGGAGGCGATCGACGATTTCTCCCGCGTCCCCATCACGAAATCGACCCCGTCGATCGAGGCCACCTCTTCGGGTTTGAGCTGCGCGTAGCACCCCGTCACCACGATGACCGAGGAGGGCCGCACGCGGAGGCTCCGCCGGATGAGCTGGCGGCACTCCCTGTCGGCGTGCGCGGTGACGCTGCACGTGTTGATGACCGTGACGTCGGCAGGCGTGCCGAATTCCACGGGGGTGAATCCCCGCTCGACGAACTGCCTGCCGAGGGCGGAGGTCTCCGCGAAGTTCAGCTTGCAGCCGAGGGTTGTCAGTGCGATTGTCGGCATCGTATGAACATAAAGAGAGCTGCCCGGTGCGCGGACAGCTCTCTTTTCCTTTTTACACCCGCTTCAGTTTTCCGTCGGAATCGACGTGTCGCCGGAGGGGGCCGTTCCCGTGATTGTCGCGGAATCGCCGATCGTCGACGGCGACAGCCTGTGCTGCGCCACGTAATCCTCGACGATTTTCGACTCCTTCCCTTTCAGGAACTCGACGGCGGAAAGGACGATCTTCTTCGTGTCCTTGTCGAACTCGACGACCTTCAGAGGAAGCGGATCCCCCACCTTAAACTTGTCGGGGATGTTCTTCACCTGCGTGGTCGAAAGCTGCGACACCGGCACGAAACCGTCCACGCCGAGCGGGAGTTCGACGATCACGCCCTTCTCGATGATGCGGACGATCTTCCCTTCCACTTCCGTCCCCACCCTGTACTGGTCGCCGAACTTGTCCCAGGGATTCTCCTCGATCTGCTTGTGGCCGAGCGAAATGCGCCGCTGCGCGACGTCCACGCCCAGGATCACCACCTCGAGTTCGTCCCCCTTCTTCACGATCTCTCCCGGATGACGGACTTTCTTCGTCCACGAGAGGTCGGAGATGTGCACGAGGCCGTCGACCCCCTGCTCGAGCTCGACGAAGACGCCGAAATTCGTCAGGTTGCGGACGATCCCCTTGTGGCGGGATCCTTCCGGGTATTTCTGCATCAGCGTCAGCCACGGATCGGGCTCAAGCTGCTTGATGCCCAGCGAGAGCTTCTTCGCGTCCTTGTCGAGGCTGAGGATGATCGCGTCGACCATCTGCCCCATCGAGACGACCTGCGACGGGTGCTTGATGTGCTGCGTCCAGCTCATCTCCGAGATGTGGATCAGTCCCTCGATCCCCTTCTCGATTTCGACGAACGCGCCGTAGTCGGCGAGCGAAACGACCTTGCCGACGACCTTCGTCCCGACGGGATACTTGTTCTGGATATTCTCCCAGGGGTGCGGCTGGAGCTGCTTGTACCCGAGCGAAATGCGCTTCTTTTCCTGATCGAAATCCAGCACGACGACGTTGATCGTCTGGTCGAGCTTGACGATCTCGGACGGGTGGTTGATCCTTCCCCAGGAGAGATCGGTGATATGGACCAGGCCGTCCACGCCCCCGAGGTCGACGAACACGCCGAAATCGGTGATCGCCTTGACGGTCCCTTCCAGGATCTGTCCCTTCTCCAGGCTCTCGATGATCGCCTTGCGCTGCCCCGACATTTCTTCTTCGACGAGGATCTTATGGCTGACGACGACGTTTTCCGAAGGATGATTGATCTTGACGACCCGGAAGTCCATCGTCTTCCCGATGAACGCATCGAAATCGCGTACCGGGCGGACGTCGATCTGTGATCCGGGAAGGAAGGCGTCGATGCCCAGGAGATCCACGACGATGCCCCCCTTGATCCGGCGCACGCACCGGCCCTGGAGGACCTCCCCCGTCTCGAACGATTTTGTGACCCTTTCCCATATGCGCATGAAGTCGGCGCGCTTGCGGGAGAGGACCAGCTGACCGTCCTTGTTTTCGACGCTTTCGAGAAACACTTCCATGACGTCGCCGACCTTGAGCTCGTCCCTGTTCTTGAACTCGCCCAGCGGCACGTTCCCCTCGGACTTGAAGCCGATGTCGACGGTCACCTCGGTGTCGCCGATGGCGACGATTCTTCCCTTGACGATTTCCCCCTCGCTGATCTTGCCGAGGGTTCCTTCGTACATTTTCACAAGATCGCTGCGCTCGGTGTCGCCGTACTCGTGGTCACCGATCGCCATTCTTCGCGTGAGCCCGCTCATCACCTTCGGTGCCTCTTTCGTCGCATGTGTACTCTCAGCCATTCATCCTCCTGCTGTGTGACATACCGTCCCGCCTGTTGGCGGGACTTTGCCTTCCCCGGCCGCCCCCGGCCGCCGCCGCCGTCATCGATGCGGCACCGTCCGGTGCGAGAAGGGAAAATTCTTGTTGATTGATGGGTGTGGTTATTTAGCGATGACGGTATGCTCCTGCATTGATGCGATTGCGTTCTTCACGTTCTCCATGAGCCACCGGGGGGTCGAGGTGGCCCCGCTTACCCCCGCCGTTGACGCCCCGGCAAACCACTCGGGCCGCAGCTCCCGTTCGTCTTCCACGAAATGCGTGTTCGGGTTTGCTTCCCTGCAGATGTCGTACAGGACCTTCCCGTTCGAGGAATTCTTCCCCGCGACGAACACCATGACGTCGTTCGCGCGCGCGAACTCCCTCAGTTTCCTGTCGCGCCCCGAGACCTGCCCGCAGATGGTGTCCTTCGCGTGAAACTCGATCGCGGATTCCTCGAACGTGCCGACGACGAATTCGGCGATGCGGGACCGGAGCGCGGAGGCGACCGCGTAAAACGTCTCCTTGTCCATCGTCGTCTGCGAAAAGAGCACCGTCCTGCGCGACGCATCGACCGCCGCCGCCTCTTCCAGGTTCCTGACGACCACGGCCTCGTCGTTCGTCTGTCCCAGGAGCCCGATCACCTCGGCGTGATCCTTCTTGCCGAAGATGACGATCTGGAATCCCTGTTCGTAGAACTTCCGGATCCGCTCCTGCACCTTCGTCACGACGGGACACGTCGCATCGACGATCGTGACCCCGTGGGCGCGGGCGGCCGCGTACGTCGAGGGGGGCTCCCCGTGGGCACGGATGAGGACCCGTTTGCCCGCGAGCCGGGGCAGGTCCTCGTGCGTGACGGTTTCCAGTCCCTTCGCGCGGAGCCGTCCGGTTTCCACCGGGTTGTGAATCACCGGGCCGAGCGAATACAGCTCCGGCGAGGAATGCAATTCTTCTTCGGCGATTTCGATCGTCCGCACCACGCCCCAGCAGAAGCCGGAGTGCTGATCCACGCTCACGGTAATCACGCCCTTCCCTCCGCCCCCCTTCGCACTCTGTCCACGACGACGCGAACCTGTTCTTCGATCGTCAGGTCCGACGTGTCGATCTCAATGGCATCCTCCGCCTTCCTCAGCGGGCTTTCCTCTCGTGTCGAATCCAGCCTGTCTCGCTCCCGGATTTCCTCCACCAGTCCGCCAGCGTCGGGGACGATCCCGCGCGCGCGCAGCTCCTCGCCCCGCCTGCGCGCCCTCGCCTCGATCCCGGCGACCATGAAGAACTTGAAATCCGCGTCGGGAAAGACCACCGTACCGATGTCCCGCCCCTCGAGCACGATCCCCCCTTCCGAGCCCATCCTCCTCTGCTCGCGGACCATCGCTTCGCGGACGGCCCTGTGCCTCGCAACCATGCTGACCGAGCGGGTCACGTCCGGAGTCCTGATCTCCTCCGTGACGTCCTCGCCGTCAAGAATCACGTGCGTCCGGGAGCCGTCCCTCCGGAGCGCCACATGCGTGTCCGCCAGGAGCCGCCCGATCCCTTCAGCGTCCGCCGGCTCCATCCCGGCGCGCAACACCTTGAGGGTCACCGCACGGTACATCGCCCCGGTATCCACGTGGACATATCCGAGGGCTTCTGCTACGAGCCGTGCCGTGGTGCTTTTTCCCGAGGCCGCGGGTCCGTCGATGGCGATAACGAGCTTCCCTGGACTCAAAAGCGGATCGCAGAAATGGAACATAAATATACACAATTCGCCCCGGCTGCGCAAGGGGTGGAAAAACGCCCCCGGAGTGCCTATATTGAAGGGTTTTCCATACCGGGAGGGAAAGCCCCATCGTGAGAAAATTGACGCACGACGAGCTCCTCGCGCGGAGCGTCCCCCCCTCGGAAGCCCACCTGAGGGAGCGGGCCCCCGTGGCGGGGATGCTCGACAACATCAGGAGCCTGTACAACGTCGGCTCGATGTTCCGCACCTCCGACGGCGCCTTCATCCAGAGGCTCTACCTCTGCGGCTACACGCCGGCCCCTCCCCGGCCCGAAATCGCCAAGACCTCGCTCGGGGCGACGGAGTCGGTCCCCTGGTCACACTTCCCCGACCCGCTCCTGGCCATTGCCGACGCAAAATCCCGGGGGATGACGCTCTGCGTGCTCGAGCACACGACCAACAGTGTCCCGGTGTACACGCTGACGAAGAACGTGTTCCCCCTGTGCCTCGTCGTCGGCAACGAGCTGACGGGTGTGTCGCCCGCGATCATCGAGCAGGCGGATCTCGCGGTGGACATCCCGATGTACGGCGTCAAGCAGTCGCTCAATGCGGCCGTCGCCTACGGCGTGGCGCTGTTCGAGCTCATGAGGATACTGAAATCCCCTACTTGAAGACGTCGTACGCCAGGGTGAAGAAGTCGCTTTTTTCGAGCGTGTGGATCCTGACCACGCCCGCCCGGACGAGAGAGACGAGAATGCGGGAGGCGCGCTGCTCGGAGATGTTGACGAGGTGCGAGAATTCCTTCGCGGTGATCCGCTCGTTGTCGTCGAGGTACCGGAAGAGCCGTTTTTCGTTCTCGCCGATCTCGAAATGCATCGGGGGGGCATCCGCGCGGCCGTCGCGGAGGATCTTCACGACTTCCTTGCTCGCCATGATGGTCTTGTCGTTGACGCGGATGAACACCTTCGTCTCATCCTCGCTTTTCGTGCTCCCGTTGCTGTTCCCCGTGAAGTAGTGGGGCTTGTCGCCGCTTTCCGCCACGTACACCACGATGACGTCCTTCCCGTCGAATGCGACGATGTCAATCGAGGGCTCGATTTCCGGGAAGGAAAACTCCTTCGCCGCCTGGTGGATCAGGTCGACTTCGCTCTTCTCGCTCTCCACTCCCACGATGGACCCGTCATCGTCGACGCCGAACAGGATGTGCCCTCCTTTGGTGTTCGCAAAGGCGATGAGCGCGCGGGCGATCTTTTCCGGCGTGGTGACCTTTCGCTTGAACTCGACCTCAAACCCCTCCCCCTCGTCGATGATCCTCGTGACATCCTTATAATCCATTCTCTCCCCCTTCGTCAATCTCCGTGGTATCCTCAACCGCTCCCTGTCCGTGAGGGGCCGCCGCCGAATCCCTGGCCCGCGCGGCGGAATCCGCCGCGCCGGTCACGGACGCCGGGCCCGCAACCATGTTGCGGGCTTCCATCCTCCCGAGAACGATCCCCCGCCGCCGTGTGACATACGTTCCGTCACCGTCAGGCCTGTGCCGGAGGGGACTCGGTATCACCGCCGCAAGCCGCGCCCCCTGGTCGAGCGTCAGTCGCTCCGCACGCGTGCCGAAGTAGGTCTCGGAGGCGGCCTCGATGCCGAAGAGGCCGGGCCCCCACTCGACGATGTTCAGATAGATCTCCAGTATCCTGTCCTTGGAAAGCTCCTTCTCCAGGAGCAGCGTGATCAGGAGTTCCTTCAGCTTGCGCACCGGGTCTTTCGACGTGGAGAGAAAAAGGTTCTTGGCGACCTGCTGCGTGATCGTGCTGGCGCCACGGACCGCCCGGCGCTCGCGGATGTCTTTCTCGAGCGACTCCCGGACCTCGAACCAGTCGACGCCTCCGTGCGTGAAGAATGTTCCGTCCTCGGCAACGATGATCGCGTCCACGGCCGGCTTCGGGATGCGCGCCAGCGGGATCCACTTCTGCGTCACACGGTACGGCTTCCCCGCCGCGGCGGCCTCGGACACCCGCTGGCGCATCAACGCCGTCTCCGCGGGGTTTTCCGTTTTCAGCCTTGCCACGGCGAACCAGGGTATGCTGGCGAGTTCCGCCAGGACGAGCACAAGGAGAAGGAGGAAGGCCGTGCGCACCTTGTGGGTCCGCATCCACCCCGCGATGCGCCGATAGGCCGGGAGACGGGATCCTGCACGTGTGGAATTGCCGGCGGAACCCGTCGTGCCCTGCGGTCCGCCGTCCTGCATGAGTTCAGCGATGATGCATGCTCTCCAGATAGTCCTGAAGGAGGAGCCGTGCCGCCATTTCGTCGACCCGCCCTTTTTCCCTTCTCTTTTTCCTCTTCATCCCCCCGTCGATGAATGCGCGGCGCGCATCCACGGAACTGTAGCTCTCGTCCCAGGTCTCCACCGGGACCCGGACGCGGGCCCGGAGCGTCTCGACGAACCGTCCGATTTCTTCCCCCTTGGCGCCGGGCCCGCCGTCGGGAGCAAACGGCATCCCGACGACGATGAGCACCACCTGTTCCTCCTCCGCCGCCCGGGCGATCGCTTCCGCGAGGCCTGCCGCGTTCGGCAGCGTTCCCCGGCCGCTGGTGAGGATGCGCAGCGGGTCGCTGACGGCGATCCCCACCCGGACGCTCCCGTAGTCGATCCCCATCACCCTGCCGGGTTCGGCGGCCATCGGCTATTCCTCGAACCGTTCGGCCCGCTTCATCCCCTTGACCTTGCGGACCTTCTCCAGCACGCGTTCGAGGTGCTCCGTGTTTCGCACCTGCACGATGAACGTCCCTTCGAAGAACGAATCGTGGGAATCGATGTTCACGCTCCTGATGTTCGTGTCGAGCGTCGTGGAGATGGCGTGCGTCACGTCGTTGAGGAGCCCGGGCCGGTCGTCGCCGGACGTCCTGATCCCGGCAACGAACATGGTCCCGTCGTCCGCAGGCCACCGGACGTCGACGATCCTGTTGCTCTGGATCTGGAGCATGAGCCGGATGTTCCTGCAGCTCCGCCGGTGGATCTTCACCCCTTCCCCCGTCGTGACGAACCCGACGACCTCGTCGCCCGGGATCGGGTGGCAGCATTTCGCGTAGCTGTGGAGGAAATTATCCTGGGTGCCTCCCAGGACGATGCCCGTGGCAATGCCCCGCGCCGAGGTGATGAACCTGTTGAACAGGCCGTCGATTTTCCCCTCCTCGGTCACCACCGCGGAGGGGTGCTTCTGCTCGTCCTGGATGATCGCGATGATCTCGTCCGGGTCGATCTTCCCCTGCCGGATCCCGAGGAAGAAGGAGGCGCTGTTTTCCAGCTTCTTTTCGTGAAGGAACTGCTCCAGCTCGTCGTCGCTCATCGTGAGCTTGGATTTCCTGACGCGCTTCTCCCACATCTCCTTTCCTTCCTCGACGGCCTTGCGCTGTTCTTCCTTGATCCACCGGCGGATATGGGACTTCGCCTTGTGCGTGACGGCGAATTTCTCCCAGTCGGGATTCGGCGTCTGGTTCTTCGACGTCAGGATCTCGACCTGGTCGCCGCTCTTGAGCTGCGTGTCGAGGGGGACGATGCGGGCGTTGACCTTCGCGGCGAGGCAGTGGTCGCCGACTTTCGAATGGATCTCGTAGGCGAAGTCGATGGGGGTGGATCCCGAGGGGAGGATCTTCAGCTCCCCTTTCGGGGTGAACACGTAGATCTCGTCCTGGTACAGGTTCAGCTTGAAGCTCTCCATGAGCTGCTGCGCCGGCACCTGCCCCTCGGCCGCGTTCTCGAAGATCTCCCTGACCCAGATCACCCAGTTCTGGAGCTCCTGGTCCACGGCGGGGGAGCCCTCCTTGTACATCCAGTGCGCCGCCACGCCCTTCTCCGCCACTTCGTGCATGCCGCGCGTGCGGATCTGCACCTCCACCATCTTGCCGTCCGGCCCCACGACGGTCGTGTGGATGGACTGGTAGCCGTTCTTTTTCGGCACGGAGATGTAGTTCTTGAAGCGTTCGGGATTCGGGATGTAGATGTCGGAGATCAGGCCGTAGACTTTGAAGCAGTCGTTGTTGTCCTGCGTATCAAGGATCAGGCGTATCGCGAACAGGTCATAGATCTCTTCGAGCGGCTTGTTCCTCTTGATCATCTTGTTGTAAATCGAGTACAGGTGCTTCGGCCGCCCGCTGATCTCGAACTTGAATCCCGACTCCTTCAGGCGCTTCTCGATCGGGGCGGAGAATTTCCTGATGTAATGCTCGCGCTCGCGTCTGCGGGACTTGATGTCGCGCGCCAGGGCGTCGTACGATTCCCGGTACAGGTATTTGAAGGCCAGGTCTTCGAGCTCCCACTTGATGTTGGCGAGGCCGAAACGGTGGGCGAACGGGGCGTAGATGTCGAGCGTCTCCTTCGCCATCCGTTTCTGTTTGTCGGGCGGGAGATACTCCAGCGTGCGCATATTGTGGAGACGGTCGGCGAACTTCACGAGCATCACGCGGATGTCGTTCACCATCGACAGGAGCATCTTCCGGTAGCTCTCGGCCTGCGTGACGTCGTGGCTCTTGAAAATGTCGGAGATTTTCGTGGCGCCGTCGACGATCTCGGCGATCGTGTCGCCGAATTCCTCCCGGATGTCGTTGACGGTGTACTCGGTATCCTCCGCCACGTCGTGCATGAGCGCGACGGCGACGGACACGTCGTCAAGAGGGATTTCCTTCGCGACGATCTTCGCCACTTCGTACGGGTGGTCGAAAAAGGGCTCGCCGGACGCCCGCAGGTCGTGGCGGTGGGCGTTGAAGCCGAACTCGAACGCGCGGCGGATCAGATTCTCATCCATCCTGGGAAGGTTCTTCTGGCAGACGAGAAGAAGGTCTTCCAGCTTCTTTTTGTACTTGAGGTTTGTCATTGTTGGATGAGAACATATAAACGCTCCCCTTCCGCACCGGGGTTCCGTTCCTGCGGACGGGGAGCCATCTATGAAAATATATCGGGTCCGGGCTCGATTGTCAACTGAAGGGGAGGGTGACGCCTAATCGGTGCCGAATATGCGGTCTCCCGCGTCCCCCAGCCCGGGGAGGATGTACCCCCGGGAGTTGAGCCGCCTGTCCAGGACGCAGGAGAACACGCGGACATCGGGATGATCCGACGTGACCCTGCGGACCCCGGCCGGGGCGGCCAGGAGCGTCACGAACCGGATGCGGCGGGCCCCCTTCTTCTTCAGGAACGCGAGCGCGGCGCTCCCGCTTCCTCCCGTGGCGAGCATGGGATCGAGAAGAAGGACGAGGCTTCCGCCCAGCGAGCGGGGGAATTTCGAATAGTAATCGACCGGCTGCAGCGTCTGCTCGTTTCTGTAGAGACCGACGTGGCCGACGCGCGCCCCGGGAAGGAAATCAAGAAAGCCCTCCACGAGTCCCAGTCCGGCCCGCAGGACGGGGACGATGACGATGTCGTCCGCCAGGACGTACCCGCGCGTCGTCTCCAGCGGGGTCCTCACGGTCCGCGCCCGCAGTTTCAGATCGCTCGTCACCTGAAACGCCATCACCGAGGCGATCCGCCGGAGCGTGGTGCGGAAGAGATGATTGTCCGTCCGCCGGTCGCGCAGGACGGTGAGGTCGCGTTTGATCAGCGGGTGCTCGATGATCGTGAGGTTTTTCATGGGCGCGTGAGTTTCCTGTGCATGGCATTGGCCGCGACAAGGATCGGGTCCCAGAGCGGCGTGAACGGGGGGCTGTAGGCAAGGTCCCACTGCTGCATCTCGTCGATCGTCACTTTGTGCTGGATCGCGACGGCGAGCGTGTTCGCGCGGAGCACCGCTCCCTCCCCTCCCGTGACGTTCGCGCCCAGGATCCGCCGGGTCTTCCGGTCGGCGAGCAGCCGGATCGTCACCTGGCGGCTTCCGGGCATCACCGCCACGCGCGACCACCCGGTGATGGTCTCCGACACGCATTCAAAACCCGCCGCGGCGGCGTCCTCTTCGCACGCCCCCACCTGGGCGACTTCGAGGCCGAACACGCGGACGGCGATCGCGCGGATCGCGCCGCGGAACACGGCGTTCCCTCCCGCGGCGTTCTCTCCCGCAGTCCATCCCGCCTTGCTGGCGATCGTGGCCAGGGGGATGTACGCCTGCTTCCCTGTCACCGCGTGCTTCACTTCGCAGCAGTCTCCGGCGGCGTACACGTTGTCGATCGATGTCTGCTGGCGCTGGTCGGTGCGTATTCCGCCGGAGGCGCCGGTGCGGATTCCCGCGCTCCGGGCAAGGGCGGTGTTCGGCTCGACGCCGATCGCCACGACGACGATCCCCGCCTCGAACGATCCTCCCATGGTGAGGACGTGGGACACCGTGTCGTCGCTCCCCCGGACGAATCCCGTGGTCGCGGCGGGACCGACGAACCTGACCCCGTTTTTCTCCAGTTCCTCCCGGATGCGTTCGCGGGTCTCCGCCTCCAGCCCTTTCATCGGCAGGGAGGCGTTGTGGAGAACGGTCACCTCGATGCCCAGTGAACGGAACGCGTCGGCCATTTCCATGCCGATGTACCCGCCCCCCACGACGACCGCCGTCCGGGGATGTTCCTGGGCGATGAACTTCCTGAGCGCGAACGCTTCGTCGAGCGCCTTCACGCGGAACACGTTGCGCGCGTCCTCCCCCGCCAGGCCCAGGCGCTTCGGGCGCGATCCGGTCGCAATTACGAGCCGGTCGTATTTCTCCTCCGACGCGGTCCCTTCTTTCAGGTTCCGTACGCGAAGCGTGCGCCTGTGGGGATGAATCTCCTCGACGAGGTGAAGCACCCGGGCATCCACCCTGCGCGTCGATTTCAGCTTCTCCGGCGTGAACGACGACAGCCCCTCCGCGTTCACGTCCCCCGCGACGTAATACGGAATCTCGCACACGCCGTACGACACGGCCTCCCCCTGCTCGAAGAGGATCACCTCCGCGGAAGGGTCGGTCCGGGCCGCCTTGCTTGCCGCACTCGGTCCGGCAGCGAGCCCGCCCACCACAAGGATCCGACGCACCATGGGACTATTTCTGCTTGAATGTGAGAAGGATGGGAACCCCGCTGAACGTGAAGTGGCCGCGGATCTTGTTCTCCAGGAACCGTCTGTAGGTGTCGTCGATCAGCTTCGGTTCGTTGCAGAAGAATGCGAAGACGGGGGGCTTGGCCCTCACCTGCGTGATGAACTTGATCTTGATCTCCTTCCCCGACCTGCTGCGGGGGGGAAACGTCGCGATATCAGCCCCGAGGAGGTCGTTGACCTCGTTCGTGGCGATGCGCTTGTTCTGCTCTTCGTCGACCTTCCTGACGAGGTCGATCACCTTGTAGATTCTCTGGCGCGTGAGCGCCGAGATGAAGATGACGGGGATGAAGTCGTATATCCGGAGTTTCTCCTGGAGCGCCCGCTCGTAGGCCCGGGCCGTCAGGTCGTCTTTCTCGATCAGGTCCCATTTGTTCACCGCGATCACCACCGCGCGCCGCCGCTCCATCGCGGTCTCGATGATCCGGAGGTCCTGGTGCTCGAGCCCCTGCGTCGCGTCGAGGAGGACGACCGCGACGTCGCAGCGGTCGATGCTCTTCAGGGTGCGGACCGTGCTGAAGAACTCGACGTTTTCCTTGATTTTGCTTTTCCTGCGGAGCCCCGCCGTATCCACGAGGAGGACCTCGTCTCCCTGGAACCGGAGGATCGCGTCGATCGGATCGCGGGTCGTCCCGGGGATTTCCGTGACGATGTGCCGGTCTTCCTGCAGCAGGGCGTTGACGAACGACGACTTGCCGACGTTCGGCTTCCCGATCACGGCGATCTTCAGCCGGGGGTCTGCCTGCGTGCTCCCTTCGCCCGGGATGTCGTGCGTGACGACGTCGAGGAGGTCTCCCACGCGGCGGCCCGCCAGTGCGGAGACCGGCACGGGCTCTCCCAGCCCGAGAGAATAAAAATCGGCAACCCCTGCGGTGACGGAGTCCCCGTCGAGCTTGTTCACCACGAGGACCACCTTCTTCTCCGAGCGGCGGAGGATGCCCGCGATCTCCTCGTCGGAGGGAATTCTTCCTTCCTTGCCATCAACAACGAAGAGGACGACGTCCGCCTCTTCGATCGCGATCTGCGCCTGCTCCCGGATGGCGCTCTCGAAAACGTCGTCGGAGGCCGGGACGAACCCCCCCGTGTCGATGAGCGTGAACCGCTTCCCCCCCCATTCCGTCTCCCCGTAATGGCGGTCGCGCGTCACACCGGGGGCATCGTCGACGATGGCGTCCCTGTGCCCTACAATTCGGTTAAACAGCGTCGATTTGCCCACATTGGGACGGCCGACGATCGCGACGAGCCAGGTGGACATGGAAGTTGACCAGGGGAGATGATGAAACGGGAATTTGGAAAAAATACGACAATCGGAACCGACTAGCAAGCGGAGGGAACGTCAGGGGCGCGGGGGTGCGGCGAACGTGTGGACGTGTGCAAGGGCCTCGTTCAACTTCTCAAACCCGGACGACTTTGAGATATACGCGCTCGCCCCGGCGGCGGCGGCGTACGCCATGTCCTCCTGCCTGTTGGAGGAGCTCACGACGACGACGGGGATGTCCCTCAGTCGTTCGTCTTCCTTCATGATCTTCAGGACTTCTTTGCCGTCCACGCGGGGGATATTGAAATCCAGGAGAACGAGCGAGGGACGGGGACTCGTGGACGCGTCGGAGAATTTGTTTTTTCTGTAGAGATAGTCGATCGCTTCCTGTCCGTCCCGGACGACGTGGATTTCGCCGGGGACGTTGTTCCGTTTGAGGATGTACGTCGTCAGCTTGAGATGCTCGTGATTGTCTTCCACGAGAAGTATGTCCATTGGAGGCGCCATGACTGACCCATCATAGCGAAATCGCCGGGAAAACACAAGCACGCCCTCGGACGCTCACCTCACAGGGGAACGGAACGACCGTGCCGCCGGAGCCAGTGCTCGGACTGACGGTACGAGGGACAGATCTTCTCCACGAGATTCCAGAAGCGCGCCGAGTGGTTGAGATGCTTCAGATGGGCAAGCTCATGACAGATGAGGTAGTCGGCGACGTCGGCGGGAAGTATGACCAGACGCCAGTTGAAGCTGAGTGCCCCCTTCCGGGAGCAGCTCCCCCAGCGCGTACGCTGGTTCCGGACTGCTATTCCGGTGTACCGGAATCCCCACCGCTCGTTCATCTGGCGTACGCGGGAGGGAATGACCGATTCGGCCTGAGCGCGGATCCACCGCGCGAGCAGGGGCCGGATGTCTTCCGGACTCTCCGGCGTGAGCCGCACGATGATCTCCGAGTCCGCAAGGGTCAGGAGTGGCCTGCGCCGTTCCTCCCGGAGCACGCGGATCGTCCTTTCCGCTCCCAGCAGGAGCATCCGCGAGCCGTCTCCCACTGGCTGGAGCCCGGCAACGCCGCCCCCCCGGCGGAGGCGGTCGAATGTGCGGAATATCCACTCCGCATGCCGGCGCAGGACGGACTCCGGAGTCGGGACCAGATGACCCAAGGGAACGACGACTTCCACGGTCCCCGCCTCCCGTATCCTCAGCGAAACGCGCCTCGCCCGTGCACTCGGACGGACGACGTAGGGCACCTCGTGCCCCCCCATGGTGATCGTCCCCGTCATCGCATTGCCATTATCTGGTTTTCTTTGTACCTATGACACAGGACAATGAGCGCATCGTCATGAGATTAGCCATCCATCCCGTTAATCCGGAACCCCGGCTCATCGAGCGGGCCGTGGAAGTTCTTCGCACCGGCGGAATCGTCATCTACCCCACCGACACGGTGTACGGCATCGGCTGCAGCATCGAGAGCAAGAATGCCATCGAGAAGATCCACCTCATCAAACACCAGAAGGAAGGCAAACCGTTCAGTTTCGTCTGCTCGGGACTGACGCACGTCAGCGAGTACGCGATCGTGAGCAACATGGCGTTCAGGACGATGAAGCACCTCATCCCCGGGCCGTACACGTTCATACTCCCGGCGGCAAAGATGAAGCAGTTTCCGAAGATCCTCGTCTCGAAGCGAAGGACGGTGGGCATACGCGTGCCGGACAGCCCCATCACGCTCGCCCTTATCAGGGAGCTCGGCCACCCGGTCCTGAGCACGAGCGTGACGCTGGAGGATGGAACGCTCCTCAATGATCCCGACGAAATCGCCGGGCACTTCAACAACAGGGTGGAGATGATCATCGACGGGGGCCCGTTACATTCGGGCCCCTCGACGGTGATCGACCTTACGGGAGACCAGCCCGAGATCGTGCGTCAGGGCTCCGGCGACGTCGCGGCGATCCCCTGAGGTCCGTCCGCGGCAGGCAGAGCCCGGACGTTACGCTTTCGATTCGGACCGGGATCGCACGAGGGAGAACCGGATCGGTCCGACGTGATCCTTCAGATACGTCAGCAGGGTGTAGTTAAAGAGCAGGATACCCCCCATCTCGCCCCATTCTTCCAGGTCGCGCATCAGCACTTCCGTCAGCGAAAGCACACCCAGCTTCTCGTCGAGCACTCCTTCCACAAATTCCATCCCCAGCGCGCCTCCGACGTAGATGGCGCCGGCGATCACCATGAGAATGGCGATTTTGCGCGGGAGCGCCAGGAGGAACCGGATGTACATGGCGGCAAACGCGAGCGTCGCCAGCCCCCAGGGAATCACCCAGCCGTACGACAGCACGCCTTCCGTCTTCACGTGTTTCGACATGAGGCTTCCCACTGCTTCGTGTATGCACGACGCCTCGTCCATTGACAGGAAGCAGAAAACGATCGACATGAAGAGCCAGTACCACGCGAACCGGTCGTTCTCCCCTTTTTTTACCAGCCCGATCACGAGGAGAAGGACGGAACTTAACCCGAGCGTGAGATCAGAGTACCACGTGGGAATATTCGCCTCCGCGCTCACGTCGAACATCCGGAGAAAGCCGTGCTCCTGCCCCTCCAGAAGCGTCTCGGGAACGGTCTGCTGTGCGTGGACCGTGACGATCAGACTCATGATGTGAAGGAAAATTACGGCGACGATCATCGTCCCCATGATCTTCCGGACGGAAAACGTGACAGACGGCTGCATAGTTCTCCCCTCGATGTTAGTTTGATATGGCTCTTGCTCCCGCCGGCCTGACCCCTGTGCGCTGCGCACATCAGAAACGGGCCCCGGGGCACCTACGCCTTGCTGAACTTCCAGCTGATCTCGTAGTTCTTCAAATAGGAGAGCAGCGTATAGTTGAAAAGCAGAATCCCTCCCATCTCCCCCCACTCTTCCAGGTCACGCATGATCACTTCCGTCATGGAGAGGGCACCGATCGACTGGTCGAGCGCTCCTTCGACGAACTCCATGCCGAGCGCACCACCGACGTAGATCGCGCCTGCAATCACCATGAGGACGGCAGTCTTACGGGGAAGCGCAAGCAGAAACCGGATGTAGAAAAACGCGAACGCAAGCGTAAATATCCCCCACGGAATCACCCAGCCGTACGAGAGGGCCCCGGAGGTCTTCGCGTGTGTGGACATGAAGCTCGAAACGCCTTCGTGGATGCACGCTCCCTCGTCGAGCGACAGGAAAAAGAACACGAACGACATGAAGAGCCAGTACGGGGTGAACCTGTCATGCTCTCCTTTTTTGAGGAGGCCGATCACGAGAAGGAGAACCGAGCTGAATCCCAGCGTGATCACCGAATACCACTCGGGGATGTTTGATTCGCCGCTGACGTCGAAGAGCCGAAGGAGCCCGTGCGACTGTCCCTGGAGGAGCGTCTCGGGAGCCGTCCGCTGGGCATTGGTCGTCAGCGTGAGACTCATAATGTGGAGGAACACGACGGCGATGATCATGACCGTCATGATTTTGCGGACTGAGAACGTGATAGAACCTTGCATAGATCTCCATTCGGGTGTTCACATTGTGGCAACGGGCACAATATGCACATCCGGAGGGAGGATGATTGTGTGCGAGAGCACAAACGGGCTTGACGAACGGCTGCGCGCAGGGAGATGATCGGAGGAATCCGGTTCCGGCGCCGGGGATGTATGGTTTGGTGTGTTCTCTGCGACAAATATAACCCCTTGAGGTTATAATTGACCACTATAACCTCTTCAGGTTATCTCCGCGCATCCCGTTTCAGGCGGGAGGACGAATGTCCCTGTAGAGTAGGACAAAAGTGTAGTGGTGGATAGGTCCAGTGAGTCCTCAGGCCGTTTCTCCCCTTTCGGGCGAGTGTCCCGCTCAAGCAGACCGTCACTCTATTGCCTTTTGAACCCTCGTCGCACCGTACGTGAGGTTTGCCCTCATACGGCGCTCCTGAAGCTTAACAGTCGCTGGCTACAGCCGGACAACGTGGTAGTCGTAGAACAGGCCGAGTTGACCGTATATACGTTCGGAGGTCAGCTTACCCCAGCCGTAGCCGCGTCTACCTTTACGTCGCCAGATGACATGCCTGACTCGGAGATTGACAAAGCGAGCCAGTTTACGGAACGTTGCCGAGGCATGCCCAAGTCGGAAGTAATTAACCCATCCACGCAAGTAGCGGTTTAAATTTGCCACCTGCTCCTTCACGCGAAACGGTATTGAGTGATGAACGAGTGAACGTACCTTCACCCGGAACCGCTCCTGACTTCGTAGACTTGGACTTACCAAAATTAGACGCCCGCCGTTCTGCCTGCTCCTGACATTCTGGAACCGGAAGCCAAGGAAGTCCACGTTATTGCCGATACTAAGGCGCAATCGTCGTGTCTTTTCCCCGTTCAGACGGAGACCCAGCCGTTCCACATAGTGGTTCAGCAGGTCAATGCCCGCTTCCAGATTCTTTTGTGCCAGAATGACCATGTCGTCGGCGTACCGAACCAAGTGGATTGACCCGTTGCCAATGTTCCCGAGCCTTTCCCGCTTGAATGCTTGGTCGACAGGGTTCAGGTAGATGTTCGCCAGTAACGGACTAATGACTCCTCCCTGAGGCGTTCCCTGTGTACTCTGCCGGTGCTGGCCGTCTTCGACATATCCAGAGCTCAACCACAGCTTGATGACCCGTAGGATTTCCCCGTCGGAGATACGCCTCGCGACGAGCTTCATCAGTTTACTGTGATCGACCGTGTCGAAGTACTTCTCCAGATCGACATCATACACCTCGATACATCCCCAGTTGAGGAACTTGGCTATTTCCCGGACCGCATCGTGTGCACTCTTCTCCGGTCTGAACCCGTAACTTGAGTCGGCAAAATCCGCCTCAAAGATCGGTTCCAGGATTAGCAAGAAGGCTGTCTGCACTATTCGGTCGCGGATGGTCGGTATGCCCAGAGGGCGCTGCTTCCCATTCGGTTTCGGGATATATACCCGCCGTACCGGCTTCGGCACATAGCGCCGTTCCTTCATCTCGAGCTGAAGCCCAGCGAGGTAGACGTCGATCCCTTCCTTTTCCACATCCTTGAAGGTCACTCCATCGACCCCGCATGTTCCACCATTGGCTTTGGCTTTGCGATATGCCTCCGCCAACACATCTGCACGACAGGTCTTGTCGTACAGACTGTAGAATCTATACTTCGGCTCGGCTGTTGCCTTCGCCTGCAACTTCCTCTGAAACTCCTGGAGCCAATCTGTGTGTGGTAGCTCGCGCAATACACGCTCCTTCGTCTCTTCAGAAGTCTACCTTCAGCAGGAGCCCTTCCCTCCACCCCGATTTCCGGGGCTTCATCGGTACTACGACTCCATCCGCCACCCTGCCGGCTTCCCTCCCTTTCGTTTCCTTATAGGAGGGCTCTTCTCCTGATCCCCGAGTGGCGTGTCGGGTCTTTCAGGGCCAGCGAGGGTTTCCCAAGTCCCATTCCTGTTCTTTCCAACCGTGTCGTCGCTAATACCCCGGAGGTGCCGCTTCACCGTGTTCTCTCTGCTCTCGGTGCGCAGTCCTGACTTCGCCCATAAGATAGGGGCTCGTCCACCTCAGCACTCTTTACGAGGCTACCCATGCGTTCACTCAATGTTACGACCTGGTCGTTTGCGTTGCACCCTTTCAGGTTACGTTGTCGAGTCGCTTAGCATGAAGCCGTTTCCAACTTCATACCGACTCCTCGCTACGTGGCTTCCAGAGTCTCGCCACGGTTGGGACTTGGAGCAGAGCGCCCTCGCTCCTCACCCAACAAGATCAGGAACAGTTTACCTTGGCGCTCATCTGAGGAGAGTCAGCCGCTTCGTAGACACATAGTCCCCGGCCTTCAACCTGTAGAAATACACGCCGCGGGCAAGGCCGGACCCCCGAGTGGATCGCCTGGACGGCGCTACAGAGTTATTCTTGCACCCTGCAACCAACAGCACAGATGCGGCGACAGCGCATCGGGCCGGGCGGATCACCACGGCAAACCGTGTATCACAAGTCCGAATTCCTTGAATGTCGTCCCGTCCCAGAGATCCGTGGAGGCGTACGTGGCCGAGTGATACTGCACGTCGATATGCTTCCCGACGAACGCGATCCACGGGGTTTCGGCCAGCGCGGGACTCACAAAGTCGAGCAGCCTGACGAGCCCCCCCAGGCAGATGCTGTACCCTGAAGTCTTCTGGTCCAGCGTGTTGCTTGTAATCGATCCCCCCCTGATGTAGAGGAATTCCCCCGCGCCGATCTCCCATCCCTTCCTGACAAGTACGTTCCCTGTCACTTTTCCGGAAATGACGTTGTCCCCGATGGAGAGATCGCCGATCCCCCCTTTGTAGTCAAACGTCCCGTCGCTGTACCTGTTCACCAGCACGTCTTCCGCCTGGTGGACGACCTCAAATGCCGCGATCTTCCAGTTTGCATTTTCCACCCTGGCCGAGAACCCCGCTCCCAGCCCGAGCCCGAGAACGGCCGTCCTGGGAAGAGGGTCTGACTGCGCGGCGTCGGTGTACACGACCCCGTCCCCGACGTTGGACCTCACATACCCCGCAGACACATCCAGGAACGGCGCGATCCCCTTCGAGATCTCCAGTTGAGACCCCGAGGCTTCGTTCACGACGGCCACAAGCGGCACATTGAGGAGCACCCCAAAATCCGTGGCTTTGGGCGTGGCGGTGGCCTCAACGGGATTTGCCGTGAGGCCGATGCTGGGGAAACTGGAAGTGATGCTCTTAAAATTTATGCCGATCCCGATGCGGGCGATGTACTCGATCCCGAGCCCCACGGAAACATCCGTATATGTGTCATTCAACGACAGGACGGCGATGGGAACAGGGCTGTATGAGTTTGTAACGATGAACGACCCGAAATCCATGTGCGTTCTCGAATACCCGAAGCCGATCCCCGCGGAGAACGGGAGAGAGACTATGTCGTTCAGATTCACACCGGCGTTGATTGCGCTCACGGTCATCGTCTCGCTGCCGAACAGGTCGGTCGTCAACACCGGAAGCAGCCTCGTCTCGGGCGAATATACCGATGCGGTGAAAAGGTTGTCGATGCTGCTGTACCCGAGCTGGCCGGGATTCCCTATCGTTGCCGAGGCGTCCGGCATCGGGATCGTCGCTGATATGCCTCCCATGCCGTTTCCGCGGGGAGACACGGTAAACGAAAGCTCCGGAAGAGCCGTCGATCCAGGCTGAGCCCGGAGCGTCCCCGGAATAGCGGTTCCGATGATGAGTGCAGCAACTGCTGCGACGATTTCCTTCATGTTTCTCCCTCCCCTTTTTCCCCCTATCGCAATTCCAGTCTGACGACAGTATCGTTGCCGTTATGGTCACCAACCGGCATACGAACAATCGTCCCTTCTGCCGTCTGATGAACCTGTACGCTTCCTCCCGTGAGTGCCGGTGCATTCACGATTCTCCCCGTCACAGGGGGGAGTTTCAACGTGTCTCCCTCCCATTTCAGTATATGCAAATAGACAGAATTCCCCTTCCTCGTCGAGCCCCCCCAGGGACCGTTGACAAACGGCCCTCCGCGCGTTCCGTACACGCTTTCACCGTACTTTGCCAGCCACTTCCCCATCTCCCTGAGCACGCTCACCTGACGGGGTTCTATTCTCCCATCGGGCATCGGGCCGACATCGAGGAGCAGATTTCCGTCCCCCGCAACGCACTGGACCAGAATACGAAGTACCTGGTCGAACGTCTTGATGGTATCAGCTGGCTTCCAGGACCATTGTGTTCCCAGCGTCATGCACGTCTCCCACGGCTGGGTCGTATCAAATCCTCCGATCCGCTGTTCCGGCGTCTTGTAGTCCGCATCGGGACTGATTCTCTGCGCTCTGTAATCGTCCAGGCTCCCCATATCGAGCCGATTGTTGATGATCAGAGCAGGCTGGAGCGAGCGGACAAGCTGGTACGTTCCCGGCTGGTCCCACGGCGCGGATCCCCCGTCCGTATCGAACCAGAGCAGATCGATCCGACCATAATTGCCCAGCAGTTCACGAAGATGTCTCTGCATACGGGCCACATAGAGGCTGTTTCGTTCTGTCCTGCAATCGGGATCACGCCAGTCCATGGGCGAGTAATACCAGCCGATCTTCATGTCAGATCTGTGAGCCGCCTCGGCAAGCTCGCCGCACACATCGCGCTTGAACGGCGTATTTCCCATGCTGTATGCGTCGAACCCGGAGCGCCACAGACAGAATCCGTCACAATGCTTGGCGGTGAGAACCATGTACTTCATCCCGGCGGATCGGGCAATGGAGACCCACTCTGCGGCATCAAAATCCACGGGATTGAACTTCGTGAAGAGACTGTCGTAGATCTCCGCCGGGATCTCCCCCTTCCCCTCGATGCCCCGCCGCTCTCCACCCCGTGACCAGCTGATCTCCGTCCCTTTGAGACTGACCGGACCCCAGTGTATGAACATGCCGAATCGCGCCTCGCGCCACCAGGCAAGACGGACATCGTTCTTTGGTTCCGTGACATGCGTCTGCGCAACGGCGCAAACGCACGCGAGAACCATGAAGGAGGTGAGCACTTTGGATTTCATGTTTGATCCTTACGTGATAACCGCTTCGTTCGACTACTTCCCCCGTTTCATCGTGTAGAATATGTCCCCGTTGCACGATGACACCGTCGTGTCCGTGTCGTGAATCTCCACCTCGATCATCCTGAAATAGGCCTTGACGCTCAGTCCTCCCGCTGCTGATTCTGCCACTAATTTCTCTGGCGGGAGTTCGGACAAAGCGGAATCGGGACATTCTCTCAATATCGCTCTTACGAGAGGCCGGAAGTCAATATCGACCTGTCCGGCGCTCTTCCCTTCGCGCTCGACGCGTATGATCATGTCGCGCCGGGACGGTCCCAGCCGGTAGGCGATCTTCTCGACGGACGAGGTTGCCTCCTTCTCCTCCGTGAGGATCGCCCTTGCGCGTACCATGTGATCGTACCCTGCTGTCTGGTCGATCCCTTCTACGGCGGCTCCAAATTCCACGGTTCGATCGATTCCGCCAGTCCCTTCGAGGCTCATCATATTGCAGACATCAGAGGGATCCTTCCAGGCCCCATCCTGCTTCGTCGAATCCTCCCTGAGAGAAGCGCCGAACCAGCCCTGTATCCCCTCGTAACCGTATACCTCCTTCAGGTACGAGAGGAGCGATCGAATCTTTGTTGTCTCCTCTTTCGGGATCCTGGGGTGCACGGGAGAGATTCTGCCGTTGACGAGAATCCCCCATCGCTCCGCCTGAACCCTTAGGCGGGCGATCTGGCTTCGTTCAGAAACCGGAAGCATCCCCCACCCTCCGATGCTGGAAAGAAATACAACCAGGCAGAGCGTGGCGGGTATGATCTTGATGCTCTTCGCCTTGCTCAGGATGAAATATGCCGTGACTGCCGCTAGCCATATGCCCAGCACGAT
Organism: Ignavibacteriota bacterium; assembly: GCA_963748405.1. Taxonomy (GTDB): domain Bacteria; phylum Bacteroidota; class Ignavibacteria; order UBA10030; family UBA6906; genus Fen-1273. The sequence goes on from CAVVIT010000006.1 coordinate 546,651, forward strand.
AGCGAGGTACCTTCCGGGGGTCACACCGTATTCCGACACCCTCCTCCAGAGCGCCAGGAAGAGCATCACGATGAAGGGAATCAGGACGACATAGAACCAGCGGGAGACCGCCCGGATCCAGGCGTTCTCTTCCCTCCCCGCTATCGGGTGGAGGAGAAGGAGCGAAAGGATGCCGGCTCCCGTGTAACCGAGTATGAGCTTGCTCACCCACCCCTGCGGCCAGTTCCAGGAAATAACGATCTTCCCCATGTACGCGAACAGGATGATGAGGTAAACGAAGACGAGGGGAAGAAGAACGTTCTGTGCGAAGACTTTGATTCCCCGGGGATATTCGGCGACTTTTTCCAGGGCGTTCAGATCCCGCGGGACCCCGGCAAGGAAGAACCAGGTCATCAGAAAGCCCGAAATGACGACCCACAATTCGAAATAGCGCTTCGACGGAATCTCGAGGCCGAAGAGGTTTTTGAGGGCCGCGAGTGCTACCGTGAGCCCGAGCCACAGGATAAACGCAAACAGAAAGGCAGTCAGGAGACGGACAAAGAGGGTCTTGTTGTAGTTCCAGAATCCGTTAATCTCCCCCCTCGATGCGAATGGCGCAACCGCCGCAAAGAGATGCAGCGCTGCCGCCAGGAAGATGAACCGGATGAGCGTCGAAGCTGGCGCCACGGCGAGGTCGGAGGGAACCGTCACTGCGTACGCGGACAAAAGGACAATCCCGGCACACTGGAGGGCGATCGCCCTTGCGCCCGGCCAATTCCTCTTCTCGGCAACGAGCGCAAGCGAGAGAAGCACAGGAATCCCGAGCGCTGAAGCGAGAAGGATTTTGAAAAGGATGGAAGGCTGGGGAGGCCCCTCATAATCAACAAGGATAAGCGCCGTGACCGTCCCAAGCGCAGCAACTGCCAGAACGAACGGAAACCGGAGGAATGTCGCGCCGGCATCACGAATCAGCTCGCGGATCGAAGGCATTTTCATAGCATATCTCCGGGCAGTCCAACACAACCCGCCACCCACGCAGGGAGGGAGTGGCGTTCAACAGGAACTTGAGGACGACGGAAAGAACGTTGCTTCGAAGGGAAAACTTGTTCGTGGGACCCGAATGAATGTGATATCTTATTCGGGCATTGTCAAGAGGACGATTTCTGGCGCCCAGGGATTCTCGCACCCACTCCCTGCTCAATGTCAGGATAAATGGGCATTTGGCCGGGCAGTCGTTTTGTCAACATTTCCTGCAAGTACCGCCCGATACCGCGTGATTTAATTCTCCGCTCCTCTTTCACCGCTTCGCTCCTGCTCGGAAACTCAGCAAGGTACACCAAGTCCCACGGAACCCCGTGCCTTGTCCACTTGCACTCGCCAGAATTATGTTCGTTCAATCTGTTCGAGACGTCCTGTGTGGACCCTGCGTAATACCGGGATGTTGTCTTACTTTGCAGGATGTAGACGTACATCGATGCGACGTGTTGCATCGGGCGTGAGTCTCCGAGGATTCTCGGTAATTGCGCCATCCCATGGCCGGACGGACTTTCAGTCAAATTATCTACACGTGTACGGCGCTATTTCTGAACTCTCTAGCGGTGGGCGCCGGGATTCGAACCCGGGACATTGGCGCCTCCGGCGCCACGCGCTGGCCTATAATGGAAAAAGAGACTCGCCCTGTATCGGACCAGTCTCTTTTCCTTACCTGTCGGGGCGCCGGGATTCGAACCCGGGACCTTGGCGCCTCCGGCGCCACGCGCTAGCCTATAATGGAAAAAGAGACTCGCCCTGTATCGGACCAGTCTCTTTTCCTTACCTGTCGGGGCGCCGGGATTCGAACCCGGGACCTTGGCGCCTCCGGCGCCACGCGCTAGCCTATAATGGAAAAAGATACTCGCCCTGTATCGGACCAGTCTCTTTTCCTTACCTGTCGGGGCGCCGGGATTCGAACCCGGGACCTTGGCGCCTCCGGCGCCACGCGCTGGCCTATAATGGAAAAAGAGACCTGCCCAATGACGGGCCAGCCTCTTTTCCTTTTCCTTACCTGTCGGGGCGCCGGGATTCGAACCCGGGACCTCTTGGTCCCGAACCAAGCGCGCTAGCCGGGCTGCGCTACGCCCCGATATGATGATGCATTACATTCTGCTTGATACTTCACCGGGACCTTGGCGCCTCCGGCGCCACGCGCTAGCCGGGCTGCGCTACGCCCCGATATGATGATGCATTACATTCTGCTTGATACTTCACCGGGACCTTGGCGCCTCCGGCGCCACGCGCTAGCCGGGCTGCGCTACGCCCCGATATGATGATGCATTACATTCTGTTTGATAGCTCACCGGGACCTTGGCGCCTCCGGCGCCACGCGCTAGCCGGGCTGCGCTACGCCCCGATATGATGATGCATTACATTCTGTTTGATAGCTCACCGGGACCTTGGCGCCTCCGGCGCCACGCGCTAGCCGGGCTGCGCTACGCCCCGATATGATGATGCATTACATTCTGTTTGATAGCTCACCGGGACCTTGGCGCCTCCGGCGCCACGCGCTAACCGGGCTGCGCTACGCCCCGATATGATGATGCATTACATTCTGTTTGATACCTCACCGGGACCTTGGCGCCTCCGGCGCCACGCGCTAACCGGGCTGCGCTACGCCCCGATATGATGATGCATTACATTCTGTTTGATAGCTCACCGGGACCTTGGCGCCTCCGGCGCCACGCGCTAGCCGGGCTGCGCTACGCCCCGATATGATGATGCATTACATTCTGTTTGATAGCTCACCGGGACCTTGGCGCCTCCGGCGCCACGCGCTAGCCGGGCTGCGCTACGCCCCGATCTGATGCTGCATTACATTCTGCTTGATACTTCACCGGGACCTTGGCGCCTCCGGCGCCACGCGCTAGCCGGGCTGCGCTACGCCCCGATATGATGATGCATTACATTCTGCTTGATACTTCACCGGGACCTTGGCGCCTCCGGCGCCACGCGCTAGCCGGGCTGCGCTACGCCCCGATATGATGATGCATTACATTCTGTTTGATAGCTCACCGGGACCTTGGCGCCTCCGGCGCCACGCGCTAGCCGGGCTGCGCTACGCCCCGATATGATGATGCATTACATTCTGTTTGATAGCTCACCGGGACCTTGGCGCCTCCGGCGCCACGCGCTAGCCGGGCTGCGCTACGCCCCGATATGATGATGCATTACATTCTGTTTGATAGCTCACCGGGACCTTGGCGCCTCCGGCGCCACGCGCTAACCGGGCTGCGCTACGCCCCGATATGATGATGCATTACATTCTGTTTGATACCTCACCGGGACCTTGGCGCCTCCGGCGCCACGCGCTAACCGGGCTGCGCTACGCCCCGATATGATGATGCATTACATTCTGTTTGATAGCTCACCGGGACCTTGGCGCCTCCGGCGCCACGCGCTAGCCGGGCTGCGCTACGCCCCGATATGATGATGCATTACATTCTGTTTGATAGCTCACCGGGACCTTGGCGCCTCCGGCGCCACGCGCTAGCCGGGCTGCGCTACGCCCCGATATGTTTTTGCCAACCGGAAAATGTACGAAAATCTTCAGTGTTCTGCAAGCCGGAATTCCTGGGCGATCAGAGCGGCGGTTTCCGCAGGCGGGGACGATTCATCGACCGGGATCCACCGAATCCGGGTGTCTTTCCGGAACCAGGTCATCTGGCGTTTCGCATACCGACGGGTGTTCTGTGCAAACTGCCGCAGCATGTCTTCCCTCGATATCTCGCCGTGTATGCACGCGAACGCTTCCTTATATCCCACGGTGTTCAGGGCGTTGAGCGTGCGGCCGTAGCCCATGCGCTCCAGTCCCGCTGCCTCCCCGAGGAGCCCGTTGGAGACCATGTTCGCGCACCGCTCGTTGATCCTGCGGTACAGTGGCTCCCGTTCCCACATCAACCCGAAGAAGCACGGCATGAAATCGACGTCGACGCGGGCAGCCGACTGGAGAGACGACAGGGGGCTGCCTGTCGCATGATAGACTTCGAGAGCGCGTACGATGCGCCTCGGCTTCGTGGGATCGATGCGGGATGCGGAGACGGGATCCACGCGGCGCAGGTCCTCGACGAGCAACGGGAGATCTCCTCTTCGGATTCTCTCCTGAAGAGCCTCCCGGAATTCCGGGTCCGCCCCCGGCCCTTCGAAAAAGCCGTCGGTCAGGGAGCGGACGTAGAGCCCGGAACCGCCCACCACGATGGGAATCAACCCGCGATCGAATATCGCGTCCACTGCCACTCTCGCCTCGTCGCCGTACTGCCCCGCGTTGAACTCGTCGTCCGGATTCCTCACGTCGATGAAGTGGTGGCGCACCGTCTCGCGCTCACGGGGCGACGGTTTGGCGGTTCCGATATCGAGATAGCGGAAGACCTGGCGGGAGTCGGCGGAAACGATTTCGCCGTTGAGGAGATTTGCAAGATGAAGCGAGACCGCCGTTTTCCCCGAGGCGGTCGGACCGACGAGGACGGGAACCGGGCGCGATTTCACTGCCAGCCCATTTTCCCGATAAGTGGGACGAATTTGAACCCTTCGATCTCCCGGCGGATGAACGAGGGCCCGCTCCGGGTCATGACGAGGAGCGCCTGCTGTTGCCGCGTGCCCACGGGGATCACGAGCTTCCCCCCGTCGGCGAGCTGTTTCGGCAGCGGTTCGGGGACTTCCGGGGCTCCCGCAGTGACGATGATGCCGTTGTACGGTGCAAATTCACTCCATCCGACCGTGCCGTCGCCCCCCTTCGTGGCGATCCTGTACCCGAGACGGTCGAACATCTTTCTTGCCCCGGCGAGGAGGTCGTGATCACGCTCGATGGAGAACACGTGCGCGCCGAGAACGGCAAGGACCGATGCCTGGTACCCCGAACCGGTTCCCACCTCCAGTATCCTGTCCCCGGGGCGGACACCAAGCGCCTGCGTCATGAACGCAACGGTGTACGGCTGCGAGATCGTCTGTCCCTTCCCGATCGGCAGCGCGGAGTCTTCGTATGATCTGTTCGTGAAGGGCTCGGGGACGAACAGGTGGCGCTCGACGGTGACCATCGCCCGCAGGATCTTCTCGTCGGTGATCAGTCTGTCCCGCAGAAGCGCGATCATATCCTGGCGTTCTTCGTCGAATCTTCCCACGGTCAGCCCTGCGCTCCGGTCTTCAGAACGCGCCACACCGCGGCGGCCGAACGGTCGGCCTCGACGTTGAACCGTCCCTTGAGTTCCTTTCGGAGGACCGCGGGGGTCAGCCCCCTGTACAGCGTCCCGTTTTCCGCGATCGAGACCATTCCCGTTTCTTCCGAAACGATCACCACGATGACGTCCGCCTGTTCCGAGATGCCGAGCCCGGCCCGGTGCCTCGTCCCCAGGAGCTGGCCTTCCCACGAAGTAAGGTTGGAGAGCGGCAGCGTACAGCGCGCGGCCTCGATCACCCGGTCTTTGACGACGACAGCACCGTCGTGCAGGGGGGAACGGGGGTTGAATATGGAAAGGAGGAGCGACCGGCTGAGCTGGGCATCGAGCTTCGTCCCCGTTTCCACCGACATGCGGATACCGGAAGCGCGGACGAAGACGATCAGAGCGCCGATCTTCTTCCGGGAGAGCTCCGTTACCGTGGCGACGACCTCGTCGATCGACTCATCGACGTCGATTTTCAGAAACAGGCGGATGATCGGGCTCCGGCTGATGAGGACCAGAAGCCGGCGCAGCTCGGGCTGGAACAGGATGATGAACGCCAGGACCCAGATGTCGGAGAGCGTGCGGAGAATCCACGTCATCGCCTTGAGGTTGGACGCCTGGGCAACGAAGGAGAACGCGAGGATCAGAAGGAGTCCGGCGAAGATCTGTATCGCGATCGTCCCGCGCATCGCGACGTACAGCCGGTAGAAGATGAACGAAACGAGGATGATATCGATGATATCGGAGAGACCGACGGAGATGAAGCCTATCCTGAAGAATTCCATTTGCCGCTCCCATGGAAGTAGTCTTCCCGCCCTCAGCGGGAAGCCCTGCGGACTTCGTCGGCGACGGCGACGGCGCGCCTGGTTTCCCTGACATCATGGACCCGCACGACGTGCGCGCCGGCGAGAACGGCGCTTGTGGCCGCCGCCAGCGATGCCTCGAGCCGGTCGCGGACCGGGAGCCCGGATGCCGATGCAAGGAACGACTTTCGGGACGGACCGACGAGGACCGGGTAGCCCAGATCGGTGAACCGGCGAAGCCCCGAAAGCAGCCGGAAGTTGTCCGACGCCGTTTTTCCGAATCCGATCCCCGGGTCGACGAACATCTGACGGACCCCGTTCACCTCCCCGTTCCGGACCGCGGCGCCGAGATAGGCGTGAATCTCGCCGAAGAGATCGTCGTACGCGGGATTCGCCTGCATCGTCTTGGGGGTGCCTTTGATGTGCATGACCACCGCGGTCGCCCCGGCTCTCCCTACGGCGTGCACCATGTCGGGATCGAACCTGAATCCGCTGATATCGTTGACGATGAGCGCTCCGGCGGCAAGCGCTCTGGAGGCCACCGCTGATTTGTACGTGTCAATCGACACGGGGATCGACACCTGCCGGACGATCGCTTCGATCACGGGGAGGACCCGGTCGAGTTCCTCCTGCACGCCGACGGGCTCGGCGCCTTCGCCGTAGGCATTCCCCTTCGGGCGGGTGGACTCCCCCCCCACGTCGATAAAATCCGCCCCGTCTTCCGCCATGGCAAGTGCGTGGTCCACCGCAGACGCCACAGAGAGGAATTTCCCTCCGTCGGAAAAGGAATCGGGCGTCACGTTCAGGATCCCCATGATATGGGTCCTTGCCGCGAGGTCGTACTCACGCGCCCCGAATGTATACCGGAACGCGCCCCGCGCCGAACGTTCACCGGCCGGATGACTCATGCCCCCCCCTTAGTACCGAACGAGGCGACTCGACGGTCACCTCGGTCACTTTCACATCTTCTTCTTCTCCAGCAGGGCCCTTCGCTTCGCCTTCGTCCGCTCGACCGCCTTCTTGTGTTTCTTCCGCACCTTCATCGTTTTCTTGTTCATCGGTCCTCCGTGTCGTGTTCGGGCACGCTCAAATGTACCCGTCGTTTTTGATGATCCGCTTTACATCCTCCGCCCGTTTGAGCCGCGGGAGGAGATCCGTCAGATATTCGTTCAGCATCTTCAGGCGCTCGTTCTCGCCGGGCATTTCGAGTAATTCCTGCCGGCGGGAGAGATCCAGTCCGGCCTTCTGGGCGATGATAAACGAAAGGCCCGCCTCGATCCGGTCGAGGCCCCCCGGGGCAACACTCCCCCGGTAAGCAAGGACGAGGAGTGCGTTGAAGAGCTCCACGGTGGCAAGGGCAAGATCCCTGTTGACGTCCTCGACGGGCTCGTTCAGATACTCCACCTCTCCGAGAAGATACGGCGCCCGCCCTGCCTCGTACCGGAGGAGCCGGTAGCGGTTTTCCCCTCCGACGACGATGTCCATCCTTCCGTCATCGTAACGCCGCGTGACGCTCGAGACGCCCGCGCTGCACCCCACGTCCGCCATCCCTTCATCCCTGGCCAGCGCGATCCCGAACCGGGTTCCCCGTTCCACGCACTCGTTGATGAGCACCTTGTACCGCTCTTCAAAGATGTGCAGGGGGAGCGCGGAGCGGGGAAAGAGGACGACGTTCAGGGGAAACAGCGGCAGCCATATTTCCGGCATAATGCGCTTACACGCTGTGCAGTACGATGATAGCCAATTTCGGGAAGAACGTCAAGAAGATTGCTTCGTTCGCAGTGACCGGGGAGCGTCAGGAGGATGACTCTTCGTACCACGCCGCAAGAATCAGTTCGAGGAGATCGTCGGTCGCGGCACCGGGTTCGTCTTTGAAGGCCGGAAGGCTTACGATCATCTCTCGAAGCCTGTGCAGATCGAGGCTGAGGGGATCCTCGCCCGGGAAATGTTCCGCGAGTTCCCGGGCGAGGCCTTCCACGTCGCGCCAGGTGAGGGTCACGTCGTGCCTCCCCTTCACCGGGCGAACTTCTTGTAACGGTCGTTGACCCTGCCCCAGTGCAGATTGGCGATGAAGTTGTCGATGTACGCCGCTCTCTTGGGGCCGTCCTTGTGATAGTAGGCGTGCTCGAACACGTCCACGGGTATGAGAGGAATCCCCCCCCAGATCGCGCCGTAGTGGTGCTCGTCGACAAGGACGTTCAGCAGGCGCCGGGAGTACAGCTGGTCATACACGAGGACTCCCCATCCGCTGAGTTTCGCGGAGACCGCCGCCGCCTTGAAATCCGCCTTCCAGGCGTCGAACGTCCCGAACTCCTTCTCGATCGCGGCCTTCACCTCGGGGCCTTTCGACGGGTTCCCGTCTCCCCCCATCACCTCCCAGTACACGTCGTGGAGGACCGTTCCGGCATGGTTCCACGTCTGGCGGCGCTTCAGCTCGCCGATCTGGCTGTAGTTCCCGTTCGCCCCGGTACGGTCCGCTGTCTCGAGCCCCTTTTCGATGTTGTTGAGCGCGGTGACATACCCCTTGTGATGGGTGTTGTAGTGCCAGTCCGTCGTCTCCGCATCGACGACCGGTGCAAGAAGCTTCTTCGCCTCTTCATCCGAATACGGGCGGGGATTGAACTTCCATTCGTAAGACATAAACGACTTCTCCTCTGATGATTGGTGTGTGTGTGAACGATTTCTTTGCGGCATCGCTCAGACGCCGAACGAGCTCCCGCAGCCGCAGGTCTTCGTGGCCTGCGGATTGTTGAAGACGAACCCCTTGCCGTTGAGCCCGTCGCTGAAATCGAGGACCGTTCCCCCCAGGTAAAACAGGCTCTTTGGGTCGACGAAGACCGTGAGGCCCCGGATGGTGAAGACCTTGTCTTTTTCGTTCGGCGTTTCGTCGAATCCGAGCACGTAGGAGAGGCCCGAACACCCGCCCCCCTTCACGCCGAGCCGGAGCCCGTGCTCTGCGGGGATGTTGTTTTCCTGCTTGACCTTTGCGACCTGCGCCGCCGCCTTTTCCGTGAGCGTGATCTCCTCGCTTACCGCCGGCCGGTCGTCCGCTGCTGTTTCATGCATGGCACTTCCCTCCTCAGTATTCATGTACTCCCGTGTACCCGAAAGGGGCGCTACCTCCCCGGAGAACATCGCATGCTACATCCCGAGTTCCAGCCGGGCCGCCTCCGACATCATCGTCGGATTCCACTGGGGATCCCACACGACGTTTACCTTCACCGCGCTCACCCCCTGTATCGTCTTCACCTTCTCCGCGATTTCCCGCGGGAGCGACTGGGCCGCCGGGCACGACGGGGACGTCAGGGTCATCGTGATGAGCACCCCCCCGTCAAGGGCAACCCGCACGTCATAGATGAGCCCCATTTCGTAGATGTTGACGGGGATTTCCGGGTCGTAGCACGACCGGAGGGCCTCCGTCACCTGCCCCTCGATGAGCTTTTGCTCGATGGTGCTTATCTGCTTCCCTTCCGGCGCTGTCTCCATGGAGTTCATTCCGTTGATATGGCCTTTGATTCCCCGTCGAGGACCGCGTGGAGCGTATGCCACGGGAGGCTGGCGCATTTTACCCGGGCGGGGAACTCGCTCACCCCCGCGAACGCCGCGAGCTTCCCCAGCCGGTCCAAGGCTTCAGCCGGAAGCTCCGTCCCCGTGACAAGTCCGTGAAACTCCCTGAACACCGATTCCGCTTCCTCCCGGGTCTTCCCCTTGAGGACCGAGCTCATCACCGACGCCGAGGCTTTCGAAATCGCGCACCCGGCTCCCGTGAAGCTGATGTCGGCGATCCTGTCCCCCTCCATTCTGACGAACACGGTGTAGTGGTCGCCGCACAGCGGATTGTATCCTTCCGTGCTCGACGTCGCCCCTTCCATGACCCTGAAATTCCGGGGGTTGCGGTTGTGATCCAGGATTACCTGCTGGTAGAGTTCGCGTAGGGCAGACATCAGAGGAGCACCTCCCGGACCCGGTGGAGCGCTGCGAGGAACACGTCGATCTCCTCCTTCGTGTTGTAAAAGGCGAACGAGGCCCGCGCGGTGGCGGGCACCCCGAAGCGCTGCATGACGGGTTGCGCGCAGTGATGCCCGGTGCGAATCGCGATCCCCTCGTCGTCGAGTATCGTGCCGATATCGTGAGGGTGAACCCCCTCGATCACGAACGAAAGGACGGAGGCCTTCTCCCGTGCCGTCCCGATGATCCTCAGCCCCGGAATCTCCAGCGCGCCCCGCGTCGCGTAGTCGAGGAGTTCGTTTTCGAACCCCGCGACGCTCGCGAGATCGATTTCATTGATGTAATCGATCGCCGCCCCCATCCCGATCCCCCCGCCGATATTCGGCGTTCCCGCCTCGAACTTGTACGGGAGATCGTTGTACACGGTCTTTTCGAACGTGACCGACTTGATCATGTCTCCGCCGGACTGGTACGGGGGCATGGCATCGAGGTGCTTCGTCATCCCGTACAGAACTCCGACCCCGGTCGGCCCGAACGCCTTGTGCGCGGAAAACACGTAGAAATCGCACTCCAGGTCACGGACGTCGACCTTCATGTGGGGTACCGCCTGCGCCCCGTCGAGGAGTACCGGGATCCCGTGGGCGTGGGCCATGGCGACCATCGTTTTGACCGGGTTGATCGTCCCGAGCGCGTTCGACACGTGGACGAGCGCCACGATCTTCGTGCGGGCGTTCAGGAGTTTTTCGTACTCGGCGAGTTCGATCTCCCCCCTGTCGTTGATGGGGATGACACGGAGCTTCGCCCCCTTCTCCTCGCACAGGATCTGCCAGGGAACGATGTTCGAATGGTGTTCCATCGCGGAGATCAGGACTTCGTCGCCGGACGACACCGCGTTCCGCCCGTAGCTGTAGGCGACGAGATTGATCCCTTCGGTGGTCCCGCGGACGAAGATGATCTCCCGCTGGTGCGCGGCGTTCAAAAAGTGCTGCACCTTGACGCGCACGCCTTCGTACGCCTGCGTGGCGCGTTCGCTCAGGTAGTGGACGCCGCGGTGGATGTTGGAATTCTCCTCCTCGTAGTACCGGAGCGTTGCGTCGATGACGACCTGCGGCTTCTGGCTCGTGGCCGCGTTGTCGAAGTAGACGAGGGGTTTCCCGTTGACCCGCTGCCGCAGGAGCGGGAAATGATGCCTGCACCCGCGAATCGCCTCGAACCGCTCGAGGAGTTCCCTTTCGGTCATGCCGGCGTTCTTGACACTGGCGGTGGTTGTCTGCATTACGGCTCCATGGTCACCCGTCCCTGACGGAGGCGGGTATGCAAGAGTGAATCCAGTTTTTCGCGGAGGGCCTCGACGTGCACCCTGTTGATGACATCCGTCGCGAACGCAAACGTCAGAAGGTCGCGCGCCTCCGCCAGCCCGATCCCGCGGGCACGGAGGTAGAACACCTGCTCTTCGTCGAGCTGGCCGACCGTCGCACCGTGCGTGCACTTGACGTCGTCGGCGAATATTTCGAGCTGGGGTTTGGTGTCGATCGTCGCGTCATCCGACAGGAGCAGGGTCTTGTTCGTCTGTTTCGCGTCGGTCTTCTGCGCGTCCTGGCGGACGAAGATCTTCCCGTTAAACACCCCCCGGGCCCGGCCGTCGAGGACCGCTTTGTAGAGCTCGTGGCTCTCGCAGTGGGGCGTCGCATGGTCGATGACGGTGTGGTTGTCCACGTGCTGCGTCCCGGTGGCCACAGACAGTCCGTTCAGCGTGCACTCCGCGTGCTCTCCGCGGAAGAGCGCGCTGACGTTGTTGCGCACGAGGGCGCCGCCCAGGTTGATCGCGTTCGACGTGAACGACGCATCCCGCTCGAGATCGATCACCGTCGTCCCGACGTGGTAGGCGTCCGGGCTCTCCAACTGCATCTTGTCGTGCTCGACGGACGCTCCCTCGCCGACATGGATCTCCGTGACCGCATTCGTGAGGTAGACGCCCGCAGACTGGCCGCCGTAGGTCTCGACGACCGAAAGGCGGGCACGCTTGCCGGCGATGATCAGGTGGCGCGGCTGGACGAGGAGCGGAGTCCCTCCCGACGAGGAGAGACAGAGTATGTGCACGGGCTCCTCAAGCGAGGCGCCGTCCTCGACGCTGACGAATGCCCCGTCGGCCAGGAACGCCGTGTTGAGCGAGGTGAACCCGTCGCTCGCCCCGTCCTGCGCCCGGAGCCTCCGGGCAAGCGCGGGATCCTTCTCGAGGGCCGCCGCGAGACTCCCGGCGGTGACCCCGCGGGGGAGCGCCGCGACGGAGGAAAGACCGCTCGCATAGTGCCCGTCAAGGAACACAAGGACGATCCCTCCCGTCTCCCGGAGCGACCAGGGCCGCAGGTCCGGCAGTGCGGCGCCGGGGTGCGGCCGGGCGGGGACCGGCCGGAAGCGCGTCGAAGCGATCTGCGCGACGCTTGTAAAGCGCCATTCTTCGTCGGCGGTCGTCGGAAACCCGCGCTCCGCGAACGAGGCAAGCCCGCTCTGCCGGAGCGCGTGGAGGGGGGACTGCGATGCGCCGTTCAGGCCTTTTTCAAAGCGCGCGAATTCGGACGAGTACCAGTCGCGTGTTTCCGCCGGAGCGTTCATTTCGATCGTGCCTCCTGCGCCAGGGCCCCGCCCGACTCTTCCCTGATCCAGTCATACCCTTTTTCTTCCAGGACGAGGGCCAGATCCTTCCCCCCCGATTTTACGATTTTCCCGTCGATGAGGACGTGGACGAAATCAGGAACGATGTAGTTCAAGAGACGCTGGTAGTGCGTAACGACGATGACGGCGTTGTCGCGCGAACGGAGCCTGTTCACCCCTTCGGCGACGATCCTGAGCGCGTCGATGTCAAGCCCGGAATCCGTCTCGTCAAGTATGGCGAGCGTCGGGTTGAGCACCGCCATCTGGAAGATCTCGTTCCTCTTCTTCTCCCCGCCGGAAAACCCCTCGTTCACCGGGCGGTTCAGGAGGCTCTGGTCGAACTCGATCACCTTCATCTTCTCTTTCACGAGCGCGAGGAACTCCATGGCGTCGAGCTCTTCCTCGCCGCGATGTTTGCGGACCGCATTCAGCGCGGCCTTCAGAAAGTACATGTTGGTCACCCCGGGAATCTCCACGGGGTACTGGAACGCGAGAAAGATCCCTTCGCGCGCCCGTTCCTCGGGAGGGAGCGCAAGCAGATCCTTCCCCCCGTACAGGACTTCCCCCTGCGTCACGACGTACGCCTCGCGCCCCGCGAGGACCCCGGCGAGCGTGCTTTTCCCGGAGCCGTTCGGCCCCATGATGGCGTGGATCTCTCCCTTCTCGACCCGGAGATTGATCCCTTCCAGAATCGCGTTCCCCTGAACCCCCGCGTGGAGGTTTTTGACCTGAAGAAGACTCATATGGCCGTTGTTCCCTGTCCGTTGTAGTGTGTGAGAGGCGTCCGCCGGGACTGTTACCCGACGCTCCCTTCCAGGCTGACGCCGAGAAGCTTCTGGGCCTCCACGGCGAACTCCATGGGGAGCTCCCGGAAGACTTCCTTGCAGAATCCGTTGACGATCATGTTCACCGCATCTTCGGTGGAGAGACCGCGCTGCTTGCAGTAAAAAATCTGATCCTCGCCGATCTTCGACGTGGAGGCCTCGTGTTCGACCCTTGCGGTCGTGTTCTTCACTTCGATATAGGGGAACGTGTGCGCACCGCACCTGTCGCCCAGGAGGAGGGAATCGCACTGCGAAAAATTGCGGGCGTTCACCGCGTTCTTCTTCACGTCGACGAGCCCGCGGTACGAATTCTGACCGCGGCCCGCGGAGATCCCCTTGGATACGATCGTGCTCTTCGTGTTCGCCCCGATGTGCACCATCTTGGTCCCCGTGTCCGCCTGCTGGCGGTTGTTCGTCACGGCGACGGAATAAAACTCGCCGACCGAGTTGTCTCCGATGAGGAGGACGCTCGGGTACTTCCAGGTGATCGCGCTCCCGGTCTCGACCTGCGTCCACGAGATCCGCGAATTCCGCCCCGCGCATTTTCCCCGTTTCGTCACGAAGTTGTAGATCCCCCCCTTCCCTTCCTTGTCGCCCGGGTACCAGTTCTGGACGGTCGAGTACTTCACCTGGGCGTTTTCCAGCGCGACAAGCTCGACGACGGCCGCGTGGAGCTGGTTCGTGTCGCGCATCGGTGCCGTGCACCCTTCGAGATAGCTGACGTACGCTCCCTCGTCGGCGATGATGAGCGTCCGCTCGAACTGCCCGGTGTCCGCGGCGTTGATCCGGAAATACGTCGATAGCTCCATCGGGCACCGAACCCCCTTCGGGATATAGCAGAACGAGCCGTCGCTGAAGACCGCCGAGTTGAGCGCGGCGAAAAAATTGTCCCCCGAGGGGACCACGGAGCCGAGATACAGCTTCACGAGATCCGGATGCTCCCGGACCGCCTCGGAAAACGAACAGAACACGATGCCGAGCTCGCCGAGCTTCTCTTTGAACGTCGTGGCCACCGAGACGCTGTCGAAGACCGCATCCACGGCCACGCCCGACAGGCGCTCCTGTTCGCCGAGCGAGATGCCGAGCTTCTGGTACGTTTTGACGAGCTCCGGATCGACCTCGGCGAGGCTCTTCGGGCGCACCTTCTGCCGGGGAGCGGAATAATAGATGATCTCATTGTAGTCGATCCGGGGGTACGTCACGTTGGGCCATGTCGGTTCCTTCATCGTCAGCCAGTGCCTGTAGGCCTTCAGCCGCCACTGGAGCATCCACTCCGGTTCCCCCTTCTTCGAGGAGATGAGCCGGATGATGTCCTCGCTCAACCCCCGGGGGGCGGCGTCGGCCTCGATGTCGGTGACAAACCCGTACTTGTATTCGCGGTTTGCGAGTTCTTCGATGCTGCCGGTTTCTGTGCTCATATCGTCACGCTGTCTTCTGTTCCGTTGGAGGTTGAGCCGCCGGAGGTCGCGGCGCGGCCGGCGCCGGCGGGGCGGGCTTCGCCGCGGGGGCCGGCTTCGTGACCGGGGTCCTGAATTCGGGATAGTTCAACGCCCAGCTCTGTCTGTCGATCGGGACGAATACCCCCTCGCGCTCCAGGGCCAGCGCAAACTCGCGCGCGATGGCCTCGGACTCGGGATACCGGGCGCGTATCCCCCTTCGCTCGAGAAACACCTGTATGCCGTACTGGATGTCCCTGAAGAACACGTTCGACCTGTGGTAGAGGGGGAACCGTGATTTCAGGAATGCGAGAACTTCGGTGCGTCGATCAAGGATTTCGGGAGCATGGTTCATTGTGTTGGTGCGCTCTCAGGTATTAGTGAACATGGACTTCGTGAGTGACTCTTCGTGAAACTGCACGGACCGTCTCGCTCACCCTCCGGATCGCATAGTCGATCTCCTCTTCCGTCGTGAAGCGCCCGAGTCCGAACCGGAGCGACGAGAGGATCTCTTCCCTGCCGAGCCCGATCGCCGCCAGGACGTGCGACGGCTCCGGTGAAGCGGAACTGCAGGCCGACCCCGAGGACACGGCGATGTCTTTCATCGCCATCATCACGCGGTCCGCGCCCGCTCCCGGGAAGAGCAGGTTCGCATTGTGGGGGAGCCGGAGCGACGGGTGGCCGTTGACCACGACTCCTTCGATGTTCTCCTGAAGCCCCGCGACGAGACGATCGCGGAGCGCGGCGATCTTCGCGGACTCCCCGCCCATGACATCGGCGGCGATCGCGGCGGCGACGCCGAACCCCGCAATCCCCGGCACGTTCAGCGTCCCTGACCGTATCCCTCTCTCGTGTCCCCCCCCGTCGAACAGGGGGATCAGGCGGATCGCGGGATGCCGGGCTCTTACGGCCAGCGCGCCGACACCCTTCGGCCCGTATATCTTGTGAGCGCTGAACGAAAGGAGGTCGGCCTGCATCGCATGCATGTCGACGGGCACCTTCCCCGCCGCCTGCGTGGCGTCGGTGTGAAAGAGCACTCCCCTCGCCGCACAGAGAGCGCCGATGGCCGCCACCGGCGCGAGCGTCCCGATCTCGTTGTTCGCCGCCATGACGGACACGAGGAGGGTTCCGGGGGTCATCGCCCGGGCGATCTCATCCGGGTCGACGACGCCGTACCGGTCAACGGGGACGCGGAACACCTCGTAGCCTTCCCCCTGGAGCCGGGTGCACGCGTCCAGGACGGCCCGGTGCTCGGTCTGCGCGGTGATGATCCTTCCCCCCTGCTTCCCCAGTCCCCGTACGGCCCCCTTCAGGGCGAGGTTCACGGATTCCGTCGCCCCGCTCGTGAAAACGATTTCCTCGGGGAGCGCCCCGACAAGGTTCGCCACGCGCGCGCGCGCCTGGTCCACTGCGGCCCCGGCCCTCCAGCCGAATTCGTGCTGCGTGCTCGAGGCGTTCCCGTACACCTCGTCCATCAGCGGGATCATTGCTTCGATGACGCGCCTGTCGACGCGCGTCGTCGCGTGATTGTCAAGATAGACGGGAATGTTCATTTCTCAGACAATCTCCGAAAGGGTCATGGTGCTGAACGCGCGTTCGATGTTTGCCTGCACCTTCGTCAGAGGGGACTTGATCGTGCACACGGTGAACACGGTGCAGGTCTGCGGCCCCTCCGACATGCACTGGACGATCGCCTGCCGCGACCCTTCAATGGCATTGATAATGACCGAGACCGGGATATCCACGGGCGGCTTCGCAAGCGCGTATCCCCCGCGCACCCCCTGGTGGGAGCAGATGAGTCCGGACTTCGTCAGTTTCTGAAGCACTTTCGAGAGGAGCTCATAGGGGATCCTGTACGTATCGGCGATCTCCTTCGCAGTCACGATCTCTCCCGCCGGCTTCGTGGCAATGTGCCGGATGGCAATGAGCCCGTACTCAACTTTCTTTGAGAGTCGTATCATTCCTTGCGCCCCGCCTCTGTTTCGGACTTCGACACCGCCCCGGCGGATTTTCCCCGGGGGGAGATATACGACCGGTAGAGTCCGGTTTCAGGCCAAAAAAAAACCCTTTCCACATTACACTCGTATTAACACTGTCTCCGGTCGCCCGGGTTCCAGACAGCGATATAATGTATCATTTTCCTGTCACTTTGTCAAGATTGCTTTGGCCTGAGGGGCGGTCTCGCGATGACCGAATTCGATGTAGATCGGGACTTGGATTGCAGGCCCGTTTTCGGTACTTTCTTCACGCACAAAACCAGGGGACAATGCTCGCCATCGAGTCTGAATCACTCTCCAAGGTGTACAGGAGCGGCGTCGTGCGCCGCCAGGAAGTCCCCGCTCTCACCGATTTCACCATACAGGTCGAGAGCGGACAGATATTCAGCCTGCTCGGACCGAACGGGGCGGGAAAGACGACGTTTATCAAGATGCTTCTTTCTCTTGCTTCTCCCACATCCGGGAACGCTTCGGTCCTGGGAAGGCGCCTCCCAGACGTCCACGTCCGCGAAAAGCTCGGATACCTTCCGGAAAACCACAGGTATCCCGGATACCTGACGGGAGAACAGGTCCTCCGGTATTTCGGCGAGCTCGGCGGCACCCCCTCCGGCTCGCTCGCGCACCAGGTCGATTCCCTGCTGGATCTTGTCGGCATGTCCCGGTGGCGGACGACGAAGGTGAAGAGGTACTCGAAAGGGATGATGCAGCGGCTCGGACTTGCGCAGGCACTCATCAACGACCCCGAGATCATATTCCTCGACGAACCGACGGACGGCGTGGATCCGGTGGGGAGAAAGGAGATCAGGGAGATACTCCGCGATCTGAAACGACGGGGAAAAACGATATTCCTGAACTCCCACCTTCTCTCGGAAGTCGAGCTGGTCTCCGACAGGGTGGCCGTCCTCGACAGGGGACGGCTTCTGAAAACGGGGACCGTCGAGGAGCTGACCTCGGCGGGACAGTCGTACGTCATCGGCATCACGGGAACCCTCCCGGATGCCGTGACGCTCGAGGCGCGCGCTTTCGTGATGGGGATTTCGCAGCAGGGGGAGAACGTGACCGCGGAGTGCAGGACCACCGCGGAGCTCAACAGGGTGATCGATTTGCTGAGGAAGAACAACGTCGAGATCACGTCCGTCTCCCGTCAGCGGAGCACGCTCGAGGACTCGTTCATTTCCCTGATCGCAAAGGAGGCCGGCCGGTGAAAATCCTCACGCTCGTCAGGGGAACGATACGCGAACTTGCGGCCAAGGCGACGCTCTACGTTCTTGCGGGGATCTCCACGCTGGTTCTCCTGTTCACGGCGCTGGCGATCGGGTCAGCCTCGACGCAGGAGGGGACGACGATCACGTTCTTCGGAAACCAGGCCTCTCCGCCGGTCACGCAGGACGCGCTCGCGGACATAGCGTCGAAGATCGAAGCGGGGTTCGCGGGGGGACTGTTCTTCGGCGTCGTCGTCTTCGGCATTTTCGGCACGGCCGGGGTGATCCCCGACGCACTGGAAAAGGGGACGGTTGACCTCTACCTGTCCAAGCCCATCGCGCGGTGGGAGCTCCTGCTGGGAAAATACCTGGGGAGCGTCGCGGTCCTCTTCCTCAACATCCTGTATTTCATCCTCGGGCTCTGGCTCATCATTGGTCTCCGGGTGGGAGTCTGGAACCCGCGGTTCCTCCTCAGCGCTCTGCTCCTCACGTACGTCTTCGCGGTCCTGTACGCCGTCGTCGCGTTCTTCGGGGTCGCCACGAGGAACATGGCGATCGCGATCATCGCGGGGATCCTCTACTTCCTGTTCATCGCCGGCCCCCTCGAGAGCCGTCAGACGGGGCTCTATCTGATTTCCGAGAACGGCGTGTACAGGGGAATGCTCGACGGGCTGTATTACATCTGTCCGCAGATCCCCGCCATACAATCGGGAGCGATCCGGCTGATCTCGGGGGATTCGACGCCTGTGACCCCGTACGTTCAGACGCTCCTTTCCACGGGGGGGATTCTCGGAGCGGCCGCCTGGATCCTCCAGAAGAAAGACTTCTGAACGGGTGCGCGTCGTTCCCGGTCACGTTGCTTCGCTCCTCAATTCTCGTTACATTAAGAAGATCGGGAGCGCAGACCCACCGGAAGAAACCCCGCCCCTGCGCCGTCGGCCGGTCCCGCACGTGCGGTCCTATCCGTTCTCTCCAACCCCAGATTCAAGACAACAGGGATTTTCTCATGGCTGAAAAACTCAAATTCGAAGACCTGGAATCCTCGATCGTCTCGAAACACAAGGCGGACGACAAATTCCAGGCGGTCGGGGTCATCGGCCTCGGCGTCATGGGACACGGCATCGCGCAGACCGTCGCCGGAGCCGGCATCGAGGTGATCGGCGTCGAGAAGAACGCCGACAGCCTGAAAGCAGGGATCGACGGGCTCTCCCGGGCGATGGATCTCGAGATCAAACGATGGGGGATGACGACATCGGAGAAGCGCGCCGTGCTCAGCCGCGTCCGGGGAACCACCGATCTGGCGGAACTGAGGGGATGCGACATCATCATCGAAGCGGTGGACGAGAACCTCGAGCTCAAGCGGCAGCTGATCGAGTCGTTCTACTCGGTGGGAAAGGAAGACGCGGTATTCATCTCCAACACGGCAACGCTGTCGCTGAGCAAGCTCTCGCAGTCCAGCCGGCGCGCCGACAGGATCATCGGCATGCATTTTCTCAACCCCGTCCCCCAGACGCCCCTGGTGGAGATCGTCCGCGGGATGAAGACCTCCGACGAGACGTTCGCGCTCGTGAAGGCGTTCGCCCGGCGGATCGGCAAGACGCCGGTCGAAGTCTTCGAATACCCGGGATTCATCACGACGCGGACAATCCTGCCGATGCTCAACGAAGCGATGCACGTCCTGATGGAGGGCATCGCCCGGGCCGAGGACATCGACACGGCGATGAAGCTGGGCTACGGCATGCAGACCGGCCCCCTGGAGATGGCGGACACCATGGGACTCGATGAGGTCCTCATGTGGATGGAGGTCATGTACCACGAACTCGGGGAATCCCGGTACCGGCCGTGCCCCCTCCTGCGCAGGATGGTCAGGGAACGGAAGCTCGGCAAGAAAGTGGGCGAGGGGTTCTTCAAATACAATGAGGACGGCAAACGGATATGAACATTCTCGTCTTGAATTGCGGAAGCTCGTCTGTCAAGTACCAGATGATCGAAGCGGCGGGGCGAAAACTCCTCGCCAAGGGGAGCGTCGAGCGGATCGGGATGAGCGGCGCGACGCTCACCAACACGCGGCACGACGGCGACGAGATCCGGATCGCAGGGGAGATCGTCGATCACACCCAGGCCATTGAGTACATCCTCGCCGTCCTCCTGAGCAAGAACCACGGCGTCATCACCGACAGGGGGCAGATCCACGCCGTCGGCCACCGGGTCGTCCACGGGGGCGAATCGTTTTCGGGATCGGTCCTTCTCACCGACGACGTCATCAAGACCCTCCGCGAGAACATCGAGCTGGCCCCCCTGCACAATCCGCACAACCTGAGGGGAATCTCGGCCTGCGAGGTGAGCCTTCCCGGCATCCCCCAGGTCGGCGTCTTCGACACCGCCTTTCACGTCAAAATGCCCAAACGGGCGTACCTGTACGGCATCCCCTATTCGCTCTACACGCAGTACAAGATCCGCAGGTACGGGTTCCACGGTTCTTCGCACAGGTACGTCGCCGACCGGGCGGCCACGCTGCTCGGGAAACCGGCGGATGCGCTCAAGCTCATCACGTGCCATCTGGGGAACGGGTGCAGCATGGCCGCCGTGGACCGGGGAAGCTCGGTGGACACCTCGATGGGGTTCACCCCGCTCGAAGGGCTGCTCATGGGGACAAGGTCGGGCGACATCGACGCCTCCGTGATCCTGTTCGTCATGGGAAAGGAAGGGCTCACGCTCGGCGAGGCCAACACGCTTCTCAACAAGCACAGCGGCCTGCAGGGAATCTCCGGCGTCTCGAGCGACATGCGCGAGATCATCACGGAAATGAAAAACGGCGACAAGAAGGCGAAATATGCCTTCGACGTCTTCACGTACCGGATCAAGAAATACATCGGCGCGTACGCCGCGGCGATGGGAGGGCTCGACGCCGTCGTCTTCACGGGGGGAATCGGCGAGAACAGCACCGACGTGCGCACCGCCTGTTGCGAGGGGATGGAGTTCTTCGGAATCTCCGTCGACGAGGCCCTCAATACGTCCGCCGGAAAGGAGAAGTTCATCTCCCCTCCCGGCGCCAGGACGCCCGTTCTCGTCATACCGACGAACGAGGAACTCGTCATCGCCATCGATACAATGCAGATCGTGACGGAGAAGGGCCTGGTCAGCGCCCGCTGAACCGGACCGCCCCGGCCGTCGCGTCGAGCAGCGCGCTGCGGAGACCTGCGGTTCGTGAACGGCGGATCTCGACTGCCATGGACACGTCGTCGCCGTAGTCCGACCGGACGATCTTCCCGCCCGCGGCGGCCACCGCGCGCATGACGGGGCCGACGCACTCATGGGGAATCGACAGGCGAAGGAGGTCGAGGACATGCAGCGTCAGCCGCGGGCCCGAGGCGAGCGCTCCTTCCGCCGCCTGCCGGTACGCCCGCACGAGCCCCCCGGTGCCGAGTTTCGTCCCTCCGAAGTACCGCGTCACCACCACGATCACGTCCGTCAGTCCCGCACTCTCGATCGCACCGAGGATCGGCTTTCCGGCCGTCCCCGACGGCTCGCCGTCGTCGCCGGCCCGGCCCTGCCCACCGTCCGCACCGAGCCGGTACGCGTAGCAGTGGTGGGTCGCGTCGAAGTATTCCTTCCGTATCGCGCCGAGGACGGCCTCGCAGGCCTCCTTCCCGTTCACCGGAACGGCTTCGGCAAGAAACCGCGAACCGCGGACGGTCAGGACCGACCGGGCACGGGCGCGCAGCGTCGTGAATTCATCCGACGGTATCTGGGAAGGCGTGGCCACAGCATGAGGATAGAGATTATGATTCTATTTTGCAATCCTCTTGCGTGTCACTTCCTCCTTCTGTATCTTCCTCCCCTGACATCCATCACACGACATGAAAATCGGCATCGTCTGTTATCCCACGTACGGCGGCAGCGGCGTCGTTGCAACCGAGCTTGGGAAGGCTCTTGCGGCGCGCGGACATCAGATCCATTTCATCAGTTACGCCCTGCCGATGAGGCTGGACGAATACCAGGACAACATCTCCTACCACGAGGTGGAGATGGCGAGCTACCCGCTGTTCGAGTTCCCCCTCTACACGCCTGCACTCGCCAGCAAGATCGTGGAGGTTGCGCGGTTCGAGAAGCTCGACATCATTCACGCCCACTACGCCATCCCCCATGCGATCAGCGCGTTTCTCGCGCGTGAGATCCTGGGCAAGCAGCTGAAGGTGATCACCACGCTGCACGGGACCGACATCACGCTCGTCGGACTCGAGCCGAGCTTTCTCCCGGTCATGCGCTTCAGCATCGAGAAGAGCGACGGCGTCACGGCGGTGTCCCGGTTCCTGCGTGAAAAGACGATGACGAACTACAGCATCACCAAGGACATCCGCGTCATCCCGAATTTCGTCGACACCGCCAAATACCGCCGGATGGAGCTGCCGGAGGTCCGCGCCAAGTTCGCACCCGCCGAAGAACGGGTGATCGTCCACGTGTCGAATTTCCGGCTTGTGAAGAGGGTCCAGGACGTCATACGGATATTCGGCGAGGTCAGGAAGAAGGTCCCGGCGCGGCTGCTCCTCGTGGGGGATGGCCCGGACCGCTCCGCCTGCGAAATCCTGACCCGCGAGATGAACCTCCAGCAGCACGTCCGGTTCCTGGGAAAACAGCTCGAACTCGTTCCAATACTCTCCTCCTCCGACCTCATGCTGATGCCGAGCCAGTCGGAGAGCTTCGGCCTCTCGGCCCTGGAAGCGATGGCGTGCGACGTCCCCGTAATCTCGTCGAGCGTCGGCGGGCTGCCCGAGCTCCAGGTCCACGGCGAAACGGGATACATCGCCGAAATCGGGGACATCGACAGGATGGCGAAGTACGCGGTCGATCTTCTGACCAACGACGCGAAACGGAGGCAGTTCGGCAGGGCGGGACGGGCGCGCGCGGTGGATAATTTCGACGTCGGGAAGATCGTATCGATGTACGAAGCGTATTACACGGAATGCCTTGCGGACGGCCCGCTTGCCGCCGCGGGATCGTAGGGGACAAAGGAAGAGGTGCGCTCGATGATGGATGTCATACGGTGGCCGAAACCGAAGAAACCGACGCTGGAGGAGCTGAAAAAGATGCTCCGCACGGAAGGGTTGGAATCAGAGCTGTATACGGATCGTCCCGCGGTGAAGTACGGAAGGCACAAGCACGATTTCGACGATTTCGTCGTCATCGTCGACGGGGCGATGAAGATCGCCACCGACGAGCATGAATGGACGCTGCGGCCGGGGGACAGGCTCGATATCCCCGCGAACACGCATCACCGCGCTGAAGTCATCGGTAAGGAGGAGGTCCGCTACCTCTCCGCGGCGAAGTAGGTTCAGGCGTTCCCCGTCCCCTGTTTCCCTCCTCCGGATTCCTCCTCCACCCTCTTCTGCTGGCGCGCGAGCGCAATGCGCAGGACGATGCGGACCGCGAAGAGAACGGCCGCGGCATAGAAGAGCACCATGGACATTCCGGGAGGAACGAGCTTCGCCACGACGAGCACAAGCATGAGGGTCATGGCGCCGATGGCGACGAACCCGTAGATATTGACAGCCCTGGCATTGAGCATACCCGTGTCCTGATTAGTCGAGGATCGTGTCGATGATGCCCCCTCCCACAACGTCATCCCCTTCGTAAAGGACGACCGACTGGCCGGGGGTGATCGCCCGCCGCTTCTGCGCGAACTCCACGCGAAGGTGCCCGTCCTCGGTTTCCACCGCCCGTGCGGCACCCCCTTCGTCCCTGTACCGGATCTTTGCATCCACCCCGAGCGGCGTCCCGAGGCCTGCGTATTTGACGAAGTTGACGCCGCGCGCGGTGAGTCCGCCGTGAAACAGCGCTTCGTTCCTTCCCAGCTCGATGCGGTTCTTTGCCGGGTCGATCCCCGTCACGTACAGGGGCTCCCCCGCCGCGATGCCGAGCCCTTTTCTCTGGCCGATCGTGTAGAACGGGTAGCCGCGGTGCGTGCCGATCACTTTCCCCTCCATCACGACTTCCCCGCCGTTCACCTCCGCGGACAGCCCGGGGACGCGCTCCTTCAGGAATCTCTCGTAGTCGTCGTCGGGGATGAAGCAGATCTCGTAACTCTCGGCCTTCTGCGCGACGGGGAGTGCGTACGCTGCGGCGCGCGCCCGTGCCTCGGGCTTCGTCATCTCCCCGAGCGGGAACAGCGTCCGTGCGAGCGACTCCTGCGTCAGGCCCCAGAGGGCGTACGACTGGTCTTTCCCGGAGTCCCGGCCCCTGGAGACAACGTATCTCCCGGTCACGGAATCACGCCGGACGCGGGCATAGTGGCCGGTTGCAATCGACTCCGCTCCAAGGGCGTCCGCCTTCCTCAGAAGTTCTTCCCACTTGATCTTCCGGTTGCAGATCACGCAGGGGTTCGGGGTCCTGCCGCTCAGGTATTCGCGGACGAAATCGCCGATGACTTCGCCGCCGAACGGCTCGCTGAAATCCAGCACATAATGGGGGATCCCCAGGCGGGCGGCAACGGCGCGGGCATCCTGAATGCCGTCGAGGGAGCAGCAGCTGCTCTCGTTTCCCGCGTTTCCGCCGACCTCTTCGTACCTGTAGGTCTTGATCGTGAGGCCGACGACATCGTATCCTTCTTCCACCAGCATGCCGGCCACCACGGAAGAGTCCACCCCCCCGCTCATCGCGACAACGACCCTGCTCTTCGAACTCACGCTCTCTCCCGCATCAGAATGAACATGCTCACGACCTGCACGTGCAATATACAAAACGGAGCCCAAACCCGAAAGGGAGATTCCCCTCCACCGGATCAGAGGAGATCCTTCCCGCAGGCGAAGAGTGAGGGAGATCCGCCGGTATGCCAGAACAGGACGCTCTCCCCCTTGCCGAATTCCCGGCGTTCGATCATATCCATGAGCGCCCCCATTGCCTTCGCCGTGTACACGGGATCGAGCATGATCCCCTCGAGCCTGGCAAGGAGCCGGATCGCTTCACGCTCGCGGGTCCCCGCAATCCCGTACCCTTCCCCCGCGTACCGTCCGTCAAGGTGCACGGCGGCGTCTTCCGGCACGAGGTCCGGAGACCCCAGGAGGGAACACGCGCCCCGCGCAACGGAGCGAACGGTCCGTGAGAGCTCTCCTTGCGGGGCTTCCCCCTTCTCGACGCATACCCCGATCAGCTTCCCCCCGTACCCGAATGCCGCGGCGCCTGCGATCAGGCCGGCATGGGTCCCGCCGGAACTCGAAGCAAAGACCATCGCATCCGGTGACCCCTTTCCGAACGGGAGCTGTCGGGCGACCTCGCCCATCGCCATGCAATAGCCGACCGCCCCCAGGGGTGACGAACCTCCGTAGGGGATAAGAAACGGGTTGAGCCCTTCGTTCCGGAGCGACTCTGCGACGCGGTCAAGCGACTCCCCGCGCCTGTCTGAACCCGCCCAGTGAATCCGGGCGCCGAGAAGCACATCGAGGAGGAGATTCCCCTCCGGCGATTCGGGGGCTTCTCCCCCCAGGACCAGGTCGCACCGCAGCCCTGCCTTCGCGGCGGCGGCGGCCGTCTGCCGGCAGTGATTCGACTGGGCGGCGCCCGCCGTCAGGAGCGTATCGGTCCCCCGATCCATCGCAGCGGCGAGTATGTACTCGAGTTTCCGCGTCTTGTTCCCGCCGAAGGCGAGCCCGGTCATGTCGTCCCGCTTCATCAGGATCGAGGGACCTCCCAGGTGCGCGGAGAGTCGATCGAGCCTGTGGAGCGGCGTGGGGGTATCCGCCAGCGGAAATTTCGGGAGACTGCGCAGCGCGGGGTGTGAATCGTCGATCATGGGGTTCGTCGTTGTGTCGGGTCTACCCTACCCAAAAGGCGTCGGAAAATCAAGCGGCGAATGGAGTGACCTGAAGCGCGGTGCCGCATCACGGAACGCGGATGTCAAGTTGCAGGCCGATCTGCGATGGGGAAGACGGGGGGATCTCCGTCACGGGCGCGCCTGTCGTCGCCGAACGTTCTTTCACGGTTCCGGAGCAGCGCAGGGCGATCTCCGCCCAATCGGCGGGGTTGACCAGGAGCCGGACATACCACCGGAGTCCGTCGCCGTAGAGCGGCGGGACCGACACGAGACCCGGCAGGGATGATTCGAACGCGTACACGCTGGCGCCGTATCCGTCCGTATGAAAGGCGGTCCACCGGCCGTCGATCCTCACCCCGCCGAAGGGAGCGAGTGAGACATCTGCTCCGACGAGGAACCCCCGCAGATAGTCCGCACCGGTTTCCGACACTCCGGCAAATCCCAGCAGCGCGGAGAATGTGAGTATTCTCCCCGGGCGGGCCGAGAGTTCGACTGTGAGGCGGTCTTCGTCTTTCGTCCCCCGTACGACGACATCTCTCCCCCACGCATCGATCCCCTCCCCGGTGACGGTAGAAACCTTCCTCGACAGGCGCACGGAGAACCGCCCCCTTCGGGAGATGCTCCCTTCCCCCATCACCGACAGTTCGATCCCCTTTCGGGGAACCGATGTACCGGCGTCCGGCCAGGGATGCTCGTACGCGTCGGCGTACACTTCCAGCGTACATTCAGGTGATGGGACGATCCTGAGCGCCGTCGTCACCCCCCGTTCGTTCCGTGTTCCCGAACCGTCCCCTTCTCCCGAGGCATGAGGATTGTCGAACCGCGGTTGATAATCCCTGCAGCGAATGATCCACATCTGGTCTTCCCCCGGGCTGAGGGCCAGGCTGCAGGAAAGACCGTGCGCGCCTCCTCCGGCCACGGCGTATTCCCCCGAGAATGCGGCGATGCCGGCAGCGACGCTGACGTCCGCGCCGATTGCGCCGGCCCTGTCCCCGGAAAAGCGCATCCTGTCCGCAGGATGGAACGATCTGTCGAGAAACGACCTGTAGAACGTGCAGCCTCCGCTGAATATCCCCCGCTCGTGGAACTCAGCCCTGACGCCGGCGAGCCGCTCCCGCAGGGCGTCTTTCTTTCCAAGGCTCGACTGCGTCACGTACGCTCCCTGGAAGAAACCCGTGACGTCTCCCGTGCTGTCAACGGCTGCGCCGAATGACCTGTCCGAGACGAAGATCGACCCCCTCCACCGCTCGCCGGAGGACGCGGTGACGGCGAGCCCCCTCAGGAACCTGTTCTCGCCGGGGGAGCGGTGAGGCTCGATCGCACATCCTCCGCCGGCACGGAGCTTCCAGATTCCCCTCACCGCCGTGGGCCCCCGCCAGAAGACCAGCCCTTCGGCGGACTGGATTTCGTAGTCACCTGCAAGCACGTCGGTAACGCATCCGAGCCCCTGCACACGGGCATACCCGGAAACGAACGCATCTTCCAGCCGTTCCCCCGCTCCTTTCGCGAAGAGCGCTCCCGTTTCAAACGCCCTTCCGGTCTCAACGACGATTCGTGAAAGGACGCCCGGAGCCGGCCCTGGAGCCAGTGGATCGGGATCGGACCTGCCGTTCACACGGAAGCGGACGGAAACGGAGGGGTGCACTCTTCTCCCGGAAGCGCCGGCACCGGCACGGACATACGGCGCCAGCGCCTCGTACAGCGCGGCTCCCCCGCCATCCATCGTGAGGACCTCTGCGGGCGAACGGAATGTCCCGCCGCCGGCCCGGTATGCGAGCACGGCGCGGGCTCCGGAGAGGGTGACGCAGGGAATCGAAAGGAGTTCCGGGAGCGTGACCGTGTTGAGGTCGTACGGATGCATGCGGACCCAGTCGAGTGCTTCCATGAGAGCGGACCCGTCCGCATCGTCCTTCACTTCCCCCGTCAATTCCGGTGGGAGACGCGCGTCGAATTCAACTTCCCGCACGACGGTGTCCCGCACGACGGTGTCACGCACGGCGGCATGGAGGAGAAGAACGCCGAGTATCCCGGTGAGCGCCACGGGCTCACGTCCCCCCCAGGTGCACGGAGAGTCCTACGTGATGCGTGAACCCGAGTTCCTGGTGGGCGCAGAAGGCGTACTCGATATCCGCGGGCCCCAGGCGGATTCCGGCGCCGGCGGAAAACGCAGAAGGGTACGTGGAGACGCCGCCCCGGAGCGAGAAGACGCCTCCCAGAACCAGTTCGGCACCGAGGCGGATTTCGGCCGGGAACCGGGGGTCACCGACCGCGTCGCACGCCACGAGGAATCCGTCTGCGGCCCTGAATGCCAGGCCGGCCTCGATCGTCCGCGGTATGCTCTCACGCGAGATCCCGGGGGAAGGAGCGTTCGCATCGAAGACGCACGCCCCGACCTCCAGTCCCCGCACGATCTCCAGGATCATGCCGACATCACATCCCGCGCAGCGGGCGCTGCCGTACCCGGCGATCGAAAGACTGTTGAGCGTGACGCTGCCGCCTGCGCGGATTCCCCCACCGCAATCGAGCGCGAGTGCCGCACTGAGCGTGAACTCCCTGTACAGCTCGTACCCGTAGGCCTCCGCGCTCACGGAGGCGGCGAAACGTCCGAGCGGGCCGGACAGGGCGCACGCGGTGCGCGAGAGCTCACTCAGGCCGAACGGCGACGGGGCGGATGCGACGGCGATCACCGTCCCTTTCATCCCCGCAAGCCCGGCCGGGTTCATCAATCCGCCCCAGGCGTCCGCACCGAACGCCAGGCCCGCGCCCCCCATCCCGCACGCGCGTACGCTCTCGACGTGCCGTTCGAACGCTGCGAGAGCCCTCCCGGCGTTCATGCAGACTGCCGCCCCCGCCAGAATCGCCATCAAAGCCGTCTTCACCTCGCATTCCCTTCTCCCCGTCCTCCAGTGATACAGTCTCCGGAACCGGTTTTGCGAGCCCGTGCGCGCGGCTTGACCCCCTTGACGAAAAGGCGTATATTGGGCGCATTCCCACAATCAAGGTGGCAAAAATGAACCTGAAGCGATCTGCAATCGTTGCCGTCCTTCTCCTCCTCCTCGCGGTCCCCTGGCGGGTCAGTGCCCAGCAGATCGAGGTCACCGTGGTCGTCAACTACGAAGCGATCCCCACGACGAACAAAGATCTGCTCCGCGATTTTGCCAGCGACGTGAAAACGTACATCAGCAACTTCAACTGGGGGCCGGGGAGCCCGAACGACAAGGTCAAGTGCACGCTCAACGTGTTTTTCCAGAGCGTCATCGGCGACAACCGTTATTCGGCACAGGTGTTCATCGGAAGCCAGAGGGAGATCTACAAATCGGCGCAGAGCACTGCCGTCGTCCGGCTCTTCGACCAACTCTGGGAATTTACGTACCTGAAGACCAATCCGCTGAGCCACAATCGGAACTCATACGACGATCTGACGAGCTTCGTCGACTTTTACATGTACCTCGTGATGGGATACGACTACGACACGGTGGAACGACTGTCCGGCACCCCCCTGTTCCAGAGGGCGGCGGACGTCGCAAGCCAGGGGAGATCCACGGGAGAGAAGGGCTGGCAGCCGGCGACATCGGGCTACTCCCGCATACAGCTCATCGACGAGCTCATGAGCACGGCGTACCAGCCCGTGCGCGAGGCGTCGTGGTATTACCATTTTGCGGGGCTCGACTCGCTCTCCACCGACAGGAACCGGGGCTGGCAGAACATGCTCACGGCGATACAGAAGATTGCCGACGCAAAGAAGACCGCGGATCCCCGGAACGTGATCATCAAGTCGTTCTTCGAAGCGAAGGCGAAGGAGATTGCGGAGGTCTTCGCGGACTATCCCGACCCGTCGGTCTTCTCGTTCTTCGCAAGCGTCGACCCCAACCATCAGCAGACGTACGACGAGGCGAGGAACAGGAAGAAGTGAAGCTTTTCTCCCGGCGTACGGGCACTCAGGAGGGACCCGCTCCGCGTGAGGCGAGACCCAGGAGGTCGTCCACCCGCGCAGTGACCTGCTCCACCGTGAGGGCCCTCATGCACCACGACCCGTACCGCTCCCCGGCGGGAATCGTGTTGCGGCAGGCCGACGGAGGGCACGCCGGGCAGGGTTCCGCGCTCTGCATCGTCCCCGCGCGCTTCTCGTCGCCGTAGATCTTCCACAGGACGTCGTCGAACCGGGGTATGAGCGCCAGCGAAGGGACGCCGGCGGCCACCGCGAGGTGCCTCGGCCCCGAGTTGTTCGAGATACAGAGCACGCATTTCGCCAGGAGCGCGGCGAGATCCATCACGTCGGTCGTGACCACGAGCCGCGGCGCGGTGGCGCAGTTCTTCCTGACCTCTTCCAGGACCTGCGTGTCGAATATGCTTCCCGCCAGGACCACGGGGATGCCTCTGTGCTGCAGGTGATCGATGAGCGCGGCGAAGTATTCCGGTGGCCAGACCCGGTAGAGCCCGCTCGCTCCCGGGTGGACCGCGACGACCGATTTCTCCTCCGCCAGGCCGAGTGAATTCCAGCGCGCCTCCGCCCGCACCCTGTACTCTCGCGGGATCGCCACCACCGTCCTCCGCGTTCTCACCGTTGCCCCCGCCGCCTCCGCCAGCGCGCAGTAGTGAGCAAGCACCCCCTCGCTGCTCTGCTTCTTCCGTACCGCGCGGGAGAGGAGCACGGAAAGCGTCTTTCCCTCCTCTCCGACCCTGACGCGCGCCATCGAGAGGTACGCCCAGAGGAAGAACCTGTCCTGCGGGAAGGTACAGACGATGCCGTCGAATTTCCCCCTCCAGAACCAGCGCAGCACCGACCACTCCGCCCCGATCCGGCGCATCCCCCGGAGATTCCGGAGGGCCTCCCGGTCGATCTCGGCGACACGGTCCACGTGCGGATCCGCGCGGAGCACCGCGGAAGTCCCTTTGATCGGATTCTCCAGGAGAACGGGAGCGGCGGAGGCGCCCGCACCTTCGTACGAACGCCGCTGGAGCACCAGAACGGTGAGAGACGAGGAAGGAAACGACTCTTTCAGCGCGCGGAGGGCGGGGGAAAGGATCAGGAGATCCCCGAGCTGGCCTTCCGCGATGACGCAGATCCGTTTCAGAGGCTTCATGGGATGGCCGGGTGTGCGGTTGTACCGGGCGGAGGGATTCCGGGTCTCAGAAAAACGGGCGCGTGTAAAACGTCGCGCCGATCTCCTCCTCCACGAAGCGGCGCGCCTTTTCCCTGTCCACGTCGTTGAGATCCACGATCGTGAGAACGACCCGCGGAAGCAGGCGCACGGATTCGCGGGCGAATTCGATCATCGCCGGAAAGAATTTCTTCCCGTCGAGCCGCATCAGCTCCCCGTACTGCACCGGATCCGTGGAGTTCAGGCTTATGGACACCGCGTCGATGAGACCGACGAGCTCCGGCACGATGTTTCGCTTGTTGATCACGTTCCCGTGACCGTCCGTGTTGAGGCGGGTCTTTCCCCCCCGTGATTTGACCCAGGCGGCAACCTCTTTGAGCGCCCCGAGCCGGATCGTGGGTTCGCCGTAGCCGCAGAACACGATCTCGTCGTACTTCAGCGGATCGCCGATCGCGTCGATCACCTCGCGCGCCTCGGGCTCGCGCTCGATCCGGAGGTTGTGCCCCTTGATGACCGCCGCTCCTTTCCTGTCGCAGAAGACGCAGTCTGCATTGCACCGGATCGTCAGGTTGATGTACAGCGAATTCTTCAGGGGGTAGACGAACACCGGAAGAGCGGGCGAGCCCACACCGAACATCCGGTAGGCGCCGTACGACGTCGTGCGCGCAATGTCGTCCGTCGACAGGTGCTGGAGCCCGGCAATTTTCGCCGCGATGACGGGAAGCCGTGCGGGCTCGTTTCTTGTCCCCCGGTGGGGAACCGGCGCAAGGTAGGGGCTGTCGGTTTCGAGAAGAAGGTGTTCGGCGGACACCTCGCGCGCGACGTCGGCGGCAAATCCGGCGTTCTTGAACGTCACGATCCCGGGAAGGGACACGGAAAAACCGAGCCGGACGAGCTCCCAGGCCAGTGCGGGATCTCCCGGAAAACAGTGGAAGACGCCGCGGGGCGGGGGAAACCGGTCCAGTTCGGTCGCCGCCTGGCTCCGCCACCCGGGGTAGACCGCCAGGGCGTTCCGGACGATGCGGAGCGTCTCCTCCATGGCGTCTCTCGTGTGAATGACGACGGGAAGGTTGTTCCGGGCGGCGATGCCGAGCTGTGCGCTGAACACCCGCTCCTGCACGTCCCGGGGGGCGAAATCGTAGTGAAAATCGAGCCCGATCTCGCCTATCGCAACGACCTTGTTCCCTGTGCAGAGCTCTTCGATGGCGGCCAGAACCTCGTTGCCGGCGTGCGACGCCTCATGAGGGTGCACCCCCACGCACGCATAGATGCCCTCGTGCCCGGCGGCGAGCTCCACGGCCCTCCGGCTGTCGTCCAGGCTCGTGCCGGGGTTGATGATCGCCGTCACGCCGGCGTCCCGGGCGCGGGCAATCACCTCATCCCTGTCCGCGTCGAACTCTTTCGACGTCAGGTGTGCGTGTGTATCAATGAACATAAACCTTCATTCCCCTCATTTCACGGAGGCGCCGCTTCTGACCGGCGACTCGGGCGAAACAATCACGAGCGCGCCGT
Organism: Ignavibacteriota bacterium; assembly: GCA_963748405.1. Lineage (GTDB taxonomy): Bacteria > Bacteroidota > Ignavibacteria > UBA10030 > UBA6906 > Fen-1273. The sequence continues at coordinate 579,102 of CAVVIT010000006.1, forward strand.
CCTCCCCGGTTGCCGCGAGCACCATCCCGTGCGACTCTTCCTTCATGAGCTTCGCCGGCACGAGATTCGCAACGACAACGACAAGCTTCCCCACGAGGTCCTCCGGCCTGTACTGCCGTGCGATTCCCGCGACAATCTGCCGCTGCTCCGTTCCGATCTCGACCTGGAGTTTCAGGAGCTTCTCCGATTTCGGAACCGGCTCGCACCGGAGGACCTTTCCCACGCGCAGGTCGATTTTCCTGAAGTAATCGATCGTAATCTTTTCCGGCTCCGCCGGCGTGGGAACCGGCGTGGGAACCGGCTGGGGTGCCGCAGGGGCGGCCCCGTCCTGTTCAATCATGCTGTCCTCGATTTTTGTGAAAAGAATCTCCGGCGTCCCCAGACGGTGCCCGGGTTCGAGCCCGGTCCGGCCTGCCGATTCCCACGACGCACGCGAGGCCTCCCCCGGCAGCGCGAGCATCCGCCAGATCCGCTCGCACGACTCCGGGATCACCGGGCTCATCATCACGGCAAGCGCGCGCGCGAGCTGAAGGCTGATGTTGATCGTGGTGGCGCATCGCTCCGGGGCGGTTTTCGCGGTCTTCCAGGGCTCGCTGTCGTTGAAGTACTTGTTCGCTCCCCGCGCCAGGTTCATCACCTCCAGGAGCCCGTCGCGGAACCGGTAATGCTCGTAGTATCCGGCGGCGACCCCCGGCGTCCGCTCCAGGAGCGAGAGGATGACGCTGTCCGCTTCCCCCGGGACGCCCCGGGGGGGCACGGCCCCGCCGAAGGACCGCGCGGCGAATGCGAGCGTCCTGTTGACGAAATTCCCCAGGATGTCGGCAAGCTCGTTGTTGTTCTTCGCCTGAAAGTCCCGCCAGGTGAAATCCGAATCCCGGTATTCCGGAAGGGCCGTCGCCAGGTAGTACCGGAGGGGATCGGCGGGGTACTTCGCCAGGAAGTCCTGCACGTCGACTCCCCATCCCCGGCTCTTGGAGAACTTCTGCCCCTTGTAGTTGAGGAATTCGTTCGCGGGAACATTGGCCGGAAGAACGTACTGCGTCGTGCCCCCGTCGTTCCACGCCATCAGCATCGCCGGGAACACGATCGTGTGAAACACGACGTTGTCTTTCCCGATGAACGCGACGTACTTCGTGCCGGGGGAGAGCCAGTAGTCCTTCCAGGCGTCGGGACGCCCCTTCCCGGCGGCCCATTCCTTTGTCGAGGAAATGTACCCGAGGACCGCGTCGAACCAGACGTAAATCACCTTGTGTTCGTACCCCGGGAGCGGGATCCTGACCCCCCAGCTCAGATCGCGCGTCACCGCGCGGTCCTGGAGCCCTTCCTTGAACCACCCCCTGCAGTACTGCAGGACGTTCTCCTTCCACCCGTCCGCCGCGTCGGCGTTCTGTACGTACTCCTCGAGCCGCTTCTGGTAGGAGCCCAGGGGAAAATACAGGTGCGTCGTCTCGCGCACGACCGGCGTCTCTCCCGTGATCTTGCTCCTGGGGTTCAGGAGCTGGAGGGGATCGAGAAACGTGCCGCACACTTCGCACTGGTCGCCGCGGGCGTCCGTGTTCCCGCACACGGGGCAGGTCCCTTCGACGTACCTGTCGGGAAGGAACATTTCCGCCTTGGCGTCGTACAGCTGCTTCTCGTTCTTTTCCCTGAGGATGCCCCTCCGGTGGAACTCGAGCAGGAACTCGAGCGCCGTCGCGTGGTGGAGAGGGATCGATGTGCGGGAATAGTTGTCGAACGACATCCCGAATGCCGCGAAGGCGTCCCGGTCCATCGCGTGATACCTGTCGACGATCTCGCGGGGCGTCACCTTCTCCCTGTCCGCCGCCAGCGTGATGGCCACCCCGTGTTCATCCGAGCCGCAGATGAACAGGACGTCGTTCCCCTGCAGCCTCTGGAACCGCGCGTAGATGTCCGCGGGGAGGTACGCCCCCGCGAGATGCCCCAGGTGAATCGGGGCGTTCGCATAGGGAAGTGCCGCGGTGATGAGTATGCGTCGGGCGTTGCTCATATCGTCGGGTTTACTCTCTCGATGTGCCGCCCTCGGCGCCGGGAGTCAGGACCGCGAGGCGGAGACGGACCGCAAGCTGCGCAAGAACGAGCTTAATATAGGTATAACGGTCCACAAGCGAAATCGATTTCTCCACGTCAGCCACCGCACGCGGGAGGTCGGCCCCCGGAAAACGCGAAATGAAGCTCTTCAGTTCCGTAAGCTGGTCAACGTTCACGACCTCCGACCCGTGGCGCAGGACCAGGGCGTCCCTGAACCAGAGAAGCATCAGCGTCAGGAAGCGGACGTGCACGTCCCGGTCCTTCGTCTCCGCCAGCCGCTCGATGAGCTCGACGAGCTCCAGGGGCCTGGCGGCGAGCGCCTTCCGCACGAAGTCCACCACGTCCGCGCGCTGCGCCATCAGGTCACTCTCGCCCAGCTCCAGCGCCCGCGTGTAGCTCCCCCCCGCAAGGCGGGCCAGGAGGGCGGCGCGCGCGGCGTCCATGTGCCCGCGGCCGACCAGGGCGGAAGTGATCTCCTCTTCGGTCAGCGGGTCGAACCGGACGAGCTGGCACCGGGAGAGTATCGTCGGCAGGAGCGCTTCCCGCCGCGACGTCGTCAGGATGAACATGGTATCCCCGGGGGGTTCCTCCAGCGTTTTGAGGAGCGTGTTCGCGGACGCGTCGTTCATCGCGTCGGCGCCGGAGATGATGAACACCCGCGTGCGGCTGTCGGAGGTGCTCATGGAGGATTCGCGGCGGATCTCCCGCACGCTGTTGACCTTGATGACGTTCGCCTTCGGGATCTGTATCCGGTGGTACGGGTCGGCCCCCTTGAGGGCGAGCTGCTCCTGCACCACGCGCACCTCGGCCTCCGTCAGCTTCGCCAGCGGCCCGTCGTCGTCTTTTTCCTGTGCGCCCCGGGGGAGCGCGATGATCAGGCGGACGTCGGGGTGCTGCATCGTCGAAACGCGGAGGCACGACGGGCAGACGCCGCAGGCTTCGTCCTCCCCCCGTTCGCACCGCAGGACGCGCGCGAGCTCCAGGGCCGCGGCGTCCTTCCCCACCCCTTCCCCCCCGTAAAAGAGGTACGCGTGGGGCAGCCGGCCGCTCCGGCGCGCCGCGAGGAGCGTCCCTTTTACGCGGCGCTGCCCGATCACGCGGGGCCATACCGTGCGCACAGGTTCCCCGCCCCGTTCAGAAGGCATTGCCGATCCCGAAGTGAAATATCGCTTCTTTGAAGGTCTGTCCGAAGAGCTGCCTCTGCGTGATCCACCTCCGCCCTTCCACCTCCCCCGGGTTATACACGCGGAATCCCCAGTCGATGCGGAACGGGCCGAAGAACGTGTCGTACCTGATCCCGATGCCTGCGGCGATCGCCACCGTGTTGAGACTGAGATCACGCGTCTCCTGCCAGACGTTGCCGGCGTCGATGAACTGCACGAGCCAGATCTTGTCGAAAATCCCGTCCCGGAGCGACTGGAGAATGTTCGTCCGGAGCTCCAGGCTCCCCTCGAGCGAGAGGTTCCCGCCGAGCTGGGAGGCAAACGGGGAGGAACCGCCCGAAATCAGGTCGCGCGAGTTCCAGCCCCTGATGCTGTTTCCGCCTCCGGCGTAGAACCGGTGCGTCTGGGGGATGACGATGCTGGTGTCAGAGCGCGCACCGCCGTACTTGTCCTCCACTCCCCCCTTGAGCTTGAATGCGAGTATCGAGAACCTGCGGGGCGCGGCTTCCGTGTACCACCGGCCGATCAGGATCACCCTGTAAAACTGCGATATCGGCAGGCTCGGGAACACTCCCTGCAGGAGCAGCGGAAACAGCCCCGCCTCGTCGAACTCAGCCGACGTGATCGACCCTTCCGAGGGGGAAAACAGGTCATTCGTGACGTCGCGCTGCAGCGTGAACGCGAGTATCGAGTTGAACTGCTCGGTTTGCAGGAGGAGGAGCTGCTGCTGAACGAGCGGATCATCCGAAAGCTGGTAGAACGTCGCGTTTTTCCGTGAGCTGACGGTCTCCAGCGTCCAGTCGAGAAACCCGTTCGTGTTGTCGGTGAATTTGTTCGTGAACCCGAACTTGTTCCGGAAGATGCTCTGGCGGTAGGGGATTTCCTTGTCGAGGATGTACGAAAACGACCACGAAGCCTTGATCCTGTTGCTGAAGACGTACGGCTGCACGAGCTCCGCCGTGAGGTCCAGGTTCGAGACCGCGTTCGTGTTGTTCACGTCGAAGTAGTTCGGGAACGCGCTGAGCGTCTGTGTCCGGAAGCGCAGGCGCGTCGTGAACAGGCGCGCGCCGCCGAAAAAATTCCTCTGCGTGTAGCCGAGTCCCGCTCCGAGGTTGAGCGCGCCGTTTTCGTCGCTCACGATGAGCTCCGGGCCGAGCTCGTGGCGGTCCTTCGCGCGGAACAGGATCGACGTGGGGACCGTCACCGCGGTGTCGCTCCTGCGCGGAACGATCATGTCCATCGACCGGAGATCAAAGATCCCCAGCCGGTTCAGGTTGCTGGCGCTCGCGGCGCTGTCCTCGATGCTGTACCGCTTCCCGGGGGCGTACGTGAGCTGCTGGAGAAGGATCTCGTCCGTGATGTCCTCCCGCGGCACCGGGGAGCGGATCGAATCGATCATCTGCCGTATGGAGATCCCCCCGAAGTAGTACATCCTCCCGAGGTCGAACCGGAGGCGGACGCTGCAGTTCCCCGTGCTCGCATAGTGCACGGCCTGGGAGCTGTCCCGGAGGTACCGGGCGTTCGGGTACCCGGTGTTCGCCAGGATCTTCAGGACGCGGACCACTTCTTCCTCCAGGAGCTGCGCGTTGTACGGATCGCCCGCGGAGATCCGGGGGGATGACTGGATGTCGGTCCAGATCGTCCCCGGCGCGTTCACGATGCCGAGGTAGAGCAGCGTGTCCACCGTCGAGCGGTAGTGCTCGCCGATCGTGATCGTGATGTCCACGCTCCCCGCCTCCGCGTGGTAGGACAGGGCGGTGTCGATCGATGCGCCGAAGAATCCCCTGTTCTCGTAATACGTCCGGAGCCGTTTCAGGTCCGCGCCCAGCGTCAGCGGGTTCAGGTATTCATCCTTCCGCCCCAGCTTCTCGCTGATCGCGTTGTGCAGGAATTTGTTCAGGAACCCGGGGGTGACGTGCGTCGTCATCTGGGAGAGGAGTTCGTTCCGGGTCAGGGCGGAATTCCCCTCGAAGGAAATCGACGTGATCTCGAATTTTTGCGGACCGGGGAGCGTCTGGGCGGAGAGTGCGCAGGCGGCCAGGACGGCGAGCGCCGCCGCGAGAAATCCCCGCCGGGCACGCATGGCCGGGCGCGCCGGGTGGGAAGAGAGGAAGGACCGTTCAGGACGGAGCACGCGTGGTGTCGGAATTCAGATGGCCGGCGACAGTGACACAAAAAACCCAGCCGCACCGGCTGGGTAGGAAAGTTACATAATTCGCGTCAGACAGTCAACGCGGCGCTCGCAGCGGCCCCCCCCTAATACTCCCCCTCGTCCTCGAAGAAAAAGTCCTCTCCCGTCGGATAGTCGGGCCAGATCTCCTCCATGCTCTCGTACGGTTCCTCGCTGTCCTCAAGTTCCTGCAGGTTCTCGACCACGTCGACGGGGGCTCCCGTCCTTATGGCGTAATCAACGAGCTCTTCTTTTGTCGCAGGCCAGGGAGCGTCATCCAGGTAGGATGCAAGCTCCATCGTCCAGATCAATTCTCACCTCGTGTGCTCTTTGTGCTGACGAGTTCCGAGCGGTAGCGCGCCGCATCGATGTCGTCGAAGAAATAGTCAACGGGGTTCTGTTTCCTCCCCAGGTAGCGGACCTCGAAATGGAGGTGGGGGCCGCTCACTAAACCTGAACGTCCGCTTTTTGCGATGAGTTCCCCCCGCCGCACGCTCTGTCCCTCACGGACCAGCGTCCGGCTCAGGTGGGCATACAGGGAGGAGTAGCCGTAGCCGTGGTTGATTTCCACGACCATGCCGTACCCCCCGGTGGTGCGGCCGGTGAAGTGGACCACGCCGTCCCCCGCCGCGTAGACATTTGTCCCCACGTCGCTGATGATGTCTATCCCTTCATGCATTTTGTAGACATGGAGGACCGGGTGGATGCGCATCCCGAAGCTGTTGAGAGAATAGGGCCCGCTCATGGGCTTGATCGCGGGTATGTGCGCGAAGAGCCCCTTGTTGTATTCCATCCGGCGCGTGATTTCTTCGTAGCTGGCCTGCTGGAGCTTTACTTCCCGCTCCAGCTTGTCGAGCAGCGAGGCGGATCCGGAAAGCACCTCCCGGGCCTCTCCCGACAGGAACGCATTGACGGCCGGGGGCACGGAGCCGCCGATCGCCGCGGCGCGCGTATCGTCGTCGATTTTGGAAAGATCAACGGCGGTGCGGAGTTCGTTCCCCCTGTCCGAGAGTTTCTCAAGCGCCTTCTGGACCACGGAGATCTTGTCGCCCAGCTGTCGTACCTGGTCTTTCAGTATCCTGTTTTCCGCCGTCAGCATCGACATCCTGTCGATGCCGAGACCGAGGATGTCGCCGCCGATGTGATTCAGGAAGAGGAGTGCACAGATGATGCCCAGCCCCGCGACCGCCCCGAAGCCAAGGACTTTGGATTTGAAGTGGCGGACTTCCTTCAGGTCGAGCGACCTGTGTGAGAACACATAAAATTTCGTATGGCGCAGCATGGTCGACACCTCTAAAAAACTGGAGAGAGCGGACTTTATGCATGAAACCTATCTGTCATACGGCGAACAACGTGTAGAGACACTCCTCCCTCTCCGCACGGATTATTCGCAAAATACGGTGGAAGTATAGAGAATTATCGGTGTGATGTCAAGAAGTTTCTTCCTGAACGCATTTTTTGTTGCCCCGTGTCACTCGAAATCGTGCTCGAAATAGTTGATGGCACGGCTCCCCTTTTTCTTCTGGCCGATAACCCCCTCGAGGCGTTTGGAGAACTCCCTGGCGGCGTCGTACCCGTAGTGCCTGAGCAGGTAGTTGAGTGAAATGACTTCGGTTATGACGGTGACGTTCTTTCCGGGGAAAATGGGCAGTTTCACGAGAGGAACATCGACGTCCAGGAGCGTCATCGTGACGTCGTCAAGCCCGGTCCGCGTGTAATCCCTGTCGGGCTTCCATTCCTCAAGTTCCACGACGATTTCGACCCTTTTCTGGTACCGGATCGCCCTGATCCCGAACATGCTTCTGACGTCGATCAGACCGAGCCCCCTGATTTCCATGAAATGCTTCACGAGGTCGGTCCCGGCACCCATGAGTATTCCCTCCCCTTTCCGCGTCACCATGACGACGTCGTCGGCGACGAGCCGGTGCCCCCGTTCGATGAGGTCAAGCGCGATCTCGCTTTTCCCGATCCCGGAACGGCCGGTGAGGAGCACCCCCACGCCGTAGCAGTCGACGAGCGAGCCGTGGACGACGATCTGCGGTGAAAACTGGTCATCCAGAAAATCCGCGAGGAAATAGGAGATCTTCGTCGTTTCGAACGGCGTGCCGAACACCGGTATGTTCTTCGCGGCGGCGGCCTGCAGCAGGTCGTCGGAGACCACGTTCCCGTTCGTCAGGATCACGCAGGGGATCTTGAACTCGAGGAGTGCGGTGAACGAGGCCGTGCGCTGGGGAGGGCGGAGCGAATTCAGGTAGCGGATCTCCGTGTTGCCCATGAGCTGCACGCGGTCGTAGGTGAACAGCTCCACGTACCCCGCCAGGGCGAGCCCGGGCCGGTTCAGGTTCCTGTCCCTGATCTGGTTGTCGAACCCGTTCTCGCCGTTGAGCTGTTTCAGCTTGAACCGTTCGTGCGTCTGTTCGTACAGGAATCCGACGGTGATGCTCTTCTTGCGCGTTTCGCGCGTGCGGTCGTTCTTCATCGGGGCTCCTCTGTTCGGGCGGCCACGTCCTGTCCGGCGGAATTCACACTTTCTCCTTGATCTCGCGCACCTTCCCCTTGTCCTTGCTCCGCCGCTTCGTCTTGTACTTCGCGAGCTGCATCGCGAGCTTTTCCCCCGTCGCGTCGATGGACTTGATGAAGTCCTCGGATTTGTCCCGGGCGGAAAGGACGGCCCGGTGGACGTGGACGTTGATTTCCGCCATCTTGACGCTCTTGGTCACGCGTTCGTAGCTCAGGATGATCTCGGCGCTCACGATGCCGTCGTAGAACCTGTCCAGTTTCTTCACCGTCTCCACGGCGTGTTCCTTGATGTCCGGGTGAGCCCGGAACCGGCGCGCGGTAAACTTGACGTTCATGGCCTGACTCCTCTCATTGAACATGCAGAGCGCACTCAGGACGCCTTCGGATGGGCCTGAGCGTAGACTTTGCGAAGGTGTTCGACGCTGACGTGCGTGTACATCTGTGTGGTGGACAGGCTTTCGTGCCCGAGGAGCTCCTTCACCGCCCGCAGGTCGGCCCCCCGGTTGAGAAGGTGCGTGGCGAACGTGTGCCTGAGGACGTGAGGGCTCCGTTTCTCGATTTCCGATACCATCCCGATATACCTGTTCATGAGCCTGTTGACGACCTTCGGGCTCATCGGCTTGCCGTGCGAGGAGAGAAAAGCGTTGGACGGTCTCTCCCCCCGGGACGCAAGCTCCGGCCGCACGGCGATGTACGCCTGAAGCGCCGAGCGCGCCCGGCTGCCGAACGGGATGATCCTCTGTTTGCTCCCCTTGCCGGTGACCTTGATGGTCCCGTTGTCGAAATCGATATCGGCAAGCCGGAGCGCGATGAGCTCCGAAAGCCGGATCCCGGCGCTGTACAGGATCTCCAGGAGCGCGGCGTCGCGCGCGCCCTCCGTCGTCGACCGGTCCGGCTGTTCCATAAGCCGCGCAACGCACCGCTCGTCGAGCGTCCTGGGCAGCCGCCGCTCGAGCTTCGGCGAAACGACGGTGGCCGCCGGGTTGGACTCGACGAGGTGCATCTTCCTGAGGTAGCGGAAGAAGGATTTCAGGCAGGCGAGCTTCCGGGCGATGCTTCTGGAGGCGAATGCGCCGTCGTGAAGCCAGGCGAGAAACCGGCGTATCGCCCTGCGGTCCACCCCCGCGGGGGTCATCACACGCCCGGGGAACTCCGACTCCCAGAACGCGAGGAACTCCCGCAGATCGCATTCGTATGCCGCCACGGTGTGCGGCGAGTAATTCCGCGCATCGCGAAGGTAATCGAGGAATGCCCTGATATGGTTCTGCATGTGGTCCGGACCGGGTCGGGGAGCGGCGTCGGATGCCCCGGGGGCGGGATTCAGCCCGCCGCCTGCTGGACTTCTTCCCGTGCAACCTCCGCTTTGCAGCTGGGGCAGAGAAGATACTCTCCGCGGCTCTGGTTGTACTTGATGACCATATAGGGATTGCCGCACGTGTCGCACGCGCGCGCAACCGGCTTATCCCACGACGCGAAGTCGCAGTCGGGATACCTGGAGCAGCCGTAGAAGACGCGCTTCCGCTTCGTCTTTCTCTCGATCACGTCGCCGGTCGTGCATTTCGGACACTTGACGCCGATGGAGAGCGGGCGGGTGTTCTTGCACGTCGGATAATTGGAGCATCCCAGGAACGCGCCGAACCGCCCTCCCTTGACGACCATATCTCCGCCGCAGAGGTCGCATTTGATGCCGACGGCGTGCGCCGCGAGCGCGGCTTCCGAGGGAAGGGGTTTCGTGTTCTTGCACGAGGGATAGCCGCTGCAGGCCATGAAGCGCCCGTTCCGTCCCCACTTGATGATCATCGGTTTCCCGCACAGGTCGCACTTCTCGTCCGTCGGCTCCTGGAGCGATTTCTTGATCGCCGCGCTGTTCTTGTCCACCCCCTCCAGGTCGTGGATGAAGGGATGATAGAAATCCTCCATCACGCGGATGTACGTCTGCTTTCCCGAGGCGATCGTATCGAGCTCCTCCTCCATCTTCGCCGTGAACTCCACGTTAAAGAGATGGGGGAAATTCTGCACGAGGATCCGGTTGACGGCGATCCCCAGGTCCGTCGGATAAAGACGGCGGTCCCGCTGTTCGACATACTTGCGCGCCTGGATGGTGTCGACGATGAGCGCATAGGTGCTCGGCCGCCCGATCCCCAGGGCCTCCAGCTCCTTGACGAGGCTCGACTCGGTGAACCGGCCCGGCGGTTTGGTGAAATGCTGGTTCGGGATGACGTTCAGCAGCGTCGCCGTCTCGTCCACCCTCAAGTTCGCCGGGAGCTTCGACACGGGATCCTCATCGTCGGCGGTCTTGTCCGCCTCGTCCGCGATGTCGTCGTACACCTGGAGGAACCCCCTGAACTGAGGGATCGAATCGGTCGCCCGGAAGACGTACTCTCCCCCGCGGACGTCCACCGTCGTCTGTTCGAACACCGCGGCGCTCATCTGGCACGCGAGGAAGCGGTTCCAGATCAGCTCGTACAGGTCGAACATTTCCTTGTCCAGGTATTTCCTGACCGCCTTCGGCGAATGCTTCATCGACGTGGGGCGGATTGCCTCGTGGGCGTCCTGCGATGATTTCCCCTTTTTGAACACCCGGGGCTCGGGCGGCAGGTATTCCTTCCCGTAGTTTTCGTAGATGAACGTCCGGACCTCGGCCACGGCGTCGTCGGAAAGGCGCGTGGAGTCCGTCCGCATGTACGTGATGAGACCCACCCTCCCCTCCTCGCCGAGCTCGATTCCCTCGTAGAGTTTCTGGGCCAGCATCATCGTTCTCTTGGCGTGGAATCGGAGCCGGCGGGCCGACTCCTGCTGGAGCGTGCTCGTAATGAACGGGGCGCCCGGGTTTCTCCGGACGGGCTTCTTCTGGATGTCGGCGATCGCGAACGTCTGGCGGCGGATGTCGTTCACGTATCCTTCCGCCGTCGTCCCGTTGCCGATCACCGGATCGCTCCCGGCGACCTTGAACAGCTTGGCGAAGAACGGCTCGTCCGAGGCCGTGCGGAATTCGCCGATGATCGACCAGTACTCGTCGGGGATGAACGACGTCACCGCCTCCTCGCGCTCGCAGATCAGCCGGACGGCGACCGACTGGACGCGCCCGGCCGAAAGCCCGTAGAAAACGGTCTTCCAGACGAAGGGGGACACCTTGTAGCCCACGAGCCGGTCCATGACCCGGCGCGCCTGCTGGGAATCCACGAGGTTCTGGTCCACTTTCGTCGGGTGCTTCATCGCCTCGGTGATCCCGCGCTCGGTGATCTCGTTGAACATCACGCGGTACACGTTCCCGTTGTCCGGCTCGACCTCCCGGGCGATGTGCCAGGCGATCGCCTCCCCCTCGCGGTCGGGATCGGTCGCAAGGTACACGGCCTTCGCCCCGACGGCGTGGGCGCGGAGACGGGCGATCACCTCGTCCTTCCCTTTGATGGTCTCGTACTCGGGGACGAACCCGTGCTCGACGTCGATGCCGATCTTGCTTTTCGGAAGATTCTTGATGTGACCGACGGAGGCCTCGACAAGGAAATCCTTCCCGAGGTACTTGTTGATCGTCTTCGCCTTGGCGGGCGATTCGACGATGATGAGCGACTTCCCCGTCGCGTCCGCCGACGGCGCGGACTTCCTCGCTTTACGCTTCGCCGGAGCCACCTTCACTTCGGGGCCTCCCTCCGCGCTCGCCGCCGCTTTTCGTTTCGTGGCCATCAGTGAATGGTGTCCCCGCTAGTGAGCATCGAACGGTTCCCTGTGGGATCGTCCCCTCCCCGGGCGAACAAAACGGAGGCGACGATTTCCCGGAGATCCGGCACGGAAAGCTTCTCATACCCGGCCATCATCGCCCGCTCGATGACGGTCTCAAAGTCCTTCTCGTCGAGAAGCCCGAGCTCCCTCAATTGTATCAGGTAGCCCTGGCTCTCGGTCGCGAGGACCGCTTTCTCCGCGTCGTGAAGCACGCGGCGCGAGCCCTCGCCCGCACGGGCGCTCATTGCCGGGCGCTGCTGGTTCAGCTCGCTGTTTTCGTAAATCCAGCTGAACGCGGCGCTGATCTCCGACTGTGTGTAGCCCCGGGTCTTCAGGTCGGTCAGATCGATGTCGCTGATCCGCTTGTTATCCTGCATCTCCGACATGATGTAGATCAGGAGCTCGACGACTTTTTCCTTCATGTTCCCGACATCTCCCTCCCGGACGCGAGGGCCGCCACGTAGCGGTCCTCCCTCCGTTTCATCAGGCGCGCCTGCGGCGCGGTCCTGTCGTCATACCCGAACAGGTGGAGCGCCCCGTGCACCACGAGACGCGAGACTTCGCTGCGAAACGTCACTCCGTAGTCAGCGGCCTGCGACCGGGCCCTGTCCAGATTGACGTAGATTTCTCCTTCAATCCTGCGGCCTTCCCCCAGGGGAAAGCTGATGACGTCCGTGGTCCCCGGGTGCCCCAGGAACCGCCGGTTCATTCTTGCCGACGTCCTGTTTCCCACGAACACGACGCTCAGGGCCGCCGAGGTCCGCCGTTCGCCGCGGGCCACGCACCGGATTGCGGCGAGGGCCCCGGCCCGGGGACACCGTACCCGCGGGTGCGCATTGAACACCGCCACGTCGATCACGACCGCGCACCGGTCCTTGTCTTGCGCGCACCGGTGCGGCGACGGCGGGGTTGCTTCCTCTCCGATTCGAGAACCGGCTCGGTCAGCGACAGGGCCACGCCCGACATCATCACCTCGGGCGAAAGCTGGGTGAAATCGCCGGACAGTATTGCCCTGTCGACATTGGCAAAGAGCGTGCAGCCCGCGTTCCGCTCCACGATCAGGCCCGAGAGTTTCCCCCGGTGCTCGCCCACGAACGTCGCCTCTCCCAGGTCGTCGCTCACGACGAACCCGGAGCAGAAATGCATCTGGAGGTGCGCGGCCTCGGTGTACACGGAAATCAGGTTCCCCTTCTTCCGCCCGATGCGGATGTCCGGGTAGATCTCCAGTGCAAGCCGCCGGACGGCCGTCCCCCCCGCGTCATGCGCGGCGATCTCGAACCTGTAGTTCGTCCCCATGCTCTTTGCGGCGACGCCGAAGAGAGATTCCAGACGTTTGATCGCAGACGGAGTAAACACGGTTGCCATGCGGTCGCCTCAGACGATTCGGGTGATCGGGTTTCGCTTCGGGGTACACGAAAGCCCCGGCTGGCTGTCCGCTCCTCGCGGAAGACCACCGACCGGGGCTCGCTGATTCAGAGAATGCCCGGCGACCCGACGCGGGGCCGGACTTACGACCTCGTTGCCCATCCATTCATGCAAATGTGACTTGAGCTCCTTGGGTGTGAATATACCCACCGCGGGATCGATTGTCAAGCGTTCACCACTCCAGCTCCATCCCCTCCGCCGCCGCGATGCACTCGAACCTGTAGTTCCTGTTCCTGATTTCCCGGAGGCACTTGCTCAGGATCTCGTCCACCTTGTCGTCCGTGTGCGTCTGTTCATGGTGGAACAGGACGAGACGCTTGACCGCCGCCTCGTCGGCGATCTTGAGGGAGAAGAGGTAGTGGGAGTGTCCCCAGCCGACGTGGTTGACGTATTCCTCGGGCGTGTACGTGGTGTCGTGGATCAGGATGTCGGCGCCGCGCGCGAAATCGAACACGCGCTGGTTCGGATCCCCCTTCACCGCCAGGTATTTCTCGACGATATTCTTGTCCACGTTCTTGACGGAGCGCGCCACCTCCCTGTCGAACGGCTCGTTGTCGCTGATGTAGACGAGGGATTTTCCTCCCACGTTCAGCCGGTACCCGAGGGCGAACGCGGGATGGTTGACGTACAGGGAGGAAAGCGTCGCCTCGAAAATCGGTATCGTCTCTTCCTTCACCGGGTGAAATTTGATCTTCGCCTTCAGCTCGTTGAGCTGAATGGGAAAGTACACCTTGTCCATCTGGTCCGAGATCATCTGACGGAGCTTGAGATTGCGGGACTGCGCCCCGATGATCGTAAACTCGTTCCCCGAGATGTAGAGCGGCTTGAAAAACGGAAACCCGTGAATGTGGTCCCAGTGCGGGTGGCTGATCGCCAGGAAGGCCTTCACCGATTCCCCGGTCGCCATCAGGGCATCGCCCAGACCCCGGATCCCCGTGCCGGCGTCGAACACGACGAGGTTATCCTTGTGGAGCCGCACCTCGACGCACGGCGTGTTCCCGCCGTAGCGGACGGTGTCTTTCCCGGGCGTGGGGAGGGAACCACGCGTACCCCAGAATTTGACTTTCATGGACGTGCTCCGTTTCCGACGTTGGTGAACGAGCTTGCGGCGTACGCAACGTAGTTGGCCGCCGACTGCACGATCGCCCTCCGCTCCTCCCCGCTCAGGTCGCGCACGATCCTGGCCGGGACCCCCGCGGCGAGCGTCCCGGGGGGCACGACGAAACCCTCCTTCACGACGGCGCCCGCGGCCACGAGCGCCCCTTCCCCCACCTCCGCGTCGTCCAGGACCACCGCGTTCATCCCGATGAGCGATCCCCTGCCGATCCGGCAGGCGTGAATCATCGCCATGTGGCCGACGGTGACCTCCTCGGCGATCTCCACGGCGAGCTTCTTCGTCACGTGGAGCACGCAGCCGTCCTGGATGTTGGACCGGCGGCCGATGCGTATGGCGTTGATATCCCCCCTGAGGACCGCGTTATACCAGATGCTGGCCTCTTCCCCCAGGCGGACCTCGCCGATCAGCCACGCACCGGGGGCGACGAACGCCGTCGGGTGCACGTCCGGGGAGACGCCGTGATGGACGACAAGGCCCACGCGCTATCCCTTCGCCCGGGGGGGCGTCCACCCGGGACGGGTCCATTTCATCAGCTCGACGGTGACGCTCCCGATGATGACTTTCATCTTCGCCAGGATCGGCACGCGCGCCTCGTCGTTCGAGAACCAGCCCTCGAAACCGCCCGTCAGTCCGTAGATCCCCACGAAATTCATGTTCCCCTCGAACCGGATGACGTCCACCGGGTAATCGACGGCGTCGAGATCGACCGACGTATGCTCGTTCTTGAAATCGATGTACGTCTCCACCTTCTTCTCCTTGATGACCGTGGGGATGTTCACCTTCATCCCGGAGAAGAGATTCGCCCGCGCGTAAAAGAACAGGGAGAGGCCGTCCTGGTACGGGGTGTCGATCGGGAGGGTGTCCCTCTTCACGACGACGGAATCGTGCGTCGCAATCTCGATGAGCACCCGCTTCGCCGGGTAGTCGAATGCGTACCGCGCGACGGTCCACTGGCCGTCATCCTTCTGCCTGCCGGTAAAACGGCGGGAGAACATGGCGCTGTCGGTCACGCTCTCGTACACGGCGTGAAGGTCGACGAACGGCACCTTGGAATACGAATCGATGAGCCCCTTCCCCTGGTAGACCAGCCCCGATTTCTCCCGGGCGGAACCGATGACCCTGATGCGCACCTGTCCGAGGTCGATAAACCCGTACCGGACGTTGTAGACGAGCTCTTCCCCTTCAACGAACACCCTGTCGGGGGGAGGCCCGTTCCCCTGCGCAAGGGCACGTGCTCCGGCGGCGAGGACGAGCAGGATCAGGACCGGCCACGCGCCGGACGGGAACAAAGAACGGTTCATTTAAGGCTCGAGAGATTGCTCAGGATGCGGTCGGTTTCCGGAAAGAGCTCCATCGCCTTGCGGAACTGGGAGTCCTCCCTGAGCATGACGCGCGAGGAGCCCTCGTTCCCCCAGATGCTCCGTGCGATAAATGCCTTCGTGAACGCCTTGATGAATTTGACGTCCTTGTCGTATTCGTCCTGCTTGAACGTCGCCCCCGCCGACTTCCCGAGCGACTGGATGTCCGCGAGCATCTGCGGCGTAACCTCGAACTCATCCGCGAATTTCCCGGAATTTCTGCCGTAGCGCGATTTCAGCTCCGCGCCGTGGGCGTCGAGATACTTGTCCGCGAACTGGAGAAAAACGTTCCGGCTGCGGAGCTGCACGGTGTACTCCGCGAGGTGGTCGGACTTGACGATGTAATCCGGCGTGATGCCCCCCCCGCCGTACACGACCCGCCCCCCCATGGTCTTGAACATCGGCCGCGTCGAATCCCGCTCTTCCGCGTGCGTGAGGTTCTCTCCCTCGGTCTCCTGCCGCTCGTAGGCCGCCCGGGCGTACTTGACCTTGTCGTGATCGTACGGGCGCTGGATGAGCCGCCCGCTGGGCGTGTAATAGCGGGCGGTCGTCAGCCGGAAGGCCGACCCGTCTTTCAGGTCGAACTGGCGCTGCACGAGCCCCTTCCCGAACGTCGTCTCGCCGATGATCAGCCCGCGGTCCCAGTCCTGCACGGCGCCTGCGACGATCTCGCTCGCCGAGGCGGACCCCGCGTTGACGAGGAGAATGAGCGTCACGTCCTTGAACCGGCCCGCGCCGGAGGACACGTACTCGTCGTCAAACTCGGGGCGGCGTCCCTTCGTGTACACGATCTTGCGCCCCTTCGGCATCAGCTCATCGACGAGCTTGTACGCCTGTTCCAGGTAGCCCCCCGGGTTGGAGCGGAGGTCGAGCACGAGGCGCTTCATCCCCTCCCCCGAGAGCTTCGACAGGGCGGCGAGGAACTCATCGTGGGTCTTGGCCGCGAACCGGTTGACGCTGACGTACCCGGTCTCCCGGTCGATCATGAACGAGGCGTCGACGGTGTAGATCGGGATCTTGTCGCGCGTGATGTCGAAATCCAGCAGGGTCCTGATCCCCGCCCGCACGATCGAGACCTTCACCCTGCTCCCCTTGGGGCCGCGGAGCTTCTTCTGCACCCCTTCCTGGGTGATGCCGACGGCGGAGCTGTCGTTGATCCGGACGATCTTGTCGCCCGACTGGATGCCGAGCGCCTCGCTGGGGCCGCCGACGATCGGGGCAACGACAAGAAGCGTATCGGCGAGAACCTGGTACTCGATCCCGATGCCCTCGAAACTTCCCTGGAAATCCTCCGTCACCCTCTGCAGCTCCGTGGCCGGGATGTACACCGAATGCGGATCGAGCTGGTTCAGGAGCCCGTTGATCGCCGCCTCCGTCAGCTTGCCGGTGTCGACGTCCTCCACGTAGTACTTCTCCGTATAATTGAGCACGTCGCCGAACTTGTGCAGCTGGTCGTAGATGTTGTCTCCGGAGATCAGCTGGTTGAGCATCGAGCCGCCGATGATGCTCACCACGACGAGGAGGAGCACGGTTGCGAGCGAAAATCGCTTCTGCATGAACACTTTCCCTATGAAGTGCGTGAATTGCAAAGTAGTGTATCTAATAACAGTCTGAAAGTCAAACATGGTTCCCCTCAGCGGTGCCCGCCGTCACGCCGGGGCAGTGCGGACTACCGGACGGGTTTCCACTCGCTCAGAATCGACCTTCTGAGGAAGAACACGGCAAGGAAATTGATGAACCACGACACCGTGACGTACGGGTACCCGTACCGCCGGTACCGCCGCGGGGACTCGTACACGACGATGCTCGAGAGAAACTTCACGCGCCCCAGGCGCTCGAGGCGCCGGAACATGTCGTAGTCTTCGCCGGCGGCGATGCGGTCGGCGTACCCGCACACGCTCTCGAAGATCTCCCGCGTCATGATGTGGCACTCCCCTCTCCCCATGCCCATCCCCACCGTGTTCATCATCGCGAAGAACCAGTTGTAGAACCCGTGGAACGCCCTGTCGATCGCCCGGCGCTCGTCGGGGTAGACCTCCACCCTGCAGGTGAGCGCCGCAAGACGCGGAGCGCCGATCTCCCTGACCACGGTGGCAAAGAACGTCTCCGGGTCGCCGATGAGCGTGTCGGCGTTCAGAAAGAGGAACACCGATCCGCGCGCCCGGCGGGCCCCGAGGTTCCTCCCCATGGCGATCGTCTGCTTGACCCCCCCGGTATTCGTGACGACGGTGTGCGCATGCGCGCGCGCGATGCCGAGCGTCCCGTCCACGCTCCCCCCGTCGCTCACGACGAGCTCGAGGCCGTACCGCTCCACGAGCGACGGGGTAAACTGCAGGAGCATCCGCTCCAGGAGCTTCTCTTCGTTGAGTGTCGGAATGATGACGCTGATCGAGTTCCCGGCCGTGCTCACTGGGGTGATTCCGGTTTCATCTGGGGGAAGAGGATCACGTCGCGGATCGATTCCTCCCCGGTGAGCAGCATCGTCAGCCTGTCGATGCCGATCCCGAGACCCGCCGTGGGGGGCATCCCGTATTCCAGCGCCCGGAGGAAGTCTTCGTCCAGCGGCTGCACTTCGGCTTCCCCCTTCGCCTTGGCGCGCATCTGCTCCTCGAACCGCGCGCGCTGGTCGACGGGATCGTTCAGCTCGCTGAACGCGTTGCAGATCTCCTGCCCGTTGCAGATCGCCTCGAACCGCTCGACCAGCCCTTCCTCGGACCGGTGCTTCTTCGCCAGGGGAGACATCTCGATCGGGTAGTCGGTGATGAACGTCGGCTGCACAAGCGTGTGCTCGACGCACTCGGAGAATATCGCGTCGATGATCCTCCCCGGCCCGTCCGTTTTTTCCAGCCCGACGTGGAGTTCTGCGGCGATCTTCCGCAGGTCCTGCTCGGATTTGCCCCTGAGCGCGTGCCCCGTCGCCTCGCGGATCGCGTCGAACATCGTGATGCGCTTCCAGGGAGGCCGGAATTCGATCGTGCGCTCACCGGCCTTCACCGCCGTCGAGCCGTTGAGCGCGAGGGCGACCTCGCTGATGAGCTCCTCGACGAGGGACATCATCCAGACATAGTCCCTGTACGGGACATAGAGCTCCATCATCGTGAATTCGGGATTGTGGGAGCGGTCCATCCCCTCGTTCCTGAAGTCCTTCGCAATCTCGTACACGCCGTCGTACCCCCCGACGATGAGGCGTTTCAGGTACAGCTCGTCGGCGATCCTCAGGTACAGGTCGATGTCGAGCGCGTTGTGGTGGGTCACGAACGGGCGAGCGAACGCGCCGCCGTACTGGGGCTGGAGGACCGGCGTCTCGACTTCGAGAAATCCGCGGGAATCGAATATCCTCCGGATCGCCGATATGATCCTTGCACGCCGGCGGAAGAGCTCCCTGACGGCGGGGTTCGCGATCAGGTCGACGTACCTCTGCCTGTACCGGAGTTCCTTGTCGGAGAGCGGGTCGAACACCGTCCTGTTCCCGTGTTCGTCCACTTTCTCCTTCGGCACCGGCAGCGGCCTGAGCGACTTGGAGAGAAGGACGAGGCGCCGTGCGTGGACGGATACCTCGCCGGTCTTCGTCCGGAACACGAACCCTTCCACCCCGACGATGTCGCCGATGTCCATCAGCCGGAACGCGTCATAGACCGGTCCCAGGTCGTCCTTCTTCAGGTAGACCTGGATCCGGCCCTGCGCATCCTCCAGGTGGAAGAACGAGGCCTTCCCCATCCGGCGCATCGACATGATCCGGCCGGCCACCGCGACGTCCCTCGGCGGATCCCCCTCGGCAAACGACTCCCTGATTTCCGCGGAAAGGGCGTTGCGATCAAACGAGTGCGGGTAGGGATCCACCCCCTGCGCACGCAGGGCCGCAAGCTCCTCCCGGCGCCGCACCATCTGGTCATTCAGTTCCCGTGCATCCGATTGCTCTTCCACCGTGTTCTCCGTTCCTTCAGTGTGTGATGGGAGGGATGCCCCCCCTTTTCGCAGGTTCAGCGCGGCGCCGTCCGCCGGGGCCGGGCATCGACGTTCTGCTGCTTCCGCACGGCGCTCTTTGCGCCGACATGCTCGGCAAACTCCGGAAATTTCGCGATCACCCTGTCAAAGCTCTCCTTGTCAAGCCGGTACAGGTCGCAGTACGTCGAGGCGCGCACGGAGGCCGAGCGGGGGCGGTGCTCCAGCAGCGCCATCTCCCCGAAGAAGTCCCCCTCGCGGAGCGTCGCGACGATCGACCGGCCGTCGGGCCCCATCACATCGCAGTGGCCCCGGCTGATGAAGAACATGTCCGCCCCGGGCTCCCCCGCGCTGAACACCACGTCCCCGGGCGTGTACACGACGGGCTGCATGACGAGCGCAATCTCGCGTATGAGCTCCTCCCCCGCCCCTTTGAAGAAAGGGACCTTCTGGATGATGTCCCTTTTCAGAAAGAGGGACACCTCCACGAGCAGGCCCGGGGGGAGTCCCTGCACGATCGACGTCTCGTCGTACCCGAGCCGGTGCTCCCAGACGTATCCGTAGTAATCCCGGATCCTGCGCTGCATCGCCGCCGGGATCTCCCTGGAACGCATGAACGCGCCGAGCTTCTCCATGTTCGCGAGATAGCGTGTCCGCGCGGGCTGGAGGTTGCCGATGATTGTCGAGATGTTCGCGATGACGTAGCCGTACATCCCCACCCCGAAGATCATCACGACGATCGCGTAGATCACCTGCGCGTTGTTCGCGGGGGTGATGTCGCCGTACCCGATCGTCGTGATCGTGGAGATGCACCAGTAGAGCGACCGGAGGTAGAGCGTCCACCGGTCCGCGCCGGGATAGATCCCTCTCAGCGACAGCCACCCGGTGGCCAGCCAGTGGACGGCGATGGCGAGCCAGTAGACGAAGTAGACGAGCCGGAGGGCGTTCCACCGGTGAAGATGCTGCTGGCGCCACGAGGCCATCGCCTGCGCCACGCGGGCCAGCTTGAAGAGGCGGAAAAACTGGAGCCAGGGGCGGGCGCCGATGAGGCCGAGCGGCAGCGCCGCGAGTATGTCGCAGGCGAGGAGAGCGCGTCCGTAGGGGACCCCCGTTCTCGACGACTCGGCGGCGTTGACGGCGATGTCCGCGGTGAAGAGGATCGTCAGGAGGATGTCGGTGAGGTCCCCCCCCGGGAGAAAATCGGGACCGAGGACGACGCGCAGCGGAGCAATGATCGCGCCGATCGTGATGAGCACAAGGACGAAAACGCCCCACAGGCGCGTGAACAGGCGCTGCTCCCCGCCGGGGAGGACGATGCGGCCGAACATCTGCGAATGCACCATGCGGGGTGGACCCTCAGATTCCGACTTTGACGATCGCCCGGAGGAGCCGCCCGTTCCCCCCCAGCGGCGCGTGGGCGTCGCCGGGGAAATAGACGGCGAACCTCGAGCCGGCGACGGGAGTCCACGTGAGCGGCCGTTCCCCGTACAGGACCACGTCCTTCCCGGGATCGTAGGGTCCTTTCTCGAGCGCACATTCCCTGACGGGCCTCCAGCCGATCATGTCGGTTCCTTCGATGACGTACTGTATGTCGATGTATTTCCTGTGCGCTTCGAGGACCGCCCGTTCCGTGCCCGCCCCTTCGTCCGCGGCGATCACCAGGTACAGCCGCTCCCCGTCGACCTCGTGCCGCCCCGGCGCGAGCCGTGCGATGTCGGGACGGGCAAGGACCTCGAACGCGCGGGGGAACAGGGGATGAAGGCCTGAGCAGCGGTGCGCATCCTGCAGCGTGTCGGTGATCAACGAAGCCTCCGATTCGTGAAGTCCTACCAGCTTCCCGAGGCGCCGCCTCCGGAGAACCCGCCCCCGCCGCCGGAGAAGCTGTCGCCCGAGGAAGACGAGGAACCGCCTCCTGACGACCACGAGGACCCGCTACCCGATGACCCGGATCCCGAGGAGATCCCCGCGAAGAACGGGATGCGGGACAACCGGCCGTACGCCGATTTTCCCCCGGCGGTCTTCGACGTCCAGAGCCTGAAGAGGGGAACGAACAGGGCGTAGGCGCCGAAGGCGATCAGCCCCCCCGCAAGTCCGAGTATCGCGATCGGGAAAAGAAGCCAGAACGGAAGAAGGAACAGGTAGAGGAACCAGGCCTGCGCCCCGCGGACAAAGAGGGCGATGAGCGTGAAGAGACCGACGACGACGCTGAATATCCCTCCTGCCATGAGTTTCGTCCCCAGGTCCATTCCCTGCTCCGGCTCCTCCGCCGGAACCGGGGGGCCGGAACCTTCCAGGGAGCCCAGGATGGCCTCGACGCCTGCGCTGATGCCTCCGTCAAAGTCCCCCGATTTGAACCGGGGGATCATCACGTTGCGGATGATGCGGCCCGCCGTGATATCGGGGAGGTTTCCCTCGAGCCCGCGCCCGACTTCGATGCGGACCTTCCTGTCGTCGCGGGCCACAATGAGCAGGACGCCGTTGTCCCTGTCCTTGCGCCCGAGTTTCCAGGTTTCGGCCACGCGCATCGAATACGACTCGATCGGTTCCCCGTCCAGGGAGCCGATCGTGAGAACGGCGACCTGGTCCGTGGTGGAATCTTCGTGCGCCTTGAGCAGCGCGGTGAGCTTCGAGGTCGTCTCCGGGGAGAGGAGGGCCGCGTTGTCCGTGATCCGTCCGCTCAGGAGCGGCACGTCGTTTTCCGCCCGGGCGGTCTCCAGGCAGAGGAGCGCCAGGCAGGAGAGGATCAGTCGCCGGTATGTGGCCATCAGTCGTTCCTGATGCGGAGGTTGTCGGACAGCTCGTCGTTCGCTCCCGCTTCCCGGTCCAGCCCGTGGCTGGAGAGAAGCGCGCCCGAGCGCCGTATCGCCTCGACAAGCCCGTCGGCGGGATGCCCGTCCCGTATCGAGCGGACGACGGAGGCGATGATTCCGTCCCACTCCTCCTGCTTCACACTCTTATGGATCCCCGAGTCGCCGACGACAAGCACCCTGCGCTCCAGCATGCTCAGGAATATGAGTATCCCCGTCCGTTTCGGGGTCGCGAACACCTCTTCGCGGATGAACGCTTCCGCCGCCCGCTGCTCCACCCGGCGGCTCATCAGGTGGCGCCCGGCAAACAGCCTCCGCATGGGCGGGAAGAACCTCGCCAGGAGCATCGCCGCCCCCGCCGCCAGGAGCGTCACGAGCCCGGTGAACGCCGGGTCGAATCCGCCCCAGTCGCCTCTGGCGGTTCTCGCGAGCGACATCGCGGTGAACGCGATGATCCCGGCCGTGGCGCCGCCGCGCCACTCCGCCACTTCGTAGTGGTCGCTCTGTCCGACGACGTACGGGACGATCTCGCCCGAGGTCACCTTCTCCGCTTCGCGCACCGCAGCGGCGATCTTCTCCTGTTCCGACGGGGGAAACAAACTCATGAGTGCATTCGGCATCCCGGACTCCTTTGAATCCCGTAATG
Source organism: Ignavibacteriota bacterium (assembly GCA_963748405.1). GTDB lineage: Bacteria > Bacteroidota > Ignavibacteria > UBA10030 > UBA6906 > Fen-1273. The sequence continues at coordinate 602,019 of CAVVIT010000006.1, forward strand.
TACCAATTGGGGGGACAATCTACAAGATGCAGCGGGGAAGGAAGGTCACACGGTACCCGGAGGGGAAGAACCGGCCGATGTTTCTCTGACGCGCGCGTAGCTGTAGCAGTCCACCGGCGCGCCTCCGCGGTTGGGAAACACCGTCCAGCGTCGGAGCATTCCTTCGCGCGTCATCCCGGCTTTCTCGAGAACGCGGGCGGAAGCGGGATTATCGGCGGCGCACACGGCCCATACGCGGAAGACCTCCGGCTCGCCGTCCGCCCACGCGCAGAGCCCCCTGAGGGCCTCCGTGGCGTAGCCTCTGTTCCAGTGGGGGCGCGCGATCACGTAGCTGACGTTGACCATGTAGGCATCGATGCGGGCTTCGATCGTCCCGAGGAACGCGCCGCTCTCCCGCAGGATCACGCTCCACGCAAAAGAAGTCCCCTCCTCCCAGTGCGCGAGCGCCGTGTCGATGAGCTCCTCCACCTGGCGGAGGCTTCCGTCGGGGCGCCAGTCGAGGCAACGCGTCACCTCCGGATCTCCCGCGTACTGCCTGAATATCTCCGCCGCATCGGCCCGCACGGGTTTCCTGAGCGTCAGGCGGGGCGTCTGTATCTCCCCCGGGGCGGTGATCACGGCGGGGCACCGTCCCTGCACGGGGTCATTCCTTCACCTCCCTCACCATCATGGCGCGGGTGTACGCGACGCTGAAATGCTGGCGTTCGACGTTCCTCTGCGAAACGCTCCCCGGCTTCGTCAGCGTGTACGCGACGTCGCAGCCCCCGTCGACCGCGCGGGACAGCAGCGTCAGGATGATCGCTTTCTGCACACCCCTCCGCCGGAACGACGGGAGCGTGCTTGCCCCGTAGAGCGCGGCGACCCCCTCGTGCATCGCGAGCGCCCCCCCTCCCACAGGCCGTCCCTCGAGCCACGCCAGGAGGCATATCGAATCGGGGCGGTGGAACAGGCTCTTGAGCACGAGGAGGTTCTCTTCCGAGACGATGAGATTTTCGGCAAACCCCTGCGCGACGGTCTCCGCCCAGAGGCCGTCCTCCGCGGCGGTACACTGCTGGACCCTGAGCGCGCCGTCGCCCGCGGGCCTGATACCTCCCTCCCGCAGCGGTCTGACGAGCATGTTGCTGAACTCTCTCAACCTGTACCCCCGCAGCCCGAGCAGCTCGAATATCGAAGGGTCAGCAAGGGGGCAGAGGTCGATGAGCGTCGGCGAGCCCCGGACCTCGAAGAACGCCTCCAGACGCTCCAGCTCCGGTTCGGTCACCTGACCTTTCATTCCTATCCCCACCGCCTGCGTCAGCGGCGAGCCGACTCCCGTGAAGACCGCGTACCCGCCGGCGATCGGCTCCGCGAGCGCCCCCGATGCCGGGTGAAGCTGCGCGTGGATCTCCGCGGAGAGGAGGCTCACCCAGGCATCCGTCGATTCAAGGCGGCGGGCGAGAAGAAGATCGGCGATAAGCGGGAGTTTCCCGGGGTCGCTCATCAGCGCGGCGGATTCGATTGAACCGCCAGCGAGATCGTGTAGCCGCGGGCGGAGAGCTCGCTCCGGCAGGCATCGATGAACTCGGTGATCGTTTCGACCGGCACGGCCTGGACGATGCCGTATTCGATCTCCGTCCGTTTCTGAACGTAGATTTCACCGGTGTACGGGACAAGCGGGTCATAATCGGGCGTGCTGTCGTCGGTGGGGGGAGCAAGCGCGAACGTGGAACGTCCGGAGACGAGTTTGACGATGCCGACGAGCTCGAAATTCGGAACGCCGTCCCGCACCGCAAGCGCGATCCCGCCGCTGAAGCCCGGCGTGAAGACCGCGTCGACGAGAAACGTTCCCCGCTTGTCCTTGTTCGGGCTGCTGACGATCGCCTTCGTCACCATCTTGTGCCCGGTGGGGTAGCCGAAGAGGTAGACGAACGTCCCCCATTCAAGCTCCCGGGCCCTCCCGGCGGGATACATGAACACCCGGGGCCGGGGAAAAGGCTCGGCGTCGAACGCCTTTCCGAGCAGCACCACGTCCTGCTCCCTGTCCATGGCGAGGATCTCGAGCTCCCCTCCCTCGGGGAGAACGGCGACGTAGTTTGACTGCTTCTCTTTGAAACTGATCGTGTGGATGAACCCTGTCGAGTGGTGGTCGGCGCCGATGCGGAACGTCGTGATCGTATCGGGGAAGCCGACGACGTGCGCGCACGTCAGGAGAACAATGTGCCTGTTCTCGCATGAGATGATCGTCGCGGTGCCGGCGGACTGGCTCGAGGACATCACCGAACGCACACCGGGCGATGAGAGGGCCTCGCGGGTGACGGACTCCGGACGGACATGCATCCCCTCGGGGAACGTGTACGTGCGGTAGTAGGCGATCGCGTTGATCATCTTGACGGATTCGCCGATCTGCTCGAGCTGATCGGAGCAGGCCCGGTACGGGAACTCGGAATCGTATTTCCCGTCCATGAGCGTCGGGTACACTTCCCTGTACACGGAGCCGGTGCAGGAGAACGCGGCGAGCGACGCGGCGGCGATGATGCACGACGCGAGGGGTGAGCGTTTCATGGTTGTGCCTCCGGATAAAGCCGGCCTACCGGCCCGACAGCAGTTCCTCCTCGGTGTACCCCGCCATCCGCTTGAGTCCCCGCACCTCGTTCCGCGTGAGGCTGCGCGTCCCCCCGCGGGCCAGCCCTTCCTTCGTCACGGGGCCGTAGGCCACCCGGTCGAGCTTGGCGACCGCGTACCCGAGGTGCTCGAACATGCGCCTGACCTGGCGGTTGCGCCCCTCGTGGATCGTGATCCCGATTTCCTTCCCGCGACCCCCGGGGATCAACTGGACGTCCGCGGGGGCCGTCCGCCCGTCCTCGAGGTCGATGCCGCTCCTGAGCCGGGCCAGGTCGTCGCGGGTGAGCGTCCTGTCGCACGAAACGATGTACGATTTGGGGACGTTGAATTTCGGGTGCATCAACCGGTGGGCGAAATCGCCGTCGTTGGTCAGGAGGAGCACGCCGGTCGTGTTCCTGTCGAGCCGCCCCACCGGGTAGACCCGCTCCCGGGTGCGAATCATGCTCATGACCGTCGTACGGCCCCGCTCGTCGTTGAGCGTGGTGATGCTGTCCTTCGGCTTGTTGAGAACGAGATACAGGTTGCCCGCCACCGGGAGCGCCTGGGTCCCGGCGACGAACACCCGGTCGTGCGAGGGATCCACGCGTGTGGCGAGGTCCGTCACCACCGCGTGGTTGAGCTCGACTTTTCCCAGCCGCACGAGCTCTTCCGCTTTCCGCCTGGAGGTGATGCCGCACATGCTGAGGAACCGGTTGATCCGGACGAGCCCCGGACGCGGCGGCACCGCCGGCGCGATGCTCTTCGCTGCCCGGGCGGGCCTGCGGGGTTTCACCTGCCCGGTGCGACCCCGGGGATTCCCCTGCCCGGTGCGTCCCTTCCCTTTTCCTCCGTGTGCGCTCACGAGATGTCCACCGGCGTATCCCCTTCCTTGATGTCGTCCTCACCGGACTCCGCGCGCCGCTTTGCCTCGAGTTCCTGCAGCATGCGCTTCTCAACTTCGAACTCCGCCTCCGCCATCAGCTCGTCGATCTCCCGGGGCTTGGGAAGCTCGGAGAGATCGTTCACGCCGAAATGCTTGAGGAAGTCCTTCGTCGTCCCGTACAGGAGCGGCCGTCCGGGAGTCGCGGCACGCCCGACGATGGCCACCAGGCTCCGTTCCAGGAGCGTGTGCAGCACGTAGTCGGCGTTCACGCCCCGGATCGTTTCGATCTCCGGCTTCGTCACCGGCTGTTTGTAGGCGATCACCGCGAGGGTCTCGAGCGCGGAGAGGGAAAGCTTCCGCTTCGACTTCTCCCGGAGCATCTTGCCGAGCCAGCGCGCGAACTCGGGTTTCGTCGCAAACTGGTAGCCCCCGGCAACCCTGACGATCCTCACCGTGCGACCGGTGCGCTCGTAGTCGGCGTTCAACTGTTCGATCGCCGCCAGGACTTCCTCGGCCGATACGTGCGATGGCTGTTCTCCTTCGTCCAGGATGCCGAAAATGTCCACGACCTGTTTGACGGTCAGCGGCTCATCGGTGGCGAACAGGAGCGCCTCGATGATCTCCCTGTTCCCGGGGCCGCCCGGCGTGGTCTCCGCCTCGCTCATGAGGCGGCCATGCGGATGGCGATGTCGTCGCCGGCGGCGGACATCGCAAGGGCGATGACCTTGTTCTTCGTCAGCTCCAGGAGCGCGATAACCGTCACGATGATGCGCACTTTCTCCGTCATGTGGGACACCAGCGCAAGGAGCGTCGTCGCGCCGCGGACGCGGAGGAAATCCAGCACGAAGCTCATCTGCTCGTCCACCGAGACGTTGGAGAGGGCGACCTCGTGGACGACCCTGCGGGGCATGTGATCCATCGCGCTCTTGAACGCCGAGATGAGGTTGAACAGCGATACGTCGGCAAGGAGCTCTTCGCTCTCCCCCGCCGGCTGCTCGTGCGCGTCCGCCGCGAAGAATTTCCTGTAGTACACCTTGCGCTGCTCCTCCTCGATCGTTCCCATCTGCTGGGCGAGTTCCTTGAACTTCTTGTATTCGATGAGCCGCCGGACCAGCTCCGCCCTGGGGTCCTCTTCCTCCTCCGCGTTTTCGTCCCTCGGGAGGAGCATCCGCACCTTGATCTGCATCAGCGTCGCCGCCATCACGATGAAATCCCCCGCGATCTCCAGGTCGAGCTGCGCCATGACGTGGAGGTATTCGAGGAATTCGGCCGTGATCCTGGCGATCGGGATGTCCTCGATCTCCAGTTCGTCCCGCTTGATGAAGAACAGGAGGAGATCGAGCGGTCCTTCGAACTCGGTTAGCTTGACCCTGTACACGATTCCCCTCCCGATCAGCCCAGATCCATGGCGCGCCGGACACCGGTCATCGTGTCCACGGCACGTGCCCGGGCGCGGCTCTCACCCCCGGCGAGTATGTCGAGAACGTCCGCCGGGCGCGCTTCGAACTGCGCGCGCCGCTCCCGGAAGGGCGCGAGCTCCGCGGCGATCACGCCGCCGATCTTCGATTTGCATTCGACGCAGCCGAGGGCGCCGCTTCTGCATCCGGCGTCGATCTCGGGTGCGGCCGCCGCGTTGAATTTCTGATGGTAGCGGTACACCAGGCACACCTCGGGGCGGCCCGGATCGTTCCTGCGGACCTTCTGCGGGTCCGTCACGGCGGTCTTCATCTTCCGCAGTATCTCCGCGGGCGGATCCGACAGGAGGATGGTGTTCCCCGCGGACTTGCTCATCTTTTTGTCGAGTCCGTCGAGCCCCGGCAGGCGGGGGAAATGGGTGAGCTTGGGCTCGGGTTCGGGAAACACCTCGCCGTACTGGTTGTTGAACCGCCGGGCGATCTCGCGGGCGATCTCGACGTGCGGCACCTGGTCCTCCCCCACGGGGACGAGGTCCCCCTTGTACAGGAGGATGTCGGCGGCCTGGAGGACGGGATAGCCCAGGTGGCCGTAGCTGATGTTTTCGATGTTCAGATCGCGCACCTGGTCTTTGACCGCCGGGTTGCGCTCGAGCCGGGCCGCGGTAATGAGCATCGACAGGATCAGGTGGAGCTCGGTGTGCTCCTTGACCTGCGACTGGCGGAACACCGGGCTTCGCGCCGGGTCGATCCCGACCGCGAGCCAGTCGACGAGCATGTCGATCGAATTGGCACGGATCGCCCGGGAGTCGGGATTTGTCGTGAGCGCGTGGTAGTCCGCGATGAGATGGTAGTTGTCGTATTCTCCCTGCAGGGCGACCCAGTTCTCCAGCGCACCGACGAGGTGGCCGAGATGGAGCTTTCCCGTTGGACGCATGCCGCTGAGTATGGTTTTCCTCGATGCCACTGCTGTACCCCCTGGAGGATCTCTGGTGCGGTGGATTGACGCGAATCGCCCATTCCGCCCGGACCGGGGGCGAAGCGTGCGGGTAATGCCGGGAAGCCGCCTTCCGGGCTCAGTGAAGAAAGAGGTAGGGTTTCCACCGTTCGTCGAGCGAGCCCATGACATGCCGGATGAACGTGACGTGATTCGGCCGCATCGGTTTGCGACGCAACGGCATCAGTGACTCCTCCGGCGTACGGTCCCCCTTCCTGTTGTTGCACTGCACGCAGGCGCAGACGAGGTTCTCCCAGGTGTCTTCCCCGCCCCGTGAAAGCGGAAGAACGTGGTCGATCGTCAGCGAGAGGTCGGAGCGGCCGCAGTACTGGCAGCGGTGACCGTCCCGACGAAGGATGTTCTTTCGGGAGAGGATGATCTTCTTGAAGGGAACCCGGACGTACATCGAGAGGCGGACGATGCTCGGAAAGGGCATGCTCGCCGACACGGAACGGATCCTGTTGCCGGCGTGCGCTTCGATGAGCTCGGCCTTGCCAAGATACAGGAGGACGATCGCCTTCTTTGCGTTGATGAGGCTCATGGGCTCGTAGTTCTGATTGAGGATCAGAACCTTGGCATTCAGCCTCCCGGCGGCACCCTGTGCGTGAACCTGCGCGCTGAAGTCTCTCTTACCTCCTTGCTGTCGGGAACTATTGGACGGTTCGCCATGACACTGTCAGTGGAAAATATACCGCACGGGCCCTACATTGTCAATACCGGCCTGAAACACCGCTGCCCCGCCGTGGAAGGGCGGGGCAGCGGCCATGAGCGGATTCTGCGGCGTTATTTCGGGATCTGCACAGCGACGAACGACGTCCCCCGCTCGCTCTTGATCCTGAGGAGGACGGAGTCGCCGGGCTTCCGCGTATCGATGATCTTCTTCAGCTCGGAGGGGGTACCCACCGGCTTCCGGTCCGCCTCGACGATCACCATGTCCTTCCCGATGGCCCGGTTGAACGCCTCGCCGTACGGCTTGACGTCGGCCACGATGACCCCCCTGTCGATATCGAGCTCCTTCTTCTCGTCCTGCGTGAGCGAGCGGACGCTCAGCCCCAGGTTGTCGAACTTCACGACGCGCGGCGCCTCTTCCGATTTCTCTTCTTCATCCTTTGACGGCTCGGACGCCGTGACGACCGTCTTTTCCTCCTCCCGCGCCTTCAGGGTGATCGGTTTTTCGATCACCGATCCGTCCCGGAAGATCTTCAGCATGACCCTGTCGCCCGGGTGGTGCGTGGCGATGTAGCTCTGGAGTTCGTTCCCCGCGTTCACTTCCTTCCCGTCCACCGACAGGATGACGTCCCCCTCCTTCAGCCCGGCGGCCTCGCCCGCGCCCCCCTTCACGGTGCTCTGGACCAGGACCCCCCTGGCGTCCTTCATCCCGAGGGCGTTCGCCATCGTCTGATCCACCGTCCCGATCATCACCCCGATGTATCCCCGGGAGACCTTCCCGCTCTTGATGAGATCGGCGGCGACGGTTTTCAGGATGTTGACGGGAACCGCGAAGCCGTACCCCTGGTACCGGGCGTTCGTCGTCGCGATGGCGGTGTTGATCCCGATCACTTCCCCGCTCAGGTTCACGAGCGCGCCCCCGCTGTTGCCGGGGTTGATCGCCGCGTCCGTCTGGATGAAGTCCTCGATGTTGTACGTATCGCGGATGATGTTGATGCTCCGCCCCTTCGCGCTGATGATCCCCGCGGTGACCGTGGAGGTGAGGCCCAGCGGATTGCCGATGGCAAGGGCCCACTCCCCGACCTGCACGTTGTCGGAGTTCCCGAGCGCCGCCGCCGTCAGGTCCCTGGCGTCAATCTTGATCACGGCTAGGTCCGTCGACGGATCCGTCCCGATGAGCTTCGCCTTGTACCGCAGCTTATCGTGCATCACCACCTCGATCCCGTCCTTCTCGGCATCCTCGACGACGTGATTGTTCGTGACGATGTACCCGTCGGGGGTGATGATCACGCCTGAGCCCATCCCCTGCTCGGGCTGCGCCTCGGGGGACTTGAAGTCGGGTCCGAAGAAGTGGAAAAAGTCGTGCGGCATGTTCCTGTCCGCCTTCTTCCCCGACGTCGTCACCGTGATGGCGACGACCGAGGGGGTGACCGCCTTGGCGACGGCCACGAAGTTGTCGCTGATCGCCTTCAGCCCCGGGCTCTGCACCGTCACCGGCGTCGGGCCGCCGAGCTTGACTTCGCCTCCGCTCCTTGCGAACGAGAGGTCCACGCCGGTGCTGAAATTCGACACGAGGATGGCACCGAAGAGAATGCCCACCGTCACGAGCACCAGCGATGTCAGGACTGTCTTCTTCATGAAACGATTCTCCTGTTCTGTTTTCGGGCTGATATCTATAGTAAAGATGAGAACACCGATTCCGACCTGAGAGTTCTCAGCCCCTCCACGTGGCCGAGAAGGTAGCGCCGGAGGACCCCGGCGATCTCCCCCCTGACCTTTCCCTCCAGAACCATCCTCGTGGCCGAGGAAGGATCGGCCGACTCCTGGAGCCGCTGGAGTACGGCAAGGGCCGCGCCCGAGAGGAGTTCCAGCCCCAGCCCCCCGGCAGAGCATGCGGGACAGAGAATCCCGTTGGAGGAGAGGTGGAAGCCCTTTCCCGGCTTCAGGGGATCCACGGCGCTGCCGCACGCCGCACAGGTGCGCATGTCGGGCCTGAACCCGATGATCCCGAGCAGGTGAAGCTCAAAGTAGTATAACGCATTTCCGGGCTGTTTTGTTGCACTCCCGGCGGCGGCCAGCGTCGAGCGGAGGAGCTCGAAGAGCTCCGCGTTGGGCTCCTCCGACGGGGTGACGGCGTCGGTGAGCTCGACGGCCGCCATCGCGGCGGCCATCCTGTCGAGGTCAGCCGCCAGGGAGGGGAGCACTCCCGCATTGTCGCACTGCGTCAGGAGCTGGAGGTCGCGCGACTCCTTCATATAGAAGACGACTCCCACGTGGTTCATCGCCTGGAGGGTTCCCCCCATCCGGCTCCGGCCATCGCGCACCCCCTTGGCGATCACCGAAATCTTCCCCTTCTCCTTCGTGTAGAGCGTGGCAATCCTGCTTGTCTCCCTGTACTTCATCGTGCGCAGGACGATCGCCTCGGTTCTGATGATCACCGCGTTCCCCTCCCGGGAGATCCCCCGCCGGCGAGGAGGAGCGCCGAGAGCGCCTCCCCGTACGGTGGACGGGCGATTCCGCGCTCGGTGATGATGGCGCTGATGAAGCGCGCGGGGGTGACGTCGAATGCCGGGGCGAACACCTTCACGCCGGGAGGAGCAATCCTCATTCCCCCCAGGTGCGTAACCTCCTCCGGGTTCCGTTCCTCGATCGGTATGGCGTCGCCGTCGGGGAGCGCCCCGTCGATCGTGGATGTCGGCGCGGCGACATACAGCGGGACGCCGTGGTGCGACGCAAGAACGGCCAGCGGGTACGTGCCGACCTTGTTCGCCGTATCCCCGTTGCGCGCGATCCTGTCCGCGCCCACGATCACCCCGTGGACCTCCCCCCGGCGCAGGACGCTTGCCGCGGTGCTGTCGGTGATGAGAACGGTTTCGATGCCGAGCTGCAGGAGTTCCCAGGCGGTCAGCCGCGCCCCCTGGAGCAGGGGACGCGTCTCGTCAACGAACACGCGGCGGATCTTCCCCTGCCGCGCCGCCGCGGCGACGACGGCAAGCGCAGTCCCTTCGCCCGCGGTCGCCAGCGCCCCCGCGTTGCAGTGCGTGAGCAGGGAGGATCCGGGCGCGATCAGCGTCGAACCCAGCTCGCCGATGGCCCGGCACGACAGGATGTCTTCCTGCTGTATCGCAACGGCCTCCTCCGCGAGGCGTTCGCGCGCCGATTCGAGGGACGCGGCTCCGCGCAGGGCGGATTCCATCCGCGAAAGTGCGGCGAACAGGTTCACGGCAGTCGGACGTGTGGAGGAAAGGTCGCGCACCGCACCTGCGACGGCGGCGTCAAGTTCACGCCGGGTGGAGCAGTGCGACTCGAGGACGGCAAGGACGACGCCGAACGCGGCGGCGACACCGATCGCGGGGGCCCCGCGGATTTTGAGCGTGCGGATCGCATTGCAGACGACCCGGTAGTCCGCAGTCTCGACGGTGATTTCTTCGGCGGGAAGGCGCGTCTGGTCGATGAACCGGAGTGCCCGTCCCGTCCATTCGAGCGTCGTCATCTCGGCGTCAATCTTCGTCGAATCGGGAGAGCTCCCGGAACTGGCGGAACCGGTCCTGGATCTGGAGATAGGTGAGGTCGGCGAGTCCATCGACGCCGAATTTTTCCACGCAGAACGACGCGAGCGTGCTGCCGTAAATGACGGCGCGCTTGAGGTTTTCCTCCGAAACGTCGTCGGTGCGCGCAAGCCACCCGACGAAGCCGCCCGCGAAGGAGTCCCCCGCGCCGGTGGGGTCGAATATGTTTTCCATCGGGTATGCCGGGGCGGAGAAGACCATCTGCTCGGTGAGCAGGAGCGCTCCGTGTTCCCCCTTCTTGATGATGACGACGCGCGGGCCCATCGCCCGGATCACGCGCCCCGCCTTGATGAGGTTCGGTTCGTGCGAGAGAAGCCTGGCCTCGGAATCGTTCAGGATCAGCGCGTCGATCGACTTCAGCGTCTCCATCAGCTCGGCGTTCTTCTTTTCAATCCAGTAATTCATCGTGTCGCAGACGATGAACCTCGGCTTCTCGATCTGGTCGAGGACCCTCCGCTGCAGCACCGGGTCGATGTTCCCGAGGCAGACGACGCGGCTCCTGCGGTATTTTTCCGGGATTTTCGGGTCAAACCGCTCGAACACGTTCAACTCGGTCAGGAGCGTGTCCCGCTCGTTCAGGTCGTAGTGGTACCGTCCCGCCCAGCGGAACGTCTTGCCGCCGGCGACGACCTCGAGTCCTTCCAGATCGACGTTCCGCGCCTCGAGAAACGCCAGTCCGTGTTTGGGGAAGTCTCCCCCCACCACTCCCACCACGCGTATCGGGCTGACAAAGTAGCTGGCCGCCGCGGCAATGTACGTGGCGGACCCTCCGACGGCGTCTTTGACGGAACCAAAAGGAGTCTCGATAGAATCGAGTGCGAGGGAACCGACAACGAGAACGCTCAAGTGGGTCTCCGGGACGGTGTGGTGGGGTCGTCGCTGCGACGATGTCATGGAAATGTACGGAACACCGTGATGAGAGGCAAGGAGGCCTCTCAGGCCCTGATTTCCAGCAGGTTCCCGGCCTCTTCACCCCCCAGGATGTACCGCTGGACGATCTCCAGGCAGTTCCTCTGCCCAGGCCAGACGAGCCGGCGCATGGCATCGTCAAACGGAAGCCACTCGTACGCCGAGTGCTCGGCGGAAAGGCGGACCTGGAATGCGGCGTCGATCTGCGCGGCGAAAAGGGGGATGACGTTCACGACGTCGCCCGCGGGATCGTAGAACGATGTCACCGAGGGAACCACCCACAACCGGACGGCGGATGCGCCGGTCTCTTCCCCGAGTTCCCTCCGCGCGGCCTCGTGCGCCTTCTCTCCCCCTTCGATCTTTCCCGTCACGAACTGCCACAGCCCCGGATGCAGGTTCTCCGCGGAGGAACGCCGCAGCGAGGAGGAACTCTCCCCTGTCCCGCGCGATCCTGAACGGGCATACTTCGATGACGCGTGAGGCTACTTCCGCCATCGTTCTGCCGCACCGGCGGCCCTCCCACCGAGCGACGCGATCTCCTCCGGAGTCAGGCTCCGCACCTCCCCTTCCTTCAGCCCCCCCAGTTCCACGGACCCGATGGCAACACGGTGGAGCCGGACGACGCGGTTGCCGAGCGCCTCGAACATCCGCCTGATCTGCCTGTTCTTTCCTTCCGTGATGACGACCCGGCAGTGCACCCCGGGCTGATCGTCGAAAACGACTTCCGCGGGACGGCAGCGGATGTTCCCGGGAAGGACGAGCCCCTCGCGCACGCGGGAGGCGTCCCGTTCGGACAGCGGTCGTGCGAGCTCGACGCGGTACGTTTTGGGGACCTTCTCCCCGGGGCCCGTCACGCGCTCCCCGAACTGCGTGTCGTTCGTCAGGAGGAGGAGTCCGGTCGAATCACGGTCCAGGCGCCCGACCGGAAACACCCAGGGGAGCCCGCCGGGAAGTATGTCGTACACCGTCGGGCGGCCCCGTTCATCCTGCCTTGTCGTCACGATCCCGGGGGGCTTGTGCATCGCCAGGTACACCTTTGCGGCACGGGGGAGCGACTTTCCCCCGATCGTGATCGCATCGCGCGCGGGATCAACCCACCTGCGGGGGTTCCCCTCCGGGAAGCCGTTCACGCTCACCTCTCCCTTCTCAATCAGCCGGCCGGCTTCGGTCCGTGAAGCAACCCCGTGCTTCGAGATCGCGCGTGCGAGCGTCACCGCGGGCCTGCGCGACGGCCCCCGCCGGGTCTTCACGGATTTCTTCACGAAAGGACTCTCGCAATGATGAACCCGAGGACGACAAGGAGGAGGAGACAGACGGAGACAAGGGGAAGATGGCGTTCGAGAAGGCGGCGGACCGTGGGGCCCCCGACGACGAGGACCCCCGCCAGGAGGTAGAACCGCAGGAAGCGCCCCATGCTCGCACCGGTCAGGAGCGTCAGCGGGGCAAGCGTGTGGTGAAACCCCGCGGCAATCGTGAACACGCTGAAGGGAATCGACGTAAACCCCGCAAGGAGAAGCGTCGTCAGGGCGTTCTCCCTGTACAGGACGAGCACGTGCTCGAACGCCCCGCCGACGCCGAGAAGCGCTATCATTTTTTCTCCGAATGTCTCGAAGAGTGTCGCCCCGATCGCGTACCCGATCATGGCGCCGGTCAGGGAGCCTGCGATGCAGACCGTTGCGATGAAGAACGTCTTCCGGGGTCGCGCAAGCGCGAGGGGGATGAGTATGACGTCCGGGGGAATCGGGAATATCGCCGCCTCCACGAGGGCAACGGCGAACAGCGCCGGGAGGGCAAGGGGATGCTTCGAGAGCGCCGAGAGTTTTTCCCGCATCGCGTGGAGATATGAGCCGGGTGCGTTCACGGGGCGGTTACGGGGCGGAGTCCGTTCGGACGGCACGGCGGATCGAAGAGGCGGTCGCCTGCGCAGCCATTTCCGCCACGAGGTCGATGTCCGCCTCCACGTCGCCGGAGGCCAGGCAGAAGACCGTGTCTCCGTCGTACGAGGTGTGCACAGGCCTGACGGCGCGCGCCATGCCGTCATGCGCCCGCATCGCCACCCGGTTCGCCCCCACTTTCGTGAGTATCCCGTTTGTCAGCACCGTCACGAGGACGGTGTTCGACGAGAGCCGGCCCCTCCAGAGCGTCCGCAGCGCGTCATCGTCGGCGCGCCACGCCCCGCGTGCATCGCGCGCTCCCGCAATGACGTTCCCCGCATCATCGATGATGTCGCCGAGCGCGTTGACGACCGATGCGGCACTGACGATGAGCCCGCCCCGCTCCAGGGACGAGACGCCGAATCCCCCCTGCATCGCGAACTCCGGTCCCGCCCATTTTCCGACCGTGGCCCCCGTCCCGGCACCGACGGACCCTTCGGGAATGCCGGTCCCGGATGCGGCAGCGGCGGCGGCATACCCGGACGCGGGGGACGGCCTGACCGAAGCGGACCCGACGCCGAGGTCGAACACGACGGCGCCCGGCACGATCGGCACGACGCCCCAGGGGGTCGCGTATCCGGTCCCGCGCTCCTCAAGGAATTTCATGATGCCGTCGGCGGCCGCAAGCCCGTACGCGCTTCCCCCGGCGAGGAGAACCGCGTGCACCTCGTCCATTTTCTTTTCGCTCTCGAGAAGCGAAGTCTCGCGCGTCCCGGGGGAGCTCCCCCGCACGTCGCACCCCCCCACCGTCTTCGGGGGCGCGAGCACGACGGTGCACCCGGTGCGTGCAACGGCGTCCGTCCAGTGACCGATGGCAAATCCGCGGGGTATCATCGGAAGCGGCTCATCATTCGTTGGCCTGTCTAACGGTATTGCCTGCGGTACGCGGCGAGGAGTATGCCGCACGCCACGCCGACATTGAGCGATTCGGCGGCCCCGTAGCGGCGGATCGCCACGCGCGCATCGGCGGCGCGATCGAGATCCCCGGAGATCCCGTGGGCTTCGTTCCCCAGCACCAGCAGCAGCCGACCGGGGAAGCGCGCGTCCGCCTCACAGAGATCCGCCGCCGCATCAGCGACGTACACCGCGTACCCCAGTTCGCGGGCATGCACGGCTGAGGCGGGGAGATCGAGACCTGTCACGACGGGAACGTGAAATATCCCTCCCATCGTCGAGCGGACGGCTTTCGGATTGTACGGATCCACGCTCCGGCGGCCGAGGAGAACGCCTCCGGCGCCGAACCAGTCGCACGTGCGTATGATGGAGCCGAGGTTTCCGGGATCGGAGACCCCGTCGAGCGCCACGAGGAGGCCCGGTTCACCGATGCGGCGCATCAGGTCCCCGGCCGCCTCCGTCCGCGTCTTCACGAGGGCGATCACCCCCTGCGGGGTCACGGTGTCGGCGCACTGCGCCAGCTCCCGCGGACTCACCTCGCTGCACGCCGCCCCGCGCCCGCGGAGCAGGTTCATGAGTTCCGCACCCGCCGGCGTGGAGGCAAACTCGGACGTGGAGAACGCTTCGGGAATGTCGAACGGGGAGCGTGCGGCGTCGCTCACGAGCCGGAAGCCCTCGGCGACGAACAGCCCGAGCTCGTCCCGTCCGCTCTTCGCCGAGAGAGAGCGGATCTCGCGGATCCTGTTCCGGGTCAGGGGCATGGGCTATTCCGTGTATTCTCCCCAGACGCCGCGCAGGGCATCGGAGATCTCTCCGACGGTGGCATACGCCTCCACGGCCCTGAGGATGTGCGGCATCAGGTTGTCGGTTCCGCGTGCGGCCTTGCCGACCGCTGCGAGCGCCGCTGCCACCTCCGGCGCCGAACGCCTCGCGCGCACGGAGGCGAGATGGGCCACCTGCCGTGCCGCCGCAGACTCGTCCACCCTGAGGAGATCCGGCTGCGGACGCGCCCCGGTCTCGAACGCGTTGACGCCGACGATGGTCTTGTTCTTCTCCTCGATCGCCCTCTGATACCTGTAGGCGCTCTCCTGTATCCTCGTCTGGTAGAATTTCTGCTCGATCGCCCTCACCGCGCCGCCGAGCTCGTCGATCTTCGCAATGAGTCCCAGCGCCTCGGCTTCGAGACGGTCGGTCATGGCCTCGACCGCATACGATCCCCCGAGCGGATCGGCGGTATCGGCGACCCCCGATTCGAACGCAATGATCTGCTGCGTCCGCAGCGCCAGGACGGCGGAATCCTCCGTCGGAAGCGCGAGCGCTTCATCACGGCTGTTCGTGTGGAGGGACTGGCAGCCGCCGAGGACCGCCGCCAGGGCCTGCAGCGACACGCGGACGACGTTGTTGTCGATCTGCTGCGCGGCGAGCGTGGCCCCCCCGGTCTGCGCGTGGAACCGGAGCTTCATCGTTTCCGGCTTCCTGGCGCCGAACCGCTCCTTCATGATCCGCGCCCAGAGCCTCCTTGCCGCGCGGAACTTGGCAATCTCCTCGATAAAATTGTTGTGCGCGTTGAAAAAGAACGAAAGGCCGGCGCCGAAGACGTCGACGTCGAGCCCGGCGTCGATGGCCGACTGCACGTAGGCGATCCCGTTGGCAATCGTGAACCCCAGCTCCTCGGCCGCGGTGGACCCTGCCTCGCGGATGTGGTATCCGCTGATCGAAATCGTGTTCCAGCGGGGAATCTCGGCGCTGCACCACCGGAAGATGTCCGTCACCAGCCTCATGGAGGGGGCCGGGGGGAAGATATGCGTACCGCGCGCGACGTATTCCTTGAGGATGTCGTTCTGGACCGTCCCGGAGATCTTCTTCACGTCCGCTCCCTGCGACCGGGCGATCGCGACGTACATGCAGAGGAGTATCGCGGCCGTCGCATTGATCGTCATCGACGTCGTCACGGTTTCCAGCGGGATCTTCCGGAACAGGATCTCCATGTCGGCGAGCGTATCGATCGCCACCCCCACCTTCCCGACCTCCCCGTGCGCAAGCTCGTGGTCCGAATCGTACCCCATCTGTGTCGGCAGGTCGAACGCGACGGAAAGGCCCGTCGTTCCGTTGGCAAGGAGATGGTGATAGCGCCTGTTCGATTCCTCGGCCGTGCCGAACCCGGCGTACTGGCGCATCGTCCAGAGCCTCCCCCGGTACATCGTGGGGTAAGGACCGCGCGTGAACGGGTACGCCCCGGGCATGCCGACCTCAAGATCATACTCCCGCGGAACGGGGGTATACAGGGGCTCAATCACGATGCCCGAATCGGTCGTGAGCACCTTCCCTCCCCGCCCGCCCGCCGGGCCGGGTGCTCCCGCGGTCTTCTGCTTCTGTCCCTGTTCGGGGATCCGATCTTCGGACATGTACTTTTTCAGCTCCCTCCGGCACGCGCCGGTCTCGTTGGTGAATGATCATGATAAACAGATCGGACCCGAGAATCAATGAGCGGGGAAACTCGTGCGCCAGGATACCTCCTGCACGCTCCTCCCGTCCGTCGCGAGGATGACGGCTCCCTCTTTGTCCGTGCGGCGGACGCGCGCGCCCGCCCCGGCGAGCCTCAGCAGAAGAGCCGGCGACGGATGGCCGAACCTGTTGTGAGCGCCGACGGAGAGAACCGCGAGCGCCGGGCGGACGGCGTCGAGGAACTCCATCGATGTCCCGCTGTCGCTGCCGTGATGAGCCACCTTCAGCACGTCCGCCCGGAGAAAACTTCCCCACGCGCGGATCATCCCGCGTTCCGCATCCCGTTCCGCGTCCGCGGCGAAGATGAACGACACGCCGCCGTACACGAGCTTCAGGACCACGGAGCCGTTGTTCGACGCTCCCCTCCCCCGCGCGGCGGGCTCGCCCCGCGGTGGCCAGAGGACGTAAATCCTGGCGCTGTCGGGCGGGGGGAGAACATCCCCGAAACCCGCCGGGGAGCACGGAATGCCGCGACGGGCGGCAGCGTCGCGGTACGCACCGGCCCCGCTTCCGGTCGCGAGCGGACTCTCGACGATGCGTCCTGCGCCGACCCGGCGGAGGATCCCCGGGGCTCCCCCCGCGTGGTCGGCGTCCGTGTGCGTGATGACGAACAGGTCGATCGAACGGATCCCCCGCCGGGCAAGGAAGGGCGCCACGGTCTTCGCGCCGGCATCCCTCGTGCGCGTGAGGGGTCCCGCGTCGATGAGCATCGCTCCTCCCCGGGGGAATTCCACGAGTATCGCATCTCCCTGCCCGACGTCGATCACGCTCACCCGGAGCAGCCCGGCCGGGCCCGCGGGCTCCGGCGCACGCATGACGATCCCGTTGAGTGCGGCAAGGAGTATGACAAGCCACCGGGCGGCCTTCCTCCTGTCGCGCCTGTGGATCGCACAACCGATGCACGCATACCAGGCGACGGTCTCCGCGAGTCCGAACCGTCCCGTCTCAATTGAGGCAAACGGAAGCGAACCGGCATACGCGGAGAACCGGATCGTCGCACGGAGGATGATCTCCTCCAGCGCCGCATAGGAATACCCGATCGGCGCCCAGATCGCTCCCGAGACGATGGAGAGCACCCCCAGGATCATCGCCGCCCCGGTCGCCGGGACGACGGGGATGTTCGCCAGAAGGCCGGCTATCGACACCCGGCCGAAACCGGAGGCGATGAGGGGAAGAGTCCCGGCGGAGACGGCAAGGCTGACGGCGGCCGGGTGAACGAACCGGCGCATCACGCGGGAGAACGGCGGGAGGAAGTACAGTATCGCCAGGACCGCCGCGAACGAGAGCTGGAAGCCGGTATCGAACAGCGCCCGGGGATCGTGGCACAGAATCAGGAGCGCCGAAAGCCCGAGAGCGTTCACACCGTCCGTCTTCCTGCGGAGCGACTTCCCGATGATGAACACGATCGCCGTCACGGCGGCCCGGACCACGGGCGGATGCCCCCCGGCAAGAGCCGCATAGAACAGGATTGCGGGAACCGCAATGAAGGGATGGAACAGGGAGGGGATCCGGAAAAGCCTCATCGCGAACGCGATCATGCCTGCGATGACGAGCACCCGGTACCCGGAGACGGCAAGGACGTGCGCGACGCCGGCATTGACGAACGATTCCTTCACGTCGGGAGGAATCCCCGATCGTTCGCCGAGGAGGAGATCTTTCAGGAACTCCCCTTCCGTCCCCCGAACGAGCTCGCCCGAACGACGGAGGATTTCCCTCCTCAGGGGAAGCACGCACCGTTTCATGATCCAGTCTCCTCCGGAGGAATCCCGGATCACGATCCCGGAGAACCCTTCAATGAAGAGCTCTCCGCTGATGCCCCGTAATTCGTCGTACCGGCGAAGGCTGAACTCTCCCGGGTTGCGCTCGGGCGGGGGGCCGGTGAGCGTCCCCGTCAGAACGAGGTGCATCCCGTACGCGGCGGGAAAGCTTCCCCGGTCGTTCTTCTCCCGTTGGACGGTCACGGAGAGGAGAAGGCCGGACTTCGTTCCGGGGCTCCCCCCGGCGGAGAGCGAATCGGCACGGAACGTGAAACCGAGGCGCCCCCCCTTCTCCACGGGAGGGGAGGCGACTTCTCCGCGAGCGACGACGCTTCGTTCAAACGGAAACTGTGGAAGGAGGGGATGATCCGGGGATTCGACAAGGAACCGGACCGCGCCGCAGGCGACGAGGAGTCCCGCCGCGGCGGGAAAGAGGAGCGCAGGCGGATACCGCTGCAGGGCCAGGAGAAGAGCGGGAAGGAGAATGAGGGCGAGCGCGAACCAGACGGCGGGCGGGACGCCGGTCTCCGATCCGGCGAATATCCCGAGGGCGATGCAGAGGGCGATCCTGAATGCCGGAGCGCGCGCGTGATCTCCCGGCGCGGGGACGTGCGTCACGGGGTCGTTCTCCCGATGACGTGCCCCCGGGCACGGTGTTCAGTACCGGCGGACTATCCGGCGGCGCCGATGTATTCCAGGACCGCAGGGGTGACGGCCGTCAGGTCTGCGCCCGGCGGGAATCGCCGTGCCAGCGCCCGGGCGCCTGCCCCGGCAAGCACGAGCGGCACCGGATGCCGCGTGTGCGTCTTCACGCTCAGGTCTTCGATGTTGCCGTGATCGCTCGTGATGAGAAGAATCGTGTTCGCGGCGTCGATCGAACGCAGTATCCCCCCCAGCATGGCGTCGAACGTCTCCAGGACGCTGACGGCGCCGGCCTCATCCATCGCGTGACCGGCCTTGTCGGTCTTCCAGTATTCGAAGAGGACGAACGGGTGTTCCCGCGAAAGCGCGGAAAGCCTTTCCCCCGCCACTTCCGGATCGATCACCGGGATGTCCGGATATCCCAGAGCGGCCCACCCTTCGTTGGTGATGTCGGCAGAAACCGCCCCCCCCTTCTCCAGGTCCGCCCCCTGCAGGAGCGGGACGCCGCTCGTGCGGCAGGAAAGCGTCGTCACCGTCATCCGGTTGGCGTGGGACTCGACGTAATCGAAGAACCGCCGGGGAAACGCGTTGGCGAACAGGGGGGACATTCCTGCATCGCGGAGCCGCCGGAATATGCTCCGCTCCGCGATGACGGGTTTCAGCGTGGAGTACGGGTACGGCCCGAAATGTTTTCCCGCGAGCGCCGCGGCGTTGACGCCGGTGAAAAGCGCGGTCTGTCCCGTCCCGCTCTGGGGAAGCCCCGCGACGCCGAGCGTCGCATCGAGGGGAATCACGAGGCCGCGCGCCGACGAGAGCGTTCTCCGCCTGAGCGACGGGAGATCCCCCCCGGCGATCGAGCGGAGCGAGGGCATGCGGGCCCGGAACAGGGGATTGACGGCCGGGTCCCTGGCGCCTATTCCGACGCCGTCAAGGAAGAGCATCAGAACCCGCCTCACACGGTCACCTCCCCCCGGTCGGCCTACTTGAACGACGCCGTGCGCTGCGCGATGTATTTTGCCCACCCTTTTTCGACCGTGGAGTACTCGTCCTCGAACACTTTCTTGAAGACGCGGTCCACGCCGGTGGCGCCGTCGAATTCGCGGAAGAGCCTGAACGCCCGTTTCTCACCGTATTTCTGCACGAAGTACGTCATCGTGCTCGAGAGGATGTAATGGACGTCGTCACGCTGCGGGGGATTCGGATATTCCTGGATGTCCTGGTTCAGGTCCGAAAACGCCGTGAGCCTTTCCCCGAGCGGGGGGGTCATCCCCGCCGTCTCGCCGGAGTAATAGGAGGCGAACGATTCGACAAGCCACCGGGGGGAACCTTTCTGCGCGCTTCCTTCGAGGAATGCGATGGCCAGTTCGTAGGCGATCGCCTTCTCGAGCACTTTTCTCTGCGTCACCGCCGAGACCGGCTGCAGGTGGAGCGTCCCCCGCACGTAGTACGCCGTCCGCCATGGCCGTTTGAGCGACGTCTCCTCGAGGTACTTCCCGACCGATTCGTAGATGCGGACGTCGATTTTTGCCTTCGGCTCCATGCCGAGGTCCGCGGCGAGCGATTTGTATTCCGCCTGAAGATAGTCCATCACCCGGCGGGCGTCCTCCTGCTGAACGCCGCGCTGGTACTTCACGTCGAAGTGCGCGCTGCTGAGCGTTCCGAAAGCGTCCTGGCCGAACACGTTCCGCGGCGCGAGTGATGCGGCGAGGAGAAGCGCGATCCCCGCGTTGCGTGCATGAGTCACCATTGTCATGACGATACGCTCCCTGGCTGGTTGTTGTTAGGACATTCGATCAACACCGTGACCGGACCGTCGTTCACGATCCTCACGCTCATCATCGTCCGGAACTGCCCGCTCCGGACTCTCGCCTCGCCGAGTATCTCCTTCATGGTCTCCAGATACGTCCCGAACAACGGGGCGGCTTCCTCCGGCGGTGCGGCATCGCCGAATCCGGGCCTGTTCCCGGTCCGCGTGTCGGCATACAGCGTGAACTGCGGGACGACAAGCGCGCTCCCCCCTGCCTCCGCCAGACCCAGGTTCATCTTCCCCCCGGGGTCGTCCATCACCCTCAGGGCCGCGCTTTTTTTCGCCAGCGCGAGCGCATCGGCGCGCGTATCCCCCTTCCGCACCCCCACGAGTATCACGTACCCCCTGCCGATCCGCGCGATCTCCTGACCGTCGACCGACACGGACCCTTCCGTGACGCGCTGGACGAGGGCCCTCACGGGAGAGCCTCCCCGCCGGGCGCAATGCCCTTCAGTATCCGAGCGATCCCGGCAAAGTCCTTTTTCACATCCACGTCCGTCAGTCCCGCACCTGCGGCGATCGCCCGGGCGTCCTGTTCCTGCCCGTACCCGATCTCGACGAACATTCCTCCTCCGGGGCGGAGGCGCGCGCGGGCGAGAGGGGCGATCCTCCGGAGGAACTCCAGCCCGTCGGCCCCGTCGGTCGTCGCCATCGACGGCTCAAAGTCCCTCACCTCCGGTTCGAGGAGCGTGAACTCCCGCGCGGGGACATACGGCGGATTGGACACGACGGCGTCAAATTCCCCGCCCGCGAATTCCCCGCCGAACAGGTCCCCCTCCATCAACTCCACGTTCGTCAGCGCGTGGCGCGACAGATTGCGCCTGGCCAGCGCAAGCGCCTCCGCGCTCTTCTCGATCGACAGGACGTGCGCGCCCGGAAGAAACTTCCCGAGCGCGATGGCGATGTTCCCGGTACCGGTGCCGATCTCGAGTATGGCTCCTTCCCCGCGCCGGGCATCCTTCAGCCAGCGGAGCGCCTCTTCCACGAGCTCCTCCGTTTCCGGGCGCGGTATGAGGGCCGCGGGAGTGACCTCCAGACGGAGCCCCATGAAGTCCGTCTCACCCGTGATGTACTGCACCGGCTCGTGGGCCGTCCGCCGCAGGATCAGCGACTTGAAACGTGCAAGCTCCCCCGGGTCAAGCGGCCTGTCAAACTGCAGGTACAGGCCGAGGCGCGGAAGTCCGAGCGCGTGCGCCAGGAGGAGCTCGGCGTTAAGCCGGGACTCACCGAATGAACGCTCCTTCAGGTACCCGTCGGCCCACTCCAGGAGCGAGAGGACCGTCCAGGTCCGCACGGGAGCGTTTGCGCTGTCGCCCGGGGTGGTGGTCATACCGGATCAATATATCACCGCGGTCCCGGAAATGCAACGGAACGATCGATCACAACGCGTGCCCCTCCTGGGCGAGGAATGTCCGCGGTTCGCGGACGTTTCTCGCCAGGTAGGCGATTCCCGCCACCGAACTCAGGGCGCCGATCAGAAAGACCGCCGGGAGGCCGATCCATTCACTCAGGATCCCCCCGATGATCCCGGAAAGGTAAAACGGCGCGACGAGCGTGTTCATCAGCCCGACGTACGTCGACCGTTTTTTCGCCGGCCCGTATTCGATCGACATGTTGTACCGCGCCGTGATCTCCGTCCCCAGGTTGACGCCGAGGAGAAGGAACACGAGGCGGAACCAGGCGAGCGTCGGCGCCGCGAAGGCCGTCACGCTCGCCCCCAGCAGGCTCACCGAGGCGACAAGGAGCGCCGTCTTGTTTCCGTACCTGTCCGCGAGATATCCGGTCACGAGAGCGCTGACGACCTGGATCGCCACCATGATCAGCGTGAATTCCCCGATCGCCGACTCGTCGGCCTGGAAGCGCACCAGGGCGTACACGGTATAAAAGCCGACGGGCATCGTCGCGAACGTGAGTATCGCGCACGCGCTGATGAACTTCCGGAACGGCGGATTGGATCTCAGGATCCCCGGAAGTTCCCCCAGGAACGCGAAGAACGGGCGGCGCTCGGAGACCGTGCTCGGCTCGCTCTCGACGAGTTTTCCCAGCATCACGAACGACGCCATCTGCAGCGCGAACGCCGCGAAGAACACGATCGCGTAGGAGAGGGGAAAGGCGAACTCCGCAAGGATCCAGGTGAGACAGAGCCCGCAGATGAACGCGCACACACCCCCGGCGGAATTGCGGACGCCGACGAGGCGGCCCCGCTTCCGGGGCTGCGTCAGCTTGGCGAACAGGTCGAACCACCCGGGCGTGGCCACGCCGACGACAATCTGCATCGCCGTAAAGAGCACGAGGAACATCCAGAGGGCCGCGACGGGCCTGCCGGTTCCGAACAGGAGGATCACCAGCGCCATGACGAGCACGAACATCCTGTGCGTCAGACCGTACCGCATCGCCCAGGGTTTCTTCCAGGGGATCGTTTCAACATACCGGGCCGCGAAGATCTGGGGTATGTAGATGCCAACGTTGACGAGGACCCCCAGCGTCCCGACGACGACGTTGCTCCCGCCGAGCCTGTTGACGAGGGCCGGGAGCACGGTCTGCGGGTTGATGAACGCGCCCGCGGCCACGGCCAGCGCTCCTTCAACGCCGTTGATCAGGAAGTTCTTCCTGTCCGTCCGGGTATCACCCGGGACCAGGTACCACAGGTCCTTCAACGCGGGGCGCCCCCGCCGGAGGCGGGCGCGTCGTACACCACTTTGCCTGCAACGACCGTCTTCACCACGCGCGTCGCCAGAATCTTCGCAGGTTCGATCTTCATGATGTCATCTGTTAGTACAACGATGTCGGCCCACTTTCCGGGCTCGATGCTCCCCTTTTCTCTCTCCTGGAATCCGGCGTAGGCCCCCCAGAGCGTGTAGGAGCGGAGCGCTTCGTCACGCGTCATCCGTTCCTGCGGATTCCACCCGCCCTCGGGAAGCCCCCGCGCATCCTGCCGCGTCACGGCGGCATAGAATCCCCGGAGCGGGTCCGGGCTTTCGACGGGAAAATCCGACCCCCCGGGAATGATGCTCCCCGCCGCGATGAGCGACCTCCAGGCATAGGCTCCCTTGATCCGCCCGCTCCCGAGCCGCTCCTCGGCCCAGCCCATATCCGACGTGCAGTGGGTCGCCTGCATCACCGGCAGGACGCCGAGCGCCTTGAACCTGGGGATATCGGACGGGGCAAGGACCTGCGCGTGTTCGACCCTGAACCGCACGTCCCTCTGCCGGGCCCCCCGCGACGCCAGGGCCTCGTCGTACACGTCGAGGACGAAACCGTTGGCTCTGTCGCCGATGGCGTGCGTGCAGATCTGGAATCCCGCGTCCAGGGCCTCGGTGGCCGCCTCGAGAAGAACGCCGCGCGAAAGGAGCGTAAGCCCCCTGTTCCCCGGGTCATCCGCGTACGGATCGATAAGCGCAGCACCGCGCGAACCGAGTGCGCCGTCGGCGTAGAATTTCACAGCCCTGACCGAGAGCCTGCCGTCGTACGCGTCTTTGACGGGACCGGTCTTCCTGCACGCCGCCCAGAACTCCGCCGAGGATCCGGAGATTGCCGCGTAGACGCGGAAGGGGAATTCCCCCGATTCGATCAGGCTCCTGTAGATCGCCACGCCCTCCGAGTCGACCCCCATGTCGTGCACTTCCGTCAGGCCGGATTCGATGCACGTGCGCACGGCGCGGCGGAGGGCCTCCGTCCGCTCCCGCACGGAGGGAGGGGGCATGACGGAGAGAATCGCGTCCATGGCGTTGTCGATGAACACCCCGGTCGGTTTCCCGGCGCGGTCGCGGAGTATCCTCCCCCCGGGGACGTCGGGCGTCTTTTCGTCGATGCGCGCGATTTCCATTGCCCGCGAATTGACCCAGACGGCATGCCCGTCCACGCGTGTCAGGAACACGGGGACGGTCCGCGCAACCCGGTCCAGTGAGGCGCACGTGGGGAATCGTTCCGGCTGCCACCGGTTCTGGTCCCACCCCCTTCCCCGTATCCAGATTCCCGGCGCGGTATCGCGCGCGGCTCCCGCCACCGCCTCCGCGGCTTCCTCCTCGGACCGGGCGGCGGACACGTCCAGGTTCATCAGTGCCGCCCCGAGGCTCTCCATGTGGGCGTGCGAATCGATGAACCCGGGATATGCCGGCTTCCCCCCGAGGTCGATCGTCACATCGGAGCGGAACCCGGAGCGGATTTCACTGTCGGTCCCGACGGCCACGATCCTGTCCCCCCTGATGGCGACCGCCGAGGCGACGGGCTTCCTCTCGTCGAGCGTGTAAATGACACCGTTGGTGAGAATCATGGACGCGTCACCGGGCCGTGAGAGCAGGAGATAGAGAAGAACCCCGGCACAGAGGATGAGCGCCGAAAACGCGGCTGTCTTTTTCATCTGCATCACCTCTCCGTACATGGTGTAACCCGGGGGAAGAAAGGAAGAAATATAGACATCCCCCCGCTAAAATTCCAGCAGCGTTGCAACTCTCGGGGGCTTTCCCTACGTTGCATTTCATTTTTCCGGAGAGCGTGGACCATGAAGACCGTACGCCGCAGAAGCCGTGTGCCCGTTCGCGAGTTCCGCCGGTTCGTCGACATCGTGCGGAGACTCCGCAGGGAGTGCCCGTGGGACCGGGCGCAGACCCATCGTTCGCTCAGGGAGAGCTTCCTGGAGGAGGCGTACGAAGTCCTCGACACGCTGGAAAGGCGCGACCTGGCGGGGCTCCCCGGGGAGCTCGGCGACGTGCTCCTCCACGTCGCCATGCAGGCGACGATCGCGGAAGAACGCGCGGAGTTCACGCTCGCGGAGGTTCTCACCGGCGTCAGCGACAAGCTCGTCCGGCGGCATCCCCACGTCTTCGGGACCGGCCGGGCGAAGGAACCCGCCGACGTCCTGAAGAACTGGGAGCAGATCAAGCTCGGGGAGGGACGGCGCTCGGTTCTCGACGGCATTCCCCGGAGCCTCCCCGCGCTCCAGCAGGCGACGCAGGTCCAGCGCCGCGCCTCGGCGGTCGGGTTCGACTGGAAGACGACCGAAGGGGTCCTGAAGAAAGTCACGGAAGAAGCGCGCGAGGTTCGCGCGGCGCGCGGGAAACGGCGCAGGGAGGAGGAGTTCGGCGATCTTCTTTTTTCCCTGGTGAACTATGCACGGTTTACCGGCGTCAACCCGGAGCACGCGCTCCTGGGCGCGGTGGGGCGGTTCACGGGCCGGTTCCGGTACATCGAGCGGGCTCTGGAGGCCCGGGGTATCAGGACCGGGGAGGCGTCGCTCGCTCTCATGGACGGGCTCTGGGAGGAAGCGAAGAGAAAACGCGTTGGTCGTCCGCGGCGCCGTCCTGGGAACAGGCGCTAGGGACCGCCGCTCAGGCCTCTTCTCCGGAGCGGGGCCCCGCGCCGGAATGCCTGTCGTATGCGTCGATGATGTCCTTGACAAGCCGGTGGCGGACGACGTCGTTCCTGTCGAAGTACACGAACGAGATCCCCTCGACGTCGCGAAGGACCTCCTGGACCTGCACGAGCCCCGAGCTCACGTTGCGGGGAAGATCGATCTGCGTGACGTCCCCCGTCACGATCGCGCGGGAGTTCGGACCGAGCCGCGTGAGGAACATCTTCATCTGCATCGCGGAAGCGTTCTGCGCCTCGTCGAGGATGACGAAGGCGTTGTTCAGCGTCCGGCCGCGCATGTAGGCGAGCGGCGCGATCTCGATGATCCGCTTTTCGATGTAGCCCTTGAGCTTCTCGGCCGGGAGCATGTCGTCCAGGGCGTCGTACAGGGGACGGAGGTAGGGATCAACTTTTTCCTTCAGATCCCCCGGAAGGAATCCGAGGCTCTCCCCCGCCTCCACGGCGGGGCGCGTCAGGACGATCTTGGTGATCTCGTTGCTCTTGAGCGCGGCGACGGCCAGCGCGACCGCCATGTACGTTTTGCCGGTCCCCGCGGGGCCGATGGCGAAGACGATGTCGTTCTTGCGGACCTCGCGGACGTAGGCGCGCCCCCCGGGCGTCTTGGCCCGGATCATCTGGTTCCTCGTGAACACGATGAGCGAATCGAGCTCGTCGGTGCTGAGCGAGGAGGCGACTCCCCGCGGGAGCGCCGGCTCCCCGTTGGCGGTCACGAGGTCGATCACCGTGTCGACGTCGTTCGCCGTGAGCGAACCGTTCCTCGTCAGGAGGAACATCAGCTCCTTGAATACCCGCTCGAGCTGGTCCACCTCCTGGGCGTCCCCGCGAAGCGTAATCGCGTCCCCGCGGACGGTCACGGTGGAATCGAATCTCTTTTCGACGATCTGCAGGTTCGCGTCGTTGAGTCCGAGCAGCGCGAGGGCGTCCACGCCTTCGATCCGCAGTTTCTTTTCAGTCACTCCGTGAAGCCTCCTTTGTCAGGAACGCACAACCCCCTCCCCTGCGCAAGGCAGGAAAGGGGGTTGTCGTCGCGTGCGCGTCCGGACGGGCCGGAAAGCGCCTCCATGGTCCGGTGTTGTCGGGGTGCTACTTGTCGGCCTTCTTGGCGTAGTATTTCTTCGCAGCGGCCTTTTCCTCTGCATTCAGCTCGTTCCCCTTCGGGATTTTGAGCTTCTGCCCCTTGTGGATCACGTCGGGATCCTTGATCTCGTCCCTGTTCCCCTGCCAGATTTTCGGCCAGAGCCACGCGTTGTCGTAAATGTCTTTCTTCTTGGAGATGTTCCAGAGGCAGTCGCGGTTCTTCGCCCACGTGCCCACCGTGTACACCTTCACCTGGTTGGCGAGCGTCGCCTGGAGGCTCTTGACCTTGTCGTTGAGTGCCGTCAGGCGGTCCCAGAACTCGGGGATCAGCGACAGCTTGTTCTCCCAGAGCCCTTTCACCGTCGCGGCGAGCGCGTCAACGTCGCCGGACCGCGCGACGAGATCCGCGTCGGAAAGGCGCGAAAGCTCGTTCGCCTTGTTTTCCGCCGATTCGATGTCCGAACGGTACGCAGAGGCCTTCGAGGCATCCGAGCCGACGAGGGCGTACAGGCCGTCCATGCATTTCTGGTAGTCCGCATCGAGCTGCGTCGACTGCGTATTCCTCGTTGTCACATCGTTGCCGAGCGCCTTTGACTTCGCACTCAGGTCATTCCGCATCGCCGTGTACTTGGCGATTTCCTGCTGCCACTGGTCCTTCGTCATCGACTCCTGTGCCACGGCGGCACCCAGGCAGAAGACGAGAAGCGCGGCAAGCACGACATATACTGATTTCAGTTTCATGGATTGAGGCTCCTAGTCGTTGGTTGCGCGTTTACTTGGCCAGCCGCTGTTTCACGATCGCCTGATCGTCGTTGCATTTCTTGATCTTCGCGTTCTTCTCCGCGATCTGCTTGTCCAGATCGGCCTTCTGTGCTTCCTTTGCCGCCACGTCCTTCTGGAGCGTGGAGACCTCCTCTTTCAGGTCATTCAGCTGCTTCATCTGCGCTTCGTCAGGACTCGACGAGCAGCCGACAAAGACCACTGAGCCCGCGAAGAGGATGGCCAACGCCCGAGCGGTGACCGTCCTGTTGAGCTTATGCATTGGAACCCCTCCTGAGATTGATGGGTGTAAGGAAAAAACTGAAGATTCGGCGGAATGAAACTTGGGTTACGATACATAAAATTGTCCTTTTTGTCAATAGACCGGAAGAATGAGCCGCGCGCTCCTCCCGGCCCCTGTCTCAGGGGAGATGTCCCCGCTCGGCGAGGCTCACGAACGTGTTTCCGGCGATGATGAGATGGTCGTGGAGGGGAATTCCGAGGATTTTCCCCGCTTCGGCGAGCTGGTGCGTGATCGCGATATCCTCCCCGCTCGGCTCCGGGTTACCGCTCGGATGGTTGTGCACGACGATGACCGCGGCCCCCATGATGTCGACCGCGGCTTTGAACACCTCGCGCGGATGGACAAGGCTCGCGTTGAGCGTTCCCCGTGAAAGCTCGACGTTGGCGATGACGGCGTTCTGCGCGTCGAGGACGAGGACTGCAAACACTTCGTGCGTCAGATCGCGGAGCCGCGGGATGACGATCCGCGCGGCATCTTCCGGGGTCCTGAGCGGTGTGCGTTTTTCCCAGGCTTCCGCCTGAAGCCTCCGCCCGAGCTCGAATGCGGCGA
Organism: Ignavibacteriota bacterium; assembly: GCA_963748405.1. Taxonomy (GTDB): domain Bacteria; phylum Bacteroidota; class Ignavibacteria; order UBA10030; family UBA6906; genus Fen-1273. The sequence goes on from CAVVIT010000006.1 coordinate 630,636, forward strand.
GTATCCCCAGCGCCTTGGCCTCCCCGATCCCCGGCTCGCGCATCAGCTCGCTCGCGTTGCGCCGTGCCAGCCCGGCAAGCCCCCTTCCGGCTCCCAGCACCCCGCGCGCGACGTCGAGCGCGGACCGGGAGCGGTTCCCGGTGCGCAGGAGAAGCGCCAGCAGTTCGGCTTCCGAGAGCGTCCGGGCCCCGTGACGCAGGAGTTTCTCCCCGGGACGTTCCCCCGCCGGCCACGTGCGTATCGGACCGCGGGGGGGAACACCCGTTTGTGCGCGATCAGCGCCCCGGTCCTCCCCCACCTCCCGTTCCTTCCTCCCCGGAGCCGCCGTCGACATCTGCGGCCTTTCCGATCTCGTCCCGTGCATACCGGAGCACGGTCAGCGCCCCGTTCACCCTGTCGGGACCGAACGTGATCCGGCAGTGGAAGCCCCGGTAGTCCCGCATCCCCAGGAGGGCCCGTTCGAGCGCCTCGCGCGTCGAAGCGCCGCTCCCGATCAGCCGGAGCATCATGTCCGCCGCATCGTACCCGAAGAGCGTGTTCTTGGTCGGTTTCTTCCTGAACCGCGCGGCGAACTCCTCGGTGAACGCCGCGTATCCCCCTCCGGACGTATCGATGTACGTGTCCGATTCGAAGACGACCCCCTCGTCGTACCTCCTGTTCGCGTTCAGCTCTGCGAAACTGTTCCACTCGCCGGAGCCCAGGACCTGAGTCTGAAAATGGAAATACACGATCTGCGAGGACACGATCCCGATCTCGTCGGCGCCGCTGATGGGGGCATAGATCGCGTCGATCGATTCCACCGGGTATTCGAGGCTGTCGACACGGGATTCATCGTACACCACCGGAATTTCCATCGAATCCAGGAGCGCCCGGGCCCGGGGGCCCAGGAGCGCCCGCGCGCTGACAACGCTCGAGCGGTTCATGAGCGAATCGATCCGCTTCAGGGGGACGCCGAGGTCGGCGAACTTCATCAGCGTGGACGGCTTCACCTTGCCGGTGAACGAGAGCTTCGCGTCGGCGCCCTCGAGCATGCCGGCGCGCCGTATCGCTGCGAGCTGCGGCTTGAGGTCGGATGTGCCGCGCTGGTACCACTGGACGTCGAGGAGGCGCGCGCCGAGCCGGGTGGCTTCGCGGATAAACGCCTCGGCGAGGAACCTGGCGTACGTGTCCGAAGGGGCGAGCACGGCAAGCGTGCGGAAACCCCGCTGCCGGACCGCGTAGCGGGCCATGGCGCGTCCCCGCGCGTCATAATCCGGGTTCGCCTGAAAGACGAACTTCCCCGTGGAGGCAATCCCGTTGGCGTTCGCGGTCGGCGTGACAAGCGGGACGCCGCGCGCGTTCGCGACCGCTGAGGCCGACGTCACCTCCGGCGAAAACACCGGCCCCAGGATCCCGGCGACATCCGGGTCGTCGGCAAGCTCCCGCGCGCCGGCGGTCGCAAGCGAGGGATCCCGCTGCGTGTCCTTCGTCTCGAGCGTCACGTTGATGCGGCGCGCCGCGTCCCGCCCGTATTTCTCGAGCGCGAACTCGACACCTTCGTACACCTCGCCCCCCACCTCCCGTGCCTGCGAGGGGTCTCCTTTCTTCATCAGGGGGAGCAGGACGCCGAGCTTCACGTTGCTCCTTGCCGTGATGCGGGCCCGGAGGTCCGCCGCCTGGGAGGCGAACGGGTTTCCCGGATAGCGGCCGGCGAGCGTGTCCAGCGCGAGGGCCGCGCCGGGGGTGTTGCCGAGCGCCGCCTCCCGCTGGGCGATCTTGAGCCAGAGGTACGACCGTTCGCCGGCTGTGGCGGCTCCCGCAAGGAACCTCCTGAGCGGCGCGGGACCCAGGCGCGTCTCGACGGTGGAGTCCATCGCGGCCTCGATCTGCCGCACGAGCCGCGGAGGTGAGCGCGGCGTCTCGGCCCTGAATGCAGCGAGGAGCATCTCCATCGCCTCCTCGGGGCGTTCGATCCTTGCGTAGATGAGGCCGAGCGTCAGCTCGGCGTCAGGGACGTAACTGCTCGAGGGGAACCGGGAGAGGAACTCTTTCAGGGTCTTCGCCGCGTCGAGATTCTCTCCGATCCTGTAGAGGGCTTTCCCCTTCATCACGTATGCCGCGGTGATCCGGTGTCCGGAGGGATACTCCAGGATGCACCGGTTGAACCCGACGGCGGCCTCGCGCAGCAGGGAAGAGTCGTAGCGCGCGAGGGCCTCGCGGAACACCGCCTCGTCCCTGTCGGAGTATTCCAGATGAACCTGCCCCCGTGCGGGGAAGGAGCACGCGAGGAGTCCGGCGATCAGGATCGCAGAGCGCGGAGAGAATGTCATAGGGCAGAAGATCTCAAGTGGCAGTGGAGTAGCTTCGGCACGGAGCGTCGTTTCCCGTTGCGGGTGGTGATCAATAGTCCCTGCGGAGCGTCGAGAGCCCGACCCCGGTTGAACCGGCGAATACCAGGGCGGTGAGTATCCCCACCGCGAGGATGGGAATCACCAGCCACCCCGGGGACGTGGTCCCCCGGATGATGAGGACCTCGAAATACCTGTTCAGGGGAACGACGAGGACGGCGACGACGGACCCCAGGTACACCATCCCCCCCAGGAACGTCAGCGACGCGCCCTGGGAGGAGGCGATGCGTATCGGATTCTTCTCGCGGAACGTGGCAAAGTAGGCCCCGGCCCCGAGATTGAGCGACGTCAGGCCGAGCGCAACGAACGCCGTACAGAGCGACCCGACGAGGACGAGAAACGGGGAATCGCGGAGCATCGACGTGGAGGCGACCGAGAGAATCTCCGCCGTCGTGACGATCAGGAGGAACGCGCCGGCGAACTTCTGCCAGTAGAGCTTCCTCAGGCTCACCGGGGCGGACCGGACGCACCAGAACGCGTCCCCCTCGAGGCTCATCGCGGGGAACACGAACCGGAGAGAGATCGAGGCGATGAGGAACCCGTCGAACAGAAACACGACGAGATACGACACCGTCTGGAGGAACGGCTGCGTCAGCCTCAGCTCGAGCGAACTCATCGACACGAGGAACACCAGGAGGAGGACGAACATCAGGAGGAGGTGCAGCCACTGGCTCGGCTCCCGGAAGAATCCCCAGAAATCGCGCCGCAAGAGCGCGTCGGCGTGGGGCGAGAGCACCCTCCGGCGTCCGAATTCCATGAAGGCGACCGGGGGGAACGCCGCCCGGCCGGACCGCGGGGTGCGGGACTCGGAGGCGCTCGCCCAGCTCGGATAATAATACGACCGTGCCACCATCCACGCCGTCAGGAGGAACGTCACAAGGATGCAGAAGAGCGTCACCAGGTGCCACGTCGCCCGCGCCGGATCCCCGGCCACGGTCCAGTACAGGAACTCAGAGACCCAGTGGTTGGGAAGATACCGGACGAACGGGGGGTCCAGGTACCCGAAGTACGCGTTCACGTCGGGATAATGCTTCATCACCTCCTGCACGAGCTCGACGGGATTGACCGCCGAGAAATAGAGGTAGATGGCGGAAAGATACACGGCCATGATCCCCGCCAGGAGCCAGCGGATGCCGACGCGGGAGGCGACACCGACGAGGAGCATCAGGACGATGACCGCGATGAGGCCGGCGGTCAGCATGAAGGGGAGCAGCACGGCCGCGAACGTGAAGAGATAGAACCAGGCGGACATCCCGAAGTACGAGCCGTAGCCGAGCAGGAGCGCGAGCCCGAGCAGGAGAAGCGTGCTCGAGCTGTAGAAGAAGTTGTCGATGAACTTCACCGCGAAGATCGTGTGGTGGGGCACCGGCAGCCCCATCAGGAACGTCACCTCGTCAGACTTGTAGAGCGTCGCGTAGCAGACGATCATGTTGCCGAGGTTGACGGTGATGAAGAAGACGTACAGCAGCATCGACAGGAACCTGTGGAAGAGGAAGAGGCCGATGTGCGCCTGCTGGAGCAGGTATCCCGTCGCGGCCCGGGAAAGGAGGAACACGCCGAGCGCCACGCCGCCGAAGATGAACAGGGAGGAGAGGTTCTTCAGGAGGCTCTGGAACCGGAAATCGGTGACGTTCTTGAGGAACGCGCTCGCCTTGACGTTCAGTATGAGTATTACCTGCTGCATGCGGCGCTACTTCGTCAGTTCCAGGAACATGGTCTCCAGCTCGCCGTTGGACCTCCGGGCGGCGCCGCTGGATTCCTCATAGATGATCCGCCCCTCCTTGATGATCGCGATCCTGTCGCAGAGCTCTTCGACGATCTCCAGGAGGTGCGTCGACATGAAGATGGTCAGCCCCGCCCGGGTCTTCTGCTTGAGCGTGTCCTTGACGAGCCGGGCGCTGCGCGGGTCGAGCCCGACCAGCGGCTCGTCGATGATGAGAACGCCCGGGTCGTGGATCATCGCGGCGGAGAGGACGACCCTCTGCCGCATTCCCTGCGAATATTCCTCCGCCCTCTTGTCGACGAAATCGCCGATCTCAAACGTGTCGATGAACTCCTCGATCCGCTCCCTCAGCAGCGCGACGGGCATGCCGAAGAGGCCGCCGACGAAGTACAGGAATTCCCGCCCGGTGAGCTTGTCGTAGAGAAACGGCTGGTCGGGGACGTACCCGATGGAGCGCTTGGCCGGCACCGGCTCCCGGTGGACGTCATGGCCGTTGATCAGGCAGGATCCCGACGTCGGGGTGTACAATCCGGTGATCATCTTGATTGTCGTCGTCTTCCCGGCGCCGTTCGGCCCCAGGAATCCGAAGAACTCCCCCCGTGCGATCGAGAGGTCAAGGTTGTCGACGGCGACGAACGAGCCGAATTTCTTCGTGACATTGACGATCTGGACCGTCGGGCTCACGCGCATCTGCTCCTGATTGTTGACTCAGGGCTTCAATAAATCCAATTCACCGCTCAATATCAATCCGCCCGGCGCGTCCTCCCCAGGAGCGCGCGGTGGGAACGAAGGAGGGCCCTGGCGGTGGAGGCCCCGTACGGGTTGTAGCGCACCATGTCGACGAACAGCTGTTCCGAATCGCGCAGCGCGGTCCGGACGAGACGCGCGAGAAGCGCGTACGACGGCGTCGACCACGCGCGGGAGCGGATCCCCGCCCCCGCGATCAGTCGCCCGACGTACTGGGTGAGGAGGAGCGTCTCCGCCATCAGGCGGTCGTGAGACGCGGGGGTCATGACGTGGAGACGGATGCCGTGCGAACGGGCGAGCCCGCGGAGCTTCCCGAGCCACCGCGCCCCGCCGCGGGACGGGCACACGACGACCCTCTGTCCCGCGAGCGTGCCGGTGTCGCTGTCGGGACCGAACAGGGGGTGCATGCCGATGACGGCGACGCTGCGGGGAAGAATCGCCCTCATCCACCGGAGCGGGTTCTGCTTGACCGAGCAGACGTCGATCACGAGCGCCCCGGGGCGGACGATCGGGGCGACGGCCCTCAGAATTCCCTTCAGCTCGGAAATCGGCACGGCGAGTATGACAACCTGCTGCGAGGCCGCCTCGCGCAGCGTGGCCCCCCGGACGCGTCCGGGGCCCGTCACGCGGACACGGGGGTCATAGACGGCCACACCGGCCTCCCGGGCGCAGTAACGGGCCGCGAGTTTCCCGAAACGGCCGTACCCGATCAGCCCGAGCGTGAGGCTCATTTGCCGACGATCCCCTTCTGCGACGCGCGCGCCAGGCCGAACACGTCCCTGAATATCTTCTCCACCATCCGCTCGTCGAGCCCCAGGACGCGGGCCCCCGAACGCTGGGAGAGGAGGACGCTCCTTTCGCGCGCGTTGTCCCGGACGCCGATCCCCGTCTTCTTCTTGAGTGCGCCGATCTGGCGGACGAGTCCCTGCCGCTCGGCAAGCAGCAGGAGCAGGTTCCGGTCGATAAGGTCGATCGTGTCGCGGAGGTTGTGGAGCCGGCTCTTCGAGGCGAGGAGTTTCTGGCGCATGAGATGGTCGATCAGCGTCAGGGCGACCATCGATTCCGCCACGGGGACCACGCGCGGACAGATGCACGGATCGTGCCTCCCCTCCACCGAGATCGTGGCGCTCTTCAGGTCGACAGTGACGGTCTCCTGTTTTTTCCGGATCGAGGAGGGGGGCTTCACCGCGATGCGGACGACGATGTCTTCCCCGTTGGAAATCCCCCCCGCGATTCCCCCGGCATTGTTCGTGCGGGTCCGCACGCGGCCGGTGCGCTTCTCGACGTACATCGGGTCGTTGTTCCGGCTCCCCTTGAGCCTCGCGGCGCCGAACCCGTTCCCCACCTCGAACCCCTTGATGGCCCCGATGGACATGAGGGCCTTGGCGAGGTCCGCCTCCAGCTTGTCGAAGACCGGTTCCCCCAGTCCCGCAGGGGGGTTCTTCACGACCACCTCCACGATGCCGCCGACCGAGTCTCCTTCCTTCTTCATCTTCAGTATGAGCTTCTCCATCTTCCGTGCGGCGGCCGGGTCGGGCGTCCTCAGGGGGTTCCGCTCGATCTGGTCCCTCTCGAAGCGCCGGGCGCGGATCCCTCCCGCCTCCAGCGTGTAGGCGTAGACGTCGATCCCCCGGAGGGCGAGAAGCTTCTTGGCGAACGCCCCCGCCGCCACGCGCGCCGCCGTCTCTCTCCCTGAGGACCTTCCTCCTCCCCGGTAGTCGTTGACCCCGAATTTCGCCAGGTAGGTGTACCCGGCGTGCCCGGGACGGAACATGTCTTTGATCTTTTCGTACGCCTGTGGCCTCTGGTCCCTGTTCCAGATCAGCATGCACAGCGGGGTCCCCGTCGTCTTCCCCTCGAAGACGCCGCTCAGGATCTCCACGCTGTCGGACTCCGCACGGGACGTCGTCACGGCGCTCTGCCCGGGACGCCTCCTGTCGAGCTCGTGCTGTATGAATCCCGTGTCGACCGGGAGGCCCGGCCGGACGCCGTCAATGACCGCGCCGATGGCGCGGCCGTGGCTTTCGCCGAACGTCGTGATGCGGACATATGAACCGAACGAATTTCCTGCCATGGTCTCCCGTCCTCAGTGTGCGCTTTCGTCGATCAATCGATCCAGTTCTTCCCAGAATGCGGGGAACGACTTCCGGACGCAGGCGGGATCGTCGATCCGCACGCCCGGGACACGGAGGCCGATCACCGCGAAACTCATCGCCAGCCGGTGGTCGTCCCCGCACAGAAGAAGCCCGCCCCGGAGGGGGGCCGGGCGTATCGTCATGTCGTCCCCGCCGACGGCGATATCCGCTCCCAGTTTCCGGAGCTCGCCGGCGAACCCTTCAAGCCTGTTGGACTCCTTGTACCGGAGATGGCCGATCTCCCGCATCCGTGTCTCCCCTTCGGCGAACAGTGCGACCGCGGCGAGCGCGGGCACCGCGTCGGGCATGCCGTGCATCGACACGTCGACGCCGCGGAGCGTTCCCGTGCGCGCAAGGCGCGTCCCGTCAGGGCCGGGCTCCACGCTGCACCCCATCCTCCCGAGCACGTCCGCAAAACCGGCGTCGGGCTGATGCGACGACGGAACGACTCCGGGGACGAAGACCTCTCCCCCGGCCACGGCCGCAGCGGCGAACGGGTACGTGGCGCCCGAGGCATCTCCCTCCACCGTGTATGCCGCCGGCCTGTACGATGCGGGGGCATCGACGGTGAACGACCCTCCGGGCGTCCGCCCGACGCTCACGCCGAAATCCTTCATGACGTCGAGCGTCAGCGTGAGATACCCCCCGGAGGCGACCGTGCCGGCGGAGGTGACCGTGCACCGGCTTTTCGCGTACGGCGCAACCATCAGGAGCGCGGAGAGGAACTGGGAGCTTCTGTCGCTCCTGACGGCGATCTCGCCCCCCGATATCGAACCCCCCGTCACTGCGAACCGGGTCGAGTCCTTTTCGTGGCGGACCGGCACTCCCATCGACTTCAGCGCATCGACGAGGTCGTCGTTGGGGCGTGCGGCCATCCTGCCGCTCGTTTCGATCACCGTCGTCCCCCGGCCGAGCGCGCCGAGCGCCAGCAGGAAACGGAGCGTGGTCCCCGCGTTCCCCGAAGGAATCGGCAGCTTCGGCGCATCGAGCGCTCCCCCCCTTCCTTCGACCTCAAGAGCGGAGCCCTTCCTGCGCACGAGTATGCCGAGCTGGTTCAGACCGTTGGCAAGCAGCGCGGTGTCGTCGCTCTCCGAGGCGTTGCCGATCGTCGAGACCCCGCGTGAGAGCGACGCACAGACGAGCGCCCTGTTCGTCAGGCTCTTGGATCCCGGGACGCGCATGCGCCCCGCAAGCGGCCCCGATGTTCTCGTTTCCCTCATCACGGCCCGGGGACCGGGTAGTCGACGACGATCTTCGATGATTGAACGCGGCGGAGGAATGTCACGACCTCCAGGTGCCGGGGATGTTTCTGGTACATCTCGAGCGCGGCGGCGGAGGCGAATGTCCCCGTGAGCACGAGGTCGCCGGAAGCGGGCCCCCGCGCGGCGTCGATGCCGACCTCCAGGGAGAGTATTTCGGGGATCTCCCCCGGAAGCGCATCGAGCATGGCTTTCGCCCTGAGGAGATTCGCGCTCCTGTCCGCGCCTTCGGCCCGGTCAAGAAACGTCCAGCACACGATGTGTCGTATCATGGTTCATTCCCCAGCAGGAGTTTCTTCATCAGTGTGACATCCGCGGGAACCCCCGCATAGAGCGCGAACTGCATGGCCGCCTGGTTGATGTACATGTCCGTTCCCCTGACGATCGTCGAGCCCGAAGCGGCGGCTTCCCGGAGGAGCTTCGTCATCGGGGGGTTGTAGACGGCGTCGAACACCGTCTTTCCCTTCAACAGGGCGCGCGGGAACGGGGATTCATGGATGTGCGGGGCCATGCCGACGGGAGTGGCGTTGACGAGTATGTCGGCGTCCGCCGCCCGGAGCGCCTCCGGCGGGACGGCACGGGCACCGATCTCGCGTGCAAGCCGCCGCGTTCTCACGGGGGATCTTCCCGTCACGAGGACGATCGCTCCGCGCCTCTTCGCCTCGTAGGCGATCGCCCGGGCGGCGCCGCCGGCGCCGATAATGAGCATCTTCTTCCCTCTCACCCCGGCGACGTGCTCGATCGCATCGAGTGCGGCGGGGGCATCCGTGTTCGTCCCGGTGAGCCGCCCTTTCTTTCTGACCACGGTGTTGACGGCCCCGACGGCCCTGGCCAGGGGATCCAGCCGGTCGAGATATCCCGCAACCTTCACTTTGTGGGGATGCGTCACGCTGAACCCGTCGAGCAGCGGGACGAGACGCGAGAAAAACTTCCCGAGGTCCCGGACCGCAAACCGGCAGTACACGCCGTTCTTCTCCGCCCGCGCGAAGAGAGGATTGTGGACCTCGATGCCGCGGCTCTGGGAAACGGGATTGCCTACGACCCCGAAGATCTTCGTGGACCGGTTCAGCCGCTCCGAGCGGTAGAGGTCCGCGAGGACGCGGCCGGTCAACTGACCCGGGGCCGAGCCCTTTCCCGTTTCCGGCGATGCATACGTCCCCCACCCGCCGAACACACGGTACAGCACCCTGCTCGGTTCTCCCGCCTCCCCCATCGCGATGGCGACCGCTTTGCGGCCGTCGGCGGAGGCCCGCCGGAGAAAATCGAATGCGATGCGGTTCTCCCATGCATCGCGAGCGTGAAAGGCGAACTTCAGGACGTCGGCGCCTGTCTCTTTCATCCGCCTGTAAAGAGGGGCGGCCGCGGGGCGAGCCCCCGGCCCGAGATGGCAGGAAACGATCACGCCGCTCTCTCTGCGCCTGGAAAGGAACTGCGAGAGGGCGCGCGCGCCCGAACGCAGCTCGATGTCGACGAACTCGGCTCCCAGGAGCGAGGCGGCCGCGAGCATGTCGAGGCGCTCCCCCTCCGGTCCCCGGAATTCCCCCCCTTCCCACGACGGCCGGCACGTCGCGATCACGGGCTTCCGGGTGGAAAGGAGCAGGAGCGCGAGCTCCGGCTTCCGTATGAGGTCGAGGCGGAATTCGAACATGTCCGCCCACGGATCGGACCGCGCAACCTGTTCGAGCGCATCCGACATCCGCGGACCGGTGATCGAAACGATGATCATGCGCCCTCAGCCATGCTTTCTCTTCTTAGATATGAGCCCCATGGTTTTGCGAACGAGGTCGGGGGGAACGGGCGACCCCTGAACGCATTCCCCTATTCTCCGCAGGAGCACGAACCGCGGGCCTGTCACGTCGGATTTCTTGTCAAGTGCGAGGGCCGACATGAATGCACGTTCGTTGATCCGGCGTGGAGGATCCACGGGAAGCCCTACGGCGGCCAGCAGGGACGTGAGTCTGCGGCAGTCCCCTCCGCCCAGCATTCCCAGTTCGACGGCGATCCGCGCCTCGGCCGCCATCCCGATCGCCACCGCCTCCCCGTGCTTCAGGGCGAATCCGCCCGAGGATTCCAGCGCATGGCCGATCGTGTGCCCGAGGTTGAGCACTTTGCGCAGCCCCGTCTCCCGTTCGTCCTTCTCGACCACGGACGCCTTGAGGGCGACGGACGTTTCGATGATTTTCGTATTGAGGAGCGCATTCTCCCGCCTGATGCGGGAGACGTTTCTTTCGATCAGCGCGAAGAAGGGAGCGTCGAGAGCCGCGGCGACCTTCACGACCTCTGCGAATCCGTTCCTGAATTCGTCGGGGGGAAGCGTCGCAAGGGCACCGGGGTCGATGTACACGGCCGAGGGCTGATGAAACGCGCCGATGAGGTTCTTCCCGGCGGGATGATCGATCCCCACCTTCCCCCCCACGCTGCTGTCGACCTGCGCCAGAAGAGACGTGGGGAGCTGGACGAACCTGACGCCGCGAAGCACGGTCGCCGCGCAGTAGCCGGCAAGATCGCCGATGACCCCTCCGCCGAGCGCAAGGACGAGACTGTCGCGCCTGATCCCCCCCCGCAGGAGCTTCGCGTACAGGGCGTTCAACGCGGCCGGGCCCTTCGAGCGCTCCCCCGCGGGGACCTCGAAGAGGGCGACCTGGCAGCCGGCGGAAGCGAGCCGGCTGTTCAACTCCCGTCCGTAGAGGGGGGACACGTTCGTGTCGGTAATGATGAACATCCCCCGCTTCCCCTCGGTGCGCGAAAGGAGGAGCGGAATTTCGCTGAGTATACCCGGCTTGATCTCGACGGTATATGACCGGTCGCGGGGTGCGTCCAGGCGGACGCGGATTCTGGGCATTGGTCTCTCGCCCTGCTGTGTGGGTTGTGCGGGAAGAACAAAAAAAAGCCCTCACCGCTCCCGGATGAAGGTCAGGCCCCGGAGGACCCTGTCAAAGTATACACGAATCGCCGAAGAATGTCAATATGCGGACCGTTGGAAGTATCGTCCGCATTTCGTATGTTCCGGTTTACCGAACATCTCCCTCTCGTGCAGAAACAGGACGTCCGCTCCCTCTTCGATTCCATCGCCCGCCGGTACGACGTGCTCAACCACCTGCTGAGCGCGGGTATCGACACGTACTGGCGGAGAAAGGCGCTCCGGGGCCTCCGCGGAGAGCCGGGGGCGCGCATACTCGACGTCGCCACCGGTACGGCCGATTTCGCGATCGCGGCCGCCCGGCTCCGTCCCCGCGAGGTGGTGGGGGTGGATCTCGCCGGGGAGATGCTCGCCATCGGCCGCGGCAAGATTGCGCGGCGGGGACTCTCCGGCGTGGTTTCGCTCCGCACCGCAGAGGCGGAACACCTTCCCTTTGACGACGGCACGTTCGACGCGGCGATCGTCGCGTTCGGGGCGCGGAATTTCGAAAACCTCGCGGGTGGGCTCGCCGAGATGTGCCGGGTCCTTCGCCCCGGGGGAAAACTCGTCATCCTGGAATTCTCCCGGCCCCGCGCGTTCCCCTTCCGGGAGTTGTACCTGTTCTATTTTCTCCGGGTGATACCTCTCATCGGGCGGGCCGTCTCCGGGCACAGGGAGGCGTACACGTATCTGCCCGAAAGCGTCATGGCGTTCCCCGAGGGAGCGGAGTTCCTCCGGGTGATTGAAGGTGCGGGGTTCCGCTCCGCCTCCGCCGAACGGCTCACGTTCGGCATCGCCTCCGTCTACACTGCCGAGAAATGACATGACTCATCACGCGATCACGGGGGGAACGACGGTCGTCTCGACGGACCCCGCGCTCCTCGACATCGGCGTCATCCACGGCTTTCTCGTCCGGAGCTACTGGGCAGGAGAGATCCCCCGGGAGATCGTCGAGCGTTCGATCCGGGGATCGCTCTGCTTCGGCGCCTACAGGGACGGAGCCCAGATCGGCTTCGCCAGGGTCATCAGCGACAGGGCCACGTTTGCCTACATCGCGGACGTGTTCGTCCTCGAGGCGTACCGCGGCGGCGGGGTCGGGCGCCTTCTCATGCAATGCATCACCACGCACCCCGAGCTTCAGGGGATGCGCCGCTGGAGCCTCCTGACGCGCGACGCCCACGGGTTGTACGGGAAGTTCGGCTTCGGGGTCCCGCGCCATCCCGAACGGTACATGGAACTCAGTAATCCCGACATCTACAGGAACAGGAAACCATGAACGACAGGACAATACGCGTGGGTCACAGTCCCGACCCCGACGACGCATTCATGTTCTACGGCCTCTCCAGCGGGAAGGTGAAGCTTCCCGGCATACGCATCGAGCATCTCCTCGAGGACATCCAGTCGCTCAACGAGCGGGCGATCCGCGCCGAGCTCGAAGTGACCGCAATCTCCGCGCACGCCTTCAGCGCCGTCGCCGACAGGTACTGGGTGATGAAAACGGGCGCCAGCATGGGGGAGGGATACGGTCCCGTGCTGATCTCGCGCCGCTACGGGACGCTCGCCGAGCTGAAGGGAAAGACCGTCGCGACCCCGGGCCCCCTGACGACGGCCACGCTCCTGTTCAGGACGTTCACGGAGGGGATACGCAACGTCGACATGCCGTTCGACGACATCATGCGCGCCGTCGACGCGGGGGAAGTCGACGCCGGGCTTCTCATCCACGAGGGGCAGATCACGTACGGGGCGCTCGGCTACAGGAAGGTGATCGACTTCGGCGAATTCTGGCAGGCCGAGACACACGGGCTGCCGCTCCCTCTCGGGCTCGACGTCGTGCGGAAGGACCTGGGGGAGGACCTGGCGGTGAAACTCTCGACCGGGCTCCGCGAGAGCATCGCCTACGGGTATGCGCACCAGGACGAATCGATCCCCTACGCGCTGCAGTGGGGGCGGGGGATCGAGAGGTCGCTCGGGGAACGGTTCGTGAAGATGTACGTCAGCCAGCTGACGATCGACATGGGGGAGAAGGGGAAGGAAGCCCTCGAGTACCTTTTCCGGGCGGCGCACGAGCGCGGGTTCATCGGCCGCGTGCCTCCCCTCACGCTGTACTGAGGTCCCTCAGGCCGCCGCGGGGGCGCTGCCGAATGTCCCCAGGATGTCGTAGACCGTGTTCCTCTCGGCCGCCTCGAACCCCGCGTCGTGAATCATCTGGATGCACTCCTCCGTGCTCGTCCTGTTGACGTAGCGCGCCGCCGCGTGCACGTTTTCTTCCTGCAGCGTCCCTCCGAAGTCGTCCGCGCCAAAGTGCAGTGCGATCTGCCCGGTCTTCTTCCCTTCCGAGAACCAGGACGCCTGGATATGCGGGACGTTGTCGAGGTAGATGCGGGAGAGGGCGATCATCTGGAGGTAGCGTACGGGGGTCGCGTACTCGGGGATGATCTTCTCCAGCGGGGTGTTCCCCGGCTTGAAGCTCCAGGGGATGAATGCCGTGAATCCCCCGGTTTCGTCCTGCAGCCGCCGGACGATCTCCAGGTGCTCGATGATGTCGCTCGCGGTCTCGAGATGTCCGTACATCATCGTCGCGGTGGTTTTGTATCCTATCCGGTGCGCCTCGCGCATCACCCCGATCCAGTCCGCGCTCGAGCCCTTGAGGTGGCTGATTTTCTTTTTCACCCTGTCGGAGAGGATTTCCGCCCCTCCTCCCGGTATCGTCCGGAGCCCGGCCTCCCAGAGGCGGCGGAGAACTTCCGGGACGGTCAGTCCGGCGACCCGGGCCATCCCCAGGATCTCCGACGTCGAAAAGAAATGGGGGGTGACGCCCGGGACCTCCCTGACGGTCCGCTCGACGAGCTCCAGGTAGTATGAAAACGGGAGTGCCGGGTTGACTCCTCCCTGCAGGAGTATCGTCCTGACCCCCCGGGCGGCGGACTCCCGGAACTTCGCGATCATTGCATCGACGGTGTGCGTGTAGGCCCCCTCGTCTCCCGGATGCCTGTAGAAGGCGCAGAAGATGCAGTCCACGTTGCACACGTTCGTGTAATTCGGATTGGTGTCGACGTGGAACGTCACGCGCGGCTCCGGGTTCTTCCTGAACCGTATTTCGCTCGCCGCCGCGCCGAGATCGAGGAGCTCCGCGTGCGCAAGGAGCTCGAGACCTTCCTCCGGAGAGATCCGCTCACCCGCGCACGCCTTCGCACAGAGATCGCCGATTCTCATCGTCCCTCCCTCCTGCCGCCTGCGGCGTGCGCGCCCGGGCTGCGGACGGGAAGCAGACTGCGGAAAACGCGGATCGCCTCCCTCTCCCGTTCGCCGAGCGTGTAATTGAATCCCGAAAGGTACTCCTGCGTCTCCGCGTCCGTCAGACCGATCCTCCGGCCGTGCCGCCCCGCCACGGCGGCGAAATCCCCTCCCACCGCTTCGAGCGACCGGGCGAGAAGCGCGTTGAGCTCCTCCCTGGCGGCGGGCTCGAGCGAGCGCCGCTGGGCCCAGACGGCGAACACGAACGGGAGCTTTTGCCACTCGTACCATTCGCGGGCGAGATCGTAGACGAGTTCGAACCCGGCCAGCCCGTGCTTGTTGTGCCGGAGCGCCTCGTCTCCGATCAGGAGGACGGCGTCATATCCGTCGTAGGCGTTCACCCCCTGGTGGAGCCGCTCCAGGACCGCGTTCACGCCGTACTTTTCCTTCAGCAGGACGCTGAGAAGATGCACGGAGGTCGCGGTATCGTCCGTGATCCCGATCCGCCGGCCCTCGAGGTCGCGCCACCCTCCTTTCGAGAAGAGCATCACGCTCTTCACCTGGTCGCGCGTGGCGATGCACCATCCCATCAGGTCCATCGCGTCTTCCTGTGCAAAGTAGTCCATCAGGGAAAACGGCCCCGCGTCGAGCTCTCCCTGCGCGCTCAGCATCCCCATCCGCCGGGGGACGACGGGAAGGATGCGGAAATCCCCTTTTTCCAGCCGTGCGTAAAACGGGACGGAATTGAGATACGGAATCTTCCCCACGACCCTCTCCGCGCAGACGTGCAGGGGATTGTAGTAAGCGTCCCGCTCCACGGGGATCTTTCCGGCGTCCCTGATGAGACGGACGATCCTTTCCCTGGCGAGATTCATGGGACTCACCGCCCCTGCGTCGTGGGCGATTTTCTCCCCCCCACGGTCCCCTCCATGTCGTCCGCGCCGAAGTTCAGCGCGACGGAGGCGACTTCTTCTGTCAGCATCACCCAGTACGCCTTGATGTGCGGGAAATTATCCAGCATCAGGCGGGACACGGCGATCGTTCTCAGGTCGTCGGCCGCGGACGTGAACCGGTGCGCGGGCTTGATCCCCGTCGACCCCGGCTGGAATGCCAGCGGGATGAACGTCAGGAATCCGCCGGTCTCGTCCTGGAGCTCGCGGAGGCGCATCATGTGGATGAGCCGCTCCTCCGCCGTTTCGATGTGGCCGTAGAGGAGCGTGCTGTTCGTCGGAATCCCCATCCGGTGCGCGGTCCGGTGGATGTCGAGCCACCGCTTCGCGCCGATTTTCTGGTTGAAGAGGAGCCTGCGGACCCGCTCGGAGAACACCTCCGCGCCTCCGCCGGGCATCGTGCGGAGCCCGGCCTCGCGGAGCCCTCGAAGGACTTCATCGACCCCCATGCGGAATTTCTTGCTGAAGAAATCGATCTCCACCGCGGTGAACGCCTTGATGTCCGCCTCCGGCAGGTGTTCGTGCACGGCCCGGACGATGCCCAGGTACCGCTCCCAGGGCCAGTCGGGAGGCATCCCCCCGGTGATGTGCACTTCGCGGATTTCGGGGCTGAGCTTGCCGAGGATCTCCTCCACCGTCATCTCGTAGGCCCGCGGGTCCCCTTTCTTTGCGGCAAAGTCGCAGAACTTGCACGACAGCACGCACACGTTCGTCGGCTCGATCTTCTGATTGAGGACGAAGTACACGGCGTCCCCGCTCCGTTCCTTCTGGACGGCACCGGCCATCGCGCCGAGGCCGATCAGGTCCGGCGAGGCGTACATCGTCAGCCCGTCGTCGAGCGAGAGCCTCTCCCCCCGCTCGATCTTCTCCCACACCGGGATGAGATTTCGGTCGCGTATGTGCATAGAAGGTCCTCCGTCGTGTGTCCGGGTGCGGCAACGTACTAACGCCAGTAACTGTCCCAGCGTTCCTCGACGCTCCGCGTCACGTCGTCCGCCATCGTGAGCGGGAGCGGGTATCCTTCCTTCCACGTCGCATCGATCCCCATGGCCCCCCCGTACACGGGGGCGATGCCGATCATCTTCCGTTCGGCGAACAGGACGTCGCGCTCGCAGTCGAACCGGGTGAAGATCCCCCACAGGGTGTTCTCCCGGTCCCGGATGTCCACGTCTTCGCTCACGGTCACGATCAGGGGGACGGATTTCAGCAGGGGGAGCGCCAGGAGTTTCTTCAGAACCCGGCCGCCGTCGCGCGCCACGCGGACCACGAGAAGCGTTCCCTCCAGGAGGGTCTCGCCCGTGATCCTCCTGTCGAAGGAGCGGAGCGAGGGGGCCGCTTTCAGCGGGCGGCCCGAGCGCGACGCGCGCGGACGTTCCTTCCTCGTCGCATCGATGATCATCTTGCTTCCCAGGTTCATCCTGGCGCTCGTGAAATCGAGCGTGTCAAGGGGGACGCGCGGGATCATGACGAAATCGAAGTGCGGGTCGTAGTGCTCCCGCACCTCGGCGAGCACGGCGGAAAAATTCCGGACGTCGACCCCTTCGCTGACCGTGATGATGCATTTCGTGAGCGCGAGCTGCGACATCCCCATCAGGCCGAGCGCGGTCTTCATGGCCTCCTTGCCGTAGCGCTGGTCCACGGCGACGACAAGGAGGTTGTGAAACCCCGCCTCGTAGTATGCCCACATCGCGGTGACCTCCGCGTGGAGCAGCTTCACAAGGGGGGAGAGAATCTGCTGCGTCGCGTCCCCGAGGAACTTGTCCTCCATCGGGGGGATCCCCACGACGGTCGCGGGAAAGACGGGGTTCCGGCGGCGCGTCACCGCGCTCAGGTGAAACACCGGGAACTCCGCGGCGGACGAGTAATGGCCGAAGTGATCGCCGAAGGGTCCCTCGCGCCGCCGCTCGCCCGGCTGCACGATCCCCTCGAGGACGAATTCGGCCCCGGCGGGAACGCCGATGGAGATCGTCTTCCCTTTCACGAACTCCGTCCTCCTCCCCCTGAGAAAACCCGCGAACATCGCCTCGTCGATGTTCTCCGGCAGGGGAGCCACCGTCGCCAGCAGGAGCGCGGGGTCCGTCCCGATCGCCACGGCGAGCTCGAGAGGCCTCCCCAGTTTTTCGGCGCGGGCGTAGTGGAACCCTCCCCCCTTCTGGATCTGCCAGTGCATCCCCGTCGTCCGCGCGTCGAAGACCTGCATCCTGTACATCCCCATGTTCCGTTTCCCGCTGGAGGGATCGTACGTCACGACCTGCGGCAGCGTGATGAACCGCCCGCCGTCGAGGGGCCAGCAGGTGAGGACGGGGAGCGCGTCGAGATCGGGCTCGCCGGTCACCTCCTGGGACAGGGCGTTGCGCACCGTGCGCACCGGCGTGTGGAGGAACCGCGCGGCGGTCTTCCTGTGGGCCAGGAGCGAGGAGAGATGCGGGGGAAACGCCTCGTCCAGGAAACGCACGAGGTCCTCCCCGATCTGCTCCGGGTGAGCCCCGAGCGCGAGCTCGCACCGCCGGTCGCTTGCCAGCGCGTTCACGACGACCGGGTAGGGAGACCCCTTGACGTGCTCGAAAAGGATCGCCGGTTTCGACTCCCGGAGGGCGCGCGAGGCGATCGCCGTGATTTCGAGGCGGGGGTCCACCTCCCGGGAAACGCTCACGAGCTCCCCCTGCGAGCGGAGGTACCGGGCGAATTCGCCGAACGAGGCAAAGGTCACTCCAGTTCCTCCGAGCGCCAGCCGCGGCCTCCTGCAACGCCGATCTGGGCGAGCACCCTGTCGGTGAACGCGCCGATGAACTCGTCGACCGCTTTCGGGACGAAATACATGGGGGGGGAGACGGGCATGATCACCGCGCCGTACGACGAGAGCCGGGCGCACTGTTCGAGCGTGAGCGTGGAGAGCGGGGTCTCCCTCACGCACAGGACGAGCCGGGTCCGTTCTTTGAGGCAGACCTGGGCCGCGCGCGTGATGAGGGTATCGCCGATGCCGGAGGCGATCTTGCCGACCGTGGATGTCGACGCGGGGATGATCACCATCGCGTCCACGTGGTTGGAGCCGGAGGCGACCGGGGCGGCAAGGTCGTCGTCGGAAAACGTCCGCCGGACGAGCCCCTTCAGGTCCTTCTCCCCGAGCCCGAGCTCGTCGCGCAGGAGCACCTTCCCCCACGCGCTGACGATGAGGTATTTCTCGGCAGGGCACCGCCGGATGAAATCCAGGGCGTAGGCGGCGCCCGATGATCCGGTGACGGCCACGATCACCTTCATGCGTACACTCCGACGAGGACCATGCAGAAGACCGCGAATCCCGCCACCGCGTTGATCCGGAAAAAGGCGAGGTGCACGTCCTCCGCCTTACGCTGTTCGAGGTAGAGCAGCACCCCCGTTCCGAGAAGGAGCGGAAGCGCCAGGAGCGACATGTAAGAATAGTAGAACAGGGCCGCCAGCAGGGCGAACGCCAGGGCGTGCAGGATGCCCGAGATGCGGAGGGCCGTGCGTTTCCCGAACCGGGCGGGGAACGAGTAGAGCGACGCGCGGCGGTCGAACTCCTCATCGAGCGTCGCGTAGATGATGTCGAACCCGGCGACCCAGAAGAGCGTGAAGAGCGCAAGGAGCGCGGGGATCTCGATGTCGTGCAGCGACGGCGAGACGGCGAACCAGCCCCCGAGGGGTCCCATGGCGAGACCCAGGCCGACGCCGAAATGCGCCAGCGGCGTGAATCGTTTCATCGTCGGGTAGATGATGAAAACGGCGAGCGGGATCGGCGCCATGGTGAAGCAAAAGGCCGAGATCGTCCACGCGGAGCCGAAATACAGCGCCAGCCCCGCGATCATCACCCACGAAGCCTCCCAGAGCGTCATCCGCCCGCTGGGGAGGTCGCGGGAGGCCGTCCGGGGATTCCGGGCATCGATCTGCCTGTCGATGATCCTGTTGAGGGCGAAGGCCACCGTGCGCGCGCCCGTGGCGGCGGTGAGCACCAGCAGGAGGATGCGCATGGACGGGAGAGGCCCGCTGCGCGCGGCGAGCAGCACGCCGCTGTAGATCAGCGGAAGGGAAAAGAGCGTGTGCTCGATCTTGACGAAGGAAAAGTATTTATTCAAGGGCACACCCTGTCGTTCACTCCCACTCGATTGTCGCCGGCGGCTTGGAACTGATGTCGTACACGACGCGGTTGATCCCGGGTATCTCGTTGGTGATCCTCCCCGAGATCGCAGCAAGGACGTCGTGCGGCATCCGGAACCAGTCGGCCGTCATTCCGTCCACGCTCGCAACGGCGCGCACCGCGGCGCTGTACCCGTACGTCCTTCCGTCCCCCATCACGCCGACGGAACGGACCGGCAGGAGGACCACGAACCCCTGCCAGATCTCCCTGTAGAGCCCGGCGCGGCGCACCTCTTCGACGAAGATCTCGTCGGCGTCCCTGAGCAGCGCGAGACGCTCGGGGGTCACCTCCCCCAGGATCCTCACGGCGAGACCGGGACCCGGGAACGGGTGACGCCAGAGAAGATCGTCCGGGAGGCCCAGCCCGGCGCCCAGCGCCCTCACCTCGTCCTTGAACAGCTCGCGGAACGGCTCGATGAGCTTCATGTTCATCTTCTCGGGGAGCCCCCCCACGTTGTGGTGCGACTTGATCGTCACCGAGGGCCCCTTGAACGACGTGGATTCGATCACGTCCGGATAGAGCGTCCCCTGCGCGAGGAAATCGACCTTCCCGATCTTCTTCGCCTCGAGCTCGAAGACGTCGATGAACAGCTTCCCGATCGTCTTCCGTTTTGTCTCCGGGTCGGTGACCCCGGCGAGCGCCCCGAGGAAAAGATCGGTGGCGTCGACGAACACGAGAGGGATGTTGTACATGTCGCGGAACGTCCGGACGACCGCCTCCGACTCGTTCTTGCGCATCAGCCCGTTGTTGATGTGGATGCACGTGAGCCGGTCGCCGACCGCCCTGTGGAGAAGGAGCGCGGCCACGGACGAGTCCACCCCGCCGCTGAGCGCGCAGAGCACCTTCCCTTCCCCCACCTCGCGCCGGACGGAGGCGACCGCCTCGCCGATGAACGCCGAGGGGGTCCACCCGCCCGTGCAGAGGCAGATGCGGTAAAGGAAATTGCGGAGGATCTCCCCCCCCTTCGGGGTGTGGACGACCTCCGGGTGGAACTGCACGCCGTAGATTTTCTTCTCCCTGTGCCGTATGGCGCAGACCGGCGCATTCGCGCTGTGCGCGATCGCCTCGAACCCGGGAGGCATGCGCGTGATGTGGTCGCCGTGGCTCATCCAGACGTTGAGACCGGCGGGCCCGTCGGGCGCGACTCCGGCGAAGAGGTCGCCGGCGTCGTCGACCGTGAGAACGGCCTGGCCGTACTCGCGCCGCGCGGCCCTGTCGACCTCGCCGCCGAGCTGGTAGGCGATGAGCTGGAGGCCGTAGCAGATGCCGAGAACCGGGATGCCGAGAGAGAACACTTCGGGAGAGGAAAGGGGGGCTCCCGCCTCGTAGGCGCTGTGCGGGCTTCCCGAGAGGATGATCCCCTTCGGCCGGAGCGCGCGTATGCGCTCCACGGAAATCGTGCAGGGGTGGAGCTCGGAGTAAACCCCCGCCTCACGCACGCGCCGGGCGATGAGCTGGGAATACTGCGCGCCGTAATCGAGAACAAGGACGAGTTCGTTGTGGGTCATCGGGCGGGGTTCGGGTTTCGAAAACTCTCCCAATATAAGGAATTCCCCCCTCTTTGCCAACGGCTGCCCGTCATCGTCACCGTGACCGGCCTTTCCCGGGGCGCTTCGTGCGGCGCCGGGCGAGGAACTCGTCGAGAACGGCCGGGATGTCGGGCTTCGTCGATTCGTCGAGCGCGTAGCTGACGCGCACGGACGGCCTGGCGATCTTCAGGACGCGCCGGAGATCGATCGGCGTGCCGATGATCACGGTGTCGCAGGGAACGGCGTTGATCGTGGCCTCGAGGTCCTTCACCTGCTCCTCCCCGTATCCCATCGCCGGGAGGACCGCTCCCGTGCGGGGGTATTTCTGGTATGTTGCGGCGATCGAGCCCAGGGCGTAGGGGCGCGGATCGACGATGGCGCTGGCGCCGAACATCTTCGCGGCGATCG
This sequence comes from Ignavibacteriota bacterium, assembly GCA_963748405.1. Classification (GTDB taxonomy): domain Bacteria; phylum Bacteroidota; class Ignavibacteria; order UBA10030; family UBA6906; genus Fen-1273. Next base: position 652,060 of record CAVVIT010000006.1, read on the forward strand.
TTCCCGCGCCGAACTGCATCTCGCCGTGGGTCAGCGTGGGGCCGTCCTCGACGACGAGCACGGTCTTCCCCCGGATGAGCGACTCGTCCTCGACGCTGATGGTCGATTTCGCCTCGATGATCCGGGCACCCGGGTTGACGAGGCCCACGTTGGAAATCACGCGGTCGACGTTCTCCCGGCTCGCCGAGTCCACCTTGTTCACGACGATGACGTCGGCAAGACGGACGTTCGCCTGGCCGGGGTAGTACGTGAGCTCGTGGCCCGGGCGGTGCGGGTCGACGACGGTGATCGTCAGGTCCGCCCGGTAAAACGACATGTCGTTGTTCCCACCGTCCCAGACGATGACGTCGGCTTCCTTTTCCGCCTGCCGCAGGATCGCCTCGTAATCAACGCCGGCATAAATGACCGTCCCCTCGACGATGTGGGGTTCGTATTCTTCCATCTCCTCGACCGTGCACTTGAACTTCACCAGGTCCTCGAGCGTCGCATAGCGCTGCACGCGCTGCTTCACGAGGTCGCCGTACGGCATGGGATGGCGGACGGCCACCACGCGCTTCCCCCGGCTTCTCAGGTGGGTGCAGACCTTCCTCGAGGTCTGGCTTTTTCCCGAGCCCGTGCGGACCGCCACGACGGCGACCACCGGAACGCTCGAGGGGAGCATCGTGTGCGCTCCCCCCAGGACGGTGAAATCGGCGCCGAGCGCCATCACCATCGACGCCCTGTCCATGACGTAGTTGTGCGACACGTCGGAATACGAAAAGATCACCTCGTCGACGCGGAGCTTCCCTATGAGCGAGGGGAGATCGGATTCCGGGTAGATCCGGATCCCGCCCGGGTAGCCCGCACCCGCGAGCTTTGCGGGATATTTCCGGCCGGCGATGTTCGGTATCTGGGTCGCGGTGAACGCGACGACCTCAACGCTCCTGTTCCCGCGGTACACCGTGTTGAAATTGTGGAAGTCTCTCCCCGCTGCCCCCATGATCAGTACGCGTTTCTTCGGCATGCATGCTCCTTTGGTCGGCAAGTGTCCGTTAGCGAATGATGTGCGTCCCGCCGCGTCCCGCGACGGCGTCCATCAGGTGTTCGGAATTCGTGATGACGGCTTCTCCCCCCCGCGCGCGAGGAAGACCATCGCGGCCCTGATCTTGGGTCCCATGCTCCCCTCGGGAAACTGTCCCTCGGAAGCGTAGCGGCGGCATTCCTCCACCGTGAGCAGGGGGACCTTCTTCTGCGACGGCTTCCGGTAATCGAGGCACACCATCTCCTCGTCCGTGTCGATGACGAAGCAGTCCGCTCCCAGCTGGGAGGCGAGTATCGCCGAGGTATGATCTTTGTCGATGACCGCCTCGACCCCCTTCGTGATGTCGTGGTCGTTGAAGACGGGCACCCCTCCCCCGCCTCCCGCGATGACCACGAGCCCCCGGTCGACGCAGGCCCGGATGGCTTCGAGCTCGACGATCCCCCGCGGCTCCGGCGAAGCCACGACGCGGCGGAACCCCCGGGAAGAATCCTCGACGATATCCCAGTTGAACAGGTCGCGATACCGCTCCGCCTCGTCCCTCGTGTAAAACGGGCCGATCGGCTTCGTGGGGCGCTTGAACGCCGGGTCGTTCTTGTCGACGAGAACCTGCGTCACGAGCGCAACGACGGGGGTGTCCAGCCCTTCCGCCTGGAGCGCCTGCCAGAGGGCGTACTGCAGGACGTACCCGATCTCCCCCTGCGTGGAGGCGACGCAGCAATCCAGCGGCAGCCTGTACGCGTGCGCCGCCGCGAGCTCCGAGCGGACGAGCGCCGCGCCCACCTGCGGCCCGTTGCCGTGCGTCAGGACCACCCGGTAGCCGGCCTCGATGAGCCGGACGACGACACCCGCCGTGTCGACGGCGTTCTGAAACTGCTCCTGCGCCGTCCCTTTCTGGCCGGCCCGTATCAGGGCGTTCCCCCCTACGGCGATGAGGACGAGCCCGGGCATGGCCTCAGTCGCGCAGCAATTCGTACATGATCGCCTTCTGCACGTGCAGGCGGTTTTCCGCCTGCGTGAAGACGACCGAATTGGGCGAGTCGATGATCTCGTCCGTCACTTCTTCCCCCCGGTGCGCGGGGAGGCAGTGCATGAAGAGGGCGTCCTTCCTGGCCAGTGCGAAGAGCGCGCGGTTCACCTGGTAGGGGCGGAATATCCCCCTGCGGGCGGCGGCCTCCTCCTCCTGCCCCATGCTTGCCCATGTGTCCGTGTACACCACGTCCGCATCCCGGACGGCGGCGGAGGGGTCCTCGGTCCACACGATCGAAGCGCCGCTTTCCGCGGAGAGTTCCCTGCACCGCGCGGTGACCGCGGCATCCGGGGCGTAGGCCGCCGGGGTGCCGACGTGGAGCGCCAGGCCGAGCTTCGCGGCGCCGAGCATGAGCGAATGCGCCACGTTGTTCCCGTCGCCGACGTACGCCAGCTTCAGTTTCCGGAGGTTCTTCTTGTATTCGAGGACCGTGAGGTAATCCGCCATCGCCTGGCAGGGATGTTCGAGGTCGGTCAGCCCGTTGATGACCGGGATCGACGCGTTGTCGGCCATCTGCGTGCAGATCGCGTGACCGAACGTCCGGATCATGATCCCGTCCACCATCCGCTCGAGGTTCTTTGCGACGTCGTACACCGACTCCCTCTTTCCCAGGTTGATGTCGGCGGGAGTCAGGAGGAGCGAATCCCCCCCGAGCTGCTTGATGCCGACGGTGAACGTCGTCCGCGTCCGGAGAGACGGCTTCTCGAATATGAGCGCCATCATCTTCCCCTGGAGCGCCTTCCTGTATTTCTTCGGATTGGATTTCATCGCGCGCCCGAGCGCAAGAAGTGCGTTGATTTCCCGGGCGGAACAATCGTCGACGGACACGAAATCTCTCCCCCGCAGCCCTTTCCCGGCGGCTTTCGAGGTTTTCTTTTTCACGTGTGACTCCCTGTGGATTCTGAGGGGCGGTGTGTTGTATATTATGAATGTACGGAGATTTCGCGTGGGGTTCAACGACGTCATTGCGGGTGACAGGCATGAATGTGGCATTCCAGGGAGTTCACGGGGCATACAGCGAAGCCGCGGCACGGGCGATGCTCGGGAGCGGAGTAACGACCGCCCCGTGCCAGACGTTCAGCGAGGTGTTCGACAGGGTGGAACGCCGGCGGTCCGACCGCGGCGTGATCCCCATCGAAAACTCGCTGGCCGGAAGCATACACGAGAACTATGACCTTCTCCTGGCGCACGGGCTTCACATCGTCGGGGAAATGCACAGGAGGATCGAGCACGCGCTCATGTGCCCCCCGCGCGGGACGCTTGAGCGGGTGACCACCGTCCGCTCCCATCCGCAGGCGCTGGCCCAGTGCAGCAGGTTTCTCCTGGCCCACCCTTCGATGCGCCCCGTCCCGTTCTTCGACACCGCCGGCGCGGCCGAAGCGGTCGCCCGGGAAGGCCACCCGGGATCCGGCGCCATCGCCGGGTTGTACGCGGCGCGCCTCTACGGGCTCAGGATACTGAAGAGAAATATCGAGAACAGCCCGAACAATTATACGCGGTTCCTCCTGCTTGCCCGGGCCCCCTGGAAATTCACGCGGGGACCGAAAACCCGGTCCAGCATCGTCTTCACGCCGGCCGCCAACCGGCCGGGGATACTCTTTCATATACTCGGCGTCTTCGCCCTCCGGGACATCGACCTCCTGAAGATCGAATCCCGCCCCGATCCCCGCTCGCCGTTCGAATACCGCTTCTACGCAGACATCGCGGGGGGGCCCCACGAAGAGCGGGTCGCGCGCGCGTTCGATCACCTCAGGGAGATCGTCTCTCATTTCCGGCTTCTCGGCACGTACCCGGCGGCCGAAGGCCCTTCCCCCCGGCGCCGGGTCTGAAGGGGGTGCGGGAGGAACGATGAGAAGGCCCGCAAAGGGGCGGGGCGCGTCCTTCAATACGCCGAACCGGTTCGAGGCCCTTCACCGGGAGATGTTCCCGGACGGGGAGGAAGAATCCCCCCGCGCGCTCCCCACCCGGTACTTCGAAGACTCCTCCCATTCCATACTCGTCCGCAACGACAGCCCGGATATCCCCTTCACGTTCAGCCTCAATCCCTACAGGGGGTGCGAGCACGGATGCATCTACTGCTACGCGCGCCCTTCACACGAATACCTCGGGTTCTCCGCGGGGATCGACTTCGAGACGAAGATCATGGTCAAGCGCGATGCCCCGGCGCTCCTCGCCGCAGCGCTCGCGGCGAAAGGATGGGTTCCACAGATCGTCACGCTCTCGGGAAACACCGATCCGTACCAGATGATCGAGCGGAAGCTCTCACTCACGCGCACATGCCTCGAGGTCTTCCTGGAGGCGCGCAACCCGGTGAGCATCATCACGAAGAACGCGCTTGTCCTGAGGGACATCGACATACTCGAAGAAATGGCGCGGCGCAACCTGGTCCACGTGATGCTGTCGGTCACGAGCCTGGACCCGGACCTGATACGGATCATGGAGCCGCGGACGTCGTCGCCGGCGCTCCGGCTCGATGCGATCGGGAAACTCGCCGCGTGCGGAGTCCCGGTCGGCGTCAACGTCGCCCCGGTCATCCCGGGGCTCACGGACGAGGAGGTCCCGCGCATCGTCCGGGAAGCCGCGCTGCGCGGCGCACGCGCCGCATCGTACATTCTGGTGCGGCTCCCCGGGAGCGTCCGGAGCCTGTTCCTCGACTGGGTGGAGCGGGAGCTGCCGGAGAAGCGCGCGCGTATTCTCGGGAGGATCCGGGACACCCGGGCGGGAGAGCTGAGCGACGCGCGGTTTCACACCAGGGGGAAGGGGGAAGGTGAATTCGCCGGGACTCTGCAGTCGCTCTTCGCGCTCTCCGTCGCGCGCGCCGGGATCCGGAACTCGTGGCCGGACCTCTCGACGGCGGAATTCCGCCGGATCACGCCGGGACAGCACGAGCTTTTCGATCATTGAATCTGAGCCGCAATGTCCGTATTTTAAGGTTCTCTAAGGGGAGAACCTTCGCATGCAAGACATCACATCCGACATCGTACCGTTTTCCAGGCGTCACATCGGTCCCGGGCCCGGCGCCCGGAAGGCCATGCTCGACGAGCTCGGCTGCTCGTCGCTCGAGGAATTCATCGCCGGCGTGGTCCCTCCGGCGATCCGGAGCACCCGTCCGCTCGCGATCGGCGAGGGACGCTCGGAACAGGACGTTCTGGCCGCACTCGCACGGACGGCGGGGAAAAACAGGATCTTCCGCTCGTTCATCGGGACGGGATACCAGGATGCCGTCACCCCCGGCGTGATACTCCGGAACATACTGGAGAACCCGGGATGGTACACCGCGTACACGCCGTACCAGGCGGAGATCGCCCAGGGACGGCTCGAGGCGCTCCTGAACTTCCAGACGATGGTGACCGACCTGACGGGGATGGATATCGCCAACGCTTCCCTCCTCGATGAATCCACGGCCGCGGCCGAGGCGATGACGATGTTCTCGGCCGTGAAGGGGCATCCCGCCGGGGGGATCTTCTTCGTCTCCGACGAGTGTCATCCGCAGAACATTGAAGTCGTCCGGACGAGGGCGGAGGCGCTCGGGATCCGCGTCACGGTCGGGCCGTGGGATCACTTTGAGTTCTCCGAAGACGTGTTCGGCGCGCTGATCCAGTATCCGGCGACCGACGGGGCGGTCCACGATTACCGTTCATTCTGCGACAGGGCCCACGCCGCCGGGGCGCTCGTCGTCGCGGCCGCCGATATCATGAGCCTGGCGCTCCTCGTTCCCCCCGGGGAGTTCGGCGCCGACGCGGCGGTCGGTTCGACGCAGCGGTTCGGCATCCCGCTCGGGTACGGAGGCCCGCACGCGGCGTATTTCGCGACACGAGACGCGCACCGCCGTCACATGCCCGGACGCATCATCGGGGTTTCGGTCGACGCCCAGGGGAACCGGGCTCTCCGGATGGCCCTGCAGACCCGGGAACAGCACATACGGAGGGAGAAGGCGACGTCGAACGTCTGCACGGCGCAGGTGCTTCTCGCGGTCATGGCGGGGATGTACGCCGTCTATCACGGTCCGTCCGGAATCCGCGCCATCGCCGGAAGGATGCACGCGCTGGCCCTCTCCCTTTCCCGGGGAGCGCGCTTGCTCGGCCACACGGTCGTCCGGGAGGCCTTTTTCGACACCGTCAGGATCCGTCCGAAGGGCGGATCGCTCGATGCCATACTCCGGGCCGCGTCGCGCGCGGAGATGAATTTCCGGAACTTCGGCGACGGGACGCTCGGCATCGCGCTCGACGAGCTGACGGATGAGCGCGAAGTCCGCGCCCTTCTCGGCGTGCTCGCCGGCGGAGGAACTCCCCCCGCGGCGGAGACTCCCGCCGGGAATGCCGGCGCCTCCACGGAAGCGCCCGGCCGCACCACGCCGTACCTCACGCACCCGGTCTTTCATATGTACCGGAGCGAGACCGGCATGCTCCGGTACATCCACGGTCTCGAATCGAAAGACCTCGCGCTGAACGTCAGCATGATCCCGCTCGGATCCTGCACGATGAAGCTGAACGCAACGACCGAGATGATCCCTCTCACGTGGCCGTCGTTCGGGAAAATCCATCCCTTCGCGCCGCCGGATCAGGCCGCCGGCTACCAGGCGATGTTCGGCGAGCTCAACGGCTGGCTCGGCGAGATCACCGGCTTCTCCGCCGTCTCGCTCCAGCCCAACGCCGGCGCGCAGGGGGAATACACGGGCCTCCTCGTCATACGCGCGTTTCACCGCTCGCGCAACGAATCCCACCGCACGGTCTGCCTGATCCCCTCCTCGGCGCACGGGACGAATCCCGCGAGCGCCGTGATGGCGGGGATGCAGGTCGTCGTCGTCCGCTGCGACGAGGCGGGAAACATCGACGTCAGCGACCTGGAGAAGAAGGCCGCGGAGCACGCCCGGTCGCTCTCGGCGCTCATGGTCACGTATCCTTCGACCCACGGCGTGTTCGAGGAATCGATCCGGGACATCTGCCGCATCATCCACGCGCACGGGGGACAGGTCTACATGGACGGGGCGAACATGAACGCCCAGGTCGGGCTCTGCCGTCCCGCGGAACTCGGCGCCGACGTCTGCCACCTGAACCTGCACAAGACGTTCTGCATTCCCCACGGCGGAGGGGGCCCCGGCATGGGACCCATCGCGGTGGCAAAGCACCTTGCCCCCTTCCTCCCCGGCCACCCCGCGCTCGCGGGAAGCGCGGGACACGGGACCGGACCCGTCTCCGCCGCCCCGTGGGGAAGCGCGAGCATCCTCACGATCTCGTGGGCGTACATCGCCATGATGGGAGGACGGGGACTCCGGGAAGCGACCGAGATCGCCATACTCAACGCGAACTACATGGCGAAGCGGATCGAGGGGCACTATCCCGTTCTCTACAGGGGTGCGAACGGGCGCGTGGCGCACGAGTTCATCGTCGACCTCCGGCACCTGAAGGAGAGCGCCGGGATCGAAGCGGAGGACGTGGCGAAGCGGCTGATGGATTACGGGTTCCACGCACCGACGGTCTCGTTTCCCGTCGCCGGGACGCTGATGATTGAGCCGACGGAAAGCGAATCGAAGGAAGAGCTGGACAGGTTCTGCGACGCGATGATCGCGATCAGGCAAGAGATCCGGGAAATCGAGGAAGGAACCGCCGACAGGACGCTCAACGTCCTGAAGAATGCGCCGCACACCGCCGCCGCGGTCACGAGCGACGCGTGGTCGATGCCGTACGGGAGAGAGAAGGCGGCGTTCCCGGCCCCCTGGGTCCGGGCGCACAAGTTCTGGCCTTCGGTCGGCAGGGTCAACAACGCCTACGGGGACAGGAACCTTGTCTGCACGTGTCCCCCGATGGAAGAATACGCCGGGGTCTGACCCCGCTTACTTTCCGATCAGCGCCCTGTACGCGGCGGCGTCGAGCAGCCCCGCGGCTTCCGCGGGGTTCGAGAGCTTCACCCTGACGATCCAGCCCTTGCCGTACGGGTCCTTGTTCACCGCGTCCGGGGTCGCCCCGACCGCGGCGTTCACTTCCGTGACGGAGCCCGAGACGGGGGCGTACAGGTCCGACACCGCCTTCACGGCCTCGATCGTGCCGAAGGAATCATGCTGCTTCACGGCTTTCCCCACCGGGGGGAGCTCCACGAACACGACGTCCCCGAGTTCTCCCTGCGCGTAATCCGTGATCCCCACGGTCCCCGTCTCCCCTTCGATGCGGATCCACTCGTGGTCCTTCGTGTATTTCAGGTCTGCCGGAAAATTCATAATGGGAAGTCCTTTCGTCGGTTGTCGTCCCGCCGGGTGAGCGGCGCGATCGTTGTGGTGTCAGTCGCCGGGCGCGACGAAGACGAACGAGTCGAGGAAACTCGTATCGAACCGGCCGCTCCGGAATTTCTCGTTCTGCATCACCTGCCGGTGGAACGGGATCGTGGTCTTGATCCCCTCGACGACAAATTCCTCGAGCGCGCCGGCCATCTTGTTGATCGCCCCTTCGCGCGTCTGCGCGTAGACGATGAGCTTCGCCGTGAGCGAATCGTAGTACGGGGGGACGGAGTAGCCCGCGTACGCGTGCGTGTCCACCCTGACGCCGAATCCTCCCGGCATGTGAAAGTCGGTGATCTTCCCCGGCGACGGGCGGAAGTCGTGCGCGGGGTCCTCCGCGTTGATGCGGCACTCCATGGCGTGGCCGCGCTGGACGATCTTCTTCTTCGGGAGGCGCTCACCCGCCGCGATCCGGAGCTGGAGCTTGATCAGGTCGTGTCCCGTCACCTGCTCGGTGACCGGATGCTCGACCTGGATCCGGGTGTTCATTTCCATGAAATAGAAATTCCGGTCCCTGTCGACGAGGAACTCGACGGTCCCCGCGTTGACGTAGTTGACCGCCTTGCATCCCTTGATCGCCGCCTCCCCCATCTTCGTGCGGAGCTCATCGTCCACGACGGGGGACGGCGATTCTTCGATGAGCTTCTGGTGGCGCCGCTGGACCGAGCAGTCCCGCTCTCCGAAATGGATGACGTTGCCGTGCTCGTCCCCGAACACCTGGATCTCGACGTGGCGGGGCTGCTCGATGTATTTCTCGAGATAGACGCCCGGGTTGTTGAACGCCTGCTCGGCCTCGTGGCGCGCGGTCCCCAGCGCATTCTCCATCTCGGCGTCCTCGCGGACGATCCTCATTCCCCGCCCCCCTCCGCCGGCCGAGGCCTTGATGATGACGGGATAGGAAATCGCGCGGGCGATTTCCCGCGCCTGGTCCGCCCCCGTGATCTCGCTCTCGCTGCCGGGGACGACGGGAACGCCGGCCTTCCGCATCGTCTCCTTCGCGACCGACTTGTCCCCCATCGCGCTGATCATCTCCGGGGTCGGCCCGATGAATTTGATCCCCGACGTCGTGCAGATCTCGGCGAACCCGGCGTTCTCCGCCAGGAACCCGTAGCCGGGGTGAATCGCGTCCGCCCCGGTGATCTCTGCGGCGGCGATGATGCGGGGAATTTTCAGATAGCTCTCGCGCCCGGGGGGAGGTCCGATGCAGACCGCCTCGTCGGCGAACCGGACGTGCAGGGAATCCCTGTCCGCCTGCGAGTAGACCGCGACGGTTTTGATCCCGAGCTGCTTGCAGACGCGTATGATCCGGAGGGCGATTTCCCCCCGGTTCGCGATGAGGACCTTCTTAAACACCCGCGGTCTCCTGAATGTCAGATCCCGTCACGAGGGTTTCTCGACGAGAAAGAGGACCTGGTCGTATTCGACGGGCTGGCCGTTCTCCACCATGACCTTCGCGATCTTCCCTTCGACGTCCGCCTCGATCTCGTTCATGAGCTTCATGGCTTCGACGATGCACAGGACCGCACCGGGACGGATGAGGCTCCCCACCTGGACGAACGGGGCGGCGTCGGGGGCGGGTGAGCGGTAGAACGTTCCGACGATGGGAGACCGGATTTCGTGCAGGCCCGCGCCGGCCGCCGGGGGTGCGGCTGCGGCCGGTGCGGCGGGCTCTCCCGGCGAAGACTGCGCGGGAGCCGCCGCGGCGACGGGAGGCGGCGCGATGCCGGGGGAGAACTGACCCTGGTAGACGGGGGCCGGATGGGGGTTCTTGGCAACGCGGATCTTCTTTCCCTCCTCCTCGATCTCGATCTCGTCCACGGTGCTCTCGGAGAGAAGCTTCACAAGCTTCCTGACGTAGTTTAGATCCATGCGGTCTCCGCTGTTATCGGATGATCGGGGTAGCCCGGGGAAGGGTGCCGGCGCGGCATCCGATCCCCCACGGCGCCCGGAATTCTCCTCATGCCTTGACGCGCTCGATGTAGTCCCCCGTCCTCGTGTCGATCTTGACGAAGTCCCCCTCGTTGATGAACAGGGGCACGTTCACCGTGGCCCCCGTTTCGACGGTGGCGGGCTTCGTCCCCGAGTTCGCACTGTCCCCCCGGACCCCGGGGACGGTTTCCGTCACTTTGAGCTCGACGGTGATGGGGAGCTCGATCCCGGTGATGTCCGTGCCGTTGAACAGGATGTCCACCGATTCCCCGTCCTTCAGGAATTTCGCCCCTTCGCCCACCTGTTCCCCCTGGACGGACATCTGTTCGTAGTTTTCCTTGTCCATGAAGACGTAGCCGGTTCCGTCCCTGTAGAGGAACTGGAACTCCTTCCTCTCGATCCGGATCGTGTCGATCGATTCGCCGGCCCGGAACCGGTTTTCGATCACCTTGCCGCTCTTGATGTTCTTCAGTTTCGTCCGCACGAACGCCCGCCAGTTTCCCGGGTTGACATGCTGAAACTCGATGATGGTCCAGAGCTCGTTGTTGTATTTGATGACCAGACCAGGCCGGAAATCTGAGGTCGAAGGCATAACCCGTGCACGATGATGGGAAAGTTGCGAAATGACAAGAAATATACAGATTCCCGGTCAGAATGTCAAACAGGAGAAGCCGCGAATGAAGATTGAAAATTGAGGATGGAGGATTGAAAATGGGGGTTGAGTATGGGAGGACAGTATCCGATATTGGGTGTCACACTGAAGGAACGTTGCCTATGCGTGCCGTCGTGCTGCTCGCCGTCGTGTTCGCGGGATGCGCCCGCCCCGCCGCGGATCGTCCTTCCCCCCCCGCGGGGAAGACGGCGGGCGTCCTTGCCGCCCTCTTCGAAAACGCTTCCCTGTGCAACCAGGCATCGCTCGATCCCGCGCGGCGGCAGGCTGCGGCCGATTCCGTCCTGAAGAATGCGTCGATGACACGGGAAGAGTTTCTCGCGGACGTGCGCGCCCTGAACGCGGATCTGAAGGGATGGCGGGACGTGAGCGAGGAAACGGCCCGCATACTCGAACAGCGCCTCGCCTCCCGCGCGGCGGTGAAATGAGCGCGTGAAGAGACGCCCCTCCCCGGGACGTCATTCCAGCGTCGTGTCCGGATGGGCCTTTTTCAGCGTGAAGGCGAACGTGCTCCCCCGTCCCACGTGGCTTTCCACCCAGATCTGCCCCCCGTGCGCCTTGACGATCTCCCTGCATATCCAGAGTCCGAGCCCGGAACCCTTGATCTCTTTCGAGAGGGGCGACTCCACGCGCGAGAATTTCTGGAACAGCTTCCCCTGCGATTCCGCGGGGATCCCGATCCCCTCGTCGGTCACCGCAACGACGAGCTGTTCGGCGGAGTGATGGGCCGCGCGGATCGTCACCTTCCCCCCCCCGGGGGAGTATTTCACGGCGTTCGAAAGGAGGTTCTGCAGCACCTGGCGGAGCTTCGTCTGGTCGCCGCGCACGTACGCCACGCGCGGATCGATCTCGTAGCTGACGGTGTGCCTGCCGGAGATCATGACCGTGGAGACCGTGTCCTTGATCAACCGCTCCAGGTTGACCATGTTGAAGAAGTAGCTGAGCTGGCCGGCCTCCATCTTCGTCATGGAGAGCGTGTCCTCCGCCAGGCGGATCAGGCGGTTTGCCTGGTCCACGATCACGGTCAGGTACTCCCTCAGCCGCCGCGTGTCCACCGTATCGGGCCGCTTCAGGAGCGCGCTCGCCGCCAGCACGATGCTTGCCAGGGGGGACCGGAAGTCGTGCGAGACGATGCCGAGAAAATCGGATTTCATCCTGTCGAATTCGGTCAGCTTCGCGTTCGTCCGCTTCAGCCGGTCGTAGAGCTGGGCGTTCTTGATGGCGCTCCCGAGCTGGTCGCAGAGCGTTTCCAGGACGATCGCGTCGGTTTCGTCGAACGCCCCCACCCTCCCGTCCTCGACGTTCAGCACGCCGACGATCTCGTGCTCCACGCGGATGGGGATCGCCATCTCCGACCTGGTCTCGGTGTAGAGATTCGCGCTGTACCGCGGGTCCTGCGTCACGTCGGCCGACATCACCCGCTCGTCGTGGGTGATGGCCCAGCCGACGATCCCCTCGCTGAATTTCTGCCTGTACCCGGCCGGGAGGAAGTCGGCGTGCGTGCCGGAGTGCGCCACGAGGTACGCCTCCTGCTGCGGCCGGTCGACAAGGAAGATCGAGACGTCGAAAAAGCTGCACGTCTTGCGGATCGTCTCGGCTGCGGCCGCCAGCAGCTGGTCCAGCTCCAGCGTGGACGTCAGGTCCTCGGCGAGTTCGTTCACGAGCTCGATCTGCGCGATGCGGCGCTGCGCGTCGTCGAACATCGCGTTATGCTGGAGCGCGACGGCGACCTGCGTGGCAAGGAGCTGGGCCAGGACGATGTCGTGCTCCCCGAAGGCGTCCCGTTCCGCCGAGGCGAATGCCAGCGTCCCGATTGTCTCGTCCCCCGTCCTGAGCGGGACGACGAGCAGCGTGCGCATCCCTGACCCTTTCAGGACCGCCTCCGGGAGACTTTCCGCGCCCGCCCCCCCCTCCGCGCTCTGCAGGGGGACGTCGTCAAGGTCAACGCACAGCGGCGACTGGTTCATGATGACGGTCCCGGGGATGCCCCGGGTAGACGGGTGGTGCGTCCCGTCGGCGAGAGCCGGCTCGTCGTGCGCCGAGAGGGAGATCACCGTGTACTCGGTGTGGAAGTTGTTCAGCAGGCAGACGAAGCAGACGCGGTGCGTGATGATCCACCGGACTTCGTTCCGCAGGACGCGCATGACGTCGTCCCTGCTCCGGGCCGCGTCGATCTGGAGCGCGATTTCGTGGAGCGTGCTGACCCTTCCCGTGAAGCTGTCGGGAGGGACGATCGACGGGCCGCTTTCGGCGGGAGCGAGTTCCTTTGCCGCGGCTGCTTCCGCAACCGGCGGGGCGGTGGTGTGCGGTTTGTCCTGGTCTGTCATGTTCCGGGGTGAGGCCGATGTCCTTCCGTGTCTAGCTCACGGCGCCGATGATCACGGCGCGCTCCCTGCGTCGTTTCAGGTACGCCACGACGCCGGGCGCCTGGCGCGCAGGGACGATGATCACCAGTCCGATCCCCAGGTTAAATGCGGCCCGCATGTCTTCCTCCGGAACATCCCCGGTGCGCTGGATAAGCGAGAAGATCGCGGGGCGCTCCCACGCGTCCCACTCGACCGAGAGCGAGAGCCCTCCGCGGAGTACGCGCGAGGTGTTGCCGACGATCCCCCCGCCGGTGATGTGCGCGAGCCCCCGGATGTCGAACCGGGAAAGAAGGGGCCAGACGGCGCCGAAGTACGACCGGTGAACGGCAAGAAGCGAAGCGCCGACCGTGGTGCCGAGCTCGTCGATATATTCGTCGGTGGAATACTTCGACAGGAGCGCGGCGCGGGCAAGCGAATACCCGTTCGTATGGAGCCCCGTGGAGGGGAGCCCGATAAGCGCGTCCCCCCGGGCGATGCGCCGGCCGTCGATGATCCTGTGTTTCTCGGCAACGCCGACGATCATCCCCGCCAGGTCAAATTCGTGCGGCTCGTACAAGCCGGGCATCTCCGCCGTTTCGCCGCCGATGAGCGAGCAGGAGTTCTCCCTGCACGCTTTGGCAAATCCCGCGATCACCTGTGCGGCGTTTTCCACGCTGAGCGCCCCCGTCGCGTAGTAGTCGAGGAAGTAGAGGGGGCGTGCCCCGCATGCGAGGATGTCGTTGACGCAGTGATTGACAAGGTCCTGTCCCACCGTGTTGTACGTGCGCATCATCTGCGCGACGATGAGCTTCGTCCCGACGCCGTCGACGCTCGAAACGAGAACGGGGGATTTCATGCCGGGAAACCGGGCGTCAAAAAACGCCCCGAAATGCCCTATGTCGCCGAGGACCCCTTTTTTGAACGTCGAACGGACGGATTTCCTGATCTGCCGGACGAACCTCTCCCCCTCCGCGATGTTCACCCCCGCGTTTGCGTATGTCAGTGCCACGTGGAGAGCCCCTTTCATTCGAAGCGAGAACATGATATTGATGATTTTCGCGAATTGCAATAACCTCCGGGGCGTTCGCATTTTTTTTCAGATTACCCGCGGAACCCTTGATAATCATGATTCGCGGAGGTACATTTGAATTGACAATTAATTGAGCGGTTGTCCTTTATGAAATCGGTGACATTCGCCGACGGGGATTCGCTTCCGATCGGAAAAATCATTTGTCTCGGGAGGAATTACCCGGAACACATAAAGGAAATGAAGGCGGAAACGGCGCTAACTCCAGTCCTGTTCATCAAGCCGTCAAGTGCGGTGCTCTCAGGCGGGGGTACCGTGCTCATCCCCCCCATCTCGCACGACGTGCATCACGAAGTGGAACTCGTCGTTGTGATCGGCCGTGACGGCCGGTCGATACCGGAGGAAAGCGCGATGGAGCACGTGGCAGGGTACGCCGTCGGCCTCGACATGACGCTCAGGGACGTGCAGGCCGAAGCAAAAAAAAAGGGGCTTCCCTGGAGCGTTGCAAAGGGCTTCGACACGTCGGCTCCCCTCTCTGCTGCCGTGCGCCGCGCGGCGGTGCACGATCCGCACGCGCTCGCCATCGAGCTGAAGGTGAACGGGGCGGTCCGGCAGTCGTCGGATACGTCGCACATGATTCTTCGCATCCCGGCGATCATCGCGTATTGCTCCACGATATTCACGCTCGAGAGCGGCGACCTGATATTCACGGGGACACCCGAAGGGGTGGGACGCGTCGTCGCCGGCGACAGGATCGAAGCCCGCATCGCATCGGTCGGTGCACTTTCGGTCGACGTCAGGTAGGATCTCATGGCAAGGATCATATCCGTAGCACTCCCGAAGGGCGGCGTCGGCAAAACGACGACGGCGGTGAATCTCGCCGCCAGCCTCGCCGTGGCGGAGCAGCGGACGCTTCTGATCGACATGGACACGTTCGGTGCATCAGGGCTCTCGCTCGGGTTCACGGAAGGGACGATCCGCGCGGGACTGTACGAGGTGTTCAACTTCGTGACCGGGATTCAGAACGCGATACACAGGACCGAGCTCAGGTATCTCGACTTCATACCGGCCAACGTGCGGTCGATGCAGATGGAAGAGCGGATCATCCGCGTGGCCGATAACAGGGGGATACTCCGCAACGCGCTCCGGAGCGTCGCACAGCAGTACGACTTCGTGATCCTCGATTGCCCCCCGTTCCTCCGGGGCCTCTCCGCCAACGCGCTCATCGCGTCCGATTCGGTGCTGATCCCGATCAAGTCCGGACATTTCGCCCTCGATGCGGTCGACAGGCTGTTCAAGTACCTGGAGTGGGTGAAGGAAGTGTCCCACAAGACCATCGACGTGGAGGGGATCCTCATCACGATGCACGAGCCCAATACGCGCGTCACGGACATCACCGTCCGCGAGCTGAACGCGAAATACGGCAAGCACATGTTCGCCACCTCCATCCCCCGCAACACGGCGCTCAGCGAGGCGAGTTTCTACGGAAAACCCGCGATCCTGTACAACGTGAACTGCCGCGGAGCGTCAGCGTACCTCAAGCTCGCACGCGAAATCCTCGCGCGGAACGTCCAGCGTCCCGCCGCACTCCAGCCCACGGTGATCCAGATCAGCTCTCAGGCCTGATGCGGATGGGCGCTGGGGCGATGATCCTCCTGTTTCTCCTGCAGGGCGCACGTGCCGGCTCCGGCACGGAACCGTCGGCTCCGCGGAGCCCCTTTCCCGCCGGCGCGTGGGACGACTATGCCTGGCCGACCGCCGCGGGGAGGATCGTCACCTCAACGTTCGGCGAATACCGGAGCCTCCACTTCCACGCGGGGATCGACATCTCGAGCGGCGACATGGCCGGCTACGGCGTCTTCGCTTCTCGCGACGGGTACGTCTCCCGGATCAGGATCAGCCCGACCGGGTACGGCAAGATCCTTTACATACGCCACCGGGACGGCTTCACGACGACGTACGCGCACCTTGAGAAATTCGCTCCCGCCATCGACGCCCGCGCCGCCGCCGAGCAGAAAAAATCCGGCAGTTACCCGATCGACGTCACGTGCACCAGCGGCGAATTCCCCGTCCGCAAGGGGGACCTCGTCGCCCTGACAGGCCAGACGGGAGCAGCCTCCCCCCACCTCCATTTCGAAATCAGGGACGCGGAGGGAAATCCCGTCAACCCCTTTCTCGCCCCGGGCCTCCGCGTCGTCGACACGATCCCCCCGACGATCACGGCCGTCGCCGTTTCCCCCATCGGCCCCGATGCGACGGTGGACGGGGAGTACGTCCCGCGCATGTTCCGGGCGGAATCCGTCCGCGGCGGCGCGATGCGCGTCGCACACCCGATCGTGATCACGGGGAACGCCGGCATCTCGCTCGAGTCACGGGACCGGATCCCCGGGAGCCGGTTCAGAAACGGCGTGTACACAAGGAGGCTCTTCATCGACGGGAAGGCCGTCTTCGCAACGACGATGGACGCGACCCCCTGGAACGAAGCCCATGAAATCGAACTCTGCTACGAACACGGGATCCCCGGTTCGGGCGGAGGAAGGTTCGCCAAGCTCTACATGGACTCGCCGAACCACCTCCCCTTTTACGCCCCGCGATCACCGCAGGCGGGGATCATCGACTGCTCGTCGCTCCCCGCCGGGGAGCACGCGTTCAGGATCGTGAGCGCCGATTTCAGCGGCAACAGCGCCGAGGTGACCGGAACGCTCGTCCTGAGCCGCGTTCCCTCAGGAAGCGCCGCGCGCTCCGGCGGAAACATCGTTCTCCGGCTTTTTGCCCCGGCGGAGGTGTCTTCAGTCACCCTCGCGTGGCCCGGCGCGGGTGGGATCTGGATCCGGCGGGCCTGGCCCCCTCCGCCCGGAGGTTATGCCTCCCCGATGGAACTCCCGCTTCCCGGCGGGGAGAACTCCCCCGTCACCGTCACGCTCGCAAACCGGTGGGGGACGACCGCCGTCCTTACGCCGCTCCCTTCCGTCGGGCCGGAAGGCGCTCACCCGATCCGGCTCAGCATTGATCCGGAAGAGGAATTCGTCCGCGTGTACGTCCGCTCCTCGGGTGTGCTCCCGGCGGCTCCCTCCGTCACCGTCGTCGAAGGTTCGCACGTCAGCACCGTCGTCATGACGCCGAAGGGAGCGGAGGAGTACGCGGGATGGTTTCGTCCGCGGGAAACGTACAGGGGAACGCGACGGATCGTGGCGGAGGCGGTTTCCGGCACGTGGCGCGCGTCCGACTCCGTCTCCCTCGACATCCAGCCGGTGCTGCCGGGAACAACCGGCGAGATCGCCGCCGACGGGGGCAACCTCCTCATCCGTTACGATTCGCTCTCGGTGCTCAGGCCGCTCCTTCTCCGCATCGGGAAGAGCGCCGGCGAGGACGGCACGGTGTACGATCTCGAGCCCTCGGACGCCGTCCTCGGCGACGGGCTCACGGTGAGCATCCGCCCTTCGGCCCCCCACCGGGGACTTTTCTACAGCCGCCGGGGGGGCTGGCAATTCATCGGTCCGGGCAGAGACGGGTCCCCGTCCACGGGAAGGATCACCTCGCACCTGGGATCCGTCACGCTTCTTGCCGACAGCACCCCCCCGTCGCTCACACGGCTCTCCGTCGCACGGCACGCAGGCGGCGGGAGCGAGATCATCGCCCGGTTCAGCGACGACCTCTCCGGCGTTGAATATGACGGCCTAAAAATGTACATTGACGGAAACATGGTGATACCGGAAATCGACGGGAGACGCCACCGGGCGGTCTACCGGGCGACCGACACCCTCGGGCGTGGCCCCCACCGGCTGACCATGCGCCTCACAGACAGGATCGGGAATTCAGGCACGAGTGAGAGGCGGTTCGTCCTTCCGTAACACCGGTCTCCCCCTTCGTCACACATCTCCCGGAGTCCCCTTTGTCGTCCGAAACAGACGAGTCACGCCAGCCTTCCAAAACCTACGCCCCGCGCGACGTCGAATCCCGGTGGTACGCGATCTGGGAGCGGTCGGGGTATTTTCACGCGGTCGTGAACCCGGAGCGCACTCCGTATACCATCGTCATCCCGCCGCCGAACGTCACCGGCGTCCTCCACATGGGGCACATACTGAACAACACGCTCCAGGACGTCCTCATCCGGTACAGGCGGATGACCGGCTTCGAGGCCTGCTGGATTCCGGGGATGGACCACGCGGGGATCGCGACGCAGCACGTCGTCGAGCGGTCGCTGCAGAAGGAAGGAACAACGCGGCACGACCTCGGGCGGGACGCGTTCGTCTCCCGGGTGTGGGAGTGGAAGAAACAGTACGGCGGCGTCATCGTCCGCCAGCTCCGGACGCTCGGGGCATCGTGCGACTGGGAGCGGGAAAAATTCACGATGGACGAGACGCTCTCGGCGGCCGTGCGCGAGGTGTTCGTCCGTCTGTACGAAGACGGGCTGATCTACCGCGGGAAGTACATCATCAACTGGTGCCCCAGGGACCGGACGGCCATCAGCGACGACGAAGTCACGTACAGCGACCAGCAGGGAAAACTCTGGTACATCCGGTACCCCTTTGCCGCGGGAGGGGGGTCGCTCGTCGTCGCGACGACGAGGCCGGAAACGATGTTCGGCGACACCGCGCTCGCCGTCCATCCCGGCGATGAGCGGTACGCGCATATCGCCGGAACGACCGTGGAAATCCCGATGACCGGCCGCACGATCCCGGTGATCACCGACGAAGCGGTCGATCCCGCGTTCGGCACCGGGATCGTCAAGGTCACCCCCGCGCACGACCCGAACGACTACTGGATAGGACAGCGGCACGGCCTGGCGCAGATCACCGTGCTCGACACCTCGGCGAAACTGAACGAGAACGTCCCGCCGCCGTACCGGGGCATGGACAGGTTCGACGCCCGCGAGCGGCTGCTCGCCGATCTTGCCGGGGCGGGGCTGATCGAGAAGACCGTCGATCACGCCAACAGGATCGGACGCTGCTACAGGTGCGACACGGTGATCGAGCCGTACCTCTCCGACCAGTGGTTCGTCCGGATGAAGCCGCTGGCGGAACCCGCCCTCGACGTCGTCAGGAACGGCACGATACGGTTTTATCCCGACCGCTGGACGAAAGTCTACGAGCACTGGATGACGAACATCCGGGACTGGTGCATCTCGCGGCAGCTCTGGTGGGGGCACCGTATCCCCGTCTGGTACTGCACGGCGGAGACGGGAAGGACCGCCCGGTGCGACGGTCCCATCGTGAGCCGGACGACGCCGCAGGCATGTCCCGGCTGCGGGGGGAACGCCCTCCGCCAGGACGAGGACGTCCTGGACACCTGGTTCTCCTCGTGGCTCTGGCCGTTTTCCGTCCACGACTGGCCGGCCCAGGACGCGACGGGGAAGGGGAACGATCTCCGGTACTTCTATCCCACCGACGCGCTCGTGACCGCGCCCGAGATCATATTCTTCTGGGTCGCCCGGATGATCATGGCAGGGCTGAAGTTCGGCCCCTCGTTCACCGGATCGACCGACCCCGCGAAGAACGTCCCCTTCCGGGATGTCTACTTCACGAGCATCGTCCGTGACGCGCGCGGGCGCAAAATGTCCAAGTCGCTCGGGAATTCCCCCGAGCCCATGGACCTGATCGCGGAGTACGGCGCGGACGCGGTCCGGTTCACGATGCTCGCGCTGGCCCCGGTGGGCCAGGACGTCATCTACGCGAAAGAAAAGAACGAGCTCGGAAGAAACCTGGCCAACAAGATCTGGAACGCCGCCCGGTTCCTCATGATGAACCGCGATCAGACCGGGGAGGCCGCGCGCACCTCTGCATTCAACACCGACCACGCCGACCTTGCGGACAGGTGGATACTTTCGCGGCTCCACTCCACGCTCCGCGACGTCGATGAATCGCTCTCCGGGTTCGAATTCAACCGCGCCACGCGCCAGCTCTACGCGTTCTTCTGGCACGACTTCTGCGACTGGTACGTGGAGATGATCAAATCCCGGCTCTACGGACAGGAGCCGCTCCCCGTCAGGCAGGCCGTCGTGACGAGGGGGCTCGACGTGTTCGATGCAGGGCTCCGCCTTCTTCACCCGGTCATGCCGTTCGTCACGGAGGAGCTCTGGCAGACGATCCGGTCCAGGCCCGCCGGGGCGACGATCATGCGGGAGCGGATCCCCCCTTCCGATCCGGCATTCATCGACGCGGCCGTCGAGCGGCAGATGGCATACGTCCAGAGCGTGATCGAGTCCGTCCGCACGATTCGGGGAGAGATGTCGATCCCCCCGTCGAAGGAGATCACGCTCCTCGTGACGGCCGGGAAGGACCACCCCGGCGAAGAGCTGCGCAGGTACGAAGGCTACATGATGCGGCTGGCGAGGGTGACGTCGCTCTCGATCATCGAGCCGGGGATCCGTCCCCGGCTTTCCGCCTCCGCGGTCGTCGAGGGGGAAGAGGTGTTCGTCCCCCTGGAAGGCCTTATTGACCTCGACCTCGAGCGGGCCCGCCTTGCCCGGGAGATCGAGAGGGTGAAGGGAATGCTCCTGGGCATCAGGGGCAAACTCTCCAACGCATCGTTCACGGAGAAGGCACCCCCGGACGTCGTCGAGAAGGAAAAGGAAAAACTCTCCGCGTTCGAAACCAACCTCTCGCGGCTCTCGCGGAGCCTTGAGCAGCTCTCCGCCGAGGGGGAAACCTCCCGGCCCGGAACGTAAACGATGTCACAGGGGAACGCGGAGATCGGACACGGGGAAACATTCAACAGCGTGACCCCGCGCGTTGCCGGCGCGCTCGCGCGGATCTGCGGGGCGGAGCACGTGCTCGCCGATGAGGAAACCCGTCAGTCGTACGGCCACGACGAGACCGAAGACCTGGCGTTCATCCCCGACATCGTGGTCAGGCCCCGCAACGCACGCGAGATCGCGGAGATCCTCCTCGTGGCCGGCGCGGAGAAAATTCCCGTCACGCCGCGCGCCGGGGGAACCGGGCTCTCGGGAGGCGCACTCCCCGTCCGCGGAGGGATCATCCTCTCCCTCGAACGCCTGAACCGGATACTCGAGATCGACACGGAGAACCTGCAGGGGGTCGCCGAGCCCGGCGTCGTCACGCAGGTCTTCCAGGAGGCGGTCGAAGCGCAGGGGCTCTACTATCCTCCCGACCCCGCCTCGCGCGGGAGCTGCACGCTCGGGGGAAACCTGGCGGAGTGCGCCGGGGGCCCGCATGCGGTGAAATACGGCGTGACGAAAGACTACGTGCTGGGAGTCGAAGCCGTCCTGCCGAACGGGGCGATCATCGCCCCCGGCGCCCGGGTGCTCAAGAACGTGTCAGGATACAATCTGACGCAGCTCATCATCGGGAGCGAGGGAACGCTCGCGGTCATCACGAAGATCATCGTCCGCCTGATTCCGCTGCCGCGCTCGCGCATGGTGATCCTGGTGCCGTTCGGCTCGCTCGAGGCCGCCGCCTCGTCGGTGGCGGGGATATTCCAGGCGGGGATCACGCCGTCGGCGCTCGAGTTCATGGAACGCGCCGCGGTCAGGGCCGCGGAGAAGGCACAGGGGAAGAAATTTCCCGGCGGCGACGCCGAAGCGCTGCTCCTGGTGGAAGTGGACGGCAACTACGAAGCGGCACTCGGGGAGGATATCGCCCGGATCGCGGAGGTCGTGTCGGCCCACGGCGCAGGCGAGGTGCTCATCGCCGACGACAGGAAGAAGGTCGCCGACGTCTGGGCGCTCCGTCGCGGGATCGGCGAGGCGGTCAAATCGATCTCCGCCTACAGGGAGGAGGATACGGTCGTCCCCCGCGCCCGGCTTCCCCTGCTCGTCAGGGGGGTGAAGGAAATCTGCCTGCGCTACGGGATCACGTCGATATGCTACGGGCACGCCGGGGACGGGAACGTGCACGTCAACCTCCTGAAGGGGGCCGTCGACGACGCAACATGGAACGCCGGGATCGAACACGCGGTCAGGGAGATATTCACGCTGACGGTGTCGCTCGGCGGGACGATCTCCGGGGAACACGGCATCGGGTACACGCAGAAGGCCTACCTGCCGATCGCCCTGTCCGGCGCCGAGATCGCCGTCATGAAAGGGATCAAGCAGGCATTCGACCCCGCGGGGATACTGAACCCCGGGAAGATATTCCCCTGATTGGCATTTTCACCCGTTGTCGTTATATTCACTCATCGTCCATGCAGACAGCCACCTCACCTGACGCCATGAACCGGGCGACCATCGATCGGATCATCGACGAGATTCTCTCCGAAAAACTCCAGGGCGGAGCATCCTCCCGCACCGGGTGCTGCCGCGGGGACGTCTGCGCCGACAACCTGTGCGTCGTCCACAACAAGGCCGGCGTCAGGAACATCGTCACGAACGGCGCCTCCCGCGTCTCCGCGGGGGCGGGGGTGGACGCGCTCGGAGGGGTCGAACCGGACCTCGCACCCCTCATCGACCACACGCTCCTGAAGCCGGAGGCAACCGCGCGCGAGATCGAGACCCTGTGCGCGGAGGCGATCAAGTACTCCTTCGCCAGCGTGTGCATCAATCCGGGCTACGTCCCCCTCTGCGCCCGGCTCTGCAGGGGGAGCGCCGTGAACGTCTGCACGGTGATCGGGTTCCCGCTGGGGGCCACGTCGACGGCGTCCAAGGCGTTCGAGACGGAGCAGGCGGTCCGTGACGGGGCCGCGGAAGTGGACATGGTGATCAACGTGGGTATGCTCAAGACGGGTGAGTACGACTACGTCCGTTCGGACATATTCGCCGTCGTCAGCGCCGCACACAGGTCGCACGTCCTGTGCAAGGTGATCATCGAGACCGGGCTGCTGAGTGATGAAGAAAAAATCAAGGCGTGCGTGCTGGCAAGGAACGCCGGCGCCGACTTCGTCAAGACGTCGACGGGGTTCGCGAAAGGGGGAGCGACCGCCGGTGACGTCGCGCTCATGAGGCGGGTCGTCGGGAGCGCCATGGGCGTGAAGGCCTCGGGAGGGGTGCGCAGCCGTGAAGACGCCCTCGCCATGGTGGCATCGGGGGCGGACCGGATCGGCGCGAGCGCCAGCGTGAAGATCGTCGGCGGCGACGCCGGGAGCGCGAAAGGATACTGATGAAGGTCTCCCCTCTCGTGATGATGGCATCGGCGCTGGCGGTGTTCCTCCCGGGGTGCGGATCGACGGAGGAGCCCGCAGCCGCGGCTCCCCCCTCGCTTCCCCGGCCGGGGAGCGGAAGCCCGGAGAGGGTGCAGTTCAATACGAGGGCCGACACGGTGACGGCCCTCCACGCGGCGGAGAACGGTACCGTGGGGGGAACGGAGAAGGCGGCGCAGATCCGGTTCATGGTGCAGATCGGCGCGTTCAAGGACCCCCACCACGCGAGCGCGGTACAGGCGGAGGCCCGCAGGAGGTACCGCATGCCTGTGCTCAACGACTACTTCGCCGGGAGCGGTCTCTACCAGATACGGATCGGATTCTTCGAATCGCGCGACGCGGCCCGCGCGTTCCAGCTCGAGATGCGGCGCGATTACCCCGCCGACTACAACGATTCATGGATCGTCCAGCTCAAACGGCAATGAACAGATGAAGACCATCGTCCTGGCACTCCTCCCGGCCCTGTATCTCTCGGCCTGCGCCCCTTCCAGGGAGGCCGCCCGCGAGCCGGCCGCACGCGGGAATCAGGATCCCCTCGGAAAATTCGAATCGGACTTCCGGCCGTCGGATCACGACACCATCGCTCCCCCGCCGGCACCGCACCCGGGCGCACCGTCGGCGTGGAAAAAGGGGGACACCGCGGGAGCCGTCTCCGCGACGGACACCGTGGGCGAGCTCGTCCCCGGGTTCCGTGTGCAGATCTACTCGACGACGGACATCGACCAGGCGAAGGCGAAGAAGCTCGAAGCGGAAGGGGATTTCCCGACCGAGTGGTTCTATCTCCAGTACGATCCGCCGACGTACAAGATCCGGGGGGGAAACTTCCTGCAGAGGTATGAAGCGGAAAGGTTCGTGCGCCTGGCGGTCGACAGGGGATTCTCCGATTCGTGGGCTGTCCCGGAGAAGGTATTCTCCCAGCCTCCTCCGGTCAACCGCTGATACATCCCCTACCTGAACTTCACAAGCACTCCTTCGACCGCCCAGCGCGCCCGCACGCGAATCGTGTCGGGGTAGACGGTGAACCGGTCCGACGGTCGGAACGGCCACGGAAGTCCGTATCCGTACACCGGCGACCCCGCGGAATCCCTGAAGGCGCTCAGCGTGTATTTCCCCTCCGGAAGCCGGTTCAGGGCGAACGGGCCGGGCCCTCCGAGACGGACATTCGACGTGTGGGGGGGGGTCAGGTTGATGCTTGATGCGGTGAGGAAAATCTCCCCTTTCCCGGCACGCGGATCTTCAACGCTACCGGAGATGCTCCCCGTCCCCCTCAGGTCGAGCGTCTGGAAACGGACCACGAACGACGAATCCCTGTACGACCTCCCGGCGAGGCTCCTGACGGAATCCAGGACGAGACGGAACGAATACCACGCCTTCGCAGGGAGGGTGCCCCGGACGACGAGGGCGAACGACGCAGGCCCCGTCCAGTACGATCCCGACGGCACCTCCTTTCCCGTGCTGTCGGTCAGGAACACGGCGGCCGGGAGCGGGAACGGGACCACCGGATCGCTGAACCTGACGTCGAGCACCGGATCCAGCGGGAGGCCGCGGCTGCTGTCTTTCACGTCCACGACGGCCACCGACGGCCGGATCGTGTCCGGCGTGAGCGTCCCTTCGAACGTCTCGCCGCGCCCATTCCTGTCGATCACGTTCCCCGAGAGGTCCGCCACGTTCCTGACCGTGAGCCGGTAGACGGCGGGGCTGTCGAGGGGGACCGAGGTGAATAGTCCCGCCATTGCAGGTTGATACCTGTCCCTGTACACGAGCCGCAGCGGAACGCCGCGGCCCGTCAGGGTGTCCACGACGGTGAACGTGCTTTTCGTGAACGACGCCGAATCCAGGGGCTCGCTGAACCGCACGGCGATCCTGTACCTGTCGAGCGCCCTGACCGAAGAGACGAACGGCCTTGTCGTATCCTCCTTCGAAAGCCGGTACCAGACGTCGTTCACGACGGGCGTGCGCGCCGACACCGAAAAATCCCCCGGCGGGACGCCGTACTGGTCGATCTCGCGGTCGTACAGGAAGTTGTGATACTCGTCCCGTACGGCGAACACCCGGTAGGCCCCGAACGCCAGGTGGGCAAGTGAGAACGTGCCGTCCCTGCCGGTCTGCGTGATGTAATCGGGCTTGAGACGGGACGGATCGAGCGTGTCCGGGAGGATTCCCGCCAGACGGTAGCAGAATAGGAGAACCCCTTCGGGCTTCTCATCGAACACCCGGCCGTTGATGAACCCCCTGTCGATCGAATCCCCGGTCGAAAACGCGAGGGCAAACGACGAGGCCATCCGGTTCTTCTCGTGCATGTCCGCCACGTCCGTCCCGACGCTGACCACGTATGTCGTGTTCTGCTTCAGTTTCCCCTTGAACGTGAATGTCACCGCTTTTCCGCTCCAGTCGTACCGGAGCTCCCCCAGGTAGGGGGATATGAAAATCGACTCCTCCAGGCTCCTGTGATCGACGTATTTGCTGAATTCCAGCGTGATCGCTTCCGGGCTCACGCGCGTCGCATTGGTGTCGGGGACCGTCCTGACGATAGCCGGGGGGACGAGGTCCCTCGGCCCCCCCTCCGGGGCCACCTGGCCGGCACAGGAGACGAGAACGAGGGGAACGACCGCAAGGAGCGCAAAGGGAAAACTTTTCATTGTCCTGGGAACCAATAATTGCGTCGTGACGTTCACCTGTATGGACGCCGGAACCGACCGGCGCAAAGAGATTGTCTCAAGGAGTACGGGGTACCCGGGAAGTGTGGTTGGCTGTGACGCGTCGCTGGTGGGTGGTGACGTTGATGGCGATCCCGGGTTACCCCTTTTTTTATTGAACAAAAGCGTCACTGTCCCCCCCGCCGGGCGGACACCTGGTGTCCCCTTCTCTCCCTCCGGTATATCCTGACGTAGTGCAGATGTTCGTCGTAGGTCCGTGTGAACCAGTGCCCCCCCCTCCCGTTGGCCACGAAAAAGAGATAACCGTTTCCCTGCGGATAGAGCGCCGCGACGAGCGACGCCCTCCCCGGATTGTTCACGGGGCCCGGGGGGAGCCCGGCGTACCTGTAGGTATTGTACGGCGAATCGGACTTCAGGTCATCGTACGTCAGCCGCCGGGGCCCGTCTTCGAGCGTATACTGGATCGTCGGGTCCGCTTCGAGCCTCATCCCCTTCCGTATCCTGTTGTGATACACCCCCGAGATGATCGCCCGTTCCTCGGGAAGGACTGCCTCGCCCTCGACGATGGAAGCGAACGTCACGGCCTGGTGGACGTTCCATCCGAACTCTCCGCACCGGGCGCGAAGCGTGTCGTTGAAGAACCTCTGGAAGGCCTCCACCTGAACTTTCAGAATGTCCCGCTCGTCCTGCTCCCAGGAGAATGCATACGTATCCGGAAGAAGATACCCCTCGAGCGTCGCCTCGTTGATCCCGAGCGATCGTGCCCAGAGGGGATCGAACGCCAGACGTGCATACCTCGACGAATCGATCCCGAGCGCCCGCGCGAATATGCGCGCCTGCGCGCGGATCCGCGCCCCCTCCGGGATGCTCACTCCGATGAGCTGGTTTCCACGCCCCGAGCGGAGCATGGCGAACAGGTCGTAATTGGAGATGCCGCTCCTCGGCGAGTACTTCCCCACCTGCACCCTTTCCGCGCCCCCGACGACCCGCACCACGAGCATGAACTGGAAGCGGCTCCGGAGGATCCCTCTCGCCTCCAGCGAGTCGACGACGGCGGAAAACGTCTCTCCGCGCGAAACGAAGACCGCTTTCTCGCCCTGCCCGGAGAAATTGTTCGGCCCCCAGAAGATCCAGCCTGCGGACCCGGCGAAGAGGACAAGTGCGGTCCCCGCAGCGGCGAGGAGTTTCCTGTGCGCGATCATGAATCCGCTCACGCCCTTTTTCTCCCCGGGAAGGCCATCATCAGGCCGAGCGCAATGAATCCCGCGACGCTCAGGAAGAATCCGATGAAGACGCTCCCCGGACGGAAGTGGAATCTGACGGTATGCGTTCCTTCCGGGACGACGACCGCGCGCATCGTATGGTCGGCCCGCAACACCGGGGATGCACTCCCGTCCACATCCGCTTCCCACCCCGGGTACCACGTGTCCGAAAGGACAAGGAGTGCAGGAGCCGACGCGTGCGTTTCCACGGCCACCTCGTTCGTCCCGTATGCCACGATGTGCGCGGCGCCCGCGATCGAATCATGCGGGACGATGCCGGGTCCGGCGAACAGTATTGCTTCACGCGACGGCTGGAATGACGGGTCCGACAGCAGCGCGAGCGACTGCGCTTCCCCCGATGCAATCCGGTACGAGCCGACGAGGAATGCGCGCGGGAGGACGCCCGGGTTGTCGTAGATCCTCACCTGTCCCACGATCCCCCTGTTGACAAATCCCTCCCCCGCGACGAGGAGCGGGCTGAACACGGTTTTCACGTTATGGAGTGAAAGGAGCTTCTGGTACGGGGGGCGGACCTCGAAGCGCCCGCGCGTGAGACCGGCCAGGCTGTTGAAGAGGCCGGCCCGGTTCTGATCCCCCCAGACATCCACGACGTACGAAGGGGTCAGCTGTGCATAACCGTTCGGCGTCGAGAAGCCGTACAGGACCTGGAGGCTCGGCTGGAGGAATTCTCTCTGATCAATGTACGGCTGGAGGCTCCCGAGCCAGCCCCGGGCATTATTGAAGGCGGCGATATGCGTGAAGTCCGCCCCCTGGGAGTATATGCGGTACGAGGCGGGCCCCTTCTCGATGAGCGAGGCCGTCCTCGGCGGAGTCCTCCACTCGGCCAGCGGAGCAATCGCATTCTGCCTGAGCTGGAAGAACAGGAGATCGGCCACCGCGATAACGAGTATCACGGTGCCGGCCACGGAAGCGACCGGGAGCGTCGCGAGCGCCCGCTTCCCCTCCGCAGGGGGGGAAAGGATGGACGCGAGGCCGAGTCCCGCCATCACGGCGAGCGCGGCGTCAACGAAGAAGAGCATGCGGGTCGGAAAACGGAAGAAGCTCATCATCGGGACGACATCGAACGCCACACCGAATGCGGGTGTGGCTTTTCCCAGGACGATGAGATACGCCAGGAAACCCGCGATCGCGAAGAATTTCACGTGGCGCGAACGGAACTTCCTGACGCAGGCATAGGCGGCCAGGAGTATCGTGACGAATCCCACGTAGCCGTAGTCTTCCCAGAATATCCCCTTGCCGGTGTAGGAGGCGCGTCCCGGTTCCCCGTGCACGGGAGGATACAGAAACGTCAGAATCGATGCGGGATCGTACGCGTACTGGGTCGCATACTCGAATGTCACCCCCCCCGCCCTCTGCGAGCGTTTGACGAGCTCGTACGTCGGGAGTATCTGCACGGCGCTCGCGAGCGACCCCGCCGCCATCGCGGCCAGGAACCACCCGACGAGCCCCCGGTGAAAGAGCGTCCGCGCAGGGAGATTCTCCTTCTTCCCGGCCCGCCAGACCGCGTACAGCCGTGCGGCAAAGTAGGCGGCGTACACCAGAGCGGAGTAGTAGGCGATCTGTATGTGACCCGAGAGGTTCTGGAGGGCGAACACGATGCCGAGCCAGAGGAGCGCCCTGATCCTTCCCCGCCTGTTGCCGTTCTGCGCGCTCCCGAGCGCCCGTTCGATAGCCAGCAGGCCCAGCGGGAGCCAGCAGGCGCTGTTGACCATGCTCAGGTGTTTCAGGTGTGAGACCATGAACCCGGAGAACGCGAACGCCAGCCCCGCAAGGAGCGACCCGTACAACCCCGCGCCGATCTCCCGTGCGTACAGGAACATCCCCGCCCCGGCCGTCATGAGGGTCAGGAGTATGATAAGATTGAGCGCCACGTACGGGTCGAGAAGCCAGAAGAGCACGATGTTGGGCGGATAGCAGATCCCGGCTTCCGCGCGGGCGACAAGGGGGAACCCTCCGTACACGGGAGGATACCAGAGCGGAAGCTCACCGGCCTTCAGCGCCTCTCCCATGTACAGGCGGTAGGGAAACCCGTCGTTCATGATGTCGCTGGCGAATATGTCGTCGGTGATCAGCACTCCCTGCATCGAGGAGAGCTTCCAGTACGAACCGGCGACGACGATGACGATGATGACTATCGCGGCGAGCGACTGTCGTCGTGTGGGGAGGGGGCTTTTCAACTTGCGGCCCCGGCGATGGCCAGACGCGCAAGGGGGGGAACGTCGAAACGGGATGTCAGTCCGCGCGAAAGCCGCATCCATCCGACGTGGCCGATCATCGCGCCGTTGTCCATGCAGTATTCGAGCCTCGGGGTGAAGAGCCGGAGGCCCCGCCGGGAGGCTTCCTCGTTCAGGCGCCAGCGCAACTCCGAATTCGCCGAGACTCCCCCGGCAAGCGCGATATCCCGCACGCCGGTCCGTGACGCCGCCTCAAGGGCCCGCGCGATGAGAACGTCCACGACGGCCGCCTGGAAACTCGCGCAAATGTCCGCGAGGCGCCCGGGCGCAATCTCCGGGCGGGCACCGGGCCGGGCGAGAAGCCCCCCGGCACGAAGATAATAGAGGACCGAAGTTTTGATGCCGCTGAAGCTGAAGTCGAGCGTCTTTTCCCCGGGAAACGAACGGGGAAACGGAATGCTTCCGGGATCCCCCTCCGCGGCAAGCCTGTCGATCGCCCCCCCTCCCGGATATCCGAGGCCGAGCATCTTCGCCACCTTGTCGAATGCCTCGCCGGCCGCATCATCGAGCGTCTCGCCGAGTATCCTGTGCACGAACGGGGCCTCCACGTGGACGAGCATCGTGTGCCCGCCGGAGACAATGAGCGCGACAAACGGGTACCGGGGAACGGGTTCCTCAAGGAATACCGAGTAGAGGTGCCCTTCCATGTGGTTCACCGCGGTGAACGGAATCCCCAGTCCGTAGGCGAGGGCCTTGCCGAAACTGAGCCCCACAAGAAGGGCACCGACAAGTCCCGGTCCCTGCGTTGCGGCGACCCCCCCGAGATCCGATTTCCGCACCCCCCCGCGATCCAGGGCCTCGCCAACGACCTGGAGTATCAGTCGCTGGTGCGCCCGCGAGGCCAGCTCGGGGACGACCCCCCCGTACTTCGCGTGTATGAGCTGCGAGGATATCACGTTGGCCGTAACCTTCCCCCCCGAAACGATCGCGGCGGATGTCTCATCGCACGACGTTTCGATGCCCAGTACGGTCATATCACCTGCAGAGGAACTCATTTTGTCATTGTACGGAAGAACGGGCTGAATTTCAACAAACTGTTGCGCTGGACTCTTTTTTTCACTATCTTTATGACCTCAAATCTCTATCGATGGGAAGGTCCATGGCAAAGGTCTGCGACATCTGCGGGAAGAAGCCGGTCACCGGCAACAACATCAGCCACGCCCATAATCTCACCCGCCGCCGCTGGGAGCCGAATCTCCAGAACGTCCGGGCGAAGGTGGACGGACGCACGAAGCGTCTGAGGGTGTGCACGACGTGCATCAAATCCAACAGGGTGACGAAAGTCGCCTGACCCTCCCCCGGAGGGGACTCCTCTCGATTCGCCGCCGGGGCGCCCGGCCCCGGCCTGAAGTCATGACCGACCCACCGCAGAGACCCACTGTATGGCAAGGCTTGAAATACAGCTTACCCTTCCGAACCAGCTGACGCTCCTGCGCATACTCCTTACGCCCGTGTTCGTTCTGCTCCTGATGTCGGGCTCCCCGCTGTCCATGCAGATATCGCTCATCGTCTTCGTCGTCGCCGCGCTGACCGACTGGTACGACGGGTGGATCGCGCGGAAGATGGGGCACAGCTCCCGGTGGGGGAAGTTTCTCGACCCGCTGGCGGACAAGATACTCTCTTCGGCGGCCCTTCTCACGTTCGTGGGGCTGAACCTCGTCGACGCGTGGATGGTCTGGATCGTCGTCGTGCGGGATTTCCTCATCACCGGGCTGCGCAGCTACGCCGAGTACCTGGACAGGCCGATCGTGACGACGCGGGGCGCCCAGGCGAAGACGTTCGGCCAGTTCGTCGCCATCTATTATATCCTCATCCTCTATGTCGGACGGAGCATCCCCCCCGTCTACGCCGAGATCGGCCCGACGATCGATACGCTCATGCATCCGAAGGTCCTGTTCGGCATGATGCTTCTCGTCACGCTTTCGACGGCGGGGACCGGCATCGCGTACGTGTTCGACAACAGGAAAGTCCTCAGGGAGCTCTATGATCGGATCCGACCAGCATCCTGAGTCTCCACGGGGGAGGCCCGCCCCTTTCGTGCTCCGGCTCATCGCCACCGGCCTGTATACGGGATACGTCCCGTGGGCGTCCGGGACGTTCGGCGCGCTCGCGGGGCTCCTCGTCCTCCTCATTCCCGGGACGGACAGCCCCGGCGTCCTCCTCCTCCTCATCGCGGGCGGACTGGCGATCGGCGTGTATGCCTCTTCCCGCGTGGCGGAGGCCGAGGGGAACACGCTGACGAAGACCGCGGCGGCCGCGAAGGCGATGTTCCAGCCGGGGCCCCAGGCGCACGCCGACCCCTCCATCGTCGTCATCGACGAGATCGTCGGCATGTGGATCTCGCTCGCCGGGGTCGCCCGGGGCGCGGCCCCGTTCATCATCGCATTCCTCCTCTTCAGGATTTTCGACGTGCTCAAGCCGGAACCCGCACGATCGCTCGAACGCCTCCCCGGGGGCTGGGGGATCATGCTCGACGACGTCGTGGCGGGACTGTATGCCAACGCGGGGACGCGCGCCGTGATGTTCCTCTGGGCGCTCTTCGCCGGAGGGAGGGGGATCGGGTGAACGCGCACATACTCACGGTCGGGGACGAGCTTCTCATCGGTCAGGTCGTCAATACGAACCAGGCGTACATCGCCAGGCGGCTGAACGCGATCGGCGTCGGCGTCAGGGCGATGACGACCGCGGGGGACTCGCTCCCTCCGCTGGTGGCCGCCCTGCGTTCGGCGTGGGACACGGCGGACGTGACGATCGTGACGGGGGGTCTCGGGCCGACGCACGACGATGTCACCCGCAGCGCACTCTGCACGTTGTTCAACACCGATCTCGTCACCGACGAAGGGCTCAGGCTCCATATCGCCGGACTGATGAAGAAGCGGAACATGCCGTGGACGGCCGCCGCGGACGACCAGGCGCTCGTCCCCCGCTCCGCGCACCTGTTCCCCAATCCCGTCGGGACGGCCCCGGGGCTCCGGTTCGAAGAAAACGGGAAGCTCATGTTCGTCCTCCCGGGCGTCCCCTACGAGATGACCGAAATGATCGACGGCTCGGTCATACCGTTTCTCGAGCCGCGCTCCGGGACGCGGACGATCCGGCACAGGACGCTCCTGACGACGGGGATTCCCGAGAGCTTCATTGCCGCCCAGCTGGGCGATCTGGACGCGCTCCTCGGAGGGGGAGCGGCCACGCTCGCCTTCCTCCCTTCCCCGTCCGGGGTCCGGCTGAGGATCACGGTGCACGCGGACACGCCGGGAGAAGCCGACGCCGCGGCGAAGGGGGTCGAGGACAGGATACGCGCGAAGGTATCACGGTACATTTACGGAACGGACGACGAAGACCTCGAAACCTTCCTGGGCGCCATGCTCGCACGGAGGAATCTCACGATCGCCGTCGCCGAATCGTGCACGGGAGGGCTCATCGCGCACAGGCTGACGAACGTCAGCGGGAGCTCCGCGTACTTCGAGCGCGGCGTCGTCACGTACAGCGACAGGTCGAAATCCGCGCTCCTTCTCGTCCCCCCGGAACTGATCGCGGCGCACGGCGCGGTCAGCCGGGAGGTCGCTGAATCGATGGCGCGCGGCATCCGGAGCGCCGCCGGAACATCCATCGGTCTTTCGACGACGGGAATCGCCGGACCGACGGGGGGATCGCCGGAAAAACCGGTGGGAACCGTGTGGGTCGGTCTTGCGGACGACGCGGGAACCCTGGCGCTGAAATTCGGTTTCGGCGAGGGCCGGGCCCGCGTCAAAGAGCGGGCGTCGCAGGCCGCGCTCGAGCTTGTCAGGAGGCGGCTTCTGAAGATGGAGTGACGGAGATGCCCCCGCTGAGAATGTTCATCGCTCTCGACACACCCCCTTCCGTGAAACTCGCGATGGCCGCTCTCCGGGACGATCTGGCCGCGGCGTCGGGTGATGTCCGCTGGGAACGGAGCGGAAAATTTCACTGCACGGTCCGCTTTCTGGGGAGCGTCCCCGGTGAGATGCTCGACCCGATCGGGGACATCGTCCGGGAAGCGGCGTCGGACATTCCCCCGCTCAGACTCGCGTACCGCGGGATCGGTTTTTTCCCCGACCGCCTGAGGCCGCACGTGATCTGGATCGGCGTCCGGGACGACGGGGGTGACCTCGCGCGGCTCGGGGAGCGGATCGAAGGCGGTCTGCGGCGCGCGGGGTTCGCGCCGGAGGATCGCCCGTTTCATCCCCACGTGACGCTCGGCCGCGTCGCGCGCGGGGGCCGGGCCGGAAAGTTGATTGAGTCGGCGGAAACGCGTACATTTGACCACCCGCCGGTGATCGTCCCCACCGTGGAGATTATGCAGAGCGTTCCCGGACCCGGGGGAACCGTCTACACCGTCCTCCGATCGATCCCCCTGGAGGCGGCGCCGTCGTAATACGCCCCGTTCCCGAGTATATACATCAACAAGGAGTCACTCATGTCCGACGAAAAGGACGCGAAGTTCCAGGCACTCAAGATCGCCCTCGACCAGATCGAAAAGCAGCACGGCAAAGGGAGCGTCATGCGGCTCGGCGAGGGGCCGATCCAGATCGTCGACGTGATTTCGACAGGGTCCGTGTCGCTCGATGCGGCGCTCGGGATCGGCGGGATACCCCGCGGCCGCGTCATCGAAGTCTTCGGACCGGAATCCTCCGGGAAGACGACGCTCTGCCTCCAGATCATCGCCGAGGCGCAGAAGACGGGTGGAATCGCCGCGTTCATCGACGCCGAACACGCGCTGGATCTCGGGTACG
Organism: Ignavibacteriota bacterium; assembly: GCA_963748405.1. Lineage (GTDB taxonomy): Bacteria > Bacteroidota > Ignavibacteria > UBA10030 > UBA6906 > Fen-1273. The sequence continues at coordinate 686,365 of CAVVIT010000006.1, forward strand.
CGAAGAAACTCGGCGTCGACGTCAACGGCCTCCTCCTCTCGCAGCCGGAATTCGGCGAGCAGGCGCTCGAGATCGTGGAAACGCTCGTCAGGAGCGGCGCGCTCGACGTGATCGTCATCGATTCGGTCGCGGCGCTCACGCCGCGGGCGGAAATCGAGGGAGAGATGGGAGACCCGAGCATGGGTGTCCAGGCCCGGCTGATGTCGCAGGCGCTCCGCAAGCTCACCTCCGCGATCAGCAAGTCGAAGACGTCCGTCATATTCACGAACCAGCTCCGCATGAAGATCGGGGTGATGTTCGGCAACCCGGAGACGACGACCGGCGGAAACGCGCTCAAGTTTTATGCGTCGGTACGGCTTGATGTCCGCCGCATCGAGGCGATCAAGGACGGGACGACCATCGTCGGCAACAGAACGCGGGTCAAAGTCGTCAAGAACAAGGTCGCTCCCCCGTTCCGCGAAGCCCAGTTCGACATCCTGTACAACGAAGGGATCTCCCGGCTCGGCGATCTCGTGGACACGGCGGTGGAACAGAACATCATCGCCAAGTCCGGGTCCTGGTTCTCCTACGGCGAAGACCGGATCGGGCAGGGAAGGGACGCGGTGAAGAGGTACCTCCAGGAAAACGAGCAGGTCGCCAGGACGATCGACACCGAGCTCCGGAAAAAGCTGGGGCTTGCGGTCCCCCCCCGCCAGGCTCCGCCGGGCAACGGGGAAGGCCCGTCGCCGAAGCGCGAGGCGCCGCAGGTGAAGGCTCCGCCCCCTCCCGCGCAGGCGAAGCCACCCGCCCCGCCGCCTCCGGCCCCGCCGCGGGCGGAGCCCGCGAAGAAGAAGTAACCGTACACGACACCATCCCCCGCACGGGATCTTCCCGCGCGGGGGATGTTCACATCCTCCCCTCCCGATGAAGATCACGCGAATCGAGGCACAGAAGAAGCGCCCCGGAAGGAGGTCCATCTACGCGGACGGCGAGTTCGTTATCGGCGTCGCGACGGACACGCTGATCCGGTTTGCCCTGCGGACCGGGGACGAAATCTCCGAAGCCACGCTCCGCTCCCTCGCTCACGCCGAGGAAGTCCTTGCCGCCAGGAGCGCCGCGCTCCGTTATCTTGCCGTCCGGCCCCGCACGGAGCGCGAGATCCGCGACGTGCTGCGCCAGAAAGAGTTCAGCGACCCCGTCATCGCGGAAATCGTGGCTTCCCTGAAGGAATCACGGCTCCTCGACGACGCCGCGTTCGCCAGGTCCTACATACGGAACGCGATCACGCTGAAGCCCACCGGACGGGTCCTCCTCAGACGGAAGCTCCTTCTGCTCGGTGTGGACAAGACGCTCGCCGGGGAAGCGCTCGATGAAATACTCGGGGGACCCGCGCAGGCGGACGAAGCGGCGAGGGCGGCGGCCGCATTCGCGGCAAAGAAGTCCGCCCGGGGCACGCCGGGGCCGGAGCTGAAGCAACGGCTCACGGCCTATCTTCTCAGGCGGGGGTATCCGTGGGATATCGTCAGAGATGCCGTCAGGAGCACGCTCCGGGGGGAAGCCGATGCAGGGGATGGCGACTGAAGTCGTCTTCGACATCGAGACGCTCCCTGTCGTTCCCCCGGAGGAAGCGAATCACGCGACGTGCAGGACGAACGAGGACGTTCCGGATCTTCTCCGGGGCGCGGGACTCTCCCCTCTCACCGCGCGGACGCTTGCCGTCGTGATGCTCAACCCGGAAACGCTGAACGGAAAAATCTGGTACGAGCACCCCGGAGGCGCGCCGTCGGCAACCGCCGCCGGCCCGCTCGAGGCAGTCCCGGCGAACGAACAGACGATGCTCGCCGAATTCTGGAGAGCGGTGACCCGGTTTCAGAAGATCGTGACGTTCAACGGGAGGTCGTTCGACTGCCCGTTCCTGATGCTCCGCTCGGCCCTCGTCGGCGTCATTCCCTCGCGCAACCTCATCCCGTACCGGTACAGCGCGCGCGAACACTGTGACCTTCTGGATCAGCTGACGTTTTACGGTGCAACGAGGAAATTCACGCTGGAGTCATACTGCAGGGGGTTCGGGATAGACCCGCCGGGGGGCGCACAGGGGCGGCCGGACCTCTCCCTGCTTGTCGAAGAACGGCGGTACGGCGAGATCGCCGAATACGCGGGTGCCAAAGCCGTGGCGACCGCCGAGCTGTACCGCCGCTGGAAGCGATACCTCTCTCCGGTCGCCGGGTGAACTCCGCTGCACCGGACGCTACCGGGAAGACCCGGGGAGCCTCTTCCACCTCTTTCCCGCCTCGAAGTATATCATCGAGGCCGCGGAAAGCTTCAGGAGGTCCCACCAGCTGAATATGAGGACGCCCGACTGCAGGGCGGACGAGAAGCTGTGCGTGTACAGAAGCGAGAGCTGGAGCGCGCCGGAGGCGAACACGACGGCGAGCCCCGCGGCCATCGAGAGCGCGACATGCACGAGCGTGTGCCTGCGCGCGGCAAGCAATCCGACCACGAGCGCGGCCAGGGGAAATGCGGCGAGGTACCCGCCGGAGGGCCCCAGGAGCGACGCGATGCCCGCCGCTCCCCCCGCGAAGACGGGAGCGCCCAGCACTCCCGCACCGAGGTACGCGATCTGGCTCAGCATGCCGTTCCTCGGCCCCAGGAAGGCGCCGGAGAGGAGGACGAGGAGCGTCTGGAGCGTGTACGGGACGGGCTGGTGGGAAATCTCGAGTCTCGCCGAAATCGCCGTTCCCGCGGCGAACGCCGTGACCCAGAAGATCTGGAGGAGCGTGCCGGGGATCTCCGCGCTCTTGCGAAGCGCGAGGTTGGGGGATTCATTCATGATGCTTCTCCTGTTGTTCAAATGAACATGTGAAACCACCGCGCCGTCAATTCCACGAGACGATCCACCGCCTCGCTCCGCTGCCTGTACGGATGCTTTGCACCGAACGAATGTCCGGTCCCCTCCAGTATCACCAGCTCCGTTTTCGCCTGATCCGCCTGGGCATAGAGCGATTCCGGCTCCGACGTCCGCACCGACGCGTCGGCGGCGCCGTGGACGAGGAGCAGGGGGACGGCGAGCGACCTGACCGCCCGGCCGATGTCGTAGGCCTCCCTGTTCGCTTCCAGGTCGCGGAGAACGTCGATCCCGAACCGGAGGCGCGTCCGTATGCCCCTCACCGTCACCGGAAGATAGCCGTCCCGCTCCCAGGCCTCGCGCTGATGGGGACCATACCGGTAGAACGTCGCCACCGTTCCCCACGCCGCGACCCCGCACAGCCGCCTGTCGCCGGCGGCGGCAAGTATCGCGACTCCTCCCCCCCGCGAGTGGCCGACGATCCCGATTCTCCCGGGATCGACGATGCCCCCGCCGAGGCGCTCCTCCCGTACCGCGTCGAGGAGGCCGCGGACATCCTCGAGTTCCTTCCCGATCGTGTTGACCGAGAATTTCGCGGGCTCGTTGAATCTCGCCGATCCCGGCCCGACACCGTTGTGCGAGAAATTGAATACCGCGGAAGCGAATCCGAGCCCTGCAAACCTCCTGCCGAAATACGGGAAGGGACCCCAGTCTTTGTGCGCCGTAAAGCCGTGGCAGACGATGATGAGCGGCACCCGCTGCGCCCCTTCGGCGTACCTGATATCCCCCGCGATGAGGTCTCCGGAGGAGTTCCGCACAGTGAAGGGGGTCTCTATGAGCGCGTGATCAGAATCGAAGGGGAGCTCCGGGAATGTCCGTCAGGTGTTGAAAAATATTGAAATCCGGCCAAAATGTCAACAAAGGGGAAAATTGCGGAATTATATACTTGACAAACCAAGTTTCGTTTTGTATATTGGAGTAGGCCAATTACCCAAAGGATACTCCAATGGCAAAGACAAAGAAAAGCTCCACGCTCGCGCGAATGGCGAAGAACTACAGCGACGAGACGAAGGCCAGAGAGCTTCTTGAATCTCTCCGGTGGCCTTCCGGTCCCGCTTGCCCGCGTTGTGGTTCTATGGGCGTTGTGGCGCTTGCTGGGGCGCGTCCTGGGCTCTATCGCTGTCACGATTGCCGGCAGCACAAGACCAAAGACCAGTTTACGGTAACAGTCGGGACGATCTTCGAGGATTCGCATATCCCCTTGAGTAAATGGCTTCTTGCTATTACTCTTATGTGCTCTTCCAAGAAGGGCATGAGCGCGCATCAGTTACACCGCATGCTCGGGATAACGTACAAGTCCGCGTGGTTCATGGGCCACCGCATCCGGTATGCTATGGACCAACCTTCTGACGGAAAGCTCGGGGGGATAATCGAAGCCGATGAAACGTGGGTCGGTGGGAAGGCAACGCGCGCCGGGAAGCAGACAGCGTGGGAGAACAAAACGCCGGTACTTGCATTAATCCAGAGAAATGGCGAAGTTAGGTCCAGAGTCGCGCCCACTGTCTCTGCGGCAACACTCAAAGAGTTCTTGCTTGAGAACGCGAAAACATCCGCGCGCCTTATGACCGATGAGCTCGACGCTTACGAGGGAGTCGGCAAGCAATTCAAGTCGCATGAGAGAGTGAAACACAAGGCGCTTGAGTATTCGCGTGGCGACGTTACGACGAACAGCGCAGAAGGATATTTTGCAATCCTCAAGCGCGGCATCAACGGTATCTATCATCACGTAAGCAAAGAACATCTACCCCGGTATCTGAGCGAATTCAATTTCCGGTTCAACAGCAGGAAGAACAACGACGACGAAAGAACCGTCTCTGCAATTCTAGGGTTTGAAGGGAAGCGCTTGAAGTACCGGGACTCATTGACGTGAGGGCATGGCAAAAGAAAAGCGAAAGGAAGCGCGACCGAGGGGGAAACCGATCTCACTTTATCCCCTGGAGCCGAAGGAAGCGCTGAAGAAGTTTCTACAAGTGCCACCACCGCAGAAGCAAAATAAGAAGGGGCCAAAGTCCGGCCAGACGTTGACCCCCCCGTAACAAGATCACCGCGTTAGCGTGGTGAATCTCTAGCTTTCATCTTACCCCCGTTCTTTTGTTTTTGGATAAGCCACCTCCAATGTCTTGTGGGCATACGGGGTGGCTTTTCTATTACTCCCAAGCTCACCCCAATATACGCCGTTCGTGCCTCTCTGTCATTCACCGATTCTCACCAGAAATTCACCAAACCATTCACCTTTTATTCACCATCTCTTTCACCAAATTTTCACCATTTATTCACTATTTCATTTTGGCAGATGCTTCAATAAGTCATAGCATCTTGTGCGCGTCCATTTCCGGTCGCTAAACTGATACGCGGGAAATAACTTGAATGCCGCATCCCGTTCGTTTCGGTACAGCTTTTGGTGGCCGCTATATTCGTCCCTGATATGCTGACAGAATTCAGATTTTGTCCCTGTCGACGGCTTCCTGGTTGGACGTTTCTTTGGGCGGAGCTTGTGTGGATGAGCGATTGAATCAACTAGTCTATCTTGTATTTCTACAGCGAGAATCCCTAGCGGTGGGAAGCTTTCGCGTATGTGTTTAGGCTCCAGTCGGTCCTTAAAATCAAGTTTCTCCCAGACATTGCGCTGTCTTTTGAGCGATGCCAAAGAATACGACTTCAGGCGAGTTTTGTATTCTTCCTCTTCCTTCGCGTTCAATCTCCCAATACCCCAGCTCCGATCTATCCAGTCACCCGCTTCATCGTGGTCGGAGAATTTTTGGAGTTCCCCACGCTTGTTTATGAACCACGAAAACCAATGGACAAGCGGCGTAGCGGTATTCGTCTGCGTTTCGTAATCAAAAATCCTAAACGGTTCAAAATCGGGAGTATCTCCACTGAGCTCCCGGTACTTGTTACGCCAATTGGAATCGATGAATATCAATAAAAATCCTTCTCGCGCCTTGGAGTGGGCTTATAGCCCACCCTCCCCGTCAAAGCAGGGAACGAGAAGGATTCTCTAATTCCTGAACCGGCACATCCAAGGCGGCGCGGAGGCTTAATTTACTCGAATCTATGGCATTATTGCGACCTTTCCAAATTGGCCCCTTTTGTGCTTTGTGCCACAATAGCACATTATTTCCTTGACACTAAATTGCCGCTTTCTTACCTTTGTGCCAGCAGGGTACTGCTCTTTGAGCGGTATTTAGAGGCGGATAGTGGGCTTGTACACTATTCGCCTCGTTCTTTTCTGTGACAAAAATTAGCAGGGGACCGACCCCGGGACTGTACAAGCCCACGGTCCAAGCTCCTCGTAGCTCAAACGGAAGAGCAGTACCCTGCTAAGGTAACGGTTGTGGGTTCGAATCCCATCGAGGAGACAACCTATTTCTAGAAACAAGCCAGAGCTAATCGCTCTGGCTTTTTGTATCTTGGCCTACCACACCCCCTCGACCTCCCATGGCCCGCTACGTTTTCCCCGCACTTTTCGTAGTCCTCAATATCGTCTGGTTGGTTTGGCCGGGATTCGGCTTGATGCCTTTGGCCGCCGCAGAACTCCTCATATTTGTCGTCATCTTATTGCGTGGCCATTTGATCTATAGAGATGCCGCTATCCAACTTCTTAAAACACATCTTAACGAATTGCCCCACCGCCATTGGGAATATATGATGTTTTATACAATCCGCATCTTTGACCCGCGAACCGCAGACCTCTATTCGTTCTACTTTAGCTTTCTTTTCTTCGTGAGTCTGATCGTTTGCGTCTTTATGCTTATCGAATCACGCTGGATTGAGGCGGGCGTTGCGTTGTTAAATGCTTTCCTCTCTCACCTCATTTCGGGATGGTTAGACCCCGGGAACATTCTTCGTGCTGGGCTTAAACGTCATCCCGAAGGATCGGATGTTGCTCAAGCGATAGAAGAAACTGCGGACTTTGTCAAGCAGCTACAAGATTCTCGATAACTCTGCTTCTATGAAGCCATCGCTTGACAATGCGTATGAGCGAGTACGTAGGGCAGACCATCACTTGGCGACACTCAAAAGTGAATGTCGCACCGCCCTTGACCCCGTAAAGGACGCATTGGCAAACGCAAAGAGCGGGACAACGTTCGACGATGCTATTCGGAACGTAAAAACGGAACTCCCCCCCATTTTCGGAATTCTCGTCGGGGAGACCATCTATAACTTGCGGGCCTCGCTCGACTATCTCGTCTATGAACTTGCTATCGTTGATACTGGTATGATTCAAGATTGCACGCAGTTTCCTATTGAAAACAGCAAACAGAAATGGCATAGGAGGACTGATACGTCTCTCAAAGGTCTTTCCATCAAACACCAAGCAATGATTGAAAGGCTGCAACCTTACAACGGTTGCAACTGGACGAAACGGCTTAGAGAACTCTCTAACCCCGACAAGCACAGGACCATCTGTATTATCAGACTCGGACCGATCATACATGATACACACACGGCGATTCTCAACAATGCCGTGCAAATGTATAGTTACCTTTCCGCCGACATAGCGTTCGATGATAGAACCCCTGTCCTTGAAACCCTCGAAGAATTCGTGGTAGAGGTTGTTAAGGTACTTGAGGAGTTCAAGTCGGAATTCTAGCGACCCCCAATACTTCTTTTTGCGTTTCTCGTTTGTCAATTCCACGTTTCACCAAGCCTTTCTTGGTTTGCAAAGTATATAATTCCGGAAAATTGGCCTTGCAGGAAAGGCTCCATTTCGTTATATTTACAGGCTTCGATTTCAATCGGATTGTATGAGCACCCTGAAGGTTTTTTCCGGCCGGTCAAACCGTCCCCTGGCAACGAAAATCGCGCGCGAACTGGGCACAGAGCTCGGCCAGTGCGAGATCAAGACGTTCAGCGACGGCGAAATCTGGGTCAAGTACAGCGAGAACATCCGCGGGTCAGACGTCTACATCGTACAGTCGACGAACCCTCCCGCGGAGAATCTCCTTGAACTTCTCATCATGATCGACGCCGCGCGCAGGGCCTCCGCCCGGAAGGTGAACGCCGTCATCCCGTACTTCGGGTATGCGCGGCAGGACCGGAAGGATCAGCCCCGCGTGTCGATCACGGCCAAACTCGTCGCCAACCTCATCACCGGGGCGGGCGCCGACAGGGTCATCACGATGGATCTTCACGCGCCGCAGATTCAGGGGTTCTTCGACATTCCCGTCGACCACCTTTACTCTTCCGCGATACTCGTGAAGCATTTCAAGAGGTTGCGGCTGGGGAACCTGGCCGTCGCTTCGCCGGACGTCGGCGGGATCAAGATGGCCCGCGCATACGCCAAGCGGCTCGAAGCGGATCTCATCGTGATCGACAAGCGCCGCCCCAGGCAGAACGAGGCGGAGGTCATGAATATCATCGGCGAGGCGAAGGGGAAGAACATCCTCATCGTGGACGACCTCGTCGACACCGCCGGGACGCTCTGCAACGCCGTCAGGGCGCTGAAGAACGCCGGGGCGAAGGAAGTGTTCGCCGCCTGCACGCACCCGGTGCTGTCCGGGGCGGCCGTCGAACGGATCAACGCGTCCGCGCTGACGAAGATCGTCGTGACGGACTCCCTCCCGCTCCCCACGGGCTCCGCGAAGATCGCGGGGGAATCCGTCGCACGGATATTCGCGGAAGCGATCATGCGGACATTCAAGTTCAAGTCGATCAGTTCCCTGTTTGATGTCGACAAAGGTTAACGAACACGCACTGAGAGGAAAGGTGGGATCATGTCTGAAATAGTTCTGAACGCCGAGATCCGGGAGCTGACCGGTAAACGCGCCAAGCATACGCGCCTTGCGGGGATGGTCCCCGGGGTCTTCTACGCGCGGCAGGAAAAGAGCCTGAACATCCAGGTGCCGAAGCCCGGTCTTGACCCGCTCGTGTTCACGTCCGAGACGCACGTGATCGACCTCCGGCTGAAGGACGGATCGTCACGGAAGTGCATTCTCCGCGACGTCCAGTTCGATCCGGTGTCGGACATGCCCGTGCATTTCGATCTTCAGGGCCTGAAGGAGAACGAGAAGCTCACGATCGAGATCCCCGTCGTGCTCACCGGCGGGATACCGCAGGGCGTTCGCGACGGCGGGATGGTCCAGCACGTCCTCCACCGGCTCAAGATCTCGTGCCTGCCGAAGGACATACCGGAGAAGATCGAGATCGACATCACGAACCTGGGCATCAATCATTCGGTGCACGTCCGGGATCTGAACATCCCGAATGTCACCGTCCTCGAGAACGCCGACAGCGCCGTCGTCGGCGTGCTGCCGCCGACGATCGTCAAGGAGGCGGAAGTGGCCGCGGTGACGGAAGAGGCGATCAAGGAGCCCGAAGTCGTCGGCAAGGGGAAGAAGCCGGAGGAGGGGGAAGCCGCCGAAGGGGCGAAAGCCGATGCGAAAGCGCCGGCGAAGGACGCGAAGGCCGCTCCGAAGGACGCCAAGCCGGCCCCCAAAGAGGAGAAGAAGAAGTAACGCACCGGACGGTCCGCCGTGGACGATCCCCGGGCAACGGATGTCACTCCTGCGATGATCGTCGGCCTGGGGAACCCGGGCGCCCCGTACACCGGGAGCAGGCACAATTGCGGGTTCATGGTCCTCGATGAGATCGCCCGGGCCCTGGGGGTCCGGAGGTGGACCGCGGCCGGAGAGTTCGCCTATGCGCGCGCGGCGGAAGGGGGCGTGGCGCTCCACCTGGTGAAACCGCTCACCTTTATGAACGGGAGCGGAACGGCGGTCCTCCAGGCGCTGGCCATGACGGGGACCCTCCAGGAGCGGACGCTCATCGTGCTTGACGATTTTCAGATTCCGCTCGGCGCCCTGCGGATGCGCCCCTCGGGAAGCGACGGCGGCCACCGGGGCCTGGGCTCCGTTCTCGCGGCGCTGGGAAGCGAAGCCGTTCCGCGGCTTCGGTGCGGGATAGGCTCCGACGGGCTCCCCCGGGAGGGAGGGGCCAGGGATTTCGTTCTCGGGGATTTCGCGGACGGGGAAACGCCCGTCCTGCGCGCGATGATCCTCCGCGCCGCGGACGCCTCGCGCATGTTCGCTTCATCAGGGATAGGACGCGCCATGAATGTCTGTAACACGCCGTAAACCACAGGAGGGACTCCTCTACTCTTCAGTTCACCGCCCGGTGAGTACTGGAGGGTCACCAAGCTACGAACGGTCCACAGGGAGGTCAGCACAATGGAAAAAGCCAGGCTGTACGAAACAACGTTCATCATCAACGCTTCGCTCGATGACACGCAGGTGGACGCCGTAGTCGGCCGCGTCCAGGACGTGATCGTCAAGAACGGCGGCGCGGTGAGCGCGCTCAACAAGTGGGGACGCAAGCGGCTCGCGTACTCCATCAACAAGAAAACGAACGGGTTCTACGTCAACCTCGAGTTCACGGGTCCCGCCCCCATGCTGGCTTCGCTCGAGCGCTCGTTCCAGCTCGACGAGATGATCCTCCGGTTCCTGACGATCCAGCTCGACCAGAAAGCCCTCGCCGCACGCGCGAAGGCGCTCGCGGCCGCCGCCGCGGCCCCCGTGCCCGAGGCCGCACCCGTGCAGCCGCGCGAGCCGCTCTTTAAAGAGCCCGCCGCCGACAGGAAACCATAACGCCAACGAATACCCAGGGAGACCCAGACAGTGATCACCACACGCAAGCCGCGGCGCGACAAAGACAGTCAGATGCCCCGCAAGAAACGGACATGCCGGTTCTGCGACGCAAAAGAGGTGTACATCGACTACAAGGACGAGAAACGCCTCTCCAGGTTCGTCACCGAGCAGGGGAAGATCATCCCCAAGCGCATCACGGGCACCTGTGCGAAGCACCAGCGCCAGCTCGTCAAGGCCATCAAGCGCGCACGGCATCTCGCGATGCTGCCGTTCGTGTCCGATTCCATCCGCTAGGACTACCAAAGGGACAATCCATGAAAGTGATACTTCGCAAGGAACACGACAAACTGGGACAGGTGGGCGCCGTCGTCGACGTGAAGGACGGCTACGCGCGCAACTTCCTGATCCCGAAGGGGATCGCCTTCCCCGCGAGCGCCGGAAGCATGCGGGCGCTCGAGGAGGAGAAGAAGCAGGCCTCCCGCCGGCACACGAAGGAGCTCAAGGGGAGCGAAAAGCTCGCCGCCGAGCTCGAGAAGCTGTCGATCACCCTGCAGATGAAGGTCGGCGAAGACGAGAAGCTCTTCGGCGCCGTCACCTCCCAGATGGTCGCCGACGCGCTGAAGGAAAAAGGGTTCGAGCTCGACAAGCGGATCATCGACCTCGAAGAACCGATCAAGGCGCTCGGGATCTACACCGTCGACGTGAAACTGCCGCAGAACGTCACCGGCAAGGTGAAGGTCTGGGTCGTCCGCGAGTAACCCCTCTCGGGGGGGGGGAGCGGAACCGGGCGCACGACTTCACGTGTTTAACAGCAAAGGCGGGGAACAGCCATGGCAAAGAAGGTTCAGACGCTTGATGAAGTGACCATCCGCTTCGCCGGCGACTCCGGCGACGGCATGCAGCTTACGGGGACGCAGTTTACGAACACGGTCGCGGCGCTCGGCAACGACCTGAGCACACTGCCCGACTATCCCGCCGAGATCCGCGCCCCCGCTGGGACCACCTACGGCGTGAGCGGGTTCCAGATCAAGTTCGGCAGCACCGACATCCTCACGCCCGGCGACACCTGCGACGTGCTCGTGGCCATGAACCCCGCGGCGCTGGCGACGAACGTGAAGATCCTCCGCGACGGCGGAACGATCATCGTCAACGAGGATGCGTTCACGGAGAAGAACCTCCGCATGGCCGGCCTCGCGACGAATCCCCTCGAAGACCATTCCCTGAAGAAATACCAGGTCCACGCGATCGGCATCACCAAGCTGACGACGAACGCGCTCGCCGACATGAACCTCTCCACGCGCTTCGTCGACAAGACGAAGAACTTCTTCGCGCTGGGGCTCATGTACTGGATGTACAACCGGCCGCTGGACCAGTCGATCCGCTTCATCGAGGAAAAATTCGGCGGCAAGGACAAGCAGGTCGCCGAGGCGAACCTCCGGGTCCTCCGGGCGGGGTACAACTACGGCGACACGACCGAGATGTTCACCACCCGGTTCGACGTGCGCCCCGCGAAGCTCCCCCCGGGCAGGTACAGGAACGTGATGGGGAACGTCGCGACCGCCCTCGGGCTCGTCGCCGCCTCCCGCACCTCCGGCCTCCCCCTGTTCCTGGGAAGCTACCCGATCACGCCGGCGAGCGACATCCTGCACGAGCTCTCGAAGCTGAAGGAATTCGGCGTCAAGACGTTCCAGGCGGAAGACGAGATCGCGGCGATCTGCGCCGCCATCGGCGCCTCCTATGCGGGAGCGCTTGCGGCGACGACCACGAGCGGACCCGGGCTCGCCCTGAAGACGGAGGCGATGGGGCTCGCGATCATGCTCGAGCTTCCCCTCGTCATCGTGGACGTGCAGCGCGGGGGACCCAGCACGGGCCTCCCCACGAAGACCGAGCAGGCGGACCTGCTCCAGGCGGTCCTCGGAAGAAACGGCGAAGCCCCCCTTGCGGTCCTCGCGGCGTCCTCGCCCGCCGACTGCTTCCTGACGGTCTACGAGTCGGCGCGGCTGGCGATAAAATTCATGACGCCGGTCATCTGCCTGACCGACGGGTACCTGGCGAACGGCGCCGAGCCGTGGCTGATCCCCGATGCCGCCGAGCTCCCCCCCATCCCGGTTTCCTTCGCGAAGGACCCGGAAGGCTTCCAGCCGTACGCACGCGACCCGGTGACGCTGGCACGCCCGTGGGCGATCCCCGGCACGCCGGGACTGGAGCACCGGATCGGCGGGCTCGAGAAACAGGATATCACGGGGAACATCAATTACGATCCGGACAACCACGACCGCATGATCAGGCTGCGCGCCGAGAAGATCGAGCGGATCGCCGACGACATTCCGGAACAGACGGTGGACGGCCCCGCATCGGGCGACGTCGTTCTCGTGGGCTGGGGAAGCACCTACGGCTCCATCAGGAGCGCCGTCACGGGACTCAGGGAATCCGGCCGCACGGTATCGCACATCCATCTCCGCCATATCAACCCGTTCCCCCGGAACCTCGGCAAGCTTCTTGCCGGCTTCAGGACCGTCATCGTCCCGGAAATCAACGGGGGCCAGCTCATCCGGCTCCTCCGCGCGAAGTACCTCGTGGACGCCGCGGGATTCAACGTCGTCAGGGGATTGCCGCTGCGTTCGGAGGAGATCGAGAATTTTGTGGAGAAGCACCTGGGAGGGAACCATGCCTGAAACAGCGCACGAAACGCCCGCGAAGCTCACGATTAAGGATTTCCAGTCCGACCAGGATGTCCGCTGGTGTCCGGGGTGCGGGGATTATTCGATCCTGGCGCAGGTCCAGAGGGTGTTCCCGGAGTTTCCGCACAAGCGCGAGCAGTACGTGGCGGTCTCCGGCATCGGCTGTTCGAGCCGGTTCCCCTACTACCTGAACCTCTACGGCATCCACGGCATCCACGGGCGGGCGCCGGCGATCGCCTCCGGCGTGAAAATGGTGAACCCCTCGCTCGACGTCTGGGTGGCCACCGGCGACGGGGACGGCCTTTCGATCGGCGGCAATCACATGATCCACATGCTCCGCCGCAACCTGAACATCAAGGTCCTCCTCTTCAACAACCAGATCTACGGGCTCACGAAGGGGCAGTACTCCCCGACGTCGCTTCTCGGACAGATCACGAAATCCACACCGGCGGGCGTGATCGATTTTCCGTTCATCCCGGTCTCCCTTGCACTCGGCGCGCAGGCCACGTTCGTCGCGCGCGCGATGGACAGGGATCCCAAGCATCTTCAGGAGGTCGTCCGCCGCGCGGAAGCCCACCACGGGGCCGCATTCGTGGAGATCTACCAGAACTGCAACGTCTTCAACGACGGGGCGTTCTTCCAGTTCACCGAGAAAGAGACCAAGGACGATCACATCGTCTACCTGGAGCACGGCAAGCCTCTCGTGTTCGGCAAGGACCGCCAGACGGGCATACGCCTGAACGGGTTCACGCCGGAAGCGGTGTCGCTCAAGGACGGGAAATACTCCCTGAGCGACCTTCTCGTCCACAACGAAAAAGACTCGACGCTCGCCTTCATCCTGGCGAACATGATCCACAACCCGGATCTCCCGCGGCCGATGGGCGTGTTCCTTGCGGTCGACCATCCGACGTACGAGGAACAGATGGCGGGGCAGATCGCGCGCGCCAGAAGCAAAAAAGGGAACGGGGACCTTCAGAAACTCCTCGACGGGGATGAAACCTGGGTCATCAGGTAACACGGGAGCGATTGCACGCCCGGGGGGAAGCCACACAGAGGGTACCATCAACGCAATCGACGCAATCCTCGAACTCTTCCGCACGCGCTCGCGGTTCGTGCTGACCACGCACATCAACCCGGACGGCGACGGCATCGGATCGGAAATCGCTCTCGCGTCCTGGCTCAGGCAGCGGGGGAAAACCGTGCGGATCATCAACCACAGCCCGCTCCCCGCGGTGTACCGGTTTCTCGACCCCGCGGGCGCCGTCACCCTCTTCGACGCCGGGCGCGACGGCGAAGCGATCGCCGGAGCCGACGTCATCGCCGTCCTCGACACCAACCACCCCGATCGCCTCGGAACGATGAAGGAGGCCGTCCTCGCCTCGCCTGCCGTCAGGATCTGCATCGACCACCACATCGGCGTTGACCCCTTCGTCTCCGCCGCATTCCTCGACGAAAACGCGACATCCACCGGAGAGCTGCTCTACCGCCTCCTGTTCGGCTCCGGCGGCGAATCCCCGGACGCCGGGATCGCCACCGCTCTGTACTGCGCCGTCATGACCGACACCGGGTCGTTCCGCTATCCCCGCACCGGCGCCGCGACGCACACGATGATATCCCGCCTCATCGCCTGCGGCGCGGATCCCGTCCGCATCTACGCGGAAGTGTACGAACGGTGGTCCGCCGGCCGCATCCATCTCCTGGGAGAGGTCCTGTCCGGCCTCACGACGGAATTCGCCGGGCGCCTTGCGCACATCACGATCACGCGGGAGATGCTCGCCCGCACGGGGACGAACGAGGAGGACACGGACAACTTCACGACGTACCCGATGTCCGTCGAGGGAGTCGTGGCGGGGATCCTCTTTCTCGAGATCCCCGGCGGGGTCAAGATGAGCTTCCGATCGAAAGGGGACATCCCGATCAACCTGCTTGCGGCGGAGTTCGGGGGAAACGGGCACAGGAACGCCGCGGGCGCCCGCACGAGCGGAGGCATACTTCCCGACGTCAGGAAGGGCGTCATCGCGGCCGCGGAAAAATACGTCACGGGGGGACCATGATACGGCTCGGAGTCCAGAAGGGGTCCGCACGGACCATCGCCGCCGACGTTCTCGTCCATTTTGTGTTCGAGGGGTGGCAGCACTCTCCCCCGGAGCGCTTGCACCTGGCGGAGCTGACCGGCACCGACATGATCCCGGAGGAAGGGACCGGGTTCGCGGGAAAGGAAAAAGAGACGCTGCTTCTCTTCCCGAAGAATCTCGCCTCGGGCCGGCTGCTCCTGGTCGGCGCGGGAACGCACGAGGCGTGGGGAAGGGAGCGCCTTCGCAGGGCGGCCGCGGTGTCGGCCAGGGCCCTCCGGACGCTGGGGACGGCTTCCGCGGCGTGGGTCGAGCCGGACAGGAAGACGATCTCCCTCCTTTCCGCCGGCACGGGGGAGGACGCCGCGGAGGTGTACGGCAGCACGATTGCGGAAGGGATTCTTCTCGGCCTCTACTCGTACGAAACCTACAAGTCCCGGAAGTCCCCCCCCGGTCCCGTGAAAGGAACGCTCATCACGGATTCCCCGTCCCGGGAACAGGGGATCGCCCGCGGACTCCGCACGGCAGTCACCGTCTGCGAGGCGACCTGCCTGGCGCGCGACCTCGAGAATGCCCCCGGAAACGAGATCTATCCCGAGTCGCTGGCGGCGGCCGCGCGCGAGGCCGGGCGGAGAGGCCGGTTCAGCGTACGGGTCCTCGACGAAAAGAAGATCGCCTCCCTCGGCATGGGAGGTCTCCTCGCCGTCGCCAGGGGGAGCAGCCGCCCCCCCCGGCTCATACTCATGGAGTACAGGCCCGCGCGGCAACGGGGTGGCCGCCGGGTGAAAGGCCCCGTCGTCATCGTCGGGAAGGGAGTGACGTTCGACTCGGGAGGAATATCGATCAAGCCGTCCGCGGGGATGGCGGAGATGAAGATGGACATGTCGGGGGGCGCCGTCGTCATCGCCGCCATGCAGGCGGCGTCCGCGCTCAGGCTCCCCGTCCATCTCGTCGGCATCGTCCCCGCCGCGGAGAACCTTCCCGGCCCCTCCGCCCTCAGGCCGGGGGACATACTCCGCCACCACAACGGGGTGACGTCGGAAGTGGACAATACGGACGCCGAGGGGAGGCTGATACTCGCCGACGCGCTCGCCTATGCGTCCCGGTACCGCCCCTCGCTCGTCATTGACCTGGCGACGCTGACGGGCGCGGTCGTCGTCGCGCTCGGCCACGTGTGCACGGGGATGATGGGAACCGACAGGGAGGCCATGCTCGGACTCACACGGTCCGGGGAGCGGACGTACGAGCGTGTCTGGGAGCTCCCGATGTATGAGGAGTACGAGTCGCTGATACGGAGCGACGTCGCGGACGTAAAGAATACGGGGGGGCGCTGGGGCGGGGCGATCACCGCGGCACTGTTCCTGAAGAAGTTCACCGGCGCGTATCCGTGGGTGCACCTGGATATCGCCGGGACGTCCATACTCGAGGAGCCGGCCGACTACGCGCCCCGGGGCGGATCGGGGGTGGGCGTCCGCCTCCTCGTCGATTTTCTCATGCACGCGGACGGAAAGGAGCGGATCCTGTGAGGACGACACCGAAGGTCTTCATCATTGCCGGACTTTTCGCGGGGGCTTTCCCGAACGCGGCACCGGGGCAATTCCGCCCTCCCCGCCCGGATCAGGGACCCCGCGTCCTGTACTACGAGGCGTTCCCCGTCCCCCTCTCCGCGGATTCCCTCCACGAGCGGATCGACGTTCACTACAGGATCGACAGGGAGTTCTTCGTTCCGGTCAGGGACCCGGAAGAACACTCCCCTTTTCACCGCAGCGGTGAGATCACCGTCGAGCTGGCGGATTCGACGGGAGGAATCGCCGCGCGTTCGATGCGCTCGCTGGACATCACCGAAACGGACGCCGACAGGAAACCCCTCGGGGAGCGCTGGGAGCAGGGAATATTCCAGCTCACCGTCCCCCCGGGGAAATACAGGATCATCGTTTCGGCGGAAGACGAGGAATCCCGCAGGAACATACTGGACAGCAGCACGTTCGTGTCCGCCTCTCCGCACGCCGGCCTCGCCGGGGCGTCGATCGTGCAGGTCGTCCCCCCGCGCCCGGAACGGCCTGACGGGTCCGAACTCACGCTGATGAACTACGGCGGCGAAATACTGTTCGGCCGTCCGGCCTCGCTCCTGGTGTTCTGGCGGGGCGCGCCGCAGCCGGGAGATTCGCTCCTGACCGTCCGCTACGCGTTCAGCGAAGATCCACCGTCGTCCGTCGATGCGCCGTTTCTCCCCCCGGACGGCGAAATCACCGTCCCCGTCTCTCACGGCATGCACCTGGAGGCGGTCTCCGACAGCGCGCACTGCGGTTACACGCTCCGCGGCACGGGACGCGCCTCGGCCGCCGTCGTCCCCCTCCCGTTTGCCCGGCTCCTTCTCCGTTCATTCCGGATGACGCTCACGCTCTCCTGCGGGAATGTGAAAACCGAGATCGTCCGGAAGGAACAGGCGATATGGCCGGACATGCCCTTCTCCCTGAAGGACATCGACAACGCGCTTGATGCCCTCCGGTACATCACCACGGAGGCGGAGCTGGATTCTCTCCGGAGGGGAAACCTGGAATCGCGCCGCTCGCAGCTTGAAGGGTTCTGGCGATCGAAGGGAGGGAAGAAGGAGACGGCGTTCAACGACGTAATGACGGAATACTACAAGAGGGTCGACCACGCGACGCGGAACTTCGGGACGATGCGCCAGCCCGACGGGTTCCGGTCCGACAGGGGGAGGATCTACGTCCTGTACGGCCCGCCGACATCGACGGACAGGACGCTCGATCCGGTCGCCGGGTTCCAGGAGGTCTGGACGTACAGCCGGCTCAGGAAGAAGTTCATATTCGTCGACCAGAACAAATCGGGCGCCTACGTTCTCGTCACCACCATGGCCCTATGAAGCCTGTCATTGCCGTCACGCTCGGCGACCCCAACGGGATCGGCCCGGAGGTCGCGCTAAAAGCCGTCACCTCGCGGGCTCTTCGCCGCATCTGTACCCCCGTGCTCGTCGGTCCCGCGGAGATTTTCGCCCGGGTCGCATCGGGTCTTTCGCTCCGCGTGAGATTCCTCCCGTATTCCCCGGCGCGCCCCGGACCCGCCGGGAGCGTGCCGGTGTTCGAGCCCGCGCCGGGAGCGGCCGTCCGCTTCTCCCCCGGAAAGCTCTCCGCCGACGCCGGAGCCGCCGCGGGGGCGGCCCTGCGCGCCGCCGTCGGGATGGTCATCGCGGGCAACGCCGGCGCGGTCGTCACCGCCCCCGTGTCGAAGCACGCGCTTCACCTTGCGGGAATCGATGCGCCGGGCCAGACCGAGATTCTCCAGCGCCTGACCGGCTCTCCGACCGTGGCGATGATGCTCGTCAGCGGATCCCTGCGCGTCGGGCTGGTCACGATCCACACGCCGCTGCGGAACGTCCCGCGGGAACTGACCGCCGGGCTCCTCACGGAACGGATCACGGTGATCCACCGCGCGCTCCGGACCGACTGGGGGATCCGGCGTCCGCGTGTCGCCGTGCTTGCGCTGAACCCCCACGCCGGCGAGGGGGGGGACATCGGCACCGAAGAGCAGCGGGTCATCCTTCCGGTCATCATTGCGCTCCGGGGGCGGGGGATGCGCATTGAGGGGCCGTTTCCCGCCGACGCGTTCTTCGCGCGGTACGATCCCGGGTCGTACGACGCCGTCATCGCCATGTATCACGACCAGGGGCTCATCCCGCTGAAAATGTCGGCACGGGGACACGGCGTGAATGTCTCCGTCGGACTTCCGATCGTGCGGACATCCCCCGACCACGGCACCGCATTCGACATCGCCGGAAAGGGGAACGCGGACCCGTCAAGCATGCTCGACGCCATACGGACGGCCGTGGAGCTTTCCGCCCGGCGGATGAAGACCCGCCGCAGGAGGACCCGGTGATCTCCTTCAAAGGCGTCTCGGTGGATTTCGGTTCGCACACGCTCCTCAACAACGTCACGCTGCAGATCAAGCCGGGGGAGTTCGTGTTCCTTGTCGGCCAGACCGGCTCGGGAAAGAGCACGGTCCTGCGGCTCATCTACATGGACATCCTCCCCACGCGCGGGGCAGTCTTCGTCGGGAAACACTGCTCCGCCTCGATACAGCTCCGCGACATCCCGTACCTGAGACGGGAGCTGGGGGTCGTGTTCCAGGATTTCAAGCTGCTGGAGGACAGGAGCGTTTACGACAACGTCGCGTTCACGCTCCACGTCACGGGGACTCCATCGGCCGAGATCAAGAAAAAGGTGATGCACACGCTGGGCGACGTCGGGCTGAGCCACGCGCGGAACAAAATGGCGCACGAGCTTTCGGGGGGAGAGCAGCAGCGGGTGGCCATTGCACGGGCGCTGGCGAACAACCCGGCGTTCCTTCTGGCCGACGAGCCCACGGGAAATCTGGACCCCGCCACGTCGCTCGAGATCCTGACGCTGTTGAAGAACATCAACATGAGGGGGACGGCGGTCGTGATGGCGACGCACAACTACGATATCGTCAGGAAGGCGAAAGAGAGGATTCTGAAGATCGAAGATGGCCTGGTCCGCGAAGTCGAGGGAATTTTCTGAAGCCAGCGCCCGGGAGACGGCGCGCGTCTCACGCCGCGACGGCCTCGACACGCTGGACCTCGGGGATGTCGCGCATCAGGACCCTCTCCACCCCCGCCCGGAGCGTCATGAGGGACATCGGGCACGTCAGGCAGGCCCCCACCCACTGGATCTCGACGACCCCGTTTTCCCTGAACCGGAGAAACCGCACATCCCCCCCGTCCATCCGAAGATACGGGCGGACGGTGTCGAGTGACTTCTCGACCCGCTCGGCGTACTGCCCGGGTGATTCCACGTCGGCGCTCTCCTAGGTAAGCTGGATGTCGACCGCCGGGGAGCCCGCGCGCGCCGCATTGCGTATGCTGACCTGCGCCGCGACGTTCCGTGCGATCGACCTGATGATCGACGACTGGACCGGCGCGTTCTTGTCGGCCACGATGGGCGTTCCCCTGTCCCCGCTGACCCGTATGTTCGTGTAGAGCGGGACCTCTCCGAGGAACGGGACCCCGAGATCGGCCGCGGCGGTCTTTCCCCCGCCGTTGTCGAAGATCTCCTCCCTGTTGCCGCAGTGCGAACAGATGTAGTAGCTCATGTTCTCGACGACGCCGAGAACGGGAACGCTCACCTTGTCGAACATTTTCCACGCCTTCATCACGTCGGCGAGCGAGATGTCCTGCGGGGTCGTGACGACGACCGCCCCGGTGAGCGGGATCGTCTGCACCAGCGTGAGCTGGATGTCCCCCGTCCCCGGGGGGAGGTCCATCACCAGGTAGTCGAGGTCCCCCCAGTCGACGTCCGACATGAACTGTTTGACGGCGCCGCTCGCCATCGGCCCCCTCCAGACGATCGCCTGATCCGGGTCCACGAGGAACCCGATCGACATCACCTTCACGCCCCAGTTCTCGATCGGGATGAGCTTTCCGGCCTTCATGAGGGGCTTCTTCTGTATGCCCATCATCAGCGGAATGCTCGGACCGTACAGGTCGAGATCGACAAGCCCGACGCTGGCGCCGTCCATGGCCAGGGCGACGGCGAGGTTCGCGGCAATCGTCGATTTGCCCACCCCTCCCTTGCCGGAGGCGACGGCGATCGTGTTGCGGACCCCCCCGAGCACGGCGGAGCGCTGCGCGTGATCGTGCTGCGTGACGTTGGAGGTCATCGCGACGTTCACGCTCCCCACCCCGGCGATCGCCTCCCGGAGAGCACGCTCGGCGGAGGCTTTGAGCTCGTCCCTGACCGGACAGGCGGGCGTCGTCAGCTCGATCGTCAGGCTCACGTCGTTCCCCGTGATGACGACGTTCTTCACGAAGTTCAGCGTGACGATGTCCCTGTGCAGATCGGGGTCCCTGACGCTGCGGAGCGCCTCCAGGACGTTTGCCTCAGTGAGCGGATTCATGCGCTGCGTCTTCCCTTCCGTAAGTCCCTCGTGCAGACATCAAACATCACCGGCTCAGATCAGGTTCATTTTTTTGCCGACTTTTTCGAACGCGGCGAGCGCCCTGTCGATGTCGTTCCGCGAGAGCGCGGCCGACACCTGCGCCCGCAGCCGCGCCTCCCCCTTCGGCACCACGGGATACCAGAGTCCCCTGATGTAGACTCCCGCCTTCAGCAGGGCCCGGCTCATCTCCTGCGCCACGGAGGCCTCACCGAGCATGACGGGCACGATCGGGTGTTCGCCGTCGAGTATCCTGAAACCCAGGGCGGCAATTCCTTTCCGGAAGTACGCGGTGTTGCCCGCGAGCTTCCGCACGAGCGTCCTGTCCTTCATGAGGAGCGTGAACGCCTCGCCCGCGCCGAAGACGATCGCCGGGGGGAGCGAGTTGGAGAAGATGTACGTGCGCGCCTTCTGGCGCATGAAGGCGACGAGCTCCTTCCTGCCGCTGATGTACCCTCCCGCCGCGCCCCCGATCGCCTTGCCGAGCGTCCCGGTCAGGACGTCCACCCTGCCGTGAACGCCCCGCGCCTCGGGCGTCCCCCTGCCGGAGCGGCCGCAGACGCCGACGCCGTGCGAGTCGTCGACGAAAAGGACCGCCCCGTACTTCTGCGCGACCGCCACGAGGGCGTCCAGCGGGGCGAGGTCACCCTCCATGCTGAACACGCCGTCGGAGGCGATGATCCGGAGCCGGTAGTCTTTTCCCCTGTCCTCTTCCAGCTGGCGCACCAGGTCATCCACGTCCGCGTGCGCGTAGATTTTTCTCTCCGTCGTCTCGGCCCTGCACAGCCGCTGGCCGTCGATAATGCTGGCGTGGTTCAACCGGTCGGAGTAGATCACGTCGCGGTAGGACTCCATCCCCATCTTCTCGTTCGTCAGGGAGGCGAAGAACGCCTCGTTGGCCGCCCAGCACGAGGAGAAGAGGATCGTGTCCTCCGTTCCCAGGAATTTCGAGATCTTCTTTTCGAGCCCCAGGTGGATGTCCTGCGTCCCGCAGATGAAGCGGACGGAGGCCACCCCGTACCCGTACTCCCGGATGCCGCGGATCGCCGCGGCGCGCACCGCCGGGTGGTTGGAGAGCCCCAGGTAGTTGTTGGAGGCGAGCATGACGGCGCTGCGGCCGCCCACGCGGACGGTGCCGTCCTGGGCGCTCTGCAGGGGGACTTCGTGCTTGTACGTGTTTGCCGCCTCGAGTGCCTCGAGTTCCTTTCTGACGAGTTCCATGACGCTGGCCATACGGTCGGTCTCCGTGTTCGGTGTTAGTGGTGTTGTGTCCTGACGAGCCTTGCGGCAAACGATCCGTCCATCCCGTGCCGGTGCGGGAACGTCTCGACGAATCCCGCCGCGTTCACGAGATCGCGGCTCACGTACCGGTCCGCCCCCTCCAGGGTGAATTCTCCGTGGCGCGAAAGGAAGTCCCTGACGATATCCTCGTTTTCGTCGGGCTCGACCGTGCACGTCGAGTAGACGAGGACGCCCCCGGGCCTGACGAGGCGGGCCGCGTTTTCCAGCAGGTCCCTCTGGATCTTCGTAAGCTTCAGGATGTCGGACACGTCCCGTTTCCATTTCATGTCGGGCTTCTTGGCCAGGACGCCGAGCCCCGAACACGGGGCGTCGAGAAGCACCCGGTCGGCGGGCTCGGCTTCCAGCGTCGAGCTGTCCGCCTCCATCAGCCTCACGTTCTTCAGGCCCAGGCGGTCGGCGGAAGCCCGGATCAGTCCCAGCTTCGCCTCGTGGCGGTCGATGGCGACCACCTCCCCCCCGTTGCGCATCATCTCCGCAAGGTTCGTGGTCTTCCCCCCCGGTGCCGCGCAGAGATCGATGACGCGCTCTCCCGGCGCGGGATCGAGGAGCAGGCAGGGGAGCGCGGCGCTCTCGTCCTGGACCGTGAACATCCCGCCCCTGAAGAGATCCATCTGCCCGATCCCCGCGAGAGCTTTCACTCTGACGAAATGGTCGATGTACGTCGATCCCTGGTAGGGGATCCCCTTCTGATCCAGCAGGCCGAGGAACGCGCCGGGCTCGATCTTCAGCCTGTTGATCCGCAGGGAGAGTGACGGACGCTCGTTCGCCGCGATGAGGAAGCGCTTCGTTTCCTCCACGCCGAACCGGGCGACCCAGCGCCTGACCATCCAGTGGGGATGGGAGTAGTAGACGGCGAGATGCTGCACCGGGTCTTCCTCGGGAAGCGGGTACCGTATGCCGTCGATGTTCCGGATGATGTTGCGGAGGACGGCGTTCACCAGTCCCGCCGGTTTCTCGCCGCGTATCCTCTTGATGAACTCCACCCCTTCGTTCACGGCCGCCGAGTGGGGAACCCGGTCGAGGAAGAGCACCTGGTACAGGGCCACGCGGAGCGTGTTCTTGATGTTGATCTCGGACTTGGCGAAGTTCCCGTGGGAAAATCCGTTCAGGACCCAGTCCAGCCGGTTCTGCCAGCGGAGGACGCCGTGGACGATCTCGGAGAGAAGCCCCTTGTCGAGGTCGCTCAGTTCGCCGCTTTTCAGCTCGGCGTCGAGGACCTTGTCGAGGTACGAATCCGTCCGTTCCACGCGGTTGAGGATCCGCACCGCGGTGCCGCGGGGACCGCTGTACAGATTTTTTTTCGCCTGTGCGGGAATGGTGTCAGGCGGGAGAGTCTCCACGGGCGTTCGTCAGAGTGTAGGGGATGGTTGCGAAAACAGCAACGTTCCGCGGCGCGATTCGCTCCGCGGAACGTTGTTCGGGTGCGCCGACGGCACGCCGTCAGGCCGCGGGAGTCTCGGCAGGAGTCTCGGCCGGCTTCTTCGCATATTTCTTGTTGTACCGTTCCACTCTTCCCGCGGAATCGACAAGCTTCTGCCTGCCGGTGAAGAACGGATGGCAGGCGGAGCAGATTTCGATCTTCAGGTTTCCGATCGTGGAGCGGGTCTCAAACGTGTTCCCGCAGACGCAGGTGACAACCGATTTCTTGTAATCGGGATGAATTCCGTCTTTCATAACGCAGGTCCTTTCTCCCTCGGGGCGTCGTCGTCAGTTCAAAGTGTTTCAATGTACCGTTTTCCCGCGACAGAAGCAATCCCGCCGCGCGGGCTTGATATTCGGGCCCGGTTTCGATACATTCATACCAGTATGATGCCGGAAGCGACATATCGGGTCGGACGGACCGTGCAGGCCGGGCTTCTGGCCGCCCTTCTCACGGGCGCGGCGCCCGCCGGCGCGCGCGCGCAGGAGACGACCGCATTTGCATTCCTGCGGAACGACGTGAGCGCCCGTTCCGCCGCCCTCGCCGGGAGCGTCATCGCCGTCACGGGGGACCCCGCCGGCCTGTTCACGAACCCCGCGTCGCTCAGTACGCTCCCTTCGGCGTCGGGTTCCGCCGGATTCTTCAAGCACCTTCTCGACATCAACGCCGGGTACGCCGTCTACGGGCAGGAAATCGCCGGCATCGGCTCCTTCGGCGCGGGGGTCGTCTACACGAACTACGGCTCGTTCGACGGAAGGGACGATCTCGGCAACGCGACGGGGACGTTCACCGCGTCCGATCTCGCGTTCTCCGCGGCCTACAGCAACACGCTCGAGGAGAACCTCTCCTACGGCGGGGCCGTCAAGTTCATCTACTCCTCGATCGCCGGGTACCATGCGACGGCGCTCGCGGCGGACGCCGGGATCCTCTACAGCATCCCCGCAAGCCGGCTCACGCTGGGCGCGAGCATCCGGAACATGGGGCGCGAGACGTCGACGTACGCCGGGGTCAACGAGCCCCTGCCGCTGGATTTCGCCGTCGGCGCATCCGTCGTCCCGCGCGGCCTCCCCCTCCTCCTGGACGTGGACTTCCACCGGCTGAACGAGAACCCCGGGGGATTCATCGACCGGTTCCGTGCGTTCACCGTCGGCGGCGAATTCACGCTCTCGCGCGTCTTCCGGGCGAGGTTCGGGTACAACAACCAGGCGCGCAGGGACCTCCAGACCGGAACCTCCTCCGGACTCGCGGGGTTCTCCGCCGGCATCGGCATCACGATCGAAAAGACCGTCGTCGACTACGCCCTCTCATCCCTCGGCACCATCGGCAACCTGCACAGGATCTCCGTCGGCATGTCCTTCTGACGGCCCCTACTTCCCCCCCACGAGGGGGGCAAGGACCAGCGTCCCCGCCCAGAACAGTATCATTCCTCCGAACACGAGCAGGGGAATCACCCTGTTGTGCGAATGGTTGATCTCCGGGATGAGGTCGCTCGCACCCACGTACGTTGACGCGCCCGCCGAAAACGCGAACGCAATCCCGACGACCCTTCCGCTGACGCCGGAGAGGATGAACACGCTCAGGATGCCGAGCATCGTCGCCACGCCGATGGCGAGCGAGGCGAGGAACGCGGTCTGTCTCTTCCGCTCCGCCGCGATCATCACGGAGGCGATCGTGAGTCCCTCGGGAATCTTGTGCAGGAGAACCGCGAAGAAGATGAGGAGCCCCAGGTAGAAATTGAATTCCATCCCCACCGAAATCGCAAACCCGTCGAAGAACGCGTGGATGAAGAGCCCCGCGAACGTCGAAAGGCTCGCCACGCCCGACACCATCACCTCGGTGTGCGTCTCCTCGCCGAAATGCAGGTGCCCCACGATCGTGTGCTCGAAGAAATGGAGAACGGCATAGCCCAGGAGCATGAACAGGGGGGCCTCCGCGCCCAGTGCCCGGAAACTCTCGGGCACGAGTTCCAGGAACACCAGCGCGAGTATGAACCCCGCCCCGAGCGCCAGGAGGTATTCCTGCGCGACCCTGGGCCACTCCTTCCGCATGAGCACGAGGCTCCCCCCGAGGATCTCCGCGGCGGCGGCCACGAGCCCGAACATGATGATCGTGAGTGTCATCCCGGCTGAGTCCTGTCTAGTGGGTGCAGGGGGTCGTGGTGTACTGTTCGGCGAGGGCGCGGGATTCCTGGTAGTTCGCCATCTCCCTGACCTTCCGGTACTGGGCCAGCGCCAGATCCCGTTTCCCCTGCATGTCGTAGACCATCCCGATCCTCAGGTTCGCCATCGACATGAACCCCGAGGCCTCCTCTCTGTCGAGCGTCCTGGAAATCTCGTCGCACCGGTAAAAATGCTCCAGCGCGTCGCCGAACCGCCTGCCGATCATCGCGGCCATCCCGCAGTAATACTGCGCCTCCCGTTCCACCGCCGGCGTGTACCCCCTCATCCCCGCGCGGACGCGGTCGATGATCCCGGTGAACTCGGCAGACGCCATGTCCCAGTTGTTGACGGAGACGTACGCACGGCCGCAGTAGCGGTGAAAGACCATGTTGGCGGGAAATTTTCCGTGCAGATCGAGCGCGAGCGCGAGAGTCCCGGAAAAATCTTTCTCGTAGAAATAATCGATCTGGAGGAGGAAATACTCCGCCTCGACGGCGGCGTACTTCCCTTTCTCCGCTGCCGTCTTCAGCTCCCGGAGCCCTTTCTGCCTGTCCCCCGCCGGCAGGAACAGGACCAGGGGTTTGACGAACGGGTATTCGCCGGGTATGACGTCCGCGTAGTAGTCATAGATGCCGGACCCCAGGAGGATGTCGCTGTTCGAAGGGTCGAGGTCCAGCGCTTCCCGCACCAGGGGGAGCGCCTTCCGTCCGGCGTTCGCCGCCCCCAGGTAATCGTTCCTGTGGAATTTCAGCCTCCCCTCGAACCCGATGGCCCCCCCCTTGAAGAATATCGCGTTGACGTCGTTCGGGTTCTTCTCCAGGAGGGAATCGCACATCGCCACGACGCCGTCAAGCGCGGCGTAAAACTCCGCGTCATAGCGCGTATCGTCGATGTCGATCATCATCTCCCACCACCGGACCATGGCGAGAAAGAAATACCCGGCGGGATCTCCCGGCCGTTCGCGCGTCAGATCCCGGAACTCCTTCTCGGCCCGCTCGAATTCCAGGTTATAGACGTGCGCGATGCCCTGACGGGCGAGCGTGTCGATGCCGCGCCCGGGCTCCTGCGCGCGCGCCTGGAGGAGCGCCGCCAGGCCAAGGACGACGACGGGGAAGGCTCGTTTCACGGCCGGTTCTTCTCCCCGCCGTCGCGTACCACAAGGTCCTCGATGGAATCGAGCGTGACGATCCCACCGGGGACGCTGAGAAACGGGGCCTTCAGGATATACCAGAGCGACGTCACGAGCGCGATCGTTGCGAGGACTCCCCCTTCCGGGCCGAACTCCCCCCCGCCGATCCACGCGGGCCCCGATCGGGCGGCTTCCAGGAGCGCGTGGTCCGGATCCGCGATCCCGCTCGTGGGCAACCCGAAGAGGGCCGTCTGCGTGAAATTCCACGCGAAGTGGAGTCCGAACGGCAGCCAGAGGCTCCGGGTCTTCATGTAGGCGAACGAAAAGAGGATTCCCGAGAGAACGACGTTCGCAAGCGAGAACGCCGTGACATGGGGGTTCTGCATATGCGCCAGGCCGAACACGATTGCCATCAGGAGCGTGGCGGGGAGAAACGTCACCGCCTGTATCAGCGTCTGGAACGCGTACCCGCGGAAGAGCAGCTCCTCGGCCATTGCCCCCGCGGAGAACCAGAGACAGGAAAGCGCCGCGACGCCCAGAAGTCCCGGCACGCCCGCCCCCGTCGGCGAGAACTTCAGGTACCCGAGCGCGAATTCGACGAGGACGATCCCCGCCATCATCAGGAATCCCAGGAGACACCCGGCGCCGAGTTCCCTGAGCGTGCGTTCGTGTATCCAGAGCCCCACGGCACGCAGGGGCTTCCGGTTGACATACCGCGTGAGGATCCAGGTCGCCCCGAAGGCGGCAACAAGGAGGATCCCCTTCTCCGCCGCCGGACTCTCGATTCCGGCCAGGCGGATCGGGGCGATGCCGGCCGTGACGACAAGAAGAACCAGGCACATGAATGCGACGATTTTCCACCCCGGGCGGATATCCCCGTGCCTGTCGAGGAAGAAGCCCCTGACGAGTCCCATCATGCGTAGGGAAGCCGGGAGATTTTCTGAAGCGACAACCGTATCTCCACCTGCCGGTTCGGGAAGTTGCCCCCGAGCAGGTGGACGTGGATCCTGACGTAATTGACTTCCCCGGCGTTTCCCGTGGCCTTCACGTAGTAGATCGTGTTGTCGGCGGGCGTCACGGTCTGGGCCGTGAACGTGTTGTCCTGGGGAAACGCCGCGAGCGGGGCGTTCAGATCGGCCGACGGCGTCGATACCGTCGAGAAGTAGGTCTGGTGCCAGCCGGCATTGTACACGCTCGCGCTCACAAGCTGCAGGTCGGAACCCCCCGGTCCGTACAGGTAGATATCGAGCGTGGAGTCTGCGTTGGCGTCCTGGAGTCCGACGGACTTCGGGTCCGACGTCCCGGACCCCACGTCGAGGCCGGGGACACCCGACTGGAGGGCCGAATTGTATTCTGTGAGGACGATCGGGGCCGCATCGTACCGCCACGCGGGCGCCCAGGTAATCGAGGCCGGGTCGCTTACCTGGCCGCTCTTCAGGAGCGAACGGATGGAAAACGTCACGGCCCCCGGCGAAAGCGGACCCGCCGTAAATTGGAGTGGCGTCTTCGCAATCGTGTCGGTGACGGTGCCCCACGAGATGATATACCCCCGGAACGTCGTGTCCGAGGCATCCCCCGGCGCACTCCAGTTCACCTGGACGTGCGCGTTGTCCACCGAGAGCGCGGTCAGGGCCGACGGAGGACGCAGCAGCGAATTCCCCGCAGGCCCGGCGAGATTGTTTCCGCAACCGGTCCAGAGAACCGCAGCGGCAATCACAGCGATCACCCTCTTCATATGAACCCCCCTTGTCAGTGAAACACGATGCGTCCGGCCGGACGGCCGGATTATTCCGTCCTCCCGCGAAGGTACGGGAGCAGGTCACCCTTTCCGACGCGCTCCTGCCGCATCGAATCGCGCTCCCGGACGGTCACGGTCCCGTCCACCAGCGTCTGGGAATCCACGGTGATGCAGAACGGCGTCCCCGCTTCATCCTGCCGCCTGTAGCGCCGCCCCACCGCCCCGCTGTCGTCGTAGAACACGCGGAGGTGCCCCCGGAGCCCGGCAACGATCTCACGGGCGATTTCCGGCATCCCGTCCCTGTTCACCAGGGGGAAGACCGCGGCCTTGACGGGAGCAAGCCGGGGATGCAGCCCCAGCACCACGCGCGTTTCCGTCTTGCCGTCGGCCGTCGGCGCTTCCTCCTCGCGGTAGGCATCCACGAGGAACGCCATGAACGACCGGCTGGCTCCCGCCGACGTCTCGATAATGAAGGGCGTGTACTTCTCTTTCGTCTGCTCGTCGAAGAACTTCATCGACTTCCCGGAGTACTGCTCGTGGCGGGACAGGTCGAAATCCGAGCGGTTGTGGATCCCCTCGATCTCCCCCCACCCGAAGGGAAACTCATATTCGATATCGTAGGCATCCCGGGCGTAGTGGGCGAGCTCTCCCGCCTCGTGCCTGTGGAAGTGCAGTTTCTCCGCCTTCATGCCGAGAGCAAGGAACCACCGGAGCCGTTCTTCCTTCCAGTAGTTGAACCACGTTTCGTCGGATCCCGGGGGAACGAAGAACTGCATCTCCATCTGCTCGAATTCGCGCGTCCGGAACAGGAAGTTCTTCGTGTTGATCTCGTTCCGGAACGCCTTGCCGATCTGGGCGATGCCGAAGGGCGGCCGCTGACGCGAGGAGCTCTGGACGTTCAGGAAATTTACGAATATCCCCTGCGCCGTTTCCGGCCTCAGGTAGACGACGGCCGAGGAATCCTCCAGGGGACCGATGAACGTCTTGAACATCAGGTTGAACCGGCGCGCTTCGGTAAACTTTCCCTCCGCCTGGCATTTGGACGCGCGCCTCCCCTTGTAGGCGGGGCTCCCGCAGGGGGCGTCCCCGATCTGGTCGGCACGGAAGCGGGCCTTGCATTCCTTGCAGTCGACCATCGGATCGGTGAAGTTCTCCACGTGTCCCGACGCCTCCCAGACCTTCGGGTGCATGAGGATGGATGCGTCGAGCCCTTCCACGTCCTCCCGCCGCGTCATCGCCTGCCACCAGCTGTCCTTGATGTTCCTGAGAAGCTCCACGCCGAGGGGTCCGTAGTCCCAGCAGCCGTTCAGCCCGCCGTAGATTTCACTCGACTGGAAGACGTACCCCCGCCGCTTGGCGAGCGAGACGATCTTCTCCATCAGGGCGGTCCCTGACGTGTCCCCCTGTCTGGCTTTTGACGTGTCGTTTGCGATGGAGGTGCTCCTTTCCCGGGTGGTGAAAAATTCAGCGGCCTGCGTCAGGAACAAACCAGAGGCTCCGTACCGTGACGCCGCCGCGGACGATGTGCATCGTGACGCTGTTTTCCTTCGACCGTTCCGTGGCGACGACCCCCGCACCGAACGGGGCGATCCTCGAGGCGAGCGCATGGTTGAACTCCAGGCTCCTGAACCCCGCCGGTGCCGGTATTTTCTCCTCGATCCTTCCCGTCGGCCCGGCGGCGGTCGTCGCCTTCCAGGAGCGGATGAGCCGCGCATCGATCCCGTACGGGGCCATCAGGCTGTCGATCGCCGAGGCGATGCCCGATTCCGCCGCACGGCGTGCCTCAGGCGATTCCGCCGGCGGGGCGGCCGCGCCCACGAGGCCGGCCACCGTCAGCACAAGGGCGCAGAGCGCCAGGCCGGAGGCCATGAGGAGCCGCCGCCGCAGCGGCACGGAAAGAGGGGCGTCGTTCATGAATTCGTGAAATGCGGCTTCCGTTTTTCGAGGAAGGCCCGTGTCCCCTCCCTGAAATCCGCCGTCCCGCAGCACAGGGCGAACAGCGTCGCCTCGAGTTTTTCCCCTTCGCTCAGCGGAACCTCTTCCGTCATGTTCACGGCTTTGAGCGCCATCCGGACGGCGACCTGCCCCATCGAGGCGATCGCCCGGGCCATCGCCCGGGCGCGCCCGGGGAGCTCGTCGTGGGGATACACCCTGCTCACGAGCCCGGAGGCGAGCGCCTCGGCGGCGCTGATCTGCACGCCGGTCAGGATCATCTCCATCGCCCTCCCCTTCCCCACGATGCGGGCCAGCCGCTGCGTCCCGCCGTAGCCGGGAATGATGCCCAGGTTCACCTCGGGCTGCCCGAACTTCGCCCGCTCGGACGCGAGGCGGATGTGGCAGGCAAGCGCGAGCTCGCACCCTCCGCCGAGGGCGTAGCCGTTGACCGCGGCGATCACGGGCTTGCCCAGGCTGGCGATCGCGTCGAAGACCGACTGCCCCCCTTCAGAGAATGCCTTCCCGCTTGTGCCGTCAAGGGCCTCCAGCTCGCCGATGTCCGTCCCCGCAACGAACGCTTTCTCCCCCGCCCCCGTCAGGATGACGGCGTCGACCGCGCCGTCGGTCCTGAGCGAGGCGAAGCAGTGACGGAGTTCGTCCTTCGCAGCGGCGTTGAGCGCGTTGAGTTTCTCGGGGCGGTTGATCGTCACCGTCGCCACCCGTTCCGACACATCCGTGAGTAACGTCGTGTATGCCACCTGTGTGCCTGCCTCCTGTTGTTGTCCCCTTGCCTACACGAGCTCCACCCTGCTCTGATCGCCGATCATGAACCGGTGCACTCGGGGCTTTCCCGTCCCTTCGACGATTTCCACGTCGTTGCCGAGTATGCTCCCTTCGAGCCGGATGCCGACGTTCGCGACCCTGCAGTCGCGGAGGATGATGCTGTATTCGACCTCGCTGGCGATCACCGTCGTGTTGTTCCCGATGGAGGAGAAGGGGCCGATGTAGGAGTCCTCCAGGTGGCACCCCTCGCCGATGATCGCCGGGCCCCTGATGACGCTGTTGATGACGCGCGCTCCCTTCTCGATCACCACCTTCCCGGCGATGCTCGACCGGTCGTCGACGTCGCCCCGGATCGACGGCGTGATGTTGTCGAGGACGAGCCGGTTGGCTTCGAGGAGATCGGTCGGCTTTCCCGTGTCCTTCCACCAGCCGGTGATCTCCGCGTACCCGACGTCCAACCCTTTGCGGATCATGTACTGGTGGGCGTCGGAGATCTCGAGCTCCCCCCGTGCGCTGGGGGAGATGTTCTTCACCGCCTCGAATATGCTCCGGTCGTACAGGTAGATGCCGGCAACAGCGTAGCTGCTCTTCGGGTGGAGCGGCTTTTCCTCGACGCCGATGATCTTGCCGTCCCTGATTTCAGGAACGCCGAACCGCTCCGGATCTTTCACCCTGGCGAGCGTGAGAAAGCAATTGCACGCGCTCTTCTCGAATTCGTCGATGAACCGTTTCACCCCCCCGACGACCATGTTGTCGCCCAGGTAGAATATGAACCGGTCCCCCCCGATGAACGGTTCCCCCAGGGCGACGACCTGGGCGAGTCCGCCGGGGGACGGCTGGGGGATGTACGTGATCGCCACACCCCAGCGTTCGCCGCCGCCGATGGCATCCTGGACTTCACGGGAGTCCGCGTTCACGACGATCCCGATCTCCCGGATGCCCGCCTCCGCCGCCGCTTCGATGGCGTAGTGGAGTATCGGCTTGTTCGCGATCGGGATCAGGTGTTTGTTGCGCGTGTGCGTGATGGGACGGAGCCGCGTGCCGCGTCCGCCGCTGGCGATGAGTGCTTTCACGTTCGATGTCCGGGTGGTGGCAGGATGTGGCTGTAGGACTGCACAAGTTCTTCGAGCGCCCGGCGCCGGTCGCCGGAGAGAGATCCTTTTTCGACGGCGAGACGCATCGTCTCAAGCGTCATCCGGGTAAAGTAGGGGAGGAGGCCCGGCATGTCCGTCCGGACCGCCTCCAGGTGCTTCGCGACGGTCTCCACGCCTCCGCGCGCCACCGGCCCGCTGAGCGCCGCGGCGGGGCCCGTCGCGAACACGTTGCGGATCGTCGACTCGATGATCGGCCTGAACGGTTCCAGCGCCCGTCGGTCCTCCCCGGTGACGGCAGCGTACATCCCGCCGATGACCGAAAGGAGCGCCGTCAGGTGATTGGAGGCGACGACGCACGCCGCGTGGTAGAGCTCCCGGTGCGCGGGGGGAATCTCGATCACGTGCCCCTTCAGGGCGCGCGCAAACTTCCGCGCACGCACGAGCGCCGCCGGCGTGCCGTCCACCCCGTACCAGATTCCCCGGGCCGAGGGAACGATCCGCTTCGGGGAAAAATCCCGCGGAAAGGTCTGGAGGGGGTGGAACGAAAACACGGTCGCCCCCCGGCGCTCAAGCGGAAAGAGCACCGATGCGCTCAGCATCCCGGACGCATGGGCGGCGGCGAGCCGGCCGAATTCCAGCGTGGGGGAAGAGGCGAGCGCGGAGGCAACGCCGGCCACCGCGTCGTGAGGCACGGCAATGTACACGATATCGGTGTCCGCCGGTATGGCTCCCGTGTCATCCGAGAAGATACGGCACCGGAGGTACGAGGCGGCGGCGCGCGCCGGGCCGCGGCTCCGCGAGACCACCGCGGTGATCCGGGCCCCTTCCTCGACGAGCACCCTGCCGAGAACCGTGCCGACCTTCCCGGCGCCGATGATCGCCACGCGAAGCCTTTCGCGACGCCGTGTGCTCTGTCCCATCAGTAAGCGACCGCGCTCATGTACCCGACGACCCTGCGAAGGTCTCCCGTCACATCCCCCGATGTCGCGTACTCCAGGACATCGAACGTTGTCGCGCCCAGGATCCTGAGAGCCGTCATGGCGGCCACCGCCGGCCCTCCGCCGCAGGCTTCGGAGGAACCTTCCTCGATGTGCGACATCAACGACTGTTCATCGAAAGCACGCACGTCGCGTAACGTCCTGGCATCGATTTCCCGCGCTTTGCTGTCGCTGTGGAAATGGGAGAGGTCCGTGCTCGCGGCAATGAGCGCCCTGCGCCCCCGGAGGACCTCGCCGAGCGCCCGCCCCAGCGCGAAGCACGTTTCCGGGATCTGGTGGCCGATCACCAGCGGGAGGAACGAGAACGTCCCCAGGACCGTCTGGAGGAACGGCAGGTGGACCTCGACGGCGTGTTCCGACCCGTGACCGGAGGCGGATGCGCGGACGAACGGGGCCTCACGCATCAGTGCATCACGGATTTCCGCATCCACCGGCACGTTTCCCAGCGGGGTCATGTACGCCTCCCCGTCGAAGACGGAGACCCCTTCGAAAAATTCCCTGTGGCTCGGCGCGACGACGACGACCACGTCGTAGGCGCCCCGGGCGAGCTTTCCGTACGCTTTCCCTGCCGTCGGTCCCGAGTACGCGTATCCCGCGTGCGGGACGATCATCCCGCGCACCGCGGGCGCGGGACCTTCCTCCCGGGCGGGGAGCATGAGCGCGATTGTCCCGGCGAGCTCGACGGGATCTCCGGGATAAAACACGCCGGCGACCGCGGGAAGGCGGACGCCGCCGCGGCCCGTATCACGAGAGGGCGTGTTCTTCATTGCACACCTCGGCGGTGAAGAGGAACAGTTGCGCACCAGGGTCCTTCCACGCACCCGGGGGGAGCCCTGCTTTCCGGCACGTCTGGTCGAGAAATTCGCCGACGTCCCACCCGTATTCAACGGCGACCTGCGGCAGGAGGAGCCCCCGCCGTCCCCGGCATTCCAGGAGAAGACCGTGGGTTCCGATCGATATCTGCCCGGCATCCTCCACCCTCCGGAGAGGAGAAAGGACGGACACTTCCAGCGATGATTCTTCGAACTCGGACATGGAGAGGGGCGGAAACCGCGGGTCCTGACTCGCAGATTTCACGGCGACCTCCGCCACAACGTTCGCAAGTGGCAGGGGTGATTCGATATATCCTATACACCCCCTGAGCCGGCCTCCGAGCCGGATCGTCACGAACGCACCTCCCGGCTCGGAAAGTCTCCCGCTCCCCTTGACGGGTGCGGCGGGGGCTCCGCCGCCCAGTGAGGTCGCGATGGCGTCGCGTGCAATGGCGAGAATCTGCCGCCGTTCGTCTTCTGTGAGCATGTTCGCCTTTGAACGAAAGCCTCCATCAACGTAACCAAATCGGGTGTGATTTTCAAGGCGCCCGGAGCCGTCTTGATTCTCGGAGAGCCCTTGACTACATTGGGCGGAATTCGCATTTCCCTCCGACCCATTCACGACAGGAACCGCACACTCCATGAACCTGATTGTCAGTATCTCGGGAATCCGCGGCGTCATCGGCGACTCACTCACCCCCGAAGCCATCATCCGGTACGCCGGGGCGTACGGCGAGTACTGCAGGAAGCACAGTCCGGAGGAGCCCTCCGTGATTGTGGGACGCGACGGACGGATCACCGGCTCGTTCGTCGTCCCGCTCGTCCGCTCGGTCCTCAGCGCGAAAGGTGTCCGCGTCAGGGACATCGGGATATGCCCCACCCCCACAGTCCAGCTCGCCGTGGAGAAAGGCGCCGCCGCCGGGGGGATCGCCGTCACCGCAAGCCACAACCCCGTGCAATGGAACGGTCTGAAATTCATGGCTCCGACGGGGATGTTCCTCGACGCTGCGGAAAACCGTGAGCTCTGGGACATCGCGGATCGTCCGGGAGCATACGTCCCCTGGGACCGCCTCGGGCGGCAGACCACCGAGGAGGTGTGGCTCGCCCGCCACGTCGACGCGGTGCTGGGACTCGACATGATGAACGTGGAGTCGATTCGCCGCCGCCGGTTCCGCGTCGTGCTGGACTGCGTGAATGCCGCCGGGGGGATGATCGTCCCCATGCTCCTCGAGCGGCTGGGATGCGACGTCGTACCCCTGAATTGCGACGTCTCCGGTGTCTTCGCGCATACACCCGAACCGATCCCGGAGAATCTCACCGACCTTGCCGCCCGCGTGAAGGCCGAGAAGGCCGACCTGGGGATCGCCGTCGATCCCGACGTTGACAGGCTTGTTCTCATCACCGAACGGGGAGAGCCCTACAGCGAGGAGTACACGATCGCCTCCGCCGTCGAGTTTGTTCTCTCGCGCCGGGCGCCGAAACGGTCCGGTCCCCCGGCCCGGGTCGTCGTGAACCTCTCCACGACGAGGGCGGTCGACGATATCGCACGCTCGCACGGGGCAGAAGTCATCCGCACGCCCGTGGGGGAGATCAACGTCGCAAAGCGGATGAAGGAGACGGGGGCGCTCATCGGCGGCGAAGGGAGCGGAGGGGTCATACTCCCGGACGTCCATCTCGGGAGGGACGCTATCGTCGGCATCGGGCTCATACTCCAGCTGCTGGCAGATTCGGGGAAGACGCTTTCCGCGCTGAAGGCCTCCCTCCCCGCCTACCAGATCGCGAAGGGGAAAATCGAGCTGGGGGCCGTCTCTCCGGACGAGGTCCTCGGCCGGATACAGCAGGCCCACGCACGCGACGGGAGGATCACCACCGACGACGGGCTCAAGATCGATTTCGAGGATCACTGGGTCCATCTCCGCAAATCCAACACCGAACCGATCGTGCGGATCATCGCGGAGGCCCGGACGATGGAGAGCGCCCGGGAAGCCGTGGCGGCGTTCACGAACGAAATCAAGGTCCTCGCAGGCATGCGATGATCCTTTGCAGGGTCACCGGAACGATCGTCGCAACGCAGAAAACGGAGACGTTGCGCGGCCACAAAATCCTGATCGTCCGCCCCGTCGACCTGGAAGGGTCCCCCGCCGGGCGCGAGATACTCGCGCTCGACACCGTCGACGCGGGGACCGGTGACACCGTCCTCGTCGTCCAGGAGGGGGAGGCGGCACAGCAGATACTCCGCCGGAAGGACGTTCCGGTGCACAGCCTGGTCGTCGCCGTCGTGGACGGCATCGACGCCGGGGGGTAGGCCGATGGCCGTCGCGCCCCGCGACATCCTCGTCCTCTCCCGCATCCCCGGCGTGGGCCCGGGCCGCCTCCGTTCGCTCGTCTGTGCGTACGGAGACGCTTCCGGGGTCGCATCAGCGTCCCGCGCGTCGCTCCGCCGGATCGACGGGATCGACGAGAAAACTGCGGCCTCGATCGCCTCGTTTTTCCGGTCCCCCGCCGCCGCGGAGGCGTCGCGATTCGCCGACGACCAGCAGGAACGGGCGATGCGCTCGGGCGCCTGCACCATGACGCTGTGGGATCCCGCCTACCCCCCTTCACTCAGGAACATCTACGACCCTCCCCCCCTCCTTTTCATCCGCGGCACGCTCCGGGACGAGGACGCACGATCCGTGGCCGTCGTCGGGACACGGCGGCCGAGCCCGTACGGCATACTCATGGCGGAGCGGTTCGCCGCTTCGCTTGCGCGGGTGGGACTCCCGGTCATCAGCGGGCTTGCCCGGGGGATCGATTCGGCAGCGCACAGGGAGACGCTCCGCTCCGGGGGGAGGACGCTCGCAGTCATCGGCTCGGGGATCGACATCATCTACCCCTCGGAGAACAGGGGGCTTGCCGACAGGATCGCCGCCTGCGGGGCGGTGATCTCGGAGCTCCCGTTCGGGTCGAAACCGGACGCGGCGAACTTCCCCAGGCGGAACAGGATCGTCAGCGGGATCTCGCTGGCGACGCTCGTTGTCGAAAGCCCCCCGGGGGGCGGGGCGATGATCACCGCCGGCATCGCGCTCGAACAGGGGCGCGAAGTGTTCGCCGTCCCTTCGGCGGTCTCGGGCTCCTCCCGGAGCGGGACGAACCTGCTTATCAAGGAAGGGAAGGCGAAGCTCACCGAGACCGTGAGCGACATACTCGAGGAGATCGCTCCCAGGCTCATACCGGGTGAAAACGCACCCGCGGCGGCGGCGCCCGACCTCTCCCTGTTCGAGAAATCGCTGCTTGACGCATTCGGAGACGAACCGGTCCATATCGATGTGCTCGCCGCGGGGGCGCATATGACGGTCTCCGAAGCGCTGGTGAACCTTCTCTCGCTGGAATTCAAAGGAGTCGTCCGCCAGATGCCGGGGAAGCGGTTCGTCCGGCGCTGAGCGTGCTTTCTTGTTGTCCAAAAATTCAGTATTTTGTCGCATACAGGGGGCGGAACATGGACGTATGTTCGTCATAGGGGAAGCCGTCATCGATGAGGCCGCGGGCCGGGCGTCGTTTTGCTGCGACCTCCCCGCCTGCCGCGGGGCCTGCTGCACGCTGCCGGGAGGGCGCGGCGCACCTCTCGAGGACGACGAGGTGCTCGAGATCGCCAAGGCCTATCCCGCCGCGAAGCAGTTCCTGCGCGAAGAGAGCATCCGCGCGGTCGAACGGGACGGGCTGACGGAAGGGAGGGGGGGAGATTTCGTCACCCCCTGCCTGGGGGGGAAAGAGTGCGTCTTCGTGTATTTCGAGGACGGCGTCGCCCGCTGCAGCTTCGAGCTGGCATTCGAGCGCGGGCTCACCGACTGGCGTAAACCCCTGTCATGCCATCTCTTCCCCTACCGCATCCGCCATTTCGGGAAGGATTTCATCCGGTACGAAATGATCGAGGAGTGCGCTCCGGGGCGCCGGAAGGGTGAGCTGGAGCGGGTCCCGCTCCGCGAATTCCTCCGGGAGCCGCTCATACGGCGCTACGGCGAGACGTGGTACAGGAAGTTCATCGACTCCTGCACGGACGGCCGGTCAACGTCACAGTAGAGAACTCATGCTTAACATCTCGCTCCAGCATAAGATGATGATGAAGTTGTCGCCTCAACAGGTGCAATACCTGAAGATGCTGCAGCTCCCCACGCTTGCGCTGGAGCAGAAGATCAAGGCGGAGCTCGAGATGAACCCCCTCCTCGAGGAGGGGTTTGAGGAAGAACAGGACAGCCAGCAGGAACAGGAAACCGCCGAGGAAGCCCCGGAACCCGCCAAGGAAGAGACTCCCGCCGAAGAAGATTCCTATTCCATCGACGATTTCATGAACGACGAGCTGACCGGCCACAAGGTCCGCGAGCCGTACGACAACGAGGAAAAGGAAGACCTCCCCCTGGCGGACGCCATTCCCATGTACCAGCGCCTGCTGGAGCAGACCGCGCTCCTGGACCTCGACGACGAAGAGCTCCTCACGGCGCAGGAGATCATCGGGAACATCGACGAGGACGGCTACCTGCGGCGCGACCTTGCCGCGATCGTCCAGGACATCAACCTGACGCACGAGACGCAGATCACGCTCGAGAAGGCCGAAGCGGTTCTCCAGAAGATCCAGCGGCTCGACCCGGTCGGCATCGGGAGCCGCTCGCTGCAGGAGTGCCTCATCGTCCAGCTCGAGGCCGACCGCGCCGAGCCGCCGCTGAAGAGCCTCGCGCTCCGGATCCTGACGGAGTTTTACGACGACTTCACGATGCGGCATTTCGAGGACCTCGCGAAGAAGCTCTCGCTCTCGACGGAGGACCTGAAGAAGGTCATCGAGCTCATCCAGCACCTCAACCCCAAGCCCGGGGAAGGGGAGATCACCGCGCAGGAAAACTACGTCGTCCCCGACTTCATCGTCGCGAAGAGCGAGGACGATTTCATCATCACGCTGAACGACAGGAACATCCCCCCCCTGAGGATCAACAGGGCGTACAAAGAGCTGATGTCGAAGAGAAAGAAGAACGGCGTGTCGGCCGAGGCGAAGGATTTCATCCGGCAGAGGTTCGAGGCGGCAAAGTGGTTCATCAGCTCGATCCACCAGCGCCGGGAAACGATGCTGAAGGTCATGCGCACGATCGTGGAGAAACAGCGGGAGTTCTTCGAAACCGGCGAGGGCCTGCGGCCGATGATCTACAAGGACATCTCGGAAGTCATCGGCATGGACATCTCCACCATCAGCAGGGTGGTCAACAGCAAGTATGTCCAGACGGACTACGGGGTCTTTTCGCTCAGGCATTTCTTCAGCGATTCGATCAGCACCTCCG
Source organism: Ignavibacteriota bacterium (assembly GCA_963748405.1). Classification (GTDB taxonomy): domain Bacteria; phylum Bacteroidota; class Ignavibacteria; order UBA10030; family UBA6906; genus Fen-1273. The sequence continues at coordinate 726,231 of CAVVIT010000006.1, forward strand.
ACGGCGACGAGGTGTCCAACAAGGAGGTCAAGAGGAAGCTGAAGCTGCTCATCGACGCGGAGGACCCCCTGCGCCCCCTCTCCGACCACAAGCTCGCCGAGCTCCTGAACGCCGACAGGCTCAACATCGCCCGCAGGACCGTCGCCAAGTACCGGGAGGCCATGCTGATTCCCGTGGCGCGCCTGCGGCGTAAACTGAAGTGAGACACCCTTCCCTCCCCCGCCCATGAGCGAACTCATCCGTTCCACCACCGTCATCGGTATGACGTACCGCGGGAAGACCGTCATCGGGTCGGACGGCCAGGTGACCGTCGGTGCGACCGTCATGAAACACCGTGCGAAGAAAGTCCGGCGCCTGTACAACGGCAGGGTCCTCGCGGGGTTCGCCGGCGCCGCCGCCGACGCCTTCACGCTCTTCACCCGGTTCGACGAGAACCTCGAGAAATACCGGGGGAACCTGGAGCGCGCCGCCGTCGAGCTCGCGCGCGACTGGCGGACGGACAAGTACCTGCGGCAGCTCGAAGCCCTGCTTGCCGTCCTCGACGGCACGACGTCGCTCGTCATCTCCGGCACCGGGGAGATCATCGAGCCGGACGACGGAATTCTCGCCATCGGGTCCGGCGGGAGCTTCGCGCTCGCGGCCGCCCGGATGCTCGTCAAGCACTCGACGCTGACCGGCCGCGAGATCGTCGAGGAATCGCTCCGCACGGCCGCCGGGATCTGCATCTACACCAACGACAACATCACCATAGAAGAATTGTGAACGACGCGCCCCCCCCCGTTGACGGGAAGGATCTCACCCCGCGCGACATCGTCCGGGAGCTCGACCGGTACATCATCGGGCAGGACAGGGCGAAGAAGTCGGTCGCGATCGCCCTGCGCAACCGCTGGCGGCGCCTGCAGGTCCCTCCCGGCCTCCGGGAGGAGATCATGCCGAACAACATCATCATGATCGGGCCCACCGGGGTCGGCAAGACCGAGATCGCCCGGAGGCTGGCGAAGCTCGCCGGCGCACCCTTCATCAAGGTGGAGGCCTCGAAGTTCACGGAGGTCGGGTACGTGGGGCGCGACGTCGAATCGATCATCCGCGACCTCACCGAGTACGCCGTCACGATGGTGGGCGCCGAGCGCCGGGCCGGCGTGAACGAAAAGGCGAAAGCGATGGCCGAGGAGAGGATACTCGACATCCTTCTCCCGTCCGGGCGCACCAGGCAGGGCGCCGGGTTCGACGCCCCGCCGGATCCGGCCGAGGACGCGCAGACCGAGGCGACGCGTGAGAAGCTCCGGTCGCGCCTCCGCGCCGGGAGCATGGAATCACGGCAGATCGAGCTCGACGTCCCCGCGGGCATGGGGGGCGGCCCGCTGATGCAGGTGATCGGCCCGATGAACCTGGAAGAGATGGGGGTGAACCTGCAGGACCTCTTCGGCAACCTGATGCCGAAAAAGACAAAGCGGCGGAAGGTGACCGTCGGTGAAGCGCGCGTGATACTGACGAACGAGGAAGCGGGGAAACTCATCGATCACGACGCGGCGGTACGGGACGCTCTTCACCGGGTGGAGAATTCGGGGATCGTCTTCATCGACGAGATCGACAAGATCGCCGGCACCCGGGGCCCGGGGCCGGACGTGTCGCGCGAGGGGGTCCAGCGGGACCTCCTGCCGATCGTCGAGGGTTCGAGCGTCAACACCAAGTACGGGATGGTGAAGACCGATCACATCCTGTTCATCGCCTCGGGGGCATTCCACGTCGCGAAGCCCTCCGACCTCATTCCCGAGATGCAGGGCCGTTTCCCGATCCGCGTCGAGCTCAGCAGCCTGACGGAGGACGACTTCGTCAAGATCCTCACGCTCCCGCAGAACGCCCTGATCAAGCAGTACGCAGCGCTTCTGGCAACGGAGGGAGTGGAGGTGGAGTTCACCGAGGACGGGATCCGGGAGATCGCCGCGCTGGCGTCACGGGCCAACGAGCAGGTGGAAAACATCGGCGCCCGCAGGCTGCACACGATCATGACGACGCTCCTCGAGGATGCGCTGTTCGACGCACCGGACGAGCTTCGCGAAAAGAAGATCAGGGTCGACAGGGACCGCGTCCGCTCCAGGCTCGGAGGGATCGTCGACAACGCGGACCTGTCCCGCTACATCCTGTAGGGTCGCGGCCGCGTCAGTGGACTTTTTCGTCGGGCATGACGGGCTGGAAGCCGAACCCGCCCGGCCCTTCCCCGTGGATCTTGATCTCCCCGAACTTCATCTCGAACTTCCCGATATTGTCTTCGAGCGCCCTGAGGAGAAGCTTCGCGTGCTGGGCCGTCATGATGATCCGGGCGTGGACCTTGGCCTTGGGCACGCCGGGAAGGACCCTCGTGAAATCGATGATGAACTCCGCCGGCGAGTGCGTGATGATCGCCAGGTTCGAGTAAATCCCTTCCGCTTCCTTCTCCCCCAGCTCGATGTTGATCTGCTGACCCTGCTGCTGTTCCGTCATACCGTTCTCCTCTGCATGGCGATGCCGGAGAGCCGGCACGCGCAAAAAAAAGAATTCCCGCCGGAGGGCCGGCGGGACTGCTCCGCCCGGGGGCGGAACGGGGAGCCCCGCCGGGACCGGCGGGGCTCCTCCCGTCATACGTGGGTTACTTTCCCTTCATCAGCTTGTCGGCTTTTTCGAACGCCGCACGGGACTTGTCCGGCATGTTCAGGATCGCGTACAACCGGGCGAGCTGTGTCCAGAGCGCCGCGTCGTCGGGCCGGTACTGCACACCCTGCTCCAGGTACGGAAGAGCCTGTTTGAACTTCTCTTTGTACGACGTGTCTTCCTTGACGGGCTTTGAGCCCTTCTTCTGGGCTTCGGCCGCCCTGTCCCCCGCCGCCTTGATGGAGACCCCCCAGTTCAGGTAGGCGACCCCCATGTTGTACGAGGCGTCGGAATACGCAGGGTCGATCTCCAGGGCCTTGGTGAACTCGTCGATCGCCGCGGGGTAGTCTTCCTTCTTCAGGAGGAACACGCCGTAGGCGTACCGGAACATCTTGTTCTTCGGATCCCTCTGCACCGCGTCGCGGGTGATGGATTCCGCCTTGTCCGACTGGTGGGAACGCTCGTAGGCGTCGATCAGGCCCGCGATGTTCTCCGAGTTGTTCGGCTGGATGTCGAACGCCTTCCTGAAGGCATCCGCCGCTTTCACGTATTCGGCGGTGGCGCCGGCGGTATCCTTCGCGTCAAGCTTGTTCTGGGCGAAGGTGTACTCGAGCTGGCCGAGGAAACGCGCGGCATCGAAGAATCCGGGATTCTTGTCCAGCGCGGTGGTCAGGTTGCGGCGCGACCCCTCGTAGTCCTGCTTCGCGTAGTTGGCGAGCGCCGTGACGTAGTACGTCCCGGGACTGTCGGGCTCGAGCATGATCGCCGTGTTGAACCGGACCAGGGCGGAATCGTAGTAGGAGGCGGTATCGCGACCGCGGTTGTAGAAATTCACCCCGTCGTTGTAGAGGCTTCCCCACAGGGAGAGGCGGTTGCGCGTGATCTCGGGCTTGTGCGTCGGCGACAGGGCGAGGGCCCGCGTGTAGGCCTCGTTCATCCCCGCGTAATTCTTCGTTTCGAGCCTGACCGCACCGAGAAGGAACCAGGCTTCGTCGTCCTTGTCGTTCTTGCCGACCTGTTTCATCAGGCTTTCTTCGGCTTTCTGCCACTGTTTCTGCTGCATGTACAATTTCGCGCTCGTAAGCTCGGCGGACCCGCACTGGAACCCTGTCGACGAGATGTAGACCGCCAGAAGGAGGAGCACTGCTCCGGGGAGAAAACGTTTCATGACGACTCCTGGGAATGGGGGTGGTGATGAAGTGTTCAACAGCTAAAGATACCAAACGGCCCCCAATAATGCAACAATCTTGATTCTGGGCTCCGTTTTTGCTATTGTTTTTTTCCTGCGCTTTCCCTTCGGCACAACTCCCGGACCGTAAGGAACCCCGATGGACTGCACGTTCTGCAGAATTATCGATCATACGCTCCCCGCCGAGAGACTCTTCGAAAGCGACCGGGTGATCTCGATCCTTGACATCAACCCGATCCATCACGGGCACGCCCTGGTGATCCCGAAGGCGCACTGCGCGGATTTCCTTGCCGTGCCCGAGGAGGATCTGCACGAGGTGCTCCGCGTGACACAGATCGTCGCGCGCGCGCTCGTCCGCAGCCTCGGGCTCGACGGGTTCAACATCTTCTCCAACAACGGGCGGATCGCCGGTCAGTCCGTCTTCCATTTCCACATGCACGTCACGCCGCGGTACGCCGACGACAACATCCGTTTCGTTCTGACGCTGAAATCCTACGCCGGGGGCACCATGGCCGACATGGCCCGCCGGATTCGTGAACAGATACCGTCATCATAATCGCCGGAGGCCCACGCCATGCCCGCATACGCGAAACTCGTCCCCCCACCGACGGGGCACACCATCACCCGTACGGGGTCCGCGCTGACGGTCCCCGACGATCCGGTCATCCCGTTCATCGAGGGGGACGGAACGGGACCCGACATCTGGCGCGCATCGCAGACGGTCTTCGACGCGGCCGTCGCGAAGGCCTACGGCGGGAGGCGCCGCGTCGTCTGGTTTGAAGTGTTCGCGGGCGAAAAGGCGAACGCCGTGTACGGCCCCGGCACCTGGCTCCACGACGATACGCTCGCGGCGATCAAGCAGTACGTCGTCGCGATCAAGGGTCCCCTGACGACCCCGGTCGGCGGGGGTATCCGGTCGATCAACGTCACGCTCCGGCAGATGCTCGACCTCTACGTGTGCCTCCGCCCCGTCCGGTACTTCACCGGCGTCCCTTCCCCGGTCAGGCACCCCGAGCAGATCGACATGGTGATATTCCGGGAGAACACGGAAGACATCTACGCCGGCATCGAATGGAAGGCGGGCACCGCGGAGGCGGCGAAGGTCATCCGTTTCCTCCGGGAGGAGATGGGGGTGACGAAGATCCGTTTCCCGGAGAGCTCTTCGATCGGGATCAAGCCCGTGTCCCGGGAGGGGACCGAGCGGCTGGTCCGCGCGGCGATCCGGTACGCGGTGGACAACGGGCGGAAGTCGGTGACGCTGGTCCACAAGGGGAACATCATGAAATTCACGGAGGGGGGATTCCGGGACTGGGGGTACGAGCTTGCGAAGAAGGAATTTCCCGGCACGGTCGTCTCCTGGGATGAATGCGGCGGCAAACCCCCGGAAGGGAAGATCCTCATGAAGGATGTCATTGCCGACGCATTCCTCCAGCAGATCCTCACCCGTCCGGCCGAATATGACGTCATTGCCACGCTGAACCTGAACGGCGATTACATCTCGGACGCGCTCGCGGCGCAGGTGGGGGGGATCGGCATCGCCCCGGGGGGGAACGTCAACTACGAGAACGGATACGCGGTGTTCGAGGCGACGCACGGGACCGCGCCCAAATACGCCGGGCTCGACAAGGTGAACCCGGGGTCGGTCATTCTCTCGGGCGAGATGATGTTCCGGTATCTCGGATGGACCGAAGCGGCGGACCTGATCCTCCGCGCGCTCGAGAAGACGATCGCCGACAGGGTCGTGACGTACGATTTCGCCCGGTTGATGGAGGGCGCGAAGGAGGTGCGGTGTTCTGAATTCGGGAGCGCGATCGTCGCCCGGATGTAGGCGTTCCCCGCCGGGGAACCAATACCCGCCGGGGTGATGTTCATTCCTGAGACGGGAGAAAGCGGGTATGCCGCATACGACAACGGAGGACAGGACGATGATGAAGGCATTTCTTTGTGCGGGAGCGATTGCTCTTCTGGGTTTCACGGCGGCGAACCCTCCGGAGGGCGCCACGATCGACCGGGCGGCGCCGCAGTTCACGCTCAGGGACGCGGACGGGCAGGAGCACTCGCTGGGGGACTACAGCGGAAAATACGTCATCCTGGAATGGGTGAACTTCGGGTGCCCGTTCGTGGGGAAGCACTACGGCAGCGGCTCGATGCAGGACCTGCAGAGAACGATGACCGCCCGGGGGGCGGTATGGCTTTCCATCTGCTCATCCGCACCCGGGGCCCAGGGGTACTACGAGGGGACGGCGTTGAAAGAGAAACTGAAAGAGGAGCACGCCTCCCCCACCGCGTACCTCGTCGATCCCGAAGGAACTGTGGGAAAGCTCTACGGCGCGAAGACGACTCCCGACATGTTCATCATCGATCCGAAGGGGGTTCTGATCTATTCAGGGGGGATCGACAATATCGCCTCCACCGACAGGGACGACATCCCGAAGGCGACGAACTACGTGAAAGAGGTGATGGCGGCGGCGTGGGACGGAAAGCCCCTCCCGGTCAGGACGACCCGTTCGTACGGCTGTTCCGTGAAGTATAAATAGCGGCGTATCCACGGGAGGGGGAATTCCCCCTCCCCTTTCAGGCCCCGCCCGCTCCGGCCGTCCCGGCTTTCGCCGTGCAGAACTCGGAGAACACGTCCACGAGATGGGCCGCGATCTGCGAGGCGTCCCTGTTCTCGATCTGGTAGCGCGGGATGAAATGCACGAGCTGGCCGTCCCTGTAGAGGGCGATCGACGGGGACGAAGGGGGTATGGCGCCGAGGTGCTCCCGCAGGCGCGCGGTCGCTTCCGTGTCCCCGCCGGCGAACACCGTCGTCAGGTGATCGGGTTTCACCGACGATTGCCTGAGCGCCATCGCGATTCCCGGACGCGCCTTCCCTGCCGCGCACCCGCACACCGAGTTAATCACGACAAGGTTTGTTCCCTTCCCCTTCGTTATCGTCTCGTCCACGTCCTGAACGGTCCGCATCTCGCGAAACCCGATGCGCGTCAGTTCATCCCTGAAAGGCTGTATCGCCCTCGGATCGTATTGCATATCCCCTCGCTCGTTTGATGATCAACGTCTGCTGCACCATGCAATACTAACCTATTTCCGGCGCCGCAAGTTCCGCGCGGCGTTCCGGCGGGGCGCCTTCCCCTTCCGTTTCGCGGGAACCGGCTTCCTCTTCGGGCGGGCGGATGCGGCCTTCCGCTTCGCGGGCTTTCTCTTTTTCCGGGACGGCGCTTTCTTCGCGGTCTTCTTCTTCCCCGCCGCCGGCGCCTTCGCCGCGGGGATCTTCTTCCCCTCCGCCGCGATAAGGTTCAGCGCGCTCCCCGCCCTGAACCAGCCGATCTGGTTGTCGTTGAACGTGTGGTTCAGCGGGAACTCTTCGACGGACCCGTCGGCGTGCGTGAGCACGCACGTCAGCGGCACGCCGGGGGCGATTCCGGCCAGCGCCGTGACGGCGATCCGGTCGTCCTCCCTCACCCTGTCGTAGTCGCCCGGGTTCGCGAACGTCAGGGGGAGCATCCCCTGCTTCTTCAGGTTCGTCTCATGGATGCGCGCGAAGCTCTTCACGATAACGGCCTTCCCCCCGAGCCAGCGGGGCTCCATTGCGGCGTGCTCCCGGCTGGACCCTTCGCCGTAGTTCTCGTCCCCCACGACGACCCACGGGATCCCCTTCTCCTTGTACTCGCGCGCCACCCGGGAGAATTCCTTCTTCTCCCCCGTCAGGACGTTCTTTCCCGTCCCGGTCTCCCCCGTGAACGCGTTGACCGCGCCGCTGAACATGTTGTTCGAAATGTTGTCGAGATGTCCGCGGAAGCGCAGCCACTTGCCGGCGGGCGAAATGTGATCGGTCGTGCATTTCCCCTTCGCCTTGAGCAGGACCGTCATCCCCGTGAGGTCTTTCCCGTCCCACGCGGGGAAGGGGGCGAGGACCTGGAGCCGGTCGCTTGCCGGGGAAACCTTGATCCGTATGCGGGAGCCGTTCGGCGCCGGGGGGACGAACCCGCTCTCTCCGGCGCGGAACCCGCGCGAGGGGAGTTCGTCTCCCGACGGCGGGGAGAGCTTCACTTCCCTGCCGCCGGGGTTCACCAGGCTGTCGGTGAGGGGGTTGAACGTCAGCCGCCCGGCGAACGCCATCGCCGTGACGATCTCGGGGCTCGCGACGAACGCGTGCGTCTCGGGGTTGGCGTCGTTCCTCCCGGCGAAGTTCCTGTTGAACGAGGTGATGATCGAGTTCCTGTCCCCCTTGTTCACGTCGTGGCGCTTCCACTGGCCGATGCAGGGGCCGCAGGCGTTTGCCAGGACCGTCCCTCCGGCGTCCACGAGCGTCTTCAGCTGCCCGTCGCGCTCGATCGTCGAGCGGATCTGCTCGGAACCGGGGGTGATCGTGAACTCCGACTTCGCCTTCAGCCCCGCTTTGAGCGCCTCGCGGGCCACGCCCGCCGCCCGCTCGATGTCCTCGTAGCTGGAGTTCGTGCAGCTCCCGATAAGCGCAACGCGGAGCTCTTCGGGGAAGTTGTTGTCCCTCACCGCCCGCGCGAATTCGGAAATTTTCCACGCCCTGTCGGGGGTGAACGGCCCGTTGATCATCGGCTCGAGCGAGGAGAGGTCGATCTCGATGACTCTGTCATAATAGTCGGACGGCGAGGCTGTGACTTCGGGATCGGGCGACAGGAAGGATGCGATGTCGTCCGCCATCGAGGCGACACGCCCCCTTCCGGTGGCCCTGAGGTACGCGGACATCCGGCGGTCGTACGGGAATATGGACGTCGTCGCGCCGATTTCGGCCCCCATGTTGCAGATCGTCCCTTTCCCCGTCGCCGAGATCGATTCCGTCCCTTCGCCGAAGTACTCGACGATCGCACCGGTTCCCCCCTTGACGGTGAGGATTCCCGCGACCTTGAGTATCACGTCCTTCGCCGAGGTCCAGCCCCCCAGCGAGCCGGTGAGATGGACGCCGATCGTCTTCGGAAACTTCAGCTCCCACGGCATTCCCGCCATCACGTCAACCGCGTCGGCGCCGCCGACGCCGATGGCGATCATGCCGAGCCCTCCGGCGTTCGGCGTGTGGGAATCGGTCCCGATCATCATCCCTCCCGGGAAGGCGTAGTTCTCGAGAACGACCTGGTGAATGATGCCGGAGCCGGGTTTCCAGAACCCGATCCCGTGCCGGGCGGAGACGCCGGCGAGAAAATCGTACACTTCCCTGTTCTCTTTGAGCGCGGAGCGGAGGTCTTCGCGCGCCCCCGACTGCGCCTGGATGAGGTGATCGCAGTGAACCGTGGTCGGCACGGCGACGCGCGGAATCCCCGCGGACATGAACTGCAGAAGGGCCATCTGCGCGGTCGCGTCCTGCATCGCGACGCGGTCGGGGGAGAATTCTTCGTACGACGTGCCGCGCACGGAGGCCTTCTTCGGAGGCCGGTGGAAATGCGCGTACAGGATTTTTTCCGTCAGCGTGAGCGGCCTCCCGACGACTTTGCGCGCCACCTTGACGCGGCCCGGGGTGCGTGCGTAGATCCTTTCGAGGATTTCGATGTCGAATATCATGGGACTGACCGGAGTGTGGCACAGGGGAACTCGTGTAAAATATACACATCGTAGAGAATCTCTGCAAGTGGACCGCTGGTTGCAAAAGTGACGGTTTTTTGGTAGTTTTTAATGCTATGACCACGCATCCTCAGGAAAAGCAGGAACAGGACGACGAGGTCCTGACGCAGGATCCCGCAAGGGTCATTCTCTTCAACGACGAGATCCACACGTTCGACGAGGTGATCGCACAGCTCATCAAGGCGACGCACTGCGCCGCCGGGAAGGCGGAATCTCTCGCGATGGAGGTCCACACGAACGGCAAGGCGGCGGTGTTCGCCGGTGAGATGGCGCGGTGCATGGAGGTGAGCGGCATACTCGAAGAAATCAGACTCATGACGCAGATCGAGGTTTCATGACTTCTCGCGAAACCCGGGAGAGCTTCCTCTCCTTTTTCAAACAGCGGAACCACAGGATCGTGCCGAGCGCGCCGGTGATCCCCCACGGCGATCCGACGCTCCTGTTCACGAACGCGGGGATGAACCAGTTCAAGGACGTCTTCCTCGGAACCGGGAAGCGGGAGTACGTCCGGGCGGCGGACACGCAGAAGTGCATCCGCGTCAGCGGCAAGCACAACGACCTCGAAGAGGTCGGCCGCGACACCTATCATCACACCTTTTTCGAGATGCTGGGCAACTGGTCGTTCGGCGATTACTACAAGCGTGAGGCGATCGGCTGGGCGTGGGAGCTCCTCACCGGGGTATGGGGCCTGGAGAAGAAGCGGCTGTACGCAACGGTCTACGAGACCGACGACGAGGCCCTGGCGCTCTGGAAAGAGGTCACGGACATCGACCCCGGACACGTCCTCCGGTTCGGCAGGAAGGATAATTTCTGGGAGATGGGGGAAACGGGACCGTGCGGCCCCTGTTCCGAAATCCACATCGACCTGACCGCCGACGGATCGGGACGGGCGCTTGTCAACGCCGGGGATCCGCGGGTGATGGAGATCTGGAACCTCGTGTTCATACAGAACAACAGGACCGGGACGGGAGCGCTGGAACCGCTCCCCGCCCGCCACGTGGACACCGGGATGGGATTCGAGCGCGTCTGCGCCGTCATGCAGGGGAAGGATTCCAACTACGATACCGACGTGTTCATGCCGGTCATCGACGCCGTCGCGGAGCGCACCGGGAGGCCGTATACGGAGGAACAGGACCGGGTCGCCATGCGTGTCATCGCCGACCACGTCCGCATGCTTTCGTTCGCCATCGCCGACGGGGCGATCCCGGGAAACGAAGGACGCGGGTACGTCCTGCGCCGGATACTCCGCCGGGCGGCCCGGTTCGGCCGCACGCTCGGCATGCGGGAACCGTTCATCCACGCGATTGCCCCGGCCGTCGCGGCCTCGATGGGAGACGTCTTCCCCGAAATCGTCGCGCAGCAGGACCACATCCGGAGAGTCATACAGGCGGAGGAGGAGAGCTTTAACACGACGCTGGACCGCGGGCTGGAGATATTCTCCTCGGTCCTCGAGCGGCTCGGGGAAGCCCGCCGGTTTCCCGGCGATGACGCGTTCAAACTCTACGATACGTTCGGATTCCCCCTCGACCTGACACAGCTCATGGCCTCCGAGCGGGGCCTTGCGGTCGACACGGAGCGGTTCGACGTCCTCATGGAGGAGCAACGGACGCGCGCCCGGCGCGGGGATCCGTCAAAGGCCGTCTCCGGGGCAAGGCAGGACGCGGGGCGGTTCGCCTCGTTCGGCCCGTCGGCATTCGTCGGGTACGAATCCCTCGAAACCCCCGCGCTCCTGACGAACGTCGTGGACGGGAAGTTCATCAACCTGGACAGGACCCCGTTCTACGTCCGCTCGGGGGGACAGGTCGACGATACCGGGGTGATCGAGGCCGAGGCCTTCGCCGCCCGCGTCATCAGCTCGGAAAAGGAGGACGACCGGATCATCCACGAAGTGTCGGTCATCCGGGGGGCCATCCCCTCCGCGCCCGGTCTCCGGGTGACGGCCCGCGTCGACAGGGATCGCCGCGAGAACATACAGAGGAACCACTCCGCCACCCACCTCGTGCACGAGGCGCTCAGGCGGGTCCTGGGGACGCACGTGCACCAGCAGGGTTCGCTCGTCGATCCGGACCGCCTGCGGTTCGATTTCCCGCATTTCGCGAAGATCACCCCGGCGGAGATCAGGAAGATCGAGGACATCGTCAACGGCCGCATCGCCGACCGCATCCCCGTCGTGACGGAGGTGGACATGCCGATCGAGGAGGCGCGGAAGATCCCGAACGTCAAGATGTTCTTCGGCGACCGGTACGGCGACATCGTCCGCGTCGTCGTCATCGACGAGCGGTTCAGCGTCGAGTTCTGCGGCGGAACGCACGTCAGGAACACCGGGGAGATCGCCCTGTTTAAGATCGTCAGCGAATCGGGAATCTCGAGCGGCGTCCGCCGCATCGAGGCGGTGACCGGCGACGGTCTCCGCGCGTGGATCGGCGCCCGGGTCGCTTCGGGAAAGGCCGGCGAGGAAGAGATCGCGAAACTGCTGGCGGAGAAACAGTCGCTGGAAAAGGACCTGGGGATCTCCCCGGGCGCCTCCCCCCTTCCGCGGGCCCCGCTCGAAATCCCCGGGGGGGTTCTGAGCGCGTCGGCGATCGAGACGCTCGAGGAAGGACTCCGCGAGCGGGTGGCGATCGTCGAGCGGCTGGGGAAGGAAACCGCCGATCTCCGGAAGGAGCTCTCCCGGGCGCGCGTCCGGGAGGGGGCGTCCTCGATCGACGAGCTCGTCGCGTCGGCCCTGAAGATCGACGGCAGCTTCCTCGTTTCCGCGCATGTTACGGCCGGTTCGATGGACGAGCTCAAGAGCCTCGGCGACGCCCTCCGCACGAAACTGCGCTCGGGTGTCGGCGTCCTCGGCGCGGTTATCGACGGCAAGCCGGCAATCGTCTGCATCGTGACGGACGACCTGATCAGCGGGAAAGGGGTGCAGGCCGGCCGGATCGTCGGCGAGGTGGCCGGCGCGATGGGAGGACGCGGCGGAGGGCGCCCCCACCTGGCAACGGCCGGGGGAAAAGAACCGGGAAAACTGGACGGAGCGCTCCGGGGCGTCGAAGCGATCGTCCGTACGATGCTCCAGAAGTAACCTCTTCACTCACACACCAGGCGGAGAACAGATGGTCACCAGCGGAGACCCGACACAGCGGCGGCGTGCATTCATCGCCTCCGAGCTTGCCGCAAGCGCGGAAACCAAGCAGCGCATCGCCTCCTCGTGCTCCGGCGCGGTCGAGTCGGCCGCCGGGGCGGTCGTCAATGCGCTGCACGCGGGGAAGAAGATCCTCCTGTGCGGCAACGGCGGGAGCGCCGCCGACTGCCAGCACCTGGCGACGGAATTCGTCATCCGGATGAACCCGAACATCAAGCGTCCCGGGCTCCCGGCGATCGCGCTCACGACGGACACCTCCATGCTCACCGCGGGCGCCAACGACATCGGGTACGACAACGTGTTCGCCCGGGCCGTGGAGGCGCTGGGGTCACCGGGGGACGTCCTCATCGGGATCAGCACCAGCGGCAAATCCGAAAGCGTGAACAGGGCTGTCACGACGGCGAAGGGAAAGGGGATGACGACAATCGGGTTCCTCGGCAAAGACGGGGGGACCACGGGCACGCTCGTGGACATCGCCGTCATCGTCCCCTCCACCGACACGCAGAGGATCCAGGAGGGGCACATCACCATCGGTCACATCATCTGCGCCCTCGCAGAGACCGAACTGTACGGCTGACGCAGGACACCACCGTGGCTCACAGCTCCCAGGATCCCTCCGGCAGCCGGCAGGGAGACCTCGTCATTCCCCTTCTGCGGGTGGCCATCGACGCCCTCGCCATCGAGTGTTCGTTCCTTCTTTCGTACTGGCTCCGGTTCCGCAGCGGGATCTTCGAGCGCCTGGGAGCCGCCCCGACGGTCATCCCTCCCCTGGAAAGCTACGTGGAGGGCTCGGCCGTCATGGTCGTGGTCTGGATCCTCCTCTTCCGCGCAAGCAGAGTGTACCGCCCCCGCCGGCGGGTGAGCCTCTCCGACGAGCTCATCTCGATCGTCCGCTGGGGAACCGCCGGTATGCTCATCCTGATGAGCGCGGCGTTCCTCTACAGGGGATTCTCTTATTCCCGCATCGTCTTCGGCCTCATCTGGGTCACGTCCATCATCCTCATACTCCTGGGACGTGCGCTCGTCGCTTCGCTCGAACGGAAGATGCACAGGCGCGGGCGGTTCCTGAGGACGGCGGTCATCATCGGCAACGACGCGCTCGCGGGCGACGTGTACGCGAGGCTCCACCGCCATCCGTCGTTCGGCTTCGACGTCGCCGGCTATTTCGCCGACGCGCCGTGTGCACGGGAGATCCCGCTCTCCGCCACGGCGTATCTCGGTCCCGTGACGAACGCGGCGGAGTTCATCCGCGCCCGGGGGGTCAGCGTCGTGTTCATCGCGCTCAGGGCGGGAGAACACCAGCGGCTGCTCGATCTCGTGTCGGACTGCGAGGGACTGGACATCCAGTTCATGATGGTACCGGACGTCCTTGAAATCCTGACGAGCCAGGTCAGGCTGACCGAATACGAAGGGCTCCCGTTCCTGACCCTCAAGGGCAATCCTCTCACGGGATGGGGGCGCATCGCCAAGCGGGCCGTGGACCTGGGATTCTCCGCGTTGCTCCTCCTTGTCCTCTCCCCCCTCCTTCTCCTGATCGCCGTGCTCGTCCGCCTCACGTCGCGCGGACCGGTATTCTACGCCCAGGAGCGCGTGGGGATCGACGGAACGCCGTTCACGATTCTCAAATTCCGGTCGATGCGCATCGACGCGGAGACGCCGGGCGCACCGGTCTGGGGGAGCAGAAACGATCCACGGGGAACCGTCATCGGCAGGTTCCTGCGCAGGACGAGCATGGACGAGCTTCCCCAGCTCATCAACGTGCTGAAGGGGGAAATGAGCCTCGTCGGGCCGCGCCCGGAGCGCCCCTTCTTCGTCGAGAAATTCCGGGAGAAGGTCCCGAAGTATCTCGACCGCCACCGCGTGAAAACGGGGATGACCGGCTGGGCACAGGTCAACGGCCTCAGGGGGGACACATCGATCGAAGAGCGGATCAAGTACGACCTCTACTACATCGAGAACTGGTCGTTCGCGCTTGATTTCAAGATACTCCTGCGGACGGTCCGCGCAGCGTTCACGACCCGGGGAGGAAGGTGAGATGATCCCTCTTCTTGTCTTTTACGTGCACGTCGTCGCCGTTGCTGCAGTCTACACGAAACGGTGGCAGAAAGAAGGACTGTCGGAGGGATTACTCGCGGTCTTTTTCATGGCCCTGATTTTCTTCGTCGGCTGGAGCATCGCGTCGTTCGTGCTGAAGCTCCTCATGAGCGCGGAGGGAGCGGGGCCGGCGTTGAACAGGGACTCCGCCTCCCTCCTGCTCCTGATGGCGGCGGAAGCGGTGTTCTACTACTTCTTCCTCCGGGGGGAAGACCTGGAGTCTCCTCCCCCGGATTCGGAACACTCCTGAGCGTTACTTCGCGCTCACCTTCGCAACCCAGATCTGCCCTTCCATCGACTTGGCGAGCTGATCGGCGGCTTCTTTCGCCTCCTTCGAACTCCCGTAGCGCCCCACGCGAACCCTGTACCAGTTCTCTCCCGCGATGACCGCGTCCTCGACGAACGCGCTCATCCCGGCGGTGTTCAGCCGCGACGCCTCTTTCTCCGCCATGTCTTTGCTCGTCCACGATGAAACCTGGACCGTGAAATTTCCGCTGCCGGAAGGGGGCGGCGTAAATTTCGGCTCGGCGGCGGATTCACCCTTGTGTGTCGTTCGTGAAGGGGCCGGAGCGGGCGTCGACGCCGGCGGAGTCGTCGTGGAAGGTTCGAGGCTCGGTTCGGGAGTCGGCGTCTGGTCGGGGGTCGTCGGAACGGCACCCTGGTCCGTCGCATTTCCTCCCGCACCCGGAGTCTCGGGAGGGGGGAGTTGATCGGTCATCGCCTCGGTACTGACCTTCGGCGTCCTCTTTCCCCAGAGGTGGATCACTTTGAAATAATTCAGGCAAAAAACGCCGCCGAGCACCACCGCAACGAGGAGGAGAGCCGTCAGAAGCGTCGAGCTCTTTCCTCCGCCGCTCACCCCAACTTCACGGAGGGTCGGCGGTGGTGCGACAGACTGGTCGGAATCAAGGGGGTTGGATTCTTCTTCGAATCCGTCATCCCTGAGATTCAGTTTCGGCATGATTGCTTCCTCCTGTTGTTGTGAACACGATCCCGGCGCGTTGCGCCCTGACAGTATCGTCAATCACCGCATTTCGGCCTGTGCCCGGGGACAAGTCCGCTCGCTCGAGGGACGATTCCCCCCGGGATGTCGCCGGAGAGGCTTCCGTTAAAGTAAACTCTCAAGTGCTTCGCCTAGTGGCTTAATTTAGTGCGAAAACCTATTGAAGTCAAGCTGATTCTTGAAAAACGTCCCCTTTTGCCCGCAATCCGGGGCGGAATCAGGAGTTCCCCGCTGCATCAGAATGAAGAGTGCACATCCGGCGACCGCCGTGGAAGAGCTCCGCGGCGTGCAGGCTCATCCGGGCGGGCGGGAAACGGGTGCACGGCCCGACGTATCGATCCTGTGCGCCGACGAATCACGGGGAGCGCCGGCGCTGTCGCGCCGCACAAGCGCGCTGTCGATCCGCGCGGGGCGATGGGCGGTCCGCACACCGGTCGAATCGTCACGCACGGACTTCCGGTCCGGCGTTCGATCGGATGAAGTGTCGGCCGTGCCGGAAGGACGGAGTCGGACCGGAGGACGGGGTTCGGCTTTTCCCTTCCCGGCCGCCGCCGCGGGAGCCGCGGGCTCCGGCGGCTCCGCGGGGTGCGCGACGCTGTCGGCCGGGGCAGGACGGCCGGGCCCGGAAAAGAGATTCGTGTGCATGAGGACCGCGTACGAGGCGAGGGCAAGCAGGCAGAGCGTGACGACCGCCACGGCGAGGACCGGCGTGAACGGGATCGGGCGGAGATGCGGCCTCCGCTTCCGCCCCCCGTGGAGCCTCTGGTGGAGCGCAGACTCGAAATACCAGGGCGCCCCCCGGCGTTTCAGCCGCCGCAGTTCTTCCTTGATACGCTCGTCGCCGTTTCCGTTGTGCGATGTGGTCATTGCCTGTCAATCCCTGATGAGATCACGCAGCTGGTCCCGGAGCACCGCGCGGGCCCGGTTGATACGCGATTTCACCGTTCCCATCGCGCTGCCGGTGATCGCCACGATCTCCTCGTACGAAAGCTGCTGGATGTCCCGCAGGACGATCACCTCCCGGTACCGGACGCCGAGCGATTCGAGCGCGCGCTGTATGCGCTCTTCCCTGAGCGCGTCGTCCGCCGCGCCGTCGGGCCCTGCCCCTTCGTCGGGCAGATCGAAGACGGGGCCGTCGGTCCTCTCCGCGCCGAGGCGGACGAACCTGCGGAGCGAAAGCCGGCGGAACCGCGTCCTGGCGAGGTTGGATGCAATCGTGTAGATCCACGTCGAGAATTTCGCCCCCGCGGCGTAGGACTGCTTCTTCCGCCAGACCCGGACGAACGTCTCCTGCACGACGTCCTCCGCGTCGTCCCTGTCCCCGAGAAATCGACCGGCGAAGTTCGTCAGCTCGTCTTTGTAGCGCTGAACGAGGATGGCGTACGCCGTTTCGTCCCCCTTCTGAAAGAGGGACATGAGCTCCTCATCGGTCGATTCGGTGTTCAGGGGGAATCCCTCCTCGCGCATCCGTTATACTCCGGGAGAACGGCCGATGTTCCCGCTCTACGCCCCGCAGAGGCGCACGATGAGCGCATCCATCACCTGGCGGACGTCGTACCCGCCCGACTTCGAACGCTCGTCCGCTTCCGCGAGAAGAAGGAGCGCCCGCTCGCACGCGCCGGGGCCCTGGGAGGCGAGCGCTTCGTGGTACTCCCGCAGAAAATAGGGGTTGACCCCGGCCTGCGATGCCTGGTCCGCGGCGGCGACCCCGCGGCGCTGGAGATCCTGGAGCTTCCAGAGCGTCAGGAAGTACGTCGTCATCGTGGCGATGACGAGAGGGACGCCCCCCCCCGAGCCGAGGAATTCCCGGAGGATCGTCATCGCGCGCGCGGTCTCCTTCCGCCCGACGGCTTTCTGGAGTTCGAACGGAGTGTACTCCCGCGACATTCCCACGAGCGCCGACACGTCGCCGGCGGTGATCTCCCTGCGCCCGCCGATGTACACGTACAACTTCTCGATCTCGTTCCTGATCTCGCGGAGCGACGTCCCGACGTACGCCGGGAGGAGCTTCGCCGCCTCGGGCTCGATGCGCCGCCCCCCTTTCCCGACCTCCGCCGTGATCCACGCCGGGATCTGGTTCTCGTACAGCCGCTTGCACTCGAGCGCGGCGCCCGATTTGCGTATTGCGGCGAACGGTTTCTTCCTCATGTCGGGTTTTGTGCCGACGAGGATCAGGCAGCCTGCGCTCGACGGCCGGTCCGCATACGCGGCGAGCACTTCGCAGTCGTGGGCCGAAAGCCTGTCCGCGTCGCGCACGACGACGACGCGGCGCTCGCCCACCATCGGAAACGACGACACGCGGGCGACGATCCCGCGGCCGTCCGACTCCGCGCCGGAAACGACCTCGAGATTGAACGTCCGTTCCGCTTCCGGGAGCGCCGCCGCGAGTATCGCGTCGAGCCCTTCCTCCACGAGGAGGTCCTCCTCCCCGTAGAGGAGGTAGACCGGGGCGACCTCCCCCCGTCCGAGCGACGAAGAGAGGCCGGCGTATGTCAATCCCTCCTTCGCCACGTCAGGTCAGTGCTTTTTCGGTGCGGCGCCGGCCTGGCGGATACGGACCGACTTCATCACCACGGGGGTGACCGGGGTCGATCCCCGGAGCGGGACCTTCCCGATGGCGTCGACGACCTCGATCCCCTTGACGACCTTGCCGAATATCGTGTAGTTCATCGGGAGCGTGGTGTTGTCGTCCAGCATGATGAAGAACTGGCTGGTGTTCGTGTTCGGCCCGCGGTTTGCCATCGCCAGGACCCCTTTCTTGTATCCCGCCTTGTACGACGCCGTGGCGGGATTCAGCTCGTCGGCGAACTCCTTCTTCCAGATGCTCTCCCCCCCGGTGCCGGTCCCCGTCGGATCCCCTCCCTGGATGACGAACCCCGGCACGACCCGGTGAAAGATGATGCCGTCGAAGTACTTCTTCCCTGCGAGGCCGGTGAAATTCTCCACGGTCTTCGGGGCATCCGCGCTGTAGAGCTCCGCTTCAATCGTTCCCATCGATGTTTCTATGACGGCGACAGCTTTTCCCTGTGTCATCGGCTTCTTCTTTCCTGTTTGTGAGTACGCGGGGCCTGCCGCCCAGGCGAGCGTGAGCGCACCGAGTGCGATCAGCGTGAGGGAAACCGCCCCCCGCCGGCGTGGTGTTCGGTCGTGCATGTGTGGTTCTCCTTCGTTGATGTTAGAAAAGGTAGGCCGCCCCGAGCCGCACGCCGGCCCCGTACGCGTGGAGCGCGGCGTTCGATCCGCCGGAAGCGACCCCGGGGCTCTGACCCGAGGGGTCGAGCAGCGTCCCGATGGATTCCCACCGGAGGTTCGCTCCCAGGTAGGCGAACAGATGGTCCCCGAACGCGGTATTGGCCTCGATCTCCATGACGAAGCCCGGGCCCGATCCCGAGAATGTATCGTTGATCGAGAAGTACTTCTCCGACAAGTATCCGAAGTGCCATCCACCGCCCGCCCCCGCCCTGACGTTGTACACCCCCCTGTCGAGAAGCATGTACTGGAGTATCAGCGACGGCATGTGACAGGTGACGCCGAACGAGGCGGGCGCGTACGCTCCCTGCACGTTGAACGAGGCGATCGCGTACGCGTACTCGAATTTCAGGAGCCAGAGCCGGGCAAGGGGGAACGTGCACGCTCCGAAAAACTCCACCTCCGACTTGAACCGGGGGACGACCTGCGCCGGTGCGACCGTCGCGTTGATAATCGTCGTCACGTCCCCGAGAGAGACGTACTCCACCCCCATCCCCGCCGAGAGCGACCCCCTCGGCGCGGGATCACCCTGCGCCGCCGCGCCTGCCCGGCCCAGGAGGGCGATCAGGCCCAGCATCAGCATTCCCCTCATGACTCCTCCTCCCCGGCGACCGCGTGCGTGACCGCCGGCCGGCCGGCAACCCGGTCGTGAATGAAGTAATACAGTCCCACAAGCGTGACGCCGACGAACCCCACGGCGTGCGTGACGGTGGCAAAGCCGAGCGCGACGGAAGGATCCACGGCGTAGAGCTGGATCAGCGTCTGCGATGTGAACGCGTGATAGCTGCCGGTGCTCCCGGGGGTCGGGATCGCCACGCCGATGCTCGAGATCGTCAGGAGAACGACGGCCGCCCGGGGACCCAGCGTTCCCAGTCCGAATGCGAAGAGGGAGACATACGTCATCAGGAAGTAGAGGAACCAGACCATGGCGCCGGACAGGATGATGACGGTGAGGCCCACGGGGTTCTTGAGGAAGAGGAAGCCGTCGAGAAACGCGTGCACCTGTCCGTCGAACCGCCCGCGGAACGACCGGGGAACGAGCCAGCCCAGGGGGCGGAGAAGGAACCGGTCGGTCCAGTCCCGGCGGAGCATCATGGCGACGAGAAACACGAGTCCCCCCGCCGTCACGGCGGCGATCAGGCGCCCGCCGCTCTGCAGCCAGGGAAACGATTCAAGGAGGGGGCCGTCGTAGACAAACGGAAGGAGAGCGACGAGGAGCAAAAACGAAAACGTGTCGATGATCCGCTCGACGACGATCGTCCCGAACGCGGAGCTGACGGGAAGAGATTCCGCCCGGCTGATGGCGTAGGGACGCGCGATCTCCCCCGCCCGCGGGAGGATGTTGTTGAACATATAGCCGATCATCACGCCCGCGAAGAGGTTCCTGAACCCGATCCCCCGCTTCACCGGCGACAGGAGGTAGCCCCACCTCCAGGAACGGACGGCATGGCTCGCCATCAGGCATGCGAACATCGCGAGCATCCACCAGTAGTTCGCCCCCCGCATCAGGGCGATCAGCTTGCCGGGGTCCGTCCCCCGGAACGCAATCCAGAGGAACAGCACCGTCAGCACCGCGCTCAGCGAATACTGCACGATCCTCCGGCCGCGGGAGACCGCGCGCCCGTGGAGCAGGGACTCCTGGAGCAACAGCCCTCCTATCGCATGTCGACGACCTCTGCCCCCTCCGGGATCTGCATGACGAACCGGGAGTCGCTCAGGCCGGGATTCAGTTTGATGTCGCTGACGGTGTACGTGGTGATCTTGCCGTTGACGTCGGTGAGCTCCGCCATGCGGACGAGCCAGTCGGACGGATCGATCCAGAGGCGGAGCCCGGCCAGGAGTGATCCCTCCCCGCGCGGGGTCAGGTGCAGAACGACGCACTCGATGGTCCCCGCCTTTTCCCTCCCCTTCACGACGGCGGCGTACTCGTCGGCCGCCCCCCCTCCGAGGATGCGCTCGGGGGAAAACGAGCGGTCCGTCAGCTTGAACCGGTCGATCAGCACCTGCCTGTTCGCCGCGGAATACGACCAGACGGTTTCCCCGTCGGTCACGACGGTCTGGTCCTCGGTCTCGATCCTGTACTTATGGTCCTTCTTCAGGAGGAGCGTCCCTTTCGAGCGCTGCTCCAGCGTCGTTCCGGGAAACCGGGTGTGCTGGGTGAAGCGGAGCTCCGCGTCCCGGATCGTATCGTATTTTTTCCTGACGTTTCCCAGGATCTCCTGGGGGTCGTCGGCGGCACGCGCCTGCCGCGCCGGGAAGAGGGCGAGGACGGCAAGGGCGAGCGCCCGGATCATGCGTGCGTGCACTTCGGACTCACGAATTGTTGAGGATGACGTCGAGTTCGGCTTCGGTCTCCACGAGGACGTCGCGCGCCTTGCTTCCGTCAAACGGACCGACGATGCCGGCGGCTTCCAGCTCGTCGACGAGCCGCGCCGCGCGGGAGTACCCCACCTTCAGGCGCCGCTGGAGAAGGGAGACGGATCCCTGCTGGTGCCTGACGATCAGCCGGGCGGCCTCCTCGAACAGTTCGTCGCGTTCGCCGTCCCCGCCCGGTTCGCCGTTCCTTTTCTTCTCGACGATCGAGGGAAGCATGAACGGGCGCGGGAACCCCGGCTGGGCGCTGATGTGGTCCACGACGGCGTCCACCTCGTCCGCGGAAATATAGGCGTTCTGGAGCCTGACCGGCTTGGGACTGCCGCTGGCGAGGTAGAGCATGTCCCCGTTCCCCAGGAGCTGTTCCGCGCCGTTCATGTCGAGGATCGTCCGCGAATCCGTTTTCGACGCCACCTGGTACGCGATGCGCGCGGGGAAGTTCGCCTTGATGACGCCGGTGATGACGTCGACCGAGGGCCGCTGCGTGGCGACGATGAGGTGGATGCCGACGGCCCGGGCGAGCTGGGCGAGCCGGGCGATCGGCTCCTCCACTTCCCGTGCCGCCGTGATCATCAGGTCCGCGAGCTCGTCGATGACCACGATGAGGAACGGCATCTTCGTGTGCGCCATCGCCTCCGTGCTCTTCAGGCGCCCCGAGGCGAGCCGTTCGTTGTAGTCGACGATGTTGCGCACGCCGGCCGCGGCGAGGCGGTCGTACCGTTTCTCCATCTCGATTTCCACCCCCCGGAGCACGATGACCGCGTTCCCCGGCGTCGTGATGATCTGCTCGTTGATGTCGGGCGAGACCGCCAGGAAGTGGTGTTTGAGACGGGCATACTGGGCAAGCTCGATCTTTTTCGGATCGATGATGACGAGCTTCAGGTCCGACGGGTGAAGCCTGTAGAGGAGGCTCGCGAGGATGGTGTTGATCCCCACGCTCTTTCCCGATCCGGTGGACCCCGCGATGAGCAGGTGGGGCATCTTCCCCAGGTCGTCGGTGAAGACCTCGCCCGAGATCGTCTTCCCCATCGCCAGGGGGAGCAGGGCGCTCGCTTCGCGGAACGGGCCCGAGTTGATGACGCTCCGTATGGTGACGAGCGAGCGGTGCGAATTCGGAATCTCGACGCCCACCGCCGACTTCCCCGGGATGGGGGCCATGATCCGGATCCCCTTCGCCGCGAGCTTGAGCGCCATGTCGTTTTCGAGGCTCACGATCCGGCTGATCTTCACGCCGCTCGCCGGCACGAGCTCGTAGAGCGTCACGACGGGCCCGGGAGTGACGCTCACGCTTTCCAGCTCGACGTCGAACTCTGCCAGCGTCGCCCTGAGCAGGTCGGCGTTTGCCGTCAGCTCTTCGTCGTCGACGTCCTCTTTCCCCGGCTTCGGGGCGTCCAGGAGGTCGACCGAGGGGAAGACGTAGTCGATCTCTTCCCCGGCCTCGGGGACGTCGTCTTCGTTCCGGATCGGTCCCTCACCCGGCTCTTCGGCGTTCGTGCGCGGCGCGCGGCTCACCGAGATCTTCAGGTCCCCCGCGCTCACGGCTTCCGGGCGCCGGACGACGGGCGGGGCAAAGGGCTCACGCGGGACTTCCTGGGGAGGAGGTTTCGTTATCGTGACATCGCCGGCACGCGGGGGGACAGGGCCACCCGCAGCGCGCGGCGCCTCCGCTTCCGCCGCCTCGCGCCGCTCCTCCCGTTTCCGCTCCAGCCACTCCGCGAAACGGAGGAACGCCGCGCGCGCGCGCTCGACGGTCTCGTGCACGTCAAGATCGGCCGCAAGCACCGCGGTCAGCAGCATCCCCGCCACGAGCACGATCGATCCGCCCGCCCTGCCGATGAGCTGCGCCATCATCGTCGCCACGGACAGGCCGATGATACCGCTCCATTCCCCGGCGGGCCCGCCGGGCCCCGCGATCAGCGTGATCATCCCGAAGGAAACGGAGACGAGAAGGGCGATGATGATGGCGTAGTTCGTGACCACCAGGGAGGTCCGCGCATTCCCGCGGCGGAGCATCGTCCACCCCCAGAGCACCATGAGGGCCGGCAGCGCGATGACCGCGTACCCGACCGTCGAATTGATGAGAAAATCGGAGAGGAGCGCGCCGACAAGACCGAGCCCGTTGCGGACGGTGTCGGCCATCGCGCGGACGTTCTGGTCCCCGGTGACTACCCCGGAGAGGTCGCCTGCGTGGAGATTGATGTGGGAGCGGTCCCCCCCGTCGTACGTCACAAGGGAGATCGCCACGAGGAGGGCGGCGACGATGAGGAGGATGGCTGCCACCGCGCTCCGGCGGGAATCGCTTCTTCCGGCTCCCCGACCCGACGCGTTTTCGTTACCCCTGGCCACGGGCGGTCTCCTCACGATGCTTCGGAATGATCCACGGTCTCTTTCTTTTCCGCCTCGCCCCGGAGTTTGATCACGTTTCCTTCGAGAAGCGGGAGGACCGGGATCGTGTCGACGGCGGCGCAGATCTTCAGGTCATCGCCGAACCCGATCTCCTGGAGGTGCCGTCCGTGATCCGACGACCGCATCATCTTCAGTATCCCGCGGCCGAACGTCCTGTGGAGCGTCCGCGCCACGAGCGCCCCGTCCGAGAGGTCCGCCTCCGGCTTGCCGGGAGCGGTGACGCGGGCGATGAGCATGCCTGCGCAGACGGAGTCCTCCATCGAGAGCACCCCGTCGTTGCCCGCACAGACGATCGTGAAATCGCGCGGCGCGCCCCGGAGGGCTTCCGCGACGGTGGCAATGTTGACGAACCCGCAGACGAACAGCTCACGCGCGTACCGGGCCCTGACGAGCGCCTGGGAGCCGTTTGTCGTGCTGAATATGATCGCCTTCCCCCTCACGCGCTCCGCGGTGTACTCTGCCGGTGAATTGCCCAGGTTGAACCCGTCGATCATTTTTCCGTTCCGCTCCCCCCCCAGGAGGATCACGTCGCCGAAGAGGTTCCCCGAGATCTTGACCGCCGATTCCACCGTCGCCACGGGGATGATCTCCCGCGCGCCGTTGGCCAGCGCGGTCACGATCGTCGTGCTCGCACGGAGGACGTCGATCACGACGACCGTTTTCTCCCTGAGCGCCAGTTCGTCCGTCTGGTGGGGCGTGAAATGGAGATCGATGCGCATCGCGCTCATTTCCTGATGAACGGGAGGGGAACCACTTCCGCCGGGACCTCGCGGCCCCGGATGCCGACGGTGAGGGACGTCCCGGCCTTCGCCTGGCCGCGGGCCACGTACCCCATCCCGATTCCCTTCCCGAGGACGGGAGAGAACGTGCCGGAAGTGACGGTCCCTGCCGCGCTTCCCGCGGCGCTGATCGGGTACCCCTGGCGCGGGAACGCCCTGTCGGTGAGTGCGAACCCGACGAGCTTCCGGGAGACTCCCTCCTGCCTCGCCTTCAGGATCGGCGCCCGGCCGACGAACTCCCCCTTGTCGGTCTTCGTGATCCAGCCCAGGTTCGCCTCGATCGGATTGGTCGTCTGATCGATGTCGTGGCCGTACAGGCAGAATCCCATTTCGAGCCGGAGCGTGTCGCGGGCTCCCAGCCCCACCGGCCCGATCCCGTGGGGGGCGCCGGCGTCCATCAGCGCGTTCCAGATCCTGGTCCCGGTGGCGGTGTCGGAGGGGAAATAGAGTTCGAAACCCAGCTCGCCCGTGTACCCCGTGCGCGAGACGATCATGGGCACGCCGGCCACGTCGGCGCGGATCGCGTGGTAGTACGGCAGGGAGCCGATGTCCGCCCCCGTGAGCTTCCCGAGCGTCAGGAGCGATTTCGGTCCCTGGAGGGCGAGAAGCGAAAGTTCGTCCGTCCGGTCCGTGAGCTGCATCGCGCCGGTGACATGGTCCTTCATCCACGCGATGTCCTTCGCCGTGTTCGCGGCGTTGATCACGAGCATGTACCTGTCGCCCAGGTTGTAGACGAGGAGGTCGTCCACGATCCCCCCGTCCTCGTAGCACATGGCGGAGTACTGGACGCGTCCCTCTTCGAGCTTCGAAGCGTCGTTGATCGTGATCGACTGGATGAACGCGAGGGCGCCGCTTCCCCGCACCTCGACTTCACCCATGTGGGAGACGTCGAAGAGCCCGACCGCTTCGCGGACCCTCCGGTGTTCCTCGATGATGCCCGTGTACTGGACGGGCATTTCGTAGCCGCCGAACTCGACGATCTTCGCACCGAGGGCGCGGTGGATGTCATAGAATGCCGTGCGTTTCAGTTGCATGGATCTTCCTAGTTGAACTGTTCGGTGATATCCTTCCCCTGTTTCGTCGAGAAGCACCTGAATTCGCCCACGTGGACCGCGGGGTCGGGCTCCAGCCGGATCAGGATCATGTATTTCAGCATCAACCGCCGCAGCCGGCTGAGCGTCCCCACCCTGAGCGCGTCGGCCATCTGCGGGTTGACCTTGAGGATGATTCTCGACTCCCGGCTTTCGCTCTTGAAGCGGCGGATCCACCGTTCGATCTGGTTGAGGGTCGTCGTCCTCGACTGCACGAGTCCCGTCCCGCCGCAGGCCGGACACGGCTCGCTGAAGCTGTGCAGGATGGCCTGGCGGATCCGCTGCCGGGTGATCTGCACGAGCCCGAATTCCGTCATGGGGAGCACCGTCACTTTCGCCCGGTCCTTCCGGAACTCCTTTTTCAGCTCCTCGTAGACCTTCCGCTTGTTCCGCTCGTCGTCCAGGTCGATGAAGTCGCAGACGATGATCCCGCCGATGTCGCGGAGCCTCAGCTGGCGGCAGATCTCGCGCGCCGCCTCAAGGTCCGTGCGGAGCGAATTCTGCTCCTGTTCCTTCTTCGCCGCGTAACGCCCGCTGTTCACGTCGATCACGACCATGGCCTCGGTCGGCTCGATGATGATGTAGCCGCCGCTCTTGAGCCAGACCTTGCGGGCGAGCGTCGTTTCGATTTCCTTCTCGATGCCGTAGACGTCGAAGATCGGCCGGCGGTCCTTGTGCAGCTCGATCTTGTCGAGCAGCTGGGCCGAGGTATACTTGATGTAGGCGCGGATCTCTTTGTGGAGCTTCCGCGAATCGATGACCACCCGGGAGACGTCGTTGGAGAACAGGTCACGGATGACGCTCGATGTCGTCGACATGTCCTTGTAGAGAAGGCAGGGGGCCTTCTCGCTCTTGACGGTCTTCTCGACCTCGCGCCAGGTTTCGATGAGGTCCTTGAGGTCGTTCGTCAGCGACGTCTCGTCTTTCCCTTCCGCGACGGTCCGGATGATGACGCCGAACCCTTCCGGGAGGATCGTCTGGACGATCTTTCGCAGCCGGCGCTTCTCTTTGAAGCTCGAGATCTTCTTGGAAATCCCGATCTTGCCGTCGAAGGGAAGCAGGACCAGGAACCGCCCGGCGAGCGAAACCTCGCTCGTCACGCGGACCCCCTTCTTGCCGACGGGTTCCTTCGTGATCTGGACGATGATCTCCTGCCCTTTTTCGAGCTGGATGTCCTTGCGGGGGGGCCGGTGGTTGTTGGTGCGCGAGCGGGCCTCCTGGGGAGGCGCCTGGGAAGCAGGGGGAGGAACGGCCCGGTGCTGTTCCGCACCGGGCGCGCCGACGGCCGCTTCCGCGGCCGCAGGCTCTTTCGGCTCTTCGCCGTTTTCGTCTTCGTCCCCGATCATGGCGCTGTATTCCTCGAACCTGTTGCCGATGTCCGAGAAATGCAGGAATCCGTCCTGACCGAGTCCGATATCGATGAATGCAGCCTTGATGCCGGGCATCACCTTGGCGATTTTCCCAAGGTAGATGTCCCCGACCATTTTCTCCTTATTGGCAGTCTCGACGAAGAGTTCTGCCAGGCGACCGTCTTCCGTAATTGCAATACGGGTCTCGTTGGCGCCAGCGTTGATGATGATTTCCTTCTTCATACCGTCCGGTTTGTCCCAACCTTTCTGTGAAGCGCATTGTCGCCGCACATGAACGGAACGAAGCGGGCAGGCTCCCGGGCCAGGACGAGAGACAAAAATTGGACATCATTGTACGCCTTCGTCGTTTACCGTTCTGTGAGCGTGTGCCGGCGGCGCTCTGCGCCTGCCGATTGTTGTGAGCTGTATGGGAGTAGTCCCCGTCTCTTCATACGGGGCCTGAACTCTTCCCTGTTAAACTACGAAATGTTCTACCTCTATGCAACACCCTTCTCCCCCCGCAAAACGCAAAAAAATGAGGTCAAGCTCCCCTGCGTCACACTTTCCGTAACCGACCGTTGCTTCCTTCCGGACCTGGCGGAGTTGAGCTACTTACAGTTGCGCAGGACTTGACCTCACACTCGAAAAAGAAACGGCGGCTCCGGGGACAGACGAAGCCTGAAGTGGAGCTGATCGGGTTCGAACCGACGGCCTCCTCGTTGCGAACGAGGCGCTCTCCCAGCTGAGCTACAGCCCCATGACCCGGAGGAATGTTCCCGGGCTGCGGATTCCGTCGAAATATACTGTTTCAGGAAGTAACAATCAATATCGGCAACCCGGTTCGTCACCCCCGGGGGGAGGCGGCGCAACCTTGACAAACCGGCCGTTATTGCGTAGATTTTATGTTCGTGTGAAGTGGCACATTTTTTCTCAGGTTGAGGGCATGGCAGGGGAACTGAACGAACGGGAACGCACGGTCCTCCACTACGTGGTGCGGGATTTCATCGAGACCGCCACCCCGATCGGGTCCCGGTACATTTCCAGGCGGCACGAGGACGTCCTGGGGCTCAGTTCGGCGTCGATACGGAACGTGATGTCCGATCTCGAGTACCTGGGCTACATCAACCACCCTCACACTTCCGCCGGGAGGGTGCCCACCGACGTCGGCTACCGGTTCTATCTCGACAGCCTCATACGCATGGACGCCCTGTCGGCGACGGAGCAGAAGGCGATCCGCGAGGCCCTCAATTCCCGCGAAGAAGAGGACGAGCTCCTGAGAGAATCCTCCCGGCTCATCGGAAAGATCTCCCGGCAGCTCTGCGTGATCACCTCTCCCCGCCTTGCGAGCGGCACCCTCGAGCGGCTGGAGCTCGTCCCGATCGGCGGGACGCGCGTCATGGTGGTCATTTCGATCAAGTCGGGGCTCGTGCGGACGATGATGCTCGAAGTCGCGAGCGAGATCGCCAGGGACAAGCTCGACGACATCGCGCGGTCGCTCAACGAGCGGATCGCGGGTCTGACGATCGAAGAGATCCGGACCACCTACGCCGAGCGGCTGAAGGAAAGCGCGGCCGACGATACGGGACTGGTCCGGCTGTTCATCGATTCGGTGGGGAAACTCCTTCCGCCCCCCGGGGCCGAGAAGCTGCACATCGGCGGGGCCGATTCGATCATCGGGCAGCCCGAGTTCGTGAACCCCTCGGAGTTCCGCAGCGTTATCGAGCTCATCAACGACGAGGAGATCATCATCCACGTCCTCGAAAAACACGAGGCGCCCCCTCCCGGGGTCAGGGTCGTCGTCGGCGAGGAGAACAACGACAGGAAGCTCGCGCCGTACAGCGTGATCACGGCGAGCTACGCCGCGGGGGACGTCACGGGGACGATCGGTCTGATCGGCCCGCGGAGAATGAACTACGCGCGCGTGATCCCCCTCGTGGACTACGTCGCGCGCACTATTTCAGAAATGTTCGGATCAACCAACAGGCAGCAATGAAGGACGAACAGGCACAGGGTCCGGCGGACGAACAGAGCGCCGGGGACGGTCAGGCAGGCGGATCACAGGATGCCCCGGGCGGGGAACCCGGCTCCGCCACGGATCAGATCGCGCGGGAACGGGACGAGGCGCTCACGTCGGCCCAGGCATACAAGGATCAGTTCCTCCGGAAGGCCGCGGAGTTCGAAAACTACAAGCGGCGGTCGGAGGCGGAGTACCTGGGAACAGTCAGGAACGCCAACGAGTCGCTGATCAGCGCGCTCCTCCCGATCGTCGAGGACCTCACCCGGTCGCTCAAGGCGGGGGCCGCGCAGACGGACGGCGAGGCGTTCTACCGCGGCGTGGAACTCATCTACCAGAAGCTCATGAAGATCCTCGAAGCGCAGGGGCTCGCGCCGTTCGAATCCTCCGGCAGGCCGTTCGACGTGGACGTGCATGACGCCCTCCTCCAGGTGGTGAGGGACGACGTCCCCCCGGGGACGGTCATCGAGGAAATCGCGCGGGGATACAGGCTCAATGACAGGGTGCTCCGGCACGCCAAAGTCATCGTCTCCGCAGGGCCCGAACCCGAGTCCGCTCCCGGGGAATCACCCGGCAGGTCCGGAAGCAAGGAGTCGACCCAGCACTGATGGCGAAACAGGACTACTACCAGATCCTCGGAGTCTCGCGGACCGCCACTCCCGAAGAGATCAAGAAATCGTACAGGAAGCTCGCGCTGCAGTTTCATCCCGACAGGAACCCGGGAAACAAGGAGGCCGAGGAGAAGTTCAAGGAGGCGGCGGAGGCCTACGAGGTCCTCGGCGACCCGACGAAGCGCCAGCGCTATGACCAGTACGGCCACGAGGGGATCCGCGGTACCGATTTCCGGCCGTTCACGGACGTCAACGACATTTTCAGCACGTTCGGCGACATATTCGGCGGCGGGCTCGGCGGCTCGATATTCGACGACATGTTCGGAACGCAGGGGAGAACCCGTTCCCGCGCCGCGGGCGGTTCCGCCGGGTCGGACCTGAAGATACGCCTGAAGCTTCCGCTCGAGGAGATCGCTTCCGGCGTCGAGAAGAAGCTGAAGATCAAAAAATGGAAACGGTGCGACACGTGCAGCGGCACCGGCGCCCGCTCGACGGGAAGCATGACGACGTGCCCGGCCTGCAACGGTTCGGGGGAGATCCGCCAGGTCTCCCGGTCGGTCTTCGGCCAGTTCGTGAACATCGCGACGTGCCAGAACTGCGGCGGGGATGGAAAGGTCATCAAGGAGCCGTGCCAGGCGTGCCACGGCGACGGCAGGGTCCAGGGTGACGCGACGATCAAAGTGCAGATCCCCGCGGGCGTCAGCGAGGGAAACTACATCCCCCTGCGCGGTGAAGGGAACGTCGGAAAACGCGGCGGCCCTTCCGGGGACATCATCGTCGTCATCGAGGAAGAGCCCCACACGGTGTTCACCCGCAACGGGGACGACGTGATCCTCGACCTCATCGTCAGTTTTCCCGAAGCCGCGATCGGCGGGGACATCGAGGTGCCGACGCTCAACGGACGGGCGCGCCTGAAGGTCGATCCGGGGACCCAGTCGGGGAGAATCCTGAGGATGCGCGACAAGGGGATCCCCCACCTCAACAGCTTCGGCCGGGGAGACCAGCTCGTCCGGGTCAATGTCTGGATCCCCACCACGCTCAACGCCCGCGAAAAACAGGCGCTCAAAGAGATGGGCGAATCGGAGAACTTCCACCCGAGAGAAGGAGACCGCTCGGCGAACTCCGACAAGAGCTTCTTTGGAAGGATGAAAAAGGCCTTTTCCTGATTGCCGCATGCTGACCCTGACCGATCTGCAGCACAGGCTCGGGTTCACGCGGAACGAAGTGATCGTGATCCTCTTCCTCGCCTCGGGCCTCCTCGCCGGATCGGCGATCCGGTACTTCCGGGCGGAAACGCCCCCCGCCCCGGAGATCCCCGCCGCGTCCGCGTACGCGGCACAGGACAGCGAGTTCGCCGCGCGCGCGCGGCAGGCACCGCTTCCCCCGCACCCGGACGCGCACGCAGGGGAACTTCGTGCCTCGAGCAGGAAAACGCTCCCCGACTCCGCGGGGATCGACATCAACGGCGCCTCCGAGGAGGATCTCCTCCGGCTTCCGGGGATCGGCCGGGCGTACGCACGCCGGATCATCGCCTACCGCACCGCCCGCGGGCCGTTCAGAGCCGCCGACGATCTGCTGAATGTCCCGGGGATCGGCGAGAAGAGATTCCGGGCCCTCCGCCCGTTCGTGACCGTACGTTGACTCACAATCCCCTTTTTCGCATATTTGACGCTTGCAGGGGGTACCTCTCACTTACCGGTTCAAACGTTGTCACCGCAAGACCTCATCGTGGGACTGAGCATCAGCGGGGGGGGCATACAGGCCGTCGAAATCGACAGGTCGGGCCCCACCACGACGCTCCTGTCCATCGACGAATGGGAGAATACGCTCTCGGGTGCTTCATCGAACGGCTCGGGGGCGGGACAGCAGGAATTCCAGCGGCTGTTCGGCAAGTTCGTCCGGGAAAACCGGATACGCGCCGGCAGGGTGTCGATTTCGATCGACACGTCCATGCTGTTCCTGAATTCCATGCCGATCGACCAGGGGCTCACCCGGAGCGAGATCAACGACCACGTCAAGTGGGAGCTTTCCCAGTATTTCCCCGGCATCAACGCGGCGGATTTCATCACCGACGTCCACATACTGACGGAACGGGCGAACGACCCGTACAACGAGGCGCTCAGCGTCTCCGTCCGCCGGGGGGATGCCGTCACGATACAGAAGGCGGCAAAGGCGGCGGGGATGGAGCTTGCGATCGTCGATGCCGACCACTTCGCCGCGGACACCGCGCTGAGGATCAACTATCCGGATACGTACCGGAAATACATCGCGCTGATCGGGGTCAAGGAGAACCGGCTCGACGTCAGCCTGATGCGGAACGGCAGCCTGGAATCCTACCGCTACATCATCGTCCAGTCCAACCAGGAAATCATACAGGGGATCGCTTCCCTGGCGCGCAAGACGCCCGGCATTTACTCGATGACCGTGTACGGCCCGTACCTCGACAGGGACCTGCTGACGCAGATCCGGCGGGGGTGCCCGATCCTCGTGGAGGCGCTCAATCCCCTCCGTCACGTCAACGTGTCCGACTCCCTCCGGCTCGCGGATCATCTGACCGTCCCCTCCTACCGCTTCGCGGCCGCCGTCGGCGTCGCCCTCCGCAGGGATTGACCGCATGAGGGTGATCGGCGGGTTGTACCGGGGGAGGACGATTCGCACTGTGGCAGACCTGTCCGTCCGCCCCGCGACCGACAGGGTGCGGCAGACCGTGTTCGACATGCTGATGAACAGAATCGAGTTCGAGGGGGCGCGCGTGCTGGACCTCTTCGCCGGGAGCGGAAGCCTGGGGATCGAATCCCTCAGCCGGGGAGCGGCCCACGCGACGTTCGTGGAGCACGATCACGACGCGGCGGAGTTCATCGAGCTCAACCTGCGCACGCTCGGGTGCACCGGGGAGTCGCTCGTCGTCGAAACGGACGCCGTGGCGTTCATCCGTCCCGACGCCGGTCTCTTCGATCTCATATTCGCCGACCCCCCGTACGCGTTCGGCCGCACCGCAGACATCCCCGGTATCGTCGCCTCGAGCGGCATACTCAGGCCGGGGGGGTACCTCCTCATCGAGCATGCCGGAGGCCTCCCGTTCCCCCCCGCACCGGGCCTTGCCCCGGGACCCGTGAAACGATTCGGAAGGACACACGTCACGTTTTTCAGGCCGACTATCGGAAGGGACACCCCGCCATGAAAGAGCGCGTCGCACTGTATCCCGGCACGTTCGACCCGATCACGTACGGGCATATCGACGTGGTCCGCCGTGCCACGGAGCTGTTTTCCCGGGTCGTGGTCCTTGTCGCCCGGAACTCCTCGAAAAGGCCGATGTTCACCGAAGAGGAGCGTGCCGCGATGATCCGGGAAGTATTCCGCGGAAACAGGCGCGTGGAGGTGGACGGCTTCAACGGGCTCCTGGTGGACTATGCGCGGAAGCGGAAAGCCTCGGTCATCATCCGGGGGCTCCGCGCGGTTTCCGATTTCGAGTACGAATTCCAGATGGCCCTGACGAACAGGAAACTTGCACCGACGATCGACACGATCTTCCTCGTCCCCCACGAGAGATACACGTACCTGAACTCCACGATCGTCCGGGAGGTGGCGCGCCTGGGAGGAGACGTGTCCGATTTCGTCCCCCCAGGCGTCAGGCGAAGGCTCCTCGCACGGGCGAAAGGCTGAGCGGGGCGATGCGCGGGATTTCCGAGAAGATACGGCTCCTGGAGGAATCGCAGACGCTCCTGCTGACGCAGAGGGCGCGCGCGTTGCAGGAGGCGGGCGCCGACGTGGTCAGCCTGACCGCGGGGGAGCCCGATTTCGCAACGCCCGTCCATATCAAGGAGGCCGCCGTACGGGCGATCGACGCCGACTTCACCCACTACACGGCGAACCAGGGAACGGCCGAACTCATCGCGGCAGTGATCGACAAGTTCGCGGAGGACAACGGCCTCCGCTTCACACCGCCCCAGGTGCTCGTGTCGACAGGGGCGAAACAGTCGATATTCAACGCCCTCTCGGCGATGCTGAACCCGGGGGACGAGGTCCTGATCCCGTCGCCGTACTGGGTGAGTTATCCCGCGATCGTCGCGCTGGCCGACGGGGTCCCCGTCGTCGTCCCCTTCCCCGCCGGCGCCTTCCGCCCCGACGCCGGCGCGCTGCGCCGCGCACTCACCCCCAGGACGCGTGCGATCATACTGAACACCCCGTGCAACCCGACGGGGGTCGTGTTCACGCGCACGGAAGCGGAAGAGATCGCCGCCGTCGTTCGGGAAGCGGACCTCACCGTGATCAGCGACGAGATCTACGAAAAAATGGTCTTCGACGGGAAGAAGCACGTCAGCATCGGCGCACTCGACGGGATGCAGGACCGGGTCGTCACGGTCAACGGGGTGTCGAAAGCGTATGCCATGACCGGATGGCGCATCGGGTACATGGGGGGCCCGGAGGACATCATCAGGGGTGCCGCCAAGGTGCAGGGGCAGGTGACGAACAACGCCAACTCCATCGCCCAGAAGGCGACGGTCGCCGCACTCAGGGGGCCGCAGGGTCCGATCGAGGCGATGCGGGGAGAGTTCCAGCGCCGGCGCGACTACGTCGCCCGCCGGCTCGCAGGCGCGTCCGTGAAGGACATTCCTCCCGCCGAGGGTGCGATGTTCTTCTTCCCCGGCGTCGGACACCTGTTCGGGAAGAAGGCCCGGGGGAAGCCGGTCAGGAACGCCTCTGACGTCGTCGAGCACCTCCTGGAACACCACCACGTCGCGATCGTGCCGGGGGACGCGTTCGGTTCCCCCGCTCACGTCAGGATTTCGTTCGCCGCTTCGATGGAGGATCTTGAAAAAGGGATCGACCGGTTCATCCGGGGAATACAGGAAATTCAGTAACGGGGGAGATCCATGCCGACGTACGAGTATCTGTGCAGGAAGTGCGGCCACACGTTCGAAGAATTCCAGTCGATGACCGAGGAGCCCCTCACGCGGTGCCCGAAGTGCGGCACCGACAACCTTGCGCGGGTCATGGGGACCGGCGGAGGGATCATATTCAAGGGGAGCGGCTTCTACATCACCGACTACAGGAAGACCGGCGGTTCCAGCGCGGGGGACGGGGCGAAACGGGAGAAAGAGAAGAAGGAGAAGGCGAAGAGCGCCCCGGAGGGAAAACCGGACGCCCCGAAGGACGGGGGAAAACCGGAATCGAAGAAGGAATCAGGGGGTGACGCACCCGGTAAAGGGACCCCCGGGTCTCAGCCCTCCCC
This sequence comes from Ignavibacteriota bacterium, assembly GCA_963748405.1. GTDB lineage: Bacteria > Bacteroidota > Ignavibacteria > UBA10030 > UBA6906 > Fen-1273. Next base: position 760,972 of record CAVVIT010000006.1, read on the forward strand.
GCCTCCGCCCCCGTCGGGGCCGCCGGAGAAGAAGGACTGAGACCGGGTGACCGGTCGAACGCGGATCCGTTACGTTCCCTTTTTCATCATCGCCGGTTTGCCGGGGGTGGCTTCCTTCAGCGACGTGAGCGTCATCGTCCCTTCTCCGACCGTCCCCTTCGCCACGAAGAACATCCCTTTCTCGCGCTTCGATTTCTCGATCAGGCTCTTCGCCATCGCGCTCCCCTTCTCGTCAAACTTGTAGTACTTCCCGTCGGACATGATCCCGAATCCGCTCGCGGCGCAGTGATCGTCCAGGGCGCAGTCCTTCGAGTGTCCTTCGGCCTTTTCCATCGCGTTCTCCTTCGCCGCCATCTTCGTCCCGCACATCTGGTCAACGACGTAGCCCTTGAGCGTCACGGGCTTCGATTCCTGAGCGCCGGCCGTCAGTACGAACGAAAGCACGATGATACACAGTGCACAGAGGTACTTCATGGCATCTCCCTCGCGTTGTGATGGATGATTGAGGTGGGTGTGATCACTCTGTACAACGAGCCCGGGGGGGCGAAGGTTCCCCCCGCGGCGGGGGGGGTCATTCGTAGCGGTCAAGCTTGAATTTTTCGCCGAGATACAGCTTCCGCGCCTCCGGGTCGTCGGCAAGGCTCCTGGAGGTCCCGGCCTTCAGGATCTGCCCCTCGAACAGGAGGTAGGCCCGGTCGGTGATTGACAGGGTCTCGTGAACGTTGTGATCGGTCACCAGGACGCCGATCCCCCGCTGCTTGAGCGCCGCGACGATCCTCATGATCTCCTCCACCGCGATCGGGTCGATCCCGGCAAACGGCTCGTCGAGAAGTATGAACTTCGGGTCGGTGGCGAGCGCCCGGGCGATCTCCGTCCGCCGGCGCTCCCCCCCGGAGAGCATGTACCCCTTGCTCCGGGCCAGGTGGGCGATGTTGAAATCCGCCATCAGGCTCCCGCACTTCGCGTTCCGTTCCGCGGCGGTCATGTCGAGCATCTGGAGGACCGCAAGGATATTCTCTTCGACCGACATCTTGCGGAACACGGACGCCTCCTGCGGAAGGTAGCCGATCCCCATCCGCGCGCGCCGGTACATCGCGACGTTCGTGATCTCGGCGTCGTCCAGGTAGACGGTCCCCTCGTTCGGCTTGATCATCCCCACGATCATGTAGAACGTCGTCGTCTTCCCCGCCCCGTTGGGACCGAGGAGGCCGACGACTTCACCCTGCGCCACGTCGATGCTCACCCCCCGCACGACGGTCCGTTTCTTGTAGCGCTTGACAAGGTGTTCCGCGCGAAGTATCCGCCGCGTCTCCCGGCCTGCGTCGTTGGGCATACCTCTCCGTGTCCGTTGTTAGTTGGCGGGGCGTGACGGGCGGACCCGCCACGTGAATCCCGGCAGGGCATAGTCGTTCTCTTTTCCCCGGACCATGTTTTCCGGGAAGTACTGCCCCTCCACCCCGCCGTACACCGTGATCGCTTCCGCCTTCCCGTGGGCGAACAGCATGACGATCCTGTCGCCGCTCGTCCTGTTGGCGCCGTTGGCGACCGTGTCGTCGTAGAGATGGTACAGGCTGAGCGCCCTCCCCTCGACGTCGGTCCGGCTCAGTCCCTCGTCGCCGAAGAGCATCCGGAGCCTGTCCCCCGCGATCTGGTCGAACCTGTCCGGGTGAAGCGAATCGCTCCGGGAGACGGCGAAGGCGCTCCCCATCACCAGGAGCCGCTCCAGCTTCCTCTTCTTCAGGTAGACGTTGATCGAGTCCCCCGACACCTGCGTCTCCCTGTACCAGATGACGGGCGCGCTCCTCAGGAGTATGCTGTCCCCGGCGGTGTAGAAACAGGCGTACCGGGACGAGGAGGCGAGATCGGACCGCACGAGCTCGACGCTGTCGCGCGCGATGAGCCGCCGGGTCGAATCGCGGTACGATTCCAGCACGACGCCCCGCACGTGCAGCGTGTCATAGCGCCCCTCCCCCAGCGAGTCGACCTGCTCGAGACGCGGGTGCACGGTCATCCTGCTTGTGAGGTGCTCCGCGTCGTGGTCGAGCCGGCCCCCGTAGATGGTCAGCCTGTCTGACGGGCTGCGGACGACGACGCGGCCGAGCGCGAGCGACCGGCGCGTGATGCGCCAGTACTGGAGCGAGTCCGCCGTGACGATGGAGGACGTGTCGACCACGACGACGTGCGTGTGGAAGAACGCGCGGCGCTCCGTGCCGAAATACTCCCCGTACGAGGCCGTCAGCCGGGTCGTCCCGTCGTCGAGGGCGACCCCGTCGAACCCTTCGGCGCGCCTCTCCGCCCGGTGGTAGATCCCCCGGGGCGCCCGGAACGTGAGGCTGTCGTCGGTCACCACCACGTTCCCCGTCAGGATGAACGTCCCCCGCGCGATGTACTCGAGAGCGCGGTCGCAGGTGATGCGCGTGCGCTCCTGCGTCAGGAGGACATGCCCGATGAGGTCGCGGACGTCTTCCCCATCGATCTGCTTCACGTGGAGCGTATCGGCGCTCACCTCCTGCGCCTCCGAGGCCGGCGAGGCGAGCGCAAGCGCGCCCAGCGCGAGAAGTATCCGCGTGCGCTCACTCATGCTTCAGCGCCTGTCCCGTGACCCTGAATATCCGGTAGTTCCTCAGGTCCTGGTCGCTGACGAACCCCTGCCCCATGATGTGCTCCGTGGCCGTGGTGATGTCGACGAAGGCATTCGTGCGGATCGTCCTGTCCGCGTTCATCCAGCACAGGCTGTCGGTCTTCAGCGTCGATCCGCTGTCGGAGACCACGATGACGTGCTCGTACGCCGTGAAATCCTCCGTCGCGTCGTTCACCTTCCCCCGGCGGGCGGTCAGGAGCGACGTGTGGCGGCCTTCCCTGTCGAAGAAATCGACGTGCACGCTGTCGTCCAGGAGCGTGACCCTCTGGTTCTGGAAATCCGCGATGTGTCCCGCCCACAGGACGGCCTTCACCCGGGACGAATCGGTGAAATACACGGTGCTCCTCCAGCTCTCCTGCGAAGGAAGGCCCGAATCGGGGAGCGACTGCACGGTGGGATTCACTTTCTCGGCGCACCCGGCCAGCAGGATGAGCGCCGCAACGGAGAGACGGGTCATCCCGCGTCGTCCCCCCCCAGCCCCGCCTTGACGAGGTCGTGAAGATGGACGACCCCCACCGGCGCGCCCGCGCCGTCCACCACGATCATCTGCGTGATGTTGTACGATTCCATTTCCTGGAGGACGACGTAGGCCAGCGTCCCCCGTGCGACCGTCTTCGGGTTGCGCGTCATCGCGTCGGACGCACTGACCCTGGAGACGTCCACCGTCTTCTGCAGAAGGCGCCTCAGGTCCCCGTCCGTGATCACTCCTTCCAGCGCCCCCCCCGGACCCACGACGCACGTGCACCCGAGCCGCTTCGTCGTCATCTCCACGATCGCGTCGCGCAGGGGGACGTCGCCGGTGACGCAGGGAACGTCGCTGCCGCGCGTCATGAGCTCGTCGATCATCAGCAGGAGCCGCTTTCCCAGGGTCCCGCCCGGATGATACAGCGCAAAATCCTCCCGCGTGAACTGCCGCCGGTCCAGGAGCGCGATCGCGAGCGCGTCGCCGAGCGCCAGCGCCGCCGTCGTCGAGGAGGTCGGGGCCAGGTCGTGCGGGCAGGCCTCCTCGCGGACGGAGGCGTCGAGGGCGACCGTCGATTCGGCGGCCAGCGGGGAGGAGAGATTCCCGACGAGCGAAATCACCGGGACGCCGATCCTCCGGAACATGGGGAGGAGCGTCGAGAGTTCGGACGTCGCGCCGCTCTTGGAGACGCAGATGACGACGTCCCCTCCCCGGACGATGCCGAGGTCCCCGTGCACCGCGTCCGTCGGATGGAGGAAGACCGAGGGGGTTCCGGTGGAGTTCATCGTCGCGACGATCTTCCGCGCGATGATCCCCGATTTGCCGACGCCGGTCACGATCACGCGACCACGGCAGGAATGGACGATGTCGACCGCGCGCGCGAACTCCGGGCCGATCTTTCCCTCGAGCTCGGCGACGGCGCGCCCTTCGATGCGGACGACTTCGCGTCCCTTGGCGATTGCAGTTGCGTCTTGATCCATCAATGCCTCTTCGTAAAGAGTTGCCGTACCACGAGGGGGATGCGCCCGCGCCGGACCGCCGCAGGCGGCGCCTGCAGGACGGCGTGCCGCCCGAGCGCGTTGTACCCCGTGAACGCCGCAAGCAGGTCGCGGTCCGGGAACCCGTCCAGGCGTTCCCAGAGGAGCGACGGGCGGAGCGCGACGTGCGGATCGCGGACGGCCCGCCGGATCATCAGCTCGCCGTAGAAATTCGTGATCGGTATGAGCCGCACGGTCCCCCCGGTGCGTTCGTGGACCCAGATCCGCTTCTCCGCCGGGGCCAGCACCAGGGTCACGTTCGCGTCGACGGGGACCTCCCGGACTCCGGCCCCCGTGGCGGGAGAGGGCATCCCGGGAGACCAGAGGGAGTACGTCCAGCGCCGTGTTTCCTCCTCGCGGCCGGGGACCTCCTCCCCGCTCCCCGGAACGATCTCGACGTTGATCAGGGCGTCGGCCTCCTCGCGGACGCTGACCGAAACATACCCGCGCGCCGTCTCGATCATGCCGTACGCGATCACGGGGGAAAACGGCGCGTCGGGATCGGCCTGCCGGCCCGGGAGCCCGAGGATCAGGTCCCCCCTGCCGCGCCGCCCCTGGCCGATCACCGCCATGGAGAGGATCCGGTCCCTGAGGGCCCGGTAGGCGGGACGGTCCGCGGGAAGAACGGACCCGATGAGATCGATTTCCCTGGCGCTGAGCGGACGCGGAGTGTCCAGGGGATCAGTGTCTCTTATGTGCCGCGCCTTTCGAGTATGAAATCGATGAAGTCGCGCACGGCGCCCTCTCCCCCGGCCGAGCGCGTGACGTAGTGCACGTTGTTCCTGACCTCCCGGAGCGCGTTGGGGGGAGCGGCGGAGAGCCCGACGGTCCGCAGGAGGGGGATGTCGAAGAGGTCGTCGCCGATGTACGCAAATTCCTCGTCGCCGAATCCGCGGCGGCGCTGGATCTCCCTCATCGCCGCGACCTTGTCGTCGGCCCCCTGCATCACGTCGTCGATCCTCAGGACCCGGGCGCGGGCATCGACGATCGGGGTCGACCGCCCGCTGATGATGCCGAACACGAGACCGGAGTCCCTTCCCCGCTGTATGCCGTACCCGTCGTGTGCGTGAAACCGCTTCAGCTCGTGACCTTCCGCCGTGTAGTAGAGGCCGCCGTCGGTCAGGACCCCGTCCACGTCGAGAAGGACCATCCGTATGCGCCGCGCACGGGCGGCGAGCGACGTTTTCCGTCCCGCCATCAGGCCTCCCTCCCGGCAGCGCGCGCCACCGCAAGGCACTCGCCGACGAGTGCGTCGAGCCTGTCCAGGGCGAGCTGGCTGGCGGCGTCGCTCAGGGCGCGGGGCGGATCGGGATGGACTTCGACGAACAGCCCGTCGCACCCGGCCGCCGCCGCCGCACGCGCAAGCGGGAAGATGAACTCCGGCTCCCCGGCACTCTCGCCCCGGCCCCCTCCGGGAAGCTGCACGGAATGGGTGGCATCGAAGACCACCGGGTACCCGGTCTTCCGCATGATGACGAGCGAGCGCATGTCGACGACGAGATTGTGATAGCCGAACGTCGTCCCCCTCTCCGTCAGGAGGATCCCGGTGTTCCCCGTCGCGGCGACTTTCGCAGCCGCAAACGCCATGTCCTCCGGCGCCAGGAACTGTCCCTTCTTGATGTTGACGATTCTCCCGGTCCTCCCCGCGGCCTGGAGCAGCGCGGTCTGCCTGCAGAGGAACGCCGGTATCTGGAGGACGTCGGCCGCCTCGGCCGCGGCGGGAGCCTCGGATTCCGTGTGAATGTCGGTGACGATCGGGAGGTCGAACTCCCTGCGGACGTCCCCGAGTATCCTCAGCGCCTCGTCCATCCCGATCCCGGTGAACGACTCTCCGCTCGTCCGGTTGGCCTTTGCGTACGACGATTTGAAGACCGCGCCGATGCCGTGCTTTCGGGCGACGTCGCGGACGACGGCCGCCGTGCGGAAGACGAGATCCCGGTTTTCCACGACACACGGGCCGGCAAACAGCACGAGGGGATGCCCCCCGCCGATCGGAATGGTGCGTATGTTCATGTCATTGGATGCGTCATGGCCGGAGGAAATTACGAAAAAAGGGGACGACAATCAAAAGAGCGCTCTTTGCTTTCCCGCTCCTTCCGGCGTATATTTCATGATTATGGATTCCCCTCCACCCCAGGTTCGCACGAGAGCCTACGCCAAGATCAACATCGGGCTCAGCGTAACGGCGAAACGCCCCGACGGGTTCCACGACATATGCACGGTGTTCCACAGGATCGACCTCTTCGACGACCTCACGCTGAGCGCCGCCGACGCGATCACCGTTCACGCGACGGACCCGGGGGTTCCTTCCGGCGAGGGGAACATCGCCCACGCGGCCGCACGGCTCCTTGCCCGGGAGCTCGGCGCCGGGACGGGAGTGCGCATAGACATCACGAAACGCATCCCCTCCGGCGCGGGTCTCGGCGGGGGAAGCGCCGACGCGGCGGCCGTGCTTTCCGTTCTTCCGGGATTCTGGGGGAAACCGCTCGCCGCGGAGGATCTCCGGCGCCTGGCCCTCACGCTGGGATCGGACGTCCCCTTTTTCCTCGGCAGCGAAAGCGCGCTCGGAACGGGGCGGGGGGAGATCCTCGGGTACTTCCCGCTCGACGTTCCGTACGCGATACTGCTTGGGGCGCCTCCGGTCAGCGTGCCGACCGCCTGGGCGTACGCGCGGATCGTCCCCCGCGGGGAAGGGCCCGGGGATCTCCGCGCCCTCGTCCTGGAGGGCATGTCCGACCCCGCGCGGCTTCGCGGGGAGGTCGTCAACGACTTCGAGGGACCCGTGTTCGCGGCTCACCCGGGGATCGCCGCCCTGAAAGAGTCCATGACGGCGCACGGCGCGCTCTATGCTTCGATGTCCGGGAGCGGATCATCGGTGTACGGATTCTTTCCCGACGCCGGTGCCGCCGGGGAAGCCGCGCGCGCGCTCCGGACGCAGGACGTCAGGACGTTCATCACACCTCCACATTTCCGGTTATAGCGTTGGCACGTCCCCATGCAAGGGCGCGCGTTCACCTGGCGCTCGTCGCCGGCATCCTCTGCGCGTTGATCGCCCCGCCGCAGGCGTCGTCCCAGGCGGTCTCCGACTCCCTGCGCAGGCACAGGGCCGGGGGTCCTTCCGCCCCTGCAGTGTCCGACACGGCGCGGACGCGCCGGGGGGCCCTCGCCGTCTCGCCCGCGGACACCTCCGCACGCCGGGGCGCCGACACCAGTGCGGCATTCGACACGCTCGGCAGGATGAGCACCCCCACGCTTGTCGGGACGCTCGACCGGTTCGCGGATTCCTCCGCGTACAGAACGAGCGGCGACCTGCACTGGATGGATTACCGTTACCTGGGAGGAATACTCGAGGCGTTCCCCGGCGCGTTCATCCGCGACCAGGGAAGCGAGGGACAGTACAGCCAGCCCACGTTCGACGGCGTCGACTGGAGGGGGATCTCGTTTACCTCCAACGGCAGGGCATTGAACGATCCCGCGACCGGGATATTCAACATGTACCACTTCACCCCCGAATACGCGGACCGGATCGAGGTCGTCACCGGGGTCCGGGCGTTCCTGTACGGCCTGAACAGCACGGGGGGGGCGGTCAACCTCGTGACGAAGAACTACAACAGCAACAAACCCTTCACGAAATTCAACTACTCCGAGGGGGCCTACGGGTTTTCCAACGTCGACGGGACGTTCAGCCAGAACATCTCGCGCAGGACGAATGTCACGCTCGGGTTCCAGCACCAGACCACCGACGGGAGATTCATCGGTGAGGCCGACGACGCCTGGAACTCGAGGGAGAAGATCCGGTACAACGTCTCGCACGACATCAATCTCATCCTCTCACACTATCACACCTCGGCCGAGACGCAGATGAACGGGGGAGTGAACCTCCCGGCCAGCACCGCCGCCGGCGCGGGGACGCCGTTCGACAATTCCGCCGCCGTCATGGTGCAGGACAGCACGTACGAGAAGCTGACCGCGAACGACGTCGACCTCTCCCTCGTCGGGACGTTTCTCGGCGACACGTCCGACGTCACGGACCTGACGCTCTATTACTCCGACGCGAAAAGGGAATTTCGCGAGCGCGAAGACCCCTACCACATATTCCCCCCCGGCGTGGCCTCGGACCATGTCTCGTCCTGGATGGGCGTGAGGGCGTCCCAGGACTTCGCAACGGCGTTCCAGCATTTCAGCGCGGGGGGAAACGTGGAGCTCCGCCAGATCGAGGGGAGCCCGAATCTCGGGCGCCGCCGGAACGTGATCGGCGCCGTCTGGGCAAAAGAGGAACTCGACCCGGACGGTCCCGCTGCCGTCGCCCTGTACGGACGGCTCGACGAGTACCTCCGGAAGGAATACACCGGTTTCGGCGCGGACGTGAAGATTTCGCTGGGATCATCCCTGACGCTGTTCGGGGGGGCGAGCATGTCGTACCGGGTGCCGGATTACCAGGAACTGTACTGGAGCGATTCGACGGTCGTCCGGACATCGCCCGTCGTCGCGGAGCACCATTACGTCGCGGAGGCGGGGATCGCCGTTTCGACCCCGCACGGGGGAACGATCCGGCTGGCGCTCACACACCGGACGGTCAACGACCCGATCACGTACGGCGCGTACACGGACTCCGCCTCGCCGTTCCCCGGGGCATCGATCGGCAACGGACCAGCGCTCCACACGACCGGCGTGAGCGCGCATATCGACGTCCCCGTTTTCTGGATCACGATCGAGGGGAACGTCCAGTACCTGCTCCAGAAATCCGGCGGCTCGACGCTCCAGGCGTTCCCGAAGTTCTCCGGGAGCGGCGGGCTGTTCTACAGGAAAAAACTCGTGAACGACAAACTGGAACTGAAGGCCGGCTTCCGCGGAAGGTTCGCGACGCCGTACGCGGGGGTCGTGTTCAATCCGGAGATGGCCGCGTACGTGACGAACGCGGGGCCGCCGCTCGGAACCAGCGCCAGCGGCGATTTCGTTCTCATCGGGCACATCGGCGACGCGTACATCCATTTCATCTGGGAGAACCTGGCCAATATCCGGTATTACGGCACGCCGTACTATCCCGGAGGGGAGCGCGCGATCAGGTTCGGCATTTCCTGGGAGTTTCTGAACTGAGGACAGTCGAACATCAGGGAGGTTCCCGCGCACTGGGAGGGAAAGGGGAACGTCCTGGAAGGAGGACATCGCACGGCTGGAACGGGAGCACAGGCTCCTCCTGGAAACGATCTCCGCCCACGACGTCTACCACGCGGGACAGATCCGGCTCATCAGGCGGCTGACCGTTTAGCCGGCCTCAAAGGCGCGCCCGGCGGCGCGCTCGAGAAACGCCAGGGTCTCCGCCGCCGACCGTTCCCAGTCGAACGTCGCAGCCCAGCGCACCGCCCCGTCCCCGAGACGGCGCCTGAGGTCCGCGTCTTCCACGAGACGGATCATGCGGGAGGCGAGTGACGCGACGTCCCCGTGCGGGTACAGGAGCCCCGTTTCCCCGTCCCTGACGGCGTCCCTCAGCCCCGGAACGTCCGAAGCGACCGAGGGGGTGCCGCACGCGTTGGATTCCACGACGGTCAGTCCCCACCCTTCCTTCAGCGATGTCGCCACCGTAAACCAGGCTCTCCGGAGGAGTGCGACCTTCTCCGCCTCGGAGACGAACCCGGTGAACTGGACCGCGCCTTCCAGCCCGTTGTCGCGCACAATGCCCCTGAGCCGGGCGGCATCGTCCCCGTCCCCCGCAACCACCGCCTTCAGCGCCGGGAACCTTGCGATCACTTCCGGGAGCGCCAGGAGGAAGTGATCGACGCTCTTGTACTTCTTCAGCCGGCCGAAATAGAGGGCGAGCGGGTGCGGGCTCTTCGCTCCATCGCCCGGCGTGTACACCCGGTGATCGACGCAGTTGTGAATCACCGCCATGCGCGCCGGGGAAAACCCGTGTTCCAGGAATTCCCGTTCGGTGCTCGCGGAGACCACCATGAAGGGGACGGTCTTCCTGTACAGCGCCAGTGCGGCGCGCTCCATGCCGTACACGTAGAGGGCCGGGAGGATTCCTGCTTCGCGGAACACGCTTCTTCCGAACAGGTGGTGCGCGATGCCGGCCAGCGGCCCCCTGACGAACAGCGGGGTGAAGAACGGCACCTTGTTGAGATCCTCGACGACAATGTCGTAGCCGGAGGCGCGAAGATGCCTCGCGTACGTCAGCGGGAACGAGAAATTGAAAAGCTCCCTGGATCCGCGGCGGATGACGTCGATGCCGTCGATCGTTTCGCGGGGCGCCGCGCCGGGATACGCCGAACAGCAGAGCGCCACGCTGTGCCCGGAGCGGGCGATACGGGAGAAGATTTCGTGACAATGGACTTCCGCCCCCCCCGCAAGGGGGTTCGTCCTGTCCTGCCAGTTCACGACGAGGATCTTCACGGTTCCCGGCCGATCGCGGCCCTCCAGTAGTCGAAGACATCCGCGAGCGTTTTTTCCAGCGGGATCGCGGGCTCCCACCCGGTCGCCCCGCGGAGCCGCGCGCTGCTCCCGGCGGCAAAGGGGGGATCTGCCCCGCGCGTCCGCGACGGTTCGATCTTCACGCTCACGCGCAACCCGGCCACGCGCTCGAAGATGGAGACGATCTCGCGCACGGCCACGACACGCCCCGAGCAGAGATTGAACACCGTGAACGGGGAGGGATGCGTGAGGATGGCCCAGTAGGCCCGCACCACGTCCCGCACATCGGTGAAATCACGCCGGGACTCCACGTTTCCCGCGCGGATCACCGGCTCGCCGCGTCCGGCGGCGATCAACGCAAACTGCCTTCCGAAATCGGACGTGACGAACGAGGGGCTCTGACGGGGACCGGCGTGGTTGAACGGCCGGACGACGCTGACGCGGACGCCGAACGACCTGCGGTATTCCTGAGCGATGAGATCGATGCTCGCCTTGCTCGCCGCGTAGGGGTTTTCAGGCCTCAGGGGCGAATCCTCGGTGACCGGCTCCGTGCGGGCGTTCCCGTACACCTCCCCCGAGCTGACAAGAAGAAGGTCGGGCCCGGTGCCGGCGGATTCCGCCTGACGCCGGGCGGCGTCGAGCACCGCGACCCCTCCCATGACGTTCACGCGAAACGTGCCGACGGGGTCGGAGAGCGCGGCGGGAACGAACGCCTGCCCGGCAAGGTGGATCACCTTCTCCGGACGGACGGCCGCAAATATGCCGCGCATCGCCTCCGCGTCGGCGACATCGGCCTCGTGGAGCCTCACGCGTCCCTTCAGGTGGTCGATGTTCAGGGTCTTCTGCCCCGGGTAATGCGTGCCGTAAAGGTCCACGCCTCCGGTGCCGAGGAGGAACTCGGCGGCATGGCTCCCGACAAACCCGTCGATCCCCGTCACAAGGACTTTCATCTGGCGTATCCGGCGAATGTGAGTGAGGACATCAGACCATCATGCGCGCGGCGATTTCATCGCAGAGCATGTACCCGCGGTCCGTCAGCCGCAGCGTTTCCCCCTCCATCAGCGCCGACCCCTCGGCGACAAGGGCGCGCGCAAGATCAAGCCTGTCCTGCGGGAGATCGAACTCCCGGGCGAGGGACCTGAGATCGACGCCGGTGCTTCTCAGCCCGAGGAATATCCGCTCGTTGCACAGCGCCGTGTCCGTCACCTCCTCGGTCATCACGACGGGAAGCTCGCCCCGCAGGAGGAGGTCCGTGTACCTGCCGAGCGCGCCGGCGTTCGCGCTGCGCACGGGGATCCCCCGCTCGTTCCGCCGCCAGAACGAATGGGCGGAGGGGCCGAACCCCAGGTACTCGTCATGGTTCCAGTACGCCGAGTTGTGCAGGCTCCGGAACCCCGGGCGCGCGTAGTTCGACACTTCGTAGTGCTCGTAGCCTGATCGCTCCAGCACGGCCATCGTATGCTCGAACAGCTCCGCCTCCGCCTCCAGGGGATTGGGGGAGACGAGCTTCGATGCCACCATCCGGGAGAGCGGGGTATGGTCTTCCACGATGAGGCTGTACGCCGAAATGTGGTCCGGCCGGAGTGCGATCGCCCGGGAGAGTGTCGCATCCCACGCCGCGGTCGTCTGCGAAGGAAGCGAGTAAATCAGGTCCACACTCACATTGGCGAAGCCCGCGCGCCGCGCGTCGTCCACGCACGCAGCGGCCTGGCGGGCGTCGTGGATCCTCCCCAGGAACCGGAGCTCCCCCTCGTCGAACGACTGGATGCCGATCGAGAGACGGTTGACGCCGAGCGACAGGTAGTCCGCGAGCTTCTCCCGCGTGACGGTCCCCGGATTCGTTTCGAGCGTGATCTCGGCCCCCCCGCGGATCGTGAACGCGTCGCGCATCCGGCGCATCACCCGTTCGAGCTGCGCCGGGGAGAGGAGCGAGGGGGTTCCTCCGCCGAAGAACAGCGTATCGAACACGACCCCCTTCGCCGAAGGGGCCGCGATGTCGATCTCCCTGCCGAGCGCGTCCAGGAACGTCTCCATGAGCGAGACCGTCTCGATGGAGTAGAAATCGCAGTACGCGCACTTGCGCTCGCAGAAGGGAATATGGACGTAGAGAGAAGGCATCGTGCTCCGATTGCGCCTGATGGACTACCGAACGATCGTGCCGGGGCGTGTCCACCGGATTCCGTGCGAGGGATCCACGGACCAGTAAATCATCATTGCCCGCCCCGTGATGCTCTCGCGGGGGACAAAACCCCAGGAGCGGCTGTCGAGGCTTTCCTCCCTGTTGTCTCCCAGGACGAAGTAGAAGTCCTGGCTGAGGCGGTACTCACGGGCGGGGACCCCGTCGATGAGCACGGTTCCCGAGGCCGTCCGCGCGATCTCGTGCCCTTCGCGCTCGACGAGCGGCTCCCATCGCGGCGCGTCGGCCTCGTCAAGCGGAATCGACTCCCCGGAGCGGGGGACGACCACGGGACCGAAATCGGGCCCGGGCGCCGCGCCCCGCGCCGCGTGATCCGGAAGAGGGACGGGCGTCCCGTTGACGATGAGCGATCCTCCCCGGATCGACACGGTGTCGCCGGGAATGCCCGCCAGGCGCTTGACGTAGAGACGGGGGTGCGGCTCGTCGGGTGCGTAGAACACGATCACGTCCCCCCGCGCCGGAGAAGCGGCACCGGGAAGCCGCACGTGGGGAAGACGCGTTCCCGCAAACGGCAGGAACCGGGGGGTGCACGGCCCGTAGACGAACTTGTTCACGAGGACGAAGTCCCCCACCAGGAGCGTCCGTTCCATCGAGGCGCTCGGGACATGGACAGCGTCGACGACAAGCGTCTTCAGCGCGAGGGCACAGACGACGGTGAGGGCGAGTATTTCCGCCGCCGCCCTGACGCGGCGCAGGAGGAGGCCGCCGCCCGGGGCGGGACGCCCGGTCCGTTCCATCGCGCGGATTACCGGATCAGCGTCCCGATGCGGCCGAGACGAATCGAAGCGAGTTTGTCGACGATGCCCGTCAGCGGCCTGTCGGGATCCCACGACCAGTACACGATCATGGGGGTCCCGACGATGTTCTCCTCGGGAATGAACCCCCAGAACCGCGAGTCGAGGCTGTTGTCCCTGTTGTCCCCCATCCCGAAGAGATAATTTCTCTCCACCACGTATTTCGACACCGGCGTGCCGTCGACGACCACGCGGGCCCTGTCGTCAAGCCGGACCCGGTGCCCTTCCCTGCCGATGAACGTCGCCCAGCGCAGGTACGTCGACGCGTTCAGATCCAGGACGTCCCCTTTCTTCGGCACCACGACCGGGCCCCAGAAATCCTCGTTGAACGGCGCCTCGCGGGGAAAGATCTTCGGATCGGCGTATCCCTGGGGACGGGGATTCATGTTGTTGAATTTCATGTTCCGCGGTATGGGCGCCGGCGTCCCGTTCACGTACAGGATCCTGTTCACGACCTGGATCGTGTCCCCGGCGACCGCCACGCAGCGTTTCAGGTAGAACATGAACTCGGGGGACTGGATCTCCTCACGCTGTCCCGGGAATTCGAAAACGATGACGTCCCCGCGCGCGACGCTCCTGAACGCCGGCACCCGGAACCAGGGAAGCCGGACGTTCGTGAACGGAATCGTCCGCGGCGTCGTCCCGCCGTAGATGAACTTGTTGACGAAGAGGAAATCCCCCGCCATGATCTCGTTCTCCATCGATCCCGTGGGGACCTCGAACGAGGCGAGGACGAAGCTGTTGAGAAAAAAGAACGACACGAGAACGAAGACGAGGTCTTTCAGGAAGTCCTTCACGGGCTCCTTCTTCACCTCCGGATGGTCCTTCCCGGCCGGCGGCCGGTTGCTCTTTGCCATATGCCTCCTTATTCGTCTTCCATTGAGAGAACGGCGAGGAACGCCTCCTGGGGGATTTCGACGCGCCCCACCTGCTTCATACGCTTTTTGCCTTCCTTTTGTTTCTCCAGGAGCTTGCGCTTGCGCGTGATGTCCCCCCCGTAGCACTTCGCGAGCACGTTCTTTCTCATCGCGGAGATCGTCTCGCGGGCGACGACCTTGCTGCCGATCGCGGCCTGGATGGCGACCTCGAACATCTGCCGGGGGATCAGCTTGCGGAGCTTCACGCAGAGCTTCTTCCCCCAGTCGTGCGCCTTGTCGCGGTGCACGATGCTGGAGAATGCATCGACCGATTCCCCGTTCAGCAGGATGTCGAGCTTGACGAGGTTCGACTCCCGGAACTCCAGGAGGTCGTAGTCGAACGATGCGTACCCGCGGCTCGTCGACTTCAGTTTGTCGTAGAAATCGAATATGATTTCCGACAGGGGAAGCTCGTACGTGATGTCGGCACGGGTCGGGTCGAGATACGTCGTGTTCCTGTAGACCCCCCGCCGGTCCATGCAGAGCTTCATGATGTTCCCGACGTACTCCACGGGGACGATCACCTGCGCCTTGACGAACGGCTCCTCCACCATCGCCACCTCGCCGAGGGCGGGCATCGTGGAAGGGTTGTCGACGAGCACGACCTCTCCGCTCGTCTTCGTCACCCGGTACTCCACGTTCGGGACCGTGTTGATGATGTTCTGGTTGTACTCCCGTTCCAGGCGTTCCTGGACGATCTCCATGTGCAGGAGCCCGAGAAACCCGCAGCGGAACCCGAACCCGAGCGCCGTCGACGTTTCGGGCTGGTAGACCAGGGAGGAGTCGTTGAGCTGGAGCTTCTCGATCGAGCTCCGCAGGTCTTCGAAGTCCTCCGCGTTCGTCGGGTACATGCCGCTGAACACCATCGGCTTCACTTCTTTGTACCCCGGCAGCGGGCTGTCCGCCGGACGGGAGGCGGACGTGACCGTGTCGCCGGCCTTCGTCTCATGGACGTCCCTGACCCCCGCGATCAGGTACCCGACGTTCCCCGCGGTCAGTTCTCCCGTCCTCAGGCGCTTCATCTCCAGCACGCCGACCTCCTCGGCGTCGAACGGCTTCCCCGTGTGGAAGAACATGACCCTGTCCCCCTCGCGGAGCGTTCCTTCGACAACGCGGATGTAGACGACCGAGCCGCGGTAGGCGTCGAACACCGAATCGAATATCAGCGCCCGCAGGGGGAGCGCCGGGTCCCCCGCGGGGGGCGGGATGCGCCGGACGACCGCCTCCAGAATCTCGTCGATCCCGATGTTGGATTTTGCGCTCGCCAGGATGATCTCGTCGTCGCGGCACCCGATCAGCTCCCGGATCTGCTGTTTGACGGTGTCGATCATCGCCCCGGGAAGGTCGATCTTGTTGATGACGGGGATGATCTCGAGGCCCGCGTCGATCGCCAGGTACAGGTTGCTGATCGTCTGCGCCTCGACTCCCTGCGAAGCGTCCACCACGAGGATCGCCCCCTCGCACGCGGCGAGCGACCGGGAGACCTCGTACGAAAAGTCCACGTGCCCGGGGGTGTCGATGAGATTGAGCGTCACCGGCGTGCCGTCCGCGGCGGCGTAGTGCATCTGGATGGCGTGAAGCTTGATCGTGATCCCCCGCTCCTGCTCCAGGTCCATGTCGTCCAGGACCTGGTTGAACTTCATCTCGCGGGGCGTGATCGTGCCGGTCCGCTCGAGCAGGCGGTCGGCGATCGTCGATTTGCCGTGGTCGATGTGGGCGATGATGCAGAAATTGCGGATCGTGTTCATTCCGTATCGTCAATAACAGAAAATCCGTCCCGGGGAAAGCGGGGCGGACTTGCTCGTCTCTTCAGCGTCATGAAAGAATATACCTCTTTCGCCGGTGAGTTGCAATCCTTGCTCTTCCGCCCCCGGCTTCGTATGTTGGGTTTTTCCGATGGGAGAGCTTTGGGAGCATGAACATACTCGCAGACCCGGCAGTCGCGGCATTCCTCGCCGCGCACAGGAACCACGGCATGGGACCCCGCCCGCTCGCTGTCTTTGACTGTGACTGGACGGTGATCCAGGGGGATGTCGGGGAAGCGATGTTCTACAGGCAGATCAGGCATTTCCACTTCCGACGCTCCCCCGCTCTTGTCTGGCATGACCACCCCCGGCGGGCAGAGATCGGGCGGCTGTACGATCTCCTGGCCCCGCTCGGGGCGGAGGCGCGCAGGGAACACCCTGCATCCGGCCCATTCGCGGAGATCCTGCTGGCCTGGTATTTTGATCAGATCGCTTCCGGGGCGGTACTGAAGGCCTGCGCCGATATCGTGAGGCTCTTCGCCGGCTATACGCCCGCGGAGGTGCGCACGCTGGCACGCGAGACATGGGAGGAAGAATTCTCCTCACCGTTCGGGTCGTTCAGGCTCGGCGGCCGCGACCTCCCCAGGGGCGCCCGGTTCATACGCGAATCCGCGGACATGATCGGCGCGCTCGCCGAACGGGACTTCGAAATCTGGGCCGTCTCCGGGAGCAACAAATGGAGCGTGGAGCCGGTGTTTGCCCATTTCGGCATCCCGGCGGAGCGGGTGATCGGCATCGAACTCGGCGTGGAGGGAGGGGTCTTCACGGGTGAGCCGGCGGGGGCGATCCCGATACGGGAGGGGAAAATCGACGCACTCCGCGCCCGCACGCAAACCGTCCCCCTCCTGGCGGCGAGCGACTCGAGAAACGACATCCCGCTCCTCCTCTATGCCTCCGGGCTCAGGATACGGATCAACTCCAAGCACAGGGACACCGCGGAGTTCTTCCGGAGCGCGCGCGTCACCCCCGACAGCTCGTGGGTCCTCGTGGAATCACCGCACATCATGGAGTGATCATGGCTGATGCCGCGTTGACGGTGATCGGCGGCGGCGCCGTCGGACTCGCGATCGCCTCGGAGCTCGCCCGGAAGCACGCCCCCCTCTATCTCCTGGAACGCAACCCTCAGTACGGGCAGGAGACGTCCAGCAGGAACAGCGAGGTGATCCACGCGGGGATCTACTACGCGCACGGCTCGCTCAAGGCGAAGCTCTGCGTGGAAGGGAACCGGCTCCTCTACGGCCTCTGCCGCCGCCACGGGATACCCCACGAGCGGATCACCAAGATCATCACCGCGACACGGGCCGGGGAGGAATCCGAACTGGAGAGGCTGTACGCGCTCGGCGCGGGGAACGGCGTCGAGCTGCGGATGATGACCGCCGCGGAAGTGCATTCCCTGGAGCCGCAGATCGTGACGGTCGGCGGTCTCTTCTCGCCGTCGACCGGGATCATCAGCGCCCACGGCCTGATGGACTATTACTGCAGGAGCGCGAAGGAGAAGGGGGCCGTCGTGCAGACGCACTGCACCGTCGTCGCCCTGGAGCGCCGCACGGCGGACTACAGGATCACCGTCAGCGAGGGAGGGGTGCTCTCGACGATGACGTCGGAGCGCGTCGTCAATGCGGCGGGGCTGGAGTCCGACACGATCGCCTCGCTCGCCGGCATCGACGTGGACGCCGAAGGATACCGGCTCCACTACAGCAGGGGATGTTATTTTTCGCTCCCGGCGCGACTCAGCACCTGCGTCAGCCGGCTGGTCTACCCCGTCCCCACCTCCGAGACGCTCGGCGTCCACGCGGTGCTGGACCTCGGGAGGCGGCTGAAATTCGGCCCGGACATCGAGTACCAGCAGACGCGCTCCCTCGACTACCGCGTCGACGAGGCGAAGCGGGCCGCGTTCGGGGCTTCCGTCCGCCGGATACTCCCGCACGTCCGGGACGAGGACCTGACTCCCGACATGAGCGGGATACGTCCCAAGCTGCAGGGCCCGGGCGAGCCGGCGAGGGACTTCCTGATCCGCGAGGAGAGCCCACGCGGGCTCCCCGGGCTCATCAATCTCGTCGGCATCGATTCTCCCGGGCTGACGGCGTCGGCGGCCATCGCGCAGTACGTCGGCGCGATGCTCTGAAAGGCTCTCCCCCCTTCTCACTTCCTCTCGTAGTACCCCGTCATCGATGTCTCGGCCATGCTCTTCCCTTCGATCGCTCTCAGGAACGCCGAGAGAAGGGTGTCCTTCCCGAGGGGGAGCGACGGAACGTCGAGGGCGTACAGCGTCGCGACGTACGGGTGCGGCCCCGAACCTTTCGGCGGAGCGGGTCCGCCGTACCCCAACTCGTTGTAGGAATTCAGGAGCTCCCTGGCGGGGGACGGGATCTTCCCCGTCCCGGAGGCTCCCTCCCGGAGCGTCCGCTCCTGGAACGGTATGTCGATGATGAACCAGTGAACCCAATTGTTCGCCACCGGATGGGGGTCGACGATTGAAAGCGCGAACGATTTCGTCTCCCGGGGCGGATCCTCCCACGTGAAAGCCGGGGAGACGTTCTTCCCCCCGGCGACCGAACGGTGCGCGTACACCGTGCCGATCACGGCGCCGTCGGCGTACGAAACGCACTTTAATCGGAACATGTGCATCCTCCTGTTCTCATCTGAACGCTTCCCGGAGCGCCTCGCGGTTCGCCTCGATCGTCCGGGCGATGTCCTCGTCCGTGTGTGCGGCCGAAACGAATCCGGCCTCGAACTGCGAAGGGGCGATGGCGATCCCGCGGCGGAGCATTCCCCGGAAGTAGGCGGCGAACCTCGCCGTATCGGATGCGATCGCCCCGGCGTAGTCACGCACGCGCGAGGGGGTAAAAAAGAGGGTCGACATGGATCCCGCCCGGTTCTGCGTCAGCGGGAGGCCCATCGCGCGTATCGTCTCCGCGATCCCTTCCTCCAGCGCGCGTGATGTTCGTTCCAGCCGGTCATACAGGCCGGGATCGGCCGCCAGTATCCGGAGCGTCTCGAGACCCGCAGTCATCGCCAGGGGGTTCCCGGAGAGCGTCCCGGCCTGGTAGACGGGGCCCGCGGGCGCGATGAGCGACATGATCTCCCGCGTGCCGCCGTACGCGCCGACCGGCAGCCCCCCGCCGATGATCTTTCCGAGCGTCGTCAGGTCGGGTTTCACCCCGTACCGCTCCTGCGCGCCTCCGGGTGCGAGCCTGAACCCTGTCATGACCTCGTCGAATATGAGGAGGGCCCCCGAGGCCGTACAGAGGCGCCGGAGGCCTTCAAGGAACCCGTCGTCCGGAAGAACGCACCCCATGTTCCCGACGACCGGTTCGACGATGACCGCCGCCACTTCGCCGGCGTGCCGTTCCAGCAGCGCCGCCACGGAGCCCGGGTCGTTGAACGAGGCGGTCAGCGTGAGCGCGGCGACCGCCTGCGGGACCCCGGGGCTGTCGGGGACGCTCAGCGTCATCGCGCCGGAGCCCGCCCTGATGAGGAACGCGTCGGCGTGCCCGTGGTAGCACCCCTCGAACTTGATGACCTTCTCACGCTTCGTATACGCGCGCGCAAGCCTGAGCGCGCTCATCGTCGCCTCGGTGCCCGAGTTCACCATCCGGACCATCTCGACGGAGGGGATCATCCGCGTGATGAGCTCGGCCAGGCTCACCTCCAGGGCGGTCGGCGCGCCGAAGCTCGTCCCCGAGGCGGCGGCGCGCGTCACCGCGTCGATCACGCGCTCGTGGGCGTGTCCCAGGATCATCGGCCCCCACGAGCCGACGTAGTCGATGTATTCGTTCCCGTCCACGTCCCGTATCCGGGCGCCTTTCGCCCCCGCGATGAACACCGGGGAACACCCGACCGAGCGGAAGGCGCGGACCGGGGAATTCACCCCCCCGGGGATGAGCTCGAGGGCCCGCGCGAACAGGAGATCGGATTTTGTCGTCTTCGGGGCGTCCGTCACCGCTTCCCCCGCAGGACGTTCGTCGCCGCCTTCGCAAAGTAGGTCAGTATCAGGTCCGCCCCGGCTCTCTTGATGGCGGTCAGCATTTCCATCATCACCCGCTCTTCGTCGATCCAGCCCATGCGGGCGGCGGCCTTGACCATCGCGTACTCGCCGCTGACGTTGTACGCCGCGGTGGGCATGCCGAAACGCTGTTTCACCCTGTACAGCACGTCGAGGTAGGGCATGGCCGGCTTCACCATGACGATGTCCGCACCCTCGGCCACGTCCTGCGCGACCTCGCGGAGCGCCTCGTCGGAATTTGCCGGGTCCATCTGGTGCGAGCGCCTGTCGCCGAATTTCGGCGTGCTCTCCGCCGCCTCGCGGAACGGGCCGTAAAATCCCGACGCATATTTCGCCGCGTAGGACATGACGGGGACGTTCGGGAACCCCTGCCCGTCGAGGGCGCGGCGGATCGCCCCGACGCGGCCGTCGAACATGTCGGACGGGGCGACCATGTCGGCCCCGGCGCCGGCGTGCGAGAGCGCCTCGCGCACCAGGAGCTCGACGGACTCGTCGTTCACGATCTCGTCCCCCCGCACGATGCCGCAGTGCCCGTGGGACGTGTACTCGCAGAGGCAGACGTCGGTGATCAGGTACAGAGCGGGGACTTCCTTCTTCACCGCCCTGAGCGCCTGCTGGACGACGCCGTGGTCGTCGTACGCGCCCGAGCCCACGTCGTCTTTCGCCTCCGGAATGCCGAAGAATATCACGGCGGGAATCCCCATCGCATGGACGTCGGCGCATTCGCGGACGATCGCATCGACGGACATCTGGTACACGCCGGGCATCGAGGAAACCTCTTTCTTCACGTTCGATCCGGGAACGACGAAGAGCGGATAGATGAAATCTTCCGGCGCGAGCCGGGTTTCCCGGACCATCGACCGGAGCGTCTCCGTCATGCGGAGGCGGCGGAGGCGGGCGGCGGGGAATGGTGCGACGTTCGATTCGACGATGTTCATGGTTTCACCTTCACGGTTGTTGTGGTTTCCCGGAGCCGGCGGCGATCCGGCGTGCGAGCTTCTCCCCGCTCATCAGACAGTCTCCCACCGCTATTCCCCCCCTGTAGTTCCCGCAAAGATAGAGACCGGGGACGTTCTTCTCCAGGGCCGCCATTTCGTCGACGAGCGCGAGATGCCCGGGGGCGTACTGGGGGATGGCCTTCTCCCAGCGGAAGATCTTCACGTACACGGGATCCGCGCGGAGCCCCATGAGCGTTCGGAGCTCGCCGGTCACCAGCGCCCTGAGCGCGCCGTCGTCGAGCCGGGCGAGCTCCGGCTGCCGCGATCCGCCGACGAACGTCGTCAGCGCGGCGTGCCCTTCAGGCGCCCTTCCCGGAAAAAGCGCGGAGGACCAGATCGTCCCGAGTATGGCGCGCTTCTCTTTCCCGGGAATCAGGAACCCGAACCCGTCGAGCGCCCTCCCCAGGTCGGACGTGCGGAATCCCGCAAAGACCTCCGCCACGGGGGGATAGAAGATACCGCCGAGCGCGCCGGCCAGCGGCGCCGAGAACGGCCTGACGAATTTCTCCGCCCTGTGCGCCGGCACGGCGATGACGACGCACGGGGCTTCGAGTGAGTCCTCCCGGCCGTCTTCGCGGAACCGGACGATGAATGAAGGGGACGATCCCCCCCGTTCGTTCTTCTCGACTGCAGTCGCCTCGCAACCGAGCCGGAGGTCGGGCCCGAGAAACCGGCCCAGCGCGCCGGGGAAGGTCTGCATCCCTTCGCGGAACGAGAACATCCGGGCCCGGTCTTTCGCTTTTTCCGCCCGGTTCCTCCTTTCGCGGGCCCCGCCGACCATCCCGCGCACGAGGCCGCCGTATTTCTCCTCAAGCGCGTAGAGCTTCGGGAACGCCGCCCGCACGGAAAGCCGCTCGGGGTCCCCCGCGAAGACCCCGGCGACGAACGGGTTGATCGCGTAGTCAAGGAATTCTCCGCCGAGACGGCGCCGGACGAACTCCGCCACGGTTTCTTCGGTCTTCGCCCTGCCGACGAGCGGTTCCTTCAGGAGCCTGAGCTTCCCGGGGAGGCTCCAGAGCCGCGAGGAGAGGAACGCGCCCGGGGACGCCGGCAGCGGATGGAGGACCGCGTCCCTGAGTATGTATCTCCTGTCCGAAGCGGGATCGGCGTACAGCCGCTCTCCCGTGATCCCGAGACCTTCGAACATTTCACCGAAGAGAGGAGTCGTTTCCAGCGCGCTGTTCGGGCCGGTCTCCACCATCCAGCCCCCCTCCTTCACCGTCCGCATCGTGCCGCCGGGGGCGTCCCCCTGGTCGATCACCGTGACGCGGAGCCCGGCCTTCCTGAGAAAATACGCCACGGTGAGCCCGGAGATGCCGGCCCCGACGATGACGGCGTCGCCCGGAGTGCTCATGACGCCACCGTGCGGACGACGAGATCCCTGAGCGCAGCGATGAACCCGGGGGCGGTATGAAGGGCGGGGGACATGTCGAAATACCGGATGCCGAGGCGCTTCGCTTCCGCGCGGGCCTCGATGTTGATCTCCCAGAGCGTCTCCGAATGATCAGAGACGAACGCCACGGGGATGACGATAACGTGCGAGACCCCCTCCCCTGCCAGCCTTTCGATCGTGGCGTCGAGCGAGGGCTCAAGCCAGCGCTGGGGTCCGACCTTACTCTGGAAACAGAGGTGGTGCGGAAGGCCGAATCCCCCCTCGCGTACCACCGCGGCGTACGTCCTCTCGATGTGCGATTTGTACGGGTCCCCCCCCTTCACGAGGCTCACCGGCGTTCCGTGGGCGCTGAAGACGAGATGGACGGCATGCCGCTCGGCCCCGGGAACGCGCCTGAGCGCGATCCCGATGTTCCTCACGATCGCCCCGATGTAGAGGGGATGCTCGCAGTACTCCGTGACGGACCTGGTGCGAAAGGCCATTGCCCGCGTCACGCGCTCCCATTCCCTCAAGCTCGATCCGGTGGTGGTCTTCGAATAGTGCGGGTAGAGGGGGAGGAGGACGACGTCCTCGACTCCCTCGCGCGCGAGCGCGCGCACCGCCTCCTCCGTCGCCGGATGCCAGTACCTCATCGCCACGACGACCCGCGCGTCGACGTCGGGCCCGAGCGCTCTCTGGAGCGCTCCGGCCTGGCGCACCGTCAGCTTCAGGATCGGCGACCGGCCGCCGATCCTCCGGTAGTACTCACGGACCCGGGGCGCGCGCCTGCGGGCAATGATGCGGGCCAGAGTGCGGCGGAAGAGGAACGCCAGCGGGAGATCGATGATATCGGGATCCGTGAAGAGGTTGTAAAGGAACCCCTCGACGCTTTCAAGCGCATCCGGACCACCGAGCTGCAGGAGCACGACGCCGAGCGGCTTTCCTTTTCCCATGCGCGCCTCCGCCTCAATCGCCCGGGGAATCGAGTATCCTGCGGACGGCGGACGCAAGATCATCGATGCGGTACGGCTTCTGGACGAACGCCTTCACACCCATCGCGAGCATCTGGCGGGCCCGTTCGTCCTCGGAATAGCCGGTGGAAAGAATGGCGCGGACGCCCGGATTCAGTTCTTTCAGCATTTCGAACGTCTCCCTCCCTCCCATCCCCGGCATGGTCATGTCGAGTATCACCAGATCGATTGCCGATCCCCGCGTCCTGTAGATTTCGACCGCCTCGAAACCGGTGGCCGCCGCGAGGACGTTGTAGCCGATCTCCTCCAGGATGTCCCTCACGAGGAACCGGATCGTCTCCTCGTCGTCGACGACGAGTATCGTCTCCTGTCCCCCTTGCGGGCGGGGCGCGGCCTCGGGAGCCTTCCGGGCCGCCTTGTCCACGGCCGGGATGTAGACGGAGAACGTCGTCCCCTCCCCCATTTCGCTCTCGACGTTAATGAACCCGTTATGGTTCTTGACGATCCCGTACACCGTCGCCAGTCCGAGACCCGTTCCCTTCCCCTTTTCCTTCGTGGTGAAGAACGGGTCGAAGATCTTCCCGCGTATCGCCCTGTCGATCCCCACGCCGGTATCGGCGATGTCGATGCGCACGAACGGTCCCCTGCGCCCCTCCGGCACGGAGCGGAGGAACTCGTCCGGCGAGGCGAGCCGGGCGGTCGTGATCGTCAGGTCGCCGCCGCCGGGCATCGCGTCCCGCGCGTTGACGCAGAGATTCATCAGGACCTGCTGCATCTGGGAGGAGTCGGCCTCGATCACGGGGGACGAAGTATCGAGCCGCGTCTCGACGACGATGTTCTTTTCAATGGTCCCCCGCAGAAGGTCCGCGGTCTCGATGACGAGGTCGTTGATATAGAGCGGCCCGACGACGTACTTCCCGCCGCGCGCGAAGCCCAGGAGCTGGCTCGTCAGCTCCGCCGCCCGGAGCGCGGACCGCTCGATGGTCTCCAGGTGCGGATAGATCCTGTCCTCTTTCGGGACCTGCGCCTTCACGAACGATGCGTACCCGAGAATTCCCCCCAGGATGTTGTTGAAGTCGTGCGCGATGCCCCCCGCGAGCAGCCCGATGCTCTCCATCTTCTGGGACTGGATGAGCTGCTCCTCGAGCCTTCGCCTGTCGGTCACGTCCTCCATCATCGCAACAACGTTGACGAGTTTCCCGTTCCGCTCGAGCACGGGGAACATGCGGACGTGGACCATCCGCTCCACACCGGAGAGCGGGAGCTCGCTGATGCCGCTCCGCGGGTCCACGGTGGTCACCGGGACGTCCACCGTCTCCCCCGCGAACGCCGCAGCGAACGCGTCGGCAAGCCCCATCCCCCGGACGAACGCGGAGTGGAACACGTTGAGCTTCCCGATGACCTGCGTCCTGCCGGGGGCGCCGAAGAGCCTCAGCCACGCCTCGTTGACGTCGACGAGGTTCCCGCGCGCGTCCAGCACCGTGACGGCAAGCGGCGTCTGATCGAGGATCCGGTTCAGGTTGTCGCGCGATTCCCGTATGGCTTCTTCAAGCCTCTTCCTCTCGGTGATGTCCCGCGCGACTCCCTGGATGCCGATCACGGTCCCTTCCTTGAGTATCGGCTTCTCGTTGATCTCCAGGAGCAGCGGCCTGCCGTCGGCGTGCCGCACCTCGCAGGTGTACGTGGGGGCGGCGACCCCCTCCCTGAGCGCGCGCACGGCGTGCTCGCGGACGCTGTCGTTGATGGGGCTTGAGGTGAGGAAATCCCTGTACCGGGATTTCCAGTGTTCGGGAGGGAACCCGGTGATCTTCGCGACCGACGGGGAAATGTACGTGAAGACGCCCGCAGTGTCGTGGACATAGAAGAACATGTCCAGCGTCCCTTCGACGATGATCCGCAGGAGCTCTTCGGATGCCGCGAGCTTCACTTCCGTACGCTTCTGCTCGCTGATGTCGCGCACGACGCAGAGGACCAGGTCCCTCCCGCCGAGCGTCACGAGGCAGGCATTGATCTCCGCGGGGACCGGCTTGCCCCTGCTCCGGAGGAATTCGATCGGGCCGTACTCGGTGAACGAGCGCCGGACCGCCCTGAGGGCCTCGCGGTGCTTCCCGGCAACGGCCGGAACGTGGAGTGCGTAGACCGGCGTCCCTTTCAGCCTGGCGGGAGCGATGCCGGTCAGCCGCCCTGCCTGGGGGTTTGCATCGACGATCCTCCCGTCGGCGGGATCGAGGAGTATGACGCTCTCGGGGATCCCCAGGAGAAGCGACCTGTACATGCCGGAACCCTCTTCAAGGGCGCCCCGCTCCTCGTGATCGCGGAGGATTGATCCGACCTGCGAGGCGATGTCTCGCAGAAACCGGAGATCGCCCCTCCCCCGGTGCACCCGGGCGCGCGATCCGATCGCGATGACCCCCCGGAGCCTTCCCCCCGCGTGAAGGGGAAGGATGGCGAGAGCGCCGAGCCCGAGAGAGCGGACACGGCGAGCGAGTGCGCTGCGGGCGCCGGGCTCGACGACGTGAACGCCGCCGGCGCGGAGTGAGCGCCGGGGAATGGTGATGCCGGGGATGAGCCCGTCACCCGGGGGGAGGGATGATCCTCCGGAGCGGGGCGCCGCCGGTTCGATGCGGACGAACGGGGAACCGGTCTCTTTCTTGAGCGTCCCGGCGATCCGGTCGAGCAGCCGGGGAAGGGGAATGCCGTCCGCGCGGAGACCGCCGAGCGCGGCAAGCGTCCGGAGCCGGACTTCGTCCGGGAAGAGGTCGTCCCGGCGGGCGGTCGCCCGGGCGGGACGCGTGAGGCGTGACGTCATAGCCGTTCCTTCGGATCAGGATTCTCAGGTATCCTTCAGCACGCCCGCCCGCTACTGTCCGCGGTGAAACGCAGGGCTCTCCTCGTGCACCGCGCGGACCATCGCCTGTGCGTGGTCCACCGGAACGTCGGGGAGTATGCCGTGTCCCAGGTTGAATATGTGGCCCGGACCGGGGCCGAACCTCCTCAGGATCGACCGGACTTCACTGCGAATGTTCTCCGGCGACGCATAAAGGTACGAAGGGTCGAGATTCCCCTGGAGCGCCACCCGGTCTCCCGCAACCTCGCGGGCGGCGCCGATATCCGCCGTCCAGTCGAGTCCCACGACGTCGGCCCCGATTGAGGCGAGCTCCCCGATCGCGTGCGCCGCTCCCTTGGAAAATACGATCACCGGGGCGTCCCCCTTCTGCATCCTGGCGACGATCCCGGCCATCGGGTCGAGGGAGAATTTCCTGTAGTGATCGGGAGCGAGAATTCCCCCCCACGTGTCGAAGATCTGTATCGCCTGGGCTCCCGCGGCGATCTGGGCCTCGCAGTACCTCCTGATCGTTTCGCCGAGCAGGTCGAGGAGCTCCGTGAGGAGGGCGGGCTCGTCAAGCATCATCGTCTTGATCTTTCTGAAGTCCCTGGACCCCCTCCCTCGATCATGTAGGAGGCGAGCGTCCACGGGGATCCCGTGAACCCGATCAGGGGAACCCTGCCGTTCAGCCCCCGGCGCGCCATGCCGATCGCGTCCATGACGAACCTGAGCTGGCGCTCGGGATCGACGGGATGGAGGCTCCTCAGGTCCGCCCGCGACCTGATCGGCGAGGGGAAACGGGGGCCCGACGCTTCCACCATCGTGAGATCCATCCCCATCGCGTCGGGGACAACAAGGATGTCGGAGAATATGATCGCGGCGTCGACGCCGAGGATGTCGACGGGCTGGATCGTGACCTCCGAGGCAAGCTCCGGGGTTTTGCACATCGTCAGAAAATCGTGACGGGCGCGCACCGCGCGGTACTCGGGGAGGTAACGCCCCGCCTGGCGCATCAGCCACACGGGGGTCGTATCGACCGGCTGTCTCCTGCACGCGCGCAGGAAGAGATCGTTTGTCATCGTGCTCCGCGGTAGAATTCTTCGATGGATGTGATGAGCCCGGAGGCGTTCGATTGCCGGGCGATGATGTCCGCGGGGAGCCCGAGTGCTCTCACGGCGTCCGCCGTGGAGGGCCCGATCGCGGCGATTCGTGCGTGATCGGCGACGGCGCCGAGCTCCCGGGGACCGAAGAACGAGACGAAATTCTCCGCCGCGGAGGGACTGGCGAACGTGACGACGTCGAACTCTCCCGCAAGCACCCGGGGAGCGAACCTCGGGCCGTCGATCCCCTCCGGACGGGTCGTCACGTACACGGTCACGGTCTCGACGGCCGCCCCCTGCTCCCGCAGTGTCTCCGCGACCTCCCGGCGCGCGATATTTCCCCGCGGGATGAGCACGCGCTTCCCCGGGAGCGAGCCCCCGAGGGAAGACCCGAGCGATGCGCCGGTAAATTCCGCGGGAACGTACGCGACGGGCACCCCGCAAGCCTCGAGCGCGGAGGCCGTGGCGTCCCCCACGGCAGCCGAGCGCGCACGGGAGAGGGCCGCAGGGGGGACGCCGAGCACGCGGGTCCTCCCGACGAACATCTCCACGGCGGTCACGCTCGTGAACACGAGCAGGTCGAACTCGTCCAGCCGTGCGATCGCCCGGTCACATTCGTCCCACGAAACGGGAGGGCCGGTGGCGATCATGGGAACCACGACCGCCTTCCCTCCCCTTGCTTCGATCTCCCGGACCATCTCGAGCGAGCGCTCCTTCTCGCGCGTCACGAGGATTGTCCTTCCGCGGAGCGTCATCGCGCAGGGCCGCCGGACCTGATGTCCTTCAGTATCCTGTCTGCTCCCCCCGCAAGGAGCGTCTCCCCGAGGGATCGCCCGAGCGCGGCGGCGCCGGAGGCAAAACCGTGCGTCTTCCCGCGGACGACCGTCCTTCCGTCGAGCGAGGCCACGAGTGCATCGAGGTGGAGCTCCTCCTGCTCACCGTGTTTCTCGATCCGGGCGTACGCGCCGATCGGCACCTGGCAGCCCCCTTCGAGCGTCCCCAGGAGCGCCCGCTCCGCCTGCACCGCACAGGCGGTGGGAGGATCGTCGAGGCCCGAGAGTATCGCCAGCGTCTTCCTGTCACCCGCGCGGACTTCCAGGGCGATCGCCCCCTGCCCGACCGCGGGAAGGAGGATATCCAGGGGAACGATTTCGCCGATGGACTCATCCCATCCGAGCCGCCTGACTCCCGCACACGCGAGGATCATTCCCGCCCACGATGAATCTCTCAGCTTGCTCATCCTGGTATTGAGGTTCCCGCGGATGTCGACGATCCTGAAGTCGGGGCGCCTGGCCAGCAGCTGGCTCCTGCGGCGAAGGCTCCCGGTGGCAATCTCCGCCCCCTGCTTCTGTTCGAGGAGTGTGCGCAGGGGGTTCTCCGGGTGCGGGATGAACACGTCCCGGACGTCCTCGCGGCGGCAGACGGCGCCGAGCGCAAGCCCTTCCGGGAGCCCGGTCGGGAGGTCCTTCAGGCTGTGGACCGCGCAGTCGATCCGCCCGGCCAGGAGTGCCTCCTCGATCTCCCGGGTGAACAGCCCCCGGTCGCCGATCGCCGAGAGGGGGGAGTCGAGTATTCTGTCGCCGGTCGTCCGTATCACCTCGATGGCGACCCGGCACGACGGGGAGACGCTGCCGATCTCCGACTCCACCCACCGGGCCTGCCAGAGTGCCAGATCGCTCCCCCGGCTTCCGATTGTGAGAGAGCTAGAGGTCATGGCCCTCCTCCCCGTTTCCCGTCATGCCGAACAGGTCCCTGAGCGCCTTCACGCGGTTGACAAGATCCCCGCCGTGTCCGCCGGATTCCGTCGACTGCTTCAGGACCGTCGTCGGGTGATGAAGGATCTTGTTCACGATTCTTTTCGTCACGATCTCCAGAAGCTCCCTGTCCTCGGGCCTGAACCTGTTGACGTGCCGCGAGACCTCCCCGGCGCGGATCGCTTCGAGGGATTCCCGGAACTCCTGAATCGTCGGACCCACCTCGAGCGCGTGCTGCCAGCGGAGGAACGCGACAAGCTCTTCGCGGATAATCCGCGTAACGTGGGGGAGCTCTCCTTTTCGCCGGTCCAGGTTCCGGTCGACGATCGTGCTCAGCGCGTCGATGTCGTAGAGGAACACGTTTTCGATTTTCCCCGCCGCGGGATTGACGTTACGCGGCAGGCCGATGTCGATGATGAAGAGCGGGTTGTTGGACCGCTGCTTCATCACCCGGTGGACTTCCTCCGGCTGCACGATGTACGAGGGGCTGGTGACGGACGTGACGACGATGTCGACTGTCCGGAGGGCATCGGCGATCCCCTCGTAATCGATCACGGTCCCCCCGAACGCCGCGACGAGCGCCTCGGCCTTCTCCCGGGTCCGGTTTGCGATTCTGATCTGGCCGATCCCCTTCCCCGCGAGATGGCGGAGCGTCAGCTCTCCGGTTTCGCCCGCCCCGACGAGGAGGACCGACTTCTTCGACAGGTCGGCGTAAATTTTGCTTGCCAGCTCCACTGCTGCGTAGCTGACGGAGACCGCGCCTTCGCAAATCGACGTTTCGGTCCGGACCCGTTTCCCCACGTGGAGCGCCGCCTGCATGAGGCGGTTCATGAGCGGGCCCATCGTGCCGCTTTCGCGCGCGAGGTTGAACCCGTCTTTGATCTGGCCGAGGATCTGGACGTCCCCGATGACCATGGACTCGACTCCGGCCGCAACCCGGAAGAGGTGCGCGATCGCACCCCCCGCCTGCGCGGAGACGAAATGCTCCGTGCCGACGGAAGAGCCCGCCCCCTTCACGTCGATGAGGAACCGCCGCAGCGCGGCGTCGTCCACGGGATCGCTCCCGGCCGTCCCGTACAGTTCCGTCCTGTTGCAGGTCGAAACCAGAACGCACTCGTCGAGGTGCTGCTCCCCCTTCAGCCGGGGAAGCGCGGTGCGGATCTCCTCGTCGGAAAGCCACATCTTCTCGCGCACTTCAAGCGCGGCGGTGTGGTGGCTGATCCCGATGGAATGAAGGTTCATTCTCAATGAAAGCTGTGGAATCCGCTCAGGTAGAGATTGATCACGGTCATGGACAGGAACACGAAACAGAACGCCACGAGCGTGATGATCATCGTCTTCCTCCCCTGCCAGCCGAGCCGCCGCTTCGCCCCCAGGGCGAGGGCGTACAGGCACCAGATCAAGAGCGTGCCCACGAGCTTGGGGTCCAGGTACGAGAAGTTGCTGAACACGCGGGGGAGCCATATCACGCCGATGACGATGGCCACGCCGAGGGCGACAAACCCGAAGACCTCGGCCTTGTGGCTCATCGTTTCGAGCGTCTCCAGGTTCGGCAGCCGGTTGTAGACCGTCCCGAACCGGGACGACTTGATCTCGTGGTAGAGCATAAGATAGAGGAAGCCGTAGGCGGCCGAGAGAGAAATTGCCGTGTACCCCAGGATCGCCGCGGAGACGTGGAATCCGAGCACGACGCTGTGGAGGTACGCCGGGAGGTCGAACCTGTCCCTGATGAACACCGAGGAGACGGTCTGAAACGCGAAAGCGAGGGAGAGGATGAAAAAGCCGGTGGCGCTCGCCTTCGTGCGGACTTCGATGTACGTGTACCCGATCGCGATCGATGCCGCCAGGACGGTCATGATCTCGAACACCGAGGTGATGGGGGGATGATCGAACGCGATCGTTCTGACGGCCAGGTACACGCAGTGCAGGGCGACCGTTGCCAGGAGCGCGGGGGTTTTGATCCGGGCAAGACGGGGAAAGCTGCCGAAAAACGAGAGTCCGTACAGCGCGGTGAGCGCCGCGTACAGTGCCGGAACGAGGATGAGAAGAACGAGGACGACAGCCTGGAGATTCATCTGGCGAAGACGTTTATTCGATTATGAGCTGACAAAATATAAGGATTTTCCGCGAGAAACTAAACCCGCGGTTTGCTCCCGAGAAGACCGAATGGTATCTTGAATGAATGGAGATTGAAGCCACGTTCGTCTGCGCTTTCTGCTTCCAGGTCAACGACACGCTCGTCGATGCCTCGGGAGGCCCCTCACAGGAGTACACGGAAGACTGCAGGGTATGCTGCCGGCCGAACGACCTGAAAATCACCGTCGAACCGGGGGGGACGGACGCCAGCATCGAGTCGCGCCCTGGTTCCTGAACCCTTTTCAACGATCATGGCATCTCACACGTGACAGGACCCCAGATACGAAAGCTTGCGGAGACGAGCCTGATTGCGGCCGCCCGCGGGGGAGACCCGCGGGCGTTCAGCGAACTTGTCCGCCGGTACGAGCAGACCGTCTACAGGTACGCGTTCAAGCTCTGCCGTGACAGGGAGAAGGCCGAAGAGACGTTCCAGGACACGTTCATCAACGTGTACAGGAAACTGGGCTCTTTCGACGGGCGCTCCCGGTTCTCGACCTGGCTCTACACGATCGTGACGAACAACTGCCTGATGCGGCACCGCAGGCGGAAGATCCGCGATATCGAGGAGTCCCTCGAGGCGCTCGAGAGCCCCGCGACGTCGGACGACGGGACGTTCGCGCACGAGATCGCCCGCTGGGACGAGACGCCGGCGGACATACTCATGAAGGGGGAACTCAGGGACCGTATCGAAAAGGCCATTGAAAAACTTCCCGACGAATACAGAATCGTGTTCACGCTGAGGGACATGGAAGAGAAATCGACTGAGGAAACCGCGCGGATCGTCGGCATATCCGTCGAGGCGGCGAAATCCCGCCTTCGCCGCGCGCGGGCATTTCTCAGGGAGGAGCTGACACCCTACATGGCACGCGGAAAGGGGAGGAACGGCCGATGAAATGCTCGAACGTGTATCGCCACATCTGCGACAACCTGGATCAGCGGCTCGGGACGCGCCGCTGCCGCGAGATACGGCAGCACATCGGCGTCTGCCCCGACTGCAGGGCGTACCTTGCTTCGCTCAAGAGGACGGTCGAGCTGTACAGGTCGATCCCACCCCCCCGCCTCCCGAAGGCGGCCCACGACCGGCTGATCAGGGCGCTCTCCGCTCACGGGTGCCTTCCCGTGCCGCATCCGGCGGTCGCGCGCAGGCCCCCCCGGCGCAGGCAGAAGTAGTCCCCCTCCCTCAGGGGATGTTCAGCCTGCTTTTCCTGTACCCGTACGCAAAGTACACCACCATCCCGATCACGAGCCACACGCCGAACCTGACCCAGGTCACCCCGGGAAGCCCGAGCATGAGGTAGACGCACGAGAGTATGCCGAGGATGGGCACCAGCGGAACGAACGGGGTCCTGAACGCACGTTTCCGGTCGGGCTCCCTGCGGCGGAGGACGATCACGCCCGCGCACACGAGGACGAATGCGAACAGCGTGCCGATATTCGTCAGCTCGACGATCTCATTGATGTTCGCGATTGCCGAGATCGCGGCCACGACCACCCCCGTCCATATGGTCGTGACGTGGGGCGTCCGGTACTTCGGGTGGACGCTCGCGAAATGCGGGGGGAGGAGTCCGTCGCGCGACATCGAGAAAAATATCCGGGGCTGGCCGTACTGGAAAACGAGAAGCACGGCGCTCATGGACACGACGGCGCCGAACGCGACGATCCCTGCGGACACGTCCGCACCGACGTACGCGAACGCCGCCGCAAGCGGATCGGCCACGCCGAGGTGGTTCCACGGGACCATCCCGGTGAGCACGAGCGCGACAAGGACAT
This sequence comes from Ignavibacteriota bacterium, assembly GCA_963748405.1. Lineage (GTDB taxonomy): Bacteria > Bacteroidota > Ignavibacteria > UBA10030 > UBA6906 > Fen-1273. The sequence goes on from CAVVIT010000006.1 coordinate 794,168, forward strand.
AGATGACGGTGCACACGATGAGCGAACCGATGATCCCGATCGGGAGGTCCCGGGAGGGCCGCTTGCACTCCTCCGCCGCCGTGGAAATAGCGTCGAACCCGATGTAGGCGAAGAAGATCAGGCTGGCGCCCACCCACACCCCCTGGAATCCGTTGGGCATGAACGGGCTCCAGTTGGCGGGCTTCACAAACTTCGCCCCCGAGTAGATGAAGAACACCAGGATGAGGAGCTTGATGGCGACCATCACGTTGTTCGCGCGCGCCGACTCCTTCACGCCGATGACGAGGAGCCACGTGATGAGCATGACGATGATCACCGCCAGCGCGTTGAATATGAGCGGAATCCCCGCCACGACGGGATGCGACGTCCACGCTTCGTGCGCAAGGACGACGGCCGGGTCGGTCACCCCGGTCTGGATCACCGCGTCCGCCGCCTGGAGCGCCGAGCGGTAGTCGACGGCGAGCCAGGCGGGAATGTGGAACCCGAGCCCGTCGCAGAGCTGGTGGAAGTACGCCGCCCACGCAATGGCAACGGCGACGTTCCCCACCGCGTACTCGATGATCAGGTCCCACCCGATCACCCAGGCCACGAGCTCGCCGAGCGTCGCGTACGAATACGTGTACGCGCTCCCGGAGATCGGCACGAGCGAGGCGAATTCCGCGTAGCAGAGGCCGCAGAATGCGCAGGCGACCGCCGTGAGGATGAACGACAGGACGATCGCGGGTCCCGCGCCGGCGCGCATGGCGTCGCCGGCCACCGCGGTACCGATCGTCGCGAATATCCCCGACCCGATGATCGCACCGATCCCGAGCATGATGACGTCGAACGCCCCCAGGGCGCGCTTGAGCGACCGGTCGGGCGCCTCGGCCTCCTTCAGGATCGCGTCCAGGTTCTTCCTGCGGAACAGCGGGTGGCTCATGGGGTCCTCTTGAGGTACTCCTGGCAGATTCTCTTCATCGCGGTCGCAGCGGAGTTGAACGCCCAGATGATCGACCCCCCCTGCGTCCCCGCGCTCAGGTCGCCGATCAGGAACATCCCGCTGACGTTCGTTTCATGCGCTTCCTTCACGTACGGCTCTTCGCCGTCGAATTCGATGCCGATCGTCTTCAGGAAATTCCTCGGCGTCGTCCCCCCGAGCGCGTACAGAACGAAGTCGAACGTCCGCGTTCCGTGCGCGGAGTCCGCGAACGCAACGGCGGGCTTTCCCCCGGCGTCGGTCACGGCCGACACGTCCGTTCCGTAGAGGACCTCGACCTGTCCCCGGCCGGCCAGCGCCAGGATGCTCTGCCTGTTGATGTCGTTCATGCGGGAAAATTCTCTCTTCCGGTAACTGAGTGAAACCCGGTTCCCTTTCTGGACGAGGTACTGGCAGTATTCCGACGCCGAATCTCCTCCTCCCACGACGAGGATGTCGGCGCCGGCGACGTCCGTCGTCGTGACGTCGTACAGCACCCGGTCCCTGAGCGACGGGGGAATCCTGTAGGCGGGCTTGTTCGGCTTGCCCAGTATGCCGATGGCGATTACGACGACGACGGCGTCATAGGAATCCCTGTCGGTCGTGATCGTGAAGCGCTGCTCGTCGGGATACTTGTGAATCTTGAAGACCGTCTCCCCGTAGTGCACCGTGATGGCGTTCTCGATGATCGTTCTGTCAAGGTAGGAAATCGTTTCATGTTTCGAGGAATCCACCAGGCACATCACCCCCGTGCAGACGGCTTCGAACCCCTTGTAGTTGGCCGTCACGAGCTTGTTGTCCGGGTAGTATTTCTTTATCGAAAACGAATGCTCCGCGGCCTTCTCCAGGATCAGGAGATCCGCGGCTTTGACACCGGCTGCCCGCGCTTCGGAGGCCATGCTGATCCCCGCGGGGCCCGCACCGATGATGATCATGTCGTACATGGGGGGTTTCGGCCAGATTGTGAATCCGGTAATTTACAAGGAAAGAGGAGAACTCCAAACGAAGAAGAGGAGAGGAAACGGGGGGAGGGGGAAAACAACGGCCCCTCCCCCGGAACGGGCGGGAGAGGGGCCTGGCAATTCCTGTGAGGCTGTCCCGGCGAGGGTCTTACATCGGCTGCCCCACCCAGGCGTACGAGGTCTTCTCGAACTGGATCGCACCTTTCACGACGCGGTGTTCGCCTGCGTGCATGGGAGACACCTCGGCCCCTTCCCTCCGGTCGAACGCGAACTGGACCGTCGATCCCTCGGAGGAAGCGCTCGTGCATTCCACCGATCCTTCGAATGTCATGACGTACACGCGGACTCCCGAAAGGATGTACTCTTTCCCCCCCGTCGCCTTGAAATCCGCGAGTTTCATATTACCGAGCGAACGATCGTGTATCATCTTCGCGACGACCTGCTGCCCGTCGGTTGCCGAGGGACCGGCCAGGTACATTTTCGAAAACACGATGACCCCGAGAAGCGCGACGACGATTGCGATTGTTCTCATTGTTCCCCCCGTCCGAGTATGCTGTGTGAACTCTCTTTCATCCCCCATCGATCTTCTTCCGCACTGTTTCATCTGGCACTCATATGAACAAACCCTGTACCAACGGGGGTATTGTCCTGGAATGCCCGAATTCCCGCGGGAAACGGGGCTTTTCGAGTTCTGAGCACGCCGGAGAGGGAAAAATGACACCCCTATTCCGACTTCATTCGTAGATTCTACAATGGGCCGGAGGCGCCCGATTACCGCATTCTCCCCCCGGGCATGCCTGCATTTTCGAAGAGCTTCTCCGGGAATTCCTTCCGGAGGAGATTGGCGTAGTAGAACCTGTACGACTCGTTCCTCAGATGTATCGCTTTTTTCCCTCCCCACCCGTGCCGCTCCCCGGGATAGGCCATGAACTCAAAATGCGCGTTCATGTCTTCCAGCGTGTCGATGAGCTGGAGGCTGTTCTGCATGTGCACGTTGTCGTCCATCGTCCCGTGAACGATCCTGAGGAGGCCCCGGTACTTCCGGGCATACGTGAGCACCGAGGCGTCCCTGTAGCCTTCGGGATTCTCCGACGGAGTCCCCATGTAGCGCTCGACGTAGTGCGTGTCGTACAACCGCCAGTCGGTGACGGAGAAGAGCGCGATCCCGTGCGTGAAGTAGTCCGCCCCTTCGGTGAGCGCAAGGCACGTGACGTATCCCCCGTAGCTCCCGCCGGTGATGCATATGCGTGTGGAATCGACGAAGGATCTCCCCCGGAGCCATTTCACCGCCTCGCAGTAGTCGCGCATCTCCCACTTCCCGAGATTCCCGCGCATGAGCGCGACACCCTCCTTGCCGAAATGCCCGGAGCCCCTGTGGTCGACGGACATCTGTATCAGTCCCTCCTCCGCCAGCCATTCCGGGGCGATCCCCCTCCAGCCGTCCGCAACGCTTTCGGAATTCGGACCGCCGTACACCGAGATGAGGACGGGGTACTTCTTTGACGGGTCGAAACGGGGAGGAAGCGTCCACACCGCCGGGAGATCATAACCGTCGGGCGTGGGAATGGCAAAGAGCTCCGTCTTTCCCCGCTCGAAGCCGTCGAACGCCTCTCCCCTGCTCACGCCGAGGCTCCGCACAAGCTTTCCGTCCCCCGTGCAGAGGTCCATCGACGGGGGGGTCGCAACGTTGGAATACGTCGTCACGAAATACCCGCCGCGGGGCGACACCCTGACGGTGTGCGTGAACGGGCCGGAGGTCAGGCGCTTCAGTCCGCTTCCGTCGAGGTTTACGCTGTAGAGATCCGTCCGCGTCGACGCCTCCTTTTTCGCGGTGAAGAAGACCCGCCCGGCGCTGTCGTCCACTGCCTGGATCTCTGCGACCGTCCATTTTCCTTCCGTGAGACGCGCCTTCAGCGTTCCGTCAAATCCGTACAGGTAGAGGTGCATCCAGCCCTCCCTGTCCGACCGGATGATGAACCCGGAACCGATGAACCGCGCCGGCTCCAGCCATTCGACCCACGACGCCTGGTGCTCACTGTACGTGATGCGCTTCCCCCCCTTCAGAGGGTCGACGGCATAGATCGAGAGCGAGTCCTGGCGGCGATTCATCCACTGGACCCAGAACGACGATCCCCCCGGCGCCCAGAACGGGGGGCCGAAGTACTGATCCCCGTGCGCGTCGAAATCCGCCCAGACCACGCCTCCGCCGGTCACCGGAACGACGCCGATGCGGACTTCGGGGTTCCTGTCCCCCGCCTCGGGATAGCGGGTTTTCTCCAGTGATCCGTGCTGTCCCGTCGAGCTGAACAGGGGGAACACGGGAACGTGCGAGTCGTCGAACCGGTAAAATGCGATGTGCGATCCGTCCGGTGACCACCAGAACGCCCGGTACCTGCTTGCGCGCCCGAGTATCTCTTCGTAGTAGAGCCACGACGCCCACCCGTTCGAGATGACGTCGCTCCCGTCGGTCGTGTACGCGTACTGTTTCCCGCTCCGCACGTCGATTGAGCAGAGGTTTCCCTCCTGCGTGAATGCGACATAGTTCCCGTCGGGAGAAAACGTGGGGTTCTTCCGCTCCGCGGGGGATTCCGTCAGGCGGCGGACCTGTTTCGCTTTCGTGTCGAGGAGGAAGAAGTTTCCGTCCCTGACGTAGAGCATCCGCGTGAACGAGTCATCGCTCGCCGCGGGACTGCCCGGCTCGATCCCCTCCCCGAGGATCGCACGATAGCTCTCCAGGTCGTGATAGGGTTCCCTCTTCCCCGTGGCGGCTTCGACGAGAAACGATCCGCCGCGGCGCGAAGGCCCCCCCCCTGCGGCGGTCTCCACGTAATGGGCATCGTCCGTCCACCCCGTGACAAGGGGGAGCATCGACGTCAGACGGGGTTCTCCGTTTTTGAATATCTGGTCGAACGTGAGGAGTTTCTTTTCCTGTGCGCCCGCGGGCAGGGCAAGCGACAGGGCGACGACAGCTCCGGCAAGAAGCCGGAGCGGTTGACCGTCGTGGCGGCTCATGCGGTCTCCTTCGTTTGTGAGAATGCGGATGGACGGGACGTCAGGGAAGGACGCTTGGATAGAACATGCAACGGAGCGCCGCACCGGCCGTGCGGAGAGTGAACGGTTCGAAACCCGCGGCCTGTGACGCATCCCCCGTCGGATCGTGGAAGCGGATGATGCTCAACGAGGCTCCTCCCCGGAGGGAGAGGTATCGGGAGAAGTCCCACTCAATCCCCGCCTCGAAGTTCCCCCCCCCGCCGTTGTAGCCGTCCCCCCCGTTCAGCGTGTACAGGCCGTAACCGGCAGATCCGTAGGGGCGCAGCGCGCCCCCCCTTGTGAAGAAGTATGTCGCCTCGAGAGCCGCTCCTCCCAGGGGGAGCCATCCGGCGACCGGCTTCTCGGACGGGATCATCTCCCTCCCCGTGTACACGACAAGCGCAAGCTGGAACGCGGAGGAAAAATTGAGCCCGAACCCGAGCGAAATGGAATACCCGCCGTCCGCGTATGAATTCGGCGACGTGAAATGCGGCGCAGCCTGAGCGAGAACCAGGAGAGAAAAACCCCGGGAAGTGTCGTCCCCGGAGACAGCCCCGGCGGACGTCCGGGCAAGGCAGTACGAGGGGACGGCGAGGAATATGATCAGGAGCGGCGTCAGGGCCGGGTGATTTCGCCTCATGGATAGAAGACTCCAAAGACGACGCGTTTGCCGTCGAGCCTGATCCCCGGAGAGGGAAAGTGGATGTAGTCCAGGAGCGTGAACAAGGCGCGGAGAAAGTCGCTCTCCGTCGCGATTTTCGATAAATTGTAGTCGATCGCGAGCGTCGCCTGGCGCCTTCCCCCCCCCGATTCATCGAGGTTTCTCGCGCCCACCCCGAATGCGAGACCGAGCCACGACGGGAGAGCGTCCGAGGCCTCTTTTCCCATCATGAAATGGGGGTCGACCGCGAGCCACACGGTCGTCCCCTGGTAGTCGTCGAGGAACGCCTTCCCCTGTCCGGAGGCGAGCTCGCTCCTGTAGATCGGGCTCGGCCAGTAACTGTATTTCAGCGCGAAGTTCCGCAGGACGGGAAACGTCCACTGTGCCAGGGGGATCGTGGCTCCGATGATGTTGAAGAACGCGTCCCCGGGACTGAACCCGTACACCCTGTGAAACCCGTCCTCCACTTCGACATACATCTGGTAGGAGAGGCCGATCGCGGAACCGTAGAACGTGCTCGTATGCTCGCTGAAACCGCTCCACTGGAGCATGTAGTTAAACGTCCTCGAAAGGATGTACCCGGCGTACATGTGACCGAGCTTGTCCACGTTCAGTGCGTAGACCCAGTCGTTCTCGAATCGGAACGGGGCCCTCGCACCCTGCCACCAGGCCCTCTGCTGGTAGATGTGGACCGGGATCACTGTGCCCAGTGTAACCCCTGAAACGACCGCGAGCCGGACCGGCTTCACGTCGGAGGTGTCCTGCGCATGCGACGGGGCCGCAAGAATGGCGGCCGAGAGGACGACCGCGATGAGCAGTGCCGGGCGTGGAGAAGGGGTTGGCTTAGACGTCATGGCCGAACAATGTAACATTTCAGGGCGCTCCAGTCAAATCGCTCGAGTGCGCACGCTGTCACCTTTCTCCGCCAATATACTTTTTTTTGAAGAAACTACACCGGGACGCACGCTGCAGACGATGAACGTGCGCGTCCCGCGTTCTGCCCTTCGTGCGTAAGACGTTCAGCCTGAGGACGCTACGGCAACTGTGTCACACCTCACTTCCGCGTATCCGTGCGGCATGAGATTTGACATTGAAGGGGCGCAGAGAATACAGGGGGCGGCGAAATGAGAATGGTCATGATCAGGCACAGGTCACACGGAGCGGCGGCATGTCTGTTCGTTCTCGCGATGACGTCGTTCAATTGCATGAACAAGCCGCTGGCCCCCGTGGCGCCGACGTGGGAGACGCAGATGACCGCCCCCGTGTCCGTGAAATCCTACACGCTGGCCGACCTTGTCGGGAAGGACTCCAGCCTGATCAGCATCGCCCCCGGGGGGACGCAGCTCGTCTACGCGACGACGTTCCAGGCGGACCCCGCGTACGTCGGAGACCTTGTCAGTCTCTCCCCCGTGTCCGCATCGTCGCAGGTCCAGCTCGGCGTGTTTTCCATCCCGGGGACGACCTATGCGCTCCCCGTCGAGTTTCCGCCGGCGTTCCCGAAGGGAACGACGACGTGGATACCTCCGGGGACATTTCCGATCCCTGCGCTCCAGGGAGCCCTCCCGGGGCTCGATTCGGTGAGTTTCCAGAGCGGGACGGTCGAACTTCACTTGAGGAACAATCTCCCGGTCGACGTGACCGTTCTTTCCCCGGTCACGCTCAGGGATGCGGGGGGAAACGCCTGCGGGACGTTCGATTTCACCACGCAGGGCCCGGTCAAATCCGGGACCGAGTCCGTCGCCTCGATGAACCTTGCGGGGGTGTTCCTGACGCACGTCGTCTCGCTGGACGGCGTCTCGCTCTCCGAGCAGGGAAGCGGTTCTCCGGTTCCGGTCCCGTCGGACAGCCTCATGGTGGCCGTTCTCGTCGCGAAGCAGTGCGTGGTCCGCAGCGCCATCGTCACCTCGCTCCCTCCCCAGGTCGCCGCGAGCAACGTGACCCGGTCGCTCGCTCTCAGCGACTCGAACCTGGTGAAGGACCTCGCCGTGAAGTCGGGAACGATCACGGTGCATTTCCAGAGCAGTCTTCCCGTCAACGCGTCATTCCGGTACTCGATAGCCCAGCTCCTGACTCCTTCCGGGAGCGTTTACACCGACAGCGTCTCGCTTCCCGCCCGGGGAACGTTTGACAGGACGTTCGCACTCGGGGGATACAGGCTCCATTCACCGGACGACAACTACATCTCCGCGCTGGACGTCACGGCAAGCATCTCGCTCACGCAGGTGAGCGGCGGGGGACAGGTAAAGGTCCAGGAAAGCGACAACATCGCGTTCGCCGTGACGACCTCGTCGATCGTTGCGGACAGCGTCACGGGAGTCATGAAACCCACCTGGGTGAACGTCAACGCGGTCCTCCCGGTGAAGCTGGGCGACCTGACGAAAAAATTCAGGGGACAGGTGAATATTCCGGCGGCCAATCTCCGGATCCTGCCGCAGTCCACGATACGGTTTCCGCTCGAACTCAACCTGAGGCTTGAAGCCGAGAGCAACCGCGGACAGCTCCTTTCCGAAATGGACGTTCCCCGGACGATGACGACCACGGGTGCAATGCCGCCGATTGATTTCGTGCCGGGCGACGTCGGGAGGTTTCTCTCGTCCATCACCGGGCAGCTCCCCGATTCGCTCCGCGTGCGGGGCAACGTCCTGGTAAACCCCGCCTACGACCGTTCGTCGCCGCAGACCGTCGGCAGCACGAGCTGGTTCGGCGGCCAGGTGCAGGTGTCCTTCCCGCTCACGTGCTCGCTTGCGGGGGGACAGTTCGCCGACACTGCGCAGATCGGGGACACTTCGGGGACGGGGCAGGGCCATACGATCGTCCCGGCAAAGACCGCCGGAGAGATCAACACGATCAGGCTCCACGTGGTCATCGACAACGCAATTCCCCTCCGCGTCGCCATGAAGCTCCGCCTTCTTGACAGGAGCGGCCGGCTCCTGCTGACGCTCCCCCAGAGCGCGGGAGATTCGATTACCGTCCCCGCTCCCGCCGCCCCGGGAGGCGTCGTGGTGTCGCCGGCCCACGCCGAGAGGATCGTGCAGCTTGCCGGCACTGAAGTCCAGCAGTTTAACGGCGCCTCGGCGATCGCGTACGATCTGGGCGTCGCGACGTCGGGTACGGGCGCCGTCCAATTCGAATCGACGCAGGCGATCAGCGTCCGTGTCTGGGCGGAATTTTCGTACCAGGTGAACAAATGAGGACCGGAATCCGCTGTTTCGCCGCGGGCGTCCTCGCCGTACTGTCCGCCGCCCCCGGTGCCGTCGCAGGCGATCAGACGAACGTCCGCGGGCTCGGCATGGCCCGGTCGTCCGTCGCCGCCTCGCGCGGGCTGGACGCGGTCGGGATCAACCCCGCGAATCTCGCGCTGGACGATGATGCGACCGTGACGCTCAGTCTTCTTCCTCTCGGCATCGGGGTGGGGAGCGATTTCCTCACGTACGGGCTCTACAACAGGTTCTTCACCGGCGTCGACTCTCCGACGGGGCGCGTCGCACGCGACCTCTCCGAATCCGACAAGCAGCAGCTCCTGGACGCCTTCCCCGGGGGGACGGGCCGGATTGACGCTTCGGGAGAGGTCCGCCCGATCGGGCTGGCGATACGTTTCGGTCACTTCGCGACGTTCGCTCTCACGGCCACAGAACGCATCGCGGGAACGGCGGTGATCCCGGCGTCGTACGCGAGGTTCCTCCTGGAGGGAGTGACTCCCGGCTCGTCGTATGATTTCAGCGGTGCGCGCGGTGCGGCTGCGTGGACGCGCGAATACGCCCTGTCCGCAGGGTTCGGTCTCCCGGACGTCCCCTGGTGGAGAAGCTGGTCGGGGGGGATCTCCCTGAAACTCGTGCACGGGTTTGCCTACGCGTCGGTGACGAGGGACGACACGTGGCTCGCCGCGGGGACCGGCGGGGCGCTTGATGCGAACATCGACATCGCCGGAAGAAGCGCGCACGCCGACTTCCGCAACTCGCCGCTGCCGGCTCCCGCCGGCAGCGGCATCGGCGTTGACGCCGGGCTTTCCGGAACGCTCAACGATTTCCTGATCGCCGGGATCAGCGTCACCGACATCGGATCGCTCCGCTGGGACGGGGGAGTGCGCGAGCTGTACGGTACGGGGCGCATGCACCTCGACAACCCGATGGACGGCGCACAGCGTGATTCGCTGGAGCATGCCGTCACGGGAAGCACGCGGGAAGGTCAACCCTTCACCGTGGGACTCCCGACGACGCTCCGTCTCGGTCTCCAGGCGGAGATCGGGAACATCGGCTGGGTGAAGCGGATCCTGTACGGGGAAATGACCGCCGAGTGCGACTTCGAGCAGGGGTTTTCGGATTACCCGGGATCGAGCAGGATCGGCCGTCTTTCGATGGGACTCGAATACCGGCCCTGGAAGTTCCTTCCCCTGCGCACGGGAATCGCCGTCGGCGGGGAGGACCGGTTCAATTTCGCGCTGGGGTTCGGGCTCAGGCTCTGGGTGGTGCAGCTCGACCTTGCGTGCGAAAACGTCGGCTGGATCTTCTCGCACGACACGTTCTCCCGCGCTTCCGTCGGCGCAGGCCTGACACTGAAAATGTAACGCGCATCGCCGGGCCCGCGGAAAAGCAAACGGGCCCCCCTGCTCACAACGTCATGGCTGCATTCGTCCAGGTGGACGAAGAGCCGTCATCCGGAGAATGCATGAAGATACTCATCGTCGAAGATGACTACACGAGCAGGATCGTCCTCCTGCGGCTCCTCCTCCCGTTCGGAGAGACGCAGGTCGCCGTGAACGGCACGGAGGCCGTGGCCCTGTTCGCCTCGGCCATCCAGGCGGGCGCCCCCTTTGGTCTCGTGTGTCTTGACATCATGCTCCCCGGTATGGACGGGCAGTCGGTCCTTCGCGAGTTGCGTGCGCTGGAATCCGCCGACCCGTCTCCGCAGAAGGTCCCCTCGCGCGTCGTGATGACGACCGCGTTGAATGACCGGGGGAACGTCGTTGCAGCGATCAGGAACTGCGACGCCTACCTCGTGAAGCCCGTCGACAGGACCAAGCTCATGGCCTGTCTGAAGGAATTCGGATTCGCCGCGCCCGCATCCCCCCCCAGGGTGAGATCCATTTGATTTTGGCGTCCGCCTCACCTATCTTGATCACATCAGCTCTTTCACAAGGCGTCCGGCTCACCCGCGCGGGGATTCAGGACGCCTTTTTTTGTTGATTCAGTTTCACGCAGCGGAGCTCATGACCCGGACTGGCATGGTGTTCCATATTCAACGCTTCTCCCTCCACGACGGCCCCGGGATACGAACGACGGTGTTCCTGAAGGGGTGCGCACTGGAGTGCTTCTGGTGCCACAACCCCGAGGGCAAGCACGCATTCCCCGAGCTGCGGTATTATCCCGCGCGCTGCATTGCGTGCGGATCATGCGCCGACGCCTGCCCCCACGCCGCCCACACGTTCGAGGGAGGGCTCCACACGTTTTCCCGCGATCGCTGCGAGGGAACGGGCGCATGCGCCGCCGTATGCTTTTCAGGCGCGCTGCAGATGGAGGGGAAGGCCATGACCGTGGAGGAGGTCATGGCCGAGGTGACCGCCGACCGGTCGTTCTATGACGCCTCCGGAGGGGGTGTCACGCTTTCAGGCGGAGAGCCGACGCTCGACAGCGCGTTCGCGCTCGCGATCCTCCTGGAATGCAAAGCTCTGGGAATCCGCACCGCGATCGAAACGTGCGGGGAGTGTCCCTGGGCGTCGCTGGAGTCGCTCCTCCCCGCCACGGACCTCGTCATGATGGACATCAAAGTCATCCCGGAGGAAAAACACAGGGAGGCGACGGGAAAGGGGAACGGACGCATACTTGCCAACGCGCGTCTGCTGGCCCGCACGGGGGTTCCCCTTGTCATACGAACCCCGGTGGTCCGGGGGGTGAACGACGCGCAGGAGGAAATCGCCGCGATCGCCTCGTTTGTCAGGGAACTCGTCGCGATACGGGAGGGAGCGGCGCGCAACGGAGGCCCCCGGGCGGACATCCGTTACGAGCTTCTTCCCTTCCACAGGATGGCGACGGACAAGTACAGGAGCCTCGGCCGGGAGTACAGGGCGGAATCGCTCGACCCGCTTCCGCGCCAGGAAATGCTGGAGCTCCTTGAGGCCGCCCGGCGGGAGGGGATCGATGCACGCCTCCCATAGCACGACACCAATGACGACAACAACGAGAATGACATGAGCGCAACCCCGGAGATGCCCGATCTGACGTACGCCGAGCGGATCAACCTGCTCCGCGAAACCAAAATGCGGCACACGGCGGAAAAACAGCGGGTCCTCGGTTCGATGGACATGGACGACCTCCCCGTGATCCTCCCCCCGCCTTCGATGCGAAAAGTGGTCCGCATCATCAGCGGCTCCGGGCTCTCGATGCCCGACGCCCTCTTCAGCACGTTCACGCCGAAGAGCAACCACCCGAGCGGGGGCGTGTTCGGGGCGCGGGCCTGCGGCGAGAACATCCGGGCGCTGATGGAGATGCACCCTCCCTACGTCGACCCGGTGAGCTCGCTCGCCGGCGCGTACATGGCGCACTTCATTTCGTACCGCGAGCCCGGATGGAATCCCGACCTGGACTACGCGCACCTCCGTCCGGAGCAGGAAAAGTACCGGCTCCACCACGGCATCGGGGCGGTCCAGCATTTCTGCCAGGACATGACGATCGGGTTCGAGCTCGGATGGGGGGGGATACTCGACAAGATCCGCCGGTACAGGGCCGTCAACACGGACGAAGAAGCCGTGGAGCTGTACGACGGGCTCGAACATTTTGTGCGGGGAATGCAGAACTGGATCGGACGGCACGCGGCGGCCGCGCGCGCAATGGCGGCATCCGAAGAGCGGCCGCAGATGCGGCGCAATCTTCTCGAGATCGCGGACATCAACGCCGCGCTTGTGACGGAGCCGCCGCGCACGTTTCGCGAGGCCTGCCAGTGGATGCTCTGGTACCAGCTCGCAGGCAAAATGTACAACATGGGAGGGTCCCTCGGACGGATCGACCGGTTCCTCTACCCCTATTACCTGAGGGACACCGCCGCGGGGATACTGACGGACGAAGAGGCGACGTTCCACCTCGCGTGCCACTTCGTGATGGACACGAGTTACACGCAGCTCGGGGGACCAGACGCGGAAGGGCGCGACACGACGAACCCGGTGTCGTTCCTGATGCTCGAAGCCGCCCATCTTCTGAAGGTCCCCGTCAATGTCGGCGTCAGCGTGGGAAAGGACGTGGATCCCCGGCTCCTCCGCCGCGGGGTCGAGATCCTGTTCGAGGACAGGACCGGCATACCGAAGTTCCTCGGCGTGGACAGGACGAGCGAGGGGTTCGCGCGAAACGGCTACCCGATCGCCCTCGGGAGAGAGCGGGCGTATTCCGGCTGCCACTGGTGCGCGATCCCCGGGCGGGAGTATACGGTCAACGACTGCGTCAAGGTGAACTTCGCGGCGGTCTTCGACGTGGCGCTCCGCGAGATGATGAGCGCCGCGGGCGATAGCCCGGACGGTCCCGCCCCGGGCGTGGACAACCTCTGGGAACGTTTCCGGCACCATCTGCGCCGGAGCGTCGAAGTCGTCGGGGAGAGCCTCGATTTCCACATCGACAACATGTACAGGGTCTTTCCCGAACTGCATCTCGATCTTCTGTGCCACGGGCCGATCGAGCGGGGGCGGGACGCGTCGCACGGAGGAGTCGAGTTCTACAACCTGTGCGTCGACGGCGCGGGTCTTGCCACGGTGGCGGACTCGTTCGCCGCGCTCGAGCAGCGCGTCGAACGGGAGGGCCGGATCTCCTGGAGCGAACTGATGGCGCTGCTCGACGACAACTGGCCCGGCGCCGGGGGCGAGAAATCGCGCCTGATGATGAAGCTCGTCCCCCGGTACGGCAGCGGCGGCTCGCGCGCCGACGCATACGGGGTTTTGATCGCCAGGGAATTCACGCAGGTTGTCAGGAGCATGAAGACCCCGCACGGGTACAACATGATCCCCGGGATATTCTCCTGGGCCGCCACAATCGCCATGGGGAAGGACGTCGGGGCCACGCCCAACGGACGCCGCGCACAGGACCCGATCTCGCACGGGCCGAACCCCGACCCGGGGTTCCGCCGCGACGCCGCTCCCACCGCGCTGGCGATCGCCGTTGCGTCCGTCCAGCCCGGCTACGGCAACACCGCGCCCATGCAGATCGAGCTCGATCCCGGGGTGTCGGGCAAGGGAGGGGACGTCGGAAGCGTCGTCGATCTCATCAGGACGCATTTCGACATGGGAGGGACGCAGATCAACATGAACATACTGGACAAGAAAGCCGTCCTCGAAGCGCACAGGGACCCTTCCACCCACCCGGATCTCGTCGTGCGCGTCACCGGGTTCAGCGCGTACTTCGCCAGCCTCTCCCCCGAGATGAGGCAGATCGTCGTCAACAGGATACTTGCAGAGGAGCCATAGGCGCGCCATGGGTATGTCCGCACGGGAACACTTCCTGTCGTACGTCCGGGATCCGCACTCGGCGCCGCGCGTCATTTCCCCGTTCCTCCCCCACCCGGACGTCATACGGGACACGATGGCCCACCTGCGCCTCGGCGCAACGGGGGACCCGGTCGCCGACGAGATCGCGCTCGCGGGCCATCTCGGCTACCAGCCGATGTTCATGACCGATTGCTCCGGGCTCATATTCAACTGGCGCATCGACGAATCCCGCTCCGACGGCGATTCCTGCACGCGGGTGATCACGACGCCCCGGGGGGAATGGATACGCCTCTCCGGCCGCCGGGAAGTCCCCTGGAGCGACGACGCGGATCTCCCGGTGCGGGCGCCGGCCGACCACGACATGCTCGTCGAGGTGTGCGCGCAGGTGGAAGACCGGGAAGAGGAAATCCGGGCGTATTTCCGCGCCTGGCGCCGGAAGGTCGGCGAGGAAGGGGTGATCGTCCTGGGGCATCCGCACCCGTCGTGGCTCGGGTACCAGATCAATCCCTCGAATATCTTCTTTCACTGGAACGACGAGCGGGAGCTGTTCGTCCGCTCCATGGAGGCCGTCAGCCGGGCGGCGCTGTTCGTGATGTCGGTCGCCATGGAAGAAGGGATCGATTTCATGAGCGACTCGAGCTACGGGCTGGAGATGACGTCCCCCGCCCTGTTCGCGGAAATGGATCTGCCGTACATCCGCCGGTTCGCCGGGTGGACGCACGAGCGCGGCGGCCTCTTCTGGTATCACAATTGCGGGTTCACCAGCCGGCTGATCCGGGACGGCGTGTTCAACACGCTGGGGGCAGACGTGATCGAGACCATCGCGCCCCCCCCGGAAGGGGACAACGATCTCGCCGCCTCCCGCAGGGCGCTCGATGCCCGGATATGCACCAAGGGGAATCTGAACCTCCGGCTTCTCCGCGAAGGGGAGCCCGGGGACGTCGCCGCCGGCGTGCGCGCAATCGCGCACGCCGTCCGCGGGCACGCCCATATCCTGTCCACGGCGGACGCCGTTCTCCAGGGGACGGCCCCGGAGAATTTCGTCGCGTTCGTCAGGGCGGCGCGGGAGGCGGCGGAACAGTGAACGGGGTCCCAATTACGACGGGGGAACGATGAAACGGTACATGCTCGCTGCTGCACTCTGTGCGTTCGCGGCCCTGTCCTGCGGCAGGAAGGACGACACGGTCGAGATCCGCGACTGGAATTTCGGTGGCAAACCGAGGATGATCGAGTGGCTGCGCCAGCGGATTGACCTCTTCGAGCAGACGCACCGCGGGATCCGTGTCGAGCAGAGCCAGAAAAGCTGGAACATGATCCGGGAGCTCCTGTACGCGGAGTACAGCGTGGGAACCGGCCCGGACGTGGTCAACGTCCACGCGAACTACGCCGCGGAATTCGGCGGCGCCGGGTACTACTACCCGGTCAACACGTTTCCGGATTTCAAGGAGGTGAGCGCCTGGTACGTCCCGCATCTCATGGAATCCACCCGCTACGGCGACAACTACTACGGCCTCCCCTCCTCCGGCATCGCGTTCGTTCTCGTCTGCAACAAGGAGCTCTTCGACAAAGAGGGGATCTCCCCGCCCAGGACGTGGTCGGAGTTCCGCGAGGCCGCCCGCCGCCTGACGAAGGACACCGACGGGGACGGGGTCGTCGACCAGTACGGGCTCGTCCTCCTCGGGGGCGACAAGGGGGGATTCGCCTACCGGCTTGTTCCCTTCTTCCTCAAGGCTGGTGCGGACATCATGTCGGACGACATGAAGACCGTCCTCTTTAACTCGCCCCGGGCCGTCTCCGCGCTCAAGCTCATCGCCGACATGTACCAGGTCGACCATTCCATCACGCCGGGTTTCCTCGCCTACACGCTGACGGAAATCAACGACCTGTTCTGCGGGAACAAGGTGGCGATGAGCATCGAGGGACCCTGGTTCCGGGGGATGGTCGACGACAAGAGCCCCGGGAAGAAGATCTACACCGTCCCGGTCCCGGTTCCGGACGACATGATCGGCGCATACGACACCGCCGCGACGCTCCAGGACATGGTCATGTATGCGATCAATGCCCGGTCGAAACACCCCGAAGCCGCGTGGGAGCTCGTGAAGTACCTCCGGAACGAAGAGGCGGACATGGCATGGATCCGGGAAGACCTGGGAGCCGTGGCAACGACGCGGCGGGCCCTCGGGAGTCCCGAAGCAAAGGCGCTGGACGATCTTCCCATCTACATCAACGAACTCGCACACGCGAAGCCGTGGCCCGCCCATCCCAGCATGATCGCGATCGCGAGCGACATCTTCACGCCATACACCCAGAAGGCGATCGTGGGTGAGCTTTCACCACAGGCGGCCCTCGACCAGGCGGTACGCGAAGCGCAGGACCTGATCGAGGGAAAGAAATGAAACGCTACACTCCCTACCTGTTGCTGGCGCCTGCCCTGCTGTTCACCGTGTTCATCCTCCTGTACCCCGTGGCGCAGAACCTCGTCAACAGCTTCAGGGAAGTGAGCCTCGTGCGGAGCGGGGGCGGGTGGACGGGGCTGACGAACTACGCGCACGTCTTCTCTGACCCGGTCTTCTGGCCGGCGTTCCGGAACACCATCGTCTATGCCCTGGGAGGAACGCTCCTTGCCCTGGCGATCGGGCTGGCGCTGGCGCTCGTCCTGGACATGAACACGGGGAAGATGGGGACGGCCGCCGCATGCCTCTATTCGATCCCGTGGGTGGTCTCTCCCGTCGTGGCGGGATTTGCGTGGAAGTGGCTCCTCAACGACCATTTCGGCATACTGAACTACTGGCTTTCATCGGCGGGCATCGTCAGGAACGGAACGAGCTGGCTGGGCGATCCGCGCCTGGCGCTGGTGTGCGTGATGGCCGCCCGGGCCTGGCAGTTCTATCCGTTCGCCATGGTGATGTTCCTTGCCGGCCTGCAGTCGATCCCCGCGGAACAGTACGAGGCCGCCTCCGTCGACGGCGCCACGGCGATCAGGAAGTTCTTCCACATCACGATCCCGAACCTGCGGCCGGTCTCGTCGGTGCTCCTCCTCCTGGGCGTGATCTGGAGCTTCAACGATTTCACGATGGTCTTCGTGATGACCCGGGGAGGTCCCATCAACGCCTCGATGGTCCTCCCCGTCCTTGTCAGGGAATTCTCGTTCGTGCATTTCGACATGGGGAAGGGTTCCGCGCTTTCCATCCTCATGTTCACGATGCTCGTGACGCTCTCCTTCCTGTACCTGAGGATGCTCTCGCGGAGGGAGAGGATATGAGAAAGAAGCTCCTCCTCGTCCCCGTCGCCGTTCTGGCGTTCATCGTCCTCCTTCCGTTCCTCTGGACGCTTTCCACGTCGCTCAAGCCGCTCACAGAGGTGAACCGCTATCCGCCCGAATGGACGAGCCCGTCGATGAGCCTGAAGCCGTACCGCGACATGTTCTTTTATCTTCCCTTCTCCCGGTACACGCTGAACAGCCTTATCGTCGCCTCCAGCGCGACGGTGCTCACGCTCGTCCTGGGGAGCCTGGCGGCGTTCGCGTTCGCCCGGTTCCGGTTCCCGGGGAGGAGGCATATCCTGCTCGTCCTCCTGCTCTCGCAGATGCTCCCCGGTGCCTCCGTGATCATCCCCCTGTTTCAGCTTCTCAAGGGGGCGGGACTGTACGACACGCACATCGGGCTCATCCTCGTCCACACGGCGGTCCTTCTCCCGTTCGCCATCTGGCTCCTCCACGGCTTCTTCTCGGGGATCCCCGTCGAGGTGGAGGACGCCGCGCTGATCGACGGATGCTCGAGAATCCAGGCGCTCTGGAGGGTCATCCTCCCGCTGGCGCTCCCCGGGCTGGGAGCCACGGCCCTGTTCGCGTTCCTGGGCTCGTGGAACGAATTCTTCTTTGCACTCCTCCTGACGAACTCCGATGCGACGCAGACCATTCCCGTGGGGATCGGCCTTTTTGTCGGCGAGTTCGAGGACGTCTGGAACCAGATGGCCGCCGCCGCCGTGTTCTTCAGCATCCCCCCTCTCATCCTTTTCCTCGTGATGAGGCGGACGTTCATCAGGGGGATCTCCGCGGGGGCGATCCAGTAACGAAAGCCGTTCAGGCAGCATTCTGCAGGCGATGGCGATGACACACGAAGAACTTTCCCGGCTCCTCCTGGCCGTCCGGAACCTCCGGATCGGCATCGTCGGAGATTTCTGTCTCGACGCGTACATCCTGCTCGACAGCTCGGGATCCGAACCGTCGCTCGAGACGGGCCTCCCCACGCGCCCGGTCAGGTCCCAGCGATATTCACCCGGCGGGGCCGGGAACGTCGCGTGCAATCTTCAGGCGATGGGGGTCCGCACGGTGTCCGTCTACGGGGTGATCGGGGCGGATCCGTTCGGCGGAGAAATGAAGAGGGTGCTCGACGCGCACGCGATCGACACATCGGGGCTCCTCGTGCAGCGCGAGCGCTGGGATACGCACGTGTACATGAAGCCGTTCGAGAAGGAGAAGGAACAGCACCGGATGGACTTCGGCACGTTCAACGAGGTCCATCCTTCCACGTTCATGCACATACTGGACGATCTCGCCGGTGCGCTCCGGCGGCTCGACGTCGTGATACTGAAGCAGCAGGTTTCGTGCGGCCTCCACACCCCGGCGATGCGGGATGCGCTCGCCGCCCTGGCGAAGGAACACCCGGAGACGCTGTTCGTCACGGATTCCCGTCATTTCGCGGACGACTACGGTCACACGGTCCGGAAAATTCCGCTGCGCGAGGCGGCGAACATCCTGCACCGCGATCTCCCGTCCCCCGATTACGCCGAGCCTGCCTTCGTCGAAGAGACCGCACGACTGCTCTTCGCACGCTGGGGAGCTCCCCTTTTTGTGACGGGGCCCGACCAGGGCTGCGCGGTGTTCGACGCCGCGGGGTACCATGAAGTCCCCGGGCTCCTCCACCTCTCCCAGGTGGACACCGTCGGCTCGGGTGACAGCATGCTCTCCGGAATCGCCGCCGCGCTCGGAGCGGGGGCGGCTCCCGCCGTCGCCGCGGAGCTCGGGAGCATCGTCTCCGGCGTCACCGCGCAGAAGCTGATGCAGACGGGAACGGCTTCCCCGGAGGAGATCCTCCTCCTCGGTCCGGAAGCGGACAGGCGCTACAGGCCGGACCTCGCCCGGCAGCTGAGGAAGGCCGTCTACGCGGAAAACACCGAGATCGAAATCGCCGGCGGTCTCCCCCGGGGAAGGACGTTCACGCACGTCATATTCGATCACGACGGGACGATCTCCACGCTGCGGCAGGGGTGGGAGGAGATCATGGAGCCCATGATGGTCCGCTGCATACTGGGAAAGGGGGAGGCCGACGAGCCGCTGTATGACCACGTCGAGGCGGCGGTCCGCGAATACATCGACAGGACGACGGGGATACAGACGCTCGTCCAGATGGAGGGGCTCGTCCAGCTCGTCAGGCGGTTCAGGTGCGTCCCGGAAGACGAGATTCTCGATGCGGCCGGATACAAGTCGCTCTACAACGCTGAGCTCCTCTCGATGGTCGGCCGGCGAATCGCGAAGATCGGCCGCGGGGACCTGGAGCGGGAGGATTTCACGGTCCGCAGGGGGCCGGATTTCCTTCGCGCGCTCGTCTCGCGGGGACTCACGCTCTACCTGGCAAGCGGGACGGACCAGACGGACCTGGACCGGGAGTCAGCCATACTCGGGTACCGGGATCTGTTCGGCGGGAGGATATTCGGCGCCGTGGGGGACGTGACGAAGGAGGCGAAGCGGCTGGTCCTCGAGAGGATACACGCCGAGATCGGGGAAGGGGCGTCCGCCCGGACGCTGGCGTTCGGGGACGGGCCCGTCGAAATCCGTGAAACGCACAAGAGGGGCGGATACACCGTCGGGGTCGCCAGCGACGAAATCCGCCGGTACGGTCTCAATCCCGGAAAACGGAGGAGGCTCATCGAAGCAGGGGCCGACCTCGTCATCCCCGATTTCTGCCAGATGAACCGGCTCCTCGGCCTCCTGTTCGGCGCCTAGCGCTGTATCCGCGCCGAGCCACCGCGCGCAAACGACCGTACCTGGTCGAGCGTTGCCATCGTTGTGTCCCCGGGAAACGTCGTCAGGAGCGCCCCGTGCGCCCAGCCGAGTTTCACGGCTTCTTCCGGAGGCTCGCCGGTGAGAAGCCCGTAGAAGAATCCGCTCGCAAAACCGTCACCGCCTCCCACGCGGTCGAGAACATCAAGCTCGCACACGGGCGCCCTGCAGGTCTCTCCCCCGACCCAGGCGACGGCGCTCCAGCCGTGGCGGCTCGTCGAGTGGACGTCGCGAAGCGTCGTGGCCGCGGCTTTGACATTCGGGTACGCGGCGACGAGCCCGTCGATCATGCCGAGGAACACGTCCGGGTCGAGCCGGGACGCCGCGGACGCCCGGGGACCGGAAATGCCGAGCCCTTTCTGAAGATCTTCCTCGTTCCCCACGAGGACGTCGACGTTCTGCACGATTCGTGACACGACGTCAACCGCTTTCTTCTCCCCTCCCCAGATGCTCCAGAGCTTTTCCCTGAAATTGAGGTCGAAGCTGACGATGGCCCCCGCTTTCCGTGCCGCGGTCATCGCTTCGATGATCAGCTCCCCGGTCGTCGCCGAGAGCGAGGCGAATATCCCCCCGCTGTGAAACCAGCGGACCCCTCCGGCGAATATCGCGTTCCAGTCGAAATCCCCGGGGCGGAGCTGCGCCGCCGCCTCGTTGGAGCGGTTATAGAAAACGACCGGGGCGCGGACGCCGTGCCCCCTGTCGCTGTAGACCGCCGCGATGTTCGGCCCGTTGACGCCGTTGTGCGCGAACGTGCGGTAGAAGGGCTTCACCCCCATTGCCTTCACCCGCTCGGCGGCCAGGTCGCCGATCGGGTAGCTGACCATCGCGGTGGCGATTCCCGTGTTCATCCCGAAGCAATCCGCCATGTTCGCCGCAACGTTGTACTCTCCCCCGCTCACGTGGATCTGGCACTCGGACGCTTTCCGGAACGGGATGATCCCGGGGTCGAGCCTGTGGACGAGTGCGCCGAGCGAGAGCAGATCAAGCCCTCCCGGGGGCCGTATGTTCAGAACGCGTTCCATGTCATTGTTCCCGAGTTTGGTACGATGTGTCGCCTCTGCCGCGCCCGTCACGCGCGCAGCCTGTAGAGATCCTGTCCGGCGTTTTCGACGATGAGATCGCCCGCCTCCGGTTTCCGGCGCCACGCATCCGGATCGATGGATGAGGGATCCCTGTATCCGAGGTTGACGGACCTGCAGATGTCCCCGGAGATCCCCGTCGCCAGGGTCACGCGGATGCGGGGACGTTCGATCCCCTCTTCGTACGAACCCACCCCCCTGACGTTCGTGGAGTGGGCGAGTATCAGCTTCGGTTCGAGGCGGAACTTCTCCCATTGACCCAGGAAGTAGTCCCGCACGTGGTATCCGATCCGCCGTATCGCCTCTCCGTGGACAAACGACAACTCGCGGATCCGGGGACCGTAGATGATGAGCTCCCCCCGTCGGCGACGACGGGTTCCAGCTTGTACATCGCTTTCCCCCCGACCCAGAGTTCCTCGTAGATGTCCGGGGTGAGGGCAAGGACCCTCCGGGCGGGCGCATCGACGTACCGGATGTGGAGCATGGCCGAGTAATCGGCGGCGCGCGACCACGCCTCTTCCGGACTCCCCCCGAAGAGGCACGCCAGCCGGTTGGCCTCATCCACGGCGAATGCGAAGCACGTCCGGGGCACGCGGAGGAATTTCGCAGCCAGGTCGATCACGCGGCGCGTCGGCGTCTCCTTCACCCCGTTGACGGCGGGATTGGTGATCAATGCCGCGAGCCAGTGGAACGTCTCGATAAGGTCGAGCCCCCCCACCCCCGGGAAGAAGTACTTGTTTCCCCCGGCAAAGCCCATTGCCTCGTGGGGAACGACAGGGCTCACGATGATCACGTGATCGTACTCGAGCACCGCGCGGTTGATGCTGACCGGTATGTCCTGGTCGAAGAGCCCGCCGGTCAGCGCCCTGATCTCGGAGGCGGGTATCGTGCCGATCGTCCTGAGCTTTGCGGGATTGTCGTGCTCGTGGACGAGGAAATGGACGTTGGGAAATGCATTTCTGTGCTCGTCCGGCGTTATGCCGACGTGCCTGTAGAGCCGTTCTTCCTCCATCGCCCGGTGCGTTCCCGTGGCCACGAGGTAGTCCAGGCATTGCGCGCTCTTCCCCAGGAGGGCGTACAGCACGCGGAAGAACAAACCGATGGGCGCGTGACGCGTGTGGTCGGGAATGAGAACGAGAACCCGCTTCCCCCGAAGATCGACCGAAGCAAGCGTCTCCCGGCAGATCTCTTCGACCGCCGGGGCGTCGAGGCGGACCTCTGGTGAACCCTTCCCCGTTGTGCCGGTCAATTTCGCATTCCCCCCTTTCAGACGCCGCTGAACGCCGAGAAGCCGCCGTCGACGGGGACCACGATTCCCGTGACGAACTTCGACGCCGGCGAAAGGAGCCAGAGGGCCGCCCCGAGAAGATCCTCCGGATTCCCGAAGCGGCCGGCAGGGGTGTGATCGAGGATCCTCTTTCCCCGTTCGGTCAGCCCCCCCGTTTCCCTGTCGGTGAGGAGGAACCGGTTCTGATTCGTCAGGAAAAACCCGGGGGCCAGCGCGTTCACCCGTATGTTCGGGGACGATTCCTTCGCCATATAGACGGCAAGCCACTGCGTGAAGTTGCTGACGGCGGCTTTCGCCGCCGAGTAGGCCGCGATCCTTGTCAGGGGACGCAGGGCGTTCATCGAGGAAACATTCAGTATGACCCCTTCACCGCGCCCGGCCATGTGCTTCCCGACGACCTGCGAGGGGATCATCGTGCCAAGGAGATTCAGATCGGAGACAAATCTCAGCGCATCGGCGGGGATGTCGAAGAACGTCGTTCCTGCCCCCGTGGTCGCCCGGGGATCATTCCCCCCCGCGGCGTTGATAAGCATGTCGATTTTCCCGAATGTCCGGATGACCTGGTCCGCGGCATTCTGCATCGTCTCCCGGGAGAGGACGTCACCGAACACGACGACAGCCCTGTCCCCGACCGGCCCTATCCGCTTCATGAGGGGGGCGGCAAGCGCAGGGTCCCTGTCGACGATCGCCACCTGCGCGTTGCATCCGGACAGGGCGCACGCCATCTCTCCCCCCAGAACGCCTGCCCCGCCGGTGATCAAGACGGATTTTCCGCTGAAGTCGTACAGTCTGGATATGTCGTCCGTGTTCATTGTCGTCCCTGGATTGCACGCCGGCCGGTCACGGGCGCACCTCAGGATCTTGGCCTGACGCGGTGCGCTCGGGAAACCGGAAGTACCGCCTGGCGTTGAAGCAGCAGATATCCCTGACCATTCCGCCGACAAGCTCCAGGTCGGGGGGAAGAAGCCCCTTCGAGATGTCGTCGCCGAGCAGACCGCAGAGGAGGCGGCGGAAATATTCGTGGCGGGGATACGAGAGGAAACTCCGTGAATCGGTCACCATCCCGATAAACTGGCTCAGGACTCCCATGTCCGAGAGGGCCCTGATCTGGCGGGTCATGCCGTCGGCCTGGTCGAGGAACCACCACGCGGGACCGTACTGGATCTTCCCCGGGATCGAGCCGTCCTGAAAATTCCCGGCCATGGTGGCAAAGACCTCGTTGTCCCGCGGGTTCAGGTTGAACAGGACGGTTCTCGCAAGTCGATCGTCCCTGTCGAGCGAATCGAGGAACTGTCCGAGGGGGCGGGCGACTTCCGCATCGCCGATGGAATCAAATCCGCTGTCGGGACCGATCGTCCGCATCATCCGGGAATTCGTGTTTCTCAGCGCTCCGATATGAAACTGTTGCACCCACCCTTTCTCCCAGTTCATGATCGCAAGATCATGCAGTATGGCGGACTTCAGGGCGGCGACTTCCGCGTTTTCGAGCGCCGCACCCTTCAGGAGCCGCCCGAACGCCGTTTCCAGGCGTGCCGGGGAATACGCACCGGCATACACCGTCTCCAGACCGTGGTCCGCGAGCCGGCACCCGCGGGCATGAAAATAGTCGTGGCGCGATTTCAGGGCGGCGATGAAATCCGCGTAGCATCCGATGCCGATTCCCGAAGACGCCGAGAGCTCGGCGCGAAACGCGGCGAACACCTCCGGCCGGTCGACGGCGAGTCCCCTGTCGGGGCGGAACGTCGGGAGAACCGTGACGTGCATCGAGGGGTCCGCGGCGATGAGCGCGTGATGTTCCAGCGCGTCGGCCGGGTCGTCCACCGTGCAGATCAGTTCGACGTTCATCCGCTCCAGTATCCCCCTGACCGAGAAGCCGGGCGAATCAAGTTTCCCGTTGCATTCTTCCCATATCCCCTTCGCCGTCGTCGGAGCGAGAAGCCTGTCCTCCACGCCGAAAATGCGCGCGAGTTCGAGATGCGTCCAGTGATAGAGGGGATTGCGGAGCGTCCGGGGTACCGTCCAGGCCCACTGCTCGAATTTTTCCCAGTCGGTCCCGCTCCCGGTGATAAACTTTTCGTTGACGCCGCAGGCTCTCATCGCGCGCCACTTGTAGTGGTCGCCGGCAAGCCAGATCTGCGTCAACGTGGCGAACCGCCTGTCGGCGGCGATGTCCGCGGCGCTCAGGTGGGAGTGATAATCGATGACCGGCAGGGGCGCGGCGTACCCGTGGTAGAGATCCCGGGCGTATCCCGTCCCCAGGAGGAAATCATCGTTGATGAATCTCATGCTGGCGCTCATGTCCTGATGAATATACGCAACGGGAGCTTCTCCTGCTACCGTGCGCGCTGAGCGGGGCCGGCTCCCCCCTCGCGTCCCACAGGCGGAACGATCATTTTCCCCGCCGAATGGCG
This sequence comes from Ignavibacteriota bacterium, assembly GCA_963748405.1. Lineage (GTDB taxonomy): Bacteria > Bacteroidota > Ignavibacteria > UBA10030 > UBA6906 > Fen-1273. Next base: position 819,076 of record CAVVIT010000006.1, read on the forward strand.
GGATTTGGAGATGAGAATTCATTAAATTGACCGCCGGGGCGACCGATATACCTCCGCTCACATTCTCTGATCACGCTGCCGCACACACTCTCTCTCGAAGGCAATGTCATCCGCTGCCAAAGAAAGGAATGCGCCATGTCAAGGAACGTCCTGACGTTACTCCTCCTGCTGTCGCTCTCATCCGCGTGTGCTTCGGCTCGCGGTGCACACCCCGCAACGCGCAAAGGAGCTGATATGACCATCGTGAACCTTACGTGTGAAGGGCTCACCGATCCCGCCGGGATCGACGCCGCGCAGCCGCGGCTTTCGTGGCAGATCCAGTCGGCGCGAAGGGGGGAACAACAGCGTGCCTACCAGGTGATCGTCGCAAGCAGCCCGGAGCTCCTCGCATCGGACCGGGGGGACGTCTGGAACACTGGAAAAGTCGAGTCGGACGTATCGGTCAATCTCCCGTACGGGGGAAAACCCCTCGAATCCGGCCGGATGTACTGCTGGAAGGTGCGCGCGTGGGGTTCCGACGGGAAACCGGGGTCATGGAGCACGCCTGCCTGCATGTCGACGGGACTCCTCACGACGGGCGACTGGAAGGGAACGTGGATCGGGCTTGACGGGATCGACACCGCGTACCATCTCACGGGGACGAACTGGATCTGGTACCCCGAAGGAAGCCCGGAGAAATCCGCGCCTCTCGGAACGCGGTACTTCAGGCTGCACGTCGATCTTCCCCCGGCGCCTGCAGCGTCGGGCGCCTGGCTCCACATGACCGGCGATAATGAGTGCACGCTCTACGTCAACGGTACGGAAGTCAGCCGGAGCGACAACCTGAGGCTGGTCCCCGAGATCGACGTCATGGACCGTCTTCACCCGGGAGGAAACGTCATCGCGGCGTCGGTCCGGAATGTCGGGGGAGGTCCGAATCCCGCCGGTTTCATCGGCGTGCTTGAAATCCGGTTTGCCGACGGAGCGTCAAGGCGCGTCACGACCGACTCGTCGTGGAAGGCGTCGGACCGGGACACGCAGGGATGGGAATCACCGGCATTCGACGACCGGGGATGGGTGAGTGCGAAAACGATCGGGCCCGCGGGGATGCAGCCCTGGGGAGAGATGTACGGGCCCGCGGACAGGCGGCTTCCCGCCCGGTGGCTCCGGAAGGAATTCGACGCGGGCAAAAAGGTCGTCCGTGCAACGGCGTACGTCTGCGGGCTGGGACTTTCCGAACTCTACATCAACGGAGAAAAGGCCGGAAACGACGTCCTTTCTCCAGCACTGAGCCAGTACACAAAGCGGCTGTATTACGTGACGCACGACGTGACCGCGCTCATCAGGGAGGGGCGGAACGCGATCGGCGTGGTGCTCGGCAACGGGCGGTTTTTCGCGCCGCGCCTGACCGAGCCGACGCACACGCTGTCATTCGGGTCCCCGAAACTCCTGTTCCAGCTCCGCGTCGAATTCGAGGACGGCACATTCTCTGATATCGCGAGCGACGGCACGTGGAAGCTCACGAGTGCGGGGCCGATACGCACGAACAATGAATATGACGGGGAGGAATACGACGCCCGCATGGAGCTTCCCGGCTGGGCTGCCCCCGGGTACGACGACGCGCTCTGGCAGAAAGCCGCCGCCGTCGCCCCTCCGGGAGGAGCCCTGCGCGCGCAGATGATCGATCCGATACGGGTGACCGGGACGCTGAACCCCGTTTCGGTCAAAGAGCTGAAACCCGGCGTGTTCATCGTCGACATGGGACAGAATATGGTGGGCTGGTGCAGGATCCACGTGAACGGCCCGGCGGGAACGCAGGTGAGCCTCAGGCACGCCGAAGGTCTGAAGCCGGACGGGTCTCTCTATCTCGACAACATCCGGAGCGCGAAAGTAACGGATGTGTACACGCTCAAAGGCGGAGGGGCCGAAACGTACGAACCGCGTTTCACGTATCACGGATTCCGCTACGTGGAGGTCACCGGATTCCCGGGGACCCCGGGGGCCGGGTCGATCGAAGGACGTGTCGTGAACGACGACGTGAAGACCGCCGGCGAGTTCACCTGCTCCCATCCCGTGATCAACAGGGTGTACCGGAACATCGTCTGGGGAGTGCGGGGAAACTACAGGAGCATGCCCACGGATTGCCCCCAGCGGGACGAGAGGCAGGGGTGGCTCGGCGACCGCTCGGCCGAGTCACGGGGCGAGACGTACCTTTTCCGCATAAACGCGCTCTACGCAAAGTGGCTGCAGGACATGGAGGACGCCCAGAGGGACGACGGGAGCGTGAGCGACGTCTGCCCCTCCTACTGGCCCCTCTACAACGACAACGTCACGTGGCCGAGCAGCACGGTGATCATCCCGGGCGCACTCCACGACCAGTACGCCGACGGGGAGATCATCCGGAGGCATTATGCAAGCATGGTCAGATGGATCGATCATATGACGCAGTACATCAAGGACGGGATCATCACGAAGGACAGCTACGGGGACTGGTGCGTCCCCCCCGAAGACCCGAAGCTCATCCATTCCAAAGACCCGATGCGGAAGACCGCGCCGGGGATACTGGCCACCTCGTATTTCTATCACGACCTCCGGCTCATGTCACGGTACGCGGCAATGCTCTCGCAGGACGCCGACAGGAAGAAGTTCGACGATCTCGCCTCCCGGATGCTGGAGGGGCTCACCTCCACGTTCTACAAACGCGACAGCGGATACTACGACAACGGATCGCAGACATCGTGCGTCCTCCCCCTGGCGTTCGGGATGGTCCCTGCCGGAGAAAAGGAGAAGGTGTTCGGTCACCTCGTTGACAAGATCACGCGCGAGACGCACGGCCATATCGGGACGGGACTCGTCGGCGGACAGTGGCTCAGCCGGGTCCTGACGGATAACGGGAGGCCGGACGTCGTCTACAGGTTCGCGACGGACACGACGTACCCGGGATGGGGCTATATGGCGGCAAAAGGGGCGACGACGGTGTGGGAACTCTGGAACGGGGACACCGCGGACCCCGCGATGAACTCCGGCAATCACGTGATGCTTGTGGGGGACCTCGTCATCTGGCTGTACGAGTACGTCGCCGGGATCAGGCCGGACCCCGCGAAACCGGGGTTCAAGCACATCATCATGCGCCCCACGCCGGTGGGAGACCTTACGTTCGCCGGTGCGACGCACGAATCTCCGTACGGCCGGATCGTGAGCCGCTGGAAGATCGTCAAGGGAGCGTTCGAATGGACGGTCACCGTCCCTCCGAACTCCGGGGCCACGGTGTGCGTCCCGGCGGCATCGCCGAAGGACGTCACCGAGGGGGGAAAGCCCGTGCGCCGTGCGGAGGGCGTTGCATTCCTCAGGCAGGAAAAGGACTGCGCGGTGTTCGAAGTCGGCGCCGGGACGTACACGTTCAGGTCGACGCGCCCCTGACGGCGCGCCTCCGGATGTAAAGGCCCGCCGCGCCTGCGGCGGCGAGAGAGGTCCAGAAGAGCACGCTTCCCGCGAACGGCACCCGTTCCGGCACCGCCCGGGCGGAACGGATGTCCGTGTTGATTTCCTCCTGCATCGCGCGGAGCGACGCCAGGGGCGCGTCCCGGTGCAGGAGGACGCGCCTCACCGCCTGCTCGAACCGGGATTGCAGCGTGAACGTGGTCAGGTACGCGCCCTGCGCGAACGGCCACATCACGCTGGAACGAAGCTCGTCAAGGAAGACGCGGTTGTTCATGCCGGGCGTGAGGCGGTGACGGAGAAACTCCCCCGACAGCGCGATCGATCGCGTCGAGGGAATCGTCGCCCCCCCGGCGTTCACCATCCGCTCCCCCTCGTCGCTCACAAGGAACCTGATGAACTCCCACGCCTCGTCCTTCTTGGTGCTCCCGGACGATACCGCCATCACGTGCACGGCTGCCGCCCCCCTGCGCAGCACTCCCGAAGGAAGCGGTGCGACATCGACGTTCCCGTCTCCCAGCGCGCTGGTGTACGGGACGGCCGCCCAGCGGCCGTTGGCGATCATCGAGAGCCTTCCCCCTTCGAACATGTCGTCCCACTGCAGGTTCTGCGACAGCATGCTCCACGACACCCGGTATTTCTCGGAAAGGTCCACCTCGAAGGCGAGAGCGTCCGCGCAGGCCGCTGAGCCGATCACGCAGGAATCGAGCGACGGGTTGAGCACGTGCCCGCCGTTCTGCTCCAGGAGCGTCGTGAAGGCGATCTGCATGTTGCAGCCGTACCTTTGAATGTTCCCCGCGCCGTCGGCGAGCGTCAGGGCGCGCGCGGCCGCAAGCAGGGTTTCCCACGTCCACGTGCTGTCGGGATACGGGAGCCGCGCCGCGTCGAAATGATCCCTGTTGTAGTACAGGACCAGCGTCGAAAAGCTGTGGGGAAGGGCATATGTGCGCCCGCCCAGGACGCACCCGTCGGTGAGCCCGGAGAGAAACACCCCGGGATTGAACGAGGAATCACGCTCCAGCACGGGTGTCAGGTCCTCGAGCAGCCCTTTCCGCACGAACAGGGGGATGTCCTTCCTGTCCATGTGGATGACATCGGGGGCGGCGAGCCCGGCCGACTGCACCATGAGGCGCTCGGTGTACTGGTACTGCTCGCTGTGTGAGAGCTTCACGGGATGACGGGGGTGCCTCGTGGCGTTGTAATGCTCGATGAGCGTGCGAAATCCCCGGATCTCGGACGGGGTTCCCCAGGTCGAGAAGACGAGGTAATGCGAGGAGTCGTCCGAATCGAGGTACACGGAGAGCCCCGCACACGCGAGGGCAAGGAGACACACACCAGCTATCAGCATCCGGGGCATGGCGCTCGGTTATCCTTTCAGGCCCGTCATCACCACGCCGCGGGTGATGAAACGCTGAAACAGGAGATACGTGAGGATCGCGGGGGCCACGGCGATCATGCTCCCCGCCATGAGCCTCGCGTAATCGAACACGTAGATGTCGTTGAAGTGTGCAAGCCCGACCGGGAGCGTGAGCCGGTCGGGATCGGTCAGCACGATCGACGGCCAGAAGTAGTCGTTCCAGGATCCGATGAAGACGAACGTCGCGAGCGCGGCGAGCGCCGGGCCGGAGAGCGGAATCACGATTCGCAGATAGACGCCGAATCTCCCCGCACCGTCGATCCGGGCCGCGTCCTCCAGCTCCTTCGGGAGCGTCAGGAAGAACTGCCGGAGGAGGAACGTTCCGTAGGCCGAAAACAATCCCGGGAGGATGACTCCCGGGTACGTGTTCAGGAGATGGTACTGCCGGAGAAGGATGTAGATCGGAACGGTCAGGACCGGGCCCGGGATCATGAGCGTGGCCAGGTACAGGAAGAACACCGCGTCCCTCCCCGGAAACTCGAGCCGCGCAAACGCATAGCCGCCGAGAGAACAGACGACGAGCTGGCCGAGCGTGACGCACAGGGCGATCAGCAAGCTGTTCAGGAAGTACCTCCCGAACGGGACGATGTTCCACGCCTCGGCATAGTTGTCCCACCGGGGGCTGACCTTCTCCACGTCGCCCCGGGGAACCGTCCGGAGCATTCCGGACCCGGTAATGCGCACGCCGAGCGAGTCGCCCCGTTCCTCGACCACGCGGATCTCTTCGGACCTCCCGTCAATCCGGATTTCGCTCAGGCGCGCGTACGGAAGCCACCTGCCGTCGAAGACCATCCCGGGATGCTTCACGCTCGTCACGAGCGCCCACGAGAACGGAACGACGTACCAGGCGGAAAAGACCGCAAGGAGGACGTACAGAATGAGCGTGGCGGGTCCCCGTCGTTTCACCGTGCGCGCTCCCCGGAGAAGGAGGACCCTCTCCGTGCGAGCAGCGCCCAGTACGCCGCGGAGACCAGGGCAATCAGGAAGAAGAGGATCCAGGAAAGCGCCGCCGCGTGCCCCATCTGGAATTCCTGGTAGGCCTTCGCGTAGAGCTCGATGATGAGCGTGTGGGCTCCGCCGGCGTTCCCGTGCGTCATCACCTGGATCGGCGCGAAGAGCTGGAGGGCGCCGATGACACCGGTGACGCCGAGAAAGAGATGCGTGGGAAAGAGAAGGGGAAACGTAATGCTCCGGAACTGCCTCCATCGGCCTGCCCCGTCGAGCGCCGCCACCTCGTAGAGCTGATCGGGGATCCCCTGCAGCGCGGCGAAATAGATGATCGTGCCGAACGCCGAGCCCTGCCAGACCGTCATCAGGCTGATCCCCCGGCGTATCCACGCCGGGTCGTACAGCCAGGCGATCTTCCCCGCGCCGGCGAGTCCCAGGAGCCCGTTCATCAACCCGTGTTCCGTATCGAATATGTAGCCCCAGATGACCGCGACGGGGACGACCGACAGGACGACGGGGACAAAGAAGAGCGTTTTGAACAGGACGGATCCTCTCGGGTTCTCGTTCAGGAGGACCGCCGCACAGAGTGCGATCCCCATCTGGAACGGGACGACGACAAGGAAGTAGAGTGAATTTCCGGCGTACTCCCTGAACTCCGATCCCGTGGAAATCAGTATGTTCCTGTAGTTCGCCGCATCCACAAAGACCGGATAGGCGAAGAGGTCCCAGTGGAAGAAACTGATGATGAACGAAAAGAGTATCGGGAGCGCGGTGAACAGGGCGAATCCGGCGATGCCGGGAAGGAGGAATGCGTAGCCTGTAACGGCGTGGCGGAGCGTTTTGCGCGTCATCGTCCGGTGGTATCGGGTGGAAGCAGAAGGTACCCAACGGACTCCCGAATTGCAACGCGCGGTTGACTTCCCGCGCGGCATTGGGTAATTTTCCGGTATACTCCGGAGCATCAAACGACATGCGCCAATTCTTCCTTCTCCCCCTCCTGTTCCTTCTTCTCCCCTCATCGGGCGCCTCCCAGAAGTCATTTTCCGACAGCTCGCGGCTGAGCGATCCTGCCTTCGTCCGGGACCGGATCCGTGAGATCACCGACCGGGATCTCTGGGCATCGATGGACCTCCGCGGACACGGCCTCGGAGGAGTCCGCGACGCCGTCCGGAGTGGGCGATTCGACGATGCGGCGAATGCCTGGGGCAAATACTGGAACGGAAAGAGAAAGCCGGCGTACATAACGCAGACCGATCACCTGTTTCTCGATACCGACCTCCTGACGGACACGGCCTCGTTCCGGCGCGCCCTCGGCGCCCTCCCGGAGGAACGGGACACGATACTCGCCCGCGCGGCGATGATCCTCCGGGGCGCCATCCGCCCCTGGGGAGACACGCTCATGCAGTTCGGGAGTCAGGTGGACTTTGACAGGGAGGTGGGGCGGTCGGGAAAATACGGATTTCACTACTGGATGTGGTCCCGCCCCCTCATCATGGCATTCGTCCTCACGCGCGACTCCTCGTGTCCTGCGGGATTCGACCGGCTGTTCAACGACTGGTACGATCAGCGCAACGGGATTCATTCGGAGATTCCCGGCCTCGACGTCGTCTACTATGAGCTCGGGCTCGGGATGCGCAACAGGATGTTCATCGAGAACTACATGCTCCCCTGCCCCGCCCGCACGGCCGAAACCCACAGGCGGATGCTGAAGACGATTCTCTCCGCGGGGCGCTGGCTGTACGAACTCGAGCGGTGGGAAGGCTACAGGCCGGGGAACTGGCAGGTCCACGGCTCGTATATGCTCGTCCAGATGGCTCTCGCATTTCCGGAATTCCGTGAATCCCCCGCGTGGCTCGCGATCGGACTCCGGCGGCTGACCGAGCACATGAAGGATGATTTTTACGCCGACGGGGGGCACTCCGAACGCGCCCCGCGCAACTACTCGCTCGCGACGTACCTCAACTACAGGAACGCCGCATACCTCCTTGATGCGTACGGGGCCAGGAAGGACGTTCGCACCGCCATACAGGCCGCGCTCGGCAAAACGATCGACTGGTGGCTCACGATGATCGCCCCGACGGGAGAGGTCCCGGCGATCAACGACAGCCACAGGGGCCTGTTTCCCGCATCGATACTGCGCGACGGCGCCCGGCTTTTCGACATTCCGCATGCGGGAGGCGTCCTGAGGAATCTTCTGGGCCAGACGGGGTTTGAACTTGCCCCCCTCCCGTCGTACACGTCGCGGAACATGCCGGAGTCCGGCTTTTGCGTCATGAGGAGCGACTGGACACCGGGGGCGCTTTACCTCTCGGTCAATTACGGGCCCGCTGCCGGGTTTCACACGCACTTCGACCTGCTCGACTTCGAGCTGTATGCGTACGGGAAGGCGATGGCGCTTGACGCCGGAATCGGGCTCACGTACGACGACACGCTCTACAACTCGTGGTACAGATCTTCGCGCGCTCACAACATGGTTACCGTTAACGATAGCAGCATTGAGCGGGAGGGAATCCGGGGGGAGGGCATCCGCTGGGGGACGACGGCGACCGTGGAGTATTTCTCGGGGGAACACCGGGGCTACCGACGGTTCGGCGTGCGCGACAGACGACAGATCGCATTCTTCAAACCCTCGTACTGGTTCGTGCTCGACGATATCGCGTGCAGTCACGCGGGGGACACGCTCTCCTGGTACATCCATACGCCCGGGCACATTCTTCCCTCCGGGTCGGGGTACGCGAGCACCTCCGGGCCCGGCCTCAGCATCATCCCCGCGGGGGAAACGTACTCGTCGCGCACGGGGTACGGATGGGCGGCCAGTGCGAGCGACAGGAGGCCGGGAAAGACCGAGCTCATTCCCTGGATCAGGTTCGACAGGATCAGCGCGGCGGATTCCACCCGGCAGTTTGCCGTGATTCTTTCCCCGTTCCGTACGGCCCCGGAGGCGATTCAGGCCGAAAAGGTCTCGAACCGCCACTTCGTGGTCATGAGTCCGGGACGGACCGATCACCTGTATTTCACCGGGGGAGCGTACTCCGACGGCGTGCTGTCGACGGACGCGGAATTCGTCCTGGTGAGTCTGGGTGAGGCCGCACCGCCCCGGTACGCACTTATACAGGGAAAGTCGCTCATCTACGGCGGTAAAACCCTCTATATGTCCCCGGAAACGTCCTCCGGCGAAGGTGAAATACTCCCGTAGGAACCCGGGAGGGATTGACAATGTTCAGAGCTTATGGTACATTCCTCCGTTCCCTGGATATCCTGTCAATAATCGCGGCACGATGAATAGATTCGTCAAACGCAGATCGGTTCTTTTCCTGTTCGTGGCATGGGCATTCGCCGCCATGATGTTTGCCGATGCCGCGAACCTTGACGACATCTTCTCGTCGAACTACGTCATACACGACGACGATGACGCGTGGGCGCCCCCGCCCCCGGTTCCTCGGCACGATCCCGTCTCACCACCGTCCCAGGGGAAAACCCCCCCCGCCCCGGTACGCATCATACTCGATCAGGACAGCCCCTCGCTGGCCGCCGAGTACGACGCCTCTTCTCTCGTCTCACAGTCCACCCTGTCGGGCGAAAAGACGGTTTCCTATGAGATGGTGTTCGCCGTCGACGCACTCCACATCAAGCTCCGCTCGCTCCTGATTTAGCCCCGGCTGCCCCCCGCATATTTTTTCCATGTACGCGTCCGTTCAATGACCGGCCGCGCGCTCCTGCTTGTTCACGACGTTTGCAGAAGCGTGCGCCGCGCGGAACCGCGTGCGATGTAACACCATCAAGCGAGAATGATACTATGCCCCGCAAACCAACCCTGACGTGGGTTCTGTGTGTGCTGGCACATGCGTTCGCTTTTTCCCAGTCGGACACGGTCCGCATCACCCCCGGGGAAGCGGAACAGCGGTTTCTCGGAAGCAACCTGCAGCTCCTTGCCGCCCGGCTCAATATCGGTGCCGCAGAAGCGGCCGTCACGCAGGCGAAGCTCTGGTCGAACCCGAACATCCAGATCGAACAGAACGTCTACAATCAATTCACGAAGCGGTATTTCGATTTCACAAAGGACGGGAACACCGAAGTCCAGATCCAGCAGCTGTTCCTGCTGGCGGGCAAGCGAGACAAGCAGATCACGCTTGCGGAGATCAATGCGCGGAGGGCGAAGGACGGATTCTACGACCTGCTCCGTGCCATCCGGCTGGAGCTGCGCTCCGATATGTATGACCTCTACTACCTTCAGCAGTCGATCGCGTTCTATGATGAGAGCAGCAGGGTGATCCGCAACACGGTCGCCTCGGTCGAGCGTGTCTACGAGAAGCGGTCGGTTCTGCTCTCGGACGTCCTGAGGCTTAAGGCCCTCCTCTTTTCCCTGGAGAACGAACGACTCGGCGTGATGAATCAGATTGCCGACATCGAAGGCGACCTCCATATCCTTCTGCGGGATACGGCCGGACATTCCCCCTACTACGTCGCCGTCCTGAATCGGGAAGCGCTCGATAGCCTCTCGGTCGACTCGCTGGGTCTCGGCCGGCTCATCGCTCTCGCAAAGGAGCAACGGCCGGATTTCAGGATCGCCGATGCCAACGTCCGTTTCGAAGAAACCAACCTCTCCCTCCAGCGTGCGATGGCGGTCCCCGATGTCACACTGGGGGGGAGGTGGTCCAGGGCCGGAAGCTATATCCCCGAGTATTTCGCGGTCACCGTCGCCGTCGATCTTCCCCTGTTCAACCGGAATCAGGGGAACATCGCGGTTTCCGAGAAAACCCTCGAGGCAAACAGGATGCTGCGGGAAAACACGGAGCGGACCGTCGAGCGAGAGGTCAGCGTCGCATTTCAGAAGGTGCTGCAGACGGACAGGCTTTACAGGACGTTCGACAGAAAGTTTCCGGGCGAGTACAGGACGCTCGTCGAGGGGATGGTCCAGAACTACCTGAAACGGAATATGACGATCATCGAGTTCACCGATTTTTATGAATCCTACAGGACGGCGATGCTGCAGCTCAACCAGCTGCAGGACGACCGCGCGGATGCCTTCGAAGCGTTGAACTATGCCACGGGATCCGATCTCTACAGTCAGACACATTGAAGACGGAGCGACCATGATACGAAATACGCTGATGATCCTTGCCGCAGCCGCCGTAATGGCGGGCGGCTGCACCGAGAGCCCGTCGGGAGAGAATGCGCTCACCGAGCAGGGACGTGCGTTGATCACGGATGACGGACGCACAATCACGTTTCCACAGGGAAGCCCCGCCATGGCGCAGTTCAGCGTCTCGGGGGTCAGGAAGGGACGGGCGACGATATCGGTCGTTGCCCCGGCACGAATTGTCGCCGGCGTATCCAGATCGGGTGACGGGAAGGACAAACTCGTCCTGTTCGAATCTCCCGACATCACTTCCCTCTATTCCTCCTACCGTCAGAGCAGGTCGAACGCCGACCGCGCCTCACGGAATTTGCTCAGGATCAGGGACATGTTCGATAACCAGGCCGCCACGGGCAAGGACCTGAACGAAGCCGAGAACGACGCGGCGACCGCCCGCGCCTCGATGACGGAAATGGAGGGGAGGCTCCGCGCGCTCGGATTCAACCCGGGCGAAATCGAAAACGTACCGGTCAACACCGTCTGGGTGATCGCAGACGTGCCGGAGACGGATATGAATCAGGTTCATCACGGAGAGCCCGCCTCCGTCACGTTCAATGCGTTTCCCGGAGCACCCTACCGCGGCCGCGCGGAAGCGATCGGCGATATCGTCGACCCGGTCACGCGTACGGTCAAGGTGCGTGTGTCGGTCCCCAATAGGGACGGGAGACTACTGCCGGGCATGTTCGCGCGAGCGGAGTTCGGCGAAGAACACTCTTCGGCAATCATTCTCCCGCTTGCATCGGTCGTGACCGTCGAGGGAAAAGACCACGTCTTCGTCGAACCTTCCCCCGGGGTCTTTCAGCGGCGCGAAGTGACGCTGGTGAATTCCACGCGGTCGGAAGTTGTCGTCCTCAAGGGAATCTCGGATGACGAACGGGTCGTCACGAAAGGAACCATGCTTCTGAAAGGACTGAGCTTTGGCTACTGACATCTTCGGATTCCGCAGCGGAGCGGTCATTCTTCTTGCTTCCGCCGTCATGACGTTTCACCCCTCCCCTTCCGCGGCGCAGATGCGCTCTCCCGCCGGCGCGGGCGGCCTGGTGTCCGCGGATGATACCGTCACCGCCGGAAACGGTGCGCCCGACGGGGAAGGGGACGCGAGGTTCGTCGCGCTCGGTGCGGGGATCGGCTCCCCGTCGGGCGTCACGGTCAATGCCGCCGGCTATTTCGCGCCCGTCGCACTCCGCCTGTCGGGCGGGTACTGGGGCTCCCGGTGGAACGGGTTTCAGGGCGACCTGGGAATCCTTTTCAACAGTTCTCCGTCGTTCGCACACGGGATATCCCTCATCGGCGGGGTGTTCCGCACAAACCCGCTTCTCCCGAATGACAGCGGCGCCATACAGGAGAGAGACCGGATCGTGCACTACGTGGGCGCCGCCTACGACATGTACCTGTCCGGATTCTTTTTCCAGATCGGACTGGCACACGGACACGGCGATTACCCGGACCCGCAGCTCGCCGTGCAGTGCGGATATCTCTTCGCATTGTGAACGTATTCCTGGCATGCAATCCTGAGACCCCATGATACGCAAGCTCGTTGCCTTTGCACTCTCCCAGCGCCTCGCCACGCTGACGCTCCTCGCCTGCGCCATTGCGCTCGGCATATGGTCCTGGATCAACCTGAAGAAAACGGCATACCCCGACGTCGGCGACACGCAGGTCGTCGTGATCACCACGTTCCCCGGGAGGGCGGCCCTCGAGGTGGAACAGCAGATCACGCTTCCCCTAGAACGCGCCCTGAACGGCGTCCCCCGGGTGATCACGCTCCGGTCGAAGACTATCTTCGGCCTCTCCGTGGTCATGCTCACATTCGAGGACGGGGTGGACGATTATTTCGCCCGTCAGCGAGTCCTCGAAAAGCTCAACGACGCTGTTCTCCCGGACGGTGTGCAGCCGGTCCTGGGACCGCTCACCGGCCCCGTCGACGAGATCTTCCGTTACGTCATCGAGGCGTCCGACGACCGTACCCCGATGGAGCTCCGTACGCTCCAGGACTGGGTGATCACACCGCGTCTGCTGCAGGTCCCGGGCATTGCGGACGTCGTCAATTTCGGGGGCCTCGTCAAACAGTACCACGTCATCACCGACCCGAACAAGCTCCTCCGGTACGGCCTGACCATTCAGAACGTCATGGACGCGATCACGGCCAACAACCTCAATACGGGGGGAAATATCATCAACCGGGGGGGGCAGGGTTTCGTCGTCCGGGGGATCGGCGCGATCCGGACGATGGAAGACATCGGGAACATCGTCGTAACCTCGCGCAGCGGGGTGCCCGTTTTTGTGCGGAATCTCGCGAGCGTCGAGGAATTCCCCCTCCCCCCCGCCGGCGTCCTGGGATATGCGATCCGGCTCAACGACAGCACGGTGACGGACGTCCCCTCGAGCATCCAGGGACTCATCGCCATGCGCAGGGGGGAGAACCCCTCGGACGTCGTCGAGGCGCTCAAGGACAGGGTGAGGGAGATTAATGAGACCGACCTCCCCGAGGGGGTAAGACTCCGCGTCACGTACGACCGGAGCGAGCTCGTCAACTACACAATTGAGACGGTGTCCAAGACCCTCACGGAGGGGATCTTTATCGTCGTCATCGTGCTGATATTCTTCATCGGGAACGTCCGGTCCGCGCTCGTGGTCGCCACAACGATCCCGATTTCCATGCTCTTCGCATTCACGATGATGAAGCTGACGGGCATTCCCGCGAACCTCCTTTCTCTCGGGGCCGTGGACTTCGGCATCATCGTGGACGGCGCCGTCGTGATGGCGGAGAACATCATGCGGCGGTACCGCGACGCGACGCCGAAGGACAGGGCGGAGGGGATCATCCGCTACACGCTGACATCCGCGCAGGATGTCGGTCGGGAGATCTTCTTCTCCATTATGATCATCATCCTCGCGTACCTCCCCATCTTTTCGTTCCAGAGGGTCGAAGGAAGGCTCTTCTCCCCCATGGCGTTCACGCTCGCGTTCGCAATCATGGGCTCGATGATCCTCGCCCTCACCGTCATCCCGATCCTGATGACGATGGTCTTCAAGTCGCATTTTTCTTCGGAGCACCCGGGGGCGATCGAATGGCACAATCCGGTCTATGCCTGGATCGAACGCATGTACGAGCATACGATTGCGTGGGTGATCCGGCGGCCGTGGACGACGGTCGGCGCGGCCTTCGGGGCCGTCGCCGTTGTCGTCCTGCTCGGGGTGAACACGATCGGCACCGAGTTCCTGCCCGAGCTTGACGAGGGCTCGTTCAACATCCGGTGCTTCTTCCCCGTCGGGATCTCGCTGCAGGAGGCCAACACCTACTGCGGGACGATCCGCAAAGTGATCAGCAGCCACAAACAGGTGACCGTCGTCCTTACGCAGCTGGGACGAAATGACGACGGGACGGACCCGTACGGGCCGAACAGGCTGGAAATCCTCGTCGCCCTGAAGGACTACGCCACGTGGACGAGAGACACCTCCAAGGAGACCCTTTTGCTGAAGATGAAAAGCGAGCTCGAGGAATCAGTTCCCGGCGCCCTGATTTCGTTTTCTCAGCCGATCCTCGACAACGTGACCGAGGCCGTGACAGGGAGCGTCGCAGACGTCGCCGTGCTCATCAACGGGAACGATCTCGACCTCATGAGGCTCGAGGCCGACACGATCCTCTCTGTGATCAGGACCATCCCGGGGGCCAGCGAGTACGGGATAGAGCAGGAGGGGAACCAGGCGCAACTTTCCGTGGACATAGACAGAAAAGCGGTGGCGCGGTTCGGAATCAACGTCAGCGACGTCCAGAGGATGATCGAGGCGGCGGTCGGAGGGAAGGCAATCGGGAAACTGTACGACGGAGACAGGCGATTCGACATCGTCGTCCGGTACTCCCCCGAGTACCGCGGGTCCATCGAGGCAATCAAGAAGATGGAGATCGCCTCCCCCACCGGAGGCCGCATCCCCATGTCCGAGCTGGCGTCGATACGGCTTGTCGACGGACCGACAATTATCCAGCGGGAGGAAGGAAAACGCCAGATTTCCGTCCGGACGAACATCCGGGGACGGGATCAGGGCAGCTTCGTGAAGGAAGCGCAGGAGAAGGTGGCGCGCACGATCAACCTCCCGAAAGGATATTCCATCATGTGGGGAGGCGTGTACGAAAACCTCGCGCGCGCCGCGGCCCGGCTGGCGGTCGTCATCCCCCTTACCATCGGGATGATATTCCTCATCCTGTACGCCCTGTACAAGAACGTGAGGCACGTCGTCGTCGCCATCTCGACGATTCCGCTCGCCCTCATCGGGGGGATCGCTGCGCTGATGCTCCGGGGGTACCATTTCAACGTGTCGGCGGGGGTGGGATTCATTTCGCTCTTCGGTGTCTCGATCATGTCGGGCGTGCTCTATGTCTCGCGGACAAACCGGCTGATAGAAGACAACGGGCTTACGCTCCACGACGCTGTGCAGAAGGCTGCGCACATACAGCTTCGCCCGCGGCTGATGACGATGGCGCTCGCACTCCTCGGGCTGATCCCTGCGGCACTGGCGACGGGAATCGGGTCGGACGTCCAGCGGCCGCTGGCCACCGTCATCGTCGGAGGGCTTGCCTCCGCGCTCCTTCTGACACTCATCGTTCTTCCGGCCCTCTATCTCCTTCTCTCACGGAATGTTCCCGTCGCCGGCAACGGAGGAAAACACCCCGGAGGAACCGGCGCATCATGACCACCTCCAGCATTTCCATGTGGCTCGTGTCCGCACTGATCGGCTGCAGCGTCGCGGGCGCGGGACAAGGACGCCCGGACGTGGACACGGCCCGCGCCGGCCGGCCACCTCAGGAAGCATTCACTCTGTTTGCGATGAACGATTCGGTCCCCGGCGGCGGTGCGCCACCGCAACCCCCTGCCGTCCCGCGGGAGCAATTCGTGTGGGCGGGGTCTCCCCGGGTCACGATGGACGGCGCAATGCCGAACCTGGCCACGCAGATCCGTCCACTGCCCGCGGCGATCGTCGCCGGTGCGTATTTCGGAAGCCTCACCTGGCTCCATTTCTATCAGGAACGGACGATCTGGGCGGCCGGAGCGACGTTCCACGTCGTCGATGACTGGGATGAATCCCTGAGTGCGAACTACGGCGGCCACTTCACCGGCGGGTATTTCCTGTCCTATGTCTCAACGGAAATGCTCCTGACGTCGGGGTTCAGCCTCACGGCAGCCACGATACTCGGCAGCGTGATGGGATTTGCCTATCAGTGGTACGTGGAAGTGCTCGACGGTTACGGCAGGGACTACGGCTGGTCGCCGGGTGAAGTGACGTTTCAATCCGCGGGCGCACTGTTCTATTTCTGCTCCTGCTACTCGCCGTTTCTCCAGAATTTCACTCCGAAGGCGGACTACTATCCCGCCCCCTGGTTCGGGGACAGGAAGAAGGCGTTTGCCAAGACCCCGATCGACGATTACAGCGCGTGGACGTTCTGGATGTCGGCGAACATCCACAATCTCTCCGGGGCGGACGGGAGGACATTCTGGCCGGACTGGCTCAACCTGGCGGTCGGGTACTCCGCGCGCGATCTCGGATATCCCGACAGGTACCGGGTCCTCGTCTTCGGGCTTGATCTTAACCTTGCGAAGATCCTCCCCGAAGGAGGACCCGTGTGGAACTGGTGGCGGCAGACACTCGGCTTCCTGAAGATCCCGGGACCCGCCCTGGAATTCCAGCTCAAGAAGGAAACGCGTCTCTACCTCTGTTATCCGTTCAAGATCAATTTCTGACCCGGTCGAGCTCACCATGGCATTTGATTGCAGGTCCATCGTCCGCAGGATGACCGCCTCCGCGGGTCTCCTCGTTCTGTCGGTGACCTGTTCCGTTCCGGCATTCTCCCAGGAAAAGGTCACGATGGGAATCGGGATCAGTTTCAATCCTGCAGCCGCGGCGGGGGACAGGAATTCCCTCTTTCAATCGACCGGGCTGGCGGATTATTATCTGACGGCCCAGATCGGCGACATCCTCAGGACAGAATTCCAGTTCGGCCTCCTCGTTCGTTCTGAAGATCAGACCTACGGCGATTCGCTCGGCGTGTTCAACGGGCACACTTCCGGGGTCATATTCCGGTTCGGGTTCGGAGCTTTTTACACGTGGCGCCCGGATTCGAGTTTCACGGTGTATGCAGGTCCCCGCACGGGCGTTCTGGCCTCCAGCGACTACGTGAGCTACTCCCGCCCGTCGGCGGGGTATGCCGGACAGAAGACCATATGGGGCGCGTTTTTCATCAGCGCGTGTTTCGGCGCCGAGTATGCCCTGTCCCGTCATCTGTCTCTCGGCGGAGAGTTCCAGCTCACGAGCACGGGGTTCGGCGTCCCGAACGAGACTCCTGCGGCTACAGTATATCCCCGGGATTTCACACAAAACGTCTACTCGACGAACGCGCTCGTGTTCGCGCGCTTTTTCTTCTAGGCGGCTGCGAACCGGGGCCGGGTCATCGTCGTCTGTCGAACCTGCGAAGGAGGTGTCCGTGCTCGAAGTCTCGATGTTCCTCGATGAGGATGATCAGTACAACGGAAAACGCGCCGATGAATACATCATGCGCTATCTGATGCATCACGGGATCAGGGGCGCATCGGTCTTTCCGGCGCTCATGGGGTACGGCCAGAAGCACCATCTGCATCACACCAGGGGACTGGGAAGCGTGGATGAAGGACCGATCATGGTCCTGTTCATCGACGACGAAGAGAAGGTGCGGTCCGTTCTCCCCCATCTCAAGGAGGTGATGAAAGACGGGCTGATCGTGACCAAACGCGTCGATGCGGCGTAAGGCTCTTCTCGAAGGGAGAGGCCATCGGTGATTGCATCACATCGTGGAGGACGCAATGCAGGGTTTGAAGAGGATCGGGCGGATGGCAGCAACCATTTCACCGTTGTTTATCGCCGCCCTGTGCCGGGCCGGAGATCCCGTGTCATGCGTCCTTGTCCACGGCGACACGTCGGCTGCACCGCCGTTCGTCAACGCACGGCTAGATTTTGAACGACCGGGGGATCCGTCGTTGAACGGCCAGGAGGAGGGAATCGCCCCTCAGGTCACACAGCGGAAATCCCCCTGGCTTGCGGCCGGGTTCTCAATCATCGTTCCCGGCGCAGGCGAATTCTATTCCGAGAGCTATCTCAGGTCGGCGGTCTTCCTGGCCGCGGAAGCCGCACTCTGGGCGCTCGCATACACGTACGAGCAGAAAGGGAACCACCAGACCGATTACTTCCAGAATTTTGCCAATGTCCACTGGAACGTCGTAAAATACGCCCAGTACGCACAGGATCACCTGAACCCTCCCAACGGACCGTACAACTGGCTGATCCCGGGAACTGCAGGTGACCCGCCGTGGATGAGAATCAACTGGCCGGAACTCAACAGGATGGAATCGGATATCGGCGGGACCGCCTCCGGGAGCTATTACTCGCACCAGCTCCCCGCGTACAACACGCAGTCGTATTACGAGCTGATCGGAAAATACCCCCAGTTCAACCAGGGCTGGGATGATTCACCCCCGTCGTTCGCGTACGGGAATCCGCTGACGCCCGAATTGCTCTATTACTCGGGACAGCGCGGGCTGGCGAACACCTACTACGTGAGGTCGAGCCTCTATGTCGGCATCACGGTCGTCAACCACGTCGTCAGCGCAATCGATGCCGTGCTCACAGCGGGATCGTACAACAGGGGCCTGCATGCCTCGGTGGGATCGCTGACAATCCCCGCTGTCGGGGGGATCGTGATGGTTCCTGCATTCTGTGTGAAATACGGACTTTAGAGGGAGAGCGACGGAGATGAAGACCACAGTGATCGACGGGATAGAGATCCCCTACGCCCTTCGCGAGATCGAGAGGATCGACCCGGCCATCGTCGGGCACGCCACCCTCTTCAGGGAGAGAGGGGACTCGTACGTGATCGCGGAATTGCGGGGAAACGTCAGGGAGGCCCTGATCGCGGATTACAGGACGCGGCCGCGAGATTCCTTCCCTGAAATCGTGATGTACAGCGGATCAAAACCCGGGTAACACTTCCGGCGCCGCGAGAGTATTTCCGCAGAGGAGGCGCCCATTGACCCATGCGTTTGACGCCGGCCCTACCTGGCAAAGCTCGCAGAGATTCTGCTCCCCTGCCCGCCAGTGACGGTCAGTTCCCCCCCGATTTGCTCGCACAGCATCTTGACAAGCGGAAGCCCCATGCTCCCCGCGGCATTGAAATCGAATCCGGACGGGAGCCCGACGCCGTCGTCGGCAAGCACCAGCGTGATCCTGCCGACGGCCTCCCGCAGGGTCACGCTGATCGTTCCAGCCCTCTCCCCGGGAAAGGCGTACTTCACCGCATTGGTCAGGAGTTCGTTGACGATGAGTCCGAGCGGTACAGCGCGTTTGACATCAAGCTGGACGGGATCCAGGTCCGTCGAGAGTGAGATCCGGCTCGAGTCGGTGACGTACGTCCGGAAAATCGTATGTGCAAGCCTGTCAAGGTACCCGCGGAGGTCGACGCTCTCCGGGTCCCCCGAACTGAAAAGCTGGTCATACAGCGTCGACATCGAATAAATCCGGGTCTGTGCTTCCCTGAACACCTGCCGTGATTTCTCGTCGGAGATCTTGCGCATCTCGAGTCCCAGGAGACTCGAGATGATTGCAAGGTTGTTTTTCACACGGTGCTGGAGCTCCTTCAGGAGCATCTCCTTTTCGTCCACCATGCGCTGCAGATTTTCCTCCGCTTTCTTGCGGGGGGTGATATCGCGGGCCGTCGTATGCATGAAAGACGTGCCGTCGACGATGACGCGCCGGTTGCTGAATTCCGTGTCGACCTTCGTGCCGTCCTTTCGTCGCGTCTTCGCCTCGCTCAGCGAATCCTCCCCCGCCATGATCCGGTCAAACCAGAGTCTGTACGCGAGCTGATCATCTTGCTCGTGGAGGTCCGGAATTCGCATCCGGAGCAATTCCTCCCTGGAATATCCTGTGAGCGCGCTGGCGGCAGAGTTTGCGTCGATGAACCGGGAATCCGTCCCTGTGATAAACACCGCGTCCTGCGATCCCTCGAATATGGCTTCCCTCCACGCAAGCGATTTCTTCAGGTTGGCTTCCGCGAGCTTCCTCCCCGAGACCTCTGCCGTCAACTCGGCATTCAACCTCTCGAGATTCACCGTCCGCTCGAGCACCCTGGTCTCGAGCTGCGCATTGATCCTCCTGACCTCTTCCCTCCCGTGTTCAATCTGCTTCCGAAGGAAGAAATCCGTCCTCGTGTTCCTTTCGATGGCGTAGGAGGCCATCATCCCAATGATGTTCACCGAACCGAAGATAAAGGCGTTCCCCAGCAGGAACATCCCCTGCGTGTGCACTGATCCGGCGACGGCGGCGGAATACAGGAGCACGATGGCCCAGGCCGTGGCTGTCCCCCAGACGAACCGGAGGCGGACAACGGTGAACCCGAATAACACGATGAGCGGCAGACCACCGGAATACAGGAAATTTGCCGGCGACCCGGCCCTGAGGATCATGGCAATGCTCCCTGCGCCCGTTACAAGGAGCACCGTACAGAGCACGGGAGGCAAGAAACGGCGGATCCCTGTCCATCGGGTGAGCAGGATGAGGAGGGCCACCACGGGAATCAGGACCGCACACCTGACGGTCCACATATAATACATGTCTTCAGGGACGGCAAAGATATCGAGGACGCTGAAGGCGGCGATGATCACCGCCCCGACGATCACGGACGTTCTGATCTGTTTCAGCGACCGACTGTAGTAGTCTTCGAGGAATTCCTTTTCGAGGTGCGCGTCTTCCCCTGAAAACGCAAGTGTCAGGGGATTCAAATGAATCCCGGTTTCATCAACATCGCTTTCTTTTGCACGGCCGGACACACCGGGTCGTATGTGGTTTGACATCACTCAGTTCAGGGAGTGTGACGGAAAGGAATGGAAAAGGTACGTGTACAACGCGTCCGGAATATAGCGGAGAGGTTTGCCAATTGCGACTCCGGAGTTTCCAGAGACATTTTTTTATTGTTTGGTTTTCGCAGTTATCTTTGTGACCTCTCTCCGTTCATTGCATGGGCGAACGATAGCACAACACTGAAAAGTGTTTCTTCTTCGCGACGAATGGCGTGCCGGTGGGCCGCCTTGATTCTCAACCCGGGAGCGGATACATTGGTGTATCCACCGCTTCGGCATCACCAATTACCGGAGGCACCGTTCCATGATGATGCAAATTCAGCTCTTCCTCGATGAGGAGGACTCGTTCCAGGATCACCCCTCAGCCGAGCATATTCTGCGCTACCTCCTTCATCACAAGATCATTGGGGCGACGATGTTCAGGGGCCATATGGGGTTCGGCGCGCGGAGGCACCTGAACGCCCCCCGGAGGATCGCCGCGAGCGACGCCAACCCGGTGATGATCGTCTTCATCGATGATGAAGAGAAGGTTTTGCAGGTCCTCCCCCACCTGAAGGAGGTCCTCGGGGACGGCCTGATCGTCTCGCAACGAGTCGAGCGACTATGATCCGCAGACTGCTCGACTACTCGCTGAGCCAGCCCCTCGTCACGCTTGTCCTTGCGCTGAGCATCATTGCCGCGGGGATTTGGTCCTGGAGCGAGCTGATGAAAGTCGCCTACCCGGACGTCGGCGACACACAGGTCACCGTGATCACCATGTTTCCGGGTCGTGCCGCCGAGGAGGTAGAGCAGCAGATCACGTTGCCCATCGAACGCGAACTGAACGCCGTCCCGCGCGTGATCACCCGGCGATCCAAGACGATCTTCGGCCTTTCGGTCATCATGCTCACATTCGAAGACGGCGTCGACGACTATTTCGCCCGTCAGCGCGTCCTTGAGAAGCTCAACGACGTCGTCCTCCCTGACGGCGTGCAGCCCCAACTCGGGCCCCTGACCGGACCGGTCGACGAGGTCTTCAGGTACGTCATTGAAGCGACCGAATCGTACACGCCGATGGACGTCCGCACGCTGCAGGACTGGGTCGTCATCCCCCGCATGCTGCAAGTGCCGGGCGTCGCCGACGTCATCAACTTCGGCGGTCTCGTAAAACAGTATCACGTCATCACCAATCCCCAGAAACTGATCCGCTACAACCTCACGCTCCAAAACGTCATCGACGCCATCACCGCGAACAACCTCAACACCGGCGGGAACGTGATCGAGCGCGGGGACCAGGGTTTCGTCGTTCGCGGCATCGGAGCGATTCATTCCAAAGAGGGAATCGAGAGGATCCCGGTGACCACTGCGGGGGGTGTCCCCGTGCAGATCCGGAACCTCGCGACGGTGGAAGAATCTCCCCTGCCGCCCACCGGCATCCTCGGCTACACGCTGCGGGTGGGTGACACCTCGCTCGTCGACGTCAATTCGAGCGTCCAGGGGCTCGTTGCCATGAGGAGGGGGAGAATCCTTCAGAGGTTGTGGAAGCCCTGAAGGAACGGGTGAAAGAAATCAACGACAACGATCTTCCCGACGGTGTGCGTCTCAGGGTCACGTACGACAGGAGCCAGCTCGTTCACTACACCATTGACACCGTCTCCCACACGCTCCTGGAGGGCATCACCATCGTCCTCGTCGTGCTGCTGTTCTTCATGGGAAGCTTCCGGGCGGCGCTCGTCGTGGCGACGACGATACCCGTGTCGATGCTCTTCGCGTTCTGTCTCATGAAACTCACCAACATCCCTGCAAGCCTGCTCTCGCTGGGTGCGGTGGATTTCGGGATCATCGTCGACGGCGCGGTGGTGATGGTGGAGAACATCATGAGGCGGTACCGCGACGTGACCCCCGAGGAACAGAAGCTCGGGATCAACCGCTTCACGCTGAATTCAGCACAGGAGGTGGGACGGGAGATCTTCTTCTCGATCACGATCATCATACTCGCCTACCTGCCGATCTTTTCGTTTCAGCGGGTGGAAGGCAAGCTGTTCTCCCCCATGGCCTACACGCTGGCATTTGCGATCACGGGTTCCCTCCTGCTCGCGCTCACGGTCATACCTGTGCTGATGAGTTTCATGTACCGGAAGCACTTCAGCGCGCCGGGGTCAGTGGCCCTTGAATGGAATAATCCCGTCTATACCTGGATCGAAAGGCGGTACGATCGCACCATCCTCGTCCTGACCCGGCACGCCGGCTGGACGGTCGCCGTTTCATTTGCGGTCGTCACCCTCGTCTCGGTCATCGGGTTCAGAAGCATCGGGACCGAATTCCTCCCGGAGCTCGATGAAGGGTCGTTCAACATCCGCTGCTTCTTTCCCGTGGGAATATCGCTCAATGCGGCGAAGCACTACTGCCCTGTGATCCGGCGGGTGATTAGCGTACACCAGCCCGTGAACGTGGTCCTCACGCAGCTCGGCCGCAACGACGACGGCACGGACCCCTACGGCCCCAACCGGCTCGAGATATTCGTCGGGTTGAAAGACTATGCCACGTGGGCGAAGGGGATAACAAAAGAGCAGCTTCTCACACAGATCAAGACCGAGCTGGAGGGAGCGGTTCCGGGAGCACTTTTTTCCTTCTCGCAGCCGATCCTCGACAATGTCACGGAGGCGGTCACGGGAAGCGTGGCCGACCTTGCGGTGTTGATCAACGGTAGCGACCTCGACCTGATGCGCAACAAGGCAGACAGCATCCTGACGATCATCCGGACCATCCCGGGTGCCTCGGAATCGGGGATCGAGCAGGAGGGGAATCAGGCCCAGCTCACCGTCGACATCGACCTCGACGCGGCAGCCAGGTTCGGCGTGAATGTCGTGGACGTCCAGAGGATGATCGAAGCCGCGATCGGCGGCAAACCGGTCAGCAAGCTTTACGAGGGGGAACGGCGATTCGATATCGTCGTCCGCTACTCCCCCGAATACCGGTCTTCCATCGACGCCGTCAGGTCGCTTCTTGTGTTCTCTCCACTCAGGGGACGGATACCCCTCTCGCAGCTCGCGTCGATACGGCTGGTGGACGGGGCCACCGTCATACAACGCGAGGAAGGAAAACGGCAGATTTCCGTCCGCACGAACATCCGGGGACGGGACCAGGGGAGCTTTGTGGCCGAAGCACAGGAGAAAGTCAACCGGGCAATCACACTTCCGCGCGGATATTCGCTTTCGTGGGGAGGCCAGTTCGAGAACCTCTCCCGGGCCGCCCGGCGACTGGCGATCGTGATCCCTCTGACGATCGGCATCATCTTTCTGATTCTCTTCGCCCTTTTCAGGGACGTCCGCCGGGTCGCGATCGCGATGTCGAGCATCCCCTTCGCCCTCATCGGCGGGATTCTCGCCCTCCTTCTCAGGGGATACAGCTTCAACGTCTCGGCGGGGGTCGGATTCATTTCATTATTTGGTGTGTCCATCATTGCGGGTGTTCTTTTCGTCTCGAGG
>CAVVIT010000007.1:0-638646 GCA_963748405.1 Ignavibacteriota bacterium
ATACCGATGGTCGCGTTCGGATGAAGGAAACGAGAGTCAATTTAGAGGAGATGTCAAGACTCACGCCGTCTGATTTGGTACTGAGACAAGGTGATATCATCCAAGTCGACAGGAGTGGTTGGGCAAGTTTTCGCGATACATTCGGCGTGGTGGTTTCTGCGGCAATCATTACGACGGCTGTGGCAGAGGTTATCATCGCCGCGAAAAGGTGAAGTACTAAGGGAAAGCTATGACGGCCTCAACTCCAAGCATTGAGGAGATTCAGGATTCATACAAATTCCACCTGGAATGTCCTCAACACTTGAATTGGTATGCCTTGTTTTTGCGCTCTCGATTTGAGAAGAAGGCACATTGTGAATTGCTGAGACGGGGATTCGAAAGTTTTCTGCCTCTAATTCAGGAAACCCATGCATGGAGCGACAGACAGAAAAGGGTCTCACAGCCCCTCTTCCAGGGATATGTATTTGTGCAGACGGATCTCAGGGAGAAAGTCTCCGTCCTTCAAATACCTGGCGTTGTGAGATTCGTTGGAATCGGTGCTAAACCTTCCAGGATTCCTGATTACCAGATTGAGTGGATCCGGACCTTCATTGGAAGCCGCGTAGTGATAAGAAGGGAGTCGTATCCGTCCGTTGGCCAACGGGTGAAGGTAGTCTCCGGCCTATTTCAAGGAATTGAGGGAAGTATTCTGCGTTCAAATGGATCTACTCGTATCGTGATCTGCCTTGATTCGATTCGCCAATCCGTTTCGATTGAAGTTCCACCGCATTGTGTAGAAGAAATTGCGGGGGGGGCTGTAATGAGGCTTGTTCAGCAGAGAGCCTTTTTGTAGTTCGAAGAATGAGAGGTTTGTCGAACCCCTGCAAGCCGCGAATGTGGCCGAAAGGGCGGAGCTTGAGCGGTTTCCTGCTAACGTCCACAATAATAGGCACTTGATCCTATGGAATTTTGACTCTCTTCATCAAATTAGGCCTATCTGACGTAGAATTTCCTCAGCTTGAAGCCGTCATTCACCCAACCCGCGATTCGTTCCGTTAGTTGCGTATCGGCAATTTTTTACGTATTTTCAATTTGTAGCTTGCTCGCTCAATTTATAACCCGGAAGGGGTTTTGGGCCGATGTCATTACTGGGTGGGACATTCCTAAAGGCATACGTCGCCGTGCGTCGTGTTGTGGCTAGAGGGATCATATTTTTCTTTGTCGGTAGTGTCATCGTGGTGACTTGTGCGTGTGGGAGGACTACTTACTATATCTCATCATCTACCGGGAACAATGCAAACAACGGCACATCACCGGGGACAGCCTGGCAGACGATAGATAGAGTCCTTTTTAGAAGTGTTACACAAGCCTTTCAGCCCGGAGATTCAATCCTTCTTAAGCGGGGCGACACATTTGAAGGACAATTTCGAGCCAATTTTTCTGGAACGCCCGCATTGCCGATTGTGATAGGCGCTTATGGATCAGGAGCGAAGCCTATCATTCGCGGGGACCTCTACAACCGTACTTGGACAGCTGTCCCAGGGCGTCTAGGTTATTATCAAACGTACGTCGGCTATGGCACTATCATGGCCTATGTCCACCAGTATTACTCGGGGTCGTGGTACACTATGGAGGGAAAGGGGAATACGACGGGGACTCGGACAGTTTGGTTAGACACTCTTGGCGCCGGTCAATGGGGGCCTCTGGGCAATACCGATACCCTCTGGTTACATACTTACGATGGCGGTCCAATGATCCCGGACAACATGAGGTTCAATCGTGGAGGTAACTATATCTTGGAGTATTCGCACGACGCCATCATCCGAGATTTAGATCTGCGAAACATCAACAGCGGGATAGACATTGAGCGCAGCACCAACATTACGGTTCGAAACGTGTCAGTGAAAAACGCGCTTGATATTGCAATCTATCTGCGTTGGTACAATCAAGGATGCTTGGTTGATTCCTGTACCACCGACTCAACTGGAAATACCGCCCTTTACAATCTCACAGGGAGCAACTGCATATTCAGAGCCAATACCATCTCCAACGTTGTAAGTACTATTCGAAGCATTCCGCGTACCGCAGATCAGAGCGGTATTGGCACACAGGGTTCAGATCTCACACCGCAGGGTTTTGATGTCGTCGGAAACAATACATACGAATATAACGTGATAAATAACGTGGTAAATGCCGCATTTGACTACTACTGGAACATCGGGGACACGGTCCGTTACAATACTGCAACCAATGTTCATGGAGGGATTTACCCGCACGGAACAGAACTAGTCATCACTGGAAATGACATAACGGGAGTGGGCACATTTGGGGGGGTGAACTCTGCGAACGTGGGATCAGGTAGAATTACCATCACCAACAATATTTTCAGAGGCGTGACGAACTACGGGATCAGGGTAGACAGCGTCAGGGCCACCACGACCGGACTAACGGTCATATCCGGAAACTCTGTTGTCTCGGCAACTCCAAACACCATGTTTACACAGTTTCTGGTAAAAAACATCAAGTCAACCGGTAACAACTTCTACAGTAAGGGCGTTTGGTACTTAATGAGTAGCCGCTATGCTACATTAACGGCGTTCCAGGCTGCAACAGGTCTGGAAGCTGGCTCAAATTTCTATTCGGGTGTACTGACACAAGGGTCAATTACTTCTCCTCCGTTGGAATATGAGCTCAATCAAAACTATCCAAATCCCTTCAATCCGAGCACCATTATCGAATTCACAGTTCCAACCGATGGTTATGTATCGCTCACGGTGTTTGATGTCCTTGGTCGAGAAATAGCAGTCCTTACTCGAGGGCTGCTAACTCGCGGAATTCATCGATTCGAATGGACTGCCGACAGGATGGCGAGCGGTATTTACTTCTGTCGACTGAATGCTGGCTCGTTTACTGAAACCCGGAGAATGCTTCTACTCCGATAGGCAGGTACCGCCAGTACGAGCGTACTCCACATATTGATTCTCGGCAGCACTTCGTTGCTTATCCCCTCCTCGCAAGTCTAACAAGTCGGCTCTGAAACGCATCCAGGGACCTCTCCTCTCGTTTGCCAAGAACTAAATGAGTCAGCTCAACTCGGGGATGTCCGTCTCCGCTATCCCGTTCGGGCAACATACCCAAAGCTTCATTCAGTGGGAGGAAGTCGAACGACGCACAAACTGTAGGAGTTTCCCCCTCGGTATTTCCTGATGTCATTTCAAGGAATGCTCCGCTCATCTTCTTCCGCAAGAGCCTAAGACTCCATTCGATTGGGGGGTATCGATGCCATTTAGGCTTCACCGACCTTTTCATGGCAAGGGATCATTTGTCCTCAAATCTCGACCTCCTGACACTATGATCGCGTCGCGAGTTCGGACAAAGTATGGGTAAGTCTCGGTAGAAATGAGCCAATCCGTCACATTTATAACCCGGAAGGGGTTTTGGGCCGATGTCATTACTGGGTGGGACATTCCTAAAGGCATACGTCGCCGTGCGTCGTGTTGTGGCTAGAGGGATCATATTTTTCTTTGTCGGTAGTGTCATCGTGGTGACTTGTGCGTGTGGGAGGACTACTTACTATATCTCATCATCTACCGGGAACAATGCAAACAACGGCACATCACCGGGGACAGCCTGGCAGACGATAGATAGAGTCCTTTTTAGAAGTGTTACACAAGCCTTTCAGCCCGGAGATTCAATCCTTCTTAAGCGGGGCGACACATTTGAAGGACAATTTCGAGCCAATTTTTCTGGAACGCCCGCATTGCCGATTGTGATAGGCGCTTATGGATCAGGAGCGAAGCCTATCATTCGCGGGGACCTCTACAACCGTACTTGGACAGCTGTCCCAGGGCGTCTAGGTTATTATCAAACGTACGTCGGCTATGGCACTATCATGGCCTATGTCCACCAGTATTACTCGGGGTCGTGGTACACTATGGAGGGAAAGGGGAATACGACGGGGACTCGGACAGTTTGGTTAGACACTCTTGGCGCCGGTCAATGGGGGCCTCTGGGCAATACCGATACCCTCTGGTTACATACTTACGATGGCGGTCCAATGATCCCGGACAACATGAGGTTCAATCGTGGAGGTAACTATATCTTGGAGTATTCGCACGACGCCATCATCCGAGATTTAGATCTGCGAAACATCAACAGCGGGATAGACATTGAGCGCAGCACCAACATTACGGTTCGAAACGTGTCAGTGAAAAACGCGCTTGATATTGCAATCTATCTGCGTTGGTACAATCAAGGATGCTTGGTTGATTCCTGTACCACCGACTCAACTGGAAATACCGCCCTTTACAATCTCACAGGGAGCAACTGCATATTCAGAGCCAATACCATCTCCAACGTTGTAAGTACTATTCGAAGCATTCCGCGTACCGCAGATCAGAGCGGTATTGGCACACAGGGTTCAGATCTCACACCGCAGGGTTTTGATGTCGTCGGAAACAATACATACGAATATAACGTGATAAATAACGTGGTAAATGCCGCATTTGACTACTACTGGAACATCGGGGACACGGTCCGTTACAATACTGCAACCAATGTTCATGGAGGGATTTACCCGCACGGAACAGAACTAGTCATCACTGGAAATGACATAACGGGAGTGGGCACATTTGGGGGGGTGAACTCTGCGAACGTGGGATCAGGTAGAATTACCATCACCAACAATATTTTCAGAGGCGTGACGAACTACGGGATCAGGGTAGACAGCGTCAGGGCCACCACGACCGGACTAACGGTCATATCCGGAAACTCTGTTGTCTCGGCAACTCCAAACACCATGTTTACACAGTTTCTGGTAAAAAACATCAAGTCAACCGGTAACAACTTCTACAGTAAGGGCGTTTGGTACTTAATGAGTAGCCGCTATGCTACATTAACGGCGTTCCAGGCTGCAACAGGTCTGGAAGCTGGCTCAAATTGGGAACCGGATTTGCCGACCGGCACATTCATTGTTCAGCCGGATTCACTTCCACCCTACGGTGGGGTAGTGACTCTTCAATGGTCCAGTTCTAATGCAACGTCCGCTTCAATAAGTCCAAATGTCGGGCCAGTGGACCTAAGCGGATATAGAATCGAACCTGTTCTGATCACGACAGTATTTGTCCTCACGCTCAAGGGGTTCCTCGGTTCAATCAGCTATACTTCGAAAGTGGTCGTCTCGGAAGTTATCCCCTCTGATTTTGAACTTGAACAGAACTACCCAAACCCATTCAATTCAAGCACAGCGATAAGCTACGGTTTGCCACGCTCTTCGCTTGTGAGTCTCAAAGTCTACAACACTTTGGGACAAGAAGTGGCTACATTGGTCAACGAGCAAAAACCAGCTGGTCAATACACTACTTCGTTTGTATGCACAACATTGGCTAGTGGGATTTACTTCTATACGATGGCGGCGGGGTCCTTTCGCGCGACCAAAAGACTACTCTTGCTCCGATGAATCACAAAGCACTCACTTGTTTCCGTCTGTAGAGCGAGGTCTTTAGCTTTCATCACTCCGTGGCTTTTTGATCTGCTTGACCTCTTTCGATGACTACCTCAAAATGTGTCTTGCCATATTCTTGGGGGCTTGAACAGACTCCTAGCACAGCTGAAAGAAGGCTTACCCCATCACGGACACTCCTTGTTGAAGGAACCTCCAAAGCACAAATGACAAACAAGATTCGAGTTGGAGTGCTGATTGACTCCCATCTGATCCCGGAGTGGTCATATGTAATGTTGGATCAAATACGGACAGGGCAATTTGCAGAGGTGGTCCTGGTAGTGAAGAATGACTCCCATGCAAATGGAAAACACCGTTCGACTCGCGGTGCGACCTTCAAAACTAGGACCCTCGTATTAAGAGCGCTTGCCACGATTGAAGGATTGCTTGACAATTCGAGACCAGACGCTTTTGCGCAGAAAGACATCCGCCAACTGTTTCCAAGAATCCCTCTGATTGCAGTGAATCCTGTCCGCGAAGGGGATGCTGATGCCTTGGTGGCAGAAGACATCGCGATAATAAGTTCCTTTAAAGTTCAAGTGCTTATCAAGCTGGGCTTCAGAGCCTTAACCGGGGCCGTCCTAACATGCACACCCTATGGCGTTTGGGCTCTTAGACACGGGGATTTTGATAACAGTCAAAGTCAACCCGACGGGCTCTGGGAGGTAATGGAAAGAAGACCTGAGACATATTCAGTTTTGGAGATTCTGCATGAAGACCCAGAACCAAACGACATCCTGTTCGAATCCTATTCCCAGACTGATCCACTGTCAGTAAGTCGAAGCAGGAATAGCTATTACTGGAAAAGCTCGACTTTTGTCCCCAGAAAACTCAAAGACCTTTTCGTCCTGGGGGAGGAACGATTTCGATCGCGGATCGCTCAACTGAATCAACATTTCGAACATGCTCCGAGGAGAATCCAGCCTACTCCGCATTTGTCGATATTGATATGTTCGACGGTTAAGCATTATGCAAGACGTGTCTTAAGGAAGCTCAAAGCAGCATTCTTTTTCAATCAGTGGATCCTGCTCTACAGCATAACCCCTCACACACCATTCTCTCCATCCTTTGGGGCGTTCAAGAAAATCGTCCCGCCAAAGGACCGCTTCTGGGCAGATCCATTCTTCATCCACGCCCACGATAGATACTACGTTTTCCTCGAGGAACAATTCTATCGTGACAATAAGGCGCACATTTCCGTGTTGACCATTGACAAAGACGGTCGCTATTCCAATCCTGAGACAATTATCGAGAAGCCGTACCATTTATCTTATCCGTTCGTAATGTGTTACAACGATGATTACTATATGATTCCAGAAACTGCAGAGAATCGGACCATAGAGCTATACAAGTGTTCTGACTTTCCTAAGAAGTGGGAACTGAACAAAATCCTAGTAAGCGATATTCGCGCGTTCGATGCCACCATCTTTCACAAGGATGGTATGTGGTGGCTATTTGCTAATGTCTGCGAGAACGAGGGTTCATCATCCTCCGATGAACTATTTCTCTTCTATTCATGCGATCTAATTTCGTCGGATTGGACACCGCATCCGATGAACCCAATTGTATCGGATGTAAAGTCATCCAGACCGGCAGGGTCTATGTTTCTCTTGGATGGGCGCATATATCGACCTTCACAGAATAGTGGTCAACGATACGGGTATGGAATGAAACTGAACCAAGTTGTAACATTGAGTGAATCTGACTACGAAGAAAGTAGTATCCTTGATATCAAACCTACTTGGGACAGGAGAATCATCGCTTGTCACACGATTAACTTTGGACATGGATTGACTGTGCTCGATGCAATGCTAAGGAGATCAAGATGGGCCAGATAATCGTCTCATTTGATATCACTTCAGAGAGAATCCTTCTGATGGATTGGAACGAAGAACAGGTCCTATATCTCAACAAAGGGCCGCACGTCTCGAGTGAATTCGGAAGTCCTTCCATTCAATATCCATAATTGCCCATTGCGGAGGACAAGCTTCATGGAACTCCAGACGCTCCTGACAGTATGAATCGAGGATCGGAGAGTCGGCCAAGTGTAGAACCGATTGATGGTGGTTTGATCGCAAACCAACTACCTACACCACGAATTGCGCCCCCGGGAAAAACCCTGTGGAATGCTTGCGTGAGATTTGGGGCGCAGTTCATCTCAATCGTGGCGAATCTTCTTGCTACACCGTACATTATCCGTCATCTGGGCATAGAATCGTACGGAATAGTTGGTGTCATAAGCACGGTGATAAGCTTCACAGCAATTGTAACATCCTCGCTTACGTCGACAGTAGGTCGCAACCTGACATTCGCGATAGAACGGCAAGAATATGAAAATGCCAATAAGGAGATCAGCACGGCTTTCTATGGACTAGGTCGATTGCTGGCGATCGCGTTTTTTCCTCTCACCGCCTTTTGCATTTTTATTGATCACTTGGTGGTCATTCCAAATGAATTGATACTTGGGGCAAGACTGTTTTCGTTTCTCGCTATATGCTCTTTCGCGCTTAGCGCAATGAGCGGGCCTCTCGGAGCAGCCATGTTTGTGCGCAACAGACTTGACCTACTAAGCGGCGCGTCATTGCTTCGCTCCCTCTTTGTTATTGGTGTAATCGTAGGATTGTTCAGTTCGATCGGTGCCAATTTGACGACATATGGCATTGCCGGTCTTTCCGGCAGTGTTCTTCTGTACTATTTGCATAAGCGAATACATAGGTATCTTCTGCCAGGAATTGAGATCTCCATTCGATGGTTTGACCGTAGAATATTGCAAGGGATCCTCTCCTTGGGCGGTTGGATGACGTTAAACCAAGTGGGCGCCCTACTCTTCTTGCAGACGGACCTTCTTGTTGCCAATCGGATTCTTGGGCCGGGACCGTCCGGTCAATTCGCTGCCATCTCGGTCATCCCGCTTCAAATGCGCGTACTTGCAGGACTTCTGTCAGGGCTATTTGCCCCAACACAGGCTGCCCTTGCAGCTCGAAATGACGGTGCCGCGTTATCAAGGTATGTCCTGCGCAGTATCCGCCTGACAGGCTTATTCTTTGCGCTACTGGTGGGCGTATTTTGTGGATCGGCAAGAGACATTCTTACCATTTGGCTTGGAGAAGAATTCTCCTTTCTTACCCCGGTGGCATTCATCCTGACCGCATATCTGGTGATTAGTTTGAGTGTATCACCAACATCGGATACTGTTCTTATTCTCGGCAGAGTAAGAGTACCGGCAATAGTAACTGTAACTCTCGGCATTGCTAACGTAGTCCTTGGTATCATCCTCACGAGCCGATTCGGCTTGCTTGGCCTTGCTCTGTCCGGATGCATAATGCTCTCATTGCGGAATGCCGTGTTCACTCCTTGGTATGTGTCCCGAGTCTGTAAAATGAGCGTATGGTCAGTGTGGCGTGAACAAGGATTAGCAATGATATGCTGCACGGCAACGTATCTTATTAGTTATGTAGTCAACTTGATGATCCATCCCGCGAATATGAATGCGCTGTGTATATCACTCCTATTATCTGCAACTCTTGGGACGTTCTTATTAGCCCCAGTTGCCTTCCGAGCAACAACCCAGAAATTATAACACTATAATGCGAGAGGTCGGCATGCTGATCGTTCATAGTCCCCGAGTAGAAGCCGTGAGCGATCAAATCGTAAGACTAAAGGCAACATTCGAAGACGGTAACCTCGCAAGAGACCTGTGGTACTCCACAACCAGTGAATTCTCCGAATATTTTTGTCCAAACAGAAGCGACCCCTTTGTCCTTCCTGTATTAATATACGCTATGCAGAAACACCAAATGGTAAGGTTTGAGGCACCAATATCTGAGCGATTGTACTACTCGGTAACGAATTACCTTGAGAAGGCTTTCGTCCATATCTTCAGTGGATGGCGTGAGGTACGATTAGAAAGTGAAGTCACCTCGGTACCGATAGAAAATATAGGTGCTGTCGGAACCGGACTTTCGTGCGGGATTGACTCGTTTAGCACGATTGTGGATCACTTCTCCACTCGAGTACCTAAAGGACATATCCTCACTCACGTCACCTTTTTCAATGTAGGTGGCCACAGCCCTTTATGGGATGATATCAACAGAACACAAGAGCTATTCAAGAAAAGGACTCTGCGTGTTCAGAGCTGTGCAAGAGAGTTGGGATTACCTCTCGTCACGGTGGATTCCAATCTAGAACAACTCCTCGGCGGACCTTTCGCGCCAACGCATACATTTAGGTCAGTATCAGCAGTTCTTGCGCTTCAGAAGCTATTCAAGACCTATTACTACTCGTCAGGCCATTCAGCATTCGACTTTGCTTTCAATCCAAAAGACTCTTCCGATTACGACGTATTCTCTTTGCCGATGATCTCAACGGAAAGCCTCAACGTGTTTTCCTCGGGAACCTTCTACACTCGCATAACAAAAACCGCCATGGTCTCACTGTTCCCCTTATCTTACCGATTCCTAAATGTTTGTCTCTTTGATGAAGCGAATTGCTCTAGGTGCGAAAAGTGTTTGCGCACACTCTTGACATTGGATATACTCGGCAAGTTGAAGCTTTTTGAGAATGTATTTGATGTAGATGTCTATGAGACAAATAAGCCATGGTTCATTGGTCAGGTACTAGCTCAGCGCAGAATCAATCCGCATTATCGTGAACTCTATGAAGCTATGATGACAAATAACTTTGATATTGGTTGCAAGGCACGCGCATACGGAGCGTGGTACGCGTATCGGGTCAAGAACAAGATCAAACAGGTACTATCCCGCGTCTAACTTATCGATAGCTGCAATTAGGTGGCAATTCTTAAGAGGATCCTGTGAGTGGCCTTCGGAACGATTGGACATCTGTGGCTCGGATTATAAAGGCATTTGTGCCAGTAAGTATGAAGGCGCGTGCGAGGTATGCATTAAGCAGTTCTCGCTGCGATGAATTGGATCGGTATCGAGGTGTGAGGAAAGTTGTTGTCGCGTTGGCGGCTGATTACGGCAACCTAGGGGATGTGGCGATTACGTACGCACAAGAAGCATTTCTTCGTTCTTGTATGCCAGGTCATAGTATAGTTGATTTCCCAATTAGTTCCACGTTCACGCGGCTAAAGGCACTTAAGAAGGTAGTCACTCCTGACGACATCGTTACGATTGTCGGTGGAGGGAATATGGGAGATTTGCACTACACGATTGAAGATTGCCGCCGGTTTGTAATTGAGAACTTCCAACGAAACCGCATCGTGTCTTTTCCCCAAACGATTGACTTCTCGACGTCCTCCTTTGGACGACGAGAACTTCGAAAGACCCTCGAGGTGTATCAACAACACAAGGACTTGCACTTATTCGCCAGGGAGTCGGTCTCGTATGGCCTCATGAAGGGTTTATTCCCAAAGGCGGCGGTATATCTGTCTCCAGATATTGTCCTAATGTTGGATAAAGCTGGCAATGTGGAAGATCGAGTTGGTTGTCTTCTCTGCATCAGAGAAGACAATGAGTCATCCTTTCCAGTCGCAGAACGACAATCGTTCGTAAGCAGGCTTTCAGATGCACTGGTGAATGTCAGTATGGTGGATACGCATATCGGGAGAGATGGACTCACGGTCTCCGAGCGAGAAGCCGCACTATTCGACATGTGGAAGCGATTCAATCGAGCGGAGATTGTCGTTACAGATAGGCTCCATGGGATGATCTTTGCGGCCATTACGAGAACGCCTTGCGTCGCCCTACAAAACAATAATTATAAGATAAAAGCGACCTACGACACCTGGTTGCGCTCGAGCAACTCCATCGTCCTCCAAGAGAATTACGATGCCGAAGAGACAATCAGATTGGTCAATAGACTCAGAGGGAGTCCCTCCATAAGACCGGAATTGCCGTCACTGACGGCAGAATATGATTCTTTGAAGGCCATACTACGGTCGACCCGGTGATTCACAAAAGTGTCTCTCCTTTGATTTCAGTGCTGATACCAGTATACAATGTCGAGCCGTATCTACGTCAATGCCTTGATTCGGTAACACTGCAAACGCTTCGAGACATCGAGATTATTTGTGTGAACGATGGTTCGACGGACGGCTCTCTCCAGATACTCGGAGAATACGCGAATGCGGACAATCGCATAGCAGTTATTGACAAAGCGAGAAGAGAAGGACTGTCGAGAGCTCGAAATACTGGAATGGCGCATGCTACCGGACAATACATGATGTTTCTAGATTCGGACGACTTTATTGATCTAGAGCTATGTCGTAAGGCACTGGAGTGTGCCACGGCAAATTCTGCCGATATGATCATCTACGATTTCGCCTCTTTCCGAAATCAGCGCGAATTGTACGCCAATCGCGCAAAGCGTTCGGACCTTGTCGGTATTCACCCATCTGAGAGAAGTACGTTGTTGAAGACAGAGGCCTTCGCTTGGACAAAGATGATTCGAACTGAATACGCGCGGTCAGTGAGTTTACAGTTTCCGATTGTGCAGCTAACTTACGAAGATATTCCGGTGCACTGGCGGCTGATAACTCTCACGCCAAGGATATGCATTCTACCAGAACGGCTTTGCTTCTATCGGCAACGATTGTCATCAATGTCTTACAGGAGAGACTGGACGCTTGCTGACCTGATTCCAATTCACGACAGCATCCGCGAGTTTCTCGTTGCCGCCAACTTATATGAAGAATATAGGGATGACTTCCTTCAGACTCAGTTGGACCTATTCCGTTGGCTCCACGAAAACATCGATGCGAGCTTCAGGAACCAAATGATGGAAGTGATTCAACAACATATAATCCCGGAGCACTGGGCGTATATTGATTCAGCCAAGCCGTTGTCATGGAGGACAAGGGACTTCTTCGAGGCTTTGCGGGGCTCAAAAACTGCGAAGGTGAGACGCTATCTCTGGCTCTTTTCCCGAAATCTCTATAGAGGGATCAACATACCTCGCAAAGTAGCTTCCATTCTTGATGCCACGAAGCGCTAGCCCAAGTTGGACAGTTGTGTTGGAAAAATGGTGATTCCGGGTTCCATTCGACACTTTTATCAAAAAGTTTGCACTACATATTATGTTGCCTTGCCAGCCGCAGCGGCGGCCTCAAGTTCAGATGTTCGAGAAGAACTGC
Organism: Ignavibacteriota bacterium; assembly: GCA_963748405.1. Classification (GTDB taxonomy): domain Bacteria; phylum Bacteroidota; class Ignavibacteria; order UBA10030; family UBA6906; genus Fen-1273. Next base: position 12,576 of record CAVVIT010000007.1, read on the forward strand.
CAGATGCTTTTCCGGCTTCATGACGCAGCCGGAGCTCAGGTCCGCCTCGCGTTGGTAGAACAATATCAGCGAGGTTGAGTTTTGCGATCTCTTCGAGGACTGTGCGCGGCTCATCGCCCAAGCTCGCGCTCTTGCACATCTGGCCGAGACACTTCCAGAGAACATAAGCGAGGAAGCAGACCATGATGTGACCCTGCACCCGGTCTTCTCTCTGATGCCAGATAGGCCGGAGCTTCAGATCCTGTTTGTGAATACGGAACGCCGTTTCAGCTTCAGTGAGCCCGATATACGCGGTCCAAAGATCCTCGGGCGTCCAGTCCACAATGTTGGTCCGAAGGAGATAGCAACCCTCGCTCAAGCGAGCCCACTCGCTTACGTTCGTGAGGAGCTTCCAACGGACCGTGATACGGTGCTTGTGTTTTTTGACTTTGATCCTGAAGAGTGAGGCAGCCCGGCTGTAACGCTCAAGCAGCCGGCCGATCCGTCGCTCGGCAACGTGCTCTTCCTTGATACGGCCGGAGGCGCAGCTTTCCTTGATCCGCTCCAGGCCCTCCTGTACATGAGCGATGAACCGGTCATGCATCGCCTGCTCTTTCTCGGCCCGGGCAGCACTCCGACAGAGGATGAAGGTCTCACTCGTTCCCTCGGGTGAGGGGCAGAGCTTGACATCGAGACCTTCGTGCACCTCGTGCCACCCCTTGGCAACGAGGTGCTTCTCGAACTTCTTGAGCTGGTTTTTGGATGTCCCAATAATGTAGCGGCGGCCCTGCCTGGAAAGGAGTTCGAGGTTGTCTTCACTGGCCATGCCGCGATCCATGATCCAGACCCGGTCGCTCTTGCCGTACAGAGCCTCCATTTTCTCAATGATAATCTGCACGGTTTTCGAGTCGTGCCGGTTCCCCTCGAAGACCTCGTAACCGAGTGGGATCCCACCTTTGGTGACGACCAGGCCGATGCAGACTTGCTTGCAGTCCGGTCGGCTGTCGCGGGAATAGCCCCGCTTGGCCTGCGGGTTCTTCGCCTCTTCCCCTTCGAAGTAGGTGGAGGTGACGTCATAGAGGAGAATGTCATAGTCGATGGCGAAGAGTTCGCCGAGCCGTTCTTTTAGATGCTTCTGGACCGTATCTTTGTGCTCCACGAGCTGGTCCAGTGCACGGTAGAGGCGATTGGGGTAAATCGCGTCAACCGGTATACCAAGCAAATCAGCCAGCGCACTCGACTGGTAAAACTGCTCCGCGATATGGAGCTCACTCGATGGCTCGCAGAACCGGGAGACGATCAGGATCTCGGCCAACCGCGCCCAGGGGATCTTCGGATGAACGTCTGGCAGGAGGGTCTCAAAAAGCTCGCTCAGGCCGAGCTTTTTCATGATCTCCAAGGCAAGCCAGACATCGCCGAAGCGGCGAGACCGCTCCATGCGGACTCGACTGGAATCGACCTCGACCCAGGTGGGAGCTGGTGGCTCTTCAAAGAGCGATCCTTGGACACCCGGGTGACCCAAGGCGGCCTGCTGGAGGCCGAGGCGGCCAGCTTCATCCGTATCGCCGAGGTAGGAGACAATCCTCTGGCGAGGTCCGCGCTCGGTGCGGACGGATTTGACAAGCGCCCAGTAGACGTGACGCGACTTGTTGTTCTTGATCGTGACCTTGCGCAGAAACATGTGGCAAATATACAACAGCGCACAGGCCGAACGCAAGAGGTCGAGTTTGCACTACACGGCACTTTCAAAGAGAAGCTCGCGATCACTCCCGCAATCGCCAACTTCGAGCGAGAAATGATCAAAAATATTCTTCAACTGTCGAACTTGGGCTAGCCCTCAGCCCGTATGACGACAAATCATCCAATCCGTGTGCTACACTGTTTTGCAAGCCTAGGGAGGGGAGGAATTGAGACCTGGCTTATGAATATTCTTCGCGTTAAAGCGAATGAAGTTCAATTTGATTTCTTCCTGAACAATCTTGGAGGAGCATACGAAGCTGAAGCGAGGACGCTTGGGTGTCACATATATCAAGCTCCGCCAATCCGGAAATTAGGCAAGTACCTTAGGAGCCTTCAAGAAGTCCTGTATGAACATCGATACGATGCTTGTCATATGCATGGTGAAGAGTTTATGGGGGATGCGGTAAGAGCCGCGGACCACGTGGGAGTTCCCCTGAGAATTGCCCACTGTCATAGTGCCGTATTAGCCCGGGGAAAGACCGGGATTGAAATGGAACTTCGGTCTTGGAGACATAAGACGATCGATCGGGTTCTCTTACGTCGACATGCAAGTGATATCCTTGCTTGCAGCAATGATGCGGGACGTTTCTTGATGGGCCGCCACTGGGATGAGGACCGGCGTTGTAGGACGCTATATTGCGGTGTGCCCCTTGGACAATTCCACTTGGCATCAACCAAATGGTCCAGAAGCGAGTTTCGTGAAAAAAATGCCATTCCGAGGGGAGCAATAGTAGTTGGGCATATTGGTAGCATGGGACCCACTTTAGCAAAGAACCATCCGTTCATAATTGACCTATTTGACGTGCTGGCACGAAAAGATAAACGGTTCTTTCTCTATCTCGCAGGGGATGGTCCTCATCGACAAGCTCTAGAGCAGAAGGTGCTTGCCATGAAGCTTCGGGACAAGGTCAAATTCGGCGGACTTTGTGATGATGTCCCCTCGCTTTTGGTCCATGGTATCGATGTCCACATCCTTCCTTCACTCTTTGAGGGATTGCCAATTGTTGGTCTCGAGGCAGTAGCGAGTGGCCTTTTCACTGTCTGTTCAAGCTCCATTACCAAGGATTTTACTGGCTACTTTCCAGAGCGAATTGCCACATTGTCACTTGCCGCCACTAGGTCGGATTGGGCAGAAGCGGTTTGCGACGGTGTTAATCGGAGAATTCCTACGGAAGAAGGGATTGCGCTTCTGGAGAACAGCCCTTTCTCTATTGTTCAATCATATCAGGCATTACTCAAAATCTACCAATCCGGGACATCCAAAACACTTGAACCCGTCAGCGGATGAAACAGATCCGTAAGCTATGTTAGCGATGAACAAGCTCGATCATATCTGAATACAGCATGGCAATATATTCCATAAATCTCATTTTCGTGGTGGCTGCTGTTTCCATATCGCGAAGGATTCAATCCGTTGGGATGTCGCGAATCTGCCTTGGGATTGCGTTTGCGTCCATGGTCCTTGTGGCCGGGCTTCGTGATCGGTTGGTTGGAACCGACACTCCAGCTTATGTGACATATTACAGCCAAATCAGAGCTGTTGCAGATGTCAGTAAGATCGGCAGTCAGGTCGGCGAATACGGTTTCTGGATGCTGACTTGGATACCTCACTACATATCAGAACAGTACGCGATCTATTTGTTTTTCATCGCCTTGGTTGTCGTAGGGTTCTATTTCCGAGCCATCCTTGCGTACTCCGAGAATAGTGGAGTCTCTTTCTTTGTTTTTATTACGATGGGCTTCTATCTCTTCTTCTTCAATGGGGCACGTCAGGGAATCGCATGTGCCATTTTCGCTTTAGCATTCGGTCCACTATTAGAAAGAAAAGTCGTACGATATACTTGCTATGTCCTCCTGGCATTCCTTTTCCACAAAAGCGCAATAGTTCTCCTACCAATATACTTTTTGTTTGGTAGGCCTTACTCTTTAAGAAGCAATATAATTATTCTCATTACTGGTGTTCTAGTCGCATACTTCTATCAAGAAATCGTCATGTTCGGAAGTGATGTGGACGCACACTATGGCGGCTACGGAGCCGCTAACGAAGGCGGTGGCTATTTCATCGTTGCGTTTCACTGTGCCCTTTACCTTTTCTTCGTTGGTTTTAAGCAATATGTTCAGGTTGATGCCGAACGCTACGACCTGTATCTCCGACTCTTTCTACTTGGGACGATGATCGGAATCGTGTCGAGTCTTCTGAGTGTCAATCCATCCGGGTTCTTGCGTTTGAGTATGTATTTTACCGTCAGCGCGGTCTTTATTTGGCCGATAATATTCAACAATCTCACAGATCGGTGGAGGATTCCTGTCAAATACTGTTTTGCTGCTGGGTATCTTACATACTTTGCGCTCACAACGGAACGATTTAGCAACCTCGTCCCGTACGTAATTAATCCAATCTTCGCTTTCAAGTAGAGTGGTTGGCATTTCTACCCGCATCCATGCCCATTAGCGTCGGAATTCCGTTCTATAATGCCGAATCATACCTGCCTGATGCCATTCGGTCGGTGTTGGCGCAAACCTATCAAGAATGGGAGCTTATTCTCATTGACGACGGATCTACAGATCGATCTCTCGAGATTGCCCACTCGATCAAGGATGCTCGAGTCCGAGTCCTTTCAGATGGTGAGAACCGACGGTTGGGATTTAGGCTTAACCAAATCGTTAATGAAGCGAGATATGATATAGTTGGACGGATGGATGCTGACGATATGATGTCTCCTTATCGATTGGCAAAGGAAGTTGAGATTCTAAACAAGTATCCCAGAATAGACCTCGTTACCACAGGAATTTGCTCAATTACAAATGACAACCGTCCTGTCGGAATCCGTGTGGGGTCGAACCCGAACCTCATCAGCGGGCGAAATCTACTACTTGGCAGATGCATGGTAACGCATGCTGCGATTGTGGGTAGAAGGCTATGGTTTTTGCGAAACCGGTATGACGTGTCGACTGATCGCTTGGAAGACTACGAATTGTGGCTACGAGCCTATTCCCTGAACGATTTTAGCATAGCTATCCTGAACGAGCCACTGTATTATTATCGAGAGCAACAGAATGTAACTTCCGAACGAATACTCCCTGCCTATGCTGGCCAACGTCGCCTGATGTCGCAATATGGGTATCTCGGGTTCAATCGTATTGAAATGCCACTTCAAATCGCACGAATCTACCTCAAAGCGCTTGTGGTGAATGTTCTCTCGTCATGTAACAGATTGGATTTACTCCTGAAGCAAAGGAACACCTCAATCAAGGACCCGAAGGTGATCGAGCAATTTAATTGCGAAATCAGACAGGTCCTAGAAACGCACCTCCCTGGGTTGGATTGAGGTTGAGGAGAGAGGTCTCGAGGCCGATTATTTCGACTTCGAGGGCGCCAATTTTCTGGGGAGAGCTATTGTCTTACATTGATGGTAATGGGATAATATGTGTGGAATAGCTGGCATTAAGATGCGCAACGGAAGGCCAAATCGTAACAGCATAGAGAGAATGTGCGCCAGCTTGATCCCAAGAGGGCCTGACGAAGGTGGTGTGTTTGAAAATGAGCACATCGCGTTGGGGCATAGACGGCTTTCCATCATTGATTTGGTGTCTGGCAGTCAGCCAATGTATAGCCAAGACAAGTCCGTAGTCATAGTATTCAATGGGGAAATCTATAATTATCGCGCATTAAGGTCCGAACTGAAGAACAGAGGTCACGAATTCGTGACTGAAAGCGATACCGAAGTCCTAATCAATGGTTATGTGGAATTTGGCATTGATGGTTTGGTCAAGAGGATCGAAGGCATGTTTGCCTTCGCAATCTATGACGTCAATAAAGATCAATTGCACATAGCCCGTGACAAATTCGGAGAGAAGCCCCTTTACTATCTGAACAATGACGATTCTTTCATGTTTGCCTCCGAGCTCAAGGCCTTTGATTCGATCGTCCATCCCAAGCAGATCGACTACTTCGGGCTAAACCTCTTTCTGGCCCTAAGCTATATTCCGGCACCGTTTACAATCTACAAAGGAATCAACAAACTCGAACCGGGCACATACCTAAGTCTAGGACTTGAAAACAAGGTCATCGCCACTAAGTACTATCTGTTGCTTGATAAAGTATGTGAATCCCCGCTTCAAAGTGATTTAGAATCGTGCAAATCTGAATTGAGAGTGCTGGTTTCGGAGGCCGTAAAGAACAGAATGATGTCAGATGTCCCTCTGGGAGCGTTTTTGAGCGGAGGGTTGGATTCGAGCATAGTTTCCACCCTAATGAGCAAATGTACTGACGAGCCCATTAACACCTTCTCGCTTGGGTTTAACGAAAAGGAGTACGATGAAAGCGAAAGGGCACAAATAGTAGCTGATAAGATCGGGGCAAAGCATACTGTTCATTTTCTCGACTACAATGACGTGGCAAGCTCAGTAGATGACATCATTAGCTACTTTGATGAACCATTCGGTGACTCATCAGCAATTCCCACCGCCTACATTGCGCAAATAGCAAAACAAACGGTTTCAGTTGTTCTCACCGGTGATTGTGCGGACGAATTGTTCGGGGGTTATGATAAGTATCTAGCTGAGTCGTACACCAAGTTCTTTCGATCGTTGCCATCGAGTCTCCAATGGTTATTGCGTAGCTGCATATCACTCATTCCGCACACAAGTGTTACAAATAACATATTACGCAAGGCGAAGAAGGTTATTGCTAATGCCAACCTCACCGATTTCGATCTACACTATAATCTAATGTGCTTGGGATTTAATGACGCAGAAAGAGCCCTCCTCCTCAACCCGGCCACATTCGTCGACATTACGCCCCCACTAAGGAAGATCCACGATTCGTATACTTCGGCGACTCCGCTGGAAAAAGGGCTCTTTACGGATTTGAATATTGTACTAGAAGGGGACATGCTGGCAAAAGTTGACAGGATGTGTATGAGGCATTCCTTAGAGACGCGTGTCCCATTTCTCGATTCCAAGGTCGTCGAAGCTGCGTATCGAATTCCAATGAACCTTAAGGTAAAGGGGAGGATCAAAAAACATATCCTGAGAGAAGCATTCAAGGACATTCTGCCACGCGAGACCTTGGCATTCGGGAAGCGAGGATTTGGTGTTCCCGTTGACTATTGGCTTAAGAACCAAATTAACGGTGAACTAAGGCGAATGATCGATCCGGAATTCATCGCAAAACAAGACATCTTCAAGTTTGAAGTTTTGAAGAAGTTGTATGATGAGCATATGAATGGGACGGAAAACCATAAGGGTAAACTATGGAACATCTACGTCTTTCAAAAATGGTATAGAAGAGTAATGATGTGAAGGCAAAAGTGGTTCGAATTACAACGGTTGCAATCTCTCTCCGTGGACTGCTCCGTGGCCAGCTCCGGTTTATGAACCAATACTTTGAAGTCATTGGTATCGCATCGCCAGGCGCCGAATTGGACGAGGTCCGAACGAGTGAAGGAATCAGAACCTATGCCGTGCCCATGACTAGGACGATTTCCCCTTTCCGGGATCTTATTGCTCTAGTTAGATTGGTGAGAATCTTCAGGAGAGAAAGGCCGGATATTGTTCACACACATACTCCCAAGGCAGGTACAATAGGAATGCTTGCTGCTTGGATTTGTCGCGTACCGGTTCGAATGCATACTGTAGCGGGCCTCCCTCTTCTTGAGAGAGCAGGCAATGAACGGAGATTATTGAACATAGTGGAGAAGCTCACATATAAATTCGCTACGCGAGTATATCCCAATTCATTTGGCTTGATGGAGATCATATTGACAAACGGCTATGCAAAGAGACCTAAGGTCAAGGTGATTGGTAATGGCAGCTCTAACGGCATTGATGCTGCATCGTATTCACTGTCAGAGGTTTCAGACGACGCTGTAACTCGAACGAACTCATTGTGTGGGATAACTTCCGGCGATTTCGTATATGTATTTATTGGGCGAGTGGTCAAAGACAAAGGCATTGAAGAGTTGGTATCTGCGTTCACCAAGTTAAACGCCAGGTTTGACAACTCGTTGCTTGTTGTGATCGGCACGCCAGAGCAAGAACTCAATCCCATAGGCCATTCGACAGATGTGTCGCTAAGAAGTCACCCGCGAATTCGACTCGTGGGGGAACAGAAGGACGTAAGGCCATTTCTAGCAGTCTCCAAGGTGCTCGTCCTCCCGACATACCGCGAGGGGCTGCCAAACGTGCCCATGCAAGCTTGTGCAATGGGCATTCCATGTATCGTGACCAATGTGAACGGCTGTAACGAAATCATTCAACACGAGCACAACGGACTGATAGTCCGTGCGAAGGACACGAATGATCTGCACAGCGCAATGGAACGGATCATGATAGATAGGGAACTCTACGAAGGGCTTGCCTCGAACGCACGTGAGAGCGTATGTACGCGCTATGAGCAGAAGAACCTATGGAGATGCATCAAAGCTGAGTACGATGAGTACCTTGAGAATATGAACGGTTTCCGCTCGATGCGTATACACTTAGGAACATGAGCAAAGGGAGGAAAGGTGTTTGCAATCCCGTGGAAGATATAGCATCCGGGTGCTACGGAGCGTGAATTGATGTGACCATCGGCTCTTTGTGTGCGGCAAACAATGAACTGTTGCCATATACTCAAATGCGTCAAATGTCGATGGCGCGAAGTAGTTTCCCTCTCGTTCAGATAACAACTCTCGAAGGACTTCAATGCACATTCTCGTAACTGGTGGTGCTGGATTCATCGGATCGAACATAGTTGAGGAACTAATTCGTCAGGGGCATCAAGTGCGGGTGTTGGATAACTTCCTCACCGGTCACAGAGTGAATCTTTCTGGTCAGAATGGCTTGGCTGAAATAATCGACGGAGATGTGCGACTTTACCATGTAGTTCGCGCGGCAGTGGAAGGTATGGAAGTGATTCTGCACGAAGCAGCACTACCTTCAGTCCCGAGATCGGTGAAGGATCCCATATCCTCGAATGACATCAATGTATGTGGGACTCTCAATGTATTGCACGCCGCCAAGGAGGCCAAAGTCAAACGAGTTGTGTATGCTTCTTCTTCATCAATTTACGGTGATAATCCTGATCTTCCCAAGCACGAGTTGATGGTGCCAAACCCGCTCTCTCCCTATGCAGTCTCGAAACTTGCGGCCGAACACTACTGCAAGGTGTTCTGGGGCATGTACGGCTTACCAACAGTTGCGTTGCGCTATTTTAACGTGTTTGGTCCGAGGCAAGATCCCACTTCGCAGTACTCAGCCGTTATTCCGAAATTCATACAAGCAATGTTATCAGGTCTTAGTCCCACCATTTACGGTGATGGGGAGCAGACCAGAGACTTTACGTATGTTTCCAATGTCGTGGACGCAAATATCCTTGCAGCCACCGTTGAGTGTACTTTTGGAGGAGCGATGAACTGTGCTGGCCATGATCGAATATCATTGAATCGACTTGTTACTGAGATCAATTCTATTCTTGGAACTTCCTTGGTGCCGAAATACGAGAGTGCCCGACCGGGAGATATTAAGCATTCATTTGCCGCGATCGAGAAGGCAGAGAAGGAGATTGGGTATTCTCCAGGAGTACCGTTCCAGCTTGGGCTCGCTAAGACAGTCGAGTGGTATGCCCGTAACACCAAAAGATAAGCTGAATGTTGGAGACGTCTACGGGGAAGAAGTCGCTCTATGGGTTAATCATCTCAACGTAGTCCCCTGGTGGATTGGTTAACCACTTATGAATAGGAAAGTCATACACCGACGCGGTATCTATGCACGCCACGTTAAGCGAACTCTGGATCTTGCGGGTGCTCTTCTTGTCCTTTCTTGTATATGGCCACTACTTCTACTTCTCTATGTCGTTCTACGGGTGACAATCGGGGCGCCGGTGATCTTTAAACAGAAGCGTCCCGGTTATCTCGGAGAACTGTTTGAGATGTACAAACTGAGAACGATGACGAATGTGCGAGATGCGGACGGCTCACTTCTTCCAGACGAGATGAGAATCACCCGAATTGGCATGCTTGTGAGAAGCTACAGTTTGGACGAGCTGCCGGAGATTATCAATGTCCTCAAAGGAGATATGAGTTTTGTCGGCCCTCGCCCCCTTATGACGAAGTATCTTCAACGGTATACCCCGGAACAGGCTCGCCGACACAAAGCCATGCCCGGAATCACAGGGTGGGCTCAGATTAACGGCCGAAATAGTCTGACGTGGGAGGAGAAATTCGCCCTCGACGTGTGGTACGTGGACCATCAGAGTGTTCTGCTTGATCTCCGGATCCTGGTGGTAACCTTGTGGAAGGTCATCCGACGACAAGGTATAAGCGAAAAAGGTTATGTCGCCGCGTCTGAGTTTATGGGCACTCAACAAGAGAACTCTCGCGATCCAGGAAAGCCATAGAGCTTGTTGGATTACAGGGGGGGCAGTTTGTACCGTAATGTGCCCGGACTCCGGGTTCTCCGGATAGCTCGACGCACAATTCGTTTGTCGCAAGGTCTAATCGGAAGATAGAGCCAATTCGATGTTCGGCCTCCGTCGAGGGTCACAAAGACGAAATCACTCCCTGATCTCCGGTCGAACTCTGTGTCGTCCATGAACACAAAAGCACCGGTCGTTATCCCAGATGCTGACTGCTGAATCGCAAATACTATGCCAATTCTAGCATCCCATCACTTCATTGAGCAGGGGTCTGATTTTCATTTGTTCGACAATTATGAACTTGGTGAACCAGCCACATGTCCTTGGGATGGCGCAAGCGTATTCGTTGGAACAGGCCGTGACGCCCTGAAATCGATTCTGAAGCTGGGCATGAAATCCCAGAAATGGAAACGGCTCTGGGTTCCGTCATATTTCTGTCAGACCGTTGTCCGATCGATTTTAGAAACGGGCATTGCAGTGGATTGTTACAATTCCTGGCGTCCGGGGGTCATGGGAAGCAATGATGGCCCGTGTACGATTGGGGGCGATGTTGTGCTGGTTGTGAATCACTTTGGTTTGAGTTCAAAAAGCAATATGAACTTAGCACAAGGTAGCCCTGCAGCTATCATCGAGGATCACACTCACGACCCTTGGTCTGGTTGGGCGCATAAGAGCCGGGCCGATTATTGCATTTCGTCACTACGAAAGGTTCTGCCTATTCCGGACGGTGCAGTCCTCTGGTCGCCCCTGAATTTGGATCTTCCTGCCTGCCCAAAGCTCGATGAAGCGCATCGCTTGGCCGTAGAACGGAAGCTCGAATCGATGAAGCTGAAACAACGATATCTACAGGGAGAACTCGCAAACAAATCAGCGTATCTCGCCCTTGCAAAGTCTGGAGAAGGAGCTTTTTCCAGGGGTGAGGTGTCAGCGATATCTCCGTGGTCGGCCGAAAGAATTGGCAGCTTTCCAGTCGCCAAGTGGAGAAATGTCAGGAAACTCAATCATCGTGCACTTTGTCAAGGCATATGCTCTCTATCCGGCATCCGCGTTCTGCGAGCACCTCAGAGCTCGGATACGGTGCCCTTTTCATGCATCCTCATCTTCGATAGCGCCAAGCGTACGGAGTATCTACGAACGGAGTTGATACGGGCGAGAATTTACCCGGCCATTCTTTGGCCAATGGATGATCCAGCAACACGTGGTGTCTCCCAAGAAGATGTAGACACCAGCAGGAGAATGCTCTCACTCCACTGTGATATGCGGTACTCTCAAAGTGACATGGCCTATTTGGGGGAGACAATTCGCACACTGAACGATACCTTTGAAAGTCTGATTCGCAACAAGCCGGCTGATCCTACACTAGGAAGGTAGTTCATCGGCAAATACAAGAGATGATAGGAAAGCGAGAAAGTGGAGTAAAATGACTGCATCCGGATTTCTCACACTCGAATCTGTGCATCCATATTCATGGCTTGAGTTGATAAAGAAATGCGATTCATACGACGTATATCACTTGCCGTTTTACCATTCACTTTCCCGTTCTCTAGGAGAAGGCGAACCCGTCCTCTTCTACTTCCAAGAGAATGAACATGTAATCTGCTTGCCGCTCTTGCTTCGGCCGGTCGACCTAGTCGATGGCTTACGGGATTTGGGACACGGATTCAAGGACGCGACTTCTGTTTATGGGTATGTTGGCCCGGCCATGACAGGGCGCGAGATCCCTAATGATATTGTCAAGAATTTTCAGAATGCCCTTTTGGCGGGCCTCAGAGAAATGAACGTCGTGGATGTGTTCACGCGTTTGCATCCTGTACTGCAAAACCAGTTCATTCTCCACGGACTCGGAGACTGTAATCAAGAAGGATATACGGTTTCGATTGACACATCACTTCCTCTCGATGAACAATGCCGCCAGTACAGACGGAATCACAAAGTCAATATAAAGAAACTCCATGAACTTGGAATCAGTTGTCGTGAGACAAATGCTCGAGGAGATATCAGTGCCTTCATTGAGATATATGACCAAGCCATGAAACGGGTGGGAGCTCCAAGCTCCTATTTTTTCCCCCCTTCTTGGTATGAGGGGTTTCTCAGATCTGATGAAGCAGTGACGAGGCTGTTCTTGTGTGAAATGGAAGGCAAACCGATATGTGGCGGACTCATTGCGATGTGTGAAGGATTCGTGGAACTGCATCTGGCTGGCGTTGCGAACGACTATGTTAGACTCTCGCCATTGAAACTCCTTTTTGATGCCGTACGCACGTGGTCAGTCGAACATGGTGGACGTGTGCTACATCTTGGCGGTGGAATTGGCGCTAAGGCCGATTCGCTCTATGAATTCAAATCCGGTTTTTCGAGAAGACGCCATATGTTTCAAACGTGGCGATGGATTCTCGACCAATCCACGTACGACCGACTGGTCGAGGCAAAGACAGCGTTCGAGCGAACAAACAGGATCTCCACACTTGAGGGATTCTTTCCAAAGTATCGAACGCCAGTTATCATGCAAAAGTTGCCTTTAGACTCCACGGAGGTAGATGCTGTCGTGACGTACCAGGGGCGACCTCAAGCGGAGGCTAAGGGAGAATCGAAGGAAGTGCAAGCCGGCAAACTCGAGACAGGGAATCACAATGTGACGATCCGGAGCATGGAAGACAGAAGTTCAACGCCACGTTACGTTCAACAAGGGTCAAGACTACGAATTCTGATTTTGGGTGGCGGTGGTCACGCTCGAGTAATTGCCGATGCGATTCTTACGCGAGCGGCGAAGCACGAAGGGCTCGACGTTGTGGGGTTCCTAGATGATGATCCGCTTTTGTTGAACAAGCATATTCTAGGCAAATTGGTATTGGGCAAGCTATCAGATTTGCGGAATAATCCTCATGATGCGGTTGTAGTTGGAATCGGTGACAATGATATTCGTCGACGACTATTTGATGAGCTTTCACGACAGGGCGAGAATCACGCTACTGTTATTCACCCTCGTGCGACAGTTGCCAGGGATGTTAAGTTGGGTAGAGGAACAGTTGTTTTCGCCGGCGTTGTCGTGAATACCGGCTCCAAAATCGGAGACAACGTCATACTCAACACGGGCTGCACCATCGACCACGAATGTGAAATCAAGTCGCATTCCCATATTTGCCCCGGTGCTCATCTGGGGGGAACTGTTCGCATTGGTGAGGGAGCGTTTATCGGAATCGGGAGTACGATTCTCCATAACAAAAGCGTAGGGGACTGGGCGGTTGTAGGGGGAGGTGGCGTAGTAATTAGGGACGTTCCGCCTCGAACAACCGTGGTGGGTGTGCCTGCGAAAGCACTGGCAAAGAAATGAGCGGGCCTTGGGTAGGGATGGAGCCCATTTGGGGATTGTTGTCTCGAACGCACTAGGATGCTCAAAATGCACAACTCAATACGGACAGTCAGTACTGTCCGGTTAAGCGTTTTGGGTTTTGCTCTAAGTTCTTTGACATAGAAAGCTTAGACGGTTTTTGCCTTGTAATCGATTTCAACTCCATCGTATCTTGGCGGTGAGGATTTCTTTCCTAGTCACCACTTTTTCAAGGTCGATGGCATGCATCTTGGTAGAACCGTCTTTTCGCAGCTGATGGACTTCGTCCCGCGTCAGGAGTTCCGTCAGATCGTCAAACGCTACAAAGGCGAGCATCGCGTGCGGCGTTTCTCCTGTTGGGACCAGTTCCTCTCGATGCTCTTTGCCCAACTGACCTACCGTGAGAGTCTCCGCGACATCGAGACCTGTTTGCGCTCATTGGGACCAAAACTCTATCACGTTGGCATTCGCGCGCAGGTCTCACGCTCCACTCTTGCCGATGCTAACGAGAGCCGACCGTGGCAGATTTACCGGGACATGGCTCTCGGCCTCATTGCCAGGGCCAGAGTGCTGTACCACGATGATCGGTTCCTGGCAGAGATCGAGACGGCGGTGTATGCCTTGGATGCGACGGTCATCGATCTCTGCCTCAAGCTCTTTCCTTGGGCAACGGCTGCACACAACAAGAAGACGACTGCTGGCCTTAAGCTTCACACGCAGTTGGATATCCAGTCACATCTGCCTGTGTTTGCGTGGGTTTCTGAGGCTGCCTGGCACGAAGTCCACGTCATGGATGAGATCCTCTTCGAGCCTGGCGCCTTCTACGTGATGGACCGTGGCTACATGGACTTCGCCCGTTTGAAGAAAATTGACAATGCCGGCGCGTTCTTTGTGATCCGGGGGAAGAAAGGACTCCGCTTTCTCCGGGTCGCCTCAGCCGCAGTCGACAAAGCGTGGGGCGTGAGAGTCGATCAGACGATCCGTCTGGTGATCGAGCGATCGGTCGAAGGCTATCCCGATTGTCTGCGTCGGATTCGGTACTTTGACATGGACAAAGAGCGCTCGTTCATTTTTCTGACAAACAACTTTGTGCTGGACCCCTTGACGATTGCTCAACTCTACCATTCGCGGTGGAAAGTCGAACTCTTTTTCAAATGGATCAAACAGCACCTGCGCATTAAGGCCTTCTACGGCACCACGCGCAACGCGGTCAACACACAGGTCTGGATTGCCTTCACGATTTTTGTCCTTGTGGCAATCGTTAAGAAGGAACTCAAACTCGACATGTCGATTTACTCAATTCTCCAAATTCTGAGCGTCACCCTCTTCGAGAAAGAGCCCATAGATAAAGTACTTACAGACAATCAGGGCCTGATCTCGACCGTCGGTGACCCTAACCAGTTGATACTATTCCACTTTTAACCGGACAGTACTGACGGACAGTATGAAATTGGAGCCACAAAGGATATATCTCTCGCCGCCGCATCTGGATGGACAAGAAAAACAGCTGCTCGTGGATGCATTTGACTCGAATTGGATTACGACCTTGGGTCCCCACGTCGAAGCCTTCGAAAATGAGATGTGTGCTACCTTGGGGATCGCGAAGGCTGTAGCGCTTTCGAGCGGCACGGCAGGATTGCACTTGGCATTGAACATTCTAGGAATCGAAAGGGGTGACCAGGTCATTTGTTCAGATCTTACCTTTGCGGCCACAGCGAATGCAATCAGCTACTGCGGAGCCACGCCTGTGTTTATTGACAGCGATTGGTCATCATGGAATATGGATCCTGATCTGCTTGAGGCAGAGTTGAAATTCCGGTCGAAATCAGGCAAGCTGCCTCGTGCAGCGATTGTTGTTGATATCTACGGCCAATGCGCAGATTACAACCGCATTCTTAAAATACTCGGTGAATTTGATATTCCCGCAGTAGAGGATGCTGCAGAGGCGCTTGGGGCAACATATGAGGGGAGATGTGCGGGCACATTCGGATCACTGGGTGTGCTGTCCTTTAACGGGAACAAGATCATCACAACAAGTGGGGGGGGGATGCTTGTATCGAACAATGAAGATCTTGTTGCTCACGCTCGGTATCTCGCCACTCAGGCCCGCGAGCCTGTGCCTCATTATGAGCATAAAAGCATAGGGTACAACTACCGCCTGAGTAATCTCCTGGCGGCAGTGGGGAGGGGCCAGCTCCGGAACCTTGCCAACAAAGTCCAAAGAAGAAGAGAGATCAATGCCTTCTATAGGCATCACCTCCAGAACCAGGAGGGTGTCACTTTCATGCCCGAGATTCTCAACGGGAGGTCGACATTCTGGCTCACATGCTTGACTATCGATCCAGCAAGATTCGGTAGCACAAACGAAGAGATTAGGCTACAGCTTGAGAAGAACAGAATCGAATCACGCCAACTGTGGAAGCCCATGCATCTCCAACCGGTATTTCGGGATTGCCCGTATCGCGGAGTGGGAGTCTCTACAGAGCTCTTTGAAACGGGTCTTTGTCTACCTTCAGGGAACGCGTTAACAAATGGAGAATTGGAACGAATCGTCGAATTGGTCAAAGCCATGAAGAGACCGTAATCAGCGCGATAGATTGAGGTATTGAATGAATCTCAGACGTTTGTTGCGAGCAATTGGCGTTCCCTCGTTCAAGTCGTGCCAAATGCCGGTAGTTGTGTGTCCCAGGGCACAAGAAAGACGAAATCGAATGTGTCCACTATCCGCCGGCATTTTGGATTGATCGCTGTCACATGTTCATGACGTCCGTTTCGCCATACTGTCTGTGAGGACGCTAGAAGCAGCAATCACGAATGTCCCGCCCTCTTCCCCTTTTCGCTTACCTGATAAACCGTCAAACGAAGTTGAGACAGTTGAAGCCGATCCGAAACGTGCATTTGCCATCCATGTGCAGTGAGTGATCCTATGACCCGGAAGCCGGATAGCAACAATCGCATAAATAGACGCATGTTTGCGTTCATCCTTCGGATGCGAAATCGTCACCTTTTCTTCCTCGATGTGCTGATGCTACTTCTTATCCCAACCTTGTCGTTGTTCTTGCGACTCGAAAGGGCCGAGGTCGCGCATTGGATTGTCGCCCCGCTCTTCATTTACACGGTTGCCACTCTCCTTTTAAAATTGAGTATCTTTCAGTCGTTTCGGTTTTACAGCCGGTACTGGCGATATGCAAGCGTCGACGAAATTGCAGTTCTGTGCTTTGCGACCCTATCTTCATGGTTTGCGTGCATTGTCGTCTTTTTTGCAATCCTCAAACCTCTTGGTTTGCTTCCCACGGAATTTCCCAAGTCAATCCCATTCATTGACGGTACCTTGACGATGTTGTCCATCGGGGGGCTTCGTTTTGCGATAAGGCTTGTGTACGTGTGGGACACCAGAATCAGTACGGGCGTTGAGGCAAAAAATGTCCTGATCGTGGGAGCAGGTATTGCTGGGTCGATGATTATCAAAGAATTGCGTGCCAACCCGCATCTCGGTATGCAGCCCGTAGCATTTGTAGATGATGACGTCTCAAAACAGCATATGCGAATACACGGCGTGGAGGTAATAGGGGCTCTCGATCAAATTCCGGCCGTGATACGACAGAAGCAAATACGGGAAGTCATCATTGCGTTACCATCGGCTTCCGGAAAGGTCATAAGGAATATCGTCGAAAGCTGCAAGCAATTGAACATTCCCAGCAAGACAATTCCTGGGGTATTTGAAATCTTGTCCGGGTCTGCCGTAGCACAGTTGCGAGATGTTCAAATCGAAGACCTGCTCCGCCGCGGTGTTGTCCAAATCGACGAAACCAATGTCAGGGCATTAATTCGAGATGCCCGTGTGATGGTGACGGGGGCCGGCGGTTCAATCGGGAGCGAATTGTGTCGCCAGATACTTACGTTCAACCCGAAAGAACTGGTAATGCTGGGGCATGGGGAGAATTCGATTTTCACCATAGCCAAGGAGCTACGGACTCGGCATGGTGTTATCGCTCAAGCGACACAGATCAAGACCGTAATAGCCGATATACGCGATCGCGGACGCATAAACCAGGTTTTTCGAGAGTATCAGCCTCAGATAATTTTCCATGCCGCAGCTCACAAACATGTAGGATTGATGGAGCTCAATATCCCGGATGCTGTGACAAACAATGTCCTGGGGACGCAGATATTGGTCGACCTGGCTGCACTATATCAGGTCGAGAAATTCGTAATGATCTCTTCCGACAAGGCAGTAAATCCAACCTGTATCATGGGGGTGACAAAACGAGTTGCTGAACGGCTCGTGCAAGAGGCCGCCCTCCGAACCCAAAGAGCATTTGTCGTGGTGCGTTTCGGAAACGTGTTGGGTAGCCGGGGGAGCGTAATCCCAATTCTCAAGGATCAGATCCGCGTCGGCGGGCCCGTTACGATTACGCATCCTAATGCATCCAGGTTCTTTATGACTATCCCGGAAGCCGTGCACCTTGTATTGCAGGCGGGGGAAATGGGATCCTGCGGGGAAACATACGTACTGGATATGGGCCAGCCGATCAAGATCATTGATCTGGCCCGAGACCTCATTCGCCTGAGCGGATTACAGGAGGGCAGGGATATTGATATTGCCATTACGGGCCTAAGTGGAGGGGAAAAGATTGAGGAAGAGCTATTCTACGAAAATGAGCGAGCGGAGAGGTCGAGACACGATAAAATATTCGTGTGCAAGAACGGACACAACTGGCATAGAGGCATAGCAGAAGATTCACTCAATGAGGCAGAATCAGACGAAGACATAGCACGTGTTGTTACAAGAAGACAGGAATCGTTCTCAAGTACGGTAGATCGTCTTCTGATGTGGGCAGATGCAGGAGATGCTGCCAACATGCATCAACTCCTTATGACGCTGGTTCCACAATATAAGTCCATTTCAACCCAGCGGGTGGTCGGAAAGACTCTGGAGAGGGTTCCCATGGAAAACAAAGTCGCCGGAGAGATGCTATCTGGGGTAACCCCGCGGTGAGGTATTGTGGGATCACGTGTCCTTGAAGTTTACCGCGTCTGCAATTTGTCGCTTCTTTGCTGCACTCCCATTTATGGAAGCCATCCACCGCTCAAGAATCGTCACGTGCGATTGACTGACCATCTGCTCCAAAGGGATTCACTCCTGATCCTATTGACTGCCGGCAATTGCAGTAGTGCCAAACTTCACCCTTCATCCTGAGCAAGCCGTCAACCACTTACATTTGGATGCTTCATAGAGTCGCGACATTGGCCTATTGGTTGCGGCGAAAGAGTAGGGAAAGATCCTTTATAGCCCACACGCTGGCCACTCCGGCGGATTGAATCCCACGAATCCGAGTGTTCCTTGTTGAACAACGGACGTCAGTTGCCACAGTCACCAGGTTCTAACGGTAACCGCACTTCTATTACCTAAGTTAATGTGATATCCTACTCTGTGTTGAAATTACTGTGTTTGAATGCTAACCCCCGCGAATCGAAGGATTTGAGAAATGCAAAGAACTAGAGTCGCCATCTATGGAGCTGGGGGCTTTGGGCGCGAAGTGGCATGGTTAATTGAGGAGTGCAACCTGGCGGAAGAGCAGTTCGATCTCGTAGGTTTCATTGATGACGATCCAGCCTATGAGCAACTGGTAAATGGGTGTCGGGTTTTCGGTATCGATGAAATCGTTCGCTCGTTGCCGAAGGTACAGGCTATTGTATCCGTGGGCGACCCGAGAACGCGGGAACACCTGACGTTAAGAGCGCAACAGAGAGGACTGGAATTTGCCACACTTGTCCATCCAAGTGTGCTGAGATCCCGATTTGTTGATGTGGGAACCGGTGCTGTCGTGTGTGCGGGCTGCGTGATGACGACCAACATTGTTCTCGGATCGCATGTGCACGTTAACCTGAACAGCACAATAGGGCATGATGTCGTAGTTGGCAAGTGTTCCACCGTAGGGCCGGGAGTCCAGATTGCCGGCTGCGTCAATATCGGGAAGAGGGTGTTCATCGGTGCCGGAACCGTCATCATCAACGGGACTCGTACGGAGCCGCTAATCATCGGTGATGATGTATCCATCGGGGCTGGTTCCTGCGTCATTCGATCTTTGCCGCCGGGGTCACATGTATTCGGAAATCCAGCTAGACCTATCCCATGATGCGATATCTTATCTGCCGGAAAAAGCCGTGAGGCTTAGAAAGAGGAAAAGTGAGCGGTTCTTCTTTGGAGGAAGGAATAGTTGTGTCTTTCGTCGCAGCCCAGCAGTAGTCGTTAGGACGATGTCTCAGCGGACCCTCATTGAAGATACAGAATACACCGATGGCAAGATTTGTCTTGTCACCGGTGCAACATCAGGTATCGGCGCAGCAGTTGCACTTCAAATTGCCTGCCTCGGGGCAACGGTCATCATTGTGGGCCGCAACGCCGCCAAATGCCTCTCTCTAATTAGGCGTATAAAGCGTGTTACCCCTACCGCGAATGTTGATTTTCTCGTCGGAGATCTCTCCTCCCAGAGCCAAATTCGGCAGCTTGCAGCGGACTTCGCCAAGCGTTACTCACGTCTTGATATATTGATCAACGACGCCAGCGCGATCTTTCGAAAACGCGAAATCAGCGTGGATGGACTCGAGATGACCTTCGCGCTTAACCATCTTGGTTATTTTCTTCTTACCAACCTGCTTCTGAACCGGCTACGCGCAAGTAAGGCTGGAAGAATTGTAGTAGTCTCATCTGCCGCGCACCAACAGGGGAGAATCCACTTTGAGGATCTTCAATCTGAGCATAACTATGAGCGACTTTCTGCGTATTCCCAATCAAAGCTCGCAAATCTCCTTTTCGCGTACGCTCTTGCACGGCGTCTAGAAGGAACAAGCGTAAGTGTCAATGCCCTCCATCCGGGTTTGGTGGCAACGGCATTTGGAAGCAATGGTAGTTGGTTACGAATGAAGCTACGTAATGTGGTGGGGCGTGGGATGCTTAGTCCAGCGGATGGCGCGCGAACAGTCGTCTATCTTGCTACCTCACCGGACGTTGAGGGGATATCGGGCAAATACTTTTATGAGTGCCACTCAATCCAATCTTCCCCCGAATCTTCCAACATCGAGAACGGAGAAAGGCTATGGCAGCTGAGTGAATCGCTATCAGGACTCTTTGTAAACACGATCTGTCGACAAACCTGAAGTAAGTAATATGACACAAGAGGAAGTGCGATCAAGCGTCCGCAAGTTCATTGTGGAGACCATTCTTTTTGATGATAGAATCTCGCTCCACAATGATCAGTCCCTTCGCAATTCCGGAGTGATAGACTCTACTGGGATCCTTGAGATAATCAGCTTCCTGGAAGATCTGTGCAATACCAGATTCAAGAATAGTGAGCTTGTTCCTGAAAACTTTGATACGATTAGCAGAATCTCTGAGTTTATGACTGAAAAACTTCAACGAGAGAAGGCCGGTAACCATGTTGCTGAATGAGTATCTTTCTGTGTCTGCGCGACGCAACCCCGACAAAGTGGCGTTGGTATCCGACTCGGGACGCTGGACATACGGAGAACTTAGAGACGCCGCATCTTCATTTGCCGGGTTCCTGATAAGGCAAGGTTTACAACACGGTGATCGCGTGGCGATTTACACTGAAAACATCCCCGAGGCTGTGATTGCGGTCTTTGGTGTGTTTGCTGCCGGCGGGTGTATTGTTGTGATTAACGCTGCGACTCGCGTCGAACGTCTGGGATTTATCCTGGAAAACTGTGGTGCAAGGTGTGTGATTGCTGCGATAGGAAAAGTTGATCAGGTGCGGGAGGCTGCTACGACGTGTTCGATCCGACCGTTCATGATCTGGACAGGTGTCGGTGCTGAAGTCGAAGATGGAGAGTCATTTTCTCGAATATTGAATGGACGATCATCTTGTCCTCCTATTCTCGTCATTGATACTGATTTGGCGGCGATCATTTATACCTCCGGTTCAACAGGGAAGCCGAAGGGAGCAACCTTTTTGCACAGGAGCATTCATTCTGCTGTAGAGTCGATTGCGGATTACCTCGAGAACAATGTCGACGACGTGATCCTTGCACTCCTGCCTCTCTCCTCGAGCTATGGACTACTGCAGGTGCTTGTCACCTTCTGGACGGGGGGGACAGTCGTGCTGGAGAACGGGTTTACGTATCCGTATGAAACTCTCGAACTCGTGAAGCGGGAGAAGATAACTGGCTTCGCCGGCGCCCCGACGATCTGGGCGATACTTCTGCGTCTGGAGGGCCTGGAAGACGAAGTGCTGACCTCTATTAGGTACATAACAAACGCAGCTGCTGCAATGCCAGTGGCGTTTGTCCCGAAACTCCGCAGGCTCTTCCCGGCGGCGAGGATCTTCTTGATGCACGGGCTGACAGAATGCCTTCGTACTACTTACTTGCCACCAGAAGAGGTAGAGACTCGGCCAAACTCCGTAGGTCGGGGGATGCGAAATGTTGAATTATGGGTTGAAGATGCAGACAGAAATCGACTTCCACCTGGCCACGTCGGAGAAATGGTCGTCAGGGGATCGTCATTGATGGCGGGCTACTGGAATGATCCTGAGGCAACCTCAAAGGCGCTCAGTGCCGGTCCCTATCCGTGGGAGAGGGTTCTTCGCACGGGGGATCTCTTCAGAATGGACGAACAGGGTTATTTTTACTTTGTAGCACGGTCTGATGAGATGATCAAGTGCAAGGGTGAAAAAGTAAGCCCGATTGAGGTCGAGGATGTCATTTACTCAATAGATGGAGTGAATGAGGTGCGCGTTATCGGCGTGCCTGATACCCTCCTCGGACAGGCGATTAGAGCGGAAATCGTTGTCAAGGATGGAAGATCCCTGACGGTAAAAGAGGTGAAAGCGCAGTGCCGCCGGTTCCTAGAGGACTTCAAAATTCCGAAAATCGTCGACTTTGTGACAGCCCTCCCCAAAACTCCGGGAGGAGGGAAGATCAAACGGACAAACTAACTACAAAGTGCGCTTCGGCATTTCTCTGCCACGATCCAAGTGTCAACTCAGTCTCTTAACCGGATTCTTATGGTTTTTGGCCATCGTTTAATTAGTTCACGCTGAAAAAGTCGTGTAGAACTTTTCAGAATCTCCAATGTTTATTAGCTTGACCATCATTGGAGAAGGTGCATATGCGAGGTCAATCAAACCGCCAGTTGAGCTTCGGCGAAGGCTTCCTCGATCCCGAGCTCTTCAAGCTGGACGATGAGCTTAAGCATGTCGATGAGCTTCTCTCCGAACGTGAGTTTCTTAAGCCGTTTGAGGCCGTCTTTGATCCGACGATGGGCCGCCCCGGTACGGCGGTCGATGTTTACCTTAGGATGATGTACCTGAAGTTTCGCTGGGGCCTCAGTTACGAGGAAGTGGAGACTGAGGTCCGCGAACGGCTTCCCTGGCGACATTTCTGTCGATTGAGCCTGATGGACTCGGTGCCAGACGCCACGACACTCATCAAGCTCAACCAGCGGTTCGGTGAAGAGCGGATTGCCGCTCTCAATAAGAAACTGGTCCGTCATCTGGTAAAGAACAAGTCTATCAAACCCCGTCGGATACGGATCGATTCGACGACTCTGGAATCGCATATCACCTATCCGACCGATGTCGGGCTCATTCATCAGACGGTCAGAACGCTTACTCGGACGGCCGGCAAGCTCGGAGAGAAAATCACCAGTCATGTGCGAGCAACCAAGAAAGCCGTTGCCCGGTTGGGCGCATCACTCAAAACGAGTAAAAAAGAGCGCAAAGCTCAGGCGATCAAGACCCTGCGGGCAGTGACCAAACTGGCAAAGGACACGGTCGATGAAAGCCGTCAAGCGTTGAAACATATAAAAGAGCGTTCTCCAAAAGGAGTCTCCCGGCAAACGGCAAAACTCCAGCAGGCCTTCACCGCCCAAATCGCCCTGGCCGAGAAGATTCTCCAACAGACGGAGGAGAAGCTTGCCGGGGTGAAATCCATCGAAGACCGGATTGTCTCCTTTCACGATCCCGAAGCCCGTGTGATACGGAAAGGGAAACTCGACAAACCGAATGAATTTGGCCGTACCATGCAGCTTGTCCAGGACGAATCGGGCGTCATGCTGGACTACAAGATCCAAGAGGGCAACCCCTCAGACAAGATGGAACTCGTCCCGATGGTCGAGAGATTTGAAGACGAGTTCCACCACGTGCCGATCGATGTGGCTGCCGACAAAGGGTACTACTCGGCGGACAACACCATGAAGCTGCGAGTCATGGGGGTCCGTAGGATCGGCATTCCAAAGATCGGTCGACTACTCCCGTTCGAGAAAAAGCGACAACACAAACGATGGTTCAAGATGCTCTATCGCTTCCGCTGCGGCATCGAAGCCGGCATCAGCATGCTCAAACGTCAGTTCTTACTCGATCGGGTACGGAGCCCAGGCAACAAGGGAACGAGGATCTGGGCCGGATTTGCGATCTTCAGTTACAATCTATGGCAGATGGCGTAAGCAACACAACCACAGAACAGCAACAAAGGCAAATCGGGAGCCGCCGGAAAGCCTCACGAGGGGTCCACGGCGGAAGCGACATCTGATTATCCGACTTTTTCAGCGTGAACTAATTAGTCACCGAACCAATGACTGTTAGGTTGGTTCCATCCCCCCCACTCGATTTGACCATTTTCTGCATAGACGGGACTTCGAAATGACGATACATCAAGACTTGATTTCTAGGATTGAGAAGAAGCAAGCTGTTGTCGGCATCGTCGGTCTCGGCTATGTCGGGCTCCCCCTCATACTCTGCTTTGCGGAGAAGGGATTCAAGTCGATCGGTCTGGATATCGATCACGTCAAGACCAAATCGCTAATGAGGGGAGAATCTTACATCAAGCACATCCCCGCCGAAAGGATACAGAAAGCCGTCAAATCAGGTTTCTTTTCTGCGACCACCGACTTTTCCAAAGCCGCAGATTGTGACGCCATATTGATCGCTGTCCCGACTCCGCTCAACAAGAACCGGGAACCCGATGTCCAATTCATAGTCTCGTCATCCGAAGCAATTGCACCTTACCTGCATGGGTCCCAGTTGATTGTTCTTGAGTCGTCGACGTATCCCGGAACGACGGACGAGGTCATGGTGCCGATACTCGAGAGAAACGGGCTCAAGGTCAACATAGACTTTTTTGTCGCATTCTCTCCCGAACGCGAGGATCCTGCGAACAAAGATTACAGGACTGAAACGATCCCAAAGGTGGTAGGTGCCAACTCGCCGGAAGGCCTTGCCGTGGCCGAGATGCTGTATCAGCAAGTGGTAATCAGGACCGTACCTGTCTCATCTACGAGAGCCGCGGAGGCAACAAAGCTTCTCGAAAATACATTCCGCGCCGTCAACATCGCTCTTGTGAATGAATTGAAAATGACGTTTATGCGGATGGGGATCGACGTGTGGGAGGTTATCGAGGCGGCGAAGACGAAGCCCTTCGGCTATATGCCCTTCTACCCTGGTCCGGGCTTAGGTGGCCATTGCATACCGATTGATCCTTTCTATCTTACATGGAAGGCTAGGGAGTTCGAGGCCAACACGAAATTCATCGAGCTTGCCGGTGAGATAAACACCTCGATGCCGGATTTTGTAATCCACAGAGCGATGCAAGTCCTGAACGAACACGGAAAGGCGACGAGGGGAGCAAAGGTTCTCATCCTCGGCTTGGCGTACAAGCCGAATGTGGACGACGACAGGGAATCGCCTTCCTATCATCTGATGCAGAAGCTCGAAGAGCTGGGAGCGGTGGTCAGTTACAACGATCCCTATATCCCGGTGATAAGGGATAAAAGGGAGTTCGGGAAATACGTCGGACGGCGATCGGTCGAGATTTCGAACAACTTTGATTTGCTCCTGATCTCCACTCCTCACGACGAGTACCGCAAATTGGATTTCAGCAGCTTCTCCGTGCCGATTCTGGATACGCGTCACGTCATACCCACGCACACACCCGGGGTCTATCAGGCCTGACGGCCCTTCCGATGAAGCTCAACACAAACCCATACTACGCAGTGATTACCGGCGATATCGTCGAGTCCTCCGGTCTTTCTGTTCCTGACCGCCAGAGACTTGTGAAAGTGATCGGGGAGTGTTCTCGTCAGATCCGCAGGATCTATGGCAAGATCATTCCGCTGGATGTTGATTTGTTCCGGGGAGACAGCTGGCAGGTGCTCCTTACGGACCCTGTGCTCTCTCTCCGGGTGTCACTGATGTTTCGCGCCCTCCTCCGCTGGAGGATGGAATCCAGTGGTTTTGACACCCGACTCGCGATCGGAGTGGGGAGGGTCGATTCGATTTCGCGTCGGCGGGTTTCTGAGGGAGCCGGTGAGGCGTTTCGGGCCTCCGGACTTGCGCTAGACTCCTTGAAGAAGCGGAGAATGGCGTTTGCGTTTCCCGGTTCAGAACTCGAGCCTTCGCTCGACGTTTTTGTACACCTGCTCGACGAGATCGTTGTCCGCTGGTCGGACAGGCAGGCCCGGGCGATCGTGGGCGCATTACAGGGATGGACGCAGAAGAAGATAGCGGAAACCTGGGAAGTCTCGCGGATCACACAGCAGGCGGTCGCGCTCCATCTGGAAGCTGCCGGATGGCATGCCGTGGACCGCGGTGTCCGGGGGTTCGAGAAGCTCCTCTCGGCCGGAATTGGCCCGTAGTCCCGCGGCGGGTGAGATTAACCGGGTGGGCTTGTAGTACTGAAAAACAAGCTAATATACTTGTAATTAAAAATAACAAGCATTTCTACTTGTAATATAAGGAAGTGCTCCTTTGAATCCCCTTGCCGTCGATCTCGTGATCTGCCTCGCCGCGGCCCATTTCATCGGCGACTTCCTGATGCAGTCGGCCGAAATTGTGAAGCACAAGGAGAGGTTTCCGGTATTGATCGGGCATGCGGCGGTGATTGCTGCGCTCAGTTACATCCTGTGCGGACTCTGGGGGATGTGGCAGGTGCCTGCGGCGATACTCATCACGCACGCCCTGATCGACTTTGTGAAGTCGACGTCAAAGCAGAAGGGGCCGTACGCGTTCATTGTCGACCAGTCCGCCCACGCGGCCGTGATCGTCGTTCTTGCGGTCCTCGTCGCCGGGGGCCCGGATTTGCACGTCTACTGGCTGGGACTCCTCGGCGTGTGGTATCTCAAGACGCTCATCGTCATTTCGGGAGCGATTGCGACTGTCAAGATGGGGGGATTTCTGATCGGAGCTGCGGTGCGCCCAATTCAGCAGAGAATGTACGCCCACAGGAAGAACCTGGGCCTGGACGACGGGACGGACCATGCGGGATTCGAGCAGGGAGGGATGATCATCGGTCAGCTTGAACGGGCGCTGATATTCATACTGACGCTTACGGGTCAGTCCGCCGGCATCGGCTTCCTGATCGCCGCGAAGTCGATTCTCCGGTTCGGGGAAGCGCAGGATCAAAGCCAGCGCATGGATGCGGAGTACATCATTATCGGCACGCTTATGAGCTTCGGGTGGGGGATACTGATCTCCTACCTCACACTCGTCCTTCTTCAGCAGGTCTAGAACCCGCCGCCCCGCCTATTCTCAATCAAGCAACCAGGGCCTACATCTTCAGCGTCAGCCCCACCCCCACTGATGCCCGCGAAAATGAGTCGTGTGAGAACAGCCATCCGATGTTGTCGGATGCGAATTCCAGCTCGACAACCCAGATCTTGAGCCCGAATCCGAGCGCGAAATCAAACCGGTCTTCTCCTCCGAACCCGACACCCGTCCTGAGCGGAAGGAACTCCCACGGTCGGTATTCCAACCCAAGCGAGAGGCGGCCCACCTTGCTCGATCCCGGAAAGTCGGAAAATCCCTGCGTGTAGTCGCACGCAGCCGTCATCTCCCCGTGGAATATGTGTTTCACCCAGGGGACGTTCTTGAGTTCGGCCTGCACCCCCATCCGGAGTGTCGTGGGGAGTCCTGTGCTGAAAGCCGCACCGGGCCTCGTATTGCCGGTTGTTGCATTCTGGAGCGAGTCGCGCTGGGCCTTGCTCGTCAGGTCGTCCAGGTGAACCTGCCCCAGTCCGTACACCTCCTTCACGTTTCCGTCCCACTGCATCGAGCCGATATCCGTGAGGCTGATCGCCGCGATAAGGTAGTCGTTGACTTCCGCCGAGAACCCCACGTCGAACCCGATACCGCTCCCCGCCGGGGCGGGAAGGGGGGAATTCTTGAAATCTGCGTGCGAGGCGACGCCGGCAATGTCGATGTTCCCGTTGAGTGCGCCGTCGGTCCCCGATGTGATCCAGGTGTTGTCCCGGGTGACCGATCCGTAGGCGAACCCGTGGACGAGCTTCACCGAGATCCCTCCCGACCAGTTCCTGAACCAGACGACGGGGGGAAGATCGAATCCCGCGGACAGTGCATACTGGCGCGTCCACGCGGCCGAACCGGTTGCCCCGCTGAAGTTGTATGAAGATCCCGGTGTCAGCCCTTCCAGGATGAACTTCGCATACTCTGCGGGAATGGACGCCGTCGCCGCCACCCGGTCCGTCGCGGTGAGTGCGAATGTCGCAAAATGTCCGAACCGGATCGCGAGCCCGACGGGGCGGACCTCTGCATCCGCTCCGACACGGCCTATCCCGCCAGGAAACGAGTTCAGCAGCTCCTGCTTGTCACTCTCCGAGAGGTTCTTTGCGACCCGCCCGGCCGGGGATTCCACACCCGTGAAGAACTTGTTGTACATGCCGTATGTCAGGAAGTTGCTCCCGCCGCCCAGCCCGACGGGGAAGAGGCTCAGCGTCACGTTGGCATCGTCGTTGATCGCGAGGTTGGCCGGGTTGATGCCGATCGCGTCGAGGCCGCGGGAGGCGGCGACCGATGTTCTCGCCATCCCGAGTCCCCGTATGTTCGTCTGGTCCCCGGCGAACGCCTGCGATGAGAACATCCCGATCAACAGGGCGGCCGGGAGTATCCGGATCGAGTGACGGCAAAGTGTTTTCATTTGTTCACCTGGTATGTAAGCTCCGCCCAGACCCTGATGTTGATCGTCTGCGTCGCCTGAATGGCAGGGATATTCGCTCCGGGGACCAGCACCTGGAGGTAGTACACGATCAAATACGACTTGTTGAACTGCTGTATCTCCGTGTCGGAAAGCGTCAGGATTCTCTCCGTGTGGGAAGGAGACTGAACGACCCCCCCGACGACAGCCGGGGCGGGTACGGTGACGGAGTCCCCTGCTGCCTGGGGAATATCCATGACAAGCCGTTTCGCAGCGTCCAGGAAATGCAGCTTGACGGAAGCGTCAAGCGGGATGCTGTTGTCGACAGTGACGTGGATCTTGATGGACGTGAAGTCGTGCGCCGTCGTTGAGTCGACCAGCGTATGTCCCTGGTCCGATCCCGAGCTGTCTCCGATGACGGCGGTGTCCGAAAAATGTCCCCCGGTAGAAGAGAATGTGACCGACAGTGGCACCGATGACTGAGTCCCCAGGGTGCCCAGTACAAGTGTGGGGGCCTTCTTTGCGAGATCGGTGACCGAGTATGCTTTGACGGAAAGGGGAGAGGTCACCTGCGTCTCCCAGGTCGGTCCAACCGGGTCGAGAGGTTTGTCTATGCAGTTGAACGAGACGAGCGCGAGGGATATCACGCACGCCGCATTCGCAGCTCTTTTTGACTGGCGCAGGATCCCGTTTTGCATGGTTATGCTCTCCGCAAAATTTTTTTGCTATATAAACTTGCATAATTTTAATCAATATAGCTCAATAATCATATGACGCCTGTCAACTCTGGCAAAATTCGTTCGTGATACAAATCAATGAATCCAGTCTAAATTCGGCCCGTTTTTGATCGGGATTCGGGCATTCTCCAGTGCCCGCCTGGCAGTTTTTCTGCAAAAAGGTCTAAGTCCTTTCTCAATCTTTCGATCTATATCGATTTGCAAAGTTCCTGCGTAACCTCTGATAGGTAATATCTGGCAAAAAATCTATCAAAGGGAAGGTCTCGATGAATCTGCCCCTTGTAAACGAGGAAACGGTTACTCACACCACTGCGCTTGCCGGAGGTGTGCGGGAGCTGGACATCACGCTCATCCGTCCGACAAACTATACGGACGACGGGTACCCGATACAGATGCGCGTGGGCGTCATCCGGAGCAACACGCTGACACAGATGGGGACGCTGGTGCGCGACATTGTGAGCTACCCGTTCTTTTCCGGAGTGAAGCTCAACATCCGGTTGATCGACGAGGCGATCCAGCGCGTGCCCGTCAGGGAAATCGTCCGGAGATCCGGGATGAGTGGCGTGAGGACGATCGTGATGCTGGTCGGCGTGCAGACGAACCAGTTTCCGCGGGCGCAGGATATCGCCGCGTGGTTCCTCCCTCACCGGATCCCGGTGATGATCGGCGGCTTCCACGTGAGCGGTATGCTCGCGATGATCGGACTCACCTCGAGTCTCAGAGACGCTATGAGCAAGGGGATAATCCTCGTTGCCGGCGAAGTGGAAGGGGAGCGCCTCCCCGGCATCGTCCAGGATGTGATTGAAGGAAGACAGGAGCCGCTGTACAATTTCCTGACCCCGACTCCTGATCTCGCGCAGATCCCGACCCCCCGGCTCAGGAAATCCGAGCTCAAGGGGTTCGCCTCTCCTTACAGCACCATCGATACGGGCCGGGGATGCGTCTTCGCCTGCGAGTTCTGCACGATCATCAACGTGCAGGGGCGTACGATGCGCTGCCGTGAGCCCGCCCAGGTGATTGAATTCGTCCGGCGCAACTTCCACGAAGCGGGGATCATACACAGCTTCTTCACGGACGACAACATCGCCCGGAACCCCCGCTGGCGCGAGCTCTTCGAGGGGCTCATCCTGCTGCGCGAGGAAGAGCACATCCCGTTCACGTTTATGATGCAGAGCGACCTTGCCGCGCGCAAGATCCCCCCGGGAGACTTCTTCACAACGGCTGCCCGCGCGGGATGTAACCAGGTCTTCTTCGGCGTCGAGAGCGTGAACAGGGACAACCTCAGGTCCCAGGGGAAATTCCAGAACCAGGTCGCGGAATACAGGGACCTCGCCTCGCACCTTCATTCGCTCGGGATTGCCTGTCACGCCGGGTACATACTCGGGCTGCCGTTCGACACGCCGGAGAGCGTCACGCGGGATGTCGCCGAGCTCCAGCGCATCGGGTTCGATTCGGCGTCGTTCTACATCCTCTCGCCCCTGCCGGGGTCGCGGGATCATCAGAGGTGGTGGCAGGAACGCCGTTGGATGGATCCGGATTTCAACACGTACGATTCGGCGCACGTCGCCGTGGCGCCCGAGCGGATGTCCCGGGATGACCTGATGGAAACGTACCGGAAGGCGTGGGACCAGTTCTATTCTGTCGAGCATATGGTCAACGTGCTCAAGGAATGGGGGCACGATTGGTCCACGTACTGGAACCGCCTCTTCTTTTTCGCGGCCTACCTGTATGCGTCGAGGATCGAGGGGCTGCACCCGATGAACTGCGGGTTCTGGACCGTGCGGCACCAGGATGACCGCCGTTCAGGCTTTCCCCGGGAGGGATTGCTGAAGTTCTGGTGGTCGCGGTTCGGGACTATCGCCGCCCGCGTGTGGGGAATCGGGAAGCTCTTCTTCCAGCTTGAAGAGGTCTGGCTGCGGAGCCGTCCGAAGAGCCGGATCGAGGACGCGCTGCACGATCTCGTGGTGAAGACCCGGGCCGATGTCCTGGACTGGCGTGACCTGACATCAGGCGAGCTTGCGCTCCTGTACAGGAAGCTCAGGGACGAGATGCCCGATGTCGAGGTCCCCTCCGTCCTGCGCCTCTGGTGCAGGAAGCACAATCCGTTCGCGGCCGCCTATACGCGGTCGTACGTCCGGAGGGCCTGGAGGCGCTGGTACGTGCACGCCTGGAACCCCCTGAAATGGACCGAGGTCTGGCTGTTCGAATGGGCAAACGGCATCCGGTTCCTCACTCATCTTCTGGTGGAAGGGAAGTAAGGGGGCCTGGAAGGTGAGATTCCCGGCCGGAGGGGGGGTCAAGGCCTGACGCCGATCCGGTGCCAGGAGAATTCTCCCTCCCCGCGTTGCTCCCGTAGTCGGAGAGATTCTCTCCGACGGACGTACGCGCGTTCGTCCGGACCGGCCCTGAGCACCCGCCTGCACTCCCGGCTTGGGGTTCCAGCCGCAAACAAATACTGTATCCCCCCCCTCGAAGCACCCCCCGTTGAACGATTGTGATTGACACACGCCTGTCGCCGGGAAGATAACGGCGCAGACGTGGTCCCGTATGCTTCCGTGGTTGCTTTTTCACCCCGTCAGTAGTAACATAGGTATCAAGAACGCAGGAGGATGCAATGAAAACTCTTATGACACTGACATTCGTTCTCGCAGCCGCGACGGCATTCGCGGCCGACTGGCCGCGCGAGATAAACAGTCAGCAGGGAATGATCACGATCTATGAGCCGCAGATCAGCGCATTCGACGGCAATACCATGAATGCCCGCGCCGCGATTTCCATCACCCCCGCCGGGCAGACCGAGCCGATATTCGGGGCGGTCTGGATGGACTGCCGCATTATGACCGACCGTCCGACGCGCACTGTGAAGATCCAGGAACTGAAGGTGAAACAGATCCGGTTCCCCAACCGGCCGGAGGACGAGACCGCGGCGATCTCCGCATCTCTGGAACAGGAGATCCCTCAGTGGGACCTGACGTTCTCCCTCGACGAGCTCACGGAGAGCCTCGAAACGGCGCAGAAAGAAAAGGAGAATGCGCACGATATCGACGTCACCCCGCCGAAGATCATCGTCATGCAGCGTCCGGCGGTCCTCATACTCATCGACGGGGAACCCGTCCTCACCGATGTCGAGGGGACGAACCTCCAGCGCGTCGCCAACACGCCGTATTTCATCGTGCAGGACGTGAACTCCGGAATGTTCTACCTGAGGGGGGGGACATCTGGTATTCCTCGAGGGAACTCAAACGCCCCTGGACGGTCACGGATTCGCCGCCGGCTGACGTTGTGGCGCTTTCGGAACAATCGAAATCGGATGATGCCGCGGATCAGGGCGCGCCGCAGAATGCTCCCGCGCCTTCAGGGGGGAAGATACCGGAAATCGTCGTGAGCACCGAGCCTGCGGAGCTTATTGCCACGGACGGCCCGGTGCAGTTCTCCCCCATCAACGGCACCAGTCTCCTGTACGCGAGCAACACATCGAGCAAGCTCTTCCTCGAGATCGGGAAGCAGGCGTACTACATACTCATCTCGGGGAGGTGGTATGTGGCCCCCGCAATGACGGGCCCGTGGACGTACGTCGCATCGGACAAGCTCCCCGAAGACTTTGCAAAGATCCCGCCGGGATCCGACAGGGATGCCGTCCTTGCGAGCGTGGCGGGGACAGTTCCCGCGAAGGAGGCGATACTGGATGCGCAGATCCCGCAGACGGCCGAAGTAGACAGGATGGACGCCACCGCGGACGTCCAGTATGACGGGGATCCGCAGTTCGAACCGATCGAGAACACTCCGATGGAGTATGCCGTCAATACGCCGACCCCGGTGATACTCACGGGCCACAGATATTATGCCTGTGACAAGGGGGTCTGGTTTGAAGGCGTCGGTCCCAGGGGTCCCTGGGGGGTTTCGGTTGCCGTCCCTCCGGTGATCTACACGATCCCGCCGAGGTGCCCGGTCTATTATGTCCGTTACGTCAGGGTATACGGCTATACGCCGACCGTGGCATACGTCGGTTACACGTCAGGGTACACCGGCTGCTACGTGTACAACCACACCGTCGTCTACGGGACGGGCTATGCTTACCGGCCCTGGCACCGTCATGCTTATTATCCGCGCCCGTGGACCTGGGGATTCGGTGTGCACTATGAACCGTGGACCGGCTGGTCGATGGGATTCTCGACGGGCTGGTGGAAGCCCCGGGGCTGGTTTGCGTACGACTACAGGAGCGGTGCTCGCGGAGGGTGGTGGGGTCCTGTCGGGTACCGACCCTCGTATCACCCCATAAAGGGCCCTGTGTACAGGGAAGGATATCATCCCGTGTACCGGCCCCTTGTCTCCTCGAGGCAGCAGGTGAGAACCCCCTCGGGTCTCCCGAGAACGGCGGGTCCGAGCAGGAGCTCAACGCTCTACGATCACTGGACGTCCGGAGTCAGGCGCCCCACGACGGGGAACATGCCCCGGACTCCGGCGGAGGTGACAAGGCAGTTGCCGACCCCGCGTCCCGACCAGCGCGGAAGGATGCCTGTGACGCCGGCCCGCCCCGATGAGCGGAACAAGATGCCGGAAATGAACCCCCGTCCCGTGCCACAACCTTCCCCGTCCCGCGTGACCGCGCCGGATGTTATACAGCGCGTTCCGCGACCGGTCGCGAGGGACAATAACGTCTACGCCACGCCCGAGGGGAATATTGTCCGGCAGACCCCCCAGGGGTGGCAGCAGCGCGAGCCCGGTGCGTGGAAACCCGCGGTCCAGCCCCCGCCGCAGAGCGGCGTGAACAACGATGCCCAGGTGCGCCAGAGGGCTGCTGAGCGGTCAACGAGTTTCAGGACCCCCACGCCCGCTCCGCAGCAGCGTCCTGCTCCGCAGGTCCGGCAGCCGGAAAGGCAGCCGGCTCCGCAGAAGGACAAAGGGCGGCGATAGGCTCAACTACGGACAGAATCTGACGGCATAATGGGAGACAACGGGAAATTCCCCGGCGACATCGACGCGCCCGCCCGCAACGGCGGGCGCGGTCGCATCGAGTACAAGTGGATCGCGCTCAGCGTAACGACGATCGGCGCGTTTATGTCGGCGATCGACAGCACGATCGTGGTCCTTGCGCTCCCCGACATCATGGTCAATCTCCACGCCAACCTGGTGGAGATGATCTGGGTGATCATGGCGTACATACTCGTCAGCACCGTCCTTCTGCTGACGTTCGGCAGGGTCGCGGATCTCTTCGGGCGCGTGAGGATGTACAACCTCGGGTTCCTGGTGTTCACCGTCGGCTCGGCCCTCTGCGGTATTGCCGGGAGCGCACTCCAGTTGATCCTCTTCCGGCTCGTCCAGGGTTCGGGCGCGGCACTGATGATGGTGAACAGCACGGCGATCATTACCGAGGTCTTCCCGGCGGAGGAGCGGGGCCGCGCGCTCGGACTCAACGCAATCGTCTGGGCGCTGGGGGGCATCGCCGGACCGCTCCTCGGGGGGCTGATACTCAGCGCCGCCGACTGGCGGTGGATATTCTACATCAACGTCCCGATCGGCATTGCCGGCACTATATGGGGGTACCGGGTTCTCCACGAGCTCTCGGCGCGCAACCGCGCCGAACGCTTCGACCCCCGGGGGTCGGCGTCGTTCAGTCTCGCGCTTGTCGCTCTCCTGGCCGCGCTCACGATGGGGATTGAATTCAGCTGGACGTCGCTCCCGATTCTGTCCCTCTTCGCGCTCTTCGTCGTTATGCTCGTCGTGTTCTTCTGGTGGGAGAAGCGCGCGGAAAGTCCCGTGTTCGACCTGGGCCTCCTGAAGAACCGCGTCTACAACCTCTCGGTCGTCTCCGCGATGCTCCAGTCCCTGGCGATGTTCGCGGTGAATTTTCTGATCGTCTACTACTTGCAGGCGGTGCGCGGGTACAGCCCTCTCTCTGCGGCGCTGCTCCTCATCCCCCTGTCGGTTGTGAGCGCAATCGTTGCTCCCTTGAGCGGGATACTTGCCGACCAGGTGGGAGCCCGCCTGCCGGCGACGGCGGGATTACTGGTCCAGGCCGCGGGGCTTGGTTGGTTCATCGCGCGTCTTTCTCCCGTGACGCCGTACTGGGAAGTGGCCGCGGGGCTCGCGGTGATAGGTCTGGGCGGAGGGCTCTTCTGGTCCCCCAATACGAGTGCGGCGATGGGTGCCGCGCCGCGGAACCGGCTCGGAATTGCGGCAGCCACGCTGGCCACGCTGCGTCAGACGGGTATGGTGACGAGCTTCGCCCTCTCGATGGCCGTGGCGGCGGCGAGTCTGCCGCGCGATGTGATGATGAAGCTCTTCGTGGGGACGAACGTCGCCCTGGGCTCGGAAGTGATGCAGTCGTTCGTCGTCGGCGTCCGGAGCGCGTTTATGGTCTCCCTCTTCCTCTGCCTCGTTGCCTCGGCATTCTCGTTTGTCCGGGGGAGTGACGTCGAACAGGGACAGACCTGACACCGTCGGAAAGGCGGGTGCTTGCCGGGCTCCGCCGGGTCACGGCGGCTGGTGCAAAATCATGCGCGGGGGCGCCTGCCGACAACCAGATACCCCAGGCCGCCGTACACCGCGAATTCGGCTGCGTTTTCGAGCGACGGGTGGATCTCGATTCGGCTTTGGGAGAAGCCCGGGTTGAACCGCCGGAGAAGGGCCTTCCGCCAGCCTTCCGAATAATCGGGGGCGAACCCCTCGTCGCCGTATGCAACGATGCCGCCGGGGCGAACCACCCGCAGGAACTCGCCCAGCGCACGCTGCGGCTCGTTGAAGAGATTGATGCCGCCGAAATGGAACAGCGCATCGAATGTCCCGTCGGCAAACGGCAGATACGCCGCGTTGGCGCGGAGCAGGTGTGCGCCCGTCCACTGTTGCAGCCGCCGGCACTCCCGGAGCATCGGCATCGAGAGGTCGACTGAAACCAGCTCTCCCTCCGCGCCGATTGACTGCCTGAGCATGCACTGAAAAACGCCCGGTCCGGGGGATACCTCCAGCAGGCGTATTCCCGCAGTTAACCCGAGAAGTTCGACGATCTGCCTCCGGCCTGTCTGCATGTCGATTCCCGCCAGCAACTGCCCCAGGACACGTTCACTCACATCATATACCGGCGCCAGCCACCTGTAGCGTCTGTTCATCGCTTTGTCGGTCCCCTCAAGCGACGGGGGATGGACGACCGAGAGAATTCCGTCGACGAGCGGGTATGCCTTCCCTTCGGTGATTCCCGCACGGACCAAGTCCGAATATACCAACAGGAAGATGAAAAGCCAATCGGACTTCGTGCCCGGACACCGGGAGGGTGTTGCATCTGGTTCCAAATAGTGCTACCTTTCTTCCAAAAGGTGCTACGATGAATCCTCTTGTCCGCTTCGGCGTGTCCATCGAGGAGGGACTCCTCAAAAGGTTCGACCGGTTCAACCGGCAGAAGGGGTTTGTCAATCGATCGCAGGGGATACGTGACGTCCTGCGAACCGTTCTCGATGAAGATCGGGTGCAGGATGACTCTGCACCTGCGCTCGGAGTGTTGACGCTGGTATACGATCATCATAAGCGTGAACTGGAAGATCGCCTGACAGCCTTGCAGCACGACCACCACCATTCCATCATCTCGACCACGCACGTTCACATTGATCACGACAACTGTCTCGAGGTCATCCTGCTCCGGGGCCGGGCGGGTGTCTTGCGCAGGATCGCCTCGGACATCTCCAGTCTGAAAGGGATACACCACAGCAAATGTCAATTCACCTCGGCGGAGCATCTGCACCCATAAACCACGAAGCATGATGAAACGAAGTCATGCTGCCCTCGTCGTGATCCTGTACGCCCTCCTCCAACAGGCCCACGCGCACACCGGCGTTCTCCGGGGCAAGGTCGTGGACAGACAAACCAGGGCGCCGATCGTCGGAGCCAATGTCTCAATCCAGGGGACGAATCGGGGAAGCTCCGTGGATACGGACGGCGTGTTCGTCATCCCGGCGGTCCCCACGGGAACCTACGCCCTCACGGTCTCGTCCGTCGGGTACATGAGGCAAACCCGCACGGTGGTAATCGGAAGCGACACTTCGTTCGTGACGTTCCTGCTTTCGGTCGACGTCCTGAATTTCGGTGAAGTCACCGCAACGGCCGAACGGCCGTACTCGGCGGCCTCGTCGATGGCCCTCCGGGAGATTGACTTCGAGCTCCGCCCCCGCCAGTCCGCCCAGGACATGCTCCGGCTCGTACCGGGGCTTGTCATCGCACAGCACGCCGGAGGCGGGAAAGCAGAACAGATCTTCCTGCGCGGGTTCGACGCCGATCACGGGACGGACGTGAACATATCGCTCGACGGTCTCCCTGTCAACATGGTGAGCCACGCTCACGGTCAGGGGTATGCCGACCTGCATTTTGTCATCCCCGAGGCCGTCCGGGGGATCGAGGTATTCAAGGGGCCGTATTTCGCAGAGTTCGGAGATTTTGCCACCGCGGGATCGGTTCGCTTTCTCACGAAAGACGAGCTCGAATCGAATCTCATCAGCGTCGAGGGGGGAATGTTCGGGGAGTACCGCTACCTCACGGCGCTTCAACTCCCGCTGCAATCATCGACGACCACGTCATACATGGCGGCGGAATTCTTCCATACTGATGGCTATTTTGACTCACCGAGCGCTTTTAACAGGTTTAACATGTTCGGGAAACTCCGGACACAGGTGGGCGGGAATGGCACCCTGGATATCTGGATGTCCGGGTTCGGCTCCGGGTGGAACGCCTCCGGGCAGATTCCGGAACGGGCAGTGGCCGGGGGGCTTATTGATCGGTTCGGTTCTATCGATCCTTCTGAAGGCGGCACGACG
The DNA here is from genome assembly GCA_963748405.1 of Ignavibacteriota bacterium. Taxonomy (GTDB): domain Bacteria; phylum Bacteroidota; class Ignavibacteria; order UBA10030; family UBA6906; genus Fen-1273. Next base: position 50,502 of record CAVVIT010000007.1, read on the forward strand.
CAGAGGGAGAACGCAAGCGTGACGTACACCGGGACGGCCGAGAATACCTCGACGATTCTGGCGCAGGCGTACTATTCGCGATACCGGTTCAAGCTCTTCTCGGATTTTACGTTTTACAGGGACGATCCGGTGAACGGGGACGAAATCGAGCAGGACGACGACCGGACGGTCATCGGGGCACGGGGAGAGTACACATACGGGGGGAGCACAGGACCCGTTCCCACCACCACTCTTCTGGGATCTGCCTTCAGAGCCGACGAGACGACCGTCCAGCTCTGGCACACGACGCAGCGAAGGCGGCTCAGCAACACGGTGGATGCGCTCGTCCATCAGAAGAATATGTCGATGTACGTTCAGGAGGAGCTTCATTTCAGCCCCCTCCTCCGGCTCCAGGTCGGGCTCCGGGGAGACTATTTTCTCTTCGACGTGGAGGATCAGAAAAGGGATTCAGCGCACACCGACATATCGGGATACGTCCAGCAGACGATCCTGAGCCCGAAGGCAAACCTCGTATTCTCGCCGGAAAGGTACCTCGACGTCTTTCTCGATTTCGGCGGGGGATTCCATTCCAACGACGCGCGTGCCGTGGTGACGCAGCCCGGGGCCCGCACGCTTCCCCGGGCATGGGGGGCGGAGCTCGGGGTGACGATAACGCCGGGCTCCGGGTTCTCCGTCAGCGCAGTCGCATGGGGTCTCGATCTTCAAAGCGAGCTTGTCTACAACGGGGACGACGGGACGACAGAGCCGAGCGGGCGGACGAGGAGGGTGGGGCTCGATTTCGAAGGAAGGGCGCAGATACTCTCCTGGCTCTACGCTGATGCCGATGTCACGCTCTCGCGGGGTCGGTTTAGAGACCTCCCCGCCGGCCTGGATTTCATCCCCCTCGCCCCGACGGTCACCGCTACCGGGGGTTTGACGGTCAGGCATCCTGATGGGTACGAGGCATCACTGCGATTCCGCCATATCGATGACCGGCCGGCCAACGAAGACAATTCCGTCACGGCGCACGGATACACGGTCTTTGACGCCACGCTCGCGTACATCTTCTCCCGCATTCGGGTGCAGCTTACGGGTGAGAACATATTCAACGTGGCATGGAACGAAGCGCAGTTCGATACGGAATCCCGGCTCAAGGGGGAATCGTCCCCGGTGTCGGAACTTCATTTCACGCCTGGTACGCCGCTTGGCGTGAAGATGAAAGTGGAATGGTCATTCTGAAATTCTCCGCACTTATGAAAGCATCGCATCTCTCAATCGCCATGGCGATCGCTGCTGCCCTTTGTCCACCCGCAATGGCACAACACGGCAGCGCGGGGCCACAACCGCACGTGGTGCAGCTCGACAAGGATGCCCGTGAATCCGCGGACGTGTTCAACGGTCCACCGGAGACTGTCTCCGTGCTTTCCGGGTACATGGTTCTTGCACCCGGGGATTCGGTGGCCAAACACAGTACCGGGACCTATGAGGAGGTTGTCATTGTGCTTTCAGGGAGCGGTGAGATGCGAGTGACAGGCGGTGGCACATTCGGTCTCAAACCCTGCGCTGTTGCGTATTGTCCTCCCCTGACGGAACACGCGGTGGTGAACACGGGGCCCGATACGCTGCGGTATATCTGGGTGGCGGCGAAGAAATGAGCTGCGGGAGTCGCGCTGCTCCCCGCGACAGTACCCCCCCCGCCAGTGCCCCGTACGCCGTGCTGATGCAGGGAACGGTAAAGACTGCATAGCATCCATCCTGCCTCCAGCGGTTTCTCGTCGCCGTGCCCCCGTCGCCTCCATATTTACCAAAAATGGGATCTCCTGTCATCGGAGGCCCAAAGTGACAGATAATTCGCGTTCTCCACAGGGCACGGGAATTGATGTCAGGACACCAGAGTAACCACCTCTGGAAGGAGTCTCAAACCTATGCTCTCCAACCCGCTCATTCCAACCCCGGAGGCTATCCCTGCCCCGGCGTGGATTTTTCATATTCTGGGTGTCGCACTCTTCGCGGTGCACCTCGTTCTTATGAACGTCCTCGTTGGAGGAACGGCTATCGCGCTTGCGGGACGCCTCCGGAGCACCAGGGGGGCGCCCCTGTCCACGGATCCCATCACCGGCAAACTGCCCACATTTTTCGCCCTGACCGTCACTATGGGAATCGCCCCGCTCCTCTTCCTCCAGGTCATCTACGGCAATCTCTTTTATACCAGCTCCATCCTGATGGGGGGATACTGGCTGCTGGTGATCCCAGGACTGATCGTGGCCTACTATGCGGTCTACGTCCAGGCAAAAGCCTCTCGAAGGGGAGTCGCGATCGCCGCCGGTTCTGTCGCGCTTCTCATTTTATTGTACGTCGCCTACACGTACGTCAACAACATGACGTTGATGGTCCATCCGGAGAACTGGCAGGGATACTTCGGAAACCGGGGGGGCACATTGCTGAATCTTTCCGATCCGACACTGGTTCCGCGCTACCTCCATTTCCTCGTGGGCGCCGTGGCCATCGCTTCGCTGGTCGTCGCATTCATCCGGTCGCGCCGCTCCGCTCCGCTGGATGCTGACCGCGATACGAAGATACGGCAGGGGCTTCGCCTGTTCGCGTATGCGACTCTGGTACAGGCCGTGGTCGGGGGAGCGTTCCTCTTTGCGATTCCCGGGCCGCAACTCAGTCCGCTCGTCGCTTCATTCGGTTCGGGACCGATCATCCTGGGCATCGGCATACTGGCCGGGGCAGGTGCGGTTGTCTCGGCGCTGCGTAACAAATTCCGGCCGACACTCATCCAGGCGGGTGTGACGTTCGTGGCGATGATCCTGACCCGCGACAACCTTCGTTCCCTCTACCTGAGCGGAGTGAGCGACCCGTCGCGATTGACGGTCAACCCGCAATACGGCATCATGGCACTTTTCCTTCTCATTCTTGTCATCGGATTGCTGGCGGTCGCCTGGATGGTGAAAGCCGGCTTCCGCGCCCCGGCAGGGGGAGGTGCGCAATGAACTATCCAGTCTGGGATCTGACCGGGATCGGCGGCGGCACGCTCATTGCGTTGATCGCCGTGCTTCACGTGTATATCTCTCATCTCGCGGTGGGCGGCGGACTCTTCCTCTGGCTCACCGATCTCAAGGCCGCCAGGCAGCGCGATCCGGGGCTGCTCGACTACGTGCGCAGGCACACCTGGTTCTTCCTCCTCATCTCGATGGTCTTCGGGGGCTTGAGCGGCGTGGGAATCTGGTTCGTCATCGCGCTGGTCAGCCCTGCGGCGACATCCACACTCATCCACACGTTCGTCTTCGGGTGGGCGATCGAATGGGTGTTCTTTGTCGGCGAAATCGCGGCGCTGCTGGTCTACCACTACCGGTTCGGGGCCATGACGCAGGGAGACCGCCAGGTTGTCGCGTTCCTCTACTTCCTCTTCGCCTGGTTGAGCATGGTGATCATTAACGGCATACTGTCGTTCATGCTCACCCCCGGGGCGTGGCTGACGACGGGAGAATTCTGGGACGGCTTCTTCAATCCAACCTATTTCCCTTCGCTCGCCTTCCGGACCTCGGCAGCGGTCATGATCGCGGGAATCTTCGGGCTCGTGACAGCGGTCGTTGCTCGCGACGGGGACCTCCGGCGAAAGCTGATCGATTATAACGTGAAGTGGCTCCTGTATCCCCTTCCGGCCCTCGTTCTTACGGCCTGGTGGTACTATGCCGCCCTGCCGGCGGATATCCGGCTCCGGACCTTCGCGCTGAACCCTCAGTCCATGCCGATTGTCCGCCTGCTGATAGGGGCAAGCATCGGGATCTTCCTCTTCGGACTCCTTCTTCTCAAACGCCTTCCCCTCGCCTCCCAGCGGGTTGTCTCGGGCGCGCTCGTCCTGATCGGGCTCGGATGGATGGGCGGATTCGAATACACCAGGGAACTCTCGAGGAAGCCCTATGTGATCGGCAACTTCATGTATGTCACCTCGATAACCCGTGACGACGTTCCGATGCTCAACCGGGACGGCATTCTCGCTCACGCCCGGTGGACGTCTGTCCGCTCGGTCGACCCGTCCAACAAGGTCCAGGCGGGGCGTGAGGTCTTCCGTCTCCAGTGCCAGAGCTGCCACACGATCCACGGATTCAGAAACGACATCGCCCGGCGCATCGGGGGCTTCACGTATCTCGGCATCCAGTCACAGATCGCCGGACTCGGCAAAGTGCAGTCCTACATGCCGCCGTTTGTCGGGACGGACGCGGAAAAGGAAGCTCTGGCCGTCTATCTCGCCAGGGAAATCAACGGCATCGACACTGCGGCGACGCCCGACCCGTATCCGGTACCGTTACTGGCGGATACCGTGCCGCCGTTCGACGCGAAGACCTCCGGCTACGTGCTTCTCGCGTGGAACAGTCTGGGTATGCACTGCCTGTCGGACGGCGATGACTGGTTCTGCTTTCTCCCTCCCGCGAATACCCTTGAGGCCCAGATCGTGAAACGCGGCGACCCTCCGGTCCTCGTCCGCGACAGCATCGTCATCAGCTACCGCGTGGAGAAGGGACACGAGCATCCGTCGGCGCACACGGCGTTCTGGAAGAACTCGTCGTCGCTCCTCGGGAAACGAGTGCCCGACGACGTCGGGATCTTCGGCAAGGGAATGAATGGTCGCTTCGATTTTGATTCGGCGTCGGGGAGCTACATTGCGGCGGGCATTCCGGTGGTCCCGTATAACGATGACGGCAGCTTCAATGCGTATCCTGTCTTCACAGTAGAGGCGAGGGAACAGGCAACGGACCGCATCGTCGCGGCGACCAGAGTCGTCGCACCGGTCTCTTCGGAAATCGGTTGCCGCAATTGCCACGGCGGCGGCTGGCGGAAGAAGTACGCCGGCATGGCGGATGAAACTGCGATCAACATCCTGGCGACGCACGATCGACTCAACGGAACCGATCTTCTCTCTCTCGCAAAGGCGGGAAAGCCGCAGCTCTGCCAGAATTGCCACGCCGATCCGGCGATGGCCGCTGCGGGCAGGCCGGGCGTGACGAACTTCTCCGCTGCAATGCACGGCTGGCACGCCCTGTATATGCCGTACCAGGATTCGCGCGCCTGCGCGCTGTGCCATCCGGCGCGGCCGAACGGGAACACGCGATGCCTGCGGGATCTCCACGCCGCCATGGGGGTGTCCTGCACAAACTGCCACGGTTCGATGTCGGAACACGCGGCAGGCGTGCTCGTGCATGAGAAGGAGAAGAATGCGGCGGGACGGATGCTGGCCGCGTCAGAGGTGGCGGAAAAGGAGAAAGTGAACGGCAGGATCCCGTGGGAACAGGAGACCGATTGCCTCGACTGCCACCGCGATTTCCAGCAGCCGGAAAAGGGGGCGAGCGGGTTCAACGTGTGGACCGACAGCCTGGGGGCGCTCTACCGGATGAGGACTGACATGGCGGGCGTTCGATGCCCTGCGTGTCACGGCTCGACGCACGCCGTCTATCCGGCGCGGAATCCCTTCTTCGGCGACCGGGACAATATGCAACCGCTCCAGTATTCGGGTACTCGCGCTCCCATCGGCACCAACAGGAGCTGCGCGATCTGCCACAGGATCCCGATGCAGGAGGCGATCCATCACCCCAATATGGAGCGCCCTTTCCGCAATCAGCAGTTGCTGAGGTAATTTCGTACCGTCCACCCGTCGGGTAGCCCGGCCGCGAGCCGGGCTACGACCGGCGGACGCGGGGAGACGTTGCCGCACGGGAAGCGCATCACGACGGTGCGGTCAGGCCTGCTCCCGCTTGACCTTCGATGATCCCCGCGACAGTACCGCCCCCACCAGTGCCCCGTACACCGTGCTGATGTAAGGATTCGAGCTGATGGGGCAGGTGCCGGATGCGCATCCGATGAAATAGTAATATGCAAATCCCGCCGCCCCCCCCAGGGCCGAAAACCTGATCGCCTTCCACACCGCGGTTCTCATGTTCGACGATTCCTTCAAAGTGTGATGTTCGGCCCGTGACCACCCCATCGCTCGCGCTTCGGAGCAGTACTCTTCGATGAGCTCCCGTTGTGGATCGGGAAACGTCTCTTGTCTCTCCATGGGCTTAACTCTGGTGCTCGTTCAGCAAGGTGAGTGACGTGGAGGCAGGCGTTCAGTAGCCGGGCATGTCAGACAGCCCGCCGGCGTTGATGACGGAGCTGTAGCCCGCCATCTTGAGTATGCGAGCCGCATAGGCGCTTCGTGACCCGGTAGCACAGTACACGATCACGGGGGCGTTCTTATCGCCGAATTCCGCCAGCCGTGACTGGACCTGCTCCACGGAAATGTTCACGGCATTCGGGAAGTGCTCCTCCTGATATTCCTCGGGAGTTCTGACATCGACAACCTTCGCGCCTTTTTTGATGTTCTCGAGTAATGCGGACATCGTTCATCCTTCGATTATTGTGTGACGTATGCGTTGAAATGCCATCCTTCAAGCCATCGCGCGGCCGAATATCCCCCGGCGATGTTGTAAACCTGGTTTCGACCTTCGGCTTTCAGAATCTGCAGTGTCGTATGACCCAGGAATCCATCCTTGCTCAATATGTAAATCACCCTGTCGGCGGGAATTTCGTCCAGGCGGTCCCTCACTTCGTCGGCGGGGATATGCAGGACCCCCTCCAGGGGAGCCTTTGCCTCCTCGCCGACGGTGCGGACGTCCAGTATGATGCCGTTCGTCCCGGGCTGCTCGCGGAGCACTTCGCCGGGGGTTTTCAGGGGGCTGAAATTGCTGATGTGATTGAGTCCGACAAACGATGCGAGATTCACCGGATCGTTTGCGCCGTTGTACGGCGGCGCATAGGCCAGGTCGAGCTCTGCGAGATCCTCCAGCGTCATCTTTCCATGGAGGGCGGTTGCGAGCACGTCGATGCGCTTCTCGACGCCGGCTTCGCCGTATGCCTGGCCGCCGAGGAGTTTCGCCGTTTTTACGTCGTAGATGAGCTTGAGCGCAAGGGGCTTGCTGCCGGGGTAGTAGGTGACGTGGTTATCCTTGAAGACATAGGCGACGCCGACATCAAATCCCGCCTCCCGGGCCGCTTTTTCCGTGAGCCCGGTGGATGCGGCGGTCTCGCCGAAAAGCTTAACAACGGATGATCCGAGGGCTCCGTGATAGACCATCGTGCCCCCCAGCGCATTGGTGGCTGCAATGCGCCCCTGCCGGTTGGCCGGCCCCGCCAGCGGTATCCGTACCTTTTTCCCGTGGACCTTGTGGATCACCTCCACCATGTCTCCGGCCGCGAAAATGTCGGGATCGCTCGTGCGCAGGTTCTGATCGACCTCGAGCCCTCCGCTTTGCCCGATTGCAAGGCTGGCCGCCCTGGCGAGCTCGAGCCGGGGCCGCACACCGATGGAGAGCAGCACCAGGTCGGCGTCGATCGAAGAGCCGTCGCCGAGTGTCACGGATTCCGGCGTGATCCCGGAAATACCCACCCCGGTCCTGACGACGATTCCGCGCTCTTCGAGACCTGCCCTGATCATAGCCCCGAACTCGGGATCCATGGTGATCATCACCTGCGGCGCCAGTTCCACGACGGTGACGGCGATCCCCCTGGCCGTGAGCGCTTCAGCCATTTCCAGACCGATGAACCCGCCCCCCGCAATCACCGCACGGGCGGGCTTCTTCTCCTCGATGAACTTGTGTATCCGGTCCATGTGGGGGATCGTCCAGAGAGTGAACACGTGCTCCTGGTTGATCCCGGGAAGAGGTGGAACCACGGGGGAGCCTCCCTGCGCGAGGATCAGCTTGTCATACGGAACGGCCTCGTCGCCGGCAGGAGTACGGGCAATGACGAGTTTCTTGTCCCGCTGTATTTCGACCGCCTCCGTGTTTGTCCGCACCTGGACCCGGTACCTGCTGAAAAACCCCTCGGGGGTCTGGAGGAGCAGGTTCGACCTGCGTGATATGTCCCTGCTGATGAAGTACGGGAGTCCGCAGTTGGCGAAGCTGACGTACGGGCCTTTTTCCAGTATTGTGATTTCGGCGGATTCGTCGAGTCTTCTCGCCCTTGCCGCCGCAGTCGCTCCGCCTGCAACCCCTCCAATTATCAGAATTTTCTTCGACATCTTAGGTTTCGTGCCCCGTATATCGTTCTGATCGATGTTTGCCCCTGATGGGGCGAGTGCCCGGACATATGATGCATCGATCGGGAAAAGGGGGCACAATTGCGTTCTCTTTCCAAATACATTCAGGCGGACCCGGAAACGGTTCTAAAGACAAAAAAGCGGACACCGATCAGCGATTCGATGCCCGCGGCTATGAGGACCACGGCTCAGGCTTATTTCACATGGAGAACTTTACCCTGTCGGCTCACGATAACCCGTCAACCTCTGGTTCCTCTCATCCCAGATATGCAGTCGGGCGCACCTCAAACTGGCGAAGAACGTCAGGGGTTTGACTCTCTGGAGCGCGGGCACATCGGCGTAGCAGCGCTGGAGGTTGTAGTTGGGAATCCTCTGCTGCACATGGTGAACGTGGTGGAATCCGATATTGCCGGTAAACCACCGCAGAACTCCCGGCAGCTTGTAGAACGAACTTCCCTCCAGGGCCGCCTTGATCGGGTCCCAGTTTGTGTGGCGCGCCCAGTACGTTCCTTCGAACTGATGCTGGACGTAGAACAACCACAGTCCCGCCGCTCCCGCTCCCAGAGTGATGGGAATCTGGATCAAGAGATAGTTTCCGATTCCGATGGTGAGCGCGGCGACAGTGATGATTGCCGCCAGCGCGACATTGGTGATGACGACGCTCCAGCGCTCGCGTTTCCTGTCCTGTGCGTGGAAGTATCGATGACTGATCAGGAACAGGATGGGTGTCCCGAGTGTCAGGATGACGAGTGGATTCCGGATGAGTCGATAGACGAACCGTTTCCATCGCGGCGCGGCCTCAAATTCCCTCGTGAAAGAGGACGAATATGCGCACCTGGAATGCGGCTCCGAAGAGAGAGACGGCGAGGACCGACCAGTACGGGTAACCCTGTCGGATCATCACCACCATGAGGGCCCAGAGGGCAAAGAACGGACCCAGCGTGTTGATGACCTGCCAGATCGCCTTCTTGCTGTCCGGGCGCGTGAAAGGCTGCACGGCCCTGGCAAGGTCCGTCGACTCGGCTCTGATCGCTGCGGGGGTGGATTCAACGGGCATCAGTGGCTTCCTGAATTGCGGAGATATAGCAGAAATGTCAGGTACTCTTACACCCAAGATGCCTAGTTCGGTGAATTTAAGCAAGGGGACCTCAGCGAACCCTGCACCGGTCGACGATCTGGCACGACTGACTTTTCCATATCGGTCCCGGTTGACCGCTACGTTCTTGAAGGAATTATACACAAGGGTAATAACGTTCATCTCGCGGCGGCATTCGGGCGGGAATATCTGTCAGTTTGTCCTCTGAAATCGTGGCACCGAAATTGCGCAAATGGAGGGAGCTCATTGACTCAGCGCTGGCCAGAAAACGGGTCAGTGCTGACCGACATTGCGCCAAAGTCACCCAGATAGCCTGTCGCAGGTTTGAACCAACAAGCGTCTGAATCGGGGATGTGATCTACAGCGCGTCATCCCCCTGTCAGTCGCGCTTCCTGCTCAAAACATCAGGAGACACGCATGAAGGCATTGATTGGAGTCATTGCAATGATGGCACTCGCCGTCCCCTCCGGCTTCGCACAAGAATGGTCGACGACCGGGACGGTCGTCGGGTTTGCCGCGGCAGGGAATGGGTATCTCTACGAAGCGGTGTATGATAGCGGGGTCTTCCCCATCAACGGCGGGCCCGCTCTTGCGGGGCAGATTTCAAACACGCCGAGCATTCAAAACGTCATCGTCAGCTTCATCCCTTTCAGTCTTCACGGCAACTATGGTTTTGTCGCGGGGGTTGCAGCTCTCAAGATTAACGATCCGAATGAGGGGGGAGTGTTTACGTACGGTTTTCTGCCCGGAGCGCAGTCCGGCTGGATGAAAACTGGCGGGACCGGCGGGCTCAGCTCCGGGCTTCCCCAGGGAAAAAGTGTCGTCGCTCTTGCCTGGCATGATTCAACCCTGTTTACGGGACTTCCCGGGTATGACCTCAGCCTCACACCCGCGACTCCGGGCGGACTGTTCAGTTCCACGTATCCCGCCGGTTGGGTCTCACGCAACGGTCCCGTGATGTTGGATTCCTCCTACGTGGCTTCACTGTGCCTGGATGGATCGACGCTTTACGCGGGGTCCCTGTCAAATTACATTGCGTCAAAATCAGGAGGATTCAGCAACCAGGGGAGCCTGGGCAACGGCGGGGTCCTCCGTTCGACTGACATGGGACAGACGTGGGTCGACATCAGCCCCGACGGAACGACGTTCCCTCACAGCAGGGACGTGAACAACGTTATCAAGGTCGGTTCAAAGTTGTTCATATCGACGTTCTTCGGCGGGGTCCTCTACAGGGATGACGCCGCCGGGTCCTGGGTCTATGCAAATCTCCCGTACCTGGTCTCGAGTTTTGCGACGGACGGAACAAATCTTTATGCCGGCATTTTCACGTTCGACAGCAGCGCCAGTTCTCCCTACATACCGGGAAGAGTATACCGGTATGTTCCCTCAGGCAACACCTGGACGAAGATATTTGAGAAAGACTCCGCTTCCGTTTCGGCGCTCTGCGTATTCAATAATACGCTCTACATAGGTACAGGACAGATGTTTGGCATACCGTCGAAGGAACTCGGCTACTTTACAATTGCCGATGTGACCGGCATCGCGGCCCCGCCGGACGCTCCGTCGGCATATGCACTCAGGCAGAATTATCCGAACCCGTTCAACCCTTCTACGCAGATATCCTTCACGATGGCAAAGGAAGGAGCAGTCTCGCTCCGGGTGTACGACGTCCTTGGGCGGGAAGTGGCGACCATTCTTAACGAGAACCGAAGGCCCGGTACGTACACGGAAGAGTTCAACGGTGGTTGCCTGGCTTCGGGAGTGTACATGTACGTCCTCAGGACGTCGGAAGGCCAGCTTGCCGGCAGGATGACGCTCTTGAAGTGATGTCTCGCGGGGGGGGGCTGCCTGTGGCGTAGCCCCCTGCATTAGGACCCGGAGAGACGTTGCCGCGTTGAATACTTCCTACAGTTCGACGCGTGATGTGGATGCGCTCCAATTCATCAACGTCCGGTACATCATCATAAAAACCGGGTCGTCCTTCGATACGTTCAGAAAGAGCTCGCCAAGCATCTCCCTGAATCTGAGGAGCTCCCTCAGCCGGGAGTGCCACTTGGGGTCCATCGCGCAAAGGTCAAGAAGCTCGAATGCTCGTTCGTAGCACTGGATTACTTCGCCGGTAACATTGTCGCGACGGAGGTTCTTTGCGCGCGCGAATTCGCTCCCGATCATGAGGATCTGCCTGTCCAGAGCGAAGCGATTCCATTTCTCAGAATCCATCGATTTGTGCCAGACGGTCATTGCAGGTCCAGCCACTCGTGGATGATCTCCTGAGCTGCGTTCCGAACATGATCAATCAGTATGTCCATGCCGCGGTTCTCCACAGACGGGCGTATGTTTATCAATGATATATACTCGATTCTGGGCGGGTGTTCCCACGGCCAGAGGTTACCTCCCCAGATATCCGACTGATTCGATCCTCCACTGAGCAACTCTGCTTCGGCATCGGAATGCATTTCGCCGCCCAATGCGAATTTTATCATTTTCTCGAACGGGGCGTTCCTGAAGCGCTCAAGATCAGGTATCTGTAGCCTGCCGGTAGGTATGAGAATGCTCTTTTCCACTTGTTACCTCGGTGAATCAAGTCGTTCGATTCCCTGGATGCCCGTTGTCTTTCTTTGCTTCTCTCCATGATAGTACTCTTCCCGGTGATCTTCCGTCTTCGTCCTTCGGATTCGAACGTCAAGAAAATCCGCTCTTGGCCGGCGCAGCGAGCCCTGAGACTCGTCGGATGCACCCTGAAACAACTATGCGGGCACCGGGTGGTGTGATGCCGCTGGGCCCGGAAAACATTACCCGGCTGCCCCGCGATACCCCGTCAGCCTCTGGCTTCTTTCATCCCAGACGTGGAGTCGGGCGCACCTCAAACTGGCGAGGAACGTCAGGGGTTTGACTCTCTGGAGCGCGGGCACATCGGCGTAGCAGCGCTGGAGGTTGTAGTTGGGAATCCTCTGCTGGACGTGGTGAACGTGATGGAATCCGATATTGCCGGTAAACCACCGCAGCACGCCCGGCAGATTGTAGAACGAACTCCCCTCCAGGGCCGCCTTCATCGGGTCCCAGTTTGTGTGGCGCGCCCAGTAGGTTCCTTCGAACTGATGCTGGACGTAGAACAACCACAATCCCGCCGCTCCCGCTCCCAGCGTGATGGGAATCTGGATCAAGAGATAGGTTCCGATTCCTATGGTCAGCGCGGCAACAGTGATAATTGCCGCCAGCGCGATGTTGGTGATGACGACGCTCCAGCGCTCGCGTTTCCTGTCCTGTGCGTGGAAGTATCGATGACTGATCAGGAAGAGGATGGGTGTGCCGAGTGTAAGGATGACGAGTGGATTCCGGATGAGTCGATAGACGAACCGTTTCCATCGCGGCGCGGCCTCAAATTCCCCGGCGGTCAGTGTCCAGACATCGCCTACGCCGCGGCGATCGAGGTCTCCGACGGTATCGTGGTGCATCGCGTGCGAGCGGCGCCATTGTTCGAAGGGTGTGAATGTCAGGATGCCGGTGACGTATCCGATGATCCTGTTTGCCTGCGGCGATCCTAAGAATGAACCGTGGCAGCAATCATGAAAGAGGACGAATATGCGCACCTGGAATGCTGCCCCAACCACGGAGACGGCAAGGACTGACCAGTACGGGTAACCCTGTCGGATCATCACCACCATGAGGGCCCAGAGAGCAAAGAACGGACCCAGCGTGTTGATGACCTGCCAGATCGCCTTCTTGCTTTCCGGGCGGGTGAAAGGCTGCACCGCCCTGGCGAGATCCGTTGCCTCGGCTCTGGCGGCTACGGGGGTGGATTCAACGGGCATCAGTGGCTTCCTGAATTACGGGGTTATAGCAGAAGTATCAGGTTCTCGTATCCCAAGATGCCAACTTCGGCGATATCAATCAAGGGATCGGGTACGGAAAAGACCACAGAAAACACCGTTACCCATCATCGCTGCCGGGCCTATTTCACGAAGAGCATTTTTCTGGCCGCAACGTTGGAGCCCGCGCTGAGCCGGAGAATATACATCCCGCTCGCCAGCCCTCCGGCCCCGGCGTCGTCGGCCGAAAACCGTATCGTATGTGTCCCGGCCGTCTGTCTTCCGCTTACGAGGGCCGCCACTTCCTGACCGAGGAGGTCGTACACCGAGAGCCTCACGTCGCCGTCCGAGGGGAGCCGGTACGTTATCACCGTTGAAGGGTTGAACGGATTGGGATAGTTCTGTTGCAGGTCGAACTGGAATGGACCGGGCGTATCGGTGAACGGGACGCTCGTGGTAACGGTCTGGATCGACGCCCGCATGATCACCGCTTCGTACGGGTTCCAGGTTGACATCACGAAGAAGAATGTCGAAGTCCCGTGTACGCTGTCCCCGCTCGTGAACCGGGATATGAAGTATGGAGAGTAGTCGCCTCCGCCGTCGGCGAGCCGGCTCGCCCCGCTCAGGCTGTCGCAGGCGGGTTGCGAGGTCGTTACGGCCCGGTGGATGAAATAGCACAATCCGTTGTCCCGCTCGGGATTGAATATGGTCTGGGGCGGACTCCACGGCCCCCACGGATGAAGCGCGTATCTCATGTATATGCCGCGGGGGTTCGCCGTCGTATTGTTGGCGCTATTGTAGAGCATGATCCAGCGCTGGACGTAACTGTTCCACTCCACCCCCAATTCCCCGATGCAATCGGCCACGTGCATCGTCCCGCCCGTGCCCGGCAGCGAATCGTGAAAGATCGGGACGGCGTTCGCTTCGCCGGTCGTGAAAATAGGGGTGCCGTCGGAATTCAATCCGTGAAGGTACTGGATCGCGGTCGAATCGCCCATGCTCCCGACCGGTTTCCTCGCAAGGAACGGGGGACTCTTTCGGTACAGAGTATCCCCCTGAGCCCCCCAGAAGTAAATGTAGCCGTCCTGGCTGACGGCGATAGCGTCAAATATGAACTTTGCCCCCGGGGCGGTAGAGAAATTGTATAGATAATGAAACGTCCTGGCGCTGTCCTCAGAGACCGCCATTACCGTGCGCGTTGCGCCGCCGTTGGGGGCGCTTGTTCCTCCGGGCGGGTTGCTGAGAAAATTGTCTGTTCCGAATATCACGTACATTTTGCCGCCGTCGCTGATCCCTGCAACCGGCGTCTCATTCGTGCGGAGCGTAATGGCGGGCTCCCCCCGGGAATCCAGAACCACGGGGTTCTTGAACGCGCCGATCGAATCGGTGACGAATCCGAGCTTCAGACAGGGACCGGTGACTGAATCCGCGATGAATCCGATGGCATCGTTGTCGTCGGCAATCCGGGGCGGATCGGTCTGTGCGTTGGGGTGGCCGTTGAAGAGCGTGGTGGGAGGAGTGTCCCCGAACAGGAAGTACAGCCTCCCGTTGTGTTCAAACGAGTAGCCGTTGTCTGTGCCGACCAGGCCGAACCGGGTCTCCGTTTGACTGAGCGTGGGAACGCCGAGTTCTTTGTCGTCCTCCCCCGTCAATTGACAGATCTTCTGGGACGATCCGGCGACGTAGTAAATCTTGCTGACTGCTTCGTTGCCGGCGGGGGTGGATGGTTTGGCGCCGTTGGATGCAACGGCGAGTTGAGGGAGGACAAAACAAAGGAGAACAAGACGACAGGGGTTCAACCGCATTTCCATCTCCGGCCTCTCCAGCTCAGGTTAGCATACAGCCAATACTCCGGAAATCAAGCAAAATCTGACGATCAATAGCCTCGATTTCCGTATTATTTAACAAGCAGCATCGGAAGCGTCCGCGCGAAGCCTCCGGAAGTCAGCCTGTAGAAATACACTCCACTTGCAAATCCAGTCCCGTCGAACCTGACCGTGTAGTTCCCTGCCGGTTTCTTTTCGTTTACGAGAACCGCCACCTCCCTGCCCAGGACGTCAAAGACCGCGAGCTTCACGGGATCGGTTCCCGATACGCTGTAGTGGATCTCCGTTGCCGGGTTAAAAGGGTTCGGAAAGTTCTGTCGGAGCTCGAACGCGACTGCCGTCGCCGGGTCGGGCCCGGACACGCCGGTCGCCGGGACGCTCTCTATGTCGGCCTTCATGATGACCTGCGTATACGGGTTCCAGGTGTCCATGGTGAAATAGAATGTGGAAATTCCTTTCACAGAATCGCCCGTGGTAAGTCGGGAAATGAAATACGGACCGTAATCACCCCCCTCTTGCGCAATGCGATCCGGACCGGACAGGTTGTCGCAAGGCGTGGGTGAGAGGGAGTCGACAGCGCGATGTATGAAGTAGCAGTAGCCCCGGTCCCTGACGGGATTGAATATCGTCTGCGGGGCGCTCCAGGGGCCCCATGGCTGTTGTGCCACCCTCATGTAGATACCCCGAGGGTTCGAGGCCGTATTGTTCAGGCAATTGTACAGCATGACCCACCGCTTGACGAAGGGATTCCACTCGACACCGAGCTCGCCCATACCGTCGGCGACCTGCATTGTTCCCCCCGGCCCCGGAAGTGAATCGTGAAAGAGTGCCGAGGCGTTGTGTTCCCCGGCCGACCAGACAGGCGTGCCGTCCGGATTGAGAGCCTGAAGGTATTGCATCCCGGTAGAATCAGCCATACTCCCGATCGGTTTGCGGGCCAGGAAGGGGGCGCTTTTGCGGTACAGCGAATCGCCCTGTGTCCCCCAAAAGTACAGGTACCCGTCCTGCCCGGCAGCGATCGCGGTGTTGACAAATTTGGCCCCCGGCTCCCTGGAGAAATTATAGAGGAATTGAAATGTGTTTGCATCGTCATCCGAGACCCCCACCACCGTGCGTGCCGGATAGCCGAGAGGCTCAGGGGGAGTCGCCGTGTCGGTCGGATTGTCAGTACCGAATATGACGAACATCCTCCCCCCGTCGCTGATGCCTGAGATGGGGCTTTCGTTCGTCCGCAGCTTGATAGCCGGTTTCCCCTGGGCGTTGAGCACGACGGGATTCTTGTACGCGCCGATAGAGTTGAGCGTGAAGTCGAGTTTCAGGCAGGGGCCTTTGCTCGTATCCGAGACGAATCCGATGGCGTCATTGTCGTCGGCTGTCCGGGGAGTGTCAGTCTGCGTGTTCGGGTGATTGTTGAATGCGGGAGTTGGATGCGTGTCACCAAAGAGGAAGAACAGCCTTCCGTTGTGTTCGAACGAATAGCCGTGATCGGCCCGTACCAGGCCGAATCGCGTTTGAGTGAGGCTCATCGTCGGCTGGTTGAACTCGAGGTCCGTGTCTCCAGTGACCTGGCATATTTTCTGAACTGATCCGGGGACATACAGTATGGTGTTCAGTTGAGTAGTCGTGCCCCGGGGGGATGAGTTCCATTTGTCTCCGGCCTGAGAACCCCGGGGCAACGCGATGCACAGGAGAAGGAGTGGGAAAAGGCATGCTGCGCGTGCGCGAGGTCTGGACGAGCCACTGTTCATAATGCGTTGGATGATCAGGTGTGAATCGGCACTCGTGGGTGGGGGCAGGGGTGATCTGCCGGAGAGGAACGAGTGATTCGGAGCGCAGGCAATTAGAGAAAAGAACAGCAATGATGACTTGTGATACTACGGAATCTTCTGGTTTCTGTCAAGAGGCGTCCCGGCAGTCCTGTTTTGCGCAAAATCACAGATAAATGAACGCCCGCGGGGACGGTCGTGGAACCTCCTCTGGAAATGTGACCTATCTCACTGCAAGTGTTGATACATAAAGCTTTATTCCCTCCGGTTAAAGTGCTTCGTTGGTTACCCGCCTGAACTCCTTTAAAAGTGGATTTGGTCGATCCCGGTCTGGGCGGCCGTTCAATTGCAACGGGAGGGGGACATGATCAATACGCGTTATAACTGGGTTGTGGACCGGAAGAGGAAGGTGCTCTACAACGAATACGGGCAGATCCTCCGGGACGGCCCCGCGTGGTATTTCCGGGGGTCGTATTTCGATCCGGAATGGGCGCACGTCCTGCTGCAGAGCCCGCTTGGCGCCTCCGACAGCCTCCAGGCGATGATCGGAGACGTCGAGTCCTGCATCGTCCGTTACATGCAGGTATCCAGGCGAAAGCTCCAGATGAGGATTCTCCGGGTCGGCGCGTACACGTTTTTCCTTGTCGGGGTTTCCGTTTCGATTCTCTTTGCATGGGCGAAGGCTGTCGGCTACTGACCGCCGCTTCCTCTCAGCACTCAGCTATTTTGTGCCAGGGCTGATCCTTCCCCGGGCCTCCCTGACACGAGACACCCTTCACTTCTCTCCCCGTCTCTCACACTCCCCGACTGTCTCAATTGAATATGTGCGCCGGTATGACTATTCTGATTGCAGTCCGGCAGTGAATTGTGATGGCTGTACCCCCCCAACAACTGGAGCGGCTGTATGAGTCGGAAACTGGAATTCCTTCTGATAGTTCTGATCCTGTCGATCGCCGGTGCCGACTCGCAATTCCTCCAGCAGGGAGGGAAGCTCATCGCCTCCGACCCCGCCAGCTCCGACCCGTCGCTCGGCTGGTCTGCGGCTCTCTCCGCCGACGGAAACACGGCAATCGCCGGCGGACTTTTTGACGGACACACGATGGGTGCGGCGTGGGTATTCACAAGGTCGAACGGCGTGTGGAGCCAGCAGGGGAACAAGCTGTACGGCACGAATGCCGACCAGGTCGCGTACCAGGGTTACTCGGTTGCCCTCTCGGCCGACGGGAACACGGCGGTCATCGGGGCGGACGACGATAACAACGAGATGGGCGCAATCTGGGTTTTTGTCCGCAGCGGTCAGACCTGGACACAGCAGGGGAGCAAGCTCGTCGGCTCCGGCGGTGTGGAGATCGTGTACCAGGGAAGCTCGGTTTCTCTCTCGGCCGACGGGAACACGGTGATCGAGGGAGGGCCCAACGACAGCGTAGGCATCGGGGCTTCCTGGGTGTTCGTCCGAAGCGGAAGCGCCTGGACACAGCAGGGGAGCAAGCTCATCAGCACGGACCAGGTCGGACAGGGTAATCAAGGTCACGCAGTTTCGATCTCCGCCGACGGGAATACGGCACTTGTCGGGGGACCGTTCGATGAAGGGAACAAGGGGGCCGCGTGGATATACCTCAGGAGCGGCGGCGTGTGGACACAGCTCGGGAGCAAGCTTGTCGGGACCGGCGCCGCAGGCGCTGCCGCGCAGGGTGTTTCCGCCGCAATCTCCGGGGATGGGAAGACCGCGATCGTAGGCGGGAACAACGACAACAGCGGGGCCGGAGCGGCGTGGGTATTCGTAAAGAACGGGAGCTCGTGGGCTCAGCAGGGGGCCAAGCTCGTCGGGACGGGAGCCGTCGGTTCAGCCGCCCAGGGATCGTCAGTATCGATTTCATCGGACGGGAACACGGCGCTCATCGGCGGGCCGGGTGACAACGGAGGCGTCGGCGCCGTGTGGGTATTCACCCGGAGTAACGGCGTCTGGAGCCAGAGCTCGAAGATTGAAGGGACCGGATCCTCGGACACTTCCCGGCAGGGGAAGTCTGTTGCCCTCTCCTCGGACGGAAGCACCGTCATCGTCGGTGGTTTCGGCGACAGCAGCGCCACCGGGGCGGTGTGGTTCTTCACGAGTCCCCGTCCCATCATCACGTCTGTGACGGACGTCCCCGGTGATCAGGGGGGAAGCGTGAACGTGAACTGGACCAAGTCACCGTTTGATACGAAGCCTTCCACGCTGATAAATTCATATCGCATTTCGCGCGGCATCCGCTCATCCGGAGTCATCACCTGGCAGCCGATTGCCAGCGTTCCCGCGTCGGGGCTGGACGCATACTCCCGTACGAGTCCTACGCTGGCGGATTCCACCCCGGGTCTCACACCCTGGGAGTTCTTTCGGGTTACGGCTCTGACGGCCGATTCCAATGGCTCGTGGGATTCTTCTCCCGATAGCGGCTATTCCGTCGATAATCTCCCCCCCTCTGCGCCGGCGGGCGCTTCGCTCTCCATTGCCGGTTCGCGGTCTGTCCGGCTCAAATGGAACCGCGACAGGATCGACCCGGATGTCGCAGATTACGAAATCCACAGGTCGGTCGGGGGCGGGTTCCAGGTCTCGCCTCTTAATCTGATAGCGACGACGACCGACACCACGGCACTCGACACGGGACTCGCCTCCGGACCGACATATTATTACCGTGTCGTCACAGTGGATACTCACGGGAACCAGAGCCCGCCTTCGCCCGAGCTCTCGACCGGAGGACCCCTCTCCGTGTCGGTGGAGCAGGCACTTCCGGCCGCCTTCGGCCTGGATCAGAACTACCCGGATCCGTTCAACCCTTCGACCACGATAACATACAAATTGCCTCAGTCAGCGCACGTAACGCTGAAGGTCTATACGCTGCTCGGTCAGGAGGTCGCGACGCTCGTTGACGGAGTGCAGGACGCCGGGTCCAGATCCGTTCTCTGGAGAGCTGAGAATACCGCCAGCGGCGTGTATTTCTACAGGATCGTCGCGACGTACGGAGCCGGATCGTTTTCGCAGGTACGAAGGATGCTTGTCACAAAGTAAGCCGCGCACGATGGGGGGGGAATGCCGGTGCGAATCCAACGGTTCTTCGTTGCCTGTAAACCATGGACGGCGGCCGCCTTTGCACTGCCGGCGGTTGCCTTCGTGCTCTCCGGATTCGCTGCCACGGCCTTCTGTGGGACTCCCGCCGTTTCGGACCTTCCCTTAAGCGACAGCGTCTCCATCGACGGCATTACCTGGAGGTTCAGCCAGAGCGTCCCCGTTGGCCGGTTTGTCAACGGGGATTATTATGTCGTGGGGGCCGTGACCGTCGTTGCCATCACTCCCCCTCCGACAGCATCTCCCGGAAGGAACGGGTCGGTCCTCAACATGCCTGTCGACAACAACAGCGTGAGCCCGTTTGATGACCGGGTCTCCTCGGGAAGGTACGCGCCCCAGCTTCGCGTCTATCCACCGTTCACGATGCACCCCGGCGACGCGTTGATCTCGTCCGTGAGCGTGAATCAGATAGGCGACTACCAGCCCTGGCTGAGAGAAGGGGAGGGGGAGACTCCGGACAGTCCGGTCAGGACAGTTTCCGTTCTCACCTGCCTTCCCTCTGCGGTGGCCGCCGACGCGTTTCGTCCTTCGTATGCCGACCGGACGCAGAAACTGTACTACGCGGGGCAAATGAGGACCGGCCTGCTTCCCCGCGTGCCGCAAGTCCCGCATATGATCGACATCGGGACGATCTCCGCGCATTTCAGGAGGCCGTGGCTTGACGTCTGTTTCTTCGGATTCGATGCGGCGGTGGAGTATCAGGCGACGTACGGGCGCGAAGTCGGCCGATCCGTCGGGATGGCGACGCTGCTCCTGATGCTCAACTATACGGATGAGGAAAAGGCGCCCCTCCTCGTCAATATAGTCCAGTACGGGATTGACCTCTGGGGGATCGCGAAGTCCGGGTACTTCGGATGGATGGGGTTGGGCGGACACGGGACGGGGAGGAAGTGGCCCATCATATTCGCCGGGATGCTGCTCGCCGACGCGCAGATGGAGTCCCCCGACAAAGCATATCCCTCGCTCAGGTTCGGCGAGGACATGCAAACGATGTACGACATCGGCTGGACTGGTGCGGGTGTGGTCTACGCCGGCCACCAGGGTGTCTGGAACGGGAAACCGGTCAGCCCGACGCCGAGCTGGGGACCATACGAGAATCTACAGCCCTCAGTATGGGCGACGGCATTTGCGGGTGACGCGGACTACCATATCGGTGAGGACTACCGGCGCTGCTGCACGAGCATCGCCTGGGTCGGCGAGGCGCTTTCGGCGAGGATGATGCACGCTGAAGATCTCTGGAACCATCCGGCCTTCTTTGACTACGTCGACCGGTGGATGACCGAGAACGACGCCTCGGCCGTGGCGACGATCAGATCTGCCACGGGGCTCGATTACTCCGCCGCCTGGGAGCGCCAGGGTCAGGCGTGGGATTCGTTCGTCGACGACATGTGGACTGCGTACAGGAACAACCTCCCCGCGGCCACGGTGTCGCCGGGCGGGGGGAGCGCGCTGGACTTCGTCCTGTACCAGAATTTCCCAAATCCGTTCAATCCCGGGACGCAGATCCAGTACAGGGTACCCGTAACCGGTCGCGTAACTCTGATGCTGTTCGACCTCCTCGGGCGGCCTGTCGCAACGCTCGTCGACGGGATTGAGGGGCCCGGGCTAAAATCTGTACGCTTTTACGCCGGGTCCCTCTCAAGCGGAGTGTATTATCTCCGCCTTCGGTCGGGGAGCGTTACGGAAATGCGAAAGATCATCCTTGCGAAATGAGAAGAGTTACTTCTTGTTCACAAACGACTTGATCTTGTCGACCGAATCCTGCACGACCTTCGAAAAGGCCTCCAGGTCCGACGCGATCTGGGGTCCGATCGTATTCTGCACGTGGTCCCTCTCTAGCTCCAGTATGTATACCGCCACCTTTCTCCGGTCTTCCACGGAGAGGGCTTTTATTGCCGCCTTGATTTCGTCCAAACTCACAGTATTTGCTCCTTTCACGATTGGCTTTTTTGGGGGGTCTCGCCTTTGCCATGTCAATTCTACGCGTTTGTCCGGGCATTTCCAAATTTCCTCCGTCTTAAAGATGTGCCCGGGCCCACGTCATGACAATTCCGTGACAACTCTTATGGGCCTGAACTGTATGTTTGGATGGGGGGATACGCCGTCATCCCCACAGTCACATTCCTCCTCGTGCCATGCGCATACTCCTTGTCAGCCCCGCCGCCCCCTCACTCAGGATCAGGCGGCACGGAGAGCGGCCGAAAACGAGCTGGATGTACCGTTCGGGCCGGGTCAGCCTGCTCGCTGTCGCCGCCGCCACTCCTGAAGAACACGAAATCCGGTTCCTCGACGAGCACGTCGAGCCGGTCGATTACGACGCAAGGGTGGACGTCGTGGGACTGTCGTTTTCCACGCCCCTCGCTCCGCGCGCCTATGAGATCGGCGACGAGTTCCGCCGCCGGGGCGTCCCTGTCATATTCGGGGGGTACCACGCGACGTTCCTTCCCGACGAAGCGCTCGCCCACTGTGACTCCGTCTGCATCGGCGAGGCCGAACCCGTCTGGCCCCGCATGCTTCATGATATTGAGCACTGGCGGCTCTCCCGTTCGTACCACTCCGTGGCGCGCCCCGACCTGAGCAGGTGGTCACCGCTGCGCCGCGTCCAGTGGGACGCGGACTCCCACGAGATGCTCAACGTCGTCATGGCGGGGAGAGGCTGCCCCCGGTCGTGCGACTTCTGCGCGGTGACGGAATTCTACGGGAACACGTACAGGCATCGCCCCGTGAAGGCGATTGTCGATGACATTGAGGCGGCGGGGGGGAAGTTCATCGTGATCTGCGACGACAATATCGCCGCGGATCCGGCGTTCGCCGCGGAGCTCTTCAGAGCGATCACCCCCCTGAAGATCCGGTGGGTGGGACAGTCGACGCTTCAGATCGCGGAGGACAGGGAGCTCCTGCATCTGGCCGCCCGGAGCGGCTGCAGGGGACTGTTCATCGGGCTCGAGTCGCTTGCGAAAAGCAACCTCGTGAAATCGGGAAAGGACTTCCACGACCCGGAGAGGTATGCGGAACTGGTACCGCGCGTGACGGGGGAGGGGATCGCCGTGATGGCGGGGTTCGTCTTCGGGTTCGATCACGACGACTACCGGGTCTTCGATCAGACGGTGAAGTTCATCAAAAAGACCGGCATCATCGCCACGCAGCTCGCAATACTCACGCCGTTCCCGGGGACCCGTCTCTACGACCGGCTCGCGGCCGAGAAGAGGATACTGGAGACCGACTGGTCGAATTACGACTTCCGGCACGTGGTGTTTCAGCCGAAGAGGATGACGGTCGCGGAGCTCCAGGACGGCGCTGACTGGGCGATCGGGGAGACGTACAGTCTCCGTTCGCTCGCGCTCAAGGCCTGGGGACTCCTCCCCTCGCTGGGTCCGAAGGGGCTGTTCGGGTGCGCGCTCCCGATGAACATCGCCTGCAGGCAGGACATCCGGAACCGGAACATGCCGAAAGGGTTCCGGCACGTTCCTAAGTTCTCCAGCCCTTCTGTTTTTTCATGAGGTAGTGCCTGTACGCATCGGCGGTATCCACGTCGTCGAGCCGGGCGAGGTTCGATTGCGTGAGCCCCAGCCTGTGTATCCTCTCCGTCGCCTCGCGGAACACCCTCGGCGTTCCCCACGGGAGATCCCGGAAGAACCCTTTTGTCGGAGGCTTCATCCCGATCAGGTAGCACCCGCCGTCTTTTGCCGGACCGATCACGACGTCGTTCCCGTCGAGCCTGCTCGATGCCTCCTCCAGGAGCGTGTACTCCATTCCCGGTATGTCGCTGCTGACAACCACGGATTTGCGCGCGCGGTGGTGGAACGAATAATCGAACGCGTGGTGGATGCGCGTCCCCGGAGTGTCTCCCCGCTGCGCCGCGAATTCGAAATTTCTGCCGACCCACCTGCGGACTTCTTCCGGGTTCGATTGCGGTTCGTGAAACAGGAAGACCTTCCATCCCTTCTCAAGGGCTTCCTGTCCGGTTCTGAACGTGTGGAGGGCGAGTTCGTTGTACAGCGCAGCGGCGGGCTCCCCCCCGATCTCTCTGGCGAGTCGTTTCTTGACCTGCCCGGGTGTCGGGAGTGTTGCGAAGATTATGAGTGCCTGATCACCGGAATACGGCGCATCCCCGCCTGAGGGCGGCAGGGGATCGTTTTTCGGGGGTTTCCGGGAACCGAAGAAAGCCATTCGACGTTCCTTAAAGTGACCGGCCCGGTCATGTCCAGATGCGCCATCTGTATCAATTCGGGTTTATTGAGGTATGAACGTTTCGTTTGACATGCAAGCCGGCTCTAAAACGGCCCCCGGATTCGCCCCCCTCACGACCTGCTGTTGTTGCCGCCCCTGTTGATACAGCAAGCCGCACCCACTGTTGAAACGCATTTTCTAGTCTCTTTGTTCTTTTAATACGCACTCCTGCGATGATCGGTTCTTTGACATATCGTTCTGTCGGCGCGCCGACGCTCATAGAGCGTATCGGAAACACACCTCTTTTGAGGCTCCCCCGGTTTCCGGGCGTTTCCGCCGGTGTGGAGATCTTCGCGAAGGCCGAATGGTATAATCCCGGCGGGTCGGTCAAGGACAGGGCCGCCCTGGGAATGATCCGGGAAGGGGAGCGCAGCGGGGCTCTCACGAGGAGAAAAACCATCATCGATGCGACGAGCGGAAACACGGGAATCGCCTACGCGATGATCGGTGCTGCTCTCGGTTACCGGGTGATGCTGGCCGTTCCGGCCAATGCCGGGTCCGAACGGAAACGCATACTCTCCGCGTACGGGGCGGACGTCATCTACACGGACCCGCTTGAAGGGACGGACGGGGCCCGGATTCGCGTTCAGAGCATCGTTGCGGAATCTCCGGATGCGTACTTCTACCCCGATCAATACAACAACCCCGCGAACTGGCAGGCGCACTACAGGACCACGGCGCTCGAGATTTTCGACCAGACGGAACGGACCGTGACGCACTTCGTCGCGGGACTCGGGACGTCGGGGACGTTCGTCGGGACGGCCCGGCGCCTGAAGGAGCTCAACGCCTCCGTCCGGTGCATTGCGTTCCAGCCCGATACTCCGCTGCACGGGCTCGAGGGGCTCAAGCACATGCAGACGGCGGTTGTGCCGGGAATCTACGACGCGAAGCTGGCGGATGAACACCTGGAGGTCTCGACGGACGCTGCGCACGATATGGCGCGGCGGCTGGCGAAAACGGAGGGGATTCTGGTGGGAGTCTCTTCCGCGGCCTCCATGGTGGCCGCCCTCAACGTCGCCCTGCGGCTTGAGGAGGGGGTGGTCGTCACGGTGTTTCCCGACCACGGGAGCAGGTACCTGAGCGAACGATTCTGGGGGGAATGAGCCATGCCGACGGAGAATGAGGCCCGCAAGATCGCACTTACGCACACCGCGCTTCACAAGATCAAGGTCCACGCGATGGAGGCGTACCCGGAAGAATGCTGCGGCGTGCTCGTCGGCCTTGAGACCGATTCGGGAAAGGAAGTCTACGACGTCATACGGATCGATAATGCAAAAGAGGAGAACCGGAAGCGGAGGTTCCTGATCACCCCCGCGGACTATACAAGGGCGGAAGCTGCGGCATCGGCCGAAGGGCTCGGCGTGATGGGATTCTACCACTCCCACCCCGATCACCCCTCACGTCCGTCGCAGTTCGACCTTGACCACGCGTGGCCGTGGTGCTCGTACGTCATCGCCGCGGTGGAGGAGAGGATTCCGGCGGCGGTCAAGTCCTGGGTACTGAAGGAAGACCGCTCGGGATTCGACGAAGAGATCATCGACAGTCTTGAGCGGGACTCCGCGGGCCCGGTGCGAGAGCGCGCCGCCTACGCACTGCGGAGACAGGCATAACACACACACGGAGAGGCACACGAATGGCAACAAAGGTATTGATCCCGACGCCGCTCAGGTCATACACGGAGAAGAAAGACAGCGTTCTTCTCGAGGGATCCACGGTCGGCGAGCTGCTTCAGAAGCTCACCGCCGCGTACGTCCCTCTCAAGAGGCACCTGTTCGACGAAACGGGTTCGCTGAGGAGTTTCGTCAATGTGTACGTCAACGACGAGGATATCCGTTATCTGCAGAAGGAACAGACCCTGGTCACGGAGAAGGACACCGTGAGCATTATTCCATCGATAGCCGGGGGGAGGGAAGGATAGGATGAGGGAAACGGGCGGAAGGGGAGCGCGGACGGACGTCCGCCTCTCGCGTGAGGAAATCCGGCGGTACGGCAGGCACCTGATCCTCCCCGAAGTGGGGCTCGAAGGACAGATGAAACTCAAGTCGGCGAGCGTCCTGCTCGTGGGGGCCGGTGGGCTCGGCTCGCCGCTGGCGCTGTACCTTGCGGCTGCGGGGATCGGCCGGCTCGGCATCGTCGATTTCGACGTCGTCGACGAATCGAACCTCCAGCGGCAGGTTCTCCACTCGACGCCGTACGTCGGGAGGCCGAAGCTCGACTCCGCGAAGGACAGGATCCACGCCATCAATCCGAACGTCGAGCTTGAGCTATTCAGCACCCGCCTGACCTCCGGGAACGCGCTCGGGATCATCGGCGGGTTCGACATCGTTGCGGACGGGACGGACAACTTCCCGACCCGCTACCTCGTGAACGACGCGTGCGTGCTTCTCGGGAAGCCCAACGTGTATGGGAGCATATTCCGGTTCGAGGGGCAGGTCTCGGTGTTTGCCGCGCCCGGCGGGCCGTGCTACCGGTGTCTGTATGCTGATCCTCCCCCTCCGGGACTCGTCCCGAGCTGCGCCGAAGGGGGCGTGCTCGGCGTTCTCCCGGGGATCATCGGGACGATACAGGCCGCCGAGACGGTGAAGTACCTGCTCGGCATCGGCGAGCCGCTGGTGGGGAGGCTTCTCCTGTTTGACGCGCTCACGATGAAGACGCGGGAGCTCCGGCTGCGCAGAGACCCCGGATGCAAGGTGTGCGGCGATGAGCCCGAGATCACGGAGTTGATAGACTACGAGCAGTTCTGCGGGATCGCTCCTCCGGCGGACGCGGCTGCGCCTGCGGATGAATTCTCGATCAGCGTCACCGGTCTCAAGGCGCAGCTCGATCGTGGCACGGGTCCGTTCCTCCTCGACGTACGCGAGCCGCAGGAATACGAGATCGCAAACCTCGGGGGTCACCTGATCCCTCTCAACGACCTTCCGCGGCGCGTGCACGAGCTCGATTCATCCCGGGACATCGTCGTGTACTGCCACAGCGGCGTCCGGAGCGGGCAGGCTGTCCAATTCCTGAAACAGCTCGGGTTCCGCAAGGTGAAAAATCTGGTAGGCGGCATCGACGCCTGGGCGGAAGTCATCGATCCTGATATGCCCCGGTATTAAGTCCCCCGTAATTGCCCCTCTTGAGAACGTCCTCCAAACACGAGAAGCAGACATTCTGATCCTCCCCGGTTTCACATTGTCCTGGGATCTGGCGGCGAACTCCGGATACGTCTGAACAAGTGCGCGAAAAAAAGGACTTGACACTGACCCGGGGGACCCTTATATTAAATCGTCCAAAACGGTTATAACGTTTAATTCGTTCTCCGGGGCCTAATGAAGCGCTATACCCTCAAACGGCAATCACTGATCAACAGGCCTCTCGAACAGGTGTTTCTGTTCTTTTCCAGGCCGGAAAACCTGGAGATCCTGACGCCGCGCAGCCTGCAATTCCAGATGCTCACCCCTTCTCCGGTTCCGATGAAAGAAGGCACGCTGATCGATTACGTCATCAGGACATTTGCCGCGTCATTCCGCTGGACGACGTGCATTACCGGGTTCGACCCGCCCCATTCGTTCGTGGATGTCCAGCTTCGGGGTCCGTATTCCTTCTGGCACCATACACATACGTTTCAGGCAGAAGGAAACGACACCCTCATGACCGATGAGGTCGTGTATGCCATGCCGTTCGGTTTCCTCGGAAGAGCCGTTCACGGGTTGTTTGTAAGACGCAAACTGGACGAGATTTTCACGTTCCGGGAACGCCGGTTGAGGTCCGTCTTTGACACTCAGTCTGCACAGGGGGCATCGTGGCCGTCGTGACCTTTTTTGTCGCCCATTGGTTCCTGTCCCTCTTCTCGCAGACATTCTATCTGCACCGTTATGCCGCACACGGAATGTTCGGAATGTCCAGGCGATGGGAGAGATTCTTCTTCGTGTTTACGTTCGTCGCCCAGGGATCATCGTTCCTGAACCCACGGGCGTATGCGGTGATGCACCGCATGCACCATGCGTTCAGTGATACCGTAAAAGACCCCCATTCCCCGAATTTCTTCAAGGACGTCTTCCGTTTCATGTGGCATACCAAGAAGATCTACATGGGCCTGCTGAAGGGCACGCTCCGTCCCGAGCCCCGGTTTACGGGCAACCTCCCCGTCTGGGAACGCTTTGAGCACTTTTCGGACAAATGGGCACCACGGATTCTCTGGGGCCTTCTGTACGGCCTTTTCTACTGGCAGTTCGCGATTGCCTGGTGGATGTATCTGCTTCTCCCGGTCCACTTCCTTATGGGTCCCATCCACGGGGCCGTCGTGAACTGGTGCGGACACAAGTACGGATATGTCAATTTCAACACCCGGGACAAGTCGCGAAATACGCTGAATGTCGACCTCCTGCTGATGGGAGAGCTCTTCCAGAACAACCACCATCAATTTCCGGGCAGGCCGAATTTTGCGGTCAAATGGTTCGAGTTTGACCCGACATATGTTCTGATGCTTCTCCTGCAGTCGATGGGCATCATCCGTCTCGTCAAGCCCGCTGGCGCAACGGCCCGGCACCCCGACACCGGGCGATATGAACTCAGGAGGACCTCGTGATTGTTGCTTTGCGGATCCTGTTCATTCTGGTCTTTGTGTACATGACGTATACGGTCATTGCGACGAGTCTCCAGAGCAATCTTGTCGCGGAATGGCCGACCCTTGCGGCCATCCCGTGGATGAGCGCCACGCTGAAGGATTTCTACGCGAACCTGATCATCATCGCTTTGTGGATGTTCTACAAGGAGAACACCTGGCGCTCACGCGTCTCGTGGCTTGCGCTCTTCGTCTGCCTCGGGAGCATTGCGACATCGGCGTACGTTCTCATGCATCTCTTCCGGGCTTCAAAGAATACTCCGATCAACAACATCGTGTTGCGACACACATGATCATCCCTGCTTCGTCCATGCTGCTCGCACCCCTCCTGGCGTACGCCATCCTTGCAGCCCTGATGGCAATTCTCTGGCTGGTGTTCCGGAGAATGAACAACGCCGCCATTGTCGATGCCGGGTGGGGATCCGGATTCGTCATCGTTGCCCTGGTCTACCTGTTCATGGCGGATGGGTTCATCGGCCGGAGAATCCTCCTCTGCTCGATGGCGGGGATCTGGGGAGGACGACTCGCATTATTCCTGCTGAATGACCGTATTCTTTCCGGCAAACCCGAAGACGGCAGGTACCAGGATTTTCGCGCGAAGTGGAAATCGGGAATCGAGAGAAAGTTCTTCCTTTTCTTTCAGTTTCAGGCCGTCCTTGTTGTGCTCTTCTCGGCTCCCCTGCTCCTTGTCGCATCAAACGGTCACCCGGAGATTACTCCCCTCGAATGGACAGGGGTTGCGGTCTGGGCCATCGGTCTGGTCGGTGAAGCGACGGCGGACAGTCAATTGAAAAAATTCAAAGACAACCCGGGGAACAGGGGAAGAACCTGTCAGTCCGGGCTCTGGAGATATTCACGCCATCCCAATTACTTCTTTGAATGGGTGATCTGGGTGTCGTACTCCTTGATGGCGCTCGCGGCCCCCTGCGGCTGGATCGGGATCCTCTCTCCCGTCGGCATGCTCTTTATTCTCCTTCGGGTGACGGGAGTATCGTTGACCGAGGAGCATGCTCTTCGGACGCGGGGAGAGGAATACAGGGAGTACCAGCGGACTACGAGTCCATTCGTGCCCCTCCCGCGCCGTCGGCAGCGAAAGGCGGTTGGGGGATGAATCTTGACCGACTGCTGGAGAAAGATGTTCTCCCCGATCGGCTCATCCGGTTCGGCATCCGGCGTCTGCTGCGTGCGCGTCTTCGGTCGGAAAGGAAGGAATCGCCCGAAGCGCAACAGCAGCACCTCACGGAACTGATGCGCGAGCTGAGAGCGGGCCCCATTGCGGTGCGAACGGAAGACGCAAACGAGCAGCATTACGAGGTTCCGACGGCGTTCTTCCGCCGCGTCCTCGGTCCGCGCTTGAAGTACAGCTGCGGCTACTGGACGGACGGACATACGGGCCTTGCGGAAGCCGAAGAGAA
The DNA here is from genome assembly GCA_963748405.1 of Ignavibacteriota bacterium. Taxonomy (GTDB): domain Bacteria; phylum Bacteroidota; class Ignavibacteria; order UBA10030; family UBA6906; genus Fen-1273. The sequence continues at coordinate 80,412 of CAVVIT010000007.1, forward strand.
GATGCTGGCGATGACGTGCGAGAGGGCGGAGCTGCGTGACGGCATGGACATACTCGAGCTGGGCTGCGGCTGGGGATCTCTCACGCTCTTCATGGCTGAACGCTATCCGGCGAGCAGGATCACCGCGGTTTCGAATTCGAAAACCCAGAAAGTCTGGATCGACGGGGAGGCGGCGAAGCGCGGATTGCAGAACGTCAATGTGATCACCGCCGACATGAACACGTTCGCCATCGATCGATCCTTCGACAGAATCGTCTCTGTCGAGATGTTCGAGCACATGCGGAACTACGAGCGGTTGCTCCAGGCGGTTGCGCGATGGCTGAGGGATGACGGCAAACTGTTCGTCCACATCTTTTCGCACGCCCGGTATGCGTATCTGTTCGAGGAACAGGGTGCCACCGACTGGATGGCAAGGTATTTCTTCTCCGGCGGCATCATGCCGAGCGATCATCTTCTCCTGTACTTCAACGAGAGCGTGAGAGTCGAGAAGCACTGGCGGGTGAGCGGAACCCACTACCGGCGGACCGCCGAAGCCTGGCTGGCAAATATGGATGCCGCAAAAGCGGAAATCGTGCCGCTGCTTGCTGCGACCTATGGCGGGGACCAGGCGACCCGGTGGTGGGTCTACTGGAGAGTGTTTTTCATGGCGTGCGCTGAGCTCTGGGGGTTCCGCGGCGGGGAGGAATGGATCGTCAGCCACTATCTGTTCACAAAGACGACAGGCAAGGGGAGTGAATGGCCTCGATAGCGATCATCGGTACCGGGATTGCCGGCATGGGGTGCGGTCACTTCCTTCACCGTCATTTCGACATTACGATGTTCGAACAGAACGACTACGTCGGCGGACATACGAATACCGTGACCGTCGAAGAAGATGGTACCGCAATCCCGATCGATACCGGGTTCATGGTGTACAACGAGGTTACGTACCCCAACCTGACACGGCTGTTCCGCGAGCTCAACGTGCGGACAACAGAGACGTCGATGTCGTTCAGCAGCCAGCACGTCCCCTCCGGGCTGGAGTTCTCCGGCTCCGGGTTCAACGGGCTGTTCGGGCAACGGAAGAACCTGTTCAGTCCCCGATTCTGGAAACTTCTTCTCGCCATCAACCGCTTCAACGCGGAAGCGGGAGAAATCGTCGACGATCCGCGGTATGCCGGTTACACGCTCCGCCGGTATGCAGATGAGAAGAACTACGGCGAAGACTTTCTCAATAAATATCTGATCCCGATGAGTTCCGCCGTCTGGTCTACGCCGGCGGAGAAGATGCTCGATTTCCCTGCCGTGACCCTCGTCCGCTTCTTCAGGAACCACGGCTTCCTCGGACTCAACACCCAGCATCAATGGCGTACTGTTGCAGGCGGCAGCAGGATGTACCGCGACCGGCTGATCGCGCCGTTCAGGGATCGGATCCGCCTCAACACGCGGGTCCGCACTGTCGCGCGGCAGAAACAGGGCGTCGTGGTGGAATCGACCGACGGTACCCGCCAGGCGTTCGACATGGTCGTCTTTGCCTCCCACGCCGATCAGACGCTGAGCATGATCGTCGACGCGGGGGAAGAGGAGCGGCGTCTCCTGGGTGAATTCAAGTACCAGAGGAATGTCGCGACGCTCCACACCGACGAACGGGTAATGCCCCGCCTCCGGCGAAACTGGTCGTCCTGGAACTACCGGGTCGCAACTGATGCGGAAGGCGTTCTCAACCCCTCGATCGTCTATTACATGAACAGCCTCCAGAAGGTGTCGCAAAAGAGGGACTATTTCATTTCCATCGGCGATCCCGGGAGCGTTCGACCCGACCGGATTCTGAAGACGATTGCGTACGAGCATCCTCTGTACACGGCAGGGACCGAGGCAGCCCAGAAGGACCTGCGCTCGTTGAACAGGCAGGGACCCGTCTACTATTGCGGCAGCTATTTCCGTTACGGGTTCCACGAAGATGCCTTTACCTCGGCGGTCGAAGTGTCCGAAGACATCCTCGGAAGGAAGGTCTGGTGATGCACTCCTCCCTGTACCGGTCCTCCATCATGCATCACCGTCTCGCTCCGAAGGAGCACCGGTTTACGTACCGCATCTTTCTGTTCTGCCTCGACCTCGACGAGATCCCGGTGCTTGCCCGGAAGTTCTGGCTCTTCGGGCACAACCGGAAGAATGTGTTTTCGTTCAGGGATGCCGACCACATGGCCGGCAGGGAGGGGAATGTCAGGGACTCCCTTGTCGCCTATCTGCGATCACAGGGAGTCCGGGAACCCGTCGCAAAGGTTCTTCTCCTGACTCACCTGAGGACGCTGGGCTACGTCTTCAATCCGGTGTCGTTCTACTTTTGCTTCGGCGCCGATGGCGAGCCCCTGTGCTGTGTAGCGGAGGTCATGAACACGTACCGGGAGGTAAAACTCTATCTGGTCCGGGCCGACCAGTTTGCGGGGGGGATGTTCCGGATGGTGAGGCCGAAGCATTTCTATGTCTCCCCGTTCGTTGACCTCGACGATAAGTTTGAATTCCGCCTGGCACCGCCCCGCGAACGCCTTCAGATCCGGATCAACGACATCGACAAGCAGGGACACACGTTTCTGATCACATCCCTGACCGGGGAGCGGCGGGAGTTGACGAATCTCCGGCTCCTGGGGTACTTCGTCCGGTTCCCCTTGATCACGATAAACGTCATCTGGTCCATTCACTGGCAGGCGCTGCGACTGTACGCAAAGGGTCTCCCCTACCACAGGAAGTCATCTCATCCACATCTGCAACACGAGGTTCTCCATGCACGAGGCTGACATGCTGACCTGTCCGCAATCCGGGTTCGCACCCCGTCCGTTGCACGAACGGCTGGTCCTCAGGGCACTCGAAGGAATGAACAGGGGATTGCTCCTCCTGACGCTGCCTGACGGCGAGGTGCTTCGCATCGGCAGCAATCACGCCGCACGGAGTGCAACGCTGAAGATCATTCGGCCTGAGTTCTTCACGAAATGCATTCTGTACGGTGACGTCGGTTTCAGCGAGGCGTACGTTGACGGCGACTGGGAAACGGACGATATCACCGGAGTCATCTCCTGGTTCCTGCTCAACCTCGAGAACGCTCCGGCGATTTCGGGAAGCCGGCGGAAGATGTGGATGTTCAACCTCCTGAAAGCGGTCAATACCGTCGCCCATCGTCTGCGCGACAATACGCTGCGGGGAAGCCGCCGCAACATCAGGTCGCATTACGACCTCAGCAATGAGCTCTTCAGCCGGTTCCTCGACCCGGGGATGACGTATTCCTCGGCGTACTTCTCAACCCCGGGGCTCACGCTGCAACAGGCCCAGACAGAAAAGTACGACCGGCTCTGCCGCGAGCTTCGCCTGCAGGGGGCGGACCGGGTGCTTGAAATCGGGAGCGGCTGGGGCGGGTTCGCTGTTCACGCCGCAAGGAACTACGGCTGCCACGTGACCACCATTACGGTCTCCGAAGAGCAGTGCCGATACGCACGTGAGCGTGTCCGCCGGGAAGGCCTGGATGAGCGCGTCGAGGTGCGTCTACAGGATTACCGGACGCTGACCGGTTCGTTCGACAAAATTGTTTCGATTGAAATGCTTGAAGCGGTGGGTCACCGCCACATGGAGGCATTTTTCGGCAAATGTCACGAGGTCCTGAAGAAGGACGGCTTGCTGGGAATGCAGGTGATCATATCGCCGGACTCTCGCTACGATTCGATGAGGAGGGGGGTCGATTGGATTCAGAAGCATATCTTTCCCGGTTCCCTGCTCCCGTCGATCGCGCGCATCAATCAGGCGGTCAACGCCACGGGGGACCTGTTCCTCCACGATCTGAAGGACCTCGGGCTGCATTACGCACGAACGCTCCGTCTCTGGCGCGGCAACTTCAACAGGAACATCCGGGAAATCCGTGACCTGGGGTTCGACGAGCGGTTTGTCAGGACCTGGAATTACTACCTCAGCTACTGCGAGGCGGCGTTTGCCATGCGCAACATCAGCGTGGTGCAGATGGTATACACGCGGCCGAACAACGCGCTGCTGCAAGAGCACGGACTGTTGGAATCCTCCGGCCGGTAGACCGTACATGCATCGAACTTTTCAACAGGGTTCATCCGGGATCTGCACAAAATCTCATATTCTGCGCTCATCGGAATCGCAGTCGTTTGGGCCGGCCGGCTTGACATTGGCCTGAGTTACGGGTAGATTAAATCGTCGAGTAGTCAGGTTCTTTCCTATGCTGACACTGCGTCACTCTCCACGCACCGGGAGTGAGTGCAGAAGAAGCTGAATCTGCCTCTGGATACCTCCTTCCTCTCTCTCCCGCATCTTCTCACAGTACTCCCGGTCGGTACAACTGGAGTTCCCGTCTGTTGCATTGCTCCCCCATGCGCAGTGCCTGCATATCCCGGGTTCAATTACCCACACATCGCAGGACAGGGGGCAGAATATGAAGGCAGAGACACTGAAGGGTTTCTTTGAGGGGCGCGTACGGGGTCACGATCTCGCAGCGGAATCGGAGAAAGCCGAGCATGACGCGCGGCTGGCCACGGATGATGTTCTCACGGACGATCTCACCGCTGACTTCGTCGTGAAGAAGGAACATCTGGCAATGCTGTGCGATGCGGTCGCCCGGAATGATCTCCGCCCGTGCAATCTCGAGACGATCGCCTCCGTCCTGGTCCGCTCCGAACGGTTCCTCTGGGATCCGACGACGGGCGAGGGATCGCTGGTGTCGAAGGTCATTTACGCGTGGGAGGCCCCGGAAATCAACTACGTCCTCTCCGCCGATACGGTGAAAAAGTTCGCCCTCCTGCTCCGGAGAGGGGAGGACACGTTCTCCGACGCCGACTGGTCGGAGGTTCCGAGAACCCGCAGATGATCATCGCCGGTCATAAGGGGCTACCCCACCGATAGCCCCTCATGACGCGGTGATTCCCCTCAGAATGACCAGCCCAGGTTGATCTCGAACCGGCTGAGGTTCGTCGCCCAGCCCGAGTACGAGACGTACGAGACCGCGAATCCGAATCCATCACCCCATCCGATCGTTACCCGCGTAAACGGTGCCGAATCCGGCATGTCGACGGTCTTGGAATCTCCGTCCACTGTCGCCGTCACGCTCACGTTGGCTGAACCGGTCCCCAGCATCAGGTACATGTCGTCGAACCCGAACACGAGGTTCCCTCCGGCGTCCAGGCCGTTGATCGACGTTGACGTGTTGTAGCCGCCGATTTTCTGGCTCTGCGACCAGAAGTTCGGGCTTATGGAGAGTCCGACGCCGACGAACATGTCGTTGTCAATCGTGATTCCCGGCGCGATGACTCCCATGAGTCCGAATCCGATCTTGCTGTCGGGCGTCTTGGCCAGGTACGAGTTCGATGCGAGCTGATCCCATACTTCAAAATTGACGAAGAGGCCGCCGCGGATTCCGAAGTGTACGCCGGTCTTCTTCGGGGGTGGTGCGGGTTCTTCGAGCTGCACCGGTGCCCCGTTCTTGTCGGTGACGACGCTGTTGTCGACGAGTGTCTCCTCTGAGATCGTCGTATCCGGTACGGTATCTGTTCCGACGGCGACTTTTTCAACCTTCTCTACTTCTTTCATGCGGTACACGAATATGCTGCCGTCCCCCGTTTTGATCTTCACGGACTTGGCGTTCAGTGTGACGAGCTGGCCGCGGATCACGCTGCCGTTCTTCAGGTAGACCACGTCGACCGTGGCAGTCTGTGTCAGTGCGGTGGAAGCCAACAGTACGAATGCGGAAATGATGCTCAGGAACAGTCGTTTCATGATGTTGTCCTCTTTGGAATGGCCGGTGGATCGAGTGATAGAGATCTTCGCTCATTATAGCACGATCGGTGCCAGTTTTTTCGTGCACCGATTATCAGAATTTCGCGGGAGCGCGGCGTGACCGGCAAGAACATTTTACCCGTGTGTGTAATAGCGACCACTTGTGGAGGATGCTTGACACTCGAATCATTGGTTGGTAGATTGATCCCTGCGCATCGCAACTGTTGAGGAACTCTGCATGAATGCTTCCGCAACTCCGGGGTCACCGTCATCCGCAATGGGGACGCCGCTCCTCATCGCCGCCGCCGCGTTCGTGCTGATGGCGGCATTTCACGCGAGCTACGGCTACTTCAGGGACGAGCTCTACTATATTGCCTGCACTGATCACCTCGCATTCGGCTACGTTGATCAGCCCCCACTCTCCATCGCGCTGCTTGCAGTGTGGCGTTGGATGTTCGGAGACTCGCTTCACGCCATCCGCATTCCCGCGGCCCTGGCGATAAGCGCTTCGGCGTTCCTGACCTCGCTCATTGCGCGCCGTATGGGGGGCGGCCGGTTTTCTCTCTGGCTTTCGGCCTTCTCCGTGGTATCCGCGTACATGCTCCTGGGGAGCGGGAGATCGTACTCGATGAACTCCCTGGACATCCTCTTCTGGACGGCTGCACTCTACATTTGCGTGAGGCTGCTCGCGGGTGATTCACCCCGCCTCTGGCTCGCGTTCGGCGCTCTTGTCGGGCTCGGGCTTCTCAACAAATACTCGATCGGATTTATGTGCGCGGGACTGGCGGCGGGGCTCGTGCTCACTCCGGGCCGCAGGCACATTGCGGGTGCGCAGTTCTGGTGGGGGGCGCTCATCGCCTTCCTCCTGTTCCTGCCGCACGTCGTCTGGGAGATTCAGAAGGGACTACCCACGCTTGAATTCATGCACAACGCCAGCCAGGAGAAGAACGCGCCAATCAGCGCCTGGCGCTTTACGCTGGGCCAGTTTGACGGAATGAACTATATGAACGGCCCGCTCTGGCTTCTCGGGCTCTGGTACTTGTTCTTCCACGAAGGGGGGAAGCCCTTCCGGGCGCTGGCGTGGATGTACGTCGTCGTCTTTGCCATGATGATAGCGGGGAACGGAAAGGTTTACTATCTTTCTCCCTCGTATCCGGTTCTCCTTGCGGGGGGCGCGGTGTTCCTCGAGAAGATTCTTCGGGAACGTGCCTCCGGTGCGGTCTCGAAAACGGTGAAGATCGCCTATCCGGCGCTCGTCGGGGTGTTTCTGGCCATCGGCCTGCCGTTCACGCTCCCGGTCCTTCCGGTGGACGCGTTCATCGCGTACGAAAAGGCGCTCGGGAAGTCGCCGAAGGCGGAGGAACGATCGGCGGTGGGGGATCTCCCCCAGTACTACGCGGATGAGTTCGGGTGGGAGGAGTTTGCCGCGACAGTGGGAAGGATCTACAACACGCTCTCAGTGGAGGAACAGAAGCAGTGCGTCGTCTTCGTCCGGAATTACGGGGAGGCCGCCGCGCTGGATTTCTTCGGCAGGAAGTACGGACTCCCCCCCGCGCTCTGCGCGCACAACAGCTACTGGATGTGGGGCCCGGGGGAGCGGACGGGAAACATCGCGATCATCGTGGGGCACGACCGGCTTCTCGAAGAAAACCTGAAGGATCTGAAGCGCCGGTACGAGCACGTCGACCTTGCGGGACGGACGGAAACCCGTTACGGGATGCCGTTCGAGAACGGGCGGTTCGTGTTCATCTGCAGGGGGATGAATACCACGTTCCAGGCGCTCTGGCCTTCGGAGCGATTTTATATTTGAAACACCGAAGTTGATTGTGATGTCGTTGTTGATTACATTTATGAGGTGGCACTGTTCTTTTCCTTTCCCCCGGCCCTGTGAGACTCATACTGACGATATTGCTCCTGGTGTGCGTCGCGCTCGCCTGCTTCAGCGATTGCGTCATCCTCCTGTCGTTTTCCCTCAACCGATCATACATCGCAAAGAACCTCTGCGAAAAGAAAGACCAGCCCGGTAATACCTGCCAGGGGTTCTGTCTCCTGCGAAAACAGATGAAGAACGAAGACCGGGGGGAACAGTCCCCTCCCCCCCGAAACCTGAAAGAATTTGACGATTTCCAGCCTGTTCCGGCCGATCCCCCGCTGGTTCTCAAGGCCCCGCGGACCGGAAATGAATATTTTGCCGGGATCGATCTCGCCATCCCGATCCCCCCCGCGAAGAACATCGACCATCCTCCTAATCTCTCCGTCCTGTAGAGGCGTTTCCACGGTTCTTCAAACCATACAGGAAGGAGAGTACCATGACCGGAAAGGCCATGCGTTTCATATTGCTTGTGTTGAGTGTTGCCCTTGTCCCGGCATCGACGCTTGCGTGCGCGTGCGGGTGCAACGTCTTTACCGTCGGTGCGCGCTGGATGATGCCGACATCGGCGGGTTTCGGCGGATTTCTGCAGTACAACTACATGGACCAGAGCAGAAACTGGGGCAACTGGCAGAGTGCGCCCGGCGGGGCGAACCAGGATCAGGAAATCCGCACGAACTTTTACACGCTCGGCCTCCAGTATATGGTCGACAGAGACTGGGGGATTATGGCGGAAGCCCCTCTGTGGAACCGCTATTTCAGGACCATCGACGATGATGGGAACCTCGCCGCGGCGACGCACACATCATTCGGTGACCTCCGGCTGATGGGGATGTACACCGGGCTCTCAGAGGACATGTCCACGGGGCTTCAATTCGGATTGAAACTTCCCACGGGCTCGTATACGCAGACCCTGCTGGACAGGGACACGCAGATCGGGACCGGCACCACGGACCTTCTTCTGGGCGGATACCGGATGTGGCAGGAAAACGGGTGGGGCTGGTACGGCCAGATCATGTGGCAGCACGCGTTTAACGAGAGGGACGGATACCGCCCCGGGGACAGCTTTGACGCCAATCTCGGGTTTCACTACGACGGATTGCTCAACAGCTTCAGGATCGTTCCCGTCCTCCAGCTGCAGGCGTCGATCCGGGGGATCGACGGCGGCGACAACGCGGATCCGGAGAACACGGGGTTCGAGAGAGTGTACATTTCTCCCGGCGTGCAGGTCGTTGCCACCGGGCATATCAGCCTGTATGCCGACCTGAGAGTCCCGCTGGTCACGCACGTCCGGGGCAATCAGCTTGTCGCGCCCGCCCTTGTGAATATGACGATGGGTTTCAGCATCTGATGTTGTCTGTCCCGGAGGAGACTATGAAGAAGCGTATTGTTGCGGTGATGCTGTCTGTCTTCGTGTACGGTGCCGCCAGGCCGTGCGAGTACTGCTTCATAAGCGAACACGGATACGTCTTCGACATGAACCGCACGCTGATCCGCTTCGATTCCCGGTACCAGTCGTACGCGGGCCTGACGAACAGCTCCTCGCCTACTGACGACGTGTCGACGCACTACCTGACGTCGTTTCTCACGGTAAACTACGCGACGGGACGGTGGGGGTTTACCCTTGCCGTCCCGTTCGTCTACCGCACGCAGACGAACACGTTCACGGGGACGGAGTCACTCCATTACGAGCATGTCGGGCGGGTGGTCTCGACGGTGGACTCTTCGTCGCTCGAGAGCCACACGGTCAGGGGCCTGGGAGATGTTTCGGCGCTGGCACGCTACGCGGTCTTTGCCTATGCCGGAGACAAATTCGCGTCCGTGTTCCTCCAGGGAGGAGTGAAGATGGCCACGGGATCCATCACCGCCCGGGACGCGTTCGGATACTACCTCCATCCCCACCTGCAGGTGGGAACCGGAACCACGCTCGCGCTCATCGGGGCGAGCGGATCGTACGGCGGACCCAAACAATCGTTCGATGGGAGCGTGCTTGCGGGAGTGCCGGTTCACGACTACGGCCCCTTCCGTGAGGCGCCTTCGCTCAATTATGATGCGACATTTCGGTTCCGCTGGTTTCCCGAGGACGCGGAAGATGGACCCATGCTCATCCAGCACCTGGGCGTTATCGGCCAGGTGAGCTGGAAGGAGAGATACAAAGGTGCTGATATTCCGGACTCGGGCGGCCACTACATGTTTCTCAGTATCGGCCTTTCGTTCATCCCTCTCCCGGGCTTCGACTTCGACATCTTCGGCCAGATCCCGATGATCAAGAACCTGAACGGGAACCAGCTGGATGAGCAGTTCAGGCTCGCATCCGGCGTGCAGGTGGCTCTCTGAGGCATCGCCGGGCGCCCGGTGCCGGGCGCCACGGGGTCATTGCCCGCCGTGCATCCGCCGCCGGAATGCGTCTTACCCCCAGTCAGGTCCCGGCTTCCCCTTCCAAAGCCAGAATATGTAGTCGCCGGGAAGGGGAGTCCCTCCGAGCTCGCGCAGTCGTATGGCGTTCTGCGACCTGTGCTGGTGGCTGTGCATCGCCGCCTGCGTGAGCGACTGCTCCAGCGTGAGTGCCGGGCGCGGCGTCGGCCCCCACGGGATATCGACGATTTCCTGCATCCTCCCGTCCGTCACACTGTCGAGGAACTCCCCGAACGCCCTGTTGACCTCCCGGCCGTATGCTTTGAGCTCGGCGTTGGTCCTGAAGTCTTCGGATTTCGTCCGCTTGAACGGCTCCCCCTTGTTCGCGGCGACCCAGAGAAACGCGGTCTGCGTGAAATGGTAGTGATGCTGGCGGTTCCGGAGCGCCGCGTCTTCGAGCGCCTGCGGGAACGCCTCCAGGGCTTTCCACATGTTCGCATCTGCCCACGCCTGGTGGTGGAAGAGGTCTCTCAGAATCTTGTTCATCTCGTTTCCCTGATGGTTATGCTCTGTGCGTGCATCACGTCAACCCAGGAGCATCCAGAGCGAAGCGGCTGCCCCCGCGATGACGCAGTAGAGGGCGAACGGGCTCAACGTCTTCGTTTCGAAATACCTGAGAAGGAACTTGACCGAAAGCCACGCCCCGATCCCCGCAACGAGTGATCCCGCAATCGTCTGGCCGAGGAACACCGATTCGCGGGAGGTTGTGAGGAGTTCCGGAATTTTCAACACGGACGCCGCGCCGATGATCGGCGTGGCCAGGAGAAATGAAAACCGGGCGGCATCCTCGTACGACAGCCCCGCAAGGAGGCCCCCCGTGATCGTGGATCCCGTTCGCGAGAACCCCGGGATGAGCGCCAGCGCCTGCATCGTTCCCACCTCGATTGCCTGCCACCAGGTTGCCCCGGCGATCCGTATGTCACTCTCCCCTGGTGAGCTCTCTGTCCCGCCCCCTCGTTTTTTCCGGATCATGTCCGCCGCCCAGAGCAGGGCGCCGTTCAGGATGAGGAGCACGGCGACCGTGTGCGGGGCGGCAAACAGGTTCTCGAGAGCCCGCTGGAGCAACAGCCCCAGTATCCCGGCCGGGACGGTGGCGACGATGAGAAGCCATCCCAGCTTGCCGTAGGGGCCCCCCGCCGCGATCGTCCTCCCCTTGATCGACTGCCAGAGTCCGCGGAATATCAGGAGCCAGTCTTTGAGAAAGAAGACAAAGAGCGCCAGTGCCGTCGCGGTGTGCGTCGCGACGAGGAACGTGAGGAATATCGGATCGTGCTGGTCCAGCTGCCACCCAAGCAGGTGGGGAAGTATGACGCTGTGACCGAGGCTGGAAACGGGAAAGAGCTCCGTGACGCCCTGAAGCAAACCGATGACGATGGCCTGAATATAGGTCATATTCCCCCAGTGTTTTCCGAGTGATTGAGAATACCCCCCTGACCGGAGCCTGCACCATAACGTAACAAACCCCGGGCAGATTATCCAATGACGGCCCAAAAAAGGAGGCTCTTCTGGCGTGTTTGCACCTGAGGCCGTAAAATCGTAATATTACGTTCAATGGGAGCGTCCAAAACATCGTCGTTCAGGACACGGGAGAACTCGATCGCGGGGCTGGCCAGGGCGCTGGGACACCCGGCACGTGTCGCGATTCTCGAGTATCTCTCAAAACAGGATTCGTGCATGTGCGGCGACATCGTTGAGCATATACCCCTTGCCCAGGCGACCGTATCGCAGCACCTTGCCGAACTGAAAAAGGCCGGACTCATCAAAGGCGAAATCGACGGACCGCGGGTGTGCTACTGCATCGACCGGAAGGCGTGGAATGAAGCCACGCAGTTGTTCCGCCGGTTTTTCGCGGATGTGAAGGAATGCTGTTAGTTTTTTTTGCCCTGACCCATCGTAATATTACGATTTATTCATCAACGGAAGGAGGCACGGATGGCACGCACGAAGGTGTTGTTTGTCTGCATCAAAAACAGTGCTCGCAGCCAGATGGCAGAGGCGCTGATGAACCGTTATCACGGCGACCGGTTCAGCGGCGAAAGCGCGGGTCTGGAGCCCGGAAGGCTGAACCCCCTGGCCGTGGCGGCGATGCGTGAGACGGGGATTGACATATCGGCAAAGCAGACCCGGGACGTGTTTGAAGTATGGAAATCGGGGGCGCGGTACGACTACGTGATCACCGTCTGTGATGAAGCAAACGCCGAACGGTGCCCGATTTTCCCCGGCGTCACGCGCCGCCTTCACTGGAGCTTCCCCGATCCCGGTGCGTTTGCGGGGACTGATGCGGAGAATCTCCTGAAGACCATTGAGGTCAGGGAGCAGATCAAGTCGGCGATCGATGCGTGGGTGGGCCAACTCAAGGACTGACATTTCCGTCGGGCGGTTGCATCCTCAGTCGGGCGCTGTTCCTTATACGCTCGCGGGGCGTGACCCCGGCCGTGCGTCGAAATTCTGCCTGTACCTCCCCGGGGAGACGCCGAACCGGCGCTCGAACGCCCTCCGGAATGCGTCGGCGCTCCTGAATCCCACGGATCGCGCCAGCTCGTTGATCGTCCTGCCGTGCGTCACCAGCCGGCGCCTCGCCTCCCCGAGCCGGATCTCCTCGACAAACGTGGCGGGGGACGTGCCGAACGTCTGTTTGAACCGCCTGCTGAAGTGCCTCGCGCAAAGGTTGGTCCGCTCGGCGAGCGCATCGACGGAGAGATCCTCATCGATGTGGGATGACACCCAGGCGACGAGGTCGGAGAACCTGTCCGCCGACTGCGTCTGGTACTGGAGAGGTTCGGAGTACTGCTCCTGCCCTCCGTCCCTCTTGAGATACACGACGAGCTCCCGCGCCACCGAGAGGGCAGCCCTCGGGCCGTGATCCTCCTCGATCAGCGCAAGCGCAAGATCGATCCCCGCCGTCACGCCGGCGCACGTGTAGTACGATCCGTCCTTCAGGAATATCGCGTTGGGATCGACGATGAGTCCGGGAAATTTCGACGCCACGTCCTTCGCGTGCCGCCAGTGCGTCGTGACCTTCCGGCCGTCCAGGAGTCCCGTGGGCGCGAGCCCGTATATCCCCGTGCAGACGGATGCCACTCTTCGCGTCTTCGGGGCACGGGTTCTGACCCACGAAGAGACGACTGCCTGCGTGGAAGGCCTGCGGAGCCCCGGCCCTCCGGGTATGATGAGCGTGTCGAGTGCGGGGGCATTCGCGAGCGTCACGTGGGCCTTGAACAGGAGTCCCGATTGGGCGGCAAACGGGCCCCTCCCGGGCCCCAGCAGGATGACTTCGTAGAGCGGACCCTGGTTCCCGCTTCCGGCATAGTCCGACGCCGAGGAGAACGCGTCGGCGGGCCCGGCCACGTCGAGCGCCATGACGCCGTCAAACACGAGAATGCCCACCCGCCGTGTCTTCATCACCCCTCCTTTTTCCCGGAATATACGAACCGCCCCGATGTCCCGTATGACTAATATACGACAATTCCGGACTTCCGGGAAAAAGGCGCCGGGGGTCCCTTTGCTTTACACCGTTGCACTCAGTATCATAGCAGGCAACCATGAAAAGTGAAACAATGCAGCCTGCCGTGGAACGGGGGTCACACGTGCTGAGCGATCCCTCGATCTGGGTCGACAGGTACGGCGACCTCCTGTACAGCCACGCGCTCTCCCACGTCAGGAACAAGGTCGTCGCGGAAGAGCTTGTCGAGGAGACGTTTCTGAACGCCCTCCGCTCCCGGGCCGGGTTCCTGGGGGGAAGCACCGAGCGCGACTGGCTCATCGGTCTGCTCCGGCGGAACATGCTCGACTATTTTCGCCGCGTGTGCACGGGCTGGCCGGAGGACATGAGCGGCCCCTCCCCGGGCGAGCCCGCGCTCTTCCGGAACGAGGGGGAATGGGCCGGCCACTGGCGTGAGGACCAGGTCCCCCGTGAATGGGGGGAGCCGTCCGAGTCTCCCGGCGAAAAGGAATTCAGCGACATGCTCCGGCGGTGCATCGACAATCTCCCCTTGAGAATCTGGAGCGTGTTCACGCTCAGGGAGATTGAGGGTTCTTCCGCGCACGACATTGCCATGGAGCTCGGCATCACCCCCGGGATGCTGGCCGTGGCGCTCTACAGGGCGCGCCTCACACTCCGGCGCTGCCTGGAGACGAACTGGTTCGGTGCGCCATGAAAGCCCCCTCGGCGGACCTGGTGCGTCACCGGCTTGCCCCGTGCACGGAGGTTTCCGAGCTCCTCTCCGCTGCATTCGAGCGAAAGCTCTCCGCGCGCGAGCATTTCCGCGTCTGGACGCACGTGCGTTTCTGCGCCGGCTGCAGGCGTTTCTGCCGCCAGCTCCGGTTCATCGCCCGGGCGATGGCCGACGCGCGCCGGGAAGCCCGTCTCATGGCTGCTTCGAGAGTTCCTCCGCTGTCGTATTCCGCGCGCGAAAAGATCAAGGCCGCAATCAGCTCCTACCCCGGCTGAACCCTCTCCTTCGGCGGAACCTCTTTCAATCCGGCGTGCGTTCCATATATACGTCGTCATTCCGGTACAATGGCATCGCCTATGAACGCCGAACAGAAACGGCTCCAGCAGGACGTCCGCGGGACTGTCCGCTGGAAGCAGTGGGGACCGTACCTCGCGGAGAGGGAGTGGGGCACCGTGCGCGAAGACTACAGTGCGGACGGGGATGCGTGGGGCTACCTGCGTCACGATGCCGCGCGGAGCCTGGCGTACAGGTGGGGGGAGGACGGCATCGGCGGCATTTCCGACGACAGGCAGATTCTCTGCTTCGGGCTTGCGCTGTGGAACGGCAGGGATCCGTTTCTGAAGGAGCGCCTTTTCGGGCTGACGGGGAAGGAGGGGAACCACGGCGAGGATGTGAAGGAGTGCTACTACTATCTCGACAGCACGCCGACGCATTCGTACATGAAAATGCTGTACAAGTACCCGCAGGCGCCCTTCCCGTACGAGCAGCTCGTCGAGGAGAACCGCCGCCGCTCGAGGAAGGATCCCGAGTTCGAGATACTCGATACGGGTCTGTTCGACGGGGGGCGATATTTTGACCTGTTCATCGAATACGCCAAGTTTTCCCCCTCCGACATACTGATCCGCGTCACCGCCGCGAACAGGGGAGACGCGAGTGCGGAGATACACCTGATACCGCAGATCTGGTTCAGGAACAGGTGGTCGTGGGCCGGGGGGACTGACCGTCCCGTTCTGAGAGCGGAACAGGGGGGAAAGGTCGCGCTGGAGCAGGCGGATCTCGGGAAGATGTGGCTCTATGCCGGGGGCGATCCCACGATCCTCGTGTGCGACAACGACACGAATCGCCGCCGGCTCTACGGCGCGGAAACCGACGGGAAGCCCGGGTACTGGAAGGACGGTATCAACGACTGCGTCGTCGCGGGATCCTCCTCCGCCGTCAACCCCCTCCGGACGGGGACGAAGGCGGGCTGCCACTACAGGATGCAGGTCGGTGCAGGGGAGGAGGCCGTCGTGAATCTCCGGCTATCGTCGGGCGAAAGCGCGTTCCCATTCGTCGGCTTCGAACGGATCTTCGCACAGCGCGTGAAGGAAGCGGATGAATTTTACGCGGACCTCCAGAAGGAAATCCCGGGCCCCGATGAGCGGAACATACAGCGGCAGGCTCTGGCCGGGATGCTCTGGTCGAAGCAGTACTACCATTATAATGTATCGCGGTGGCTCAAGGGGGACCCTGCCCAGCCCCCGCCCCCCGCCGAGCGTCTGACCGGGCGGAACCACGAGTGGACGCACCTGGACAACGCGGATATCATCTCGATGCCCGACAAGTGGGAATATCCCTGGTACGCCGTGTGGGATCTCGCCTTCCACGCGATTCCGCTGGCCATGGTGGACCCGGAGTTTGCCAAGAACCAGCTCCTGGTGATGACCCGCGAATGGTACATGCACCCGAACGGCCAGCTCCCGGCCTACGAATGGTCGTTGAGCGACGTCAACCCCCCCGTCCACGCGTGGGCGGCCTGGCGCGTCTACAAGATCGACGGCCGGATGACGGGGAAGCCCGACACCGGATTCCTGGAACGCATATTTCACAAGCTCCTCCTCAATTTTACGTGGTGGGTGAACAGGAAGGATACGGAGGGGAGGAACATATTCCAGGGGGGGTTCCTCGGGTTCGACAACATCGGCGTGTTCGACCGGAACGCGGCTCTCCCGACCGGGGGGCACATCGAGCAGGCCGACGGGACGGGCTGGATGGCGATGTATTCGCTCAACATGATGCGCATCGCACTCGAGCTCTCGCTCACCCGCCCCCTCTACCAGGATATGGCGACGAAGTTCTTTGAGCATTTCCTGTACATCGCCGGAGCGATGTCCGATATCGGCGGCGAGGGGATCAACATGTGGGACCAGGAAGACGGGTTCTTCTACGATGTTCTCCACCAGGGCCACGGGCACAACATCCCGCTCAAGATCCGGTCGATGGTCGGTTTGATCCCCCTTTGCGCCGTCGAGGTTCTCGAGCCGGAGCTCCTGGACCGTCTCCCCGAATTCAAGGCGCGCGTCGAGTGGTTTCTCGACAACAGGCCGGATCTTGCCTCCCTGGTCTCCCGGTGGAAAGAACCGGGGGTGGGGGAGCGGCGGCTCCTGTCGCTTCTCCGGGGACACAGGATGAAGAGGATTCTCTCCCGGATGCTCGATGAGTCCGAGTTTCTCTCCGACTACGGCATACGGGCGCTCTCCCGGTTCCACCTGGATCACCCGTACGAGTTCCGCCTGGACGGGTGGACGTCGACGGTCGCGTACCTGCCTGCCGAGTCCGACTCGCCGTTCTTCGGCGGCAACTCCAACTGGCGGGGCCCGGTCTGGTTTCCGTGCAACTATCTCCTGATCGAGGCGCTCCAGCGGTTCCATCATTACTATGGAGACGATTTCAAGATCGAATGTCCCACCGGCTCCGGCGTGTACATGACGATACGGGATGTCGCCGATGAGATCTCCCGCCGGCTCACCCGTCTTTTTCTTAGGGGGGAGGACGGGCGCCGTCCGGCGCACGGCGCGTCTCCGACGCTTCAGAACGATCCTCATTTCCGGGACAACGTCCTTTTCTATGAGTATTTCCACGGTGAGAACGGGTCGGGGCTCGGCGCTTCCCACCAGACCGGGTGGACCGGCCTTGTCGCCAAAATGCTCCAGCCCCGGAGGCGCAGTTCGAGGAGGGTGTCCACGGCCGCCGCCGCCGGCTCGCCGGGCGGGTCACTGCACAATTCTTAAGGAGAATTTCATGTCGCGACAGTTTCTGCTCTTCCTCGTTCCGGTTCTTCTCGTACTCGGTGGATGCATCCGCGGCAAATCCCCAGGCCCGTCGGCCGGGGACGCGTCGCTTGATGCCGCTCAGACTGCGTCGGGGGCGGATCTTCCCCCCTCCGGCGGTCTCGAAACCGCCACGTTCGCGGGGGGATGCTTCTGGTGCATCGACGCGCCGTTTGAGGATCTCGACGGCGTGAAGAAGGTGGTCTCCGGCTATTCGGGGGGAAGCGTCGCGAACCCGACGTACGAGCTGGTCTCCACGGGTTCCACCGGGCACCTGGAAACCGTCCAGGTGACGTTCGACCCGCGTGTGATTTCGTATTCGGAGATACTCGATGTCTACTGGCGGGAGTTCGACCCGACGGACGACGGCGGCTCGTTCTATGACAGGGGCTCGCAGTACGTCTCGGCGATATTCTACCACGACGGGACGCAGCGGGCGATCGCCGAGGCGATGAAGCAGACCCTGGAGCGGTCGGGCGTCTTCGGCGGACCGATCGTCACGAAGATCCTCCCGTTCGAGAAGTTTTATCCGGCGGAGGACCATCATCAGCATTACTGCAAAACCAACGCGGACCAGTACCACGCCTACCGGACCGGGTCGGGGAGGGACGCGTATATCGAGAGAACCTGGGGGAAGACGGCCTGGACGGATTTCACGAAGCCTTCGGAAGAAGACCTGAAGAAGAAGCTGACCCCGATACAGTTCCAGGTGACGCAGAAGGACGGGACGGAGAGGCCGTTTGACAACGCCTACGACGAGAACCGGGGGACCGGGATATACGTCGACGTGGTTTCGGGAGAGCCCCTGTTCAGCTCGACGGACAAGTTCGATTCGGGGACGGGGTGGCCGAGTTTCACGAAACCGATCGATCCGCGTATGGTGGTGAAGAAGGAGGACCGCTCGCTGATGGACGACAGGGTGGAGGTGAGGAGCCGGTACGCCGATTCGCACCTGGGGCACGTGTTCGACGACGGTCCGCCTCCGACCCGCCTGAGGTACTGCATGAACTCCGCAGCGCTGAAGTTCATCCAGATCGATGCGATGAAGAGCGCCGGGTACGGAAACTTCCTCTGGCTTTTTAAGTGAGCGCATGCGGGGGCGGTGGCCGCCACAGGGCGCTCCGCCTCCGCGGCACGTCTCCCCCTGCTTACCGGCGGATCTGTTTCCTCCGCGGCGTCACGGGTCTCTGCGCGGGAGCGGCAGAATGCATGTGTATCCTCGCGAATATCGCTTTCGCCCCCGCGTAATCGGCCCCTTCCTCACGGCCGACCTGCTGGAAGAAACCGCAGGCCATGCAGTCGAGGTGCCGCGCCGCGAACGTCCCGGTTGCCTCCCCCCGGCAGAACGTTCCGACGAGCGCCCAGCAGGCGCGCCCGCCGTTTCGCCCGCCGTTGAGTCCGTGCGCGCGTTTTTCGGCCGCGGCGCTGCATTCGCCGAGCGCGGCGGCGTTTCTTCCCCCCGGTTCCCTGCCGCAGCCTTTATGTTCCCAGCAGTTCTGTTTTCGCATAAGGAGCCTCCCGCTCCCGTCAGTGTGCGCCGTGGATTACGCCTGGTAAGCGGGTTCTTCCTCCCTTGGTGTCGAATGACCCGCCGTTAGTCCCTTCTTCGGGCGGTCCGCGCCGTGATGGAGAGCGCGCTTCCGCTCCGACGGCTTACCTTCTTCGTCCAGGTTGAACGAGAGGACCATCTCCCTGAGGTTCTCCGTCAACCGGTTCAGATCATCGGCGGCCTTCGCGATTTGCTGCGCGCCCGAAGCGGTCTCCCCCGTCACGGAGCTTATCGCGTCGACGTTCTTTGATATCTGCTCGCTCGCGGAAGACTGCTGCTCGCTTGCCGCGGCGATCTGCGAAATCATGTCCGTGACTTTCTGTGCGTTCGTGACGATGGCGTGGAGCGACGAACCCGCTTTGTCCGCGAGGGCGATGCCGTCGGCGACGTTTTTCGTCCCCTCCTGTATGGAATCCACCGCGCCCCGGGTGTCCGACTGGATCTTGTTGATCATGCCGGCGATCTCCTTTGTGGCCCGGGTGGTCCGCTCGGCGAGCTTCCGTACTTCGTCCGCGACGACGGCGAAGCCGCGTCCCTGGTCCCCCGCGCGCGCTGCTTCGATGGCGGCATTCAGCGCCAGCAGGTTCGTCTGGTCGGCGATGTCGTCGATCACGGAGATGATCTCGCCGATCTGGTCGCTCGATTTGCCGAGCGCGCGTACGGTGGAGGCGGATTTCTCGACGACCTCAGCGATCCGGCGCATGGCCGTGACGGTCTCCTCCACGACGTGCCCGCCTTGTTCGGCCGCCTCGCGGGCGGTTTTGGCGATGGTCGCCGTTTCGGTGGCATTGCGCGAGTTTTCCACGATCGTCTTCGTCATTTCTTCGACCGCCGAGGCAACCTCGCCGGCCTGGCTTGTCTGTTCCTGTGCCCCTGCGGCGATCTGCTCGGTGCTCGAGGAGATCTCGGCGCTCGCGCTCGCCACGGCGGCGGAGGATTCCGAGACCTTGACGATCGTATCGCGGATCGATGCGACGAATTTCGCGAACGTCTGCGTGAGCAGCCCGATCTCGTCCTTTTCATCGGAGGCCAGGTGCGTGTTGAGGTCGGCGTGCTCCATCCGGTTCACGAGGTCCGTCAGCCGGGTCTTGATGGTGCGGCCCACCAGCGCTCCCACCGCGACTCCGATAACCACCGCCAGGAGAATCCCGAGAAGGATGCTCCGCTGGAGCGCGCCCATTTCCGCCTGTATGTCGTCGGCGTACACCCCGCTCCCGATGATCCATCCCCAGGGTTTGTAGAGCTTCACGTACGAGATTTTCGGGACGGGTTTTGTGGATCCCGGCTTCGGCCAGGAGTATTCCACCGATCCTTCCCCTTTTTGCGTGCACACGCGAACCATCTCGACGAAGAACTGTTTCCCGTCAGAGTCTTTGTTGTCGGTAATGTCGGTCCCGTTCATTTCCGGCTTGTACGGGTGCATGATCATCCGGGGGGTGAGGTCGTTGATCCAGAAGTATTCCTTCTCCTCGTACCGGAGCTGGGAGATCCTTGCCGCGGCCCGCTTCTGTCCCTCGGCGAGCGGAAACTCACCTTTCTGGACCCTGGCGTCATAGTCGGCCACGAGGGCGTACGTAATCTCGACGAGATGTTTTGTTCCGTTCATTTTCTCGTTCACCATGGCTTCTTCCGCACGGGGGAGCGCGTAGAAGACGACGACGAGTACGACGGGGATTGTCGCCGCCATTGCCACCCCGGTGATCTTCGTCGAGAGTTTCCAGTCTGCAAATCGTTTGAATTTCATCTGCCCACCTCTGCTCTTTGTCCGGATGCAATGCCGCGGCGCGGGGATGAATCCTCCCGCTCCGGGCGACGGCTCTTCTGCCTCTTTAAAAGCAAATCGCGTGCCCGTTGCCACCCCTGCCCACGGCCCTCCGAAGACCCGTCTTCTCTTTCCTCAGGAGCCCGGATTTCCTGACGGGGAGGCTCTCATCGCACACCTGCGCATAAATAGCCAGCAAGCATTCCGACCGCTTTGGCGCGGCGATCAGATTCCAGGCTTTCTGGGGCACGTGACGATCTCCACTGCGCGGTATTTCGCTCGTTCGACGGTTTAGGAGGGACGTATGCCGGTGGCACGGGATTTGAAAATTCATTCCGTCGTGCGGCAGCGTACCAGGGCTCCGCCGGAGTGTGCAGGCAAGAGATGTATTTTGTGGGATCAGCGTCGGAGGCGGAGTCATGGAAGACAAACCGGGATTTGTTGATTTTCTCGAGTCATTCGATCAGATCGAGCATTGCCCTGAATGCGGCCGTCCCTGGCTGCACGACGAACCGGCTCATTACGGCGATTGCCGCTATTACTTCCTCGGTGAAGAGGTCGAGGAGGAGGCGGAAGAAGAGATGGAGCTGGTGGGATGGCGCAGCTTTCTTCCCCCTCTTCTCTGAGATTGGCCCGTTCGGGGGCCTGAAGTGATACAGGAAAGGAATCTGGACAGATGAAAGAGACAGTCGACATCAAGGGCGGAACCAGGACCGCTTCCTCCGATGAGCTCCTGCAGCTTGTCAGCTTCAAGATCGGGGGGGAGGAATTCGGGGTCGACATCCTGAAGGTGCAGGAAATCAACCGGATGCTCGAGGTAACCCGCGTTCCGAACGCCCCGGAATTTGTAGACGGGGTGATCAACCTCCGGGGGAAAGTCATCCCCGTGATCGCCCTCCGCCGCCGGTTCGGGATGGAGAGGAAAGAGAACGACAAGAACACGCGGATCGTGGTCGTGGAGCTTGCGGGGAAAATCGTCGGGTTCGTGGTGGATGCCGTGAGCGAGGTGCTCCGAATACCGAGGAGCCTGACCGAACCGCCCCCTTCGCTTGCTTCCGGCATACAGGGAGAATACATAACGGCCGTCGGCAAGCTCGAAGACCGGCTCCTCATACTCCTCGATCTCGAGCGCGTTTTGACGAACGCGGAACAGAGTGACCTCGCTGCCGCGACATAGGTGAAAGGTACGTCGTATTCCTCAGCCTGACCGGTGCTCACCCCCCCCGATGCACATTCCCCCCGGGGGGGGCCTGATGCTCTCCCGCCGGTCACCCCCGGCTCCGGTCCTTCTTCCAAACGGCCATTCCATATTTCGAACATGTCATTACACCCATCTCTGTGACGTGGCACCTTGTTTCAAACCTGTCAATTTCCCATATTGCGCCGGGAGGGGTACTATCTCCTGTTCTTACGATTTCCCCGCCGTGTGACGAACACGCAGACGCATTCCCTCCCCCTGGGGATGTGTCTGTCTGGGAGGCTCTTGTGAAGAAAATTCTCCTCGTTGAGGACGATGCCGTCGTCAGCATGAGCCAGTCGCTCCTGCTGAAAGCTGAGGGGTACGATGTCGTGCGCGCGATGACCGCGGAGAAGGCGATCGCCGCAGTGAAGAACGAAATCCCTCCGGTCGACCTGATACTGATGGACATCGACCTCGGCCGCGGCATGGACGGCGCCGACGCCGCCCGCGAGATTCTCCGCATCCGCGATATCCCCGTCATATTCCTCACCTCTCACTCCGAGCGGGAAATGGTTTCCCGCACCGGGATGATCACGAATTACGGCTACGTCCTCAAGAATTCCGGCGAAGAGGTCCTCTACGCCTCGATCACGATGGCGTTCCGCCTCCACGACGCGCACCGTGCCCTGAGGGAATCGGAAGAAAAGTACTCGAAGGCGTTCAACGTCAGTCCCGACTCCGTCAACATCAACCGGGTCGCCGATGGCGTCTACTACGCGATCAACGAAGGGTTCACGAGGATCACGGGATACACGGCTGCAGATGTGATGGGCAGGTCGTCGATGACGCACGACCTGAACATCTGGGTGAACGACGAGGACCGGCAGAGACTCGTCGAGGGACTGAAGGCGAGGGGGGAAGTGATCGGGTTGGAGGCGCCGTTCCGCTGCAAGGACGGTACCGTGATCACGGGGTTGATGTCGGCCCGCACGCTGACGATTGAAGGAGAGCAGTACCTTCTTTCGATCACCAGGGACATCTCTGACAGGAAAAGAGCCGAACGGGCGCTCGTGGCGAGCAACGCAGCGCTCAAGTCCCTTGTCGACGCGCTCCCCGTCGCGGTGCTCGCTCTCGATGAGTCAAACATTGTCCGGGTGTGGAATCCGGCCGCGGAGAAGATGTTCGGCTGGTCTGCCTCTGAGATCGTCGGAATGCCGTACCCGCTCGTTCCCCCGGGAAAGGAAGACGAGTTCCGGGGCACGGTGGAGAAAATCAATCGCGGCGAACGGACGGTCGAGACAGAAACTGTCAGGATGAGAAAGGACGGCAGCCTGATCGACGTTCGGCTCTCGACCGCTCAGATACCCGATGCCGGCGGAGCGTCTCCCCTGAAACTGGCGATGTTTACGGATATCACTGACTGGAAGAAGGACCAGACTCAGCTCCGGCAGCTCTCCAGGGCCGTCGAGCAGAGCGCCTCCTCGATCGTCATCACGGATCTCGATGGGAACATCGAGTACGTCAACCCGAAATTCAGCGCGTTGACCGGCTATACGCTCGAAGAGGCACGCGGTAAGAACCCCCGCATACTGAAGTCGGGGGCCACCGCCCCGGAGGAATACAGGCGGCTCTGGGAGATCATCAGGGCGGGCGGGGAATGGAAGGGGGAGTTCCACAACAAGAAGAAAAACGGCGAGCTGTACTGGGAATCCGCCCTGATTTCCCCTATCAAGGACCCGAACGGCGTCGTGACCCACTTCCTGGCGGTGAAAGAGGACATCACGGAGCGGAAAGAGATGGAGCTCCGCATCCGCGAGATGGAGACGATGGAATCGCTGGGAACGCTTGCCGGCGGGGTCGCGCACGACTTCAACAACATCCTGGGGATCATCCTGGGGCACGTCTCGCTCCTGGAGATCCGCAGGAACGAAAACAGCGCGTTCGAGCAGAGCGTCCGGTCGATCAACAGCGCCATACAGCGGGGCGCGGGGCTCGTCAGGCAGATCCTGACGTTCGCGCGGAAGACCGAAGTCCACCCGGAATCGATCGACGTCAACAAGGCGATACAGGACCTCTCCCGTATGATCCAGGAGACGTTCCCCCGCGTCATCGAGATCGTCCTCGACCTGGGGGAGGGGATTCCGATTATCTCGATCGACAACACGCAGCTCCACCAGGCCCTCCTCAACCTGTGCATCAACGCGCGGGATTCCATGATGGAGACGCGTGACGGGCGCGTCCCCGGCGGAAAGCTCACCATACGCACGACGCTCGTCGACGGGGCCGTTCTCGCCTCGCGGGAAGGGGCCGACCCGTCAAGCCAGTACGTGGAAATCAGCGTCGCGGACCAGGGGACGGGAATGAGCGATGCCACGGTCCAGCGAATATTCGAGCCGTTCTTTACCACCAAGGAGCTCGGGCGCGGGACGGGCCTCGGCCTCTCGCTCGTCTACGGGGTCGTCAAGACGCACAGCGGGTTTGTCGACGTGGACTCCCGGCTGGGCGAGGGGACGGCCTTCCGGCTCTACTTCCCCGTGAGCGGGGCCGCCGTTCCGGGTGAAGAACGGGCTCCCGAAGGGGAATCCCCCGCCTCGGGAAAAGGGGAGGGAGTGCTCATCGTCGAGGACGAAGAGACGCTCCTCGACCTCCTCGAATCGACGTTTAGTGAAAATGGCTACCGGGTCTTCCTCGCCTGCGACGGCATGAAAGGGATCGCCGCCTACAGGGAACACATGAAGGATATTTCTGTCGTGCTCACCGATTTCGGCCTTCCGAAGGCGGACGGTGCCGCGCTCCTGAAGTCCCTGCAGTCGATCAATCCGGATGTCAAAGTCGTTGTGGCGAGCGGATTTTTCGAGCCGAAGGTGAAGTCCGACCTGGTCCGCCGCGGCGTCCGCGCGCTTGTCTCCAAGCCCTACGGACTGGCGGAGGTCCTCTCCGTCGTCCGAAAGGTCATCGACGGCACGGAAACTCCTCCGTAATTTTCGCCTGTTGCACAATATAAGCCACCCGTTGTTTTGATTCCCCGCTGAAATTCGACATTTCCGCTCAGTAACCGCTTCCCGTTGCCTCCGCGCTCCTTCCTGACGTTGGTATATCGTTTGCACTTCATCCCCCCGGCGTTTCCGCCCCAACACACTGAAGAGTGAGAATGGCCCGCTCCCTGAGGATCTGCTTCATCCAGGCGACGAACGATGTCGACGTCCACTGGCACGCCCCCCTGTCGTTCAGCTACCTGAACGAATACGTGCAGAGGCTTCATCCGGGCGCGGTCGAAAGCTCCGTCGCGGACACCATCGCCGCGGCCCTGGCAGTGAAACCGGACGTGCTCGCCGTCTCCTGCCTCTCCCAGGATTTCGGGGAGGCGCAGAGGATCTCGCGCCTGGCGAAGGCTGCGGGTGTCCCGGTGGTCCTCTTCGGCGGATTTCACATTACGGCGTTTCCCCTGACGCTCCCCCCGGATGCCGACGCCGGAGTTCTCGGCGAGGGGGAAGTGACGTTCGGGGAGATCGTGACCGCCCTCCTGCGCTCGGGGTCGGTCGATGTGCGCGAGCTTGCGGATATTCCCGGGATCGTGTACAGGGACGCACAGGGTTCGCTGCAGCTCACGAGGCCGCGTCCGCTCATCGAAGACCTCGACACGCTCCCGGTGCCCGACCGGAAGTTCGGAGTGACCGCCAATCAGCATCCGTACCTCTTCACCTCGCGCGGTTGTCCGTTCAAATGTTACTTCTGCGCCTCCACGAAGTACTGGTCCAACGTCCGGTTTCACGGGGCGCGGAGAGTGGTCGCCGAGATCGAGGGGATACTCCGGGAATTTCCGGGAACCGTGGAAATCGGGTTCTGGGACGACCTTCTCGTCGCCAACAGGAAGCGCCTCCGGGAAATCGTCGGTCTCCTCGAAGAGAAGGGACTCACCCGGCGACTCCGGTTCTCCGCCGCCGTCCGCGCGAACCTGCTCGACGAAGAACTCTGCGCGATACTGCTCCGGGCGAATCTGACGGCGATCGGTTTCGGCGCCGAGTCGGGGTCCGACAGGATTCTCGCGAAGCTCAAGGACAGGCACTGTACCGTCGCGGCCAACCAGCGGGCGCTCGACGTCGCCTCGGGGCACGGTCTTCGCGCCTCCTGCGGTTTCGTCCTCGGCCATCACGAGGAAACGGAGGAGGACGTCCTCCGGACGTACGGATTCATACTGGACAATTACGCTTCCGGGAAGCTCACGTCGCACGAGATCACGATCCTGACGCCGATGCCCGGAACCGCGCTCTGGGACTGGGCGGAGGCCTCCGGCGTGATCGACCCGGGCAGTTTTGAGTGGCACCGCCTCCGGTACCTCGCACTCTTCTCCAACAACCTGGGGAGGACGGAGGGAACAGGGCGGATAGAAGACTGGATCCGCCTGAGAAGGGAAAACAGGAGCCTGTATCTCAACGAGGTGAACGTGCCACAGGACCATTTGTACCAGATCGTGAAGCACTACGAAGAAAAAATCGAGCGCGGGGACTTCGCGCATTCACCCCAGGGTCGTCCTTCGCCTTCTCCGGAAGACCATGTTCCCGGGGAACCCGGCGAGATTCCCCTGTATTTCAGGCACGTCCGCCCGGAGATCGCCGCCGCTGTCCCCGCCTCCGCCCGCAGCATACTCGATGTGGGGTGCGGAGCGGGAACGCTCGGGGCAGCGCTCAAGGAGGAGCAGCCCGGCCGGCGGGTCGTCGGCATCGAGCTCAACCGGGAAGCCGCGGCGGTTGCGCAGCGCCGGCTCGACGAGGTCCATGTTGCCGACGTCGAGGAATTTGCGCCGCCGTTCGCACGGGGGGAGTTCGACTGCATCGTCTTTGCCGACATCCTGGAGCATCTGAAGGACCCCTGGGGAATCGTCAGGCGGTACTCTTCCTTCCTCGCTCCCGGCGGGACGTTCATCGCGAGCATACCGAACGTCAGGTTCATCGGGCTGATCGGCGATCTGGCGGAACGCGGCGAGTGGAAATACAGGGACGAAGGGATACTCGACAGGACGCATCTCAGGTTCTTTACGAAGAAGGAATTTCTGAGCCTGATGGCGCAGTCCGACATACGCTGCGAGGCGATCGACTATCTGGAGGGCGGGGACCCGGGGGAGGTCCGCACGGTGGGAGCGGACCTCTTCTACGGCAACCTCGCCCTCCGGAATCTTGCGGACGGCGCGCCCGGGGAATTGAGAGCATACCAGATGGTCTTCACCGGGCGCTACCAGCCCGGGAAGGGGGGCCAGGGGAGCACGTCGGAGGTGAGGCAGAGGGAAGGCGGGTCCTCTTCCCCTTCCGGTGAACAAGAACATGATGCGCCCGAACTGCTGGAGGTTGAGCTTTCGGCGAACCCGGACGACTCCGGGATTCAGAAGCGCCTCGCCGCGAGCTATGTGCGGGCCGGACGGGCGCCGGAAGCCGTGAAGATCTACCAGGACCTCCTGGCGTCCGATCCGGACGACTGCGGCGTCCTCCTGGGACTGGGGGACCTCTGCATTTCCGTGAACGACCGGGTGACCGCATCGAAGTTCTTTAGCCGCGTCCTCACGCTTGACCCGGGGAACCGCGCGGCGACGCGCGCGCTGTCGGGCGCCTCGGGGGGGGTCTCCGCCGCCGTCCCGGTGCTCAGGAGCAGGAAGGTATCCGGCCCGGAAGAGTACGCGCGCTACGCCTCGGAAATGGAGCAGACATATGCCACCAGGCGGGACCTCGAAAAGGAGCTCGTCGAGCCGGGGGAGAAATTCACGCTCCGCGGATACTGCCATGTCTGCCGGAAGGCGGTGGATTTCTCGGTTGACTATACCGCCTGCTACGGGACGAACGGTTCCCGCATGCCGAACTGGCGCGAGCAGCTTGTCTGCCCCTCCTGCGGCCTGAACAGCAGGGGGAGGGGGGCCCTTCACCTTATTGAGGACCTCGCCCATCCGTCGTCTGCGTCGAAAATGTTCGTCGCGGAGCAGAGCACCCCGCTTTTTGCCACGCTCGCACGGAGGTTCCCCGGGCTGATCGGGAGCGAATATCTGGGGGCGGACGTCCCGCGCGGCTCTGTTTCGGCCGCGGGCATCAGGCACGAGGACCTGACCGCGCTCAGTTTTGCCGACGGCTCGATGGACGCCGTTCTCACGTTCGACGTTTTCGAGCACGTTCCGGATTACAGGAAAGCGTTGCGCGAGTGCTTCCGGGTCCTTGCGCCGGGAGGGGTCCTTGTCTTCACGGTCCCCTTCGACGTCGGATCGGAACGCAATATCGTCCGCGCGGTCGTCCTCCCGGACGGGACGACGAAGCACATCCTTCCCCCGGAGTACCACGGCGACCCGGTGAACCCGGACGGAGGATGCCTCTGCTACCAGGTGTTCGGCTGGGAAATCATCAGGGATCTTACCGCCGCGGGGTTCCGGGACGCAGGGGTTAATTTCTACTGGTCCAGGGATTTCGGTTATCTCGGCGGAGACCAGATGATATTCACCGCTGCCAGGCCGGCTGCCGGCGGCGGGGCGGCGCCCGGGACGCCGATGCGCCCGATTCCCTTCTGGGACCGGGAGACGGAGTTCAACCGGATCATGAAGACCATCCAGTATACGCTCGTCGACAGGATACGCTGCTATATGCTGTACCAGTTCGCGCTTCAGGCGTCGTCGCTCGAGGGAGCGGTGGCGGAGATCGGCGTGTACAAAGGGGGAACCGCCCGGCTCCTCGCCATGACGCTCAGGGCCTCCGGGAAGACCGTGCACCTGTTCGACACGTTCGAGGGAATGCCCTCGACGGATCCGGGGAAGGACCGGCACAGCAAGGGGGATTTCAGCGACACCTCGCTCGAGTCGGTGAAGCGGAGCCTCCGCGGGTGCGGCAACGTCGAGTTCTATCCGGGGTTCTTCCCCGCGACGGCGCCCCCGATCGAGAACCTGAAATTCTCCCTGGCGCACATCGACGTCGACATCTACCGTTCCGTGCTCGACTGCTGCGAGTTCTTCTATCCCCGGATGGTCGCCGGGGGGATGATGGTGTTCGACGATTACGGATTCGAAAGCTGCCCCGGCGCGAAGGCCGCTGTGGATGAATTCTTCAGGGACAAGCGCGAGCGTCCCTGGTATCTCCCGAGCGGTCAGTGCGCCGTCATCAAACTGTGAGGAATGCGTGGAAACAGGCGTAGGGGCTGTCGTGGCCGACGACGCGGAGAAAGCGTACGCCGGAGTGTGCGGACTCGTTCAGGCGGGTGAGTACGACGGCGCGCTCGACGCGCTCCGGGTTCTCCTTCAGGGATTCCCCGGCCACGCGCGGGCACAGAACGATCTCGGTGTCCTGTATTCGCAGCGCGGGGAGCCGAAGCTTGCGCTGGAGCACCTGACCGCGTCGCTCCGGCTTGATCCGCTGAACGCGGGGACGATGAAGAACGTTGCGGACGTTTGTCTCTCCATCGGGATGAACGACCAGGCCGCGAAAATGTACCGGCTTGCGCTGGCAAGGGATCCCGGCGACGAGGAAGCCGTGGAGGGGCTCCGGGCGGCCGAGTCCGCCGGGCAAACCCGCCCTACGGCTCAGAATCCGGACGCCGGAGAACGTTCCGGCCCCGGGATGGCTGCGGGGAAACGGTCTCGTCATTGCCGGCGTGGACTACACCCCCGTGGCCTCTCCCCGTCACACGTCGAGGCCGGAGCTCATCTCGCTCTACTGGAACTACCATCCCCGCTACCGGTTCCTCAAGACTCTCCCTCCCGGGAGCCGGCTCCTTGATGCCGGTGCGGGGCCCGGAGGACTTGTCCTCTGGAAAGAGTGGCTTCCTCCCCGCAGGGAGGACATACGCATGAGCGCCGTCGACATGGTCCGCGGCGAGCTCTTCGACAGGTACGACGATTGCCGGGTGTGCGACATGGACGCCGGGCCGCTCGCCTATCAATCGGGTGCGTTCGACGCGGTCCTCCTCTCCCACGTCCTGGAACACATCAGGGACGAGCGGGTGTTCTTCGCCGAACTGGCCCGGCTTCTCCGGCCCGGCGGACGGCTGTACGTCGAGGTGCCGACCCCCGCCTCGGAACATTTCCCGGGAAGACAGCTCTTCCTCGACCGCGGGATCGACGTCTCCACGGTGAATTTTTTCGACGACAGCACGCATCTCAGGACGTTCAGCCTGGCGGAACTCTCCGCGCTCGCGGAATCATCCGCCTTCCTCACGCGGGAGACGGGCCTGATCGCCAACAGGTATATCGAGGACGACCTCCTCGCCTTCGGCATACTGAACAGGGATCAGGAAATCGCCACGTACGGGCTCTGGTCGAAGCTCGGGTTTGCACACTACATTGTCGCGGAACGGGCCTGACGCGCCCTTCGGCGGACACACACAACGGGGAGACGCATGGCAACTCCGGAAGAAATGAGCTCGCGCATCCAGAAGTATTTCTGCGAGAAGGATACAGACGGGGCCTCGGCATACATTGCCTCGCTCCTTGCCGACCCGGCCCTGCCCCCTGGCCACCGGGCCGTCCTCAGCCACATCCTGGGGAGGATCCGGTTCTACGCCGGCGACTACGCCTCCGCTTCCCGGCTCTTCCGCAGCGCACTTACCGGCGGAGGGGTGGACGGGTTCTATTCGAAATTCTACCTCGGGCGGATCGCCGAGGAGTCGGGGGACGAACCGGGCGCGCTCAAAGTCTATTCCGAGTGCCTGAAGGAACGACGTTCGTTCGCCCACATCGTGGACCATATGCACCACCTGCTCGCGCGCGCGCCCTGGCCTGACCCGTCGCTGGGACACCTCGTACGGTGGAACGAACCGGCGCCGCTTCGTGACGGGGCCGTGCCCCCCCGGGTCTCGGTCGTCGTCCTCTGCTATAACAAGGTCGAGTTTACCATCCGCTGCCTCGATGCGCTCTTCAGGAACACCGATTACCCCGACTTCGAGGTGATCGTCGTCGACAACGCCTCGGTCGACGACACGGCCGGGTACCTGGAGACGTGGAAACGGAGGATCACGGTCGTCAGGCCGGGGGAGAACCTCGGGTTCGTCCTCGGAAACAACCTGGCCGCGGAATACGTAAAGGGCAGATACATCGTGTTTCTCAACAACGACACGGAAGTCCAGCCGGGATGGCTCACCGAGATGGAGCAGTCGTTCCGGCTATACCCGAAGGCGGGTGCGGTGGGGGCCCGCCTTGTGTATCCCTCCGGCACCATCCAGGAGGCCGGGGGGGCGATATTCAGCGACGGGTCGGGGTGGAACTACGGGCGGGGCCTTCCGCTTCAGAGTTCTCTCTGCGGGTTCTCGAGGGAAGTCGATTACTGTTCGGGCGCGGCGCTCATGGTCAGGACCGACATCTTCCGCCGGCTCGGGGGGTTCGACGTCCGCTACGCCCCGGCGTACTGTGAGGACAGCGATCTCTGTTTCGGCGTGAGGAAGCTCGGATATTCGGTGATGTACTGCCCCTCCGCCGTCGTCGTGCACCACGAGGGGGCGACCGCCGGGACCGACGTTACGTCCGGGTTCAAGAAGTACCAGGAGATCAATACACCGAAGTTTGCGGAGAAGTGGAAGAAGGAGTTCGAACGCCAGTACCCGAACGACCCGGCCCTCTCGTACCAGTTCTCCGACAGGAGAAAAGGCAAACGGGTTCTCATTATCGACGACTGGCCCCCGCTGCCGGACAAAGCCTCCGGGACGCTCCGGATGTACAACACGCTCA
This sequence comes from Ignavibacteriota bacterium, assembly GCA_963748405.1. Taxonomy (GTDB): domain Bacteria; phylum Bacteroidota; class Ignavibacteria; order UBA10030; family UBA6906; genus Fen-1273. The sequence continues at coordinate 111,891 of CAVVIT010000007.1, forward strand.
AACAGATGCTTGCGCTCGGCTGCCGCGTCACGTACGTGCATCTCGTTGCCAAAAACCTCGGGCCGAACGCGGAAAAGCACCTCCTGGAGCTGAGGTCTCTCGGCGTGGAGACGCTCTGGTTCGAATTCGAGCTCTGGTACGACATCCGGAACAACCCCGCGGTGAACCCGACGCTGGACCGGCTCGTGAACAACCTCGAGCTGAAGAAACGGAAGCCGGACGTCGTCTACCTGAGTTTCTGGCATGTGGCCTCGTACGTGATCGACCGGGTCCGCGCCGCTCTCCCCTCGACCCCGATCATCGTCGACACGCACGACCTGCACTACCTCAGGGAGGAGCGGCAGGCGGAGATCGAAAAGAGCGAGGCACTGAGAAAGAGCGCCCGGGCCAACAAGAAACGGGAGCTGGCGGTGTACGCGAAGGCGGACTGCGTCACGACGGTCACGTTGAAAGACCGGGAAGTGCTGCAGAAGGATCTTCCGGACAGGCCGATATTCATCATGACCAATGTCCACGAGCCCGTCCCCGTGAAGAACGGCTTCGAGGCAAGGAAGGATTTCCTCTTCGTGGGGAATTTCAACCACGGCCCGAATGAGGACGCGGTCGTGTACTTCGTGAAGGAAATATTCCCGGCCGTCAGGCGCGGGATCCCGGGCGCGAGGCTTCTTGTGGTCGGGAACAACCCGACCCCGACCGTGAAGGCGCTCGCCTGCGACGACATCGTCGTCACCGGCTGGGTTCCCTCGATGACTCCCTACCTCGAGTCCGCGCGCGTCTCCGTCGTCCCGCTCCGGTACGGCGCGGGGGTCAAGGGGAAAGTGGGGGAGACGTTTGCCCACGGTCTTCCGACCGTGATGACCTCCATCGGGGCCGAGGGGATGAACATCGTGAACGGGGAGCACGCCTTTGTGGCCGACGACCCGTCGGAATTCGCCGCGTGCGCCGTGAACCTGTACAGGGACAGGGAGACGTGGGAGAAATTTTCGCGCGGCGGGAGGGATCTCGTCGTCAGCGAGTACTCGGGCACGGCCACCCGCCGGCGCCTCGAATACCTGTTCAGCTTCGAGACCCCGGAGGCGTTTACCTCGTACCGGGCACGCAGGTACGCGACCCCGCCGGAGGTGAGCATCGTGATCGTGACGTTCAACCAGTTTGACTACACGCAGAAGTGCCTGGAGAGCATCCGGCAGTACACCCGGGCAAACCACAAGATCATCGTCGTCGACAACGGATCGACGGACGGAACGCCCGAACGGCTGAAGAGCTTCCCTGAAGTGCGTCTCATCCGGAACGCCGGAAACCTGGGGTTCCCCGCGGCCGTGAACCAGGGGATCAACGCCGCGATCGGGACGGATATACTCCTTCTGAACAACGACACGGTGGTGACGGAGGGGTGGCTCGAACGGATGACCGAACTCCTGCATGCCGATCCCTCCATCGGGCTCGTCGGCCCGGTGAGCAATTTCGTGAGCGGCATACAGCTCGACAGGGAAGCCCGCTACAGGAACCTGGACGACATGCACGCGTATGCGCAGGGCGTCCGCACGGCGAACGCCGGGAAAACGCTGACCGTGCCGCGCGTGGCGTTCCTCTGCACGCTGATACGGGGGGAAGTCATACGCCGGATCGGGGGGCTCGACGAGAGGTTTACGCCGGGCAACTACGAGGACGACGATTTCTGTCTCCGAAGCGTGATCGCCGGATTCAAATCCGCTGTGGCGCAGGATGTCTTCATCCACCACTACGGGTCGAAGAGTTTCCTCGCCGGAGGTCAGGAATCGTACCGGGATCGGCTGAAGACGAACCGGGACATATTCATCGCAAAATGGGGGGCCGATCCGGATGAGATCTGGTCCGGGGCGAAACAGTACAGCAAGAGGAACCCCCATTACCCTCTCAGCAGGGACCCGTTTGTCCAGTCGTTCGAGAGGGCGCGGCTCACGATCGCGGAAAACGAGCTGGATCCCGCCATCGCGTGGCTCCGCCGGGCGATCGAATCGTATCACGCGTCGGAGAGACGCGATTCCGCGGTCGAGTATACGGACGTCCTGCATCTCGCGGCGAATGTTGCGATGCTGGCCGGTGACCTCGCATCCGCGAAGGCCTGGCTTGAAGAGGAGCTTTCCGTCACCCCGGGCTCGGCCCGCGCCTGTGCGGGGCTCGGCTCGGTCTTTATGTCGGCCGGCGAGGACCGCGCGGCCAAAACGATGTTCGAATGGGCCGTGAAGAACGACCCGTCATGCACGGCAGGAACCAAAGGACTCTCGACAGTGAATATCAGGCTTGGTCTGGACCCGTCCGATTCATCGATCGCATCGCCCGAACCCCCTCCAATGGCGTCGGAGGCGAAGCCGGAGATGGCGCCGAAGGCGCCATCACCCGACGTCGTCGAGGACATCACGGCTGTGAAGGCCGACTCCGCATTCGCCCGCGAGGTCAGGACCCTCTTTTCGCGCGTCCACCCGGCCAGGATACTCGAGACCGGGACGTTCATCGGCAAGGGAACGACGACGGTCATTGCCTCCGCGCTCAGGGACATCGGCATCAAGGGAGCCAGGTTCTATTCGATCGAGGTCAATCCTGGACTCCACGCGCTTGCCCGGAGAAACCTGGAGAAAGCCGGGCTCTCCGGCTACGTCAATCTCCTGAACGGACTCTCCGTGCCCCGTTCGCTCCTTCCCGCAAGAGAAGAAATCGAGCGGCGGACCGTGACGGAGATCGGCTCCGAGCCGGTCTATGTGGACCACGCGCCGGAAGAGCGTGTTCAGAAATACTTCAGCGAGACGGACTTCCCCGGCGTCGCCGACGACCTCATCGGCCGGGTGCTCCACGTGTTTTCGTTCCGCCCCGATTTCGTGCTCCTGGACAGCGGCGGGCACATGGGGTATATCGAATTTACGTACCTGGTCTCCCGTCTGAAAGGGGAATGCTTCATCGCGCTGGACGACATCTATCACATCAAGCACCACAGGAGCTTCACGCAGATGTCGAAGGATCCCCGGTTTAAGATTCTCGCGGCGGTGAGAGAGAAGGCCGGATTCTGCATCGCGCATTTCAATCCCGACGCCTCGAAGGCTGCGGAGCCCGCTCCGGCAGCCGGCGTCGTTGATATCGCCGAGCGGCTCTCTCTGGCGGGGGAACAGTTCCGGAAGAGGGAATTCAACGGGGCGCTCGAAACGCTGGAAACCGTCGACCGGATCGTCGCGACGATCCCCGGTTCGGCGCCTCATCACGAGGCCGTGGCAGGAATTGAAACCGTCAGGGGGATGAGCTACCTGGGTCTGAGCGACCTCGAGAAGGCGAAGGCCGCGTTTGAGAAAGCTCTCAGCATCCAGCCGGAGTCCTCCCAGGCCTGTGCTGGACTCGGGGAGGTGTTTTATCTCGCGGGGCTTGACAGGGAGGCCAAGGTCATGTTTGAGCACGCCGTTGCTCTCGGCGAGGGGAATCAGTTCGGCCGCTCGGGACTCGCGAAGTCGAACGAAGCGCTCGGGCTTCCGGCCGGTCACAGCTCGCTCGTGGAACGGGGAATGCATCCGTGACGCTCCCCTGCGTGGATAGCGGTCCTGCGCTGCACGAAGCGGGAGGGCGCCTCGAGTACGTGGCCGGTCACTCGAGCTACTACGCGAAGGATTTCGACGGCGCCGTCTGCCACCTCGAACGAGCCGTGGCGGAGGACGGGACGAATGCGGATGCCTATTATCTTCTTGCAAGGGCCCAGTGGCGGAGGGGGGACCTGAAATCCGCTCTCCGTGCGTTCCAGAACGTCGTCGCACTCCAGCCTTCTCTTGCCCCGGCGCTTGCCGACCTGGCGGGCCTTCTTCTCGAAGACCTGGGGAACGTTTCCGCCGCGGAGAAGTTCGCCCGCCGCGCGATCGACGCCGACCCGCTGTACGCACCCGCGCATGTCATCATGGGGAACGTCCTGCGCGCCAGGGGAGACGATGAGGGCGCTTCCTCGTCGTACCGTGATGCGCTCGGCGTCAACCCCTCGCTTGCAGACCCGTACGTCAATCTCGGCGTCCTCGGACTCGAATCGGGGGACATCCCGGGCGCGCTCTCGCTTTTCGAGCGGGGGCTCTCGCTGGACGGGTCGCACGCCAACGGTCTCTGGAACAGGGCGAATGCGCTCCTGCTTCTCGGCCGGTTCCGGGAGGGATGGCCGGGGTACGAGCAGCGGTTCAACATACGGGGAGCGAATGCGTCCCGGCCGGATCCTTCGCGCACCGCGCTCAGGTGGGATGGATCGCCCTTCAAAGGAAGGACGCTCCTCGTGTACGCGGAACAGGGACTCGGCGACTCGATCCAGTTCGTCCGGTACATTCCCTCCGTCGCGGCACTCGGCGGGCGCGTGATATTCGAGTGCCAGCATGAGCTCCTCCGGCTCCTCGGGAGCAGCTTCCCCGGCGTCGAGGTCGTTGCTCCTCCCCCTTCGCAGGCGCTCATTTCTCCGGATTTCCCGCAGTTCGATCTCGCAATCCCCCTTCTCAGCCTTCCGGGAATATTCGGGACGACGGAGGAGACTATTCCCCTGCGGCATCCGTATATCGCCCCGGACCCCGCCCGGTCCGCCGCATACAGCGGGAGGTTCGACCCGGGCACATTGAACGTGGGGATCGTCCGGTCGGGGAACCCGCGGCACCCGAACGACGCCAATCGCTCCTGTTCGCCGGATCTGTTCCGCGATCTCGGGAAGATTCCCGGAGTCCGGCTTTTCGGCCTGCAGAAAGATCCCCGTCCGGAGTCCGGCCAATGGCCTGAGCGGACGATTGATCTCGCCGGATTGCTGACCGATTTTTCGGCGACCGCGGCGATACTGGATCATCTCGACCTCCTTGTCACCGTCGACACGGCCATTGCACATCTCGCCGGGGCCATGGGGAAACCGGTCTGGCTCCTTCTTCCCGCCGTGCCCGACTGGCGCTGGCAGATGGGGAGGGAGGATTCCCCCTGGTATCCTTCGATGCGGCTCTTCCGCCAGGGCGCGCCGGGGGACTGGCCGGGTGTGATGAACCGCGTGGAAGAGTCTCTCCTCCGGGAATCGGAAAAGAAGCGTGTCGCGCCTTCCGCCCTGGCGGAGGTGCGGGAATCTGCCGCTGATGCCCCGTCGCTCTTCGAGCGCGGTTCGGCGTTCTTCAAATCCGGGGACACCGGCGGCGCGCTTCGGAGTTTCCGGGATGCCGTTAGCGCCGACGGCACGCACGCGGAATCCCGCAATGCACTCGGCGTCGTCCTCTCTTCGCTCGGCGATCACGAGTCCGCGGCGCGTGAAGTCGCCTCGGCGATCGGACTGGATCCCGGGAACGCGGACTACCGGTACAATCTGGGGAACATTCGGAAGGCCCAGGGGCGCGAAGCCGAATCGGCTGACTGCTACCGTGCGGCGCTTGCCATCGACCCGGGGTTTCTGCGCGCCCACGTCAACCTGGGCATACTTCTCAACGAACAGGGGGACACGCTCGCCGCGCTCGACGAATACAGGAGCGCGCTCGCTCTCAACCCGACGTCGCATGACCTCCTGAAGGCGGTCGGACGCCTCTGCCAGACTCTCCACGACGAAGATGGAGCCCTGCAGGCATTCGAGCGGGCACTGGCGGCGGATCCGGCGGATGCGGAAACGTGCTACATGGCGGGGATGCTCCGCCAATCGCGGGGCGATATCGATGAGGCGATTGCGTATTACCGGAAAGCGGTCGCCCTGAAGGAGGACATGGCCGAGGCCTGGGCCTCGCTGGGGACCGCGCTTGTCCTCAAACGGCTCCCGGAGGAAGGCTACCGGGCGCTCGAGAACGCGCTTCGCATCAAGCCGGATTTCCCGGAAGTCCTGAATAACATGGGAATGGTGATGAACGAACGGGGACAGCCGGTCATCGCCGAGAAATGCTACCGGATGGCGATCCGCTCCGACCCGGACTATTCCCCGGCGCACAACAACCTGGGGTCCCTGTTCCTCGGGGCTTCCCGGTTTGCAGAGGCGGAAGAAGAGTTCCGCGAGGCGGTGCGCATCACCCCGGACTATCACCTCGCGTGGAACAATCTCGGCAACGCGCTTGCCGGACTCGGTCAGTTCCACCAGGCGAAACAGATCTACCGTGCCGTCATTGCGGAGAACCCGGCAATCCCCGAGGTCCATTTCAACCTCGCAGCGTCGCTTCAGCACGAACACAGGTTTGACGAATCCATACGAAGTTACGAAGAGGCGCTCCGGCTGCGTCCGGGTTACGCCGAGGCGCGCCTCAACCGGGCGCTCGTGCTTCTCCTCAGGGGGGAATTTGAGGAAGGGTGGCGCGACTACGAATGCCGGTTCAGCGTCAAGGATCCCCGTCGCGTCTATGTTCCCCCGGGCCCGGAAGATCTCCGGTGGAACGGCTCGGATATCGCGGGAAAAAGGATACTCGTCCGGCCCGAACAGGGATTCGGCGACACGATCCAGTTTGCGCGGTACATCCCGATACTCGCCTCGCGCGGCGCTGACGTACTTTTTGAATGCCCGAAGGAGCTGATCGGCCTCTTCCGGGGCTTCCCGGGAATTGACGAGCTCATCGAGTTTCGCGCGGGCCCCCCTCCGGGGCCGTTCGACAGGTACGTCCAGCTTCTGAGCCTCCCCGGCCTGCTCGGGACGCACTCCGTGGAGTCGATTCCGTGGACCGGTCCGTACATACACGCCGACCCGGTCACGGTGGAATCCGTCCGCGGCCGGTTTACCGACGGCCTTTTTCACGTCGGGATCGTCTGGGGGGGGAACCCCCTGCACAGGAACGATTACAACCGGTCGTGCGCTCTCCGCGAGCTGCTCCCGCTGCTCGACGTTCCCGGCGTCCGGTTCTTCAGCCTCCAGAAGGGGAAGCCCGCCTCGCAGCTCGATCAGGTGCCGGCTGGCGTCCGCATCGAGAATCTGGAGCCGCTCCTCACGGATTTCTCGATGACGGCGGTCGTTCTCTCGCACATGGATCTCGTGATCGCGGTCGACACGGCGGTGGCCCACCTGTCAGGGGCGATGGGACGACAGGTATGGACGATCATACCGTTCAGGCCCGACTGGCGATGGCTCTTGAATCGTCCGGATTCCCCCTGGTATCCCTCCATGAGGCTTTTCCGCCAGAGCTCGCATGGCGGCTGGACGGATGTCGTCCGCACCGTGAGTGAGGAACTTGTGAAACTCACTGGGAACTGACGCATGGATGCTCCAAACGGCCGGGGAGCCCGTCTTTCCCTCTGCATGATCGTCAGGGACGAATCGAAGTTTCTGGCCGGATGCCTTGAAAGCGTACGCGGCCTGGTGGACGAAATGATCGTCGTGGATACGGGATCCACCGACGATACGGCCGCGATCGCCTCCGCGGCCGGGGCCCGGGTGTATCCCTTCGCGTGGCGGAACGATTTCGCCGCCGCCCGGAATGAATCCTTCAGCCGCTGTACGGCGGAGTGGGTGCTCTTCCTGGACGCCGATGAGCGGTTCGCCGCGGGGCAGGAGGAGTCGCTCAGGCGCCTCCTCGACGATGCTGATGCCTCGGCCTATACGCTCCTCGTGCGGAGCAGGGCGACGATGCCCACGGGCCCCTCGGTGCAGGTGATGCCCTATGCGCGGCTGGTCAGGCGCGACGGGCGGTTCCGTTTCGAGGGGACGATTCACGAACAGATCTCCCCCTCTATCGAGAGGGCAGGGGGGACCGTGAAGCCCTCCGCGCTGGTAATCGAGCACCTCGGGTACGGCCAGGGAGTGGACGTCCTCCGGAAGAAGGCGGAACGGAACATCCCGCTCCTCCGGGAAAGACTCAGGAAGAATCCGAACGACGCGTATGCGTGTTACCAGATAGGAAACACCGCCTCGATGTTCGGGGATTATGCCGGGGCGAAGGAATACCTCCGCCGGGCGCTGAGGCCGGGGGGGATGCAGGACCCGCTCCGGGCGCTCGTCTGGAACCTGCTGGCCGAAACGGAGCTGCGGACGGGGTCCCCCGGCGAGGCCGAGAAATGCTGCAGGGCGTCACTGGCGCTTGTCCCGGTCCAGATGACGGCGCGCTGGTACCTTGTCGGAGCGCATATAGAGAGGAAGGACTTCGCCGCGGCATTGGTCCCCCTGGGCGAGATCCTGGCGATGTTCTTCGACGTTCCGACTCCTCCCCCCGTAGGAATCTCCGTCGACCTCCAGATGGAAGAATCGGTTGTGCGCCAGATCATGGGCCAGTGCTGCTGGAAGACGGGTGACACTCAGGCAGCGCTCCGCTGTTTCTCCGAGGCCCTCCGGCTGGATCCTTCGTCCCCCGGAATCCAGGCGAATTTCGCCACCGCGCTCAGGGCCGCCGGGCCCGTCCCGCAGGCCGGAGCTGCGCGGTGACCCCCTCCTCACCCGTGTCCGGACATCGACGCCGCGCGAAGTTCCGTCCCCCCGCCTAAAGTTTTTTCTCGTTCTGCCGATAACAACAGTAGACGCTGAAGATGGGTTCAGCACACGGGGGCAAGGATGCCCCCGATCAATCAAACAACACACTACAGGGAGGTAGTCATGGCTTACTCAACGGGTGCACGTATCAACACGCCGATTAACGCGTACAACGCGTACAATGCGTTGAATAACGTTAATCAGCAGCTCAGCGTTCGTCAGCTTCGTCTGTCGACCGGCAAGCGCATTAACTCGGTCGCGGATGATCCGTCAGGGTACACGATTGCGAAGCAGATGGAAGCCCGCGCCGGAGTCCTCGGTGCAGCGGTCAACAACATCGGCGACGCAAAGAACATGATGGACACTGCCGAGCAGGCATTGCAGACCGTGCGTGACCTCTTCACGACGATCCAGGAGAAGGTTGCTGCGGCGAACGATCCGGTCTCGGACAAGACAGCGCTGTCGAACGACGTGAACCAGCTGACCACGGAAATCAACGACGTCATCACGCAAACCGACTTCAACGGTACGTCGCTGTTCAACGTGGCGAATTTCAGCCAGAAGTTCCAGGTTGGTGCAACACTTTCGGATTCCATTGACGTGACCTACAGCGCGAGCTTTGCCAGCATCGCCGCGCAGACCGCAGGAAACGTCTCCACACTCGATGTCAGCAGCCAGGTCAACACCGTCGTGACCGCACTGCAGACGATGGGTTCGCTCATCGCCCGCATGGACGCGAAGGAACAGAACCTCAACGTGGCCATAACGAACACGCAGGCCGCGGAGAGCAGGATCATGGATGCGGATATCGCCCAGGAACAGCTCGAGTCCACGAAACTGCAGATTCTGCAGCAGACCGCGGTCACGCAGCTGGCCCAGGCGAACACGGGGAACCAGGTATTCCTGAAGCTTTTTCAGTAGCATGATGGATAGCGGAACGGGATCCGGCGGAGCAACGCCGGGTCCCGGCTCCTCTTCCCTCGACCTGGTGGATAATGGAACGGGTGCCGGGTCATGACGGACGGCACCCGGATCTTTCGAAAAGCGATTGACCGACTGAAGGACACGACAATGAACCAGCCGTATACAGCCCCGAACGTACCCCAGAACGTACCCGTGGAAGGAGGCTTCGGCGCCTCCCGGCTTGGCGCGAAAGCTGCGCTCGAAACCTACCGGCGGGAGGAATTCCTCCATCTGACGCCGGAGCAGGTGGTCCACAAGCTGATGACCCTCGGCGTCCAGGGATGCCGCAAGGAGGACAAGACGCAGGCCGTGCGGGCCGTCAACGCGTTGATCCTCGCGCTGGATTTCAAGTACGGCGACGTTGCAATGGGGTTCTTCCGGCTGTATGACTACTGCAAGTCCTGCATCTATAAAAGTGATTTTGGCAGCGCGATTACGATACTCGACGAGCTTCGCGCGACCTGGGCGGAGGCGTTCCATCTGAAAGAGGCGGCATAATGGCTACGACGATAACTCCGACGACAACCTCAACGACGGCGTCAACGACGTCGTCCCTTGATACCCTTGCGGCGCAGTACCGGGCCACGCTTGTGACGACCTCGGTGGCGCCGGTGCAGACGCAGCAGACGACGCTCCAGTCGCGCGTCACCGCGCTCAACGCGCTCAAGAGCAAGCTCAGCACGCTGTACACGAGCGTCCAGGCGCTGCAGAAGGTGGGCTCCTCTTCTGCGTTTGCCGCGTTCACGGTGACGAGCTCCTCGACCGGCGTCGCCGGGGGGACGGCGACGAGCTCCGCGGCGATCGGCACGCACACGCTCGACAGCGTCACGCGCCTGGCAAAGTCGGATATACTCCTTTCCTCGCAGCTCACGGCCTCGGACACGTCGATGATAACGTCGCTCGGCACCGGGGACAAGACGTTCTCGATCAACGGGACGCAGGTGACCGTCACGCTCACGGACGGACAGACGAACGACCAGGTGATCTCGGCGATCGCGACGGCGGTCAACCAGACGGCGAACGTGGGAGTCACCGCGTCGGTCCTCCACGTGGACGGAACGCACACCGAGCTCGCCCTCACGAGCAAGACCACCGGGACGGCGAACGAGATCTCCTCGGTGACCGAGGGGAATTCGACGCTTGCGTCGCTTCTCGGGTACACGTCGGTGAGTTTCACGGACACCCCGGGGACCACGCCGCGCACGATGGCCTCGCCCACGCAGGCGGGATTCGTCGAGGGGTACAGCGAGAACCTGGACGCCTCGTTCTCGCTCAACGGCATCGCGATGACGCGCGGAACGAACACGATTTCTGACGCCGTGAACGGGCTGACGCTGAAGCTGACCGGGACGTCCGCGACGCCGGTAAGCCTGACGATCTCGCCCGACAACCAGTCGATCGAATCGACGATCAACAGCTTCATTTCGAACTACAATGCGACGATAAGCTACCTGGGGACGCAGACCTCCATCGACGCGACGGCGGGCACGCGCGGGCCGTTCGCCGACGACATGAGCGTCCGGTACATGGCCTCCGACCTCCGCGCGCTGATGATGCATTCGGTGTCGAGTGTCGCCGCCGGAGCCCCGTCGATCCTCTCCTCGATCGGGATTACGACGGGAGACGACGGTTCGCTCAGCCTCTCCGACACGACGAAATTCGAGGCCGCGCTCGCCGCCAACCCGACGGAGGTTTCCGACCTGTTTAACTCGGCGGACGGGGTTGCGAACACGCTCCAGGCGAAGCTGGAACCGTTCGTGACGTACGGAGGCTCGATCGACATCGAGACGAAGGGGGACAATGCGCAGCTCAAAACGCTCCAGAGCCGTATCGACACAATGAACGCGAGGATCGACACGCAGGTGGACGCGTACAAGCAGCAGTTCATCGATATCCAGCAGCTGCTCGACCAGGCGCAGCAGACACAGACACTCATTACGAGCTTCGCGTCCTATGGAGCATAGCCCGTTGAAATCTCTCCGCGCCGCGGTGCTGCTCAGCCGCTCGATGCGGGGGTTGGCGAAAAGGGGAGAGATCCGGGAGCTCGCGGTACAGATGCACGAAAGGGATCTCCTCCTGAGAAAGGTATTCGCCCTGTTCGAGTCCCTGAAGAGCCGGGGGGAGAATGCAGGCGGAGGGACCGTGGACTGGGCGGAGATCCTTTCGGTCATCAGGGAGTTTGAGATCGAGAACGCCCTCCTCATTGAGGGCTTGAAGGAACAGCGCAGGAAGACAGTTCGCAACATAGCAGAAGCGGAAAGCCATCGACGGCTTTCAGCGTACGCAGTATAGGAGGTCAAGATGACCGTCAGAGGAATAGAAGGGGATTTTTCTCCCATAGACCCCGTCAAGGGGAAGAAGAGCCAGGCGCCCGCAAAACAGGCGTCCTCCGGCAAGGATAAGGTCCAGGTCTCGGGCGAGGCAAAATCGCTGTTCGAATCCGATCAGTCGAAGCGGATCGATGCGATTCGCACGCGGCTCGAGCAGGGCTATTACATGTCGGAGGAGGTGACCGAGAAGATCGTGGACGGGTTAATGGACGATCTCCTGAAGCTCACCTGACCGTTATGTAAAGATGTCAGTGCCGAGTGGTGGCGCTGAAAGCGCCACCACGAAGCAACATGTTTTTTCCCCTGTCACCCATCTGTTGACCCCGACGGGCGAATTTACTACATTCCCTGCGCGGTTCCCACCCGTCCCCGGACTGCGGGGAGCATCCCCGGTGAGCACGGGGACCGCCATCCCCCGCAGGGAGCCCCATGGACGACAAGATTACGGTCTTGATTGCGGATGACCACACGATCCTCCGCAGGGGTCTGGTTTCGCTCCTCTCTCTCAATAAGAGCATCGAAGTGATCGGCGAGGCCGAGGACGGCAGGAGCGCGGTGGAGATGGCGCTCCGGCTCGAACCTGACGTCGTCCTGATGGACCTCAGCATGCCCGTGCTGAACGGGCTCGAGGCGACCGACCAGCTCAAGCGCGAGTCCCCCGGAATGAAAGTCCTCATACTTTCCGCGCACGACAACGACGAGTATGTCGCCCAGGTTGTGCGGAGCGGGGCCAACGGGTACGTGCTGAAGAATACCTCCCCCGAGGAGCTGTACGCCGCGATACGGACCGTCCACTCGGGGCACACCTTTTTCAGCCCGTCGCTCTCCGGCAGGTTCGGCGAACGGGGCGATGGCGCGGCGGGCCCGCTGGAGAGCGCCCTCACGACGCGGGAGAGGGAAGTCCTCCAGCTCATCGCCGAGGGGGAGACCCACCAGCACATCGCGGACAGATTGTTCATCAGTGTGAGAACTGTGGACACGCACACGAATAACATTATGAAGAAGCTCAATCTCCACGACACCGCCAGTCTCGTGACGTACGCAATCAAAAACGGCATCGTTATACTTCCGCGATAAAATCTGTTAGTCGCCCCGATTTCGTCCCACCGTAGTTCGCAAAAAACCTCGCTTCGAATCTGTCAATCTGCAAAAATACGCTCCCGCGCGTATTGTCGTGCGTGGCTAATAGCAATACATTGTCACACAATTCTTCAGGTGGCGATCTTTCTCACACTGACTGATTTCATTCAATGTCACAAACGCCCGATCCCCTGCAGGCGATGCCCGGTTCCGAAGACGGCGACGTCCCTGCGGGAGGACTGAACATACTTCTCGTCGACGACATCCAGGAGAATCTCGAGCTTCTCCAGGATGTGCTCGCCGAGAATAACTACACATCGGTGCTTGCGCGGAACGGCGTCGAGGCCCTGACGAAGCTCCGTCATGAGAGAGTCCACCTCATCGTGGCCGATGCCATGATGCCGAAGATGGACGGGTTCCAGCTCTGCAAGGAAGTGCGCACGCTTCCGGGATGCGCCGCGGTTCCGTTCATCATCTATACGGGGAACTACATCGACGAGACGGACCAGCGCCTGGCGCGGAGCATCGGCGTCGACAGGTACGTCGTGAAATACGCGGGCCTCGGCGCGCTGGTCGACGCGGTGAACGAGCTCGTGCAGCAGAGGTACGGGCACCGGGCCGTCCAGCCGGTGGCCGCGGCGGAGCAGATCGACGAGCACGCGTTCCTGGAGCAGCACCGCGCGATCGTGATCCGCAAGCTCGAGGAGAAGATGGCGGAGCTCGAGATGTACGCCGACACCCTTGTCCGGAAGAACAGGGAGATCCAGGCTTCCGAGGAACGGTACAGGGCGCTCTTCGACCACGCGAGCATCGCGATCCTCATCACCGACCACGAGTCGGGGCGGATCCTCGACGCAAACAGGCAGGCGCTCGCGCTCCTGAATTACCGCAAGGAGGAACTCCTGGCGATGCCGGCGGTCCCCTTCGGCACCGAGGGGGGAACGCCGAAGGCGGGGTCCCCGCTCTACGCCTCGGGGGAAACGACGATCAAGACCAAGTCCGGGGAGATGATCCAGGTGGACGTCGTCGTCGGCCCCGTGACGAGACCGCAGGACCCCCGCGTGATGCTCTTCGTGCGGGACGTGACGGAAAAGAAGAAAATGCAGGCCCAGCTTCTCCAGGCGGAGAAGCTGACACTGATGGGGCGCCTGGCGGCCGGGATCGCGCACGAGATCCGCAATCCCCTCGCGGCGGTGACGCTGAACCTGCAGTACCTTGTCGCCAAGCTCGGCGCCGACGGCGACATGAAGCAGACGCTGGACGACATGCTCGAAGGGGCGCGGCGGATCGAGACGGTGATCGGCAATACGCTGAACCTGGCCCGCGTGGCTCCCCCGGTGCTCGAGCTGAACCAGCTCAACGGGCTCATCGACCAGGTGCTCCGGTACGTCAAGATCGCCCTGCAGCAGAAGCGGATCACGATCGAGGCGCGCCTGGACAGGAACATTCCCCCCATCTCCGCGGATGCCCGCCAGATCCAGCAGGTGATGATCAACGTCCTGCAGAACGCGATCGACGCGTCGCCGGAAGGGAGCCTGCTCACCGTGACGACGGGCATCGTCGTCGAATCCAGGCCCGACGCGCCGGGAGGAACCGTCCGCAGGGCGATCGTCGAGTTCCGCGACAGGGGCGCCGGGATCCCCGCGGACCAGGTGAATCAGATCTTCGAGTCTTTCAGGACGACGAAAGCGGGAGGGACGGGGCTCGGTCTCGCGCTCTCGAAATTTATCATGGACAGGCACAACGCGGAAATCCGCATCGAGCCGGCAATCGGCGGCGGAACGATCGTGAAGCTGGTATTTCCAATACAGGGGTGAGGGAGGAACAGGAATGGCAAAAGCGCGCATACTGGTGGTGGACGACGAGACGATCCTCAGCAACACGCTCAGGAAGATCCTGAGCGAGCAGGGCTACGCCGTCTCCGTCTGCAACAAGGGGAAGGAATTCGAGGAGCAGTTCAACTCGTGCAAGCCGGATCTCGTCCTCATGGATATCTACATGGGGGAGGTCAACGGCATCGAGCTCCTGCAGGGACTCCGCGCGGCGGGGTGGGAGACCCCGGTGATCATCATGACGGCCCATTCGGACGTCGTGCTCGCCGTGAAGGCGATGAAGGAGGGGGCCGCGGATTTCGTCGTGAAGCCGTTCGACCTCAATCACCTGAGCGTGCTCATCGAGAAGAACCTGGAGTTCGCCTCTCTCCAGACCAGGGTCCGCCTTCTCCAGGAGGAGCTCGAGACGACCCGGTCGCAGTCGGGGATCATCGGCAAGAGTGCGGCCATCCAGCGCGTCCTTGAAACAGCGGAGAAATTCGCCGTGGGGGACGACACCACGGTCCTCATCGAGGGGGAGAGCGGGACGGGAAAGGAGCTCGTCGCCCGGTTCCTCCACAAGAGGAGCGCGCGCGCCGACAGGCCGCTGATCACGCTCAACTGCGGTGCGATACCGAAAGACCTTGCCGAAAGCGAATTCTTCGGATATGAGAAGGGCGCGTTCACCGGGGCCACCGAGAGGATGAAGCAGGGGAAGTTCGAGCTCGCCGACGGGGGGACGATCCTCCTCGACGAAATCCGCGAGCTTTCCCTGGAGATGCAGGTGAAGCTCCTGCGCGTGCTGGAGGAGAAGCGGTTTTACCGCCTGGGCGGGACGAAGGAAATCAGCGTCGACGTGCGGGTGATCGCCGCCTCGAACCGCGAGCTTGCGCGTGAATCGGAGGAAGGGCGGTTCCGCGAGGACCTCTTCTACCGGCTCAACGTCGCCACGGTGCGGATCCCCCCCCTGCGCGACAGGAAGGAAGACATCCCGGATCTCGTCTCCGCGTTTCTCTCCGAGTTCGCGCGTCGGCAGAACAAGGAGGTCCCTTCCCTTTCGCCGGAAGGGATGCAGTTCCTCGTGGGTCTCCCCTGGAGGGGAAACGTCCGCGAGCTTCGCAATGCGATCGAGCGCGTCGTGCTCCTGTCGAACGTGCCGGTGCTCCTCCCCGAGCATTTCGCGTTCCTGAACAGGCAGGACGGGCACCCGGTCCCCCTGGCCGGGGACAACGGCAAAGGCTTTCATCTTGAGATCCGCCAGAGCGGGGTCAACATCAACGACGTCGTCCGGGAGCTCATACTCAAGACGCTGGATATCGTGGGGGGGAACCAGGTCCGCGCGGCGAAGGTCCTGGGGCTGACCCGCTCGAAGCTCAGGTACAGAATGGAACAGCTCGGCATTCACCCCGAGCAGCGAAGCTACACGACGGCGAGAGGATAGTCCAGGTGTCCCCCATCCCCCCCAAACCCGAATGGACAATCCTCCCGTGAAAAGGACGGCCCCGCATAAGGTACCGGGCCGGAGGGCCGCGTCCCAAAGGGGCGGTGTCCGCCCCGGAGAGGCCCTGGCCCTGTGGGAATCCCTTGCCGCATCTCACGATGACCTGAACGAGGGCCTCCTTGTCTTGAGGAAAGGGAAGCCCCTCTTTGCCAGTGACGGGTTCTGCCGGCTCGCGGGATCTCCGAGAGAAGTCATCCTCTCCCTGAACGACGCCTCGGTCCTCTTCGACGGGCAGGGGCGCCCTCTCCCTTCGCTCCAGGGCGCGGCGCGCCGCTCGGCAAGACATGCAGAACCGTCTTCCCCCCGGACGGTGAGGTTCGAGGCCCGTCTCGTCGCACCGGGTTCTCCCGGCGGACCCGCCGGACAGTTCGTCGATGTCACCATTTGTGCGGTTGACGGCGGCGGCGGGGTGCTCCTCGTCGTCAGGGACCTCTCCGGGCGGCTTCGCGTCGAGGAGCAGCTCAGGCAATCCGAAGAAAAGCGCCGCATGCTGTACGAGACGGGATCCGATGCGATCCTCCTGATGCGGGGATCCCGGTACATTGAGGTCAACAAGAGGGCGCTGGCCATGTTCGGCGCTCCGCGGGAGGAGATACTCGGGAAATCCCCCGTCGATTTTTCCCCTCCGCGGCAGCCGGACGGTATCTCGTCCTACGAAAAATGGGAGGACATCGCCGGTGACGCGCTCGATGGACGGACGCAGCTTTTCGACTGGCGTCACGCGCGCGCGGACGGGACGCTTTTCGACGTCGAGGTCAGCCTGAACAGGGTGGAGATCGCCGGCGAGACCCTCACGCAGGCGATCCTTCGGGACATCACCGACAGGAAGCGCGTCGAAGACGCACTCCGGAAGTACGAGTTCATCGCCAATACCACGGGGAGCCTGATGACGCTCGTCGACCGGGAGTACCGGTACGTCGCCGCCAACAACGCGTACTGCGTGGCCCAGGGCAAGGACCGGTCGGAACTGATCGGACGCACGATGAGCGAGCTCTGGGGTGAGGAACTCTTCCAGGCCACGCTGAAGCCTGCCGTCGACGCCTGCCTCCTCGGGCGAACGGTGAATTACGAGGCGACGTTCCGGTTCCCGAGCGACAAGGTCAAGATTTACGACGTCACGTATTCCCCCTACTGGCAGCACGAGGGGGGCTGGTACGTCACGCACGTCGTCGTCGTTTCGCACGACATCACCGAGCGGCGGCTCGCCGAGCAGACGCTTTCCCGCGAGGAGGCCCGGCTCAAGGCGAATCTCCGGCTCTCGCAGATGCTCGATTCGACGCTGAACGAAATGTGCAGCTTCGCGCTGACCGAATCGACGCGGCTCACCGGGAGTTCTGCCGGGTACTTCGCCATCATCGCGGATGACCGGCGCACGGCATCCCTCCTGCATCTCTCCCCCGGGACGTCTCCCGATGCAGCACCCGGGACCTCCGACGGGGCCCCGCAAGGGGATGCTCCTTCTGTCGCACCCCCCTCTTCGCCGGTCCCCGAGGATCGCGGCGACATCCCTCTCGTCGCGGCGGGAAAATGGGCGGACACGCTCCGCCGCCGTTCCCCCGTCCTGGCCGAACCGCACCAGCGCGGCGAAGACGAAATCTGGCCGATCCGGATGCCCGGGCTTGTGCGGACGCTCCATATCCCCGTCATGGACGGGGACGTGGTCGTCGCCCTCGCGGGCGTGGCGAACAGCGGGGTCGAGTACACGGAATCCGACGTCCACCAGATCACGCTTTTCTGGAACAGCGTCTGGCAGATGCTCCAGCAGAAGCGGGGGAGGGATCAGCTCCGCACCTCTCTCGATGAAAAGGAGGTTCTCCTGAAGGAGATCCATCACCGCGTGAAGAACAACCTCCAGGTGATCTCGAGTCTCCTCAACCTGCAGTCGAGTTACGTCCGGGATGAGGGCGACATGGAGATATTCCGCGAAAGCCAGAACCGGATCCGTTCGATGGCCCTGATCCACGAGAAGCTCTATCAGTCGGGGAACGTCTCGCTCGTCGATTTCCCGCAGTACGCCCGGAGCCTGGCCAACACGCTCTTCCGTTCGTACCGGTCCGCCGACAGCAAGGTGAGCCTGGAGGTGGATTTCGGCGACGTCTCCCTCGGGATCGACGCGGCGGTTCCCTGCGGCCTCATCATCAATGAGCTTCTCTCGAACGCCCTCAAGCACGCATTTCCGGGGAACCGGGGTGGGAAAGTCGTTCTCGGGCTGAGGGAGCTGGGGGGAAAGACGCGTCTCACGGTGAAGGACGACGGGATCGGCGTTCCGGGGAGCGTTGACGTCGCGAAGCCGGATTCCCTGGGGCTCCAGCTCGTCAATACGCTCGTTGCACAGATCGGCGGCGTGCTCGAAGTGGACCGCTCGAACGGCACCGAGTTCCGCATTGCATTCAACGCGGCCGAGGAAAAACACCGCGGCCCGCTGCCCGGGTAGAATCAGGAAAGGACACTCTTACATGCCGTCAGCGACAATACTCGTCGTCGAAGATGAAAACATCGTTGCCCGCGACATCTGCGCGCGCCTGGAGCATTTCGGGTACATGGTGGCTCCCCCGGTGGCAACGGGCGAAGAGGCGATCTCCAGGGCGCGGGAGCTCCGGCCGGATCTCGTGCTGATGGACATCATGCTCCGCGGGCCGATGGACGGCATCGAGGCCGCGAGCGTGATTAAGGAGGAGATGAACGTTCCCGTCATCTACCTGACGGCGTTCGTCGACGACAAGAATCTCCAGCGGGCGAAAGTCACCGAGCCGTTCGGCTATCTCCTGAAGCCCTTCGAGGAGAGGGAGCTTCACATCACGATCGAGATGGCGCTCTACAAGCACCGGATGGAACATCAGCTCCGGGAATCCAATGCGTTCAACAGTCTTCTCGTCCAGACGATCCCGTTCGGGATGGACATCGTCGACGAGGAAGGGCACGTCCTGTTCATGTCCGACAACTTGAAGCGCCAGTTCACGCCGAAAGGGATCGAACAGCACTGCTGGGAGATCTACCGGGCGGACGGGAAGCAGTGCGCAGCCTGTCCCCTCCGGCCCGGTGCGGACGGATGGGACCACCTGGGGATCGAGGTCACCGGGATCCAGGGAGGGCGCACGTTCAATATCACCCACACCCGGATGATGTACCAGGGGAAGCCCGCGGTCCTGGAGGTGTTTCAGGACATCACGGAAAGGAAGCGGACGGAAACCGCGCTCCGTCATTCCGAGGAGCGCTTCACGAAGGCATTCCGGACGAGTTCCGACGCCATCGCGATCAGCCGCGTCGAGGACGGGACGCTCGTCGAAATCAACCAGGGGTTCACGGAACAGACAGGGTATGCGCGGACCGAGGTGATTGGACGGAGCGACGGCGACCTCGGGGTATGGGCCGACCCGGCCCAGCGGGAGCAGTTCGTCCGGGAGCTCACGGCGCGCGGGGACGTGAAGAACTTCGAAGCCGGCTTCCGCGTAAAGACCGGCGAGATCAGGAGCGGGCTCATCTCGGCCCGGCCGATCGAGATCGACGGCGAGCGGTACATGCTCACGATCACGCGGGACATCACGGACCGGTTGATGCTCGAACAGCAGCTCAACCAGGCCCAGAAGATGGAGGGGATCGGCACGCTGGCGAGCAGCATCGCGCACGATTTCAACAACATCCTGAACAACATCCTCGGGTTCACGATGCAGCTCATGAAGCACGCGTCCGAACCTGCGAAGGTGCAGCGCTACTGCCAGACGATCGAGAAATCCGCCGTCCGCGGCGCCGAACTCTCGGCCCAGCTCCTGTCGTTCGCACGGAAGACCCGGCGCGAGAATTCCCCCGTCGACGTCGCGGCGCTCGTGGACGAAATGGCGGCGCTCTGCACGGAGACCTTTCCTCCCGCGGTGACCGTCAGGAAGATCGTCGAGGACGGGCTGCCCCACGTCGTCGGGGACAGGAACGAGCTGTACCAGGTGCTCCTCAACCTGTGCGTCAACGCGCGCGATTCCATGGCGGGTGACGGCAGGGAAGGGGGACACATCCTGACGATCGAGGCCGTCGCGGCGGATGCCGGGGGGACCGTCAGCCCGCGGCTGCTGCAGGCGCACGGGGAACGGAGCGTCGAGCTGCGCGTCAGCGACACGGGATGCGGCATCCCCGTCGAGATCAGGGACAGGATATTCGAACCGTTCTTCACGACCAAGGAACGGGGGAAGGGTACCGGCCTCGGCCTCTCGGTCGCCTACAACGTCGTGCGCAACCACCGGGGAACGATACTCGTGGAAAGCGAAGTGGGGCAGGGTTCGACGTTCAGGATATTCCTTCCCCCGGTTCCGGGGGAGAGCCCCCGGGGTGCGGACAAAGGGGGATCGACGAAGAGGCAGGAAGGGGTGCTCATCGTCGATGACGAGGTCGTGATGCTTGACCTTGGCAGGGAACTCCTCGAGGAACAGGGATATAAGGTCTTTACCGCACCGGGCGGCCCGGCGGCACTCGAACTGTACACGAACAACAGGAACGACATCGACATCGTGGTCCTCGATCTCGTGATGCCGGGGATGGACGGGGGCCAGCTCTACCTTGAATTGAAGAAGCTGAATCCCGCCATCAAGGCGTTCTTCTGTACCGGGTACATGGCGGACCGTGTGATCACCGAACTGCTTGCGGAGGAGGACCTGAAGGCGATACAGAAGCCGGTTACCCCCGAGCTGTTCATACGGACGATACGCGAAGTTCTCGCAGAGGAGCCCGCGTAAGAGGCAACGATTCTGCACCAGGCGATTCGGGCGTTGGGTTTGTTCCCTCCGGCCACCCGTGGCCACCCTTTGTCAGTCCAGACCGTCTCCTTCAGAATGTTCCGGCTTCGCGCCGCGGCAACCCGTCATTCCAACCACAGTCCCCTACACCGTCTCCGCCAATTCCTTTTCCACCGGTTCCGCGCCTCGCTCCACCGCCGTCCTCTTTACCTTCTCCCCGGACGAGGTGTTGAGCGTAAACCAGTCGAGCATCTTCTGCACGCGCTCGGCCTGCGCGTTCAGGTCGTTGACCGCCCTGGCGACTTCCTGGAGCCCGTCGGCGGTCTGCGTGCTCACGGTCTTGATCGCATCCGACGTCCTGGCGAGCTCCTGGCTCACTTCCGATTGTTTCCCGGAGGCCGAGGCGATCTCATCGACAAGCGTCGACACTCCCCGCGACAGATCGAGTATCGTGTCGAGCGTCTTCCCCGCCTGTCCTGCAAGCGCGACGCCGTTGTCCACCTCCGCGATCCCCCCGGCAAGTTCTCCGGCCGCATTCTTGCTGTCCGACTGGATCTGCGTGATCATCCCCGCGATTTCCTTTGTTGCCACCGCGGTTCGTTCCGCAAGCTTCCGGACTTCATCGGCGACGACGGCGAACCCCCGCCCGTTTTCCCCGGCTCGCGCGGCTTCAATGGCGGCGTTCAGCGCCAGGAGATTCGTCTGGTCGGCGATGTCGTCGATCGTGGAGATGATCCCCCCGATCCTTCCGGTCGATTCCTGGAGCGACCGGATGGTCGCGGAAAATTTCTGTACCGCGTCTCCGATCCTGCTCATCCCGTCGACGGTGTCGCCGACGACGACGGAGCCTTTCTCCGCGGATGCCGTCGTCTGCCCTGCCGAGTCCGACGCCATCTTGCTGTTGCGCGCGTTCTCACCGATCGTCGCCGTCAATTCTTCCACCGAGGTTGCGACCTCGCTGACCTGCGTGGCCTGTTCTTCGGCACCTGCGGCCATCTCTTCCGTGTTGGCGGAGATCTCCGAGGCGGAGCTGGTGACGACGCTCATCGCTTCCGCGACGTGAATCAGCGTATCCCGGAGGCGCTCGATCGTGTCGTTGAACTGCCCGGCGAGCGATCCGAATTCGTCGCGCGAGACGACCGGGACGCGGCGCGTCAGGTCTCCCTGCGCGATTGCGGCGACGACGCTGCCGATGCTGGTCAGCGGCCTGCCGATGTATCTGTTCAGGAAGAATGAAATGGCGACGAAGATCAGCACCACGGCGACGATCGAGAATCCAATGAGCGCCAGGCGGGTTGTTGACTGGGCGGCGTCGAGATCTCCGAGCGAGGCGGAAATGCCGAACAGGCCCACGAGGTCTCCCGTGGACTTCCCCTTGAATGTCTCCAGCCCGTAGGAGGCATGGCAGGTCACGCACTCGTCCTTGACGGATGCGGGTGCGAAGACGAAGAACTGCCTGGCGCTGTCCGTCGCGACGACCGTGTCGAACACCTCCGCCTCTTTGCGGCTGCTGAACTCCTCGAGCGCCCTGCGCTCAAGCGCGCTTTTCTGGTCCGTTCCTCCTGTTTCGCCGGTCGTCGCGCGGAGGAACTCGTAATGATGCGAAGTCGCATATTCCTCGGCGGCGGAATGAATCATCATCCTCGACGACGTGGCGAGAAGCTCCAGTTTGTCGTAATACGCCCGTTCCGAATTCCGGAGTGTCCACGAGAGGAGAAACCATCCGGCAATGGTCATCACCAGGACGAGAGAAAGGCCGGTGACGAGGCCGATTTTCACTTTGATCGACATGCTCAGCGCGTTCCGTTTCATGGGTTCATTCGAGTAGTTGAACGTCTGGTTGCATCCTGATAATCCGTTGAATGATGCTCAACATTGGTGCCAGTTGAGGATCGTCGTCCGTGATGCGGACGCTCCGCAAACAGAGCAGCATAGAGCGTCTCTCGCCGCGGCGGAAATCAGGAGATTTTGGTCGCTGGCTGATATTGTGCACCTGACGAGCATCAACCACCTCCCCTCCGGTCCCTTCGCACAACCCCCGATCTACCCCCCGAATCCCCCTTCTTCCGTCTGGAAATGTCCCGGGGAGACACTTTTCGAAGTGGCACGCAGTGTGCAATCCGCTATGCCGTTGACAAGTGGCGAAAGGACACCAAAACCAGAGCCGAGACCGCAATGCAAACGCCCGAACCCCCGTTCAAAAAATGCTCCATGTGCTTGAAAGAATGGCACACGCGCGAGGAATTCCTCGCCGACCGTACGATGATCATGGACGGCTACCAGGTGAACCGCCGGCGCATCGAAGCCGGGCTTCCTCCGGAGGGGATCCTCCTGTTCACGCACAGGACCAAGCGCTGCGGCACGACTCTGGGCATATCTGCTTCGAAATTTCGATTTGCCGAGTGACGGATGGCAAGGATTCTGGTCGTCGAGGATGAACGGATTGTCGCGAAGGACATACAGCGGTGCCTTGTCCAGCGGGGGCATGACGTGCCTGTCATTGCCTCCACGACGGACGAGGCTCTCACCGCCGCCGGTCTCGTTCGTCCGGACCTCGTCCTGATGGATGTGACGCTCCGCGCCCCCCTCGACGGGATCGAGTGTGCGGGACTTATGCGTGACCGGTTTCAGATTCCCGTCGTGTACCTCACCGCTCACGGCGATGAAGCGACGCTCGTGCAGGCCCGGAATACGGGTCCGGTCGGCTACGTTCTCAAGCCCTACCAGGACGAGACACTCTTTGCCGCCATCGAGGTTGCCCTCCAGAGGATTGCAATCGATGCGAGGCTCCGGGGGCGCGAATCCTGGCTCACGGCGGTCCTGAGCAGCATCGTCGACGGGGTTGTCACTTTAGGGCCCGATGGTCTCGTCACCCTCGTCAATCCGGCGCTGAGCCGGATGACGGGGATCAACGAACCGGATGCGGTCGGAAAGGGCTTTGCGGAGGTCATCCGGGTCGAGGAAGGGAAGGACGCGCTGCGCCTCGCCCATTCGATTCGCGCGGTGCTCTCCGGGGGGAAAGGGGAAAACGGCCCCCTCGATTGCACGATCCTTGGCGGGGGGAGCGCGAAAACCCCGGTGGGCTGCAGGGTGAGTCCCATATGTGCAACAAGCGGCGCCGTCTCGGGGGCCGTTCTCGTCATACGCGACCGGGCCGAACGGGTGCGCGCGGAACAGGCGCTCCAGTCGAGCGAGCAAAAGTACCGGAGCCTGTTCGAGAATGCCGTCGAAGGGTTCTTCAGATCGTCTCTTGACGGCACGCTCATTGCCGCGAACCCCGCGATGGCGAAGCTTTTCGGGTTCGATTCGGTCGACCGTCTTCTCGGCGATTCGGGGATACACCTCCAGTCGGTGTACGTCGACCCGCTCGAGCGGGAGAGAATGGTCGCCCGCCTTCAGCGTGATGGGTACGTCAGCGAATTCGAAGCCGAGTACCGCCGTTCGGACGGGACAAGGGGCTGGTTCTCTGCGAACATCCGGGGTCAGAGGGACTCAGCAGGCGATGTCCGGTTTCTGGAAGGGACTGTCGTTGATGTGACGGCGCGAAAACGTTCCAGCGAAGACCTCGAGCGCCGCGAATCCTACCTCCGCGCAATACTGGATAATGCGCCCTACATCATCTGGCTCAAGGATGCCGAGGGGAGGTACATCGATCTTAACAGGGGACTCGCGCAGGTGCTGGGCGTTGACGATATCGCGGATGTCAGGGGGAAAACCGATTTTGACATCTTCCCTTCCGATGAAGCCGCCCGGCTGCGGAACGCCGATCTGGAAGTCATGAACGGCGGGTCCAGGAACGTCGTCGAAGAGGGATACGATCCGCGCGGGGTGAAGCATTTCAACGAAAAATACAAATCGGTCCTGAAAGACGCCGCCGGCAGGGCGATCGGCACGGTGGGCTTCTCCCGCGACATTACGGAATTGAAGGAACAGGAGATCCGGCTGAGAAAGCTCTCCCGTGCCGTCGAGCAAAGCTCTTCGACGATCGTCATCACCGACACAAAGGGAACGATCGAATATGTCAATCCCAGGTTCACGCGACTCACGGGCTACACGCCCGAAGAGGCGATCGGAAAGAACCCGAGCATACTGAAATCCGGAAACACGCCGCGGGAGGAATACGATCGGCTCTGGAAAACGATAAGTACCGGAGGCGAGTGGAGCGGCGAAATACAGAACAAGAAGAAGAACGGCGAGCTTTTCTGGGAATACGCGACGATCTCCCCCATACGCGATGAAAACGGGGTCATCACCCATTTTGTCGGCATCAAGGAAGACATCACGAAGCGGAAAGAGGCGGAAGCCGAGCTCGCGCGCCGGGCAGAGGATCTCCTCCAGGCGAAATCCTGGGCCGAGCAGCAGGCGAGGCGGCTCGGCGTCCAGACGTTCGAGCTCAGGAAGGCGCGCGAGGAGGCCCTGAAGGCCTCCAGGCTGAAATCGGAGTTCGTGGCAAACATGAGCCACGAGATCCGCACGCCGATGAACGGCGTCCTCGGTATGGCGGGCCTCCTTCTCGACACCACACTTGATGCGGAGCAGCACGAGTACGCGGAGATCATACGGACCTCCGGCGAAGTGCTCCTCTCCATCGTCAACGATATACTCGACTTCTCCAAGATCGAGGCGGGAAAGCTCGACCTGGAAGAAATCGACTTCCAGCTCAGGACGACGCTTGACGAGTCGATGGACCTCGTCTCGGCAAAAGCGAGGGAAAAAGGACTCGAGCTCTGCCGCGACATCGCCGGTGAAGTGCCGCGGGAGCTCCGTGGTGATCCGGGCCGCATCAGGCAGGTCCTGACGAACCTCCTGGCCAACGCGGTCAAGTTCACCGAACACGGCGAAGTGGCGGCGTCGGTGGAATGCGTGAAGCGGACCGGGGACAGGGTCCAGCTTCGATGCTCCGTCCGTGACACCGGCATCGGCATATCGGAAGAGGAACGCGCCCGGCTGTTCCGGCCGTTCTCGCAGGCGGACGGGTCCACGACGCGGAAACACGGCGGAACCGGGCTCGGGCTCGTCATCGCCAAACAGCTTGTGGAGCTGATGGGGGGGGAGATCGGTGTTACGAGCGAAAAAGGAAAAGGGAGCGAGTTCTGGTTCACGCTGAACCTGGTGGCGCTTCCGGAGTCGACCCCCCGGGAGGGGGCGGCAGTCCTCCGCGGCGTCAGGGCGCTGATCGTCGACGACAACGCAACGAGCAGGAGGATTCTCCTGCACCAGCTCGCGTCCTGGGAAATGCGGCCCGAGGCAGCCCCGTCGGCGGAAGAAGCGTTCGAACGGCTCAAGGCCGAGTCCGCCTCCGGTGATCCCTTCGGCATCGCCCTTCTGGACATGCAGATGCCAGGAATGGACGGCCTGCAGCTTGCGCGCAAGGTTATGGCGGAGAAGTCTCTCGACTCGCTCCGGCTTATGCTCCTCACCTCCGCCGGTCCGGAGAGCGTCAGGGAGGCGCAGGCAATGGGACTGAGCGCCTGCCTGAACAAGCCGGTGCGGGATACGACGCTTTACAGGTACCTGGAACAGATTCTCTCTTCGGCCGAGCCGCGCCACACCATACAATCCGCATGTCCCGATTGCGGGACGCCTCCGGAGGGGGCCGCGCCTGAAAGGCCGAGGTCGCTCAAAAGGATACTCGTCGCCGAGGACAACCCGGTGAACCAGCGCGTCGCCGTGAAAATGCTCGAGAAGATCGGGTGCAGGGCTGACGTCGCGGCAAACGGCAAGGAAGCGGTCGACGCGGTCAGCCGTGTTCCGTACGACATGGTGTTCATGGATTGCCAGATGCCGGAAATGGACGGGTTCGAGGCGACCGGGCGGATCAGGAAGCTCCACGGAAGAGAGAGCAGGACCCTTATCGTCGCGATGACGGCCAACGCGCTCAGCGGCGACCGTGAACGCTGCATTGCTTCTGGCATGGACGACTATCTCTCCAAGCCCGTCACGCAGGAGGCGGTGGAGGCCGTGCTGCGGAAATGGGAAGCGCTCCGTGCCTCCCTGGAGTCGGGATCCGCCGCCCCGGGCGCTCCCTCGTTCACACGCGAAGAGCGGTTCGAAGAGGAGAAGATCAACGAGCTGAAGGAGCTTGCCATCGGGGCCGAGGCCGGCTGGCTCGAGACGCTCGTCCGTCAGTACATGAAGGATTCGGTGGAGCGCCTTGACACACTGCGCGCGGCCTGCGCGGGGGGGAGCCGAGGACCGTCGAGGAAGTGGCGCACGCCCTGAAGGGAAGCAGCGGGACGATGGGGGTCCTCCGTGTCAGGCACATCGCCGAAAAACTCCAGGCGCTGGGCCGGTCCCGCACGCTCGACGGCGCCGAACCCCTGATCGAGGACCTGGGACGCGAACTCGGGCTGGCCGGCGAGTATCTCGAAGGGATGCTGGCGGAACGGGAGGTGGCCCGGTGA
The DNA here is from genome assembly GCA_963748405.1 of Ignavibacteriota bacterium. Classification (GTDB taxonomy): domain Bacteria; phylum Bacteroidota; class Ignavibacteria; order UBA10030; family UBA6906; genus Fen-1273. Next base: position 139,081 of record CAVVIT010000007.1, read on the forward strand.
AGGTCCTCCTTGTCGATGACGAACCGGCCGTCCGGATGACGGTGGGCGCGCAGATCCGCAGCATCGGGCACGACGTCGTGGAGGCGCCGGACGGGCAGCAGGGCTGGTGCGCGTTTGAGCTGACGCTTCCCGGCGTCGTCATCACGGATCTCGTCATGCCGGGGGAAACGGGCGTCGATCTCTGCCGCCGCATACGCGCCTCGCAGCGGGTCCGGTATACCTACATCATCGTCCTGACCTCGCTGGGGGGGAAGTCCCAGTACAGGGCGGCGATGGAAGCGGGCGCCGACGACTTTCTCCCGAAGCCCTGCACGGAGGAGGACATCGAGGTCCGGCTCCGCGTCGCGGAGCGGGTGCTCCGGCTTCAGTCGCACGTGCACACGCTCGAGGGATTCCTTCCGATCTGCTCCTACTGCAGGCAGATCAGGGACGGGGAGAACTCCTGGCATCCCCTCGGGGAATATGTTGCGAACCGGGCGAGCCTCGTGCTCGAGAACGCGCTCTGCCCGGATTGCGCGGGAACGCAGTGATTCAGAATTCATTCAATCCATCACGGGAATCGCGGACACTGACATGGGAACCATAAATATCGCGGACGTCAGGCCGGACATGGTCCTGGCAGCGGATGTCAAAGATCGTCACGGTCACGTCCTCCTCAAGGGGGGCGAGGCGGTGACCGAGAAGGCCCTCAAGATCTTCAAGATGTGGGGGGTGACCGACCTTGACGTGAAGGGGGTCGACCAGGAAGTCATCGAGGCCCGGACGGCGGAGGAGTTCGACCCCGCCCTGGTGGCGGCGGCCGAGCGGGTCGCGGCAGAACGGTTCCGGCACGCGGACACCGACGACCCGGTCGTGAAGGAACTCATGCGGCTTTTCAAACACCATTTCATCATGGAACATCAAGCGGAGAGCGGACATGCTGACGAGCCCACGTGACCTGTTGCGCGGATACGTTGAGATTTCGTCGCTGCCGAAGATCCACGCGCGCCTTGACGAGGCGATCAACAATCCGCGGAAATCGATGGCGGACATCTCGAAAATCATCCGGGAGGACGCGGGGCTGAGCGCCCGGCTCCTGAGGATCGTGAACAGCGTCTTTTACAGTTTCCCGTCGAAAGTCGAGACGATCACGCACGCGGTGACGATCGTGGGGACGCAGCAGCTCGGCGCCCTCGCCCTGGCCACGTCGGTCGTCGACCTGTTCAAGGGGATCCCCAGGGAGTTCGTGACGATGGAGTCCTTCTGGAGGCACAGCGTCGGCTGCGGCCTCGCCGCGCGCACGCTTGCCACGCTGCGGCGGGAGCCGAACGTCGAACGCTTCTTCGTCGCCGGGATGATGCACGACATCGGCCGGCTCGTCATGTTCACGAAGGCGCAGGAGCTGAGCCAGGAGACGATTCTCCGCTGCACGCAGGAGAAAATGATGCTCTTCGACGCGGAGCGCGAGGTGATCGGCTACACGCACGCCGCGATCGGGGGGGCGCTGATGGAGCTCTGGAAGCTCCCCGTCAGCCTGGAGGAGGTCGTCCGGTGTCATCACGATCCCGGGACGGCGGTGCAGTATCCGGTCGAGGCGGCGATCATCCACGTGGGGGACATCATCGCGCACGTGATGCAGCTGGGAAGCAGCGGGGAACACTACGTTCCGCCGTTGAACCGTTCGGCCTGGAATCTCCTCGGGTTCACCGAGGGGATACTCCGGTCGACGATGAAAACCGTCGAGCAGCAATTCGACGATGCAGTTGACTCTCTTGGGGTGAATAAGCGATCATGAGCGAATTCCTCGAACTTGTGGAGCATCTGCGGGAGACCGAGACGCGCGTCAAGCGTCTCGAGGAAGTCAACCGCTGGGTGCTGGATTCCCTCGATCTCGCGGCGTCACTGGGGGACTTTCACAGCCGCATCAACGCCGACCAGCAGGACGACGCGGGAATCCTTTCCGCCGCGCGCGCCCATCTGAACCGGCTTTTCGCCTTCCGCGCCATCGCGTTCTTCACCGTGAGCGAAGCGGATTTCGACTTCGCCATGATCGACTGCGAGCCGCAGGCGGACAGAGCGCTCCTGCAGCAGGAGGTCGACCTGCAGATCGGCGAGGGGACGTTTGCCTGGGCGCTGAACCAGAACCGCTCGGTGCTTGTCCCGGCCCGGAACTACGGGAACACGCTCGTGCTCCACGCGCTGGCCACCCGGTCCAGGGTCCTGGGAATGTTCGTCGGCGTTCTCCCGGAAGAGGCGCTCCAGGTGACCGACGCCTCGCTCAACCTTCTCTCGATCATCCTGCTCAACTGCGCCAACGCGCTCGAAAGCGCCGCACTGTACAGGAAGATCAACGACCAGAACCGGATGCTCGAACAGACCGTGCGGGAACGGACGAAGGATCTTGAGCTTGCGCTGCAGCGCGCGGAGGTCGCGAACGAGGCCAAGCGCCAGTTCGTCGCCAACATGAGCCATGAGATCAGGACCCCGATGAACGGCATCATGGGTCTCGTCGGTCTCCTCCTGGACACCCCCCTGGGGGCCGAACAGAAGAGGTATCTTTCGATCATCGAAACGAGCAGCAAAGCCCTCCTGGCGGTCATCAACGACATCCTCGATTTCTCGAAGATCGAGGCGGGGAAGATGATCCTCGAGGACATCCCGTTCTCGCCGCGGGAAGCGGTCGACCAGGCGGAGCATCTGCTCTCCGTCCGGGCCAGGGAGAAGGGGATCGATCTCATCAGCAGCGTGGCCGCGGACGTCCCCGGGGTCGTGTCCGGGGATCAGGTCCGGCTTCTGCAGATCCTCACGAATCTCGTCGGCAACGCGCTGAAGTTTACCGAGAAGGGGAGCGTCTCCATCGACGCCGCACTGGAAATCGACAGGGGGGATGCCTCCCTCGTCCGGTTCACCGTGAGCGATACCGGGATCGGCATCCCGCCCGAGATCCAGCCCACCCTCTTCCAGCCGTTCCAGCAGGGAGACGGCTCGGCGACAAGGAAATACGGGGGGACCGGTCTCGGTCTCGTGATCTCCCGCCAGCTTGCGGAACTGATGGGGGGGACGATCGGGTTTTCGAGCGTTCCGGGACGCGGGAGCAAATTCTGGTTCACCGTCGCCCTGAAGAAGGTCGACGCGGGACTTGCGCGCGCCGGCGCCAGGAAAAAGGCGCAGGATGCGGATGCCGTGAAGGAATCGGCGCTTCCCGAGGGGACGAAGGTGCTTGTCGTCGAGGACAACGAGGGGAATCAGACCGTCGCGCGCCTGATGCTCGAGAAGCTCGGCTGCAATGTCCATATCGTGGGGGACGGGAGCGAAGCGGTGAAGGCGGTCGCGGCGGGTGATTTCGCGGTCGTGTACATGGACTGCCACATGCCGGTGATGGACGGGCTCGAAGCGACGCGCGCAATACGGAAAGCGGAAGGGAGCGAGCGCCATATCCCGATTGTCGCGATGACGGCGAACGCGATGCAGGGAGAGAAGGAGAAATGCCTCGCCTCAGGGATGGACGACTACATCACGAAGCCCATCATGCTGAAGGGGGTCGAAGAATCGCTCCGCAAGTGGAGCAGCCGCCGCGGAGAGCCGTGCGGCCGGAAGGATGCCCCGGAGAAGTCGCCTGCCGCGCCGGCGAAACCGGCCGCGGCGGCGGACAAATCGGCGGCAGCAGAGAAACCCGTCTGCGGCACGGATCCGATGATTGACTGGAAACGGCTCGCCCACCTGCAGGATCTGAGCAGGCGCGGTGATCCCACGATGTTCACCGAGCTGATCCGCGGCTTTCTCGAGGACGCGCCCGCGCGGATCGCCCGGATGAAGGAAGCGCTCGGCAAGGGAGACCCCGAGGCGCTGTTCCAGGCCGCGCATTCGCTCAAAGGGCTGAGCGGGAACCTGGGTGTCACGTCGATGGTCGGGCTGTGCGATACGCTTCAGACCATGGGACACGCGGGAGTGCTGAAAGACGCAGACGGACTTGTCGATCGACTGGAAGAGGAATCTCGCAGGATATCTCTTGAGCTGGGGAAAACATACTTATAAAGGAGTGCCAGCAATGAAGATCCTCATCGCCGAAGACGACGACCCCTCCCGGCTGGTCCTCATGGAGAGGCTGAAGAAACTGGGGCACGAAGGTTTCGTCCACCGAAAACGGGAAGAAGGCCTGGGAGGCGTTCCTCGCCTCGCCCCCGCAGGTCCTCATCACGGACTGGATGATGCCGGTCATGGACGGGCTCGAGCTGACGCGCAAGGTGAGGGAAGACCTCCGCCCCGGGTACACGTACATCATCATACTCACCGCGCTCGACGCGAAAGTGGGCTATTTCGAAGGGATGAGCGCGGGGGCCGACGACTTCGTGACGAAACCATGCGACATCGTCGACCTGAACATGCGGCTCCGCGTCGCGGAGAGGATACTCTCGCTCCAGAACGAGGTGGAACAGCTCCAGGGACTCCTCTCGATCTGCCCCCGGTGCAAGCGGATCAGGGACGACAAGGGGGAATGGCATTCGGTCGAGACGTTCCTGACGGAGCGGACGGACGCGCATCTCTCGCACGGCATCTGTCCGGAGTGCTACTCGACGATCGTGAAGCCGGAGATGGAAGAGCTCAAGAAACTCAAAACAACGGCGTAAGACAGGTGCAGGGATCAGGAAGTCTGGAGGCAATGATGGAACCTGAGAAGACGATAGTCGCTCCCGCGATAAGCGTCGCCGCGGACGGGATGCACGCGAGTGTGGCGCTTGACGCCGACTCCCCGGCGCCCGCACTGGATGATCTCCGCGAGGCGCTTGCCGGGGCGGGCGTCAGGCACGGCGTTCTTCCTGGTGTGATCGAGGAGATCGCCTCCGGCGCGTCCGCCCGCGGATTGGTCGTGGTCGCCGAGGGGACGAAACCCGTGCAGGGCGAGAACGGCCGTATCGAGTGGCTGTTTGCTCCCGGTCCCGGCATCAAGACGATGTACAGGAACGCCGTGAAGGGGCAGAAGATCGCCGTCGTCCACCCTCCTTCGGAGGGGGTGCCCGGCACGTCGGTCCTCGGCCTGCCCTATTCCGGCGGCGGCGGGGAAGCCGGCGCACCTGCACAGGGGGCCGAACACTGCTCCCGATCCGACGGACCCGGGTGCGACGATCGCCGCCGCGGACGGGAACATCGTTCCCGGCGACGGTTCGATCGAAGTCCAGCCCGTGCTGACGGTCTCCGGGCAGCTCGACTACGGAACGGGAAACATCGACTTCACCGGGTCGCTCGTCGTGAACGGGGATATCCGGGGGGACATCACGATCCGGGTGAAAGGATCCCTCACCGTCCACGGGAACGTCGAAGACGCCGACATCCAGGCGGGGGGCGATGTGAGCGTTGAAAAAGGATTTGTGGGACGCGGGAAGGGGCGGATCGCCGGCGGGAGGGAACGTCCGGCTCACCCATGTCCTCAATCAGACGGTGATCGCCGGGAAGGACATCATGATCGGAAGGGAATCGGTCAACGGCACCATCACCGCCGGCGGATGCATCGCGGCTCCCAATGCCGTGATTGCAGGCGGGATCATCCAGTCTGAGTGCGATATCGTCGTCAACACGATCGGTTCCTCGGACGGGCTTCAGGCGAAGATGCGGGCCGGGAAACGAGGGAGGATACTCGAACGGATTCCGCTCGTCGAGCGCGATCTCAAGCAGGCCGAGGTCCAGGTCGGCGAAATCAAGGACGCGGTGTACCGACTCGTCAGGATGCAGATCGATGCGGGGCATCTGGATGCGGAGAAGGCGGAATCCCTGAAAAAGCTGCAGGCAGCGCAGAAGGCCCTTCCGGACCGGATCGCCGGTCTCAAGGCGGAGCTCCTGGCGCTGAAGGAGGGGCTGAAGAAGAACCAGGAAGTCACGGTGACCGTCAGTGACACGGTGTTCGAGCATACCATGGTGGACATCAACGGATCGAAAAAGATCGTCGATGCGGCGCTCCAGGGTGTCATATTCCGTGAAAGAAACGGGGCCATCGAGGTGAGTTCGTGCTGAGTGTGAGGCGCCAACAGACGCGGGGTGTTCAATGACTGATGAAACACGAAGAAACATCGCCGTCCTGATCACGGACGAGGATTCGGATGCGCGCCGGCATGCGGCGGAGGACCTCGCCGGGTGAGCGCGGACTTGCGCCGATCGCCGCGCTGGCGGCGGCGCTCCAGGACGGCAACAAGGGAGTGCGCGATACGGCCTGCAGGTCGCTCCTTGTCATCGGGGGGGCCGACGGCGCACGCGCCGTCGTCGAATACGTGTGCAGCCCCAATATCGTGACGCGCAACCTTGCCACCGACCTCCTGATGAAGATCGGGGAGCCGGGGATCCCGGCGCTCCTCCCCTACCTGAAGGACGTGGACCACGACGTGCGGAAGGCGGTCGTCGACGTCCTCGGGTCTGATCGACGGGCCGGTACCCGTGGGGCCGGTCCTGGAACTGCTCCACGATCCGGATGAGAACGTCGTCGTCTCGGCCGTGGAAGCGCTCGGCAACATGCGCAATCCCGAAGCGGTCGGGGGGCTTGAAGAGACATTTGAACGGTGCGACTACGCACGGCCGGCGGTGGCGGAAGCCCTGGGAAAGACGGGCGATCCCCGGTCGCGGGATTTTGTCATGGCGAAGCTCCGCAACTCGCTCGCGCACGTCCAGGAAGACCCGCTGACGCTTCTCGGCCTCATCGAGGCCGCGGGTGCGGTGGCGGACGCGGACGCTCTCGCCCTCCTTTCCGACGGCCTCTCTGCGATCCCCCCGGGGATCCGCGGCGCTGTGCTCCACGCGATTGTGAGAATTGCCGCGAGGACGGAGCAACCCCTGCCCGACATTCCCGGCGTGGAAAAAGTGCTCGCCGGGATGCTGAACCAGGACGATCTGCAGGTCCGCACCAGCGCGGCGACCTGGCTCCGTCAGTGTGCCGGTGCGGAATCGGTCACCGCGATGGTCCGCGCCTACGGGGCGGCGCCGGAAGTGGACGCGCTCCTTGCGGCCGGGCTCGTGGAACGGCCCGAAGCGCTTCCCGCTCTGGTGGCCTCGCTCGACGACGGTGCGGGAACCAGCGCCCGGGCGAAGGCCGCGCTTCTCTCCCAGCTCGTTCTGGCGCGGATCAAAGCAATCATGCGCTCCGGGGGCTCGTCCGGCGACGAGGAGATCATCTCTTCGGCCTTCGATGCCGTTTCGCACGCGTGGGAGGGGGCCGATCAGGACGCGCGATCGTCCCTCATCGACGCGATGTTCCGTCTGGACGGGGACAGGGCGGTGCAGTTTCTCGACGCCATCCTGGAGCAGCCCGATCCGTGGCTCCGCATGCACGTCATTGAAGTGATCGCCGCGATAGCAGACAGCCGGGCCCCGGTGTATATCACGCGGTTCCTGAACGATGAGGACGAGATGGTGCGCGAGCTGGCGGAAAACGTGCTCCGGGCGAAGGGATTCGTGTCCGATGAAGCCTGAGATCCGACCGATGACGCCGGCCCCGCAGTTGCGTCCCGTGATGACCCCGGCCCCGGGGGCGCCCCCTCCCGCGGGCATCATGCCGGGGATCCCGAGCGGCCCAAGGATGACCGATGCGCTCTTCGGCGAGATCCGTGATTATATCTACGGGCTCACCGGGATCTACTTCCAGGATTCGAAGAAGTACCTCCTGGAGGGACGGCTCGGGAAGCGGGTCCAGCTTCTCGGGATGAAGGATTTTACCGAGTATTTCCAGATGCTCCGTTACGGCACAGCCCGTCAGGAGGAGATGAAGTCGTTCTACGACGCGATCACCATCAATGAGACCTTCTTTTTCCGGAACGAGCCCCAGTTCGAGGCATTCGAAAAAACGCTCGTCCCCGAGATCCTCGCGTCGAAAAAGACCGCCGGGCGCTCCAAGATCCGCGTCTGGAGCGCCGCATCGTCGAGCGGCGAGGAGGCCTACACGCTGTCGATGATCTACACGGAAAAATTGAAACCGAAATTCCCCGCGCTGGACTTTGAGGTGATCGGCACGGACATCAGTCCCTCGGTCCTGGAAACCGCCCGGAAGGGGGTCTACCGGGAATACTCGGTCCGGAACATGCCGAAGGCGTACATGGCCAGGTACATCGAGAGCGCCGACGGAAGACACGCCGTCCGCGACGACGTCCGGCGCCTCGCCCGGTTCGAGCACATGAACCTGTTCGACCAGCGGGCGATGAGGCAGATGATGGGATTCGACATCATCTTCTGCGCGAACGTCCTGATCTATTTCGATACGAAGTCCAAGATACAGGTGGTGTCCAACCTGTACGACAGCCTGAACAAGGGGGGGTATCTGTTCATCGGGTACGCGGAGTCGCTCCATGGCATCTCCTCGGCGTTCAAGCTCGTGAATTTTCCCAAGACCGTTGCCTACAGGAAGGAGTGACTCTCCATGGGGAAGGTCATACTCGTTGTGGATGATTCTGCGACCGTCCGGAAATTCGTTTCCGCGTCGCTGACGATGCAGGGCTTCACCGTGATCGCCGCCTGCGACGGGATGGACGCGCTCGAGAAGCTCCCCTCGTGGTCGTTCGACCTCGTGATCACGGATCTGAACATGCCGAACATGGACGGCTTCGAGCTGATCCGCTCGCTGAGGGAGAACCCGCAGTACAGGGAGCTCCCGGTGATCATCCTCTCGTCCCTGGGGGACAGCGCAAGCATGGAAACGGGGCGGGAACTGGGCGCCAGCTCTTATCTGATGAAGCCGTTCAGCCTGGAGAAGATTCAGTACGAAGTGTCGAAATATATCAGCTGGGCGGATTGAGACCGCCGGATCAGGATCATTGCACAGGAAAGGTGGCAGGGTATGGCTAACACGAAGTTTCTCGTCGTCGATGACTCGCTCACGATGCGGCGCATTGTCATCAACACGCTGAAGAGCATCGGCTTTGAAAACGTCATCGAGGCCGCGGACGGAAAGGACGCGATGGCGAAACTGCTCAGCGAAGGGGCGGATTTCCTCATCACGGACTGGAACATGCCGGAAATGAGCGGGCTCGACCTCACGAAATGGGCCCGGTCGAACGAGCAGTTCGCGGACATTCCGATCCTGATGATCACCACGCGCGGCAACAAGGACGACGTGATCGAGGCGATGAAGATGCGCGTGAACAATTATATCGTCAAGCCCTTCACGGCTCCCGGGCTCAAGGAGAAGATCGACCAGATCCTGAAATCCGTCGGCGCGGGCGCGGCATAGGCGTTGGGGCGGCACTTCACACTCGAAAGGCGTTGAACATGAAAGCAGCGAAGAAAATCAGCCCCGCCGATCCGGCCCGTCTCCGTGAGGGGTGGCCGGCGCGGGATACGCTCGACAATTTCATCAAGGTGGTCTCCGGCGTCATCCCGCTGCTCGACTCGGTCAAGGAGTCGCTCGAGGAGAGCACGGGGAGCATCCCCAAGGCGTCGCGCCAGCTCGATAACGTCACGAAGGCCACGGAATCGGCGACGGTCGAGATCCTGGATCTCCTGGAGCGGATGTCGGCCCGGGTGGATTCGCTCGGGACGGCGATCGGCGGCGTGCGGAGCGCGGTGGAAGGGGGACAATCCCGGCTCGCCGGCCTCGACGCTCAGATGGCCGTTCTTCAGTCCTCCCACCCGGACCTTTTCGCGCGGTGGAGCGAATTCCGCACGGCCGGGGGATGCGTCGCACTGCCGGAAGATCTCGACACCCAGTTCGGCGCCCTGCGGAGCGATGTGATGAACATCGGGATGGCGCTCCAGGTGCAGGACATCACCACGCAGCAGATCGCCGGCGTCTCCCATATGATCGAATCGATCCGCATGAAGCTGGCGGAAGTGCTGCAGAATTTCAGCGAGGTGGACAGGCCTCAGAAGGCCGGGCCCGCCAGGCAGGAGAAGATCGACCCGAACGGGCGCTTCAACAGCGACGCGGAATACTCCCGCTCGCCTGACCGGCAGGAAAACGCCGATGAAATCGTCGAACGCTGGAAGAGAGGAAACCATGTCTGAAGGTCCTGCTGCATTCGAAGAAGAAATGGCCGAGATCCTGGAGAGCTTCATCGTCGAGACGCGCGAGATTCTCGAGCGCCTCGGGCAGGACCTTCTCACGCTCGAGAAGGGAACCGCCGACCAGGAAATGCTCAACACGATATTCCGGGCGGTGCACACGGTCAAGGGAACGTCCTCGTTTCTCGGCCTGGACCAGATGACCGGTCTTGCGCACCGCTTCGAGGACGTGCTCAACAAGGTCCGCCGCGGGGAGCTTACGGTGACCCCCCCCCGGATGGACGTGATGCTGGAAGCGTACGACCTTCTCCGCGTCCTTCTGGAGAACATCGAGGCGCGGAAGAATGATAAGCTCGACCTCGACGACATACTCGCGAAATTGAAAGCCGCGGCGGATCCCGCGTTCGGTACCGTGCCGGTGCGCGCCGGCGGCGCCACCGTCGTCATCGAAAACTGCAGGAGCGGCGAAGAGTTCGCCGAAAGCCGACTCCCCCGCGCCTGCGGCTACGGGAAAAATCAAGGCCCCGCTTGCTCCGGGCGCCGTTCCTTCTGCGTCATGCGTCCGCTGCGGAGATGCCTCAGCCCGCTGCCTCAACGGAGGCGCCTCCTCCGGCGGCGGCACCGCCGCACCCGGATGCGCGTCCCGGGGATCCCCCGCCGGAATCCGCTGCCGCCGCAAAGGCCGCACCGGATCAGAAAGCGGCGGATACGACGATCCGCGTGGACGTCACGCGGCTCGACGCGCTGATGAACCTCGTGGGCGAGCTCGTCCTCGGCCGCAACCGGCTTGCGCAGATCGCGTTCGATCTCGGACAGGAGAACGAGGGACTGGCCCTGGCCCGCGAGCTCGCGGCGACAAGCGCGCAGATTGATTTTGTGACCACGGAGCTGCAGATGGCGGTGATGAAGACCCGCATGATTCCCGTGGCGAAGGTGTTCAACCGGCTCCCGCGTCTGGTGCGCGACCTGATGAAGGAAACGGGAAAGCAGGTTGACCTCCAGGTGAGCGGCGAAGAGACCGAGCTCGACAAGACGATCATCGAGGAGCTCACGGACCCCCTGATCCACATACTCCGGAACGCCGTCGACCACGGCATCGAGACCCCGGAGGTGCGGGAGAAGGCCGGCAAGCCCGTCATGGGCACGGTGAAGGTCTCCGCGGAACACGAAGGGAACCACATCGTCATCCGGATCGAGGACGACGGGAAAGGGATGGACGCGGAGAAACTGAAGGCGAAAGCCGTCGAGAAGGGGCTGATCACGGAGGTGCAGTCGCGCGAGATGTCGGTCGCCGAGGCCTACAACCTCGTGTTCATCCCGGGATTCAGCATGGCGGCGAACGTGACGAACATCTCCGGCCGCGGGGTCGGGATGGACGTTGTGAGGACGAACATCGGGCGGTTGAAGGGGATTATCGAGATCACCTCGGGGATCGGCAAGGGGAGCGTCTTCACGATCAAGCTCCCGCTCACGCTCGCCATCATCCAGGCGCTCCTGGTCCAGTCGGGGAAAGAGACGTTCTCCCTTCCGCTCGGGTCCGTCCTGGAGGTGGTCAGGGTGAAGTCGAGCGACATCACGACGATACACGGCCGCGAAGTCATCCGGCTCCGGGACTCCGTACTCCCGATCGCGCGCCTGGAACGCGTCCTGAACGTCGCCACGAGGGGCAACGGCACCGAATGGATCTACGTCGTCGTCGTCGGCGTGGCGGAAAAGAAGCTGGGGATCATCGTCGACGGGCTCACCGGCCAGAAGGAAGTGGTGATCAAGTCGATGGGTGCGTACCTTCACGAGGTGCACGGCATCGCCGGTTCGACGATCCTCGGCGACGGCAGGGTCATCATGATACTCGACATCGGGGAGTTCATGAACCTCTTTGCATCAATGAACTGAACTTCGGAGGCTGAGGAATGGCGGGGCTAGCGGCGGCGGTACCGTTGCGGATCATCAACGTCATCGTCATCGACGATTCGGCGTTCATGCGGAAGTCGATCTCCATGATGCTGGAGTCCGATCCGGGAATCAAGGTCGTGGCGACCGCGAGGGACGGCCAGGACGGGATCAACAAGATCAGGGAATTCAAGCCGGATCTCGTCACGCTCGACGTCGAGATGCCCGTCATGGACGGCCTGTCGGCGTTGAAGATCATCATGAAGGAAATCCCCCTGCCGGTCATCATGATCAGCTCCCTGACGAGCGAGGGAGCGCAGGCGACGCTTGACGCCCTGAACCTCGGCGCGGTCGACTTCATCCCGAAGGAGCTCTCCTATGTCTCCGTGGATATCAAGAAGATCCGCGAAGACCTGATCTCGAAGGTCAAGACGATCGTCCGGAGCCGCCCCTTCCGGCACCGCACGCCGGGCGTCGCGCTCCGTCCCCTTCCGAAGCCGTCGCGCCCGGGAGGCTCGGTCTGGAACATCCCCGCGGGGGCGGGCAAGAAATTGAAAGCCGTCGTTCTCGGCATCTCGACGGGGGGCCCGTTCGCGCTCCTGCAGACGATCCCGAAGCTCCCGGTGGATTTCCCCCTGGGGATCGCGGTGGTCCAGCACATGCCCCCCAGGTTCACGAAATCGCTCGCGGAGCGGCTTGACAGCCTGAGCGCGCTGAACGTCAGGGAGGCCGCCGACGGGGACATCCTGGAGCCCGGGATGGTCCTCCTTGCCCCGGGGGGCATGCACATGACGTTCCGGCGCAAGGGGGGATATGTCGCGGCGGCGATCAGTGCGGAGCCGGCAAGCACGCTCTACAAGCCCTGTGCGGACATCATGATGACCTCGGCGGTCGAGGTGTTCAACGGACCGCTTCTCGGCGTGATCATGACGGGAATGGGAAAGGACGGTCTCGAAGGTCTCAAGCGCATCAAGCAGAAGGGGGGGTACGTCATTGCGCAGGATGAGGAATCCTGCGTCGTCTACGGAATGCCCCGGGCGGCGGTCGACGAAGGGATCGCCGACGCGATACTCCCGCTTGACGGAATCCCGGCTGGCATCACACGTGTGTTCGACTGAACGGGGGAATCCTGTGGAAAAGAATGCGGCGTCAAGCGATTTCACGCCTCTCGGGGCGCACCAGGGGTCGTTCCGGCCGGGTGCCCGGTCCGGGGGCAACGTGATAAAATCGGAATCCGTCACTGTCAAGGATGGTGAAACGGTCAGCCCGATCGAAGACGGTGAACCCGACATACTCGTCCACAGGGACGGGGACAGGATCGAGAAGATCGAATTTACCTGTAAATGTGGCCGCACTTCCGCCGTCACATTCGACTACGACTGACTCGCTTTGCCTTTCTCCTCCCCCTGAAGTACATTTCAGTGTCTTCGAGGAGCACTCCGATGAAACCACTTCGCTCCATCTTCCTTCTCCTTCCCCTGCTCTTTCTCTGCTGCACTCACCCGACCGAGGTCATCAATCAGACCGGAAATTCTCTCGATGCGTCGGCGAACGGGAAGACCGTCATCTACCCCGGCAACCAGTTCTTCACGCTGAATCTCGACGTGCACGCTGACGCCGGATACCAGTGGGATTACAGTTTTAGCAACCCCGCGGTCGTCGGCCTGACCGGTTCACCGACGATCAGGCAGAAGGATCCCGGCCCGGTGATGGTGGGAGGAGCGGCGATCGAGACATTCCTCTTCCTCACGACGGAAGCAGGGGAGTGCACGGTCACGCTGATCGAGCACCAGAGTTGGATGAAGGACGTTCCCCCGATCAACACGGTCTCGTTTACCGTCGTCGTGCGGTAGCGACGCCCGGCAGCTTGAGGTTGGCGCCGGCAGTCCGTAGCTTGCTCCTGTGAGAATCCCTTCGGCGATATCGTGCGTCGCACTCTGCCTCATCGCGTTCGCCTGCCAGGACAGGTCGACGGACCCGGGGAACGACTCCGAAGTCTTCTACTCCTGGGCGGCGGGGACGTGCCGGTGCCTCTGCGCGTACATGATTCATGTCGTCTACAACAATTTGCCCGGCGACCATTACGTCGTGCGGTGCAAAGTCTGCGGGGCCGGAGGATGCGATGATCCGGCCTACCTCGTGAACGTCGTGAAGTTCCCGCTCTGATGGCAAATGACGACGAAGAATTCTTGTCCGGGTTGAGGAATTCCGACAAGAACGCATATGAAATCCTCTTTCGAAAATACTACGCCTCCCTCTTCCGCCAGGTCTGGTACCGATGCAGGGACCGGGATCTCGCCGAGGACATCGTACAGGAATCGTTCATCCGTCTCTGGACCGGGCGCGACCGGCTGAGACCTTCCCGGCCGCTTTTTCCCTTCCTGATCACGATAAGCCTGAATCTCCTTCGCGACGCTCAGAAGCACGCCGGTGTTGCACTCAGGCACAGGGAATCGGTCATCTCGTCCGGGGCTCCGAACGCGGAAAGCCCCGACGAGCATCGCCGGCGCACGCCTCCTGCAGGAACGCATCTCGGCAATACTCGGCAGGCATCTGTCCGAGAAGTGCCGGTCCATATTTATTTTGAGCCGTATCGAAGGAGAGAGCAACTCCTCGATCGCGGATTTGCTGGGAATTTCCACGAAATCGGTCGAAAACCAGCTCTACCACGCCCTGACTGTCCTCCGGAAGAAACTCTCCTCCGACAAGTGATTCCCCCCGCATAATCGTACTCACTGTATGAACAGATTCTTCCGATACATTGAATCCCGGAACCGCACGGGTCTTCCCGGCGGGGCCGCCGGTGAGCCTCCGGACGAAAGGCTTGAAGATCTCCGCCGTCTGTGGGAATCCAGTGCTCACCCGGACGTCCCGCCTTCCCCTGACGTCGATGGCGCCTGGCGGAACCTCCAGTCCCGGATATCGGAGCTCGAGGAGCCCGTTCGTGTTTCCCGTCCCCTTCGGGGGGCGGTGTTCGCCGGATGGTGGCCCGGCCGGGCCGCGCTCGCCGGGGGCGTTGCGCTTGCGGTCATTCTCGGGATACTTCTCGTCCCTGCATTCCTGACGGATTCATATCGCACGGGTGCAGGCGGACAGTTGACGGTGACGCTGGATGACAGCTCCACCGTGACGCTCTGCGAGAACAGCTCATTCTCGCTCCGCCGCGATATTGTCGGCGGCGGAAAACGGATGATGCTCGAAGGGGGTGGGTTTTTCACCGTGAGGCCGCAGGTCCGTCCTTTCGTCGTGACGACGTTCCGTCGGCACGATCCGCGTCGTGGGGACGCAGTTCGACGTGCGCTGCGACGGCGAACGGATGTATGTTGCGGTAGCTCACGGCACCGTGGCGGTCTCCTCCTCCTCCGGTGCGGTCGACAGCACCGTGTTCGTCCACAGGGGGGAGTTCGTCTCGTGCGCGCGGGGAGGAGAGCCGGGCCTCCCGGCGAAGAGCCTGACGGTGAACGGACCCGTGTGGCTTTCGGGATCCATCACGTTCGATCACGCCGCGCTGCACTCCGTGTGCGAGGAGATCGGCCGTCAGATGGGGGTGCAGATCGTTGTGAACGACGCCGGACTCGACACGCTTCGCGTGACGGGGCTGATCAAAGGGAAGGATGTGCGGCAGGTGCTCTCCGCACTGTGTGACCTGACCGGGGCCGCCTACCGCGTCGAACGGGACGTCTATGTCGTGTACTGAGATACTGATTAGTCTGCCTCCTCGGGCTTGCGAATTCCTTGCCGGCGGGTTCCGACGGCGGGACGGGAGGGAGGCTCACGTTCGACTTCCACGATGCCCCCCTCCGCTCAGCGCTCGACACGCTCATCTCCCGGTAGCGGCGTCCCGCTCCTGTACGTCGATGACGATGTGGAGGGGGTACGGACATCCGCCCGGTGTGATAGCTGCTCACGAGGAAGAGGCGCTCGACGCTCTCCTGGGGCAGGTGCATCTCACCTGGCGCAAATCGGGTTCGCAGTACGTTATTGTACACCGGAGGCCTGTGCGGCCGGACGCAGCGGTGACGGTGAGTGGCACCGTTGTCGATTCGCTCACAGGCCATCCGCTTGAAAACGCCATCGCCTTCCTGGCCGGGACGACGGTCGGGGCGAACAGCGACGAACGGGGGGAATTCCGTCTCCGTTCGGATCGTGCCGGGAGGCTGGACCTCGTGATTGCGCTCGTGGGTTACGAGCGACGCGTGATCCGCATCGAGGCGGACCCGGGCGATTCCCTCTTCCGTCCGGTCGTGCTCTCCCCCCGCGTACTTCCGCAGGAGCAAATCGAAGTCACGTCCTTCGGCTCGAAAGAGTGGGAGTCCAATTTCGCCCTGTTCCAGAAAATCGTGTGCGGCTCGGGCGAATATGCCGACCGGTGCCGGGCGGTCAATCCCTTCGTCGTGAATCTGCACTTGAGCGGGAATACGCTCACCGCCAGGTCGGACAGCATTCTCTGGATCGAGAACGCGGCCCTCGGGTACAGGATCGGCGTCGTCGTCGGGAATTTTCACTGGAACGTCGATCGGGATGACGGGAAGTGGCTGGCGTACGTGTTTTTCCGGAACATGACACCGGAATCCCGGGATCAACGGGCCGAGTGGATGGAGAACCGGAAATCCGTCTACAGGGGGTCGCTCAGGCATTTCCTCTGGGCGCTCGTTCACGGGCGTGTAATCGAAGAGGGGTTCACGATCCGGGCTGGAAAATGGTCGGACAGCCGGATGTGGAAGTTGCTCGGACCGGACGCGATTCCGCTCGAGCAGTATCCCGGCACCCGCCTCCTTGAGTGGACGTACCGGAGGATGATCCGCGTCGATTACAATCCCCAGGTCTTCCCCCCTTCTTTCCTCCGGCTTGTCGATGAGTTCGCCCTTGTCGATTCCTCGGGGGTTCTCGCGACGCCGCTTGCGTATGAGCTCGGGGGAAAATGGGGGTGGGAGCGCATGGGGCGAATGCTGCCGTACGATTATTCACCGGAAGACATCCAGTAACGGAGGCTCCAATGATTCGATCGGTCGCGTGGGTCCTGTTCCCCGCATTGCTCGTTGCAGCATGCACCACGTACGATGCGGCCCGGCTTTCCGGACCGGAGCTCGCCGCTCAGGGGAAAGCCGCGCTGTCGACCCGTGATTGGGGAGAGGCCCTGGACGCTGCGAACCGGGGGCTCGATCTGGATGACGGCAACCTCACGTTTCATTATGTGGCGGCGATCGCCCGTCGGGAGATCGGTTCGGGGCTCCTCTCCCGGAGCAGCGCGTGGAGATCGTCCCGGCGGCATTTCGAATGGATACTCAATCGTGATTCGTTGTTCGAAGACGTTCTCTACCAGTACGCGCTTCTGGAGAGGTACCAGGGGAACAGAGACCGGGCGCTCGAGCTTGCGCGTGCGCAGATCGCGAAAAAGCCGGGACTCCCCGGCCCTCAGATCGGCATCTATAAGCTCTACAGGTATTTCCTGGGTGTGGAGAATCCCGCGGGCGTCAGGGCGTGGCTCACGGGCCAGCCGGGGGAGCTCCCCCGGTACTTTGCCGCCGAGGCGTTCAGGCGCGAGGGAAACTTCGCGGCCGCCGACTCGATCCTGATGGTGCTTCTCCAGAATCCGGGGGAAGTGTCTCCCCAGGCGGTCCGCCTGTCGCTTGCCAGGCTGCGCTACGCGCAGGGAGAGCCGCTCGCCGCGGAGGCGGAATACTGGAAGGGGGTGGACGGCCTGGAAACTGTGCTGGGGTCCGCGATACTTTTCGAGGACCTGAAATATGTCGTCTCCGACAGGGAGCTCGACGAGTATGCCGCGCTCGACTCGATCGGCGCGCGAAGGGATTTCTTCAGGAGCTTCTGGAACTCCAGGAATCCCTCCATCGCCCTGGGCATGAACCTCCGACTCCGGGAACACATCCGCCGGTTCCTTTTTGCCGAATCCCACTACGAGTACTTCGGCTTCCGCTCGCGTTTCAACAACCCGGATGAGCTGCACGAGATGAAACTCCCGGAGACATTTGCGTTGAATGATGAGTTCAACGATATGGGGCTGATTTACATCCGGCAGGGGGAGCCCGACGACGTCCTCCGGGCCAACCTCTCGCCGTACGACAATGAGCAGGAGCTGTTCAATCCCAATGGCCGCCAGGTCCATATGGCGCCCCTGGACAGCGAACCGATGTTCGGGTCGCGTATCATGGTCGAGGAAAGCCGGGAGCGGCTCTGGGAGGGTCTTCGTTTGATGTCGAGGCAGCAGGATCCTTCTGAGGCGTGGCTGTTCGAGGCGACGCGGGAAACGCCGAAGATGGTGTTCTTCTTTGAGAAGCACAATACGGCCGGCAACAACTGGAGGCTCAGCCCGACTCCCTCCAGCGATGCGATGATCAGCGACCTGATGATGTGGGACGTGAATTATCAGCTTCTGGCCGCTGAGAGAAGCATCAACCGGATCGGCGCCGAGAACGAGGTCAAGGTCGTCTCGACGGTTCTCGCCTCTCGTGCGCTCACGACCGACAAAATCACCCTGGATAAGAAGACGGAGGTGTTCCAGTTCCCCCACGCGATCGACGTCT
This sequence comes from Ignavibacteriota bacterium, assembly GCA_963748405.1. Lineage (GTDB taxonomy): Bacteria > Bacteroidota > Ignavibacteria > UBA10030 > UBA6906 > Fen-1273. Next base: position 157,464 of record CAVVIT010000007.1, read on the forward strand.
TCCGCGCCCCGGACGGCCGCTCGCTCGTCGACGTGAGCTATGCGATCCCCCTTGCCGTCCTCTCCCGCGGAGTACCCGACAGCGTGAAATCCATCCCCGTCGAGATCGGTTTTGCGCTCATCGACGCGAAATCCCACGCCGCCGCCGTCCAGCGTGACACGATACAGGTCGGCCTGGTGCGCACGAGGACGGGCACGATCATCGACCTCATCCGGTACACCGTCCCCCCGGATTCGTACGCGGTCTCGATGCACATGCGTCCTCTCCTGGCCGATATGATCGGGACCTGGAAGCAGTCTCTCACCGTTCGGGATTTCTCCGGGCCCGGGTTCATGATGAGCTCCGTCCAGTTCCTGAGGTCCTCGACCGAGAAAGGGGCTCTTGCGATCGACGGGGTGAAGGTGGTCCAGAGCCCGTTCCGGACGCACGAACGGACGGAGCCGTTCTACGTCTATTTCCAGTTGTACAATCTTGTCCCGGACCGTTCGGGGGAGACCTCCTACATCACGGTATGCACGCTCTATCCGCGCGGGAAGAAGGAGGAAGGCAGGGGGATCGTCGTGAATACCTGTCAAAAGACGGGGAAAGAAGACAAGGCGGCCGTCCTGTGTCCGCTCGACCTCCGGAGCATCGATCCGGGCCGTTATACGCTCGTCGTGAGTGTCACCGACCGGAAGAGAGTTATGACGCTGACATCGGAGCGGGACCTGGATGTCATCAAACCTTGATGCCGCCTTGCGCGTCTAATGGTGAATATTCCGGGGGTGGCATTGTATCGGTCCGTCGCGGTCGTGGTTCTCGCATCGCTCTTCTCGGTCTCCTGTTCCAACCAGGACGCCGGGCGGAGACTTGCGGGTATGAGCCTCCCTTCCCTGCTCAGGGAGGGAAAAAAGGCCCTGGCGGAACGCGACTGGGCCGGGGCGCTTGACTGCGCCGATCAGGCGGTCAAGCTTGACACGGGGAGCCGGGCAGCCCATTACATTGCCGCCGTCGCTTACCGCGAGTCCGGCGCGATCGCATTCCGCGAGCCCGGCCACTCCGGTCCCTCCATCGTCGGAGACTGGGGGAAGTCCCGGAGGGAATTCCGGTGGATCCTTGACAGGGACTCCTCGTTCGAGGACGTCCTCTACCAGTTCGCCCTTCTGTTCCGTTACGAAGGGGACAAGGAAGGCGCGCTCGCCCTTTCCGCTCTCCAGATCGCGAAGAAACCGGACCTCCCCGGTCCGCAGGTGGGAAGGTACAACCTCTTTCGCTTCTTCATGGCGACGGAGGATTCCGCGGATTATCTGGGCTGGCTCCGGGGGCTCCCCGGGGATCTCCCCCGCTACTTCATCGCCGAAACCTGCCGCCGCCGCGGAAACCTCCCCGCCGCCGATACGCTCCTGCACGAACTCCTCCTGCACCCGGGAGATGTCTCGATCCAGGCGATACGTCTTTCCCTTGCGAGGCTCAGGTTCAAACAGGGGGACCCCGACGGTGCGGAGACCGAATACTGGAAGGCCGTGGAGGACGTGGAGACGGAACTGGGCGCGGCGATCCTCTTCGAGGACGTGAAGTACATCGTGTCCGACGGGGAGCTGGACTATTACCGCTCGCTCCGGACCGTCGACCAGAAGCGGGAGTTCTTTGAGAGCTTCTGGAATTTCAGGAATCCCTCGATGGCCCTCGGCTTCAATCCCCGGCTCCGGGAACACATAAACCGGTTCGTACAGGCGGAAGAGAGGTTTGAATATTACGGCTCCAGGACCCGGTTCAATGATCCCGACAGGCTCCGTGAGCTCGTATTTCCGAAGGCATTCGCCCTCAATGACGAGTTCAACGACATGGGGCTGATTTTCCTGAGGCAGGGGCCCCCCGACGACATACTGCGGAAGGACTACGGGCCGGCGGACGATGACCCGTCGAACGATCCCCGGCTGGCCAGGTATTTCGGGCCTCTGCCGGCCCCGATATCCCGCGAGGACTCGGGTGAGGTCGCGGAGGTGCGGCAAAGGATCATGGACGATCAGCACGACTTAAGCGGCGGGCACGATCCGCTGGAGTCCTGGCTCTACAGGCCCACGCCGGAATCCCCCAGGATGATATTCCATTTCCAGAAGCACAATGCGGTCGGGAATAACTGGCGTTTGACGCCGTCCCCTGCGTCGGACCGGATGACCGAGGAGCTTCAGATGTGGGACGCGAGATATCAGCGGCTCTACGCGGGGACCGAATCGGACCGCGTCCCGCTCCAGGCGCAGCTCAAATCGGAATCCCGCGTGCTTGTCGACTATGCGCTCTCGACGGAGAAGCAGACCTGGGAGAAGAAGAAGGAGACGTTCTCCTTTCCCCATGCGGTCGACGAGTTCCGCGCTCCGGACGGCCGTTCGCTCATCGACGTGAGCTATGCCATTCCCCTCTCGTCGCTCTCCCGCGGCCTTCCCGACACGGTGAAATCGATCCCGGTGGAAATCGGGTTTTCGCTTGTCGATGCGGGTGCAATCAACGCGGTCACCCGGCTCGACACGATGCAGGTGGGCCTCACCCGCACGCGGACGGGCGTCATACTCGATCTCATCCGCTACACGGTTCTCCCGGATTCCTACGCGGTGTCGATGCATCTCCGTCCTCTCGGGGAGGACAGGCTCGGGATCTGGCATCAGCCGCTGCGCGTGAGGGATTTTTCGGGGAGTGAATTTCTGATGAGCTCGGTGCAATATCTGAGGCCGTCGGGCGAAGAGGCCGCGCTGGCGATCGACGGGGTGAAAGTGGTCCAGAGCCCGTTCCGGTTCCAGATGAACACGGAGCCCTTGCTCGTGTATTTCCAGCTTTACCACCTTGTCCCGGACCTGAACGGGAACACGGCATACCGGGCGGAATGCGTGCTCCTCCCCGAGGATGAGAAGGATCCGGCAAAGGGGATCGTCGTCTACGCGGCGGAGAAATCCGCGAAGGAAGAGATGGCGGCCGTCTTCTGCCAGATCGACGTCCATGCGATCGACCCCGGCCGGTACACGCTGATCGTCCGGGCGACCGACAGGAAGAGGGTGCAGACGCTTACGGCGAAACGCCCCCTGGAAATCGTGAAGCCCTGATCCGCGCTCCTTACCCCCCGGTGACAGGACATCGTTGAGAAGCACCATCCCCCCCTCCGAGTCCGGGGTTGGTTCCACGGCCGGACCTCACCTCACAAGGCTGTGAAGAAAAATCCTCTCCATCTGGCTCATAGTAGCCACGCCTCCCCCTCAAAAACCCCCTGATTTCGGCAATTTCGTGCCCGTCAGCTCGTTTTTCCGCCGGATTCGCACCCCGTCGCGTTTGGCACCGCGATTGATAGAGAGGATGTGCGAAAAAGTTCATTCAGGGCTCTTCGACACCAGAGGACGGCATTATGAAAATCTCCAGGACAGTTCAGGTCGGCGGCGCGGCATTCTTCGCGGGTTTCGTCACGGCTCTCGTGGCGGCGATCGTCGTGTCAAAGCGGAAAGGCAATTCCCTCCGGGGTGCCGATGCGATAAGCGGCGAGCTCGAGGATATGCTGGGCATCTGAAGCGCGGCACGGGGCGGGAACACGGAGGTTTCCCGCCTGAAGAAAGCAACCGCATGAGGCGAATTGCGCACGCGGGCGAGTGATGAGCGCCCGGCACGTCGACGGGTACGATACCAGACTGTGAAACTTTTCGATTCCACAAAGATCCCCCTTCTCGGCAAGGCGCTGGACGCGTACACGCTCCGGCATCGGACGATCTCGTCGAACATTGCCAACATCGGATCCTCCGGCTACAGGCCTTCCGTCGTCTCCTTCGAGGACCAGCTCGCCGCCTCCCGTTCGGGAGGGGGCGTCACCGTTGCGACGACCGACCCGCGTCACATCGCCGTGGGCTCCGACAACCCGGCGGACGTGAATCCCGCCGTCCAGGACGTCGCACCCGATCCCCGCATGCCGTATGATCCGACCGCCAGCGGGGTCAACGGCGTCGACATCGACAACGAAATGGCCGAGCTCGCGAAAAACCAGATCCGATTCAAGTACGCCGCGCGGCTTATCGCGGGGACGTTCAAGGACATCCAGGAAAGCATCCGGGGGTCGCAATGAAAATTGAGGCCATGTTTGCGGGCTTGAACATCAGCTCGGCGGGGCTCACGGCGCAGCGGAAGAGGATGAACGCCATCGCGAGCAACCTTGCCAACGCCGAGACGACGAAGACGGAAAAAGGCGGCCCCTACCGCAGGAAGATGGTGCAGCTCAAGGCGAAGGGGGAGCACATGTTCGGCACCGCCCTCCGCCAGGCCGGCCTCCGCCTTTCGACGACGAACGAGGCGCACATGGCCGACGTTCCTGTCGCCGCCGAGGGGACGGATCAGGTGGACGAATCCATCACCGCGACGGAAACCGAGGATCCCTCGGCCCCGCGGCTGGTGTTCGACCCGGGGAATCCTGACGCGAACCCGGACGGATATGTGAACATGCCGAACGTCAATGTGGTGACCGAGATGGTGGGGATGATGACCGCATCCCGTTCGTTCGAGGCGAACGTCGTCGCGATCGATGCTGCAAAGAACATGGCCAAAGACTCACTGGAGATCTGACATGGAGATCAGGGGAGTAGGGACGTACGCGCCGGCGGTGAATCCTTCCGTGAAATCGCAGGTCCCCGCGGAGGCGGAATCCGCCGTGAAGGACGGTGCCGCCTCCCCGGCCCAGGACGGGACAGCCCGGGCGGCGCGTCCCCGCGTCAGGGCAAAGGACCTCCTCACCGAGGACGAACAGCGTTACCTGGAGAACCTCTTCCCCGGCGCAACCGGTGCAACCGGCGCGCAGGAAACGTACGCAGGCACGGGGCGGACGGGATCCGTCGTCACGGGATCGATCGTGGACCGGAAGGGATAGTGCGATGAACGTGAACCAGGTGCTGACGCTCGTTCCCGGTACCGCGGACACCGGGAAGAAGGGGATGATCGAACAGACGATCCGCGAGTCGAACGCGACATTCGGCGAGACGCTCGCCAAAGCCGTCACGGACGTCAACGCGCTCCAGTCGCAGGCCGGGAGCGCCGTGGAGAGCATGGTCAAGGGGGATGCGGTCGATCTGCACCAGGTGATGATCGCGGTGGAAAAGGCGAGGACGAGCTTCGAGCTCCTGATGGAAATCAGGAACAAGACCATAAGCGCGTATCAGGAACTCATGAGACTGCAGGTGTAATCGATGGCCGACAACCAGTTTGGGGCACAGCAGCAGATGGCGGCGCTTCTCCGCCGGACGACGCTCGGTCAGAAAGTCCTCCTCGTCGTGGTCGCGCTCGGCGTCGTCGGGGCGATCATCGCGATGGTGACGATGGTGAACCAGCCGACCTACGCCACGCTGTTCAACAACCTGAACGCCGCCGATGCCTCGAAGATCGTCGACAAGCTGAAGGAAAAGAGCGTTCCCTACCGGCTCGATGACGGCGGAAAATCCATCCTTGTCCCGAAGGAGCAGGTATACGAGCTCCGCCTGTCGCTTGCCGGGGACGGGCTGCCGCAGTCGAGCGTGATCGGCTACGAGATCTTCGACAGGACGAACCTGGGCGTGTCCGATTTCGTCCAGAAAGTGAATTACCGCAGGGCCCTGGAGGGCGAGCTGGCGAGGACGATCCTGCAGCTCGAAGAGGTCGAAGGGGCGCGCGTGCACCTTGCCCTTCCCGAGAAGGCCCTCTTCAAGGAGGATGAAAAGCCCTCGACGGCCTCCGTGGTCCTGAAGCTCCGCTCGGGCAAGCCGCTCCGGCACGAGTCCGTCCAGGGGATCGCCCACCTGGTCGCAAGCAGCGTCGAGGGGCTCCAGACCTCCGACGTGTCGATCGTGGACTCCCGCGGGATCCTCCTCTCGGACAACGCGAAGGGGAACTCCGTCGCGGCGATGACCTCGACGCAGTACGAACTCCAGCAGCAGGTCGAATCCTACCTCTCCCGGAAAGCCCAGTCCCTCCTGGAGAGCGTCGTCGGGTCCGGGAACGCCGTCGTCCAGGTGAGCGCCGAGCTCGACTTCCGCCAGGTGGAGCGGACGCTCGAGCAGTACGATCCGGAGAACAGCGCCGTCCGCAGCGAGCAGATCCAGGAAGACAAGAGCGTGACGAGCGATTCCGCGCCCCCCTCGACGCGTTCGAGCACCGTCACGAACTACGAAGTCAACAAGACCGTCGAGCATATCGTCGAGAACCTGGGCAACGTCAAGCGCCTGTCGGTCGCGGCGCTGGTGAACGGGACGACGAAACAGGTGGAGAACAACGGGCAGAAGACGACCGAAAACGTCCCCCGGGCGAAGGACGACATGGACAAGATGACCGAGCTCGTGAAGCGTGCGGTCGGGTTCAACCCGCAGCGCAGCGACGAGGTCACGGTCACCAACCTCTCCTTCGGGACGCCCCTCCAGGAGCAGGATTTCGTCTACAAGCAGTCGCAGCCCCTCTCGGACTACAACGACATCATCCAGAAGGTGTTCCTCGTCGCGGCCATGGCGGGGGGCGTGGTGCTGATCCGCTCCCTCCTGGGACGTCTCCGTGTGAGCGTCGGGGAGAAGACCGGGTCGTTCACCGCTGCGGCGGCGACCGCCGCGGCGGAGCTCCAGAAGCGGAAGGAGGCCATCCGGCTCCCCGCCCCCGAGGAGGAGATCTCCGAGGAAGCGATGGTACGGGCGGAGAAGCGGCGGCGGGTGACGGAATACATCAAGGACAAGCCTTCGGAGACATCGCGCCTCCTGAAGGTGTGGCTTGCGGAAGATTGATTCGGGACCACGAAGACAGGGATAACGATCCGCAATGGCTCAGGCAAACAAACAAGTAGAGCGGTTCTCGGCCAGGCAGAAGGCCGCGCTCCTGATGCTCTCGCTCGACGTTGAGACCGCAACGAAGATGATGCGGCAGCTCACGCAGGAGGAGATCGAGATGCTCACGATCGAGATCTCGAACGTGAAAGGGGTCTCCTCCACCGTGATCGACACGGTGATGGATGAATTCCACCAGCTGATCACGGCGCAGGAATACGTGATCCAGGGGGGGATTGACTACGCCCAGAAGCTCCTGGAGAGTTCCCTGGGATTTGCCAAGGCGACCGACGTCCTGGACAAGGTCAAGGCGCTGACGCACGTCCGGGGATTCGGCGCGCTCAAGAAGGCGGACGGAGGCCAGCTCGCGAGTTTCCTCCAGAAGGAGCATCCGCAGACGATCGCGCTGATCCTCTCGAATCTCTCCCCCGACCAGACGGCGCAGGTGCTCACGGAGTTCCCCGACGAGCTCCGGAACAACGTCTCGTACCGGATGGCGACCCTCGGCAAGGTCTCCCCGGCGCTGTTGAAGGAAGTCGAGGACGTCGTTGAGGAGATCGCCCAGAACGAGATCAGCCAGAGCCTGAGCCTGATGGGCGGCGCCAAGGCGGTGGCCAGCGTGCTGAACAAGTGCAACAACGCGACCGCGAAGACGATCCTCGAGACCATCGAGCAGCAGGACTCCCAGCTCGCAATGGAGATCAAGCGTCTGATGTTCATGTTCGACGACCTGATGTACGTCGACGACCGGGGCATCCAGCGCGTCCTGCGCGAGGTCGACAAGAAGGAGCTCGCCCTCTCCCTGAAGGTGTGCGACGACAAGCTGAAGGACAAGATCCTGCAGAACATGTCCGAGCGCGCCCGGGATCTCCTCAAGGAAGAATTGCAGTACATGGGGCCCGTCCGCCTCAAGGAAGTGGAGGCCGCGCAGACGAGGATCGTCGACATCGTCAAGCAGCTCGAGGACCAGGGAGAGATCGTGATCGCGGGCCGCGGAGGAACGGAGGAAGTGTTTGTCTAACGTCGTCAAAATACGGGCCGGGATGCCGGGCGCGCGCGTGCGCCGCTCCGGGGGCGGCGCGCACGATCTCCCGCCGATCACGGCGCAGGAGCCCGTCGGGGAGCAGCCGAAATTCCGCGAGCCGCTCACGCCGGTCTTCGATGACGGCGCGGCGCAGTACGAGAGGGGGTTTGCCGAGGGCGTGGCCCGTGCCGAGGCGCGCCTGAGGGCGGAATATAACGAGCGCCTGGCCGCCCACACGGCGCGGATCGAGTCGCTGCTGACGTCGATGCAGGGACAGCTCTGGCACCTGTACGAACGGATCGAACGCGACGCCTTCCGGTTCGCGCTCGCCGTTGCGGGAAAGATCATCAAGCGGGAGGTGCGGGCCGAGGACGGGACCGCCGTGCGGCAGATCCAGGACGCGCTCCGGCGCGTTGTGGGGGTCGACGCCATCAAGCTCCGCGTAAACCCGGCCGACGAGCAGGTCATCAGGGAACACCGCCCGGCGATCCTCGCTTCTGCGGAATCCGTGAGGGAGTTCATCGTGGAGCCGGACGAGAGCATCGAGCAGGGGAGCTGCATCGTGGAGTGCGCCTCCGGCAACGTGGACGCGCGCTGGGCGACGCAGCTCCGGCAGGTCGAGGCGGCGCTGTTCGGGAGAATTTCGGGCATCCTGGGAGAATCTGAATGAGCGCGGCGCCGGAAATGGTCGAAAGCCCGGAGGTCCGGTCCTCGTCGGGGACGCTCGAGGCATACCTCACGCGGCTCGACCAGGTGGACCTGCTGAAGGTGAACGGCAAGGTCGAGCAGGTCATCGGGCTCGTCATCGAGTCCGTCGGACCGAACTGCTCGCTCGGCGACGTCTGCATGATCAAATCGCGGGAGGGGCACGATCTCTGCCTCTCCGAAGTCGTCGGGTTCCGGAGCAACAGGGTGCTTTCGATGATCCTGGGCGATGCCTCGCGCGTCGGACCGGGAAGCGAGATCGTGGCGACGGGCCGATCCCTCTCGATCAACGTCGGGAAGGAGCTCCTGGGGCGCGTCGTTGACGGGCTCGGGAGGCCGCTGGACGGGAAGGGGCCGATCGTCACGGACGAGGTCCGTTCGATCTACGCCTCGCCCCCCAACCCGCTGACCCGCCGCCGGATATCGGAAACCGTGGCGACGGGGATACGATCGATCGACACCCTCCTGACGCTCGGCAAGGGGCAGCGCGTGGGGATCTTCGCGGGAAGCGGCGTGGGAAAAAGCGTCACCCTCGGGATGATCGCGAGGAACACGAGTGCGGACGTGAACGTGATCGCGCTCGTCGGCGAGCGGGGAAGGGAAGTCACGGAATTTCTTGACTGCGAGCTGGGACCCGAAGGCCTCCGCCGTTCCGTGGTCGTCGTGGCCACGAGCGACCAGGCCTCGCTGATACGGCTCAAAGCCGCGTTCATGGCGACGACGATCGCGGAGTATTTCCGCGACGCCGGGATGGACGTGATGCTGATGATGGATTCCGTCACGCGCCTGGCCATGGCCCAGCGCGAAGTGGGGCTGGCGATCGGCGAGCCCCCGACGACGAAGGGGTACACCCCGTCGGTGTTCGCGATGCTCCCGAAGCTCCTGGAGCGTGCCGGCAATTCCCGGAACGGCAGCATCACCGGGATGTACACGGTGCTCGTCGAAGGAGACGACATGACCGAGCCGGTGGCGGACGCCGTCCGTTCGATACTCGACGGCCACATCGTCCTCTCCCGGCGGCTCGCCTCCGCCGGCCAGTACCCCGCCGTGGACGCGCTGGAGAGCGTCAGCAGGGTGATGCCCGCTGTCGCCACGCCGGCGCACAGGGCGGCGGTCCACAGGTTCCTCGACATGATGGCGACGTACAGGGAGTCCGAAGACCTGATCAACATCGGCGCATACGTCAAGGGGAGCAACCCCCGGATCGACAGGGCGATACGGAACTGGGACGCGATACGGGAGTTTCTCCGCCAGGATTCGAGCGAGAAGGCGGATTTTGACACGAGCGTCGGGCGGCTTCTCGACCTCGTCGCCCGGGCGGGAATGGTTTAACACAGGGAGATTGCATGAACGTTACACCTTCACGCTTACAGACGGTCATACGGGTCAAGGACATCCAGGTCAAGAGCGCACAGCGGGAGCTCGCCGAGATCACGGTGAAGAAGGATCAGGAGCAGGGGACGCTGAACGCGCTCGAGGAGAAGAAAAGCACGGCGATGAGCGATGCGGCCCGCGAGATGAAATCGCGCGCGCGCGACCTGCAGACGAGCCGCGCGTTCCTGCAGAGCCTTTCCCGCCAGATCAAGGACCAGGAGAAGACCGTCCAGACGGTGAGCGATCAGGCGGACTCCAAGCGGGGCGAGCTCGTCGAGAAGACGCAGTCGCAGCAGATGATCACGAAGATCGAGGAAAAACGCCAGAGCGAGCTGGCGAAAGAAGACGACAGGAAGGCCCAGCGCGTCATCGATGTGCTCGCACAGCGCGTGAAGCCGGCAGGTAATTAATGAAATCGATACTCCCGTACATACTCCTGATGACAGGAACGCTCGTCGGCGCCGTGGCGATCATCGTCGGCGTCTACCAGTTCAAGCCGTCGCTCCTGGGGATAGCGCCGAAGGCGCCTCCGGCCGTTGCGTCGAAGGATTCCGCCGCCGTACGGGACACCTCCTCGGCGAAGAGGCTTGCGTCCGCGGCCGTACCGTCTCCGGACTCCACGCTTGTCGGGCCTCCCGCTCCTCCTCCGAAACAGGGCGAAGCGGCCGTCGCCGCGGACAGCATCCGGACGCTCCTGAAAAAGATCGACGACCAGCAGAAGCTCATCGCCGACCTCACCGGGAAAGCCCCGAAGGGTTCCCGGACCGACAGCACGGCGAGGGAGACCATCTCCGACAGCGCCCGTGCGAAGGACTCGAAATCATTTGCAAAGATGCTCGAAGGCATGCCCGCGGATCAGGCGGTGCGGATACTCAAGGGACTTGACGACAGGGAAGTGAAGGCGGTCCTGCTCACCGTCAAGAAACGCCAGGCAGCGAAGATTCTGAGCGCGCTCGATCCGGAACGGGCGGCCCGCATGATGAGGACACTCGAATGACGAATATCCTGAACCTGATTCGCACCCCCGCGCAGGCCTCCCCCGCGCAGCAGAGCGCGGTGAACGGCGGATCTGCGGCCGGCCTGCCCGTCAATCTGTTCGCGGGGCTCGTCAAGAAACTCCTCGCCGATATCGGAACCCGGGAAAAGGCGGACGGGACAGTGGAGCAGGCGGCGGAATCCACGCCGGAAATCACAAAGGGGAAACCGGTTCCCGGCAGGGAGGAGGACGCGGCGACGGTGATGGAAGAGGAACCCCGTCCCGTGAAAGCGCTCTCGATGGACGGTGCTCCCGGTGCGCAGGCGTTGATCCTGGTTCCGCAATCCATACTCATGCAGGCGGCCGCGCTCCTGCCCGTGCCGGCGGCGGGGATGGGGGTGGGCACGGCTCTTCAGGATTCGGGGAGCGCACTCGGTACGGGGGACGGCCCCGGCGATAAAGGGAATTCCGCCGTTCCGTCGACTTCAGGAAATTCTCTCCCGGCCGTGTCGGCGGGGGACAGGGGCCAGGTGAATTTCGCCCAGCCGTTTAACCCGCTGGACAACGACGGGGAAGTGCTTCTCTCGCTTGTCAGCGAGATCCCTCCTCCAGGAGTTGATCGGTCAACTGTCACCGGTATGCCGGTGTCAGGTAACGGAAGTGGGAAATCAGCCCGGCCGGCTTCCGCAGGAATTGAGTTGACTGCCGCACTGGCAGGGACGGTTGGAGAGGATGCCGTCTCCCCGCAGTCCGTCCAGGCCGACATATTCGCCGTACCTCCACCGAAACCGGACGGGCCTGCTGCTGCAACGATCGGGCCGCCGCTCCGGGTTGACGGGAAACCGTCTATCCCGGAAATTCCCGGGATCATCAAGCCCGATGTGAACGTCATGCCCCCGGACCAGCCGCCCGCGGCCGGCGGCGCGAATGCCCGTCTGCCTCTTGGTTCGCCCCAGGTGACGATCCAGCAACAATCGGCGGACGTCGTCCCCGCGATCGAGACCGCAGCAGCCGCGATTCTCGACCCGTCGGTCGTGACGCGGCCGGCTCCCGCGCCGGGAAAGAAGACAGCGGAGTCGATCCTCCGCAGCGCGGCATCGGTCGGCGACGCATCGGAGATTTCCCCCTCCGGGGAAGCCCCCTCACCGGCTCCCGGCGTATTCGCGGGCATTGTCAGGGACGTGTTCGGGATGCTTTCGAAATCAGGAGGTCAAACCGGTAACGCCGCGGATGACGCCGTGAAGGGGGGCGCAGTGAGCCCGGATGCCTCAGCGGACGCTCCCCTCGATTCATTCAGGACGGGCGTTACGGGCGCGGACACCGCGCCTGCTGTCGCGGATGTCCAGTCTCAGCCGGGGAAGAAGAATTCGCCCGTATCGGGAGGAGACGCAGGACCGGTCACCGGAGCCGACGCGGCCCGCCCGGCGCGTGAACAGGTCGATCTCTCGGCGCTCCGCTCTCTCCAGACGGCGGCCGGCGGCGCAATCACCTCCGACAAGCCGGAACCCGTGACTACGGCGGTCCCGCTCCGGGACCTTCCCTCTCCGTATGCGCCGCTCCCTGCGGAAGTCTCGCGCAGGATCGCGGACCAGGTCGTTCAGAATCTCAAGCTCGAAGTGGACGGGACGACGTCCGATATCCGGATGACGCTGAAGCCCCCCTCGCTCGGAGAGGTCCAGCTCACGATCCACGTCGAGGATGCGAGGATGCAGGCGCAGATCGATGTTTCGCAGCAGGTCGTGAAGGCGGCCCTTGAGGCGCACATGCCCCAGCTTCGCCAGGCGCTCCAGGAGCACGGGATAGAAGTCCAGCGGATCGACGTCATGCTCCCCGAGTCGTCGCTGCAGCGCGACGGGTCCGGAACGAACGGCGAGAGGGCCGGGCGGAGGGGTACACGGCGCATGCTCTCCGGCGACGACCCCGAGTCGTACCAGGGGGCGAAGGATATGGGATACAATACCATCGAATTGATAATGTAGGAAGGGACGACCATGGCAACTTCGGTGACGAGCATCGGACCGACGCAGTTTCCGGCGTCGACGTCCACGCAGGGGGTGATGGGGCAGGACGACTTCCTGAAGCTTCTCGTGTCGCAGCTCCAGAACCAGGATCCGCTGAACCCGATGGACGGGACGCAATTCGCGTCCCAGCTTGCGCAGTTCACCTCCGTCGAGCAGCTCGCGAACATCAACACGACGCTTCAGTCGAGCATCAGCGCAAGCCAGCTCCTGAACACCTCGATCAGCAACGCACTCGCGACGACGGTGATCGGGAAAGAGGTCCGCGCCTCGGGCTCGACGTTCAACTACTCCGGCACCGGGACGATGAAGACCGGCTACACGCTCCCCTCCGCCGCGGTCTCGGCCCAGGTGCAGATCCTGGACTCGCAGGGGAACGTCGTCCGGACGATCAAGGGGACGGGGGTCGCCGCCGGGGACGTCGACGTGCAGTGGGACGGGCTCACGGATGCGGGCACGCAGGCCGCCGCGGGCAGCTACACCGTCAAGGTGACCGCGACCGACGCCACCGGCGCCGCGATCACGGCATCCCCGTTCTTCTACGGCACGGTGTCGGGAGTCCGGTTCAAGTCGACGGGGACGGTGTTTGTCGTCGACGGACAGGAAATCAATCTTTCGGACATACTGGAAGTCTCATAAGGCTGACACCATGTCTGACACGACAATAAACGGCGTCCAGGTACCGTTCATCCCCGCAAGGGGCGTGGACGGCCTGAAAGAGCGGCCGCCGGTTGGGGTCCCGCAGGAGGGCGCGTTTGAGAGCATACTTCAGAAGGAGCTGAAGGATCTGAAGTTCTCCAAGCACGCCCAGGACCGCCTGGCGTCCCGCAACATACAGCTCTCGGGGGACGACCTCTCCACGCTGGGCAAGGCGGTCTCGAAAGCGGGCGAGAAGGGGTCCCAGGATTCGCTCGTCCTGCTCCGCGACATGGCGTTCATCGTCAGCGTCAAGAACCGGACGGTCGTCACCGCGATGGACGCGGAGCAGGTCAAAGACAACGTATTCACGAACATTGACAGTGCAGTCATAGCAGGATAGTAACACAAATCAACAACGGCGGGCTGGCCCTCTCCCTCATGCTTCTGCAGGAGGGGAGGAGGCCCCTCCGGTCAGGCCGACCGACAGACGCCTGACCACATTGACATCACACATACAGGAGGGTAGTACCATGGCATTCCTCACGTCACTCTTCGCAGGCGTTTCCGGCCTCAAGAACCACCAGCTGATGATGGACGTCATCGGCAACAACATCGCGAACGTCAACACGATCGGATTCAAGAAGGGCCGCGCGACGTTTACGGATATGTTCTCCCAGACGCTTCAGGACGCCTCACAGCCCACCGCGTCGATGGGCGGCAAGAACCCGATGCAGATCGGCCTCGGCGTGGCGATGGGTTCCATCGACATGGACACATCGCAGGGAAGCTTCCAGTCGACCGGGCTGCCGCGCGACATGGCGATCCAGGGGAACGGGTTCTTCATCGTCAACGAGGGGGGAAAGACCCTGTACACGCGTGACGGCAACTTCGACATCGATACGAACGGGTACTTTGCCAACAAGTCGACCGGTGGTATCATCCAGGGAAGGATTGCCGATGCGAACGGAAACATCCCCTCGGGCGCAGCGCTCCAGGACATCGTGATCCGGAAGGACCTGACGTCGCCCGCCAAGGCGACGACGCAGGCGAACTTCGCGGGGAATCTTGATGCGAACGCGGCGGCCGGTGCGACGACGACGACGTCGGAGTCCGTCTATGACTCGCTCGGCACGGCGCACCAGATGACGATCACGTTCACGCACGGCGCAGTCGGCTCCAATTCATGGACCTGGGCCGCTTCCGTGACGAACGGGTCGACCGCCTCCACGGGGACGATCACGTTCAACACGGACGGTACGCTCAACTCGTTCACCGGGAGTCCTATCGCGATCACGCCGACAGGCGGGGCCGCGCCGATGAGTGTCGTCATCAATGCGGGTACAGCCACGGCGACGGCGCCGGGCAACAACAGCGGCATCACGCAGACGGACGGCGCCGGCACGTCGACCGTCAACGCCCTCTCGCAGAACGGGTGGGCGGCCGGGACGCTTCTCGACACTTCGGTGAATGCCGACGGGACGATCACCGGAACGTTCTCGAACAACCAGACGCTGAAGCTCGCGCAGATCATGCTCGCGAACTTCAACAACCCCGCCGGACTGACGCGCGTGGGTGGGAACGATTACGACGTGTCGGGGAACTCCGGCGCGGCGACGGTGGTGGCGGCGGGGACGGCATCGACGATTCAGACGGGCGTTCTCGAACAGTCCAACGTCGACCTGGCCGACGAGTTCACGAAGATGATCACCGCGCAGCGCGGCTTCCAGGCGAGCGCCCGTGTCATCACCGTGAGCGACCAGTTCCTCGACGAAGTCGTCGCTCTGAAACGGTAATGAGTCATTGCAAGGGGGTGGCGCCGAAGGCGCCACCCCCGAAGCAATCCAAAACGAGGCCTTTATGATCGAACTGACCAAGCTTCAGGATCAGAAGATCGTCGTCAACGCCGAGTTGATCGAGTTCGTCGAATCAACCCCCGATACGATGATCACGACGACGAGCGGCAAAAAGCTGATCGTGAAAGAGTCCGTGGAAGAGGTCATCGAGAAGGTCGTCCGGTACCGGCGTCGATGCCGGCCGGAGACCCGCACCCGAAAATGACGTCCCCGGTGCGCAACGGCCTGTCATCAGTTGGCCGATATTAGCCACCAGCAAACCTCTATATTTGCCCTTCAGGCGTCGGAATCGCCTGTTCTGTCCCCAAATGCGATGCAAACGTGCCCCCTCCGGCCCCCCCGCCATGGCACGCGGTTTGACCTCTCTCAGGCCATGTAAAGTGAGGTGAATCAATGGCCAAAGAGACACAACCCCCTGAACAGTCCAAAACACCCCCGGCGGCCGCGGCTGCCGCCGCACCAGCGGGAGTCACGCCGATGAAGCTCGTCATCATCGGCGTCCCGGTGTTCCTCGTGCAGCTCGCCGTTGTCTACTTCCTCGTGGCGAAATTCGTCGCTCCGTCCTCCGCCGCGGTGCAGGCAGAGCCGGCGAAAGCCGCAGAGACCAGGGAATCCGCCGCCGATGCGGCGAAGAGCATATTCGTCGTCAAGGACGTCATCGTGAACCCCGCAGGGACGAACGGGACGCGCTTCCTCCTGACGACGGTCGGGTTCGAGATCAACAACGCCGAGCGGGAAAAAGACCTCGAGAAGAAGGAAGTCCAGGTCCGCGACGTGCTCAATACGGTTCTGACGAGCAAGGGGCTCGACGAGCTTGTCAGGCCCGACCAGAGAGAAGCGCTCCGGAAGGAGATCTTCCAGAAGGTGGGCGAGATGCTCCCGGCCGGGACGCTCACGAACGTCTACTTCAGCAAATTCATCATCCAGTAAGAGCAGACCGTGCCCGAGATTCTTTCACAACAGGAAATCGACAATCTTCTCTCCGGGATGTCCTCCGGCGCGTCCCCGGCCGAGCAGGCGCCCGCGGAGTCGGAAACGCCCGCTAAGGAAGCGGTTACGTTTGATTTCCGTCTCCCGCACCGACTCTCGAAGAACCAGCTCAGGACCTTCCAGGCGGTGCACGACAACTTCGGGGAGGCGTTCGGGTCCTACCTCGTCTCCCGCATGCAGACGACGGTGACGGTGAACGTCCTGTCGGTCGATCAGCTGTTCTACTCAGAGTTTGTCCTCTCGATCGCGAGCCCCTCCTGTCTCTACGTCTTCCGGATCATGGAATCCGACGCCCTGGCCGCGCTCGAGGTGAGCCCGCAGCTCGTCCTGGCGATGGTCGAGCATCTGATGGGCGGCGTGGCGGACGGGAGCAAAGATGCGCGCCTGATCACGAAGATCGAGCAGAGCATCGTGAAGGGGATCATCCAGCGCGCCCTGACGGAAATCCAGCGCGCGTGGAAGACGATCGCCGATCTGACGTTCAAGCTCGAACGGTACGAAAGCGAAGGCGACTTTGCCCAGCTCGCGCCGGCAAGCGAAATCGTGATGGTCGTCTCGTTCGAAGTCGCGATCGGGCGCCAGAAGTACCTCATGAACCTCTGCTTCCCCACGTTCGCGCTCGAAGACGTGTTCGCGAAGCTCAATGTCCAGCACTTCAGCGCGCTCGCCGCCGCAAACAGGGACGGGGACCGTTCCGGCGCGATACAGAAACACCTGGGAGAGACGCAGCTTCCCGCCACCGCGATACTTGGTGAGGCGAGGCTGACGCTGAGGGAGCTCCTGGAGCTCGAGCCCGGCGACGTGCTCCGCACGTCAATCGCCGTGGGCAGCGAAGTGTCCGTGATGCTAGGCGGCAAATGCCGCCTCTGGGGAACCCCCGGGATATCCCGCGGGAAGGTCGCAGTGAAGATTTCCAGGACGAACCTGGACTCCAATCAGGGAGAATGACCGTGGCGGACGAGATTCAAACGAACGGCGACCCGGTAGAGGCGGCGGCCACGCAGGAGGAATCACATCCTGTGGAGCCCGTTCAGGAGGAAATCGCCCGGGCCGAATCAGCAAAACTCGAAGCCGAGCAGATGGAGGCCATAAGACTCGAAACCGAAAAGGCGGAGGCTGCACGCGCCGAAGCCGCGAAAATTGAATCGTCTAAACTGAAAGCCCCACAAATGGAACAACCCGTCATGGAAGAAGCTATTCTGGAAGCCCCGAAGGGGACATCCGCCGCACCGCAGACGGTGGCCGAACCCGCTCAGTTTCCCCCGCTGGAAGCGGCGCCGGTGGCCGTCGAACGGGACAGGAAGATGGACCTGCTCCTGGACCTGACCCTCCCGGTGGCGATCGAGCTCGGCAGGACGAATCTCCAGATACGCGACATCCTTGACCTCCGCCGCGGTTCGGTCGTGGAATTCGAAAAACTGGCGAGCGAACCGGTGGACGTCATCGTCAACGGCAAAAAGATGGCCGAGGGGGAAGTCGTCGTGATCGAGAAGCACTTCGGAATCAGGATCACCAACCTGATCGAGACCTCGGAACGCGTCAAGAGCCTGGGGAAATGACCATGGAATGGATCATCATGAGGACGCTTCTCTCGCTGGTGGCGATCGTCGCCCTGATGCTGGGACTCGCGTTCCTTGTCAAGAAATACCTGAACGCCGGGAAAGGCGGACGCCGCTCCCTGGTGGACGTGGAGCTCCTGGGCCACCGCTCGCTTCAGCCCCGCACGGCGGTGTACGTGCTCAAAGTCCTGAACAGGGTGATCGTCGTCGGAGCGTCCGAGCACGGGATGTCGACGCTGAGCGAAATCACCGATCCCGAGGTCCTGGCCTCCGTGGAAGACAGCCTGATGGGCGGTTCGGCGTCCCCGCGCTGGTTTCCGGGGGTGAAGGCGGACGGCGCCGGCGGGGCGAGGTCATTCTCCGATTTTCTCAAAATGTCATTGCGCGGAGCCTTCTTTGCGACAAAGCACACGAAATAGGTTCATCCTCATCGTCCTCCTCCTCGTCATGGCGGCCTCGGCGGCTGCCGCGCAGGGGAAGACGCTGCCGATGCCGAAGGTCTCCATCGAGCTCGGCAAGGCGACGAAGCCGGAAGACGTTTCCGTCACGCTCCAGATCCTCTTCCTGATGACGATACTTTCCCTTGCGCCGGCGATCCTGATCCTGACGACGGCGTTCACGCGCATCATCGTGGTGTTCAGCTTCCTCAAGCAGGCGATGGGGACGCAGCAGGTTCCCCCGCCGCAGGTCCTGATCGGCCTGGCGATGTTCATGACGTTCTTCGTCATGGCGCCGACCTGGACGCGGATCAACGACGAGGCGCTCCAGCCCTATTTCAACGGGAAGATGACGATGCAGGCGGCGTACGACAAGGGGGTCGTCCCGCTGAGGGAGTTCATGTTCCGGCAGACCCGGGAGGAAGACCTCGCGCTCTTCGTCAGGATGGCCAGCGTGTCGAAGCCCTCCTCCCGCGACGACGTCCCGACCTATGCGCTCGTCCCGGCGTTCGCCATCAGCGAGCTGCGGATCGGGTTCCAGATCGGCTTCATCCTGTTCGTTCCGTTCCTCGTGATCGATCTCGTGGTCTCGAGCGTCCTGATGTCGATGGGGATGATGATGCTCCCCCCCGTCCTGATCTCGCTCCCGTTCAAGATCCTGCTCTTCATCCTGGTGGACGGGTGGCACCTCATCGTCGGTTCCGTATTGAACAGTTTCCGCTGAAGGAGAAGGCATGTCCCAGGAGTTCGTGATCTACGTGTTCCGCGAGGCGCTCTACACCGCGCTCCTTGTCTCGGCGCCGCTCCTCATCGTTTCGCTCGTCGTCGGCCTCCTGATCTCGATCTTCCAGGCGGCGACCTCGATCCAGGAAATCACGCTGACGTTCGTTCCCAAGCTCGTCGTGATCGCGGTCGTGGCGGTCCTGACGCTTCCGTGGATGATCGATGTGATCGTGTCGTTCACGACGGGACTGTTCAACAACATACCGGCGCTCGGGCACTGACAATGGACATCATGGTCCTCCAGTTCGTGATCGGTCTTCTCGTCTTCGTGCGGGTCACCTCGCTCCTCGTCCTGGCTCCGGGATTCGGGAACAGGGTGGTCCCCCCGACAGTGAAGATCGCCCTGGGGATCTTCCTCGCGATCGTTCTCTACCCGGTCGTCGCGGCGGCCCACCCGGACGTGGACCTTCGTCTCGGATCCCTCATCCTTCTTGCCCTGAAGGAATCCGCGGTCGGCATGGCGATCGGGTTCGCCTCGGGGCTCGTCTTCGAAGGGGTCCGCATCGCCGGCGATCTGATGGGATTCGACCTCGGGCTTTCGCTCGCCCAGCTGTATGACCCGGAGAACGGGACGTCGAACAACGTGGTCGCCCAGCTCCTGACCATGTCCGCCCTGATGGTGTTTTTCATCCTGAACGGGCATCACTTCGTCCTGGAGGCGCTCTACGCGAGCTACAGCGCGGTGCCGCTCGGAGAGTTTCATCCTTCTCCGTTGCTCCTGGATACGGTCGTCGGGCTCACCGGGATGACGATCGCCGTGGGCGTCAAGCTCGCCGCGCCCGTCATCGTGACGTCGTTCCTTCTCAACATCGGGATGGGGGTGCTCGCCCGCGTCGCCCCCCAGATCAACGTGTTTTTCGTGGCCGTGTCGGTCAAGACCGGCATCGGCGTGTTCGTCCTGATGGCGTCGGCGCCGATGGTGATCGCCGTGTTCAGGAAGCTCCTGCTCAGTTTTGAAGACGGGGTTCTCACGATCGTAAAGGCGATGTGACGATGGCCCAGGAATCATTTGAAGAACGGACAGAGCCGGCCAGCGGCAAAAAGCGGGAAGACACCCGGAAAAAGGGGAAGGTCTTCCGCAGCCAGGAGCTGAACTCCGCCGCGATCCTCGTCTTCGGCGCGCTCATCCTCTATTTCACGGGCTCGGGCATGGCCTCGGGGCTCGCCGAGATGACCCGCGGGCTCTTCACGGCGGCGGGGACGTACAGGATCACCCCCGGGGGGGTCCAGGACTTCGCCGTGCGGGGCGTGATGCAGTTCGGCGCGATCGTGCTCCCGCTCCTGGTGGGACTCTCGGTGATCGGCGTGGCGCTCAATTTCGCGCAGGTCGGGTTCGTGTTCACGCTCGAGCCGCTGATGCCGGATTTCAACCGGGTCAACCCGCTGAACGGGATCAAAAAAGTGCTCGTGTCGCGCCGTTCGCTCGTGGAGCTGCTCAAGAACATCCTGAAGGTCGTGATCGTCGGCTATATCGCCTGGGACGCGGTCCGCGGGATCCTGGCCGACACGATCACGCTGATGGACGGCGATCCGGCGGGGGTGCTGTCGTTCATGGCCCGCGGTGCGCTCGGGCTGGCTTTCCGGACGGGACTCGCGTTCCTGGTGCTTGCCGTGCTCGATTACGCCTACCAGCGGTTCGAGTTCGAGAAAGAGATGCGGATGACGAAGCAGGAAGTGAAGGAGGAGGGGAAGCAGATGGAAGGCGATCCCCAGGTGAAGGGGCGCATCCGGTCGATCCAGAGGCGCATCGCCTACCGCCGGATGATGCACGACGTCCCGACGGCCGACGTCGTCGTAACGAACCCGACGCACCTCGCCGTCGCGCTGAAGTACGATACGGAGAAGATGACGGCCCCGAAGGTCGTCGCCAAGGGGGCGGACCTCATCGCGAAGAAGATCAGGGAGATCGCCCTCGAGCACGGGGTTCCGATCATCGAGGACAGGCCCCTGGCCCGCACGCTGTACGCGTCGGTCGAAGTGGGGGAGGAAATTCCCGAGAAGATGTTCCAGGCGGTCGCGCAGCTCCTGGCGTACATCTACAGGCTCAAATCCGGCGCCGCCGGCATAAGGATGAACTGATCCATGGACGCAGCAGTCACATCGGGCCCTTCCGACAGCCTCCGCAGGACGCTCCATTCGCTCGGCGCGAACAGCGACGTCTTCATGGCCGTGGGTGTGATCATGATCCTGGCGCTCATGATCGTCCCCCTCCCGCCGGTCGTGCTCGATATCCTTCTGGCGACGAACATCACGATCGCGATTCTGATTCTCATCGTGTCGATGTACATCACGCACCCGCTCGAGCTCTCCGTGTTCCCGGGGCTCCTCCTGATCCTGACGATCTTCCGGCTCTCGCTGAACGTGGCGTCGACCCGGCTCGTCCTGGGCGAGGGGTATGCCGGCGAGGTGATCAACGCGTTCGGGTCGTTCGTGGTGAAGGGGAACTACGTCGTCGGGTTCATCATCTTCCTGATTCTCGTCCTCATCCAGTTCATCGTGATCGTGAAAGGGGCGGGGCGCATCGCGGAAGTCGCGGCCCGGTTTACTCTTGATGCCATGCCCGGCAAGCAGATGGCGATCGATGCGGACATGAACGCGGGGCTGATCACGGAGATGGATGCGCGCGACAGGCGCGCCCAGATCGGCCGGGAAGCGGAGTTTTACGGAGCGATGGACGGCGCGAGCAAGTTCGTCAGGGGGGACGCCGTCGCCGGCCTCCTCATCAACATCGTCAATATCATCGGCGGGTTCATCATCGGCGTCGCGCAGAAGGGGATGAGCTTCACCGACGCGCTCCACAACTACACGCTCCTCACGGTCGGGGACGGCCTCGTCACGCAGATCCCGGCGCTCGTCATCGCCACCGCTGCCGGCATGGTCGTGACGCGGAGCGCCTCCGGCAACGCCCTGGACAAAGAAATCCGGGGACAGCTCCTGGGGCGGCCCAAGGCCCTCCTCATCGCCGGCGGCGCCCTCTTCCTCTTCGCGATCATTCCGGGACTGCCGACACTTCCGTTCCTGGTGCTTTCCGGCGTGAGCGGGGGACTCGGGTACGTGCAGCTCCGCGACAGGAAGACGGCGGGCACGATCGCCTCCGCGCCGGCCGCCGCCGCGGCGCCGCGCGAAGAGCGGATCGAGGATTACCTGCAGGTGGATCCCGTCGAGCTCGAGATCGGCTACGCGCTGATCTCGCTCGTGGACGACGCGCAGGGGGGGGACCTCTTCACGCGCATCACGTCGCTGCGCAAGCAGCTTGCCATGGACCTGGGGATCGTCATCCCCCCGGTCCGGGTCAGGGACAATCTCCAGCTCGGTCCGAACCAGTATGTCATCAAGATCCGCGGCAACGTCCTGGCCACGAACGAGCTCATCATGGACCGCTACCTTGCCATGAACGCGGTCGGCTCCCCGGACGAAGTTCAGGGGTTGAGCGTCACGGAGCCCGCGTTCGGCCTCCCGGCGATCTGGGTTGCCGCGGCGGATCGCGAGAAGGCGGAGATGATGGGGTACACCGTCGTCCAGCCGTCAGCGGTCCTCTCGACGCACCTCCAGGAGCTTCTCCGGAAGAACGCCGACAAGATCCTGGGACGGCAGGACACGAAGAAACTGATCGAAAACCTGAAGAAGGAATACCCGGCCATCGTGGATGAGCTCACGCCGGAAGCGCTCCCGACGGGGACCGTGCAGAAGGTACTCCAGAACCTCCTGAAAGAGGGGATCCCCGTGCGCGACCTCGTGACGATTCTCGAGGCCCTGCTGGATTACGCCCGGGTGACGAAGAACGTGGACGTGCTGACGGAGTACGTGCGGCACTCCCTCTCCGAGACGATTGCCCGCCTCCACCGGGACGCGCGCGGCATCGTGCACGGCATCGCGATGGATCCGGCCCTGGAGCAGATGATCACGAACGCGCTCCAGAATCAGCGCGAGACCAGCCCGAGCCTGGGGTTTGCCCCGGCGGTCATCCAGTCGATCCACGACAGCCTCCAGGCGAACGTCGAACGCTGCACCGGGGAAGGGTATCCCGCGGCGGTTCTCTGCGCCGCAACGGTGCGCCCGTACTTTTACCGGTTGATCCACACCGCGTTCCCGGCGGTGGCGGTCCTTTCGTTCACCGAGCTCCCACCGGAGACGGAAATCGAATTCATCGGCAGACTCGAGGTCATCAATGCGAATTAAGCGGTTCGTCGGCCATACGCTCAAGGACGCCACCGAGCAGATGCGGAACGATCTCGGTCCGGACGCCGTGGTCCTCAACAGCCGGAACATTCCCCGCCAGGGACAGCTCAGCTTTCTGGCGAAGGACATGTTCGAGATCACCGCGGCCATCGACGAGGTGGCGCCTCCCCGCCGCAACCCGTACGCGCGCCGCGCCGCAGAGGCGGCGGAGTCCGCAACGGCCCGCGAGGCCGGCGCCGACGAGGATCCCGTGGAGAGCCTGAAGAAAGTCGCCCGCCAGTTCCAGCAGAGGGCGGCCCAGGTGTCCTCCTCCGCGGAGAGGCCGCAGGGAAGCCCCCACGGAGATTTCGAGCAGCTCAAGGTCGAGCTGAGCGAGATGCGCGGAACGCTCTCGACCGTCGTCGAGCACCTGAAGTACGACAGGATGCCGGCGCTCCCGGAGCACCTGAGAAGCCTGTACGTCGCCCTCGTCAACCAGGACGTCGACGGGAAGCTCGCCGCCGACCTGGTGCAGTCGGTCTACGCCTCGGGCGCCGACGGCGACCGCCCCGCGGGTCCCGGAGCCGCCGAACAGGCGGTCCTCGACGCGATGGCCGGCCTCGTTGCCGCCGCCCCGGAAGCGAAAACGCGCCGCCGCAGGACGCATGTCTCGGCCCTGGTCGGACCGACC
This sequence comes from Ignavibacteriota bacterium, assembly GCA_963748405.1. Taxonomy (GTDB): domain Bacteria; phylum Bacteroidota; class Ignavibacteria; order UBA10030; family UBA6906; genus Fen-1273. Next base: position 181,450 of record CAVVIT010000007.1, read on the forward strand.
GGGGTCGGCAAAACGACGACGGTGGCGAAGCTGGCCGCGATCAACAAGCTCCTCCAGCACCGGAGCGTGGGACTGGTGTCGGCGGACACCTACAGGATCGGCGCGATCGAGCAGCTCCGCACGTTCGCCGCCATCGCCGACATCCCGATGGAAGTGGCGTACAAGCCGGCGGAGCTCGCCGCGGCGATCAAGAAATTCAGGGACAGGGACATCGTGTTCATCGACACCGTCGGCAGGAGCCAGCGTTCGGCGAAGGAGCTTGCGGAGCTTGCCCGGTTCATGGACGCCGCCGAGCCCGACGACATTCACCTGGTGCTGAGCGCGTCGACCTCGATGAAGAGCGCTCTGGACATCATCGACAGGTTCCGCGTCGTGAAGCCCAACCGGCTCCTGTTCTCGAAGCTCGACGAGGCTGTGACGCTCGGCTCCCTGCTGAGCGTGGCGAGCCGCGACAGGATCCCGGTCTCCTACGTGACGACCGGCCAGACCGTGCCCGACGACATCGTCCGTGTCGATCCGGCCAGATTTGCAAGCATGGTGTACTCGGGAGATATCGCGCATGCCTGACCAGGCCGAACGGATGAGGCAGATCGCCGAGAAATACCGCCGCCCCCTGCGGCCGCACGTCCTCACCGTCACGAGCGGGAAGGGCGGCGCGGGAAAGAGCACGGTGGCCCTGAACCTGGCGATCGCCTTCTGCGACATGGGAAAACGGGTGATCCTCCTTGACGCGGACGCCAACCTGGGCGGGCTCGACGTCATGCTCAAGCTCTCCCCGCGGTACCGGCTCGCCGACGTCCTCAGGGACCGGGTGGATCTCGAGGATGCGCTGATGTCGCCGCGGGAAGGCCTGCGCGTCCTTGCCGGGAATTCCGGCGAGGTCGACTACCCGCTCCTGACGCCGGGCGTGCAGGAACGCCTCATCGACGACATCCTGGGCCTGCGGGAGCGGTACGACGTGCTGATGATCGACACGGCCGCCGGGCTCACGCCGGAAATCATCCAGTTCGCGGAGCCCGCCGACGAGACGCTCATCGTCACGACGACGGAGCCGACGGCGATCCTGGACGCCTATGCGATGATGAAGGTCCTCTGGGCGGCGCGCGCAGACGCCTCGGTGAACCTGATCGTCAACGCCGTGCGCGAGCCGGCCGACGCGGACGAGACCGTGAACAGGCTCCGGCTCGCGGTCGACCACTTCCTGGGCCGCTCGTTCACGTATCCCGGGTTCGTGCCGTTCGACCCCTGCGTGCACAAAGCGATCGTCCAGCAGGAACCGGTGATCACCCGGTTTCCGCGTTCCGCCGCGTCGCTCTCGATCAAGGCGATCGGGCGCTCGATGGCGAACGAATTTATGAATTACTCAACCCTGAGAGCGGTGACGGTATGAACAAGATCATTTTCCAGATCGGGATGCTCGGCTTCTGCGTGTCCGCGGTCCTCTTCGGCACGCAGGGGATGAGCCTGATGGAGACGGTGGCGCGCGCGTTCATCGTGTTCATCGTCGTGGTCTGCGCGATCGCGGTGGTGCTCCTGATGAGCTCGCTCATCGTGTCGAAGGACAAGACGGGGGGAGAAGGTGCGGTGCAGGGGCAGCAGGACGTCCCGGGAGCCCGCAGGCCGACATTGCAGTCGTCAAAGTAAACCGGTGATCCATGGAACCGCTTCCTGCGGATGTGTGGCTGCAGCTGGAGAAGGGGAGGGCGCCTTCGCTCAAACGGAGGGTCGTCGTCCATTACGCGGGACTCGTTCAGTTCGTCCTGAAGAGGTTCGGGCTCGCCCATCGTGCCCGCTCGCTCGGGCTGGAACGGGACGATCTGGTGCAGATGGGAATGATGGGGCTTCTCGACGCGGTCGAGCGTTTCACCCCTTCTCTCGGGGTCAAGTTTGATACCTACGCGGTGTCCAGGATCCGGGGGATGATCCTTGACGAGATGCGGCGCCTTGACTGGGTGCCCAGGGCGGTGCACGCGCAGCACAGGGCTTACCGGGACGCGCAGGACCAGGTGGTGCGGGAGACGGGACAGGAAGCGACGGCGACCGACATTGCGGCGAAGCTGTCGATGACCGCGGAGGAGTTCAGAAAGTTCATTACGGAAACGGGGGAGATTATGAACCGGGAATCACGCCCGAAAGGGGGAACGGCAGAAGGGGAGACCGTCGAGACGGTCCCTGCCGACACCCTTTCGCCGGAAGAACAGCTGACGCAGGACGATATCAAGGCTCACCTGATGGACGCCATCAACAGGCTTCCGCCGCGCGAGCGGGCCGTCATCGCCCTGTACTATTATGAGGGACTGAAGTTCGCGGAAATCGGGAGCGTGCTCCGGATCTCGGAGTCGCGCGTCTCGCAGGTGCACACCGAAATTCTGGCAAAGCTCCGGCTCGGTCTTTCCTCGCTGGAGGAGGAAGTCTGATGGACAACGTCCTTTCACGGACTGCGCTCATGGAGCACATCCTGAGCCTGGTGGACGATCCCGAGTCCCATGTGAAGGAGCTGGGGGCGATCCTGGAATGGGACCCGTCCCTCTCGAAGTCGGTCACGCGCAAGGCGGCGACTTCGTACGGGCTTCCGCTCCCGGCGTGCACCCTGAACCTCGCGCTGGCGCTCCTGGGGAGCAGGGCCGTGAAGGAGACCGTGCGGTTCGCCATTACCAGCCGGGCGGCGCACGATCTCGTGATCAGCGTGTACGAAATGGACGGGTTCTGGAACCGCGTCGCTGCGGTGGAGCACGAACCGGGCCCGGCGCCGGAGATTCACTGCGGCGCGCTCAAAGAGCAGCTCGAGGCCGGCCTCGGGCTTCTGTCTCCCGATATGCGGGTGGTTCTCGCGCTCCACTATTACGAGTCGCTCCCCCTGGAGATCATTGCGCGGGTCACGGGGATCGCGCTCGATGAGGTGGAGCATCTGAAAGACCAGGCCCTGTGCCGCCTGAGCACGGTGTTCGGTCAGTCACACACGGATCAATTGGAGGAGCCCAGGCAATGATGTCACCGGAGTACATCAAGGAACGCGTCCAATCCATCATCCAGTTGCCGGCGCTCCCCGCGGTCGCGATGGAAGTCGTCGAGATGGTGGATAACCCCCGGACAAGCGCCTCGAAGCTCGGGAAGGTGATTTCCACGGACCAGGCGCTGACGGCGAAGGTCCTGAAGATCGCCAATTCCCCGTTTTACGGTTTCCCCCGGAAGATCTCGACGATCGACTTCGCGATCATCGTGCTCGGGTACGACGCCCTGAAGGAGATCGTGATCAGCATCTCGCTCATCAGCTCCCTCCAGAAGAAGTCCGACGGCCTCTTCGATGCCAAGGGGTTCTGGGACCACGCGATCGCCACCGGCGTGCTCGCCCGGCGCCTGGCCCGGGATCTCGGGTACCGGGTGACGGAAGAAGTCTTCGTCGGCGGGCTTCTCCACGACATGGGTGTCACCGTCCTTCACAAGTATTTCAAGAGCGAATACCGGCGCATCGTCGAAATCGCGCGCGAGTCCGAGCTGACGTTCCTGGAGGCCGAGGAGAGCGTCCTGTCCGTCACGCACGCCGAGGTCGGCGGGTGGCTCGCGGAACGGTGGAACCTCCCGCGGCACCTCGTCGAGGCGATCTCCCTGCATCACGTTCCCGCGAAAGCGCAGAGCAACCAGGAGCTCGTCTCCCTCATTCACTGCGCCGACGTCGTGTCGTGCAAGGTGATGAAAGGGCAGACGGAATTCGACAAGGGGATCGATTTCGACCCCGTCGCGCTCGAGCGGCTCGGGCTGAACGACGAAACCGCCGTGGCGGAATACATCGAGAACTGCACGGCGATTCTGAACGCGGACCTGGAAGAGGCCGTCAAGGCCGGAGGGTTCCGCTGATGGAGCGAACGGAGAAAACCGGAATGCCGGAGAAGAAACAGAAAAAGACCAGGCTCGAGATCCTGGAAGAGGGGCTCCCCCACTTTGAACAGTTCATCGAGAGCCGCGAGAGCTACATCAAGGCCCTGGAGACGACGATCGAGGTGCTCCGGCGCGACAACCTGAGCGCCAGCACGAACAACCTGGCGATCCGCAGCTCCATCGACGAGCTCGTGGCGATGCAGCGGATGTCGAACACCGTCAGCACGTCCGCGGAACCCGACCAGATCGTGAGCGCGCTGATGGATCTCACGCGGCAGGTCATCCCGGTGCTGGAGTCGGACATTTTCCTCTTTGACACGAAGACCGAGAACCTGGTGTCGCTCGCGGGCAGGCCCTCGGACAGGCTGCGGCACGAGGCCGAGCACCAGCTCGAGGCGGGGATCGTCGACTGGGTGATCGCCGAGAAGAAGACCGTCGTCATCCCGGACCTCGAGCACATGGTCTCCAATACCAGCTCGCGCAATTTCGTCATCGTGCCCCTCATCCTGCGGAGCGAGGGAATCGGCATCTACATCATTCACACCGAAAAGGCGCAGCAGGAGTTTTCCAACCAGGACATCCAGCTCCTGTCCGTCCTCGCCAACCAGGCGGCGGTCGGCGTCGAGCACTGGCGGACGCTCCGGCAGCTCCTCCTGGCCAACGAGGAGATCAAGTCGTCCCACGCGCAGATGATCCAGGCCGCGAAGCTCGCCGCCATCGGGGAGCTCGCCGCGGGGATCGCGCACGAGATCAAGAACCCCCTGAGCATCCTCCTCCTCCACCTGGACCTCGCGCAGGCGGGGAAACCGCTGCCGAACTGGATGGAGATGTTCAGCGCGCAGGTGAAGCGGCTGTCGGACATCACGCTCCGGCTGATGAACTTCGCCCGTTCGGCGACCGAGGACGTGACGCTGATCCCGCTGGCGCTCCCCCGCGTCATCGAAGACGCCGTGGCGATCGTCCGCCACGAGTTCCGCGGCTCGCAGATCGAGATCGACCTCCGGTGCGGGGAGGACCTCCCGCCGGTGAAGGGAAACGCGAACTACCTCCAGCAGGTGTTCCTCAACCTCCTGATCAACGCGCGCGACGCGATGACCTCGGGGGGCAGGATCACGATCGCCGCCGCCTCGGCGGGCTCCTCCGTCCGCATCACGTTCGGCGACACGGGACCCGGTATCCCTCCCGAGATCAGGGACAAGGTGTTCAAGCCGTTCTTTACGACGAAAGGGGAGAAGGGGACGGGGCTCGGCCTGGCCATCTGCAGCAAGATCATCGCCCAGCACGGCGGCGCGATGACGGTGAAGAGCGAAACCGGCGTGGGGACGACGTTCACGATGACGATCCCCGTATGGAAGGAGAGCGCCTCCCAATGATGACGACCCGGAACACGTTCTGTGCCGCGGTGAAGATCGCGGCCGCTGCGGTGCTGATGGCCGCCTGCTTTGCGCGCACTGCGCCTGCGGGTACGGGCGCGGACAGCTCTTCGGTGAACGCCCCCGCCCGCGATACGGTCGGTGCGGCACGCCTGGCGGCCCGCCGCGATACGGCGTCGAAAGGCCTCCGCGGCGCGGTCTCCCGCACTCCCCGCGCGGTTGCGGCGCCGGCGAAGGCGCCCCCGATTGACATCCGCGCTCTCAGCATTGATCAGCCGCGCCAGGCGAAGGAACCGGTGCCGGCCCAGGTCGCCCCTCAGGCGCCGGAGGTTTCCCGGACGGCGGCGTTCCTCGCGGCGCTCGTCGTTGCGGCCTCCTCGACGATCCTCCTCCTGCTCTTTGTTGTCCGCAGGCCGGCGGGAGTGACCGCGGTCCCCCGCGCCGCTGCGGCGCCTGCGGCCGCCGTGCAGTCAACCGGCGAAGGGGAACGGGAAGATGCTCCCGACGTCCGGGTTCCGGACGAGGAAGACGATTTCTACGGCGTCGGCAAGGATATGCGGAGCGCGAGGGAGGAATTTGCGCTCGCCATGCGCCTGCACACCGGCTCCATGGGGGACGGCTCCCGGCGCCAGGCCCGGAGCGCGTGCAGCGCCGGTGCGACGGTCGCCGAGAGGGTCAGGGTCGCCAGGCGGCTCGGTATCGGCCGCGGCGAGATCGACCTGGCGCTCCGGCTCCAGAAACTCGAAACCATTCCTGCGGAGGAGGAACACTCGTGATCAGGGGACTCCAGACGGCCGAAGCGGCCATGCGCCCGAAGCTGATGCGCATGGAACTCATCGCCAACAACCTTGCCAACGTCAACACGACCGGGTTCAAGAGGGACAGGCTGTTCGTCCAGATGCTGAAGGATTCCTCCGCGCCGACGGCGGACGCGGCGGGGGACCTCTCCGGCGTGAGCGTGACGCAGGGGATCGACTTCACCGAAGGCTCGCTGCGCCAGACCGGCAACCCGCTCGACGTCGCCATACAGGGGAGAGGGTTCTTCGCCGTGAACACGCCGGACGGCGTGCGCTTCACGCGGAGCGGAAGCTTCCGCCTCTCGACCGACGGCTCCCTGGTGAACGCCGACGGCTACCAGGTGGTGGGGACGTCGGGCCCGATCCAGTTCCCCGACGTCCAGAAGCTGCAGCAGGCCACCGTCAGCGTCTCGGAGACGGGGGAAGTGATGATCGACAGGGAGACGATCGGGAAGATCCGTGTCGTCGATTTCCCGGACGCTTCGGTGCTCTCGAAGGAAACCGCGTCGCTCTTCAAGGCTGCTCCCGGGGCGGCCGAGACCGACGGACCGGTGTCTCCGTCGGCGGTCAAGCAGGGCTATCTCGAGGAGTCGAACGTCAACGGCGTCGAGGAAATGATCGCGATGACGGAGATCCAGCGGAGTTTCGACACCGACCAGAAGGTGCTCCAGGCGATGGACGATTCGCTGACGAAGTCTCTTGAAGTCGGAAAAATGTAATGGACGTCTGAACACAACGAGGAGAAGACGATGAACAGAGCATTGCGCACGGCGGCGAGCGGGATGGCCGCCCAGCAGATGAACGTGGAAATCATCGCGAACAACCTGGCGAACGTCAACACGACGGGCTTCAAGAAAAGCCGCCCGGAGTTCCAGGACCTGATGTACCAGACGCTCAAGGCGAGCGGCGTGTCGCAGAACCCCAACATCCGCGTGCCGATCGAGATCCAGGTCGGCAACGGGGCTGTCCCCGTCGCGACGCTCAAGACGTTCTCCCAGGGAGACATCCAGACCACGAACAACACGCTCGACGTGGCAATCTCGGGGGAGGGATTCCTCCAGGTCCGCAGGCCCGACGGCTCGCTGGCCTACACAAGGGACGGCTCGCTGAAGCTTTCCGCGGACGGGACGCTGGTGACCTCGCAGGGGTACATTTTCGAGCCGGGGATCACGCTGGGGAGCGACACGACGAACGTGACGATCGGCCGCGACGGCTCGATCGACGTGACGACGGCCTCCGAGACGAACCCGACGAAGGCGGGACAGATCGAGCTGGCGAAGTTCGTCAACCCCGCCGGGCTCAGGGCGATCGGAAACAGTCTGTTCGTGGAGACGCCGGCTTCCGGGGCGCCGATCCCGGGCGCGCCGGGGACCGAGGGGTTCGGCGAGACCCTCCAGGGATCGCTCGAAGCCTCGAACGTCGACGTGGTGGAGGAAATGGTCGGCATGATCACGGCCCAGAGGGCCTACGAGATGAACGCCAAGACGATCACCGCCGTCGATGAAATGCTCAGCACGGCCAACGGCATCAAACGGTGACGCCGTGAACCGCGCCCTCATACCGGCGGTGCTCCTGTTCGTGTCCCTTGCCGCTCTCGCGGGGCAGGGGACGATGGAGGTCCGCGCCGGGGACTTTCGCGCCGCCGCGGAATCGTACGTTGCCGGCCTGCCGGTGCGGGAGGGAACGCGGTATGCGGTGGAATGCAGGGACCTCCCCGACAGCATCGCCGTCCCCCGGGGGAGCCTGCGCCTGGAGGTCGATGCCGCGGCGACCCCCGTGCTCCGCGGGCGCGTCGGGCTGGCGGTGGTCGTCTCCGTGGACGGCGTGACCGTCCGCAGGGTCGTCGTCCCGGCGCTCATCCGCACGTTCGCGGACGTCCTTCTTGCCTCGCGCACGCTCGATGCCCGGGCGGCGGTGGCTCCCGGGGATGTCAGGACGGCGAACGTCGAATCGACGGAATGGACCCGCCGCCCGGTCGCTGACGCGGCCGCGCTCGCGGGAAAACGGACAAAGAGGTTCATCGCCGAGGGGAGCATCCTGTTCGAAGAGCTGTTCGAGCCGGTCCCGCTCGTCGGACACGGAGACCCCGTGACGCTCCGGGCCTCCACGGCGGGGGTCTCGGTCTCGACGGGGGCCGTCGCGCTGGAGGACGGCGTCGCCGGAAGCATCATCACCGTGAAAACGGCGTACACGCACGAGCGCATCAGGGCGCGCGTGATCGGGGCGGGCCTCGTGGCCGCCCTCGAGCAGTGAGTTCAACGTGAAAGGGAATCGTATGAATCCGAGCCGCACCATCGCCCTGCTTCTTCTCGCTTCCGGCGTCCTTGCCGCGGGAGCCCCGGCGCAGGACATGCGGGAGAACGGGATGAAGTCGCTCTTCTCCGATCAGAAGGCCGCCCATGCCGGCGACGCAATCACGATCATCGTCGTCGAGACGAACAGCGCGACGAACGACGCCTCCACGAACTCGACGCGCGAGAGCAACTTCTCCGTGGGTGTCCAGACGAGCTCGACGGCGCCGTCCACGAACCTCGGTCTCGGCACCTCCAACGCCTTCAAGGGATCGGGGGGGACCTCGAGCAAGGGGACCGTGCAGGCGAAGCTGAGCGCGCGGGTGGATTCGGTGATGCCCAACGGGAACCTGATCATCAACGGCACCCGTGTCATCACCGTCAACGGCGAGAAACAGACCATAACGATTTCGGGCGTCGTCAGGCCGTCGGACATCCAGGCCGACAATTCGCTGTACTCGTACAACATCGCCGACGCGCAGATCGCGTTCGAAGGGGACGGGATCGTTTCCCGCGCCCAGGGTCCGGGATGGATCACCAAACTGCTCCACTGGCTACTGTGAGATGACACTATGAAACGAACATTCGTCTGTGCACTGCTCGCCGCTGCCGCGATCGCCGCTGCCCCCGCCCCTGCCGGCGCGGGGACCAGGATCAAGGACATCGCGTACGTCGAGGGGGTCCGCCAGCTTCAGCTGATCGGCTACGGCCTCGTCGTCGGGCTGAACAATTCGGGGGACACGCAGCGATCGACGTTCACCGTCCAGTCCGTCACGAGCATGCTGAAAAGGTTCGGCATCACGGTCCCCCCGGGCGATCTCCGGCTCCGGAACGTGGCGGCCGTGATGGTGACCGCCACGGTTCCCGGGTTCGCCAAGCAGGGAGGGATCTGCGACGTCGTCGTCTCCTCGATGGGGGACGCCACCAGTCTCCAGGGCGGGACGCTGCTCATGACCCCGCTCTCGGGGATCGACGGGACGATCTACGCGATGGGACAGGGACCCCTTTCCACCGGGGGGATGAGCGTGAAGGCGAACGGGAACGAGATACGGCGCAACCACACCGCGGCCGGCAGGATCCCCGGCGGCGCGCAGATCGAGAAGTCCCTGACGACGACGTTCAGCAGGGACTCCACGGTGTCCATCGTCCTGACGCAGGCGGATTTCACGACGGCCTCGCGCATCGCGGAGGTCGTCAATACGAAGCTCGGGAGCCGGGTCGCGATTCCGACCGACGGGTCGACGGTCACGATCACCGTCCCGAAGGACTACCGGGCGCAGGGGAAGCTGGTGGATTTCATTTCCCTGGTCGAGCTTCTCGAAGTGAGCCCGGACGTCGCCGCACGGGTCGTGATCAACGAGCGGACGGGAACCGTGATCGTGGGGGGGAACGTGAGCATCCTCCCGGTGGCGATCTCCCACGGCGGGCTCAACATCGACATCGAATCCGTCCCCGTGGTCTCGCAGCCCGAGCCCCTGTCGAAGAACGGGCAGACCGTCGTCACGCAGATGACGTCGGTGGCGGCGGGCGAGGACTCGAGCGCCGTCGTGGCGTTCAACGGGATGGCGACGGTCCAGGAAGTGGCGCGCGCGCTCAATTCGCTCAAGGTGACGCCGCGCGACATCATCTCGATATTCCAGGCGCTCAAGGAAGCGGGCGCGCTGAAAGCGGAGCTTGTGATCATCTGATGGACGGCACGGGAACCATACCGACCCCCGCATCAGCGCCGAAGGCCGCAGCGACTCTCGACCCGAAGGAGAAGGCGCGCCTTCAGAAAGCGGTGAAAGACTTCGAGGCGATATTCATGGGGATGATGATGAAAAGCATGCGGAGCACCGTCCCCAAAGACGAAGCCTCGGGAGAGTCGTTCGGGAACGACGTGATGGAATCCATGTTCGATGCGGAGATCGCGAAGAAGATGGCCGGGCGGAGCAACCTGGGGCTTGCGGAGATGCTGTACCGTTCGATCACGAAGGAGCCCCTGAACGCCCCCGATCCGGCGGCTTCCGCGGCTGCTAGCGCGCACGCTCTTCCGGTCCCCGTACCGGCGACTCCGCTCAAGATCACGCGGACGCCGGCGCTCCACGTGGATCCGTCGGAGATCCCGGCCGTCGCGCCGGCCGCCGATCCCTCAGGTGCGGAAACGTCCCCCGTGAAGACGCCCGGCCGTTCCGCCGGCCGGACCGGAAACGCGGGCGCCTGGGGTGCGCCCGCCCCTTCGACGGTCCAGAGGATTGCCTCCTACGAGAACATCATCCAGGAGGCGGCCTCGGCGCACGGCGTCGACTCGACGATGCTCAAGGCGGTGATCGCGGCGGAGTCGGCGGGAAACAGCAGCGCGGTCTCGCCGAAGGACGCCAAGGGTCTGATGCAGCTTACCGACACGACCGCCGCAGACATGGGGGTCAGGAACGTCTGGAACCCGAGGGAAAACATCCAGGGAGGGGCCAGGTATCTTCAGTCCCTCATGCAGCGTTTTCCCGGGGACACGAAGAGCGTTATCGCGTCGTACAACGCCGGCCCCGCGCGCGTCGAGAAGCACGGGGGAGTCCCCCCGATTCCCGAGACGCAGGCGTACGTCAAACGCGTCATGAACTACATGAATTTCTTTGAACAGGAGGAGGCCTCACATGAAGGACGTTGAAACGCTCACATCGATCCTGGAGACGGAAGCCGAGGTTGCCACCGGGATCTACGAACAGGTCACGAAAGAGATGCAGGCGATCATCCGGCTCGCGGCGAAGGACGTCGCGGACACCGTCTCGGCGGAGACCGAGCTGATGAAGCCGCTCGAGAAGCTGGACCGGGAACGCGCCAGGTGTGCCGAGGAGATCGGGAGGCGCCTCTTCCCCGACGGAACCCAGTCGCCGCGCACGATGACCGTGCGCGAGCTCGTCCGCTACCTTCCCCCGGCGGAGGCGGTCGCGGTCTCGGGGGCGGCGGACCGGCTCCGGAGCGTCGTGGAAAACATCGTCGCGGCAAACGGGAGAAACAAGGTGCTCCTCGAGCGTTCACGCCGGTTCGTGGAGGAAACGCTCAGGATCGTCACCGACGACAATACGCGGACACTCATCGACCAGAGGATGTAAGCCATGGGAGGACTGTCGCTCATACTCGAAACTGCAACGCGTGCGCTCGAAGCCCAGCAGGTCGGCCTCGGCGTCACAAGCCATAACGTGGCCAACGCGACGACGCCGGGGTACTCCCGGCAGCGCGCGGCATTCGTGCCGACCAATCCCCTCCCGCAGCCCTACGGGCTCCTGGGGACGGGCGTGGCGATCGCGTCGATCTCCAGGCTGAGGGACGACTTCATCGATTCGCAGACGCGCGACGTGAACCAGTCCCTGTCGGACGCGACGATGCAGAACCAGATCCTGAATCAGGTCCAGTCGACCTTCAACGAGCCCTCGGACACGGCGCTCTCCGGGACGCTCGCGCAGTTCTTCAACGCGTGGCAGGACCTCTCGGTGAACCCGGAGGACAGCTCCTCGCGCAACGCGGTGGTCCAGCGGGGCGTCCTGCTGGCCGACTCGTTCCACTCGCTGAGCAGCGGGCTGACCCAGCTCCGGACGTCGCTTGCCGCGGACGTCACGTCCAAGATCACGAAGATCAACACGCTCACCTCCGAGCTGAGCAAGCTGGATCTCCAGATCACGAGCGCGACCGCGGCGGGTCAGGAGGCGAACGACGCGATGGACCAGCGGGACGAGAAGCTCCAGGAGCTCTCCGGGCTCATCAAGATCAACGTCTCGTACGATACGCGGGGGTCGATGACGGTCGCCACGGGGGGGATGGTGATCGCCTCCGGCGCCGGATCCGTCGACCTGACCTCCTCCGTGGCCGGCAACCAGATCGTCGTGAACACGGCGTTCGGCGGCCCTCCCCTCAGCGTCACCGGGGGGGAACTCGCGGGCGTGCTGGATCAGTACAACACCGCGATCCCGAACACCCTCGCGCAGCTCGACCAGGCCGCCGGGGCGCTTATCACGAGGATGAACCAGCTCCACGAGGCCGGCTACGGCCTGGGGACCCCGCCGTCCACGGGGACGGCGTTCTTCACCGGGACGACGGCGGCCGACATCGACGTGAACGCGGCCGTCCAGTCCAACACGAACCTGATCGCCGCCTCCTCCGACGGGACGCCGGGGGACAACACCAACGCCCTGGCGCTGGCCGGCGTGCAGACGGAGAAGCTCCTCAACGGTAATTCGGTGTCGGTGGGGGATTTTTACAACGGGATCGTCAGCGCCCTCGGTTCGGCCGTCAACAGCACGTCCGACACCACGACGCAGCAGCAGTCGGTCCTGACCGGGCTCCAGAACCAGCAGGATTCCGTGGCCGGGGTCTCCATCGACGAAGAGATGACGAACATGATCACGTTCCAGAAAGGATATGCCGCAGCGGCGAAACTCGTCACGACGGTCAATACGATGTTCGACACAATACTCCAGATGGTGTAGCCATGAGAATCACGGACAGCCGTATCGCCTCCGACTTCCTGTACAACGTCAACAACACGCAGGAGCGGATCAACGAATACCAGAACCAGCTCTCCTCCGGCACCCGCGTCAACGAGCCCTCGGACGATCCCGAGGCGGCGGACATGATCATGCGGCTGAACGCCACGATCGGACGGAACGAGCAGTTCTCGCTCAACATCGGTGCGGGACAGTCCATGCTCTCGAATTCGACTGACGCGCTCGACTCGATCAGCCAGGTTGTCGCCCAGCTCCAGACGACGATGACGCAGGTGTCGAACGGGGCTGAGGCCTCGGCCATTCCGACGTTCGCGGACACGGTCGACGGGTACATCTCCCAGGCGCTCGCGCTTGCGAACACGCAGTTCAACGGGAAGTACATCTTCGGGGGGACGCAGACGCAGACGCCGCCATACACCCTCACGCCGAACGCGGCCCCTCCTCCCTCCGAGACCGTGACCTACAGCGGGAACTCGGGGAAGATCGACTACGCGGTCGGGGAAGGCCAGGTGCAGACGATCAACGTCACCGGGCAGGATGCCTTCGGCGGCACGGCGCTCTTCGACGAAATGATCAAGATCCGTGACAACCTCAAGGCGGGGGTCACCCCGACCCAGGCGGACGTCACGGCGGTCCAGAACTCCATGCAGACGCTGCTGAACGCATCGGGGAAGGCCGGCGCGATCCTCCAGAGCCTGGACACGACGGCGACGCACCTCCAGGGGCAGCACACGCAGCTCCAGGCGCTCCGCTCCGTCCAGCAGGATACCGACGTGGCAGCGGCGACGCTGAGCCTGAAGCAGGACCAGACGACGCTCGACGCCGCCCTTGCAGTCGGGGCGAAGATCCTGCCTCAGTCACTTGTCAATTTCCTGGCATAAGGTCATGAAACGGACGTTCGACATAACGACGGCCGGCGGTCTCATCCTGGGGGTGATCGCGATCTTCGGGTCGTTCATGCTCGAAGGCGGGAGCATCGGCGCGCTCATTCTCCTCCCCGCGATGACGATCGTCTTCCTGGGCACGTTCTCGGCGGCGATGATCGGCACGTCGCTCAAGAATTTCCTCCAGATCGGCACGATGATCAAGCTCGCCCTCTTTCCCCCGTCGTACGAGGTGAAGGAGACGATCGACAGCATCGTCCGGTACTCCACCGTGGCGCGCAAAGAGGGACTGCTTGCGCTCGAGAAAGAGCTCGGGAACGTCACGAACGCCTTCATGAAGAAGATACTCCGGTTCGCCATCGACGGCACCGAACCCGAAGTGCTCCGTGCGCTTGCGGAGACCGAGGTCAATTACGTGGGCGAGCGGCACGGGCGCGCGGCCGCCATATTCCAGAAGATGGGGGGATACTCGCCGACGATGGGGATCATCGGGACGGTCATGGGGCTCATCGCGACGCTCGCCTCGGCGGGAGAAGACGCCAACATCCTCATCCGGCACATCGCCAGCGCGTTCATTGCGACGCTCTGGGGGGTGTTCATGGCCAATATCGTCTGGCTTCCCATCGCCGACAAGCTGAAGTACATCCACGACCAGGAATACCTGTTCATGGATATGATCGTCGAGGGGGTGCTCTCCATCCAGGCGGGGGAGGTCCCCTCCGTCATCAAGGCGAAGCTCAACAGCATGCTCCCGGCGGCCCAGCAGGAAGTCGACGAATGATGAAGAAGAAGGGACATACCGGGGAACACGAGAATTCGGAGCGGTGGCTTCTCACCTACGCCGATCTCATCACCCTGCTCCTGGGGCTGTTCGTCATCCTCTACGCGATGTCGAAGATCGACGCGGGGAAATACGCCGAGATCGTCAACGCCATGGGGGGGATCTTCGGCTCCTCCAAGGGGGTGATGGCCGGGAACAACGGGGTCATGAGCTCCCAGATTCCCCTGATCCAGAACGAGAGGCAGAAGATCGCGCAGGACCTCCGCTCTGCCCTCCACCTGGAGGCGAAGAAACTGCCGATCGCCATCTCGAGCAACGAGCGGGGAATCACCGTCCACATCATGGACGAGCTCCTGTTCTCCTCGGGGAGCGCGGAAATCAAGGAATCTTCGATGCCGGCGCTCGACAGCCTGGCCCGCGTCCTGCGGGAGCTGCCGAACGACGTCAGGGTGGAAGGGCACACGGACAACGTCCCCATCAACTCGGCCCAGTACCCGTCGAACTGGCACCTGTCTGTGGCGCGCGCGGTAAGTATTGCGTATTATCTTATACAGGTGCATTCGCTTAATCCCGAAAAGGTGGCCGCGGTCGGCTTCGCCGAGTACCAGCCCCTGGTGCCGAACGACACGGAAAGCCACAGGGCGCAGAACAGGCGCGTGGATATCGTCATCCTCGCCAACACCGTCCACAACCTTCTTTCGGAACAGCAGAAGGCACTCCAACAGGAAAAATCCGATTCAGCGAAGAAGGAGACCCCCCAATGAAATTCACCAACCGCCAGTTCGGCGAGCTCGATTTTGAAGAAGACCACGTCGTGACGTTCCCGGGGGGACTGATCGGCTTCGAGCAGTACAGGACGTACCTCATCGTGGACGACGTGGACAGCGAGCCGTTCCGCTGGCTTGTCAGCCTCGAGGACGGGAACCTGAGCTTTCCCCTGCTCGATCCGGGGCTGCTTCTTCCCGGTTACGCCGTCGATACGGTGACCGGGGGGGGAAAGACCGTGTTCGTGATCGCCTCGCTCCGCCCGAGCGTCCAATCGTCGACGGTGAACCTGAGGAGCCCGGTCGTCATTGACAACGCGACGCGGACGGCAAAGCAGGTCGTCCTTGACGACGAGGGACTCCCGCTGCAGTTCCCCCTCGTCCCTTCGGCCGCCCCCGCGGCGGGCAGGTGACCCATGCTCATCCTGTCGAGGAAAGCCGAAGAAGAGATTCGCCTGGGGGACAACATCACGGTCAAGGTCCTGTCCATCCACAACGGCCAGGTGAAGCTCGGCATTGATGCCCCGCGCGACGTGCGCGTGGTCCGCGGCGAGCTCTATGCCGAAATCGGGAAGGCAAACCTGGAAGCATCCCGTGCGGACCGGGACGTCGCGGCGAAGGCCGCGGCGGGACTCGCGAAGCCCAGGGAAGGAAAATAACTGATGCAGTCCGGAGCTAAGTCATGTTCGTAATCATCGGTATTGCGGTCGTCATCTTCGGCGTCCTGGGGGGATTCATCTTCAACGGCGGCCCCCTCGCGGTGCTCATCCAGCCCGGCGAATTCATCATCATCGGCGCCGCGTGCATCGGGTCGCTCCTCGTGGGGACCCCGCTCGCGGTTCTGAAGCGTCTCGTGGCGAGCATCGGGACGATCATGAAGGGAGATCCGTACGGGAAGGAACAGTACATCAGCCTCCTGAAGACGATGTACGAGCTGTTCAACGTCGCCAAGCGGGACGGGCTCATCAGCATCGAGGCGCACATTACCGCTCCGGAGAAGAGCGCGATATTCACGAAAAACGAGTTCCTGCTCAAGAACCACCATGCGCTGGATTTCCTGTGCGACACGATGAAGCTCATCCTGGGGGGCGGCGTGCCGGCGTTCGATCTCGAAGCGCTCCTGGAAGCGGACATCGAGACGCACCACGACGAGGAAGGGGCCGTCCCGACGCTGATCCAGAGCGTCGGGGATGCGCTCCCCGGGCTCGGGATCGTGGCGGCCGTTCTCGGCATCGTCATCACGATGCAGGCGATCGACGGTCCGCCCGCGGAGGTCGGCGAGAAGGTCGCCGCGGCGCTGGTGGGCACGTTCCTGGGCATCCTGATGTCCTACGGGTTCGTCCAGCCCCTGGCGGCGAACCTGGGGCTTCTCAACCAGAGGTCGTCCCGCTACTACGAATGCATCAAGGCCGGCGTCGTGGCCTACGCCAAGGGGAACGCCCCGGTCGTCGTCGTCGAATTCGCCCGCCGGGTGATCTTCTCGGGTGTGCGTCCCTCGTTCGACGAGGTGGAAAAAGCGGTCAAGACCGTGAAAGCGGCGTAAGGAAAAGGGAGCGAGATGGAAGAGCAGGGGAGCGAAGCCCCGATCCGCATCGTCAGGAAGAAGAAGGGGCACGGCGGCCACCACGGCGGCGCGTGGAAGGTGGCCTACGCGGATTTCGTGACGGCGATGATGGCCCTGTTCATCGTCCTCTGGATCGTCGGCCAGAGCAAGCAGGTCAAGGAATACATCGCGAACTACTTCAAGGATCCGGGGGCGTTCTTCGAGAACACGAAGGGAGGCGGGGCGTCGGGAGGAGGGAAGATCGGCGGCGCAACGACCACGGCGGAGGAGTTCCTCAAGAGGCAGGAGGAGAACCTTCAGGCCGTGGGGAAAGAGATCATGAAGGAGATCGCCGAGAAGCCGGGGCTCTCCGAGCTCTCGAAGCAGATCAGGATCGAGGTCGTCAAGGAGGGGCTGCGCATCGAGCTCCTGGAAAGCCCCAACTCGGTCTTCTTCGACGTGGGAACGGCGAACATGCACGACGATACGAAGAAGCTCCTCGCGGTGATCGCCTCCGGCATCCGCGACCTGCCGAACCATCTGATCCTCGAAGGGCACACCGACAGCCGCCGCTACTCCTCCGCCCTGGGGTACACGAATTTCGAGCTGAGCACCGACCGGGCCAACAGCGCGCGCCGCGTCCTTGTGGCCAGCGGCCTTGCCGAGGACCGGTTCGACGAGGTGCGCGGGTACGCGGACACGATGCTCCGCAACACCGCCGATCCGCTCGACGCCGCCAACCGGAGGATCAGCATCATACTCAAGTTTGAGGGGAAGAAGGATCATGAGTGAGAGGGTGCATATACTCCTTGTCGACGATGAGACGTCGACGCGCGAGTTCATGGCCCGGCTCCTTGAAGGGGAAACCGGGTATATCGTGAAGAGGGCGGGCTCCGGAGACGAGGCGATCGGCGTGATGGAGAAATACATACCCTCGCTCGTCATCACCGACCTGTACATGCCCGGGATGGACGGGATCGCGCTCTGCCGCCACATCCGGGGGAGGTCCGACCTGAAGGGAACGATGCTCATGATGCTCTCCTCGGGGCACGACGTGAGCGAGCGGATCAGGGCGTTCGAAGCCGGCGCGGACGAATACGTGCTCAAGCCGGTCAACGGCGACGAGCTGATCTCGCGGGCGCGGGCCCTGCTGCGCGTCCGGTCGCTCCGCGACGAGCTGGAGAAGGACAACCGGGAGCTCGAACGGCTCAACTCCGTCCTGAGCGGGAACCTCTCGGCCGTGGTGACCCTCCTGGTCCACATCATCAGCCTCCGCGTGCCGGACGCCGGGACCAGGGCGGAACGGGCCGGGGCGATGGCCCGCTGGATGGGTGAGCGCCTGACGGTGGATCCGCCGGTCCTGGAGATGCTCGTGATGGCCGCCCGTATTCACGAGATCGGGAAGGGGTCGTTCGCCGATGAGCTTCTCAGGAAGCCCGTCGCTCAGCTTTCCGTGGAGGACCGTGAGACGCTGGAAAAATTCCCCCTCTTCGGGGAATCGATCGTCGGGGCGGTGCCGCAGTTGAAGGACGCCGGGATGTTCATCCGGCACCAGATGGAGAATTTCGACGGGTCGGGCGTGCCCGACCGCCTGATGCGCGACGCGATACCGCTGCCTTCGAGGATCCTCCGTGCAATCAACCTCATCGAGCAGTTGAGCGCCAACGCGGCGATTTCCCCCCACGAGGTGACCGAGCGGGTGCGCAGGGCGCAGGGGACGATCCTCTCACCCCGCGTGGCCCAGCTTGCCGCCGAGTACCTGACGCTCTTCAACGACCCGCAGTGGCTCGAGGGGAAACGCCAGGTCCTCGTCCACGAAATGCGCGAAGGGATGGTGATCGCGAACGATCTCTGCACGGCGAGCGGCGTGAAGCTGGTCGCGGCGGGGACGAAGCTTTCGGCGGGGCAGGTGGAGAGGATCCTCGCGCACAACTTCAGCGATCCCATCCTCCACGGCATCTACGTTACCACGTAGCGACTAGAGTATCGGAAAATTCGTATACGTCCTGCTCCCGTCCCTCGGCCGCAATCCCGTCCTCGTCTGCGTCCCTTTCGGAAGCGCTTTGGGCCGTTTCTCGACCGGCGTCGTGAGGTAGTCGATCCACACGACGAGCTCTTCGAGTGGAGCGCCCTTCCTCAGAAAACCCTCGTACCGGGGATCCTTCACCGCCTGGAGCGTGTGCTGGTCGTCGTACCCTGAAAGGTAGAGTATGGGTACGGTGGCGAACTCGGGAATTTCCCTGATGGCCCTGCTCATCTTTATGCCGTCCATGACCGGCATGTAGATGTCCGTGACGACGAGATCGACGGCGTGTCCCCTGATCTTCTCGAGCGCTTCCTGTCCGTTCTCCCCGAGTATGACCTCCCACCCCTTGCTCATGAGGACCGTGCGTATGAGCAGTCTGTAGTCGAGCTCGTCGTCAACGAGGAGTATGGTCATGGTTGCTCTCCGGCTTTAGGCGATGCGGCGTCCCCCCCGGGCGCCGAATCCCTTGTGTGCATCCTTTTTGGTCTCAGCCGGATTTGTGCAAACGAAGTGCCAACAATGTGGGGGGGAACCGGGGAGGGATCTTACCCAAATAGCAGATTTAAGGAGTATTTCCTTCCATCCCTGCTGTACATTCTACAAAGGCCCTTCACAGCTCCACGTGCCCCCGGATGGAGAAAACGTTCACAACGGGTCCCCTGTCCCTGTTGTACGCGGGATTGATGACCACCTGGTCGTCGATCGTGAGCGAGAATGAAGGGAAGAGGCGCGCGTTGTAGAACGCTTCGGTGATCTGCTCGAGAGCGTAGTTGAGGGCGCCGTCGCCTATGATAAAGCCGTATCCACCGGCGCTCAGGTAGTCGCGGTGATCGGGGGAAAGCGCGTTGACGACGTACGCGAGTCCCGCGTTGTCCTCGTTCCTCCCCCAGGCCCCGCCGCGCATCGTGACGCCGGCGTGAAACGACCTGTCAATCTCCGTGAACGTCCACGTCTCCGTGTGTCCGTCGTTCCAGCTGTATCTCGTGAAGAGCCCCGCCGAGCTCCCGAGATCCTGTTCGACGGAGATGACGAATCCGTATTTTGACGAGGAGCTGTTCGTCCTGTCGATGTCGGGAGCCGTTCCCGAGAGGCGCCCCTGGTCGATTGCGTCCCTGTAGTTTCCCATCGCCGCGTGGTTGAGGAACCCGATCAGGTGCAGTCTCCCGTCGAGTCCCGCGATGGAGTACGGCTTCACGGCCTCCGCGTTGAGGCTGTACGCTTTTCCGATGTCGTGGTCGAAGTACGGACCGTTGGCGTACGTGGGGACCATCACCGCGCCGACGTTGAAAATCCACGAGGGGAGGTGGAACTCGGCCGTGATTCCCCAGTCGTATCCGCGCGTGTCGGCGGCATAGTCCCACGCCGCGCCGGACCAGATCGCCCAGTTGAAAAACTGGGTCCGCGGATCGTGCGAGTATTTGTTGTCGTCGAACACGTCCGTGAGGCTGAACTTCCCGATCGATACGGTCACCCTGTGCTTCGGGACGGGGCCGGCGAGCTGGTTCTGGTCCGCATCGACGGACTCGGTCTCATCGTCGAGCGCGAAGTGCTCCCGGAGGAAGAGCCGGGCGATGAAGACCTTCGGCGAGGGATTGTCCACGCGGTACATCTCGCCGTTCGGAAACCCGGCGATCCCCGTCGTCGCGCTGAACCCGTTCCCCCCGACGAGCTCCGGGTTGAAATAGATCTCGCCCCCGTGCCACAGACGGCTCCCGAGGTACAGCGTCGACGTGATCGAGAGGAGGTCCTCGGCGGTCGGCAGGAGGCTGTTCCGCCCGGTGTACTTTGCGCTGAACGAGGGGTGTGCCTGCTGCGTCGCCGTGAATTGAAAGTGATGCGTGAACGTCTCGACGGAATCCTGCGCGTCCGCGCACAGGCGGAGAAGAAGAATGGTCAGCACGAGCGTCGTTCTCATCAGGGCTTTTCACCGGAGCATTGAGGGGATACTCAATATGGGAGAGCGTCGCCTCATATTCAACGCATTTATGGTGCGGCAGAGGATTTTACAATTCCTTTACACGCTCCGTTGCGGTATCGGGGCCTATTCGGTACATTGCATCCCGTCAGCAACGCCGAATGTCCGGAAGGCTGCACTGTGCGAAGCCCGCTGTCGTTCATCGTCATGTTCGTGACGGCTGTGTCTCCCCTCGTCGCCCAGGAGGCATCCCTGGACTACGTCGGCGGGGCCTTCGGCGGGAGCGATTTCCACCTGAGGGATGATCACGCCTCCCCCCTGATATTCAGCGCCTGGGGAGGGACGCCGGCGCTCCAGTACATCCACGCCGGGGAGGGGAACAGGCAGTATGCCGAGGCGTCGTACTGTTTCGCCCTCATCGCCGCACCACCGGAGAATTTCCGGACGGATAACTGGCGCGGCCGCATCCGGTACGCGTACCTCGTGTCCGCCGCGGAGTTCGGTCCGGGGGACCGCCCGTTCCGTCTCTTCGTCGGAGGGTCGCTGAACTCGTTTCTGAGCCGGTCGAACTACTATTATTTCATCAAGCCGCTCAACGGGTACACGACGGCCATCGACTCGTGGTACTGGAGCACGTCGATCGACGCCGCGGTCCACCTGGAATACGGGATCGCCGAACGGGAATTCGTCTCCCTGCAATGCTTCGTCCCCCTCATCGGCAATGTCTCCCGCCCCGCCTATTCGCCGAGCCTGGACTATTCCTACACGGAGAACACGTTCAGGATGAAAATGTTCGGCCGGACGGAGTTCTTTCCGAAGAACCTCTCGTGCGACGTGCTCCTGTCGATCCAGTTCCCCGTCGTCTGGCGTTTCAATGCCGGGGCGAGCTACGAGTTGTACTACGCGTCGTACGATCTCCCGCGCGAGGTGAAGATGTACATGAACAACCTGCGCGTCGGGGCATTTTTCTGCTTGTAGGAGTCCTGAACGATGAAACTCGCGCTCCCCGCTGCGATCGGTGCGCTCCTTCTGCTCGCGGGATGTGAAAAGGCGTTCCTGGGGCCGCAGCCGGAGAACACCCCCGGGGAGAACTTCGACCTTCTCTGGAAGGCGTTCGATGAGAATTATGCGAACTTCCCGGTCAAGCCGGTCAACTGGGATTCGCTCCGCGTGTTCTACCGCTCGATGATCACCCCTTCGACGTCGGAAACGGGGCTCTGGAACGTATCGACGGGTCTCCTGGCGAACCTCGACGACGGACACGTGAAGCTGTACAACAGCGACTATTCGATGGGTTTTGACGCGAGCCATCTCTTCACGAGGAAAGCGGACGACTTCAGCCTCGACCTCGTGAAGTCCGCCTACCTCGCATCGCCCGGCGTTGCCGGCGCCGGCCTCATCACCTGGGGGAAGATCAGGAACCGGAACATCGGGTACATTCACATCGCGTCGTTTACCTCCGACGTCGGCAACGGCGCTGACTGGGCATACGAGATCGACGGCGTCCTCGCGTCCCTGAAGGACACGGACGGGCTGATCCTCGACGTGCGGAACAACGGCGGCGGTCTTGTGGTGACGCTGCAGATCATCGCATCGGCGTTCATCGACCACAGCATACTGTACTTCTACCAGAGGCCGAAGAGCGGGCCGAAGCACGACGATTTCGGAAACCCGATCGCGCTCGTGGTCTCCCCCAGGGCCGGGGCCCCGGGGTACGGGAAGAAGATATGCTTCCTGACGAACAGGTTTTCGGCGAGCGGGGCGGAGCACCTGACGCAGATCTTCCGGTCGCTCAGCACGGTGACGCAGGTCGGCGACACCACCTTCGGTGCGTTCGGCGACATCATCAGCGTCGGCCAGCTCCCCAACGGATGGACGTTCACGTACCCGTGCCGTTTTACGACGACGCCGGACGGGAGGTGCTTCGAGGGGATCGGGATCGTCCCCGACGTCCTTGTCAGGAACTCCGCCGCGGACATCAACGGCGGCGTTGACCGGGTGATGGAGTACGCGATTGCCCATATTCCCTGACCACTTCATTGATTGTTCGTTCAAAATGTGCGTAATTTGAGACCAAAGCTCCGACCCGGCCTCCCGTCCTTTCTTTTGCGAATTTCCCTTTTGACGATGACGTCTGTCCGCTTCTTCCTCTGTGTCTCCGCCTGCGCGTGCGTGATGTCGGCGTCCGCCGCGGGGTCCGGCGCATTTCCCCGGCCGGCCGGCGGGACGAATGCGGGGGGGGACATCCAGGGGGTCGTCTCCGACAGCGCGACGGGAGAGCGTATCCCCGGCGCGAACGTGATCGTGCGTGGAACGAACCGTGGCTCCGCGACGAACAACAACGGGTTCTACCTGATTTCCTCCGTCCCCCCCGGGGAGTGCGAGATCGTCATCAGCGCGGTGGGGTACCTGCGGAGGGTCATCCCCCTTGAGGTCGGCGCGACGGGGGCGCAGACGGTGAACATCCGCCTGGCCGCCCGGCTCATCGAGACCGGCGAGGTGGTGGTCCAGACGCAGTCGATCTCCGCGCTCACGGAGAGGAGCGCGAGCGTCCACATCATCACGCCGAAAGAGCTGCAGCGGCTCCCGGCGGCGGGACAGCAGGATCTCCTCCGTTCGCTCCAGATACTGCCCGGCATCACCTCCACCTCCGACGTCAGCGCAAAGTTCTTCGTCCGGGGCGGGGCGGGCGATCAGAACCTCATCCTCCTGGACGGGATGAAAGTCTACAATCCCTTCCACGCCTTCGGCCTGTTCAGCATCCTCGATCCCGACATCATCCGGAACGCCGAGGTCTACACGGGCGCGTTCCCCGCGGGGTACGGCGGAAGGCTCTCCTCGGTCGTGAACGTGACGACGAGGGACGGAAATCTGAACCACGTCTCGGGGAATGCCAACGTCAATTTCCTCTCCGGGAAACTCGAGCTCGACGGGCCGATCGGGGACGACAATTCCTGGATGGTGAGCGGGAGGACGTCGCTCCTGACGAACACGATCGACAAACTGATACCGAATGCCGCGCCGATGTCGTTCACCGACCTGTTCTTCAAGGGGACGATCGGGACGTCGACGGGACGGTTCGGCCTGAGGGGCTTCACGAGCGGGGACGACGTGAAGCCGCCCGGCCTCGATCAGCCGAACTACTCGTGGCGCAACGCCGCGTTTTCCGCCGTGTTCTCGTCCCTCATCGCCGACCGGCTGTATTTCGACGCATCGACGAGCTACTCCCGTTCGGCGATCGAACAGGTGCCGAAGGCGCCGGGACTCGTGAACCCCGCCTCGTCGCTCCTGGAGGAGGTGAATTTCCGCGCGGAGATGACGTCGTTCCTCGAGGGGCAGAACACGCTCTTTGAAGGGTTCGAATTCAATTTCCCGACCGTGACGGATTCGCTCTACGTGAGAAACGTGTACCCCCGCGAGTACAGGGAATCCACGCTGGAATGGTACGCGTGGGTCCGGTACGCGGGAGTGGCGGGCGCGGTCCGGTATGATCTCGGAATTCATGCCGACGTCGGCCTGGCGATCGGGGGAGGAACGCTCCTGCAGTGCGCGCAGCCCCGGTTCACGCTCTCGTACGATTTCGGGGGGAGCTGGATCGCCAAGGCGTCGTTCGGCGTGTTTACGCAGAACCTCATCACCGTCAGCAACGAGGACGATCTCATCTCCCTGTTTGACGCGTGGGTGATACTTCCGGACAACCTCCGCCCGGAGGAAGCCCGGCACTACGTCCTGGGCATCGAGGGGAACATCCTCCCGTCGCTGGCGGCGAGCCTGCAGGGCTACATCAAGGACTACAGGTCCCTGACGCTCTACAATTCGAACAAGGTATTCCCGGAAGATCCCGATTACTTAAGCGGCACGGGACTCGCCCGGGGGCTCGAATTGCTCCTCCGGTACGGCTCTCCGCTGCTCGATCTCTACGGCTCGTACGCTCTTGCGGGAGTCACCGTCTCGGCAAACGGCGTCACGTACGCTCCCCGGTACGACAGGCGCCACACCGTCAAGGCGATCGGCACGATCCACATACTTGAAGGGCTCGACGGCACGCTCCGCTGGGAATACGGGAGCGGGTACCCGTTCACGCAGAACGACGGATCGTATTCCAGGCTGACGCTCGGCGACATCGGGACCGACCCCCTTCCCGAGGGGGGCGGCGACGTCACCGCCGCGCTCGGCGCCAAGAACGCTGCGCGGCTCCCGGCCTACCACAGGATGGATGCCGGTGTTTCGTATCGCATCACGGTGGGGATGTTCAGGGGGACCGTGGGGGTAAGCATCATCAATCTCTACGACGCGAAGAACATACTGTATTACAACCGGAACACGGGGAAGACCGCCTACATGACGCCGTTTCTGCCGACCGCTTCGTTCACGCTGGAATTCTAGCGATGAAACGGGCACTCTCCATACTGGGTGTTGCCGTGATTCTCCTCGCGGGGTGCAATCAGCCGTTCGAGCCGAACGGTCCGGTGAGCAGCAATCTTGTCGTCTACTGCATCCTGAGCGCCAGGAGCGATACCCAGTACGTCCGCGTCTCCTCGACGTTCGGGACTCCTCCCGCTCCGGAGATACGGGACGCGTCGGTGAGCCTCATTGCCGCAGGGCGTTCAATCGCGTTCCGGGACACGACGGTCCTCTGGAGCGATACCTCGGGCAATCCCGTGCCGACGAACGTCTACGTCGCCTACAATACAAAGATCACGGGAAATTATCCCTACCAGCTCCTTGTCACGACCCCCGGGGGGCTGGAGGCATCGGCAGGGATCACGACGCTCAGCTCCCCCTACTTCTCACTTGCGCCGGGGAACACGCAGGGGTTCTTCGTGCTGAACAGGAAATTCAATTCCGTGGCCGGGGCCGCCGTGCTCCATTTCTACCTGGACTACTACGTTCTGGTCAACAACGGCTGGGTGCTGCGGACGGAGGAGGTCCCGACGGGGAGTTACGATGACGCATCAGGGAACGAGGTCCTGCTGTATCCGTCGTTTTCCCCCGTGGCCGTGCTCGCATCGGGGGGCATGACGGTTTCGATCGATTCCACGCTCTTCCAGGTGTCGAGGGCCCGCGTCCTCAAACGCTATGCCCCCGCACCTGTCGTGTACCTTGACATACGGTTCGTCCTGACGCAGATCGACGACGTCCTGTACGATTACTATTACCTGACGAACGGCCCGGTGGACAATTCCTCGATCCGGCTGGACGTCCCGGACTTCACGAACATCCACGGAGGGTTCGGCGTGTTCGGAAGCCGGTCGGACAACATTCTCCTCTTCCCCCTGCAACGATGAGGTGCAGCCACCCGGCTCGCCTTCCCCTCATGCCCGGCAGCAACCTTCGTTCAGCGGATATAGACCATCCTCCCGCTTTTCAGAAATCTGCGTGAGCCCGTTCCCGGCGTGAGGACCTCGATCCTGTAGAAATACACCCCGGAGGCGACCGAGGGGTGCCACTCGACCGTGTGCGTTCCGGCGCTCACGTTCCCGCTGACGAGCCTGTCGATCTCCCTGCCGAGAGCGTCGAACACCCCGAGGCGGACGTAGCCGTCCCCGGGTATCGTGTAGGAGATCCGTGTCGCGGGGTTGAACGGGTTCGGGTAGTTCTGCGCGAGGACGAATCCGCCGGGCGTTTCCACCGGGACCGCCGTACCGCCCGTGGAGAGAATTTCCGCCAGAGCTCTCCTGCACGATCCCCCGCCGGAGGTCCCCGCATAGACATCCTGCCCGTCGCTTGCGATCGATTTAATGGAAAGGACGGGAAGCCCCGAGTCCGCCTGCGTCCAGTGTGATCCGTTGTCGACGGAGAAGTACACGCCTGCGTCCGCGGTCCCCGCAAGGAGCGTCGTGCCGGTGACGGCGAGACACGTCACGCTGTGATTGTCGAGCCCTGTGTTGATCGGGTTCCATCCCCCGCCGTTGTCCGTTGAAAGAAACATCCCGGCCGCCGTGCTCAGGTAGGCGTCGGCGCCGGCGGCCGTGCAGGCGTGCGCGTGGAGGTCCTTCATCCCGGTGTTCGACTGCGCCCACGTGATCCCCCCGTTGGAGGAGCGGTAGAGCCCTTTCCCGTTGGACGCCCCGTATGCGTACGGGGGAGCGGAAGCGAAACACTCGAAGTCGAGACCGTCAGTCCCGGGGGTTGTCCCGGCGCAGAATGCCCACGTCGCCCCGTTGTCCGTCGAGTAGTATGCGCCTTCCCCCGCCGGGGAGGCAAGAAGTGTTGCGCCGCAGCTTCCGACAGCGGAAATATACCCCGGGAAAAATGTGCCCCTCCACTGCGTGTCCCCCGGCTGGCGCACGAACGCCCCGCCCGAGGTTGTTCCGGCGAGGAGCGTCAACCCGGGGGCGGCGGCGATCGATGTGACGTTCGTCGCCGTCAGTCCCTCGTTCATCCTTGTCCAGGTTGTTCCCCGCGTGCTTGATGAGAACACGCCTCCGCTGGTCCCGGCGTACACGCTCCCCCCGAGGAGAAGGAGCGAATTCACGGTGCTCTTGCTGAACCCCGTGGTAAGCTCCTGCCAGTGGACCCCCGCATCGCTCGAGAAGAGCACTCCGTCCGGCGTGCCGGCATAGAGCCCGGTGCCGTCCGCCTGGAGCGTGGAGACGGTGTTTTCTGCGGGGACAAGCGTGACCGGCGTCCACGTGGTGCCGTTGTCGACCGACGCGAACATTCCTCCCGATGCCCCGCCGGCGAAGAGTGTCGATCCCCCGGCCGGAAGAGGGACCGCCGTGATCGACAGGAGGAATTCGTCTTTGAGCCCCGTGTTGGCCGTGTGCCACGAAGCCCCGTTGTCGGGGGAGACAAAGACGCCGGATCCGAATGTCGCGGCGTAGAGATTTCCCCCGGCGGAGGCGAACGCCATGACTTCAAGAGGGGAGACCCCCATGTCCACGGGAGTCCAGGTCTTGCCGGTATCCGCCGTCACGTATGTGCCGTCGGTCGCCGTCCCGGCGAATATGAATGTGTCCTTGAAAAGAAAACAATTGACCTGCCTGAGCGCGAGTCCCCGCCCCGCGGGATACCAGTTCACGCCGCCGTTCGGAGAATAAAATGCGCCGTAACTGCCGGGTCCGGCGATCAGCAGGTTTCCCGAGGAGGCAAGCGAAATGACGTTGTCGCTGATGAGGAGATTCGTGGGATCGAGGAGCGGGGCTGTTGGGCCCCACGTCATCCCGGCGTCCGTGCTGGCGAACACGCCGCTTCCGGCGGTTGCAGCAAACACTCTCCCCCCCGCTGCGGCGAGTGCCGTGACATTGAGGTTCGTGATTCCGACGTTTGACGTTTGCCAGAGAAGCCCGCCGTTCGTCGATCGGGAGACCCCTCCCCCCGGCGTGCTTGCTAGCAGGACTCCGCCGGACTTGAGTATCGCGTTGACTGAGCCGGCCGCACCGGGAGGTCCGAGCTGGACCCACTGGGCCTGCGCTGCGCCTGAGAGGGACGTGTAGACAAGGAAGAGAAGGGAAATCCGGCGTGTGACGCCCATTGTGAGTGTCCCTTGAAGAGGCGGAGGAAGGGATGTCGCACAGGAACGCTCAAATATCACGAGATTCCCCGATACATTCAAGTCCGCTCCCGTGAAGCGTTTCCTTGACATGGAGTGTCTAATTTGGTACAGTTATATCATTCTGGTAGTTCATCTGACGATTATTTTTCTTGGGGGGCGGGAAACATGAAAAAGGTTTTGCTGCTCTGCACGATCGCATTCGTTGCGCCGGGTCTCCGTGCGGGGAGGGAGCCGGCGCTCAGGTCTTCCGACCTC
The DNA here is from genome assembly GCA_963748405.1 of Ignavibacteriota bacterium. GTDB lineage: Bacteria > Bacteroidota > Ignavibacteria > UBA10030 > UBA6906 > Fen-1273. Next base: position 209,931 of record CAVVIT010000007.1, read on the forward strand.
GTTGCCGTGCCTGCGGACCTCGCCCGGAAGATCGGGAGCGGGAAGCTCATCGATGACGTGAGCAGGCAGGTCCTTCGCACGCGCTCGGGGCTGATGAAGGCCGCCGATGCAACGACGACCGTGCTCCTCTACTTCAGTGAGCGTCCTTCCGCCGGGAGCATCGAGTCGCTCGGGAATCTCGGCGTCCGGTGCTACTGGGAAACCTGGACCCCTCCGATGGACGGCCATCCGCTGGGATTCGTCGTCGCGACGATGCCCGCATCCAATTTCCTCGCCACGCTCGGCCTCGACTGCGTCGCGCGGATGGGGACGGCGAGGGCGCGTCACGTCCCCCGGAACAATCTGGCGGCGGTGAGCATCAGGGCGGATTCGGCGTGGATGAAGGGGTGGACCGGAACCGGGGTGAAGGTCGCCATACTTGATTCAGGGCTTGATACGGATCCGCTGAACCCCGATCTCCCCGCTACGATCCAGGCGCGCGACTACTCCGCGTTCCCGGTTTCGATCGGAACGACGGTCCTGAACAAAGTCACCGGCCACGGGACCCACGTCACGGGAACGGTGCTTGGCAGAGGCGTGCTCTCCTCGGCCAACGCGGGGGGGCAGTACAACGGCAACGGATCGTACAGAGGGATGGCCCCTTCGGCGGGGCTGGTGTTCCTCAAGATCGGCGACGACACGACCGCGAGCAGTTCGTATGCGGCCGATGTTGCCGCGATGCACGCCGCCGTGGACACGTTTCAGGCGAACGTCCTCTCCATGAGCTACGGCGGATGGGACGCGTATCACGACGGCTCGGACCCCGAAGACCAGGTCGTCGACTGGGTGTACTCGAGGGGGGTCCCGTTCTTCATCGCGGCCGGAAACGACGCGGACGATGACGACCACTGTTCGGGGACCGTCGGTGCGAACGATTCGACCGCGCTCATTCCCGTGTTCGTCTCCGGCGCGACGACGAACAGCACGATGCTCGCCTTCAATCTCGTCTGGCGTTCCCCCCTGGACAGCCCGGCGACGTCGATGGACCTGAGATATTACACCCAGTCGATGGGGCTTGTCCCCGCGACGCTGTACCAGCAGACCACGAGTACGCGCGGCACGAATTCCGAATACTCCGGATCAACCGGGTATGTTCCCGCCGGCAACCCTTCGTACTATCTCCGGGTGGTGAACCACTCTGCCCGGCCGCTGTTCTATCACATCTACGAAGACTTCGGGGACGGGAAAGTATACTTCGCCAACGGCGATCCGAACTACACGATAAGCCAGCCCGCGAGCGCCGATCACGCGTTTGCCATGGCCGCGTACATCAACAGGACGTACTGGACGGCATACAACAACGTGGTCTGGGGTTTCGGCTATGCATCCACGGGGATCATCGCCCCCTGGTCGAGCCTGGGCCCGCGCGTGGACGGGCATCTCAAGCCCGATATCGCTGCGCCCGGGAGCGTCACGATATCGATGCGCGACAGGCACGTGTACTCCTACCCCGACGATTACTGGGTTGCGAGCAACGGCACGTCCCGGGACTCGGCGTACTACGTGATGGAAGGTACGAGCATGGCGACCCCCGTCGGCGCCGGTGCGGCGGCCGTCATACTCAGCAAATCCCCGTCGCTCACCGCGGAGCAGGTCTACAGTGCGATGAGAAACGGCGCCATCACCGACGGGAACACGGGAGGTGTGCCGAACACGACCTGGGGGTCCGGAAAGCTGAACGTCAACGCGGCGCTCGCGGTTGCGACGGATGTCCAGCCGTCTCCGGGCGTGCCGGTTGCGTTTTCGCTGGGACAGAATTATCCCAACCCGTTCAACCCGTCGACAGTGATCGAGTATGTTCTTCCGCGGAGCGGTCTCGTGACGCTCGAAGTGTTCGACGTCCTGGGGCGCGTCGTCCGCACGCTCGTAAGCGGGTTCCAGGGATTCGGTCCCCACAGCGTACGGTTTGACGGCACGGGGCTCTCGAGCGGTGTCTACTTCTACAGGCTCAGGTCAGGAGGTTTCTCCGCCACGAAAAGACTTATTGTTCTGAGGTGAAGACCATGATGAATCACCGGTGTGTCCTGTTCCTGGCGGTCTTCGCGTTTGCATCCTGCCGAGCCGCCGCACAGGCGCCCCACGACGGCGACTGGTGGAGGGGGTTGTCCGCAGGCACAAAACAGTGCGTGATCACCGGGTTCCTCGACGGGATGGCACTCGGAGAGAACCTCTCGCTGATGGGGACGGGGAGCTGCAGCGACCCGAATTGCCGTTCGACGATCGCGCAGTCATACACGTACGTCAGGAACAGGTATTTCCAGGACGTCCCTCCGGAGAAGATCGTCGCGGCGCTCGACGAGCTGTACGCCGACGCAGAGAACGCCTCGATCATCCTCGGTCGGGCCGTCTGGATCGCCGTCAACAGGATTGCCGGGACGGGCGAGGATGAAATTCAAAAGCTGACGCAGCAGAGCAGGGGAATGCGCTACTGAGCCGGGCCCGGGGGCGCGGTGTCTCCCCCGGAATGCGCGCGTGCCCGGCGGTAGATGATGTTCGCGCGAAGTGCCGCTCCCCCCAGGACGATCAGCGTGAGGCCCGCGGCGATGAGGACGGCGTAGAAATCGATCATCCGTTCCCCTGTCTGCACCCTGACGGCGGGATCCTGCAGCATCAGGCGGAATCCCGATGCACCCGGAATAAGGAGCACGATCCCGATCGCGATGTTCAGGAGCGCTTCGAGCGTGCGGACCTTCGGCCGTGAAGGGGGAAGTTCGAGTCCGAGCCGGGCGCACGTCAGCGCGATCTCGGCCTTCTGTCTTTTCGATTGTCTCTGGAATGCGACGGCGACGCCCACCGCCGCGATGTAGATCAGGATCATCAATGAGGTCATCGTTCCGTCTCCTTCCCGCCGGAGTCTCCCGTGCTGCGCGCCCGCACATCCCGTACGAAAATCAGGACGAGTATGAAGAGCGGGAGGGTCATCATGAGCCCCATGATTTCAAGCATCTGGCCCGAAGTGTTGTGCGAGCGAATTCCGGTGTAGATCAGCACTGCGGCGAACCCCGTGAGGAGGATGCACACGGAGCCCGTCGTCACGAGCTTCCAGGCCGGGGGCGGGCCTTCTGCTGAGGGGGGTGATCCCGACGTTAGGCGTTCGATGAGGAGTCTGTGCGCCTTCTCCCTGTCGTTATACTCGACGTAGCCGTAGGCGGCGATGAGCAGGCTGATGACGATCGAGCTGAAGTCCATGGTGAAGTCTCCTTCCGCAGTATTAGACGCACGGACAAACTATTTTCTTACATGGTGTAAGAAAATAATCATTGGAAGCGTCTAATACTGAAATAACCGGGCCCGAGATGGCTCCCCCCGCAGAAGAACGGTCAGAACGCGTCCTCGAAGCCGAATTCCGCGCAATTGTCAGGGATTTCGGCAGAAATCTGTACGGTCAGGCGTACCGCACGCTGGGGGACGCCGAGCAGGCGACCGATGCGGTTCAGGAGATACTCCTGAACATCCACCGCTCGCTGCGCGATTTCCGGGGGGATTCAACACTGACGACGTGGGTGTACCGGATAGCCCTCAATACGCTCTTCGGGTACCGTCGGAGGCAGAGGAATCTCCCGCTCCCCCTCGCCGACGCGGACATCGCGGAGCGCGTCATCGATGAGGAGGGGGATCTGGAGAAGGAGATCGACGCGAAAGAAACGAGGGAGCTGCTGGCCCGCTGCATCGCGAAGCTTCCCCCGCAGGAATCCGCCGCGATCACGCTGTTCTATATGGACGGTTTCTCGTACAAGGAGATCGCGTCGATCCTGGATGCGTCGCTCGGATCGGTAGGGATCCTCCTCCACAGGGGGAGGGAACATCTCCACGTGCTCCTCACGGAGAAGAAGAAAAGGGTGAACAGGTGAACTGCGCTGATTTCCGGCAACAGTACAACGCATGGCTCGACGGCAGGAAGGAAGCCGGCATTCCTCCGGAGGCGGCCGTCCACGCACGGACGTGCCCTTCCTGCGGAGCGTATGCCCGCGCGATGCTGCGGATCGACGCCGGTCTCGGGAATCTCCCTCCCGTTTCCGTTCCGGAAGAAATTCTGGATGCCGCGTCACTGCGGGGATCGCACGCGGGCGCGCTTGCGCGGGCGGCCGCCTTTGCGGTGCCCGCGGTCCCGGCTCTCGCTGCGTGGGTGATCGCCGTCTCTCTCCCCTGGCCCTGGAACCCTGCGGCGCAGTGCGCCCTGGTCGCTGGCGCCGTGATGCTGTTCGCCGTGACGTCGCTCCGCCCGAAGTTCGTTGCTTGACCTTTCCCGCTGAACTTTCTACATTACGCCGCATTTCAAGTGCGGAGGTGTCCCGACACTCCGCCTTCCAGCCTGTCTCCGTTCTCCGGGCGAACGCCTGATTCACCGCCCGACATCCCGCACGAACTCCCGAGGATTCGATGAAATTTCACTGGATCGATCTCACCATCATAGCGCTCTATCTCATTGCGAACGCCTTTCTCGGCATTTACATCCGCAAGGAAGCGACGAAACACACGCAGTCCTATTTCCTGGGTGACCGGAACGTGAGCTGGTGGATGCTCGGCCTCTCGGGGTGTTCGAGTTACATCGACGTCGGGGGGACGATGGCGCTCGTGGGGGCGATGTTTTACCTCGGGCTGAAGTCGATCTGGATGACCCACATATTCTGGGGGTGGCTGATCATCTGCTTCTACATGGCCTTTCAGGCGAAGTATATCCGCCGCTCCGGGGTCATGACGTTCGCGGAGTGGAACGTCACGCGGTTCGGTGATACGCGCCACGCCGAGTACGCACGGATCGCCGCGGCGGTGTTTCTCCTCGTCCTGATGACGTTCAACCTCGTCTTCATGGCGGTCGGGACGGGAAAGTTCGCCGCCGAGTTCCTTCCGCTGGAACGCTGGCAGGCCGCGCTCATCATCTTCGGCGTGGTCGGCGTGTACGTGACGCTCGGCGGGATGTTCGGGGTCATCCTGACCGACATATTCCACACGATACTCATCGCCATCGGCGTCGTCATCCTGACGGTAATGGTGTTCAGCAATCCGGCCGGGGGAGCGTTCATCGCCGCGAAGGACCCTGGTTGGAGCTCGCTCATGCCGACGTGGAAGCTCTGGAACGGCTATCTCGCGAGCACCCCCGCGGCGTACCGGCACTACTACGATTTCGGCTCGATACTGCTCGCGGGATTCGGGTGGCTGATCTTCCGCGTGCTCGCCGGCCCGAACGTCTGGGACTTCCAGTTCTTCCTCTCGACGAAGAGCCCGCGCGAGGCTTCCCTGGCCGCCGGGATGTGGACCGTCGGGTACACGCTCCGGTGGCTGCTCGCGTGCGCGTTCCTGACGCTGGGGATCTATTATCTGGGCTCCGAAGCCAGTTTCGACGCGGAGAAGATCATGCCGCACGTCCTGATGAAGCTCCCGGTGGGGCTCCAGGGAATGTTCATGGCGGTCCTCCTTGCCGCGCTGATGTCGACGCTCAGTTCGATGATCAACGTCACGAGTTCGATCATCACGAACGATTTCCTGAAACGCTACGTGCGCAAGAGTCTCTCCCAGACCCAGCTCGTGCGCTACGGCCAGCTCGCCTCCGTGGTCGTGATATCGATCGCGTTCGTTTTCAGCCTGTCGTTTGAGAACATCGTGTCCGCGTGGGAAACGATGATCTTCGTGGTCGTCACGATGATCCTCGCCCCCGCCACGATGCGCTGGCACTGGTGGCGGTTCAGCGCGCTGGCCTTCGTCTGGAGCATGATCGCCTCCGCCGCGCTCATCATTCTGCAAAAGATGTTCTTCGCGGACTGGTCGGCGGCCATGACGCTCGGCGCGGACACGGCGGCCACCGTCGTCGTCACGGTCGCGGCCGGGTTCATCACGAAACCGACCGACATGGAGGTGCTCGTCCGTTTCTACTCGAAAGTCCGCCCCTTCGGCGTCTGGAAGCCCGTGCGGCTGGAATCCGAGCGCCGGGGACTCGTTCCCGTGGGAGACCCGATGCCCCGGATCGACATGATGAACGGGTTCATCACGGTGTTCTTCCAGATCGGGCTGGCGCTCGTCCCGTTCTATCTTTTCCTCCGGCAGTGGGGGCCGATGGCGGGAGCGCTCGCCGGCGTCCTCGCGCTCGGCGTCCTCCTGTATTTCACCTGGTACAAGAACCTTCCTTCACCCGATGAGGTTTGACGATGAAGCCTGCGGTGCATCTCATCTGCAACGCGCACCTTGACCCCGTCTGGCAGTGGCGGTGGGAGGAAGGGGCCTCCGAGGCGCTCTCGACGTTCCGGACCGCGGTGGAGATCCTGCAGGAAGACGAAGAGCTCGTCTTCAACCACAACGAGTCCGTCCTGTACCGCTGGGTCCGGAAATACGATCCGCTTCTCTTCAGGGCGATACAGGATCTCGCCGCCTCCGGCCGCTGGTGCATCAGCGGGGGGTGGTACCTCCAGCCGGACGTCAACATGCCGGGGGTCGAGTCGCTCATCCGCCACATCGCGGAAGGTCGCCGGTTCTTCAGCGAATTCTTCGGCGCCGCCCCCGCCGTTGCGTACAATTTCGATTCGTTCGGCCACTCGGGTGGGCTCCCGCAGGTGCTGTCGCAGGCCGGGTACAGGATGTACATCCACATGCGCCCCCAGCCGGGGGAGCTCGACCTCCCGTCCGACCTGTACCGGTGGCGGGGCGTCGACGGGACCGAAATACTGGGATTGAGGATCGCCGTCGGGCTTTATCACACGGAAAGGGATAACATTGTCGCGAGGCTCAGGGATGGGACGGAGCTCGCGCTGAAACTGAACAGGGATGTCCCGGTGTTCTGGGGAATCGGCGATCACGGAGGGGGTCCCACACGCGAGGATCTGAAGAAAATCTCCGCGTTCCGCAAAGAGGAGGACCGAGTCCGCATCATCCACAGCACACCGGAAAAGCTCCTTGCGGCGCTTGAAGGCGCGGCGGCCGCCGCTCCCGTCGTCGAAGGGGACCTGCAGCGCTGTTTCACGGGAACCTACACGTCCATCTCCCGGCTGAAGAGGCGGTGCCGGGAGAGTCTCTCCGCGCTCCTGCAGGCTGAGACGCTCCGCACGGCGACCTGGTGGGAGGGGAACCAGCCCTATCCCGCGGAGGAGCTGGCGGAAGCCTGGAGGGACCACCTCTTCAACGATTTTCACGACATACTTCCCGGCTCCTGCACGCAGCCGGCGGAGCAGGACGCGCTGGACCAGTACGGACGCGTGGCGGAAACCGTCCGTCGCATCCGGCTGGGGGCGGCGGTCGCGTTCAACCGTGGTACCCCCGCAAAACGTTACATTCCCCTCACGGTCCTCAACGCCGATCCGTCGCCGGGAGCGTTCCCCGCCGAAGTCGACTGCATGGTGGACCTCCGCCCGAAGTGGACCGGGCTCTGGCATCTCCGCCTCTTCGACTCCGGAGGGAACGAGCTCCCCTGCCAGGAGGAACAGCCGGAGTCTCTCCTGCCGTTCAACGGCTGGCGGCGCCGCGTCAGCTTCATGGCGGAGACGGGGGGAACGGGAGCGAAGAACTACGATCTGCGGATCTTCGAAGGAGAACTCTCGCGGCCGCCCCGGCCGGCGGCCGTTTCTCACTCGGTGAATGCAGAGACGGGATACGTCGACAGGATCGACGCGGGAGGGGGGCGGGAGTGTCTTGCAGGTCCCGCCATGCGCCCTCTCCTTGTCGATGATCCGGGGGACTCGTGGGGGAGCGGTCTCTCCCGTTACAGGGACGCCGGGGCCCCCTTTACGAAATCCATCGGGCCCCACACGATTGCCGGGGGCCCCGTCCGGACGATCACTGAATCGGTGTATGTCTCGGGCGCCAGCCGGGTCGTGGTCGACACGATCTCCTACGCGGAATTCCCCGCGATCGAGTTCCGGTTCCGCGTTACGTGGAACGAAATCAGGAAGCGGCTGAAGCTCTCCATCCCGACCGTGTTCCGGACGCCGGCGCTCGTGTGCGAGGTCCCGGGCGGAGCGATCGCCCGGCCTGCCGACGGCGACGAACACGTGCACGGGCGGTGGTGCATGATGACGGGCAGTGTGAACGGCCGCGCGACGGCGTTCGCCGTCGTCAACAGCGGCCAGCACGGTTTCGATTTCAGCGACGGTGAGCTGCGGCTCTCCGTTCTGAGAAGCGCCGCATACTGCCACGAGCAGGGACTCCCTCTGGGCGAATGGCCGGAACGGAAGTACATGGATATCGGCGTTCACGAGTTCCGCGTCGCCGTCACCGCGGGGGACCCCGCGGATGTCCGTTCGCGCGTGAGCGCGATCGCGGAGATGCTCACCGCTCCTCCGCTCGTCTATGCGCACCTTCCCCAGGGCATCCCCGCGCCTCAACACCAGGATGCGGATATGCATCTGCCGTTCATCACGCTTTCCGGGGGGACCGTCGCCATGCTCTGCTGCAAGCGGTCGTGGGAAGGGGAGGCGCTCATCGTGAGGCTCCACGAGACTTCCGGAACCGCCGCCGAAGCCCGTCTTCACCTCGGCGCACCGGCCCTCGTTGTGGATCTCGCGTTCAGGCCGTTTGAAATCAAGACGCTCCGGATCGAACGGTCCGGGCAGTGGAGGGAGGCTTCGCTTGTCGAAGAACATTAGCCGTACTGCCGGGTTGTCCGTGGGAGTCATCCGGGCGCTCGCGTTCGTGCTGGTCGCATCCGGGATCTTCCCGCGGGCCGCCTCATCCCAGATGGAGATCCCGGTGCCGGATACCGGCTGGAAGCTGTGGCTTGACAGGTCCGCCCGCTGGGAAGACGATTCACTCTGGCTCCCCGCCGACGTGGATCTCCGGAGGATTCCCGTGAACCCGCCCACGAACGGTTGGCGCGTGCTGGAATCGGGAGAACTCCCTACGGTGACGCTTCCCACGACCGTGGAGGAGCACTTCTGGGGTGTGAACGGGCTCCGGCCGTACCGGGGAGGAGAGTACGTGTACGAGTCGGAAGACTCCGTGGTCAGGAACGGAACCTACGCGGGCGTCTCCTGGTGGGTGCGTGACGTCATCGTCCCGGCGTCCGCAGCCGGAAAGAAGGCCGTGCTCTTCGTACGCGGGGCGCGGCTCAGGGCGGAGGTCTACTGGAACCGGAAGCTCGTGGGCTACCACATCATCGGCGAGACCTCGTTCACGTGCGATGTGAGCGCGGCGATCCGCCCCGGCTGGTCAAACCAGGTTGCGATCCGGATCACCAACCCGGGGGGGCGGCTCGACTGGGCGGACACGGATCTGATGACCTGGGGAAAACAGGCGTTTCACAAAAGCCACGGGTTCGGCGGGCTGGATCGCGGCATCCGGCTCGTACTCCATGGTCCCCTCTGGTGCACGGATGTGCACGTCCTGAATACGCCGCGGCCTGACAGCGTCTCCGCCTTCTGCACGGCGAAGAATTCCACGGGGACGGCCCTGGACGCGGTGGTCCGGTTTGACGTCCTCGATCCTGCCGCCGGCGATTCGATCTGCGGCTCCTCGCGCCTAAGCGCGCGAATTCCCTCCGGCGCCTCTCTCTCCGTGTCGTCGCCGGTCGTGGCACGTTTCGCGAAGCCGTGGACGCTTGCCGATCCGCGTCTTTACACTCTCCGCGCCTCGATCGAGGCGCGCGCCGGAAAACGCCAGCTTGCGGACCGGTGCGCCGTGACGTTCGGATTCAGGTGGTTCGAGCCGTCAGGCGTCGGCGACCACGCGGTCCTGCGTCTGAACGGAACGCGCATACGGCTTCTCTCCGCCATAAGCTGGGGTTTCTGGGGAATGAACGGACTCTGGCCGACCCCCGCGCTCGCTGAGCGGGAGGTAAAGGATGCAAAGGCGTTCGGGATGAACTGCCTGCAGTTTCACAGGAACGTAGGGAAGCCGGAGGTCCTCGACGCGCAGGACAGGCTCGGGCTTTTCCGGTACATGGAACCCGGAGGGGGACAGACCGCCCTGGGAACGGCATTCAGCCTGTACGCTCCCTCCCCGGCCGCGCCCCCGGACGTTTCGGGAAGCGGCGGCGAACCCGTATCCTTCGCCGAGCGGTACATGGAAGAAAAGATCGTGAGGATGGTGCGCGATGAACGGAGCCACCCCTCGCTCATCATGTACTCCCTGCAGAACGAGATCCATCCCGATCTTCGGAATCCCCGGATATTCCATCTGCTCCGCCGGGTGCACCGGGAGGACCCGTCCCGGATCGTCGTTCTCAAATCCGGGTTTCCGGAAGTCCGGCCCGTCAACCAGGCGTGGATGAAGCCGTACGACGACAGCGTGTACTGCGACAGGGGGGATGGCTCGAGCGGTTGGTGGGACGCGCACACCGTGGGAGGTCCGGGAGTCTGGAAAGATGCGATGTACCGCGGGCCGGAAGATTTCACGCACCGGTCGACCAATGCCGGCGAGATCGTCGTCTGGGGGGAAATGCTCGGCTCGGCTTCCCCCGACAACCACGCGGCGATGGTGAGGGAGATCGAATCGCGGGGCGGGGCGTCGTACGATCTCGCGGACCACAGGGAAATACTCGCCGCGTACGAGAGGTTCATCGACCGGTGGGGATTCAGGGGCGCGTTTCCCTCCGCGGAAGCGCTCTTCACGTCCGTGGGGAACCGGTCCTATGATTTCTGGGGAAGGGTGATCGAAACCGCGCGGCTCAGCGAGGAGAACGATTTTCTCGTGATGAGCGGGTGGGAATCCACCGCGATCGAGAACCACTCCGGGCTCGTCGACAACCTCCGCAATTTCAAGGGTGATCCTGCTCTCCTGGGACGCCGCACCGCGCCGCTCCGCCCCGTGATCAAAACGGCGTCGAACGTCGTCGCGCGGGGGTCGTCCGTCGCCGCCTGGCTCTATCTCCTGAACGAATCGCATGCCTCTCACGGGAGCTGGATGAACGTCTCTCTCGCCGGCCCGTCGGGAGAGGCGTCGCTCATCGGGACGTATCCCGTCCCGCGCTACAGGGAAGGGACGTTTGTCTACCGCGTCGCGGACAGCGTCCGGGTCGGCCCGTTCCCCGCTGCAGGGAAATACTCGCTCGACGCAGATGTCATCGGAGGGACGGGAGGGTCGTGGGCCGAGGACATTCTCGTCGTCGACACCGCGTCCCCGGGGAAACTTCCCCGCAGAGTGGGGATCATCACCATATTCCCCTCGCTGATGAATCCGTTCCAGCCCCTTCCCGGCGTCCGGGTGGAGCCGTACAGAAAAGGGGAGAGGTACGATCTGATACTCGCGGCAAACAGGTTCGTGACGCCCCCTGCCGCTTCCGTCGAGCCGAAACGGGAGATCCGGGGGACGGACGATCCGGAGCTCTACCGCTCGATGCATTACGGGATGCCCGAGAATTTTGATTACATGTTTTCGGGATTCCGCGGCCGGTCGCTCCGGGTCACGCTGAAGTTCGCCGAGATCGTGCGTGACGCGCCGGGCATTCGCGTGTTCGATGTCGCTCTGAACGGAACGACCGTCCTGAAGGACTTCGACGTGTTCACCGCGGCGGGAGGGAAGAACATCGCCTTCGATACGTCATTTGTCGTCGACGGTTCGGCCGGCGTGCTCCGCATAACGGTTCCCCGCGTCGCCTCGGGAAGCGCCCGGATCTGCGCGATCAAAGTCGATGACGGCGATACCGTGATCGCGGTAAGGTGCGGCGGGACTCCCTACAGGGACAAGAAGGGACTTCTCTGGGGGCCGTACGAGCCTTCGGTGCAGATCGGGAGCGACGTGGTCGACCAGGTAAGGGAAGGGACACCCCTGCTGATTCTCTCGGAAGGAGAAGGGGCGACGACGTCGTATGCAACGACGCTCGAGAGGCTGGGCGTCCTGAAGTACGGGGGATACGTCGGGGAAGCCCGCGCCTCGTGGATGGGCTCCTGGTATTTCGTCAGAAATCATCCCGTCTTCGAGGGACTTCCCGTCGACTGCGCGATGGGAAGCACGTACCAGGTAGGCGTCGAGAATTCCGGTGGGGTGATCGTGGACGGTCCCGGCGTGGACGTTTTCGTCGGCTATTCGCGCGATCACGACCGGAGCATCGGTGCCGGAAGTTTCACGGCGTCTCTCGGAAAGGGGAAGATACTCTTCCACTGCATCCCCGGCGTGGTCTCTGAACTCAACACGCCCGGAGCGGCGGGGATGCACCCGGTGATGCTGCGCCGGCTCATCGCGAACTCGCTCCATTATCTCGCGCAATAAATTGTCACTGCGAGCGGCGCCGCAGGCGCCACGAACAACCCATACAAAGAACATGAACTCCCGTCACCTGATACACGACATCATCGCCCGGAAGCCCGTCCCCCGCTCCGGCTTCTGGATGGGCAATCCCCATCCCGACACGCTCCCCCTCTACTATCGCCATTTCGGCGTCGATTCGCTCGAAGAGCTGCATCTGAAACTCCGGAGCGATTTTCGCTGGATCACCCCCCAGTTCATCGACTCGACGTACGTCCACCCGCAGGGAAAAGGAATATTCGATATCTGGAAGTACAAAAAAACGCTCGGCGACCCGGGACCGCTCGCCGGCTGCACGTCGGTGGGCGAGGTGAATGACTACGACTGGCCGCGGCTTGAATACCTGGATTTCCGCGAATGCATTACCCAGCTCAGGACCGCCTCACCGTACTACCGGGCGAGCGGATTCTGGTGCCCCTTCTTTCACGACGTCATGGACCTGTTCGGCGTCGAGCAGTTCATGATGAACCTGCACGAGCGCCCGGACGTCGTGCACGCGACGCTCGACAGGGTCTGCGGGTTTTACTACGATGCGAACGAGAAGTTTTTCCGGGAGGCGGGGGATTGCATAGAAGGGTTCTTCTTCGGGAACGATTTCGGGACGCAGAGGGATCTCCTCGTGAGCCCCGCCCAGCTTGAAAAGTTCATATTCCCCTGGTTCCGGAAGTTCACGGCACAGGCGCACAGGTTCGGCTACCAGGTGATACTCCACTCCTGCGGGTCCGTCCACAGGGTGATCGGGACGCTCATCGACGGAGGGGTCGAATGTCTTCACCCGCTGCAGGCGCTCGCAGGGAATATGGACGCAGGGACGCTCGGGAGGGATTTCGGCGGGAAGATTGCGTTCCTGGGGGGGATCGACACGCAGGACCTGCTCGTGAACGGAACGCCGGAAGAAGTGAAGGCCGAAGTGCACCGTGTGAAATCGCTCCTCGGACCCCACCTGATCGTCAGCCCGAGCCACGAGGCCCTGCTGCCGAACATCAGGCCGGAGAACGTCGTGGCAATGGCGGAAGAAGCGATCCTGCCGTACGCCTGAGCCGGGCGATCAGAGCGCGCTGTCGTCCTTCGGGCGCGGGACGTTGGCCCAGTGTCCCGACCTGTCCTTCCCGCGGCAGATGATGCTTACCTTGTTCCAATCCCAGTAGGCGCGGACGTCGGGCGGGCAGTAACGGAGCGTCAGGCCGCACCTGCGGCGCGCCGACAGGTTCGGGAGCGATCCGTGTATGAGGAGGTCGGAATGCATGGAGATCTCCCCCGCCTTCATCTCCACGTCTGCCGGAGTGCCGAAGCTCTCCGCTCCCTCGATCGTCTGCGTCAGCACGTTCGCTTCCGATGGGTCGCTTTCCCGGAACGAAAGGTGTCCCTGCGTGTGCGAGCGGGGGATGACGCGCATGCATCCGTTTTCCCTGTCCACGTCGTCGATTGCAAGCCAGACGGTGACGGTCTTTGACGGTGTGAGCGCCCAGTAGGAGCAGTCCTGGTGCCAGGCCACTCCTTTCGGGTCCCCGGGGAGCTTGCAGAAGTAATGCGTTGCCCAGCAGATGATGTCCGGCCCCACGATGTCTTCCACCAGGTCGAGTATCGTCGGCGCGGTGGCGATGTCCCAGATCGTCCGAAGCCGGTCCTGGTACCTGTCGATCGCGTAGCTCCCTTTTCCCGCGCGGATGAAATTGTCGAGGACCCGGTCCGAGCGCTCCCGGACGGTCCGTGCCTGCTCCGCGTCGAACACGCGGAACCCGGCGATGTACCCCTCTTCGTTGAACGCGCGGATCTGCTCCGGCGTGAGTTTCTTCGGATGCGGGTTCCTCACCGGGAAGAACCGGAGCTCCCGGTTCAGCCTGGAGACTTCGATGTCGTGCTGGCTCACGGGTGAGAGTGCCTCCTCAGGTGTATGTACAGTGGCGCGCCTCGTCGGCGAATGCTTCAAGGAGCGGGAGATCGGCCTCGAAGAAGTGGTCCGAAGGGGAGAGGATATACCCTCCTCCTTCGCCCGCCTCCTCGAAACACCTGCGGACCGCCCTGCGGGTCTCTTCGGGGGTGCATCCCCGGAAGAAGTGGAACTGGTCGAATCCCCCGATCATCGTCACGCTTCCGCCGATCCTCTTTTTCGCCTCGGCGAGCCTCATATCCCCCCCCATCGCGGGAGGGGTGAACGTTTCCAGTGCGTCCGGCTTCATGGCCGCCAGGCGCTCGAGGAACGGCATCATCCCTCCGCAGGTGTGGTAGACCACTTTCTGTCCCGCCTCGTGCGCCAGCGCTATCAGGGGAGAGTCGTACGGCGCCACGAATGCGTCGAATATCTTCGGCGAGATGACCGTCGACGACGCGTCCCCGCCGCCGTGCTCGACGATGTCGAACCGCGCCCCTTTCAGGGACCGGATGTACGCCGCTTTCCGGTCGCGCAGTATGGCGAGGAACGCGTGGACCCACTCCGGGTCGTCGTACGTCGCCATGATGAGGTCTTCGATCCCGAAGAGGACCGATGCGTCCTGCCAGCAACCGGGCTGTCCGTAGACGTCGAACATGGGAAAGAACCCCCGGATCATCCCGCGCTCGCCGTATGCCTCCGCCTGCCGGTTGATCTCGGCCGTGTCGCAGCGCGGCGTGGTGGCAAACTCGGCGATGATGTCGATGTCCGACTTCTCCTTCACGAGCCGCTCGGTGACCCACGAGGTGTGCTCGTTGCTCTGGAGCGTCGTCGTGAGCGTCTTTTTCGGCGTGACGAACCTGTACCGGACGGTCTCGTACTTCGGGTGGTCGACCTTCTCGTGGAATATGCGCCAGCGGTCGGACACGACGCGTCGCGCCTCGAGGTATCCCGGCTCGTGGAGCGGGTCGTAAAACTCGCCCCGGGACTCATCCGGCGCGTACGCGGCGACCCACCGGATCGGGTCGAGCCCGAACCTGTCGAAGAATTCGTCGTTGCCGGCTCCGGGTAAGAACTTCGCCAGGAACGAAGGCATGACGTGGTGCGTCGTGACGGGGAGCCTGTCCGGGATCCCCCGCGAGAGCGTGGTCAGGAAACGCTGTTTCGGCGTCATCATTCGTACACGGGCATGCGTTGAATGTTTCCGTCCGTCCAGGCGTCCGACTCGTCGTGGCTTGAGGAGGAGAACTCGGAAACGATTGCCCCCTTCGCCCCTCCCTGAAACCAGTGGAGCGTGTTCGGCGGGATGGTGTACTGCTCTCCGGGGCGGAGAACGATTTCGTTCCAGACAGTGAACTTCTCTTTGTACTTTGCGGGGAGTTTGGCCTTCGGTTTCTTCGCCGGTGTCCCGACGGTGTACAGGTACACCTCGCCCCAGCGGCAGCGGAATGTTTCCTGTTTCCCGGGGTTCCGGTCGTCCCTCGGAGGATGGCGGTGCTCGGGACATGTCTGGCGCGGGAAGAGGACGAGCTCTTTCGCGCAGTAACGGTCGTTGTTCTGGTACGTGACGAGTTCCAGTCCCATGCGCGTGACGTCGCCGAGCCCGAAATCGGCGACCTCGATGTTCGCGGCCTCCTCCGGCGTGATGGCGATGTGCGCTTTCTTGAAGAATGCGAGCGTCCTGCGGCGCACGCGTTTCACCTGGGCAGCATTCATTGCAAATGACCTTCCCTGTTGTTCTCCCGATATCGTGTGTGCATCCGGCGGATCAGAAATACAATTGCGGCGAAGTGCTCACCCTGCTGCCCTCCACCCGGTGGCTGTTCCAGTAATAAAACCGTGTGCCACCTGAAATATACACAATTCCTGCCTCATTTCGACAGCGTCGCGCACGACCACGGGCGCGCCTTCCGGCAATTCGCCGGCATCGCTTCCCTGCAAAAATTGCAGATGAAGGAAATTCGGTATATGTTTGCATTGTCAACAACGACCGGAAATGAAGTCCCCCTTCCTCGCCTTCAGGTGTGCGATCTTCTCTGTCTCGGTCTCATTTGTCGGTGCTCACGCTTCGGTTGTCGAACATGCGCGGGTCTCGGTCGGGTATCTGACGATCGGCGGCCGGCTCTCCCGTGAAGATAGTGCGGCCGTCGGCTGGCTCTCCGGGGAGAAGATGTTCTCTCTCAGGCTGCTCGACGTTGCCTCCGCGACGCTCGCCGGGCCGGGTGTCGATATCGTCTGGATCCACGTCCCCGACAGCGCTGCGTGGGAGGCCTGGATCCCTTACGCGGAGAAATTGCGCGCTCTGGGCGGGTTTTATCTCAGCGGAGGGCGTTTCCTCTGCACGGACTTCGGTGCGCTTGTCCCCGCACTGGCCGGGATCGAATCTGAGAAACCTGATATCCGGCCCGTGGCGATCACCGATGACTGGCTTTTCGATCAAAAGGGGCTTCAGGGATTCCGCGGCCACCCGGTGTACGACGGGTTTTTCGGCGGAGTCTTCACGTGGGATACGGACGTTGACAACGTCGTCGACCGCGTCGGCTATTTCGGCGACAGGTACCCGCGCGAGGGGAAGGTTGTCGGCATCGAAAAATCGTACGTGGTACTTGAAAGCGACAACAAGCTCATGATCGAGTACGACGCGGGGAAGGGGAGGGGAATGTCGATCGGGGCGTTTGTTTTTTTCGCCCGGCCGAACGCGAAGGCCCCCCATCTCCGGAAATTCATCGAAAACACGCTCGGGTACATCGCCGCGAAAGGGGCTCCCCGTGGCGCCACGTACTGGCTCAGGGCTGAAAACCGGCCCCGTGCATTCCTCGTGAAAGCTCCCCCGCTTCCGCGTCCCCGGAGCGATCTCCGCCACCTCCCCGTCAGCGGGCCGGATCTGAGTCTGGCGAATGTGCACAACGAGTTCTTTGACGTGGCCGGGCGCCGGGCGCTTGTGATGGGGAGGGAGAACGGCGGCATCGACGAGATGTGGGTCCACCCGTTCAGGGTTCTCAGGGATTTCAGGACCGGGCTTGTTTCGGGGGACAGTATCCGCTGGTTGAGCGATATCCCCGTCCAGGTCGAAATCCGGCCGGAATCCTACACGCGGATTTACGGGACGCCGGGAGGGGTTCTCAAAGAAGTGATATTCGCGTCGTACAGGCGCGCCGGCGCGGTCATTCATTACGAATGGGGAGAAGGTGCCACTCCCGCTCCCCTCATCGTGACGTGCCGCGCCGATCTCCGCTGGATGTGGCCGTATGACGAGAGGGCGCTCGGCGACGTCTACTACGGGTACGACGAGGGGCTCCACGCGCTTCAGGTGAAAGATCGGAGCGGTGATTTCTGTTGTCTCGTCGGTGCCGATGCTCCTGCGCGCGCACTTTCCGGACAGTTCAGCGGGATCCGGCTCGAATGGGGCCTCCTGAAAGGGGACTCCACGTCTGCCAACCAGGTGTTCCACGCGTCGGTTTATGACTCCGTCCCCGCCGCCGGTCTCAACATCGCCATCGTCGGCACCGACATGGGAGAAGCGGCTGCACGCGAGGATTACCGTGCACTGTTGACCGATCCCCGCAAGGAATACACTCTTGTCGTCGATCACTACAGATCGCTTCTCGCCAATTCAGTGACCGTCGAATCTCCGTACGGAGAATTCAATTCCCTCTGGAACTGGACACTCGTGGGGGTCGACAGATTCATCGCCGAGACCCCGCGTCTCGGGACGGCGCTCCTGGCCGGGTTCTCGACGGTGGACAGGGGATGGGACGGGGCGCACAAAATCAGCGGCCGTCCCGGTTACGCCTGGTACTTCGGCCGCGACGCGGCCTGGTCCGGTTTCGCAGTCGACGATTACGGCGACTTCGCGACGGTCCGCCGGGAGCTGGAGTTCATGCAGAAATACCAGGACATGACGGGAAAAATCTTCCACGAGTTGTCGACGTCCGGCGTCGTTCATTACGACGCATCGGACGCGACCCCCCTGTACATACTTCTCGCCGCACATTACCTCCGTGCGTCCGGAGACAGGGAGTTCATACGCGCCTCGTGGCCGCACCTGAAGAGGGCGATGGACTTTCTGTATTCCACGGATACCGACGGCGATCTTCTCATCGAGAACACGAATGTCGGACACGGCTGGGTGGAAGGTGGGAAACTCTGGCCCGTGCATACGGAATTCTATCTCGCGGGGATATGGGGAGAGGCTCTGCAGGATGCTTCGTGGATGGCCGGGCTCCTCGGCCACAGGGACCTGTCAGCGAAATACGGCAACGACGCCCTTGCCGTGAAGAAGAAGGTCGACACCGAATTCTGGAATCCCGAGACGAGATTCTACAACTACGGGAAGCTCAAGGACGGCTTGTACAACCCGGAGCCGACCGTCCTTCCGGCTCCCGTCATGTATTTCGGGTGGCTTGACGACAGGAAGGTGCTCCCGATCCTGAAGCGCTATGCGGGGGATGGTTTCTCCACGGACTGGGGAACGCGGATCGTGAGCGAGGAGTCGTCGCTCTTCAGTCCCGGGGGATATCACTACGGATCGGTCTGGCCTCTCTTTACCGGGTGGACCGCGCTCGCCGAATACGCATACGGGAATTCAACGCAGGCCTTCACGCACATTCTCGACAACATGCAGATCGAGCGCCACTGGGCGCACCCCTATGTCCAGGAGGTCCTCAACGGCTCTGTCTACAGGCCGGCGGGAGTTTGTCCCCACCAGTGCTGGTCGGAGACGAACATCCTCCACCCGGGAATCCACGGCCTGATCGGCTGGAGTCCCCGTGCAACCGAATACAGCGCCACGCTCGCCCCGCGGTTTCCGATCGATTGGGATCATGCCGCCGTCAGGAATCTCCGCGTCGGCGGTTCAACGCTCGACATGACGTTCGCGCGTGAAGAACATTCGCTCAAGTATCGTCTTGCGCTGACGAAAGGACGGCCGGTGAACGTCGATTTCGCACCGGAAATTCCCGAGGGAATGAGCGTCGTCGTGGTCGCCGTGAACGGCAGGGGTGTGAACGTCCCGGTCTCCCTCAAAAGGGGGATTCTCGCGGATCCCGTCCGGGTCGTCGTGCGTGATTCCGTGGAGATCCGCCTGACATATGCGGGCGGCGTGGGGGTGATTCCTTTCGCGCAGGCTCCCGAACCCGGCGATTCGTCGAGGGGGTTCCGGTTCCTCGGGGCCTCGCTCGACGGCACGGACTACGCCGTCGACGTCGAAGGGCGGAGCGGGGCGGCGGAGAAGTTTTCGATCATCGCTCTCGACCAGAGCGTCCTGTCGGTTTCCGATGGAACGCTCATGCACCCGGGAGAGGAGACGAGGAAGGGAGAGGCGGAAATCGGCGTGACGTTCCCTCCATCGGAGCGCCGCTGGAGCACGAAGCACGTCGTGGTCCACCTTCAGGACGTGCAGCGTTGAGCGCCGGAGGAGGAGCTTCCGGCAACGGGACCGCGAAAGCGACCACGTGTTGTCCGGATATCACGAGATACGAACTAAGAACAACGGCAATTCATGAATAACGAACAGATCGAACGGATCAAGAACGTCTGGGAGGCGAAGTACGGACCCAACGAGGACAGGATCGTCGTCCGCTCCCCCGGGCGCGTCAACCTTATCGGCGAACATACCGACTACAACGAGGGCTTTGTTCTCCCCGCGGCGATTGACAGGGCGATAGTTCTCGTGGTCTCTCCCCGGCGCGACTCCCGGATCCGGCTCTATGCCATGGATATTCAAGAGGAATTCGAGACCGCTCTTGCGGCCGACATGAAGCCGCAGCTCCGGTGGTGTGACTACCTGCTGGGAGTGGTCCGGGAGATGGTCATTGCAGGGCACGTCCTCGGGGGATTTGACTGCGTCTTCGGCGGAGACATCCCGGTGGGCGCGGGGATGTCGTCGTCGGCGGCCATCGAGGGGGGTGTGGCATTCGCCCTGAACCGCGTGTTCGACCTCGGGATCGACCCCCTGACCCTCGTGCGGCTCGCTCAGAACGCGGAGAACAACTTCGTCGGGGTCAGGTGCGGGATCATGGACCAGTTCATCAACATTTTCGGCAGGAGGAACCGGGCGCTGAAGCTCGACTGCCGGTCGCTCTCGTCGGAGGAAGTTCCGTTCGAGCGTCCGGATATCAGCGTCGTCCTGTGCGACACGATGGTCAGGAGAGCCCTGGCGTCCTCGGAATACAACCTGCGCCGCCGGCAGTGCGAACTCGGCGTCGCGACGATCCGGCGGCACCACGAGGGAATCCGCAGCCTCCGCGACGTCACGAGCGACCTTCTGGAAGAGCACCGGCAGGAGCTGGAACCCGTCGTCTACCGGCGGTGCGACTATGTCCTTGGGGAGAACTCCCGTGTCCTCTCCTCCTGCGATCACCTGAAGGCGAACGATTTCCGCGCCTTCGGACTCGAGATGTACGCCTGCCACGCCGGGCTCCGCGATCTGTACGAGGTCAGCTCGCCGGAGCTTGATGCGCTCGTGGAACTGGCCGGCTCGCTCGACGGCGTCTACGGTGCACGGATGATGGGCGCGGGGTTCGGCGGCTGTACGATCAATCTTGTCGACGAGGCCCGGTGCGACGCTTTTGCGCGTGAAATCCGTCTGCAGTACAGGGCCCGGGTCGGCGGGGACTGCGAAGTCCATACTGCGCGCATCCACGCGGGGACGGCTCTTGTTTCAGGCGCTGCCGTGCATGTCCCGCTCTGACTGTCCTTTTTGACACGGAGCATCCCCACATGCAAATCCGTCAATCCCTCGTTGCTCTCTTCCTCGTCCCTCTCTGGTGCGCGCACGGACAGCCCCCGAAGCCTTTTCTCTCATCGCTCGCCGCGACGAAGGATTCACCGATATTCACGACGTACGCCGCGGCGCAGGCCAATTCGGAATTCACGCTCGACAAGGGTTACCACCTTCTCCTGAATGATCCCGAACGGGGCGCGGACCTGACGAACGAGTCCGGCGGCGACATATGCCTGGCGTTCAAATGCGGAGGAAGGTTCGTTTACGCTCTGAAGGACATGTTCCGTCAGCCGGTCATCACGGCGTCGTACTCCGATCTCGTCACGTATACGTTCTGGCCGTTCGACAGCATCCGTGTCAACGTGACGTTCCTCGTCTACAGCTCGCATCACGCGGTCCAGGCGATCGACTTCAAGAACACCGGCACACGGACCGTGAATGTCGAGATACTCCCGTTTCTCAGGAACCGGAACAGGACGTACGACAGCGTCGAGTTCAGGAAGGACGTCGGCGCCGTGACGTTTACGCACCAGGAATTTCCCGACGAATGGGTGCTTGAGCACGGCGTGCCGTTCGTCAGCAATGTGCGCGATGCGTACGTCCTGTCCGATCCCCCGGACCGGATGATGAGTTTCCGGAGCTACATGTGGGGCCCGGTTGCAATCCCCGGCGTCATCGAGCCCGCAAAGAAGCCGGTGTATCTCGTCTGGGGAAGGATGGGAAGGAAAAACGGCGGAAGATGCACGGATGATCCCGCCTCCTCCCGCCTGATGGCCTTTCTCAACGGCGACCGCAATCGTATGATCACCGAGAGCGCTCCCCGGTGGGGGAGCACAGAGACGAACGTCACGTCCTACGGCTATTACGGTCTCGAGCTAGGAAACTTCGGGTCGTTGAAGCCTGGGGACCGTTTCTCCGTCTATGCGGTGTGCGGCGATTCCGGCGCGACAATGTCGACTGAGGGCACGCTCAGGGGCGCCTACGACGCCGACTCCGCGCGGTTCGACCTGAAGCCTGGACAGGTCCGGGGCCCGCGACCTCCCGCGGATCTCCGGATGAACATCTGGGGGAGCGGCGCCGATGTCCGGCTCTCTTGGAAGCCGGGTGAGGGCGACTTCACATACAGCGTCTACAGGCGTGACGAACGCTCGGGTGGCGTGTACGAGCTGATCGGGTGGGGAATCCGCCAGACGTTTTACACGGACAAGAACATTCCCCCGGCCCGGGTCTACAGGTATGTCGTCGTCGCGCTCGATTCAACCGGCGCGATGAGTATGCACTCGCGCGAGGTGAATAACATCGCGGGGAGCGACTTCCTCACGGATGTCCGCTACCCGGGGCAGGGGGTGAGCAACGTGACGGATCTTGCGCGCATCGTCGCATTTTCGTGCGGCTATGATCTCCGTCCCGGATACACGCACCGGCTCATCGCCGTCAGGTCGGTAGGGCGTCCGTCCGACGACACCGGCCGGCTCATCGACAGCGCGAGGGGACTCACGACGCTCGATCTGCCGAAGTTCATCCAGGGGGACGAGGCGGCCTATGCCCGCATCCAGCCCCTCCCGTCCCCTGATCCGGACATCCAGATGCTCTACTGGAGCGCATTCTCACTGATGCGCCAGGTGATGCTCCCCCCGGAAGGGAAATGTCACTACAACTACTACGTGTTCTCGCGTGAGCCTCAGTGGGGCTGGGGGCACGGCGGCCAGGTGTTCCACGAGAGCCTGGCGATGCTCGCCTATTCGTTCATGGATCCCGCGGGCGCGATGAATTCCCAGCGGGTGTACATGGAGCGCCAGAAGCCCGACGGATACATCAACTACAGGACCGGCCCCTTCCTGGACGAGGAGATTCCCTACAACGGCCAGCTTACCACATCGGCTCCCTGGTACGCCTGGCAGAACTGGGAAATCTACAGGGCGACGCAGGACAAGAAATTCCTGGAAGAGGCGTATGCCTCGAGCGCCAGGTTTTACAGGTACTACGTGAAGAACAGGGACTCGAGCGGGGAGGGCCTCTGCCGGTGGGGGGCGCACGCAGTCCTTGAATCGGTCAGGGACGGGATGGTCGCCGTGTGGGACCAGGTTGGCTGGCCGGCGGAGTTCGACGCCGTCGATCTCAATACGATGCTCGTCAGCGAAGCCAAATCGCTCACCGCGATGGCGATGGTTCTCGGGAAAACCTCCGATGCCGAGGTCTGGGAGAAGGACGTCCAGGCCCGGAGCAAGAAGATCAACGCGCTGATGTGGGACCCTGCGTCCGGCTTCTATTATAACGTCGACGCAAAGACGCACACGTTCACGTCGAAGACCCCCGCCGACCTGAAACGGGAGGAGATCATCGGGTTTCTCCCTCTCTGGGCGGGGATTGCCACGAAAGAACAGGCGGCGCGGCTCGTCGCGAAGCTGAAGGACACGTCAAAATTCTGGAGGCCGTACGGCGTCCCCTCGCTCGCGGCGGACGACCGCTACTATAACCCGAAGGGGTACTGGAACGGACCCGTGTGGGTCCAGTGGAATTACCTGATCGTCCGCGGCCTGCTTCAGTACGGATACGTCCGCGAGGCGCGCGAGCTGACGGCGAGAGTCGCCGGGGCGATGATCGCCCAGTTGAAGAAGGACCACAATTTCTGGGAGTTCTACAGTCCGGACGAGGCCTGGGCCGGCTACCACAGGACGTATATCTGGGCAGGGATCATCAACAAAATGCTCTACGAAGTCGCCTGGGCTCCCGGAAAATAACGTCCACCCCGGCGTTCGTGTGTGCCTGACGTTTCTGCGCCATCATGCAAACGTAGTCCAACGTATCAGGTGTCGGCATGGATGTTCACCGTCTTTCGCTCTCATTCGTCGCGCTGACCGTTGCAGGTCTGAGGTTTCACAGTGTGTCCGCCCAGACGCTAAGTGCGCTGGGGCTCACGACGTCCCAGGGGGTTCAGGTTCATTCGTACTCGGCGGTCTCGGGGGGCCGGACAGTGCTTTCCTCCGATCTTCCCCTGTTCACGTTCCTCCTGGACGATTCGCTCCGGAGTTCTTCCGGATCGGTCGCCCACGCAGAAGGTGACTCTCTCGTCTTCACGTTCGGCAAGAAGCTCTCGGGTTCTGTAAGGCCCGAAAAGCTGTTCTCCCCCGGCTGGAAGGCGTCTCTCACGCTCAGGAACACCTCCCCCGACACGCTGACTGTCGCGAACGTCGTCCCCCTCGGCGAGGGGGCGGACAGGGCATACATCACCGCGTACGGGCCGACGACGTACCAGAACCGGCTCAGCAGGTCGGTCCTCTTCCGTCCCGGGTCCGGCCCGATCGGCGTGGTGCTTCCCGACAATGCCTGGGAAATGGGGTTCTGCGACGTCCGGGTTCCGGGGGGAAACGCGAATCTTGTTGCGATCGCCCGCAGGACATCCTCCGCGAACGCCGATGAGAGGCGGTTCAAAACCATCCTTCCCCCCGGGGCATCAGTCACGTACGCGCTCTACGCGGATGACCATGCCGGCGATTGGCACGACGGCGTCCGGCTGATGTTCCACGACCGGTGGCTTTATGACATGCCGTCGTTTGACGATACACTTTTTCGCAGGGCGGATCTCGGGTGGATCAGGCACGCGTACCTTATGACTCTCCTGTTCGCCTGGGACGAGAATTACCACGACAGGTTCGGGGGCGCGTACGGGTTCGAGAAGTATATCGGGGCGAATGCGAGCCTGCTCGGCGATTACGACGTGTTCATGATCTGGCCGACCTGGCCCCGCCTGGGGGTCGATCAGAGGAATCAGTTCGACATGTACCGTGATATGCCCGGGGGGCTCGCGGAGCTCAAGGCTCAGTCCGCGTTCATGCACGCAAAAGGAGGGAAGTACTTCATTGCGTACAACCCGTGGGATGAGAGCACCCGCCGTGAGGAACACCTCAAAGGGATGGAAGATCTCATGCGCGGCACCGATGCGGACGGCGTCGTCCTCGATACCTGGGGAGAATCGAGCCGGGAGTTCCAGGCCGCGGCCGACCGGGTGAAGCCCGGCATCATACTCTACAGCGAGGGGATGGCGGTGCCGAAGGACATGCCCGGCATCGTCGCGGGGCGCGTTCACGATGCCCTGTATATGCCCCCGCCTCTCAACATGAACAAGGTGATCAAGCCCGATTTTGCCATATTCCGCGTGATGCAGGTCCAGGAAGGGCGCCTGCACCGGGAGGCGGCGGTCTGTCTCTTCAACGGGTACGGCGCCGAGCTCAATGTGATGAGGACCGGCCGGCCCGACTGGATGGACGATGAATACCGCTACCTCGGGCTCGTCGTCAGGACGCTCAGGGAAAACTCCGGCGCGTTTCTCACGGACGACTGGACGCCGCTCGTACCGGCCGCGGTGGACAGCGTCTGGGTCAACAGGTGGCCGACCCCCGACAAAACCGTGTACACCGTGTACGGGCTCCGTCCTGACGGATTCTCGGGTCCACTGTTCGAATGTCCCGTCCGTCCGGGAAGACACTACGTGAGTCTCTGGCATCACGAGGAAGTCGACACCGCCGCCATGGGCGGAAAAGCGTACGTGCGGGCAACGGTGGACGGGTTCAGCCGCTCGTGGCTCGGGACCCGGCGCGAGGGAAACGTCGATTGCATCGCCTGGCTCCCCGAGTTGCTCCGTGCTGGACTGCGCGCGGACTCTCTCTTCTTCGGCGCATCGAAGGGAACGCGTATCGTCGTGAGCGCCGGGGACCCCTCCTATGGCACCCGTAGTGCGGAGTTCTCCGCATCGGATCACGCGATATCACTCTACCGGACGTTCGGCAGGTACGAGGGAAAGGTCGTCCTGCAGCTCTTCGCAGGGACAGAGCTGATCGACGAGCGGATCGTCCAGATTGCAATGGGGACTCCGAGGCTTGTGTCGACGCCCGTCCGCACTCACCGCTCCGCGAAACCGCCCACGGGTATGTCCGACATCCCGGCCGGAAATTACACGTTCGTCATGGCCGCCACGGAGGTCCCGAATCCCGTCATACCGTACCCGGACTATTCAAGGCCGAGCGTCGTGATGATGGAAAGGTACTTCATCGACACATATCCTGTCACGAACGGCCAGTTCCAGTCGTTCGTCCGGGCGACCGACTATGTCCCGAAAGACACCGCGAACTTCCTCCGCCATTGGGTGAACGACGCGCCCCCGAAGGACCTCGTGAATCACCCCGTGGTCTGGGTGAGCATCGAGGACGCGCGTGCGTATGCCCGCTGGGCGGGGAAGCGGCTTCCGTCCGACATGGAGTGGCAGCGCGCGGCGCAGGGCACCGACGGACGGAAGTACCCGTGGGGCAACGCTTTCGACTCGACCCGGTGCAACTGCGGGCTCGGGCACACGAGTCCCGTCAACGCGTATCCGTCGGGGAAGAGCCCGTACGGCGTCGGGGACCTGGTCGGAAATGTCTGGCAGATGACCGACGATGTGTACGACAACGGCAGTTACTATTTCCTGACGATGAGAGGGGGGAGTTACTACAATCCGACGTCGAGCGAGTGGTACGTGAAAGGGGGGCCTTGGCTCGTGGACAAAAACCAGATGCTCCTGCTCCTTTCACCCGGCTACGACCGTAACTCGACCGTCGGTTTCCGCTGCGTCCAGGACGCACAGCCGGTGCCACATCAATGATTGAAAGGAAACACCCGATGTCACGGAACATTCGTCTTCGCAGTCCCCTGATCGCCCTGTTGATTCTCTCCGCGCTCGCTCCTCCCGTGTCTCGAGCGCAGACGCCCGGCGCACGCGTCGCGGACTGCCTGGCGCCGGTCAGTGAGCGGGGGTTGTACCCGGGTAACCGTGCTCCGCTCGTTGCCGTCCCCCTGGTGAAGCTTCCCCTGGGCTCGGTCCGGGCAGAGGGCTGGCTCCTCAGCCAGCTTCAGCTCGAGCGGGACGGCTTCTCGGGCCATCTTACCGAAATCAGCAAGTGGTGCAGGTTCGAGGGGAATGCGTGGGTGTCCCCGGCGGGGAAGGGGGAATTCGGATGGGAGGAAGTTCCCTACTGGCTCAGGGGATTCATCGATCTGGGGTATGTCCTCGGCGACGACCGGATCACAAAAGAATCTCTCATGTGGACCGACGGCGTCCTTTCAAGCCAGGACTCCACGGGGTATTTCGGTCCCGCGGCGAACAAGACCGGACCGGATATCTGGCCGAACATGCTCATGCTCTCCGCGCTGCGCTCACGGTATGAGGCGACGGGGGAGAAGCGCATACTGACGTTCATGCTCGCGTACGCGCGTTGGCTCATGACCGTGCCTCTCGAGCGGTATCTGCCCGACAGCTGGCAGAAATGGCGCGGGGGAGACAATCTCGATCATATCTACTGGCTGTACAACAAAACGGGGGAACCTTCGCTTCTCGAGCTTGCCCGGGTCAACCACGAGCGGACGGCGGACTGGACGGGAGGGATACCCACGTGGCACGGGGTTAACCTCTGCCAGGGGTTCCGCGAGCCGGCCGAGTACTTCCAGCAGACGGGGGACCGTCGCTACGTCCGGGCGGCGGAGAGAAACTACGATTCGATCATGTCGACCTACGGGCGGGTCCCCGGCGGGATGTTCGGCGCGGACGAGAACGCGCGCCCGGGTTACACAGGCCCCCGCCAGGCGGCGGAGACCTGCTCGATGGTGGAGTACATGCACTCGGACGAAATGCTCGTGGGCATCACGGGTGACCCCGCCTGGGCGGACCGGTGCGAGGAGGTCGCGTTCAACTCCCTGCCGGCTTCCATGACGCCGGACCTCGAGGGGCTCCACTATCTTACGGCCCCCAACATGATCCAATGCGATCGCGGGAACAAAGCCCCCATGCTCGAAAACGACGGGAAGATGCTCTACTTCGATCCGTATTATCACCGGTGCTGCCAGCACAATGCCGCGTTCGGCTGGCCGTACTTTGCGGAGAACCTCTGGATGGCCTCGGCCGGGAACGGTCTTGCGGCCGTTCTCTACGCGCCGTCGAAAGTGACCGCCCGCGTCGGCGGCGGATCCACCGTCACCATCACCGAGAAGACCGGCTATCCGTTCACGGGCGCCGTCGATCTCACCGTGGCATCGGAAAAGGAGGCCACGTTCCCGCTCACGCTCCGGATTCCCGGCTGGTGTGCTCATGCGGGCATCAGCGTGAACGGAATGGATGCGGGGGTGAACCCGGGGCCGGGAAAATGGGTCATACTCGACCGTACGTGGAAAAACGGCGACGTCGTGCATCTTGATTTCCCCTCCGACATCGCGCTCACAGTCTGGAAGGGGAACACGGTCTCCGTCAGCAGGGGGCCCCTCACGTATTCGCTCAAGATCGGGGAAAAGTGGACAAGGAGCGGCGGCACCGACGCATGGCCCGCATTTGAGCTCTTCCCGACGACTCCCTGGAACTACGCACTCATCACGGATCCCGCCGGGCCGGCGCGTTCTTTTGAGTTCGTTCGCAGGGATGGCCCGATGGATCCACAGCCGTTCAGCCCTGCGGGTGCACCGCTCGAGATCCGCGTGAAAGCCGCGCGCGTCCCCTCGTGGAAGCAGGAAACCAACGGCCTGATCGGCGAAATCCCGGCCGGCCCGTTCCGCGCGGACACCCCCGCCGAAACGGTCACGCTGATACCGATGGGCTGCGCCCGCCTCCGCGTATCGGTGTTCCCGATCATCAATCAATAACTCTGTGAGGAAATGTCAGTCATGAGCCCGCGCAAGAATCGAACAGACGCCGTCCTTGTCGTCGGCAGCGCGAACATGGACCTGGTTTTTTCCGTGGAGAAGTTTCCCCGCCCGGGAGAAACTCTCTTTGCTTCGGGATTCGGGATGTTCCCCGGGGGAAAAGGCGCAAACCAGGCAGTCGCCTGCGCACGTCTCGGAACGCGCACGTACCTCCTGGCGAAGATGGGGAAAGACATATTCCGGGAGAAGCTCCGCAACTCGCTGGCAAAGAGCGGCGTCCGGCTCACTCACGTCCTGACGGACCCGGCGGCGCCGACAGGGGTCGCGCTTATCGGGGTCGACAGCTCCGCGGAGAACGAGATCACCGTCGTCTCCGGGAGCAACATGAAACTCCTCCCGTCTGACGTGAGAAGGCGGGAACGTGTGTTCAGGAGCGTCGGCGTCGTCCTGCTTCAGCTTGAGGTTCCGGTCCCGACGGTTCTCGCATCGGCCGAACTGGGCGCCCGCTCCGGGGCGCTCGTCGTTCTGAATCCCGCCCCGGCCCGGAAGCTCCCTCAGGATCTCCTGCGGCGCGTCGACTACCTCACGCCGAACGAGACGGAAGCAGAGCTCCTTTCCGGCGTCCCCGTCCACAGCCTGAAATCCGCTGCCCACGCCGCCGGCAGGTTGATCAGGAAAGGGGCGGGAAACGTGATCGTGACGATGGGCGCACGTGGAGCTCTCCTTGTGACACCCGAATCCGCAAGTCTCTTCCCCTCTCCCCGAGTCAGGCCCGTCGACACGGTCGCCGCCGGGGATGCGTTCAACGGGGCGCTTGCCGGGGCGCTCGCGGCTGCGTTGCCGCTTGAGGAGGCGGTGACGCTGGCGTGTGCCGTGGGAGCGTTCTCCGTCACGCGCCGGGGCGCCCAGACTTCCATGCCGAGTGCGGCGGAGCTCAGGGCGTTCATGACTCGTCGCTTCCTTAGAAGGCGAACAATGAACGGATGAGGCTCGGCGCCCGGTCTCCGACCGGTTCCACGACTTGCGGGAGGGAGCGTATGAGAGACTGGAAACCGGCAGTCGCGATTGCGGCCGTGGCGTGTACGCTGTCCGGTTGTGTTGCCAGCAGCAATTTCTACACCGGCAGGACGCTGGAGGAGGGGAAGGCCGCGCTGACGGTGGGATTGGACGACATCGCGATGGGGAGCAGGGACGAATCTGTCACCGTGACAAAAACCAGTCCGCTCTCCCCTTCAATCGGCGGTGCGGTGGGCCTGCCCCTCAGGCTGGAGCTTGGTCTCCGGTATTTCCCCCCCGAGTTCTTCGAGGGGACGCTGAGGGACCAGATCAACCCGCGGTCGTTCACCGCGTTTGACGTCAGCCTGGACCTGCACTATGCCGTCCTCTTCGGGGGGTATTCCTACTTCAGGTACGGGGCGACGCTGAGCAAGAATATCCACGAATTCGAACCGTACGTCCACTATTCCGCGTATGCGTTTGCCGGGTCGGCCGCGGGAGAGTTCGACGGGAGCGTCACGGGGATCACCGACGCATTTTTCCACAATCTCCGGTCAGTCGGGTTCGGAATCGGCCTGCCGCTTCGTTCCCTGAAAGTCTTTCCGGAAATGGACTACGATTATGTCGGCGGCGACATCCGGCACGGGTTATGGCATTTCGGGGTCGGCTTCCGCGTGTACACAAACTGAAACGTATCATTACATTAAATTTGCGAGGAGGACCGGTGTGTATCAGAGCCGCGTTCGGGTGCTGATCCAGGCGATCGTCATACTTGTCGTCCTGGGAATCCCGGCCTGGGATAAACTGGCGCCTGCGGCGGGATTCGAGGAGATCATCCGGAAGGAATACGGCAGCCAGCTCCGGTGGTGTGTTGCGTTTACCTATTCATGGAATTCCACCACGATGCACCGCGAAAGAATCTACGTGTTGTTCCCGGGGGTTTTTTCCGACGGTTCGCTTGTGAGCGTGAGCTCCTCCGACGACAACTCCCCCTCGGCTTGGCAAATCGATTACGGCGCCTTTTTCACACTTTTCGTGTACGGGAGCATGGCTTTCGGATGGTTCAAGACCATGCAGCTTCGGAAAGACCAGGGCGGGTCACACGCCGGGGATTCGGGCTAGATCTTGTTCATCTGCTCCGCCTCTTCTTCGCGGGAGGTCTCTTTGAGGGTGAGATGGATTTGGTGATCGTCGCCCCGGTGATCGGCGGCTCCGGCGTTTTCATCTTCGCAAGCGAATACGCGTAGGCTTCCTTGATGAGTTTCCTGGCATAGGTTTTCGGCAGGTCGCTTTTCTTGTTGATGAGAAAATATCGATACTGGTTCCCTCCCCCGAGCAACTTCCCTTCCGGGTCGCTGATCTTCGATCCCCAGTAGAATCCCAGGTGAACGTTATGGGAGCTTCTCCCCACGGCGATGGAACAGAACGTGTCGCCGAGCCGGTCGGTGATCGACCAGCCGAAAGCGACGGCATTGTAGTTGTCGTAGATGAGCTCGTTGGCGTCCGGGTAGAGTTTCCAGACGAACTCCCGGAGCCAGAGGGCTCTCTCTCTCACCTCGACCGGAAAGGGGGCGAGAAACCTCTTCAGGTCTTTGATATCCCGGACTGCCATGTCGGTTCTCCCTTCTCTGATGTGGGGGTACTCTGGTGGTGATCACGCGGACTCTGTGCCATTCACTCCGGAATCCTGATCACGTTCGGAGGTCGCGGCTCCCCCGTCCCACCGCTCGACGAACGTCTCGCGGCACCGGTCGGACATCCGGACGTACGGAACCCATACCGCGCAGCACACGGCGACACGGATCACCTCCATGATGGAGGCAGTGTCGAGCCCTGATGCCGTCGTCTCCCGGACAAGATATGTATCCACGAGGAGATCCGAAAGCCGGAAGACGAGGAACGATCCCATGTAAAGCGTGAAGACCGCCGGGAAGCTCGTCCGCCTCCTGTAGAGGAGCAGCGCGGCAAATATGCTCCAGACGATGAACACGGTATTCAGGGCGACTTCCCCCCACGTCGAAAACTCCGAGAATGAGACCGCCTGGTAAGGGTCGTGACACGCGGTTCCGGAGGATTGTTCCTTGACCTGATCGTCAGGGGATGGGTTGAAGGGGTCCGGATCCTGAGAATCCTGCGGGCGACGTAGGATGAATAATTCATCAGGTACGAATCAAAGAACCTTCCTCCGAACGCCGGCATGTACCCTGACACGACGTGCGAATATTCGAGGACGTCCCCCGCGCGG
This sequence comes from Ignavibacteriota bacterium, assembly GCA_963748405.1. Lineage (GTDB taxonomy): Bacteria > Bacteroidota > Ignavibacteria > UBA10030 > UBA6906 > Fen-1273. Next base: position 241,632 of record CAVVIT010000007.1, read on the forward strand.
ACGTCGCTCAGGTGGATTGTCGCGTCGATCGACCTGTCGTACGTGTGCATTTCCGGGTTTGTCGCCCGCCCGTATGTCTGTATGGCGTTCCGTCCCGCGATCGCTCTCCCGTCCCTGCGTATGACGACCGAACAGAACACCAGCGTCTGGTAGGTGGGATCGTAGGCGATGGAAATATCGGATGCCGACTGCACTCCTTCCGTGTTGAGTATCCGGATCACTCTGTGGTGAAATGATTCCCGTGTGCCGACGTTGTCCTGTGATTCGACGAGAAGTTCCTCGGTGCCCCCCGTACCGCCGTGTCCTGTCCCCGCGGCGGACGTATCCCCGGAATACGGAGTGACCCACAGTGGAGTGGAGCCGAACCGGGGGGCGTTCTGCGTTGCTCCGGCCGGCGTTGTTCTCCGCCCGATCGACAACAGCCCGGGAGGGGCGGGTTAGAGCTGTGTCCTCACCCTGAAGCCGACGGTTCCGTTCGTCGACGTCGTTCCCGTGGCCGCGGAAACGACCCTGTCGTACTGGTACCAGCCGTCGATCCATATCTGGTAGACCGGCTCGTACGTGGCCAGCAGCTGGAAGCTCTGCGTCCTGACGAGGTTCCCGCCCAGGAAGTCCACCGTGACGGGATCGATCGAACGGTGCCCCTGTTCGACGTCTCCTCCGACGTTCTCGATGAGGTTCCCCGCGGCGTCCAGGACGTTGTCCCCGTGACGCTCCGAAAAATACCTGGCCGACAATGTCAGCCGGTTCACGGGGAACAGGTCTCCCCGTATGAACCAGGACTCGGAATTCGGCCCGATGCGGGGGCCCAGGACGGCCCCGTTGCTTGTGTACGTGTCCTCGATGGAATAGTCGTGAGAGAACACGAAGGGCTGGACGCGGGTCCACTCGATCATGAGGCTCGTGTTCCGGATCATCAGGGGATCCGTCAGGTACATGCCAAGCTGGTACGCGTTCTTGTTGTAGTACCGGTTTTTGAACATGTCGCCGAGGTGGACGTCGTCGAAGAGTATGGTGCCGGTCAGCTCGAGTCCCGGGGTGAAGTGCGTCCGTACGTCGAACGACCAGAGCCCGTTGTCCCTGTCTCCCCGCGCGCGCGCGGCCGACTCCAGGAGCATCATGGGGGCGAGATAGGCGAGGTCAGGGGCCCTGTTGCTGTAGACGACCATGTCCTGGAACCCGAAATCCAGAACGCGGGGAAACGACAACTCCAGCCGGTGGGCCGCCACGTATTTGTCGGCAATCGATGGCCCTTTGAGCTTCGCGGCGGAGTCCGCGGACACGAAATCGGTCCAGGGGCGAGGCAGCCCGAGGATCCAGGCGTGGATGAACGTGTAATGGAGCGCCTTGTAGTGGAAATCGGCCCGCAGGAACGGGAACGGCCTGACGTTGTCCGACATGATCATCCTCTGGTCGTACCCGTTGCCCCACAGGATCCGTTCGTTCCCCACCTCGGCGGAGACGATCCCGCCGTCGTAGCGCAGGACCCCTTCCGCCTGGTCGAAATTCTGTATGTTGGTCTGCCCGAGCGTCTGTATCTGGGCGATCGTCGGGTCGCGTCCGAGGAGTTCTCTGCTCCCCCAGAACTGGGCGTTGACCGCGGAGAGCGAATACCCCAGCCGGTTGTATATCGTGCCGCGGATGAGCCCGCCCCCCTGTATGAACGCCGCGTGCGCGCTTCCCAGCGCGTCGCCGCTGATGGCCCGTGCGTCGAGCGTGAGGAGCCCGTTGAAGAAGAACGTGAGGTTGCTGTCCCGGTATGCGTAGAAGTACTTCTGCGTATCGGCGAAGAACCTGTCTGTGCCGCTCGTCATCCCTTCGCTGGACGTGCCGAACAGCGCGTTCGTTCCCTCCGTGCTTCCGCTGACTTCATACCGGAATTCGTCCGCGTACCTCTTCACCCACTCCTTTTCCGAAGCCGTGAGTCTGTCGCTGTTCCGTTCGACGGTGACGAGGAATTCCCCGATCTCCCTGCGGGAGAGGGGAAGGATCGCGTCGCTGTACCGCTCGAGTATCCCCCGCACTTCCATCCGCTGGAGGAACGTGTAGACCGGATCCGTGACGGGTACGTTTTCGGCCTGTCCGAAGAGGAATGCCGGGAAGAGGATGAGAATCGCCGCCGGAAGAACCAGCTTCCTGATTGCCATGGACAGTACCCCGTGTGATGGAACGGTGCGGAAACCTGTGGAATATACGGAATTCCCGGCTCGAATCATCTCCCGTGTTGATTCTCAGGTGATTCCGGCCTACATTTCTTGTATTCCCGTCCATCGTTGATTGTACCGTTCCACCCACTTCACTGTCTGCCCCCATGCGATCACTCGTCTCGAGAATTCGGATTGTCCTTTGCCTGCTGGCCGTTCAGCCCCTCTTCGCGTTCCTCCATGCCGCGGGGACGGACAGCGTCGTCGTCACGCTGGCCCGCGCTCCCGGCTACGGCCCGTTCACGCCCGTCGTCCGGCTCAGCTATCCCGGGGAAAACGGCGGGGCGTGGGTCCGTGCGATCCCCGAGATGCGGGGCATCCCGGTGGACCTGCACGGTTTCAGCGTCAGGTTCATGAACCTCCAGGCGGACCAGCACCTCTTCCAGTCGTACCGGGAAGGGTTGATCGACCCGGGGTTTGCACTCGAGGCAATCACCAGGGAGAAGATCGACACGACGAGGCTGACGGCGAAATACGTCAGCCAGGACGTTCCCGTGGTCGCAGGATATGACCAGGACGGGAACATCGCGTATGTCGTTGACACGAAGGCCGATCACAGTTTCTGGGGGAAGGACAGGATCGTGGTGACGCCGTTCCGGCCCGGCACGCTCACGCGGGCGCAGATGGACAGCCTGAACGATGCGATCGACAAGCCCGTGGTCGGGTACGAGTACTTTGACGGGAGGAAAATCCAGGAGGCCGAGGTGGCGGTCCGCATCTGCCCGTACGTGAATGTCCCCGCGGAACGCGCGGAGGAAATGCGGGGGAAGATCGTGTTCGGGATAGGCACGTTCGAGTACCGCCGGGGCGTTTTCACGAACGGTGAACGGAAGTACATGTGCGCGGTGTCGAACGGATTCCAATCAGGTGTGTACGGGGCGCAGGGGGACCGGTATGCGTTCTTCCCCGCGGAGGACAGCAGCACGGCGTCGCCACGGACGAGCCTCCTCTACCGGATGGGGGATCGTGTCGAGATCGCGAACGAGATCTTCCGCATTTCTTCGCTCTCCATTGACGGGGGTTCCCTGAGCCTCCGCCGTGAGAAACCCGTGCCGGGGGGGCCGGGGATCGCCGTCGGATCCATGGCGAGAGATTTTGAGGGAAAGACGCTCGCGGGGGATCGCGTGAGTCTCGCCGGGTTCAGAGGAAAATACCTCCTTCTCAATTTCTGGTATCCGGGCTCTCCGGGCTCTGCGGCAGAGATTCCCTACATGAACGACGTCCACGACGCGCTGGGAGGTTCGAACCTGACCGTCCTCGGGATGGTGCCGTTGCCCGGCGATTCCCTTGCCCCGTTTGCGGCCGCGCACCGGATCCGCTGGATGCAGGTTCCCCTCGGCGACACGTCCCGCGTTCTGCGCGATTATGCCGTGGTCGGGTGCCCTTCGGCGTTTCTCATCAATCCCGGGGGGATGATCGTCGAAAACGGAAATCTGGGCAGCGGTGATCTCGCCGCGATGCTCTCCTCCGCGCTCGGCGACACGAGCGTGATTCCCTTGCTCATCGGCAAGGGGAACGTTGCCTTCAGGTTCGACGTGGGGCGGCAGAAGAGAGTGGAGGTGACGGGTGATTTCACCGGCTGGCTCCCTCTTCCCATGTACAGAACCGGGACGGGTTTCGTCCGCCGCGTGGCGCTCTCCCCCGGCCGGTATCATTACGTCTATCTCGTGGACGGCGAGCAGGTCCTCGACCCCTCGGGTGCTGAAACCGAAGACTCATCCGGCAGGTCGGTCAATGTTCTCGTGGTCCCTTAGGTGCGCATGAGTTCATTCCGGGCGTTCGCGGGAATCCTCCTGTTCACGGCGGCGTCGCAATTTTCGTCCGCCGGAGAGGAGTGGATGATCGGTCCGTTCGCCCGGGTGGATTCGGCGGATCCCTGCCTTGCCCCCTCCTCCGCCCTCCGTTTCACGTGTCCTCTCAGGGGGACGAGCGTGGGCTGGGAATCCAAGGACCTGTTCAATCCGGGGGCGGTCGTGCGGGGAGGGAAGGTCTATCTCCTCTACCGGGCGCAGGACAGCATCGGGAAGCCCGCAGGGACGTCGCGGATCGGGCTCGCCTGGAGCGCGGACGGTATCAGGTTCACGAAGAACCAGTCGCCGGTGCTCTATCCGGCGGACGATTTCATGAAGAAATACGAATGGGAGGGGGGATGCGAAGACCCGCGCATCGTCCGCGCGAAGGAAGGGTTGTACGTGATGACGTACACCGCGTTCGACGGCAGGCTTGCCCGGCTGGCCGTCGCGACGTCGCCCGATCTGGTCCGCTGGAAGAAAGAGGGACTGGCATTCGGCGACGCGAACGGGGGGAAGTACAGGGACCGCTGGTCGAAATCCGGTTCCATCGTATCGGTTTCCGAGGGAGAGGATCTCGTCGCGGTCAGGATCAGGGGACGATACTGGATGTACTGGGGGGAAGGAAATATCCACCTGGCGACATCGGACGATCTTCTCCGCTGGACCCCCGTCGAGGACGAAAAAGGGGATCTCCTCCCGGTACTCGCACCCCGGCCCGGCTCGTTCGACAGCTTTCTGACGGAGCCGGGGCCTCCTGCAGTGATGACGGAACGGGGAATACTGTTCATCTACAACTCGAGCAACAGCCGCAGCGGGGGAGACCCCGCCCTTCCCGGAGGGGCGTACTCCGCGGGTCAGGCTCTCTTCGACCGCGACGACCCGGGGCGGCTCCTGGAACGCAGTGCGTCGTCATTCTTCCGGCCTGAGAAGCGAACGGAAATTGCCGGTCAGGTGAACAATGTCTGCTTTCTTGAGGGACTTGTTCGGTTCAGGGGGCGGTGGTTTCTCTATTACGGCGAGGCCGACTCGCGCGTGGGGGTCGCCGTTTCCCCCCGCTAGGGCGGGGGCGCCCGTTGCGAAAAAACTCACCGGGCTCACATGGTTCGTACGATTCTCTTCCGGGCGCTCTGCGGCGCCCTCGTCTCCGGCGCATGTTCCGGATGCTCGTCGAATGACTCGCCGTCCGGCCCGCGCACGATCGTCCCTCCGTCGTTCACCTTCTCCCCCGGTCAGGCCGTCTCGTATTCGCGGGCGAACTATGATCGGAACTACAACGAGGTGGCTTCCTATCAGCACGATGCGCTTGTCTTCACAGCGGGGGAGACGATCGGGGGGCTCGGGGACGCCGCCGCGGGGGTTGTTGTCGCGACCTCGGGCGGAGCGGGAACGCGGCTCGATACGGCGTGGCTTGCCGTCCAGGGAGGGATGGTGCTGATCTACGACCCGAAAGGGCAGACGGGAGGACGCTTCCCGCGGGTCCCGCTCTGGGGGGTCCTTGTCGATCTCCGTCTCAATCCCGCGGCCGATACGCTCCTGTCTTCGGACTCGACGTTCGTCCTTCCCATGGCATCCGGCCATGTGCTCCGGGACAGGGTGACGACGAGCGTCGTGACCCGTTACGTACGGGAGGACCGGATCCCCGCGTTTGGCACTCCGTTTATCAACTGCTTTCTCTTTATGCGGACGGTCTCCTGCGGCGAGACCGTCGATACGGGAGGCGTGATCCTCTTCCAGGGACCGACGGTCTCGCTTCTTGATTCCGTCTGGTTCGGTGACGGCCTCGGGCCGGTCCGCTGGACGTCGCAGGGGAGCACGTTCGGCGTCGATTCGCTCGGACTCCCCTTTTCCCTCTCGGCGCTCCAGGCGGTCTGCACGCCGGCGTCATTCGATTCGTATGAGGTACACTACGCGAACGTGAACGGGAGGGACCTCCTCTCCCTGAGGAGATCTCTCTACGAGACTCCGCCGCTCCTCTACACCGTCACCGCGGCGTACGCGAAGAACTTCTGAGTTCCCCCGCCGTCTTCCCCGCCCGGACGAGTTTCTCGAGCGTCCCGATATCCTTCGGTATCCCCGAGGAGAGGACCTCGAAACCTTCCGCCGTGACGAGGATATCGTCTTCAATCCGGACGCCGAACCCCCGGTACTCGGCCGAGACGGCCGTGTCCGTCGCAGGGACGTAAATCCCCGGCTCGACGGTGATCACCATGCCGGCCCTGAGCGTGTCGAGCGATCCGGCATCGTGGACGTCGATCCCCACGTGGTGGGAAACCCCGTGCGGCATGTAATGCCCGAACCCCGCCCCGGCCAACACTTCCCGCGCTTTCGATTCGAGCAACGACCAGCGGAGGCCCGGGCGTATCAGCCGTATCGTCTCTTCCTGCGCGCGGAGGACGGTGGAGTAGACTTTGCGTTCTCCCGCGGTGAACGTTCCCGACACGGGGATCGTCCGCGTGACGTCGGCCGCGTATCCTTCGTATTCCGCGCCCACGTCCATCACGACGACCTCGTCGGGGCGCATGACTCTCCGGTCCTCCTCGTAGTGCGGAATGACGGAGTTCGGACCGGAGCCGATGATCGACGGGAAGCTCGTGTAGTCGGCCCCCTGGCGCGTCATCTCGTATTCGACGGCCGCACGGAGCTCGAACTCGTTGACGCCGGGCCTGCAGACGCCGATCGCGCGGCGGATGCCGTCTCCCGTCATCCGGATCGCGCTGCGGATCAGGTCCAGCTCCGCCGGTGATTTGCACTCGCGCAGGGGAGCAACGAGCGGACCGGCATTGCGTATCCTGAGCGTGGGAAACTTGTCGCGGAGCCGCTGCCGTGCTTCCTGGTCCAGGAAGATCGCCCGGTTGTTGACCCAGTCGTTGACGAACGCGGGATCGAGCGCCGAAAGATAGAGCGACCGGAGGGAGGGCGCGATGCGGGGGAGCATGTCGTCAAATGCGGACGCCTCGAGGACTGCGCCGTCCAGGAATGCTCCCGATGCCCTGATCTCCTTTGCCCGCCCCGCGGGCGCGAACAGAACCGCCCGCACGGTTTTCCCTTCGACGACCAGGGCGCGGGGGATGATCATGAGCGTCATGTCGGGCTCGGCCAATCCGGTGAGATACAGGAAGTTGCTCTCCTGCCTGTACCGGTAGCTCACGTCCCCGGAGCGGACACGGAAGGGGGCGGCGTGAAAGACGATTGCCGCATCCGTATCCGCGGCGGCGGCCAGTTGTGCCCGCCGCCCGGCATATTCCCCCGGCGTGATCCCGCCCCTGGCGTCGATCGACGCCAGGGCAAGGACTGCCGCGAGAACACAGCGAAGCGTGCAGTTCATGTCCGTCAGTCCTTCAGGAGTATCCTGTGCAGCGTCACGGACTGCGAACCGGGGATCGTCATGTTCTGGGCCCCGGTGATCGCCACGGTCGATTCCACGTCATACTGGGAATCCTCGACGACGGTCATGCCGGAGGAGATCTCCAGCAGATACGTTCCCGACGTGGTGCCGTTTCCTTCGACGAAATACTCCATCCCGTTCATCGTTCCTTTCCCCGAAATGGCGAGCTTCCCCGTGTATGTCACTTTGAGGCATGGGACGCCGTTTCTTGTCTCTTTCCCGAGGAGCGTAGACTCGCCCGTGGCCACCGTGACCATCTTTCCGCCTCCCGAGTCGAACGTATCGGGCTTCGTCGTGGTCCATTTCTCGCCGATCCTGATCGGTTTGGAGGGCATGACGTGGAGCCTGACCATGTCCTGCCGGCCGGTGGACGCCGAGAGCCCCGAGAAGTTGGCGGTGTCGACGATTTCCCTGCCGAGCGTCTCGCCCAGCTTCGAGATCGTCAGGCGCGTCCGCTTGCCCACCATCTCTTTCATGACGATGGTCGTGTCCATGCGCGGGTTCTTGAGGCTGACCTTCATGAAGTCGGGAGAGATCGTGAGCACCGTCGACCCGTCGGCCCGCACGTCGGAGGGGACCATGCGCATCGTCGTCGTGACCGTCGACGTGGTCTTCATTTCCTGCCCCATCATTTCCTGGGAGGATTTGACGTAGGTGGTGTCGACGAACCGGTAGGTCTTTCCTTTGTCGAGCCTGTACTGAAGCGTGTACTGGTCCTGCGCGCGCGCGGCGGTGACGGCCAGCGTGAGGGCCAGGAGGACAGCGAGCGTTGCGTGTGCGTTCCTTCGCATGGGGGAGCTCCTTGTGTGTTAGAACAGGGGACTGGTGACTGGTAGATATTTGTAGTGTACGGAATCGCTTGCGATATGATACGCCGTCAGGAACACGAGGCTCGCGGCGCGGGCGACTTTTCGGGTATTGATGAGCTCCGGCCGGTCGTTCACCGTGTGATAGACGGCCTCCAGCCCGGAGTGGAAGAAGATGTCGGGGATGTTTCTTTTCATGAAGCTCATGTGGTCGCTCCCGCCGTCGGTGAGTTTCTGGTCGACGAGCACGAAGCCCACGCGCGCGTCCTCTTCCCGGGCGATCCGGGCGATGTCCGGCGAGCCCTCCGACCCGATCAGGAAGAGCGTGTCCTCCCCGTTCATGCCCACCATGTCCATGTTGAGCATTGCCACGGTGCTCTTCAGAGGGAGCAGCGGGTGGCGCGCGTAGTACTCGGAGCCGAAGAGCCCCTTTTCTTCGCCCGAAAACGCGATGCAGAGGATCGACCTGCGGGGCGCGTGCGGGAGCCCTCCGAGTGCCGATGCGATCTCCAGGAGGGCGCACGTGCCCGAACCGTTGTCGTCCGCGCCGTTGAAGATGTACCGCTCGCCCGGTGCGTGCTCCTTCTTGTACCCCAGGTGGTCGTAGTGCGCCCCGACGATGACCGTCTCGGACCTCAGCGCAGGGTCGCTTCCGGGGAGAAGCCCCACGACGTTCTTCGACGACATGTCCCGGATCTCCGTGCTTGTCCGGATGAACGCCTCGGCGCCGGCGATCGCTCCGGAGAGCGGAACGAGGCTCCTGTCGATCCTCCGCTGCAGGTTCCTGAGGGAATCCACGCTGCCGAAAATCTGGACGATGACCGCTTCGCCGGCGTGCACGACGGGGACCTTTTCGCTTTCCTCCTGACCCAGCGCCAGGGGGAGCGCGTCTTTCGGGATGAACCGGGAGAGCGAGGGCCAGGGGAATCCCCGCGGCGCCAGGGACGTGTGGTTGAGCGGGTCGGTCACCACGATCACCCCCGTCGCCCCGTGTTCCATGGCGATGCGTACCTTGGTCTCGACGCTCGAAAATTCCGTTGCGGTGGTTCCGAGGAACACCGACGTCGAATCTTCCTCGCCGGGCTCGTGCCGGAGGACGAAGACGATCTTCCCCTTCACGTCGACGCCGGCATAGTCGTCGTAGTGGTACCGGGGGGCGGTGATCCCGTATCCCGCAAAGACGATCTGCCCGCGTGCGCTCCCGTTGGACGTCATCTCGAACGGGCAGAACTCCGTCTTGATCTCGTACGATTTCTCGGTCGACCCCGTCCGGATGCTGAGCGCATTCGTCTCGCCCAGGCTCACGATGTTGAGGCTCACGCGCTGGAAATACGACCCGGCAACGGGCTGCAGTCCGTTGCGCGCAAACTCCCGGGCGATGAATGCCGCCGCGGTGTCGAGTTCGGGACTGGGCGTATTTCGTCCCTTCATCGAATCCGATGCGATGTAGAAAATGTTTTTCTTCACGTGCTCCGCGGAGATTCGATCCAGCTCCCCGGTCGCGTTTCCTCCCGTGACGTGTGAACAACCCGCGAACAGGACGGGGGCAATGACGGCAAGAGAGAATGCGGATCTGCGCATGTGGACCTCGGGTCAGCCGTGGTGGGACAATCTCACAATATAGCGTTCCTTGGGATTATATTCCGCCGGAACCTTGCGGAGTGTAGCCGGACGCTTAAAAATGTATGAATTTGTCCCTCTTTCGGGGCAGGGCGCGAAACGTCGGGCAGTTTCGCAATTGACTATGGTCCGTCGAAGAAGGAAATTGGAGGGACGTCTTGAGGGCCGCACCGACGGAAGGGGCCGGCGCGGAACTGCCGGAAGCGCGCATGCGCGCTCCCGGCAGGACTGGAGGTCATCTCGTCCCTGGTCCGGAGTCGTTCCGGATCAGAATTTTACCGGCGCCGGACTCGGGGATGGCCTGTGGGGTGGTCCGTCGTTCAGATAGAAGTTGATTCCTATCCGTGCGCTGGCGTACCCCTTGAACGAGCTCGTGGACCGTGCATCGACGTCGTTCGCCGTATTCGCAAACCCGACGCTTGCGTCCAGGGAGATTTTGTTGTTGATGAACGATTCGATCCCGAATCCCGCGGGGATCAGGTACGAAGAATGCCATGCACCGTCGACGGGGGCCGCCGTCCCGATGCCGAACCGCTGGTACATCAGCATGCCGCCGCCGATGTACACGTAAGGATTGACCATCTTCCTCGGGAAGAAATGGATGTAGGCGATGATGGATACCGGGATGGCATTCGCCTTTATGTACGAAGCGTACGCGCCGGAGTTCAGCGGGGTTGACTGGTTCGTCTTGAGAACTTCGTATCCCCCGGCCAGTCCGAGCCCGAAATACCGCGCTATTTCGTAACGAGCTACTACCTGGCCACCGAAACCCACTTTATATTCGTTGTAGTCGGTAATCCAGTAGTTGGCTCCCCCGTCGATCCCGATTGACCAGCGGCCGACAAGGTATTGAGCATTCGCCGAAGAAAAGGCGGCGCAGATCAGCATTACCGCGGCGGTCAGAATTGCAGGAAGTCTTTTCATCCGGGTCCTCCTTCGTGGTCAGACGTGAGTCTATGACAACGAAACTATACGATTAGAGGGGGAAAGTCAAGGAATAACAGAGCCGATCGGCTTTTCTCCGTCCCCGGCAGCCCTTTGGAGCCGTGTTCACTGTTTTTCGCGAATCAATTTGCCTAAAAACCTGATGGATCGGAAGAAAACAGGATTATGGATCGCGCGCTGGCTCCTGCGCCCCGGTGTCATCGTCGCGATCGGAGCCATCCTCTGGCACTACTTCTCGGGGCTCCAGCTCGCCGTTGTGGCGGAGCGGATCCGCGGCATCGGTCCTGCTGCTCTCCTTATCGTCATCCCGTACGGGATCGTGTTCCTCGTGGAGTCACAGGCGTGGCGGCTCACGATACGAAGGGATCCGCTCCCCCGGCTGCGCCCGCTGTTTCTCATCCGCGTGGCGACGGACGCACTTCTGTATTCGATCCCCGGGGGTGTCGCCGTCGCCGAGCCGATGAGGCCCGTGCTCCTGAAGAGGGAGTGCGGCGTGGACATGACGGAGGGGATCGGCTCCTGCATCATCATGAAGATCAACATCGCGGTCGCACAGGCGGTGTACATCCTGATCGGGTTTTCGCTCGTCGTGATTCTCTATCCGGGAGTTGCGGAGCAGCTCGGGCCCGGCGGGGGTGCGCGGGGAATTGCCGTCGTCGCGTGCTCCGTCCTCGCCGTCGTCGCCCTCCTCACGCTTCCCTTCAGCGGCCGGCGGATCGACCAGGTCCGCCGGGCCCTGGCGCGCATCCCCCTCCGTCCCCTCCGGTCGCTCCTTGCAAAAGGGGAGCCGTACATCCTGCGGCTTGACGAGCACGTCGGCCGGTTCGCGCGCGACCACTCCGGGAAGTTCGTCGTCACGCTTCTCCTGTCGTTCTGCGCGTGGCTCGCCGTCGGCGTCGAGACGTATGTCATATTGAAGTGCCTGGGGGTGGACCCCACGTTCACGCAGGCCGTGGCCCTGGAATCGACGGCGTCGCTCTTCCGGATCGTGTTCTTTTTCCTCCCCGGCGGCATCGGCGCTTCCGAAGTCGGGTTCGTCGCGCTTCTCGTCGCATTCGGGTTTCCGGATCCCGTGACGCTCTCCGCGGCCTACATCGCCGTGAAACGGCTGAAGGAGGCCGGCTGGATACTCACCGGGTATGTCGTGTTCTGGTTCATGGGCTTTAATCCGTTCCGGAAGGAGGAACGCACTTCGGTGTCATCCCAAATATGAGATATTTCGTCTCCCCCGAAATTTGTGGGGGGTCCCGTGACGCCGTTCGTTGCATTTGGCCGTTCCGGTCGATACATTCTCCGGAGTTCTTACGCTCATTGATGCGGGCCCTTTCCGATCGCCGGATTGAGGCCCGCGTGCTTTTTTTATAAAGCCCGGAGTCTTCGATGAGAACCCTCTCTGCGAAGGGGATGATCTTCGTGATGGTCGCCCTCTCTCTTTCTTCTGCGTTCGTTTCGCGCGCATCGGCCGCCCCGCCGCAGGATCCCCCGATCGAATGGGGATCCATCCCCAAAGGGGATCTCGCGATGAACACGTATCCCCCGGACGAGAACGCGCCCGCGGTCATCCTGTGCGATTACGGCGAGACCTCGTTCGACAATGACCTCCACCTCGTCTTCAAACGGCACACGCGCATCAAGCTGCTGAGCGCCGCGGCGTTCGATCTCTGGGGAACCGCCGCGGTGAGCGCCTACAGCCGCGACCATGCCGAGGAGGTGAGCGATATCGAAGGGGCGACATACACGCTTGCGCCCGACGGCCAGGTCAGGAAAACGGAGCTCGACGACAAATCGGTGTTCAAGGAGACGTACGATCGCGATTACGTCAGGTACCGGTTCACGCTCCCTGCGCTCCAGAAGGGCTCGGTGATCGAGTACCGGTACACGATCACCGCGAAGAGTGTCTATAACATCCAGGATTGGGTGTTCCAGAAGACCATCCCCGTCCTCCTGAGCGAGTACCGCGTCACGACGCCGCGGCGGATCGCGTACGTGTGGGTCTCGAGGGGGTATCTCAAGATCCAGAATTCCGAGACGGAGTCCCAGCAGGTGTTTTCCGGGGAAGCGCAGGCGTTCCTGGGCGAGCGCTTTGCGCCGACAGTCCAGTACCGATTTGTGGTGAAGGATGCCCCCGCGCTTCCCGACGAGCCGTTCGTGACGACGCTCGATGATTATGCGGCGCGCCTGGATATGCGGCTCTACCAGTATGCCTCGGCCTATACGGGTGTCGTCACGGTGAGCAAGACGTGGGACGTGGTCCGCAAGGAGCTCCTGGAAGACGGGGATTTCGGCGGCAGGGCCGACCTGCCCGGTTCGGTGCGCGACATCGCCCTGGCGTGTGCGGCCGGACGATCGACACCCGATGAGAAGATCGGCTCGATTTACAACTACGTCCGCGCGCATATGGTCTGGACGGGATTCCAGGGGATCTATTCGTTCAGCAGCCCGGACGACGTCCTCCACGCGGGGAAGGGGAGCGTCCCGGAAATCGCGTTTCTTCTCCTGGGGATGCTGCGGAGCGCCGGGATACAGGCGGATCCGGTGATCCTTTCCACCAGGTCGCACGGGGAGCTGGAGACGCAGTTCCCGATGCTGCACCAGTTCAACTATGTGCTTGTGCGGGTGCAGGGGGGGAACGGTCCGTATTTGCTCGACGCCACTGATCCCGGGAGGCCGATGGACGTCCTCCCGACGGCCGTCCTGAATGTGAAAGGTCTTGTCGTGAATTCGGGACCGGATGAGTGGGTGACGCTGACCCCGCCGAAGCCCGACTTCAGGAAATCGCAGGCGGACATTACCGTGCGCGAGGGGGGTGAGATTGCGGGGACCGTCGAGGAGACGTACGACGCGTACAGCGCGCTCGAGCGGCGGCGGGAACTCCGGGACAAGACGCCCGGGGAACTGGCCAAACAGCTCTTCGATGCGGACCGGTCGGGCCTGGTTCTCGATTCCGTGGCGGTCACGGGAAAAGACATCACGAGCGCCCCGCTCGTCGTGCGCGCGAAGTTCACCTCCGGTTCATACGCCCAGAGCGCGGGCGATTTCATCTACGTCAACCCGGCGCTCGTCGACCGGATGTACGCCACGCCGTTCAAGTCGGAGAAGAGGAGTTACCCCGTCAGCATGCTCTACGGGTCGCGGACGACGTCGAATGTTTCCATCGCGGTCCCCGAAGGATACGAAGTCAGGGAATACCCGTCGAACATGGTGGCGACGATCGGCAGGGAAGACGCCACGTTCCTCCGGAAAGTCGACGTCCAGCCGAATTCGGTGAAGGTCAGGACCGACCTTATCGTCAACCGGACGGACTATCCGACGGAGATGTACCCGCAGATCCGCGCGTTTTACGACCGGGTCATGTCCCTCCAGTCGGAGAAGCTGGTCCTGCAGAAGAAGGCGGCCGCGCCGCCGAAAAGAGAAGCGAAGCCCGCCGGCAAATCGAAACGGTGAATGCCCCCATGACGACGACATCCGGTTTGCCGCGCGCCCGCGCATTCGCGCTCTCGCTCCCGGTCCTGACAGTCCTGGGTCTCTGTGTGGGGCTCGGAGCAACCATCGCCCGGGCGGGTGATGTCCGGTACCCGGCGAAGGATATCGCTCCGGGATTCCGGGGGGACGCGCACGCCGTCGTGCGGGAGGACGCCGTCGTGTTCGATGTTCTCGACAGGCGTCGCGCGCGTGAGACGCATACGATTGCCGTGACGGTCTTCGACCCGCACGGCAGGTGGTTCGGAGATCTTTCCCTCCCCTACGACCGCTTCCACAGGATCAGGAGCCTCGAGGGGTGGATCTACGACGATCAGGGAGAGCGCGTGCGCGAGCTGGAAGACGCCGACCAGCACGACGTCAGCGCGATCAGCGATTTCAGCCTGTACGAGGACTCGAGGGAGAAGACGGCTGAACTGTATTATGACCGCTATCCGTACACGGTCCTGTACACCTACGTGGAGGACTGCGACGGCTATCTCAACTGGCCGCACTGGGCGGCGCAGTGGGGGAAGGAGCCTGTCGAGCGGTCCAGTTTCGAAGTACGCGTCCCCTGGGATATGAACCTGCGGTACTGGACGAACCGTGATTCGGTGAAGCCGGCGATCACGGTGGAGGACAGGAAGAGAATCTTCCGCTGGTCCGCCGGGAATCTCGCGGGCCTGGATCCCGATGCCGCGGACGAAGACATCGATCAGAGGACCATCAATGTCCTTACCGCCCCCGCCGAATTTCAGATCGACGACTATGCGGGGAGCATGTCGAGCTGGAAGGAATTCGGCGCGTGGAACGCGTCGCTGTGGGCCGGGCGCGACAGGCTTCCGGACCCGGCGGTGAAAGACGTGCAGGCGCTCGTCCGTCCCGGCGACACGAAGCGCGATATCATTGCGAAGCTCTACGCGTACATGCAGTCCCGCACGCGCTATGTGAGCGTGCAGCTCGGCATTGGGGGGTGGCAGCCGTTCGACGCGGTCTACGTCCACGAGAAGGGATATGGCGACTGCAAAGCCCTCTCGAACTACATGGTCGCCCTTCTGAAGCAGGCCGGGGTGACCGCATACCCGGTGTTGATTCACAGCGGGCACAGGGGGAGTCTCTACAGGAGAGATTTCCCCAGCCAGCAATTCAACCACGTCATCGTGTGCGTTCCGCTCGATAAGGACTCTCTCTGGCTCGAATGCACGAGCCAGGTTACCCCGCCGGGGCATCTGGGGTGGGAGACCGAGGACCGGTTTGCGCTGATGATAACGCCCGCAGGGGGGGAGGTTGTCCAGACGCCGAAATCGAGTCCCGGGAAGAACGTCCAGGTGAGGACGGGGGTCGTGTCTCTCTCCGCGGCCGGCGCCGCCCAGGCGGTATTCGAGACACGGTATACGGGCGACCACTGTGACGATATTCGCGAGGAGCTCGTCGCGACCCCTTCGGGGGAGAGGGAGAAGTGGCTTCTCAATCACATCCAGGTGCAGAATGTCACGCTGAGGGGGAGCAGCATCCGGGGGCTGGAGGGGCGCGATTCTTCGGTCGTGATTTCCGTCGCCATGTCGATTCCGGAGTACGGCTCGGTGACCGGGACAAGGTGTTTTTTCGAGCCGAATATCATGGAGCGGGAAACCGGCCTCCCCCCGGGGAGGGCCTCCCGCCGTTCCCCCCTCCGGTTCGGCTTTCCGTCCCGGGATATCGATTCGATCGTCTACCGGATACCCCGGCTGTACGCCTGTGAAGCCCTTCCGAAGGAACAGCGGCTGGAAGCGGCGGTCGGATCGTTCCGTTCGAGAACGGTCCAGCGCGACGATTCAACGCTTGTGTTCACGCGGGTCCTTGAGATCCGCGGGACGGATTTTCCTCCGCAGGCGTACGCGGAGTACCGGAAATTCATGTCCGATATCGTCGTGGCCGACCGTGCGCAGGTAGCCCTCGTGAGGAAAAAGCCCTGATGCTCCGGAACCTTGTGATGAGCCGTCGATGAAACTCCCTGTCGCTGGTATCCTCGCGCGGTGGATCGTGCCCCTGGTGCTCGCCTGCGCGGCCGTTCCCGGTGCGCACGCAGCCCCCCCGCAGGACCCGCCGATGGAATGGGGCGTGATCCCGCAGGAGGACCTCGCCATGACCTCGTATCCCGCCGACACCAGCGCCGCGGCGCTCGTGCTGTGCGACTACGGCGAGACGACGCTCTCGAACAATATCGAGCTCGTCTTCAAGAGGCACACGCGCGTCAAGATTCTCACAACGGCCGGGTTCGACCGGGCGACGGCCTCGATCCTCGTCTACAGCCATCATAATCTCGAGAGGGTGCGCGGCATCGAAGGGGCCACGTACGCGCTTGATCCTTCGGGGCAGGTCGTCCGGACCGAGCTGGAAGAAAGCTCGATCTTCCGCGAGGAGGCCAATGAGTATTACACGCGCTACCGGTTCTCGCTCCCCGCGCTCCGTCCCGGCTGCGTCGTGGAATACCGGTACACGATCACGACGAGGGCTCTGGACGGGATCGGGAACTGGGTGTTCCAGTCCCGGATCCCGGTCCTCTGGAGCGAATATCGCGTGATGATACCGCACCAGATCGTGTACGCCGCCGTCTCGAACAAGCGATTCCCGTTCGCCGTGGACGAGCTCAAAGAAATGGATCATCTCTACAGCGGGAGTGCCGCGCTGTACGTGGGAAAGGGGATGGCCAAATGTTACCGGTATCGCTGGGTCGTAAAGAATTCGCCGGCCCTCGTCGACGAGCCGTACGTCTCGAGAGTCGAAGACTACGCGCAGAAGATGGACCTGCAGCTCGTGGAATATTCGAACTGGACTGACATAGGGACGCAGGCAATCGCAAATTCCTGGGAAGAGGCGATCGGCCGATTGCTCAATGAAGAAGACTTCGGCGGCCGGCTGGAGGTCACCCCCCGTGTGCGGGACCTCTCGAATCAGGTTACCTCGGTGGTCGATTCTCCCGCGGTGAAGATGGGCGCCCTCTATGACTGGGTCAGGAAATCCATTGTCTGGTCCGGCTGGAGGGGGATTTATTCTCCGTTCGAAACCGATCAGGTTCTGGAGGCGCGGAAGGGGAGCGTATCGCAGATCGCGTTTCTCCTCGTTTCGCTCCTGAGGAGCGCCGGGATCGAGGCGGACCCGGTGGTCCTGAGCACCCGGTCGAACGGGCTCATCCAGACCACCTACCCCGTCCTCCGCCAATTCGATTACGTTATTGTCCGGGCGAAGATCGGGCTCGACAGTTTCTGCCTTGATGCGACCGATCGCCTTCGGCCGATGGACGTCCTTCCGCTGGATGTTCTCAAGGTTCCGGGGCTCGTGATACGGAAGGGAACCGCCGAGTGGATCCCGGTCAATTCCCCCGGCTCCTCCCTGCACCGCGGCGCCGCGCGCATCAGCATCAAGGAAGGAGGCGCGATCGAGGGAGTCCTGGAAACTGCGGACGAACGCTATGCGGCGCTCGAAAGACGCCGGGACCTCGAGCACCTGAAGCCCGTGGAAGCGGCGAAGAAGGTGTTCGATGCGGATCGATCCGGACTCTCGATTGATTCGGTGCGCATAGAGGGGGAGGAGGGAACGGCCCTTCCGGTGCACATCATGGCCCGCGTCTCCTCTCCTTCGTACGCGCAGGTCTCGGGGGATTTCATCTATGTCAATCCGGCGATCATCGACCGCCAGACCGTCAACCCGTTCCGCTCCGAGGTCCGGAGGTATCCCGTCAACATCCCCTTCGCCGGCAGGTCCACGAGCATCGTCAACCTGGCGGTCCCGGCGGGATACGAAGTCAAGGAGCTTCCCGGGGATCAGAACCTGCAGCTGGCGGGGGAGGATGCCGTATTCACGCGTGTATCACGGGTGGACGGAGACACCGTTCGGTGCGTGATCAACTTTTCCGTGAACCGGACCGACTTCAACCCCGGGTCATACGCCGATTTGAGGCGCTTCTACGAGCGGGTGACTTCATGCGAGTCGGAACCCGTTGTCCTGGCCCGAAAGCCGGCTCCTCCCCCGAAGCCGGTTCCCCCTTCAAAAGCGCGCCCGGGGTCCCCCCGCAAGAGGTAACCGGCGCGAACGGGCAACTTTTGACCGCCGTGTGCATCATTGCATCGGGCGCTATAGCGGGTGGAATGCGCCCGCCGTTGTCCCGGCAATCCCTCATCCTTCGCGCGACTCCTCATCGAAAGGCCGCGATGAAAATCCCACTCGTTCTCCTGACAGCGTCGATTCTCGCCCGGAGTCTCTCCGGGGCACAAACACGGCCGGAGAGTCCCTCCTCCGCGGACAGCATACTCGGGGCCGCCGTCGCCTCATACTACGATGGGAATTACCTGCGGGTCATCGATCTTCTCCAGCCCGGACCCGGCATACCCCGGACGGCAAAGGCGAATTATTTCCTCGGATCGTCGTTTGCAGCGCTGAACGATCCGCAGAGCGCCGTCAGGTACCTGCGCATGGCCGTCGACAGCTCCTCGGGGGACATCGCCTTCCGGTTCCAGCTGGCAAAGTCGCTGACCGTTCTGGGGGCGACGGGAGAGGCCGGTGCCGAATACAGGCTCATACTCCGGCGCGACTCGACGTTCCTTCCCGCTCTGTTCAACCTGGGAACACTCAGGCTTGACGGACGCGACTATGCCGGGGCCGCCGACCTCTTTGCGCGCGGGGTTCAACTGAACCCGAGAGATTTCCTGAGCTACTATAACCTCGGTGCTTCGCTCGTGAACATGGGGAAGCCCGATTCCGCAGTGCAGTTCCTTCGCGCGAGCCTTGCGCTCAATCTCCGTTATGGGCCGACGCTGGGACTTCTCGCATCCCTCTACTATAAGAGAAAGGAGTATCAGGATGCCGGGCGGCTCTACGCCATGCTGGTGGCGAAAGACAGCACCAATGCCGACGCCTGGGAGCGGTGGGGATACTGCACGGAGAAGCTGGGAGAATCGCCCTGGTCGCTGCATTGTTTTCTCACAGCGTCACGGCTCGATACGTCGAACTCCACGTATTGTGCCCGCGTGGGGCAGGCGTGTTTTGAGCTGAAGAAGTACGATTCCGCCGCCGCGTTTTACCTCCGCGCGGCGTTTCTCGAGGAGGAAAACCCGGTGCTCTTTCTGAACGCGGGTTTTTCGTTCGCGAGAATGGACTCTCTTGAGAAAGCACTCGGTGCCTTCCGCATGTCCTATACCGCGCATCATATTGAACGGCTGGGACTCCTGTACAGCCAGATGGCCGGAATTTACTACACGCAGAAGCGGTACCGGAGGGCGGCTGGAGGTTACCTGAAGGCTCTTCAATACGACCCTGGAAACACCCGGTGTGTGTTTTTCCTCGCCCGCTCTCAGGATGAAATGCGGGATTCGAGGGCTGCGGCGGCGTCATACGGCAGGTTCCTCAAGCGGGCGGGGAATGACCCCGGGGAGTCGGACATCGTTCCCTATGCCAGGAAACGGCTCAAAGAGCTCAATCCCGGCAGGTAATCGGACAAATCGGGAAGCACCCCTTGACACGGACAATCCAATTGACTACATTTTTTTGGGTTCTTACCGCACATCCCGGACAACACAGGAGACGTTTCGCTGGAATAATTGATACGGTCTGACTTTGCGCATATCTGAGTTCTCTGTCGACTTCACCGGGAGGTGAGTTATGACGACCGTATCGGGATTCCGGGGTTTCCTTTCCCTCTGTTTTCTCCTTCTCCTCTTCGCAGCGCCGGCCCCCGGGGGCGATGCTCCCCGCGCCCTTCCGCGCGATTTTGATCTGTCGCAGAATTTTCCCAATCCGTTCAACCCGTCCACCGTCATCCGGTACGCGATCCCGGTGAAATCGCACGTGCTCATGACCGTGCACAATCTCCTCGGCCAGGTCGTGGCGACAATCGTTAACAGCGACCAGGATGCGGGCTTTCACGAAGTTCGCTTTGACGCTCCCGGGCTGGCAAGCGGTGTCTACCTGTACCGGATCGAGGCGGGAAAATTCGTCCAGACGCGCAAGCTTACGTTGATCCGGTAATGCGCCAAAGCGGGATGGCGTCGCCCTCCCGGGACACGCGTGAAGATTGAATTCCAATACGCCGCAGGAGTCCTCTCCGTCGTCATCGTCTACACGATGATCGAGCACGTCCTCGGATTGAATTCGGTGAACCACGAGATCGGGCAGTACACCCGGCTTGCCGGGATACTGTTTCCTCTTCTGGCGATCTACCTGGGGATGCGCGCCAGGCGGGGCGAAGCGGGGGAAGGTGCTCCGTTTACGTTCCTGCGGGCGTTCCGGTCCGGGTTTCTCGTTGCGTCGTTCCTCGCCGTTCTTTCATCGCTCTGGTTTCTTCTGTACGGAAGCGTGATCAACCCGGAATTCCTCGACACGCTCCTGGCGTTCGAGAGGAACAGGATGCTTGCCGCGGGGGCATCCGTTCCGGACGTTTCTGCCGCCGTCGACCGCCTCCGCACGATGTACTCGTTCCCCGTGCAGCCGGTCGTCCAGACGGTCCTGGGGATCGCCTACGGGACGTTCTTCGCCGCTCTTGCCGCGCTCCTCATGAGAAGAAGGCCCTCCCCGGCGGAGCTCCCGCGCTGACTGCGGCCGCACTGCGGCGCCGCGTCGCGGGAGGTCCGGCTCAGGCCCGTTTCTTCCCCTTCTCCTCCCCTTCGCCGACGATGGCGCTGAACTTCGGATCGAAGTGCTGATTGATCCACCGGTCGATGATGGACCGTTTGAACCGCCACTCCTTTCCCAGCTTCGCCGCCGGAATCTTCTTCTCCTGGGCCCATGCGTAGATCGTCTGCGGCTTCAGCTTCAGGTATGCCGCGACTTCCTCGAGCGTCATGATCTCGCTGTCTGTCATTTCACCTCGGCCATGCTGTGGTGTCGATGGCGGCTGATCTTCCCCCGGCGGGCTTCCCCCCGGTTCCCGGTCCCTCCGGCGGGCCGAGAAGCTGCCGGGCGGAGTAGATCACGGCGGTGTAGAAATTCCCCTCGTAGTTCCTGAAGAGCGCGTACGGCTCATCCCGCTTCGCGAGGAACGGCCTCAGGTTCCACGCCAGCTGCACCGCGACGAACGCGAGGATGACGACCCAGAAGCGGAAAACGACGACGCCGGTCTGGGGGTAAACGTTCTTCTGCTCGCACGAATACTTGAGCGCGTCGAGGACGAGCTTCATTCCGAATCCTCCGGAGACGGCGAAGACGCCGACGTGAAGGAGCTGGAGAAAATGATAATTCCCTCCCGTGAGGACGAAGAAGAGTACGATGGGCGTGAACGAGACCATGATCGCCCCGGTGAGGACAAATCCCGCGAGTATGACGGCGGCCATCTGCGTGAACTTCATCTTCGATCCGAGGATGAACTGCAGAAGGAAGAATGCGGGGAAGCAGACAAGGAGCGAGAGGAAGAACATCACCGGCACCTTCACACCCGCGGTGAGGGCCTGGAGCACCCCGCTGTAACATCCCATGATCACGCCGTACAGGAACGTGAGCCCCGTGAAGAAAAGCGCCATCTGCGCGATCCGGCGTCCCGGACGCTCTTCGCTGTCCATCATCTCGAAGTACGCCTCGTTGTTCTGAAGGCTCGGGAGCAGACTCATGAATCCGGAATCCCTGCTGTTCATTGTGCGCCTCCTGTGAGTATGCGAATCCTGCTGCGGCCCAATGTATTGTTTTATTAATACTTAGTCAAGTCTATTACTGTATATTACTGTTTATTGGTCTATTCCCCGGATATCAGCCCCGGCAATTGATTGTAGGGCGGATAGTGGGTAGGTTGGACTACACACCAGGAGGCAATCCGATGATTTCGAGAGGCGAAGCGGAACGGGGAGTTAAGTCGTACTGGCTCTCACTTCCTACGCCGAGAGAGTATACTGCTCTTACGGCGGCGGAATTCTGCAAGAAGGTGAAGAAGGATCGTCCGGACCTGCTGGAATACAAAAGGCAGGAAGGATCGGATCCCTGCCCGGATGTCAGGGCCTGGATCTGGGAATACATCGAGCCGAATCTCAAGCCGCCCGACAGGTAAGGTCGGGCGGTCTTTTCACTTCGACGGTTTTCAGAAGTTCCCGCCGCGATAGATTGCTCCCCTCTTTTTTCTTACAACGGTGTTCAAGTCTTCTCCCCCTCCCCGCGCATTGGGACAAATTCGGCACATGACAGCCGCCGCACGATCCTTGTAAGAAAATCGCCGTTCGACGCGTCTAATCTCCTGAACTCACAGACGTGCCCCGGTCCGGTGGTCAACCCATGTCGTTCTTCCCTGTGTCAGCTTCTCCGGCGGTTCTCCTCCTCGCAGTCACTGTCCTTTCCGGCTGCAGAATGCCGACGGGTGCAAACAACGCCGACATTCTCTCCAACCTGAGGTTCTCACCAGGCGCGTTCGATTCCTTCAGGCGGAATACGGAAATCCTCTACACGCTCACGGAATCCGCCCGCGTGACGTTTGCGATCGTCCAGCGCCCCGATTCCGGGGCGGATCGCCCCGTCGTCACGGTGTTCAGCGAGATCATGGAATCGAAGGGATACCATTCGCACACGTGGCTCGGGGACACGTCCGCCGGGCTGTTCGCGCCGGCAGGCGACTACATCGGAATCGTCCGGGTCAACGGCCGGCAGTTCGAGGCGCCGGTACGCGTCTTTCACTTCTGATCACCAACTATCGCACGGAGGAACCATGAAGACACCACGAAACACGCCGCCATCCCGCTTCCCGTTCGCGCTGGGGGCGTTCGGAGCCTTTCTCACGCTTCTTCTCCTTCTTCCCGGTTGCAGTCCTGAAACGCTGCATCCGACCGATCCCGGATCGACGGATGTGATCGAAACTCCCGAGACGGGGGAGCAGCTCCTGTTCGACGCGATCGACGAAATGACGGCGATCGCCGACTGGACCGGTGCGATCGGGTCCGCGCCGGCGGAGGGGGCGGTCACGCCGGAGTTCCGGAAGCTCTCCGGCGATTCCGTGTTCGTCTACGGCACCGTCACCCCCGATGGGCTGGGGGCGGTCGTCACGGAAAGGCACACCCACCCCAAGGGGATACTTCTCATCACCGTGAGGACCTCCTACGGCACCCCGGGAAGGATTGTCAGCGACGTGAAGCAATATGACAGCTACGAAAACTTCCGTGCCGGTCAGCCGGCGCAGACCACGGTCACGGAGGTCCGCCCTGCCGGCCGCGACACGATCACGACGTATGTATTGAGGAACGGGATCACCGAGACCTACACGTTCCGCCTCCCGGTCGTGACCCGCGTGACGAACGAAACCGCCAACACGGTGCGCATCACGTCGCGCTATGCAAGCGGGGGCGCCGTCGTGTCCGAAGTGACCGACGAAAACCAGTCCCTCATACGGCGGACGACGAACAGCGCGCTCGCGACGGGAGCACTCCAGACGCGGACGGACCTCCCCGGGGGGGCGTGGCGCGTTGTCACGTCGCTCGGCCGCCCGGATGGTTCGATACTCCGCGAGACGGTCTCGGGACAATAACGAGGTGACGGTCTCCCCCTCCGGTGGGGGGGGAGGGGGAGACGACACGCCCATGAAACCGCTGATTGCCATATTCCTGATGCTTCTCGTGCACGCGGCGGCCCTGCCGAACCCCGTCCGGTACCCCGCTCCGGCGGACACCGGGGAGTCCCCGGCCGGGGCCGTGCCCGATGCGGAGGTCTTCTCGCCCGGACTCGACTCGCTCGAGAGGGTTCTCGCCTGCCTGGAGGTCGCCAGGGCGGAGGAGGAGGTCGCGCGATCGGATTTCTGGCACCGGCTCATCCCCCGGATTTCATTCGAGTCGGGGATCGGCGTGCATGATGTTGCGTTCGCGGACCCTTCGGGCTCGCTCGTGATCCCGAAGGACTCGTACAGGATCACGTTCAGCCTCTCGCTTTCGGGGCTGCTTGACGGTTCTGCGTGCACGCTCGCCCGGCTCCGCCTGCGGGAAATGCAGACCCGGTATGCCGTCCTCCTCCGGAAGCAGTCACTCTCCCGGCGATCCCTGGAGAGAAAGAAGAACGAGTTCTCCGCGGAGCTCGCCTCGCTCCGGGAGGAGCTCCGTGTGCGCGAGTCCGATGTCGCCTGCCGCGAGCTCCTCTTCGCGCAGGGGCGTGCCGATTTCCATGCCCTCTCGGGGGCGAGGATCGATCTGATCCGCCTGCATCATTCCTGCGCGCGCCTCGCAGCCGCCGTACGCGCCGTGGAGAGCGCACTTGCGGAATATCCGCCGCCATGATCGCGGGCGCCCTGGAGATCATCCGCGGCGTGGATGCGGGTGTCGTGCATCCGCTCCTTCTGCCGGCGTCGCAGGGCGCGGAAAAGTTCGGATACATCGTCATCGCGTATGACGACTCCCCCGAAGTCTATGACATCCTCTTCCTCCGTGGAGACCGCGTCGAGGAATACGCCTGTCTTCACCACGACATCCGCGCGCTCCTGAGCGAACAATCCGTGCAGATGGGACTTTCCGCGTGCGGCATGCGGTGCCGTGTCTATCTCTTTTCCGTCTCCCGGCAGGGGTTCGACAGGTTCCTGAGAACGTTTCACGCCGTTCCCAGTCTCAACGTGGTCATTGACCGACTTTCCCGCAAGCAGCTCTGTTCCCTCGTGGAAGGGACCGGATCCAGGAACGGTATACTCGAAATCGATACGCCCGCCTTTCCGTTTCCCCTCATCACGCTGAACCGGTTCTCCTCGGCCGACGACCTCGTGAAGGAGGCGCTCCGGTACCGGCAGGGGCGGATGATGGTGTACGACCTTGAGCTGAACGCGAGGATCCGCCAGCGCGTGGAGGTCCTGGTCGGCATGGAACCCCCGGATGAATCCGAACCCGCGGATTCCCCCGCACGCCCGGAGGGACGGCCGGGGGCCGTGCGCGAGGGGGGTCGCGTTCCCGGCGGCGGGGGGGCGTCCTCCCCGGAGCCGCACGAGCCCCCCCGCGCTCTCCCGGAGGAGGAGAACGGGAGGACCGAGCTGGCCGGGGCGTTCAGGAACGCGCTCCTGGATTTCCAGAATGCGGTCGACCAGATCTACGGCGAGCGGATGAAGAAGAGGCTCGGCCGCATCATTGCCCGGCTGTTTCCGTCGTCGGAGCCGTTCGATCCCGGCATGATCACCGCGGGGAACGGAACGATGGTGTTGAACGTGATCGAAGAGTGCCTGAAGCGGTCGTGGAACTACAGCCGTCCGAAGCTCAGGACGAAGTCGCTGGAGATCGTCAAGGACCTCTACGACAACAACCACGACCTCCTGGAGAAACACGGGGTCGCCAGGATCGTCCAGGAGTGCTTCGAACGCCTGGAGAAATGAGACTTCCGCAGGAGCGTGATGACCGTGAAAGCGTCGACGCACGTCGGGTTCGGGGGTTTCCTCTACCTCGTCTTTCTGACGAGTGCGGGAGTCGGGCTGACCGTCCTGAACGTCCTTGCCGTGGCGGCGGCTTCCGTGCTCCCCGACATCGACAGCGGCGCGGCGGCCGTCGGGCGCCTGGTTCCCCCGCTCACGAGGTTCCTGGAACGGAGGTTCGGCCACAGGACGTTGACACACTCGCTCCTCTTTGCGGCCATCCTCTTTCTTGTGCTTCTCGTTCCGCTCCTGTCCGGACTCGACGTGTGTGCGTGCTTCATCGTCGGATACGTTTCCCACGCTCTTCTTGATACGTGCACGCCCGGCGGGGTCCGCCTCTTTTATCCGTTTTCCGACGTCCGGTGCGTCTTTCCGCTGGACGCCAACTCCCCTCATCGATTCAGGGTGGCGACCGGATCGAAGCTGGACAGGGCGGTCGGGATGTTGTTCTTCGCCGCCTGTCTTCCCGCCTGGTATGTCGCGGACCAGGGATACGAGAGGTTCATACGGGTCGCGCAGCACTCGATCGAATCCGCGGTGCGCGACTGCGAGCAGTACGCACGGTCAGGCACAGTGTACGCGGAGATGGTCGCGCACGACGATTTCTCGGGCTCCGAGATCAGGGGGAAATACCGCGTCCTCGGGGCAATCAATGCTCACACGCTCGTCTTTCGGGGGCCCGACCTCCGCCTTCACACGGTGGGGAAGGACTTCGAGGCCGACTACGTCGCCGACAACATCGTGTGCCTCAGGGGCGAGCCCGCGCGGACGACGGTCAGGACGCTCGAAATGGCCGGCGTGCTCCTCGGCGACATCGCTTCACCGGACGACACGGCGGATGAATCCTATTTCTTCGGGGATGTGGTGACCGGCGAGAACCTGATCATACCGGGGAGGACCCGCTGCTTCAGCCCGGTCACCGGAGCGGGACACCGCATCCGCATGAACTATGCGGGCGCCTCCGACCTGAGGGAGCTCAATCTCGGGGGAATCCTCGCCGTCGGAGGGACGGTCGTTGTCAGGAGGATAGGGAAAGACGGGGCTCTCCGTGCGGACGGCCTTCCGGGCTCCCTGCAGGGGGGGACGTGTGTTTCGTACGCGCTTGCCCCCGGGGAAATCGTTGAATACCGGAAGAAGGCCGGGGACACCGTGCGCGAGGGAGAGGTCCTCGCCGTCAGGTCTCTTCCGGCGGCGATCGAAGAGAGGAAAACGCTCAATGCCGCCGGACGGCGGGCCGCCGGGATCAGGCAGCAGGCGTCGCTCGAAGAAATCGATCGGGCGATCGCGGGCGCGTCGCTTGCGGCGGCGTCCGATTCCGCGGTGTGCGCCGTGGCCGCGGAGCTCGTCCGCCGGGGCTACGAATCTCCCGCATCGCTCCTGAACGCACGGGTGAAATGGGACAGGTCCCGGCGCGCGCTTGCGAAGCTCGCCTCGGGGAGGCGCGTTGCCGCGGAGAAGGCGGCACTGGACGCCGCGCGGCTTGACCTCGCGGACGCCGACCTCAGGGCGAAGGCATCGTTGCGCGCACTCCGCACGGAATTGCGCGCACCGTTTCGCGCGCTCATACTCGACCTCCGGCGCGAACCGTACAACGGAAGAGAGAGGATCGTGTTCGTCCTTCGAAGGCTTTCGTCCTAGACTCCGATGCCCTGGCGCTGCTCAACATGCGGGAACCCCTCCGACGACTTCGCGCTCGTCTGCCCCTGGTGCGGGGCGTCCGACACGGCGGTCGAGGTCACGGCCGCGGGTGACCGGCAGGAGCGACCGGTTCCCCTGCCGGACGTCGCCGCGCCGCGGCTGGCAAAAGTGAAGACGGGCACGGGGGAGTTCGACCGGCTCATCGCGGGCGGATTCGTGGCAGGGAGTTCCGTGCTGCTCTCCGGCCCTCCCGGCGCGGGAAAGTCCACGCTTCTTCTTCAGCTTCTCGCCTCGTCGGCCCTCCCTTCGCTCTACGTGAGCGGGGAAGAGTCCGCCTGGCAGTTGAAGATCAGGGCGGACAGGCTCCATGTCGCGTCGCGGGATATCGCCGTCCTCTTCGAGACGAACATGACGATCGTCGCTTCGCACGTGAGTGAATCCCCTCCCCGTCTTCTCGTCGTGGACTCGATCCAGACGGCATATACAGACCTCTCCGATTCGCTCCCGGGCACGCCGGCACAGGTCCGGCGGTGCACGTATCTCCTCCGGCGGCTCGCGCAGGAACGGGAGATGGTTCTTCTCCTCGTCGGCCAGGTTACCAAGGGGCTGCAGGCGGCCGGCCCCAAGACGCTCGAGCACGCCGTGGATTGTGTCCTCTCGCTCGCCATCCCCGACGGGGTGCCGGGCGGGCGGACGCTTGAGGTCGTGAAAAACCGGTTCGGTCCTGCGGGAATCTTCCTCCCGCTCCGCCTGACCGGCGACGGCTTCCTGTTCGGGGGGGGATGAGACGTGGAGCCGCGCGCCGACGGGAAGGACGTCAGGCAGGACCAGTCGTTCTTCGGGAGGGAGGAGGAGCTCCTCCGGCTTCTCAAGGGCCTCTCCGAGGGGAGGCACACGCTTCTCCTGGGTGCGTTCGGCATCGGGAAGTCCAGCCTGATGAAGGAAGCGAGGATGCTCATGACCGGCATGAAACACCGCGTGGAATTCCGGGCGAACCCCCGCACCGTGGAGAGAGACCGGGTTCTCATCGTGACCTCCCCGGTCCCCCTGGGAGACTGTCTCAGGGAGATCGCGGGGGCGCTCTACAGGCAGGGGGCGCTCGAGATCGAGTCGGGCAACGAAAGGGGGGACTGGGCGTACGTCAAACAGCAGTTCACCAGGCGCGGGATACAGGCCATGCAATCCGAGGTCCTCAGGAGCCTCGCCCGGGGGGGAAAGAAATACATCGTGTTCGTGACGGGCCTTGAACGGCTCTCCCACACGAGCCTCGGCTTTTTCCAGTCACTCCTCAGGATCGCCGTCGTGTGCGGGTCGGCCGTAGAGCTGAAAGACACCGGGGAGTTCCGGTGCTTCTGGGCTTCGTTCGAGAGGATCCCCGTCGAACGGCTCCCCGGCCATGTCGCCCTCCGGCTCATCACGCACCTGATGAACCGCTACCCGGTCAACGTCGTCGACCCGATGATGTGCCGGAAGGAGATTCTTGGCGCTGCGGGGGGCAATCCCTTCCACATCAAGAACCTTCTTCACAGGGCGGCCACGCAGAAGATACTCGGGAGCCGGGAGATCCGGTCGTTCCGGGGCGCGGAGGAAGGGGAATTCTTCAACATGGGTCCCCTGTACATGATCGGCGCCGGCGTGCTGACGGCGGTGAAGTTCTTCTCGGTCGGTGCGGAAAAGCGGGAGCACTACATCTATTACTCGGCGATCGGCTTCATGCTGTATCTGACATTCCGCGTGTTCCGCGGTTTCTTCGTGTTCCGTCCGCAGCGGCATCGGTGACCACCCCGGGGCGGGTTGAGAATCGGCAGGTTTTTGTCTACCATCAAAGAGGCGGCTCGGGCCCGTCGCCGTGCCGGCCGCCCGGCGGATTCTTTCGAAAGGATGAACGTACGATCATGGAACGACGCGCGCTGGGAGATTCCGGGATCTCGGTATCTCCCCTCATATTCGGCGGCAACGTGTTCGGGTGGACGCTGGACGAGCAGAACTCGTTCGCGCTTCTCGACGCGTTCGCCGCATCGGGATTCAACTGCATCGATACCGCCGACTCGTACTCGACGTGGGTTCCCGGCAACCGGGGCGGGGAATCGGAGACGATCATCGGGAACTGGATGCACCTCCGCGGGAACAGAGGGAAGATGGTCATCGCCACGAAAGTGGGAAGCGAGATGGCGCCGGGGAAAAAAGGGCTCTCGAAGTCGTATATCCTCGGCGCCGCGGAGGATTCGCTCCGCCGGCTCCGGACCGATTACATCGATCTCTACCAGACTCACCGGGACGACCCCCTCACTCCCGTCGAAGAGACGCTTGAGGCGTACTCCCTCCTCGTGCAGCAGGGAAAGGTGCGCTCGATCGGTGCGTCAAACCTGACGTCGGCGAGACTCACCGCATCGCTCGAGGCCGGGGAAAGGAAGGGGTATCCCCGGTACCGGAGCATGCAGCCCCACTACAACCTGTGCGAGAGGGCCGGGTATGAAAAGGACCTCGAGGGGCTCTGCCGCTCGCAGAACCTCGGCGTGATCCCTTATTTCCCCCTTGCGGCGGGTTTTCTCACGGGGAAATACCGCTCCGAAACAGACCTCGCAAAAAGCCCGCGCGGTGCGGGGCTCAGGAAGTACCTGAACGAGCGCGGTTTCGGTATACTCGCCTCGCTCGACACCGTGGCCGCGCGGCACGGCGTCACGCAGGCGGCGGTGGCGCTGGCGTGGCTGCTTGCCCGTCCCGGGATCACCGCTCCCATCGTCAGCGCGACGAGCATCCGGCAGTGGGAGGAGATCTCCAGGGCGCCTGAGGTCAGGCTGGATCGCTCGTCCATCGAGATGCTCGACCGCGCGAGTGCGTGAGGGCCCGCAATGAACGTCATGCAGATCCGCCGGATCGCAGGCGCGGGAGGTGAAGCGTTCCCGCTCGTCAGCGCGGATATTCCTGTCCCGCGCCCCGGCGCTTCCCAGGTGCTCATCAGGGTATCCGTGTGCGGAGTCTGCCACACCGATCTTGATGAAATCGAGGGGCGCGCCGCGCCTCCCCGTCTCCCCGTGGTGCCGGGGCACCAGGTCGTGGGGAAGGTTGAGGAGGCCGGGCCGGGCGTGACATCGCTCCGCCCCGGCGACAGGGTCGGCGTGGCCTGGATATACTCGGCGTGCGGCACATGCAGGTTCTGCCGCGACGGGTATGAGAACCTGTGCCCGGAGTTCCGCGCCACGGGAAAGGACGTTGACGGCGGGTACGCCCCGTTCATGGTGGCGAACGAAGATTTCGTTCACCGGATCCCCGACGTCTTCACCGACGTCGAAGCCGCCCCGCTGCTCTGCGCGGGCGCGATCGGGTACCGTTCGCTCCGGCTCGCGGGGATCAGGGACGGGGAGCCGCTGGGATTGACAGGGTTCGGGGCGTCCGCGCATCTGGTGTTGAAGCTCGTGAAGCATCTGTACCCGCGCACGCCGGTCTTCGTGTTTGCCCGGGGGGAAGGGGAGAGGGCGTTTGCGCGCGAGCTCGGAGCGGCGTGGACGGGGGAAGCCCGGGACGAGTCGCCGGTGAAGCTCCGGGCCGTCATCGACACGACCCCCGCGTGGAATCCGGTCGTCGAAGCGTTGAAGAACCTCGAGCCCGGGGGGAGGCTGATCGTCAACGCGATACGGAAGGAAGACGCGGACAGGGACAACCTGCTCCGCCTGGATTACCCCGCCCACCTCTGGATGGAAAAGGAGATCAAAAGCGTCGCCAACGTGACCCGGCGCGACGTCCGGGAGTTCCTGGATTCCGCCGCGGCGATATCCCTCCGGCCCGAAACGGAGGAATTCCCCCTCGCTCGGGCGAATGAGGCCCTCCTGCAGCTCAAAAACCGGAATATTAAGGGGGCGAAAGTCTTGAGAATTGACTGAAGAACGGATATATTAAAACGATGCACCTGTTCCTCTGCATAGGCCCTCCCTGACACGGGGGGGCCTTTTTTTTGTTCTCCGCATAACGACCTGGAGAGCAGCACCCATGACGATCACGGAACTCTCGATAAAGCGCCCGACGCTTGTCGTCGTCGTTTTTTCGGTCCTGGGAGTCCTCGGCATTTTCAGTTACACGCAGCTGAAGTACGAGCTCCTCCCGAAGATCACGCCTCCCTATGTCACGATCACCACGATCTATCCCGGCGCGTCCCCCGCGGAGGTCGAGACGAGCGTCACCAAGGTGATCGAGGACGCGGTCTCCGGCATCGACAAGGTGGCGAACGTCTATGCCACGTCGTCGGAGGGAGTCTCGCTAGTCTCGATGGAATTCACGATGAGCGCCGACGTCAACGTGTCGCTCCAGGACGCGCAGCGCAAAGTGAGCGAGGTAGGCTCGAAGCTTCCCTCCGGGGCGAAGAGCCCCACGTTCTCGAAGTTCGCCCTCGACGAGCTTCCCGTCCTCAGGATCGGGGCGACGGCGAACATCCCCTCGCGCCGGTTCTTCAAAATGCTTGACGATCTCATCCGGCCGCGCCTGGCGAAGCTCGAAGGCGTCGGCCAGATCACGCTCGTCGGCGGAGACGAGCGCGAAATCCGGGTCAACATCGACGCGGCAAGGCTCCGGTCGTGCGGTCTTTCCCTCCTGCAGGTCGACCAGATGATACGCGCCTCGAACCTCGATTTCCCCACGGGGAAGATCGAGCAGGGGGCGGAACAGTACATCGTCCGCCTTGCGGGAAAATACCGCTCCATGGACGAGCTCCGGCGCCTGGTGATCGGCCAGACGCGCCAGGGGGGGTCGATCCGGGTCGAGGACGTCGCCGAGGTCGAGGACGGACGGAAAGACTACACGCAGCTCAGCCGGATCAACGGGAAGAGCTCCGTCGGGATCATCGTGCAGAAACAGGGGGACGCGAACGCCGTCGAGGTGAGCAAGATCGTGCGCGCCGAGATGGCCGGGCTCGAAAAGGAGTATTCCGACGTCGGGCTGGCGTTCGAAGTGGCGCAGGACGGCTCCACGTTCACGGTGGACGCCGCCAACGCGGTGAAGCACGACCTGGTCCTCGCGATCATCTTCGTCGCGGTCGTGATGCTGGCGTTCCTTCACAGCATCAGGAACTCCGTCATCGTGATGATCGCGATCCCCTCCTCGCTCGTCTCCACGTTCATCATGATCCTGGCGTTCGGGTTCTCGCTCAACCTGATGACGCTGCTCGGGCTCTCGCTTGTGATCGGGATCCTGGTGGACGATTCGATCGTCGTCCTGGAGAACATTCACCGCCATCTCGAGATGGGGGACCCGATGAAGGTCGCGGCGCTGAAGGGGAGAAACGAGATCGGGTTCGCCGCGCTCTCCATCACGATGGTGGACGTCGTGGTGTTCGTCCCCCTGGCCCTGGTCTCCGGGCTGATCGGCAACATCATGAGGGAGTTCGCGCTCGTCGTCGTCTCCTCGACGCTGATGAGCCTGTTCGTCTCGTTCACGATCACGCCGCTGCTCGCCTCGCGGTTCTCGAAGATCGAGCGGATGACGACCGGGTCGCTCCTGGGGAGGTTCGCCCTCTGGTTTGAGCGGCAGTTTCACCGGCTCACCGCCGACTATCTGAAGGCCCTGGAATGGGCGCTGGCGCACCGCGGCAGGACGTTCCTGATGGCGCTGGGGCTGTTTCTGGCCTCCATGGCCCTCCCGGCGGGAGGGTTCATCGGCTCGGAGTTTATGCCCCAGTCGGACCGGGGAGAGTTCACGGTGACGATGGAGCTCCCCTCGGGCTCGACGCTGGCCAACACGAACTACGTCACGCTGGACGCCGAGAAGATCGTCTTTTCAAACCCCGAGGTGGACCGGGTGTTTACGAATGTCGGCGTGTCGACGGAAGGGTTCGTCGGGCAGTCGTCGAACTACCTGACGGAGCTGAACGTCACGCTCGTCCCGAGGGAAACCAGGAAGCGATCGACCGACGAGGTCAGCGATGCCATTAAGAAAAAAATACAGCAGATTCCGGGCGTCAAGGTCAGGACGAGCCCGATCGGCATATTCGGGACGGCGAACCAGTCGCCGATCGCGCTCCTGGTGAGCGCGCCGGAGTACGAGCAGGCGCTGAAGGCGGCCGAGAAGCTCTCCGACGTGGTCCGGACAATCCCGGGCACTTCGGACGTCAGGCTTTCCTCCGAGGTCGGCAAGCCGGAAATGCAGGTCGAAATCGACAGGGAGAAGATGGCCAGTTTCGGGCTGACGCTGAACGATGTGGGGGAGGCGCTCAGGATCGCGTTCAACGGGGACGACGAATCGAAATACCGCGAGGGGACGGACCAGTACCCGATACGCGTCGTCCTCGACCGGCTGGACAGGTCCAGGACGGACGAGATCGGGTCGATCACGTTCGGCACGCGGACGGGGCGTCTCGTCGAGCTCAAGCAGTTCGCCGCCGTCAGCCTCGGAACGGGGCCGACGAAGCTCCAGCGGCAGAACAGGAACTATTCCGTGACGGTGAATTCGCAGGCGGTCGCCCGTCCCTCGGGGAGCATCGTCGCGGACATCAAATCCGCCGTCGCGAACAACCCGCTTCCCGCGGGTGTCGGGATCTCGTACCTCGGCGACGAGAAAAACAGGTCCGAGTCGTTCGACAGCCTCCTGCTGGCGCTGGCCGCGGCGATCCTGTTCGTCTACATGATCATGGTGGCCCTGTACGATTCGTTCATCTACCCGTTCGTCGTGCTCTTCTCCATCCCCGTGGCGGTCATCGGTGCGTTCCTGGCGCTGGCGCTGACGATGAAGGCGCTGAACATCTTCTCGATGCTGGGGATCATCATGCTCGTGGGGCTCGTGGGCAAGAACGCGATACTCCTCGTTGACAGGACAAACCAGATGCGCAGGGAGAAAGGGCTGTCCGTCCACGATGCGCTCGTCGAAGCGGCCCAGACGCGGCTCCGGCCCATCCTCATGACGACCGCTTCGATGGTCGTCGGGATGTCGCCGATCGCGTTCAGCCTCAGTTCGGGTTCCGAGTTCAAAAGCGGTCTTGCCTGGGCGCTCATCGGCGGGCTGCTCAGCTCGCTCCTCCTGACGCTCGTCCTCGTTCCCGTCGTCTACTCGAAAGTGGACCAGTGGCGCGCCTCCCTTGCGGGACTGAGATCCTCTTCCGGCGCCGACCGGGAGGAAAAGATGATTCCCTCGCTGGATGACGCTGTCGACGAAGACGTGATCCACGGACACGCCGTCCATTGATCGGGCGCACTCTCCCCGGGGCCCTGCCGGGGGGGTGGGAAGCGGACGCCCGCGTACTGTGCTGTAAATCACGGAACGATTGCGGCAGTTTCCGACATTATATTGTCCGGTGTTTCACATTACATGCATCCTACTGATCTGTTGATTCCGGGTTCCCTTTGACGACAGGCAACTCTCTGGCCCCTGACCTCAGGATCTGGATCGAGGCAGCGGTCGGGAACACACTCTCCCTTCCACAGCTTAACGGGCTTGTCGACCTCTGCCATTCGATGGCGGCGGTCGCGCTGCGCCGGAAGATCGCGCCCGCAATGCTGGATGCCGGCGTGCACGGGACGAATTACCGCGACCTCGCGTACGACTGTATTGCGGAGCTCTTCCAGCAGGGGGAAGACGGCTCGTTGCTCCAGATCAGGGCGTACTTCCAGGGAATCGACCGCGAGGCGGCGTCCGACCAGGAGCTCCTCACGCATATACGGCGCATCGTCTTCACGAAGGTCAATCACGGCGTCGTCCGGTTCTACGGGGAATCCGATCCCGACCTTGGCAAAATCCTCCGCAACGTCAAGCTCTCCATCCAGGCGGTCAGGAGCTTCAACGTGGTCGAGCGGTTCGGCGACACGTTTCTCGTCCCTGCGTTCTGCCCCACGCTCGAGCATCTCCCGACGTACACGCGGGAGGAGCTGGAAAACGAGCTGAGGAAAGTCGCCCGCATCGATGACCATGTCCCTGCGATGCTCGCGCATCTTTCCCGTTTGCTCCGCGGACAGTCGGACCGGTCCAGGCTCGTTCCGCTCACGACGGTCGCCCTCGCGATAAAGTCGATCTACTTCATTCCGGCGGCGGCGGAGGCCGACCACGCCGCCGGGGATGACCCGTTTACGGTGCCGGAGATCCTGACGCTTGTCCAGAGCGCTTGCCGGGAGGTTCTCGGGAGGATGGCCGCGGAGTACATTGACAGCGGCAAAGTGGAGCGTGACATGTTCCGCAAATACATCGAAGTGATAGAAAAAAACGTGGCTCTCAGGTTCACGGGTGAGGAATCCGATGGACATTCCCTGTTCGCCGGGCTCCAGTCGCTCGTCCCCTCCCTTTCGGAGGCCGAGTACAGGGAAACGCACAGGGCCCGACTGGAGTATCTGGCCAGGCTCGCCTACAAAAGGTCGGTGGAAATGCTCAGGATGAACACGTGAAACGGCGGGGAATCGGGACTTTCATTCCATTATTCAGCAGGCGGGCGCAGATGCAAGGATATGTAGATTGAATATGGAGCATCCCAGCGAGCATAGTATCGAGTTGTACGTTCTCGGCGTCTCCCCGGGGAGGCAGGAACGGGAGCGGATCGATGCCCACCTGAAAAGGTGCGAAGGGTGTCGTGAACTCGTTCGGACGGTCTCCGCTTTTTACGCGGATCTGAACGTCGACATTTTGACGCGCCCCGCCCCCGATGCCGGCCCGGCGCGGAACCTTCCCGTTCCGTCGAGGAGCTCTCCGCCGATATTCCAGGTCCCGTTCCGCGACCGTCCGCTCTCGCCGGTCCGGCCGTACGGTCCCCTGCGCCGGTTCGTCCGTTCCCACCCGTTCGTCGCCGCGGGGGGGGGGCTCGCCATGCTCGGCGGCCTCGCCCTCCTGATGGTCACGTTCGACCTGATGCCGTCGCGCGACGTGAATGTCGCCACCGTGATCGAGAACCAGAACCAGAGCACGCTCGATGCGTACAACAGGCTGGGAGAAAAGCTCTGGTCGTACCCGGTGCCCCGACTCACCGAATATGCCCGTATCGAACAGACCACGAACCGGACGTTCCTGCAGCTGGCGGATCTGGACGGAGACGGGAAGAACGAAGTCATTACGTCGCTTCCCCTCACGCTGGAGGAGGCCCGTCTCGGCGACTACGGCGAACGTCCTCCATATACTCAGCTATGACCGGAAAAACAACCGGGATATCAGGCCGGGTGAATCCATCACGTGCCGGGGGCGGTCGTATCCCGACGACTTCCGGATCGGCGGATTCGTGATCGGGGACTTCTCCGGCAACGGGAAGAAAGAGATCGTCATACTGAGCAACCACCTGCATTCGCCGTCGATCGTCTCGCGCTACGATGCCGAGGGGAACAGGCTCGGCACGTACAGGCACTTCGGACAGCTGAATATCATGGGGACGAAGCCGATCGTGTCGGGGAAGAGGCAGGAGGTCATACTCTTCGGAGCGAGCGACGCCAGGGAGGGGGAATACGTCGCCGTGGTCCTCGGGCTTGACCCTTCGCGCATCACCGGGGACGGCGAATCGTCCTATTCCGGGGGATTCGGACTTCCGCATTCGGGGGCGGAGGTTTCGTACATCTGGATCCCCCCCTCGGGCATGGCGAGTGCGTACAAATCACGTGTGAGGCTTGTCAGCGCAAAGCCCCTGCCGCTCGGCAACCAAATGGGATTTCGCATTGTTGCGGTCGGCGACCCGGACTCCGTGTCGATCTACCTGGAGTACATATTCAGGCCGGACTTCACCATTGTGGAAGTGAAGTCCGAGAATCAGACGAAAGAGCGGTTCGACATGCTGGCCTCGAAGGGATTGGTCCACGGCGATTTCTTCGATCAGTATATGAAAGTCGTTGCTTCGCAGATCCACTACTGGGACGGCACCGCCTGGCGGTCCTCCCCGACCCCCGTCCTCCCCTAACCTGCCTGCTTCTTCCCGTACACGAGCGTCATGCCGTAGGAGATGTCGACCATCCCGTACGTTCCGTACGCCAGACGGTGAGCGATGTGAATGCGGAGCCGAGGACAAGTCCGTACGTGACCATGTTGAGTATGACGCCGGTAGCGGCAACGGGGAAGGCGAAAGTGACAGATTTTTCGGCCGAACGAAGGGTCTCCCGGGATTGATTATCGTCCCGCGGGGCGATACATTGGGTCACACACAGGAGAGGCTGAAATGGAAAAAGCGACAGGTCGGGACGATGTCAGAACGACGGTCCTGCGTATGCTTCTCGTTCTTATCGTCACCGCCGGATTCGGGCTGGTGTTTTTCCAGCGCGCGGTCTTCGAGATGCGCACGATGGCCTCGCAGTTCCTGACAAGCGGCGTGACGTGCGGTATCTCCTACGCCGCGTGGAGATCCGCCCGGTGGCGGGACGGGCTTGCCGCGCTCTTCGTCTGGTTCCTCGTCCGCGCGTTCCTCATCACCGAATACAACTGGTGGCTTCTCGTGCTCTCGTTCGGCTACGTCGCCGGGATTTCCGCCGGCGTCTTTCTCTTTGTCCGCTTTGCACGCGAGGGAATCGTCCGGGGCATCGTGCAGCGCGTTGCGGGGGCCGGCGTGATTACCGCGATCGCCAACGCTCTCATTATGGTGTTCCTCGGACTCTGGTCCTGGCACGCCGTGAAGACCTCCCCCGGTTTCTTCGCGTCGGTCGTGTTCAGGAATCTCCAGTTCGGCACGCTGATCGGCATCGGGATGGGCCTGGGAGCCGAGGCGTCGGAATACGTTCTGATCAGGTTGAAGTGGGAGAGTCCCGGAGATGCGTGGCCCGGGAGCGTCCCGGCGGGCGTCCACCACGAGTCGACGGAGATGCACGGCGAGACGATTGTCGTCAATTGCGCGAAATGCGGACAGGAGATTGAGCTGTCTCCGGCGGAGGTCGCCGCCGAGGCCTATGCCTGCCCGTCGTGCGGAACACCGGGGACACTGTGAGTTTTTCCCCCGTTTCGGGGGTTTCAGGCGTATCGAACCAAGTCTCCGGCGTAAGCGTTCATTCTTAAAGAGAGAGGAGGGAATATGCCGAATAAAAAAGAGCTGGTCTGGGCCGTTGAGTACGTCGAAAACGGGGAGCGTATCGTGGCGCTCGATCCGGTACGCCGCTCCACGCCCGAGGAAGCGAAGAGGGCTCTCGAGGATGCGCGCGGAATTCCCTGGAAAGAACTGGAAAGAAGAGGGGCGAAGGTCGTGCAGCAGGAAGTTCCCTCGATGGCGCAGATCCCGCACGGTTCCTGATCGACGGTCACAACGCTGCGGCGTACCCGGCTCCTGCCCGAACGGGCGGGAGCCGGCGATCGCCGGACGCCCTCGCATTTACACCCCGCCCCATTTTCCCGTCAGTCCCTTCACCGCCGCCAGAACCGCGAATGACGTCGCAAGGAGTACCGCCGCGAGGCTGAGCGCCACGTGCATGTCCAGCTCGAATCCGATGTAGATCGCCAGCGGCATCGTCTGCGTCCGTCCCGGGAAATTTCCTGCAAAGAGGATTGTCGCCCCGAACTCCCCCAGTGCCCGGGCCCACGTCATGATCGCGCCGCCGAGAGCGCCGCGGAGGGAGAGGGGGAGCGTCACGCGTCGGAACACCTGCCAGGGGGAAGCCCCGTCGATCGCGGCCGCCTGTTCGAGATCCCTGTCGACGGATGCGAGCGCCACGGAGAGCGTCTTGATGTAATACGGGGATGACACGAAGAGCTGCGCCAGCACGACCGCAATCGCCGTGAACGGGATCTCGATTCCCATCGACCCCAGGAATGGGCCCGCGAATCCCCGTCGTCCGAACGTCACGAGGAGGGCTATCCCTGCCACCGAGGGAGGGAGCACGACAGGGAGGTCGATGAGCGCGTCAAGCGCCCATTTACCGGGGAACTCCTTCCGGGCGATGAGGTACGCGACCGGGGTTCCGAAGATCACCGCGAGGAGCACCGTGGTGAGCGTGGTCCATATGCTCAGGCTCACCGCCTGGGCTGATTGCGGGTCAAGAAACGTCCCGAGCACATCCCGCGGTGAAACCCGCAGGAGGAGTCCCAGCGTGGGAACGAGAAGGAAACAGACGATGGGGAGGCTCGCGAGCGAGATCGTGATGCGGTGACGGCGTTCGTTCATCTGCTGTCCGTCGTCCGGCCGGCGGCGTATGCCGCTTGAGGTTGTGTTGTCATATTCCTACATTTTCCCGTCTGCAGTTCATGATATGTCCCCGGCGGAGAATCGACGATGAGCCCCCAGTCAGACCCGGCAACCGAGCTTCTGCGTCACACGTGCGCGACGCTGGCGTACCGCGCCGAGAAAGTCCTGAGGGGCATCCCGGCGCACGTTCCCGGCCTGCGGGTCGGCGAAGGCGCCAGGACGCCGGGGGAGATACTCGCGCACATGGGGGACCTGATGGATTGGGCCCTGTCCCTGGCAAAGGGGGCGCACGTCTGGCGCGAAGTCCCTCCGGGGAAATGGGAGGACGACGTCGCCCGGTTCTTTGAATCCCTGCGCGTCCTGGACCAGTTCATCGCCTCCGGCGTGACGCCGGGGACGCTCCCCGGGAAGCTCTTCCAGGGACCCGTCGCGGATGCGCTGACGCACGTCGGCCAGATCGCCCTGATCAGGCGCCTCGCCGGTGCTCCCGTCAGAGGCGAAAACTACTTCCGGGCCGATATCGTTCCCGGGCGCGTCGGGGCGGACCAGTCCGCACGCCGTGTCGAGTTCGACTGACTCCTACGGGTCCTCCTTCTCGATTTCCGACGAGATCTTCGACAGGGGGAGCAGGAGTATGCAAAGGACGATGCCCGCGACCGGGTAGATCACCTCGGTGATGACGTGTTTCCCCCAGAAGAGCCATCCGCCGCCGAAGAGCAGGGCGACGCACAGTGTGCCGAGCACGGGGACCGACACGAGTGGGCGGGCCCGGAGAATCAACAGGAGCGCGGCGATCAGCACGAGGGCCGTTGCCGGGAGATGCAGATCGTCCCGGATGGACATAAACCTGTGCGTGAGCGCGTCCAGGACGATCACCGTCGCCGGATACATCCCCGTGTTATACATCCCGGGATTGTTTTCCACGGGGTCATACCACGAGACCATGACAATCGTCCCCCTGAGGTCATCGTTGAATTCCATCAGATCGTCGGCGAT
This sequence comes from Ignavibacteriota bacterium, assembly GCA_963748405.1. Taxonomy (GTDB): domain Bacteria; phylum Bacteroidota; class Ignavibacteria; order UBA10030; family UBA6906; genus Fen-1273. The sequence continues at coordinate 281,841 of CAVVIT010000007.1, forward strand.
GCGCTCTTTTCCGTTCACATCCCAGCGGTATCTGAATCCTCCCTCGTTCCAGTAATCCGCCCCCATGACCTTGAGGAACCCCAGCGTCGGCCCGTAGCGGTACGGGGCGATCGCCATGCCGTTGCGTGAGACGGGGATCCTTGTGTCGCCAAAGCCGACCTCGCGCGCGTAGTGGACCGGCTTCACCTCCGGCGGATAGTCCTTCCATTTCCTGAGTATTTCCATGACCACGTCCGGGATCGTGTCGACGCCCGGGGGGCGGTTGTGCGAAAAGCCGTCGGGGACGAAGAATATCGAGCGTCGCGTTCTGGGGCGATCTCCGAATTCTCCCGTCATCAGCCCCCAGTTCCTGACGACCGTATCAGGCGCAATGAGGGGCCCGTAGAACTCGCGGGTCCGCCACGTGAGCGGCTGACGAAAGAAGTAGTCGTTCCGGACGGCAAAGACCACCGGCCCGGCGGCTTGAATTTGCGCTATGAGATCCCTGTAGTAGGGTCGGGAAACGGCCGCGGGGAGAGTGAAGACGACGACTTTCGCCCCCGCGGACGTCAGGTCCTTTGTCACCTTGAGCATCAATTGAAGCCTCTCCTCCGTTCCCCTCCCCTCGGTCTGCACGAGCAGCGTGCGTATTGCCGTCGCCCTGTCGTGAACCTCCTCACCGAAGAAATCGAAATTCTCCAGGAGCCTCAGATTCTCTTCGAACAGGAGATCGTTTGCCGCCAGAACGAAAACGAGGAGAAATATCGTCGCCGCGAGCAGTGACAGCCTGAGGAGGGGTCCGCGTGAGGCCCGCCGCCGGCGGATATAGTGGTGCACGAGCGCGGACGCGAGCCCCTTCTCCGCGATGGAGAGAAGCATGCCGTGCAGTCTTCCCTCCCTGTGAAGGTCTTTCAGCCTCATGCGGAAGAGGAGAATCCCGTAGGCGGCCGCGAACACCACGTACGCGGGGAAGTAGTATTCACTGTAGTCGGTAAGGTACCTGCGGGACAGAAAGAGGAGCCCGGCGGAAACGGCGCCGAATGCCGCAATCAGCGCCGCGTACTTTCTCGTCGTCCGTTTCTGCGTGGATTCGGTCTGTGGCATGGTTCCCCTGCGTGATTATCGGGAATCAGGCGACGGGAAGTCCATCGCCGGTTGCACCGTGTGTGACCGCATGTATTGCTGCTGATACTCTCCTCTCTCGTCCCGGGCACCCGGGCCCTCTCCCCGTATGATCATAAATGAAATGACGCCCGTCCAGAGCGCGAGCAGGACGAGCGCAATCGCCGCAGAGGAAACGGAGATGCTGATCTTCCTGCGGAGAATTCCGTGCGTGCCGCGTGCGGGATCGGTCCGCCGGTCGCCGTACCGGACGCCGCGGGAGGTGAAGGCGGTCGCCGGGATCAGTCCTTCCGTGATCATCTCCGCCTCGGCGTTCTTTATCCGGAGCAGCGTGAGGTGGAATTCCCTGCACCCGGCGCACCCCGCAAGATGAAGGAAGAGATCCTCCGGAGGGAACGTCGGCCGTTCTCCGTCCACGAGGCTGCTGATCATGATCTCGCAATCATCGCATTGCATCGGCGTTCTCCCTGGCAAATATGGGGGCAAGCTTCGTGACGAGCGCCTTCCGCGCCTTGTGAAGCCGGGATCTGACGGCGCTCTCCGTGGATCCGGTGGCCAGTGCGATCTCGGCGTATGAGAGATGCTGGAAGTCCCTGAGGAGAACGACTTCCCGGTACTCCGGGGGCAGTCCTGCCACAGCGCTCCGGACGTGAAATTGAATCTCGCTTCGCTCTGCCGCGGCGTGCGGTGTCTCTTCGTCCCGGATGTCGTCGTCGAGCAGATCCCGGGTGCCGTTCCTTCGATCCCTGATTGTCATCATCACGCGGTTCCGGGCGATCGCGAAGAGCCATCCCCTGAAACGCTCCGGCGATATGAGCCCGGAGGCGTCGCGGAGCGCGTGTATGAACGTCTCCTGCGTGGCGTCCTCCGCCTCATCCCGGTTGCCCAGCATGCGTGCGCAATACGCGTACACGGGGGTCCGGTACCTCTCGAACAGGCTCCGGAACGCTTCCGCGTCCCCTTTCTGCAGGAGTGCGGCAAGGACGTCTGTGTGGAGTTCTGAGCTGTTCATTTCCTCCCGGATATGCTCCTGTTTGAAGGTGCAGATTTTGGGAAGAAGTTGCTTCGCGCCTGTTGAATTCGCCGAATGTGCTTCAAATAGTTGATTTTAAGTCATTTGCAATCTCCGTCTCCCGGGCGTATACTATGTCATGACAGATACCCGCACGCAGGAGACTGTGACGTTTGAGGACGAATGGGCCGATTGGTATCGGTTGACCCCGTCAGAACGCTGGCGCGAGAGCCAGCGCCTCTGGCTCTTCTTCATCGCGGCAGGAGGATCCCTCGATGACCAGCCCGATTCAGAAAGTCCTTTCTTCAATCTCCTCTCACCGTGTCCGGTGTCTCCTCATCGGCGGACAGGCGTCCATATTGTACGGCGGAGCCGAGTTTAGCCGCAACGTCGATATTGTGATACTGACCTCCCCCGAAAACCTTCAGCGTCTCGAAAAAGCCCTCGCCGAGCTTCAGGCGACTTCCAAAGCAGTCCCTCCGTTTGATGCCGAGTATCTCCGGCGCGGCCACGCCGTCCATTTCCGCTGCGCGCACCCGGATGCCGCGGGAATGCGGATCGACGTCATTTCGGTGATGCGGGGGGTGGATGCGTTCGAGGAGATCTGGTCCCGTCGAACGACCGTGGAAGTCGCGCTCGCCCATCCTGCTGTTGCGTGCAATCTGGCGGAGAGGCGTCCGTTTCTCTCCTCGATCGCGGTGATGGACGACGGCGCGATTGAATCCGCACTCGAAGCTGAGGAGAAGCGCGAAAGGGAAATCGACCGGGAGTACTGGAAGCCTCTCCGGGAAGAACTGGAGAGGCTTCGCCCTGCACAGGGATCAGCGTGAATGCTCGAGGCTTCCCATGGTAAGAAAAATACTGCGGGGAGCGGGACTGGCGGTCGCGGCCTGCGTCTGCGTTCTGCTCCTGTACGTCCTCTATAATACCCCGTTCGCGCCGAAGTACCGCACGCTTCAGGCGGGGGATCTCACCCGCTACAACGCCTTCCTCGACACGTCGGTGTCCGACCCGTTGGCATTCATCGCGCGTGCATTCGACACGCACGATGTGGTTCTACTGGGGGAGTTCCACCACCGGCTACAGGACGTGGAATTCGTCAAGCGGCTGATTCCCTATCTCTATGAAAAGAAGGGGATAACGACAATTGCATGGGAGTTCGGCGCATCGGACTACCAGTCCGTGGTGGATTCCATCGTCAACGCCCCGGCGTACGACGAGGAGAAGGCCGTGAGCGTGTTGCGCCGGACTACCTGGGACTGGGGATACAGGGAGTATATCGAGATATTTGCCTCAGTCTGGAATGTCAACAGCCGGATCCCACCCGGACGCGAACGGATAAGGTTTCTGCAACTGGGGTCGCAATACCGGGAGCGGCTTTTTCGCTCTGCCGATCCCGCGGTGCGACAATCGGAGTACAGGCGGTTTCTCTACGACAGGAAGATGGCGGATATTCTTGAGCGGGAGGTCCTGTCGAAAGGGAAGAAAGCGCTTTCCTACTCGGGGCTTCACCACGCGTTCACGCGATACCGGACACCGCTCCCTTTCTTCAAGGTGCGGAGCGGCGATGAGCGTCGGGGGGGGAATTTCCTCCTTGATGAGAACGGGGACAGGGTCTACTGCGTGGCGCTTCACGTGCCGGTCATGCACCGGTGGGCGTTCTTTGCGGAATCAGGGATCCCGGTATTGAGCCCTGCGGTATCCGGATTCGCCTACCCGTGGGGGGGCGTGATCGACCGGGTCGCGCTGGCCCGCAAAGCCCCCTTTGCGTTCGACGTGGCCTCGTCCCCTTTTTCGGGCCTGGAAGACAATTACTCTTACTATTCGTTCGACCACTGGGGCCCCATCACGCTCGGGGATTTCTGCGACGGGTATGTCGTCCCGTGTCCCCTCGATTCAGCGAAGACGGTTCATGTTGCGGAGAACTGGGTGAGGGATGAGCGTGACCTCGAGGAATCGACGGAGTGGCTTCTGCCGGCGCACCGGGCCATGTTCGCCACGCCCGCCGACATTCGGTCAAGGGTCGTGCGTGACCTTGCGGGTTATGATGAAGCGATGCACTCGATCGACAGGAGAGGGTTCGAATAACGGTTCAGGGGGCTGTTGCCAGGTGGACCTTTGCCCAGATGTTCAGCTGCTCCATGCGGGGGTTATCAGGCGTCCTGCTCCGCCCCCTTCCACCTCCCCCGGAACGCCGTCCGCCGAACCCTCCTTCAGATTCACCTTCCCCCTCGGGGCGCTCGACCGGCAGGTCCAGGGTTTCCCTGTCGTTTGATGTCACGGCGCCGAGCCCGATGACCCCTCCCGTGCGGGTGCCGATTCCGAACGGGTGGACTGCGCCGGCGGCAAGCGGGATTTTCATCTCGTAGACGAGTGTGTCTCTTTCCCTGTGGAATCCGGCCTCTATTCCCCCTGTGGCAAGCAGGCTCATCCGCTGGTGTTCTTTCTCCCCCGTGAAGAGGTCAAGCTCTGCCGGCGGTTTCGATGGTATCTCCCTCTCGGCGGTCGGGATGTCGCCTTCGCCCTCATCCGCGGGGCGTCTGCCGGCGGGGACCGGGTAGCGGATGCCGAACGTCCTTTTTGCGCCCCCTTCGCTGTCGAACCACCATGTGATTCCTTCGCGCGTGATGAGCCTCTGCACGTCCCGGCTAGCCGTGCGAAGCCCGATGTACAGGTACTCGCTGTCGTTGCACACCGTTCCGGTCATCCTCCTGTCGTCAAAGACCGAGGCGGACGCGGGCCACCGTGAACCCGGTCCCAGGAAGATGAACTCGCCGGTCTTCCAGCGGCTGGCGATTTCCGCCGTGCCGCAGCCTGCAAGCAGTGCCGCCGCAAGTGCGATGGATCCGTAGTGCCGCCGTCTTTTCATTGTTCTATTCCAGTCCGAAAACCGCGACGAAGTCGAAGCTCAGCTTGTCTTCCACGGGGATCATCAGGAGCGAAGGTCTGTCGATTTTGAACTCTGCAAGGCTCAGCGCGAATGTTCCGTCCACCTCCACCTTGCCGGCCGACCAGTGCGCGACGGCCCCCGCCGTCATGTCTTTCGTCACGCCGTGGAACGTGACCTTCCCCGTAATATACAGACTGTCTCCCTTCTGTGCAAAACCGGTCCCCTGGAAGCTCGCCTCGGGATAGTCGATCGCGTCGATGACCTCCATCGCGTGCGAGTCGCGGTTGGAGTTTCCGCTGTCGAACGTCGTCACGTCCACCCGCCCCGACACTTTCTTGAATTCCTTCGTTGCCGGGTCCGCCTCGAGGTCGTACTCGACATCCTTGCTCGTTGCTTCGATCTTGTGCAGCGGGTGGACCATCCTGTACGTCATCGAGGATTCCCCTTTCTTCTGCGCCAGGTGCCTTGCCTGCGCGAGGGCGGGGACGACTCCGAGGACGGCGAGAAGAATGAGAAGGAGAACGGCGAGGAGCGTTGTCGTGTCGAGAAGCGTCTTCATGAATCCCCCCCTTAGAATGTTATGACGATCAGCGATGCCGCGAACACTCCCGTCGTCGCGTATGCCGCGATCTGGTGGAAGTGGGCCTTCGAAAGGTCGATGTACGAGTAACGTCCCGACCGCTGCCTGACCATCGAGCCGAGGATCGGTGTAAGGATCATCCCGGCGACGTGGACCCACGCAAGCGTCTTGTGTATCGTCGTCGTGCTCGTCTCGTCCCTCCGGATGAGGGGCGGGGGAGAGATGATCGCGAGGAGCCCCGTCAGCCCGTAGGTGATGATCGTGTACGTGACGAACTTGTTGTGATTGTTCTGGTCCGTCTTGTCCTGCGCGGGAAGGTTCGAGTCGTTCAGCGTTTTCTGGCCGTAGTACAGCGTCACCCCCATGAGTCCGAGCGTCACGAACCCGCCGATCTGGTGCATCGTCAGCATCGTGCGCCGCGCGGAGAGCTCGCTCTTGCGTGACTCGGGGGTGAGCTCGCCGGCGATCCCGACGGCGCGGAAGAATCCGTGTTCTCCCCAGAGACCGTTCTCCATGAAACTGATGTTCTCGGGGAGGAGCCTCCGCTTCGGTCGTGCTTCCGCGGCCGGCGTGCTGTCCGGCTCCGCCATCCCGGGGATGAGAAGATCCGACGATCCCCAGCTCTTCTGGAAATCCCCCAGCCGGTACGCGGTTTCCCCTGCAGAGGCCGAGAGGGCTTCGCCCGAGAGTGTGCGTGATGTGTCGCCGCCGGCCAGCGCCTGGTGGCTCCAGGCGAAACAGACGAGGAGGAACAAGCAGAGGGACTTCATGATGCAGGTTTCCTGTTGTTGTGTATGGGGACTATGAATATACTCTGAGCGAATTTCCGGAAAGCGTCGTCTTGTACGACCCGAGAGGGCTCCCCGCCGGCCCGTTGATCACGCCGCCGCTCAGTGCGAACCGGGACCCGTGCGCGGGGCAGAAGAAAGTATTCGTGCTCGCGTCGAATATGACCGTGGTCCCCTGGTGCGTGCAGGCGTAGCTCACGGCCACGTAGCCGCTGGAGGCGTGGGCGACGATCACGCCGGCATTATAGACGTACCCCCCGACGTTCCTCAAGCCCGCGTACGCCGCGTTCGTAAGGTCGAGCGTGAAGTCGACGTTTGTCGGCGCCGTGATGCTCGAACCGCCGTTCGGGTTCGTGCAGCCCCCCAGGCAATACGTGCAGGCCGCTGCCGCGGCGCCGGCACCGAGTATCGTCAGGAATTCTTTTCTGTCCATGATTTTCCCCCCGAGGTGTTTGGTTGCCGCCGGGAGATAATCGTGCGTGTCGCTCTGGATGTTCTTGTCGCTAGGAGGCACACAGCGTTTGTCCCGGGACCTGCTGATCAATCAACGATTGTAGCAATCCGGGATAGCTGCCGCTCCAGTTGAGAGAGGAATTAGGAGAATTACCAGATAAACAGTAAACAAAAACCTCGCATTTGTCAAGGATAAAATCAGGTGATATGAAGTAAATGGCGACGAATATGATCTTTATGTAATCATTTCCACCGGCCGAATGCGCGCCTTGAATCTCCCCCCCATGCATGATATATTGCACCGCTTTCAAAATGGTTCCCGCATTTCCGGGGACAGAAAGGGGCTCGGATGATCGTCGTCGAACGTGTCACGAAAACATTCTTGGTATCCCGGCAGCAACGCCGTGAAATGGGACCGGAATTCAGGGGCTCACAGATCGATGCCGTGAAAGAGGTCAGCTTCACGTGCAGGCCCGGCCGCATATTCACGCTGCTGGGGCCGAACGGTGCGGGAAAAACGACCATGCTGCGCATGATTGCCACGATGTTGAAGCCGACCGGCGGGACAATCACCGTCGGGGGCATCGACGTGGTGGAGCAGCCGGTCGAGGTGAGGAAGAAGATCGGGTTTCTCACCGGGAACACGGGACTGTATGCCAGGCTCACGCCGGACGAGATGATCAAATACTACGCCGACCTCTACGGGATGGACGCCCGGTCGTTCAGGAGCCGGCGCGATGAGATCTTCACGCTCCTGGGCATACACGAGTTCGCGGGGAGGAGGATCGGGAAACTCTCGAGCGGGATGAAACAGAAGGTCTCGCTTGCGCGGACGATCATCCACAACCCTGACGTCGTCGTCTTCGACGAACCGACCGCCGCGCTCGACGTCGTCACTTCGCGCGCGATCATCCAGCTCATCAAGAAGTGCCGCGAAGAGAACAAGACGGTAATCTTCTCGACGCACAGGATGGGGGAGGTGAGCCTCCTCTCCGACGACCTGGCGATCATCCACAGGGGCACGCTGATATTCAACGGGACGTACAAGGAATTCGAGACGCAGATGCAGACCCGGTCCGTCGAGGACGAGTTTGTGCGCCTGGTGGAGGCGGCCTGACATGAACCACTTCGTCACGATATTCAGGAAAGAATTCACCGACACGATCCGCGACAGGCGGACGATATTCATGATGATCGTATTTCCTCTCCTTCTGGTTCCCGCGATGATGATCATCGTGACGAACATGCAGATGTCCTCGATGAAGAAGGCGGAGGAGAAAGTCCTCCGGGTCGCCCTGGTCTCCAGGGGAAACGCCGCCGGACTCGTCGGCGCCCTGTCGGGACGCCCGGACATCCGCATCGTCGGGGGAATCCCCGCCGACAGCATGGAATCGATGATCGCGCGGGACAGCATCGACGCGGGGGTCGTCGTGGCGGGGGATTTCGACGAGCGGGTGGGGGGGATGAAGAGCGGTACGATCCGCCTCTTCTATAAATCGTCGGACGACTATGACATGGTCAAGCGGCGCCTGCAGGGAGTGATCGGGGCGTTCGAGAAGCAGATCGTCGCGGGGAGGTTCGCCGCCCTGAATCTGGACGCCGGGATCGTCAACCCGGTCGTCATCGAGGAACACGACATCGCGTCACTGAAGGAGCGGATCGGCAAGACCGTGGGAGGGATGGTCCCCTACCTGTTCGTCATCTTCTGTTTCATGGGCGCGATGTACCCGGCGATCGACCTGGCGGCCGGAGAGAAGGAGCGGGGGACGATGGAGACCCTGTTGACCGCTCCCGTGAGCAGGTTCCAGATCCTCATGGGGAAGTTTGCGGTCGTGGTGCTCGCCGGGCTTATGAGCGCGGGGATCTCCATACTGGGGATACTCGTCGCCGTCAGGCGCGTGTCGAACATACCGCAGGAAGCCCTGAACGCCGTGATGGCGATACTCGACGTCCAGACCGTCCTTCTCGTGCTTTCGCTTCTCCTCCCTCTCACCGTGTTTTTCGCGGCGTTCCTCCTTTCAATGTCGATATTCGCGAAATCGTACAAGGAGGCCCAGAGCATGATCAGCCCCCTGATGATCGTCGTCATACTCCCCGTCCTGGTCGGGCTCTTTCCGGGCGTCACGCTTGATTCCTTGACCGCCATGGTGCCTGTGTTGAACGTGTCGCTTGCCACGAAGGAAATCATCGCCGGGACGATCAAAACCGGCCTGCTGCTGGAAGTCTATCTCTCGCTCTTTCTGCTTGCGGGATTGAGCCTGTACGGGTGTGCGCGGTGGTTTGAGAGGGAGGAGACGATATTCCGGGGGGTCTGAGCTGCACCATCACCAGCCCGGCGCGGACGCCGATCATCCCGGCCCCGGTGCGGCGCATCACCCGTTCGGGGGGGGTCCCTTCCCCCCCCGGAAGGGGGGGTGGGACTTTCCTCTTTGATCTTCCCTTCGTATATTCAATGTCCGAATCGGTGCTCTGAGCCCGCATCCGCGTTGTCCACAGCCTCTCGAAGGTACTGACCCATGCAGAACAGACTTGTCCATAGAATCACTGCGGCCGTCGTCTTTGCCATCTCGTTGACCCAGTTCCTCCTGACGGTGCAGCCGTCCGTCCCGTTCTGGGATCCGGGAGAGCTGTCGGCCGCGGCGTACATGCTCGAGGTTCCGCATCCCCCCGGGGGACCCCTGTTCTCGCTCGTCGGGAGGGTGTTCTTCATGCTCCCGGTGCCCGGCGACATCGGGCTCAGGATGAACCTCATCAGCGTCGTTGCGAGCGCCCTCTCCGTCCTCCTCCTCTATCTTGTGACGGTCAAGCTCATCCGCCACTACAAGGGACGGGATCCGCAGACCCCGCTCGAAGCCCTCGGGACGTTCGGGGCGGCCGCGATCGGTGCGCTGGCCTACTCGTTCAGCGATTCGTTCTGGTTCAGCGCGGTGGAGGCGAATTATTTCGCCGCCAGCACGCTCCTGTATTTCCTCGTCGTCTGGCTCATGCTCTCCTGGAATGAACAGGCGGAGAGCCCCCGCAACGGCAGGTACATCCTCCTCATCGTGTTCCTCACGGGACTTGCAGCGGGGGTGCACCTGATGAGCGTGCCGGCGATATTCGCCGTCGTGATGATCGTCGTGTTCCGGAAGTACGTGACGGACATGGAGTTCTGCCGGAAATCGGCGTTCGTGTTCCTGGGGCACATCGGGATGCTTCTGTTCATCGCCGCTCTCCTCTGGTACAACCAGAACGGGAACACGATGCCGTCGCTCGAAGAGTCGCACGCCTTCGACGTCAAGTTCAAGCTCTGGATGGGGCTCTCGAGCCTCCTGTTCGTGGGGGTGTTCTGGAAGAAAGTGTTTAACATGAATTCGTTCTACTTCCCCGTTCTCGCGGGGGGGGTCGCGCTGGCCGTGATCTATCCCGGCGTCATCAAGATGTTCCCGGCGCTCCTCCGGTGGGCTGCGGGGGACAACATCGGCGGGGGGCTCCTGGTCCTCGTCGCCCTCCTGGTCGCGCTCGGGATCGTCGCCAGATGGTTTGCGACAAAGAAGATGACGATGCTGCACACCGCCGTGCTGGGGATCATGCTCGCGACCGCCGGGTTTACGACGTACACGATGATCCTGATCCGGTCGGGAAAGGACACCCCGATGAACGAGAACGAGCCGAAAACGTTCTCCGGGCTGATCACGTATCTCGACAGGGAACAGTACGGCGATTTCCCCATCTTCAAGAGACGGTGGTCGCAGGAGGGGCACCAGCAGGCGATCTTCACCTCCTACGCGACCGACCTGGATTTCTTCTGGCGCTACCAGATGAACCACATGTTCAACCGGTACCTCGCCTGGAACTACATCGGCAGGGAAGGTGATGCGCAGGATTCGGGGGTCGACCCGAAGGTCCTGTTCGGCATCCCGTTCCTCCTCGGGCTGGCCGGGCTCTACTTCCATTTCCGCAACGACTGGAAAATGGCGTCGATCTTCCTCATGCTCTTCGTCGTCATGGGGTACCTCATCGCCTTCTACCAGAACCAGCAGGAATCCCAGCCGAGGGAGCGCGACTATTTTTATCCCGGCGCGTTCTCCCTGTTCGCGATCTGGATCGCGCTGGGCGTCAGGGGGATCCTCGATCTCCTCGCGGAGAAATTCCCCGACGTGAAGATCCTGCGCCCGGCCGTCTTCCTGACGCTGTTCCTGGCCCTGATCTTCGGCCCCGTGAAGATGGCGACGGCGAACTACCACACGCACGACCGCTCGAAGAACTGGGTCCCGTGGGATCTCTCCTACAACATGCTCCAGACCTGCGAGAAGGACGCGATCCTCTTCACGAACGGCGACAACGACACGTTTCCTCTCTGGTACCTCCAGGACGTGGAAGGAATCCGCCGCGACGTCCGGGTCATCTGCCTGAGCCTGGCGAACACCTCCTGGTACATCCACCAGATGAAGGAGAAGCCGTATTATCCCGAAGCGCTGGCCGTTCCGATCAGCATGTCGGACGAGCGGATACGCTCGATCGAGCCGGTGCGGTGGGATCCGAAGACCACCGACCTCCTGGTGAGCCCGGATGCCCTCGGGAAGTACCGTGCCGTCGATTCCGCGATCGTCGCCACGCACAGGATCGCCTGGACGATGCCGAACACGATGCAGTTCGGGCCGACGAAGGCCATCCGCGTTCAGGACATCCTGATGAGGGACATCATCCTGACGAATCAGTTCCGCCGTCCGGTGTACATCGCGGTCACGTGTTCGCCCGACGCGAAGCTGGGACTGGACGAGTACCTCTGGTTCAACGGCCTGGCGTGGCACCTGGAGCCGCGGAAGGTGAACAGGGAGGAGTTCGGCGTGGATCATGACGTCCTGGAGGCGAACCTGATGCACGAACCGTCGGGATTCTCGAAGACTCCGCAGTACGGATACAAGTTCCGCGGCGTCGGCGACACGACGATCTTCTTCGACGAGAACGCGAGCAGGCTGATGACGAACTACCGGTCGGCGTTCGTCCGTCTCGCCATGTCGTACGCCAACTCGAAGAACGACCTCGCCTCGAGCGCCGCCGTGCTCGACAGGATGGAAAAGATCATTCCCCGCTCGAAGTACCCGATGGGCTGGGAGCTGGAATCCGATCTTGCCCTCTTCTATCACCGCGTCGGGCGCATGGAGAGTTTCAACCTGCTGGCCGACGACGTCGAGTCGGAGTGCGAGAAGCTCATCGCCGAGGGGAAGGCGAACGTGAATTCGTACTACAATCCCTACCGGGTCCTCCTCGACCTGTACGACACGAGGAAGGAATACCGCAAGGAGCACGATCTCCTTGCCACGCTGAACGAGACGTATCCGAATACCCCGGAGCTGAAGAAGCGCCTGGAGGACATCACCAGAGTGATGAGCATGGATTCCGCCGCCCGGGCCGACTCCGTTCACTGATGTCGTCATTGTGCGTGGCGCCTTCGGCGCCACGATCTGTCATTGCGAGGGGACGCCTCCGGCGTCCCCGAAGCAACCAGGCGTCCCCGAAGCAGGCTGAACGCTGTCATTGCGCCGCAGGCGCCACGAAGCAACCGTCCTTCCCCTCTCCCTCCTGCCGTGCGCGCCGCTCACCGGTCGTCCGGGGAGATGCCCGTCGACCGGCGGTCCATCGGGCGGGAGTGGGAGGCCCTCTACAAAAGTTCTTGACTTCGGTTCCCGCCTGTCCTATATTTTGCGGTCGTTTCTTCTCCGGCCGGCCGTCCGTTCTCGCGAACAGTTCAGCGTCAATCCACGTCCAACAATCAATGCAGGGAGGTCTGTATGAAGCAGGCGATGCTGGTGGTGTGTGTGCTGGCAATCGCGGCCGCGGCCGGGTGCCACGACGCGTCGGCGCAGGAAAAGAAGAAATCCGCGCATCCGAAGCTCACACAGGAAGAGATGATGAAGGCCTGGGAAGAGTCGATGACCCCGGGGGACGCGCACAAAAAGCTCGAAGCGTTCGTCGGGTCCTGGAACGTCGAGGTGAAAGCGTGGATGAACGGTCCGAAGGGTGAACCCGCGGTCTCGAAAGGGACGGCCGAGTACACGATGGCGCTCGGCGGGCGGTACCTCCGGCAGGAGGTGTCGGGCGAGATGATGGGCCAGCCGCTCGCCGGGGTGGGGTACACCGGGTACGACAATTTCAGGAAGAAGTACGTCAGTTTCTGGATCGACAACATGGGGACGGGCATGTCGACGATGGAAGGGTCGATGGACAGCGAAGGGAAGACCCTCACCCTGCGGGGGAAGATGGACGTGCCGGCCACCGGGGAAAAGGACAAGAACGTGAAATACGTGACGAGGATCGTCACTCCGGACAAGCACGTGTTCGAGCAGTACGATGTGAGCGCGTACGGCGAGAAGCAGCCGGTGATGGTGATTACCTATACCCGCAAATGACCTTTCCCGTTTCAGGCCGCTCCTCCGCCGCGGAGGGGCGGCCCTCTTGCCGTGATTCCTTGTTCCACACCAATCCTCTCCGCCATGCCCGATAAGAAAGATTTTACCGCCGTCTTCGCAGAACTCAAGTCCGTTCTCCGGAAGCACGCCTCGAGCCTCGTCGTCGTGAACGACACGAAAGACTATTACTATCTGAATACCCGCTGGGTCACGAAGGAAGGGAAGCCGGTGTTCTTCGGCGCCGTGTGGAAGGGGAAGGGATATGTCAGCTATTACCTGATGCCCGTGTACCGGTGCCCGGGACTGATGAAGGGAGCTTCACCCGTCCTGAAGAAGCACATGCAGGGGAAGTCCTGCTTCAACTTCACCGCCGTCGATGCGGCCCTGTTCCGGGAGCTTTCGAAGCTCACCAGGGCAGGGCTCGCGGAGTTCAGGGCCATGTATTCCATCAGGCAGTAAACCGGAGGAGTTCCGATGAAGCAGATTGTCCTGTCCGCACTTATTCTCTGTGCCATCGCCCGTGCGCAGTCCCAGGAGGACGACCAGATCATGCTCCGGGCGCGGGCCCTCTCCCGGGAGTTCATCATCGTCGACACCCATATCGACGTTCCGGATATGCTCAGGGAACGCTGGGAGGACATATCGAAGCGTCTTCCGGACGGCGAGTTCGACTACGTGCGCGCCAGGGAGGGAGGGCTGAAGGCCCCGTTCATGTCGATATTCATCGACGCCTCGGAGGAGAAGAAGGGGACTGCGCTTCGCTCTGCCGACAGCCTCATCGACATGGTGGATAAGTTCGCCAGCGACTGGCCCGACAAGTTCGCCCTGGCGTCCTCCGTGCCGGACGTCCTCAGGATCGCCGGGGAAGGAAAGATCGCCCTCTGCATGGGGATGGAGAACGGCGCCCCGATCGAGGGGAACCTCGCGAACGTCGCCCGCTTCTACAAGCGCGGAATCCGGTACATCACGCTCGCCCACGGGAAGGATAACCACATTTCGGATTCGTCGTACGACACGACCCGCACCTGGCACGGGCTGAGTCCGTTCGGGAAACAGGTCGTCGCCGAGATGAACAGGGTGGGGATCATGGTGGACGTCTCCCACATCTCCGACGACGCGTTCTACCAGGTGATGGAAATTTCGAAGGCCCCCGTGATCGCCTCGCACTCCTCCTGCCGGTATTTCACCCCCGGTTTCGAGAGGAACATGTCCGACGACATGATCCGGCTCCTCGCGTCGAAGGGAGGGGTCATACAGATCAATTTCGGCTCTTCGTTCCTGACCGAGGCGTACCGCACAAGGGAGCTTGCCGCGCGGAAGGTGATCGAGGCTCATCTGGCGGAGCTGCACCTGACGCGCGCCGATTCCGCCGGGAAGGAGTACGAAAAGGTCTACCTCCGGGAGCATCCGCTCGGGTACGCGGACGTCGAGGACGTCGTCGCGCACATCACGCACGTCGTCCGGATCGCCGGCATCGACCACGTCGGGCTCGGGTCCGATTTCGACGGGGTCGGGGACGAGCTGCCCACGGGACTGAAGGACGTGTCCCAGTACCCGAACCTGATCTATCACCTCATCAAGGCCGGGTACTCGGAAGACGACATACGGCGGATCTGCGGAGGGAATCTCCTGAGGGTCTGGACGCAGGTCGAAAACGAGGCGTACATGCTCCGGGCCCGGAAGTGAGCATCCCGGGCCCGGTGCCGGAGGCCTGTTACATGGCGGGGAATATTTCCTTCCAGAATTCCTTCATCGCTTCCCACGAGCGCCGGTCCGCTTCGGCGTTGTAGGCCGCTCCCTTGCTGTTGTCGTTCCCCGCGCTCTTGATCGTGAAGCTGTGCACCGCCCCGCTGTACTGGACGAGTTCCCAGTCCACGCCGGCCTTCCGCATCTCGTCCATGAACGCGGTGACGTCCGACTGCTTCACGAAAGGATCGTCCGCGCCGTGGAGGACGAGGACCTTCCCCTTGATGTTCTTTGCGTCCCCGGGGTTCGGCGTGGCGAGCGCACCGTGGAACGTGACGACCCCTTTGACGGGAGCGCCGCTCCGTGCAAGTTCAAGCGATGCGCCTCCGCCGAAGCAGTATCCCATCACACCCAGGCGCTCCGGGTCGACGCCCGGCCGCCCTGCGAGAAAATCGAGCCCTGCCCTTGCCCTTGCCCTGAGCAGGCCCCTGTCCTGGTAGAATTTCCCCGCTTCCGCCTGCGCCTCCTGCGCGTTCGCCGGGCGGACTCCCTTGCCGTAGATGTCGGCGGTCAGCGCGACGTATCCGAGCCCGGCAAGCATCTCCGCCCGCATCTTCGTGTCGTCCGAAACTCCCATCCAGTCGTGGATGACAAGTATGCCGGGACGCTTTCCCGTGCGGGCGTCGTCGTAACAGAGGTATCCCTGCAGGACTGCCTCCCCCTGTTTGTATTCGACGACCTCCGTCTTCACCTTCGCGGCGGCCTGCAGCGTGAAAGCAAGGGCGGCGAGAATTGTCAGAATGCCTTTCATCGTGATTCTCCTGTGTGTGGGGTGGGTTGACATTTCATCCCATGTAACAGGCGGCTCCCCGCCCCGGTTCCCCCTTGCCTTCTCCTCCCTCGAGGGGTATATTGAGACATTCGTGCCACTTTCCATTCCCGTCATGGCCTCTGACCGTCTGACACGTCTCTTCGCACCCCTCACGCGGCTCGATTCTCATCACAGGGTTCTTATCTCGGCGATCGTCGCCCTGTTCGCATTCGGGGCGGCCTCCGCGGAGCTTCCCTTCGCTCCCCGGCTCGCCGTCGCCTGGGTGGTGTTTTCGGGGACGCTGCTCCTCCTCGCCTGGTGCGTCATCGTTGCGGGGGATCCCGGAGCCGTCCGCCGCTCCGCGGTCCTCCAGGACGCTGGGAGACGCCTGGTGTTTGCGCTCGTCCTCCTGGCCTCCTGCGGGAGCCTCTGGATCGTCTGGGCGCTCCTCGGCCTCTCGCGCGGGCTCTCCGGGGGGGTCTACGCGTTGTACATGACGCTGGCCCCCGTATCCGTGGTGCTGTCCTGGTGCCTGGTGCACACGCTCTTCGCGCTCAGGTATGCCCACATCTACTACGGCGAGGGGGAGATCCACGGGACGCACCACGGGGGGCTGGAATTCCCGGGGGATCACCTTCCCGATTATATGGACTTTGCATACTACTCGTTCGTGGTCGGGATGACCGCCCAGGTGTCGGACGTCCAGGTCTCGTCCCGGCCGCTCCGCAGGTTGACGCTTCTTCACGGCGTCATCTCGTTCGCGTTCAACACGGTCATACTCGCGCTGACGATCAATGCGCTCGCGACTGCAACGCTCTCCTGAAAGCTGCGTTGTCGCCGTCAGCCGGGCACCCCGAGGCGCTCTCTACCCACCAGGAGGATGACATGAAATTATTCAACAGGCTCTTTCAGGTGCTTGTGATATCGCTTCTCGCGTTCAACTGCAGCGGGTCCGGATTTCACGCGACGGGGAGGGAAAGGACCCTCCTCGCGCAGGGGGACGTGCATAACGGCTGGTATTTTGCCGGGAGTCCGCAGGTCGATATCGACGGGACGGTGAACGGGGATGCCTTTGTCGCCGGCGGCGTGGTGAACGTCCGCGGGACGATCGACGGACTTCTCTTCGTCGCCGGGGGCGAAGTCACCGTGACGGGCACGGTGACCGACAGGATCATCTGCGCCGGCGGGGTGGTCCGGCTGTACGGGAAGACGGCAAAGAGCCTTTTCGCCGGAGGAGGCACCGTCGTCCTGGAACGGGGCGCGACGGTGGGAGAGTACCTGATGGCGGGCGGGGGTGAAGTGCGGGTGCTCGGCGCCGTGGCACGGGACGCGAAGATCGGTGCGAGCGAGCTCACCGTGTCGGGTGAAATCCGGGGGGACCTCGATGCCGGGGTTGAACGTTTTGCGACGGAGCCGGGGTCGACCGTCGGGGGAAATCTCCTCGTGACGGCGAAGGACTCGGGCGCGGTCAGCGTCACTCCCGGTACCGTGCTGGGAAAAGTCGAGATCCGCGCCGGGAGGGCAACGCCCGCGCCGAGGCCGTTCGGGATGTCGACGGGGACCCTCATCGTGCGGATCCTCTTCTTCCTCAGTCTCTGCACGACCGCACTCGTCCTCTCGTTCCTCTTCCCCCGCCAGCTTGCATCGGTGGGGACGATCATGAACGGCAGGCCGGGGGAGGCCGTTCTCGTGGGGCTTGCGGCGCTTCTCCTCGTCCCCGTCCTGGTGATCGTCCTCTGCCTGACCGTCGTCGGGATTCCGCTCGGCCTCTTCCTCCTGTGCTACTTCTTCTGGCTTGCGTATCTCTCCCAGATGGGGCTCGGCGTCTTCCTCGGGTACAGGCTGTTCGGATTTGACGGCAGGACCGGCTGGGCACTGTTCGGTCCCGTTGCGCTCGGCATACTCGCCGTCCAGGCATGCACGTTCATTCCGATCGCGAGCGTCGTCGTGGAATTCGGCGGACTTATATTCGGTGTCGGTGCGCTCCTGTTGATCACGCAGGACCAGTTCCTGCTGCTTCGCCGCCGCTGAGCGCTGTGCAGAACCGTTCCCCCTCCGGCGTCCCTATTTCGTCTTGTCGGGATACGGCGGCGGCGGGGGAATGACCACCGGGTGCTTTTTCATCGCCTCCTTGATGACTTCGATCGCCTTGTTGAGCTGGTCGTCGACGCCCG
Organism: Ignavibacteriota bacterium; assembly: GCA_963748405.1. Lineage (GTDB taxonomy): Bacteria > Bacteroidota > Ignavibacteria > UBA10030 > UBA6906 > Fen-1273. The sequence goes on from CAVVIT010000007.1 coordinate 299,728, forward strand.
CGAACTCCCTCGCCGGGTCGTTGTCCACGACGATGTCCGGCTCCACCCCTTTCCCCTCCATGATCCATTCCTTCCCTTCGACGTCATACCGGGAAAATTCGGGCCTGTTGAGGAACCCTCCGTCGAGCAGGGGGAGGGTTCCCCGGATGCCGACCACGCCCCCCCACGTCCGCTTGCCGATCAGGGGACCCAGGTTGTTCTTCCTGAACCTGTAGGCGACGATGTCGCCGTCGGACGCGGAGAATTCGTCGATCAGCATCACCTTGGGGCCGAGCACCATGCCGCCGGGATCGGGGACGGGTGCGGCGTTCCGCGCGACGTCGATCATCGTCAATTCCCGCCTCAGCCGTTCGATGATCTGCGGCGAGACGTTCCCCCCGCCGTTCCCCCTGACGTCGACGATGAGCGCCTCCTTGCGGAGCTGCGGATAGAAATACTTGGCGAACGCGTTGAGCCCGGGCGTCCCCATGTCGGGGATGTGGACGTACCCAACCTTCCCGTCGGTGGCCCTGGCGACTTTCGCGATGTTTCCCTCGACCCACCTGTGGTAATACAGCTCCTGCTCGTCTCCCGTCGGGACGACGACGGTCTCGTGGCTTCCCTCCTCGCGGGGGGAGGAGTTCACGCGGAGCGTTACCTGTTTGCCGACGGTGTTGACGAGCGATTCGTAGATATCGGCCATGGCGCTCGTCGGAGCGCCGTTGACCGCGAGGATGTAGTCACCCTCCTTCACGTCGACGCCGATTTCCGTCAGGGGAGATCTCGCGTTTTTGTCCCAGTTTTCCCCCGGGAGAATCTCCGTGATTTTGAAGAACCCCGTCGCGACGTCGCGCTCCAGCTTCGCCCCGAGGAGCCCCGTGGCGATCCGCTCGGGCTTCGGATACTCTCCTCCGCCGACGTACGAATGGCCGATGCTCAGCTCCGAAATCATCTCGCCGATCACGTACGTCAGGTCGGCGCGGTGGTTGACGAAGGGGAGGAGGACCTCGTATTTCTTCTTCACCCCTTCCCAGTCGACCCCCTGCATGTGCGGGTCGTAGAAGAAGTCACGCATCTGCCGCCAGCACTCGCGGAATATCTGGTCCCACTCCGCACGGCGGTCGAGGTTGACCTTCATGTCGGAGAGATTGAGATGGTCCTTTGTCTCGATCTTCGACGTCGGCAGATCGATGATCGAGTACTCCCCCGATCCGCCCACGATCATCTTCTTTCCGTCGGCGGAAATTTCGAACCCGCCGAACTCCCCGCAGTCGGTTTCCTTCAGCTTGTCGAATTCATAGACGAGGAGCTTCGGCTTCTCGTCCTTGCTCCCGCTCCGGATATAGTAGAGCCGGTCCCCGGCGGACTCGAGGTTGCGGTAGTCGGCGGCCTGTGCGGGGAGCGAGGCGATCCTGGACTGGATCCCTTCCGCGTCGACGGTGACGGTGACCTGGGCGTCGGGTTCCTTCTTCGGGGCGGCCTTCTCTTTGTCGGCGTTCTTCCCGTTCCCGGCACCCTTCATCCTGACCTCATCGCTCTTCGGTTCGAAGGGGGATTTCGTCTCCCGCGCGAGCGTGACGAGATAGATCCCCCCCATGTCGCGGTAGAGGTGGTTGAATTCCAGTTCGCCGAAGACGGGGTGGAAGTTCCTGGCGGAGACGAAGAAGAGGTACTTGCCGTCCGCGCTGAAGGCCGGCCCGCCCGATTCGTACCAGCCGTCCGTGACGGCGATCGTCTTCCCGCTTTCGACCGAGTAGAGCTGGATCGTCGACATCGACTTTTCCTCGGGCTTCGCGTACGCGATCCACCTGCTGTCGGGCGACCACGCGTAGTCGGAGAACTCCCACGCCGTGGCGGAGGCGACGGGCGTGACCGTGCGCGAATCGACGTCGACGTACTCGAGGCGCAGTTTCTTGTCCGCCCACAGGATCTTCCTGCTGTCGGGCGACCAGTAGGGCTGGTACTTGTACGTGTCGCCGCCGGTCGTGACCTGCCGCGCGGGCGTCAGCCCGTCCTGCGGGGCGACCCAGATCTCGTCCTCTCCGGATGCGTCGGAGATGAACAGGATGGACTTCCCGTCCGGCGACCATTTGGCATTCCTCTCGTGCACCCCGGGCGTGTGCGTGATGTTCCGGGTGTTGCCGTACTTGACGGGGACCGTGAAGACGTCTCCCCGCGCTCCGAAGAGCGCCCGGTTCCCGTCGGGGGCGATTTCGAAATTCGTCACTTCCTTGCTCACGTCGCGCAGCCCGCCCCTGCCCGAGACCAGGTCTTCGCCGATCCTGATGCTGACTTTCTGCGTCGTCCCCGACGCCAGGTCGAAACGGTAGATGAACCCGCCGTTTTCGAAGACAATCGCGCTGTCGCCGAGCGAAGGGAACTTGATGTCGTAATCGGCGAACGTCGTCAGGCGGTCGGTCTTCCCGGTCTTCGTGTCGTACACGTACAGGTTGAACCTCTTGTGGTCGTCCCTGTCGGAGATGAAGTAGATCCTGTCTCCGCTCCACATGGGATAGACGTCCTGCGCGGGATTACCGGTGACGTCGGTCGTGGTCTTTGCCGCGAAGTCGTAGATCCAGATGTCGTCGGCCTGTCCTCCGCGGTACCGTTTCCACGTCCGGAATTCCCGGAAGACCCGGTTGTACGCCATCTTCGTTCCGTCCGGGGAGTACGAGCACCATCCTCCGCGGGGGAGGGGAAGCTGCTCGGACGGGCCGCCGGAGGCGGGAACGCTGTAGAGCTGTCCCTTGAAATCGTCCCACTCTCTCCAGCGCGACCGGTACACGATGTGCGCGTTGTCCTTCCACGTCATGACGATGTTGTTCGGCCCCATGCGGTCGGAGACGTCGTCCCGGCCGAGCGTCGCTGTGTACGTGAGCCGCTGCGGGACTCCGCCGGCCGCGGGCATCGCGTACACCTCGGTGTTGCCGTCGTACTGGCCGGTGAACGCGATGGTCTTCCCGTCGGGGGAGAACCGGGCGAACATTTCGAATCCCGTCCCGTCGGTCATCCTTCGCGCAGTGCCGCCCGTTGAGGCGACGGTGTAGAGATTTCCGGCATATGTGAAGACGATCTGACCGCCGTGTATGGCCGGAAACCGGAGGAGACGGGTTTCTTCCTGTGCGCTCATGATCGTCGAACACAGGGCGAAAAGCGCGGCGAACGAAAAGACGCGACGGATCGACATTCGGGCACCTCGGGGGTAAATGGGACAAAAGGGTTGACCGCAGTTATACGGAACGTTGACGGGGATGTTTCGCGCTTCCCGGGGCTGATTCGCTATTGGAGGCGGTAATTCGTACATTGTGAAAACACCAACTGGAAGGGAGATTATGAAAATATTGGGAAAGCGTTACACTGGCGAATCTCTTCAACTTCCCGTACCGCTTGATCTGAAGCCGGAAATTGTCACAAAGCTTCGTACGACAGGGCAGCAGGTGAGCGCACTGTACTGGCTGGAATTCTGGCACGACGCGCTTGACAGGGCAATCGTCATCAACACGAACAACCAGAAACCCGTTCAGGACCTGAAACGGGTGGAATCGGAGTATGCCGGGATGATCGCGACGCTGAAAGAAGGACTGAAGCGGTCATCGTTGAAGTCGGCCTGAACAGGCGTAACCCCCTCCAGGGGGAGGAGTTCATTCACAGCCTCTTTTGATCCGTCCGGACGCAACCGGGGGACAAAAGAGGTTTTTGTTTTACGGGGAGAGCACATGATGACCGACTTTTCTCATGCGGTGCTCGGGCGGACCGGCCCTTACAGGCGTTAGGTGTCGCGTGTCCACAACCCCGGGATATTCCGGCCGCAGGAGGGGCACTTCCCTTTTCCGACCACGTTCTTCATGACGGCGAATCCCCTCCTCTCCACGAGCAGTGTTCCGCACCCCGGGCAGAACGTGTTCTCTGCGTCGTGCCCCGGGACGTTGCCGATGTATACGTAGCGGACCCCCGCCTTGAGCGCGATCGCCCTCGCGCTTTCGAGGACCGACACGGGTGTCGGCGGGATCTGCGTCAGCTTGTACAGGGGGGTGAACCTGCTGAAATGGAGCGGGGCGTCCTCCAGGCCGTTCCTGCAGAGCCAGTCTGCCATCCTCCTGATCATGTCCAGGTCGTCGGTCCACGTCGGGATGACCAGGTTCGTGATTTCAAGCCACACACCTTCTTCTTTGAGCACCTTCAGCGTCCGGAGCACGGGATCGAGCCGCGCGGAATTCAGCTTGAAGTAAACGTCGTCGTCGAAGCTCTTCAGATCGATGTTCGCGGCGTCGAGGACGCTGCAAAGCTTCCGCAGCGGGGCTTCGTTGATGTACCCGCTCGATTTGAATATGTTCCGGATCTTCTTCCTGTGCGCCAGCGCCGCGGTCTCAAACGTGTACTCGTAAAACGTCACCGGTTCCGAGTAGGTGTACGCGATGGAATCGCACCCCGCCCCGGCGCACTGCTCGACGGCGTTTACGGGCATGAGGTCGACGTTCTCCGTTTCCGCCGGAGTCAATTGGGAGATCTGCCAGTTCTGGCAGTTGAGGCACCTCAGGTTGCACCCCGCCAGCGCGATCGAAAACGCCTGCGTGGCGGGGAGAAAATGGAAGAGGGGTTTCTTTTCTACCGGATCGATGTGGACCGCGCACGGGTTCCCGTACGCAGTGGAGTAGAGTTTTCCCCGGTAGTTGACCCGGTTCCTGCAGCGGCCGGTCTCCCCCTCGCTGAGCAGGCATCCGTGAGGGCACTTGAGGCAGTGGAGTCCGGAGGAGGTGGACTCATAGAAGAGCGCTTCCCTGCTCCACTTCCCCGGCCCCTCCTCCGGCTGCGTGGACAGCGTATGCCCGGTTTCCGCGTGCAGGGGGATGCCCCGCCACGTGCCGGCGAGGCAGGTGCCCGCACCGAGACAGAGGAGTCTCAGAAACTCCCGCTTTGTGATTTCTTCCATACTGACCTCCCTGTGTTCACGACGCAAATCCGACTGCCGGACGACGGCCCGGCGTGCGCCCGGCGGTCCGGTCTCACCTGATCGCTGCGGCCGCCCCGGCGGATGATTCCTCCTGGTGCATGATCATCAGGTACCAGCCCAGCATAAGAAGGAGGGGGAGCCCGGCGAGCTCGAACGCCTGCGGGTCAATTTCGACGAGTGCCTGCGACTTCAGGAGGTCGGACAGTTTCTTTTCTTCCGAGCCGGGCTTCATCGTGTACACGACCTCCCCCTGCATCCCGGTGAACGCCCACGCCGATCCCCAGAAGTTCATGGACTTCCACTGGAATCTCTCTCCCGTCGGGAAATCCAGCCAGCCGCCCCCCCAGACTCTCGGCCAGAAGACCGCCGCGTCCGCATCCGCGCCTGCCGTGCGAACAGTCACCCGCGGATGCAGGAATCCCGCTCGCTTGAACGTCCAGGCGGCTGTCGCCGAACTGGCTGTGGCCAGCGTGCCCAGAAGAGTTCCGTGCCGTGTTCAGGCGTGAGAGGTTCCATGGCGGCCATATCGTCCTTTTCCGGAATGTGGGTGTTTGCGTCGTGCGATGTTCATGTTCCTGCGGGATATCTCTTCCGGACGAGAAGGCAGAGCACGCCTCCCCCGGCGCAGAAGACGCCTGCCGCGAGGCTCACGGCCATGAGCCCGAAGAGCGGTATCCCGTAGACGCTGACAACGAGCGCCCCGAGCGCGGAACCGAACAGGTCGAGTCCGTAGAGCTCCGACGCCACGGCGGCCGCGTCTCCGGGGCGCACCCGCGTTGCGGTCCCGAACACGAACCCCGTCAGCACCGCCGCGGCAAATGCGGCCGCGGTGATCACGCACTGGATCACGAGGGGGGGAGGGGACGCCGCCTGCAGGAGGAGCAGTATCGCGGGGACGCACAGGCACGTGGCGGCGAGGGCGAACTGCGCGCCGATGAACGTGTCGATCCCCGGCCGCCGGAACGCCCGCATGGCGATGAATCCCCCGACGGCGAGCCCCCCCATGAACGCCGTGATGACGATTGCCGTCATCTGGAACAGCGAACCGCAGAGGACCTGGAACGACACGAGAAGGACGATCTCGAGCGAGGAAGCGGTGAACCCGCCGGCGAATATCCCCGCCCCCACCACGCTGAACCGCCCCAGGAGAAGGATGAGCGCGAATCCCGCCGTCAGTATCCAGGGGCCCGGGGCGAATCCGAAATAGCTGAGCCAGTAGCCAAGCTGCCTGTAATAGCAAACAGGGGTGAAGTCCCTGTTGATTGCCGCCGCCGTATCGAGCGCGGAGGTGATCTCCGCGCTCCGTTCGGCGATCCTGCGGTCGTCGACGTAGAAGCGGTTGACGTACACCGTGCTGACGCCCCGTTGCTCGATGAGGCGCGTGATCCCGGCGTCGAGCGGGGCGTCGGACGCCAGGAAGTAGTTTCTCTCTCCCGGGATGATCAGGACGTGCGCGAATGCGCGCGCGAGCGTTGCGTAGAGGACCGAGCTGACGCCCCGGGCCTCCGTCCCCTGGTAGTCCGCCGCGGGGAGCAGGCTGATCGAGACCACCGCGCTGTCGTTCATGACGCGCCTGAGCTCCGTGAAGAACTCGAGCGTGTAGTACCTGTTGATCTGTGCGTTGGCGGGATCCGGGAGGTCGACGAGGACGGCATCGTACCGGTTCGGCGTCGAGCGGACGTACATCCGGGCGTCCTCGCCGATGACCGCGATACGGGGGTCGTCCAGCGCGCCCGTGAATCTCCGCCCGGCGCCGATGATCCACGGGTTGATCTCCACGTAATCGATGGTGCGCACGCCGTATTTCAGCGCCTCCGACGGGGTTCCCGCGATCCCGCCTCCGACGAGGAGCACGCGCCGGGGCGAAGCTCTCTGCACCATGCCGTAGTGCACGGCCTCCTCGTTCGGCACCGCATCGTTCGTGGAGAACATGAGCATGCCGTTCTCGAAACAGCTGATCTCTCCGCCTTTCCGGGTGAGTGTCAGGTTGCCGTACGGCGTGTCCCTGACATAGACGATCTCCTGCCCCGGGAAGAGGAATTCCCTCGTCCACGTGTCGGCGCGGTTCGTGATGAGCGCCGCGCCCGCAAGCCCCGCCAGGACCAGGAGGGCGGAGGCAAGGAGCCGGGCGTGCGTTCGCAGGGCGATGGCAAGCGCGGCGGCGAGGTCGATGAGGAGAAGCAGGAAGAGCGTCTGAAACGTATCCAGAAACGCGGGAAGGACGAGCGAAAAGACGATCCCCCCGGCCGCGCTGCCGAGCGCCTCCAGCGCGTACACCCGTGCGGCGGCGTTCTCCCCGCCGGCCGCGGAGATCAGGCCGACGAACAGCGTGAACAGGAAACCGGAGAGTATGCAGAATGGGGCGAGGATGACAAGCGAGGAAACGAGCGCCTGGAGTATGCCGACCATGCTTCCGGACGTGAACACGACGTTCCGCAGGGCGCGGATGACGAATACCATGAGCAGGGGGAGCGTGCCGGCGGCGGCCAGGGAGGCGGCGGGGACGGCGCGGCGCCGGGTGAGCGGCGCGGAACGCCGGCCGAGAAATGCGCCCGCGCCCGTCAGCATCATCCAGCTTGCCAGGACGGCGCCGATGACGAGCTCGTTCCCCTGGAAGACGGAGATGAACTCGCGCAGCAGTATGACCTGCGTGGCGAGCGACGTCATCCCCAGTGCCGCCACGGCAAGTGCGGGACCCTTATCCCTCCGGTTCGCCAAAGACGAGCGCCTCGTAGACGTAAAGCTCGGCGTCCTTCCACCCGTCCCAGCCGATCCCTGCCTTGTCCTGTGCGCAGTGTCCAAGGAATTCATCCCTGGTCCAGTGGGTTTCCGCGGCGACCTGCGGGAGGAACGTTCCCGAACGGTTTCCCTTCTTCATGTAGATGCCCTGAGTGCCGAGCTGGAATTCGTCGGCCGAGCGGATCTTCCGCATCGGGGTAAGGACGGAGATTTCGATCCGGAGGTTCTTCAGCTCGGAGGGACCGACCGGGCTGAACCGCATGTCCTGCGACGCGGAGGCGACCGCCATCATCTGGACGACCCTGTAGAGGGGTTCGTCGGCGTCGAATCTCCCGATGCATCCCCGGAGCTGGCGGTGTTCGTTGAGCGTGACGAACGCGCCGCAGTGCGTGCGGAGCGTCCCGGTGAGCGATGCCGGGTCGACTGCCGGGACGGTGCCGTGGAGGACGTACTCTTCGACGGTGCGCCGGGCGATCCCGAGAAGCGTGTCCTGTTCGGCCGGCGTGAGGGCAAACGTCCCCGCGGCTGCGGGCTTCGGTTCGGAGATCGCGACGGCGTTGTAGCCGACGACCCTCTCCTTCTCCCCCGCGGGAGAGTCCCCGGAGTTCTTGTACTGCACGGGGGTGAACCTGCGCCCCGTCCCCCCCGCCGTCATGTACAGGAGGGTCAGGACCGCGGACCAGCCGCAGAGGCTCGTTGCAAGGTTCGGCACGCCTTCCCGCGCGTTCTTCTCCATCGTTGCAACAAGGTTGTCGGGGGACCCGGTCAGTATCGCCTCCAGCGTGGCCCTGTCAACCCGGACCGCGTCGTTGTACGCCGGGTAGTGGGAGAAATCGCTGCTGATGACGAACAGGTTCCGGGCGTTCAGGTACGGCCGGAGTGCGGAGGCGATCTTCATGCATGTTTCGGGGGAGTTCGCCCCCACGACGATGGGGACGATCCTGAAATGCTTCGCCATGATGTGCTGGAGGAACGGGACCTGCACTTCGACGCTGTGCTCGGTCGCGTGCGCATCGAGCCTGTTCGAGAAGACGCTGTTCTCGCGGATGAGCTTCTCGCCGAGATCCCGGTCCACATCGACGCTCCCGAGCGGGGTAAGGAAATTTCCCGTCGTAAAGACGGAAGCCCCCTCGAACCCGACGGTGTGGCTCGGGCCGATGATGAATATGTCGTCGTATGCCCTGTTCCGGTCGATCGTGTTGTATCCCGACGCGGCGACCCCGCCGCTGTAAACGTAACCCGCGTGGGGGACGATGATCGCGACGACGTCCCCCTGCACTCCGGAGGGGAGGGCCCGGGAGAAGAGGTCGCTCAGCATTCCGTCAAGTTCCGCGCGCGTCCCGGGATAAAAGAGTCCCGCCACGGCGGGTTGCCTGTCCGTCCCCCGGTTCTGCCCGCTGCACGCAGGTGCAGAGAGGAGCAGGGGGAAGAGGCAGAGAAGGAGAATTCTGGTGTTCATGTGAGTGGTCGTCATGTGTGGGGCAGCTCGTCGGCACGTCCTCCCATGCCAATCTACCCCGGAACCCCTCCAATGTCAACGCCCGCGAAATCGCGCCAGCATCCCTCTGCAGAAAATCGTATATTTGAGTGGATTTCATTTCCGCCCGAAACACGGGGCTCACGCGAGCGTACACACCGGCATGACATCATTCGACAGCGCAGTCTCTGAACTGACCGACCGGTATCTTCGTCTCTGGTCGGACTCCCCCGTGTCGCCTCCCGGAGGGCTCCGCCGTTTCTCCTCCGCGCAGAAGGCGGAGAAGGAGAGGGAGGTGGAGCTGCTCCTCGAAAAGAGCCTCCCGCGGATCGACAGGTACGAGGAGATGGAAGAGGGGGAACGTGCCAGGTACATCGGGAGGGCGCACACGGCGCTCGGGAAACTGATGACGGGTGACGCCGACCCTGCCGTGAACCGGTTCTTCGCGGAGTGCGAATCGGTCGGCAAAGCGTTCGTCCGCAGGGCGCGGGATCTGGACCCGTCGCTCTCCGACGACGACATCCATCAGGCGCTCAGGAACCAGTGGGTGTTCAACAGCATCCAGTCGTACCTTTCCCGTCCCGTGACGCTCTCGGATTCCTCCCTCGGCTACAGCCTGATGTACCCGTGCACGGACAACCTTCTCGACGACGCCGTTCGCACCCGGGATGAGAAGGAGCGTTTCAACCGGTCGCTCACATCCTGTCTCTGCGGACTCCCTGTCGCGGAGGCCGGGTTGCGGGGCTTTCCGGCGCTCCTCCGGCTGATCGAACGGGAATATCCCCGGGAGTCTTCCCCCTGCGTGTACGACAGCCTTCTGGCGATACAGCGGGCGCAGCAGAAGAGCCTCATACTGCACGGTGACGTGGATGACCGGCCGGAAGGGGAGCTTCAGTCCCTTACCATCGAAAAGGGAGGCACATCCGTCGCGGTGGACGGGTACCTCGTCTCGGGCGCGCTCGATGCGGAGTCGCTGCACGCGCTGTTCGGATACGGCGTCGTCCTGCAGTTCATCGATGACCTGCAGGATATCCCCGCCGATGAGGCCGCGGGTCACTCGTCGATGTTCACCCGGGCCCGCCGGGCGGGGCCGCTGGACCGGATCACCGGGCGGCTCATGCACTTTACGTCGGACACGATCCGCCTGCTCGGCGGCCGCGCTCCCGCCCCTTCGCACGGGCTTGCCGTTCTCGTCGAAGGGAGCTGCATGTTCCTGATCCTGGAGGCGGTCGCGCGGTACCGTCACTTGTTTTCGGAAGAGTTCCTCCGCCGCGTCGAGGAATTCTCCCCGCTCCGGTTTTCATACCTCGGCGGGCTGCACGACCGGGTCAGGGCATCGCTTGCCGAACGGGACCATTCCCTCTTCCCTGCCTGATTGCCGGTCCACCCGTTCTCCCGGTTTCCTCACACATACGTCAACGTTCAGGAGACACCTTCTCATGCATCGTGTAACCGGCTTCGTGCTCATTCTTCTGGCATGCGCGAGTTCCGCTCTTGCCCAGCTCCCGCCGCTCGTCGACAGGAACCTCTTTTTCGGGGACCCCGAGATATCGGGCTCCCAGATCTCTCCTGACGGAAGGTTCATCACGTTCCTGAAGCCGTTTCACGGCGTGCGGAACATCTGGTTGAAGACGGTCGCGGGTTCGTTCGACAGCGCCCGGCCGATCACGGCGGACTCGGCCCGTCCCGTGAACGGATATTTCTGGTCGCTCGACAGCAAGTATGTCATCTATGCGCAGGACAAGGGGGGGGACGAGAACTACAGGATCTACCGGGTCGATCCCTTTGCCGCGGGATCGATGCCTCCCGCGCGCGACCTTACTCCCCTGGAGAAGGTCCGCGCCCAGGTGATCGACATTCCGCGGAAGACGCCGGGCGAGATCATCATCGGGCTGAACGACAGGCGCCCCGATTTGCACGACGTGTACCGCCTTGATCTCGCCACCGGGGCGAAGAAACTCATCTGGAAGAACGAGCAGAATGTCGTCGGGTGGCAGACCGATCTCGACGGCGTGCTCCGGCTCGGCGTGCGCCAGACCCCCGACGGAGGGATGGAGATCCTCCGCGTGGATCATGATTCGCTCGTGAGCATATACGCCGTCAGCCCGGAAGAGCAGTGCGCGCCGCTCAGGTTCACCCCCGACGGGAAGCACTTCTATCTCGTGACGAACAAGGGGGCGCAGACCGACAGGATGCAGCTCGAGCTCTTCGACCTTGCGACGGGGACGACCTCCCTGGTGGAAAAGGACCCGGAAAACGAGGTCGATATCTCGACCGCCATCTTCTCCGACGTCTCGAACGAGCTGCTGGCGACCGTGTACGCGGGCGACAAGCTCCGCGTGTATCCGAAACAGGCGCAGTTTGCGCGACAGTGGGAACAGATGAAGAAAGCCCTCCCTCCCGGGGAGTTCGCGTTCGGCTCCTCGACGCTCGATGAGAATGTCAGCCTCGTCGGCGTGTCGAGCGACGTCGATCCCGGCTCGAGATACCTCTTTGACAGGAGGACCGGGAAGGCCGAGCTCCTCTACCACGCGAGGCCCGACCTTCCGTCGGCGGACCTGGCGCCCGAAAAGTCCGTCCGCTACGCCTCGCGCGACGGCCTCGTCATACCCGCATACCTGGTCCTTCCGAAGGGGGTGCCCCCGGAGAACCTCCCGACGGTCATTCTCGTGCACGGCGGACCATGGGGGAGGGACTTCTGGTCGTACGACCCCGAGGCCCAGTTCCTGGCCAACAGAGGGTATGCCGTCCTGATGCCGAATTTCCGCGGGTCGACAGGGTACGGTAAGAAGTTCCTGAACGCGGGGAACAAGCAGTGGGGGACCGGTTTCATGCAGCACGATCTCACCGACGGCGTCCGGTACCTCGTCGCGCAGAAGATCGCCGACCCGAAGCGCGTGGCGATCTACGGCGGGTCGTACGGCGGCTATGCGGCGCTCGCCGGGCTCGCCTTTACGCCCGATCTCTACGCCGCCGGCGTTTCGTACGTCGGCCCGTCGAACATCATCACGCTCCTGAATTCGATCCCCTCGTACTGGGCGCCGATGAAGAAAATGTTCGACGTCCGCGTGGGCGACGTGTCGAACCCCGAAGAGCGGAAAATGCTCGAGGCCCAGTCGCCGCTCAACTCCGCTTCCGCGATCCGCGCGCCGCTTCTCGTCATCCAGGGAGCGAACGATCCCCGCGTGAAGAAGGCGGAATCCGACCGGATCGTCGCCGCCCTCCGCGACCGCGGCGGGGATGTCGAGTATCTCGTGGCTCCCGACGAGGGACACGGGTTTGCCGGACGTGACAACAGGATGGCGCTGTACACGGCGATGGAGAAGTTCCTCGCCCGCCATATCGGCGGGCGGTACCAGGAATCCGTGCCGCCGGAAATCAAGGCGAAGCTCGATCTCCTGACCGTCGACGTGAAGTCCGTGAAGGTCCCCGAGGCCCCTCCGGAGGGGGCGGCCGGGCCGGTGGCGGCGCAGCTCAAGGCGTCGAAAATTTCGGCTGACCGGGCGGTGTACGAGACGAAGTTCACGATGATGGGACAGAAGATGCTCATGGCGACGACGCGCACGATCACGTCCGCCCGCCTGAAGGGAAAGAAGATATGGCGCGTCGCGGACGTCACCACGGGGATGGGAGCGGGCACGGATACCGTGGACGTGGATGCCTCGACGGCATACACGCTCCGGCGCGGCGCTCAGCAGGGTACCGGATACCTCCACCTGGAATTCACGGGGAAGGGTGTCACCGGAGGGATGGAGACGCCGGGGAAACCCACGCCGGTGGACGTCCCGTTTGACGGGGGGCTCGTCTCCGACAACGGGGGCGTCGACGTCGCGGTCTGCACGCTCCCGCTGAAGCCGGGATACCGTGCGATGCTCAACATGTTCGACACGTCGATATGGAAGGTGCGGCCGATGTCGCTTGTCGTGACGGGGAAGGAAAAGCTGCACACCGGGGCGGGCACGTTCGATACGTACGTCGTCGAGGTGAATCCCGACGACGGAGGGAGCGGCAGCCTGAAGTACTGGATCTCCGCCGGGGCAAAACCGCGGATGATCAGGAATGAGTCCGCGATTCCCCAGTCGATGGGCGGGGGTGTCGTGACGACCGAGTTGGTGAAATAACGTTCATTGAGGGAAGAATAGTCCGGGCCCTCCCGGCACGGCGCGCAGCCGTCGGGAGGGCCCGGACTGTCGAACTGAGGGAGAGATACGGCGGGAGATCAGAGCTTCTCCCCGCACTCCACGCAGAATTTGGCGCCGAGCGCGTTCACCCTTTTGCATTTCTGGCAGCGGGGAGCTTCGAGCGACTTGCCGCACGAGGGGCAGAACCTGGAGTCCTTTGCCACGCGGGAGTTGCAGTAAATGCACGTCATCGTCTCGGACGTCGGGGCCTTCAGCTGCGGCGCGCTTTCCTCCTGGTCTTCCTGCATTTCACGCGTCGCTTTTCTGAATTCTCTCATTCCTTTGCCGAGCCCTGCGGCGAGTTCCGGGATCTTCTTCGAGCCGAAGAATATCAGCACGATAATGATGATGATGATAAGCTCGGTTGCGCCGAGGTTCCCCATGAAATCCTCCGAATGTGTATGAACAGAAAGTACGGATTTTCCATTTGTAAGTCAAAACGACCCATTTTCCGAGGTATATCTGTGAAGATCCCGTCAGCGCTCATCGGTATTTCGCTCGCGTTATCGTTCGCCGTCGTTCACGCACAGCAGGAAGCCCGGCTCTCCGTCGCACCGGGTGCTCCCGGCGGCCTGTCCGTCGCCATACAGCCCCTGTTTCACGCGCAGTACGGCTGCGCGTACCCGCTGACATACACGTTCGATATCGGCGGCGCGGCAGGAGGACTGGAAGCGTCATCCAGGCACAGCTCCGCGGATCCGTACGTCGCGCTCCCCGGGAGAACGGCGGGCGACCTGTTCAACGCCGTGGATGCCGTCCGGTTCGATTACGCCGCGCACGTGGCGTATCTTTCCGCTTCCTTCAGCATCGCGAGCGACTCGCTTTTTCTGATGATCACCGACTCTCTCGGAAATCCCTTCCCTTCCCGATACACGGGCATAAGCAGGTACTACGACAACCGCAGGGCGGCGGTCACCGTAACCGCGGACGACTGGGCGGACTGGACGGAACCCTGGTACCCGAGCCTGCTCGGGATTTTCAGGAGACACGGCCTGTACGTGACCGCGGGGGTCATCACGGGGACCGGCAACACGGGGAGGTTTACCTGGCAGGGAATACAGAATCAGGTCAACCTGGGGAACGTGGAAATCGCGGCCCACAGCCGGACGCACTCCCCGACGCCCTACGCGCAGCCTGACAGCGAGGTCCTCGGCTGCGAGCGGGATATCAAGTATCTTGCCCTCCCGCCCCTGTTCGCTTCAAGCACCGGGGGATGCGTCTACGTCTGGCTCGCGCCGTACGGCGACTACGACGCGTCGACGGATTCCCTCCTGGGCGTGGGACATTACCTTGTCGCGCGCCTGTACACGTATCAGCAGTCGCCCATGAGTGCGTGGGAGGACGCGGTGTCCCACTTCGCTCCCATTACGCCCACGATAGAGATCGGCGCGCCGAGCTGGGGGGGAGGGGATACGAGCATCAGCTCGCTGAACGGGATGTTCGACTCGATCGCCGCCGGCGGCGGGGTGTACCATTTCATGTGGCATCCGCAGGTGATCATCACCGACACGGCCCTGCCGTATTTCGTGAATCACCTGAACTACGTCAGCGGCCGTCCCGACATCTGGTACGTCAACCTGGGGCACCTGTACCTCTATCATATGATCCAGGAGGTGAACAGCACGGGCGCCACCTCGATTGCAGCGGGACCGCCTGTGCCGGGAGGATTCCGGCTGGAGCAGAATTATCCCAACCCGTTTAACCCCTCGACGAGAATCCGGTACACGCTCCCCGCGCGGTCCACGGTCCGCCTCGCCGTGTTCAACACGCTCGGCCAGCAGGTGGCGCTTCTCGTGAACGACGTGCAGGCCCCCGGAACGCACGAGGCCAGTCTCGACGGATCGCGACTGGCCTCGGGCGTGTACTTCTATCGATTGCAGGCGGGGAGCGATGCCGCTGTGAAAAAGCTCGTGCTCCTCAGGTGAGCGCCAAGGTAAACTGTTCCTGATCTTGTTGGGTGAGGAGCGAGGGCGCTCTGCTCCAAGTCCCAACCGTGGCGAGACTCTGGAAGCCACGTAGCGAGGAGTCGGCATGAAGCTGGAAACGACTTCATGCTAAGCGACTCGACAACGTAACCTGAAAGGGTGCAACGCAAACAGCCAGGTCGTAATGTAATGTGAACGCACCGGTAGCCTCGTAAAGATCACTGAGGTGGACGAGCCCCTATCTTATGGGCGAAGTCAAGACTGCACTCCGAGAACAGAGAGGTCACGGTGATGCGGCACCTCCGGGGTATTAGCGACGACATGGTTGGAAAGAACAGGAACGGGACTTGGGAAGCCCTCGCCGGCCCTGATGAGACCCGACACACCACTCGGGAGATCAGGAGAAGAGCCCTCCTATAAGGAAACGAAGGGGAGGGAAGCCGGCAGGGTGGCGGATGGAGTCGTAGTACCGATGAAGCCCCGGAAATCGGGGTGGAGGGAAGGGCTCCTGCTGAAGGTAAGCTTCTGAAGAAACGAAGGAGCGTGTATTGCGAGAGCTACCACACACAGATTGGCTCCGGGAATTTCAGAGGAAGTTGCATGCGAAGGCGACAGCCGAGCCGAAGTACAGATTCTACAGTCTGTACGACAAAACTTGTCGGGCAGATGTATTGGCAGAGGCATATCGCAAAGCCAGAGCCAACGGTGGAGCGTGCGGGGTCGATGGAGAGAACTTCAAAGACGTGGAAAAAGAAGGGCTCGACGTCTACCTTGCCGGACTTCAGCTCGAGATGAAGGAACGGCGCTATGTGCCGAAGCCGGTACGGCGGGTGTATATCCCGAAGCCGAATGGGAAGCAGCGCCCTCTGGGCATACCGACCATACGGGACCGGATAGTGCAGACTGCCTTCTTGCTGGTGCTGGAACCGATCTTCGAGGCGGACTTTGCCGACTCAAGCTACGGGTTCAGACCGGAGAAGAGTGCACACGATGCGGTTCGGGAGATTTACAAGTTCCTCAACTGGGGATGCACTGAAGTGTACGATGTCGATCTGGAGAAATACTTCGACACGGTCGACCACAGCAAACTCATGAAGCTCGTCGCGAGGCGTATCTCCGACGGGGAAATCCTTCGTGTCATAAAACTGTGGTTGAGTACCGGATACGTCGAAGACGGCCAGCACCGGCAGAGTACGCAGGGAACGCCTCAGGGAGGAGTCATCAGTCCGTTACTGGCGAACATCTACCTGAACCCAGTCGATCAGGCGTTCAAGCGGAGGAAACTCGGCAACATTGACAAAGGGTCAATCCACTTGGTGCGCTACGCGGACGATATGGTGATCCTGGCGCAGAAGAACCTGGATACAGGCATCGATCTGCTGCACCACTATGTGGAGCGGCTTGGTCTACGTCTGAACGGGGAAAAGACACGACGGTTGCGACTTGATATCGGCAATAGCGTGGACTTCCTCGGCTTCCGGTTCCATAACG
This sequence comes from Ignavibacteriota bacterium, assembly GCA_963748405.1. Lineage (GTDB taxonomy): Bacteria > Bacteroidota > Ignavibacteria > UBA10030 > UBA6906 > Fen-1273. The sequence continues at coordinate 316,471 of CAVVIT010000007.1, forward strand.
TCAGAAGCAGGCAGAACGGCGCAAGACTAATGATGGTCTATCCAAGTCTGCGAAGTCAAGCCCGGTTCCGGGCAACGGTACGGACATATGTCCACCACTCGAAACCGCTTCGTGTGAAGGCGCAGGTGGAGAATCTAAACCGCTACCTGCAGGGATGGATGGGGTACTTCCGGCTTGGTCACGGATCAGCTGTGTTCCGCAAGCTGGCTCGCTTTGTCAATCTCCGAGTCCGGCATGTCATCTGGCGACGCCGAGGCCGACGTGGATATGGATGGGGTAAGATTACCTCTGAATATCTCTACGGACAGCTTGGTCTCTTCTACAATTATCACGTCGCCTCGCTGAACCCATAGCGTGATGTACCTTCAGGAGCGCCGTATGAGGGCAAACCTCACGTACGGTGCGACGAGGGTTCAAAAGGCAATAGAGTGACGGTCTGCTTGAGCGGGACACTCGCCCGAAAGGGGAGAAACGGCCAGAGGACTCACTGGACCTGTCCACCACTACACTTTTGTCCTACTCTACGAGATGCGGATCAGCGCGCAGGCGCCGTGGCGAGACACGTGTAGTATTCGCTTCCGCCGTAGTAGAGCCACCACTTCCCCTGGTGAAGCGTCAGCGCGTTGAAGAATATGCAGTCGCGGAACGTCGAGATCGGCGCGTGGGGCGGCTCCGCGCTCAGGCCGATCTCCCACGGGTATTCCGCCTCTGCTTTCAGCGCCGGGCGGGGGAGCCAGGCCCGGGGCTTCTCGGGATCCTTCGTTGAAAAGAGAACCTCGCCGATGGCGTAGAAATGCCCGGTGTGGTTCCCCCCCGTGAAGAGGACGATGTCCTCCGGCTGCTCCTTCGAGTAGTGCGCAAGCGCCAGGCACCCTTCGCCTCCGGGCCAGCGCTCTGTCGCGTCGTGTGATTCCCAGTGGATCAGGTCCCCGGACTGCGCGATAAGCCCGTCGTTGATGTACATGATGAATTTCCCGTTCACCTTTACGGCCCTGTTGTGCGGGTCGTGGAGGACCACGCCGTTCCTGTGCGTCCGCGCCGCCTTCGGAAACACGATCCCGTGTTTCTTCCAGTGCAGGAGGTCGGATGACGTTGCCAGGAACGTCCCGTTGACGGAGTGATCCCCCTGGTGTTCCCAGTCCCACTGGTTGCAGAACAGGTAGTACGTCCCGTCGTATTCCACGAGGTTGACGTCCTCGTAGCTGTACCTGTGGTCCGCTCCCTTCCGGAAAAACGGGCTGTTCGCCGCGTCCTTCGTGAAATGCACGCCGTCGGCGGCGGTGGCGACGCCGATGTCGCACATGTAGTCGAAATCGCTTTTCATCTCCACGTCGAGCGGCCGTTCTCCCCTGTAGACATAATAAAAGAGATTGTCCCGGATGATGATCGCGCCGTTGTGGACTCCGCCGTCCATCCGCCCCGTGTCCCACGCTCCCGGACTCGGCGCGAGGACCGGGTTCCCGGCGTGTTTCGTGAACGGCCCGATCGCCCACGGGGCGTCTTTCCACATTTCTTTCTCGCTGAACTCCCCGGGGGGGAACCCTCCCCAGTGGTCGGCGGGGTTGAACACCTGCTTGTTCCAGCGTTCGGCATAAGCCTGCGAGGGGAACGTGATTCCTCCGGAGACCACTCCCGGGCTCCCCCTGTGTTTGTCTTCGTTCAGTGTCGTCCCTTTCAGTTCGTTGTTGGTCGGGAGTCAATCTATCCGACTTTCGGCTGAATCGCAATTCTTATTTCCGTTATTCACTCATCCCAAGGGATTAACCACAAAAAGGACTTGACTTTCATCCTCCTCTTAGCTAATATCAAAACGTTTCGATGACCAGCCTGTTTCCGCGGCAAGCTTCCACCAAAAAACTCTCTGGATCTAAGGTTTTAACACAATCTCTTGGAGTGATACACACTTAGCCCCTTTTTACTCGCTTCTGCTATTAAAGCGTTTCGAGGAATAACGAGTGAAACACCGCCCCACAATCCGCGACGTCGCAAAGAAGGCAGGGTTGTCCCTCTCGACGGTGTCACTCGTCATCAACAACAGGGGAAACGTCAGTCCCGGGACCAGGGAATCGGTCCAGAAGGTTATCAGGGAACTCTCTTTCCACCCCACGCGCTCGGCGCGCGGCCTCGCTTCGAAAACCAGCGGGAACATCGGGTTCATACTCTCGGAGGAGCATTTCTCCCAGGCCGAGCCGTTCTACACGCGCATATTCCTCGGTACGGAATTCGAGGCCCGCGACCACAACTTCTACATCCTCCTGACCACCGTCGGGGATCAGTTCGACCCGGACAATTACGTCCCCCGGTTCCTTCTCGAGAGGAACGTCGACGGGATCATCATCGCCGGGAAAGTGAACGAGAAACTGATCTCCTACATCGATTCTCTCGGGCTCCCGATCGTCCTCGTCGATTACGAAATGAAGCGCGCGCATCACTCGGCCGTCCTCATCGACAACTGGCGCGGGGGGACGCTCGCGGTGGAGCACCTCCTTGCCCTCGGCCACAAAAAGATCGCGTTCCTCGGCGGGGACATCCGTCACCCGAGCCTCACCGACAGGTACGAGGCGTACAGGAACACGCTTCACCAGGCGGGCATCTTCCTCGAGGAGTCATACGAGGTGACCGACGAGGATGAGACCTCGGTCGCGGGGGGGACCTCCGCTGCGGAGCGGCTCTTCGCTTCCGGGGCCCGGCCCACGGCGATATTCGCGGCAAACGATGCGATGGCCATCGGGTGCATGAGGCACCTGAAATTCCGGGGCCTGCGCATCCCCCAGGACGTGGCGGTGGTCGGGTTCGACGACATCGAGATGGGCTCGCACATCGAGCCCCACCTCACGACGATCCGGGTGTTCAAGGAGGAGATGGGGAAGATCGCGGTCCAGCGCGTCGTGGACTGCATCAGCGCCAAGACAAAGACTGTAGTTACAACACATGTGCCCGTCGAACTCATCGTTCGGGAGTCGACTCTGTCAACGGCGCATGTGGGAGATTAAGTTGAGGGGTGGAAGGATATTCCAATTCACGTTTCACATCAAATACATATTCTCGGGAGGTAGGTTATGAGTAGAACTACACGCTGGATGTGGCCCGTCCTCCTCGTGACGTTTGCGACAGGGCTGGCCCTCGCTCAGGCGACGGATCTCCCCTCCATCGCGAGTTTCGAGGGGGCGCTTCCGGCCTACTGGACGATGGGAGGTCAGCCTGCGGGTGCGACACTGACATGGGCGACCGACCAGTATCGTTCACTGGGGCATTCGCTCAAGATCACGAAGACTGCAACCGCAGACACGGCATCATGGATCTCGACGAACATGTGCGACATCTGGTCGCCGAGCGTTCCGGCCAACGTCGACATACTCCTCGGCGCGTACGTGAAGACCTCGGGCGTCAACACGGCCCCGGCCACGAACGACGCGAAGTGGTACGTGGCGTACGACTTCTATGATACGCTGGGTGCGTTCATCGGCGAGACCAAGCTGCCGGTCAACCAGACCGTGGCGACAAGCACGGGCTGGGTGGCGGACACGAACATCGCCGGTCAGACCGTTCTTCCGAAGACGGCCTACAAGGTGATCGTGAAGTTCGTCGGCGGGAAAAACGCGACGGGCACGGTCTGGGCCGACGATTTCATCTTCTACGGCCGCAACAACCAGTGGGCGGGACAGGACTGGAACACGTCCGTCGGCGTCCCCACCGGGTGGTATTACTGGCTTCCCCCGAACGGCGGCAACGATGGTCTGCTTGCCAACGGGTTTGAAAACACGGTCGTGACGAACGAAGCATCGCACACCGGTCAGTATTCTCTGAAATTCAATATGCCCGCGGGTCGCGCCGTCCACGACGGGTTCGTCGGCACTCAGCGCATTCCGTTCAGCAGCCTCGGCGCGGGTGCGTCGGTGAATGCCGGCGACTGGGTCCGTATCAGCGTCTGGATCAAGGCGTCGGGGCTGTTCCCGGATTCCGCGGCGCTCTATCCCGGCACGTGGGCTGTCGGGTTCACGCCCCTGTTCTTCGCGCAGGCGGGGAACAACGCCGGGTACAACCCGGTCGGACCGCAGAACGACTACGCGTTCAAGTTTCCGGCGGTGACGGCGTTCGATTGGACGCAGTACACCCTCGACGTCCAGCTCCCCACGGGCGTCAGCGCGCAGTACCTGGAAACGCGGCTCCACGTCTACAACCAGTTCGTCGGGACGATCTATTTTGACGATGTGTCCGTGACGAAGATCGACATGCCACAGGTGGCGGTGGTCGGAGGATTCGAAGGCTCGCTCCCGGCGTACTGGAACATGGGCGGACAGCCCGCGGGCGCGACGCTCTCATGGGCGACCGACCAGTTCCGTTCGCTCGGTCATTCGCTGAAGATCGTGAAGACCGCGACGGCCGACACGGCCTCCTGGATTTCGGGCAACATGTGCGACATCTGGTCGCCGAGCGTTCCGGCCAACGTCGACATACTCCTCGGCGCGTACGTGAAGACCTCGGGCGTCAACACGGCCCCGGCCACGAACGACGCGAAGTGGTACGTGGCGTACGACTTCTATGATACGCTGGGTGCGTTCATCGGCGAGACCAAGCTGCCGGTCAACCAGACCGTGGCGACAAGCACGGGCTGGGTGGCGGACACGAACATCGCCGGTCAGACCGTTCTTCCGAAGACGGCCTACAAGGTGATCGTGAAGTTCGTCGGCGGGAAAAACGCGACGGGCACGGTCTGGGCCGACGATTTCATCTTCTACGGCCGCAACAACCAGTGGGCGGGACAGGACTGGAACACGTCCGTCGGCGTCCCCACCGGGTGGTATTACTGGCTTCCCCCGAACGGCGGCAACGATGGTCTGCTTGCCAACGGGTTTGAAAACACGGTCGTCACGACGGCGGCCGCTCATACGGGGACGCACTCACTGATGTTCAACATGCCTCCCGGACGCGCGGTGCACGACGGTTTCGTCGGAACGCAGCGGTTTGCGTTCTCGGGCGGCGGCTGGGGGACAAACGGTGCCATGAGCACGACGGAAACATCGTCGGCGTCCGTGAACCGTCCGTTCTCCGTGAATGCTCAGCCCGGCGACTGGGTCCGTATCAGCGTCTGGATCAAGGCGTCGGGGCTGTTCCCGGATTCCGCGGCGCTCTATCCCGGCACGTGGGCCGTCGGGTTCACCCCGCTGTTCTTCGCGCAGGCGGGGAACAACGCCGGGTACAACCCGGTCGGACCGCAGAACGATTACACGTTTGCATTCCCGAGCGTGACCAATTTCGACTGGACGCAGTACACGCTCGATGTGCAGATCCCCACGGCGGTGGGCGCGCAGTTCATGGAAGTCCGCCTCCACGTCTACAACCAGTTCGTCGGGACGGTCTACTTCGACGATCTTGACGTGCAGAAGCTCGATGTGCCGCAGGTGGCGGCGGTCGGCGGGTTCGAAGGCACGCTTCCGGCCTACTGGACGATGGGAGGTCAGCCCGCGGGTGCGACACTGACATGGGCGACCGATCAGTATCGTTCGCTGGGGCATTCGCTCAAGATCACGAAGACCGCGACTGCGGACACGGCAGCCTGGATTTCGGGCAACATGTGCGACATCTGGTCGCCGAGCGTTCCGGCCAACGTCGACATACTCCTCGGTGCCTACGTCAAGACGTCGGGTGTCAATACGAACCCTGCGACGAACGACGCAAAGTGGTACGTGGCGTATGACTTCTATGACACGCTGGGTGCGTTCATCGGAGAGACGAAACTGCCGGTCAACCAGACGGCCGCTTCGACCATCTTCTTCGTGGCGGATACGAACATCGCCGGGCAGACGGTGCTGCCGAAGACCGCCTACAAGGTGATCGTGAAGTTCGTCGGCGGCAAGAACGCCACCGGCACGGTCTGGGCCGATGACTTCATCTTCTACGGCCGCAACAACCAGTGGGCCGGGCAGGACTGGAACACGTCCGTCGGCGTTCCCACCGGCTGGTATTACTGGCTCCCCCCGAACGGCGGCAACGATGGTCTGCTCGCCAACGGGTTTGAGAACACTATGGTGACGACCGCGTACGCCCATACCGGGACGCACTCCCTGGTGTTCAACATGCCTGCCGGACGCGCCGTGCACGACGGGTTCGTCGGCACGCAGCGGTTCAACTTCACCGGGACGACGTGGGGTGGAAACGGACCGGCCGGGAGCGCTCTCGGTACGTCGACCAATCCGTTCGGCGTCACCGCGAAAGCGGGCGACATCCTGGAGCTGAGCGTCTGGATCAAGGCCACCGGGCTCTTCCCCGATTCGGCCGCGCTCTATCCGGGCACGTGGGCGGTCGGGTTCACTCCGCTGTTCTTCGCGCAGGCGGGAAACAACGCCGGTTACAATCCGGTCGGACCGCAGAACGACTATACGTTCCTGTTCCCGAAGGCGACGTCGTTCGACTGGACGCAGTACAAGCTCAATGTCCAGGTGCCGACGGGCGTTGCCGCGCAGTTCATGGAAGCCCGACTCCACGTCTACAATCAGTTCGTGGGAACGGTCTACTTCGACGACCTGAACATCAGGGTCGCCGGGACGACGACTTCGGTGACTCCGGGTTCCGACGGGACGCCGAAGACGTTCGAGCTTTCGAACAACTATCCCAACCCGTTCAACCCCACCACGACGATCCAGTTCGGGGTGCCGAAAGACGCAGTGGTTGCTCTGGTGATCTACAATGTCCTCGGACAGCGTGTCCGGACGCTCGTGGATCATGAGCAGCGCTCTGCCGGACGGTACTCGATCGTGTGGGACGGCAGGGACGATCTTGGCAGCACCGTCGGCTCCGGGATGTACTTCTACCGGCTCGAGACGGGTCAGATCGCGCTTGTCAAGAAGATGCTCATGCTGAAGTAGAAATCTCCGCCGGGGGGGCGCCGGATGATCCGGCGCCCCCTCCGGTGTATTCCACTCGATCATCCTCAGGGCAAACCGGCATGCCAACGATGAGGCGTCTTGCGTTCGTTGCCACTTGTGTGTGTATTCCTCTTTTCGCCGCATACTCCGGTACCACCGGCAAGATCTCCGGGAAGGTCCTCGACGCGCAGACGAAAGAACCCCTGCCGAGCGTCAACGTGGTGGTGGTGGGGACGACGCTGGGCGGTGCGTCGGACATCGACGGCGAGTATTTCATCCTGAACATCCCCCCGGGCACGTACCAGGTGAAGGCCTCCGCGGTCGGGTATTCTCCCCTGGTGGTAAGCAATCTCCGCGTTACCGCGGATCAGACGACCCGCGTGCAGCTGACGCTTCAGCCGCAGTCGGTCGAACTCGGCGAGGTCGTCGTGGCTGCGACCAGGCCGATCGTGCAGAAGGACCTGACGTCGACCGTGGCGAGCGTCGGGAGCGACCAGATCGCAAAACTTCCCCTCGAGGACGTCGATGCCGTTGTCAATCTCCAGGCCGGCGTCGTCCAGGGGCATTTTCGCGGCGGCCGGACCGGCGAGGTGAAGTACCTCGTCGACGGGGTTTCGGTGAACGACGTCTTCTCGGGCGATCCTTCGATGGAGGCCGAGCTCAACAGCATTGCGGAGATCCAGGTGCTGAGCGGGACGTTCAATGCGGAATACGGCGAAGCGCTTTCCGGCGTCGTCAACCAGATCACGAAAGTGGCGTCCGAGCGTTACACGGGCGAGCTCTCCGCGTACACCGGCGGGTATTTCAGCGGGCGGTCGTCGCTCTTCCCCAACATCGATCACGTGGATCCTTCCAGCGTGTATAATTTTCAGGGGAGCGTGAGCGGCCCCATCGTGGGCAATTTCCTGAAGTTCTTCGCTTCCGGAAAATACCTCTACGATGCCGGATACATTTACGGCAAGAGGGTCTTCAACCCGAGAGATTCGTCGAACTTCTCGTCGGGCGACCCCTCCCAGTGGTATGTCGGGGCGACCGGGGACGGAAAGTACGTTCCGATGAACGACTCGAAGAGGTACACCGTGCAGGGGAAACTCGCGATCGACCTGGGCGGGGCGAAAGACCTCGTGCTGAACGGGATGTACCAGAATCACGACTACAGGAATTATAATTATCTGTTCACGCTCGATCCGGACGGGGACTACACCTACCACCAGAAGGGAATTCTCGGCAGCGCGAACTATACGATGGTCTTCAGCGACGCGGCGTTCCTCGACCTGAGCGGGTCCTATTTCAGGACCGACTACAAGCAGTACGTTTTCCCGAATCCGACCGGGCCGGGAGATCCGGTCATCGATCCCGGCTACGTCGACCCCACGCTGATGGAACAGACGGGCGCGAACGCGTATTACACCGGGGGGACGGAAAACTGGCATTTCAACCATACGAGCACGACGTGGACCGGGAAGATCGATCTCACGGCACAGGTGTCGTCCGTGCACCAGGTCAAGGCCGGCGCGGAAGTGAAGCTGAACCATCTCCAGTACAACGACTACGAGATTCTCGTCAGCGCCGCGACCAACGAAATCCCGACGATGCCCTCTCCCGGGGCTTTCGACTACAGCGTGTACGACAACCATCCGTACCAGCTCGCGCTGTACGCGCAGGACAAGATCGAGATGGACTATCTTGTCGTCAATGTGGGCGTGCGGTGGGACTATTTTCAACCGGACGGACAGGTGCTTCTGAATCCGAACAATATTTCGGCGCTTGATTCGCTTGCTCCCCCATTCCCGCCGGGGTATTTCAGGAAGGCGAGCGTAAAACAGCAGGTGTCTCCCCGTATCGGCATCTCGTACCCGATCTCCGACCGGGGTGCCGTGCACATCTCCTACGGGCATTTCTTCCAGATCCCGGCGTATGACTACCTGTACAAGAACCCGAACCAGCGGATCGCACTCACGGGCGTCTATCCCGATTTCGTCGGCAACACGATCGGCAACGCCGACCTTCAGCCGCAGCGCACGACGATGTACGAGATCGGACTCCAGCAGGAGCTGACCCCCACGCTGGGCATCACCGTCACGGGGTATTACAAGGACATACGGAACCTGCTGGCGCTTGAGCTCTTTACCAAGAGCAACTCTGTGAAGTTCGGCGAGTACATCAACCAGGACTACGGCGCCGTCCAGGGGTTCACGTTCTCGCTCGAGAAACGGTTGACGGACGGATTTGGTGCCAACCTGGACTACACCTTTCAGGTAGCCAAGGGGGACGCGTCGGACCCGAATGACGCGTACAATAAGGCGCAGGCGTCTCCTCCGATTGCCGTCAATAAGGAGCTCGTCCCCCTGGCGTGGGACAGGAGGCACTCGCTGAACATGACGCTCACCTTCGGCACGCCCGACGATTTCATCGCAAGCCTGATTGCACGGGCGGGATCCGGGCTTCCGTACACCCCCGCGCTGCAGAACCAGCGGACGGGTCTCGAGAACAGCGACAACATGCCCGGGTACTACAGCTTCGACCTGTACGCGACGAAATACGTGAAGCTGCCCGGCGATTTCCGGCTCTCGGTCTTTCTGAAGATTTACAATCTCTTCGATACGGCGAACGAGACCAATGTGTTCACGGACACGGGGAGGGCGGGGTACACGCTCGCGCTGACGCAGCAGCAGCCCGTCGTGCGCGGCGACAACACGCTTGCGCAGTTCTACACGCGGCCCGATTTCTATTCGGCGCCCCGTCAGATCATCCTCGGCGCCGCGTTCACGTTCTAGTATGTCATTGCGAGGAGTGGCGCCGAAGGCGCCACGACGAAGCAACCCAATCTGCCCAGACAATTTCAGCAGGTCATACACATGATCAGAACCCGCACGCTGTTCACTCTTTCCGCCGCCCTGCTTGCGGTCACGCTTGCTGCATCCCAGTCGGTCGTCGACAAAAACAAGGGGACGTATAAGCAGCGCCTGCACGGCATCATGGAAGGGAACCTCGTCGAGACGGTCTATTACAACTTCGGCGAGGTCGCCGACTGGCAGAACTATGCGACGATCAGCGGCGTCTGGCCGAAGAACACCAACCACACCTACATCGACGGCGTGGCGGTCATCGTGCAGGCCGAAACGAAGGGCGCAACGGGGGTCATTCATCCCCTGGAAACGGACTACTACGAGTACACCAGGTACGACCCGGCCACGTCGACTCCGTACGGCTGGGAGCCTCTCCCCGGATATGCGAATCCATTCCAGGCGAATCCCATCCCTGCCCAGAGCACGGACCCGGGGACGTGGCCCTCACACTGGCCGGACCGCCCCGCGTCATGGGACGGATACTGGAACGGGTTTTTCGGCAAAGGGGTGCAGAACGCGGATCTCGAAACGTATTTCGTCTTCGACGACAATTCCGACAGGCAGTACATACAGGCCCCCTATTACTTCTTCCCGGACGCCGCGGACTCGACGAGGGGAGGGCTCGGCATGCAGGTGCACGCCCGTGGGTTCCAGTGGTCGCAGGTCCTCGCCGAAGACGTGATCTTCTGGTACTACGAGATCACGAATATGGGGACGACGGACTACGCCAAAACCGTCTTCGCACAGTACGTTGACTGGGGCATCGGCGGGCACGACAACTCGTCGAACAACGCCGGGAGCTACAACAAGCAGCTCAATATCTCCTACGCCTGGTCGACCGTCGCGTACGGAAGCCCCGGGAACTGGAGCCCCGTCGGTTACTCCGGGTACGCCTTCCTTGAGAGCCCCGGGATCTCGGACGACAACATTGACAACGACCAGGACGGCCTCACGGACGAACGGCGGGACAACAATGCGAGTGTCTTCATCACCGACCCGTTCAAGGACCCGTTTCTGAGGGATGTGCAGTCTGACACGGCGAAGTTCTTCAAGTTCTACGGGTATCACTGGCAGCCGCACTGGGACGCGGATGAGAACTGCAACTGGCGCACGTTCACAGACCTGAACCACAACGGGAAATGGGATCCGGGCGAACCGCTGAACGACGACGTCGGGACCGACGGGCTCGGGCCGCTGGACCCCGGGTATCCGGGACCCGATCCGGACGGGACGGAAGGAAACGGAAAACCGGATCAGGGGGAGCCGAATTTCGGGCAACTGGACAAGGACGAGTCGGACCAGCTCGGCCTGACCGGGTTCCTTATCGCCGCGGTCCACACGTACGACCTGAACAACGACGAGAGGAACTGGACGGCGTTCACGACCCTCCCCGCGCCTCCGGACCAGCAGCCGGCCCTTCAGAACGTCAACCTCGGGAACTGGTTCTCGAGCTTCATATTCCACATGAACGGCCGCAATACGTACAGCGCGTCGACGGGACAGTCCCAGCCGACCGGCGAGACGCAACGGTTCTCCATGGCGCTGATCTTCGGCAATAACACCGCCGACCTTTTCACGAAGAAAAGGACCGTCCAATCGATCTACAACGCTTCGTACCAGTTCGCCAAGCCGCCCGCCAAGCCGATCGTGAAGGCCATCCCCGGCAACGGGCGGGTGACGCTCTACTGGGACAGCCACGCGGAACAGACGTTCGACGCGTTTTATCAGAAATACGATTTTGAAGGATACCGGGTCTACCGGAGCACGGAATCGAATTTCCTCTCCGCGCAGATCATCACGGATGCCTATGGCAATCCGACGTTCAGGCAGCCGATCGCGCAGTTCGACCTTGTGGACAGCGTCACGGGGCTTTTCCCCATCAGCGTCAACGGCGCGATGTTTTACCTGGGGAATGACAGCGGACTCCAGCATTCGTTCATTGACACCACCGTCCAGAACGGACAGACATACTACTATGCCGTCTGTTCGTACGACCAGGGGTTCTTGACGACGAACGTGACGGGGCAGTCCCTGGGCATACCCCCGTCCGAGTGCACGAGCATTATCAACGTCGATGTCAACGGTGTCGTGAAGACAGACGTGAACACCGCGGTCGTCATTCCCCGCGCTCCCTCGGCGGGGTATGTCCCCGGAAAAATCACCACGGCGGCGAGCGGGCCGGCCACGGGGAGCGTCCAGTTGCAGCTCATTGATCCCGACTCGCTGAGCAACAACCACAACTTCGTCCTCTCGTTCGTCGATTCGACGGTGTTTCACAACAATCCCAATCCCTGGTACACGCTCGTTGACATGACGGCGAAAGATACGCTCCTGAATATGGTGAAGCTCAAGACCTCGCAGGACGTCACGACCGTCATGGAGGGCTTTGCCGTCCAGATCAACAATGCGCAGACAGTCGGGATCAACACGGACAGCACGGGCTGGAAGGTGGGGAACTCGAACCTCCTGGTGACGGTCGGGTTCGATTCCAGGTATGCGAAGGCGCTGCAGGCGCGCAGGGTGAATCTCCCTTCCGATTTCGACATCACGTTCATGCCGCCGGGCCAGGGGGATATTTCCTTTCCGTCGAATTCGTTCGCGACGCAGGGAACCCAGTCGAACATTACGATACGCGACCTCACCGACGGGGTCAGCCATATGTCCTTCCTCTTCTACGACAACAACGCGGACGGGCTCTTCAACGCGGGGCAGGCGGACACGGATGTCGTCTTCATCATTTGCGGGGACAGCGCGGGCCTGCCGCCGGCCGACTTTGCCACTTCCAACAAATCCTGGTCGGTCACGTTCATGCAGGACCCCAAGATACCCCAGTCGCAGCAGATTTATCCGAAGCCGGGGGACGTGTACCATATCGCGACCACGAAACCGTACCGGACGGGGGAAACCGTCAGATTCCAGACGCAGTCTCCCGTGCTCGATCCGGGGAAGGCCCGCACGGACCTGAGCCGGATTCTTGTCGTCCCCAATCCCTATGTAGGAGGGGCGTCGTGGGAACCCCAGCCGTTGACCGTCGGCCGCGGAGACCGGCTCATCTATTTCATCCACCTCCCCCACCAGTGCACGATCAGGATTTATACGATGAGCGGCCACCTGGTGCAGACGCTCCAGCACCAGGCGGGCATCGACGACGGGCAGGAGCCCTGGAATCTCGTCTCCCGGGACGGGATGAACATCGCCTTCGGTGTCTACGTGTATCACGTGGACGCTCCCGGGATCGGCACGTATGTGAGCAGGTTTGCTGTTGTGAAATAACGATCAGAATTTCCCGGATGCTTTCCCTATGAAAACAATCGTGCGGTTCATCGCGGCGATCGGCATTCTCACCCCGGGCATACTGCTCGGACAGGGGAACTCGAAAAGCGGAACTGTCGCCGCAACATTTCTGGAGATTCCCGTCGGCGCCCCTGCCGTGGCGATGGGAAGCGCCTTCGTCAGCCTGGCCAACGACGCGACATCGCTGTACTGGAACCCGGCCGGGGCGGCGTGGCTCGTCCAGAGCGAGGTGCTTGCGGTCCATACGAACTGGATCGCCGACACGCGGTTCGACTATGCCTCGTTCGTGCTGCCGCTGGAGGATTTCGGGACCCTCGGCGTCAATGTCACCTCGCTCAGCATGGACGATATGAAGGTGACGACGGTGGTCATGCCGGAGGGGGACGGGGAGTACTTCAGTGCGGGGGATCTCGCCGTCGGCGTCTCGTATGCGCACAGGCTGACCGACCGGTTCACGATCGGCGTCAACGCGAAGTACATCCAGGAGACCATCTGGCACGAGAGCGCATCGGCATTCGCGATCGACATCGGCACAATTTTCCGGACCGACCTGATCGGGGGACTCACGATCGGTGCCACGCTCTCGAACTTCGGCACCAGCATGACGATGTCGGGGCGTGACACGCGGCAGTTCGGCATTCTCGACCCCTCCAAGCCCGGAACAAACAGCCAGATCCCGGAGGACATCGAGCTGGACTCCTGGAGCCTGCCGCTCCTGTTCCAGATCGGCGTCTCCACGACGGCGTTCAAGACGGACAAGTACCGGCTCACGATCGCCGTGGATGCCCTCCATCCGAACGATGATTACGAGAGCCTCAATGTGGGGGGTGAGTTCGCCTTCCAGGATATTGTCTTCCTGCGGGGAGGCTACAACGCGCTGGGTCTCCCCGACAGGGAAGGGGGCCTCTCGTTCGGATTCGGACTCTCCTCGGCGAGCTTCCTGAGCAGCAGCACCGTCGTAAAGTTCGACTACGCGTTCCGTAACATGGGCCGGCTCTCCAACGTCAACGTCTTTTCGCTCTCCGCGAGGTTCTGACCCGTGCGGACACGAGGCCCTCATTCCCGCCGTACGCAGGGATTGCGGCGGGTCGCCGCTTTCTCCGCCGTCATCGCCCTGATGACACAGTGTGCGCTCTCCCAGCCCGGGAACGAAGTCGACCGGCGGTACCCTGTGACCGATCCGAAGAACTACACGCGCGTGGTGGCCACGGTCGGAGACATCACCATCACCGCCCAGGAGTTTCTCCTCAGCTACGAGTTCGGACCGGCATTCGCGAAGCGGCAGAAGGACTCCCGGCAGCGCTATCTCGACTTCATGATCAACGAGAAGCTTCTCGCGCTCGACGCAAGGGCTCACGGCCTTCAGAATTCGGCTCGTGTCAGGCGGTCGCTCGAAGAGCTGGAAGGGGACATGGCCACCGAGGAGCTGTACAAAGACGATGTCCTCGGCCGGGTCCGCGTCACGAAGGCGGAGATTGAACGGGGGATGCGCGAAGAACGGATTCACTATTCGCTGCGGTGGCTTTTTGCCCCCGGCCCCGGCGGGGGCTCGACCCTTGATTCCGCGTTGCAGGGGGGAACGCCTTTTGACACGCTCTTTGCCCGGCAGCTCCGGGAGGGCGTAAAGAGCGATGACCGCTCCATGGAAACAACACTGTTCAAGCTCAGGCGCACGAGCCCGGTTCTAGCGGCGGTGGCCGATACGCTCCACCCAAACACGAACTCCGCGCCCGTGCGCGGCCCCGACGGCTGGTATGTCCTCAGGATCACGGGCGGCTGGCGGGACATGAGCTTGAGCGAGACGGAGTCTCTGAAGCTCGAAGAGGACGCGCGAAGCGGGCTGACGCAGGAAAAATCGGACAGCCTGTCTGACCCGTACGTCCGGACCATCATGCTGGAACGAAACCCCGTGATCATCCGCTCGACGTTCAACAGGCTGGAGGCCTGGCTCGCGCGCATTTGGGTCAAGCCCGACCGGCTCGCGGCCTGGGAGCTTGCTTCCCGGTCCGATTCGGCGGCGGTTTCCCGGATCGACGCGTTCGGCCGCGATACGCTGGTCTCGCTCACGGGAGGCTGCCTGCGGCTTGAAGGATTCCTGTCGTGGTACAGGGCGCGCGACACGTACTTCCGGCTGAACACGGTCTCCGAGCCGGCGTTTTTCGTTTCCGTGGAAGAACTCGTCTGGCGCATGGTGCGGGACAGGCTCCTCGTGGACCGGGCGGTCAGGAGGAACCTGCAGGAGAAGGATCCGGTGAAAAAGCAGCTCAGGTGGTGGGACGACAAAATCCTCTTCGGCGAGGAAAAGACTTTTCTTGCCCGCGCCATCGATCTGAGTGATTCCGCCTGCCGTGCCTACTACGATGCAAACACGAGGGATTACCGGGCCGACTCGGCGGCCGTGCAGCCCTACGAACGCGTCAAAGACCAGGTGCGCAAGGACCACTATGCGTTTGAGTTGAAAAAGAACATGCTCCACAGGCTCCTCGCGCTCAAAAGGAAATACCGCGTCGACATCAAGAACGACGTCCTGTTGAGCCTCCCCGTCGACGTCGAGAATAATCCCAGGGCGATCGACGTCTACATCGCCAAGAAGGGGGGGACGTTCCCGCACCCCGCGTTCCCCGTGATAGACTTCGAGTGGGCGACATGGATGTGAACCCCCTGCTTCGCCCGCTGGCTCCGGTCGCGCTCTGCGCTCTTCTTCTCCTTCCAGGGTGCAGCCGCGGCGGGGGAACCGGCCCCGGCGGCCCTTCCGGCGTCGTCCTCACGTACTGGCCCGCGCCGAACCCGCAGGAGATTCTGCTTGCCGATACGCTCGTCGCCCTCTGGAACCGGCTTCACCCGGAGATACGCGTCGAAATGCAGCCGATACCGGTGAGCATCTCCACCGAAGAAGTCCTCCTTGCCGCGATCGCCGGAAAAACCACCCCCGACGTCTGCTCCAACATCTGGCCCGGCGCCCTCCACGACTACACGCAGGCGGGAGGGCTCGTCCGGCTCGATGATTTTCCGGATTTTGATTCCCTGATGAGCGTGCGGACCCCCCGTGAGCTCCTGGAGCGGTTCCGCGTGGCGGACGGACATTTTTACGAAGTCCCGTGGAAGACGAACCCCGTCATGATGATATGCAACATGCGTCTCCTCCGCGAAGCCGGCGTCGACCGCGTCCCGGCCACCTACGGCGAGTACCTCTCGGCGGGGGAAAAAGTTCTCGCGCACAGCTACGAAGGAGGGGCGGGGAGCATCTGGATGGGGGACAGGGATGTCCGCCCGATCTGGTGGCAGCGCCTCTTCGATTTCTATCCGTTTTACATCGCCGCCTCCGGGGGGCGCACGCTCTTCACGGACGGCCGGCCCTCGTTCGGCGACAGCGCCGCCTCGCAGGTCTTTGCATTCTTCAGGGAGTGCTACGGAAGAAAGTACTTTCCCCGGACGTTCTTCCAGGGGGGGGACCCCTTCCTCATGGAAAAGAAGGCCACCCATTTCTCCGGCCCGTGGGAAGTCGCCTCGATACGCAAATTCGCCCCGCAGATGGAATTCGCGGTCGGCCCGGTTCCCGTTCCCGACGGACACCGGGGACCGGTCTACACCTACGGGGACTACAAGAACATTTCGATATTCAGCACGACGAAGCATCCGAAGGAAGCCTGGGAGTTCGTGAAGTTCCTCGTGAGCGCGGAACACGACCTCCTCCTCCTCAGCATTTGCGATCAGATCCCGGTCCGGGGGGACCTGCTCGAGAACCCGCTCTTCGCCGGGTATTTCAGGAAAAACCCCGCCATGATCGAGTTCGCCCGGCAGGCCGTCTACACGCGCGGGATGGACGACGCCCCCGATCTCAAGGAGATATTCGACGGCATCGCGCAGGAGTATGAATCGTGCGCCGTGTACGGCCGCGTGAGCCCTCCGCGGGCGATCAGCGACGCCGTCGGCCGCACGAACCTCATCGTGGAGTGGAACAGGTGAATGCTCTCCGGGACATACTGGCGAATGTGCGGCGGAGCGACAGGGGCGCCTACTGGTTCATCCTCCCGTACGTGATCTTCTTCCTCGCGTTTGTGGCCTACCCCCTGGTGTTCTCCTTCATCCTCGTCTTCAACAGGTGGAACATCGTCACGCCGATGGAGTGGATCGGGCTGAAGAACTTCGACCGGCTCATCGGCGACGCCCTCTTTTACCGCTCGCTCATCAACACGCTGACGTTCCTTGTCATTCATATTCCGCTCCAGGTCGTCGTGGCGCTCGCCCTGGCCCTGCTTCTCAACACCGGCGTCCGGGGCCGGGGATTCTTCCGGGCGGTCTATTTCCTCCCGGTGGTCGTTTCCGGCGTGGCGGTCACGATACTCTGGCAGCAGATCTATTCGTTCGACGGTGGGGTCCTGAACGGCATTTTGCACGCCGCCGGGCTTCCTTCCGTTCCCTGGCTCGTGGATCCCCGCGTGGCGATGCCCTCGATCGCGATCATGGCGACGTGGAAGAACGTGGGGATCTATATCGTCCTCTTCCTCGTGGGGCTCCAGAACATCCCCCGCGAGCTGTACGAGGCGGCGAGCCTCGACGGGGCGCGGCCGTTCAAACAGTTCCGCTATATCACGCTCCCGATGCTCAACCCGACGATCGTCGTTATCGTCGTCCTTTCCACGATCGGCGGGTTCTCGCTCTTCATCGAGCCGTACGTCCTCACGGGGGGCGGGCCCATGCAGAGCACCCTTTCCGGGATGCTCTATATCTATAACCAGGCCTTCTCGTTCGGGCATATGGGGTACGCCGCGACGCTCGGATTCGTCTACGCGCTCGTCATCCTGGGCGTCGTCGTGCTCCAGCGCCGCGTGATCGAATCGGAGATATCGTCGTGAAGACCCTGCTGAAATACGCGGCGCTCACGGCCGGTGCGGTCGTCTTCGCGTATCCGTTCCTCTGGATGCTCGCCGGCTCGCTCAAGCCGGAGCTCGAGATCTCCAGCCTGAACATCTTCTCGGGGAATTTCTCGCTGCAGAGCTACGTCCAGGTGCTCCTCAAGATCCCGCTCGCCCGGGCGTTCCTGAACAGCATGATCGTTTCGGCGGCCACCACCGCGTCGGTGGTCGTGTTCGGCTCGATGGTCGGGTATGCGCTCGCGAGGCTCCGTTTTCTCGGGCGGAAGACGCTGTACACGCTCATCCTCTTCACGATGACGATTCCGTTCCAGATCGTCCTCATCCCCCAGTACATCCTCATCGTGAAGCTCGGCTGGACGGACACGTATATGGCGCTGGTCGCCCCGACGATGATGAGCGCCTTCGGCATCATCCTCTTCAGGCAGTTCTTCATGGCGATCCCGCAGGCGCTCATCGACGCTGCGCGCGTCGACGGCTGCTCGGAGATGATGATCCTCTTCAGGATCATCTGGCCCCTGTCCCGCCCCGTGATCATTACGGTCGCCCTCCTGACGTTCATGGCGAACTGGAACGAGGTCCTCTGGCCCCTGATGGTCGTCAGGGAACAGTCGCTCATGACCATGCCGCAGATCGTCACGATATTCTCGACGGGGGGACAGGCGGAGACGCAGCTCGGGTATCTGCTTGCGGCCGCCACGCTCCTTTCGCTCCCCGTCATCATCGCCTACGGCTTCTTCCAGCGCTATTTCATCGAAAGCATGGCATCAAGCGGACTCAAAGGATGAAACGATCGATTGCGATTGCGTTTGCGCTCCTCGTCGCGCGGCCTGCGAGCGGACAGGATCCCATCACGCGGGAGTTCACCGGACTCTACGGACAGGTGGAGGTCGGAGGTCCGTACGCGGGGGCCGAGTTTCACGACAGCCGGCCCCTCCCGTCCCGCATCAGCCTGTACGAACCCGCCGCAAACAGCATTGACATGAGCAGGGACTACTGGAAGAGGGGGGAGTCGGCCCCGTTCATCGTCGGCGTGCGGACGAACGGCGGAGCGGCCCGCCACGTCGGGCTGGAGGGATGGGCGTATGCGCTCTCGCCGCACCGGGTGAGGTTTCACCGTGACGACGTTGACATCCGGTGGACGTCGACCTATGAGTTCTTTCACACCGCGCAGGGTCTCCTCTGGACGCTCACGGCCGAAAACCTGACCGGCGCCCCGATCGACATCGAAACCTACGTCCAGTGCCGGACGGTGCTCCGCACATGCCAGACGTTCGCCTGGCTCGACAGCGCCTGGACAGAATACGATTCCGGGCGCGAGGCGCTGGCCGTGCATTTCGATCAGCCGGAAACGCGCCGGGCGACCGTCGTCGTCCAGAACCTGGGCGATCAGCCGGATGCGTGGACGTCGTCGGCCGGCGATCTTGGCGCTGATCCGCTGAACCCCTCCTGGTTCACATCTGACGCTGTCCCGGGAGGACGGACGCTTGCGCGCGACCAGCAGGGACCCCCCGTCGCGGCGTTCACGTACCGAAAGAATCTCGCTCCCGGGGGCCGCATCACGATCCGCCTTGCGATCATCAGCGCCGGGCCCGGCCAGTGGAAGCCGGCCGCCTCCGCTCTGCGCAAGAACTGGGAAAAGGACGTCGCGGCGTACGATGCACTCGTCCGCCGGCAGCTCCGCCTTGCGCCGCACACCGGAGACACGGCCATCGACTGGAGTGCGGACTGGGCGTGCGCGCTCCTCGCGGTGAACGCCCACTCGCTCGGGGGGCGCATCGTCCCGATGCCCTGCCCGGCGGAGTATAACTTCTTTTTCACGCACGACGTCCTCCTCACGGATCTCGCCGCCGTCTGGTTCGACGTCCCCCGCGTGAAGCGGGATCTCGAGACCATCGCGGGGTGGGCCGAAAACGGGATCATCCCTCACGCCCGCTACTGGAGGGATGACGGCTTCAAGACCGAGCTCTGTACGCCCGACAACTGGAACCACCTCTGGTTCATCGAAGTGGTGGCGCGGTATCTCCGGCATACGGCCGACACGGCCTTCGCGGCGAAGCTCTTTCCCTTCGTGAAGACGAGCCTGGAGCAGATACTCACGCAGCGCCACGACGACACGCTGATGTACGCATTCCGCCCGGACTGGTGGGATATCGGAAGGAGGGAGGGCCCCCGTTCGTACATCACCATACTCACGATCCGTGCGCTCCGCGACTATTGCTATCTCTGTTCGTTCCTGCGGCAGGATCTCCCTGCCCTCCCGCACTACGAGCTCCTCGCCGACGGAATGGAGCGGGCTCTCAACGCACGGCTCTGGGACAGCAGTGCGGGCTACCTCATGAACGCGAACGGGGCGGACCCGGACAGGCATTTCTACATGGGATCGCTGCTGGCGGCAGTGTACGGCGAGGTCCCCCGGGAAAGGGCGCTTACGCTTCTTGCGACCGCCCGGCGCGAGCTGGTGGACGGGAAGACAGGCGTCAGGAACGTGATGCCCCCGGATTTCCACACGGATTCCGTCCGGGCCTATTTCCGGTTCCCGACGAACGAGGCGGGCGACCCCTACTTCTATGCAAACGGGGGCGTATGGCCCCACGCGAACGCGTGGTACGCGCAGGGGCTCGTCGCCTCGGGAAGAACAGAAGATGCGCTGCGCTTTTTCAAGACGGTCATGACGCTCGACGGCGTCTCGGCAAGCCCCCGCGGGCAGCCTGCATTCTATGAGTACAGGTACGTGGACACGTCTTCCCCCCGGTACGGTGCGGTCGACAAGCCCTCATTTCTCTGGGCCGGGGGTTTCTACCTGGGGACGTTGTACGCGCTCGAAGGGTTCAGGGAAACCGAGTGGAACATCGGCGTCGGGAATCAGGCCGGCGCCTTCCCGGACGCATCGGCGCAGGTCGAATTCGGCGGGTCAAAGAACGTCCGGATCCAGGGCTCGGGTGCTGATCGCGCAGTCGTCCCGGCAGGCGGCGTCCTCTCCCCCTCGGCCGTATTCCCCCTCGACAGGATGAAGAGCGGGGGGTGGACCGTCGACAGACGTGAACCGCAGACGGCATGCCTGACCGATGTCAACGCGATCGTCCGTGAATGCCGTCCTGTCAAAGGGGGCGGGGTGCGCGCCGTGATATCATCGTTCGACGGACACCGGGTCGTCGCGCGCATCACAGGGAGTTTCTCCCCCGCGGGGGCGACCGTCGACGGGAAACACGTGGACGTCATGACCTCCGAACGGACATCTGAAGGAACGTGGATCACGACGGTCACATTCTCCGGCACCCTCCGTCCGCAGGTACTCACCATCACCAGGAACAAATAGCCGCTCATGAAAGTCGCCGAACTTGAAAAACCCGGCTCCCTCCGCGTGAAAACCAAGCCGCTGCGCGCGCTCGGTCCGGGTGAAGTCCTGATCAAAGTGGAATCGTGCGGTTTGTGCGGCACGGACATACACATCGTCGAAGGAACGTCCCGCTCCACCCCTCCGGTCGTCCTGGGGCACGAGTATGCGGGGTTTGTCACTGATCCGGGGAAAGGCCCCGGCGGCATTCCCGAAGGAACCCACGTCGCGGTCGATCCCAACATCTCCTGCGGGACGTGCCCGTACTGCAGGCGCGGGCTCGTCCATCTCTGCACCGGACTGCGCGCGCTCGGCGTGGATATCGACGGGGGTATGGCGGAATACAGCATCGTCCCGGCGTCCGCCCTCTACGCGATCCCCGGGGGACTGACGGCGGAGGAAAGCATGTTCATCGAGCCCGTCTCCTGCGCGGTGCACGGGATGGACCGTGCGGGGGTGCGTTCCGGGGACACCGTTGCCATACTGGGCGGGGGGACGATAGGGCTCGTGATGCTCCAGCTCCTCCTGCACGGAGGGGCGTCGCGCGTCATCGTGAGCGAACCGCTCGAGCATAAACGGAAAATCGCCGCGTCGCTCGGGGCCTCCCTCGTCGTCGATCCGGCGGGGAGCGCGCTGCACCAGGCCGTGATGGATGAAACCGGCATCGGTGCGGACGTGGTGATCGATTGCGCGGGGACTCCCGCGACGGCGCGTGCATCTCTCGCTCTGGCGCGCAGGGGGGGGACCGTCCTGTTCTTCGGCGTCTGCCCCATCGGGGAGACGATCCCGCTGGAGCCGAACGCCGTGTACGCCCGTGAGCTGACGATCGCGGGCTCCTATGTCAATCCGTTCACGTTCCAGCGCGCCATCGCCCTCCTCCAGGGGGGCGTCGTCCGCGTTGCTCCGCTCGCCGTACGGGCGTTCCCGATCGAGGGGGTTCACGAAGCCCTCCAGTCGCTGCGCGAAGGGCGTGCGCTCAAGAATATGATCGTGCCCGGCTCATGATCCCCCTTATGGTCCCCCTCATGCTCGCGATTGCGGGAACGGCTGCCGGTCCGGGGGAAGTGCCCGCGCTCAATTTTGTCCACATCGACAGGCTGACCGAGCGCATCTCGATCGGGTCCGACACGGTGAGCATACTCCACATCTACGCGAACTACCCCGACTACCGCTGGGTGGCGGCGGCGGAATCCGGCCCCGAGGGGATCGCCTGCGTCGACGATGCGGCCCGGTGTGCGGTCATGCTCATGAGGAGTTACGAGCTGAACGGCGACAGGTCGTGCCTCTCTCGTGCGCGCGGGTTCCTCGCGTTCGTGAAGCACATGCAGGCCCCGGACGGCGAGTTCTATAATTTCATACGGGCGGATCACTCGATAAACACCACCGGGAGGACGAGCCTGAAATCGTTCGGCTGGTGGGCCTCCCGGGGGCTCTGGGCGATGGCGATGGGGGCCAGGGTATTCAGGGAAAGCGACCCGGCATTCGCCCGGGAACTGGAATCGCGCGTTGCGAAGATGATCCCGCTCGCACGTGCCGCACTGACAAACGAGGGGAGCACGAAGACGGTCTCGGGGTTCACCGTCCCCCTCTGGCTCCTGTACGAATCCGGGGCCGATGTTTCCTCGGAGCTTCTCCTGGGTCTCGTGGAGTACGGGAAGATCTCCCCGGATGACTCGCTGAGGGGTCTCATCACGTCGCTCGCGCGCGGGCTCATGATCATGCAGGACGGCAGCGGAAACACACCTCCCTACGGTCTTCACCGATCCTGGGAAACGCTCTGGCATATGTGGGGGAACGGCCAGACGCAGGCGCTCTCCGGCGCGGGCCTCGCGCTTCACGACACGGCGATGATCGCCTCTGCCGAACGCGAGGCGCGCGGATGGTACGGCCGTCTCCTGATGGACGGGTTCCTGAAGGAATTCGACGTTGCGCGAAAGGGCCCCCCGGCCGAGTTCGAGCAGATCGCCTACGGGATCCGGCCCATGGCCGTGGGTCTCGTCCGGCTCTACGAGGCGACGGGGAACGGCGACTACCTCCTGATGGCGGGACTGGCCGCCTCGTGGCTCACGGGGAACAACCCGGCGTCGAAAGCGATGTACGACCCCGCAACGGGAAGGTGCTATGACGGGATACGGGACTCGCTGACGCTGAACCTGAATTCGGGCGCGGAGTCGACCGTCGAAGCTCTTTACACGCTCATCGAGGTGGAACGCTACCCGGCGGCGGCGGCCTGTCTCCAGGCGAGGAAGTCGGCGACGGGACGGTCGGGGAAGTTCTCCTGGGCGCTGTTTCGCGGGCCGTCGGGGTCCGAGATCATCCTCGCGAGACGATCTGACACGGGAGAGCTTGCGGTGTATCAGGGGAATGCGAGCCGGGAATTCCGGAGGAAGGAAGATATTCCATGAACATTCGTCGTGCCCCGCGGGGCCGCGCCCTGATTGGCTGCGCAATCGTCTTTGCGCTCTCCGCCGGAGAGGGGCGTTCACAGCAGGTCGCGATTCCCCGGATTGACCAGATGCCGAATCTCCCCTCTCCGTACCTGATGAGAAACTGGAAGGGAGTGGCGGCATCGTTCGATTCCATCGCGTTTGACGTCTCCAGGTCGGGCGAGTACCTGCCGCTCGTACAGTTGTATGCGAACACGGTCAACTATCCGGGACAGCAGAGTTTCCGGCTGCAGAGCTACGTCGGATCCCCCTCGTACGCCGGCGAGGCGGTCGCGTGTCTCCCGGCGCTCGTGAGTGCGGGACTTGTCGGCATCGACAAGTCGAACCAGTCCGGGACAAACTGGGTGACGATGGCCCAGGAGTGGTTCAACGCCGCGGACGGACAGGATGTGTACCTCAACTCCCCCTCGTCCGCGACCGGGGACGACTGGTGGTACGAGACGATGCCGAACGTGTTCGCGTTTCAGATCGCGGGCCTGTATCCCTCGACGGGGGACTTCGGAAGCCGGATCCCCGTCGTGGCCTCGCGCTGGCGTGCGGCGATCACGGCGATGGGGGGGAGCACGAAGCCCTGGAGCCTGGCGAACGTCAATCACCGCGCGTTCAATCTCATCACGATGAAGCCGAACGACTCGAGCGTGCCGGAACCGGAGGCCGCGGGGGCGATCGGCTGGCTGCTGTACACCGCGTTCGTCCGGACGGGGAACCAGGACTTCAGGATCGGCGCCGAGCTTTCCCTGGAGTCGCTGCTGGTCTTCACGACGAATCCTTCGTACGAAATCCAGCTTCCGTACGGGACGTACATCGCCGCCCGGATGAACGCCGAGCTGGGGACGACGTACGACGTCACGAAGATGCTGAACTGGTGCTTTTCCAACGGCAACCTGACGCTCCGTCAGTGGGGGGCGATCGTGGGGAACTGGGGAGGATACGACTGTTCGGGACTCATCGGCGAGGCGAGCACGTCGAACGACTACGCGTTCTTCATGAACGGCGCGGAGCAGGCGGGGGCGCTGGTTCCCCTCGTCCGGTATGACGACAGGTATGCCCGCGCGATCGGCAAATGGGTGCTGAACGTCGCCAACGCCTCCCGGCTTTTCTACACGAATTACCTCCCCGACGGCCTCCAGGACAGTGCCTCCTGGGAGCACCGGTATGATCCCGTCTCATCGATCGCCCATGAATCGATGCACCAGTACAGTCTCGCCAACGGGACGATTTCCCCGTTCGCCACCGGGGACGCAATCCGCGGCGGCTGGGCGCAGACGAATTTCGCGCTCTACGGCGCGTCGCACGCGGGGATTCTCGGCGGGATCATCGACACGACGAACGTGGCGGGGATACTCCGGCTGGATCTCCTCAGGACCGATTATTTCCACGCTGCCGCCTACCCGACCTACTGCTATTTCAATCCGTACGGCTCCGACACCTCGGTGGCGCTCGCGCTCGGGGCCGGATCATACGACCTGTATAACACCGTGACGAAGTCGTTCATCGCCACCGCCGTGACGGGGACGGTCTCCGTCACGGTCCCGGCGAACGGCGCGGACGTGCTCGTCCTTGCCCCCTCGGGCGGCACGATGACGACGGTGCTCGACAGGACGCTCATCAACGGCGTCGTGGTGGATTACAGGAACGGGTATGCGGGAAACCACCCCCCCAGGATCAAGAGCCTCTCTCCCGATTCCACGCGCATCGTTCACGGAACCAGCATCACGATCTACTGCGCGGCCTCGGACAGGGACGGAGATCCGCTCACGTACGGCTGGACATCCTCCCGCGGCGCGATCGCCGGGAGCGGCTCCGCCGTCACGTACACGGCGCCGGACACTCCGGGCATCTGCGTCGTGACGTGCACCGTGAGTGACGGCCGGGGAGGTGTCACGGCCTCCGGGGACACGATCGCCGTCGTGGCGGCCGTCTCCCGTCCCCCCGTGATCCAGAAGATGACCGCCGCTCCCCGTAAGGTCGATCTCTCCGGGACATCTACGATCTCGTGCGCCGTGAGCAATCCCGATTCGAGCGTCCTGACGTACGCGTGGAGCGCGTCGGCAGGATCGATCACCGGGTCGGGAACCTCCGTCACGTGGCGCGCCCCCGGGACCGCGGCGAACGACGTCGTCCGCCTCAGTGTAGACGACGGCAAGGGAGGGCACGACGCGGACAGCATCGCCCTGGAGGTGCGCGACCTTTCCATCGTGCAGACGGGAAACCTCGTCGCGTACTATCCCTTCAGCGGAAACGCGGCGGACGCCACCGGGCACGGGCACAACGGGACCGCGAGCGGAGCCGTTCTTGTGAGCGACAGGTTCGGTCACGCCTCTTCCGCGTACGCATTTGACGGCTCGACGGCCTCGATCGTCGTGCCGGACGACACCGCGCTCAACTTCCAGTCCGCCGTCACGGTCAATCTCTGGGTGAAGCCGGGGGCGTTCTACGCCGGACGGGAGCAGTATATCATCTCCCACGGGAACTGGCAGAACCGGTGGAAGCTCTCCGTCACGCCGGGGACGAACACGCTCCGGTGGACGGTGAGAACGACGGGCGGACTGACGAAGGACCTCGACTCCGCCTCCCCGCTCGTTCTCGACAGCCTGATGAACGTCACCGCCCTGTACAACGGGACGGACATGGAAATCTACATCAACGGCGCACTCGATGCGTTCGCGCCGTTCTCGGGGCTGATCAACACGACCTCGTACGCGCTGACGATCGCCCAGGACCTCCCCGCAGACAACCAGTACGATTTTAACGGGGTCCTCGACGATGTCCGCCTCTACGACTACGGCCTCTCACTGTCCCAGATCGCCTCACTCGACGACGTCACCGGTGTGACGGCTCCCGTTGCAGGACAGGCCCTTCCGTCGGCGTTCCGGCTTTACAGCAACTACCCGAACCCCTTCAATCCGTCCACGACGATTTCGTTCGCCGTTCCGGGTTCCGCCGCCTCCCGGTTTGTCTCGCTCCGCGTCTACGACCTTCTCGGCCGCGAGGTGGCGACGCTTGCCAGCGGGTCGTTCCACGGGGGGATCTATTCCGTCGTCTGGGACGGCGGGGCTCTCTCGAGCGGCGTGTACCTCTGCCGCCTGGAATCCGGCGGCGAGTCGCTCGTCCAGAAAATGCTCCTCACAAAATGACGGAAGGCTACTCTCGAACATGAAGACGCTCGATCTTGGCGGAATATGGAGGTTCAGGGGAATTGACGCAGGCGGCTCGCTGGATGCGCGTCACAGGCGCGTGCTCGGCTGGCACGACGGGTCGGTTCCGGGGACCGTCCACACGGACCTTATGGCCTGCGGGCTCATCGGGGATCCGTTCTACAGGAGCCAGGAAAACGACGTCCAGTGGATCGACGGCCTCGCCTGGGAGTACCGCAAGGAGTTCACCGTCCCGCGGGGATTTCTCTCCGCCGCCGCCGTCGACCTGGTGGCCGGGGGGCTCGACACGTACGCGACGATCACGTGCAACGGAAAGCGGGCAGGGGCCTCCGCGGACATGTTCGTCGCTCACCGGTTCCCTCTCAAGCGCTTCCTCCGCGAAGGAAAAAACGTCCTGACGATTCTCTTTGATTCCCCGGTGGCACGCGCGAAGCGGCTGGAAGAGGAGCACGGTCGTCTCGCCGTCGCGCTGGAACCGCACCGCGCATACGTGCGGAAAGCGCAGTATTCGTTCGGCTGGGACTGGGGGCCGAAACTGACCACGTCCGGGATCTGGCGGGGGATCGCGCTGGAAGCCGTCTCCTCCGGCCGGCTCGAGGATCCCTCGGCAAAGGTAGTCTCCCTGACCCGCGCGAAGGCCGTCATCCGGTTTTCGTCGGGTGTCATCCGGCAGGGAAAGCGCCCGCTGCGGCTCCGGCTCTTTCTGGGGGGGCCTGACCGCGCCGCTGAGTACACGCAGGAAGTCAGGGGAAATACCGTGCGCCTCAACGTCGTCGTTCCCGATCCCCACCTCTGGTGGCCGAGCGGCCACGGCGAGCAGCCCCTGTACACCGCCCTGTTCACGCTCCTCGACGGGGAGGACGTGATCGACGAGAAACAGGTGAGGTTCGGCATACGAACGGTGCGTCTCCTGCAGACGAAGGACGCGCAGGGAAGGTCCTTCATCGTCGAAGTGAACGGGCGCCGGATATTCTGCAAAGGTGCGGACTGGATCCCGGCCGACAGCTTCATCCCCCGTATCACGCCCGCGACGTACGACAGGCTCCTCCGCATGGCGAAGGACGCTCACATGAACATGATCCGGGTGTGGGGGGGAGGCTTCTACGAAGAGGACGTGTTCTACGACCTCTGCGACCGTCTCGGCCTGATGGTGTGGCAGGACTTCATGTTCGCCTGCGGCGAATATCCCGGGGCCCCGTGGTTCACCGCGCAGGTGCGTGACGAGGCGGAGAAGGCCGTTGCGAGGCTCAGAAACCACCCGAGCATCGTCCTCTGGTGCGGCAACAACGAGTGCGAGTGGCTTTACTGCACCGAGAATCCGGGAAAGAGCCCGGACGCAATGAAGGGGGCAAAGATCTTCCGCGAGCTGCTCCCCTCCGTCGTGAAGAAGCTCGACGGGACGCGCCCCTACTGGAGAAGCTCCCCCTTCGGCGAGGGGTTTCCGAACGACGAATCAAACGGGAACCACCACCAGTGGCATGTCTGGAGCTTCTGGAAAGACTACCCCGAATACGAAAACGACAACGCCCGGTTCGTGACCGAGTTCGGGTTCCAGGGGCCTGCGAATCTTCAGACGCTCAGGGAAGTCACGCTCCCGCGCGACAGGCACCCGCAGAGCGAGGTGCTCGAACACCACAACAAGCAGGTGGACGGGACCGAGCGGCTCATCCGGTTCCTGGCGGCGCACTACCGCGTGGGCGGCGACCTCGCGGACTTCGTCGCGAAGGGGCAGGTCGTTCAGGGAGAAGCCCTCAAGCGGGCGGCAGAGCACTGGCGGAGGCGGAAATACGGGACGGCGGGGGTCCTCTTCTGGCAGTTGAACGACTGCTGGCCCGTGAACAGCTGGTCGGTGATCGACAGCGCTCTCCGTCCGAAGGCCGCGTATTTTTACGCGAAGCGGTTCTTCGCTCCCCTGCTCGTCAGCATCAAAACGACAGCCGGGGGCCCCGAAGTCTGGATCACGAGCGATCTCCCCGTCCCCGTCGGCGTAACGCTCGAGGTTTCCCTCGTGTCGTTCGGGGGGCGGACCGTCCTGAGGAAGAAGGATTCCCTCCGGCTGAAATCGGACTCCTCGGTGTGCGCGCGGACCGTCGCGTGGGAGGACGTGCGGAGGCACGACCTGAAGGGGCACTACCTTCTTGCCCGCGCGACGTCGGAGGAGGGCATGGTGAGCGAGAACCGGCTGTATTTTGCGGAGCCGAAGCACCTGGACCTTCCCGAACCGGGACTTTCCTGGAGCGTCCGGCAAAAGGGGGGGACGTCCTTCGAAATTACGCTCCGGGCGAAGAACCTCGCGCGGAGCGTTCGCCTGGACGTGGAGGGGACGGAGGCGGAATTCGACGACAACGTCTTCGACGTCGACGGGGGAACGGCGAAGACCGTGCGCTGCACGACGGGCATCTCTCTCCTCCGGTTGAAGAAGAGCCTCACGGCGAGCGCGCTCCGCTAGGCGTTCCTATCGTTCGCCGGCGTACCGGGCGATCTCGTCCGCCGGAATCATGGCGCCGCCGACGACGCTGTCCGCTCCCGCGTACGGGAGATAGAGGTCCTTCCTGTAAAAGTAACAGCCGCACGCGAAGACGACGTTGTTCACTCCCAGGTCCGCGTCTCCCTGCGTCTCGGCGGGAGTCTCCGGACTCATGAGCGGCTCGTCTCTCCTCGTGATGAACCCCTTCGCTTTGGGGTCACCGATGGCGATGGCGAGTTCATACACCCTGGTGCCGTCCGCCTTCCTGTTGCCGTTGTGATAAATAATGAGGAACCTGCCGTCGGGGAGCACGAGCGGCGGCGGCCCTCCGCCGGTCCAGGTGTCCGCGAAGAGCGGATTCCGGAGCGGCTTCATCAGAAGCCCGCGCGTCTTCCAGGGACCGAGGACGTCGCTTGATTCCGCCCAGTGGATTGACATCCTGTCCGGGCCCTCCATCGGCCTGTGGAACATGATGTACTTGCCGTCGATCTTCCCCGGGAAGAGCATCCCGTTTTTGTTGTCGATGTTGTTGAAGTCGCCCTTCAGGAGCCCGTGCTTCTCCCACCGGACGAAATCCTTCGTGCTCGCGATGGCGAGGCGGACCCGGTTGTTCGGTTTCCCCGAGGCGTACGCAGTGTAGAACGCGTAGAACCTGTCCCCCGCGCGCGTGATTCTCGCGTCTTCGACGCCGAGGTCCTCGAAGGGCTGGTCGGGAAGCATCACCGGCCTGTCGTGGCGGGCGAGAAGGTCGAGCCGGGGACTGAGGACCGCAAGCCCCATCGACGAGCGCGTGTGGTCGTAATCGTCCCTCCGCGCTCCCTGCGCGCGGTAGAGGAGGAAACAGAGCCCTTCCTGCTTCAGCAGGAGCGCCTTCGTCTGGGCATCGAACGGGAGCGAGGGGACGATCGATGCGATCGTTGTGCGATCGTCGACAAACGCGCAGGCGGGGTTGAACGTGACCCGGTTTTCCCACGGGTGGTCTTCGATCCGTCTCAGTATCGGCGTGCCGCCGTGAAGCCGCTGGACGCGGGGCGTCAGTGTCATGGGGTAAGTCCTTTCTGCCGTACACGTTACGCGAAATAGGTGAAAGAATCAAACATTCGTTTCCGCTTTGACGCGGGTGCGGTGTTGATTTTGAAAGCGCATGTCCATTCATTTTGCCTGCAGTCCATGACCGGGACTTCTCCCCCAGCAGAAACAGGATACGACGATGAACGATGACACCCCCACACGCACACGCGAAGAGATTCGCGGCATCGCCTACGGATTCCAGGAGAGCCGCATTCTCCTCACCGCCTACGAGCTCGGGCTCTTCACCGCGATCGGCGCCGGCCGGCACGCGTCCGCCGGAATCGCCTCGCTGCTCGGGACCGATCCGCGCGCCACGGACAGATTGATGAATGCCCTCACGGCAATGGGACTCCTCGTCAAAGAGAACGGCCGGTTCCGCAACTCGGATGCGGCATCCTCGTACCTTGTGCGTGACAGCCCGGGGTACCTGGGAGGGCTGATGCACACCGTCCACCTCTGGGACACCTGGTCGACGCTGAGCGCGGCCGTGAAGACCGGGACGAGCGTCCGCGTCCGGGACGTGAACGAACGGGGAGACGCATGGCTCGCGGCGTTCATCGCCGCGATGCACGACAGGGCGGCCCGCCAGGCCCCCGGCGTCGTCGGGTTGATCGACCTCGCGGGGGTGACCAGGGTCCTTGATGTGGGAGGAGGGTCCGGGGCCTATGCGATGGCGTTCGCGCGGGCGAACCCGGGGATCAGCGCGGTCGTGTTCGATCTCCCGAATGTCGTTCCGCTGACGAGATCGTACGTCGAGAAGGAGGGACTCTCCGCGCGCGTGAGCACGGCCGCAGGCGACTATCTCACGGACGAGCTGGGGAAGGACTATGACGTCGTGTTCCTCTCCGCCATCGTTCACAGCAACTCTCCCGCGGAGAACGGGGAGCTCATAAAGAAATGCGCCCGGGCGCTCCGCGCCGGCGGCTCCGTGGTGGTCCAGGATTTCATCATGGACGAAGAGCGCGTGACCCCCGCGCACGGCGCGTTTTTCGCGCTCAACATGCTCGTCGGCACCGATGCGGGGGACACGTATACGGAGGCCGAGGTCTCCGCGTGGATGACCGCGGCCGGCCTCTCGGGCGTTTCCCGGCGGGGGACCCCCTTCGGCACATCCCAGATCGTCGGCAGGCTCCTCGGGGGGAGGCGGTGAGCTCCGGGATCGAATCATTCTTTCCGCTCGCCTCCGGGCTCATTCTTCTCATCCTGACGATCGGCGCGCTGCTGGCCGCGCCGGTCTGGCTCCCGGTCTTCCTCACGGGAACGCTGTTCTTTGCCGGCGGCCTGTTCTTCGCCCGTCCGGGGACGCGCTATCCGTGGGGAGCGTGCACGGGGATTCTCGCCCCGTTTGTTCTCACGTCGGTCTTCCTCGTCGCGATGTTCGGAATGAAATTACTCGTCTTCCCCGCGCTCGCCGCAGGCGGAGTCGCTTCGGGCGTCGGTCTCAGGCGGATGGACCTCCGGGGTCCGGGCCGGTATCTCCTGGGAGCCCTCTGGGTTGCACTCGTCGTCTGTGCGGCTGTTGTCGCTCTCCCCGGCCTGTTCGGCCGTTTGAATCCCCATTGAATGAGGAACGTGGATGGAAGAGATCCAGATACGGACAAGCGAACAGGGGTGGTTCACCCGTCTTGCCCAGGCGTACAGGCAGAAGACCCCGGTCTTCCTCGTCGATGACGCGAGGGTGGGAATCGACCCGGCGGTCGATTCGCTCGCGGCGATGGGACTGAAGGCGAAGCTCACGCCGAGAGAATGGTCCGCAGTCGGGGTCGCCGTGGGCCTGAGCGCGGCGGGGGCGGCGATGGTCGTCCTGGCGTTCCTGGATCCGGAGCCCACGAGCAAGCTCGGGCTCCTGGTGGGCGGGGGCGCGGTCTGCGTCCTGACCGGCGGGCTGACGGCGGTCAGGATCCTGACGAAGATGCGCCCGCCGAATGTCCAGATCGGGCCGGGAGGGATGAAGATATTCTGGACGTAAAAAAGGAGCCCGGTCTTACTCCGTTCTCATCGTATGACCGGCCCGCTCCACCGCGCGCCGGGTCGCTTCGAGGATCTCCGGTTTCGGGTTGTGGGGGTGGAGGGGGACCTCGGGGACGCTTTTCAATTGACGCAGGAGCGATTCCGCCTCCTCTCCTGCAAGCTGTTCGCAGACGTGGTACATTCCCCCCTCCTGCTCTTCCAGCGCGTTGTGCACCTGGAGTATGGACCTGATCGTGTTCAGTATCGTCCTGTCCGGCGGGGGAACCATCAGAGCGGTGAGCGCCCCGTGATCGAGCCGGATCCTGTCCGCGATGGCAAGAGGCCTTCCCCCCTGGAGTTTCAGCGCCGCGGGGAGGAGGACGGTTTCTTCCATCCGTATGTGGTGAAGGAGACCGGAACGGAAGGCGGCATAGGCGTTCATGTTGACCCGGCCCGGATCGGCCGACGCCTCGTGAAAGAGCGCGTCCAGCCGGTCGTGGTCTTCCGCGAGAAATGTGTATATCGGTCCCTTCATAATTCCCTCATTTTCGTGTAATTTACGATAATCGCGGGTTCATCACAATAATCGGCATTCTCGTTCGTTGTACAGTATACATCAGGACAACAGGTGGAAGCCAGCGCTGAAATACTTATACGGGATTCACAGATCGCCCGGGCGGCCGAGGGGCAAAGGAGCAGGCTCCTTGCGTTCATACGCCGGCGCGTCTCGAGCGACAGCCTGGCCGAAGACATACTGCAGGATGTCTTCTACCAGCTCCTGACGAGCTACAGCGTTACCGAGCCGCTGGAACAGATGACGGGATGGCTGTTCACCGTCGCCCGCAACAAGATCATCGACTGGTACAGGAGGCGGCGTCCGGCCGACCGCTCGCTGGATGAGGCGCTGGACGGGGGACCGGTGACGCTTGCCGAAGTGCTCCCCTCGGTGACCGAAGGGCCGGATACGGGGTACGACAGGGAAATCATCGCCGATGAGCTTGCGGAGGCCCTCGAGGAGCTCCCCGAAAAACAGAAGCTGGTGTTCGTCATGCACGAGATCGAAGGAAGAAGCTTCAACGAGATACAGGAAATGACCGGCGATCCGCTCAACACGCTCCTCTCGCGCAAGCGCTACGCGGTTCAGTTTCTCCGCCGCAGGCTTGAGGATCTCTACCGCGAGATTGCGGATTGAGCGGAAGGACGCCGGAGAGTTCACACTCATCGCAGACACACATTCGGAAAGGAAACACAATGAAAGCGTGGTGGATAGGAAAAGTATTTCTCTTCATCGGCATCGCGGCGGCGGCGCTCGTCCTCTTCGGCGGCGTCGTCATGTTCCTCTGGAACGCCACGGTCCCCGATCTGTTCCACGGTCCGGCGATAACCTTCGCCCAGTCGATCGCGCTCATGCTCCTGGCGCACATCCTGCTCCGCGGGTGGAGCCCGTGGCGGTTCGGCCACGGATGGCGGAGGGACCGCTGGAGACGGCACTTTGAGAAGAAGCTCGAATCGATGACACCCGAAGAGAGGGAAAAATACCGTGAATCCTGGCACATGAGATGCGGCGGCGGCCCGGAGCCCGGCGTGAAGGGGGAAGCATGATCGAAGAGACCTTACAGAAGATCGAATCGCGGATCAGGTCCGCGGAAGCGATCACGGGGAAGAACAAGAGCGACCTTCTCTCGCTCGTCTCGACCCTCAAGTCGGAGATCACCGACCTCTCGAAAACGCGCGCCGAGCACGCCGAGAGCATTACGGGGTTCATCGACCGCTCGACGCACGAGGCGACGCGGAAGGAGAAGAATCCCGAGCTGCTCCGGCTCTCCCTGGCGGGGCTCGCCGAATCGGCGAAGGAATTCGAGGCCTCGCACCCGGGACTCGTCAGCGAAGTCAATGCGATCTGCACGATGCTGGCGAACGTCGGAATCTAAACTGCCCCGAGGAGCCCCGCGGCCCAGCCCGCGAGGGCTCCCGCGGCGACGACCCAGGCGGCGTTGACGCGCCACCGGACGAGGACAAGAAGCGCGATGACGAATACGGCGCCCGTCACGATCCCCGTGATCGACGACGCGCCGAGTGCGAAGCAGACCCCCGCCATCAACCCCATGGCCCCCGCCCCCGCGCCGTCAAGAAAGCCCTTCATCAGCGGGGACGACCTGAGCCGGGGGACGAAGGGACCGATCGCAAGGACATAGACGAACGAAGGGAAGAATATCGCCGCCGTAGCAACGAGCGCGCCGGGGATCCCGAACAGCAGGTAGCCGATAAACGTCGCGGTGGAGAGCACGGGCCCCGGCGTGAATTGTCCCACCGCGATGGCATCGAGAAGGCGTGTCTGGGTGAGCCAGCCGCGGGTATCGACGAGCCCCTCCTGGAGAAACGCCACGAGCACGTACCCGCCGCCGTACAGTATCGCCCCCGTCTTCAGGAGAAAGAGACCCAGCCCCGGGAGCGTCGGTCCCGGTTGGGCGCCCCCTCCGGCCGAACCCGCCCCGGGGAAGAGCGCCATGAGCGGGGCCGTCACCGCAATGTTGAACAGCCCCCGGAGCTTCTCCCTCCGGCTCCAGGCCATACCCGCGAGCGCAGCCCCCGCGAGAAGGATGAGAGGATCGAACCCGAAAACCGCGAGCACCGCGCAGGCGGCCCCCGTTACCATCAAAAACGGGTTCGAAGCGATGGGTTTCCCCAGCCGGTAGACCGCGCCGAGTATCACCGCCACGATCGCTGCACGTATGCCGCGCATGGCCGTCCCGAGCCCGGGCATCGACCCGTATGCGACGTAGAGATACGCGAAGACGGTCGTGACGATCATCGCCGGCAATATGAAACAGAGCCCCGCGATGATCAGTCCTTTCACGCCGGCCCGCCGGTACCCGACGTGGATCGCCATCTCGGTCGAGTTCGGCCCCGGTATCAGGTTCGTCACAGCGAGCATGTCGAGAAACTCCTCGTGCGTGAACCAGCTCCGCCGGCGCACCACCTCGTCTTCCATCATGGCAATGTGCGCCGCGGGGCCCCCGAATGCGGTGAACCCGAGCCTGAGGAACAGGGCCGCGAGTTCGGCCGGAGATGTCCGCGTTTCACCCTTGTTGATTTTAGCCTCCCGGAGTCGTTTCTTCTTGTTGTCGAATATACCACAATGGGTTCATTGCCGCGAATTGTCGAACGCCCGGGGACTTCCGGCCGTTCCCCGTCCAGCTCACACGACCCATGAGACTTCTCCTTGTTGAAGACGACAGGAGCGTTGCCCGCTCCGTTTCCCGCTGGCTCCGGTCGGAGAGCTTTGCCGTGGATATCGCCCCCGACGGCGTCCGGGCCGAAGAACTCGCGGGAGCAAACGAATACGATGCCATCATACTGGATATCATGCTTCCCAGGCAGGACGGGTGGGAGACGCTGGCGCATATCCGCACAAAGGGGATCCTTACGCCGATACTCATGCTCACGGCGCTCGGCGACGTGGGGGACAGGATCCGGGGACTGGACACCGGGGCGGACGACTACCTGGCGAAGCCGTTTCACGGAGGAGAGCTTCTCGCCCGGGTCAGGGCCCTTGTCAGGCGCCGGTCTGATATCCGCTCCACCACGATTGAGAAATTCGGGCTCCGGCTCGACCTGACGACGCACCGTGCGGTCCGGGAAGGAAAGGAGATCCCCCTGAGCGCGAAGGAATTCGCCCTCCTCGAGCTTTTCCTTATGAACCCGGGGAAGATCCTCTCCCGGCAGGCGATTTCCGAGCATCTCTGGGACATGAATTTTGATCCGAAGAGCAACGTCGTGGAGTCATTTGTCCGGTTCCTGCGTCAGAAAGTCGACAGGGACTTCGACGTGCCCCTGATCCGCACGCTGCGGGGCGCCGGGTACATGCTCACCGACACTGATCCTGCGGGGAGGCGATGAACGCGCTCACGGTCAGGTCGAAAATCGCCCTCGCCTATACGCTCGTCTTCGGTCTGATATTCGCGGGGTTCGCGCTCCTTGTGTACTCCAATACCCGCGAAACCGCGCTGGCAAAGCTCGACGCCTCGCTCCTGACCTATGCCGGAAGGATCGAAGCCGAAGTGGAGGAGCAGACGGCCGAGCGGCTGTTCCCCGCCCCGGGCGAGTTCCGCGCCCTCTCCCCCGGCGATCTTGTGGACCAGCGATACCTCCTCAGGGCGCGCGACGGTTCCCCCGTCCTGGAGGATTCCCTTCTCTTGCTCGTCCCGTTCCCTTCCGGTGTTCCCTCCGGGTGGCCGGGAAAGACCGAAACGATCTCCTTCGGAGGGAGGAATTTCAGGGTGTACACGGGTCCCGTCGAGGTCGACGATACGACCGCATATTTCGTGGCGGCCGCCGCGCCGATGGCCGGCGTCGAGTCGGCACTGGAGAGCCTCCGGATGTTCTTCCTGTTCTCCGTGCCGGCGGTCCTTCTTCTCGCGGGGCTCGCGGCCTGGTTGATCGCCCGCGCCGCGTTTTCCCCGGTCTCGGCCATGATCACGACGGCACGGAATATATCGGCCGACAATCTCTCCGCGCGCCTCGACCTTCCGCCGGCCGTCGACGAGATCCGGCTCCTCGGCGAGACGCTCAACGGCATGATGGACAGGATTGAGAAGGCGTTCCGGGCCCAGAGGCAGTTCGTCGCCGACGCCTCCCACGAAATGCGGACGCCGCTGACCGTCATACGAAGCGAGCTCGAGTTTCTCGGGAAGCACTCACGGAGCCATGCGCGGAGCGAGGAAATCGACCGGATCGTCGCCGAGGTCGACCGCCTCGTGAAGATGGGAGGGAATCTTCTTCTCCTGTCGAGGCTTGACGCCGCGCCGGCCTCTCTGGAACGCACGCTGCTCAGGATCGATGAGCTCATCGTGGAATGCGTCAGGGATTTACACCCGCTGTTCAGGGGTAAAGGGGTCGCTCTTCGTGTCCACATCGCCGAGGCGCTCGAGGTCAGGGGGGACAGGGAAGGGATGAAGCGGATGCTCCTCAACCTCCTCGAGAACAGCCTGAAATATACGAAGCGGGGGGGACGCGTACATCTTTCTCTCGCATGCGAGAAGGGGGCGGCGCTCCCCGTGACGGTCACGGTGCACGACACGGGGTGCGGTATCGCGCCGGCGGATCTCCCTCACATATTCGGGAGGTTCTATCGTTCCGGAGAGACGCGGGGAGACGGCGGGGGGAGCGGCCTCGGTCTCGCCATCGTGGATCATATCGTGAAACTGCATGGCGGGATGATCGCCGTGCAAAGCGAGCCGGGGAAATGGACCACGTTCGTGATCCATCTCCCGCCCGCGTCTCCGTGACCCGGACGCGCGAACGATGTCAGTTCGTCCCGGTTCCGGGTTTTATGGCGAATCCGGGCTCATTGTACCGCTTTGGGGGATACACTCCGGCAGGCTTTCATCCTCATTTCATGTTCACTTCGTACATTATATGATCCAGAATTGCAGGGCCTGATTCTCACCGACACAGGGTGTCCCAGTATGAGTCTCCGCCGGCTGTTTTCGATCGCGATCCTTCTTCTCATCGCAGGCCTGATCCTTCCCTCTGAGTCCGCCGCGCAGGACAGGAAGATCAGCAGGAAAGATATCCCCCCCGCCGTTCTCTCGGCATTTGCGCAATCATACCCGCACGCGAAGATCAGGGGGACATCCACCGAAGTGGAAAACGGGAACACATACTACGAGATCGAAAGCGTCGACGGCGCGCAGCGCCGCGACATTCTGTATCGTGCCGACGGGACGGCTGCGGAAATCGAGGAAGTCGTCTCCCCGCGCGCGCTTCCGGAGTCCGTGAACAACGCCATCGCACGGGAGTTCGGGAAGTCTGAAATCTCGAAGGCCGAGCGGGTCCGGAAGGGCGCCGCGCTCTCGTACGAGGTGCACGTGAAGCTCGGCGGGAAATCGGGCTCGATCGTCGTGAGCGATTCCGGCAGGGTCCTCGAAAAGAGCCCGCTGAAGGCGAAAAAAGAAAAGAAGGAAAAAGAGGAGAATGAAGAGGAAGAGGACGATTGACCTGACATGAGACGCATCGTGTGGTGCCGCTTCCGCCTTCTGCTCGTTCTCGCGCTGTGTGGTCCTGTCTGCGCGGATGCCCGGTCGCCGCTCACGCTTGACAGCTGTCTCGCCATCGCCGCCAGGAACAGCCCGGCCCTCCGCTCGGCGGAGGGTGCCGTCCGTTCGGCCGATCTTGCACGCTCCGAGATCCAGACCACGGTGCTCCCCCAGATCCAGGCGGTCGTCGACGCGGTCTACATGCCGGTTCCTCCACGGTACGGGTACGATCCCTCGATCACCGACGGGGGAGAGGTGCGCGGGCTCGTCGCCGTCCGGGAGTCCCTGTACGATTCCGGTCTGCGCGGGATCAAATCGGACCAGTTCTCCCTCGACATCGACAGGCTCGGCAGCGAGCGGCGGCTCTCGGCCCTCGATCTCACGCTCGCGGTGAAGCAGTCCTTCTTCGAGTCGCTCAGATCGCGCGCCGAAGTCGACCTCCAGAAGGAGAGCGCGGACCAGCTCGAGGCGTACCTCGGCCTTGTCCGCCGGCTCTACAACGGCGGGAGCGCGAGTGCGACGGACCTTCTGAAGACCGAGCTGCAGGCGTCCGGCGCGCGCCTCGCGCTCGCCAGGGCACGCGAGGCATCCGCCGGGGCCCTTATTGCGCTCGAGGAGGTGATGGGTATTCCGCCCGACACGTCGTTGATACTGGCGGGCTCCCTGGAGGAGACCCCGGGGGCCGCCGTCGATTCGGCAGCCTCTGTCCCGTTCGACCCCGCGCTGACGCTCGACATGAGCGTGGCGGGCATGCTCGTCCGCCGCAGCATGCTCGACGAGGATATTGCGAGGCACGAACGGCTCCCCGATATTTCGCTCTTCGCCGACGCGGGCTATCTCACATCGGGAGACAATCTCCGCCTCCCCGCCTCTGAGCGTCTGAACGGGCTGGGGTACGAAGTCGGCATCGGCATTCAGGTGCCGATACTCAACTGGGGCGCGACGGGACTCAGGACGGAGCAGAAGGAAGTCGCCACGGACGACCTCAGGAACCGGATGGAGATCCTCCGGCGCTCCATCGCCTCGGACGCCCTGCGGCTCCGCCTCCAGATTGCGGGAGCCCGGGAGCGGCTCGCGGTCCTCAGGGGGAATCTCACGAAGGCAAGCGACAATTTCCTCCTGACAAAATCCAGGTTCGCCGCAGGCGCCTCGCTTTCTCTCGAGGTGCTCTCGGCCCAGCAGGCCCTGACCGACGCCCGGCTGGCGGAGCTCCAGGCGCTTGAAGACATCCGTTCCGCGCAGGCCAGGCTCGAACGATTGACCGCCCATTGAGAGGGGAAACGATGAAGTGTCCGCTGCTGTTCCCGACGACCCTCCTGTGCGTCGTGCTCACCGGGTGCACGGGGCGCCACGGCTCTGCCGACGACGACGACAGCTCCGCCTCAAATGCGAATGCCGTCGTCGCCGTCAGAACCGCCCCGATCGTCCGCGGCGACATGGCGACCCTCGTCACCGCGACGGGGAGCACGGACGCCCTCCGGAAAGAGAAGATCATCGCCCCGATCGCCGGGACGCTTCTCTCGCTGAAAGTTCTTGAGGGGACGCCGGTCCGCCGGGGGGATCTTCTTGCCGTGATACAGCCGAAAGAGACCAGGGCCGCGATCTCCGGCGCGGAGACGCTCCTGCGGGCGGCGGGGACCGACGAGGAGCGCCTGGAGGCGCGCCGGGCGATGCAGCTCGCACTCGCCGCCCAGAACAATCTCGATGTCCGCTCGACCTCGGACGGCGTCGTCGCCTCGCGGAGCGCGACGGAAGGGGAGGTCGTGGCGGAAAACGCCGAGCTCATGACCGTGGTCGACTTAAGGACGCTGGTCTTCGTCGCCGACGTTCCGTTAAGCGACATAGCGGGCGTGCGCGCGGGAGAAAAGGCGTCAGTCTCTTTCCAGGCGCTTCCCGGTGAGCGATTCGCCGCCCGCGTCGGCGCCGTGAACCCCCGCTCCGACGCGGGGAGCCAGTCCGTCCGTGTCAGGATGGACTTCAGCGGAGAAACTTCCCGCCGGATGGGCCTTCTGCGGAGCGATATGGGGGGGCTTGCCGGGATCGTAACGGGCATGCACGCCGGCGTCCTCATCGTTCCCAGGCCGGCGCTCCTGCGGAACGACGAGACCGGCACGTACACGATCGTCGTGGCGACGCCGGATTCGCTCGCCAGGGTCGTGCCGGTCGAAGTCGGGGCGAGAACCGATACGACCGCCGAGGTGTCGGGGCCCGGACTTCTTCCCGGGACGCGCGTTGTCGTGGAGGGGAACTACTCGCTGGCCGATTCCACGCGCATCGCCCCGGGGGAATGAGCCGCCGATGACACTGTTCGAATACGTCCGGCGCCACGCGCGGGCCATCCTGTTCACGATCGCGGTGCTCGCCGCTTCGGGGGTCGCCCTCCTCCAGCAGATGCCCGTCTCCCTGTTTCCCGACGTCACGTTTCCGCGTATCGTGATACTCGCCGACAACGGCGAGGAACCGGCCGAGCGGATGATGATCGAGGTGACGAAGCCGCTGGAGGAAACGGCGAGCTCGGTTCCCGGCGTCAGGATCGTCCGCTCGATCACCGGCAGGGGGTCCACCGAGATCTCGGTCAACCTCGATTGGGGCACGGACGTGCAGCAGACCCTTCAGCTCCTGCAGGGGAGGATCGCGAACGTCCGTTCCGCGCTCCCGGCCCGGGCGACGATTCAGACCGAGCAGATGCAGGTGGCGGTATTTCCGATACTCGGGTACAGCCTCACCTCCGATTCCATCAGTCTCGTCGACCTCCGCGACATCGCCCTCTACCAGATCCGTCCGGCCCTCATGCGCGTGGAGGGGGTGGCCCGCGTCGAGATCACCGGGGGGGACACGAGGGAGTTTCGCGTCACCGTGGCTCCGGAAAAGCTCGCCGCCTACCGCCTCGATATCCGCCAGGTGTCCGACGCCATCCAGAAGGCGAACCTCGTCTCCTCGGCGGGGCTCGTGGAGAACAACTACGAGCTGTACCTGTCCCTTGTGTCGGGCCTGTACAGGAGCTCCGAGGATATCGGGAGCTGCATCGTGGCCGTGCGCGGGGGGGTCCCGGTCAGGGTGAGCGACCTGGCGGAGGTCACCCCCTCGGTCGCGGACAAATACATCCGCACCACGGCACACGGCCGGGAGGCGGTGCTCGTCAACGTCATGAAGCAGC
This sequence comes from Ignavibacteriota bacterium, assembly GCA_963748405.1. GTDB lineage: Bacteria > Bacteroidota > Ignavibacteria > UBA10030 > UBA6906 > Fen-1273. The sequence continues at coordinate 357,979 of CAVVIT010000007.1, forward strand.
CGACCGGGAGCACGGTGCGCATCGGGAACGACGTCATCAGCGCCCTGGCGGCGCTGAAGCTCCCCGCGGGGGTCCGGTTCGAGAACTTCTACGACCAGGGGGGGTTCATCCAGAGCTCCATACGGACCACGCGCGACAGCATCATCATCGGCATCGCGCTCGCGATGGTCGTCCTCCTGGTATTCCTGAGGAGCTGGCGCGTGGCGATCGTGATCGCGCTCGTCGTCCCGGTGACGATCGCCTCCACGATCGTCTGCCTCGCCGTCGTGGGGAAGACGATCAACATCATGACGCTGGGAGGAATCGCCGCCGCCGTGGGGCTGATCATCGACGACTCCATCGTCATCCTGGAGAACGTGTTTGCGCACTTCATCTCCCGGAAGGAAGGAGGAGGGGCCGGGGCGGGGCTCTTCGACCTCGCGGGGAGGTCGCTCCACGAGCTGATGAGCGCCATCGTCGGTTCCACGGCGAGCACGATCGTGATTCACATTCCGCTGGCGTTCCTGGGGGGGGTGACCGGCGCGTTTTTCGCGTCCCTGTCCGTGACGATGGTCTTCGCGCTCCTGATTTCGTTCCTGCTCTCCATCACGCTGGCCCCTCTCCTGGCGTCGTACGTCATCCGGGAATCCGACGTCGAGCGCGAAGTCGCCCGTCACGGCCGCCGCTCTGCGCTCGGCGAGTGGTACGGCCGCACGCTCACGCGCCTTCTCGCGCTCCGGTGGGTCGTCGTTCCGGCTTCGCTTCTCATCGTCGCGGGGACGTACTGGCTGTACAATCACATCGGCAACGACTTCATGCCCGACATGGACGAAGGGACGTTCGTCTTCGATTATTCGACTCCCCCGGGGACCTCGCTGGAAGAGACGGACCGGGTCCTGGCGAACGTCGAGCGGATCCTCATGGAAGTCCCCGAGGTGGATACGTATTCCCGGAGGACGGGGACCCAGCTCGGGTTCTTCCTCACGGAGCCGAACAGGGGGGACATACTCGTGAAGCTGAAGTCCGCCCGGAAGCGCGCGATCGGGGACGTGATCGCGGAAGTGCGCGACAGGGTCAGCGCGTCCGAGCCTTCGCTCCGGATCGAATTCGGCCAGCTCATGATGGACGTGATCGGCGATCTGACGAACAACCCTTCGCCGGTGGAGATCAAGATCTTCGGCCCCGACCAGAAGGTGCTGGAGGCGAAAGCCAGGGAGGTGAAATCGCTGATCTCAACGATACCCGGTGTGGTCGATGCCTTCGACGGCATCGTGATCTCCGGCCCTTCGATGGTCGTCCGGGTCGATCCGCTCAGGGCATCGCTTGCGGGGATGACGGTCACGGACGTGGAGGAGCAGCTCGGGGAGATGATCCGCGGCTCCACGGAGAGCAGCATCCAGAAAGGGGAAAAGATCATCGGGATACGCGTCCGGTTTCCCGATCCGTACAGGCGGGACGTTGACCGGATAAAGCAGATCCGGCTCATCTCCCCATCGGGGAGCGCCGTCCCGCTCGAAACGGTCGCCTCCGTCGGGATGACCGGGGGGCAGTCGGAGATCGACAGGGAAGGGCTCCGCCAGTTCGTGGCGGTAACCGCGCGGATTTCGGGGAGGGACCTGGGGCGCACCGTGGACGACATCAAGGCAAAGCTCGCCAGGGGGCTGACGCTCCCTCCCGACGTGAGCGTGATCTACGGAGGGGTCTACCAGACGCAGCAGGATTCGTTCCGGGGGCTTCTTCTCGTCACGCTGGCGGCGGTGGCGCTTGTCTTCATCGTCCTCCTCTTCGAATTCGGGGAGTTCGCCGTGCCGCTGTCCATCCTCGTGATCAACGTCCTCTCGCTGCTGGGCGTGTTCGGTGCGCTTTGGCTGACGGGGGTGTCGTTCAACATATCGAGCTTCGTCGGGATCATCCTCATCATCGGGATCGTCGCCGAAAACGCGATATTCGTGATGCACAATGTGAAGAAGCTGACGGGGGACGGTGTGTCGCTTGACGACGCGCTCGTGCGCGCCTCCCGGATGCGGACGCGCCCGATTATCATGACGGCGCTTGCGGCGGTCTTTGCGCTGCTCCCGCTCTCGCTCGGCGTGGGTGCAGGGGCGCAGATGCAGCAGCCGCTCGCCATCGCCGTGATCGGGGGATTCTCGCTCTCGAGCCTGCTCCTGTTCTTCGGTCTCCCGCTCGTCTACCGGATCATCGCCCGGCCCCGCCGTTCTCCCTGAAGAACGCGAGCAGCAGGCTCCACGCCTCGTGCGCGGCCTTCCTGTTGTAGCTCGCCCGCGCGTCGCAGAAGAATGCATGCCCGGCGTCGGAGATTTCGACGTTGATAAAGGGCTTCCCGGCCGCGCGGAATGCGCCCGTGACGGCACCGACCGCCTCGGGACCGATGTGCCTGTCGAGCCCTCCCCAGAAGAAGAGCATCGGAGCGTGCACGCGGGCGACCCGGTCCAGGTTAGCCGGGGCGATGCCCCCTCCGTAAAAACTCGCCGCGGCGGTGACGGGCAGGACCGAGTTCGCGATGAACGAGACCCGCCCTCCCATGCAGAAACCGACGGAGAAGACCCTGCCTCTGTCGGTGCGCGTGTCGTTCTGAAGCCAGTCGAACGCCGCCCGTACGTCCGCTTCCAGTTGAGTGTTGTTCAATGCGTTGAAGTGGGGGCGCGTCCCTTCGAAATCCGTGTACGCCCCCTCGAACCCGGGACAGGTCCTGTGGTACAGCTCGGGAGCGATCGCCGTGTATCCTTCCTTTGCGAAACGCCCCGCGACGTCCCGTATGTGGGCGTTGACGCCGAACGCCTCCTGGAACACCAGGATCCCGGGATGCGGCCCCGCCCCGTCCGGCCGCGCAACGTATGCCGCCATCGTGGTCCCGTCCCCGACCTCCAGCTGCACGTACCCGGGGGAACTGTTTTCCATCTCACCCTCCTTTGCCGGTGTCCTTTGCCCCGGCCTCACTGGCCGGCGACCGGGCTCCCGGTCGCCCTCCGGAGCCGTATCGTTCCCGAGACGATGTCGTAGAGCGCCTGCAGGTTCGTCAGCCGGGCCTGTGCGACGGCCGTCACGGCGTCCAGGAGATCGAGATTGGATATGCTCCCGGCGTCGTACCGGAGCCTGGCGTTGGCCGCTGCGAGATCGGCCTGCTCGATGTTCGTCTGCGAGACGCTCACCCTGTCGTTCGCCGCTCTCAGGTCCGAAACGGCCTGGTCGACGTCCGACTGGATCATGAGCCCCACCTCCTGTTTCCTCGACTCGGCCGCTCGGAGCGCGGCCGTCGCCTCTTCTTCCATGGCGCTCGTCCTGTTTCCGTCGAATATGGGGACGCGGAGATCAACCGCCGCCACGAGGTTTCCCCTGAGGACGTCCAGGTTCGGTATGTAGCCGTTTTTCACGCCGTAGAGAACGGAAGCGCCGAGCGAGGGAGCGTCGTTCTTGCCGGCCGCGTGCTCCATCGCGCGCGCGGAAGCGAGCGCGTCCTCCGCGCTCCGTGCTTCGATCCTCCCGGCGAGCGCCGCCGCGAGGAGCGAGTCCCTGTTGGAGGGAACGGACGCCGGGGCGAACTCTCCCCGCAGGTCAAGGGGGGAGTCCGAGGGGAGCGCGGCGAGCCTGCGGAGGTTGATCTCCGCCGTGCGGAGGTTGTTCTCGAGCCCGATCTTCACGTTCTGCGCCGCGGCGACGCGGACCTGCGTCGTGAGCTCGTCGAGCTGGGTCGCGGTCCCCGCCTCGGCCTTCTTCCGCGTGATCGCAAGGTGCTCCCCGAGCGTTTTGACCTGCTCATTCTGGACTTCGATGCTCCGCCGGAGGAAGAGGATGGCGTAGAACGTCTCCGCGGTGCGCACCTCCAGGTCGCGTTTGACCGCCTCGCGCGAGTCTTCCGCGAGCGTGACGCGCGAGTCCGCTAGCGTCACCTGCGAGCTCGTCTTCTGAAAGTCGAACACGGTCTGGTGCACCCCCACGTGCCCGTCGTAATTGTTGAACGGGAAGACCTTGATGGACTCGCCGGGAAGGTCGAACACGGAAACGGGGGCGAGCAGCACGTACGTCGCCTCGATTTCCGCGGTCGGGAGGTACCCCGCGCGGCTCTGCTCGGCCCTGGCGCGCGAGGCGTCGATCGAGCGGGAGGATTCCACGAGGGCCGGGTTGCGCGCAAGGACGAGCGCGATGGCGTCCCCCACGGTCAGCGGACCGGTGAAGGGGGTCTGCGCCGCGGCGGTCAGCCATGCTGCGCCGGCGGCGATGATCGTGAATGTCAGTCGTGTCGAAGTCATGGTGCGTTGTTCCCTGAAGGATGAAAGATCATTCGAGCGGGGCGGCGCTGATCCCCGTTCTGTGCTTGTGCACCCGGAGAAACAGGATCGGGATCAGGCACAGCGCGGTGATGATGGCGGCGATCAGGAAGTCGTCCGCCACCGCCGCGACAAACGCCTGGTCAGAGAGATTGCCGAACACGAGCGCCCGGGCGCGCGAGGCGGAAAACGCGGTGCTCCCTCCCGCGGCGTGCTGCGCGAACATCTGCGTCCGCGCAATGGCGGAGCGGAACGGCACGGAATACTGGTCGGCGGTCTGTCCGAACGCCGCCAGGTGGAAGATCATTCTCCGGGTGAGCATCGCCCCCAGGAGGGCCACGCCGAAGCTCCCCCCGACCTGCCGGATCACGTTAAAGAGCCCGGACGCCTGCGCCATCTTGTGCCGCGGGATCTCCGAGAGCGCGAGCGAGCTGAGGGGGGTGAAGACGAGCCCCATGGCCACTCCCCTGATGTAGAGCGGGATCATGATCTGGGCGTGTTCCGAGTACACCGAAAGGAAATAGTTGAGATACAGGCTCACCGCCAGGAGGACGATCCCGATGATCGCCGGGTACTTCCCGTATCCCTTGTCGGCCAGGATGCCGGCGAAAGGGGAAACGAGCCCCTGCAGTATCCCGGTCGGCAGGAAGACGAGCCCCGCCTGGAATGCGGTGTAGCCGAGCGAGTTCTGGAGATACAGGGGGAGCAGGAACGTGCTGCCGAACATCCCGAGCCCGAAGATGAACAGCACGATGTTCGTCAGGCCGAAATTGAAGTTCTTCAGGAGCGACAGGTCGATGATGGGATGCTCGACGAGCGACTCGGTGATGAGGAACGCGGCAAACGCGATGCCGGCGACGATGAAGCACCCGACGATGAACGGCGAGGACCAGCCCCCGGTGTTCCAGGCGGAATTCCCGTTGCTCAGCGCCAGCAGGAGCGAGGTGAGGAACACGGTCATCGAGATGAACCCGCCGAAGTCGAATGAGCGGACGTGCTCGGTCTTGTATTCCCGCTGTATGACGTACGTCGCGAACACCCCCATCAGGCCCACGGGCACGTTGACGTCGAAGATCATGTGCCAGGAGAAATGATCGATCAGGTACCCCCCCGCCAGGGGCCCGAGCGACACCGATGCCGCGGCGGCGATCGACCAGAATCCGAGCGCGATCCCCCGGCGGTGGGGAGGGAATTCCCGCGTCACGATCGCCATACCGACGGGCATCATGAACCCGGCCCCCGCCCCCTGGACGATGCGGAAGGCAATGAGGGCGTTTTCGTCCCAGGCGATTCCGCACAGGAACGACCCAACCGTGAAGAGGAAGAGGGCCGACATGTACGTCCGCTTGTAGCCGAAATGATCGGCCACCCACCCCGAGCTCGGCAGCATGACGGCGAACACCAGGAGGTAGGCCGTCAGGACCCACTCGACCTTGTCGACGCCGATCCCGAAGGCGGCCATGATCTTCGGGAGCGCGACGTTGACGATCGTGGCGTCAAGGACCGCCATGAACGTCCCGATCATGACGTTGGCGAGCACCCACCACTGGTAGGAGGGATGCTCGTGGTGCAGCGAGGAAAACTGCTGGAGAGCCCTCGTGCGGAATTCGTTGTCGTGCGATGGCATGGATTACCGCGTCCTGATGCGGATTTCGACCGACATGCCGGGAAGCAAAAGCGCGGGCACGGGATTGCCGGGCGTGCGTTCCTCGATCGAGATCTTGATCGGCACCCGCTGCGTCACTTTCGTGAAGTTTCCCGACGCGTTGTTCGGCGGGATCAGAGAGAATTCCGCGGCCGTCGAGCCCCCCAGCTGGAAGACCCGCCCGCCGAATATGCGGTCCGGGTGTCCGTCCACGGAGATCCCGACGTCCTCGCCGAGGTTCACGACGTCCATGTTCGTCTCTTCGAGGTTCGCGGTCACCCAGATGTGGCTCCTGTCGTAGACGGAGAACACCGGCTGTCCCGGCTGGACGACGTCCCCCTGCAGGACCCACCGTTTTACCACGCTGCCGTCGAGCGGGGAGCGGATGGTCGTGTTGTCGAGCTGCGCCTGCACGACCCCGGTCTGGGCCTGCGCGGCGGCGACGCGCGACAGGGAGATCCCCAGCTCCGCGCCGGCCGCATCGAGGGCGCTCTTGGCGTGGTCGAACTGTTCCTTGGTGATCACGGATGTCCGGAACTGCTTGTCCGCGCGCTGAAAGTCGTCCTGCGCCCGGACGAGGTTGACCCGGGCGAGCGTGACGCTTTCCTGTGCAAGGTGGAACGCGGCGTTCGCCTGAGCGAGCTGGGCCTTCAGGTCGCTTTCGTCCAGCATGACCAGGACCTGCCCCGCCTTCACGGTATCCCCTTCGTCGACGGTCAGCTTCTCGATCCGCCCGAGCATCTTCGAGCTTATCGAAACGCGGTCCGCGTCGATGTACGCGTCGTCGGAGGTGATGTACCCCCGCATGTTCACGTACCAGTACCAGGCGCCAAGGAGCGCGGCCGCCAGGAGCACGCCGATCGGTATGATGACCCGGCGTTTCCTGAACATCGGGACTTCGTCAATGCTCTCGTCCCCGTTCGCCCCGTCGGGCTCCGGACCCGGCGCGGGGGGTCCCTGTACGGGCGGGTGTCCATCTGCGGTCTTAGCCATTGCCTGTCCTCAGTGTGATGGTTGTCGTTTCATTCCGTGTAACAGCAGGTCGATAAGGTGGTCGGAGTCTTTTTTCAGATCCGCGTAGACGCCGTTCTCGGGGTGCGGGCTCCGGCCGGTATAGAACGTCCTCAGCCTGAGGCCGTGAAGCACGTGGAGTATCAGCCGTGCCGTGTGGGCGGGGTTGGCGATCTCGAGCTCCCCGGAGGCTTTCCCCTCGTGCAGCACGGTATGGATCAGCTTCAGCTCCTGTTCCTCGAGCGTCTTGAAGAGGTCGCCGAATATGGACGAGACCTCCGCCCACGACTGCACGCCCAGGGCGCTCAGGTTCACGAGCTCCCTGAAGAGCGTGACGCGCAGGTCGACGTACTCCCTCAGCTTTTCCCCGGCGCCGGCCTCCCGCTTCAGCATCGTCTCGATGTCCCTGGTGAACGCCTCCTGCTCGTGCCGGACGACGGCCCGGAAGAGGTTCTCCTTCGTGGGGAAGTAGTAGTAGAGGGACGGCTTGGCGAGCCCGACGTCGGAGGCGATCTCGTCCATCGTGACCTTCGAGAATCCGTAGTATGCGAATCGCTTCCGTGCGGCTTCGAGTATGAGCGCTTCTTTTGCCTGCGGCACGTCGTGCTGCATCGGGGGTACGCCTTCGTTTTCGACTATTTTACTCAACAGGTCGAAAATATGAAAACTCCCCCAGAGATGCAACATTTCTGGGTTTTTCTTTGTATTTTCCCCGGTCCAATGACCCGCACATCCAACTCCCTCACCCGCTACATTTTCCTCGGCATGGCCGCCGGGCTCCTGGTCGGCTGGCTCTGGCCGGAATTTGCCCAGAACCTGAAGCCGCTCAGCACGGTGTTCATCCGGCTCATCAAGAGCCTGATCGCCCCGCTCATTTTTTCGACGCTCGTCGTGGGGATTGCGGGGCACGGAAACCTGAGGCAGGTCGGCCGGATGGGGGTGAAGGCGCTCGTGTATTTCGAGGTTCTCACGACGCTCGCCCTCATCGTCGGGCTCGTCGCCGTGAACACGGTCCGTCCCGGCGTGGGCGTCACGCTCGAGGGGGCCGGCGCGGCAACCGAGATTATCTCGCACAAACAGTCGTTTGCGGACGTGGTGACGCACATCGTTCCCCAGAGCATCGTGCAGGCGGCGGCCGAAGGAGAAGTTCTGCAGATCGTGGTGTTCGCGCTCCTCTTCAGCCTGGGGCTCGCGGCGATCCCCGATGCAAAGAGGGCCGTGGTGATCAACTTCTGCGATGCGGTCGCCGAGACGATGTTCAAGGTGGCCGGCATCGTCATGCTCTATGCGCCGATCGGGGTCGGGGCGGCGATCGCCGTCACGGTCGGCAGCAGGGGGATGTCCGTCCTTGTCAATCTCGGCATGCTGATTCTGACGCTCTACGGCGCGCTCGTCGTTTTCGCCGTGGCCGTGCTCGTCCCCGTGGCGCTCGTGACCGGCGTTCCCCTGAAGAAGTTCATCGCGGCCGTCCGGGAGCCGGCGCTGATCGCCTTCTCCACGACAAGCTCGGAGGCGGCGCTCCCGAAAGCGTTCGAGGGGCTCGAAAAAATGGGGGTGCCCCGCCGGATCGTCGCGTTCGTTCTCCCCACGGGCTACAGTTTCAATCTGGACGGGAGCACGCTCTATCTGTCGCTCACGTCGGTGTTCGTCGCGCAGGCCGCCGGAATCGACATGCCTCTTTCGACCCAGATCCTGATGATGGTCACGCTCATGCTGACGAGCAAGGGGGTCGCCGGCGTTCCGCGGGGCGCCCTGATCATACTCGCCGGGGCGCTTTCGAGTTTCGGCCTTCCCCTGGAGGGGGTCGCCGTCATCCTGGGCGTCGACAGCATACTGGACATGGGGAGGACCACGATCAACGTGATCGGCAACTGCCTGGCCACGGTCGTCGTGGCGCGATGGGAAGGCGAATTCCCCGTCGCCCCCGTCACTTCCACTCATCCCTAATCACCTCCACCGCACATGGACTTCTCCTCGATCATCCGCGGCCTCCTGGGGCTCGTTCTCGTCACGGCGCTCGCCGCGGCATTTTCGAATGACCGGCGCGCCATCAACTGGCGCCTCGTGTCGATCGGCTTCGTCCTCGAGTTCGCGTTCGCATTTCTCGTTCTCCGCACCGGGTTCGGGCGGGACCTGTTCAAGGATATCAGCTGGCTCTTCGTCCAGTTCTTCGCCTTCGCTTCCGACGGGGCGAAATTCGTCTTCGGGTCCCTGGCGATCTCACCGGGTGAGCCGGGGAGCCTGGGGTTCATCTTCGCGTTCCAGGTGCTTCCCACGATCATTTTCTTCGCTTCGTTCATGTCCGTCATGTACTACCTGGGGATCATGCAGATCGTCGTCCGGGGAATGGCCTGGGTGATGGCGCGGCTTCTGCACGCCAGCGGGGCGGAATCCCTCATGGTCGCCGCGAACACGTTCATGGGCCAGACCGAGGCTCCCCTGGTGATCCGTCCCTACCTTGCCACGCTGACCGAATCGGAGCTCTTCACGATCATGACGAGCGGCATGGCGCACATCTCCGGCGGCGTGATGGCCGCCTACATGGCGCTCCTGGGGGCGGCGTATGCCGCATCGACGGGGATGGCCTCCGGCGCCGCGCAGGTGTATTTCACGGGACACCTCCTTGCCGCCGTGATCATGGCGGCCCCCGCGACGATCATCGTGGCGAAGATCCTCCGGCCTGAAAAGGGTGATCCGGTGACGATGGGCAAGGTCAGGATCGCGGTCGAGCGCCAGCACGGGAACGTCATCGAGGCTGCCGCCTCCGGCGCGGGGGACGGGCTCAAGCTCGCCCTGAACGTGGCGGGCATGCTCCTCGCCTTCATCGCGCTCATCGCCCTCCTGAACGCCCTCCTGGGCTGGGCGGGGGGTGTCACGGGGCTGAACGCCGTCTGCCAGGCGCAGTTCGGCAAGCCCGTCTCGCTCGAGCTCCTCTTCGGCCTGGTGTTCCAGTTCATCGCCTACGGCATCGGCGTCCCCTGGCACGACGCGCTCAACGTCGGCAGCCTGATGGGGATCAAGCTCGTGGTGAACGAGTTTGTCGCCTACCTGAAGATGGCCGACGCGATCACCGCGCACCAGCTCTCCGACAAGTCCATCGTCATCGCGACGTACGCCCTCTGCGGGTTCGCCAACTTCTCGTCGATTGCCATCCAGATCGGCGGCATCAGTCCCCTTGCGGAAAACCGGAGGAGCGACATCGCCCGGCTCGGGCTCATGTCCCTCCTGGGGGGAACGATCGCAACGTGGATGACGGCGTGCATCGCCGGACTGTTCGTCAACTGACCCATCACCTGCTCCCGGGCTCCCTCATGAACAACGCCTCAACGACATCACGGTACCGCTGGTTCGCCCTGGGCGACCTGAACGGATTTTTCGGCCTCATGTTCGATAACCTGACGGTGCTTTCGTTTCTGGCCGGGATACTGATCTTCGTGTTTAAATTCCCCGCCGACATCGTCTACACGCGGATGTTCCCCGGAACCGCCTTCGGGGTCCTCTTCGGCGACCTGGCCTACACCTGGATGGCGTTCCGCCTCGCGCGGAAATCGGGGAACAGGGAGGTGACCGCGATGCCCCTCGGGCTGGACACTCCCTCGACGATCGGGATCGCGCTGGTGGTCCTCGGCCCCTGCTTTCTCGCGATGAAGGCGAAAGGGATGCCCGAACGCGACGCCGCGATGATGACCTGGTACGTCGGGATGGCGACGATGGTCATGATCGGCGTCCTGAAGATCATCCTCTCGTTTTTCGGCCGCTGGATACAGAAGATCGTGCCGCAGGCGGGACTTCTCGGCTCCCTGGCGGGGATCGGGCTCGCCCTGATCGGGCTCGTCCCCCTCGTCGACATATTCGGGATGCCCATCGTCGGCCTGATCGCCCTGGGCCTTGTGCTCTACACGCTCGTCGCCGAGATTCCTCTCCCGAAACAGATCCCCGGGGTCTTCGCCGCCGTTGCGCTGGGGACTGTCCTCTATTACCTCATCGGTCCGACGGGATTCATCGGCGGGTCCTACAGCGCTCCCCCGTCCCCCGATTTCCATTTCGGGCTTCCCATCCCGACGCTGGCGTTCATCAACGGGATTGTCCCCGCCCTCACGTATCTCCCGATCGCGATACCGTTCGGCATACTGACCGTGGTGGGGGGGATCAACGTGACGGAGAGCGCCCGGGTTGCGGGAGACGATTATAACACGCGCGACATACTTCTCACCGAAGCCGTGGCGACCCTTCTCGCCGGCGTCACCGGGGGCGTGGCGCAGTCCACCCCGTACATCGGCCAGCCGGCGTACAAGCACATGGGCTCGCGGGCCGGGTACACCGTCCTGACGGGGCTGTTCATCGGCATCGGGGGGATGTTCGGATTCGTCTCGTTCATCGTCGAGCTCATCCCGCGCGCGGTCCTCGCGCCGATACTCGTGTTCGTCGCTCTTGACATCATCGTCCAGTCGTTCCACGGATCGCCTGTCCGGCACGCCCCCGCGGTGGCGTTCGCGTTCTTCCCGACGGTCGCCCGGCTCCTGGCGATCAAGCTGGGCAACCCCGACTTCGTGTCTCCGGAGAACTTCACGCGGCTGATGTCGGTGCCAGGGAAAACGCTTCCCGAGCTCCTGGTGACGGTCGCGCTCGGCAACGGTTTCATCGTGACGGGAATGCTCTGGGGAGGGTTCCTGGCCGTCCTTATCGACAGGCGTGTCCGCACGGCTGCCGTCTACCTCTTCGTGCTCGCCGTTCTTACGTTCTTCGGCGTGATTCACTCGGCGTCGCCGGACGGACTCATGTACCTGCCGTGGACGCTGACCGGGATCGCGCGGCAGGTCCCGTACCAGTTCGCCGCCGCATACGCGCTGCTGGGCGTGCTCCTGATCGCCCTGTCGTTCACGCCGCAGAGTAAGGGAGCCCCGCTGCGGGCCTGAGGCGCGCGGGAAGATGCGCCGGGACCGGATCGTCAGCGGTCGTCGAGCGTTTTCCGGACTTCCTTCAGGACCGCCTGCAGGTGATAGGGCTTCTGAAGGAACCCTTTGACCCCTGATGCGATGGCCTCCGCCTTCAGTTCGGGCTCCATGTACCCGCTGGCGAGTATCGTCCTGACGCCGGGATCGATCTCCTTCATCGCGAGGTAGAGCAGGTCGCCGCTCATCTTCGGGAGCCCGACGTCGCTGATGACGAGCGATATCTCGGTCCGGTGTTTCCTGAACGTGTCCAGCGCCGATTGTCCGTCCGAGGCCGAAAGGACCCTGTACCCGGCCGATTCCAGCGTCATGCGAAGGAGGTCTGCGAGGGCCTCTTCGTCCTCCACGATAAAGATCGTCTCACTTCCGCCGGCGGTCTCCCCGGGCCCCGCCGGGGGAGCAGCCGGCTCGGTGAGCGATGCGGGCATCACGGGGAGATAAATCGCGAAGGTTGACCCCTCCCCGGGCGTGCTGTCCACGCGGATGAACCCCCTGTGGCTCTCGATGATGCCGAAGACGACGGCCATCCCGAGCCCGGTTCCCTTTCCCGGTCCCTTCGTGCTGAAAAACGGCTCGAATATCCTCCGCCGGGTATTTGCGTCCATCCCCACTCCCGTGTCGCTGGCGCGGATCTCCACGTACCCGGGGGCGTCCGCCAGCGGGAACGAGCGGCGGACCGTCTCGTGGGTCACCTTCCGCGTCGCGATGGCAATCGTTCCTCCCCGGGGCATCGCGTCCCGTGCGTTGACGCAGATATTCAGGAGCACCTGGTGAATCTGCGTGGCGTCCGCCGTGACGGAGGGGATGCCCTCCGACAGGTCGCTCTCGATCGCGATGTTCCGGGGAAGAGTCTCCCCGAGAAACTTCAGGAGCTCGAGCACGATCTCGTTTACCCGCACCGATTCCCGCCGCCCTTCGTTCTTCCGCGCGAATGTCAGGAGCTGGCGGACGACGCCGGCGGCCCGGTCCGCGGCCTTCGTGATCGCCTGTATCGAGGAGGAGCATTTTGCGGGATTCCCCGCCGAGCGGTCGATGAGCGCGATGTGCCCCAGGATGATCGCCAGGATGTTGTTGAAATCGTGCGCGATCCCCCCCGCGAGCGTGCCGATGCTCTCCATCTTCTGGGCCTGGAGTATCTGGGCTTCGAGGGCCTTCCGTTCGGAGATATCCTCGTACATCCCGTAGACGCCGACGTGTTTTCCGCCGATCAGTATCGGGTATCCCGTGATGTTGACGTCCACGCTCTTTCCGTCTTTCCTCCGCCGCCTGGACTCCCTGGAAACCGTCGTCCCGTGCTGGCTCAGTGAGCTCAGCGCCTCCGCCTCTTCACTGCATTCGGGGGGAACGATGATCGCGTTGATGTTCTTTCCCCTGATATCGTCCGCCGTGTATCCGAACATCGCCTGGAACGACCTGTTCGCGTCGACGATGCAGTCGTCGGTTCCCATGAGCGCAATCCCGGCGGGAGCGTCTTCGAAGAGCCTCTGGTAGTACGCGGTCTGGGAGATGAGCGCCTCGTCCGCCCGTTTCCTGTCGATCGCCCTGGCGATCTGGGATGAGACGTATTCCAGGATTTCCTGTTCCTGCTGGCTGTAGGCCGAGGAATCCGTGTAGTGCTGGACGACCATGACGCCGATCGTGTTGTCTTCGACGACGAGGGGGACCCCCAGCCAGACGGCGGCGGGCTTGCCGAGGAGCTCCGCCTCCCCTTTCGCGGCCAGCACGGTGAACTGCTCTTCGGTGCACAGCAGCGAGATGCCTTTCCGGAGGACGTATTCGGTCAGCCCCCGCCTGGGCTTCTTCGGGGCCGAGGGAGGGTCGAATTCGTCGGCGAAGTAGGGGAACGAAAGGAGGTCGTCCTTCCGGTCGTACAGCGCGACGTAGAAGTTCCCCGCCTCCATGATCTCCGAGACGATTCCGTGTATGGAGGCGCAGAGCTCGCGGATGCCCCCCGTGCTCCCGGCGGCCTGGGCGATCTTGTACACCGCCTGCTGGACCCGCTCCGTCTTTCTCCTCTGCATGACCGCCCCCAGCATGCTCGCGAGCGACGCCAGTGCGTCGGTCTCCAGCACCGACCACGTGTGGTCGGCATGGCAGTCGTCGCACCCGATGAATCCCCACCACGACGTTCCCGCGAATATGGGGACGACGAGTACCGACCGGATGTTCGCTCCCTGCAGCGGCGCCTGTTCCTCCGGCGGAAAGGCGGATGTGTCCCCGTACACCACGTCTCCCCCCTCGAGCACGCGCCGCCACCGCTCATGAGCCAGCCCCGAGAACGAGATGCGCTGAAAACCCGGCCTGCCGTCCCCGCCGTGCCCCGGATCGGTATTCCAGGCAAACTGCCTGGTCGCGACGATGGTCCCGCCGGCCACCTTCGCGTTCTCGAATATGTACGTCCTGTCGACGCGCATGACTCTCCCGAGCCGTTTCAGGAGGTCGTTGATCGTCGACTCCGGATCGGGGGACTTCAGGAACTGCTCGGCGGCGTCCCTGACGATCTTCAGAATCGCGTCCCGCCGGGCGACTGCTTCCTCCCCTTTCCTCCTGTCCCGCGTGTCCCTGATGACGATGAGGTCGGCGGACCTGCCCTCGTACTGTATCCGCCCCGCGTTGACTTCGACGGGGATCGGGTGCCCGGCCGCGCTCAGGAGTATGGTGTCGTACGTCGACGGGACCGGTTCCCCCTGCATGCGCTTCCGGTAGTTCTCCGAAAGCTTCTTGAGCTCGTCCGGATGGATGTAGCCCGTGTATGCGGTCCCGATCACGCTGTCGATGGGGGCGCCGAAAAAGTCCGCGAGCACGGGATTGAGATAGCGGACGATCCCGTCCTGTATGACTGCGATGCCGTCGTGCGCCCGTTCCACGAGGTTTCTGTATTTCTCCTCGCTCTCCAGGAGCCGCTGCTCGGAACGCTTCAGATCGGTGATGTCCACCGCGACGCCGAGCACGCTCGGCGTTCTCTCCGGCCCGAATTGAAACGGGATCTTCGTCGTCTGGAGAAACCGGACGTGCCCCTGCGTGTCGGTGATTTCCTCCGCGGGGATCGTCTTCGGCTTCCCGTCCCGGATGACCGCAAGATCGTCCTCGTGAAATTGGATCGCCTCCCGTGGAGTGGCCGAAAAATCGGCGTCGGTCTTCCCGAGCCCCTCCTCGACCGTGGTGCCGTAGGCCTCCGCGATCGCCCTGTTCATCAGGAGAAACCTGCTCTGCTCGTCCTTGGCGAATACGAAATGCGGGACAAGATCAATGACCTGACGGAGGAACTGTTCGCTCTCGCGGAGAGCGTCTTCCGCTTTTGAAGGAGGGGCGGACGGGCGATTGCGTGCCGCCTGGGGATTTCGTGTTTCCATGGCAGTTCGGAGAGCGATTTTGGACGTGATGAACCTGAAATATTGTGCAATTTGCGCGCCACATCCGGACATACGGGCATAATGCAGGGTTTTTTGCACGGTGAGCTCCCGGGGCGCCCTTCCGGGTCGGATAAAATGGACATTTCTACAACGCAGTGCGGGTCATTATTGACCTGATGGCTGCACGGGTTCCTGCCGTGATCACCCTTCCTTATACTCTTTTTATATCCCCCCGGTCATTCTTTACATCCCGTTGATTGCCTCCCGGCCTTGCTTTCCCAATATTGGTCCGCCCTGAAACGGGGATGCATGAAATCACACACACGGAGCGGCCACATCATGTTCACGCGACACCTGGTTTCATCGGTACTCGCCCTGCTCGTATTTACGGTCATCACGGGAGTGCTCTACCCGCTTCTGGTCACCGGAATCGCGCAGGCGGTGTTTCCCGGGAAGGCGAACGGAAGCCTGATCACGTCGGGAGGATCGACCGTCGGATCGGAGCTTATCGGCCAGCCCTTCAGCAGCCCGAAATACTTCTGGAGCCGTCTTTCGGCCACGTCTCCTTTCCCGTACAATGCGGGCTCGTCGACGGGGTCGAACCTCGGTCCCACGAACCCCGCCCTTGTTGACGAGGTCAAAGGGAGGATCGCGGACCTGACGAAGGCCGATTCGACGAACATGCTCCCCCTTCCCGTCGACCTGGTGACCTCGTCGTCAAGCGGGCTCGACCCCGACATCAGCCTCGCCGCGGCGTTGTACCAGGTGCCGAGGGTGGCCCGTGTCCGGGGCTTGAGCGAGGACCGGGTCCGGGCGCTCGTCGATGCGTCCGCGCTGGGGAGGACGTTCGGCGTCCTGGGGGAGCCGCGCGTGAACGTGCTCGGGCTGAACCTGGCGCTGGACGGAGCTTCGAACCCGGCGGGAGGGAAATGACGATGGACTTCATCTGCATGGGGGTACTCGTGCTTTTCGCGGGCGGAACCTGGGCCCTGCTGAAGATCTGTGAAGTTCCCGAAGAACGTAAAGGCGGAGGCAACTCATGAACTGGGTCTATCTCGTTTCCGGCGTCATCGCGCTCGGGCTCATTGTCTATCTCTTCGTCGCACTTCTCAGACCGGAGAAATTCGAATGACACTGAATGGCGTTCTGCAGATCGGCCTCTACATCGCCGCGCTTCTGCTCCTGACGAAGCCGCTGGGCGCGTTCATGGCGCGCGTCTACCGGAGGGAGAAGACGTTCCTTGATCCGGTGATCGGTCCCCTGGAGCGGCTCGTCTACAGGCTTTCCCGCATCGATGCGGCGCGGGAGATGGACTGGAAGGAGAACGCGCTGGCGATGCTCCTCTTCAACGCGGCCGGATTCTTCGCCGTGTACCTCATGCAGCGGCTGCAGCATCTCTTTCCCCTGAATCCTGCGGCCATGGGGCCGGTCGGCGCGGACTCATCGTTCAACACCGCCGTCAGTTTTGCCACGAACACCAACTGGCAGGGATACGGCGGCGAGACCACGATGAGCTATTTCACGCAGATGGCGGCGCTGACGGTGCAGAACTTCGTTTCGGCGGCGACCGGGATGGCGGTCCTGGCGCTCATCATCCGGGGATTCGCCCGCCACAGCTCCCGGACGCTCGGCAATTTCTGGGTTGATCTGACGCGGAGCACGCTCTATATCCTGCTTCCCCTCTCGATCGTGTTCGCGGTCGTTCTCGTCTCGCAGGGGGTGCCGCAGAATCTCTCGCCCTATGCCCGCGTCCGGTTCGTGAATCCCCCCGCCGACACGAGCGGGGCCTTGGTGACGGAGCAGGTCATCGCGATGGGTCCGGTGGCGTCCCAGGTCGCGATCAAGCAGCTCGGGACGAACGGCGGCGGCTTCTTCAACGCGAACTCCGCGCATCCGTTCGAGAATCCGACGCCGCTGTCGAATTTCCTTGAAATGCTGGCGATTCTCCTCCTTGCCGCGGGGCTCTGTTACACGTACGGAGTGATGGTCGGCGACACGCGCCAGGGGTGGGCGCTGGTTGCAGCCATGACGATCATCCTCGTCGCCATGATCGGCGTCTGTTACTGGGCGGAAGCCGCGCCCAACCCCCTGTTGAACGGTCACGGGATCGAGCAGTCCGCAGGGAACATGGAGGGGAAGGAGGTCCGTTTCGGCGTCGCCAACGCGGCGCTCTGGGCGACGACGACCACGTCCGCTTCGAACGGATCGGTCAACGCGATGCATGATTCGTTCACGCCGCTCGGGGGAATGATACCCCTGATCGCGATGCACCTCGGCGAGGTGGTCTTCGGGGGGGTCGGCTCGGGGCTCTACGGCATGCTCGTGTTCGTGATCGTGGCGGTCTTCGTCGCGGGGCTCCTCGTGGGGAGGACCCCCGAGTACCTGGGGCACAAGGTGGAATCGTTCGAGATGAAAATGGCGTCGCTTCTCATACTCATCATGCCGATGACAGTGCTCGTGTTTACCGCCGTGGCGGTGATGACCTCCGACGGGAGGGCGGGGATCGCCAATCCCGGCGCCCACGGGTTCAGCGAGATACTGTACACGTTCACCTCGCAGGCGAACAACAACGGGAGCGCGTTCGCGGGAATCTCGGCCAATACCCCCTTTTACAACATTGCGGGCGCGATCGCCATGCTCATCGGCCGCTACTGGCTGGCTCTTCCCACGCTTGCCCTGGCGGCGTCGCTCGGCCGGAAGAAACTCGTCCCCCCCGGGGAAGGGACGCTGCCGACCCACACGCCGCTTTTTGTCTTCTGGCTCATCGCCGTGGTGCTGATCGTCGGCGCGCTCAATTTTCTCCCGGCGCTCGCGCTCGGGCCGGTCGTCGAATACTTCACGATGATACACTGACAGGAGTGAGGAATGGCTGCTGAATCTTCTGCGCTCAAGAAACCGCTCGGCCTGACCGGGGACATGTACCGGCGGGCGTTCGTGGATACGCTCGTCAAGCTCCACCCGCGCTGGATGATGCGGAACCCGGTCATGTTCGTCGTCGAGGTCGGGAGCGTCCTGACGACGGCGCTCTGGATACAGGCGCTCGCCGGTCACGGGGAAGCCCCGGCATGGTACATCGGCTTTGTTTCACTCTGGCTCTGGTTCACCGTGCTGTTCGCCAACTTCTCGGAGGCGCTTGCCGAGGGGCGGGGAAAAGCGCAGGCCGAAGGGCTCCGGCGCGCCCGGAAGGAAACGATGGCGAAGCGGCTCAAGGAGCCGCGGCACGGCGCGGCGACCGAATCCGTCCCCTCCACCTCCCTGAGGAAAGGTGATGCGTTCCTTGTCGAGGCGGGGGACGTCATCGCCGCGGACGGGGAGGTGATCGAGGGAATCGCCTCGGTCGACGAGAGCGCGATCACGGGGGAGAGCGCTCCCGTCATCCGCGAGTCGGGGGGGGACAGGAGCGCGGTGACCGGCGGGACCCGCGTCCTGTCCGACTGGCTCGTCGTCCGGCTCACCGCCGAGCCGGGCGGCGGGTTCCTCGACAGGATGATCAAGCTCATCGAAGGAGCGAAGCGGCAGAAGACGCCGAACGAGATCGCCCTGAACATCCTCCTGGCCGCGTTCACGATCATATTCCTCGTGGTGTGCGTGACGCTGCTGCCGTTCTCCCTCTTCAGCGTCCATGTGGCCGGGCACGGTGCGCCGGTGACCGTGACGGTCCTTGTGGCGCTTCTCGTGTGCCTTATACCGACGACGATCGGAGGGCTTCTGGCGGCGATCGGGATCGCCGGGATGGACCGTATGATCCGACACAACGTGATTGCGACATCCGGCCGCGCGGTGGAGGCCGCCGGAGACGTCGACGTCCTCCTTCTGGACAAAACGGGGACTGTGACGCTGGGGAACAGGATGGCGACGGAGTTTTCGCCGGCTCCCGGCGTGGCGAAGGAGCGACTTGCGGACGCGGCGCAGCTTGCCTCGCTCGCGGACGAGACTCCGGAGGGGAGGTCGATCGCCATTCTCGCGAAAGAGCAGTACGGGCTTCGCGGAAGGGAAGTGCGTGAGATCGCGGCCCATTTTGTCCCGTTCAGCGCCCAGACGCGCATGAGCGGTGCGGACATACAGGCGGACAATCCGGCATTCAAGCGGATCATCCGCAAGGGGGCTTCGGAGGCGATCCGCGGGTTCGTCGAAGGTCAGGGGGGGACGTTCCCCCAGGCGGTCCTCCAGGTGGTCCAGGACGTGAGCCGGAGCGGCGGGACCCCTCTCGTCGTTGCGGAAAATGAAGAGGTCCTCGGCGTCATCCACCTGAAGGATATCGTCAAGGGGGGGATCAAGGAGCGTTTCGCGCACCTCCGGTCGATGGGGATACGGACGGTGATGATCACGGGGGACAACCAGCTCACGGCGACGGCCATCGCCGCGGAAGCCGGCGTCGACGACTTCCTGGCCGAGGCGAAGCCGGAAGACAAGCTCCGGCTGATTCGGGAATATCAAAAGGGGGGGCGGCTCGTCGCGATGACGGGCGACGGGACGAACGACGCCCCGGCTCTTGCGCAGGCGGACGTGGCCGTGGCGATGAACACGGGGACGCAGCCGGCGCGCGAGGCGGCGAACATGATCGATCTGGACAGTAATCCGACGAAGCTGATGGAGATCGTCGAGATCGGGAAGCAGCTCCTGATGACGCGCGGCACGCTCACGACGTTCAGCATCGCCAACGACGTGGCGAAGTACTTTGCCATCATCCCGGCGGCGTTTGCGACGACCTACCCCGCGCTGAACGCGCTCAACATCATGAAGCTCGCTTCGCCGGAGAGCGCGATACTCTCGGCCGTCATATTCAACGCGCTCATTATCGTCGCGCTGATCCCGCTCGCGCTCAAAGGGGTGAAGTACCGCCCGGTGAGCGCCGTGCAGCTTCTCCGGCGCCACCTGTTCATCTACGGGTTCGGAGGTCTGATCGCGCCGTTCGCGGGAATCAAACTGATCGATATGCTCATGGCAGCGCTGGGATGAAAGGAAAGAGTATGAAGTCTGTGATGGCGTTGGTGCTGACGTTCGTGATATGTGCGCAATCCGGTTTCAGCCGCCCGGACACCACGCAGTCCGCAGCGGCTTTCGAGCCGTTCGCCTGGGGAGACTTCACGTGGCTGAACGGAAACGACCGGCAGCACGAGGCGCTCCTGGACAGCAAGTACTTCACCGGGTCGTTCATGGTGGACGTCAACTACAACTACTCGTTCAACCGCCCGATCGATCACACGAACGTCGGATCCACCGCCACGTTCCGGGAGGGAGAGGTTGACCTTTCGTTCGTCGGTGTCGGCGGCGATTTCCACTACGATAATGTGCGCGGGCGCCTCTTCCTCCAGCTCGGCACGCGGGCGACCGGGGTTCCCAGGAACGACAACAGCGTCTTCAGGGGGCAGTTCGACCTGGCCGACGCGTACCGGTATATCAGCGAAGCGTACGGAGGATATCACTGGGACGTGTGGCACGGGATCAACCTGGATATCGGCATATTCATGTCATATGTGGGGCTGATGTCGTACGCGAGCTGCGAGAACTGGTCGTACCAGCCATCGTATACGTCGGATAACACCCCCTGGTTCTTTCACGGTGCCCGGCTCCAGACATTCCCCTCCGACAATCTGAAGATCGAGTTGTGGCTGATCAACGGCTGGCAGACATACGGCATGTTCAACGAGGAGCCCGGACTCGGATTCCAGGTTCTGTACCGCCCCGAGGAGTGGGTGTCCCTGGTCCTCAACGGCTATTACGGCTACGATACGCCGAACCTTCCCAACCGGCTCCGCGTGCACAGCGACAACAGCCTGGAAGTCCGTTATCGCCACGCTCCGGGCGCATTCATTTCCAAGGCGGCTTTTTCCATTACCGGGGACCTCGGATTTGAGAACGGGGGAGGGGTCACGCCGTTCGGCGGCTCCGGAGGCCCGGCACAGAATTTCATCAGCGGCATGGTCTATCACCGGCTCTGGTTCACTGATGAGAAGATCGGCTGGACCGTCGGGGGCGGGTTCATGCACAACCCGGGCAGGTACCTCGTGCTGACGCCCACCGGCGTTGCCTCGAACACATTCACGACGAACCCGGGGGATAAGTTCGATGCGTGGGATTTCTCCACGACGCTCCAGTACATGCCGAACGAGTACATCACGTGGGACCTTGAGCTCGTCCACAGGGAATCGAACGTACCGTATTTTGCCGGGCACGGAGGGGTGACGTCACCCACGGGGTACAACCCCCCGTTCGGCGATCCGACGGGATTCGTTCCGGATATGGTCAAGACGGAGACGCGGATCATATTTGCGCTTCTCGTGCGATTCTGAGGGGAGATCTCTGATGGGGAAACGGTCGATTGCCGCACTGGTGCTGCTCCTCTTTATCGGGGGATGCACCCGCTCCTTCGAGATACTCAACGCTGTCGGGGGCGGGGAAGGAGCGTATATGACGTTTCCACGGGGTGAGCGGCCCCGGGAGGGGGACATACTGCGGATCGTCGGGGTGAGCGCAGAGGAGGTGAAATGATCGGATCCTGTTCGGTACCGGAGGAGGCCCCCCGTTCCGCAACGGTCAGGTTCGGCCGGTTCATACTCCGCGGGGGAGGGCCCCTTTTCGAGCTACCCCTGATCGATGTCAGCAGCCGCCGGACGGCATTGATGTTCCCGCCGGGGACGACCCTCGCCTGCGGCGACGAATTCGAAATCGTCCGGCCGATCCTGGCCGGCGGGGACTGCACGATCCGCCCCGGACGCCCCCGCGAGGTCGTCGCCGCAGTCAGGATTCTCGCTGTCGAGAAAGGGACCCTGGCACTCGTTCAGGTCCTCCGGGGATCCGTCATCAAGGGATACTGGGCACAGAGATCGGCACTGAAGGGCGCACTCTCTCCCCGTGACCGTTCCTTGAATGTTCCTGACTTTTTCTCTATCCTACATCCGAAGCATCAGGCCGGCCGCTGAGCTGCGCGCCCGCACACGGCGTGCGCTGCTCGGTGCCCGCCCCTTCCCCCGTCGGTAACGTGTCGCGCTGACAATGACCTCTTCTGAAGATAACCGTCCCGATCCCGACGAACTCCTCCACGCCATCAAACGGACCGAGGAGAGCCAGTCGAAGGCGAAGCTGAAGATCTTCTTCGGCATGTCCGCGGGCGTCGGAAAAACCTACGACATGCTCAAGGCCGCCCACGACGCGAAGGCGCACGGGATCGACGTCCTTGTGGGCATGGTGGAAACGCACGGCCGCCGCGAGACCGAAGCCCTCCTGGACGGGCTCACGATTCTCCCCCGGAAGACCGTCGACTACAGGGGAACCCGGCTCCTGGAAATGGACCTGGACGCGATACTCGAGCGGAGGCCGAAACTGGTCCTCGTGGACGAACTCGCGCACACGAACGCCCCCGGATCACGCCACGCCAAGAGGTACATGGACGTCGAGGAGCTCCTGGCGAGCGGCATCGACGTGTACTCCACGCTCAATGTCCAGCACCTGGAAAGCCGGGCCGATGCCGTGGCGCAGATTACGGGGAGCGTCGTCAGGGAAACCGTCCCCGACTCCATTCTCGAGCGTGCCGACGAAGTCGAGCTGATCGACATTTCGCCCGACGAGCTCCTGGCCAGGCTCGCCGAGGGGAAGGTGTACACCCCCGACCGCTCCGCGCGGGCGATCGAGAGCTTCTTCCGGATGGGGAACCTGACCGCGCTGCGCGAAATGTCGCTCCGGCTGACCGCGGAGCGGGTGGACCGCCAGCTCCGGGACTACATGCGGACGAACCGGATAGAGGGTCCCTGGAAATCGGGACAGCGCCTCCTGGTCGGGATGAGCGGGAGCCCGCATTCGGTCCACCTGATACGCTGGGCGCGGAGGATGGCGTTCACGCAGGATGCTTCCTGGGTGGCCGTCCACGTCGAGTCGTCCGCCGCGTCCGGGGCGCCGGAAAAGGACCTCCTGGCGAAGAACATCAAGCTCGCACGCGAACTGGGGGCCGAGATCGTGACGACGTTCGACGAAAACGTCGGCGACGCGCTCATCCGGGTGGCCCGTCAGGAAAACTGCACGCAGATACTGATCGGCAAGCCCCGCCAGGGGACGTTTCAGAAGTCGGCGCGCCTCCTCCAGGAGCTCATCAACAAGAGCGGCGACCTGGACATACACGTCATCGGCGGGGAGGGAGAGGAGAAGCCCGAGAGGCGCCTGGCAGGGTTTCTCGAGGCGCACTCTGGAGTGCGGCAGTACCTCGGGGCAGGCGCGATACCGCTCCTCGTGGCCGCCGCCTGCTTCCCCTTCAAGGATTTTGTCGAGTACCAGACCGTCTCCCTGATTCTCCTGTTCACCGTGGCGCTCCTCCCGCTCAGGTTCGGCATGGGGCCCGTGCTCCTCGCCGCGACGATGAGCGCCATCGTCTGGGACTACCTGTTCATCCCGCCGATATTCACGTTCTCCGTCAGCCGGCTGCCCGACATCCTGATGCTCCTGATGTACTTCTGCATCGCGCTCGTGCTCGGCGTCCTCACCTCGAGGACGCGAGCGCAGGAGCGTGCCGTGCGCTTACGGGAAGGGAGGGCGGTCGCGCTGTACACGCTCTCGAGGGACCTTTCGCTGGCGCGGACGAAGGACGCCGTCGCCGAAGCGGCGGTCGCCCACATCAGGAAGTTCTTCGACGCCGACGTCGTTCTCTGCCTGGGGCAGACGGACGGCGACATATTCACCGCTCCCCATCCCTCGAGCACGCTCCCCGTCGGCGAGAAGGACCTCGGCGTCGCTGCCTGGGTCTACTGGAACGAAAAGAAGGCAGGGCGCTTCACCGACACGCTTCCTGCGGCGTCGGCGACGTACTACCCCATGTCCGGCCCGCGGTATCCGCTCGGCGTCCTCGGCGTCCGGCTGAAGGGAGAAGCGAAGCTCTCCATCGACCAGGAGACGCTCCTGGAGAACTTCATTCGCCAGATCGCCTCCGCCGTGGAGCGGGAAACCCTGAATGACATTACGAAAAAGGCGGTCGTGGTGGAGGAGTCGGAGAAGCTCTACAAGACGCTGTTCAATTCCATCTCGCACGAGATGCGGACACCGCTCTCGGCGATCATGGGGGCGTCCGAGACACTGCTCGACGGGAAGGTGTCGGAACGGCCCGGGATGCGCACGGAGCTCGCGGCAGAGATCCGCGATGCGGCCTCGCGGCTCAACCGGCTCGTGGAGAACCTTCTCGACATGACACGGCTTGAGTCCGGGCTCATACGCCCCAGGCTGGAATGGTGCGACGTCCGGGATCTCATCAACTCCGCCGTGGCCAAGACGGCAGCGGAACTCTCCGGGTTCACCGTGGCGGTCGATACGCCGGCGGACATCCTCCTGATCCGGATCGATTTCGCGCTGATGGAACAGGTCCTCACGAACCTCCTCCTGAACGCATCGTTCTACACCCCTCCCGGTTCGGAGATACAGGTGCGCGCCTCCGGTGACGGCACGGAATGCGAGATCGCCGTCGCCGACAACGGCCCCGGTCTCCCGGGCGACGTCCTGGAAAAGGTGTTCGACAAGTTCTTCCGTGTCCCGGGGAGCAGGACGGGGGGGACGGGGCTCGGACTTTCCATCGCTCGCGGTTTCGTGGAAGCGCACAGGGGGACCATCAGGGCCGAGAACCGGCCCGGCGGCGGCCTCAAATTCGTGATACGCCTTCCGCTCGAAAAATACCCGGTCCCCGAACAGCCATGAACGCGAGTCCCGCAGGCGCTCCGATACTCGTCATCGAGGATGAACCCCAGATCAGGCGGCTCATACAGCTCACGCTCGAATCGAGCGGGTTCAGGGTGCACCAGGCCGCGACGGGGGAGGAGGGGCTTTCGCGGGCCACGACGGACCGTCCGGAGGCCGTCGTCCTCGACCTCGGGCTCCCCGACACCGACGGCGTCGAAGTTCTGAAGGCGATACGGGGCCGGTCGACTGTCCCCGTCGTGATTCTCTCGGTCAGGAGCGGCGAGGAGGACGTGATCTCCTGCCTCAACGCGGGAGCAGACGACTACCTGATGAAACCGTTCCGGCAGGGGGAGCTCGTTGCCCGGGTGAAGGCGGCGATTCGGCACAGGCAGAGGCCGGAGGAAAGAGGCCCCATTGCGGCGGGGTCCGTGACCGTGGATCTCGACGCACGGGTCGTTCGGCGCGCGGGGGAGATCGTGAAGCTGACGGCGACCGAGTACGCGCTCCTCGCCCTCTTTGTCAGGAACGCCGGGAAGGTCCTCACGCACAGGTACATACTCGAGCAGGTGTGGGGACCCGCGTACGCGGAAGAATCGCAGTACACGAGGGTGTACGTGGGACAGCTCAGGAAGAAGCTCGAGGATGATCCCTCGAATCCCACGCTGATCGTCACCGAGTCCGGGATCGGCTACCGGTGTGCCCTGTGAATGCCGCGCTCTCCGCGGAGCGCTCGACGCGCACGGATGTCCGCCCCGGGGATGCCCGGTGAATGAGTGAAGTTTCGGTGCCGGTGAGCGCGACGGAATGCGCCGCGCGGCCGTTGACCGTGATCCGTCCTCCCGCGCCGGGTATCTCGACCTGCCACTCCCGCGCACCCCATTCGGCCGTCTTCTGATACTCGATCTCCACCGAGAGCGCATCCTCCGTTGCCTCCCCCTCGATGCTCATGACGCCGCCGGGGACGGGTGACTTGCGGATTGCGAAACGGGCGCCCGGGAGAAACCACTCCGGGGGGAGGCCTCCGAGGAGGACAAGCCGGGGGACGTCCGCAGCGGGGGTCCACACCTCGCGGATGAACGCGTTGCGGAAGGCGAGAAGGACTTCCGCCGCGGCCCATCCGTGATGTCCGTCCCCCATCGTTCCTCCCCCCGTCAGCGGATGGATCGCCTCCGGGTAGTTCAGCGTCCGGGAGGCGTGCCGTATCACGTCGGTGAACATCCTCCAGAATCGCTCCCGCTCACCCGCGTGGAGCCACGACTGGGCGACCTGCAGCGTCAGGTACGGATTCTTCCCGGAATGGATGAACTGCTGGAAGAACAGACCATGAAGAAAAAAGCGGCCTGAGAGCGCTTCGAGCGTCCGCCGCATGCGTTCGTCGTCGGCGGCATAATGCTGCAGCGGGTACCACGGCGCGCACGATCCGATCATGCCGCAGTCGATTCCCCGCGAGGGGCCCGCGGGAATGACGTCGATCCCCCGGGACTTCTGAACCGCCTGCACCCCCCGCTCGATGTCCTTCCTGTAGGCGGCGATCTCCTCCCTCGTGCTCTTTTCACCGGCGATCATCCCCCTGATCGCGCAGATCCGTGCGTACGCGTCGAGTCCGGCGACGGACCACCAGTTGTCCCAGAAATACCTGTCGGCGAGTCCCAGGTGCTCCGCGCTCAGCCCGGGGGGCATCAGCCCGCGTCCTGTTTCCTCTTCTCCGTTTTCCCGCCTCTTGCGTCCGATCCAGATCGCGCCCCGCTCGAGCGATGAGGCCATCTCCCGCGCGACGGCGGCGTCTCCCGAGAGGAGGACGTGCTGCCAGACCGTCCAGAGAGCCTGTCCGTTGGAGTCCCATTCCCCCTGCTGCGATCGGAAGTACCCGGAGGATTCCTGCCTCGAGGGGAACGAGCGGATGACCTCCCTGGCCTGGGCGTGGAACCCGAATGCATCGAGCGCCCTGAGCATCACCGCCGCATCGCGGAACCAGAACTGGTGGTACGTCCACGGCCCCGGCGTGATGGAATCCCCGTCCGTCAGCATCAGGAGCGTCGAGAGGGATGCGCGCGCGATCGTATCGATGTGCCGGTCCGGCGTCGTGATCCCGGTCCCCGTATCCAGGAGCCGCAGCCACGTCGACGCGACCTCCTGCGCGCTCGCTGCACCGGTCGTCCCTCCCTCCAGCTGCACGGTCGTCCTGTACTCGCGGCGTTCCCCCGGTTCGAGCGTCATGCGGTACGCCGCGTAACCGTTGGCAAGCCCCGACGGGCAGGACGTCCCGCCTTCGGCGGGACGCACAGAACGCCTGGCGCCTCCGGCGCCACGCAAAGGACGCGCCCCGCGGGTATCGATTTCCGCGTCCCCGCCGCCCGAGAAGAACGCCGCGCTGTCGCCGCCGGCGTGGTTTGAACAGCATATGGCATCCGGCGCGCCCGGAAGCGTGAGCCGCTCGGTCCCCTCCATGACGAACGAATCATCCGCCGGGTCGTACCTGATCTCCCGCAACAGGCATGCACCCTCGGCGTTGAACGGGCGGATCGCGATCGCGAGCGCGCACTCTTCGTCTCTGGTCCCGGTGTTGACGACGGCGATATCCTGGATGAGCGTCGTTCCGCTCACGAAGTGCGTCTGCTCCATGCGGATTCCGCCGATGGCGTGGACCGTCGTGACGATCGGGAGCCCTTCCCGGAGCATCTGGCGGACGCTCTCCGCGCGCGAGGGGAAATAGACTTCTTCGCCGGACCTCAGCCAGCATTCCGTGGTCCACCGGTTCCGCCACGGCATCACGGCGCCCCGCCCGTCCACGACGGGCTCTGTCGCGCAGGCGGGGCTTCCGACGGCGGTCCAGTTCCTCCCCGTGACGTTCATCGAGAGCCCGAGGTGCGAGCGGGGGACGAACGCCCTGTCGGAAGGATCGTACTGCCTCTCCGCCCAGTAGGGGAGAACCCATCCGTCCAGGCTTTGAATGAGCGTGAAGTTGAGCAGCCCCCGCGCGATCTGTATCGTGTTCAGGGGGATCAGCTCCGTGGGAAGCGTCTTCCGGTCCAGTCCGCTCAGCTCGTTCGCCGTCCGGAACATCCGGAGCGCGGGCTCCGGGATTTTGAGCCCGGAGGCGACGCGCCGGACGAGGAGATCGATGATGCGCGATATGAAGGGTTGCGAATTCACGGGTGTTTGTGACGGGGACCAATATGGGTAATTCGTTGAGAAACCTCAACATCCGGCGATCATTTAACGCAGTGATAACATTGCCGTAACACTCACGTAAAATATGGTAGGTACATTGAGGGCGTCAAAAGGAGAGGTGCACGATGAAATCCGCATTCTATTTCATACTCTGCGTCCTGCTGTTTGTCACCGAATTCCTGACGCGCGGGCTCCGTCACGCCCGCTGACACGCGCACACAACGTCGAAAGGAACACACTGAACACACAAGGAGCGTCTCCCATGGACATCAGGTCCGGTCACGAACGACTCCGCATCGCCTATTTCGCGGGGACGATGAGGCCCGGGCACGACGGCGTCACGCGCGTGCTCTACAGGTTGATCGATGCGCTCAGGGAGACGGGGATCGAGAGCATATTCTTCTCTCCCATCATCCCTTCCGCGGCGGAGCAACCGGTGCCGATGTACGAAGTTCCCTCCGTCCGTTTCCCCCTGTACAAGGACTACCGGTTCGCGATCCCCGGACAGAAGCATTTCGAAGCCCGGCTGGAAGCCTTCAATCCGGACGTGATCCACATTAACAGCCCGTGTCCCCTGGGGCACGCGGCCGTCCGGTATGCGCGGCGCGCGGGAATCCCGGTCGTCGCGACGTATCACACGCATTTCCCGAGCTATGCCAAGTACTACAAGATCAAGGCGCTCGAGACGTTCAGCTGGTCGTTTCTGAAGAACCTCTACAACGATTGTGACAGGGTGTACGTCCCCTCGGAGCCGATCCGGAAGGAACTCCGGTCCCACGGCTTTGCAACAACGGAGTTTCTCCCGCACGGCGTGGATACGGGGATGTTCAATCCCCTCTACAGGTCGGACGCCTGGCGTCAGGCGCACGGCTGCGACGGGAAGACGGTCCTCCTGTTCGCGGGACGCCTCGTCTGGGAGAAGGACCTCCGCACGCTTGCGGAGGCGTGCCGGATCGTCGCTTCCCGCAGGAGCGACGCGCAATTCGTCCTCGCGGGGGACGGCCCCGTGCGCGAGGAGCTCACCGCGATGATGCCGGGAGCCCTGTTCCTGGGACAGCTCGGCGGGGTGGAGCTCTCCGCCGCCTATGCATCGAGCGACGTGTTCGTGTTCCCCTCGACGACCGAGACGTTCGGCAACGTCACGCTGGAAGCGATGGCCTCCGGGATCCCTCCGGTCTGCGCAAAGGAGGGAGGGGCGTACGGTTTTGTGAAATCGGGGGCGACGGGACTCCTGGCGGAGCCCCGCGACGCTGAAGACCTGGCAGCAAAGATCCTGTACATGCTCGACCGGCCGGAGGAAAGGAAAGCAATGGGCCGTGCCGCGCTGGCGTTCGCCGCCGAACAATCCTGGGAGAGGATATTCGACCGCCTCTTCGCCGGGTACGTCGATCTCGCATCCGCCGGAAGGGCGCGGAGGAGGAAAGCAGCGTGACGGATTCGTTCAGAATCGCCCATATCGCCGATCTCCACCTGAGCGCGGAGCACAGGCGGTTCAACCTCCGGCGTGCGAGGAGGCTCCTCGAGGAGATCGGCCGGCGGCGCGTCGACCACGTGGTCGTGACCGGCGACATCGCCGCCGATGCCGACAGCAAGGAGCTCGACATCGCGCGGGGGCTGTTCAGGAACAGCGGTCTGCTCGATTCCGGCAGGCTCTCCGTCGTCATCGGTAATCACGACGTCTTCGGCGGCGTCCATACGCCCGAGGACATACTGACGTTTCCCCGCCGCTGCCGGCACACCGATTACAACGGGAAAGTGGAGGAATTCCGGGGGTACTTCCACGAAGCGTTCGACCGGGTGCTCTACGGCACCCACGGGAAACCGTTCCCGTACGCAAAGGTGCTCGGCGGCGTCGTCCTCTTCGGCGTGAATTCCGTCGCCCGCTACTCGGCGGTCGGGAATCCGGTCGGCTCAAACGGCGAGGTGGGGGATGCGCAGTTTACGCGCCTGCGCCAGCTCCTTGAAACTCCCCAGCTTCGCAACAAGAAGAAGATCGTCCTCGTCCATCACCATTTTCACAAGCTGCGCCCCCCGGGGGAGGGAACGCTTCACAGCGTCTGGGCGGCGATCGAGAGGAGGACGATGAAGCTCCACGGGAAGAAGAGGCTCTTCGAGCTCTTCCGGGAGTGCAACGTGGATCTCGTGCTTCACGGGCACGTCCACGTCAACGAGGAATACCGGAGGAAAGGGACCCAGTTCATCAACGGAGGCGGATCACTCTTCGGTCCCTCCAGCCAGATGGCGTTCAACCTGCTCGAAATCGGTCCCGGATCCGTCGAACATCGGGTGATCACGATTCCGGAGGACCTCCCTGCGATCCCCGGGTCCGCACCGCGTCCGGGGGTACCGGCGGAAACGATGGAGCCCGCCGAAGCGATACCCGCCGAACTGCAGGCCGCCTGACGGAGCTCCGGCGCGTCCGGCTCACCCGTGGTGATCACCCCGTGACGTTTCTCCGGAAGAAGAGCACCGGGCGAACGTCCGAGGTGCCCGAGACAAGCTCCCACCCCTCCATCCCGAGTTCCGCAATGAACCTTCCCACGGCGTCGTCCTTGGAGTCCTCCCCCCTGGACTTGTCCTTTTTGATCTTCTTCGACTCGAGTCCCGAGCCCGTGAATCGCGTGCACTCGTGGCGGAGCATGTCGACGTAGCAGAACTCCCAGTGGTCGGTGGGCATGTCGGGTCTTTTCTCCTGTTAGTCTTCTTCGAGTTTCTGTGCCAGGCGTACAGCCGTTTCCTTCGTCCTCGGGTCGCTCGCCACGGTCGTCGGGAGGAGCGAGGCGGCCCGGAACGCCTCGATCGCCTCCTGTCGTCTCCCTTCCTCTTTCAGAATCAGCCCCAGTTCGAACCTGTGGCGGACGATCCCCGGGGCGATCGCGATCGCCTTCCGGATCGCCGTCTCCGCTTCTTCGAATCCCCCTTCCGGGAGCGACCCCAGGAACACGGTGGCGAGCTGCCGCTCGATCCAGCCCACCTTCCCGAGCGCGAGGTAGAACGATCCGAGTATCGAGTAGGCGACGTCGTCGAGCGAGTCGAGCGCGATCGCCCTGTCAAGCTCCCCCTTGATCTCGTTGCAGAGCCGAACCTTGGCCTTGCTCCCTTCGAACATCGCGATGTTCCCGAGCGCTGCCGCCTTCCATGTGTGCCCCTGGGCGATGAGCGAGTCGGCCCGTATACACCGCTCCGCGTACGACGCCGCGTTCCTGTAGATCTCCTCCTTCTGTTCGCGGGGGGCCATGTCGGCCATGCAGACGCCGACCCTGGCGAGCCTCCAGAGGAACCGGGCGGAATCGGGGGAGAGCGTCATTGCCGAATCGTACAGCGCCGAGGCGCGCGTGTACTCCAGCGACGCGAACTCGGCGTCCCCCGGCACCGGGGGCGCGGAGGAAGAACCGCCGCCTGCAAGAATCATCGCGAGGAGCAGTGTGGTCATGACGCCGTCACCCGCTCGTCAGCGGCGGGCCCGGCCGCACCGCTGCGCGAAAAGGGCCTGAAGGCGAACAACGTCTGGGCGAAATACCCGCGCGGGAAGAACGTCGTGAGCCCGTACCCGGCGGGGCGGCGCGCGGGGCGGACGACCGTGCCGAACAAGTAGTCCCAGACGGCGAACTTCGTGCCGAAGTTGATTCCTCCCTCGGTGATCTCACGCGCGTGATGCCACCGGTGGAGCTCCGGGCCGTTGATGATCATCCCCGCACGTCCCAGACGCACATCGATATTCGAGTGAATGAACATTCCCCAGACGGCGTCGACGATCCCCTTGACCAGCGGCAGGACCGGGGCGGCCCCCAGGAGTGTGATCGGGAGGAACTCGATCGTCTGGTTGATCAGTATCTCCAGCGCGTGCGACCGGGTGCCGGCCAGCCAGTCGACTTCCCTGACCGAATGGTGCGCCTCGTGGATCCTCCAGAGGAGCGGCCAGCGGTGCTGGAGCCGGTGGAAGAGATAGATGTACAGGTCGTGTGTCACGAGGAAGAAGCCGAGCTGCGCCGCCAGGGGCCAGCCGCTGACGATGTGGAGCCGCGAGAAACCGGTCCCGCCGTCGATCCAGCGTATGATGGCGCTGATGACGAGCGCCAGGACGTAGCTCTGGACGAGCGTATACCAGATCAGGTCCGTCCAGAACCCGTCGCGGAGCACGCTCTGGCCCCGGTCGTACGGGAACAGGCGCTCCAGGAGTATGAACAGCGCCGCCGCCCCGATGATGACGATCGGTGAGACAAGTTCAATGGCCATTGTTGGAGACCCGGTTCAGTTCCACGGACGGCATTGCAGTGCGGACCCTGCGGAGCTTCGCCCGCTGCCCCATTTCGTCGTCGTAAACGCGTTTCACGCCGTCACCCATCGCTTTTTCGATGTCCCTGATGTTGGAGACGAGCCTCATGAACCCGCTGATTTCCACGGATGCCGCCTGGTCGCTCCCCCACATCGCGCGGTCGAGCGTGATGTGCCGTTCGACGAACGTCGCGCCGAGCGAAACCGCGGCCCACGTCGGAGAAAGCCCCACCTCGTGTCCCGAATACCCGACGGGGCAGTCCGGGTAAAGCCCTTTGAGCGTCTGGATCATCCTCAGGTTGAGCTCGCCGGGGGGGCAGGGATACGTCGACGTCGAATGGGCGATGAGAAGGTTCTCCCGTCCGGCCGCCGTGACCGCGCCATCGATCTCTTCGGCCGTGGACATCCCCGTCGATATGATGAGCGGCCTCCCGGTCTGCTTCTTTCTCGCCAGCAGGGAGGTGTCCGTCAGCGACGCCGAGGCCGCCTTGTAGCACGGCGGGTCGAACTGCTCCATGAAATCCACCGCCTCCTCGTCCCAGCAGGATGCGAACCAGAGGATTCCCCTGTCGCGGCAGTACCGGTCGATCTCGGCGTACTCGCTCTGGCCGAACTCCACCCGGCGGCGGTAATCGATGTATTTCATCCTCCCCCACGGCGTATCACGCTCCAGCTCCCACTGGTCGCGCGGGACGCAGAGCTCAGGAGTCCGTTTCTGGAATTTTACGGCGTCGCAGCCGGCGAGGACGGCTCCGTCGATGAGCTTCCTTGCGATCGCAATCGAGCCGTTGTGATTGATGCCGATCTCGGCAATGACGAACACGGGCTGCCCCTCGCCGACGAGCCTGTCCCCGATCCGAATGCATGCACTGTTCATGCCCGCACCTGTGCGTTTGTTTTTGCTCGTGAAAGAACCGTTGTCCCGCTCCCTGCCCCCGGCGCTGCCGTCGACCGCAGGGCGATGAGCCAGTCCGCGAACTCGCGGAATGCCCCCATTCCCCCGGGAGTTCCGCAGATGTAGTGAACGGCTTTGGCCACCGCCGGCATCGCGTCCGACGGTGCGCCGGTCAGCCCTTCCGGGCGTATCGCTTCGATAATCCCCAGGTCGTTCACGTCGTCGCCGATGAACGCGATCTGGTGTTTCGCGAGCCGCGTGCTCGAGAGTATGTTCTCGAGGTGAAGCTTCTTGTCGTCGATCCCCAGGTACAGGAACTTCATCCGGAGCTTCTCCGCCCGGCGCCGTATGGAGGGGGAGGTCTCGCCGGTGATGATCGCCGTTTCGATGCCCGCCGAGCGGAGGAGCCGCACGGCCATCCCGTCCCGAATGGAGAACCGCTTGAAGACCTCCCCGGTAGGCCCGTAATACACCCCCGTGTCGGTGAGGACGCCGTCATTGTCCGTCAGGACGAGCTTGAGTGCGGAGGCCCGTTTGCGGAGTTCCCTCAAGGCCAGGGGCTGTACGCGGGGCGAAGCCCGCTTCCGCGTCACCATGCCGTCCACCCCCCGTCAACGACGAGGTTCGCGCCGGTCATGTAGGCCGAGGCATCCCCCGCGAGGAATACGATCGCGCCCCTGTAGTCGGACGGCGCTGCCATGCGCCCCAGCGGAGTGCGCCGCGCGTATTGCTCGACGAAGAACCTGTCCTGGGAATTCTCGACGCCCCCCGGGGAGAGGGCGTTGACGCGCACACCCCGGTTTCCCCAGTACGCGGCAAGGAACCGTGTGAAAGCGATGACCGCTCCCTTGGTGGCGGGATAGGCCGGAGTTTTGTAAAACTCCTGCGAGCCGTCGGGTTTCCGGTACAGCGACTGGTCGGGGGCCACGATCCCGTACGTGGAGGCGATGTTGATGATCGATCCCCGTCCCGAGCGCGCCATGACCGACCCCAGGATCTGCGAGCAGAGGAACATCCCGGTGACGTTCACGTCGAACGACTTTTTCCAGAGCTCCAGCGGGTACGACTCGAATCGCGACTGTTCGGCGGCGGCGGCCGGGTCCTCGAACTTGTCGTTGATCGCCGCGTTGTTCACGAGGACGTCGATCGACCCGAACCGCGCGAGGATCGTCTCCCGGGCGGCCCGCACCGAATCCTCCCGCGTCACGTCGAGCGCGAGGCCCATCGCCTGTGCGCCGTGTTTCGCGGCGGTCGCGGAAGCGAACTCCCCCGAGGCGTCCCCGTCCAGGTCCGCCGCCACGACGCGCGCTCCGGCTTCCGCCAGCGCCGAGCAGTGCTCCCGCCCGAGGAGCCCGAGCGCCCCGGTGACGACCGCGGTCTTTCCCGCGAGCGAAAACCGGTCCATGGTCATCGGCCTCCCGCGGGGACGGCGGGTTTGGTGTTGAAATTGCCGGTCCTCCTGAACACCGGGTCCACGGGGACCCCCCGGAGGAAACGCGCCGCGTTTCCGCTCGCGACCGCGTCGCGGACGACGGGGAGTGCCTCCCGGTACGCCTCGATCGTCCAGGCGACGTCCGCGTCGGTGTGCGAGAAGCTCATGTTGTGGGATCCTCCCCAGAGGATCCCCCTCTTGAAAAGCTCCTGCTGGAGGAGCGACTTCACTTCGAGAACGTTTCCCGCGCTTGCGTCGAACGTGACGAGCGTTCGGCAGTCCATCCCGGAGCAGCGGGTGTACGGCATGGAGAGCTCCGCGGCGATGGCGTTATAGGCCTCCCGGATCTTCCGTCCCTGCGCGTGGAGCCGTGCGGGGACGTTCTTCTCGCGTATCTCCGCGATCGTCGCCTTTGCCGCCGCCAGGGAGAGCGCCTCGCCGCCGAACGTCGTGAAGAAGAACACGTCCCTGTCGAACAGCCGCATGATTTCCCCCCGCCCGGCGATGACCCCCAGCGGCATGCCGTTGGCGATCGCCTTCGAATACGTCGCCAGGTCGGCGTCCACGCCGAAGAACTGCTGTGCGCCCCCCGGCGCGAGACGGAACCCGGTCCACATCTCGTCGAATATGAGGACGACCCCCCGCGACGTGCAGACCTCCCGGAGTTTGGAGAGAAAATCGTCCTTCGGCGGCTCGAAGACGACCGGCTCCAGGATGACGCAGGCGGTGGTATCGTCAATGGCGTCGATGACGGAATTGATGTCGTTGTAATTGAACGTGTACGTCAGGTCCTGCACCCTCTGCGGTATCCCGGCGTTCCGGTCCGTGACGGCGATGTACCAGTCGTGCCACCCGTGGTACCCGCAGCAGAGGACCTTCTCCCTCCCGGTGTACGCACGGGCGAGCCGGACGGCGGCCGTCGTGACGTCGCACCCGGTCTTGCTGTAGCGGACCATCTCCGCCTGCGGGACCGCCTCCCGGATCATCTCCGCCACTTCCACCTCCAGCGGGTGCATCATGGAGAACGTGATCCCGTCTCTGAGCTGTTCGGCGATCGCCCGGTCGACCCTGTCGTAGCAGTACCCGAGCGACAGGGGACCGATCCCCATCTGGTAGTCGATATATTCGTTCCCGTCGACGTCCCAGACGTGCGAGCCCTTCCCGCGCTGGAGGTATTTCGGCGCCACCCCCCGGACGTACTGGCCCGGGCCCTTGGCAAGCGTCTGCGTGCCCGCGGGGATCACCTTCGCGGCGCGCTCGTAGAGCGCGTCGGACTTCTCAATGGATGGATACGTAGGGTTGGATCGGACGGTGTTCGGCATCGGTGTGTCCCTGTCGGTTGTTTCGTATGGCGTCGAGTATTCTTCGCGCAATCTGTTCTCCCGTGAACCCCTCGTTGGCAAGGACGCGCTCGAGAAGCCCGGGAGTGAACCAGCGTCCTTCAAGTGCAAGGGGAATGTGATGCGTCGTCGTCCGGTGACGCGTGAGGACCTCGGCGGCGATGGTTGCCAGGCCCCCGGTGAGGAAATGGTCTTCCACGGTCACGACCGTCCCGGTCTCCCGTGCGCCCCGGAGGATCTCGTCTTCGTCCACGGGCTGGAGCATCCGCATGTTCACGACGCGCGCCGAAATCCCCCCGGCCCCGAGCAGGGGCAGGGCGCGCACGACCTCCCGGAGGAGGAACCCGTGGACGAGTATCGTGACGTCGGTCCCTTCGGCGATGACCTCGGCCTTTCCCGGTGAGAATTCCTCCGCGTGGGCGACGGGGGCGGGAAGGGCGTTATACCGGATGTAGCACGGGGACGGCGATGCAAGTATCGAGGGGAGCCCGATCACCAGGTCGTCGGCGTCCGCGGGGGAGAACACCTGCATGTGCGGTATCCCGCGCATGAGCGCCACGTCCTCGAGCGCCTGGTGCGTGGGGCCGTTTCCGTCCGAGAGGAATCCCGGGACTCCCCCGACGAGCTTCACGGGGAGATTCCCGATCCCGACGTCCGTGCGGATGAACTCGAACGCCCGCATCGTGAGAAACGTCGCCAGGGCGTGCACCACGGGCGTTCTCCCCCGCAGCGCGAGCCCCGCGGCCGCACCCACCATCGTCTGCTCGGCGATGCCGACGTCGATGAACCGGGGCCCGAGTTCCCGCGGGAGGTTCCTGATGGCGACCCGGTTTTCCGCCGTCATGACGACGATGCGCTCATCGGCGGCGGCGGTTTCCCTGAGTACCTGTTCGTATGTGCGGTATGCCACGGTTCACCTCACCATGAGCGTTTCGGAGACCAGCGCGGCTTTCTTCGTGCCGTGAAGTTCCTCCAGGAGCATCGCGACCTCCTCGTGCGAAAAGTTGACGAACCAGCGGTCCGCCCGCGCTTCGATCGAGGGGAGCCCTTTCCCCCGCACCGTGTCGGCGATGATCGCATGCGGGCGCCCCGGGGCGGCGGCCCGGAACGCGCGTTCCAGGCTCTCAAAATCGTGTCCGTCGGCGTCCGCGACGGACCATCCGAACGCCTCGAATTTCGGCCCGATCGGATCCAGCCGGCTCAGCTCCTCGGTGGGGAGGTTCGCCTGGAAGTGGTTCCTGTCGATGACGGCGACGATGTTGTCGAGCCCCTGCGCGCGGGCCACAAGGAGCCCCTCCCACACCGATCCTTCGTTCAGCTCGCCGTCCCCCATGACGACGTAGACCCGGTTCGACCCTCCGCGCATCCTGATGTCGAGCGCGACGCCTATGCCGACCGACAGAAGGTGCCCGAGCGAGCCCGAGTGGAATTCCACGCCGGGGACGCGGCGGTTCGGGTGCCAGTAAATCGCGTCGTCGGTGCTCAGGTGGCCTGCGAGCCGTCCCTTCTCCATGTACCCGAGCTCGGCAAGCGTGCCGTAGAGCGCGGGCACGTCGTGCCCCTTCGAGAGGAAGAGGTAGTCTCTCTCCGGATCGCGGACGCGCGAAGGGTCCGCGGAGAGGATCTCCCCGTACATGTAGACGAGTATGTCCGCGCACGAGAGGGACGCGCCGATGAAGCATCCGCCGTCCGTTGACATCCTGATGATGTGCTCCCGCACCCGGAGGGCGGTTTCCTGGAGCCGGTGAATCCGTTTCGCGTCCATGGTGTTCAGTCCTGGTGTGATGCGGCGGGATCGTTCAACTGATCTGCCTGTACTCTGAAGGCGACACTGTCGTGAGCTCGTCTGCGTGGTTCCGGTACCAGTTCACCCCCGCGTAGGCGGCGTTGATCCGCGCGATATCCGGGCGCGATTCAAGCAGCCGGAGTACCTGGTCGAGGCGGAAGGGGGGGCCATCCCCGGTGCAGAGCTCGTCGTACACGGCACTGATGAACCGGTAATCTTCGGGATAATCGATCGTCCACCTGTGCGTCATCGAGTAATTCAGCCCTGTCTCCCATGCCACGTTGGCGATCCTGTAGCGCCCCGGCCGCTCCCAGATGAAGGGGGTGGTGTGTTCCCTCTCGAACGGCCGCCGCGCCTCACGGTGCGCCTCCTCGAGTACGGCGAAGGGGATCACCTCCACGTCGTTCCCGTCCGGGTATGTCGCGGGATGGAGGTTGCTCGTATAGTCGAACGCTCCCCTGTGCCGGGCGTGGAAGGCGAGCACCCTGTCGATCACGCCGGGATCGATCAGGGGGCAGTCCGAGGGGATCTTGACGACCTCGTCGGCCCGGGCGGCGGCCCCTGCCCGGTAATGCCTGTCGAGCAGGTCGCTCGGATGGCCGCTGAAGCACTCCACCCCGAGTTCCCGGCAGAGCGCGCGTATGGGGTCGTCCGACGGTTCGGTTGTCGTCCCGACGACGAGGTCGAACGGAGCGGCCGCAGAGCGGACCCGCTCGATCATCCGCTGGAGGAGCGGCCTGCCGGCGAGCGGCATCATCACCTTGTTCGGGAGCCGGCTCGAGCCGGTGCGGGCCTGCACCACGACGAGCGTCTTCACACCCCGGTCCCCCGGAAGAGTCCGGCCATGAATATCCTGTACATGCTCCCTTTTCCCGCGCGGAGCGGCCGCCCCGGCAGCGAGATCTTCTCCTCCATGATCCCGGCATCAAGAAGTTCCGTGCACACCCCGGCGATGTTCCTGGCCGCCGAACGGTTCTGCAGCGGTATCAGCCCCCTCAGCTCGTCCATGTCGAAATCGGAGTAACATTCCTTGCCGAGCGCGAGTCCCACGTACACGGTCGTGGAGAGGCGCGTGATCAGGACGTCGCAGTTGGCGATCATCTCTTCGGTGTTGCCGGTGGTGTAGATGATCGCCCCGGGAGCGTAGCGCCTGACCTCGCGCCCGGCCCTCGCAAAATTCTCGTTCGGGTGGAGCTTGAAGACCAGCTGCCGTCCCCGGGCGATGCGGACCGCCTTCTGTATGAACCGCTTCCGGTTCTCGAACTTGAATGTCTCCCGCATGTCCGACGTGCACACAAGCACGAAGTGCCGGAGCGGGAAGTCGTTCTTCAGGTAGCCGGCGCAGTCGTCGAAATTCGGCATCCCGGTCACGACGATCTTCGCGGGGTCCGCTCCCTTGCGGATGAAGAGATTCCTGTATCCCTCGCTCGCCACGCAGAACCGGTCGTACATGCCGCTCAGACCCGTCGTCGAGGTGCTCGCGAGCCAGAGCGGGAGGAACTTCAGGCGCCGGACGAGGTGGTAGAGCAGGTTCTCGGGGTCCGTCATCCCTTCCTGGACCAGCACGCAGGGGGTACGGCGGATGTTGTGCGGGACGATGAGGTCGGAGCAGGTCACGACGAGGTCGTACGGTCCGCGCTGGCCCCTGTAGTCCACGTCGAGATCGTACGTGCGGAGGTAGGCGAGACACCGGGCTTTCAGCTTCTCCCCGAGTATCGTCGAGTCCAGGATTCCCGTGCGGCGTACAGCCTCGAGCAGCCCGTCGCAGTAGTAGGGGGAAAAGGACGCCTCGATTCCGGGCAGGTGTATTGCGATCTGATGCAATTGCCTGGTCTGGTTTATCGAGCCGCAGATGAAGAGAGCGCGTTTCTTCACGGGGAGGATGTCGGCTGAACCCTTCCTTTTCGGGTGGTTTTCTTCAAAACATTGGACGGAAATGTAAGGTTCCGTCCGGAATGTGCGTCGTGCCATGGACTTAGAGGGAAGAGCGGAAAAGGGGTGGATTCCCCGCCGCTTCGCGGCGGGGAGTTGCGGGGCGCATACGTGGGCTGGTTTCCGGCGGGGCCGGAAGCGGCGCCAGAGGCGCCATCAGCCCGGCTCCGGCAGAAACACAAGGACGCGCGCCATGACGATGTCCGGCGCATCGAGGAGTTCGTCGTAATTCACGCTGACGTTGCCTATCTCGGTACCGACCTCCCCCTCGTCGTCTCCGGCGGCATCCGCGGTGCCGGAGTCGGTGGCGGGGTCCTGCCTG
This sequence comes from Ignavibacteriota bacterium, assembly GCA_963748405.1. GTDB lineage: Bacteria > Bacteroidota > Ignavibacteria > UBA10030 > UBA6906 > Fen-1273. The sequence goes on from CAVVIT010000007.1 coordinate 398,012, forward strand.
AACATCGAGAGCACGGCCCTGTAGCCGTCGGCCCGGAGTTCGAGCCCCATTTCCGAGAGCGGGTGATGAAAGAACTTGACGATGCTGAACGGCCTGTCAAAGACCGGGTAGACCAGCGTTCCCGCGCGGCCGTTCGGATCGGTTGCCGCATTTCCCACGAGTACTTCCTCGAAATCCAGAAGAAGCGACTCCCATGCGTAATGAAAACCGTGCTGTACCGTGCTCATATGATTCCCCCTGGAGGTTTCCGCCGTTATGACCTTAATATACGGTCCCGGAGGGCCGCAGAGAGAAACGAATCGTTACCAAATTGTGACCGTTGTGTTAATTCAGGATCATCCGTACATTTGTCCGTATTCGCGTCACTACGGGAAACGAACATGGCTGACAGGCGTGCATATGCCGGCTGGTGTGCGGTCGGCATCTCGACATTAATTGCGTGTTTCTGGGCGTACTGGGGGAGCAACGAGGCGTTTCACGAGGGGTGGTACTTTCATTCGTTCTGGAAGAACATCGGCCTGACGTTCGGCCAGTACCTGAGCCCGATGATGATATTCATCCTTCTGTCGCTCGCCTCGATCAGGCTCCCCAGGATCGGCGGCACGCTGCACGTCCTTCTCGGGTTTGCAATCCCCCTGTTCCTCGTTCGCACATCCGCCGCACTCCTGTTCATCGCCGCGCCTCTCATACTTCTCGGCCTCCTGTACTGGGTCGGGCGCCCGCGACCCGTGCGATGGGCCTCCGCGTGCGGGGTGATCGTTCCGTTTGTCGTGGCGCTCGCCTTCGGGACTCCCGCGGCGATCAGGGTCGCCGGGAGACTGGACGACGGCATACGCGAAGCCCGCGTCATCGAGGGAAACGCCCTGGAGCTTGAATGGGCGGGGCGGGGGCCGGGATGGCCCGACGACACGAGGGGGTACACCTGGAGGGAAGCGGACAGCATCTGCGCGTCGCTGACCGACGACGGGCTCTCGGTCGCCTCGACCCGGCAGAACATATGGCGCCTGCCGAGCGTGGAGGAAGCCGTCCGATCAATGGTACGCCACGGAAGGAACGCCGGGGGGACGTGGGATTCCGTCGCTGCGAAGGCCGCCTACGCGGTCGAGCCCGACAAGGAATCGCCGCTCTGGGATTCCTATTCACCGGTCATTTACTGGTGGACGTCGACTTCCGTGGATGCGTCGAACGCGTACAAGGTCGTCTACAACGGGGGGGTCTGGCCTGCCCGCAAGAGGACCCGCCTTGCGTATTTCGCGTTCCGGGCCGTCCGGGATGTCCGGGGCGGCCTCTAGGGGCGCGCGGCCCCCCGGTCGCCCGGTTTCAGTTCACCTGCGGTTCTCCAATCACATCGACCCCGCTTCTTTTCCGCAGGCGCAGCCGTGCCGGAAGCGCGCGGAGCGCCGCCGGGACCGTCTCCCGCCACGCCGAGACCTTCACGTACACCACCGGCACCAGGACGAGCGTCAGGAGGAGCGAACTGATCAGCCCCCCGATGAGCGCCCAGGCAAGCCCCGATTTCCATTCCGCCCCCGCGGACGTCGAGAGGGCGATCGGCATCATGCCGAAGACCATGGCCACCGTCGTCATGAGTATCGGGCGCAGTCGCGTTCCTCCCGCCTCGATCACCGCGTCGTGGGGGGAGAGCCCCGTTTCCCTCATCTGGTTGGCCCTGTCCACGAGGAGGATGGCGTTCTTCCCCACGAGCCCCACGAGCATGATGATTCCCAGTATGGAGAATATGGACAGCGCCTTCATCGTGAGCGCGAGCGCAAGGAGCGCGCCGATCATCGCCACCGGGATCGAGAAGAGGACGACGAACGGGTAGATGTAGGAGTCGTAGAGCGCCACCATGATCATGTAGACGAAGAGGATGGCGGCCATGAGGGCAAGCCCCAGGCTCCCGAACCCGTCGGACTGGTTCTTGAGGTCCCCCTGGTACGTGATCGACGTCCCCGGGGGGAGCGAGGCCCTGTCGAGCCTCTGCTTGATGTCCGCGCCGATCGACCCGCTGGGCCGGCCCACGGCCTGCGAGAAGACGGTCACTGCCGGGTTCCGGTCCACGCGCTCAAGCTTCGTCGGGCCCGTGGACTGCGTGATGGCGGCGAACTGCTTCAGCTCGACCAGCTTCCCGTCCCTGTTCATCAGCGTCAGGTCGCCGACCGACGCGGTGCGCGAGCGGTCGAACTCGTCGAGGAGTATCCGGATGTCGTATTCGTCCGCCCCGACCCGGTATTTCGAATCGTTGTCGCCGGCCAGCGCCGTGCGGAGCGTCGCACCCACGTCCGCCATCGAGAGCCCGAGCGCGGCCATCTTCTGCCGGTCCACGTCGATCCGGGTCTCGGGCTTTCCCTCCTCGCTGGAGAGCCGCACGTCCGCGCTCCCCGGGACGCCCCGCACGATGTCCGCCACCTGCTCGGCGGAGCGCCGCGTCGTCTCGTACTCCGGACCGCTCACCACGATCTGGATCGGCGTCTGGTTGGCCGTTCCGAATATGCCGATCGGGTTGACGCGGGTCTTGACGCCGGGGAGCTTCGCCAGGTCGTCTTTGATCGCCGCGCCGACCTCGTCGGTCGATCGCTTCCTCTGATCGCGGGGGACGAGCGTGACGTTGAGCTCCGAGTTATTGTTCGAGCTCTGGCCGAGGAGCCCTTCGCTGGAGACCCCCACGTTGACGAACATCTTGGCGACCTCGGGCATCCCCGCGATCGTCCGCTCGGCCTGCTGCGTGACGTAATTGGTGTTCTCCAGCGTCGCCCCCGGAGGAAGCTCCAGCGTCACGGTGAACTCGCCCCTGTCGGCCACGGCGATGAACTCGGAGCCGATGAACCCGAGCGGGACGAGCATGAGCGCGAGCACGAACGCCGCGATCGCGCCCGCCTGGACCGTTCCCGGGTGCGCGAGCGCCCAGCGGAGCGTCTTCTGGTAGAATGCCGTGAGCTTCCCGAACATCCCCTCGAACCAGAGGGCGAACGCCCCCATCACCGTCGAGCGCGACAGGTGCTCCAGCTTCGTGAACCTGGAGGCCAGGAGCGGCGTCACGGTGAACGAGACGAAGAGGCTCATCAGCGTCGAAAAGACGACGACGAGCGCGAATTCCCTCATGATGTTCCCCACGAGCCCGGAAACCAGGCTCAGCGGGAGAAACACCACGACGTCGACGAGCGTGATCGAGAGGGCCGCGAACCCGATCTCGTTTCGTCCCTTGAGCGCGGCCGAACGCTGGTCGTCCCCCGCTTCCAGGTGGCGGTAGATGTTTTCCAGGACGACGATCGAGTCGTCCACGAGGATCCCCACCACGAGCGAGAGCCCCAGGAGGGTCATCAGGTTCAGGGAGAGCCCCGCGGCGTACATGGCGATGAACGTCGAGACCATCGAGGCCGGGATCGCGATCATGACGATGAGCGAGTTCCTGATGCTGTGGAGGAACGCCAGCATGACGAGCGCCACGAGGACCACGGCCACCGCCAAGTCCTCCTTCACGGCGTTGGCGGCGTCGAGGGTGAACGTGGACCCGTCCTGCGCCACGTCGAATTTCAGGTTGACGTACCGGTAATCCTTCTCGATCCGGGGGAGCTCGCGGCGTATCACGGCGCTCACGTCGACGGAGTTGGCGTCCGACTGCTTCTGGACCAGGACGCCGATCGATGTTGCGCCGTTGATCCGGGAGAGCGTCGAGTATTCCTTCTGCCCGTCCTCGACCTCGGCGATGTCCGCGACGGTGATGTCTCCCCCCGCCCTGGTGCGGCCGACGACGAGGTGCCGGAGATCGTCGATGGAGGTGAACTTCCCGGCGAGCCGGACGACGTACTGGTTCGCCCCTTCCTTGATCTTCCCCGTGGGGAAGTCCAGGTTGGCGCTCTTGATCGAGTTCGCCACCTGGAGGATGGAGAGCCCGTCGGAGCGGAGCTTCTCGGGATCGATATTGACGCGGATCTCCCGTTCATCCCCCCCCACGAGCGTGATCTGGCCGACCCCCGCGAGCTTGGAGAGCCGGGGCTGAATCCTGTCCTTGACGAACTGGTAGAACTCCCGGGACGCCATGGTCGAGGTGACCCCCATGCGGAGGACCGGGAGCTCGTCCAGGGCGAACTTGGTGATCACCGGGGGATCCGCGTCCTTCGGGAGCTGGTTGAGGACCTCGTTCACCTTCCTCTGGGCGTCCTGGAGCGACGTGTTGACGTCCGCCGTCAGGTCGAATTCGATCTGGACGAACGATACCCCCTCGCGCGAGGAGCTGCGGACCGTCGAGATCTTGTCGATCCCCGAGATCGCGTCCTCGATCGGCTTCGTGACCGAGGTTTCCACCTCGTCCGGGGAGGCGCCGGGGTAGACGGTGGTGATCGTGACGAACGGCGTGTTGATCTTCGGGAGCAGCTCGTACTTGAGCTGGTTGAACCCGAAGACGCCGAGGACGGCGAGCGCAGAGAATATGACGACGATGAGCGTCGGCCGTTTGATCGATAGCTCGGTAAGTGTCATGTCATCCCTTCATGTCGATGTTCTTCCCGCTGGAGCGGCATTTGCTGAGCTTACTTCAGGATCTGGACCGCGACCGAATCCTTGAGATTGTTCTGGCCGTTGACGACGACCGATTCTCCGCTCCGGAGCCCGGAGAGCACCATCAGGTCGGTGCCGGCTTCGGCGCCGACGACGATCGACCGCTCGCGCGCTACGGGTCCTTCCACGACGTAGACGTGCGGGTCCTTCATGCTCCCGACGAGCGCCTCGCGGGGGATGGCGAGCGCCTCGTCCCTGGCAAGGGAGACGAACGAAATCCGCCCGAACATCCCCGCGCGCAGGGGATGCTCCCTGCTGTTGTCCATCGTGATCTCGACCGGGTAGGTGTGCCCTTCGTCGGCCTTGGCGCTGATCGACGTCGTCCGCCCTTCGAACGTGACGCCGGGGTACACGTCGGTCGTTACTTCGACCCTGTCCCCGGTCTTGAGCTTGAACGCGTCCCGTTCGGCGACGTTCAGCTTCACCTTCAGCCGGGAGATGTCGACGACGTTGGCGACGACCATCCGGTCGTTGACCATGGTGCCGAGCTCCACGTTCCGCGCGGAGACGATGCCGGCGATCGGCGTGCAGACCTTCGTGTCGTGGTACTGGCGCCGGGCGACGATGTACTGCGCTTCCGCCACCTTGAAGCCCGTCCACGCGTTTTCCTTCTGCGACTCCGTGGCGGACTGTTCCTCCCTGAGCGACTTGAACCGGTCGAAGTCGCGTTTCGCCCTGTCGTAGTTCGCCTCGGCCTGTTCGAACGCCGCTTTTTTCAGCTCGTCGTCGATCTGGATGATCGGCGAGCCCGCCGCGACGCGGTCGCCGACGGAGGCGAAGACCGCGGTCACCTTCCCGGCGACCTCCGCGGTGACGGCGACGTCGTTGACGGCCGTGATCGTCCCGACGAGCGAGAGTGTCTCCGAGAGCTTCTCCGGCCTGGCCTCGGCCACGGTGACCGGTATCGCCCCCTGGAACTCGTTCCGTGATTTGGCGCTGATGTTCGCCCTGTTGTTCAGAAGCACGAGCACGATGATCGCCAGCCCCGCCACGGCCGCCACAATTGCCCTCGTCCTGTTCATCGGTATTTCTCCCTCTTCAATTGGAATTCTCGATCTTCAATCTTCCGTCTTCAATTTGTTTTCTATTCTCCTATCGCCTTCGCCAGCCGCGCCTGCGCGAGCTCGAAATCCACCAGCGACTGCGTGTACGTCGTCCGGGCCGCGGTGAGCGAGTACTGCGCGTCGATCATCTCCGAATTCAGCACGAGCCCTTCCTTGTAACGCTGCGTCGTCACACGGTGGTTCTCCTCCGCCCGTGCCAGCGCCTGCTTCGCGACCGCCACCCGTTCCCGGGCCTGCTTCAGCGTGAGGTATGCCTGCGTGACGTCGAGCGTCACGGCGTCCTGCGTCTGGCCGAACGCCTCCCTCGTCTGGGCGAGCTGCGCCTGCGCCTGGTCGGTCTGGTGCACGGTCGTCCCCCAGTTCCAGATGTCGAGCGTGACGCTCACGCCGACGTCCCATGAGTCTTTCCAGAGGATCGCCGCCGGCTGGAACCGCTGGTTCGGGTTCGCATAGTAGTAGTTTCCCGTCAGGTAGATCTGCGGCCACCAGCCCGCCTTTGCGGCCGTGACGCCGGCCTCCCCGGCCTTCACGCGCGCGTCCATCCCCCTGATCTCGGGACGGGCCTCGAGCCCCTGCATCACGAGCGTGTCGAGCGAGGCGAAGCTCCTCGGCGACTCGGCCACGGGGGAAGCGATGGTGATGTCCGTGGAGAGCGGTATGCCGAGCGTGTTGTCGAGCGCCACCAGCGCAAGCTGCGCGTTGTTGTTGGCGTCGACCTGGTTGAGCTGCCCGTTGGAGAGCTGGACCTCCGCGGCGAGCATGTCGTTCGTCGTCGCGAGCCCCTGGTCCTCCAGGTTCTTGACGTCCGTGAGATGCGCCGTGATCTGCTCGACGTTGTCGTCGGCCAGCTTCTTCAGCTCCCTGGCGCGGAAGAGCGCCCAGTAGGCCGTCTTGATGTTGAACACCAGGTCGGACCGGTCTTTGTTGTAGTCCTGGCTCGAGGCGTCGACGTTCCGGGCCGCCATGTCCTTGGAGGCGTCAATTCTGAACCCGCTGAACAGGGGATGCTGGATGCCGACCCGGAGGTTGTAATTGTCGACGATCGTCGGCGCGAGCACGAGCGATGCCGGGAACCCGAACGCCACGGCCGCCGGGGGAATCGCAAAGGCGAACGCCGGCACCTCCGACAGGTGCGCGTACGCCCCGGAGGCCTTCAGGCTCGGGAGCGCCGAGGCGTTGACCTCGGCGGATCTGGCGTCGGCGTACTGGACTTTGCTCGCCGACTGCCGGAGCATCTTGCTGTTGTCGAGCCCGATCTGGACCGCCTGTTCCACGGTCAGCGACCGGGTCTGCTGGGCCGGTGCCGGGAGGGCGGAGAGGAGAGCAAGGGGTAGGGAAATGAGAAGAACTCGTGATGTCATCGTGTGTCGCTCCTTCAAGTGCATTCAGTGTGTGCCTGTGTCCCTGATGTCCGATCTGCTTCTGACGACGTCGCGGAGCACGTCCGCCACTTTGCCGAATTCCTGCGTCTTGTCGAAGAAGTATTCCGCCCCGGCTTCGTGGCTTTTTTTCCTGAGCTGGGGGAGGGGATGGTTCGTCAGTATCACGACGATCGTCGAGGGGCGTTCCCGCTTGATCGCCTCGAGGACGTCGATGCCGCTCCCTCCGGGCATCAGGAGATCGAGGACCACGACGTCGGGATTCACCCGGCGGAATGTCTCGATCCCCCCCGGGACGTCGCAGGCCTTGCCGGCGATTTCGATTCCCTCGATGCTGCCGAGCCGGCAGCAGAGCCGTTCCCGGAGTATGAGGGAGTCGTCCACGATCAATACGCGCACCATGTGTGTCCCGGTCTGTTAACGGATGGTGCAATATAGAGTTTCACGGCCGGGCCGACAATTGGTAAAAGGCGGTTTTTCCTGTAGTCCGGGGACTACAGGAACACCGCCCTGCGGTGCCGTCTTTCCCTATGACGTTCGTCCGGAATGAATATTGCATCCAGGGGGGGAAACAGGGGGTTTGTGCGCGCCGGGGCGCGCGAGCGTCAGCGGGGGAGGAGCCGGTGCCGGGTTGCGTAATGCGAGATTTCGACGTCGTTCTTGAGCGAGAGTTTTTCCATGATCCTGTCGCGGTAGGTCCGGACCGTTTTCACGCTGAGCGAGAGCTCGAGGGCGATCTCCTGTGCGGTTGTTCCCGCGGCCAGGCGCAGGAGCACCTGGTACTCCCGGTCCGAGAGAGCTTCGTGGCCGGTCCTGCCGGTGTCGGAGGCGAGGTCGCCGGCGAGCTTCTCGGCGAGCGCCGGGCTCACGTACCTCCCGCCGGAGCATACCTTCCGGATCGCGCTCACGAGCTCCGTCGTCGCGCTCTCCTTCATCAGGTAGCCGGCAACGCCGGCTTTGAGGAGTCTCGGCGCAAGCTCCGACTCGGGGTGCATGCTCAGGACGAGGACCGGGAGCGACGGCCTCTCGCGCCGGATCTCCTTGATCACGTCGATACCGCTCTTTCCCGGCATCGAGAAATCAAGTATCACGATGTCCCACGTCTCGGCCGCGACGCGTGCGATGACCTCGTCCCCGTCCAGTGCTTCGCCGGCGACCTTCATGTCGGGGGATTTCTCGATCACCTGCTTCAGCCCGGCGCGGACAATCGGGTGGTCGTCGGCTATGAGTATCTTGATCATGCGCGGGGAGGGACGATGGACTCTGCGGGATGAGGCTCCGGCTCCGCCGCGGGAGGGAGCGTGAGCGTGACGGTGGTTCCCCCTTCCGGGGCTTTCGAGAGCGTGACCTCTCCCCCGAGGATCAGCGCCCGTTCCTTCATTCCCATGATGCCGAACGAACCGGGAGCACCGATCTGGTCTTCCGTCACCCCTTTGCCGTCGTCACGGACGGTGAGCAGGAGCGTCCCCCGGCTGATCTCCATGGCGATCTCGACGCGTGTTGCCCCGGCGTGCCGGGCGACGTTCGTGAGCGCCTCCTGGACGATCCTGTACACGGCGGTCGCCCTGTCGCGGTCGGTGAGCTCTTCCGCCCCCCGGAACCGGATCTCGCAGGCGATCCCCGTCCTGTGCTGGAAGTCGTCCGCCAGCCACTCGACGGCGGCGTTCAGCCCGAGGCTGTCCAGGAGGACGGGTCGGAGCTGCGTGATGATCCGTCTCATCGTCTGCACGGTGGTGTCGATGAGCGCGGACATCGATTCGAGCTTCTCCACGATGATGTCCCTCAGGGGCCCGGCGTCCCCGGCCGGGAGCACCTCTTCGAACGACGCGATGTCGAACTTGAGCGCCGTCAGGGCCCCCCCCAGCTCGTCGTGTATCTCCCGCGCGATCGCTCCCCGCTCGGATTCGCGCGCCGACTGGAGGTGCGTCGAGAGGCGCCGGAGCTGCTCCCGTGAGGCGCGGATCTCCTCGTATGCCCGCACCCTGTCGCTGATGTCCCTGAGTATGACCTGGGAAGCGGGGAGGCCTCCGTACGTGATCCGCGAAGCGATGGCCTCAAGGTAGAATTCCTGCCCGTCCCCCCGCGTCGCCTTCACGAGGAGCGGTCCTTCCTTCTGGACTTCGTCGGGACTCGCCGTCATGCGGCGGAGAACGTCGTCCTTGTACGCGGGGGGGACGAATTCGAGGAACAGCCGGCCGATAAGCGCCTCGCGCGATTGTGCCAGGAGGAGCCGGACGGTGGCTTCGTTGACGTACACGATGGTGCCGGCGGCATGCACGACGATGGCTTCGGGAGAGAGGTCCACGAGCGCCCGGTACCGCTCCTCGCTCTCGCGCCTCGCGTTTTCGAGGTTGACCCGTTCGCTCACGTCCCGGACGACGCTGATCACCATCGTCCCCCCGGGAGCTGCGACCGGGCTGAGGCTGATGTCTGCGGGGAACTCGGAACCGTCTTTGCGCCTTCCCGGGAACGTTCCCCCGGAGCCCATGGCGCGCACCGTTGAAAGGGAGTAGTACCGCGTCCGGTGCGCACGGTGGTTCTCACGCGAGCGGTCCGGGACGAGCAGTTCGACCGGCTTCCCCTGGAGCTCCCCTCTATTATATCCGAAGAGGACGTACGCCTTGCTGTTCGCCCCGGTGATGACTCCGTGTTCGTCCGTCAGAACGACAGCGTCGGGGAGATACTCGCACACGGCTATGACTTCCCGGGGATCCGTCATGTCCTAAGTTACAAAAACCGGGTGAAAACACCAAAAGCACAATATTTTCACTATATTGAGCGCTGGCCGGAAAGGCCGGACGTTCGATCACACACATCCATCCCACGATGGGCAACCGGACATTCACAACCCTGATCCTGATTCTGCTGGTGAGCCCGGCATCATTTGCTCAGGGAGAAAGTCCCCTCGAGCGGTCGTTCCGGGAGAGTCTCCGCCGCACGACGGATTCGACGATCGCCGTGGACCGCTCGTACGCGGACACCGTTCTCGCTCACGGCGATGCGGCGACGGCGGGCGCGCTTGCGCTGCTCGGGTCATGCATCGATTCACTCGTGAAGGCGTCGGAGGATTCTCTCGACGGGCCGGCGAAGCTCAGGATACGATCGACGGAGCTTTCCATGCGCACGACGATCGGCGTCCTGGGATTCCCCGTGAGGCTGGCCGTCCAGTCGCTCCGCCGTTCGTTCGAGAAGGAACTCCCCGCGATGATGGGCCGGATGAGCGTCTGCGCCGGCTGCTCGACCCCCGGCGCGTACGAGGCGGCGAGGGGCGTCTTTGCGGAGGCGGCCGACAGCCTCCTCGGCGCGTGCGCCGATTCGATGGCGTCGCTCGTCGAATCGTGGGAGAATGCCCTTGACGATTCGGTCGTGTCGTTCACCGATTCGGTGCTCTACGAGATCGAGATATTCAAGTCCGGTTATGTCGATCCGCGCGAGACGGAATCGGTCTCCCGGCTCGTCGCGAGCGGAAGCATACAGACGCACACGTCGTACCGGGGGCGTGACAACGGCGTGAACGAGTCCGCGTTCGGCCCTTCGCTGACGTACCATCACAGGAGCGGCCTCTATGCCGGGGGCGCCGTCGGATGGGTCAGCCATCCGGGATCGGGACCCGACGACGTGAGCCTGAGCGCGGGATACGAGTTCGACGCTTCGTCGTCGTTCGATGGTTCGGTGGCGTACACGCGTTACTGGTATTCGGACAGCAGCACGCGCCCGCAGGCGGTCACGAACCAGAACCTCGAGGGAATGTTCACGCTGGATCTCGACGCGGTGAGCCTGACGGGGACGCTTGCGTATGATTTCGGGGGAGGGAGCGGGGGGGCGGAGTTCACGACGTCGCTCGACGCATCGAAGGACATCCTGGTCCCGGGACGCGTCCTCGGCGGAAGCCTTCTGCTCGCCCCGACGGTGACCGCGACGTGGGGGGACCAGGACGAGCGGCTTCTCCAGAAGCGGCTGGCGCGGGTCAAGAAGAAGGTCGTCGTCGTCAAAAGCGCAAAGCCCACGCTGATGTTCGGCATACTGGACTACGAGTTCTCGTTCCCCGCCCGGCTTCACGCGGGGAAATTCAGTTTCGAGCCCGCGTTCGGGTACGTCATACCTGTCAATGTCCTTGACAGCGGGCGCACGCTCCTGAACAAGGATCCCAGTACCTCCACTCCCTACGCGAGCTGCTCGCTCACGGTATCGATGACCGTCCAATGACGAACGTGCTGAAGCGCCTCCTGCTGCTCCTTGCCCTTCTCCCGCTCCCCGTGCGCTCCACGGGCGCGGAGAGGCCCGTTTCCGGGCCCGCACTTGAATCCCCCCGCGGCGGCCGGGAGAGCGTTCCCGCGTACGCGAAGGACGTCTTTGCGTACGTGCTGAAGCACGGCCGGGCGCCGCGCGGCTACGTGGGAGACCGCGTGTGGCAGAACAGGGAACACCGGCTTCCCGCCCGTGGTGACTACAGGGAGTACGACGTGCATCCGAAAGTCCGGGGCGTCAACAGGGGCCCCGAAAGGATCATCGTGGACATCGCCGCCCGGGCAGGCTGGTATACGGGCGACCATTACCGCACATTCATCATGATGCCAGGGCAATGACAGGACCCCTATCGTGGCCGGCGCTTCTGAAGCGGACTCCCGCCTGGGCCCATCTCGCCGCGGTCCCCAGGACGCGCGTCGAGGAATTCGCCGCAACGGCGCCGCCGAAAAAGCATGCCGCGGTCCGCATCCTGCGGGGGAAGAAATGCACCGGCAGGGAAGAGCTCCTCGAAGAGTTTGCCCGGGGGCTCGACTTCCCGGACTACTTCGGCGGGAACTGGGATGCACTGGAGGACTGCCTGAGGGACCTGGAGTGGCTCTCGGCCGAGGCGTTCGTCCTGATCATCACGAACGCGGAGCAGGTGCTGAAGAACAGCCCGGGGGAGCTCGTGACATTCGCCGGCATTCTCTCGTCCGCCGCCGCGCACTGGTCCGCCGCCGATCCCCCGGCCTCGTTCCACTGCGTCTTTCAGTGCGAGCCGGAAAGCGCCGACGACCTGAAACGCCGGCTTGCCGGGGGGGAATCGTCCCCGCCTGAGGCCCCCGGAGAACGCGTCTGATGCACTAACCCACAACAACCCACACAACATACGGGAGGCATGCCATGAAGAAACTCTTTCCGATTCTCGTGCTCATCGCGGCGATCCTCGCCGTCGGCCCGCAGGCCTCGGCGCAGAAGAAAGACGCGAAATCGAAGACCGCGGCGGCAAAGAACGTGGATCCCGCGGTCGGCAAGACTGCGGACGGCAAGACCGTCTATGAAGGGTCCAAGGGAGGGTTCTATTACCTCACCGACAAGGGTGCGAAATCCTACGTGAAGGATTTTGTCGGAGCGAAGATCGTGGGGAAGACGAAGGACGGCCAGAACATCTACGAGGGCCCCAAGGGCGGGAAGTTCTACTATACGGCCAAGGGGGACAAGGTGTACATGAAGGGGAAGTAGCCCTTCTCTGCCGCTGGAGCGGCATTCGCCGGGGGGACCGCGTGCGGCCCCCCCGTTTTTTTGTGCCCCGCCGGGTTGACTTATATTAGGCCATATATTATATTTGTCTTAGAAATAAAGGGCCTTTGCGGAATAATATCGCAATACTGAAGGTCTTTTATCTCTTCCAACGACAAAAAGACGACATACGACAGGATACGAGAAATGAATGACATGGCGGGAGGCATACACGATTTGCTCCGGTCCAGGCGGGCCGAAGTCGAACGGGTCGCGGAATCCCTCGGCATCGCCGCACAGGCCGTGGATTCGGGGTCGCTGACGGCGGAACAACTGCACCTGATCGCGACCGGGCTCAGGGACGTGCAGGGAGAGCTGCAGGATCTGAGCGACTCGCTGACATCGCTGGCGGAATCGGGAGAGGAGGGATCCCGCTGATCCGGCATCTGTAAGGGGGGGCTACCGGGATCCGAAAACGAAGTCCCCCTTCTTTACCCCCCAGTCCAGACCGAAGAACCCCGCCGCCACGACCCCTCCCTCCCCCTGCGTGAGGAGCGAAGAACGCGCGATGACGACGTCGGGGAACGCCACGCCGGGGAGAAGATACGGCATCCTGTCGGTGAGCCTCATCCCGGTGATCCCCGTCCCGCCGACCGCACCCACGCAGGCCGCCCTGCTCCCCGCGCGCGGCCGGATAAATACGTACCCGATGTCCTCTCCGTGAAACTCGTCCTGCCCCAGCGTGACCCCGTCCGCGTCCGCCTGGAGAGGGCTTGAAGCGAGAAGTGTCTTCCACGCGCTGTTCGTCCGGGAGTTGCCGTAGAGCACCACGTTCCTCTCGGGTGCCGCGTCAGCCCTGAATTCGGCGTCGCTCGTGACCTCGATGGAACCGTTCCCCTGGTACCAGAACCTCTCGGCGTCGAACCGCGATTTGTTGAACGCCCACGCCTGCTCTCCTGCGCTTCCCCCCGTCCCGTAGACGAATATGACGTCGTTCCGGAACAGGTTCTTGAATGAGCCGTACCGGTTCCTTCCCTTGGAGCCCGCATCCGGTGCGGGGCCCTGCTGCCAGAGACTCCCCGTTCGGTAGAGCCAGATGAGCGAGTCGCTTCCCCGGGCGGTCACCCCGGCGAGATTCACGCTGTCGATGTCGATCGAAAGGGGCCCCCGTGCGCCCATCTGCCGCGCGTCGATCGCCATCCGGGCGACGTTCGTCGTCTTCCCCCGTACCCGGTCGACCCCCGGCTCGAACAGAAGCGATACCCTGCTCAGTGCGAACTGCTCCTGCTGTGCGTCGACGGTGACCCAGTTGTCGCGCGCGGAGATGTTCGGCGCGGGAGTGACGAACGCCAGTTCCCGGACCATCCCGGGAAGCGGCCTCGCGTGCCGGGCAAAGAAGTCGAACATCGCCGGCCAGTCCACGCAATCCGCCCCCGGCGCGTCCGAGAGGTCCCACCAGTGCCCGACCCCCTGCTGTTCGTGGTAGACGAAGTCGCGGTCGAATGTCGAGAGGTACCGGGCCATCGCGCGGGACTCTCCCACGCGGACGTTGTCGTCCTCGCTCCCGTGGAGTATGTACATCCCGAAATGGGTGAAATTCTCTCCCATCGTGTATGTCTCGCTCGGGAGCGTCGCCCGCATGAGCATCCGCCGGACCGCTGAGGGGTGCTCCACGGTCTCGCGGACCCTGTACGTCCAGAAGCTTATCCACCCTGCGCTGGGGCCGATCGCGGCGAACTGGTCGGGAAAGAGAGATCCGATATGGTAGACGCCGTGTCCCCCCATCGAGTGCCCGGTGAGGTAGACCCTGCTCTCGTCGATCCGGTAGCGCGACTTGACGAGCGCGAGGACCTCCATCGCATCGTCCCGCCCCCAGTCTTCCCAGTTGAATCCGTACGGCCGGCGGTTCGTCGGGGCGACGATGTGACCCCAGGATTTCGGCTGGTACGATGCGGCCTGGTTGATCGCTTCCACGGATGCTCCGTGGAGTGAAAAGAAAAGGGCGTTCGTTTCGCCGCGGCCGCTTGAGGGGGTGATGGCGTAGTACTGAACGCTGCTGTCGATCCCCGAGACGAACGTCTCCTTCCGGGGGTCGCCGGGGCCGACGACGCGGATCGTCACGTGCGCGGTGTCCCGGAGCGCGGCCGGCCTTCCTCCTCCGAGCGAAAGAAAGAGGGGAACGGTCCCCGGACGCCCCGCGGCTCCGCAATGGATCGCAAACGCCACCTTCCTGAGACTGTACGGCTGTATGAGCGGGACGGGAGTCGACCGGGGGGCTTCCCCCGGAATTGTCGATGTAAGGACGAGGGCCCTTGCCGGCGCGGATGTGGCGTTGATGATGACGACCGATCCCTTCCCGGTGTAGGAGGTCCCCGTGATGATGTCGGGAAGCGTCGCGTCGCGCGTGTTGATCACGAAGGGACGCACCGCGCGGACGAGCCGTGCCTTGAACACTCCGCGGCTGCAGTGGAAGAGCAGCTCGTTGTGTCCCCGGTGCAGGAGGACCGGGAGCATGGAATAGTCGAACCGGGTCTCCCACGGTTCGTAGACGTCCTTTTCACCGTACGGGTTCCCGCTCCTGCATTCCCCGTTGACGTACACCATGGAGTTTCCGAATGCTTCAAGGAACATCGGGGCATCCTCCCCCATCTCGACGTCGGAGAACACGTATGCCCCGTCCAGCGCCGGGTGGTCGTACCACCCGGCCGCGCCCGCCCGTACACGCTCCCACGTTCCCCGGGCGGTGTCGTTGTACCGGACCTGCTCTCCCTCCTTCGGCGCCCGCCAGGTCCCGCTCACGAACGCCGATTCGATCGGGTCGCGCCTGGCGATGTTGTCGGGGAATCCGGGGGGGGCCTTGATGATGAGCGCACTCTGTATCCCGATCGTGTCGGGATGCGCGGCCGTGAATGCCGTGCAGGAACCTGCGGCAACCATGAAGGCGGTCATCAGGCGACCGGCGGGTGTATGCATGCTGTACCTGGCTGGTATGTGTGTGCGGCGTTCCGGGAATTCAATGAAGCGACAGATCCTCCTCAAATCAAGAAGAAAAATCCGTATATTGAAATCAGGAATCAACACAGGAGCTTTCCGCAATGACAAAGAATGAAACGCTGGATTATCTGCTCGCCTCCGGGGTGGTTGCCGTGATACGGATGAAAGACCCGGAGCGTCTGTCGAAAGTCGTCATGGCGATCCGCGACGGGGGGGTGAAGTGCATCGAGATCACGATGACGGTCCCGGGCGCGGTGGAGATCATCGCCTCGATGGTGAAATCCGTCCCCCCGGACGTCCTCGTGGGTGCGGGGACCGTGACGGACAAGGGGACCGCGAACGACGTGATCGCGGCCGGGGCGAAATTCGTCGTCAGCCCGGTCTTCCGTCCGGACGTCGTCGCTGTGACCAAGGCGGCGGGGGCGGTCGCGATGCCGGGATGCTTTACGCCGACTGAAATTCTCTCGGCGTGGGAAGCCGGTGCGGACGTCGTCAAGGTATTCCCCGCGACGTCGCTCGGCCCGAAGTACTTCAAAGACGTCGCCGGTCCGTTTCCGCACATCCGGCTCATGCCCACGGGAGGAGTGACGATCGACAACGTCGGCGAGTGGGTGAAGGCCGGAGCGGTCGCTGTCGGGATCGGCAGCGACCTGCTCGACAGGAAGGCGATCGATGAGGGACGCTACGAAGTGCTGACCGAAAAGGCCTCACGCATGGTGAGGAACTTCGTGGACGCGAAACGCTCCCTCGGCCGCTAGGGGAGCGTTCACCGGATTTCGAGCTGGTCCTTTCCCGGGAGCTCGGGGAACGGCGCGTGGGGTTCCGTCTGGTACCAGAACGCGGTTGTCGCGATGTCGTCCTGCAGCGGCAGGTAGAGTCCCCCCGCGTGCCAGCCGAGCGCCTGGATCGTCACGCGGAGGTCCTTCTCGAACCGGATCGGGTCCATGATGTGCCAGCGGTAGAGGCCGAATCGCTGCTGCGTATTGTACAGGCCGTCAGGTTTTGACACAAACGCCAGTCCGGAATACGGCGTTGTGAACGTCTGGTAGGCGGTCTTGTCCCTGTTCTCGAAGTCGTACGATCCGCAGAAGTAGTCCTCCGTGCCGGTGCCGCAGATTGTGGGGAAATCCGTGTCGCCGTCGATGTAGAACTTGATTTCCCCCTCCCCCCACCACCCGGTATTGTGGACCCCCCAGGCGATGTATGTCCCGACGTACTGCCCCCATCCCTTCACGCCGTCGAGTATCGTGACGACGTCCCTGTACTTCAGGGGATTGACCCTGCGGAACTGCGCGTGGAAGTACGCGGCGTCGGCCGGGACCTCGGTGAGCGTGTAATCGACCTGGTAGTAGACGGTGACGTCCTCGGAGGCGATGTCCTGGAGCGTGATCCGGCAGCTTTTGCGGAACGGCATCTCCCAGTAGCAGTTGAGCCCGCTGTGGGGGTTCACGCACACCGCGGGGGAGGAGATCTGGCCGTACTCACCCCACCCGCAGGCGAAGAAATCTCCCGCCGGGGCCTCGACCGACGGCGATTCCTCCCCGTCCCAGTAGATGCGGAGTATCAGGTGCCGCCACGCCCCGGTCGGCGTCATCCAGATGTGCTGTATCGCCCCCGAACCCCTGATGTCGGCCACCGTGAACGTCTCGCCGGCCTTGATGAGCACGGAGGGAGAGATCTTCCATCCCTGCCCCAGGTCGCGCGCGGCCTTCGCCCCGGTCCCCTCCGTGGCCATACCGGCCTTCCCCTTCTCCCCGGTGAAATTCTCCGGGCTGATGGACCGGGTTTTGGCCTTCGAGAGACGCGAGAGGTTTCCCATCCCCATCGAGAGGCCGTTGAACGAGCCCTGCGCCGACGCGTCCTGTATGACGACGGCGGCGAAGAGCAGCATGAGGAGCAATCCGGCGGTCATGGCCATGGCGGTTTCCTTGAGCTGGGAGCGTGTTCGGTGTGAGCGTACACCCGGTGTGTTCATTCCTGCAACCACTCTCCTCCCTTGTCGATGTTCTCCTTCGTGTATACCCTCGAGGGAAGCGTGATTTCCCGGGGGACGGATTTGCCGTTCAGTATCGTGAGCGCCGTCTGGATCGCCTCCCGGCCCCCGGTCGGATACTCGAAACAGGCCGAGAGGATTCCCTGCCGGACGTACATCTGTCCTTCCTGCGGGAGCCCGTCGATCCCGACGAACGCCATTCCGTCGGCGCGTCCCGCCGCTTTCGCCGCGAGATATGCCCCGTGGGCTGCCGGGTCGTTGTGGCCGTAGACCAGGTCGATGTGCGGGAAGCGCGCGAGCGCGGATTCCATCTCCTTCCGCGCGTTCGGCTCGAGCCACTTCATGTCGGCCTCGAAGACGACGTCGATATTCGTCCCCCTGATCCCTTCGCGGAACCCCGAGTTCCTGTCCTGCCCCGGGATCGACGTCATCAGCCCCTTGAGCTCCACGACGTTCCCTTTCCCGCCGAGGAGCTTCGCGATCCAGCGCCCGGCCGCCCTGCCGATCTTTTTGTTGTTCGCCCCGATGAAGCAGGTGAATTTGTCGCCGAGGACCGCCCGGTCAAGAACGATCACCGGGATCCCCCTGTCGTATGCGTCGGCGACGGGGCGCGTCAGGGGGGCCGCCTCCTTCGGGGAGATGATGATGAGGTTCACGCCCGCCCTGACGAATTCCTCCAGGTGCGCCACCTGGCGGAGATTGTCGTTCTGCGCGTCCTTGAATATGACCGTGATCTCCGGGTGCGCCTCCGCCGCCCTGCGTATGTCGGCGTTCATCTGCACCCGCCACGGTTCCCCCAGGTTGCACTGGCTCATCCCGATCGTCCAGCGGGGACCCTGCGCGTGCGCGGGAGCCCACGCTCCCCCGAGTGCGAGCGCCGCCAGGACGTACATCCATCGTTTGTTCATGATTGCTCCCTGGTGAGTTCACCGGTTCTTCTGAAACAGGACCGCCCCCACGATGATCGCCCCGGTCAGCATGAGGCGCGTCTCTTCCCCCACGGCGTTGATGCTCAGGATCTTTTCCAGGTACCCGATGATGAGTATGCCGAGCGCCGTGAGCCAGACGGTCCCTTCTCCTCCGCGGAGACTCGTTCCCCCGATCACGACCATCGCGATCGCCGAGAGCTCGTACGTGCTGCCGGCTTCCGGGTCGCCCTGGAGCTCCTGCGCCGCCTGGCAGATCCCCGCCACGCCGCACAGTATTCCGCTGATGGCATAGGCGAGGACCGTTGTCCCCCGGACCGGTATCCCGGCGTACCGGGCCGCGTCCTCGTTTCCCCCCAGTGCGTACATGTGCCGCCCCCACCTGACCCGCGAGAGGAACAGCCCGCACGCGAGAAGCGAGGCCGCAAGGATCAGGGTAACGACGGCAACGTGCCCGCCGGCGATGCGCGCGCCGAGGAAGTCGAACGCGGCGGGAACCTGGACGTACTGGTACGAGCCGTCGGGAAGCTGGACCGCGGTGGAGATCTTCTGCCCGCCCGATACCCACTTGGCAAGCCCGCGGGCGAAGACCATCATCGCGAGCGTCGAAATGAACGGCTGCATCCGGAACCTCCCTGTGAGGAACCCCGAGACCGATCCGCACGCGAGTCCCGCGCCCAGCGCGGCGGCCGCCGCCAGGAAGGGGTTCCATCCCAGGTGCATCGTGAAGAGGGAGAAGAGGACGGCGCTGAGCCCCAGGATGCTCCCGACGGAGAGATCGATCCCGCCGGCGATGATGACGATCGTCATCCCGCACGCCAGTATGCCGATCACCGACACCTGGCGCAGCATGTCGCGGTGCGTCCCCCACGAGAAGAACGCGCCGTCGGCGTTGAATATGACGCCGAGCGCGAACACCATCAGGAGCGAGAGGCACGCCCTGGCGGCGGGGGAGCGCGCCGCGCGCTCGAGAAGCGTCACCGGGTTTTTCCGCAGAAGCTGACCTTCAGCCCGAGTTCCTTCATCGCGGCCCCCTTGACGTACATCGCCTTCCGGGCCGTCGCCCTGTCGGGCGCGTAGACGACGTGGATGTGGTTCGACTTGTGCCGGGCCATCATCTGGTCGCGGGTGATGCCGTCCAGGACCGCGTGCATGACGGGCCACTGGGGCGTCGTCAGGCGCCACCGCTCTTCGGTCTCCTCGTCCGGGAGCGCGACCGCCTCGGCGAGTCCCGTGTCGTAATAGAGCGCTCCCCCCGCAACGAAGACCCGGCTCCAGACCACGTGCCCGGGCCTGCTCACCCCCTTGATCGAGCTCCCGCCGAGCCGGAAGTACATCGGCGGCTGCCGTTCGCCGACGGCTCCGCGGTAGCCCCCCGCCAGGTGCGACGGCGGGACGGCGCCGGAGATCTCCAGGAGCCAGACGAACCGGTCCGTGCCGTCCAGGTTGAACGTCCTCCCCCAGCGGAGATCGTGAAGCGTGTTTTCCGGGGGGAGTCCGAGCGTCCTCCAGAGCTTGTACGTGACGAGCGAGTCGAGCCCCGCGCACTCGTCCACTTCGTTGAAATGCGGCACCGCCTCGCCGGCGAAGAGCTCCGCTCCGGATCCTTCGTCGGTGACAGGGGGACGCTCCACGTTGTTGAGCAATCCTTCGGCCAGGTCCGAAGCGGGGACAAGGTCTTTCAGCCCCTGCTGGTACTGTATGCCGATCGCATCGCACCGGAACTCGTGCGCCAGCCTCACCGCGGCAATGTACATCCGGCACTGCTGGACGACCTGCGACTCGGTCAGGTCCGTCTCCTCGTGCCGTCCGAAGTTGAACCGCATCCCGCGTTCCTTCAGCCATTGAAACACCCCCCGCGCCTCGTTCTCCTTCACGGTGAGCATCTTCGCGTACAGCGTCGACTGGCTCAGGCGCTCCTTGAAGACGCCGGTCGCGTGGAGAAGCTCGTCAGGGACGATCGCGTTGTACATCCCCATGCATCCTTCGTCGAATATCCCCATGATGGCCTTCCGTGCGCGGAACGACCGGGCGAATTCCTTCCCCGCCGCCTCCGCCTGCGCCGGGACGCGGGCGGCGTTATACGGGGTCACGTGCGACGTGTCGTGCGTGATCCTGCCGGTCTTCATCCACTGCTTCAGTGCCGACGTCGCGAAGGCGTCCGTGAACTCCTCGCTCCAGAGCGTGCTGTACGGGACGCCGGCTTTGGTCAGGCAGCCGTTCAGGTTCAGCATCCCCACGAGCCCGGGCCACGTCCCGCTCCAGTTGGCGACGGTCAGTATCGGGCCCCGGTGCGTGAGGAGGCCGGCCAGGACGTGATGGCTGTACTGCCAGACCGCCTCGGCGACGACAAGCGGGGCGCGCGGCGGTATCCCGCGGAAAACCTCCATGCCGTAATGCTGGCTGTCGATGAACCCGTGCTGCTTTGCCGGGTCGAACGGGTGCGCGCGTTTGACGGAGCCGCCGAGGGCTTCGATCGCCCGCGCCAGTTGCTGTTCCATTGCCGTCTGCGCGGCCTCGCAGTTGCGATTTGCCGAAAGACGGAGGTCGCCGCTGGCGACGAGGTAGATGGGTTGCATGGCGTTCCTCGCTTGATGTGACGTGAATGTCTGCAAATGCCGGTGGACAATCAAGAACCGCGCGGGGTGCCCCCGGGGAACTCCCCGGTGATCTTCGCGCGGATGAGTCTGCCGAACGATGCCGCGTCCGCCTCCGGCTCCCGCGGAGGGGGGACCGGGGGGAGGACGCGCACGCGCATCTCCTGGTTCCCCCGCAGGATGAAACCCCGCTTCGGCAGCGCCGAGGCCGTCCCTTCGATGGCGATCGGGAGGACCGGCCTCCGGTGCCGGAGGGCGAGCTCGAACGCCCCCGGTTTGAACTCCCCGCAGGTTCCCGTAAGAGAACGCGTCCCTTCGGGGAAGATCATCACGGAGCTGCCGGCGTCGAGCGCCGCGCCGGCGCCGCGCATCATGGAGAGATTTCCCCTGGCGCTTCCCCGCTCGATGCGTATGTACCTGTTGAGCGTCATGTTCCAGCCGACGAACGGGATCCGGAAATTCTCGGCCTTCGAGACCCACTTGAAATGCGCGAAGAGCCGGAACAGCACCAGGATGTCCACGAGCGACTGGTGGTTCGAGACCATGACGTACGTTTCGCGGGGATCGATGAGCTCTTTCCCCTCGATCCGGACGCTCCAGAAGGGGTTGCACCACGTATACAGCGACGCCCAGAAGCATGAAAACCGGTGCAGGAGCTTCAGCCGCCCGTCGAACGGCGCCGTGGCAATCCGGATGAGCAGCGCCGCGGGATAGAAAAGAACGGACGTGACAAGCATGAAAGCCCAGAACAGGAGAGACCCGGCGATTGCCATGGGGACGGCCTCACGCCGGCAGGGGAGAGGGGCGGCGCCGTGCATTCGGACGGTTCACGTGAGAACCCCCGCGTTCCGTGCAACATCGAGAATCTCCGGCCCCGTCGCCGTGCCTGTCTCCTTCAGCTTCCGCACGGTCACGGAGGCGGCGTAGCACCCCAGCGCGGCCGCCTCGGCGAGCGTTCCCCCCGAGGCGAGCGCCGCAGCGATGGCCGCGACCGTCGCGTCTCCCGCCCCGACGGTATCGACCGGTCCCCCGCTCACGAGCGCCGGTATGTCGGTGAAATCCTTTCCGTCGTACAGGAGTATTCCCTCGGCGCCCCGCGTCACGAACACCGGCTTCCCGCTCCGGACGGCGATCGAGCGGGCGTGGGAACGGACGTCCCCCTCCGGGTGCGAAGGGGCCTCCCCGGCGCCGATGCGCGCCGCTTCCCGGGCATTGAGCTTCACGGTCATCCCCGTGAACGAAGCGCTCATCGTCCGCGCGTCGACGATGAACGGGACGCCGGGATGCTCCCGGGCGCAGTCGTTGAGCGCGCGGATCATTGCCTCCGTGTGGATCCCCCGGGCGAGCTGCTGGTTGACGACGACCGCGTCGAGCGCCGGGAGCGCAGACCGGATCAGGCGGGTGAGCGCGGCTTCCGAGTGCATCGCATTCCACCTGCCGAAGTCGATCCGTTCCTGCTCCGTGTCCCCCAGGTGGGGCTTCGCATACACCGGCGTATCCCAGAGGGCGTCCTGGACGAGAAGCCCCGATGTGTCGATTCCCCTCCCGGAGAGTATCGACGCCATCTCGCGTCCGAAGAGATCGTTCCCGACGACGCTGAATGCGCGGACGTGTCCCGTTCCGAGCGCCGCAATGTTCGCGGCGACATTTCCCGCTCCGCCGGGGGCATACCGCTGGGAGCGGACCCCGTGCGTCGGCTTCCCTGTTTCGAGCGAAAGCTCCCTCTCCCCGTCGTCGATCTCCCAGTACGCGTCAAGGCAGAAATCGCCGACGACGCCGATCGCGGCGCCGCCGATCCTGCCGAGAATCTCTTTGAGCCTGACCGATGTCATCGGGGTTCCCGGTGAGAGGGGATGTCGTTCACTTGAAATACGGATCCAGGAGCGATCGCTCGGCCGCCGTCCAGGCGCGGGAACGGTACCATGCTTTCATGTTTTCCGCGACCGATGTCTGTTCCA
Source organism: Ignavibacteriota bacterium (assembly GCA_963748405.1). Lineage (GTDB taxonomy): Bacteria > Bacteroidota > Ignavibacteria > UBA10030 > UBA6906 > Fen-1273. Next base: position 420,946 of record CAVVIT010000007.1, read on the forward strand.
GGAAATACGCGGCCACCGCGTCCGCCGGTGCCCGGAGCCTCCCGTTCGGATTGGCCATCGCGCTCGAGAGAGGCCCGAACAGCCTCCCGTCGCACACCCCGAGCCTCTTCAGCGCTTCGAGCGCGTTCACGCGCGTCATGAATTCGTAGGACACCCCCGCATACTCGAGAAGCCGGCCGACGGATGATGAGTCGCCCCCGCGGGCGCTGATCTCGTTCCAGAGCACGCTCACGCGGTTCCCGGTGCCGTGGACGTCCTTTGTGAGCGCCAGGTAGCGCGCGCGCTCTTCCGGGAATCGCCCCGCCAGGAGCTCAAGCGCGGCGGCGGTATTGGCGTAGGAAGAATCGGTGAGCATCCCTTCGGCAGCCGTCCTGAGGGAGGGAAGCAGGGGGCCCGCGGCCGCCTGGAGCGCAGCACGCCGGACCGCCGCGGAGGTGTCCCCGAGGCCCCGCCTGATGATCTCGACGCTCCGGGGATCGGCGTCTCCGGCGAGCTGCGAGAGTATTTCCTCCCGGATCGCGTGGAACGATTCCCTCTCGTACACGCGCGCCAGTATCTCCCGTGTCGAAGCGATGTCCGCCTTCCGCATCTCCCGCACGGCGTCATACCTGTCGATCATCTCCGGCGCCCCGAGCGCCTGCGCGCGGAGCATTGCGGGGGTCTTCACGAAATCGACCGACTTGAGTATCCAGCCCCCGGGGTCAAACAGCACGAACGCGACCGCTCGGGAGCCCGGATTCGGCACCGTCACCGTCGTCGACTGTTCGGCGATGACCTGCGTCGTGCTGTCGTACGTCCCGTCGGCGTAATGGACCTCGAACGTGACGGGCATGCGGAAGAGCCCCGCGAGGTCGTCCTGAGGCTGCGTCTGGCGGACCGTGAACTGCGACTGCCGTCCGGGGAGTCCGCGCGCGGCGACGTCCGCAAACGTCACGCTGTAGGCGGGCTCTCCCCCCCTGTAGATCCACTCGTCGAAGAACCACCCGGGGCTGAGCCCCAGCGCGTCCTGGAATGCCTGGTAGAGGTCGTTGGTCTCGACGTTCCCGTAGGCGTGCGCCAGGAGATAATGCCGTATGACCCGGCGGAATTCCGCCCGGCCGAACGTCCGCATCATCATGTCGAGAACGGCCGATCCCTTCTGGTAGACGCGCGCGCTCCCCGCGGCGCCGTGGACGATGGGGAGCCTGTTCTGCCTCGAAGCCTCGAGCGCCGCCGTCTGTTCCTCCCTCCGCGCCCACTGGTACCACGCGTCCCCGTACACCGATTTCTGGAAGAGCTTTGCGTAGAACGTCGCGAAGCTCTCCTGCAGCCACGTTCCCGGACCGCTCCTGGCGGTGATGAAATCGCCGAACCACTGGTGGGCGCACTCGTGTGCGCCCACGGCCACGTAGTTCCTGTCGAGAAACGAGCGCGTGTCCACGAGGAGGAAGTCGCCGAACACGGTCGCCGTGGTGTTCTCCATCCCGCCGTAGAGGAAATCCTGGACGGGGACCACGGAATAGGATTCCCAGGGGTAGGGGACGCCGGTCTCCGAGGCGAGGAAATCGACGATTGCGGCGGCGTACTCGTACGTCGGTGCGACCCTCCCGGGCTCCTCGGGATAATACCAGAGATTGACAGGGACGCCGGAGGCCGTGCGTATCGTCTTCACGCCGTACTTCCCTATGGCGAGCATGACGAGATAGGAGGAGTGCGGGTGCGTCATCCTGTAGTGCCAGGTCCGGGTCCCGTCCCCGTTGTCGCGGACGTCCACCCGCGTTCCGTTCGACAGGATGCTGTAGGCGCTGTCAAACGTGACGATCGTCTCTGTCGTCATCTTGTCGTTCGGCAGGTCGTAGCACGGGATCCAGTGCCTGTTGTCGATCCCCTGTCCCTGCGTCCAGATCTGTTTCCTGCTCATCCCCCGCGGGTCATCCCAGCCGACGAAATAGATTCCCCGGTCCGGCGTCGCCTCGTACGAGAACGTGATGCTGTCCTCCCCCTCCCACGCGAGCGGCGGATCCGGGTACACCGTCACACCGTCGGGGGATGTCCGGAAGGGGAGAGGCTTCCCGTTCAGCGTGCTTGCCAGTATGCTGATCCCCGGCCCGTTGAAGAATATCGAATCGACCCGGCTCCGGAGCGGCGTAAAGACGTGCGTGACCTTTCCCTTCACGAGCCCGCGTGCGGCGTCGAACCTCACCTCCACCCGCATGTGCTTCATGTCGAGCGGGTGTTCCCCCGGCTCCGACCCCGGCTGGACGTACACGCGCGCCGTCGGGTATGCCGTCTCCTGGGCTTCTGTCTGCCCGGGCTGAATCGTCAGCGTGGATATTGCTATCGCCGATCGTACAATCAGAATCCTCAATCCTCAATCCTCCATCTTCAATCCAGATAATCGTCAATAATTGAGAATCTTCCCTTTATTTAGAGCGGGAAGTCCTTCCTTCATCCACGCAGGCGCCGGTTTGTCCATCAGGTAATGATCGAAGAACGAAAGCATCCTGATGGAAAGATCTTTCCTGTTCTTCCTCTGGACGAGGTTGTGCGCTTCCCCGTTGTAGACGAGCATCCAGACCGGACGGCCGAGCCTCCTGAGGGCGTTGTAGAATTCGATTCCCTGGTACCACGGCACGGCCCCGTCGGCGTCGTTATTCATCATGAGAAGGGGAGTCCTGACGCTGTCGGCGCGGAACAGGGGGGAGTTCTCGATGTAGAGGTCCGGCCGCTGCCAGAGCGTCGCCCCGATCCGGCTCTGCTCCTTCTCGTACTGGAACATCCGCGCCAGGCCGGATTCCCACCGGATCCCGCCGTACGCGCTCGTCATGTTGGAGACCGCGGCGCCGGCCATCGCCGCCCGGAACATGTTCGTTCTCGTCACCAGGAACGCGGTCTGGTATCCTCCCCAGCTCTGGCCCTGCAGGGCCATCCTGCCGGCGTCCACGAATCCCCTCGCGACGAGCGATTTCACCCCCGGGATGATGCAGTCGTACGCGCTCTTCCCCGGGTATCCCACCCTGTAACGGATGTCGGGGACGAATATCAGGTATCCCCTGCTGACGTAGAGCGCGATGTTGACCGTCGAGGCGCTGGGGGCGGGAGCGATGTACCTGTGGAGGAGGTCCGAGTTTCTCTCGTAGTAGTACACGATGAGAGGATACTTCTTCGCCGGATCGAACCCCTCGGGTTTGTACAGGAGTCCGTCGATCGGTTTTCCGTCCCCGGCCTTCCAGCTGACGAGCCCGACCGTCCCCCAGAGGTACTGTTTCTGCTGCGGGTTGCTGTCGCTGATCCTCACGGGGGAGGTGAACGCGGTGTCCGTCACGTACAGATCTGTCGGCTCGCTGAACGATTCCCGTTCGAATATCATCCGGCCGGCGTGGAGGGCTCTGGCCGCCATGGCGTACACGTGCGGCGTCATCACCAGGGGAACGGGGGGGGCCTCCTTTCCCGCCGCCGCGCGGGTAAACCCGGCGGATTTGTCTCTCTCCGAGAATGCACGGAGGAGCATCATCTGCCCCGGAGTGAGGAAGCGTTCCTCCGGGTCGAGGCGAACGTAGTGGTAACGGACCTGTGAGGCTCTCCCGCTTCCCGCCGTCAGGCACCGTGCGGGTGTCCTGCCGGAGGGATCCGCACCCCATATGTCGAACCTGTCGTAGACGAGAAACAGGCTGTCGCGGCCGATCCATCCCGGCGACCCGTACGGAGGCGGATAGGCGGGGACGTCGCTCAGTTCGTCGTAGAGCGGGTGGCGTACCCCCGCGGTCATGTTGACGGGCTTTCCCCCTCCGGAGAGCGGGAGCGCGAAGTAGTTCTTCTGCTTCCCGTCGAACCACGTGACGAACCGTCCGCCGGGGGAGAGGCTCACGCCTCCCCTCACATGCGTGAGGAGCTTCGTGCGGGCGCCCGTGGTCATGTCGACAGCATAGACGTCGTAGGAGGGGACCCCCTCCCATGTTTCCTCGCGGCTGTACGGGAGGCTGGTCATCCCGAGCGCGAGCGGGGCATTCCCCTCGTCCCCCGTTACGGCCGAGGGGAGAGCCGTGTCGGCAATCTGTATGAACCGGCCCGGTCCGATGTTGAACACCGCGGCGTACGAGCGTTTCTTTTCCTCGTCCAGGTTCTTGAGCTGCTGTGACTGTATATGGCCGTCCGTCCAGCTCCACACGTCCAGTTTCGCCGTCTCCTCCTCGATGAGCGTCGTGTCGTCGGGGAGGGGGACAGGTGCCGTTCCGAAGAAGAGCCGCGTGCCGTCTTTCGAAAACGAAACGGATCCGTTCTCGCTGACAAGCCAGTGGGCGTACATCCCGTGTGTGAGCGTATCCACGACGGGCCGGGCGCTGTCGGAGCCGGCCTTCCAGTAGTACAGCGCGTAGAACCGCTGTTTGGATTTCGACGTGTCCCTGTCCGCGACGAACGCCGCCTGCGTTCCCGCGTCGTCCCAGGCCGGCTGCCTGTACGAGCCGTGCCCGAGTGCGATCGTGTCCGTCTTCCCCGTCGCCGTCGAGAAGACGAACACCCCCGCGCTCGCGGTGCTGTCGTTCCCGGTGGTCGTGACGATGAGCCGCCTGCCGTCCCGGCTCAGCGCGTAGTCCCGGGCGAAGGGAAACGCATGTTCCCTGCCGCTCGAGAGCTCCCTCATCACGACCGTCGTCCCTTTTTCGTCCTTCTTCTCATCCGATTTGTCGTCGTCGGCGTCCCCCCCGTGCGGACGGCTCTTTTTCGACGTGTCCGGTGCGGCTTTCTCGAGCTGGTAGGCGACCCAGCCTGATCCCTTCTCGGGAAGTTTGAATGATTTCACGCGGGGGATTCTCTGGACCTCGTGCGTCGCCAGATGGAGTATGCCGAGCGAATCTTTCGGCGCGTCGTCCCCCTTCTTCTTCTCGTCCCGCGCCTTCTTGATCGCCGAAAAGAAGGGCCTGACAATGAACACCGCGTAGTCGGAGCTTTCGGTGAACTTTCCTCCGGTGCCCCGTGCGATCGTGTCGGTCGTTCCCCCTGCGGCCGTGTAGACGACGAGCCGCGAATCCCCTTCCTGGGGCTCGAGCGTGTACATCACCCGGGTGCCGTCATTGGCGACCGATTCGCCGGTCAGGCGGATCCACGAATCGTAGACCTCGTGGCCGAGCGGTTTCTTTGACGTCTCACCCCCCCGGAGGGGGAGAGCGACGACAAGGAGGACGAACACCGGCCCGCACGCGCGCGTGAATATTCCCATGGTTCTTCCCGCCTCCGTTTATGTATACCGCAGTGTCACGTCCGTGATGCTTCCCGGGGGAAGCAGGTATCGGCGCAGGTTCTTCTCGTTCCCCGACGGCCACGGGGCCAGGGCGATGGATTCCCTGCTGTCGACGGTGAGCTCCCCCGTGCATCCGGGGGGCATCGCCAGCGTGAGCTTCCGGTCCCCCCGCTTTCCCTCCGACGTGAAATGCAGGTCTCCCCGGACCGTCGGCACGGTGAGCGCGAGGCGCTCCAGGTCGGCCGGCTGGGGGCGCACCATGCACCGCGCGAACCCCGGATCGATCGGCTGGATCCCCGCAAGGGCCATGTACAGGATGTACAGCGGGACGGGGCAGCTGTGGCTCATGACCGATCCCCCGTCCGGGTGTTCCACCCAGAATTCCTGGAGCGTGTTGTTGAACTTCACGGAATCCATCGCCGACCACCTGGTCCGGAAGTCGTTCAGTATCACGTCCGTGCGTCCCCCTTTGGCGAGCGCCCAGAGCCTCCAGCAGGCGTTCGCCGGGTACGAGAACCCCATCGTCGGCGGGGATTCCGCGAGCAGGGACAGGGCTTTCCCGGTCCGCCCTCCCGGGCAGAGGTCGTACAGTATGCCGAGCGCGAGCGACCGGTCGCATGTCCGCGATTCTCCCTCTTCCTTTGCCCACGGGCGGTTCGCGACGTAGACCCCTTCCGTTTCGTCCCAGAACGTCTCACGCGTCCTGGCCAGGAGAGCCCCGGCGAATGCGAGTGATTCCTTCTCCCATCCCGTTTCGCCGAACGTACGGCAGAGCGGGGCCAGCGCGTGCGTGAGCATCGCGGCGGCGTACAGGTTGAACGCGCACTGCTTGTGCTTCTGTTGCTTGTACGCCAGGTGGTCGATGTATACCGAGGGGACGCCGAGGTGTTCGACGGGAAGAAGGCCGTCGTCGCGCCTGAGAGACCGGATGTACGTGAAGAATTTGACGAGCCGCGGGAACGGCTCCCGGAGCGCCTCGCGGTCCCCCGTGTAGAGGTAATGGTGCATGCAGTCGAAGACGAACCCGATCCCGTGATCGAGGAGCGGGCCCCAGTAGGAGACCTGTATCTGGCGCTCCCAGAGCCGCGCGAGCCTGTCGTACGCCGGCCAGCAGTCGAGGAAAAACCCTTCGCTCGTGATCCCCTGGCTGAACGTCTTCAGGAACCGGGCGGGCTGGGCCGTCTCGCCGAACGCGAGGTACACAGCGTGGAGCTGGTGGCTCCCGTCGCCGCTGTACTGCTGCCTCTCGCGCCCCATCCCGTCGACGGCGAGCTCGTGTATCGAGTTGTTGACCGTGTTGATCGATGCGCTGATAAGGGCGTTCACCGCGGCGTCGCTCGTCGACGCTTCGGGAACCCTCTTCCACGCGTACGTCCGGCGCCGGAGCCCGGGGTCCTTCACCGTGACGGTCCCGGGACCTCCCCGTATGTGCATCTGGAGCCACTTGACCGCCTCGTAGTCGAACGTCTCGAACGTGGCCGGCCCGCCGGCCGAGGTGAATCGCGCCCACGCGTTGTAGTGCGTGTTGAGGAGTATGGACCGCGACGGGTCGTGGTGCTCCTGCACCATGAGCTCCACGATCGTCCCCGCGGGAGCGTCGATCGAGAACCTCGGCCAGCCGATCGATTCCTCGTCGAACTCGAACGTCAGGACGGACCCCTCGCCCTCCCGGAGCGTTACCGTCCACTCGTGATCGGAGCGCGCTTCGGCGGGGGTGCCGGGCGCGACGCTGCAGGCGTCGGGTGTGAGTATTGCGAAATATTCTTCCGGGCGTACGCGCCAGGAGAGGAAGAAGGATGACGCGAGACGCCGCGCGGGGACGATGGACTCCCGCATGAGCGGGATGCTCCTGGGGCGGAGCCCGCACTGCGCGGGGTCGCCCCTCAGGTCGAGCGCATATTCGTGGTAACCGGCGGCGATCGGTGTCGAGGCCGGCGACGAATCGGGAAGGATCATCGGCGCCGTCCAGCCCGCCCCGGGGGAGAATCCCGGCGACTCCCACCCCGCGGGGTGGAGCCGTGCGTCGAAATCCTCCTGCAGGGAGCGCACGTACCATCTCTTGTAGTGTCCGGCCTGCCAGGAACGCGCGTGGTGGGAGAGCCACGAGGCGTCGGAGACGATCTGTGTCTGCGCGCCGTCCGTCGTTTCAATGTCCAGCCGGAATATGAATCCCGGCTTCCCCGCCGGTGACGTCCCGTCGCCGTGCCCGAAATACAGCGCCGTCGCGGCGATGACGTTTTCCCCCTTGCCGAGCGCGGGGGCGATGTCCAGCGGATCGACCTCCAGCCAGCGCGGGTCCGACGGGGCGGGGCCCCACTGTATGCGCGCGCCGTTGACGCAGAGGAGATAGCGGCTGTCGGCGCAGATCCACCCCCTGGCGCTCCGCACGGGGGCGCCGAGCGTGAAAGTTTTGCGGAAGAGGACGAATGTGTTCGGGAGTGTCCTTCCGGAGGGGTACCAGATCCACCGGGCGGGGGAGAGGTCGAGTTCTTTGTCCGTCACTGTCGGGCCGGGGAGAAGGAGGGGGGTGCCCTGCGGGAGGGGGGCGCCCCTCGCCCCTCCGTTGGTCTCGACAAGTGCCGCGGGGACGCCGAGAGCCATCCAAGTAAAGAAATCCCGTCGCGTGAGTCCGCTCATCACCACGCCTTCCAGATCGGGTGCGCCTCCGTGTTGAATATCACCCTCTTGAACGGGAGCACATCGGCGGGTGCGTACAGCAGATAGAGGTACTTCATCGTCTCGGCCAGGAAATACGGTTCCATCCTGTCCCGTTTCGCCTTCGTCACGACGTTGTCAAGCTCGGTATACCCTTCGTCCGTCCGGCAATACGCGTCGAGGCTGTCCAGGAACACCTTCCCGATATTCTGGTAGACGGGGTCGTTCGTGATCTCCCAGAGATAGTACGTCGATTCCATGATCTCCGGGTTGAGATAATAGCGGGGCTTTTCGGCTTTTTCCGTGACATAGTTGTACTGCTCCGGCTCGACCCCGTACTTGCACCACATTTTGAAGCACGACTGCAGGAGCTGGTCCGCTCTCTCGACGTCTCCGTAGAGCGCCATGCAGGCGGGGAAGTAAGCGTCGAGCGCGCCGAACCAGGTCTTCGTCCTTTTTCCCGTGTTCATGTCCGCGTGGCCGTACCAGAAGCCCGCGGCGCTCGAGTCGAGGAGGTACTTGTTGATCGCTTCATAGTGGGTCCTCCACATCAGCTTGCAGTCCTCGTCGTCGAAGAGGATCGCGCATTTCAACAGGTATTCGTAGTAGGAGTCGATCCCCGCGCTCAGGTGGCTGTCCGTGCTCGTCCACTCGCCCGTCTTCACGTTGATGCCGTCCCCCACGAGACCGATCTCCGACCGGGCTCCGTAGATGGCGAGGAGGGCGAGCTTCGCGCTGTTGTAGTATTCCCCTTTTCCCGTCATGGCGGTGAGCGATCCGAACTCGACGAGGAGCGTTCCGGCGGCTCCCGGGTTGCTCATCTCTCCCCTGGCCGCGCCGGTCTTTAAATTGACTTCGAGATACGGCATCCCGGTCCCCGTGACGAACGCGGGGAGCATCCTCTTGCCGAGGTCCTCGGCGAGATCCAGGAGCCTGTGGTCCCTCGACATGTGGTAGTTCGCCAGGAGGCTTCCCATGATGCGGATGGTGAATTCGAACACGTTGACGTAGACGTCCCTGTCGAACGACAGGTGCGTGGCGATGAACTCCCTGGTGCTGTCGGCCTCATCCGTCAGCCCCATGAGCGTCATCGTATCGAGCGCTTCCACGGCGGTGAGATAGAAGGGGGTTCCGTACCAGTCGTAGGAGGTCTTGCTCACCGGCTTGAACCCGTCATGCCCCCACGCGTAGGTCTTGTACCCGTTCCATGCGTGCAGGAAGTCCATTTTCACCCGTGCGGCCATGTCCTCCGGCGACATCTTCTGGGCGGAGCCGGTCGAGAGCGCGGTGCAGAGTGCGAAAGCAAGGAGCGTCAGACGCATGGTGGTCCCTTTGGATTGTTCCTGAAACATACTGATTCTTCGCGAATTAGAAAACCCTTCGATCACCTCCGCCTCGTGAAAACGGTGCGTAGTTCTTCGTCCGCCGGAAAATCCCACGAAGCGGGAAGTTCCGGGCCGTGCGCGTACCGGAATCCGGCCTCCTTCAGCCCCTGGAGGACGAGCCTGAGCGTGCAGTGCATTCCCCCGGGAAGCTTCCCCGTCGAAAGCGTGCAGGTCTTGCCGTCGGCGGAGACGCGGACGTCAAGCGACAGGCTCCCGCATTCGGTCGGGACGCGGTCGAGGCGCAGCCGGGCGCCGTTCGCGTACCAGGACGGGGGGACCCCCCCGAGGACTTCCACCGTATCGGGCCGGTCGTTGGCGATCATGTCGCGCAGTAGGAGTATGAACAGTGCGCTCGCCGTGGCGTCGGAGGCGTCCCCCGATGTGCGCGTTCCCACGTCTTTCGGGAGCTGTTCCTCGAGCCACGTCCCGAGCGGGGAGGCGTGGTTGGCGACGGCGTAGAGTATCGTCTCCGCCCGTGCGTAGTTCCGCTGGTAGACGTGGACGATTCCTTCCTGCGCGGTGAAGAACGGCCAGATCCCCTGCCTCAGCCACCCGACGTCCTGGTGAATCCCTTCCGTGGTCTTTGCGTCGAGCATGGCGAGCGTCCCGTTCAAGAGCGGATCCCCGAAGGGAAACAGGTGGCCGAACGCCTGGGCGTCGAGCATCCCCCAGTTCGCCTGCTGCGGAATCGTCGTCGACGACGTGTCGCCGACCCTCATCGGGAGATACAGATTGCCGTGGGCGTCGCGCCGCGCGTCTCTCATCGCCGCCTCCCGGAACGAGCGCATGAGATCGGAGGCAAGCGCGTTCCACGACCGGGCGCTGTCGGGGAGTCCCAGCGACCACGCCGCCCCGACCGCAGCAGAGAGGCCGTTCAACGACCAGAACGTGGTGCCGTATTCCGCGGAGAGGCCGCCGATCCCCCCGTCGGTGAACCCGGGAGGGAAGAGCCCGTAGACGGCCGAGGAGGGATCGCTCAGCGTCTGCGCGCGCGTTTTCCTGATCCAGGACACGCCGGAGGATATGGCCGGGAGCCGGGCCCTCAGCCATCCGGTGTTTCCGGTGACCTTCGCGTACTCGCACGCGGCATACAGGATCAGGCCGGTCTCGCGGAGCATCGGGTACGGTTCGCTCTGGCGGATCCTGCCGTCCGGCATCTGGTAGCGGAGGGCGTTCTCGACCGCCAGCCGTGCCGAAGCGGTATCGCCGAGCGCGGTCGCGCTCTGTATGTCCCACACCTCGTCGTGCATCCAGAGCCCGCGGTACACGCTCGGCCCCGGCTCGAACTGGAATCCCCCGTCGACCCATTCGGCGATCTGGTACATGTTCCGGATGCTCGCGTCGAGGAGGTACTGTATGGCGCTGTCGGGGACCGTGATGCGCCCGAACGGGAGCCGGGCGTCGTTCTTCCAGAATCGTTCCGCCGCCTTCCGCGCTTCCCGCAGGTCCGGCAGCCCCGCGGCGGCCGCGCGCGGGTCTCCGCCGGCGAGAACGTACACCTGCGCCTCGGTCGTCCCCCCGGGGAGTTCGAGCGTCCACGTGTTTCCTTCCCGTATCGCGCTCCGGAACCGCGGCCGGGCGACGACGAACGGGCGTCCGGGAGCGCCGAGCGCGCCCGTCGATTCGTCGAATTCGAGCAGTCGGCCCGTCGCGACGGTGACCACCGGCGTGATCCGCCTTCCTTCGAACCGGGCAAGTATCCCGTCGACGCGGGTCGAGGGGGCGCCGGTTTCGTTTTCGAGCCCGCACGACCAGGCGATCTCGGCCCGACGCGTCCCCTCGCCGCCGATGACGTCGGCCTCGGTGATCCTCGTGCCGGGGGAGAAGACCCAGAAGGCGTTCAGTATCGTGTTGGGGTCGGCCCCCTCAGGGGAAGCGTGAACCTCGATGGCGATCTCGCCGTCATCGTTCTCGTCGCGCGCGTTGAAGAAATAGACGTAGGGGGTGTTCTTCACGTTGTCTTTCAGCGCGTCGATCGTCACCGGTGGTGCGCCCTCGACCCGGAGCTCGAGCACCCGCTGACCCTTTGTTCCCTTGTAGGGCTCGCAGAATCCCAGCGCGATGAGCCGGGAGCTTCCCGCCGGGACCCGCACCCTGTAGAGTATCGGCCTGTTCGTTCCCCATGCGGCATTCCGGAACGCGGGGTCGCACCCGGCCGGGGGGCTGGCCCATCCGGGGGCGCCGTTCAGCCCTCCGAGCCGGCGCAGTTTTCCCCCCAGGAAGACGCCGGAGGGGCGTCCGGCCGTCTTTCCTTCGAGCGCGAACTCCTCGATCGTCCCGCGCGATTCCGCCCCGTCAAGCCGGAGCGACACGATGGGGACGCGCGGATCGGCGATCGACGGGGTTCCCGGCGTGAGCGTGACCTCCTTCGCCCCCACGGAGATCTCGGTGAGCGGGCGGACGTAGGGGCCGGGTCCGAAGTCGTAGGCGAGCGATCCGCGCTCTGTCACGACCGTCTTCTGCCAGTCCCCGGGGAAGCAGATGGCCGTCAGGTGCGTCGCGGGGGCGTAGCGGAAATCCACCGCCGGCGCACGCGTCTGGGCGTCCGCGCCGCGCGCGAGAAAACCGGCGGCAAGAAGGAGGCCAATCACCCGCAGGTATCGTGCCGTCATCGCCTCAGGCCTTTGTCCTTCCGGGTTTCCAGAGCTGTTCGATTTCTTCGAGTGATTTTCCTTTCGTCTCCGGGACGACGAGCCAGACGAAAAGGACGGTGACGACGCAGAAGCATGCGTACAGGATGAAAGGGAATGCGTGGCGGAAGCTCGCCACGAGCCAGGGTTGTTCATTGATCATGGGAAATGTTTGTGAGACGATGTAGTTCGCCCCCCAGAGGAGGAGCGAAGCGATCGCCATGCCGCGTCCCCGTATGCGGGTGGGGAACACCTCGGCGATGATCAGCCAGACGACGGGACCGAGCGACACGGCGAAGAATGCGATAAACGAGAGCACGAAGACGATGACCCAGGTCTCATGGATGTTGTTGTACGTCGCCAGGCCGAACCCGACCAGCGAGAGGGCCATCCCGGAGGCGCCCCCGATCATGATCGGCTTCCGGCCGAACCGGTCGACGATCCGGAGGGCGACAAGCGTGAACAGCAGGTTCATCCCGCCGATGGAGATCGTCTGCAGGAGCGCGATGTCCGTTCCGCTTCCGAGCTGCTTGAATATCTCGGGAGCGTAGTACATGAACACGTTCATCCCGGTCACCTGCTGGAGGACGGCGAGAACCGCGCCGATGAGGAACGCCCTGCGGAGCCCGGGCTTCAGGAGTCCGCTGGAGGAGCCGGGTGTCTCGCGGAGCGCCTCGGTGATCGCGCCCATCTCCGATGCGGCCCGTGCGTCGCCGCCCACGCGCACAAGCGTCTTCAGGGCTTCGTCGTTCCGTCCCCGCTGGAGGAGCCACCGGGGGCTTTCCGGTATCAGGAGCGTGAGGAAAAAGAAGACGGCCGCCGGTGCCGTCGCCGAACCGAACATCCAGCGCCAGCCCGTGCTCGCGTTCCAGGCCTCGTCCCCGAGTCCCGCGATGAAGTAGTTGACGAAATACACGATGAGTATGCCGCAGACGATTGCAAGCTGGTTGAAGGAGACGAGGCGTCCCCGCTTTTCCGCGGGGGCGATCTCGGCGATGTACAGCGGGCAGACGACGGAGGCCGTCCCGATGCCGATCCCGCCGAGTATCCGCGCGATCGAGAACTCGGTGATCGTCGCGGGGATCGCCGACCAGACGCCCGAGACCATGTACAGGACCGCGGCGATGAGAAGCGCCTTCTTGCGCCCCAGCCGGTCGGAGATCAGCCCGGCGGTCCCTGCGCCGATCAGGCACCCGACAAGCGCGCTCGACGCGGCCCACCCCGTGGAGGCCGCGTCAAGCGAAAAATGAGAGCGGAGGAACCCGATGGCCCCGGAGATCACCGCCGTGTCATACCCGAAGAGCAGTCCGCCGAGCGCGGCGACGGTGCTGAGCATCGCCACGTACAACGCCGATCCCTCGTTCGATTTCATAGAGTTCCCTTTGTCATTTACCCGGCCCCCTCCGGAACGCCGAACGGTTTCGCGTCCGGCTTGAGAAACGTCTTGACGACTTTCGCTTCCCTCTTCCCCCCGTTGACCAGCCGGTACGCCCCCGCGGCGGCCGGGACGATGAACGTCTCCGCATAGTGGAACCGCCGCCGCATCCCTCCAGCGGTCTCCAGCGTGATCCATTCCCCTTCCACGACGTTCAGCACGTGGGCGGAGTCGTCGGTGGAGACGTCGATGGCCGTCGTGAATTCGAGCCTGTGGACGTCGTAGAGGTGGTCGGGATGCGTCGGGAGGTGGACGACCCGGGCGCCGGGGGCCTCGGAGAGGATTGCAGGCCGGGAGACGAGCTCGCGCGCGACCCTTTCCCCCTGTCGTTCGAAGACGAGGTTGTCGAACGCCCGGGCGATGTTCAGGGGGCGCGGTGCGCCGTCCAGGTCCATCCTCATCCAGTCGTACATCTTGAACGTGTAGATGTACGGCGTGCTGCTGATCTCCAGGACCAGGTTGTCCTTTCCCGAGCAGTGTATCGTTCCCGCCGGGATGAGGAACAGGTCGTGCACGTGCGCTTCGACGGTGTTGACGTGCCGCTCCACGTCGACGGGCTTCCCTTCGCGCTCGCTCCGCTCGAGCTCGCGCCTGAACGCTCCGGCGTCCACCCCCTCCCTGAAACCGAGATAGACGCGGGCACCCCCTTTGCAGTCCAGTATGTAGTACGTCTCGTCCTGTGTGATCGGCTCGCCGAAATTCCTGTGTATGTAGTCCGCCCGCGGGTGGCACTGGAGGGAGAGATTCCCGCCGCCGAAGGTGTCGAGGAAATCGTACCGTATCGGGAATTCGAACCCGAACCTGCCGGCGTGCCGGCCGAGGACCGCCCGGTGAGCGTGGAACATGAGAAAATCAAACGAGGCTTCAAGGAGCGCTCCCCCGCTCTCCAGGGCGATCCCGTTTTCCGGGCTGATGAGCTCGAACGACCATGCGTAGTTGGGCGCCGCAGGGGCGACGCCCGGTATGTGTTCCTTGATCCACTGCCCCCCCCACGGGCCGGGCTCGAACCAGGGTCTGACGCGGATGTAGTTCGAGGCCATGCGCTCGAGGCCGCTCCGGAAATCCTCCCCGTTCATGAATGCGGGCTCCTCCGGGCGCTGCGTGTCGACGAATATGTCGATATTCCCGAGGAGCGCCGCGCGCAGCCGGTTCAGGACAGGCCAGTCCACGAAGAACATCCGTTTGTACATCGTCTTCGGGTCATCGCTCGATCGTGCGCCGAAATTGGTGAAACTCCCGCTGCGCGAGCGGAATTGGGCTTCGCACTTCGGCACGTCGGCGTACACGGTGAGCGCTCCCGCGGAGAGGAGAGAGGCCCCCATTCCGTATATAATAGAGAGCGTTCCGGGAGCGGGGGAGGGGACCGGCGGGGCAAGAGGGTCAAAAAAGGCGGCGGCCTGCAGCGTGCATCGTCTGCCGAAGAGGGGATCCTCACCGCCGAGGAACGGGTCCACGAGCGAGTTGATTTCCGGTTCGCTCTTCAGGGCTTCTGCGGCGGCGTGAAACACGGGACGGGCGCCCCGCCTGCGGAGGGCTTCGCCGAGAGAGGAGGCGAAATGGTCCCACAGGACGCCGACCGTTCCGTCGACGGCGATCGTCGCTTTTCCCGAGCCGATGATCGCCGCCGCGAGGCCGTCGAACCCGATGCCGATCCGCCCGGGGCCGGCCGGGAATGCAGGGTAGATGTCGTACGCGCCGGAGTCCCCCGCCTCGTGGTGCGACGGCGCGGGCTCCTGCGTGCTCCGCCTGTACTCGTTCATCGCTCCCCCGAACCGGGGCGATGGTAATCGTCGTCGTATCGCGTGATGTCCTCCTGCTGCCAGTCGCCGTACGCGACTTCGAGCACGCGCACTTCCGGTCCTGCGCTCGAGAGCCTGTGCCTCACACCGGCCGGTATCCAGATCTCCGCCCCCGGTTCCGGGTGGAGTACCCTGTCGTCGACCTGGACGATCGCGCCCTGATCGAGCACGATCCAGAGCTCCGCGCGTCCCCTGTGCGACTGGAGGCTCAGCCGCTGGCCGGGCTTCACGCTCATGAGGCTGACCGTCACCTCGGCGTTGTGGGCGAACTGGCGGAACGATCCCCACGGGCGCGTCACGCGCCCGATGGGGGGGATGGCGTCAGGGATCGGTGTCATGTCATTCGTGCGATTTCAGTGAATCGATGTACTCCCGGCGGGCGACGACAGCGGGACGGTCGCCGCGCCGGATGACCGCATCGGTGAAGTTCTTCGAGGCCAGCGCCTCGTAGTCGTGTCCCGCATCGGCGGCGTAGATGCCGAGGTAGACGAGGGGCTCGTTCCCCGTGTTGATCGTTCTGTGTGCCGTGCGGCCGGGGACGAAAACGAGGCATTCGCCGGCGAGGTCCGCCCCCCGGCTCCCGCTCCCGTCCTCGTTCTGCATGAGAAGGACGCCGCGCCCCCTGAGTCCGACGTAAAGCTCAGGCTCCTCCCGTTTCGCGTGCAGGTGTCCGCGCGTCATGTAGTACTCGTCGCCGACGCGCCCGGGGAGCAGCACGCCGAGCCCGCAGTGGAGCCCCCCCGTGCCCGAGGTGAACTGGCACGTCGAGACCGTGTACAGGACCGGGTCGCCGGAGCGGAGAATGGCATTGCACATGTCCCGGTCGGCGAACGTGTCCCTCATCTGGGAGAGCGTCCGGCGCGTGACGGGGCACCCGTCGATGGATCCGGCGGCAATGTCGATGCGTGATGTGATGCCGGAAATCGGGATCATGATCGTTCTCGTCCCTCCGTCTGTGAAACGCCGGATGACAGCTTCCCTGCATGTTCTCTCAGCTTCGCCGTGAGAGCGTCCGTCCGGGGAATCCCCTCCCGTTCCAGCGCCAGGAGAGCGGCCCCGATGACGGGAGGGAGCGAGGGGGGAACGATCCGGATTCCGGGGAGGATCCTGCGTATCTCGGACTCGATTATATCGCGGTAGTGCCCCCCGCCGTCGACAAGCCCTCCCGCGGTCGTCAGCGGGACGTCCGCGCCGGTGAACTCGAGCCGCCGTGCCACCACCTCCACCATCCTGCCGATTTCCCGCGCGCCGCCCGAGAGGATCTCCCCCGCCACCCGGTCGCCGTTCTGCGCGCTCCGGATGACGTCGGGAGCGAGCGAAGCGATCTCCGCGACCGGGATCCTTGCGTGGTAGAGGACGCCGAGGATGTCGTCGATGTCGCTGAAATTAAACCGCGTGCGGACAACCCTTCCGAGTTCCGTCACCTCTCCCCGCCCGTCCGCCTCCATCACTGCCGCGACCATCGCCTGCATGCCGAGCCAGTATCCGCTCCCCCTGTCGTCGAGGAGGAAACCCCACCCGGTCCTGTGGCTGCGTCCGTCGGACCGCCGGCCGTACGTCGAGGACCCGGTTCCCGCGATCAGGACGATCCCTTCGCGCCCCTCGAGCCCGCCGGCGAGCGCGATCCTGATGTCGTGATCGACGTCCACGGCGTCCGGCGGCGCAAGCGCGTGTGCGCGGACCATCCTGCGGACGGTCTCCCTGTCCCCGTGCGAGACGACCCCCGCCATGCCGAGGAACATGGAGGAAACGGGAGGGAGGAGCTCCCCCGCGGCGCGGCGGGCGGCAGCGACGGCGTCGCGGATGTTCGCTCCGGCCGTTTCTTCACCCACGTTGTCGAAGTTCGACGGCCCCGCACTGCCGAACCCCGCGATCGTGCCGTCCCCCCTGACGAGGACCGCACGCGTGCGCGTCGCCCCGCCGTCGATTCCTGCCGCGAGAACGCCGTCAGACATACATGTCGTTCCTGTCGGCGGCGGAAAGCTCGGCGAGAAAGTCCGCGAGCGTGCGCGTGACGGCGGCGAAGTACGCGCGTCCCTTTTCCGCCGTGGCCTTCCGGGGATTCCCCGCGCCCGTGTCGGAGGAGACCTTCGTCCACGGCCTGGGGGCCCAGGCCCAGCCCTCGCGGAACGCCCGGATGCGGTGGACCTTCACGGTGCCGGGTCCCGATTCGTCGAGCGGGAGGACGAGCCCGGGGGCGATGTGCATCATCATGCTCGTCTCCATCTCGTCCGCGTGGTCCCCGGGTTCTTCGAAAAACACCGACTTGTTGACCGCGCGGTACCAGTCGACGGTGCAGAGGTACGTCCTGTAGTCCGGCTGGATTTCCCGGATCATCTGCCGGAAATCGTTCCCCCCGTGGCCGTTGAGTATGACGAGCTTCCCGATGCCGTGGGCGTCGATCGAGGCGGCGACGTCCCTGAGGAGGGCGAGCTGCGTGCTGGGATTCATGTTGATCGTCAGCGGGAGGTCCGTCTGGCCGGTGTTCACGCCGAACGGAATGACGGGGAGGACGGCGACCTGCGCGCCTTTGCCGGCGGCCAGCCGGGCGGCCTCCGCGGCGACGGCGGCGGTTTCCACGTTGTCCGTCCCGTACGGCAGGTGCAGGTTATGAGGCTCGGTCGCCCCCCAGGGGAGCAGCGCCACTTCCACGCGCGCGTCCCGGAGGTCGCGGTATGCCGCCTCAGCGAGTATGACCGCTCGTCCCGGCACGCCCGTCAATCATCCCCCGATTCGAGCGAGGGAATGTCGATCCAGGCTTTCTTCTGCCACGATTCCATCCCCTTCTCGGCGAGCTGGACTCCCTTGGCGCCCTCCAGGAGTCCCCAGCGGAACGGCTCGTCCCTGACGACGTGGCGCAGGAAAAGCTCCCACTGGACTTTAAACGCGTTGTCGTACTCGTCTCCCCCCGGGACCTGCGTCCAGTTTTCGAAATAGTTGATCGGGCTCGGGATGTCGGGATTCCATACCGCGCGCGGCGTCGCCTCGTACGGCTGTATGACGCAGTCGCGCAGACCCGCGACCGCGGATCCTTTCGTCCCGTCGACCTGGAGCGTCAGGAGGTCGTCCCGCCGCACCCTGACCGTCCACGAGGAATTGAACTGGGCGACGACCCCGTTGGCCAGGAGCATCGTTGCGTAGGCGGCGTCGTCCGCCGTGGCTTCGTACCGGACTCCCTGTTCGTCCCACCTGTCCGGGATGTGCGTGGCGCCGAGGCAGGAGACGGACGTCACGTCGCCGAACAGATTGTCGAGCACGTAGCGCCAGTGGCAGAGCATGTCGAAGATGACCCCGCCGCCGTCTTCCTTCCTGTAGTTCCACGACGGGCGCTGCGAGGGGACGGGGTTTCCCTCGAACACCCAGTAGCCGAACTCGCCGCGGACGGAGAGGATCCGCCCGAAAAATCCGGTGTCGATGAGCATCTTCAGCTTGAGGAGCCCGGGGAGCCAGAGCTTGTCCTGGACCACGCCGTGCTTCACGCCGCGGGCCTTCGCCCGGGCGTAGAGGTCGTAGGCCTCCGACGTCGTCAGCGCAGTAGGCTTTTCACAGTAGATGTGTTTTCCCGCCGCGATCGCTTCCCTGACGGCAAGCACGCGGAGGTTCGTCACCTGGGCGTCGAAGTAGACCGTGTTGCGCGGGTCAGCGAGGGCCGAAGGGACGTCCGTCGTCCACCGTGCGATCCCGGCCCGCGCGGCGAGGGCCTCGAGCTTTTCGGCGTTGCGGCCGACGAGTATGGGGTCGGGCATGATCCGCTCGCCGTCCGGGAGCTTCACTCCTCCCTGCTTGATGATCGCCGTGACGGAGCGAAGAAGGTGCTGGTTCATCCCCATCCGCCCGGTCACGCCGTTCATGACGATCCCGACCGTGTGGGTTTTCGGTGTATGCATGTGAATTCTCCGGTGACGCGCGGCCCCGTCCGGGCGCCGCGCCGTGTGTTTTCTTCTAGGGAAGCTGTTCCGGTGCCGCCGTGCACTGGGGTGACGCCCCCGCGGGAAGCGGCGGGGCGGACACGCCCGCTTTCGGGAGCGTCCCGTCGAGTTCCTGCCGCCAGTGGGCGACGTCCCCCGCGGGTCCGTAACAGTAGATCATGGACATCGGTGACGTTCCGGTGTTGGTGAGCTGGTGAAATACGCCTGTCGGGATGTAGACCGCCTGGCCGGTCCGCACTTCGCGCCGCTCGCTCCCCAGGCACATTTCCCCGGTCCCCTCGACGATATAATAGACCTCCTCCTGCTCCTGGTTGTGCCAGGGGACCTGTCCCCCGGAGGGCCCGAGCGTGACGAACCCGAGCGAGAAGTTCTTCGCCTGGATCGGGGATGCGCCCCCGGCGAGATTCTGCGTCCTGCGTCGTGCCGGGTAGGTGCGCCCGGCGATCTGTGTGAGGTCGGCGATGATCATGTGTCGGTCGTGTGCGTTGTGTCAGATCAGGTTCTTCAACAGCATCTCTTTCATAAAGAGCGTGATGTCCCACAGGTCGGCCACCGGCCTGCGGCTTCCGGGGACCGTGCTCATGTACGGCGGCGGCCCGAATTCGGGGCAGACGAAGAGTTCTTCTTTTCCTTCCGCGCCCCTGGCCCGGGCGATCCGCCGCCACCAGTCCATGTGCGCGTCGACTTCGGCCTTCCATTCGGGCCCCCGGGGATCGTTCACCTGCGGCCCTTCCGCGTGCCCCACCCGGGCGTGGATGTAATCGGTCCGCGCGATCGCGAGATCGACGGCCTCCCCCTGGTCGGCGAGAAGCGATTCGTGGACGCAGCACCAGTGGGAAAAATCGGCCGTGATCCTGAGCTCCGGCATGGCCCGGAGCAGCTCCCGTGTCGCCGGGGCGCTGTACGTCGCGCGCCCCCTGTGCGTTTCATGGGAGACGGAGATGCCCGCACGCCGCCCCAGGGCGAGGGCTTCGCGGAAGACCGCAAGGTTCTCGTCCAGGGAAAACGTGTCCCGTCCCGTGTGGCAATTGATATGAACAGGGGCGCACCGGGCGGCGAGAGCGAACCGGTCGCCGAGAGAGGCGCAGTGCTCCTCCGGAGACCTTCCTTCGCTCGTGATCATCGCCACCAGGGCGATGCCGTGCCGGGCGTGAAGGGAAGCCGTCTCCTCCGGAGACTCCCGGAGGGAGGGAATGTGGATGTCCGACGCGTCGAACCCGGCTGCGGCGATCGTGCGGAGAAACCGGTCAAGCGGGACGTCGTCCATGTCCCACTTTGACCGCGCGATGCGCAGGCGCATGGTGTTCCCGGGCGTTTTACTGATGGAACGACAGTTTCATCCGTGGCTCGTTGAGGAAAGTAGGGAATGGCCGGGCAAACCGCAACGCTGTAAAGAAAAAAAATCCTTGACAAAGCACCGGCATTGTGGTATTTTCACTCTGGTAAAACGCCATTCCAATAGTGAAACACCGGCTCGTTCGACCTCCTGCCGGCCGGTTTCACCACGGCTCCTGGATCACTTCTCAACCTGTTCATTCCAAACGCACGCACGAGCGGCCCTCAGATCTTCGGAGAGCGCCCGCGAAGAGCGGTTACAAAAATTTCTTGGCAGTCCATCAGAATCACCATTCACCGAACCACTCACCACAGAAGTAAGGGAGGAACCATATGATGCAACGATGGTACCAATTCCTGTGTCTTTTGCTGCTCATTGCCGTGGCCGCCACGCCACCGGCACTTGCGGCAAACGGCAAGATCGTGGGGATTGTTCGTGACGCTTCCACCAAGGATGTCATACCCGGCGCGAACGTGCTGGTCATTGGCACAACTCTTGGCGGCGCTGCGGACGCGCAGGGGCGCTACTACATACTGAACGTTCCTCCGGGAACATATGCACTTCAGGCGTCGGCCGTCGGGTACGGCAAACTGAAGATCGAAGACGTCTCCGTCGTTCTGGACCAGACCGTCGAAATGAACGTGTCGCTCCGGAGCCAGGACGTGCAGATCGGCGAGATGGTCATCACCGCCGAGAGGCGCGTGGTGGACAAGAACCGCACGTCCACGAAGACGACCGTCACCTCCGACGAGATCCAGAATCTGCCGACCGTGACCGCGATCGACCTCCTCAACTCGACCCCGGGTGCATTCAACGGGTTCGTGCGCGGCGGGCGCATCACGGAAACCAAGACGATCGTCGAAGGCGTCGATATCAGCAACCAGTTCTACGAGAACATCACGGAGCAGTCGAACCAGGGGATTCTCCAGTCCACCGGTCACCTGACCCGGCACGATGTCGGCGAGCTGAACACGACCACCGACATGAACTTCAACGCGATCGAACAGTTCTCGCTGAACACGGGCGCCTCCGGGGCGGACATCCAGTCCGCGACCGCAGGGACGATCAACTACTCGCTGAAAGAAGGCAACGGTCCCCTCTCCGGGAGCGTCCAGGCGCGGGTCAGTCAGTTCAACGGGCTCCAGCACTCGGGTCCCGACCCCTACAACCTCGATGCGATCTATTTCGCCGACGAGTCGACGGTTAACACGCGCCTCGGTGCCAACCGCCACGTGAGGGACTCCCTCTCCAGCCTCAAGATCACCGTGCCGACGTCGCTGATCGGCAACATCACGACGGACAGCATCCGGTCCGGGAAGTACACGTATTATCCCGGCAAGTATCTCAACAACAATCATCCGCTTCTTGATTTCAGCGGATCGATCGGCGGCGCCGTGACGGATCAGTGGCGCTTCTTCCTGACGGGCAAGTACGAGGATTCCCACGGGTATTTCCCGAACGACAGGACCCGCGAGGCCGACATCACCCTGAAGACGTCGTACAACATCACGAACTCGATCAAGCTGAACGCGTTCGGGATCGTGAACGACAAGGGGATTCTCTTCGGCTGGAAGAACTCCACGTACAACGACGATTCGCGGTACTTCCTCGAGGGCGTGCCCAGGGACGCGGGGCTCGACTACACGGGGAGCGTCAAGCTGACGCACGTGCTGACGCCCGCGACGTTCTACGAGATCCAGGTAAGCCAGGTGTACCACAACCTGATCTACGGCTTCACGGACGGCAACGGCGACGGCTACTGCTCGCTGGACGAAGGCGGCGCCTTCCTCACGATGTCCGATACCGCCTCGATCAACAAGTACATCTCCCAGTCCGGACAGGATCTGGGCAAGTTCTTCCGCATCGGCGATGAAGCCGGCCCGAGCCAGATCAATGCGCCGATGAACATCGGCAACAGGCAGGCCGACATCACCCGCCCGATGTTCATTTACGAGAACTCGAAGTCCATCGCCCGCACGGTCAGGGGCGACCTGACGAGCCAGGTGGACTACCATCACCAGATCAAGACCGGGTTCCTCTTCAAGTTCAA
This sequence comes from Ignavibacteriota bacterium, assembly GCA_963748405.1. Taxonomy (GTDB): domain Bacteria; phylum Bacteroidota; class Ignavibacteria; order UBA10030; family UBA6906; genus Fen-1273. Next base: position 443,383 of record CAVVIT010000007.1, read on the forward strand.
CGACGTTTCCTACATCAACCGGAACACGATGCTCGGCGCCGACCAGATGGACACGCGCTCCCGGCTGATCGTCGACAACTGGGAGTTCTTCCCGACGGAAATGTCTCTCTACGCATCCGACAGGATGGAGTTCGGCGGGCTCGTGATCAACCTCGGCCTCCGCGGCGACAGGTGGGATCCGAAGGCTCCCGACTACGCGAACTACTTCTCGCAGTTCACGCCTGACACGATCATGATCGACGGCCAGCTGCGCCGCGCGAACGTGATCCTCCGCCAGAACAAGAACATCGATCCGTACTACTTCGTCTCTCCGCGCATCGGCGTGTCCCACCCGATTTCCGAGACCGCCGCGCTGTTCTACAGCTATTCGCGCCAGGCGATTCCTCCTCCGTACTCACGCATGTATTCGAGCTTCTACACCGTGTTCGGGACGAGCCTTCCGAACTTCACGGCGCTGAACGAGCCGCTCACGAAGTCGTCCAACTACGAGCTCGGCGCGCAGTGGGAATTCCTCCCCGGGAAACTGGGATTGAATTTCACGGCGTACATGCGCGACGTGGAAAACTACAATCCGAACCAGTCGGTCGCCATCTTCCCGCCCGCGGGCGGTCAGACCGGGATGTACTTCGACGCCCAGTATGCCGATGCACGCGGCGTGGAAGTGAGCATCCAGGCGGCCCGTCAGAAATACTTCAACCTTGCCACCGTCAGCGGACGCCTGAACTACGCGTACACGTACATCAAGGCATCAAGCTGGACGGGAGGCGACGCCACAAAGACGAACGTGACCACGTTCCAGGCGGCCGACTCGGCCAAGTACAACAACGTGCTTCCGTTCGGGGACTTCGTGTATTACAACAAGGTCCAGACCGACGTTGCCGGCGGTGCCAGCACGCTGACCGGAGGGTATGACCGGACGCACCGGATCACCTACCTCCTGTCGATTGAATTCCCCGAGGACATCATCCTTTCGTCCCTTGGCACATTCCAGAGCGGCTTCTTCTATCCGATCTACTATCCCATCGATTCCCGGACGGCGGGCCGGATCCTCGCGACCGCTCCCTGGAACAAGATGGTCGATCTGAAGCTGGAGAAGGGCTTCCGCTTCAACAACATGCGGTTCGCCATCTTCGCGGAAGTGAAGAACCTCTTCAACTGGACGAACATCATCGGCTATGACAACACCGCCAGCGGCGCCGCACTGTGGGAAGCGACCAACGGCAACGGCACGACGCTGACCGATCCGTATTACGGAACGGTGGCGACGGGTCCGGATCCGACCGGTCTCTACAAGCGGCCCATGAACTCTGACGGCAGCTGGTTCTATGATATCCCGCGCGAGTATTACTTCGGGATACGGGTTGACCTTTAATGATCTTACACCCTCACTTTCAAGGGACGAAAGGTATTCGTATGAATAACCGACTGAAGATATTGATCGCCTGCGCGCTCGTCGCGCTCGTGGTCGTCCCGACGTCGCTCATGGCCCAGGTCATTACCCCGACCACCGTGTTCAACTACGGCGGCGCGGGCGTGATCTGCCCGGGCGACGTCTGGGAGTCGTTTCTCCCGGAAGGGACCACACCGTATTACGGCGAGGCGACCACGGCCGCCACGCTCGGCGTACGCACGTTTTTCCGCATGGGAAACTTCGACCGCGCATGGTCGACGCCTGCAACGCATTTCCCCGCGGCGTTCCCGATCACCCCGTACTGGAACAAGGACGGCTGGGTGATGGTCTACGAGCCTGACACGACGTGGAACGTCGGGCCGGCAAGCAAGAACCCCAGCTTCTTCCCGATCTCTGCGGAGAACGGCGGAACGGCAAATTATTCCTTCTTCGGACAGCTCACCTACCGGTCGACGCTCAACGGCGCCACCGACCCGACCAGGAAATACTTCACCGATCCTTACTGGGCTGACGGAACGCAGCGCCAGCACGTCGTGTACGAAGCCGGCTGGCCGACGAACCTGGGCGTGGACGTCAAGTTCCGCGCGCACGGGTTTGCCGCGCCGAACTGGGACAACCTGAACGACTATGTCATCGTTGAGATTTCCCTGAAGAACACCGGATACCTCGACATGAACATGGACGGCGTCGCGGACAAAGTCAACCACGACATCAAGGCCCTCGCGTTCCAGATCGAGGAGCAGGCCTACATGTCGATCTCGAGCTACGCCTGCGGCGGTCGCTGCGTTAACGACATCGTTCCCACGATCTATGCGCGCCAGGCGGCGTGGATCGACGATCCCGACAGCTCGGGCTCTCCCTGGGCGTTCAGCACCGTGTTCCCGAGCGCGACGACGCTCAACGCGGTGACCGGGAGCGGCAACGTCGACATCGGCTTCAACGGCGGCACGACGAAGAACTACATGGACATCAAGCACGGCTGGGTCATGATCGACGTGAAGAGCGGCGGGCTTCCGGTTTCCCCGCTCCACAGCACGGCGAGCCTTCCCTCGAAGCAGACGATCTACGGCACCCACCCGATCGGCACCGGCGCCCAGCGCGGCTGGTACGTTTCGGGAGGGAGCAGCGCGTTCGTCGGAACGACGGCTGATCCGAGGAAGATGTTCTACATCACGACCGGTGTCTGGTACGCCAACGGCGGCCAGCTTTCGCACAACACCGACTTCAACGCCCTGAACCTCGCGCCGAATCCGCAGTTCTTCGCTTCCGGCACATCGGGTCTTCCGCTCACGTTCGTGCCGCTGGCATCTCCGGGGCGTCCGAACGGGGACTACAAGAGCACGGGCCACATGGACCAGCTGTCATATGAGGACGGGTCTGCGGACGCAAACACGAAGTATCCGACCGGATGGGGAAAGTGGTCCGCCGGCGTCAACGGCATGCTCGGATGCAGCCACACGGAGAACTTCGACGACGATATGTTCAGCGGCGTCGGCCCGTTCGACCTGAAGAAGGACTCCACGATCACGCTGGTCTTCGCCACCGTGGCGGGGTACCGGCTTGAGGGGATCCAGCGGTCTGTCCGTGCCGCGCGGTGGTGCTACCAGAACGATTTCCAGATCCCGGTGACGCCTCCGCTTCCGAACATGAAGGTGTCGAACACCCTGAACAAGAGCGTCGCGCTTGAATGGGACAAGGTCGCGGAAAACGACGCGGGGTTTGCGGGATACAAGATCTGGAAATCCTCCCAGTTCAAGAAGCTTTCCTGGCTGAGCGAGGGGATGCGGGTGGTCGACCTGTACCAGGACCAGATGTCGGTCGGCACGCGCCCGACGAACCTTTACAAGCCGGTCAACCCGAAGTTCGATGCGTTCACCAAGACGAACACCAACTCGACGAAGGGTACCTACCAGCCCGATACGTGGGGCACGTGGGACCTGATCGCCGTCATTCCCAAGGCGAGCGTCTCCAGCCTTGCGCCGGCGACAAGCACGGGATACGTGTACAAGTACGAAGACAAGGACGTGATCCTGGGCTTCCAGTACTGGTACTATATCTCCGCTTACAAGACGGGAACGTTCACGGGTCCCGGCGGCGACCAGACGACGCAGATCGAGACGCACTCGACGAACAGGAACGGCGCCACCGGTCTCTGGTACCTCACCTATCCCTTTGCGTACACGAACGCGAACTACCCGGCGTCCAACGCCACGCTGCTGAAGAACCTCGGCGGCGCACAGGTGGTGACGTCCGCGCTCGCACCGAGGGGTGACCTGAGCAAGGTCGGTGTCAGGCCGAACCCGTACAAGAGGGCGGCGCTGTTTGACAACCGTTCGCAGGTCTACGACCACAAGCTCGTGTTCTACAACCTCCCGCCCCAGTGCAAGATCACGATCCTGGATGTGGCGGGCCAGATCATCGATGTCATCAACTTCGCCTCGAACGATCCCAGCAAGGGAAGCGTGTTCTGGGACATGTTCTCGAAGGACGGCATCGAAGTGGCCAGCGGGGTGTACATTTATGTGGTGGAATCGCCCACGATGAAGCACGTGGGTCAGTTTGCGATTCTCCGATAACCACACCAAAGATGAGGACTGAACAATGAAACGTCTCTATGCCATACCGCTCATCGCTGTTCTCCTGCTGGCGATCGGCGCGACCCTCGGGGACGCGCAGACGCAGAAGGCGGGAATCAACAGCGCCGCGTTCCTCAAGGTTGGTGTGGGGGCCCGCCAGGTAGCTCTGGGGTCGGCCGTCACATCGTTGAACGGGGACGCAACCAACATGTTCTGGAACCCCGCCGGTGTTGCCATGAAGGAAGATCTCGCACAGGCTTCCTTCACGTACAACAACTGGATCGGGGGGCTTTCACAGGAGGCTGTCGCCGCCAGCTACAACTGGGCCGATGTCGGCACGATCGGCATCGGGTTCCAGTCGTTCGGCATCAACGGCATCCAGGCGGACAGGGATAACGGGTATTCCGATCCCACCCTGCAGTCGCAGGTCACCGACATGAACACGTCGTCGACGTACGACTACCAGGACCTCTGCATGCAGGCCACGTACTCCCGGTACATCACCGACTACCTGACACTGGGCGCGTCGGCGAAGTACATCCACGAGAGCATCGACGGTGTCGGTGCGGGGACGTTCGCGTTCGATCTGGGCACCGTCTACAACATCGGCGTACTCGGGTGGAGCGTGGGCGCGCGCATCAACAACCTGGGGGGCGACATGAAGTTCTACGATTTCGCCTCCCCGATTCCGCTCACGTTCAGCATCGGGACCTCCATGGCTCCCGTGGACGCGGGCATCACGAAGTGGATCGTTGCGCTGGACATCGTCAAGCCCCAGGACGGCACGCAGTACTATTACGCCGGCACGGAGCTCGGGTTCAACAAGACGTTCTTCGTCCGCGCGGGCTGGAAGTTCAACTACAGCTGGTTCGGCCTGACGGGCAGCGGCATCGATGCCGGTGCGACGTATCGTGCGCCCATCCAGACGACCCTCGAACGGGGATCGTTCGGCGCGGGCGTGCGCGTGCCGTTTGACGCGTACGTCATCAACATCGACTATGCCTACACCGTCTTCTCGGCGCTGCAGGACGTCCATCGCTTCACGATCAGCTTCGCGATGAAATAGCGGCACGGCGGTATTCGGCCGTTTGTTGACAATAGTCAGGGTGAGTAACCCCCTGACTATTTTTTTCTCAGTCTCACGACCCGGAGGGCACGTTCATGGACAGGCTCCCGCTTCTCCCGACGACGGTCATCGGCAGCTATTCCCTCCCCCCCTGGCTTGAACAGGTGCGCAGCGCGGGGAAGGCCGGGGCGCTGACGCCCGCCCAGGTGGAAGAGGCGCACGACAACGCGGTCCGCTCCGCCGTGCTGGACCAGGAGATCGCCGGGGTGGACGTCATCACCGACGGGGAGCTCCGACGGGAGACGATGGTCAATTTCTTTTCCATGCGGATCGGCGGGTTCGATATGTCGGGGAAGATGAAGCCGATCGGGAACCTGGACCCTTCCCTGCAGATGCTCGACCCGGTGGTGCGCGAGAAGGTGAGGAGCAAAGGATCCCTCGGGATGGACGCGCACTTCCGGTTCCTGAAGGGCATTGCGCGGGCGCGCACGAAGGTCTGCGTCACGGGGCCCCAGATGCTCGCCAAGCGGGCGACGAACGAGTTCTATCCGACGGACAGGGAGCTCATCTTCGACCTGGCGGGCATCCTGAACATCGAGCTGAAGGGGCTCGTGGAGGCCGGCTGCGATTTCATACAGATCGACGAGCCGGTCTGGGTGGGATACCCGCAGGACATGGGCTGGCTCGTGGAGTCGTTCAACCGCCTCGTGGACGGCGTCCGGGCGAAGATCGCCGTGCACACCTGCTACGGCAATTACCAGTTGAAGAAGCTCTTCACGGGGCAGTACGACGAGCTCTTCCCGGCCATCCTCGGGACGCACGCCGCCCAGATCAGCATGGAGTTCGCCGTCTCCGGGGGAGCGGGTCTCGAGTTGTTCACCCGCTACCGGCCGGACAGGGAGATCGTCGTCGGGGTGATCGACGTCAAGGACGACGCGGTCGAGATGCCGGCCGTCGTCGCCGCGCGGATTCGGAGCGCGCTGGCCCACGTTCCCGTGGAGAAGCTCTGGATCAGCCCCGACTGCGGGATGAAATTCATGCCGCGTGACCGGGCGTTCGCAAAGCTGCAGGCGATGGTGGAAGGGACCCGGATCGTCCGGAAAGAGCTCGGCGCGGGCTAGACAATGATGAGCACCACGTGACAATGAAAGCGCACGGCGGTCCCTCCGGGGGGAGGACGCTTCGGGAAGCGTTCAGCGGGATCCGGCTCGTGACCTGTGAACCGGACTCTCCTGCTGTCGTCACCACGGTAGCGCAGTGCGCGGCCTCCGAGCTCGTGCCGGGCGCCGCCGTCGCCCTCCTGTCCCCGGGAGCGGCCGCTCCGGAGGGCCCCCGGCTTCACGTCGCCTGCGGCCCCGGTGCGGCGGACCACATGGAGCTCCGCACGTCCGGCGGCGGCTCGTTCGAGCTGTTCGCTTCCCGCCCCGAGAGGCTCTACGCGCTCTACTGCATGGTGCGCGACGAATGGCGCGAAGAGTCACCGGGAGAACCCGGGAGCGTGCGTGCGGTGCGCCCGTCGTTCCCGTGGCTGCGGAACCTGAGCGATTTCCTCGTCGGGAGTCTCCGCTCCTCGCGGGGGTTCTCTGCCGACGAGTATGTGCGCGACATGGCGCGGCTCGGGTTTTCCCACATGACCGTCAACGGGCTCGGCGCTCGGGCGCCGTCGGAAACCGGGCCTCCCGGGGACGTCTACTCCTGGTTCTACGACTACAGCCCGGACATCGATCAGTTTGTCGACAGCACGCTCCTGCGGGGATATTATCCGCGCGAGTACCTCGAAGCGAACCTTGCCGCGCTCAAGGCCAATGTCGCGCTCGCCCGCCGGTACGGTCTCGTCCCCGGCCTCCACATCAACTCCCCCCGGTCGATGCCGGAAGCCTTTTGGGAACGCTACCCCTGCCTCCGGGGCGCGCGCATCGACCATCCCCGGGAGTCGTTCCGGCCGCGCTACACGCTCGCCATGGCGCATCCCGCGGTGCAGGAACATTACCGGGAGCTCATCCGGAACATGCTCCGCGAGGTCCCTTCGCTCGGGTTCATACACCTCTGGACGAACGACAGCGGATCGGGTTTTGAATTTGTCTCCTCGCTCTACGCGGGGAGGAACGGGGGTCCCTACCTTGTCCGCGAATGGAAAACCGACGCGGAGATCGCGCGGGCGGCCGCCTCGAACGCGATGACGTACTTCACGCTCATACGGGACGAGTGCCTCCGCGTGAATCCCGGCTTCCGGCTCATCTGCGACATCGCGTCGTTCGAGTCCGAGCGCCGGTACATCGTTCCCGCGCTGGGGAAGGGGATCGACGCGGGAGAATTCGGCTCGTTCGCGGGGACTGTCAGCCGGAGGGAACAGGCGGTGCTCGACCTGGTCGGCGCCTGGAATCACCGCCGGGAAGATCCCGGTCCCGTCTCCGTGATCGGCGTTCCCTGGCCGGTCCTCCTCCACGAGCGGCTCACGCGGGCAATGAAGGAGGGGGTGCGCGGGCTCCTGGCCTCTCCTGTTCCCCGGTCGCTTGCCCCGTACGACATCAACGGAGAAGTGTACCGGACGGTCCAGCTTGTGCCGGACCGCCCCCCCGCGGAGATACTCGCCCGCGCCGCCCTCGCGTGGGCGGGGCCGGACGGGGCGCGGGATCTCGTCGAGATCTGGCTCCTTGCCGACGAGGCGGTCCGGTCCGTCCCCGCCGGGGTTCCGCTCTCCACGTTCGCCTATCCGTGGTTCCGGCTCAGCGTCCGCCCGTTCGTCCCGGACATCGGCCGCGTGAGGGAAGCCGACAGGGAGTACTACGAGCGCTTCATGCTCGCGACGTTCAACAATCCGGCCCGGGTCGATCTGAACAACGACATGCTCTGGAATTTCCTGGGCGTGCAGGAGGCGCTGGAAAAACAGCGCGCCTTCGACATCGCGGTGTTCCCTCCCCTGGAAAGAGCCGTCGCGCGATCGGCGGAGTCGGCGGGCCGCGCCCGCACCGGCGGGAAAGGGAATGTGTTTGCCGACCTGCGCGACAGGCTGCGCGCCTGGCGATCCTACGCCCTGACGCTCCGCAACATGCTTGCCTGGACCGCCTCGGTCCACGGATACCTCCGCGCGGAGCCGGGCCCGGCGAGAGACCAGTACCGCGCCCTCTGCCGCGCCATGGTGCAGGGGGAGACGGAGAACGCGCGCGACCTCCTGGATCTCTGGCGCACGTCGGAGGCGGCGTTCATGCCGGTCGCCGCCCTCGGGGAAACGCTGCACACGTACGGAGAAAACTTCGGCGAGCTTCTGGAAAGGAAAATCCGCCTCATGGAGACCCACGCCGGCGACGAGCCCTTCGTCGACCCGGAATTCATGTGGCGGCTGCCCGACATGTCACACTGAGGAGGAAGGAAGAGCGATGGAGCAGTATCCGATCACGGAGGACCAGGTCCGTTTCTACCAGGAGAACGGGTATGTCCGGCTCGACGGCGTCCTGACGCTGCAGGAAGTGGAGGCGCTGCGGGTGGCGCTCGATGTCGCCGTCGAGGACCGCCGCAGGTACGACAGGAACGAGGGGCCGAGGACGGACCCGGGATACGCGAAGGTGTTCCTCCAGATGGTGAATCTCTGGGAGCACTATCCCGCGGTCCGCTCCTACGTGCAGAACCCGCGGATCGGCGAGATCGCCCGCCGGCTCGCCCGCGCGAAGGGGGTGCGCCTCTGGCACGATCACGCCCTCATCAAGTACCCGAAGGACAGCAAGCCCACCGTCTGGCACCAGGACTGGGTGTACTGGCCGATGAAGGAAACCGGGGCCCTCTCCTGCTGGATGGCGCTCGACGACGTGACCGTGAAGAACGGCTGCATGTCGTTCATCCCGGGCTCGCACCGGCTCGGCCCCCGCGACCCGGTGGACCTGGGGAACGCGACCGAGGACACGCTCCTGGCCATGTTCCCCCCCGAGCAGAGGAAGACGTTCGCCCCCGTCGCCGTGGAGATGAAGGCGGGAAGCTGCACGTTCCACGACGGCCTGACGTTCCACTACGCCGGGCCGAACGTCACGGAGAGCCCCCGCCGCGCGATGGTGACGATCTACATGCCGTCGCACACGACGTACAAGAAGCTCGAACATCTCGTCGGCGACCGCGCGGGACTTGCCCCCGGAGAGAAATTCGCCGGCCCGCTGTTCCCCCTGGTCGCCGGGGAGTGAGCCATGACGGAAACGACGCTCCGCTCAGGCAATCCCTCGCTCGACGTGCTTGTGCCGCGCGTGCGGGAGTTTCTCTCGCACGATGTCAGCTCGTACGTGATGTTCGGCCGCCCGGTCCGCGGCTACCGCGCCCCCGACACTCCCGCCATATGGCTGCGCGACCATTCCGAGATGCTCCGGGGGGCGAAGTACTGGGAGCGGGACATGAAGAGCACCGTCGATCACTTCGCGGAGATGCAGTCGCAGGCGGGGTGGCTGTTCGACTATTTCACGATGACGCCGGAGAAGGTCCCGTGCGAGAAGGAGAACTGGGCGAAGTACGTGCGCGTCCCGGTCGAGGCGGACGTCGAATTCCGGTACATCAAGGCGGTCTACCTGGCGTTCCAGGCGACGGGGGACGTCCGCTGGGTGAAGTCCCTGATCCCCTCGATGGAGAAGGCCCTCCGCTACGTTCTGACCGATCCCTGGCGGTGGGACCGGCGGCTGAAGCTCGTGAAGCGGCCCTACACGATCGACACGTGGGATTTCGATTACACGGCGGGGCGCTACGGGTGGCTCAACTTCCGCGTGGACGATGCGACGTACTGGGGGATCATGCACGGCGACAGCTCCGGGTACTACGAGGCGTTTCTGAACCTCGCCTCGATGCACGAGGCCGCGGGGGGGAGGGCCGCCGCGGCGAAGTGGAGAAAGTTCGCCGCCGCATTCCGGGCCCGGGCGAACCGCGCTTCGTTCAACGGCACGTTCTACCGGCACCGCGCGGCGATCACCCCGGTCGAGATTCCCGGCGTGGACGCCGAATCACAGCTCACGATAAGCAACCCGGCGGACATCAACCGCGGGCTGGCGACGCACCCGATGGCCGTTGCGATCATCGATGAATACCGCCGCCGCGGCCGCGCCAGCGGATTCGCCGCCGACTGGGTGAGCGTCGACCCTCCGTTTCCCGCGGGCATATTCGGCGAGCCGAAGCTCGTCCCGGGGAGCTACTGCAACGGCGGGCTCATGCCGCTCGTCGGGGGGGAGCTCGCGCGGGCCGCGTTCGATCACGGCAGGGAGGCGTACGGCGTCGCGCAGCTGCTCAGGTACGAGGAGCTCACGCGGGGGAACGAAACCTACCTCTGGTATTTTCCGGACGGCCGTCCCTCGTCGATCGAGACGAGCACGAGTCCCGACGCCTCCCCGACCGACGGCTGGGGCTCCAGCGCGATGCTCTACGCGCTCATCGAGGGGCTCGCCGGGATCGTCGACGGATCGTCGCTCTACAGGAACCTCCGCCTCTCCCCCCGCTGGGTTGCCGCGGGGTGCGACGATGTGTCCGTCTCCGTGTCGTACGCCGCCTCGGGGGCGGGAGTCTCCTGCCGCTACACGCACGATGCGGCGAAGCGCACGGTGGTGATCGGCCTCGCCGCCCGCGCGGCGGTCGACCTGCACCTCCTCCTTCCGCCGGGGGCGCACGCCCGCTCGGTGCGCGTGAACGGGAAAACCGTCCGCCACGCGCACGTGCGCGTCGAGGAGAGCACATATGTTGATGCCGCCTTTCCCGTCAGGGGGAAGGCGGAAATCGCGGTTCACTATTGAAGCGTGAAAGCACGAAATGAAACGAAGAGAGTTCCTCGCCGCCCCCGTTTTTTCGCTCGCCGCCGCCCCCCTTGCCCGCATCGGCCCGCTTCTCGATCCTGCAGGCCCGCCGGAGGCGCCGGTTCCGCCGTCTGCCGTGAAGGTGCAGCAGAGGCTCCACCAGGACTTCATCACGTACGCCCCCGGGATCGAGTATTTCATGCTCGGGAACGGCGAGATACAGGCGATGATCCAGTACGCGCCGGAGCGCGGCGGGGATCTCCCGCAGACGTTCCTGGGACTCACGGTATTCGACCCCGAGCGGTTCGGCAGGAAGTGGAGCACGTTCCTGTTCGACCCCGAGAGGGGGTTCGAGCCGACCCGCCTCTCCGTCATACTCCCCGGAAAGGGGGGGGAGGGGGTCACGCCGGAAAACTTTGTGTCCGTTGCATGGACGTACCCCCGGTCGATACCGACCGTCGAGTGCCGGTGGAGTGCGGGGCCGATAGCGGTCACGGAAGAGCTCTTCGTCCCTTCCGAGGGGGCGATCCTCTTCAGGAACGTGACGCTGGAGAACAGGGGGACTGTCCCCCTGGAGCCGAAACTCTACGCCGCGCTCCTTCCGAATTTCGTCCTCTTCGACGAGATCGGCCCCGATGAGGCCACGCACACGGTGAAGGCCCGCGGGTTCGCCGCGATGTCGCTCCAGTCCCTCGACGCCGAGGTCGTCGTCTCGGGGCGGTACGACATGACCGTCGCGCCGGGGACGCTCGGCCCCGGGAAGACCGCACGGATCCGGTTCGTCTACTCCATCGATCCGGCGGCGGGCGTTCTCGACCCCGCGGCGTACGGGAAGCTCCTGGACCGGACGGAATCCTGGTGGCACGCGCGCTCCGACGTCCGGACCGGCCACGCGACGCTCGACCACCTTCTCGGCGTCTCCCGCTCGGGGCTGCGCGCGATGCTCGCACGGAGCGGGAAGAGGGACTCCGGAACGTGGATGTACAACATGGAGTGGGTCCGCGACGACGTGATGGTGACGATCGCACTCCTCCAGGCGGGGATGGACGCAGAGGCGAGGACGCTCCTTGCGAAGCTCCTCGAAAAATCTGTCGGTCCCGACGGCAGGACGTTCGAATCGAGCCGCTGGGCGGGGTTCGACTATACGGAGCTCGACCAGAACGGGGAGCTCCTCTACGCGATCTGGACGTACGCCGCGTGGACGGGGGACATCGGGTTCGTGAAATCGCACTGGGAGCGGATCGCCCGCGTGGCCGCCTTCCCGCTCCAGGAACGCTTCCGGGACGCCGCATCGGGCCTCATGCACAACAAACGGGAGTTCTGGGAAAGGAGCGACTCGTTCGGCGTCGAGGACGGGTACGAGCTCACGTACCAGTTCTGGGTTTCGTTCGGGCTGTCGCACGCCGCGGAGCTTGCGGAGGCGGTCGGCGCGGGTGAAGCGAAGGCGTGGAAGGAAGCCGCCGCCGCGATACGGGATGCGATCCTCACGCACCCGAAATTCAAGCTCGTGGAAGATGGGCACTTCATCAAGCGCAGAACGAGAGACGGCCGGTGGCAGCGGTTCATGGTCCCCCCCGATCCGGCGCGGATGCCCCCCGGCTCGCCGATGGCGGTGAACGCGCGACCGGCGTGCGAGCCGGACCTGGGGAGCGTCATCCCCGTGATGTACGGGTTCGTGGAGCCGGAGAGCGCCGTCGCGCTCGGAACGCTTGCAGACTGCGAGACCCTCTGGAGCCAGGCCTGGGATTTCGGCGGGTACCCCCGATACAACACCGGGAGCGAACCCGATCCGCCCGCGCCGTGGCCCCTGGCGACGCTGTTCATGGCCCGCTCGTACGCGGAAACCGGCAACTGGCCGAAATTCTGGCAGTGCATCAACTGGGTACGGACGATACACGGCGGGCTTTCAGGGGGATGGTTTGAGAGGTACGGTCCGAGCATCACCCCCCCCGCCCCCCCCGTCTGCGTCATCGGCTGGGCGTGGGCGGAAATCACGTCGCTCATGATTCATCACGTTGCGGGCGTGCGTCCCGGTCTCCTCGCGCTGACAGTCCGGCCGCGTCTCCCCGAAGGGGTCGACCGCCTGTCCGGTTCGTTCACCATCCGGGGGACATCCTGCACGCTCGGCCTCCGGCGCACGACGGGCGCCTCTTCAGCCCGTGTGAACGGGAAGGCGTTTCCTCTCTCGAAGGGAGCGTTGGTTCTCCCCTACGGCGATCTCTCCCCCGGCGGGACGGTGATCGAGATGGAGGTCGCGTGAAACGGAGAGAGTTTATTCAGGCGCCCCTCATCGGCGCACTTATCCCCTCGCTCGCCGGCGGGAAACTTTCGTTCCCCCTGGCGGGTGCGGAGGATGAGCGCGCGCCCGGCACGACCAATCTCGCGGAGGGCTCACAGAGGCTGCATGCCGACTTCGTGACGTACGCCCCGGGGATCGAGTACTTTTACATCGGGAACGGCGACATACAGGGGGCGGTCCAGTACTCGCCGGGGCCGGGGGAGGAATCGTTCGTCGGGTTCACGCTGATGGACCCGGAGAACTTCTGCCGCAAGTGGAGCACGTTTCTCTTCTCGCCGGAGCACGGGCTGGTCAACACGCGGCTCGGCGTCACGATCGGGAGCGAGGGTGAAGGGACTCAGGCGAAGGCGGGAATGTATCCCGGCGTGAAGGGGTACAGCGTCGGGCGCGACAACTTCGTCTCGATCGGCTGGGAATACCCGGACGGACTCCCCGTGGTGGCGCTCGCCTGGAACGCGGGTGAGTGCGCGGTGAAGGAGGAGTTCTTCGTGCCCGACCGGGGCGCCCTTCTCTTCCGCCGGGTCCGGCTCACGAACCGTTCGGCGGGTCCTCTTCCGGTGAAGCTCTCGCTCTCCCTCTATGCCAATTTCGGCCTCTTCACGGACATACGGACGGAAGCGAAGAGCCGGACCGCGCGCGCGGATGGCCTCGCATCGATGAGCCTCTTCTCGCTCGATCCGCACGCGACGGTGTTCGGGCGGTACGACGTGAGGACGGACGCGGGGATGATCCCTCCGGGGAGCGGCGTGGAACGCGTCTACGGGTACGCCATCAAAGACGGGGAGCGCGCGCTTGCGCGGCGGACGTTTCCCGTCCTCCTGCGCGCGGCGTCGCTCGAGTGGAAGAAACGGAACTCGTTCGAGACAGGAAATGCCGTGCTCGACCGTCTGTACAGCGTATCGCGCACGGAGCTGAGGGCCGTCGTCTCCCGCCGGGGGAGGATGGATGCCGGGACGTGGATGTACAACATGGAATGGCTGGGGGACCACGCCATGGCCTCGGAGTCGCTCCTGAGGGCGGGGTTCGCCTCCGAGGCGCGGCTTCTCATCGAGAAGAACCTCCGCGACTCGATCGGGCCGGACGGGCGCACGATCGAATCCGGGCGGTTTTTCGGGTACGAATACACGGAGATCGTCCAGAACGGCATCATGCTGTTCGCCGTATGGAATTATGTCTGCTGGACGGGCGACAGGACGCTTCTGAAAACATACTGGCCGAAAATACGGCTCTGCGGCGACTTTCCCCTGGAGAAGTATTTCCTCGATCCGAAGACGCATCTGGTCCACAACAGGCGGGAATTCTGGGAGCGGAGCGACACGCACGGTATCGAGGACGGATTCGAGCTCGCCTACCAGTTCTGGGTCTCCTTCGGGCTCGCCAAGGGGGCGGATCTTGCCCGGCTTGCCGGCGATCGTGCGACGGCGGAGCGGTGGGCGTCGGCATCGGCGGCGATGCAGGAGACGATGTGGAACGATCCCGTCTACCGGTTCATCGAGGACGGCCATCTCATCAAGAGGCGGACGCGCGACGGGCGGTGGCAGAAAGAGGCGGTCCCCCCCGACAGGGGGAAACTCCCCCCGGGTTCTCCGATCGCCGTCGAAGAGCATTCGCTGCTCGACCCGGACACGATCACGCTTCTCCCCATACTCCTGGAACAGATCCCACCGGGTTCGCCTCTTGCGGGCGAAACGCTCCGGTTCATCGACACGATCTGGAACCAGCGGTGGGAAGGGGGAGGGTACCCCCGGTACAATGTCACGGGGGAGGACAATCCCCCGGCGCCGTGGCCGCTGGCCTCGATGCTCGTGGCCCGCGCAAGCGCGGCCGCCGGAGAGTACGCCCGCGTCTGGAAAATCCTGGAGTGGCTCGACCGGATCGGCGGGCGTTCAGGGTCGTGGTTCGAACGGTGCGCCCAGAGCATCACGCCGCCGATGCCGCCGGTGGGCGTGGTCGGATGGACCTGGTACGAAATCATCAATCTCTGCTCGCATCACATCGCCGGGCTCCGCCCGGACATCGACGCGCTGGTCCTGAAGCCCCGCCTTCCGGACAGGATCGATGGGCTCTCCTCGACGCACCTTGTCCGGGGCTCCGCGGTCCGTCTCAGCGTGCAGCGCAAGGGGAGCGGTCCGCCCCGTGCAAAGGTCAACGGGAGGGATATCCCGGTTTCCGAAGGCGCACTCCGCATCCCGTATCCGCGCCGGGGTTCGACACTCAACGTGGAGTTCACACTATGAAACGCAAAGAGTTTCTCCGCTATTCCGCCTCCGCCGCGCTGGGCGCGGCCCTCTTCCCCTCCCTGTCGCCCGCCGGCTCCCGGCTCCCCCGGGGCACCGGGGTCGCGGCTCCCGGCTTCCCGGAAGGGATGGAGGGGGAGAAGTTCTGGGAATTTGTGCGGTCGCAATTTCCCCTGACGCGCGAGCGGGCCTACCTCAACACGGGCGGGCTCGGTGCTTCCCCGTTCGCGGTCATCGACGCCGTGAAAGGGAAGACCGATGAGCTCGAAACGACGTGCGAGACCGGGCATTCGGAAGAGCTGCTGAACGGCATCAAATCGGATGCCGGCGCACTCCTCGGGTGCGACGGCGCGGAGCTCGCCTTCACGCGGAATACGACGGAGGGGATCAACATCGTCGCCAACGGCCTTCCCCTGAAGAGCGGGGACGAGGTCATCCTGACGACGCAGGAGCACGTCGCGAACGCGTTCACCTGGCTCGCGATGGCGAAGAGGGAGGGGATCGTCCTGCGCCTGTTCGAGCCGTCCACGGCCTCCGACCAGGCGAACCTGGACGCCCTCTCGCTCTGCATCACGAAGCGGACGCGCCTGATCAGCATCCCCCACGCGCTCACGACGACGGGAACGGTCATGCCGGTCCGGCAGATCGCGGAGATCGCCCGGGCGAAGAAGATCTGGTTCTTCGTCGACGGCGCGCAGACGGCGGGGATGATGCCGTTCAGCCTCCACGACATCGGGTGCGACGCCTACGCCACGAGCGGCCACAAGTGGCTCCTGGGCCCGAAGGAGACCGGGCTCCTGTACGTCCGGAAGGAGATGCTCGAGACGATTGCCGCGAAGTTCACGGGGGCGTATTCCGGCCCGTTCGACCTTCTGAAAGGGACCGTGGCCTTCAGCCCCGGCGCGGAGCGCTACGAGTACGGGACGGTGAACATCCCGCTCCGCGTGGGGCTCGGCGCCGCGATCGCCTTCATCCGGGACATCGGCATCGACCGGATATGGAAGCGCGACAGGATGCTCGCCGATGCGCTCGTCGCCGGGCTGGGGGCGATCCCGTCCATCACGCTCGTCTCGAGCGCGGACCCCGCGATGCGGACGGCGATGGTGACGATCCGGCACGGGACGCTGAGTCACGAAAAACTGCAGGCGCACCTCGACACCTACAACCTGCGCACGCGTTCGGTCACCGAAGGGGGACTCGCCGCGCTCCGGCTCTCGTTCCACGTCTACAACACCCCGGCGGAAGTCGACCGGATTCTCGAAGCACTGCGCACCGCCCCGAAAGGATGACACTGAATGAAATCCGTCAACATCTTCGATGTCAGCTTCATTTTCATCTACTTCCTCATCATCATGGGGATCGGCCTGTACTTCATGAAGGTCAACAAGGGAGGGAAGGAGTATTTCACCGGGGGGAGCATGATTCCCTGGTGGATGTCGGGCATCTCGCTCTACATGGGGAATTTCAGCGCGTGGATCTTCACCGGGGCGGCGGGGTTCGCCTATACCTCGGGCTGGTTCACGATCCTGTATCTCGCCGTGGGCCCGATCGCCTACCTCATCGGCTCGAGCCTCACGGCGAAGCTGTGGCGCCGCACCCGGTCGATCTCCCCGCTCCAGTACATCCAGACCCGGTACAACCTGACCACCCAGCAGCTCATGAGCGGCGTGATCGCGACGAACTTCATCCTCTCGGCGGGCGTGCAGCTGGCCTCCACGTGCAAGCTGTTCGCGCCGATCATCGGCATCGACATGACGCTGATCGTCCTCGTGATCGGGAGCATCGTCCTCCTCCACAACATGCTCGGGGGGCTCTGGGGCGACATGGCGATGGACGTGGTCCAGGGGGTCGTGCTCCTGGGGATCACGTTCACGGTGATGCCCCTCAGCCTGGGACTCATCGGGGGGCTCGGAGAGCTGTTCCGCTCCATCCCGGCCGTGTCGTTCGACCAGACGTACAACGGCGTCCATTACACGCAGCACTGGCTCGTCTCGATCCTCATCATCACGAGCATCGGGTTCGCCGCCGGCGGGGCGCAGAGGTTTTACTCCGTCAGGGATGAAAAGAGCGCGAAGCGCGTGGGGAGGCTCGCCGCGGTCCTTGCCTGTTCCGTCCCGCTGGTGTTCGGGATCCCGCCCCTGGTGGCGCGCGTGTACTGGCCGGATCTCTCGCAGGTCGAGTTCTTCAAGCCGTTCATCGGGAAGAACCCGCAGGATCTCGTCTTCGTCGGGCTCGTCTTCAAGCTGCTCCCCCACGGCCTGATCGGGGTGTTCATCGCCGCGATGCTCGCGGCGACGATGACGACGCTCAGCACCGTGTACAACATGGTGTCGTCGATCATCTCGCACGACATGTACAAAGGGGTCATCCGGCCCGACCTGTCCGACAAAGCCCTCCTGAAGGTCGGGCGGATCACGTCCCTGTGCCTGGGCCTGATCGTCATGGGACTCGCCATAACGTTCATTCACAGCACGTTCGGCCTGTTCAACCAGATGCAGGCGTTCTTCACGCTCTTCAACATCCCGGTGACGGTCCCGCTTGCGTTCGGTCTCATATTCCGGCGCATCCCCAAGTGGGCGGCGCTCGGATCGATCCTCTGGAGCCTGATCATGGGGGCGGCCGTCCGGTACCTCCTCGGATGGGACATCGGTCCCCAGGTCTACCTCTCCACGATCCTGTCGTTCGGCGTCCTTCTCTCGTCCACCTGGGTCGCCTCGCTGTACAGGACCAGGAAGCCGCTTCTCTGGGGCGTCAGTGCGCTCATCAGCGTGATCCTGGGGACGATCTTCGCCCTTTCGCCGGGTGCGGGCGCGGCCCCGTGGCAGATCAACGCCTCCATCGCCCTGGCGGTCATCCTCGGGCCCACGCTGGTGCCGCTGGCGCGTCTCTTCGCGCGGGACACCGACGAGGAAACAAAAGAGGTCGCGCGGTTCTACGAGAAACTCGACACGCCGGTCGACGTCCAGGCGGAGGTCTACGGCGCCGGGCGCAAGCAGGTCGCGACGCTCCCCGTCGTCGGAAGGACGATCATCTTCCTCGGCGTCCTCGTCGGGCTCGCGTTTCTCAATACGCTCGAGAGCGGGGAGACCATCGCGGTGCTCGCGATGATGACGATACTCCTCGGGTTCGGAGGGACGCTCTGGATCGCGGGCAAGCGCGTGCAGATGCGCGAGGCCAGGGAGCTTGCCCTCGCCCGGGATACCGCACCGTGACCGGGAGGGCGGACTCCGGCCCGCCCGCCGTGACGGGCGCGGGAGCGGTGACTTGTGCGGGGGGGTGTTTTTTCGTATACTACTAAATCACTAATAAAACAACGTTTTATTAGTCACACAAAGGCGCCTATGGTCAGGGACTACTCAGTTCCCGCAATCCACCGTGCGGTGCAGGTGATCGAACTCCTCGCCGCGTCCCACAGCGGCTTCTCCCTGGCGGACGTTTCCCGCCAGACCGGCATTCCGAAGAGCTCGCTGTTCCGCATTCTCGCCGCCCTCGAGCAGCACTCCATCGTGCTGCAGGACCACGACAGGAAAATCTTCCGGCTCGGCATGAAACTCCTCGACTGGGGAAACGCCGCGCTGGAGAAAATCGACCTCAAGACGATCGTGCATCCCCACCTGATACGGATGGCGCACGAAACGCGCGAGAGCTACTACCTGACGATCCTGGACGGCCACGAAGTCATCATCATCGACCGGGCCGACAATCCGGAAATGTGGTCGATCGTCGCGCGGCTCGGGGCGCGCTCGCCCGTGCACGCCACCGCCTCGGGGCAGGTGCTCATCGCCGACCTGCCGGAGGAGACGCTCGACAGGATGATCGAACAGAGCGGGCTCAAGAGGTTTACCGCGAAGACGATCACGAGCGACACCAGGCTGAAGAAGCGGCTCCGGGAGATCGTGCGCGACGGCTATTCTGTCGCCGACGCCGAATACAAGCCGGACCTCTGCGCCATCTCGGTGCCGATCTACGATCACAACGCCAAGGTGGTCGCCGCCCTGATGACGGGGATCCAGTCCGAACGGAAAAAGAAAGAGGAGGCCATCGCGCGGATCGTCAGGATCCTCAAGAAGGAAGCGGCGGTGATCTCGCACGCGATCGGGTTCGTCGAGGCGGCCGCATGAGCGCCCCCCTGGAGCTGGGGATCGTCAGCGACGAGGTCGCGGCGGACTTCCGTACGGCGGTCCGCCACGGGCTCTCCTGGGGGATCACGCGGTACGAGATCCGGTGCCTTGCGAGCGGCCGCGTCCCGGAGGTGAACGGGCAGGAGTGGGACGACGTCCTGGCGGCGGTGCGCGAGCACGGGCTCGCGATCACCGCGCTTTCTCCCGGCATCATGAAGCACTCGCTCGACAGGGAGGACGAGCTCGAGCGGGAGATCCGCGAGACGCTCCCGCGCACGATCGACATGGCCGGGACGTGCGGCGCCCGGATGATCATCGTATTCGGCGTGCAGAAGCGCACGCCGGAGAGGGAGGGCGATCACGCCCGCGTCGTCGGGCTCCTCGGCCGCGCGGCGGAGACCGCCGCGCGGGCGGGGATAACGCTCGCGGTCGAGAACGAGCCGGGATTCCACTGCGACACCGGGGCGGCGACCCGGAAGATCGTCGACGAGGTGGGCTCCCGCGCCTTCGGCGCAAACTGGGACCCGTGCAACGCGTTCGGGACCGACGAGGTCCCGTACCCGGACGGGTACGCGGCGCTCAAGGGGGTGATCGTCAACGTCCACGCCAAGGACACCGCCCGTGGGTCGCTGATCCAGTGCGTCCCGATCGGCGACGGCGCGATCGACTGGGCGGGGCAGATCAGGGCCCTCGTCCGCGACCGGATCGTCCCCCACGTGACGATCGAAACGCACTGCCTTCCCCTGGTGGAACAGTCGGGGAAGAACGTCCGCACGCTCCGCGCCCTCATGGGGAACGCCGTGCTCTCCCCGGGATCGTAACGGGGCGCCTCGCCACCACTGAATCGCACCACGACAATGCCATCACTTTTCGGCCGGAACATCGGCAGGCGCGAGCTCGGGAGACTGACGGGCGATCTCTCGCAGGTCGCCGGGATCCGCCTGATGACGCTCGCAGAGGGCGCCGAACGCGGCGTGAATATCGCGGACGTCCGGTCGGGCTCCGGACTCCGGTATCAGGTGACGCTCGACCGGGGGATGGATATCTCCGTGGCCGAGTACCGGGGGGTTCCCCTTGCCTACAGGAGCCCCGCGGGGGATGTCCATCCCTCGCACTTCGAGCCCGGCGGCCGCGGATGGCTCAGGACGTTCCCGGGCGGATTGATGACCGGCTGCGGTATGACGTCGGTCGGCACGCCCGGCAGCGAAGGAGGGGAGCCGCTCGGCCTCCACGGGCGACTCTCGCACATTCAGGCCGCCGGCGTGTCCGCGTCCGAGGTCTGGGAAGGGGACTCGTGCACGCTCCGTCTCACGGGTAACCTGAGGCAGAGCACGACGTTCGGCGAAAATCTCCTCCTGGAGCGATCGGTCGAAACGCCCGTCGGGGGGTCGCATCTGACGATCCGGGACACCGTGCGGAACGAGGGTTTTGAGCGTACCCCGCTGATGATGCTCTATCATATCAATGCGGGCTGGCCTCTCGTGGATGCGGGGGCCCGCCTCCTGCTGAACGCCGCTTCGACAGTTCCCCGTGATCCCGACGCCGCGGCGGGCCTCGCCGGCGCCCGCGTCTGCTCCCCCCCGGTGGCCGGATTCAGGGAACAGGTGTTTTACCATCAGTGCGTTCCCGATGAGGCGGGATACGGCGCCGCCCTTCTGGAGAACAGGGCTCTCTCGCTCGGGCTCCTGGTCCGCTTCCGCCGCCGTGAGCTTCACCGGCTTGCCCAGTGGAAGATGATGGGGGAAGGGACGTACGTCCTGGGGATCGAGCCCGCCAATTGCGGCGTCGAGGGGCGCGAGGCCGAGAAGCGCGCAGGCACGCTCGAGTTCCTGGATGCGGGGGAAGAGCGTTCGTTCGAAGTGCAGATCGGCGTGATCGACGGAGAGAAAGAAATCCAGTCGGTGATCGCTGAAAACCGGCTGCAATGAATGTCCGGCGCCGGCCGGAGCCATATCGCAAACTGCAGGAGATCTGAAATGCCGACGACACGACGTGATTTTCTGAAGGCAGGCGCGATCGCCGCCGCCGGCCTCCCCCTCATCCCCGCTCTTGCGCACGCCTCCGGAACTGAATTGCCCGATCCGGCGGTGGTGGCGCCTGTGGCGCCGCCGGCCCCCGGGGGCCTCTTCTTTGACGAGTCCGATATCCCGCGGATGCGCCAGGCGGTGAAACATCCTCATATCGCCCCCTACTGGAAATCGATTACCGAAGCCGATCTCGCTGCGGACCTGAATTTCATAAGGAAGGAGGCGAGGCTCAACAACCACTCGAAGGACATGCTCAGGGTCCGTCAGATACTCGAACGGACCTCGTTCGCCTATGCCCTTACCGGTGACACGGCCCAGAGGGACGCGGCGAGGATCGCCGTGGACAAGATGCTCGAATATCCGAAATGGGATTACTTCCTCGAGGGAGGTCAGGACGTCATCGGGCTGCAGAGAGCGCCTGAGGCGACGATCGCCATGGCGTGCGCCAGCCAGTGGCTCGCGGGAGCGATCACGAAAGAGACCGTCGCCGAGATGGAGCGTCAGATCGGCGAGAAGGGGGCCCCCGCCTGCTTCCGGACGCTCTACGGCATGAAGTACCCGGACAGGGTGCGGGGCTGGGGATTCGACCCGACGGACGACTACCCGTTCCATGTCGATTTGCGCCGCTGGCCGCTCATACTGAATTCGACGAACCTGAAGGCGATACCGATTGCGGGGCTGGGCATTGCGGGCTGCCTCCTGAAGGGGAAGCATCCGCAGGCGGAGAACTGGATCGCGATGGCCGAATCGAGCGCGCGGGCGTTCTCGGTGATGTACGGCCCCGACGGTGCGTACGACGAAGGGGCCGGGTACTGGTCGTACACGTCGACGCACATCGCGCTTCTTACAGAGGTGATCCGGCGGACGCTCGGGCGTGACATTTCCGGGATCATCAATTTCCCGGGGACCGTCAGGTACGGGCTCAGGATGTGGATGCCCGTAGCCGGGCGGCCGAACGATTGCGTCAACTTCGGGGACGCTTTCTCGATCGCCGATCTCGCCGTCGCCGCCTGGACGGGGAGCCGCCTGAAGGATCCCGTCGCCACGTGGGTCGCCGCGCACGCGGGAGACCCCTCGAGCCCCTGGTCCGTCATCTGGATTGATCCTTCGCCTGAGGGGGAGAAGCCCGGCGTCGGGATGGAGGACGTCCGGTTCTCCAACGACTGGGTCGTCTCGCGGAGCGGCTGGGACGCCGGGGACGGCGTCGCAGCGCTCAGGAGCGGCGGCCCCTCGAACCACGAACACGCCGACCGGAACAGCGTCATATTCAAGGCGCACGGAGAGAGAATCTATCACGACCCGTATCACGCCGCCTATCCCTACACCGACCCGCTCTGGGTCCTGCGGCTGACGAAATCGCACTCGGCGCTCCTGATCGGGGGCCAGGGACACCAGTACCACGACGGGCACGAAGGGACGAATGCATCGTTCGCCGAGTCGCACGTCGTGAAGTACGAACCCTCAGAGCGGTCGATGGTCGTCACGAGCGATGCGACGGCCGCCTACAAGCTCGTCAACCCGGACGTGAATCTCGTCCTGCGGACGGTCGTGTTCCTGAAGCCGGACGTCCTTGCCGTGATCGACCGCGTGAGGCTCGGCGCGAATCCTCTTCCCGTCCAGGCGCGGTTCCAGATCGACAACTCCGACGGCAAGGGTGCGGTCACTGCCGATCGAGGTTCGTTCACCGTCACGCGCCCCGGCGTCACCGCCCGTGCGGTCGCTGCCTCCGCAGGGGGAGTGACCGTCAGGACCGCCGCGATCGACGTCCCCGCCGACAAGGGGGTATTTCCGTATGCCGAGGTGGAGTCTCCAGCATCGCTGGACCATTTCTTCCTGACCGTGTGCGGGGCGCATCCGGCCTCCGATCCGGCCGCGAAGATCGGCCTGAAGGCTGCGGGAACATCCTGGGAGATCACTGCCGAACGGGAAGGCAGGCGCGCTGTCGTCACGATCGACACGACGACCGACATACCGGGCGTCACCATCATCTGAACGTCATGAAACCATCCGACGCATATTTCGAAGAAGCGCTTCGCTACATCCCCTGGGGGACGCAGACGAACGCGAAACGACCTCTCCCCTTCTTTTCGGAGACGATGCCGAAGTTCATCGTCAGGGGGAAGGGGTGCAGGATCTGGGACATGGAGGGGAAGGAATACATCGATTACCGGCTCGCGCTGGGCCCGGTCACGCTGGGCTACTGCTACGACGAGGTCGACTCGGCCGTGCGCGCCCAGCTCGCCAGGGGCGTCCTCTTCAGCATGGCGAGCCCGATCGAGCTCGAGCTCGCGAAGAGGGTCTGCCGGGTGGTCCCGAACGCCGAGATGGTCCGGTTCATGAAGACGGGGGAGGATGCGAATTCCTGCAACGTCCGGATCGCGCGCGCGTTCACGAAGCGGGACATGATACTCACGAGCGGCTACCACGGGTATCCCGACTGGTTTGCCGCGGGGGACGCCCCCGCCAACGGCGTCCCGCAGTTCATGCGCGAGTACGTCAGCGCGATCCCCTGGGGAAATTGCGAGGCGGCCGAGAAGCTGATCCGCGGGTGCGGCGAGCGTCTGGCCTGCGTCGTGGCGATCGGGTACGATTTCAACGAGGACACGAGCGGCGACTTCCTCCGTCTCCTGAGGCGCCTGACGAAGGAATATGGGGCGCTCCTCGTTCTCGACGAGGTCCTGACCGGTTTCCGTCTGGCGCCCGGCGGGGCGCAGGAGTACTACGGCGTCCAGGCCGACCTCGCGGGGTACGCGAAGGCGCTGGCGAACGGGTTTCCGCTCTCCGCCTACTGCGGAAAACGGGAATACATGGAGATGCTCAACACGTTCAAGATCACGACGACGTACGCGGGGGAGACCCTCTCGATGGCCGCTGCCATCGCAACGCTCGACATCATGAAGCGGGAGAAGGTCCACGAGCATATCTGGGCGATGGGGAAAAGGCTTATGGACGGGTTCAACGCCATGGCCGCCGATCTCGGCATTGCCGGCCGTGCCGCCGGGCTCCCCCCGGCCTCCTGGCTCAGGTTCGAGAGCACGGACCCGGCGTACCCGGCCCGGCTCGAATACCTCTGGCACCGGGAGCTGTACAGGGAGGGGATATTCGCCAATCCGCGCTGGTTCATCTCGTACTCGCACGGCCCGGGCGACATCGATGAAACGCTCGAGAAAGCCGCAAGGGCGCTCCGCCGCGCGCTGGACGCCGAGCCGAAGGAGCGGGATGCGGTGAAGCCGTTCTGGTGGTAGCGTGCGCGTCCCCCGGGCCATACTCCTCGGTGCGCTCTGTCTTACTCTCCGTGCGCAGGCTGCGCCGGCCGGGGAGGGGAAGCTCTCTCTGGAAAACGGCAGTGTCCGGGTTGACGTCGTGCTCGGTCCGTCAGGGTACACGGAGGCGTGGTTCGCGCATGCCCCCGGCGGCTGGCACTTGACGTGCGTGAGCGGGAGCGTGAGCCGTCCCGGACTTCTTCTGGAGACGGAGCGCGGCAAACTTCCCGTGCGTCTCACCGAAGCGAATCTCATCGGCCGCGGCGATAGTGCATCGCTCGAGCTCGGCGGCTCCGCAGGAGGAGGGGCCCGGATCAGTGAAACGATCCGGCTGGAACGCGGGTCGCCGTTCGCGCGCGTCTCCGTGACGATGACGGCGGGCCTGGCAATGCGTGTCGGCGAGCTCTTATCGACATATGCGTTCGCCCCCGGCGGGGATGACTCCGTCCGCCCCGATTTCGTCTTTACGCCCTGTCTCAGGCCGGAGCCGGACGAGGTCATCGCCGATCACGTGTTCCGCTCCCCCGCGTTCATACTCCAGAGGGGGGAAGTCGCGATGGCGATCGTTCCCGACGTCCGGACGATCGACGGGAAAAACCGGCCGATCCGCTCGGGGGGGGACCTCCAGGTGGAGAGCGAGAGGCGTCCGTTCGTGTCGTTCGGGTTGATGAACTGGGAGCGGAAGAAGGAGCACGTGTACTATGCCCACGCGGACACGATGCTCTCCCGCGTCGGCCCGGGCGCGGTCTCGTATGCGTTCTTTCTGTATGTCCGTGCCGACGCTCCGGAGCGCCTCGCGTACAGGGACATCGTCCGGTTTGAATGGTCGGAGTACGGGCAACCGGGATTTCTGAAAGGGGTTTCCCCGCAATCGCTCCCGTTCGCCTCCTATATCCGGAAGGCGTGGTACGAGTTTCTCCCCTCCGTTGCGCTGGATACGGTGGAGCGGGGGGTGCCGGTGACGCTCATTCGCCAGGGTCGGCTCGCCTGGAGCAACAGGCTTCCCCCGGCGGCGGACAACGACTGCTGGTTCAACGTCTGGTTCAACGCGCTCCGCACCGCGTACGGGATGCACGTCTACGGGACGGCCGCGCACGACACGGCGCTCATGGGCCGGTCCGAGCGCGTTCTGAATCTCGCGCTCCTCGCCCCGCGAAAGGGGGGCTCGCGCCGACGATATTCTATATCGACAGCGCGGGGGGGCACTGGGTGAGGGACCAGGGATGGGGCGGGATTGAAGGGGGGAGGCTCCTCCCGATGTTTCACAACGCGTGGACCTCGACGTGGCTCCTTGCGTGGGCGGACATTCTCCCGGAGCGGCGGCCGGAGATCATGGCGTATGTGTCGGGAATCGCCCGGTTCCTCATCGCTCACCAGGAACGCACAGGCGTGATTCCCTCCTGGTATGACCCCGCGACGGGGACGCCGTCTCCCGTGCTCGGACACGAGAATGCGGAGACCGCGGGCGGGGCGCTCTTCCTCGCCCGGTACGCGCTGGCCTCGGGAGATACCGCGGCCCGGCGGGCGGCGGTGAACGCAATGGCCTACGTGTTCGGGTCCATCGTCCCGGAGAGGAAATGGTTCGACTTCGAGACCTTTTTCTCCTGCTCGTCGAAGCCGATCGGTTTCTTTGACCGGTTCACCGGGCAATACCCGCAGAACACGCTCTCCATGGACATGACGGCGGAGGCGTGCGGTGCGCTCTTTGCGCTGACGGGGGACGGGCGGTACATCGAGCGGGGAAGCGAGACGCTTGACTATCTCCTCCTCTATCAGCAGGTGTGGAGCCCCGGGTGGCTCTCCCGCGCGCTCCTCGGCGGGTTCGGCGTGCAGAACACGGACGCCGAATGGAGCGATGCACGGCAGGGGTATTTTGCCCTGACGCTGATGCAGTACTATGAACTGACCGGGAGGAGGGAGTATTTCGAGCGGGGGGTGGCCGCTCTCCGGGCGATGTTTTCTCTCTTTGAATCCCCCGCGTCCCCCCGCACGGCGGAAAATTACGGACACAGCGGATCCGACAGGCCGGCAGGGGTGACCGGGATCCACTGGGGAACCGGCTCGAGCGTGGTCTCGGTCCACATCATCAGCGCAGCGTACGGCGGCGCGTACGTCAACGTCGCAGGCGGCTGGGGGACCGGGATCGACGGGTGCACTGTCCGTTCGGTGCTCGTGCGGGGGGACACGATCGATCTCCGGCTCACGGACGACGTCGGTGTACGCCGGTCGGTCGAGGTGAAGTTCGGATTCGCCGGACGGACGTCATATGCGGTCGTTGTGAACGGAGAGGACCGGGGACGGTTTACGCCGGGAGAGCTCGAACGGGGGATCGCCGTCACTCTTTGAACCCGGGTGGAACAAACTTCGGAATGGACACGATGAAACACAGCGCGGCACTTCTTTGTATCGTTTCGCTTCTTCCGGTGGGGGGCTCCGCATTCGCCGGATCGAACCCTGCCCGGGTTGAATACCTGAAGGCGTATGAGCGGCGGGCGGATGTCATACGGTCGTACTACGACACGTCCACGGCCGGGGACTATTACTGTGCGGCTGCCCGTTATGCCCGGCGGAAAGATGTCCGGACGGCGGACAGCATATTCGCCGCGTTGCTCAAACATCCCTCCGGTGACATGTTCTGGATGTTTCCCTGCATCGGGACGTACCTGAACGGGAAGGACGTGATGTCCCCGGAGACCAGGGCCGCCGTGCGGAACGCCTGGAAGACATACGCCCCGTACAGGGGAGACACGGAAAACCACTGGGCGATGTACTATTCCTCCCTCTTCCTGGCCGCCGAGCAGTGGCCGGGCCTCCCGGGGTCCGAGTGGTACAACGGCAAAAGCTCGGACGAAAACCGGGCGGATGCGAAGGACTACCTGATGCACTGGACGCGTATCGCGACGACGATCGGACAGGGAGAATTCGACACCCCCCACTATTTTACGGAATACGCCGTCTCCATGTCCCTCCTGGCGGACTTTGCGGAAGACCCGGCCGTGAAACAACTGGGGAAGATGATGCTCGACTACCTCCTCGCCGATTTCGCCGATGAATCGCTCGACGGACAGTACCTGGGTGGGTACAGCCGGGTGTACCAGCCGGAGGTCTACATGCCGATCACCTGTCCGGCATCGGCGTTTGCGTGGCTGTATTTCGGGACGGGAGTCCCCGTCGTGTCGTACTGGGTCCTTCTCCCCGCCCTGGGCGAGTACCGGATGCCGCAGATCATACGGGATATCGCCACGGACCGCTCCCACCCGTATGTCGAGCGGGAAAGAAAGCGGGTCAGGAACGTCATACGGTTCGGCAGTGAAAAGAACCCTCCCGTCTACAAGTACACGTATGTCACGAAAGACTACGGCATCGGGTCGCTCCAGGGGGGGCTCCTCCAGCCGATCCAGCAACACACGTGGGGGGTGCAGTACACGTACGGAAGCCCCTACACGACGATATTCGGGCTTCATCCCTACTGGTCGAGCTACGAGCTCGGCATGTTCTTCCCCGAGGAGATCAAGCCCCTGATCGCGGACGTCGTCGGGTCGAAGGGGACGTACAACAACCCGGACAAGTGGACGGGGGGGTCCCCGTTCGAGAGAACGTTCCAGCACAGGAACACGCTCATCGTCCTGTACGACATCCCGCCCGGGACGATGACCGAGCACATCGACGGCTTTTTCCCCCGCAATCTCCAGGAGCGGATATGCGATCCGTCGGGATGGATATTCTGCAAGGCGGGGGACACGTACGTCGGGTGGTATCCCCTCCAGGTGGGGGAGTGGACCGGGGAACCTGACGGCTGGCGGTTCCGGAGCAGTCACCTCCAGAACGGCGAGGTCGTGGAGGTCCGTTCGAAATCCGAGATCGGCTCGTTCGAGAAGTTCTGCGCGGCCCTTCTCCGGAACAGGCCGAAGGCCGCTCTCGCTCCCGGCGGCGTCGGCGTCGAATACACGACGATCGGCGGCGACAGGATGAATTTCGCATTTCCCGACACGCGGGTGCTGAACGGGAAGAAGGTCGACCTGAATGAGACCCCCCTGTTCGACGGACCGTTCCTCCACGCCGCACCGGGAAGCCGGACGCTCCGCATCACGCACGGCCGGGAAAAACTCAACCTCGATTTCACAACGCTGACGATCACCGAATGACACACGCGCCTGCCCCCTTCAACGGAGGAATCGTCCTCCGCATCGTGACGATCATGATGCTCGTGCTCGCCGCCGTGAGCCCGCGCGCGGCCGGTGCCGCGCCGGCGGACACCTCCGGCAGAGCCGCGCACGGCCGTCTCTTCGCCGCGGTGTTCATCGTCCGGGGGAGCGTCTCCGGGAACGCGACCGGTGGATACGGGGTCTTTGTCCGTGCGCAGGGGGATACCTCGTGGGTGCGCGTCACGAAGTCGAACACGCTCGCATTCGGTCTCGCGTTCTTCGACAACGGGCGGACGAGGAGGTACTACCTTGCGGCGGGGAACGGCGTTCACCGCTCGACCGACGGGGGAAAGAGCTGGAGGATACTCACGTCGTGGCGGACGGAGGAAATTCTCGGGGTCGTCCCCGATCCCGCGGATTCGGCCGTCGTCTACGCCGCCACGCCGTTCGGCGTGTTTAAAACCGTCGACGACGGGGCGACGTGGGAGAAAAAGATGAACGGGATGCCGACCTGGTTCGTCCAGCGTATCGTGATGGATGCGCGCGACCGGTCGACCCTGTACGCCGCGACGGAGACCGACGTGTTCAGGACGACCGACGGTGGGGAACACTGGCAGCCGATGGGATCGGGACTCTCCCAGGTGCTTGCCCTGCTGCAGGTTCCCCGTGATCCCGGCGTGTTGATCGCCGCCGGCGAGCCCGGGGGGATCCGCCGGACGACCGACGGGGGGAGAACCTGGTCCGCGGCCCGGGGTGCCGATTCTTCGATCATCTATACGCTCCGTGCCTCGGGGGAAGGGACACGGATATATGCCGCGGGATGGAAGACCGGGATCTTTGTGAGCACGGACAGGGGGGGGACGTGGCGCCGCGTCTGGGACGCTCCCGGCATCGATGCGATATACTCCCTGTTCGTTTATCCGGACGACGACGCACACCTGCTCGTCGGAACCGTCGGCCAGGGGATATTCGAATCCACCGACGGCGGCGCTTCGTGGCGGCCGGCGGGGCTGGACGGGACACAGGTGAAGCAGATCGAGATCTATCCGTAACGTCATGTTCCACACTTACTTGAGAACCGGCCTTATGATGAAAACGTCACGCACACTCGGCGCGCTTGCCTTCGTCGCAGCGCTCGCGGCGCCTCAGGTTCACGGACAGAATGCCGCCCCGGGGGGGACGTCGCTGCGCGTCCCGCAGGGGACGTCGACGGTGTATGCCTCCGTCCTGGCGACGCACCTGTTCGTCGTGGGGGCGGCGAACCCCCAGACAGGCGTGTTTTTCCAGCATGCGGGGGATGATACGGCCTGGTCTCATACGGGCTCGAAGACCATACGGGCCTTCCACATCGCGTTCGGGCCCGGCTCTCACGGACGCGTTGTCTACATCGCGGGGGGGAACGGCGTCCACGTCTCCCGCGACGGAGGGCGGACGTGGAAGATCACGACGGGATGGCAGATCACCGAGGTGATGTGCGTCGCCCCCGATCCGGATGATACGCTCACGGTGTACTGCACGACCCCCTACGGCGTGTTCAAGACGACCGACGGTTGCGCCACGTGGAAGGAGATGAACGCCGGGCTCACTGCGCTCTACGCCCCGGTGCTGATCGCGAACCGGGGAGGGCTCCTCTACTGCGTCACCGAGGGGGGGCTCTACGTGAGCAGGGACGGAGCCGCACGCTGGTCGCGGATGCCCCTGAGCGTCGGGGGGACGCGCGTTCTGGCGCAGAATCCCGCCGATCCCTCGATGCTGATCGCGGGGACGGAAAACTACGGGCTGTACGTTTCACGCGACGGCGGGAAGATCTGGACGCGGAGCGAGTCGGGAGTCGACCACATGACGTTTTATGCCGTCGCGTTCGATCCCGTGAATCCCGACATCGTCTATGCGGGGGGGTACGTGACGGGGGTCTATAAATCCGTCGACGGGGCGAGGTCCTGGAAGCGGATGAACGAGGGGCTCGCCAATCTGAACGTCCACGGGATCGCCGTCGATCCGCTCGACCACGACCGGCTGTATGCGGCCACGCTGTGGGGAGGGGTCTACTCCTCCGCAGACGGGGGCGCGCACTGGAAGAGCGCCGGGCTCGGCGGTTCCCAGGTTTGGAGCATTGTGATACCCACTTTTTGATCGGAACGGACTTATGAATCGAACTGCAACTCTCCTTCTCCTCTCCGGATGCATCGCTCTGCTCCCGGGTGCGGCCGCCGCCGGCGGCAGCGGCACAGGGACGCCGGTCACACGGCAGGAATACCTCCGCCTCTACGAGCAGCGGGCGGCATACGTCAGCGCGTACTACGACACCTCGATGGCCGGAGGGTACTACTGCGCCGCGGCCCGCTACGCGCACGGCAGGGACCTGCGCACGGCCGACAGCATGTTCGTCTCTGCGCTGAAGGAGCCCAGGGGGGACATGTTCTGGATGTTCCCCTGCATGGGGGCGTACCTCAACGGGAAGGACGTGATGTCCGCGGAAACGAAGGCCGTCGTCCGCAATGCCTGGAAGACGTACGCCCCGTACAGGGGGGACACGGAGAATCACTGGGCGATGTATTACTCGACGCTGTTCCTTGCCGCCGAGCAGTGGCCTGGCCTCCCGGGAACCGAATGGTACAACGGGAAGAGCTCCGATGAAAACAGGACCGACGCGAAGGAGTACCTGATCCACTGGATCGAGATCGCGACGACGATCGGCCAGGGGGAGTTCGACACCCCCGATTATTTCGCCGAGTATGCCATCTCGATGTCCCTCCTGGCGGATTTCGCGAAGGACCCGGACATGAAGATGCGGGGGACGATGATGCTCGACTACCTCCTCGCCGACTTCGCCGATGAATCGCTCGACGGGCAGTACCTGGGCGGGTTCAGCCGCATCTACCAGCCCGCGGTCTACAAGCCGCTCCTCTCTCCCGCCTCCGCGTACGCGTACCTGTATTTCGGCACGGGAGAGCCGTCGCAGTCGGGCTGGGTGCTGTTTCCCGCGCTCGGCCGCTACAGAATCCCGCCGATCATCTACTCCATAGCGACCGACAGGTCGCACGCGTACGTCGAGAGGGAGAGGAAGCGGGTCAGGAACGTCATACGGTTCGGCAGTGAAAAGAACCCCCCCGTCTACAAGTACACGTACGTTGCGAAAGACTACGGCATCGGGTCGCTCCAGGGAGGGCTCCTCCAGCCGATCCAGCAGCATACCTGGGGGGTCCGCTACACGTACGGGCGCCCCTACACGACGATATTCGGGCTTCATCCCTACTGGTCGAGCTACGAGCTCGGGATGTTCTTCCCCGAGGAGATCAAGCCCCTGATCGCCGACGTCGTCGCTT
This sequence comes from Ignavibacteriota bacterium, assembly GCA_963748405.1. Classification (GTDB taxonomy): domain Bacteria; phylum Bacteroidota; class Ignavibacteria; order UBA10030; family UBA6906; genus Fen-1273. The sequence continues at coordinate 475,604 of CAVVIT010000007.1, forward strand.
CGAAAAGCACGTACAACAACCCCGACAAGTGGACCGGGGGCTCCCCCTTCGAGCGGACGTTCCAGGACAAAAACACGCTCATCGTCCTGTACGACATCGCTCCCGGGACGATGACCGAGCACATCGACGGTTTCTTCCCCCGCAATCTCCAGGAGCGGGTGAGCGACCCCTCGGGGTGGATATTCTGCAAGGCGGGGGACACGTACGTCGGATGGTACCCCCTCCAGGAGGGGGTCTGGACGGAGGAGCGCGACACCCCGGGTCAGGCGAAGAACGGGATCGGGCGCCCGGAGGACATCGACAGGAGCAAGGAGACCGGGAACTGGCGGTTCAGGAGCAACCACCTGCAGAACGGCGAGGTTGTCGAGGTCCGCTCGAAGGAGGAGATCGGCTCGTTCGAGAAGTTCTGCTCTGCGCTCCGTGCGCGGAAGCCGAAGGCCGTGCTGAAACCGGGGGCGGTCAGCGTCGAATACACGACGATCGGCGGCGACAGGATGAGGTTCGCATTCCCCGACACGCGTGTGCTGAACGGGAAAGGGGTCGACCTGACGGCCACCCCCCTGTTCGACGGGCCGTATCTCCACGCGGAGGTGGGGAGCCAGAAGCTCCGGATCACGTACGGCAAAGAGAAACTGGATCTCGACTTCAAGAACCTGACGATCACCGAATAACATGACCATTCCCCCCTCCTCGAAGGTACGGACGCTCGATGCCGTGGTGGCCGGGCTGTCCGTCGTGGACGTCATCGGCCGCCCGGTGGATCTGCGCAGGCCGCCCAAACCCGGCTCTCTCACGGGAATCGATTCGATCACCATGACGACGGGAGGGAACGTCCCGAACGTGGGGATCGACCTGGCCAAGCTCGGGTTCAGCGTCGGCGCCGTGACGCGCGTGGGAAACGACACGTTCGGCGGGTTCCTCCGGAGCCAGCTCGAGATGCACGGCATCACTGCCGCGGGGCTCATACTGGACGATTCGCGTCAGACCTCCTCGACGATCGTGGGCGTCGACGCGGCCGGGGAGAGGACGTTTTTCCATACGCGGGGGTGCATGGAGAATTTCCGCGTCGAGGACATCCTGGCGCATATCGACGTCGTCCGCCGCGGCCGCATTCTGATCTTCGGGTATTACGGGCTCCTCCCGGAATGCGACAGGCATCTCGGGAGGCTCTTCCGCGCGGTCCACGTGAAGACCGGCACGCCGGTCCTTCTCGACACGGCGGGGTCCCCCCGGCGGGACGACAGGGTGCTCCGCTCGTTTCTTCCCCACGTCGACTATTTCATCCCGAGCCACGACGAAGCCTCGGCCATCAGCGGTGAGACCGCCCCGGAGCGGATCGTCGCGTTCCTCAGGGAAGCGGGCGCCCCGGGGGTGCTGGGAATCAAGCTCGGCGCGGACGGCTGTTTCATCGATTGGCGCGGGAAGTCGAAACACATCCGGTCGAGAAGAGTCCGGCACGTCGTCGATGCGACGGGGGCGGGGGACGCCTTCATCGCCGCTTTCGCGGCCGGGCTCATCAGGGGACTGGATCCGTTCAAGGCGGCGGCGCTCGGCAACGCCGTGGCGGCCTCGAGCCTCTCGGCCGTGGGCGCATCGACGACGATCCGTCCCGTCAACGAATACCTCAGGCCATGAAACCGACATATCACGTCGTCTCCCACTCGCACTGGGACAGGGAATGGTACAGGAGCTTCGAGCAGTTCCGCGCGATGCTCGTGGACATGGTCGACGACCTCCTGGAGCTGCTTGCGCGGGACGGGGATTTTGTCTCGTTCACGCTCGACGGCCAGACGGTGGTCCTGGAAGATTACCTCGAGGTCCGGCCCGAACGGCGCGAGGAGATCCGCCGGCTGGTCACCGATGGCCGGCTCGTCACCGGGCCGTGGTACGTGCTCCCCGACGAGTTCCTCGTCAGCGGGGAATCGACCGTGCGCAACCTGATGACCGGCATGCGCATGGCGGCCTCGTTCGGTCACGCGATGAGCGTCGGGTACATCCCCGATTCGTTCGGGCACATCGCCATGATGCCCGCCATACTCCGCGGGTTCGGGATCGGGACCGCGCTCGTGTACCGGGGATTCGGCGGCGAGCCGGGGGAGCAGACCTCCGAGTACTGGTGGAAAGCCCCCGACGGGACGCGCGCGCTTCTTCTCCATCTCTTCCGGCACGGGTACAGTGCCGGGTATTTCCACCAGGAGACCGGCGCGCAGATCCTCGGACGGTTTGCCTCGATGAAGGAGGAGCTGGACGCCCGCGCGACGACGTCCCACCGGCTGATGATGAACGGGGGGGACCATCACTGGCCCGATCCGAATCTTCCCGCGACGCTCGCGCTCCTGCGGAAATCGTTCGACGGGACATTCGAGCACAGCACCGTCGAGCGTTACGCGGAGGCGGTGCGCAGGGAGCTCCCGGAAATTCCCACGATCGAAGGGGAGCTCCGGTTCGGCTACCGGTACGCGTTTGCCGTCCTGGGAGGTGTGTATTCGAGCAGGATGTACATCAAGCAGGCGAACTGGAAATCGGAGCTCCTCCTGGAGAGATACGCCGAGCCGCTCCACGCGCTCGGAGTCGCCGCCGGGATGCGCTCCCGCGCCCCCCTGCTGAGGCACGCCTGGCTGACGCTCATGAAGAACCACCCGCACGACAGCATCTGCGGGTGTTCCGTCGACCCGGTCCACAGGGAAATGATGACCCGGTTCGCCGCCGTGGAGGACGTCGCCGGCTACGTCGCCGGGACGTCCCTGGAGCACGTCCTTCCGTACGATGACACTGCCGCGGGGGACGACACGTACCTGTTCCTGTTCAATCCCTCCCCGTTTGCGCGGACGGAGATCGCCTCCGCCGAAGTCCGGTTCTTCCGCCGTGACGTCGTCGTCGGGCTGAATCCGGATGTGACGGTCGACCCGGAGCTTCCCCCCGTCAGGGCCTTCGCCCTTCTCGACGGAGAGAACCGGGAAGTGCCGTTCCAGGTCACCGGCCGGGGCGGGGGATACGATATCACGTACAGTCACTACAACTACCCCCGACAGACGCACGGCGATGAGTTCCGTATACTCGTCGACGCCCGGGATGTCCCTCCCCTGGGGTTCAGGGGGTTTCGCATCGAAAAAAGGGAACGGCCCGTGACCGTCCCCCCTGCGGTCAAAGCCGGGAAAGGATTCATCGAAAACGAGTTCCTCCGCGCCGAGGTGAGCCCGCGCGGCGTCGTGACGCTTCTCGACAGGAAGAGGAAACTCCGCTACGCGGGGTTGAACGTGTTCGAGGATTCGGGGGACGTCGGGGACGAGTACAACTACTCCTACCTTGTGCGCGACACGGTCGTGCGCTCGGGGAAAACCCCCGTGCGCGTGCATGTCCTCGAGAAAGGGCCGCTCCGCGCCTCGCTTTCGATCGGGACCACGCTCCGCCTTCCCGCCTCGGCCTCGGCCGACAGGAAGTCGCGGAGCGCGAGGACGGTCGACGTTCCCGTGCGCACCGTCATCACGCTCGGCGCGCACTCCCGGTCGCTCGGGTTCGAGACGACCGTGGACAACAGGGCGCTGGACCACCGGCTTCGGGTCCTCTTCCCCGCGGGGGTCAGGACCGATACCGTGTTCGCCGACTCGCAGTTCTGCGTCGTGGAGCGCACGCAGAGGCGGTACGACACCCGGACGTTCACGATCGAGCACCCGGCACAGGTCGCGCCGATGCAGCGGTTTGTCACCGTGCAGGGACGCGACCGCTCGCTGACGCTCCTGGCGTACGGGCTTCCGGAGTACGAGCTTTTGCTGGACGGGAAAGGGACGCTCGCGCTGACCCTCCTGCGGTGCGTCGGCCTACTTGCCGGCGACGACCTCATCACGCGTCCCGGCGGAAAGGCGGGCTGGCACAATGAAACGCCGGACGCGCAGTGCCGGGGGACGCACACGTTCAGGTACGCGCTCCTTCCTCACGGCCCGCAGGACGCGCCGTGGGGAGAGTTCGTATCCCGGGAGAGCGAGAAGTTCCACCTCCCGATGCGTCCGATCCGCAGAAAGAACGCCGCCCCGCTTCCCCTGGAATCGTCTCTCCTGGGACTCGAAGGAGGAGGCCTGGTCCTGAGCGCGCTCAAGGAATCCGAGGACGGGACGGGGATCATCGTCCGCGTGTACAATCCGGGGCCGTCGACGGTCGGCGGCACGCTCCGGTGCGCCCGCCCGGTGAAGAAGGCATCGTGGGTGAACCTGAACGAAGAGGTGATGTCCGAAGCCGGCGTGGAAGGAGGCCCCCGGGGGGCATCCATCCGGCTTGACGTTCCCCCGTGCGGGATCGTCACGCTGTTCATCCGGTTCTGAAAAAGGAGGGGCCATGGCGGAAACGCTGAGCGTGCAGCGGAATCTCGAGCTCCTGGGGCGCTACCAGTACCTGGAGATCCAGATGATGGAGATCATGGGGAGCTGGGCGTACACGATCGTCGATCCGGAGATCAAGATCGCTTTCGGCCGGCAGATGTACCAGGACGCCGTCCACGCCGACCTCCTGGGGAAGCGGATACCTGAGCTCAAGGGGCGCTCGAAGCACTTCCACGTCATCCCCCCCTCCGACAGGATCGTGCGGGTGGTGGAGTCCGTGTGGAAGTCGCAGGGAGACCTGCTCCGGATGGTGGGACTCTACCGCGTCCTGAAGCCGGCGCTGATCGCCGCGTACAGGGAGCATCTGGCCCTGGCCGAGATCCCCGCCGATGAGCCGACCGCCTACATCCTGCGGCACATCGCCGATGAAGAGCGGGATCACTGCTCCTGGGCCGAGACGATCATTGCCCGGCTCGGCGTCGACGAGCGGTCCGCGGCGCACGAAAAGCGCCTGGCCGGGGAAATCAGCGCGGACGGCGGGATCACGGCAGCGGGGCGCCCGCGCGCGACGTATGCGTTCACGAAAGTCCACGACTACAGCATCATGCCGGTGCGCGACAGCCGGTGGAACGTCGTGGCGGATCCCGGCTCGTTCACGGAGAAGAACTGGTCGTTCGACACGCAGGAGGGGAAACAGCACCTTCTCCACGACCTGCTCAACAGCGAGTTCATCACCGTGGAGCGGATGGGGCGGATCCTGGCGGATTTTCCCGGCATTCCCTGGCAGATGAAGCTCGACATGGCGCACCAGGCCTGGGACGAGGCCCGTCACGCGGAGATCGTCCGTCGCCGCCTCGAGGAGCTTGGCGGGCACGTCGGAATGTTCAGGACGAGCTGCTGGGGCTGGGAACAGGACGTCAACCGGGGCGACCCTCTCGAGCGGCTGGCCCTCTCCAACATGACGTTCGAGAGCGAGAGCTGCAAGCACCTGCGCGACTGGATCCGGAAAGCGAAGGAGGGGGGGACGACCGCTCGGTCCAGCTCCTGGAGTTTCTCCTTGCCGACGAAGTGAACCACGTCCTCTACGGGGTCCACTGGATCGACGAGCTGACGAAGAACGACCCCGAACGCCGTGCGCGCGTCATCGCGTACCCCCTCGGCGTGCTGGAGGGTCAGCACCCGGTCGGCGTCCGGTTCAACGAAACCACCAATGCCCGCTGAGATCGTCCATGCACGTCGCGCAATTTGAAGATCGCTCGGGGCCGCTCGTCGGCATCAGGTCGGGAAACAGGTGGATCAACTACGGGAAAGCCGAGCGGGTCATGTACATGCTCCGCCACGGCGTCGTGGCCGCCGGGACCGACACGATCGCGGACCTTCTCGCCCGCGGGCAGTTCGATCCCGCGCTGTTCAGGGAGGTCCTGGGCTACTGCAAGCGGGAGCACCTGGAGCGGTTCGTGACGGTGTCCCCCGCGGCGCGGATGGTCGCCCCGCTGAAGTCTCCCGGGAAGATCCTCGGGCTCGGGATCAATTACGCCCTGCACGCCAAGGAAGGAATCCTCCCCCTGCCGGAGGACCCGATACTGTTTCTCAAGGCCGCATCCTCGGTCATAGGGCCGATGGAGCCTGTGAGGCTCCCCCGGGGGATGGGGCGCATGGACCACGAGGTCGAGCTCGCCGTCGTGATCGGCCGAAGGGCCTCCGGCGTGCGGGAGAAGGACGCGTGGGACCACGTCGCCGGGTACACGATCTGCAACGACGTGACCGCGCGCGATCTCCAGGCGTCGGACCTCGGAAAGAAGCATCCCTGGTTCCGCTCGAAAAGCTTCGACACGTTCACCCCGATGGGCCCGTGGATCGTCACCGCGGACGAACTCCGGCCTCCGCTGCGGCTCGGCATCGAGTGCCGGGTGAACGGGAAACTGAGGCAGAAGGCGAACACGCGCGATCTCGTCTTCGGGATACCGGCGATCATTGCCCGCGTCTCGGCGCTCATCACGCTGGAACCGGGAGACGTGATATCGACGGGGACGCCCCGGGGAATCGGGCCGGTCACCGACGGTGACGTGATCTCATGCCGGATCGAGGGGATAGGCGAGCTCCGCAATCCGGTGCGCTGGCGATGAGAACCGAGAGAATCACGCTCACGCACGTCAGGATACCGTTCAACGAGTCGTTCCGCATCAGCAGCGGCGAAGTGACCGAAAAAGACGGGATACTGGTGCGCGTGGATGCCGGGGGGATCTCCGGTACGGGGGAGGCCTCCCCCATGTCGGGGTCGTTCTATTCCGACGACACGCCGGAATCCGTCTGGAAATTCCTCGCGGACAGGCTGATCCCCGCGGCACTGGCGGCAAAGGCGGATTCCGTCTCTTCGATCAACCGCGTCCTCGACAGGACCGGGGGGAGCCCGTTCGCGCGCGCGGGACTCGAGACCGCGTTCTGGGACATCGAGGCCCGGGCCTCAGGCAAGCCCCTCTACGAGCTCCTGGGCGGGTACAGCGTCCCGCTGGAATCGGGGCTCGCCATCGGCATCACGAAGGGGATCCCGGCGCTCCTCTCGACGATGGAGAAACATCTCGCCGACGGGTACCGGCGCGTCAAGATCACGATTCAGCCGGGCTGGGACGTCGGTCCGCTCGGGGAGATCCGGCAGCGGTTCGGCGACATCCCCCTGATGGTCGACGCCAACGGCTCGTACGCGCGTGCGGACATTCCCCACCTCCGGTCGCTGGATGCGTTCGGGCTCCTGATGATCGAGCAGCCTCTCCCCGGGAACGATCTCCGGGGGCATGCGGAACTCCAGGCGAACATCAAAACGCCGATCTGCCTCGACGAAGGGGCGGAGGATCTCGCCGCCGTGCGGAAGGCGATCCGGTTGAAGAGCTGCCGGATCGTGAACATCAAGATCCAGCGGGCGGGAGGTCTTGCCGGCGCGAGAGCGATGCACGACCTGTGCGCGAAGGCGGGGATGCCCGTCTGGGCCGGGACGATGCCGGAACTGGGGATCGGGGCGGCGCAGACGCTCCACCTGGCGACGCTGCCGAATTTCGCATACCCCACCGACGTCGGATCCTCTTCGCGGTGGTTCCTCGACGACATCGTCGAGCCCCTGATCACGGTCCGGGAGGGGCGCATCTCTATCCCTCCGGGGACGGGGAATTGCTTCCAGCCGTCGCAGGGGACGATCGAGCGATACCGGATTGCCGAACGCGTGTTCGAACCGTAATGGATGACATGGAACGTTTGCTCACCAGGAGTGCGTCGTGACCGGCGATCCGCTCGTCCGCCTGCTCGCGGATCTTGTCGCCATCCCGAGCGTGAACCCGATGGGGCGGGGAAAGAGCGGCCCGGGGTACAGGGAGAGCGAAGTGGCGCAGTACGTCGCCGCCTATTTGCGCTCGCACGGGGTCGATGCCGTCCTCGGCGAGGTCGTCCCCGGCCGCCCCAACGTGACCGGGTTCGTGGACGCGGGCGCGAAAGAGACGCTCCTTCTCGAGGCCCACACCGACACCGTGCATGCGGAGGCGATGGTGGTCCCGCCCTTCTCGCCCGAAGTGCGGGAGGGGCGGCTGTACGGACGGGGAGCGTGCGACACGAAAGGCTCGCTTGCGGCGTTCCTCCACGCGATCGGCGCGGCGATCGAAGGAGGGGCCAGGCTCAGGTACAACGTCCTCCTGCTCGCCTCCGCCGACGAGGAATACGGGTTCACGGGAGCCCGCCACGCGCTGGAGGGGGGGCTCGCAGCCGATTTCGCCGTCGTGGGAGAACCGACGCTTTGTGCCGTCGTCCGGGCGCACAAGGGAGTTACCCGCTGGCGGATCGTCACCAGGGGAGTCTCGGCCCACTCCGCATACCCCGAGAGGGGCCTGAGCGCGATCTACGCGATGGGGCATCTCCTCGTCCGGCTCGAGTCGTATGCTTCGTCGCTCAGGAATGCCCCGCCCCACCCGCTCCTGGGTTCCCCCTCGCTGAGCGCGGGGGTGATCGAAGGGGGAGAGGCGGTCAATGTCGTCCCGGAGAAGTGCGTCGTGGAAGTGGACAGGCGTACGCTCCCCGGGGAATTGGCGGAGGATGTCCTCGCTGCGGCACGAAAGGCGCTGGAGGGGATCCCCGCCTGGGAGTTCGAGCCGCCTCACCTCTCCGTGGGGGCCATGGAGGTCGCCGCGGAGAGCCCCGTCGTGAGGGCCCTCTCCCGTGCCGTCGTGAGCGTGTGCGGCGCTGTGCGCGTCGAATCGGCGCAGTACGCGACGGATGCGGGGATATTCACCGCGGGGGGGATCCCATCGGTGGTGTTCGGACCCGGCGACATCGCGCAGGCGCATACCGCCGGGGAGTGGATCGATATCGGGAGTCTTCACGCTGCAGAGAATGTCATACGCACGCTCATTTCATCATAGCAATCAAATGAACATGACGGATATGCAGGAACAGCCGGCGGCATACGAGAGTCTCCTCGTGCAGGAGACAGCAGGATTTTCATTCGGAAGGGCTCCCCGGCCGGTCGAGTGCGGATTCGGGCTCATCGTGGGGGGAGGGAAAGTGTATCCGGAGTTGAACTTCACGCTTCCCCCGATGGAGATCGCCGCGGGGACGTGGCAGGCCGTCATGGCCGAATACAGGGATATCGGGGAGATGATCGTGCGGGCAGCCGCCCGGCTCCGCCTCCCCGGCCTCGTTGTGGAGTTCGAGCTTCTTCCCCCGATGACGGAGCACCCGGAGTGGGGAGCCGAGATCGTCGCGCTCCTTCACGACTCGCTCCGCCGGCTTCACGAATCTTCGGGTGTCCCGTGCGCGCTCCGCGTGACGCCGACGGACATCAGGGACATGGAACGTCCTCCTCTCCTCAGGAAGGGGCACTCGTGGGAAGCGCTCCAGGCCTCCCTCGAGGCGTGTGCGGGGGCGGGAGCGGACATCCTTTCGATCGAATCGGTCGGGGGAAAAGAAGTCCACGACCAGGCGCTCCTGTACGGCGACGTGCAGGGATGCATATTCGCACTCGGCGTTCTCGCGCCGCGCGACATGGAGTTTCTCTGGCGGTCCATCGTGCGCATCTCAAGGGAGAAAGGGGTCGTTCCCGGCGGCGACTCGGCCTGCGGTTTCGCCAACACGGCGATGCAGCTTGCGGGACAGGGGATGCTCCCCGAAGTTCTCGCCGCGGTCATACGCGCCGCTTCCTCCGTGAGAAGCCTCGTCGCCTTTTCCGAGGGGGCGGTGGGGCCGTCCAAGGACTGTGCCTACGAGGGGCCCGTCATCAAGGCGATCACGGGCGCGCCGATCTCGATGGAAGGGAAATCGGCAAGCTGCGCCCATTTCAGCCCGGTGGGGAACGTCGCCGGGGCGCTCTGCGACCTCTGGAGCAACGAGTCGGTCCAGAACGTCAGGCTCCTTTCGGGCTCCGCCCCGGAAGCGTTCCTTGAATCGCTCGCCTACGATTGCCGTGTGATGAACCAGGCGCTCAGGAGCGGGCACGAAAAAATGTACAGGGATCTCCTGGTCGAATCGGACGTCCACCTGAGCCCCCAGGCGCTCGTGCTTTCCCCGGACTCCACGCTGAGGATCGCGGAGGCGATCGTCGCCGAGAAGACCGGCTACGCCCGGACGTGCGCCGCGGCCCGCGAGTGCGTGATCCTGATCCGGGATGCGGTGCGCGACGACAGGATCGTGATCCCGAAACGGGAGGCGCAGTGGCTGGATAAAATTGAATCGGCGCTCGACCAGCTTCCCTCCGCCGAAGAGGAGCTCCTGGAAACGATGACCGGAACCTACGGGAACCTCTTTCTGCCGTCGAGTTACGGTCTGTGAAGGGGAACGCCATGCCCGGAGAATGGATCGTCGGCCTGGATGTCGGCGGCACGAAGACCGCCGTCGTTGCCGGGGACAGGAGGGGGAATATCCTTGCCAGGGACACGTTCCCGACAGGGGCCGCGAGAGGATTCGATGACGTCTTCGCGCGCCTCAGGGAGTCGGTCGCCCGCGTTCTCTCAGCGATGAGCGGTCCTCCCGCGGCGCTGAGCGTTTCGATCGGGGGCCCGCTTGACGTCCTCCGGGGGATCATTAAGTCCCCTCCGAATCTCCCGGGCTGGGACGCCATTCCGCTCAAGGAGATGCTCTCCCGTTTGTACGGAATCCCCGTGTACGTGGAACACGACGGGAATGCCGGGGCGCTTGCCGAGTGGTATTTCGGGGCGGGGAAGGGGTACCGGAACATCGTCTTCCTGACGATGGGGACCGGGATGGGCGCCGGGCTGATTCTTGACGGGAAGCTCTACAGGGGGACGAGCGACGTCGCGGGGGAGATCGGCCACGTGCGCGTTGCGGAGGACGGGCCCGACTGTTACGGAAAAAGCGGATCGCTCGAAGGGTACGGGAGCGGCACGGGGATCGCCCGCCTTGCCTCCGGGATGTATCCCGGGCGCTGGAGCGGGGATGCGACGGTGATCGATATCCACGAGTCGTACCTCGCGGGGTCGCCAGAGGCGGCGGCGGTCTTTGCGCGCGCCGCCGGGGGGCTCGGGCGGGGACTGGCGATTGTGGCGGACCTGCTCAATCCGGAGAGGATCATACTCGGGGGGCTCGGCATGAGGCTCGGCAGGGCGCTCGTCGAACCCGCCCTGCGCGTGTTCGCCGATGAAGCCCTCCCGGAATCACGGAGCGCATGCAGCGTCGTCCCCGCGCAGCTCGGCGAGAAAATCGGCGACATCGCCGCCCTCTGCGCCGCATACGACCAGGGCTCCCTTCTCATGCACCCTTCAACAGACGCAGGAGTTTCTTCATGACGGGACTCTCGCTCCCCCTGGAACATCCCGCTCCGAACGGACGGGAATTCATCGACATACTCGCGGGGAAGTCCCCGTCGCGCCGGGTTCCCCTCGTCGAGTACATCGTGGACGACGTGGTGATGAAGCCCGTCGTCGAGGGGATGCTTTCCCGCACCTGGGTGAAGCCCGGGAAGGACAGGGAATCGCTCCGGGCGTCGCTCGACAATTTCATACAGTTCTGGTACAGGATGGGGTACGACTTCGTCAGGTACGAAGAGAGCCTCCCGCTCCCCGAGATGAAGATCATCGGCGCGGACCCGGCCCCCGGGACCTCGGGAGACCGGCTGTGGGCGGACGAACACCGGGGGGCGATCATGTCCTGGGAGGACTTTGAGAAATACCCGTGGCCGAAGCCGGAAGAATTCGATTTCTTTCCGTTCGAGTACCTGAGCCGGAACCTCCCCGAGGGGATGGGGCTGATCTCGTGCCACGGCGGCGGCGTGTTCGAGCACCTTTCCTGGATTATGTCGCTGGAAGGGCTCTCCGTGGCGCTGCACGAGGACCCGGAGCTCGTGCGGGCCACCGCCGACAGGCTCGGCGAGCTGATGATGGCGTTCTACGGGCACATCCTGGATCTCGACAACCTCATCGCCGTCTTCCCCGGCGACGACATGGGGTACAAGTCCGCGACGCTCGTCGCGCCCGCCGTTCTCCGGAGCTACACGCTCCCCTGGCACGCGAGGTTCGCCGCGATGACGCACGCAAAGAAACTTCCCTACTACATCCACTCCTGCGGCAGGGTGGACGCCGTGATGGAAGACCTCATCGCGTCGGTGGGGATCGACGGGAAGCACTCCTTCGAAGACGGCATCGTTCCCGTGGAGGAGTTCCAGGCGAGGTACGGCGGCAGGATCGCGGTCCTCGGGGGGATCGACATCAACATACTGTCCGGCGGCTCCCCCGACGACGTCAGGCGGAAGACGCACGCGCTCATCGAGACGTGCGGCGGGAGGGGTCGGTACGCCGTCGGCTCGGGGAATTCCGTCCCCAGCTATGTCCCGCTGGAGAACTACCTGGTCATGATCGACGAGGCGCACCGCTCCAACCGGGAGCGGCTCTCACAACCTGTACAGGGGGGAAGATGAAGAATTCATTCGTGGTCGCCGCGCTCTGCGTGCTGGCGATCAGTCCGGCATGCGCGCAGAAGCAGGCGTATCTCGACGCGATACGCGCCTCGGCGGAGAAGGCCTGGCGCGACGACTCGTCCGTCGTCGCCTCCTGGAAGCTCAACTCCGAGCCGAACGTCCTCTGGGGGTACAACCCCCCGGCCCACCCCGTGTACCTCGCGGCGGTTCTCGGCTACCTGTACGGCGAGACGCACGAGAGAGCCTACGCTGAACGCTCGGCCTCGCTCCTGGCATCGTACGGGGATCTCCGGTCCACGCTCCCGGCGTCGTACCGCGGGGCGCGCATCGAATACGAGAACGGCGTCCCCTCGCTCACCAATTTCTTCTTCCTCCCGCCGTACGTCCGCGCGTACCAGGCGATACGGACGAGCGGCGTCATCGATGACCGGACGAAGCGGAAGATCGAATCGGAGATCGCGGAGAGCATCGATTTCATATTCCGGTTCCCGGAGTGGGGCACGCACAACCGCGCGATGCTGAGGGCCGAGGCGCTCATGTACGCCGCCCTGGCGCTCCCCGACCACCCGCACGCGGCGAAGTGGGCGCAGATGGCCCGCGTGATCGCCTCGGACAACGTGCGGAGCTGGGAGATCGAAGATGCCTCGAACTACAACCCGGTCTGGCTCCACGCTCTCTTTTCCTATGCTTCCGCCTCGGGGGACTCGTCGGTCTACACTTCCCCGATGATGCGGTACTACATGGAGTACTACACGGCGCTCATCTCCCCCGCGGGAACGGTGCCCGACTTCGGGGATGCCTCCTGGAACAGCGCCTCCGGGGGGCTGCGGCTGGTCGCGGTGTTCGAAAAGGAGGCTTCGCTCTTCGGCGATCCGACGCTCAAGTGGGCCGCCCGCTCGGTGTACGCGACCGCGACGCGCCGGGAGGCCGTCCTCGGGATCGACGAGGCGTACCACCTCGCGGACGCCTGCCGGTGGTGCACCGAAACGATCTCTCCGCGCAGCCCCGCGTGGGGGAGCCGGGAAGTGCTCGACGACGTCGTGGGAAAGAAAGTGGTCTTCCGCAGCGGGTGGGACTCCGCCGCGTCCTACATGCTCCTCAATTACAGGGACGAAGGGGAGGGGGGATATCTCGCGCGGGAATACCTCCGGCAGACGATCACCGTCGAAGAAGAGAAGATGCACCACGGTCACGCCGACGAAAACGCGATCTCCCTCCTGATGGACAGGGGCTCCGTTCTCCTGCACGAAGGCGGATACCGGGATGCGCTTCCGAGCGGCACGTACGGGGCGTGGAGGGCGGACTACTATCATAACAGGGTGATTGTCCGGAAGAACAAGAGAGATCCGGGCCAGGCGCTCCTGGAATTCGCGCGGAATTCCGGGGCATACCGCCGGGTGAAGACGCAGAAAATCGATTTTCTGTCGCTCCGCGCCGTCGACGTGAGCCGCACGCGCGTGGTCGACGATGAGCTCGGATACCGCTCGGACCGGGTGATCGCGTGGGTGAGGGATGCGGGATGCTACGTCGTCATTGACGGCATCCAGGCCCTCCGCCCCGACTATTTCACGTTCGCTTCCCTCTGGCACGCCGGGACCGTTCTCGGGCGGGGGGAGCACTTCTACGACATCGCCACCGACTCCGTCCCCGGATACAGGTTTCCGACGGGGCGCTCGTTGCTGGTCTATTTTCCCGAGACGTACGCGAAAACGGACGGCGTGGAGGATGAGCGGAGGCACTCGCAGCCGGAGCACGTCGTCTACCAGTCGATCGCGAGCCAGTACAAAGCGGGGGACATGGAGGTCTTCGTGACGATTCTCGTCCCCCACGACAGGTCCGTCGAGCCCCGCTCGCTGATTCCCCGGTTCCGCCTTCTGCCGACATCCGCCCCCTACCGCTCCGTGGCGCTCGAGATAAGCGGGGGAACCGCGACGCGGACGCTCTACGTGAAGCTCGACCTGGACATGGACGTCGCGCGGGAAAACATCCGCCCCCGGTACCTCTACGAAAAAGGAAAGGTCGCATTCGGCGATTTCGAAACGGACGCGCAGTTCTTCTACGCGGAGACCGGCACCGGGATGCTCCGGTATTCCGCCTCCTGCGTGCTCAAGGTCAAACACGGCGCCGACGTCCTCATGGAAGCGCTCCCGAACACGCACGGGCTCCAGCCCGACGGGGGGCCCGCCAACCACGTCGGGTACTCGAAGTGGCGCTGCTGGGAAGACGCCGTTCCCCTGGGGGGAAAAAGCAAATGAACGTCGCGACGCCGCACGCCGGGAGCGCGATACGCCTCCGGAGAATCTGGAAACACGAACGCGCCGTCATCATACCGTATGACCACGGCTCCTACTCCGGGGTCGTCCCCGGGCTGGAAGACCCGCGGCGGCTCACGGAGCGCATCGCAGGCACGAAGGCGGACGCCGTCCTCGTGACGGGGGGGATCCTGAAGATCGTCGCGCCTGCCCTCGGGCCGCTCGGCGTCGTCCTCCGGATCGACGGCGGGCACACCGCGTATGCGACCGCGCCGACCGATTACCAGCCGATCGTCTCGCCCCGGGACGCCCTCAGGTGCGGCGCCGACGCGGTGATCGTATTCACGTTCGTCGGCATACCGGATGAGTCGTCGTCGATCCGCCGGCTGGGGAGCACCGTGGTGGAGGCGGGGGAGTGGGGCGTGCCGCTGATCGCCGAGGTGCTTGCGCCCGGGTACCTGAACAACCACTTCGGCTCGGACGTGTTCCCCCGGCCGAAACGGGGCGCCGACCTCGTCGCACAAACGCGGAACGTCTGCCGGATCGCCGTCGAGACGGGGGCGGACCTGATCAAGACGCGCTACACCGGGGACGTCGAATCGTTCCGCACGGTCGTGGAGACCTGCGGCGCGCCGGTGATCGTCGCGGGGGGGCCGAAACTGGAGGGGAGCGACGAGTCGATACTGGATCTGGCGCGGGACTGCGTCAGGGCGGGAGCCCGGGGGATCATATTCGGCCGGAACGTCTGGCAGCACCCGAAGATGGAGCGCCTCATCAACGCGATCTGCGCGATCGTCCACGACGGGGAATCCGTTGCCTCGGCCAGGAAGATCCTTCGATGATCCTGACCGTCACGCTGAACCCGATGCTCGACAAGACCGTCGCGGTCGGCTCCGTGCGGCGCGGCGCCGTGAGCCGCGCCTCGGGCGTGTCGATGATCGTCGGCGGCAAAGGGGTGAACGTCTCCCGGCAGCTCCGCGCTCTCGGCGAGGAGACCGTTGCCACAGGGTTCCTCGGGGGCGAGATCGGGTCTCTCATCGAAAGGCTGCTTGATGAGGAAGGCATTCCCCGGAATTTCGTCCGGACGGGGGGAATGACGCGGGAGGGGGTCACGTACCTGGAATCCGACGGGACGATGACGTCGGTCTTCGAGCCCCCCGGTGCGGTGACCGCATCGGATGCGGAGCGGCTCCTTGTGGTGTGCCGGGAGGCTGCCTCCCGGGCCGGCTGGGTGGTTCTCTCCGGAAGCTCTCCGTCCGCGCCGTCGGACGACGTGTTCCGCCTCGTGGCGGCCGATTGCCGCTCGCGCGGCATTCCCGTGGCGCTCGATTCGTACGGCAGCGCGCTCCGGCAGGCCGTGGAGTCGGTTCCGGATTTCATGAAACCGAACCGGGAAGAATACGAGCAGACGTTCGGAACCCGGATCTCGGGCGCGCCGGACATGGTCCGTGCTGCGCGGAGCCTCGTCGAGCGCGGGGTCCGGTACGCGCTCGTCACCGACGGGGCCCGCCCTTTTGCGGCGGCCGACGCGGAAGGGGCCTGGCTGGTGACTCCCCCCGAAGTCCGGACCGTCGATCCGACAGGATCGGGGGACAGCATGGTCGCGGCCATGCTCTACGGCCTCACGCGTTCGTGGGCATTCGCCGATTGCATCGCGTTCGGGGCTGCCTCCGGCGCCGCCAACGCCCGGACGAGGCACGTTGCCCGCTCCTCCCGCGAAGAGATCGAGTCGCTCCTGGGCGGCGTCACAGTGAAACGCGTCCAGAAATGAGCCGTCCATGAGCACATCACCCAACCGCTTCCTCCGAGCGCTCCGGCTCGAGCCCTGCGACCGGCCCCCGTTCGTCCCGGCGGTGTACGAGCACAAGGCCTGGTTTATCGGCAGGACGCCGTCCGCAGTCTGCGCCGACCCCTCGCTCCTTGTGGCGTCGGTCGAGGCGGAGTACGACGCATATCACGCCGATGCGATCGTCGTGGGGATCGACGTCTACAACATTGAGGCGGAGGCGTGCGGGTGCGCGGTGACCTATTTCGGGGGGGACGATACGTCGATCCCCTCGCTTGCACCGGGGTCCGGTATTCTCACGCCGGGAAGAAGCGCCCGCGGCCTGCGCGTTCCCGACCCCCGCGCCGCGGCCCGTATGCCCCTGATGCTCGAGGCGACGGAGAAGGCGATGAACCTGATCGGGAGCAGGTGCGAGGTCATGGGCGCGCTTTCCGCGCCGTTCAGTCTCGCGGCCTCGCTCATGGGAGCGTCGGACCTCTTCATGGCGATGGCGGCGGAGCCGGAAGCCGCGCACGAGGCGATCGCCTATGCTGCGGACGTCGTCGCCGCGTACGGGAGCGCCTATGCGGAAAGGGGACTGCACGCGGCGCTGTTCGATTCGCAGGCTTCTCCGCAGCTCATTTCGCCGGCCGCGTACAGGACGTTCGTGCTGGGTCCCACGCAGCGCGTGGTCCGCACGCTCCGGTCCGCGGGGATGGCCTATGTCCCGCTGGTGATCGGGGGGAACACCGACCCGATCGTGGAATCGTACCTGGAGACGGAAGCGAACTACATACTCTGCGACGGGGGAAGCTCGGTCGAGCGATTCCTCGCTCCGTGCCGCAGGGCGAACCGCGCATTCAGGAGGAACATCCCGGCGTCGTTCCTCCTCTCGGCCTCTCCGGGCGATATCGAGAGCGCCGCCCGGCGCGAAACGGCCTCCGCGGCCGGGTACGCCGGGTTCATGCTGGGCACGGGGATACTCCCGTACGGAATTCCGACGGAAAAAGTACTTGCTGCACGCGCAGGTGTGTGACGAAATCAACGATAACCGAACACTAAGGACAGGACCACTGATGGCGACATTACGCGAATTTCTCTCGACGATGAAGAAGATCGAGCGCTCCCCCTCGGGGCCGCTCGTCGAATCCACCGTGGCGCAGGCGCTCCGGCAGTTTGCGCCCGGGGCCGCACCCGGAACCTCCGCGGGGACGGGCGCCCCGGCGGGGACGATACGCGTGGGGGTCGTCCCCTCCGGCACGCGCGGGGGGTCGATACACCCGGCGCTGGAAGGAAAATCCGGCTGGATGTTCCTCCGCACGGGGGGAGGCGTCGAGATCCTCACCGACAGGGAGCACCTCCTGTACGGGCTCTTCACGCTCGTCGTCGAGGACCTGGCCGGCGAGGACGCCGGCGCGTTCCGCGAGGGGAGGATATTCACGAGCGCATTTCCCGAAGTCCGCCCGGTCTTCGACATATTCCTGACGCAGTGGGGGCGGACGGTGGGCGACTTCGACAGGGAAGAGCACATACGGACGATGGCCCGGATGGGGAACTCCCACGTCGAGGTGAACGGGCTCGCGTTCCACGTTCCGTTCGAGCGCGGTCCGAAAGGGGAGCTCCTCCACCGGTTCTATACGTATGCGCCCGCGCTGGACCAGTTCGTCACGAGCCGGCTGAACAAGGGGTTCTACGACGACGACTACCTCCAGGCGAATCTGAACTACCTGAAGACGAACGCGGCCATTGCGGAGAAATACGGACTGACCCCCGGGATCGTCTGCTTCGAGCCCCGCTCGGTTCCCGACGGGCTCCTGGAGCGCTATCCCGTGCTTCGCGGGGCCCGCGTCGACCACCCGATGAGAAGCTTCCATCCCCGGTACAACCTCTCGGTGGCGCACCCGGTGGTCCTCGAGCACTACGCCGAGATGATGGAGAACCTGATGCATGAAGTCCCCCGCCTGGGCTACATGTCGGTCTGGTCGAACGACAGCGGCGCCGGGTTCGAATACACGAGCTCGCTCTACGTCGGGCGGAACGGGGGGGGATACCTCGTCCGGGAATGGCTCGCGGCAAAAGACATCGCCGCCGCCGCGGCGTTCAACCTGGTCCGGTTCATGAAAACGCTCCGCGACGCGGGGCGGAGGGTCAATCCCCGGTTCCGCACGCTCATCCGGCTCGAGCCGTTCTGGGAGGAACTCGACCACATCTGGAAGCTCCTGGAGGACGGGCTCGACGTCGAGGTCTCCTCGCTGCTGACGCGGGGATGGGAGCTCTCGTACAAGCATCCGAAATACGAGGAGGTCCCCCAGATCCACGGCACCGCGCTCTTCAGCAAGTTCGCGGAAGCCGAAACCCCCGTGATGAAGGAGCTCGTCGCGAAAGGATCCCGGGCCGATATCTATTTCGTCCCGGAGATCCTCGGCAACCACGAGCCGCTCATGGGGATCCCGTTCCCCCTGCTCGTGCACGAGAAGCTCGCGGCGATGGCGCGCACCGGCGTCGAGGCGGCCGCCTACCAGGGAGGGCCGACGCCGCCGTCGTTCGTCCCGTACAACATCAACCAGGAAGTCGTCCGCGCGTTCCAGTTCGATTCCCGGATGGACATCAACGCGTTCATGAACAAGAAAGCCCTGGAGTGGGCCGGTCCCTCGCTTGCCGCCGATCTTGTGAAGCTCTGGGAGCTTTCCGACGACGCGTTCTGCTCGTTCCCGATCCCGATCTGGATCTACGCGGGATGGGGGGTCTGGTACCGCCTGTTCATACGCCCGATCGTGCCGAACATCGAAGCGATCCCGGAAAAAGACCGCGAGTACTACGAGAACTTCCTCCTGGCGACCACGCACAACAGGACGCGGGTGGATTTCCGGTACGACGTCGGGTTCGACCTGATCGAGCCGGAGCGCGCCTGGAAGGCCGTCGGGCACATGGACAGGGACCTCCTCCCCGTGATGGCGAGGATCCTCGATCTCGTCGCGGCGATGGAGAAGAAGGCGGTGACGGCCGCGGAGAAAGCGCTCGTCGAGGACCAGCGCGACAGGATGATCGCGCTGAAGTGCTGGTACAGGACCCAGAGGAACGTCACGGCGTGGGTGGCCGGCGTCCACGGATACCTGGAATCGAAGGACGAGGCGTTTCGGAAGAAATGCCGCGCGCTGCTCAAGGCCATGGTCCTCGACGAGATCGAGAACACGAACGAGCTGATCCGGCTCTGGGAAACCGCCCGGACGAACTGGATGATGGTCTCGGATGTCGGCGAGACGACGTTCGTGTACTACCGGAACATGGGGGAGCTGATGAAGAAGAAGGTCGCCCTCATGCGCGGGCACGAGAACGACGAGCCGTACGTCGACCCCGGCTTCCAGTGGCGTGTGCCCGGTTTCACGCCGGAAAGCCGGTGACATGTCCTTCGACCGGGGCCGCATACTCGTTGCCCCCGATTCGTTCAAGGGGACGCTGAGTGCGGGGGAAGCCGCCATGGCGATGGGGCGCGGCGTCCGCCGGGCCCTCCCGCGCGCTTCCGTGCGGCTCTTCCCCGTCTCGGACGGGGGAGAGGGGTTCCTCGACGCGCTCATCGGCGTCATCGGGGGAACGCCGGTGTGGACCGACGTGCACGGGCCGCTCCCCCCGGAGCGCGTACGCGCCCGCTGGGCCCTCGTGCGGAAGGAATCGACGGCGGTCATCGAGATGGCCTCCGCCGCGGGACTGATGCTCGTCCCCCCGGAGAGGCGCGACCCGCGCGTGACGACGACGTTCGGCGTGGGGGAGCTCCTTCGGGCCGCGCTCGACAGGAACGTCGGGGCGATCCTTGTGGGGATCGGCGGGAGCGCCACGAACGACGGGGGGTCGGGGATGGCCTCCGCACTGGGGGTGAAATTCCTTGACTCTTCCGGCTCCGTTCTCCCTCCCGGCGGGGCCGCTCTTTCCTCGCTCGCGCGGATCGACGTCTCGGGGCTCGACCGGCGGCTTGCCCGGACGCAGGTGACCGTGGCCTGCGATGTGGCGAGCCCGCTTTCGGGTCCGGAGGGGGCTTCGCGCGTCTTCGCCCCGCAAAAAGGGGCGGACGCGGCGGCGGTCGAGGTGCTTGAGGGGGCGCTCCGGCGCTACGGGGAGGTCCTCGGCGAACTCGCCGGCGCCGACATAGGGAGCGTCCCGGGAAGCGGCGCCGCGGGGGGGCTGGGCGCCGGTTTGATCTCCTTCTGCGGCGCGACGCTCGTACCGGGGATCGACGTCGTTCTGGACGCGACGGGGTTCGACGGCGTCCTGGCCTCGAGCGATCTCGTGCTGACCGGCGAGGGGAGGATCGACTCCCAGACCCGGTCGGGGAAGGCCCTTGCGGGGGTGCTCCGCCGCGCCCGCGCCGCGCACGTACCCGTGGCGGCGGTCGCGGGAAGCATCGAGGGGGAGGAATCGACGTACTGCGGTGAGGACGGTTTTGCGGCCCTGGCCTCGCTTGTCGGCCCTTCCACGGGGAGGGAGGATGCCATGCGCGACGCGGCACGGCATCTGGAAGAAGCGACGCGTATAATGGTGCTTTCACTTACAGCCCGGACCACAGGGACAGCATGATTGACCAGATCAAGCACGTCAATATCGTCGACTATATCGTGATCGTGGGCTACCTGTTGATGCTGACAGGGACCGGGCTCTACGTCACGAAATTCAACAAGAACGCCGACGACTTCTTCAAGGGGGGAGGGAAGATCCCCTGGTGGATCTCCGGCCTCTCGACGTTCGTCGCCGGGTTCTCCGCGTTCATGTTCGTGGGGGCTGCGGGATACACGTACAGAAAAGGGATCGGGTCGGCCGTCCTTTTTACGAGCGCGTTCTGGGGGTACGGCCTCGGGTATTTCCTCTACGCCGTTCGGTGGAAGAGGGCGCGGCTCTCCTCGCCGATGGAATTCCTGACCAGGCGGTTCTCGCAGGGGACGACGTATTACTACACGCTCCTGTCGATCGTTCCCGCCGTGATGGGGCTGGGACTCGGGATATACATCCTGTGCATATTCGTCGCGACCGCGATGGGGATCATGGATCTCTCGGTGACGATCGGATTCGTCACGCTGAGCGGGCTCGAGCTCTCCATGGTCGTCACCGGGGTCGTGCTTCTCATCTATACGAGCGCCGGCGGGCTCTGGGCGGTGATGATCACCGACGTGATGCAGTTCGTGATCATCCTCGTCGTGACGCTCCTCATATCGCCCCTCGCCTTTTTCGCGCTGGGGGGGAGCGGCGGGTTCTTCCACGCCTTCACGAGGATCGCGACGGAGACCCCCCCGGGTTTCCTGAGTTTCGGCGACGTGCTGCGAAATCCCCTGTTCTACGTCGCCTACCTGTTCAGCACGTTCATCGGCTACAACGCCGCCTGGCATATCGGTCAGCGCTACTACAGCGTGCCGACGGAGTCCGACGCCCGGAAGATCTCCGTGCTCTGCGCGTGCCTCATGCTGACGATCCCCCTGTTCTGGCTCGCCCCGACGATGGCCGCGAGGGTCCTCTTCCCCGATATGGCGCACCTCTGGCCCCAGCTCTCGGAGCCCTCCGAGGCCTCGTTCGTGACGCTGGCCCTGACGCTACTCCCCAACGGGCTGATCGGCCTGACGATATCGGCGATCCTGGCGGCCACGATGACGCACACGGATACGGCGCTCAATTATCTCGCCTCGATACTCGTCCGGGACGTGTACATGAAGCTGAAGAAGACGTTCGGAAACTCTGTCCCCGGGGAGCGGCGCCAGCTCTTCGTGGCGCGGGTCACCACGTTCACGCTCGGGTTCCTGGCGATCGCCACGGCGATCATCGTCCAGAAGACGAAGGGGGTGTTCGATTTCGCGCTCCTGTATTATTCCTGGTTCAGCCCCTCGATGCTGACCCCCGTGATGCTCGGATTTCTGTACACGAAAACCCCCTCCTGGTCCGCGAGCGCTTCCGCCACGGTAAGCCTGGTGGTCGTCCTGGCGTGCAACACGGTCATCGACGTCCGCCCCTACCAGTACGAGGTGAACATATTCGGGGGAATCGGCGTCGCGGCGGCCGTGTTCTTCCTCTCCGCGTTCTGGAAGGAGAAAGACCCGGCGGCGGCCGAACGGATCGGCGCGTTCGCGGCGGATCTCAGGACTCCCGTGACGGGGACGAGTGCCGTCTGGGACAGGAACGCGCTCCACTCCTATCTCGTCGTCGGGGTGCTCACGATGATCATCGGCGCGGCCCTCTTCCTGCTGATGATCGTCCCGGCCGGCATCGAGGTGCGCACGCTGACGTTCATCATGGGAGCCGCGACGATGGCCCTGGGCGGGGGGATGCTCCTGTATTTCCGGAGACAGCTGTCGAAAGGGACGAACAATGGGTAAACCTGTGCCGGTCATTCTCGTAACGGGAGCCAGCCGGGGGTTGGGGCGCGGGATCGCGCTCCGGATGGCGGAACTGGGCTTTTCCGTGGCGATCAACTATGCGGAGAACGCCGCGGCGGCGGAGGAGACCGCGTCCCTCTGCCGCTCGAAAGGGACCGGCGCGGGCCAGGTGTTCCTTCCGCTCAGGGCCGACATCGGCCGGGAGGCGGACAGGGCATTCATCGTGAAGGAAGCCCTCGCGCAGTTCGGGAGGATCGACGCTCTCGTCAACAACGCCGGCGTCGGGCCCCGCACGCGGGCCGACATCACGGAGGCCTCCCCCGAGGTGTTCCGCGAGGTGATCGCGACGAACATGGAGGGTCCGTATTTTCTCACGCAGGCGGTCGCCCGGTACTGGCTCCTCGAGAAGCCGGAGCCCCTGCTCCGGCGCGGGTTCGCAGTGATATTCAACACGTCGATATCCGCGCTCACCGCATCGCTGAACAGGGGGGAGTACTGCATGTCGAAGGCGGGGCTCTCCATGGGGGCGCAGCTCTGGGCGCTGCGGCTCGCGGGGGAGGGGATCCAGGTGTTCGAGCTCCGCCCCGGCATCATGGCGACGGACATGACGGCGGGCGTGAAAGGGAAGTACGATGCGATGATCGCCTCCGGGGCGGTCCCGATGCGTCGGTGGGGATCGGCCGAGGACGTCGGTTGTGCCGTCGGCGCCATACTCGCCGGTGATTTTCCCTACTCGACCGGCGAAATCATCTACGTGGACGGCGGGCTCCACCTGCCGAGACTGTGAGGAACCATGATCGCCATTGAACGGGCAATTGGCCCCGGGGATCTCCGGGGTCCCATCGAGAGGGTCCTTTCCCTCTCCGCATCGAAAATCCGGTCGCTCATGAGGTCGTGGACCCCGTCACGGGGGGCGCCGGTCTTCACCGTGGACGGCCTCTATACATCGCGCGGGTGGACGGAATGGACGCAGGGGTTCATGTTCGGCTCCGCGCTCCTCCAGTTCGACGCGACGGGGGAGAAGGAGTTCCTCGACATCGGCCGGAAAGGGACCGCGGAGGACATGGCTCCCCACGTGAGCGCCACGGGGGTGCACGACCACGGGTTCAACAACGTGAGCACGTACGGGAACCTGTACAGGATGATGTGCGAGGATCTCATTCCCGCGAACGATTGGGAGCTGAAGTTCTACGCGATGGCGCTCAGGGCAAGCGGCGCCGTCCAGGCCTCCCGCTGGACCGACCTGGGGGAGGGGGCGGGCTACATATTCTCGTTCAACGGTCCCCATTCGCTTTTCGCCGACACCGTCCGTTCTCTCCGCTCTCTGGCGCTCGCACACCGGCTCGGCCATGTGCTCATGGGTGAACGGGACGCGAAGATCTCGCTGCTCGGCCGCCTGATACGGCACGCGGAAGCGACGGCGAAATACAACGTGTATTACGGGGAAGGGCGCGACATCTACGACGTGCGCGGCCGGGTGGCCCACGAATCGGTCTTCAATACGAGGGACGGATCGTACAGGTGCCCGTCCTCCCAGCAGGGCTACTCACCGTTCACCACGTGGACGCGCGGGCTGGCCTGGATCATATGCGGGTTCGCGGAGGAGGCGGAATTCATCGCCTCGCTTTCCGACGAAGAGCTCGCCCCCTGGGGGGGAAGGCCGCCGTCCTCGGCGCGTTCCTCAGGACGGCGGAAGCGACCGCGGATTTCTACATCGACAACACCCCCGCCGACGGCGTTCCGTACTGGGACACCGGCGCGCCCGGGCTCGCGCGGCTCGGCGACTACCTCGGCCGCCCCGCCGATCCGTTCAACGGCGAGGAGCCGGTCGACAGTTCGGCCGCGGCGATCGCGGCGCAGGGGCTCATCCGGCTGGGGATGCACCTGAAATCCTCCGCCCGCACGGCGGACGGCGACAGGTATCTCCGCGCGGGACTCACGGTGGCGCGAACGCTGTTCTCCGAGCCGTACATCAGCACCGCTGACTCCCACCAGGGGCTTCTTCTTCACTCGGTGTATCACCGACCGAACGGATGGGATCACACGGGCGCGGGGATGAAAGTTCCGTGCGGGGAATCATCGATGTGGGGGGACTACCACGCCCGGGAGCTGGCGCTCCTCGTGCAGCGGATGGGGGAGAAGAAGCCGTACTACAGGTTCTTCGCGCCCTGAGGCCGGACGGCGGCGGCCTCGCGGAAGAACGCGTCGAGGTTCTCCAGCGGCGTTGCCGCGGGGATGTCGCAGCCGGAGGAGAGCACGAAGTTGGGGTAGCCCGCCGTCGACGACAGGAGCTCCCCCGTGAGCCGCCGAACCGCCTCCGCGGGCGAATGGACGAAGACGCCCGCCGGGTCCAGGTTCCCGCAGACGATGATCCCCGGAGAGAGCTTCGAGAGCGCCGCCCGCATGTCCATCGGCGCGCCGAAGTGCACGATGTGCGCCCCCGACTCCCTGACCGCCTCGAGGTGTATCGGCTTCGCCGCGCAGTTGTGGAGTATGACCTCGAACGCCGCGTCTTCGACCGCACCGATGATCCGCCTGACGAACGGCGAGGAGTATGCCGAGAGCCCGCGGGGCGAAAGGAGCCCCGCGCTCGGTTCGGCAATGATGATCCCCGAAGCGCCCGCGGCCTTGAACGCCGCGGCGTACGCCGTGAGGAATGCCGTCGTTTTTTCCAGGAGCGCGTCGACCACCTCGGGCTCGGACGCCGTGGCAAGGAGCGACTCGCTCACCCCGAATATCCTCCCGGCCAGCGAGAAGGGGCCGATCATCCCGGCGATCACGGGGAGCCCCCCGCCGTCGCGCGCCAGGCGGCCCACCGCATCGATGTAGACCCCCGTCCTCCCGCTCCCGATCGGCGGGACAGGGAGACGGGCGGCGCCCGCTTCGTCCCTGACGAGTCTCCCCGTCACCGTCGGCACTTCAGTGTCCGAGAACGACACCGATGAGCCGAACGCCTCCGCCTCGACGGAGAGGTCCATGCACGACATGAGGACGCGCGTCCCGAAGCGCCTGTGAAACGCCATCTGCGTCGCGGATTGTTTCGCGGCGTCGGCGACGATCTCCCGCACGGTCGTTCCCGTGAGCGCCGTGCCGGGGAACGTTGCGACCGGCATCGCGACCGGCGTCGGCGAGGTTCGTACTATTTCACTGAGTGTGGTCAATGTCAGATTCCTTCGGGAAATGTCATTTCTTCGACGTACACGTCCTGGAAATCGCCGTCGGAGTCGAGCGCGACGTGGCGCACGCCGGAGGCAAGCGCGTCATAGGCCCCGGGCTCGTCGAAGAGGGCCCGTTTTGCGCCCCGGAGCGCGGTGTTTCCGGAGGGGACGATCTTCTCCGGGGGAAAATTCACGAGACCGATGCGTCTCGCGCTCGCGGTGTTGACGTAGTTGCCGAAAGCCCCCGCGAGGTAGACCCTCTCGATGTCGCCTGATTCGAGCCCCGACTTTCCGAGGAGTATGCGCACGCCTGCGGCGATCGCCCCCTTGGCAAGCTGGAGTTCCCGTATGTCGGTCTGCGTCAGCGCGACGGGGGGAGCGAGCATGATCGAGGGTTCCCGTCCGGCAAACCGGCCTCCCGGCGTGATCCTCCCGGAGCCGAGAAGCACCGCCGCAGCGTCCACGAGCCCGCTGCCGCATATTCCGCGCGGGGCGACGTCGCCGAGCGTCCTGCACGAAAGTCCCCCCCCTTCCGCAGGCTCGACTTCGGCGATTGCTCCCGTGGCGGCGCGCATCCCCATCGAAATCCTGGCCCCTTCGAACGCGGGGCCCGCAGCCGTGGAGCAGCAGAGAAGCCCCCGGCGCGAACCGACGACGATCTCGCCGTTCGTCCCGAGGTCGATCAGGCAGAGGGGTTTTTCGCTCCTGTGAAGATTGACCGCGAGCACGCCGGCGAGTATGTCGCTCCCCACGAACCCTCCCAGGCAGGGGAGAAACCGTATGTTCCCTCCCGCGTTCCACCCCAGGTCCTGCGCGCGGAACGTGACAAGTCCGTCCCGGACAGGCTCGAACGGGTAGCGGGAGAGCGGCGTGCAGTCGATCCCGCTGAAGAGGTGGTGCATCACCGTGTTTCCGACGAGGACGACGTCCGTGACCGACGCCGCCTCCGCTTTTCCCCTGCGGAGCAGGTCGTCGATCATCGTGCCCGTCTGCCGCCGGATGAGGTCCGTGAGCACGTCCTGTTTCTTCTCGTTGACGGCGAACCCGACGCGGCTCATGACGTCGGCGCCGTGCTTCGCCTGGGAGTTGAGCGCGGTCGTGACGGCCTGGACGTCCGCACTGCGGAGGTCCAGGAGCTGTGCGACGAGCGTCGTCGTGCCGACGTCGATGGCGATGCCGAGCCCGGATCGGGGGGTGAACGTGAACGGGGATTCGTCGGAGAGTATCGCCGCTTCCCACTGGGCCAGCTCGAGCGTGAGATCCTCATCCGCGCGGCAGTGGCAGGCCAAGCGCCAGCCGGCGTCGAGCTCCTTCTGCGAGAGGATCCGCGCCTGTTCGGCCGTGACCGGGAGATTCCCTTCGAGGACCCTGACGCGGCAGCCCTTGCACCGTGCGCGGCCGCCGCAGGGAAATTCCACGCCGTAGGGAAAAAGGACCTCCTGCAGGGGGGCGCCCCGGGGGACGTCGAAAGCGGCTCCCATCGGGCGGAGCGTGATCCGGACCCCCCCGCTCATGAAGGGACCCTCTCCGCGCGGATCAATCCCTCCGTGAAGTCGGTGACGATCCGGCTGCCGGGCTCCACGGTGAGAAACTCCCCCTCATCCCAGGGCCCGTTCACGAGCGCGTGGATCAGCCGGAGGTTTCCCTCCTCGGTGGTGAACTCCAGGTTCTTGTCCTCCGCGCGTTTCCGCGCCGTCGCGAGGAACGAGCCGTCGGGCTCCAGCCCCATGGAGATGAACGTGAGCTTCCTGTAGTGCTTCGTCTGGTCGCAGAGCTGGTCGTACAGGTACCGGGCGTTGTCCACCCCGTATTTCTCGACGAGCTCGTTGTACGTCAGGTCCATCCCGTTGGCGTGCTGTATCGAGAGCTGGCGGAGATCGCCGGTGGCCTCCCCGCGCTCGATCCAGCCCGTCGTAAGGTAGTACGTCCCCGGGTTCATCCGGAAATGCTCCTCGTAGCGCCCGCGGCTTCCGAAAAAGAGTGTCATGCAGTCGTGCGCACGGGGGACGACAAGGGGAAGCGTGCGGGCGGTGAGCCCGGCGATGCCGTTGTTGCACAGTCCGTATCCCAGGAGCACGCGGTCGCACTGCGACGCCTCCACGCCGTCGACGGCCGCCTGGAGCCGCGCGAGCATGCCCGTGCATCCGATGTCGTGGAGGCCTTTCGGGAGGAACAGGAGGTCGACCTGGTGGGGGGAGTGCGCCGCCGCGTCGCAGAGTTCGCGCGTGAAGACTTCGCAGCTGATCAGTGTGATTCGCATGAAGGGGATGTCCCCGTCCTGGTTCAGGAAAGGGGGAGGAGGGCGGCGGAGACTGCCCGGATGAACTCGGGCGTCGTGCCGCAGCATCCGCCGATGAAGTCCGCGCCCGAGCGGCGGAGCGCCAGCGACCCGGCGCCGAACTCCCCGGGGGTCGTCCGGTAGGTGATCCTCCCCGCGGCGAGCTCCGGCATTCCCGCGTTCGGCTTGATCCAGAGGGGAAGCGACGTCGCCTTCCTCAGCCGCGTGCACACGGGGATGTAGCCCTCGATGCCGAGCCCGCAGTTGGCGCCGATCCCGTCCGCGCCGGCCGCACTGAGCTCAGAGGCGACCTGTTCGACGGTGGCGCCCATCATCGTCCTGTCCTTCTCTTTCCCGGAATCGAACACCATGCTCACGATGACCGGAAGCCCGGTGGTCCGTGCGGCCCGGAGCGCGATGCGCGCTTCTGCGAGATCGGTCATCGTCTCGATGAGGATCGCGTCGGCGCCGGCCTCGGCCAGCGCGTGGCACTGCTCGGCGAACGCCTCCGCGAGCTGATCCTCCGTCACCTCTTCGGACATCAGCATCTTCCCGCTCGGCCCGACCGAGGCGAACACCTTCGCCCGTCCCTGCGCGGCCTTCCGGGAAATGCGGACCCCCGCGGCGTTGAGGGCCGCGACGTCCGCGCCCCCGGCGTGGCCGGCGAGCGCGATCCGGTTGGACCGGAACGTGTTCGTCAGTATCACGGCGCTGCCGGCGTCGACGTACCGGGAGGCGACTTCGCCCACGCGGTCGGGGTGGCTCAGGTTCCAGAGGTCGGGATGCTCTCCCGGTCCGAGGCCGAGCTTCTGCATCTCGGTTCCCCAGGCCCCGTCGGTGATGACGGGGCCGCGCGCAATGAGTGTCGAAAGGAGGGAATGCATCGCCGCGCGCCTAGGCCGCGAGGAGCTTGCGGGCCAGCGCGACCGCCGCGTTCGCGTTGCTCGAGTAGCCGTCCGCGCCGATCTCGTCGGCGTATTTCTGCGTCACCGGGGCGCCGCCGATCATGACCTTGACGTTGTCGCGCATCCCGGATTCCTTCAGCTTCTCCATCACCGCTTTCATCGAATGCATCGTGGTGGTCAGGAGGGCGGACAGCGCGACGAGCGTCGCGTGTTTCTCCTTCGCCGCGTTGATGAACTTCTCCGGGGAGACGTCCACGCCGAGATCGATGACCTCGAACCCCGCCCCCTCCAGCATGGCGCCGACGAGGTTCTTCCCGATGTCGTGCAGGTCGCCCTGGACGGTCCCGATGACGACCCGGCCGACCGGCTCCGCGCCGCGGGCCGAGAGGAGGGGCCTGATGAGCTCCAGCGAGGCCTTCATCGCGCGGGCGGCGATCAGCAGTTCCGGGACGAAGTACTCGTTCGCCTCATAGCGCCGTCCGACTTCGTTCATGGCGGGGATCATCGTGTCGTCGACGAGGGCCTGCGGGTTCGCCCCGGAGGCGAGGCTCGTCTGCGTGATTTCCTTGGCGGCCTTGGCGTTCCCGTTCAGTATCGCGTCGTACAGCGTCTGGATCGTTGGCATGGCGTTCATCCTCCGTTGTTGTTACAGCGCACCGTGTGCATGGATGGTTTCGTACATCGCGAGAATGTTCTCGGTTGTCGTGACAGGCTGAAGATTGTGGCAGGGGGCGCAGACCCAGCGCGCGCGGGAGAAGATCTCGATGTTCTCGAGGACTTCCTTCCGCACGTCCTCCGGCGTCCCGAAAGGGAGGGTCTGCTGGTTGTCCATGGCTCCGTGGAAGACGATCCTGTCGCCGAAGTCGCGGACCAGCCCTTCCCGCTCCATCCCCGGGCAGCGCCACTGGATCGGGTTGAGGAGCTCGATCCCGGTCACGCTGATGAGGTCCGGGATCACGCTCCGCACGGCGCCGTCCGTGTGGTAAAAGACGCGGATGCCGTGGCTTTTTGCCAGGTCGGCCATCGTTTTCTGGTGCGGGAGAAAGAATTTCCGGATCTGGGGGAGGCTCATCAGGAGCGCGGTCTGCCCCCCCAGGTCCTCGGCGACATAGGTGACGCCGATGCGTCCTTTCCCCGCCTCGAACGTCCGTTCGGCGAGCGCGAGATAGTACCGGAACATATGGTCCAGGGCGGCGGAGACGAATTCCGGCTCCGCGACAAGGTCCATCATCGCCTGCTCCAGTCCCCGCAGCGCGCAGTACAGGAGGAACGGCTCGAAATTCCCCGAGCGGATCATCCGGTGTCCGGGGACGGCCGAGAGCAAGTCGCGGAACGCCCCGTAGTCGTGGTCGTCCGCGCTCGGCCAGGGGTATGCGTCGAGCTCTTCGACGCTCGTCATGTGCGCAAGCGGGTGGTTGTCGAACTCGTCGTATTCTCCGGCCCCGTAGGTAATGAGTTTCCGGCGGAGTCCCCAGAGGTCGACGGCGTTGTCCCCCGCCCGGTGTTCGTCCCTGCGCGGGGGGTCCACCGTGATGAGCCCGTCGATATTCAGCCTGGTGTAGAGTTCCTCGATGCTGCGGCAGCCGAGGTCGCGGAAGAGGCGGGCGGTGACTTCATCCGTCGCCCAGTAATCCGTGGGGATCCTGTCGGGTTGTTCCCCCGCGAATATTGCGCGCCAGCGTTCTTTCGGTGTCACCGGAGTTGCGGGTGATGTTCCATGAATGGAATGTCGTACCACTGACAATATAAGAAATCGCGCGCTGGAAATCACCTGATGTTTGCACTTGGAGGAGTTCTGTGTAGATTATCTCCTTTCCTCAACGGGGAGCACAGGTCCCGCCGATGCCATACACGGGTGAATTCAGCGCGCTGGCGACAGCGGCATTCTGGTCGTGCAGCGCGATCGTCTTCGCCCGGGCAACCGCCCGGGCCGGGGCGATCCCCGTCAACGTGGGGAGGCTCGTCGTCGCCGCGCTCGTCCTGGCGGCCCTCATGCCGTTCCTGGGTCCGGGAGTCCGGCTCTCGGGGCTCCAGATCCTGCTCCTCGGTGCGAGCGGCGTGATCGGGCTTGCCTTCGGCGACTCGTTCCTGTTCAAGGCCTTCGGCGATCTCGGCCCGCGCGTGACCATGCTCATCATGTCCACCTCCCCCGCGTTCGCGGCCCTGCTCGCATGGATCGTCCTCGGGGAGCGGCTTTCGTCGTGGGGGATTGCCGGCATACTCGTCACGCTGGCCGGCGTGGCCGTCGTCGTCACGGGGAGGTCCCCCGGCAGTCCCGCGCCGTTCTCCTGGCGGGGGATGACCTGGGCCGTTCTCGCGTCGCTCGGCCAGGGAGTCGGGCTCATATTTGCGAAGATGGCGTTCAACGAGGGGGAGATCAACGGGTTCGTGGCGACGCTCGTCCGGATCCTGGCGTCGCTCGTCATCATGGTTCCCGTCGGCGCGGCGGAATCCCGGTCGTCGCACGCCTTCCGCATTTTCAGGGCCGACCCGCCGTCTCTCGGCCTCACGGCGCTCGGGGCCCTCCTGGGGCCGGTCCTCGGCATCTCCTTCAGCCTGATTGCCGTCGCGCACACCGACGTGGGGGTCGCCGCGACGATCATGGCGACGGTTCCCATACTCATGCTCCCTCTCCTCCGGTTTTTCTCCCGGGAGCTTCTCACGTGGAAAGCGGTCGCGGGTGCGCTCCTGGCGGTCGCGGGCGTGGCCATCCTCTTCCTCCGCTGACGGGAGGCGGGGGGAGAAGTCATCCCGGGGTTGACTCTGAGCCGCAATGGCGCTACTTTGCATGCATGGTGAACGGACAATGACGCCGCAGATGCTCCCGGAAGGCCGCGCCGCGGCCTTCGTGTTAGCGATGCTCTTCCTCTCCCCGTGCACCGGCCCCGGTGCACATGCGCAGCCGAAAAGCCGGATGCGTACCGTCGCGTACGCGAACGTCACGCTGGAATTCGACGGGGGTCTGGCGAAGGAATTCCTGGCCGAAACCGCTCCCGCCGTCCCGCTGGAGGACCCGTCCGACAAACCGGAGGGCGTCGCTCCCTCTCACGTCGTGATCACGCTCCGGGATTCCTACGCCTCCCGGCTTCACCGGGAGAGCGGTTCGCCGTATGCCCTTCCGCAGGTGATGGTGTTTCCGACGACGGATGCGTCGGATCCGAAATTCGACGGGAAGTACCCGATGATGCGCGGTGCCGTCAAAGAGCTGAACGTGATTCTTTCCCGCAGGGCCGGATCGGTGTCGGAATCCATCCCCTTCCTTCCCTGGGCGGACGAGCGGCAGCTGTTCATCGCACGGAAGAAGCTCCTCCGGTTCAGGAACGGACGCGGCGTGCTCTTCCTCACGCAGTACGACCAGGAGGAGAGCCCGGTCACCAATGAGTCCCTCGTCTGCACGTTCCAGGGAATGACGGACGACAACGCGTGGTACGTGTCCGCGGTGTTCCCGGTCTCCGCCGGCGCGGCGCTCCCCCTTCTCCAGGAGGCCGATAAAGACCCGGGATTCCATTCCGGATACGATACGTACATCAGGAAAACGTCGGAAAAGCTGAACAGGCTTCCCGCGAAGAAATTCACCCCCGGCCTTGCCCTCCTTGAGGAGATGATCCGGTCCATCAAGGTCGGACCCCGGTAGAGCTCCTTCCGGGTATGCCGGCCGGTACAACGTCCGTGGAGTCCGGTGAAACAATCTCCTGTCATTCCGTTCCTCCTTGTGATGCTCGCGGCCGCGCCCGCCTCGCACGCGGGGTCGCACCCGTTTCATCC
The DNA here is from genome assembly GCA_963748405.1 of Ignavibacteriota bacterium. GTDB lineage: Bacteria > Bacteroidota > Ignavibacteria > UBA10030 > UBA6906 > Fen-1273. The sequence continues at coordinate 508,296 of CAVVIT010000007.1, forward strand.
GAAGGGCTACGTCGCGCCGTTCGCCGGAGAACCGATCGTGATCGACGGCGTCCTCAGTGAACGCGCGTGGCGCCGGGCGGCGTGGACGGACGATTTCGTGGACATCGAGGGGGACATCCGGCCCGTCCCCCGGTTCAGGACCCGCGCCAAGATGCTGTGGGATTCGACGTACCTGTACATCGGCGCCGAGCTCACCGAGCCGAACGTCTGGGCGACGCTGACGAAGAGGGACACGGTCATATTCTACGACAACGACTTCGAGGTGTTCATGGACCCGAACGGGGACAACCTCGAATACTACGAGATGGAAATGAACGCGTTGAACACGGTCTGGGATCTCTTCCTGGATCGCCCGTACAGGGACGGGGGGAAGGCGAGGGACGCCTGGGACATCGTCGGGCTGAAGACCGCGGTATGCGTCCACGGCACGCTGAACAACCCGGCCGACCGGGATACCGGATGGACGGTGGAGATCGCCATGCCCTGGAAAGCCCTCGGTGAGTTCGCGCACCGCGGCGTCCCGCCGGCAGCGGGGGACCAGTGGCGCATCAATTTCTCGCGCGTCGAGTGGCGCGTCGAGACCGCGGGGGGGACGACGCGCAAGATTCCCGGGACGAAGGAGGACAACTGGGTCTGGTCACCGCAGGGGGTCGTGGACATGCACCAGCCGGAGATGTGGGGTTACCTCCAGTTCGGCGGCCCCCGGGCAAAACCCTCCGACTTCAGGAAGGATCCCTCGATGCCGGGCCGGGAAGTCCTGATGTCGCTGTATCACGCGCAGGTGGAATTCAGAAAGGTGCACGGGCGCTGGGCTGCAAGTACGGGGGAGCTCCTGCTCCCGTGGAAGGAGAATCCCCTCTTTGAGAGGCCGCCGGCGATTTCGCTTACCGGGGCCGGCTACATTGCCACGGTCACGCAGCGGCTTCCCGGCGGAAAAAAGGTGACGTGGTTTGTCACTGAAGATTCCCGCCTCTGGCGCCAGTGAAACGGGGCGGGGGAACCCTGCGGGGATCGCCCGCGTTCTCTCTATTGAAGAAGTGACGGTATTTCGCTAGCTTTCAACACGAAGCACATTTTTCGATCCCATCGGGGTGACACATGGCCAAACTCTATGTTTCCAATAAGGACGAATCCGCCCGTTTGTTTCAGAGCAGCTTTCTCGAGCTCTTCACGCACGTGCACTGGATCGTTCCCATCATCGTGTACCTGCCGATCGTCGTCTACTGCCTCGCGGTGTCTCCTTCGGACGGCGTGCTTTCGGTGACCGGCATCGTCATGGAATTCGTGGCGGGACTGTTCGTCTGGACGCTGGCCGAGTACCTTCTCCACCGGTTCGTGTTCCACTATGAGCCGAAGAGCGAGTGGGGAAAACGGCTGCACTTCCTGATGCACGGCGTGCACCACGACTACCCCCAGGATTCCAAACGGCTCGTGATGCCTCCCGTGGTCAGCATCCCTCTGGCGTCGCTGTTCCTCGGCCTCTTCTATCTGATCCTCCCCGCGGGACACGTCGCGTCGACGTTCGCCGGGTTCATATTCGGCTACATCTGCTACGACGAGATCCATTACGCAACGCACCACGCCCCCATGAAGGGGAAGTTCGGTCTCTGGCTGAAACACCACCACGTCCGCCATCACTATCTCGATCCGGACCGCGGGTTCGGCGTCAGCACCCCGGTCTGGGATTACGTCTTCGGGACGATGTACGGCGACAAGGAAGAGATCGCCCCGGAAGAACGCCCCGCCTGAAGATCACTGCGCAGCGATGAACAATCTTCCCGGGGGTACCGGCTGTTCCGGTATCCCCGGGCCTGCATAGCGCAGTTCCAGCCGCTTCCCCCCTCCCTGCTGAAAGTACCCGATCGTGAGCCGGTGCTTCCCTGCGCCGAGTTGTGCGCTCCCCTTTTCCTCGTAGTACGCGTGCAGGCCGTCGTTGTTCACGACCGGTTTCCCGTCAATGAGGAGCCGGGACCCGTCGTCGGAACCGAGCGTGAACGTATAGTCCCCCGTCGCGGGGAGATCGATGAACCCGGTGTACTCCAGCGCGAAGAACTCCTCCCTCGGCCGGGGCTCGCCGAGCGACAGCGTGTAGGCGATCCCGCGCCGGACGACGGCGACTGTGTCAAAGTCGGGGAGCGCCCTCCACGATCCTTCGTAGTACCTGTACGCGAGCCCGTTCACCCCTTTGCGGACAGCGGCGTATGAACGCCGTGCGACGAAGCTGGCGTACGGGGACTTCCCGAACGCCCTGGCGCTCACCGTGGCGTCCGATCCTATGCGGAATGGGCCCGTGTACACCCGGGACGTTACCGAGGGGAGGCTCCCGTCCACCGTGTAGCGTATGAACGTGGCCGGGACGTCCGATCGGATTGCGACGGTGAGCGAATCCGCCTGCGCAAACACGACGACGTCCGGGCCGATGACCGGTTCCGGCGTCAGCGCCGTGACCCGGTCCGCCGATTGCATCAGCTCGCGCGCCGCGCGAAGCGGGTCGTCGAGCGGTGCGGGAGCGGAAAGCGTCGTCCCTTTCGTCCACTCCTCCTCCCAGGCGGCGATCTCAGCGGAATTCACCTCGCCTCCCGGGCCTGCGCGGCGGAGGAGCTCAAAGTACTTCTTCCAGCGCCCGGCGTAGAATTCTCTCACGAGCCCGCTCCACATCTTGGAGGCATAATCGAAAAGTTCGGGGCCTCCCCAGACCGTTACCTGGAGCCGGGCGTTCTGTTCGTACAGTGCGGAATCCTCCGCCGTCGCGCCCCACGAGCGGGCGCCGGCGATCCACTCTTCCAGCCGCCGGTCCCGGCGGCAGTTGAGGAGCGCGTCGATCCCGTTCATGAACCGGAATGCCTCTCCGCAAAGCGTGTCCCGGAGTGCGTCCATTCCCGAATCGTGCGCGCGAACGGCGTTGCGGAGCCTGTCGTCCACGACCCCCCCGAGATACTGCGCCGCGATCTCGATCGCGTCCGCGGTATAGAGGGGGTTCCCGCGGAGCGAATCCGCGCATGAGAGGAACTCGCGGGCCGCCTCGCCGAAGAGGGGAGAGACGTCGGCGTTTCCCTGCAGGGCCCGTGTCGGGCGCATCTGAAATCCGTGCCGTATGTTCATTCCCCCCCTGGCGTATGCCGAACCGGCGAGGAGGTGCCATCCTTTCCGTATCCCCTCGGGGAGCGTTCCGTACCTTGACAGGGCGTACGCGTCAAGCCAGCGGTCGACGTCCATCGGCCGGTCCGACCACATCATGTCCGTCGAAAGCTCGTACAGGACGTCGTTGTTTTCGATTCCCTCCGGCGCCAGCCCCATGCCGGTGAGATTCCCCCGGTCCGGGCTCCTGAGCGCCAGCGGGGGATCCGCGGCCGTGAACGCGAGGTTCCCCGCCAGGGGGTTGTTCCCCCCGAAGTTGTGTATGATGCTGTAAATCCACGCTTTGCCGTAGAACGCCTCGTGCTCCTTCCAGCCGTGGAACATCTCGTTGGCAAGATCGAGTATGATCATCCTGTCGTCCGGGACGCGCGAGATCAGCGCGCGCGCCGACGGCCTGTCCCAGAACGTCCTGTCGTTGTAGAACAGCCACCCCTGCATCACCCACGTTCCCGCGGGGTCGCCGGCGATGATGGAGGCATAGACCGCTTCTCCGAACCGGGCGAGCTCCCGGTAGCGGGCCGTATCCGACACCGGGACCTGGAGCTCGTTGAAGCTGTCGGCCAGGTAGTAGTGATCCGTCCCGAACATCTTCCTGTACTCGGTGATGAACGCCTTCCCGATCTCGCGGAACAGGGGGGACGCCGGGGAGAGTATGTGCGTCCGGTATCCCACCGGGAACCCTCCCCACGCGCTGATGTCGTACACCTCCGCCTCCGGGTGGAGGCGCCTGAACGGCTCCGGAACGAACCCCGAAAACGCCGGGACAACGGGAGTCATGCCGAGCGCCCGCATGCGCGCGAGTATCTTCTTCTGAAGCGACGCCTGCCCGTCGGTCCATGAGCGGGGGAGAGGTCCCCCGTGCCTGTTGACGTTCCCCATCCGGTGCCAGGGGAGGAACGCGGGTCCCGTGAAGTACTGATCGAGCTCCTGGTCCGGGAGCCCCATCGAGCGCCACACGTTTCTCCAGACCGCTTCCTGCCCGGTCATCGCCAGGGGCATCGAGATCCCGTGGAGCGCCATCCAGTCGATTTCCTTCTCCCACCTCTTCCAGTCCCACCAGACCGTCGTGTAGCCGAACGTGCAGACGTTGAAGAATTCCCTGTACAGGTACGGCGACGCGACGCGCGTCCTGGGGAAATCCGGGAGCCGTTCGGGGAGTGCGATGTGCGCCCCGCTCCACGTCACCTGCGCGTTGCAGGCGTTCCTGAGATAATGGTAGAAGCCCCGGCTGAGCGCCAGCGCCCCGGAACCCCGTATCGTAACGATCCCCCCCGATGCGGAGAGTTCGAACACGTCCTTCCCTGCGTCCTTCGGGATCAATTCGAGACGGAACGACGACGCCCGCTCTTTGATCGTCCGCTTGAGCAGCAATTCGGCCTCCGCGACCGGGAGCCGGGGAGCGGACGGCCGGGCCGTGCAGGGGGCGAGCGTACAGAGCATCAGAAGTGCAACCTGGAGAATTTTCATCGTCAGTGTCCCGTGTGGTGATCCGATAATCTCATGAATGTCGGCTTCTTTGTCAACCGTTTTCCCCGCGGGGTCTTGAACGGCCGTTCCGTTTTCGGTATACTGCTTCCATGAACATCCGGGTCCTGGGGAGCTCGAGCGCGGGGAACGCGACGCTGGTCTGGAACGACACGACCGCGCTCATGGTGGACTGCGGGTTCGGCCGCTCGTACATCCGGTCGTCCCTTGAATCGCTCGACATGGACATCCCGCCGATCGCGGGACTCCTCATCACCCATGCCCACAGCGATCACGTCAACGACGCGTCCGTGGACGTTCTCATCCGGAACCGGATCCCCGTCATCGTCCCTCGGGTGCTGACAAAGGTCCTCCGGCACATGTACCCCTCGATCGAGCGGGGTGCCCGCGAAGGACTCCTCCTCGAGCTCAACGGCGCCGGTGGAGAGGCGGGCACGTTCGCCATCGAATCGTTCCCCGTCCCGCACGACTCCCCGGGGGGATGCTTCGGCTACGGCATCGTCGACCGCTCGGGGCCGGAACGGCGCAGGGCGGCGATCGCCACGGATCTCGGGTTCACGGGGGAGGAGCTCGTCGAGCGCTTCAGGAACGCGGACGCCCTGGTGATCGAATCGAACCACGACCTGGCGATGCTCGAGGGATCGCGCCGCCCCGCGTGGCTGAAAAAACGGATCAGGGAGATCGGCCATCTCTCCAATGACCAGTGTGCCGGTTTCGTCTCCGAGGTGGTCCGCACGAGCGCGAGACCGCCGGGTGCCGTCGTCCTTGCGCACATCAGCCAGCAGTGCAATACGAACGAGCTCGCCCGGGCGGCCACCTCGGGCGCGCTCCTGCGGGACGGGTTCGGGGGGGTCCGGGTCGTGCCGTCGTTCAAATCTCTTCCCTCGGAGATCGTCCGGGTGTAAACGCTGGCAATTGTCGCCGATCAGTCATACATTGTGCTGCCGTTCCCCCTTCTTCTTCTCTGATCTGCCCATGCGGACAACCGGACCCACAATTGCCTTCTCCACACCGGGACGGGTGTGCCTGTTCGGCGAGCATCAGGACTACCTGGGACTCCCCGTCGTCCCCTGCGCCATCTCCCTCCGGATCAGGATGGACGCGCGCGCAAGGGACGACATGCACGTCCGGATCGGGCTTCCCGACATCGGCGCGGGCGAGGAGTTCTCGCTGAATGGTCCGCTGCACTATGCGAAGGAGCGGGATTACTTCCGGAGCGCGGTCAACATCCTCCGCAGGGAAGGGTTCACGTTTTCTCACGGTCTCGACTGCGTCGTGCGCGGCACGATCCCGATCAACGCGGGCACGTCGAGTTCCTCCGCCCTTGTCGTGACGTGGATCAGCGTGCTTGCGGCGATGAGCGACTCTCAGGCGTCGCTCTCCCCGGAATCCTGCGCCACGCTTGCGCACAGGGCCGAGGTCCTCGAATTCGGCGAGCCGGGAGGGATGATGGACCAGTGCGCGGCCGCGTACGGCGGGATAACGACGATCGACTTTGCCCCGGCCTTCTCTGTCGAGCCCCAGGACGTCGTGCTCGGCGATTTCGTCCTCGGCGACTCCGGAGAGCCGAAGGACACGAAGGGGATACTCTCCCGGGTGAAGGACCGCGTGCTGGATGCCGTGACAATACTCCGCGTGCACGACCCGGCGTTCTCGCTCGGGGGTGCTTCCTCCGCGCCCGTGTTCCCGTCCGGTTCGGGCCTGAGCGGACCGCAGATCGCGCTTCTGGAGGGGACGATCAGGAACCGCGACATCACGCGGGAAGCGCGGGCGCTCCTGAAGTCGCACCCCCTTGATCATGTCCGGCTCGGCAGGCTTCTCTCGGACCACCAGGCCGTTCTCAGGGACATCCTCGGGATCTCGACGCCGAAGATCGACCGGATGCTCGACGCCGCTTCCCGCGCGGGCGCACTCGGAGGGAAAATCAACGGGTCGGGAGGAGGAGGGTGCATGTTCGCCTACGCACCGGAGAGCGCCGAAGCGGTGGCCGACGCCGTGAGAAGCGCGGGAGGAAAAGCCTATATCGTCAGGGCCGACGCCGGCGTACGGCCCGAGCGCCCCGCCCCCGCGCAATGAGCCCGAACCTCGTGATACTCGCCGGCGGCATTTCTTCACGGATGAGAAAACCGCTCCCCCCCGGGGCCGGCGCGGATGCGAAACTGCTCCGCGAGGCGGACGAGAAATCGAAATCGATGCTCGGCGTCGGCCGCGGCGGCCGCCCGTTCCTCGATTACCTGATCTGGAACGCGCGCGAGGCCGGCTACGCCGACATCGTCATCGTGATCGGCGAAAAGGACGGCGGCATCCGCGACCGGTACGGCCGGGCGATGACGGGGAACGAGTTTCACGGCGTGCGGATCTCGTACGCACTGCAGGCGATTCCGCCGGGCCGGACGAAGCCGGAGGGGACCGCCGACGCCCTTCTCTGCGCGCTCCGTGCCAGGCCGGACTGGCGGGGTTCGGCGTGCACCGTCTGCAACAGCGACAACCTGTATTCGCGCGGCGTGCTTCGCGCGCTGCGGGAGACCGGCCACTCCGCGGCGCTCATCGACTACGACCGCGATGCGCTCGGGTTCGAACGTTCGAAAATCGAGCAGTTCGCCGTCCTGGAAAAAGACCCGGACGGTTACCTGAAAGGGATCATCGAAAAGCCGTCCCCGGAGGAATTCGAGAGGGCCCGGGATCCCTCGGGGAGGGTCGGCGTGAGCATGAACATATTCCGGTTCTCCTCGGACGGCGTGATCCCGTATCTCGAGTCAGTCCCGTTCCATCCCCTGCGCGCCGAGAAGGAGCTTCCCGGGGCTGTCGCCCTGATGATACGGGACCATCCCCGTGCCGTCTGGACGATCCCCGTTGCGGAATACGTGCCCGACCTGACGGGAAGGGGAGACATCGCCGTCGTCATGGAGTATATGCGCGAACATTACCCCGCCGACCTGTTCTGAGAACAGGTTCCCCGCGCAATCTGTCAAACCATAGGGATGCACGATGATGCAACGCTCAGTCGCTACCCTGGTGCTCCTGGCGGCGTTCGCGCCCCTGGCCTTTGGCGCCGCTCCCCCCTCCCGCCGGTCGTTCCGTCTCGCCAATCCGGTCGTCACGTGCACCGTGATCCTGGAAGGAGGGCATCTCGTCTCCGACATCGTGGCGCTTTCGGGCGCGGCGCACGGGTTTCCCGCCGTTGAAACGGACGCCGGATTCTCGCTGGATCTCATGTGGTCCGACTGGCGGTTCCCGGGCGCGGACAATAACGCCGAAAACCCCGTCATCCTGAATGCGCGCGATTTCACGTTCGACAGGTCGGACACGGCTTCCGGCCCCCGGGGGGGAAGCGTCCTGAATCTCTATTTCTCCGGCCCGGAACGGGCCCTGCAGGTGCGTGTGACATACGCGCTGGGAGCGGGCGATATGTACGTGCGGCGGAGCGTCGCCGTCGCCGACAGCGCCCGCTCGGGGCATCTCCTGCGCATGCTCTGGGGGAGGGACTGCACGCTGGGGGGGCACCCCTCACTCGCGCGCAAAGGGGGGTTCGGACAGCCGGCCGCGTTCACCTACGGAGAATCCGCGGGGGCGTTCTTCGGGCTCGAGTATCCCGCATCGCAGAACGACGTCGTCCCGGAGGGGAAATCCTACCGCCTCCGCTCCGGGCAGGAGATAGGGGAGAAGATCGGGGCCGCCTGGTGCGAGGGAACGCCCGTGGTGGAAGGGATCACCCCCGATACGTGCGTGAGGAAATGGTTCTGGAAATACGTCGACGACATACGGGTCGCGCCTCTCCGTCCGTATACGCTCTACAACAGCTGGTACGACCTGCGCTCCCCTGCGTTCAGGAAGATCCCCCCGGAAAACGTGATGAACGAGACGAACATCATGCGGATCATCGGCCTGATCGACAGGAACATGATCGAGAAACACGGCATCAGGCTTGACGCGTTCGTCCTGGACGACGGCTGGGATGTCTACGGAAGCGACTGGGTGCTCCGCAGCGAGCAGTTCCCGCACGGGCTGAAGCCGATCGCCGACGAGCTCCGCAGGACGGGGACCGGCCTCGGGCTCTGGCTCGGCCCCACCGGGGGGTACTCGTTCCACGAAGAGCGGATGGCCTGGATGAAGACGCACGGCTACGAGGTGGTGGACGACCAGCTCTGCATTGCCGGGGCGAAATACAGCGCCCTCTTCAGGAAGCGGGTGGAGGATTTCGTCCGCAACGACGGCGTATCGTTTTTCAAGTGGGACGGGATACAGTTCGCGTGCAACGAGCCGGACCACGGACATCCCGTCGACATCTACTCGCGGCGGGCGGTGATGGAGAGCGTGATCGACAAATGCAATGCCGTCAGGAAGTTGAACCCGGAAACGTTTCTCAATATTACGTCGGGGACCTGGCTGAGCCCCTGGTGGCTCCGGTACGCAAATCAGATCTGGATGGACGGACAGGACTACGGGTACGCCGACGTCCCTTCGATAAGTCCCCGCGATGCGGCGATCACGTACCGCGACTTCGTCCTGTACGACGATCTCCGGACGAAGGACCTCTGGTTCCCCGTGGCCAACATGATGACGCACGGGATCATCAAGGGGAACCTGGAGAAGCTCGGCGGCGAGAACGAACCTCTGGACAAATTCACGAACGAGGCGCTCCTGTATTTTGCCCGGGGCGTTTCGATGTGGGAGCTCTACATCTCCCCCGACATACTCACGGACGGCGAGTGGGACGCCATGGCGCAGTCGATCGAGTGGGCCAGGGACAGGTTCCCCGTCCTGTCGACGACGTCGATGGTGGGGGGGGATCCGAAGGCGCGCGAGACGTACGGGTATGTCCACTTCAGGGGGGAGGAGGGGGTCATCGCCGCGCGCAACCCTTCGATCGAACCGGGGGAGCTCTCCGTTCCTCTGGCACGCTCCCTCGGGCTTGAAGGGGGGACGGATTCGCTCGTCGTCGAGCGGGTGTACCCGTCCCGCTGGATATCCCCCCGCCTCTATTGTACGGGCTCTTCCGTGACGCTTCCGCTCGACGGGTACGAGACGGCGGTGTACGAAGTGTATCCGTTGAAGAACGCTTTGCGGCCGCTTGTGGCGGGTGTGCTGTTTGAAGGGGGGGGCGTCAGGGGGAATGTCTCACGTATCTCCTGCTACGCACCCGCCGGGAAGGATGTCAGGATACTGAATCCCGGGAGGGTCGCCTCCGTCCGCGTCGGAGGAGAAAACCTGGATCCGCGTCAATTCGCTCTCTCCGGGAATACCCGTTCGGCTCCTCCTCCTCCTGCGCATATTGCGCCTCCCCCCGTGCACTCTACCGTTCCCGGCCTCGAGAAGGGGTTTGAAATCACGCTCTACGTGGATTCGTCCTCTCATAACGGAACCCTGGCGATACTGTTCAAGACCGACGGGGAACATCACGAGGCTCATCCCCGGGTGGGGATGCTGCTTGATGGAACGCTCGCGTCCCCTGATATCCAGAGCCAGAAAGGGAAGTGGGCGTGGTACACGCTTCCCGTCACCCCCGGGAAGCACTCGTTCATTGTCATCGATTCATCCGCCCGGGAGGCCGATCAGTGGGAGTCGATGAAGAATGCATATTTCATATGCGATCAGGCGTTCCCGTCCGAGGAGATCTCCCTGGAGATGAAGAGCGTCCCCGGGGACCGCCCGATGCCCCCCCGGCCCGCTCCCGCGGGGACGTTCAGAGTCCAGGTGAATCTCTGGACAGGAAAAAGATAAACAACTCTACAATGCCATGACACGCAAAGCCGGATTCCCCCTTCGCCTGATTGCGCTTTCGATTGTGCCGCTGTTCGTCGTCTCCGCGCTCCCCGCAGCCGCCGCGGATGCCGGCGTCCTCTCGCTCGTACCTCTCCCGGACAGCGTGAAAATCGGGAACGGGAGTTTTCTTCTCCGGGAAGGGACCCCGATCGTCGTCGACCAAGGTTCGCCCGCACTGAAGGACGTGGGGAGATTTCTTGCCTCGCGCCTCCGCGAATCCACCGGGTACAGCTTTCCCCTGGACACCGCCCTGGACGGCGGGCGGGCGCAGAGCGTCCCGGGGGTCATTCTCCTTTCGATTGCACCCCGCCCTGGCGGGATGGCACCGGAGGGGTATGTGCTCTCCGCAGAGCGAACCGGGATACGCATTTCGGCGGGCGGACCCGCCGGCGCATTTTACGCGCTCCAGACGCTCTTCCAGCTGCTCCCCGTTGAATTCGCGTACGGCTCCCGCGTGTACGGAGTCCGCTGGGAGGTCCCCTGCGTCGAGATCCGGGACTCGCCCCGGTTCCCCTGGCGCGGCATGCACCTTGACGTCGGCAGACATTTCTTCGGGAAGAAGTTCGTCGAGGAGTATATCGATCTTATCTCCCGGTACAAGTTCAACGTGTTCCACTGGCACCTGACCGAGGACCAGGGGTGGCGTATCGAGATCAGGAAGTATCCGAAGCTGATGACCGTCGGCGCGTGGCGCAAGGAAACGATGGGTGACGGGCAGCCGCACGGCGGGTACTACACGCAGGACGAAATCCGCGAGGTCGTGGCCTACGCGAAAGAGAGGTTCGTCACGATCGTCCCCGAGATCGAGATGCCCGGACACTCGACGGCGGCGCTTGCCTCCTACCCCGAGCTCTCCTGTACGGGGGGACCCTTCGACGTCCAGACGCACTGGCGCGTGTTCGACGACGTCTACTGCGCCGGGAACGAGAAGACGTTCGCGTTCCTGGAGGACGTGCTGACGGAGGTGATGGATCTCTTTCCCGGCCCGTTCATCCACATCGGCGGGGACGAGTGCCCGAAGACCCGTTGGAAAGTCTGCCCCCTGTGCCAGGCCCGCATGAAAGCCGAGGGGCTCGCCACGGAGCACGAGCTCCAGAGTTACTTCGTCCGGCGGATCGAGAAGTTCCTGAACGCGCACGGCAGGCGGCTGATCGGCTGGGACGAGATCCTTGAAGGGGGGCTCGCACCGAATGCGACCGTGATGTCGTGGCGCGGGATCGATGGAGGAATCGCCGCTGCGACCTCAGGGCACGACGTCGTCATGACGCCGACGTCGAACTGCTACCTCGATTACCGGCAGGGCCTCTCCGGCGAGCCGGAGCCCGTGGGCCCCCTTCTCGGCCTGGACCAGGTCTATGCCTACGAGCCCGTCCCCCCCGGCCTCACCGGCGAACAGGCCCGCCACATACTGGGCGCGCAGGGGAACGTCTGGACCGAGCAGATCCCCGGTCCGGCAAAGGTCGAATACATGGCGTTTCCCCGCGCATGCGCGATGAGCGAGGTCGTCTGGACACCGCCGGCGAAGAAGGATTTCCGTGACTTCTCCGCGCGGATGGCGGGCCAGTACGACAGGCTCGTCGCCCGGGGTGTCAACGTCCGCATCCCGCCCCCCGTGATGCCCGAGGGGACGGTGATCCTCTTTCACGACACGACGGTGGCCATAGGGAGCGCGGTGGAAGGATCCCTCCTCCGCTACACGACGGACGGCTCGACGCCGACGCCCGGATCTCTCCCGGTGACCGGCCCGGTCCGCGTGGAGAAGAGCATGACGATCAGGGCGCGGACGTTTCTCGCCGGCGGGGGAATGAGTCCCGTTCCGGCCTGCGTGTACAGCGTCGTGGACAGGGACGCGAACGGCGTGGCGTACCGGATCGCCCCGAGGGGCGGGTCACCGGCTGCCCGGCGGGATAGTGCGAGGGGTGTGACGTACCGGTTGTCGCTCGAAGGGCTCCCGCTCCCGGTCGACACAGGGACGGTTATACTGGACGGCCGCATCGTCACGGCCGTCGAAGGGGTCTACACGTTCATGATCGCCCAGGGCGATCCCGCCTCGCTCACGATCGACGGCTCGCCGGTCGTGGAGAACAGGGGGGCGAACTGGTGGGACCTCCCCGCGGGGAGGTTCCATCTCACGGCCGGGCCGCACGCAATCAGCGTCACCGTCGCAACATCGGGGCGCTCATCGGGGCTCGACATCCGGGTGCAGGGGCCGGGACTCGATGCGCAGCCGGTCCCGGCGTTCATGCTCCGGCGCCCGCCGCGCTGATCACTGACACCAACACACAACCATGAGGAAGAGGCATGGCGACATTTAACCTGTCCATCGTTGACTGGCTGATCCTTGCGATATACTTCGGGTTTATCCTGGGGCTCGGCTACTATCTCAAGAGGTTCACGAAAAGCCAGGAAGACTATTTTCTCGCCGGGCGGAAGAACAGCGCGTGGGTTGCCGGGATCGCGTTCCTGTCGGCGAACCTGGGCGCGCTCGAGCTCCTGGGGATGACGGGAAACACGTACAAGTACGGGATGTACGTCGCCCATTTCTACTGGATCGGCGCCATCCCCGCGATGCTCTTCCTGGGGCTGTACATGATGCCCTTCTACTACAGCAGCAGGATCCATTCCGTTCCCGGGTACCTGAAGCTCAGGTTCGACGAGAGGACGCGGGTGCTGAACGGCATCGCCTTCGGCGTGATGACGCTTCTCGTGTCGGGGATCAACCTGTATGCCATGGCGCTCGTCCTCAGGACGTTCCTGGGGTGGGACTGGAACGTGAGCATGTGGGTGTCGGCGCTGACCGTCGCCTTCTACGTGACGTTGAGCGGACTGATGTCCGCCATATTCACCGAGATCATACAGTTCTTCCTCATCTGGTTCGGGCTGTTCCTTGTCACGATCCTGGGGCTCGTGGAAATCGGCGGCGTGGACCAGGTGCTCAGGAATATCCCCGCGTCGTTCGGCACGCTCTGGTCGACGTCCGGCGACGCCTCCCTGAACGGGATGGCGATCACCTGGGCCGGGATCGTTCTCGGCCTGGGGTTCGTTCTCTCGTTCGGGTACTGGACGACGGACTTCCTCGTCGTCCAGAGGGCGTTTTCCGCGAAAAACCTGAGGGCGGCGCGTATGACGCCGATCATCGCGTCGTTCCCCAAGATGGCCGTCCCGGTCATCGTCGTTCTTACCGGGCTCATCGCCCTGATACTCGCGAAGACGCCGGGGAGCGGGTTCGCCCTCCTGCAGGACGGGGGACAGGTCAACTACGATTCGACGCTCCCGCTCCTCATCATGCGGTATTATCCGCACGGCCTCGTGGGGCTCGGCGTCTCGGCGCTCCTCGCGGGGTTCATGGCCGGACAGGCGGGGAACATCAGCGCGTTCAACACGGTGTGGACGTACGACGTGTACAGGGCGATCATCAACAAGAACGCGAGCGACTCCCATCTCATGTGGGTCGGGCGGATCGCCACGGTCGTGGGCGTGGTGCTGAGCGTCGTCACCGCCTACTGGGCCAAGGGATTTCCGAGCATCATGGACTACATGCAGGCGATATTCTCGTGGGTGAACGCGCCGCTGTTCGCCACGATGCTTCTCGGCATGTTCATCGTGTGGATTACGCCGGCCGGGGCGTTCTGGGGGCTCCTTCTCGGCATGGGGACGTCGATCGCGATGTTCCTGGGGGTGAAGTTCGGATGGATCGACCCCGCGCGGATCACGCTGTCGAACGCTGCGAGCGACATGGCGGTGAACTTCTGGCGTGCCTGGTGGGCCTGGCTGGTCTGCTTCGTGACGACGATCGTCATCAGCCTCTTCACGAAAAAGAAGCCGAAAGAGGAGCTCGTCGGGCTCGTGAAAGGTCTGACGCCGGAAACCGCCCGTGACGGCATCCCCTTCATGAAGCGGCCCGAATTCTACGCGATCCTCTCCGTGATCGTGCTCGTGATTCTCAATGTCTACTTCTGGTAGGAGGAACGCGCGATGAAACCCATCTGGTATTTCGTGGGGCTTTTCCTGAGCGCGACGGGACTCGTCGTGCTCGCTTCGGGGATATACGATCTGTTCGATCCGCCCGTCCAGAAGACCGTTCTTGCCGATCTGCACGCGGGAGTCTGGTGGGGATCCGTGATACTCGTCAGCGGGCTGCTTTTTTACTTCGTCAACAGGAAGAAAACCGTGGAGTGAGTTTGTCCTCCGGCGGGGCGCCCTCCGGGCGGCGCCCCGCTAGAGGCCCAGCACCAATCCCGCCTGCACTCCGACGTACGTGGCCGTGTTGACGTTCGTGATCTTCGTCCCGAAGAAATCCGAGGGTTCGATCCTGTCGTCCGCGTTGGAGAACGCCGTGTAAATCCCCCCGATGTCGAGCGAGAACGTCGATGACAGGACGATCCTGATGCCCGCATTGACGCTCATTGCCGGTTCCGTCCACGTGTATGTGAACTCTCCCGGCCCGGTCCCGGCGCCCGGCGGGGCGCTGAGTCCGGCGAACCTCCTGTGGAGGAAACACGCGCCTCCCGAAAGTCCGATGTACGGCCGGATGAGCGCGCCGTCGAACGTGAGCCTCCCTCCGAGCGTGAGCGGCACGGCCTGGAGGGGACCGGTGATGTCATATCCCGGCGTCCCGCCGGCGGCCGCGATCGACGTGTTGACCTTCACACCCGATATCTGCCAGGAGGCGAATCCGGCGAGCGCGAATATGCTGATGTTGTCGTTCAGCAGGACGGCAGCCGAAGCGTTGAATCCGTACCCGGTTCCGACGAGAAGTTTGAGTCCCCTCACCGGGAGCGCCGTCCCTCCTCCGGCGGTGATCTCGATCCGGTTCTCCGCGCGGAGCGGCGACAGTGCGGCGAATGCCATGAGAAGAGCTGCTGAAAGGCGGTGCATGAATCCCCTCGAATGTGAAACTACTCAAAATCGCGTACTTCCGGGCCAATTTCAATACCTGCGCCCTTGACTCGGTCGATTTGGTCTGATATATTATAGATATATCTATTGAAGACCGGAGGATCAAGATGGCCGTACAGTGGACAGGAGTATACACCGCGCTCACGTCCAAATTCGATGAGAAGGGGAATCTCGATCTCCGAGCGATGGAGTCCCACATCGAACGCCAGATCTCGGCGGGCGTGCACGGGATCATCGTTCTCGGTTCGCTCGGGGAGAACGGGACGCTCAGCCCCGGGGAAAAGCAGGATGTCGTGCGCATGGCGTCGGCAGCCTGCCGGGGAAAAGTCCCCGCACTCGCCTGCGTCGCGGAAACGACGACCGCCGCCGCATGCGCGTTCGTCCGCGACGGGGCTGCGAACGGGGCCGGGGGTTTCATGCTGCTCCCTCCCATGCAGTACGCCGCCGATCCCGCGGAGACGGAAGTCTACCTCCGCGCTATCGCCCGCGTTTCCGATCTCCCCGTGATGCTGTACAACAACCCGGTTTCCTACAGGATCGACGTCACGCCGGAGATGTTCGCCCGGCTGTCCGACGAGCCGAAATTCGTCGCGATCAAGGAATCCTCCGACGATGTCAGGAGGATCTCCGACATCAGGAACCTCGTCGGCGAGAGGTACGCGATATTCACGGGCGTCGACGACCTGGCGATGGAGAGCCTTATCCTCGGCGCCTCCGGGTGGGTGGCCGGGCTCGTCTGCGCGTTCCCCCGCGAAACGGTCGTCCTGTATCACCTCGTGAAAGCCGGACGCACGGCCGAAGCCCTCGCGCTCTACCGCTGGTTCATGCCGCTCCTCCACCTGGATGTCTCGACGAAATTCGTGCAGAATATCAAGCTTGCCGAAGCGATGGCCTCCGGCGGCAACGAGCGGGTCCGTCCTCCGCGACTCCCGCTCCAGGGAGAGGAGCGTGCGCGCGTGGAGAAGACGATCGCGCGGGCGCTTGAGACCCGACCACAACTTCCCGGGGAGTGACAATGATACCTGTGACCGGATCAGTGCACGGGCTCTTTATCGGCGGGCAGTGGGTGCCGGGCGCGCTCGATGCCGAAGACATCAATCCTTCCGACACGGGGGAGAGCGTCGGTCGCTACGCTCAGGGGGATGCCACACACGTCGCCTCCGCCGTCGCCGCGGCGCGGGGGGCCGCCCCCGTCTGGGCTTCGAGCACGCCGCAGCAGCGGTTCGACGTCCTGGATTTCATCGGGACGGAGATACTCGCCAGGAAAGAGGAGCTCGGGCGTCTGTTGGCCCGGGAGGAGGGGAAGACCCTCCCGGAGTCGATAGGCGAGGTGAGCCGCGCGGGGGCGATATTCAAGTTTTTCGCAGGTGAGGCCCTCAGGCTCGGCGGCGAACACATCCCGTCGGTCCGGCCGGGCGTCGAGATCGACGTGCTGCGCGAGCCCCTCGGCGTCGTGGCGCTCATTACCCCCTGGAATTTTCCGGCCGCGATCCCCGCGTGGAAGACCGCCCCGGCCCTTGCCTTCGGCAACGCCGTCGTCCTGAAGCCCGCGGAGCTCGTCCCGGGCTCGGCCTGGGCCCTTGCCGAGATCATCTCCCGCTCCGGGCTCCCTCCCGGTGCCTTTAACTGCGTGATGGGGAAGGGGAGCGTGATCGGCGATGCGCTCGTCGAGCATCCCGACGTTGCGGGGGTCAGCTTCACGGGGTCCGTCGGCGTGGGGACACTCGTGGCGGCGAAGTGCGCTTCCCGCCTGGCGAGAGTCCAGCTCGAGATGGGGGGAAAGAACCCCCTCGTGGTTCTCGACGACGCGGACATCGACGTGGCGGTCGGCGCGGCCGTCAACGGGGCGTTCTTCTCGACGGGGCAGCGGTGTACGGCCTCAAGCAGGATCGTGGTGACGCAGGGAATTCATGACAGGTTCATCCGGGCGCTCACCGAGCGTTTCGCCACGCTCAAAGTGGGGGATGCGCTTGCCGCCGGAACGGATATCGGCCCTGTCGTGGACGCCGTGCAGCTCGAGAAAGATATGCGCTACATCGCGCTGGCCGGGGAAGAGGGGGGAAAGCTCGCATTCGGCGGAGAGCGCCTGCGAAGGCCGAAAGAAGGGTTCTACCTTTCCCCCGCGCTCTTTACGGAAACGACCGGCGCAATGCGGCTCAACAGGGAAGAGGTGTTCGGGCCGGTCGCGGGAGTGCTTCGCGCCAGGGACTACGATGAGGCTCTGGCCATCGCCAACGATACACCGTTCGGCCTCTGCGCGGGAATCTGCACGACGTCGTTGAAGCACGCGAGCCACTTCAGGAAGAACGCTCAGGCGGGGATGGTGATGGTGAACCTTCCCACGGCCGGCGTGGATTATCACGTTCCGTTCGGAGGAAAGAAGGGCTCGAGTTACGGCACGCGGGAGCAGGGAAGGTACGCCGTGGAATTCTACACGACGGTCAAGACGTGTTATACCGCCCCGTAAGGAAGGAACAGCCGATGCACACGGATACTGCGGCAAAACGCGAGCCCCGCGCGCAGGCGGGGCGGACATCGCCGAGGCTCAGCCTGGCCGAGGAAGCATACGTCCGGCTCGAGGAGATGATCGTGACGCTTGATCTTCCCCCCGGCGGCGTCTTTTCGGAGGCGGACCTCGGGAGGAAAGTCAGGATCGGCCGGACCCCTCTCAGGGAAGCGCTTCAGCGGCTCCAGGCCCAGCGCCTCGTCACCACGCTCCCCCGGCGGGGCGTCGTCGTCAGCGACATCAACATCGTCGACTATCTCGCCGTCCTGGAGACGCGCCGGGTGCTGGACCGGCTTGTCGCGATGAAAGCGGCGCGCCGTGCCTCGCCCGCCCAGCGCCGCATGCTCGAAGAGACGGCCGGCGCCATGCAGGCCGCGGCCGCGGCCGGGGACATGGCCGAGTTCATGCGGCTCGACAATGGTTTCGACCGGCTCGTGGAATCCGCCTCGCGGAGCGCGTTCGCGCTCCAGGCCCTCGTCCCCCTCCACGCCCACTGCCGCCGGTTCTGGTACCTGTACAGGCACAGCGGCGATCTTCCCCGGGCGGCGGAGCTTCACGCCGCGATGATGCGCGCGGTGGCGGCCGCCGACGAGCAGTCCGCAGGGCGTGCCTCCGACGCGCTCGTCGACTATCTGGAGGAATTCGCGAAGACGGTGCTCGACCTGGCCTGAAGGAGAACGTCATGGCTCGCCACACATTTTTCTGCATCGATGCCCACACCTGCGGCAACCCCGTGCGGGTCGTCGCCGGGGGCGCGCCCCGCCTCGAGGGGAGGACGATGGGTGACCGCCGGAAACATTTTCTTGCGGAATTCGACTGGATACGGACGGGACTCATGTTCGAGCCCCGGGGGCACGACATGATGTCGGGGAGCATACTGTATCCCCCGGCGGATCCTGCGAACGACGCGGGGCTCCTTTTTATCGAGACGAGCGGCTGCCTCCCGATGTGCGGGCACGGGACGATCGGGACCGTCACGGTGGTTCTCGAGCACGGGCTCATACGCCCACGGACACCCGGGCTCCTGCGACTGGAGGTCCCCGCGGGAGTGATCGAAGCTTCCTACGTCATGGAAGCCGGAAACGTGAGATCCGTCCGCATCGTCAACGTCCCGTCGTTCCTGGACCGGGAAGGGCTGCGCGTCGAGGTTCCCGGGCTCGGCCCCCTGACGATGGACGTCGCCTACGGCGGGAATTTCTACGGCATCATCGATCCCCAGGAATCGTATGCCGGCATCGACGAGCTCGGCGCGGCGGAAATCCTACGGTTGAGCCCGCAGATACGGCGGATGGTGAACGCCTCCCACGAATTCGTGCACCCGGAGAACCCGGCGATCCGGGGACTCTCGCACATCATGTGGACGGGCCCTCCCCGCGCGCAGGGGGCCCACGGAAGGAACGCGGTCTTTTACGGCGAGAAGGCCATCGACCGTTCGCCCTGCGGGACGGGGACCTCGGCGCGGATGGCGCAGTGGGCTGCGAAGGGGAAGCTCGCGCCGGGGGACGAATTCGTTCACGAGAGCATTATCGGGAGCATATTCAGGGGGAGGGTGGAACGGACGGCGGCCGTGGGGGGAAAGCGGGGGATCGTCCCGAGCATCGAAGGCTGGGCGAAGATCACGGCATTCAACACGATCGTCATCGACGACGACGACCCCTTCGCACGGGGATTCCAGGTACTCTGACTTGACAGGCACAGGCGGCGGGATGAAACACGTTCTGGTGATCGGTGGCGGCGCGGTGGGTCTCTGCACGGCGCACTACCTGAGGGCCTCCGGGTGCAGCGTGACGATCGTGGAACGGGGGCTCATCGGCGAGGGGTCGTCGCTGCACAACGCCGGCCTCGTGGTCCCGAGCCATTTCGTCCCGCTGGCGGCCCCCGGCATGGTGATGCTGGGGCTGAAATGGATGCTCCGTCCCGACAGCCCGTTCTATATCAAGCCGAGGCTCGATCCCGACCTTCTCACGTGGCTCTGGCAGTTTGCCCTTGCCTCGAGCGCGCGGCGCACGGAACGGGCCGTTCTCATCCTCCGCGACATGAGCATGGCGAGCCTCGCGCTGTACGAAGACCTCGCCGCTGCCGGCGACATGGATTTCGAATTCCGCCGGAACGGACTCCTGATGCTCTTCAGGACGTCGCACGGCAGGGAAGGTTCGCTGAAGATGGCCTCGCAGGCATCGAGGATCGGCATCGAGGCCAATGTCCTCGGCCCCGACGAGATGCACGAGCTGGAACCCGGCGTCAGGTTCACCGCCTCGGGCGGGGTGTACTACCCGGGGGATGCGCACCTGACCCCCGGGATATTCGTCGACCGGATGCGGGAGCGCGTCATCGCCGGGGGAGTGCGGTACGTTCATTCGACGCGGGTCACGGGGTTCGTCACGCGCCCTTCGGGGATCACCGCCGTCACGACGACGGGAGGGACGTATGCCGCGGACGAGTTCGTCATTGCCGGCGGGGCCTGGTCCCCCGGGATACTCCGGGCGCTCCGGCTCCAGATCCCGATGCAGCCCGGAAAAGGGTACAGCGTGACGGTCAGGAACCCGCCTGTCCTCCCCCGCATCCCCATGCTCCTGGAGGAGGCGCGCGTGGCGGTCACGCCGATGGGTGGGAGGCTCCGGTTCTCGGGGACGATGGAGCTGGCCGGATTCGATACCTCGGTCAACGACCGGCGCGTGCGCGCCCTCCTGAGATCCGTCCCCGCCTACCTGGGTGACTACGATCCCGTGCAGCTCGCGGGGGGCGAGGTCTGGGCCGGCCTCCGTCCGTGCACGCCCGACGGGCTTCCCTTCATCGGGAGGTTCCGCAAATACGAAAACCTGATCGCGGCGGCCGGTCATGCCATGGTCGGGATGTCGCTGGCGCCCGTGACCGGGAAGCTCGTCGCGGAGATCGTGCACGGCCGGATCCCGACGATCGACCTGCACCTTCTCAGACCCGACAGGTACATGTGAGCAGCGAGGAGAACGCCGCCGTGGAACCCTCTGCGCAGGAACCGGCAGGTACGGTGTTCAACATCATGCGATTCTCGGTCCAGGACGGACCCGGAATCCGGACGACCGTGTTTCTCAAGGGCTGCCCCCTCGAGTGCGCCTGGTGCCACAACCCGGAGGCCTTTTCCCCGGGCCCGCAGCTCGCGTACAGGCCGGACCGGTGCATCGCCTGCGGCGATTGTGCGAGCGCGTGTCCCAGCGGCGCGATCGTCGAGCGGGAGGGGAAATACGAGACGCTCCCTGAGCTCTGCGCCCGGTGCGGGACGTGCGCGGAGGTGTGCGCTGCGGATGCGCGCGAGCTCGTCGGACGGACGATGACCGTGGACGATGTCATGCGCGAGATCGAAAGGGACGTTCCCTTCTACCGTGAGTCCGGCGGCGGGGTGACGTTCTCGGGGGGCGAACCGCTCCTGCAGCACAGGTTCCTTGTCGCGCTCCTTCGTGCGTGCGTCGAACGGTCGCTTCACACCGTCGTCGACACTGCCGGGTACGCCTCCCCCGACGTGCTCTCCAGGGTGGCGGCCCTGACGGATCTCTTCCTGTTCGACCTGAAATCGGTGGACGAGGACGCCCACCGCCGCTTTACCGGCGTTTCGGGGGCCCTGATACGGGGGAACCTGGAGCGGCTCGCCTCCTGGGGAAAGCGGGTCGTGATCCGCATGCCGATCGTCCCGGGGGTGAACGACTCCCTTGCGGGAATCGGCGTGGCCGGGAGGTTCATCGCCTCGCTCGGGAACGTCGTCGGCATCCAGCTCCTGCCGTATCACACGATCGGCGTCGACAAGTACGCGAGGCTGGGGATCAACTACGGGCTCCCCGGTCTCCGGGCGCCTTCCCTTGACACCATGAACGCGATCGCGGAGGAACTGCAGAAGTTCCATCCTGTGGTCAGCATCGGAGGATAAGACAATGACAGAACGCGTCAGAAAGCTCCGCGCGCAAAGCCTCGAGGCGGTCCCCGCGCTCTCGCACGAGAGGGGACTCCTTGTCACGGAAGCGATGGAGACTGCCGGGGAGCTCACGCCTCCGCTCCGCCGCGCCCACGTGTTCCGGACGCTGATGGAGAGACAGACGGTCGTCATCAACGAGGGGGAGCTGATCGTCGGCGAACGGGGTCCCGCGCCGAAAGCGACGTCGACGTACCCTGAGCTCTGCTGTCACACCCCGGAAGACCTGGAGGTGCTCGATACGCGCGCGAAGATCTCGTTCCGCGTCAGCCGGGAGACGAAGGACGTCTACAGGGACCGGATCATCCCCTTCTGGAAGGGGAAGACGATGCGCGAGAGGATCTTCCGCGAGATGGACCCGGAGTGGAAGGACGCCTACGAGGCCGGGATATTCACGGAGTTCATGGAGCAGCGCGCCCCCGGTCATACGGTCCTTGACGGGAAGCTGTACACCCGGGGGCTTCTCGGCCTCAAGGCCGCCGTCCGCTCGGCGCTGGAGTCGCTCGAGGGAGCAACGGACCCGGATTCCGGGGCCAGGCGCGACGAGCTCACGGCGATGGATATTGCGGCCGACGCCGTGATCACGCTCGCGCGCAGGTACGCGGAGGAGGCCGAAGGTAAGGCCCTCCGGGAGACCGATCCCCGGCGCAGGGCGGAGCTCCTCGAGATCGGGCGCGTGTGCCGGCGGGTCCCCGCCCATCCGCCCGCGACATTCCGTGAAGCCCTCCAGGCGTACTGGTTCGTCCACCTGGGTGTGATCACGGAGCTCAACCCCTGGGATGCGTTCAACCCGGGGAGGCTCGACCAGCACCTGATGCCGTTCTATGCGCGGGGGATCGCCGGGGGGACGCTGACGCGCGAGGAGGCGAAAGAGCTCCTCGAGTGCTTCTGGGTCAAGTTCAACAACCAGCCCGCTCCCCCCAAGGTCGGCGTGACGGCCGAAGAAAGCTCCACGTACACGGATTTCGCCAACATCAACAGCGGCGGCCTCACCCCCGCCGGCGAGGACGGCGTCAACGATGTGACGTACCTCGTCCTTGAAGTGATCGACGAGATGAGGCTCGTCCAGCCGAGCTCCAACATCCAGCTCTCCCGGAAGAACCCGGACGCATTCGTGAAGGCGGCCGCGTGCGTCATCCGCAAGGGATGGGGCCAGCCGTCGGTCTTCAACGCCGACACGGTCGTCGAGGAGATGGTCCGGCAGGGGAAAACGATCGAGGACGCGCGCCAGGGGGGAACCAGCGGCTGCGTCGAGACCGGGGCGTTCGGCAAGGAGGCGTACATCCTGACCGGCTATTTCAATCTCCCGAAGATCGTCGAGCTGACGCTCAACGCGGGCCGGGATCCGCGGACCGGCAAGCAGCTCGGACCGGTGACCGGGGATGCCGCCCGGTTTCATACGTTCGACGAGTTCATGCATGCGTTCCGGACGCAGGTCAACCACTTCGTGGACGTGAAGATCCGCGGAAGCAACGTGATCGAGCGTCTGTACGCGGAATACCTTCCCGTCCCGTTTCTCTCCCTCCTGATCGACGACTGCATCGCGAAGGGGGCGGATTACAACGCGGGGGGAGCGCGGTACAACACGAGCTACATCCAGGGGGTGGGAATCGGCACGGTCACCGACAGCCTTTCAGCGATCCGCCGCCATGTGTTCGGGGAAGGGGCGATGCGGATGGAAGACCTGCTCCGCGTTCTTGCGGCCGACTTCCAGGGATTCGAAAAGACGCGCCTCCTCCTGGCGAACAGGACTCCCCGCTACGGCAACGACGACGACGACGCTGACGCCATCATGAGGTCGGTGTTCGAGATCTACTTCAAGGCCATCGACGGCAGGCCCAACGCGCGGGGAGGGAAGTACAGGATCAACCTCCTTCCCACGACGTGCCACATCTATTTCGGCGCGGTGACCGGCGCGACCCCTGACGGGAGGAGGGCGGGCACGCCCGTCTCGGAAGGGATCTCCCCCGTGCAGGGGGCCGACAGGCGCGGGCCCACGGCGGTGCTCATGTCCGCGGCGAAGATGGACCACGTGAGGACGGGGGGGACGCTCCTGAATCAGAAATTCACGCCGAAGCTGCTCGAAGGGGAGAAGGGGATCGACACGCTTGTGGCGCTCATCCGGTCATATTTCAGCATGGGAGGGCACCACATACAGTTCAATGTCGTGGACGCGGCGACGCTCCGCGACGCCCAGGTTCATCCGGAGGAGCACCGCGACCTCATCGTCCGCGTCGCCGGCTACAGCGACTATTTCTGCGACCTGGGCCGTTCTCTCCAGGACGAGATCATCGCCCGCACCGAACATCATTCTGTCTAGCACCGGAGCCCCCATGCTCATCAAGGAAAAGATCTCCCAGGCCGTCGCCGCCCTCACCGAATTCGACACCGACTGCTGGCTCACGTTCACGAGGGAGACCGGGATCAACGGCGATCCCACGCTCCCGTTCCTGGTGGAGGGGGACCTCACGTGGCACAGCGCGCTTATCATCACGAAGAGCGGGCGGACGTGCGCGATCGTCGGCCAGTATGACCGGAAGGGGATCGAAGACCTCGGTGCGTACGGAGACGTCATCGCCTACGTGGAAGGGATCAGGAAACCGCTCCAGGACTATTTCCGGAACCTCGCCCCCCGGACGATCGCGGTGAACTACTCCCCCGAGAGCGAGATCTGCGACGGGCTCACGCACGGCATGTACCTGACGCTCGAAGGGATGCTCGGGGAGATCGGCCTCGGCGGCAGGCTCGTGCAGGCCGACAGCATCATCGGCGCGCTCCGCCAGAGAAAGAGCCCGGAGGAGATCGGCCGGATGCGCCGCGCGATCGCGGAGACCGAGAAGATATTCGCCGAGGTCGGGCCGTTCATCCGTCCGGGGCGGACCGAGCGCGAGATCGCCGCGTTCATGAAGGACCGCGTCCGGGAACGGGGCCTCCTCTTCGCCTGGGACGAAAAAACGTGTCCCGCGGTGTTCACCGGGCCTGACACTGCCGCCGCACACTATGCTCCCACGGACCGGGTCGTGGAGGAGGGTCATATCCTCAACATGGATTTCGGTCTCAAGGTCGAGGAGTACTGCTCCGACCTCCAGAGGACGTTTTATGTCCCCCGCCGCGGGGAACAGGGGGTTCCTTCCGAAGTGCAGCGGGGGTTCGACACGATCGTGCGCGCGATCGAAGAGTCGCGCAGAGGGATGCACGTCGGCGTCACGGGGGAGCGGATCGATGCGATCGCCCGGGGGATCATCACCCAGGCCGGCTACGACGGGTTTCCGCACGGTCTCGGTCATCAGGTCGGAAGGTTCGCGCACGACGGCACGGCGCTCCTGGGACCGGCGTGGGAGAAGTACGCGAAGAAGCCGTTCGTCCCCCTCGAAGAAGGGATGGTCTTCACACTCGAACCCCGTCTGACGGTCCCGGGCCGCGGCGTCGCCACCGTCGAGGAGATGGTCGTCCTCCGCGCCGCCGGAGCGGAGTATCTCTCCACGCCCCAGAAGACTCTCGTTCTGGCCGGAACGTGAGATGCCCGCGTCTCCGCAGCCGCATCGTCTGCCGCCGGCACTCCCTTAAACGCCGTCAGCGCGGTCATCTCTGGCCGCGCTGACGTGTCGATCAGGGCATGACGATCCTTCTGGTGGCGTCCTACTGGTCCTTCTTCACGTAGACTTTGTTACCGCTTTCCGTATAGTAGAAGTGCCCGCCGCGGGGTCCCTCGTAGATGTTCTGCCCCTTCTTCGTCTGGCCGACGATCTTCGCCCCGACGAAATCCTTCACGTAGGTCTTGTTCCCCTTGTCGTCCATGTAGTAGTGGCCGCCTTTTGCCCCCTCGAACACCGTCTTGCCGTCGGCGGTCTTTCCCACCGCCTCATCCTTGGCTTCTTTCGCGGTCGCTTTCGCCGCTGCGGTGGTCTTCTCAACCTTCGACGCTGCGGCTTCCTTCGCCGTCCCTGCTTCCTTTGTGGCGGTTTCGGTCGTTCCCGTCGCCGTCGACGTTCCCGTCCCCTTCATCTTCGATACGGCGGATTTCATCTTCTCCTTCAGCGACGTCTTTGCGGGGGTGCTTGTGGTGGATGCCGCCGCAGCCTCCGTCTTCTCCTTCGTCTCCTTTACCGCCTTTTCCTTTGTCCCCTTCTCTTTCGCGACCTTCTCTTTGGTGGTCTTCTCTTTCGTGGTCTTCTCTTTGACGGCCTTTTCCGTTTTCGATTTGGAGGTGTCTTTCTTCTCCTTGGTCTTCTTTTCCTTCGCTGACTTGTCCTTGGACGTCTTCTCGGTTTTCTCCGTCTTGTCCTGTGCCAGCAGCACGGGCTGAACCTGCGCCGCGAGGAACGCGGCGGCAAGCATGATCGCGATGGTGTACTTCTTCATGATTGTGCTCCTGTGGGTTTTTGTGGGTGTGGATGACATTGCAGACGGGAAGAACTCTCCGCCAAACTCACCTAATGATAGCATCCCGGAATCTCAATCGCAAGGGGGATCTTCCCCGGAGGAAGGGGATCGCCGTTTGACTTTTCTTTGTTCGTTTCATTTCTTGTGACACGATGTCGGGTCATGCGGGCCCCTGTGCGCCCGGTTGTTGTTACGTTCACGAACCACATAGTGAGAGCCGGAATGGAGACTGTGATCGTCATATTCGGTGGGTCGGGCGATCTGACGACACGGAAGCTTATCCCGGCGCTCTACAGCAATTTCAGGAAAAGCCGGCTTCCCGTTCCCTCGAGAATCATCGGGCTGTCGCGGAGCCGGATCATGGACGATGCGTACAGGGCAAAGCTCCTGGAAGGCGTCCGGTCATTCGCCCCCGGGGAATACGATGCCCCGACGTGGGCCGAATTCGCCCGTTCCATCTCGTATCAGTGCGGCGACCTCGAAGACGGATCCGCGTACACCGAGCTTTCCCGCCGCATCGGGACGGACTCTGCGGCGGTCAATTGCCTCTTCTACCTGGCGACAGCGCCCCGTTTCTATTCCGAAGTCATCAGGCGGCTCGCCTCGGCGCGCCTGCTGGAAGAGCTGAAGGGGGGGGGATTCCGCCGGATTATCGTCGAAAAGCCGTTCGGAAGGGATCTTGCCTCCGCGCGGGCGCTGAACGATGAGCTCCACGGACTCCTCCACGAAGAACAGATATTCAGGATCGACCACTACCTGGGAAAGGAAACCGTCCAGAACGTGCTCATGCTCCGGTTCGGCAACGCGATATTCGAGCCGCTCTGGAACCGGAACCACGTCGACCACGTGCAGATCACCGTCGCCGAAACCGTGGGTGTGGAGCACCGGGCCGGGTACTACGAAACCGCCGGCGTGCTCAGGGACATGTTTCAGAACCATCTCCTCCAGCTTCTCACGCTCGTGGCGATGGAACCCCCGGCAGTCGTGGACGCCGACTCTCTCCGCAACGAGAAAGTGAAAGTGCTCACCGCCCTCCGGGAAATCCCCCCCGAGCATTCGAGGCGGCATACCGTCCGGGGGCAGTACCGGGGGTACACCTCCGAGGAGGGGGTCGACCCCCGATCGACGACGGAGACATTCGCCGCGCTCCAGCTCTACATCGATAACTGGAGGTGGCAGGGGGTTCCGTTCTACCTCCGCTCCGGGAAGAAGCTGAGTGAAAAGAGCTCGGAAATTATCGTCCAGTTCCGCCGGCCGCCGACGCAGATATTCGACGTCCAGGCCGGGGTCACGGAGCTCTTCACGAACCACCTGAGCATCTGCATACAGCCCGACGAAGGTTTGCACCTCCGGTTCATCACCAAGGTCCCCGACCAGGGAATGCACACCCGCCCCGTGGACATGGAGTTTCATTACAGGGATTCGTTCGGCGACGGATCAATCCCGGAGGCGTACGAACGCCTTCTCCTCGATGCCCTCCAGGGCGACGCTTCGCTCTTCACGAGGGGGGATGAAATCGAGCTCGCCTGGCGTTTCATCGACGGCGTGAGATCCGGATGGGAGAGCGGCGACGGTTCTCCCCTTGAAACCTACGAGCAGGGAAGCTGGGGACCGGAGGGAGGAGACTCCCTTCTGGCGCGCGAAGGGCGCTGGTGGCGTCACGACTGCGCCCCCCACCCCCGGGGACCCGGAGCAGCGTCATGAGTGAGCGGCGCATCGATGTGTATCCTTCAGCGGCGGATCTGCACGCTGCGGCGGAGAACGAGGTCGTCCGGCTCCTCCGGCAGTCGACGGGAGAACGGGGCGTCGCAACGATTGCTCTCGCGGGAGGGGAGACCCCCCGTGCCCTGTACAGGAGGCTTTCCCTCCTCCCTCCGGAGAAAGCACCCGACTGGAGGCGTATACACCTCTGCTTCGGCGACGAACGGATGGTCTCCCCTGACGATCCAGGGAGCAACTACGGCATGGTCCGCGACGAGCTCATCAGGCGGATCCCCCTGCCGGCGGGGAACGTCCACAGGATCAGGGGTGAACGCCCCCCCGATGTCGCCTCCGCCGAATACGACGACGACCTTGACCGTACGCTTCCGCTCACCGGCGGGAAATTCGACGTTCTCCTCCTGGGACTCGGCCCGGACGGGCACACCGCTTCGCTCTTTCCGGGGACCGACGTCCTTGCCGAGCGCTCCAGGCGCGCCGCCGCGGTCTTCGTCCCGCGCCTCTCCGCCTGGCGTGTGACGGTGACGCTCCCCGTGATCAATGCCGCCCGCAACGTCGTATTCCTCGTGTCGGGGGGAGACAAACAGGAGATCGTCCGGAAGGTCCTGGAATCGTCCGGTCCGTCTGCGGAGCTTCCGGCCACGCTCGTCGACCCGGCCGACGCGCCCGCCCGCTGGATGCTCGACGGCGCATCGGCCGCGCTCCTGCGGAAAGGGAGGCAGAGTCCGTGATCGAGCAGGATTATTTCATGCGGATGGTCAGCATGCTTTCGGCGATGCTGGCCAGGATCGTCCATCTGAAGGGCCAGAAGGATTTTCCGCGGGCCCTCCTGGAGATTCAGTCCACCGGGAAGACGCTTCTCGGCATCGACAGCGTGCTGATACGCCGGTGCAGTCCCGCCGAGCTTGGCGTCCTGCTCGGCACCGACCCGTCGCTCGCGATTCCAAAAGTGTACATACTCGGTCTGCTTCTCAGGGAGGAGGCCGCCATCCGGGCGATGACGGGGGAGAACGACGAATCCGCTCTGCTCTCGCTCAAATCGCTCGAGCTCCTTCTCGACGCGTGGCTCCGTGAGGGAAAACCCGCGGCCCCCGACCACGCCGCCGCCATCGACGACATGCTCGCCTCTCTTGCCGGGTACGCGCTTCCGTGCGATCTGCTCGGGAAGGTGATGTCCTTCCACGAAGAGATGGGAAGGTTCGACAGCGCCGAGAACGTCCTGTTCGACATCATGGCGGCGAACCCGGAGTTCAGGGAAGAGGGGTTCCGGTTCTACCGGCGGCTCCTCCAGAAATCTGACGAGGCCCTGATTGCGGGAAAACTCCCCCGGAACGAGGTCCTGGAGGGAATGGCCGACCTCAAAACCCGTTGACTTTGGCGGCGCAGTTTGCGTTCTTCATTCGTCCGCACAATATCGCCTTCCATACTCACCCCGACGGGTACCCGATGAAGAAACGACCTGCCGCTTTCGTTCTCCTCGCTCTGTTCGCCGCATCTGCGTTTTCGCAGACGTTCCCCTCCGACGACCCGGTCATCCGGAAGATCTGGGCGGAGGAAATGGACTCGACCCAGCTGCCTGCGCTCGCGCACGCCCTGTTCGACGTCATCGGGCCCCGCCTGGTCGGCTCTCCCGGCATGATGCGCGCGCACGAGTGGACCGTGGCGGCCTACGGAAAGTGGGGAATCGAGGCGGCGAACGAGAAGTTCGGAACGTGGCGGGGCTGGGAGAGGGGGACGACACACATCGACCTGGTTTCTCCCCGGGTGCGGACGCTTGAAGGGACGATGCTCGCCTTCAGTCCGGCCACCCCGAAAGGGGGGGTCACCGCGCGCCTCATCGTGCTTGCGGACTCACCGGATTCCGCAGCGTTCCAGGCGTGGCTCCCTTCCGTGCGGGGCAAATTCGTCCTCGTGTCGCAGCCGCAGCCCACGGGAAGGCCGGACAAGAACTGGGAAGAATTCGCCCAGAAGGAGTCGTTCGACAGCCTCAAGGCCCTTCGCGAGAGGATCAGGCTGAACTGGGAGCACCGGCTCGCCGCCGCACACGTCAGGGCGGACTCCCTCCCGCTGGTCCTCGAGGAAGCCGGCGCCGCCGGCGTGATCACATCGAACTGGTCGACCGGCTGGGGCACCTACCGCGTGTTTGACACGCGCGCGACGAAGATCCCCGCCGTCGTTCTGAGCCTTGAAGACTATACTCTCCTCTACCGGCTTTCGGAGTACGGCGACGATCCGGAGGTCCGCATCGAAACCCGGTCGAAGAGCACGGGTCCCGTCCCGACGTACAACACCGTCGCCCGGATGCCCGGAGGCGAAAAATCCGGGGAATACGTCATGCTCTCCGCGCACCTTGACTCGTGGGACGCCTCCTCGGGGGCGACCGACAACGGGACGGGGACCATCGTCATGATGGAGGCGATGCGGATACTGAAGAAGTGTTACCCCTCGCCGCGGAGAACGATCCTCGCCGGCCACTGGGGGAGCGAGGAACAGGGACTCAACGGCTCGCGCGCGTTCGTCATGGACCACCCCGACATCGTTGCGCACCTGCAGGCGCTGTTCAACCAGGACAACGGGACGGGACGCGTCCAGTCGATGAGCGGGGCGGGGCTGCTTGATGCGGCTGATCACCTGGGGCACTGGCTCTCGCGCATACCGCACGAGGTCACACAGAATATCAAGGTCGATTTCCCGGGCGCCCCCGCGGGCGGAGGGACGGACCATTCTTCGTTCGACGCGGCCGGAGCCCCGGGGTTCGGGCTCGGCTCTCTCAACTGGGACTATTTTGCGTACACCTGGCATACGAACAGGGACACGTACGACAAGCTCGTCTTCGACGAACTGAAGAACAACGTGATACTCGCGGCGTGCCTTGCCTATCTTGCCTCCGAAGACCCCGCCTTCGTCCCGCGCCTCCGGCGCGTGATGCCTGCGGACAAAGCGACAGGGAAGCCGGGTGAGTGGCCCGCCGTGAAGGAGCCGAAAAGGGAGGGGGGGATGAACGACGTCAAGGACAAATGAGAAAGATCCTATCCCCATGACACCCAAAACCATCTATCTTGACAGGAACGAGAACAACTACGGTCCCGCCCCTGCGTGCTTCGACGTCCTGAAGAAGGTCGATCTCACCTGCCTCAGCTGGTACGACAGGTCGTTCAACCGCGGCATCCGGGGGATCCTCTCCGAACGGCTGGCGCACGAGTTCGGGATTCCCGAGGAGAGGGTCCTTCTCGGCTACGGGGCCGAACACATACTCAAGCAGACGATCCAGTGCTACCTCGGCCGGGGGCAGAAGCTCATGGTCCCGGCCTATTCGTGGTGGTACTATAAGAAAATCGCCTCCGAGGTGGGGGGCCTCAGCGTGGAGTTCCCCATGACCGTGGGGGAGGACCGCTTTCTGTACGATCTCGCCGGTATGAGGGAGGTGTATGCGCGGGAACGGCCCGCCGTCGTGTTCATTAGCTCGCCGAACAACCCGACGGGAAACACGCTTGACCAGGCGGGACTCCGTTCCATCCTGGCTGATTTCCGTGAGTCGGTCGTGGTTCTCGACGAGGCGTACGTGTTCGGGAACGCCTCGGGGTACGTCAAAGAGCTCCTTGACGCGAACCCGAACCTGCTCATCGTCCGCACCATGTCGAAGTACTACGCCCTCGCGGGTGTGCGCATCGGGTTCGCCCTGATGGGAACGGGACTCAAGAATCTCGCGGAATTCAGCAACAGGTATCTCGGCTTCAACCGGCTGTCGGAGGAAGTGGCGATCGCGGCGCTGGACTCTCCCGCCTATTATGCCGGCATCGCCGGGAAAATGAGCGGCGACAGGGAGCGGTATTACGCCGTTCTGGGAAAGCTCCCCGGTTTCCGGGTGTTCCGCTCCGACGCCAATTTCATACTGGCGGCAATCGATCCGGCGCACCGGGCGGGCCTGAAGGCGCACCTGGAACAGAGGCGCCTGATCATCAAGTTCATGGACGAGCCCCTGCTGAATTCCCACGTCAGGATCACGATCGGGACGCAGGAAGAGAACCGGCTGCTCCTCGACGCGATCACGTCGTACTACGACTGAAGGCGGACGCCATGGACCTCCTCCGCGAGTACAAGAGGGGACTGAAGCCCCTTGCCGTCGAAGAAGTGTTCGACCTGATCTTCTACCGCCCCCTCGCGTTCCTCTTTGTCCTCGCCGTCCGTTCGACCGGCGTCACGCCCAACCAGCTGACACTGCTGGGAACGCTCTTCGGCGTCCTGGGAGGCGTGAGCCTGGCCCTCGGAAGCCCTGCGGCGATCGCGGCCGGGGGTGCGTTCTTCCTGCTGTACAACATCCTCGACTGCAGCGACGGCCAGCTCGCGAGGATGAACGGGACGGGGACGCATCTCGGCCGCATACTCGACGGCGTAGGCGACTATGTCGTCAGCGTGGCCGCCTACCTGGGGATAGGCATCGGGTACGCCGGCGCGTCGGATGACCCCCTGCTGATGTGGAGCCTGACGGCCGCGGCGGGGCTGAGCAATGCGGCGCAGTCGGGTCTCCTTGATTACCAGAGGAAGAAATATCTCGACGCCGCCGGGGCACACACCGGCGCCCGTGCGGCCGATGACCGGGCGTTCCGTGAGGAGTACGAGGTTCTTCGCGGACAGAAGGGAAAGGCCTTCGAGCGGTTCATCATCGGCGTCTATCTCCTGTACACCCGCGTCCAGGTGCGCGCGGCGGGGAACAGGGAGACTGTCCCGGTCGCCCTGAACGCGCCCGGGACGGAACACACCGGCCACGAGAAGATCCTCATGCACTTCTGGACTTGCCTCGGGCCGACGACCCAGTGGACGCTCCTCGTCGTCTGCGCGTTCGCCGGACGTCTGGACATGTACCTCTGGGGGATCGCGGGAGTCGGGAACATCCTCGCGCTTGTCATGCTCCTCGTGCAGCGGGCGAGCAACGCCCACCTTGCCGTCCAGGGGGGGGCATGAAAGGGGTCATACTCGCGGCGGGGATTTCATCACGGCTTCGGCCGCTGACCGACAGCGTGCCGAAGTGCCTCCTGGAAGTCGGTCCCGGCACGATCCTCGGGATGACAATCGAGAACCTGATCGCGAACGGGATCGGCGACGTCGTGATCGTCACGGGGTACCGGGGGGACCAGATTCGCGCCTATGTCCGCGAATCATTCCCCGCGCTCGACGCGGAGTTCGTGACGAACGATCGTTACGAGGAAACGAACAATATCTACTCGTTCTTCCTGACGGAGCGAGCGGCGGCGGGAGAAGACATCGTCCTGCTTGACAGCGACATCGTCTTTGACAGGAGGATCATCGGGCTTCTCCGCAGGTCCGGCGCCCCCACGTGTCTTGCCATGGCGTCCGGCGGGACGCTGGGGGACGAGGAGATCAAGGTGCAGCGGGGGGCGGGCGGAGCGGTCCTGCGGATCGGCAAAGACGTTCCCCCCGCGCAGGCCGCCGGAGAATCGATCGGGATCGAGCTGATCGGCAGGGAGTTCCTGCGGTCGCTCTACGCGATTCTCCGGAGGATGTTCCGCGACGGGCGGAACGTGAACCTGTTTTACGAAGCGGCATTCCAGGAAGCGATCAACGAAGGGAGCGCGATGACGGCCGTCGACGTCGGGTCCCTCCGGTGCATCGAGATCGACACCCCCGAAGATCTGCGCGAGGCGCGCGCGGTCGCCTCCGCGCTCGAGACCCCCTCCCGGTTTCCGCGCTGAAGGACCCCCCCGATTCCCGGCTGTTACTCCCGTGTTCTCCCCGCGCGCCTCTCAACTCCCGGGCGGAGGAGGCTCCTCGAGTCCCTCGATCCGCCTGACTTCCCTGTCGATGTCGTCCTGGACCCGGGGTGCCGCCTCGCGCCGCGCCGGGGGGAAGACCGGGCCCGGCCTTCCCGACCGGAAGAATGCGATCGCCGCCATGGCGACCCCCGCGGCAATGGCGCCGAGCGCGACCGCGACCCCGCCGTAGTACATGACGTCTGCAATCGTCCCGGCGTCGTCCATGCAGCCCCATTGAGCAAGAAGGTAATGCCAGTCGTGCCCCGTCTTGTCCCCTCCGAGGAGCGGGAGCAGCCTCCCCGGGGCGTCGCGGATGTACAGGCTCACGTCCATCATGTTCTCGCCGACCCAGAAGAGGGCGAACGGAAACGCCTGCGAGCGCTGGCGAAATGCGATGATGAACCAGAGAAGAGGAAACACGATCTGCCAGAACGATCCCCCCAGGACGTACAGCGTCCTCCCGAAGAACCTGAAGAGGAAATGTCCCCCCTCGTGGAGCGGGAGAAACGTGAACGTTCGGAATATGAACAGGAGGTTCCCCCAGTGCATCCCGGGGCGGTACTCGTAAAATGCGTCCGCCGCCTCGACAAAGAAGAACGTGAGAAGCGCGTACAGGGCAAGCCTCAGAAGGAGGGGAATGTAGCGCTCCACCGGGTCGGGGGGGACGAACGGGGACGGGGGGGGAGAAATGCCTCTGGTCTGCTGTCCTGTCACGTGCGTATTCCTGTTCGAGGTTTCGGATGCTGAAAACTAGAGCGATTCCGCGTCAGAATCAACCGGAGGGCGGGGGGGGGAGCCTCACGGGCGGGGCCTCACGGGCGGTCGTGCCTTGTATTTGGGGCGGATGTGATATATCTTGACGTCACCCCGTCACGCATCCCCCACGGTCAATCGGAGAGCCGATGAAACTTCACATGATCGCCCCCTGTCTCTTTCTCCTCGTTCTCGCCCTTCCGTCCCAGGGACGGTCCGGCGCCCCCGGGTACCACGTCATCGACAGCGTGCGCCTCGGCGGCGACACCGGATGGGATTACCTGACCGTCGACACCGCCGCCGGGCGGGCCTACATTTCGCGGGGGATACGCGTGCAGGTCGTGGATCTCGGCTCGCGCCGGATCATCGGGGAGATCGCGCCGACCCCCGGCGTCCACGGCATCGCGCTCGACGTGAGCGGCGGCAGGGGATACGTCTCCAACGGCCGGGATTCGTCCGTGACGATATTCGATTTGAAGACGCTCGCGACGGCTGCGGTCGTCAAGGTCGGGGCGCGCAATCCGGACGCGATCCTGTTCGATCCTTTTTCGAAACGCGTGTTCACGTTCAACGGCGGGAGCGGCAATGCGACGGCGCTCGAGACTCCGACGGGCGCGATCGCCGGGATGATCCCCCTGGGCGGAAAGCCGGAGTTCGCGGTCTCCGACGGGAAGGGGCACGTGTTCGTCAACATCGAGGACAGGAGCCAGATCGTCGACTTCGATCCCGTTTCCCTGAAGGTGCTTCACACCTGGCCGATCGCGCCCGGCGAAGAAGCGAGCGGACTTGCAATCGACAGGACGCACGGGATGCTCTTTGCCGTCTGTTCGAACAAGCTGATGGTCGTCCTCGACGCGGCGACGGGGCGCGTCGTGAAGACGCTCCCGATCGGCGAGGGGGCGGACGCGGCGGCGTTCGATCCCGGAACCGGTCTGGCGTTCAGCTCCAACGGGGACGGGACGCTCACGGTCGTGGAGGGAACGAAGCCGGCAGTCCTCGAGAACGCGAAAACCCCGCGGAGGGCGCGGACGATGGCCGTCGACGAGAAGACGCACCTGCTGTACACGGTGACGGCGCGGTTCGGCGCCGCTCCGGCTGCGAGTGCGGAGCAGCCGCGCCCGCGTCCGTCGATCGAGCCGGGGAGCGTGACGCTGTACATCCTCGGCCGCTAGGAGCATCCCCCATGTCCCTGACACAGCAACTTATCTCGACCCGGTCCACGCGCCCGGTGATCCTCGTCCGTCTCGTCGTCGGCGGTGTGTTCCTCTCCGAGGGAATCCAGAAATTCCTCTTCCCGGCTGATCTCGGCGTCGGCCGGTTCGTGCACATCGGGATACCGGCCCCGGAGGTCATGGCGCCGTTTGTGGGGTTCTGCGAAATCCTCTGCGGGGCCCTGATCGTCATCGGCCTCCTTGTCCGTCCCGCCGCATGTGTCATGATGCTGAACATCCTCGTGGCGATCGCGACGACGAAGATCCCCCTTCTTCTGTCGAAGGGTTTCTGGGCGTTTGCCCACGAATCGCGCGTCGACTACGCGATGCTTCTCGGCAGCATCTTCCTTCTCATCGTGGGGGCGGGCGGCCTCTCGCTGGACGCACGCCTCTACGGCGCTCCCGCGCCCCATCACGGAGATCATCCATGAAAACGCTCACACTGGCCCTGATCCTCTGCCTGCTTCCGGGCCTTGCGCAGTCACAGAAGATCGGCGTGCTCCCCTTCGAAGACGCGGCAGGCGTCGGCCCGGCATTCGGCGAACAGGTGGCGAAGTTCATACGGTCGGAGTTCCTCCGGAACAAGAAGCTCCTGCCGAAGTTCATCCAGTACACGCCCGGCCCGGACGAGTCGTCGTCGGTCGACGTCGAGAAGGCCGTCGCCCTCGGGAAGAAAAACGGGGTGGACTACGTGGTGATCGGAACGATACTCGAGGCGGAGGCGTCAAGCAGCGCCAACGGCGTGGGGGGGATCAGCGTGCTGGGACAGTCGCTGGGGTCCTCGCTCCGCACGGTGAGCGCCACCGTCACGATCCAGGGGGACTTGATC
This sequence comes from Ignavibacteriota bacterium, assembly GCA_963748405.1. Classification (GTDB taxonomy): domain Bacteria; phylum Bacteroidota; class Ignavibacteria; order UBA10030; family UBA6906; genus Fen-1273. Next base: position 544,693 of record CAVVIT010000007.1, read on the forward strand.
TCGGTGTCGAAGGGGGAGCTCGTCCAGAGTTTCAGGGAGACCGGCAGCACTACCGACAATTCCGTCGGGGCGGACGTGTCCACGGAGTGGGGGAGCCTGAATTCCGATCAGGATGCGGGGGGAAAAACGCCGAACGCCCGGGCGCTCCGCGAGGCCGTCGAAAAGCTCGCCGGGGAGATCGCCGCCCTGCTCTGATGCGTCAGCTGTGCCGTATCGTCATGATGTCGCCGTCCCTGACGATGTATTCCTTCCCCTCGAGCCTCCAGCGCCCGGATTCTTTTGCCCTGGCGAACGATCCTCCCTGGGCGATGAAATCGTCGTAACCGACAACCTCCGCGCGTATGAACGAGGTGATGAAGTCCGAATGGATCACGCCGGCCGATTCCTGCGCCGTCGCCCCCCGCCGCACCGTCCACGCCCTGCACTCGTCCTCCCCGACGGTGAAGAACGATTGCAGTCCGAGCAGGGCGTACGCCTCGCGGATGAGCGTGTTGAGCGCCGATTCCGTGATGCCGTATTCCTCCATGAATGCGCGCGCGTCCTCTTCGCCGAGTTCGGAGAGCTCCATCTCGATCTTGCCGAAAAACGAGAGCGCTCCCGTGTTGGGTCCCGATTTCCCCTCCGCGGCGCTCCGGACGAGATCGGCCGCCCGCGGGCGCTGCGATTCGTCGAGGTTCAGCGCGATCAGCATCGGCTTGGCGGACAGGAGCTGGTATGACCGGAGCACCTGCATCTCTTCCCGGGTGAACGTGGTCTCGCGGAGCGGCTTCCCGGCGTCGAGAATCCCGTGGCAGCGTTCCAGGAGCGGCATTTCCTTCTTCCCCTGTTCGTCCCCCGCCTTGTGGACCTGCTTCCTGATCCGCTCGATTCTCGTCTCGATGACGGCGAGGTCCGAGAGGATGAACTCCGTTTCGAACGCCGCGATGTCCCTCACGGGATCGATCGTCCCGTCGGGATGGGGGACCGCGTCGTCGGCGAAGACCCGGACGACCTGGACCAGCGCGTCGTTCGTCTTGACGTTCGAGAGAAAGTTCGTCGTGAACTGCGTGGACCCCGATTCCCCCTTCTGCAGCCCCGCCACGTCGACGAATTCGATCGTCGCGTTCACGGTGCTTTTGGGGGAGAACAGCGCGCTCAGTTTGTCGAGCCGGGTGTCCGGGACCTTCACGATCGCGTGATGAGCTTCCGGCCGCGACAGGAGTGAAGGATCGATGTGCGTGCGCGTAATGGTCTGAAACAGCGTGGATTTGCCAGAAAAAGGGAGCCCGACGATGCCGATCTGCATGATGGTTTCTCCGGATGGTAAGCGTGAGAAGCACCAATATACGAAAACGGGGGCTCACGTGCCCCCGCGAACGCGGCGGATCACGCCGGCAAGGGGGGGCCTCATCGCCGTGTCGGTTGTCCTTGCCTTCGTTCTCCTTGTCGTTGCCATACGCATCCCCTCTCCGCTGTCTCCGCTGCGCTCACGGGCCGCGTCTCCCCGGACCGTTCCCGCCTACCGCCCGACGGAAAAATGGGTGCAGAGGGCGTACGCGATCGACGTCCTCTTTCACCAGGTCTACACGCCCTGCTGGGAAGGGGCGTACGGGGCCATCGGCGACGCGCACCTCTTCGCCGTGACGGGGGATTCCGCCCTCCTCCGCTTCTACACGGTCACTCATCCCCTGACGGAAATGTGCAGGCAGACATGGCTCGACGACCAGGCGTGGGTCTGTCTCGCCGAGATGTACTGGTGGCGTTTTACCGGGAAGTCCGACATGCGCCTCGTGGCGGACGCGGTCCGCCGTTACACCGAGGCCCGCGAATCGGGAGCGCTCTCCCGCGCCGGGGGATTCTGGAGCTGGTACAATTTCCCTCCGGATGCGGCGCCCCCCGGGGAGCACGTGTTCACGAACAGCAACATGAACGAGATGGCGGCCGTCGCGTGCTGGCTCTACGACGTCACGAAGGAGCCCCATTATCTCGACGACGCTCTCCTCGTGTGGAACGGGGACGGCACGGCGCCCGGGATCGAGAAGACCTATTACCGGGGAAACGGCAGGTGGGCCGGGGCGTCGGGCCCCGCCGCGTTCGGCAACCCGCTCCCGTGGATGGGGGCGGGGTACTGTTCCCTCGCCGCTTCCCTGTATGCCTCGACGGGGGACGTGAAGTACCGGAACATCGCCGCCGCGACCGCCCGGCGCGTCATGGACCCCTCGAGCGGATGGGTCGACCCGGTCGATTACTACCAGATCCGCATGGACGGGAGCGGCGCGTTCATGCATTTTCTTCTCGACGCCTACCAGATCGCGCCCGAGGAGCTGAAAGACATCCCGGCGAAGGTGGAGAAATCCCTCGACTACGTCTGGTCGAACGCGCACGGGACGGCATCGGTCGTCCTCCACCGCACGGTGGACGACGGGATCAGGAACGGGTGGAACGGGAAAGGGGGGGAGGACGGCTACCGGGTGGGAGAGGTGGGGACCGTGCACGCGCAGGGGGAGGCCCTGCGCGCGTTCGGACTCTACGCCTACATCGTGAACGTCGTGATTCCCCGCGCACCGGGGGTCCCCCGTGGAGGGGACCCCGGCCGCGGACAATGAGACGTCACCTGACGTACGCCATCTTCTGTACCTTGCTGAACGTTGACGCCGTTTTGTCGAGCGTGACGGCGTCGATCCTGCAGAGATAGACTCCTGAGGCCGTGGAGGGATGCCATTCCACTTCGTGCGTCCCCGCGTCGACTTCCCCGTTGACGAGATCGGCGACGCGCTGACCGAGCACGTTGTACACGGCGATGTGCACGAGGCTCTTTGCCGGGACGGCGTACGCGATCACGGTCGACGGGTTGAACGGATTGGGATAGTTCTGTTCCAGCGAGAATTTTCCCGGGAGGCTCCCGGCGACCGGGGCCGACGTGTTGACGGCGGTGGCCCAGGAGACGGGGGGGTAGATGCCGATCGTCCCGCTGTCGGGCCCGGTCGTGCTCGTTGCGCTCACCTGGACGAGCGTCCCGTCCCTGGCGATGAAGATATAGCCGACCCCCTTGTTGAAGCTGAGCGTGCCGTTGGACGTCGAGTAGGTCGTCGTGCTGTCGGTCTTCTTGATCCTGAGAACCTGGTGGATGGTCCCTCCCGGCATCGTCAGAGGACCGTAGGCGTCGACGACGTACGAGGCGTTGTGCCTGACGCTCAACTCCTGGATCGGTATGTTGCTGATCGAGATGACCGTCGTGTCAAGATACGTGCTCGTCCACGTGGTGAGGTACGTGGACGGGAGCTTGTAGAACAGGTCCGAGGGGACGTTGGTCGCGATGAGCGTTGCGGCCCCCCCGGAGATCCCCGCCCCTTCCCCCATGTTCAGGAGATCCGTTGCAAGCTTCAGGTACACGTAGGCCGTCGCCGGAACCCCCTGGTACACGATCGCCGTCTGGAGGGCGTACGTCGCGCCGGAATACTGGGAGGCGTACGGCGTGCCGCTCACCGCGACGCTCGTCAGCGTCACGGTGCTGCTCTTCTTGAGACCGCTGAAATCCCAGGACGACGAACCCCTGGCGCCGATGTTGATCGTCGATGCCGTCGAATCGAACTGGGTATTCGTGTAATTGCCGGGCGCAAACTGCGAGCTCACGTCGGTCGACGTGATCGTAATCTGCGCGAACACCGGTGCCGCGATCACCACCGCAGCGCACAGCAACCCCGTAAGCCGCATGAACCGTTTCATGTCCCCTCCCTGTGTGTGAATGTCCCTGTGCGTGATGTCAGAATTTTGCTTCGAGGACGAGAACATATGTCCTGGGGGGCATGATGTTTCCCGTCAGCTCGACGTAGTTGCGCTGGAAAAGATTGTTCACCTGGAGCGTCACCGAGAGCGGGATTCCCGTTCCCGCCAGGTCTGCTCCCGCCCTGACGTCGGTGACGAGGATGTCCTCCCTCTGGTCCCCGTCGGGGATGATGCCGAGATTGACGAGCTCGATGTCGATGTTGTCGACCCTGCTCACGTACCGGAAATCGGCCCCCGCGTTGAACATCCCGGCGCGCCCCTCCATGCTGGCGTAGAAGAGATGGCGGGGACGGTACCGCAGGATTTCGTGCGTCACGAGGTCTTCCGGATCGGCGTACGTGTACCCGACGTTGCACCCCAGGCCGCCGTCGAAGAGCCCGAATTTGAACGACGCGTCGATCCCCTGCACCCTGGCCTGCGTGACGTTGGTCCACTGTATGTACGGGAGATTCGACCCGGCCGGGGCGAAGAGGCCCGGTTCGATAAGGTTGTCGAAGTCGGACCGGAATGCCGCGATGTCGACCGTGCCCGCCCCCCAGATCGTCTGCGCGATCCCCACCTCGTAGGAGGAGCTCCGTTCGGGCTTCAGGTCCTTGTTCGGGAGCGTCGCAAGATTGCTCACCTCTCCCTGGATGAACGCCTCCGCCACGGAGGGAACCCGGAACCCCCTCCCGTAGGACGCCCGGAGCGTCGTTCCGTCCGCGGGAGTGTACGAGAGCGCCGCTTTGGGATTGAGCTGCCCGCTCGGCACGATGATGCCGACGGTCTCGAAATCAAACCGCAGGCCGGCCGTGGCGATGAGCCCTTTGGCGATCCTGTACTCGTCCTGCGCGTAGGCGGCCAGCCCTCCTCCGCTGTGCTGTCCGAACAGGTCCGCGTTGACCTCGTCGAACGTCCCCGTGAAGCCCGCCGTCATCGTGTTTTCCCTGTCGAGGATGAGCGTGGTCGTCGCCTCGATCCCGATCTCGTCGGAGAGGGATTTCGTCATCCCGATGGCGTGGATCGTCTCGTAGCCCCAGTCATTGTGGTACCAGAGGAACTTTGCGGAGAACAGGGCGTTGTCGGAGAGGACGCCGTTGTATGTCGCGTTCGCATAGTAGCGGATCGAGCGGACGTCGTCGGTCTGCTGAAGCGAGGGGGGGATGAGCGCGGAGTCCAGGTTCCTCCAGTACAGGTACTGGCCGCCGTACTGGTAGAGGAGCCCGAAGTTCATCGTCAGGGAGCTGGAGCCCGCGAAGTCCTCTTTGGTCTTGACGTAGACGTTGTACCGCCGGTGGTAGTCGTTCTGGCGGTACCCGTCGTCGAACTGGCGCGAGAAGGACAGTGCCACGCCGAGGTCGCCCGATTTGTAGGCGTGGCTGATCGACTCGCCGTTGTAGTACCGGTTCTTGTCCGACCAGACCCAGGAGCCGTACGACGGCTTGTTGTAGAGTCCGGCGTACGTGCGCACGACGGTCTCCGGGGTCTCGGGGATCTGCTTGGTGATGATGTTGATGACTCCCCCGAGCGCGCTCGACCCGTACAGGGCGGAGCTGGCCCCCTTGACGACCTCGATCCTCTCGATCTGCCCGACGGGGATCGATTCGAATACGAGTTCCCCGGTGTCCCCGGCGATGAACGGGACGCCGTCAAGAAGCATCAGCACCCTGCTTCCTGCGCCCCTCGAGTACCCGCTCGATCCGCGGATGTTGACCTGTCCGCCGGTGATGTTGACGCCGGGGACGTACCGGAGCGCGTCGTCGATCGTCTGGGCGTTTCTCATCTCGAGCTCGGAGGCTTCGAGGACCGCAATGCTCACCGGAACTTCCTGGAGCGACTGTTCGCGCCGGCTCGCCGTCACGACGATCTGCTCGGTCTGGACGGGAGTCTGGGTCATCGCCGCGTTCAGCGCCGTTTCTTTCCCCTCCTCGACGGTGACGCGTTCCCGCTTCTCGTGCTGGTACCCGACCATCGCAAAGAGGATGTTGTACGTCCCCGGGGAAACGCCGGTGATGCGGTACTCTCCCTTCGTGTTCGTCGTGGTCCCGCGGACGGTTCCCTCGAGGAGGACGGTTGCCCCCACGAGCGGCTCGCCGTCCCCCTTTCCCGTGACGCGCCCGGCGATCGAGCCGCCGGCGGCCAGCGCGCACCGTCCGGAGACGGCGAGCAGCAGTATGATGGTTGGAAGTCTCATTGCCACGGCTTCGGTGGTGGATTGGCGAAATCGGCGGTCATGTCGATTCCCGTGACGTCCCGGTGGAGCAGCACCCGCACGGGAGCGGGATCGAACGGTCCGGGACCGGTCGTGTATACTCCCGCCGGCCTCCAGTCGCTGAAGACGTTCGGCCCGTACCTCCAGGCGAGCGCCACGTAGTTGTAGACGCCCACCTTGAGGGTGGTCCCGTCGGTGGAAAACGTGTAGCGGAGAGAGTCGGCAAAAAGGACGTGGAACGTCGTATCGAGGAGGAGATTCGGCTTGCCGATCTGCGGGTAGACGATGGCGTACCCGTACAGCAGGTCGAGAAGTATGCTGGCGCTGTCGTTCGGATACGACGGGAACGCAATCAGGCGCAGTTCCTGGACGCTGTCGGCGGACGGCCAGTGTTTGAAACGGATGACGCCGGAAAACGACGACGGCGCATCGGGTGGTCCCAGCCCTTTGTCGCACCCTGCGGAAAACAGGACGAGAGCCGTGAAGAGCGCTGCCGCGTGACGCACCGTGTTCATGGGCGTATGAGTGCTATTCTGGAAAGAACGAACGGAGCTTCTCGGCAATGAAATCCGTCAAAAGGTCAGACCGATGGTCGCCAGCGGAACTTCCGAGCTCGTCTTGCCGGTCGTCAGGATGAAATTGACCTTCAATTCCGCAAACAGCTTGATCGGACCGAGCTTGAGGTCGACTCCCGCCCCTGCGTTGAGCGTCGGCTTCGACTGCGTGTCGAATGCCTTGATCGCGAACGGGAGCTTGAGGCCGTTGTACGACAGGGACGCGTCGTTCATCTTGAGCTGGACGTACCCCGCGCCGCCGGTTGCGTAGACGTGGATCACGGGAAGGGGCAGGATGTTGACTTTCAGGTTGACGTTGCCGGAGTAGATGTCGATTCTTCCGCCGTCGACGGTGAATCCGGGCCCGAGGAGCGAGGCGTACTTCGTCTTGTCGGGGGAGAGCATGATGTAGTCACCGGAAACCCGGAACGCGATAAGCCCGAGGTTCACGTCGAAATGGATTCCGCCTCCGTATCCCAGGCCGTAAATCTGCTTGAACAGCGAGCTGTAGTCCACCAGGGCCCCTGTTCCCGGAATCTGGACGTTCGTCTGGGCCATGCCGAAATTGAAATTGACGAAATCGCCCTGCACGCCGAATCCAACCCCCTGTGCTCCGGCAGATGCCGTGAATGCGGCAAATATCACGGAAAGAAGTATGATTCGTCTCATGGTATCTCCTGGATTTATGGGAGGCCTGAAATTTGTCCCGGCAGGCCGGTCGGACCGCATGAGGAATCTATTGTTTGTCTGAGTATTATGCAAGGAGTCTTTGGCATTAACTCCCGTTCCCTTGACAACGAGCGGTAGTTCTTGTAATATACAATACTCAGTGCACTTTGTTGGTGATCTCCTTCCATCAGCGCCACTTCACGCCTTATGGTATGCCCGGATAGCTCCCGGTTTGCAGGCCCCCGGACCCTGACAGGGAACGTGCGCCCGTGACAAAGATAGGGAAATACGACATCGTCGAAGAGCTCGGCCGGGGGGGCATGGGCGTCGTGTACAAGGGCCATGATTCCCTTATGGAACGGGACGTCGCCATCAAGGTGATGTCCGACCTGATGCTGGCCGTTCCCGAGATCCGGGAGAGGTTCTTCCGCGAGGCGAGGACCGCCGGCAGGCTCTCGCACGAGAACATCACCGTGGTCTACGATGTCGGCGAGGAGGAAGGGCGCCCGTACATCGTCATGGAGTACCTGACGGGGAGCGACCTGGCGGGCCTCATGGAGAGGAACGAGCCCATCACGTTCCTCCAGAAGCTCGACTACGCCATCCAGATCTGCCGCGGCCTCTCGTACTCCCACGCGAACGAGATCATCCACCGCGACATCAAGCCCCAGAACATCCGGATCGTGGGGGGCGGAAAAGTCAAGATCATGGATTTCGGGATCGCCAGGTCGCTCACGAGCACGCTGACGACCACCGGGGCCGTCATCGGGACGCCGTACTACATGTCGCCGGAGCAGATCCAGGGGCGTCACGTCGACAAGCGTTCCGACATCTTCTCGTTCGGCGTCCTGTTCTACGAGCTGCTGACCGGCAAGAAGCCGTTCACCGGCGACGTCCCGACGGCGGTGATGTTCAAGATCGTCTACGACGAACCGGAGCGGATCGACGACACACAGATCGACCACCGGGGCGGACTCCGGGACGTGGTGGCGAAGACTCTCGCCAAGGATCCCGACAACCGCTACCAGGACCTCGCCGAGGTGGCCGACGCTCTCGAGAACATCGTCGCGGACCTCAGGTCGGACGAGCGCAGGAAGCTGGAGCAGATCAGGACCAGGCTCGGGAAGCTCATCGGCGAGAGCAGGGCGCTCCTGCGGGGGAATAAGTTCAGGAAGGCCAGGGACCTCGTCGAGCAGGCGGCCCGTATGGATCCCGCCAGCACGGAGGTCGCGCGCCTGCGCAACGAGATCACCGCGGCCGAGGAACGGGAGGCCAGGAAAGTCTTCGTCGGCGAGCGGCTCACGCTTGCACAGCGGGGGATCGAGTCGAAGGAGTATGAGAAGGCCCTGGGCGCCCTGCAGGAAATCCTCAAGGTCGAACCGGAGCACGCTGAGGCCGTCCGGCTGAGCAGGGAAGTCCGGGACGCGATCGCCTTTGCGAGAACCGGCGACATCCGTTACGCCGCCACAAGGAAGCCGGGGGAGACGAATCCCCTTGCGCAGGACCCGGCCCTGCTGGCGCCGACCGAGTTCGCTCCGCACGAGACGCCGGCCCCTCCCCCGGCGCCGCCCGTCCAGGCGAAGCCGGCGACCGCCGTGAAGCCCGCGCGTCCCCGGCCGGCGACCGTCGTTCCTCGGCCGCGAAAGAAAGGCCCCCTGATCGCGGGCGCCGTCGTGCTCGTCATCGTCGCCGCGGCGGTCCTGTACAGGACGCTCATCTACGTTCCCCCCCTTCCGGTCGGGTATGTCGCGCTGAACGTGATTCCCTGGGGGGAAGTGGCGAAGGTGGTGAGCGACGGGGGAGGGGAGATCCGGCTCCCGGGAAAGACCTGGACCCCGTGCCGGCTGGCGCTTCCGGAGGGGGTGTATTACATCCATGTCACGAACCCCGCCTTCGGCGGCCCGCTTATCGACACGGTGCGCGTCACGACCAACGAGGTCGTGCGCGTGACGAAGAGGTTCGCGGCCTTCGACGAAGCGCGGGTGCTCCAGAAATTTCAGTGAGTGAAGATGCAGAGGCACCGCACACTAACAATGCAGAGGAGGCGTCTGATGCAACGTGCCATGTCCAGAGCGTTCCGTTTCGCCGTCGTCGCCGGCGCAGCGCTCGCCGCGCTGAGCTGCTCGAAGGACGACATCCCGACAACCCCGCCTTCGCCGTTTCTCTTTACGAACGTCGAAGTGTCCAAATTTGTGACGCCGCGGTCACCAGTGCCTCACCCACGGTGCCGCGTACGTCGCGAGTTCGACGTCTCCTATACGCTTTCCGCGGCGGACGATGCGCAGCGGAGCACGCTCCAGGTCCAGGCGGTGGTCAACAGCCATGACGCCAGCGGGAATTTCCTTGCGGTGATAGGGAGCCTGGCATACACGCCTCCGGCGCTGACGTCCGCCCGGGGGTGGTATTTCGGATTCTATTGGTTTCACCGTCCCTTCCTCCGGCGTTTTTTTCATTTCGGTAGGCGCAGGGGTCGTTCGCCTGACACAAAGCATCCCTGATTCGGGAGGAGAGATCGGGGCTTACTGGTCCGTCCAATAACCACCGGAGCCCAAAATGCAGATGACATCCCGTTTGTTCTTGACGTGTGCGCGTGGTTCTCTGGACCTCGGCAATTGCCGCCCCTTCCGGGCGCTCACTCGCAGACGAATACGGAAAACTTTGCGCAGTTCAGGTTCAATTTCAACAATCCGGGCGCACGCGCCACGGGGATCGGCGGGGCGTTCATGTCGATCGCCGACGACGCCACGGCCTCCGAAGCCAACCCGGCGGGACTGACGGCACTTCTGAAACCGGAGCTATCCCTCGAAGGGAAAGAGATCCAGTTCATCACGCACGTGGACAATTTCTCCCAGACGGGGACCGCGGCGAACTTCACGCTCCAGTCGCGGGATTTCAAAAGCGCCGTCTTGAGCCCGTCGTTCGTGAGCGTGGTGTATCCGTACAGGCATTTGACGTTCGCCCTGTTCCGACACGAACTGATGAACTTCGAGAGCGAGTTTCTACACCAACGGGACGTTCGTCACCGGGATTCACGGACACGGTTCCTATTTCCCGGCAAAATCGAGCCACCCGGATCCACGTCGACGATTACGGTGGGACTATCGCCTACAAATTCAAGTGAGTGGTTTTCCGCGGGCGTTTCCGGAGGGGTCTCGATGATGAACATGCAGTCCTCGATTGCGAGATACTTTATCGCCGTGTTCAACGAAGGACTCTTGCCAATATCGCTACGATCGACGACAAGAACACCGATTTCTTCGTCAACGTCGGCATCCTCGTCCGTCCCGTGGAGAACCTCTCGATCGGGCTGACGTACAAGAAACGCCCCTCGTTCTCGCTCCAGCAGACGTACCGGTTCACGAACTTCCCCTCGGATTCGACGAAAACGGGTCCCATCAATTTCAACATTCCCTCTTCCTACGGCATCGGGATATCGTACCGTCCCACCGACGTCCTGACGTTCGCCGTGGACGTGGTCCGGGTCAATTACTCGAGCCTGACGAAGAATTTCGCCATCACGCTCTCCCCTTCGTACGTCGCCCCGGCGGACTTCGCGGTCGACGACGGGATGGAGTACCACGGCGGTGCCGAGTATGTGCTGTTCCTCAAGACGATCGGGATCGTCTTCAGGGGGGGCGGCTACCTGGAGCCCGACAACAGGATCCGCTGGGTGGGGGACGTGAACGACAGCGCGGACCCGGTAAGGATTTTCAATCGAAAAACATGCAGGATCCCTGTTCAGGAGCGGGAATTCGTACGCCCACGGGACGTTCGGCGTGGGATGCATACTCTCGAACAACGTCCAGTTCGATATGGCCGCCGATCTTTCGTCGGTCAGCAACACGGCCGTGGGCTCACTCGTGATCAGGTTCTGACATGCGCGCACACGTGAGGCCGGGATTCCGGCTTATCCTCCTGGGGCTGCTCGCCTGCGCGCCCGCCGCACCGCGGGCCGCGGCGCAGACGCCGTGGTACGTGTCGTACGAGAAGGCCCTCGCGGCGCAGGAGGAGGGGGACTGGAAGGGCTCGGTGCCCCTCCTGCGGGAGGCCATCGCCGCACGGGAGGCGCCGAAGGTGAAAGCGAAAACCTACGGCCTCCGGTTCGTAAACTACCTTCCGTATTTCCATCTCGGCGAAGCGTACTTCAACCTGCACGAGAAGCAGAAGGCGATCGAGAATTACGACATCTGCCTGAAGTACGGCGAGATACAGCAGTCGGCCGAGGAATTCGCGCTTCTCGAGTCCCACCGCGCCGCGCTATCGGGCGTGCCGGCCGCGGCCGTGCCTCCCTCCGCCGCGGGGATGAAGACGGAGCTCCCTGAGACGGCCGCGCCGGTGTCCACGGGGGGGCTCCCCTGGTACGTCAACTACGAGACGGGTCTCGCCTATATCGAGTCGGGCGACTGGGTCAACGCGATCGAAAACCTGAAGGCCGCGCTTGCCGCAAACGGCATCCCGCGCCGGTACGCCCGGACGTACGGGATGTGGTTCATCACGTACATCCCGTATTACTATCTGGGGGTGGCGTATTACAACCAGGGGATGTGGCAGCTGGCGGTGAACTACCTGGAAACCGCCGACCGGCTGGGCGAGGTGAAGGAGATGGAAAGTGAATCGGCGACGCTGAAATCCTATCTGGAAGAAGCGCGGAAGAAGAGCGCCGGTCCCAGGCGGTCGGCCGTTTCGGAGGAGCTCAAGGGGGGGGTGAACACCAGGATCGCCGAAGCGGTCAGGCTCTTCAACGCGCAGGAGTATGCAAAGTCCGAATCGGCATTCCGCTCCGTCCTCGTGATCGACCCGTACAACTCGGTCGCCAGGAACTACGTCGCGAGGATCGCGAAGCTCTCCGGCACGGGCGACCAGGAAGCTCCTCCTCCGCGCGAGTTCTCCTCGGGAGTCCTCGAGCTTCTGAGAGGGCGCCACGAGCAGGCGATCAGGCTCCTGAAAATCGCCGCTCCGGCCATGGCCGACGACGCCAGCTTCCACGCGTACCTCGGCGTCGCGTACTGCCTGCGCCACCGCGCGGCGGGAAAGAAGGAAAAGGAAGCGCTCGGGAGCGCCCGGGCGGAATTCCGGCGCGCGCTGGAGATCGACCCCTCGTACACGCTGGATACGACGCTGTTCTCGAAAGACGTCCTCGACATATTCCAGGGCGTCCGGAAATGAAAGCGTCGCGCCTCCATATCGCGCTTCTCCTCCTTCTCGTTCCCTGCGCCCTTCTTCGCGCGCAGTGGTACGACAGTTATGAAAAAGGGAGGGAGGAGGTGAGAAAGGGACAGTGGCAGCAGGCGGTCAGGCACCTGAGTGATGCCGTCAACGACGAGCCGGATTCAAAGGCCCGGAAGAAGACGTACGGTCTGACGTTCATCGATTACTTTCCGTACCTCTACAGGGGAATTGCGTATTACAGGCTGAATGACATCGCTTCCGCACGGACCGATCTTGAAAAAGCCGACCACGAAGGGGTGATCAGGGACGCGAACGAGGACGGCGATGCGCCCGCACTGCTGACGGAGTACCTCGGGTACATCCAGAAACGCCCGGTCCAGGCGGCGGAACAGAAGCCGCCGGCGCAGCCCGAGCAGAAGTCTCCCCAGGTTGCGGAGCAAAAGCCGCCGGCGAAGCCCCCCGCGACGGGGCAACCGGCCGAGCAGAAGAAATCCGACGCCCAGGCGGCCGCGAAGGCGAAAAAAGAAAGCGTGGAGAAAGCGTTCGCCTCGGGCGAATCGTATTTCAAGAACGACGAGCTCGACCTCGCGGCCGAACAGTTCAAAAGCGTGCTCGCGCTGGAGCCCTCGCACAGGAGGGCTGCCGATTACCTGAAGCGCATCGACGCCCGGAAGCTGAAGCTGGCGGAAGCCGCCAGGACCCCTGCGAAGGAAAACCCGCCCGCCGTAAAGGAACCGGCAAAGGAGCCGGGGGCACCCGCCGCCGACACGACGGGATCGGCGCTCTTCCGGGAAGCGCGCGCGCTTCTGGAGGCCGGGAACGTCGGCCGTGCGAAATCGCTCTTTCTGAAAGTCCAGGCCGTCGCCCCGGCATACCCGGAGCTCGCGGCATCGCTGGCACAGATCGCCTCCGTCGAGGAGAAGGTGCGCACGGGGATTGCGGCATACTTCCGGGGAGAATACACGACGGCGATCGAGCAGCTGGGCGCATCGTCGAGGAACGGGATTGACAATCCCCACGTCTACGCATTTCTTGCATGTTCGTACGCCGCGGAGTACCTGCTTGCGGGCTCTGAAAACGGGAAACTGAAGAAGGAGGCCGCCGAGGCATTCGGCCGGGTGAAGGGAATCGACCCCCGCTACGAGCTCGACAGGAGCCTGATATCCCCCGGCATCATCGCGGTCCTCGGCGGAGAATGACCCCCCGGTGAGCCCCTCCTCGCATCACCCCCGGTTTTCGCTTGTCCTCGGCGGCGGCGGAGCCAGGGGACTGGCGCACGTCGGCGTCCTCAACGTTCTCGAACGCGAGGGGCTCCGTCCCGGCCTCATCGTGGGGACCAGCATGGGGGCGATCGTCGGAGGGATGTACGCGCAGACACCCAGCGCCGCCGTCGTCCAGGAGAGGATCACGCGGCTCATCAGGAGCAAGCCGTTCCAGAGGATCGTCCTCGACGCGTTCGCGCACGAAGGGGCGCCCGACACTCTCCGGACGGTGTCCCAGCTCTACGGCCGGATGCGCCGGGGGTACGGCATACTGAAATCCGTCTGGTCCCCGGGAATCGTCGAAGTCCCCGTCCTGCTGGATTTTCTCTCGCATCTTCTCGATGACGTCCCGTTCGGGAAGTGCGTCATCCCGTTCGCATCCGTGGCCTGCGACATACGCACCGGGAAGGAAGTCATATGCCGGACCGGGCTGATGCTCAAAGCGGTTGCCGCGAGCTCGGCGATCCCCGGCGTGGTTTCCCCCGTGAGGCTGAAAGGGCGGTGGCTTGTCGACGGCGCTCCCACGAGCATGGTTCCGGTCGACGCCGCCCTCGAGATCTCGCGCCTCCCCGTGGTCGCCGTCACGGTGACCCGGGCCGTGGGCGGCACGCGCATGACGAACGCCATCGACGTGGTGCTCCGCGCAGGGGCGATCGCACGGCTCCGGCTGACGGAGTACAATCTGCGGGATGCAGCCGTGGTGATGCGTCCGAACGTGGGCTCGTTCGGCTGGGCCGAATTTCGGTCGGTCGGCAGGATCATCAGGGAAGGAGAGCGCGTCGCGGAAAAAGCCCTGAGGAGCATCGGGAAACTCTGAAGCCGGGAATCCCCGGGTCGGCCGTTCACCCTTCGGCGCGCTTCCACCCGGTGATGATCGAGAAGAAGTTGGACCACCCCGCGATGATCACCATGAGCAGGTGCCCGGCGAAGAAGAAGACGAATCCCCCCGCAAAGAGGAAATGCCAGATCCGGGCGGTGTCGTATCCGCCGAAGATCCATGCGAGCCATCCGAACTGGACCGGCCAGTAGATCGACATCCCGGTCAGGACCGAGCCGAGCGCCGCAATCGGGATTGATGTGTAGGCGAGCTTCTGCAGCGGGTTGTACTTTCCGGCGGGAGGATGCTCCCGGCGGATCCTCAGGTAATACTTGATCATCGGCAACACGCCCCGGACGTCCTCTCCCCGGAAGAGCGTCGTCCGCCTCCCGTGTCTGCTCAGGACGTTGTACGCGAACCAGACGGCGCCGTTGGCGGCGAAGAGCCACATCCCGAAGAAATGGAACATGCGGGCCCCCGCGAGCCACCCGCCCAGCGTCAGCGCATCCGGGATCGTGAAATTCCAGATGGGGGATGCGTTGTAGATCTTCAGGCCGCTCATCAGCATCATGCCGAGCGCGATGAAGTTGACCCAGTGGGTCAGCCGGATGATAAACGGGTGCTGGAACTCTCTCTTCGTTGTTTTCACGTCAGATCCCCGCGAACCAGTCGTAGCCCTGGTCTTCCCAGTACCCCCCCGTATTCTCGTTCGTCACGGTGAGTCCGGTCACCCATTTCGCGCTCTTGTACCCGAGCTTCGTCGGCATCACGATGCGGACCGGGGCGCCGTGTGCGAGCGTCAGGGGCTTGTCGTATGCCTCGTAGCACAGAAGGGTCTGCGCGTGAAGGACGCTCGGCATGTCGTATGACGTCGTGTAATCGTCCCCGCATCTGACGGACAGGTACTTCGCGCCGGTGTCGGCCCCCGCCATCCGGAGGAAATCCGCAAGCACCGTCCCCCCCCAGCGGGGAACCATGCTCCAGCCTTCGACGCAGCAGTGGCGGACGTTCATGACCCGTTTGGGGAGCGCGGAGATGGACTCGAGCGTGTACGTGCCCGGCCGGGCGACGAGGCCGTCCACGGTAAGCGTCCATGATGCAGGATCGACGTCGGGGGGGTCGTCGTTCTTGTCGTTGACCCGGAATCCCTCTTCGGGGGTCAGTTCGGACGCGGAATATTCGGTGCTGAGGCGGGAGCCGTCGAAGACTTTCGACTGGAACCAGTCGTTGAACTTCTGGAACGAACGGAGGAACGACTCGGTCTTCCCCTCCGGCATGATGTTGCAGCCTGCAACGAGGACGAGCGGGGAGAGCCTCAGCAGGCGTCTCCGCGTGATTCCGCCTCCCGCAGCGCCTTCCTGCGAGGCCGGGGGTCTTGTATGATCGGCCATGAGTGCTCTCCTCAAATATCCGCCCAAAGAACATCGCGGAGGGAACGCCGGGATAGGCCCTCCGTGCATTTCACGGTAATGAGAATTCGCGGGTTTGTCAACCCCCGGTGCGATGTGTTCTTGCTCATTCGCCCCGTCCTCCGTACATTGACGACAACAGGTGAAACGAAGAACAGGGAGTCGGCCGTGGACAAGTATCATTTTGGCGTCGTGGGACTGGGAGTGATGGGCCAGAATCTTGCCCGGAATCTCGAGCGGAACGGTTTCTCCGTGGTCGGGTACGACGCGGACGGGAAGAAGGTGGATGATTTTGCCGCGGTGATGGCCGGATTGAAAGGGGCGCCGGCCCGCTCCGCGGCGGAGTTTCTCCGGCTTCTGGATTCTCCGAGGCGCATACTGATCATGGTCCCCGCGGGAAAGGCGGTCGACGCGGTCATCGGTGATCTGAAAGGGAGCCTCTCCCCCGGAGACGTGCTCATCGACGGCGGGAACTCCTATTTCGCGGACACCGAGCGGCGGCTCAAGTCCCTGGAAGGGACGGGGATACTCTTCATCGGGACCGGCGTGAGCGGCGGCGAAGAGGGAGCGCTCCGGGGTCCTTCGATCATGCCGGGGGGAAATCCCGCGGCGTGGCCGGCCGTCAGGGGGCCCCTGCAGGCAATCGCCGCGAAGACCGACGACGGCGTCCCGTGCTGCGACTGGATCGGCAAGGGGGGAGCGGGTCACTTCGTCAAAATGGTGCACAACGGCATCGAGTACGGCGACATGCAGATCATCTGCGAAGCGTATTTTCTGATGAGCCGGCTCCTCGGTATGACCCCCGCGGCCATGGCCGACGTGTTTGCGTCCTGGGACACCGGGGAGCTCAACAGCTACCTGATACAGATCACGGCGGAGATCCTCCGCCGGGTGGATCCCGACACGGGGAAGCCGCTCGTGGACGTGATACTGGATACGGCCGAACAGAAGGGGACAGGAAAGTGGACCGGGCAGGTCGCGCTCGACCTCGGGGTCCCCGCGCTCACGATCGCGGACGCCGTGTTTGCCCGCACGCTGAGCGCTCTCAAAAAGGAGAGGGTCGCGGCCTCCGCAGTCCTGAAAGGCCCCGCGCCCGCGTTCTCCGGGGACAAAAAGGAATTCCTCGAGTTGATACGGAAAGCGCTCCTCTGCTCGAAGATCTGCTCGTACGCCCAGGGGTTCCAGCTCCTGCGGGCCGCGGATGCCGAGTACGCGTGGGAACTGAATTTCGGCAGGATTGCTCTCCTGTGGCGCGCGGGGTGCATCATCCGCGCCCGGTTCCTGGGAAAGATCAACGAGGCGTACCAGAAGGATCCCGCGATTGCGAACCTTCTCCTTGATCCCTGGTTCACGGGAATCCTCTCGTCGTACCAGGGCGCGTGGAGGAGCGTGATCGTGGCCGCCGTTTCGCAGGGAATTCCGGTCCCGGCGTTCACGAGCGCCCTGGCGTACTTCGACAGCTACCGGAGCGCGGCGCTTCCGGCAAACCTCCTCCAGGCGCAGCGCGACTATTTCGGCGCGCACACGTACCGGCGCATCGACAGGGAAGGCGTCTTCCACACGCAGTGGGAAGAGGCCTGATGAAGATCGCCCTCGACAGGAACATTCCTCTCGGGCGCTCGGCATTCTCGTCGCTCGGCGACGTGACGCTCCTGGAAACGACGGACGTGACCCGGGGGAACCTGAAGGACGCCGGCGCGCTCGTCATCCGCTCCGAGACGAAAGTGGGCCCCGCGCTTCTCGGGGGGAGCAGCGTTCGCTTCGTCGGCAGCGCGACGATCGGAACGGACCACGTCGATCTTCCGTACCTCGCCTCGAAAGGGATAGCCTTCGCAAACGCCCCCGGGTCGAACGCGAACTCGGTGAAGGAATACGTCCTCGCCGCCCTTCTGACGCTTGCGGGGCGGGGGGGCTTTCGCCTGCGGGGGAAGACGATCGGCGTCGTCGGCCTCGGCAATGTCGGCTCCCGCGTTGCACGGCTGGCCCGCGCGCTCGGGATGATCGTGCTCGAGAATGATCCCCCCCGCCGGCGGGCATCGGGAGACGAGTCCTTTGTGCCGCTCGACGCGCTGATGGGCGCCGATGTCGTGACGATCCATGTCCCCCTGACGCGGACGGGGAGCGATCCCACGTATCATCTCTTCGACGCCGCGCGCATCCGCGCGATGAAGGCGGGTTCGGTTCTTCTCAATACCTCGCGCGGCGCGGTCGTCGAGACGTCCGCGCTTGCGGCCGCTCTCCGGGATGGGCATCTCTCCGCGGCCGTGCTCGACGTGTGGGAGGGGGAGCCCGTGATCGATACCGGCCTCCTTGCCCTGGCCTCGCTCGGCACCCCGCACATCGCGGGCTACTCCATCGACGGGAAGGTGAACGCGGCATCCATGGTCCGGCTCGCGCTTGCCCGTTTTCTCGGCGACGATTCGACGTGGGACCCGGCTTCCGAGATCCCGCCCCCGGTTGTCCCCTCCGTGACGCTTGCAGCGGGGTGTGACCCGGAAAGAATCCTCCACGGGGCCGTGAAGGCCTGCTACGACATCGAGACGGACGACCGGCTCCTGCGGGCGATCTCCGGCATGCCGCCGGATGAGCATCGCCGCTACTTTATGGGACTGAGGACCGGATACAGGGTCCGCCGCGAGTTTTCTTCGGTGATGATTTCACCTCCCCCTGCGGACGAGAATCTCCGCCGGGCCCTTTCCGATGCCGGGTTCCGGCTCTGAAAGTCCGGGGCCCGTTCCGGGCCCCTTCCGTTCTCTGACCACACGTTCCGACACACATTAACCTGGAGCAACAATGCCCGTGACAATACGCCCCGAGACTGAAACCGCATTCGACGTTCTCACGCTTGGCGAGTGCATGATCCGCCTGAGCCCCCCCGGACACCAGAGAATCGAGCTGACTCCCGTGTTCGAGGCGTTTGCCGGAGGGGGCGAGTACAACGTGTCGTACGCCCTGGCCCGCTACGGCATGCGGACGGGCTGGGTTTCCCGGCTCGTCGACAACCCGCTCGGCCAGTTCATCAGGAACCACGCGCGGGCGAGCGGGATGGACCTGAGCGAGGTGATCTGGGTTCCGTACGACGGGTCCGGAAGGGCCGACCGCATCGGGCTCAATTTCACGGAGGTGGGAATGGGTGTGCGGGCAAGCGTGACGCTCTACGACCGGGGGCACACGGCGATCGCCCACATGAAGCCGGGGGAAGTCGACTGGAAGCGCATATTCGGCACGCGGGGGGTCCGCTGGTTTCACACCGGCGGCATATTCACCGCGCTGAGCGACACGTGCGCGGAGGTGACCGTGGAATCGATGAAGGCGGCGCACGAGGCGGGAACGATCGTCAGTTACGACCTGAACTTCCGGAGCAAGCTCTGGTCGAGCAAGAAGGCGATCGAGGTCACCGCCGGGGTGATCCCGTACGTTGACGTCCTGATCGGGAACGAGGAGGACTTCCAGAAGGTGCTCGGGTTCACCGTGGAAGGGGCGGATGCCAACCTGAAGAGCCTCCCGGTGGAGGGATACAAGAGGATGGTCGAGAAGGTCGTGAAGAAATTTCCCGGCATCCGGGCGGTCGGGACGACGCTCCGTGAGGTCGTGAGCGGACTCGTGAACAACTGGTCCGCCATCATGTATTACGACGGGACGTTTTATGAGTCGCGCAAATTCATGAACCTGGAAATCGAAGACCGTGTGGGGGGAGGGGACGGGTTCTGCAGCGGGTTCGTCTACGGACTCCTCCACGGAATGACGCCGCAGGAGTGCGTGGAGATGGGTGCGGCGCACGGGGCGCTGCTGCAGACCACGCGCGGCGATACGAGCATGGTGACGATGGAAGAGCTGAAACACGTCATGGCGGGAGGAAGCGCCAGGATCAAGCGGTAACTCCTCCCCCCGTCATTCAGCGAACCGCGTTCTTTGCGTCCCGCCGAAGGCGGGGCAATCCGGCGCTATCAGACGTGGAACGCGAGCTTCAGTATCACGTTCCGCCGTTCCTCCCAGCTCGCACCGCTGAAATATGCCCCCTTGATCAGGTGTTCGTGGTCGAGGAGGTTCGTGACGTAGATTGAGGGCTCGAGCGTGGCACCCCCCGTCATGTGGAACATGCGCCCCAGGCCGAAGTTCAGCACCCACGACGGGGCGGTGTGCGTGGCGGTGTTGAAATCAAAAAGACCGGTCTGGTAGGGAACGCCCCCCGGATTCCCGTTCGTCAGGCCTGAGCCGTATATCCCTTCCAGATTGACGAACCAGTCCCTCGGCTGGTAATTGACGCCCGTGACGACCGAGAGCCTCTGGTCGTGATCGAGGTCCGTCGCCGCTCCGTCGTTGCCTATGTCAAGGAACCCGCCCGATACCGTCCCTGTCCCGTAGGCATGGATCACCGAAGCGTTCAGGAATCCCGAAAATGGAGTTTCCGGACTGCTGAAGGAGAGCCCCATCTCGACCCCGCTGATGTAGACTGTCTCGATGTTGACGGGGGTCTTGATGGCGCTGTTGCCCACCGTCTGGTCGTCCACCCCCGGAGCGGCCCGTTTGTAAAATCCCGTCAGTTTTCCCCTCAGCCCTCCCGGGAACATGTGCGTGTACATGATTTCGTAGAAATCATCCCTCTCGGGGAGTGTGGGCGTGAGCGATGTGCTGACGTTCAGCGCAATGGAGCGGAGCCCCTCAATATTCGTCGGCATGAAGAGCCGTCCGAAGTACAGGTACGCGGTGTTTGATTCGTCGAGGTAGAAGTTCCACCTGATGCGCGGGCTCACCTGGTGGGTGAGCGGAATGTCCGGCGCGACGTGCTGGTCGTACCGCGCCCCCAGTTCGAATGACGTCCAGTCAAGCGGGTGCCACTCGGTTTCGGCGAATACCCCGAAATCCGATCCGTGAAATTTCGTCACGATCGACGGTCCCGGGAATCCGGCGGAGTCGTTCGACGTGAATTGTTCCGTCCCGGAGGTACTGCTGAGGTTGAGTCCCGTCTTGATCATGAACGCGTGGGAGAACCGTCTGTCGTACGTCGTCCGGAACCCGATCGTCGTGAAGCTTCGGTCTTCCGTCAGAAGATAGTTGTTCGCCGTATCGCCCGCGAACTGAAATCCCGGGGGATCGGTCGATCCGGGCGTGTACGTGAGCCCCCCTTCCCTGGCGTACGCGCCGGCGAAGATGTTGGATTCCCGGTCGATGTCTGAGTTCAATGTCCTGAAGTACGAGAGCGTCTGGAACCCGTTCGTCGTCCTCTGCTGGTCCGAGGCGATCCCTTCCGAGGAATCGAATGGCACCTGCGTGTTCGTCAGTCCGAAATTCAGATTGGACGTGAGATAGTCGACGTCGCTTAAAACGTAGTCCAGTTTGCCGTACAGAAAATAGTCGAACCCGTGGTCGTGAAACAGGTTCGCCACGGGGGGGTCGATCCGCCTGTCGGTTTCCTGCCGTGATCCCGAAATGAAATATCCCAGGTTCCCGGCGTGGTCGCTGACCGAAAGTGCCTGACCGTTGGAATTGAGCGCCCTGAACGGTCCGACGCGTGAGCCGAGCGTGTCTCCGGCGGATGCCGGCCCGGATGCGCTCCCGGTCGAAAAGGGCTTTGTCCCGTTGAATGTGAGGTAGCTGCCGGCGTACGTCGTTGCGTCCAGGTGAAATGCCCCCGTCGGCACGCGGTTATTCAGGTCGACGACGGCCGACATTTGCCCTCCGTATTCCGCCGGGAACCCTCCGGTGATGAACGTGGCCCTGTCGATCACTTTGGGGTCGACGACCTCGTTCAGCCCGCCGAACACGCCGAGAGGTACCGGTATCCCGTCGATGTAGTACGTGAACTCTCCGTGCTGCCCCCTGATGTGCACTTCGCCGGTCGGTGCGCGCGCCGCCCCTATAATATTCTCCTGGAGGAGGTTGGTCATGCGCGCCGTAGGAGGGACGTGATACGTTTCCGATTCGAACACCTGATTTCCTGTCCTCGGATCGATGTGCGAGACCGCCAGTTCCCTGTCGGCGGTGACGACGACCTCCTGTTCTTCCGTTCCTTCGGAATGAAGCGTGAGCGTGAATGCAGAATGTGACCCGTCGATGAGAATCGAATCGGCGAACGTATTATAACCGACGAACCATGCGGAGACGTTGTACCAGCCGGGCTGAATGTCCCTGAACCTGATGAGCCCCGCGGGGTTTGTGGCATCCTGCGCGACGAATCTTCCGTCACGCCTGAGGACGACGTGCGCCATCTCCATGGGAATCTTCCCGTCCGCGTCGATGACGGTGATCCTCGCCTGGACGCCGTGATCGGCCGGACGTTCGCCCGGTGCCTCCCCTGCGGACCAGGCGGAACCGCGGGTGATGATCGTTGATAAAACCGTGATGACGATCGCAATGATGCGCATAGTCGCTCCCCTGTCGTGGAAGTTGTCGTGCAACGCATCAGATGTCGCCGTCCGCGCGCACGCATGGCTGCGCGCTCTTCCGGGCCGACGGCCCCGATGCGTAATCCGTGATATGCTTCTGTGAGTGACGGAGCTACGAGAGGGGGGGAGGGGCGGAGCTCGTGCGGTTGAAGTCCCGCGGGAAATGCGGGGAAGGCCGGATAATGCGAAGAAAGCGGTGAACTGGCGGCGAGCAAGCGCCGGCCCCGGGGCGTCCTGCTCGAATATATGACCTGCGGTGAAGAGGCAGGCGAAACAGGTCCCCGAATCGGATGCCGCAGCACGCCCGGGGGCATGCCCGACACCGAGGACTAGGTGGCCGTTCCCGCTCGCCGGCAGGTCGTCCGTGTGCAGCATCCCGAGTGACACGATGAGCGGGATGTACGCGACGACGAGGAGTATGCGGACGTTATGTCGGAACGAGACGGACATGGCTATAGTATGTAACGAACAAGGGCCAAAAAAGTTCCGGCACGGCCCGGATTGCCCCGCCTTCGGCGGGACGCAAAGAACGCGCTCCGATCGCAATGACGCGGTGTGCGCGGTCAAAACGCCTCGAGTATGGAGAAATAGAGCTCCGAGGAGTCCCGTCCCGACCCGAAATCGAGCCTGACGCCGAGCCGTTCATCCTCGACGACGATGAACCGTATGCCGGCTCCCGCGGAGTACTTGATCCCGGGGGTCGTGAACCGGTCGAGAGTTCCGGCCACTTCTCCCGCGGAGACGAATGTCGCGAATGCGAACCGCCAGAAAAGAGGGAGCCTGTATTCCGCCTGCACGACCGCCATGTCGTTGTCCCGGAACCGCCCCTGGAAATACCCCCGCGTGTTGACATCCCCGCCGAGCTCCGCCATCGTGTAAAACGGCTCCACACCCCGGACGAGCTCGACGAGTCCCTGGAGCGCGACGGTGTGTGATCCAAAAACGGGGAAGAACTTCCGCGCGTCCAGGTCGTACCTGTTGAAATTGAACGAGCTCCCGCTCGCGTGGCCGTACAACATCGCCTTGAGCTTGACGTACTCCCCCGTGCGGGAGGAGAATATGTTGTCACGCGTGTCGTACATCGCCACGAAGCCGGCGCCGGATGAGAGGCCTCCCCTGGAGCCCGGAACCGATCCGGCGGCGATGCTCCCGCCGGGATCCGACGCGAGTATCCGGTCGTCCCTGATTTCGGCGGCGATCCCCGCGTTCAGTCCTTCGCCTTCGTCCGTGCGGGCGAGATTCCGCGTGAACTCCGCATCCCCGCCTCTCCAGAGCGGCGTGTAGTTGTCGACGGGGTCCTTCGGGCTCCCGTTTCCCACGCCGTAGAAATCAAACGGTATCTTTTTGTAGTCGAAGCCCCCGGACCAGTGGTAGAGGCCCCCGCCGAAGTAGAAATCGTAGTCCACGCCGGTCGAAATCTGTTTCTTCTGCGTGTACGTCACTCCGCCGGAGACGCTGGAGGGGCGGGCGGCGCTCCCCGTGTCCCCCCCCGGCCGGAAGTAATAGAGTCCGACCGCGCCGCCGGCGAACCCGGTCTCGGGGGCGTATTTCGCGAACGGGGCGCCGACGAACCCCCTGCCCGATTCGCTTCCTGTGGAGTCACCGGCAAACGCGGAAACCGCGGTCGAAATCGCGAGGAGCACGTATGCGGAGCGGCGAACGATCGATGGGACGGGGGGGCAGGGCATTGTCGGAAAAGGTTTGAGTGTACAACAGAACCCCCGGGGGGAAAGTTCACCTCCCCCGAACAACAAAAAAGGGCACCCTCGCGGGTGCCCTCGTGTTTCTCCCCTGACGGACGACCTACTTCAAAAGGACCATCTTCATCGTGCTGACATACGATCCCGCCGTGAGCCGGTAGATGTAGATCCCGCTCGAGAGCCGGGAGCCGTCAAACTTCACCGTGTGGACCCCTGCAGTGACCGTCCCGTTCACGAGCGTGGCGACTTCCTGTCCGAGCATGTTGTAGACTCTGAGCTGGACGGTTGCCGCCGACGGGAGATTGAACTGGACGTTCGTCGAGGGGTTGAACGGATTCGGGTAATTCTGCGCGAGCGCAAACCGGTCGGGGAGCGCGCTCCCGGGTTCGGGCGCGATCGCCGTCGTGCCGAGTATCGTTCCGTTGTAGTCCCCGAGGAACCTTCTCTGTTTGTAGGTGATCGACGAATTCTGGCCGTTCACCCCGTACCAGTACGAGACGCCCAGGTAGTTGTACGACGTGTCGGGGACCATATCACCGAAATTCTGCAGCGTGAGATTGCCGATATTCAGGTGGACGTCGAACCCGTTCCACGTCATAGGCTGAGGCCTGTATGCGTATCCGCCGGAGCGCTCCGCCCTCGCCAGGAACGAATCCACCGCGGCGGTGGCAGGCAGGACCGTCAGCGGGTCCACGTTCTTGACCCAGCTCCACTGTGAAGAATCCATCGCCTGTACCTGGACACCGAACGTCTGGAGACGGCATATGAAGCTCGTCTGGAGCGTCGTCCCGGTGTAGTCGAATTCCCACTGGCTTCCCCTCCCCAGCGAATCGATCGAACTCCCCTGTATGACCCTCAGCGTGCGCGGGCTTGAAAAGGTTCCGCTGTGCGCGTTGACGGAATCAAGCGCATCCTTGAACCGGTAGGGGAGCGTCGTCGTAAATGGGATTGACACGCCCGTGAGGCTGATGCCGTTGACCACGATCTGACTCCCCGTTCCCACGACGTCCCCCGTGCTCGGGTCGATGGATCCGTCGCCGTTGACGTCTTTCGCGGCGAGCGGGTAGTACGTCCCGTTGGGAACATACGGCACCGTGAAATTCCCCCCCGCGTCGGCGATCGTGCCCGCGACAAACGTCGGATCACCCTGTGAAAGCGAATTGGCGCTCAGTGCGACGAATGCACCCGCCGTTCCGACGCCGCTCGTGCCGCTCGTGACGGTTCCGCCAACGGTCGTCGTCGGGAACGATGCGCCGGTCGTGAAGTAGAACGGGTACGAGGATGCCATCACCACGTGGCTCGCGCTCCGGGCCGAGTAGATTGCGGCGAAATACGGCTTCGCGGCGCTCAGGCGCACGGTGAGATTGACGGTCTTTTTGTCGCCGCTGAACGACACGGCGGTAAGCGAATCAAAATTCGTGATGATGCAGTTCGCGCTTCCCTTTCCCTGCAGCCCGAAAAACGTCGTGTCGACGACGTCGCTGAACGTGATGCTCACCGTCGTCGTGCTTGCCGAAACGTTCGTGGTCAGGTTTGCCGGAACCGTGGACACGACTCCGAATGTAACCGATGTGCCTTCCGTCTGCTGCGAAAAGCCGATGGCTGCTGTAAAAAGGCAAAGAAGGACAATTGTGACGCTCTTCATGGGGACTCCCTCCGAAATGTGATGTAACAATTTGCACGTTCCTATCACATTGGAAGGTGACGAGAGACACAATTCTGCGAATACGATTGAATATACGTTGACGAACGTACGAGCCCCTCAGCCGATCGTCCGGGCAGGGGTCATTTCAGGTCCTGGAGGAAATCGTCAACCGCCTTCATGAACATCCGTGGTTGATCCACGAACGTCATGTGACCGCTTTTGGGCAAAATGACAAGTTTTGACCCGGGTATGAGTCCGTTCATCTCGCGTGCCAGAGCGGGGGAGCATTCGTCGTTATCCCCGGCCGTGATGAGCGTCGGGACGTGTATCGTTCCAAGCTTGCCGGCGTATTCCGCCGACTTGAGATTTCCGTCGATGACGAATTCGCCGTCTGCCCCCCACATCTCCCTGTACAGGTCCCACGACATGTTCCCCGCCGAGGAGGGACTGTAGTTCGGATCAGGGTGGTTCTGGTAGAGATACGGAAAGTAGCCCTCCCCCCAGGCCGCGGCCATGTAGTCGTCCGTGTAGCGGTTCTTTTCGAATTCCCTCCCGTGCCCGTACAGCCCGGCGGATTCCAGATTCCGTATGCGTGTCCGCAGTTCCGGCGTCATCTTCTCCATCATCTGCCGGAAGACGCCGTTCATCTCCGTCGTGCTGTGGAACGTGCTGCAGAGTACCAGGTGAGAGAGGTTCGCCTGGTACTTCAGCGCGTACGCTTCGGCGAGGACCCCGCCGCACGAATGTCCCAGGAGGTCGATCCGGCCGAGACCGAGGGATGTGCGGACGGCCTCCACGTCTTCGACCATCGCCTCCACCGTATAACCGGAAGGGTCCTCCAGTTTCTCGGATTTTCCGGATCCCCGCTCGTCGATGAATATGATCCTGTGCGAACGGGCAAGGGGGAGGAGGTAGGGGAGGAAGTAATCGTGCGAGGCTCCCGGGCCCCCGTGAAGGAGAACGAGGGGAGCGCCCGCGCCGAGCTCGGTATAGTAGATGAGCACGCCGTGAGCGTCGACGAACCCTTCCTGAACGGGATAGACGTTCGCGGGGGTGGTGTGCCCCGTGCAGCCGGAAACGAGCGCAGCCGCCAGTGCGGCGCCGACCAGCGAATGACTGATGCAGGTCATGGAGGACTCCAGTGTGGTGGGGAATGCGTCCAATATAGAGCGAACCGCCGAGAGCCACAAGTCCCCGCCTGCTCCGCATCGCTGCGCGCCGGGCTACTTATCTCCGGAGAGCTCGAACTTGAACGGGAACGTCACCCAGACCGATACCGGTCCGTCATTCATGTAGGCGGGGGTAAAGAGGAACTGCTTCGCTGCATCGATGGCGGGTTGGTTGAATATGTCCGCATCGCTCTGAATGATCTCGACGTCTTTCGGTTTCCCTTCCCTGTCGACCCAGATCTTGACCCAGACCTTTCCCTGGAGTCCCGTCCTGACGGCCATGTCCGGGTACTTCGGCTCGACGCTCTTGATGATCACCGGTTCCTTCTCGACGGCGACATAGTCTGCCGGCGGGGATTCGTCGTCCTGTATCTTGATGTCCCCCGCGACCCCCGTCCCCCCCTCGGTTCCGCTGCCGCTTCCGCCGGGACCGCTCCCCAGGTTCATTTCCTGCTGCGTGGCGAGCGTCTGTTCCGGGCTCACCTCGAGATCGGGGACGGGAACGGGAACGCCGACGTCCGGCCTCGCCTTCGGCGCCGAGAGGGCGAAGGGGGGAGGCGTGTTTTCGCCGCTGATCGACGGCGGCGGCCCAAGTTCGCTGTACCTGAGGAGCCTGACATGGACTGCGGGAGGCTCAACCGTTCCGAGGAAGTCGAGGAGGTAATACGAACCGATGACGCACAGGTGGAGGGCGACCGCGATGGCCAGCCCCCTGCGGAGGTACGTGGAATACAGGGACTGTAATTCACTCGCGCCGTATGACGGGCGCCCGGGGTTCCTGTCGTTCACGAGAGAGTCTCCCCGGCGAGTCTCCATTGACAGGAAGCGGCGAAGGGGGTATATTGATCCCCAGTCCTCCTCAATCCCGGATGGTCCATGAAACCGATCGCAGAATTCTTCTCGTGGGTGGGCGTTGCGTTCATTACGCTCCTCCCGATCATCAACCCGGTCAGCACCGCCGTACTCCTTCTGAGCATCAGCTCCCATCTCTCCAAAGAAGAGCGCAACCGCCAGATCACGCGCGCCTGCATGTACATGACGGCGCTTCTCGTCGTCTTTCTCCTCGGGGGCCACTTCATCATGGTGGCGTTCGGCATATCGATACCCGGGATCCGGATCGCCGGGGGGCTCGTCATCGGCGTCCTCGGATTCCGGATGCTTTTTCCCGACGAAGGGCAGATATCAAGCGAAGGGAAGGAGGAGGCGAAGGAGAAGCTTGACATCTCGTTCAGCCCGCTTGCCATGCCCAGCCTGAGCGGACCGGGGGCGCTCGCGGTGGTGATCACGATGTCTTCATCCATCGACGTCCGCCACGGGATCGACAAGATACTCGCATTCGCGGGGGTCATACTCGCCATCGTTCTCACGGCGATCATCTCCTGGCTCGTCCTCCGGGGCGCGGGCGCCATGCGCCGGCTCCTGGGCGTCAACGGGATCAACAGCCTCTCGAGGATCATGGGATTCCTTCTCATTTGCATTGGCATCCAGTTCGTCGTCAACGGCGTGAGGGACCTGTCGCTCGATACGTCTTTCTGGCAGGGGTAACCATAGTCAAAAATGGCATCATTTCCACGCGCATTTGAGCTGTTTTGGGGGCAGGTGCGTGCACCTGCCCCGGGCGCAAAGAAATCGACACCCTCTCGCCCGGCAGGCAAATATTTCGGGCAATGGGCCCCCCGCGCTTGACATTCGAAAGACCCCGTTGCTATATTCGGTTGTCTTTTCCATGTGTCCTCCCACTCTCTCGCAACGTGCTTCGTGATTCCACGCTTTTCCTTTTCAGTCCCATCACCCACCACACTAGAGGTGCGGCCGAAAACCCCGGCCTGAGTTTGTGTGTGTGGCATGATGATTGCGTTATGTGTTGGACACACACGATGTCCAATCAAAACTGGCCTGAACGTGTTCAAGAAACGTGACGCACAAGAGTCGCTTCTCAATTGTAACAATCAGTTTCTCAATATTGTGGGACGGGATACCTTCTACGGATTTCTCTGTGAGCATCATCATGAGATCTTCTCGGACGAGGAGTTCGCGTTTCTCTACTGCAAGGATAACGGTCGACCTGCTACTCCTCCGAGCATGCTCGCAGTGGGACTCCTGCTTCAGATCTACGATAAAGTCTCGGATGAAGAAGCATCCCGGCGCGCACACTTTGATATCCAGTGGCAGGTAGCGCTCGGTGTCCCCGTTGGGAGCCGCCCATTCGCCAAGAGCACGCTGCAACTGTTCCGCTCGCAACTGGTCATCCACGAGAAGGCCGGCGATATCTTCAAGAAGTCGCTCGCCTATGCAAAGAGCGTCGGGTATCTGAAGTCGCGCAAGCTCAAGATCGCCCTGGACACCACCCCGATCTTCGGCCGGGGGGCAGTCAAGGATACCTACAACCTGCTTGCCGACGGGATTGTCAAGCTCATGAGCGCTCTGGCCAGGAGAGAAAGTCTCAAGGTCGCTACGTGGGCAGCTCACCATGATCTTTCCCGGTATCTCGCGTCCAGTATCAAAGGAACAGTCGAAATCAACTGGGACGATCCTTCCGAGCGCAAAGCCTTTCTCGTTGGTATTGTTGCCGATGCCGACAGGCTCCTCCTCCTTGCCAGGACTGCCCGGAAGAAGTGTCCCAGGAACAGTCCGGAGGCTCTTGAAATCACTCAGGCGGCGGAGCTTCTTTCCTCACTCCTGGCCCAGGATATCGAGCGCACGGAGGAGGGTGTCCCGGCAATCAAACAGGGCGTTGCCAAAGACCGGATTGTCTCGGTACACGATCCTGAGGAACGCCACGGACGCAAGAGCAAGAGTGGCCGCTTCGATGGCCACAAGGCGGCAATCGCCGTCGATGTGAAATCCCAGCTCATTACCGCCGCCGACATCCTGCCCGGCAACAGCCACGATCAGACGGGAGCACTCGATCTGGTCGAGGCAACAGAAGAGAACACCGCTACAACGGTCGAACTCACCCTCGGTGACTGTGCCTATGGTGGCGGAGCCACCCGGAAGGAGTTCAAGGACGCCGACCGGGTCCTTCTTGCCAAAGCTCCACATCTCCAGCACCGTCCGGAGATGTTCTCCAAGGATGACTTCCGCGTGAGTCCCCGGAGTGCGTTTGTCGAATGCCCGAACGATGTCCGCACCACCAACTACCGTGACGGCGCCCAGTTGCCGAGTGGGGAACGATACCGGGACTTCGCCTTCCCGAAGAACAAATGCCGAAAGTGTCCACTTGCTCCTCACTGTGTCGGACACCCCGGGAAGGATCACCGGATCTTCAGGGTCCATCCCCAGGAACACCTCTTGAGGAATGCCCGGAGGGAGCAACGCTCAGCCCGCTTCAAACGACTGTACAGACTCAGGCAAGCCGCCGAGCACCGTATTGCCCGTCTCTCGCAACTCGGGATGCGTCAGGCACGGTACATTGGCAGAACCAAGACACTTTTCCAGCTCCTGTTGACGGCGACGGTGGCCAATCTGACGCTCATGGCCTCCGCAGAGGCCTATCGCCTTATTTTTGTCCTTGTTACACTTTATATAGCCCTCTGGATCAGTTCCATTGCTCTCCAGGTCACTCAGGGAGCCCGACGGTGGATCAGAGGAATTATCACACTCACGAACGTGGACCGGACCTCAACCCTCCTCCAAACGGGGAGTTCTTGTCCGGGCCTCTAGAAAGGAGTCGGTCATGGCGGCACCCGTAACCCATTTTGAGATAAACGCCCGGGATGCCAAACGCGCGAACCAGTTCTACGGGAGTCTGTTCGGCTGGAGCATTGAAGACACGGGCGATCCTTCCACCGGCATGCTCTACGGCATGGTCAATACCGGCGTGAAGATGGGGATCAACGGCGGCATAGGACAGGCGCAGCCGGGGGGAAATCCCAGCGTCACGTTTTATGTTCAGGTTGAAGACCTCCAGTCGCATCTTGACAGGGCCGTGGCCCTCGGCGGCCGCGTGACGGTCCCCGTCACCGTGGTTCCCGGGATGGTGACGTTCGCCCAGTTCGCCGACCCCGAAGGGAACATCGTCGGGATGATCAAGGGCCCGCAGGCCCCGCCGAAACCCGCGGCGGCGAAAAAGAAACCGGCGCCGAAGAAGAAAGCCCCCCCGAAGAAAAAATCCTCCGCGAAGCCGAAGAAGAAAGCCCGCAGGGGGAAGAAGTAACGATGATGCGGCCCCGTCCGGGCGCACTCAGGTTCCGAACCAGCGGTGTCACACCGTGGGCGTGACGCCGCTTCCGGAAAAGAGACGGTGTGCCTGGGCGGGGACCGACCCCCTGATGCGGCATTACCACGACGCCGAGTGGGGCGTCCCCCTGCACGACGACAGAAAACTCTTCGAGCTTCTCACGCTTGAAGGCGCGCAGGCGGGCCTGAGCTGGTCCACGATACTCCGGAAACGGGAGGGGTACCGCAGGGCGTTTGACGGATTCGATCCCGCGGTCGTCGCACGGTACGGGAAGGCGAAAATCCGCGCGCTGTGCGCCGACGCCGGTATCGTCAGAAACCGGTTGAAGATTCAATCGACCGTATCCAATGCCGCGGCGTTCCTCGAAGTGTCCGGAGAATTCTCGAGCTTTGACGCGTACCTCTGGCGTTTCGTCGGAGGGGAGCCCGTCGTGAACCGGCGGCGGACCATGAAACAGGTCCCCCCGAGGACCCCCCTCTCGGACGCGCTCAGCAGGGATCTGAAAGCCCGCGGATTCAGGTTCGTCGGCTCCACGATCTGCTACGCGTTCATGCAGGCGGCCGGACTCGTCAACGACCACCTCACGGTCTGCTTCCGGCACGGCGAGATCTCCGGACGCCTCTTCCATTCTTCACCGCAGCGTGTACGTAAACGTCAGGATGACGTACCGTGAAAGGACCTGTGTCTCCATGTCCTGAACGTACGAATCGGTGATCGTCCGGCTGACGCTCTTGTTCTGGTTCAGGATGTCGTTCGCCGTGAGCCGAATCTCTCCCCTCCCTTCCGCAAGGAATTTCTTCCCGAGTCCCGCGTTCCATATCACGATGTCCTGATTGTATCCTCCCGCGAGTCCCGTGTACAGCGTGTTGTTGACCTCGTTCCTGAAGACGATCCCGTCGAGGAATATGAGGTTGATCTTCACCCCCGCGGTGTGGTTGAAATAGTTGCTGTTGGAGAGCGGCTGCAGCGAATACCGGGAGATCGTGTAATTGCCCGTGTACGAGAGCGTGAAATCCACCTCCGGGCTGATGTTGCTGCTCACGACGGCCCCCGCGCTCATCGCGTAGCTGTTGGCGACGCTGAGGTCCCCCTGGATGAGCCCCGGGGTTCTCGTGTACGTGAACCCGGAGGTCAGGTTCAGGTTGCTGCCGATGAGTCCGAACGGCAGGCCGTAGGTCAGAAACGACCGGACGCTCCAGTTCCCGTTCAGGTTGACGGGAGAAACGAGCTGCGTTCCCTGCGTCATGGGCACCCCGCCGGCAAGAATCGTGTCCCGGTTCGCGGTGAACGTGGCGTTGGCGACGTAGCTTCCCGTGTAGCTGGTCCCGAAAAATGCGAGGAAGCTCTGGGATTTGTCGGGGTTCGCCTCGCTGTAGCGTATGACGAAGTTGTGGCTGTACGACTGCCTCAGGTTCGGGTTGCCGGCCGTGAGCTGAAGGGGGTTCGTGTTGTCGACGACGCTCTGCAGCTGCGTGACGCTCGGCGGGGAGGTCGACGTCCTGTAGAATATCCTCAGGTTGACCCCCTCCGCGAGCACGTCGTTGAACGTCACCGAAGGAAGGATGTTGTAGAAGACCCTGTCGACGGTGCTCGACGTGGGAAACTGCTGGTCCCCCTTCAGGCTGGCGATCTGGTACGAGAGGTCCATCATCAGGTTCAGCCCCTTCTCCCTGATACGGTAGCCGATCCCGGCCCTGTGCGTCGTGTACCAGTCTTCATACGTGTTCGAGAGGTTCTTCTCGAGCGCCACGTAGTCTCCCGTCACCGGGTCCAGCGTGTATTTCCGGTTATCCGAGGAGTTGCGCGTCCACGACGGCGCATAGCTCAGCTGCAGGAGACTGTTGACCTCGAGCGGCTCGGTGTACACGAGCCTGCCGGAGAGCAACGAGCTGTTCGTCAGCAGCGTCGCGTGCTGGTCGAGCGTGTCGGCCTGCGTTACGCCCCCGGACATATACTCGGCGGTCGACCCCAGCGTGCTGGATCCCGTTTTGTCGTTGTACCCGGTTCCGACGTCGAGCGAGATGGTCCGTCCCGGGAGGTCGAATTTGTGCCTGAGGATCAGGTGGTTGGAGAGGTTGTATCCGTCCGTGTGCGCGACGTTGTCGGTCCCGGCCATGTTCGTCGTCAGCGACGAGGGGATCGTGCTGATGGCGCCGATGAGGCTCGTCGAGTTGTTCGTCTGCAGGTACGCCCGCGGGAGGTCGATGATCGAGTTGGCGGAGTCGGCCGTGTACACGAGCCGCATGTCGAACCTGTTGTTGTAGTTCCTGCTGGAGGCGTCGGTGTTCTCGTCGTACAGGCTGTTCGAATCGCCCGCGGCGAAATACTCCCTGTTCAGCCGCTGATCGTTCTGTGCGTGCGCGAGGTTGAAGAAGTAACTCCCGTTGACCTCCAGGTGCTTCATCCATGTGTCGTTGTAGTTCAACCCGACGGAATTCGTGGTGGCGATCCCGCTCTGCTGCCCGACAAGGAAGCTGTTGACCGATCCCCCGCCGAACCCGCCGGCACCACCTCCGCCGAATCCCCCTCCGCCGAAACCTCCCCCGCCCCCCCCGGGGCCTCCCCCTCCGCCCCGTCCCAGCCCCCCCCCGCCGGCGAAGCCGCCGGCCCGCTGCCCCGAGGAATTGACAACGCCCAGGATGTCCTGCGTGGAGAAATTCTGCTGGTTCACGTTGTTGGAGAGCCCGATCGCGGAGAGCCGTGTCTGACCGCTGAATATGTTGATGTCGCCGCCGGTAAGGTAGCGCGTGTCGTCCCCGTACCCCCCGGTGAGTTTTCCGAACCCCTGGTTCCGTTTCTCCATGCGGGTGACGATGTTGATCGTCTTGACCGCCTGGCCGTCGTCGAACCCCGTGAACTCCGCCTGGTCGCTCATCTTGTCGAACACCTGTATCTTCTCGATCGCGTCCGCGGGTAGGTTGCGAATGGCGAGCGTCGGGTCGTTCCCGAAGAACGGCCTCCCGTCCACAAGGATCTGCTGGACCTGTTCGCCGTGGGCGGTCACGGTGCCGCTGTTGTCGACGGTGATCCCCGGCATTTTCGCGAGGAGCTCCTCCGTCGTTGCGTCCGGGTTGGTCTTGAACGCGCGGGCGTTGAATTCGGTCGTGTCGGCCTTCTGTATTGCCGGGGGCGGATTCCTCTGGACGACGATCTCCCCGAGCGGTATCAGCCTCAGTGTGAGGGGGATGTCCCCCAGTCCGACGGACGGCCTGTCGATCGTGACCGTCCGCGCCAGGGGTGCATAGCCGACGCTGGTGGCCTCGAGCTGGCACGTCAGGTAGCGGATGTTGACGAACGTAAAGGCGCCGGAGGGGTCGGTCGTCTCGATGTAGGTTTCCGTCGTGTCCTTCTCATTCGTCAGCTTCACGTGCGCACCCTTCAGGGGCGATTTCTTGAGCGCGTCCACGATGCGGCCGCTGACCGTGCCGGTTTGTGCCCGGGACAGGCCCGGAACGAGGAGGAGCAGGAGTGCAAATCTGAGCAGGCGCATGGGGAGAGGAATTGTTGGGGTGCCGTGTACCGGTCATTAGACATCCCGCGCGGGCCGTAGGTTTAGCCCGGAATGCGGTTTCCGGGCCGGCAGGGGGGTTAAACCCCCCCGGTTCCGGGGGGGTCTAATACCGCGAACGACAGATAGCTCCCCCACAACCGTGAAAGGGCACACGTGATGAAATTTTCCGCTGCGTTTTTGACACTGGCGATCATGATCCTCGGCGTCTCACTGTCACTGACGGACGCCCAGCAGCGCATGCGGCAGACGCCGGAGCAGCGAGCGGCGAGGCTCAAGGACTCGCTGGCGCTCAGCGACGATCAGGTCGCGAAGATTGTCCCCATCTTCCAGGAAAGCGACAAGCTGCGCGAAGATGCATTCACCTCCGCCGGCGACGACAGGGATGCCCGCATGGCGGCCATGCGCAAGATCGGCGACGAGACTGACGCGAAGATCGAGTCGGTCCTTACCGACACGCAGAAGGCAAAGTACGAAGAGATGAAGAACCAGCGAATGCAGGGTTTCCAGCGGAGGCGGCCGAACAACTGAGAGGCTCGTTATTTCCGGCTACACGGGGAATCGGGTTGGATTTTGCGGAATTGCCGGGTATATTCACTCACCCGGCAATTTCTTTTCGTGCCATTCTCAGCGGCCCGTATGGTCATTTCCCGATCCGCACTCCTCTTCCTCGTCTCACTTGCCATGGCAGAGGCGCACCCCCGCATCGACAGGATCATCAATTCCGGCTGGAAGTTCACCCGGGGGGACGCGCCCGGCGCCGACTCGGCGGCCTATGACGATTCGGGATGGGAGAAGATCCCGCTTCCCCATACGTGGAACGCGCTGGACGGCCAGGACGGGGGGAACAACTATTACCGGGGTACGGGCTGGTACCGCGTGCACCTCGACATTCCCTCTTCGTACCGCGGGAGAAATTTCTTTCTGAAATTTGACGCCGCCTCCACGGCGGCGCACGTTTTCGTCAACGGGCATCCGGCGGGTGAGCACAGGGGCGGGTTCGGAGCGTTTTGCGTGGACGCGTCGCCGTTTCTGAGGCCGGGCGCCCCGAACGTCGTCGCTGTGAACGTAAGCAATGCGCCCGACCCTGACGTTCCTCCGCTCAGGGGGGATTTCACGGTGTTCGGAGGCCTGTACAGGAGCGTCCACCTGCTTGTGCTCGACTCCGTTTCACTCTCGCCGCTCGATGACGGCTCTCCGGGGGTCATGGTCCGGCAGACGCACGTGGATGCGGAAACGGGGGTGGCGCGTGTGAGCGCGGTTCTCCGGAACGGGACGGGCGGCGGGAAAGCCGGCATTCTCAGGTGCGTCGTCCGCGACGGGGGAGGGAGGAGTGTACGGGACGCCGAATGGCCCGTAGTGATTCCCCCCGGCGGGCATGCGTTCACGTTCCCCGATATCGTCATCGATCATCCTCATCTCTGGCAGGGGAGGGAAGACCCGTACCTGTACACCGTCGACATCTCACTCACCTGTGACGGGATCCTGAGAGACCGTATCGCGCAGCCGCTGGGTTTCCGCTCATTCCGCGTGGACCCTGAGAGGGGTTTCTTCCTCAACGGGAAGCCGTACCCGATCCACGGCGTGAACAGGCATCAGGACAGGGAGTCGATGGGGTGGGCGATCGGCCCGGAGCAGCAGGAGGAAGATTTCCGGCTGATGATAGACATGGGCTGCACTGCGGTACGTCTCGCCCACTACCAGCACGCGCAGGAATTCTACGATCTGTGCGACCGGGGGGGAATCGTCGTCTGGGCGGAGCTTGCGCTGGTGGACGAGATTCACCCTTCCGCCGCGTTCGCCGCCTCGTGCCGGGACCAGCTCCGCGAGCTGATCAAACAGAACTTCAATCATCCCTCCATCCTCTTCTGGAGCCTGTCCAACGAGCTGATCCCCGGCGGGAATGAGAAGCTGTACACGGGCCTGATCACGGATCTCGACAGTCTGGCAAAGACGCTCGATCCCGGGAGGCTGACCACGCTGGCGAGCCGCGGCGACTACGATTGGTCGGTCGGGATCAACAACGTCACGGACGTGACGGGCTACAATTTGTACAAGGGCTGGTACGAGAAGATGCCCGGGGATTTCGGCCCCGCCGTCGATGCGCTCCACAGCCGTCGTCCCGACCGTGCGTTCTGCATCAGCGAATACGGAGCGGGCGCGGGGATCCACCAGCACGAATCTCCCGCGCGGAAACCCGAACCTGCGGGGCCGTGGCATCCGGAAGAATGGCAGTCGTTCGTCCACGAATCGACGTGGCGTCAGATCGCCTCCCGCCCCTGGATCTGGGGTTCGTTCGTCTGGAACATGTTCGATTTTGCCTCGGACGGCCGCTCGGAAGGGGAGCTGCCCGGAAGGAACGACAAGGGCCTCATGACATACGACAGGAAGGTGAAAAAGGACGCGTATTTCTGGTACAGGGCGAACTGGAATCCCTCACCGATGGTCTATGTTACGGAACGTCGTTTCTCGCCGAGGCCTCCCGGTCAATGGGACGTCCGGGTGTACACGAACTGCGGGGTAGTAGGGCTCTCGGTCAACGGGCAGTCTGCGGGAACGGGGGAACGCACAGGGAATGTCGCCGTGTGGCACAATGTGGCGTTGCGCGACGGGGCCAACAGGATCGAGGCGTTCGGCTCGGGGGCCTCCGGAAGTGCGCGCGACTCCTGCACGGTGGTGTGCAGGAGCGGCGCAGAAGCCCGCTAGAGGCGGGGCAGGTCAGTTGATCGTGACGACGCTGTCGTGATCCGAGTACACGTACACGTGGGCCGAAACCGGCGATCCGTTAAACAGCTCGATGCCCACCCCCTGGATGACGACCGTGGCGGCCGTCCCGCTCCCGGTGCCCGCTGTCTCGATGAAATACGACCCGTTGGCGTTCGACGGCATGTTGGTCAGGAGCGAGATCGAGCTCGTCGTGAGCGCGTCGAACGAATTTCCTCCTCCTCCCATCGTCGTCGGCCTGTGGTAAAACTGCTGGGCCCTTCCGGCGAGGTTTTCGAGGTCGCCGACCACGGCGTCCCTGTTTGACGAGGCGGCACTGTCCGCGAACATGGTGATGCCGACGGCGACCGCGATGCCGATCACGATGACGCCGAGGATGATGAGGAGTAACTGCTGCTGTCCCACTGTCTGTTCCCTCGAGATTGTCCGGGATACGCCTGGGGGTTTATAGTATGAAGAATTTCAGGAGATTTCAATGTGACGGGAATCACGCGGTCGAAGGGGGGGAAACAAGTTGCATAGTGATCGGTTAGTTGATACATTAAGAAGAGACTCTCGATAAGGGGTTACCCATCCGCTTCGTTCATTCACACCGACCTTCGACACGCACCCGGCACCGGGGTACGACATGGGTACTCCTCTGCATGTACCTTCTCACCGGGCCCGTGATGGAGGCCGTCCACAGCGAACCGTACCACATTTCCCTGGAGACCGGGTGCGGGACCGTGTTTCACGCACCCGGCCGGTCGGAAGCCTGTTTTCCTGTCGACGGTTCACATGTCTGCGCGATCTGCGCGCTCCTCACGGCCCGGCTGACGACCCCTGTTCTCCCCTACCAGCTTTCCGCGCTTCACACCGTTTCGCTCGTTGCCGTTCCTGCCACCTCGGGACGGCCTGTCCTCATCCGGTACTTCACTCCCGATAAGCGCGGTCCTCCCCCGTCGCACGTCTGAATTCCGTCAGGTCATCATGTACTTTCAACGGGGCCGGGTGTGCGTTCCCGGGCTCCGGTGCCGGGTGCGTTCAGCGTACAATCGGGAGGGATTCATGGGGTCAAAACACATCATACTTGTTCTCTGCGCGGTCATGCTCGCCGCGTTCACCGGGAGCGCGCAGGAAACCGAGGCGTCGAAAAACCGTATTATCGAGGATCTGCGCTCGGAGCTGGCCCGGCTTCACCACGAGCTTGACAGCCTCAAGACGCTCCGGAGCACCGATCTCCTGGCGCAGAGCGACATGCTTGACCGGCTGGAGGAGAACCTGGAGAAGCGGCTCACGTACCTCGAGTCGAAAATCGACGCGGTCTCCCGTGCAACGGCCCCCGTCGCGTTCAATCCGGGAATGACCGCGTTCATCAATTTCGCCGCCCGGGGGGATTCGAAGAAAGTGTACGATCAGGCGGATCCCGCGAATGAAATCAGCAACCGTCCGTTCCTGCGGACCGTGGAGATGGAGCTTCTCGGGGCCGTCGACCCGTACGCGTCCGCGGTGGCGGTGATATCCCTCGAGAACCAGGCGGGGAAAGAATTCGGCGTCGATGCGGAGGAAGCGTACGGGCTCCTGAAGAGGATCCCGATACTTGAGGACGCCCCCCTGGGAATGAAGATCAAGATCGGGAAATACCGGGCGCCGTTCGGCGTCAGCAACAAGATTCACATGCACGATCTCCCCTGGACGACGAGGCCGCTCGCCGTGGCGCGGTATCTGGGAACCGACCACGGGGAGTTCTTCGAGTCCGGGTTCAACCCCACGGGGATGGACCTGAATTTCTACGTCCCGAATCCGATACCGCAGTCGACGCTGGAGATGAACCTCGACGTCGTCAGGGCGGGGGAACTGACCCTCTCGGGAGGACACGGCGGGGGGCAGCCGGCATACGTGGGGCACCTGAATTTTTCGCGCGACTGGTCGAACCAGCACCTCCTGATCCTGGGACTGAGCGCGTACGAGGAACACGGAAGCGCAACGACGAGGCTGTACGGCGCCGACATCACGTACAAGTGGGCTCCTCTCGAGGAGCGTGAGTCTCACTCGTTCGTCGCCGGCGGGGAGGTCTTTGCCGGGCGCCACGTCTACGCCGACACCGCCGCGGTGCTCTCGGACAACTCCCCGGTGGGCTGGTACGGCTACCTGCAGTACCAGACGTCCTACTGGGTCTATCTCGGCCTCCGGTACGACTGGGTGGAGGAGCCGACGAACGACCGGCTGGTAACGCGCTCCGCGGGGGGATACGCGAGCTACTACACCACGGAGTTCCTCCGGCTCCGCCTGGGGTACGAACACCGGTGGAGCGACATCCCCGCCCAGAACAACGTGAACACGGTGCTCTTCGAAATCAATCTCGTCTTCGGCTCTCACCCGACGGAACCGTACTGGGTGAACAAATGATTTTCACCAGAAAGGATCGCACGATGAAGAACATTTCCCGGCTTCTCATTCTCCTGCTCGCCGCCGCGGGGTGCCTCCAGCAGTCCCCGGCGCGGGAGGGCAAACTCAAGATCGTCACCACGCTGAGCTACCTGCGCTACGTGGCGCAGGAGGTGGGAGGCGACAGGGTGACGGCGGTGGCGCTTGCCAATCCGCGGCAGGACCCGCACTACGTTACGCCGACCCCGTCGATGAACCAGCTTACCTCCGACGCGGACCTGTTCATCGAGAACGGGCTGTCGCTCGACATCTGGGAGAAGAACGTCGTGGATGCGTCCGGGAATCCGGCGATCGGCCCGGGAAGCCCGGGTCACCTTGTCGCGACGGTCAACGTCCCGGTGAAGGAGCTGCCGACCGAGGTGTCGCGCGCGTGGGGGGACATCCATCCCCAGGGAAACCCGCACGTCTGGCTCGATCCCCTGAACATCCGGATCGTCGCGGCGAACATCGCCGAGAGGCTCAAACAGCTCGATCCGGCAAACTCCGCCTATTACCAGTCGCGGCTGGAGCAGTACAGGACGAAGCTCGACGACGCGATGTTCGGCGAAGAGCTCGTCCGGGCGCTCGGGAAGTCGGGGGGTGACGTCCTGGTGCGGAAGACGGTGAACAACGAGCTTATGGACTGGCTGAAGCTCCGCGGGCTCGAAGGGAAGCTGGGGGGATGGATGAAGGAGGCGCTCGCGCTGAACGGCATGAAGGTGATTTCCTACCACAAGACCTACATCTACTTCGCGGACAGGTTCGGGCTCCAGATCACCGGCGAGCTCGAGGAAAAACCCGGGATCCCGCCGCCGCCGCAGCACCGCGACGCGGTCGTCGACGAAGTGAACCGCGAAGGAATCCGCGTGATTCTGAACGACAACTTCTACTCCAGGGAGGCGGCGGACTACGTGGCGAGCAAGACGGGGGCGAAGGTCATCATCACCTACCTGGACGTGGGCGCGCTTCCCGAGGTCGATACGTACGAGAAGCTTATCACCTATCTTATCCAGAATATCGCCCAGGCCGCACGATGATCGAGCAGATCTTTTCCTTCCCGTCCACGATGATCTGGCCGCTGGCGGCCTGCCTCGTCCTGACGGGCATCCACGTCTACCTCGGCGTCCACGTCATCGCGCGCAAGGTGATATTCGTCGACCTTGCGCTCGCGCAGATCGCCGCGCTGGGGACCGTGACGGGAGTCCTCCTCGGGTACGAAGCGGGGAAGGACATCACGGCCCTCTATCTCTACTCGCTCGCGTTCACGTTCTTCGGGGCGTTCATCTTCTCGATCACGCGGATGCGGGGGGAGAAAGTCCCCCACGAGGCGATCATCGGCATCGTGTACGCCGTGACGTTCGCCGCCACCATCCTCGTCCTTTCCAAGAGCGCGCTGGGCCCGCAGGAGCTGGACCACATCATCAAGGGGGATCTCCTCTGGGTGCAGTCCGGGGTCGTCATCAAGACCGCGCTCATCTATGCGGCGGTAGGACTGTTCCACTTCCTCTTCCGGAAGAACTTCATGGCGATCTCGTTCGACGTGCACGCCGCGGAGGCCTCCGGCATCCGGGTGCGGCTGTGGGATTTCCTCTTCTATATGTCGTTCGGATTCGTCATCACGAGCTCGGTCGCCATCGCGGGAGTCTTCCTCGTCTTCAGCTACCTGGTGATCCCGTCGGTCGCGGCGATGCTGCTCGCCGAGAAGATCAGCACGCGTCTCGCGCTGGGGTGGATCGGGAGCTCGATCATCAGCTTCATCGGCGTGAAGCTCTCCTGGACGACGGGACTCCCGACCAGCCCGCTCATCGTCGTCCTCTTTGCCGCCGCGCTCCTCCTGACGGGGATCTTCAGGTACCTGAAGCTCGCGCCGCGGAAGCTCATTGCTGTCAGGAACATGCTCGGGGCCGTGGCGGTGGTCGGCGTTTTCGTCGGAGGTCTCTTCTTCTTCGGCAATCCGGAGGAGGATCCCCTCACGCACACGCTCCACATGCTGGGGAGCCCCCTGTCCACCGACCGCCAGGCCGCGCTGTCGAACCTGAAGACGTACGGCGACAGGGACAGCCTGTGGCTTCCGGCGGTCGTCCGTCTTCTTCACGACCAGGACGCGGCGGTCAGGATCGACGCCGTCACGCTGCTGGGGGAGCAGAAGAAGAAGACCGCGCTTCCCGCCGTGCTCGCGCTCCTGGATGACGGGTCCGACGAGGTGGTCCTCAGCGTGCTGCACTCCGCGCAGGCGATGGGGGACAGCGCCGATGCCGCTGCGCTCCTGAAGAAGGCCTCGCTCACCGATGACCCCGAGCTCAGG
Organism: Ignavibacteriota bacterium; assembly: GCA_963748405.1. Classification (GTDB taxonomy): domain Bacteria; phylum Bacteroidota; class Ignavibacteria; order UBA10030; family UBA6906; genus Fen-1273. The sequence goes on from CAVVIT010000007.1 coordinate 586,552, forward strand.
ACCGAGATCCTGAAGGCGGCGCTCGCGATGGGGAACCCCGGGGCGATCCCCGGGCTTGTCGAGGTCGCTACCGGCGGCGGCGTGTTCGCCGACGACGCGCTCGATGCGCTCCGGGCCCGGGTCGTGCTGTCCCCGGGAGCCGCAAAGCCGGGGAATCTCGCCGGGTGGTGGAGCGAGAACAAACACCGGATCCGCAGAGACGCGCACACCGGCATGTTCTCCGTTCCGGGCTGATCGTTGCGGCATTGATTCTGTAAGCGGATATCCCTTCCTTGCATTGCCCCGGGGGCGCTTCCGGCCCCGGGGCTATCATTCCCGAACGTCCTTTGCATCTGCACCCATGGATTTCCATCTTCTGCATCCGCGCGACCAGATCGTGCGGATTATGGACCGCATTTACAACAACAGGCTGACGACGCTCTCGGGGGGGAATCTCTCCGTCAGGGACGTCAACGGCGACGTCTGGATCACCCCGGCGGGGATCGACAAGGGAAACCTCTCCCCCGACGACATCATGTGCGTCGGCGCCGACGGGATGACCTCCGGGCCGCACCGCCCGTCGTCGGAGCTGCCGTTCCACCGCTGGATCTACGAACGGCGCCCCGACATCGCGGCGATCGTCCACGCCCACCCCTCCGCCCTCGTGTCGTTCAGCATCGTGCGCATCGTTCCCGACACGGCGGTGATCCCGCAGGCCAACAGCGTCTGCGGCCGCGTCGGGTACGCGCCGTACGCGCTCCCGGGGAGCGAGAAGCTCGGGCGTAACATCGCCGGGACGTTCGCCGGGGGATACAACGTCGTCCTCCTGGAGAACCACGGCGCCGTGACCGGGGGGGGCGATCTTCTGAACGCCTACCACAGGATCGAAACGCTGGAATTCTGCGCCCGGACGATCATCCAGGCCGGACGGCTGGGCAGGATCACGTCGCTCACCGGCGAGCAGATATCGTTCTTCAACTCCCGGGAGGCCCCGCTTCCCGAGTTCCAGCCGGAGCGCCACGCCAGCCGCGAACGGGAGCTGCGCGGAAAGATCGTCGAGATCGTTCACCGCGCATGCGACCGGTTCCTCATGATAAGCACGGAAGGGGTCGTCTCCGCTCGCGTGGAGGGGGATGAGTTCCTGATCACGCCGACGGGGGTTGACAGGAGGAGCCTCGGGAGGGAGGACGTGGTGCTGGTGCGGGGAAGGCGCAGGGAAAAGGGGAAGCGGCCGAGCCGCTCCGTGCTCCTTCACGACGCGATATACCGGATGCACCCCGGGATCAACAGCGTCATCACCGCGCAGTCCCCCGGTGTCGCAGCCTACGCCGTCACGGCGCAGAAGTTCGAGACCCGGACGATTCCCGAGAGCTATATCCTCCTGCGGGACATCCCGGTCATCCCGTTCGGATCACAGTACACGGCGCCGGAGGAAATCGCCCGGAGCGTCTCGGAAAGCGTCCCGGTCGTCCTGATCCAGAACGACTGCCTCCTGACCAGCGGCTCGACGATCCTCGAAGCGTTCGACCGGCTTGAAGTGGCCGAAAGCAGCGCGCGATCGCTCATCGACACCTCGGCGATCGGCAGCGTGGTCCCGATCGGCGAACAGGACCTGCGCGACATCCGGGAGAAATACCTATGACACGGCGGTTTATCGGATTTGACCTCGGGGCGGAAAGCGGACGGTGCGTCGTGGCCACGCTCCGCGACGGCAGGATCGTGCTGGATGAGGTCCACCGGTTCACGACGCACACCGTCAGGTATCACGGGGGTTTTCACTGGGATATACTGGCGATCGCCGAAGAGATCGTCACGGGACTCGCCAGCGCGTGCAGGTCGCACGGCCCCGATTTCGACGGAATCGGCGTGGACACATGGGGAGTGGATTACTGCCTCGTGGACCGGGAGGGGCGCCTTCTCGGTTACCCCTATCATTACAGGGACGACCGGACGGACGGAATCATGGCCGGGGCGTTTTCGGTGGTCCCGAAGGAGGAACTCTACGCGAAGACCGGGATCCAGTTCATGCAGTTCAACACGGTGTTTCAGCTCTTTGCGGAAACGAAGCGGAAACTGAACCTTCTGGGCCCGGCCGGCGCGGTGCTGCTCATCCCCGATTTCTTCAATTTCATGCTCTCGGGGGTCATGAAGTCGGAATACACGATCGCCTCGACCACGGGGCTGATCGACCCCCTCGAGCGGAAATGGTCGGGTGAACTGATCGGAAAATTCGGGTTCGGCGCTCATATTTTTCCGGAGATCGTCGAGCCCGGGACGATACTCGGTCCGATCCTGGGTGACCTCGCCCGGAAGACGGGGCTGAATCCCGGAGTCCCCGTCATTGCCACCGCCTGCCACGACACGGCCTCCGCGGTCGTCTCCGTTCCCGCCGAGGGGGGGTCATGGGCCTTTTTGAGTTCCGGCACCTGGTCGCTGATGGGCGTGGAGCTGAAGAAACCGGTCCTCACCCCGTCGTCCCTCAGGTACAATTTTACGAACGAGGGGGGGGTCGACGGGACGATACGGTTCCTGAAGAACATCGCCGGCCTCTGGCCGGTGCAGGAATGCAGGCGGACGTGGTTGGAGGAGAAGAACGATCTCAGCTACCCCCGGCTGACTGCTCTTGCGAAGGAGGAGGGATGCGCCCGGGCCTGGGTGGATCTCGCCGACGGACGGTTCCTGAAGGCGGGAGGGATGCCGGGGAAGATTCTCGGGTTCGTCGGGGAAAGAGGCGGAAGGGGGAAGAACGAACCGGGCTGGATCATACGCGTCGCGCTCGAAAGCCTTGCGTTCAGTTACAGGATGACGATACGCGAAATCGAGAAAGTCGCGGGGCTTCACATCGACCGGCTCCACGCCGTCGGCGGCGGGATACAGAATGATCTCCTCGCCCAGCTCGCCTCCGATGCAACGGCGCTGCCCGTCCTTGCCGGACCGGTGGAAGGGACGATCGTCGGGAACATCGGCGTCCAGGCCGTTGCGCGCGGCGTCGTTCGGGATTACGCCGCGTGGAGGAAGATCGTCGCGGAGTCGTTTGAGGTGAAAACCTACACGCCGCGCGACACCGCGTACTTTGATGCGAACGAACGCGCCTACCTGGGGCTCCTCGGGGGGGGGGGCTGAGCGTCGTCTTGCAATTGTTCGGTCCAGGCTGTACATTTTTTTTGAGGCCACGCTTCTTTCTCGCCGGCAACGGCCTTTCCTCTGCAACGCAATACCCATCACCGAAGGAGTGTGACCTGTGCGCAAGAGAATCCTGACTCTCTGTTTCCTGGGCGTTCTGTGTACGGCGCGTGCGTTTTCCTCGGACAGCCCCCTCTGGCTCCGGTACCCCGCGATTTCTCCCGACGGCACGACGGTGCTCTTCTGCTACAAGGGGGACATCTATGCCGTTCCCTCGTCCGGGGGAACCGCCACCCCGCTCACGCTCAGCGAGTCGTACGAATTTGCCCCGGTCTGGAGCCACGACGGGAAGACGATCGCGTTCGCCTCCGACAGATACGGGAATTTCGACGTGTTCGTGATGCCCTCGACCGGGGGCGAGGGCAGGCGCCTGACGTTCCATTCCGCCCGGGAAATCCCGAGCACGTTCTCCGCAGACGACAAAGCGGTCTTCTTCTCGGCGTACCGGCAGCAGGCTGCGACGACGGCCCAGTTTCCGGTCTACCTCATGACGCAGCTCTACAGCGTCCCCGTTGCGGGGGGGCGGGTCTCCATGGTGCTCCCCGTTCCCGCGCTTGACGCCACGGTCGATGCCGCCGGCGACAGGATCATATTCCACGACAACAAGGGCTACGAGAGCGAGTGGCGCAAGCATCACACCTCCTCCGTGACGCGCGACGTATGGATGTACGACGTGAAGACGAAGAAATACACGCAGCTCACGACGTTCAAGGGGGAAGACCGCAATCCCGTGTTCGACGCCGACGGGGAGCACTTCACCTACCTGAGCGAGGAGACCGGCTCGTTCAACGTCCACCGGGGCTCGATCGCCGACCCGTCGAAGAACACGGCGCTGACGCATTTCACGAAGCATCCCGTCAGGTTTCTCACCCGGTCCTCCTCGGGCGTCCTCTGTTTTTCGTTCGACGGCGAGATCTACACGATGGCTCCCGGCGCCGAACCGAAAAAGGTGCAGGTGCGGATTGCGGAAGACGGCCGGAACTCGATCGAGAAGATCGTCCCGGTCAGTGAAGGGTTCACGGAAGCGAGGCTCTCCCCCAACGGGAAGGAATTCGCGTATGTCTTCCGCGGCGAGGTGTTCGTGACGAGCATGGAAGGGGGGATCACGAAACGGATCACGAACACCCCCACACAGGAGCGGAGCGTCAGTTTCAGCCCCGACGGCCGCTCGCTCGTGTACGCAGCAGAACGGGAGAACAACTGGAACGTGTACAGGACGACGATCGTCCGGAAGGAGGAGCCCTACTTCTACGCCTCGACGGTTCTGAAGGAGGAGCCCGTCGTCGCCACGCCGGCGGAGGAGTACCAGCCGGAGTTCTCCCCCGACGGCAAAGAGGTGGCGTATCTCGAGAACCGCGTGACGCTCAAAGTCGTCAACCTCGCGACGAAGGAAACCCGGACGATACTACCCGGCGACAGGAACTACTCGTACGCCGACGGCGATCAGTATTACCAGTGGTCGCCGGACAGCAAGTGGTTCCTTGTCCAGTTCGGGCTACCGGAGCGGATTCAGGTGCCCCAGATCGGACTCGTGTCCGCCGACGGGAAAGGGGAGATCCACAACCTGACCGAAAGCGGGTATGACAGCTTCGATCCGAAATGGGTGATGGACGGAAAGATGATGATCTGGGGTTCCGACAGGCATGGTGCGCGGCAGCAGGGGGGGGACCTCTTCACCGCGGACGTCTACGGGATGTTCTTCACCCGGGCGGCGTACGACAGGTTCCGCTTGTCGAAGGAGGAGTTCGCCCTCGTCAAGGAGCAGGAAGAGAAACAGGAGAAGGAAAAGAAAGAGGCGGAAGAGAAGTCAAAATCCGGAGGGAAGGAGAAGGCCGGGAAGGACAGCGCAAAGAAGGATGTCGTCGTCGACTGGGCGGGGCTCAACGAGCGGAAGAGCAGGCTGACCATCCACACCTCGGAGGCCAACGACTGGGTGCTCTCGAAGGACGGGGAGAAGCTTTTCTACCTGACGGTGTTCGACAAGGGGAACGACCTCTGGGTGACGGAGCTCCGCACGAAGGAGACGAAGCTCCTCGCGAAGCTCGGGGCGCGCAGGGCGAGCATGGAACTCTCGGGGGACGGGAAGTTCATCTTCCTGCTCCTGGACGGGAAACCCGTGAAGATCGACGCGGAGAGCGGGAAGGAAGAGCCCGTCAAGACCGGCGGGGAGATGGTCCTGAACGCGGCCGGCGAACGCGGATACATTTTCGACCATGCCTGGCGTCAGTTCAAGGAGAAGTTCTACGTCGCCGACCTCCAGGGGGTCGACTGGGAATACTACTACACGGCGTACAGGAAGTTCCTCCCCTTCATCAACAACAACTACGATTTCGCCGAGATGCTGAGCGAGATGCTCGGCGAGGTGAACGCATCCCATACGGGGTGCCGGTTTAACAGTTTCCGGGCCAACACCGACCTGACCGCGGAACTGGGGCTCCTGTACGATGCCGGCTATGCGGGTGACGGCGTGAAGGTCGCCGAAGTGGTCGAGGGAGGACCCCTGGACGTTGCATCATCGAAGATACGCCCGGGGGACGTGATCGAAAAGATCGACGGCATCCCCCTGGGCGCATCGATGGATTTTTACCAGCTCCTGAACAGGAAGGCCGGGAAGCTGACGCTCCTTTCGGTGTACAATCCGGATGATGACTCCCGGTGGGAGGAATCCTGTAAGCCGGTCTCCTGGGGAGAGGAAAGCGAGCTCATGTACAGGCGGTGGGTCAGGAACCGCAGGAGCGAGGTCGCAAAGCTCTCCGGAGGGAAGATCGGTTACGTCCATGTCCGCTCGATGGACGACGAGAGCATGCGGACGGTTTTCGAGGAGGCGCTCGGCCGGAACCTGGGCACACGGGCGATCATCGTCGACACCCGCTTCAACGGCGGCGGGAACATTCACGAGCAGCTTTCCGATTTCCTGACCGGGAAGCGGTACATGGACATCGTCCCCCACGGTCAGTACATCGGATCGGAGCCGTACGACAAGTGGACGAAGCCCTCCATCGTCCTTATCGGCGAGAGCAACTACTCGGACGCCCACCTGTTTCCCGTCGCCTACAAGCTGAAGGGGGGCGGGAAGACGCTCGGCATGCCTGTGCCCGGGACCGGCACGTTCGTCTGGTGGGAGTCGCAGATCGATCCGACGCTCGTGTTCGGCATCCCGATGGGAGGGTGGAGGACCCCCGACGGGAAATTCTGCGAGAACAACCAGATGGAGCCGGACGTCAGGGTCCGGAACGAACCCGACGTCATATCGGAAGGCAGGGACGAGCAGATCGAAGCGGCGGTCAGGGAACTGATGAAGCAGTGAAGGAAACGGCATCCACACACATACACACTCCGGGAGGTTTCATGAAAACTGCAGCGAAGTTGATCGTGTTCATGTGTGCACTCGCGTCAGCGGGGGGGTCCGCCCTCGGACAGATTACGATCACGGCTTCGGACGTTGCCACGGCGCTTACCATCGGGGATTCGCTTGCGAACAAGTACGACACGCTGACCTCCGTTCTGGATATCGGCCAGATCGGGGCGACGTCCTGGGATTTCCACGCGCTCAGGTCGGATTCCGCGCTCACGCTGACGAGCATCCCGCTCGCCGGCACGCCTTTCCTCTCGCATTTTCCCTCGGCGACGCACGTATTCCAGGCGAACCTGACTGTTGTGTACAGCGGCGCTCCCATTGCGGCGACGGGATACCTGTATTTCCAGATGACGACGGACATGCTGAACCTCGGGGAGGGGGCGACGGCGCTGGGCGGGCTTGCGACGCTGACCGGAACGAACGTACCGGCGGAGGTGTATTACCACCTTCCCTTGACGCTCGGAACGACGTGGACGACGACGTACCTTGACACCACCGACATCATCGCGTTGGGCTCCCTGCAATCAGCGACGGGGACGAGGCACAACGCGACGTACCTTGTCGATGCCTACGGCCTCATGACGATTCCCGGGGGCTCCGTGTACGACGCGCTCAGGATCAAGTCGGTGGACACCATCACGACGTACACTTCCGGCGTCCCGAAGACCGGCGTGTCCGTGGGATACATATTCCTGGCGAAGAACTTTGCGTCCGTGCAGGTCACCGCGCTCGGCCCCGGGGAACCGGATCACGGGGTGATCAACCTGCAGGTCCGTTCCACCTCGTGGAACGCCAGAGTGGACGCGCTTCCCATACAGCTTTCCTCGTTCACTGCGTCGCTGAACGCCTCCGGCGCGGGCGCCCTCCTGCGCTGGAGAACACTGAGCGAAGTGAACAATTACGGGTTCGATGTCCAGCGGGGAGCCTCTTCCGCGGGTGAATTCGCGACGCTTCCCGGGGCGTTCATTCCCGGCCACGGAACGACGACGGCGCCCTGCGATTACTCCTACGTCGATGCCGCCGCTCCTGCGGGCACCTGGTATTACCGCCTCAAGCAGATCGATCTTGACGGCGCCGTCCACTACAGCGATCCTGCCCGGACGGACGTTGCCGTGGCCGGGACAGTGAACGATGTCCCGGCGGCGTTCTCCCTGGGCCAGAATTTCCCGAACCCCTTCAATCCCGAAACGACGATCCGCTACGGGCTCCCGGCGGCGTCAAACGTGGATCTCGCTGTATATACCGTGCTCGGCGAGCGGGTCGCCGTGCTCTTCTCGGGTCCCCAGGGCGCGGGATTCCATGAGGTCAGGTTCGACGGTTCCGCTCTTGCGAGCGGGGTCTACTTCTACCGCCTCAAAGCGGGAAACTACGTGGAATCGAAAAAACTGACACTGCTGCGATGAGCCGCCGCATCTGCGTGTACTGTGCGTCGAGCCGGAGCTGCGACCCGGAATACCACCGGGCCGCATACCGGCTCGGGGGGCTCATCGCCGCGCAGTCCTGGTCCGTCGTGTACGGGGGCGGGGCGTACGGGTCGATGGGAGCGCTGGCCGACGGGGCGATCGCCGGCGGGGGGAAGATCACCGGCGTCATTCCCAATTTCATGAAAGAGCTCGAATGGGCGCACGGGGGTCTGTCGGAGCTTCGCGTCGTGGAGGACATGCGGACGCGCAAGCACATGATGCTCTCCGACAGCGACGCCGTCGTGGCCCTTCCCGGGGGGAGCGGCACGCTCGAGGAGCTGTTCGAAGCGCTCACGCTGAAACGGCTGGGAATCTACCTGAACCCGGTCATCCTGGTGAACATGAGGGGATTTTACGACCCGCTGCTCGCGCTCCTCGAGAAATGCATCACCGAGAAGTTCATGGACCGCGCTCACGGGGAAATGTGGACCGTCGTCGGCGATGTGGACGACGTCGTCGGCGCCGTGCTCCGGACGCCGGCGTGGCCGAAAGAGTCGAGGAATTTCGCGGTCGTTTGATGATTCCCCCCGGCGGCTGGCGTACGCGATTGATCTTCGGGGGAAAGGAATGATCGTCTACGGAGTGCATGCGGCGGCTACGCGCTTGCCGCCGCGGCGATGAAGGAACTGATGAAACGCGGGAGCCCGGCCTGACGCTTCGTCAGTGCGCGTGCGCCTGTCTTCGTTCCCCTTCGCGGGGGACGAGCTCGTGGATGCGCATGTCGCGTTCGGGCGAGGCGAGGGCGGCCGCCTGCGCCGGCTGTTCAACGTACGATTTCAGGTCGACCTTCAGGAACCGGGTCTCCTGCGGGCGGGGGGAAGAGCAGTGGATGCAGAGTGATTGCACGGTCGACATGAACCCGCATTGCGGGCAGATCCACACCTCGATCACCGGGTAGAGCCGCTCCCTTGCCGCCCCGCGCTCGTCTTCCTCCTCCCGGCAGTGGCGCGCAAGCTCGTCCTGGAGCTTGTGCTGTTCAGCGAGGAACAGAACGTACGCGACGAAAAGGAGGGCGGTGAGCGAGAGAAATCCGATGCCTATAGCGGGTGTCATTGCGACCTCTGGATCGTTAAATTGTGAGCGCCCCCTCCGGGGCGATTGTGCGGGTGTCAGATCTTCTTCATCGCCCCGGCCACAGCCAGCCGAACATGCCGGCTGTGAAGAGCGCGTACAGGAGTCCGTCGAACGTGTTCTTCATGCTCGTTGTCCATGCCCGTTTGTACCAGATTGACTCCGACCATCCGCCGACGGCGTAGCAGAAGAACGCGGTCGCTCCCGCGAACCGGAAGACGGTAAGATACGATGCGCCGGCAGGGACCGCCCGGCTGGCGATGTACGCGGAGCAGAAGCTCACGACGAGGCAGAAGACGAACCACTGGATGAGGTTTCCCGCCATCGACGGTCTCCCTCCCTCCCACACCGTCAGGAGCGCTCCCGGCCCCTTCTTCACTTTTTCCCTGAACTCCGAAGTGTTCATGTCCTTCATGTTCGCGGGGCGCGGAAGTATGTACTCTCCGGCGGGGATCTTCATCTGGCGTATGGCGTTTGCAACGGCGTCTTCGTCGGGGAGCTTGCGAAGATCGTTTGCGTGATAGCCGAAGACCATGTGCACGAGCGAGCTGAGTACGAAGACGACGACGGCGGACAGAAGGATGGGAAGCCACAGGGACAACAGGGAGATCATGAGAACCTCCTCATGGACGAAACACCTGGTACGAGAATTATTCAGGTTGAACGATGGGAGTCCCGCGGGGCAGAATGACGCTTCCGGGAACTCTGCGAATGTATAGGATTTTACCGGACAATGCAAGCCCGGGGACATGTTTTTCGATGTTTGTTTTCCTCAGGGAAACAAAGGGGATTTCGGCGTTTTCGGGAGGCATGACGGCCGTTGTGCCCCGGGAAGGGTTGCTCCCGGGATGGGGGGGGGGGAGAGTAATTGATATTGGGACCCACCGGGGGTATATTGCCGCATGCGAAATATCCTGTCGCGAAAAGGTCTGCTCCGCGTGCTTGTCGCCTCAGCGATCGTTCCCCCTGCTGTTTCTGCCCAGGTCGCCTACTATCAGACTCCGCTCGATGTCCCCTCTGATGCCCGGGGAGTGGGGATGGGAGAATCGCTTGTCGCCCTCCGGGGGAATTCGTCGGCACTGGTCTACAATCCGGCCGGTCTCGCTTCACTGGTGGGTGCAGGATTCTCGTACTCCGAGCGGGAATTGAACTGGATGCCGGGACTCGAAGATTTCAGGTATTACGGATTCAACGGCTGGGTGGAGACACCCGTCGGCGTCTTCGCCGCCCGGTACGACAGGTTTTCCATGGGGACGATAAACGGTGCGCTGCAGGCGGACAACGCGCAGGGCTACGTGGACGTGAACATCACCCCGTACAAGCACGACATCATACTCGGGTTCGGGAGGGAAATCGGGGGGGGATTGGAGGCCGGAGTCTCCGCAAAGTACTATGACGACGTGACGGACTATGCCCCGGGAACCGAATCCGAATTCCCCTCCGGGACGCCCTCGACGACGCCCGCCTGGCTCTTCGACGGAGGGCTGCTGTACACCGTCCCGGGACTTCCGGGGCGTGGCTCCGCACTCGAAGAACTGACGATCGCGCTTTCACTGCAGAACGTCGGGACGAAGATCAAATATGCGTGGGGCGGCCTCTCTTCCCCGTCGGAACAGGCGCTCCCCGAGTACTTCCGCGCCGGGCTCGCGTTGAAGGCTGCGCTCCCGGGCTCCGGATCCCCGGGTCCGGAGTTGCTCGCGATGGCGTTCACGCTCGAATACTCTAACCTCCTCAATACCTCTCCCGACCGCATCGGTGGGACCGCGTTCTGGGGGTCGGGGCTCGAATTGACGCTGGGGGGGATCGTTACGCTCCGGGGCGGTTGCGTCGTGCTGCCCGTGACGAGCGCATACGGGGAAGCGGGGGCGGTCGCCTACAGGTACGGTTTGGGAGTGAATTTCCCCCTGAGGAGAATGGGGATACCCGTGCCGCTTGTCATCGAGGCGGGGTATGCCGCAATCCCCCTGCGTGACATGGCAATGCTGTTCTTCGGGCCGCAGAGGCATTCCCTTGATTCGTTTACGTTCGAAGTGAGGATGGAATGAAACTCCGCGCGATTCCGTTCCTCGTTCTCTGCGCCGCTTCGGCCGGGGCGCAGGTGCCGCTCGCGGCGGGCATCACGGCGGCGGCGGTCTTTTCGAAACCCTTTCTCGATGACTACGGCGCCACCCCGCTGACGATTTCGCGCACGGCGTATGCCTCCGTCGGCGGAGTGCTCCGCGTTCCGCTGGAGGGATCCCTTTTCGTCCAGCTCGAGCCCGCGTTCGTCCGCAAAGGTCTTGAAGGAATGGAATCCCTCTACGGCTACTCGTACCGTGTCAGGGGGAACGCGGACTACGTCGAACTCCCCGTTGTTCTCTGCCTGTCGTTTCCTTCCGGGGCATTTTCCCCGTACGCGATGATCGGTCCCGCGCTCGGATACAAGGTGGCCGAGAAATGGGATTTCGGGTTTGCATCCGGACCCCCGCCCGACCTGTATGAACGGTATGACGTCTCTCTCGAGGGGGGAGGAGGTCTTGAATACCGTTTTGCGCCGTCGGCGTCCGCGGTGGTTCAGGCCCGCTATTCCATCGGGTTGAACCAGATCAACACGAGCGGAAGCGGCGGGCTCCGCTCATCCGAAGTCAGACTCAGCGCGGGGCTCCTCTTTCGGCTGTAGGTTCCCGTTCAGTCGGTTCTCTCTCACGCCACCCGTCGACACATTCGGAGCACGATGCTCATGACACAGCACACGTTTCCCGGCGGATTCCGCGGAATGGTATCCCTCGCGCTTCTCCCGGTCCTCATCCATTCTTCCGCCCCGGCGGGTGAAGGGGGGGCGAACGTCGAAATCCGGAGCCTGACGCTTTTCAAGAACGGGCTCGGGTTCGTCGTCTCGTCCGCCCGGATTCCTGAACGCTCCACGTCGGTGCGCATCGGACAACTCCCCGTCCCTTCGTTTGGAACGTTCTGGATAGGGTACCCGAAAGAAGTCAAAGTCCGGAGTCTCGTCACGTCGATGGAAGAGGTCGAGAGGTCCGTTCCCGCGCAGAACATCGGGCAGGTCGTTCAGGCCAGCGCGGGCCGCAGGGTGATCGTCCACACGCCTGACCGCGATTTCGACGGCGTCGTCCTTCCGCGCGCGGTCCCCTCGGGCCCGCCGCTTGCGCCGAGCCCGTACGTTATGAGCCCCCGGACTCCCGATCCGTACGGTTCGGACATCAGGCCGATGCCGGGCACCGACGTCCTGATGCTGAAAACGGAGAAAGGGACGGTCGTCCTGAGTCCTTCCTCCGTGATGCGGGCGGAATTCCCCGACAGCGACCCGGTCGCGACGGTCCAGTTCAGGACGCAATCCCCCTCGTTGCGCATCGAGCTGGAGAAGCCCGCCGGGGGGGAGGACCTCACCGTGAGCTGCCTGGTGCACGGCGTCACCTGGGTCCCCTCGTATATGATCGACCTGTCGGATCCGAAGACGGCGAAGTTCAGCGCCCACGCGGAGATCGTCAACGAGCTGGCGGATCTCGACGGCGTGAGCCTCCGGCTGGTCACGGGATTCCCGAATCTCCGGTTCGGGGAGATCCTGAGCCCGGTCGCGATGAGCCAGACGCTTGCGGATTTTCTCCGCTCGCTGGCCGGGGGGGCCGCCGCGCAGGGAGCGAATGCGTCGATGCTCATGAACCAGGTGGCGCTCATGACGGGAAATTCACGCGCTGCGGACGACGTTGCTGCGCTCGTCCCCGGGTATACCACCGCCCAGGAGGGCCTTGTCGCCGAGGACCTGTACATGTATCCCGTAGGCGGGTTCTCGCTGAAGAGGAATGAAACTGCGTGGGTCCCCCTGTTTACGGCGGAAATGCCGTACAGGCACGTGTACACCTGGAAGATCGCCGATTTCCTCGATGAGAACGATCATTACCGGCCGGCGGCGGAAAGGCCCGACCGCGTGAAAGCGGAAGAGGTCTGGCATTCCTGCCGGATCGTCAATACACTCTCGATGCCGCTCACGACCGCTTCGGCGGAATTCGTGACGGGGGGGAGTTCACGGGACAGGACGTCTGCTATTACACCCCCCCGAAATCGGAAACGACGATACGGATCAACAAGGCGCTCAACATACTCGCCGACCAGGCGGAAAGCGAGGTCGAACGAAAACGGGATGCCTCCGTCATTCACGGATATCACTACGACCTCGTGAAGATCAGGGGGGATCTGAAGCTCCGGAACAGGATTGACCGGGCGGTCAGCGTGGAGATCACGAAAGAGCTCTCCGGGGACGTCCTGGAATCCGACCCCCGTGCGGGCGACGTGAAAACGGCGAAAGGATTGAAACAGGTCAACACGAAGCACGTGCTTACGTGGCTCCTCACCCTGGAGCCCGGTGAGGAGCGGAGCGTGTCATACCAGTACCAGGTGTATTTCAGGGAGTAGGGGATCGCGCGCGGCTGCGCGTAACCCCGTTTCCTGCACTATGCAATCACAACGAGAGAAGGAGACCGCATGCGCCCGAAACTGGATGTGAAGCTCTGGCTGTACGCCTCTGTTGCAGCGTTCGTGCTGCTCTCACTGGCGTCGTTCGTCTCGAGAATGATCATACCGGCTGCGCCCCCCGGGGGAGGCATGCCGGTGCCCGAGACCGGGATGATGGCCCGGCTGCTGATTTACCTCGGCAGGATTGTCTTCAGCCTCGTCTTCGTTTATGTCTACGTCAAAGGGTACGAACAGAGATCCTGGGCGGGGGAGGGGTTGCGGTTCGGCGCCTGCATCGCGGTGCTCGTGGCTGTTCCCAATCTCGTTTACACGCTCGTCGCCCCGGGGGCGCCGGCGGCCGAGACGGTCGGCCCGCTCCTGAGAAACGTCGTTCAGCTTCTCCTGGCCGGTCCCCTTGTTGCGGCGATATACAGGCCGGGCGGGGCGAAGCCTGCCGCCTGATCACGCAGAGATGACATTCTGTGCGGCGCGCTCCTCCGGGTGTGCGGTCAGCCGTGTGACGTGCACCAGCATGAGTATCCAGAGACCGTACGCCACGAAGAGGAGATGGTATTCCGCGAGGGGCTCGAGGAACCGGAATTCGGTCACCGAAGGCATGCAGAGGATGAAGACGAAGAGGGCGGATTCGATCCGTCGGGTTCCTGCGCCCCGGAGCAGTATGTAGGCGGGAGGGATGAGCTGGATGAACGAGTAGTCCTTGAACCGGGGGACGACAAGCGGATATGCGAGGCATGCCAGCGAGACCGCAAGGATCCGCCGGTTCGGGATACCTGACCTGGTGAGATTCAGGATCAAGCGCGCCGTGACCGCAAGGACCGCGACCGCGTGCAGGGCGAACAGGAGCTTGACGGCGGAATCCGGAAGGGTCCATCCGGTGTGCGACCCGATGAGGTCGCGCGTATCGGCGAGGCATGCCCACAGGCACGGGTTCGACGATCCCCGTTCACCCGGCCACAGGAGCACGCGTCCGTTTGCGAGAAATGATTCGAACAGACGGGGCCAGCCGGCGAACGAGATCGCCAGCGGCGCCCCGATCGCCAGGATTCCCGATGCGAACGGGAGCGCCCCCTTTCGCGGGGGGAGGAAGAGGAGCAGGAGGAGAAACAGTCCGTTCGTCACCTTGAACACGGCGCTCGCGGCGACAAGAAGCGCAAAGACAAGCGGCCGGTCGTCCGCGAGCGCAAGAAAACCTCCCCAGAGAAATGCCTGCTCGACGATTGCCACGTTTCCCGTTGACAGATCGATAAGTATCGCGGCGTTGAATGCAAGCGCCGCGAACGCGTAGAAGAAAAGGTCCGGGGGCTTGAGCATCTTCCGCCAGGCAAGGAGGAGCGCGGCGAGGAACACCCCCTTGAGGAGGAGCCACGCCAGACGGGCATCGGGATAGGCCAGTGCGGGAGCCCATCCGAACAGGGGGAGGACGTGGGGGGGATAAACGAACATGAGGTGTTCCGGGATCCCCTGCGGAGCGGTATCGTAGGGGTTCAACCCGCGGGAATACGCAAGCGACGTATAGTAATAGGTTGCAAAATCCCTCTGGAATTTCCCCGGGGAAAAAGCGAGGAGGCCGAAGAATCCCGCCGCTCCCGCGATGAGAAGGGCGCCGACGAGAATTTTGAGTGTGCCGCTCTTCATGTTTGCCGCCATGTGTCCCTAAATACCATTTCTCTGCGACAAATACAAAACCTCCAGCGCCCGCATTCCCGGGGGATGCCCGCGCGTCGCTGAGCCGGATATTCACCGGGTTGATCTTTGCCGCGTTTCCCGCCGGCGGTTGAGGGAAGGGAGCGTACCGCGTGTCGATCGAAAAGGCGATGCGGGGGACGATCAACGGCGGGGGACAGGAGATTCAATTCAACAACTTTAACGGAAGCATCTACATCCGCAAAGGCATCTGACAGGCCGCCGGCCGCGGGCGGGCGCTGGACGGTGCGGGTTCAGCCGGGAAAGGCGACGACGATCTTCGTCCCGTGCGAGCGGTCCAGCGCCACGCGCCCCGCGATCTGTCCGGTGAGCGTGACGACCAGGTTCATCCCCATCGACGTCAGTGCCTGGATGTCGACCCCCGGGGGGAACCCGACGCCGTCGTCCGCCACGGTCATCTCCAGCGTCTCCCTGTCCGCCCGTCTCAAAGTGACGATCACTTCCCCCCTGTCCCGATCCCGGAACGCGTGTTTCAATGCGTTAGAGACGAGCTCGTTGACGATGAGGCCGCAGGGGATGGCAATGTCGACGCCGAGGAACATGCTTTCCGCGTGCACGGTGCAGGTGATCCCCGCCCTGTACGCCGAGCGCATCAGTTCGGACGTCACCGTGGTCAGGTACTCCCCGAAGTCGATGTTCGCCATATCGGCCGAGCGGTAGAGTTTTTCGTGGACCAGGGCCATCGATCGCACCCGGTCCTGCGTTTCCCTGAACAGCCTCCGCACCGACTGGTCCCCGGTCTGGTAGGCCTGGATGTTGAGGAGGCTTGAGATCACCTGGAGGTTGTTCTTGACGCGGTGGTGAACCTCCTTCAGCAGGACTTCCTTTTCCCGGAGAGAGCTGGTGATGGTCTTCTCGTGCTCCTCCTGCGCCAGGAGCCTGGCTTCCTTTTCGCGCAGGGCCCGCGTGTGTTTCACGGTCCTGAACCTGACGAATCCGAATACGCCGCCGGCCAGGGCGATCACGTACAGCGCGTCCGCCCACCAGGTTTGCCAGAAGGGGGGGACGATGACGATCCGGAGTGCCGCCCCCTCCCGGTTCCAGACGCCGTCGTTGTTCGCAGCGGCGACGCGGAACGTATATTCCCCCGGGTCGACGTTCGTGTACGTTGCGACGTGCTCGTTCCCGCAGGGTATCCACGTCCTGTCGAACCCCTCGATCATGTAGGCGTACGAGTTCCCCCGGGGGTTCGCGTAGTCGAGCGCGGCGAATTCGATCGAGAAGAAGTTCTGCGCGTGCGTGAGCCGGATCTCCGGGAGTGCGGCGATCTCTCCGCGGAACCGTGCGGGGGAGCCCAGGACGGTGAACGACGTCAGCGCCACCCTGGGGATCGCGTCGTTATCGCGGACGCTGTCCGGGAAGAAGCGGTTGAACCCGTTGATGCCGCCGAAGAGGAATTCCCCGTCGCGGAGCCGGAGGTATGCGCCGGCGTTGAATTCGTTGGACTGGAGTCCGTCGCTCTCGGTGAAACTGCGCACTTCCCCCGTCGCAATCGTGAACCTGGCCACGCCCCTGTTCGTGCTCAGCCAGAGGCGGCCGCGGTCGTCTTCCAGTATCCCGTACACCGTGGAATTCGGAAGCCCTTCCTGCTCGGAAAAGCGGGTGAACGTCCCGCTTGCGTCGTCAAATCTATTGAGTCCTCCTCCCATCGTGCCGACCCAGAGCGTCCCGGTCCGGTCTTCATACAGGCAGAGAACTCTGTCGTCGCTCAGGCTCCGGGGATTCCCCGGGTCGTGCCGGAAATGCGTGAACGCACCGTCCCTCATTCTGTCGAGCCCGCCCCCCATGAGCCCCACCCACATGCCCCCCCGGCGGGAATCGAGAAGGGGAAAGACCGTGTTGTCGCCGATGCTTCCCGGATCGGACGGATCGTTCAGGAATCGCCTGAATTTCCGGGTCCCCCTGTCAAACCGGGAGAGTCCCCCGTAGTACGTCCCGGCCCAGAATGTCCCCGAAGCGTCGACGTGGACGGAATTCACGGCGTTGCTTCCTATCGTCGAGGAGTCGAACCGTATCGACCGATAGGCCGTGGACCTGTTCCGCCTCCAATCGAAGTTGACGACGCCGGCGTCCTTCGTCCCGAGCCAGAGGGTTCCGTCGGGATCTTCGCATATTGACCCGATGTTGTCGCTCGGGAGTCCCCCGCCGTCGCCGGCCCGGTAATGACGGACAAACCCACCCCGCTTCTCGATCCTGTCGAGTCCTCCTCCCGACGTGCCCACCCAGATGTTTCCGCTCCGGTCCTCATAGAACGTCCAGACGTCGTTGTCGCCGATCGTCTGTGCGTTCGATGCCGAGTGCCTGTAGTGTGCGAATCCCCTGTAGCCGCTGGAATATCGGTTCACTCCTCCCCCCGTGGTCCCGAGCCAGACCGTCCCCCCCCTGTCGATGCACAGGGATAGGACGATGTCCTGGCTCAGGCTGTTCGGATCGTCGGGTTCATTGAGACTCTGCCGCGTCGTCCTCCCGTCGTTTCGCAGGAGGCCCGTTCCGGATGTTCCGATCCAGAGAACGTGCGACGGATCCTCACCTATGCACCAGACGCTGAGCGGGCCGACGGCGCTATCGCTGGTCCCCGGGAGTGACCAGGGAACGAGCCGCCGGAGCGTCCGGTCGAATGCAAGGAGTCCCGCTCCCCACTGTGCGCAGAGGAGCGTCCCGCCCGAGGTTTCGAAGACCGCAGTGAATGTGTTTCCCCGTCCGTGCGTTCCCTCGTCGCTGCAGCCGTACCGTTCGAAGTCGTCCCGGGCGGGATCGTACCTGTTCATCCCGTCGTATGTCCCCGCCCAGAGTGCGCCCGCTCTGTCGACGTAGACCGCCCAGACGTTGTTGTCGCTCAGGCTCCGCGGGTCGGACGGGGAGTTGGTGTACGTCCGGAGTGTTCCTTTTGCCGGGTCAAAACAGCTCAGCCCTTTTCCCACCCTTCCGAACCAGATGTGACGGGCGCTGTCCTCGGTGATCGCTGAAAGGGGCCTTCGTTCCCCGGTCTCACCGTGCAGGAGCGCCGGGGCGAAGTGGACGAACGTCTCGGAGCGAGGATCGAACCGGTCGAGCGAACCGCCGTTCGTGCCGATCCAGATATAGCCGGAAGCGTCTTCGGCGAGTGCGGAGACGTAGCTGTCGGCGAGCGAGCTGGAATCTGAGGGATCGTGACGGAACTCGCGCATCACGTGTCCGTCATACCTGTCGAGCCCTTCCTGCGTCCCGAACCACATGAACCCCCGCCGGTCCTGTATGACCTTCGGGACCGCGTTCTCGGACAATCCGTTCGCCGTCGTGATGTGTTCAAACCTGAGCACGCTTTTCTGTGCGCCCGAGCTCGCGGGGAGGAGAATCAGGAACAGCATCAGGTGGGCGGGGGACAGGGGGGAAGCTTTCGTACCGATGTCATGGTCTTCCTTTGCGCAGGCGGATCCCGCCGGCGCCAAAAACGCGAAAAAGCCCCGTCGGTCACATGGAGACGTGATCGAAGAGGCCTATACCAAATGCCGCCACCCGGAAGACTGCGAATCCGTCCGGATGCCGGACTCCCTTCACTTTCTCGAATATGCCGAGATCCGCGTTCAGAAGCAATCGCCTCCAGATCACAATTTCAATTGCCTCTTGCGGCCAATATCGTCATATTCAAATGTGATTGTGCGCGGGACGTCGTACCGCCGTTTCCTGCGTTCTGTCGCAATGGTCTCTGACATCAGCCTCTCCTTACTTCGTCACGTGCCGGGAGAGGCATTTTTATTGCTCGCAGGGAACGTCTTCACCGGAGAGTGTATGGAACAGCAGAGGAAAAAGATTCTTGTCGTCGAGGACGACGCGATCATCGCGACGTCGGAATCGATGATACTGTCGGGAGGAGGGTTCGACGTGATCAGCGCGCTCAACGGCGAGAAGGCGGTCGATCTCGTCCGCTCCGGCCGTGAGCAGATCGACCTGATCCTGATGGACGTCGACCTGGGGAAAGGGATGGACGGGACGCAGGCCGCCGGTGAAATCCTGAAGGACCATGACATCCCCGTGGTGTTTATTTCATCGCACACGGAAAAAGAGATCGTCGAAAAGACAGCGAAGATCACATCCTATGGCTACGTCGTGAAGGAAACCGGGGACGCGGTCATGCTCGCGTCGGTCCGGATGGCGTTCATGCTCTACGAGGCGAACCGGGCGCTCCGGGAAAAGGAGGCCGCGCTCCGGGAGAACGAGGAACGGTTCCGGCTCGTTGCCCTCAATTCGCCCGACCACATATTCCACCAGGACGCAGACCTCCGGTACACATGGGTGGCCAACCCGGCGTCGCCTCTTGCGATTGCCGTGAGGGAGGGAAAGACCGACCGTGATTTCTTTGGCGAAGAGGAAGCGGCGAGAATCGCGGCCATCAAAAGGCGCGTCATCGAGGAGGGTGTCAGCGCGCGGACGGAGGCCTACCTGATCGACGCGGACGGATCGAAACGCCTTTTCGAAGGATTCTACGAACCTCGCCGGGACGCCGCCGGGCGCATCGTCGGCCTGACGGGATACGCCCGCGATATCTCTGAGCGGAGGAAGATGGAGGAAATGCTCGCCCGGAGCGAGCGCCAGCACAGGGTCCTCGTCGAGGGGATGAACGAGAGCCTGATGCAGGTCGACAACGACGACGTCATACTGTTCGTGAACGACCAGTTCTGCGCTCTCACGGGGTACGCGCGGGAGGAGCTCCTGGGGAGGAGGGGATTCGATATCCTCTTCGATGCACGGGACGCAGGCAGGATGGAAGAGAACAACAGGAGGCGCCTGCAGGGCATTTCCGACGCGTACGAGATTCGACTGAAGAAAAAGAGCGGACACCGGATCTGGGTTCAGATCAGCGGCTCACCTGTTGACGACGCACGCGGGAACGTCGTCGGCTCGATCGGCGTGATCACGGACATTACCGAACGGAAACACGCGGAGGAGGCTCTCCGGCGTTCCGAGGAGAAATTCAGGGGGATCTTCGAAAATGCTCCGCTCGGCATATTCCAGTCGACGTTCGAGGGGAGGCTCCTGAGCGTGAACGCGACGGCGCTGAAGATGTTCGGGTACAGCGCGGAGGACAGGGCAATCATGGGCGCCATGAACGTCGCGAAGGATCTCTTTGTCGACCCTGCCCGGCGCGAATCGTTCCTCCGGGCGGCGAAGGAGAGCGAGACGTTTGTCACGGACGAAGTGGAGTACAGGAGGAAAAACGGGACGGAGTTCCGTGCGATTCTCTCCATGCGTTCGGTGCGCGATGCCGAGGGCAAGCCCCTGATGCTCGAGGGGTTCGTGGAAGACATCACGGAGCGACTCCGCCTCGAATCGGTCATGAGGGAAAACGAGGAACACCTGCGGGAAATCGCCGACAACATGATGGACATGGTCGTCAGGGTGGACGTGGGGGGCGTGTTCCGTTATGTCTCTCCGTCGCACGAGCGGGTCCTGGGTTTCCGCCCGGCGGAGCTCCTGGGCACCTGGGCTCCCGCCCTCATGCACCCGGACGACCGTGATGAGGTCGTCAGCAGCCTGAGGAGCATTTTCCGGGCCGGGACCGGGTCGTTGAGGTTCCGGGCCCGTCACAAGAGCGGCGAGTACCGCTGGCTGGAATCCACGGGCAGAAGCGTCGCGAACGAGAGCGGGGTGTTCGTCGGCGCCGTGATAGGCAGCCGGGACATTACGGACCGGCAGAAGGCCGAGGAACGGCTGGTGGAGTCACTCAAGGAGAAGGAGATTCTCGTCAAGGAGGTGCTTCACCGGGTAAAGAACAATCTGAACCTGGTGGCGAGCCTCCTGAGGCTCCAGTCGGGTTACGTCGTCTCGCCTGAGGATGCCGATCTCTTCCGCGAGGCGCGCGACAGGATTACCGCGCTGGCGCGCATCCACGAAAACCTGTACCGCTCGCGTAACCTGGCCCGCGTCGATTTCCGTTCGTACGTCTCGGATATCGTGCGGAATCTTGCTGAAGCCTACCGGAACGAAAGGATCAGGACCCGGCTGGAGGTCGCCGCAACCGAGGTCGGAGTCGACAGGGCCATCCCTCTCGGCCTCATTGTCAACGAGCTTGTCACGAACTGCATGAAGTATGCGTTTCCGGATGACCGGGTAGGAGAGATCGTTGTCTCGTACGCAGGGGGGGAAGGAACAGGGGAACAACTCTCCGTGAGGGACAACGGCGTCGGAATCCCGCCGGCGCTTGAAGTGGGAAGCCCGCAGACGTTCGGGCTCAGCCTCGTGAACCTGCTTGCCGAGCAGATCAACGGGAAACTGGAAGTGAAATCCGGAGATGGGACCGAGTTCATACTCCGTTTCCCCGGATAGGACCCCGGAGCGGAAGGGCCGGGATCACTCTCCATCTGCACACATTCAGCCAGAGGCGCCGGCCCCCGGGCCTTTCCCTCCGAGTTATTCCCCTGAACGTCACCCGGGCGAGGATTTCTCGCCCCAAAATGCCTCCTGTTTTTCTGTCAATTCGGAAACCTGTGTGACGGCCGGACACAGGATCCGGAAGCCTCTGCGTTTCCCGTGACAGCTGTCACGGCTGCTTCGGTACTGGCACCCCGATTGAACATCGTATGGCAGCGACAAAGGAGATGGGCAATGCGAGAAAATCACTTTGAGTTGTACAAGTCGAGGGTCTTCAAGACGATCCTCGAAACTGAGAGAAAACTGAACACGTCGTCGCTGGGCGATACGCTCCTGCGTCACTATTTCAACTCCGGTTACTCGGAAAAGAGCGCTGCGACGGCGATTATCGAGGTTGTCAGCGTGTAGCGGACCTGCGCAATTGCCCCGATTCAGTCCCCGGACAAGCTCTCCGATGGTATGTTTATTGCATTCTCCGTGACATCCTCCAGGTGTGGGGAGACAGAGGCCAAGGTGCAAATGGATTCCAGTTCGGAACGACGTACGGCGGGGGACGGCGCTGATCTCAGCGTTCCCGGAGGCACGTACAGGGATGTGTTCGAGAACAACCATGCGGTGATGCTCATCGTCGAGCCCGCAGCGCGCCTCATTGTCGACGCGAACCCCACGGCGTGCAGGTTCTACGGCTACGACCGGGCGGCGATGCGCTCCATGCCCGTTACGAACATCAACCCCTCCCCCCCCGAAAAGATCGATGCCGACATGCGCGAGGCGGCCCGCACGGACCGGGAGTACTTCCTTGTGAAGCACCGGCTCGCGTCGGGCGAAGTCCGTGATGTCGAGATCTACAGCGGCCCCCTGGCCGTCGAAGGACGGAAGCTTCTCCTGTCGATCGTTCACGATGTCACGGAACGTCACAGGGCGGAGGAGAAGGTCCGCGAGAGCGAGGAGAGGTACCGGACGCTCGTCGAGGACGCCGTTCTCGGCATCTACAGGACGACCCCCGGGGGGGAGATCCTCATGGTCAACCCTGCGCTCTGCAGAATGCTCGGGTACGCGTCCCCGGAGGAGCTCCGGAGGCGCAATCTGGAGATCGACGGCTTCCATCCCCGGTACGTGCGGAGCGACTTCAAATCGGAGCTGGAAACGCAGGGTGTCATCACCGGGAGAGAATCGGTCTGGAGCAAGTCCGATGGGACGAGCATCATCGTCCGCGAAAACGCCCGGGCCGTGCGCGACTCGTCGGGCCGCGTCCTCTGGTATGAAGGGACCGTCGAAGACATCACCGCGACAAAACTCGCCGAGGAGAGGCTTTCGCAGCGCGAGGAACAGTTCCGGATGATCTCGGAAAACGTGTCGGACATGATCGCCCTGCTCGACTGCGACGGACGCAGGGTGTACAACAGCCCCTCGTACACGAAGCTCCTGGGCGACCCGGAAAAGCTCGTGGGGACGACGTCGTTCCGGGAAATCCACCCGGAGGACAGGGACCGGATCGTGCAGATGTTCCGCGAAACCGTCAGGACCGGCGTGGGTCAGCGCACCGAGTACCGGCTCGTGGCGCGCGACGGCGCGATCCGTTCCATCGAATCCCAGGCGAGCACGATCGCGGACAAGGAGGGCAGGATCGTGAACGTCCTCGTCGTCTCCCGCGACATCACGGAAAAGAAGTCCCTCGACCAGCAGCTTCTCCGCTCGCAGCGGATGGAGAGCATCGGCACGCTCGCAAGCGGGATCGCCCACGACCTGAACAACGTGCTCTCGCCGATCATGATGTCCATCGAGATGATCCGCAGAAAGCTCCCCGCCCCCCGCGATCAGAAGCTCCTCGACACGGTCGAGACCTCGGTCCGGCGAGGGTCGGACATCGTGAAGCAGGTCCTGGCCTTTGGACGCGGGGTCAGGGGAGAGCGGGTTACGCTCCAGCCCAGGCACGTCATCGCGGAGGTCCTCAAGATCGCGGCCGAGACCTTCCCGAAGTCGATCGAGCTGCACAAGAACGTCGCGAAAGACCTCTGGACGATCGCGGCGGACCCGACACAGATGCACCAGGTGGTTCTGAACATGTGCGTCAATGCCCGGGATGCGATGCCGGAAGGGGGGAGGCTGACGATCTCCGCCGAAAACGTGGTCCTCGACGGAAACTACGCCCGGATGCACATCGAGGCGAAAGTCGGGCCCCACGTGTGCATTTCCGTCGCCGATACGGGCACCGGGATTCCGGCAACCATCCTCGAGCGCATTTTCGAGCCTTTTTTCACCACGAAGGAAATCGGGAGGGGGACCGGGCTCGGGCTGTCGACCGGGCTGGCGATCGTCAAGAGCCACGGCGGGTTCATCAACGTCTACAGCGAGATACGGAAAGGAACGACGTTCCGGATGTACCTGCCGGCGCTCGGCGAAGGCGGCGCCCCTCCCCCGCTGGAGGGGGCGGAGGCGGATCCGCCGTGCGGCCGCGGCGAGCTGATCCTCGTCGTGGACGACGAACCGGGAATACGCGAGGTGACGCGGGAGACGCTGGAGGCGGCAGGGTACGGTGTCGTGACCGCCGCCGACGGGACCGAGGCGATCGCGGTCTTCGCCCAGCAGAGGGACCGCATCCGTGCGATTGTCACGGACATGGTCATGCCCTTCATGGACGGTACCTCGACGATCCGCGCGGTGCGCAAGCTGAACCCCGACGCGCTCATTCTCGCAACGTCGGGGTTTGCCGGCGACGCCCAGATTGCGCGCGCGTCGGATTCGGGAGCCGATGCGTTCCTCACGAAACCGTACACGGCCCGGAAGCTCCTGACCGCCCTCCATGATCTCCTGGGGAAGGGGGTGCAGGACGGGGTCGTCAGTCCCTGATCACCGCGCCGCTGCCGGATGGTCGAGCGACTGGAGAAACGCCTCCGCGCCCTGGACGCCGAGCCCCATGCCGAGCCCGATAAGGAACCCGTCGAGAAAGTTCTCCCGGAACACGACGGCGGGCATATTCTCGAGGTTGCGGAGAAGGCCCACGAGGAGGGTGAGAAGGACGAACATCATGCCGTAGACGATTCCCGCAACGGCGAATTTGCCCCGGTGCAGCGCCGCGAGCTTTCGTTCGAACAGGAATGCCAGCCACACCACGGGAAGGTTGACGCCGAACGACCAGATGACCGAGTTGAGCGTCGGGAGCCAGACCGTCGCGACGATGAACTGCACGGCGCTGACGCAGACCGCCGCCGTGATAGCGTTCGAAAGTCCCCGGAAATGATAGATGGCGAGTATGAACGCACCGCTTGCGCCGAAGGCCACGTAGGCGAAATCGGCCCGGCCCGGACCGAACACGTCGGAGCCGTGCGTCATCAGCCCCAGCGTCACGCTTCCTGCCACGCCGATCAGGGTGATCAGCGCGATCTTCCAGAGTTCTGTCAGCAGAGATTTCATGGCATCTCCTTTCCGCTTGAGAACACCAGTTTGTGGAGTCCCCCGGACAGTCCCCCGCCGAATGGTACGATTTCAGCGGTGCAGAGTCAACTCATGCAGAGCATCCCGTGCATGGTCGACAGGACCTCATCCGTCGTGCAGGGCTTCAGGATGAACGGCACCGGGCCCTTCCGGCGATGCCGTGTAGACGCCTCCGAGCCAGGTCCCTGAGACGATCCGGCCACCGGCGGTCTGCGCCGGGCCGGACGCGCCGGCCCTTTCATCGTACGGGAAAAGACAACCCGTTTCAGAGGCGACGATGAGTCGGTGCTCGGGAGCCCGGCCGTGATTTATGTGAACTGCTTCCCGTCGTACCGGAGCGCCAGGAGCATTCGCCCGAAACTGGCCGGTTTGTGCGTTCCGAAAGGGGGGGGCCGCCGCTCCGATGGAGACCAGGAGATCCCTGTCTTAATCTAGCCACGTGCATAATTCTGCTTGAAATGGATCGCCGGTGTGGGTATACTCTTGGATCGGCTCCCTTCCACCAGGTCGCATACCGGGAACACGCAATGACGTTTTCTGTCTTTGTCGGCACGAGCCTTGACGGCTTCATCGCGCGGAAAGACCACGGGCTTGATTTCCTTCCCGCGGACGGCGGCGAACCCCACGGGTACGACGAGTTCATCGCGACCGTGGATACGATCCTCATAGGGAGGAAGACGTTTGAGAAGGTGCTGGAATTCGGCTTCTGGCCGTACGGGACGAGGCGGGTCGTGGTCCTCAGCAGCCGGGGCCTTGACCTTGGCGTCGTGCGTGAGGGCACCGTCGAGCAGATGGGAGGACCGCCCCGCGACGTTGCATCGAAGCTCCGTGCAACCGGGGCCTCTCACGTGTACGTCGACGGCGGCGTGACGATACAGAAGTTTCTGGATGCCGGGCTTGTTCACCGCCTCGTCATCACGCGCGTCCCGGTTCTTATCGGACAGGGAATCCCCCTGTTCGGCACGCTCAGAGGTGACGTCAGGCTTCGCCACGTTCAGACAAAACAGTTCGCGAGCGGTCTTGTGCAGAGCGAATACGCCGTGATCCAGAGCGACAATTTTCCGGAGGACCGATGACAGGAGCGCGCACGCCGCAGGACCCGCACGCCGCGCACGGGAGCAGGGCCGAAGCACCCGAAGAGTTTCGTGCGCTCCATGAGTCCGGGTGTTTCATCATGCCCAACCCCTGGGACGTCGGGTCCGCGGTCTATCTCCACCACCTCGGGTTCAGGGCCCTTGCGACGACCTCCGCGGGATTTGCGTTTTCCCGGGGCCTCCCCGATTCCGTCGATGCCCTCGCGCTCGATGAGGTGCTCCTCCACGTCAGCGAAATCGTCCGCGCGACGCCGCTTCCCGTGAATGCCGACTTCCA
This sequence comes from Ignavibacteriota bacterium, assembly GCA_963748405.1. Taxonomy (GTDB): domain Bacteria; phylum Bacteroidota; class Ignavibacteria; order UBA10030; family UBA6906; genus Fen-1273. The sequence continues at coordinate 612,934 of CAVVIT010000007.1, forward strand.
GTCAGGGTACGCCGGGGATCCTGAAGGGGTCGCCCGAAACGTGCTCAGGTGCGTCGAGGCCGGTGTTGCGGGACTTTCCATTGAGGATGCGTCGGGGGACAGCGTGTCACCCCTGTACGAGAAGGGGAGGGCGATCGACAGGATTCGCGCCGCCCGGCGGGCAATCGACAGTGCGGGGATCCCCGTGGTCCTCACGGCGCGCTGCGAGGCCTGGCTCGTCGGCGACGACGATCCGCTCCGCACGGCGCTTGACCGGCTCACCTCATACGCCGATGCCGGGGCGGATTGCCTCTTCGCCCCGGGCGTGCGGGAGCCGGAGATGATCTCGGCGATCGTCAAAGCGGTGGAGCCGAAGGCGGTCAACGTGATCGTCTCTTCTCCCGCTCCGGGACTCACGCTCGCCGGCCTCGCGGATCTGGGCGTCAGACGGATCTCCGTCGGATCCGCGCTTGCCCGCGTGGCCTGGACGGCATTCATCAGGGCGGCAGGCGACATTGCAGACACGGGGTCATTCGACGCGCTCGAGGGAGCGGTGCCGTTCAGCCGGCTCAATGATCTCTTCGGATTATGAAAAATCCGATCTGACCGTCCGAAAAACGTGCAGAATGAAGGATTCTTTTCCCCCGCCTGAACTTTCCCGCCGTTGTTACGTCCAATCTAGAGAGGACATGCATCGAACCCGCAATGGATGGAACCATGACTCCGGGAAACTCAGAAGGGCGCCCTTCGGGTAATTCGGGCGAAAGGCACAGGGATCCCCCGCCGGGGATGAACTTCCGCAAGCGCGTTCACCGCGAGTACACAGACCTCCGGGAGTCCATGCTGACGGACAATGAGCGTGCGCGGCTTTCCCGGATCCGGGGTCCGGCGCGGTGGTTCGTCTCGGGATGGTGGCTGTTCAGGGGGCTCATGAATAACCTCGCCCCCACGAGAAAAGTCCTCCTTCTGATCGGACTCTTTCTTTCGTTTGTGCGAATCGACGTCCACGGTGAGCATGTGAACGCCGAAGGGTACCTGGCACCGGCGGGGATCATGCTGATTCTCTTCCTCCTGATGCTCGAATTGAAGGACAAGCTTGTCGCAAAGCACGAACTCGAGGACGGACACGCCGTCCAGCGCGCGCTCATGCCGGAACGGTCCCCCGAAGTTCCCGGCTGGAGGCTCTGGCTGTTCACACGGCCGGCAAACGACGTGGGGGGAGATCTCGTGGATTTCGTCCGGCTTGAAGGAGGAAGATCGATCCTGACAATCGGAGATGTGGCCGGGAAAGGACTGAAGGCCGCCCTCCTCACAGCAAAACTCCAGGCGACGCTCCGCGCGTTCGTCACCGACTCTCCGTCGCTGGAGCATCTGGTGTCGAGAGTAAACTCCGTGTTCCGGCGCGACGGCATCCCGCAGGTCTTTGCCTCCGTCCTCTGCGTCGGCATCGAGCCCGGGGCCGGGGGGGTCCGTATCGTGAATGCGGGGCATCCTCCGCCCCTCATCATCCGCCGGGACGGCGTCGTTCAGATGGAGAAGGGGGGACCCGCGCTCGGGCTCATCGAGGGGGCGCAGTTCCGCGAGCAGCTCGCGGAACTGGGTTCCGGTGAGACGCTTCTCGTGTATTCCGACGGCGTCATCGAGGCCAGGAACACGTCAGGCGAGTTCTTCGGAGAAGAACGCCTGCGGACGGTTCTTTCGGGGAGCCCGGGATCCTCCGCCTCGGACATCGGCGAACGCCTTGTCGATGCCTGCGACCGATTCCAGGGGGACATGCCCGCGCACGACGACCTCTCGCTCCTCATACTTCAGCGCGCCTGAGATCCGGCGATTTCCGGAAGCATCTTCGTGGCTTTCATCCACTCCGCGAGCCGGAGGGGCCACCCGAGGACCGGCATGCGGGAGCGCCTGAGTCCGTATCCGTGTCCCCCCGCTTCGTACACGTGCAATTCGCCCCTGACGCCGGCGTCCACAAGCGCCGCGTAGTACGCGACGCTGTTCCGGACACCGAATTCGTCATCCTGCGTCTGGGCAAGGAATGCCGGCGGGGCGCCCGGGGCCGGGCGGAGGGCGGGGTCAAGCGTGTGTTCCTCCGGTTGCGTGCACAGGTACGCGGGATAGATCAGTGCGGCAAAGTCCGGACGGCAGGAAACACCGTCGGAATCGTCCAGGGGAACGTAGACCCGGCGTGCGTGATTCGAGCAGAGCGTCGCCGCGAGATGCGCCCCCGCCGAGAACCCGATCACGCCGATCCGGGAGGGGTCGATGCGCCAGTCCCGCGCACGTGACCTGACGATCCCCATGGCCCGCTGGGCGTCCTCGAGGGGCCTGGTCCGTGGAGAGGGTTCCGGCACGCGGTATTTCAGGAGGACGGCGGCAACCCCGATGGCGTTGAGCCATTCGCACACCTCGGTCCCTTCAAGATCGATCGCCAGTATCGAGTAACCGCCCCCCGGAAGGACGAGGACCGCCGTCCCCGTCTCGCGGGCCCGGGGAGGGGGATAGAACGTCATCGTCGGTTCGGAGACGTCCGTGAGCCGTATGACCGGCCGTCCGGCCGTCAGGCCGTCTGCGGGCGTCGTAATGTCCCTCTCGGCGGTGTGTCCTGTCGTTCCCTGAAGTCTCTCCGCGGGCCAGAGTGAGAGCGCCGGGAGCGGGGCGGGGGGGGTTGCACGGCCCCGGCTCCGAATCTGTTTTCTCCACATAATTTTCCTTTCATTCCTGGTGTGGTCCAATATACCGGGGTCTCAGGCGAATATCCACACACGGCGAATCTCCCACAATGCGAGGTGTGCATGATACGGCTGGTCAGAACCAATTCAGATGACCCCGACTTCAGAAATCTCGTACAACTCCTCGACGCCGACCTTGCAGTCCGTGACGGCAAGGACCACGCGTTCTATGCGCAGTACAACACGATCGACAGCATCAGGCACGCCGTCGTCGCGTACCACGACGGGCGGCCGGCGGGATGCGGAGCCATAAAGCAATACGCACCCGGCGCGGCGGAAGTCAAGCGGATGTACGTCCCTCCCGGGTTCCGGAGGAAGGGAATCGCCGGCGCGGTGCTTGCCGAACTGGAACGGTGGGCCCGGGAGCTTTCATTTGCGACATGCGTGCTGGAGACGGGGAAGAAACAGCCGGAAGCGATCGGGCTCTACCGGAAGCACGGATACAGGGTGATTCCGAACTACGGCCAGTATGCCGGAGTGGACAACAGCGTCTGTTTCGAGAAGGAACTCTCCGATGCCAAAACTCGCTCTTAGCCTCGCGCTGGTGCTCCTCGCCTCATCCTTCGCACCCGCGCAGGAGCCGGTCGTGTACGGCGCAAATCCCCGCGCCGGGCACGTCGTCCGCGTCAACGACATCCGGATGTATTACGAAGAATACGGCAGAGGCCGCCCCCTCGTGCTCATGCACGGCAACGGCGGGTCGATCCACGACCTGCGGTTCCAGATCCCGGAATTTGCCGGGCGCTACAGGGTGATCGCCGTTGACAGCAGGGCGCAGGGGTTGTCAACGGATTCCGACCTGGAGCTCTCGTTTTCTCTCATGGCCTCGGACGTTGCCGCGCTCCTTGATTCGCTCGGGATCGACAGTGCGTACGTCCTCGGGTGGAGCGACGGGGGCATCGTCGCACTGGAGCTCGCGCTCAGGTATCCACGGCGGGTTTCGAAGCTCGTGGCCGTGGGGGCCAATTTCGTCCCCGACTCGACCGCGCTGCCGCAGAGCATGATCGAGGAAATGAGGGCCTCGTCGTTTGCCTCGCTTGATTCAGCCTCGCGGGCAGGCGTCATTGCGCACTCGCACTTCCCGGAGCGGGCGGGGCTCATATTCGACAAGCTCAACAGGCTGGATCTCGAGCATCCTCATCTCACGATCGACCAGCTCCGGTCGATCAGGGTTCCGGCGCTCGTCATGGCGGGAGACCACGACATCATCATCGATACGCACACGCTCGCGCTCTTCCACGCGCTACCCGACGCGCGGCTGTGCATCATGCCCGGGGCGGATCACGGCTTTCTGCTCGGTAAGCCCGCTCTCGCCAACCGGATCATTGAAGAGTTCCTCGCTCCGGGCGGGGGATCGAAATGAAGCCGGGTTAAACCAAAGTCGTCCATTCGTGTCATATTCAGTAGGGTGCAGCTCCGGAGAATGTCCCGATTTCAAACCGGAACCTGAGCTGCATATCTCTTCCTTTCACCTACGTCTTCAGTTCTTCTCTCCATGGACGGATATCGCCGGTTCAGGCGATGCAACAAGAATCGCAGGCGCTCACCGATGTTCGCTGATGCACCGTCACGCCAGATCAAGGAGGTTTGCTTGCAAGTTCCATGGTGCCCTTTTCCGCTGGCGTCCGTCAGGCGGACGTTGTTCCTGTTTCTATTCCTCCCCTGCATGAACAACCCGCGTGTTCTCGCTCAGTCCGGTTCCGTCACCGGCCAGGTGATTGACGCAGGGACAAGAGAGCGGCTGCCGTATGCGAATGTCATGATCAGGGGAACGGGCATCGGTACTCAGACGAATCTTCAGGGGTTCTTCCTGCTCCAGAGGGTGCCGGACACCGTGTTTGTTATTGAGGCGACGTTCGTCGGATATCAATCAGGGGAATTCACGGTTGTTCAGGGAGACCGGAACGGCGGCATCGTTATCGCCCTGCAACAAAGTGCAATAGACCTGGAGGGAGTGACCGTCTCCGCCGAGCAGTCGAATTTCGTCAGAACGGAAAAAACGCCTGGATTGACGACAATTTCTCCCACCCAGATCGCGACATTGCCTAACGTGGGTCAGGCGGACATTTTCCGATCGATGGAGCTGCTGCCGGGAATCAGCGCGACTAATGACGCTTCTTCGGACCTGTATATCCAGGGCGGTACCCCGGATGAGAACCTGATCCTCTTTGACGGGATGACGGTGTATCAGGTGGACCATTTCTTCGGGTTCTTCAGCGCGTTCAATCCCGATGCGATCAAGGATGTCCAGATCTACATGGGGGGGTTCCCGGCAAACTTTGGCGGGAGGCTCTCAAGCGTCATTGACATCGTCGGAAGGGCGGGGGACCCGGATGATATGCACGGCAAAGCAGGATTGAGCCTCCTGAGCGGCAACTTCAGCCTGAATGGACCCCTTTTGGGCGGAACATACTTCCTCGCGGCGCGCCGATCCTACAGCGACATCATCGCGAGCGGCGCATACAACTCCATCTACAAGATGCTCACCGGCAGCACGGCGCCGGCGCCGGGGGGCACGGCCCGCGGTTTTGGGAGGTTCGGCGGCGGGGGGATTTCCCAGCAGCAGACCCCCAGTTCGGATTTCTATGACGTGAACGCAAAGCTCTCTTTCAATCTGACATCTCGTTTTATGCTGTCGGTAAGCTACTATGGCAGCGGCGACAACTACGACCTGACCCAGCAGTCGTCTTCCGTGAATGTGCCCGGTTTCGGCTCTGCGTTCTCGATCCCTTCCAATTCCAACAACACCACGCAGGGAAACAACGGCGTCAGTGCGAACCTGTTTGCTCAATGGAAGGACAATCTGTACTCCAATGTTATCGTCGCGTACGACAGCTACACGAGCAAGTACTCCTCGGCCCAGGGGGGAGGAAACAGGGTGAACTCGGAATTCTCGACTGATGAGGGAAACCGGACAGGCGATTTCAGTATCACGAACCAGAACGATCTGAAGCTGAATTCGCTTCAGGACATTGGCTTCGGTTGCGACGTTTCCCGGACAAATGTCACGTATTCGCTTGCCGGAAGTCGTGTGACGGGGGGGACTCAGAATCTGCTCGATCTGGATCAGCGCGCCTGGGAAAGCGCCGCCTACGTGAGCGACCGGCTGAGCCCTTTCGATGATCTCACTGTCACGGCCGGTCTCCGGCTTGAAAACTACTCCACCCTGGGATCGTGGTTCCTTGAGCCGCGACTTTCCTCCGTCTTTCAGCTGACGGACAGAGTCTCTCTGAAGGCCGCATTCGGCGTTTACCACCAGTTTGTGAACCGGATCGTGAACGAGGATGTAACGGAAGGGAGCCGTGATTTCTGGGTCCTGGCGGATACCTCCATCCCCGCGAGCAGAGCCATCCACTACGTGGTCGGTGCAGCGTGGCAGAACGATGGATATGTGGTTGACATTGAAGGGTTTTTCAAGACGCTGGACAATATCGCTGAATTCAGCCAGCGTTTCCAACGGAACGCATTCGAACCCTACACGTTCCTTATCGGTGACGGACGGATCAGGGGAATCCAGGCGCTCCTGCAGAAAAAGGCCGGACCATTCAATGGCTGGATCAGCTACACGCTGATGAAGGCGGAAGACCGGTTCCCGCAGCTGAACGGCGGACAGTACTTCCCGGCAAGCAACGATCAGACGCATGAACTGAAGGTGATCGCAGCCTACAGCCCGGGCGATGATTGGAACGTGTCGGCAACGTTTATCTATGCGACCGGAAAACCGTACACGGCTCCGATCAGTCAGTACTCACTGGTCGTTCTTGACGGGACGACCTACAGTTACACCCACGTCAGCTCGGAGAACGCGTACAGGCTCCCCGGGTATCAGCGGCTGGACCTGAGTGTGTCGAAGAAGTTCCGGTTCAGATCCACGTTCCTGGATCTCGGCCTGTCCGCGTTCAACGTTTCGAACCACGTCAATATTGAGTATTACCAGTACAATGTGAATACGCAGCCCGTCGTCGTTACCGCGGTGACGGGACTGGGCTTCCTTCCTTCCATTTTCTGTCAGTATGAGTTTTGAGGCGGGACACATGACACGATCAGCGATCTTGATAGTCGGCCTTCTCGTCTTTGTGAGTGGCTGCCAGCACAATCCTCTTCTTCCTGAAGCGACGCAGATCGTGCTTCAGGCCTATCTGTATGACGGAAAGCCTGTCACCGACATCTCCGTCATGCTGAGCAGGCCAATATCGAGTCCGGCCACAGCAAACACGCCAGTGTCGGACGCCCGGGTGATTCTCCTGAAGAACGGAATATCGTACCAGTTGGCACCGACTCCGCAACAGAGCGGAGTATACGCGTATCCCGGCTCCGATCTCCAGGTCCGTTCAGGGGATCAGTTTGAAATCGAGGTGACGGATGATGGAACGACGGCTACGGCGGCGACAGTCGTCCCGGCGAGGCCCGTCGGTCTGTCCGTAAACACCCCGACGATCGTGTTCACCCGCGACACGACGACGGGTCGGAACGGCGGTGTCCGGATAGAGGTGACGAGTACGGATTCCGTGACGGTGTCGTGGTCTAATCCCACACAACTCCCCTTCTACGTCACCGTCGAAAGCGAAGACTCTACCGGTCAGCCGCTCCGTGCGGACAGCCTGGGAAATGTCGTTTCCACGAGGAGGTTCGTGACCGAGCCGACGACGAACAGCTATTTCCGGGTTCCGGAATTTGATTTCACCTATACGGGAAGGGTCAGGATCACCCTGTTCCGGGTCAACAAAGAATATGTGGATCTCTATGCCTCCCGGCAGCAGGATTCGCGCAGCCTTAACGAGCCGGCAACGAACATCACAAACGGGCTGGGGATCTTCACGGCGTTTGCAAGTGACAGTGCCTACGTCACCGTACAATTGCAGTAGGAATGGACTGTGTGCGTGCCCTCGCACGCGCCCCGACCGGAACCCGGAGCGGACATTCCCGGTCAACCTGTGAGAGGGAGCGGAGAGATTTCAGACGTTAAGAGCGAAAAACCCCTGCCGGATCCGCCGGCAGGGGTTTTGCATGGAGAGGCGCGCGTAATTACGCGATCGCGTTGACGATGCTTCCTGCGGAAATCTGCGTCAGGAGGTTCGTCGACGAACTTCCGGTCGTGCCGGTCGCCGTCGTGGCGTTGTTCGCCTCGGATTCCTGGCTGTGATGGTGGTGATGCTTGCCCCCCATCACCTTTGAGAGGTCCGCCTGGAGCGTCTGAAGCGCGCTCTGTGCTCCCTTGGTATCGCCCGATTGCAGTGCGCTCTGGAGCGACTGGATGTCCTTTCCCACCTGCGTGTTCGAGGAGAAAATCGAATTCGAGCTCTGGGGGCTCTGAACATTGTTCAGGAATGACGTGAGGGCCGTTTGTGCGGTCGAGAGATCTCCGGAATTGATCGCCTGAGCCATTGTGGAAAAATCACTCTTGCGGGCCTTGTAGCTTGAGTTCGTTTGCACAGAATACGGATCTGTGGCTGACGTAACGCCTGTAACGCTCATCAACGGCTCCTGTGTATGTGGAACGGAATGAACTGGTGTCTCATCTATCATTATCGGCTATTTTTCGAAAATCATGAGTTTCATCCCGATCCGAAAAGGGAAAACCCCTGCCGGCAGCGCCGGCAGGGGTTTTCATTGAAGGGTCGAGACCGATCTTACACGTCGGTCTTGAGGTAAAACGGGAGGCTCTTCTTGAGCTTCTCCCTGTGTGCCTTGTATCGCTGGTCTTCCTCCTTGCATCGCGGGCAACGATAGGCGCCTGCCTGCCCGCGGAAGTCGTTGCCGCAGACCCGGCAGACAGCCTGGACTGTCTTCTTGGTCATTTGCCTTTTTCCTTCACTCATTTGAGGGATTTTGAAACTCTGTGCCAGTAACTGCAAATCCCCTACCGGCGGAGCCAGTAGGGGATTTCACAGGTAAAATTGGGAACGGGAAACCTGCACTAACGCCTACAGGAAGAATGTCGTGAATGAGTTCTCCATCAAACTGTATCAAATATAATCAATTTGCCGTCGAAATGCAAACGGACCAGATGATTTCGACCGGATATTTCATTTTCCGCGAATGCAGGCCGGATTCAGCACCGGAATGGGGGATTGGAGGGTCAAAATTCCTCCCGGCTCTGATCTCAGTCATCCCCGGGGGCGGGCGTGCCGGTCACTTTCTTGATCATCGCAAGTATCTCTTCGACCGCTACGGGCTTTCTCAGGAAGTAGTCGTTCCCGGATGTGACCGCCAGGTTCCTCAGGTGCTCGTCGTCGTGTGCGGATATGAATATGAACGGTACGTCTCTGACATCGGTGAATTCCCGCACGAAACTGTGAAACCTGATGCCGTCCAGCGTCGGCATATACACGTCGGAGATGATCAGGTCGATCTTTTCCCCCCCCAGGGCTTCCCGAGCGAGCTTTCCGTCCGTCGCCTTGACGATCTCATATCCCTTCTGGCGCAGGATCCCCTCCATGAGGGCAAGGAACCCTTCGTCGTCGTCAATAAACAAGATTCTCATCGCACCCCGGCAGTGAAGACTTTATATAATTAGGGGAATTCGGCGGAAATGTGCAACTGCGGGGGCCATAATCAGGATTGCGGCTCTCGGGCAAACCCGATATCTTACGGTCAGCGGCCATGATAGATGCCCCTGTCGGGAGAATATTCCTGTCGTCACTTGAAGAAAAACCGGGGAGCGTGAATGGGGATGGAAAGCGGAGGTCGATTTCGACCGAGCGACTACAGCCTGAACGGCAGGGATACTGTCCTTGCGATCGAGAAGGGGCTGGCTGATGCCACGTGGTACACATCGCCGGTTCCCGGGAACAAAATGCGGGAGCTTCAGGAGCGCCGTGACGGACCTGCGATCCGCGATTCGCTCCTCTGGTTTGCTCTCCTGATCATTGCCGGATCCGCCGGCTACGTGCTCTGGGGGAGCTGGTGGGCGGTCATTCCCTTTGCCGCGTACGGCGTGCTCTATGCATCGGTTTCCGATTCCCGCTGGCACGAGTCGCTTCACGGGACCGCTTTCAAGACAGACTGGATGAACAACGCGCTGTATGAGCTGGCTTCGTTCATGGTGCTCCGTGAATCCGTCAGCTGGCGCTGGAGTCACACCCGGCACCACAGCGATACCCTGATCGTCGGCCGGGATCCCGAGATTGTCGTTCAGCGGCCGCCGAACCTGGCGGTTTTCGTCACGAACTTCTTCAACGCGACGGCGCTCTGGAGATACTGGAACCACGTGTTTCTCCACTGCACCGGGCGACTGACGGCGGATGAACTGGCGTACGTCCCGGATGCGGAGAGGAGCAAGGTGATCGTCAGGGCGCGCGTCTACGCGCTTCTCTACGCAGCCGTTGTTCTTCTCTCGGTGTTTTCCCGCAGCATACTCCCTCTCATGTACGTCGGTTTGTCCAGTATCTACGGCGCCTGGCTTATGGTGGTGTTCGGGTATACTCAGCACGCCGGGTTGGCTGAGAACGTGCTCGATCACCGGCTTGATTGCCGTACGGTGTGCATGAACCCCGTCAATCGCTACCTGTACTGGAACATGAATTATCACGTTGAACATCATATGTTCCCTCTGGTCCCTTACCACGCGCTGCCGAAACTGCACGAATTGATCAAGCCGGATTCGCCGCAGCCCTACGCGGGACTGTGGGATGCCTACAGGGAGATCATTCCCGCCGTCCTTCGTCAGGCCAGGGATCCCGGATACTTTGTGAAACGGCAGCTGCCCCTCCCCGGGGGACGTGTGCCTGTGTCTGACCCGGACCGGAAGGCGGTCCTGGATGGGAAGGCGCCGGTAGACGGCTGGCTGGATGTGTGTGACAGCGATGTGCTCCAGAAGGAGAGCGCGCTTCGCTTCGAGTGCGGCGGGAGGACGTACGCACTCTACAGGACGTCAGACGACAGGTGCTACGCAACGGATGGATTGTGCACACACGGAAACGCTCACCTGGCGGATGGGATGGTGAAGGGGACAATTGTCGAGTGCGCCAAACACAACGGCCGGTATGACCTGCGGGATGGGTCACCGCTGCGGTTGCCCGTGTGTGTGGGGCTTAAGACCTATCCTGTCCGTCAGTCCGGAGGAAAACTGTTCGTCGACCTGGGTTCGGCAGGCGGAGCCGGCATCACCCGGGCCGCGCCGACGCACACGTTCCGGGTCGTCAGCAACGGGCTCGTGTCATCGTTCATCAAGGAGCTGGTGCTTGAGCCGGCCGCCGGATCGCCCGCGCCTGATTACCAGCCAGGGGACTACATGCAGATCGATATCCCGGCGTATACAAGGCGTTCGCTTCGCGATCTGGATGTCGAGCCGCGGTTTGCCGATACCTGGAAGTTCCAGCGCGTGTTTGAGCAATTCGCGGCCAACCCCGCTTCGTGCCGCCGCAATTACTCCATGGCATCCAACCGTGCGCTCGAGAGCGTGCTCCGGTTCAACGTCCGCCTTGCGACTCCGCCCCGCGGGGTTGACTGCGATGCCGGGAGGGGATCGGCGTACGTCTTTGGTCTGAAACCCGGTGATTTCGTCACTGCCATCGGTCCGTTTGGACAGTTCCATGTGAAGAGAACGGATCGGGAAACCATCTACCTCGGCGGTGGGGCGGGGATGGCTCCCCTGCGTGCACACCTTTCGCATTTGTTCGAGACGCTTGCGACTTCAGCCGGAGTGAGCTACTGGTACGGCGCCCGTTCATTGCAGGAACTGTATTACAAGGAGTATTTTGAGGGGCTGGCAATGAAGCACTCGAACTTCAGCTTTCATGTGGCCCTCTCTGAGGAGGTCCCCGGAGATGAGTGGCGCTCACACCGGGGTTTTGTACACGAAGTCCTGAAGCGCGAGTACCTCGACAGACATCCTGATCCGATGAATGTCGAGTATTTTCTGTGCGGTCCGCCGGCGATGATTCAAGCTGCGACGGTGATGTTGAAGAATTTCGGTGTGCCGCCGGCGCAGATTGCCTTTGATGAGTTCTAGTACAAACAGGCATTCAGAGCGCCACGATCCTTGCCAGCTTCCGGTTTCCCCATTCCCGGCAGGCAGTCGGCCTCCGTGATCATATGGTATGCCGGGCGAGGTATCTCTCCGGGCGCGACTCCTGAATATGCTTGTTGAGCAATGAAAAACACAGTCCTTCTCCGCGGATTTCCTTTCAGATGCCGTTTCGTTCTGGCAACGGCGATTTGCCTCCTCGGTATCGCCGGACAATTGGTTGCGGCCGGCACCGACACGACCTGTATTGTCGTGGTCGGCACCGTCCATTCCGAAACAAGCAACTTCACGGTTCAGACGCTGTGCCGAATCATCGATCAGGTCAAGCCGGACCTTATTCTTGTTGAACTTGATTCTTCGTTCTTCACGCCGTCGATGACGATAAAGCCGGAGTATGCCGGCGCAAGCCTTGAAAACAGAGCAACTGGCAAGTGCGTTCAGGCTCATGGGATTTCACTCCGGCCGTATGACATCGAGGGAAGGAACAGGATCTACGAGCAGCACGACTACTTCAATCTCCAGAAAGATGCCAGCCGGGCCCTCGATCGCGTGGCGCAGGATAGTCTGTTGAATCCGGAGGCGAGAATCCTGTTTGATGCTATCATCCGCTTCGATGAAATCGGACACGCGTTCGGCTCAGAGCGCCCTGAGATCATCAATTCTGAGGCCTGCGATATCGCCATGGAATCGAAACAATATTACGCGGGAGATGGTATGGTCCGGGTCGTAGCGTCGGTCCCGTCGCTCAATCAATTCGTGGAGTTCTGCAGGTTCAGGCGGGATTTCTGGGTGACTCGAAATGATGCGATGGTAAGGAATATTCTCCATTGGACCAGATTGCTCCGGCCGAAGACTGCTCTCGTGCTTTGCGGCTTTGAGCATCGGTACTATCTTCGAAGGGCCCTTCGGAAGCTCACTGCCGGCAATGCAATCTGCCTGCGCGAGTATTGGACGTATTGAACGCGAGCGCTCAATGTGCCATCATCCGGGCCGGTGTCCCGTCGGACCGGTGCCCGGCCCCAGGTCATGAATATGGTCGTCCGTTCTTCGGCATCATGGAGCACATTGCTCCGGGTTTCCGCCGGGGCACTATTCAGCTGAATCAGTAGAATACATCGATTTCAACTAATTCGGTTGAGAACCGTTCAGCGGGCGTCCCGGGTACCTATTTGAGCAATTGCAGCTCCCTGGTCTCTACGAATCCGTCGGACTGGAGCCTGTAGAAGTATGCCCCGCTCGCCAGCCCGGTCCCGTCGAACCTCACGTCGTGCGATCCCGGCTCCTGCATATCGTTGACGAGCGTCGCGACGTTCTCTCCCAGCATGTTGAACACCGCGAGCGTCACGTGCGACCTGTGTGCCACGCTGTAGCGTATGGTCGTCGCGGGGTTGAAGGGATTGGGGAAATTCTGATCCAGCGCGTACGCCGCTGGAGGGGCGCCGGGCCCGACGCTCGTGGCTCCCGAAAACGCGAGGTCGTCAAGCTCGTACCATGAACCGAGATGATAATCCGCGCCTGTTACCGGACCGATGATCTGAAACTGAAGTATGCATTTGTCGGGCGCGCCCGACGCCGTATAGGTAAATGGCACGGAGAACGCCGTCCACGTGGAAGTGCTCGCCGTGAGGATCTGTGCCCCTCCCGCAATGGCGTTCCCCCCCTGGTACATGATGAAATTGAACCCGAGTTTGTCTCCACTCAGGAGCGAGCACTTGTAATATCCCGTCACCCCGGCGTAGCGTGCTGTCACCGCGAACCCCGTCCCTCCGGCGCCCGACTGGATCGCTGCGCTCATCGGTGAGCTTGTTCCGGGGATCGGGACAATGGTTCCCTTCAATGCGTAACTCCCGCTGTGTGCGTCCGTTGCTTTTGTGACCGGATAAAGCGATATGGCGCTGACGTTGCCCGACGCCCAACTGTCAGGATCCGTCCCCGTCCAGCTTTCAAACCCCGGGTTAGGGATCTGTGCAAGAGCGGTGCAGGATGCAAGAACGAGTAAAGATAGGAAAAGCGGAAAGAGTCTCTGCATGTAGACCTCCGGGTTGATTTCCATCATTGACCGATGACGCTCCAACCACCCCCCACGGCTCGTCGCATGGACCCTCGGATTGAGAGACCCCGGTGTAGGCGCAATCTGGAAGAATCGGTTATCCGGAAGGTGCAGAATTGCTGTTACAGCGGTGAACGACCTGGAGAGAACAGTGAGAAACGGGTACATATGGTAAGCGTGTAAAGTGTACTCAACAATTTCGTGAGAAACAAAGGAGTCGGGGCTCCTCTTGAACGGGGACACGAAGAGTGACCCGCGTCATTGCCCGGCGGGCTTCGGCCCGGTTGCTGCGGATTTGCCGGCCCCTTGCCCTTGGCCTGGGGGCGGAGTATCTTCAAACAATTTGAGAACCCATGAAAGCCATTGTCTATCACAAATATGGATCGCCGGATGTTCTTCAATTCAAGGACGTCCAGAAATCTGCGCCCGGCGATGATGAAGTCCTGATAGAGATACATGCGGCGTCCGTCAACGCATATGACTGGCATTTCCTGACCGCTGATATATTCCTGATTCGCCTGATGGGCGGGGGTTTTTTCAGGCCGAAGTCCACAAGGCTCGGCGCTGACATAGCGGGGCGGGTTGAAGCGGTTGGCAGAAACGCCAGGCAGTTTCGGCCGGGTGATGAAGTGTTCGGGATGGTGCGAGGCGGATTTGCCGAGTACACATGTGCTCCTGAAAACGCATTGGCCTTGAAACCGCACAACCTGTCGTTTGAGGAAGCAGCAGCCGTGCCGATGGCAGCGCTGACCGCCCTGCAGGGTCTGCGGGATGAAGGGAAGATTGAGGCGGGGAAGAAAGTTCTGATCAATGGCGCCTCGGGCGGGGTGGGGACGTTTGCGGTGCAGATTGCCAGAGCATTCGGGGCTGAAGTGACCGCCGTATGCAGCACGGGAAATCTGGAACAGGCGCGCGCGATTGGGGCAGACCACGTCATTGATTACACCAGAGAAGATTTCACGCGGAGCGGGAGGCATTTCGACCTCATCCTTGGCGCAAACGGATATCATTCGCTTCCGGCGTATAAACGCGCCTTAACTCCCAGGGGCATCTATGTTATGGCTGGAGGTGCGAAGGCTCAAATGTTCCAATCTATGCTGGGGTCATGGATGTCGGAAAAAGGGGGGAGGAGAATGGGCGTTGTAGCAGCGAAGCGGAGCCAGAAGGATCTGGTTTTTCTCAAAGAGCTTGTGGAAGCGGGAAAAGTCGTACCTGTTATCGATAGACGCTATTCGTTAAGCGAAGCTGCTGATGCTTTGCGGTATCTTGGAGAAGGGCATGCCCGGGGAAAAGTAGTAATAGTCGTGGGAAATCGCAGCTGATCCAATCCCGGCAATCAGAAGAGCCCGGCCTGCCGGGCTCTTCGGTTTCTCGATGGGGTGGTGCCTACTTGAGTATCAGCAGCTTCCGGGTTGCGCGGAAGGCTCCCGGGTGTGACGATTCTATGCCGATCGCCCGTAGTGTGTAGAAGTACACTCCGCTCGACAGATTGTGCCCGTCAAACGTGACAGTATGACTCCCGCTGTTCTGCGGTTCGCTGACCAGTGTCCTGACTTCCCTTCCCAGGAGATCGTACACTTTCAGCGTCACGTCGCTGCTGGATGAAAGCCGGTACTCGATGGTCGTTGACGGATTGAACGGATTGGGATAGTTCTGTTCAAGCGCGAAGAGCGAGGGTGCGAACGCCGCCCCCGTGACCGATGTGACCTGCCCGGGATATTTCAGTCTCATATTGTCCACATAGATGTTCCCGGAAGTCGTCTGCCCCTGGACATTCACGACTGCAAGCTGGATCTCAATCCGTACCAGCGACAGGGGCCACTGCGGAACCCCGGAGAGCGAGGTGAGCCCGGCCACCGGCGCATTGATCGCGTCAAAGGCGATGCTGTCATTCAGAAACTTCTTTCCCGTACTCCGGAAGAGCGCCGAGTCAAGGTCGGAAAAAAGGTAGGATAAACGATGGTTGCGCCCGTCCGATTTGACGTCCAGATAGACGGAATCGGGAATGCCGAAGACAGGCAGTCCTTTGTTCAGGTATATTGAGTAGGAGGTGTTTGCCGGGTCGTACGTACACTGATAATGAATCCTGAAGGATGCGCTGCCCTGGGATTTCTGGTCGGTTGCCAGTGTAACAGAAAGGGAATCGAGGTTCAGTCCGCTCCAGGACCAGCCGCTGAGACTGTCAAACGCATCGAACGTAACCATGCCCGCGGCGCTTTGGACTTTGACGGTGCTCGTGTCGGTGTGTCCGCCGAGCGAAGCGATGACTTGCGTCGTGCCGTTCTTTCTCCCCTTGAACCTGCCCGTTGAATCGACTGTTCCCACCGGGGGGTTGGTCGATGTCAGTGTGAAGGACGTCATCGGCAGAGGATGCTGCACCGAATCCTCATCGTACGCCGATGCAGTCATCTGCACGGCTCGAATCGTGTCCGTTACGGTGAATTTCGGACTTATGACGATATACGCAACGGTAGATGTCTTGACGAAACACGAGTCGGTGACCCCGTTGCATTTCGCATATACGTACCCGCTGTCTGCATGATCGGCCGGGGTAAAGACACCGTACGGCGCAATCGCGCCGATCCTGCTATCGCACGAATACTGTACCATGGACTGCGGCAGAATGATGGTGTTCCCGTTTGTATCGAGTGCCGCAGCGTGGAACGTGTACGTATCATATCGGAAGATCTTCAATCCGTGTGTGGTCAGCCGCATCGACGTAAAGCTCTGCGGTGAAGCGGTGGAGAGCACCATCAGAGAGTACAGGAAGTTCGAGCCGAAGGATGGGACGCTGTCTATTCCGCCGCCATGGCCCTGGCCGGGGAAGTACATACCCTGATTGTATATTCCCAGACGGGTGGCGATTCTCTCGATCGCAATGCCGCCGTAGAGCGTGATGCCGAAATTCGTCGAAACGCCGCTGTCCTGCGGCACGATCGTGTCGGACAACCCATCGATGCTTGCGATAGCTGGTTCGCCGGCATTGATCCAGGCCGGGTTCACAATCGCGCCGGCATAATTGATGATCCCCGAGATGGCGCTTGAGTGGCCCGGGTTTCCGCTTGTCCCTTCAATGTCCCCCCAAAGCGTTTGATTGACCCCGATCGGGATTTCGGATTCGTTCCAGTACGCATAGTGGACCGCAATCATTGATCCGGCCGATGACCCTTCCAGGAAGATTTTCGACGTATCGATCCCGTATGCGGCGGCATGCGCCCGGAAGAAACGAACCGCGGCCTTCGTATCCTGAACACCGCGGAGCAATGCTTCCAGGATCGTCGTGACGTTTTCCGGAGACTGGATGCCGATCCTGTAATCGATTGTCGCCGCGACGTACCCCCGTGTCGCGAAGTCGATGCACTCGGGGGTCATCTCGCTCCTGTCGCCGCTGACCAGGCTTCCACCATGAATCCCGATTACGAGCGGCCTCAAGGTCGCGGTGTCGCCCGCAGGCTGATACACGTCCATCACCAGGGTGTCGGGTATTCCGTTGATCCCGGTGTTCAGTCCGAAGGGAATTCCCGTTCCGGTTGTAACAGATGGAAAGATGACATCCCTGTATCGTGTCCCGGCGGCTGCGATACAGAAGCAGCCGGAGAGTATGACGGTCCCCAGTATGCTTATGAGGAAGCGAGAAAGCCTGTTCATGAGATTATCTCCTGGTGTTCTATTGCTCGCCGGTCTGGCGGCGAATGGATGTGTGCGGAGGGACGCGGCCCATTCAGATTCGGGGGAATGCAGGCAGCATTGCTTAGGATAGTGACAAGATAGATCACGATCAGACCAGTGTCAAGAGAGGAGAGCGGAACTTTTCCGCTGGAAGGGGCGTTGCGGAACGATAGCCAGTCAGGAGGTCTACCGATGAAGCCTTCCACGATTGTTCTCGCCACACTTGCACTCGTTTGTTCAGTGTCCGTTGGTGCCGTCAAATCGACAATGTCACCTGCCGCGGTCGATGTGAGGGGGATTTATGTCATGAATAATGACGAGGTTTATTCAAGTCCTAAGGGACTTGCCGTGCAGCAAGCGATGAGGTTGCCGGGTGTCGACGGGCTGACCATTGTGACCACGTGGAGCGCCCTTGAGCCGGCATACGGGCAGTACAGCTGGCAGCGACTGGACAAGTGGCTGGGGCTGGCTGATTCGCTGCATCTGAAGATCACCCTGTCCATCAAATCGGGAAGTGGAATCCCGGCGTGGATCTTTACTGCCGCTCCGGCGGGCGGCGGCGTTGCCCCGCTGAACTTCAGGGTATCCCCGCATGAGGGGATAACAGGAGTATGTGACACGGAAACAATCGCAGCACCATGGGATGCGAACTACCTTGCGCTCTGGGACACTCTCCTGACAGCGGTTTCCGCACATCTGAAAAGCGCCGGGACGTACCAATCGCTTACTGCAATGCGCCTGACGGGTATCAACCGCACCTCGGATGAACTGCGGCTGCCGGCCGAGACTGCGGAGTCCACGGGGCTTTCGTGCGTGAGTGACGCGGTTTCCCTTTGGCAGCTCACAGGCTATCGACCCGCGAAACTCCTCAAGGCCTGGGATGCCATCACGGATTCATTTCTTAAGTCCTTTCCGGACAAGGTCTTTTCCGTGGCAATTATACCCAATCCGCCTCAGCTTCCATTTCCTCCGATTGATGATACGGGCGCGACAATCACCGGCACGGTGCCCGACCAGAACCAGCCATTGCTGGCCCTTGCCGCTCAGAAATTTCCTGGTCGTTTGCTGGTCCAGTTCAACTTCCTGTTGAATGATACCCCCGCGAATTTGTTTGTTATTCAGGCTGCCCAAACCCTCGGGACCATGGTGGGGTTCCAGACAAACAACTTCTATAGCCTGAGCGATTCGGGTGCAGCGTGTGGAGGCACGCCTGCGAATCCTCTGCCCTGTTCGCCGGCACCCTACCTCTCCCAGCTTGAGACGGGAATTTACCCCCTGGGGAAAGACTACGGCCTTCGTTCCCAGTACATTGAGCTCTGGGCAATCAATGCCAACGCGTTCCCCCAGGATATTGTCCAGGCGCATGCGGAAATCTTTGCGACGCCTCTCCCGCCGGACGTAGAGATGACCCTCGGCACGCCACAACAGCTCTTCCATGCGAAAAACCCCGACGCCATGGGGATGACGACAGTGCCCGACATGCACACGACCTTTATCCGTCAGGCTGATTCAACGTACCGTGTCTGGATTACCGGACACTTCAATAGCGACAGCGTCTACGGAGCGACGGGCCTGATCACCACCAAGGATTTCCTGACATACAAACCGGTTGGTAACTCATCCGTGGCTCAAGTGGTCCTGGCCCCGAGCTGCCGCCCGGGCTCAGCCGCGTGCTGGAATCAATATGATGCAGATTATGCCGGCGCCGATCTGGTCTTCCCGGCAAGTAACGGCAAGGATCTCCTTATGCTCTATCACGGCCAGTCGATATACTACGGCGTGCGGGCACCCGACCAGGTGAACGATCCGGCATGGTGTGTTGTGGGACTTGCACGATCAAGCGACAATGGCGTCACGTGGCAACGCCAGGGAAGTGTAGTCTCGGGAAGTGATGTGAAGCCTGATACTATTCCGTCCGGCGGCATTATGGGTGCCGTTGAGCCGGGGGGAATTGTCGCCAACGGTTACATTTATGTGTTCTACTCCTATTTCCCCACGCAGGGGGATTCAGACTCCGGACCTTCCACGATTCAGGTTGCGCGCGCGCCCGTCTCGAGTGACGGGGCCCCCGGAACGTGGACGAAATTCTACCAGGGCGCATTTGGCGCACAGCCGGGGCTTGGAGGTTTTGGCTCTCAGGTAGTTCCGACGGTGTTCTCGGATTCCCGTCCCGCTCAACCGTGGCCCGTGTACAGCACATACCTCAACGCGTATGTCCTGGTCTTTATTTGCGAAGGGGGGTGGTATTTCACCACTTCCCCCGACCTGGTTACATGGGCCACTCCGAAACAATTCTTCACCGCCCCCGTCAGGGAATTCACCGTGGGTCAGCAGACCGATGAAAACGTGGTCCTGGTGACCCCGGGATACCGCGAGCAGACCATCGGTCAGGCCGGGTATATCCTGTATTCCCATACTCCCGCGTGGCTCAACACCCCTGATGAGTTGTGGATGATGCCTTTTGCATTCAACAGCACGACGACCGATATCCCGAATTCCGGCCCTTCACTTCCACACGTCCTCGCCCTGCTTCAGAACTATCCCAATCCCTTTAACCCGACTACGACAATCCGCTACGAACTTCCGTTCGCATCACACGTCAATCTTGCAGTATTTGATCTCCTTGGAAGGCAGGTCCGAACGTTAGTGAACACTTTTGAACAGGCCGGTCGCCATGAGGCTGCATTCAATGCCCAGAACGTCTCCAGCGGGATCTACTTCTATCGATTGGAAGCGGGCGGCTCGGTTGAGACACGGAAGCTCACCGTAGTGAAGTAACAGCGCGTCACACCTACAAGGAGGAGCCTGACGAGCTACTGCTTGATGTGGCGATCGGCCGCACGTGATTATTGCCTTGTCAGTTTCACACGTGAAAAAGGTTGCACTTTCCCGCTCTCTTCATCATCCATCGACCATTGCCACGTGTCAGAGCGTATGTCATACAAGAATGTTGTATGGAAGAGACTCCTGTCGCTGAACTTGAATAAGAACGCGATCTTGTCGCGTTGCCGTTTTGCATAACCGATGACTGGATTCGAGAGCCCATTGCCACTGGTTGCATCGAGCCAATAACATCCATACTGGCCTGAGAGTTGATCCCAACCAATGAATACAATTGCTTCATACATCGCTTCACCACTTTGATTTTTCTTTTCGCGTGACACTTCATGAAATTGCAGATACTGATGACCCAGCACCCATTCTGCAACAATATCGTGCGTCGTCTCTTTCCCATCTATGGTACCTTGTAGCACCCACTTCCCTATGAAGTGATCAAGCATAGAATCCTGAAATGTCGCTTGTTGTGCTGAAGCAGACCATGGAACTGAGCTGACAAGTAGGAGTATCCCCAAAAACATCTTCATTGCTGATTCTCCAAAGTAGTGATTGTGGCGCCGAACGACTGGAAATCGCCCCCGGCGCAAGTCGCGCCGAATCGGTAGTTAATCCCGTTCCGGTTGTGTCGATTTGGTATGAGGGCCTTTCTTCGTTGGGACTGTCGAGCGCCGCGATATTCCCCGGGAGGGGCAACGTGTTCTTCTACCGTCTCTGACCGTTGGCTCATGGGCAATATACGAATTGGCCGGACTAAGGGGGCAGTTCAATTCACCCCGGAATGGCGGAAACATGAGAGAATCGGGAGGACCCCCAGATAAAGCAAATTCCCTACCGGGGTGTCCGGTAGGGAATTTTACAGGAGAAGCTTGTAGCGGGGACCCGAGAGTTGCTCTAAAGAAGAACCGACGATGGTCTCTACCCTCCTCCAGCATCATGAGATCTCAACAATTACCCTCTTGCAGAATTACCCCCCCTCTTTTTGAAAGGTCCCTATTCCGGCTGGCTTTGACTCTCGTCAAACCTGGTTCGATATTATGGGGTACAGCACTTCAAGCCGGAACTACTTCGCCCCTTTTTGTATATTGATCCTCAGACCGCTCAATGAACCACGCAGGTTGACATGCGACCCGTATCCTCCCAATGACCGCTCCGGCATCCATGAAATATGATGAGATGTACTTCCTCCTGAAGAAACGTTTCAATCAGAACGACGATGTGATAGAGATCCCCGAATTCGGAGCGACGATCGTGAACTGCACGTTCACTTCGTCCGGGCATCGATTTCTCCCGGGGGCGCGGCACTATGCATGTGCTGATCACGCAATGGAGTTTTCTGAAGAGCCGGGGAACGGGGCGACCGGAAGGCCTGACCTTCGTGTTGAAGGACTTTCGGTTCCCGATGCTCACTTCTCCGACAACAGCAAATTCAGGTACTCTATCTTCCTGCCGACAACAGGAAAGAAGCCCGCCCAGACAATACTTCTGTTCCATGGGCTTAATGAGAGGTACTGGTCCAAATACCTTCCGTGGGCGGTCCGCCTGCTCGAACTTACGGGAAGCGCCGTTTGTCTGGTCCCGATCGCCTTTCATATGAACAGGGCGCCGTTGGATTGGAGCAATCCGAGAAAGATGGCGCTCGTTGCAGAGGCGAGGCGCAAACTGTTTCCCTCAATCGAAGGATCGTCCTTTGCCAATGCTGCGATAAGTGCACGTCTCCATAGCATTCCACAGCGGTTCTTCTGGTCGGGCGTCCAGACCTACGATGACATCATCCAGCTTGTCAGGGCAGTGCGGAGCGGAGATCACCCGTATCTCGATTCAGGGTGTCGGTTGAACGTCTTCGCCTATTCTATCGGATCGTTTCTGTCCGAGATTCTTCTTATGGCGGATGAAGGAGGAATGTTCACCCAGTCAAAGGTCTTTCTGTTTTGCGGTGGGCCTACCTTCGATCGGATGTACCCGGTTTCAAGGTACATCATAGACAGCGAGGTGTTGATCGCGCTGTATGCCTTTTTCGTCGAGCACCTGGACAATGAATGCAAAATCGACCGGCGTCTCTCCCATTATTTCAACGAAGGCCATCCGGCGGGCCTTTGGTTCAAAGCCATGCTCTCCATCAGAACACTGAAGGCGGTTCGTGAAGCGAGGTTCGCCGAACTGGCGGATCGCATCATGGCTGTTCCGCTCCGGAAAGACACCGTGATCCAGCCGGGCGAGGTTCTCAACACACTGCAGGGAGATTTCCGCAACATCGCCGTTCCGGTACAAATCATGGATTTCGACTACCGGTACTCGCATGTCAATCCCTTTCCTGAATTCGGGGTACCTGCGGGCGAGGTCGACCGGGCATTTAACCGGGTCTTCGAGCTTGCTGCCTCATATTTCGGCACCCGGTGAAGTCAATTTCGCCGGCGTGATCAACACCCGCCATTGCGAGGCAATCTGAGCAGGGATCAGCTCAAGAGACTCAACTCAATTGCCGCAAAGGAGTTCCAATGAAGAAAGAGACCTTTGACGAATTGCGAATGAGCATTGAACAGGGACGTGCCGTGCTGCGGGGCAAGAAGGCTCCCAATCGGGAATTCCGCGTTGACAATCCGAATGTCTCCGCAATCCGGCGACATCTTGGGCTCACGCAACAGAAGTTTGCCGAGCTGCTCGGAATCAGTCCCGCCACACTAGCCGCAGGAGATATCTCCGTTCGCTACTCGGTAGCAATGAGGCTCAATGGAACAAGTGGAGAATTCCGGATATGGACATAAGCGATGCACAGCGAGAGATGCGTATCAGGTTTGCCGGGGGCTTTTACGGACAATTCGTTTCGGGCATATTATGGCTTGTGTCGGCGAGTTTGGCAGTGTGGAGCACGCCCCGAGCCGCTATAATGACGCTCGTGGTAGGAGGAGTTTTCCTCTTCCCGATTACAGAACTGCTCATCCGTGTTTCTAGAAGGAGGAGTCCGTTGAGTATACGGAATCCGCTTAGCCAATTGGGCATGCAAATAGCATTCGTCCTGCCTTTGTCGATGCCCCTCCTTTTGCCTGTAAGCCTATATCGTTTGAATTGGTTCTTTCCTGCGATGATGATCCTGTTGGGAGCACACTATGTTCCGTTTGTCTTTCTCTATGGGATGCGGATGTTCGCAGTAATAGCGGCTTTGGTTGCGGGTGGTGGGCTCGTTATCGCCATGTACTGGTCAAGCAGTTTCAGTTGCGGTGCTTGGTATACTGGTGCGATCCTTGTCCTGTTTGCAATCGTTGGGAGAACGACTATTCGACGCGAGGCTATCAAAAGTGTTCCTCGACAAGAAATCGCGGATGAAAATGGTAAAGAACAATAAATGCGTCCGCTTAACTCGGAATGGTAATAGTAACTCCTGCTTCGTTCCTCATATGCCTCCTTCAATTCCTTATAGTTTCGGCAAAGCGCAATTGTAGAGTATTCACCTTATGAACTGCTCTGGTCTTGCCCCACTCATTGCGATCTCCGTCATGTGTTCGTTCTCTTCGAACTCTCAGGCGCAGTGGGTGCAAACAAGTGGACCGTATGGTGGATATATTCCCTGCCTTGCTGCCTCCAGGACCGTTCTCTTCGCGGGGACGCCTGGGGATGGCATCTTCCGGTCTACCGACAGCGGCGGAAGCTGGACGTTAGCAAGTTCGGGTCTGACGAACAAATTCATCCAGTCTCTCATTGTCTCCGGGACAACCTTAATTGCGGGTACACGGGGGGGAGCTTTCTGCTCCACTGATAGTGGCATAAGCTGGAAGCGGGCGAGCTTGGGTCCAGGGGAGTCGAATGTCCTGTCTCTTGGTGCTATCGGACCGGAGCTGTTTGCGGGCACGGGTGAAGGTGTCTGTCATTCCACTGATAACGGAGAAAGTTGGACCCAGTCGGGTTCAATGGGAAGCCGGAAGTTTGTCTGTTCATTTACGTCCATCGGAACAAATCTCTATTTGGCCACTTCCAATGGCGGAGTGTTTCGTTCGAGTGACAATGGGACGAACTGGAGTCCTGCGGGTTCAGATCGGATATGTCCGTATGCTAGTGTGATCACGCTTGCCGCTCGTGACTCGCTTCTGTTTGCAGGCACTTCGTGCGGCGTGTTCCGTTCCTGCAATGGCGGAGCAACTTGGAATTGGGCCAGCTCGGGTCTCGTAAAAGTTGTTGTTCATTCGTTTGCGTTCATCGGCGCAAAACTCTTTGCGGGCACCAGTGGAGGGGTTTATTCCTCTATCGACGACGGGAATAGCTGGACCTTGGCGAGCACTTGCTTAACGGCCCCCGCAATCTACTCTCTTGCGGTTTGCGGGACAAGCCTGTTTGCGGGTGCATATCCCGGCGGGGTCTTCCGTTCGACTGATGAGGGAGAAAATTGGTCCCAGTCAAGCTCTGGACTGGCTCTTGCATTTGCTAGAACCCTTGCGGTCAATGGCACACGTCTTTGTGCGGGAACGTACGCCGATGGATTCTTCGTGTCGACTGATGAGGGCACTAACTGGAAAGTGTCAAATGCAGGCCTGACGGACAAAAACGTAACGGCTCTCGTCGTATCCGACAGTAGTATCTATGCAGCGACGGCGACCCACGGCGTCTTTTGTTCTACGGATAAGGGAAAACACTGGACTTCTCAGAGTTCAGGATTGGCTTGGCCATGTACTCAGATCACAACGCTTACAGCCTTCGGGAGCTATCTCATTGCCGGCACTAGTTGCGGTGTCTTTCGCTCAAGCGATCACGGTACAAACTGGATTCCATCGAATGAGGGATTGAAAATGCATGATCGGGGACTCTTCTCTTTTGCATTCAAAGGGGATACTCTCTTCGTAGGGACGAGTTCCGATATATATCGATCAACAGATTACGGGGCAACCTGGATTCCGGCAAGCATAAATTTGCCTACCAACGGTGTGTTGTCCCTGGCTGTCAGTGGATCAATTCTCTTAGCGGGCACCGGGAGAGGAATATATCGCTCTATTAACGGCGGTACAAGCTGGGCGGAGACGAGTTCACCATTGGCGGGCACCGGTAAGGGCACATATCGCCCTCCCGACGGGGATACAACCTGGATAGAGTCGAATTCAGCTCCCGACTTGGTATGGGCTCTTGCAGTGAGTGGAACAGATTTCTTTGCAGGAACGCAAAGCGGAGGAGTGTTTCGTTCAACCGACGAAGGGGAGACTTGGGACGCTTTTGGTTCAATTCCGGAAATGAGCGCAATCTTCTCGCTAGCGGTCAGTAAGACAAACCTCTTCGCTGGCACAAGTAACGGAGGAGTTTGGCGACGACCGTTGCCGAGATGACTCCACCGGGATAAACAGTTTACCTCTAATTCTTGTGTCTTGTGAAAGCAGTGCGGGAAGGACCTCTTCGATTGAATCTGTCGAGATGATCATAAAAAGGGGCGGACGAGAGAAAACATCGAAGACTGACAGATAGCCGGAAACAAGAAATCCCTATCACTTTCGTGATAGGGA
>CAVVIT010000008.1:0-469592 GCA_963748405.1 Ignavibacteriota bacterium
CCCTTGAAGGAATGGCGTTCGATTGCATCGCCGAGTTGATGGAACGCGATCCGGCGGGGAGATTCCCTGAACTGGAAGAGTACTTTTCCGGTTTCCCCGGCTGCGAGAATCTGGAGGATCATGATCTTGAGGATCGCTTTCGTGCCCTGGTCTTCACGAAGGTTTCCGACGGCATATTCCGTCTTTACCGCGAAAATGATCCCCCGCTCGCGCGCATCATACGCAACCTGAAATACGGTGCCCGGTCTGATCCCTCGATCAGGCAACTCACCGGCTCTCACAGACGTACCTGTTCATGTGCGATCCGGCGGAACTTTATGAACATCTCCCGGAGCACCCCTGGAACAACTGGAGTGTGAAGCCGCTGGAAACGTTTCCCAAACGTCCTCCGCGCGCGAAATCCTTCACGTCGTTTTCAGCATTCTGAATGCACAGGACCAGTTCAGGCGATTCTACGGTCTCATGGATCTGGCACTTCTCATCAAACGGCTTCACATGCGACAGCACGCCGCGTTGCGCAACGATTTCGAAATCGACGACACCCTTCTGGAAGCCGACGCGGAAGCAACGATAGAAAGATGCTTCGCGGAAGTGGTCCGGAGGCTCAGGCAGCGCTACGTGGATCCGGGAAAGATCGCGCCGGAGCTGTTCCAGAACTATACGATGGCGCTGCGGCAGATGGTTTTGGACACATTCCTCCAGAACGATGGCGGATTCCTCTCGTACTCTGAATACCTGCAGCCCTTCATTCCCGGCCTCACCCGGGAAGAATACCGCCGGATACACAGGACGCATTTCGAGTATCTGGCAAAACTGTCTAAGAATATGGTCAAGCGCGATTTGCGCGAATTGCTGTAGGCTTTGAGCTCTTGGTTTCTTTTGAGCCGGGAGGTTTGCGCAACGGGGGTCACTCGCGAGGATATGGTATAGAGAAGATGAATCATTACGATGAACATACGATCGCCCGGTTCATTCTGAATCCTGACCGCCAGGATCCGGAACGGCTACTGTTTCTCGAGCATATTCGGGTCTGCTTTAGTTGCAGGGAGACGTATGAAGAGCTGGAGGTATTTTATGCTGCACTTCACGAAGACCACAAGCGGCTCTCCCGGTCGAACGCTGGTGAAGGACACGATCTCGTACGGTCCTGGCAGGAGGGGAAATTGGCTGTCGCCGGCACCCGAAATTGGAAAGACAGAGCCGTGCGCGTGTTCCAGAGAATGCGGGAGAGACCCGCAGTTACTGCGGGGGTCAGTACTCTTTCAATCGGACTTCTGCTCCTGGCCCTCTTAACGAGAACAGGGAAGACAGATGCAAATCCGGCCTATCTTGTCACCGACGATGCCCAAAGGGCCATCGAGGCGTATAATAGCTCAAATCAGAAACTGTGGGAAGAACGCTGGAGAAGCCAGGAACGATTCAGGGAAACGGAAGTGGCCGCTCATGTGAGCCTGTCTGCCATTGTGGATCTTAACGGTGATGGCCGAAACGAAGTCGTCACTGTGCTGCCATTTGCCAATTCCACCACGCAACAGGAATGGGCAACGCTCAGCGTATTCGGCCCGGATTCCAGGCTCCTCTTGCGACAACCCCTTGGTCATGATGCGCGGTACAAGGGACAGGCCATCGAATCGACTTTTACGGCCACAATGCTTGCTGTTGGCCGCAATTCCGCAGACGGAAAACCTACTCTCCTCATCGCGCTCAAAAACCGGCATTCGACATCGGTTTTCCTGAGACTTGATCACGGGGGAAATATCCTCGGTGAGTACTGGCATTTTGGGCATATTGAGAGCTTCGATACGACAGATCTTCACGGAAACGGCAGGCAGGACGTCGTTATGTGCGGGATTAACGACGAGAGGGAACGGGGTGTGGTGATTGTGCTCGACCCCGAGAGGATTGTAGGATTAACCGAGGCCACTTCAACACCTGGATTCGGGTACAGTCCGTCGCTCGCCGAGGAATACTATGTGGAGCTTCCCAGGGCCTTCTTTGAGAACGACCGGATTGTCCGTGGGCGTGCAAACTACGTCTATGCAGAGAACAACAACAGCCTGTCAATTGCTTACGGGTATGGCGACACCGGTTGCATTCTCGATTACATTTTCTCGAGGGAGCTCGAGATTCTGCAGATTAACGCCTCGGACGATGCTCGTGCGCGGTTCGATCAATATGTTGCTGCAGGAACGGGCCGCAAGATCTCGTTGGACTCAACGCTCCATGTTCTCTCCACGTCGATCCGATATTGGACAGGCTCGCAGTGGGCGTCCGATCCGAGGACTGTTGATCACCTGTCCATCGGAGCGTCACCTCCATCCAAAAGATAGCTCCGTAATTACATATTCGGCACAGACCTCTTGGGAGGTTCTCAGACCCCACCCGGGGCCACAGGTTGCTGCTCGGCTTCACCCGCATCACACCCGCCGAACGTACGCTACACAGTCAAGTCCCGGCGTGGTGGCCAGGGTGCAAGCGGCTTCTGGAACTCCTCTGCCGGCCGGAATCGCGGATGACCCTCTTTACTCCACTGCACCTGGTGAAAACCAGTCTGCTGTCTGCCGTTCCCGTCAGGAGGGAGTAGCACGGCAGCCGAATAATAAAAGCCGCCAAGGCCGATGCAATGGACAAGCACAGGTCGAGGCTCAATCTCCGTAGCCTCGACAAGTACGCGGATCGGGCCGCAGGCGGGATCAGGATCTTCATGATTGATCGTCGGGGGTGCCGTCCCGCGCCTGATTGAAAGACATGCGGTGACGGCCTGCAGTGCCGATGAACCCGCGCCGTGTTGTCCGAGCATGGATTTGATGGAGTGGACCGGTATCTCAGGAAGACTCTCCCCGAACACTTCTGCGAGCGCGAGTGCTTCCAGCCGGTCGTATATCACGGACGATGAGCCGTTGGCGTTTACCAGACCGACCATCTCCGGGAGCAAACCTGCCTCTCCGATCGCCACGCCGATTGCTCTGACCGAGGGACGTGTATCAAGCTCGGGTTTGTCGTGGCTGTACTGGCGATTCTGACCTGCTGAGCAGATCTGGTATCCGCCTACGCGTGCATAGACCCGTGCCCCGCGGGCACGGGCGTGAGGTTCGGATTCAAGGACCAGAGCGGCGGCGCCTTCGCCGATGACGTTTCCGTCCCTTCCTCTGTCGAAGGGGCGTGAGGCGCGCCCCGGATCATCATTGTACTTTGTGGAGAGTGAATTGGAGGCGTTCAAAGCGGCAATGACTTCGGGAACCACCTCGCAATCCGTTCCGATCACGAGCATCACATCTGCCGCCCCCGCCTGGATCATCCGCAGCGACTGACCCAGCGCGTCGAGGCCCGAATTGCACCCTGATGTCGTGGTGTGTATCGGACCCCTGATGTTGAAGAACGAGGATATGACGCAGGCTGCAGAGTGATTGAATGCATGGAATGATGCCTGGGGCGGTGCGGAGCCCGACTTCTGATACCGGCTGTTGAGCTCCAGGATTGTCTCGAGGTTGCCGACGGATGTTCCCACATGGACTCCCAGGCGATCAGGATCACAATCATCCAGGTCGATCCCGGCGTCATGCAGCGCGAGCACGGATGCAGCCAGTGCAAGCTGGACGGGCCTTGGAGTGCGCCGGGCCATGATGTCGCCGTCCGTCACGAACCGGTTCAGGCTGAAGTCGGGTATTTCGGCTGCGATCTTTGATGGAGAACGTGAGGCGTCGCAAAGTGTGATAGGCCGAAAGCCGTGCCTCCCGCTGGTAAGCGCATCCCAGAAGTCATTTCGCCCTGTCCCTATGGCGCTCACGGGCCCGAGCCCAGTTATCACAACAGAGTTTCTCTCCATAGTCTTCCGCCTCAATAGTATCCCAGAACCGCTGATCGTTAGCGAGCAGATGTCTGCCTGTCGTCTGGTGTACTGGATAACAGGGGAAACGCAGGATTGGTTTCCTCCACGAGTTCTATTCGCTCTTCGCCAGGATCAAAATGACTGTGTTTCCTTCTGGAAAGATCCTGAGTTTACTCCTGCCGCCTGTCCCGTCGTAGCTCCCTCCTTCAATGCCGATGAAGTAGTTCATGCCGTGAATCTTCGAACGTGCATCCAGGGCCAGACACTCACGCGTGAAGTTCTCGATAATCACGAGAACCCTGAGCCGACGATCATCGACAAGCTGGTCGGACACAAAGTCCATACTCCAACACTCATTGCGTGAGGAGGCAGCTGGCTTGATCTCGCGCTTGACGATCTCGGTCAGAACATCAGCAGGATCGACGAAGAAATCATCGAACTATTGCCCAAATTAAGCTCCAAGTAAGCACCGGGGCAACGCCGATTTCGTGTCCGCCAATCCACATCCGCCGAACCGGGGATGTGGATCTCATTTCGTGTGCCGCTCTGATGATTCACATGAATATGCCCCGGGGGGTGCCCATGTTTCACCCGGCCTGCATGAGTATTGCATTTGTACCCCATCCCGCGTAGTTTAATTCATTCGGATCAATCAGGGATTTCAGCGTTCGTATGAATCGTTCTTTGGGCGGCATAGGGCCTCTTCTCGGTCCCGCCATTCTCTTTGCCTTCTTCATCCTCCTCGCCTCGCACGGTGTTGGGCTCCCTTCGTTTCTGACCGAACCATTCCTGTACCAGGGTAAACCCGTCGCCTCGTATGTCATCGATGTCGGGCTCTGGTTCTCCGGTGCCTGGGTGCTGCTGAAGCTGGTGAACGGGTTTGTCTGGGACGGAGCGGTATCGAGGGCGATCGGAGGACGGGTGCCCGGCCTTGTCAAGACCATTTCCGCGCTTGTCATTGCCAGCATCGCTGTGACGGGGGTTGTCGGGGTGGTGTTTGGGCTCCCGATAACCGGTTTCTTTGCGACCTCGGGCGTCGTCGGGATTGTGGTGGGGTTTGCCCTTCGGAACACGATCAACGATGTGTTCACGGGCGTTGCGCTCAATGTCGACCGCGGCTTCAAGATAGGTGACTGGGTCACCGTCCACGCCAGGGAAAGGGACATTGTCGGAGAAGTGTCAGAGATCGATTGGCGGACAACGCGGATATCATGCGAGGACAATACGGTCGTCATTCTCCCGAACGGCTCGCCTCGGGCAGATGGTCGTGACGAATCACTGGGGGAGGGGGCGTGAAGTGCGGCTCGACGTGCATTTTTCGCTTGACCCGGGGGTGCAGCCGGACCGCGCGCGACGGGTCTTTCTTGGCGCAGTCCGGGCGGTAACGGGCAGCAAGGGAATTCTCGCGAAACCTGAGCCGGAGGTGCTCGTCGCGGGGACGAGCGATGCCGGTGTTGATTACCTCATCCGGTACTGGATGAAGCCGTGGGAACCATCCGCTCCATCGTCGGCACGCGACGTGGTTGTCAGGAGCATTCTGAGTCATCTTCGCCAGGCCGGCATCTCCCCATCGTATCCGAAAGAAGAAGTCTTTCTCTCCCGTTCATCTCCGCGCTCGCTCGACAGCTCGGACGTCGCCGACCGGGAAGGACTTCTGGCGCGCATTCCTCTCTTCCGCGATCTCTCGGAGGAGGAACTGAGGTCCCTTGCCGGGGCCATGCGGCAGCGCGCGTTCAATCACGGGGCCGAGCTTTATCGACAGGGCGAACCGGGTTCTTCGATGTTCGTGGTTGTTGAAGGCGTCCTGGCGTCGTCGGTTCAGTCGCGGGACGGGAATGCTCAACAACGGGCGGCACAGTTTGTTCCGGGTGATTTTGTCGGTGAATTCTCACTCCTGACCGGCGACACTCGCGAGGCAACGGTCACGGCTATGAACGATTCCGTGGTGTTCGAAATCACCAAGGTAGATCTCGATGCGTTATGCGTTCGTCGGCCGGAATTAGTCGAAATTCTCGCGACAGCCCTCGTCGACAGGATGGTCAACATCTCGGAAGTCGTTGAAAGGGGAGAGGGGACGGAAAGCGCTGAACAGGGACGGGGCCTCGCCTGGAACCTTGTCAGGAGGGTGAAGAACACCTTTCAGGCCGCGTTTAATCGATCGGGTGCCCCCAGTCTTCCCCGGACGCCTGTCACACCAGATCCGCCCGGCAATCACTGAAACCTCCTTACTAAAAGGAGCCATCATGCTGCGCATCATGCTGCCTGCACTCCTCCTGCTGGTTCCTCCCCGGTTTTTCGTCGTACCGGAAAAAGCGGAAGGTCCTTTGGTCCTGGACCTGTCGCCATACCAGGCCGATAGCGTACTCCTGGGCGAGGGAGCATCGGGCAACTGGACGTCAGACGCTCCCGGGGTCCGACACCATATCACACTCGATGACCTGCCGAAACCGTATGAGTCCAAATCGGTCGACAATGGCCCCCACCTGGTCAAGCGGCCGGCCAACGCGTGGCCAAAGGTTCCCCCGGGATTCAAGGTCGAGGAGTTCCTGACCGGGCTCGACAATCCACGCCTCATCCGCGCCGCCCCCAACGGGGATATATTCGTTACTGAAAGTGGTCCCGGACGTATACGCGTCTTACGCGCCCCAGACGGGGCGCCCCGTCCGGATATCAACCAGGTCTTTGTCTCGGGGCTTGACAGGCCCTTCGGCGTCGCATTCTATCCGCCGGGTCCCGATCCGAAGTACATCTACATCTGCAACACGGGGACCGTCATTCGCTTCCCCTACCGCTCAGGTATCCTCGAGGCCCGCGGCACGCCTGATACAATCGTTTCCGACATTCCAGGGGGAGGGTTGCTCCGCGGCGGCGGACACTGGACGCGCGATATCGCTTTCTCACGCGACGGGAAGAAGATGTTTATCTCGGTCGGCTCGCATTCCAACGTCTTCGAGAATCCGACCGAGAACGAGGATCGGCGGGCGGATATCCTGGAATACAATCCCGACGGAACGGGTTTCCGGGTCTATGCATCCGGGATACGGAACGCCGTCGGTATCGCGATCCACCCGCAAACGGGGGAGCTCTGGGCCTCGGTCAATGAACGTGACGGACTGGGGGACGATCTTGTGCCGGACTACATCACGCGGGTCACGGAGGGGGGCTTCTACGGCTGGCCGTGGTTCTATATCGGCGGACACCAGGATCCGCGTCACTCAGGCGAACATCCTGGTCTCCGGGAGAAGGTCCTCATCCCCGACATCCTGCTCCAGTCGCATTCGGCCTCGCTCGAGATGACGTTTTACACGGGAGCGCAGTTTCCGCGGGAATACGTCAATGACGCTTTCGCCTGTGAGCATGGCTCCTGGAACCGGTCATTCCGCACGGGCTACAAGCTGATCCGTGTTCCGCTCCATAGCGGAGCGCCCGAGGGTTTGTATGAAGATTTCATGACCGGCTTTGTGACCCCCGAAGGGAACGTCTGGGGCCGTCCCGTGGGAGTGACAGTGACGAAGGACGGGGCGTTCCTCGTGACCGACGACGGGGCCAACATGATCTGGCGGATTTCATACGTCGGGCGATAGCCGGCAGTAAACTTCTGCATAGCATCTGCTATGTTAAAAAGCAAGTCCCATTGCTTGATGCCTTATTACCTATACGTTTTGAGCTTGCAAGAACAACCGATCATCCTGCTATAAGTAGACATGCGTCCACCATGGCCGCAGCTACATTTCGGTGGTTAGATGGTAATATTGTGGGGCGCAGACTATTGAGAGCAGAGTCCCGTGAACTGAATCTGCAAGAAGCTACCAGCGCTCTCCCACAGAAACATCTATCGGCGGTCTTTCAAACTCGTTGATGTTCGGTACTGGTGTCTATGCGTTACTCAAGACACCTTTCACATAAGGCTGCTTGTTTTTGAGGACGAAACGCATTCTGCTCAAGAGTTTTCTTGCTACATGGACAATGGCGGCGCTTTTGGGCATCCGTTTACAATATTCAGTGAAGGCCTTGAGTAGAGCAGGATCTTCGCGCTGGGCTATCCAGGCGCACTCGATGAGAGTGTAGCGCAGTGCTGAGTTACGTCGCGGGGTGAGGCCAGTGTCTTGTTCAGTGTCGCCACTGGATTTTTCGCCCGGGACCAATCCAACAAAGCACGCAAGACGGTCGAGATTCTTGAAGCGGTCAACCGAGACCACCTCCGTCAAGAATATCATTGCAGAGAGAATGCTGATGCCGCAGACACTGCACAGCAGATCCACATCTGAGTGATAACGAGTCTCGTGAGCCAACAGTCGTATCCGCTTGGTCAAGTCCGCAATGGTCGTGCGGAGAGCGAGAAGCTCACCCAGCAGTGCCTTGAAAGCAATGGTACCGCTCTCCTCCTTGAAGGTGATGCTCTCAAGCCAACGAAGATACGCGCGTGACCAGTGCTGATCCGAGAGATCATCGGGCTTTTGCACACCATAAAACTGAAGGAGTGATTTGATCTGGTTCTGGGACCGTGTTTGCTTGCGCACGAAGGTCGTTCGCATCCTGACCAATGTCCGGTCTTCCATTGCTGATCGTTCAGGCACGTAGATGGCGTGAAGTTCTCCGTTAGCCAGGGAGCGTGCCAGCTTTGCAGCATCGACCCGGTCGGTCTTGGTCCGGCGTTCCTTGTCGGTCGTCGGAACATCAGCTGGATTGATCACCATAGAATCAACCCCAAGTTCAACAAGAGCCTCGTGGATCCAGAAACCAAAATATCCGGCTTCGTACACGGAGTGGTAGACAGCTCCGGGAAAGTTCTTATGCAGGTAATGAACGAGTGCTCGGGGATCTGGCGGTTGCGCAAACTGTTTGTGGAACGCTTTCTCAAGGAACACACACGTCTTCCAGCTTCGTTTCGCGATATCAAGACCGACGTGAACATGTTGACCCGTGAACTGAACTTGTGTACATTCGGATTGCATGGTAAGCCTCCCTTTAGATGTGGTACATTGTTGCGGACTCAACAATATACACACTAGAGCGGGGGCTTACTTTTTAAACATACCGACTATCCTGGCTGGTGAGCCGCAGATATGTGCCGATTGTCCACCCTCTGAAGAATTAACCTGAAAGAATCAGACTGTGCAACGAAGCATTGTCCGCGTCTTCTGATGGGTCCTTCTTTTTGCGATCCACTCCACTCTGTCTGCCGATTCTTCACCAACAAACACGCGTGATGTCACCACCATCGACATTTCGGGCGACTGGGAGGCGGCGGGTGACCTTCCGCGACAGTCGCTCCTGATAAGTCTCCAGGGTCTCGCCAACAAGAACGAGGCCAGCATCTATCTCGTCTTTCCGGACGATTACACATACCCCGACGTAAAAGCGGTGTTAGACTACTACCAGAAACGCCACGGGGTCAAGACTTCCGGCATGAAATCGCTTGAGGATGTTCTGACGAAATAGAGATCCCGCCTCGACGGAACCCGTTGCAGTGTTCGTTTATCAACGGGTTCTCTGACCCGTTCAGGAGAAACCTATTCAGCGGACCCAAAGAAGGCTACTACCGTCCTTCCTCCAAATAGCGGGTCTTGAATGTCGGATCCTCACCTGCCATCTTCATCAGGATATCGAGAGGGACGACTTCAAACTCCGGACCAAGCTGCTTCAGTATGCCGCTTACCCGGTTGATTCCGCTGTTTTCACGTACGTGCATCACAAGATAGTACGGCCGCCTGGGGTTCATGACGGCAAGCTCCTTAAGGTCGGCAGTTGCATCTTCGGCCGGTCGTTCGGCTGAAAGGTAATAGTCGTAAGAAAGAAATGGAACGTGGTTACATACATCATACGTATGGCCGGGGCCATACCCGAAGACAAAACCAATCGCCTCCGGCAGTCCTTCGTAGTATGCGTCGACAATCCCTTTCGGAAGATTTGTGTTTCCCACGTAGCGGTCTCCGAAATGCGTGCGCTCCATGATCCCGTAGATCCTCAGATCGAGTGACTTCATAAGACCGCGATCCATCGCAATCACCTTTGGTAAGTATTCAGCCGGAATGGCGCGCGGATACATATAGCTTGGTCCGGAGAGTGCACCGATGAAATAATCGTTTGGTGTTGCCGTGGTGTAGAAGTATTCGAACAATGCCGGTGCATGAATGAGGGAATTCCCATCAGTGGTTTCCCACGTGTAGGGGAACGTGCCGCGGCCGGGATCCAGCCAGGCGCCGAGTCCCAGACCATCTGTCTGTACACACGCGATGTAGACCTTCTTTTCAGGGACATACTTTCTGCCGGGAACGATATTGTGGTGGTTCTTAAACTTGAATCCCGGCGTAAGGGGCAACTGGGTGGTAAAACTCATGTTCGGCCAGGTATTGAGTCCTTCCTGCCGAAGCACGTGCTTTGAGATGAGCGTGATATACATCGCTTCGAGGTCCTTTGCATAGGAATGCCACCCCAGAACGAACGATGTCATCGGCTTCATCTGTCCCATGATCTTGTCAGCGAGAGCATACTCCAGTGTATCCCTGGGATTGCACGAAAGATCGGTGAAGAAGGATCTGTGATAGATCCCAAGGTCGGCGATCCCCGGCTGCATGGAGTTACCTGCCACGCCTCCCATATACGTCAGGAATTCGTGACTGCACCGGCTCCAGTATTGCGTGAATGCCCACGTGTAGATCTCGTAGTCCGATTTGCCCTGAAACTTACCCCGGAAGTCTTCCACCTTCTGCAGTCCTTCGTGCTCAGCCATCGGGATCTGGTCCGGACTGACGACGACCGCGCGGTCCAGCCCTGCTGCCGTGAATGCGACTGTCAATGACGTACGTACAGCAGGGTCCCACACGACATATCCTTTTACGTGATCGCGAAATGTATGAAGCGCATCCTCCGGTCCAAGGAGCTCCTTGAATTCGAAACCATATGTTTTCTCGTAATACTCCTTCAAGTTCTTCGTGTAGCCATAAGGCCAATTCTTCGGGTAGCTAAAGTAAAGCCTGGGGGCACCGTCATTGGCAAGTCCCTGCAAACTCACAAGGAACGCTTGAGTCGGAAGCTGACCCTTAATCTCCCAGTTGTCCGGCAGTTGCATGAAAAATGCATGGCGCGTTTGTCCCGAGTGAAGAGGAAGCTGCAGCAGCACGATGAGAAACATTGTTAAGAATACATACCGTACGATCGACATGATTATCCTCCAAACGTTCAGAATACTGCGACGCAAGTTCGAGAAATGGAACGCATGTGACATCCGCGTTTCATTCATATTGGATCATCATTGCGTTGCCCGTGCAAATGCGTAGGCGAGCGGCGGGCCGGACATCCGTGTTGAGCGGCTCTCACTCAACTGTACCGTCGATCCATCCGATGCCAGAGCGTAAGTCTCTTTCACTTCGACCTCAGTTTCGCCTTGCGCTGTTTGCAGCGTCTCGCGTGTATCAATGTGCAGCTCGTTCTTGGAATCGCTCATCCGTGCCAGCACGTGCCGTTGTGTTTCAGGTCCATAGTAGATTCCCATGGAAACTTCTCCCAGCCATCGTCCCGGCGGAATGGGTACGATCTCTTCGTTCCCCTTCGTGTTGACTGTCATGGAGTCAATTCGTTGATCATGCGCATTGCCTCCGGAATAGCGTTTCACGATGGTAACATGGGTTCCATCGCCGTGGATATCCAGCACGAGATCGGCCCACGGGTCGATGTTGACGCTTTTGTCCGGGATGAGTTTCCAGTGACCATACAGACGGTTGCTGTCACGGGTGCATGAAAGTAGAAGCAGACAAAAGAGTGCGACGGCAATTGAAACCAGGTCAATCTGGCTCTTCATATGAGGATTCCTCTTGATATGCATGATGACCCGAATCGTAGGTTCAATGTAGCAATTCCGGCTTTGGGCTGGAGTCTCAGAGAGTCTTCTCACGATCAGTTTGTCTGATCCGCCGTGCTCGAGGAACCCGACTCCAGTCATGTCTTGCGGCAAAAGAACCTCCTTTGCTACATGGGAACATTCTAAGAAAACTTACCTGCAGAGGCAATTTGCTGGTGGATCTTTTGGTTGCAGTATCTTCCTGAAGTCCCCCATATACACATCGACCCGCCTCTCACGTTCCCCGGGCGTGTACCCCGTTGAGAAGCCGACATTGGTGTACCAGTCCCACGGATAGCGCCCCCTCCATTTGGTCCGGCGTACACGGGTCGGCAAAACGCTTCTGGAGCGCTCCATAGCCACGAGGATTCTCCTCACACAGTAGCTCAACGGTTCGAAGAAGTTCTCTCTCACCATTGAGTTTCACTCTGGTCCCTTCTGTTTGGTACAACCCCGGCGATTGACAGATTTTTCTGCGGCGTGTATGCGGTTCTCATCCATCGGCGCAGAGCCAACCAACTCTTTTTTGATTTCCGTGTAATGCATGTGTCGGCACCATTGATACAGTTGAAGCTATTAGGTAGCTTTGCGGCAGCATCGCGCTTCAGCGTAAATCCACAAATGCAAACTACCGTCCTCGAGTCCGCCTAGGCCGTGCGGAACACGACACTCGGGTGCATCATGGGTCTGCGATTGGCTCAAACGGCCATAGTGCGGGAAGGCAAACACCGAATCCCGTCAGCGATCACACTTATAAATAGGAGGGCCCTGGGGGCATCACAGGCGTGTGCGAAACACCAGGAGTTGAATCGACTGTCGCACAAACACTGCGAAAGGAACACCGCCATGAAGCACCGTCTTCAATGTAGTCGAGGCCTCATAGTCCTTCTGATTCTCGGAATAATCTGCAGCTCCAACCTCCTCGCTCAAACGAACAAATTGCAGAAGAACCTGCCGCCTCCCCGCAAGACGGTAAGA
Source organism: Ignavibacteriota bacterium (assembly GCA_963748405.1). Lineage (GTDB taxonomy): Bacteria > Bacteroidota > Ignavibacteria > UBA10030 > UBA6906 > Fen-1273. Next base: position 12,648 of record CAVVIT010000008.1, read on the forward strand.
GAGGAGAATCTGAGCCCCGTCCCGCCGCGCGCATCTATTCCGTATCGACCCATTACCCTTGAGGAGCTGCGCAAGGCTGTACCGGGCATACCTGCGAGCGGGACCGTAACTCTGCCAAACCACAAGACGATGGAGGTCCATGCGCTGCTGGATGCGCTGAATGCCAAGGAGAGGGAACTCAACAGCATCGGCTACAGTCTCCGTCAACACGAGAAGATACCGGTTCAGTATGTCGACAAGGCTCAGACATTCCAGAAACGCGTGAGCAAGCTGAAGACTTCGCTCCGTCCAAGCGTACCACCTCCAAAACTCGTCGCGATGCCGCCGGCTCAACAACTCGACGCCATGAAATCGACGGCTACCGATATGAAGAGCCAGATGGCGGCGATTACCAGGGCACTGAAGGCTCAGGAACAGGCCAACGCCAATGCACCGCCTGACCAGAATCTCAGCGGTGCATGCGGATACACGGCAATCCTGGGAGACGATCGGTGGGGGTTTGCTTTCGGCGGGACCTCTACCCAGCAGGGTACCCACGAACTCTGCACGGTGGACAATTCAATTCAAACCTATTTCATGTGCTTCGGGGACAAGCTTGACGTTCTGGGAGGTGATGTCACCCTCTCCTCGGACCGCTCAAATAGTTCTACATACACGCAGACAGTCACGGTGCTTGGCATTGACTTTCCCAGTCCGGGTGCCAGTATCACGGCCCCCTATCAAACAAACGTATCCCAGGATTATGCCTGGAGCTATACATACACGATTCCCGTATGTGACGCCATAACTGTCGATCTCACTGTCGGTCTGGAAACGCGCTACGGAGTTATCGTGGGGGCGTGCCCTGCTCCGTTATACGCCTGCGTTATGCTTCAGCCGAATGCCACTGCAACAGTAACGTTCGCCATTGGGGTTGGTCTCGCGGACATCGTCACCGCAGGGGTTGAGGGCGACCTGAACCTTGTCAACGGTGGTATTGTCATCTCGGGCGAAATGTTGGAACAAATCGATGCCGGATGTACTCAGCGCCGTCTTGCGTGCGACGGGGATATTTGCAGTTACGGCAATGCATTGTCCGGGAAGGTGGATCTCTTCGTCGATGTCGGACCCTGCCCGTTTTGTAAGTCGTTTGATATTGAGATTCTCAACTGGGACGGGATTTCCCTCGCCGGAGATTTGAGCTCTGATCAGAACCTGTCGCCCTGGCAATCCACAGGACATAGCGGAAAAAGTACCACTGCAAAGATCAGAGGTCCTTTGTTGCCCCTTTCGGAGCGCGGTGGCACCCTGGTTCCAAGAACGAAATGATGACTGACACAACCCGGGGAGTTCTTTCGGAATGACACACCGCGTTGAATTCTTCGCATTCATCGCATGGATATGTTGCCTCTCGCCAGGCCGGGCTCAGGGAGATCCCTTTGTTCTGCACGGGTGGGAATACAACGGGTATGTGAAATCAAGCGGATCATACAATCTCAAAGGACTGTTTTCCGCCCCGGGGGCGAGCCAGACGAATGTCCCCCGGGGCGTTTTTGCGCTTTCGGATTCGTCCTCAATTCAATTCAGGGCGCAAGTAAGCGTCTTCCGGTTGTCGCAATGCCCTGAATCCACTCTTGTCTGCGTCCTGATACGGGATGCCTCGATCGTCTATACGAGAGGCGGGATCCGGATTGACTCGCTCGAGCGCACGCTGGGGAGAGATGCGCAATGTCCCCTCCTTGTGGTTGCTGACAGTTCGGGTGAGGTCAGGAGCGTCACTTTCCATGAGGGGACATCGAACATATTTCAAAGCCTGCTCCGCGAGATGCTCTCGGTGGTTCAGCGTCCACTCCCTCCGTGTGTTTTTCAGGGAGGAGGGGCATGGGAGACCGAGGAATTCATCCCGGCGGGGAAGTGCGTCGTGCATTATCTGGTCGAACCCGTGAGCAACATCCCCGCATTGACATCTCAGACGCACGCGATTGTATCGATTCGGAAATCCCGGGACGCACTCAAACCCCGCCGTCGCAGCCCCATCTGTGGCAGCGCGCTGGTTCCCCCCCGCATCAGATGGGACGGCGGCATTACTGTAGACGTTGATACTTCATTCCGGGATATCATTGCAGTTCGGGGAGAGATGCGCAATCAATATCGCGTAGGGACTGTCAGGGCGTCCGGGTCGACAATCACCATTCAAGCGGACCTGGTCAAGCGTGTGGTTGCAGATTCCGGCAGTGCCGCGGAAATACGTTCGTCGATTTCCAGCCTCCTATCCGGCGGCGTACGACGGAGGATATTCGAAGAGAAGGTCCCGGCGGAGGATACCGCCGCAACAAGGCTCGCGGATCGCCCGACCATCGATGAAGCGACGCTGTTCCGCTTCTGTGATTCGCTGCAGGCCAGGCGGGACACGGCGGTGTTATCGAGGATTGCCCGTCAGGCAAAGCTGCTTGTATTCAATGATAGTTCACTGTGTACCAGGATCGCAGAATACCTCTCCCGGAAGCAGGTGTCGGATGAATTGCTGAGGGTCCTTTCCGGCGTTCTTTCTGAGGATCGGTCCGGTGCCTCTCAACGTGGACTTGTCACGCTGATACGATTTCACGCGGCGGACTGGCAGAGCCTTTTCACGCTCGTTGCCGCTCTTGCGCATGTTCGCAATCCCTCTCCCGAAACCGAATCGCTGCTCTGGAGTCTCGCGGATTCGGGTGGTTCTGTCGTGCGTTCTGCTGCAGAACAGGCGCTCGCAATCATAGCCCACTGTCTTCCGGCCGGGGAAATCGAGCGGAGCCGGGAAATTGCCAGACGTCTTGCTGACCGTCTCAGCGAGGCCCGGGGCGTTGACCGCACATGCGAGTTGATCTCATTTGTCGGGAACACGGGGACGGAAGAAGCTCTTCATGTCGCGGAGAAATACGGAATCGATTCCTCGGCTCGCGTTCGACGGTCGTGCGCGTCAGCCCTGCGGTGGGTGGAGAATCCGCGGGGGGACACTCTTCTGGCGTCAATGCTTCAGAATGATTCTTCGGGATCCGTGAGGATGGAAGTGCTGGCGTCTCTGAACTGGCGTGAACCGGAAGGGGTGACGGTCAAAGCGGAAATGGCCGCGGCTGTCAGAGATGCGGCCGCGGAAGTGCGGCTGGGAAGTCTCAGAAATCTCTCAAACGTGCGCCTGGACTATCCGGAAGTAGAAGGCGTCTTCAGGAGCCTCTCGGATCACGATCCCGCCAGAGAAGTGAGGGACATGGCTCGCAGCCTGATCGGATCAGGTGAATGATACAAAAGGGGGGGGGCCAGCGGCTCTCGATCTTCATGGCCGAAATGCGGGGTTCATTCAGAGCGTCACAAATCATTGCGCGGTATCTTCCCTTCCACCGACTGCGCGCATTCAATAAGACGTTGTGTGTAGTTGAAGTCGGCTCGGGCTCCCTCACATAGGGCCATCGTTTTCTTGTACTGCCACGGGCAGCTGGTTTTTGCGTGCGCAACTGGAGTTTACAAACAAATCCCGATGCTCCGAACATGTAGTGGAGGATCACCATGAAGAATTCGGGTGTTTTACTGGTGGCGGCCCTATTCTGCGTCTCCTTCTTGACCGCCTCCTCGCAAACAACACAACAGAAGGCTGTGCAGCAAAACGCACAGCCTATGCTTGATGCGGCGACGATTGTGAAGCAGAAAATCAACTTCGCAAGCTTGCCGGATACTCTGCACATCCGTACGAGTCGTGGAACGGTAAAGACAGTCGGCCAGATAAGAACGGAGTTCCAAAATGCGAGGATGGCCCTGGAAGCAAAAGCAAAAGAAGTGGAGTCCAGGGCGCTGATGGATTTTCAAGCCTACAGGGGGAAGTTTTTGAGTTCACAGTCGGAAGTGAAAAGAAACCTGGCAATCCAAAATGAAAGACTCGTAGCCAGAGTAAAAAGCGCTGCCCCCCCGGTTGGGATTAACGCCCCGAAGGTGAATCCGTCATCAGCAGTGACAACTCCTGCCATAACATCGCTTGACAGAGACCATGGCATGTTCGGCGAAGCGGTCTTAATCACAGGAACGGGCTTTCAGACTTCTCCTGCATCGGTTTTGTTCATGGTCTCGGCTGATAACTGGAAGGAGGGTGGCATCAGCTACTGGAGCGACACACAGATCATTGCCACTGTCCCCGATAATACGGGGAATCCTGATTATGACGGTTTCGTCATGGTCCAGAAACCATTTGGAAAAAAGAGCAACCCTGTGAGATTTCGGATCACCAGTGACCAGGACCTTATTCTCCTCGCCGGGACCGGCGCAGCTGTCATTCTGAACGGCTCGTGGTACTACGGCGACAAGCCGGGCGGGGCACCAGGGTGCAGCGACAACTCCATTCTCCATACCTACGTGGGATCGACCAGTGACATAATGGTGTATCACGACCCGGCGGATCCTCAGGACCCATTCGGGTATGGTTGTAAGGCGCGCGATTATTTATGGCAGAATTTGCTCCTGAAGAACGGATGGGTAGTGGACCATGTTGTTTTGACAAAGGTCGAGGGGCACGCTGACCGTGTGAGCGTGGACTTGATGAACTCAATACTCGGGACCAACAATGCAGCTCAGCAGGTTGCGTGGTCCCTGGTGATTGATTCACTAATAGATCCTCCACCATACGGATTGAGCTACTTGATTCAGGTTTATATTAGAGGCCCGAAGGGGGTAAACTACCAATAGTCCCGGTGCGATCGGACCGCGACTTCCTTCGATTCTGGCTTTTAGAGGCGTTCGCACACCGGCGTATGTGCGGGCGTTTGCGCTACAACACAGGTAACAGCCATTCAGGTAAGGACAATGATTGATAGATTTTTCTCCGACTGTGGCGCTGCCGTCCACACATCAAAGTGCCTCTCGAACTTTCCCTCTTGGTTCATATCCCTCGCGCAGGGTTACCCATTGACACGATCAATTGGGTGGGATATATTTGCTGTAGGACACGGAGGTCGACGACCCTTGGACATTCCAGCCTCATGCAGAGTTGTTGCTTCCGTGTCAGACCTCGGGGCGAATAGTCCATCACCGCCCGATTCAATTGACTCGCATCCTCCCCACGAGTCCACACGCCGATTGTTAACTGCCCGGCTGTGCGATCCTGCGGGATTATTGGCTCTGCCCGGCTTAACCTGCAGGTTGAGCCGTCGGGAACGCCCGGTTGATCACTCAGGTAACCGGCCGGTTTCGCTTGAGCCACTGTCCCGTGCTCCATTGCTCGCTCTGTCTGAACTCCCCGCCAATCCTGGCATCGATCAGGAAGGCCGGGCGATCGGGGGTGTGCACGCGCTTCGTTCAACACCTTTCGCCGCGCTGTCTGCTCTTTGAATCCAATCTGTTCTCGTGACTCCGTCTTGGTGTATCCATGGGCGATGATCTGCGCCTGTGCAATAAGGAGCGGCTATTGGCGAAACGAAATTTCTTCTACCGGTCTTTATAAGATCATCAAACAGCGCAGGTGTATCATGAAATCATGGTGGCTTGCGGTTCCTCTCGCGTTACTGCTTGTAATGAACCGCGCAGAGTCCCAGTGGGTGCAAATGAGCGGCCCCACTGGGGGGAATATCCAATCGTTTGCCGTTATGGGATCCAGCCTTTTTGCGGGGGCTGGAGGAAGTGTCTGGGTTTCAAACAATAACGGAGCGAATTGGAGTCGCGTGAGCTCGGGTTTGACGATCGGCATTGGTGCCGTCAGCTCGCTTGCTGTGTTGGGAACGAGCCTTTATGCGGCGACCACCTCCGGGGTCTTCCGTTCAACGAACAACGGGCTGAGCTGGGATACCGCCAGCACGGGATTGGCCGACCAGGACGTGCGGGCGCTCGCCGTGATAGGGACGACGCTTTTCGCGGGTACATCTTTGAAAGGAGTCTTTCGGTCTACCAATGGTGGGCTGATCTGGGATTCGGTGAACACAGGCCTTCAATATCAAAATGTCAACGCTCTTGCCGTCAACGGGACAACGCTGTTTGCGGGGACATGGGTGGGAGGTGTCTATCGTTCGACAAACAATGGGCAGAGTTGGGATTCAGCAAGCACGGGGTTGACGTATCGCTATGTCAACAGCTTCGGGGTTCTGGGAGGAAATCTGTTTGCAGGTACGGCAGGCGGGGGCATATTCCGTTCGACAAACAACGGTGCGAGCTGGGCGGCAGTAAACACGGGGTTGCAGAGCTATGTTGTTGACGCTTTTGCCGCGAGCGGAACATATCTCTTTGCCGGCACAGGTGGGGGTGTTCACAGATCAACTGACAATGGATCCACCTGGAATGCGATGACCGCGGGGATTCCCACGCTGTTTGTCGAAGCGCTTGCCGTCATGGGGTCAAACCTCTTCGCAGGAACCGGTGGGGGAGGTGTCTATGTGTCAGGCGATAATGGCTCGAGTTGGAGCACTGCCAATAACGGGCTGACAAATGCAACCATCATGGCTTACGCAATCAGTGGTACAAATCTTTTTGCGGGGACTTCTGGAGATCTCTTTCTTTCGACTGACGACGGTGCCACCTGGAATCCGATAAACAAGACTCTGACAGAGCAGGGTTTTCCCTCTCTGCTCGTCAATGGATCCGACCTCTTTGCAGGGACATACGGCGGTGGCATCGTTCATTCCACGAACAATGGGAGCACCTGGACACACGCCAACTCCGGGCTGAGTGGACCGGGTGCCTCTTACGTCCCCGCCCTTGCAGTAGCAGGGACAACCATGTATGCAGGGACAAATGGGGGTGCCTTTGTTTCCACGAATAACGGGACGAGTTGGAGTGACATCTCGCCCGGCCTGCCATCCGGAGGAGTAGGTAACTTTGCGTTCAGCGGTACGAATGTCTTTGCCGGAACAGGTCGAGGCGTATACCGTTCCACCAATAACGGAACGACCTGGAGTGCGGTGAACAACGGCATACCAAACGGAGATTACAACAGTGTGAAGGCCCTTCTTGTGATCGGCGGGAGTCTCTTTGCCGGGACATATGACGGTGTATACACCTCGACAGACAACGGCGCAAACTGGAATCCCTCGAACACAGGTCTTTCGGGTCAGTGGGTGAACGCCCTCGCACTGATCGGGACGAACATGTATGCGGGCGCGAACGGCGTCTATCGGTCGACGAACAACGGGGCGACCTGGGATTCAGTGAAAACCGGTTTGCCGGTTGCTTCGGTGACGGCGCTGGCAGCGAGCTCGGCAAATCTCTTTGCTGGCGTCACTTACTATTCCACGTGGCGTCGTCCCTTAAGTGATTTTGGCGTTCCGGCTGCGCCTGCGGCTACAGCGGCCACATCTGTCACTATATCGGGGTTCACGGCAAACTGGAGCGCCTCCAGCGGGGCGACCGGCTACCGGCTCGACGTCGCCACGGACATTGCATTCACACAGATCCTGGCAGGGTATAACAATCTCCCGGTTGCCGGGACCAATCAGACCGTTACCGGATTGAATTCCGGGACATCATACTACTATCGCGTAAGGGCGGTGAGTGCTGGAGGTGCAAGTGCAAATTCAAATGTGATAACCGCCTACACGTTGCCGAACAGCCCCGCCGCATACGCCGCAACCGGCATCACGACAACCGGGTTCACCGCATCCTGGAGTGCTCCGGGCGGAGCCACGGGCTACCGTCTGGATGTGGCAACAGATAGTGCGTTCGTGTCGACTGTTGCAGGGTACAACAATCTCAACGTCGGCAACGTCACAAGCTATCCGGTGACCGGCCTGAATCCGGGGGTATCGTACTACTACCAGGTGAGGGGAGTAAACGCCGGAGGAGCAAGCGCAAACTCAAATGTCGTAAAGGCTGCCACATTGCCGGCTAACCCCAACACGCCGACTGCTACCTCTGCAACGAGTATCTCAACGACCGGGTTTACGGCAAACTGGAGTACAGTCTCGGGCGCCACGGGGTACCGGCTCGACGTGGCAAAGGATTCCGCGTTTGTCTCGTTTGTCTCAGGATACAACAATGTTGATGCCGGGAACGCGACGAATCTCCCGGTGGCGGGCCTGAACCCTGGAGCAACGTATTACTACCGCGTCAGGGCGGTGAGCGCAGGGGGAACAAGCCCGAATTCGAATGTGATCACAGTGACTACAGTGACGGCCGCGCCGGGTGCCCCGACTGCTTCCCCGGCCACTTCGATCACGACAACCGGGTTTACGGCAAATTGGAGCACCGTAGCGGGAGCCACGGGATACCGTCTGGATGTGGCAACGGATGGTGCGTTCGTGTCGACTGTTGCAGGGTACAACAATCTCAACGTCGGCAACGTGACAAGCTATCCGGTGACCGGCCTGAATCCGGGGGTACCTTACTACTACCAGGTAAGGGGAGTAAACGGCGGAGGAACAAGCGGAAATTCCAACACCGTCACGGTGACCACAAATGCAGCGTACCCCTCGACATATGCGCTTTCCTGGGATGTCACCTTCCCGTCGAAGGCCACATTGAAGGACTACGATCCCACCGACTACCAGCTCGTCGGACTCCCGGGGAATAGTGGCAGGCTCATAAGCCAGTTCCTCACTGGCAGTCAGGAAGCACAGTGGGAGGTCTTCTGGGACAATGGAACCCAGCAGGCCTACCCCGGCTACTATGAAAAATTCAACGGGGGCACGGACTTCCAGTGCTCGACAGGAAAGGCGTTCTGGGTCCTGCAGATCGGCGAGTGGAAGAAGTCGGGAGACTCCGTGACGACCTCGTCGCTGAATGCGAACAGAGAAGCGGTCATCCCTTTGCCTGCCGGAAAAGGATACTATCTCATTACAAACCCTTTCACGAGAACGATTTCCTGGGCTACCGTCACAAGCCACAACGGCCTGACAGCTTCACCAATTCGCGCATGGACATCCAGTGGATGGGTAAATGCGACCGACTTCGCTCCGTATCAGGGGTACCTCTTCTTCAATGATTCCGGGACGACCGCTCTTCGTGTGCCGTATGATCTCACGGTTCCCGGGACGACAGCGACGCCTCCGGCTGACGTGACTGATTGGAGGGTCTATATCAGGGCACGTTGCGGGCAGGTTGTGGATCAGACGTCTTCTTTCGGCATCACCAGGACGGCCGGCACAGGTATTGATCCGCTGGAGGAACGAAAACCCCGTCACTTTGCCATCATTCCCGATGTCTATTTTGAGCGCCCATCATGGGATGCAACCTTCTCGGAATTCGCGACAGATATCCGCCCGGAGGTTTCGGAGCTGGAGGCCTGGGAGATGACCTTGAGATCCGACGAGAGGAAACCAGTCGATCTGGAGTTCCTGGGTGTGGAAAAGGTCCCGCCCGAATTTGAAGTGTATCTCCTGGACGGAGCCGGAGGGCGGGCGCTGGATCTGAGAAAAGAGCCGAAGTACACACTCAATCCCGCAACCAGGATCACACTCCTGTCGGTTGTGGTGGGAAAGCCTGACAGGGTGAAGGCGAAGGTTGACGAAATCATGCCGAAGGATTATGCCCTGGAGCAGAACTATCCGAATCCGTTCAATCCCACGACCACCATTCCTGTCACTGTGCCTCAGGAGAGCAGGGTGATACTGGAGATCTACAATATACTCGGACAGCGGGTCAGGACTCTCTACAACGGGATGCTTGCACAGGGACGGTACACCTTTGACTGGGATGGGAAAGGCGACAGGATGCAGCAGAATGCAACCGGGGTCTATATCTGTATCCTGCGGGCCGGCGATGCAATTCGGTTGACTCGAAAAATGGCACTTTTGAAGTGACGTTCGCCGGGGAAGCAGAGGATACGACGATTCGATATTTCTTGAAAGGAGCTGGCGTGATGAGATCAGCGCTGTTGTGGATGATCGCCGTTCTGTTGGCAAATGCGCTGCCGGGAGCTGTTGCGCAGTCCCAGCAACCGACATGTAAGTTTGTGAGCATCGAAACGCGACAAAACCGCATATGTGTCACGTACGACCTGGTTGGGTCAGCGGACACAAAGTATGTGGTCACGCTCTATATCCAGCGGGAAAACGACCCCGGGTCTCTGCGGAAACTGGAGAACGTGAAGGGGGACGTGGGGGAAGACAGGCCGGCAGGCATGAAGCTCACCATCTATTGGGACAAGACCGAGATCACGGACCCTGTTGAGGGGGCCAGATACCAGTTTGCCCTCGAAGTGCGGCAGGCTGAGAGCGGCGGGATGCCCTGGTACCTGTATGCAGGTGCGGCGGTCGTCGGTGGTGTCGTGTATTTTGCAGTCAGACCGGAAAGTAAAGCGACGCCCGCGGATACGAGGACTGTTCCGTATCCTCCGGCGCGATGAAGCCGCCCGGAATGTGAAACGCACAAAGACTGGAGCACCCATATGAGGTGGTTATCGATCTTCATGATTCTCACTGCGGCAATTGCATTGTCTCAGGACAGAGGGAGACTCATCCTGAGTGATCCCTTCGTGCTCAAACCCAAGAGCGATATCAAACCGCCCAAATTGAAGCTCCTGGAACCCCGGCCGGGCGCTTCCGGTGGGTTTGTCGTCGAAGAAAATTCGATCACCATAAAAGGAGTCGCAGCAGATGAGGGGGGCATCAAAAAAGTCGAAGCCAACGGGATAACAATCCTCCCCTCCGCATCCGGCGGCTTCGTCCTGAAGGTGCCTCTTGAGGAGGGGTGGAACCGCGTGACTGTGCGGGCGGAGGATAATGCCGGAAATGATACGACGGCCAGTTTCACCGTGCTCTCGGACACGAAACCACCGGTTATCCTGATGCTTGAACCCAAAGCCGAGGGCACGAGGGGAACCCAGGTCGTCGCGGTCGCGACGCATATCATTCGCGGGAAGGTGTATGATGAAAGCGGGGTGAGGGAGGTCTCGATCAATGGGGTACCGGTCAGAGTCGGTGCTGACAGCGTGTTCTGGGCTGAGCTTCCTCCCAAAGGGAGGATAGATACCGTATCGATTGTTGCCGTCGACAACGTCGGCCACAGGGCTCAGAAGATCCTCGTCCTTTCCCCGGCGTCGAGGAAGCCCCTCACACCGGAGTTCCTGGCATTCAAGAATTCTGCGTTGGTGATCGGGATTGACACTTATGGGGGGAAGTGGCCCCCCCTGGAGAATGCGGTGCGGGATGCAAAGGCCGTGGCTGACGTCCTCACGAAGAAATTCGTCTTTGAGAAGGTGTATACGCTCTACAATCAGGAGGCGACCCGGGACAACATCCTCGGGGCGCTGGAACGCCTGGCAAAAGAGCTCGGGCCCGATGATAACCTCCTCATCTACTTCTCGGGTCACGGTAGAAAAGAACCCCCGTTGAATAGAGGCTACTGGGTCCCTGTCGACGCGACCGAAAAGTCGGTCGGGCGCTACATCTCCAACAGGGAAATACAGGACTACCTCGCATCGATGAACGCCCGGCACGTCCTTCTCGTGGCCGATGCCTGCTTTGCCGGGGACATCTTCAAAGGCAACACGATGAAATATGAATTCGAGGACAATGAGGCCTATTACAGAAAAGTCGCCGAAAAGAAATCCCGAGACGGGCTCACCTCGGGAGGGGACGAACCCGTCCTCGACGGGGGCGGGAGCGGCCACTCGGTCTTTGCCTCGTATCTCCTCAAGGCCCTTGACGGCATCAAGAAGAACTACTTCTCGGCCGAAGAGATCTATCAGGAGCTGAAGATTCCTGTCGCGAACAACTCCGATCAGACGCCCACATTCCTCCCGATAAAGAACACCGATGACGAAGGAGGCCAATTCATTTTTGTGCGTCGCTGAGCAGGACCCCTGATGCAGTTCGTGCCGTGAAATCACTCTAAAAATACTATCATGCGACGAGCATATCTTCTGGCAATATTGTGGATCGCCTTCACAAGCAGTCTGAACGCCCAGGTATTCGGATTCCGCAGGCCGAACGCATGGTATATCCAGCCGGAACCCAGTCTGGGCTTCTATCTGGGCCATTCCGGCATGGATATCGCCACGGGACAGACAGTAAGCGATGTCTTTTGCTGGGGGGCGGGGCTCGACCTCCGGTTCGGAGGGAACTTCCGCCGCTTTTCCTTCAACAACAGTCTGCGAATGCAATATGAAGAAAGTCACACGACCGGCCAGATTCCTGTCAGAGGCCCAAGCCTCTTCGAATTTGCCACGCGACCCACATACACTCTGATGCATGACACCTCTTCCGCGCTCGCCCTGGCGTTCCAGGGTGGATTCAATACCGCCTTAACGCAGGAAACCAACACAGAGGGGAACACGACCCGCAACCTCTTCGATCCGGGCTCGATATACGAGGGGTTGTTTCTGTCCGCTGATCAGTCGTTTGGAGGCGGACATGAATTGCTGATGAGTTTTCAACTGGGCTACAGCCTTCAACAGCTGGTGTACCAGACCCCTTCGAATGCCTCCGGGCAGCAATCGGGGGGGGGACAAACAGCGAACTGGTCGGGAGCCGGGACAACAGCCTTTTTCTCCGTCGCGTACAACAGGAGAGAGGTGGCCGCTGAGAATCAAACGCAGCAGATCGCCTTCTTCGCCGATCTTACGGTCAAAGGTTTCCGGAAAGAATCCGACTTCAGCGATATGAAGAACTCCCGGGTGGAAGGATCCATGCGTGTCGGGTTCAACATATTCGAATTCCTTGACTTCCTCACGAGCGCCGATGTGATCTACGACAGTAACATCTCACCCCGGAGAGAGCTGAGAACAAGCGTGTCCGTCAATTTCAAGTACAATCTCGATCTCATGGGTGGGATCTGACGAAACAAGCTTCGGGCCGGGGAGGGGGGTCAAATGCAGCGGAGAAACAGACCATGAAGGCTTTCCGGTATGTGACCGCGGTATACGTGTTCTGCGGACTCGTTTTCCTTCTCTGTGTGTCGGATGCTGACGCAGGTTCCATAGGGCGCGGCGAGCAGAGGCGGAGAAAAGGATTTCTGATCTCTCAGCGGGTGTATTCCGGAGTTCCTCTTGCGGCTCCGTTGACACGTGGTGCGGTGCAGGACAGCATGCCGGCACACTATTCGCTCAAGCGCTACATGCCCAGGCCGGGGGACCAGGGAGATCATCCTACGAACGCGGCGTGGGCGGTGGCGTACGGTGCGTTCACATGCGTGAAAGCCCTCGAAAGCAATGACTCTGACCCCGCGGGAATTAACGCGATGGCGTTCTCACCGGGATACCTCTATGCAGTGGCCATGAGAGATTCCGCCTCGAAATGCGAAAAAGGGATCGGCATCACCGAGGCCCTCGATGCGTTGGAGAGCAGGGGGACTGTCGGGTTGAAGGATTTTCCGGACGAGTGCGAGAAGGCACCGCCGGACATTTTGACAAAACGGGCCTGGGGAAACAGGATCTCTGCGTACCGTAGACTCTTCGGCGACCGGGAAACACGGAAAGAGCTTGCTTTGAAGAAATCTCTTGTCGGAAGAAGTCCGGTCGTGGCCGCCGTGTGGTACGTGAGCTCATTTGACGATGCGGAGGAGACGTGGGCGCCGACAAAGGAGGAATCCTATCGCGTTTTCGGTGAGCAGGACACCGGTGTTGCAGTGACAGTGGTGGGCTATGACGACAATCGATTCGGGGGCGCCTTCGAGGTCATGAATTCCCAGGGGACCGGGTGGGGCAAAGGCGGCTTCTGCTGGATCCGCTATGGAGTCTTCGATCGGTTCTGTGCCCAGGCCTTTCAAATGATCATTGACACGGCGTTCGGAGCAGGAAGAGACATTCAGGTGCCTGACATTGTCTTCGCCCCCACCCCTGATGACGCGACTATCTCGGGTTCTGTGAGGTTTCTCGATCTCTATCAAGGCGAGATGACAGCAACTCGCGACAGCGGGAAGTTTCGTCTGAATGAGTCTCTTGCTTCAGGTTCGAAGTTCAAAATCCAGATTGCCGCCAACCGGGAGGCTTTTGTCTATATATTGAGTTCGGATGACGCATCCCGGCACACTTCGACGATCTTTCCCGACTCTCGATTCTACACCGGTGACCATTTGAATTCCGGCAGTCAATTGATCTTGCCGCCTTTGGGAATGGGGTATATCGAGCTTGACACAACGGTTGGGGTGGACCATTTTTGCGTGCTTTTCGCGTCCAGACACATTGACATTACCGATCTCTCAAGGAGAATTGACGAGGGGAATGGCCCATTTGTCGCACGCGTCCAGGCGGCTCTCTCGGGCGCGTGCGTCTCTGCTCAGGGTATAACTTACTCAGATTATGGAAGCCTCTCGTTCTGGACGGCTGAGAAGCAGAAATCAGTCGTTATGTTGTTCATCGATTTGCAGCATACGCGGCAGTAGTATGGGTTCGGACAGACGGAATGATCCTGAGTTTGCTGCTGCCATCTGACCCGTCGGACCTCCCCCTTTCAACGCGGACAATGACCTGCCGGAACTTACTGACGCAAGCGGCTGGCAAGCCTGGCGGGCGGAATCTGAACGTCCCGCCGCGGAACCACCTCCCTTCCGGCCATTACCCCGGAGCCGAAATCGCAACAGTATTCCAATCACTCGCATTCCAGGTTCTTCGGGAAATTCTGGGTGGGACACATGAATGCCGCTCACAACTTCAGAACGATTCGTCCGCGCCCAAGGCCGGTCTGGCCCAGGTCGTGTGCGGCCCGGGCGTCTTTCAGGGGGAACACTCTGCGTGATTCCGCCTTGATCGTCTTGTTTGCGACACCGTCGGCAATGGCTTTCAAATTGACCGGGGAACCCTGCCGGGACGAAATGGCTCTCACACCAAGCGCCTTGGCCCTCTCCTCCGAAGGCATCCCGGCAATCGTGACCAGGACGCCACCCCTTTTGAGAAGCTGATAGGATTTCTCCAGAACTTCGCCCCCGACAGTATCGATGACCACATCAACGTCCTTCACCGACGCTTCGACGGGTCCCTTTTTGTAGTCGACAACCAGGTCGGCTCCGAGGGATTTGACGAAATCGAGGTTAGACGTCGAGGTTGTCCCGATCACCCGGGCGCCCTTTTGATGTGCCAGTTGGACGGCGAATATTCCCACCCCGCCGGAGGCTCCCTGGATGAGGACAGTTTGCCCGGCTTTGACCCCTGCGTCTTCAATTGACTGCCAGGCAGTGAGGCCCCCCACGGGCAATGTCGCGGCGATCTCAAAACTCAGGGCGTCCGGCTTGGGAGCCACGGCAGCAGCATTGGCGATCGCGTATTCGGCGTAGCCTCCCTGTGCCAATCCAAAGACCGCCTCACCCTTTTTCAGGCCGGTCACCCCGGGTCCGATTTCTTCAATCGTCCCCGAAACGTCGATGCCCGGGGTGTAAGGGAGCTGGATGGGCATGAAGTCTTTCAGGTATCCGGCCCGGAGCTTCCAGTCTATCGGGTTGACCCCCGCGTAGTGGACCTTGATCAACACTTCTCCGGCTTTGGGTTGCGGTCTCGGAATCTTATCGACGATCAGTTTGTCAGATCCGCCGTACTCGTGGAAGCGGACTGCGGTCATTTCTTGCGGCATAAGCACCTCCCTTGATACAGACAACTCAATGTGCGTGCCTCAATGAACCACGACTCACATAAGACAACATACTTGATCTTCGCTCTGGTGTCAAGCGGAGATGCAGTCTTGCGTTTCTCTGGAGTATTTGTCATTGTAGAGTGCGTCCGCGACAACAAAGCGTCCCCCCGAAAGGTAAGAAATGGCAAAACGCTCTTCCCTTGATGGCAACAACGAGTTGACACCAGGAGAACTTCGAACTGGCCCGAACCTGCTGCCTGCGGCTGACCTCGCCGCGGAAATCGATCGCCTCAAAGAGCAGTTGGGTCAGGAGCACGATAAACACATCCGGATACTGGCGGACTTCACGAACTACCGCCGTCGCCAGGAAAGCGAAGGCAAGAAGGCTGCGGAATCCGGAAAGCGGGAAATCGTGCTTCCTCTGCTGGATATCGTCGATGACCTCGAGCGGTCGCTCGAGCGGGCAGATCAAGGGGGAGAGGCACTTGCCGAAGGTGTAAAACTCATCCACAGAAAACTGCTCGCGCTTCTCGAGGCACAGGGTGTTCGCCCATTCGAAAGCAAAGGGAAGATGTTCACGCCCGAATTGCATGAAGCGGTCGCTGTAAAGAAGGACAGGAAGGTCAAACCGGGCACGATCGTTGATGAGCTTCGCCGTGGCTATCTCTGGCACGATGAACTGCTGAGGCCTGCACAGGTCCGGGTTGCCGAACGTGGGGCTTGAAAAGAAATCCGCGATATGAATCCCAACAGACCTTCACAAAGCTAAAATGACATACAAAGACTATTACAAAGTCCTGGGTGTCCCGAACACGGCGACACAGGACGAGATCAAGAAGGCCTACCGGGCTCTTGCTCTGAAATACCACCCGGACAAATCAAAGGGATCCAAGGGCGCCGAGGACAAATTCAAAGAGATCAACGAGGCGAACGAGGTCCTCAGCGATCCTGAGAAAAGGAAGAAGTACGACCAGTTCGGACAGGACTGGAAACATTACAAGGAAGCCGGGCCGCAGACGGGAGGATTTGACTGGTCCAAATACGCGGCCGGCCAGGGGGGGCAGGCGCGCCAGATGAGCCCGGAAGAGTTCAACGCGATGTTCGGTGAAGAGGGTGCGGGGAGCATTTTCGATCTCCTGTTCGGACAGCGTGGCGGGACGCGCCGGGGGAGGAGAAGCGCCGCAATACCGGGGGAAGACCTGAATGCGGAAGCGACGCTTACACTTGAAGAGGCGTATAAGGGCGCGATGCGGCTCATCAATCTCGATGGCCAGACAATAAGGGTCACGATAAAGCCGGGTATCGCAGATGGGCAGGATCTCAGAATTCCGGGGAAGGGAGGGCCGGGAGCAAATGGCGGTGCGGCCGGTGACCTCTATCTCACGATAAGGATCGCTCCTCATCCCGAATTTGAACGGAAAGGCAACGATCTCTTCCGTGATCTTCCCGTCGATGTGTACACCGCGGCGCTCGGGGGGAAGACAGAGGTGAAGACTCTCAAGGGCGCGATAAAGGTCAATATAGCTAAAGGGACGCAGAACGGGACCGAGCTGCGGCTCAAAGGCCTCGGAATGCCCGTCTATGGAAAGAAGGATGAGTTCGGGAATCTGATCGTGAAGGTGGTTATTCAGACCCCTCAAAACCTTAGCGAAGCGGAGATTGACCTGTTCAAGAAGCTGGCCGCGATGAGGAAGTGAACTGTCGAGCAAACTCGTCGGGACGCGTTCCTCGCATCCCGGAACCCCGGGCCCCTCGTGACCACAGGGTGATATTTGGTCATGACGGTCATTCAGCAAGAAACGGTGGATGAAGTCATCTTCCTGAATGTAGATCTCATCCAGCAACTTTCGAATGGTGGGTTTTTGGCGCCTGATTTACGATTTTACATTTCGACACGTAAGTGGGTAATAGACTACCACTTGTTGCTGAAATTGTAAAGCGCCTTCATGCTCCCGGCTTCACCCGGTCAACGCTCGTCAGTTCCGGTTTGATGGGAAGCTCTCTCGCGATCTGTTCCAGGTGGTCTCCTCCCATCCCGAGATCACCCCGTTGTCGCCGCATTCCGGGCACTTGTAGAGTATGGCTCCGGAGGCGCGGTCGAGATATGCCTGTATCTCGCCGCGGCATCTCAATTTCGCGGCTACGCGCCGGCACGTCACGTTTGTCCTCTCCGGCAAGAGCGCCTGGCGCATAGTGACCCATCCGACCACCGACCGGAGAAAGCTTGCAATCACCGCGGCCGGGCGAGTTGAGCCGGTAATCTCACCTCCATCGTCTAGGAAATGCCTCACATCAGAATAGAACGTTCCGATCATATACTTGACCTCGTGAGCTTCTGCAATCGTGACCGCACCTCTTCCCCGGAGCGCGGGTTAACCCTGATTGTACCAGGGCCGATCGATTTGCAGTTCCCAAGGGAATGTGGATTTGACTGCAAGTACTGTTCAGTTAAGCATTTCCGGGAGAATGGGGTGCTGTGCAATGAGAAAATCTACGAAAGATGTGTCACCTTGACAAGGACACTTGTAATTTAACCTGTCCTCATACCAGGGACAGCCATGAGACAATGCTCGGGCAGGCCCGGGTCCTGAGGGATACTCCACACATGAAGTCCGGTACCTGAGGCGGCTCGATCGGAAAGCGCCGTTGGTCACCGCGTGGCGTGAAATTCCGACGCAAGATTCATATATGCAGTGGTTCGCCGGAAGCACGCTCGTACATCCGCATTCCGGGCGCGCTACGCAGCACCTCCGCGCCAGGCATCGAACCGAACCGGGTTCCCGCCCGAATGAGGCAATCTCCACATAATCAACGGACCTACGGAACGATGAAGAAGACCGGATATGTGTGCCAATTCAAGATCACGCTTCTGGGAGTCTCTCCCCGGGTATGGAGACGTATTCAGGTTCCGGAAGAGTACACGTTCTGGGATCTTCACGTGGCAATACAGGACTCGATGGGCTGGTGCGATTACCACCTCCACGAGTTCCGCTTTCAGCTCCATGACAGGCTCGTTGAAATCGGCATTCCGGATGATACGGACGAGAATTGTAATATCGAGGCAGGGTGGGGCGTGAATCTCAACGAATACTTCACTGAACCGGGAGTGGCGTCCCTTTACGAGTATGACTTCGGTGACGACTGGCAGCATGAGGTTCTTCTTGAAAAAGTGCTCCGCCGGGAATCAGACGTGAAATACCCCCGGTGCATAGCCGGCAAAAACGCCTGCCCTCCGGAAGATTGCGGAGGCCCCGGAGGGTATGCCGACCTTCGGAGGATATTGCGCAATCCGAAGCATGAAGAGTACCAGCAGACGGTGGTATGGATGACCAGCATGGTGAAACTTGCGGGCAAGATGCCCTTTGACGGGATTAACCCGGGTGCCGTTCAATTTGACAATCCCCGGACCCGGCTCAAAAAAGCATTGTGATCCTACCTGTGAGGGCGTCCCGTTGAAGCTGGCGCATGCAGGAGCAAGAACCGTGAAGTACCGTTAGACGGTGCCAGGGCGATCCCAGCCTGCCTTATCCCATCCCCGGATCACGCCGTTGTCACCGCACAGGGGGCGGATGTGGAAATTGTCATGGTCTCCTTCCCCCTCCTTGTTCATATAGATCATTCGGCCCGCTGCTTTGTCATGTCCTGTGATTCCCCCGTGAAGAACGCCCCCCCTTCCGAACACCCGTCGGTTGCCAGCCGCCTCCCTCCACCGTCAATGTAAGATATCTTCGAAATTGGGCGATGCTCTCCTCCAGGGTATTGAACGGGACGGACCCTTCAGAGGACTTTCGCCATGCTTTCAGTTGAATGGTCCCCAGAACCAGGTACGGGTTTCCGATGACAGCAGGATCCATCACGGCGTACGCTTGTGCGAGAAGTGATTCCAGTTCATTCTGATGCGCTATGATGAACTCGCATTGTGGGCAGTATCGGCAGGTCTTCGCCACGACAAGAGGGTCGACCCCCTCAATGTGGATCAGGAGCGCGAACTTGCGGGGATACATCAATCCCCGACATTCCGGACAACGGCTGAATCGAGCATCCGCGTACGGGTTCAACGCGAATGAGTATCTCGCTGGCAATTTTCCGATCCTGTCCCTGCTCATCGGTTCATCCAAACGGCTGGTGGGCTCGACGTCCGGGTACCTGGGCGTTGTTCATTGTACCGGATCACCCGGATTGACAACGGTATCAATCCCCTTGTTGACCCGTTTATTCAGAACGAGTTTGTCGTCCGTCACGGTAAACGTGGCATAGAACACCCGGTCGAGAAACACAAACGCGGCAAACCCCTTATGATTCGTCGCCGGTATGCCGGCAAAGAACCTTTCCGCGAGCAACTCCCTAAAAGACATCTCCTGAACTCCTTCTTTGAAAAGTTCAAGGGTCCTGCGGCGAAGGAGCCAGCCGAGTTCCCGCAGCCTGCCGCTCTGCAAGCTTCTCACGAGTGCCTTTTCCAGCTGGCGAACCCGTTCGCGTGTCAGCTTGAATCGTTGTCCTAATACATCGAGGGTTACGATTTGACCATCCGCGGGGAAGAAGCGGTGGTCAAATATTGTCAAATCCCGTGGCGGCAATCTCTGTCTGATGATGTGAATGATCTCTGTGAAAGTCCGTGTCTCAAGAGACACTTCAGAGAGATAATTCTCAGCCCCGAGACTCTGCAGTGAGGCAATTTCAGCCAGGACCAGCTCGCGCGTTCTCGTTCCCCAGCCCGGGCTTGCCAATTTTCCCGCCTTGAAAGCGTCCAGGAGATCAGCAACAGTGATAATGTCAAATTCATGGCGGAGCTGGGTTCTCAAAAGAGAGGTGATGTTGAGCTTCTCGAGAGGAAACGAAAGAACTTCAGGCGGGAGAGGCTTTCCTGACAGAGCCGCATACCTTGCAGATATTGATTTTGCAATATTGCATGCTTTGACATTCGCAAGAAGGCTGCAAAGTGCCCGCATGCAAGTCGTGCCGAAGCCTCTCCAGCCAAGGAAATCTTCTGAAGTCAACCCGCGGAGTTGAGCAAATCGCGTAACCGCATTCTGATCGAACTTGTTTTTCAGGATCCCGGGAATCTGTAAATCGGATAGCAGCCCGTCTTCGATTTCAGCAGGAATATCCACCGGGAAAAGAGCCGGATCGAACTCAATGCGCTTCCTGGGTAAGGGTGCAATCGTGCCCATCCTTGCGCTCGCCAGCAGGCTGCAGAGTGCTTGCATGCATGCGGAACCGAAACCCCACCAGGCAAGGAACTCTTCGGGGTTCATCCCGCGGAGGTGGCGAAGTCGTATGATCGAATGCTGGGTGAACTTCTTCTTCAAAATGCCGGGGATTTGCAGATTCGCAACCAGATCATCGTCAGTTTGATTTGTAATGTCGACCGGGAAGAGAGACGTATCGAATTGCATCGACTGCGCCACCTTATGCCAGTCGTGCGGTATTGTATATACCCCGAGATCGGGTTTCATGGAGAAATTGCTCTGAAAGTAATCCGGATCAAGATCCCTTGCTCGGTGACTCTCCGGCAGAGCACCTCCCGGGTGATATCAACCGAGCTGGGTTCAAGAAAGCGGATAATGGCTCGACAATCTTCACTGCTGTGTGTTTAGAAGGAACGAGTGAACATACATGATCTTCAATCTGATGTCAAGCGATTAGTGTCTTACGTTTTTCTGCGGGATTGCTCATAGCTCAGAATTTACCTATGCCGGAATGTGCACTGTCTGATTGGGAGGTATTGACGGCAGGCAGGCCTCTCCGCCGGCAGGCTGTTGCGGAATGATGGGGTATGCCCGGGTTTGCGTCCGGTTTGACAATCCCCGGAAGAGGTGGAACAGAGCCTTTTTGGTATGATTGACTCGAAATCACATCGACCCTCAGAACCGTGTGCAGGGTCATACGTCCGAAACGTCAGATGCCCGTACGACGGCGTCTGCGTTGTGCTCAAGGTGTGCGGCGACCGGCTGGATATCCACACGGAACGGGGAGAATTTACCTCGATCCGGGCCGTTGACGCCTCTCCCACAGACGCGGACGGATGCATTACAGAGGCCGGCCCGTCAAAGCTCTCCCTTGCCCTCGATGAATATCTGCGGCATCGTACGGTAAAGGAGTCTTCCAAAGCGATGCGCAACGGAGACGATGCTGATCAGCGGGGTGAATGGACGGAAGCCGCCCTTGTTCACTTCGGTCTGGCGATGTGTCTGGAGCGATTGGGGAATCTCGATGAGGCGGTTGAATCGGCGGAGAAGGCGATTGCTTTGAACGGCAGCCTCACCGATGCGTATCGTCTCGCATCAGCTCTCCGCAGGGCCCGTTCGGAACGACATCTTGAACGGTCAGAAAAGATCGAGCGTCAGAAGGGCACGGATCAATGCTCGGCGACCGCCACTACATCGACCAGGGATTGCGCCATGGCAAAATCAGCTAGATCAGTGAAGTCGCTCCGGCCGGGAACAGATGCGCCCCGGTGCGGATTATGCGGCAAAACGAAGAATCTCGTTCGGACCGAGTGCTGCGGGAACTGGATATGCGATGACGAGAGCACGTACGTGATGTTTTCATATGCCTGCAACAGTTGCCACAGGAACCATAACCGTTATACGCTTTGCGCGCATCACCATATCGAAGGCCACGCGGGCGATTGGAAGACGTGCAGGAAATGTCGCGCCGGATGCGAAACGGAAATGTATGTCTGGTATGGGACCAACGAATACAACTTTGAGAAGCTGGAAAGCCCTCCTTCATTCACGCCGACCCATTGTGCGAAATGCAGAGCCGTGATCAGCCTCGCCAACGATGGGTACTCCATCTCGGCAAAGGGGTATTTGTGCGACTCCTGCTCTCAGGGGGAAATGGAAATGGCCCGCTCGAAGCGGGCGACTATGACCGATGGTCCCCGGGACAAGATCAAGAGCGGGAAACCAATGGTGGAGGAGGAATATGTTGACGTCCTCCGGGACCCGGAGATGGCGATTGTCGGACTTCACAAACGTCACGCTTCTCTTCTGGATCTGGAAGTTCTGGAAGCTCTTGAGGGGCTAATCAGGGTTTACGCGTGGGAGAAGGAGGGGCGCGGCGTGCCCTCCTCCAGGCTCTCTGATCGCCCGCATCTGGTTTTTGAGGCCTGCCGGAGGACGTGCGAATGCTGGCTCGGACGCCAGCAATTTACTCCGGATGAGATTCGTGAGCGGGAGAATGTCGACAAAGCGGAGATCACGCTCCCCGAGTTATTCCTCTGTTTGAAACGAAATCGCTCTTCGGTCCGGCTCTGGAACAAGGAGGGGGGACGACAGGGGTACCTGAACTACGTTCGTCAGTTTCTTGATGCCGGGTGATGTTTCACCGACTTGCCGGGACAAACGTCACCCTGGCAGCTGCCGCAAACGATACCACCTCTCAGCCGCCCGATACCTCATGCAGAAAGCCTCCTGCTCCATGGAGGGTCTCCGGACCTGGTCCTGCGACGTGTCCAATATTGTTGATTTTGTGGACACGTTTCTGTAACGTGTCCATGTCGTGTACACGTTCGGAAACGGCCCTTTCTCCTTACACGGGGGCCAAGCGTGAAGGAGAAACGTGGAAACTTCACCATCAGGGAGGTCAATGGTGTTTGACCCGAAGGTCCCGTATAACGATCTGCCGCCGATTCCCCCGCATGCGGAAATTGACACCAAGGCTGTGCTCAGGAAGGTCGCGGCTGCGGGTCGCTCCCTTGCTGAACTCAAGGGCCTGGGAGCGACGATCCCCAACCAGTCCATCCTGGTGAATTCTCTTGTGCTGAGGGAAGCGAAAGCAAGCTCTGAAATTGAGAACATCGTTACAACAAACGATGCGCTCTTCAGGGCATTGGCGGCAAATTCGTCGAACGTGGATCCGGCAACCAAAGAAGTGCTCCAATACCGGGCCGCGCTCTGGGAGGGATTCAATGAGCTGAAGAACCGAGGGCTCATGACAACAAACCTCTTCATCAGGATGGTGCAGACGATCGTACAGAACCAGGCGGGCATTCGGGTACTTCCCGGTACGGTGATTCAAAACACGAAGACGGCTGAAGTCCTTTATACCCCCCCGCTGGGGGAAAGCGTAATTCGCGAGAAACTGAAAAATCTCGAAGAGTATATTCACGGAAACGACGAGACAGACCCGCTCATCAAGCTGGCGATAATTCACTATCAGTTTGAAGCAATCCATCCGTTCTCCGACGGCAACGGGCGCACCGGTCGAATCATTAACAGTCTGTTTCTCGTTCAGAAGGGACTTCTGGATCTGCCGGTGCTCTACTTGAGCAAGTACATCATTGAGAGCAAAGGGGATTACTATGCTCTCCTGCGGGCGGTAACGTCAAAAGGGGAATGGGAGAAATGGATCCTCTATATGCTCGACGGAATTGAGAACACGGCGGTAGAAACCCGCGAAAAGATAGTCTCAATCCGGAATCTGATCGATCGGACGATTGAATCAGGCAAGAAGAGACTGCCCTCCAGGGTCTATTCCAAAGAACTGATAGAGCTCCTGTTTAACCAGCCCTATACAAAAACGCAGACGATTGTCGATGCGGGTCTCGCCGAGCGGAAGACCGCCGCGGTGTACCTCAGGGAGCTGGAAAGGGCGGGGATACTTCGCAGCAAGAAATCGGGAAAGGAAGTGCTGTTCCTCAACGTAAAGCTGTTTCAGCTCCTGTCGAAGTGAAAGTCGTTTGACGCGTCCGGGGGGATTCGTGGGGATCATGTCACCGGCTCAACGTGCCGCCCGGGCGATCAAGTTGAACTTGAATTCGTTTTCACTCCCCTGCGAGACGTCTCCAGGCGGCCGCCGAGGCGGCGGAATAGATCTGAGTCAATGCCGGGAGAAACTGCTCCGCGCCCCTCCAGAATCGGAACGGGCCCAGTTGCCTGGGGAGGGCGGCCGCGACCCGCGGGATCGTTGTCCCGGGCATGGTCTCGGCCTGCTGTGTCGGGGCAGTCCAGAACTTGCCGGGATCCGCCGGGAGCTGTTCGACAGGGCCCGGGGTTCGCCTCGCCCGCTGCGTGCCCCCGGCGCGTTCGCGGACCAATGTTCCTCCCCCCGCGGATCGAATCTGGGACAGGAGTTTGTCCCTTTCAATCCCCCGCATCCTGAATATGAGGAAGGGGTCGTTGTCGAATGCCTCCCCCAGAAGATAGTACACAGCGGCGATGTGCTTGCAGGGGTTTGACCAGTCCGGGCAGCTGCACTCGGTCTTCAGATCGCCGCGTTCCTTCGGGAAGAGTGTGCCTCCCGTTCCTCTGAACGCCTCCTCGATATTCGCGGGCATTTCGCCCCGCAGGAGCTGGGCGGCGAACATCACCTTCGTCGCAAGAGTCTTAGCGAGGGCTTTGGAAGTCCGGAGGGACAACGTCTTCACGCGGATTGCGACATCGTAGGGACGCCGTCGGGATCCCTGCACCTTCGCCCGGATGATTCCCGGTTCTATCTCGATCGAAAGCACCTGTCCCGATCTGGCATACTTCCGTCCCCGGCTCAGCCGCGCGCCGATGTCGAACCCCTCAAGCACCTGGATCCAGCGCCTCCCCCACCAGCTTTTTCCGAATTGACCGCGCGATGTCTGCGCGATGATTCCCCCTTTGGCCCTGCGGGGAACGGATGGCCGGTAGTAGTTGTCGTCGTAATACCAGCTCATACGTCCTCCACCGTTTCGGTCTTCAGCGTCAGGAGATCCCTCAGCTCGTCATTGGAGAGCTCGGTCAGCCATCCCTCGCCGGAGCCCACCACCTTCTCGGCGATTCCCTTCTTGCGTTCGATCATTTCGTCGATCTTCTCTTCGAGTGTCCCGGCGCAGACGAATTTGTGCACCTGCACGTTCTTGTTCTGTCCGATCCGGTAAGCGCGGTCGGTGGCCTGCTGCTCGACGGCGGGGTTCCACCAGCGGTCGAAGTGAAATACGTGGTTTGCCCCCGTGAGGTTGAGCCCGGTCCCCCCCGCCTTCAGGGAAAGCACGAACACGGGAGCCCCCTGGCCGTCGGACTGGAACTGTTCCACCATGTCATCCCTGCGTTTCCGCGGAGTCCCCCCGTGAAGGAAAAGGACCTCGCGCCCGAACGTCTCCTGGAGGTGGGCTTTGAGGATCGCGCCCATCTCGGCGAATTGCGTGAAGACCAGGGCCCTGTCGCGCGTCGCGATCACCTCCTCGATCATTTCCGTGAGCCGGGCGACTTTTCCGGACCGCCCGGGGATCATCGAGTTGTCCCCGAGAAAATGCGCCGGGTGATTGCACACCTGCTTCAACTTCGAGAGCGTGGCGAGTATGATCCCTCTCCGCTTGATCCCGTCCGCCGCCTGCAGCTCCTCTTCCACCACTTTGAGCACGGACTGGTACAGCGATGCCTGTTCGCGGGTCAGGGAACAGAAGACCTTCATTTCCATCTTCTCGGGAAGATCGGAAATGATCGACCGGTCGGTCTTGAGCCGGCGGAGGATGAACGGACCGGTGATGCGCTTCAACCTGTCGATGGTGTCGCCGTCCTGCCCCGTCTGTATCGGCAGAAAGAACGTGCGTTTGAAATCGGCCTTCGTTCCGAGCAGCCCCGGGTTGAGGAACTGGAAGAGTGACCAGAGATCGCCGACGTGGTTTTCCACTGGTGTGCCGCTTAACGCAATGCGATAGCCCCCCTGCAGCTGGAATGCCGCCCGGGATTGCTTTGCTTCCGGGTTCTTGATGTTCTGGGCCTCATCGAGGACGACTCCCGCCCAGCGAACGCCCTGGAGGTACTCGAGGTCCCTCTGAAGGAGACCGTACGTTGAGATGACCAGGGCGGCGTTCTCCGCCTCGCGCCTGAGCGCGGCCCCCCGTCTTCGGCCGGTACCGTGATGCACCATGACAGGAAGGTCCGGCGTGAACCGCGCGGCCTCTTTGCTCCAGTTGTTGACGACCGAGGTGGGGCACACGATGAGCACGGGGAGGCGTTCCCCGGATTCCCGGTCCCTTTGAACCAGCGCCAGCACCTGGATGGTCTTGCCGAGGCCCATGTCGTCGGCGAGGCACGCGCCGAACCCCCACTGGCGCAGGAATGCCAGCCACGAATACCCCCGGAGCTGGTACGGTCTCAGGGCTCCCGATAGCCTCTCCGGAGCTCGAAGCTCTTCAAACGTCTCATGGTTCCTGAGCTTCCTGAGAAGGGCGCCGATCCACCCCGTGGCGGCGATTTCCGCAACGGGGAGGCCGGCGATCTGACCGGTGCCCGTGAGATCCATGCGGATGATCTCTCCCACGGTCATCGGGGACCTCTTCGCCGAATCCCAGTTTTCGACCGCCTTCCTCAGTTCATCGGGATGTGCTTCCACCCATTGGCCGCGCAGCTTCACCAGCGGCGCTTTCAGCCTGGCCAGATCATGGAGCTCCTTCCTCGAGAGCGACGTGTCCCCCAGGGCGATTTCCCACCGAAAGTCGGCGATCGCATCGAACGAGAAGCCCCCCTGTGCCTGCATTGCGGGTGATGTGACCTTCCCGCGGGCGACAAGACGGAGTTTCGTTCCTTTCTGGCTCCACCAGCCCGGGAGCATCACGCCGTACCCGGCCTGCTCCAGCGCGACCGCCGTCCCCGCGAGGAATTGATACGCTTCTTCCGTCGTAAGCGTGCATCCCGTGGGCGCCCGTTTCTTCAGGCTCTTCTCTATCTGGGGGGAAAGCGTTGCCGCGTGTGCCAGGGAGGACAGCGCATAGCTTTTCGTTCCGGGTCCCAGGTGGTTGAGAGACCCCGAACCGGTTGCGCGGGCGTTCCAGACCCGGTCAAGCGGGAAGAGGAGACTTCTGTCTTCGAGAGACTGAACAAGGTATCCGAGATGCCAGTCTTCCCGCCGCGCGCCTTCGGGCTCCGACAGCCGGAAGCAAAGGCGGTAATTCGCATCCTGGACGACATCTACCGGGCTCCGCCAGTCGGCGATTTCTTTTTCGAGTTGAGTGCACTCGCCTCCGTCCAGGTTCATCGCCCCGTCAGGAGCTTTGAGTGCGCGGAGCCACGCGTCATGAACGGTATTGAAATTCGATGCGCCCGCACCGCTGGCGGCCCATTCCGCATCGTGCAATTGCGGTCCTGCCGATGATCCCGTCCGTACGAGATGATCCACGAATCCGGCGAGGATCCTCTGGAGCGCGCTCCTGCGGTC
Source organism: Ignavibacteriota bacterium (assembly GCA_963748405.1). Taxonomy (GTDB): domain Bacteria; phylum Bacteroidota; class Ignavibacteria; order UBA10030; family UBA6906; genus Fen-1273. Next base: position 40,205 of record CAVVIT010000008.1, read on the forward strand.
CACACGGGTCCCTGCGCCGGAGGGATCTCCTGAAAGCGCGAGGACGGATGGCGGCATCGACCGGGCAAGTGATGCCGCGTACGCGGCATCCTGTCCCACAAGGACCGGTGCCCAGGTTGCAGTGCGCTCCTCCTTCGTATGACGGATGCCCGGAAGGAACTGCTGCCTGACGGTGAGTGACTCCGCAAACCGGAATGCGCGCAGGCAGAACAGGAGGTCTTCGCCGGCGATCGCCCCCGGTGCCAGCACGTTGTCCTCGCCGCACGAAGCGAACAACCCGGCGGCCTCTCCCCAGGAGAGGATGTACACCGGAACGTTCCACGGGCTGAGGACGAATTGTTCCCCGGTGTCCGGTATCTGCCCGAGGAGAGGCGATGATGCGGAAGGCATGCGTCCCCTGGAGGGGAGCACGGCGGTGAAGAGCTTCACTCTCTTTCTGACGGGCGTGAATCCGATCGTTTCCCCGTCAAGCGCGGTCAGATTGCGGGCGGACCCCGCAAAAGGGTGCAAAGGGGGATTGTTCTTTGCCTCCCGCTTTGATTTGCGGACGCTGCGGGCGGCCGGCTCTACCGGTACTTCTCCCCAGAGGGCGAGCTCGTTGCCGAGAACCGAAACGTGGAGAATGATCATGAGAAGTCAGTTATTCCAGCTGGTGGACATTCTGTCGGCAGGACAGGAAAGAAGATAACTACTTTGACCTACAAAAACGTCAAACGGGGACCGGATTGCGGTGTATGGAAGGACTCCAGGTCAATCTTCCTAAGAGGTCTATTCGATTAGCGGTGGCGGCGAAATCTCTTCTCTTATGTCAATTCAGTGCACAGGCATACTCAGCTGTTTCATCCTCCCCCTCGCATCCGCCATCTCCGGCCATTCCTTCTCGGCGTCTTTCCACGTCTCGAGAAACGTTTCATACTCCTTGATTGCTTTCGCATTCTCCCCCTGTTGCTCATATGCGACCCCGAGCCAGTAGTGTGCCTTGACGGCCCCGATGGGCCAGTACATGTACGTTGTGAGACCGAAAAGACTGATCGGAGGATATGATATTGGACTCATCCAGGTCATCCGTTGAAACTCCTGTATCGCGTCGGCTGTCCGGCCGGTCTTCAAAAGTGCCACGGCGTAGAAGTACTGCGGCATATGATTGGGGAATTCCTGCTGCATTGTCGCCGCGAAATGGGTCAGAGCGTCCTCGAACTTCCCCTGTTCAAATGCAAGGAGGCCGGCGAGATACCCGGTTGTCCGGTGCGCATTCGGGAACTCTTCCGCCTTTATCGTTGCAGCCTCGCTGCAGAGGTGCAATGAGCGCTCAGTCTCTCCGCTTTTCATAAGCGCCCACGCCACGAAATCGCGCCCGTAAAGAACATTGGAGGGACTCCTGTGTAATTGCTGCGAATACTCGGAGGCGACCTTCATCATCGTGGCGTAGTCACCCATCTCATATGAGATGTTGATAACGGCCTCATAGATCAGGCCAATCTGTTCGGCTCGGAAACTCTCAATTTCCTTCGAAGAAAGCAGCCCGGTGAGGCCATCCCGCGCTTCGGCAAACCTGCCGCGATGACCGGGAATCAGGTTACGGGATGCCATGGCCTCGATCTTCTGCAGCGGATCGGACGTCGATCCCAATCTCCCGAAATACTCCGCAGACGTTGCATAGTCCCCGCGAAGGAGGGCAATCTGACCCACGGCCAGGCAGGAGGTAAAGTCAGCTCTCTGAGCGATCGCGCGCTTGAACCAGTAGATCGCAGAATCGGGCTCACCGGCCATGAGGAAGATCTCCCCTTTGCTGTCGTAGGGGTTTGGTTCGGCGGGTGCGAGCGCAATGTAGCGGTCGGCGGTGTGCAGCGCCTCCGTTGTCTGGCCCAGTGCCGTCTGCAGGTACGCCTGGAAATTCAGAAGGAATTTGTCCTGCGGGTTTGCCGCAAGCACACGGTCCAGAACGCCTCTCGCATGATCAAAATCCCTCTGGTTGACATAGATGTCGTGAAGGTCCACCGCAGCGAGCGTTTCGTGGGGATACCGTTGTACGAATTGTTCCAGGATCCCTGCGGCCTTTGGATAGTCGTGCAGGACGGTGGAAACGTATGACGCCTCAATCTGCAGCCGCTCCCGTTCAGCCACCCGATCCTTAAGCGCCCATGCCTTCTCAAGTGATTCTCTCGCTCCGGTCCCGTCACCCGTGCTCATCTTCACCGCGGTAAGCTCGAAGTATGCCATGGCGAAATTCTGGTCCAGCTCGATTGCCCTCTCCAGCGCCGCCTCCGCCTCGGGAAAGTAGTATTTGATTTCAAGTTCGAGTCCTTCCACGTACGAACGGTATGCTTCGGGAGATGTGGTCGTCACTTCGGCGACGGACTTCTCGCCGGCGACCCCCGGGGTCCCCACCTTCAAATCTTCCTGCACAAGGGCGGAGAGACTGTCGACAAGGGCGAAGATTCGCTCCCCCGAATATCCGGTAAGCCGTTGAGACGCGATGATCTTCCCGCTCTGCACATCGATGAGGCGAGCGGTAACCGCAAGGGAGGGGGATTCCTGAATGACGCTCCCGAGCAGCATGGTCCTCACGCCGGCGCGCTGGGCTATCTGTGTCGCAAGAGAGGGGGTGATGGATTTGGCCTCGCCGTGCCCGAGGTCCTTTTGAATGTCGTAGAGACGTTCCCTGCTGATCACGTCAAGCCCCCTGGCCTGTGAGAGGGAAGTGATCAGGAGATTTACGAGCATCTCCCCGTTGTGATCCTTGTCCTCCGGGTCGGGAATGTTCTCAAAGTACATCACAGCGACCGAGTTCTGTCCGCTTGCCAGGCCTTTTTGAGGACCGATCTGCAGGTTAAAGGGATTGAATATGACCATAAGGACTGCCACCCCCACAACCGCGCAGGCGGCAATTGCATATCTGAGAATTCGTGACGTTCCCGCCCGGGGCTTTGCCGGCACGGAAGAGGCTGCCGGCATGAGGCCTGATTTCACGTATTCGAGTGCTTTCCTCTCGTGACGAAGGTCGGCAAGAAGATCATCTGCATGCTGATAGCGCTCGTCCCGGTCCTTGGCAAGCGCTTTTGACACAATCTTCTCGAGCCGCGGAGAAACCCGGTTATTGAATCGTGCAATCAGCTGGGGGTCCTCGTTGATAATGGAGTAGATGATCGCTGACTGGTGTTCGCCGCGGAACGGCAGCTGGCCTGTCAGGAGTTCGTACAGGACTATCCCGAGCGAGAAAAGGTCGCTCCGGCGGTCGATCTCCTCCCCCTGCGCCTGCTCGGGCGACATGTAGGATGCCGTGCCGAGTGTTGAGCCCGCCCGCGTCAGTTTGCTTGCCCCTTTCAGCTTGGCCAGTCCGAAATCCATGATCTTCGCCTGGCCGCGCGGCGTGAGCATGATGTTGTCGGATTTGATATCCCGGTGGACAATCCCCTTCTCGTGCGCCATAGCAAGGCCTTCGCAGACCTGTATGCCGATGTCGAGCACACCTCTGATCGAAAGCTGCTCAGATTCGACGATCTGTCGAAGCGTTCTTCCCTCGCAATACTCCATCGCGATGAACATGTTCCCTTCGACTTCATCGATTTCATAGATCGTCGTGATGTTGGGATGATTGAGTGCGGAGGCGGCTCTCGCCTCGTGCACAAAGCGCTCTTTCTCCAGCGGGTCCGAAGTCAAGTGTTGAGGGAGGAACTTCAGCGCGACCGGCCGGTCGAGCTTCATGTCCTGTGCTTTGTACACGACGCCCATCCCCCCTTCGCCGAGCTTCTCGAGGATCTTGTAGTGGGAAATCGTCTGGCCGATCATTGAGCACCTGTACTGGTGAGAATATCGCCTGGCAGTGATCTGAGAAAAGCCCTGACGTTGACGGGAGTTACCAGAGGCCACCCGGTGCTGCACTGCGAGTACGGAGATATACCTCCATGTCATCGCCTTGCGTTGATGTGACGGCGCGGCGCTGTCCCCTTTCCAGCTGCAAACTTTGGAAACATCGTTCCGGTTGTCTTTCTGTACTCTCTGTACGGCTTGCCGAACCTCTCCATCAGGTACGCCTCTTCGCGGGGAATAACCACCAGCCGGATCATCAGGATTCCGGAGATCGCGTATCCGAGGACAATCCAGTGAGACGTCGCCAATGCCAGGCCTGCAAGGAAGACGCATTCCACTGCATACAGTGGGTGTCGGACGTACCGGTAGGGCCCGCGTGTCACCAGCCTCTGGCTGAAGACCGCCGAGAACGCCCCCGTAGAGTTGTTGCCCAGGTAACTGAACACCCAGAGGAACAATACAGGTGACGGCAAAACTGCTATTGCACCGAGCGTCCGCATCCACGCGGGTGTCTCGATCATTCCCCGGCGAAGCCATGCGGGGCTCACGACGATCACGATCAAGATCGCGTAAAATGGAACTGCCCAGGCCCAGGTGGCGATAGCCGGAAGGGGGCCGTTCATTGTTGAATAAACGAGCAACGTGTTTCTGCGGGCGGCCAGGTGAAAGTAGAGCCAGACGAGGATGCTTGTCCCGGTACTCACCGACAGAATAATCCGGCGTGTCTCTTCTTCCCCCATATGCCCGATCTGCTGTTTAGCGGTACGTGAGTGGCTCGCTATAGCGTAGGCCGGGTGGCCCCTTCAGTCCGGTGATCGCCGCGGTGTACCCTGAACACGCGAAAAGAACAGCCGGACGCCCTCCCTGTGCATCGTTCGGCGCATCCGGCCGATATCGTCCCGGAACTGGCTGAGTCCGGGGTAGGGGGCTCCGTTACCGATCGGCTTCAGCGTTTCCTCCGCCCGATCGATTCTCTGCAGCACCATCCGGAATAGTCGGTCGATTCCGCCGGCTGCAAGCGTCTGCTTGACGGCGATCAGGGCCCGACCGCTCCGTGCCGGACCGGACAGGCTCTTCCCGAGCATGACCCTCGCAACCGAATTGAATCGCCCCCGGCGCCAATCCTCGTCCAGGTCCTGGAAGTCGTCAAGCAACTGACCGGCAACGGCGATTTCACGCCAGAAGAGTCGCGCCCGCCGAAGATCCCTTGATCCGGAATACCGGATACACACCGCGGACGCTCCGATCGTGAAGATTGCGCATACTCTCGCGTATTCGTTCAGGAGCACCGTGGCGCTTCCTTTGCGAGCTCTCTGCAGTCTGTCAACCCGTGTCTCGCCCCGGATGGTGGCTTCGATGGATGCGAAATACTCCCTCCAGAATCGGGAGCGGTGCGGAAAATGGCGCAAGAAGGTCCGGACCGATTCACATTGAATCAGGTCTGCGGCGAGTACAAGCCGGCCGGAGTCAGAGACGCGGTCGAGCAGATCGTCCTTGATTCGGAAAGCAAGGTAGACGCAGAACTGTCCCCAGAGGACGTCGTTCACAAACCGCCTGTCCGTGCTCGATGGTTTTGATCTGTAGCATCCAAGGAGCCAGAGCGGCAAAAGTACGAAGTGAGGCGGCGGTCCGCCCCCGCTGTTCATTGCCTGGACGGTGCGGGAGCGGACATACCTTTGCAGTTCAACCCGCAATGCCGGGTCCCACGAAGAAGTCAAACTTCGCAGGCGCTCTCTCATCGGGCTAATCTGCACGAATCCTCCGGGTCCATCTTGGGATCCGCTTTACCAGAGGAGGTCCTTGTGAAAGCGCCGGTATTTCCTGACGAGGGCGCTGTAGATTTCGAAGTCTTTCATGGCCCTCTTGTCTGCGCCGAGCTTCTGGAGTTTCTTCATGTCTTTCGCCGTGATTTGCAGCCTGGAGAGATCGAGTGCCTTCTGCGGGTTCTTCAGCAGGGCTCTGAAGAATTTCGGGTCTTCGACGCAACAGTTAACGACGTGCTTCAACGTGACTCGTTTCATGGTGATCTCCTTTGGGGTGGGGGGTGATGATTGCGCCGGGGACCCGGCGGCCGGTCCTGTTTATCTGTCCAGCAAGATTCTCCTGAGCATGTCCTGGTATCGGGGGTTTGAATGCTGTGTGTCCCAGGCGATGTCGATCTTGAGTCCGTTAAGGGACTGCGATTTGTCCCGGTACGCCCGTTCCAGCCATGAATACGCGTTGCTCGTGTCGCGGAGGATTGCGTACGCCGCGGCGACGTTGTAAGGCTCCACGGTGCCTCCATTCCCCGCCTGCAGGTAGTGATTCAGAAGCGCACGTGACCTCCGGACCTGCCCGCAGAATCCAAACATCTGCGAGCAGTTGATCTCGACCCAGCTGTCGTGGGCCGTAATTTCCAGTGCCCTCTCAAGATAGACGGCGGCGCTATCGCAATCCCCTCTCTGGGCCAAGGCGAATCCCAGGATGAGTGTCAGCGCGGGTTCACCGGGATATCGCTGCAACAACTCTCTCGCCTTTTCAATGGCCTCGACATACCGCCTCGCATTCACGTACATCGCCGCCATCCAGAACCCGTGGGGGTCGATCGAAGGGTCGATCTCGGAAGCACGATGCATCCTGGCGATGGCTTCGTCAAACCTCCCTTGCCATTGGAGCATGTTTGCGTAGGCCTGGTGAATCTGTGCGTCACCGGGGCTGATTTCCAGTGCATGAGAAAATGCGCCCCCCGCTCCCTTCCAGTCCCACTGCGCTTCATCAAGAATCCCGAGCGCCACCTGGCTGCTGGAGCTTTCAGCATCGAGCAACAGGGCCGTCTCGACCGCTCTTCGCATCCGCGGCATAACCTCGGCCTGGGTCCAGAATCCGAAGAAGCTCCCGTACTGGTACATCATAACCGCAAACGGATAGAACGGCGGGTACGCGCTATCCAGTGAAATCGCCCGTTCCAGGAGATCCAGGGCGGCCCTGTGCTGGCGCTCGTCGGCACCGATGGTATAGAACGTCTCCCGGGCCTTCAGATAGAGCTCGTACGCCTTCGGATCGACTTTGCGGGACTGGCTCAGGCGCGTCGCTTCATCGTGCCCCACTTCCACGCGTACCGCACGGACGAGCCCCTGTGCGATCTTGCTCTGGAGATCGAGAAGATCCTCGACACTTCCGTCGTAGCTCTCGGACCAGAGCGAGGCGTCCGTTGCAGGATCGATCAGGTTTGCGATGACGTGAACGCGGCCGTTCAGGTGGAATATCGATCCGTGCACGAGCGCCGTTGCCCCGAGGTCGCGGGCTATCTCCGCGTAGCTCGCCTGGCTTCCCTTGAACATCATGGTTGCCCTGACTGAACGCACTTTAAGCGAGGCGACGTGCTGGAGTTTCTCGATGATTTCCCAGCACATGCCGTCGGCCAGGATCTCCCCGGTGGAGTCCTTCGAGAGATTGTGGAACGGAAGGACGGCGACGCGGTCGGCAACTGCCCCTCTTCCCGAGAGGTAGTACGTCATCAATGCGGCGAGGATCACACATGCCACCCCCAGGCCGGAGTACAGGAGGCGGCGCTTCCTGGCGGGGGAGGTCTTCGTCCTTGATGAAATGGCGTCGCCGGACCTGGCGGCTTTCAGGTCCAGGAGAAGTTCGGCGGCAGTCTGATACCGCTCGTTCGGATTCTTTGCCAGTGCCCGAAGACAGATGTTCTCGAGCGGCTCCGGCACATCGGGCCGGAGATCCCGCATCGGTTTGGGGTCCGCGTTGAGTATCGAGTAGAGAAGAGCTTCCTCGTACTCGCTCTCAAACGGCGTCTTGCCTGTGAGCATTTCGTACAGGACGACCCCGAAGGAGAAGATGTCGGAGCGGGCATCGAGCAGCTCGCCGCGGATCTGCTCGGGCGACTTGTACGCGGCCGTCCCGACCGTGGTCCCCGTCCGCGTGAGCTTCAGTGAACCCTTGACCTTGGCCAACCCGAAGTCCATAACCTTCACCAGGTTATTGGAGTTGACCATGATGTTTTCCGTCTTGATGTCGCGGTGGACGATCCCGTGGACGTGGGCTTCGTTGAGCGCCTCCGCTATCTGGACGGCGTACTCGATCGCATCGTCAATGTTCTTGACCGGCAGCAGATCACGAAGGGTCTGCCCGTCCACGTACTCCATGACGATGAACTGCTGTCCATCGTGCTCCTGGACGTCATGGATGGTGCAGATGTGGGGATGGTTCAGAAGGGCGGCGGCCCTGGCTTCCTCGAGGAGACGGCGGCGTTCGGGGTCGTGGCTCTCGTGGCCGTGGGGTAGGAACTTCAGTGCAACGGCGCGGGTGAGCGTCAGATCCTCGGCTTTGTAGACGACCCCCATCCCGCCTTCGCCGAGCTTCTCGAGGATCCTGTAGTGCGAGATGATCCTGCCGATCATGGGACTCGCCGGAGGCGTGAATGATCCCGACGGCACGAAGCTTCAGGTGAACGGCGGTAAGATAGGGGAGAGGAACGCGAGAGTCAATCGCAGGCGGCGTCCGGCCCGGGAGTCCGGCCCGGGATATCGGAGTAAAGGTAATCTGCAGGCAGACTCATTGATAAAAAGTGTCATTCTGCATGTTCCTGAACCGGCCTCACCTCTCCATGGAGAAGAGCGCTGCCGGATTCATTCATTGTACCAATACAGTTGATATTGTGATATTACACTAATATGGTTGAACAGTATGTTTTTCACGTTCCGGTCCCCCATTCCTCTTCCGACTCTACCCCCTCAGAATTCTCGCGGTACCCGGTCACCCCTTTTCCCATCAAAAGAATCCGCCAGTGATCACCCGTGGGCGAGCCCCGAGTATCGGCAAAGGGTCCGACACATCGCTCCACGCCAGGATATCCACACCCGCCGTGTGAAGGGCCCTTACACTGTCGTACGCATCCTTGATCAGGTCGTCCCCGTCGAATATACGCGCGCAGGTTATGCCAGTCTTCACAGTCGTCCTTCCTTCGCGTACGATAAGGTCTGCATAATACTGCAGAAATCGCCCCGGGTGGAGTCGCCGGCTAATTCATAAAATATTTTAGAAATTACTTGACAATAACAAAAATATTTAGGAAACTCGGACCACGGATCCCTCCCCTAACTCAAGCAGTCGAACCAGGACCCACAGATTCCGGGCGCAGCGATGAGCGGAACACCCCGTGCCAGTTCGTTCATCTCGTTAATCCTCCTCTTGACGTACACATCGGTCGCCCCGGCCACAGGCAGGAATGGCCTCCGCGTCGACCGGGTAGACTCCCTGCGTATTGATACGCTCGGCATGCGGGTAATGGTGCCGGCGTATTTCGACCCCCCGGGCTCTTACTGGCAGCGACTCGAAACGCAGGCGGCCAAAATGCCCGGCCGGCTCTATGCGATTGCCAATCCCAACAGCGGACCCGGCTCCAGTTACGACGCTTCCTATGCCTCCGCAATCGCCGCGATGCACGCCGATAGTGGAAGGGTGATCGGCTATGTCTGGACGAATTATGGCGCGGTGCCTGTAGCCACCGTCAAGTCTCAAGTCGATCAGTGGTATGCGTTCTACCCCGCCCTGGACGGGATATTCTTCGATGGCCAGTCCAACGTGCCCGGCCAGGAGCCCTACTATCAACAGCTGTACAACTACGTCAAGCAAAAGGATTCCGCGTCACTGGTGGTGGGAAACCCCGGAGCGAACACGCTGGAAAGCTACCTCTTTTACAACGGGCAGCGCGTAACGGACGTGATCTGCATTTTCGAAACGAATGTCGGTTTCGACTCCTGGACACCTCCGTTGTGGGCCGCCAAATACAGCAGGGACAATTTCTATATCATCGCCTACAACACGCCCATCGGCCAGCTTGTGAGCCGGGTACAGCGGGCCGCCTCCTCGAATGTCGGGTGGACGTATGTGACGGATGCGACGCTCCCGAACCCCTATGATGTGCTCCCCGCGTATTTCGAAGACTACTGCAACTATATCGTCACCGGAGTCCCTCCTCCCCCTTCGGGCGGAAGCGGCGGCGTGATCACCATTGACGGGAAATTCAGCGATTGGAAAGGCCTCTCCCCGCTCAGCCCGGCGCCGAATTACCCCTCGACGGATCCCACGGCGAGGATCACAAACGTCTGGGCGACGAACGACACTGCGAATCTCTATCTGAGCTACCAAGTCGCGGGCAATATCGATGCATCAAAGAACTTCTACCACATATTCCTTGATATCGACCGGGACACTGCGATCGGGAAGACGGGCTATGTGTACAACGATAGCGCTTCGATCGGTGCGGAATACATGGTTGAGAACTCCTCGTTCTGGAAGTACAACGGGTCCGGAGGGGCCAATTGGTCCTGGGTTTCCGCCGCGGGGATGAAGAAAGCCGATAGCGCAGGGAGAACCGAGCTGAGCCTCCCCCTGAACGTTCTCTTTCCGGGTCAAAACCAGGGGATAGTCCAGTTTCTCGTCGAAGTGAACTCTGCTGTGTCCCCCTACGGAATGGTGAATATCGCGCCGGGCAGTTACACAACGCAGAGCTATGTGTACCGCACGGCCCTGACGACAGCAATCCTGCCCGGTGCTTCCGGTGCCCCTTCGTCTTATTCGCTCTCCCAGAACTATCCCAACCCGTTCAACCCGACCACGGCGATTCATTACGCGCTGGAAAAGTCGGGGCCCGTCAGGCTGAGAGTGTTCGACATCCTGGGCCGGGAGGTGGCCACGCTTGTTGAAGGTTACCAGAGTGCGGGGACTCATGTGGTCACATTCGATGGCACCGATTGTGCGAGCGGCGTGTACGTGTATTCGCTCCAGGCAGGCGGCGAAGTATTCGTTCGGAAGATGCTGCATCTCAAATGAGCGCGGAATGTGTTGTCCCGTATATCACTGGAGAATGACATCATGCTAAAGAGAGCGATCCTCCTTCTCGTATTTTGCGGCACCGCGGTCGCCTTCGCAGAAACCGGCCATATAAAGGGCATCGTCTCCGATGCCAAAACGGGGGAGAGGCTTGCGGGCGCAAATGTGCTGGTTGTCGGCACCGGGAAAGGGGCCGTTACCGACCTCAACGGGCAGTTTCTCATCGTGAATCTGCCTCCGGGATCATACACGATCCGGGCGACATTTATCGGCTACAAGACCGAAGAGAAGCATGCCGAGCTCCTGGGTGAGGCCAATGTCGAGCTGCAGTTCAAACTGGGGGCGGTCACGATCGAAGGAAACGAAGTCGTTGTTACCGCGCAGGCCGCGGGTCAGAACGCCGCGATCAACCAGCAGCTCTCTTCGAACCAGATCGTCAACGTGGTCTCCGCCGCCAAGATTCAGGAGCTCCCCGACCAGAACGCCGCGGAGTCGGTGGGAAGACTTCCCGGCGTCTCCGTCCTGCGCAACGGCGGGGAAGGGACCGAGCTTGTCATCCGGGGACTCGAACCGAAGTACAACCAGATCTCGGTGGACGGGATTCAGATGCCGTCGTCAAACCCGAACGACCGGAGCACGGACCTGAGCGGCATTGCATCCGACATGCTCGGAAGCATAAAGGTCTTCAAGACGGTCACGCCGGATCTGGACGCCAATGTCCTCGGGGGGATTGTGGAATTCGGTCTCCGGGAAGCGAAGCTGGGCGACCCCGGGACGCCCGGCTTCAATATTCTCGCGCAGGGAGGATACAAGAACCTCCCCGACGCATATAACAAGTACAACAACTACAAATACGTCGTCACCGCCGAGGAGCGGTTCATGGATGACGATTTCGGCGTACTGGCGCAGGTCGATATTGAGCGGGAGAACCTCACCTCCAATGAGCTCGGCGCATCGTACACCCACCACGGGAATTCCACGATCGACTACACGCTGTTGTCCCTGAATCTCTATGACACCCAGCGTGATATCCAGAGGAGAAATGCCGCGCTGGTATTGGACTACAGGTTGCCGGAAGGAAAGATCAAGATGACGAATTTCTTCGGCTCAGGACTTTCGGATGTCCAGCCGAGACAGGAACTATTCGACCTCAGCGGAACCAACAACCGCTACTTTTCGATCTCTGATCAAAATGGTCAGGGGCGGAGCGTGACAAACGGGATAGAATTCGAAAACGCGTTTCCCCTGGTCCAGGTGAATGCGAAACTCTCCAGCGCGTACTCTGACTCACGGGATCCCGCTGACTGGACCACTGAATTCTACCAGGGGTCTGCCGGGCTGGGCCAGTTCACAAATCAACCCAATGTGGACCCGCGGAATGTTCCTCCGGTGGCGAACGACGACCTTTCAAGCACGACACTCTTCCTCCTTTCTTCGAACAGGTATTTCTCCAAAACCCAGGCTTTCACCGGGTCGGTCGACCTCACATCGAGCGTGACGATCTCGGACGAAATAAACGCCGAGATCAAAGCGGGCGGATCGTACAGGTACCACACGCGCTACTTCGTCCAGGACGTCTACGACGGGGGAGGGCTGACATTCGGCGGATCCCAGGTGGTAAACAACCTCATCATCAACTATTTCGGTCTCCCTCCAGGCGATATCTTCAAAATTCCGATTTCCTATTTCATCGATCCCCACTACAGCTACGGGACGTTCCTGGGCGGTAATTACAGGATGATAGCGCCGCTCAACTACGGGATGATGGCGCAAATGGCCGACCTCATGAGGTCCAGCGTACAGTACATCGCGGCCAACGGCGGCATGCAGGCGTACGCCCGCGACAACTACCTCTCGACGACGAATAATTATTCCGGATCTGAAAATCAATCCGCCCTCTACCTCATGACGATTCTCAATATTGGTCCGGAGATAACCCTCACGGGCGGGGTCCGGTACCAGGACCTTCGTACTCATTACACGGGCGCCCGGGGGATCGAATCCAGGAACTCCTTCAACGCTTACAATTTCTACGACACCACGGTCACGCAGAATCACGGGTATCTCCTTCCGGATGTCTCCCTGAAATACAAGCCGCTGCAGTGGTTCGACCTGAGGCTCTCGTACACCAACACGCTGGCCTATCCCGATTACAACGCCATCGTTCCGCGCATCGATGTCGGCGCGGGCGCCATCGCGTGGAACAACTACGCGCTCAATCCTACGCGCTCCGCCAACTTCGACGCGTCGGTGTCCTTTTACGACAATTCCATCGGGCTGTTCACGATCGGAGGGTTCTGGAAGCAGATCCGCGACCTGATTTATCCGTGGACCTTCTCCGTCTCCGGCGCCGGCGCGCTCCAGTATTTTCCACCGAGCCTCTTGAACGGCTCGGTCCCGACGGCGACGTATCCTGTCAATACCTATGTGAACGATGCAAGTCTGATTAGAGACTACGGTATGGAACTGGACTGGGAAACGCACTTCTGGTACCTGCCGGGCGTCTTTTCGGGATTGGTCCTCGGCGTGAACTACACGCACATATTCTCGAAGGCCGAGTATCCCTACCAGGTGGTCAGCTCGAACGGACGCACGGTCAACTATATTGACACCTCGTTCACCGACCGCCTGCTGTACCAGCCGAATAACATATTCAACCTTTCCCTCGGCTATGACTACATGGCGTTCTCCGCGAGGGTGTCGCTCCTCTACGACGACGACATTTTCACGGGGCCGAATTTCTGGCCGCAGATCAGAAGTTATACGTCCGCCTACAGGCGCTGGGACCTTTCGCTCAAGCAGGGCCTCCCCTGGTTCGGCGCTGAGGTCTTCGGGAATCTCTACAACATCAATTCCGCAAAGGATGTGAGCATCATTCAAAAAGGGGGTGTACCCGAATCGGAGCAGGATTACGGAATGACCGGGAACCTGGGATTACGGGTGAAATTCTAACGCAGTTCGCTTCACTAATCCACCAATCACATAGGGAGTGACATCATGAAAAAGACATTTCCAATGGCGCTGCTTGCGGTCATTGTATCTGTTTTCCTGGCGAGTCCCGTGCAGGCGCATACCAGCGCAACGGACACGCTCGTCGTTTATGCGAGCGGGGCGAGTCTCGACCAGATCATCACCGCCGATACGACCGCGAATGGTAACCAGGTGCACAAGGCGTACAAATTGGTGACCGTCGACACGACGTACCTGTGGCTCGGACCGATCACTGTCAAGACGAATTTCACCGTTCTCGGAGTCCTCGGCGCGAACGGCCGACCGCCGTGCATCGAGGCAGGCATTTTGCTCGACGGCACGCTGCCGTATTACCTGTTCGTGATCAACGGACCGCATACGGTCGCCACGTTCAAGAACCTGTATCTCACGGGGAGGGCCCCGAACAACACGTTGAATGCGCTCAACGTGAACGGCATCGGGTCGTTTATCCAGGTCTCGGCGGATTCGGTGAAGCTCTATGTGGACCACGTGATTTTCGAGGACATGCCGGATGAATGCATAGGATACACCGGGAACTGGGACAGCTTCTTCATCACTAACTGTAAATTCAGGAATCTGATCTCCGCCACGCAGTGGTTCTCCGGGGAAGCGCTGCGCAACACGAACAACTCGGCGATAACGGATACCATCTCCATGCATGACAACACGTTCCTTGCAATGAACTGCTACGACGCGTGCCCGGTCACCGTCAGTTTCGTCCGGTATCTCGATTTCGAGCATAACAGCGATGTGATGACGTTTCAGAATCCCTTCTGGATTTTCAACGTCACCAACGCCAAGATCGACAACAACATGTTCTATGGAACCTGGCTGGGGGGAATCACGCAGATCGAGTACGTGCAGTTCTGGGATGAGTTGAGGTCGCTCGCCATCCCCTCCGTCCTCGATCTGGACACTCTGGGCGGCGATATACCCAGGGTCTTCGACCCGGCGGATACGGGCTCCGCAAACCTGCTGTGGCTCGCGGAGGCGAAAAGGAATATCGAAGTGAAGAATAACAATTTCTTTGAGCCGGCCTCGGTCACTAATTTCTGGAAAGCGTACGATGATACCGCCCACGGCGACGATTCACTGTTTACTCCGACGTGGATGAATGCACGAACGACGGGGATGTTTAACGACAAGGTGCACTGGCCGGGATTGGTCCAGTCGGGCAACCTGAACGTCGATCCCGGGTACGGCGCTTCGATTCCCAATGTCGTGAACAACAACCAGGGAGATGGTGTCGGGGCGTTCCAGTACTTCTTCGATATTCGCCAGAACATCGCGTCCACGGATATCTACGGTTACAAGCTGCAGACCGCCGCAGGCAACAACTGGATCCCCCAGTGGCCGCTTCCGGAGCTTCAGGACATGAAGTACACGAGCACGGCGCTGCAAACGGGGGGGACGGACGGAAAACAGATCGGCGACAGGGGCTGGTTTACCGGTGGCTTCACGGGTGTGAGCCCGACCCCGGCGCAGGAGCCCTATCAATTTGCGCTTGCGAATGCCTATCCCAATCCGTTCAACCCCACTGCACACATTGAGTACACGATTCCGCACAGCGGTTTCGTGACGCTGAAAGTGTTCAACGTGCTGGGGCAGGAGGTAGCGACATTGTTCTCGGGCATCCAGCAGGCCGGAAACCATGTTGCCATATTCGACGCAAGCACGCACGCCAGCGGAGTATACATCTACCGGCTTGATGCGGACAATTATTCTGCCAGCAAAAAGCTTGTCCTTGTTAAGTGAGTGAGTGTTGAACGAACACCGGTGGCGGGACTGATAAACGTGTCAGGTTTCTTTTACCAGTCCCGCTCTTTTTATTCGCACAGACGCGGCCGCGAAGGCGGTCCCGCGATGACGAGAGAGAAACACGTGTATCCTGGAAGAGCATTCGGCGTACGAGGCCTGGTCCTCCTGTTGCACCTGGCCTTGATTCCGGTCGCGAACCTGGCTGCCTCTGACGGCGGGGCCCGCTCACGCGGGTCGGCGCCGGATGTGCAGGTCACCCGGCAGCCCTCAGATATCCGGGCGGGGAAGGCCGAATTTCCGATGCATATCAGGAACAGGGGTGTCGAACTCACCCTGACTGAAGACGGCGGTTTTCAGGTATTGACATCCATACGCCGCGGCTCCAGGGGCAAAGAACTGGTCGCCGATGCCGGAATCCTCTCCCGGGTAACGCTGACGCACCCGGGAGGAGTCCGGACATTCCGCATACTCTCCCGGTCCATGAAGAAACGGACCGAAGACGGCAGGTACGGCAAAGCTGAAGTCGTGTCCGTCCGGGCACTCTCGCAGGACCCGGTTCTTTCCGAAACCATCGAATTCCTCCTGCCGGTTTCCTCCGGCAATGCGATCATCTGCAATGTGACTCTGCATAATGAGACCAACACGCCGGTCGACGTCGCCTCCTGGAGCCTGCTTTCGAGTCAACTGGACGCCAGGAGATCCGGTGCGGACAGCGCATTCAAGTTCTGGAGCTTCCAGGGGGGGAGCTATCCGGAAAGGTACGACTGGATATTTCCGCTCACCCCCGCGTACGCGCGAACGAATTACCAGGGAATGAACGCGCCTGATTACGGCGGAGGGATCCCGGTCGTCGACCTGTGGACGAAGAGCTCGGGTTTCGCCCTGTCGGTCTTGAGCCGCAGGCCCCTGTTCGTTTCGCTGCCTGTGAAGGTTCTGGATAACGGGACCGTTTCGGTTTCGGTGGAGGATTCCGATCACGTTGTCATCCTGCCTCACGGATCGGCGGAGCTGCCTGCCTGTGCCGTCATTGTTCATACAGGCGATTACTACGACGGCCTGAAAACATATTCGGCTCTCATGCAGGCCGGAGGGTTCTCGTTCCCCCGTGCGCCCTCGGATGCGCATCAGCCGGAATGGTGCGCGTGGGGGTACGGGAGGGACTTCACAAAAGCTCAGATCCTGAAGACACTGCCGGTGGTAAAGAAGCTCGGTTTCGGGTGGGTGACGATCGACGACGGCTGGCAGAATAACCTGGGGGACTGGGCCCCCGATCGCGTCAAATTCCCCGGCGGGGAAAGAGACTTCGAAGCGTTCGTCGATTCGATTCACTCCTATGGGCTGAAAGTGCGGCTCTGGTGGTGCCCGATTGCCGCGCAGGATTCCTCGTACGGCGCCGCGTGCTGTCCGGGCCGGATGAACGAATTCGGGATGGGAATACAGAGCAGGCTTGCCGCCGGACACCCCAACTGGTTTCTCCTCGACTCGGCCGGTCACCGGGTTCAGGTCTCCTGGTGGAATGCGTACACACTTTGCCCGGCGCTGCCTCAGGTCAGAGAATACTACCGGGCGTTCGTCCGCAGGGCGATCGTTCAATGGAAGATCGATGGGTTCAAGATGGACGGCCAGAACCTGAATGAGGTGCCCCGCTGCTATAACAGAAGCCACCATCACGCGAGCCCGATGGAATCCGCGCAGGGTGTACCGGAGTTCTTCGCGGATATCTACCGCACGGCAACCCGGCTTAAACCCGCGTTCCTTGTCCAGATCTGTCCCTGTGGAACCAACTTCTCCTATTTCAATCTCCCGTACCTGAATCAAACGGTGGCCTCCGATCCGCTGGATTCCTGGCAGGTACGATTGAAGGGGAAAACATTCAGGGCCCTGTACGGCAGGAGCGAGTCGTACAGCGGCGACCACGCGGAGTTGACGAACCGGCCGTGGGATCCCGTGACGCAGAAATTCACTCTCCGGGGAACCGAAGATTTTGCATCGACACTGGCCGTCGGCGGAGTCCCGGCCTCGAAATTCACGCTTGCGGGGATCGAACAGGCCGACTCGAGCCTTATGCTCGACGGACCCCGGTTCGATTACTACCGGAAGTGGATGGGAATCGCTGAGAGGGAGAACATGAGCGAGGGCGACTACCTGAACCTCTATGACATTGCATTTGACCGGCCGGAAACTCACGTCATCCGGAAAGGGGAAACGTATTACTACTCGTTCTTTTCAGGTGAGCACTTTCACGGTAAGGTCGAGCTTCGGGGGTTGCCGGAGGGGCGGTACAGGGCGTTGGATCTCGTGACGGGGGCCGACTTACCTGAAGTGCGCCCGGAGTCGCCATTTCTGAATCTGGATTTCGATCGGAGTGCAATCATCAAAATCGTGAAGGACAAAGAATGAAACCCTCAGGAAAGGGAATACTGACGTTCCTTGTGAGCTCAATGCTCATCGCTCCAGGTTTCGCCCAGGTCGACGTCAAATACACGCCGTCCGGTTCGGCGATTCCCAACCCCGAAAGGGGGTTTTACACCGAGCTCACGTCCGAGGCCGAACGGGGCGCGCTCACGGCGCAGGAGGTTGCAGCATGCAAGGCGAAGGGACAATCGCTCATCATGAGGATGTACTACCTGAGCATGTTCAGGTCCGCGCCGATGAGCGATGTCGAATTGAACCTGGTGAAGAACGACTTCCGGGTGATCCGGGCCGCCGGGATGAAGTGCATTCCCCGGTTCGCCTACAGTCATAACATCGGTCAGCAGGATGCTCCGTTGAACATCGTCATGGGGCACATCGCCCAGCTCAAGCCGATCATCCGCGCCAATGCGGACGTGATCGCCGCGATGCAGGCGGGATTCATCGGCGCGTGGGGGGAAATGCATTCCTCGACAAACGGTCTGGACTCGGTCGCCAACATGCGGAAGATCCTCTTTGAAATCCTGAAAATGCTCCCGGCCGAGAGGATGGTCCAGGTCAGGACGCCGCATTACAAGAGGGAGGTTTTCAACCGCCAGGCCCCGATTGCCAGGTCCGAAGCGTTCAACGAGTCCATGAACTCGAGGGTCGGACATCATAACGACTGCTTCCTCGCGAACTGGAACGACTACGGAACGTATTCGGACACGACCGAGGAAACGGCATTTCTTTCGCAGGAGTGCCGCTACGTCCCGATGGGGGGCGAAACCTGCAATCCGAGCTCATTTGCCGGATGCGCGAATACCATAAAACAGATGGAGAAACTCCACTGGTCGTTCCTCAACAGCGGCTACCATCCCGGTGTGCTCGCGGGATGGCGCGGGGAGAGCTGCTTCGATGAAATCGTCAAGAGGCTCGGCTACCGGTTCGAGCTTCTCAGCGGAAGGTTCGACGACGCGCTCCATCCGGGGAACGGATTTCACTATGCCATCCGGCTGACGAACACCGGGTTTGCGGCGTTATTCAACCCGCGGGACGTCGAGCTGATCATCGAGCACCGCTCAAGCAAGACCAGGTGGGCCGTCAAGCTTCCGGATGAACCCCGGTTCTGGGAACCGGGTGATACGCTGAGCCTGGCCGGGGAGGCCGGTCTGCCGGATGATGTGCCCGGCGGCGCCTACAGCGTCTATCTGAATCTTCCCGACCCGGAGTCCCGGCTGCATTTCAGGCCGGACTATGCGGTTCAATTCGCGAACGAAAAGACCTGGGTGCCGGAGTCGGGGTACAACGATCTGCAATTCACGCTCAACGTCCGCCCCGGCTATGCCGGAAAGATGTACACGGGGCTCTACTACTTCCAGCCGCTGACCGTCCCTGCGGAATCAGACACGCTCGATCGCGAGGGGAACCAGTGAGGCGTGATGGCCGCGGAAGGTAAATCACTCGACAGAAACCTGGGCCTGCTGCATGCGACCGCGTCCAACATGGTCGCGATGGTGGGGATCGGTCCGTTCATCACCTTTCCCCTGATCATCTCCGCCATGGGGGGGCCGCAGGCGATACTCGGCTGGATCATCGGCGCGATCATCGCCATCTCCGACGGACAGGTCTGGGCAGAGTTGAGCACGTCGATCCCGGGAGAAGGCGGGTCGTACGTCTACCTGAGGGAGGCGTACCGAAGGTTCTTTGGAAAGTTCATCGCCTTCATGTTCATCTGGTCATTCCTGCTCAGCGGGCCTCTCGAAATTGCCTCCGGGCTGGTGGGGATGATGCAGTATGTCTCCTTCGCGGTTCCCTGGCTCACGGTCACGCACATCCGTGTGCTCGCATTCAGCGCCGGCATCCTGACGATCGTGCTCCACTACCACAGGATCACGTTCGTGGGCGTGGTGACGGTTGCCCTGTGGGTGGTCATGCTTGCCACGGTGGCGTTGACGATTACGGTTGGCATCACGCATTTCAATGCTGCAAACGCCTTTGACGTGCCGAAGGGTTGGTTCTCCTTTTCATGGGGGTTCGTGCTCGGGCTCGGCAGTGCGACGCTCATCGCCATGTATGACCTCCTGGGTTATTACAACATCTGCTACGTGGAGGAAGAAGTGAAGGACCCCGGCTACGTGTTTCCCAGGGCCATCATGTGGTCGGTCATCGGGGTGTCCATCATCTATGCCGTCATGAATATCCTGATTCTCGGCGTCACGCACTGGCGGATCGTCGCGGGCTCAACGCATATCGTGTCCGATATCTTCGACCAGTATTACGGTCATACGGTTGCCGTGGCGATGACCGTCCTTGTCGCGCTGACCGCCTACGGCTCCGTCTACTCGCTGATGATGAGCTATTCGCGGATCCCATTCGCCGCGGCGCGCGACGGCTTCTTTTTCAGCTCGCTCAAGGCGATCCATCCGACAAAACACGTTCCGCATATGTCCCTGTTGATCGTCGGTTCCATGACCTGTCTTGCCAGCCTCTTCGACCTGGGTTTCATCATTGCGGCGACGCTCTCGAGCAGGATTCTCATCCAGTTTATCGGCCAGATCGTCGGCCTGACCGTTCTCAGAAAGACCCGCCCGGACCTGAAGAGGCCGTTCAGGATGTGGCTCTATCCGCTCCCGTCGGTCATTGCGTTTGTCGGGTTCACGTACATATTCATCAGCTCGGGGCTCGAAGCGATCTGCCTGGGGCTCGCTTGGCTCGCTGCCGGGACCGTCTTCTTCTCCTTCTGGGCGAAGTCGAACCACGAGTGGCCGTTTGCGGCAGTCAGTGAGTCGGAGGCAGCATGAGCAATTCCGCGCTTGAAATACGGGGATGCAGATCCCGGGATGAGCTCGAGGAGGTTGTTTCGCTGTGCGATGCGGCCTTCCCGAAAACGTCGAGAGAGTATTTTGCGAGACACGTGTTGAAAGATCGCACGCTTGCGCCGGCCGACACGAGAATACTGGTGAAGGACCGGACAATCGTCAGCTCGGTGCAGGTGTTTCCCCGCACGATGTACTGCCGGGGAGAGAAAATCGGCTTTGGAGGAATCGGCAACGTCGCGACACTTCCCTCCGAGCGTGAAAAGGGATATGCGGGGAGGGTGCTCCGGGACGCGCTCGAATACATCCGGAACAAGAGACTCCCGGTTTCGCTCCTGACGACGACGATCAACTCATATTATGCGAAGTTCGGCTTCCAGACAATCCAGAGGCACATCGTGCAGATGGAGCTCCCCCGCGCCGGGGAACACCCGGTGGTTCGGGGGTTCGACCGCACCCGCGATTTGGAGAGGGTGAAGGAGCTGTACAACCGGTTCAACACTCAATTCGTCGGGTCCCTTGTGCGCGACGAGAAATACTGGGACTCCCAGCTCGAGTTCTGTGACGAAGACAGGAACCTGTTCTTTGTCCATGAGACGGCGGGAGAGTTGCGCGGGTTTGTTCGCGCCCGGAAAGAGGCCGATCACCTCCAGGTCATGGAGTATGGATTTGCCGTGAACCAGCAGGAAGTCCTGCCGGGGCTTTTCGAACATCTCGCGGCTCGTGCGGGAGAGCGCAGGCTGAAGTTGTTTGCCTCCGACACGGAGAAGCCGTATCTGTCGTTCGGAAACGGTGGAAGGGCCCGCCCCGACACGGATATGATGGTCAGTATCATTGACCCGGGCTTAAGCGCCGAAGTCCGGGATACGCTCCGCCGCGATTACCAGCTGACGTTCTGGCTCACGGACTTCTTTTGAATCGAATCGCAGAATGCGGAATACGATCGGATAATTACATGCGCAATGGCATCCTCTTCATAGTACTCCTGTTTGCCCCGCTTGCGCGGGCGCAGGATCAGGCGTACGTCGAGAAGCACGATGACCGGATTGCCATAGGGAACCGGTACGTCGAGCGCGTGATCGGTCTTCCTCCGGGGAAAGGGATAAGCTCGAGAGTCGTAAACAAGCTCACGGGAAAGACGTACGATCTGCAGGACGACATATTCGAGCTGCACATGGTCTTCGCGGGCCTCGGACCCGCTCCCGGAAAGGAGCAGAACGGTGAAAACGATGTCGTCCTGTCAGCAAAGGACTTCCAATTCACCGGCAGCGAGGTGAGCGATCGTCCAGGCGGGGGGAAGGAACTGAGCTTGAACTTCCGCTACGACTGGGGGCTGTCACTGCTATTGCTGAAGGCGAGGTTCGAAATTGACTCCGCACGATATTCGCTACGAAAATGGATTGAGGTTTCCGATTCGCTGGACAGGGTTCAGTTCCTCGATCGCATTGACGTTGAATCCATGACATTCTCCCGCCCCCGCTTCTCCGGCGGGAAACTGGGGCAGCCGGTGTTCAACGACGACATTTTCTGGGGAATCGAATACCCGACGGCGGAAACCGGGATCCGGGGCAACGCTGTCCGAAGCGGGTACGTGTGCGGCCGGGAGATCGGAAGCGAACCGTACCGGAGTCATTCGTGCATTCTCGGGTGCTCGCGTTCTTCGTCGAACCGGGTCGACGCGTTCATGGAGTATGTCGACGGCATCAAGGTGAACGGTACGCGTCCCTACCTCCTGTATAACTCCTGGTACGATCTCAGGAACCCGGCGATTGCGGAAGATTCCCTCGGGATCATGAACGAACGGAGAGTGTTGAGCACGATCGACGCGTTCAAAGCAAATCTTTTCGACAGGCATGGGATTCGGCTCGATGCCTTTGTTCTCGACGACGGCTGGGACAGCTATGACCGGGTGTGGGGAATCGATTCCCTGAGGTTCCCGAAGGGATTCTCGGCGATCGCGAACGCCCTCGGCGGGACGAAGAGCTCGCTCGGCCTCTGGGCGTCCCCATTCGGAGGCTATTCAAACCGCGATCGCCGCGTGCGATGGGCCAATGAGAACGGCTATGAGACGACGGGGAATTTCCTCTGCCTTGCCGGCACAAGGTATCAACGCTACTA
Source organism: Ignavibacteriota bacterium (assembly GCA_963748405.1). Taxonomy (GTDB): domain Bacteria; phylum Bacteroidota; class Ignavibacteria; order UBA10030; family UBA6906; genus Fen-1273. The sequence continues at coordinate 62,923 of CAVVIT010000008.1, forward strand.
CAAGAACGCGATGGAGGGCTATGAGGGGAGTTTCGGGGTCGGATACTTTAAATGGGACGGCATGCTCCTCTCGTGCAGCGAACCAAATCACGGACATTTGCAGGGTATCTATTCACGCGGGGCCCAGGTCGACGCATATGTCGACATCATGAAGTCCGTCCGGCAGCGGGATCCGCACGTCTTCCTCAATATAACGACCGGGGCATGGCTCTCCCCCTGGTGGCTGCGATACGCCGACTGCATGTGGATGCAGGGGGAAGACTATGCTTACCAGGAAAACGCCCCGTCGCTGAACGACAGGCAGAAGTCCATCACCTACAAGGACGTCGTCCTGTGGGAAGACCTTCGAAAGATGGGCCTTCTTTTCCCCATGTCGAGCCTGATGACGCACGGGATCATCAAAGGGCGATACAATCTCCTGGGGGGGGCGAATGAGTCGCTCGGCTCGTTCTGCGATGAAGCTATGATGTACTTCGGGCGCGGGGTGATGATGTGGGAGCTCTATATCTCACCTGACGTGCTCTCTCCGGGTGAATGGAATGCGATCGCCTCGTCGGTGAAATGGGCGACGTCGAACCAGGACGTCCTGAAGAAGACCCGGATGGTGCTGGGCGATCCCCGTCGGGGAGAAGCGTACGGCTACCTGCATATGAAGAAGGAGAAGGGCATTCTGCTTGTCAGAAATCCCGGCCCGGCGGATCGGACGGTCCGCCTGAACCTGACGCCGGATCTCGGCGATTTCGACGCGTCGACGGACTACTACGTCAGTGTGATGTACCCATACAATCGTGTCCTGCCCGATCCCGTCCGCCTTGGGGGCGTCCTGTCGCTCCATCTGGGGGGGTACGAGGTCCTGACGGCAGAACTGGTCCCCGCGAAGGATATTGACAGAAGTCTCCCCGTCGGTGTGAGGTATTCAGTCGAAAACGGAGATCTACTCGTGTGGGGAAGGCGCGGCGAGAGGAGTGCCATCCGCTCACTTGACAATCACCGTTTGGGTGAAGTGCGCTTTGGTGATTCGGTCAGAAAAGTCGATTGCAACGCGGACTCGCATGTGAGCGGTGACGGGACGGAGTGCTCGACCCGTCTGAACGTGATCGTTCCCGAAGACTTCGGGAAGGGTCAACTTTCCGCCCTGATCGAACTTGGCGCATTGTCGCCGCAGAGGAAGGCCCCGAAATTCACAATGGTCGTCAATGGGGTCCCCAGGGACGCCGCAGTCGAAGGAGGGGACGGCACCTGGTTCTGGGTAACGTCGGATCTCGATAAGGGACGAAACGGGATTGAGTGCTCCATTCGTTTTACAGGGAAGGAAAAAGGAAAGGTCAGCTTCTGGTTGATGGGAGACAGACAGCTATCCGGTCGGAAGATCGGGAGAATCGCCGGAGGCGGGGACACTCTCGTCCCCGCAAAGCCGTATCCGGCATCGATCGAAAAGGTCTTCATGCCTCTTTCGCACTATACAATCAATACGAATTGAAATCGGGAAATATCATGAGAACGGACCCAGGTGAACTGAAAGTGAGCACACCGGGAAGAATTTGCCTTTTCGGGGAGCACCAGGACTACCTGAACCTCCCGGTTATCGCTTCCGCCATCTCCTTGAGGATCTCTATCGAGGGTCAAAGGCGCGATGACGCGCAGGTGGTCGTCCATTTGCCCGACATCGGCAAAGTGGAGACGTTCTCCCTGGTCGAGCCGATCGTCTACGACAGGGAGAGCGACTATCTCAAGAGCGTGGTGAACGTCCTGCGGCGTCACGGGCTGCAATTCTCACGGGGGGTCGAATGCTCCGTTCACGGTGAAATCCCGATCAACGCCGGGACATCGAGTTCATCGGCGCTGATCGTCGCCTGGGTGAACTTCATGGCGAGGATGAGCGATCCGAAAGGAGTCCGCCTTTCGGCCGAACGGATCGCGCAGTATGCGCACGAAGCGGAAGTTCTCGAGTTTGCCGAACCGGGCGGAATGATGGACCACTACTCGACGGCGGTCGGTGGTACGATCTTCCTGGAGTCGTATCCGAAGATCCAGGTGAAGAAGCTGAATGCGAAGCTCGGCGCACTGGTGCTGGGGAATTCCAACGAACCGAAGGACACCAAGTTCATCCTGGCACGGGTGAAGAACCAGATTCTGGAGGTTGTCCGCCGCCTGGAAGCGTCGCATCCCGGCTTTTCACTGCGAACCATACAGGAATCCGGCATCGATGAGCTTTCCGGCGAGCTGACCGGTGAGCAGGCCGAGCTCCTGCACGGAACCATCCGGAACAGGGATATCACCACGCGGGCGATGAAGGTGCTGCGGGAAAAGAACCTTGACCACCGGCTGATCGGCTCATTGCTGAATGATCACCAGAAAGTGTTGCGTGACGTCCTGAAGATCTCGACGCCGAAAATCGATCGCATGATCGGGGCCGCACTTGAGGCGGGAGCGTTCGGGGCAAAGATCAACGGTTCGGGGGGCGGCGGGTGCATGTTCGCGTACGCTCCGACAAATGCGAAAGCGGTGAAGGAGGCGATAGAGAAGGACGGGGAGGAGGCGTACATCCTGAAAGTGGACGAAGGGACGCGGGCCAAAACCATGGCGGCGGCATGACGACGGATGGACGATTGGTCGTTCTCGCCGGGGGCATCTCTTCGCGGATGAAGAAGTCAGTGGCCCCGGAGTCTTCAGCCGACCCGGCCCTGATCCGCGAGGCGGACGTCAAGGCGAAATCCATGATCGGGGTCGGGAGGAACCAGAGGCCTTTCCTCGATTACCTTCTCTTCAACGCCAGGCAGGCGGGGTACGGGGATGTCCTGATCGTCATCGGCGAGGGTGACGACAGCATTCGGAACTACTACGGCCATAAAGACGAGGACAACGAGTTTTCAGGGCTGAAGATCTCCTATGCAGTTCAGCACATACCGGCCGGCCGCGCGAAACCGATGGGAACGGCCGATGCGCTCTACCAGGGGCTCAAGGGGAAGAGCGGGTGGGCGGGCAAACGATTTACCGTCTGCAACAGCGACAACCTGTACTCGGAAAAAGCCCTCGCGTTGATGCGGGAGCATAAGTACCGATGCGCCATGATTGATTATGACCGCCGCGCTTTACAATTTGAGTGGAGCCGGATCGAACGGTTCGCCGTCACCCTGAAGGACCGCGAAGGCTTCCTGACGGGCATTATCGAAAAACCCTCGAAAGATCAGATACAGGCGGCAACCGGAAGTGACGGATTTGTCGGCGTCAGCATGAACATATTCGATTTGCAGTATGACATGATATTTCCGTTCCTGGAGAAGGTCCCCTTTCACCCGCTTCGCAACGAAAAGGAGCTCCCTGAAGCGGTCACGATGATGGTGGGTGCATATCCCCGATCCCTGTTCGCCTATCCTCTGTCCGAGCACGTCCTGGACCTTACGGAGAAGGGCGACATCTTGCCTGTGAAAAAATACCTGGAATCGCACTTTGAAAACGCCACATTCTGACCGAAAGAGCAAGGTCGACAAGAAGAATGAGATCAGGAGGATTCTGATCCTGAGGGCACTCCTGGACCACGGACCCTTGTCCCTGACTGACCTGGCGAAGATGACGGGGATGACCCTCCCCGTCGCATCGAATATCGTCGCGCTGCTCAGGAAAAAGAAGCAGGTCGTCCAGTCGAAAGAGAAAAATGGTACGCAGGCGGGACGTCCGCCGTCGATCGTCAAACTCAACGGAGAAGCCGGTTTCATCCTCGGAATCGATATCGGCAGGCTCTTCACCAATTTCATCATTCTTGACCTCGAAACGAACATCGTCGGAGATACCCGAAGGAAGTCCATCGCCCTGAGCAACGACATAAAATTGATCGATGACCTGGAACGCGAGATCAAGGTCGTCCTGTCGGAAGCGAAGGTAAGCTGGACCAAGCTTCTGGGCATAGGGATCTCGTTGCCGGGGATGGTAAAAGGAAAGGAAGGGCTCGGGGAGACCTATTTCAACTTCGGGGACGCGCCCGCCCGCGAGATTCTCTCAAGGCGGTTCAACAAGCCGGTCCACATCGAGCACGACCTGGAAGCGATGGCATTTGGCGAACGCTGGTTTGGCGCGGCGAAGGAAGTCGACAACGCACTGTGCGTCAATATCGGCTGGGGACTCGGACTCGGCATCATCATCGACGGCGAAGTCTACTACGGCGAGAACGGGTACGCGGGGGAATTCGGGCATATCCAGGTGGTGCAGGACGGGGAACTGTGCTATTGCGGCAAGCGGGGCTGTCTGGAGACCGTCGCTTCCGGCAGGGCGATCACGCAGATCGCCCGGGACAGGATTGCAAAGGATGCGACGACAATCATGACGAGGGAGCAGCACCTGCGCATCGACCAGATCGACGCGGAGGCCGTCCTGAGGGCCGCGAGCCTGGGAGACCAGTTCTCCATCGAGATCCTGGAAGAGGCGGGCCGTCACCTGGGGGCGGGCATAGGGATTTTGATAAACCTGCTGAACCCGGCGCTCATCATTCTCGGCGGCGGCGTCTCGACGGCGTCCCCGTTCCTGCTGGAATCGGTGCGCGCGGGTGCAATGAAACATTCGCTTGTTAATTTGAATCGCGCCGTCAAGTTTACCACGTCCCGCCTCGGAAATAAGGCGGGCGCGCTCGGGGTCGCCGTGTACCTGGCGGAGGACCTGTTTGACGTCGAACGCCTCAATCCCCTCGCATACGTGTAGCCGGAGATCCTGAACAACAATGCCTGATCTGAAAATTGTGGTCACCGGAGGTGCCGGGTTCATCGGCTCTCATATTGCCGAATACTGGAAGGGCGAAAATGCTGATGTCCACGTCATCGACAATCTGAGAACCGGCAGAAGCGAAAACATCGAGCAATTGGAAGGAGTCACGTTCCACCGTGTGAGCATTACGGACCGGGAAGCGGTGTTCGAGATCCTGGAGGGTGCGCGCTACGTGCACCATCTTGCCGCGCTGGTATCCGTTCCCGAGTCCATCCACAAGCCGCTGGAATGCGTCGAGATCAATGTCCGGGGACTGATCAACGTCCTGGATGCAGCGGCGAGACACGGGGTCCGAAAGATCGTTCACAGCAGCAGCGCGGCGGTCTACGGCGACAATCCCGCACCGGTCAAGGATACGGACCTGATGCCGATGCCGAAATCTCCGTATGGCATCACGAAACTCGACGGCGAGTATTACCTTCAGGTCTACCAGGAGAACTTCGGCCTGGAGAGCGTTTCCCTCCGGTACTTCAATGTGTTTGGTCCGAGGCAGGACCCCGAAAGCCAGTACGCGGCGGCCGTTCCCATATTCATCCTGAAGGCCCTCCGCGGCGAACCGATCGTCATATACGGGGACGGCGAGCAGACAAGGGATTTTGTCTACGTGCGGGACGTGGTCAGCGCGAACGTCCTGGCGGCGACCGGCCGCGGAACGACGGGGGTGTTTAACGTCGCACTGGGCCGCGCGATCACGATCAACGAATTGGCCAGGACCATCGTTCAGGGGGCGGGGAGCACGAGCACGATCGTTCACGAAGGAGAACGGCCGGGTGAGATCAGGCACAGCCTGGCATCGATCGAGCGAACTGTCAGGGGCCTGAACTTCGCTCCCCGGTACACGCTTCTCGAAGGGCTGAACGAAACGGCCATGCATATGAAAAGCTCCCTGAATTGAGCAAAGACACACGGGGGTCGGACTCTTTCCGGATCTTCAGAAGCAATTTCACATCCATCACATGGTGTAAACCGTGCACCTCCAGCTTATTGATTGGGTAATCATCGGGGTAATCCTCGTCGTCTGCTTCGGGCCCGCCCTGTTCTTTGGCAAGCGGGCCGGAAAGAACACGTCCGAATTCTTCGCATCGGGACGCTCGGTACCCTGGTGGCTGGCCGGCCTCTCAATGGTCGCGACCACGTTCAGCAGCGATACGCCGAACCTGGTGACGGATATCGTGCGCCGCAACGGCGTGTCGGGAAACTGGGTCTGGTGGGCATTCGTGCTCACCGGAGTCTCGACGGTCTTCTTTTACGCGCGCCTCTGGAGGCGCTCGGGGGTGCTGACGGACCTTGAATTTTACGAGATCCGGTATTCGGGAAAGGCCGCCGCGTTCGTCCGCGGGTTCAGGTCGGTCTACCTCGGGCTGTTCTTCAACTGCATGATCATGGCAACCGTCAATCTCGCCGCGTGCAAGATTGCCGGGCTGCTTTTCGGCCTGGAACGGTGGCAGACGCTCGCGCTCGTCGGCGTCCTGAACGTGATCTTCGCCGCCCATTCGGGACTCTGGGGCGTCCTGGTGATCGATATGATTCAATTTTTCATCAAGATGACGGCGGTCATCGCCGCGGCGTATTTTGCCGTCAACCTTCCCCAGGTCGGTGGGCTCAGCGGGATGGTGCAAAAACTCTCGGTGCTCAAAGGGCCGGGCGGCGTGAACTACCTTAATATGCTTCCGGATTTCACCAACACCTGGGATATCGCCGTTGCCGTCTTCATCATGCCGGTTGCCGTGCAGTGGTGGGCGGTCTGGTACCCGGGTGCCGAACCGGGCGGCGGAAGCTATATCGCCCAGCGCATGCTGGCATCAAAGTCCGAGAAGGACTCGCTCGGAGCAGTCCTGTTCTTCAATATTGCGCACTACGTTCTCCGGCCGTGGCCCTGGATCCTGGTCGGGCTTTGTTCGCTGATCATCTACCCGCATCTTTCGGATATCCAGGCCGCCTTCCCGAACCTGGACCCGAAATTGCTGGGGCACGACATCGCCTATCCGGCCATGCTGACGTTCCTGCCGGTGGGATTCATGGGTCTGATGATCGGAGGGCTGATTGCAGCCAATTCCTCCACCAACCTGACGCATCTCAACTGGGGGGCGTCATACCTGGTCCACGATTTCTACCGGCGGTTTCTGCGCAAAGGGGCGAGCGAGAAACATTACGTTCGGGCGGGCCGCATTGTGACGATCGGCATATTCTTCTGCGCCTCGGGGACCGTCTTCCTGCTGGACTCGGCTAAGGATGCGTTTGACATCATCCTCCAGGTCGGCGCAGGGACGGGGCTGCTCTATCTCGTCCGGTGGTTCTGGTGGCGGGTCAACGCCTGGAGCGAGGTGGTCGCCATGGTCAGTTCGTTCGTTGTTTCGGTGACGCTTCTCGTCCTGAACAGAAACGGCGTGCATATTAGCACCCATATCGGCCTGCTTGTCACGATCGGCTTCACGAGCGTCTGCTGGATCCTCACCGCGATATTCGGTCCGGAAACCGACCGCACGACGCTGACGGAGTTCTATAAGAAAGTTCGGCCTTTCGGCCCGGGTTGGACCCGCATCCGCAAAGAGGCCGGAATCTCGGTAGAGGAAGCAAAATCCTCAGGACAGAACATCCCGCTTGCCCTTCTCGGATGGGTGGCGGGATCCACCGCGATCTGGTCTGCCCTTTTCGTGGTCGGGAATTTCCTTTATGGCCGCATGGAATATGCGTTGATCTTGTTGGCCGTGTTTCTCGTGAGCGGCCTGGCCCTGTTATATGTGGTGAACAGGCTATGGACCGGTGAAGGAAATGGAGACACTGTGTGAACGTACCTCCCGGCCTTTGTCTCAACCTGTAGTGCACGATGAAGTCGCTCCTCTGCCCCCGCTCTCCATATGCCGCACTGGAAGACATCCGACTTGAAGAGTCGTGGGACCCGGCGAGCTCCGAACCGCTGCACATGGCCGACGGAGCCCCCGCACCCCCCGAGCTGTCTACCTCGGTCCGGTGTTTCTGGAGCGACCTGTTCCTCTTCGCAATCTTCTGCTGCAGGTATCGGGAATTGAAGATCATCTCCGATCCTCCCGGATCTGACGCAGAACGAAGAACGCCCCTTCTCTGGGAACAGAGTGATGTTGTGGAGGTTTTTATCGGTGCAGGGGCGAGGGCATCGGGGCGGTACTTCGAGATCCAGGTTGCGCCTGACGGCCGGTGGACCGACATGGCCATCGTCAAAACAATCAACGGTCTTCTTCAGGATACGGGTTGGGCGTCCGGGGTCCGGTGCAAGTCCTCCGTCAATGGTCCCGGGAGTGAATGGAGGGCGGCTGTAGCCGTACCGTGGAAATCGCTGGATCGGCGGGGGCCTCTCGAGGTTTCCTGGGAATGTAATTTCTATCGTGCCTCAGGAAGAACCCACGGGGACGAGTTGCTCGCTTGGGCTCCCACCGGCTACGGCACGCAGTGCTTTCATCGCCCGGAAAAGTTCGGACAATTGGAGTTGTTGGATCACCCCGCGACGGAGTAACCCCGCCCCGCTTCCCGCTCTCTCCTACCGTTATGGTTGACTTTCTCATTTTAAACTGGTATGGTTGAATGCAGAATGAACGCAAGATAAGAGAGCACCAGTGGGAAAGCCTCATCGAGTCAAATACGTCGTCCTGGTGGCCGACCTGGTTTCATCCAGGAAAATAGTCGAGAGATCCGCAGTACAGGAGAAGCTCACCACCTGTCTGAGGCGGCTCAATTCGGGGAAGAAAGAGGGCCTTCTCTCTCCGTACACCATCACACTCGGGGATGAGTTTCAATCCGTGTTTGCCACGCCGGGGAGGATTTTTCGCGACGCGCTGACAGTCCTGATCGCCCTCTACCCGGTCGAGGTTCGATTCGTCTTTGCCGTCGGGGAAATCAGCACGTCAATCAATTCGAAACAGACACTCGGGATGGATGGACCGGCATTCCACGAGGCAAGGGGAGCCATCGAACGCCTGAAGAAAGCGAAGGGGCTTTTCGCCGTTGCCGGCCCCGAGCCTGCCGGGCTCGACCTGGTGAATCACAGTCTCGCCCTCGTGTCCCATGCGATCAGAAAATGGCCCAGATCGCGGCTGGAGATACTGCGAGGTATCCTGGAACATCGGTCCGTCGGGCAACTGGCAAGCGACCTCGGAATCACGGATAAGGCGGTGTACAAATCCATCGACGCAGGAGCGGTCAGAACGATTGCGCCCATCTTCGATGAGATTATCATGCGTATTGCCGCATTGCAGGACGGGAGCCAACACGGATGATACGTGAGATCTGGGAACCGGATATGACGGTGGTATTTGTCAGCTCCGCCGTGCTGGAGCAGTCGGAGAAGCTGGGCTTTTCGCACATGCACCCGCGGGACCGGTTCTGGGATCTTCTCGAATTGGGTGGAATCACTCCGAAAAAGGTCGTCACCGCCCAGGAACGCAAGGCCCTCTGGGAAGGGGTTACCGGGGGGAGTCTGAGCGATCCTGTCCGATTGATGTTTATTGAAAAGAAAACGTCGCAGTTGATTCGCTCGGGAGTCGGGATCACGCAGCTGAACCGGAAAGTCGTCGTGCCAAATGAAAAAGACCGGTCCGCAATGCCGGAAGACGACGATATCAGACAGTTTATGACAAAGTTGGAGACACTTCGCCCTAGGGTTGTGGCATTTGCGACCTCCCCCGAGGTCTTTGTACAGGCGTTCGGGGGACGATGTCCGGGCCTGACGGCTACTCCCGGGCTCCAGCAGGTCCGGATTGCGGGATCCGAAACATGGCTGCTCGGTTCGACAACCGCTCAATTGCGCGGGGCATCTCTGACGGCACAGGAGGATCTTTTTTTCTCTCTGGGCGAGCGGATTTCGTTCCTCAAGGGAGGAGCCCCGGATTGACCTGGGGGTGTCCGGGTAGGACCCGGAGGTTTCTTCTTTCCGGTACCGGTGCACATAAAGAAACCCCGGCACGTGCAGCCGGGGTTTTGATTTCAATGTGATGATCGACGAAGGACCTTCTGTTTTTGGGTCAACATTCCGGAGGTTTTAACAACCACCCGTTTCCCCCTTACCGAAGCAGCAGAACCTTCTTCGACTCCACGAGTGAGCCAGCCTGCAGGCGATAGAAGTATACACCGCTAGCGATGTTCGAACCGTCGAACCTGACCTCGTGATATCCCGCCTCCTGCTCGCCCTGGACGAGAAGAGACACCTGCTGTCCCAGCGTATTGTAGACGGCCAGTGTGACCTCTGAATTCTGAGGCAGATTGTAGCGAATCGTGGTCGAGGGATTGCATGGATTCGGATAATTCTGGAGATCAAGGTCCCCGTTCGATGTAAACTCGGGACCAGAGCACTCTCCGGGTTTGCACCTGTCTTTGCGGATGGAAACCACGCCGTACGCCGAAATGAAGAGCCCGTTGCGGAGATCCAGCGTTCGTGCGAAGAACATTTCTCCCCGGGAGCTGAGACAGATGTTCCCGCCGGCATACAGTCCGGAGGGACCTACCAGAACCTCGTCGATCTTTAAGCCCGTCCTCGTGTTTACCGAGTATATGCGCGCGCCGGTAACAGGAGGAAGGCTTATATGGAAGAGATAGAACAGATTGTCGTCCATGCCCATTTCCATCCCCGGTACATCTCCCTCGGAAAGGAAATTGACCGCAAACGATACATCCCGTGTCCCAACGGCATTCCATTTCGTCACGGGAGTTCTGTACGGCGTGGTACCGTAGCTCGAGGTCCACGAGCTGACGAACAGTGTCCGCTGGCCGCGATCGGCAATGACGCACTGTTGATTGGCGAAGATACCGGTGGTAAACATGATCTCCGAGACAAAGTGATTCCAGGTGACCGGATGGCAGCGAATCACGTTTCCGTACGTCCCACTGATGTACACAAGTGTGTGCATTCCGCTGCCGACGACCTTTAGACTCCGGGGATCATCGGAGAGCGTGCAAAGCTGCGTGAGCTGTCGACTGCAGGTGCCATATCGCCACAGGCTATTATCCGGCGGCCCGTTGGCGGCTTCGTTCTTCCAGACAGCTATATATAAATTGCCGTCCGATGCAAAATCCATCCCGTATGGGCCAAACGTGGAGTTGGCCCAGGTAGGATCGGTGATCGTCATGACAGGAGCGTCGGGATGGGCAACGAGAAAGACATAGATGCAGTGAGTCTGCGAATCGGAGATGTAGAAGCATCTGCCGGAAACATCTGATGCTATTGCCCGGTAGGCGTGACTTTCGAGCGCGGGTGTTTCCTTGTACCAGGACAACGACATTTGAGCCTGCAGTGACTGCTGAACCACGAGTATCGCCAGCAGGATGAGGAGGAACCGCACAGTGAGCCGAAGCGAGGTCTCCATGGTATGGCTCCTTTCCTGAATTGTCGGTCGGTTTCCTATGAAGAACGTACGTGTCCGCTAGAGGCTGCTTTACACCTCCTTTCCCGTATGTTCGAAACGTCGAAGAAATGAACCGCAACAATGCGTCGGTTGTGAAGACGTCGACCGCAACATACTGAGCCCTGCAGTGTGAAGTGTCACAGAATTGTAAAGAAGAGGAAGGTGAGTTGAATCGACGGGGGTGGAGCTCGGCGACGGGCGAAAGGTCCCGGTATTGATAGATATGGAGGGATGTGCCCCTCCGGTGATTGAAGTCACCGGAGGGGTGTGAACAGATACCTTGTGGGCGTCAATTCCAGCCGCATGCGGCGGGATTGTTACTTGTTCACCGCAGCCATCGTGCGTTCGGGGTATCGCTGACCAGTTGCCGCGCCGGGGGGCACCGCGCTGGAGATCCGAGCGATTTCGGCGGCGCTCAGGTTGATGTTGACCGCGCCAACGTTTTCCTCGATGTACTTGCGCCGCTTCGTTCCCGGAATCGGAACAATGTCGTTCCCCTGTGCCAGAACCCACGCAAGAGCGAGTTGAGCAGGGGTGCATTTCTTTTCACCCGCGAGCTCCTCGATTACACGAAGTAGAGGAAGGTTCTTCTTCAGGTTTTCGTCCTGAAACCGGGGATGAGTCCTTCGAACGTCGTCCGGCGCAAGGTCCTCCGTTTTCGTCAGCGTACCGGTAAAGAACCCCCTCCCCAGCGGGCTGTATGCGACGAACGTAATTCCGAGGTCGCGGCACGTGGGGAGGATCTCCGCCTCCACGTCGCGCGTCCAGAACGAGTATTCCGTCTGGAGTGCGGCGATCGGGTGCGTGGCATTTGCCCGGCGGATTGTGGCCGGCGCCGCCTCAGAGAGTCCCAGGAACCTTACTTTCCCTTCCTTCACCAGGTCCGCCATTGCGCCCACCGTCTCCTCGATCGGTACTTTCGGATCGACGCGGTGCTGGTAGTAGAGATCGATGACGGTCATCCCCAGCCGTTTCAGGCTCGCGTCGCACGCGGAGCGCACATATTCCGGCCGGCCGTTGACGCCGAGGAAGCTCCCGTCGCTCCCCCGGACGTTCCCGAACTTGGTCGCGAGGACGACCTTCTCCCTGTAGGGCCGGAGCGCCCTGCCGACAAGCTCTTCGTTCTTGCCCACGCCGTACATGTCTGCGGTGTCAAAGAAGGTGACGCCCAGTTCGATCGCGCGGTGAATCGTGGCGATTGATTCGTTATCGTCCCTTCCCGCATAGAAGTCCGACATCCCCATGCATCCAAGCCCGAGCGCGGAGACCCCCAGTTTTCCTTTGCCGATTTTGCGTTGTTCCATCGTTAATATACCCCCATGAATGAATTAAACGGTCGGTCGAGCAAGATCCCCTTTGACCTGTTCCTCCAATAATGTATCTTCTCCTTGAATCAATATCCAGCAAGGGCAAACTCGCATGCCAGACCAGGGTTGGGATCAACTGTTAAGTCACTTGCCTGAGAGGATAGGCCCCATACTCGCCTATTCCGAATTCATGCCGCCTCCGAGAGTCGCCTGGCGCCCGTACGACACGGGCGTTCCGGGCCCGCGGATTTCGGACGATCCTTTCGGTTGGCTGATCGGCGAGCGTGAACAGGCGCAGGAACTGAAGCCCGGCCTGGAACAGGTAGCGCGCGACATCCTGCACGGCCTTCAGCGTCTTCACAAGGACCTTTCAGCGAGAGGCATCAGCCAGGGCAAACTGAGAGGAAACAAGTACTTCCCCCCCGAACTTGCCGGGCTTCGCGGACCCCTTGCGCACGAGCGGTTTGTGACACTTCTCCCTTTGGCTCTCTCCCGGACTCAGGACGACAAAGGCCGTGTAAGGTGGACTCTTTTCGGTGGAAGCGAACAGGGCCCGGACCGGGCGTTCTGGAAAAGCTTCTACACGGCACCAGGAAAAGAACGGCCCCGGGAGGAATCAGAGGACCTCATCCGGCGGCTCCTTTCCGGCGCGTACGGCGAATCGCGTGGGCGCCTTGCCGAACTTCGCGGGGCCGGATTCCGCATACTTCCCGGATCTGGAGAAACGGTCTGCAGCAGATGGCGTCAGGATCCGCTTCCGGGCTGGACGGCTCCGTATATTATGCAAGAAGGGGATTCTCTCGAAAGTGTCAGGTACGTATTAACATTCCGCCCGTTCGGCACACTCCCCGTCCAAATCCAGAAGGCATATCTTTCCGGGCGCGTTCATCTTCTCCCATTTCCCGGGAGCCTGATATTTTGGGGCGCGCCCCAGTATCTCGACCTCCAGAGAGAGCTTCCCCTGGCGATGCAGATCCCGCTTCTCAATGTCTGTGAGCGGAGCGAAGGGATCCATGGACTCCGGATTCCCCAGTCCGGATGGATGCATGAGCCGCGGGAGGGAGGCCCGCCACCTTCCCGAAAGGCTCATAAGTGGAGGAACACGTACCGGCGCACGCACCGCTGGGAACACGTGGAGCGGCATAGAGATGAACTTGCGGTCCTTGCGGAAGAAGACCACGTGGCCCACGTTCTCTTCAGTTGCGATCCCGTGGATATCGACCTGTACAACAAGCCGATGGCCCGCAACTCACAGATCTGGACGCACAGGTACGAACTCCTTCTCGATGGTCCCCGGGCAAATCGGGAGGATCTGATACGTGCAGCCGCTGCCCTGAGGGATGGAGGGGAATTCGGATACAGGTTTTACTTCCCCCCGATGGTCGTAGGGAAGCACCAGGTCCTCTGGCATACGCCCCTCGTGTCATTCGTGGACCAGAAGACTCATAAGCCCCGTGTGCTTGAGAATGCTCCTCTGGGTTATGTGACGGCCTACGACACCACGGCGTTCGATATCGAGAACCCCGTCGAACTCTGGCCTGTGTTGGGGCAGCGGCCTGAATTGATGGCCGGCATGAACGGATACTCGAAGAAATATGAGCACAGGGATCACCAGGATTCTCTCAATGCTCAGAAGTTGATCCAGGTTTCGGACTCGTTCGGATCCGCCCGTCTCCCGTCGGATTTCGCGCGGAGCATGCTGAATATTCCCCGCGAGGAGGATGCGGAAGATTGGATCAAGAGTGTAGGGAAAGGGAAGACACGAGAAGCCAGAGACCTGTCTGAGAAACTTGGTCAGATCGTCACACCGCGGTCCTCCGGGCCCGCCGGGCTTCCCCCGTCACTCACATACCAGTACACCGCCAACAGGCGGTTTGAGGTGAACTACTGGAACACGATCTCGAAGCTTGCCACGGGGCGGTTCCTTAACAAAGAGAATGCCGATTGTGTCAACGATCCGGCCTCGAGGTCTCTCCGGAGGCAGGGGCACCGCGACCTGGAAGCGCTCGGGGATTGGCTGCTCGGGTATTATCGGAAGTTGATTTCTGAAAACGGGATGGAGGGAAAGGCGGTTGCCGGAGACCTTCCGTTCCGGTGGGTAACCGATTTCGAATTCAACTGGATGGGGGGCTGGAAATCAAACCAGGAAGGTGAAGAACGTGAGCGCGATCTCCTCGTGGTCATACCCGGGAAGGACAGGACCCGCGCGGTGATCATGGCCGATCACTACGATACGGCATATATGGAAGATCTCTACTATAAGGAGAGCGGTGGGAAACTGGCGCGCGTGGCAGCCAACGGTGCTGACGATAATCACTCGGCAACCGCGGCATTGATGCTGGGTGCCCCGATATTTCTGGAGCTCAGCCGGACGGGCCAACTGGAATGCGACATCTGGCTCATACACTTGACAGGTGAGGAATTCCCCGCAGATTGCATGGGCGCCCGGCACCTCGCGCAGTGGCTCGTTGAGAAGAATCTCAAATTGCGCGTGGTAGGGGGGAAGAGAGTCGATCTTTCCCATGCACGTGTTGAAGGGGTGTACGTCCTCGATATGGTCGCACACAACAGGCATCCTCACCGCGACATCTTCCAGATCTCTCCCGGGCTCAGCCGGAAGTCGTACATGCTCGCCTACCAGGCTCATGTCGCAAACATGATCTGGAATGCAGGAGCCAGGGGTTGGAATCGGCAGCCGTCACGGCGGGACCTGAAACGGGGCCGCCGGAGCAAGGACGGGAAGAAGATTCCGGATATCGCGCGTCACCCCGACTTGCAGGGAGAAGTCCGGATACCTCTCGATCCGCGGAGCTCGCTCTTTAATACCGACGGCCAGATATTCTCCGATGTGGGGATTCCGGTCGTCCTTTTTATGGAGAACTACGATATCAACCGAACCGGCTATCACGATTCCAAAGACAACATGACGAACATCGACCTGGACTACGGTGCCGGGGTTGCCGCTATCGCCATCGAATCAGTAGCCCGGATCGCACACGATCCTGGTGCTTCAATCCCCGGGATATAATGACTGCTCGAGTCGGTAGAATGGTGATGAGAGTTGGAGGCGTCATGCTCATCATTCTCGGCGTGCTCCACCTGGCCGTCACTGGATTCATCGCGCACCTGATCACGGACAATGTCTCGCCCGCAGTCAGCGAGTGGCTCAAGGCCCCGATGATTCTTAATCATGTCGTGGTTGGAATCCTGCTTCTCCCACTTGGCTTCCTGACATATTATGCCGCTCCCTTTGCCGCGAGCGGGGAGAAGTGGGCGAGGGTCGTCACACGAACGACCGCCGTGACTGTTGCCCTTCTGCCTGTGACGCTCTTTGTCGTTATGGGGGGCCGGTATTTTGATGCCCTCCCCTTTCTTGCAGCAACAATAATTGTATGTATTGCAGCACTGTCGCTGATTGTGGCCGCGTTTTTCTCACGTTCCTGAGGAATCATAGCCCCGGCTACGTGTTGTAGATAAGTCCGATGCTGAACACACACATAAAGGCACGAGGAGAATAGTGACGCGCACAATGCTCCTGCTTGGTATTCTGCTCACGCTCTCCGGGAATGTCCTGGGGCAGAGTTCCATTATAAAGAGAGACTCCCTGGGCCTCCCCGGCTACGATCATATCGTCATCGTCATCGAGGAGAACAAGTACTACACTCAGGTGATCGGGAGCCCATCCGCGCCGTATATCAATCAGGTGCTGCATGAGGAAGGGGCGAATCTCACGCGCATATTTGGCGAGGAACACGAGAGCGAAGGAAACTACTTCTGGCTGTTCTCCGGGAGTAACCAGGGGGTCGGGTTCACCGATGTCATCCCGAGCAGGAAGACGCATAAGGTCTACCCGTTCCGGACGAGCAACCTCGGTCAGCAGCTGCGTGACAGGGGGTTCACGTTCAGGGGCTATGCGGAAGATCTCCCGCAGACAGGCAGTACGATCACGAAGGCCGGGCACTACGCGCGCAAGCACGTCCCCTGGATAAGCTTCGGGAGTATCCCGCAGGGGACGAACCCGGACTCGTCGACAAATCTCCCCTTTGCACGGTTTCCCTCGGATTTCACAAAACTCCCCACGGTCTCGATTGTCGTCCCCAATCTGATCAACGATATGCACGATCCCGGGAACCATCCGGAAATCGGAGTCAAGAACGGGGATGCCTGGCTGAAGCAGGACATCGGCCCGTATTACCAGTGGGCAAAGACGCACAACAGTCTCCTGATTCTGACGTGGGACGAGAGCGACGACCCGACCGGTTACATCGGGCTGACAGACCCTGCCAGCAGATACGTCGACATACAGAACAGGATACCCACGATATTGGCCGGTGCGCACATCAAGCACGGGGATTACGAAGAAGGGACCGGGGTCACCCACGTCAATATACTCCGTACGATCGAGGCGATATACGGTCTCCGTATGTCGGGCACTCAGCCGCCGAACGCCATCAAGTTCGGCATCACCTCGGACTACGTCATCAAGGACGTGTTCGTTCCATAGTGGGCTTCGGACTCGGATTCGCAACTCGCAACGCTAAAGCACGCAGGTTTGATTCTTGACCGGGCTGGCTGAACTCCTGTGATACCTCTCCTGGATGATTGGCGCCGCAAACGACGGCTTCGACTCTTTGCCGACCGGGCTTCTATGGGAATTAAGGACAATGTCGCGCGCGCTGAGTTGCGCTCGCGGCTGCTCCGGAAAGCCGGGCAGTTGGAAAAGGAAGGTGTGACTCCTTCCGTAGACCCCCGGTTCAGGCTTCGCCTCGCGGAAGCGGACATCGAAGAAGGACGGCTCGAATTTGTGATCCGTCGGTTCAGCGGGCTCGCGTATCTCGACGATCTCAAGTTTGATCCGGGGATCGAACGTCAACTCATGGCTTCATACCTGCGCGTGGATGCGGCGTTTAATCACAGGAGGCGTCTGAAGCGCGCGCCGGTATGGATACGGCTCATTGACACGAAAATCGGGTTCGGGGTTTTTGCGGAAAGGGATATCGCTCCGGGTGAGACACTGGGCGAGTATGCCGGGATTGTCAGCAGGAGTGACGAAGTCAGCGATCGGATGTACTGCTACGAATACCCGGTCCTGGAAGTCGGAGGCGAGGAAATCCTTCTCACGCTGGACGCACGGAGGGCAGGGAACGAAATCCGGTTCATCAATCACGCGCGGCTGGACACGGTCACGCACAATTTCGAGTTCTTCGACGGCCACTGGCACACGGTGCTCACCGTGAAGAACCCGATCGCGCGGGGAGAGCAGGTTCTGATGGACTACGGGGACCTGTACTGGGATGGGACGAACAGGTCCCCCGAACCACTCTCCCCGTGACGAACTATTTGTGAACCTTGTGCGTCTGCGTCTTAAACTCCGTCCTTGAGGGGGAGCTGGTCTTGTCAGTTTGCCTGACCTTGGAGGATTGTAACTTGGCGACCTTCCCCACTCCCGGGATCGATTCGGTCTTGAGCCCTGACTGCGACTTGAACCCCGATTGCGTTTTTAGACCCGACGGCGTCTTGAAGTTTGATTGAGTTTTAGGGAACACCCCCGTCTTCGACGACTGAGTTTTGAGAAGCGGGACTTTGTGCCTGGTGTTTGACGTCCCGTCTGTAACCTGACCCGTCCCCTTCTCCTGCGGTCCGGCGGTCAAATCACCTTTGACAAAGAATGCGAGCGCCCACAGGCTCATCCATGTCCAGAATCTCCTTCCGACGATCTTCATCCTGCCTCCTGAAATGTTGAGTGGATATGTGGCAGTGTTAATGGCACGGCGTTTCCTGCCAGGTCACTTCGGAAATTAACAAGCTCCGACGAGACTAGCAACTATGTCTTGGGGTAAAATCTAACAATCTGCCCATCATCCGGCCAGCCTCCCTTTTTGCGCTCAATCCGGATATCCAAATTGATTTTGTCTGCCCGGGAGTTTACCTTTCCCGCGTGAACGCGCTTCACGGCGGTTGTGTCAACCAATGAACCGCGAAGCGCCGTTCCCCATCTGCCTGCAACGCCATTGCATCTGCAAGGCGGTGCCGGCATCGCCCCGCACGCGACAGATCTCCCCGGTCGACCATGAGGTCTGTACCCCTGACGTTCCCGGATCGTATTACTTTCCTTATCGTCATTGCACTGGCCTGCCCCGCAGTGCTGGTTTCCCAGCCGTCTGCGCAGATCCGGTTTCGGTCATACTCCGTCGAGCAGGGACTCTCCCAGTCCCAGGTAAGCTGCATACTCCAGGACCGGGAAGGATTCATCTGGCTCGGCACACAGGACGGGCTGAACAGGTTTGACGGTTATGCGTTCAAAGTGTACAGGCAGGATCCCCGCGATTCGCTCTCGATCTCGGATGATTATATCAACTGCCTGTTTGAAGATTCGAAGGGGAGTCTCTGGATCGGGACGTACAACGGAGGACTGAACCGGTACGATCGGGAAGGGGACGGGTTCGTCCACCTGGTCCACGATTCTTCCTCGCCGTCGAGCCTGAGCGGGAACAGCGTCTGGAGCGTGTCGGAAGACAGTTCCGGCCTTCTCTGGGTCGGCGTATGGGGAGGCGGGCTCAACAAACTCGACCGGGAAACCGGAAAATGCACTCACATCCGTCACGCCCCCGGTGATTCGCTCTCCCTCCTTGACGACAGGGTTCTCTGTCAGCTCTGGGACAGAACAGGATCACTCTGGGTCGGGACGTACCGGGGTCTCGATCTCTACAATCCTTCTCGCGGTCACTTTCACCACTTCCAGCACATCCCCGGAGATCCCGCGAGCATGAGCGAGGGGATGGTGACGTCGATATTCGAGGATCAAGACGGCGATATCTGGATAGGAACGCTGGACAACGGCCTGAACAGGTACGACCGAACTCGTTCAATCTTCGTTCCATACGGGAAATCTCCGGGGAGAGGAGGAGGGCTCTCGAGCGACCGGCTTGCGTCGATCGTCCAGGATTCCTCGGGAACGCTCTGGATAGCGACGCGCGACGCCGGCGTGACACTCCTCGATAAACGCACGGGCCTGACCACCTCCCTCCGGCACGATGAGGGGGATCCCGGAAGTCTCTCCGTTGATGCCGTCAGTTCAATATACCGGGATCACTACGGGGGGATCTGGATAGGAACCGACGGGGGAGGATTCAATCACTATGCTCCCCACAGGTTCAAGTTTCAGCTCCTGCGGCACGAACCGGGAAACACCGTGAGCCTCGC
This sequence comes from Ignavibacteriota bacterium, assembly GCA_963748405.1. Taxonomy (GTDB): domain Bacteria; phylum Bacteroidota; class Ignavibacteria; order UBA10030; family UBA6906; genus Fen-1273. The sequence continues at coordinate 82,559 of CAVVIT010000008.1, forward strand.
CCACCCGGTGGTCAGGGCGATCTGCGAGGATCGCTCGGGCGACGTGTGGGTGGGAATGATGGGGGGGAACCTTGACCGACTGGATCTCAATACCGGAATCACCACCCATTACCGGGAGAAACTCACGAGCCGGGGGCTTCAGAGCTCGTACATCATCCTGTCGATCCTCGAAGACAGCGACGGGTATCTCTGGGTGGGGACGGACGGCAGCGGGCTCTACGTTTTCGACCGGCGGAGAAACATCGTCGGGCACCTCAGGCGGGATCCGAATAACCCCCGGTCGATTCCGGATGATTACGTGATTGCATTGCACGAGGCAAGGGACGGTTCGCTCTGGATTGGCGGCACTTCCGGGTCCGGACTGGGAAGACTGAACCGAAGGAGCCTGACCTGTGAACGGTTCGTCCGGAGGGGTGCAGGACAGAATCAGCTCAGCGGCAATTATGTCTGGGCGATACAGGAGGACAGAAACGGACTTCTCTGGCTGGGAACCTGGGGGGCAGGCATATCGGTGCTGGATCCCAAGACAATGACTTTCCGGACATACGTTCACAATCCTGCCGATCCGGCGAGCCTCGGTCACAACACGGTCCTCGCATTCCACGAAGACAGATCCGGGAGGATGTGCGTGGGGACGCTCGGGGGCGGCCTCGACATTTTTGGCGCAACAAAGGGGACATTCGCCCACGTCACGGAGGAAGACGGACTTCCGAACAATACCGTCTCCGGGATTCTGGAAGACGGGTCAGGCCGGCTCTGGCTCAGCACAAACAAGGGGGTTTCGTGCTTCGATCCTGCGAACAGGACGTTCCGCAACTACGGCATCAGCGACGGGCTTCAGAGCTGGGAATTCAACCAGGGAGCATACTTCTACGGCCGCAGCGGGAAAATGTACTTCGGCGGCGTCAATGGCATGAATGCCTTCGTGCCGGTGGAGTTTACCGTCGATACGACGGCCGTTCCGCTCCGGATCACCAGGTTCAGCATATTCGACCGCGCGGCCGGCTATGCACGCGGCCCGGAAGGGGAGGGGGATGTTGTTCTCTCGCATTCCCAGAATTTCTTCTCGTTCGAGTTCTCACTCCTCGATTTCACCGCGCCGGAGAAGAACCGGTACCGGTACATGCTTGAAGGGTTTGACCGGGACTGGGTCCCGGCCGGTTCTCGCCGGTATGCCTCCTATACGAACCTCGGGGGCGGAGAGTATGTGTTCCGGGTGCAGGGGAGCAACTGCGACGGAGTGTGGAATACGCAGGGAGCTTCGTTCGTCGTCCGCGTGCTCCCGCCTTACTGGGAAACTCCTCTCTTCAAGGGGGGATTCGTGTGCGGTATCATCGCGCTCGGGATAGCATTCTATCGCACCCGGGTTCACCGCCTGAAGCGTGAGCACGCCGTGCAGACCGAATTCTCGAAGAAGCTCAACGAATCGCAGGAGGCGGAAAGGAAGCGGATCGCCGGAGAGCTGCACGACAGCCTCGGTCAGGACCTGCTTATGATCCGGAACAGCCTCGCTCACTGCGAAACGGCGCTCGGGAGCCGATCACTGGACGCGGACGAACTGCACGGGATCGCGGGGACCGTTCAGCAGGCCATCGAAGAAGTTCGCGAGATCTCCTCCGACCTTCACCCTCATATGCTGGACAGGCTCGGCCTGAAGAAGACGATCGAGTCGACGATCCGGAAGTGGTCTGCGTCTTCCGGTCTGGAGATCCGGGGAACGATCGACGACATTGACGGTCTCTTCTCCCCGCTGGAGAATATCAGCGTATTCCGTATCGTCCAGGAGGGGATCAATAACGTGATCAAGCACTCTCACGCCTCCGAATGCCGCGTGGAGTTGAAGAACACCGCCGGCCACTGCGAAATCACGATACAGGATGACGGGTGCGGGTTTGACCCGGCGACCCCCCATCCCTCGTCTGCCGACGGAACCGGATTTGGACTGGGGAATATGGCCGAGCGGGCGAGATTTCTCCGGGGTCAGATGCAGATCACAAGCTCTCCGGGCCACGGGACGGTCATCTCCTTCCGCATACCCATATCATCCCCTGCAAAATGATGAACGCCGATCACAAAAGAGTACTTGTTGCGGACGACCACCCGATATTCCGGCAGGGGCTTGTGAGAGCCATACAGGAAACTCCCGACTTTGAAGTGGTGGGTGAGGCTGCAGACGGGAGACGTACGCTCGAGCTCCTGGAGCAATTGCGTCCTGACCTGGCCGTTCTGGATATCGCGATGCCTGTCATGGACGGCCTCCAGGTGATCCGCGCGGCCTCAGCGCAGTCACTGGAGTGCGATTTCATCATCATGACGATGTACAAGGAGGAGGAGTACTTCAGGGAGGCACTTGACCTCGGCGTGAGAGGATATCTGCTGAAGGAGAGCGCTGCAGGCGACCTGGTGCAGTGCCTCCACGCCGTGGCGGCCGGCAAACATTACGTCTGCCCCGCGATGTCGGAGTACCTGGTCCTCTCGTCGAAGGGAGACAGCCGGGGGGGCCGGGAGGCAAACCCTCTCGAGAACCTGAGCCGGACAGAGCGCAGGGTTCTGCGGCTGATTGCAGAGAACAAGACGAGCAGGGAAATCGCGGACGAACTGCACGTCAGCTTCCGGACCGTCCAGAATCACCGGGCGCATATGTGCGAAAAGCTGAGGCTGGAAGGATTCAACCGGCTGCTGCAATTCGCTCTCGAACACAGGTCCCTTTTGTAACTCTCCTCCCGACCGGGACATCATCGTGTCACTTGCGCGCGGAAAGTACTTCCCGTACCGTCGTCCAGCGTATACCGGGATAGCGGTCGTTGTCGAGCGGGTCGAGCTTCGCGCGGCCGTCGAACATGTTGCGCATGTACTGCATCCCTTGCCACGCCGGGTAGATGGTTGTTTCCGCGGGTGCGAGGGTTCGCGCGAGACGTATGAGCGCTCCGAGCAAGTCCCAGGCTTCCGGCGCGGAACATCTTGAACCTCTCCCCGGTTACCTCACTCACAAGCACGGTGAGCTCGCGGGCACTGAGTTGATCGCCGGCAATGCGCAGGAACCGGGGCGTGGATGGGTCAAGAGCCGCCCTTGCCGTGAATGCGGCGGTGTCATCCATCGTCGTGAAGTCCATGCGCTGGTCCGGATTACCCCAGTAGAGGACCCTCTTCAGGGGGAAGAGGATGAGAGGCATCGGACCGGTGAGCAACTCCGCAAACGCACCGTTAAAGATCGTCGTCGCCGCAATCCGTGTCGCTTCGAGGCGTTTGTGAAATTCCCTGCGCAGGTCGAGGTTACGATTCTGCCCGGCCGGAAACCTGGTGAAATCGATCGAATAATCGGACGGGATGAAACGCGGCACGCCGGCCTTGATCGCCGCCTCCAGCAGGACCGTCTGCGCCTCCCCGATCACACCCTGCATTCCCTGCAACGCGGAGACCACGCATGAGATGCCCGTGCATGCCGGCGCCACTTCGGACGCGCTGAGCAGGTCGACAGCAGAAACCTCAATGCCGGATTCCTGCAGACGCTTGAGCCTGTCTTGAGAAGTACCGTGGCGCACGAGTGCCCGTACGTCCGCTCCCTGTTCGCGCAAAGCTTTCGCGATGCGCCCGCCCAGATTGCCCGTTGCTCCCGCCAGGAGTATTGTCGTGTCGTTCATGATCGCTCCGCTTCCCGGTGAACTGCCCCCTGCCCGTTTCTCCCGCATTGTGGAAAAGGCCCGGTGATGAGTGCCGGGCCCTTTCCGCTACAGACCAACCGGATCGGTCACCTCAGAAGCAGAAGCTTGCGCGTCTGCACGAGGTTCCCCGCCTGCAGCCGGTAGAAGTACATCCCGCTTGCCAGATTGGAGCCGTCGAACTTCACTTCGTACACCCCGGCATTCCGCTTTTCGTTCACGAGAACAGATACCTCGCGTCCGAGAACGTCAAACACGGTCAGCCGGACATCCGAGGAGCCCGGCAATTGGAACCTGATTGTCGTGGCCGGGTTGAACGGGTTCGGGAAGTTCTGGAACAGCGTGCATTCGACCGGGAGATTTCCCGGGCTCGGCCCGATCGCCACGAGAGTGGATTTATATGTCGCAAAATATGCGTTATACGGTGAGGTCCAGGAAACGTACACCATGCCCCACGTGTTTCCTCCCAGTGCGGTGATTGCCGCAGGTAGGGGGTAGGGCTGGTAGGTTGTATATGCGACAGGCGTGGTCCACACGCCCGGACCCTTGTACTGCCGCGTGATGATCCGGCCCTGGCGCGTGGGGGTATAGTAGCGGTAGATCATCGCCATCCCCTGCCCCTTCTCCATGCAGATCGCCGGATATTCGTGGATCACCGTCGCAGTATCGACGCTCCCGAGACTCCACGCCTGTCCCTTGTTGTACGAGATCTCGTACTGGCAGTACAGATTGCTGCCGAGAAGGTCGTGCGCGCAGACGACGGTGTCCTTGTAGTAACCGAGTGAAGTGGAGGAGTATCCCCCAGCCAGCCTCTTGTGCCCCCAGTTCCCCCCTGACACCGAGTCGATATAGGCGTTGCCGGCGGTGTCGACATATGAAATGAAATAAAGGGAACCACTGGTGTATGAAGCCCAGACGGCGGACAAACCCTGCGCTACATGCGCGGTCCACCCGAACGGGGTGAAGTACGCTGAATCTGCGTTAGCCCAGTACATGTGTGCCGTATGGTCGGAGAGAATTGTCGCGTAGTAGAGCCTGTTGTTGTAGTAGAGGTTGTTGCTGAAGAGCTTGATCTCTTTGACGGTCGGCGACGCGCCAGGGCCGGCAAGCGAGAGATAGGCGGCCGCGCCCGGGAATGCAACCGGAATTCCTGAATTATCATACTGGCGCCACCGGAGCTCGCTCCCGTCGCCCACGATATAGATGAGCCTCACCATGTTCTTCACATAGGCGATGCTGACGGTTCTTCCGGTCACGGTCACAGGCGTGAACGAGTTTGTGGAGACAGTTGCCCACGTACTTCCGCCATTCGTCGAACTCACGAGTTCGTAGCCGTCGTAGGGAGAACTGTGGAATGCCAGGACGGCAAACAGGTGCTGGTTTGAAGAATCACAAACAATGTCGACCGAGCTGATCGTGTCCTGCACACCGATCTGGATGTTCCCCGCGGACAGCTTTGCAGGCGACCTCTCGACGGGTGTCCGCCAGGTTATCGAGGTCTCGGTTGGGCGGGTGTCTATACCTGTCGAAAGAGCAGCGAGTGCATCAAGCGCCTGATCGTACTGGCCGTTGTTCCATGTCGTTTCGATCTTCCTGGCCGCGGAAGCCGACGTTCGCAGAGGCGCCGGGTGGCATGGAAAGCTGCAGCAGGGCGTTCGCTCGCTGCGCGGTGCTCATCCGTGTGAGGATCTGCCAGGAAGGAAGCGCCGCGTCCGATGGAAGCGTCGCGGGCAGCGTCCGGTCGAGTATGACGGGACTGATCCCTGGAGCCGGCACGGTGGTGAGTGGATTGTCCTGGGCTTGCGCTGATAAGGCGAGGAATATTCCGCAGAGAAGAACCAGAATCAATCGTGACATGAAAGGGCCTCATGTGATGGTGATTGTGGCGGGCCACCGGCTTCGACTCGGAGCCGGATGGGTCCCGGACTTCTCAGATGAACCTGAGGTTGAGTTGTGGCGGCGTGAGAGAGGTGGGAGTGCAAACAGCGGACAATCGAGGACCGCGCTCTCAGGTCAATCACGGTGGCCACATCAGCTCCAGCGCTTGTCGACCTATCTGCACTGCGGGCAAATGTACTCTGTCGCTTTGCCAGTAGCAATGGTCTTCCCGGAATGGGCTGGTGAGACTGTGAACGGAATGAGAAAAATCTATCATTCGCTGCGCATCGGCAGAAGTCTGCATTTCTTCTCGCCGTGTCGCAGATTGATAATCACGATACTTTCCATGCGTCTGAGCACTGGTGCTCATTCAAAATGACGAGTCTCCTCCATTGTTTTCGCTCCTCTCCCGCTCCTTATTGCGCGGCAGAACCAACAGGGTAGGCCGGACCATGGGCTTCCCGCAATCTCAAGATACTGTTGTCAAACTCACATGTGAGGTGACGGAGACTCTTCTCGGGCAATTGACGCCGGTCGAGTTCCGGATACTGGATTTTGTGTCTCAGAACAGGACCAGCAAGTCGATTGCACAGGAAATGCACGCAAGCCACCGGACCATCCAGAATCACCGGCTCCGTATGTGCCGTAAACTCGGCCTGGCGGGGTACAACGGCCTCTTCCGGTTCGCTCTCGAACACAGGTCCGCCATCCAGCTTTTCCCCCGGCGCCCGGAAAACGCGGGCGTCCCGGCAACTGAGTACAAGTACTCCCCCAAAATGACGAGGTTCCTCCATTGATTGAGGGGGGCCTTTTCCCTAACCCTTCGGCAGCACAACATCCATCCCTCATTGCAGCTCGAATGCTGACTCACCGATCGCACTGGAGCGTGATCGGACGAAGTCGACCCGCCACAATTACCAGAAAGGAGCTCTCCTATGAATCGCGTCGTTACTGTACGGACGTTCGCCGCGGCACTCTTGTTTTTCGCGGCGATGATGACAGCGGTAACCCCTGTGCAAGCGCAGGTTCCGAACACCATTTCGTACCAGGGGCTTCTCATGGACGCCGGGGGGGCTGTGGTCCCGGATGCGAATTACTCCCTGACGTTCAAGCTCTACACGGTGGCGACCGGCGGCTCGGCGATATGGACCGAAACTCAATCGCTCCCGACGGGAAAAGGGATATTCAGTGCGGTCCTCGGATCCGTCACGCCGATCACACTTGCTTTCGACAAACAGTACTGGCTCGGAGTCACTGTCGGGTCCGGTTCGGAGCTGACGCCGAGGGCGGTGATCACGCCGGGTGCATACAGCTTCCACTCCGTCAGGTCTGACACGGCGGCCTGGTTCTGTGCGGACTACGGCGCCTCCGGTTCAATGGCCTGCGGGACCCCGCTCGGCAACGGGCCGGGATTCATCCTGAAGGCCCCCAACGGTGACCGCCGGGACATATTCGTCTGGAACAGCGGCACGGTGATTGACTACAAGCTCTACATAAACAAGGACGGCAATGTTGGCATCGGAACGTACTCCTGGCCCGGCGGCAAGCTGGGGGTAAACGGGGACATATTTGTTCAGGGCAATGTCACCAAGATGTACTCCGGATCGAACGCGAACAATATCACGCCGGTGGCTTTCGGGAACATCAATGCGGACGGAACCATCTCCACCGCGACGCCGAATGTGTCTGCGACGTGGAACGCCACGAACAACTGGTATAACGTCACAGTCAGCGGCGTCGACTACTTCTATGCAAACTATGTAACGACGGTGACTCCCATGGGCGGGACAGGTCAGTTCCTTGTTCCGGTGACTTCGAGCGTGGGAGGAGGGCTTGTGGTCCAGATATTCAACCAGGCCGGCACTCGCGTCCAGGGCGCGTTTGCATTCATGACGTACAAACCATGAGGAGGCTGCCATGAGACATGCAGCAGTACGAGTCCTCATTGTGGGACTCCTCCTCCTCGCGGCGTGCCACCTGGCGGGCGCCCAGTACCGGCTCGCAGGTGGTGTGAACGCCGCCGGCGGGGGACTCATGACGGGGACCGGGAACAGGCTTATCGGCACACTCGGTCAGCCGGTGACAGGGATGGAGCTGGGGACGCTCAACAGGGTTGCGAACGGGTTCTGGTATGCGCAGACCATGCTCGTCACGTCGATAACCCCGCGCGAGCACGGCATCCCCGTGGTGTACGGTCTCGACCAGAACTATCCCAACCCGTTTAACCCCTCGACGATGATAAGCTATCGTCTGCCGCAATCGGGGAGGGTGAAACTGGTCGTCTTTGACCTTCTCGGGCGCGAGGTCGCGACGCTTGCACAGGGAATCCAGGAGGAAGGTACGCACACCGTGAGCTGGAACGCGGCCCGTGCGGCGAGCGGTGTCTATTTCTATCGCCTGGAGGTGTTTTCGGGGGACGGGAGCCTGATGTTCGTCTCGACCCGCAACCTTGTCGTCCTGCGGTAGCCCTTTAAGCCGAAAGGGCTGAGGGGCATGTTGATTCGTCGGATCGATTCTCAAGCAGCGGCGCGGGCGAATTGCCGGGGGTACATTTCGGCACGAGCCCGCGCTGTCATGTAACGGCCGGTCCTCGTTCGCACTTAGCGCGCCGCCGCCCCCCCCCTATTTCCTCTCCGTCGGTAGCCCGATTTACTAAAGACCGTTCAGTTTGTTATATTCGGTTGGGCCGATTCTCCTCCCGGCCATTGGACATTCCCACGACCTGCCAATCAAGCCAACCCTATGCCCGGACTGCTTCATCACCCGTTGATATGTTCTCCGGTCGCCGGTGCTGTCATCGGTGACATTGTCGGTTCCGTGTATGAATGGGACCGGATCAAGACGAAGACTTTTCCCCTGTTCGGTTCGAAATCCGATTTCACGGACGACACCGTGATGACGATGGCCGTGGCCGACGCGATATTGAACAAGAAGCCCTACGCAGAGGCGCTGCAGGATTGGGGGAGACGCTATCCCGGCCGCGGTTACGGGGGAATGTTCGCCCGGTGGCTTGCGTCAGGCCATCCGGAGCCGTACGGCAGCTTCGGCAACGGATCGGCAATGCGCGTGAGCGCGGTCGGATGTCTCTTTGACTCGTATGACGCGGTCCTTGCCGCGGCAAAAAAGAGCGCCGATGTCTCTCACAACCACAGGGAAGGAATCAAAGGGGCGCAGGCTACCGCGATAGCGATATTGATGGGGAGGCAGGGGGAATCGAAAGAGGCGATGCGGATCGAAATCGCGCGGAGGTTTCACTACGATCTCGACCACCGTCTGGACGATATCCGTCCGTCGTATGCGTTCGACGAGACCTGCCAGAAGACTGTCCCCGAAGCGCTCGTTGCGTTCCTGGAATCAACCGATTACGAAGATGCCGTTCGAAACGCCGTTTCGCTCGGCGGAGACAGCGACACGCTCGCGTGCATCACCGGGGGCATTGCCGCGGCACTTCTACAAAGAGATCCCCGCCGGCATCCTCCGTGAAGCGGAGTTGAGACTGCCGGAGGAAATGCTCCTGATTTGTGAGAAGATCGCCTCGAAACTATCCGACAAAACCTGACATGCCGCTATGAGACGGTATTTGACGATTCTCTTCCCGCTTGCCGCGCTCTCCGCTGCGGGTTGGTCATCGCTTCAGGCACAGGGAGCCCCCCTCGAAGACAGCGTCTATTCCGTCTCGATTCACAGGATGATGCACTTCCGTGTCTGTCTCCCGGCGTCTCTTCCGGCAGGGGGTCAGTGCCCGACAATCCTGCTGTTTCACGGTTTCAGCGGCAACTACAGGAATTGGACCGATCTCACCGATGTCCGCAGGCTGGCCCTCCTTGACACGGTTCTCGTTGTCACTCCTGATGGGGTCGATTCCTGGTACGTAAACTCGTTCACGGACAGCTCCGCCCGGTATGAAAGCGCGATCGTGAGCGATCTCCTCCCGTTCGTTCTGGGAAAATATCCCGCCGATCGGCGAAACCTCGGGATCGGTGGGCTCTCGATGGGAGGTTACGGTGCGTTGACGCTGGGGCTCCGTCACCCGGACATTTTCCGGTTCATCGGAGAGTTAAGCGGCTCTCTCGACATCCCTTTCGGGATGCCCGATCTTGAGAAGAACGGCAGGGGAGGACTCCGCCCTGCACTCACCCGGGCATTCGGCGCAGACACCGCCGGATGGGGGGCCGTGTCGCCGGAGCGGCTCGCATGCTCGATCGACACCTTCCGTGCCCCCTATATCTACATGGCGAACGGGATCCAGGATGAGTTCCGGCTGCGCGTCGGTCTCCATCGCGCGTTTGCCGATATACTCCGCTCACGGGGGATCGCCTACGAGTACCACGAGACCCCCGGCAGACATGCGTGGGACTACTGGGCCCGTGAAATTGCTCCTCTCCTGCGCAGATTCAGGGAGTTGAGCGCGAAGCGCTGATCCCGGATCCTCCGCGGCGCGCGATCACTTTCCACTGGAGATTTCTCGATGAGCGTACATTCTGAAGCTATACATGTCCGGACAAAGGGGTTCAGCGACATGCAGGACATCACCCCCTTCGCGGTCAAGTTCCTCTCGTCATCCGCAGTTCAAAACGGTCTCTTCTGCGCGTTTGTCCCCGGTGCGACCGCGGGGATCACGACGATCGAGTTCGAGGAGGGGGCGCTGGACGATCTTCGGGAAGCGATCGAGCGGATGGCACCGAGGGACATTCACTACGCGCACGACAGCAGATGGGGGGACGGGAACGGCTTTTCTCACGTCCGCGCGGCGCTCCTCGGACCGTCGCTCTCTGTTCCGGTCTCTGACGGCCGGCTCCGGCTCGGAACCTGGCAGCAGATCCTGCTTGTCGATTTCGACAATCGCCCCCGCACGCGGGAGGTTATATTCGAGGTGGTGGGGGAGTGACGGGGAGGTGACCGCTGTACGCCATCGCCTTCAGGAGCATGATCCGTTTCTGCATCGGAGGGTGGGTTGAAAAGAGATCGGACCACCAGGTTTCGGATTTGTTGACGGGCCTTCCGAGCGGGTCGACGATGCACTGGTGTGCGACACCCGCGGACGATATTCCAGGTCGGAAGCCCGTCTGCTTCGATCTTCGTCAGTGCGCTGATCAGGGCGTTCGGGTTCCGGGTCAGTTCCACGGCCGATGCGTCCGCCAGGTACTCCCTCTCACGCGAGACCGCGAGCCCGAGAAGTCTTGAGATAAGAAGCGACAGAAGCCCGAAGAGGATCCAGACAGGGGCGAGAAGTAACGAGGAGGCGCGGCCGATCGTCAGCGTCCCGCCGCGGCGGGCCCACGTCGCGATCACCGTCACGGATCCGAAGAGCACCGAAAGAAGCGTCATCACCTGGGCATCCCGGTTTCTCAGGTGCGACATCTCGTGCGCCACCACCGCCTGCAGCTCCTCCCGGTTCAGTTCTTGGACCAGGCCCCACGTGACGAGTATCGTGCCGTTGCTTCCCGCGGAGGCGACGGAGAACGCATTCGGGTCCCTGTCCCTCAGTATGAGTACGTCGGGGGACGGCAGCCCCGCGGCCAGCGCCATCTCGCCGGCCACGTCGACGAGCTCCTTCTCCCGGGGATCCCCGGGGTCCGGCTCCCTGCACTTGCTGAGTGAGACGATCGTCCGCTCCCCGTGTCCGCTCGCCCACCATGCCTCTCCTCCCCCCACAAGAAGCCCCGCGGCTGTCGCGATCGGGAAAGGTAGTCGATATGACCCCGTGCCTCGCCTCGATGATCCCCAGGAAACTGAACGACATGCCCCCTGCCACCTTCGAAAGGAGAAGCAGCACCCCCATTCCGACGATCGGCACGAGGCAGAGATAGAGCGTCACCCAGGAGGATTCTTCTTCGTATCCAAACTCGTCGACGGAACCCGGGTTCCTGAGCGACCAGATGAGTTTTGTAACAAGTTTGGCCATCCAGAGTGGAACCAGGAAAGCAAGAGCGATCAAACCGAATATGGAAAACCACACGTCCCCGACGCCCGCCATGAGCGCGGCGTCGATCCCCGCTCCCCCCAACGCGCAGAGAGCGACGAACACCAGGACGAGAAGTGTGGTCTTCCGCCTGTTCTCCGACTGCGCCTCGAGGAAATTCTTTTGCACCATAGTATACTCTCGTTTACTTCGTGGTCTCCGGCTTCAGCTCGAGCTCCATGAACGCCGCGCCGGGTATGGGATTGAACGTATACGCGGGAATCTCTTTGAACCCGAGCGTCCTGTAGAGTCGTTGGGCATCTCCCATCGAAGAAAGCGTGTCCAGTCGGATCAACCGGTAACCCGCTTCCCGCAGGAATTCCGTCGATGAAAGCCAGAAAGAGACCGCCCTCCGGCGGCGAATATTTCCCGGGCAGTTCCGCGAGTTCTTTCGTGTCAGTCATTCCGGAACGCTTCGCCTGCGATGTACGTGTCGAAAAACTCCCGGAAGCGGACCACCTTTCCATCTTTCAGCGTGATCAGGTGGACGAAGTCGGTTTCATATGTCTTCTGTGTCGGTGTGGCCAGGCATTTCGTGTAACCGACCACTGCAACGGAGTCGGCATCAGTCAGGAGCTTGCGGGGCTCGAGCGCGAGAATTTCCTCTGATTCGCGGCCAACGTTCAGCCACTCGAGGAACCCGGCGTGCCCGTGCCTTGTGCCGGCCGCCGGGTTAAAAGGGTTCGCCGGTTCTCCCCACTCCACGTCCGGGCTGAGCAGGCCCATGATGGCGGGGATATCTCTTCTGGAGAATGCGGCGTACAGGTTCTTGACGACGTTCACGTTTGTGGAACCGGGATTTTCAGGTGATCGGTCATTCATTCTGCGCCTTTCAGGAGGTGGAAGAAAACAATATGATCCAGGCGTGCTGGAGAGTCAAGGAATACTTTCGCGTCCGGGCACACCCTTGGAATGTTGACACTTCACCCCGGGTTGAGTAAATTAACAGGCTTTTCTGCAAGTGAGTGAGGTGGGATAACAACGGGCTGAGACATGGCTCCAGGTACAGAACCAAAGCGGTATCTCTACCAGAGAATCGTCCGGGCGAAGCTTTTCGTGGACGCCCACTATTCCGAGGACCTCGGGGTCGGCAAGATCGCCTCGGAGGCATTCCTTTCCAGGTACCACTTCATACGGTTGTTCAAGCGCATATACCGCAGGACGCCCCACCAGTACCTGACGCTGGTGAGAATCGAACGCGCAAAAGAACTCCTCCACACTGGTGCCCCGGTGTCCGACGTTTGTTACTCCGTGGGATTCGAGAGCGAGAGTTCGTTCACGGGCCTGTTCAAGCGCAGGGTCGGACGCACCCCGTCTGCCTACCAGAACCGGCAGCAGGAGGTGCGGACCGAAATGGCCAGGAACCCGCTCAAATTTGTCCCCGGCTGCTTTGCGTTACAGCAGGGCCGGACTGAAAAGAGCAATTTTGAAGAACCGGCGGAATGAGTCCTTGCGTATCTTAGTCCTCGACAAACAGGGAGCGGAGTGATGATCACAAAGATGAACCACGTCTGCGTCTTCGTGCTTGACCAGGAGAGCGCACTCAAGTTCTACGTGGACAAACTGGGGTTCAAGGTCCACACCGATGCCCCGGTGGGAAACGGGTTTCGATGGCTGACCGTTTGCCCCCCGGAGCAGCCCGATCTGCAGATCTCTCTCATGGAAATCAAGGACGGGATGATGTTCAAGAACGGTGCGGACCAGACGATGAAGGAGCTGGTCCGGAAAGGAACGTTCGGGTTCGGGGTGTTCGAGTGCAACGACATTAACGCGACGTACGAAGAATTGAAGGCCAAAGGCGTGGTGTTCACCAAGCCGCCGAAGAAGGAGCCGTACGGCTACGAAGCGGTGTTCAAAGACGATTCGGGAAACTGGTATTCGCTCGGTCAGAAGGGTGGTGAGTGACCTGATCGACCCGGCTACGGCGGAGGTGGAGTCCTCGTTGTTCGAACGCCTGCGCCGGGCCGGTTCCGACATTCGTTACCGGAGGAGCAGCATCTGCTTCGCCCCGTTGAATGATCCTGCAGCAATCCGGTAGTAATATACCCCGCTCGAAAGCCGCGACGCGTCGAACCTCACAGATTTTACCCCTGCCGTTTCCGTCCCATCTACGAGCGTTGCCACCTCCCGCCCCAGCACGTCGAACACCTGTAACGTCACGTGCGCTGCCGCGGGGAGCGTGTATTCGATCGTCGTACCCGGGTTGAACGGGTTCGGATAATTTTGCCCCAGTGAGAAAGACCGGGGCACCACGTTGTCGCCCTCCTCTATTCCCGCCGCCGGTATGAGACCGTGCGCCGTGTACCATGTACGAACGCGATTCAACATCGTTGTGTCGAACGGCAGGTCGGTGTGACTGTACCCGGGATAGATGAACATCTGCTGTTGAACCCCCCGCGCCAGGAGAAGTGAGTCAAGTCGCTGATCGTCCGGGAGGGGGACCGTGCTGTCGGCCCCTGCGTGGTGGATCTGGTACGGCACGGTGATCCCCTGCGCCTGAGCCATCTTCGTCCATGCGAGCCGGCTGTCATTCACTCCGCCTCCCCCGTGCGAAGCCACCCGGAAAAGATTCGGATAAGTCCCGACAAACGCCGCCGTGACGAACGCCCCCATGCTGTACCCGTGGGCCGCGATGCGCGTCGTGTCGACATAGCCCAGCGAATAGAGGATATCAATGCACTTGCGTGCCCGGAGTATGTTCGCCGTGCTCGCCCCGGGCTCCGTCGAGTCCCCCGGGGAGCCGGTCGGAACTCCTGCTGCGTGCGTGTAGTTCGTGCCGATGCCGACAAGCCCCCAGTTGCGCATCTCTTTTGCTATGGGTGTGCTGAATATGGTCACGTTGGAATCGTGCCCGTGGCTGAGGACGACCGCGGGGAGTTTCGACGTCCCTGCCGGTTTGAAGAGAATCCCGGCAAGATCGTAGATGACGCCGTTGACGGTGTCCTTGTACGTCCACGTCGCCCCCCCTGCCGACGCGGGGTTCCCGGTGAGAACGAATCCTTTGAGCGTCTGGGCGGAGGTCGGCGAGGCAAGCGCCAGGCACGCTGTCCAGATCAGGATCTGAACGGGGGCCCTTCGAACCGACAATGTGTGTGTGAACCTCTCGAATCCTGCGATCATGCTGGTTCCTCCTCGTCATCTCAGATTCCAACGAAGCAACCGTCTACGGGGTTCCCGCCAGCATTATTTCTCCGTTGCTTCATCGTCCGTGCTGGAGTACATTATGACACCCGGTTTTTGGCATCCCTGACCGTGTGCGACCTCTCATCCTGTTCTCGTCTTCGACATGGTCGACGGACGAAAGCTGACCATTTGGCGGGGCCAAGAGGAACCGGTTGTTCATGGTTGCCGGCCAGTCCGTCTACCCGCTCTACGTCAACGTGCAGGGCGCGCAGGTTCCTTGAGCGGTTGCGGCGGAACTTTCTCTCGAAGCACGCCCCGGCTGACATCAAAAGAGGGATGCAATTCGTATATTGTCTCTGAACCAACCTCGTTCTTCTCCCCAATCGAACGAACCATCCATGATGCGTCAAACTCCGGCATTCCCCTGTCCCGCCATTCGCGTCGGGCGTGAAACCCTCCTTGGACTCTTTCTCCTTCAGCTCCTTTTGGGAGCCCCCCCGTTGTTTCCGCCGGCTGTCGCTCTGGCAGGCGAGAGGGATTCCGTCGTCTTCTATGTTGCCCCGAACGGGAACGATTCGTGGTCCGGAGAACGCCTGACCCCGAATGCGTCGAAGTCGGACGGTCCATTCGCTTCGCTCCTTCACGCCCGGGACGCGGTGAGGAAGAGCCTTGCAGCCGGACAACATCCGAGTGTACGAATCCGGGAGGGCGCGTACCTGTTTGACTCGACGCTTCTCCTGGATTCGCTGGATTCCGGAGCGCCGGATCGGCCCGTAATCTGGAGCGCCTGGAAAGATGAGAACGTGCGATTCATGGGAGGAAAGGCCGTCGGCGGGTTTCACCCGGTGAGCGACGCAGGCATACTCCGCCGGCTCGCACCCCGGGCCCGCGAAGCCGTCCTCGTCGCCGACCTGCGGAGTCAGGGGATAACGGATTTCGGGCTGCCTCCTGACCGGCTGAACATATTCTTCCGCGGCTCCCGCATGCCTGTTGCCCGGTATCCGAACCAGGGGTGGCTGACGATTGCCGGCGTGCCCCTTATCGAAGGGCATATACTGAATCCCGGAGACCCCAAGGTGATGAAAGACGGGCTTCCCTCGGGACGTCACAGCGGCATGTTTACGTACGACGGCAACCGGCCGTCCGGGTGGGCTGACCAGAATGATATATGGATGCACGGGTACTGGGTGTGGGATTGGCGGGATGACTACCAGAAAGTGGAACGGATTGACACTTCTTCACGGACCGTATATCCTGAGCCTCCCTATCATCACTACGGATACCAGAAGGGACAGAGATACTACTTTCCTCAACGTCCTCGAAGAACTGGACTCACCTGGCGAATGGTACCTGGATGCGGCAAAAGGGCTCCTTTACTTCTGGCCGCCTTCAGCCGTCGGGCCGGATGACGTGACCGTCTCCCTGATGAAGCGCCCGATGGTTCTTCTTTCCGGCGCGTCTCACATTCAGTTCCGGGGTGTGACGTTCGAATGTTCCCGCGCCTGCGCAATAAAGGTAGAGGGGGGGAACGATAACATGATCGCCGGGTGCACGATCCGGAACATCGACAGCGACACGAGCGTGATCATCGATGGCGGGACAAGGAACGGTATCAGGAGCTGCGACATCCATGATGTGGGAGGGACGGGGATCCGGATCACAGGGGGCGATCGGAAAACGCTCACGCCTGCCGGGAACTATGCGATCAACAATCATATCTTCAGGTACGGCGGCATATTGCAGAGCTTCAACGGAGGGATCTACCTTCAGGGAGTGGGGGACACTGTTGCCCACAACCGGATACACGACGCCCCCTTTTCCGCGATACAGTACTACGGCAACGACCATTTGATCGAGTACAACGAGCTGTACGACCTCGCCCACGAATCCGGCGACGTCGGCGGGATCAACACGGGGGGTGACTACTCCGAGATGGGGACGGTCATCCGGTGCAACTATATTCACGATATACACGGGATTGGCGAGGGAGGATGCCGGGGGGTCTACCTCGATCTTCCGGGCTCCAATACGACGATATCCGGCAATATCATAGCCAACGTGGACATCGGCGTGTTCTTCAACAGCGGGAGAGATAACCTGGTGGAGAACAACGTCTTCTATAACTGCCACCCCGCAGTCGGGATATACAAGTGGCCGTTCAAAGCGTACTTTTATCCCGGCGGTGCGTGGAAGATCTACGAGAAACTCCAGGATATCCGGTTCACCGAACCCCCGTACAGTACTCACTACCCGCTGCTCCCGCATTATCTTGATACGCTGAATCTCGGTATGCCCTACGGACACCGGGTGCTTCACAACGTCAGCGCCGGCGGGACGTGGCTCGACCTCTCAGAAGGAATGAACTTCTCAGAGGTTCGTGTTGAGAATAACGTGGTCGGCGATTCTATGGTCCTCGTCTTCACGAAACACTGGACCCCGGATTACGATCCGTACCATATTGGCTATTCATCGACGCACACGCAGAACGACAGTGCAGTTGCACGTGAGCTGGCATTACGCGGCAACGTGCTCGCCGACCCCGGGCTTGCCGACCCGCGCAAGGGCGACTTCCGGGTGAGTGAAAAGTCCCCCGCCTGGAAGGCGGGATTCAAGCGGATCCCGGTCGAAAGCATCGGCCTCGTCATCGATGAATTCCGTTCATCAAAGTAACCGTTCAACCGAGAGCAAAAATGAACCGCCTCCTGTTAGCCCTGATCTGTCTTCTGAGTTTCCGCGCCCTTCACTCCCAGCCCCTCGTCGTCAAGTCCCCCGACAGCTGCCTGGAATTTACGTTCAGCGTCGATTCGGCGAACGGGGAGCACGGAGCGATGTTCTATGCGCTCACGTACAAGGCGAAACACGTCATACTCCCATCCCGGCTCGGTGTCATCACCGTTGACCTTCCCGATTGGACGAACGGCTTCGCGGTCACGGGTTCTACGCGACGGTCAATCGATGAGACCTGGCACCCGGCGTATGGCGAGCGCCGCACAGTTCGTGACCGGTACAACGAATGCACCGTCGATCTGACACAGAACGGCGATACGACCCGTCGTCTGCAGGTCGTGATCAGAGTGTATAACGAGGGTGCGGCCTTCTGCTACAGGTTCCCCGAGGCGCTCTCGACCTCGGTCCTTAATATCAGGGATGAAAAGACCGAGTTCACGTTTGAAGATAGCGCGCTGGCGTACGTTACCCCGTTTGCGCAGGAGTTGTATCAGGTGCGGCCATTGAAGGGTTGGTCATACGAGAACAACCTCCCTCCCCCACGATGGGCGGCGAGGACGCCGGATTATGAAAGCGAACGGCCCCTCACGCTGGTTCTGCCCAACGGGCTGTTCGCTTCGATCGGCGAGGCGGAATTGGTAAACTATGCGAGGATGAAGTTTGTTCTCTCCCGTGAGAAGAAGAACACCATCGTGGGCCGGCTCTTCGGCCCGGTGACGGAATCATCTCCGCTGCAGACCCCCTGGCGCGTCATCATGGTGGCTGAGCGCGCAGGCGACCTGATCGAACACAACGACATATTCCTCAATCTTAATCCTCCGTGTGAAATCAAGGATGTCAGCTGGATCAAGCCGGGAAAGGCCATCAGGGAGGTCACGTTATCAACGGCGGGGGCGAAAGAGTGCGTCGACTTCTGCGTGAAGCATAACATCCAGTATATTGAATTTGACGCCGGGTGGTACGGTAACGAGTATTCGAAGACGTCCGATGCCTCGAAGGTCGACGTGGATCCGCGAAGAAACTCCCGGCACGACCTCGATCTGCCGGCGGTGATCGCCTACGCAAAGCAGCGGAAGGTCGGTGTCTTCCTGTATGTGAACCACAGGGCACTTGAGACCCAGATCGATGAGATATTCCCGCTTTATGAGAAATGGGGCGTCGCCGGTGTGAAGTTCGGCTTTGTCCACGTCGGTTCGCACCGGTGGACCACCTGGGTTCACGAAGCGGTACGCAAGGCGGCGAAATACGGTCTTATGGTCGACATACACGACGAATACAGGCCGACCGGCTACAGCAGGACGTATCCGAATCTCCTGACACAGGAAGGGATTTGCGGAAACGAGTGCATGCCCGACGCCAACCACAACACGATTGTCCCTTTCACGCGCTTCCTGGCCGGCGCGGCGGACTACACGATCTGCTATTACTACCAGAAAGGCATAAAAGACGTACCGGGAATCAAGACCACATCCGCGCACCAGATGGCGTTGTCCGTCATTTACTACAGCCCGCTGCAGTTCGTTTTCTGGTACGACAGGCCGTCCGATTACCAGGGCGAACCCGAAGTGGAATTCTTCGACCGCCTCCCGACGGTCTGGGACACGACGAGGGTTCTTTCAGGGGAGATAGGAAAGTCCATTGTCATGGCGAGGCGGAGCGGCGACGCCTGGTTCGTCGGAGCCATCACAAACAACGACGCGAGGTCGATCAACATCCCCCTTGCATTCCTGGACCCGGGGAGGAAATATCTCGCCTCGGTGTATGCGGATGGGGGAGAGAGGGTGCCGACGCGGACGCATGTCGGCATCGGGCGGTACATCGTTCAATCGAAGTCTGCCATAAGGGCCGACCTGAAACCTTCGGGGGGGATGGCAATCGAGATCCATCCCGCGACAGAAGATGACATAGACACATTCGGCCAGCACTGAAACAATGTACAGTACACGCAAGATGACCCGTACGATCCCCGTTCTCGTTTGCCTGTTAACAGTGACATCCTCCGCGTGGGCGCAGACCCCGCATTCCGGGAAACCGGGCGAAGGGCTCCCCGCCTATGATCACATCGTCGTCGTCATCGAGGAGAATAAATCTCCCGAACAGGTGATCGGAAACTCCTCCGCTCCGTATATCAACCAGGTCCTGTGCAACGAGGGGGCGAACCTGACGCGCATGTATGCCGAGGAACACGAGAGCGAGGGGAACTACTTCTGGCTCTTCTCGGGGAACAACCAGGGTGTCGGGTACGTTGACCTCATCCCGAGCTGGTGGAACAACAGGAGTTACCCTTTTCAGACGAGCAACCTGGCCCAGCAGTTGATTGAGAAGGGATTCACGTTCCGGGGTTACTCTGAGGGGCTTCCGGAGCCGGGCAGCGCAGCGGGGAAGACGGGGGAATACGCTCGCAAACACGTCCCCTGGGTCAGCTTCGCCAATATTCCGCAGGGGAAGGATCCGAATTCTTCGACGAACCTGCAATTCGCGCAGTTCCCGTCAGACTTCACGAAGCTCCCCACGGTCGCGTTCGTGGTTCCCGACCTCGTGGACGACATGCACGATCCCGCGGGCAGCCCCGACATTGCCGTGAAGAACGGGGATGACTGGTTGAAGAAGAGGATTGATCCATACTACCAGTGGGCGAAGAAGCACAACAGCCTTTTGATCGTCACGTTCGACGAATCCGACAACCCGAAAGGGCACATCGGGTTGACCGATCCAGCCAGTCCCCGCCCGGAGCTCCAGAACCGGATCCCCACCATATTCGCCGGTGCCCATGTCAGGCACGGCGACTATGACGAGGGGAAGGGAGTCACGCACGTCAATGTCCTCAGGACGATCGAGGCCATATACGGCCTCTGGGAGTCGGGCACGCAGGCACCGAAAGCTCAGAAGGCCGGGATATCTTCCGAGTATGTCATCCGGGACATATTCGAGCACTGACTGGAAACAAGGAACGGACGACAAACAACGAGGTCTGCATGATCAAACTGGCGATCCCCGTCATCCAGGTGACGAGCTCTGCTGCAGCCGAACAATTTTACTCCGACCTGCTCGGTTTCAATCTCCAGTTTGCCACTCCCGCCGACAGAAACAAACCGGACCCCTGCTACATGGGATTCAGCCGCGACGAGGTGATGATCCACGTCTCATCGTTCCCCGGCGACGGCGTATCCGGCGGCGTGGCATTGCTCCTCGTGGAGGACGTCGACAGGCTGTACGCCGAGTTCCTCGCCAAGGGCGTCCCGGTCGCCATGGCGCCGACCGATCAAACCTGGGGTAACCGGGAGATGTACGTCCGGGACCCGGACAACAACTCCGTTCGGTTCGTTCAGCAAATCAGGAGATGACTGTACCCTCCTGTTTTTGCTCGTCCTGTTATTATCGCTGAGACGCAGATCCTTGATGCTCGAGAAATTGATGTGTGGCAGTTGTACTAATAGAAACGGCCCCAAGATCTCTCTCGGGGCCGTCGGACCAGCGCTACTCACGCTGGTGCTGTAAACCACGACAAAATATACCAGCTACTGAATCAAAAGTCAAATGAAAAATACGAACCGGAGAGTCATTGCTTACATTGACGGATTCAATCTCTATTACGGCCTGAGAGCTGCACGCTGGAAGAGGTATTATTGGCTTAATCTCCAGACGTTGATCAGGAACTTCCTGAAAGCGGACCAGACCCTTGTTTGTACAAAGTACTTCACAAGCCGGGTTTCATACCCCGCTGATAAAGAACGAAGGCAATCGACCTTTCTGGATGCACTGGGGACTCTGGGCGAGTTTCAAATCTACTATGGTCACTATCAGACGAATCCGCAGATATGCAGAAAATGCGGCAACAAAGTGATGATGCCGAGCGAGAAGATGACGGATGTAAACATTGCAGTAGAAATTCTTACGGACGCGTACCAGGACATGTTTGATGTCGCGATCCTCGTTTCCGCAGACAGCGATCTTACTGCTCCCGTGCTTGCCATCAAGAAGCTGTTTGTTGAGAAACGAATCCTCATTGCGTTTCCTCCACATCGCCATTCAGCCCAACTGGAGCGCCTGGCACATGCGTCACTTCAAATCGGGCGTGCAACTCTGGCCAAGAGCGTCTTCCCTGACCGGGTCCCCAAAGCAGATGGCTTCATTCTTCACAAGCCGCCAGAATGGGTGTAACAAAAAAGATGTGTGCGCCCTCCTCCCGGAAGAGACTTCCCTTTTGATACGCGCCAAAACCGGCTTATTGCCGTGTAAATGGTACACAGGCCGTATTCCCGGATCCACACACAGGAGGGGACAATGCTACCGGTAAAGGTGACAGACGAGGAGATCAGGATAGGGAGACATTTCTCCGTTTCGTTCCGGCGCACGCTCCGGCTTCCCGAAGACGGTAAAACATACCCTCTTCCCCCGGGGCTCGGGCGGTTTCCGATCCGCAGGGTCGAAGACTATCGCGGACCGTGTCCCCGAATCGTGGAGAGTACACGGCGGCGTGTTCATCCCGATGTACCAGAGAGAAGCCCTCTGGCTCCAGTTTGACGGTGCCGACTGGAGGCCGAACGCCCTCAAGATCGGAATCGGAATGATTAACGCGCTTTCCGGCCGCCCGTGGGATCAATCCCTCTCAAAAGGGAAGCAGGACTATATGGTCGTTCCCGACCAGCCGTGGCTGGACGGCATCAACGCCGGCAACGGCGTCATAAGGCAATTTGTCGCGATGCCGCTCGGAATGGGTTACACGGTCGAAGGCCAGATCACGGGGCGGGAGGAGTCGGGCGGGATGCAGATCATCGTCTACGATCCCAGGCCCGGCCGTTTTCCCGACAGGGAACCGGAGAGGATCGACAGCGATCGAATCTATCTCTGTTGCAGCTCGCAGGCATCGATCGGGGGCGAAATGGGCCTTTCGGCAGGGGGGAAGATGAAGCAGAAGATCTATCCGGATTCATACGGAATCGAGACGTGGGATGCGCAGTCATTCGGGCGCGTGTACGTCCATATCGTCAACAGCATGATGTACCGTGAAATAACGGGTTCGGAACCCCCGCCGACACCGGTGACGGCGAAGCAATACGCCGCGCACGGTCTCCCCTGGTTCGATCTTTATGACAGGGAGAAGGCCACGATCGAGGAATCCGACGTACTCGCGGGAGTCAAGAGCGCCGGAGAGATGGACAAGACCCTGGGGTTTTCAAAACAACAGGACGACGGTGCAATCGAGATTCCGGGATCGGCCGTCAAAGTGCTTCACTTCGGGGAGGGTAACGTACACGATGGCAAGTGGTAACGGAAGCGTTCGCGCTATGCAAAATGTATTTGACTTTCTGAATCGACTGTGATATCTTAGGTCGAAGAGAAAACCGTCGTGAGTTAGGCGCTACTTGCCGCGACGTTAAATAAAGAGCTAAAGGCGAACCGATAACAATTAACCCTCGCCTGAAGCGGGGGTTTTTCATTTTGTCGGGCGCCCTTCAGCCAATCATTTATAAAGGGAGGGCATATGATCGACTACAAGAAGTTTACATCCACCAGCGATTTCTTCGAAGCATCGAGGTCGCAGGGAATTCAATTTCCTGTCTACATGATGTGCGTTGTCGACAAGACGATGAAGGATCTCGATCTCGACTTCGCGGATGCATTCGACGTGCTGTTGAAATCCGACGCCATCATACCCTGCGGCGATCATGCGTTCATCCTCAATATGCGCGGGTATCTGGCCGACCCTCTCGGGAAGTTCAAGAAGAAACGACAGAGCGCGGCCCACAGGCGTAAGTGATGGGCGGCGTCGACGTCAAATCCGAATGAACATCCAAACCTATTGAGAGGACTCCATGGCAAACGAATATCTCTTCACTTCTGAATCAGTCTCCGAAGGACATCCTGATAAGGTGGCGGACAGGATTTCGGACGCGATCCTGGATGCGTACCTGGCCGCGGATCCTTACGCGAAGGTTGCGTGCGAGACCCTTGTCACGCGGGACCTTGTCGTCATTGCAGGCGAGACGTTCTCCACCGCCGATGTGGACGCGGAAGCCGTTGCGCGCAATGCCATCCGGGAGATCGGATACACGGACGAGAAATCCGGGTTCAGTGACCGCTCCCCCGTGGACGTCCGGCTCCACGCTCAGGCGTCCGAAATCCGGCGGGGGGTGGAAAGGCAGGGGGGTGAAATCGGAGCGGGGGACCAGGGTCTGATGTTCGGATACGCCTGCAGGGAGACTCCGGAACTGATGCCCCTCGCGATCATGCTGGCGCACCAGCTGGTGCGCCGGCAGGCGGAGCTTCGCAGGGATGGGCGCCACCTGTGGCTCCGCCCGGATGCGAAATCCCAGGTGACTGTGCGTTATGTCGACAATCGTCCCGTTGCCGTTGAGACGGTCGTCCTTTCCACACAGCACGCGGCGGATTTCGGGGGCCGGAAACTCGAGGAGGCTGTCATCGAGGAGATCGTCAAGCCGGTCATCCCCGATGCGATTCGTTCCGGGAAGATTCACTACCACGTCAATCCGACCGGGAGCTTTACGGAGGGGGGGCCTGCGACGGATACCGGGCTCACGGGGAGGAAGATCATCGTGGATACATACGGGGGGTCATGCCCTCACGGCGGCGGCGCGTTTTCGGGCAAGGATCCCACGAAGGTCGACAGGTCAGGCGCCTATGCGGCCAGGTACATAGCGAAGAACATTGTCGCTTCCGGCCTCGCGGATCGCTGTACCGTGCAGGTCTCGTACGCCATCGGAGTTTCCGGGCCCACATCGATGTGGGTGAACCTGTGGGGCACGGGCAAGGTTGACGAAAGGTCTCTCGAGAAAGCGATCCCGGGAATCTTCCCGGTAACGCCGGGGGCGATCATAGACACGCTGCAACTCCGCCGACCCGTGTATGCAAAGACGTCTGCCTACGGGCATTTCGGGAGGAACGAACCCGGGTTCTCTTGGGAGAACGTGGAGCGCGCGCTCGACCTGCTCGATTTCCGGAAACTTCTGCGGTGACGTCCCGGGTTCATTGCGATTCCTCAATGTTTCACATACATTCCCGGGCGGGAAGAGTGCGCAAACACCTGACCTCTTCCCGCCCGTATAACAGAATTTCGTGGAAGAAGATCCGCCACGGCTCATCAATATGACTCCCCGTCGAAAGCTCTATACCGGTGAAGAGACCGCAGCGCGAGGCTTGCTCGTGCTGCGCGCTTCGGCATTGGGCAACCTGATACTCGCCGCGCTTTTCATTCTCTTTTTCGATCGCGCCAAACACGATCCCGGCCTCTCGGCGCTCAATCCGTTCGCAGACGATCCGTACGACGCCGTCGGATCGTTCGGCGTCCAGCTGGCAATCGCCTGCGCGCTCATTTCCCTCGTGCGCGCGTTTCGGACCGATCTGAAAACGGAATCTCTCTACAACCGGTACACATACACGCTTCGCGCGATGGCCGTGTCCCAGCTCGCGGTCATCGTCACCATGCTTGCCGATCTGTCGGCGCTTGTGCGGTTTTCGTCGTGGAGGGGAGGGCCGGCGGGGGGCGCGCCCCTTGTGGCGTGCACGGCGATACTGCTCCTGATTGCAACGGCGTTCTGTGTGTACCTGATACGCCTCGCGCAAAGGAGGGAGGTCTGCTCAAAGAATCCGTTGGGGCAGCCTCAAATCGTTCCCTTTCTGATCGTGTTCGGACTCCTCTCGGTGTACCCGGTCGGCTGGCGCGAGGGGATCCCCGGGTCGATTGCGGCGGCTGCGGCGGGAATGATCTTCCTGTTGTATTCGGTGACGATTCTCTCGAAAGCGATGTTTCCGTGTCCGGACATTCCGGAGCGGGATCTCGTCGACGACCTGTACGGGATCTGGAAAATGCTTTTGCCCCGTACCGCGCTCTCTTCACAACCGGATGCATCGGACGAACAGTCTGCCGGGTCCCGGCCTCCCGGGGCAGTCCGCTCTTTTCTCAGTCCCCGACTACATGAGTGGAACATCGTGGTAACGGTGGCCGTCGTCGCGGGGCTCTCACTGGCCCTTGCGGAATTTCTCGCTGACGGCTCTCCTCACGACGTTGGGAGGGTTCTCCTCGTCCTGACCGTGTACGTGGGACTTGAATGCCTGGCGGTTTCTCTCGGCTATGCACTTCTCAAGAGATTCCTTGGACTCTTGCGCATTGAGCAGGAACCGCGAATCTCCGGGCCCGGGGGAGCATGAACCTCTGGAGTCAGGCGGGCTTCGCAAGAGCGCGTACCGATATTTCCGTCGACTCGATCAGTTTCATGGCGGGGGACAGGTTGATCTGATCGACTGCTTCCCGTGCCCGCTCCAGGCAGCCCAGCAAGATCCCTTTGACATCCTCGATCCCCTTCGATCGTGCATTCAGCCTGACCCGCTCCGCACGCCGGAAAACGTCCGCTCGTCGTGTATGCTTGTGGTCGAGCATCATCTTCGCCGGCAGTGTCAGCCTCCGGTCTGCGAGGTCTTCGTGAAGGTCTTCAATGTCGTCAAGTGTAAGGAGCACCTTGCCGATTTCGCTCACAAAGGCGCAGACAGCCGGGAGAGCGTCGCACATGCCCATCCGTTCGCAGACGGCCGCCGCACCGACCGAGAATATCGCGTCCACAGAACCGTAGGCGTGCAGCAGGTCCCTGGCGTTCGCTCCGGGATCCCGCTGAAGGCGTTCGACGCGCACGATTCCTGCAACCGTGGTGTCAAGTGCCCTGCGGCAGTGATTCCAGAATAGGGAATCGGGCCCAAGAACCGAAGAGAATGTCCTGTGCGCTTCGTTCAGAAACAGCGATGGCGCAAGAGCGAGCGGTGAACGAATGAGATGTCCGTCCAGCAGATCATCCTGGAGTCGGACGGCGTAAAAGAGGCAGGTCTGCCCCCAGACGACGGCCTCCAGAAACTCCGGCGCCGGCCTTCTCGGTCGGTACCCCCGCCGTGCGCTGAGCCAACGGGGGAGCTCTTTCCAGTACGGTCCTGGAGCTTTCTCGCCCCACGAAGGCGGTGAGCGGTTGGATTTCTCCCGGAGCCGACGATCGTACCGGAGAAACTCCTCACAGAGCGACGGGTCCCACGTTCGGGTGAATTCCCCAAGCGCAGTAATGCGGCCCATGATGACCGTTTCCCGCATCTACGGTTTCCACTCGTTGTCGGGGGGTTTTCCTCTGGTGGCCTTCTTTCCCCGTTTCGGTTCGAGATCGTCATAGAATTTGACGAGCGTATGGACGTCGACTGGTTCCAGTGTCTTACCCTCCTTGAGGCTCGTCCAGAATTCTTTTCGTTCACTCTCATCCAGATCGATGCCCTTCTTTTTCTTGCCTGTATCGTACTTGGCAAGAATGACTCCAGCGGCATTATAATCTGCAGCTTCGTCGAGTTTTCGAAGAAGCCTGATATCATGGAGCGCCGCATAGATTGCTTTTGCGACTTTGGTTGAGTGGATCATGGGAGCCTCCCTGGTGGTTAGTTGGGTGCTTCGAGCCCCCCCAATCTTCGCTTGAAGTCAAGCGCGGTTATTGTTACCGAATCTCTCTCAAGGTAATGTCGCAGGTGAACGATCGCCTGTTCCGGTAGCCCCCGCTGCAGCAACAATTGTCCCAGCAGCGCGTGTGCCTCCGTGCAGGAGCCGTCAAGTGCGAGCGCTCTGCCCGCCTCTTCCGCTCCGCCCGCCGTGTCGCCCGATGCCACGAGCGCCCGGGAGAGTGCGGAATGCGCGGAGGCGATTTCGGGGTGCTCGACCACGCAGCCCCGCAGGAGATTGGCCGCGAGCTTCGGTTCCTGCATGTCGATCAGAATTCGTGCAACGGACTCGCACACGTCTCTCCACCCGGCGTGTCGTTTTGTTCTCTCTTCGAGATACCGAACTTCATACGAGGCGGCCTTCGCCGAATCACCGTCCTTCAGGGCAAATGCGGCGAGAATCGTGTAGGCGTCGGGGTCGATTGGACGCAGGGCCAGGGCTTTCTCCAGGACTGATCGCACCTCTCCGACGCGTTTCGTCTTGATCAGGACCCGTGCGTATTCGGGATATGCCGGCGGGTAGGGCATCCCCGAGCGGACGACGGGCTCAAAGGCGTCGGCCGCCTGGTCGAACTTCTCGAGCAGGACGTACGCCCCGCCGAGGTTTTCGAGGACGATCCTGTTCGCGGGGGCGAACCTCAATCCCATTTCCAGGGCGTTCACCCGGCACTGGATATCCCCGCGCATGTAGCATCCCGCAAGGTCGATCATGGCAAGTTCGAAAGGAGTCACGCGGCTCCTCAGGGACTCGAGCACCTTATAATGCGCCTCGGCTTCTTTCCGTGTCGCCGCCGTGTTCCGCCCCACGAGCGACGGTATCAGCCAGACCCGCGGCGCCACGAACGAAGGCTCTAGCCTGATGGCTTCGTACAGAAACACCCCGCCCCCCGTTTCCCCGGTGAATATGTACGTCATCGCCTTGAGGAACGCGACGGTTGCGCTGTCGGAGAGCATGCGCGGCATCCAGGGTTCCAGGTCCTGATTCAACACCCGTACCTGGAGAAACCAGAGGATGTTCCGGGAAACGGTCGACGCGGAATTTTCCAGTTCATCCGCTCGTTGGAACGGCGAAGTCGCGCAGTAACGGAGTCTCCCTGTCTCCGGGTCCTGGAGTCTCACCTGGAGGATGAACGCCGTGTCGATCCGGGCGATTTCTCCGTTGATGTCGAAATTCACCTCTCCTCGCGCGGATGTCCCCTGGAAAAGGAGAACGTCCGGTTGATCGGCCAGCACATTGGGGATGTACGATTGCTGGACGAGAAGCGCCCATTGATCCGCCGCGGGCCGGCCGCTTTCGTTCTTAATGGCCTGGAGTCTGAGCGCCACCTGGGTTCTTCCTGCTGGCTCCATCGCCCCGGGCTTCCGGACGAACCAGACGGAGGCCGCTATGAGGAAAAGGACCACCAGGACCGGGGTCAGGACGCGCAATCGCGACTGCGTCGTCTTCGCGAGCGCGACGGTGCTGAGGACCGTGGCCCCGGATCCGGCAGCTCGGCCGGACATTACCCGGAGGTCCTCCACCATGTCCATCACGTTCTGGTAACGCGAGGCGGGGTTTTTCGCAAGCGCCTTTCCGAGAATCGCGTCGAGCCTGGGCGGGGCCTCCGGTCTCAGGGATGAAACCGGGGGGGGATCGGCGTTGAGAATGGAATAGACGACCGCCTGCTCGTATGATCCTCCGAATGGAAGCCGGCCGCTGATCATCTCGTAGAGGAGCACGCCGAGCGACCAGATGTCGGTCCGGTGATCAACCGGGTCTCCTCTCGTCTGTTCCGGAGACATATGGGTCACGGTGCCCACCCTGTTCCCGTCCGAAGTCAATCTCGTTGAGCCGGAGAGAAGCGCCACACCGAAATCCACGATCCTCGCTTTCTTCAGCCCCGTCAGCATGACGTTTGCGGGCTTGATGTCCCGGTGAACGATGCCGTGCCTGTGCGCCTCCGCCAGCCCTTCTCCCACCTGTATGGCGATATCGACGGCCTGGTCGATCGGGAGAGGTCCCCGGGCGATCTCCTTCTTGATCGTTCCCCCGTCGTAGAACTCGAGAACGATATACGTCTGTTCGTCGGTGGTTTGATCGATGTCGTGGATAACGCAGATATTCTCGTGCTGGAGGGCGGAGGCCGCTCTTGCTTCGTGGACAAAGCGAATCCTTGCATCCGGATCGAGCGTGAGCTCGGGGGGAAGGAACTTGAGGGCCACGTAACGGCCGAGCTTGAGGTCCTGGGCCTTGTAAACAACGCCCATGCCCCCTCCGCCGAGGCGCTCGAGAATCTTGTAGTGAGAGACGGTTTGACCGACGAGGGAATTCAACGTCATGCCTCATCGACTCGGATGACTGGAAGACTGCGGCGGTTCAGGGGTCGTCGGGGTGGGCGCAACCACGAACAATCTGGAACTGGGTCCAGGGCGACGGTCCGGAGTTACGAAGTCACGCGTTGGGCTCCCGGTCCTCCCTGGGAGCCGGCGGATGCGTTATGCCAGGGCGAAGAAGCGAGGATGCTGCACGCAATGCGGATAAGGAGATAGCTTCCTCATTCCTGACGCGGAGTCCACTGCGCTTCGACTGCCATCTGACTCGTCAGCGGTTGCTGGCTGAGTCACTGCCGCAAATCTACCGTGGTTCATTGACTGTATCAAGGGTCTCTGCAAAGGAAGTACGTCCGCTGGAAAATATAGTTGGGCCGCCGACCGACGGCTCCGCGCTGAGGTGGGCAGAAGCTGCAGAAAAATCTGTTAATCGGTTGATATCGAAAGAGGGACCCCGCCTGGCGTCCTTCTCCGCTCCGCCCGCCAGTTTCTGAGAGTCTTCAGATTACTGCCCCCCCCAGCCCGACGAATCCCACTGACTTCATGAAGGGGCCGTTGTTCTTCGACATCTTCCGGCATCATCGTACCCGGTTATGTGTTTCCCAGTTCCACGTTACTGCCGCACTCGGGGCAGGTGTAGTGTTGCTGGCGGATTTCGTTCTCATCGAGTTCGAGGGCTTCTTTGCAATGCGGGCAGACGACTTCTTTCGTTTCCCCTGCTGATTCTCCTTTCGATTGGCCCGTGTCACCGAAGTGCGTCAGGTCGGCGCTTGCGACGTGTACCTGGTGTCCGCATTCCGGACACGTGTACTGCATCTGGCGCATCTCGGATTCGTCAAGCTCGAGGCCTTCGTGGCAGAACGGGCATACAACCTCCCGCGTCCTGGCCAATTTCGCCCGGGCTACCTGGCTCAGTCCCCTGAAGAGTTGAATGCCGCCGAAAACAATGGCTCCCCAGGCGAGCACGTACCTTCCCCCCTCGTCGGTCAGCATCAGTGAAAAGAGCGTGACGAATGATCCGCCGCCGAGCCAGAGCCCGCCGACCCGGACGTTCCGTTCCCCTTCCTTGAGCAGGGCTTCGTTCCTGGTCATCGTTCTCCCCCCTGAGACGTCTGACGGGCTTTGAGTATTGTCTACCACTTTGCGCTCAATGTCAGGTATCCCATTGCCGGGACGACGACGGCATTTCCCTCAACCTCGTTCCCCGGTTCCTCCCCCCGTTCACACACGGCGAGTGAACGCGGCCTCCCTGCGGGCCAGGCCAGTCGGAAGGTTTCATCCTTGTCGGAGAGGGATCGCACGCGGATAATGAGATCGCGTCCCACACCGGTTGACTTGAGTATCGTCACGGCGACGCGGGGGTTTGCGACCGAGAGAATCGGCTGTGCGATCGGATTCCTGTCCGCCGGGACGTGGACCAGGGGCTGAAACTGCTCCATGCCGAACCTGTTCGCCGCCGCGGCGTCATATCTTCCGTGCAGGAGAATGCGGTAACGGAACGCCACCGACCCGTCCTGTGTGAGCGGCGTATTGGTGAACCAGTGGTTGTTCATCACCCACGAATAGATCGTGGAGCTCAGCGGGAGTTTGTCGGGCCAGACATCCCCTTTCCCGTCCCAGCCGGCCGTATTGTTCCCCGTGATGGCGCCGCTCTCCAGGAGGGGGGCATCAAGCGAGCAGAACGTGACCCCCCGTGAATCGTTCGATACGTCCGCAAAGTGTTGGGCGGTGATCCACGCACGGTTGGCGGCAGGCCATTGATCGGCTTCCAGCTCCATCACACCCCAGGGAATGTCGATGTGTGTCTTCGTATTCGGGATATTGAACCCGAATCCGAAATGTATCCCGTCCTTCGCGAGAAGCGGGAGCTTGTCCACGACGTTGGTGATTTCAACCTGCGGCTCACCGTCGACCAACCGGACCGACCGCGTGACTGATCGGCAGCCGGGGGCGGTGGATGTCACATATATCTCTCCGACAAGCGGACCGGATTCCCTGAGGACCACGGAAAGTACCGTGTCGGATAATGGTCCTCCCGCACCTCTGGCGGGCTGCCAGTAGAACGTATTCAGCCCGCCGCTTGCGGCGGCATCGACGAAAACAGGGGTTTGTGCCTTGAGCTGCACGCTCGTAATATTGCCGGTCCACCGGTCGAGAAATACCTGCACGATACCATTGTCAAGGTAAGTACTGCCGAATTTGCACCTCCCTTTGATGGAGCATCTTCCGGCCACGACGCGGAAATGGAGCGACCCGAACGCGGGCACCTCCGGAGCAAGGAACACGAGTTCTCCGGTCGAGAGTCTCTGGGAGATCACCTCGTGTCCGGAGTCGTCGATGACACGGTCTCCCGTCTGGCTTTCTGCTGGTGTCAGTGTGATCAGCCCGCCGTGCCCCCATGAATTGGTGTTTATCACCCCGACCCCTCCGTGCGAGGGTCCTTCGGGGGGTCCCAGGGCCCCGTTGGACTTGTCTGTGGCGGGCGCAAGCGCGTCGTCAAGCAATTGCCGGCTCCGGAATTCCGCTTCACGGAAATACTGCTGCTTTCCCTTCCATATCGCGTCTTCGAAGTAGGGCTCTTCCGGGTTCTCGGCCGCGAACGTATGCTCCGTGCACATGACGACGTCCCGCCACGCCTCGTCGAACTCACTCCGTGGCGCCGGTTCCGCCCTGTGGAGCAGGGGCCATACGATCTCCGCCTGCACCAGGCGCTCCCTCGCGTTCAGGCACATCCGGGTTTCCCTGGCGATCGTCCCGAAACTGTCTGTCCAGTAGTCGCTGAAGTCACCCCTGGCGACCGGGAGCTTGTCGCCGTATCGTTTCTCGATCGTCTGCATGATCGTGTGCGCGCTCGAGATGACGAGATGCGGAAAGGCATATTCCCTGTTCCACGACCTGACGGCTTCGGGAAGGTCCGCATCGATGAGCGCATTGTCCCACATTGCCCAGGTGACGACAAACAGATCATACGGGTAATGCTCCCGCTCCAGCTTCGGCAGTTCGCGGGAGAGATGATGGTCCAGAAAATCCGCCCGCGGGTTGCCGGTTTTGATGACCTCGGGGATCTTCGCGCGGTCTCTCTGTCCGAACCAGGGCCGTCCGGTCTTTCCTCCCTTTTCCATCCCTGCCCCGTAGCCGCCGGCGTTCAGAAAGAGAACCTTCGACTTCCCGTCCTGTCCCACAAACCAGAACGGTTTGTATCGGAATTGTGAGACCATCCTGTCATTGCCGCGCCCCTCGTTCGGCATCATCATGATGTAGCGGACCCCTTCGTGTGCCATGGCCTGCACCATTCCCCAGGCCATACCGGGGATGTCCACCTGGACGTATGTGTCGATCGGTTTTCCCGTGAGCCGCGCCGCTTCTCTTCCGGCCCTCAGGCATTGGATCAATTCCTCGTCGCTGCAGGAGGTCGTGAGTTCGTTCACGTATGCGGCATCGAGGCAGAGATCTCCGTTCTTGACCGCGCGAAGGAGTTCTCCTTTCTTCTCCGGAGAAGCGGATGAATAGTAACGCTCGAAAGGCCACATCACCTCCGGGTTCCACAGATAGCGGGAACCGTCGGGGTATGTGCGTGTGGCCCCGGCAAGCTTGATCCCCTGGTCGATGTTCCGTTTGTGTATGAACTCGACATTGGACTGTGTGTTGGAGTAGCCGATGTCGACGTGTGAATGGGGATAGACGTAGACCGTCCAGTGCCTCATGGGCGAGACGCGGAGCGTCTCGGTAAACGCGTTCTCACCCTGTCGAATGGTCATCTTGACCTGTGCCGAATCCTCGACTCCCACATCTGGCGGGAGGAGGATGGATGTAGAATCAAGCCCGCCGCCGGGCGCCGTGATTGATACGGTCTCCGATTTCCCTCCGGTCAGGAGTTCGACGACTGCGGACCCGTAGAGTTTCGCATTCTTGAATTTCAGGAGGATCTCTCTGCCTGGTTTCCCGTCGGAGCGGTATTTGTAGAACGGCTGGACTGAGCACCTGATGCTGTCGGGGAACGGATGCGCCTGGGGAGGCATGGCAACGGAGAGCTGAGGCCCGAGCGCGAAGAAGCATGCGGCAATTACGGGTGCCAGCGACCGGGGGATCAGACACTTCCGGGTTTTCATGGTTCGATCCTGGAAAATAATGCAAGAATTGTAAGAGCGACGCCGCCTGGAGAATACGGAGGGAGGAGCCGGAACAGGGGCAATGTAGGAAGCGCCGTGCTGTGATTCAAATCGGTGAGCAGGAGATCATGGCGCAGGTCCACAAAACGAACAACGCCCGCATTACGGCCAGGGCTTGAATCCGACGCTTTTCCAGAGTTCCGCGGTGTTGTACATTGAGCCGTTCGTGATGACGTACTCCACGTTCCTGCTCGTGTGGATGTCCTCGAGCGGGTTGCCGTTCACGATGATCAGATCTGCGCGCTTTCCCTTTTCGATTGTCCCCAGTTCTTTGTCCAGTCCCATGACCCGGGCCGGGACGATCGTAGCTGCCTGGAGCGCTTCCATAGGAGTGAAGCCCGCCAGGACGTAAAGCTCGATTTCCCGGTGCAGGCTGTGCCCCGGTACGGCCTGGTCGGTTCCCGCGACGATCGTAATTCCCCCGCGGTGAAGTTGCCCGAGTATGCTCAGTTCCTTCCGGAAGAATTTCTCGACGAGCGGGGAAAACTGGTTCGGGGAGTCGGCCTCCACCACCTGGGCTGCAAGCTCCGGTGCAACGTATGCCACGCCGGGCTCAAAGCTCTCCGGCGGCTTTGCCGTCGTCGCCGTGGAGAGCTCCGTCAGCACCATCGTCGGGTCGAGAACCGTGCGGTGTTCCCTGAAAAACGTTATTTCTTTCCGGAGCTCTTCGGAGTTCGTATCGATGCTCGCGGCCGCATTCATGCGATCGAACCTGCTGGTCCCGGGAGGGGATTTCGGGACCAGCAGTGACATGACATACGAGAAATGGTTGATCTGGTCCTGCCCCGCCTCGACCGCCTGGTACGCGGTCAGACCGTTCGGGATATGCCCCGTCACGGTCATCCCCAGCCTGTGTGCCTCATCGCAGACGACCTTCAGGTTTTCGAGCCTGACCGAGCTGTAAATCTTCATCTGCTGGAATCCGGCGTCGTGGTACCGGCGCGTCCACTCCCTGGCCTGGTCGGGCGTGTCCACGCGCGCCACGCCGAGCGCAAACGGACCCGATCCGTCCACGATTCCCGCGGCGAGTATGCGCGGTCCGAGCCCGCGGCCGCCCGCGATGGCGTCGCGAACCGACGTGATGAACTCGAACTCGTTCCCGCAGTCACGCACCGTCGTGACGCCGGCGGCGAGGTAAATCGGTCCCCACTCCACCTGCTCGACGTGCGCGTGCATGTCCCAGAGCCCTGGGAGGATCGTCTTCCCCTTCGTGTCGACGATTGTCGCCCCGGAGGGAATCTTGATTCCCGACCGCGGGCCTGCCGCCGTGATCCGTCCGTTCTCGATGACGATCACGGCGTCCGGCACGGCCGGTCTTCCCGTACAATCGACCATTGTTCCTCCAACGAGCGCGATCGTCGGGGCGCGGCTCCCGGAGATTCCCTTCGACAAATCGGCAAGCGCGGCCATGCCGTCGGCGCCCGCTTTGCCTACAAAGACGCCCAGCGACGATTCGTAACGCTCTGCCACCGCCTCGAAATGGTCGAACTCCGCGTCGGTCGACACGGCGGCTGCGAGGTCGAGGGCCGAGTCGAACCAGAGCGTCTCTCGCCCCCAGATCAGACCTTCGATCGTAAACCGCCTGAGCGATTCGGGCTTTCCTTCGACGTTGACCGTATCATATCCTCTTGGCTCAACCCTGACTGTCCCCCCGGGGAGCGTCGGGATGGCGGAGGGGGTGCCGTGGGATGACCAGAACCGGACCATGAGCATCTGCATCGTCACCGGTGCGTATCCGGCGATTGTGAACGCTCCGGGGGGCGTTGCGATCTCCGACCACGAGTCCCGGTTGCGAACCCGGGAGGTTGTCATTCCCACGATGACGTCGTCGTCGATCCTCGACGAGCGGGATGTTCTCCCCTTGATCTCGAACGCGCGAGGCGTCAGATCGGGTGCGCACCGGAATGTCGCATCAAGGGGGACAGGGGCTCCGCGGTCCGTGAATTTGAATTTCATGCCGATCGTGAGCGTATCGGCCTGCCGCACGATCCGGTACGTCTCGTCCCCGATGTGCTGCTCGAATTTGTGAAGGAGGAACCTTCCCTGTTCGACGACGACCGTGTCACCCCCGGCACAGAAGACAATTCCGGCGCGGAAAACCAGGAGCGCCATCGTGAATGTACAGGCCTTCACTACGTGTTCCGTGATTCTTCGGACATCCATTGGAGGTTCCCTTTTGCGCTGCTGATTGTGGGGTGGTAGTTTCACTTGAGAAGGTACATCGTTCGTGTCATAGTCGCTGTCGGACGGCTTCCCGAAGTCGCCTGCAGCCGGTACAGGTACACGCCGCTCGCGGCGGCCCGGGCGTCCCACCTGACCTCGTGGCTCCCGGCCGCATAGTAACCCGCGGCAAGCGTGGCGACTTCGCGTCCCAGGATATCGAACACCCTGAGCGAAATCGTGGCCGGCTCTGCGATCTGGAACTCGATTGTCGTCGCGGGGTTGAACGGGTTCGGGTAGTTCTGGCTGAGCGCCGCCTGCACAGGGATGCCGCGCGCGGGGGGGGGAGTTGAGGTCAGCGGATCGGATCCGTGAACGTACCTGTACCCGGCGGGGATTCTTGAAATGTTCGCGTCGTTGAGCGCTCCCGGAGGAGACGCGGGGTCGAATGGGGGCCACGCGAGATTTCCGAAGTACGTGGGCTTGCCGGTGCGGAAGTAGCTGGAAGGAATCGAATGGTCGGTGATTGTGCTGTCCCACACCGTCGCCTTATGCAGGTAGTCGTAGTTCCCGTGCCTGATCATCGTGCCGGCGACGTTAAGATCGAGTTCCTGCAGCGTGTTCCCGCCTGTCCCGTGACTGTCTCCCCCCGGCTGGTGGGCTGACTGGGCCGTGTAATCGGGAGGCGTGGAAGGACCCCACGTCATCGAATATCCGTTGTTCCCCATGTTGGGAAACCCGAGCTTAAAGATGACCTGGGTCCCGTAGCTGAACGACGCGACAGGCTGATACTGGCCGGATGCGCTGAACGCGCTCGTGCCGAGTATGTTTCCGACGACACTGAAGTAGTTGTTCCATCTCCCGATATTGACGGCGATCAGGTTGTCCGTGGCCGTGGGATGGGTTGCCGTGAACCAGTTGCGCGCGACCGTGATGTGACTTGTCGAACCGAAATACCCGTCGCTCCCCATCCCTCCGGCGATGTTCCCTTCGACGAGGTTCATTATGTTGTGGGGGCCGTGACTGACGCTGATGTCCATGCCGGCCGTCGTGCTCGCGCCCGTGTTGGCGTTGTACGAAAAATTGAAGGCGATCACGTTTCCGGCACATCCCCCCTGGGAATCGCCGAGTATGATTCCCGGAAAACCCCCGTTATAGGTAATGTTGTCCTCGATCAGGTTGAATGAGTCGTCCTGGTACAGGTCGATCCCCTCGTGATTCGGCCCCCCGCCCACGACGTCACGCGTGTAATTGTGCCGGATCTCCCCGCTGACAAAGCAGACGAAGAACATCTGCCGTCCCGTGGAATTCTTGATCTCCACGTTCTTTACCCAGCACCCCCACGACTGGTCGAACTCTATCCCGGTCCACGAGGTCCCGTTGCAGTCGATCGTGAGATCCTCGACGCCGGTGCTGACGAGAGGAGAGATCGCGTACGGGACGAGTGACGGCGACGCCGTGAAGTCGATCGGCAGGGGGGGCGTGACGGTCACGACGTTCCCCGATTTCCCGCTGACCCTGAACGTCGCGCTCATAAGCCTGCCATTCGTCGTCGGCGCGGTCGCGGAAATGACGTAGGGGAGATCGTTCTGCTCCACCCGTGCAAGTTTTCCGACGGTGATTGTACTGGCATCGGAGAGCGTAAGCGTCGTGCTTCCCCGGGTGGCGCCGGAGAGTATGGCAATGCCCCCCGCCGGCCTGGGCCAATCGCCCGTCCCGAGCAGGAGCGCCTGTTGTGCGACGTTCGACTTGAGTATCGTCAAACCCGGCCCCGCTCCGCGGATTGTGACGTTGCTTGCGTACGCCCGGTAGACCCGGTTGTCAAGACGGTACGTCCCTGCGGGGATATACACCACGCCTCCGGCAGGGCACGAATCGATCGCGCCGGCGATTGCCGCGGAGGCGTCGACAAGCCCCGTGCCGTACGTCGCGGCGTCGACCGTCGACCCGATCGTCGTGCGGGCCGGAATGCCGCCGGGAACGCCGACCGTCACTCCCGGATTCCAGTTCGTGAGACGATCCGCCGGGATGATTCCCTGCCCCGCCGCCACGGCGGTCCCGACCGCAAGCAGAATTACCGTCGCGATCAGCGCTTTCATGGTCGTTTCCCCCGTACGATGCGTTCGGAAAAACTATGCAATCGCGCCTCCATAATCAACTTATGAGATTAGTATCGGCCGGTGAGACAGTTTGGCGAGCCCGCCGGTGTATATTTCGTCATGAAGAGAACGTCACAGCACAGACAAGGGGGACCGAGTGGAAAACATTGACTCCGTATCCGGCACATACGAAATAACCCGGGAAGGGACGATCTCCGAATCCTCCCCGAAAGCGGAAGTCTCTGAGATCATGCTGAGAAGGAGGGAAGAGGCCGCCGGGAAGACGAGCGCCGGGCCGCGGGAGTTTAGAGATTATGTGAAATACAGGGTCGCTTCGTTCGCGGAGGCCGACGAGATTATCCGGGATCTGGCCGTTACTGCCCCGTGCGATGATCCGGCAGACCTGGTGGATGTCAGGATCACATGGAAAAATGCCACTGTCTTTGAAGGCGTGTACCGCTTGCGCTGCTCGGATGCCGACTTCCAGTGTCATCTGCAGAGACATATTCGCGGATGGCTCAGGTACCTTTCGGGTGATTACCGCCCCCGGTCCGTGTCGCCGGAGGAATACGCCTTGTTCGTGAACGGGAATCCCGGCCTGCGGGAGAAAGCCCAGAGCATGCTTGCATCAAATATAATATCTTACGGGGGGAACATAGAGACCGCAGACATCAGTTTTCGCCGGACGGTTCCCATCCTCACGGTTCCCGAAGCGGCCGGGTCCGTCGATTCCGGAGCCGGGCCTCACGTCGGCGAACAGATCGAGCTGGACTTTGGTGAAGAGTTTTCATGGAGAAGACCGGACAACGCGCCGCCGGATGGCGCTGGTGTGGCCGTCCGGGTGCGGCAATACTCCGTGCGCGTGAATTCCCTTCTTCACTACCCGGATACGGCGTTCGACTTTTCGATTGAGGGGTTCCCGACATTTGAACTGGCGAAAGAGTATGCACGGAGGTTCGTGAGGCATCAGGTTGAGGACTCCCGGGCCGGAGGGAAGAAGGACGCGAAAGTCCTGTGGGACTACTGGTGGGGGAACGGGACGGAAGCCGTCGTGACCGGGGGCCCGGGGGATGAGAAATACTCCGGCTCGGATGAGCTTGAATTCTTCATTCAGAACCCGATCCCGGCTTTCGAATGTGACTACAGGGCGGTGTTGCGTATGGCAGGTATTCCGCGGCAGTGGTTCGAATAATCACACTACGGGAGGATCGAGATGACGCCGTTTACGGAACGGATACACGAGGCGATGGACTTTGCCGCCATCCACCACCGCAAGCATAAACGGAAAGACCCGGACATCAGGATCCCGTACCTCTCGCACCTCTTCGGCGTCGCCTACATCCTCGCGGAGTACGATCTTCCGGAGGATGTGGTCGTTGCGGGCATACTGCACGATTTCCTCGAGGACGTCGTGCAGAAGGAGGACCGGCCGGACCTGGTCCCGGTGATGAAGAAGAAATTCGGTCCGACGGTCTTCAGGCTGGTCTCGCTTGTCACGCAGCAGAAAAGGGATGCGAACGGCAGGAAGATCAAATGGGAGAAGCGCGGAGAGGCCTACCTGAAGCGGCTCTGTCTGAAGTCCACGCCCGTCGGCGCAAGGCAGATTTCATGCGCCGACAAGATCCACAATATCGAATCGCTCCGGTTGGCCCTGAAGCGCCACCGCGGGCACGAGCACAGGATGTGGGATAAACTGCACGCGTCTCCCGGGAAGCAGGTGCAGAAGTTCCAGAATCTCCACGACCGCCTGGCTGAAACGTTCGACCACAAGCTCCTCGAGAGGCTCGAGGCTCAGATCGTCGCGTTGAAGAAGGTCATCCCCCGGTCAAAGCCGTGATGAACAGGTAGGTGAAATCGACCCCTTTGTAGTATTCGGCGACGCCGATCCGTTCGTCCCTGCCGTGCGCCCGTGCGTCGTCGATATCCGTGTACATGCCGGAGACGCCGTAGACCGGCACCCCGGCCATCCGCAGGAACTTTCCGTCCGAAGCGCCTGTCGACATCGTCGGCATGACGATGGCGCCGGGCCACATCGCTGCGGTGAGTTTCTCCAGTGTCTGCATCAGGTCTTTCCGGAGGGGGGAGAGGGGTCCCCGTGAGGCCGTCGAGACCGGCGTGATCGTGACCTGCGTATCCGCGATGACGCAGCGGAGCGCCGCCAGGACGCTGTCCGCGCTGTCGTCCGGGAGCATCCTGCAGTTGACGTTCGCCGTTGCGGATTGCGGGAGCGCGTTCTCCGCGTGCCCTCCGCCGATCATCGTCGCCACGCACGTCGTCCTCATGAGCGAATTGTAGTAAGGGGACGACTCCGCCAGCCGGCGTGCTGCCGCCGCGTCGAGGGGGGTTTTCGCCATCGCCAGCATGTCGCTCCTGGCCTGCCCCGTCTCATGGACGGCGCTCCGCTCAAAAAACAGGCGCGTCGTCTCGTTGAGCCTCACCGGGAACTCGAATGCAGAGAGCCTGCCGAGCGCGCCGGCGATGTGGTAGATCGCGTTGTCTTTCACCGGCAGCGAGCTGTGCCCCCCCTTGTTCTTCGACTCGAGACGGTAATCGATGTAGATCTTCTCGCTTGTCTGAACCTCCATCACGACCGGCTTCCCGTTCTTGATCTCGCCCCCCCCGCCGTCGGGGTTAATGCAGTATTCCGCGTCAATCAGGTCCCGCCGGTTCGCCAGGAGCCACTGCACGCCGTTGTTGTCCCCGTTTTCCTCGTCCTCGGTGAGCGCGACGATCACGTCCCGGTCGGGGACATACCCCTCCTGCTTCAGCCGGATGAGATTTGCTACGAGATCGGCGTCTTCGCACTTGATGTCCGTCGTCCCCCGCCCGTAAAAGTAGCCGTCCTTCTCTGTGAACGTGAACGGGTCGAGCGACCAGTCTTTACGGAGCGCTTCCACGACGTCGAGATGCGAAATGAAGAGCACCGGGCGGAGGGACCCTTTCCCGCGCAGACGCACCACAAGGTTCAGGTGCTCGGGGGCGGGCCCCACGAGCTGCACGTCTCCTTCCGGGAACCCCGCCTTCAGGAGCCGCGATGCCATCGCCCTGGCGGCGGGTGTGCATCCCCGGGTCAGCGTCGTATTGATCTCGATCAGCTCCCGGAATATCTCCCGGGCTACCTGATGATGTGCGTTGAGAGGGGGGGAGGGTTCTGATGCCTGTGCAAGAGCGGGGAGCCGGGAGATGGTGATCGTGATACCGAGGAGGGAGACGAGGAATATGACCACCTTCTTCATGGGGCTCCTGTGTGAATGAACAAAATAGGGGGGACGGTCCCCCCGCCGTTGAACCTTATGGTACTGACGGAAATCTAAAAATCAAAGCGTCCTTTACCCTCCGCTCCGATGATGTCGGCCGCGCCCGGTATCTTGAATATGAATTCCCCGACGGCAGGGGTACCGCTTTCGATAACTGTCTCCTCGTTCCTCTCGCGTATGTGCCGGAAGGGGGGCCTGTCTTCGAAGATGCCCGTCAGGACGTCGGGAAGCTTTCGGATGCGCTTCTCAAAAACACCCCTCCCGTCGTTCACGACGAATTCCACGTTCCCTTTCTCCTGCTCCCATATGTACGTGGTAACGACGGGGGTCTTCCCGAGCGCCATGATCTCCATGACCGTCGATGCGCCACCCTTCGTCAGAACGGTGTCCGAAAGACGGATGAGATCCGGCACGTTTTCCACGTAGCCGAAGACCCTGAGGTTCTTCCCTTTTGCCGACGCCGCATACGCGCGGGCCCTCCGGAACAGTGACTCGTTCCTTCCGCACACGAGTATGACCCCGACGCTGGGAAGCCGGCCCAGAATCGTTCTCACGATCCGGAGCCCCCTGGGCATCCCGTCCCCGCCTCCCAGGAGCAGGATCACGTGCTGGTCGGACCGGAATCCGAGTGCGGTCCTGGAAGCCCCCGGTCCGGGGACTTCGTCTCTCCTTACGAATTTCGGATCCAGTATGAACGGGAAAACGTGGACGCGTTCTGCCGGTATGCCGCTCAGGACGGCGGTCCGCTTGACCCTCTCGCTGAAGACGACCATCGTCTGACCCTTCCTCAGAAACCAGAGAGGATGGGCCGTGTACGGATCCGTGACGACGGTAACCACAGGGATGGCGAGGTTCCGTCTCCGGAGGACATCGAGAACCGGTGCGATGAGAAAGAAATGTGATATGACGATCGCCCGGGGGCGGTACCTGAGGATTGTCTCCTCGATTCCCCGGCGGAGGAGACGGGAGACAAGCGCGCTGTTGGCCCGTGTCGCCGGGGGGAGCTTTGTCACGGCGTACGCCAGCTCGTAGATCCACTTTGCCCTTGCCTGCGTGATCCGGTACCCGTCTTCTATCCCGAACCGCGCGAACGTCCCGGCACCCGCCATTCCGTCGACAAGGACAGGGTCCACTTCGCCGGGATGTGCGCCGCGCAGGTAGTCGGCCAGAGCGCGGACGGGGGCGAAATGGCCCCCGCCGGTCCTCAGGTAGAAAAAGAGAATGGGATCTTTCATCTTCGCCGGATCACCGCTCGATGGGTGAACGCTCGCGCTTCATCGCGCCGGTCTTCAGGACCTCGATGATCCTGTACGTCCCGAGCTTCCTTGCCTTCAAGAAGCCGGACCAGGCGGCTTCCGCCAGCCGTCCCCTGTTAAGAAGGTCCAGGAGCCACTGGTGCGTATAGTCCGGGTTTTCCTGCCGGATTCCCGCGTGAGTATCCAGGAGCCATTTCCGGTTGAATGTCTCCTGTGATCCGAGCGCCGGCGTCATGATGATGGGGAGTCCCAGCCCCGAGTAGAACGAGAGTTCGCTCGGCTTCGTCCAGAGGATGTCGGTGGTTCTCAGGGCCGCGTTGAACTTCCCGATATACTCATCGAACGTATTCCCGGAGATCACCCGGATGCCGTCACACGAGTCGGAGATCTCGGTTTTCACTTTCTGGAAGAATCCCCGGACGGACTCCTTCGTCCCGGCCGCGAGGTTCAGGCGTATCTCGCCGGCGAGAAGGGGCTCCCTGAGACTCCGGGCGATCTTCGCGCCGATCTCCTTCAATGCGCCGGCCCCCCCGACCGAATACGTGATCGTCAGGGGGCGGTCCTTCTTCAACCGGCAGTTCTCCTTCCCGAGGAAGTGCTCGACGTGCACGCCGTACCGGGGGCGGAATCTCTCTCCCGGATCCAGGTGAATGAGCCGCTGGCCCAGGTCCGACTTGAGCGTGGTCATCCTCGTGCCTCCCACGAGCTCCGCCGGCAGGGGAAATCC
This sequence comes from Ignavibacteriota bacterium, assembly GCA_963748405.1. Lineage (GTDB taxonomy): Bacteria > Bacteroidota > Ignavibacteria > UBA10030 > UBA6906 > Fen-1273. The sequence continues at coordinate 125,366 of CAVVIT010000008.1, forward strand.
GGTGAGGAATATTCTCTCCTCGGGGACCCCGTAGGCCTTCAGTCGCTGGACCACCCGCCCGCAGGGGGCAAAATACTCGATGCGGCTTTCCCACGGTTCCCGGGCGACCCACACCCTGTTCAGGTCGGCGTCGCAGATGATGCAGTAGATCCTCTCGTTCCCTTTTCTGTCCGCCGCGATGGCGGGCGCGTAGAACGATGTGACGAGCGGGAGCCGCTTCTCGCGAATCCGGTCCAGCATTCCCTCGCAGAGCCCGTCGTCGATGAACGACTCAAGCAGCTCGACCTGGAATGTGCTTTTCGAAAGGTTGCGCAGCGGGTAGAACGTCGGTATCCTCAGGAACGCGTCCAGTATCCCGAATATGTACCTGCCGACGAAGGGGATGCTCCAGGCGCGTGAAAATGCCTCGTAGAACCGGAGGAGCCTCCTCCACAGGTTTCGTTCCTTCGGGGATGCGGCGTCGTTCTGCCCGACGGAGATGATCCCCCCTTCCGCGATATCCCGGAGGGGGAACACGGCTCTCTTGTGGCCGAACCCCATGTCCGCCGCCACCACCCACGCGAGCCCGGGGTTTCCTCTCGGCCCCCTGCCCGTTTTCCCCTTCTCCCCCGGCTCTCGTTCGGGCATCCTGGGTTGCGTGGCATTCCTTTTTCTGCCGATCATGGGCCTATCCCTGTTGACGGAGTGAGTGTTCGTGCCGGGTGTCTGGGATGTGCCGGGACAGAGACAAAGTACGAGGCGGGGACGCGACAATCAAATGGCGGAGAAGATCGGTCCTGGGCGCGGGTGTGCGGCTAGGCAAGGGCGGCAGCCAGTGTTTTCAGCAGTTTTTCCGCCGTGTACGGTTTCGTGAGGAATGCCTCGGCAACGGTATCGGAGAGAATCGCCGTCTGCCCCTTCGTCGTCAGCCCGCTGGCTGCGATGATCGTGACTTTCGGGTTGATCCTCTTCAGCGCGGCGATCACCGCGTTGCCGTCCATGATGGGCATGACGATATCGGTGATGACCGCCGCGATCTCTTTCTTGTGTTCGGCGAACAGCGCCACTCCCTCGGCCCCGTCGCCGGCGGTTATCGCACTGTAGCCGTAGGACTGGAGGGTCTCCCTGGTGATCTCCCGTATCGCGGTTTCGTCGTCGATGACGAGGATCAGTTCCCCGTTTCCTCTCGGGAGATCCCCCTCTTCGTCCGGCACCGACTCTCCCTCCGTCGTTCCCGACGCCGGGACGTAAACTCTGAACGTCGTTCCCTCGCCGATCTCGCTGTACAGGTTGATGAATCCCTCGTGGCTCTTGATGATGGCGAGCGTCGTCGAGAGGCCGAGCCCCGTTCCCTGGCCTATCTCTTTCGTGGTGAAGAACGGTTCGAAGATCTTGTCCCGGATGTTCGCGGGAATCCCCGTCCCCGTGTCCGTGATCGCGATCGATACATAGGCGCCGGGCTTTGCTTCAAGATGCATCCGCGAGTAGCTCTCGTCCAGCGTCACGTTCTCCGCGGAGATCGTCAGGCTCCCTCCCCTGGGCATGGCGTCGCGCGCGTTCAACAGGAGATTGAGGAGCACCTGGTGCATCTGTGTCGGATCGGCGGAGACGGTCCAGAGGTTTCGCGGGATTTCGGTTTTGATGGAAATGGACTTCGGAAGAGTCTCCGAGGCGATGTTGACGACCTCCTTCACGACGTGCCTGAGCTGGACGAGAATGCGGTCCCCCTGCACCCCCCTGCCGAATGCCAGCACCTGCCGTACGATATCCGCCCCCCGCACCGCGGAAGTCTCGATCGTCTTCAGTATGGCGTGGCTTCGCGGGTCGGGGTTCTTGCTCCGCAGGACCTCGATGGCCATCATGATCGGCGAAAGCACGTTGTTCAGGTCGTGGGCGATCCCTCCCGCCAGCGTCCCGATGCTTTCCATCCGCTGAGCCCGGAGGAACTGCGACGCCCGCTTCCTCTCCTCCGTGACGTCACGCGACACCACGATCACCCTGAAAATCTTCCCGTCGGCGTCCCTGATCACGCTCCCCTTCGCGTCGATGTCGCGGACGGAGCCGTCCTTCACGACCAGCCGGTACTCGAGCCGCTGCCCTTCCCCCGTGCGGACGAGTTTCTGGAACCCCTCCTTCACCCTTTCCTTGTCGTCCGGGTGGAGATCCTGGAATGCGTCCGTCCCCTTCAGAACCTCCGGATCTCCCAGGATGTGCCTGTAGGAAGGGCTGTGGTAGATCCTCCTTCCCTCGACGTCAAGGACCAGGATCATGTCCGCGACGTTTTCCGCGATCAGGCGGAACTGCTCGTCGCTCTGTCGATGCTTTTCCTCCGTCTGTTTGCGGTCGGTAATGTTCCTCGCCACGCCCACCATCCCCACCGGGACGCCGGCGTCGTCCTTCACGACGGATGTCCAGAGCTCGACGGGGAAATCGGTTCCGTCCTTCCTCCGGTTGACGATCTCGCCGTGCCAGCCCCCCGCGAGAGTCCCGGGGAGGATCTGATCGGAAATCGATTTCGGTGCGGCGGGGGATCGCAGCAGCCACGTCTCCTTCCCGATCAATTCCTCCCGGGTGTATCCGTATGTCGTGCAGAAGGCTTCGTTGGCGTAGATGAGCTTGTCCCGGAGATCGGTGATCGTGATGCAGTCGGGAGCAGAAGCCACGGCCTGCGCCATGAGCCGGAGCTCGAGCTCCGCCTTGCGTCGTTCGGTGACGTCGTGGATGATCGACAGAAGAAGCTGCCGGCCCCTGATGGTGAGGGGGCTGTTGTTGATCTCGACGTCCCGGATTTCTCCCGAGGCGAGTCGGTGTTGCTCCCGGAGGCAGTCGTCCGCGTCCCGGGGCGGTTTGGTCCACGTGGAAGGGGGACTTTGTTTTGACGCGGGATTGATCTGGGTCAGAGTTTTTCCCCGCATCTCGTCCCGGCTGAATCCGTAGAATCTGCACGCCGTGAAATTTGCGTCGACAATTGCCCGCGTTTCGGGTTCGACGAGCAGCATCACTGCCCGGCTGTTTTCGAACACTTCCCTGTATATCCCGTCAGACCGGGGAGAACCTGCTGTTTCCCACGGCCTGCTCGAATGCCCGGAAAGCGTTGTCGCACGCTTGCTCAATTTCTGCCCTTCCTTTGTGCCAGTGGTGCGCAAGAGAGGGCGCAACAAGTGTACCATCGGGGCACATCCGGGCCTTTCATTGAAAGTCCTGTTAATTGGTCATATACGGCGGATGTGAGTACACATAAAGGAACGATTGTCGCATCAAGGCGAATATTGGCCACCGGACCGGGCCTGCCGGGGAGGAGCGGAAATGCGGGTAGAGGGAAAGGGGCAATTCGGGTGTATTTGCTGATCAGGCCTCGAACGCTTCAGCGACCTGTTCCAATTCCAGATCGAAAAGAGGATAATTCTCGCCGTCAGGCGCACTTCCCGGTGGTAAAAAGAGTATCGGATAGCCCCCCGTCCGATTTGCCGTTTCCAGCGATCGATACAGGAATTCCTCGCTCCGGTGCGTTCTGCGCACGAATCGGAGGATTTCTTTCAGCGTCCAGAATTCGCAGTGCAGCTCTTCACCCCCGGCGGCTTCTTCCGGCATGAATACCAGCGCGCCCAGACCCTGGTCCCGCTTGTTGTACTGCCAGATGTGGAAAAACTCGTTGAAGCTCGCGTGCGCTGCCTGAAGGATTTCATGCCTTGTCATCACCGTTCCCCTTCACCTGGTTTAGAGGAACATACCTATTTGGTGTGACCTCCAGGTAACGAAACGGTTAAGAATCTGTTATTTTGTCAGTCCCGTCTCACGACGACGATCGTCATGTCGTCCCACTGGGGCGCGTCCCCGACAAATGAGCGCACCGCGCCGATGAGCCGCTCGACGACGGTCCGGGCGTCGCATTCCCTGAGAGCGGGGAGCAGCCGCGTCATCCGCTCTTCGCCGAAGAGCTCCTGCGCGGCGTTCATCGATTCGGTGATCCCGTCCGACACGATCACCATCATGTCCCCCGGGTCAAGCATCACGGACCCTTCGTCGAAGTCGAATTCCTCCATGACTCCCAGCGCCACCCCTCCCTTGTCGAGTCGGACCGGGTCCGGGCCCGCCTTGAGTATGAACGGAATTTCCTGGCCTGCGTTGACGTACGTGAACCTGTGCTCGAGCGGGTCAAGCACGCCAAAGAAGACCGTTGCGAATTTCTCGGCGTCCGTGCTCTCCCAGAGGAGCTTGTTGGCGCGCCGAATGACGCCCCCCGGCGAAGAGTCGAACATCGACTGGCCGCGGAGCGTCGCCTGGAGGTTGGCCATGAGGAGCGAAGCGGGAAGTCCCTTCCCCGCGACGTCTCCGAGGCAGACGGCAAGCCGGTCGTCCCCGAGCGGTATGAAATCGTAATAGTCTCCCCCGATGACCTGCGCGGGATGGTTGATCCCCGCCACCTGGTACCCGGGCACGCGGGGGACGGATCGGGGAAGGAGGTCGATCTGTATCTTCGCGGCGAGCCGGATCTCCTCCTGGACCCGTGCGTACCTCTTTTCTTCTCCGTGGAGTCGCGCGTTCTCAAGTGATATCGCGATCTGGGACGAGAGGAGGTTCAGCACCTCCAGCCGACGGGGCGTGAACGCGTCCGTCGTCAGGTTATTCTCGAAGTAGAGAATGCCGCTCCTCTTCCCCTGGTTCGTCACGGGGAGACAGAGGAGCGATTTCGGCCGGCTCCCGGTGACGTACGGGTCGTTCTTCAGTATTCCCTCCCGCGTCGCGTCGTTCAGGAGGACGGTTTCATCCGTGCGTGCGACGTAGTGGACCGCCGCCTCTGAAAGTCTGCCGTACGTTTCCACCGGGACCGATTGAACGGTGATGGCACCGTCCGTTCCCCCCTCGGCGCGCACGATGAGCTGGTTCTTCTCCTCCATGACGAGGACGCATCTTTCCGCCCCCGCGTTCTCCAGGACGATGAGTATCATCTTCCCGAGCAGGCGGTCCAGGTCGATCTCGCTCGAGAGTGCCTGCGATGCCTTCAGGACCGACGCCAGGTCGAGGGAGCCGGTGAATGTCTCTGTCACCGGCGTTCCCTTCCTCCCGGTCTGCGTCCGCGGCTTCCGCACGCCGCCTGAAATCAACGCCGGATACTCCCTGTCGAGTGAGGCCACTTTTCCCGTGGCCCCCCAGTCGCCGTACCATTGCCTTGCGTCGAGCACGTAGGCGCGGGCGACCGACGTTCTTCCCGCCCCGAGATGAAACCGTGCCGCTGCCTCCGCCGAAAGAGCCGCGTTCTGGATATAGTGATGTTCGGTCGCCGCGGCGATCGCCCTGTCGTAGAGCCCCATCGCATCGGCGTCCCGGCCATCACACCGTGCCGCCTCCGCGGCGGCCAGGAGATGCTTGTGGAGAAAGTTCCCGGGTGCCCCTTCCGACCACTTCTCCAGTTTCCGGAAGTTGCCCCTCAGCGTGCGCCGCGCCGCTCTGCGTTCCCCGGCCTTCAAATCCTTCACGACCGCGCATATCGTGAGCGATTCGTAAAAGCAGAATTCCGCCTGGAGGAGCTGTCCCCGGAGCGCGGCCAGGAAAGGCCTCGCCTCGCGCGCGACGCGCCACGCCTCGTTGAACTGCCCGAAGATGTAATGCACCTGCATCCGGACCGTCGCATAATACATCTGGGCGACGTTCTCGTTGGAGCGCTTCAGGCGCGCGATATACTCGGATTCGCTCCATTCACCGTCGTCGAGGCTCCCTTCGCCGGATGTTCCCCCTTTGAGCGAGAGGACCATCTGCCGCGCCAGGACGAACGTGAGCTCGGGGTTCCCGAACTTGAACCGCTTGACGAACGCCAGGTGCTCTGCCGCCTTCCGGTACACCTCGTCAAGGTGCTCGCCGGTGACGATCTGGTCGAGCGTGAGATGGATGAGCGAGTAGGACGCATATTCGAGATCTCCGCTTGCCAGGCTCTGCCGGTGGGCATCGGCAAGGAGCTTCATTGCCTCTGCCGTGTCGTGTCTCCAGCTGTGGAGGACGCTCCCCAGGACGAACATGCAGCGCCCCAGCATGTACTGGTTCGCGTTCCGGTCCGCGATCGTGACGGCGAGATCGCCGAAGGCGCATCCGGAATCGACTCTCCCGAACCCGGTGCTCAGGACGAGCCCGTATGTGGCAAATCCGTAAGGGGATTCTTCCGCGGTCCCGTGCCTGAGCGTCGCATCCACCATCCTGAGTATGACGACGGCGCTCAGGTTCTCGCTCGAACGGTAGGCGAAATGGACCATCGCCATCAGTATCCTGATGGCGAGTTGCTGGTTCCGGTCGGTCATCCGCGGGATATGGCCGAGCGCGGGTATTGTTTTCCCCCGGAGGAGCCAGAGCACGCGGATCAGCGATGCGGCGACGGCAATCTTCCCCGGCGCCCGTTTGACCCGGACGCCGAGAAGTCCCAGTCCGTTGATCCCCGCCGTTATCCCGCGTTCGGGGTTCCCGGCATACACGTGAAGGGCCACCTCGTGATAGCAGATGCGCGCCCTGTCGAACGCCGATCGGGCGTGTGCGTGGCACTCCGAAAACCTTCCTTCGGATTCGGTGAATTTCCCCGTCAGGTACTCGCACTCGCCCAGTTCCGCCGTGAGATCGTACGCCAGCCGGTAATCGTCCTCCCAGCCGCGCTCGCCTGTCAGCAGCTTCCCGGCCGCGAATATCCTGAGCGCGGCGTCGAACGCGCCGGAAGCTTTCGCGCGTCTCCCGGCCGTGAGGTTAAGAGCGGCAAGCGTCCGTTTCTCCTCTTCCCGGGCGATGGAGGATGACCCGAGATTCATGTGATTGACGACGTCGAGTATCCGCCTGTCGTTCCCGGGGTCGGTGATGCTTCTGAGTATGCTCAGGCCGATCGAGTAATGGAGCGCCGCTTTTCTCTCCTCCGGGACGAGCGAGTAGGCGGCCTGCTGGACCCGGTCGTGCGTGAACCTGAATGCGACGCCCGTGTAGTCCGTCGGGATCGGCACCGCGGCATCCGTCGGAATCCGGGCCGCCGACGAACTTGTATGCGTCACCGAGGGGGAGTATCAACCCCTCGCTGATCGCCCCGCGGAGGAGCTCGGCCGTGCGGCCCTCCGTCGATCCGAGCGCCCGGGCGACCGGCCCGAGTTCGAACGTGCTCCCGAGGCACGAAGCGGTTGTCAGGGCGGTCTGCGATTCGGGGGAGAGGACCCGGATCTTCGTCGTCAGCATCGTCACGACGTTGTCCGTGATCTCCTTCCGCAGAATCCTGTCGGAATCCCATTTCCATGCATGATCCGCCCTGTCATACCGGAGAAGCTTCTCCCTGTGGAGCGACGTGAGGAACTCGTTGACGAAGAAAGGGTTTCCGTCCGTTTTGTCGTGAACGAGCCCGGAGAGCCGTGCGGACTCTTCCTCCGTGCAGTGGAGTGAATCCGCGACAAGCCTGTTCGTCGTCCCCTGGTCGAGAGGGAGGAGTATGATGCGCCGGACCGGGACATCCCGCCTGTTCCATCTCCACGATCGCATGGTCGAGTTCGTCCCCGGCTTCGAGTTCCCGGAATGCCCCGAGGAAGAGGATGTACATGTCGTGCGCATCCGCCATCAGGAGCCGCATCAGGTCAAGCGATGCCGGGTCGGCCCAGTGCAGGTCGTCGAGAAACAGAACGAGGGGATGCTCTTTCCGTGCCACGGCTCTGACGAACGTGACGAGCGCGCTGTGAATCCGGTTCTGCGACTCCGTGGAAGGCAGTTCCTGGACCGGCGGCTGTGGCCCGGTGATGATCTCGAGCTCGGGGAGCACCTCCACGATCACACGGCCGTTATTCCCGAACGCCTCGCGCAGCCTGTTCTTCCACGCGGAAAGTTCATCGTCCGTCCCGGCGAGCATCTCCCGCACCAGGTCCCGGAACGCCGAGAGGAACGCGGAGTACGGGACGTTCCTTTGAAACTGGTCGAATTTTCCCGAGATGAAGAAGCCCCGCCGTTTCGTGAGGGGCTTGTACACTTCGTGAAGGAGCGCCGACTTGCCTATGCCGGGCGTCCCGCTGACAAAGAGCGTCTCCGGGGTCCCCTCGCACACCCGTTCGAACGCATCGAGGAGGAGGCGTGTCTCTTCTTCTCTGCCGTACAGCCGCTGGTCGATCGCGAACCGGTCGGAGAAATCCTCTTCACCGGGCTCGAACGCGGAGACGGACCCGTCGCGCTCCAGTTCGGCGATGCACCGGTCAATGTCGGCTTTGAGCCCTCTCGCCGTCTGGTATCGTTCCTCCGCGGTCTTGGAGAGGAGCTTCATCACGATGGCCGAGACGGCCGGCGGAATTTCCCTGTTGAGCTCGGAAGGAGGGATGGGGCGGCGCGCGATGTGCGAATGGACGAGTTCCATCGGGTCCCCCGACTGGAACGGGGGCCAGCCGAGGAGAATCTCGTACAGCGTCGCGCCGAAGGAGTAGAAATCGGTCCGGTAATCGATCGCCCGGTTCATCCGGCCGGTCTGTTCCGGCGAAATGTACGGGAGCGTTCCCTCCAGGAGGTGGGGATTTGTGTCGCTCAGCGACTCTCTCTCCAGGAACGAGGCGATCCCGAAATCCGATATCTTGACCTGACCCGTGCTGAAATTGATGAGGATATTCGAAGGGTTGATGTCTTTGTGTATCACTCCCCGGTCGTGTACCGCGCCGAGCGCCTCGGTGACCTGTGCGGCAATCCCGAGGAAAGATGCTATGTCGACCCGGTGTGTCGCGATGTGCCTGTCAAGCGACACGGCGCCGAAGTCTTCGAGGAGGAGAGCATACGAACCGCCGCGGCGCTCCAGGCCGGGGGAGCGGATGATCCCGGGCGAATCCAGCGACTGGAGAATTTCGTGCTCGTGCGTGAGCCTGAGGACGTCCCGCGGATCGTGGTGTTCCTCGCTGAGCGTCTTGACGATGACCGGGGCCCCGGTCCCGGCGGGTCTCTCACGGACGACAACGGTCCGGTCGCTCCTGTAGATCTCCTCCAGGACGTCTGCGCCCGGTGCGCGGGCAACTCTGGTCTCAGCGGGCACGCCCGTTGGCCTCCGACCGGCGTCGCTGGTAATAGACGACGATGTATATGCAGTCGATGACGAGGCAGATGCCGGCGACCGTCTGGAGGAAGTGATTCGCCGGATAGTGTATGAACATGAAGACGGTGATGAGCCCGGAGCCGAGCATCTTGAGCCACGCGATGGCGAACGAGAACCAGACCAGCCGGTGGTGCCGGAGAAGCAGCAGGAGGTAAAGTATGGAGATGAGTGACTGCGCGACGTACGCGGACATGGCGCCGATCACCGTGTCGAACCCCTCCACCTTGAAGAAATAATAAACGGCCGCCCAGGCGAGGGCGACGAGTATGATGACCGGCTTGAACTTCGGCCTGAGGGCCTCGATGGAGACCTGCGAGGCGCCCAGGCGGATCACCCCGGCGAATATGTACAGGTCGAGGAAGAACCAGATCCGGTATCCCCACACCACGATGAGCCCCATGTCCGTCGCCGGGGGGACGAACCCCCAGACGAGCTCCCAGGCGATGTTGCTCGCGGCGGCAAAGACGGGCATCCCGATCATCCGGTGTTTCATGATGTGCCGGATGTAGATGATGTAGACCACCACCCAGATATAGCATCCGCCCGCGAAGAGTATCATCTCGAGCGGCGTGTACGATTTCAGGTTGATCAGTTCTCCGTCCATCATTCTCCCTTTATGCAGCGCCGGGATGATTCGATGCGCGCACGATGTTCTTCAGATCCTTCATTGTCGTGGGGACCGTGAACGTCACGTCGCCGTTGTACGCCTTCGCGATCATGTCCTGGAACAGGATCTCTCCCATCCGCCCGAACCCGGACGGATCGGCGTTTTCGATCGGCCTGAGGATCGAATGAATGCGCATCACGATCCACGTGAGCAGGCGCCTCCCGTGCACGGGTCCGATCCCTATCCGGGCGCACGCTTCGTCCCCCATCAGCTCCCGCATATAAATGTGCGGGATGACGCCGAACCCCAGTATGCGGAGGAAGAAGGGGATTCTCTGCCGCAGCATCTTGAGATCGGCCGCGGCAAGGGCCGGTCCGTCGGGGTTGAGCGACGCCTGGACGTAATGCCGCCGCTTGTACGCATCGTAGAATTGCGCCGCGTCGTCGACGGTGCGCGGAAAGTACTCGTCGCTTTCCGGGTGGCCTTCGGGGTGAATCCCCATGAGGAGGGCGTACACCTTCCAGAGGTACATGCAATCCTCCTCCTCGGCCGGAGTCAGCCCGACGTTCAGCGTCCGGTAGCCCATCAGGAGTATGTAGGAGAACCCCATCATTGTGACGAGCATGTCCTCCAGGTTGACCGGCACGCCGTATGTCTCAGCATACCGCGGGCGATACCGTCCTGTAATGTGCCTGATCCCGGCGTGGAGGAGCCTCAGTTTCTGGGCGGTGATCACCGCCTTCCCCCCCTTCTGGAACCCGCGGGATGTGGTCACGTTCACGACCATCTGAAGCGTGGCGAGCAGTCGTTTGAACGTGTGCTTCTCGAGCTGACCCGAGATGTTCAGTATGATGGAGAGGTTCGGCGCCGCGTACCCCTCCGGCAGGCTCCTCATCAGGAGGACGATCGCGCTCTCAAATATGTGCCTTCTGAATATGTCCTCGCCGCGGCGGATCCTCTCGAGGTCGGTCCCGGGGGGGAGGTCGTCCGTCGACCGGAAGAATTCCTCCAGGAGCGGGAAGTGCTTTGCCGGGGCGATGTCGTCGTTCGTGTCCATCTCCCGGAACAACGTCGTCAGCGCGGCGGATTCATTCTCCTTGAGGATGAGTGTGAGGGCCCCGTCGGCGAGGACGTCCCCCCGGGAACGGAGGTCGTCAAGGAACGTGTCGCTCCACCGATCGGGAGATGGATGAATTGCCTCTGGCGCGGAAACAGCGGTTCGGACGCGGGTCACGATGCTTACCGGTGCGGTTGGTGAATGGACGAAGATGTTGTGTGTCGGATCGAAGGGGGAGCGGGAGGGAGGCCTCTGCGGCAGATGGAGGGGGTGGATGATCCCATCATGAGGTCTTCCCTTCGAGAGGTATCTGGCAGTGGAAAGAACAATTGAACCGACGAATATACAGAATTGCCTCCTCAAGTCAAACCAGCCCTTGCGAATGACCTCTTTCTATCCTAGATTTGTGTCGCGCTCCCCGTATTTTCTCCGCCCCCGTGACCCGGCATGAAATCACAGATTTGCCCTGATACATCAGGAATCTCGGAAACCACATACACCCAGCATACTTCGAAGGATCAGAAATGGACCACGCAATGAAGCACCATATGGACAAGCACGCATACCTCTCCGGAAAGAGGGTGCTTCCGAAGCCCATCTCGAAGAAAAGCGCGATCTCCGACGTCATCGACAACATGGATGCCTACAACGGCGGTCGTCTCCGGGCCGCCTGCCAGCTCCTGCGCGAGAAGTACTCGGAAAAAGACGTCACGATCGGACTGAGCATCGCCGGCGCCCTGACACCGGCGGGACTCGGGCCGTCGACGATCATTCCCCTGATGAATCACGGGTTCGTGGACTGGCTGGTGGCGACCGGGGCCAACATGTACCACGACATGCATTTCGCGCTGAATATGCCCCTGTTCCGCGGCAGCCACGAGGTCGACGACGTCGATCTTCACGAGAAGGGGGTGACGCGGATCTACGACATCCTGTTCGACTACCAGGACGTCCTGATGGCGACCGACCGGATACTGCGGAAGATCATGCTCCGGCCGGAATTCCAAAAGGAAATGGGGACCCGGGAATACTACCATCACCTCGGGAAGGTCCTCAACGACTTCGAAAAGAAGAACAAGATCGGCGAGGTGAGCGTGCTGGCGGCGGCGTACCGCAACGGGATACCCGTCTTTACCTCCTCCCCCGGCGATTCCACGATCGGCATGAACGTGGCGGGGCTGGAGCTCCTGGCAGAGTCTGCAGGGCTCAAGAACCAGTTCAAGCTCAAGATCAACCCGAGCATCGACGTCAACGACTCCACCGCGATCATCCTGAACGCCAAGAGATACGAGAAGGGAAAGACCGGCGTCCTCCTTATCGGCGGGGGGAGCCCGAAGAACTTCCTTCTCCAGACGGAGCCGCAGATCCAGGAGGTCCTGATGATCCCGGAGGCGGGACAGGACTACGACATCAACATCACAGACGCGCGTCCGGACACCGGCGGGCTCTCCGGCGCGCCTCCCGGCGAGGCCGTGACGTGGGGGAAGATCGATCCCACGAAGCTCCAGCAGTCCGTGACCGCCTATGTCGACGTGACGGTCGCGTTCCCGCTCCTGACCGCGTACGTCCTCCAGACGACGAAGCCGAAGAAACTGAAGCGCCTCTATGACCGCGGCGAGGAGCTGAGGAAGAAGCTGATCGAGTCCTACCTCGAGAACAACAAGGAGGTCGAGGAGCTGAAGTCCCTCATGAAGAAGCTCTCTGCCTGATGCACGGCTGAAACCACATTCCCCTCATTCGGAGAATACATTGGACAGACACGAGGAACTGCTGAAACTGGTGGGGGAGCACGGCTCCCCCCTGTTTATCGTCGACCACGACATACTCCGGGAAAACTACCGGACGTTCAAGAAGCACCTGCCGCGCGTGCAGTGCTATTACGCGGTGAAGGCCAACTCCCAGCAGGAGATCATCGAAACGCTGTTCGAAGAAGGGTCGAGCTTCGATGTCGCCTCGTACAACGAGTTCATGCAGGTCTACCAGTACATCCGGCATTTCGAGAGGAAAGAGAAAAAGCGGTTCGTCTGGGACAAGATCATCTTCTCCAACACGATCAAGGACCGCTCGACGCTTGCGAAGATCAAGCAGTACAAGCCCCTCGTCACGTACGACAACGCCGCCGAGCTGATCAAGCTCAAGCACCACTGCGACACGGCGGGACTTGTCCTCCGGTTGAAGGTCCCCGACACCGGCTCGCAGGTGGAGATGGCCTCGAAATTCGGCGCGGAACCCGGGGACGCCCAGCAGCTCATACAGCAGGCGTTCGACATGGGCCTGAAGGTCGAGGGGGTCAGCTTCCACGTCGGGAGCCAGTGCACGCACTTCGATAACTACACGGTCGCACTCGACATCGCCGCCACGATCCTGAACGACGCGCGGAAGAAGGGATTCCCGCTGAACCTCGTCGATATCGGGGGAGGGTTCCCCGTTCCCTACGACGCCGGTGTCCCGGAATTCGAGAACCTGGCTTCGCTTCTGAATTCCGAGCTCACACGGCTCTTCCCCGGGGACATCGAAATCCTCGCGGAGCCCGGCAGGTTCATCGTCGCCACGATCGCCACTCTTGTTTCGGAGATCATCGGCAAAGCCCGGCGCGACGGGAAGATGTTCTACCACATCAACGACGGCGTCTACCAGACGTTTTCCGGCGTGGTGTACGACCACTGGATCCCGAACTTCCACGCTTTCAAGGGGGGGGAATCGGAGATCTGTGCCGTGGTCGGACCGACGTGCGACAGCTTCGACAAAATCTCGCTCTCCGTGCCGCTTCCCTGGAATCTCGAGGTAGGGGATTTTCTTTACACGGAGAACATCGGTGCGTACAGCACTGCCTCATCAACGACGTTCAACGGGTTCGACGGAGCGAAGATCCTCCACATGAACTCCGCCAAAGGGGCGCCGGCGGGTGTTCCCGCGCAGGTCGGATCGCTCTGAGCTGTTCGCGCTGATGCTGGAAAGAGGAGGGATGAAGGGGTGAAGGTTCAGGTCTCCATGCCGCACACGTTCCTCGGCCGCCTCATCGGTGCCGTCCTCGTCATCGCCGGGGTTGCCCTTGTCGTGTTCTTCTTCGCTGCCATCATTGTCATCGCCGTGGTCGCCGGCGCACTGTACTTCCTCCGTTCGGCCCTCACCGGTAAGAAGACTCCTCCGCCCGCCCCACCGGGAGAAGTGTCGGCGCACTACGAAGTGTTGACCGAACACAAACCGGAATCCGGCGATGCCCCGTAACATCGTCATATGCTGCGACGGGACGAACAACGAATTCGGTCCCTGCAACACAAACGTCGTGCGTCTGATTCAGACGCTCGACCGGGATCCCCGATCGCAGCTCGTGTACTACGACCCCGGCCTCGGGACGCTCCCCGAGCCCGGCGCGTGGTCGTCTCTCGGCAAGAAAGCATCGATGCTCTTCGGGCTCGCGTTCGGCGCAGGGCTCTCCTGGAAGGTGGGTGAGGCGTACGCATACCTCATGAACCACTGGGAGCCGGGTGACCGGGTGTACCTGTTCGGGTTCAGCCGCGGAGCGTACTCGGTGAGAGTTCTGGCGGGACTGCTTCATCAGCTCGGGCTCCTTCCACGGGGGAACCAGAACCTCGTGCCGTACGTGATGCGCCTGTTCAGGGGAGTCAGGGGAGGAGACGAAGGATCGCGCTACTGGAATATCTGCGAAGAGTTCCGGTGGACGTTCTCACGACAGGTGTCAGGGCGGGGGGATGACCGTCGGTTCCCCGTTCATTTCCTCGGAGTCTGGGACACGGTTTCATCGGTGGGTTGGGTGTGGGATCCGACGTCGTATCCCTTCACGGCGCACAATCCCGGCATAGAAATCATCCGGCATGCCGTATCGATCGACGAGCGCCGCGCGTTCTTCAGGCAGAACCTGATGCAGAAATCGGACGGCCAGGATCTCGTGGAGGCCTGGTTTCCGGGCGACCACCGTGACGTCGGGGGCGGTTACGCCGAGATCCCTGAAGAGGGGGGACTCTACAGTCTGCCGTTCGAATGGATCCTCGGCGAGGCAAAGAAGGCCGGACTTCGCGTGAATCAGGACCGCCTTAAAGTCACGCTGGGCAAAATTCCCGCGTCCTCTCATCCCTGGACAGACAGGCAGCACGAGTCGCTCGCCGCGGCCTGGTGGCTCGCCGAGATTTTCCCGAAGCTCACGTACCGTCCCGGCGTTCCGTTCCGTGTTCCGCAGATCAACCTGGGCCGGCACCGCTGCATCAACGAAGGGGCGCTCATCCACAAGGTCACGCTTCTCCGCATCCGCGATATGAATTATGCTCCGCCGAATCTCTCAGACGGGTTTCTGAAGCGTGTGCGCTCGCTGCGCAAAGTGCCGGAAAGCCTTCCGTACGAGAAGTAAGTCTCATATCAAACTAACCGAAGGAGATTCCCATGGCAGCCAAGAAGATACTGATGCTTGTCGGCGACTACGTCGAGGACTACGAGGTCATGGTCCCGTTCCAGGCGCTCCAGATGGTCGGGCACACGGTGCATGCCGTCTGTCCCGAAAAGAAAGCGGGTGAATCGGTCCGCACCGCCGTTCACGATTTTGTCGGCGACCAGACCTACAAGGAAACCCCCGGCCACAATTTCGGACTGAACGCAACGTTCGCGGACGTGAAGCCCGAGAATTATGACGCCCTGGTCCTTCCCGGCGGCCGGGCCCCGGAATACCTCCGGCTGAATCCCCGCGTACTGGAAATCGTCCGGCATTTCGCGGAGAAAAAGAAACCGATCGCCGCTCTCTGCCACGGGCCGCAGATGCTGACCGCGGCGGGCGTTGCTTCCGGCAGGTCCATCTCGTGCTACCCGGCGGTGGGCCCCGAGGTGACTGTCGCCGGCGGCAAGTACGTCGACATTCCGGTCAATAAGGCGCACGTCGACGGCAACTGGGTCTCCGGCCCCGCCTGGCCCGCCCATCCGGAATGGCTTGCGAAATTCCTTCAGGTGCTGGGGACGAAGATCGAGTTGTGAATTCCGGGGCGCCCCGTCCTGCAATCGGGGAGCGCCAAACCGCCGGATCTACTGTGTCACAAAAAACCCCCGCCTATGCGGGGGTTTTTGTGTGACAGCGGTCCAGAGATTTCTCTCTTTCTATTTCATTAAAACGAGCTTCTTCGAAGCGTGGTAATCCCCCGCGGTGACCGTATAGAAGTACGCGCCGCTGGCGAGGTTCCCCGCGTTGAACGTCACCTCGTGGTACCCGGCATCCTGCTGCTCGCTCACGAGAGTCGCAACCCGCTGGCCGAGCGTTGTGAACACCTCGAGCGTCACGAATGCCTTCTGAGGGAGTCCGTATCTGATGATCGTCGAAGGGTTGAAAGGGTTCGGGTAACTCTGGCTGAGCGAGAACTCCGTCGGGAACTGGCCCCCCGCAACGCCGGCGGCGACATCCACGGTGATCCCGTCAGAATACCGGAACGTCCCGTCGAGGTCAAGCTGCTTCAGCCGGTAATAGACCGTCCCGGTTCCCGGGGCGGCGTCCGTGTAGCTGTATTTCTGGGGGACCGTCGTCGTTCCGTGCCCGCTCACGAAGCTTCCCTGTATGGATTGATAGTCGCCCGTCTGCGAGGCCGATTTCTGCACTTCAAACCCGTACGAATCCGTCTCGCTGAGCGTGGACCACTGGATGAGGACCCCGCGTCCGTTGAGGGCCGTCCCCGTGAGCGTGGCGAGCTGTATCGGCAGGGGCGGCCCCGAATTCTCCCACATCCCCCTTCCGTGCGTCGCGATTCTGAGGACCCGGGTGTTTTTCTGAATTGCCATGTCGAACACCGCCACGATAGGAAGTCCGGTTCCGTACACGTTCCAGCTGGCTCCCCCGTCGGTTGAATTATAGATGCCGATATCCGTCCCCGCGAACAGGTTGCTCGAGTTCGCCGGATCGACGACGAACGCGTTGACCGGAACGTCGGGAAGTCCGTTGTTAATCGCCGTGATCACGGGTGTCGTGCCGAGGTTTGTCACTTTCCAGACGTGCGACAGTGCCGTTCCGGTCCCTCCCATGTATCCGCAGAGAGCGACGTACGCCGTGTTCTGGTTCTGCGGATCGAACGCCACACGTCCCACGTATTTGTCGGGGATGACGCTCCCGGTTCCCACCGGATCCAGGCTCGTCAACGTCGAAGAGCCCGTCGTTGTATACCAGAGGCCGCCGTTCGCCAGTCCCACGAGCCGTACCCCGTCACTCTGGGGTGAGACGGCGATCGTGGAAACCGGGACGCTCGAGACGATGGGCGTCTGGCTCACCGCGGTCATTGATGTGCCGGAGTTCGTGGACCTGTACAGCCTGTCCGTCCCGAAGTAGACGGTGTTCGGGTTCCCCGGTCCGAGCGCCAGCGGCGCGTAGAATTCGACTGCGTCCGCGCACCCGATCCCGTTCGACGTGCCGCCGCACCCGTAAAATGTCCAGAATCCGTCCGTCGCAGAATGGACGCTCGTGACGCGGGCAAACCCGCTCAGGTTGTTCGACTGGTTGAAGTACGTGTGATACATCGTCACGTTGACGGTGTCGGCCGCATTCTGATCGATTGCCGTATATCCGCCGTCGCCGAAGTCGATCTGGTTCCACGCCCGGAGGGGCGTGAACATGTTCGTCCCGTTGTCCTGCGTCCCGCCGATCGAGAAGTTCGGGTCGGTCGGGTGAAGCGCGATGCTCTGGAACTGTGTGGCGTTGAATCCGGCGATATTCTGGCTTGTCCACGTCAGCCCGCCGTCGGTCGATTTGAATATGCCGCCGTCGTCGCCGTGATAGACGATGTGGGAATTGGACGGGGCGACGGTGATTGCGTGCGTATCGGCGTGAAGCCCGGCGTCGAAGTTCGTGAACGTCGATCCGCCGTTGAATGAGAGCGCATGCAGCCGTGAACAGGAAGCGCTGTTGACCTGCCCCCCGATATGAATCGTGTCGGTGGCGGTCGAAGTTCCGGGGACGACGGCGATGGCCGTGTTGTAGTAGCACTGGCCGCCGCAGTATCCGCCTCCG
The DNA here is from genome assembly GCA_963748405.1 of Ignavibacteriota bacterium. GTDB lineage: Bacteria > Bacteroidota > Ignavibacteria > UBA10030 > UBA6906 > Fen-1273. The sequence goes on from CAVVIT010000008.1 coordinate 143,070, forward strand.
CCGGCGAGCTTGCCGGACCAGGTGACCCCGCCGTCGGTCGAGACCCTGAGCGCGCCCCCCTGCGTGGCGTCGGAGCATCCCGTACCGGTCGAGGACTCGCCGGTCGCGGCGTACGCCACCGTTGTCCCGGCGCGCGTGTAGATGGCAAATGCCGCCCTCACGGCGGTCGTCGAGGTACCGAGCACGAGCTCCTGCGTGAATGCCGGCGTGGTCCCGAGCGCATTGGTCGATCGGTAGATCCCTCCGTCACCGGTGACCCCCAGGCCGTAGACAGAACAGATGAGCGTGTCCGGATTTCCCGGACCGAACACCATGTCGTTGACGCTCCGGTTGCCGGTGTTGTCCGAGGCGCTCCCCGCCGTCGTGACCGTCAGCTTGCTGAAGGCCACCGAAGCGGCGGCCGACATCGCGTTTGTCGACCTCCAGAGTCCCTTCGGCGCCAGGGGGGGAAGCGTGCCGCCGAGTGCCGCGTCGCAGCCGATCCCGATGATGCCCGATGCCGTCGCGACGAATATCGTCGCGGGATTCGTCGGGTGAACGAGGATCTTGCTGATGGTCCGCCCCCCGAACGCCGTTGAACCCGAAATTGCGCTGTATGACGGGTTGATCGGTCCCGTGAGCAGGGGAGAGGTGTCGGCGTTATCGATCCTGTAGAGTCCTACCCCTCCGTAGCTGTCGCACGAGGAGTTGGCTTCCCCCGTTCCGACGTACAGCGTCGTGGGGCTGGAAGGGGCGAGTGCGAGCGCGCCGATGGCGAGCGACTGCGCCGCATCGAATATCGGCGTCCAGTGCGCCCCGCCGTCCACGGTTCTGTAGACCCCTCCCTGCGCCGTTCCCACGTAGACGATGTTCGGATTGGTGGGGTGGATCTCCACCGCGGTCACCCGTCCGCTCACGGACATCGTCGTGGTCTGGGTCTGGCCGTTCGGGATCGGTGCCGGACCGATCGGCGTCCATGCCGTGCTGCTCACTTTCGCAAGCGCGTGACTCATCCCCATCCGCATCTGCGAGATCGCCTGGATCCGGGGGTCGTACGGGAGATTGTGGGGGAGTCCGCGGAGCGTATTGATGTAGTCGTCACGCATCCGGAGGAATGCGTCCTTCTGCATTCGTCCGGCGAGAAACGCAGGAACGTCGGGATCGTCCTGTGCGCGAAGAAGAGAGAGCGGCGCCGCCGTGAGGATGACCGCAGAGAGAACCAGTGCAGAGAGTCGCGCAATGTGCATGTCTCGCCTCCGTTGAAATGCGTGAAGTATGGGCTCCTCAATGGTCGATCGCTGTCGTGAGAGCGCACCCGGGGGGAGAGGGGCGTCGTCCTTACTTGGCGAAATCGTTTCTCTTCAAGAATCTGGGGCTAATATCGCAAAATATCAACGATTTCTGCCAATTCTTCGTTCCGCCTTTCCTCGGACCATGGCCGTTGCGGGAAAAAAATCCCGATTTCGAGCGGGAATCAATGGACGAGAGTCCTTAAATCAGGATCATTTCTCTATAGTAGCTCTACAAAATATCGACGCAACGGAATACCGACTCGGGCTTCGTGTCTTCATTTCATAATCACAACTGGCGAGGCATGTGTCGTGGGCTTTTCTGATCGGGGCACACGCAATCGCGCGTTGGAGGGCTGCGTCAAAGATAGACGATTCCTTGCGAATCGATGTTCCATGATAGTGAATTCCACCTCCTCTTACCTTGCTCAAGTTGCGCTCAGCAAAGAAAAGGATCCTTCTGTATTTCGCCTGTAATTGAGCTTTGCGAAAGGTCGTAATTAACATATCCTGCTTGATTCGTTACTCCTTGCGGAAAGTGTAGATCCCGAGAGCATTTATTATCGTGCTTGTCGGTTTGTTTTCGGCTTGGGATCCGTCTTGTAGTTAGTAGTGAGCAGAGATGGTAGTTACATCATGAGTGCTCAATCCGGGCGTTCGTTCTTCCGTGTTGGAGGCGGTACTCAGCCCCCCAATCTTCGGTCGCAGTATCCGGCACACAGATCTCCGCTTGGTTTCTTCCTTCGGCTCAGATCACATGCCCTAGTTCTTCGATAAGCCAGAAGTTCCGCGGTTGCGGTATCAGGGAGGAGTCTTGACTCTCTCCCCCGCCGCAACGACACGCATTCACGGGACGCACGCCCGGCTTTCCACAATCATTGCGGTACACCACGCGTTAAGCGCTCGACGGAAACGTGGCTCTCCGGGGGAAGAATTTGGTTCAGCACGAACTCGTCGTATGCGTGTCATATAAAATGTCCGATCTGATTGTCAACAGTCGGGGGGACTTCAGGACTAAATATCCTGCCTTTGCCAATCCCCGCCTACCTGCCCGGATGCAGCCGATTTCCATCACAAATCTCAAGAGGAGGGTGTCATTATGAAACCAAAGCACGTCTTCGCGCTCCTTTTCCTACTCATGGCGCTAAGTTCAGCGTTTGCCATGGCTCAGCAGCATGATCCTATCACTCGCCCTGGACCGATCATTCCCGACATCTGGAGCGGAGACCTTGACCACGAGCTCGTGGCGGTGGAAGGGTTCGTCGAATTTTGGGAAGAAATTCCGAACACAACCGTCATCAAGTATCATCTCCGGGACAAATGGGCAAACACTATCTCGGTTCTCAGCCCGAATGAACGCCCCGTTGTTAAGACCGTCCTCTATCGGGTAATCGGAACGGTCAACATCATCGGCGACACACCTGAGCGGTTTATCGACGAAAGGTCTCGGGTAGCCATCGAGGGGACTGCTTCAAAGCACGACGAGAAAGAACTCGCGAAGAAGTCACACGCGACGACCGAAAGCGCCGAACCAAAACAAGAAGAGAAAGAGACTGCCAGAAAGTCCCGCGAAACTCCGGAGACCACTCCGGCCAAACAGGACGAAAAACAGCTTGCCATCAATGCCATAAACAACGCGACGCCTGTCGTGGAAGCAAAGTCGGGACAGTGGTGGACCGACAACAAAGCTGCGGAAACGAGCCTGAGGTCGGCGAATTTCAACTTCGCGGCTGGCAGTTTTGAGAAGACGGTGGCGGATGCCAACCAGGCAGTCGTTCTGAGCGCGAATCCCCCGTTCAGCACGATCTTCTACCTGATAATAGTCGCAGTTGTCGTCCTCGTCCTCCTGGCAATCGTTCTGCTGGTTGCGGCCACGAGAGGGTCTGGGTCTGGCCGATCAGGACACTCGTTTGAACCCTGGAAATCCCGTGAACCGGGCCTTCCGAAACCTGTTGAAAAGATCAAAGGCGATGCGATTTCCATGGACATGCCGCCAAGCGGTACCCTTAAGATCCTTCCGGGGAGGCTGGAAATCATCGGGGGTGACTCAAAGGTCTCCGAGATTCGTCTGTACAGGACCAGCGAAAATCCAGACTTGGAATACACATTTGGCCGGATGGCGGGGTCCCCGTACCGGCACATCCAGCTCGATCATCCCACCATCTCTCACGAACAGGCCAAACTCCTCTACAGCAATGGAGTGTACACACTGATCAACCGGGCGGATCCCGTCAAGAGCAATTCCACGATGATCAACGACGTCGAGATGGCGATGAATCAGGTGTGCGCGCTGAAGGATAACGACAAAATAGGCATGGGCGCTGTGATCATGCGCTATCATGCGAACGGAAAGTAGTGGATTTCGTCTTTGCCAAATATTCCGACCGCGGCAGAAGACGGTTCAATGAAGACTCTGTCGAAGCGAAAACCGTCCCGAGGAATGCCCGTGGCATCAGGGCATTCCTCGCTGTCGCCGACGGGATGGGAGGTCTTGCCGCAGGTGACGTCGCAAGCAGGACCGCGGTCAACACATTCGAGAAATACATCCTGAAGTCAATCGCGGCAAAGACCCCCGATCGGGAGGACGGCATCGATTCGCTCGTCCTGCGGGCTTACCTGGACGTCAATGGAAAGGTGCTCGAGGAAGGGAGAAAATCAGCGGCCCGGCAGGGGATGGGAACGACGCTGACGGCCGCACTCGTCTTGAGTGACGGGACCTATGTCATTGCCAATGTCGGGGACAGTCGTGCGTATCTCATCAATGAACATGGAATCGCACAGCTCACGGAGGATCACTCGGCGTTGGCGGAAGCGATTAAGGCCGGAACAATGAGTGCAGAAGAGGGGAGAGGGCACCCATATGCGAATGCCCTCACGCGGTGTATAGGGGAGGAGGAACCGCTCACAGTCGATGTCTTTCCTCTCAGCCGGGCTTCAGAAGGAGACGTTCTGCTCCTGTGTACCGATGGATTGCACAAGGCAGTGACTGAAGCTGAAATGAAAGACGTGGTTCTTTCCTGCCCGAGCATCGCTGAAGCCGCTGCCACATTAAGTGAATTGGCGGGTAAGCATGGGAGCGACGATAATATTTCTCTTGTCATGATGCGGTGTGGAAAGCACAGGAATCGCCCGCCCGCCCGCCACGGTCAAGTACCTCGTCCGCGTTACCGGCGGGCTGTCCGTGCCGCGATAGGGCTTCTTACGGCGATCTTCCTCCTGTTGCTGACCGGGATCGTCATTCTTTTCGGGAGGCGTCACGATCAGCAGAACGCATCGTTGCCCCGGTTGCCTGAACGTGAAAGCACGCGGGATACGTCGTCGGTGCCAGGCTTCGGTGGAATGAACGACTCGCTCGGCTCTTCGACAAGCAGTCCTGACTCAGCGAACTGAGAATGAGCGACCCTGTGGTGTCAGCGCATTGCTCACTGACTCTGAAATAAAAGGCACTATGTCTCTTGAACTTGTCCTAGGCGCACTTCTGTTCCTGGTCCTCATCATTGGGGCCGGAACAGTAATGGTGTTCAAACGGCGACGGGATCCTTCCGCGAATCGCGATTCGTATGTGGGATCGCGGTTTGACAGCTATCTGGTCCATCAATTCCTCAAGCGCGGTGGCATTGCCACGCTTTATCTCGCGACGGATGCAAGGGACAAGAGCCTGGTCGCGTTGAAAATTATGCATGAGCACCTGATGGAGGATCGCGATCTGATTACGAAATTCCTTCGAGAAGGGGATATCCTGGAGGTTCTCAATCGGAAGTATCCTGATGCTCCCATAGTGCGAGTCTATCGCCACAGCCGGGAAAACAATGCTCCCGGCGGACGGCCGTTTATCGCCCTTGAATTAATTGATGGACCGGATCTCGATGACCTCCTGCGTCGCGGACGTTCGTTCACTCATCCTGAGGCAGCGCGGATCATCCGGGAGATTGCGATCGCACTTTCAGCTGCCCACGCCGAACATACGTGGCACCGGGACGTTTCACCCGGGAACATTATGATGCACATGCGCGGGAATGAAATCGCAGGATTGACGCTCGTAGATTTCGGTGTCGCGAAACATGAGTACCTGAGTTCCCATACCCCCGATGGTTCAATACACGGGAAGCCCCCCTATATGTCTCCCGAACAGTGCCGCGGGCAGGAGATCGATGGAAGGTCCGATATCTACGCGCTCGGCATTCTCTTCTTCACGCTGCTGGAGGGTCATCCCCCGTTCATGAGCAAGAACCCCCTCGAGATACTGAGGATGCATGAAACGGTGCCTTTACCGCCACTCTCGGGGAATGTTCCCGTTCAGCTGCGGTCAATGGTGGAACGAATGCTGCGGAAGGATCGGGACGAGCGCTTTCAGGAAATGTCGGGTTTTCTTGCTGAGCTTGACGCCGCCATGCGGACTCTGGATATTGCTGCGTTCGAACCCGATGTGCAGGAGAGCGCCAGCGATGATCACGGCGGGGTAATGGGGACGCACATGATTTCCACTCCGGGAGAGGTTCCACTCCTCTCGGGAGCGCGCGACCATCCCGCCTTCAGGCTCACGGCGATAGCTGTTGGCGTGGTCGCCATCGTTGCCTCTCTCCTGTGGTGGCTGTCGACCGCCGGAAACGTAACGGGAATACGCACGGTCGATTCATCGATGGCAGTTGACTCTCCCGTCTGGCTCGAGACGCCTGTGGGCGGAAGCTTCTACGGCGAGTTCGCGGTTTCTTCTGCTGACTCGGCTGGATTTTGCGGGATCGCTTTTGGCACTCTTGACCGGAATGACTACTACAGGGTCCTCATTTTCCCGGGTGGATACGCGTATGAAAGAAGTCAGACGAAGGTTCTCACGAGGCTATCGCAGCATGAGAACGGGGCAGTTCGCCTGGCGGATGAGAACATTGTTTCTCTCCACGTGACAAACGGAAAGGCGTACATCTACATCAACGGAGAGAGCGGCTTCCCCGTGGAGTTTGTTGGCACGGGGGAAGGATCGCGGCGAGTGGGGTTTGTCCAGGATAAAGGGATGAAGGTCACGTATCGATTCAACGTCAGACAGATTGAGGAATGACTGGAGGTAGATGCGATGACTAAGTGGCAGAGATATCCGGCGATCGTCGCCCTGCTGATGGCCGTTCTCCAGGGATGCGGGGGTTCCCGCACGATCTCGAATGCCAACAACCAGTTTCTGGGCACGGGTAGACTGGATGTTTACTTCATATACGCCGACACACTTTCCGTTTCGGATCAAAACATCATTGTGCGGATTGACTCCGGCGATACCACGGTCATCCACGACGGGGCATTCGCCAGGGAGTTGAGCGTTGGCAATCACACCCTCAGGTGTTGGGATGAGGATGGATCGATGTCCCGGTTCGTTGTGCCCGTGGTGGCAGGGAGGAATCAGGTCTACCTGAGGGTGAATCATCGCATCCGGGCGTCGCTTCCGTCCTTTAATTCCGGACTGAGGAAGATTGAGATTCCCAAAAACACCACCATCATCTTCGCTGTACCCACGCAATGACAATAGGACGCGAAATGGGATCGGCCCGTCGTTTCGAAGTGCTCGGCGCGACGCACAAGGGTGGGCGCGCGCTGATACTCCTCGTGCTCGCCGCGTTCTCAGGTTGTTCCCGGCAGAAAGAAATTCATCTCGTCGTGGACGTACAAAAGGATCCGGACCGGCCCGCTCTTATCGAAGTCAACGGCAATCCCCGGGGTTACGAGACGGGCGCCAGGAAGGAGCTTATTGTTCGGTCTCATGAAGGAGACGTCCTCACGGTTGCCGTTACTGTTGACAGCATTCAATATCAGAAACTGCTTGTGACCGGGCAGAACACCTATAGCCTGTATTTCCGCTTTATGTCCCCTGTCCGGAGTGAAACGTCCGCGTTCGTACACGATACGTCCGGCCCGGCCGGTCCGGCGCCCATGCACCCGATCGGTACTCCCGGGATCGCGCAACTCAGGGTGACAGATATCCTTAGGTTCCCCGCCACTTCCCTTACCGGCAGGAGGGATGCTGCGTTAGAAATCGTCAATAGCGGTACGCAGGCTCTCAAAGTCAGGGGGATCGCCGTGGAAGGGACATGCCCGCACGATTTCACAATCGAAGGTCCGTCGAAATTTGACGTTCATCCGGGGCAACAGGTCACGCTCCAGGTACATTTCGTCCCGCACTCGGGCGGAATTCGCACGGCAGTGCTCTCGATCTTAAGCAACGACGACGCCAAGAAGCATTTTCAAATCGCCCTCTCAGGCGTCGGCCAGGCGGACACCGTTGATGAAGCAGTGACCGCGACCCTGCAGGAGGCGGTACGGGAATTGGACGGACAACAATTCTCGCAATCAGAACGCACATGCTCTGCGCTCCTCAAAAGGAATCCGTACGATGCTGATGCATTCTATCTTCGCGCGAGGTCGCGATTCGAGCTTCGACTCTATGACGCTGCGATAGGGGACTTCGGCCTTTTTTATGCCTACAGGACAAACACGCGTGATCCCGCGAACTTGGACCGTCATACCTGTGAGGCCCTGTACTTCAAGGCGATGGCGGGAAGCCGGCGTTATCAGAATATGCCGGCCGGGGATGAAAGCGAGAATGCACGAAAGGAGGCATCGGGTTTCTGGAAAGACTTTCTCGGCCTGGACATGTGCACCTTTGACCATCATCTTATTGAGAACGCGACGCAGGAACTCAGGAAACTTGAGGGAGCCTTATGAGAACCCACCCCCGTGTGTGCGTGCAATCCGCTTACCGCTGTGCCGCTTTCCTGCTTGTTGTCCTGTGCCAGCCATCGGCATACTCCCAGGGGATGATCGGCCACGTCGACCTCGTGGGTTCTACGAGGGAATTCGACATGAGAGGCGAGATCACCAATGCACAAATCTGCGTGTTGAATCCCGATGTCATCTCATTTGAGTCCGTGGAGAGTGCCCAGTGGCGTCATCTCTGGTGGATCGATGTAAAAGAGAGGAAGCCCCACCAGATCTCTCCTCGCAAAACCTCCGATGACATGGGAGCGGAAACTGACCGTGAAATGTGCTGGTCACCCGTCAGGTACGATGGAAAGACGTGGTTTGTTTTCGTCAGCTCCGGCGACGACAATAACGACGACTTGTTCATAGGTAATCTCTCGGACGATGTGTATGGCCGCCTTACAAGCCATCCAGCTTCGGATCATCACCCGCGCTGGTCGCCGGACGGACGACAAATTGCCTTCGTCTCGGCGCGGTCGGGGAGCGGCGATATATACCTGATCAGGAACGTCAGAGAGCTCATCGGAGAGATCTCTTTGGCCGCTGCCCAGTTGAAACCTGCGGGCCCCGAGCCCCGTCCTCCTCAGGTAATCGATTGTACATCTCAAGCGATCCTCGTGCGGCTGACGAACAACCCTGATATCGATACCTACCCTGACTGGTCGCCCGACGGACGTTGGATCGCCTATCAGGCATATGTGACAGGAGAAGGGAGACGACATTGTGAGCTCTTCGTCATCGACCCTTCGAACCCTGAAAGTGCGCCAGGGCGCTTAACCGATAACAGCACGACGGAAAAATTGCAGCCGCGCTGGTCCAGTGACGGGGAAGGGATCTCGTACTACTCGCTGCCGGTAACCTCCGACCCCACGGCGACCGACATCGTCGCCCTGGAGCAGATTCCACTTACCCAGGTTTCCCTGTGCGTCCCTCCGATGCCGGCACGAAGCGGTTCATTCGTCGTGAGCGGAAATGTTCGGAGAAATGAAAACGCTGGTCCGTCCTGGTGTCCCGGCACGACATTGTTGATGTTCATTAAATATGCCGGGAGGGAAACGCCGGTCATGGCTTCTGATAAAGGACTGCAGCCGGGGGCACCCTCCGCGCAGGAGGTGAAGATGCCCGGGGGGAATTCTCCCGTTCAGTACCGAAGCCTCGACGTTCACAGATTTGGGAAGACCGCCCGTCTTGCACTCATCAGCTACGAAAAACAGGATTACAACTTGTACTGTGGGGAGTTGCGCACGGAAGCGAATGTGTCCGGGTTCAAGAATGTTGATGTGATCGTTGCCGGCCAGGAGAGACTCGGCGACCATTTTGGCGTCGGCGGAGAATTCATGGTCGTGACCCCTGCACCGTGGCAGAGGGTGGGCGTGACGCGGGGAGGCGGGAGCTATTATCTGGACTTTTCCCGCATACCGGGCTGTATTCTCGGATTTCCCGTCAGGTACGGGGGGCGCTGGTCGGTGGGAGTCCTTCAACTTCCGGGTGCGCGTGACATGAGTACCCAGACGATATACATGGAATGGCAGGCCCTCTTGTCAACTGATGTGAAGATTCTCTCCGCCACTCTGACTCCGTTTCTTTCAACGGGGGTCGATCTTGTCGTGGCCCATGATCACGGATCGGAGGTTGTCGTGGAGAACAATATCCTTGGATGGCCCTTTGGAGGGGGAGTCTCCTTTGAGTTGGCACGTAATATTGAAGGCAACGTCTCTCTTGTCTATCGATCAATGACCCCGGGATTCCTCAAGAAGGAAACGCAATCCGGGGATCCGAGTGCCAATTTCCTGGCTCTCCACTTTGGTGTGACGTACAGATTCCCGCATTCTTCCGGGGCACCGAATGAATGACCTTCGCTGTAAATCGGTCTTTTTTGCCTTTATGGTGCTGGTTTCCGCATCCCCGAGTCCTTGTGCGCAAGTGCGCCGCGGGAACGCGCAGTTTCAGCGTTATGAAGATCGGATCGCACACCTCGAGGCGGATCTGAAGGATGCCGGGCAGGAAAAGAAGAAAGACATCCTTCTTGAACTGAGCAATCTCTACCTCGCGCGGGCGCATTTCTTCAAGGCTCTCTGGGAGTCCGCTGCCACAATGCAACGGGTGTATTTCGAGCAACTCGAAAGGAATGGTCTCTCCAGGGATCTTTCATCCGCCTATCGCGGCATGGCGTTGTTCGAGTTGGGTCGTTCCGAGGAAGCTGTGACGTTCCTGGCAGGTGCCGCATCATCTTCAAAGGTGCCGCAAGAACAAGCGCAGGTGGCCCGGGCCTGGGCTGCCGCCGCCCAGTACCGCGCCGGCCGTCAGGAAAAAGCGAACCAGATATGGTCGCTCCTTGAACAGAAGAATCGCCGGTTGGCCATGGATATCATGTTTCTGAAGACGCGCGTTCACGCGATCCCGCCGGGAGGAGCAAAGCTTCCCGCCGGCGATTCACATGGGCAGATGTCTCAGGGGGAAATCAAAGACATCGCGTTCATTCTTGCCGCCCAGGGAGAGGCCGGATTGCTTCGGGAATATCTCGAGAGGATCGACCCGGGCGATCCGTCTGTGGTCGAAAACAGAGATGCAATCTCGGAAACGCGGTATTACGATTTGAGCGCGCTCTTTGTGGTCTACCGGGGGTCTCTCCTTCTCGGTAAGGACTATGCCAGTCAATTCGGAGCACTCATCGCGCAGGGAGACCAGAGACGCGCTCATGCCGCTGTTAACCGTGCGATCTGCATGTACGAGTCGGACGATCTGGAAGACGCCATCGACGTCCTCCGCGATTGCGATGATCCGATCGGGCGTGTATACCTCGCGGCCGCGGTCGCAAGGAAGGGCGACCGTCACCGCGCGGACAGCCTTGTCTCGATGTGCCTTGCCGCGAATTCACCGGACATCCTTGGAGAATTCGGGAGAATATTTCTCGATGTTCCGGGATTCGACGTCCAGAGGTATTCCGTCGATGTGTGCAGGAGGGCGCTGGACTTGTCGAAGAGTCAACTGGGGGCCAAGAAAGAGCCGCCACAGTCACTTTACGGAGACCTTGCCATCGGTTTAATGAGGACGGGGGAAATAGAGGAAGCCCTCATGCTCTTCAACAAAGGATACAGGATGGACCTGCAGGATAATCTGCTGGCGAACGACCCCGAGTTCATTGTTCGCTACGCAGCCGCCATCGTGGCAGGCGCCCATTTCCGGAATATTTCGACGGCGATTCGGATGCTGGTGCCCGTTGTCGCGCTCTATCGCTGTGCAATCCAGGTAACGGATCCGATTTCAAAACTCGACGTGCTCACGGTGGGAAAGACCAACGGCGGTGCGACGTTGACGAACTGATGAATTGAGGAGATATCCTTAATGAAGAACGTGGTGTTGATCGTCTTGTGCCTCGCATTCATCGCGTGGACCGCTGTTTCCCAGGTGACACCCCGAACCGGAGGGGTGTTGATGTATTGCGAAAGCGATTTTCCGAAGACGTTCGACCCTCTGACCGGGGTGGAGGATATGTCGCGGATCCGCCTGACTACGCTTCTGTTTGAAAGTCTGATTGGTATAGACATGAAGCGGGATTGCACCTACCAGTTGGCGGAAAAAGCGACGATTGCCGCCGACAAGAAACAGGTGGATGTCCGCCTGCGGCAGGGTGTAAAATGGTCGGACGGCGGTGAATTATCGGCGGGTGATATCGTAGCGACGCTCGAGGCAATAAAGAAATCGGATAATGTCCCCCTTCAGCAGGCAGTTTCAAATATCCTCAGTGTCTCGGCACTCGATGCCTACACCGTCCGTTTTATTTTTGCGCGAAGGATGGCGGACAGGGACTTGCTCCGACAACTGACGTTCAAGATCCTTCCGGAATACAAGTTGGACCATCTCCCCCTCACAGTTCAAAGCGATCTGGCCAAGAACCCCATCGGGACGGGGTTCTTCAGATTTTCGGAGCGCAGGCCGACATATCTCACGCTGAAAGCGAACGAGTTTTACAGAAACCGCTATGGCAATCAGAAGGGCCCCTATATTGACGAGATACAAATGTACCACGTGCCCGATCCGCAGATGCAAATCGAAAATATTGTAGACCAGCGCGTTGACGTGATTGTCGAAGTCCCGCCGACGTCGATTCCTGAGCTGCAATCGGCGCGACTTCAGATTGTGGATTATGCGTCCCTCTCGTTTCAATTCATCGCATTCAATCACGCTCGTCCTCTGCTCAATCAGCGCTCGATCCGTCAGGCAATGGCATACGGGTTTAACAGGGCCAATCTTCTCGACAGAGTGTTTCAGGGAAAGGGGAGATTGGTGGCGGGGCCGTTCCCGCCTTCTTCGGCCTCGTATACTCTCGAAGTCCCGCCCATTCCGTACGACGTCGCTGTCGCAGAGAGTCTCCTTGCCGCGGCTGGGTTTACCGGATTTGACGCGGACCACGTCAGGCGCAACTCGGCCGGGCAGCGTCTGGAGTTCAGCCTGACGACACCACGGTATCCATCCGGAAACGATTACTATACACGCGTGTTTAATCAGTTCATTTCTGACATGGGGAGGATTGGCATTCGTATCACTCAGGTGGACCGGGAGATTGATCACTTTAGGACGGCGATTCTCAAGGACCATGATTTTGATCTCGCCTTTGCGTCGCTCGTCTACGACGAGGGGGAAAATGTCGCCCCCCTTTTTCGGTCGACAAACACCAAGCCGTGGGCCTTGAATTACGTCTCATACAACAACAGCGAGGTGGATCAATTACTTGATCTGTATGACGCGACATCCAAACCTGAGGAATTGGTCAATATTAATCTGCGCCTGTTGCGCATAATGCGAAATGACTGCCCGTACCTATTCCTCTGGTCGCTGAATAAGACCGCGGCGGCGCGCTCGCGTGTCCGCAACTTCGCGACGACGGTCACTCAGTACAGCTTTTTTGACTACGCCAATCTCTGGTATCTTGAAGAATGACGCCATCAGGGCAGTTCGCGCGTGCACTCCTCCGGAGTCTGACGACCGCAGTTCTTGTGTTCGTCTCAGCCACATTCGTCCTCTATGTGCTTTTCGGGCGGGCTCCGATCGACCGAATGCCAGGCACGCTGGTGCAATCCCCCTGGGGCGAATCCGGATCCGGTCGAGCACAGAATGCGGACTATGCCGGGTGGTTTCTGCGTCTTGTAGCGAAAGGGGACCTCGGCCACTCGGAGGTGATGAACCGGACTGTTACCTCGATCGTAGGTGAGGGATTGTCTCTGACTCTCAGGCTTGCGGTCGGGTCTTTGATTGTAAGTGGGTGTATCGCACTCCTGCTGGGATGTGCAAGCGCGCTTCGTCCCGATTCGCGGGTGGCGAAACTTCTTCTCGTGACATTGACAATGATTTCGGCGTGCCCGGTCTTTTTGTTAGCCTGTTTTCTTCGCCGCACCTGGGTGATCAACTTCAGCATTCTTGATTATTCGCAGGCGGGACTGTGGCAGTCGTTGCGGTGCTATCTGATCCCGGTGCTTATCCTGGGGATCGGCGATGGTGCAGCGGGTGAAATGACGAAGCAGGTGCGCGAGACCTTTAATTCCATCATTGGCGAGAACTACGTTCGGGCAGCCCGCGCCAGGGGTGCGCGACTCTGGAAGCACACCTGGAAAGCCATGGCCGTTCCCATGTTCGGGATCGCGTCCTCCCGTTTTTCCTACGCCCTCGGCGGGGCACTGATCGTCGAATACATCTTCTTCGGGAACGGCCTGAGCAAGAATGCTCTTGATGCTCTCATTTACAAGGATTCCGGAGTCATACTGGGGATCGGAGTCGTGTTTTGTGCGATGAGCGTCACGATGGAACTTGTCCATCAGGTGTTGTTCATGCTCACCGACCCCAGGACTATACGTGGTGATTCCCTGTAGAAACCATGAAGACCTGGGTATTTCGCACTGGAGCGGCTGGAACAGGCTCCCGGCATTTCGGAGGGCCGGGACGGAGGGGAAAATGGTCGATCGCCATCGGTCTGACGATAGTGAGCGTGTACGTATGCGCAGCCGTCTTCGGCAGATTCGGATATGACGCCGGACTCTACCCGTACGCTCCGCGCGCCGAAGCGGTGAATGATGACCAGCGGGACATGCCTCCTTCCACCGCCGCGTTCGCCGCGATCCTGGACCACCGGGATCAGAAAGAGAGCGATGATGCAGTGCCCGTAACGCCGGAGCAGGCCTACCACGTGTTAGGCACCGATGCGGACGGGCGTGACGTCCTCATCCGGGTTCTTTGTGGGGCATGGACGTATCTCCTGCCGGGGCTTGCGACGGTGGCTACGTCGTTAGCGATAGGCATACTGATTGGTTCACTCGCAGGATACTCCACACTCAGCACGGTCGCTTCCGTTGCAATCTACTTCGTCACACTCATCGAGTCGTTTCCGCGCATCGTTCTTCTCATCGGCATAGCGTTTCTCTCGGATTTTAGTCTTCCAGCACTCGTGCTCGCGCTTGGTCTGCTCAATTCCGCCCGAATCGCTCAACTTGTTCGGGTCAGAGTGGCGACGCTTGTCGGTAGCGGGTTCGTTGAGGCCGCAAGGGAAATGGGACTCTCAAAACCCAGGATCCTCCTCAAGCATATCCTCTGGCTCAACTGCCGCCAGGCACTTCTCGTGCAGATCATCTACGGCTACGCCAGCCTGATCCTTGTTGAGGCTACCCTCATGTATTTCAATTCAGGGCTGTCAGCCGCATCGGTGAGTTGGGGCGAGATGATCCGGTACGGCATGGGCGTGGGATACGCAGACAAATTCAACGGCGGCTTGTACTGGCAGTCCGTACCCCCCGCCGCTGCAATCATTGTGACTCTTCTGGGGTTCAATGTGCTCGCAGACGGCCTTGAAAGGCGCTACCAGATCCGGGGAACAGACTACCGATAGAAACGGGGCACCTGCCGATATGGATCGTTCACTTCTTGAAATTCGAAGCCTGAGTACGTTCTTCTTGGTAGATGGACGTCTCGTGCAGGCAGTCGAGGGCGTCAATCTTTCCTTGAACGAAGGGGAGGTCCTCTGCCTAGTCGGTGAATCCGGTTCCGGCAAATCCGTAACAGCTCTGTCCATCCTCGGAATTGTCGACGGCCTGCCGGGCATTGTGCAGGGAGAAATCTGGTTCCAGGGCGAAAACCTTCTGGAAGGGCTGTCGGCATATTCGCACGTTGAGCGACGGGACGGTACGGTCAGCATAAGCAAAGACACGCGGGGGTGGCTGCGGCACCATTCCAGGATCCTGCGCCGGGTACGCGGCAAGTCGATTGCCATGGTCTTTCAGGATCCCGCAAGCTCTCTCAACCCATACATGACGCTTGGCGGCCAGCTCGAAGAAGTACTTCAGACAGCGCATCCAGAGAAAACGGGAAGAGATCTGAAGCGGCTCTCGATTGAACTTCTAGAGCGCGTGAGAATACCGGAGCCTGCGAAGACAGTTGACGCGTTTTCCTTTGAGCTGAGCGGGGGGATGTCCCAGAGGGCCATGCTCGCACTATCACTCGCTTCTCGGCCCCGGCTACTCATTGCGGACGAGCCAACGACGGCTCTTGATGCAAGGGTGCAGCTCGAGATACTTATGCTGCTTGACGAACTGAGGCGGGCTACCGGCGTCGCGGTGCTCCTCATCACGCACGACCTCGCGATCGCTGCCAACTTCTCGGACGCGATCGCCGTCATGTACAGGGGACGTGTGGTGGAGTGCGGACCGAGGGACCAGATTCTGGGAGCGCCGGACGTTCATCCATACACGCGCCTCCTCCTTGATTCCGCGTCACCGTCCGCGGCGCACGGATCACTTGACCGCCGTTTGACCGGTGAGCCTGTCGAATCTCCCGCCCTCGAGCAGGGATGTAGATTTCATTCGCGATGCCTCCCTAGGGACCGGGCCCCTGAGATCGCCGGCCTCTGCAGGACGCGGGAGCCCGATGACACTTGGCTCACCGGTGCACATGTATTGAGGTGCTGGAAATATCAGCCTTTGCCTCACATTACCTGATGTGGTGATAATGCTTCTCGAAGTTCGCGAGCTGACAAAGATCTTCACCCCCCGCCACCGGAGGTTCTTCACGAATCGCCCTGAGGCAATTCGGGCGGTTGACTGCGTCAGCTTTACCCTGGAGCAGGGGAGGAGCGTGGGCATCGTGGGTGAGACAGGATGTGGCAAGACAACCCTCGCACGACTCATCCTGGGGCTCCTTCCGGCGACAGCGGGGACAGTGCAGATGGACGGTGCCGACGTCCATCGGGTGTCCGGTCCGCGGATCAAGGCCATACGCAGGGAATGCAGAATGATATTTCAGGGGCTTGATGCGGTTTTGAACCCCCATATGCGGGTGGAGGACATCATTGAGGAACCGCTACTTGTCCACAGCGTTCTGCCGCCGGCCCGGCGACGGGCGGCAATACAGGCGGTCCTGGAAAGGGTTCACCTGTCGCCGTCCATCCTCCGGGAATATCCCCACACGCTGAGCGGTGGGGAGAAGCGCAGGATATCGATCGCCAGGGCAATCGTAGTCCAGCCGAAGCTGATTATTGCGGACGAGCCCGTGGCGTCCCTGGATGCCGTGATTCGTGCACAGATCCTCGAACTCCTGCATGACCTCCAGACCGATCTCGGGATCTCCGTCGTGGTGATTTCTCACGACCTTGCCGCAATCGGGCAGGTGTGCGATAGTGTCTCGGTCATGTATGCGGGCAGGTTCGTGGAAACCTATCGGGGGGACATTCGATTGTCGGGCGGCGAGTTGCACCCGTACACTCAAAAACTCTATTCTTCGACATTGGAATATCCGCCGACACGGGGGCACCGGGACGTCCCCGACCGGTCTCACAATCTGACCTCGCGCGGCACGAGGCCGTCTTCCGGTTGCACCTTCAGATCGCATTGCGAGATATTTGAAAAGAACGGGCACGTGAACGACTGCATTGAGCAAGAGCCCCACTTAGTCGCAAGAGTAGATGGGCATTCCATTGCCTGTCATCACGTTTGATGCCGGTCGAGGAACTCAGGATTCACCAGTCAAAGGAGACCCGATGGTACGTTACTTCATTCTATGGTGTGTAATCGTTGCGGCCTTCCCCGCCAGGGCTCAGCAGGCGCGGGGGGAGAGCAACGTGTTTACGCTTTCGAGTGACACGTCGATGATCGTCGTCGCCGCGGAAGTCGAGAGGCCCCCCGTGGGGTTTGAAGTTGGGTTTTCGGAGCCTTCGGGAAACGGGGTTCTCGATGCGGGCGAGACGGGTGTGGTTGAAGTCACGATTCGCAACAGGGGAAAGGTCGAAGCGAAATCCGTTTCAGTAAACCTCTACTTCCTGTCAGACTCAACCGGCCTGACCTCGGACCCGGTACTCCCTGCGGAGGTGATTTCTCCGGGCGGCGAAACGACGGCAGCAATTCACATACGAGCGGACATCGCCGTAACGAGCAGAACGGTCCGTGTCGGCGTCTCCCTGAAAGAGTTAAACGGACTACGGTGTGACCCGCCGGCAGAACTGGAATTCAACACCAAGGCGCGTGAATAGCCCGGCGGTCCACGGTGTCTGCTTCTCCTGCGCTCGGTATATCGATTGCCATTCATTCATACAAAGTTCAGGGAGCCTACAATGCTGGCGCTCTTGAAGAATACGTGGATTGTGCACTTCCTGCTTGTGTCGATGGTAATCGAGCTGCTTCCGCTCCATTCTGCGCTGGCAGGCACTCCGATCGTCAGGGTCTCGAATGTTCGTGCGGAGGTCCGCGGCGGGAAAATCCGGATAACGTATGATCTCGAGGGTCCCGCGGATGAATCCTACGACGTCATCGTCGAGCTCCACAGAAGGAGCAATCCGGGTCTCAGGTACTACCCCAATGAAGAATTTCTTGTTGGTGCGGTGGGTGAGGTCTCGGCGCCCGGTCCCGGGAAAACGATAGAATGGAACTACACCAGGGAATTGAAAGCCGTGGCGGGAGACGATTTCTTCATAACCGTCGCCGCAAAGATCCGGAGCGGCACGGGTGCTCTTACGTGGATTACGGGAATTATCCTTGTTGTCGGAGGCGTCGGTTACCTCATCTATGAACTCATACACAAGAAAGTGATCACGCTCGAGGATAACTACCCGATCGATCCAGGCAGGCCGTGAACGGCACTCGGAGGTGGTCCGGTATGCTGCAGGATGTGGTTGCGCGGGGAACACAATGCACGGTGAGACCAACCGGGGACAATCGTCCAATGAAGGCGATCCGATTCGCAATTCTGGCGACAATCGTTGTTTTCTTTTCCGATTGCGCGCTGGGACAGGGAGAAAAGATCAAGACCTCGAGTACGGGAGGTGGCTTCGTTCTCAGTCGTTCACCCGCTTTTCTCGTCCGTGCGGGGACGGATCAGATTCTTCAGGTGCCGATGAAAAGTGTCACCAACGCCGCACGGAGCGGTTTTTCCTTTACGCCAAAGCCCGTGTCTGTGACAACTCAGCCTTCTCCCTCCGTGTCGCCTGTCGCCGCGGTGCTGGTGGGGAGTGTCAACCCGAGCGGGACATACACGGTAGCATGGTTTGAGTGGAGTGCGGATTCTACCTTTGCAACCCGCGATAGCACACTGAAAACCGCAGTCGGATCCGGGGTAGCCGATGCAACCATACGGGACACGCTTGCAGGACTGACGCCGGGTTCCCGTTACTACTACAGGCTAGCCGCTAGGAATCCGGCAGGGAAGCTTGCGGGGACCATCCAGTACTTCCGGACACAAGACTATCCCTCAAGTCTCACCCTGATAAACAGCGTAGTGTTCCCGACCCATAACCATAAATCCGACTATGTGACAACAGACTACCGGATGATTGGACTGCCCGGCGACAGCAGAATTCAGGTTGCAAATTTTCTTTCCGGGAGTCCCGACGACAACTGGAAACTTCTCTGGGACAGGGGGACTGCGGCGGATTGGCGGCAGGCGTACGATGGCAGCAGCACCTTTGTTTTTTCGGTGGGCCGGGCGTTCTGGCTCCTCAACCGTGGAACCTGGGGCGTAAGCACAACAGCCCCCGCCGCGGCTCTCTCCCCCCTGGGTATAGTGGATATTCCTCTCCACCCCGGCTGGAATCTCATTACCGATCCGTACACACTTCCCGTGGTCTGGGGTGTCGTTCAGGCTGCAAATTTCCCGCACGCTTCGTCGTCGCCGTATGGGTTCACGGGAGCGTTTGCGAAATCCGACACCATGGTCCCCTTCCAGGGATACCTGTTTGATAACACGGACTCTGTCCAGGTGCTGCATATACCCTACCCGAACGGTGTGATCCCGCCGGGCGTAACTACGGCCATGGACTCGGTCCGGTGGCAGGTAGGGATTGAACTTCAGTGTGAAGGAAACGTCGACAGGACGACATTTCTCGGAGTCGGCGGAAACCTCCGGCCCGGCAGAAACTCTTTAGATTTCAGGAGGCCCAGGGCGATCGACGACGTGCCGGCCGTCTACTTCAACAGGCCGGAGTGGGACAGGCAATCCAGCTGGTTTGCAACGGATATCCATCCTGCGGGCGGGGGACTTCAATCGTGGTCCATGGAAGTCGCGGGGCCGGTGCAGAAGTCCATGACCATGATGTTCCGTTCCCTTTCCGCGGTTCCCTCGCAGCTGCTTGTGTACCTGATTGACAACGATCATATGCGCTCGATCGACATCCGCAAGTCTCCGGCATATTCTTTCGTTCACGTGCAGAGAGTATCGCAATTCACGGTGCTTGTAGGGTCACCAGAGGATGTCGAACAGCGGATCGGTGACGTCGTTCCCGTGACGTTTGCGCTGGAGAACAGTTTCCCCAACCCGTTCAATCCCTCGACCTCGATTCCGGTATCGATCCCGAGGACGTCGGCAGTCAGCCTGAAGATATACAACATCCTGGGTCAGGAAATCCGGACGCTTCAGGATGGAGTTATTGAACCGGGAAAGTACTGGTTTGTATGGGACGGGAAAAACGGAAGCGGCGTGCAGTCCGCCTCGGGTGTGTATATCGCTCGTCTTGCGGTAACCTCGGGGCCCTGCCTTGTGATAAAAATGATCATGCTGAAATAATTCGGCGTGCATCCGCGACTTTGAAGTCTGCAGTTTGTGATAATGAGTCGTTGGCAAAGAAATGGAGATGATCATGAGAACCCTCCGGTGCTTCACACTGGCTCTGTGCGCACTACTCGCCGGTTCGGCTGCCTGGGCCCAGATTCCGCGAACGATTGCATACCAGGGTGTGTTGACCGATCCGCTTGGCAATCCCCAGGCGGACGGTCAGTACGTTTTCACGTTTCGCCTCTATCTCTCCAGCAGCGGAGGTAGCCCGATCTGGTCCGAAGTGAAGACGCTCCAGCTGTACGAGGGGCTCTTCTACACTGCCCTGGGCGATCAGACCAGCTTCGGATCGTCGGTCACGTTCGACCGGCAATACTGGATTGGAGTCCAGGTGGCCTCCGATCCGGAGATGACTCCGCGTACCCCCCTTACCTCCGTCGGGTACAGCCTGAGGACTATCAGGGCCGACACTGCGACCTTTGCTCTTTCGGCCCCGAAAGCTCCGTTCGTTGATAGTGCACGAATTGCCGGAACACTCCCCGGGGGGGCGGTGTCGACTCTTCTGCTGTCGGATAAGGCCGTGACGACGCCCAAGATCGCCGACAGCGCGGTCACGACGGACAAAATTGCCGGGAGTGCTCTCATTGGTTCCAAAATAGCCCCCGGCCAGGTTGTCAGGAGTATCAATTCTCTCAAGGATGACGTGTCGTTCGTGGGCGGCGGGATCGTGAGTATCACGCCGAACGGCAACACTCTGACAATCGCAGCCAACACCACCGGCGGGACGATCACGGGAGTAACGCCGGGTGCCGGCTTGACCGGCGGCGGAACTACGGGAAACGTCTCGCTCTCACTTGCTGACTCGGGCATTACGACGACGAAGTTGGCGGGTGGAAGCGTTACGGCTGCAAAACTTGCTTCGGCTCAGGTTGTCAGGAGCATCAACGCTATCAGGGACGACGTATCGCTCGTCGGGGGGGGATTGTCAATATCACCCCGAACGGCAACACTCTGACAATCACTGCCAACGGTACTGGCGGTACAATCACGGGAGTAACGCCTGGTGCCGGGTTGACTGGCGGCGGGACCACGGGAAACGTCTCCCTTTCGCTTGCGGACTCGGGCATTACGACGACGAAGCTGGCGGGCGGAAGCGTTACAGCAGCCAAAATTGCTTCTGCTCAAGTTGTCAGAAGCATTAACTCTATCAAGGATGACATCTCACTCGTCGGGGGGGGGATTGTCACAGTTACCCCGAGCGGCAACACGCTGACAATCACTGCCAACAGCGGCGGGACTATCACGGGAGTAACGCCGGGTGCCGGATTGGTCGGCGGCGGCACAACAGGAAACGTGTCTCTCTCGCTAGCGGACTCGGGCATTACAACATCGAAGCTGGCGGGCGGAAGCGTTACAGCCGCAAAAATTGCTTCGGCTCAGATCGTCAGAAGCATCAACAATTTGAAAGACGCCGTGACTCTCACTGGCAGCGGCAGCGTCTCCATCACACCCAGCGGAAACACACTGACCATCGCGGGGGCCACGGGTGGGACAATTACGGGTGTGACCTCGGGGGCCGGACTCAGCGGAGGTGGTACGACCGGCAACGTCACTCTCCTTGTCGCAGACTCGGGGATTGTGAATGCAAAACTCGCGCGAAACGCTGTCACGACTGTGAAGATTGCAGATGGAGCCGTGACTTCGCCTAAACTCAGCCCGCCTATTTCTTTGAGCGCTTCCTCAAGTACGGGGCCGGTTCTCTCGGCAACGAATTCCTCGTCGGGCAATGGAATAGATGCGTCCAGCGTCTCTGGCTACGGCCTCTCAGGATCAAGCACGAATTCCTATGGCGTAAACGGATCCAGCTCGTCGGGCTATGGCGTTTATGGGTCCAGCAGTGGTTCGATGGGGGTATATGGTAATAGCCAAACCTACCTTGGCGTGTTCGGGTACAGCGGGAGCTACGTAGGAGTATACGGTTCTGGGTCGACGTATGGTGTGTACGGCTACAACAGCGGGAACAGCAATTATGGACATCTGGCCGGTTCAAGTTACGGCGCCTACGGCATAAACTCGGCGAGCGGCAATTATGGATACATGGGAGGATCCGGAAATGGTGCGTATGGATATTCTTCAGGCGGCGTAGGGGTATACGGTGAGAGTTACTCTGATGTTGGCGTCGTGGGGGTCAATACCCTCGATAATACATACGGCGAGCTCGGATTATCATTCACCGGTGTGTATGGATACAACAACTCTGGCACGGGAATATATGGAATCAGCAATACCGGAGACGGAGTCGAATGTATCGGGGGTTTCTATCAATCAGGTGGGAAGTTTGAGGTCCACACGACGACGACATCCTGGTCGGGAACGAAACCTGCCACAGTGAAACTGGCTGACGGTACCCAGGTGAAGCTCTTCACGGAGGAATCGACAGAGATCTATTTTAGCGACTACGGTGAAGGCACACTCTCAGGAGGCAAAGTCCACGTCGAATTAGATCCGGTATTTCTCCAGACGGTGACCATAGACCGTAATCATCCGCTGAAGGTATTCGTCCAGCTAGAGGCGGATTGCAATGGAGTATATGTGACAAACAAGACAACGACGGGATTTGACGTGGTGGAATTACAGAATGGGAAATCCGGTGCCGGATTCACTTTCCGGGTCGTCTGCAAACGAAAATTCTATGAAGATGAAAGACTTGCCACCGAGGAACAGGACATCCGGTTCAACAGGCGGATGCTCGAATCGCAATGGCCCGAAGTTGCATCCAGAAAAACCATGTTGCCGAAACTCCCGGACCAATCGCAAGGAACGAAGGCGCCACGCAATCCTATAGGCCCTGAAACCCCAGTGGCAATTCCTCCGCCAGCTCCGGTTCAGTCGCAAACACGCTAATCGCGAGGCCGTTTCCCATCGGAAACCACGAGGCGATGGCGAATTGAAAATTGCTTCATATAACATTCTAAGGGCTTCACCATGAACTCCATCCATCGTATGCTAACGGCTTGCAGGCGGCCCGGGTCATGGAATTTGGTGCTCCTGCTTGCACTCGTCGGCGGGATCATTCCAGCCCGTCTGATTCAATCACAGACACAGAGGCATGCTGGTACAAGGATCATCGTTGTTCACGATGAACACGGAGTCCCGGTCGACAACGCAAGGGTGATAATTTCGCCCCCGGACTCCGTCTCGAACGCGCGGTATGCCGGAGCACTGCGAAATGAAGGGACGTACGCTGTTGAAATACCGGAGGAACTCATCGCATCGCCCCTGAGGGTCACTGTATGGGTGGCCGGTAGACTCCGGTATGACGTGACGCGATCCCTGGCAGAGCAACGCGTTGAAGTGACATTCAATGCACGTCAGCCCGCTCCGGTGATTGCTCCCGAAGTCAGCCAGCCCTCGGCGGAAGGATCATTTTTGATATTAAGCGCACATCCCGCATCGACTGAAATCTGCCAACACGTCCGTGTGAATTGGACAGTCCGGAAAAAAGTTAACGGGATCAGGTTGAGACACAGGCTTGCCTGGCCGGTCGGGGCGGATATATCAGCGGGGGCAAAGTCTGAAGCTTGGACGGAATGGAATGATGTCGCTTCCGGCTCCGTTGAATATACTGATCTTAATGTGATGGGCACGTACACATTCTCTGTCGAGTACGCTGTTGACACCGGGGAAGTGCAGAAGACCGAAACTCGTTTCAGTATGACATGGAAAGATCCCGTGGTATTGGGAGGCCGCCTCGGGATCGATTGGGCCGCGGTTAAGGCCGCACCAAAAGCCGCGGTGCACGACTCCTTGCTGGGACGGGAATTTGAGAGAGAAGGCCGGCGGGAAGTGTCAACCCTGAAATCACGGATCGATACTCTCAAACTCCATTCTACGCCGGATGAATTGGTCGGGAAGATCCGGTCTGTACTCATGAGGGCACGGACGGATTCACTCCTGCGAGTTGTGTCAACTATGGAATCCGAATTCCCTCCGAGTTCCTACGCGCGATTGGTTCCCGGGTCGAAAATCTACGAGCTCGCTCGTGCTGGCTGCTGGGATTTGATCCCCGCCTTTCGGGACCCGGCGGCGAACCGGGCGATCACGATGGCGGCAATCGCCGAATATGCATCACACTTCTTCCATGAACGATTGCACGGTGGACCACCTGTCGCTCAGATTCCTGAGCAGACCGAAGAGACAGCGTCGGTTGTCACCCCGCCTTCCGCGGTGCCGGCGAAGTCCGTTGCTGCCGCATTGCCAGGCGAAAATCCCTCGACGGGAGATTCAACCGGGATGCCTGAAAAGAGTCGTGCTGAGCAGGCGAAGCCTGGCGCGCGAACAGGATCAGACGAATCCGCGGAATATGCCGTGGATGAGGGGTATGGCAGGAACGGCATTCAGCTCGTGACCGGATTTTCAATGATCGGTCCTCAGGTCGAATTCGGGGCGACGGCGGGACCGGTTGGACTGGAGGCGTACTTTATCTATCAGTTGATCGACTGGGAGCGGAACCAGAATCTCTGGAATAAGCCGACGTCGGGAGGCTACCAGGCTGGAATAAACATCTTTCCCTTCTTTGGGGATTCTTTCCTCTCGTGGCGTTTGAAGCCGTTCCTGGGCGGAGGCTTTGGCAGGATGGATGAAAAGCTCGGGACCGGCGCTTTTGTAACCGCCGGTGATCCGTCCAAGGGGTACTGGCTCTGGGCGGATGCGCACGCGGGGGTCCGGTTCTATCTCCTCTGGGGAATTACGTTCGAGGCTTGGGGCGGGGGGGTTCTGTGGAAGAGTGACAAACACTCGATGCTCACTTTGAAGCCGGGGACGGGCATCGAGGAGAATTTTTCAAAGGTGTCCGGAAGCGTTTCCATCGGATACGCCTGGTAGAGGGAATTCCCTTAATGATGTAGCCGCACCTGGAGACTGACATGAAAACATTGCTGCGTCTCGCGTTGCTGTGTTCCTTCCCCGTACTCTGGTGGTCGTGCAAGATGGCGTCCCCCACCGCTCCCGCCGAACCGCCTCCCGATGTGATCATCCCTTCGACCACAAAGCACGTCAGCGCGGCGGATCTCGCCTCTTTTGTCCTTTCTGAAGACAGCACTTCGCTCGTGATCAAGGCTGGCAACTCCACCCTTGACAACCTGAGGGTTAACGACGTTCTGGTCAGCGAGAGAGGCATGGGATTGATCCGCATGGTCACGTCGGTGACCCACGGAAACGGACAGAACACGCTGCAGACAAAACAGGCGGCTATAACAGATGCCATACAGAAAGGGAGCATCGCGATATCGCGCAAGTTCTCTGCGGGCGACACGCTCGCAACGCTCTACAAAGGACGGGGCGTATCAGTCCGTAAGCCAAAGGATGGCTCTGACGGTTTCACGTTCACGCTCCTCAATACGGTCCTCTGGGATAACGACGGGAATCTGTCGACAACCAACGACCAGATTGTCGCCAACGGAACGATCACGATAACGCCCACCCTTACGTTCAGCATGACGATTGACAACTGGCACGTAAAGAACCTCCAAATCGCTGCGACAGTAACGGAAGACCTGAACCTCAGCGTGGGAATGACGCTGGTAGACATCGACATCTCCAAAAGCAAAGAGATCTACAGATCGTACCTCACGCCGATTGTGACATTTGTGGGCATCGTGCCCGTTGTCCTGACGCCTCTCATGACGGTCAGCGTCGGAGCAGATGCGAAGGTCGAAGTCGCCGTTACTTCCGATGTTCGACAGCATGCTGAATTGACCGCCGGGATCGCGTGCAATGAAGGAGTATGGAGTCCTGTCACCGACCTTCAAAACACCTTCGCGTTTGACCCGCCCTCCGTAACTGCGACAGCTCAGTTAAAAGGCTACATCAGCCCCGAATGGAGCTGTCTGCTTTACGGCGTCGTGGGGCCCTACATCACGGCTTCCCTTTACGGTGAGCTTGACGCTGATATTACGAAGACCCCGTGGGCGGTTTTCTACGCCGGAATTCAGGCGGGAGGTGGAGTCAAGATCGAGGTGCTGTCTCACGAGCTGGCCGACTTCTCGATAGATAACATTCTCGACTACAAGCTTCAGCTGTGGCAAAGCTCGACCGCCCCTTCGGGAGAGATCAGCGGCATCGTACGGGAGGCATTGAGCGGCACGCCATTGGCCAATGTCCAGCTTAGTGTATTGAATGGGAATGCGACGGTCTCGACTTCTCATTCTCAAAGCGACGGGAGCTATTCGATCA
Source organism: Ignavibacteriota bacterium (assembly GCA_963748405.1). GTDB lineage: Bacteria > Bacteroidota > Ignavibacteria > UBA10030 > UBA6906 > Fen-1273. The sequence goes on from CAVVIT010000008.1 coordinate 169,334, forward strand.
CGGTACCCGCTTCCAGTGGGTATCGGATGATATGCAGCCTCCAGGGGTATCTCGATGCGGAGTATGACAACATCAGCGTCACTGCAGGTCAACAGAACGTGCTCCAACCGGTACTTCAGATTAACCAGTCATACTCCGGGACGGGAACCGTCACCGGAGTGATCCAGAACGCGCTTGACGGCACAGGGATTGCTGGAGTTTCCCTGGTACTGCGAAAAGGGATAAACGTGGTTACCGGCACATCGGTTGCATCTACCACGACTGATGCGAGCGGTAGTTATTCGTTTTCGGCCATTCCGGCCGGCAACTACACCGTGGCCGCCGACCTCCAGGGATACAATGCGACGACATTCGCCGTCATCTGTCTGGGAGGACGGTCGTCGACAAATCAAAATGCGACGATGTCGCCGATACTCAGTGCGGGGGAGACCCGCATCGTGCTTACGTGGGGAGCAACGCCATCCGATCTGGATTCACATCTGACAGGACCGCTCGCCGACGGTTCACGGTTTCATATGTACTTCATGTTGGCCGGAACGCGGAGCCCCTGGCCGGACACCGTAACTCTCGATCATGACGTTATAAACAGCTACGGTCCGGAAACGACGACATTGCATAACCAGATTGCCGGGATCTATCGTTTCTCCGTCCATGATTATTCAAACAGGCAGAGCACATATAGTTTTGCGTTGGCAAATTCGGGTGCTCAGGTGCGGGTATACAGGAACTCGGGTCTTGTTGCCTCATTCAACGTGCCACCAAATATTGATGGTACCCTGTGGACGGTCTTCGAAATGTCCGGCAATGCGATCACCCCGATTGATCGTCTGAGCTATGTCACAGACCCGGAAAGTGTTCAAAAAGTCGGATACCAGAGCCCGGACCTGAGACTATTCAGAGATCTTCCGGGAAAGTGAAATTCTGAATCATGAGACACTCAGGCTTTCATAAGGAGGTGCACAGATGACACATATCATTGCTGTCGCTATGCTATCCCTGGCATGGGGATACAATGCTCCGCAAGATCCGGTCGACGACTTGCAGGATCCTCAAGAGACGGCGGTCTCTGCGACAATCATGCCAGGGGACGAAGGGCTCGATTTGACGGCCCTGGTTGCGCTTGCGAGAGAATGCAGCAACGCTCAGGACCTTGAATTCAAACTGAACCAGCCGGGGTCAATTAACAATGTTGATCTGGACCACACAGGCACTATCGATTATATCTATGTAAGTGAATACCTGAACGACGACGTGCGGGGTTTTTCATTGTACGTCGATAAGGAGGGAATGACCAAACAGGAGATTGCAACAATTGAGTTTACCGAACAGCCGGATAACACTGCAAACGTTGTTGTTGTTGGGAATGAGTATTTGTACGGGGAAGACGCACACTACGAATCCAGCGTCGTATTGGCCGATCTGCTGCTCTGGTCGTATTTGATGTCCGAGCATCCGTATTATCACAGCCCGTGGCACTACGGTTACTATCCCCGGTATTATCATGTTCGGCCGACTCACGATTTCAACACTTACCAGCGACGGGTTTACAATGATCGTCGGACTGTCGTGGTTAACAGAACGCCCGCGCCAGACCATCCGTCGAGATCTCCCAATGCGATTTACTCTACCAGCAGGTACACACGCGATATCAGACCGGTGACCTACAATGTGGCCCCTTCGGCCGAACCAAACCGACCTCCGGTCTACATTAAAACGCCTCCTGTGGCGCCTCATAGGGTTTCGGACAATCTCAATCCGGTAAGGCCTCCTATGCATGTTTCTGGTCCGACGCCGGGCAGGTTGAGGGACGAATTGAACCCACCGCGCACAACTCCTGGATTCAAGACGCCGGAAAGATCAGGCCCGTACGCCCCCCCCGTGATAAGAACGCCGGGGTACAAGACACCTGAGAAGTCGGGACCCTACACTCCGCCGGTGACCAGAACGCCGGGGTACAAGACACCTGAGAAGTCGGGACCCTACACTCCGCCGATGACCAGAATGCCGGGGTACAAGACACCTGAGAAGTCGGGACCCTACACTCCGCCGGTGACCAGAACGCCGGGGTACAAGACACCTGAGAAGTCGGGACCCTACACTCCGCCGATGACCAGAATGCCGGGGTACAAGACACCTGAGAAGTCGGGACCCTACACTCCGCCGGTGACCAGAACGCCGGGGTACAAGACACCTGAGAAGTCGGGACCCTACACTTCGCCGGTGACCAGAACGCCGGGGTACAAGACACCGGACAAACCTGCTCCTTATACTCCACCGGTGAACAGAACTCCCGCAGTCAGGACTCCGAGCGCGCCTGCTCCCTATACTCCACCGGTGAACAGAACTCCTGCGGTCAGGACCCCTAGCGCCCCGACTCCAAGTGTACCGACTCCGCCAAGAACCATGAGTTCCCCGGCACCCAGCAAGCCATCAGCTCCTCCTCCCAAGCCGAGTACCAATGACAATAAGAAGAAGGGAAAATAGTCGATCGTGTCGACACTGTGTACCCGGTCTCGCGTTCGATCTCGACGATTCGCGATCCTGTATTACGAAGAGAGGCGCCCCCCCCCCATGAGGGGCGCTTCCCTTCCGTTGGGTGCCCTTGGAGGCCCCACAAACGCCTCAGTGTGTCCATTCGCTCGAAGGTCGAGTCTCTTCACTTAGGACCCGTGGATCGTGTGCCCCTTCGACGAAAGCCAGACGAGCGTCCGCAGCGCAGGGAATTGCCCTGATGGATCCGGAGATTGACGCGAGGGACCGTGTATCTGGGCCCGCTCTGTCTGGTGTCCCTCCTTGATGATCTCAAAGAAAAGGGGTATAATATTTAGGTCAACCTGATCTCCTGGTCATTGGAATAAGCCTCCGCGTCACCCAGACGCTGGAGGCTTTGCATTTTCGGCCAGACCTCTTGTCTAAATTACTCTCGATTCCGCATCATCCCGCAACATAATGTCAATTGTGCGTCAAGAGATGTATGGAGCAGATGATCGCGACGTGTTGACGGGTACCGGCGTCTTGATCCTGCTCGTTCCCCCCGCCGTCAAGCTCCTCATGCATCTGCTCGTCATCGGGGGCTACGGCCTCCACGGCGACGAACTGTACTACCTCGCCTGCAGCGTTCATCTCGACTGGGGGTACGTCGACCAGCCGCCGCTTTCACTCTTCCTGCTCCATATCCAGAGGGTCCTCTTCGACGACTCCCTGGTGTCCATCCGTATTCTCTCCGCCGTCTGCGGATTCTTTACCGTGTTCCTCACAGGGCTCCTCGCGCGGAAGATGGGGGCAGGGGTGTTCGGACGACTCTTCGCGGAGATCTGTGTCCTGATCTCCCCCGTGTATATGGCGGAGAACCACTACTACTCGATGAACGCTTTTGATGTCCTGTTCTGGGTTGCGGCTCTGTACGTTATCGTCGACCTCATTGAAGGGGGAAAGCCCTCGCTCTGGCTCTGGTTCGGTGTCGTCATGGGGGCGGGGTTCGAGAACAAAATCAGCGTTCTCTTTCTCGCGTTCGGGCTCGGCGTGGGCCTTCTCCTGACGAAGGAGAGGCGGATCCTCTTCTCGCGATGGATCTGGGCGGGGGCGGCCGCTGCGATTGTCCTCATGATCCCGCACGTCATATGGCAGTACGCGCACGGCTGGCCGACGCTCGAATTCATCCACAATGCCCGCGCCTACAAGATGGCGGCGATGCCTGTCCGGGCGTTCATGTTCGAGCAGGTCATGCTCGACGGCCCGCTGAACGTCATTGTCTGGGGAACCGGGCTCATCGCGCTTCTCTTCTATCCTCCGTTCTCCAGGTTCCGCTCCATTGGATTGTGCTACATCGCCGTGCTCGCCCTCTTTCTCCTCCAGGGGGGAAAACCCTACTACCTGGCGCCGATATACCCGGCGCTCTTTGCCGCGGGCGCGATGATGGTTGAGAAGTGGGTGAGTCGAACCTGGGCGAGAGCCGGGGCCGCTGTGCTTTTCATTGCCGCAGGCGCCCTCACGGCGCCGTTCGGTATGCCTGTGCTCCCCGTCGATAGCTTCATCAGATACCAGCATGCAATCAGACTCCGCCCTCCAAGCGGAGAGAAGAATGCAGAAGGAGAGCTCCCCTCCTTTTTCGCGAGCATGTTCGGCTGGGAGGATCTCGTGTCCACGGTCGATTCCGTCTACCGGTCGCTCCCTCCTGAAGACCGGGCGGGATGTGGGATATTCTGTCCGAACTATGCCGTCGCGGGGGCGAACGATTTCTACGGAAGAGGGGGTGATCTCCCCCGTGCGATATGCGGTCACAACAGTTACTGGCTCTGGGGAATGGGCCCGTATACCGGAGACGTCTTGATCATCGTGGGGGGAAACGCAGGGGATTTGAACGGGCTGTTCGGCGATGTGTCCGAGCGAGCCCGCTTCAGGCACCCGTATGTCCAGCCGCAATACGACGGACTTCGCCTGTTCGTCGTGCGGAAACCAAAGCTGCCTCCCGGGCTCCTGTGGCAGCGGGTGAAGATGTATATCTGATCAATGACCTGATGGAGAGTTCACCATGAAATTCTCATTGATCCTGCTCGCTTTTTGCCTAGCACTCTCTTTGGACGCCGGATTTGCCCGGGACAGAAGGGACGTCGTCTTTCTGAAAAACGGAAGCATCATCAAGGGGCAGATCGTCGAAATCATCCCCGACAGTCTTGTGAAGATTGAGACGGCCGATGGGAGCATGTTCGTGTTCAAAATGTCCGAAGTCGAGAAAATCACAAAAGAGAACATCGCGCCGGCCGTGCCGGCCTCGGAAGACTCGGCCGCCTCGACGGAAGAGAGTGGGGCCGTCCGCCATTTTGCGCTCACCGGCGGGGCGTCATTCCCCCTGGGTGACCTTGCGTCTTCCTCCAGCGGGTTGGCGAAAACGGGATACACGATCGGGGGGGAGTACGAGGTCCGGTTCGGGGATATCGTCGGGTGGATCACTCAATTTGATTTCAGTTACAACCCGGTTGACGAGGATGCGATGCGGGCCCAGCTGGGAATTTCAAATTATCCCTCCGTCGGGCTGTCGACGAAGGGTTGGTTCCTGTATGTCCCATCCACGGGGATAAGGGTCACGGGGACGCTCTCCCCGGGCGCATCGGTGTTTGTCGCCGGCACAGTGGGGATCGCATTCGGGAACTCTCCGGAGTTCACGCTCACCGGGCCCGGAGGATCCGTATCGCAGGCATCCGCCAACAGCTCAGCGTTTGTCTTTACGGTCTCCGGCGGTTTCACGATCGGGGATTCGTTCCGACTGGGCGTGAAATACCTGTCGTCGACGCTCAAGTACGATGTTTCCATGTCCGGCGTTGTCGGGGGTGAGAATACGTCCGGGTCGGGGAATCTGGAACAGCAAACGAGCGTGCTCTTGCTCGAAGCAGGCGTCGTGTTTTAACGTTCGCCGAAATCATACCGAACATCAGGGAAGTCGCATGAAGACAAATATCATCTACGTGAAGGTTGTGTTTGCCGCCCTGCTGATCTTCGGGCCGGCCGGGCTCAATGCGCAGGTGGACCGGGTGGACAGCTGCATCGCCTCCCAGATGGCGATCAGGCACATCCCGGGTCTTGCGCTTGCCGTGATCCGTGACGGCGTGCCGGTCAAGATCAAGGGATACGGGTTTGCCAACCTCGAGCTCAATGTGCCGGTCACACCGCAGACGGTATTTCAATCGGCTTCCGTCGGCAAGCAGTTCACCGCCGCAATCGTGATGCTTCTCGTGGAGCAGGGAAAGATCCGCCTCGACGAGCCGATAAGCACGTATCTGCCCGATCCCCCGCCCGCCTGGCGGAAGATAACAATGAGGCACCTCCTCACGCACACATCCGGAATCGTCGACCACATGGGGGATTCTCTTGCGCCCGACCTTCGCCGGGACTACACCGAAGACCAGATGCTGGGCCTGCTCCGCCGGTATCCCCTGGCGTTTCAGCCGGGGGAGAAATGGGCGTATACCAACGCGGGGTATGCGCTGATCGGAGTGATCATCCACCGCGTGAGCGGCAGGTATTTCGGCGACTTGCTCAAGCAGTACGTCTTCGGCCCCCTTGCGATGGAAACCGCGCGCATCATCAGCGAACCGGATATCGTTCCCAATCGCGCGGCCGGCTACCGGCTCGAGAAAGGTGAATGGAAAAACCAGGACTGGGTCGCCCCTTCGTTTAATACGACTGCCGCGGGTTCGCTGCATATCTCCATACTTGACCTCGTGAAGTGGGATGCGGCCCTCTCCTCCGGGAAAATCCTCTCGAAATCGAGCTATGATCAGATGTGGTCGCGTGTGCGTCTCACGAGCGACAGTCTCCACCCCTACGGGTTCGGCTGGATGCTCTCGCCGGTCAACGGACACCGCTCGGTATATCACCCGGGGGGCTGGCAGGGATTCAACAACTGTATCGCCCGCTATCCGGATGACCGGCTAAGTGTCATATTGCTGACCAACCTCGCCGCGGACAACCCTTGCAGGATCGCCCAGGCGGTGGCTGGAATTTACGTACCTGGACTCGCCATAAAGGACCCTCTGACGATCCCGGACTGCGAACCTGAATTCAGACGGATCGTCGAAAAACTTGTCAATCCGCCCGATCTGCCCGACAGTGTGACGGGCCCGTTTACCGTCGAGTTTCGACCTAAGGCCGCATCCGCGCTACGATCCAGCCGATCGGTCATCGACCAGTTCGGGCCGGTACTATCGATCGATATGGTCGGCTGCACCCGCGAAGGGGGGACGACCACGCTCAGGTACCGTGTCCGGTACCGGGCTTCGTCGCGTATCGCGACGGTCACGCACACACCCCCCGGAGAAGTCTCGGCCTTCTCTTCGTACGGGGAATGATTCTGTTCGACTCCCATTCTCCGGCGGCGTCTGTTGTTTGTCGGACCGGATTTGGGTAGTATTGATCATCCGGCGGCCGCCGCGTGTGCGAACGGCCGGCCGGCAACCCTGACACAACACTCGAGGCCTATCGATGAAACTCGTACGTTGTCTTCTTGTCGCCTTTCTGGCGATAGCACTCGTGGGGGGGGCGGTTCTTGCGCAGGGGAAACGTGAGATAAAGCCCCGCAAGGGGCATGTGACGAAAGTTGTCACGGTGGTAAATCCGAAAACATGGAACGGCAGGGCGCCGGCACACCTGAAGTTCACGGGGACGATATTTGTCGCCGATCCCCCGGTGGACGTCGAATACACGTGGGTACGGAGCGACGGTGCACAGGGTGGAACCCAGAGGGTCACAATCAGAAGCGCGGGACAGGGATTCACGGATACCTGGGATGTCGGTGCGCCGAGGGAGAAGATGAGGGTGTGGGAGCGCCTGCAGGTTCTCTCGCCGAACAAGGCGTCATCGAATCCGGCGATCGCGGTCGTCAACTGCAAGTAGTCGGAAACGCATTCGCGCGTCCGTGTGCCCTGCATGCACATGCAGGGCACCGCGCGCGCGTGCCGATGTGAACGCATCTCCGGAGAACCGATATGCTATCCCACAGAAAACACAGTCCGCGCCCGTCGATCCGCCTGATTCTCGTCCTCCTCCTCGTCGTTGCCGCGTCTGCGGCGGTCAGTGCCCAGGGCAAACAGGGTAAGGACACCACGAAGTCGGCAAAGGCACCCTCTGCTGCGACGATCGACCCCGCACTCGTCGGCGTCTGGGGGGTGGATCAGCAGGGAGGATACGATTTCCGGGCGGACGGCACGTTTATCATGGAAGGGAGCATCACGTACAAGTTCGATGCGGCGAAAGGGGTCTGGCACTACTGGCAGCCTTCGATGCCCGGCATCAAGATGGCCGGCGATTACAAGCTGTCGGCCGACGGAAAATCCCTCTCCATCAATCTGAAGACCGGGAAGCCCTTTACAAACCTGAAGAAGATCAAGTAACGGATTCGTTCATTGAGAACCGGGAGCGGGGGAGAGGCGCAATGAGCAAGGGTCGACTGGAGGCGTTCAGTGACGGGGTGCTGGCGATCATCATCACGATCATGGTCCTGGAGCTGAAGATTCCCCCGACGGCCGACCTTGCCGCTCTCGTCCCGCTCTGTCCCGTGATCCTGAGCTACGCGCTCAGCTTCGTCTTCCTGGGGATTTACTGGAACAACCATCATCATCTTTTCCAGGCGGTCAAACAGGTGAGGGGGAGCGTCCTCTGGGCGAATCTCCATCTGCTCTTCTGGCTCTCCCTCACCCCGTTCGTCACCGGGTGGATGGGGGAGCACCAGTTTGCCCCGCTCCCGGTTGCTCTCTACGGGGCGGTTCTCCTTCTTTCCGCAATCGCGTACTACATCCTTACGCGCGTGCTTCTCTCGTTGCACGGCAAGGACTCCGTCCTCGCCGCGGCATTGTACGTTTCGGTGGCGATCATGTGGCTCGTTCCCGACCGCCGCTTCGAAAAAGCCCTCAACTGAACAATTGGTTGTTCCCCCCCAATTCAGTAATTGGCGTCGTGCAGGCGGTTCTTTGTGAGGCCTTGCGTTCGGATGTGCGTGGATGAAAGGCCTTTTTCGTTTTCCCCATCGATTCCTTGTCCCGGCCGTGCAGGGAAACATCAACCGCCTCACCGCCGGCGACTTTGTACGGACCCGTAGCCTCCTCCTCGTACGCTGACCGCACCCGCTCACCTCTTCGTATTTGATATATGCCAAGAATGGCAAAAGACGCACATATGGCAAGCCATATGTGCCGTTGCGTTACATATCACAATTTGCGGGTACTTGAGGTCGAACTTCTCTATATTTGTGCGCGGTCTTTCATCCGATTGAGGCCAAAGAACCCCCCAGGTCAAAGGCGATACTGCAGGTATCTGAACGCAAATGGTCCTCACCCCCGAAAAAGGCCTCCGCTCTACCATCCTCGGGATACTCGCCAACGCGGTCCTGGCGGTCATCAAGGGGATCGCGGGTGTTCTCGGCAATTCCTACGCCCTCATTGCCGACTCGGTCGAATCCACGACCGACATCGCCAGTTCGCTGATCGTCTGGGGAGGGCTCAAGATTTCCGGCATCCCGCCGGATATCGATCATCCGTACGGCCACGGCAAAGCGGAACCCCTTGCGGCGACCGTTGTGGCTCTCTTCCTTTTTGCCGTCGCTATAAGTATCGCCATACAGAGCGCCAGGGAGATCGTCACCCCGCACCACGCCCCGGCGCCGTTCACCCTCATCGTTCTCGTCGCAGTCGTCATCACGAAGGAATCGCTCTTCCGGTTCGTGTTCAGGGTGGGGAAGACCATCGACAGCACGGCGGTCAAAAGCGACGCCTGGCATCACCGGAGCGATGCCGTGACGTCGGCCTCCGCCGCCGTGGGCATCTCCATCGCGCTCATCGGGGGTCCGGGATACGAGAGCGCCGATGACTGGGCGGCGATGTTCGCCTCCGTCATCATCGCCTTTAACGCGTTCCGCATACTGAAACCTGCGATCAACGAGGTGATGGACGCTGCGCCGACCTCCGCGATCGAAGATGCGGTCAGGGAAACGGCGGGGCGCGTGCCCGGGGTGATCGGCCTTGAGAAATGCCGCATCAGGAAAATGGGGCTCTGGTATTACGTTGACCTGCACGTCACCGTCGAAGGGCATATCGCCGTCCGCGAGGGGCACGATATCGCCCGGGAGGTGAAAGCGACGCTCCTCTCATCCCATCCGAACGTCGCCGACGTGCTGATTCACATTGAACCCTCGGACCTTCTCAAGGAGTAATATGAACATCAAGGCAATCGTGTTCGGAGCGACGGGAATGGTGGGAGAAGGGGTCCTCCACGTCGTGCTCAATCATCCCGACGTGGAATCGGTCCTCGTCATCGGGAGGAAATCCTGCGGCGTGAGCCACCCCAAGCTCCTGGAAGTCGTGCACGGCGACTTCTTCAACTACACGCCGATCGAAACCCGGATGACGGGTTTCAACGCGTGCTACTTTTGCCTCGGTGTCTCCTCGATAGGAATGAACGAAAGGGACTACACCCGGATAACATATGACCTGACGATGGAGGCGGCGAAGCGGCTCTCGGCGCTCAATCCCGACATGACGTTCTGCTACGTTTCCGGGATGGGAACCGACAGCACCGGGAAGGGGAAGACCATGTGGGCGAGGGTGAAGGGAAAGACCGAAAACGACCTGCTGAAGCTTCCGTTCAAGGCCGCATACAATTTCAGGCCCGGGTTCATCAAGCCGATCAAGGGGCTGAAGAACGCGTTCAAGCTCGCCACGGTGATGGGTGCGGCATATCCTCTGTGGAAGCTTGTTTTCCCGAAGTACGTGTGCACGCTCGAGGACCTGGGGCAGGCGATGATACGCGTGACGCAGGAAGGATACCCCTCGCGCGTCATCGAGTGCCTCGACATCGACCGCCTCGGCTCAGGCGCCTGAGTGTCATTGCGAGCGAAGCAACTTAAAACCCCGTTCCCCCGAACTGTATGATGCACCCCCCGCACACGATCACGGCGAGCCCTACCCATGTGGACACGGGGATGGTCTCCCTGAATACGAGGAACCCCGTCAGCACGCTGATCACCGCAAACACCGCGACGTAGACGCCGAGCAATTTTGAGAAATCCCACCGTACCATGTTGACCGTGACGCCGTAACAACTCAGGACGACGCACCCGAGGAGTATTGCCGGGAGCCCGCTTTCCCTGATCCCCTTCCGTATCAGTGCGTCCCCGCCGACCTCGAGCGCCGCCGCCGCGATGAAGACCAGCCAGGCCAGATATTTCATTTCCCCTCCGTGTGTTTGTTCATGTAAGGAATTCATAAAATAGTTAAAAAAGTACTTGACATTTCCTCCAACTTCCTTATAATATAACGTAGTGCTTCTCACACGCCTTATTTATTAAGGCGAGAATAGCACGTTACCTCACAATGGTAATGGCACCCCGTGTGACGGGCGGATCCGACCGGTCTCCCCATCGCGCGCTTCAGGTTCGGGTTGCAGGCCAACGTCATTCACATTCGTGAGGTACGCCATGGTGCTGCGGAGACTGCTTGCGATATACTGTTCGGGGGCGCTGCTCATATGTGCCATCGCGTTGATCGTCCAGGAGGGGTCCGGGCAGACAAAAGACTCGACCGCCGTCCTTGCCGCCGCCATACCTGCCGTGATCGTCAGCGGATTTGTGGACACGTATTTTGACCACAATTTCGCATCGCCGAAGACCCGCGTAAACGAGTTGCGCAATTTCGACGTATCGGAGGACCAGTTCGTCCTTTCGATGGCGGAGGTCTCCGTCCAGCGGGCCGCCTCTCCCGTTGGGTTTCGCGTGGATATCGACCTCGGACAGGGGAACGACATCGTCCAGAGCGGCGCGACGGGGTCCCTCGCCAATCTGAGGCAGGCATATGTCACCGTTGTCGCCCCTGTCGGCTCGGGCCTTACGGTTGACGTCGGGAAGTTCGTGACGCACTGCTGTTATGAGGTCATTCCCGCGAAAGACAATTTCAACTACAGCCGGTCCCTTCTGTTCGCCCTTTCCGTCCCCTATTATCACATCGGCGCCAGGGCCGCCTACGCGCTCAACAGCGAAATCACGCTGAACGGGTACATCTATAACGGCTGGAACGGCATCGAGGTCAATCCGGGAAAGACTTTCGGCTTTGAAGGGGTCTACGCGCCGACGAGCTCCCTTTCGATCACGCTGAACTGGCTGGGCGGCCCAGCGCTTCCGGACACCGTGTCGAACAAATTCAGGAATATCTACGAGTTCATCGCCACGTACCAGGCGACGGAGAAACTCTCGCTTGCGATCAACGGCGTGTACGGCGAGGATCACCCGTATTTCACGACGACGCTCTGGAAAGGGGTCGCCGGGTACGCGAAATACGCCCTGAACGACGTTTCGAGTTTCGCCGCCCGCGCGGAAGTCTTCAGCGACCCCGAAGGGTTCATGACCTCCGCGCCCCAGAGTCTCTATGAAGCCACGCTCACCTACGAATTCAAGCCGTTTCAGAACCTGATCCTCCGGACCGAATACCGGTACGACTGGTCGACTGCCGCCTCGTTCGACAGCGACAGGGCGCCGCTGTCCAGGAGGAACCAGTCGACGCTCGGCATGGGAGCGATCGTCACGTTCTAAGTGTACAATAACTGAACTCCATTATCACGGGAGCACCTATGGCAACTCAAACGAATCCCACCGCGGGGCTGAAAAAGACGCTCGGACTCACCGGCGTCACCGTGAATGCGATGGCGCTCATCGCGCCGGGCGCGTTTCTCTGGATCACGTTCCAGATCCAGGCGGCGAATACCGGCGGTGCGAGCGATATGTGGACGGGAATCGTGGCTGCGCTCATCGTCGCCTTCCTGACGGCGATCGCGTTCTCCGAAATGGCGAGGAAGTACCCCGAAGCGGGCGCGGGCGGATCCTACTACTTCGCCGAAAAGGCGTTCCTGGACAGGGACAAGGCCTCCCACCAGAGGTTCGCCCGGATCGCGAAGTTCCTGACCGGCTGGGCGGCGCACCTCTTCTACTGGGTCTACCCGGGCGTGATGGTGGCGTTCATGGCGACGCTCGTGACGTACATTCTGGGAATCTTCGGGATCAATCTCTCGGTTCCGCTCCAGATCGTCGTTGCGCTCCTCTTCTCGGTCGCCGTCGGGTTCATCGCCGTCCGCGGCATTACGGGCTCGACCAACGTGGCGATCGCGATCAACGTGATCCAGCTCGTTTCGCTCGTCGGCTTCAGCATCCTCGCGATCATGTTCCGAATGCAGAACCCCCTCGGCGCGACACAGTGGGCGCACCCGGCGGCGGTTTCCATCACGTTCCCGCACAGCCTGGGGGCGATGCTCTTCCAGTCCACGATCGCCATTCTCATACTGGTCGGATTCGAATCCTCCACGTCGCTGGCCGGTGAAGCGATCAACGCAAAGAGGGACATCCCGCGCGGCGTGCTCCTGTCTCTCGTGATCCAGGGGCTGTTCGCGTACCTCTTCGAGTACTTCGCGGCAAATTACGCGATAAGCGAGAAGCTCGTCTATGTCGCGGCCGACGGTTCGAAACTGACGGGCATGGATGCGGCAGCGGCCTCGGGCGCTCCCATCGGGGACCTGACACGCCTGATCGGGGATTCCATGCTCGGCGGAAACGGGCTCGCGCTCATGATCATCGTTGCCATCACGGTCGGGCTCGCGGTGCTGGGGACCACGCTCGCGGCGATGAACACCGCCGTCCGGATCAGCTTTGCGATGGCGCAGGACAATGAGATGCCCGGCGTCCTCGGGGCGCTCCACGGCAAGCACGCCACGCCCCATATCGGCGTCTGGATCCTTGTCGGAGTGTCCGCGGTCATCGGTTCGCTCGGCGTCCTGAACGTCACGGCGCTCACCGGCATCACGCTCGCCTCGAACATCGGGACCTTCATTCTCTATGCCCTCATATGCGGGCTGACGTTCGTGACGTTTGTCGGGAGAAGCGAATTCCACAGCATCAAGCACGCGGTGATTCCCCTCCTCGGACTCGTCGGGAACATCGGGATGCTCGTCGGCGTCGTCGTCATCGGCCTGACGACCCCCGGGGTCTCCGCGGACGCCACGCAGATTGCGATCTGGATGACGCTCGGCTGGGGTGTTCTGAGCGCCGTGTATCTCATTGTCAACAGCAGGAAACAGGAAAAACGGATCATACCGGCCGCGACGGTATTCCGCGGGGAGGTCGCGGGGGGTAAGTAGCTCCCCGAACTCTGCAGTTTTGCGTTTGTTTCACAGGGAGGGGACTGCCCGGGTCCTCCTCCCTTTTTGATTATCTGCCTGGACATCCATGTCTGTGAACGAATTGCCGGAAATCGAATCTCACGGCGTAAGCCGCGCGGGGAAGGTGCGTGAAGACAACCAGGACGCCATTCGGTTCTGGCGCCCGGACGATTCTACGCAGAAGTACGGCCCCCTCTACGCCATCGCCGACGGGATGGGGGGTACGCCTACGGGGGCGTGGCAAGCTCGCTTGCGCTGGAGCATTTCTTCGACACGTTCTACGGGAGCAACGGAGTCTCGCTCCCGCAGAAGCTCAAGCTCGGTGTTCAAAACGCCAATGTGGGGATTTATCAGACCGCGCAGAGGCTCGGTGTCCCCCGGATGGGGACGACGCTCACGGCGGTGAACTTCACCGGGGGTACCCTCAACATCGTCCACGTGGGGGACAGCCGGGCGTACCTCGTGCGCGGCGAATCCGCAACGTGCCTGACGAACGATCATACGCGCGTGGGCGAGATGGTGCGCCTCCGGATGCTCTCACCCGACAAGGTACGCTCCCACGCCCAGCGCTCGGTGCTGAACAAGTGCCTTGGCGTGGGGCTGTTCGTCCAGCCCGACATCGTCCAGGTTCCGGTGCGGGCGGGAGACGTCGTGATTCTCTGCACGGACGGCGTCTGGTCGGTGATCGAGGACGCGGAATTTGCCCGGCTTGCCGCTTCATCCTCCGGCCCGGAGGACCTCTCAAGCCGGATTTACGAGCTGGCCATGGAGAGGGACAGCGACGACAATCTTTCGGTGATTGCGCTCTACGTCCGGCGGCTCCCGGAGGGAGGGGGGCTGGATTCCTCCCCGCCGCCGTGGCCCATGCGCGTGCTTCGCCGCATGATCTCCCGCCGCCCCGGGTAATCTCGCTTTTGAACGGAATTCTCAATATACTCAGGGATAATTTGATGTCGAACGGTTCCGGAACAACACTCTCTCCCTCGATGCTCCAGATAAGCGATCAATTTGATCACTTCCAGATCAGGGGGCATATCGCTCAGGGAGGGATGAGCGACATCTACAGGGCGTACGATCTTCTGAGCGGGAAAGAGGTCGCGCTGAAGATCCCGGACAAGTCGATCATCGGCGACCCGGCGCAGTACGAGCGCTTCCAGCGCGAGCTCGAAGTGATGCGGACGCTCGATCACCCCGCGATACAGAAAGGGCTCGGCTCGGGGCGCTTCAACAACACCCCGTACCTTGTGACGGAGCTCGTCGGCGGCGAATCCATGCGCGAGCTCGTCAAGCGCAGCGCCCCCCTCGACCCGGCCGCCGCCGTGCAGTTGACCCGGAAGATCGCAGACGGGCTCGCGCACTGCCACGACCACGACATCATCCACAGGGACGTCAAGCCGGAAAATATACTGATCGGTGAGGACGGCCAGCCCGTCATACTGGATTTCGGCCTGGCGCTCACAAAAGGGTCGCACCGTGTCACGTACGCGAATCTGAGCGCTACTGCGGGGACGCCTGACTACATGGCCCCGGAGCAGATCGAGGGACACCGCGGCGACAAACGGACGGATCTCTACGCACTCGGGGTCATACTGTTCGAGCTGCTGACGGGGAGGCCGCCGTTTTCCGGGGACAACCCGCTTGCCGTGATGGCCCAGCATCTTCAGGGGGGAATCCCCCGGCTCGACAAGCTGCAGCCGGGCGTCTCGCCGCAGCTCGCCGCGGTTGCCGCGCGGTGCCTCCGGCGGAATCCCGACGACAGGTATCCCGACATGCACGCGCTGGTTCACGACCTGGACAACCTGGAAAGCGTGGACACGGCGATTCTCGAAGAATCCACGCAGCCGACCGCCGCAGTCCGGTTCTGGCGCTCGCCGAAACTCGTTCCCGCCCTCATGGCGGTGCTCATACTCCTTGCGATCATTGCACTGGCATTCGGACTTCAGGCACTTCATAAATGACAAAGTCTCCCCGTCTTTCCGCTGAAGAGCTTCTGGCTCTCGTCGAAGCACACCACGTGAAGTTCGTCGACCTGCAGTTCACCGATGTCGGGGGCGCCGTGAAGAACGTCACAATCCCGACGAAGGAGCTGGCGGGGACGCTCAACCACGGCATCTGGTTCGACGGTTCCTCGATCGAAGGTTTCGCCCGCGTGGCCGAGAACGACATGTATCTCGTCCCGGATACCTCCACGTTCGCCATTCTCCCCTGGCTCACGGGGAGCGAGGTTACGGCCCGGCTTATCTGCAATATCTACACCCCCGACGGTCAGCCGTTCGTCGGGGATCCGCGTGCCGTGCTCACGCGGATGCTCAGCGTCGCGGAATCGATGGGGTTCGTCTACAATACGGGCCCGGAGATGGAGTTCTTTCTTCTCAAGCCGGGGCCCGGAGGGGAACTCGTCCCGCCGAATCCCCAGGACAGCGCCTCCTATTTTGACCAGCCGACCGACATGGTGGCCACGGGACTCTGGCGTCTGGTGGCCGAGGCGCTCTCGGCGATCGGCATCGAGGCCGAGGCGATGCACCACGAGGTTGCGACCGGTCAGCACGAAGTCGACCTCCGGTATGCAGGCGCGCTGAAGACCGCAGACTCCACCGTAGCGTTCCGCGTCGTCATGAAGATCCTGGCGCAGCAGAAGGGGCTCTATGCCACGTTCATGCCCAAGCCCATCCGCGGGATCAGCGGGAGCGGGATGCACGTGCATCAGGGATTGAGCTACAAGGCGAACGGGACGAACGCATTCAGCGATCCCGGCGACCCGCACGGGCTCTCCAAGACCGCGAAGCATTTCATTGCCGGCCAGCTCGCGCACGCGCCGGGAATGTGCGCGGTCCTCGCGCCGCTCGTGAACTCCTACAAGCGGCTCGGCGGCTACGAGGCCCCGGTGCACATCACCTGGGGAAGGATCAATCGTTCTGCGCTCGTGCGCATTCCTCGCGCGCACACGCCGGAATCGACGCGCATCGAGCTCCGCTGCCCGGATCCGAGCTGCAACCCGTACCTTGCATTCGCCGTGATGCTCGGAGCCGGCCTCGACGGTATACGCCGCCAGCTCGAGGTGCCGGAGGCTATGGAAGAGAACGTCTATGCGGCAACCGATTCCCAGGGGAAGTCGGCCCAGAATGTTCTTCCGGGGTCTCTCTCGGATGCGATTGAAGAGCTTGAGAAGGATGCCGTCATCCGCGAATCGCTGGGCGCGCACATCTGCGAGCGCTTCATCAGCGCAAAGCGCCTCGAGTGGGACGACTACCGCCTTGAGGTGACTCCCTGGGAGCTCACGAAGTACCTGATGAACTACTGACCCGCTTCAGCCCCGCTGGTCAGTGCGAGCGGAGCGAAGCAAACTAACAGAGTTGAGGACCCGTGATGGCGAACGACTACCCCTACGTCACGAAGCTTGATGTCCGCTACAAACCGTTCGAGGTGATCGACGTCCCTTCCATCGTGAAGGAATGCAGGGACACGTGGTACAACGAGACGCTGACAAAGGTGAACGACAGCGTCGTGAGGGTCGGGATCGTCAAGGGAGAATATCACTGGCACAAGCACGACAACGACGACGAGTGGTTCTTCGTGCTCGAGGGGAAGCTGTTCGTCGACCTGGAGGGACGGACGATCGAGCTCGGCCCCGGCCAGGGTGTGACCGTCACGAGGGGCGTGACGCACAGAACGAGGGCGCCCGGAGAAGACCGTCATGCTCATGGTCGAAACAAGCGCGATTCAGCCGACGGGCGATTGAAAGCGGGGACGGGGAAACGCGGGCGATTTCCAGCTGCATCCGCTTACCCGGTCAACTGTCTGCATCTCAAGTAATTCACCACCACTGTGCATCGGAGGTCGCATGAAACGAGTCACCGGGATCGGCGGCATCTTCTTCAAGGCCAAGGACGCTCCGTCACTGCGGGCCTGGTACAAGCGGCACCTGGGAATCGATGTCCAGGACTGGGGGGGAGCTTCCTTCGATTGGACCGACGCCGGGGGAAAGCCGGTCGCAGGCACAACCGCATGGCTTATCGATCCGCAGGAAAGTAAGCACTTCGCCCCGAGCTCCGCTTCCTTCATGGTCAACTACCGGGTGGAAGACCTCCGCGCCCTGGTCAAGGTCTTGAAGGAAGAAGGCTGCAATGTGCTCGAGAAGATTGACGAATCCGAGTATGGGACGTTTGGCTGGGTCATTGATCCGGAGGGAAACAAGGTCGAGCTGTGGCAGCCGCCTCAGGGACAATGAGCGGGCACGATGCTCACTGAGGCATCCCGGGCCTGAAATGACGCGTCAGCTCATGATATCGCTTCTCCTGCTGCTCCTGGTGTGTTCCCCCGTCAGTACGAGGGTGGAGGGGGGCCAGAACGCCGCATCCGGGTCTTCCGCGATCCCCCGGGTGACCGGTGACTCGCTTCTTTCGTTCGTCAGCGACACGCAGAGCCCGATCATATTCGAGACGATCCGGCTCACGTCGAACAACAACGACAGCGCCCGCGAAATGATCTACCGGGCCCTTCTCGCCGACAGGCCGAACGGGGTATTTCATCTCGGCGACATGATCTCTCTCGGCCTCTACGGCCGAAGCTGGGAATCCGCGGACCGGTTCCTCGCCAGGGCCCGGACCGCCCGCGTCCCCGTATTCCCGACGCTCGGGAATCACGAGCTGATGATATCCCCCTCGTACGGGATCGAGCAGTTTTACGAAAGGTTCCCCTGGTACGCAAAGACGGGTTATGCCGTTCGCGCCGGAAGGGTGGCGGTGGTCCTTCTCAACTCCAATTTCGACCAGCTCTCAGCCCGGGACCGGCCGACGCAGGTCAGGTGGCTGGACAGCACGCTGGCGTCGTTCGAACCGGATTCCACTGTGCTGGCGTGCATTCTCTGCTGCCATCATCCCCCCTATACGAACAGCACGATCGTCTCCCCTTCGAAAGATGTCCAGGAATCATTCGTTCCGCTGTATCTCAAATATCCGAAGTGCCGGCTGTTTCTGAGCGGGCACTGTCATGCGTTCGAGCACTTCCGCGAGGGGGGAAAGGACTTTCTCGTGATCGGCGGGGGAGGCGGCCTCCAGCAACCGCTTCTGACCGGTACGGACAGGCGATGGAACGATCTCTTCCCGCGGACGACGGAGAAGAGGATGTTTCATTACCTTCAGTGCCGGACCGGCGAAGCGGGGATTGACCTCACCGTGAGGATGATCAAGCCCGATTTCTCGGGATTTGAAGATGCCTGCACTATCTCAATTCCCTTCGTCTCAGCCGCAAGATAACTGTCCCCGCGTCGTCCCTCCCCCGGTTGTTCGTCCGGTGCGGGGGACTCCCCTTTAGTGAAAGCATGACGGAAACTGCGCACGGCCCGGCACGCTCGTATTCTGCGAGGGGTGCGATCTGCGCTGTCCACAAGGACGTGGCCGTAGAGGTCCGTCACCCGGAACGTGTAAGGTCCCGGCCCCATGCCGGAAGGCTCGACGAAGTAATTGTAATCGACGCGGTCGACGGCTTTGAACGTCCCGTCCGATTTCAGGTACTCGAATATGCCGATCGGTTAGCGGTGGTTCCGGATCTGGACGGCGGTCCAGTACTGATTGCTTCCGTCTTTGAAATGATAGAGTATGGGCCCGGATACGCCGCAATCCGTCACCTGCCAGGTGATGGGCACTTTCCCGAGTGCGGTATCTGCGATCTTCGAGAACGCGAGCGGGCTCAGATCGATGTTCCCCTTCGGGCAGTCCGGGCACAGATCGACGACCCGGATCAAGATCGTCCCGCGGGGGCCCGTGAGGCTCACGCACTCCCCGCAGGCGATCGAGCCTTCGTAGTCGGCCGTGTTCATCGCCCCCACCATAAGATCTCCGGGGGTCGAGTCGAACATGCACGCCCCCGCACCGCTGGCAAACGTGTAAAACGTCGCCTGTCCGGTGTGGACCACGGCTGAATCAGGACAATGGAGAATCGGCGTCTGGATCAAGGAACGACGGGTCCGTGCACCCAGCAAGAAAGCACGCAAATACGATGATCCCGCTATGATACCGGAAGCGCACTCTTCACCTCTCTGTCGTTGTGTCTCTGGATCAAGATCAGCAACACTCCGGCAAGGCCGGATCCCAGACCGGCATATATCCACCCGAGAACGAACCTCTCCATGACGCCCTCTCCCGCCCGTGCGAAGATTTCTCTGAACTCCGGCATCTGCATCATGGCCGTCATCATCAGGCCGCCGAGGAAAACGAGTGCTCCGACGCTTGAGAACAGCAGGCCGAGAAGGAGGGCCCATCTCTTTCTGCCCCAGAGGAAAATGGCCGGAACGATGAACATCGAAGAGAGGCCAAGGAAGACCAGCGTGGCGAACAGGAGAGCCTCCGGTGTGTCAGAAAGCGGTGCGAGCGTGCTGAGCCAGCCCATGAAAAAAAATCCCCCGGCTGCCATCAGGAGGACGCTTGCGACCTTCCTCCCCGCGTGCGCCTGTGGCGCGTCCGCCTGTGCGGGTATCCCTGCCGGCTCATGTACTTCCGGAGCGACTTCGTCGAAATACTTCTGTGCGGTGGGATGAAAGAGTATGTATGCAAACCCCGCAAAGACCGCGATCCCGAATACGAACAAAGGAACTGTCTTGAAGTGATAAAGGCTCAGGGAAAGTCCGAGCATGACCGGCGTGCCGAGGAGATACACCTGCCTCCCCCATGCGCGATGCTTCAGCATGGCCAGGCCTGCCGTGGCGTTCATGAGACCCGCAACCGCGCTAAGCACGAACGAAACAACCGGGTCCACACCCCACAGGCGCATCATCTCTCCGGATACGGGCGAATTCCATAAGAAAGGGAGGGAAATCAGCGTGATTCCCCCGGTTATGACAAGGAACCAGCACACTATCGCTACGGATAAGGGTCGATTGGAGGCGTTCACGATCTGAATCTCCTTCACTTTTAGGGGGTCATAGCCCGTAAGATAGGGTCTTTTCGCTTGACATATTCGCAAATTTTTCTGATAATCTGTGAGATTTTTGCTCTCCAGTAACACCGTTCTTTAAGATCTGGGTCGCTTTACAGGCACTTCCCACCAAATTGATCCGAGTGCCCTTTGGTCAAACGACTCATACTGCATCATGGTCTCTCTTCACCGGACTGCACGAGTTCCCCGGCAGCCCTGAACGGCCTCACGCCTGTCCCGCACGCACGCTGCGCCATTGTTCCCGTATCTCTCGCCTCGATCAACGTCAGGGAGGAGCTATGAAAAAATTCATGGCATCGGCTCTCATTGTTGCACTCTGCCTCCCGTTCTCCCTGCGGGCTCAGGTGACGACGAGTCCAGCCGTCCGGGAAATATTTCCCCCTCCGCCGGCGAAGAAACTGATCCCGGCCACGCTCATCGCGGGGACGTTCAGGATAGAAGTCGAAGAATACGACCAGCCCTCGAAGTCCCTGAATCCCAAACTTCCGAGCGGGATCGGCCGTGTAAAGTTCTCGTGCCCGCCGGTGGTGATTCCGTTCCCCTGGCAGAACGTCCGCCCGGTGCTGAAGACGTTCTCCGTCGTCCAGTCTGTCACCGATTCGCTCACGCAGATGCACCTTTCCGATGCGCTCATCGTGAACCCCTCCGCGCGCGTGGGGGACAATGTCCAGATCTCGCTTCCGGAGCGGAGTACCGTCACCGAGACGCTCGTCGACAGGAACACGGTGATCGGGATTCTCAAAGGCCTGAACGGTCCGGAAGGGATCCGCGTCAGGTTCCGGGACGTGCAGTGGTCGGGGGGGCTTGCCCCGGTCGTCGTTCTCTCCGAAGGGATCGCGTGGTATCCGACGACTCCCGCCGTCCCCGCTGTCCCCGCGGAGGTCGCCATCGATCCCGGGTTCACACTCGCCATCGACTCGCTCGTCATCACGCCGTCGAAATCAAGCGTGCGGGGTTCCGTTCTTCTCCCACCCTGCATCATCAGCGCGACCGGCTGCACCAGGTCGTCCATCGGGCTTCCCTGGGCGAACATCACCGGCCAGTGCGATCTCTACTGCGACGTTCCCGACTCTTCGTTCGGCCCGTTCTATGTCGGCGAGACAGGGATACAGGTCTCGGGAAAGGGATACACGATCGACTTTTCGTCGATTCGGTCCAACGCCTCCGTGACACCCCCGCTGGGGAATCCGTGGAAGGGGGTCGTTCTGAAATCCGGCGCGACTCCCGATCCCCCCGCGGAGCTCGTCCTTTCGAACCGCGGGTACGTCAAGGGCAAGTACACGTTCACCAACGGTCTCATCGTGTCCTCCGGGCTCGAAGCAAGGCTCGATCTGGCCGCACCGTTCGGGTTCCGGACCGTCGAGCCGATGGGGTACCTCGTCGTGATGCGTCCCCCGGACGGGTTCCTCAAAATCGGCGCGTGTTCGGTGCAGGGGGGACAATTCCTCTCCGGCGAGATCCAGCTCCCGCTTGCCGCGATACGAAACGAGAACGGCGCCCTTGTCCGCGCCGCGTACGACACGCTCCACGTGCAGAACGACATGGACCTTTTCGGCGCCGTGAAAGTTCCGGGCGGCTTCACCTGGGGGGAGTTCTTCAAGACCGCCGGCGCCCCGAAGTACTACCAGCTCTCTCCCGATTCCGCCGGCGCGAGCGCCACGGGATATTTCTACCTCGCCGCGCGGCACCTCGGCCCGTACTATCCTCTCGTGGCCGGCGTCTTCACGGCTCCCTCCATGTATCCGCCCGACGTGGGGCTCGAGTCGGCGGGCGTCCAGGGGGTCACGCTGACGACGATAGGTCACAGGGAGTTTACGATCTGGACGACCGATGTCCCCAAAGGGAACATCCTCGTTCCCCTGAAGCTCTCGTTTGCGGCGCAGAGCGTCTGGCCCATGTGGATGAACGTGATTGGCACAGGCGTTCATACCGAGGTGCGCGTCGCAAAATATACCGGCCAGGACAATCCGGTCTACCTCGGTCCGACGTGGTGCTCGGATCCCCGCTATCTCGGCGAAAAGGCGTTCAATGTCTCGTTCCAGTCGAACACGCAGTCGAAGGAACGGCAGATGAAGATGCAGTTCGTCGAGAGCGCGACGTGGTACAGCGATTTCGACGGCACCATTTCGCTCGGCGGGCCGATAAACGGTTCTGTCGCCTTCAAGAACCTCACGTTCACCTCGACCGCCAACGCCGGGGGTGCCGAGCTCGACCTCTCGCAGCCCCTGCACATGGACTACTGGGGGGTGACCGCGGTCCCGAGAGATTCCACGAAGTCCGCCGGCGTCGTCTGCGTGAAACTCGGCGTCATCTATCTTACCGCCGCGGGGATATTCGAGCCCGGGCATTTTACCGCTCCCTTCTGGCTGACATGGGGCGAGCTGAAGGCATCCGGGAATATGGGGCGCCTCTTCTTTGATTATAACGGGGGCGGTCAGAAATTTGACAGGTTCCCCTACTCCCCGTCTCTCGTCCGGCTCTCGGATTACAATCCTGCCGTCCCGGCCGACTCGGGGTTCGTGATCACGTACGGGAACCTCGCGTTCAGCTTCTTCGGGGCGAAGCCCCTCTGGGTCTACGACTGGAAGTCCCCCAACCGGACGGGCGATCCGTTCGTCGGCCGTACCGTCCGCATACCCGCCTCGACCCCGTACGGCACCGGGGGGACCGACCTCCATCTCCAGAGAAACTGGGGTGACGGTGTGGCCGATTTGAACTTCACCGTCGCGTACGACAGCGTCGTGCAGGAAGGCTTCGTCGGTCCGGGGTCCGCGGCGATAAACAAGTTCGTCGTCTTCTCCGGCCCGCTTCCCGGGGGAATCAACGTCAAGGCCGCCCGGTCCTGCTTCTCGCTCAACCACGAAACCGACATCTCGATCGGTCTCGGGCCTCTGATGACGACGAGCGCGCTCTCCAAGGTCTGGGGATGCGGGTGCATCGTCGGCGATAACCTCGAAACGGTCGCGGTGGGGGGCGAACTCTCCGCCAACAACGGCGCCGGGTTCAGCATGCTCGCGCGCTCCGCGGGAGCCGTCAGCGTCGTGATGGGGCTGACCCCTTCGCGGACGGATTTCCTTCTTGCGGGGGACGCCTATGTCGTCCTCCTCACGTCGAACGCGGAGATCGTCGGGTACCTGACGCTGACGATCGACAGGGACGTCGGGTACGCCGAAGGGTACGCCAGGGGGATTGTCACGATGGACGCCATCGTTGCCGGTCTCTCCGGGCAGGGTGAATTCCAGTGGCACGTCGGGACCGATAACGAAACGATGCAGGGGCGTGTGGCGGTCTCGATGTACGGCATGGGCTGGCCTGCGGTGGGGGCGGGACTGGAGGCCGGGCTCTGGTTCGGCATCAACTCGAACAAGGACAACGTCTGGGTGATGGACGGCATCAGCGGCAGGTTCGGGCTCAACAAGGCCGGTCTCCCCCAGTATATCACCGGGCTGTACGCCTATATGAGCTTCTCGGCGTCCGTGAGTTACTACGTCGTCTCGGGAGGGTACCAGGCCTACGCCGCCGTGGGGGCGTTTGCCGGGTACGGCCAGAACACGGGGGCGGGATTCGGCGTCATCGGCAACGTCGGCCTCTACGTATGGGGAAAGATACTCGGAGGGCTTGTCAGTGCCGACGCCTGGGGCGACCTCCAGATGATCATCGGCGTTCCCCCCGCGTTCCAGGGGACGCTCGGTCTCGACGCTTGCGTCCTCTGGGTCTTCTGCGGCTCGGTGACGGTGAACGCGGGTTTCAACGCGAACCAGGGGTTCTATCTCTACTGACGGAGAACACATGACCAATCCTGCCGGAAAACTTCTTCCCGGATCCCGGACGCTCGCCGTCCGGGTTTCCCGTCTTGCCGTGATCTCCGCGCTGCTGACGTTGATGCATCTGTCGGGCCGGCTCGTTGCGCAGGACCTCGGTGCGGCGACGCATGCCGCGCCGGGTCTGAAAGTCCTGCTCCTCTGGGCGGCCGACACGACGGGGGGCTCAGCCATCACGTACAGCATATACCGGAAGCCCGCCCTGGCCGCGGCGTATCCTTCCATGCCTCTCAACAGTTCCCCCATCGCGCCTGTGACGGACACAGTCCAGTTCAAGGCGATGATCCCCCGCGGTTCCGACGACTGGAATTTCATCTCGTACGCTCTCGCCGATAGCCTGGGAGGGAGGAATCCGGTCCAGCCGCTTGCGAACGTCTTTGCCATCACGTCGTTTCCCCGCGGGTCCCGCAACTGGCAGAGGGTCCAGATGCTCGTCGCCGTCAGGCCTTCCGTCGGGCTCGTCATGGGGCAGGCGTACGTCGATCAGTCGGTGGTAAGCGGAACGACGTACAAATACAAAATCCTCCGCTCTGCGGGGGGCTCGCCGCTCCCGCCGGCGGGCGCGAACGAGGTGGAGATCACGGCGGGCGTTCCGGCGGCCATCCCTGTCCCCTCGGGGGTGCGCATCGTCGTCGGCGATGCGAAGCTCCAGATACTCTGGAAGAAGCCTTTGCCAAAGTACTCAGGGTTTGATGTCTACCGCGCTCCGAACCTGATCGGCCCGTACCGGCTCGTCAACGACGTGGGCTACAGCGCGGACGTTTCGCGCGACATCGACAGCAACGCCGTGTCCCCGGCGGCGAACGGGTTCACGGATTATGAGCACTGGGACACGGCGGGAAATCCTCTCCCGCGGACGGTCACGGGGAACCCGCTTCCGTTCACCGGTCCGGCGAACGGCGTGACGTACTGGTACAAGGTGGCGAACAAGGACATGCTCGGGAACGAGGGGTCTCTTTCCGCCCCGGTGTCGGGAACGCCCGTGGACAGGACTCCCCCCGCGACCCCCCAGGACATCGTCGTCGAGGCGATCGAATCGAACTCAAGCTTCCGCGTCAGGTGGACGAAAGTCCGCCTCGACATCGACGGCCACCGCGAGAACGTCGTCTCCTATAACGTGTACAGGTATGCCCGTGCTGATAACCCTTCGCTCGGCGCTGTCCTGCTCCCGCCGGCCGTTCCCCAGCCGGGCGCGATGGACTCGACCAGGGTGCTCTTCAAGGATGACAGCACCGCGGGGCTGAGGAGCGCGTGCATCGACAGCACGCTCTATTTCAGAGTTGAGGCGGTTGACGCCTCCGGGAATATCTCATATCGTTCGATCGCCGTCGGGGCGGCGCTCAGGGACACGACGCCTCCCGCCGTCGTCCGTGGAACCACGGCAGAGGGATACGACGACTACATCAGGGTGAAGTGGACGCTCAACAGCGATTGCGGCGTCGACGCCTATCTCATCTATCGGTCCTTGTGCGACCGGGGGAAATGGTATCCGTGCGTCCCGGCCGCCGGCAAGGGAACGCCTGCCGGAGTAGCTGTACCGTCCGAGTACAGCAATAAACGGGGAGATTGCGGCGGGCCGTTTGCGCTGGTGGGGGTGGTGCCCCAGTCACTGGCGAAAACGCAGGGCGGGGGGACGGCGTATTTCGACGACCATTCCGTGCCCGCGGGCTCTCCGCTCTGCTACGCGTACATCGTCAAGGCACAGGACCATGCGCAGAACATCAGCGGGACGATGCCGATCCCGAAAGATCCTCCGGAGATCATTGTCTGCCAGCGCTTGCGGGACAGGACTCCCCCGGAACCGGCGATCATCGCCGGGCTCTTCGCGCGGGACAGCGCCATACAGGTGGACTACATCGGGCCCCCCGTCCAGGATATCGCTGCGTACCACGTGTACCGGTCCGATTCGCTGCAGTTCGGCGAGTACCACTGGGTCGGCGGAATGACGGTCGTTCCTCCCCCGGGCGTGGGTGTGCCGCTTTCGGCTCCGTACGCTGCGCCCGCGCAGGTGGCCTGCGACAGCATCCCGCTGGTGAGCAACCCGTACATGAGCGCCGGGACGTTCTTCGACCGCCGCGTGGACAGGAAGCACATCTACTGGTACAAAGTCCTGGGGATCGATCGGGCGGGGAACCAGAGCCTGCCGGACAGCGCCCTTGCGATGAGCACGTTTACGTTTGCCTCCCGCCGGGAGACTCCTCCGCAGATTGTTTCGTTGACCGCGACGGACAACCCGTGCGCGATCACGCTCGCCTGGAGTCCCGTCTACGACACGACGCTCGTCAGGGGATTCCTGGTCTTCAGGAGCACGTCTCCGCTCGGACAGTACTTTCAGCTTGAAGGGCTGCAGAAAGCGAACACGTTTGCCGACCCGTCAGTGGTGCGGGGGACGACGTACTTCTACCGCGTCGTCGCCCAGCGGCGTGACGGCATGCTGACGGCGATGTCCTTGCCGAAATCCGGCGTACATCCATAGGGGGATTCATGAGAGAACTCCGCACGTGTGCCCGTCTGTTTGTGTTGACGCTCCTCCTCGCCTGCGGGCGTGACGCCGCCCCCGCCCAGAACCCGGACCCGACCGCGCCGGCAAAGTACGGGTTCTCGTTCAGGAATTTCACGGACACGATGTTCACGTGGGACATTTACTGCCATTCGTTCTTCGGCGTCCCGCTCGATCAGAACAACTCCTGGGCGACGGCGACGTTCGACCGGCTTTTCTACGAGCTTGCGTTCAAGACGATGCTCCCGAAGGGGGGAGGAAGCGGGGGGGGCGCAGGCAACTGCTTCGGTATCTCCCTGATGAGCCTCATGATGAACAGGTTCGGCGGGTACTACGGCTACTGTTCTCCGACCAACGCATACAAGGGGGATACCAATTTCTACGGCGCGACCGGACCGTTCGACCCCGCGCTTCACAGGATCATCAACATCATGCACGGGCGCCAGCTTTCCGTCGGCGCGCTTGAGACCTACCTCGACCAGGCGCAGAGCGGCCACTCTCAGGACTGCAACAACGGATTCCAGCTCGCGAAGCAGACGATCGGGAAGGAGGGACCGTGTCTGGTGAGCATTTCCAACAGCGCGAATCCCGCCGACGGGAGCGGGGGGCACACGCTGATCGCCTACGGCGTCACCGAGAACCCGCCGGGGCACGGGCAGATCTGGGTGGTCGATCCGAACCGTCTCTGGGTGGTGCTGACTCCGAGAGACCGGGGCTGGTACGCGGGGGACAGCAACCACATCGACTGCGACCTGGGGACGGGGAAATGGCGATTCCGGATGGCGGGGGAGACGACCGACTGGCCGAGCGGCCCCGGGAACCTGATCATCATCCCGATGTCCCTTGTCGGTCCCCCGGGCCGCGTCCCGTCGTCACTGGGACTCTCCATGGGGGACCTGCTGGGCAAGCTCTTCCTGTCCGACGAGAGAACCCGCGGTCGTTGACCCTCCCTGGAAAGGACCAGTCACCCTCACGGAGGTATTTGATAGAGCGAAGCGTCGGTCAGGAGTGTGATGACCCCCGATTCGGCCGACACCGGGAGCCTGCGGAGCGGAAGCGAAGCCGGTCCCTTCAGCACCTTGCCCGCGGAATCGAACCTGCTCCCGTGAAGGCTGCACGTGAACTCCCCTCCCCGGTACGCGACCGGGTTGTCGGCGTGCGTGCATCGGAGTATGAACGCTTCAAAATTCCCGTTTCCCGTCCGGACGAGCGCGATGTCGTAATCCGCCTCAGGCGTTCGTACGATCCTCACCGCGTCGGCCCCGAATACGGATTCGGGAACCCGTATCGTTCCGCCTTCCGCCTCCGCGCGGTACACCGGCACAGACGCGCAGGAGGAGAGGAGGGCGGATAATCCCCCGAGGCCGGGCCCGAGGCACGCCAGGCACGCTGATTTCAGGAACGTTCTTCGTTCCACGGACCCCCCTAGAATGAGAATCCGATGCCGAGCGTGAGAAACGTCGTCGTGGAACCATTCGTCCCTGAGGAGGCGCCGGATCCCGGACCGGCGTTATCCGGCGCGGTGCGCGTAAACCGCGCATCGGCTTTGAACACGATGTCCCGTATCGGGGCGTAGCTTATCCCGGTGATGATGTGATGCTGATCGAGCGAGGGGTCGGGATCAATGCCTGCGGGGATCGCCGCGTTCAGGTTGAGCCGTTCATACCTGAGGAATGCCGTGAGCGAAGGTTTGTCTTCCGCTCCGGGTGCGTACAGAATGTCGTACGAGACCTCGGCGTATGCGCCGTATGCTGAACGGGGAGTGCCGTTGCCGAACGCGCGGTTGATTGCGGCGGCGTCGGGTATGGAAACGAGCGCGCCGAGCGCCCTCGCAGCGAACGGGCCCGCGTTGAACTGGACGTCGGCCTCGCCCAGGGCGACGGGAGTGCCGAATGGTCCCCCTCGCAGCCCGATGCTGTCGGATGCCGACGGGCTCAGGCCGACGGATCCCCCGTAATACCCGGAGACCTGCACGCGGAACGGACCGGGTGAGAACCCGACGGAGCCGGTGACCGCGAGGTTGTTCGCCGTCGCGTTCCTCCCTTCAAACCTCCCCTCCCGAATCAGCGATCCGTGCGTGAACCCCGACGCGTCAAGCCCGTTGACGATCGCGACGCTGTACTCGACCGGCAGCAGGTCGTTGTTTCCGTAAAAGCCGACGCCGAGTTCCCGCCACGTGGAAGGGATGATGAACGTCTCCACCTGCGTCCGCTCGTTGCCGTTGAACGAGGTGGGAAGGTGGTTCTCGTTCAGTATGCCGATCCGGGGAAGAAAAAGTCCCGCGACGATGGAATGCGCGGGGTCGAGCCTGAACTGTATGTACGCCTGCTCGAACGCGATTTCTCCTCCCGCTTCCCCTCCCGTGACTTTCGCGTCTTCCATTTCCAGTTCGGAGACGAGCGAGATCTTTTTCGAGAATTCGTGCCCGACGAAGAGCACGAATCGCTCCAGGTCAACCTGCGAACTCTCTGCGTGCACGTCACGGCTGTAGACCGCATCGCCGTATCCTCCTATGCTTGTCGTGCTCCCCTGTGCGAATGCTTCCTCCCCGCTGAGACCGTGCGTTCCGAGTACAAGAGCCATTAGCGCCGGTGTCCACCCTCTCAATCGCATGTTCACCCTCCTCAGATTTGATTGAATTTGACCTGACTTTGACAGCCTTATTTAGAATTAGACTAAATATAAATAGTGATATACGACTAATCAAGTCCAATTTTTAATAAGACACAAAATCTGTTATTTTGGCGGAACGTATGGAATAAGTGACCTGTTTCAACACCAGTCAGGTTGCACACTTCCCCCACCTTTTGCAGGAGATCCCATTGGCTGAAAAGAAGATCATTGCGGTAGTAGGCGCGACAGGCGCACAGGGCGGCGGCCTCGTTCGCGCCATACAGAGCGACCCCTCGGGAGGCTTCGTCGCCCGGGCGATAACGCGGGATGTCAATTCCGCAAAGGCGAAAGAGCTCGCGCACCTGGGCGCGGAAGTCGTTGCCGGTGATGTTGACGACCTGGCAAGTTTGAAGAACGCGTTCACGGGAGCGTACGGCGCGTTCTGCGTCACGTTCTTCTGGGCGCATTTCTCTCCCGAACGGGAAATGGCGAACGCGGCGGCGATGGCGGCGGCGTCGAAGGCCGCAGGCCTGAAGCACGTGATCTGGTCGACGCTCGAGGACACGAGGAAATTCATTCCCCTCTCCGACAACCGGATGCCGACGCTGGGGGGGAAGTACAAGGTGCCGCATTTCGACGCCAAGGGGGAATCGAACCACATATTCACCGATCTCGGCGTCCCCGTCACGTTTCTCCAGACGTCGTTCTACTGGGAGAATTTCATATTCTTCGGGGCGGGCCCGAAGAAGGGACCCGACGGCGATCTCGGCATCACGATGCCGATGGGGGACAGGAAGCTCCCCGGTATCGCCGTCGACGACATCGGCAAATGCGCCTACGCAATATTCAGGCGCGGAACGGAGTTCATCGGGAAGACGGTAAGCATCGCGGGAGAACACCTGACGGGCGCGCAGATGGCGGCCGCTCTCTCCCGGGCCCTGGGCAAAGAGGTCAGGTACAACGAGGTCACGCCGGAAATGTACCGGAGCTTCGGGTTCCCGGGCGCGGACGACATGGGGAACATGTACCAGTTCAACCGCGATTTCGAGAAGGAGTTTTGCGGTGCGAGGGACCTGAAAGCGACGCGCGCGCTCAATCCGGCCCTCCTGTCGTTTGAGCAGTGGCTTTCGAAGAACGCCGGGCGCATTCCGCTTGAATGACGAGTGCATTCGCGATGCGCACGGGCACCGCGTGTTTCCAATGAGGATGGTTCTGCTGCAGTGAGCCGGCGCAGGCGAGGCCGGGATTTCCCATACAGGAAGGAGCCCACGTCATGAAACGTCTCTCTGTGTTCCTCTTTCTCGTGCTCCAGGGCATCGGCACCGGAGTGGCCCAGGACAGGTCGTACAGGGTGGTGTTCGATCTCACGAGCAGGGACTCGCTCGACCAGAAGGCCGTGATGCGCTGGGTGGGCGAAATCACTGCCTCGAACCCTTCAGCGCATGTTGAAGTGGTGATGTACGGGAAGGGGTTCGAGCTCGTCATGCCGGAAAGATCCGCGTACTATGCGGATGTGGAGAAGGCGGAGAAGAATCCCCGCGTGTCGTTCAATGTCTGCCAGGTGGCACTGAAGAACAACAACGTTGACAAGAGCCGCATTTCCGCGGGGGCTCATACGGTGCCGGACGGCATCTACGAGATCTTGATGAAGCAGCGCGAAGGGTGGGGCTACATCAAAGTGGGGCACTGACCCCTTCCCGGCTGAGCGTCAGGACGGTGATCTCGGACCGCGCGGCGATCCGGACAGGCGGTCCCCAGTAACCCGTCCCCTTGCTCACGTAGATCCAGGTATCCCCGTACTTGTGCAGCCCCTTGATGAAGGGCTGCCCTATCGTTGCCACCAGGTTCCAGGGGATGAACTGCCCTCCGTGCGTGTGGCCGGAAATCTGCAGATCGAATCCGGCCTTCGAACCCTCGTACAGGCTCCTGGGTTGATGCGCCAGGAGTATCCGCACGTCGGCCGCCGGCGCGCCTGCGATCGCCCTGTGGGGGTCGGAGCGGTGTCCGGGGAGGAATCCCCCGGCCGACGTGTCCGTGACTCCCGCGAGGACCAGCGTCCCTTCTCCCTGGCGGATTACCCTGTGCTCGTTCAGGAGCACGTCGAATCCCAGTCTCCGGGCCTCGTCGATCCAGGGAAGGACCCCGGAATAATATTCGTGGTTTCCCGTGATGAAATACCTCCCGTATCGCCCCCGAAGGTTCCTCATCGGCGCGACGGTTTCCCTGAGCTGTTCGACGGAGCCGTCGACGAGGTCTCCGGTAAATGCCACGATGTCCCCCATCTGGGCGTTCGCCATCTCCACGACTGTTTCAACGAACGGTTTCGAAATGGTGAGCCCCGCGTGCAGATCCGTGATCTGGACGATCCGGAAACCTTCCAGCGATCCGGGGAGGTTCCTGATCGGGACGGTGACCTGCGCTATGGACGGACGTCTTCGTGCCTCGAATATGCCGTACCCGGTAAGGCCTGCGGCGAGACCAAGAACGCCGAGGTTCATCGTCTGGACGAGCATTTCCCTCCGGCCCGGGTCGGCCCCTGCGGGAGAACCCGTGCCGCCGGCCCTCACGCCGCCGGCCAGTGCGGTGAGTTTCTGCGCCGCGATCACAAGGAGCCAGGCGACGTCCCTCGCGATGAGGAGCGTGATGACGAGCGAAAAGAAACCGAGTCCGACGTATGCGCCCCATTCCAGCTCCTTCTTCATGGGGATATCGAATCTCCTGAATCCCACGATGATCGAGAGCACGGGGAGCAGGACCATGAGCGCCAGCAGCACCCACGCCAGCCGGTTCCAGGGCGCGGGGAGATGGGCGGGTGTGATCAGCCGCCAGCCCGTGTACCCGAGCCCTGTGCCGACGATGCATATCGCGATGATAAACCAGACAACGTAATTCATCCCCGAGATCCCTTCCGGAATTGACTGGTATACGATACGAATGCCCGCCGCGTGATTCAAGCTTTGCGTCTTTTCCCCTTATTTTGTATGTTATTGTCTCTCCATTTCCTTCACTCTGAAGGCATAATTGGAGACAAACCTTCACAAAGGCGATTGCGGCGGGGGCGATGGAACTTGAAGATCGGTACGCGAATCTGATCGAATTCCTGACCGATTACATCTACACGGTCACGATTCGGGACGGGGTGGCGGTCGACACTTACCATGGCCCGGGGTGCGTCGCCATCACGGGGTACACCTCCGATGATTACAGGGCGGACCCCGATCTCTGGTCGAGCATGGTTCCCAGGAGCGACCGTGAGAGGGTCCTCGAGCAGGCCCGCCGGGCGCTTGCGGGAGAGCGCGTGGAGCCGCTGGAGCACCGGATCATACACAGGGACGGCTCCACGCGGTGGATCCGGAACACGATCGTCGTGACGAAGGACAGTTCCGGCACACCGGTCTCGTACGACGGCTTGATCAACGACATCACGCAGCTCAAGAAGGCTGCGGCCGAGGAGGCCATCCGCGCCCAGCAGCTCATACAGGCTGACAAGATGGCGTCCCTGGGCGTCCTTGTCTCGGGGATCGCGCACGAGATCAACAATCCCAACAATTTCATCCTCCTCAACGCGCGCCTGTTTTCGAGGATCTGGGCGGATATCCTCCCGGTTCTGGATCACTACATGGAGCACAACGGGGATTTCAGCCTGGCAGGGATGCCCTACAGCACATCGCGCGACAAACTGACGCAGTCCCTCGATGCCATCCTGCAGGGATCGGACAGGATCCAGAATATCACGCGCAGCCTGACCGACTACGCAAAACACGACGGCGGGGTGCTCACCGGTCCCGTGGACATCAACAGGGTCGTCGCCATGGCCGTCGCCATTACCGGAAACCTGATCGGGAAATCGACGACGAACTTCAGGGTTGATTACGGAACGGGAATCCCCCCGATCCGCGGCAACGCCCAGCAGCTCGAGCAGGTGATCGTCAACCTGATCACCAATGCCTGCCAGTCCCTGGCATCCGCCGCCGCCGAGGTCCGCGTAAAGACCTACTGTTCCAGGGATGCGGGGGAAGTGGGCGTGGTCGTGAAGGATTCGGGGACAGGCATCAGGGAATCGGACCTGAAATACATCATGGACCCCTTCTTCACGACACGGAAGGACCGCGGGGGGACCGGCCTGGGGCTCTCGGTCTCGAACAACATCGTGAAGAGCCATGGGGGCTCGCTCGTTCTGACAAGCGAGTCGGGCAGGGGGACGAAGGCGATCGTCTCACTGCCGCTTCTGCAACCGGAGTGACGCATAGCGAATCCAGAGATGAAATCCAACCTGACACCTGCCCATCCCGTCCTGTTCGTCGACGACGAGGAAAATTACCTCCTGAGCCTCGAGCTCACGATGTCGTCAAACGGGATCACCAACACCGGGACGTGCAACGACAGCCGCA
Organism: Ignavibacteriota bacterium; assembly: GCA_963748405.1. GTDB lineage: Bacteria > Bacteroidota > Ignavibacteria > UBA10030 > UBA6906 > Fen-1273. The sequence goes on from CAVVIT010000008.1 coordinate 203,278, forward strand.
GGGTGATGGCCCTGATGGCGGCCCGCCAGTACGCCCTGGTCGTGCTGGACATCAACATGCCCCACCTCTCGGGCGTCGACCTCCTCCGGGAGATCCTGGCCACGTACCCGGGGACACACGTCATCGTCGTCAGCGCCGTGGACGACGTTGAGCGCGCGGTCCAGTGCATGAAGATGGGGGCGTTTGATTACGTCGTGAAGCCCGCCGATGACACGCGGCTCCTCGCCGCGGTGCGCCGCGGGCTGGAGCTCGACGAGGTCAGGACCGAGAACGAGATGCTGAAACAGTCCCTCCTGCGGGAGAAGATCGAGCATCCGGAGGCGTTCGAGGGAATCGTGACGCGTGCGCCGACCGTCCGTTCCCTTTTCAGGTACATCGAGGCGGTGGGGGGGACCAACCTTCCGATACTCATCACCGGGGAGACGGGGACCGGGAAAGAGCTCTTTGCGGGGGCGGTCCACCGGGTGAGCCGCAGAACCGGGGAGATGGTGACGGTGAACGTCGCGGGCGTCGACGACAATTTTTTCTCCGACACGCTGTTCGGGCACAGGAAAGGGGCATTCACCGGAGCGGAGGGGGAGAGGAAGGGGCTGATCGAGAGGGCCGAAAACGGCACGCTTTTTCTCGACGAGATCGGCGACCTGAGCGTCGAATCCCAGGTGAAGCTCCTCCGCCTGCTGCAGGACGGGCAGTACTATCCGCTGGGGTCCGATATCGCGAAGCTCTCGAACGCGAGGATCATCGTTGCGACTCACCGGGACATCCGCTCGATGCAGGCGGGAAATGCGTTCCGCCAGGATCTGTACTACAGGTTGAAATCGCACCAGATCAACATCCCGCCGCTTCGCGATCGCCAGTCCGACATTCCGTATCTCGTGGACCACTTTGTGACGGAGGCGGCCGCGGAGCTCGGCAAGAAACGCCCCGCGCTTCCGAAGGAGCTCTATACGCTTCTGAAGAACTATCCGTTCCCGGGAAACGTGCGCGAGCTTCGCGGAATGATGTTCGATGCTGTGAGCCTCCACACGTCGGGAATTCTCTCGCTCGACTCGCTGAGGAAACAGATCTCTTCGCAGCTCACCGAACGGCCTGCGGACCGGGTGTCCGGATCACGTCCCTCGGACGAGGACCTTGTCTCGTTTCCCGGAAGGTTCCCGACGCTCAGGGAGGCGGAAGATGCGATAATTGAAGAGGCGCTGAAGCGGGCCGATGGGAACCAGACGATTGCCGCCGAGCTTCTCGGCGTTTCCCGGCGTGCGTTGAACAACCGGCTCAGGCGGAAGGAGGGCGCCGGGGAGTGATACGGCTCCCGTTTCACCATTGGAACACCTGTTTCATTTCCTCCTTGTTTCTGAAACAGGGGTTTGATACATTCTCACCGTATCACAATTAGGTCGGTCCTTCTTTCTGCCCTCCCACCGGCGAAGGACCGGCGTCCGCACCGCGATCCGCTGCTCGCTGATTAAGTCTTGGTTTTCGAAATGGTCTCCCTGACCACATCGATTCCCTTGCGCACCCACTCGAACGCACTTCCATCTCATCGTGTGAACCGATGAAGAAACCCGCGCGTGCGCGAAATCCCCGTCGAAAACCGGGTGGTCGCCCTGCAGTTTCTCCCCGTAGCCCGGTGAAAACCGCCATTGATGGGAAAACACGCTGGACCCGGAGTCTCAGCCAGGAGGTCCTCGATGCCCTCCCGTCGGCGATCGCCGTGCTCGATGCACGGGGCGTCATTGTTGCCGTGAACCAATTGTGGCTGTCGTTCGCCAGTGAGAACGGGATCCGGGATCTCAAGAGCGTGACCCCCGGGGCCAGTTATCTTGACGTCTGCCGCCGCGCGTCTGCCGCGAACGCGCCGGGGGCCGCCGCGGCGCTTGACGGGTTGCTTTCGGTGCTCGACGGGACGCGCGCCGATTTCAGGATGGAATACGATTGCAGCACGCCCGGCGTGATGCGGTGGTTTATCGTTGTCGTCCGGCCGCTCCCCCGAAAGCCGCGGCGGACCGTCGTCATTCATATCGACATTACGAGGCTCAAAGAGGCCCAGCAGGCGTCCGACCGACTTCTCGCCGAGAAGGAAACACTTCTGCTCGAAAGCCATCATCGCGTAAAGAACAACCTGCAGATCATATCCAGCCTGTTCAATCTCCAGTCGGGATATGTCCACGATCGTCAATTCCTGACGCTTCTCAGGGAAAGCCAGATGAGGGTCGACCTCATGGCCATGATCTACGAACAACTCTACCAGACCGGGAACCTCGAAGAGGTCAATTTTTCAGACCTCCTGAAAAACGATGCCCGGTCGCTGGCCCGGGCGTACGACTCGGGCGTGTTCGGCATCGGACTCCGGTTCGACCTGCAGCCGGTGTCGCTGAGCGTGAGTACGGCGGTTCGCTTCGGGATCGTCGCCCACGAGTTGATCTCGAACGCTTTCAAACACGCGTTTCCTGGGGGAAGGAAAGGGACGGTCTCGGCCGCGGTCAGGCGTGACGGAGTGGAACGTGTCATATTGCAGATCGACGACGACGGCGTGGGCTTCGCCGGGCCCGGCAGCCCGGATGGAAAGAAGACGCTCGGCATGCGGCTCGTGAATATGGTGGTGCAGCAGATCAACGGAACGTTTACGTACCGGAGTGACGGGGGGCTCCACTGCACGGTGGCGATTCCCGTGACGATGGAGAGTCGGTCACGTCCCGGGCCCGATCAAGAGAGGAAAGAGAACTGAGTATGTCCGGATCACAGGTTCTTGTTGTTGAGGACGAGAGAATCGTTGCGGAAGACATCAAAGAAAGGCTGGAAAGGAGCGGGTATGTCGTGCCCGCGATCGCCGCTTCAGGCGAGGAAGCCCTTGCCGCAGGACTGGCTTCCCCCCCCGATCTTGTGGTCATGGATGTGCGGCTGGAGGGGGGGATGGACGGCATCGCCGTTGCGGAGAAGATGCGTGAGCGGCTGAACGTGCCGATCATTTACGTTACCGCCTATCACAGCGACGCTGTCGTGAACCGGGCCCGCGCCACGTTCCCGGTCGGCTATCTGATCAAGCCGCTCAGGGAGGGACAGCTCGAGGCGCTCGTGGATATCGCGCTCTTTGCGAACCGGACGGAAGACAGGATGTCCCGGAGCTACCGGTGGATGTCGAAGGCCCTCTCCGGCCGTGAGATCGGCATCGTCGGTTTTGACGGAGGTGAAAGGATCCGGTTCATCAACGAATACGCGGAGCGGATGACGGGCTGGAGAATTGAGGAGGCGTTCGGGGCTCCCCTGACCGAGTTGATACAGATGGGAGAGCGGGAAAAAACAGAGCGCGATGCCCGCGCGATTCTCACCGTGCTTCAGGGGGACGACCGGTTCGCGACCGTCGAGGGGGTGCTGAAGCACAGGGGGGGCGAGCTCATCCACGTGACGCTGTGGACTGTGCCTCTCCTGAACATGGAGGGAACGCTTTTCGGCCGCGCGCTGGCATTCAAAGCGTCGGACGAGTCTGCATTGCCGGACCCGCCGGCGCTCAGAAACGAAAGCGTAAACGGATTTCAGCCGGAGAACAGGCCTCCGCAACGCATCCTGTTCGGTGGAAGAGACCCGTTCGTACGCCTCGGATTTCGCTCGGCGCTCTCCCGTTTTCCCGAGTTCCGGATCGACGGGGAGGCCGCAAGCGAGGAGGAGGTGTTCAGAGAGCTGGCCCGGTCCGACTGGGATGCGGTCGTGTTGAACTGTTGCTACCTGGCCGGAACGGGGGGAATGAACATCCTGGAGGCGAAGGGCCGTCTTCCGGAGAGCGCGTTCCTCATCCTGTGCACGCTTGCCGACAGGGGACATCTCGCGTGGGCGTTCGACCAGGGGATGTCCATATTCCTGACGACGGGTGAATCCGGCGATCTCGTGAACGCACTCCGCGAAATCAGGGCCGGGAGACGGTATCTGTCTCCGGAGCTGGCAGCCGTGTTGGGCAGCCAGGGTGCGGCGCCCGGGTTCGGCGCCCTTTCGGGGCGCGAGAAAGACGTCTTCCATCTCATCGTCCTCGGCAAATCCGGCAAGGAAATTTCCTCCGATTTGAACGTCAGCGTGAAGACGGTCAGTACGTATCGTACGCGGATTTTGAAGAAGCTCGCGATGCGATCGACGGCCGATCTCGTTTCGTACGCCCTCGAGAACGGCATACTTGCCTGATCGTTATGCCGGCCACGTGGCCGATATTGTCCATCATTCTTCGCCTCGAGGCGTTTCCGGTCCGTCCGTCTCGTTCGGAAGCATTCTCCCCCGGATTCTCCTCCTGTCAGGGAACCTGCAGAAAACCGCTTCAATCGATGTACCTTCCCGTGCCGCTCGCCTGCTCCGCGTTGAACACCCCGATCCCCTCCGAATAGCAGCGTAAGTTTCTTCCTACACAGAATCAGAATAAGTCCTACGGGTGCGGGAGTACTATTTGTGCATGCGTGTACGCCGCGCGTACGGGATCCCTGCGCATCGCAGGGAGACACCGAAAGGGAAGAACGCGGGCACACAATTTCCGGGAGAAAAGTTCCGAGAATGTCACGCCTCGATGTTCACGACGAACCGAACCAGAAGCTCTTCAGGGTCATGAACGTTTTCCGCACGATCACGGACGAGTCATTTCTCGAGCCCCTGTTCTCCGCCGTCTCGTCGCTCCCCACCTCCGATCCCCGTCAGGGGTTTTCGGAGGTCGCAGCCGCGCTGAAGGGCGTCGAACGGGGTTTTGATGCCGTGCAGCAGGAAATTGAAGCGTATCTCCGGTCAGGGCACTCCGGTGTTCCCGACCCGGGCGCTCTCCGCTTCCTGGAGAACGCAAAGGAAAGCATGTCCCGTGTGTGCGACCTGCTTCAGGTGTGCTCGCGCGAACTCAACAACGGCGACGTGCCCGTGGCGAGGATCGCCGAAACTGCGTCCCTGGTCGCGGAGATTGTACTTGAAGAAGCAGGACAGTTTCAGTGAAGAATGTAACTACGGCCGACGGCAATGCACCGGCGGCCCAATCGCCTCACAGCAACAGAAGGAGAACAGCAATGAAATGGTTCTATGATCTGAAGGTCCGTGTGAAGCTCCTGTCGAGCTTCATCCTCGTGGCGTGCCTTGCGGGACTCGTGGGATACGTTGGCATCTCGAGCCTGCGGGACGTCAGCTCGGCCGACACCCGGCTTTATGAGCACATGACGCTGCCTATCGCGACGGTGACCGACATGGCGGTTGACTTCCAGCAGATCCGCGTCAGCTACAGGGACGCGATCCTGGCCCGGAACGCGGCGGAACAGCAGAAGTACTCCGATGCCCTGGCTGACTTCGAGCAGAAAATGGAGAAGGCCAACAACCAGTTCGAGAAAATGATCATTGCGCAGGACATCAAGGATGCCTTCAAGGACTTCGTGGCGACGCACGAGGCCTTCCTGCCGTACCAGAAACGGATCGTGGAGCTCGCGGTGGCGAACAAGCAGTCCGAATCAATCGGCGTTCTCCGGAGCGAGGCGGCGATTAACGCGGCGAAGGCCCAGCAGGCCGCGATGGACAGGCTGGTCGGTCTGAACGTCGGGGCGGCGAAGAAGACCGCCGAGGAAAATATGTCGCTTGCGGAAACCGCTCAGAGAACCATGCTCATCGCGCTGAGCATTTCGATCCTCGCGGCGGTCGTGCTGGGTCTCTTCATCGCGACAGTCATCAGCAAGCCGGTCAGGGAGCTGGCGGCGAGGGCGCAGGCCGTGGCGACGGGCGACCTCACGGTCGAGGTGACGGCGGATTCGAAGGACGAAATCGGGGAGCTGGCGCTCGCCTTCAGGCAGATGGTGCAGAATCTGCGTGAAACGATCGGCCGGGTGGGGGAAGCCTCGGCGGCGGTCGCGAGCGCAAGCACGGAGATCTCCTCGAGCACCGAGCAGATGGCGGCCGGCTCGCAGGAACAGACCTCGCAGGCCGGGGAAGTCGCATCGGCCGTCGAGGAGATGACGAAGACGATCGTCGAAAATTCGAAGAACGCCGGAAACACCGCGGAAACGGCGAAGAAGGCCAAGGAAGCGGCGGAACAGGGAGGCGTGGTCGTGGAAGAGACGGTTGCGGGGATGAAGCGCATCGCGGAGGTCGTCAACAAGTCGGCCGGGACCGTCAAGGCGCTGGGCAAATCGAGCGATCAGATCGGAGAGATCATCGGCGTCATCGACGACATCGCCGACCAGACCAATCTTCTTGCCCTGAACGCCGCCATTGAAGCCGCGCGGGCCGGGGAACAGGGACGCGGGTTCGCGGTCGTCGCAGACGAAGTCCGCAAGCTTGCCGAGCGGACGACGAAGGCCACGAAGGAGATCGCGGGGATGATCAAGACCATCCAGGGGGATACGACGGGGGCCGTCGCGTCGATGGAAGAGGGAACGAAGGAAGTGGATAACGGGATCAAGCTCGCGGACAGGGCGGGCGCATCCCTGAAGGAGATCGTCGGGATGATCCAGAATCTTACCGATATGGTCTCGCAGATCGCGGCTGCGAGCGAGCAGCAGTCGAGCGCGAGCGAGCAGATCAGCAAGAACGTCGAGGCGATAAGCACGGTGACGGGGGAGACGGCCCAGGGCACGCAGCAGATCGCCCGTGCGGCGGAGGACCTGAACCGGCTGACGGAGAACCTGCAGCAGATTCTCGGCAAATTCAAGATCGACGGCGGCGGCTCGGGTCAGGGCGCACACGAAACCCGGCAGGCCCCGTCCGCAAAGCCGCGGCTGCACGAATCGGGGAAAGAGGAGAAATCGCGGCTGGCGGTACGCGAGAACGGCGCAATCGTTCCGCACGAATAGTCGACTATTCCTGCAAAAAGGGTGGACAATGAACGAAACCGTGGATCTCAGAGGAAGCCCACGCGCGGCATCGGGAGACGAGCTCCTGCAGCTCGTGAGCTTCAGGATCGGGGAGGAGGAATTCGGCGTCGATATACTGAAGGTGCAGGAGATCAACAGGATGCTCGAGGTGACCCGTGTGCCGAACGCCCCCGAATTCGTGGACGGGGTGATCAACCTCCGGGGAAAAGTCATCCCGATTATCGCATTGCGGCGGCGGTTCGGGATGGAGAGGAAGGACAACGACAAGAACACGAGGATCGTCGTTGTGGAGCTCGAGGGGAAGATCGTGGGGTTCGTGGTCGACGCCGTCCGGGAGGTCCTGCGGATCCCCCGGAGCGTCACCGAGGCTCCCCCGCCGATCGTCGCCGGGATCGGGGCGGAATATATCAAGGCGGTCGGCAAGCTGGAAGGCCGCCTTCTCATACTTCTCGACCTCGACGGTGTGCTCTCGGAAGGGGAAAAGGAGGAAGTCCGGAATGTCGCGTGAGACGGCAATATGAACGTGCAGGATCCCCCGGTCGCCCGGGAAGAGTCCGGCTGCATCAGGAAGAACCTGATGCTGTGCCTGACGCACGAACTGCGGACACCGCTGAACGGCATCCTGGGTCTCTCCGGGATCCTCGGCGAGCAAATCCGGACGGGTGAGAACGCCGGCTTCGTCAAGATGATTCAGGAGTCGGCGCTCCGCCTGTCGGAGACTCTCGACCGGCTTATTCTTCTCGCGCGGTTCGAATCGGGGGATGTTCAGATGGCGTTGACGTGCACCGAACTCTCCCGTATCGTACGGGAGGTGGCGGCCAGGTTTGCCCCGCAGGCGCGCGCAAAGGGGCTGAGACTCGCGGCTGATGTCCGTGCCGCACCCGTCGCCGCAATGGTTGACGGCGGGATGCTCGAGCAGGCACTCTGCAATGTCGTCGACAACGCGATCAAATTCACAATCGTCGGCTGCGTGGAAATGGAACTGCACCTGATCGAATCGGCCGATCGGCGCGTGGTCGAGATTGCCGTCAATGATACGGGGATTGGAATCCCGGAGGAGTTCCAGGAGATTGTTTTCGAGCCCTTCCGTCAGGTAAGTGAAGGGACCAGCAGGTGCTATGAGGGAACAGGCCTCGGGTTGACTCTCGCGAAAAAGATCGCCGAGGGGATGGAGGGGAGCGTTGTTCTTCGAAGCGTCCCCGGTCAGGGGACGGGCGTTCTGCTTCAGTTTCCTGAATCCCCGCTCGCATCTTCCGGAATTACATGAACCGGACCCCGCCTCTTGACTTTGAGCCGGCCGTGTGATTACTTGGTCAAATTGATAGCTTTTTGACCAATAACGGCACCCATCAGTATGGCTCGACCCAAGCGGGTGAAATCCGCAAAACCCCGGAAGGCGCCCCCTTCCCCTTCAAAGCAGGTCCAGACGCTCCGTTTCGCACACCCCTTTTTCGACACGGCTCAGCCCGACCGAAGAAAGCCTCAGGGCCCGTTCGGGCAGAGGATGCTCGATCACATCCAGGGGACGCTCAACCCGATCCCCCCCGTTAAGGGGAAAAGTCTCATGACGCTGGCGGACGTCATCGGGTCATCGGGTGCGGAGGCGGTCGCGGCCTCCGGATCGATCACCATCCACGTGGCCGGGGACACGGGTGTACCGGAAACGGACCATGAAACGAAGCAGGTCATGGTCGCCGATGCGATGGCGAAAGACTACGATCCGGCGCATCCCGACACCAGCCCCGCGTTCTTTCTGCACGCGGGGGACGTCATCTACGGCCCGGGTCAGAACTCATACCTCGATCAGTTTTACAGGCCGAACATGCACTATCCCGGGAAGATCGTTGCGATCCCCGGGAATCACGACGGCGAGTCGGCCGCGAAGATGAACGATTTCCGCACCTACTTCTGCGCGCCTGCTCCGGTCGTGCCCCCCATCGCCGGGAGCATATTCCGCCAGACGATGACGCAGCCCGGGGTCTACTGGTGCCTTGATGCGCCGTTCCTGCAGATCATCGGTCTCTATTCAAACTCCGCGGAAAACCCGGGGTTCATTTCGGGGCCTTCGATAGGACAGGCGCAGAAACTGTGGCTCGTCGCCACGCTCTCGGCCCTCCGGGCCGCAAGGAACGCCGGTCCGAGAAAGGCGCTCATATTCATTACCCATCATCCTCCGTTCAGCAGCGGAGGACACGCCGGGAGCGCGCAGATGCTTGCGGACATTGACGATGCGTGCACCAGAGCCGGCATCATGCCCGACGCCTTCTTCTCCGGCCATGCCCATTCGATCCAGAGGTATACGAGGACGGTCCCCTTCGGCGGGAAGCCTCTCAGGATTCCGTTCGTCGTGACAGGGTGCGGGGGACACGGCGGTCAGACCGTTGCGCCCGTCCCCGCGGTCAAAACGGGAAACCCGGTGTATGAGTTTTCGTACGAAGGCTGGGGATACACGACGGTGAAGGTCACCCATGCGGCGATGACGATCACGTCGTACAGCGTTGATGCCGGCGGCGCGAAGTTGATTGACACGTGCACGAACCAGCTCGCCTGACCGAGCGGGAATCGCAGCCTACACGATCTCGACGATCTGTATGTGGTTCCCGCACGCAAACGCTCATAAGCCGCAGTTTCACGTTTCCTCCCCTTGTTTTGGAAAAATTACACACATGGGAAATAAATACCCTCCGCCCCCGTTCTGATCCCTCGTTTTCCGCACAGATTCCGCGTGTCCTCCGTGGCACGATTCATGGAGCTATGTATCCCGGTATGTTCACGGACGTAAAAGGAGACCGATGAAGCGCCTCTTCGCGGTTGCTGTCGCGGCATCACTTCTGGCGGGATGTGCGGAGAATTACGATGGCCGCTATCCTGTGGATACGATACGCGCGCGGACGGAAGGGAAGCGAAGTGCGGAGCCCGTAAGCGAAACCTATCCCTTGCATGCATGGTTCGAGATCAAGTCGGGCGAAGCGATCAGGATTCATGCCGGCGGTGTGACGTCCGTGTACGCCCCGTCGATCCTTCAGCAGACTCCGGGGGGTTTCGAGGCCGTCTCGAAGGACCCGTCCGGCCGCGGCCAGTGCTCCCTTTCGTTCGAAAAGGGAGACGAGGACGGCCTCTGCCGCCTCACGTTCACGTACGATCGTGTCCACTACCTCACGATGCTCTCCCGGGGAAAAGAAACCCGCTGACCTCCGGCGCCTTTATTGAAAGTGGGTTTCAAATTCGATATACTATACGTCGAATTTACCTGACTGTTCTTTCCCCGAATGCATACATTCCCCGGGTTCCGAAAAGTTCCTCTCCCCGCTTCGGAGAACACGAGAATCCTGATTCTCGGCGGCGGCTTCGGCGGCCTCTACGCCGCGCTGGAGATGGAACGGACGCTGGCGGACGTCCCGGGCGTTGAAATCACGCTTGTCAACAGGGACAACTTCTTCCTTTTTACCCCGCTCCTCCACGAGGTCGCCGCAAGCGATATTGACGTCACGCACATCGTCAGCCCCATCCGTCAGCTTCTCCGGAAAGCGCGTTTCTTCAACGGCAATGTGGAATCCATCGACCTGGAGAAGAAGAGCGTCGTTGTTTCTCACGGGGGAGAGCACCACCGCCATGACCTTGCGTACGATCATCTCCTGATCGCCCTCGGGTCCGTGACGAACCTTCGCATGCTTCCCGGGGAAGAGGACGTCATGACGATGAAATCGCTCGGCGATGCGATTCAACTCCGGAACCGGCTCATAGGACTTCTCGAGGCGGCGGATTTCGATTGTTTCCCCGAAGAGCGCGAGCCTCTCCTGAACGTCGTTGTCGCCGGGGGCGGGTTTGCCGGTGTCGAAACCGTCGCCGCCGTGAACGATTTCCTTCAGGGTGCCCTGAGGTTCTATCCCCACCTTAACCGCCGAATGATCAGGGTCGTGCTTGTCCACGCCGGCCCCTGCATACTGCCGGAGCTCGGTCAGGAGCTCGGCATCTATGCCCGGAGGAAACTTGAGGCCAGGGGCGTTGAGATCCGCACAGGGTCGACGGTCACGTCGTTTCTCGGTTCCGTCGTCGTCCTGCATGATGGAACGAGAATTCCCGCGAACACGCTCGTCTGGGCCGCCGGCACGTCCCCGAACCCTCTGATCGAAGGGCTCGCGTGCGTGAAGGACCGCGGACGGATCGTGGTCGACGACTTCCTGGAAGTCCCGGGTCATCCGGGCGTCTGGGCGCTCGGGGACTGCGCGCTCGTTCCCGACCCCTCGACCGGAGGGTATTGCCCGGCCACGGCCCAGCACGCGCTCAGACAGGGAAGCGTGGCGGGGAGGAATATCGCCGCCGCCGTTCTCGGAGCGCGGAAACAGCCTTTCGGGTTCAGGACGATCGGAGCGCTTGCGGCGATAGGGAGGAGGACGGGCGTCGCCAGGATCTTCGGCGTGAATTTTTCCGGATTCATTGCCTGGTGGATGTGGAGGACGGTTTACCTGGGCAAGCTTCCCCGTTTCGAGAAGAAGCTCCGCGTCGCGCTGGACTGGACGCTCGATCTCGTCTTTTCGAAAGACCTCGTGCAGTTCGAGACCCTGCGCGCCGCGACCGTTTCGCACATGCGCGGGACGCCCGAGTTTCCCGCTTCCGTCGTCACGAATTCCGTCGCCACGAAGCAATCCCCCCGTTGAGTTTTATCATTCTCCGGCATATATTACCTGCAGACAGTTCATTGACGAAGGCCTCCTCATCACCGCGGTGGGGGGGCCTTTTGTAGTTCACAGGAGCCTTCCATGCCCCGCCCGGCCGGCAAGTTCGAACTGGCGAAAACGATTCTTGCGAACTGGCGCATCATCAGGGCGAAACCGTCCGTGAACCGGTTTCTCCTCCGGTACCTCCGTGACTTCACCGTGATGAAGACCGGGAGGCGTCTTATTGTTCACTCCCACCTCCCCCCGCTGAACAGCCTGGCATACTCCCGGTTCATCGACGACCACGTCCTCCGGGACTGTTCCGGCCCGTCTCACGCCCAGATCGGGGTTACGGGGGATTGCCCGCAGAACTGCGCGTATTGCTATAACCGGGGGCGCAGCGGCGTCACGATGGACACGCGGACCATACTTGAGCTCGTCAGGGAACTCAAGGAGATGGGCGTGTTCTGGATCGGCCTGACGGGGGGCGAGCCTCTCTTGAACCGCGATCTGCCGGCAATTGTACGCGCAATCGGGGAAGATTGCTGCGCTAAGCTCTTCACGACGGGGCACGGTCTCACGGAGGAACTGGCGGGGGAACTGAAGAAGGCCGGCCTCTATTATGTGACGGTCAGCCTCGATCACATGGACGAGAAGACACACGACAGGATACGCGGATACAGGGGGGCGTTCCGGACCGCCCTGCGGGCGATCGAAACTCTCAGGAAGCTGGGAGACATGCACGTGAGCGTCTCGACAGTCCTCTCGGGGAATATGCTTGAAACCGGGAACGTGGAAGAATTCCTGGCGTTCCTCCGGCGGCTGGATGTGGACGAGGCGTGGTTGAGCGAGTCGAAGCCGTCGGTGCAGGCGGGGGGCGGGCCCCCCCGTGTCATCACGGACACGGAGCGGAATGATCTGATGAGGTTGCAGGACGATCATAACCGCCTCGGGGAATTGACGGTCAACTACCTGGGACACCTGGAGGACGGGAATCGATTCGGATGCACGGCGGGAACGAAAATGGTGTACATCGATCCGTACGGCGATGTCGGCCCGTGCGTCTTCCTCCCGATGTCGTTCGGCAATGTGCGCGAGAAACCCCTCCGGGCCATCTACGGGGACATGCGCGGTCATTTTCGCACGGGATGCCGGTGCTTTATCAATCAAAACCACGATGTGGTCCGGGATTTCTATCACGGAAGCGTTCCACTGAACCGTGCGGAATCGCTGCGGGTCCTGGAGCGGGTCCACTTCGGGCCTGGTCCCCGGTATTTCCGGCTTCAGCATCACGGAGAATTGCGATGAGTCTGATGAATCCTGCTGCCCGGCGGCACGCGGCCTTCAAAGTGAAAACCCTGTACAGGAGCGTGAGCCTTCTGTGTTTCCTCGCTTTTGCGTCCGTCGGGTGCCTGTTTCTCTTCTCCCCGGGGACGCCCTTCGTATTCTTCAATGATCTCTCACGCGAGTGGGGAATGCGGCCGTCTCCGGTCGAAGGGGCGGGACTGTTTCAGGTGCTCGCGGCCGGGTATATGTATCTCGTCACGCTCCTTGCGTACATGATGTTCAAGCACCCCCTGAGCCCGCATTTTCCGCTCCTCCTTGTCAATGCCAAGGGCGCCAGCGCACTCCTCTCGGCCGCCCTGTTTCTCATCCGCGCCCCGTACCTGATCTTCATCGCCAATGCGGTTACAGACGGAACGATAGCGCTCGGCGTGGCGCTGATCTACGTCTGGTTGAAAAAGAGGTCCGCGTGACCATCCTCTTTCGAATCCTCCGCGCCTTCACCCCCCCGCTCGTCCGGCGGCGCGGGCTCGAGGTCCTCTTCCGCTCGACCGCTTCCGCATTCGGGCGCAGAATCCCCGCAGGGAGCGAGCTTCCGTTTGAAAGGAGGCTTGCGCAGTACGCCCGGTTCACTCACGAGGAGTCCCTGAAATCCCTTCTCTCGGCCGACGGCGGGAAGGAAAAAAAGGACCGGCTCTTCCAGTCGGGCCAGGCCATCGGAAGACGGCTCAGGAAGAAGTTCGGCGTCTCCTCTCCCGGCGATGCGGTCGAGGCGATGCGCGTTCTGTACCGGAGCCTGGATATCGAGATCCGCTCCCCTGCTCCGGGACGGTTGACCGTGGGCCGCTGCTTCTTCAGCCGCTATTACTCACCTGATTCCTGCGGTATGGTCTCCTCCCTTGACGACGGCGTGTATGCCGGGCTCTCCGGAGGCGGGAGGCTCCGGTTCACGGCGAGGATCACGGAAGGATCGTTGTGCTGCCGTGCGGAGACCGCTCCGGGGGAGGACGGAATATGAGACGGGCGATCGTCGTGGGGACGGGGGCGGGGGGCGCGACGGCGGCCAGGGAGCTTCAGGGAAGATTCGACGTCACCGTTCTTGAAGCCGGGAAGGAATTCGTGCCGTTCGGCATGAACCTGAATGTCATGGAGAAGCTTCGCCCGACGGGTCTCCTGTTCGACCCACGCGAGATCCGTCTGCTTTTCCCTCCCATGAATGTCGGGAAGACAGCCGGCGGGATGGTCCTCGTCAAGGGAATCGCCTCGGGAGGGACGACGACGCTCGCCACGGGGAATGCCCTCCGGTGTGACGGTGACCTGAAGGCTCTCGGGATCCACCTTGACGAAGAATTCGACGAGTTGTACCGGGAAATCCCGGTCAGCGTGGACCACAGGCGGAAGTGGAGGCGTTCAACGCGGCGACTGTTCGATGTGTGCAGCGGGATGGGGCTGGACCCCTGCGTCACGCCGAAGATGGTGGACTATGCGAAATGCAGGCGCTGCGGAAGGTGCGTCCTCGGGTGTCCCGGGGGTGCAAAATGGGACAGCCGGCGGTTCCTCGATGATGCACTCAGCATGGGTGCCCGCGTGGCGTGGGGATGTACGGCCGGGAAGATCCGGACCGTGAACGGGGAGGCGGCCGGTGTGGAAGTGCGGCGCGGCAGGAACCGGGAATTTCTTCCGGCCGATGTCGTCGTCCTTGCGGCCGGGGGACTCGGGACGCCGCGCATACTCCGCAGCTCCGGCATCGCCGTCGAACCGCGCCTCTTCGTCGACCCCGTCCTGTGCGTTGCCGCCCGGTGGAAATCGGCGTACCAGAACAGGGAAGTCCCCATGCCGTTCGTCGTCAACAGGGACCGCTACATTGTGTCCCCCTACTTCGACCACCTCAGTTTTTTCTTCAACAGGGAGTGGAGGATTCCCGCGGAGAACATCGTCTCGCTCATGGTGAAGCTGGCGGATGAGAGCGCGGGGAGCGTGAACGGGCAGGTCAGCAAGGATCTCACCCCCGCTGATGAATCGCGCCTCCGGGAAGCGGTTCTCCTGTGCAGGGATATACTCGCCGGGTTCGGCGTCGACAGGAACAGGACGTTCCTGGGCACGCTGAACGCGGGGCACCCGGGGGGGATGCTCCCTTTAACCGAACGGGAAGCCGGGACGTTTCACAATCCGGGATTGCCCCCGAACGTCTACGTGGCCGACGCAACGCTTTTCCCCCGCTCGCCCGGCAATCCCCCCATGTTCACGATCATGGCGATGGCAAAGCGGGTGAGCAAAGTCTGCATCAGGGAATTCGCGAAACCCGCTCAATGAAGTCCCCGGAGCAGCCGACTGTTCGTCCTCCTGCAGGTTCCTCTCCCATTCGCGTGCCGGCTTCGTCATTGTGGATCTCCTTCGGGTGCGGGCCGCTCTACTGGACGACTACGACAGCGTCCCCCTTGATTTGAGAAGAAGGACCGGCACGGCCACGCTGTGGCGCACCCTCGTTGCCGTCGTCCCCAGGAAGAGGTCGGCGACGAACCGGTGTCCGTGCGTCGTCATTGCCACGAGGTCGCATTTCCCCTTCTGGACCCACTTGACGATCTCGTCCGCGGGCTCACCGTAGGCGAGTTCGGCCTCCGTCGCAATGCCGGCGGAGACGAATTCCGCCTGGACCTTTTCAAGGTATTCCCTGTCCTCCACGATCTCGGGGCTCACGGCGTCCGCGCCGAACGTCCGTGCCGCCCATCCGTCCGCAACGTGGAGGAGGACGAGCTTGCTGTGCAGGAGCTGCGCGAGCTGTTTGACGTGTTCGATGATCGTCCGGTCGCTTGGCGTGCCGTCGAGAGTCACGAGTATGGTCTTGTACATGCGAACCCCTTTCTGGGTGTCGGAATCAGCCGCCGGTAATGACGTGCCAGGCCGTCTGAAGGGAGTCGGGAAGCCCGTAGACGTCGAGGAGCGTGATCAGGATCGCGCTTCCCCAGCCGGCGATCAGGAGGAACCAGCCGTTCTTCCAGGCCCCCATCCGCTTCCGTGATGACGTGAACTGAAGCAACGGGAACATCGCAAACGGGAGTTGAAGCGCGAGAACGACCTGGCTGAGCGTCAGGAGGTCGTTCACGCTGCTGTCCCCGCGGATCCCGATGATGAACACCGCCGGGAGAATGGCGAGGAACCGTGTAATGAGGCGGCGTACCCAGGGGCTGATCCTCCAGTGCATGAACCCTTCCATGACGACCTGCCCCGCAAGAGTCCCCGTGATCGTGCTGCTCTGGCCGCTGGCAAGAAGCGCGACCGCGAACAGCGTGCTTGCCGCCGAAAAGCCGAGCAGGGGGGCGAGCGTAAGGTGCGCGATCCGGATCCAGTCGGCGTTCTCTCCGAAGACGACCACAGCGCCTCCCGGCATGACCATGCTCTCCTTGCCGAAGAAGACCATTGCCGCGAGAACCAGGATCGCTGCGTTGACAAAAAAGGCGATCGTCAGGGCGACCGTCGAATCGATCGTGTTGAACTGGATCGCCCGTTTGATGGACGAGGCATCCTTCTGAAACTTGCGGCTCTGCACGAGCGCCGAGTGAAGATACAGGTTGTGGGGCATTACCGTGGCGCCGATCATCCCTATGGCGACGTAGATCATCCCCGCGTGCCGGAAGTTCGGGGATATGAGCGCGCGCCCCATCTCGAGGAAACTCGGCTGCGTCTGGGGAAGGATGAAGATCTCGATGAAATAGCAGACCCCGATCGTCGCCACGAGGAGCAGGATTACCGCCTCGATCGTCCGCATCCCGAACTGCTGGAGGGCGAGGAGGAGGATCACGTCGAGCCCGGTGATGATGACCGCCCAGAACAGGGGGATGTGAAACAGGAGATTCAGCGCCACCGCGCTCCCGAGGACCTCCGCCAGGTCGCAGGCACCGATGGCGGATTCGCTGAAAAACCAATTCGGCCAGCGGGTCCACTTCGGGTACCAGTCGCGGCAGCACTGTGCGAGATCCTTCCCCGTCACCACCCCCAGCCGGGCGGCGATGACCTGCATGAATATGGCCATGAGGCTCGCGAGCCCCACGACCCAGAGCAGGTCGTATTTGAACTGCGCCCCTCCGAGCAGGTCGGTCCCCCAGTTGCCGGGATCCATGTACCCGACGCTGACGAGGACCGCCGGTCCGACGAACGCGCGCCACTGCCGCCAGAACCCGGCCTCGTGTGGAGGGACGTCGACGGTTCCGTGGATCCCCTCGAGCGACGTGTGTTCCACCTCCTTTTCCTGTTGGCCCATCAGGCTCCTTCTACGAATATGTTGTGTGCGAGCTTCGAGCTGATCGAGTGTTCCTTTCTCCCGACGAGCACACGCAGTGTCCCGTCGAACTCGATCTTCTCTTTCACCTTGATCTTCCTGTTGAGCGCGATGCCGATCCTCGATGCGAGCTGAAGGATGTCGGGATCCGCATCGCTGACGCGCCTCACGACGACCGTCTTTCCTTCCTGGACCCGGTCGAGCGGCTCGCTCCGCGGATCCGCGAGCTCCCCTTCGGCCGAGGGGATCGCGTCCCCGTGGGGGTCAGTGCTGGGGAACCCCAGGATCCTGTCGATGTGCTGTTCGAGCTTCTCGGACGTCAGATGCTCGAGCCGGTCGGCCTCCTCGTCGATCTCGTGCCAGTCGAATTTCAGGACCTGCACCAGGAACGATTCCCAGAGGCGGTGTCGCCTGATGATCCTGAGAGCCCGCCTGCGCCCTTCCTTTGTGAGCTGGACGCCGTGATACGGGGTGTGGCTCACGATCCCCTCCCCGGCGAGCTTCTTGATCATCTCCGTGACGGAGGCGGGTGCGATGCCGAGCTTGCGCGAGAGGGCGGTCGTCGCCACTCTTCCCTCGGCCGACTCGATCTTGTAGATGTTCTTCAGGTAGTCTTCGATCTGCTCGCTGAGCATGGTGCGGCCGTAAATTACTATTTAGGAATGCCTAAATATATGTCCCCCCCGCCCCAATGTCAACGTCATTACCGAGGCCGCCGAAGGCCGCTGAAGCAATCCAGCCCGCTTTTTCCTATTTTGTGATCTGCAAAAGAAAAGGATCTCCCTCGCATGAAAACCATACCCGCGGCAATTGCCCGAGCATTCCGCACTCCGGATCTCTGGTCGGACTTTCGCGACAGGCGCCGGGCGGCGATACTCAATACCGCCCACCTGTTCATCTTCTTTTGCGGCTTTGTCTACCTGGCGGTGCCGAAGGACGTGCTCAACGCCCAGAATATTATGGTGGTAATCCTGATCGGGTACGCCGTTGTCGGTTCGGCGCTCCTGAGGACGGGGCACCTTGCCGCCTCCGCGTTCTGGACGACATCCGTCGTGTGGCTGGTCTTTGCGGTCGGCTCGCTCACGGAGGGGGGGATCACGTCAAGCTCGTTCGCCGGGACGTCGGCCATCGTCGTCCTTGCGGGGCTCATCTACGGATGGAGTGGGGCGCTTCTGTCCGCGGTGGCGTCGATCGCTGCGGGGGGCCTCAGCGTCTGGCTGATCGCCCACAATCTCCTCCCGCCCCCCGCCACGGTGTACACACCCCTCAACATCTTCTCCGATTTCGTTTTCTATCTCACGATCACGGCGCTCTTCACGGGGCAGGCGATTGCGAGCATTGATGCCTCCGTCCGGCGGTTCGAAGAGGAGTTGAGGGAACGGAAGCGGGTGGAAGCCGCTTTGCGCGAGAGCGAAGAGAGGCTGCACGGACTGTACGACAATACGACGATCGGACTCTATCGGGCCACCGTGGGCGGCGAGGTTCTCATGGCAAACCCCGCGGCGGCACGGATGCTCGGCTACGCGTCATTTGAAGAGATGAAGGGGCATGCGCGTGTCTGGGGCGAACAGGCGCGGGACGAAGCCCGCACCGGATTTCAGGAGATCCTTGAGCTGAACGGCGTCGTGACCGGATACGAGAGCAGCTGGAAGAGGAGGGACGGGACCACGATGTACATGCGCGAAAGCGCCACCGCCGTGAGGGGAGCGGATGACAGGATTCTCTACTACGACGGAACACTGGAGGATATCAGCGAACGGAAAAGGGCCGAGGAAGCCCTGAGGCAGAGCGAGAAGGAAAATCGCGCGATCGTGGACTCCGTTCCCGATCTTCTCTTCCGGGTCGACAGACAGGGGGTCCTGCTGGATTTCCGGAACCCGGGGGGAGCGGAGCTCTACGCGCCGCCGGAGTCGTTTCTGGGAAGGAAGATATCCGAAGTCCTTCCTCCCGACGTCTCCTCCGCGGCGATCGCTGCCATCGGGAAGGTCCTGGAGACGGGGGATATGGTCTCCTTCGAGTACAATCTCCGGATGGGGGACGGGGTGAGGTCGTATGAAGACCGGATCGTGCCGCTGTCGGAAGGGGAGGTGCTCTCCGTGATCCGTGACGTTACGGACCGGAAGCGCGCCGAAGAGGAGCTCTTCCGGCTGAGGAAGGCGGTGGACACCTCGGGCGAATGCATATTCATGACCGACCGCAGCGGAACGATCTCGTTTATCAATCCGGAATTCACCCGGCTCTACGGTTACACGGCCGGTGAGGTCGTCGGCAAGGCCACTCCCCGGATCCTGAAAGGGGGGACGATGAAGGATGAGGAATACGGACAGTTCTGGAAAACGATCCTCTCCTGGCGCATCTTCAAGAATGAGATGATCAACCGGACGAAGGACGGACGGTTGATGACGATCGACTCCTCGATCAATCCCATCCTTGACGAACGGGGCGACATCGTCGGTTTCCTCGCGATCCAGCGCGACATCACGGAACGGAAGCAGACGGAAGCGAAGCGGCTCGAGCTCGAGCGGCAGCTCCTCCATTCGCAGAAACTCGAGAGCCTGGGAGTTCTCGCGGGAGGGATTGCCCACGATTTCAACAACCTGCTGACCGCGATGATAGGGAACCTGGATCTCGCCCTGAGCCGGTTCCCGTCCCAGACCGCAAAGGAACGCATCGAGAAAGCCCTCCAGGCGACCCGCCGGGCGAGCGACCTCACGCGGGAAATGCTGGCGTATTCGGGTAGGGGGCGGTTCGTGATCACGCTCGTCGACATTAACCAGGTGATCAGGGAAAACGCGGAGCTTCTCCGGTCCTCGATTCCCCACACTGTTTCTCTGGGCACGTCGCTCGCGCCGGACCTCCCCCCGGCGGAAGCCGACCAGGCGCAGATCCAGCAGGTCGTCATGAACCTGATCACGAATGCCTCGGAAGCGATCGGGGACAGCCCCGGCGTCATCATGGTCAGGAGCGGCATCATGGAGTGCGATACGGAGTATCTTTCGCACAGCCGCATCGATGAGAAATCGGCTCCCGGCCGCTACCTGTACCTCGACGTCACCGATACGGGTTCCGGCATGAGCTCGGAGGTGAGCGCAAGGATGTTCGACCCGTTCTTCACGACGAAATCGACCGGCCGGGGGCTCGGGATGTCGGCCGTGCTCGGGATCGTGCGCGGACACAACGGGGCGATCATCATCGAGAGCGAGGAGGGAAAAGGTACGACGGTGAGGGTGCTGCTTCCCGCCTCTGACGTCCCGCCCGGGCTGGCCGGCGCGGAAGCCGCTGCCGCCCCCGGATCACACGCACCTTCCGGGATGTCCGGCACGCTGCTCGTCGTCGACGACGAGGAGGAAGTGAGGGAGCTGGCGATGGAGTTCGCCGGCGAGCTCGGTCTGAAGCCGCTCGCGGCGTCGAACGGGGAGGAGGCGCTCACGCTCTTCCGGGAGCATCAGGACGAGATCGCCTGCGTCCTCCTCGACCTGACGATGCCGAAGATGGACGGCGCGGAAACGTTCACGCGTCTCCGCGAGATCAGGCCGGACGTCAGGGTCATCCTCTCCAGCGGGTACGACGAGCAGGAGGTCATCCAGCGGCACGCCATCACGGGGCTCGCGGGGTTCATACAGAAGCCGTACCGGCTTGATCAGCTCCGCGAGAAAATCATCGCGATTGTGCGTGCGAAGCGCGGGTAGTTCGCTGCATCAGGAGCGTAAGTCGCAAATGATGACGCTCCTCACACCCGGGTGTTAAACCAAATTCGGCCGGTCGTGTCACACGTACAGGACGAGCTGGTGCGGGGGCAGTATGTGCGGTTTTCCCCGGAGAAATACGTCTGGCCATCTTCCACGGATCCACCACATTGCGGCGGCAGGCGTGTTCGAACGCATCAAAGGCAGGCTTGACAGGGTCCCCGTACGAACGGTGCTGCTCTGCAGCGCCCTGATTCTCGCACTGGTCGGCATCGGGGACTACCTGACGGGGACGGAAATCATATTCACGATGTTTTACCTGATTCCCGTCTCCGCGGTTACCTGGAAGCTGGGGAGATCGGAAGGGATTATCGCGTCGTTCATCTGTGCGATGGTCTGGTCCGTCGTCGATTACTTCGGCCGGCCCTTCTTCGACCCCGTCACGGAAATTTGGAACATCGTCATACAGTTTTCGATGTTCGTCATGTATGCGGTGGTGCTTTCAAAGGTCAGGGAGGGGATGGAAGCGCAGCGGGTCGTGAATGCCGACCTTGAGGTGGCACTGTCGGAGGTGAAGCGGCTCAGCGGGGTGTTGCCGATCTGCGCGTGGTGCAAGAAGATCCGTGACATCGAAGGGAGCTGGCACCAGCTCGAGGCGTTCCTTGTGGAACATTCGGAGATCGATTTCACGCACAGCATCTGCCCGGAATGCAAGGGGAAGTACTTCCCGGGGCGCAACCACATTCATCTTCCGCCGTAATGCTCCGGTTTCCGCTCCTCACCCACGGAAATCCGTCCCCTTCCGTTCACCTTCCGCCGGCCACGTCCAGAACCGCCCCCGCTGCATGGGAACCGAGCTCTTCACGCGGTCCACTCTGTTCGGCTCACCACCGCTCGCATGAATCTCCGTGTAGATCACTCCCGGCTGCCGCCGGTGATGACAAGAACCTGTTTCTGCATGGCCCGGTATTCGATGTGGAATCTGCCGCCGGGCGGTCAATCCGCCGGGCTGATGAACAGCTGCTCCGCCCGCTCCCTGAGATCGTCGGGACTCGCCGGCTTGCCGCTGAACTGCCCGCGTCCCGTCGGGGGGTAGAGCTTGCCGTCCCGCTCGAGCTTGAAGAAACCGAGGGGTTTCACCTCGAGCGTGTCGAGGTTCATCGCGAGCAAGTACGGTGCGACCGCGTCTTTGAGCAGCGCGGAAACCTTCCAGTACTCCCGTACGACTCCCGGGATGAATTCCCTCACGTTCATGCTGGAGAACACGAGGGCTTTGTACTGGTCGTCGAACCCGTTGGAGACGAAGCACAGGTACACGAGTTTCATGGTTCCCCCTCCAGAGTGTGGATTATCCCCGCGGCAGGGGTCGCAGCTGCAATCGCCTGCTCCGCGGAAATCCGGAACGATCCTGCTCTCGCATGCGATCAAGACTCCCGTAAGCAGGAGAAAGATAAGGAAAAGGGAAGAATATATCCCCGAAACGGCGCGCAGATTGTTCCCTCGAAATCGTTATCTTCCCGGTAATGCCGCAAGTTATTCCGCGGCCCGCTGTCCAATGTACTGGCAACCTGGCAATGCTGAATGGATGATTCTGAAGCGGTCGATAAGCTCAAAAACGGTGATGCCGATGCATTTCCCGTCATTGTCGAGCGCTATCAGAAATCCGTTCTGAACTGCTGCTACAAATTTCTGCGAAACAGGGAGTCGGCTGAGGACGTGACGCAGGAGGTGTTTCTGGAAGTTTTTGAGTCCATCCGGTCCTTCCGCGGGGAGTCGAAGCTCTCTACGTGGATTTACAGGATCGCGGTAACACGGTCACTGAACCAGCTGCAGAGTCAGAAAAGGAAGAAACGATTCGCGGTCTTCGTCTCCCCGCTGGATGACCGGGGGCTGGAAGATCGCGTTCCTTCCCCCGGGAGCGCGGCTCCCGACAGCCGTCTTGAGAACGAGGAACGGGCGGATGTTCTTGCGCGTGCGCTCGACAGGCTGCCGCGGAACCAGAAAATCGCCTTCACCCTGAGCAAATATGACGGGCTCTCGTACGAGGAAATCTCCCGGATCATGGACGCGAGCATCCCGTCAGTCGAATCGCTTCTTCACAGGGCGAAGGTCAATTTGAGAAAGATCCTCGCCTCGTATTACGGTGAAACCACGTGACGGAGTCATAACATGGCGACTGCAAAAGAAGCACCCGGTGCGTCCGAAGTCGAGAAGACCCTTCGCGCATTCGATGACGACCCCCTCCTCGAGGCGAGCCCGTTTCTTGCGGGCAGGATCCTGGCCGGTACGCGGGGCCGCTCCGCCCGCCGGGGGCGCTTCCCGCGGCCGGGGGTGGTCCCGTACTATGCGGTCATTGCTCTCATTCTTGCGGTCAACGTGGTGACCGCAATTTATGTTCTCCGGCACGACAATGCGGGAAGTCTTGAAGAAAAGCTCGTTGCCCGGCTTGTCGGCGAATTCGGGATTGACCGTTCTTCATCCATCTTTTGAGAGACAACGACATGGATTGGATAACGCAGGGCAGGTTTGTGAGATGGCTTCTCATCGTCCTTCTGGCCGGCAATGTGCTGATGGTCTGCATCATCTGGCTGCTGGCCGCGAGGGCGCGCGAGCCGCAGCGGGGGGAACCGGAACCCCGCTCTTCGGAGTCGGCTGCGTTGATGAAGAAAGTGCTTGGACTCGATGAAGCCCAGACAAAACAGGTCGAGGCCGTGCTCGCCGCCCGACGGGAACAATCGAAGTCGTACGACGACCGGCTCACCGGTTTGAAGACGCGCCTTGCGCGCGAGCTCTTCAGCGATCATCCGGACACCGCTGTGGCTGTCTCCATTGCGAAGGAGATCGGCGAAGTGCAATCCGAGATAGAGATGATGCGCTTCCGCCGGTTCAGTGATCTGGTGGCGCTATGCACCTCTGAACAGAGGAAGAAGCTCGAGCCGGTGGTGATGGAGGTTTTTGGCCGGCGTCCGCCGGCGTCTGACGACGTGGAGAAGACCCCTCCGCACGAGAAAGTCGAGGAACATCCCCCCCGCGGGGTGAATCCTGCCGGCGTTCGCCGGGAGGATACCCCTCCGTCGCCCGGCGGGAAATCCGGCCCGCTCTCGATCGACGAGAAACTGGCGAGATATGCGCAGGCGCTGGGCCTCACGGCAGACCAGACACGCCGTGTGCGGGCCGTTCTCGAGCGTGCGGAGGGTGAAGGACAAGAACTGCGGGAAAAGGAGAATCCCGACCGCGCAATCGTCGATGCGGAGAAAGAAAGAATCCGCGAAGAGGAAGAAAACGGAATCAGGCACATTCTCACCCCCGGGCAGGTGAGTGAATTTGAACGACTCCTCTCGCAGAGAAAACAGTAGCCGTTGTCACCAGTCCCTCCTCCGCGCGCCTGATTCCCCGGCGCGCGTTTCCGCAGGCGCATTTTTATCCGCCATTTTGCATCCCGCCGACTGACTTTTCCTGCCGCAAGTTTCACGCGGAAACACTGTCCAACGAATCAAGACATCGCGTGTCTCGCGAACCCACTGCAACGGGGGCGGCGTGTATTCATCACGACAACACATCATTCTCCTGACTGCTGCTGCGGCCCTGTTGATCTCCCAGGCGCCGGCACAGAAGCTTCTCCCGTTCAGGCTCCCGGATACGGGACAGACCGGCTCGTACACCGCGACCCCGGGGGAGGATGCGGACTTCATCATCAACCCTCCATCGCTGACCGACAACAGGAACGGGACGATTACGGACAACAACACGGGGCTCGTCTGGCAGAAGACGGACGGGGGTGAAATGACATGGGAAGCCGCCGCGGCCTATTGCGCGTCGCTGGCCCTCGGCGGATACCACGACTGGCGCCTGCCGACCGGGCGCGAACTCTTCAGCATCAACAACTACGATAATCTCAATCCCGCGCTGGATACCGCTTTTTTCACGATGACGCCGGCGGAATACTGGTGGTCGGGAGAAAAGCGCGCGGATGACTCGACGAAGGTGTGGGTGGTGAACGCCGGTGGCGGTATCGGGGCTCATCCGAAGACGGAGACGGTAAGCGCCGGAGGGACGAAGCTCTTTCACGTACGGGCCGTCCGGAATCCGTACGGGACATCGTTCGCTGTCTCCCGTTTCAGCGACAACGGCGACGGAACGGTGCGGGACAATTACACGGGCTTGACGTGGCAGAAGCTCGGATCGCAGGACACGATGACATGGGAGGACGCCCTGTCCTACAGCAGGACTGCTGCGCTGGCAGGGAAGTCGGACTGGAGACTCCCCAATGTCAGGGAGATCCAATCGCTGAATGATCCGGGGCTGCTCACTCCTTCGTTTGACACGGGCGTGTTCCCATCCGTCGTCACTGGAAACTACTGGTCCTCGACGTCCATGTACATGACTCCCTCGAAGGCGTGGGACATCAACACGGTCTATGGCATCGTTTCGTACAGCGATAAGACCCGCAGGGAGTATGTCCTCCTGGTCCGCGGGGGTCTGGACAACCGCGATCTCAACATTACGGAGGTCGGTGTTCCGGGCGGCGAATATGCGATGGGTGACCATTACGGGTTTGTCGACCCGGGTCACCCGGGCGACGAGACTCCCGTCCACAACGTTCGGGTTGACGGGCTGTGGGTGGGAACGACAACGGCGACGAACCAGCAGTTCCTTGCGTTCCTGAATTCGTCTCTCCTGCAGGGGTCGATCGAACTCCGGGGGAACGTTGTATACCGGACGGGGGACACCGCCGCGTTGTACTTCACGCACCAGTATGCTTCCTGGTACAGCATCGGGTACGACGGCAGCGTGTTTGCCATCGCTGATTTCAGGGCATCCCACCCGGTCGTGGGAGTCATGTGGTGCGGCGCCGCCGCGTACTGCAACTGGCTGAGCGCGCAGAACGGGCTGCAGCAATGTTATTCCCCGGGGTCATGGGATTGCGATTTCAGCAGGAATGGGTACCGATTGCCGACCGAGGCGGAATGGGAGTATGCCGCCCGGGGCGGCCAGACGAACCCCTACTACAAATACCCGTGGGGAAACGACACCGACACGAGCCGCGCGAACTGGCCATCGTCAGGGGATCCCTACGAAGGTACGGGCGCGGACGCCTATCCCTTCACGACGCCGGTGGGATTCTACGACGGTTCGCTCCGCCTGAAATCGGATTTCAACTGGCCCGGGAGCGCGTTGTCGTACCAGACAACAGGCGGGGCCAACGCATTCGGACTGTACGACATGGCGGGCAACGTGTGGGAATTCGTCAATGACTGGTACCAGAACACGTACTACAGCGTGAGTCCCTACGACAATCCGAAAGGGCCTGTGGTCGATTCGGCGTCGGTCATGCCCGACGGAAAGCGCTACAGGGGGATGCGGGGGGGGAACTGGTACAACGGGGACATCATCAACTCCGTGAACGACGGACATTCGCGTGTTTCCAACCGCAATCCCTCGTACTACCGCGGGCCGCAGGATCCGAACCATCCCTGGTATCACGTAGGATTCCGGGTCGTCCGCGCCCCCGGTCCTCTCGGCGGGGTGCATGCGGGGGTGGACGCCTTGCCGGAGGACTACCGGCTGTTTCAAAACTACCCCAACCCTTTCAATCCATCGACGACCGTTCGGTATTCCGTGCCCCGTTCCTCCCGTGTGAGGATCAGCGTATTCAATACGCTCGGACAGGAAGTCGCAAGGCTTGTCGACGGGGTAACGGGGCCGGGAGTCTTTGAGGCGGTCTGGGAGGGACGGGGGTGTGCGAGCGGGGTCTATTTCTGCACAATGTCGGCGGGATCCGGCCGGCACACAATTAAAATGATTCAGCTTCGATAAGTCATTTTCATCGGGGGAGACCGCTATGAAATGCCGGTTCATGATCATGCCGCTCGTCGCCGTTCTCATTTCGTCCCTGCCGGGACAGACACGGACCGTCGGGCTCTTTGTCAACGATACCGCGAGGGCGTTCAAAGGATACACGCTGTTCGCCCCGAAACAGAACACGATGACGTATCTGATCAACAACGACGGGCGGATCGTCCACCAATGGACGGCGAGCACGTATCCTCCGGGACAGTCGGTGTACCTCCTCGAGAACGGTGATCTGCTTCGCACGTGTATGACGCAGGGTAATCTCGGGACGGGTGGCGGGGAGGGGGGAAGGGTTGAGGAATACACATGGAACGACAGCCTTGTGTGGTATCTGAACTGGTCGACGGCCACGTACATGCAGCACCACGACATCAAGCGCCTTCCGAACGGGAATATCGTCATGCTTGTCGTCGAGAAGAAGACGCTCCCGGAGATCATCGCCGCGGGTTTCGACACGAGCAAGTTCCAGGAGCCGGATTTCAGGCAGAAACAGATCATGCTCCCCGACATGGTCGTGGAAATCCAGCCCGCGTTTCCCTCTGGAGGAACCGTCGTGTGGGAATGGCATGTGTGGGACCACCTGATCCAGTCTCACGACCCGGGACAGGGGAACTACGGAGTCCCGGCCCTCCACCCGGAGCTGATCGATGCCGCCGGCGATCATACGAATCTCCCGCTGTTCTGGAACCACATGAATTCCATCGACTATAATGCCGCATTCGACCAGATCGCCCTCAGCGTGCGGGGGAACAGCGAGGTGTGGATTATCGACCACAGCACCACGTCTGCGGAGGCCGGCGGGCACACCGGCGGGACCAGGGGGAAAGGGGGAGATCTTCTGTACCGCTGGGGGAACCCCCTGACGTACGGGGCGGGTACGACGGGAACTGAGATGCTTTTTCAGCAGCATGACGCGGAGTGGATACGCGCGGGTTTACCGGGTGCGGGAGACATCATGTGTTTCAACAACGGCCTCGGGCGCAACTATTCCACCGTCGATGAAATCACTCCTCCGGTTGACGTCAACGGAAACTATACGATCGTGAGCGGCCAGGCCTTCGGGCCGGCGAGCCTGACCTGGTCGTACCAGGCCACCCCTCCGGCGTCGCTCTTTGCGCACGATATCTCGGGTGCCCAGCGGCTGCCGAACGGGAACACGCTTATCGACAACGGCCCGGTCGGGTCGTTCACGGAAGTCACCGCGGGCGGCGACCTGGTATGGAAATATGTCAATCCTGTCGACCAGACCGGTCCCGTGACGCAGGGAGACACGCTCCCCGTCGATCCGACTCACCCGGATGAAACAATGAACTCGGTCTTCAGGGTGTACAGGTATCCGGTCACCTACGCGGCGTTCACGGGAAAAGTGCTGGACCCGGGGAATTTTGTCGAAAAATATCCCGCCACGTCCGTGCGTGGTGAGTCGGGCCTGGTGCCCTCACGGTGTGAGTTGCTTCAGAACTACCCGAACCCGTTCAACCCGTCGACGCGGATCGGTTACACTCTTGCGCAGAATGCGACGGTTACCCTGACGGTCTTCAACGCCGTAGGACAGACCGTGGCTACACTCGTCCGGTCCCGGCAGGAGGCGGGGTATCACGAAGTGACGTTCGACGGGTCGCATAACGCGAGCGGCGTGTATTTCTACAGGCTGCAGGCCGGGACGTTCATTCAGACACGCCGGTTCGTGTTACTGCGCTAGTCCGGGAACGGCTATGGCCTAATCGTCGACGTACGACACGACCGGATCCCAGATCACCTTGACACCGCTCTGTCCGCCTGTCCGCTCGGCGATGAACTCGATGGCTTCCCCCTGTTCGACGTCGATCCTGATGTCGTGCGACCAGGAGGAGCCGGGCGTCCCGATCTGGTACGAGCAGGCCTCGCGGCCGTTGTGCACGATCGACACGGTGGCCCCGGTGGCGCGTTCGCCCTCGGTGGCGACGGCCCCCTCGACCCGGACCCTCCCCTTGCGGGGGGCGACCCATTCTCTCACTGAGCGGTGCGCACCCGGGGTCTGGTAGTTGCTGCCGACCCTGCAGCTGTCGTCGTCCGTCCAGAAATTGGCGAACGTCCTCCGCTCTTCTTCGCGGCCGCTCTGCGCATTGCGGATCTTTGTCCGTTCAAAATCGACGAACCGGAGATCGTCGTATCCTCCGCCGTCCGACCTCCTGTAGTGCCAGTTGTTCTTCCCGGCGACGGCGGAAAATCCGGCCGAAGCCCGGTAGCTTTCGGCCGTGTATTCAAACGCGATGCTCCGGATGCGCGTTCCGGTTGATTGCGGGTTTCTGTCCTGGCGGATCGTGCCCCTGAACGTGTGGGCGAGGCCGGGTTCGAGTCCGGTTTGGATGAACGCAAACTGGAACGGAAGTGCGTCACGGTAATAGCAATCGACCGTCTCAACGAACCTGCCGTCGATTGTTATGTCGACTTTTCCGCAGTCGGTGTCGGCGAGCGCCCTCCAGTATATGCCCGGGCCTTTGAACGAAAACTCTATGGACGCGCCGGGCTCACGCGACTCCATCGCGGTTCCCGCATAGCACGCGGGGTCTTTCTTCAACGTCCACCCGGATCCCGCGTACGTGACCTCGGGGCTTTCGGACCCGACGATTCTTGTCTCCCTGTGTACGATCGCGTCTCCTGATTCCGGCAGCGGTTCGTATGCGTACGACCCGTAACGGGGGAAACCTTCCGCCGGAGTCGTTCCCGGACGGAATGTCACGTCGATCGCCCTGGAGGGGACGTTGTACAGCCAGTAGTTATAGGCGTGAAGCGACCGGTCGCACGCAAACGGATCGCGCCCGGAGCTGTCTGCAAGTGTGAAGCCGAATTTGTCGTTCCGCGGCCTGTCAAGGAGCTTTCCCGCCGGCGTCCATTCCTGCCGGGTGAGATCATCGCAGGCGGAGACATAGATCGACCCGTCGCTGAACCCGAGGTTCGTGAACCGCTTGTCGATCACCCCCATGCACACGCCGATGCGCAGGTACGTCCCGAGCGCGCGGCTGTAGATCACGCGGCCGTAGATTCCGTACGAGCCCATGGAGACCTTCGACGATCGTCCGCCGAGCCCGGGTTCGGTCCACGTGCCCCGGCAGAACTTGTGCCACTTCCCCGGCGCCATCCTGTCGCTGATGGCGCACCGGGCGACTTCGTTGAACCAGAGAAAGTTGTTCATGGTGCCGCTCTTCGGCGCGTACGCGTTGCACGAATAAATATAGAAGTACCCTCCGCGCGTGTCAGCGTAGAAATCGAAATCGGCGGGACCCGCCTCGAAGTATGATCCCGAGAACCTGAGCCAGTCACCTGAATCCGGCAGGCAGTCCGTGAGTATGTCCCCCTCGAGATGCCACGTGAGCCCCTTGTCCGTGCTCGTAGCCAGCCGGGTCTTCTTCCGTGTCCATCCGGCGGGAGGAGAGATCTTCCGGTCGTATTCGCAGTGGATGGGGGCGTACAGTTTTCCGGCGCCGGCATCGTACCAGAGTCCCCCGCAGAAATGAGTCGAGACCCCCGGTTCGACGACGATCACGCCGTCGGGCTGACGTTCCGTGTGCTCGAAATCGGATCCTTTAAACCGGGCCACTTTCACGGTGGTGCCGTACTGGTCGCCGCTGTTGAATATGACCCAGATCTCGCCGTCCATCGACACGAACCCGGTGGGCGAATCGATTCCCCACCCGACCTTCAGCGTCGGTGAATTGTTGTACAGGTTTGCCGCGGGCGGGGACACGTAGGCCGGCAGGTGCTCCGTTCTCTCCGCCGCCGTGAATGCAAAGGGAAGGATGGTTTCCTGCGCGTGGATCGCCGCCGCGAACATCAGCGGCATCACCGCGAACATCGCCCGTCTGGATCGGTGCATTGTAGTCCCGGCTATGTTGATGTCGTTGCCTCGACATCAAAATACCGGAGATTGATCTGAAAGGCAACGTCTGCGTCGCCGCGCCGGGTCAGCCCCTCACTTGCGGATGTCGAACTGGTAGAGTGGCTCCCCGCGCTCGTTGACAAAGCTGACCCTCATCGCGTCATCGGCGACTGAAACCACGCCGAATCCGAGGGAAGCGGCGCTGTACAGCGTGAACTCCGCGCGGCCTGCGGGACGGGTTTCGGAACCTCCCCCGGTACCGAAGTATTCCACGGTCGCCCCCGCCGGGTGAGAATGCTGCAGATCGTGATCATGACCGGAGAAACAGGCGTCGACATGATACTTTTCGAAAAGGGGGACAAGCGCGCGCTGAATCTCCACGGTGCTTCCGTGTTTCGATCCTGCCGAATATGCCGGGTGATGAAAGAACGCGAATTTCCACCGGGCTGTCGAGACGCTGAGCACGCTGTCGCACCATTGCACCTGTCGGGCGGGGTTCTGTCCCCTGACGTGATGCTGGTCGCGCACGTCATTGATGTACTCTTCCACGAACGGGGAAGAATCCAGTACGATGAAGAGGGCGGAACTGCGGGGGGAAAGGTTCCGCGTGAAAGCGTAATACCGTCCAGGTTGCGTCCAGCGGGCGCTGGTTGTTCCGTAGGTCAATTCTGCGTCGACGTTTCCTTCATAGTCGTGGTTCCCCAGTGTAATGTACCAGGGGATCATGAGCGGCTTCGCGGCGTACACTTTTTCAAAATTCACGTTCCAGAGCGGGTCCGTCGCATCTGCCACGCCGCTGCCGTGGAAATTGTCTCCGCAGGTGACGACAAATGACGCCTCCACCATGCCGGCCGTCACGCCGAATTGCCGCGCCACTTTCATCTGGCCGGGCGTTTTCTTGTCCGTGTCGGTGATTCCTTCCCTCCCCCAGTCGCTGATGACGAGAAAGGTCAGGGACGTGTCGCCGAGTGTGAGCACGGACGGTGTGCGGGCGGTTGACGGCGCGTGTGGGCCGGCTGAAGACCCTCCGGTGAACGAAAGGAGGGGAAGAAGGGCAACCGCTGCTGCAAGGATTGCGCGGCTCGGTATCATGCTGGACTCTCTTGGAATGGGGAAACGGGAAGAAACGGGTGAGCGACACATTCCCGGAGTGTACAAGGTACGGCTTCAACGTTACTGCAGTGTTACGCAACGATTGCTGAATTGTTAAATCGCGGTCCCGGCCGGTCGTCGTCGCCAGTCGGAGTCCCGATTTGTGGACAGGATATTGATCGTGTGTTGTTGACAACGATCCCCCCGGGATGTTGAACCGCGTCCCAATTATGCATACATTTCTCCATCGACGTACATCAAGGAGAGCTCTATGACAAAACTCACCGGGTTCGTGTCCGTGCTGCTTCTCGCAGCGGGAATTGCCGCAGGTGTGCAGGCCCAGACGTTCAAAGTGCAGAGATTCAGCATCGGGGGGGAAGGGGGGACCGACTATCTGACGGCCGAGCCCGGCACCGGGCGTGTCTTCGTCTCGCGCGGGACGCACGTTATGGTGCTCGACGGGGTGAAGGGGACGGTCCTCGGCGACATCCCCGAGACTCCCAACACGCACGGGATCGCCCTTGTCGCGAAGTACAATCACGGGTTCACGACGAACCGGGGAGATTCCACGGTCTCGATGTTCGACCTGAAGACGCTGGCGTTGATCAGGAAGATCAAGATCCCGGCCGGCGGCCAGGACGGCATCATGTACGACGACTTCCTGGACCGGGTCATACTGACGAATCACAGCAAGCCCGGCACGGCCACCGCCATCGACCCGGACAGGGGAGTGATCACCGGGGAGGCGCAGCTCGAGGACGATTCGCCGGAAGGTGCGGCGAGCGACGGGAAAGGGAAGATCTTCGTAAACAACGAGAGAAAGAACACGATCCAGGTCGTGGACGGCAGGAAGATGACCGCGATCGCCTCGTGGCCGATTGACCCCTGCGAGGGGCCGACCGGCATCGCCTATGATCGGGCCACCGACAGGATATTCACCGGCTGCGGAAAGACCTCAGCGGTGCTTGACGCGAAAACGGGGAAGATCGTGGCGACGATTCAGAACGGCGAAGGCGTTGATGCCCTGGGATGGGATCCGGCGGAGAAGCTGGTCTACATCCCCGCCGGGCGGGACAGCAGCGTGACGATCGTGCACGAGGATGCGCCGGACAAATACACCGTCGTCGCCACAGTGACGACGGCGGCCGGGGCAAAGACGATTTCGGTCGACCCGGTGAGGCACGTCGCCTACCTGTTCCAGCCCGTCTACGGGCCTCCCCCCTCCGCTCCGCCGGAAGGCGAAAAGGGCCGCCGGATGCGGGGACCGGTCATCGGTGCGTTCCTCTACGTAATCAGTCATTGATGACGTAGCCGGCCGGAGCGCGGCATCATTCGTACCGGAGGGCGTCGATCGGATTCAGGAGCGCCGCCTTCCGTGCGGGATAAAACCCGAAGAATATGCCGATGGCGATCGAGAAGCTGACCGAAAGCAGTATCGAGAAGAACGTGATGATCGTCGGCCATTTCGCGAAGCTCGAGATGGCCGACGATCCGCTCACCCCCAGGATGATCCCCGCAAACCCTCCCAGCAGGCTCAGGACGAGCGCCTCGATCAGGAACTGCGTCAGGATGTCGCGCGAGCGCGCCCCGACGGACATGCGTATGCCGATCTCCCGCGTCCGCTCGGTCACCGAGACGAGCATGATGTTCATGATCCCGATCCCCCCCACGAGGAGCGACACCGAGGCGATGCTCGCAAGGAGGATGGTCAGGATCTGCGTCGTTGCCGTCGCGGTGGTGGCCAGGTCCGCCTGGTTGCGGATGGTGAAATCATCCGGATCGTAGGGGGCGATGCGGTGCCTCATCCTCAGGAGTTCGGTGATCTGCGCCTGCGCGACGGGGATGTTCTGCTCGCTCGTCGCCGAGACGAGGATCTGCCTCAGGTACGGGAACCACGTCAGCCGCCGTTTCACGGTCGTCCAGGGCGCCAGAATCACGTCGTCCTGGTCCTGGCCGAGGGCGTTCTGCCCCTTGCGCGTCAGGACGCCGATCACCCTGCACGGGACGTTCCGGATCCGGATCGTCTGGTCGATCGGGCTCGAATCGGGGAAGAGCGAGCTGGCGACGGTCTGTCCCAGCACGCACACCTTTGAGGCCGCCTTGACGTCCTGGTCCGTGTAGAACCCCCCGTATTCGATCCCCCACTTCCGTATCTCGAGGTAGTCGCTCCCGGTTCCCTCGATCATCGTCGCCCAGTTCATGTTCCCCGAAATGATCTGTGCGAACGCCCGTGTCCCGGGCGAGACAAGGGAGACCGCGCTGCATTCCTTCAGTATCGCGTTGCAGTCGTCTTCCGTGAGGTTGGTGTTCGTCCCGGCGCCCCCCCTGATGCCGCCGGAAACCCCGATGATGATCCCGAGCATGGTCAGGAAGGAGCGCATCTTGTTTCTCTGGAGCGCGCGGAACGCGGAAAGAAGAATGTTCAGTACCTTCACGGCACCTCCCCGGTCTCAATGAGATGCGAATCCCCGACACCCCCGCCTGAGGCGGGGCTGATCATTCACTTTTCAGAACGCGCGTCCGGCCGAAGGGGTTCCGGAGAACGAATCGACTCCGGCGGTGATTCTTGACCGTCACTCCGATTATGCATACTTTGTCGGATGAAAGGAAACGACGTTGATGACACCGGGAGTCGGCGGATGAAGAACAAACACCTGGACCTCAGGGAGCTTGCGCGGACGCTGGGAGAAAAGCGCTCGCATCACAGCCCGATACTTCCCGTGAAGGCGGAATCCCAGCGATTTGCGGAGGAGATTCTGGAAATCCTCTTTCCCCATTTCTCCCGCAGGAGACACCCGGGCCCGGCGGAGATCCATTCCCGGCTTGACGCCATACAGGTGCGCGTCGAGCGGCTGCTCAAGGCGATTCCCGGCGGGCGGAACGCGGAGGCGCGTGACATCACCGGGCAGTTTTTCGGGAAGCTTCCCGATCTGTACGACCGGCTCTGGCTTGACGCCGAAGCCATCAACCGGTGGGATCCGGCGTCGGAGAACGTGGAGGAAGTGGTTCTTGCGTACCCGGGATTCCTGGCGATCGCGATATACCGCATCGCCCACGAATTTCACCTGCTCGGCGTCCCGATATTTCCCCGGCTTCTGACGGAATACGCCCACCAGCTCACGGGGGTCGATATCCATCCCGGGGCCGGTATCGGCACGCCGCTGTTCATCGATCACGGCACCGGCATCGTCATCGGCGAGACGACGACGATCGGGAACAATGTCCGGCTCTACCAGGGCGTGACGCTCGGGGCGCTCAGCGTCGACAAGACGCTCGCGAACACGAAGCGCCATCCGACGATCGAGGACAACGTCATCATCTACGCCCAGGCCGTCATACTCGGGGGAGGCACCGTCATCGGCCACGACAGCGTGATCGGGGGAAACTCCTGGGTCACCAGGAGCATCCCGCCGTTTTCCTACGTCTACCAGGAGATCAAAGTCAACGTCCGTACGCCGGACGAATCGAACGGGGGCATTGACTTCGTCATATGAAGACGCCTGCCGCGGCAGGCGGCGGGCCGTTCAGGCGAACAGTCCCTCGGTCGAGAGGTATCGCTCGCCGGTGTCGTAATTGAATGTCAGGACCCGGCTCTTCGGCGGAAGTTCCGGAAGTTTCTTGGCCACCGCCGCGAGCGATGCCCCCGTTGAGACCCCGACGAAAATTCCCTCTTCGCGTGCCGCTCTCGTCGTGTATGCGTAGGCCTCGTCCTTCGTCACCTGGATCACACCGTCGAGAATTTCCCTGTTGAGAATTGCCGGGACGAATCCCGCGCCGATTCCCTGTATCGGGTGAGGCGACGGGCTCCCTCCGCTCAGCACCGGCGAGAGCGCGGGCTCGACGGCGTAGGCCTTCAGGTTCGGATGCTTCTTCTTCAGGATCTCTGCCACTCCGGTGATGTGCCCGCCGGTTCCCACCCCCGTGATGAGCGCGTCGAACCCCTCCGGGAAATCCTCCAGAATCTCCTGTGCCGTGGTCTTCCTGTGGATTTCCGCGTTCGCCGGGTTCTCGAATTGCTGCGGGATCCACGAGTTCGGCGTTGCCTTCGCAAGCTCCATGGCTTTCTCGATGGCGCCTTTCATCCCCTTCTCCCGCGGCGTGAGGGCGAATTCCGCCCCGTAGGCGGACATGAGCCTGCGCCGCTCGATCGACATCGACTCAGGCATGACGAGGATCAGCCGGTATCCTTTGACCGCCGCCACCATCGCCAGCCCGATTCCCGTATTGCCTGAGGTGGGCTCCACGATGACGCTCCCCGGTTTCAGCAGTCCCCGCCGTTCCGCATCCTCGATCATCGACAGCGCGATCCGGTCCTTGATGCTCCCCCCGGGGTTGGCCCGTTCGAGCTTCACCCACACCTCGGACCCGGCAGGGTAAAGGCGGTTGATCCTGACCGTGGGAGTCCGGCCGATCGTTTGAAGGATGTTGTTTGCTTTCATCGGTGTGTCTCCTGTTGATTGTGGGTGTCCTCCGGGTCCTTCGCGGGGGCGAAAACGAAAAAGCCCTTCACGATCGAAGGGCCGGGACGGGATTATCTGCTCTGGGCGAATTACGTTTCAGGCGGATGCCGGCGGCCCCTCGGGGTGAGAGTGACAGCAGCAACATGCGCAATGATCTGCGGTGGCAGCGTTTCGGAAATCGGTGATCATGTCCTCAAGCGTGTCCCATGGGGAAAACCGGTTGTAGTCTGAACACCGTCCCCCCCTGATGGGTTCCGCGGGAGCGCCTCACGAGGGGAGGGATTGAAGCCCGGAAAAATCATCGTGTATGCGCTCCCCGAGGGGGATTTTCTCCTCCCCGGGGAGCAGGCTGACCTCGAGCGCATTGAGGACGAGCCCGGCGATGAACGCCCGATCCCACCCGAATTGTCTGCTGCACGTTGTGAATTCGTCGGTCAGCGTGGTATTGAACAGGGGCGGGTCGTCGCTGTTCAGCGTCACGTTCAGGCCGAAGTCGATCAGTCGCGGCAGGCAGTGCGACTCCAGCGACGGGTAGACGCCCAGGCAGACGTTGCTTCCCGGACAGACGTCAAGAGGGAGCTGCCTCGCCTTCAATTGGTCCATCAACAGCCGGTCTTCGATGCACCGGACGCCGTGGCCGAGCCTCCGGGGTCTGGCGACTTCGATGGCATCCCATATGCTCGACGGGCCCGCCGTCTCGCCGGCATGGACGACGCACGGAACCCCCGCCTCGTGGACCTTCTCGAACGCCGTCCGGAACTTTGACGCGGGATGACCCGGTTCGGGTCCCCCGAGCCCGAGCGCGATGATGCCGTCCCCGTACCGGTCGACGACGAACTGGGCGATCCCGTCTCCTGCTTCAACAGACCGCTCCCGCGGGATATCGACGATGATGCCCGCCCGGACCCCGAGTTCTTTCTCTCCCCATGACCGGGCCCTGTTGACCGCATCGAGCTGTTCGTGCATGCCGAGCCCGCAATTGAGGAGCTGGTTGTACGGCGTAAACGTGACTTCGCTGTACACGATATTCTGGTCGGCCTGCCCGATCAGAAATTCCCGCGCGAGCATTTCGATGTCCTCGGACGTCCGGAGGCAGCTCGAGATCGCCATGTAGATTTCGATGAAATGATCAAAATCGCTGAAGACGTACCACTGGCGAAGCCCCTCGATGGTGTCCGCGGGCAGGGGGACGTGATGGCGCTTTGCCAGCGTCAAAAAAGTCTCCGGCCGCACGGAACCTTCCATGTGGACGTGGAGTTCGATCTTCGGCATCTGGCGGATGAAGCGTTCGATCTCGGTCATCGGCATTCCGGGGAAGTCTCGAAGTGAATGTCCTGAATGTACGACACGGGTTGCCAAACGGCAACGCGGCCCGGACGCATTTGACTCCCTCCCGGCCAACGTCGATATTGACTCCCCGGGGGGGGTATGTCAAACAGGACGACGCATTGACGGGAAATGGATAAACAACCGCAACAACGGGGAAGGAAATCACAAAAGCGTCGCGGGGGGTTCATATCGTGGCTGATCCTTCTCGCGGTCATCTGGCTTATGGCCCGGTACCTGCGCTTTCTCTTCTTCTAGAACAGTCTCGCCATTCCTCTTCTGACAAAACCCATGGAAATCGGGATCGATAGTTTTGCCGCGATGTTCAGCGGAAACGCCGGCAAGTCGCTCAACGATGCGGACGCACTTGCCCAACTCCTGGAGAGGATTGAGCACGCGGATCGCTCGGGGCTTGACGTCTTTGGCATCGGAGAGCATCACCGCAGGGGATTTCTCGACTCTGCGCCCGCGGTGATCCTGGCCGCCGCCGCGGTCCGCACGAAGCGCATACGCCTCACAAGCGCGGTGACGGTGTTGAGTGCCGCGGACCCGGTCCGGGTCTTCCAGAGCTTTGCCACGCTGGATCTGATATCCGGCGGCCGTGCCGAGATCGTGGCGGGGCGGGGTTCGTTCATCGAATCGTTTCCGCTATTCGGCTACCGTATGGAAGACTATGACGCTCTGTTCGCCGAGAAACTCGACCTCCTGCTGAAGATCCGGGAGAGCGAGTACGTGACCTGGTCCGGCAAATTCCGCCCCGCGCTCACGAACCAGCCCGTGTATCCGAGGCCCCTCCAGGATCCCCTGCCCGTCTGGGTCGGTGTCGGCGGCACGCCGGAATCGTTCATCCGGGCCGGTGCGCTCGGATTGCCGCTCATGGTCGCGGTGATAGGCGGGCAGACCCACCGCTTCCGCCCGTTGATTGATCTCTACAGGGAGGCAGGACAGAGGGCGGGCCACCCGGCCGAACAGTTGAAGGTGGGGCTGCACTCGCTGGGCTACGTGGCAAACACGACGGAGGAAGCCCTGGATGAATTCTATCCCGGCTATGCTGAAGCGATGACGAAGGTGGGGAAGGAGCGGGGCTGGCCTCCGATGTCAAGAGCCCGGTTCGAAAGCCAGGTCGGTCCCGACGGCGCATTGCTCGTCGGAAGCGCCGAAGAGGTCGCGGAGAAGATCCTCCGGCATTCCGACGCTCTCGGCGGGATCTCCAGGCTCACGTTTCAGATGGACACCGCGGAATTGCCGCACGAGAAACTGATGCACGCCGTCGGATTGATCGGATCGCGGATAAAACCTCTGGTACACCGTTTGCATGGATGACATACTGCAGAACGTCATTCGTTGGGCGGGATCGGAAGAATCGATCCGGGCCCTCATTTTGACAAGCTCCCGTGCCGGGGCCGGTCAGGTGGACGAATTCTCCGACTATGATATTATGGTGCTGACCGATGAACCCGGCCGGTATCTCACATCCGACAGCTGGATGAAAGAAATAGGATCTCCCTGGGTCTACCAGAAGGAACAGTTCGCGCACGGCCCGGAGGTCATTCCCACGCGCCTGGTGATCTTCGCACGCGGCGCCAGGGTGGACTTCTCGTTTTGGATACTCGGCACGCTGCGGGAGTTCGCCCGGAACGGCTTCTCCGCTTCCGACGACCTGAACAGGGGGTATCAGGTCCTTATGGACAGGGACGGCATCACGAAGACGCTTCCGCGGCCCGCAGGGACATTTTTCAGGATTCCGAAACCCTCGCGAGATGAGTTCCTGACGGCGGTATATGATTTCTGGTTCGAGATGGCCGGCGTTGCGAAATACCTCGCGCGCGGCGACCTGTTTGTCGCGAAGAGAATTGACAACGGCGTCGTGAAAGACCTGCTCCTGCGGATGATCATCTGGAACGCGCAGGCGAAACGCGGCTGGGATGCAGATACTCACGCCGGGGGGAAAAGGATGCGTTCCTGGGTTGACGCCGGAACGATGGAGTCCCTGGCGGGGACGTATTCCGGATTCAACCCAGGAGATTCCTGGCGGAGCTTGACGGCATCGATGGATTTCTTCAGAACGACCGCGGGCGAAACATCACGGTTGCTCGGCTATGATTACCCGCAGGCGGTCGATAAAGAGATCACCGGATACATTGATTCCATCCGCCGACGGTACCCGGCGCCTACCTGAGCAAAAGCATCTTCCTGGAAGCGGTGAACGCGCCCGACGCGATCCGGTAGACGTAGATGCCGGATGAGACTTTCGCCCCGTCCCGGTCGTTTCCCTCCCATACCACGCGGTACGATCCTGCCGTCATCTCCCGGTTCACGAGCGTCGTGACGAGCCTTCCGAGGACGTCGAACACCTCCAGCCGGACGTCTCCGCTCCCTGCAATCGAGAAGTTGATCACCGTCGACGGGTTGAACGGGTTCGGGTAGTTCTGGTTTAGGGAGAATGACAGCGGTGCCGAAGGTGGGGTGATCGAGGCCGCCGCGGCCGGCTTCCACACGAACTTGTACGAACGGTAGCTGTAGATGCCGGGGGGGAACGTCAGCTCCAGCGCGACGCTCCCGTCGCTGTGCACTTCGGTCATCGTGGGATTCACCGCCCCCCACCCGATGATGGAGTTCCCGTTCGACAATCGCTGGACATATCCCATCGCGGGGGCGTAGATGACGGGGGTTCGCTGGAACTGCCATACCAGCGTGGCTTTCATGTTCTGTTCATCGAGTGCGTATTCGACACCCCGTGAAAGAAGCGGGAGACGGAAGTCGCCGTTGTCGAAGAGACTGACGTTGCCGTTCGGCAGGCGCCGGATCGCATGCTGGTGAAGAAAATGGAGCGTGTCGTTGACGAACGTGAACTGGTTGTTTTTTCCTCCCCAGCGCCAGATGATCTCGCCGGTCTGCCTGTTGATCTTGGTGATCTCGTCCATGTGCCGGGCGGAAAACAACAGGTTGCCGTCGGTGTCGAGCTCGATCGCATTGCCGTGGACGGGATCGATGAACGACGCCACGAGGCTCTCGTGTGTGGCATCGGTGATCTTGTAATGGTCGAACGTTCTCCATTGAAACACCACGTTCTTCGACCTGTCGAGCTCCTGTATGACGATTCCCTGCACGAGAGCGGACGGGGCCCCCCCCTGTACGATGCTGTCCATCTCCACCATCTGGGGATCGTCTCCCAGGATGAGTGCGTGGCCGTTCGGGAGAATCCGGAGTTCATGCCAGTTCGTGCCGTACCCGTTGCCGCATCGGAACGTATCCACGACCGCGAACGTGGAATCCAGGGCCAGGAAACAATTGTTCTGGGAATCGTCATATGTCATGAGCCCGTTCGGCTGGAGTTTGAAGTCCGTGCACTCGTTCAGTGTTCGGCGGTAGAACACGGGGTTCCCCGCATTGTCCAGGATCATGATGTACGGCGTGTTGGGGGCTCCCGACCCCATGGTCATATTGCTCAGGAACAGGTACCCCGGACTCGGGTTATTGGACGCTGTCAGAGTCACCTGGGGAAAGTCCGCCGGCACGCTGCCGGGAACCGACCGGGAGAGAGGATACGGGCCTGATTGCTGTATCACCGGACCCGGATCATCGGCGACCCTGCGGGCGAGCCCCGGACGTGCCGACACGCGGAACGAGAATGTGAACGGGAGGCCGGGTGGTGCCTCAGGCGCGGTTTCGTTCGCAGTGACTTCGACGGTGACGTGTTCGCCGTCGGCAAACGGCCCCGCGGGGGTGAATATCAATGTCCTCGCGTCATCGGAAAGCGTGTACGCGCCGGATACCTTCCCTGACTTGTCTCCCCTCACGATCACCGACGAGCTGCTCATGAAGGCCCGGGAGTCAATCCCCCGGGAAGGGACGAGGATGATGTTGGTCAGGCGCGACACCATCGCCGAACCGGGGAGCGGAGAGACATAGTCGAATCCCCTCCCGGCAGGTTGGCCGGTGGCTTCCGTACACAGGACGACGAGCGCAGCGACCGCGCGGATCAGTGGTTGCATGACGCAGCCTCTCTGGTGGGTGGCGTTCGGTTGATGTGATCCAAGAGCGAAGTGCAGCAGGCAATCTGACGGTGGTCTGTCGGTGGGAGGCCTGCGCCGGGGGAATGAACAGGCCTTCGGCAATCATACTGACCGTATGCAGGATAGGATATTCGATATCAAACGTCAAGCGGCGGTAGTTGTTGAACGCCGAAAACCGTCGGCCTTCGCAGAAATCATCCCGGCGCATCTGGTGTTCAGATGCCACAATCCGGCAAATGCCACTCCTCGTCTGACAGGTTCAAACTGCAATGAATCAAAGAAGTTGCGGCGACTCCGCCGTTCTCACGTGCACATATGTGGCACCCCTGTCGGGGGGCCGGTTGGCGGACGGTTTCCCGTTTCTCTTTTGCCTGAAACCGTTTACGGCGTTCCCGAAAATCTGGCACTGATTTCGCATTGGAGAGCGGTGACGGAACAATCGTTCATTCCAAACGAGGGGGAGAACATGAAGACCCGCACACTGCTCGGAACTGCCGGGCTCGTTATCGCACTTTCGTTCGCAGCCGCCGCGAATGCACAGCCTGATGAATCCCGTTACGCGAAATACGATTTTCAGAAGCTCATGAAGGCGTTCGACGCGTCGCTCCGGAGCGATGTCCCGGGTATCGTCGAATCCACGATCTACAATCTCGTCGAATACAAGAACTTCTTCCCTGAGCGTGAGTATTCCAGGCTCGTTCAGGTGCTGAATGATCTCGCGCGGAACAGCCCGGATTCCACCATCGCCTACAAGGCGACCCTGGCCCAGATGTACCTTTCGTACGGTTCGAGCGTCGAGAATGTCTCCGTGTTCACGCCGTACGATCACGAGACCGCGTTCAAGGCGGTCGCGGATCAGCTCGCGAAGAAGTTCCTTCTCTCCCGGTCCTCGCAGTAAAAGGGGAAGCGCGCCTGAAGGGGTGACCTGGATTTCTCCTGTTCCTCACCCCTTCGGGATCCCCCCTTTCGCACCCCTTCCCGCGCCCGCAACGGGCGTGGTTGACACTCTGCCCGTCATCCCGTATTATTCCCGCCGGAAGTGCACGTCCGTTCTCACACGATACACGGAATCCTGCGATGTCCCCGATCCCCGTTCCGCCGAACGCGTCGTTTCCGCGCGTCCACATGCGCGTGGACCAGGGAATTCTTCTGACGAACAGGTTTACGTTTGACGCTCCGTTCACGCTCGGCCGGGCCGACGGGTGCGACGTCCAGTTCGCAGACGAGAATGTGAGCTCCCGCCACGCTTCCGTCGGACGGGCGGAAAGCGGCTGGTACCTGGAGGATCTCGGGAGCACCAACGGGCTGTATGTCGGTCGAACACGGATTTCAGGGAAGATCCCCCTTCCGGTGAACAGGGATGTCCGGCTCGGGCGGAAGGGCCCCGTGGTGGCGTTCGATCTGGAACGGGCGGATATTCCTCCCCGGGGGACGGAGCGCAGGATCGGCAGGACACAGGTCATACGCCGGTACTTCGAGGGTTCGGCCGGGGGGAGGGTCGGCGACCGGACGATGCTCATCCGGGAAGCGTTCAGGACCGTCAGGCGCAGGTACAGGGTGAGATACTGGATTGCCCTGGGGGCGGTCACCTCGCTTCTGCTGGCCTCGGTGCTGGCCATCGTGCAGTACCGGGCCCGCATCGAACAACTGCAGAAACTTCACGCGACCGCTGCCGGGGTGTTCTACACGACGAAATCGCTCGAGCTGGATCTCGCAAAGCTCAGGTCCGAAGTCGAAAGGACCAACGACGCGAAATTCAGGGAGGAGTTAAGGGCGAAACAGCAGGAGGAGGAAGATCTCCGGGCAAAATACGTCGATTTTCTTGACGAGCTCGGCATCTCCCGGGAAAAGCTCTCCCCCGAAGACTGGCTGATCTATAAAGTGGCCCGTCTCTTCGGCGAATGCGATGTGAGCATGCCCGCAGAGTTCATCGTGAAGGTGAAGGAATACATCCGGCTCTGGCAGAGGGGGCACCGTCTTGTCAGGGCCATGGAGCGCTCCCGCCGGGGAAATCTCGCCCCGCTCGTCTCCGCCGCGCTTCTTGCGCGTGATCTTCCGCCCCAGTTCTTCTATCTGGCCGTCCAGGAGAGCGGGCTCGATACGACGGAGTGCGGCCCCGAGACACGCTCAGGAATCGCCAAGGGGATGTGGCAGTTCATACCGGCGACTGCGTGGAAATACGGTCTGCAGACGGGCCCGCTCATCGATCTGCGGAGGGCGGATCCTCACGACGAAAGGCACAACCTCAGGAAGTCGACGGAAGCGGCGGCTCACTATCTGAGGGACCTGTACGACACGGAGGCGCAGGCCTCCGGTCTTCTCGTCATGGCCTGCTACAACTGGGATGAGAACAGGATACGGGAGATGCTGAACACGATGCCGGAGGATCCCCGCCAGAGAAATTTCTGGAACCTGCTCGGCCGTCACACGCTTCCTGAGGAAACCTACAACTACGTCTTCTACATCGTGTCCGCCGCTGTCATAGGGGAGAACCCCCGCCTCTTCGGGTTTGACTTCGATGACCCTCTCGGGGCCGCCCCGGGAGACTCACTGCGCGCACCCGGAGTTTCCCGGTAGATTCCCTGCGGGTCGGGGGGCCCGTTGTGAGTGATTAGGGAATTCGCTCTATTGCCATCTACCTCATTCGTCTGCATATTGCATATGCCATGAAACGCCTCTGCCTGTCACTTCTCGTCGCATGCTCCTCGGTCAGTTTCGCCGGAAAGTTCGGCCACGTGTTCGTCCTCATCGAGGAGAACAGGGAATACTCCACCGTGGTCGGTGACACCGTCAACGCGCCGTACTTCAACAGCCTCATACGCAAGTACGGTCTCGCCACGAATTACTACGCCGACACGCATCCTTCCATCGGCAACTATTGCATGCTGACGACCGGGCAGATCTTCACGAACGACGACGCCTATACGGGGACGTTCTCGGGAGACAATCTTGTCAGGCACTGCGCGTCCGCCGGGGTGTCCTGGAAGTCGTACGCCGAAGGATACGGCACCGGCGTCGACTATGCCGACAAGCACAACGTGTTCGTCTTCTTTTCGGACGTGCAGGGGAGCGCGGCGGAGCGGAACAATATCGTCGAGACCGACTCACTGGCGTCCGACATCGCCCACCACACTCTTCCGCAGATCGGCTTCATCGCGCCGAACCTGATCGACGACGGTCATGACGGCACTCTCCTCCAGGCCGACACGTGGGCGAAGACGCACATCGGACCGCTCATCGCAAGCTCCGACTTCCAGGCCGGCGGCGTCCTCATCATCACCTGGGACGAGGGGGTCAACGACGATACGCACGGCGGGGGGCAGATTTGCACGATCGTCGTCAGTCCGTTTGCGCGAACCGCGTACCGGTCCACCCAGTTCTACCAGCACGAGAGCACGCTCAGGTTTGTGATGCAGTCGCTTGGCATGACTGCCTACCCCGGCGCCGCTTCATCGGCGCCCGATATGTCCGAGTTTTTCGTCGCCACGTTGGCCGCTCCCGGCGGTGGACCGTCCGACGGCGCCTTCAGCCTTCTCCAGAATTATCCGAACCCGTTCAACCCGTCGACGACAATCAGGTATTCCCTCCCCCGCGCCTCGTACGTGAA
The DNA here is from genome assembly GCA_963748405.1 of Ignavibacteriota bacterium. Taxonomy (GTDB): domain Bacteria; phylum Bacteroidota; class Ignavibacteria; order UBA10030; family UBA6906; genus Fen-1273. The sequence goes on from CAVVIT010000008.1 coordinate 248,204, forward strand.
ACTCGACGTCGTCGATCAGCTCGGTCAGCGGGTCGCTTCACTCGTGGACCGTCTCGAGGATCCGGGAGACCATGACGTGAGGTTCGACGGAACCGGCCTGGCAAGCGGCGTGTACTACTGTCGCATCCTCGCCGGCAACTTTGCTCAGACGCGATCTCTCATTCTCCTGAGGTAATTCCCCCCACCCGGCCACCTCCCACTCCAGCCAATGTCCGCGCTCCGAGTATTGACGAAAGACGACCTGCGCTCATGCCTGTCGATGAGCGAAACGGTTGGCCTGATGAAGACCGCATTCCGTGATCTTTCCGGCGGACGTGCGACGGTGCCTCACCGCCTCGGGATCGAGATGCCTGAAGGGAAGGGGAGGTCGCTCCTGATGCCCGTGTACATGCCGTCCGCCGGGCAGCTTTCCGTGAAGGTCGTTTCCCTGTTCCGTGAGAATCCCTCCCGCGGGCTTCCGTACATACAGTCCCTCCTCGTTCTCGTCGACGGCAGGAACGGCGAGCCTCTTGCGCTGATGGACGGAGCGTACCTGACGTCGCTGCGTACGGGCGCCGCCTCCGGACTCGCTACGCAGGTGCTCTCGCGGACGAATTCGTCGACGCTGATGGTCTTCGGGGCCGGGGGGCAGTCCCGCCATCAGATCGAGGGGGTGTGCGCGGTGAGGGAGATCCGGAGGACGCTGGTCTTTGATCCGAGCACGGACCGGGCCGGGCGCCTGTGCGAGGCCCTGAAGGGAAACCTGCCGTGCGACTTCGTCGTCGCCCGCTCCCCGGCGGAGGTCGAGAAAGCGGACGTTGTCTGTACCGCGACGACGTCGCAGACATCGGTGCTCGATGACGGGCATGTCAGGCCCGGGACGCACATGAACGCGATCGGGGCGTACCGGCCGGAGATGTGCGAGATCCCTCCGGAGACCGTCGCCCGGTCGCTCGTCGTCGTCGACTCGCGTGCCGCGGCCCTTGCCGAAGCCGGCGATATCATCCAGGCCGTCGCCGCGGGGAAGTTCCACGAGGAGCGGATACACGCTGAACTCGGGGAGATCATCGAGGGTTCGCGCCCGGGCCGCGGGGACGACGTGCAGATCACGCTCTTCAAATCCGTGGGCAACGCCCTCCAGGACCTTGTCGCCGCGGGAAGGGCCCTGGAGAATGCCCGCCGGCTCGGGTTGGGCACCACGATCGATATGTAACGCTTGCGGGGACCTACTGTCGGGAGCCTCCCGTTTTTCCCCTGATGATCTCGCTGAGAATGTCGGCCCGCGAGGGTATTCTCTCGAGAAATGGATACCGTTCCCCTCCGTGGTACTCAACCGGGTATGTCCTGAAGAAGTCGCCGTTCTCCGCAAGGATCTCCATCGGCGATCGGGACCCGGGGGAAAGCCTGACGGCGTCCCGGATCACCTCGCGCGAAAACCTCTTTCCGTTGACGGCGACGAGCTTCATCCCCGGCGCAAGCCCCGCCTGTGCCGCCGGCGTCCCGGGTATCACGTCCAGCAGTTCGCCGTCCTCACCGATCGACGCGCCGAGCGAATAGCGCATGTCGATGACCTTGCGCACCTCTTCGAACGCCCGGTGCAGTGCGCTCATCGTATCGCGGTAGACCAGCTTCCACCCGCACCGTGCGATTCCCTCAAGCGGTGCCCGCGGGCTGAGCGAGCGCAGTCGTCCTTCCAGGTAGGAGCCCCAGTCGTAGGGGGACACGTCATTGAGTGTTGTTACCACGTCGCCGAACGTGTACGTCTTCAGGAGCGGGCCGGTGTCCTTTCCGCCGTGAAACTCCCGGCAGAAATCGTCCATCGATTTCTTCCCCCCGGTGTGTTCCCTGATCATCGCGTCAACGTCGAGCCAGATCAGGTTTCCCTCGTCATAGTAGTCCACCGATCTCCTGTAGGACGTCCAGTCCCCCCGGGCTTCATAAAGGATCTGCGCCGCGTCGGCGGCATCCTGGAGCGGCCGCCACTGGCGTCCCGTGCGGTGGTCTTCCTCGGCCGCGATCATCGCGATATGCTCGCGGTACGTCTCCGCCGATTCCAGGCCGGAGCGGGCCGTGAGTATGCTCCCGAGGTATTCGGTCAGTCCCTCGTACACCCAGAGAAGATCCCCTTTCATCGGTGAGGAGAAGTTGCCCGTTGCCAGCCCTTCCGGCCGGCGGTACTTTCCGTTCCACGAATGGACGAACTCGTGGGGAAGGAGCCCCGCGCGCAGCATCCGCATGTTCTCGTCGACGAGCGTCCGTTCCGCCACCCGGTCGTCGCTCGACTGGTGGTGTTCGAGCCCGAACGACGATACCTGGTCGCTCAGCGTGTAGAGAAAATCGTAATGGTGGTAGTGGCGGGCGCCGAACAGCGCCGACGCTTCCCTGACGAGGTTTTCGTACTGATGCACGGTGACCGGGAGGCATCTCGATCGCCGCCTCGCCGTCGGATGCCATGTCGATGTGATGGGGGATTCCGGAACCGGCGCTGATGTCTATGCGCTTGAAGTATTCTCCGGCAAGGACGGGTGAATCGACGAGCGTGTTGAGCGGAACGGGCTTGAAGGAGACATCCGTGCCCGGTTCCCCCTCCGTTTCAAGCGCGGTCCCCATGTGCCAGCCCGCGGGGAGTTTCAGCCGGGGGGTGACGGTGATGCTGTCGGGGCGGACGTCGAGGGGATACAGGACGACGGTGTTCCACGAAATCACGACGAGATGCGCTGATGACGATGCGGCGGATGAAAAACCTCGCACGAGGGGGGACAGGATGAAATCAAATGTGATCCTGAGCGAAGTGATTCCCTTCGGGACGTCACAGTGGAGAAGGTACATGTCGGAGAGGTCCCTCCTCCACGCGATCGTCTGCACGGTGTCGTCAGGCCCCCCGGTGGCAATGTGCAGGCCCACGAGGTCGGTGACAGGTCCCGTCGGTCCGTGCTCCCCGGGGATCCACTCGGCGTACGAGAGTGTGAGCGGCCCGGTGTGTACGTCAAGGGTCTCCAGAACGTGGATGATTCTCCGGGGGGCGTCCGTGGCGTCGACATCGAGCGTGATTCCCGCCGCCGCGCTGCCGATCGGAGGGAGGATGATCATACAGAACGAGCACAACACGTACAGGATTCGATCCCGCCGCATCTCCGTCCCTTTCTCTCTATTGAGTATGTTTGGTTTTCAGGAATATACAAAATGACAGATAAAAAACGCTTTCATGTCCACCCTCCTCCATATGCTTGACTGCGCCCGTGGATTGGCGTAGATTTCCAACAGTAATGACGATTGATGCGGAAAGGAGGCACTCATGAAAACTCCGCGCCTGCCTGTCGTCCTGATTGTGATCCTTTCGCTTGTCCCCCGGTTCGTCCCCGCCCAGAACAACCCGGCTTTCGATCTTCAGTCCTACGAGTCGTTTCTCGAGGCGCACAGGGACATGAATTCCGCGGCGCTCCTTGCGCTCCATCCCGCGGGCGGTTTCTCGCTCCGCGCTCCGGTCACACCGGACGGGCTCGTGAATTTCCCGGCGATCGACACGAATTACGCGCTCACGCCGTACGAAAAATCGCTCCTCGCCGAACATGGATTCGTCGTGAGTGACAGGCTCCGGTTCCCGTCATTCGGCAACGCGCTCTCCATGCTCTATTATCATGATCTTCCTCTTTTCATCTCGGCGGACGCGATTCTCTACGCGGTGCATTCGTCCTACGACGCGATACTCATGGAAGGGGAGACCGGGCTCCTGGTCCCGAAGCTGGACTCGCTCCTCTCGGCGCTGAGGGCGCAGCTTCCCGCAATGAGCGCCGCCTACGCGGCCGTGCCGGCCATGTCGCCCATGGTGCACGATCTGGACGTGTACCTCACCGTTGCGTATGCGCTCCTGACGGGTTCGGCGGCCTGCGCCTTCCCGGAAGACGCGCAGGCAGTAAGCGATCTCCAGTCGATGATCGCCTCCCAGCAGCCCGCGACGTACCCGCTCTTTTCGTCGACGTCCCGGTACATCGATTTCAGCCAGTTCACGATCCGGGGGCATTACACGCAGTCCGCCGTCCTGGGCCGCTACTTCCAGTCCATGATATGGCTCGGGCGGACCGAGATCTACCTTCTCTCGCCTGCGAACGCGTCGCCCCCGCAGACATGGTCGGATATCCGGCGCCAGACGATCGATGCGGCGCTGCTTGTCGAAGCGCTCGACCGCGCGTCCGCGTTCCCGCTCCTGGACCAGATTGACGCGGTCATCAGGATGTGCGTGGGAGAATCCGACAACGTCACGCTCCCGAACATGAAATCGCTCCTGCAGATGGCGCAGATCAACGCGCCGGTGCAGCTGCTGGATTCGCTCGCCCTCCAGGCGTTCCAGGACACGCTCGAGCATCAGCCGTTCGCTTTCCAGCGGATCAACTCCCAGATGCTCGCCTCCGACAACATGATGAAGCCGGACAACGTCCGGCCCGCTTCCTCGGTCTTGCTTCTGGGACAACGGTTCGTGGTTGATTCGTACGTGACGGGGAACGTCGTGTACGACAAGATCGACTTCCAGGGAAACGCCGTCTGGCGGGGTCTTCCCTCGACCCTCGATGTCCTGTTCGCCCTGGGGAATGACGCCGCCGCGCAGCTCCTTACGGGGGAGCTGGAGAAGTACAAGTACGCCTCGAACCTCGCCGCGCTCCGGTACCTGATCGACGGGTACGACCAGTCCTTCTGGACGAGCTCCCTCTTCAACGCGTGGCTTGCGATGATCCGTGCCTGTAATCCGCCGGCGGACCGCTCTGCGCTCCCCCCGTTCATGAAGACGGGGGCCTGGTGGCAGGAGAAGATGAACACCCAGCTCGCATCCTGGTCGGAGCTTCGGCACGACAACCTCCTGTACGCGAAGCAGTCGTACACGATCATGACGACGTGTTCGTTCCCCGCGAGCTATGTCGAGCCCATTCCCGCCCTTTATGACGCGGTGCGGGCCTATGCGCAGGCGGGCAAAAACCGGCTCGTCCCCCTTCTCGCTGCAAATTCGCAGCCCGGACTCACCTGGTATTTCTCCCGGCTTGACGGGGTCGCGGACACGCTTGGCTCGATCGCCCGGAAGGAGCTCGGCGGGACCTCCCTGAGCAGCGACGAGAATGCATTTCTTCAGCGCATGCTCTATATGGTCCCCATCGGGTGCGGGAACGGCCCGGCCGGCTGGTACCCCCAGATTTTCTACGACAACGGCAGTTTCGGCAAGATGGATTACATCGTCGCCGACGTCCACACGTGCGCGACCGACCAGTCCGGGAACATGGTGGGATGGGTGCTTCACGTGGGGACGGGACCCATCAACATGGCGGTGGTCGCCGCGACCACCCCGGACGGCTGTCCGACGGCATACATCGGTCCGGTGATGAGCTACGGCGAGCACGTCACGAGCGGTTTCCTCCGGCTCACTGATGACACGTGGAGCAAGTCCTACGCGCTCTTCCAGTCGTCGCGCCCGACGTTTGTGAACGCGTATCTTGCCGACAGCCTCGGCGGATACAGGGGACCGGGTGAGACGCTTCTGACGGGTGTATCGCCCGGCGAATCTGCTCCGCTCCCCGACGCGCCCGTGCTGTACCAGAACTATCCGAATCCGTTCAATCCAACGACCCTGATCCGCTGGTCGTTGCCGACACGCTCCGACGTGACGCTCACGGTGTACAACACGCTGGGGCAGAGGGTTGCAGTACTTGTCAGGGGGACACAGGAGCGCGGTTTCCATCAGGTGACGTTCGACGGGGCGGGTCTTGCGACCGGCGTCTACTTCTACCGGCTCCTGGCGGGCACGTCCGTCCAGACAAGCCGGATGATCCTGTTGAAATGATGTCATTGCGAGAAGTGGCGCCGAAGGCGCCACGACGAAGGCGCCACGACGAAGCAACCTGACGCTCACCCTTGATTGCTTTTAGGTGGTTGCGCCTGTGGAAGGAATGACACATGAGGGTGCACATACTTAGCGGAATCCCGAAGTTCGTCGCCGTGAGTGCGGCGGTGCTCTCGACATTCGTCTGCGCCCGGGGACAAACGGATCACTGGCAGCCCAGGGGGGAGAACCTTCTCTTCCAGGCGAACAGCATCTGTTTTCTCCCATCCGGCGGGATGCTCGCCGCATCGCCTGCGGGAATGTTCGTTTCGTGCGACAGCGGCAGGACGTGGAGTCGGAGAGACGGCGATATAGCGGATACGAGCATCAATGTAATGGCCGTCGACAACAAAGGGTGGGTGTTCGCGGGTTCCGAACACGGCTTGTATCGCTCAACGGACCAGGGTGTTCACTGGAAAAGTCTGATGGCGGACGATATACCCGTGCGGACGCTCGCGTTCTCCAGCGGAGGCGGAATGTACGCGGGGACGAATGATCGGGGAATATTCGTCTCGTCGGATCGTGGACAGACCTGGACCTCCCTTCCTTCTCCGCCGGTACCGTCATTGTCCCTGCTCGTGAACGAATGTGGGTACATCTTCGAAGCGTACGGGTTCGACTACCAGCAGAGCATTCAGAGATCGACGAATGGCGGGTACGACTGGACGAATGTGACCACAGTTCTGGGGGGATTTTCTTCTCTCGCGGAAGGCACGGATCACCGGTTGTATGCCGGCAAATGGCGTGAAATACTCGTCTCGAAAGACAGCGGGAACACGTGGACCGGTTTCAGCGGGTATTCGCTGTATGAGACAGATGTGATAGCACTCCTTCCGGGTTCCCACGGCACCTTTTACGCCGCAGGAGATGCGAATGTCGTTTATCTCTCCACCGATGACGGGGTAAACTGGTTGAGCGTCTCGCTCGGAGCCCAGGTCTCGAGTATTCACACACTCATTGAAGACAGCGCCGGCAACGTCTATGCAGGAACGAACGCCGGGGTCTTCGTCTCGTCGGACGCGGGCCACTCCTGGAACAGGGATTCCAGCGATTTCCGATCGCGGGCCGTCCACGCGTTCGTGATGACGCCGGGAGGGATTCTCTTTGCGGGAACAGATCTTGGCGTGTATCGTTCAAGTAACGACGGGGCGAGCTGGACCCAGGCGGTTCGTATGATGCCGCACGGAGGTGTGGGGATGAGCAATGTATTGACGCTCCTCTATGACCGGGCAGGCACACTGTTCGCCCTGTATCAAATGGGCGGCGTCGCCGGTACAACCGATGAAGGCAGATCGTGGTACTGGACCCCTCTGGCGGATACGACGGCGTCATGTATCGAACTCGATACCGCAAGCGCGCTCGTGAGCGGCGATCTGTGGGGAGGGCTCGTTCGGTCGAGGGACGAGGGACTGCATTTCCAGCCCCTGGGAACCACCCCGGGCTGGCACAGCATCAGGGCTCTTCGAATCTCACCCGAGGGAGAGATCATCGTCGGGAGTGACTACTGGGGCGTATTTCGCTCGACGGACGACGGGCAGACCTGGAGGAATGCGGGACTGACTCAAACCTATATCACGGTCCTCCTTCTTCTTCCCCGGGGTGCCGTGATGGCCGGGACGGAGCAGGGGATATTCCGTTGGACGGACAGCCTGTCGGGTTGGCAACCCAAAAACAACGGGATGCCGACGGGGGAGATCTGGTCCCTTGTCCGCTCCCCCCGGGGGACGATCGTTGCGGCCGGCTCGGCGGGCGTGTTCTATACCGAGGACGACGGAGAGAATTGGTTTCCTCTGAATGACGGGCTCGAAAATACGGTCGTCCTCTCGCTTGTGTTTGACGCAAAAGGAGACCTGCTAGCGGGAACGACCGGGGGCGTCTACGTAAAGTCGTCGATCACGGGAATCTCGTCTCCCTCCGCGGCCCATCCGCTGGAGTTTTCCCTGAGCCAGAATTATCCGAATCCGTTCAACCCTTCCACGAGGATCCGGTACAGCCTGAAGGAAAAGTCGAACGTCACGCTCAGTCTCTACAACACGCTTGGTGAGAGAGTGCGCATCCTGGTGAGCGACACCCAGGCGGCCGGCTCCTATGAAGTGACGTTTGACGCGTCGGGCCTCGCCACAGGAATGTACTTCTATCGGCTGATTGCGGGCCAATACGTTGGCGTGAAGCGCCTCGTTCTCATCCGATAGGCAGAATGGAGAGTATTTCTTCGAACCTCCGCGACGCGGTTTGATCTGCTCTTCCCCCCAGTTCAATCAGTCCTTCGAGCTCCACGACCAGCTCAAACGCTTTTTCCGGAGTCATATCCATGGTTCCATACGATGGTCAATATAACCCGGAATGTGATGTCTGTGTTATGAAAATGCTAAATGGAAGTTAATATTCCCAGGCTCATATTCTCCTTCGCCACGGCATTCCAGGCCATCTTGCAAGTCACCTCGAGAACCCCGTTCCTTCCTTCACGGGTTTCAGGATTTCGCATCTTCCGTTCATGTTGTGCCCCGTCATTTTCACCGGTTCTTCGATATCGATCATAATCGGGTGACTCTGTGTCTGTTTCCTCTTCCACCACGTTCGGGCGTAACCTGAATCATTCTTCCGCCGGCATCGTATAGTACATGTGATGGATGTTCAACCCTCTCCTCCGATCAGCATGTTCAAGCATCCCAGCCGACTGCGCCTCACGCCGGAAGCATGGATCGTTGCACTCCTCGCGGCGGCGAATGTCATCATTCATCTGCTTCTTCCCGAATACGGCTACCACCGTGACGAGATGTATTATGTTGCGATTGCCGACGGCTTTTCGTTTGCCAATCTGGACATGCCCCCCGGCTCGCCGCTGTACCTGAAACTGTTCCTGGTTCTCTTCGGTCATTCGCTCAAAGTGGTGCATCTCGCCGCATCCGTCTGTGGCTCGCTGGTGATCGTGTTCGGATGCCTCATGGCAAGGGAATTCGGGGGAAAACGATACGCGCTGGTCCTGACCGGGACGTTTCTGATGTTCACCGGCCTGATGATTTTCGGCTCACTGTATACGTACGATGACCCGACATTTGTCGTCTGGGCCGTGGTGCTCTACCTTATTGTGCGGATGCTCAAGGGGGAGGATCAGCGACTCTGGCTCCTGGTCGGGATTGTCCTGGGCTTCGGGATGATGACGAAACTCACAATCCTGTTTCTCGGGCTCACGATATTCCTTTCGCTCTGGCTGATCCCGCAAAGGTCATGGTACCGCCGGCCCTGGATCTGGGTGGGAGGCTGCATGGCATTGATCTGTGCGATTCCCTACGCCATCTGGCAGTCACACCATGACTGGTATTTCCTTGACTACGCCGCGACGTATGCGGGGAGAACGACGCATGCTTCCCCTATCCTCGAATTCCTCTGGAACCAGATACTCCCCGACAACATCGTGCTTCTTCCCGTCTGGATGCTCGGACTCGGGCTGCTTCTCTTTGGACAATCGTGGGCCCGCTATCGATTCTTCGGGTACGGATATCTCATTCTGTCCGTGGCGGTGTTCGTCCTCGGGGGACAGTTCTACTTCATGATACCGATCTACGCCGTTCTCGTCGCGGCAGGTGGCGTATGGATCGAACAGTGGTTTGACAGGCGTTCGAAGGCAGCAAGCCCCCGGCGCGCCGGAATGGTCGCCGTTCCGTTGGTCTATGTGCTCCTGAGCCTGCCGGCGCTCCCGTTCCTGGTCCCGGTCCTTCCGGTCGACATGCTCATCCGTTACCTCGAGCCGGTGGGCGTCAATGCAGGCGTGAAGACGGAAGATAGGCACATCAACGATCTTCCCCAGCACGTGGCCGACCGTTTCGGCTGGGAGGAGATGGCGCGGGACGTCGCGAGTGTGTACCACAGAGTGCAGAGCACGTCGCCGGAACCGGTCGGTGTGACGACCGGAAACTGGGGGGAGGCATCCGCACTTCACGTCTACGGCGGGGAATTCGGACTGCCCGAGCCGGTGAGCGGGGACGGCTGGTTCTATTTCGAAGCTCTGCGCCGGGGGGGGTTCCCGACGCGTTATGTCGCAATCGGTGTCCCTTCCGCCCAGCTGCAGTCGATCTTCAAACACGTCGATCTTGAATCGGTGTTTACGAACCCTCATTGCATGCCGGATGAGAATAACAATGAGATTTATTACTGCACGGATCCGAAATTCGACCTGCAGAAGTACTGGTAGGTCATGAATGAAGTCGATCCGGGGTTTGAAGATGCACTCCGGATCGGAGGGGTCGACCGTGCAGTGGACTATTTTCACGCGGAGCGGGACGGGATCCCGGCTCAATCCTCTTCAGCGAGCGGCAGATGAACTCCCTGGGATATGCGTACCTGAACCGGAAGCAGGTGAAGGAGGCGATATCGCTTTTCCGGCTGAACGTCGAAGCGTATCCGGGTTCCTTCAACGTCTACGATAGCCTCGGTGAGGCTCTGATGGCCGACCACCAGTATGATGTTGCCGTGCGGAATTATGAGCGTTCAGTGGAGCTTGACCCCGGAAACGACAACGCGCGGAAGAAGCTGGAGGAATTGAAGGCGCTCCAGGCGGCCCCTCCGTCTCCTTGACTTTTGTCTCGTCGAACGGTAATATTGACACTGGTTCAAATCCCCTCCGCATCGAAGGAGTCACATTGTCCTAAGAGTTGATACCAGACCGTTCATACGTCGAGTATCATCCAGGACAATGTGGATTCCGCTCCTCGCACCACGAACACATCCCGCGGCCGCTTCCTCGCTCCCGACCCGCGCGCACTTCCGAAAGGGAAACCCGTGCCCCGATCATTCGCTGTGCTCGTCATCGCCCTGCTTGCGCTCGTCGCCGGCTGCCAGAGATCCGAAGAGATTTTGAACGAAGGGAGTCAACCGGGGCTGGGCTCCGAGGTCTCATCATACGACTATTCCCTCAATCATTTCTTCGTCGACACCTTATACCGTTCTGTGTATGAACCGTACTTCTCCGAGGAGCCGCCGGGAGTCGTGAACCCTGCGATTCAGGTCGTCCGACAGGAGGTGTGGGTGCAGCGGGCCGGCATCTACCCGGATCCGAACGAAAGACCATGCCGGGCATTCGTTTCACTTCCGCCGAGAAACAGCGGGTATGATCCCCGGCTTCGTGCGGGGGAAGACACCGCGGGCGAAACTGTCACCGCCCCAATGATTCTGCTGAACGCCGGCGAATACACTATGATGGGGAACGGCTATACGGGGATCCTCACCATCGATCGGCCTTTCTACGACAACATGGCGATCGCCATTGCCTACCGGCGCGAGGATGGGACGCAATTCGGTGAGTTCGTGGGAGACGTTCCCCCTGAGTCCCTGAACGTTCAGAACCGACCCCTGATTCTCCACCTCGTGAAACCGAGTGACCTTAATGCCGTTGGGCGGGCATGGCCGGTGCCGTGGGCCATGCTCGTCAAGAGCATCTATCCTCTGGGGGCACGCTACATCTCCATGAACGGGTTCTCCCTCCGGATCGTGCGGCGCGTCCCAGGACTCGTCGATCAACCGCAGATCCTCGGTCATTCGCTCCTCAATCTCCTGGGTCTCGACTCGTACGATCAGAACTGGAACAAGGTACAGTTTGGAGACGGAGTGTTCGACTTCATGGGAGACCATACGATCGACCCTCTGCGCGGGGAGATCATATTTCCGTCCCTCCGGCCGTTCGACGACGGCCTCCGGACGTCTCTGCAATCGAAGGGGTTGTGGCAGCTCACGGGTTCGGTATATCTGATGCCGCAAATCTACGATACCACGGCGGATTGGGCGAGGATTATCGGGAGATCAACCTACGTGCTGCAGTGGAGGGAGCGCTAGGTGTGCGGAGATTCGAAGGCAAGAAGACAGGAAAGAAATGCCTGGACGGCTCCCGAAGGGGTGCGGTGGTTTTCGGTCGACGACTCTACGAGGCGAAACCCCTCGCCGAACTCTGCCAGGATGCTCTCCGGCGTATACCGGTGCACCGGGAGTCCGCTGCATTTTTGGGGGCCGTCCGGCGAAAACGCGGAAATCACGACCTTTCCCCCCGGACGCAGGGCACGCCGGACCACTGCGGCGTACCTGCGTCTCAAATCTGCGTCCGTTAGAAAATGCAGAACCGCCCGGTCGTGCCAGAGGAGGTAGTGACCTTCCTCCAGCGGAGATTCCAACGCATCGCCCACGATCCATCGTACGAGACGGGAGCGATCGCCAAGCCGGGCTTTCGCTATCTCGACCGCCTTTGCCGATATATCCAGGACCGTGAGGTTCCGGAATCCGCGGTCAAGAAGGTCGTTCACGGGTTTCCTTTGACGTCGCCCTTCAGTCGAGAGCCTTCTCGCGTATCAGCCGCACCGGACCGAGGAGTCCCGAGGAGATGAGCGGAGAGTCCTTCGTATAATGCCTCCACGTGGCGAACGTGTATCTTCCTGACGGCGGGACGGGATTGTTCTTGAGTATCCACTCCGGCCAGCGGACCAGGCTGCCGTCCTTTCTAAATTCTCCGTCGGGGGAGAGGTTTTCGTCGCCGATGAGCCGGTTGATCCAGAGATTTGCTACCTCAATCTCCACATCGTTTCCTTTCTCCTTCAGCAGCCCGCTCGCATCCACTCTCCACGGTGCGCACCAGACGGTGCCCGCTTCCTTCCCGTTGATCCTGACGCGCGCCAGGTTCTTCACCTCTCCCAGGTCGATCCAGATCGAGCCGCCCGCTCCGATTCCGGACTTGCCGGAGAGGGAGGAGGGGGCGTCGAACCTGATCCGGTACACCGCCGTCCCCGAATAGTATTTGATCCCTTCTTCGGGCCTCTGCGTCCAGTCCTGGAGCCCGGTGAACGTCACGCTCCCCGGCCCCCCCCATTTCGGATCGAACGATACGCTCCAGGGGCCGGCGGGGAGGGGGATCGTGTCGCACGCCGGGAAGTTGTGCACTGCCAGGTTTTTCGGCCCTCCCTCCCTGGTGAACAGGACAAAGAAGGACTGGAGGGGCTCGAAATAGATCTGCAGCGTCGTCGTTCCTTGATGCGCGCTGTACTCAGGGAGACTCCTCGTTTTTCCCGTGAGCGGATCCCAGATCTGCGGCCGGCCCGCTGCCGAACGGAACGTGCACCGGGTGGTGAGTGCCTCCTCCTGCGGATTTGCGACAAAATAGATCTCCGTGTCACTGTCTTGCCGGTGCGCGTACCTGATCGGTGCATCGGACGTGAAATCCGGGGGTACTCCTGCGCCGGCAAGGACAGTTCTGACTACGGCAAAATCACCGTACTGCTCCTGTTCCTTCGCTCCGGTCCCGCTGACGAGCGAATCCGTTTCGCGCCACGCGTCCCTCCGCCATATGACGCGTCCCTTCCCGAATGCGTGTTCCATGACATTCTTTCCGTCGCAGTCTCCCCACGCTTCGTCGGCGAGTTTTCTCACCTCTGCGTCACATGCGGGATAACCCGAGAGTCCCGGCGACTTGAGCGGCTTCGGCCCGATGACCGTCGCGCCGTCCCGGATGAGCTGATGCACCTTCCTCATGAGCGCCGGAGTCATCGTCTCAAGTTCCGGCAGGACGAGCACGCGGTAACTCATGCCGTCCGGGAGTACGAGCTTTCCGCCGCTCACGGACATGCGGGCGATGAGCACTTCGGGCGCACACCCGTCAAAATTGTACTCCCTCCGCTCCGGCGGGGACCCGCGGAGCGAGGAGACCGGCGGTTTGAACACGTGGGGCGCCCCTTCAGCGACGAGATAGCAGACGTCGGCGACGGGGAGTCCCTGCCTGAGCATGAACTGGCAGCGGGAGAGATATGTGTGGTAGGCGGGCGCCATGTCCCACCAGGTTTGCGTCCTCTCCCAGTGGACGCCGTACGGTCCCATCGTCATCCCCGGCCGGAGATTCAGCCACGGCTGGTGCTGGTACCTGTGGAAGACGAACCGGTTCACGCCGGAGGAGAACGCCCAGTCGCCGAGCGCCTTCATCGACCCGGGGTACGCGTGCCATTTCTCTTCGTCCCCCGAGGTGAACGCCTCGGCGGCGATTTCCTTCCGGCCGGTCGTATGCCCGATGGACGTCGCTTCCATCACGCTGAAGCTCGTGTTGAACCCGTAAAGCCAGAACTCGCACATCGGGACGTCGGCGAGCGATCCCAGGCTCATGTCCGAGCAGGGGGTCATGTCGTACGGCTCGATCGACAGCGTGAACCCGTCACGCCGCCCCAGCGTCTTCAGCTGCCGGGCATGGTTGTCAAGCAGGAGTTCCTGTGCCGTCTCCCTGATGTCCCAGAGAAACCGCTCGGAGATCTCATGACTTTCCACCACACTCCCCGTCAGTACGGGGAGGAACGGGAAGAGATCGTAGCCCCGTTTCTTCCGGAACTCCTCCCGGAACGCTCCGGTCCAGTTCTGCGAGCTCATTTCCCAGCTGTCGATATGCAGCATCGTCCAGCCGCCTTTTGATGCGGTGTCCCGCGGGCCGGTCTCGCGCAGAAGCGTCCCTATGAACGCGTCGTAGTGTGCGTTGAGTGCGGTGGTGTCCAGCTTGTCGCATTCGAGCCCGAGTCCGGGGACGGGAGCGGGACGCGTATTCGCCCCGGTGCTCGTCCGCCCGAATCTCACCACCGTCCATTTGCCCTTCGGAACGTCCCACGAGAGCTTCCCGTCGGGGGAGAGGTGCGTCGTCAGGTCGATCACGTCCGCCCGGTTGACTGTCGAACCCGCAGGCGATTCGGGATATGCTGCCGGGGCGGGGAGGAACGGCTTCACTCCCTTCTGGGAGGAGTACGGTGCCCTCACGTAGAGGGCCTTCTCGTCGATGTTGTCGATGCTGTCGCGCGAGGCCGGCGTTGGGAACGCCAGGACCGCGACGTCCCTGTAGAAATCGTCCTTTGCCTTCTCGAGATCGGGGGGGAGGTGCTTCTCACCGAAAAACGCCGGGCGCCGAAGGGGCCGCGTCAGGAGTCCGTCGAAATGCGCCGGCCCGGTGATCTCGGTGGGCATGCCGACGATGTGCTGCATCGATTCCTCGGGCTTCACCCACGGCCCGCCGCTTCCCGTCCATCCAGGTCCGGACATCAGCGTCACCTCGATGCCGCACCGCTCGGCCTCGCGGACGACGTGTGTGAACAGGACTCTCCATTCGGGGCTCATGAATCTTACCGGCCCCTGCGGGATGCCGACGCTGACCTCCATGATCATCACCCCGCCGATCCCCGCTTTCTTCATCGCCTCGATGTCGGCGGTGATCCCTTCGCGGCTCAGGTTCCCGTCCGTCCAGACCCAGTACACCCACGGTCGGACGGAATCGGGGGGAGTCCGGAACCCCTGTTCGAGGCCTTCCGTCCCGCCCCACGGGGAAGCGAACGCGGTGAACGAATGGACAACGATGAAAGTACCGAGGAACGCGATCGCAGCCCGGATTCGGGCAGTCACGCCGGTTTTTCTGAATGGGGAATTGAGTTGCACGCTTGTCTCCGTGGTCTGTGATTGGCGAGACAAATGTATCGCAATCGGATCACAACCTCAATGGAGACCGATTCCGGCGTGCCGGGAATGAAACGGCGGAGCAGTTTACTTCACGTGAAATTTCTCGATCTCTTCGGGCGAAAAACGGGTGAGCCGTACGGCTTTTGCGGCGTGTCGCTGTGCGACCGGGACCGCCATCAGGGCCTGCTTCGCGTCTTCCGCTTCGAGTATCGCCCATCCCGTGTGGTCGCCGTCCTTGCAGCCCCATTCGAAGTGGGTCAGGTATCCGGTCGAGAGAACTTGCTTGAGCGCGATGGCGCAGTCTTCCTTCGTGTGTGGTGAGACGACAAGATACCTGTGCATATGGACCTCCTGAGGTTTTGAGGAATGTATCCAAACCCGGTCAGCCAGTCAAGTGCCGGGTTCGTCTTTTCTTCGAATACCGCCCCTGGATTCACACGGTTCAAGGAACTATATCCGGAATGCCGCCGTTGTGAGGGAGTCCGGTAGCCAATTCCACCATCACAATCGGAGGTCGCCATGTATATGTCGCGGGATATCATGCACTGCAAGCCGGGGAAGGTGAAAGATCTCGTCGTGAAGTTCAAGGCGCTTTCCGACGCGCTGAAAGGGATGGGGTATCCGCCCTTCCGGATTTATACGGACCTGAGCGGAGAGAACTACTGGACCGTTGTGGCCGAACAGGAAGTCGAGAGCATTGACGGAATGGCCGAGCTCGCAAGGAAATCGATGTCGGATCCGAAGGTCGCAGAGACGATGAAAGGATATCACGATCTCGTCGTCGACGGTCGCCGGGAGCTCTATAAAGTGGAGTAGCCGCCGGGCACGCATTCCCCCCCCCTCCAGATTTGATTCTGAACGGGGAAACCGGTTCATTTGAAACAGCTCTTTGAAAGGCCCCTTCCCCGCCGGATTGCGGAAGGGGCTTTTTTATCTTCATCCCGGAACGCCTCCGGCGGCGGTCACTTCCTTTGACATTCCTGCGGAATAACCGTAGAATTGATCGACCCCCCGCACTGCCTCCGGAGTCTGCCATTATCGAGGATTCCCCATGAAATCCGGCCGTCTGATCCCGCTCGGCTCCCCGGGAACGGGAGTCTCCTCTCCCTTCGATGTGAACACGCGCATTGACCAGTCGGTGGCCGCGGCCGCCCAGAGGCGACTCTCTCTCCCGGCGGCCTGGCGGAGACAAGGAAATTCGTGATTGTTTGATTCGACATCTCACACACCACACTCTCCCAATCCATCATGACACGATCGAACCTGCTCGCAGCGATGATCACGTTGGTGATCATCCCGTTCACTGCATTTGCGCAGACAGATTCCTGCCGGGCCGTCCCCGGCGGATTTACCTCGGGGAACGTCCGGATCAGGATCCTCTCCCCGACGCTCGCCCGTCTAGAATATTCGCCGTCCGGAACGTTCGCAGATTCTCCGAGTGCGGTCGTCCTGAAAAGGGATTGGAACCCGCCTCCGGTGAGCCTGAAGCCTGAGGCCGGGTGGATCGTCCTCTCCACCGACGGGGTCACGGTCAGGTACAGGACTGGCGCCGGGCCGCTGACGCGGGAGAATCTCCTGGTCGAATGGAAATCAGGATCAATGCAGGGACGATGGGCTCCGGGGGACTCCGACGTCGCCAACCTCGGGGGTATCAGTTCGAGCCTCGACGGTGCGCGAAAGGGGAAGCTCCCGAAACAGCTCCCCGGCATACTGAGCAGGTCAGGGTATTTCCTGCTTGATGACAGCCGGACTCCTCTCTGGAGCGGGTCGTCGCAGTGGATTACGGCAAGGGGGGACTCGGGGTGCCAGGATTTCTATTTCTTCGCGTACGGGAAGGACTTCAGGCGCGTCCTGAAGGAATACGCCCTCCTGTGCGGTCCGATCCCGATGATCCCGAAATACGTTCTCGGCACCTGGGCGACGGACCTCAATTATGAGTACCTCCCGGGGACGGAAGTCGTCGACAATTACCGGTACACGGACGACAGCGTTCGTTCGATCATCGGCAGGTTCCGGAGGTTCGGCATCCCGCTTGACGTGATGGTCCTCGACTATGCCTGGCACCTTCGCGGCTGGCACGGGAGCTATGACTGGAGCCCCATATTTCCTCACCCGCAGGACTTCCTCACGTGGGCCGGCTCGCAAGGGGTCAAGGTGACGCTGAACGATCACCCGGGATACGGAAAAGAGCTCGTCCTCTCGAAAGAGGACAGCCGTTCCGCGCTCGTGCGCAGGGAGCTCAACGTTCCTCCCCCGGCGGAGCCGACGCTCACGATCAGCCTTCTCGGCGACTGGAAATTCAGCACAGACTCCGCCGTTGCAGGAGACAGGGGCAACTGGAGCTCCCCCGGGTTTGACGATTCGCGCTGGGTGTCTATCAACGGCGACAGGCCGTGGGAGGACAGGGGATTTCCCGGGTACGACGGCGTGGCATGGTACAGGAAGTGGGTCGCCATCCCGGCCGACGTCCGGGTGCCGCACCTGTTCGCCGTCTTCGGCAGCGTTGATGACGAATACGATATATTCGTGAACGGGAAGAACGCCGGGCATCACCGCCCTTCCTGGAACGCGCTCACGTGGACGGACATACTCCCCTATGTGAAGAAAGGGGAAAAGAACCTGATCGTCCTCCGGGTGAACGACTGGGGGGGAGAGGGGGGACTCTCCGGGCCCACGGCGATGATCACCGACGTCATCCGTCAGGAAGGAATGCGTTTCAACCTCGCGGAAAAACGCCAGGCGGACGTGTTCATGAACGTCCTGCACAAGCCGCTGATCGAACAGGGTGTCTCGTTCTGGTGGGTGGACGGCGGAAGCGGCTCGAGCGAGATGGACGGTATCAACAGCCAGATGTGGTCGAACCGGGTTTTCTACGACTACACCGCCCGTGAAACGGGGAAGCGGTCGTTCATATTCAGCCGGTACGGCGGATGGGGAAGTCACCGGTATCCTTCCCTCTTTACGGGAGACACATATGCCCAGTGGGAGGTCCTCGCGTTCGAGGTCCCGTACGCCGTGCAGGGGGGAAACATCCTGATGCCGTACATCACGCACGACATCGGCGGGTTTATCGGGAGGGACATCAGCCTTGACCTGTACGCCCGCTGGCTCCAGTTCGGCGTCTTCAGCCCGATTCTCCGGCTCCATTCCGCCCACGAAAATCCCCGCGAGGGGAACGCGCGCATGCCCTGGACGTACGGCGACGCCGGCGTCCGCATCGCACGGGATCTTTTCCGCCTGCGCTACCGTCTTCTTCCGTATACGTACACGATGACGCGCGCTGTCCACGATGACGCGGTGCCGCTTCTCCGCCCCCTGTACCTGATGAACCCGGATGTCGAGGAGGCGTACCGCCACCCGGACGAGTATTATTTCGGCGACGCGATGCTTGTCGCCCCGATCGTCGATTCGAGCGGCGAGCGGAGCGTCTATCTCCCCCCGGGAGAGTGGACGGATTATTTCTCGGGCGCGTCGTACGAAGGGAACAGGACGATGCAGGTGAAATGCTCGCTCGAGACGTTTCCCCTCTACGTCAGGTCGGGATCGATCATTCCCCGGCAGCCCGACATGGACTTCACGGATCAGAAGCCCCTCGACTCTCTCATCGTCGACGTGTACGCCTCGGGAAAATCCCGGTTCACGCTGTATGAAGACGACGGGGTTTCGCTCGATTTCGACAGGGGGAAAAGCGCGCTTACCCGGATCTCCTGCGCGGCGGTTTCTTCGGGATGCACGATATCGATCGGACCGACCGGGGGTGAGTTCAAAGGCCAGAGCGCAGCCCGTTCGTACACGATCAACGTGCGCGGAATTCCGAAACCCCGCACCGTGACCGTCGGAGGAGTGACGATCGCCCCGGCAGCGACAGGGCACATGCCGGGATCGACTCTCGGCCGCTGGGACTGGGACGAGAAGCTCTCGGTATTGACAGTGAGCATTGGCAAACGGAGCATACGCAGCGAAGTCAGCGTGGAAATTCATTAGGACAGGGCGCTGTCCATTCTCCTGGACAGGCGGGGACCACCGGAATCGCGTTTCCGGAGCGCTTTCGTCGAAAACGCTCTGGCATGGAGATTGAGACTATACTCCCCGATGCAAGGACAGTACATATCTCACAACAATCGGGGGACAGTATGAAACGAACGATGGTACTCTGTGGTCTTCTTCTTCTCGGTTCGGCGCTCTCATTGGCGCAAACTGCCACGCCGCACGTCACGAAGCGTCAGTTGAAGCAGCAGGCGCGCATCGAGCAGGGGGTAAAGAGCGGTGAGTTGACGGCCGGTGAGACGAAGCGGCTCGAGCTCCAGCAGGGGAAGATCCAGGCGGATAAGAGGAAAGCGAAAGCGGACGGAGTCGTGACGCCTGCCGAACGCGCGAAGCTCGCTCGCGAGCAGAACCGCGCCAGCAGGAAGATCTACCGGCTGAAGCACAACGCCAACGTAGCGAAGTAAGCTTGTCATTGCCAGCGTAGCGAAGTATCTGGTCATTGCGAAGGGGTGGCGCCAAAGGCGTACCCCGAAGCAATCCACACCATCTCGGTCCCCGATGACGTTTATCTCCAAATCGAAATATCTTGCCGGGCTTCAATGCAGCAAGCTCCTCTGGTACAACTATAACGCGAAAGACCAGATCCCCCCGTACGACGAATCCACGCTTGCGATATTTGACCAGGGGCACGAGGTGGGGGAACTTGCGAAGTCTCTTTTCCCCGGCGGCATCGAAATCCAGGGGAACCACGCGGATTTCGACGACGTCCTGCGCCGGTCCGCCGAAGCGCTGGCGTCCCGCAAGCCCCTTTTTGAGCCTGCGTTCAGGTACGGGAACGCGTACGCCCGGGCGGACATACTCGTTCCTGTCAGGCCCAATCGCTGGGACATTGTCGAGGTCAAGAGTTCGACCTCCGTGAAGGATATCAACATCCATGATCTCGCTCTGCAGAAATACGCGTACGCCGGAGCAGGACTCGATATACGCAGATGCATGCTGCTGTATATCAACAGCGACTACGAGCGGTTGGGAGACGTCGAGCCGGAAAGACTGTTTGCGAAGGAGGACGTGACAGCGCGGGTTGATACGCTCCTTCCGGAAGTGGGTTCGAACCTGGAGAAGATGCTTGAGGTAATCCGCCTCCGGCAATCGCCGGACATCCCGATCGGACCCTGGTGCAGTGACCCGTACGATTGTCCGCTGACGGGGGTCTGCTGGGCGTTTCTTCCTGACAGGAGTGTTTTTGATCTTACGCGCATCGGGGACAAGGCGTTCGACCTGCTGAAGAAGGGGGTGCGGACCGTCGCCGAGATTCCTTCCGACTTCCACCTCTCCGCCGCCCAGACGATACAGGCGAAAGCGTTCCGGACGGGTCGCCCGCAGGTGAAGAAACCGGCGATCAGCGAATTCCTGGGCAAGCTCGAGTACCCGCTGCATTTCCTCGATTTTGAGACATTCGGTACGGCGATCCCCCTCTTCGACCGCGTCCGGCCGTACCAGCAGATCCCGTTCCAGTTCTCGCTCCATATCGTGAGAAAGCCCGGCCAGGAGGCGGAGCATCACGCGTTTCTGGCGGAAGGGAAGATTGATCCCAGGCCGGAGCTGCTTGAAACCCTTCTTGCCCTGCTGAGGAATGCGGGATCCATCGTGAGTTACAATGCCGGGTTTGAGCGGAGGGTCATCAGGGATTGTTCCCGGGTGCTGCCGAAGCACGCCCGCGCGTGTGAGGCGCTGGACCGGCGCTTCATCGATCTCTGGTCCCCTTTCAGGTCGTTTTACTATTACAACCCTTCGCAGGGCAGGAGTGCGTCGATGAAAGAGGTCCTCCCGGCGCTGACAGGCAAGGGGTACGCCGAGATGGAGATCGGCGACGGAGGAACGGCAAGCCGGGAATTTCTCAGGGTGACATTCGGCGATGTTACGGAAGAAGAACGGACGAAGATCCGCAGGCAGCTTGAGAAATACTGTGCCCTCGACACATCAGGAATGATCGACATCATTGAAGCGTTGAAGTCGCTCGTCTGATCCGCCCCTTACACCCTCATCATCCTCCCCACCCTCGTCGTTCCTATCCGCGTACACAGGCTCCAGATCCGGCCGTGACGCTCGATATCGAGGACCGAATCAAGCGAACGTCCCGGGCTGCATATCCAGAGGCCGCCGGTGTCGTTCCGGTGGTCGTCGAAAATAATCTGGTGGCGGAATTCATTCGACGACTTCGCATACATCTCCCGGTTCGCATCATGCATGATCATGACCCCTTGCGGATCGAGGATTTCTGCGGCCTTCTGGACGCACGCCATTCTCCCCCTCCCGTCCACGAGTATGAAATCGAATAAGCCCTTCCCCGTGGGATAGTTAACGTATGACCTGAGGTCGTCCTCCGTCCCGTCGCCGTAGAGATCCGTGAACGGATATCTGTCGGGAGGAATGTGCGTGAGCGTGACGTTGGGGTTCCGGGTTACCCCTCTCACCGTGCTGACCCACGACTCGTCATGTTCGATGCTCATCCACCCGGCGAACGAAGGTATGAATCTCGGGAAATATGCCGTGCTGTAACCGGACCCCCACTCGAGGCACCGTCGCGGCCGCAGCCTGGTCAGGATTTCGTTGATGACCTCGATCTCCCTCCATTTCATCCACGGGACGACGGGCCTGTTCCGGGTGATAACCTGATATGCCTTGTCGGCGTATTGCCGGAGGATCTGGCAGGCGAGCGCGTAGCACGTTGCTGCGTGAAAACCCCGCCATTCGCCGACGGGCGTGCGTATGATGTATGTCCCCGCACGACTCTTAATGCCGAATTCCGTTATGGCGCGGCCGGAGTGTGGAGCTTTCGTCAAGAGCGCGTCATAACGTTCACGAAACGAGATCCGAGATTTGTAGGACATTGAAATCCCCCCGATGAATGTGACCGACCGAATGGTGACTTTGGCCGGGCTACATATCAATCAAATCAGACTCTCAACGTCTAAACATCGGTCAATCCTCGTATATCACCCGCCTTCTGCGAAATACCGCAAACACACTAGTGTCTCCGCCCAAATATGGTACGTTCTGGCAACCCTGGACCTCTTGCTCAGCCCCCGGGCATTCTCAGAATTGACGAAAAAACGTTCTGAGGGTATCCCATTTAAACAAATAAGCCAAATTATGAGGCTTTTCGCGTGGCACGGAGATTGTACCCATCCGACCGTGTTCGCGTGGCTGACCAGACTGAGTTATTCAGAGGATGGAGGACCGGGATGAGCCGCGAAGTCTTCACGGAGATACTGAAGTGGGCTCCGATCGGATTGTTCAGGGCCCGCAAGGACGGGACGTTTCTTGCCGTCAACACGTACCTGGCACACATGCTGGGCTATCCTACTGAACAGGCGCTCACGGCAAAGAACCTCGAAGAAGCCGTCTATGTCGATCCGGCCGAGCGCAGGGCGAACCTCGTGCGTGTGAAATCGGAGGGAACAGGGCTCAGGCTCGAGGTCAGGTGGCGGAAAATGGACGGCACGCAGATCTGGGTCGAGCTGACGGGACACGCCGTCCGGCATCCGGGTGAAACCGGGGACTGCTTTGAAGGGATCGCCATCGATATCACCGAGCGCAAGAATGCCGAAGAGCGCGCACGCAACCGGGCCGCCCTTCTTGACAGGGCGCAGGATGCGATCTATGTGGAGGGGATTGACGGCGTGATCGGGTTCTGGAACATGGGAGCGAGCAAGATTTACGGTTGGAGCGCCGCCGAGGCGTGCGGGAGGAATGCGGAGGACCTGCTCAGGAAGGAAGGGCCGGCACACGCGGAGATTCTCGCCTCGACGAAGGAAAAGGGAGAATGGATCGGCGAGCGGACAGACAGGGGGAAAGACGGCCGGACGATCACCGTGGAGAGTCGCTGTTCAATCGTGCGCAACGAAACGGGTGAGCCGGCGTCCATGCTCGTCATCAATACCGACATCACCGAGAAGAAGAACCTCGAGCGTCAGTTCCTCCGTGCGCAGCGCATGGAGAGCATCGGGACGCTGGCTGCCGGCATAGCGCACGATCTGAACAACGTGCTGGCGCCGATAACGATGTCGATAGCGATGTTGAGGAACAAGATCTCGGACCAGGCGGGGCTCCGGTGGCTGAACACGATCGATGTCTCGGCGGAACGGGCGGCGGGGATCGTGAGGCAGGTCCTTGGGTTCGGCAGGGGGATCGAAGGAGACCGCGTAGTGTTCCAGCCGGCCCACGTCCTGAAGGAAGTTCTCAAGATCGCCTCGGAGACCTTCCCGCGGTCCATCGAAATCAGAAAAGACGTGCCGACCGATCTCTGGATGATCATCGCCGACCCGACACAGATGCACCAGATCCTGCTCAACCTCTGTCTCAACGCACGTGACGCGATGCCCTCCGGCGGGACGCTGACGATCGGTGCGGAAAATGTCGAGCTCGACGAGCACTACGCGAAGCAGAACATCGACGCCCGGCCGGGCCGCTATTTGTCGTTCTCGGTTACCGATTCGGGAAGCGGCATCCCCCGCGAGGTGCTGGACCGGATTTTCGATCCCTTTTTCACAACGAAGCCTCCGGGCAAAGGGACCGGCCTTGGCCTCTCGACGGCGCTCGCGATCGTCAGGAGCCACGGCGGGTTCATCAATGTCTACACGGAATCGGGCCGGGGGACGACGTTCAGAGTCTACCTCCCCGCGGGGGCGCCTCCCGGTGCCGCCGAGGCAAAAAAGACCGACAGGCGGGCCCCCGCAGGGCGCGGCGAGCTGATTCTCGTCGTGGACGACGAGCCTTCGATCCGGGAGATCACCAAAGGCATGCTCGAATCCAACGGGTACGCTGCGCTGACCGCGTGCAACGGGTCGGAAGCGCTCGGGCTCTACAATCTCCGGAAGACGGAGATCCGGGCGACGATCACGGACCTCATGATGCCTGTGATGGACGGCTCCTCCACGATCCGCGAGCTCAGAAAGCTCGACCCGTCGTCGATCATCATCGCCTCCAGCGGGTTCGGCGTCGACCACGCCCCGGAGGCCGCGCCCGCCGCCGGCGCGACGACGTTCCTCAAGAAGCCGTACACGGCGGAGAAGCTGCTGCAGGTCCTGCACGAAGTCCTTCACAAGCCGGAGGGGCCTTCCACAGTATGAGCGATCCGCAGTCCGCCGACAACTCCGGGTCCCACCCGGAGGACCTGGAGTTCCTTTCGCGCACGGCGACGGAGTTCGTCGAAATGCCCGAGTCCGCGGACATCTATGAATACATCGGCACGCAGTTGCGCCGGATCGCGGGCGACTTCCCGGTCATCATCAGCTCATACGAGAAGGAGCACGGGACGTTCACCCTTCGTGCGATGCAGGGGGCCCCTGGCATCATCGAAACGTTCATGAAGCATACGGGGCGGAGTCCGCTGGGAAAGACGTTTCATCTGAGCAGGACGGCGGCGCAGAACCTCTTCGCGCGCAAGCTCGAGAGCGTCAGCGTGGATCTGTACGAACTCACCGAGAAATCCGTCCCCGAGATCATCTGCCGCGCCGCAGAAAAGCTGATGAACCTGGGAAGCGTCTACGCGATGGGATTCACGCGGGAAAACGAGCTCCTGGGCTCCGCCTCCTTCTACCTGCCGAAGGGAGAGGCGCTTGTCCGGACGAACGTCATCGAGACGTTTATCAACCAGGCGTCCGTGGCCCTTCAGCGCCGGCGGTCCGACGAGGCGCTCCGCCGTACGGTCTCGCTCCTGACGGCGACGCTCGAATCCACCGCGGACGGTCTGCTCGTCGTAGACAACAAAGGGCACATCACCGATTACAACCGCCAGTTTGCGACCATGTGGGGGTTGTCGGAAGAGGCGCTGGCGCAGGGATCCGACGAGGCCGCGATCGCCCGTATACTCAGTCAGCTCAGAAATCCCGATGCGTTCGTCGCCCGTGTGAACGAGCTGTACGGGAATCCCGACGAGCGGAGCTTCGACGTCATCGAATTCAGGGACGGACGGATTTTTGAGAGGTATTCCCAGCCGCAGCGGATTGACGGCAGCCCCGTCGGCCGTGTCTGGAGTTTCCGCGATGTGAC
Organism: Ignavibacteriota bacterium; assembly: GCA_963748405.1. Classification (GTDB taxonomy): domain Bacteria; phylum Bacteroidota; class Ignavibacteria; order UBA10030; family UBA6906; genus Fen-1273. Next base: position 273,543 of record CAVVIT010000008.1, read on the forward strand.
CGAGCGCAAGCACGCGGAAGCCGCCCTGAGGAAAAGCGAAAAGCGGTACCGGCAGGTCGTCGAGGGTCTTCCCGAGGTGATCTTTGAAACGGACAGCGCCGGTCTCTGGACGCTCCTGAATCCGGCCTGGACCGAGATCACGGGGTTCCCTGTCGTCGAAACCCTCGGCACGTCCTTCTTGAATTTCGTGCACCCCGATGACCGTCAGAGGAACCTTGAGCTCTTCCGGCCTCTCATCGAACGAAGGAAGGACTATTGCCGCCACGAGATCCGGTACCTGACGAAAGACGGCGGTTTCAAGTGGATCGAAGTTCACGCGACGCTGATCATCGACGAAGCAGGTTCGACCCTCGGGACGACGGGGACGCTCAGGGATATCAGCGAGCAGAGACGGGCCGCGGAGAGCCTCCAGAAGCTGTACCACCAGACGGAACTGGACGCCCGGACGAAGGCGGAGCTCCTGAACGAAGTCAACCACCGCGTCAAAAACAACCTGATGGCGGTTCAGGGCCTCCTTCTGGCCGAGCGTCGTCAGGCGCATCCCGACGGACGGCCGTTCGTGGAAAGCGCGATCGACAATATCGCGGGGAGGATCGACGGGCTTCTGAGCGTCCACAAGCTGCTTTCGGCGTCGCAGTGGGGCCCGATGCACATCAGCGAGCTCGCGGAGACGATCATCTCGCGCCTGCTCGCCGGAGCGCACGGCAGCTGTCGTGTCTCCCTGGACGTTGACAACTCCGCGCTCGAAATCTCTCCGCGTCAGGCGAGCAGTCTCGCGCTGGTCTTCAATGAGATCGCGACGAACACGGTGAAACACGCCATCCATGGGAGGTCCGCTGCCTCCGTGAGAGTGCGGACCGGTATGGACGGTGACAGCATCCGCATCGAATACAGGGACGACGGACCCGGGTATCCCGCGGATGTCCTGCACGGTGACCGGTCGACTGTGGGCATTCGCCTCGTGAACCAGATCGTCACGGAGACGCTTCGCGGAAGCCTCCTGCTCGCCAACGAGGGTGGGGCGGTGACGACGATGAGGATCAGAATTGAAGAGAAAGAAAGGACCTGATATGCCGGGTGCAGGAACGAAAATGAGGGTTCTCATCGCGGAAGACGACTCACTGGTCGCCGATATCATTCAGAATCAGCTTGAGGTCGTCGGCTGCACCGTCGTAGGGAAGGCCTCCGACGGCTATCAGGCGGTCGAAAAGTCTGCCCTCCTCGAACCCGACATCGTCCTCATGGACATCGAGATGCCGGGACAGGACGGCCTGGAGGCGGCCCGGCGCATCCAGGAATCGATGCCCCGCCCGATCGTGCTCCTCACGGCGCACGACAGGCCGGATTTCGTCGCGCGTGCAGGAGACGTGGGTGTCGGGGGATACATCGTGAAGCCGACGACCCCCCAGGAGCTCGAGCGGACGATGGCGATCGCGGTTGCGAGGTTCGCCGACCTGGTGGAGCTCCGGCGTTTGAACGCGGAGCTCCGTGCCGCACTTGCCAGCGTCAAGAAGCTGAGCGGCATGCTTCCCATCTGCGCGAGCTGTAAAAAGATCCGGGACGACAAGGGCTACTGGCAGGCGGTGGAAGCCTATCTCATGGAACACACCGATGCCCTCTTCTCTCACGGTTGCTGCCCGGAATGCCGGCAGAAGCTCTACCCGGAATTTATCCAGAAGCCCTGACCTTCCCCCCTTCCTGAAGAACTATATCCCCCCGGGGTATGTTCATTCCCCGGGTGGTGTCATTACCGAGGCCGCTTCTCAGGTCGAAGCAACCTGCATTTTTTTCTATCCCGTTTGTCCAGTTTTCCGCCCCTTGTTCGTTATAGGGTACAGGCCGCAAAAACCACCACAAACTGAGGGATCGTACTATTCTTCAAACAGAGGAGGTCCGGAGATGCCAAAGACCATCGTGCAGACAGTAAGCTTCAAGGCGGGTCCACAGGTCCTGTATGCGCTCTATGCCGATTCGCGGAAGCACAGCGCCGCGCTCGGCTCGAAGGCGGTGATGAGCAGCAGGATCGGCGGAGACTGTTCGGCGTACGACGGGACGCTCACCGGGAAGACGCTCGGCCTTGTCCGCAACCGCGTGTTCGTCCAGAGCTGGAGGGCGGAAGACTGGACGGGCGATCAGCCCGATTCCGTCCTGGCCCTGTACTTCGAAAAGGACGGAAAAGGGGGGAAGGTGACAATGGTCCACGCGAACATCCCGGACGATCACTATCCCGGGATCAAGACCGGCTGGACGACATATTACTGGACCCCGTGGAAAAACTATCTCGCGAAATCGGGAAAACGGAAGTAATTCATTCACAGCGGCGCGTTCATACGACACGTACCACAAAACGGGAGGAGCAGCAATGACGGAGAAGGAGATGTTCCTGAACAACTGGCAGCGCGAAGGACCTTGCCACGGTGTTCGTCCTGGAGCTCGGGGTTGTGGACGGCGTCGTGAAGGGAAAAGTCGATTTCGGCGGCACCCCGCCGTCGTTCGCAAACCTGGCTGATGTCATCAAGGCGTTCGAAGGCAAGCACAAAGAGATGGTCGGGAAAGTCCAGGGGATGTCCGAATCCGACTGGAACACGAAGATCACCGTTCCCGTCGGGCCGAAACAGATGGGGGAACTCCGCCGGGCGGACATGCTCTGGCTCATGCTCAACGACAGCATCCACCATCGCGGCCAGTTTTCGGTCTACCTCCGGCTTGCGGGTGCCAAGGTTCCGTCCATCTACGGCCCTTCCGGCGACGAACCCTGGAACTAGAAGGAACGTGCGTGAGGGGGGGGCTTTTTTGGGTTGCACCTCGTCCGTGAGTTCGGTACATTAACTGGTGATTCTCGAGCGGCCCCTGATCCCCGATCGATCGGGGGCCCCTTTTTCCCATCATTGGAACCTCCCCCCGGCAGGACATCGCCGGGTTCTGGTATGGGGCCTGCATTATGAAGATCCTCGCAATCGAGTCTGAGACCCGCGAGACGACGGATGCGCAATTCGCGCCGTTTCTGCGGCAGGAAGCCCTCCGGGTCTGGGACCTCTACAAATCCGGCGTGATCCGGGAGCTCTATTTCCGGCACGATCGTCATGCGGCCGTTCTGATCATGGAATGTCAGGACCCCCCCGAAGCGTCCAGGGTGCTGAAGACCCTTCCTCTTGTCGCCAGCGGACTGATTTCGTTCGACGTGATTCCCCTCGTTCCCTACAACGGGTTTGAACGCCTGTTCAGCCTCTCCCGCCCGACCCGGGATACGGCTTCGATGTAGTCCGATGGGGCGGGCCCCGGCCTGTCCTTTCGTCGCCCCGCAGTGCATTTTATCCCCCCGATATTCCATTCTGTCGCCCGTTCATGTCTTCTTCCCCTCCATCCGCGTACATTCAGTGCAAGAATTCATTCCCGCGGCCCCGGCTGCGGGGTACGGAAACCCAGGGAGGGCAACAACGTGAACGCACTCATCCAGACACAGGATCTCCTGAAGCAGTACACGCTCGGCAAGGTGACGGTCCCCGCGCTCCGGAGTGTCACGATGAACATGGACCGGGGGGAGTTCGTCTCGATCTGCGGCCCGTCGGGGAGCGGGAAAACGACGCTCCTCAACATGCTCGGGTTCATCGACTCGCCCACATCCGGGAAAGTCTGGTTCAACGGCGCGGAGATCCGGTATAACGGCCTGTCGCACCTTCACCGGCTCCGGCTCGAAAAGCTCGGGTTCATATTCCAGACGTTCAACCTGATTCCTGTCCTGACCGCCTACGAGAACGTGGAGTACCCTCTCCTTCTCACGAAGAAGTCCTCGGCCGAGCGGAAGAAGCTCGTCGAGGGAATCCTCCGCGAAGTGAAGCTCTGGGACTGGCGCAAGCACAAGCCGAACGAGCTCTCCGGCGGGCAGCGCCAGCGCGTGGCGATCGCCCGCGCGCTCGTCAACCATCCCGAGCTCGTCCTTGCCGATGAACCCACGGCGAACATCGACTCGGCCACGGCCGGGGAGATCCTCGACCTGATGCGGACGCTGAACGAAGAGGACAGGGTGACGTTCCTCTTCTCCACCCACGATCCGACGGTGATGGGATACGCGAAACGGATCATCCGTCTTCACGACGGCGCCATTGTGAACGACAAAGACTGACAGGGAGGCGGACATGTTCAAATTCATCAAGCTCGCGACAAAGAACGTCTTCAGAAACCGCCGCAGGACGGTCATCACCGGGCTCGTCCTCGTCTTCGGCGCCACGGCGCTCATCCTTGCGGGAGGGTTCGTCTCCTTCTCGTTCCGGGGCCTGAGCGAAAACACGATACGGAGCCAGCTCGGCCACATACAGCTCTATCACAGGGACTTCTTCCAGAAGGACGAGGAGAAACCCCTGGAGCTCGGGCTGGAGGACGTGGACGGATTGAAAGCCAGGGTCCAGGCCCAGGAGCACGTGAAGTTCACGATGGCCCGCGTCGAGTTCATGGGCCTTCTCTCCAACGGCGAGAAATCGGCGGTCTTCATCGGGCGGGGCATCGAGCCGGAAAAGGAAATGGATCTCTCCGGGAACAGGGCGCCGGTCGATACCGGGATGTTCCTGGGTCAGAACGCGCGCAGTGAAGGGGATGCGGAAGTCGTCCTGGCGCGCGGCCTGGCCAAAACGCTGAAGGCGAAGATCGGCGAATACCTCACACTGATGACGACGACGTCGAAGGGTGCGCTGAACGCCATGGACGTGAAGGTGGTGGGCATCTACTCCACGGGCGTTCCCGAATACGACGAGCGGGCCCTGATGGTCGATCTCCGCACGGCGCAGCAGCTCCTCGTCACGCAGAAGGTGTCGAAACTGGTCGTCGTCCTCGACGAAACGTCGAGAACGAACGAGGTCGCCGCCTCGATGGCCGCCCGTCTGCCGGATGTCTCCCTCCGGCGATGGGACGAGCTCGCCACGTTCTACAAGGCGGTGGTCCAGCTCTATTCGGCGATATTCGCGTTCCTCGGCGTCATCATATTCGTCATCGTCGTCCTGAGCAGCTCCAACACGATGATGATGTCGATCATGGAACGGACGCGCGAGATCGGAACGCAGCTTGCAGTCGGGACGTCGCGCCTCCGGCTTCTCGTCATTTTCCTGTACGAGGGGCTGATGATCGGGGTCTTCGGCGGACTGCTGGGCCTTCTCGTCGGCGCGGGACTCGCGGAGTTGATCGACCATTCGGGTCTCAGGATGCCTCCCCCGCCGGGAGGGACGACCGGCTATCCGCTCTTCGTCGACCTGGTTCCGGGGGTGTTTGTGGGCGTCTTTCTCCTTATTGTAGCAACGACCGTCGTCTCCACGATCGCGCCGGCGCTCCGGGCGTCCAGGATGAAGATCGTCGATGCGCTCGGTCACGTTTGAAAGGAACGGGATCATGAGACACGCATGGACAGGTTGTGCGATAGGGCTTCTCGCGGCGGCGCTGGCGTCGACGGCTCCCGCCCAGTCGGACGAGCCGGCGGCGCGCAAAAGCGCGCTTCCTCCGGATCCGGAGAAACTTCTTGTGCAGTCGGACCTGAGCCGCAACGGCTGGGAAACCTACGAAGTGCTGACGACGATCCGGAACTACATCGACGGTGAGCTGAAGGAGGAGGGGGAATACGGGACGTCGATCAAGGGGGCCGACAGGACGCTCGTGAAGTTTCTGAACGTCGACGTCAAGGGGCAGTACCTCCTGATGCTGGAGGACGCGATGTGGATCTACATGCCCAATACGCGCAAGCCGATACGGATCACCCCCCTGCAGCGCCTCCTGGGGAATGCCTCCAACGGGGACGTGGCGCGGACGCGGTATGCGGGAGATTACGCCCCGACGCTCAAAGGGGAGGAGACGGTGGAAGGCGTCCCCTGTTACATACTCAATCTCACGGCGAAGTCGGAGGGGGCGACGTACAACCGGGTCGAGCTGTGGGTGAGACAGGAGGATGCCCGGCCGAGGAAAGCGGAGATTTATCTGACTTCCGGCAAGCATTACAAGACGATCTTCTACGACACGTTCGCCACGGTCCACGGAAAGCTCCTCCTCGTCCAGATGACGATACTCGACAGGCTCAGGGAGGGGAGCAAGACCATCATGTCGTTCTCGGGGTACACGCCGAAGGAAATCCCCGACAAGTTCTTCAACAAGGACTACCTGGAGAAGCTCAGATGAGCATTTCCCGGAACGCGGCCCTGGCGGTGTTTGCCCTGGCGCTCGCGCGGCCGGATGCGTGGGCCCAGCCCCTGCAATACCGGCTCTCCGCCGTGGACGAAGGGACGTATTTCAGGCTCAACGGCGCGACCCCGTACAATTACCAGAACGCCGTCGTCCCGCAGCCCGGGTGGGGGAACGTGGCGACGGCAGGATTGTACCTCGGTGAAGGGGTCGTCTCCACGTCGCTCGGCGTTACGACTTCGTCGAATGACATCAAGTGTCCGTCGTACGATTTTGCCGTCCACGAGCTCGCGATCGACGTCTCGCTCGGCGATGCGTTCGACCTTGTGGCGGGAAAGAAGATCCTCAAATGGGGCACCGGCTATGCGTTCAATCCGACCGGCGTCGTGGAGCCCCAGCGGTCCCCATCGGACCCCACCGACAGGCTCAACCAGAACGACGGCAGGAACCTCGTTTCGCTGACCGCGTTCATCGGCAAGGCGTCGGTCACCGCCGTCTACCTGAACGACGCACGCTACGCGAACTCGTCGTTTCGCTGGGGGGAGAACGAGCTCGCCCTGCGCGCGTATGCGTTCCTTGCGGGCCTCGACCTGTCGCTCGTCGCCCACTACAGGGAAGGGGACCGGCTGGAGCTCGGTGCGAACACGTCATACGTGATCGGGGACGATCTCGAGCTCCACGGGGAGATACTCGGGACGAGGGGCTCATCGTTGCTCTATCACCCGATCATCACGTCGGACGATCCCGCGCAGATATTCTCCTCGTATCCGTACCTCCCTCTTTACGCGGATTCCCGGCAGATATTCCTCAAGACGCTCGTCGGCGGGCAGTATACGCTCGATGGCGGGGTCAACATCGCGCTCGAGTATTACCACAACGCCGAAGGGTTGAGCAGGCAGGAATGGCAAAGATGGATGAACTTCGTTAAGTTTCAGGATGCGGTCCAGAAGGGGGAAATCCGCGTGCCGGCGAGCCTCCTGATCCCGTCGCGTATGAACCTTCTCTGGTCCCTTCTGACGCTCTCGCCGCGGGGAGCGATGCGGGATTATCTCTTCGTGCGCGGAGCGTATGCGGACGACGACTGGGGGTGCGAAGTGATCGGCTTCATCAATGCGGACGACGGGAGCATCGTCGCCATACCGACGCTGACCTGGAAGTTGTCCCGCTCGCTCTCGCTGTATGTGCGGTACACGGTCTACGCCGGGCGTGACGGCTCGGAATTCGGCACACTGTTTACAAAGGAATCCGTGACGCTCGGGCTGGGAGTACAGCTATGAGATCAATCAACATCCTCCGCACGGGTGTCTTTTTTGTTCTCGCGGCCGTCGTCGTGACCGTCGGCCTCAGCTACGAGAACCCGGCCCACTGGGTCGAAAACCTGGTTTCGTCGATCGTCTTTACCATCTGCATCGGCTCCTCGATCCAGGGGATCATGATGCTGTTGTGGAAGTGGCTGGGGCGCCTCACCCCGCTCCGCCGGCTGGCGGCGCAGTTCGCCGTGTACCTTCTGGCGGGGTTCGCGGGGACCGAGATCGGCTATTTCCTCCTCCGCTATGCGTTTTTCGCGGGCAGGTTCGACATCGGGAGCCATCTCCGGCTCCTGTTCCTGAATCTCATTCTCGCCGTCGTCTTCGGCAGCGCCGCGGCGATCTACATGTCCCTCCGCGGAACCGCCGAGCGCATGGCGAAGAAGCTGCGGGAAAAGGAGTTGAACGAAGAACGGCTCGAACGCCTGAGGACCCGCGCGGAGCTGGACGCGCTCCAGGCCAAGATCAATCCTCATTTTCTCTTCAACACGCTCAATTCCATCGCCAGCCTGATTTCCGAGAATCCCGCCGCCGCCGAATCCACGGTGGAAAAGCTCTCGGAGATGTTCCGCTACACGCTTCAGCGGAGCGGGAACAGCACCGTCCGGCTCAGCGAAGAGCTGGAGATCGTCCGCTCCTATCTCGAGATAGAAAAGGTCCGGTTCGGCGAACGGCTCACGTTCGACATACGGTCGGACGAATCGCTGAACGACGCGCAGATTCCGCCGCTCCTCATCCAGCCCCTCGTCGAGAACAGCATCAAGCACGGCATTGCGCCCGAACCGAACGGGGGGTCCGTGGGTGTCGTCGTGGGAAAAAACGGGCATTCCCTCATTATCACGGTGACGGATTCGGGGAAGGGGTTTGCCGCGACGGACGGGGACCAGGGATTCGGCCTGAAAAGCATCAGGGAGCGCCTGGCGCTCGCGTACGGTGAGAAAGCGTCCCTTCTGGTCGAGGAGGGAAGCTCGCGGATTCAGATCACTGTTCCACTCGGGTGACGGAAACGATGCGCATTCGCGTTGTGGTCGTTGATGACGAGGATCTGGCGCGCCGGCGGCTCCTGAAGCTGCTCCTGAAGTACGCCCGCGAGGTGGAAATCGTCGGGGAGGCGCGCAACGGCGAGGAGGCGGTGGCGGTCATCTCCTCCCTCAGGCCCGATGTGGTGTTTCTGGACGTCCAGATGCCCGGGTGCGACGGGTTCGAAGTCGTGCGGCGGCTGAAGGACAAACCGTTCATCGTCTTTGCCACGGCGTACAACGAATATGCGCTGAAGGCCTTCGAAGAAAACTCTGTCGACTACCTTCTCAAGCCGGTCGGGCAGAAGCGGCTTGAGCGGACGTTCGAAAAACTCCGGTTGTTCACGGCGTCGTCATCCCCGCCGGTGAACGAGAACATCGAAAAGATGCTCTCCCGGCTTGCCTCGCCGGCGTTGCAGCGGCTCAAGGTGAGCCTGGGGGACAGGATCATACTCGTCGATCTCGCAGATGTCGCCTATTTCGAATCACGGGAAAAGTATACATATCTTCATACGGCCGACAGGGAATATCCCATCGACGGGACGCTCGCCGATCTGGAGGGAAAGCTCGACTCATCGTCATTCGTGAGGATCCACCGGTCGTTTATCGTCAACGTGAAGTTCATCCGGGAGATCGTCAGGTGGTTCGCGGGTCGGTACAAGGTCCGGTTGAAGGACAGCAGGGAAACCGAACTCATCGCGACGCGCGGCTACGCTGCAAACATCCGGAACCTCTGATCCTCCTGGCTCACCCCCCCCCGTCTCTCCGAAATCCGGTTTACCCGCGCAGTCCCTTCCCCGTCACTGCTTCCTGCGTTCCGGAAGGAACACCCACTCCGGAGGGACGAGCCGGTTCAGCGCGTCGACGAGGTCGGGTGAGAGGATATTCAACCCGACCTGGTACGAGGCGTTCGTCCACCCGAATCCCTCTCCGGCAGGGGAGGGAGGTGCCGCCCCGACATTGCCGTATTCCGGGGATGCGTCGAGCGTTCTCGCCTCGACGTCGAACTTCTCGGGTATCATGCCGCCGTTCTGCACGGCGTTGAGCGTGATCGTGTAGAGCCACTTGTACGCCAGCCGCCTGGCGATGTTGTCGTACCCGTAATCCATGAGTCCCTGCCAGAGGAGCATCTGGTGGGGCGCCCACCCGAACGGGAAATCCCACTGGTACTGCGGGCGCAGTGCGCTCACCGGCCCCCGGGAGACGAGCGACGATCCGGCGACCCCTCCCTGGGTTTCAAGAAGGGGGAGACCCGCCTGGAGGATCCTCCGCGCCTGCTCCTTCGTTGCCAGCCCGGACCAGAGGGGGTAGAACGATGTCGCGCTCACGTACGTCGACTGTCGTCCGGCCGCGTAGCCGTAGTCGAAGAACATCCCTTTTTCGGAATTCCAGAGATACCTGTTCATAAGCATCCTGCGCTCTTCGGCCCTCCCTCTCCACGTGGAGGCGTTCTCGGTCGATCCGTTCACCATGTCGAGCGACCCCCCGAACTCCGACGTGAGCAGGGAGGCGACGTCCGACTCGGTCTTGTAGAGAAGCGAATTCAAATCCACGGTCACGAGGTCGGCCGCGCACCCCGCCAGCCTGTAGCTCGAGTCGTGACCCGATTCCCTCATTGCCCTGTCGTGCATGAAATATGTGTCGAGTTCGGCGAACTGCGCCGCCCGGGACCCGTATGCCTCGAGGAATTTCTCCGCCGTCATCCCTTCCCGCTTTGCATACTGTTCGATGACCCCGTCAAAATGCCCCGGTTCGGCTTCGGGCGGCACTCCGGCCCCGCGGTCGTAGTACCGGCTGAGCCCGGTGGCGGTAAGATGGTCACTGCTCATCCAGACGTTATGGTACTCGGCGATCGCGGCCTTCAGCACGTGCGCCAGCCACCGCTTGCTCTTCTCCCCGCGCGGAAGCCGCCCGTAGCAGGCGATCGCCATCGACGTGAGAAACGGCGGCTGCGAGCGGGTGAGAAAATACGTCCGGTTCGCGTTGAGTATGGTCCCGTAGTGCCGGATCTCGTACACGCAGTTGTCGACGATGGAGCGGGCGAGATCGATCTTCCCGTCCTTGATGAGTCCGAGGAGGATGAAGTAGCTGTCCCACCCGTACATCTCGTTGAACCTTCCGCCGGGAACGACAAACGGCTCGCCTTCCGGGTCGCCGCCGGGATTCTCCCGGAGTCCAAGCGAGAGCAGGCCGTGTCCTCCTCTCAGCGTCCTGACATATTCGGGAGTGACCTTGTCAGGCAGGGACTCGACGAGCAGATTCCACTCCGGGTGCCGGGCGGCGACCCGTTCGTAGTATGCCTTTGCACCGGTGTCGTCGTGCGGGACAAAGAGATAGTGTGTCCCGTCGATGGTGCTCACTTTTTCGTCCCTGATGATCGCCGGGAGTCCGTTTTCGTCGATCCTCCTGGTGAGCCCGTCCCAGAATTCTTCACGGATTCGCCTGGAGATGCGGTGGACCGACTTCTCGTATATCCGTTCGGTGTCGATTTCCGCATTCGCTATTCCGGAGTCCTTGAACATGGAGCCTCCTCGAGATTGTGCCGGCGTCAGTGATAGTTCTCCGCGCCCGTGGATTCAATCAACACAAATCGCGCGGCCGATCAATCGGGGATAGTGTGTAGTTCTTGCACTCGACAGAAGTGCCGACCTCCCTAGGACACATGCTTGAGGTGTTTGGACCTGCGTATTCGGGAAATCCGGTGAAATCTGCCGGATTCGTTCAGGGGAGCGGGGGGGGAGTCTTCGATGAAGTGTTCTTTGCTGCGGTATTTGTTATTATGACGGCCAGGAACAGGCATCCGAATATCATCGAGCCCAGGAGGACAAAGCCCGGCTCGATCCCGTTCGCGATGAGGTACGTGAGGAGCATCGTCAGAAATGCGGTGTTCAGGACTTGCACCAGCATCCGGTGGAACCGTTTGGGGTATTTCGGTACGAGCCGGAGCGCGTACGCCAGTGCCGAGACGACGATCGATGCGATGATGACTTCAATGACAAAAAACACGATGCGCCCTCCCCGGAATGTCTGTACCCGTCCGGCATCGACGTCCTGTACACATTGTACGGATACAGGCCGGCGTTGTTTCGGATGTCATCGGTAAGGAACAGGGCTCAAGAAGAAGGAATGACAATGCATCTCCTTGAATCTCTTCCCGGAAGATCGGAATATTTCGCTCTCTTTGCAACGACAGGATGGAACGAGGAATACCGGCTCACTGAAGACGAACTCTTCGCCTCGCTCCGGGGGAGCTGGCACGCGGTCTCGGCATATGAGGGGGACACGCTCATCGGCTTCGGACGCACGATTTCCGACGGCGTGCTGCACGCCCTGATCGTCGATATGATCATCGATCCGCGGCATCAACGCAAGGGAGTGGGTTCCGCCATTCTCGAGCGCCTCGTCGAGAGGTGCCGGGAGAGGATGATCCGCGATGTCCAGCTCTTCTGCGCGAAAGGGAAGTCGGGTTTTTACGAGAAGCACCGGTTTGCGCGACGGGACGCAGACGCTCCCGGGATGGAGCTCAGGACGGGCTCGCGTCCCGTCCGCCTCGCGAATGTGATGTGAAGAACGGCAATTTCGCTCCGACGACTCTCCGCCGGGCGCATACACTTCGCCGTAAGTGACGATCCAACGGGAAGTTGGATTTGTCTGAAACTACAGGAGATAACAATATCATGGTTTCACGTATTCAAAGAGAAAAAGCTGAAAAGTTCCTGGCATTTCATCAAGACAAAGAGATTCTGGTCCTGTTAAACTCATGGGATGTCGGAAGTTCTAAGTTGATAGAAGCATGTGGCTATAAAGCGATCGCAACAACAAGTATGGGGATAGCCGCCTCTTTAGGTTATCCCGACTGCCAGGTAATACAATTGTCAGAAATGATTGAAGCTATAATGGGGATCGGCCATGGGGTGCAGGTTCCGGTTACCGTGGATATAGAGGCCGGATATGGAAATAACTTGAATGAAATAATTGATTCGGTTGCAAAGATAATTGCAACGGGAATTGTCGGAATAAACATTGAAGACAGCGTTGATTTGAATCCAGTACTGATTGACGAGATGGAATTTTGTGAAAGAATATCAGCTATCCGTGCATTGTCAGATTCACTGGGCTTCCATCTGGTAATTAATGCGAGGACTGATTCATTCTATACTTCGTCAGGTTCGCCTCAGGAGAAATTATCTGAATCAATAAAGCGTGGGAATAAATACCGGGAAGCAGGTGCAGACTGCATATTTGTTCAGCCCGTATGGGAACGTGAAACGATTTCAACGCTGGTTAAGGAAATCGATGCCCCAATCAATATTCTTGCAAACCCCGGTACGGGGGCAGGACTGCCTCCCTCTGTTCGTGAACTACAGGATTTGGGCGTCGCCCGTTTAAGCCTGGGTTCAAGTGTGATGAAAGCTACGTTGGCTCTCATTAAGAAAGTTGCTGACGAACTGTCGGAAAAAGGAACGTACAATACGTTGGTAGATACTCTAACACCGCTTCCCGAGGCAGCATTGGCCTATAAGATGGCAACAGGGTCAAATAAATGAGGTTCTGCTCCCCGTATCCTGGACCGGGATTCAGGGAGCAGAACCTGAAAGGTTGCATATTCCGGGTGAAAGGAATTCCGGCCTACCGCCTGAGCGCCGCCTTCGAAAACATGTAGTCGGGAATCTCCGCGTCGAGCGTCACCGAATCCATGAGGAACTCGGTTCCCTCCCCCTCTTTGAGCACGTCTTTGTAGAGAACGGATTTTGCCAGCCAGTGATTCTGGACGCGCATCACCTCCCGGACGTCCACCGTTTTCAGGAGCTTTCCCCCTGTCGCGTAGAGATTCTCTTTCAGCGGGACGTAGCGTTCCTTGTCCACCCATACCTGCCGGTGGTCGTACGCGATATCCTCCTTCTTTGCCCTGAGGTCGAGGACCCAGCAGGTTCTCCCGTCCACGGTCTCGGATGATGCGATCGTGGCGGTATACAGGTTGGGAAGGTGAGGGTCCTCCATCATATCCTCGTATGAGAGGTCGGAACCCATGACCGACTGGCGGAGCATGTGCCCGGAGATCATGATCGTCCGGTCGGTGGAAGGGGAAAACTCCCAGAGCATGTCGTTGAGCTTCAGCATCTTCGTCCCCTTGTCCCTCGCCGGTGCCAGGTATTCCGTGTACGATTCGCTCGTCCCCCTCTGCCAGGATTTCGATTCGACGGTCCTGGTCTCGCGGCGTCCGTGAATGATCATCCGGGAGACGACGATCTTCTTCTCCGAATACATGTTCCTGTCGACGTTCCTGAGTATCTCGTCGCCTGAGGGTCCCCCTCCGGGAGGAGGGAGGCAGAACATGAACAACACCGTCAGCGCGTGGATCATGATGCAAGCTCCTTGAAGAGTTCCGAAGTCTGTCGTCTGTAGATCCCCGCCCCGGAAATCGCCGTCCCGAGGAACGTGGCCAGCAGTCCGGGGAGAAAGCCTATCACGTACGTCGCCGGCGTAATGCGGGCGCGGACGACGTTGGGGAACATCATCGAGCTGTCCTTGAGGATCCCCCCGAGGTCGAGCCCGTGCGACTGGCCGTACCAGGCGATCGCGAGCCCGGTCAACGTCCCGAGAAGGGATCCGATGAACCCGATCATCAGCGACTCCACGAGGAGTGTGAGGTAGATATGCGTCTTGTCCTCTCCCACGGCGAGCCGGACGCCGATCTCGCCGTACCGCCGCAGGCTTCCGGTCAACCCGGCGTTCCACAGGACGACCGACATCGCGACGATGAACACGGCGACGATGACACCCGAAAAGAGGTCGATCAGGTTCATGTAATCGGACATGCCGCTCTCCGTGCGGAGCGTCCCCATGACGGGGCTGAACGACGCGTGCGCAGGCGGCGTCCCCGCGGGATCCCTGTGGCGCGCGTTGAATTCCGCCGTCACGGCGTTCGCCCGCTCTTCGTGGTAGAAGTCATCCGCGAAGAAACCCAGGATTTCCCCGGCCCCGTTCTCCATGTCGAGGGCCTGCTGGGCGTCCGAGAGGTCGGCGATCACGGTCCCTTTGTCCATCGCGGCGATGCCGAACCGGACGGTCCCCGCGACGACAAAATTCGTGATGCTCATGCTTCCGTACATCGTCGAGGTGATGAGCGTGGCGGTATCGCCCGGTGCGATGCGGAGCTTCCGGGCGAGTTCCTCTCCGATGAGTATCTCGCCGCGCCGGCGCGGGACGCGCCCCCCGGTGAGCGATTGCCGGATGTTGAACATCCTCCATTCCGGGCTGAGGGAATCGAGAAGCGCCAGCGCCATCCCGCTCACCGGCGCCTGTGCCCGCGTTTCTCCCCTCGCGTCCGGGACGTCCAGGAGTCCGCCGAACTGAATCCGCGGGGTCCAGGACATGTCCGGATAGCTGCTCCGGAGCTCACCGACGAGCGTGTCGATCCCCAGCAGCGCCAGGTCGTTCGGGATCTGCGCCGCCTCCCTGGCGTAGGCGCGCGTCATGACCCGGACGTGTCCGGTGCTGTAGTGTGCGGTCGCCTGTATGAGTGATGAAACCGACCCGTTCAGCCAGGAATGGAGCGCGACGGTCAGCAGTACCCCTGCCGTGACCGTGAGGAGCGGAAAAAGGGAACGGGAGCGGTCCCGGATCAGGCCTTTGAAAAGGAACCGGATCATGTGAGTTTCCCCCTGAGCGCGTCTGTGGGCTTGAGCCGGGCGATCCTCCTCGTGGGGAGATAGCTCACGATCGTGGTGACGGTGAAGACCAGGATCACCGTGCCGGCCACGAGCCCCGGAGTGTAGACCGGGAAGAGCTTCTCACCGATGGCCCACCCGAAGTTGTCCGTCGTGGCGGGAAGGTCCATGCCCCTCGTTGCGGCGAACGCGAGAAGGGGGATCCCGTAGGCCGCCGCGACGACCGCCGCCAGGACGGCGTGGAGCGCCCCTTCCGTGGTGAAGAGCGTGATCACCTGCGTCCGGGTCATCCCCAGCGCCATCAGCGTTCCCATCTCCTTCCTCCTGCGCCAGATCGAGAGGACCTGCGTGTCGAATATGGCCAGCATGGCGAGAAAGAGGAGGAGGAGATACATGATGCTCCCCTGTATGGTCTTCATCTTCACGAGCGAGCGCAGGCTCCGGAGAAGCTCGTCCGTGTTCTTGAAATCCCACCCGGGCACCGTACCGGGGGCAACCGTGTTCTGTCCCGTTACGACGATCGTGGCCTGGTCCGGCATGCGCGTGAATTGCTGAAGCCGGTCCAAGGGAATCCAGATCTGTTCGTTGTCGATGTCCTGCACTGTCGTCGCGAAAACTTCAGCGACCGTCACGTCGCGCGCGTCGAACGTCCCGTGGACGTCCCGCCACTGGATGGTGACGATGTCTCCCTTCTTCAGCCCCGCGCTTTTCGCCATCCTGGTTCCTATGATGCCGGGCAGGGCACCGTCGACGCCCTTCAGGAGGTAGGAGGGAATCGCGAGTATCCTCTGGTCGGGGTCGATCCCCTTGAGTATGATGGACCTGAAGCGTCCCTGGGGATACACGGAAGCGGTCCGTATGAGGATCGGCGTCGCTGCTCCGCGCGCGATCGCCTCCCTGATCTGCGGTGGAATTTCCGCGTGCGCGTCATCAAACGAGAGGGGGTCGTACGGATCGTACGCCTTCTGCCAGTACTGCCCGCCGCCGTACAGGGCGTCCGTCGTCGCGCGTTCCACCTGGTCGTTCAGCCCGTCGTAAAATCCCTGCATGGAAACAATCGCCACGAAGGCGAACGAAAGCGCGGTCACGTTGAGCCACGTGCGGGCGCCGGCGCTCAGGATGTTCCGCAGGGCGAGCTTGAGTATGAGCATGGTTCACCTCCCTCCCGCGGCGGAGCCGTCGAGGACTTCATCCCGGGAGATCTGTCCGTCGACGAGCGTGATCTTGCGCCTCAGGTATCCGATCACCTTCTCGTCGTGCGTCGCGAATATGAACGTGGTCTTCAGATCCCCGTTCAGCTGGACCATCGTCTTCATGATGTGGTGGGAATTCGCCGCGTCCAGGTTTGCCGTCGGCTCATCCGCCAGGACGATCTCCGGCTGCTTCACGATCGCTCGGGCGATGGCGACGCGTTGGCTCTGGCCGCCGGAGAGCTGGGCGGGTTTGGAATCGGCCCTGTCGGCCAGCCCCACCCAGGAGAGTGCGTCCGTGACAAGCTGTTTGCGGCGGGAGGAATCCATCCCCTGCAGGAGGAGCGGAAACTCCACGTTCTCGTAGACGGTGTACACCGGGAGCAGGTTGAACGTCTGGAAGATGAATCCGATATGGTGGTTCCTGAGTGCGGCGGACTCCCTGTGCGTGAGCAGCTCGACCTTTTTCCCGAGGACCTCGGCGCTCCCGTGCGTGGGTACATCGAGCGATCCGATGATGTTGAGGAGCGTCGTTTTTCCCGATCCGCTCGGCCCGACGAACCCTGCAAACTCCCCTTTCTGAACATTCAGCGTGATGTGGTGAAGGGCCTCGAGAGTCGTCTGCCCGAGCGTGTAGATCTTGTCGAGTTCCCGTGTCGAAATGAGAGGTGCGTCCGTCATGGTGTTCCTGGAGAGTATTCAGTGATTAAAAACGATCATAAACTGGAATCCGGTTCCGGCGAACGGGTTTGCGCCCGGCTGGCTGTACGAGATCCGGATGACGCGAGGATTCCAGAATCCGATGAGATAGAAGATCCAGTTGTCGTACGTCCGTTCCCACGTCAGCATGCGGTACCACTCGCTGTTCGTCCAGTCGCGGTATATCAGCGCGGTCGCACGGTCGACATTGGTGAACGGGTAGTTGACGGAAAGAGCTGAGAATCCCGCTCCTTCCCCGGTCGAGAGGGCATTCTTCGCCTGGTCGGTCCGGAAATACTCCGTCGCGGCGTACAGCCCGTTCCCTGCGTCGAACGTGTAGTCCGCACCGAGCGTCCACTGTCTCTGGATTGTCAGGGGAATGAACTCGCTCTGCTGGTGTGTCAGAACGGCCTCAAACCAGAGGCCGACGCCGGCGTCCCATTTGCCGTCCAGTGCGTACCGGTCTTCAGGGATCCCCGGACTCGCAACGGGGAGATTAGCCGGCAAGGGACCCGGCTCCGCACGCCGGTGATGATACGTGGCGGCGATCTCTCCGTCGCCGAGGGGGGACTGAATCCTGCCCCCGTATTCGCCGGTCTTCTTCACAGTCGGCGCGGTCTCCCATCCCTTCGTGTTCTCGTTGCCGTAGAGCACCCAGAACCAGATGTTGGCGTTGTTCAGGAAGTAATACCGCGCGAGCGCTGCATAGACCCCGTCCGTGAGCTGGAGTGGATCGCGTGGGTCGACCCGGTCGAACCACATGAGCGGCCGGAGAATCATCGCTGAACCGAAGTTGATCTTCTGTAATCCGAGCCGGAGCTCGAACCTGTCCGTCGAAAGCCGGACCCAGCCCCTGTAGGCCTTTGCCTGCGCATCGTACGCCGGGGCGGTCGACGCCGTATAGAGGGAAGTTGCATAGGCGTTCAACGATAGCTCCATGTTCGCGTCGAACGTGTCTCCGAGCTTCTGCTCGAGAAGAAGGTCGGGGATGTACCGCGCACCCGCCTGTGCGGCGGACCGGTCCGCGCGGTCCGCGCCGATCCATCCCGTCGCCTGCCCGTGGATCTCCGCACTCTGCGCCGCCGCGACCTGTACGCAAAAGAAAAGCAGCGCAACCCCCGTCATTGCGCGCCCGTTTCTCAGGGAGAAGCAATCCCGCCCGGTTGTCATTGCGAGGAGTGCTCTTTGCGACGAAGCAACCCCGCCCGGGTGTCCTTGCGAGGCCGCTTCTCAGCCCGGCGCAATCCGCCCTTCCCCGGCCGCGCGTCCCACCGTGCAAACAGCGTCGCAATGAGGTGGTCCCGAATGGGTTCGATCGGGAAGAGTTCGGGGGCGACCGTGTAGTTTGCGATAATGCCGTCGAACACGAATGCGAGGAGGTAGGCGTCCAGCTCGGGCTTGTCGGATCCGAGTTGCCTGATGAGCTTCACGAGCGGTACGAACGTGGACTCGACATATTGTTTCCCCCGTCGCTTCATGATCTTCCGGTAATCCTCGTCGAGCCCGAGCTGGAGGGAGAGCCGTACCAGGAGCGGCCTGCTCTTGATGACGTCGAGCCACGAATCGACGAGCCCGATGAACCGCTCCCTCGGGGGCCGCGGATCGTCCTCGTTGAAGAACGTGGGCATGATCTGCTTGATCTGTTCATCCAGAATGGCGAACAGTATGTCCTGCTTGGTGGGGAAGTGTGTGAATATGAGCCCTTTGGAAATTCCCGCCTTCGTGGCGATCTCCTCCGTCGTCGTCGCCGAATACCCCCGTTTTGCGAAAAGCTCAAGGGAGGCAGAGACGATTGCCTCCCTGGTCGCCTTTCTCATCTTCTCTGAGGTTTCCTTCGATCGCGGGCACACGGTGCCTCCTGCAAGTGTTATGACTGACTGGTTAGTCAATGATAAACCGAAAACACCTGAATGTCAACCCCCCGCCTGCTTGAAAGTCTTCCCGATCTGTTTATCTTGACAGGTCCAGCTCGGGAGGAATCGTGGTGATGGAATCGGAGTGAACACATGACCTCACAGGGCTTTCGAAAACTGGCTCTGGAATTCCCTGAAGTCACCGAGGGGTCGCACATGGGCCACTCGGGCACGGGGGAAAAAGAAATGATCTTCCTGGAATCGAAGCTTCGGTTCGCGTCCTCAGGAATCCAGCCCCGATATCGACGAGAGAGGCGACTTCTTCCGGGTGATGGTCCGTCCTGAAAGCGCCGAATAGGGGCTCAGATGAAAGATGACCCCCAGTCCGGCCCCCGCGAGAAGACCGCCGAAGTGCGCCGCGTTGTCAACGCCCTCCGTCATCAGACCCGAGAACAGGTTGAACCCCACGAACACCAATGCGCTGATCAGGAGCGGGTTGCGTGCGAACTTCACCCGCCTCTCGTTCGTCAGGAGGAGGAAGAGCAGAAGGCCGTACAATCCGAATATCGCCCCCGAGGCCCCCACCGATACCGTCGCCGCGTTGGTCGTTATGCTCGCCAGGCTCGCGCAAATCCCTGAAATGAAATACGTAAAGGCGAACACGGACCTCGGAACGATGCGCTCGAGAAAGAACCCGGCAAAAATCAGGCCGTACAGGTTGCCGGCCAGGTGCATCAGTCCGGCGTGGACAAACATGGAAGTCACGATCCTCCAGTACTCTCCGTTCCAGACAAGCGGCCCGTAGTCGGCGCCCCACTTGACGAGGTCCTCGGTGCTGAACGACTTCACGCCCAGCCCCGACAACACCATGAGGGCGAAGACAAGTATGTTGACATCCATCAGTATCGGCGTCACAAACATGCCGGGTCGGGGGAGGAAGTAATGCAGTCCCGCGGCGAGATTGCGTTTCTTCGGCCTGCGGCCGCTGAGTATATGGTGAACCTCCTTCTCGTCGACGGAGGGAAACAGGAGCATGAACCCGAAGATGCCGGCTCCGATTGCGAACGTCCAGAATATCCACGGGAGTTTCGCCCCGCTCCGTGTCTCGAACGGGTCGTCGTGTGCAATCAGTATGACCGGCGTTCGCGAACCAGGGGCGCATCCCGAATTCTTCACCGCGGACTCGAAGAGTCTCCTGTCGTCGTTGTTCGTTGCGCGTTCGAAATACGTGAAATTGCGCAGGTCCGCGTCCTTGAAGATTGTCGTGCAGGTCTTCGCGTAGTCCTTGTATATCTCTTCCAGCCGCCCTTTCGATGCCCGCCTGCCGATGATCTCCGAATATCTCACGCCGAGCCAGATTCCCCTGTCCAGCGGATCGTACGCATCGATTCCGTCGCGGAGAGGGCAGACGAAACAGATCGTGATGATCAGGCTCTCGTCGTTGCTCCCGGACGGTTCCACCGAACCGGCTGCTCCCTGGAGCCGTTTGTCAGCAAACATCCGCCCGACGACGTAATACTTGGAGAGGTCCTTCGAACCGATCTCGCTTATCCGGTCGAGGCTTGTGAGATTCCCCGTCGCGGTGGTCAGATACTCCTGTGCGATCATTGTCGGCACCGCTATGGCGAAGGCCGCTGCGAACATGAAACCCCAGTCTCGGTTGATTCCCCTCAGCCGCAGTGCTTGCTGCCTCGGATGGAGTATGAAGTACACAGGTATCCAGGGCAGAGCATACGGGAGCCACATGTTGGCCACCGATTCGCTCAGCGGCAGGATGCCCCATTTCATGACAAGAAGCCAGTTCAGAATCGAATACACGATGATGAATGCGGCCGATATGCCCAGGAAGGGGATGTAGATGATCCTGAATTTTGTCTTTTCCTGTTCGATTTGGGCTCGCGATGCCATGTTCGTATCCGGGTCCTTGTGCCGCGCAAAATAAAAAAACCGCGCTCCATCCGCGGTTTCGTTGTCTCAATGAACACGTCTGGAATCTACCGAATCACTTCCAGTAAATCCAGCCGTCTATTTGTTCTGCCGTAAAAGTCTGTCAATTTCCTTCCCCGTGCTCACCACCAGCGCCGGGAGCCCGAGTATGTCCTCCACCGTCGTCCTGAAATTGACCACGCACGCCCTCACCGCGTATTTTCCCCCGACGACAGCGTTGGAGGGATACGCTTTCCCCCCCGACTGAAGTTTGACGAGTATCTCCGTGTTGAGCTTGTTCAAATATTCTTCCCCGGCCGTGTCCGCACGCCGGAGGTCGGACGGGACGTACCTGAACGTGGTGACGCTCAGGTTGCAGGACAGGGGTTCGAGTTCCGGGTACGATCCGAGCGACCGGTACAGCTCCGCCGCGATCGTGCAGTCCTCGCGTATCATCCGTTCATATCCTTCGCGTCCGGCCTGCCGGAGCGCAAGCCAGACCTTGAGCGCCCTGAACCCGCGTGAGTTCTGCATCCCGAATTCGTAGAAGTTCGTGAGGCCTTCATCGGCGTGCTCGTCGAACCTGTAATACGCCGGATGATAACTGAACGCATCCAGGAGGGCCTTCGGGTCCCGGACGAGCGCGCACCCCGCTTCGAGCGGCGCGTACAGCCACTTGTGCGGATCGACGGCCACGGAGTCGGCGTCCATGAGTCCCTTGAGGTCCTCCGATGCCTCGGGAAGCACTGCGGCGAATCCCCCGTACGCGCCGTCGACGTGGAACCAGAGATTGTGCTCACGGCATATCGCGCCGATCTCGGGCAGTGGATCGGTGGCGCCCGTGCTTACCGTCCCCGCCGCCCCCACGACGATGAGGGGAATCATCCCTTTCTTCTTGTCCTCGCTGATCTGCCTCAGGAGTGCGTCCGCGCTCATCCTCTGATCCCTGTCCGCCGGGATCCAGGCGATCGAGTCGTGGCCCAGGCCGAAGAGGTCCGCGGCCTTGTTGATCCACGTGTGGGTTTCGCTCGAACAGTAGATCCTCACCCGCCCTGCACCCGGGTTCGCCATGCCGTCCTTCCGGACGTCCCAGGGGATCTTCGCTTTCCGTGCTGCGAGGAAGCAGACGAAATTGGCCATGTTGCCGCCGCTGACGAGTATCCCGCCGCACGAGGCGGGATACCCGATCATCTCGGCGATCCAGCGGACTGTCTGACGTTCGATTTCCGTCGCCATAGGTGAGAGGTCGTACGCTCCGACGTTCGGGTTGACCGCGGAGGCAAGAAAATCGGCGAGAACCCCGATGGGCGCTGCGGACGACGTGATGTATCCCCAGAACCTCGGATGCCCGTTGAAGAGGGAATGGTCAAAAAGGAGCGGCGCGGTCTCGTCGAAGAGCTCCGCGGCCGGCGTCCCCTTCGCCGGGAGGGGGGCGTTCCCCAGAACGGACCGGATCTGACCGGGACTCTCGGCGCGCGTGACGGGATTCGAGCGGTCCTGTATCCAGGAGAGGAATTCCGCGATCCGGTCGACAAGCGCGTGCCCGATGCGCCGGAATTCGTCGGGACCCATGTCAAGCGCCGCGTTGCGGCTCTGCACGTTCTTCATAGTCTCTCCTCTCTTGGGGTCGGGTAATGTAGGCGCGGCGGTTCAGAAAAACAAGCGGCTCTCTCTGTTGTCCCTGTCCCGATTCGTGTCTATATTCCCCTGTCGTACAACGCCTTGCGGACACTCCATTCAGCTCACACGACGGACAAGACTATGACGTATCCCCCGAATCTGGAAGAAGAAATCGGACGGCTCCAGGATATGCTTGGAACCTCGGCCGTGTTCCCGCCCCCCTGCTTCGTCAGCATGAACGCCGAATTCACGGAGTACGATTCCCGCTCATCCCTGACCGTGACGTTTCCCGTCACGGAGAACATGCTCAATCCCGTCGGCGCCATGCAGGGGGGGTTCATCACCGCCGCGCTCGACAACGTGATGGGCCCCTTGAGTTATCTTGCCATGAGAAACCCGGCCTCGACGCTCGACATACACACGCAGTTCGTCCGTGCGGTCCCCGCGGGTGATACGCTGACCGTCACGGCGCGCGTCGTCTCCATGGGTCCCGCGACGCTCGTCATGAGCGCGGAGGCCCGGAACGCGCGGGGAAAGCTCGTTGCCACCGCGACGGCAAATGCGATCGCGGTGGGCAAGGGAACCCGTTCGTGAACCGGGGAGGCGGAAACGGTGTATGACGTCACGATCATCGGCGCCGGGCCTTCCGGGGCCTATGCGGCGTACCTGATGGCAGGGCGGGGGCTCCGGGTTCTCCTCTGTGACAGGGCCTCATTTCCCAGGGAGAAGACCTGCGGGGGGGGACTTTCGGCGAAGACGCTGGATCTCCTGGAGTTCGATATCTCCCCCGTCGTCGAGCGGCGGCTTCGCGGCGCCTGGCTCACGTTCAGGAACGCCGATGCGGTCGTGAAGGACCTCGGGCCGAAAAGCGGCGTCGCGGTTCTCCGCTCGAAGTTCGACGCGCTGATCATCGAGCGGGCCCGGGCACGCGGTGCGGAATTCCGGCCGTCCTGCGCGTTCGAATATGCCCGGACGGAGGGGGACGCCCTCGAAGTCACGACATCCTCCGGCATTATCCGAACGAAATACCTGATCGGCGCCGACGGCGTCTTCAGCAGGATTCGTTCGGCGTTCTTCGGCCGGGACACAGTCATGTACGCTCCCGCGGTCGAGGCCTGGATCTATGTCCCGCCTCCCGTCATCGACTCCTACGAGGACCGGGTCCTTTTTGATTTCGGGGGGATGCCCCGTGGCTACGGCTGGATATTCCCGAAGCGCGACCATCTCAACGTCGGCGTATACTCCCTCTTCGGCTCGACCGACATCAATCGCGACCTCCGGGATTTCATCGCCATGTACGCGTCGCTCCGGACGTACGATGCGATCGAATACAGGGGATACGCGATCCCCCTGAAAAACCGGCGGGGGTTGTACCAGAAGGGGAACGTCTGGCTCGTTGGGGATGCCGCGGGATTTGCCGAATCGTTTTACGGCGAGGGAATCTATTTCGGGCTGAGGAGTGCGGTCATTGCCGGGAGGGCGATTGCTCAGTCGTTCGACCGCCCGGGAGACCTGTCCTACACGGACATGCTGGAAAAAGAGCTCGTCCCCGATCTCCGGTATTCGGCCCTGAACGCGAGGCTCTTCTTCTCGGCCCAGAGGTTCGGATTCTACAATATGGTCCGCCGTCCGTTCGTGAACGACAGTTTTGCCGGGCTCATTGCGGGAACCGTGGGGCACAGGGAGTGCTTCTACAGGACGCTGGGCACTCTTCCGTACTGGCTCCTGCAGGGGCAATCCCTCCCCTCTGCCGGCAGGGTCTTCTAGCGGCTCCTCCTGATTTCCTCAGGCGGCGCTGATCTGCCGCCATCGCCCTCCGAGCGCCGCCGCAAAGAGTATGACACCCGCAAGTGCGAACGTCGCGGGCGCTCCCGCGGACACCGCCGCATCCGTCGTCACGAGGAAATCGATCGACGGCGTGTGATGGAGGGGGCCGATGTACCAGAATGCCACGTAGATTGCCTCGAATGTCTTGCTCGTCCCGCTCCACACCCCGAGGGCGAGCGCGAGCGAAGGGATGAAGACCAGGCCGGCCGTGACCTCGATGATGCCTGCGAGGTTCCCGTCGATCGCCAGTCTCAGGAGCACGCCGGACGCGAACAGCAGCGCGAGCGCAAATCCCGCGCCCCATGTCGCGGGAACCTGCCTGGAAAGCGGTCCGGGCGACGAGAAGAGTATGCTTCCCGTGCGGAACCGTTTCTCCCGCGTCCCCATTCCTGACCAGAGGAGGACGGGCCATAGCATCAGGAAGGGATAGATGTCCGCGCGGGCGGACTGCGGATCCATGGTTGCGGACGGCAGCCAGAGTCCCAGCGCGCCCGCGTAATACCACCATGGAAGCCCCTGGAGCATAAGCCGGAGTTCGGCGACGAGTATCCGTCCCTGGACGAACCGTCCAAAGAGTGCCTCAAAGGGAACCAGTATCAACGCGGGAATCTTCTGAAGGGGAGAGCCGGCAATCCTGTCCAGGAATCTCCGTATTCTTCCCCGGCGTTTTCGGATCGCTTTTGATGAAAACCGGTCAAAGAGTCCTGCGGCGATGAGGGAGAGCGCGAGCCCGTAGGCCGCGGGATATCCCCTCATACCGATGTTCCCTGCCGTCAGGGGCAGCCCTTCCCATACCATTGGCTTCGAGCCGCTGTATTCCCGTGCCCCTGTTCCTATGGAGAACGTGCCGTCGTAACCGGGCACGGTCCGTCGGGCGCAGGTCTGGATGTCCTCAATCGCGAGTCTCATGCCGAAGACGTCCGTGAATCTCAGGTCTGTTTCCATCGGTACGACGATGAGCGCGGAGAACGCGAAGAAGAACAGGACGTTCCCGAAACCTCCCCGGAGAAGTTTCACGCTCTCGAAGAACACCGCGAGCCCCGCCACGAAGAACATCGCGGGAAGCGCGAGGAAGACGAACGGCGAGACCATCGCGGGGATGTCGAGGTCGCTTCCGCGCAGCGCCTGGAGGAGGACCGCGGCGGCGGCAAGTATGGCGGTAACGATCGCGAGGACCGCGAAGTTGGAGAGCAGTTTCCCGATCATGTAGAGCACGGTGCTCACCGGGGTCCCGGCAAGTATCTGCCCCACGCCCGTCGTCCGGTCTCTCTCGATCGCGTTCTTGACCACGTAGAAGCCGACGAGCCCGACGAACGTCACGGTGCAGAGCGCCATGGCCATCCCCGTCCAGGCGGAATTCGGCACGGGCTGGCAGTTTCCCATGTGGACGCTGATCGTCCCGTCCCAGACAAGGTAAACGAGGTACAGAGTCGCGGCGATCGTGACGAGGAAGCTGTACCGCCGGGTCCGCTCCCGGATGTCGGCCTTCATCAGCTCGGCGATGACCCTCAGCGCGCTCACGTGACCCCCTCCGACCGCGCGCCGGCGACGAGATGCAGGTACGCGTCTTCAAGCGACGGTTCTGCGGCGTGGGCATCCGCCGAGGGAGGTTCGGCAGCGATGACGCGGCACGACACCCCGTCGCTCCTCCGTATCGTCCCGCTGACGAGGAACCGGGAGCGGAGCATGACGAGCTCCGCGCTCGGAACGGTCCACTCCCACACCTTGCCCCTGACCTCCGCGAGGAGGGCTTCGGGCGACGAGTGGGCGACGAGCGTTCCTTTGACGATCACCGCGATGTCGGTGGCGACGGCTTCGACGTCGGAGACGATGTGCGTGGAGAGTATTACGACCCTCTCTCCCGAGAGATCGGACAGGAGATTCCTGAACCGGACGCGTTCTTCCGGATCAAGTCCGGCCGTCGGTTCGTCGACGATGAGGAGCTGCGGATCGTTCAGCAGTGCCTGCGCGATCCCGACCCGCTGTCTCATGCCGCCGGAAAAGCTTCCCAGCCGCTGGTTCCGGTCGCCGTCGAGGTTGACGAGAAGAAGCAGCTCGTCAATCCGTTTGCGCGTGGCACGGGCGTCCAGCCCCTTTGCCGCCGCGATGTAGCTCAGGAACTCGACGGGGGTCAGGTTGGGGTACACGCCGAAGTCCTGCGGAAGGTATCCCAGCACCCTGCGGAGGCCGTCCGGAGAACGGGCGATGTCCGTGCCGTTCCACGTGACCTTTCCTCCCGTCGGCTTTGCGATCGTCGCCAGGATCTTCATGAGCGTGGACTTTCCCGCCCCGTTCGGACCGAGGAGGCCGATCACCCCGCTCGTAAGCGGGAGGGAAAACTCCCGGAGCCCCCAGATGTCCGCGGTGTACCGCTTGCTGACGTTGTCAATAACGAGGTTCATGGTTTCCCGTAGATGATGCGCCCGTCGAACACCGTCATGACCACCCGCGCGTCCGCGATCCGGACCGGATCGACGGTGAGTATGTCCATGGAGAGCACGGCGATGTCCGCGACCTTCCCGGGCTCGATCGAGCCCTTGGTCGTTTCCTCGAAGCTCGCGTATGCCGACCCCATCGTGTATGCGCGAATCGCCTCCGCGACGGTGATCTTCTGCTCCGGTATCCAGCCCCCCGGGTGAGCGCCGTCGAGCGTCCTTCGCGTCGCTGCCGCGTAAATTCCCATCAGCGGGTCCATGGGGGCGACGGACCAGTCGGACCCGAATGCGAGCGTGGCGCCCGCATCAAGGAGGCTGCGGAACGCGTACGCCCCTTTCGCCCGTTCGGGACCGATCCGTCCTTCCGCCCAGCGGCCGTCGTCGATGGCGTGATACGGCTGCATCGACGCGATCACGCGGAGCCGGGCGAACCGGGGGATATCGTCCGCTCTCAGGTGCTGGGCGTGCTCGATCCTGAATCGCCGGTCCCTCTCGCCGTTGCGCTGTTCCGCCTTTTCGAACATCCCGAGAATGATGTTGTTCGCCCTGTCCCCGATCGCGTGCACCGCCACCTGGAGCCCCGCGCTGTCGGCCCCGAGAATGTTGTCCAGCATCTTGCTCTCGGGGATCATCTGTTCGTTGGCCAGCCCGGAATTTCCGGGGGCGTCCAGGTACGGGTCGAAGAACAGGGCGGTCGTTGATCCGAGCGACCCGTCCGCGAAGCCCTTGAGTCCGCCGATCTTCAGGGTCTGGCCCCCGAACGATGAACGGATCCCCGCATCCGCAAGCCGTCTCCACGTTCCGAGGGGCTGGTGTGCATAGATACGGATTGTCAGCTCGTTTGTGACAAGAAGTTTCTGATATACCTCCAGGTAGGCCGGCGCGCCGGACATGTCCTGCACGCTCGTGACGCCATGCTCGGCGGCGTACTTCATGGCCGCGCGCAGTGCCGAGGTGATCTCTTCCTCGCTCATGTCGGGGATGACGCCGTAGACCGCGTTCATGGCGGCGTCCTTGAGTATACCGGTCGGCTCGCCCCGGCTGTCGCGGACGATGGTTCCACCGGGGGGATCAGGCGTTTCCCGCGTGATCCCGGCCGCCCTGAGCGCCAGGGAGTTCGCCAGGCACATGTGCCCGTCGAGCCGGTTGACGAAGACAGGATTGTCGGGCGTCACCGCGTCGATGAGCTGCCGCGTGGGGAGACGGGCGGGGGTCCAGTTTTCGTGGTCCCAGTCTCCTCCGGTGATCCATCGTCCTGGTCTCAGCGACGATGCGAATTTCCGCATCCGTTCCCTGAATTCCTCCTCCGTGCGGGCGTCGCGGAGCTGGACGCTGGAGATGCCCGCCCCGCCGTCGATGAGGTGAACGTGGGCGTCGTTGAACCCGGGGACGGCAAGCCGGCCACGGAGATCGACGACCCGTGTCCCTTTTCCCGCGAGCGGCATGATCTCCGCGGCGGTTCCGACGGCGGTGATCCTCCCCCCCGTGCAGGCGACCGCCTCGGCGAGCGGGAGGGCGGGATTGACCGTCCATATTTTTCCGTTGGTGAGAATGAGGTCGGGCTGCGCGAAAGCGGATGAGAACAGGGCCGGAACGGCGAGAATGAGCGGCAGAAGGAGAGTCTTCATGACCAGTGGGGGGGAAGTTGTCTGATGTGAAAGCGAGCGCGTCGACAAGATAGTGCGTTTTGACGAAACTCACCACCTCTCCGGGCATTCCCGGGAACCCATGTTCCCGGGAACCCATTCCATGGACCCCCCGGCTCCGGATCATTGTGTCTTCCGCTGAAATTCTGTACGTTGTCGAATGCAGACAGGTTCATTGACATGCCTTCACCGCCGTGTGTCCGGAGGGGGAGGCATTTCCATTTTAACCGGAGCGGAAAATGAAAAAGCACATCGAACTCGTCGGAATCCTCCAGCTGGTATACAGCGGCATCGCTCTGTGTCTTGCCGCGTTCTTCTTTATGCTGTTGTCCGGGATCGGGCTGATTACGCATAACGCGGTGGCGATGGGGGTCCTGGGAACGGTCGGAATCGTCGTGTGCATAATGATCTCCGTTCTGGCCATTCCGGGGATCATCGCCGGGATCGGGCTCCTGAAAATGAAGTCCTGGGCAAGGGTGCTCGCGATCATCGTCGCCTGCCTGAACCTGCTCCATATTCCGTTCGGGACGGCGCTCGGCATTTACACGCTCTGGGTCCTCCTGAACGACGAATCCCGGTCGTTGCTGTCATGATCCACCGGGTGATCCTGTTCGTCGTCCTGTACGCGTGCACGGCGAGTGCTCAGAACGGGGAGCTCTTCAGGAAGCTCAAAGCGCTTCCGGACGTCGTCGAAGTCGTCGCCATGAAAACGGACACGATGTTCCGTGCGGGGTACGAGCTCCGCGTCCGGCAGCCGCTCGATCACGAGAACCCGGGAGGGGCGTCGTTCCTTCAGTCCGTCTACATCGCGCACGTGGACGAATCGAAGCCGGTCCTCTTCGAAACCGAGGGGTACTCCGTGCACGGGGGAGGGAGGCCGAGGGA
Organism: Ignavibacteriota bacterium; assembly: GCA_963748405.1. Lineage (GTDB taxonomy): Bacteria > Bacteroidota > Ignavibacteria > UBA10030 > UBA6906 > Fen-1273. The sequence goes on from CAVVIT010000008.1 coordinate 302,777, forward strand.
GCTCGCCTCGCTCCTCCGCTGCAACCAGGTCGTCGTCGAGCACAGGTTTTTCGGCAAATCGGCCCCCGACTCGCTCCCGTGGAAGTACCTGACCACGAAGCAGGCCGCCGGCGATCATCATCATATCGCCGTTCTCCTGAAGACGATCTACACGGGTAAATGGGTCAGCAGCGGCACGAGCAAGGGGGGGCAGACGACGCTCTTCTACCGGTATTATTACCCGCTCGACGTCGACGCGAGCGTGGCGTATGTCGCCCCGGTTAATCTCTCCCGGGAAGACCCGCGCATCCTGAAGTTTCTCCGGACCGTGGGCACGGCGGAGGAGAGGAACAGGATCCGGGAATTCCAGGTCGCGCTCTTGAAAAGAGAACGGGAGATCCTCCCGCTGATGGACAGGGTGGCGGAAAAGGAAAACCTTACGTTTTCGATCGGGAAGCCGATGGCGTACGAATACAGCGTCCTGGAATTCCCGTGCGCGTTCTGGCAGTACGGCAGCTCCGTCTCATCGATCCCCCCTCTGGACGCTCCCCCCGACACGATGCTCGGCTATCTCGACAGGGTTGCCAGTCTCTTCTATTACTCCGACCAGGGGATACGGGCCTACCAGCCTTTCCAGTATCAGGCCTACACGGAAATCGGTTATTACGGATACGACATCACGGATTTCCGGGGATTGTTGACGGCGGTGAAGGATCCCACGAACGTCATCCTTGCCCCGAAGAACGCGGACCTCACGTTCAATCCTTCCCTGATGTACAACGTCTACACCTGGCTGAGGGACCACGGGAATAACATCATCTACATTTACGGTGAGACGGATCTCTGGGGGGCGACGGCGATGGAGCTTTCCGGCAAGACCAACGCGGTCAAGGTCGTCAAGCCCGGGGGTTCGCACCGCACCCGCATCGCCACTCTCCCCCCCGATCAGCAGAAGACGGTGTATTCGGCTCTTGAGGAGTGGCTCGGCGTGAAAATCACTCCGTGAAACACGCCCGGGTTCGTCCCCTCTTCCGGTGCGCCGCGGCGACGGCTACTTTCCCGGGGAGGGGAGCTTCTTCAACATGGAGCGCGCGTCGGTGCTTCCCATCGCGGCGGCTTTCTGGAAATATCGGCGGGCCCCCTCGGCATCCCCGGCATCAAGGTAGACGGCACCCAGCCCGTACCAGGGGACCGATGACTCCGGTACGATCCGGCTCGCCCGGGTAAACATCCCGAGCGCCTCTTTTTTCCAGTATGCGCCTGACGGCGATCCCGATCTCCAGGAACACTCGTAGCCGACGGCGCAGTATGCCGAGGCAAGCCGGAGTTGTTCGTTCGAATAGCGCCGCGAGGCTTTTTCGTTGTGCATCAGCTCCGGGATCCATCCGGCTTCGTCCTCGAGAAGATGCCTCCGGAAGGTTTCGACCGCCCTTTCCGGTTGTCCCAGATTGACAAACGTGTACTGGATGGTCCAGTACAGCGATGGATAATTCGCGGGGGGCAGACTCAATGCCTTCTCGAACCATTCAACCGCCTTTGCGGTATCGGCGCGGTTGGCGTAGGCCTGTCCGGTGAGAAATGCGGGAACGACGCTCCCGGGCCTCCGCAGGGCCGCCTTCTGAAACCTCTCCACGGCATCCGGGGATGAGGCACGCTGGTACGACGTGAGGTAGGGCAGGCCGAGGAGGTACATGAGGGCATCGTTGTCCGGCATCCTCTCGTAGACCCGGTCGAGGAACTCCCGGGGGAACCGCACATACGCCCCGCAGCCGGCGGTCCCGAGATCGAATGCCTGCAGGTATTCATCGAGTGCGCTTGCCGTGTCCCCCTCTTCGATGTCGACCTGCGCGATCATAAGGCGGGCATCGGCGCATGTGGAGTCGATCGCGAGCGCCCGTGATGCGAAGTCCCTGACGATCGCCGGATGATACAGCGACACGGCGCGCAGGGCCGAGCGCACCGTGGGTTTCACCAGGGGCGGAACCTGCTTCCGAAGCGACGCGAACCTTCCGAGGAGCTTGCGCTCGGAGGCTTCGTCGTCGTAGTGGCCGGCAAGCTGCAGGTATTCGTGTGCGTATGTCAGTCCGAGCCGGCCCGCATTTTCGAAACAGGCGTACGCGACGGTGACGTTTCCGGTGTCCAGGAACGCCTCGCCGAGCGCCAGGTACGCCCGGGCGTTCAGCGAGTCGTACAGGATCGATTTATTCAGCGCGTCAAGCGCCCGGACCGAGCGGTTCGTCTTCAACAACGAACAGCCGAGTCCGTAATAGCCTTCAGCCGATGAGGGGTCGACGAGGAGCGACGTATCGAACGCCGCCGTGGCCTTTGCGTACATCGAATCGCCGTTATATCCGGCTCCCAGCGCCATGTACAGCCGGCCGAGCATGCGCCACGCGGCGGCGTTTTTGCGCTCCAGTGTGATGGCACGTTCGAGGTTCGATGCGGCGGCCCGGAGCGTGTCGCGGGGGGACATGACGGATGCCCGGTCGAGCCTCCGGCCGACGTTCTTGAGCAGAGAGAGTTGCATGCCGGGACCCCACCAGGCCATGTTCCGGAAGTCGGTTTCGCGGATGACCGTCCTGTCGAGAACCGCGCCGGCGAGCCGGGCAAGCGTCCCGGCGTCATCGGGCCTGGCTCGGAGCGAGATGCTGCAGGCGGTGATCACCGAGTCGAGATCGTGCTCCAGGGATGATGCGGTGCGGAGGGGAACGACGGGGTCGCCCGCGCAGCCTGCCATGGCGAATCCGCAGGCGCTGGTAAGAAGTATGCGTGTGATTGGCCTCGGGTTCAAACGTCTGTACCTTCCGGTATGCGGGGGCACGGGTGTCCAGTGCCGGGTAATGTACGGAGTGCGTGTCAAACGGGCAAGGAACAATACCGTCGACGTGCGCGTTCTCACATAGTGACGGCGCACGCCGTCACGCTTTCGGGAGGCTTTCCGTGGAAAAGAACGAAGAAGCCGTACTCACGACTGATGCGCTCACGCGGAGATACGGGGAACTGACCGCGGTAGATGCGCTTGACCTCGCTCTCCGGCCCGGAGAAGCGTTTGGTCTGCTGGGTCCGAACGGGGCGGGCAAGACGACGGTCATCAAGATGCTCACAACGCTCCTCCCGCCGACGTCGGGGAGTGCCCGCGTGGCGGGATTCGATGTCGTTCGCCAGCCTGCGCGTGTACGCAGGGTCATCGGTTACGTTCCCCAGCTTCTCTCTGCCGACGGCGCGCTCACGGCCCGGGAGAATCTCCAGATGTTCGCCCGGCTGTACGACATCCCCCGCGATGGACGCGCGGAGCGGATTCGCGACGCCCTTGCGTTTATGGATCTCGAAGGTGTTCAGGACCGGCTCGTGAAGACCTACTCGGGTGGGATGATCAGGCGGCTCGAAATCGCCCAGAGCATGCTCCACAGGCCGCGCGTCCTGTTCCTCGACGAGCCGACGGTGGGGCTTGACCCGATGGCAAGGCACGCGGTGTGGGACCGCATCGCGCAGCTCCGCGCCGGGTACGGCACCACGATCCTCCTGACGACCCATTACATGGACGAGGCGGAGCATCTGTGTGACCGGGTGGCGTTCATGCACCTGGGAAAGGTAACCGCGATCGGGACGCCGGCTGAGCTGAAACAATCGATTGGTGGCGACGGAGCGACGCTGGACGACGTCTTCGAACACTACACGGGGGGGACTCTGGATGACGGAGGAACGTATGGCGACACGGTACGAACCCGGCGGAACGCCCGCCGTCTCGGTTGAAGATCCCCGCGTTCAGGCGGGAGAACTGCTCGGGGGTTTCATCCGGTACATCCTCAAAACGCTCACCATCGTCACGCTCGAGGTCCGCAAGCTCCGCCACGATTCGACGGAGATCGTCACCCGGGCGGTTCAGCCGGCTCTCTGGCTGCTGATTTTCGGCGAGGTGTTCACGCAGGTCCGCGCGATCCCCACGGGGGACCTGCGCTATATCGATTTCATGGCCCCGGGAATCCTCGCGCAGAGCATCCTGTTTATCTCCATCTTCTACGGGATCGCGATCATCTGGGAGCGCGATCTGGGGATCATTCACAAGCTTCTCGTGAGTCCGACCCCTCGCACGGCGCTCGTGCTGGGCAAGGCGCTTTCGGCCGGTGTGCGCGGCCTGACGCAGGCGGTCATTATTTATGTCCTGGCGCTGCTTCTCGGCGTCCGCATTGATTGGAGCCCTCCGTCGTTGCTCGGGGTCCTTGCGGCTGTTATCCTCGGATCGGCGTTGTTCGCGAGTTTCTCGCTCATCATCGCCTGCATCGTCAAGACACGCGAGCGCTTCATGGGCGTAGGGCAGCTCCTGACAATGCCGCTCTTCTTTGCGAGCAATGCGATCTATCCCATCGCCATCATGCCCGTATGGCTCCAGTACATCGCGCGGTTCAACCCGCTCACCTACGAGGTGGACGTGCTCCGGGCGCTGATGCTCAGCGGGGGAACGAGCGTCTACGGCCTCATTCCCGACTTCGGCGTCCTTCTCGCCGCGACGGTGTTCCTGGTGGTCCTCGGAGGGAAAATGTATCCCGGCGTCGTGAGATGATCGTTCACCCTGCGGTTGAGTTCGGTCTCGCACGATGGGCACACGCGCCGGGTGACGTCCCTGTCGAGGTGGGCCTGCGCCATCCGCTGTTTGCAGGAGATGCATACGCCGAAGGAGCCGGAATCGAGCCGTGCGAGAGCACTCTGGAGGTCTTCGATCCGCATGTCGCTCCGGAACGAAACGAGCGCTTCGATGCTCTGGCGGGATTTGAGGATGGCTCTGGCGGTGTCCGGTGTGAGCTCGAGGTGGTATGAGGTTTTCAGGTGTTCGAGAAGCTCAACGAGGATCATTCGCCGGGTTGCGCGTTTATTCTTGAACATGGATCTCTTTCGCCCCGGGTGTCAATAATCTGACAATCCGCCCGCCGGAAAGGTTTGCTCCCCCGACAAAATGTCATTGCGTGGCGCGGGAGGCGCCACGAAGCAACCCGCTCTCTTGCAATCAACGCCCGTAAGAAGTACATTTTGTCACAGTCTCGCTTCCAGTCCTTTCCCTTCTCCTCCGCACCGAGTATTGTCCAACAAACGGGAGGTCCCACGTGCTGATTTTCATCTCCATCGCCCTCGCGTCCTTTATCCTGCTGGCCGGGTCATTCTTTTTCGGACACGATCACGACACCGACCATGCCGACGCCGGCCACGGCGTTGACGGGCACGACCTCACGCATGATATGGAGCCGACGATAAGTTTCTTCTCGATCAAGGTGATCGCCACCCTGACGATGGGATTCGGCGCCGCCGGCGCGATCGCCAGGGTCTATGGCGCCGACTACCTCGTTGCATCGTTCATCGGGCTGGCCTGCGGCATCGCGCTTTCGCTCCTCATGTATTTCATTCTCGGCCTGATCTACAGGCAGCAGGCGTCGTCGATCGTCCCGACCTCGTTTGCCGTCGGGCAGACAGGCATCGTGCAGACGGGCATCGGTCCCGGCGTCCTCGGCGAGGTCAGCCTCAACGTCGGCGGACAGTATATGACGTACCTTGCGAAATCAACGTCGACGAAGGAGATTCCGAAGGGGGCCACCGTCAAGGTCGTGGGCCTCATCGGAAGCCAGCTCGTCGTGGAAGAAGCATAACGGCATTCACACTCGGAGTCGCGCCATGGAAACTCTCATTATTCCATTCATGATCATCCTCCTCGCGATCGCGTTTCTCATCGTTCTCCGCGTGATTGCGAGCAGATACAAGAAAATACCCCCGAACGCCGTCGGGATCTTTTACGGGAGAAAATACGTTCATAAGGATCCGGTCACGGGGAAGGACCAGGTTCTCGGCTTCAAGGTGGTGGGCGGGGGGGGAAGGATCATCATTCCGTTCGTCGAGTCGTACCAGGAAATGTCCACCGCGGCATTCCAGACGGAGATCGACGAGAAGGGGATACCGAACAAGGACAACGTCAAGATCAACGTGAGGGGGGTGGCGACGTGCAAGATCTCCTCGATCCCCGAGGATCTGGGAAACGCCGTGCAGTCCTTCCTGGGGAAGAACGCCGACGAGATCAAGGCCTTCGTGCAGAACATCCTCAAGGGGCATCTCCGTTCGATCATCGGGAAGCTCGATATCGACAGCCTGCTCAGGGAACGGGACCAGTTCAACAAGAAGGTCGTTGAAGAGTCCTCGGAGGAGCTCAAGCGGCTTGGCATACAGATCATCACGCTCGTCATCCAGGAGGTGGGGGACGAGTACGGGTACATTGACGCTCTCGGAAAACGGGCGGTCGCCGAGGCGGTCAGGGATGCGAACATCAAGGTGGCCGAAGCCGACCGGGACGCCGCCATCAGGGTGAGCACCGCGCAGCGCGAGGCGGCGACGGTGCGCGCCGGGAACGAGGCCTCCATTGCGGAGGCGGAGATGGGGAGGGACATCAAGAAGGCGGAATTCAAGGTCAAGACCGACACGAAGCGCGCCGAGGCCGACAAGGCCCTCGACATCGCGAACGCGGACCAGGAAAAGACGCTCCGCGTCAAGCAGGCGGACAGGGACGCAGCCGAACGCGAGGCGCAGATCAAGGTGCAGGAGATGGAGGCGGTCAGGAAACAGCGGGAGCTCGATGCGTCGGTCGTCAAGATCGCCGAGGCGGAGCGGCAGAAGCGCGTCATCGACGCGGACGCCGCCAAGCAGACGGTGATCCTCCAGGCCGAGGCCGAAATGCAGCGCCTGATGAAGGAGGCGGAAGGGAAGAAGAACGCCGACACGTTCCTCGGCGAGGGAGAGGCGGCCAAGACGCGCGCCACGCTCATGGCGATCGCCGACGGCGAAGCCGCGAAAAAGAAACAGGCGCTGATTGCCGAAGCCGAAGGGACGACGCAGCTCGCGGCGGCGCTCGCGAAAATGACGTCCGATGCGAGGCTGATCCTCGTGCTGGACCGCCTCCCGGTCCTGTTCGACAGGGGAGGAGACGCCCTGTCCAAGGTGGCGACCTCGGTATTCTCGAGCGTGGCGGCGCCCCTGGGAAGCATCGACAAGCTCGAAATCGTCGATATGGGGTCCGGCCGCGGCCTGGAGCAGATGAGCTCCATCGTGCCGAACACCGTTTTTCGCACGATTGCGGCGGCAAAGGCCCAGGGGATTGACATTTCGAAAATGTTGAATTTTCTTGGAGTAGACGTCGAGGAGGCGCTCAAGAAGCTGACGACCGACTCCGGCTCCAAGTAGAAGTACATCCGTTCTTTGCGTCCCGCCGGAGGCGGGACAACATAATCACTGCCAAAGACTAAGGTGACCCCCATGGACACTCCCGAACAGGATCACGTCTACCACCTTTCTGAATCGAAGCCGCAGGCGATTGTCGTCTACTGCAGCGACAATCGTTTCCAGCGGGCGTTTCGGGAGTTCGTGGGGAATGAGCTTCATCTGAAGGAAGGGGAGTACATTCCCATGGTCATCTCCGGCGGCGTCGCATCGCTTTCGGAGCCCCTGCGGCTCCCCAAGGAGTTCAAGTACATTAAGGACCGGCTCCAGTTTTTCCTCGAGCGGTTCCAGACGGTCAACCGGGTCGTGCTCATCAACCACGAGGACTGCCGCCACTACGAAGCCCTCAAAAACTCGATCGGTTCGATATTCCTCCAGCACGTTCAGCATATCTCGGAAAGGCAGATACATGACCTGTCGACCGTCGCGAAGACGCTCCTTGCCCTTGGTGCCCCCGGGTTGAATGTCGAAGTCTACTACGCCAGGCTGGTCAAAAACGGCTCAATGACAGTCCGTTTCGAGAAGATCTGAGGAACGCTTAAACCGGCCGCTACCGGGCCTGTCTAATGTATCAGGTTCACTCCCCACCATCATTCACCTCAGGAGGATAATTCCCCCATGAAGCAAACGATGACCAGGATCATCGTATTCCTTTTTCTCGCCTCGGGCAGCGTATTTGCCCAGGTGCCTATGGAAAAAGTCGATACGGCGGCAATCGCAAAGATTAAAGAGGAAGGACTGAAGCATTCCCAGGTCATGCAGATCCTCGGCACGCTCTCCGATGTCTACGGTCCCCGCCTCGGTTGGTCTCCGGAATTCAAGAGGGCTGCCCAGTGGGCCGGCGGGGAGCTGAAGAGCTGGGGGGTTCAGAACGTGCATTACCATCACTGGGCGCCGCTCGGCAAAGGGTGGACGCTCAAGAATTTCTCCGCGATGGTGAAGACCCCCGTTCCATTCCCCGTCATCGCGTATCCTGCGGCGTGGTCTCCAGGCTTTGACGAATCGGAAGCGGATGTCGTATACCTGGACGTGAAGAAGCCGGAGGATTTTGACGCGTACAAAGGGAAGCTCAAGGGGAAGTACGTCCTCATCAGCGCTCCGGCCGAACTGAAGGCCCACTTCGAGCCGCAGGCCGAACGGCTTGTGGATTCCGTCCTTCTGAAAATGGCAAACGCCGATATGCCCGCTGTGCGGCGCGGGGGGCGCCGGGGATTCGGACGCATTCCGAACCTGGATTCCATGTTCGCGGTCATGCGCCGGTTCGCCCCCGACGTGGACAGCCCCACGGTCATCATGCGCTGGCAGGAGATGCAGGTCAACCCGCGCAAGCTCGAATTCGCCGAGAAGGAAGGAGCCATTGCGGCGATCACCGCGGGGCGCGGGGATGACGGCACGGTTCTCGTCCAGTCCGCGACGGTTCCCCAGTCGCCCGACGTTCCGTTCAACCAGCGCATTTCGGCGTACGATCCGAAAGCGCCCGAAATCATTCCCCAGGTGGTGTTTGCTTCCGAAAACTACAACCGGATAGTCCGGATCCTCCGGTCGGGAGAGAAGGTAAAGCTTGACATGAACCTCGAGGTCGCGATGACGAAAGCGGACTCCGGGTTCGACATCATCGGAGAGATTCCCGGCACCGACCTGAAGGACGAGATCGTCATGATCGGCGCCCACTTCGACAGCTGGCACAGCGGAACGGGAGCCACCGACAACGGGACCGGTTCGGCGGCCTGCATGGAGGCGATGCGCATACTCGAAACCGTCATGAAGAATTCCGGGTTGAAGCCGCGGCGGACGATACGGATCGGCCTCTGGGGCTCGGAGGAGGAAGGGCTGATCGGGTCACGCGAGTACGTCTCGGCCGTCTTCGGAAAGCGCGAAGGAGGCGCCGGGGGCGGTTTCCCGGGCGGCGGAGGAGGAGAGCTCAAGACGACCCCCGAGTACGACAAACTCTCGGTCTATTTCAACCACGACAACGGGAGCGGGCGCATCCGGGGCATCTACCTGCAGGGGAACGAGGCGGCCCGGCCGATATTCCGGTCGTGGTTCTCGGCCTACGGCGACCCGGCGGCGCAGACCATCACGATTGAGAACACCGGGGGCACGGACCATCAATCGTTCGACGGGATCAACCTTCCCGGGTTCCAGTTCATCCAGGATCCCCTGGAGTACGAGGCCCGCACGCACCACTATAATATGGACGTGTTCGACCGGGTGCAGGGTCCTGACATGGAACAGGCTGCGACGATCATCGCGGTCTTCGCCTACACGGCGGCGAACAGGGACGCACAGTTTCCAAGAAAGCCGGCCCCGGCTGGAGGAGCACGTGCCTCGTTCTGAACAGGAAGGGCGTCCCGCTTGACGGCCGCGGGGGCATCTCCGCGATCGCTCGCGTGACACAACACACTCTCAATCTGCCGGCCCGGTGACGCGGGCCGGCATCTTTTTGTGATCTGACGCCGGATCACAGAACTCCGGTGCCATTCCGGATCAACGACAATTCGCCGGAACTGGTGATGATGGAGGTCACACTCCCGTCCGGCAGGCCGCGCAGGAATTGACATTTCCTCCGGCGGTGCGTATGATGACTCACCATTCTGTTTCACCCTTCAAGTCAAAGCACATACTTCCCCCACACTCCGGAGACCCTCATGGATCTCAAAGGGCTGATATTTGGCACCCCGTCCGGGCCCTCGATGAAGCTCAAGAGCGAATTCGACATCAAGATCGAACGCAGGGTGAACAACGCCCCGATGCACTTCGACGCGCGGGTGAAGGGCCACTTTGTTCCCAGGGGCGGGAAGGCCGATTTCATTGCGGATGAAATCTACGTCAACGGCATGCCGGGTGTGAATCTCCGGGATCTCTTCCCGAAGGAGCTGAAGGAAGTCCAGAAATACGCCCTGTCCGTGGAATACCCGAAGGCGCTTGGCAAGAAAGTGACGTCGCGGCCGTAGCAACCTTCACCCCTTTCCTCCTCAAGTAAAAGGTCGTATCTTCATCTGCGGCAGTTCTGCGCGCTCCCGCGCAGGTGCGTCCGGAACCAGACCTCATTAACCTGTTCCCCTCATGCAGAAAATCACCCTCCTCGTTCTCCTTCTCGGGTGCGCGCTGTTCTCCGCGGTGTCCCGCCCGGCCCGGCATACGTTCGCGCTGGGCGGTCACGAATTCCTTCTCGACGGCAAGCCTTTCAGGATCATCAGCGGCGAGCTCCATCCTGCCCGCATCCCCCGCGAGTACTGGCGCCATCGCATCAGGATGGTCCGCGCGCTGGGCTGCAACACCGTGGCCGTGTACATATTCTGGAACTACCATGAGCAGGAGCCCGGGCGGTTCGACTTCACGACGGAAAACAGGGACATCGCCGGGTTCCTCCGGATCGTTCAGGAGGAGGGAATGTACGTTCTCCTGCGCCCGGGGCCGTACGTGTGCGCGGAATGGGATTTTGGCGGGCTCCCCTCGTACCTGCTCCGCACGCCGGACATCAAGGTCCGCTGCATGGATCCGCGATATATGGAGGCGGTCGGGAGATATGTCGATCACCTCGCCCCCCTTGTCAGGCCGCTTCTCGTGACGAATGGCGGCCCCGTTCTCATGGTCCAGATCGAAAACGAATACGGGAGCTACGGGAACGACACCGCGTATCTTGAAGCGCTGCGGGGATTGTGGCTGAAAGCGGGGATCGACGTCCCGTTCTACACTGCGGACGGCGCGGCTCCGTACATGCTTGAGGCGGGGAACATCGACGGGGCGGCGATCGGGCTCGATTCGGGAACAAGCGACGGGGATTTTGCCGAGGCGGCGAAGAGGAATCCCCGTGTCCCTGCATTCAGCAGCGAAACCTATCCCGGTTGGCTGACGCACTGGGGGGAGAAATGGGCCCGTCCGGACACGGGTTCGCTGATGCGCGACGTCCGATACCTGCTGGAGAAGGGAAAATCCTTCAACCTGTACGTCGTCCACGGAGGAACGAATTTCGGATTTACCGCGGGGGCGAACTCGGGCGGAAAAGGCTACGAGCCTCACGTCACGAGTTATGATTACGACGCTCCCGTGAACGAGCAGGGGAGGCCCACCGCGAAGTTTTTTGCACTCCGCGCCCTCATCGCGGAGTATGCAGGTCCCCCGCCCCCGCTTCCGGAGCCGGTTCCCGCGATCGGGATTCCGCCTTTCGCCATGAGCGCGTTCTCGACGGTCTGGGCCTCTCTCCCCGGGGCGGTCCGATCCGTCCAGCCCCTCCCTTTCGAATCGTACGGGCAGGACCACGGCTTCATGCTCTACAGGACCCGGCTCATCGGGCGGAAAAGCGGAGAGCTCACGGTCACCGATCTGCACGACTATGCGCTGGTGTTCCTCGACGGGCGGTACGCCGGGAGCCTGGACCGCCGGGAGGGAGTGAATTCCATCAAGCTGCCGGATCCGGGTTCCGCCGTCCCCGTCCTTGAGATCCTCGTCGAGGGGATGGGGCGCGTCAACTACGGTCCCGCTCTGATCGACAGGAAGGGGATCACCGACCGCGTGACCCTCTCCGGAATGACGCTGATGAACTGGGACGTGACCGGCCTCCCGATGGATGAGGACTATGTTGCCTCACTCAGGAGCGCGCCGCTCGACACGGCGCGCCGCGGTGCGTTCTTCAAGGGATCGTTCGAACTGCCGGAGGCCGCCGACACGTTCCTCGATATGGCGGGGTACGTGAAAGGGCTTGTCTGGGTGAACGGCCACAACCTGGGACGATACTGGAACATCGGGCCGCAGTTCCGCCTTTACTGCCCCGCACCGTGGCTGAAGCGGGGTCGCAATGAGATTGTCGTGTTCGATTTGCAGACCAATGAGCCGAAACCCGTCCGGGGGATGAGGACACTTGAGGACGGTGGTGAATGATCAGACTATCGCGTCTGTCCGTTTTTGCTCTTTCCGTGCTTTCCCTCTCCCGCCTTCCCGCTCAGACGACGGACCCATGGAACACGCCCGCAACGCCGGAACAGGTGAAGGCGTTCGTCGCGTCGTTTCCCCGCGGTGCCGTGATTGCCGTCCCCGAGGGCCGCGACCATCCCCTCCGCATGATCGACGCGCTCCCTGCGGCCTGGCTCACGCGATCCGCGGACAGCCTCTCCTCGTTCAGCGCGGAAGCAAGTCCCGGCGAGTATTTTGTCTTCCAGATCGCCGTCTGGGCCGGGGCGGATACGCTTCGCAACGTGCGGTTCTCGACCGAGGGACTGGGAGGGCCCGGCGGCCGGCGGATCGATCCCTCGGCCGTCACCTGTTTCAACACGGGGGGGATCGGGTTTGACGGGAGGCCGTTCGTTGCGCGCCTCGACGTTACGAAGGGCCGTTTGCAGCCCCTCTGGATCGGGATACAGGTCCCTGCCGGACCGGGTGGGAGCTTCAACGGCGTCGCCGTCGTATCCTCCGACAATGCGCGAAACGCCGCCGTGCGCCTCTACCTCGAGGTCCGCCCGCCCGGCCCGCCGGCGAAGGGAGACAGCCTGAGACCGACGTCCGCCACGCTCTCGCGTCTCAAATGGCTGAACTCGACCATCGGCGCCGACGAGAGGGTGACGAAGGGGTATTTCCAGATCCGGAGGACAGGCAACACGTACCGCATCCTGGGGCGCGAGGTCACGATAGGCGATGACGGGCTTCCGGAGTCGATCTCGTCGTTCTTCACGGGGAGCAACCAGGATCTCGTGGCGCGTGGCCGACCGGTTCTCCGGTCGCCGGTCCGTTTTCAGATTGAAACGTCGGGCGGCCGCACCGCTGCGCTCGTTCCCGGCGGCGTGACGTTCACGAAATCCACTCCGAAGTCGCTCGAATGGGAGGCGACGAGCTCCGGAGATGACATTGATCTCGCGTGCAGGGCGCACGCGGAGTTCGACGGGAGCGTGGAGTACCGGTGTGCCCTGACCTCCCGGAGAGACATGCCCGTCCGCGACATCCGCCTTGAGCTGCCCCTCGCGATGGCCCGCTACATGATGGGGCTCGGACGGATGGGGGGGCTCCGCCCCGACCGGTTTGATTGGACGTGGGATGTCCTGAAGAAAGACCAGGACATGGTCTGGCTGGGAGACGTCAACGGCGGGATCCGGCTCAGGCTGAAATCGGACAATTACCGCCGCCCCCTCATCAATGTCTACTATGCATTCCATCCGCTGAACCTCCCCGCCTCGTGGGGCAACGGCGGGAAGGGGAGCATCGCGATCACGTCGCAGGATGACGGTGCGCTCCTCATCGCCCGCTCGGGGGACCGGATCCTGCACATGGGCGAGACGCTCAACTTCGATTTCGACCTTCTCGTCACCCCTTTTCACACGATGGACAGGAAGAACCAGTTCAACGACCGGTACTACCACACGTACGGGGATGTCAGCGCCGGCTATCTCTCCGAAGCCCTTGCCCGCGGTGCGAACATCATCAACGTTCATCACAAGTCGGACATCAATCCGTTCATCAACTATCCCTACCTCGACGCGAACGTCCCGTATCTCCGGGCGTTCATCGACAGCGCCCACGCCAGGGGTGTCCGGGTCAAAGTGTACTATACGACCCGTGAGCTCACCGTCAACATCCCCGAGTTCTGGGCCCTCAGGAGCCTCCGGGGGGAGGTGATCTTCCCCGGCCCGGGGAATGCCTCGCGCACGGTGATCCACCCGGACGGTCCTCCCCGGTGGATGGTCGACAACCTCAAGGAGAACTACATTCCCGCGTGGGTGTGCGATTTCAAGGAGGGAAGGTACAGGGGGGTGCAGGACATGGCGGTGATCACGACGCCGGATTCGAGGTGGAACAATTTCTATCTCGAGGGGCTGAACTGGATGGCGTCAAACCTCCGGCTCGACGGCATCTACGTCGACGATTGCGCGCTGGACAGAACAACGATGCAGCGCGCCCGGAAGATTCTCGACGACACCCGTCCGGAGCCGCGGATCGACCTTCACAGCTGGAACCATTTCTGCGAAGTTGCCGGGTGGGGCAATTGCCTGAACATCTACATGGACCTTCTTCCGTACGTCGATCTCATCTGGATCGGCGAGGGGCGCGACTACAACCTCCCGCCGGACAACTGGCTCATCGAAGTCTCGGGGATTCCCTTCGGCGTTCCGGGACAGATGCTTGCCGACGGGGGAAACAGGTGGCGGGGGATGGTGTACGGCATGACGAACCGGCTGGGGTGGTCGGGAGACTCCCCCGATCCGATCTGGAAGTTCTGGGATTCGGTGAAGATCCAGGATATGGAGATGATCGGCTACTGGGACGACCGGTCGCCGGTCCGCTCGTCGTCGGATTCGGTCAGGGTGACGGTGTACAGGGGGGTGTCGCGGACGCTGCTGGCCATTGGCAACTGGGGAAAGGCGGACGCGAAGGTCACTCTCACGCTCGACACCCGGTCGCTCGGGTTGACGACCAGGCCGGTCGAGTTCAGTCTCCCGGCGATTCCCGGGTTCCAGCCCGGATCGACGCTCACGTCGTTGCGCGATGTCGCGATCCCGGGGGGGAGGGGAGGCTCGTTCTCTTTGACAACAAGTGAAGGAGCGACTTCTTTACGTGCCTTCTTTGTGGAAATGTTTCAGGACGAGCGTGCGCTGCTCTTCGGTCATCCGGCGAGAGGTTTCCTTCAGGAGCCTGCCGAACAGTGCGATCTCCTCGTCGGACCCGGGATACCCGACGTTTTCTCCGGAGGGGCCCTCGATCATCGAGTCGGCGATCTTCTTCCCCTTCCCGTCGAGAAAGGCGTAGAATGGGAGTCCGGATTTCGCTCCTCCGAGACCGTCCATCACGTCCTGAGCGCCCGGGTTCTCCAGCATCCTGACTTTGTCTCCCCGTTCCTGGACGTCGAGGTGGACGACAACGTAGTCCTCGCCGATGACCTTCTTGACCTCCGGAGTTTCGAGGACGGCATCGAGCTTCCTGCACCAGGAACACCAGGAGGCGTGAAATATGAGGAGGACGTTCCTGTGCGATGCTTCCGCATCCTTGAGCGCGGGGTCGAGTATGTCCTTTGCCTTTTCCGGTTCCCCGGCGATCAACCGGCTCAAAGGCAGGATCAGGGCGATGACGAGTGCGAGACGGCTTAACGCGCTGCGCATGCAGATTCCCCCCTGGTAGGTGAGTGAATTCAGATGCAATATACGCCGATTTTGATCCAACGTCCAGATCCGGAGCCGAACGGTGTCCGCCGGATTCTGCTCCCCCTCTGTGCGTTGGCACACAGCCGGATGCGACGGCGGCCTGTATTTCCCCTTGAAGGAGAGAGTCTATGCGCGTTCTTGCATTCAGTGATTTGCACGGTTCGGTGGATATCGTCGAGAGAGTCCTTGCACTGGAGAGACCTTTCGACGTCGTGATACTGGCGGGCGACATCACGACGGCGGGAACTCCGTCGGAAGTCGAGAAGGCCATCCGCCGCATGGAGGCGTTCGGCAAGCCGGTCCTTGCCGTCGCGGGAAACATGGATCCGCTTCCCCTGGAGCGGAGACTCGAGCAGCTCGGCGTGTCCATCGATTCCCGGGGGGTGGTGATCGGGGATGTCGGGTTCTTCGGCGTCTCGGGGGCGCCTGCGTCGTCGTTGAACACGCCGAACGAGATTTCGGAGCGGGAGATCACGACGAGAGCGGAGGCGGGCTGGAAAATCGTCGCTGACGCGCACTGGAAGGTCTTTGTCCCCCACGCGGCCCCGAAAGACACCGCCCTCGACCGCATTCAGGGGGGGAAGCACGTCGGAAGCTCCGCCGTGCGGGATTTTATCGTACGGAGGAAGCCCGACGCCACGATCTGCGGTCACATACACGAGGCCCGCGGCATCGATGCCGTGGTCGGGATGAAGGTCGTCAACTGCGGGCCTGCGGGGAAGGGCTACTACGCGGTCTTGACGATCGGGAATACGCTGGATATCGAAAGCCGCTCGCTCAGGTAGGACTGCACACCTCACTCTCCGGGAGGCAGCGTTCCCCGCTTCCGGCTCCTCGTGATCTCGTCGAAAAGATCGCACTCCCGGCTCATCAGGTGCTCCCCGGATCCCAGCCTGTCTCCGAACTCGAAGTAGACGTCCTCCGTTTTCGCATACGGGGGCCACGCCGGAAGCCCGCCCCCGTTCGGGTCGCCCGTCGCCGCGAACCGGAGCCAGGCCCCGTGCATCGCTTCCGCGACGCTCATGTCGGCTTCGTCGGGGCGCACGCCGGGGGGGATCGTCTTGAACACGTAGAACAGCTCGGCGCCGTGCGTCGCGCCGACGTTCCGCTCCTTCAGCACGCGGGCCACACGCGTGAAATGATAGACCCAGACGTGACCGTCGTGCGAGGCAAGTGCCCGGGCCGCCCGCCGGGCGGGGGCGACGAACGCGGCCACGGTGACGAGCCTTCCCAGTGCCGGCTGGACGTCCCCGGCGGTCCGGACGGGGAACAGGTTCATCACGCGGTCGGCGAATTCGCCGAACAACTTCTCCTGGGCGAGCCTGTATCCGATCGGCAAGCGGATCGGGATCTGCCGTGTGAAGAGCGTTCCTTCGTCCGCGTTGGAACCGAGGATCACCGGAACGGCGTTCTGCTCGCCGGCGGCGAACGTTTCGAGGGGCGGGCGGGGAATTACGTATCCGTCGATCGCCGGTCCCATTTTTCTTCCCCCTCCGAACAGTCCGATCCGCGGGTGGCTTGATTCGAGGAGTTTGTCGGCGGACGTGGCGCGAAGCCGCGAGGCGGTCTCCTCCGCCGGAGACCCGGGGTTGTCGATGCCGATAGCGCGGGCGATGTCGACCCCCGCGGACTCTGCGGATGAGTCATGCACGTCCTGCCCGCGGAGCGGGGGGAGATTCGCGGGAATGCCGCTCTCCATGATCGCCTTGTGGAAGAGCCCCCGGGCGAGCGGTGAACCGAGAAGACACCCGACGGCGACGCTGCCTGCCGATTCGCCGAATATCGTTACGTTTCCCGGGTCGCCGCCGAATGCCGCAATGTTCCTCTGCACCCACCGGAGCGCTGCGATCTGGTCGAGAAGCCCGTAGTTGCCCGACACGTGATCCGGCGACTCCGCGCTCAGCGCGGGATGGGCCAGGAACCCGAAAGGACCGAGCCGGTAGTTGATCGTCACCTCGACCGCGCCGTCCTCGGCGAAGTGGAGCCCGTCGTACGTCGCCTGTGACCCGCTGCCGATCGTGAAGCCCCCGCCGTGTATCCACACCATGACGGGCTTCCTCTCCCCCGGGCCTGCCGCGGTCCACACATTCAGGTAGAGACAGTCCTCGCTCTGCGATCCGCGAACTCCGGGAACGATCTTCTGTGCCGGCTGGGGACAGGAGGGACCGAACGTGCTGCAGTCTTTCACCCCGTTCCAGGGTGCCACGGGCTGAGGCGGTTTCCACCGGAGCGCCCCGACCGGGGGGCGGGCATACGGGATGCCCCTGAAAACGCGAACGGGGGAGCCCGGGAGATCAGTCACGCCCCGGATATTCCCCGCGTCGATGGTCAGCAGCGTATCCCCCGCCCGTGCGGCAGGGGGGAAAAGAACGAGTGTGCTCAGCGTGAAGACGCATCCTGCAAGCAGCGCCGGTATCGGACTTCTCATGGGACCCTCCCTGCTCCGGTTTTTCCCAAGATACGTCCATTCTCCGTGAGGTTCCACCCCGAAATCTGTTACGGGTGAAATTTGCTACGGGAGGAGGGAACCGTCCGTTCCCGGGGTTCCTTCGTTGCGGGAAATCAGGAGAATCCTGTCAAGGGCCTCCGAAAGCCGGCGGGAAGACTCGTGGATCATCTGCATGTACATCGCGTTTCGGGTCTGGTCGATTTCGTCGCGGACGAGCGCGGAGAATCCGGCAGTCTCTTTCCGCGGATTTCCGGGATCGCCCTTGAATCCGGACATCGCGCTCAGCTTGATCCTGATCAGGTCCCCGGCCTGCAGCGTGGCCCTCACGAGGTTCTGTTCGACGTCCGCCGGCGCGGCGACCTCGAGCATCGCAGCGATGGTGCCCGTCTTCCGGCCGAGGGAATCCGCGAGCGGGCACGATTTCAGCAGAACCCAGAGTATCGAGCCGTCGCTTCTCAGGATGCGGTGCTCCATGGAATACCGCGTTCCCTCCGCCCGCGACCGCTCGATCCCGCGCCCGACCCGGTCTTTGTCCTCCGGGTGGATCGTGCGCAGCCATCCCATCTCTTTGGCATCCTGTGCGGAAACCCCGGTCAACGTGCACCAGCGGTCGTTGATCATCACGTCCTTCCCGTTAGCGTCGGAAAGGCACACGCCGATCGAGGCGTTCCGGGCCAGCTCCATGATCTGGACGCTGACATCCCGTGACTCCGATCCGTGTACGTCACGAACCATCGCACAGCTCCCGGCAGATGCGAATCACGTTGTCCTGGTCCATCGATTTATCATAGAAGAAGTCTGCCCCCGCGAGCAAGCACGCTTTCCTGTACTGTTCGCCCGGGAAATTGGTGAACATGATGACGACGGTCTCCGGGGATCTGTTCTTGATGCGACGCAGGGCCTCGATGCCCGACCCTCCGGGCATCCGGATGTCGAGTATGATGACCCCCGGCGAGATGTTCTCCGCCATCCGGACGGCGTCATCGGCAGTGGCGGCCTCGCCGGCGATTTCTATGCCGCCGACCTCCGAGAGGGCTTCTTTCAGACGGTCACGGACTGTCGCCGAATCATCGGCTATAAGGACTTTCATCCGGGAGGCCTCGTCGCTGTTGCGCCGCATTCGCCAACCAAGGCCGTGTAATATACGTGCACTCCACCCGTTTTGGATTCAGGAGATCGATGGAGATTCGGTCATCCTTTTTCCTATAACGATGTCGGTGTTTGTCCTACAGGAGGGAGTTGCGGGGATGTCCGTCTAGACCAGCTTGTTGGTTATCGCGTAGGTCGTCAACTCGGCGCTGTTCTTCATGTTCATCTTCTGAAGAATGCGCGTCCGGTATGTGCTCACGGTTTTGACGCTCAGGGAGAGCTCTTCGGCGATCCCGGTGGGCGTCTTGCCTGAGGCAATGAGGCAGAGTATCTGGAGTTCCCTGTCGGAGAGGGACTCGTGGAGTGCTTGTGCGGAAGGCCGTTCCAGTTCCACCGCCAGCTTCTCGGCGAGCGACGCGCTCACGTATTTCCTTCCCCCCACGGCATGCCTGACTGCGGTGACGAGCTCCTCCGGCGCCGAGTCCTTCGTGATGTAGCCGGCGGCGCCGTTTTTCAATGCCCGCAGGGCGTACTGGCTCTCCGGGTGCATGCTCAGGATCAGCACGGGGAGTTTCGGCCTCAGGCGCCGGATGTCCTTGAGGATCTCAAGCCCGTTGCGCCCCGGCATGGAGATGTCCATGAGCACGACGTCCGGGGAACCCGTCGCCAGCAGGTCAAGGACCTCGCCGCCGTTCTGTGCCTCGCCGGCGATCCGCATGTCCGGCTGTTCTTCAAGTATCTGTTTCAACCCCTGCCGTACCACGGCATGGTCGTCGGCGATGAGAACAGTGATCATGGCGTTCTCCCGGTGATTTCAGGCTGTGGGAATGCTCACGCTGACCGTTGTCCCTCCTCCTCTCGTTTCCCCGATCGTCAATTCACCTCCGTACATCATGGCGCGTTCCTTCATGCCGAGTATCCCGAACGACTCGCCCGGCGCCGACGCTCCGGGGGACATCCCGATGCCGTTGTCGGTGACCGTGAGCGAGACCCGGTTCCCGCTCCGGCGCAGGAGGGCGTCCACGCGCGTTGCCCGGGAGTGACGGGCGACGTTCGTCAGCGTCTCCTGGAATATGCGGAAGACCGTCGTCGTCCGTTCGACGTCCAGCGGCCCATCGGCGCCTTCCGTCGTAAGCGTGCAGGCGATGCCGCACCGGTTCTGGAATTCCTGCGCCTGCCATTCCAGTGCCGCGATCAACCCGAGATCGTCCAGGATTCCGGGCCTCAGATCGGATGCGATCCGCCGGACGGTGCGGACAGTTTCGTCGACCAGGCCGATCATTTTTCGTACCCTCTCGGCGAGCGCCGTCTGGTCGGGGGGGATTCTGCCGGCGCACCAGGAAAGGTCCATCTTCAACCCCGTCAGCTCCTGCCCGAGCTGGTCGTGAATCTCCCGGGCGACGTGCGTCCTTTCATCTTCCCTGACCTTCTCGAGATGGGTGCCGAGTCTCCGGAGCTGGTTCCGGGAGGAGACGATCTCTTCCTCGGCCGCCTTGAGATCCGTGATGTCGATCGCCATGAAGACGACGCACTCTTTGCCGTCGATGTCGATCACCTCGGCCGACACGAGCGCGTGTCCCTCGCGGCCGGTTTTCGATCGGAACTTCGCCTGCCGGTTACGCACGGGCTCGTGTTTGCGCAGTGATGTCACAAGGGCTTCCCGCTCCTGCGGGACGGACCAGATGCCCACCTCGAGGGCCTTCCTGTCGTGGACGTCCTGCCGCGTGTACCCGAACGCCGCGCAGAAGCTGTCGTTGATGTCGACGATCTCTCCGTCGGCGAGTGCGGTGATGCCCATGGGGAGCGGGCTCGAGTAGAATACACGCGAAAATTTCTCCTCCGATTTTCGCACGGCTTCTTCCATCCGGTGACGTTCCGTGATGTCGTCATAGATGCCGATGACGCCGTAGGCGTTTCCTTCGGCGTCAAGAAGAGGGACCTTGTTCGTGTCGACCAGGATGCGCGTTCCGTCGGCGAGCTGCACCGGTTCGACGATGTGCCTTTTGGGCCGCCGGGTCCGGATGACGTCCGCGTCGTCCGCCCGGTATGCCTCGGCCTCGCTCCTCTGCCAGGGGAGATCGAAATCGGTCTTTCCGAGAATCTGATCAGGCCGGTCGAGCCCGACGGTCTTTGCGAATACCGCGTTGCAGCCCATGTATCGCCCGTCGCGATCCTTCCAGAAGACGGACTGCGGAACCGAGTTCAGGACCGAGGAGAGCATCTGCTGGTTCCTGACGAGGTCCTCCTGCATCCGGTGACGTTCCGTCAGTTGTGCCGCCGCCTGGTCGAGCGCGCTCTTCAGCGTTCCCGTCGTGATGATATAGAGGACGAGAATCATGATCAGGCTCATCGTATGGAGTATCCAGATTGCGGCGGGGGAAACCGGGAAGTTTGCAGCGGGAAGGATGCCCGCTGACTGTGCCCAGACGAGGACGATGCCCGTGAGGAAGACCACGGCGGCGGCGGCGATCGCCGCGGACGTCCCCAGGAGGAGTGCGGCGAAGAAAGGAATCACGTAGTACGCGTTGATGGAAGGTGCGAATATCCCTCCCGCCGTCCACACGGCGGAGGTCACCATGACGTAGAGCGATGCGACGAGGAGTATGCTCCCCAGTCTGAGGTAGGACCTGCGCGCAAGGGAGAGGAGGATCAGTCCGTCGGCGTCATTGATGAGTGCGTACACGAGATCCCGGGGAAACCGCTGTGGCAGGACTATCTCCACGGTGACGAGGGTCGTTGTTACGATCACCATCAGCGATATGACGATCCAGTGGAAGTGGCGCGCCGTCAGCGTGTCAACGGGGTCGGGGAATTCACGCGGGACGAAGAGCTTGATCATCATGCCTCCTCTTGGAGCCGGGAGCGCGGAGTGGATCCGGGACGGTGTGCGGAAACGCAAAATGGCCCTTCCGGGCAAAGTCGGAAAAGGGCCATCTCAATGAACCGACGGTGGAATCTAGCGACGCCACCCGTCAAACGCAAGCGAACGGACGCGAATCGCGGAGAATGCGTGTTTGGATTTGTTCCCGCTTCGGGGTATCTTCCCTTCATACCTTGCTCATTGTACACAGGCCGTTCTCCTTCACCGGGTGAATGGCTTTTTTTGTGCACGGCGAACCCGTGCGTGCACCTGACGACAACCGATGATGACTCCCAGAGACCGTTTGCTTACCGCGCTTCACGGGGGAACCCCTGACCGTCTCCCCGCCACCATTCACCAGTGGCAGGGTTTTCACCTTGAAGAATACATGGGAGGGATAAGCGACCTGGATGCCTGCACGGCCGTCGGCCTTGATGCCCAGATCCAGTACTTTGAAGATATGGCGCAATTCTGGCTTGTGGATGCCGATTTCACGAAGCTGAACACGCCGCAGTGGAAAGACATCCCTGTGATACTCTCCAACGAGCCCGATCGCCGGATCGTCCACCACACGATCGAGACCCCGGGAGGGGATCTCGGGTACAAGACCGCGGGCGACAGGAAGACGACGTGGATAACCGAATACCTGGTCAAAAAAGAGGATGACCTGGATCTCATTCGGAAGTACATGCCTGTCCCCCGGCTGAACCTCCCGCCTGTCGCGGCAAAACGCGATGAAATCGGGGATGCGGGTATCCTCCGCGGTTTCGTCTGGGGAGACCAGGCCGGGTGCTGGCAGCACGCGGCCTGCCTCATGGACGTCACGCGCCTCATCGAGGCCACGTTCGACAATCCGGGATGGGTTCACGAATTCCTGGACGTGCTTCTCGTGAAGAAGCTGCAGTTCATCGGGTCGATGGAGGGCGCCGCGTTCGATCTCATCGAAACCGGCGGAGGTGCTTCATCGTCGACGCTGATCTCCCCCGCGATCCACAGGGAGTTCTGTCTTCCGTACGACAGGCGGATGCACGACGCCCTGCACGACATCGGCTTCGCGGTCACGTACCACACGTGCGGCGGCACCCGGGGGATCGAGGAGTTCATCGTCGCGAACCACGCGGACGCGTCGGAGACACTCGCGCCGCCGAGCGTCGGGGGAAACCAGGAGCCGTGGGAGCTGAAGGACAAGGTGGGAGACCGGCTGGCCCTCATCGGGGGGATCGACCAGTTCAATACGCTCACCCGGGGATCGGCCGCCGAAATCCGTGAGAACGTCATCCGGCTCTTCGAGACCGTCGGCCGCGGCGGCGGGTACATCTGCTCGGCCTCGGACCATTTTTTCGATACCCCCGTGGAGAACCTGAGGGCCTTCGCCCTTGCCGCGAAGGAGTGTGTCTATTGAACGCTGACCACGACAGGATCAGTCCCACGGCGAAGATCACCGCGTACTGGCGGTCGCTCACCGACATCCCCTTCTCCGGAGAAATAGCGGAGGCCGTCGGGGCCGAAGAGACGGCACGGGCGCTGCTGGGAGAGAGGATCGTCCGGATGGGGACGCTCTCTCCGTCGATATTCGAAGCGAGATTCAAATCCATTGACCGTGCCTGCGCGAAGACGGGGATGAAGAACGTCCTGGAGCTGGCGTGCGGACTCTCGCCGCGGGGTCTGGGAATCGCCGCGAAGGGGGGGATCTATGTCGGCACGGATCTTCCCGATATGCACGCGGAGAGTTCGCCGGTTATTCTTGCGATTGCGGAGCGCGAGGGGATTCCGACGGCCGGGCTCCACCTTCAGCCGGCGAACGTCCTGAACAGGGAGGATCTTGAGCAGGCCGCCTCCTGCTTCCGCGGCGGAACATTCGCGGTGTGCAACGAGGGTCTCCTGATGTACCTGGACAGGGAGGAACGGAAGACGATGGCGGAGAACATCCGTGGGCTCCTCCTGAAGTCCGGGGGGTGCTGGATCACGACGGACATCCTGTTCAGGGTTATCAGGGAAACCATCATGACGGTGTTCGGACCGGAGGCGAGGAGCGTCGTCCGGCCGGCGATGAAGATGCTCGCCGACCAGACGGGAAGGAACGTGTCGTCCAACGATTTTGCCGACAGGGCGGAGGCCCTCCGGTTCTATGAAGACCTGGGGTTCAGCGTCGAGGAGCTGCCGCTCTACTCCGACCCCCGCGAGCTTTCGTCCGCCTCCAGGGTTCCCGAACCCTACAGGGAGGCGTTCTTTGCGATACTTGCGAAGGCAACGGTCTGGATCCTGGTTCCCGCTCGCTGATCGCGAATCCCCCCGTTAAACCTGTCGCCCCCCGGCTTGTCAATACTGCAGGCGGATGATCTGTCCGCGCGGATCGCATTGTGCCATTCTGCGGGAAGGTGACGGCGTGACGAAGAAACGGGTGGTTTGGGCGGCGGCCCTCCTGGTGTGCGCGCTGGGGGGCGCGGCGCTCCTTCTGCGAAGCGGTGCTCCCGCGTACACGTTCAGGTTCGACACCGTTTCGCGGGGGGACCTGAGCGCGAAAGTGACGACCACGGGAACACTCAACGCCGTGGTCTCCGTCGACGTCGGTACGCAGGTCTCCGGGATCATTTCCGGTCTGTACGCGGACTTCAACTCGGTGGTGAAGAAAGGGGCGGTGATCGCCCGGATCGATACGACGCTCCTCTGGAATGCGGTCGAAACCGCGCAAGCCCAGCTTGCGTCGGCCCGCGCCGTCGCCGAACAGAGCAGGAAGGTCCTCGTGAGGGAAAAGGAGCTCGCGGACCGGGAGCTCGATTCCCGCGCGGCGTACGATTCGGCCTTCACCGCCGACGCATCGAACCAGGAGTCGCTGCACCAGGCGGAGACGGCGTTCGATCTGGCGAAAATCAACCTGGCCTATGCGACGATCAGGGCCCCGGTGAGCGGGGTGGTCATCAACCGGGCGGTCAACGTCGGGGAGACGGTTGCCGCGAGCTTCTCCTCTCCCGTTCTCTACACGATCGCGAACGATCTGTCGAAGATGCAGGTCCTGACGACGGTCGACGAATCGGATATCGGGATGATCAGCGTCGGCCAGAGTGCGACGTTCAGCGTGGAAGCGTATACCGACAGGAAGTTCCACGGGGTGGTGTCCCAGATCCGGCTTGCCCCGGTCTCCATCCAGAACGTGGTGAATTACACGGTGGTGATCGATGTGGACAACGCTGACATGAAACTGATGCCCGGGATGACGGCGGATGTCGACGTGGGTGTGGCGAGCGCCGCAGACGTTCTGAAGGTCCCGAATCTCGCGCTCAGGTTCCAGCCTCCCCCCGAGCTCGTTGATTCATCGGCGATCCCGGCCTCGGCTCCCTCCGCACGGGGTCTCAGCGGCCCGTCAGGCGACGCGCTCGCCTCGGGTTCGGTCGCCCCCGGCGCCGTTCGCGCGCGGGAGGTTGGGGCCGCCGGGGGGGCACCCCGCGCGGCCGTCCGCCCTCGCCCGGCAGAGACATTCGGCATAACGAATCTCTACCCGCAGATCGAACGTCCCCCGTACGAGCCGCAGCACGCCGGGGGAACGGCAAGAATATGGATCCTCGGCGCGGCCAACTTGCTCCGGCCGGTCTACGTCAGGACGGGGGTCACCGACGGCAGGTCCACGGAGGTGAGCTCCGATCTCCTGAAGCCGGGGGACAGGATCGTTCTCGGCGCCGAGTCGGTCTCCGGCGGATCTTCCGGTATGAGCCCTCTTGCCGCCGGTGGGGCGTCCGCCGCACGGGGAACGCGCTAGGCGGCGCGGATCATTTCGCCGGCTCCTGGTTCGCCCCGTGTGACCGCTCGAAGTGGTGCCTCATCTCGTACTCAAGCTCGGGATCGATCTTCTGCGCTTCCACCTTTCGTTCCCGTTCCATCAGTTCGTCGTGGTGCGCCTGGAGGTACGCGAGCAGCTTCTTCCCGTACGACAGCCGCGTCACGACCACGAAGAGGACCGGGACGATGAGTATGGCGAGCGTGGAGGCGGCGAGCATCCCCCCCAGCACCGTGAACCCGATCGTGTTCCGCGCGACGGCCCCCGCCCCCGTGGCGAACGCCAGCGGCAGGACGCCGAGGATGAACGCCATCGACGTCATCGTGATGGGGCGGAGCCTCAGCTTGACCGCTTCCAGCGTGGATTTGATGATTTCCTCCCCCCGGTCCACGCGCACCTTCGCGAATTCCACGATGAGGATCGCGTTTTTGGCCGAGAGCCCGATGAGCGTGATGAGCCCGATCTGGGCGTACACGTTGTTCGTCAGGCGCGGCACGAAGACGAGCATGAGTATGGCCCCGAACGCGCTGATCGGCACCGGCAGCAGGACCGAGAAGGGGACGGACCAGCTTTCGTACAGCGCGGCAAGGAAGAGAAACACGAACGTGATGGAAAAGATGAATATGTAGATCGTCGTCGACCCCGCCTTGATTTCCTCGTAGGAGAGCCCCGAAAACTCGTAGGTGTATCCCCGCGGGAGCACCCTGTTTGCCGTCGCCCTGAGCGCGTCGATCCCTTCCCCGGTGCTGTACCCGGGGGGCGTGGACCCGTCCACTTCCGCCGAGCGGAAGATGTTGAAATGCGTCACGAGCGGCGGGGCTTCGGTTGCCCTGTAGCTTATCAGCGTGCTGAGCGGAACCATGGTTCCCGCCTGGTTGCGCACGTAGTACCGGTCCATGTCCGATATCAGGGCGCGGAATGTCGTGTCCGCCTGCACCACCACGTGGTACGTCCGGTCGTACAGCGTGAAGTTGTTCACGAACAGGCTCCCCATGAACGCCTGCATCGTCGTAAAGACGTCCGCCACGTTGACACCGAGTTTTGCGCATTTCTCCCGGTCCAGCGTCAGTTCGTAGCTCGGCGTGTGAGCGCCGTAGTAGCTGAACGCGGTCGAAATCGCGGGCGTCTTGTGCGCCTCGGCCACGAAGTTTTTCACGACCCGTTCGAACGCGTGGACGTCGTCGCTGGTGCTCCCCTGCTCGATCTGCATGCTGAACCCGGCCGCCTGCCCGATCCCGCGTATCGGCGGAGGGGGAATGACGACGATGTTCGCGTTGTAGATGCCGGCGGCGGCGATCCTTTTTCTCAGTACGTCCATGATCCCCGGGATCTGTTCTTCGGGCTTTGATCTCTCTTCCCACGGCCTGAGCATGCAGAATATGGACCCGGCGTTGGAGGTCGAGCCGAAGTTGAGGATGTTCAATCCCGAGATGGCCGAGTAGTGGTTCACCCCGGGGGTGGACCCGACGATCTGCATCAGCTTCGTGATGACCTCGACGGATTGCGTCGTCGACGAGCCTTCGGGGAGCTGGTACGTGACGTAGAGCCGTCCGTCGTCTTCGGCCGGGATGAACCCGGACGGTTTGAACTTGAACAGCAGGTACGCCCCTGCGCAGATGCACACAAGGAGGATCACGACGTATTTCGACGCCCTGATGCTCCTCTCGACGACGCGGACGTACGTGCCCGTCAGCCTTTCGAACCGGACGTTGAACCGGGCGAACATTCTGCCGAGCCAGTGCGATTGCTTCCCGATATGCGACGGCTTCAGCAGGAGCGTGCAGAGGGCGGGCGTCAGCGAGAGCGCGATGAACGCCGAGATCATGACGGAGATGGCGATCGTGATCGCAAACTGCTGGTACAGCCGCCCCACGATGCCCGGTATGAACCCGACGGGGACGAAGACCGCCGCCAGGATGAGCGCGATCGCCACGACCGGTGCCGAGATGTCCTTCATCGCCCGGTAGGTCGCTTCCTTGGCGGAGAGATGGTGGTCGTCGATGTAGTGCTGGACCGCTTCCACCACGATGATCGCGTCGTCCACGACGATGCCGATGGCGAGCACGAACCCGAACATGGTGAGCGTGTTGATCGTGAACCCCAGCGGGATGAAGAAGCAGAACGTGCCGAGGATGGAGACCGGTATGGCCAGGATCGGGATGAGCGTGGAACGGAGGTTCTGGAGGAACAGGAAAACCACGAGCGCGACGAGGCCCAGCGCCTTCAGCAGCGTGTCCAGGACCTCCGTCATCGAGACTTTGATGATGGTGATCGACTCGAAGGGAACGGCGTAGTCGACGTCGTCCGGGAACGACTTCTTGAGTTTGTCGAGCGTGGCGTAGACGTTGTTCGCCGTCTCGAGCGCGTTTCCCCCCGGTGACTGGTAGATGAAGAGGATGGATGCCCGCTTTCCGTCGACGAACGAGTTGCTGGAGAACGTGAACTTGCCAAGCTCCACCCGTGCCACGTCCTTGAGGTACACGAGCTCTCCCGTGGACGGGAGCGTCTTGACGACGACCTTCTCGAAATC
The DNA here is from genome assembly GCA_963748405.1 of Ignavibacteriota bacterium. Taxonomy (GTDB): domain Bacteria; phylum Bacteroidota; class Ignavibacteria; order UBA10030; family UBA6906; genus Fen-1273. The sequence goes on from CAVVIT010000008.1 coordinate 330,833, forward strand.
GGAAGGCGTTTTCAGCCGGCCGTTGACGAGGATGCCCAGCTCGAGCGCCTGCGCGTCCTGCTGCGGCGGAGCGCCCGCGGCGCCCGCGGCGACCTGCACGTTCTGGGCGTTGAGGGCGGCGATGATGTCCTGGGGCGTCAGCTCGTGGGACGCCATCTTCTCCGGGTTCATCCAGACGCGCATGCTGAAATTGTCCGTGCGCGTGTTGATATCCCCCACGCCGGGGACGCGGAGCAGCGCGTCCTCGATGAACACGTTCGTGTAGTTGTCGAGGAACGTGATATTGTGCGTCCCCTTCGGCGAGAAGATCGCGACCTGCATGAGCATGCTGGGGTTGCGCGCGCGCACCGTGAGCCCGAGGCGGCTCACGACCGAGGGGAGAAGCGGGGTGGCGATCCCCACCCGGTTCTGGACGTTCAGCGCGGCGATATGGACGTTGGTGCCGACGTTGAACGTCACGTTGACGCTCATGTTCCCGGTGTTGGTGTTCGTGCTCTGCATGTACTCCATCCCGGGGGTCCCGTTGACCTGCTCCTCGATCGGCGTGGCGACGGTCTGCTCCACCGTCTGGGCGTCGGCGCCGGTGTACTGGCCGGACACGGATACCGCGGGGGGGGTGATATTCGGATACTGGTCCACCGCGACGTTGGCGATGCAGAGGAGCCCCGAGATCATCAGGACGACGGAAATGACGATCGCGGTGACCGGCCGTTTGATGAAGGTGTTAGCGATCATTCCTGGGCTGGGGCGTTGAGCTCACGGGATTTTCGCAGATCGTATTCCAGTTCGGGATCGATGTTCTGCTCCTCGACTCTCCGGGCCTTCTCCATCAGTTCGTCGTGATGGGTTTTCAGGTAGTCGAGCATCTCCTGCCCGTACGACAGCCGGGTGATGATGACGAAGAGCACCGGCACGATGAATATCGCGATCGTCGAGGCCGCGATCATGCCGCCGAGGACGGTGAACCCGATCGTCCGCCGCGCCACGGCTCCCGCCCCGGTGGCGAACACCAGGGGGAGCACGCCGAGGAGAAACGCCAGGGAGGTCATGACGATCGGCCGCAGGCGGAGCCGCACCGCCTCCATCGTCGAGGCGATGAGCTCTTCTCCCCGGTCGACCCGGACCTTGGCGAACTCCACGATCAGGATGGCGTTCTTGGCGGCCAGCCCGATGAGCGTGATGAGCCCGATCTGCGCGTACACGTTGTTGGAGATCCCGGGGAGGAACGTCAGCGTGAGGATGGCCCCGAAGGCGCCGATGGGGACGGCAAGAAGCACCGAGAACGGGACGGACCAGCTCTCGTAGAGGGCGGCGAGAAACAGGAAGACGAACGTGATGGAGAAGATGAAGATGTACGCGGTCGTCGAGCCCTCCTTGACTTCCTCGTAGCTTAAGCCCGAATACTCGTAGTCGTACCCTTCCGGGAGCACCCTGGCGGCGATCGCCCTGAGGGCCTCCAGCGTCTGCGTCGTGCTGTACCCGGGCGGGGACGCGCCGTCGATTTCCGCCGACCGGAAGATGTTGAAATGCGAAATCAGCGGGGCGGCCTCCGTCGGTTCGTAGCTGATCAGCGTCCCGAGCGGCACCATGGCGCCCGCCTGGTTGCGCACGTAGTACTTGTCCATGTCCGACACCGTCTCGCGGGACATGGTGTCCGCCTGGATGACGACGTGAAACGTGCGGTTATAGGTGGTGAAATCGTTGATGTACATGCTCCCCATGTACGCCTGGATCGTCGTGAACACGTCGGCGACGTTCACCCCGAGCTTCTCGCATTTGTCCCGGTTGACGGTGAGGTTGTAGTTCGGGGTGTGGGCGGAGTAGTACGTGCTCGCGCCCGTGATCGCCGGATCGTTGTTGGCCTCGCTCACGAACCGGTTCACGACCCGTTCGAAAGCGTGCACGTCGTCGTTGGTGTTGCGCTGCTCGATCTGGAAGCTGAACCCGACGATGGATCCCACGCCGGGGATGGGGGAGGGCTGGATCACCTGGACGTTCGCGTTGTTGATGCCGGCCGCGCGGATCCGCTCCTCCATGGCCCGCATGATGCCGGGCACCTGTTCGCTCGCCTCCGAGCGGTCGTCCCACGGCTTGAGCTGGACGTAAATCGTGCCGCAGTTCGAGTTTGTCGCGTTCGTGACGACGTTCAGCCCGGAGAGGGCGGCGTAATGGCCGACGCCCGGCGTCGATGTCACCACGTTCATGAGCTGGTTCATGACCGCGACCGTCTGGGCGGTCGAGGACGCGGGGGGGAGCTGGAACGTCACGTAAAGGTTGCCGTCGTCTTCGGACGGGATGAAGCTCGTGGCCTTGTTGCTGAAAAGGAACGCTGCGCCGGCGCAGATGCAGACGAGAAGGATGACGACGTACCTGGAGGCCTTGATGCTCCGCCGGACGCCTTCGGAGTACCCGTCGGTCACCCTGTCGAACCAGGCGTTGAACCGGGCGAACGCGCGCCCGGCCGGCCCCCGGGGAGCGCCGGTGTTCGACGGTCTCAGAAGGAGCGTGCACAGGGCCGGGGTGAGCGACAGGGCGATGAACGCGGAGAGCATCACCGAAATCGCGATCGTGATGGCGAACTGCTGGTAGAGCCGCCCGACGATCCCGGGGATGAACCCCACCGGGACGAACACGGCCGCAAGGATGAGCGCGATGGCGACGACCGGCGCCGAGATGTCCTTCATCGCCTGGTAGGTCGCCTCCTTGGGGGACATGTGGGAATCGTCGATATAGTGCTGCACCGCCTCCACCACGATGATGGCGTCGTCCACCACGATCCCGATCGCGAGCACGAACCCGAACATCGTGAGCGTGTTGATCGTGAACCCCAGCGGTATGAAGAAGCAGAACGTTCCCAGGATCGAGACGGGGATGGCCAGCACGGGGATGAGCGTCGAGCGGAAGCTCTGCAGGAACAGGAACACGACGACCGCGACCAGGGCCAGCGCCTTCAGGAGCGTCCCGACGACGTCGTTCATCGACACCTTGACGACGGTGACCGATTCGAACGGGACCTCGTAGTCGACGTCCGTCGGGAACGACCTCTTCAGTTGTGCCAGCACCGCGTAGACGCCGTTGGCCGTTTCCAGCGCGTTGCTCCCCGGCGCCTGGTACACGAGCAGGCAGGACGCCCGTTTGCCGTCGACGAACGAGTTGCTCGAGAACGTGAATTTGCCCAGCTCCACCCGCGCCACGTCCTTCAGGTACACGAGGTCCCCGGTGGCGGGATTCGTCTTGACGATGACGTTTTCGAAATCGGCGACCTTGCTCAGCCGTCCGTTGACGAGAATCCCCAGCTCGAACGTCTGCGTCTTCTGCTGGGGGGGACGCCCGCCGATCCCGCCGCCACCTGGACGTTTTGCGCGTTCAGGGCGGCGACGACGTCCTGCGGGGTCAGCCCGTAGGAGGCCATCTTCTCCGGGTTCATCCAGATCCGCATGCTGAAGTCGTCCGTGAAGCGGTTGATGCTCCCCACGCCCGGCACCCGGAGGAGCGCGTCCTGGACGAAGATGTTTGTGTAGTTGTCGAGAAACGTGATGTCGTGCGTCCCCTCGGGCGCGTAGACGGCCACCATCATGAGGAGGCTGGGATTGAGCGCCCGTACGGTGAGCCCGAGGCGGCTCACCGCCGCCGGCAGGAGCGGCGTGGCGATGCTGACGCGATTCTGGACGTCGAGCGTGGCGATGTCAATGTCCGTCCCGACGTTGAACGTCACGTTCATCGACATCAGGCCGTTGTTGGTGTTGTTGCTCTGCATGTACTCCATCCCCGGCGTCCCGTTGACCTGCTGCTCGATCGGGGTGGCGACCGTCTGCTCGACGGTCAGCGCATCGGCGCCGGTGAACTGGCCGTTCACCTGCACGACGGGGGGGGTGATCTGGGGATACTGCTCCACCGGCGATTTCAGGATGCAGATGACGCCGGTGATCACGAGGACGATGGAAATGACGATCGCGGTGACCGGCCTCTTGATGAAGGTGTTGGCGATCATGGCCTAGCGCCTGCCCTGCGGCACGTTCTGTCCGCCGCCGCCACCCGCGTCCGCCCGCGCGGCACCGCGGTCGGCGGCCGGGGCGATCACCGATCCGTTGTGGAGCGATTGCACCCCGTCGGCGACGATCTTCTCCCCTTCGGCGATGCCGCGCAGGATGATCACGTCAGGTCCGAGCGTGGCCCCGAGCTGGACCTTCTTCTGGTATGCAAACGACGTGCGGTTCGGCGCACCGGGGGCCCGATCCTTTGCGGTGTCGGCGGTTCCCGCCGGCGCGCTGTCCCTGGCCACGTACACGAAATACTCCCCCATCTCCTCCACCACGGCCCTGTTCGGTATCAGGAGCTGGGGGGCGGGATCCGTATTGTGGACCCGTACGACGCAGCTCATCCCGGGGCGGAGCGTGGATTTCGGGTTGGGAAAATGGAGCCGTATCCTGATCGAGCCCGTCTGGGGATTGACCGCCCGGTCGATGACGGCGATCGTCCCTGTAAACGGATACGTCGCGTTGTTCGGCAGTATGAGCGTGAACAGCGAATCGGCCGGGGTGTGCCGGGTCTTCTGCAGGTTGTCGAATGCCGCCAGTTGTTTTTCGTTGATGAGGAAGTCGACGCCCATCGGGTCGTCGGATGAGACCGTCGCGAGCACCGTCTGGCCCACCGTCATCAGGTCCCCCAGTTTCACCTGGCTGAACCCCACCGTGCCGTCGAACGGGGCGGAGATGACGGAGTACGTCAGGCTTGTTTCCGCGTTCTTCAGCGCCTCCTGGGCGGATTTGTAGGCGTTTTTCGAATTCTCCAGCGTGATCATCGCGTGATCGTACAGCTGTTTTGCGACGGCCTTGTTGTTGTACAGGTACTCGTACCGGTCGGCGTCCTGCTGCGCCTGCGTCAGGTTCCCCCCGGCGACCTTCAGGTTCGCGGCCGCGGTATTATAGTTCGCTTCGTAGATCCGCCTGTCGATCTCATAGAGCTTCTGCCCCCTTTTGACGGCGGTCCCCTCGGTGAAGAATATGCCGGTGATGTATCCCTGCACCTCGGGGAGAAGGTTCACCTGGCTCAGCGCGACGGTCGTCGCCGTGTACCTGTCGTAGTAGACCACCGGCTGCGCCGTCACCGTGAAGAGATTGACGGGGACGACGGGAGGGGGGGGCTGCTGCTTCCTGGCGCAGGAGAGGAGGATCACGCAGCTCGTGAGTGCGATCGTGACAGAAAGTCGTTTCATGGGGCAATTCATCGTTTCCGTTAGTGGTTGAAGGGAATGTCGCCCGTCGCTCTTTCCAGGTCGACCTTGCTGGAGAGGAGCTGGAACAGCGCGTCGACGTACCCGATTTCCGCATTGATCAGGTTGGATTCGGCGACGATGATGTTCAGATACCCGACGATCCCCTGGTTGTACTGCAGCGAAACGATCCTGTACACGTTCGTCGCCCGGGTCTTGTTGTCCCGCTGCAGCATCAGGTTGTAGAGGTTGCTCTTGTATCCCGCCAGCGCCGAAGTGTACTCCTCGTAGATCTGGGATTTCAGGTTCTGTTCGGCGAGGTCCAGTTCGTCTTCCTGGAGCTGCGCCCGGTGGATGCTCTCGATGCGGGAGAGTCCCGTGAATATCGGGAGACTGATGGTCAGCCCGAAGAACGAATACGGGTACGCCTTCTTGAACAGCTGGGACGACGTGTTGTTCTCGTACTCGTACGCGTAGTTGTAGAAGGCGGACAGGGAGGGGAGGAACGACAGCTCGTAGTACCCGGTCAGGTGCTGCGCCAGCTGCTTCGCGGTCTGCATCTCCCGGTACTCGATCCGCTTCTCGTACTCCAGGGGGACCGTGGTGTCGTACGAGGTTTCCTGCATCATCGCCGCGGTATCGTACGTCACGTTGAACTGTCTGTCCGGCGCGTATCCCATGAGGCGTTTCAGGACGGCGTAACTCGGGGCGATGTTCTCGACCTGCTGTTTCAGCTGCCCGCGGGAGTTGTTCAGCGTGATGACGGCCTGTTCGTAATCTGTTTCATCCGCGAGTCCCCCGACGTACTGGTGGTAGGCGTCCTGGACGTCGGTGCCGAGCCGCGCGGTGTCCTCCTTCAGCACGTTCACCTGCTCGAGCGTGAGGAGGAGGTTGTAAAAGGACTTGCTCACGGAAGAGACGATGGAGATCCTTGTGCTGTCGGAGAACTGCTCCGCCTGCTCAACGAAGAGGTGGGCGCTCGTCGCCGAATACAGGAGCTGGGGATCGAAGATCGTTTCCGACGCAGACACCTCGGGAATCGCCGTGTTGACGACGCCGGTATGCGTCGGCGTCGGCGCACCTCCCGGGGTGGCGGCGGGCACCAGCGTGGTGGGGAGTTGATTGTAATGGACCAGGTTTCCCGAGACGCTCAGCTGGGGAAGCCATCCCGAGAGGTTGATCGCGTTCGTGGTCCTGGCGATGGAGATACCGATCAGCGATTGATTCATCGCCGGCTGGTGCTGGAGGGCGTAGGCGATGCAGTCGTTCAGCGAGAATGTCTCGATGGAATCGGACGGGACGCCGCGGGTCTGTGAAATGACGGCCCCGGGAATGCACGCCGCGACGGCGAAAAGGATGATCGATGTTCGTATGCGCTCCGTTGCTGTGACGATGTTCGCCATGGACGCAAGATTTCCTGGTCTGAAAATATCAACGTGAGAATGTCACCGGCCGCCTGCCGGATGGGCGACAAATTGGGCATATTCGAACGATCTGCTGGTGATAAGGGTACATGAGGGACAACCGGGAACATACCCTTCGGAAACAACGGCGGCGGAGGCCGCCAGCGTTCCCTTTTGCAGGAAAAAGCCGTCGAATGTCTCCTGTTTGACACCCGGCGGGCGAAGAGGTTTAGTGAAGGATGGCCCAAAAGAGCCGTCTTACGGGGGATCTGCTGTTCTCGCGGCGTATTCTACTTCTTCGTCTTTGCCGACGCCAGCTGTTCTTCAAGCTGTTGGAGCTGCAGGTTATACTGTGCAAGCTTGGTCGCCCGCGCCTTGGCGTCGTCCGACTTGCTCAGTTTTTCCGCCTGGATCCTCTTCTGCAGTGCGGTGATCTGGGCCTGGAGTGCGGTTGCGCCCGAACTGGTCCCGGTGCCGGCCGTCATGAAATCTGTCACCGAGGGTGTGGAGGATACCGAAGAGATTGCCATGGTCGTTCTCCCTGTTGAGCAACACGTTGATCGTCTGTGATAGTGTTATCGGCAGAATGGGAGAAAACATGAGCCTTCCCTTGAAATGCATCGCGTTATCCCGGGCGTTGTCGGTGCATTTCGATCATCTGGTTATACGCGGACAGTGTCATTGCTGCCGGTCGTCATTTGCGCATCAGAAAGGCGGAAAAAACTGGCATGAAGAATGCAACGCCCCCGCTTGAAGATCCAGGATTTCTTTTACTCTTCTCCCAGAATTGATCAGCCCGACATGACATCCCTGCCAGACGCCCCCCCGGCAACAGCGACATTCACCGAAGTTCTTGGTCAGCTCCAGAGTGCGGTGGGGGAGACGTCTCTCGACGCCTTCAGCGCCGCTCTGTGCACGTTCGATACCGGTGACCCGGAGACGGGGTTCATCCGCGTTGCCGCGGAAATTGACCGGATCGAGCGCTCGTTTCGGCGATCGACGGAGGATATCCGGGAGATCCTCGTCAATGAAGTGCGTCCGGCCGGTGTCACCGAAGAGGACATGAACTTTCTCTCGGAGATCGTCGATATCATCCCGTCAATAACGGACTCTCTCTCCGAGTGTTCGGATGCATGCAAACGTGGAGATCTCTCGCTTGAGGAGGTATCGTCGAGAGTCTCCACAGCGGCAATGATCGTCGCCCGGGGGACTGAGCGGTTTCGCCCTCCGTCGCCCTGACGATCCTCACGTTCCCATGTACTGAACGTGGACGTATACCCCGGTGTGCACGTTATAGAGCAGATACCAGCCGGGGTGGTCCGCGTCCTGATAGACGACGAAGTCATCCCCGCAGTCCCAGCACCAGTCCGCGCAGAGCGGCCAGTCCCACGAGGCCACCTCGAAATAGAACCCGCCTGAGAACCAGAACCGGTGAAGATTGGGGTCCATCCGGGTAACCTGGTAGCGGAACTTCGGCCCGAAATGAGCGAACCGGCCGTGTGAGAACGGGTTGTCCATGTGGAACCGGGCGTCGTTCGGTTGTTCGTGGCCGAACCACTGGTTGTGGTTGACGTGCGGCATGTCGTTGACGTGGCCTGTGGGCAGGTGCTCGGCCTGCCGGGGCTCAGCCGGGTTGCTTCTCACCGCCGGGGCGGGGGGTATGTGCCCCTGGTTCGCACGAGGCCGGTTTTGCATCGTCCTGGTTTGCGTCGTCCGGTTTTGCGTCGTTCGCCCGCCTTTCTGTACGGAGGCGGATGCGGCCGGAAGAAACGCCGCGGAGAATACGACGATCAACGCGACCAGCGATGCGGTTTTCGCGTTCATGGGGTCTGTCCTTTCATTTGTTCTTGGGTTGACTGCCGTTGCACTTGCCCCCCCGTTTCGTTAAACTTGCTCCGTCCTCGATTGTCAATAGTCCGAAAGTACAGTTTAACCGGGCGACACGGTATTTCACTTGAGCCCCATCATGCAAACAGCCTCCTCGATTCGGAAGTTCGGTCTCGTCATCCTCTTGCTGTCCCTGTCCTCTGCGTCGCCCGGCCAGGGGAGGAGGTATATCGCGATAATCCCCGCGTTTCACGACCGGGTTGTCACGTCCGGCGGCGAAGGTAATCTGCAGTTGCAGCGCCAGCGATTCATCGTGTTCGTGTATCGCAATGCCGTGGCGGTCTCCTCTGAGGCCGAATTCCTTAATACGGGAGGGGACACGCTGTCGCAGGAGTTTGCCCTTCCTTCAACCGGGCATGAAGACAATCAGAATGGGCCGGACGGCAGAATTTCGAACGGCATCCTGACCGTGCGGCTGTGGGTGGAAGGGGAGCGGGCCACGCCGGAATTGATCCATGACGGAAACGAGGACTGGTACACGATCCGGGCGCGGTTCGCGCCGGGCGAACATCGCAGGGTGAATGCCGAGTTCTGGGCGGAAACGTCGCTGAGCGATGTCGACTCGCTTCCGGGTCTCGATACGGTTGCCATTCCCGCCGGCCCGCGGGGCTTCATGCTGGACCTGTGCCACGCCGCCGCGTGGAAGAGCTCGATCGGGTCCATCGATGTCCGTGTTGTGCTGAAAGGCGGTTTGATGTTCGGTCAGGATGCCTTTTCCGCGGAACCGGACGTCTACCGGCGTGAGGATTCAACGATGACGTGGTCGTTCAGGAACCTGAAACCTGGTCCGGGCGACAACATTGTCGTCTCGTATGCGCCTTCGGGAAGCTGGGGGTCCACGCCGAACACGATGGCCAGGCTCTCTGCGTACATTGTCAGAAAGGTCTATGACAATCTGCTCGATTTCGCCCGTCAGAGCGAGCGAAATTAGCGCTCGACTGCGCGTTCCTCAGAGTCCGGAGAGCACTCCCCACCCCGTGCACGCGTCCCAGCCCGGCCCCGCCCGGTATCCCTTGTTCGTCGTCGTGGTGATGTTGTCCCCCTGCGTCACGTCCCGGCAGAGCATGGGGTTTGCGTAGAGCACAGGGTGGATGAACCCTGCGGACTTCCCCTTCACCTGGTTCACCCGCGCGATGAGTGCCGCCATGAGCGGCGCCACGGCGCTCGTTCCGCCGATCACCATCGACTGTCCGTCGACGAGGACGTTGTATCCTGTCTGGGGGTCGGCGTCGCCGGCCACGTCAGGCAGACCTCTGCCGATGAACCCGGTGCTCACCGAAGGGGGGACCCCCGCGTTCTTCTGGTACGCGGGAAGCGGGAACACGTCGCTCACCCCCCCGCCGGTGGCCGAGTCGCTTGCCTCGTGCCACACGACTTCCGACTCTATCGTGGTCCCCTGCACGGTGAGCTTCGTCCCGCCGCAGGAGAGGACGAACGGGCTCGAGGAGGGGAAATCGGCGTGCGCCTTCCCGTCGGTTTCGCTGTCGGAGGACCCCTGGTCCCCCGCCGCGGCGCAGACGGTCACCCCGACGGTTGCCGCCGCGCTGAAGGCATCGTTGAAGCTCTGGAGCGACTGCGCTGTCCACCTGCTTTCGGCCGAACCCCAGCTTATGGAGATGACGGACGGCGCGTTCTTGGTGTCGTGCACCGCGGTCGTGATTGCATCGAGGAATCCCTTGTCGGTATTCGTCGCGAAGTAGACGACGATCTTCGCCCCGGGGGAAACGGCCCCCGCGACCTCGATGTCGAGCATCACTTCGCCGTCGGCGCTGTCCGCTGTCGAGGGGCTGTTGCGTCCGCCGTCGACGGAGACCGCTTTGACGGAGGGGAGAGGGATGTTCAGGGATTTGAAATATGCCTTGAGGTCCGCCGTCCTGTATCCGCCGCCGAGCTCGATGATGCCGATGCACTCCCCTTTCCCGGTCGCTCCCTTCGGGAAACCGTAGATGGAAGCCAGCGCGTCCGGCCGGAAGCTCTGCGGCGAGGCTTTGTGGTTGATGAAGTGCCCGTCCCTTGTTGCCGCCTGGAACATGGGGCGGGTGAGGGGACGGTTGTCGAGCCCGTGGACGGCCTCGACGATCCCTTCGAGTGATTTCGGGATCGAGATCTCGCCGGTCCTGCACCGGAACAGGTTTCCCGCGGCGTCCCTGTAGTGCGCGAGGTGGACCTGGAATGCCTCTTCGACGTCCTTCACGCTCCCCCTGAGTATCACGCTCTTGCGGGCGCTGCTCGATTCGACGGTCGCGAGATGGTGCTCGTTCGCGAAAGCCTCCACCGCTTCGATGTCCCGGTCCGATGCGCCGTACTGCTTTGCGAATTGCTCCCGCGATACCCGCCGTGCGGGGGAGGAATGCGCGCTCAGCTTCTTTCTCCCCCTGACGCGCACCGTCACGTCGACTGCCTCCCCGGCGCCGAGCGTGTCGGTTCTCGTGCCCGCGGGCGCCGCCTTGGCGCTCCCCGCGAGCTTCACGTAGCCGGATGCGGCTGACCTGGTGTTTGCCATTCCCCGTCCTCCCCTTTGGTGGTGTGTCAAAGAACTGCGTTGTACGGTTTCTCAAAACCCTAAATGACGAGCTTCTGTCCCTTCGTTTCCGGGAACATCCATATCCATGCTCCGGTCAGGAGCGCGAACAGCGCCGCGAGGAATATGCCCCCCGCCATCCCGTACGATTGTGCGATCCACACGATGATCACGGGGGTGAGAAACTGGATTCCCCGTGCCAGGTTGAACGCCGATCCCATCGCCGTGTTCCTGATGTCCGTGGGAAAGAGCTCCGAAAACAGCGGACCGTACCCGCCGAACATTCCGGTCCCGAAACCCACGAGAAACATGAAGACCAGTATGATCGCCGGGTATGCGGCGATCGGGCCCCAGAAGAGCGTCACCATGACGAGTCCGAGCGCCCGGATGACGGCGTAGATCGAATACGCCGGCCGCCTGCCGAGGCTGTCCGCCGTGAACCCGAATGTGAAGTACCCGAGGAACCCCCCCGCCTGCGTCACGAGCACCCAGAGTGCCGACTTCACCATCGAGAAATGGCGTTCCTCGTGCAGGTACCCGGGGAGCCACGAGTACGTGAACCAGTACGCCGACATGTCGAAGAGCGCGAGTATAAGCGACAGGACGAATATGCGCCTGTACCTGTCCGAAAGCAGGAGACGGACCTTTCGCGCGAGATCCTCCGTGCCGGAAACCGGCGCTGCCCGGCCGGCGGCGCGGCGATCCCTGTTCAGCAGCCAGACGTCGGACTCGGGGAGCTTCTTCCGGATGAATATCACCAGGACGGCCGGGAGAAACGATATAAAGAACGCCGCGCGCCAGCCGATTTCGGGTGCGACGATTCCTCCGATCACCGATGCCAGCGCCACGCCGATCGGTGCCCCCGTCTGCATGAATGCGCCGTATCTCCCGCGCACGTGGGCGGGAAACGTCTCCCCCACGTATGTCTGCCCGGTCGCCCATTCCCCTCCGACGCCGAGCCCCGTGATCACCCTGAACACGAGGAGAAGCCAGATGTTCGGCGAGAGCCCGCTCAGGAACGTCCCGGCGCTGTAGCAGAGTATCGTCCACTGCAGGACTGTCCTCCGCCCGAACCTGTCGGAGAGCAGCCCGAAAAGGACTCCTCCCGCCGCGGTGGCGGCGAGCGACGAACCCAGGACGAACGAAAGCTGGACGTTGGAGAGCCCGAGTTCCCTCCCGATCGGTATCAGCAGGAACGTGTACAGGATCAGGTCGTAGAAGTCGAATACCCATCCGGCCCAGCTCATGAACAGGATCTGGCGATGCGCCCGCGTCAGCGTCGTGGATTCATTAAGCAGCGGCCGTTCCATGGTATTGCCTGTCATTTCACAAGCCCCAGCTTCCTCAGCTCCTTCGCGAACCGGGTTTGCGCCCGCTTCGCTTTTGTCACGTCCTTCTTCAGCTCCTCGGCGGTCTTCCGTCTGAGAACTTCCGCCTTCCCGCCGATCCGCCTGATCGCGGCGGCTCGGATCCTCGCGAGCTCGCGGACCGGCCCGCCGGGCCAGGCGGCGAGCGTTTCGAGGTTCTCCTGCACGTTCGCCCTGTACCTGGCGAGCTGTCTGCGGATGGCGTCGTCGTGGCCGCCGAATGCGGCAAAGAGCTCCATGCAGATTTCCGTCTTCTCCGTCTCCCCCAGGGAACAGGCGGGATCGAGAAGGGCTGAGCGCGCGGCGGCGAGCTCCGACAGGTGTCCGGCGAGATGTTTCCGCTGGACGTACAGCCGGACGGCGGCTTCGCCGGGCCAGAGAACGCTCCGGCGGAACGATATCGCTCCCAGCGCCGCGTCGATCTCCTGTATCTCGATCCGTATGTCGGTCTCGCAGAGGGTAAAGAACTCCCGTATGGATTCGGCGGGGAGGATGTACGCGCTTTTGCGTTTCGACTCCAGCCGCTGTGTCAGCGCCTCGAGTTCCCGGATCTTCCTCAGCCCGGCGCTTCCCAGGACGGATTGCTCGCGTGTCAGTATCTCTTCGAGAACGTTCATTGCCGCCGAGGTAACGTCCTGCACTCTTTGCTGGAACTCGACGATCTTCTTCTCGTAGTGGGCCCTGGCCTCTTCCGCTTGCGCGAACTTGATCTTGTTGCTTATGGTCCGCCCGGCGAACGCGCCGCTGATTCCGCCGATGATGGCGCCGACGACGCTCCCCATCCCGGGCGCGACGACCGTTCCGATCGTCGCCCCCGCCTTTGCGCCCGCGAAGCTGCCGATGCCTGTCCCGGCGGCGTCGAGGGAGATGTTCTTCACGGAGGTGAGAAGGTTCGTGTGCTTTTTCTTGAGGAGCCGGATCTCGCGGAGCGTGGAGAGACCCAGCGTCAGGAAGGGGTTCTGGAAATCGACGTCTCCCGCTGTGGCGAGGACCGGGATGTGTGAAGATCCGGCGGCGATGTCCGCCGCCGATGCGAGGCCCGCTGCGTGCGGTGTGACGGCAGAGGCGTCGCCGGCGAGCGCTTTGTCCGTCCCGAACGCCGCGTCGAGCCCCGCGGTCCCCAGTATGCTCAGCTTGTACGACCCCGGTGCGTGGTTGATCGTGAAGAGCCCTTCCTCCGCCCTGAAGAAATCATCCGGTGTCAGTATGCTCGTCCCGGGGTACTCCTCGAAGTGATTCAGGGAATCGAATTGCAGGGGCCTCCCGATGTCGAACGTCCTGCCGTCGACGACGGCCTGGTGGATTTCCCGGTCCGGGTCCTCCCTGAATGTCGCATTGTGCGCCCGGCCCTTGAGGCTGTCGGCGACGATGTGTTCGGCGTACAGCCTGTCGTGTTTCTCCGCGCTCCATTTCTCCCCGTCTCCGGCCTGCCTGCGGAGCGGAGGTTTGCGAAGGTCGGCGAACGCCTCGATCCGCCTGTGGAGGAGGTGGGAGAGCGACTCCGTCACGTGGCCGTCCGTTTCGTGGATCCTGTGGAGCGTCAGCGCCCCCGACCAGCCCGACTCTCCGGATTTGCTGATGATCGAGAGCTTCCCCATGTTGTGCCGGTGTATCCACTCGGTCCACGGAGGGCCGCCTCCGTTGATGCCGAACTTGAGGAGCTGTTCTCTTTCCCGTGCAGAGAGGTGCGCATCGGGGAAAACGTCCTTCAGTATTGCGGCCAGTGGAACCGGCTCCCTCTTCGGGCGATAATAAAACTGAGCGGAGAGGCGTCGCGTCCTGATCGCCCGTGCGGCGGCATACGTCGCTGCCGCCACGATGACGAAGACGATTGCGGTGAATGTGAGAAGAGCGCTGTCCGGCATTTTCTTCCCGGTCTTTCCCGGCCCGTGGATAATCGCAAAATTTCATCTAATTGTGACGAAAAGGGATGCAAAAGTCAAAGGTCAATGTTGACTTTTACGTCCACACAAAATACATTCAAACTTCTTCTACGTTCTTTATAATAACAGCCACTCATAGCAACGGAAATGCGGACTGCTCTGTCCCCCCGTAGCCGCGCCTTCTTCAGGGCTATTGAACCCATTTCCGCCCCTTTTTCCCCGCCCGTAGGTCAATTCCGGTACAAATACATTCAGGAGGTCCCTTGAAAATCTGCATTGGAGTCCTGCGCCCGGCCCTGCCTCCGGGGGCGTTCGTGTTCCTTCTCTGTATTGTCTCCGCCCTTGGTCGTGCCGGGGAAAGAAACCGGGAGCCGGATGTTCTCCTGGGAAAATCCATTTACCAGTCCAGGTGCGTCGCGTGCCACGGGAGTGAAGGAAAGGGGAACGGTCCGGCCTCCGCTCTGCTGAATCCCCGTCCGCGCGATTTCACCGCCGGCAAATTCAAGTTCCGCTCGACGGAATCCGGGAGCATTCCCTCCGACGACGATCTCCTGAACACGGTCAGGAACGGGCTCCACGCGACGGCGATGCCCGATTGGAAGCCGTTCCTGGGGGATGACTCGCTCAGGGCGGTGATCGCCTACGTGAAGCTGTTCTCGTCCCGCTTCTCGACCGAGACGCCGAGGCCGGTGAATCTCGGCCCGGAGGTTCCCGCCTCCCCAGCGAGCATCGCCGCGGGGAGGAGGGTTTTCGAGAAGCTCGAATGCGCGAGCTGCCACGGGACCGACGGCGCCGGGAAGGACGCCGTGACGACGGAGCTGCAGGATGACTGGGGAAATGATCTCCGGGCGGCGAACCTGACCGAGCCCTGGACGTTCCGCGGGGGGGCCGCGGCGCGCGACATCTACCTGAGATTCAGAACCGGGATCGACGGCTCCCCGATGCCGTCGTATGTCGGATCGGCGTCGGACAGGGAGATGTGGGACCTCGCGAACTACGTCGTCTCGATCGCCCGGAAGCCCGTCTGGTCGATGAGGGAAAAGGAAGTGATGAATTTCTACGCGGAAATGCAGTCAAAGACGAAGCAGGATCCTGTCGTGCGGGGGAAATATCTCGTGGCGACGCTCGGGTGCGCATTCTGCCATTCACCCGTGAAGGACGACGGGAGCATCGTCGAAGAATTGAAATTCGCGGGGGGGCAGCGCTGGGATCTCTATCCATTCGACAACGTCGTCTCGTACAACCTGACGTCGGACAAGGAGACGGGGCTGGGGAACTGGACGGACGACCAGATCAAAACGTTCCTGACGAAAGGGATACGGCGCAACGGGACGCGGATGCTCCCCTACCCGATGCCGTGGCCCGCGTTCGCCTCGCTCAGGGAGGAAGACCTGAACGCCATCGTGGCGTACCTCCGGACGATTCCCCCCGTGTATAACAGGATTCCCGATCCGCAGTCGCCCGACATCGTTTCGTATCTCTGGGGGAAGTTCGAGGCCCTGATCCTCAAGAAGGACATTCCCATCCGCGTCTTTTCCGGAAATGCGGGAACGGCGAAAGAGAAAAGTCTCTCGGCGCTCGATGCCGGGTCCTCGCACTCAGAGCAGGAGGGACGCCGATGAAAAAGTGGCTGAAGAGAATCGCCGTCGTCCTCGGGATACTCGTCGTCCTCGGGTTTCTCGCGTTCCTGTACTTCATCCCCCCGTTCACGTTGATCCCTCCCGAGAAATTCAGCGCCGAGACCGCGGCGGCGGCCCCCGCCCTCGACGCGATCGCCGATCCGGCCGAACGCGCGATCGCCGAGCGGGGAAAGTACATCGCTACGGCGAGCGACTGCAGCGGTTGTCACACGCCGCTCGGGGATCAGGGACCGAAGTGGGAACAGTATATGGCGGGGGGGAACCCGACGGCGTTCAGGGGGTACGGCACGTTCAACACGAGGAATCTCACCCCCGATCCCGTGACGGGGCTCGCAAGGCGCACCGACGAGCAGGTCCAGCGCGTTCTCCGCTCCGGGCTTCTCCCCGAGGGACGGGTGGCGCATTACCGGGACATGCCCTGGGCGGCGTATTCGAACTGGACGCCCGAGGACCGCTACGCCGTTCTCGTGTACCTCAGGCACCTGAAGCCCGTCGAGCACCACGTGCCGGACGACCGGTTCGACGTGACGGTCGCCGATACCTCCGCGATCGAGACGTACTACACGCTGGAGATCGGAACGGGGCCGGCGAAAAAGTAGTCCGCGGCTCCCTTTCCGTCAGGTGCGGAAGAGGTACTGCAATTTGAGGAAGTACTGCCTGACGGTCTGCTTCGTCCCAAACGGGGAGCCGTAATCGGTCAGGCTGTACGTGGAACCCGCGTAGAATATCGTGTAGGGGTTCAGCTTGTAGCTGAAGAGTGGGTAGATGTCCACCTTCTGGTTGAACTGGTCGTACTGCCCGATCAGCCGGAGAAGGAACTCCGACGTGAACTGGTAAATGGCGACCGTTCGCGCGATGTACCCGTCGAAGAAGAGTTCTCCCGTTCCCACGCCCGTGAGGCGGGCCCGGGAGAAGTCTATCTCCAGCTGGAACTGCGACGTGGGCTTGAGTGTCGCGCTCACGTAGATCGTGTGGCCGGTACCGAGCGCTGGCGCGTCCGCCCTGTTGATGAACCTGCCGAACGCGGCGTTGCCGTTGAGGGAAAGGAAGCTGAACGGGCGGGAATTGACGTTGAACTGCGCCCTGTTGACGTTTCTGAACTGAACGCCGTGAAACAGCTCATCGTTGACAAGAAAGTAGGTTGCGTTGAACTGGACCTGCCCCTTGAACTGGAAGTAGGCGTTCGGCAGCACCCATTGTTCTTTCTTGACGCCGTCGTAGTTGTAGTGAATCCCGGCGTCGACTTCGGGCGACCACGTGTCCAGCAGTGCGCTGTTGGGGTAGAACGTGTACCACTGGGACAGCGAGGCGATGCGCGTGTCGTTGCCGGGGACGAACCCGTCCTGTGCCTGGAACGTCGGGCTCCTGTCCTGGTACTGGAACAGGGCGCTGTAATCCCGGCCGTCGTGGCGGAACGTGATGTAGGCGGAGGACCCGCCGTACTGTTCGCCGTTGAACGTGGCGTCGTGACCGGTTGAGCCGAATGCCCGCGGATTGGTAAAGAGCGTCGTGTCGTTCAATTCCTTCGTGTCGGAGAGGAAGAGTTCCCCCTTGAAGGAATTGTTCCCCATGAATTTGTAGTTCCAGTCGATGCCCGCCGCGTAGTTGTGGGCGCCGGCGGAATTCCGGGCGGTCGCCATGGCCCCGATGAACGACTCGTTTCCGAAATCGTACCGCCCGCGGACGACGTTGGAGAACGAACGCACGTCGGACTGAACGACGTCGCTCCCTTCTTCCCCCGGGACGATATAGGGGGTGTTCCTGTCGGCGGCCGCGAGGTACGAAAACGAGAGCGAACCCGATTTGCCGTTGAGGCGTGCTCCCCCGATCGGGTTATTGATCGTGCGCGAATAGAATATGCCCGTCTGGTTCTGGAACATGTCCGCGCCCAGGAGAAAAAACGGGCGCTTCTCCGCATAGAAGAGCGCGAACGTTGAATTCACGCTGATCTGCGTCGCGTCCGACTCGACCTGGCTGAAATCCGGGTTGACCACCGCCTCGACGGCGAGGTCGGGCGTGGGGGAGAACCGGATGCCGCCGCCGATTCGTCCCCTGGGTTTCCCGTTCGCGAAGGGGGACGAGGGATCGGTGTCGTCCCCCACTTCGCCGCTCTGCTGTCCGACGACGTACGGGAGGATGTCGACCGAGGACACGGACTGCACGCCCTCGATCCCGGTCAGGTATCCGCCCTGGCACTGCAGGCACGGGTTGTTCCGGTCGAGCCTGGTCCACGAGAGGAGCGCCCTGCTCGCGCGCGGATATATCCTGAAGATCGTGATCGACCACTTCTGTTCGACGCTGTTGGGAAACCGGATGCTCTTGAAGGGAATGGCCATGACGGCCGTCCAGCCGTCCCTGTTTTCGGCGGCGGCGGTCTTCCAGACGGTGTCAAAGCTGTCGTCTTCGTTGTTCCCGGTGCGGAGCAGGTCCGCCTGTATTCCGTACGGGTTGACGCAGAACTCGTACGTGTGCTGGTAGTCGCCGTACGTGTCGAGGAGGATGACGATGAAGTCGTCGTCGAAGATCTTGTCCCTGTCGCTGATGTGTGCGCGTATGGCCCCCGGGTCCGTGTCCCGGCAGTCGAACCCGAAATAGACGCATTCGGCATTGAACAGTACCCTGGCGAATGTCTTCTGGGGAGCGGGTATGTTCTCGCCGGGCTGGACCTCGTACCCGAGCGAGACCGGTTGTGCCTGGTTCCACCGCGGATCGTCGAGCATCCCCGTCGCCGGGATGTCCCCCTCGATCCTCGCGGCGCGCAATTCCGGCCGCGCGGAATCCGGCATCTCGAATCCGCGCGAAAGCTGTGAGCACACAGTCAGGCAGAGTGCGAGGACGATCGATGGGTGTTCGAACGCGTTGGTCACCGGGAATCTCGGATTCGGGATGAAGGAGGACGGGTCTTGCCTTTTCTTTATACTCACGTCAGGCGGGGAAGTTGCGCCATGGGGATCATATTCAGATGAACGGACCTGTGGACATCGAGGTCGGGACAATCCTGTTGTGTGGCGTCGCGTGCGGCGGGGGGTTCATTCTCCTCTTCCTGGCTCTTGCGGTGCGCGGCGTGAGAAACGTCATCCTGATCTCGTTCGGCGCGTACGTTCTCCTCTGGGGGGCCGGTCTCCTCGTGGGCGTTCCGCTGATCAATGCGGCGCACGGGAACCGCGCGCCTCTCTGGGGTTACATACAGGCTGCCGCGGTGTATCTCCTTCCGGTCCCCCTCGCAGGATACCTCGTGGGAAGGTTCGGCCCGGGGAAGAACGCGGTATACACATGGGTGTTCCGCGCGTCGTCCCTTGCCGCTCTCGTCGCGATCCTCTCCGACGCGCTCCAGTCACAGCCCGGCTCGGCCCTGCCGGGAGGCTGGGTGTTCGGCGAGGGCTGGAACATCGCGCTCTTCCTCATCGCCCTTCCGCTCGGGTACTATGCCGTTCGTTCCTCCCTGATCGCGGCGAGGCGGAGCATATTCCGGGAACAGGAAATGGAGTCGGCCCGGCAGCTTAACTTCGTGCTCATCCCCCGGGAACTCGGGACGATGCAGAACCTGAGGATCGCCCGGCGATACGTTCCCGCGCGGTCCCCGAAGGGGAATTTTTCGGATATCATGCCGGTGGGAGATTCGCGCGTCTGCATCATGATCGGCGGGGATCCTCAATCTGATGACGACAATCCTCAACGAGAGGACCGAGAAGAAATCCGCGTCGGTCTGCTGCGTCATCATTGATTCGCTGGCCGGTGTGATGGCCTGCGCCAACGCGGGGCACGCGCCCCTGCTGGTCTGGCGGAAGAAGGCAAGGAAGATCGATGAATTCGGCGGGAGTGCGATCGTGCTCGGCCCATCGCCCGACGAGAAGTACAGCACCTCGCACATCGCGCTGAAGACGGGGGACAGGGTGATCCTGTATTCGAAGGGGGCCACCGAAGCCCTGGACAGGAGGGGCCAGCTGTTCGGCGAGAAGCGGTTCCGGGATCTCATCCGCTCGAACGAGCGCCTCGCCGCCGACCAGTTCGCCGAGGCGGTGACGCAGGATATACTCTCCTGGGCGGGCATGAACGCCGGCGGAGTGCTGAAGGACGACTTCTCCCTTATCGTCGTCGATATGCTGACGAAAGAATCGCAGCTCCCGCCTAGCGAATGAGCAAGAACCTCTTTGCCGCCGCGTACTCCCCCGCCCTCAACCGGTACACGTAGACGCCGCTCGCAAGCCCGGTCCCGTCGAACCGGACCTCGTGGTATCCGGCCTCCTGTTCACCCTCCGCGAGTATCGCCACCTTCTGCCCGAGCGTGTTGTACACGATGAGGCTCACCGCCGACCGGTGCGGCAGCCCGTACCTGATCGTCGTCGCCGGGTTGAACGGGTTGGGGTAGTTCTGTGAAAGAGCGGGAACCTCCGCCGGTGACGCGCGCGGACCGTCGTCCACTGAATTGATCACCGATTGCAGGAGTGTGTGCGTCGTTGTTGAAATGAGTCCGACGACGTACTCGCTCGTCCGTGTCTGCACGATAATCTCGCCGAGCCCGCGCTGGAACGTGTACGTATAGTAGAACGAATAGGGGATTGTGCCCGAGCGGGTTTCGAAGTGTGTCACGTCTGCCGAATCGACGTACGCGTACCTGTACACCGACGCGGTATCCAGAATGTCCCGTCCCCACGGGAACGAAGAGTTCCAGATGTGGTCTGCATCCTCGTTTCTGTAGAGGTGGTGAAGTCCGTCCGGGCGCTCGACGATCTCGAATGCGGCAGAATCGATGACCGCATAGCTCGTGTCCCTCGGAAGTACCGCCATGGCATGGACGCGGCGGATGAAATCCCGCCGCTCGGCGACGACCCAGCGGGTGGAATCCGGAATCTGTATGGTTCCGATCACGGCGCACCGGACTGTTCCCGAATCATCGTATGTGTCGCCTGACTGCTCGAGCGTGATGAGCCGGTAGCTGTATGTCCACGTGTTTCCGGTGTGGAGAGGCATGACCTCGACGGGTGTGCCGGTCTCCGCGGCCGAAGCAGCCGTGATGACAATAATCTGATTGCAGAGCAATGCCGATATGAATGAACGAATGATCATGGTCGATCGAATGTACCCCGGCCTCGCACGAAAAGCAATGAGCCCCCCCTACATCCACCCGTTCTCCACGTACCACTCGTACGTCCGCCGCATTCCCTCCTCGAGCGAGACGTGCTGGCGGAAGCCGAGCTCCTTCTTCGCCTTCTGCACGGAACACGTCCAGGCGGGCTGAACGACCTCCCGCGCCTTCTCGATGTTCAGGAACACCTGCTGCCCGCTCAGTTTCCCGATGGCTGTCGATACCGCCCCGACCGACCAGACGAGGCAGTGGGGCAGCCTGAGGCTGAGGGGATGGCGGTGGACGACGCGCGCGATCGTTGCGCCGATCTCCGCGTAACTGTAATACTCTTCGCTTCCCAGGAAGTATTTCTCCCCGATGGACAGAGCGGATTCGCCGGCAAGGATGATCCCGCCGACGAGGTCTTCCACGTGTATGAGGCTCATGAGCTTGTCGTGGAAGCCGATCAGGAGCTTCAACCCGTGCTTGATCGTCCGGATGTAATCGTACATGTCCCGTTCCCTCGGGCCGTAGACCGCGGAGGGCCTGACGATGGTGACGGGGAGCTTCTCCGCCGCGCGCAGGACTTCGAGTTCCGCGAGCATCTTGCTCTTCCCGTAGTGCGAGACCGGGTGGTAGGGGGTCTCCTCGCCCACCGGCAGCCCGTCCACGGAAGGCCCTATGGCAGTCTGGCTGCTCACGTAAACGAAATGCCGGAGGCCCGGGGCGGCCTTCGCGCACGCGTCGACGACGTTCTTCGTCGCGAGGTAGTTTCCTTCGTAGTACTCCGCGGGCACCCGGCAGCGGGTCACGCCGGCGACGTGATAGACCGTGTCGACGCCGTCCAGGAGCGGCTCCATCGACCCGGGACTGTTCAGATCGCCGATGACGACGCTGCATCCCCTGGATTCCAGAATGCGGGCGTTCATCGCGTCCTTGGCGATGCACCTCACGCCGTATCCCCTGTCCCGGAGCCGTTCCACGAGGTGGCTGCCGATGAACCCTGTACCGCCTGTAACGAGGACGTTCATGATGGCTCTCCTTTCTGTGAAATGGCCGTTGCGAATATGCCGGTTCGTTTCTCCGGGGCCGCGCCGATGCCGGGCCCCGGCGCGAACATCCGTGCCAACGCGGGGGTATACCGGAGCACCAGGACGGCCGTGAGTATCCCCGCGGCGCTGTCCCACACGTAGTGGTATCTTCCGTACACCGTCGCCGCGTAGACGCTGATGAGGGTCGGGAGGGCGGCGTAGAACATCTTCCTGTTATGCCTGTACAGCATCACGATCATCACCGTCGTCGCGGCGCAGTGCGGGCTCGGGAGCGAGCCCCCGGGGTAGTGCGCGCTGGCGTGAAGCAGGCGGCCGCACCAGGTGAACAGGCCTCCCGTCAGGGGGACGGTGTACTGCGCGGGATCATAAAAGAGCGGCCCGGCGACGGGGAAGAGAAGGAATCCCGCGAAGCACGCGAAGTTGGTCACCGCCAGGTTCAGGAGAAAATCCCGCGCGCCCGCGGGGCCGTCCTTTTTGTAGCACAGGAGGGCGGTGAGGGGGAGCAGGGGGACGTAAATCACGTAGGCGAACATCATCCACTCGGTGACGGGCGGGGATGCATACCTCTGGAGAAACACCGTCGATTCGGTGCCGGTGAGTGATCGTTCGCAGGAAATGAGCGCCCCGTCCAGCCAGCCCTTGATGAAGACGTGCTGGAACCCCGCGATCGCCTGGTAGAGGAACGACAGGAGGAGCGTCACCGCGGCGGTGAGCCCCCACGTCGAGGCAAGCCCTTCGGGGATGAGCCTGACCCCCGCGCTGGCGGTGCAGTACAGGAGCGCGGCCAGGGCGAGATTCCGTCCCGGCGCGGGCCAGTCCTGGACCCGTGAAGGGTTCGCCGCCCCGACGAGGAGAAGGAGGAGGATGAACCCGATGCAGGCGGCGTCGATGACGGTGTGGATGTCGATGGACGGTGTGTTCTTCGGCGTCATGGCGGGTTTTCCCTTCACGGCTGAAGTACGATGAATAGATCCATGATGACGCCCATCCCGAAATGGAGGAGCATCGGCCAGAGGATCGACCGCGTCCGGAGCGCGATCACTCCGAAGAGAATTCCCCCGGCGATCGACGAGAGAAGCTCCCCGCTGGGCATCCCGATGTGCCAGAGGCACTGCGGGATCGTCTGTATGCAGATCGCAATCCAGTCCCCTACGTACCGGCGCATCCCGAAGAGTATGAACCCCCGGAAAAAGAACTCCCATGCCGTGTAGAAAAGAATGCCGCGGGGCGCCTGGAGCATGAAGAATGCCGAGGGCGAGTTGCCTGCCTCGGGCGCGAACGGGAACGCCTGCCGCATTTCCGGATTCAGCGACGCCGGGTAAAGGAGCGCGGCGGCGATGACGGGGAGGAGGACCGCCGTTGCGCGGAGCCCGAACCTCCAGTCCCCTGCCTGGACGCCGTATTCCCGCGGGCTGTCCCCGAACACCCGGACGATGATGATGAGCGGCAGCGCTCCGAAGAGTATGAATGCGGCGCCGAACATGAAAAGCGACGCGCTCATGCCGTCGCAGCCCGGGAAATACCTGCGCGCCGCCTCAAGCGATCCGAACGTCCGGTGCAGCGTCGTCATCAGCACCGCCGCGATGAGTATGATCGTCGGCTGAACGTCCTCTTTGCGGACGAGTGAGCCCAGGTCCAGCGTCTCCAGCATCGTCTTCATCGTGGTGATCCTCCCTGTGAAGGCTCCGATTCTTCCCGCTTCAGCCACGAGATCGTCGTCCCGAGCGCCTCCCCGAGCGGGGTGACGGCATAGCCGAGCTCCGTGATTGCCTTCGTGCAGGAGTACGCGTTGTCGAGAAGGAACGACTTCGCCCACCCCGGCGCGATCGAAGGGTATCCGCGGAACAGCCGGGCCCTGAACTCTTCGCCGTATGCCGAAGCGACCGCGACGGGTCCGGGCACGTGGAGGAGGAATCTCCGCCTCCCCGCGGCTTTCGCGACCGCCTCGAAGAACTCGTTGTACGACACGTTTTCCCCGCCCAGGATGTATCGTTCCCCCGAACGCCCGCGGTCCATCGCCAGCAGGTGTCCCCGCGCCACGTCTTCCACGTAGGCGTAATTCCCTTCCGCGTTTCCGTCACCGGGGACGACCCGCCACCTCCCTTCGATGTACAGCTTGATCATGCGCGTGGCCGAATTCCCTTCGTTGAGCATTCCCGGCCCGAACACCCGCGTGGGGTTCACGATAACGACGCCCATCCCCCCGCGGGCAAAGTCCTGCACGATGAGTTCCCCGGCGATCTTCGACTGCTCGTACGCTGTCAGCATCGGCGCCCGGCGCGGCGTCGCCTCGCAGGACGGCGAGCCGTTCGACGGCCCGATCGTCATCACCGTGGACGTGCAGACCACCCTGCGGACCCCCGCCCCCCGTGCGGCTTCGAGCACGTTGCGCGTCCCCTCGACGTTGACGGTGAAATACGTGGAGGGGTTCCGGGACCAACCGTGGGCGTATCCTGCGAGGTGGTACACGCACTCACATCCCTCCATGGCGCGCGCGAGCGAGGAGCGGTCAAGGAGGTCCCCGGCGACCCTTTCCGGATTCGCGTGCGCGCGGCGTTCCGCGTCGTTCAGGTTCCTGCAGAGCACGCGCACGGAGTCCCCTCTCGCCTCCAGCTGGGCGAGAAGCCGCTCTCCGATGAATCCTGTCCCGCCGGTGACAAGAGCTTTCATCGCGTCGTCCCCCCCTTGTTGTCGATCGCCGTGATCATCCCCGCGGCCGGGGGGACCCATCCCTCCCGCGACCACGACTCGAGCTCGAGCCGGATCGAGCCGACGAGCACTTTCACCTCCGCGACGATCGGCACGGACGCATCGTCGTCGCTGATCCACCCGGTGAACTCCCCGCTGAGTCCCGCCTCCGTCCCTCCCTGCCAGTGAGCGTTCCCGAGGAACTTCCTGACGCGGACGGCATTGTCCATCGCCCCGATCTCGATCAGCTCCTTCGCCCCGCCGTACGTGATTTCGGTCGACGCGAGCTGCCCCCCGACGAGCGTGGGAACATTCTTCGTCCCGGAGCACTGTGACAGGCACCGGGCGAGGAGGAAGAGCGAAGGCCCCTCCACGAACGACTCCACCCCCGGGAGCGTGTCGGATGCGATCACCGCACCGGAGTTCTTGTCGGTCACCCGGTAGTACGTCCGGTGCGCCTCTCTGTCGGCGACGTGCCAGATTTCCGTGTACTGTTCGCCGTTCCTGTGCCTGGCGTGGAACAGCCTCGACGCCACGGTCCTCGTGTCGACGACGCACTCGTTGAATTCCCGGATCCAGATGAAGCTGAGGTCAGGGTTGGATTCCACGATCATGATGAGCTTGATGTCCCCGGGTTCGTGGCAGCTGGAATCCCGGACCGTCTTGAGCGTCACGGTTCCCAGCCGGAAGAAACTCCATTTGACCTTGTACTGGAGCACCTCTCCCTCGCGGACGACGTTGCCTGCGTTGACGGGTTCGTCTCCGCGCAACGGGCTGTTGAGTGCCAGGAATGTCAGGAGGAGAACGATCGGGCGTTTCATGGGGGACCTCCGCAGTAAGCGTTCGTGTGAGGCGATGATCTCACGCAGCCCGGAGCATCGCAACGATCCCCGCGAGGCTCCTGAGCAGGGAAAGGGGGCCGCCGGCAATGAGAGAAAGCCACCGCGCCGCCCGTTCCAGCCGTGATTCCGGATTCGATATCGTCGTGTTCATGGTGAGCCTCCCTGGTTGATGGTGTCCTGTCCTTGTGTACTGGACGAATCTACATTTCCCGGGCGCTTCGCGTGTCACCCGTTCTGCATAAACGTGTCACGTTTCTGTCTCCCGGCAGGGGGGATTGCTTGTGAAATACCCCCGGAGGGGCTATATTCAGCAGTTGCCGGTTGATCGACATTTCCCCGCCGGGGGGCCACCAGAGGGAGCAATCCATGAACGCAGTGAGCGTGGGATCGGATGATCGGAGAGTCTCAAGAGTGCGGAGGGCCGGGGCGATTCTTATGCTGGCCCTGGTGATGGTGTGCCGTTCGGGGCAGGCCCAGGAGTCGCCTCTCCCGAAGAACCTCGAAGGGTTCGACGCCTACATGACGAAGATCCTCTCTGACTGGAACGTGCCGGGGGCCGGCGTGGGAATCGTGGTGAAGGGAAAAGTCGTCCTGGCGAAGGGTTACGGGTACCGGGATTACGGGAAGAAACTTCCCGTCACGGAGAATACGCTCTACCAGATTGCGTCGAACACGAAGCTCTTCACGGTGATGGCCGTCGGTCTCCTTGTCGATGAGGGGAAACTGGAGTGGGACCGGCCGGTGAGGAACTACGTTCCCGCCATCCGCTTCTACGACGACCAGCTCAACAACACGGTGACCGTGCGCGACATGCTGTCGCACCGGACGGGGATATCGCGGCACGACCTGATCTGGTTCAAATCCGACTTCACGAGGAAGGAGCTGTTCGAGCGGCTGAAGTACCTCGAGCCGAGCCAGCCCCTGCGGCAGGGATTTCTGTACAACAACATGATGTACGCGGCGGCGGGGTACGCCGTTGAGCTCATCACGGGCCGGACCTGGGAGGAATTTGTCAGCGAGAAACTCCTTGCGCCGCTCGGCATGACGGGGACGGTGTTCTCGGCAAAAGTGATGCAGTCCCGCCCCGACCACGCGGTTCCCTACAACGAGAAGAGGGACACGACGACGCTGTACGAGATCCCCGTGTACGAGGAAGGGCTGGGGCTCGGCCCGGCCGGTTCGATCATTTCCAGCGTCCACGACATGTCCCGGTGGCTGATCGCGCTCATGAACGACGGGAAGCTCGAGGGGAAGCAGGTGATCCCGCAGGACGTCATCCGGGCATCCCTTGCTCCGTCGATCGCGATGACGAACGGCTTGCTCGAGAACAGGGGGTACCGCGAGCTCCTCAACCCGGTCTACGGGATGGGGAGGTGGTTCGCTTCCTACCGCGGGCATTACCTGACGTACCACGGCGGAGACCTTCCGGGCTTCCACTCACAGGTCTCGTGCATGCCGTACGACAGCATCGGTGTCGTCGTGTTCGTCATCAGCGATCACGCCGCGCCCCTCTATAATATCATCAGCTACAACGTCTACGAGCGTCTCCTGGGGCTCGACCAGACTCCCTGGAGCGAACGGGGGCTCGAAGACCGGGTGAAGGGAAAAGCCGCGGGAAAGGACGCCCGGGCGAAGGCCGGAGCGGGGAGGGTTCCGGGAACGCATCCGTCCCACCCGATCGCGGACTACGCGGGGGAATTCGCCAACCCGGCGTACGGGATCATGAACGTCTCCCTCAGGGACACGATGCTCTGGATGGACTTTCATCACATGATTCTCCCGCTCCGCCAATACCATTATGACAGGTTCGACACCCCGGACGATGAGCAGTTCGGTCTCTGGTCGCTCAACTATCTCACGAGCCCGCAGGGGGATGTCGACAGGATCGTCACCTCGCTGGATGAAGGAGAGGTCACGTTCGTCCGCAGGCCCGATGCCTCGCTCAGTGATCCGGGCGTCCTCGCCCGTTACACGGGCAAGTACGTCCAGGCGGGATCGACCGTCGAGGTCCTCGTGGTCGACGGCGCGCTCTACCTGGCCGCCCCCGGGAGCCCGAGGATCCGTCTCGAACCCTGGAAACCCGGGAAGTTCCGCGTGAAGGAGTTCTCCGATCTTCTGATCGAATTTGTCGCAGACTCAGGGCGGGTCGTCGCGCTGAAGCAGATCGATCCGTCGGGCGAGTACCGGTTTGACCGGAAATAGGGAGGGCCTGTGCGTAAACGTCGGAATGTGAAAGACGTCCGGGCGACCGCGTCGAAGAAAGCGCTCTGGTCGCTCGCCCAATCGATCATCGATCCTCCCCCGCGGGACGTCTCAGGGTTCATCAGTTCTGCAACCCTGAAGTGGATCATCGAATACCTCAGGGTCGCGTTCACGCCACGGCACCCCTATCCGACGTACAGCGGGACGCGCTCTTCACGCCCCGGCCTTTACCCCCTGGAGGAAACGAGCAGGGTCGCGCTCGTGGGCGACTGGGGTTCCGGAACTGAGAGCGCATACCGGGTAATGGACGGGATCCGTCACTCGCAGAAGCCGGACGTGACGATTCATCTGGGTGACATCTATTACTCGGGGCGCGTCGAAGAAGTGAACTCCTGGTTCCTGGGGCCGGACGACTGGTACCGGGCCCGGCGGTCGTTCGCCCTCAACGGTAACCACGAGATGTACTCCGGGGGAAGGGGGTATTTCGATCACGTCCTGCCGGCGCTCGGGCAGGAAACGAGCTACTTCTGCCTGGAGAACAGGTTCTGGAGGGTCGTCGGTCTCGACACGGGGTATAACACGAAAGTGTTCCCTTTTCTCGATCTGTTCCTCGGCACAAGCATACACGCCGAGAATCTCAGATGGCTCGAGAGGGTGGTCTTTGCCGACAAAGGGGACCACCGGCCGGTGATTCTCCTTACCCACCACCAGTGGTTCAGTTCGTTTGACCGGGCATATCCGGGGATCGGGTTTCAGCTCCGGCGCCGGCTGCCGGACGTCGCGCTCTGGTTCTGGGGGCACGAGCACCGCTTCGCCGGGTACGCGCCCTTTGCGCCTGACGGGGGAGTGAAGGTGCGGGCGCGCTGCATCGGCCACGGGGGAATGCCCGTGGAGATTGCGCCGCCGGCGCACCTGGAGGTCCCGGTGGTGTTCGTCGATAACAGGATCGCCGACACGACCGAGGACCCGCCGATCGGTTTCTGCGGAAATGCGCTTCTGGAGTTCGAAGGTCCCCTGCTCCGCGTACGGTACATCGATGAGATGCAGGAAGAGCTTCTCGCGGAGGAATGGGTGAGCGGGGGGGCGGCGGGAGGAGTGAACGGCAAGATCAGGACTGCTTCCCGGAACCTGACCTGGCTCCGTCACAAGGAATACCTGGTGCAGTAAACTCCCCTGTCAGCGTGCAATCGAGGCGAAGTTCTCCGCCAACCACTCCGCGCTCTTCTCGGCGATGGCAAGGAGCGTGATCTGCGGGTTCACGCCGAGCGACGTCGGCGTGACGCTTCCGTCGATCACGAACAGTCCTCTGACGTCGTGCGCCTGGCAGTGGGGGTCGACGACCGACTTCCGGGGATCCGTCCCCATTCTGCACGTTCCCAGAGGGTGGGCGCTGAAGAGCGCGATCTCGTTTTTCTCCCAGGAGGCGGAGCGGATTTTCTTTTCGATCTCCCCCGCGTATCGGATCACCGTCGGGTTCGCGTGCAGCGTCATCACTTCCTTTGCTCCCGCGGCAAAATGGATCCTGGCCGCCGCGGCAACTCCTTGCTTCAGGTACTCGGTGTCTTTCGGTCCCGGATCGTAGCTTATTGACGCCCGCCCGTGATCGTTCACCGTCACGCGTCCCTTTGAGTCGATCTCTTTCACGAGCGTGATCGAAGCCCCGGTGCGGGGAAACTGCTGCATCCGTTCCCTGTGCGTTTTGCCGAATCCGGGGAATGCCAGTGCCGCGAGTGCCGGGTAGACGGGGACCGCTTCGATCCAGAATCCGCCGTTGTCTCCGTTCCTGTTGAGGAACTCGTCGCACATTGCCGACTGGGGAATTCCCCCCGCGGGGTAGATGAGGCGATCGAACAGCCCTGCCACCGCGGTCGTGAGGTGGAACGTGAGGTTCTTCCCCACTTCGCCGCTCGAATTGGCGAGCCCGGATTTCAGAAGCAGGACGGGGGTATTTATCGCGCTTGCCGAGACTATCACGACGGGGGCCTCGACGGTAAAGTCCGTCCGGGGTCTTCTCGTCGCGGCGTCAATGACGTTGCCGGTCACCCGCTTCATCCTCCCGGCGGTTTCGATCTTCTCGGCCCGGCAGTCCGCAAAGACGGCGGCGCCCGATTTCACCGCGTCGGGGATGTACGTAAGCGCGACCGAGAGCTTCGCGTCGAACGGGCACCCGAGCCCGCAGGCGCCCGACTGCACGCAGCCGCGCGAATTCCTGCCGTTGGCTTTCGTACTGTACCCCAGCGCGCGGGCCCCGTCGAGTATGATCCGGTTGTTCGGGTTATGGCGTTCCTCCGGCTCGGGGTGAACGTTCAGGTAGCGCTCGACCTGGGAGAAATACGGATCGAGGTCTCCAGGGCCGAGTCCTTCGATGCCGAACCTGCGCCGCCAGTCGGCGAGAGTGAACTCCGGGGTCCTGAGCGACGTCATCCAGTTGATCGTCGTGCTTCCGCCGATGCACCTCCCCTGGAGGACCGTGACGGAGAGATCGTCGGTCGCCTGCCCCGCACGGCGCTGGTACATGCTCTGGTATGCCGTCTCCTCCGTCCCGTCGAAGTCCGCCGACGTGTAGTATCCCCCTTCTTCGAGAAGTATGACCTTCTTCCCGGCCCCGGAGAGTATTTTTGCGCTGGCTCCTCCGCCGCACCCCGAGCCGACGATGCAGACGTCGGCGGATTCCCTGATCGGACCGGTGATGTCTTTCCCCCTGACGATCATCGCGCGCCTCCCGGCATCTCCATGCCATGATACCCGATCTCGTCCCAGGATCGTCCGTCGGTGTAATACATGCTCATGCTCAGTCGCTTGAGCGCCTGGAACGCGGTCCGCCGGAACCCGAGCGAGCTCGTCATCCACCCCCGGATGTATCCGTCCTGCCCGTCTGCGTCCATGGCGCTGAACCTGGAGAATTCGAAACTGAAGAAAAACGCGGCGACCGGCGAATCGAAGATCTTCAGGAGAAGGTGGATCTGCTCCCGGATCTCCGTTTCTTCCGTGGAGAGGAACCGGTCTGCCCGGATGGCCGGATCGATCGTCTCATTCGATCCCGTGTCTCCCGCCGGGTGCCCGGTCAGGCGGGAGGCTGCCGCGGAAACGACGCGGTATTCCTCCTCGCTGAAGAAGAGCAGGCTCCGGCCCGTTACATTCGTCCCCTGGGCCCGCAGTACTCCCGGGGGGAGGACCTGCGCGGCAAAGAGCGCTGCCGATCCGAGGAGCGTCTGCCGCAGGAACCGGCGCCTGCTGCTGGAGGCGAGGGGGGGTGGATCGATGCGTCTCATGTCCGTCCGGTGGGAAACGTGATTCCGGAGATTCTTCCGCATTCGGCAATGTATCGTTCCTGTATACCGACATCATCAGCCGCCGGGTTATGCTTCCGCGGTCTCATGTGGTAGAAACATCCGCCCGTGACCATGACTTCCTTCTCCTGGCTGGAGGCGAGCCACGCCTGAGTCTTCGGCCCCTGCTCGAGGCTGTCCGTGGCGCCCCGCCCGCCCATTTTGGTTGCCACCCACCCGGGTTCAATCGCGTTGGAAAGGACGCCGGGCCATTTCCGCGCGACGGCGAATGCCAGTATGACGTCGTGGAGCTTGGTGTCGGCGTACGCGCTCATCCCGTTCCAGGGGCGAGTGGTCCACGTAAGATCGTTCAGGCTCGCGTCGCCGCTCTGGTGCAGACCCGAGCTCACGTAGACAAGACGCTTCGGCTTCGTGATGAGGCACGTCAGAATATAAGGAGCGAGCGAATTGACCGCAAACACGCCGGGGAGTCCGTCGGCGGTGGGCGCACGGTCCGGTTCCCGGTACCCCATCCCCGCATTATGGATCACGGCGTCAAATGCTCCCAGCGCGTTGACCTGTTCGGCGAGCTTCTTGGTTTCGGAGATGAGCGAGAGATCCCCGGCGACCGCCGATGCCGCTCCCGGTGCGGCGGACATCGCCTCGGCGGCCCGTCTGGCGTTCCGCCCGTGCAGGACCACCTCGTGGCCGTCCGCAATGAGCAGCCGTGCGGCCATCAGCCCGAGTCCGTCTGAGGAGCCTGTGATGAATATCCTGCTCATTGTTCTCACCTCGGCCCGATCCGGTCGAACGGTATTTTCCGGAACCCGGGCAGCTCTTTGTAGACCGCGGAGTCGTCCTTCAGCGCGAAGTTCATTTTCCCCGCGTCCACGAATCCCGGGTCGGATGACGTGATGTAGTTCTCCCCGAAATCGCACTGCGCGTACTTTCCCACGAGCCGGAACGTCTCGTCGTACTTCACGAGGACGTTCCCGTCGAAGACGTTGCGCCGGGGTCTCATCCCCGTGTACGTCTTTCCGTCGGGGAGGAGGTCGAGCCAGTCCTTCAGGAGCGGGTACCGTGTGCTGTAGGGGGGCGTCGTGATGTCGACCGATTCGGTCAGCCGCTTCGTATAAATCCCCTTCGGCCCGAAGAAATACGGTATCTCTCCCATCCCGAAATCGTACCACATCGACTTGAGCTGGAACGCGGGCCCGTACCCCTCGATGAATATGTTGTTCCTGACGACGATGTCCTGCCCGCCGTTCGAGTAGACGGTCCCGTAGGATGCGGCCTTGTAGAAGACGTTCCCTTCGATCAGGACCCCGCACGTTGCGTCGTCGCAGTAGACCCCCATCGTCCATTTTCTGTCCGCGCGTCCCACGTGGTGGAAGAAATTCCAGCGGACGACGTTTCCCTGGTCGCTCGGATCCCGCCCGAGGTACCAGGCGGACGCATCGTTGGAATTCCGGGCGACGTCGTGGATGAGGTTGAACTCGAACACGTGGTCGTTCCCGTGGACGAATATCGCCTGGAGGTCCCCGTTGTAGATCTCGTTATGTGCGACGATGTTGCCGCACCCGTCAACGATCACGCCGCAGGCCGCCGCCTTGTTTCTCCTGTCGTAATCGTGTATCCGGCAGTTCGTCACCGCGCAGCGGCCCGGCGTGAGGTCCTTCTTGCTTCCCCCGCCGAGTATGATTCCGCCGGAGCCGCAGTTGTACACCTCGCACCGGTCGATCACGTGCCCCTGACCGGCGTCACGGTCCCATACCGTGTTCACGTAGCACTGGGAATGAAAGCTCCCCACTTCTCTTGAGACGGGAACCCCCTGGTAATCGTCCGCCACCGCTCCCGGGAATGACGGCTTTGCTCCTTTTCCCATCATGACGCCGACCGTTCCCACGTTCCGGATCACGCACCTGCTCACGCTGTCCCGTTCGCCCCCTTCGATGGAGACGCCGATCCCCCTCCCGTCCTCTATGGTCAGTGAGCGGAGCACGACGTTCGAAACGTGGTCGAGCGCGACGAGTGGAGTCTCGACGACGGACGCGGTGATCCGCGCGGTGGCGATGTTCCCCGGGGGCCAGAAGAAGATGAGTCCCTTCTCCCGGTCCACGTAGTACTCCCCCGGTTCGTCAAGCTCCTCGAGAATATTGAGCGCGACATACTGGTTGAAATTCTCCCCGCTGGCCAGCCCGTATATGTGGGGCGTTGCGAGCATCACGATCTGCGCGGTGGTGTCGATCGATGCGACTTCTATCCTGTCGTCCGCGAACCCGTAGTTGAAATAACCGTGCAGCCAGACGTCCCGTTCTCCCGCCCACCGGGCGTGCCGCGGGTCCGTGTACCGGAACTTCCCCCCGCGGTTGGAATGATCGCCTGTCCGCGGGGTCGACCCCGGATCGACAATCGGGCCGAGGAGGATTCCCCCCGTGTTGGGGTAGCGGGCGATCTGCATCGCGGTGTCGTTCCAGAAGAGCTCAAGCGCGGAGGGGACGACCGGGAGTCCGAAACCGTATTGCTGCATTATGCCGCGATCGTTGAGCCCGATTGCGTTCAGGTCGGCTTCGAGAACAAACGGCCGGGCGCTGTCTGAAAGTTTTCTCAGCGCATCGGCGTTCCGGACTGTATGGAAGAGAGAAGAGGGGATCGCGGCCCCGCCTGTGAGCCGGACTGCCGCCCCGGGGAGTGCGGAATATGTGACGGGCGCCCCGGGAATGCCACCGTCGTTCGGGCCGAGCTCAAACGTCCGCGAGAGGGGGTATGTGCCTGCAGAAATCCAGACAGATATGGGCTCTTTGAATGAGCCGCCGTGTTCCTTCTTCAGAAAGCGGATCGCGTCGCGCGCGCGTTCCAGCGTGAGAAAGGGGTGTTCCCGGGTGCCCGGGTTCCGGTCGCTCCCCGACGGGGAAACAAAGAACTCCCCCGCGTGCGCCGTGACGAAGATGAGGGCGGTGAGGACGGCCGTGAGCGTGGCACGCACGGCCGCAGTTGTGGCGCACATGACGCCGCGGCCGTGCGTCGCAGCTACCTTGTCGCCTCGAACAGCGTCCAGGGATTCGATTTCATGTCTTTCAGGTACGGTTCCTGCCATTGGTATTCCGGATGTTCGGTGAGAAACGTGGATGCAATGAAGTCTTCCCCGCACGGATGCCCCATCCTCGCCCAGAATTTCATGTCGTGTGCAAGCGCGGCGGTCGTGACTTTCCCCTGGACGGTCCCCATCGGGTAATACGGTCCTTCGTCCCACCACGGGGCGCCCCTGCTGTCCTTGTCGATGTGTCCGCACAGTACGCACCGGTTCATCGCCGTCTCTCCCGTCGTCGCGTCCCCGTGGTCGGCCTCGATCGCCTTGGCCGCTTCCGCGTTCAGCTTCCCTTTGTACTGGTCCATGATCTGGACCCATCGTTTCTCGCGCGCAAGCGGGGAGCTTGTGGAGTCGCCGGTGTTGAACGTCGTCTCCTCCGAAAGCAGTTTCTCGTCAGTCGCAAAGTTCGACCCGACGAATGCGCCGTCCTTCGTCCTCCAGAGGTGCGTGTGCTTCAGCCCCAGGTCGAGCTTCCCGATCTCGTTCGTCTTTGTGTCCCCCACGAGCCACGTGTTGGCATACCCGCCGTTGTTCCCCGCGCTCATGATGCTGTCAAACTCGTCGATCGAGGAGGCGTACTGTTCCGCCTTCCGTGCGCGGTTGAATTCGGGGATCCCGTGTTCGTCGAATCCTTTGAACTGCGTGATCGTGGTTTCGGTGATCAGTATGCCCGCCGAGTTCTCCGCGAAATCGTCCCCGCTGTGTATGAATCCGGGATAGCAGTCCATGAATATCCGGTTGCCGTGCTCCGGGACGATGTCGGCGATGATGTTCCACCGCTCGCCGACCACGTAGTCGACCCAGCTGTTGTGCGCCATGACGATTTTGCCGTCCGCAGTGTAGCTCCCCGTGGCGATGAATGCGCTGCAGTAGCCCGGCGCCCTGTTTTCCAGGGAATCGGGCTTGATCTTCTGGGCAAGAGCCGGGACGTAATAGAGGGCGAGTTCCATCCACCCGTTGAGCGCGGCGATGTCGTACCTGTCGTACGACTTCCCCTGCTCGCGGAGCCCCTGGACGATGCCGTCGATCTCTTCTTTGTATTCCCCCTCGACGTTCGGCCAGAGAATCCTCTCGGCCGCCTCACGGTAGAAGCTCCATTCCTTTTTCGTCGATCCCTTGAGGAATTGCGCCATCATCTTCAGCGCGTCGTCGATTTCGCCGGCCAGGAGCACGCCGTGCTGCATGCCGATCTCGCGGGGCGTGCCTTCGAGGTGGACGAATATCCATCCGTTCTTCTCCGTCCGGGTCCCTTTTCCCGGGTCGGGCGGTTTGTGCGAACAGGCGAGCACCGTCAGGCTCAGTCCGATTGCCAGCGCGCCGCGGATCGTCATTGTCGCCTCGTGGATTGGTGGGGAAGGAAGTCCTGCCAATATACCCCCTCCCGTTCTCCCTTGCAAGGTCATTGCGAGCGAAGCGAAGCAACCTTGCCGTATCTCCCGAATTGTCCGTATATTCCGGCGTATCGAATTTCCTTCGTTGCACACACCAGGAGGTGCCCGTATGAACATGAAATTCTTCGTATGCGCTGCACTTGCAATCGTCCTTCCTCTGAGCGCCGCAGGGCTCGAAAAAGACACGATCAACACGAGTGCGGGAAAGGTGGAGATCACGTTCGTGGGTCACGCGACGGTTGCGCTGCTCTGGGGGGAAAAGACGATCCTCGTCGACCCGTGGACCAAACTCACGGGATTCAGCGAGCTCCCGAAAGCCGACCTGATCCTTGTGACGCATCATCACGGCGACCACCTCGATACGGCGGCGATTCGGGCGCTCAGGTCCCCCTCCACCGTCGTCCTCCTGACGGCGATGTGCGCCCAGGTCGTGCCGGGAGGGACCGTCATGAAGAACGGCGACGTGCAGAAGGTCCTTGGTCTCACTGTTGAAGCGGTTCCCGCGTACAACCTGGTGCATATGCGGCCGGACGGGGCTCCGTTTCACCCGAAAGGGGAGGGAAACGGCTACGTGATCACCATCGGGAAGACCCGGATCTATTTCGCGGGGGATACCGAGAATACGCCGGAGATGAAGGCGCTCAAGAACATCGACGTTGCGTTTCTCCCGATGAACCTCCCGTACACGATGACCCCGGAGATGGTCGCGGACGCCGCGAAGGCATTCAGGCCGAAGATCCTCTACCCGTATCACTACTCGCAGACCGATCCGGGCAAGCTCGCCCCGCTGCTCGCGGACACGAAGGGAATCGAGGTCCGTGTCAGAAGCATGAAGTAACTGGTTTCTCCCGTTCAGCAAATCTTCAGGAAAAGCCTGATGAACGGATGGCGGGATTGACATCGCAGAAGTCTCCCGCTATATTTCCTGATAGTCAACCCCCCGGGGAAAGGGGGGACGCATCCGCCGTACTGTTCCTGGACAATTCCGCGTTCACGTGAAAAGAACCTGCGCGCTGATTCTTTTCCTCCTCTCGGTTTCCCTCCCGGAATCGGACGCTCAGCCGGGCCGTTTCCGTTTTCAGCATCTCACCGTCGACGACGGGCTCTCGCAGGACATCATCACCGCCATTGCACAGGACGACCTCGGGTTCATGTGGTTCGGTACCGAAGACGGCCTGAATCTCTACGACGGTTTCTCGTTCAAGGTGTTCAAGCACACCCCGGGGGATTCTTCGACGCTGGCCGGGAACGACGTCACGTCGATCCTGCCGGACGGCCGCGGACGCCTGTGGGTCGGGACCGCCTCCGGTCTCGACCTCATCGATGTCCGTACTCGTGCAGTCCGCCACGTGTCGATTCCCTCCGGCGGTGTTCCCCTCAGTGTGAACGCGCTCTGCTCCGCGCCCGGGGGGGACGTCTGGGTCGGCACTTCGAAAGGGCTCTTCCGCTCTTCCGGCCTCACGCTCTCCCGCGCATCCCTTCGGGGAAATCCCGTCCTGGACCTGATCTGGGGGCTCGCCGCGGATGGGCCGGACACTCTCTGGTGCATCAGTGCGAGAGGCCTCGAATGTCTCAGGCCCTCGCACGACACGCTCGTGCCCGTGGACATTCCCGCCTCTTTCAGCGGCGCGATGCGCGGCCGGGGCGTGACACGGGTGTTCCGGGATCGTGAGAGGATGTTCTGGGTGTGCACCGGCGACTCGGGGATATTCAGGTTCGATCCGGATCTCCATCCGGCCGGGCGTTACCGGGCATCCGGGGGAGGGGCTCACGCCATCCTCGACAACGGCGTTCGAACCGTGGTGGAAGATCCCTCCGGCTTCAAGTGGTTCGGCACGATGTCGGGGCTCGAGGTGATCGATCCGGAAGCCCGCGGAATCACTCACCTGACGGCGGATGCGGGGTCTCCCACCGCGCTTCTCGGTACGAGAGGATACGCGCTCTACGTCGACCGGAGCGGGATTCTCTGGATCGGGACCTACCGCGGGGGAATCAACACCTACGCCCCCTCGCGCGAGAAATTCCGGCTCCACCCCCTTGCGGAAGGATCGTCCCCTCTCAACGTCTACTCGATGCTCGAGGCACCCGACGGCACGATTCTCGCGGGAACCGAGCACGGTGTCTATTCGCCCGCACCGGGCGGATCGTCCTGGATCCGGAGACCCGGGTACGGGGATCGGAGCGTCTACTGTCTCAGCCGGACCGGAAGCGGGGAGATCTGGCTCGGTACCGAAGGATTGATCGGAACGCTTCCCGGGTATTCGAAAAGCAGGAGGGTGATACGACTTCCCGTGAACGATCCCGTCCGCTGCATTCTCGAGTATGAAGACGGGGGATTCCTGATCGGGACGGATGTGAGTGGGGTTTTTCGCGTCGGGCCGGGGAGTTCTGCCGCTGTGCGTTGGTCCCCCCGGGGGGAGAAGATCGAGGGGGGTGTATGGACGATCACCAGGGACAGCCGCGGCGCTCTCTGGATCGGCACGTGGGGCTCTCCCCGGTTCTACCGGTACGACGGGAAGACGGACTCGCTCACCCGGTTCGGACAGGGGCCAGGGTTCGGCGTCGAGTTCAGCGGCACGTCGGTGAAGGCGATCAGGGAGGATTCCGCGGGGAATCTCTGGCTCGGGACCTGGGGGACCGGTTTGTACCGCCGGGACCACGGCACGGGGACATTCACCCGGTACACGGAGACCGACGGGCTCTCGAACAACTTCGTCAAGAGCGTGGAAATCGACAGACACGGGAAGATCTGGGTCGGGACGGAACGCGGCCTGACGTGGCTCGATCCGTCCCGGGGCTCGTTCAGGAACTTCACGCAGCGTGACGGACTCCTGGGCACATTCTTCTACTCCGGCGCGAGCATCAGGGACGGAAACGGCGTCCTCTACTTCGGCGGCCCCGGGGGGTTGATCTCGTTTGATCCGGACAGCCTGCGATACAACCAGAGCGTTCCCCCGGTCGTCATCACGGGCTTTAATGTGTTCGACAGGCCGGTCCCCCGCTTTTCACCCGGGGGCAGCTCGGGACCGTTCGAGCTTCGCTACGACCAGGTCTATTTTTCGTTCGAGTTTGTCGCGCTCGACTTCACTGATCCCCCCCGAAACCGCTATGCGTATATGCTCGAGGGTTTTGACAGGACGTGGATCGATGCAGGCGGCCGCCGGTTCGTCTCGTACACACACCTGGATCCCGGCGCCTACACGTTCCGGGTGCGGGCGTCCAACAGCGACGGTCTCTGGAACGATGAGGGGGCGTCCCTGGCACTCGTTATCACGCCGGCCTTCTGGACGACCTGGTGGTTCCGGACCGCCGTGGCCGCATTGCTCCTGCTCCTCTCCTACGGCTTCTACAGGGCAAGGATCCGGACGATCCTCGAGGTCGAACGGCTCCGCCAGCGGATCGCCAGGGATCTCCACGACGACATCGGCACGAACCTGAGCGCGATCGTGCTTGCAAGCGAGATGGCGGGCCACGGGGAAACTGCGGTGTCGCCCCCCCCGCTCGCGGCGTTCGACGAGATCCGTACGATCGCTCTCCTCACGCAGGAACACATGCGCGACATCGTGTGGATGCTCAACCCGACGAACGATTCCGTCGGGTTTCTCGTCGCCCGGATGCGCGAGGATGCGGCCCGCCTCCTGCGGAACATTCCCCACACGTTCCGGGCGCCGGAAGGGAGCTCCCCCGTGCGCATCGAGCTTGGCCGGAAGAGAAACTTCTTCCTTGTGTACAAGGAGGCGCTCCATAATATCGTCAGACATTCTGGCGCGACGGCCGTCGATATCGAGGTCACGCTCACGGAATCCGATCTCGCATTCTCCGTCAGGGACAACGGGAAGGGGTTTGAGCCGGAGACGGTGGTACACGGAAACGGCATCGACAGCATGGTCGAACGCGCACGCCAGCTCGGTGCCGGCCTCCGGATCGAGAGCGGACCCGGGAAAGGAACCCGGATCACGCTCGGGGCAAAAATAGCGTAAACAGGTAATGGACGGTTACGGGAGATCTGCGTAGGTTTCGAAGACAGGAAGATCAACGGCCATGACACCATCGGATACCGGCGAGAATCACAGGTCCATCTGGATCGTCGAGGATAATGCCGAGTTTCGCAGGCAGCTCTCTCGGATGCTGAACTCCAGTGCGGAATTCCACTGCGAGAAGGACTTCCGGACATGTGAGCTCCTGCTCGATTCTCTCCGCGACGACTCCCCCCCCGATCTCGTCCTGATGGACATCGGGCTCCCCGGGATGAGCGGGATCGAGGGGATTGCGCGGATCAAGGCCCTCTCCCCGTCGACGGAAGTCGTCGTTCTGACGGTGTTTGACGACAACGAAAACCTCCTCCGTGCGATCGCGGCGGGCGCAACGGGGTACCTGCACAAGAGTTCGACGCTTGAAGCCATTGTCGAACTGCTGAAATCCGTCCTGGTCGGCGGAGCACCGATCAATCCCACGATCGCGAAGAAGCTTCTCGCGCTTTTTGCCTCGACGACGGCTCCCCGCGACCTGTACAGCCTCACCCGACGGGAGAAGGAGATCCTCTCACTCCTCGTGGAGGATATTCCCCTGAAACAGGTCGCCGACCGGCTCTCCGTGAGCATCCACACGGTGAACATGCACCTTCGCAACATTTACGGGAAGCTGCAGGTGCAGTCCCGCAGCGGGGCCGTTGCCAAGGCCCTGAAAGAGCGCCTGCTCTGAATTCTCCGCCTCACCCCCCCCTACAGATTTCGGTACTACCGGAGCACTTCCCCCCGCGGTATCTTTTCAGAAAGACATCAGCGGTACGACCGTTCTCTATATAGAGAGGCCGGCATGAAGAAGCGCGGATCGGTTCTCCTTGTGCTTTCTCTCGCGGTGACATCCATCGCGGGGGCCCAGTGGGTAAGGACGTCGGGCCCTTACGGCGGGGCAGTCTACGCCGTCGCCTCGGACGGGGCGAACCTGTATGCGGGGACCGATGGGGGAGGCGTCTACCGCTCGAGCGACGCGGGGCTGCACTGGGCGCCGGAAGATGCCGGGCTGGGGAACCTGTACGTCTCGGCTCTCTCTGCCGGAGGGGGAGTGATCATCGCCGGGACGGGAGATACGCTCTACCGCTCGACCGACGGCGGGAATTCCTGGCACCCGTCGGGTTCGGGACTGCCGCCGACGGGTTACAGCTTCTCATCGATCACCAACGGCGTGTATTACGCCGGTGCGGATCAGCTTTTTCGCTCGACCGACTCCGGCGTCAGTTGGTCCCCGGCCGATTCGGGTCTCCCCGGGCCCTATCCCACGTGCATGATATCGCAGGGAAGCATCGTGCTCGTGGGACTCTCGGGATACGGCTTTGGCCGTTCGACCGATAACGGCATTTCGTGGGCCCCGACGGGATCGGGGCTCACAAATACTGACATACGCGCACTGGGGGCGAGGGGGGGGCTCCTCATCGCGGGAGCGGGTGCCGGTACGGATGAGGTGTTTCTCTCGAGCGATACCGGGGCAACCTGGAATCCCGCCGGCGCCGGGCTTCCCTATACGAATGTCCTGGCCATTGCCGTCGACGGAACGAACATCTTTGCGGGAACGGCCGACAGCGGGGTCTTCGTCTCGACGAATGCGGGCGCGGTCTGGCGCGCTGCCAGTGCCGGGCTCACGAACCTTCAGGTCGAGGCGCTCGTCAATGCAGGGGGGACCCTGTACGCCGGGACAGCTGGCGGGGGGCTCTTCAGGTCCACCGATCACGGGAACACCTGGTCCGAATCCAACACCGGCGTCTCGGCGACGAATATCCAGTCGCTGGGCGTCCACGCAGCGTATCTCTTCGCCGGCTCATACGGATCGGGCGCGTACCGGTCGTCCGACGACGGGGCGACCTGGGCTGCCGTCGATTCCGGCCTCGGGCGACAGGATGTCAACGCGTTTGCCCTCTCCGGCGGAAATCTCTTTGCCTCCACGCTCGATACGGGAGTGTATCGCTCGACGAACGACGGAATCTCGTGGACGAAGGCGAGCTCAGGAATTCCTTACGGCCCCGACTGCCTCGCCGCAATGGACACGATCGTTTTCGCCGGCGTCCAGGGGAGCGGGGTCTTCCGCTCAACAAACGCCGGGGCGCGCTGGGACAGCGCGAGCAGGGGGATGACGGATCTTACGGTCGTCGCCCTGTGTGTTGCCGGGCAGGATCTCTACGCCGGGAATTACGGGAGGGGGATGTTTCTCTCGACGGACCGGGGGGCGAACTGGACTCCCCGTGACTCGGGGCTCACGGATCAGACGATGAGCGCCGCCGGCGCGATCGGTTCCGTGGTGATTGCCGGGACCATCGACGGGCATCTCTACCGCTCGGCGGACCGCGGCACGGTCTGGACTCAGCGCGGGGGCCGTTTCGGCACCGGGGCCGTGCGCTCAATCGTGCAGTCCGCGGGGGGGATGTTCGCGGGGACCGACGATGCGGGGATCCTCGTCTCCCCCGACAGCGGGCTCACCTGGTCTCCGGCAAACAACGGGCTCCCGAACGTGAGCGTGATGTCTCTCGCGGTCCGGGGAACGACCGTCT
This sequence comes from Ignavibacteriota bacterium, assembly GCA_963748405.1. Taxonomy (GTDB): domain Bacteria; phylum Bacteroidota; class Ignavibacteria; order UBA10030; family UBA6906; genus Fen-1273. Next base: position 372,887 of record CAVVIT010000008.1, read on the forward strand.
TTGCTGCGACGGCAGGTGCCGGGGTCTGGCGACGGCCCCTGGGAGAACTCATCACCGGGCTCGGCGAAAGATCCGCGGCGTTGGTTCCGGGGGGATTCTCCCTGGATCAGAATTATCCGAACCCGTTCAACCCTTCGACGACGATCGCATACGGGATCCCGGAGCGGAGCGACGTTCGGCTCGTCGTGTATAACCTGCTGGGTCAGGCCGTGCGATCGCTTGTCAACGGCGAGCAGGCCGCAGGTTCATACCGGGTCCAGTGGGATGGCAGGGACGACCGTGGTGCCACGGTGAGCAGCGGAGTGTACTTCTGCCGGCTCGCGGCCCGCGGCAATGTCAGGAGCAGGAAGATGATCATGCTCCGGTAGGCGCCGCCGGATATCTCTGCTGCGCATCCCGCCGTTGCCGCCTGCGGAGGGATCCTCCGCGAATTTGACATCGGGACCATGTCACGCTATATTGTGTGACAATTCACGCGCGGGCGGGTTCCCACCATACAGGTCGGATTTTGGGTCTCCTCTGGGTTGTGTTTGGCGTCGTCGTCGTCCTGATGCTGGCGATCGATCTCGGCGTGTTCAACAGGAAAGCGCACGAGGTCGGCCTCAAAGAAGCGCTCGTGTGGAGCATCGTCTGGACCGTCGTTGCCCTCCTGTTCAACGGCGCAGTCTTCCTCTACGCGGGTCCCCAGCGGGGACTGGAGTTCTTCACCGGGTACGTGATCGAGCGTGCGCTCTCCTTTGACAACCTCTTTGTCTTCGTCCTGATTTTTTCCTACTTCGGCGTCCCCCGGCATTATCACCACAGGGCCCTGTTCTGGGGGGTCGTCGGAGCTCTTGTCACCCGTGCCGCATTCATCGCTGCGGGGGCCGCCCTCATCGTCCGGTTCGAGTGGATTCTGTATGTCTTCGGCGTGGTCCTGGTGTACAGCGGCTGGAAGATGTTGAGGGAGAAGGACGTCGAGGTGCATCCCGACAGGAATCTCATCATCCGCGGAGCACGGAAGCTCTTCCCCGTCTCGTCGGAATTTGGCGCCGGGCGGTTCATTCTCAGACAGGACCGCAGGATATTCCTGACCCCGCTCCTCCTCGTCCTGATCACGATCGAGACGACCGATATCGTCTTTGCCGTCGATTCGATCCCCGCGGTGTTCGGCGTGACGCACGATCCGTTCATCGCCTTCACGTCGAACATATTCGCCATCCTGGGGCTTCGCGCAAGCTATTTCCTCCTCGAGAGCGTCCTGAAGACGTTCAGGTTCCTGAGCCACGGCCTCTCGGTCGTCCTGATATTCATCGGGCTCAAGATGCTTGCCGCTGATTTCTTCCCCATCCCCATCGGCATGTCGCTGGCGATCGTCATGGGAGTTCTCGCCGTCGCGATCGCTGCCTCGTTGATTACGCAGCGCAGGGACGACCGTCGTGCACGGAAGCCCGGATGAAGCGCAAGTCCTCCCGTTGGCCCCTTCCGTGCGCTATCATGGTTCTGTCGCTGCTCGCGGTTTCCTCGCCGCTCGTCGCAGGTCCGGCAGCCGGGCCTCTGTCCGATATCCCCGGGGTGATTCGTCACGGTCCCCGCTCCTCGAAAGAGATCGCACTCACGTTCGACGCCTGCTCTCTCCGTTCGCGCGGCAGGATCGACTCGGCGGTCGTTCGCATACTCCTGGAGACGCACACACCGGCGACGATATTCCTCGGGGGGAAATGGGCGTCCGATGTCGCTCCCTCCCTCCGCGCGCTTGCCAGGGACTCTTTGCTGGAATTCGGCAGCCACGCGTACATGCATCCCCACCTGTTGCGGCTCCCGTCCGACAGCATCCGTCTGGAGCTCAGGAAAGCGCAGCGGGCGATCGTGCGCGTGATCGGGAGGAAGCCCGCCCTCTTTCGCGCTCCCTACGGCGAGATTGACGCTCGCGTGGCCGCGGTGGCCGAGTCTCTGGGACTCACGCCCGTTCAGTACGACATCGCCTCGGGGGATCCCGATCCGAAGCTTTCTCCCCAGTCGATCGTGAAGTACGTGGTGTCCACGGCGAGGGGGGGATCGATCATCGTCATGCACATCAATACGCGCGGGTGGCACACGGCGGAGATACTTCCGGGAGTGATCGCCGGCCTTCAGGAGAAGGGGTATAAATTCGTCACCGTCGGCAGGCTGCTGTCGACGCCGGGGAAACCGCCCCGGGCGCGGTAGCTCACGGCGCACATCGCCGCGTCAATATCCCTCCTGCTCGACCTTCACCTTCCCGTGGAAAGAATAGAACAGGTACGCGAAATACCCGAGCGCGATCGCGATCCCGATCGTCCACCAGATGATCCCGATCCCCAGACCGTAGCTCTGCGCCGCCGTATTGTACACCGTCAACCCGTATCGTTCGACCGTCGAAGCGGGAAGGACGTACGGGAAAAGGCCGAACGCGGTGGATGCGAGCATCCCTCCGATGAACGCCGAGGAGGAAAGGAACGCCCGGAAGTCGCTTGATGTCCTGTTGAAATAGAACATCCCGGCAAGCCCCGCCGCCCCGGCGAGGGGAAAGAGGTACCCCCACGGGTGTTCCGCGTAGTTTGTCCATATGCCCGGGCGGATCTCCGAGGCAGACACGGCCGCCCCGAGCGAAGTCAGAAGCACGCCCCAGGACCAGAGCCGGACCCTCGACCGGGCCCGCTGTTGTACCTCCCCGGCGGTCTTCATGGCGATGAAGTTCCCCCCGTGGACGGCGAGCGTCGAGAGAGACACGAGCCCCATCAGGACCGTGAACCAGTCCAGGATTCCTGCGTCCGGCTGGACGGTGAACGACGTCCAGAGCGGAGCGAAGAAGTATCCGTCGGGGCCGAGCGGAACGCCGCGCACGACGTTGCCGAGCGCCGCTCCGAGGAATATCGCCAGGAGCGAGCTCCCGATCGAAAAGATGAAATCCCACAGCGAGCGCCACATCGGGTGGTCCACCTGGTGGCGCAGCTCGATTCCCAGCCCCCGGAGTATCAGGAGCCAGAGGACCATCATCAGCGGGAGGTAGAACCCGCTGAAGCTCGAGGCGTACAGGAGAGGGAACGAGAAATAAAGCGTTCCCCCCGCCGCCAGGAGCCAGACCTCGTTCCCGTCCCAGAACGGCCCGATCGCGCCGAGCACGCTCCGGCGCTCTTCGTTGCTCCTGGCGACGGACAGGTGCAGGATCCCGGCGCCGAGGTCGAACCCGTCGAGTATGACGTACATGCAGAGCATGAACGCGACGACGCAGAACCAGAGAATCTCCATGATCTCACTCCTTTGCGCTGTGGGACACGTGTGCCGGGCCCGCGCCGATCGTCTTCATCACGAGGAGCAGGAAGAGCACGCCGACGACGAAATAGAGCCCGAGGAATCCGAGCAGCGTGAAAAGCGTGTTCCCCGCGGAGACGTTTGCCGAGGTGCCCGCCGGAGTCCTGAGAAGCCCGTACACGAGCCAGGGCTGTCTGCCGAGTTCCGCGGTCGTCCACCCCGCGGTGTTCGCGATGAAGGGGAACGGGAAGGTGAGCATGAGGACCCAGAGGAACGGCCGCGCGGCGAACGCCCGCTTCCTCCACAGGAGCCACGTCCCTGCGGCGGCGATGGCGATGAAGAGCGTTCCCAGTCCCACCATGATGTGGTAGCTGTAATAGAGAAGGGGGATGTTCGTCGGCCAGCTGTCCGCAGGGAATGCGTCGAGCCCCTTCACCTCTGCCCCCCACCTGTAGTACGTGAGAAAGCTGAGCATCATCGGGACGTGGAGGGGGTTGTCGAGTTTTTTCTTGTCCATGTCCGGCTGTCCCAGGAGGACGAGCGGCGCTCCTTCGGCGGTGTGGAAGAGCCCCTCCATCGCGGCGAGCGTGACGGGCTGGTTGAACGCGATGTTCTTTCCCTGGGCATCCCCGGTGGGGAATGCCATGAGGACCGACGAAATGAGCCCGGCGATCAGCCCCGTCCTGACGAACATTTTTCCGTATTCTTCGTCCCTGCGGGCCAGGAGATAGTAGGCGCCCGCGGAGGCGACGCAGAACGAGCCCGTCACGACGGCCCCCGTCATGTTGTGGGCATATTGCCAGAGCGCCCACGGATTGAACAGGAGGTCGGAGAAGCTCCCCAGCGTCACCGTTCCGTTCGGTCCCTGGACGTATCCCGCAGGGTGCTGCATCCACGCGTTTGTCACGATGATGAAGTAGCCGGAGATCCAGGACCCGAGAAACACCATGAACGCGGAGAAGAAGTGGAGTTTCGGCCCGAGCCTTTTCTCCCCGAAGAGGAACAACCCCAGGAAGCTCGACTCGAGGAAGAACGCGAACACCCCCTCCATCGCGAGCGTCTGCCCGATGACCCCTCCCGCGTACGTGGAAAACCTGGCCCAGTTCGTGCCGAACTGGAATTCCATCGGTATCCCGGTCACGACGCCGACGGCGAAATTGATCGCGTAGATCTTTGCCCAGAACCTCGCCCCGTTTTCATAGATCGCGTTTCCCGTACGGATGGCTTTCCATTTCATGAACACGATGAGAAGCCCGAGTCCCATCGTGAGCTGGGGAAAGAGGTAGTGGTAGGAAGCGGTGAATGCGAATTGCAGCCTGTGAAGGAGGAGGGCGTCTTCCATGTGGAGGTTCCTTTCGATTCGATCGGTATGTAATGTAGCAAAACGGCGGCGATTGTGCTATATTTCCCGCTGAACCTGAGGCAAAACGTGAAAGCACCTGAATCCCTTGCATCGTCGAGACTCCTGTACCGCCGCCCCTGTCCGGCGGACGCCGGGGAGATCTTTTCCCGGTATGCAAGCGATCCCGCCATCACGCGCTTCATGGGTTTCCCGACGCACCAATCGCTCAAGGACACGCGCGATTTTCTCTCCACGTGTGACGCCGACTGGGAGCGATGGCCCGCAGGGGCGTACCTGGTTCGGTCGCGCGACACCAACACGCTCGTGGGGAGCACGGGGCTGCACTTTGAAACCCCCTCCAGGGCGATGACAGGCTACATATTCGCCCGGGATGCCTGGAATCTCGGCTATGCCACCGAGGCGCTCGGGACGATGGCCGCGACCGCGGCTTCCGTGGGCATCAGGCGGCTCTACGCGATCTGCCATACGGCGCATGAGCCGTCGAGGCGCGTCCTCGAAAAGGGGGGCTTCACCTGCGAGGGGATCCTCCGGAAATACATGGTGTTCCCGAACTTTGCCCCCGATGAGCCCGCGGACGTCTTCTGCTACGCGCTGATCCTGTGAATATCGGAGGCAGGAGAAATCAAAAAAGGAGAGCCGTATCGTGACTCAGTCAGAAAAGCTGCGACGCATGTTCATTGTCTTCCAGGTCGTTCTCGGCGGGGTACTGCTCGTGCTCAGCGCTATGACTGCATGGACCGCCGGAAACGCGCACATCAGGCTTCTTGGGGCCGTGGAGGCGGTCGGGGCCGTCTTGTTCCTTATTCCCCGCACGCTGCGCCAGGGGGCGTGGATCCTCCTCCTCACATTCGCGGTCGCTCTGGTGATTCATCTTTCGAGAGGTGAGTGGAGGGGGGATCTGCTGATCTACGCCGCCGGAGTTGTCCTTGTAACTGTCTACCGTTCCAATTGAATTCCTCGTTCTCTCTCCGTATGTTCACTACCTGAATCCTGTGCTGCAAATTGTCCGCTTCAAACCTGGAAGGCGAACGCGCATGGCACGGTTCACATCTCTCGTCTGTCTCGCCATTCTTTTTCTGGTCCCCGTTGCTTTATCCCGGGGGGGATCTCCCCCGGCGAAATCGGGGTACGTCACGATCGGCAGGTATTCCCTTTATTACGAAGAAACCGGCAAGGGGGACCCGCTCATTCTGATACACGGGGGACTTCTTGACAGGAGGATGTGGGACGGCCAATTCGAGCTCTTCGGCCGATGGTCCCGCGTCATCCGGTACGACAACCGGAATCAAGGGCTCTCGCACGGGCTCCCCGACTCTTTTTCCTACCACGAGGACCTGAACAAACTGATGGAGGCGCTCGGAATAGGGCGCGCCAGGCTTGTGGGGCTCTCCCTGGGCGGGTCGATCGCGATCGACTTCGCGATCGCTCATCCCGAGAAGGTGAGCGCGCTCGTGCTCGTCTCCTCCGGTCTCTCCGGGTACGTGAACAGGGATTCCTCGTTGATGGTGAACGAGAAGAAAGAGTCCGAGGCGGCCGCGCGGCGGGATTTGAATGCGTACGTCGAGCTGTTTCAGCGATCGTGGACCGACGGTCCGCACCGGGCTCCGGAGCAGGTGAACCGGGACGTCCGTATGAAAGTCCGCGATATGATCAAGGCGACACTGACGAAGTCCGAGCCCTACAGTACGGTCGTCCCCCTTGATCCCCCGGCGCTTGGACGTCTCTCCTCGATCCACGTCCCGACGCTTTTCGTCCTTGGCGACCAGGACAATCCGGGAATTCAGGAGATCTCTGCGCTTGTTCTCAAGTCGATACCCGGCTCCAGGAAAGTCGTTATCAAGGGGGCCGGTCACATGGTCAACATGGAGAAGCCGGAAGAGTTCAACGAAGTCGTCGGTGAGTTTCTCTCCAGGTAGCGACAGTTGTCATTGCAATCCAGCACGAGCGTTCTCAACGTTCTTCAAATAGGCTCCCATGTCCTCCATCTCTCTTACCGAACCCCAGGTCCGCTTTTTCCATGACCAGGGATATCTCGCGATCCCCGGCCTGACGAGCGAAGACGACGTCGCTTCCCTCCGGGCGTCCTACGACCGGATATTTTCCGAGCGCGCCGGCAGGGATCTTGGAGATCATTTTGATCTTGCGGGCCGGGATGAAGAGCCGGGAAAGGAATCCCTCCCCCAGATACTCCATCCGGCGAAATACGCGCCGGAGATGAACGCCTCCGAGCTCCTCGGGAACGCGACGCGCGTCGCGAAACAGCTTCTGGGCCCCGATGCCACGTGCGAGTTCGCCCACGCGATATTCAAGCCCGCCGGATTCGGCGCCGAGACCCCGTGGCACCAGGACGCCGCCTACTGGAGTCCCGACATGCGCTATACCGCCCTGAGCATCTGGGTGCCCCTCCAGGAAGCCACGGAGGAGAACGGCTGCATGCAGTTCGTCCCCTCAAGCCACACGCTCGATGTGGTGAGGCACCGCAGCATCAATGACGATCCGCGGATACACGGGCTTGAGGTCCATCCGGAAGAGGTCTCCCGCATCGGAAAATTCGTCAGCTGTCCGCTTCCCCCCGGAGGGGCGACGTTTCACGGCCCCTACATGCTTCACCACACGGGCCCCAACCGCTCCCGGATTCCCCGTCGCGCGCTCATTCTGAACGCCGGCCTCCCGCCGGCGAAGCGCTCCCGGCCGCTGCATTTTCCCTGGATGGAAGGAAAAACGACGGCTCGTGACGAGCGTGCGAAAGCATCGAAGGAAAAAGGACTGGACCCCGGCGCGCCGCCGACCGGTGCCGTTCCCCAGAATTGAATATCTCACTGCACAACCCAGTACCGGAGGTTTCCATGAAGCTGCCGCTCCCTTTCGTCTGTTGTTTCCTTGTCTTTATCGCCGGGGCGGGATTCCGACCCGCCGATAATCCCGAACCCGGCAGGCAGAAAGATCCACTCTCGACGGAAACTTTCAAGGGGCTGAAGTTCCGCTCCATCGGGCCCGCCCTCACGTCGGGTCGTGTCTCCGACATCGCCGTGGACCCGCGCTTCAGGAACAGGTACTACGTCGCTGCAGCTTCCGGAGGGGTCTGGAAGACGATCAACGACGGCGCGACGTGGACCCCGGTCTTCGACGGAGAATCCTCCTACTCGATCGGCTGCGTCGTTCTGGATCCGAACAACCCGTCGGTCGTCTGGGTGGGGACGGGTGAGAACAACAGCCAGCGGAGCGTGGCGTACGGCGACGGCGTCTACCGCTCGGAAGACGGGGGGAAGAGCTGGGAGAACATGGGCCTCAAGGCCTCGGAGCACATCGGGAAGATCGTGATCGACCCGCGCAATTCCTCCGTCGTGTTTGTCGCGGCGCAGGGACCGCTCTGGAGTGCGGGCGGTGACCGCGGTCTCTACAAGACGACCGATGCGGGGAAGACCTGGAATCTCGTCCTCAAGATCAGCGAAAATACCGGCGTGAGCGACATCGCGATGGATCCGCGGAATCCGGATCTCCTGTACGCCTCGTCGTACCAGCGCCGCCGGCACGTCTGGACGCTCATCGACGGCGGACCCGAAGCGGCAGTCTACCGGTCGACGGACGGGGGGGTGACGTGGAAGAAGCTCGCGGGCGGACTTCCGGACGGAGATGTCGGAAGGATCGGCCTGGCGGTCTCCCCGGTCAATCCCGACGTTGTGTATGCGATCATCGAACTTCCGGACGGCAAGGGGGGATTCTATCGCTCGACGGATCGCGGCGGATCCTGGGAAAAACGGAGCGACTACTGTGCGGGGAGCCCGCAGTACTATAATAAGATCTACTGCGACCCCGTGAACGTGGACCGCGTCTACTCGATGGACGTCAACCTCAAGGTCACGGACGACGGCGGGAAGACGTTCCGCAACCTGGGGGAGAAATCCAAGCACGTTGACAACCACGCATTCTGGATTGATCCCAAAGACCCGGACTACTACATCGACGGTTGCGACGGCGGGGTCTACCAGAGCTTCGACAGGGGAGAGCACTGGACGTTCAAGAGCAATCTCCCCATCACGCAGTTCTATCGTGTCGACGTCGATCAGGCCCTCCCGTTCTACAACGTCTTCGGCGGCACGCAGGATAATTTCTCGCTGGGAGGGCCTTCTCGCAATACAAGCGCATCGGGAATTGAAAATGCGAACTGGGTGGTCTCGGCGTCGGGGGACGGGTTCGTCTCCCGCATAGACCCCGATGATCCGAACACGGTGTACTCCGAATCCCAGTACGGAGGGCTTGTCCGGTTCGACAAGAAGAGCGGCGAACTGATGGGGATACAGCCCAGGGAATCTGCCGGCGAACCTCCGTTCCGGTGGAACTGGGACTCGCCGCTCATCATCAGCCCCCATGCGCACACCAGGCTCTATTTTGCGGCGAACATTCTTTTCAGGAGCGACGACCGGGGAAACACGTGGAAGAAGGTGAGCGGCGACCTGACGCGGAAGCTCGACAGGAACAGCCTTCCGGTGATGGAAAAAGTCTGGGGTGTCGATGCGGTCGCCAAAAACACGTCCACGTCGCTTTACGGAAACATCGTGTCGCTGGCGGAATCTCCCGTGAAGGAAGGTCTTCTCTACGTCGGGACGGACGACGGGCTTCTCCAGGTGAGTGAGAACGGCGGCGCGGGCTGGCGTGAGGTCGACAAATTCCCCGGGATCCCCGCGATGACGTACGTCAGTTGCGTGACTCCGTCGCACCGGGAGCCGTCGACGGTGTATGTCTCGTTTGACAACCATAAGAACGGCGATTTCCATCCGTACCTGCTCAGGAGCAACGACGCGGGGCACTCCTGGGCCTCCGTTGCGGGAAACCTTCCGGCGCGCGGGACGGTCTACACGGTGGCGGAAGACCCTGCGAACGGGAACCTGCTTTTTGCCGGGACCGAATTCGGCCTCTTCTTCACGGTCGATGGGGGAAAGAAATGGGTGCAGCTCAAGGGGGGGCTCCCGACGATCGCCGTGCGCGACATCGCGATTCAGAAACGGGAGAACGATCTCGTCCTCGGCACGTTCGGGCGGGGGTTCTACATCTTGGACGACTACACTCCCCTGCGCACGGTCTCCGAAGAGACGCTCTCGCAGGAATCCCGCTTTCTCCCGGTGAAGGACGCACTCATGTATATTGAAGCGCGCCCCTACGGTTTGACGGGTAAAGGGTTCCTGGGGGAGTCGTTTTTCACCGCCCCGAACCCCCCGTTCGGTGCCACGTTCACGTATTATCTGAAGGACGCTCTGAAGACCCGCGCGGATATGAGGAAAGAGAAAGAAAAGGAGGCCGTGAAGAAGGGGGAAACGCCTCCGTATCCGACATACGACGAGCTTCGCCGGGAAGACGAAGAGGAACCCCCGTCCGTCACGTTTACCGTGACCGATGAATCGGGAAACGTCGTCCGGAGGATCAACGGCCCCGTCTCGAAGGGGTTCAACAGGGTCACGTGGGATCTCCGGTACTCCCCCCTTACGCCGGCTCGATTGAAAGATCCGGAGCCGGACGTGTTCAGCGCAGGGGACGAGTCTCCGCTTGCCATGCCCGGCACGTACAGGGTAACGATGTCGAAGACCGTGGAAGGCGTCTCCACGGATCTCGGCGCCCCCGTGACGTTTACCGCTTCAATTCTCTCGAACACCACGCTCCCCGCCACGGACCGGAACGCGCTCCTGCGGTTCCAGCGCTCCGTGGCGTCTCTTCAGAGGGCTGTCCTCGGTGCTTCCCGGTCCGTGGATGAGTTGAAAAACCGGGTTTCCTTCATCAGGAGGGCTTTGCGTGATGTGCAGGGTCCGGCATCGGCACTCCGGGCTGACGTCGACAAGATCGACGCGGGGCTCCGTGACCTGACGCGGTCGCTCAACGGAGACAGGACGCTCACTTCGCGGAGCGAAGGTGCGCCTCCGTCAGTTGTCGACCTTGTCAACGGCATCGTGGACGACCAGTGGCAGTCGACCGGCGCGCCGACGCAGACGCAGAAAGACGCCTATGCGGCGGCGGGGGATCGGTTCGTCCCCCTCCTTGCGAAGCTCCACACCCTCGCGGAGGTCGACCTGAAATCGATCGAAGACCGGATGGAAGGGCTGGGTGCGCCCTGGACGCCGGGACGTGTACCGGATTGGAAAAGATAGGAGGGAAGGGGATGACGTTTACTGATCTTGAAAAGATGTACGCGGAGAAAATGCGGGTTCTGGTCGAAATCGAGAATACCGTTGGATCGCTTTCCCCTGCGCAGCTTTCGTTCCACCCCGCGCCCGAGGCGTGGAGCGTCGCCGAGATCGTCGAGCACCTTGCGATCGTCGAGCCGGGAATGATCAGGCTCATCGGCTCACTCACCGAGAAGGCGGAAAACGAAGGGCGAGGATCCCCGGCGAGGTTTGAAGCCGCGCTCGACGACGGAATCGCAACGAGGTCGACCGGCAAAGTCAGGACGCGTCCCGAGGCCGTGCCGACGGGGAACGTCCCGGCGCCGGACTCCCTGAAATCACTGAGAGCCATCCAGTCTCAGCTCGAAGAGCTCCGGCCCCGTCTGGGGAAGCTGGATGTGACGTCGGTGAAGTTTCCGCACAGGGCTCTGGGCGATATGACGCTCGGCCAGTGGTGCGCGTTTATCGGCGCACACGAAGCCCGGCATCTTGCCCAGATCCGTACCGTCCTCTCCGCGCCCGGGTTCCCGCACTGACGTACCATTCGCCACGATGAAGAGATACTGACATGACATATGTTGCCACTGCAAGCCTGATGGTTGTGCTGATGCTCGTTGCGCCGCGCGTCCGGGCGCAGGAGGGCGATCAGCGCCCGGCGCCCCTGCGCGTCGTCCCTTCGGTCGACCTTGTGCGGTACTGCGGGACGTGGTACGAGATCGCGCGTCTTCCCAACCGCTTCCAGAAGGATTGTGTCGGGGAAGTTACGGCCACCTACACGCTCTCCGATGACGGGACCGTCAGGGTCGTCAATCGCTGCAGGAAAGCGGACGGAGAGTTTACGGAAGCGGAGGGGAAAGCGCGTAAGAAAGACCCGGACGGGCCGTCGTCGAAGCTGGAGGTCCGGTTCGCTCCCGCGTTTCTTTCCATATTCCCTTTTGTCTGGGGTAACTACTGGATCATCGATCTCGCACCAGATTACTCCTACGCGGTGATCGGCGAGCCTTCACGCGAATATCTCTGGGTGCTCTCCCGCACTCCGGCGCTCGGGGCGGATGTGTACGCCGGCATTCTCGAGAGGATCAGGTCACAGGGGTACGACCCGTCGGCCCTCGTGATGACACGACAGGAGTGAATCAGATGACGAAAGTCCACAAGCGGTACGCACCTGCCTCGGTGTCGGAAACACGGGAGGAACTCGGACAGCTGGGAGGGTCGGGGGATTTTGAGAGCGACATCAGCCTGTGTTCACGGCAGACGATCGAGCCTGCGTTCCTGAGGTACCTGCCGCGCGAAGGGAGAATCCTGGAGGCGGGGTCGGGGAGAGGGCGCTGGGTGTTCTATCTCCGTCGGCTCGGCTATGACGTTGTCGGGATGGAGCTTGCCCGCTCGGAAATTGCCGCTGCGAAGGCCTTTGATCCCCTTGCCCCGATCGAGTACGGCAACGTTCTCCGGACCGGCTATCCTGACGGTTCGTTCGGGGCGGTGATCTCCCTCGGCGTCATGGAACACTTTGAGGATGGGCCCGGCCAGGCGCTTGCGGAAACACGCCGCATACTCCGGACGGGAGGGATGCTTCTGGTCACCGTGCCGACGCAGGATTTTATGCGGACCGTGTTTTTCAACAATGTGAAGCGTGCCCAGACATTGTACCGGAAAAGCAGGGGTGTGAAGATGGAGTTCGAGGAATACCGGTACTCGCGGGGCCAGTTTGAACCATTGCTCCGGGAAGCGGGGTTTACGATCCTGGAGCGCTTTCCCGATGACTTCCGGCCTCCTCTGAACATGGGGCTGTACACCGATTCACGTTTCCTCCGCGATCCCCACCGTCAGTGGGAGCTCAATTCCACGGGCAAAATCCTGAACGCCGCATTGAGTTCCGTCTCGCCCTGGCTTCACTGCTCCGGGACCCTCTGGGTCTGCAAGTCCACGTAGTCGTTGCGAGCGAAGCGACCTGCATTTGACTCTCTCCCCAAACCGGAATACATTGAATCATCATCGTGTCCGTTGAGGAGGCCATTTGTCCGAGGGGGATGAATGGCCTTGACGTTTGTTGCCACATCACACTCGAATGCTCTTATCCACTCTGACATCGGTCATCCGGCTGCTGCGCCGTCTCATGCTCGTCGCGATGCTGGCCGCCGCCTGCGTGCCTGCGCGGGCACAGGACCCCCCTGCCAGGCCCGCTGATTCCCTCGCCGCTGCGCTGAAGGAGCTCCGGGCAGGGAATACCGACCGGGCAAAGGAGCTCTATGAATGGGTTCTCCACCGGGACAGGGGATCGATGTTTGCGCGCATAGGGCTCGGGAATGTCGCCATCGCGGAGAACGAATGGGGAGAGGGATGCGACTGGTTCCAGGAGGTGATCGAGAAAGACACGGGCAATTTTGCCGCCCGCTACTTCTGCGGTATCTGCCGCCGCGAATACGGCGCACAGGTCGCCTTCATCCTCCGCAGGGCGCAGTGGGAAAAGTCCATGGACGACTTTCTCTGGGTCCTCGCGCGCGACTCGTCGTACAAAGACGTCCTCTACCAGCTCGCGCTCCTGTACCGGTATAAAGACGAATTTGACCTGGCACTCGACCTGGCCCACCTCCAGCTCCTGCGACGGCCTGACCTGACGGAGGCCTCACTCGGCCTTTTCAGGATGTACAAATATGTCGTCGCCGTCGTATCCCCGCGGGACATATTTCATCTTCTCGGCCGGCGGCACGATCCCTTCGCAGTGTACTTTGCCGCGGAAGCTTTGCGGCGTCACAACAGGTACGACGAAGCGGAACGGCTGCTGAGGGAACTGCAGCCCCTCACCGATGCGGTCCCGGCCCAGGCAATCGACGTTTCGATGGCGAGGATATGCTTCGCGCGGGGCGAAGACGACACGGGGGAGGCGTTTTACTGGCACGCGGTCGACCACGTCACGTCCTGGCTCGGCGCCGCTGTCATCTTCGAGGATATCAAGTACATCATCACGGATTCCGAGCTGAAAGAGTACTCCGCAATATCCTCGGATCGGAAAAAAGGGCTGTTCTTCCACCTGTTCTGGAATCTCCGCAATCCTTCCCCGGCCGCGAAAACAAACGTCAGGCTCGCCGAGCACGAGCGCCGGATCATCAGGGCCGAACGCGATTTCGAGTATTACGGGTTCAGGACGCACTTTAACGATCCCGACAAGATGCATTATCTCAGTTTTCCGAAAGCGTTCCGCCTGAATCAGGAATTCAACGACAAGGGGCTCGTCTACATTCGCCACGGGGATCCCGACGACGTGCAGAGGACGATTGGCGAGGAGCTCGACGAGTCGTGGCTCTACAATGAACGGGGAGATTCACCGAAGAGAATGTTCTTCTTTACGCAGGCGAATTCCACGAACAACAACTGGCGGCTGACGAGTTTCCCCGAAGACCCGCAGATGTGGGGGGACCTCGTCATGTGGGACCACAGGTTCAACCGGCTGCTGAACGGGGAGCGGCTTGAGGCGGCGGAGCTGCAGGACGAGGTGCGCCAGGAATCGCGGACGATGGTCAGCGGCGGGCTCGCCACGGACGAGAACACGTGGAAGAAGGACGTGAAGGTTTTCTCGATGCCCCGTTCGATCAACGCGTTCAGGGGGGACGGCGGAAAGACCCTCGTCAACATCTCCTACGCCCTCCCCGTCGGAGAGATAGCGAAGGAGATCGGGGATTCATTGAAGACGGTCCGTGTGGAGGTCGGGATATCCATGAACAAATCGAACGGAGAGAGGATTGCCTTCGAGCTGGACACGCTCCGGATTCCGGTTGCCGGGGGGACGGACGAGGCGTTTGTCGAGCTGTACCGGTTCGTCTTCCGCCCCGACTCGGTGAGGATCGCGATGCACGCCCGGCCGCTCGACGCGGCGATGATCTCGACGTGGGACAGCCGGATCCGCATACCGGCGTTCCCTCCCGGTCTCCCGATGCTCAGCGACGTAGAGCTCCTCCTTCCTTCCAATGCGAAGAGCAGCATCGAAATCGACGGCGTGAAGGTGATCGCAAGCCCGTTTGACGCCGTCCCGAGAGGGAGGCCCCTGCTCGTCTACTGGCAGGTGTACAACCTTACCAGGGACATTGAGGGGAAGACCGCGTATCACACGCGCGTTCTTCTCACTCCCGGGGAAGACGGCCCGAACGAGGGGAGCATCGTGGCGTATGAAAAGGACCATGCCGGTCAGGATGAATCGGCCCCGGAGGTTGCCCGGATCGACGTCCACACGCTCGATACGGGGATCTACACGCTCACGGTGGAGATGACGGACAGGAAAATGGTGCGCACGTTCACCGGCTCCCGTCTCCTCCGGCTCACCGGCGACTGACCTGCCCTTCTGACAATAACAGGATAATCGAGTGCTCCTTATCGGCATACACGGTTCCGTCGGATCGGGGAAGACCACGCTTCTTGCCCGGCTCGCCGACTGGTGGCGTCTCCAGGGGAAGACCGCGGAGGGTTTCATCGCCCGGGCCGGCGCGCGCGCCGGGGAAGGTCGCGGTGCGGACCGGTACGACCTGGAGATGCTGAAGGATTCCCGTCGGCTCCCTTTTGCCCTCCGCGATCCGTCGCTCCTGCCGGCGTACAGGTTCGAGGAGGAGACTCTTCGCGCGCTCGATGCCTGGGCTGACGGCCTCGGGGCGGCCGATCCGCCTTCGCTCGTCATCATCGATGAATTCGGCCCCGTGGAATCGGCCGGGGGCGGACACATGGCGCTCTGGGGGCGGGTCGTCGCGTCGAATCCCGGCCTCGTCGTCCTCGGCGTGCGCCGGGGCGAGGAGAAGCGTCTGAGGGGGCGGCTTGGAACCGGATTCGATATGCTCATCGATGCATCGTCTCCGGATGCCTGGGAGAATCTCCGCCGTGCCTGCGAGGAGCACCCGGACTGGATGCGCGTGGGGCTGTACGGGGGAGGATCCGGGGGATTCGAATCTTCCGTCGGCGCCGTGCTTCACGGGCTCCAGGCGCCGCTCACGGGACTGTTCATGTCGAGCATGCAGTCGGTGATCATGACGTATGCCGCTTCGGGGCTCAGGGACAGAAGAAAGGTCGTCTGGGTTCCGCTCATCTCTGCATCGCTCAAGGCTCTCTCGCCCGCCGGGAACCGGCTTCGGCCGATGCTTGCCATTGCGGTGCAGGGGCTCCTGTACGGCGGGGCCGTGACATTTCTCGGCTGGAACGTGCTCGGCGTCGCGCTCGGGGGATTCCTGATCGGCGCCTGGTCCGCCCTGCAGGGGATTGCGCTTCAGTTTTTGTTCGTGGGGAGCGATCTGATTCGCGCGTACGATTCCATCATCGCCTGGGTCGCGAAACTTCTCCAGGTCAGAACTCCCGGGCTGCTCGTGCTTATCGCGGTCTGGTCGACGCTGTGCGGTGCCGTGTCGTGCACGCTCACGCTTCTTGCGTGGAAGCGCCGTCAGCACATGCCGGGACGGCTGAAGGACGCGGTGTTCAGGCGGAAGAAGGGGACTGCACTGGAAGGGAAGCCCGCCGGCAGGATTGACGCGATGAAAAAAGGGCTCAGGGACCTTCTGCGCCCGCTCTTCTGGTTTCCCGTGGCGATTGTTGTCGGGTTCACGCTGGCGACTGGTTCACCCCTGGAATCTGCACTCTGGATCGTCGTCCGGGCGGCAGGTATCGGGTTCGTGCTCTTCTCGCTTGTCCGCGTCTTCGACGTGCAGAGGTTCATCTCCTGGCTCCAGTCGCGCGGCTACTGGGGGCCTGCGCTTGCCTATCGCCACGCGATCGAGCGCATACGCCGGGGCGGTAACACTGATGAGCCTCCGCCGGCCTAATACCCCGTGCCCGCCTCCATTTTCTTCAGGAAAGTAATCCCCTGTTCCGTGAACGCCTTCCCGTCCGGGCAGACGTTGTGGAACATCCCCCGCCGCACCGCAAAATCATCGATCGAGGAATTGTAAGTCTCGAGCCCGATGTACCCCCCGAAACCGATCTCGCCGAGCGTGGAGAATATCTCCTTCCACGGGATCAGCCCGCCTCCGGGAACCCCACGGTCGTTTTCACACGCGTGAACGGCGAAAAGCCGGGGCGCGACCGTGCGGAGGGCGGCGGCATAGCTCCTGATTTCCGTGACGATGTGGTACGTGTCAATCAGAACGCGGAGGTTCGGGTGATCGGCAAGCCCGATCAGGCGCATCATCTGCTCCGGCGTGTTGACCATGTGCGTCCGGAAATGACTCATCGGCTCGAGGGCGAGCACGACCTTCCTCGCCGCGGCGTACTCTGCGAGCGCGTGAAGCCCTTCCGCCGTCCACCCGTATTCGTCTTCGGGCGGCCGTCTCCGTTTGACGACGCCGGGATGCGCGTAGAGTGCTCCCGCGTATGCCACGGCGCCGAGTTCGGCGGCCGTGTCCACCTGCCGCCTGTGCCAGTCCAGTCCGAGGGTCCGGTTCCGGGGTTCGTCCGAGGAGAGATCGCATTCCAGCGGCCACGCGCCTCCGGGGCCGATAAAAAGCTCGATCCCCCTCGATGCCGCATGCTCCCCTGTCATGCGGCGATCGAAGGGGACGTCATCCCCCACGGAAAGTTCGACCATGTCGAGGCCGAGGTTCTTCGCCGTATCGATCACGTACAGGTCGTTGTCCGACCACCGTTCGGTGAAGAGATAGCAGTGTACGCCGTATTTCATAAGAGAAGAAAAAAAGGTCTCCCCGCATTCCGCGACGAGACCGATGTCAAAGATCCCGGGTGCCCGCACCTCCGGTGTGTAATGTGAATGAAATTTACGACAGACTCATCCCATATGCAAGCGGACGCCGGGTAAACGAGCGGTCTGCCCGGCCGTCAGCGAGACGCCGCGACCGCATGAGTCGCGCCGACGCGAGACGAGGAGACTGCCCCGACGACGGCGCCGTAAATAAGATGTCCCATCAGACTTCCGGCGAGGAACAGAACGGGCGCCGGTGTCTTCAGGGAGAAGAACCCGGTGCCCATCATGGGACTGAGCATGCTCTCCAGGATAAACCACGGCAGAACGCCGTACATCGCCCCTCGTATCAACGGGGACCCGGGGAGTTTGTCTGCAAACGCCGCCGAGAAGATGATGGCGAGAATGGCGCCGATCATGAAGTGCGCCATCCAGCCGAGTGCCGCGGGGATGCCCATGAATCCTGCAAGCATTGCTCCGGTGTTCATTTCCGGCATCCCCACGAGGGGTCCCATGAGTGCCACGGCAGTCATCGCCGCGGTTCCGGCCAGTCCCGCGATCGCGGCCCGCACGACGGTTGATGTGTTCATCGAGTTGCTCCTTGTGTATGTGAGTGTGTCTGTGAGATAGTGTGGAGTCGGCGCGCGAAATCTTCCCCGGTGAATTCGCCGTAGAATGCGAGCCTCCCGTCAATGAATGTCGCCGGTGTGATGATGACTCCCCGGCGTACGAATTCCGCGGGCGAACTCCCGATGTGGACGATGCGGAGGCTTGATCGTGACTCCCGGAGGAGCGAATCAAGCAACCTGAGGACTGCCAGGCAGGCGGCGCAACGGGACCGCACGAAGACTTCGATTGTTTCCATGGCTCCATGATACGCCGGGGGGCGGGCATAAAATGTCCGCCGGGCGACAACAGGAGCCTCGAAAACAGTCGAAAAAGGGGGAATCCGGGGGCTGATTACCTGGAGTACTGCCGGAGGGTTTCGAGATCCTTGATGAGAAACCCGCTCCGGGAGAAGTCGAGGATCCCCATCGAGCGGAACTCATCAAGAGTGGAAGTGACTGTCTGGCGTGCGGAGCCGGTAAGAAAGGCTATTTCCTGGTGCGTCAGGTTCGTGCGGATCGACACCACGTTGTGTTTCACCTTGCCGAAGTCTTCCGCGTACCGGACAAGGAAAGTCGCGATGCGCTTTCTGACGTCCTTGAAGACGAGGTCGGATACGCGCTCTTCGATCTTCCTGAGCCGCAGGCCGACGCGCTTGGTGATCCGGAGGTTGACCGCAGGGTTCTTCATGAGGAGGGATTCAAATTCCTGCTGCGAAATCGCGCATATGACCGTCTCGTCCAGGGATTCCGCGATCTCGCTGCGGGAACCCGCCTCTTCGGACGGAGCAAGTTCCCCGAAGATCTCGCCGGGGCCGATGACGTCAAGTATGACTTCCTTTCCGTCGGGATGAACGCGCGAGATCTTCACGTGACCCTGCTTCAGGAAAAAGATGGCGCGCGACGGCTCGTCCGCAAAATAAATGGGGCTGCGCGGCTGGAGCGACCGCATGGATGAAACGCTGGCGATGTGCTCCACCGAAGCGTCGTCCATGCTGTCGAAGAGGCTGAAATGCTTCAGGTACCAGAATTTCGTTCTGTCGGGCATGTCCCGGGAGCGTTGTCAGGGAATGTGCGTGTTGGGTCAAAGCTATGCCAATCCTCGAGAATAGCAAACTGGACGGGGCGCACTCCGGTGCCTTCCCCTGTGCCGGAGTCCCGCCGCCGATGCCTCCTGGAGCGTTGATTCTTCGGTAAACTGTCGTATCTTTACTTCGTCACACTGTTCCGCCCGCTGCAGGCATGACCTGCCTCAACACCCTCGATGGGCACACACGCTATTCCTGGAGACCACATATGAAACGGCTGCTGTCATTCCCTGTCCTGATACTCGCCCTGTTCGCCCTCTCTTTCCATTCCCTCCACGTTGCAGCCCAGACAAAAGGGCCTGAAGGGAAGTGGGAGCTCGTCAAAGACAAAAGCACCGATATCGATCTGTATGAGATTCTCTCCGTCGAATTACGCACGGAGGGACCGGACCTGACGCTCATCCGCACATGGGGGAGCGGGCGGAGCTACCGCGACTCGCTCACGATTCCGCTGGGGGGCGCCGTCGCGCGCGTGCCGGTGACGAACCGGGTGTTCCCCTCGAACGTATTCATGGGGTTTATGATGTCCGTGGGGACCGTCCGCGAGGTCAAAGCGTTCAGGGAAGCGGACGGGAGTTTCCGGGTCGAGGAATCGTTCTCGCTCAGGGGCTCGCAGGGGGAGACGGCTGTCAACGCCACGAATCTCTTCGCCCTTTCGCCGACGGGCGAGACGATGACGTACGAGATCAAGCGCTCGACGCGGACCTCCGGACCCCCGGTCAAATACGTGCTGAAAAGGGCCGGCTCTTCCGAGGCGTACGTCATACGGCTCGAGGATAACTGGGAGATAGCCGGAAAGATGCCGGAACAGGCGTTCATGATCAGTCTCCAGGGGATCGCCAACAAGAACGGCCCGCTCGTCTACCTCATCTACCCCGAGAACTGGCCGTTTACGTACGTGCAGTCGGTGTTCGACTATTATAAGGAGAAGCGCAACTACTCCTTCCGCGAGCTCAAGACAACCGGGGAAGCGATCGCCGCGCTCGGCCAGTACGTCAAAGGATACGTGGTCTGGGACAGGAACGTCCGTTCGTCCCTGACCGTGGCGTTCACCGTGGCGGGGCTCGAAAGCGCGGTCGTCGTGAGCGAAGAGCTGATCCCTCTCGTCGAAAAGGCGGGGCTCAAGCCGGTCGAGGATTTCCGGGGGAAGTTCACCGGCTGGAGCGACACGAAGATCTACACCTGGGCGTATGAGAAATACTGGGCCAGGTGCAACAGGGAGTTCATCATATGGCTCGGCGGGGATTCCGGCCCCGTGATGAAGCCCGCGGTCGCCGACTGGGGGATATTCAAAGGGGCGTTCTTCAGTGATCTCTCGTGCCGCGTGACCGATACCACCGAGTATGCCCTCTCAAGCAAGCTCCTCTCGGAGATGAAGCCGATGTCGCTCGTCATGGGCTGGCACTCCTATGCGAAGGACCTTGAGCGCGAATTCGTGAAGCTCACCTCGTCGTACGGTCACCGGGTCATCGGGCTTCACACGCTCCCGAACCTCTCGTTCAGCGCGCAGACGCCGGCTTCCCCGGGATTCAAATTCACGAACAACCACCACCTGAAACCGGGCGCTCCGCCGGTCCCCGGGAAGAAAGTCTACGTCACCTGCATACAGACCGACGGGATGGGGCTGGGGGCGTGGCTGAAGCCCGGCCGCGGCGAGATCCCGTATGCCTGGGAGGTGGAGACGAACTACACGTGGATGGCGCCGGCGATGGCCGAGTACTTCTACTCGATGGCGACGCCGAACGACTTCCTGATCGGGTGCCTCTCGGGCCCCGGGTACATGTATCCGAAGGCGGTTCCCCCCGCCGCGTTGAAGAAACTGATCGCGATGTCCCGGGAGCAGATGAAGATCCTCGATCTCAACGTCTTCGAGACGATGGACTATTCCGAAGGGGCGACGGTTGAAGGGAACAGCGATCTTCCGAAATCGATCGTGGATATGTACTACGAAGGACTGCCGGAAGCGATCGGGTTCGTCAACGGCTATGCCCCGTCGTACACGTTCGCGGTGAAGGACGGGAGGCCGTTCATGTCGTACGACTATTACCTCTCGCCGGAGAGGCCGGAGGCGGACGCGGTGGCGGATCTGAAGGAACTGGCCCGTGTCAACGCGAAGCGCCCGTACTTCGAGCTGCTCCACATCAGGGAATCGAGCGACGTCAAGAGGGTGAAGGGGATCCTGGACAAGCTCGGACCGGAATTTGAGGTCGTTCCTCTTGATGTCTTTCTTGCGATGGCGGGGAAGGACCCCACGTTCAAAGAACGATTCCTGGTCCCTGCTGCGAAAGGCACGAAATGAGATCTCTGTGCGCCGTGATTTGTGCTTTCATCCTGTTCCCCGCGGCCATGGCCGCGGCCGGGCCGGGGCTTGACGGGGTCTGGAAGTTCATCCCCGACAAAAGCACCGACATTGCCTCCTGGAACTACGCTCTCCCGCAGGTTGAGATTACATCTGTGGGAGGCGCTGTGCGCGTCATACACGATTGGCTGGACAGGGGGAAGGTCGCGTATGCCGACACATTCGCATTCCGCCCCGGCGGCGATGCGATCAAATCGGTGACGCACTCGGAGGTCTGGCCTGAGAACTGGTATATGGGAGTGCTCGCGAGCGTGGGGGACACCCGCGCGGTCTCGGGGATCTGGACAGAGCCGGGGAAATCCCTCCGCGTCACTACGGTTCAGGTCGTCCGGACATCCCAGGGGAAGACGTCGGTCACGACGGTGCGTGAGTATGCCCTCAGCGCCGACGCGAAGACGCTGACGCTCACGGAGAAACGCTCAAGCCGTCCGACGCCGGTGGTCCTTGTGTTTGACCGGAAGGAGCCTTCCCGATGAGACGACGCACAGGTATATTCAAAGGCTCCCGCGCCCTGCTTTTCGCGTGCTTTGCACTCTGCTGCGCTTCTGCCTCGCAGGCGGGAACGGGGGAGAAGTACGTGATGAAGCTCGGGGAGAACTGGGAAATTTCCGGCGGACTCCCTGAAAGCGCAATGTTGATCAGTCTCCAGGGGGTGGCCAACGTCGGCGAGCCCCGGCTGTATTTCCGCTATCCCCCGAAATGGGACTTCACGTTCTGCGACCCTCTCCTTGAGTATTATCGCTCAACGCGGAAGATGCAGTTCAGAGAGCTCGGCTCGCCGGGGGAGGCGCTCGATTCGCTCGCCCGGTACGTGAAGGGCTACGTCGTGTGGGACAAAAATGTGCGCACGTCGCTCATCCTGGCGTTCACCGCGGCCGGCATCAACCGCGCCATCGTGGTGACGGAGGACCAGATTCCCCTCGCGGAAAAGCACGGCCTGAACCTGGTCGAGGATTTCAGGGGGAAATTCACCGGCTGGACCGACGTGAAGATGTACGAGTGGGCGTATGCGAAGTACTGGGGCGCCTGCAACAAGAACTTCCTCGCGTATATGGGGGGGGAATCGGGACAATTAATGAAGCCGGGTATCGCTGATTTCGGCATCCAGCACGCGTGCTTCTTCACCGACGCGTCGACGAACCCGCACGACACGCTCGAATACGCGTTCGCGGCCCGCCTCTTCTCCGGCATGAAACCCCTCTCGATCGTGCTCGGCTGGCATTCGTACGCGAAGGACATGGAGGCGCAGCACGTGACGCTCGCCTCGCACTACGGCCTGAGGGTGGAAGGGCTGCACACGCTCCCGAACATGAGCTTCAACCACCAGATCCCCCTCTCCCCGGGGTACCGGTTCCGGAACAATCACAACGTCCGCGCGGGAAAGTCGTACGTTCCGAAGAAGAAGGTGTACATCGCCTGCATACAGACCGACTGCCTCGGTCTCGGGGCGTGGACGAAGCCCGGGCGCGGGGAGATCCCCTACGCCTGGGAGGTGACGATGAACTGGTCGTGGCTCGCCCCGGCGATGCTCCAGTATTTCTACGATATGGCGACGCCGAACGATTACTTCCTCGGTTCGCTTTCGGGCCCTGGGTACATGTACCCGAAGTCGATCCCGAAAGCGCTTCTCCCGCTGGTCGTGGATACCGCCTATGCGATGATGAAGACGCTCGACCTCAACGTCTTCGAGATCATGGACCACTCGACGTACTGGTCGAGCGGCGGGATCGATGACGACGTCCCGAAGGATATCCTGGACACGTACTTTTCCCGGATGCCCGGCGTCATCGGGATGGCCAACGGCTACCGCCCCGCGCACACGTTCGCCGTGTACGGGGAAAAGCCGTTTGTGTCGTACGATTACTACCTCGGCGAGAAGAGGGACGAAGCGGAATCTGCGGCGGACCTCGAAGAGCTCGCGAATCTCAACCCCGCCCGCCCCTATTTCCTTCTCCTGCACGTGCGGGAGTGGAGCGACATCGCACGGGTGAAGAGCATACTCAACCGGCTGGGTCCCGAGTTCGAAGTGGTTCCCCTTGACGTGTTCATGACGATGGCGGGGAAGTCCCCGACGTTCGAGACCCGGTTCGGCGGGCCGGCGCGCTGATCGCGCCGGGCGGAGGAGATCATGCCCTGGTACCAGAAGACGATATCGCTCGGCGCGAAGAAGCGCGGGTTTCATCTCGTGACCTCCGAGGTCCTTTCTCACCTTCCCGAGATTGCGGGGGTGAGGCGCGGGCTGCTCCACCTGTTCATCCAGCACACCTCCGCGTCCCTCACGATCAACGAGAACGCCGATCCGTCCGTCCGGAGTGACCTGGAGCGGCACTTCAGCGAAATGGCGCCCGAAGACGCGTCGTATTATACGCACGACACCGAAGGACCGGACGATATGCCGGCACACATCAAGTCGTCCCTCCTGGGGAGCGGCCTGACGATCCCCGTGACGGAAGGGAGACTCAATCTCGGGACCTGGCAGGGGATTTATCTCTGCGAACACAGGGAGAGGGGCGGGGCGAGGTCGATCGTCGCGACGATCTGGGGCGAATGACAGTACACTATTGAGCGGAGTTACCATGAAAAGACGCAGATGGCCGGTCGTGTTATCGCTCCTCCTTGTGCTCTTCCTGTTCTGGCTGAACCTCCACGAGTTTCTCACGCGTGAATGGGAGTCGTCGTACTACCCGGTCTCGTACGCGACGCTGTATTTTCCGCTCGACATTCCCACGATACGCAAATGGGAGATGCCGCAGAGAAACAAGATACGCCTGGATCTTGCCTGGACGGGGGAGATGAAGGAGTGGAGGGTGCTGACCGACGGCGGAAAGGTGCAGACGGCGACCGGCATGTCGCCGGAATTCTGGATCGATACCACGTTCAGCGAGCTCCACACCTACACGCTGATTCCCGTGCCGAGGGAGGCGTCCCTTCCCGTGGAAGTCTCGATCCGGTTTTACGGCCGCGAGTTCTACGGTTCGCTCGGGATGGCCCACCCGGACGTGTATGTCGTCCGCCCCACCGTTCCGTGCGGCGAGTTCGACCAGTATACCGTTGCGGACTGGACGGATGATTACGGTTACGTGGGGAAGAAGGAGCTTGCGGAGGCGGACCGCATCGTGCGCGAGGATGTGGGTATCCGTGAGACCGATCCGACTCTCGTCAGGATGGAAAAACTCGTCCGTTACCTGAGGACGACACTGAAGTCTGCAGGAGGTGTGCCGAAGGACGACGAGCGGTGGGAGGACTCCTGGGTTCTGTACAACGAGCTCGTGAAGGGGACGGGGAAAGGGTGGTGCACGCAGCATGCGCAATCCTGGGTGTTCTGGGCGAACAGGGCGGGGATCCCCACGAGGTTCGTCTTCAACGCGCGCACCCAGGACAACACGATCGCCTACTCCGGTCATTCGTTCGGCGAGTCGTACATCCGCGAGCAGGGACGCTGGGCGTATACGGACCTGACACAGGGCCAGTGCTATATCACCGACAGGGAAGGAAAGGTGCTCAACACCGCGGAGCTTATGCAGCTCAATCAGCACAACGCATTTGACAGCACCTACGCCAGGCTCTACGTCGACTGGCAGTGGCAGAAACATCCGGGAATCACCGGGACGGACACGGTGGAGACGGTCCCCTTCACGGCCTGCAATGACCTGTTCCGGGTCGAGTTTCCCGTCAATTCCATACTCAAGTACCGCCGACCCCCGAACGTGGAGGACGTGCGCGACATCTATACGGGATTCCTGAAGGACCGGACATTTCTCCTCGGGAACCTCGAGAGGTACATATTCAAGCCCCAGCTCGCCTACTCGTTCTACCCGACGGAAGGGGAGCATACATATTTCATCCGGCGGCTTCTCTTCTATTCGCTCCTGGCGAGCATCGCGCTCTCGATGTACGTGTCGTACCTGGGGAGGAAGCGTAGAGCGACCTGATGTCAATACGTGCGGAGGACCCCGTGCCGACCGAACCTGCATACGAACACAACGTCAGACAGGCCGTCCCGTTCTTCGGAGTGACCGACATGGAGAAATCGCTCCGGTTCTATGTCGAGGGACTGGGGTTTGAGTTGACGAACAAATGGGCCCCCGAAGGGAAGATCCACTGGTGCTGGCTTCAGCTCGGCGGTGCGGCGGTGATGCTGCAGGAATTCCGGAAGGAGGGGACGCACCCGGGGCACCCCGGGGGAAAACTCGGCCAGGGTGTATCGGTGTCTTTCCAGTGTCGTGATGCGCTCTCGATCTACCGCGCAATCACGTCCCGCGGAATGGAAGCGAAGAGACCGTTCGTCGGGAACAATATGTGGGTGACTTCCGTCGTCGATCCCGACGGATACAGGCTGGAATTCGAGAGCCCCACGGATGTGCCCGAGGAGACCGTCTTTAACGGGTAGTCGCCGCGAGCGGCGGACCGGTCAGCAGACCTGCACGAATTCCAGCCCGAGCAGCGAGGCCAGGTTTCGGATTTTCGGCCCGATGTGCCCCAGCCCGATGGCGCAGTGGTGCGCGGGGCCTTCGCGGCTCCAGCCGTCGACGAACTGCTTCACTGTCAGCGGGAACCGGTAGCGGCTGTTCGTGTTCCCGATCTCGAGTATCGGTCCCGGGACGGATTCCCCCTGCGCGGCAAGGAGTTTGATTTTCCCCTCTCCCGTCTGTACGACGGAGAGAAGCGTCACGGGGCCGTGCTTCACGTTCATCTCGACCGAGAGCCCTTTCCCGGGCTTTCCGTGGTACACACCCAGCGGCTTCAGCTTGGGTTTTCCCTCCGCGATCCCCAGGTGCCCTGGACCGTCGTGTCCGAGAAGTATCACCTGATCATTGAAATCCATGGCATAGAACTCGCTGAACGAACCTCCCGCCCCGAACGCATCCATGATCTTCATCGCCATCGCGTTCTTGACCTCGCATTCCCCGGCGACAGGCACATGGTTCGCCGTCAGGAGCGAATTCCCCGCGATCACCGACGTGACAATGTCCTCCTCTTCGCTTCCGGGCATCCCTTCGTAGTAGTAGGCCAGGGCGCCGAGTTTCCTCTGCGCCGCGAGGCGGTCCAGTGCGCACGCGGTCCGGGCGGCCCGGGTGATCTCTCCCGGCGGGCACTCCGCGATGACCTGGAATTCCCCGCGGAATTCCTCTTTCTTCCTTTCCACTTCGTCGTCGGTGACGTTCTTCCGGAGCTCTCTCAGTTCGCCGATCTCGATGTGCTCGATGTGCGTGCCGAACGACGCGGCGATCTGCGTCGGATCGGAATAGACGTCGAGCATCCCGTTATAATAGTGGCCGAGTATGCCGAGGCGGGTCGATGCGAGGATTCCCCTGACCCTGGCCGCATCGACCCAGCCGCGAATCTCCTCCCACGCCTCCGCGTCGTCGAGCGTGCCGGTCACCTGGCGGAAGGGTATGCCTGACCGGTTGAACACGCTCGCGATCTCCGGCACCGCGCATGCCTGGCAGAACGCCAGCCACTCCCCGGTCATCTTTCCCCTGTCCCCGATCGCGTTGAAGCGCGCGTAGTCGATCGCGGCGGCGGGCTGAAGGTTCAGGACGACGACGGGAACGTTCTTCACGACGGGGAGGACGGTCGAGGAGAGGGCGTAGGTCGAGACATACAGGAAGACGATGTCCGCTTCCTGCCTCCGGAAGAGCCCCGCGGCGTCGCGGGCCTTCTCCACGGTGTCGACGAGTCCCGCGGAAATGATCTCCGCGTTGCCGAGCTTCTTCCGTATGTCGCCGAGGTATCCCTCGAGCCTCTCCCGCAGTCCCGGGAACTGGTTCCAGTACGTGTCGAGGCCGATGCCGAAGAGTCCCACCCGGACGGTATGTGCGCCTGTTGTCATGATTCCCCTTGAGGTCGGGCGGAATAATAACCAAGGAGAGTGCCAAAATCAAACTTGTTTGAGTATATTCAATCGTCATTTCACGAAGGGAACTCAGAATGGTTTCAAATCCTTTTCTCGGCGTCATCTTTCACTGGCTCGGCGGACTTGCTTCGGGGAGTTTCTACGTTCCCTATCGCGGGGTGAAGAAGTGGTCGTGGGAGGTCTACTGGCTCGTCGGAGGGTTCTTCAGCTGGATCATCGCTCCCTGGGTGCTCGCGTCGATCAATACGAACGACCTTCTTGCGGTCATCCGCGAAGCTCCGGCCGACAGCATCTGGTGGGCATATTTCTGGGGCGCCATGTGGGGGCTCGGCGGGCTCACGTTCGGGCTGACGATGCGGTACCTTGGGTTGTCCCTCGGCATGGGCGTCGCGCTCGGGTTGTGCGCGGTGTTCGGAACGCTCATGCCTCCGATATTCCACGGCGAGTTCATGACGAAGGTCCTCGGCACGAGCTCGGGCGAGGTGATCCTGTTCGGCGTCTTTGTCTGTCTCGCGGGGATCGGGATCGCGGGTCTCGCGGGATGGTCGAAGGAGAAGGAGATGACGGACGAGCAGAAGAAGGCCACGATCAAGGAGTTCGATTTCAAAAAGGGAATCCTCGTCGCGGTATTCTCCGGCGTGATGAGCGCTTCGTTCGCCTACGGCCTGGACGCCGCGACCCCCATCGCGGAGATCTCCGCCCGTCACGGGACGACGATGCTCTGGACCGGGCTGCCGAAGCTCTGCGTCGTCCTGCTGGGAGGATTCACGACGAATTTCATCTGGTGCGTGATCCTCAACCTCAGGAACCGCACCGGGTACCAGTACTTCAGTCCCCGCCTGCGCGCCCCTGAGCCCGGGGCACACGCCGGCGCCGCTCCGGCTTCCACGGCGGACCTGCACGTGCCGATGGTGGCCAATTACCTCTTCAGCGCCCTGGCGGGAGTTGTCTGGTACCTGCAGTTCTTCTTCTACTCGATGGGAGAGACCCAGATGGGGAACTACAAGTTCTCGAGCTGGACGATTCACATGGCGAGCATCATCATCTTCAGCTCTCTCTGGGGCATCGCGCTCAAAGAGTGGAAGGGATCAAGCTTCTCCACGAAGACGAAGCTCGGGATAGGCCTGGCGACGCTCATTCTTTCGACGATCGTCGTCGGTTACGGCAACTATCTCGGGGTCTTGCCGGCACATTAGGCCGGGCACGCATCTGACTGAGGTAAGGAACCAGTGATGAATAAGCTCGCGCTTGTGCTCCTTCTGTTGTTCCCGGCGGCGCTATCGGCCCAGCCGGAGGCGGGAATCTCCCTGAACAGGGACTGGAAATTCATCCCCGGCGACAGCCTCGCCTATGCCGGTCCGGCGTTCGACGATTCCCGCCGGGTCTCCCTGCACGTCGACAGGGTATGGGAAACCCAGGGCTACGAGAAGCTCGACGGGTTCGCGTGGTACCGCCTCCGGTTCGTTCTTCCGGCCTCCATGAGGGACAGCGCCCGGTTCCGGGACGGCCTCAGGATATTCATGGGGAAGATCAACAATTTCGACCAGACGTTCCTGAACGGCGAGCTGATCGGTATCAACGGCGCCATGGTTCCGCGCGGCACGCCGGCAGATACGGCGTACCTGAAGGCGGACGTCGGTCTCTGGAACGTCCCCCGCACGTACGTGCTTCCCGTCGATGACGGCAGGATTGCCTGGGGAAAGGAAAACGTCATCGCCGTGCGCGTCTATGACGCGGGGGGAGAGGGAGGGATGTGGAGCGGCGATCAGTCGATCCGGATGATTCAGCTTGGCGATTACCTCGAGTTCGACAACAGGTCCGTCCCGTTCACCTTCTCCCGCGAAGGGGTGTCAAAGACGTTTTCCCTGAAGAACAACTCTTCCGTGCGTGCCCTTCGGGGGACGCTGGTCATCGTCGGCAAGAGCAAGGTGACCGGCGAAGAGGTGTATCGGGACGCCCGGGAGATGACGCTCGGTCCCGGCACCTCCGGCGAGGTCTCGGTCCACATCAGATCCCGCGACCAGTCGGTGAAGATCACGTACAATTTCTTCTTCCCCGAAGACCGTGAGCACGCACTGGCATCCGAGGAAACGCCCTACGTGCTGACGCCCGACCCTCCGGCGTCTCCCCGCATCAACGGCCCCGCCGTTGTCGGCGAAAGGTTCGGGAAGCCGTTTCAGTACACGGTTCCCGCAACCGGCGTTCATCCGATGACGTTCAGCGCGGAGGATCTCCCCCCGGGTCTCTCGATAAACCCGGCCACCGGTATCATTACGGGACGGGTCAGGTCGAAGGGAGAGTTCCCTGTCAGGATCACCGCCGCCAACGCCCGGGGAAGGGACACCAGGATGATTCGCGTCATCATCGGCGACAGGATCGCGCTTACCCCTCCGCTGGGGTGGAACAGCTGGAACTGCTGGGGCCTCAGCGTCGACCAGGGGAAAGTGATCGCCAGCGCAAAGTCGTTCAGGGCGAAGGGACTTCTCGATCACGGCTGGCAGTACATCAATATCGACGACGGCTGGGAAATCGTCGGTACCTCGCCCGAGCCGAAGCGGGAAAAAAACGGCGACATACGGACGAACGCGAAATTCCCCGACATGAAATCCCTCGGCGACACGCTGCACGGTCTCGGGCTGAAATTCGGGATCTACAGCTCTCCGGGACCCCTGACGTGCGGAGGGTATACCGCGTCGTACGATTACGAGAGAAACGACGCCCGCTCGTACGCCCGCTGGGGGATCGATTACCTCAAGTACGACTGGTGCTCGTACGAGAAGATCGCAAAGGACACTTCCATCGCCGAACTGAAAGCGCCGTATATCCTGATGCGCAAGATGCTCGATGATGTCGACCGTGACATCGTGTTCAGTCTCTGCCAGTACGGGATGGGGAAGGTGTGGGAGTGGGGTGCCGATGTCGGGGGAAACCTCTGGCGCACCACCGGCGACATCACCGACACCTGGGAGAGCATGAGCAGCATCGGTTTCAATCAGCTCGAGAACGCCCGGTTTGCCGGGCCCGGCCACTGGAACGACCCGGACATGCTCGTCGTCGGATGGGTGGGATGGGGGCCGAGCCTCCACCCGAGCGGTCTCACGCCGGATGAGCAGTACACGCATATAACGCTCTGGTGCATGCTCTCGGCACCGCTTCTGATCGGGTGCGACCTTGACCGGCTCGACGACTTCACGCTCAATCTCCTGACCAACGACGAGGTGCTCGCCGTCGACCAGGATCCGCTCGGGAAACAGGCTGCCCCCGCGATCGCCTCCGGCGACATACAGGTCTGGGTGAAGCCCCTGTCGGACGGAGGGAAGGCGATCGGCGTGTTCAATGCCGGCCGGGAATCCGCGGCATTCGCGCTCGACCTCTCCCGCATCGGTGTACCGGAGAACGTCCCGCTCCGTGATCTCTGGCGCCAGAAGGAATTCAAATTCCCGGGGCGGACGCCGGAAATCCGCGTTCCCGCCCACGGTGTGGTACTCCTGAAGGCAGGCGGAACATTGCACTGAACCGATCGTCACAGTGATAAGGGCGGGAAAACCCGCGTTTTTCGCACCCCCGGGGAGGGCGTGCAACTCCGCGCCCTTCCGTTCGTATTCATGTTACTGAGCGGTCCCTTAGTTCTCAGGCGGACCGTCCCCGCACCCCCCTAACCTCAAGGAGATTCCCATGCGTGCACGAACCACCCTTCTCTGGCTCGCGATTATTCTCCTCGCCCCTCTTTTCGCCTTTGCGCAGAACACGGCCGGCGAGGCCGCGAAAGGGGCCATCGACATCCCGTACAAGAAATTCGTCCTCGACAACGGGCTGACGGTCCTCATTCACGAGGACCACAAGGCCCCGATCGTTGCGGTCAACATCTGGTACCACGTCGGGTCCAAGAACGAGAAGCCCGGCAAGACGGGGTTCGCCCATCTGTTCGAGCACCTGATGTTCGAAGGGAGCGAGCACTTCAACGAAGGGTTGTTCGGGCCGATGGAGAAAGCGGGGGCGACGGACATGAACGGCACGACGTCCGAAGACAGGACGAACTACTTCGAAAACGTCCCGACCTCGGCGTTTGACATGGCCCTCTGGCTGGAATCCGACAGGATGGGCCACCTTCTCGGCGCCGTGGATCAGAAGAGGCTCGATCAGCAGCGCGGCGTCGTGCAGAACGAGAAGAGGGAAGGGGAGAACGAACCGTATGCCGTCACGGAGGAGTTGATCACGAAGAACGTGTTTCCGGCCGGCCATCCGTATTCGTGGACGGTGATCGGGTCCATGGAAGACCTGAATGCGGCCTCGCTGAACGACGTGCACGAATGGTTCAGGTCGTACTACGGCGCCGCCAACTCGATCCTCGTGATCGCGGGGGATGTCGAGACCGGGGCGGCCCTTGAGAAGGTGAAGCACTACTTCGGCGAAGTCCCTCCCGGGCCTCCCGTGGCGAGGCCGCAGGTCTCGGTCGCCAGGAGGACCGGCACGCAGCGCGGGACCGTGCAGGACCGTGTGCCCCAGGCCCGGATCTACAAGGTGTGGAACACACCCCAGTGGGGGTCGACCGACGCTGCGTACCTCCGTCTCGTCGGGAGCGTCCTGAGCGACGGCAAGAGTTCCCGCTTCTTCAAGCGTCTCGTCTATGACGATCAGATCGCAACGGGCGTCAACGCCTCTCTGGATGACAGGGAGATTGCGGGGCTCTTCACGATCGAAGCCACCGCGAAGCCCGGCGGTGACCTTGCCCGGGTCGAAAAGGAAGTCGACGAAGAGCTCGCACGTTTTCTGAAGAGCGGCCCGACCGACGCGGAGCTCCAGCGGGCAAAGACGAGATTCCGCGCCGGATTCATACGCGGCATCGAGCGGATAGGCGGGTTCGGGGGGAAGAGCGACGTCCTGGCGCGCGGACAGGCATTCACCGGGGATCCCGGCGCCTACGCGAAGACTCTCGCCCTGGTCGCGGGAGCGACGAAAGAAGATCTCCTCCGGGCCGCCCGCGAGTGGCTCTCCGACGGCGTCTACATCCTTGAGGTCCATCCGTTCCCGCAGTTCGCCGCATCGAAGGACACGGCGGACAGGACGAAGGTTCCCCCGACGGGGGTTCCTCCGTCCGCGAAGTTCCCCTCGCTGGAACGCGCGACGCTGTCGAACGGCCTCACCGTCGTCCTTGCCGAAAGGCACAGCGTGCCGGTCGTCCAGTTCACTCTCCTGGTGAACGCGGGATACGCGTCGGACCAGTTCGGCATCCCCGGGACGGCGTCTCTCGCGATGTCCACGCTTCTGCAGGGGACCGCGAAACGGAACGCGCTCCAGATCAGCGACGAGAGCGCCATGCTCGGCGCCAACCTGGGTGCCTCTTCCGATCTCGACAAATCCCGCGTTTCCCTCAATGCGCTCTCGGAGAACCTGGATGCGTCGCTCGACCTGTTCGCCGACGTGGTGCTCAACCCGACGTTCCCGCAGGACGATTTCCTCCGTCAGCAGAAACAGCTTCAGGCGAGGATTCAGCAGGAGAAAGTCTCCCCGGTCCAGATGGCCCTCCGCGTCCTTCCGGTCCTGATGTACGGGGGGGGGCACGCGTACGGAATTCCGTTCACCGGGTCCGGGACGGAATCGTCCGTCGCGAAGATTACGCGGGAAGACCTGGTGAAATTCCACCGTGAGTGGTTCAAGCCCAACAACGCCGTTCTTGTCGTTGCGGGGGCGACCTCGATGGATGTCCTGAAGCCGAAACTGGAGAAACTGTTCGGCGGCTGGAAGAAGGGAGACGTCCGGGCGAAGAACGTAGGGACGGTGGGGCTCCCGTCGAAACCCCGCGTGTATATCATGGACAAACCCGGAGCACTGCAGTCGGTGATCATCGCGGGCGAAGTCGCCCCCCCGAAATCCGACCCGGCCAATATCGCGATCGAGACGATGAACACGCTGCTTGGAGGAGTGTTCACCGCGCGCATGAACATGAATCTCCGCGAGGATAAACACTGGGCATACGGCGCATTTACGGTGATCCTCGGCGCGCAGGCTCAGCGGCCGTTCATCGCGTACGCCCCCGTGCAGACCGACAAAACGAAGGAATCGATGGTCGAGGTGTCGAAGGAGCTCCGCGGCATCGCCTCCGACCGCCCCCCGAGCGCTGCGGAGCTGGCAAAGGCGCAGGACGTCGAGACGCTCACGCTTCCCGGTTCGTGGGAGACGATCGGCGCCGTCGGCGCATCGATCAGTGATCTTGTCCGGTACAATCTCCCCGACGACTACTTTGCGCGCTATCCCGAGCGGGTCCGGGCGCTCACCGTGGGGGACCTGGCGGGGGCGGCGAAAGAGGTCGTCCGGCCGGAGAGTCTCACCTGGGTGATCGTGGGTGACCGGGCGAAGATCGAGGCGGGAGTGAAGGATCTCAACTACGGAGAGTTGCAGTACATCGACAGCGACGGTAATCCTGTAAAGTAGCGACCGTTGTGACCGCCGGCGGCGCCCAGGGGTGCCGCCGGCCCGTTTATCAACCGCGTTCGGGCCGGTGAGCGCGTACCGGTAGTTTTCTCCTCTCCGGTCGCTTTGTCAGCTCTCGTTTCTGATTCAGCATCCATTCGTAGAGTCGCGGGTTCACGTACGTCTCCGTCCAGCAGTCGTGGCCTGATTCCGGGTACACGGTGAACAGGACATTCCCCCCCGCGGCCTTCAGACTCTTCACCATCGCTTCTCCCCGTTCGAAAGCGACTGTTGTGTCCTGCCTTCCGTGGAACACCCACGCGGGCACGTCTTTCAGGACCGAAACGCGCGTCGGGTCTCCCCATCCGCATATCGGCACGATGGCCGCGAAAAGATCCGGGTGAGCGATCGCCATTTTCCAGGTTCCGTTTCCCCCTCTGCTCAACCCGGTGAGGTAGATCCTGGACCGGTCGACTTCGTACAGCTTCGTGATCCGGTCCAGGAGGGCCTTCAGTGTCGTTACATCCCAGTTCTCATCCTCCGGGCACTGGGGCGATATGAGTATGAACGGGAAATTTGCTCCCTCATCGACGAGCCTGGGAGGGCCGTGCCGTTTGACGAGTTCCAGATCTGTTCCCCGCTCCCCGGATCCGTGGAGGAAAAGCACCAGCGGCCATTTCTTCCCTTCTTTTCGGCATCCTGCCGGCAGGTAGAGCAGGTAGCCCGCCTCTACTTCAATGGTGACTTTCGCCGAGAATTTGTGAGATTCCTGTTTTCCCCCCGTGGCGAGGTACTCTTTCTTGAGCATGTTCCGTGTGCCTCTGATGGAGAGCGGAATTCTACCTGTCTTTCAGCTGTCCTTCAAGCATCCAGTACGGATAGACCCGGGGAGGGCGGCTCAGCTCGTCCAGCTTCTTCACTTCCTCTGCGGTCATCTCCCAGTCCGTGGTCTTGAGCGTGTCGGCAAGCTGTTTCCCCGTCCTGGCCCCGGTGATGACGGAGGAAACTCCCGGCTTTCGAAGCAGGTAGTTGAGCGCCGCCTGCGTGATCGTCCCGTTGTGGTGTCCGGCGATCCGCTCCAGCTCGTCGACGATGGCGAATCCCTTCTCCTCGTCGAACTGGAGGAACTGGTCCTTCGGGTTCGTCCTGCGCGCGCCTTCGGGCCGCGGCTTTCCCTTCCGGTATTTCCCGGTGAGGAATCCGCCTCCGAGCGGGCTCCACGCAAGTATCCCCAGGTTCTGGTCCAGGCACAGGGGGACGAGCTCGTTCTCCAGGTCGCGCGCCACGAGCGAATAATACGCCTGCAGCGTGACGTATTTCTCGAGCGATTGCCGTTCGGAGACGGCGAGGGCCTTCATGAGCTGCCATCCCGTGTGGTTCGATGCGCCGATATACCGCACTTTTCCGGAGCGGACGAGGTCATCGAGGGCCCGGAGCGTTTCCTCCTGCGGCGTGCGCGGATCGAAGCTGTGGACCTGGTACAGGTCGATGTAGTCGGTCCCGAGCCGTTTCAGGCTGGCGTTGCAGCCCTCGATGATGTGACGCCGGGAAAGCCCGATGTCGTTCGGCCCTTCCCCCGTTCTCCCGCGCACCTTTGTGGCAAGCACGATGTTCTTCCGCCTGCTCCCCAGTCCTTTCCCGAGCATTTCCTCCGCCAGACCTTCCGAATACACGTCGGCGGTGTCGAAGAAATTGATCCCTCCGTCGAGCGCCTGGTGCACGAGTGCCGTCGCTTCCTTCTGGCCGAGCGCCCCGATCACTTTCCAGAAGCTCCTTCCGCCGAACGTCATTGCGCCGAAACAGATTTCGGAGACCTTGATCCCCGTATTGCCCATGAATCTCATTTTCATAGCCGGATTCTCCTATTGTTGACGTCAAATCTACGATAATTCGACGACATTTTCCGGGGGCGCGGCAGAAGAATCGCTTGCAACACGGCCCCCCTTTCAATACTTTGGATTACCGCACACGTGCAGATGAATCTTCCGAGGAGCAGGCCCGATGAAGTTTGCATGGCTTCTGGTTTTTCCCGTTGCCTTCGCGCTGGCCCAGGTCGGGAGCGTGGATCCGGATGCGCGTACAGGATTTGAATCGATCAACGCCGGGGACCTGAGAACGTATCTCACGTATCTTGCCTCCGACGCCCTCCAGGGGAGGGAGACGTCGTATCCGGGCGAGAAGATGGCCGCCGCGTACATCGCGGACCATTTCAAGCAGTTCGGCCTCCGTCCCATGGGAGACGACGGGACATACCTTCAGCACTACGCCGTGGACGTCGTCCGGGTGAGCGACTCGACTTCCCTGACCGTCCGAAATGTGGACGGGGAGCAGAAGTTCAGGTGGACCAACGACTTCATCTCGTTCAGCGGCCGCGATACCGCTCTTTCGGCGAACGTCGCGTTCGTCGGCTACATGGACAGCAGGACCCCCGCCGAGCAGAAGCCTGCGCTGGCGGGAAAATTCATCCTCGTGCTGAGCGGTCAGCGTCCGGGGAGCACTCCCACCGCAGCCGTACCCTCCCTGAGGAGGGTATTCGGCCCGGGCAGGAGAGATTCGGGCGCGGTTGCGATGTTGATCGTTGCCTCGGATACCGGCGCGTCGTCGTACCCGGCGATCGTCTCGGGGATGTTCTCCGCGGGCGTTGCGGGAGGGAGGATGGCTCTGAAAGGGGAGTCTCCTCGTGCGATCAGAGGCGGCCCGCTCACGTACATCGTGTCGCCGGCGCTCGCCGATGCGATTCTTCGCTCGGGAGGCACCTCGCTCGCCGAAGCGCGCCGGCTTGCCTCCGGAGATTCCCTCTTCTATCCCATGCTGATGTACCACGTGACGGTGGGTCTCGACGAGAAGGTCAATCACGAGGAGCGGGAAACTGAGAACGTCGTCGGCCTGATCGAGGGGACCGACCCGGTGATGAAGCACGACGTTGTCGTGTTCTCGGCCCACTTCGACCATCTGGGGACGGGGCTGGGGGGGGCGATCTATCACGGGGCGGATGACAACGGCTCGGGGACATCAATGGTCCTGGAGCTCGCGCACGCATTTGAAACGAATCCCGTGAAGCCGAAATGCAGCCTTCTGTTCCTGACGGTCTCAGGCGAGGAAAAGGGGCTTCTCGGATCGTCGTATTACACCTCCCACCCGGTGGTCCCTCTCGACAATACGGTCGCGGATTTCAATACCGATATGATCGGGAGGATGGATTCCGCCCACGTGGCGTCGGGATCCGGACCCTACACGTACCTGATCGGGTCCGACAAGATCAGCACGGAGCTCGACAGCATCCTCCGGGTGGCCAACAGGGAGTCCAACAACATCGCCCTTGACTACGAGTACGACAACGATCAGGATCCCCACCAGTACTACCGGAGGAGCGACCACTACAACTTCGCGAAGCACGGCGTCCCCATTGCGTTCTTCTTTACCGGCGAGCACGCCGACTACCATAAGCCCACTGATACAATAGACAAGATCCTGTTCGACCGCATCGTGAAGATCGGACAGGTGGTGTACTACGCGGGCTGGAAAACGGCGAACCTCCACTCGATGATGGCGAAGGACGGGACGGGGGCCGGTTACCGCGATGCCGGGCCCAGGTAGTCATTGCGACCGAAGCAACCTTTTTTTCCCCTTGACATTAACTCCCGCTGTTCGTAAACTTTGTCGCTCCTGAACACCCGTTCTTTGCATCAGCGATTCTCGAGTTAATCCTCTCCCACGGAGAGGAGCATGTCCCACATTTTGACTGTACCCCAGTGCGCGGAGCTCGACGAATCGTGCCACGTCACGCCTCGATTCATCCCGGAGCGTTACAGCTCCCTTCTTCGTTCTCCACCTGCTCAACGATATACCCTTCGTCCGACGATTCCCATGTACTACCGCAAAGGTTGACGAGCTGTTCTTTGCTGTCCCATATCCAATCCACCACACATACCATTCACTCCAGGAGGTACTCATGAAAGTAACTTCGTCGATATTTGTGGCAGGTCTGTCCTGTGCCCTGTTTGTTTCCGCGGGCAATGCCCAGGATAAGGATGCAGGGATCAAAGCCCTGATCGCCAGGGGGAAGTACCTTGTGACGATCGGGAGCTGTAACGACTGTCATTCTCCGAAGAACTTCACACCGCAGGGTCCGGTCGTCGACGAGACGCGTGCTCTCTCCGGATCGCCTTCCTCCAATCCCGTCCCGGCGATCCCGGCGGGCGTTCTCGCTCCTGACAAGTGGGGAGCGCTTGCAGCCAACGATCTGACCGCGTGGGCGGGTCCGTGGGGTGTCAGCTTCGCGCGCAACCTGACGCCTGACAAAGAGACCGGCCTCGGAAGCTGGACGGAAGCGATGTTCATCAAGGCGCTCCGGACGGGTAAAGATATGGGCGAGGGCAGGCCGATCCTCCCGCCAATGCCCTGGGACATGATTGGCAAGGCGACGGACTCGGACCTCAAGGCGATCTTTGCGTATCTGAAGTCTCTCAAGCCGATCAAGAACGCCGTGCACGACCCGATTCCCCCGGCGGCGGCTCCGGGCGGCGGACACTGACATGAAAGCGGGGAGGAGGATTCCTGTGCCTGTACCATCTCGTGTTTCAATTCTCGCGCTCGCGCTGATTGCCGGCCTCGCGTGCGGCGGTGCTTCCGCCCAGACGCGGTACCGTGGCGCCGAGGTTGCGCACTGCAGCACCGTGCGTGGTTCGGTCCGGCTGTCGTCCGTTCCTTCGGCGGGAGCCGTTGACCGCATGACGAAGGACGAGGCGGTGTGCGGAAAACGGAAGCCCTCTCCCCGGCTCCTGACGGCGCCGGGGGGCGGCGTCAGGTTTGCCGTTGTGTGGATTGACGGGATCACGCAGGGGAAGAAGTGCCCGACTCCGGGCACCGCGACGCTCAGGCAGCGGAACTGCGCATATGCGCCTCATGTGCTTATTCTCAATCCGGGCGACGAGCTGGAGATTGTGAACGAGGATCCCATCCTCCACAACGTTCATTCGTATGACCTGAACAACAGTCTCCGCTCGGTGTTCAACATCGCCCAGCCCGTGCGGGGGTTTCACTCCAGGGTCCGGGACGGCGATATCGCGGGTGTCAACGCGATGCTGACGACGTGCGATGCCGGGCATCCGTGGATGAGCGCGTACATCATCAGGGCCTCCAGTCCGTATTGCACCGTCACCGACGAGGAAGGAAACTTCCAGCTGCCAGGCGTCCCGCCGGGGAACTACACGCTGAAGATGTGGCACGAAGGGATCGCCGTGCGTGGTTCGACGGTCGGAGCCGGTTCTCCCCCTGTCGTCGAGGAACCCTACACGGAGTCCCGGCAGATCACGGTGGGACCTGATGAGACTGTCACGATTGGTTTCGTCCTTTCGGTCCGGACGGCCGTCGCATCGGACTGAGACAGAAAGAACACGACGACCCGGAGTTGCCTGCGGGCTCTCCGGGGCGCCCGGTGGAAGCTGCAGGGAGCCCGCCCGGTTCGGCGGGCCCTTTTTTATTCGTATCTTGAGCCATGATCGGCCGGACCATCTCCCACTATGCATCGATCCAGCGTGGGAACCGCTGCGGGGCGATCCCGGATTCCAGAAACTCGTCGCCGGCAATTCTTCCGGAACCAACTGATGCACGGACCACGAAGGGAGACCCTGTGAGATCGACGCGTATTCCGATCGCGATTCTTTGCTTCCTAGCGCTCAACCCGGCGCACGGTCAGGTGAAGCCCTGCGACATCCTGATCCGGAACGCCGTCATATACGACGGGAGCGGCGCGAAGCCGGTGCGCGGCGAGGTGGCCGTGAGCGCGGATACGATCGCGTATGCCGGTCCGCCGGCAGGGTACCGCGGCACCCGCGAGATTGACGCGAAGGGACGTGCCGTCTCCCCCGGGTTCATCAACATGCTCAGCCACGCGGAAGAGTCCCTGATCGCCGACGGCCGTTCGCAGAGCGACCTGAGGCAGGGGGTGACGCTCGAAGTGTTCGGAGAGTTTTCGATGGGCCCCCTGACGGACACGCTCAGGAAGGAAGCCCTGGCGATGGAATCGGACATCAGGTACCCCATCGTGTGGACGACGCTGGGAGAGTACCTCGACTGGCTGGCCGGGAAGGGGATTGCGACGAACGTCGCATCGTTCATAGGCGCGGGAACGGTGCGGGCGAACGTCCTTCACTATGACGCACGCCCTCCGACCGAAGAGGAGCTTGCGAAAATGAAGTCGCTCGTCCGCCGGGCCATGGAGGAGGGGGCGCTCGGTCTTACGACCGCGCTCCTGTACGTTCCGGACGTCTACATGACCACGCCGGAGCTCACGTCTCTTGCGAAAGTGGCGGCGGAATACGGGGGGAGATTCACGGCCCATATCCGGAGTGAGGGGAAGCACCTTCCGGACGCAGTGAGAGAAATGATCAGGATCGCCCGCGATGCGCGCGTGGGCGTCGAAATCTACCATCTCAAGGCGAGCGGGAAGGACTCCTGGCCGCTTCTTGACCCTGTCCTCGATGAGATCGACAGTGCACGCGCCGGCGGTGTGGACATCTCGGCGAACATGTATACATACACGGCTGCCGCGACGGGTCTCGACGGGGCGATGCCTCCCTGGGTTCAGGAGGGGGGATACGGTGCGTGGGCGAAGCGGCTCAGGGATCCCGCCGTGAGGGAACGGCTGAAGAAGGAAATGACGACGCCGTCCGACTCATGGGAAAGCTACTACATGGAGGCCGGCACGCCCGACAACGTTCTCTTCGTGGCGTTCAAGAACGAGAAGCTCAAGTTGCTGACGGGGAAGACACTCGCGGAAGTCGCGGCAATGCGGGGGACCTCCCCCGTGGAAACGATGATGGATCTCGTCGTGGAGGACAGCTCCCGGGTGGGGACGATCTATTTCCTGATGTCGGAGGAGAACGTGCGGAAGCAGATCAGGAAACCGTGGGTCGCCTTCGGGTCCGACGAAGGGTCGTTCGCCCCGGAGGGGGTGTTCCTGAAATCCAATCCTCATCCGCGGGCGTACGGCAACGTTGCCCGGCTGCTGGGAAAGTATGTCCGGGACGAGAAGCTCATCCCGCTGGAAGAGGCCGTCCGGCGTCTCACGTCCCTTCCCGCCGTCAACCTGAAGCTCGTGAAACGGGGGTATCTGCGTGCAGGGTATTTCGCGGACATCGTGATCTTCGACCCCGCGCGCGTGGAGGATCACGCGACGTACGCGAACCCCCACCGGTACTCCACGGGGGTTTCCGACGTGTTCGTCAACGGGGTCCAGGTCCTCAGCGGGGGCGAGCACACGGGAGCAACGCCCGGAAGGATCGTCCGGGGCCCGGGGTGGAAACCCGCCCGCTGATCCGGTGCATTCTACCCCCCGCCCGTCTTCGGCTGCGCCACGACGAGGAGCCCCAGCACGCCGAGATCGCTGAAGAGCAGGGGGGCAAACACCGGTGCGAACGCCAGTATCCGCTCCAGGCTCAGCTGGCCTGTGCCCGCGAGGTCGGCCGAGAGGTGGAACCCGAACCCCAGAATTCCCACCACGACCGCCGCGATCATCGTCCAGAAGTAGACGAGCTCATCCCCGCGCGACCAGACCTTTGAGACGGCGATCGTGATGACGACCGCGGTCGCGAAGAGGCCGAAGACTATCGCGATGAGCTTGTACGCCGTATAGCCGTACTGCGCGTGGTCGATGAGCGATGTCATCGCGCTGCCGGCGAACCCCAGTCCGACGAACCAGATGAAATGACGTTCCCGCGAGATGGGCGCCCTGAACGTCCCGAGCCCGGGGACCTCGAGAACTCCCGGCTGGCCATCCACCTCCTGCGTTGCTGCGTACAGCCCGATGAGCGATATCCCGCAGAATGCCAGCGGCGCGAGTATCGGGGAGCCGAACACGACCCACGCCCACGTGAGGTGCCCTCCCGGGTTCAGCACGGCGTTCCCGTGGAATGCGGTGCCGAGCGCCCCCACCGCAAATCCCAGGAGCATGAGCCCGAGATGGACGACGGCGAGCCATCCCTTCGGCTTCGACTGGAATGAGAGGAGTATGCACGAAAGCGCGCAGAAGGGGGAGATGTAGACGGGGATCAGCTCGTAGACCGGAACGAACGCGTTGATCGAATGGGCGAGCGCCACGTCCAGCCCTGTCGAGATGAAGTTGATCCCTGCGAACATCAGCAGGAACCGGTTCTTTTCCATCGGCAGCCGGATCTGGGCGAGCCGGAACACGGAGACCTGGTCCATGGTCACTTCCCCCGTGATCGTTGTGCGCGAAGCTGCTGCGCGTCTTCCTCCACGGCGTTGAGCTGTTTCAGGAGCGGGTAGATGCCGTGCCACTGGACGTAATCGGGTCCCTGCATGTAGGCGCCGAACTTTGCCGTTCGTCCGTAGTAATGCCAGAGATCGAACGCGTCGTAGCTGATCTTCGTGGAAAACGGCTTCGGCGTGATGACCCCGTCCTTGACGAGCCCCTCGATGATCAGCCTCGCCTCCTTCACTTTCGCGTTGACGAGCATGGTCACGCTGTCGGCCATCGCGTACTGATGGTCGACGAAGGGCTGCGTGTGGCAGTTCGTGCACACGGCCTTCATCGACGCCCGACCCTGCGTTGCGTTCGGCCTGTCGGTGGTCTCCGAGGCGAAGAGGAACTTCGAGAGCCGCTCACCCACGTCGTGCGTCGTTCCCTGCGTCCCGAACCCGCTGAAGTGGCACGTCGCGCACGTCGGCGCCGGCATGTCGGTCACCGAAAGCCTTCCCGGCTTCTGGTCCCAGTTCCATTTCTCTCCCTGCGTGTGATACATGACCCCGTGCGCGGATTCCCTGTAGATCTCGTCCTGCGGGTGGTCCGGTCCGAGGTGGCACTGTCCGCAGATCTCGGGTTTGCGCGCCTGCGCAAGCGAGAACTCGTGCCGGAGATGGCATTTGCTGCAGTTCCCGATGCTCCCGTCCCTGTTCGGTTTCCCTATCGAATGGCAGCTCTGGCAGGCGAGCGGCGTCACCATCGGCCCTTCGATGTCGAAGAGCGAGTTCCGGGTGGCCGTCACCATCCCGCCCGAGCCCCGGTTCGCTTCCGGGATGGCCTCCACCTGTTTTTTCTGCTCCGGCGTGAAATCGTCCAGCCCGGATAGCGCGGCCCAGGCGGGGCCCGCGTGACGGCTCAGGTTGAACTGGTTCGTCTCCGTCGGATGGCATTTGGCGCACTGTGCGGGGGTGGGACTGGAGGTGATGTAGAATCCTTCGTGGTCCTTTCCCGAAGGGTTGGTTTTGTCGACTCCGTGACAGTCGAGGCAGGAGACTCCCGCTTTTGCCATCGTGCTGTGCGCATACTGGAGGACGATGTCCGGGGAGACCCGTTTGTGGCATGCGGCGCATTTGTCCGCGCCGCCGTAAGCCGCCGGTTCGGCGTCCGCGGCGGATGTTGCCTGTCCTCCCGACGGGAGACGGGTGAATGCGTACACGAATGCAACAATGACGATCACCGCGATTGCGCCGTTGCGCAGCGTCCTGGGGATTTCTTTCGGCATGGGAAGGCCTCGTCTTCGTGAAAGGAAGGTGTATTATCTTAAGGAATTCGCCCCTTTCTGTCAACTGCATTGCTGGTTGCTTCCCCGTGCCAAATTCGATACACTGCCGTGTAATACTGGGAGAAGCAAAAGGGCCCGATTATGCCGTCTTCAGCCGACCGGAATTTCCGCAGGTCATTCGATGTCCTCCTCTCGTTTGCGCTCCGCAAAGGGGTGCCGTTCGAGGATGCGCAGGAACTTGTCCAGGCCTCGATTGTAGCCGCGCTTGACCGGTTCGATGAGGGGAAGGGGGCGTACCTCGGATACTGCACGACGATACTCGGCAACAGGATAAAGAACTACTGGCGCGACCGGAAGCCGACCGAATCCATCGACGACGTCGACATCCCTGACCCCGGTTTTCAAGACGATCTGGAAAGGGAGGAGGAGAGAGCGAGGATGACAAAGATGATCCGGCGCATCTCCCGCGAGCTTACCCCGGAAGAGGCCGCCTTTCTGAAGGCGCTCGGCGTTGCCACGGAAGAACTCGAATCCCGGGCCGTGTCGCACGCGGCACGGCTGCTCGGCCTCGAACCGGAGAAGGGGTGGGACATATTCAGGAGAATACAACGGAAGGCAAAAACTCTCTTCCCGGATATGATACTCGAGGAGGTTCTCCAGGATAGGTATTCCAGGATCGCTGAGGCGCCCGCCCCGATGTCAGAGGCGCGCTCGGTTGCAGGCGATGCCGGCGAAACCCCTTTGTTTTCCCTCTCCAGCGAACCGGCCGCACCCGGCAGAATCAAGGCGATGTTCATCCGCCGGGCGCGCCTGCAGTCCAGGGCAACCATGCTTGACCTTGCCCGCTGGGCCGCGGGCGAGGAGAGCTTCCGTCACGTTATGGGCTCCCTCACCGGTGAACAAATGAAGAAGCTCCGGGCCCTGTTTACCTGACCCCCACCCGGCACCCTGCGGCCGGTTCCTCCGCCGCGCCAAATCACGCCTCCTTGCGTGTAGTACCTGTGCACAGGGAAACAACAAGGAGGCCTCACATGGAATCAAGAATCACGGGTTTTCAGTCGGGAGACGGGGTATCCATCGTCCAGTTGGCGACGTCGGATCAGGACTCATTTGACTACGAACCGTGCGGCAAAGCGCTTGCAGAAAAGAAACTGCATGTGAATGAAGTCAGCGCGGCGGGGAGCGTCAACACGGTGCTTGTGCTGAACGAATCCGATGCGTTCGTTTTCATGATGGACGGCGACATACTTGCCGGTGCAAAGCAAAACAGGGTCGTCAACACGTCCATATTACTCGCTCCCCGCTCCAGGACAGAAGTCCCCGTCAGCTGCGTCGAACGAGGCCGGTGGCGAAATACGTCTCCCTCGTTCAAAGGAACGGATTACACCGCGCCCTCGTACCTGAGAGCTTCCAAAGCGT
The DNA here is from genome assembly GCA_963748405.1 of Ignavibacteriota bacterium. GTDB lineage: Bacteria > Bacteroidota > Ignavibacteria > UBA10030 > UBA6906 > Fen-1273. The sequence goes on from CAVVIT010000008.1 coordinate 417,548, forward strand.
CTCAGGTGAGCCGGAACCTGAAAAGCCGGAACGAATTCGCGTCCGACCAGGGAACGATCTGGTCAGGTGTCGCTTCCTACCAGGCGTCATTCCGCGTCGCGTCCCCGACGTCGAACCTCTCTGACATATTTGACGGAAAATCAGTTGACTTCGACCGGCTCGTCGACCGCTTCTCCCCCGACGGAGGGGCAAACGGTCTTGCCGTGTTTCTGGGAAAGCGGCTGGCGGGAATCGACATGTTCAACCGGAAGGACGTGTATGCGGCGTACTTCCCGAAACTCCTCCGGGCCGCGGCGTTCGAGGCGTCTGCATCGGCGAAGACGTTGACGGTCCCCGCAGAGCCGGAGGCGCGTTACCGCACGCTCGATCTTCTGGACCAGTTCGGGGCCGCGCAGTTCACGGAAAAGCCGGGAGTGGGCATCGGAATCGATCGGCGCGCGGAAGCGGCGAAAGTCGCCGGGTTCGAGCTTACGTACGAGGGGCACACGATCCACCTCGCGGCGTTCGCGAACCCCGATTGAAATACTGTCTTTGCGAAGCGCGCCCTTTATACCGCATTTCCGGAAGCGAATCGGGAACACTTGACTTTTGTCCGGCATTCTTGTAGAATGGCAGCAACTTCATCACCCTCTCACAGTTCCGGAGACACTGAGTCCCAACGGTTGATACCAGACTTCAGATAAGTCGACTATCGCCCGGAGGATTCCGTGCAGCCTTCTCCCCGTCCCCGCTCCTCGATCTCGATCCGCCTCGCAGACGGATTTGAACGTCCCTTGATGGGGGGGCCTTTCGTGTTCTGAACTGCTATCGTCTCCATTCAGTCCACGACCCCACCACACAACGAAGGAAAACGCCATGTCGATCGAGCGTTTGCATCCCGCGTCCCTCGCGAAGGGAACCATCTGTGCCCTGCTCATCGCATTTGCCATTCCGGGGATATCCTGCAAGAGCCCGGTGAGCGAACCTGACAATTCATCCCCCTTCCTGAGCGGCCCCGGCGCGCAGGTGACTCAGACAGCCAGTGCGTTTACGATTTCCTGGTGTACCGGCGGCGCCGAAATCGCGTTTACGTCTCTGAACCCCGCTGCGCAGGTGCTGCAGGGGGGAGTCAGTTCGGTAAATGTCGCCACGGGGTCGGTCCGTACGCTGGACGGGTCCACCCGCATGTTCAATGCGTTTGTCTCTGCCGGGGACTCCGTCTTCTACGCTTCCCTGGATCCCGACAATTATCAGCGCGTCTACGTCGTGCCGGATAACGGCACGAGCACGCCCCCCAGGCAGATTTCGCGGGGATATTTGATCGTGGTATCTCCCGACAGGCAGCTGTTGGCTTCGCAGCCATCCTACGACACGCTTGAAATCGTGCGCTTAATAACCACCGTGCCGGCCGATTTCGTCGTTCAGTCCGGGGAGTACGCGCTCGCGTTTTCCCCCGACTCCCGGCAGGTCCTCCTTAGCTCAGGACGTCTCTTGAATATCTCCGACGGGTCATTCTCCGCGTTGCCTTACCCGATCCCCCCGCTCCCGTATTCCATTTCCTGGACGACGAACGGGCTTTTTGCCGTTCTTCCCTCCTCATCAGGGCAGGACACATACAGGCTCGACAACCTCCTCACCGGGAGTATGACGGTGTTCTGGGAGTCGACGACGAGGGACATGTTCGGCTCTGGCTGGACCTGGTCGCAGGACGGCCGGAAGTTCGCATTCATCCGGACGTCGCGTATGGATGTGTCGCCGGCGATTCACTATCTTTACGTGTGCGATCTTCAGACGGGATCCTCCACGCTCGTCATGTCCGCGAAGGTCCGGTTCGGACGGGGGACGTTTGCCGGACTCACGTCGTTCGCCTTCTCCCCCGACGGGAAGCGGATCGCGTATGCGGTGGAGGGGAACATTTACGTCAGCGACATTTAGCCCGGGATGAGCATCCGAAGAATCCAGAGCGCGTGTGTACCCGTGGTCGTAAGCCTCATTGCTGTCTTGACGTCTCAGGCACAATGGGTGCCTTTGATGGGCCCCGGCGGAGGCGCGGTTCACACCATCTCTGCGATCGGGAATCACCTTTTTGCGTCGACATCCGGCGGCGTCTGCCGCTCGGTTGACACCGGATCGTCCTGGACCAGGGCCGGAGTCGGCTTACCGGGCTCCCGTGTCAATTGCTTCGTCTCGCTCGGGGCAAACGTCTTTGCAGGTACCGATGAGGGAGTGTATGTCTCGACGAACGATGGGGGGTCCTGGGCGGCAATTACTCCGGGCGTAACGAGAGATCACGTGAACGGGTTTGCTCCTTCCGGAGCGGACATCATCGTCGGCACCGGGAGCGGCGTCGTGTTCCGTATAACGGCCAGAGGAACGGAGTGGAAGGAGGAACGAATCGGTGCCCTGGACGCGTCCGTTCGATGCATGGTCAGGAAAGGAGCGGACCTCTTCGCGGGTACGAGCAGAGGGGTGTTCCTCTCGACAGACGGCGGCTCGCATTGGAAGGCGGTCAATTCCGGCTTGATGACTCACCCGATCGTGGCGATGGCGGCCCGGGGGAACGTCCTCTTTGCGGTTTCGGATGAATGTGGCGTGTTTCGTTCAACGGACGACGGGGACTCCTGGTTCGCCGTGAACGCCGGGTGCACGGGACCGAATATTCGTTGCCTCGCTTCAAATGGAAATGATCTTTTCGCGGGAACGAACGGCCACGGTGTTTTCCGTTCCCGAAATAGCGGAACAACGTGGGAAGCGGTGAATACGGGACTGACAAATACCGCCGTCGTTTCCCTTTGTGAAATCGGATCTGCCCTCTTTGCCGCAACCAACTCCTCGGGTTCCTTTGTTTCCACCGACAGGGGGTCAACCTGGAGAGAGGCGAATCTCGGTCTCATCGGGGGCGTGAATGCTTTCAAAAAGATCGGTGGAAACGTGTTCGCGGGATCGTATTGCGGAATTTTCCAGTCCACAAATATCGGCACGTCGTGGAAAGCGGTAAGGCCCGGCTTGCCGGACAGATGGGTGATGTGCCTGGCGGTGAGCGGGCCGCATTTGTTCGCTGGTACGCTCGGCAGCGGTGTCTTCCGTTCCGACGACACGGGAAGGACCTGGAGAGGGATGAATGCGGGATTGACGAAATCCTTTCCGATCGCGAGTTCCTGGGTCAAGGGGCTTGCGGTGGTCGATACGTGCGTCTTTGCCGGCACGTGGGGGAGCGGCGTGTTTCGGTCTGTCGACAACGGGTCGACGTGGGTTTCCGTCGATTCGGGCCTCACGGTTCCTTATGTGGCCTGTCTTGCTGCGTCGGGACCTGATATTCTTGCGGGGACACACGACGGTGTTTTTCTTTCAAGAAATCTCGGCGCTACGTGGACCAGGGTCAGTTCCGGCCCGGTGAGCCGGAGCATCCTCTCCGTTGCGGCCAGGGGGTCGACGCTCATGGCAGGAACCGCGCGTGACGGAGCCTTTCTCTCGACGGATGCGGGTGCAACCTGGTCAGCCGTGAATGCCGGGTTGACGGACTCTTCGGTGATTTCAATTTCGATGGGCGCGGAGGAAGTCTACGCCGGAACGGCGTGGGGGGGTGTCTTCAGGATGCCCCTTCCGCATTGACCGCAGGGCCGGACCGCTCGTTCCCGCCCTTCCCGGAGTAGTACTTTTTCTGAAACCTGAGCGCAACGTTGACGAGGCCGATGAGCACCGGGACCTCCACGAGCGGCCCGATCACCGTGGCGAACGCCTCCCCCGAGTTGATCCCGAACACCGCCACAGCGACCGCGATCGCGAGCTCGAAATTGTTGCTTGCGGCCGTGAATGAGAGGGTCGCGGTTTTCGAGTAGTCCGCCCCGAGTTTCCTGCCGAGGTAGAACGAAACGAAGAACATGATGACGAAGTAAAGCGTCAGGGGGATCGCGATCCGCACGACGTCGAGGGGGATCCGGACGATGTAGTCCCCCTTGAGCGAGAACATGACCAGTATCGTGAAGAGGAGCGCGATGAGCGTCAGCGGGCTGATCCGGGGGATGAATTCGTGCTGGTACCACTCCTTCCCCTTCAGCCGGATGAGCGTGAACCGCGTGATGATGCCTGCAACGAACGGAACGCCGAGGTACACGAACACGCTCTGCGCAATCTGCCCGATCGTGATGTCCACCCTGAAGGACCGGAGGCCGAGCCACCCCGGAATGACGGTCAGAAACACGTACGCATAGACCGAGAAGAAGAGAACCTGGAACACCGAGTTGAACGCCACGAGCCCCGCCGCGTACTCCGTATCCCCCTTTGCCAGCTCGTTCCAGACGATGACCATCGCGATGCACCGCGCAAGTCCCATGATGATGAGCCCTGCCATGTACGCCGGCTGGTCGGGGAGCAGGAGTACCGCCAGGGCGAACATCAGGATCGGCCCGACGATCCAGTTCTGCACGAGTGAGAGGGCGAGCACTTTGGTGTTCCTGAAGACGTCCCCCAGCTCTTCGTATTTCACCTTCGCGAGGGGAGGATACATCATGAGTATGAGCCCGATCGCGATCGGTATGTTCGTCGTGCCGGACTGGAACTGCCCCCAGAACCCGACGATTCCCGGCGACAGGTAGCCCCAGAGCACCCCCACAGCCATCGCGGTGAATATCCAGAGCGTCAGGTACCGGTCGAGAAACGAGAGTCTTTTGCTTGTCGATGTCATATCCTGGAACCTGTCATTTCGTTTTCCCCTTCATCTTCGGCAGCATCTTCTTCCGGTACAAAGATTCAAAGTCCGATTGTATCAGATCGCGGACCCTTCTGAACTCGGCCAGCTTCTGGTCTTCCGTTCCCGTGAAGAACGTCGGATCCTCGAACCCCATGTGGAGCCTCCGGCTTACTTTTCCGGAGAACACGGGGCAGGATTCTTTTGCGTTGTCGCAGACGGTGATCACGTAGTCGAACGGCTGGTCCAGGTAGACGTCGACGTTCTTCGGCGTCGCCTGGCTGATGTCGACGCCGGCTTCGTTCATCACCTGTATTGCTTTCGGCTGGACCCGTGCCGCGGGGAAGGTGCCGGCGGAATGCACGTCGAGTCGTTTGTCAAACGAGGCGAGGAATCCGGCCGCCATCTGGCTCCTGCATGAGTTGCCGGTGCAGAGAATGAGGATGCGCATCAAAGGACGAGCTCCATACATGCCGCCGACGCGGGGCAGGCGCCGGTGAATTCTGCGGAACGCCGGACGGCCCCTTTGACCGTGTCCCGGGGGACGCTTCTGAATCCCCGGGCGGAAAAGTACGCCTCGGCCGTCGTCGTGAGAAGGAGCAGCCGCTTCACACCGGCCGCCCGTGCCTCCTCGATCAGCCGCCGGTATAACCGATCGCCGATTCCTTGTGACCTGTGCGGTTCGCGGACGGCAAGCGAGCGCAGGAGACCTTCCTCGCCATACAGCTCAAGCCCGATCACTCCGGCGATCGATTCCCCGTCGCGTGCGACAAAGAAGTGATTCAGGTGGGCCCTCGCCCCTTCCACGGGGAGGCCCGACGACGTGAGGATCTCCTCGATCTCCCCCGAATCGGCGGGGAGGGCCCGCTGTATCGCCGGGGCTGTCATCTGGTTCCGCTCACCGTGATGCTGTGAAGACCGAATGAGACCGCGGCATCGAGATGATACGTCTTATCCGCAACCACGGTGACATCCCGGAAGCCGGCGTTCCGCGCGATGGTCAGGTATTCCTCCCGATCGAGCGCGCCGGCGACGCATCCTGCCCACTCCGACAGGTCTTTCCGGACGTCGTCGGGTATCTTCCCGACGGACACGATATCGGAGACGGTGAATTTCCCCCCCTGTTTCAGCACCCTGTACATCTCGGCGAACGCGCGCGTCTTGTCCGGGACGAGGTTGATGACGCAGTTGCTCAGTATCCGGTCTACAGATCCTGTTGCGACGGGAAGGTTCTCAATCTCCCCGAGCCGGAATTCGGTATTCACCGCCTTGAGCTTTGTCTTGTTTTCGTCGGCGCGCCTGATCATGTCTTCCGTCATGTCGACCCCGATCGCACGGCCGCATTTGCCGACCTTCTGCGCTGCGAGGAACACGTCGATTCCCGCGCCCGAGCCGAGGTCCAGGACGGTCATCCCCTCCTCGAGATCGGCAAACGCCGTCGGCGTTCCGCACCCGAGCCCCAGGTCGGCGTTTTTCCGGACCTCCGCGTCGGCGTTGGTGTACAGGTCGTTCATTGTGATCGTTCCCGCGATTCCCGCATCCGTGCCGCACCCGCATGACGGGCCGCAGCACGAACCGGATTTCCTGGCGATCTCGCCGTACTTCTCTTTTACCGCTGATTTGATGTCGCTGTCAGACATTGTCGTTCCCTTCAATTTTTTCTGAGTTCCAGTATCGCCGGAACAGGCCCGGTCTTGACGAATGAATATGTTGCACAACACCCCTTCATGATCCTGCTCGCCAGGCGCTCGGCGTCCCTGCGGGCGACGTCGTTCGATTTCAGCAGGCTCGAAAGGAAATCAAGTATCTTCCTGTGCTCTTCGTCCCTGGGCTTCGCGATCGAATACAGCATCCAGAGTCCCTGTTTTCGGTCGTCCACGAGTCCCGCCTTCCTCAGGTACGCGAGATGCCTCGAGACCTTCGTCTGTGTGAATCCCATGACCTCCTCGATGTCGCAGACGCACAGCTCGCCCGAATAGAAAAGGAGATTGATGATTCTGAGGCGGGAATCGTCGGAAAGAGCTTTGAACACTGCCGCGAACGACTTCATGATGGGTCCCGGTAAACTATATTCGTCTATACGAATATAGTTTCGATATGTTTCAAAGTCAAGCGGCGCCTATTCCCCGGGGGGGGCCCTCCTCGTGGACCTGGCAGCGGGGCGTTCCTGAAAAGGGCTAATTCCCTTATCGTCCTTTTGATGGATGTGTCGGGACACCGAGGTTGCTATATTTCTTTGTCGTTTTCCGGACGATTCGCCAGACCAGAAGAAATAAAGTCTTTGGGAACCTCATGAAATTAAGCCCTCGTGCCGGGAAGCCGGCTGAGCCCGGCATGCTTGTCAATGTTCCGAGGCTTATCACGTCCTATTATAATGAGACGCCCGACCCTGCAGTTCCCGCCGAACGGGTAGCGTTCGGCACCTCCGGCCATCGTGGGACGGCCTTCAGCAGGTCATTCAATGAAGATCACATTCTCGCGATCACGCAGGCGATCTGCCTCTATCGGAAAGGGGAGGGAATAGACGGCCCGCTGTTTCTGGGAATTGACACGCATGCGCTATCCGTTCCGGCCGCCGCTACCGCGCTGGAGGTGCTCGCCGCGAATGGAGTCGATGTGATGATCGGAGCGGGGGACGAGTACACGCCGACGCCGGTAATTTCTCATGCGATCCTGACATATAACCGCGGAAGAAAGACCGGGCTCGCCGACGGGATCGTCATCACGCCTTCGCACAATCCGCCGCACGACGGCGGCTTCAAATACAATCCCCCGAACGGCGGGCCGGCGGAATCCGCAGTCACCGGCTGGATCGAGGCGAAGGCAAACGAGTTCCTCGGGAATGGCCTGCCGGGTGTGAAGAGGATCCCTTACGATAAAGCGCTTCGCGCCCACACGACGCACACGCACGACTACCTCAGCCCCTACGTGGCCGATCTCGGCAACGTGGTTGACATGGATGTCATCCGCGGGTCGAACCTCAGGATGGGTATTGATCCCCTCGGGGGCGCCGGCGTCCACTACTGGGGACGAATCGCCGAGCGCTACGGGCTGAACCTTACCGTCGTGAACGAGGCCGTCGATCCGACGTTTCGCTTCATGACCGTGGACTGGGACGGCCAGATCCGCATGGACCCGTCCTCCCCCTATGCGATGCAGCGATTGATAGGGATGAAAGACCGCTTTGACCTTTCCTTCGCCTGCGACACGGACCATGACCGGCATGGAATTGTCACCCGCAGTGCGGGATTGCTGCCGCCGAACCATTACCTTTCCGTCGCCATCCTCTACCTCTTCCAACACCGGCCGAAGTGGCGCAGTGAAGCAGCTGTCGGAAAGACGGTTGTGAGCAGCACCATGATCGATCGCGTCACTGCGAAGCTCGGGCGGAAGCTCTACGAGGTGCCGGTCGGATTCAAGTGGTTCGTGGGAGGACTCCTCGACGGTTCGCTCGGCTTCGGCGGTGAAGAGAGCGCGGGGGCCTCCTTTTCCCGTCTGGATGGCACCGTCTGGACGACTGACAAGGATGGAATTGTCCCGGCATTGCTCGCGGCGGAGATCACAGCGCAGATGGGGCGCGATCCTGGTGAAATGTACCGTGATCTCACGCGAGAGTTCGGTGAGCCTGCCTATGACCGCGTTGAGGCGCCGGCCACTCCGGATCAGAAGAAACTCCTTGCGAAGCTCTCACCCGGACAGGTGAAGATCACCGGGATGGCAGGCGAAAAGATCGGGTCCGTCCTCACGGACGCGCCGGGCAACGGCGCGCCGATCGGCGGGTTGAAGGTGGTGGCGGAGAGCGGATGGTTCGCGGCGCGTCCATCAGGGACTGAAGACATCTACAAGATCTATGCGGAGAGCTTCAAGGGACCGGATCATCTGCGCCGCATCCTGGAAGAGGCCCAGACGATTGTCAACGATGCTCTTGCAGGGGCGTCGTCGGGAAATGCTGTGAAGAAGACATGAGTGGATCGAACTAACCACAAGACTCGATGGACAGACCTGTACACTCGGAAGTCGAGGGTTTCGATTCCCTTGCTGAGCTCGCCCTCGACATGCGCTGGTCGTGGAATCATGCTACCGACAACGTGTGGCGGCAGCTCGATCCTGAACTGTGGGAAATCACGCATAACCCCTGGGTTGTTCTGCAGACGGTCTCGCGCGACCAGGTCAAGCGTGTCCTGGCCGATCCCGTTTTTCGCAAAGAGGTTGACGACTTGCTGAAGACCCGGAAGCGTGCGGCGGAGGCTCCCGTGTGGTTTCAGCAGAATCATTCGAAAAGTCCCCTGACCTGCGCTGCGTATTTCAGCATGGAATTCATGTTGAGCGAAGCATTGCCGATCTACTCGGGTGGACTGGGCAATGTCGCCGGCGATCAGCTCAAAGCCGCCAGCGATCTCGGCGTGCCGGTTGTCGGCGTGGGGCTGCTGTACCAGCAAGGTTATTTTCGTCAGGTGATCGATAAGAACGGAGCACAACAGGCCCTCTACCCCTATAACGACCCCGGCCAGTTGCCGATCGCGCCTGTGCGCCAGGCGAACGGCGAGTGGCTGCGCCTGGAAATTGCGTTACCCGGCTACTCGGTCTGGCTGCGCGCGTGGCAGGTCCAGGTCGGGAGAGTGAAGCTTTACCTCCTGGACAGCAATGACGCGGCGAATTACCCTGCTCACCGGGGGATTACAAGCGAGTTGTACGGGGGCGGGCCGGAGCTGCGCCTCAAGCAGGAGATGCTTCTCGGGATCGGCGGATGGCGACTGTTTGGTGCGCTTGGCATCCAGCCGGAAGTCTGTCATCTCAATGAAGGACATGCGGCATTCGCAGTGCTGGAGCGTGCCCGCAGTTTCATGCAGGAGACCGCGCTCCCCTTCGAAGTCGCGCTTGCAGTCACACGAGCGGGGAACGTCTTCACCACCCATACTGCGGTCGCCGCAGGCTTTGACCGCTTCCCCCCGGCGCTTATCGAGCAATACCTTGGCGGGTATGCCCGGGAGAAGCTTGGCATTGCAATCCACGATTTGCTTGCCCTTGGCCGCCAGAACCCGGATGATTCGTCAGAGAATTTCAACATGGCCTATCTGGCAATCCGGGGGAGTGGGACCATCAATGGCGTGAGTCGCCTGCACGGGGAAGTCAGCCGGCACCTCTTTGAGCTTCTTTTCCCGCACTGGCCGCAGGACGAAGTTCCGGTCGGACACGTGACGAACGGGGTCCACATACCCACCTGGGACTCGGCCCCGGCCGATGATCTCTGGACGGAAGCCTGTGGAAAGGACCGCTGGTTGGGGACGACGGAAGCCCTGGCAGAGAAGATCCGCCGTGTCTCCGACGCCAGGCTCTGGCAATTTCGGGTTGCGGCAAGCAGGTCCCTTGTTGAATTCGCCCGCGAACGATTGTCCCGGGAATTGACCGCAGCAGGCGCGTCGCCCGAGGCAGTCGAGGGGGCGAAATATCTGTTTGATCCCAACGCATTGACTCTGGGGTTCGCGCGCCGGTTCGCAACATACAAGAGACCGAACCTCCTGCTGCACGACCCGGAGCGGTTGCTTCGTCTGTTGACCATTCCCCACCGCCCGGTGCAGCTCATTCTCGCGGGCAAAGCCCATCCGCAGGACAGTGCCGGGCAGGAATTGATCCATGAATGGATACGATTCATCCGCCAGGCGGAGACACGCCCCCACATCATCTTCCTGAGCGACTATGATATGTTGTTGACAGAGCAGCTTGTGCAGGGGGTGGACGTCTGGATAAATACGCCACGGCGTCCCTGGGAGGCGTGTGGAACGAGCGGCATGAAGGTGCTGGTCAATGGAGGCATCAATCTTTCGGAACTCGACGGCTGGTGGGCCGAGGCGTACAGCCCTGAGGTGGGATGGGCGTTGGGGGACGGCGGGGAGCATGGCGACGATCCGGCATGGGACGCTGTCGAAGCCGACGCGCTCTACAATATTCTCGAGCGGGAGGTGATCCCGGAGTTTTATACTCGAAACGGGAGCGGCATTCCCACTGCATGGGTCAGGCGGATGCGGGAAAGTATGGCCCGGTTGACGCCGCGCTTTTCCGCCAGCCGCGCGGTTAGCGAATACACGGAGCAGCACTACCTCCCGGCTGCCGCCGCCTACCAATCGCGCAGTGCCACCAAAGGCGCAATCGGCGTGCACATTGTCCATTGGCGGCAGAGCCTGGAGCAGAATTGGGGCGCGCTTCGCTTCGGCGAAGTGAAAGTTGAGACACGTGGCGGGCAGCACGTCTTCGAAGTTCAAGTCTCTCTCGCTGACCTCGAGCCGGACGCCGTGCGAGTCGAGCTCTACGCTGATGGAGTTAACAGGGGCGAGCCGGTGCGGCAGGAGATGATGAGCCTCCGCCGGATTGACGGTGCATCGGGTGGACACGTTTACGGAGCGGCTGTGTCTGCGGAGCGGCCGCCGGCGGACTATACGGCGCGAATCATCCCTCGCCACGACGGTGTCGCGGTCCCGCTGGAGGACGCACGCATTCTTTGGCAGCGATAAAAGGGGAAAACGTTATGACTCGACACAACATCCCTGTAGGCAGGATTCTGGGGATTCCGATTGGGCTGGATTACTCCTGGTTTGTGATCTTCGGCCTGCTCACCTGGATGCTGGCCGGCAGTTATTATCCCGCTGAGTTCAAGGACTGGTCGCCGATCCTGTACTGGGTCGTGGGAGCGGCGACTGCCATCATGCTCTTTGTGAGCGTGCTCCTCCATGAACTCGGGCATTCTGTTGTTGCTCTGAGGTATAAGATTCCTGTGCGCAGCATTACGCTCTTCCTCTTCGGGGGTGTCGCACAGATCGGGTCGGAGCCGCCCAGCGCCATTGCGGAGTTTCGTATCGCGATTGCCGGTCCGCTCGTGAGCCTGGTCCTTGCAATCATCTTCTACGCGATGGAGCCGCTGGTTGCCGGCATCGAACCCCTCCTGGGTCTGGCAAAATACCTCGCCTACATCAACGTGGCCCTTGTGCTGTTCAACCTCATCCCCGGCTATCCCCTCGACGGCGGTCGCGTGTTCCGCGCCGTTGTCTGGGCCATCACAAAGGACATGCGCCGGGCGACGATCATCGCGGCATACGCCGGTCGGTTCTTCGCAATGGTATTCATCGTCGTTGGCGTCTGGCAGATGATCAGCGGCAACTTTGGCGGAGGACTCTGGATCGCCTTCATCGGCTGGTTCCTCGACAACGCGGCGTCCGCCCAGGTGCACCAGGTGATGTTTCAGGGACTGCTTGTGGGCCACAGAGTCTCGCAGGCCATGAATACTCAATGCGCCTCCGTTCCGGGGTCTCTGACGCTCCAGGATCTGGTGGACAAACATATCCTCGCCAGCGGGCAACGATGTTATCTCGTCAACCGCGGGGAGGACACCGTCGGTCTGATGACATTGCACCGGATCAAGAAAGTCCCGCGAAGCGAATGGGGAACGACAAGCGCCTCTCAGGTCATGCTCCCGTGGGAAGAGCTCAAACACGTCGATCCCGATGCGGAGCTGTGGGCTGCGCTCCAGGAGATGGACCGCGATGGAGTCAACCAGCTGCCCGTCACCCGTGATCACAAAGTCATCGGCATGCTGAGCAGGGAAGACGTCATAACCTTCCTGCGCACGCTGCAGGAATTGGGAACGAAGCCGGCGTGAGAATGTACACCCGGGGGCGATCATGAAGCACGCAGGAGAGATCACGACGCTGTTCCTGGATATCGGCGGTGTCCTGCTGACAGACGGCTGGGATCATCATGCCCGCAAACGGGCGGCGGCTGCTTTTGGTGTCGAGCTCGCAGAGATGGAGGACCGGCATCACCTGACATTCGACACCTACGAAGAAGGGAAGCTCACGCTCGAAGAATACCTGGGCCGGGTGGTATTCTACAAAAAGCGGCCGTTTACAAGGGCTCAATTCCGGCGATTCATGTTCGCGCAATCGAAACCCTACCCGGAGATGATCGAGCTGTTTGCTCAGCTCAAGCTCCGGCACCGGCTGAAGATCACCGTGGTCAGCAACGAAGCCCGGGAATTGAACTCTCACCGGATTCGCACGTTCAAGCTGAAAAGGTTTGTGGATTCATTCGTTTCATCCTGCTTCGTCCACGTCCGCAAGCCCGATGCGGATATCTTCCGGCTTGCGCTGGACATCGCCCAGGCCCGGGCCCGGGAAGTACTGTATATCGAGAACACCCCCATGTTTGTGCAGGTCGCCGCGGGGCTGGGGATTCGAAGCATTCTTCACAGGGATTACAGGTCGACATGCGTGAAACTGGCTTCGTTTGGGTTGCAGAGTGACAATCGAGTCATCCATGAAACCCTCTAAGGCACACATCCTGACGGTCAACGGCGGCTCTTCGAGTATCAAGTTCGCGCTGTTCGAGGCCGGCGGCGCGCTCAGGCGGATTCTGGAGGGCGCGATTGAGCGGATTGGACAGCCGGATGCCACGTTCCGGTCGAAAGGGCTGGCTCAGGCAGACAATTTCTCCAGGTCTGTGACTGCTCCTGATCACAGGGCAGCGGTGACCGTTCTTATGGATTGGATTGAGGATCGTGGCGGACGGGACGCACTGGTCGCCGTTGGGCATCGTGTGGTGCACGGCGGGCCGAACTATAGCAACCCGCAGCGAATCACACAGGAAATGGTTGAGGAGTTGCACCGCCTCAGTCCGTTCGATCCCGAGCATTTGCCGGAGGAGATCCTGTTGACAGAGGCGTTTCATCGCCGATTTCATGACCTCCCCCAGATTGCGTGTTTCGACACGGCCTTTCACCATGATCTGCCGCGCGTGGCCCGTGTGTTGCCGATCCCGCGCCGCTACGAAGCGCAGGGCGTGCGGCGCTACGGCTTTCATGGGTTGTCGTATGCGTTTCTCATGGGAGAACTGGCCCGCCTGGCCGGAGCGGAAATGGCGCGGGGCCGGGTCATACTCGCCCACCTCGGCAGCGGCGCGAGCCTGGCGGCGGTGCATGAGGGCAGATCTGTCGACACAAGCATGAGTTTCACTCCTGCAGCCGGCGTGCCGATGAGCACCCGTTCAGGCGATCTCGATCCTGGACTGGTGTGGTATCTGGCGCGCACGGAAAACATGAGCGCGAAGCAATTCAATGAGATGGTCAATTCCCGGTCCGGGCTGCTCGGGATATCTGAAACGAGTTCCGACATGGTTGACTTGCTGCAGCGCGAAGCGGAGGATGTGCGGGCGGCTGAAGCGGTCGCGCTGTTTTGCTACCAGGTCAGGAAATGGATCGGCGCATTCGCGGCGGCGTTGGGCGGACTGGATACTCTGGTGTTCGCCGGTGGTATAGGAGAGAATGCGCCCACAGTCCGCGCCAGGATGTGCGAAGGGCTGGGATTTCTTGGAATTGAACTCGACGAAAAGCGAAACGCGGCGAATGAAAGGGTGGTTTCTGCGGCAGCCAGCCGGGTTGCGGTCCGCGTCATTCATACCGACGAAGAATGGATGATCGCCGACACGGTATGCCGTGTGCTCGGCCTTGCACGTGACAAATGAAGGGAACATCGTTATGAAAGGGACAAAGGTGACTGCAGAGAACATCGCCGCTGAAACTGAGATGAATACGACGGACAAACCACTGCCGCTTGATTTGCTGCGAAAGATGGACGCGTACTGGCGCGCCGCAAATTATCTGTCTGTAGGCCAGATTTATTTGTACGACAATCCGTTGTTAAAGGAGCCGCTGAAACTCTCGCACGTGAAGCCGACATTGCTCGGGCACTGGGGGACGACGCCGGGGCAGAACTTCATTTACGTGCATCTGAACCGGGTTATCAGGAAATATGACCTGAACATGATCTACATCGCCGGTCCCGGGCACGGCGGCCCTGCGCTGGTGGGCAACACGTACCTCGAAGGCACGTATAGTGAGATCTATCCGAACATCAGCCGGGACGAAGCCGGACTGAAGAAGCTGTTCACCCAGTTCTCCTTCCCCGGAGGGATTCCCAGCCACGTCTCACCGGAGTGTCCGGGTTCGATTCACGAAGGCGGCGAGCTGGGATATTCACTCAGCCATGCCTTCGGGGCCGTGTTCGACAGTCCGGAACTGGTCGTTGCCTGCGTCATCGGTGACGGCGAGGCGGAGACGGGCCCGCTGGCAACGGCATGGCACTCCAATAAATTCCTCAACCCGGTCACCGACGGAGCCGTGCTCCCTATCCTGCATCTGAACGGCTACAAAATAGCCAACCCGACGGTCTTTGCCCGCATCGAACATGAGGAATTGGAGCAGTTTCTGAGAGGGTGCGGCTGGACCCCCTACTTTGTTGAAGGCGATGAGCCGGAAACGATGCATCAACTCATGGCCGGGGCCCTGGAAAAGGTCATCGGAGACATCCGGCGAATTCAGGAGAATGCACGGAACAAGAACGACGCCTCCCGGCCGCGCTGGCCGATGATCGTCTTGAAGTCACCCAAGGGCTGGACAGGCCCGAAAGTCGTGGACGGCCTGCAAATTGAGGGGACGTTCCGGGCACACCAGGTGCCGCTTCTTGTGGATGCCGATCATCCGGGTCATCTCGCTCAGCTGGAAACCTGGATGAAGAGCTACAGGCCGGAAGAACTGTTTGATCAGGAAGGCCGGCTCATGCCTGAACTGGCCGCGCTGGCGCCTGAAGGGGACCGGCGGATGGGTGCCAATCCGCACGCCAATGGCGGGCTGCTGCTGCGCGATTTGATTATGCCCGACTTCCTGAAGTACGCGGTGAACGTGCCGTCACCGGGATCAGTCGAGGCCGCCGACACGCATGTGCTCGGGGAATTCCTGCGCGATGTCACAAGGCTCAACAAGGAGCAACGGAATTTCCGGATCTTCGGTCCCGACGAGACGCTATCCAATCGATTGAACGCCGTCCTCGAGGTCACAAACAGGCAGTGGGAAGCACGGACGCAGGGGAACGATGAGTTTCTTGCGCCGGAAGGCCAGGTCATGGAGATGTTGAGCGAGCATCAGTGCGAAGGGTGGCTCGAAGGGTACCTGCTGACGGGCCGGCATGGACTTTTCAATTGTTACGAAGCGTTCATTCATATCATCGATTCGATGTTTAACCAGCACGCCAAGTGGCTGAAAGTCACCGCGACGCTCCCCTGGCGGAGGAAAATCGCATCGCTGAATTACCTGCTTGCCTCTCACGTCTGGCAGCAGGCTCATAACGGCTTCACGCATCAGGACCCCGGCTTCATCGATCATGTGGTGAACAAGAAGGCATCAATCGTGCGCGTGTACCTTCCGCCGGATGCCAACTGCCTGCTCTCGGTCTGGAACCATTGTCTTCGCAGCCGGCATTACGTCAATGTCGTGGTCGCGGGGAAGTACCTCGCCCCCCAGTGGTTGACCATGGATGCCGCGGTCGAGCATTGCGCGCAGGGGATCGGCATCTGGCACTGGGCCGGCACCGACGGGGGCGGCGAACCGGACGTGGTGATGGCCTGCTGCGGCGACGTACCGACGCTCGAGACGCTGGCCGCAGTCTCCATCCTCCGCCGCCACCTTCCCGATCTGCAAGTCCGTGTGATCAATGTCGTCGATCTGATGAAACTGGAGCCGGATACGGAACATCCGCACGGGCTGAGCGATCGGGACTTCGACGCACTCTTCACAAAAGACAAACCGATCGTCTTCGCGTTCCACGGCTACCCGTGGTTGATCCACCGGCTGACCTACCGCCGCACAAATCACGACAACATGCATGTTCGCGGCTACAAGGAAGAGGGGACGATCACGACGACATTCGACATGACGGTCTTGAACGACCTTGACAGGTTCCATCTGGTTCAGGATGTGATCAACCGGCTGCCGAATCCGGGAGCGAAAGGCGCCGCGCTGAAGCGGATGGTTCAGGACAAGCTCGTCGAACACAAGCTGTACATCGACAGGCACGGCGAGGACATGCCGGAAATCCGAAACTGGAAGTGGGATGGCCCCGCATGAACGCGCAGGTGCTTGTAGAGACGGCGGGGGCGCTGGTCGCCGGCGACAGGGGGCTGCTGGCGATGGATGAAAGCAATCCAACCTGCAACAAACGATTTGAGGACCTGGGGATCCCCCGGAACGAGTCGACCCGGCGCGCGTACCGGGAGTTGATCGTGACGACGCCCGGTCTGAGTGAGAGCATAAGCGGGGCGATCCTTTACGACGAGACGATCCGCCAGCAGACAAAAGATGGTACTCCCTTCGTCAAAGTCATTGCCGACGCGGGAATCATCCCCGGCCGGGGTTGCCTCGATGCAAATGCGCATGCATTGGCTCGTTATGCCGCGTTATGCCAGGAAGTCGGACTGGTCCCGGTCGTCGAGCCGGAAGTGCTCATGGACGGAGGGCATTCCCTGGGCGTTGGCTTTTTCGTTCGCCCGCGCCATCCAGCAGCCGGCTCTGGAGATCTGGGCGGGCTAAGAAGCCAACGTGCCGGCGGCGCAAAATGCTCTGTTGCATCGAGCGAGGTGCAACCAGGCTGCCCGCCGCGGCCAGTACAATGCCGCAATGGAGAGAATACGTGTATGACAAATAACACTTCAGGGATCCAATGAACGAGAGGAAGAACGGTCACCACGTGTATGGGGGGACGGAGAGTGCCCTCGCTCAAGAAACCCATTCACCGTACTGGAAACGTGCACATCGTGACTGGCGTATCTGGGTCGCCGTGCTGTTGATGATTGCGGGCATGGTTGTCTATGTGATGAGCGAGGATCTGTCATCGCGGCCTCTCAACCGGCCGCCCCCGTCAGGCTCAAATTGAAGTAATGTGCCAGAGAGCAGAGAGGATGCCCATGATCAAACCAGATGCGGACCGGGGCGCGGCTCCCGAATCGAAGCCCGATGCAAAGGAGGATTTGAAATCCCTGCCGATGCAGGAAGTGGAGAAGAAACTCGGTTCGTCGTCCGACGGCCTCACGCAGGCCGAGGCGGAGAAACGGTTTGCCCGGTACGGGCCGAACGAGATCGAAGAAAAGAAAACCAATGCCTTCCTGAAATTCCTCGGCTATTTCTGGGGCCCCATTCCGTGGATGATCGAAGCGGCCGTCGTCCTCTCTGCGGCAGCCCGGCATTGGCCTGATTTCTTCATCATTCTCGTATTGCTTCTTGCCAACGCAATTGTCGGATTCTGGGAGGAACGCCAGGCCGGCAGCGCCATTGCCGCCCTGAAGGCCCAGCTGGCGATCAAGGCCCGGGTAAAACGGGACGGAAAGTGGGTCACCCCGCCGTCGCGTGAGCTTGTGCCTGGCGACGTCATCCGGCTGCGCCTGGGCGACATTGTGCCGGCGGATGCGCGCCTGCTGGATGGCGATCCGGTGGAGGTGGATCAGTCGGCGTTGACGGGCGAATCGTTGCCCGTCACGCGCAAACCCGGGGAGGCGGTGTTTTCTGGTTCGATTATCCGACAGGGGGAGATCGGGGCGCTCGTCTACGCCACGGGTGCAAACACCTACTTCGGCAAGACGGCGCAACTGGTACAGGAGTCGCACACGGTCAGCCATTTTCAAAAGGCGGTTCTGAGGATCGGCAATTACCTGATCATACTGGCGGTGGCGCTGGTGGCGGTGATTATTGCCGTCGCGGTATTCCGCGGCGACCCGATCCTCACGACGTTGCAGTTCGCCCTGGTGTTGACCGTTGCCGCGATTCCAGTGGCGATGCCGACGGTGTTGTCGGTGACGATGGCGGTCGGCGCGCGCCTGCTCGCCAGGAAAAAGGCTATCGTAAGCAAGCTGGTGGCCATCGAGGAACTGGCGGGCGTGGACATCCTGTGCGCGGATAAGACCGGCACACTGACACAGAACAAGCTGACGCTGGGGGATCCGTACTGTGTGAACAATATCCCCTCCGGGCAGGTGATCCTCTATGGGGCCCTGGCGTCGCGTGCGGACAACAACGACACCGTTGATCTGGCCGTCCTTGGCGGACTGAAAGACAAAGAGGTCTTGAAGGCGTATGATGTGGTTCATTTCCAGCCGTTCGACCCGGTGCACAAACGCACCGAAGCCGCCGTCAAAGCCGGGGACGGAACGACGCTCAAGGTGACAAAAGGTGCGCCGCAGGTGATTCTGTCGTTGTCGTCGAATGCCGCTCAGGTGAATCCCGCCGTCGAGAAGGCGGTCAACGAATTTGCCGCTCGCGGGTTCCGTTCTCTGGGTGTGGCACGGGCCGGGGGCGACGGGCAATGGCAGTTCGTCGGCGTGTTGCCCCTGTTCGACCCCCCGCGTGATGATGCCAGCGCAACGATCGCGACCGCGCTTGCGATGGGCGTGAAAGTCAAGATGGTGACGGGCGATGCACTGGCCATCGCAAGGGAAACCGCCAGGAAGTTGGACATGGGCACAAATATTCTCGATGCCGGCGGCCTGGGCGACTCGAAAAAGCAGGAGACCCCGGAAGTGGGCGAGTCCATCGAGGAAGCCGATGGTTTCGCCCAGGTGTTCCCCGAACACAAGTTCCATATTGTCGACGTCCTGCAAAAGCGGGGCCACATGGTCGGCATGACCGGCGACGGGGTGAACGACGCCCCCGCGCTCAAGAAAGCGGACTGCGGCATCGCCGTTTCAGGGGCGACCGACGCGGCGCGCGCGGCGGCTTCGATCGTGCTGATGACGCCCGGGCTGTCGGTGATCATCGACGCCATAAAGGAAAGCCGCCGTATATTCCAGCGGATGAACAGCTACGCTATCTACCGAATCACCGAGACATTGCGCGTGCTCTTCTTCATGACGCTGTCGATACTGGTCTTCAACTTCTACCCGGTGACCGCGGTCATGATCGTGATGCTGGCGTTGCTCAATGACGGGGCAATCCTCTCCATCGCGTATGATAACGTTCATTACAAGGACAAGCCCGAGGCGTGGAATATGCGCATGGTGCTGGGCATCTCCACGGTGCTCGGCGTCATCGGTGTCGTTTCCGCTTTCGGCCTGTTTTACCTCGGTGAGCGCGTCTTTGGCCTCGATCGAACGCACATCCAGACGTTGATGTACCTGAAGCTCTCCGTGGCCGGACATCTGACGATCTTCCTCACGCGTACGCGCGGTCCGTTCTGGTCTATACGCCCTGCGAAGATTCTCTGGATCGCGGTGCTCGGTACGCAAATCCTGGCGACGTTGATCGCGGTCTATGGGTTGTTTATGACGCCCCTGGGCTGGGGCTGGGCCGGCTTCGTGTGGGGGTATGCGCTGCTCTGGTTCCTCGTCAATGACCGGGTGAAACTGCTCGCGTATCGGATTTTTGATCCGGTCAAACCGGGGACGCCGTCCGATGTGAGGCCGGAGATCGCCCGGCGGGCTTATGAACTGTACGAGCGGCGGGGCCGCCAGGACGGCCGGGCGGTTCAGGACTGGCGGGAAGCGGAACGGGAAATTCAGAAGGAGACAAAACGATGACAGTTCAACCCGGCCCCTGGATCCCGTTCCCGCTGCCGCCGAACTCCGGCACAATGTTGCGTACGGGACTCACGGAAGCTCCCGGCCGGGCAAAGTGCGCCGCGATGTCGTCCTCACGTCGCCGGCCTCTCTGCCCCGGTAGTACTTTCGGGCGCATTCGGGGCACAATCCCTGGAAGAAGCGGGCATGTGAACAGGATTCAATATACGCTTCGAGGGGGATCCAGTATCCTGAATCGTCACGAATGCGCTTGCAGGACTCGCATATCCGCAGCAGTCCTTCCATAACCTTCAACTCCGCAAGCGTGTCGTCAAGAATGCGGCCCAGAGTGATCGACCCCTCTTCAGCCATCTTTCGCTGGCGTTCCTTCTCGGCAAGCTCATTCCAGCGGCGCCAGGAATACCAGGCAAGCCCCAGCGTGAGCGCCACGGTGAGCGTGAAGAGTTCGTCAAGCTTCCAGTTGTCGTGCCTGTAAATCCATGCTACCCAGCGGCTGAAAGGATCAAACCGGAGTGATGCAAAGAACAGGCCGAGGGAGAGCACGAGGAGGAGGAGAAGGTCCCGGACCGGTCGGAGCTTGAGGAATTTCATACATGCAACCCGTGAAATGGGACAACGTTCGCCGGCGTTGCGGGGAAGGTTGGTCCTGCCCCCACCACGGCAGGTCTCAACGCTCCCCCGTCACCGGCTGATTGCTCAGCGTCGTTCGCCTACCGGGAGCCTGCGACCCAGGCAAGAAGGGGGGCAAGGATCACGAGCAGGTACAGCATTGACCGCAGCACCCTCCCGGCCGGTTTGCGTGAATACATGTTCAGCCACCCCCTGTGAACGTAGGCTGAAATCCACCTCATGATACCACCTGAAGTGCGACATAAAACGTGTTGTTGCCGCGCTTCAGGAGCATTGCCACGCTCCCGGTCTTCCCGACGTGTTCCATGGCCTTCCGGAAGTCGTTGACGGAGCTGATCGGCGCCCGGTTGATCTCCTTGATGAGGTCGTTCTTCTGCACCCCCGCTTCGTACGCCTCGCTTTCCGGCTTGACGGAGGCGACGATGACTCCCCTGTCGTTCTTGTATCCCAGGGCCTGCGCGACCGCCGGTGTCAGATCCTGGACCGACAGGCCGAACTTCTCTGCGCTCTTCTCCTCCGGTGCGCTTTCGCTGCCGGTGCTGCCGGCGGCGAGATTTTTCGGTCGCTCACCGAGCTCGACGGTGAATTCCTTCGCGCTTCCGTCCCTGAGCACGCTGATGGATGCCTTTGATCCCGGCTCCGCCTCAGCGACGAGATTCCTGAGCTGGACGCTGCTTTCCACCTGGACGTTGTTGAAGCTCGTGATGACGTCTCCGTGCTTGATCCCGGCTTTGTCGGCAGGCCCGCCCGCGTTCACGTCGCCCACAAGGCACCCTTTCGTGTCCTTGAGATTCAACGCATGGGCCAGCCCTTCATCGATGTCCTGGGGGAGCAGCCCGAGGAAACCGCGTGTCACCTTTCCTTTTGCCACCAGCTGGTGCATCACGCTCTTTGCCATGTTGATCGGGATCGCGAAGCCGATCCCCACGTTCCCGCCGGCGCCGGAAGGGCTGAAAATCGCCGTGTTGATGCCGATGACCTTCCCGTCAAGGTCGGCGAGCGCTCCGCCGCTGTTGCCAGGATTGATTGAGGCGTCGGTCTGGATGAAGTCTTCGTAGTCGGCAAGATTCACCGATGACCGTCCCTTTGCGCTGATGATCCCCGCGGTCACGGTGTGCATCAGTTGAAACGGGTTCCCGACCGCGATCACCCACTGTCCCACCCGGGCCTGATCGGAGTTGCCGAGCTCTGCCACCGGCAGGTCCTTTGCGTCGATCTTGATCACCGCAACGTCGGTCTGTGGATCCCGCCCCACCACCTTCGCCGTGTATTTCTGCTTGTCCTGGAGGACCACGGTGAGCTTGTCCGCGCCGTCGACGACGTGGTTGTTCGTGAGGATATACCCCTCCTTTGACACGATCACCCCGGACCCGAGCGCATGTACCACCTGCTTCTGGTCGCCCTGGGGCGTATTGAAGAACCTGTGGAAGAAATCGTCCCCGAAGAAATCCCTGAGGGGATCTGTTGAAGATCCAAACGGGTTCGTCATGTGCGTCACCTGTTCGCTCATGATCGGGACGACCGCGGGATTGACTTTTGCCGCCGCGGCTTCAAAGGCCACGCTGAACTGATTGAGAAGCTCCTTTCCCTGCGGTGTGACTTCGGGCGAGGTGACCCCGGGGATGACGGTCTGTTCGCCGCGCGGGGCGGCTCCGACACTCATGAAGAATGCCCCCGCCCCCAGAAACCCGGCGGCGAGACACGCCAGGATGAACCAGCGTTGTCGATTGTTTGCAGCCATGGTGGATACTCCCTGTTGTATGTGGAATGATTGACCTGTTCTACAAAAAAACATACCGGATGACCAGGAGCAGGAGGATGGACGCAACCATCATCATGAAAACGGCCAGAAACACCTGCCGGGAGTTGATGCCGATCGGCCGTGGTGTTTCCTGCCCCTTGTTTGGTCTCTCCTCCGTGGACATCGCAGGCCTCCCGTTTACCTACTCTGTTGGACGAACGGGAGATGGAATGAAGATGACGGGAAGATTACAGATTTGTCATGAAGGCGGGCGGCGGTAACAGGGAGAACGCAGCGGAACCTACGAGGCCGGCGTGGCCGTCGTTGCAGAGGTGGAATACGGCAGGTGGAACGTGAAGCACGAGCCTTTCCCCGGCGTGCTCCGGACTTCGATGAAACCCTGGTGGGCATCGGCAATCCACCTGGCGACAGCGAGCCCCAGTCCGCTTCCCCCGTGTGCGCGTGAGCGGGCTTCGTCGACCCTGTAGAACCGGTCGAAGATTCTGCCCAGGCTTTCGGCGGGAATCCCGATGCCGGTATCTTCGATGGATAGGGCGACATCACGCTCCCCTCTCTCGCTCCGGATGCTGATCCTCCCCCCCGGGTCGGTATAGCGGACGGCATTCGACAGCAGCGCCCTCAGGAGCTGTCGGATCCGTACGGGATCTCCCATGACCTGCACGGCATCGTTTCGTTCCATCGTGACAGCAATCTGCTTCCCCGCAGCAAGGATGAGTGCGTCCTCGTGAATGTCGTTCAGAAGCCGGTCAAGCTCAACGGGTTCCTTGCTGAGGGACATCTGCCCGGCTTCGACTCTGGCGAGCGTCAGCAGATCGTCCACAATCCTCGAGAGCCGGGATGTTTCCTGGAGATACGTCGACGCAAGCTGCTCCGACTCGGCGGGGGTGATCGGCTTCGACAGCGCGAGCTCGGCTTCCCCCTTGAGGATCGTGAGGGGAGTCTTGAGCTCGTGGGCGATGCTCAGCGAAAAATCCCTGATGTTCCTGAACGAGCGCTCGAGGCGGGCGATCATGCTGTTGATCGTTTCAATCAGCTCGCCCAGCTCGTCGTTCGTCCTGCGGGCCACGATGCGGCCCGAAAGGCTCGTTGCCGTGATGCTCCTGGCGCGTTCGGAAATCTCCCGGATCGGCCGGAGCACGATGCCTGCCATCAGCCAGCCCCCGGCAACGGCGATGAAGAGGACCACGGGAGTCAGCACGGCGAAGATGGAGAGCAAATGCCTCAGGACGTCTTCGACGATGCCCTGCGAATAGGCCACCTGGATGACAAACGGCTCGAAACGACGCGCCGCCACACGCATCGAGGTCCCGTGCGCATCCTGCAACGTCAGAACGACCGTTTCCCCCGTGGGAATCCCCTCCCTGACGAGATTCTCGTCCCTCCTGTTGCCCGATTCATAGAGCAATGTGCCCCTCGACGAGCTGAGCAGGACGATGTAGTTCCGGGGATTGAACACAAAGTGCTCGGTGATCCGTTTTTCGACGTCCTCGGAGAGGGCTTCGAACTCCGATTGGGCGGCGATCCTCCGCCGGTCAATTTCCACGAGCCGCGCGATCCAGTCCACCTCTTCCATCAGGTCCTGCTTGAGTGCCGTCTCCTGCACGCGCCGGAGATACACGTAGACCGCCGCGCCGAAGAGAACGAACGCCGCGAGAAGGACGAGCGAATACCAGAAGGTGAGTATGAACCGGATCGAGCGGACTTTACGAAGGATTTCCATCGGAGGGCTCCCTGAGGACGTATCCGACTCCTCGGACGGTGTGAATGGTTTTTCCCGCAAACCCGTCGTCGATCTTGCGGCGCAACCGGTTGACAAGCACGTCCACGACGTTGGTCTCGCTGTCAAAATCCATGTCCCAGATGTGCTCCGTCAGCGTCACGCGCGAAACGACCCGCCCTTTATTGCGGAGCAGGTATTCCAGGAGCTGGAACTCCTTGTTCGTCAGTGTGATCTCTCTGCCGGCGCGGGTCACCGACCGCGTGAGGAGATCCATCCGCACGTCGCCGACCTCGAGAACGGATCCGCGCATGTCGGAAGAGGATCGGCGGATCAGGGCCCGGACCCGCGCGAGAACCTCGGAGAATGAGAAGGGTTTCGGAAGATAGTCGTCGGCGCCGAGATTCAACCCCCGCACGCGGTCTTCGACGTCGCTCCGTGCGGTGAGGATCAACACGGGTGTGTGAACCCCCTCGCGGCGGAGTTCCCCGAGCACCGTCATGCCGTCCATCCCGGGGAGCATGAGATCGAGGACGATCGCGTCGTAGGCCGTCGCGAGCGCCAGGTTCAGCCCCTGCCGGCCGTCGAAGGCAAGATCCACCGCGAACGCCTCGGACAGGAACCCCTTTTCCAGGAACTGTGCGACCTTGTGTTCATCTTCAACGATGAGGACGCGCATGAAGATTCCCTCCCTGGTGGAGGAACAAAAAAGTGCTTCCGGGTTGTTCCATTATAATATAGGCAAGACACACATAAGGAGAAAACGATGTTCGCACATGCTCTTCTCGGGCTGTTGCTGTTGGGGTCCACAACGGCGGGCACGCCGCGCGTTCTGTTCGACGCCGCTCCGTCGGGAGTCTCGCTTAAAGGGTTGAAGGCGGTATACGTTTCCGTACGCTACAGTGCGCCTCCCGAAAAGCCGTACGGGCTCAGTGAGGACGATCTGCGTTCGGAGATAGAACTGACGCTGAATGCCAACGGCATCCGGACGCTCAGGCGCCCGGATTGGAACGGGACGGCGGGAAAGCCGTACCTCTTTGTCAGCGTTCTCGGGAACAAGATTGACGCCCGTGGTCCGGATACGTCATTTTTCTACACGGTCAACCTTGAACTGATTCAACAGGTGACATTGGATCGAAGTCCCCGGATGCGCTGCGACGGCGTAACGTGGTCGGAAGGGACGACGATGGTGCTCCCGCACGACAGGCTGAGAACGGTCGCCGGCGAACTGGGGACGCTGGCATCGGACTTCTCGCTTGCGGTCCAGGAGGCGAATTCGGGGAGGACCCTCAGGTGACGGGGAAACCAACGTCGGGGGGGAGTTGACGATCCGTTGCCGGATTCGTATCATATACTCTCCGCCATAACCGCTGATGGGTCAACACTCTCATAATGAGAAAAAGACTGAGTGAAGCTTCAATACTGTTCGTAAGCGTGGTGAAGTGGTTTGTCCTGGCCTCGGTCGTGGGCGTGCTCGTCGGCGGGTCAACAGCCCTGTTCCTCTGGTGCCTCCGCTTCTCGACTGACGGGCTGAACGGCATCCCGTTTCATTACGCCCTCCTTCCCCTGGCCCTCTTCCTCTCCGCAGTCATCGTAAAGTACCTCGCTCCCGACGCCAGGGGGCACGGCACCGAAAAGGTCATCGAGGCAATTCACCGGCGCGGCGGAGTTATCAAGCCGCTCGTCGTTCCCGTCAAGCTCCTGGCGACCGTGGTGACGCTCGCCGCCGGCGGGTCCGCGGGAAAAGAAGGTCCCTGTGCGCAGATCGGGGCCGGGATTTCCTCCACGCTGGCCGGCTGGTTCCACTTTGACGAAACCGACCGGAAGAAGCTTGTCATCTGCGGCGTCAGCGCCGGTTTTGCCACCGTCTTCGGCACGCCGGTGGCGGGAGCGCTTTTTGGCGTGGAAGTCCTCGCCATCGGACAGCTCCAGTATGCAGTCCTGTTTCCGTCCTTCGTGGCGGGAATTGTCGGCTACCAGATCTCGACCGCGATGGGGACGACCTATTTTCACCACCCGATCAATTTCATCCCCACATTCAGCGAATTTTTGTTCTTCAAGGTGGTCCTTGGCGGCGTGGCGTTCGGCCTGGTTTCGTTTATGTTCATCGAGATCCTCAAGCTCACGGAAAAACTGTCGGAGAGGATCCACTGGTGGGCCCCGTTGAAAGGATTGCTCGGCGGAGCGGTGCTTCTTGTTACGCTTGCGTTCGGTGACCGGTATCTCGGGCTTGGTCTCGGGACGGTGGAGTCCGTGCTCAACGGCAAGAGCGTGGGAACGGGATACGATCCGTTCATCAAGATGGCCGCGACTTCGGTGACGCTTGCTTTCGGCGGGAGCGGTGGGATCGTGACGCCCATCTTCTTCGTCGGCGCGACTGCGGGGAGCTTCCTTGCGTGGGTGTTCGGTCTGGATCCTGCGACCGGGGCGGCGCTGGGGATGGTGGGGACGCTCGCCGGGTGCGCGAACACGCCGATCTCTGCCAGTGTTATGGCGATCGAGCTTTTCGGGGCGAGCCTGAGCCCCTACGCGGCCGTGACATGCGTCGTCAGCTTCCTGATGGTTGGCCACAGGAGCGTCTATCCGAGCCAGATTCTCGGCATCACGAAGTCGGCATCATTGTCTCCCGATGTGGGGAGCACGATCCAGGATATGGGTGACGTCACAATACACTCAAGAGATGAATCTGTGGTCGGCCTCGGGAGAAGGGTCGCCCGAAGATGGCGGAAAAAGCCGGCAGAGTAGATCCCCCTCCGCAGCCCTCCCGCCCTCCCGCTGTACGTGCACCGGCACCGTGACCCTTTCGTGACCTCTCCGTGATCCTTTCGCACGGTTTCCCGTGTATCTTCCTTCTCGTTTCTCATATCTCACCATGGAGGATACACTATGAATCGTTTTGCGATGTTGTGGGCACCCGCGGCAGCGCTGGCCCTCGCGCTTGCAGGCTGCCAGGACAGGCAGGGAGCGGGCGGGATCGCAGGCCCGGTAACCGGCAATGCGACCTCGACGGCCGTGCAGAAAATCGAACCGTTCTCTGAAGGTGGTGGTCACGCCAGCGTGTACACCCTTTCGAACGAATCGGGCGTCAATAACGTCCTGCGCTTCTTCCGTTCCGCGTCGGGGACCCTTTCTCCCGGAGGGAGCTTCGCGACCGGGGGAACCGGCACGGGGGCGGGTCTGGGAAGCCAGGGCGCGATATACCGCGGTGAGCAGTACATCTACGCCGTCAATGGCGGAAGCAACGACATCTCCGTCCTTGTGGAGGACGGGGGAGGGCTTCACATTGTCAGCAAGACCTCTTCGGGGGGGATGCAGCCGATCAGCCTGACTGTCCACGGCGATCTGCTCTTCGTTCTCAACGCGGGCGGGGCCGGAAACATCTCCGGGTTCCGCGGGGCGGGCAGGGGGATCCTCTCGCCCATTCCCGGCTCGACCAAACCGCTGAGCGGCTCATCGACGCAGCCTGCAGAGGTCGCGTTCAGCCCGGACGGTCGGTCGCTCGTCGTGACCGAGAAAGCAACCAACGTCATTGATACGTACGAGGTGAGGGATGACGGCCGCATCTCGGGTCCGCTTGTCCAGAACTCCGCCGGCCACACGCCGTACGGGTTTGCCTTTTCGGAGCGCGGTCCCCTCGTTGTGTCGGAAGTGGAAGACAAGACGCCCGGCGGGAGCACTCTCTCTTCGTACAGGATTGTGCACGACGGGCTCCTGAAAACCATCTCCGGAAAGGTCCCCGACGGCCAGACCGCGGCGTGCTGGGTCGTGATAACGAATGACGGCAGGTTTGCCTACACGACGAACGCCGGGACGAACGACGTGTCCGGTTACCGCCTCGGCGCGAACGGCGCCCTTTCGCTCTTCGGCGACGGTGGCGTGACCGCGACGTGCGACGGCGCTCCGATCGACATGGCGCTGAGCCGGGGTTCGGATTTTCTCTATGTGCTCAACTCCGGGGGTCGTTCGATATCCACGTTCAGGGTCGACGGGGGGAGCGGATCGCTTACACTGCTCGGCAAGAACGGGGGACTCCCTGCGAGCGTGAGCGGCCTCGCCGCGGATTGATCGTCAGCGTGAACAGGTGAAGCGCTTCACGGGGAGCGATGCCTGATGGTCCCTCCGGGGCCGGAAGGACCGCTCCCCGTGCTTTTACTGAACGTGGTTCAGGATCGTCTTGTCCTGATCGTACATGGGCTCGAGCGATATGCCGCCGACCTTCGCGGCCTGGAGCTCGTCCATGATGTCGATCATCAGACCGTAATTTGCGCGGCGGTCGATCTTGACCCTTGGCCCGACCCACCGGGTCGACGCTCCCAGGTCACTCAGGCGGCCGCGGAGCTCTTCGATCCTGATCTTCTTCGGCATTTCAAGACACACATTCCAGTATATGCCGCCGGCGCTGTCTACCCGGACCGTCGGAAAGGGTGTATCGTCAATGCCGGACCAATAGTCCACGCTCCCCTTGTTCGGAAGAGACACCTCCATGATCTGGGGCTGCAGCTGGGAATACGTGTAAACGAAGAATGTCAGCAGGAGGAACGCGATGTCCACCAGCGGGGTCATGTCGATGCGAATCCCCGGACGTCGTTCCGGTTTTCTTCTGTTCCCTGGAAGAGGAGGAGTGTTCACAAGCGAACCCACGCTGACGGAGATTGTACTCCCTCAGTGCGGCATTTGTTCCCGGTGACGGGGGGGGAACAGGGGGTCAGATGTTGGCGAGGACTGCTTCGAGCTTCTGCTTGATTTCGGCCGCGATCTCTCCGAGGTCCGCTTTCCCGACGAGTGGGACCATCATCAGGGGGTCAAATGCCCCGATGACGGTCTTCCCATTCTTCTCGTACACGATGACGTTGCAGGGGAGGAGCAGCCCGATGTTCATCTCCGCCTCGAGTGCCCTGTGAGCAAGGGGAGGGTTGCAGGCGCCGAGTATCACGTATTTTGTGAACTCGACCTTCAGCTTCTGCTTCAGCGTTTCCTTCACATCGATCGTCGTCAGAACGCCGAAGCCCTGGTTCTTCAGTTCCTCGGTGACGCGCTTCACCGCCGTGTCGTACGGCAGGTTCACCGTGCGTGTAAACCCGTAGTCCATGCCCGGTCCCGGCAGTTTACGCTAGTTCATCGAACAGTTCCCGCCGCAGCACGAGGCGTCGCCGCAGGGGGGCATCGACTCCGGCATCGAGCTTCCGGATCCCTTGACGTTGATGGCCGGTGCCGAGATAAGCCGGACGTGCTGCGTCGAGCTGCACTTAGGGCAGACGATGTCCTCTTTGACTTCCCGTACTTTGTGGAAAACGTCGTACACCGTTCCGCATTCCCCGCACTTATAATCGTAGATCGGCATGCCCGTTACCCCTCTGGATTCGTGTCGTTGATGTGTGTGGTACAGTGTATGACGCTGAAATGTGCAAAAAGGGTCAGAAAGATGCCACGCCCGCGCATCGTATCCGTCAAAATACTATATTTGCCCCGGTTCCTGTCTCCCCGAATCGTGGATACACACCGGAGGAAGACCCGATGTTCACCACATATGTCCTCGGTTTCCTGATCCCCCTCCTGGTCCCGGGGGGAGGGACGGCACAGAAGGATATTCCTGCAACCCTCCTGTCGCTTGTGAAAACCGAAAGAGAATTCGCCGCCACGAGCCTCCGGGAGGGGCAGAGGGCGTCGTTCCTGAAGTACTTTGCGGTTGACGGCATATCGATGGCACCGAAGCCCCACGTCTACCGGGAGTCCGCGCTCAAGACTCCCCCGCCTGCGCGTCCGCTGGCGCGGACTCTCTACTGGGAACCGATCGTGGCCGACGTCGCGTCTTCCGGTGATATCGGGTATACGACGGGGCCGGCAACCATGAAGGACAGCGCGAAGGGGGACGCTCCCGTGTGGTACGGGTTTTACTTCACTATCTGGAAGAAGCAGAAGGACGGAGCCTGGAAGGTGGCCGTGGATCTCGGGACGAGTTCAACAAAAGTCGTTGAGCAGTATTTCGGGCAGGAGCTTGTACCGGCCTCCCATTCGCCGGCTCCCCCGGGGACGAAATTCGCTTCGGGGAAGGTCGCCGAACAGGAGCTTCTCAAGTGCGACAGGGCTTTTTCGAAAACCGCCGCCGCGGGGAAGGTCACGGCTGCGTACAAGGATGTTCTCGATCCTCACGCGCGTGCGCTCAGGGAGGGACTCGTTCCATTGTCGGGAAAGGGATCCGTTCTCGCGTACCTGGTGAAAGGCACCGCCCTCCGTTTGCTTGAGCCGATGCACGCCGGCGCGTCGAAGGCAGGTGACATGGGATATACCTATGGTGCGTACAGGGAAAACAGGAAAGCGAAGGATCCCGCCGGGTACTATGCACGCGTCTGGCGGCGGAATGCGAAAGGGAAGTGGATGATTGTCGTCGAAACCGCTTCTCCCGTCGAATAGCCCGCGAAGACGGTTTCCGCCGTCAGCGTCATCGGCATTTCCGCGCGGCCGTCCCGGGTCAGCGGGAATCCGGTTTGAGATTGAACCTTGCGAGAAATGCTTCCCTCTTCGCCTGCGCCTCACCGATCAGCCGGGCGATCGCCGGGTCGCTCCGCAGGGGCGCCAGTGTCGGATCTGTGAGCATGTAGGGAGAGTTGAAGAATCCCCCGTCGATCGCCCGCCGGAGGGAACCCGCACACAATTCCTTCTCCCCGAGCAGGGCGTCCTGCCCCGCGAGAAAGTACCATTGTTCTCCATCGACCACGGGCGTCCTGTGTATTTCTCTCAGGAGAGCCTTCGCTTCCTCTTTGCGCCCCAGGAGGTGCGCCTGCACCATGGCGCTCAAACGGCCGAGGATGCTCTTCGGTTCGATGGCTATGACGCGCTCAAAGCAGGCGAGCGCCTTCGCCGTATCCTTCATGAACACGTATATCACGCCTTTGTTCATCAGGCAGTAAGGACTTCCGGCGTCAAGTTCGAATCCTCCCAGCGCCTTCTCGTAATCGTGATGGTACATGTACGTGAGCCCGATCGAGCGGAAGCGCGGGTTGCCCGGGTCGATGACGAGGGCTCGTTCCATCTCCCGTACCGCCTCGTCCGTGGACCCGACGTACCGGTACACGTACCCGAGGAAGAAATGGATCTCGGCGTTGTTGGGATTGAGGTCGACGGCCCGCCGGGCCAGGTCGAACGCTTCCTCGGTCTTCCCCACGTCCGTGTACAGGCTTGAGAGGTCCCCGATCGCGCTCAGGAGGCCGGGATTCAATGCCAGCGCCTTCCGGTATGCCCTCTCGGCTGCTAGCTGCTGTCCCCCTTCCCCAGGCACATAGGTGGCGATCTGACAGAGTTGCCAGCCGAGCTCGCTGTATGCGGGGGCATACGTGGAATCGAGCGCTATCGACTGGCGCAGAAGATCGGTTCCCCTCAACCAGCCTTCCATGGTTGTCGGGGTGGATATCCCCCGGAGATACAGTTCGTATGCTCTGGGATTGTGCGAAACGTCAGCCTGTATGTTCTTTATTTCATCGGGGGAGAACCTGATGCGGAGTCCGCTGACGACCTTCTCCGTCACGAGGTCTTCGAGCTTGAACGCGTTCACGTACGATTCTTCGATCGACTCGCGCCAGATGATGCCGTTGGTGTGCACGTCGACGAGTTCGAGGCTCAGCCGGACGACGTCCGCCTCCTTCAGGTAGCTTCCCGTTAGAAGGAAATCCACGTTGAGCGCCTTCGCCGCCGCACCGACGTCGACGGTCTGGCCCTGGAACTGCCTGATGGCCATCGACGGGCGGACGAGGAGCGTCTTCACGTAGGCCAGGTGCCCGATGATCTGGTCGGCGAGCGCGAATCCCAGGAAGTCCGTCTGGGGGTCGCTCCGGAGGTTGGAAAACGGGAGAACGGCGAGCCTGCGGATCGCGGGCGTCTCCCCTGACGCCTGGTTCTGCGTGCCGGGATTCCTCAGAAAGAAGACATATGCCGCCGTGATCGCCAGGAGAACCGCCGCTCCTGCGCCGATGAAAAGGAGACGCCGGCTGCGCGGCCGTTTCACCGGCGGGGCGACTTTCCCCGTGTTCCCCGTCCTGAATGTCTCGCGGAGTTCCTGGAGGTCGGCAAGCATCTCCTTCACGGTCTGGTAGCGCCCGGCCGGGTCCTTCTGAAGCGCTTTCCGGAGTATCTTCTCGCAGGCGGGAGGTACCGACTCTCCTGCGGGGGGTGGTTCGATGTTCTGTATGTTGTATATGACCGCCTGTTCGTGCTCGTATCCGAACGGGAGCCGTCCGTTCAGCATCTGGTAGTACACGACGCCGAGCGACCAGACGTCTCCGCGGATCCCCGCGTCCTCCCCCCGTGTCGCCTCTGGCGACATGTAGGCGGCAGTCCCGAGCGTCGTTCCGTTCCTTGTCAGGAGCGACCGTCCGCTCAGCTTCGCAAGCCCGAAATCGACGATCTTGACGGTCCCCTCGGGCGTCAGGAGGACGTTCGCGGGCTTGATGTCCCTGTGGAGTATCCCCTTCTCGTGAGCCGCCGCCAGCCCCTCCGCGATCTGCACGGCGATCCCCGTCGCCTCTTCAATCTTCAATCCTCCATCTTCAATCTTCTTTTTGAGCGTCGCTCCTTCGTACAGGTCCATCACGAAGTAAATCTGCCCGTCTTCGGTTTCGTCGATCTCGTGGATCGTGCAGATGTTGTTGTGCTGGAGCGCGGACGCGGCCTGCGCCTCGTGGATGAACCGTTCTTTCGTCTCGGGGTCGCGGGAGAGCTCGGGAGGAAGGAACTTCAGCGCCACGGCTCGCTTGAGCCTGGTGTCCTCGGCCTTGTACACTACGCCCATACCGCCGCCGCCGATGTGCTGGAGTATCTTATAATGGGAGAAAGTCCGGCCTACCATGATCCCGCTGATGAATGAATTTCGAGAAAAACATAGCAAACTGAGGGGAGGAAAGCAATCAGTCGTCCCGACTGTTGAATTCTGCGACGGGAATCAGTACAATGACAGTACAGCCTTTACGCTATTTGAATTCCGGGGGCCCCATCATCCGATTGGTTGGGGCCTCCCTGTTTTTGACCCGGAGATATGCGGAATACGATATCATTTTTGATGGACGGCTCCCCGGTCGAGGTTGATTTCTCGCGTGAGAAATCGATCCGCCCCACCACGACCGTCTTGAACTATCTCCGCGCGCTCCCTGATCGCCGTGGCGTGAAGGAAGGGTGCGCAGAAGGGGATTGCGGCGCCTGCACGGTGGTGATTGCCGGCCCCGGTGCGTCCGGTGAGCTCAGATACCGGGCCGTCGATTCCTGCCTTCTCTTCCTGCCGATGATAGACGGAAAGCAGCTTATCACCGTCGAGAACCTCCGGTCTCCCGAAGGGAATCTCCACCCCGTGCAGGAAGCCGTCGTTGCGCATCACGGAAGCCAGTGCGGGTTCTGCACTCCCGGGTTTGTCATGTCGATGTTCGCGCTCTTCAAAAGCCCGTCGGCCCCGGACCGCCGGGAGATCGAGGATGCGCTCACGGGGAATCTCTGCCGGTGCACCGGATATCGTCCCATCGTGGATGCGGCGCTGGATGCCTGCGCCCGGGGGCCGCGCGATCGATTCACCGGGGACGAGAAAGAAGTCCTCGCCGCTCTCCGGTCGCTTCCCCGCGGCCCGCTGGAGATACGGACATCCGGCCAGATGTACTTCCGGCCGGTCACGCTGGAGGAAGCAGGCGCGGCGATGAGAAAATTCCCGCGCGCAGCCGTGATTGCGGGAGGGACCGACGTGGCTCTCCGCGTAACGAAACGGCACGAGGATCTGGAGACCGTCATCGATCTCGGAGCCGTGGAAGACCTGCAACGGGTAAGCGTCACGGGGGGCGCGTTGCAGATCGGCGCCGGAGTCCCTCTTGCCGACATCCCCCCGATCCTGGAAGGAAAATACCCGGCCCTGGCCGATATGCTCTCGGTGTTTGCCTCGCGCCAGATCCGGAACCTCGCCACGCTCGGGGGGAACCTCGGCACGGCTTCCCCGATCGGAGATGCGTCCCCCGTTCTCGTGGCGTGCGGAGCGAGCGTGCTCCTTCAAAGCCCTCACGGAATCCGGGAAGTGCCGCTGGACGGTTTCTTCACCGGGTACAGAGAGACGGTCAGGGAGCCGGATGAGCTGATCCTCGCCGTCCGCATCCCTCCCCCGGCCGGCGCATTCGTGCGCTCCTACAAAGTTTCGAAGCGGCGCGACCTCGACATAGCGACGCTGAGCGCCGGTTTCCGCGTGAGCGTGAACCGCACCGGGATCGTTGAGTCGCTCGTCCTTGCGTACGGGGGGATGGCGGAACGGATGAAGCGTGCGGAAGCCGCCGAACGGCACCTTCTCGGAAATCAGTGGTCCAGGGATCGGGTCGAGGAGGCCGCGGAGTTTCTCCCCCGCGATTTCAGTCCCATCACGGACGTTCGCGGCTCCGCGGAGTTCCGGATGGTTGCGGCGAAGAATCTCCTTCTCAAATTCTGGCTCGACTGGAGTGCCCGGTAATGGGCTCACGGAACGACAGCGGACATATCCGCCACGAAAGCGCAGAACTTCACGTCACGGGCGAGGCGGTCTACATCGACGACGTCGC
This sequence comes from Ignavibacteriota bacterium, assembly GCA_963748405.1. GTDB lineage: Bacteria > Bacteroidota > Ignavibacteria > UBA10030 > UBA6906 > Fen-1273. Next base: position 452,257 of record CAVVIT010000008.1, read on the forward strand.
CCCGCCGTCGGGCCTTCTCGCAGGTCGCGTGTGCTACAGTCCCCACGCCCGCGCGCGCATACTGGGCATCGGGCTCGAATCGGCCCGTGCACTTCCCGGTGTCCACGCCGTGATATGTCACCGGGACATCCCCGGCGAAAACCAGATGGGACCGGTGATACGCGACGAAGTCTGCCTTGCGGAAGGGGAGGTCCACTGCGTCGGGCAGGCGGTCGTCCTTGTCGCGGCCGAAGACGACGAGACGGCGCGACGGGCGGAGAGTCTTCTGCGGATCGAATACGAGCCGCTGGAACCGATCCTCGACATTGACTCTGCGATCCGTCATAACGCGCTCCTCGGACCGGAGCGGACGATGCGCCGCGGTGACCCTGATGCGGCACTCCTGGCCAGCCCGCACGTGATCCAGGGGGAGCTCCTGACCGGGGCACAGGAGCACTGGTACCTTGAGTCCCAGGCGTGCCTCTGCATCCCGGGGGAGGCCGGCGAGATCACCGCGTTCAGCTCCACGCAGCACCCTTCCGAGACTCAGGCGATCATCGCGGAGGTCCTCGGCGTCAGGAAGAACGACGTCGTCGTGGAAGTCCGCCGTCTCGGGGGGGGATTCGGGGGGAAGGAGACCCAGGCGAACCACGTCGCTGCGTGGTCGGCGCTCCTGGCCCGCGCGACGGGACGTCCTGTGAAGATCCGGCTCTACCGCGATGACGACATGATCATCACGGGGAAGCGCCACAGGTACCTGATCCGCTACGTCGCGGGGTTCGACGACGGGGGAATGCTGAATGCGGTAAAGTTTGAGCTCAACGCCGACGGAGGAATGGCGTCCGACCTGTCGTTCGCGATCCTGGAGCGGGCGATGCTCCACGCCGATAACGCGTACTTCGTGCCGCATATGAGCGTCGTGGCAAGAGTCTGGAAGACGAACCTCCCGTCCAACACCGCGATGCGGGGGTTCGGAGGACCTCAGGCGATGGCGGCGATGGAGACGATCATCGACCGGGCCGCGCGGGAGCTCCGCCTGGACGCGGCGGAAATCCGCAGGCGCAATTTCTACGGGACGGAAGACAGGAGCGTCACCCATTACGGCCAGACCGTCGAACACAACCGCCTTCCCGTCCTCTATGAACGGCTCGCCGCCTCTTCTCATTACGCGGAGAGACGGAAGGAAGCGGACGCGTTCAACGCGCAGCACGAATTCCTGAAGCGCGGCCTCGCGCTCACGCCGGTAAAATTCGGGATCTCGTTCACCACGACGTTCCTGAACAAGGCGGGGGCCCTGGTCCACGTGTACAGAGACGGGAGCATACTCGTCAACCACGGCGGGATCGAGATGGGGCAGGGGCTCCACACCAAAATCCGCCAGATCGCCGCGCGGGAGTTCGGCGTCTCCCCCGGTTCCGTCCGCGTCAATGCGACGAATACGTCGAAGGTCCCGAACACGTCGGCCACGGCTGCTTCGTCGGGGACAGACCTGAACGGCGCGGCGGTGCGTGACGCCGTCGCAAAGATCAAATCGCGGATCGCCGTCTCACTTGCCGCGTACTTCAACGGCAATCCGGATATGAGCGTCCCGGGCAACCCCGCAGGCGCCGGCAAGACACTCCCCGAAGACATTGTGTTCGCGGACGGACACATATTCGACGCAAAGCACCCGGAGCGCAGGCTCGCATTTCCCGCCGCGATGGATCTCATGGTCCTGCGCCAGGTCAGTCTCAGTGCAACCGGTTTTTACGCCGTTCCGGGGATCGGATGGGACAGGGAGAAGGGCTGGGGCCGCCCGTTCAATTACTACGCGTTCGGGATGGGTGTGACGGAAGCGGAAGTGGACATCCTCACCGGGGCGCACACGATCACCAGGACCGACATACTCTATGACGCCGGCGATTCGCTCAACCCCGCGATCGACATCGGCCAGATCGAGGGGGGATACGTCCAGGGGCTCGGCTGGTGCACGACGGAGGAAATCCTCTGGGATGAGAAGGGGAATCTCCTGACCCACTCTCCTGACACGTACAAGATCCCCGCGGTGCGCGACATACCGGGGGATTTCCGGGTGGCGCTCCTCGAAGGGTTCGCCAACCCGAATGCCATTCACGGGAGCAAGGCGGTTGCCGAGCCTCCGTTCATGCTGGCCCTTTCGGCATGGCTGGCGATCAAAGATGCGGTCTCGGCCGTGGGGAACCACGAGATCGAGCCGGAATTTCAGATTCCCGCGACGAATGAGATCATTGTGCTCTCGGCGGCGCGACTCAGAACCAAGTTATCGAAAGAGCACGCATGAGCCCATCGGACGCAGGATTTGTCACCGATCTCGTCTGCCTCGTTTGCGGGAGGCACGTCCCGGTCGGAAACGTGCAGACCTGCCCCGGGTGCGGGCTGCAGGGGATACTCGACGTCCGGTACGACTACGACCGGGCATCGAGAACGCTGACGCGCGAATCGCTTTCCGGGAGGGACAGGGACCTCTGGCTCTATGCGGAGCTTCTCCCGGTTTCTTCCGCCGTGGCCAAGCCCCCGTTGCACGTCGGGTGGACCCCCGTCTATGCCGCTCCCCGGATCGCGAAGGAGGTCGGCGCAAAGAGGGTCTATCTGAAAGACGAAGGGAGAAACCCGACGGGCTCGTTCAAAGACAGGGCGAGCGCGATCGCCGTGATGAAAGCCCAGGAGTTTGGTGCGGACACGGTCGCGTGCGCCTCGACCGGAAACGCCGCTTCCTCGCTTGCGGGCCTTGCCGCCTCCGTCGGCCTCAGGAGCGTGATATTCCTCCCGGAGCGCGCTCCCGTGCCGAAGGTGACGCAGCTCCTCGTTTTCGGGGCGACCGTCGTGAAAGTGAGGGGAACATACGAGCAGGCGTTCGACCTCTGCCGCGCCGCGTGCGAGAAATTCGGGTGGTATAACAGGAACAGCGGCACGAACCCGTTCTGCGTGGAAGGGAAGAAGACGGCCGGGCTCGAGATCGCCGGTCAGTTCGGTCCTTCCGTCCCCGACTGGGTCGTGGTCTCCGTGGGCGACGGGTGCACGATCGGGGGGATCGGGAAGGGGCTCACTGAAATGCAGACCCTGGGATTCATCCACCGTGTGCCGCGCCTTCTCGGTGTCCAGGCGGAAGGCGCGAGGCCGCTGGTGAACTCGTTCGAGTCAGGTTCGGATCTCGTCCCGACAGGTGCGGACACCGTTGCCGACAGCATCGCGGTCGGCACGCCGCGGAACTGGCGCCGGGCGCTGGCCCAGGTCAGGGCCTCGGGTGGCGCGATGATCGCTGTTCCGGATGAAGAAATACTGGATGCCATACGGATGACCGCCCGGCTGGGAGGCGTCTTCGGCGAACCGGCGGGCGTGGCCGGTGTTGCGGGTCTCCGGAAAGCGATACGCACGGGGATCATCTCCGGGAACGAATCGGTGCTCGTCGTGATCACCGGGAACGGACTCAAGGACATCGACACCGCCCGCCGCGCCGCTGGCGAGCCGATAACGATCGCGCCGGACATCGGCTGGCTCGAGAAGTCACTCGCGGAACGGGGATTCGCAAGCAGGGAAATCTGATGAGCACGCTCCTGAAAAATTGCTTTCTCGTGACGCTCGACCCTCCCTTTGCCGGGAAGGGGGACCTGCGCGTTGACGGGGGGATGATCGTCGGACGTGCGGAATCCCTTCCGCGCCTGGAGAACGACGAGGTGATCGACATGGAGGGGAAGGTCCTTATCCCCGGCATGGTGTGCGCGCACACGCATCTCTACTCGAGCCTGGCCCGGGGGATGAACCCCCCGAAACAGCGGCCGCGGAATTTCCCGGAGATACTCCGGCGCATCTGGTGGAAGCTGGACCGGGCGCTCGACGACGAGTCCGTGTATTACAGTGCGGCGGCCGGGGCGATCGAGGCGTTGAAGTGCGGCACGACGCTCATCGTCGATCATCACTCTTCCCCCTCGGCGATCACGGGTTCTCTCGATATCATCAGGCAGGCGCTCTCCGACGTAGGGCTCCGCGGCGTGCTTTGCTACGAAGTGACCGACCGGGGAGGGAGGAAGGAACGCGATGCGGGGCTTGAGGAGAACCGGAGGTTCATTGCCGCCTCCGCGGGGAGCCGCTCCTGCCGGGGCCTGGTCGGCGCCCACGCATCCCTGACGCTCGGCAAGACCTCCCTCGAGGCGTGCGGCGAGCTCGCTTCCTCGTGCGGAACCGGCGTCCACATTCACCTCGGCGAGGACTCGAGCGACGTCCGGGACGCCCGGAGGCGGTCCGGCACCGGCCTCGTCCGCCGGCTGGACCGTGCGGGGATCGTCCGCGATGGCTCGGTGCTCGCCCACTGCGTCCACGTCCGCCCCGGGGAGTTCCGCTTGCTCGCGAATTCGGGGGCCTGGCTCGTCCACAACCCCCGCTCGAACATGAACAACAACGTTGGCCACGCACCCCTGGATCTCTTTCCCGAACGGAGCGCGCTGGGGACGGACGGTTTTCCCGCCGACATGTTCGAGGAGGCCCGCGCGGGGTTTTTCCGCGCGCAGGACGGCGCGCCGTCCTCTTCTGCGCACATCGCCCGGTTTGTCTCGGGGGGATGGGCGCTCGCCCGGTCGGTGTTCGGCGTCACGTTCGGATCGCTCGCGGAGGGGGCGGCCGCGGACATCGCGGTTCTCGCGTACGAATCGCCGACCCCGCTCACGACGGAGACCGCTCCGTCCCATTTCCTCTCCGGCTTCGCGGCCTCCCGCGTCGAATCGGTGATGGTGGACGGAAGGTGGGCCCTTTGGGACAGGCGGCTCCCGATGGTCGATGAGGAATCATTGATGGCGCGCGCCCGTGAAGTCGCGGCCCGTCTCTGGGAGAACATCCAGTGAACGCGGAGAAGAAAACGATCATCGGGAACCCCGAACGGCGCGTCGACGCCTGGGGAAAAGTCACCGGCGCAGCGAAGTTCGCCGCCGACTATTCTCTTCCCCACCAGCTCTACGGGAAAGTTCTCCGCTCGAAATACCCCCATGCCCGCATCGTGTCGATCGACACGGCGAAGGCCGCAAAACTCCCCGGTGTCGAGGCGGTCCTGACCGCGAACGACATACCGGGGAGCCGGGCTTTCGGGATCGTCGTGAAGAACCAGGAGATACTCGCCGGCGACAGGGTCCGCTATCTCGGCGACGGGGTCGCCCTCGTCGCCGCCCGCACCGCGGCGATCGCGGAAGAGGCCGCCGGCCTGATCGACGTGGTGTATGAGCCGCTCCCTGTCGTCTCGGATCCGGAAGCCGCGATGAAGGACGACGCCCCGCGGATCCATCCCGACGGGAATGTCTTCGTTCACCACAAGGTCCGCAGGGGGAACGTCGAGAAGGGTTTTGCGGCGGCGGACTTTGTGCTGGAGCGGACGTTCAGGACGCAGTTCATCGAGCATTCGGCGATCGAACCCGAGGCGGTCCTGGCCGAGCCCGCGGAGCACGGCGGCGTCAGGGTCACCGGGTCGATTCAGAACCTGTTCTCGAGCAGGCGCTCGGTGGCCGCGGCGCTGAACCTGGATCTGAACCGCGTTCAGCTCGTCCAGGCGACGCTCGGCGGCTCGTTCGGAGGGAAGGACGAGGTGATGACGTCGATGTGCTGCCGGGCCGCGCTCCTGGCGCGCGCCACGGGCCGTCCCGTGAAGATGGTGAACTCGCGCGAAGAGTCGATGCTCGAAAGCTACAAGCGCCATCCCTACGTCATGTACTACCGGTGGGGGGCGAAGAACAACGGTACGATCACCGCGATGGAGATCCGGTGCATTGCCGACGGCGGGGCCTACGCTTCGATGAGCCAGTTTGTCACGTGGCGGTCCGTTGTCCAGGCCACGGGCCCGTACGCGTGCGACAACGTGAAGACGGACGTGTTTGCCGCCTATACGAACAACAACTACACGGGCGCGATGCGCGGGTTCGGCTCCCCGCAGGTGAATTTCGCGATCGAGTCGATGATGGACGAGCTGGCCGAACGCGTCGGCATGAACCCGCTCGAGATCCGGCTCAAGAACTGTTTCCGCCGCGGCTCCGTCACCGCCACGGGACAGAAGCTGGATCACGTTGTCAGCCTGCAGGAGGTCCTGCAGAAGGCCGCCGACGGGATCGGGTTCCTGGACAAATGGAAAAAGAACCGCTCCGCGTCCGCCGGTACGCACAGGAGGGGCGTGGGCCTCGCCTGCAGTTACCGGGGGGTCTCGCTCGGGGCGGAAGGGGCGGATGCCGCCGAGGCCGTCGTCTCCGTTCAGACGGACGGGAGCGTCATTGTCGCTTCCGGGGTGACCGACATGGGGCAGGGGGCGCAGACGCAGATGTCGCAGATCGTCGCCGCCGTGTTCGGCATTCCGATCGACAGGGTGCAGTTTCTCAACACGGACACGAGCAGGGTGGCGGATTCCGGCCCCACCGTCGCCTCGCGGGGGACGATCATGGGGGGCGCCGCGGCGAAGAACGCCGCGGAGATCGTCCGGGCAACCCTCCTCGACGTCGCGGGAGGAATGGCCGGCCTCTCACCGCGCGAGCTCGCGATGGCGGACGGGTACGTCGTCAGGACGTCCGACGGGGGCCGCCTCGCGTCGTTTGCGGAGGTCGCCGCCGAATGCTTCCAGAAGGGGCGGCCGATGCACGGGATCGGCTGGCACCGCTCGCCGAAGACCACGTGGGATGAGTCCACGGGGCAGGGGGACGCGTATTTCACGTTCGTCTACGGCGCGAATGCCGCCGAGGTCGTCGTGGACACGGAGACCGGCAAGGTGGAGGTGACGGATTTCGTCTCCGTCCACGACGTCGGAAAGGCGATCAACCGCGATGCGGTGCGGGGACAGATGATCGGCGGCGTCGCGATGGGACTCGGGTACGGTCTCCTCGAAGAATTTGTCATCGAGGACGGGATTCCGGCCCAGCTGAATTTTGACGAATACCTGGTCCCGACGTCGATGGATGTCCCCCCCGTGAAGACCGTCATCGTCGAGAACGAGGATCCTGCCGGTCCGTTCGGTGCGAAATCGGTCGGCGAGCCGACGAACGAGATCGCCGCGCCGGCGATCGCGAACGCGATATTCAATGCCGCGGGAAAGCGGATCACCGAACTGCCGGCCTCCCTGGAGAGGGTCTACCTCGGCCACGCGCTTCGCCGCGCCGGCCCCAGGGGGTCCCTCCTGAAAGACGGTGAGCCGCCGGCCCCCGATCTCTCGTGCAAAATCCGACCGGAGCAGACGTGAAACCGTTCACCTATATCGTCGCCCGATCGGTCCAGGAGGCTGTCGCCGCTCTGCACGAGCACGGAGGCAGGGCAAGCATACTTGCCGGCGGGACCGACCTCCTCGTGGAATGGCGCCGCCCCGGTTCGAACTCGCCCCTCGTCGTGGTCGACATATCGCGCATCGACGCCCTCCGGGACATCTCCCTGGAGGGAACTGATCTGCTCATCGGGCCGCTGACGACTCACGCGGAGCTTATCCGTTCTGACATCCTCCGTTCGTGGGCCCCGTTGCTCGCCTCCGCCGCCTCCACGATCGGTTCGCCCCAGATCCGGAACCGGGGGACGATCGGAGGAAACGTCATGAATGCGGCGGCCTGCGCCGACCTTGTCCCTCCGCTGATCGCGCTCGGCGCCGTGTTCACGCTTTCCTCCGTCAAAGGGGAACACGAGCACCACGCGTCCGGATTTTTCAACAAGCCGTATTCGACCGCCGCGGAGCCGGGCGATCTTCTCACGCAGATCAGGTTTCCGTCCCTTCCCCCGGGGACGAAGAGCGCATTCCTGAAACTCGGGAGGAGGAACGCCCTTTCGATTTCACGCCTGAGCGTCGCGGCGGTCGTTTCGCTCGACGGCGCGGGGATTGTCACGGACGCCAGGATCGTTCCGGGGGCCGCCCAGAGGGTCTGGAAGCGGGCGATGGAGGCCGAGAAAGTCCTTATCGGACAATCTCCCTCGGACATGCTCTTTGCCGAAGCGGGGAGAGTTGTTTCGGAGATATTGATACGGGAGACCGGCAGAAGGTGGTCCACCGAATACAAGGAGCCCGTCATCGCCGCGCTCGTGCGGCGGACGCTTGAACAGTGTTTTGCCGTCAACGATTGAACCAGACTATGGACACCGTCGAAATCTCCTTCACGCTCAACGGCCGGCCGCAGCGGCTCGACGTCCCCCCGAACATGACGCTTCTCGATCTTCTCCGCGAGGAGATCGGGCTGACCGGGACGAAGAGGGGGTGCGACGCCGGGGAATGCGGCGCCTGCACCGTGCTCCTTGACGGCCGCGCGGTCAACTCCTGCCTCGTCCTTGCGCCCCAGGTCGCCGGGCGCGAAGTTCTCACGGTGGAGGGGCTTGCACCCCTCGGTACGCTCAGGCCGCTCCAGGAGGCGTTCCTTGATCACGGCGCGGTCCAGTGCGGGTTCTGTACGCCGGGGATGCTCATGAGCGCAAAGGATCTTCTCGACCACTCGGCGGACCCTTCCGAACAGGAAATCCGCGGTGCGATCGCGGGGAATCTCTGCCGCTGCACCGGGTACCAGCAGATCGTGGAGGCAATCGAGGATGCAGCGCGAAGGGCTCATGGACCACGATAACGCCCACACCGGAATGCTCGACGCCAGGCAGGCTCTCGTCGAAGCAGAGCGCTGCCTGTATTGTTTTGACGCCCCCTGCACGACGGCGTGTCCCGTGCATATCGACATCCCCGGGTTCATCGCGATGCTCCGGAGCGGCAATGCCCGCGGCGCGGCGTGGCTCGTCAGGGAGGCGAACCCCCTGGCAGACACGTGCGGGAGGATCTGTCCCTCCGAGATTTACTGCCAGAGCGCCTGCACGAAGGCGAAGCAGGACGCCCCGGTGCGCATACGCGAGCTCCACCTGTACGCGACGCTCTCGGCGCGGGACCGCCCGTTCGATCCGCCGGTGCAGCCCGGTTCGGGGAAGAGCGTCGGCGTCATCGGGGGAGGCCCCGCCGGCCTCGGATGCGCATTCGAGCTTGCCCGGCTCGGCCACGCGGTGGATCTGTACAACGACGGCCCTCCCGGCGGCGTTCCCGCAAAGAGCATTCCCCCGTTCCGGCTTCCGGAAGAAGACATCGCCGGCGACGCCGGGATACTCCGGAGGTTCTTCACCGTGCACGATGCCGCGATCGACGACCGCGCTTTCGGTGAGATCGCAGGGTCGCACGACGCCGTGTTCATCGCACCCGGTCTCGGGCGCGACCGGCGGCTGAATATTCCCGGCGAGGATCTCCGGTACGTTCACCCCGTGCTTCCGTTCCTTGAATCGGCCCGAAAGGACCCGCGTCCGCTCGATCCCGGATTCCGCGTTGTGGTTGTGGGTGGGGGGAACGTGTCGCTCGATGCCGCCGCCACGGCCAGGCGGCTGGGCGCCGGCGAGGTCACGCTCGTGTACAGGCGCGCGGAGGAACACATGCTCGTCTGGCGGGCCGAGCTCGAGGAAGCCCGGCGGCTCGGCGTCGAATTCCGTTTCCGGACGATCCCCGTGTCGATCGCCGGGCGCGATCGGGTCGAGGGAGTCGTATGCCGGGGTATGCGGCTCGGCGGTCAGACCGACGATTCGGGAAGGCCCGTCCCGGTCGAGATCCCCGGTTCCGACGTTCTTCTCCCGGCGGATGCCGTCATCGTGGCGATCGGCCAGGACCTCCGGGCGGACTGGCTCCCCCGCCTGGACCGGACGCGCCGCGGGTACATCGGCGTCGATGCGAAATTTCAGACTTCCGCTCCCGGCGTGTTCGCCGGGGGAGATGCCGCGGGCGGCGAGGGGACGGTCGTTCGATCGCTCGCGCACGGGAAGCAGGCAGCGCGTTCGATTCACGAGTATCTGATGAGGAAGTGATGAACACCGAGGATCTCCCGGCCACCGGGCCGGTGCGTGACCTTTCGTACGAGATGATGGGGATTCATCTCGAGAATCCCTTCATCCTCGCCGCCGGGCCTTCGACGGACGACGTCGATATGGTACGGCGCGCATTCCGCTCGGGGTGGGCGGGTGCGGTCCTCAAAACCACGTCGGTGGAGGGGACGCGTGTTGACCTGGCGTACCCGATGATGTCCTCGTTCAACCACGACGGCAAGCTCCTCTTCGGTATGGGGAACATCGACCTCATCTCCGAACACCACGTCGACAGGGTCGAGCACACGGTCCGCGCGCTCAAGAAAGAATTCCCGGAGAAGTTCGTCGCCGCGAGCATCATGGCGGGGAAGAAAGAAGACTGGCAGTCGCTCGTCGAACGGCTCGAGAAGGCCGGCGCGGATATGATCGAATGCAGCTTCTCCTGCCCGCAGGGGAACATCGGCGAGGATCCCGGAAAGATGCTCGCGCAGAGCGTGGCGGCCACCGAGCTGACGGCCCGCTGGGTGAAAGAGGCCGCACGGCGGATTCCGGTGTCGATAAAGATCACCCCCCACGTCACGGACATCGTCGACGTCGCGAAGGCCGTGCAGAGGAGCGGCGCTGATGCGCTGACCGCGGCGAACTCCCTGCAGGCGCTGATGGGAATCGACATTGCCACGTTCGTCCCCTCTCCGGCGCTCGGGCCGCGCTCGACCTACAGCGGCCTCACGGGCCCGGCGATCAAGCCGCTGACGCTCCGGACGATCGCCGAGATATGCCGCAACGTGAGCATCCCCGTCCTCGGGACGGGAGGGGCCTCGTCGTGGCGCGACGCCGTGGAGTTCATGAGCGTCGGGGCGCGGTGCGTCCAGTTCTGCACGCTCGTGATGCACCACGGCTTCCGCGTGATCGACGACTTGCGGAGCGGGCTCTCGAATTACATGGACGACATGGGGTTTGCTTCCCCCCTTGACATCGTGGGGAAAGCGCTCCCCCATCTCGCGATGCACGACGACCTCCCGCGGCGGCGCGTGCGGAGCGTGATCGACGAATCGCGGTGCATCGGCTGCGAGGTCTGCTACGTGGCGTGCCGGGACGGGGGACACGGGGCCATCGACAGGAGGGAGAGCCGCATCCCGGCCGTGAACGCCGACCGTTGCGTGGGGTGCGGGCTCTGCCCACTCGTCTGCCCCGAATCGTGCATCTCCCTCTCTGAAATTTGAGTCATTGCGAAGCGACCTCATACGATCATCCCATGAACTCCAGAATCATCAACAAGCTTCACCCCGACGTCATCAGGAAAACCGCCGCCCGCTGCCGTGAGCGCGGAATCACGATTCCGACGTTCGCCCAGCTGCGCGATCCATCGCGGATCCCTTCGTCCGTGACGTCGCGCCTGAGGGGAGTCGGACTCTGGGACCTGAACCCCGTCAACCTGTTCCGCATCACGTGGAAGAACGATGTCGGCTCGGGTCTCTACGGAAATGTGAACTCGTTCGAGATACCCCGCGAGATCACAGGTGTGCGGGCGAGGATCATCGGTCTCACGGGGAAGTTCTTCCCGACCGGTGCGCACAAGGTCGGGGCGGCGTTCGGGTGCCTCGTCCCCCGGCTGGTGAGCGGGGAATTCGATCCCGGCCGTCACAGGGCGGTGTGGCCCTCGACAGGAAACTTCTGCCGCGGAGGTGCGTTCGATTGCGCGCTCCTGGGATGCACGGCCGTGGCGATTCTGCCGGAAGAAATGTCCCGCGAGCGGTTCGCGTGGCTGAAAGAAATCGGCGCCGAGGTCATTGCCACTCCCGGGTGCGAATCGAACGTCAAGGAGATCTATGACAAATGCTGGGAGCTGAAGAAGGATCCCCTCAACGTCATATTCAACCAGTTCGAGGAATTCGGCAACCCGATATTTCACTACAACGTCACCGGGCCCGCACTGGAAGAAGTGTTCGAAGGCCTCGGGCGTCCCGGACGGCGGCCGGCGGCGTTCATATCGGCCACGGGCTCAGCGGGGACGATCGCCGCGGGTGACTATCTGAAATCGCGGTATCCGCTCTGCAGGACTGTCGCGAGCGAAGCGCTCCAGTGCCCGACGCTCCTCTTGAACGGGTTCGGCGCCCACAGGATCGAAGGGATCGGCGACAAGCACGTCCCCTGGGTGCACAACGTGATGAACACGGATGCCGTCGCCGCGGTTGACGACGAGGATTGCATGAGGGTCCTCCGTCTCTTTAATGATCCCGCGGGTCTTGCATACCTTGGTTCGCTCGGCGTTCCCCCGGCAGTCCTGGAACAGCTCCCCCTCCTGGGGATATCCGGGATCGGCAACCTGCTGGCGTCCATAAAAACGGCGAAGTATTTCGAGCTCGGCCCGGACGAGGTCGTCTTCACGGTCTTCACCGATTCATCGGCGCTGTACGCGTCGCGCCTGGTCGAACTGGCCGCCGGACGCGGGCCCTACACGCAGACGGACGCGGTCAGGGACTGCGAAGGCCCCCTCCGGCACCAGGGGATAGAGTATTTCAGGGAGCTGACCTATTACGAAAGGAAAGCCCTGCACAATCTGAAGTATTACACGTGGGTCGAGCAGCAGGGGAAGACGACGGAAGAACTCAACGCGCAGTGGAGCCCGGAATACTGGCGAGCCCTCTTCGAGGATGAAGTCGTCGTGTTCGACCGCCTGATCGAAGAATTCAACGCACTGACGTAGAAGGCCATGACCACACCTGAATCCATCCTCTCCGCCGCACGGAAAAACGAGCGTTCCGTCGTCAAATTCCTCCGCGACCTCATCGCGATCAGGTCCGTCAGTTCGCAGGAGGAGCAGGTCGTCTCCCGCATCCGGGAGGAAATGGAGGCCTGCGCGTTCGACGAGATCACCGTCGACGGGATGGGGAACATACTCGGCAGGATCGGCAGCGGGAAACGGATCATCGCGTTCGACGCCCACGTCGATACGGTGGACGTGGGGAACGCGAAAAACTGGACGGTGGATCCCTTCCGGGGGGCCGAAAAGGACGGCATCGTTTACGGCCGGGGCGCGTGCGACATGAAAGGGGCGCTCGCCTCCATCGTCCACGGCGGGAAACTGATCAAGCAGCTCGGCCTCGAAGGGGAATACACGCTCTACGTCGTGGGGAGCGTCCAGGAGGAAGACTGCGACGGGCTCTGCTGGCAGTACATCATCAACGAGGACAAAATCCGCCCCGAGGCCGTCGTGATCACCGAACCGACGAACCTGGGGGTCTACCGGGGGCACCGCGGCAGGATGGAGATCGAAGTCCGCACGAAGGGGATCTCCTGTCACGGCTCGGCGCCCGAACGGGGGGTCAACGCGGTGTATAAGATGGCGCCGATCGTTCTCGACATCGAAAAGCTCAATGAACGGCTCACCGGGGAGCCCTTCCTGGGGAAGGGAACCGTGACGATCGCCGAGATCCGCTCCACGTCCCCCTCGCTCTGTGCCGTTGCGGATTCCGCGACGATCCATCTCGACAGGCGGCTCGCGGCGACCGATACGCTCGATTCCGCGCTTCGCGAGATCCGGGCGCTCCCTTCCGTCGCGGCCGCCGGTGCGCAGGTCGTCGTTCTTAATTACAGTACGCCGAGCTGGCGAGGCCTGTCCTACCCCACGCAGAAATACTATCCCACCTGGCTCCTCCCCGAGTCGCATCCTCTCCTTGCCTCGGGCGTGGGAACGTACGAGAGTCTCTTCGGGGAGAAGCCCGAGGTCGGCCGGTGGGTCTTCAGCACGAACGGCGTTGCGGTGATGGGGATGCACGGCATCCCCTGCATCGGGTTCGGCCCGGGGAACGAAATCTACGCGCACATGGCCACCGAGCAGATCCCCGTCGAGCATCTCGTGAAGGCGTCCGCCTGGTATGCGGCGTTTCCCGGGACGTATTTCTCCGCCCGATGACCCGCGGCCGGGGTATTGCTTTGATGAGTCCGAACCCACTCCTTTACAACAACTGAGAGCGACACGCCATGCCCGCCAGAAAACTCCCGAAACTTCCCCGGACGCTCCGCGGCCGTGACTACATCGAGACGCGCGATTGGACGGTCAAGGAAATCGATATTGCGCTCGACACCGCCTCGAAGCTGAAGAAGGCGTTCAAATCGGGGAAGCCGACCCGGTACCTTCCCGACAAGACGGTCTTTCTCTTTTTTTTCGACAAATCGACACGGACGCGGAACTCGTTCGAGGCGGGAGCGACGCAGCTCGGGGCTCACGCCCATTTCATCGCCGCGGAAACCTCCCAGGTCGCCCACGGGGAATCGCCCAGGGACATGGGGAAGATACTCTCCGGGTACGGGCACGCCATCGCCATCCGGCACGACCTCGTCCCGGGCGAGGGGAACTCGTATATGCGCACGGTCGCCGAACACGCGAGTGTTCCCGTGTTGAACATGCAGTGCGACATCGACCACCCGTTCCAGACGCTGGCCGATCTGATGACGATCCGGGAGGAGTTCGGCAGGAACCTCCGCGGGTTGAAGATCGCGGTCTCCTGGGCCTATGCGCCGAGCTACGCCAAGCCGATGTCCGTCCCGCAGGGGCTCATCACGCTGATGACCCGGTTCGGGATGGACGTGACGCTGGCCCATCCCCCGGAATACACGCTGATGAAGGGGCCCATGGAATACGCCCGTGAGACGGCGAAGAAGAACGGAACGAAGTTCGAGGTTGTTGATTCGATGGACGAGGCGATGCGGAACGCCGATATCGTCTATCCCAAATCCTGGGGGATCGAATCCCTCTTTCACAATCCGCAGGAGGCGCTCGAGATATCGAAGAAATACAAGGACTGGATCTGCGACGAGAGGCGGATGGGGCTCGCGTCGAAGGATGCGATCTACATGCACTGCCTCCCGGCCGACAGGGGATTCGAGGTGACGGATGCCGTGATCGACGGACCGCACTCGCGCGTCTTTCCGGAGGCCGAGAACCGGCTCCACACGTGCAAATCCGTCATGGCGCTGACGATGTAGCGCGGTCTGCCCCCCGCGTTCGGCCGGATCCGCCCGAACCGTGATACCCGGATTGTCCGGGACATGGCGACGACTGAGAGATGATGAGGCTCGCAATCCTATGAGTGACGCGCTCGACCTGATTGCCGACCATCTCCGCTCGCAATCCTCCGTGATTCTTGCGACGGTGATCGGCGTTTCGGGATCGACTCCCGCTTCCGCGCTCTCGCGGATGCTCGTCGGTGCCTCGGGAGAGAGGATCGCCGGGACGATCGGAGGGGGGTGTGTTGAGGGGGACGTCATCACCGCCGCCCGGGACCTGGCCGCGAGCGGCACATCGGCCGTGATGACGTTCACGCTCGATGAGGACCATCTGGAAAGCGGCATGCTCTGCGGCGGAACGCTCGACGTGTTCCTGGAGCCCGTCACGGCCCGGGACCTCCCCTTTTTCGAATCACTCCGCGAGCGGCGGGACGGCGGGGACGATTCCGTGAAAACCACGTTCGTCGGAGGAGACGGCGCGGTCATCGGGCGTTATGTCATTCCCCCCGGCGGTCCCGCGCCTCTCTCCCCGGAGTTTCTCTCCGACCCGGGGAAGATCGCCAGTGCGATGGAGGAGATCGTCCGCACGCGCGGGGTCGCCCGGATCCCCGTCCCGGAAGGCCGGCTGATGCTTGAATTCGTTCCCGGGGCGCCCGCACTCTTCATCTTCGGCGGAGGGCACGTCGCACGGGACGTCTCGAGGATCGCGGCGCTGTCGGGTTTCAAGGTCACGGTGATCGACGACAGGCCGGAGTTCGCCAACCCCCGGCGGTTCCCGGAGGCCGCCCGGACGATCGCCGCGGATTTCGTCGAATCGTTCGGACAGATCACGATCAAGCCCTCGTCCTCGATCGTCATCGTCACGCGGGGCCACAGGGCCGATGAGATGGTCCTCGGCGTTGCGGCTTCGACTCCCGCTCGGTATATTGGAATGATCGGGAGCAGGAAAAAGGTCGCGGCCACGTTCGAGCGGCTGATAGCGCAGGGCGTGTCCCGCGACGCGCTCCGGCGCGTCCGCACGCCGATAGGCCTGGATATCGGCGCAGCCACCCCGGGAGAGATCGCCGTAAGCATTGTCGCCGAGCTTATACACGCACGCCGTTCCCCCGGTGCACCGCTCGCGTTCAAATCGGATCCCGTCAAACCATAACGCGTACTTCATGACCGAACGCATCTTCCCGGCGCCGGGGCACTCTCCTGCGTCCGGGTCCCCCGTGCATCACGGCGCCGCATCCCGCCGGGCGCTTCTCCAGATCGCAGCGGCCGCGTTGCTCGCCTGCGGGGCCCGTTCACAGGTGCTTCCCCTTGACCTGCCCGACACGTCTCTCGCCGTGACGTACGAACGTGCGGCGGTCCAGAACGTCCTCGCCGCAGTGAACCCGAAAGTGTTCGACGGGTACTTCTGCGTCTACGCCAACGGGCACGGAGGTGGCTACGGCAACACCTATCCCTCGCTCGACGGCCACCAGATGACCGACGCACTTCTCTGGCTCGGACAGGTCGGCGTGGCAAAAGCGAACTGGCAATATGTCAGGTCGTTCCAGAGGGATGACGGGCTCCTGCCGATCGGCATATTTCCCGCGCTTCCCGGACGGGACATCGGTCCGAAAGGGTACCCCGGCATCATCTCCTCCAACGGGGCATTATACGTCCACTGGGTTCCCGGGAATCCTCTGGAAGCGCTCGCCAGCCCCACCTACATACAGAACGCGGACGTGATCTACCGCGCGACGCTCGACACGTCGTGGCTCAGGGAGCAGATTTCCTCCGTGAACCTGGCGGCCGACTTCCTCGCCTCGATCACGACCGACGAGGGAGCGGTGAAGGGGGGAGGATACTATGTCGAGCGTCCTCCGAGGCTCGAATCGGACGGGGTGACGCAGTGTTACGCCGTCGATGCACTGCGGAGGCTCGCGGCGCTCAACAGAATCGTGGGCGATGATTCGTCCGCGGCCCGCTACGGGCGGCTCGCGGAGAAGATACGCCTGCATTTCGTGACGAAATTCTGGGCGGGGGATCACTTCGCGGAGTACTTCAACGCGAATCACGGGTACATTGCGAGCCACGGTCTCACCGACGTGGACTGGGCGGCGATTGCCACCGGCGTCGCCGCGCCCGAACAGGAAGCCGTTCTCTGGCCTGCGCTCCGGTACGAAGAGAAGTTCCACTACGGCGGCATACCCACCGGCATAGCGACGCATCCGGAGAAATACGAGCCTTGGGAGTTCAACTACCCCGACAGCCACGACCTCGCTTCGATGGGGCGCGTCTGGTACCTGGAGGCCTGGGCCCGGGCGCGCAAGGGGGACGCCGAAGGGCTTCTTGCCGGGCTCCGGAAGATCAGCGACGTCGGGCGGGACAGCGGCTATTACTGGCACGAGCGGTTCGAGCCGGACGGGAAGGGGGGGGCCGTGGCGACGGGGCCGAACACGTACTGCGAGTATCCGGCCAACTATATCAGGATCATGCAGCGGTTCCTCCTCGGCGTGGACTTCCGGCTTGACGGGTCGATCGAGCTC
>CAVVIT010000009.1:0-45003 GCA_963748405.1 Ignavibacteriota bacterium
CGACCCGCAACCGTTCATCTTGCTGAACCTTGTCTTGTCGTGTATCGCTGCGATGCAGGCTCCATTTATCATGATGAGTCAAAACCGCCAGGAGGCAAAAGACAGACTGCACGCCGAATACGATTATCAGATAAACCTGAAATCAGAGTTGGAAATTCGATATCTGCACGAAAAGCTGGACTATCTCCTGACAAATCATCGGCAAACATTGCTGGAGATCCAGGAGATCCGGATGAACTTCTTCGCCATTAACTCTTAAAGGGGCCCCGGCGAACGGAAGCCGGCGAAACGCATGACCTGCAATGGGGAGGGTTAGGTGTGGAATATGGACTAATTCCTTTATCATCCTCTTTGTCTATTCTCAATCAGAATTGTTATCGGTATCCTTCAAAGCAATAAGGGATCCCAGTTGTTCGACGGTTGAAACACACAGCCTTGAAGGGAGAACGTCACATGAACTACAGCACAGAAAATCTGTTTCTTTTCCTCGTGATCGGGATCGTCGCCGGTTTCATTGCCGGGAAAATAATGAAGGGCGCCGGGTTCGGCCTGGTTGGTGATTTGATCGTAAGGGTTATAGGTTCATTCATCGGTGTTTGGATATTCGGCCTCCTCAATATTTCGAGCGGGGGCATTTTCTCGGCTTACTGATCGCCGCGATTGTCGGTGCACTCATCCTGCTGTATATCGTCCGGCAGGCTAAGAAAAGGTGATCAGTTCCGCCGGTCTGGGCACGATGCACCGCCTTCTCCGCACCTTTCACGATCTCGCACTCACATTCGGAGGGTCTATGAAGACATCACTTTCCAACCTTATCGTGTTCGCACTTGTGATCATTGCATTTGCCTGCCAGTCGCAGCCACCGGCACTCACGGACGCCCAAAAAACCGCCGTCGCGGACTCGGCAAGGACCGTGATCCAGGATGTGATGAAAGGCGTGCAGAACCTCAATGGACCTGCTGTATTTGCACGCATCTCGTCGGATCCCGATGCACGGTTCCTCGAAAACGGGTTTCTCTACGCTTCGTATGACGCGTTCAAGGACAGCTTGTACGGCGATTTGCCGACGCTCGACTCGCTCAGCATTCAGTCCGTTGCCACAGACGTTGTTGTCCTCGGTGCGGAAGCCGCTGTCGTAACAGAATCATTCCGGTTCACGGCTGCAACGAAGGCCGGCGAGGATCTTGAAGGTCAGGGCGTCGCTTCGATCGTCGTGCAGTTGCGCGCGGGTCGTTGGCAGATCGTTCACTCCCACGAGTCCGAGCTCAACGTGGCAGAAATGGATACGACCTTTGCACCTGCGCCCGCAGCGGAGAGATCTTCAAGGAAGAAGTGAAAGAGGAAGTTTAACCAAGGAGAATGTCCATGAGACACCTCAGAATCATAGCGGCGAGTCTTGCAATTGTAATCGCGGGCATGATATTCGTCCCCACTGCAAGTTCCCAGATACGCATACGAGTGAACTCCGGGTATCGCGGAAGACATCATGTCTACTATCATCCGCGACATCGCGAATACTATCATCGGCACGTCGTTTACTATCATCGACACTACGCCTATCATCATCGGGACAATGGAATACGTCTTCGCCTGAACGTCCGGTAACGCCGTTGCGTGGTGCGAAGAGATAGAGCCGTGACGAGAATCTCACGATCACTCCGGAGGTTCCTCTCCTTGCGGAATTGATGAATACAGCCGGGATTCGCGAGGATATATATGCGAATTTCCGTGTGTCTCGCGGAGCCGGGCACCTTGAAGACCCGAGCCACCAGGCGATGGTGGTCTCGGGCCTTCGTATCTTTGGGCCTGCCTGTCATGAGCCCGCCCCGCGTAACGTTTGACTATCCACGTTTCCCGCCGTACTTTGTGCCGTGCCGCCGATTGTCGTGTGTTCGGAACCGCTTGTATACGCACTTGCTCCCTATGATCGGCCAGACGATATCCCACTACAGAATTCTCGAGCAGCTTGGGGGCGGCGGGATGGGGGTTGTCTACAAAGCCCAGGATCTCAAGCTCGATCGCCCTGTTGCCCTGAAGTTCCTTCCTCCCGATCTCACGCACGATCCCGAAGCCGGACATCGATTCGTCCACGAAGCCAAGGCCGCCTCCGCCATCCGGCACAATAACATCTGCGTTGTCTACGACATCGATGAGACGGCTGATGGGCAGATGTTTATCAGCATGGAATGCCTTGAAGGGGAGACGCTCAAGAAGAAGATCGAGCGCGGACCGCTGAAGATCGACGAGGCGATCGACATTTGTGAGCAGGTGGCGCGCGGCCTGAGCAAAGCCCACGAACAGGGCATTGTGCACCGCGACATCAAGCCCGCCAATATTATGGTGACCACGGACGGAGTGGCCAAGATCGTGGACTTCGGACTCGCGAAGCTCAGCGGGCGGACGATGTTGACCAAGGCGGGCTCGACGCTCGGGACTGCCGGCTATATGTCTCCTGAACAGGCGAGCGGCGGCATCACGGACCACAGGACGGATATCTGGTCGCTGGGCGTTGTGCTGTACGAGATGCTCACTGGGAGACGCCCGTTCGAGGGGGATTACGAGAACGCCCTCATGTACTCTATCCTCAACTCCGAACCCGCGCATATCACCGGTATCCGTACCGGGATTCCGAAAGAGCTTGAGCGGATTGTTGAGAAGTGCCTGATGAAGGCGCCCGGAGAGCGATATCAGCACGCGGATGAACTTGTCGTCGACCTGAACGGTCTCGGCCGGGCTTCGTCAGCCCAGAGGAACCCACCGGCCGCCGAACCGGTTGTCATTCCGAAGAAACGACGGACCGTTCTCTATGGACTGGGAGCGATTGCAGTCGTGGTCATCGCTTTCGGTGTGCTGCTTTTACTCCGCGGAAAGGATGACCGGAATGGGCTGCGTGCGGAACTCAGGTCGGTCGCCGTGCTCCCCCCGCGGAATCTCTCGAAGGTACCGGGAGACGAATCACTGTCAGAAGGGCTCCTCGAAGGCCTCATCACCGAGCTTGGAAACATCAAATCCGTCAGTACCATAGGCCGCCAATCGGTGATGAAGTTTGAGGGAACCGACAAAGGCTATGCTCAAATTGCGGCGGAACTGGGAGGTGTGGAAGCGATTGTCGAGCCGTCCTTCCAGCATATCGGAAACAAACTGCAGATCCACGCCAGGTTGATCAGGGCATCCGATGGCACGGTGTTGTGGGCCGGAACGTTCGACAAAACCATGGATGACATTCTGATTCTTCAAAGTGAGGTCGCTAGGACCATTGCCCGCGAGATTAGAGCTACGGTGACGCCTCAGGAACAGACCCGCCTTGCGAGTGCCCGCCCGGTGAATGCCGGGCTTTATCAAATCTATCTGCAGGGTCGCTACTTCTTCGCCCGGCGAACACTCGCCGCGTTCAACAAGAGCATACAACTGTTCGAGCAGATACTCGCGAAAGATCCGGAGAACGCGCTTGCATACGCCGGGCTCGCCGAGAGTTATGCCATACTCCCATTTTACGAAGGAGCGTTGCCCGCGGAGGCATTTCCCAAAGCAAAGGCGGCGGCGATGAAGGCACTGGAGCTTGACAATTCCCTTGCAGAGGCGCATTCCGCCCTGGGATTTGTCCTGTTTTACTGGGACTGGGATTGGGCGGGCGCCGAACAGGAGCTGCTCAAGGCTCTCGAGCTCAAGCCGGGCTACGTCATCGCTCATCACTGGTACGCGGAATACCTGAGCGCGATGGGGCGTCACGATGAAGCGTTCGCTGAGATCAAGCGGGCCCAGGAGCTTGATCCGCTTTCACCCCTCCTTCTTTCGATCGGGGGCGAAGTCTGCAACTTCGCACGGCGCTATGATGACGTCATCGAGCAATGCCGGAGAGCGATTGAGCTGGACTCGAATTTCAGCCTTGCTCACGCCCACCTTGCCAGGGCGTATCTCGCCAAAGGAATGTACATGGAAGCTGAGGAGGCGGCTCGATGCACGGGTGACGACGAACGAATCTCGCTCCGACTCGCGAACATCTATGCCGCGGCGGGTTCGAAGGCGAAGGCCGTACGTATCCTTGCCGCCAGACGGAGTGCGAACGAAAGGGAACTTGACCCGGTGGCCGTAGCCGGGATAACCGCACGTCTGGGCGAAATCAGCGTTGCGCTCGACTGGCTCGAAAAGGCTTACGACCAGCGGCAGCCCGATCTGGTGTTCTTGAATGTCATATTGAACCTGGATCCGTTGCGTGATGAACCTCGTTTCCAGGCTCTTGTCCGTCGCGTGGGTCTTCCGGCCGTCCCGCCGAGTCGTCAATAGAAACCTTCACGTCTTTTCATCTGCTCCGACACGCTGTCCGATCGATCGTTGATTTGGCCGGGCTGACGGACAAGCGCAGACGTCAGCCATTGTACTTCAGGAAAGCCCCGGGTTTCGACCATTCTCCTCTCTCGTAGAGGAACTTGACACTTCTATCCACGAGAATCTGACCGTCGTCAGCCAGCGTGATTTTCAGCCGCTCCAGCGGACGGGGGGCGGGTCCTTCAAAATTGATCCCGTCTTTGTGGTAGCCGCTCCCGTGACAGGGGCACTTGAACTTGTTCTCCGCGGCGAGCCAGCGGGGCGTGCATCCCAGGTGCGTGCAGATCGCCGAAAGAGCATAAAAACCCTCGGCCTCCCTGACGATCCAGACTCTGTAGTCATCCTTGTACTTCTCGTTCACCTCTCCTACGACAAAATCTTCAGGAAATCCGGCCTTGAAGGCGGACGGCGGTTCGTACAGCACGCGCGGCACCATCATGCGAAGCGCTCCGAGTGCCGCGGTGCCAAGGAAGGCAAAGAACGCGAACCATCCGGCGACGTTCAGGAAGCTCTTGCGGTTCATCCGCCAGATTCCCGGGTCATGTTCCGGGGGTTTGTCCTGTTTGGGTTTCCTCACCTCCGGAACTGGCCGCCTCGGCTCAGCGGGCTGAACTCTCATGTTCTGCTCATCGATCATCGTCAAGTCCTGCCGGGGTGTACTCCAGGTCCTTCTTCCGGCTTTTTGCTGCCATACGCCCTCCGGTCTATCTACTCTATTGGACGTACGGATTGTGGATTGAAGATGGCGGCGAGATTACATATTTGTCATGGGAGGGAGACGGTGCGCGGACGATATGGCAGGCAGTGGTTATCGCCAATTCATGAGAGCAACACCAATTGCCCCCAGGGCGAATCCGCCGGCATTATTGCACCTGCAATGCAATGTTGCGAGTAACACCGTGTTGCCGTATGTTGAACGGGCCACACGGACTGCAGAGTCTCACTCCCGCACTCCTTCCACCGAATTCCTTCGGGGGCGTCATGCATATGAGAATCACACGTCGCGAATTCCTCAAGACCCTTGGCGCCGGGATCGTCGGCAGTGTCGCTGCCGGCAGGCTGGTTGCGGGCGCGCGGTTTCAGGGAGCGTCCCGCACTTCGACGCTCTTCGTCGGCACATACACGAACGGCAAAAGCAAAGGGATCTACCGGTGCCTGTTTGACACCGGGTCGGGAGCATTGACTGTGGAATCCGCGACACAGGGGGTGACCAACCCGTCATATATTGCCGTCGACCGGATTCGATCGCGCCTCTTTTGCGTGAACGAGATTGCAGAGTTTGAAGGGAAAACCGGCGGCTCGGTGAGCGCGTTTGCCGTGAACCCGGAAAACGGCGACCTGAGGCTGCTGAACTGTTGTTCGAGCCGTGGCGCCGGTCCCTGTTACATCACGATTGATGCTACCGGCCGATTCGTACTTGTGGCCAACTATACGGGAGGCAATCTCGCGGTTCTGCCGATCCGCGATGACGGAACACTCGGCGAGGCGACCGATGTCGTTCAGCACAAAGGGTCGAGTGTGAAGCCCCGGCAGCAGGGGCCGCATGCGCACTCCGTGGTCCTCGATCCGTCCGGACGGTATGCATATGCTGCCGATCTCGGACTCGACAGGGTGATGATCTATCGCTTCGACGCCAGCGCGGGAAAGCTTCTCCCGGCCACGCCCCCCTGGGCACCGCTCGCCCCCGGCGCCGGCCCGCGTCATATCGCGATTTCACCCGACGGGTCGGCGCTCTATGTCGTCAATGAGCTCGACTCAACGCTTGCGGCATTTTCCGTGGACGGATCGACAGGAGCTCTTGAGCATCGGGAGACCCTGTCCACCGTTCCGGATGGTTTTGCCGGCGAGAATTTTCCTGCGGACGTACACGTCGCCGGGTCCGGGAGATATGTCTATGTGTCCAATCGCGGATACGACAGTATTGCTCTCTTTGCCGTCGGGGGGAAGAAGGGGGGGATTGCATTGGTCCGGCACGAACCGTCGGGGGGAAGGTGGCCGCGCAACTTCACGATCGATTCAGCGGGGCGGTACCTCCTGGTTGCCAACCAGAGGTCGGACACCATCACCGTGTTTGACATACACCTGGAGTCGGGGACTCTCACTCCGCATGGCCGCGTGGCGGAGGTACCTTCTCCGGTTTGTCTGAAATTCCTATAACGACAGGCGCGTCCGCTCCAGGTCCTCCATGGGGGGTGCGCCGAAAAGCCTCTTGTATTCCCTGCTGAACTGCGAGGGACTTTCATAGCCCACCCGGAAGGCGACGCTCGCCGCATCCGTGGTCTCGATGCTGAGAAGCCGCCGGGCTTCCTGGAGCCGGATGTGTTTCTGGTACTGCAACGGGCTCATGCTCGTGATCTGCCGGAAGTGCAGGTGGAATGCCGAAGGACTCATGTTCGCCATCCGTGCAAGTTCGGCGACACGCAGCGGGGCAGCATAGTCCTTTTGCAGGTGCTCCACCACCTTTCCAATCTTCTGGGTCTTGCTTCCGACCACCCCGAGCTGCCGTATCATCGCGCCGAACTTTGAGCCCATCAGCCGGTAGTGAATCTCCCGGACGATGGAAGGGGCGAGCACCCTGAGGTCATTCGCGTCATTCAATGACGCCAGCAGTCGGGCAAAAGCCCCCGCAAGCTCGGGCGTCACTTTCTCAACGTAAAAGCCCCCTCCGGATTCACCCGTGCGGATTTTGGGAACGGATGTCTCCTGCAGTATCCCGTAGACCGTAGAGGCCTGCAGCTCAAGTTTGAGGCAGACAAAAGGGTGCTGCGTCGACGCCGCAACGACCTCTGCTATTGCGGGGACGTCGACGCAGCTCACCAGGTAGTTCGAAGGATTGTAGTGGTACACCTGGTTCCCGGTCCACACAGCCTTCTCTCCCTGAAGAACGAAACAGACTTCGGGGCGGTACATCCCGGGCGTGGCCTGCGCGATCCTGTCCCGCCTGACCACGGAAAGTCCCGGAAGAGGTGTCGTATTTGTCCCCTCGGCTCTGCAATATTGCAGGGCGGCGGCGAGCAGGCTTGTTGTCAGCGAGGCTCCGGATTTCATGGTCATTGTTCACTCCTGTGTTCCGTTCAAGATACCCAATTCCACGTTGAGACTCCAGAATTCTGGAGGATCAGGCAATCATCGCGTAACAATGGGATATTGCGCCCGTGCCGAAATACCTATATTTGTCATCGAAGACAGGAAGCGAACCGAAGTAGAAGGAAAGTGACATGCGCCCCCGTATCATCTGTCATATGCTATCCTCGGTCGACGGCAAAATCGACGGGGCCTCGCTCCGGGCGGTGACCGGGAGCGGTGAATACGAGTCCACCGGAGCGCAGTTGAAAGGTGACGCCTGGGTGTGCGGTCGCACGACGATGCAGCTGCATTTTGCGGAGAAAGCTCCTTTTGTTTCGGCGTCAAATACTCCGGCGGGTCCCCGTGACGTTCACGTGGCCCGGAAGGCCGGATCCTACGCGGTGTCTATTGATACGCTTGGCAAGCTTCGCTGGCGGGGGAGTGATATCGACGGGGATCACCTGATCTGCGTAGTGAGTGAGCGCGCTCCGGAGGACTATCTTTCAATGCTGATGAAGAAAGGCATCTCATACATAGTGACGGGGGCGGCCTCCGTTGACCTGGTGCAGGCAGTACACCTGCTCGGCGATCATTTTGGGATCAAGACGCTCCTTCTTGAAGGTGGAGGCCACATCAACGGGGGGTTCCTCCAGGCGGGACTTGTTGACGAGGTCAGCCTTCTGCTGGTCCCCGGGATCGACGGCCGTCACGAGATCCCCGCCGTATTCGACGGCGTGAACCCGGCGGGGAGGACGGCCGTCGGGATGAAATTGAAATCCGTCGAGCGGCGCGCAAAGGATGCGCTGTGGATCCGCTACGAAGTGGTGAATTAAGTACTCACGGAAGGAGATTCAATGAAGAAGCGCAAACTCGGAAAAGGCGGGCTGGAAGTATCTTCCGTCGGCCTTGGCTGCATGGGCATGAGCTACGCCTACGGCGAGATTCCCGATAAGAAGGACATGGTGACATTGCTCCGTACGGCGGTGGAGCGGGGTGTCACGTTTTTTGACACGGCCGAAATGTACGGGCCGTACGCCAATGAAGAATTGCTTGGCGAGGCCCTGGCGCCCCACCGGAAACAGGTTGTGATTGCCACCAAATTCGGCATCCGGGTGCAGGACGGGAAGCAGGTGCAGGACAGCCGCCCCGAACAGATCGTCAAAGCCGTGGAAGGCTCATTGAAACGTCTCAGGACCGATGTCATCGATCTGTACTACCAGCATCGCGTAGATCCTGCCGTGCCGATTGAGGATGTGGCGGGCACGATGAAGGATCTCATCCAGAAAGGGAAGATCAAACACTGGGGACTTTCCGAGGCGGGGGTGAAGACCATCCGCCGTGCGAACGCCGTACAACCCGTGACCGCCGTCCAGAGTGAATACTCTCTCTGGTGGAGACGCCCCGAAGAAGAATTGATCCCCGCACTGGAGGAGCTTGGAATAGGCTTTGTACCGTTCAGTCCGCTGGGAAAGGGTTTTCTCGCGGGATCGTTTAACAAGGACTCCAAATTCGCCAGCGGTGATTTTCGCAACATCGTTCCGCGCTTTACATCCGGGGCGCTTGATGCCAATCAGGGTCTCGTGGATCTGCTCAAGAAGGTAGGATCACAGAAGAACGCCACGCCCGCCCAGATTGCCCTGGCGTGGCTCTTCGCCCAAAAACCCTGGATCGTGCCCATTCCGGGAACGACAAAATTGAGCCGCCTGGATGAAAACATCGTTGCGGTAGACATTACGCTGACTTCGGAGGAGATGAGCGGGATCAACTCCGCACTGGAAAAGATCAAGGTCGTCGGAGACCGCTATCCCGAAGAACTCGAAAAAAGGACAGGGCTATAGAGAGGAGCACTATCAGTATGTCAGAGAATCGAGACGCCATATTCCCAAAAGGCGGGAAAGCCCCCGCGGAGTATTTTACCGGAACGGCCTGGGTGAATATTCTTGTCCCGAAGGATGAAACGGGAAATTTTGCGGTGGGAGATGTTGTGTTTGAGCCGGGGTGCCGGAACAACTGGCACAGGCATCCTGCGGGTCAGATCCTCCTCGTCACCGGCGGTCAGGGATTTTATCAGGAGAGGGGCAAGCCCGCGAGGTTCCTCTCGAAGGGGGACGTTGTCGTCATTCCTTCCCATGTCGTGCACTGGCACGGCGCTGCGCGCGACATCGGTCTCACGCACATCGCCATCACCTCCAATGCTCCGAGCGGCGCGGTGGAGTGGCTGACGCCGGTGACCGATGCGGAATATGACGGTTGTCAAGGGGCAAGAACGGAGCGGGGAACTGTATGAACCTGAGCAAATCTGCAATCAGGAACCATGAGCAGCTGTTTCCGGGTCATGATGATTCTGGGATCGACCATCGCCGCCCAGGCGCTGGCAGAGTACAAAGTGATGGTGGGGGGAGCCCTCAACGTCGGCGTGACCCCCGTGGAAATCAAAGAGATTCTCTACCAGTCCGTTCCGTACGTGGGCATGGCGAAGGTCCTGGACTTCATTCATGCGACAAACGACATCTTGCGCGCAAGGGGGGTGAAACTCCCCCTGGAGAGCCAATCCACGACCACGCCGGAAACGCGATTTGAAAAGGGTTTCCATCTCCAGAAGGAGATCTTTGGTGATTCGATTGACAGGATGTACAAGGAATCGCCCGGGAATCAGGTTCATATTCAACGATACTTATCGGCGAACTGCTTCGGCGACTACTACACGCGGAAAGGACTGGATATCAGGACGAGGGAGCTCCTGACGCTTTCCATGCTTGTCGCTCTGGGAGGAACCGAGCCTCAAATGAAAGGGCATATCCAGGCGAATGCACGCGTCGGCAATGACAAAGCAACAATGTTGAGCGTCATGACGCAGCTGTTGCCGTATGTGGGATATCCGCGGACCCTCAACGCAGTACGTTGTCTCAATGAAATACTCCCTGACTGAACAAGGACCACAAAGAACATCATGAAATCGGAAAACATCAAGGCTTTTGGAACGGAGAGGTCGGACGCTCTTTTACATTCCATGAACATCAACCGGAGGGAACCCGGACCTTACGACGTTGAGATACGGATTCTCTACTGCGGCATCTGTCACTCCGACCTTCACGCCGTCCGGAACGAATGGAACAGCACCGGGTACCCGATCGTCCCCGGGCACGAAATCGTGGGCAAAGTGACCCGGGTCGGCGGCAGCGTCTCCAGGTTCACAACGGGAGATCCTGTTGCGGTGGGATGCATCGTGGATTCCTGCAGAGTCTGCCGGTACTGCGCGGAAGGGTTGGAACAATTCTGTGAAACCGGCAACACGATCGTGTTTGGGTCTCCTGACAAGCATCTGGGCGGGCACACGTTCGGCGGCTTCTCAGAAAACATCGTCGTGGACGAGAACTTTGTTCTTCACGTGCCTGCCAAACTGGACCTGGCTTCAGCAGCGCCCTTGCTGTGCGCGGGAATCACCACGTACTCGCCCCTCAGGCACTGGAAGGCCGGCCCCGGCAGGAAGGTCGGCATCATAGGCGTCGGAGGTCTGGGACATCTGGCCATCAAGATTGCCAAAGCGATGGGCTCCTGCGTGACGGTTTTCAGCACGTCGCGCTCCAAGGTGGAAGACGCCAGGCGGTTGGGGGCTGACAACGTGGTTCTCACCGGTGATCCGGAACAGATGCGCCGGCAGCCAAAACTGGACATGATTCTGGATACCGTGTCGGCGAGGCATGATGTCAATGACTATCTGAACCTGCTGAACGTGGACGGCGCCCTCGTATTGGTCGGCTTGCCCGTCGACCGGCTTCCGGTGGGAGCTTTTAATCTTGTTGTCGGAAGGAAGAGTTTTTCAGGCTCGAATATCGGGGGGATTGCCGAAACCCAGGAAATGCTGGAGTTCTGCGACGAATACGGTATCACTGCCGACATTGAATTGATCGAAGCCGGGTGCATCAACGAGGCATTCGACCGGCTGGAAAGAGGGGACGTGCATTATCGCTTCGTCGTCGATATGGCTTCACTACAATGAAAAACGTGTTGGTTCTGGGCGCCGGAGGAAACATCGCCAGTCACGTCATCGATCTCCTCGTCCGGAATGATGACGTGAAGCTCACACTGTTCTTGCGAGATGCCCGCAGGTTGAGAAAGAGTCATGGTTCCCGGTGTCGTATCGTTGAAGGAAGCGTTTTAGACATTCATCAGCTTGGCAAAGCCATCACGGGACAGGACATTGTCTACGCGAATCTCTCCGGCGACCTGGAGGCGATGGCAAAGAACATTGTCGCCTCGATGGGCGAACAGGGAGTAAAGAAACTCATTTTCATATGCTCGATTGGTATCTATGATGTCCCGTTAAGGCCCGTATTGAAGCCCTACAGAAAGGCCGCTGACGTGATAGAAGCATCGGACCTTGAATACACAATCCTGAGGCCGACGTGGTTCAGCAATGAAGATAAAGTCGATTACGAAATCACACGAAAAGGAGAACCGGAAAAAGGATCGGTGATCTCCCAGCGGAGCCTGGCAACGTTGATAACGATGATTATCGAGCGCCCTGAAGAATACGTTCGTGAGAATCTGGGAGTGAACAAACCACAATAGAGGCTGACGGGAATATGTCCACCTTGTCCGGATGGGAGAATTTCTACGTCATCGTCGGTTCCTCCGCCGGTGCCCTGATCGGGCTCCAGTTCGTCGTCCTTACGCTCATAGCGGGCAGGCCGATCCTGCGGAGTGACGTTCAGAAAGCGGGGGAGGCCTTCGCAACGCCGAGTGTCGTCCACTTCGCGGTGGTGTTGCTCCTCTCCGCGATCCTGAGCGCACCGTGGAACGGGACCGAAATTGTCTCCGTCGCATGGGGTTGCGTCGGCCTCATCGGAGTCGCGTACACCATCATCGTCGCCCGCCGCCTGCGGGTGCAAACGGCCTACAGGCCTGTCGTCGAGGACTGGCTCTTTCATTGCATTCTTCCGCTCGGGGCTTACCTGGTACTGACCGCATCTGCCTGGATCGTACGATTCGACGAGCGAACGGGGATGTATCTCCTCGGCGGAGCCGCCCTGATGCTGCTGTTCATCGGCATTCACAACGCTTGGGACGCCGTCACGTATCACGTTTTTGCCGCCAACAGGGATGATAAGGAGTCTGAGGTTCGAAAGGGAAAGCCGTAAAATCCCGAACGGCGGTTAGAGCTCCTTCGGCGGCAGGACGGACTTGAAAAAAGGGAAGTACAGGTATGCGGATCGGAATACTCGGTTCGGGGTTAATGGGTGGGAAACTGGGGACGATATTTGCGCAGTCAGGCACTCCGCGCGAGGCCGCGGAAGCATCGGACGTTCTTTTGTGCGCGCGGAGGAAACTCTTGCGCATAACCCGTTGTTAGCGTATTTTAAGTCGGCCACGTTCTTTGCAAACATCTCGTTTCCGCAGCCCTGCCACGGAAGTCTCTTGAGGGGTGTTCTGCCTGACGGCCGGACGCTCATTCCATTCACAGAGAAAAGGCTCCCGTGGTTCCCTCAGTCATCTCCCACTACGAGATCCTCGCAAAGCTCGGCGAAGGCGGCATGGGCGTTGTGTACAAAGCCCACGACACCACCCTCGGCCGCACCGTCGCGCTGAAATTCCTCCCCGCTCATCTCTCCTCCTCGGACGCTGACAAAGCCCGGTTCATGCAGGAAGCCAAAGCGGCATCCTCCCTCAATCATCCCAACGTATGCACGATCTATGCGATCGAAGAGCACGAACACCAGCTCTTCATCGCGATGGAGTTTGTCGACGGACAGACGCTCGCGGAGAAGAAGGACTCAATCAGTTTCAGGCAGGCCGTCGACATCGGGATCCAGGCGGCGGAAGGCCTGGCGGCAGCCCATGAAAAGGGGATTGTTCACCGGGATATCAAACCCGAGAACATCATGGTGCGCCGGGACGGGATCGTGCAGATCATGGATTTCGGGCTCGCGAAACTTCACGGACCGGTCAATGCCAGCCGGCTCACGAAAACCGGTGCCATGATGGGGACCGTGGGATACATGTCCCCCGAGCAGGTGCAGGGGCAGGAGGTCGATCATCGGACCGACATATTTTCACTGGGAGTCGTTCTGTACGAACTTTTTGCCGGCGGGTCTCCCTTCAAAGGTGTGCACGAAACGGCGGTCATGTACGAAATCGTCAACGTCGAGCCCCGGCCCATCTCCCTGCAGAAGGAGGGACTGGACCCGCGGATTGATGAAATCGTCCTGGAATGCCTCGAGAAGGACAGGGACGACAGGTATCAGTCAGCGAGAGAACTCGCCAAGGACCTGAAGAAGTTCAGGAATTCCTCACCGGACAGGAAAAGCCGGATCTACAGCACCAGCAGGGGGGAGATCGCCCCGACTGCTGCGCCCCTTTCGCCGGTTACGGGATCCGGACCCGTCACACTGACCGGGGCGGCGCGATTGACCGGCCGTGCGGGTATGATCCGTCCGGGCATTGTTCCCTGGGCGCTGTCCGTGATTCTCCTCATCGCGCTCGCTGCCGTCTGGCTGATGGCGCACAGGCCGTCTCCGGAGCGGATGGTCGCAAGGTTTGCGATCAGGCTCGCCGATGATCAGGCCCTCACACTTGCCAACTACCCCGCGCTGGCGATCTCGCACGACGGGACCGCCCTCGTGTACAGGGCCGACAACACGCTCTATCTCCGTACGATGAACTCGATGGAGCCGGTGGCGCTTTCCGGCCTCGGCGCCGCTGCTTCACCGTTCTTTTCCCCCGATGATAAGTGGCTCGGGTTCTTCTCGAACGGCAAGCTCGAGAAGGTGCTTCTCGGGGGCGGCACGCCGATCGACCTGGCGGACGTACCGGACAACAGGGGAGCGGCGTGGAACAGGGACGGCTCGATCGTCTTCGCGGAACCTGCGGGACAGGGGCTCTCGCTTATCAATGAAAACGGAGGAGCCGTCAGGAGGATCACCACGATCGATTCAGTGCGGCACGAAAGGACGCACCGGTGGCCGTCGTTTCTCCCCGACGGCCGGCACGTGATGTTCACCGTCGGGAATCTCGCGAGTCCGGATTACTACGAGAACGCGTCCATCGATGTGGCGGATATCGAGACGGGTGCGCGAAAAACGATTTTGAAGGAGGCAAGCTCCGCACGGTATATCGACCCGGGATATCTCCTGTTCGCGCGCTCGGGCGACCTGTTTGTCGTTCCGTTCGACGCCGGCATCTGCGAGGTGAACGGGGTGCCGGTCTCGGTGGTGAAGGGGGTGTGCAACGATGTCACGACGGGCATCACGGACTACGCGGTGTCGTCCAACGGGACTCTGGCATACGTTCCCGGATCGCTCGGAGGCCAGGATCGCAGGCTCGTGAAAATCAGCACGCGGGGGGAGATTGCGGCGCTGGACTCGTCCCATCACCGGTTTCTCGAACCCCGGCTGTCGCCCGACGGAACGAAGCTGGCCCTGGTGATCGGCAACGGGGAGGATTATGACGTGTGGATGTTTGATGTGATGAAAAGAACCTGGAACAGGTTGACGTTCGGAGGGCTCAATCGAAGCCCCCAGTGGTCGCCGGACAGCAGGCACATCGCGTACATGAAACGGACCAAAGACGGGGCAAGCGCGATCGTCGTCAAGCCGTACGACGGCAGCGGTGAGGAGGTCGAAGTCTGCAAGGTGACGAACAGGTCGTACGTCGATCAATGGTCGGCGGACGGAAAATATCTGCTGATCGATGACCTGGATGCAAGCAATTCGATATCCAACCTCGTCGTCGTCCCTCTCAAGGGGAAAGAGCTGCCGTGGAACTATTCGCGATCCAAATTCGATGAATACGAAGCGAGCATCTCGCCCAACGGGAAGTGGATCGCCTACCTGACGAACGAGACGGGATCATACCAGATCTATGTCCGGTCGTTCCCGGGCAAAGAAGGCAAATGGCAGATTTCCACAGACGGGGCGGAGGAGCCCCGGTGGTCGCCTGACGGGAAAACGCTGTACTACCGCAAGGGAGCGCAATTGGTGTCGGTGCCGGTGTCCACGTCGGGCACGTTCTCCGCGGGAGCGCCGGCAGTGTTGATCAACGGATTCCCGGCGATGAACGTCGACAGCGGCATCAGCTATGACATCACGCCCGACGGCAGGGAGTTCGTGACCACGACCCCCGTCGAAGGAACGACGTTCAAGAACATTGCACTTGTGCTCAACTGGACTGCGGAGCTGAATGCGCTCACCGCACCCGGGAAGTAATCCCCGGGGTCATCACACACGAAAAGGAGATCCGATGGCGGAGAACAAGACAAGACCGACCATTGCCAGCGTGACGGCTTTTCTGAACAAAGTGAAGGACACGCAGAAACGAACCGACTGCTTCGCGCTCCTCAAGATGATGCAGTCGGTCTCCGGGCATGACCCGGTGATGTGGGGAAGCGCGATCGTGGGGTTCGGGACATATCATTATGTCTACGAAAGCGGCCGGAAAGGGGATACCATCCTCATCGGCTTCTCACCCCGCAAGCAGAACATCAGTATCTACATGATGTGCGGTCTTGAGAGCGTCAACAACGAGCTTCTCCGCCTCGGGAAGTACAAGACAGGCAAGGGGTGTCTCTATATCAACGCGCTTGCCGACGTCGACACCGCGGCACTCAGGAAAGTGCTGGCAAAGGGGTTCCGGGAAGCATCGAAGAAGAAGGTGCACGCGGCCTGACCGGCGCTGTGTTGTGCAGGATGGATGAACATTTTTCACACGACAGGAAAGATCCCCATTGGTTCCCTCGGTCATATCCCACTACAGGATCCTTGAAAAGCTCGGAGAAGGGGGGATGGGCGTGGTGTACAAGGCCCAGGACCTCAAGCTCGACCGGATCGTCGCCCTCAAGTTTCTTCCCGAACGCCTCCTTTCCTCGCCGGACGAAGTCGCCCGTTTCGAGCAGGAAGCCAGGGCGATCTCCGCCCTCGCTGATCCCCACATCGCGACAATTCACGATATCGACGAATCGGACGGCCAGCGGTTCCTCGTCCTTGAGTATCTTCCCGGCGGGACGCTCAAGGAAAAACTGAAAGATCTCAACACGCGCGGTGGCACCCTCCCCTTGGACGATGTGGTTCGATACGGTCTTCAGATCGCCGAAGGGCTGTCGCACGCGCACAGGCGCGGCATCGTCCACCGCGACATCAAGACGGACAACATCATGCTGACCGAGGGTGGACACCTGAAGATCACCGATTTCGGCCTGGCGAAGCTGAAAGGGGGGGTCGATATCACCAGGGCCGGAAGCACGATCGGGACCGCGTCGTACATGTCGCCGGAACAGTTTCAGAGCCAGACGGTGGACCAGCGATCGGACATATTCTCGTTCGGCATCGTGCTCTTCGAGCTGCTCACCGGCCGTCTCCCGTTCCGGGGGGAGCATGAAGCCTCTCTGGCATATTCGGTCGTTCACGAAGATCCTCCCGCCCCGCACGCCCTGCGGCCGGACACGCCCGCCGCCCTTGAACAGATCATCCTGCGGTGCCTGGAGAAGGAACCGGGGAAACGGTACCAGGCGGCCGGCGACATCGCTGACGCGCTCCGGCGCGTCGGAGAAGTGAAGGCGTCTGCGAAGTCGCCGGCCGCCGGCCGCCTCAGGTGGCAATGGATCGCCGGTCCGGTTTCCGTCATCATCATGGTCGTCGCGCTGTTGTTCTTCCATCCCTGGACATCCCCGCGGGAGGAACGCAAATCGGTCGCCGTTCTTCCGTTCAGGAACATGAGTGACGACAAGGAAAACGAATACTTCAGCGACGGAATCACCGAAGACATCATCGCCCAGCTCTCGAAGATCGAGGACCTCAGAGTGCCCTCGCGGGCTTCCGTCATGCGCTACAAGACCAGCGACCGGACGCCGGCGCAAATCGCGGCGGAACTCAACGTCGGGACGATCCTCGAGGGAAGCGTGCGCCGGTCGGGGAACCGGGTGCGCATCGTGGCCGAGCTGATCGACGCACATAATGACGAACACCTGTGGACGGAAACATACGACAGGGAGCTGACCGAGATTTTCGCGATCCAGAGCGCCGTGGCGCACGAAATCGCCTCCGCGCTGAAAGCGACGCTTTCGCCGGAGGAATCGCGCCGCCTGGACGCAAAACCGACGGAGAACGTCGAAGCGTACACGGATTACCTCAAGGGGCGGGAGTTTTACTACCGATATCATCGTGCCGACAACGACGAAGCAATAGTGCTCTTCCGCAAGGCCGTCACGCTTGACGGACGCTTTGCGCTTGCACTGGCGGGGCTCGGGGATGCCTACGCGCAGCGATTCGGGAAATTCGGCTACCCCGCTTCCTGGCTCGACAGTTCCGCGGCCGCAAGCCAGCAGGCGATCGCACTCGACCCGGGGCTCGGCGAGGCATACAAGGCCCTCTCCCTCAGCTACGATTTCAGCGGCCGGCTGCAGAAATCGAGCGAAGTCCTGCTGAAGGCGTACGCCCTGAACCCGAAATACACGCCGACGATCGGCAACCTGGGATTCAACTGCCTGATGCGCGGAAAGCCGGATGAAGCGCTTCCCTGGCTGTTGAAGGCGGTCACGCTTGACCCGGCTTTTGTGTTCCAGTACCACGGTATCGCCGATGCTTATATCCGGCTGGGAGACTATCCGGCGGCCGAACGATGGCTGAATCGCGCTATCGCTCTTCAGCCGGACCTGATGTATGCCCATTCGACGATGTGCGAGCTTGCTCTGACTCGCGGGGACTACGACACGGCAGAACTGCACGCGCGCAGGGCCCTGGCGATCGATCCTGAAGATGTCGTCGGCCTGAATGTCGCGGGGGATGTCGAGCTCTTCCAGTCACACTATGAGGATGCCCGGAAGCTTTTCGAACGCTCGGTCGGCAGGCAGGGAATGGTCGAGTTCGCTCCGCGGAGAAACTCGACCCGTCTCGCGTTCGTTCTGCTGAAGCTCGGTGATCGGAAGGGGGCGGAGGGGATGCTGGAGAAAAGCTCCGCGGACGACAACGAGGCGCTCGCCCGGGGGGATGAGTGGTATGCCATACCTTTTGACATCGCCTGCGTCCATGCCGTGCGCGGGGAGACGCAGGAGGCCATCCGCTGGTTGCGCAAGGCCTTCGATGCGGGATGGACGGGGAGCGCGATCGCGAGGCGGGACCCGCTTATGGAAGGCCTGAAGCGGAACCCCGAGTTCATCGAGGTTCTGTCGAGGGTGGACAGCAGGATTGAGGAGATGCGCAGCCGTGTCCGGGACATCGAAAAGGCGGTTCCGGGAACCTCCGACCACTGAGGGCCCGGCGAATCTCGCCGGGCCCGTGTTCCGAGGGATTTACCTGTCGGCGTAGTACTCTGCGAGCCTGCTTGCCATTGCTGCGAAGAGCGCGTCCGGGTCCTCATAGCCCGTCCTCGCCATCCCGGTGAACAGGTTCGGATTCTCCATCGACATTCTCACGACCCACGCTTTGTAGCGCACCTCCTCCGTCCCTCCCTTAGCTTCGATTTCGGCCACGCGTGCTTTCGCCGAACTCATGTCGGCATCGGGGATCGTCAACGCGATCATCGCCACGTGCGCAAGGGCCGACTCGACGATGCCCCTGTTTGTTGAAGCAAGCGCCGTCGTGTATGCCGCGGCAACTTTCGCTGCGCCGATGCCGGCATACGCTGCAGAATCGGAAAAGCAACGTCGCCCCGAAGCGGCGGCGGTTGACGTTATCATCATTGCTATCGTGACTGCGGCTATGGTTCTCATGACGTCCTCCTGTGACCTGGTGAGTGTCAGCTTGTATCAGGTGATACGCTGACGGTCAAAGGGGAGTTGTTCCGCGCTGGTAACCGGTTGTCACAAAATGTCACGCACAGGCCCGGGAAACCGGGCGAAATGCAGAAATTACTGTCAATCCGGGCTTATTGAAGAGTTCCTTAACGGGGAGCGGCTTCCGGGGCCGGAAGCCGGACCCGAAATTCCGTGCTCCCCGGGCGCGAGTTTACCTCGATGTCGCCGTTGTGCCACTGGACGATCCGCCTGACGATGTCGAGCCCGAGGCCGGTTCCCTCGCCGACGGATTTCGTCGTGAAGAAGGGGTCGAATATCCTCTCCCGGATATCGGGGGGGATCCCCGATCCGTCGTCCACGACGCTCACCGTGACTGAGTTTCCCTCCCGGGCTGCACGGACATTGACGTGACCGCGCGGCGGCGCGGCGTCGATCGCGTTGTCGACAAGGTTCATCCAGATCTGGTTGATCTCGACGCTGATGCCGCGGATCGATGGGAGCCCCGGCTCGACGGCGAGCACGATGGCCACGGACCGGGATTTTGCCTTTCCTTCGAGCAGGGCGACGGTGTCGGCAAGCCCACGTGGGATATCGACGGGTTCCTGCTCCAGAGCGCGGTCCATGTGCGTGAACCCCTTCACCGCTGCGACAAGCTCGTGTATGCGTCCGGTCGCCCGCTCGATGTCGACGACGAGCGACCGTGCGGCGCACCCTCCCGCGATCCAGCGAAGGGCCGCCTCCAGTGTCGCACCTTGCATGCTTCGTTTGAGCCCGTCAAGCGCCTCCGGTGTGACCGGGGTTTTGGCAAGGTCTTCGGCAATGTCCTCGGTGATTCCGCTCCTCCGGAGCCATTGGCCGATGGCGTCTTCCCGGTCGGCGAGTGCAAGTCCGGACTGCGAGGTGCGCGCAAGATTCGTCATGCAGTGGTCGCGCACGGCCTCAAGTTCGGCAAATTGCTCCGCCGTGAGACCTGCGGCTCCGAGCCTGCGTGCGGCCTGCTCGGAGGCATTGAGAGCCGCGGCCAGCGATTTTGCATCCCGCACGGCGGCCGATGCCGGGTTGTTCAA
Source organism: Ignavibacteriota bacterium (assembly GCA_963748405.1). Classification (GTDB taxonomy): domain Bacteria; phylum Bacteroidota; class Ignavibacteria; order UBA10030; family UBA6906; genus Fen-1273. Next base: position 20,185 of record CAVVIT010000009.1, read on the forward strand.
TTCGTGGGCGAGGCCTGCCGCGAGCTTTCCGAGCGATATGGTCTTCTCGTCCCTCAGGTCGGTCGACGTGAACCGGCGGGCACGGTCGATCATCACGTGCACGAGCATCGCGGTCACCTCGGGGCAGCGGCTGATGAGTTCCGGGAATTCCTCCCTGGGGATCGAAACGACGTCCCCGGATTCATCGACGATCGTGTCCCCGGGGGGATTCAGCGTCCGCGAGTACGGCAGGACGCCGGTGACGTCTCCCGTCTGCCATTCCATCACTTTGCGCCGGACCGTCCCCCGTACGATGGAAATCGACATCCGTCCCGACAGGACGATATACAGCCCCCTGACGATCTCGGTCTGGGGAGACACCACCTCCCCCTGCAGGACGCGCCGCACGCTTCCGTGCGTGGCGATCCACTCCAGTTCTGCGCGCGGCGCCCCGCCGATCGTGCGATGGTGAACCAGTCGGTCAACGAGCTGTTCGGTCGTCATGTCCGGTATTGGCCTCGCTATGTGTCACGCAGTGTACCCACGCACGGCGGGAAAATCAAGTGCTCCCTTGCGGCTCGGAAGAAAATTTCCTATGGTGGTGTGCATCCGATCGACAGTCCCGCCGGCGCAACCGGCAGGTATCCGTTGGCCGCAGACAGGGAGGATCGTACCGTGGCAAGACCGGTCATCATGAGCGTGGATGACGACCCGCAGGTCCTCGGGGCCATCGAACGCGACCTTCGCCTGCATTACAAAAACGATTACCGCATCCTGAAGGCGGCGTCCGCGCACGAAGCGCTCGATGCCGCACGGCAGCTGAAACAGCGCGGAACGGCGGTGGCCCTGTTCCTTGTCGACCAGCGCATGCCCGAAATGACGGGCACCCAGTTTCTCGCGGAGGTGCGGAAGCTCCATCCGGAATCACGCAAGGTGCTCCTGACCGCGTACGCGGACACGGACGCCGCGATCGCGAGCATCAATGAGATCGGGCTCGATCACTACCTCATGAAACCGTGGGATCCCCCCGACCAGAAGCTCTACCCTGTCCTTGACGATCTCCTCTCCGAATGGAAGAGCCGCGTCCATCTTCCGTACGACGGCATACGGATTGCCGGTGCCCGCCTTTCGGCGCAGAGCCACGTCGTCCGGGAATTCCTCTCCCACAACCAGGTGCCGTACCAGTGGATCGACATCGACGAGGATGCGGCGATGAGGGAGCTCATCGCGGCGTTCCCGGAAGGGGCTTCGCGGCTCCCCGTCGTCCTGTTTCCGGACGGGACCTACCTGAGCGCCCCCTCCAACCTCCAGCTTGCGGAAAAGATCGGGCTGCATACCCGGGCCGCGGGCGGGTTCTATGACGTCGTGGTCGTCGGGGGCGGTCCCGCGGGACTCGCAAATGCGGTCTATGCCGCCTCGGAGGGGATGCGCGTGGTGCTCGTCGAGCAGAACGCTCCCGGGGGACAGGCGGGAACGAGCTCCCGGATCGAAAACTACCTGGGATTTCCCAACGGGATTTCAGGCGCCGATCTCGCCCAGCGCGCAAGCGCGCAGGCACGAAGATTCGGCGCGGAGCTGATAACGGCGCAGGAGGTGGTGGGGATCCGCAGGGAGGATCCCTACCGCATTGTGAAGCTGGCGGACGGGAAGGAGATTCCCGCCTACGCCGTCATTCTCACGACCGGGATGGCCGTCCGGACGCTCGACGTGCCGGGCGTCGGACCCCTCGTGGGGCTCGGGGTGTATTACGGAGCGGCGCTGAGCGAGGCGGTCACCTACCGCGGACGTGACGTTGCGATCATCGGCGGAGCGAATTCCGCAGGGCAGGGAGCCCTGTTTTTCTCCCGGTACGCCCGGCGTGTGACGATGATCGTCCGGGCCCCGGCCCTCAGCCCGGGGATGTCGCACTATCTCGTCGAACGCATCAGGACCACGGAGAATATCGAGATCATCTTCCGGGTCGAGGTTGCCTCCGCGGAAGGGCAGGGAGTTCTCGAGCAGATCACGCTCAGGAATCTTGACACCGGTGAGGAAAGCACGAAGAAGACGGACGCCATGTTCATCTACATCGGCACGGCGCCTCACACTGAAATGGTCGCGGGACTTCTCGAGCGCAACGACAAGGGATTCATCCTCACGGGGCCCGATCTTCCGAGGGTCAACGGCAGGCCGCGGGGCTGGACGCTCGAGAGGGAACCGTTGATGTTTGAAACGAACGTCCCGGGCATATTCGCCGCAGGGGACGTCCGCGCCGGTGCCAACCGGCGCGTGGCGGCGGCGGTCGGAGAGGGATCTGCGGCGATCTACTCGATCCACAAGTATCTCGAGACAGTCTGACGCCGCGCATTCCGGCTTCAGTTCCTGCCAACCGTTCGAGGACCCGTGAAGAAACACATCGACGTTGCTGTCAGGTCGGGCCGGATCAACGCCGTCGAACGGAATGAGCTCGACAGGGCGCCGGTTGAACAGCGGCTCCGAAAAAGAGGAGTGACACGATGACGATCAAGCTTCCCGCGCCCCGGGCGGCCGGAGGAAAGACGGTGTTTGCGGCGCTGCGGCGGAGAAGAACGATCCGGGAGATTCGTGACAGGGAACTTCCGCTCCAGACGCTCTCGAATCTCCTCTGGGCCGCGTGCGGCGTCAACCGCAGGAAAGGCCCGTTTGGCATTCCCGGCAGGACTGCCGCCTCGGCGAGCAACTCGCAGGAGATCGATCTGTACGTCGCGCTGAAGGGAGGAACATATCTCTACGATCCGGTTCGCCACACTCTGGCGCGCGTTGCGGAGGGAGACATACGTACGATGGCGATCGGGCGGGGCCAGTCGGATCTCGTCGGGCCCGCCCCGGTTCAACTGATCTACGTGGCGGACATCGAAAGGCTGACGCACACCCGCGGGTACAGGGAACCCGGGCTTCAGGATCCCGAGGTTCAGAAATCGTACTACTTCGTCGATACGGGTCTCATCGCGGGTAACGTGTACGTCTTTGCGGCATCCCAGGGCCTGGCGTCGTGGTTTCACAACTGCGACCGGTCCGGCATTGCTTCGAGATTGAATCTGCGCCCCGATCAAAAAGTTCTGTTCGGACAGACCGTCGGATACCCGGCGGGGAAGGCGTAGCGCCGGGTTTCTCCGTGTCGAGGTACCCGGTCCACCGTCCACGGCCGGCAGAATCTCCCCGCGGGAGGATGTTTACCTTCCGCGCTGCGGCTGCTCCGCCCCCGGGACCGGCGGAATGAATTCGATCGCCGAGAACGCCCGGAACAGGTGATCGGTGGAGAGGACAAGCGCGATCCGCCGCTGATCCATGTTGTACGCGACGTCGAGCCGGAATATCCCGCTTCCGAGGCTCTTTCCGCTCTCGAATTGCACCCCCACGCCCGCCGCCGAATGGAACCGCTGACCGATGAATCCTTCTCCCTCGTTCCATACGACCCCCGAATCGAAGAAGAATGACGCGCCGAGCCTGAAGAACCAGACGCTCAGCTTCGAAAACACCCTGTCCTCCAGGTTCAGGAGCATGAGACGTTCACCCGCAAATTCATTGCTTCTGTATCCCGGAAGTCCGGAGAACGATCCCAGCGTGAGCTGGCTGCTGGGCGCCCAGTGAGACCCGATGGTCGTCGTGACTCTCCCGAGGAGGATCTGGTCGGGGATCCATCTCCACCGGTGGACCGCGGTTGCGGAGACCGTCATCTCATCGGGGGTGTTCCCGATGAAATAGGAAGTGACCACGGCATTGTAGTCGCCGGAAAGATCGTCGTCGAACCTGACGCTTCCCTGGCCGAACCCCCGGACGAAGTAGTCCACGGACCCGTCGCCTGCGAAATGCAGGTTCCGACCGACCGCCAGTCCGATCTGGTACCCCGCGGGCACATCCTCGATCCTGCCGAAATTCTCGATGTACCTTCCCTTGTAGTACCCCCGGTGAAGAATGCTCACCGAACCGATGACGAGGTCGACGTTGTCGAACGGGCGGACCTGCATGGAATCGGACGTCCCTCGAAGCCGGTAGTATCCGGCGGCGAGCTGGAGTTTTGACTCCGCACCGGACGACGAGGCGATCCAGGCGAACTCGTTTTCCTGGTTCACGTAATCGTCGCGGAGCACGTTCCCGTCCTGATACTGCCGGATCCGAATGCGGCCCACGCTCGCGTTTCCCTCTGTGGCCCACTCGGCGGCGTCAGCAAAGAAGGGGTGCTGGATATCGAGCGACGCCTGCCGGAGCTCATCCGCCACACTGAACTGAGCGGATGTCGCCCACCAGCTTCCGTAGAGCCGGGGCTCGGTGAAGCTGATATTCCCGCCGTTGGGATTTGACCTGTCGGAAAGACGGTTGTATCCGATCTCGGCCTTCTGTCCCCACCCGAGGAGATTATCTTCCCTCAATCCCAGGGAAAATCCGCTGACACCGCCCCCCGCCTGGACGGTGGTGGACGGATTCAGCGTCCACCGGTCGTGCGTGTTGACGACGACGTCGATGGTGTCGTGCCGGAGCGTGTCGGACGTTATGCTCACGTCCCCGATGATGCTCAGTCTGCGGAGATGGCGCGCGGACTCGTCGACAAGCTGCTGGTCGTACGGATCCCCTTCCTTGAAGAGAAGCTCCCGGCGTATGACCTCCTCACGCGTGAGGATATGGACGTCGTTCGCAATGTTCCTGACGGTCTGCGCGAATTCACCCACGGGCCTGACAATGTCCGCCACGCTGTGAAGGAACGTCGAATCAGACTCGTCAAATACCTGGCGCTGGACGATGGTGATTTTTCCGACGGTGCAGACGCGGGGGTCGTCCCCCGGCCGGAATCCGCAGAGAACTCCGAAGACCGTGAAAACGGAGAGAGATCGAAGAGGTGCCGCGAAACGCATGGAGCAATCCTGATCTTGTGAACGACGATGCCGGGCCGGGTGCTGGATGTTCCGTCGTATCAACGATGCAGCGGGATTGCTCCGGAGGTGAGGAGAAGTGACGTGGTCGGTCTACACGGATAATATACCCGAACGGGGGACAATGTCAATCCCGTTCCCCCTTCGCGTCCCGTTCCGGTAATGTTGCGATTATTCCCCGGTTCCCGTATGTTGATGGAACGGTCCTCTTGTTCTCACCCGATCGTCCAACTTCCGTTCATGAAAGGCAGATATGAAACGTCGTGAAGTCCTCGGTCTCCTGGGTGCCTCGGCAGGCGCGTTCGCCCTCTTTCCGCACCCGCTTTTGGCCGGCAAGCCGGCCGGCACGGCACAGGAGCGTGCGGATGAACTGGAATCAGCGTTTGCGCCCCTCCGGGGTGAGAAAATCTGCCGTGCGGAGATCAGAACCGAACGTGGGGGGCCCCGGCTTTTCGTCAACGGGAAAGAGACGTATCCGTTCCTCGCTCTCAGCGACGAGCTCCTCAAAACCGCGGCGGGGTATCGTGACTCCGGCATATTCATGTTCACCCCCATCCTTGGACTGAATGCGGCGTGGAAATCCCCCGGTGTGTACGACTGGAGCACGTTCGATCTCTTCTTTGCCCGCATGCTCCGCATCCATCCCCGGGCGTTCTTTCTCCCCCGGCTTCACCTCAATCCGCCCGCCTGGTGGAAGGAAGCCCATCCCGGCGAACTCGTCAAATGCGGTCTCACCCCGGACCCTTCACTGTACCGGCAGCCGGAGCGGCTCGGGGAGACCGGGCTCAACTGGAACGGGCTGGCGGATCCGAATGACGCTTCCTGGGCGTCGAAGATCTGGCACTCGGAGATCACGGAGGTCCTCCGGTCGTTCCTCCGCCACATGGAGTCATCTCCTCTCGCTGCGAGGATGATCGGCTACCAGGTGGCCTACGGACATACGGGGGAGTGGCATTATACGGGGATGCGGTTCCTCCCGGATTACAGCGAGCCCATGAAGAAGGCGATCGGTCCCATACCGGACCCGGAAGCGCGCATGACGACGAAGGCCGGGCTTCTCCGCGATCCCGCACTTGAGAAGGACGTCATCGCGTTCTACGGCCGCCATCATGATCTTATCGCCGACACGCTTCTGTATTTTGCGAAGATCACAAAAGAGGAAACAGGACGCCGGGTGCTCTGCGGAGCGTTTTTCGGATACCTCCTGGAAAACGTTCACATTCAGGAAGGGGGGCACCTTTCGCCCGAGCGGGTACTGGCGAGCGCGGACGTGGACTTCCTTGCGTCCCCCTACTCCTACCAGCATACCAACATGATGCCGGCGAAGGAACGCTGGGAGAGCGACATGGTGGACGACGCCGGAAACTGGCTCGGCCGGGCACGGGGGGTCGGCGCCGACGGAGGCTACCGCGTCCTCGTCGAGTCGATACACCGGCACGGGAAGCTTTTCTTCGTCGAGATCGATCCGACGACGTATATCGAGCCCGTGAAAGCGGGAGAGGGGGGATCGGGGCACGATTCCGTGGAAGGTTCGGTAAGGATCATCCGCCGCGACCTCGGGCAGATGTTCGCCCGCGGCGTCGGCGGCTGGTTCTTTGATTTCGGCCACTACTGCCCTCCGTACGGAGCGCATCACGGGTGGTACGACAGCCCGCCGCTGATCGAAGCCATCCGCCCCTTCGTGACGCTCGGAGCGCAACGGGCCCGGATGGATACAACCAGCGCGGCACAGATCGCCGCCGTCTATGATCCGAAAGCATTCTTTGCGACCGAGCACTGGAAGGCCGAAGAGCCCTGGACGGGGTACGGGATCACCGTCTGTGATCACTTTAATCACTGGTTCATCAACAGCCAGCAGAGGACGTTCTCCCGGATGGGTGCCCCGTTTGACTCCCTCTACCGGTTCGATCTTGTCCCTGCCGACGCGCGGCGCTACAAGCTTCTCTTCATGGTCAATCTCTTCACGATGGACCGCAAAGAAGCGGACAGGATAAGCGCCATGCTTGAAGGGAGCGGCCTGACCGTCGTCTGGTATTACGCCCCCGGGTTCATCGCGCCGGAGGCGTTCGACCCCGGGCAGATGGAGGCGCTGACCGGCTTCCGATTCGACATCCTCCGTGATCCCGGCCCGATGCAGATTCGCGCCGGGAAGGCGGACGGCGAGGAATCCACGGTCTTCGGGACCGCCAAACCTCAGAAGCCGCGATTTGCCGTGACGGACACCGACGTGGAAATCCTGGGACGATGGGTCGACAACAACCGGCCCGCATTCGTCCGGAAGGCCCGCAACGGGTGGACGTCGGTGTATGTCGGCGCGGCGCCCCTGACCGCCGGGGTTCTCCGGGGGCTCGCCGTTGACGCAGGCGTGACGCTCTGGAGCGACAGGCCGGACATCGTCTACGCGACGCACGACGCCGCCACCGTCATCGCCACGGCCGCCGGCGAGCGTACACTCACGTTTCCCCGTCCGATGCGTCCCGCCGAAGGGGGGATCCCTCGGCGGTCCACCGCGTGACGATGGAGTTCGGCGACGTGCGGATTTTCGTCAATCCCGGAGTGTGAACAGCGGGAGGAGGAGCCCGTGTGCAGGAACATCAAGCCGCTGTTCAATTTTGACCCCCCGGCGGCGTTCGAGACGGCAGTCGACGAAGTCACTCTGGTTGCGCGCCGAAGGGAAACCTGACGGTTGACTTTGCATCGTTATTGCTCTACATTCAAGGCATCAAGTTCTTTTATGATAACCTCTTTCGTCCTGCTCCATCAAGGAGCGGCTTAAGAGGTTTTTTATTGGAGGATGACGCATGATCCCGATGGACCGTAGGCAGTTTATCAGGAGCTCCGTGTTGGGGGCGTCCGCATCGTTGCTTTCCCTGCCCAACCTGAAGGGGGTCACCGGGCCGTCGGATCCTCCGAATCCGGTGATCACGCGGCGCCTCGGGAAGACGGGGATCGTGCTCCCGGTTGTGAGCATGGGCGTCATGAGAGCGGACAATCCCGCCCTTGTCCGCGCAGCGCTCGAATCGGGCATGATCCACCTGGATACGGCGCATGGCTACCAGAAGGGGAACAATGAAACGATGCTCGGGGATGTGCTGAAGGATCACCCCCGGGATTCGTTCGTCATATCGACGAAAATCCCCCCGGATGCAAAGGACGCGTTCCTGGCAAACCTCGATATCAGTCTGAGCCGTCTCCGGATGAAGTATGTCGACATCCTCTATGTTCACGGCCTCTCCGAACCGGGGGAAGTTCTCTCCGGGGCGACGATCGATGCGTTGAAAGAGGCGAAAGAGAGCGGACGGGCGAGACACGTCGGCGTATCGACGCACAAGAACGAGCCGGAGGTCATCCGGGCCGCGGCCGGGAGCGGGGTGTATGAAGTCGTCCTCACGTCCATCAACTTCAAACAGGACCACTTCGCGGACGTTTCAAAGGCGATCGCAGAGGCGGCCTCGGCGGGACTCGGCGTCATCGCGATGAAAACGATGGCGGGCGGCTTTCACGACAAAGAGAGGACGAAACCGGTCAACTGCACCGCGGCGCTGAAATGGGTGCTGCAGGATCCGAATGTCACCACCGCGATTCCGGGAATTACCTCGTTCGACCAGTTAGCCGAAAACGCGGCCGTGGCATTCGATCTGACATTGACCGAGGACGAAAAAGCGGCGCTTCTTCCCGGAAAATCCGAAGGGGGGCTCTACTGTCCGGGTTGCCACGGCTGTTCAGACACGTGCACGAAAGGACTTCCCATTCCCGACATCATGCGGGCATTCATGTACACATACGGCTACCGGGATCCGCATATGGGGAAGGACCTTCTCGCCGGCCTCCGGCTCGGGGGGAATCCCTGCGGTCAATGCGGTGCGTGCACCGTGGACTGTCCCCGGGGGTTCGATGTTCCGGGACGGATCCGGGATGTCTCCCGGCTGGCACACGTTCCTTCAGAATTCCTCATCTGAATGCTGTGAAGACGACGCTTGCTTTATCCCTTCTCTTTCTTTTGACCGGTTGGGGAACCCCGACCGGCAGCGGGGCGGAAGGACCCGCATTCCCTCAGGTTCCCGGCTGGCACATCGCGCCACCTCCCGGGGACAGTCTCTATACTTCCGACAATCTCTGGGACATCATCGACGGGGGAGCCGAGCTCTTTCTCAGCTACGGATTCAGGGATCTTCGCATCGCGGAGTACACCGATACGGCGGGAACCGACGTCCGCGTGGAACTCTACAGGCATTCGACGGGGGAGAACGCGTTCGGGATATACAGCCAGGAGAGAAACCCGGGGTATCACTTCATCGGGATGGGAGTGCAGGGCTATGTCGAGGAGAAAGTCCTGAATTTCCTCTGCGGTTCATATTACGTGAAGATCTCGAGCCACCGGGAAGGAAAGCCGGGCATCGACGCCATGGAGACGATCGGCCGCCGGGTTGCGGAGCATCTCCGTCAGAAGGCGGAATGGCCTGCGGCCCTCGCCGTACTCCCCGCGGAGGGGAGAATGGCGAATACCGAGGGGTACATCGCGGAGAATTTTCTCGGATACAGGTGTTTTCACGCGGCGTTCACCGCCCGGTACGAAGGGGGTTGCACGCTCTTCCTGATGGATTGCGGCTCCCCGGCCGGGGCCGGCGGCGCGGTGAAGGAATACACGAAGACCGCCGGGATCGCCGCGGACTTCCCCGAAGATGAGATCGTCCAGGTGACGGACCGCCACAGCGGCCCGGTGGCCATGTTTGTCCACGGGCGATATCTCTGCGGCGCATACGGCGGCGGCGTTCCGCCCCCGCGCCCGCTCCTTGAACTCCTGCGTGTCCGTGTGAAGACATACCGGGGGGAATAGGGAGGCACGGTGCTCAGTCACCCTGCAGTCTACGACACCTGCTCTTTCGTCACGCAGGCAAAGTGAATCTGCTCGCACCCCGGATCGCTTCCCTGCGAAAATATCACGACCGGATATCCCTTCCCCCTTGCCGCGCCATTGAGCCACTGGTAAACGACTTCGTCATACTCCTGCATCCTGCGGAGGTAGTGGCGGAGTTCGCTCAACGTCCAGTATTCACACTGTACTTCGTCAAGGGCGTCCGGCAGATCGTCCGTCGTGAACACGAGTGCACCCAGGCCGTAGTCCTTCTTGTGCTCCAGCCAGATGTGCCGGAATTCAGAATAGCCTGAACGCACCGCCTCAAGTATTTCCTTCCTCGTCATTGTGCCGCCCTTCGAAAGGGGTCCGATGTGCCGCACGGGAAATGTACCACTTCCGTGTGACACACGTGTGACGGGAATGTTAAGAATTCGTTATGTCGCGGCAGAGGGAGGAGTCTCAGCCGGCCACGGTCATGGCGAGTGAAAACATTTCCCCGGTTGGTGCTTTCAAACGGACGGAGAACCCCCACGACGGGGGGAGTGGGCTCCGGTCGCGGGATACTCCGGAACGGGTCAGCTCCGCGGCGATCCCTCGCTTGTCAAGAGATGTCCTGACGCGGCCCCCGATCGTGTTGACGAGCTCAAGGAACGCATCTTCCGCCCCTTCGGTCACGGGCGCGGGCGCGTTGAGAATCCTGGCGGCGACCTGCTGAAAGACGTTCTCCGACGCACCGAGGCCGACGATAACGGAGATCTCTCCGGGGCTGGTCAGGAGCTCGGCAGTCGCGATGACTTCGCACTCCACGGCTCCGCCGGCGGCCGCTGCCTGCAGCGAGACCTCCTGACCCGCGAGGACTCCCAGGACCTGCTGCGTGGCGCTGATGAGTTCCTCTCCGATTTCCTTTGTGATGAGGGCCGACAGAACGGTACGGGGATCCTCGCGGCCGAGAACCACCCTGTTGAAATCTTCGAGAAAGACGTCCGGGACGTAGGAACGCTTCACGACGCCGTCGAATCCGGCCAGGTCCGTCCCCGCTCCCTTCTCATCTTCTGTGCAGAGATAGATGGCGGCCTCCTGGTTCTCATCGACGGCGCGGATCTTCCCGGCCAGCATTTTCTCGTTCATGAGCGATATTCCCTTGCCGATGCAGACCAGCGTCGGGTGCTCCGCGAGATAGCACATCAGGCCCTCCACGCCCGTTTCCCGTTCCAGCACGCGGAACCTGTCGCTGAGGAGCTGCGAGACGATCGTTGTGAAGTTCGAGTCGCGGTCGACGATGAGGAGTTTGGGCTTGTCGCTGCCGTCGTCGCTGCCCGTTTCTGCCGCCGGTTTCCCCTTGGGCCTGTCCATCCTGACTTTGGCGAGGACCTCCGTCAGCCGCCGCGTCACGTAATCGGGCTGCGCCGGCTTCTTGATGTAGTCCAGCACGCCGAGGGAGAGCATCTTCAGGACGACGGGCTTGTCGTCGACGCAGGAAATGACGACGACGGGAAGAGATCCGAACTTTGCATCCGCGCGGATTGCCTGAAGGACTTCGTAGCCGTCCATGACGGGCATCATGACGTCGAGGAGCACGAGGTCGGGGGTTTCCTGCCTGACCATGAGCAGCCCTTCAATCCCGTCTTTGGCGATCGCGACGTCGGCATGGAACTTCTTTGTCAGGAGGCGCTGCAGGAGCAGCCGCTGGGGAGCGTCATCTTCGATGACAAGGACCTTCACATTCACCCTCGACATTTGGTTGCGGGCACATCTGAACATGGGCGCGTTTTCCGAACCGGAAAAGCTGACGGCTCCTCATTTCGCCCCGGACAAATGTCACCACTTCCGTGCCAGTGAAATCTGTCAATCTCGCCTCTTTTGAGGTCTTTTCAAGGGGGGGTGTTCGCCCGTCGTGGCTTTGGCCGTCCAACTGTCCGATATTCGCCACTGAGGGAGGCGGGGATGCTCCGGTCCCGAACGTAGTCCGGGGGGTTACCAGCGGACCGCGATTTTTCCCGTGGACTGCCGCTTTCGGAGCCATTCGTGTGCGGCGCAGAACTCGCCGGAGGGAAACACCCTGCCGACGACGGGGTGGAGTTCGCCGCTGACGCCCCGCCGGACGACGGAATCAAGACACCGGCGTATGATGTCCGGCCTGTCGTCTCCGATGCGGAGCATGTTTATTCCCAGGAGGGATTTCGAGTGGAGGAGGAGGACGAGCGGGTGGGGAAATCCGAATGCAAGAAGTGTCCGGACCGAGCTCGGGAACGTATGCTGGGATCCGACCATGTCCGCGACACCGTAGCTGACAAGCCGGCCGCCGCTCCCCAGGAGTCGCAAACCCTTTCTCACCCCCGCGCCGCCGAGTGAATCGAATATGACATCCAGGGGTTTTCCTCCCGAGGCTTTCCTGTACTCGGTGTCAAAATGCGAGCCCGCGGTGCAGAGGGGGACATCGACGCCGATGTCTCTCAGGTGATTCATCTTCTCCGGAGTTCCCGTCGTGCCGAAGACCGTGCACCCGTGGAGCCGGGCGATCTGGACGAGCGCCGTACCGACTCCACCGGCTGCTCCCTGGACGAGCACACGATCCCCCTGGTGGAGGCGGACAAGCTCCACGCTGGCATACCAGGCGGTGACGTACTGCGTGGCGAGCGCGGTGGCCGCCTCAGCACAGAACTCTTCGGGAATTTCGTGGACGCCGTAGACGCTTGCAAGGGCGAGCGTGGCGTAGCCGCCGAACCTCGTCATGGCGACGACCCGCATCCCTTCCCTGAGGCCGTTCACGCCGGGGCCGATCATGTCGATTCTCCCGACCACGTCGTAGCCCAGGACAGCGGGGAAGGGGGGAGCGTCCTGGTACAATCCCAGCCTCGCCATCACATCGGCGAAATTCAGACCGAACACATCCACCGCAATCCTCACCTGCCCGGGACCCGGGACCGGATCGTCGATCTCGCGTAGTTCGAACGCTTTCGATGCTTCTCCGTGCCGTAGGAGGACGAAGGCTTTCACGGATGTCCCGGTCTTCTGAGAACCCACCGAACCCGGGCAACAAGCTCCCGCGATGAGATCTCTTTTGTCACAAAATCCGACGGGTCAAGTTCGAGGGCCCTGACGAGCTCATCGACGTCCAGGATCGTCCCTGTGAGGAATATGACGGGGAGCCCCCTCGTGGCGGGCGATTTTCTGATTTCCTTCAGGAGTTCGAGGCCGTCCATCCCCGGCATTCGGATATCGAGGAGCGCGATGTCCGGACGAGAGCCCTTCAGTATTGCCAGGGCTTCGGACCCGTTTGTGGCTTCGACGACCTCGAATTTCGCCGCACGGAGCGAATGGCCCAGAAAGCCCCTCACGGCGGGCTCATCGTCGACAACGAGGATCTTCTCCACGGCGCCCTTCAGTGAACGCGTTCAGTGCTTCCGAACGGTCGGTTGGTCGGTTCCGGGGCTGATGGTTCCGTCTTTTTCGACGAACAGGCGCCCTTCCGGGTCCTTGCTCTGGCCGCCGTCGCGGAGCGTGACACCCAGTCCGGTGACGGAGAACGATCGGGCACGGCTACGGAGGATAATTTCGCGGAAAAGTGTGCGGAGGACAAGCAGGATGCAGCCGAGGACGAACAGGCCGAGTGCAGCGTTGGTGATGAGGAGGAATACGGTCAGCGGTTCATCACCCGGAGACAGAGCCGCCCAGAATCGATCCATGCAGGCTCCCTCGGGGACACGATAAGCGGATCTGCATCATGTATCAGATGGGGCCGGTGTGAGGTCCCCGTTTCGCGAATCCGGCCTGCATCTTCATCACGCTAACGTACACAGGATGGTGGTCAATAGCAAGCTGCTCCACTTGCGCCGCATCACGGCTGTGAGTATATTCCGCCGATATGAATAGGCACGGCGTGTTCAGGCGAATCGGTCTGCTTCCTCTCTTATTCCTCGCAGCAGGTTCGTCCGCTTGCGGCGGGACGGATTCCTCAGCGGCTGCATCTCCGCTGCATGGGTTCCCTTACGCGTACTACACCCCGGAGACAGACTGGGCGTTCGGCGGCACCGCGATTGTCACGTTCCGTCCCGGAGGTGACCCGGCCCTCAATCCTTCCAGCGTTACCCTCGACGCTTACTACACGATCAGGAAGCAGTTCAAGTGCTCGCTCGAGCCTGAACTCTACCTGAGCGGCAACCGCACGTTCGTATCCGGTGTCATCGGTTACGGGAAAATTGTGGACAGGTACTGGGGAACCGGTCCGGGAACGGGTGATTCCGACAGCACGGAATACGTCAAGGGGATGTTCCAGATTCAGGCCCGTGCCGGAGCCCTTTTCTTCGATCGGCTCAAGTGCGGGTTGCTCGTGGAATTTGAACGCGTCTGGATGATCGAGACGAAAGATAATCCGCTGCTGCACGGCGGCGCGACACCGGGTGCGGGCGGAGCGACCTCTGCAGGTGCGGGGATATCGCTGATATGGGACTCGCGCGACAACATATTCTACCCTTCGGATGGATCGTACCACCAGGTGGAATATACGGTGTTCGGCGGCCTCCTTGGCGGGAACGCCGCGTACAGGCGAACGGTCGTTGACTTCCGGACCTATATGTCGTCCGGACGCCACATTCTCGCGCTGCAGGCATACGGAATGGCTGTGGGGGGGAGGCCTCCGTTCTGGCGCCTGGCGATGCTCGGAGGCGACTACATCATGCGGGGGTATTACCTGGGGAGGTACAGGGACAACCTCACGCTGGCCGCACAGGCGGAATACAGGGTGATGATCGCCGGACCCTTCGGCGCGGCCGCGTTTGGTGGAGCCGGGGGCGTGGCGGGGCATCCGGGCGCGTTCCGGCTGGATCAACTCCTGCCGTCGTACGGCGCGGGGCTCCGCTACATGCTGGAGAGCACCGAGAAACTCACGCTCAGGATCGACGCCGGGTTCGGGAGCGGGACGAGCGGTATCTACTTCGACATCCGGGAAGCGTTTTGACTTTTTCCGTGCCCGTGTCTATATTATCTGCCGTGACTCTGCACACTGTTCTTTTCTACTGATGTACGGTACGGCATGGCCGTGTCTTCGAAATCGCTTCGCAGCATTGTGCCGGCCTCCGCCGATGCGGGGGAGATGTCCCCCCCGCGCAACTCCGCCCTCCTCGACGCCCTCGTCAACGGTTCACCCGAAGCCCTGATTGCGATCTCCCCGGCAGGGGAAGTCCTTCTCTGGAGCAGGGGTGCCGCATCGATTTTCGGTTACACCTCTGCCGAAGCCGAGCATGCGTCGCTCTTCGACCTCATCGTACCGCCCGACCGCGTGCAGAACTCCCGTAGTGCGCTGGACGAAGCGCTTCGCGCCGGCCACGCCTCGTACGAACTCGTCCGCCGGCGAAGGGACGGGTCGCTCGTCCCCGTCGAAGGATTGATGAACGTCATCTGCGGCTCCTCCGGCGACATCGCGTTCGTTGCGGTCAGCGAGAGGGACATCTCCATCCGCATGCGGGCATTCGACACCGTCCACAAGCTCTCATCGATCGTCCAGTATTCGGACGATGCGATCGTCAGCGAAACCCTCGACGGGACGATCCTGAGCTGGAACGACGGGGCCGCGAGGATGTACGGCTACACGCCGGAGGAGGCGGTGGGCAAGCAGATCACGATCCTCGTGCCGCCGGAACGGAGCAGTGAACCGTTCGAGCTGCTGGGGAGAATCCGCCGCGGCGAACGCGTGGAGCATTACAGCACGGTCCGCAGGAAGAAGGACGGGACGTCCATCGAGGTGTCGGCGACGATATCTCCCATCAGGGATTTCGGGGGGGCCATTACGGGCGCCTCCCTGATCGCGCGGGACGTCACGGAAGAGAAGCTGCTGCGCAAGCAGCTCGACGACATCTCCCGCCAGCGGGCCGAGGATCTGAGGAGATTCGTGATGTCGGTGCAGAACGCCCAGGAAGAAGAACGCCACCGGATATCCCGCGAGCTCCACGACGATCTCGGTCAGCGGCTCACCGGGCTGAAGCTGCAGCTCGAGGTCCTCGCCGACGAAATCCCGGAAATCTCCCCGACCAATGCAGGCACGATCGGGGCGGTCACCCGGGAGATCGATGCGATGATGACCGACGTCAAAAGAATCGCCTCGAACCTCCGTCCTGCGGAGCTCGATGATTTCGGTCTCGTCTCGGCGCTCAGTTTTCTGTGCAGGGATTTTCAGAAAATGTGCGGCATACCGGCCTCGTTTCACCCGGGCGGGTCGCGGCACTACGGTAAGGACGTTGAAATTGCGCTGTACCGGATCGCCCAGGAGGCCCTTGCCAACGTGGCGAAGCACGCCGATGCGCGCTCCGTTGCGGTGAACCTTTCCCGGGGCAGGGAAGGTGTCAGCCTCGTCATCGAGGACGACGGGAAGGGGTTCGACCCGGCAGGCGCCCGTTCCGGCCGGAGGCGGCGCGGGGGGCTCGGTCTCATCAGCATGAAAGAGCGGGCGCAGATGTTCGGCGGCTCCCTCTACCTGACGTCGTCCACTGGGAAGGGGACGCGTATCCACGTCGAAATTCCACTCCACGCGGGAACACTTCATGAAAAAGATAAAGATTCTCATCGCCGATGATCACAGCGTCGTTCGTGAGGGGCTGCACGCCCTGCTCGGGAAAGTCGTGGATTTTGAGGTCGTGGCCGAGACCTCCGACGGGGAAGGCGCCGTCCGGCTGACGGCGGAGAAAAAGCCGGATGTGGCGATCCTCGACATCTCGATGCCGAAGGTGAACGGGATCGAGGCCACGCGGCAGATCCGGAAGCGGAGCCCGGGGACGAGAGTCCTGATTTTCACGATTCACGAAAACGAGGAGTACGTGTACCAGATGGTCGCCTCCGGGGCGCACGGCTACGTCCTCAAAGATGCGGGGAAGAACGATCTTATCGCCGCGGTACGGGCCGTGCATACGGGCGGCCGGTTCTTCAGCCCCGGGGTCTCGAGGCTCATTGTCGATGAATTCGTGAAACATTCTCCGTACGCCCCGGGACGCTCCCCGGCCGGACCGTCGGTCCTGACGAACAGGGAATCGGAAATCCTCCGGTACATCGCTTCCGGGCTGACGAACGCGGAGATCGCGGGGAAGCTCTTCCTCTCCGTCCGCACCGTCAACACCCACCGCACGAATCTCATGCAGAAGCTTGACGTCCACAACACCGCCGGCCTTGTCCGGTACGCCATGGAAAACGGGATCGTCGGTTCGGGCTCCTGAACCCTCCGCCGTAGTTTCCGCCCTACAGTCTTCAGCGTATCCCCCCCTGCACGAAAAGCGCAGTTCCGGAATTACGTCCGTTACCCGAGTGATTTTCACCGGCGGCTTCACCTGATTGCCTGCGACACTATGGAGGAGGAATCCCTATGCACAGGATGCGCGGAGTCGTTCTCGCCGCTGCCGTCGCGGTGATGGCAGCCGGCGGTGCGTTTCTCTCCGGGTGCTCGTCGAGTCCCGACGAGGCCCAGATGAGGCAGCTCGATAGTCTGAAGAAGGAGTACGCCGACCTGCAGGCGCAGGTTGCCTCGAAAGAACAGACGAAAGCCACGCTCGACAGGGAGGTCGCCGACAAGAACGCGCGGCTCAAGAAATGCCACGATGACGAAGCGATCGTGAAAGAGCGGCTGGCGAAGTGACCCGGCCGCCCGAACGCATCAATTTCCCAGCACGAAAGGAGTTGTTTCGATGAAATCCGTCATGAAGCCCGTTCTGCTTCTCCTGTCCCTCGTCCTGTGCATGCCGGGAGGCATCATCAGGGCGCAGGGGAAGATGTCGCGCGAGGAATACGAGCGCGAGGTGAGCCGGTACACGGCGCTGCGCAACGGCGAGGCTTCCCGCTCCGGGGAGCTCGACAGGCAGATCGCCGCGCTCCGGAACCAGTCCGTCAGCCTCGACGGCGAGTGTGATATCTGTCTCAATGAGCTTTATGCCCTCGTGGGCTCCGATGCGCAGAAGGCGTCCGCGTTCGCCGCCGCGATCACGTCAGCGGAGAAAAGCGCCGGTGATCTTCTCCGGCTCTCCGACGCGGACATCCTGTCCCGCAGCAGTGATGTACAATCTCTTTCCGGAAACGTTCAGGGCCTCTGGAAAAACAAACTTTCCCTTATCCCGGATTTCCATGACCGGCTGACGGCCCTGAACGACGAAGTCGCCAGGCTTGAAAAAGCGATCGGCGGGGGAGCGAAGACCTACACGGTGGGCACGTGGAGCCGCGACCGCGATTGTCTCTGGACGATTTCCGCGAGAAAGACCATCTACGATAATCCCTGGATGTGGCCGAAGATCTGGCAGGGGAACAGGGACCGTATCAAGGATCCCGACCTGATCTATCCCGGTGAAAAGCTGAGCATACCCCCTCCGGGAGCGCTCACCGCGGCCGAGAAAACCGCAGAAAAGTCGTACTACGGATCAAAAGAGAAACGTCTGACGCGCAAGCCGCTGGCGACACAATGACGGACCCCTCCGGGGACACCCTGGCGGATTTCACGAGGGACAGCCGCGTGATCATCCTCTCCTGCCTGGCGGTCTTCATCGGCATCATGGGTGCCTGTGTGGCCGCCGCGCTCGTATGGCTCATCAACG
Source organism: Ignavibacteriota bacterium (assembly GCA_963748405.1). Taxonomy (GTDB): domain Bacteria; phylum Bacteroidota; class Ignavibacteria; order UBA10030; family UBA6906; genus Fen-1273. The sequence goes on from CAVVIT010000009.1 coordinate 38,472, forward strand.
TCATCACGAATCTCGCGTTTTTCGGTGAGGCCTCCGGGAAATTCCAGTCCCCCTCGGGCCACCATCTGGGGTACCTTGTCGTTCTTGTTCCCGCGCTGGGGGGGATCATTATCGGCCTGATGGCGCGTTTCGGATCCGACCGGATCCGTGGACACGGGATACCCGAAGCCCTGGAGTCCATCCTGTACGGCAGGAGCAGGATGGACCTGAAGGTGGCAATCCTGAAACCGGTCTCCTCTGCGGTCTCCATCGGGACGGGCGGGCCGTTCGGGGCCGAAGGACCGATCATCATGACCGGGGGTGCGTTCGGGTCCCTGTTTGCCCAGTTGTTTCATCTCTCCTCGGCGGAGCGGAAAACGCTCCTTGTGGCGGGCGCGGCCGCGGGAATGTCCGCGATATTTGCGACGCCGGTCGCGGCCGTCCTTCTGGCTGTGGAGCTTCTCCTGTTCGAATGGAAGCCGCGGAGCTTCATCCCGGTGGCGGTCTCCTCGGTCGTCGCAGGCATGCTCCGCATCCCGCTCCTCGGCGAAGGGCCGATATTTCCGATGGCACCTCACGGCGTTCCGGATCCTGCGATCATGGGCGCCGCACTTGCAGTGGGCCTGGTTGCCGGTGTCGGGTCCACGATACTCACCACGCTTGTCTACTGGTTTGAAGACCTGTTTACAAAGCTCCCGTTTCACTGGATGTGGTGGCCCGTTCTGGGGGGGATCGGCGTGGGGATCGGGGGGTACTTTGATCCCCGGATACTCGGCGTCGGGTACGACGTGATTCGCTCGCTGCTCCGCGGAGAAATTCTCGGGGGGGTGCTCCTTTCTCTCCTCATCGGGAAGGCGCTCGTATGGTCGTTCTCGCTCGGATCCGGGACCTCCGGGGGAGTGCTTGCGCCTCTGCTCATCATCGGCGGGGCACTGGGCGCCCTGGAGGCCCGGTGGATTCCCGCGGGCGACGCGGGACTCTGGGCGCTGGTAGGGATGGCGGCGATGATGGGGGGGACGATGCGCTCGCCGCTCACGGCGATCATGTTCGCCTTCGAGTTGACCCACGAAGTGAACATCCTTCCCGCGCTCCTGGTGAGCTGCATCGCCGCCCACGCGTTCACCGTGCTTGCCCTCCGGCGGTCGATACTGACAGAGAAAGTCGCGCGGCGGGGATTTCACGTCTCCCGCGAGTACGTCGTCGACCCGATGGAGATTCTCCGTGTCGGAGACGTCATGGACCCCGGGATCCAGGGGGTTCCCCCGGCCATGAAAGTGAACGAGCTCTCGGACAGGATTGCCGCGGGCGATGCCGACGTGACGCGCCACAATGCCCTGCCGATCGTCGGCGGCGACGGGGGATTGCTCGGGATCATCACGCGCGGCGACGTGCTCCGCTCGCTTGGCAGGGAATCCGACGAAACGGTCATGGATGCCGGGACACGGGACCTGATCGTGGCATACCCCGACGAACTCCTCCGGGATGCCGCCCGGAGAATGCTGGGGGGGGACGTCGGGCGGCTGCCGGTCGTCAGCCGTGAGAACCCGCGGCGGCTCGTGGGCTACCTCGGACGTCCGGCGCTTCTCTCGGCCTGGAGAAAGAGGATGGCGGAAGAACACGAGCGGGAGCCGGGGTGGCTCGTCCGCTCAATGTAAACGGCGTACAGGAATATGAACGTTATCCCTCGGCGGAAGGGGGGAATCACCACGAAACGACATGAAGAACGACAGGCGGTCCGTGAGGGGGACCTCGTCCGGGATCTCCGGAGCGAGGACCCTGTGAGGCGCCAGAGAGCGTGTTCGGCACTCATTCTTCTGGGGCCGGAGGCGGTGCCCGTTCTCGTGGAAGCGCTTCGAGATCCCGCGGATCACGCGCGTCGCGAGGCCGCCAGGGCGCTCAGCAGGATCCATGATCCTTCATCCGCCGGCGCGCTCGTGCTGGCGCTTGAAGACGAGATTCCGGGAGTCCGCTGGCTTGCCGGGGAAGGTTTGATCGCCATGGGACGCGACGGACTGGTCCCCCTGCTGCAGGGACTCATCCGGCAGTCGGATTCGGTGAGACTGCGCCAGGGGGCGCATCACGTCCTGCGTGCGATCGGCCCGGGCGAACAGGCCCGGCAGATCGCTCAGGTCATGGATGCGCTTGAAGGCCCCGAGCCCATATCGGCGCTTCCCGTTGCCGCGTTCAACGCCCTGAAGGAACTCTGAAGACGGCGTCAGGAACGTATGCAGACGAACGGGCCCGGCGAAATCGCCGGGCCCGTCACCTTCGTCATTGCAGGTCGCTGTCATAGCGAGCAATCGAAGCAATCCAGTCCGATGCTTCCAGATTACTTCAGCAGCAGCATCTTCCTCGCGCTGACGAAATCTCCCGCCACGATCTTGTACAGGTAAACCCCGCTGGCGAGATTTGCCGCGTTGAACGTCACGGAGTGAACTCCCGCATTCTCGTTTCCGTTGACGAGCGTTGCGACTTCCTGGCCCAGGATGTTGTACACTTTCAGCTCAACCCTGGCGGCCTTCGCAAGCGTGAACTGTATGTTGGTCGACGGATTGAACGGGTTCGGATAATTCGGCGACAGCGAAAACTCTGTCGGGGCCTGTTCCGTCGCCGTAACGCCGGTCAGCTGCCAGGCAGCTTTCTGGCTCGGGAACCAGTTCAGGTCGCCGAGGGCGAATCCGTCGGTTCCCTGGTGCTGCATCGTGGTGTTCGAATAGGCCAGGTTTTCCGGCAGTGGCCAGGCCGGCGCAAAAAGATGGCCGTTCGGGTTGTAGTACCAGAGGTAGTTCGTCTCGGAGTTCGTGCGGATGTACGTCGCGTACTTGATCAGGCTGTCGATCTGCCCCAGCAGGCCGGCCGCGAATCCCGGATCGTTCGTGGTGTCGTTGCCGCTGATGACGAAATTGGGATAGGCGGTTTTGTTGCTGAACATACCCGCCGTCCGGACGTTCAGGAAGACGGGCGGGAGCAGCGTGTCCATCAGCGCCGAGTTCCAGAATGTCTTCAGCTTCGCCGGCCAGTACACGCTGTTGTTCTGGACGGTAATGTGCCGCTGGGATTCGAGCAGCGGGATGTGGCTCGGCGCGGTGTTCAGCGAGTCGAAGCTGAACGTCGACGAAGGCGAGATCGAGTTCTCGAAATAATACTGCTGGATCTCCGCGTTCTCCTGTGCGTTGGCGAGCGTGCCGTAGAAGATGTTGTTCTTGTACGTGGCGTTCGTCATGACGAAGTCGTTCAGCGGATTGACGCAGTTGAGAAACACCGTGTTGTGCTCGAAGCGCGAGTAGATCGTGTAGTCCACGCTCGCCTTGGCGTAGGCGTTGTTGCAGAACATCGTGTTGTTCACCATCACCACGCTGTCCGTCGTAAAGCCCCCGTTGGAAATGAAGGCGGTCCCTTCGAACCACGACGTCGTGTGCATGAGGTTCCTGAACACGCAGTCTGTGATCGTGAAATTGTTATGGTTCCCGCTGTTCACCGTGATCGCCGCGCCGTAGCCGTCGAACACGCATCCCTGGTACGTGGATGTCGTGCTGTCGCCCGCATAGTTCATGGCTGTGACGTATCCGACGAGGACCTGGTCCGGACGCACGCCGGTGAAGTAGAGGTTCTTCAGCGTGAGCCGCCCGGTCCCCTTGTAGACGTTGAGGAACCCCGAGGGGGAAGAATTGTCCCCGAGTATGGCAGGGGCGATGACCGGCGGCCGGTGGGACCCGGTATCCGCGAATATCCCCAGAGGGAAATCGACGTTGATGGTTGCGGTGAAGTAGTAAATCGAATCACGGTAAAGTTTGTAGAAGCGGTTGGGATGGGCACGCTGCCCGTTGGCGAGCGTGTCCCCCTGGATCACGTTGTTAAGATGCCCCGCCGGACTGGCGATGACGACGAGCGTGTCCCCCGTGGCAGCACTGGCTGCCTGGTACCCCGTGCTGAGGAGCAACAGCAGCGCAGTCACTACCCCGCCGCCTGCCGCGCGAAGTACGTAGAGTGGTTTCATGATACTTTGCCCTCCTCCTGTGATGAGTTGAATGAGATAGCGTTTCCGGCCTGTGAGCCGGGGTTACAGACGTATGCGGAGACCGATGTCCGCGGTCAACCCGTAGTACTGCTGCGCCGTCGGGAAGCCGGACCCCGCGACGACGTCCAGGTCGCGGGCGTTGTTGAGATTGTTGAGATCGAAGAACGCCTGGAGACCGAACCAGGGGAGCGCCTGCTTGACCGAGAGATCCCAGCGCAGGTATTTCGAAGTCTGGACGCGCAGGTCGGGCCAGAAGTTGTCCGCTTTGAATATGTTGGCCTGGTAAAGCATGGACACGCGGGTGGAGAACCCTTCGTAGTCGTAACCGAGAGCCAGGTTGACGATGTCGTCCGGCTGATCGATAAGCCGGTCCTCGTAATATGTATCGTCGTACGTCTTGATCACGTACGGCGGGTCGGGGCTGTACGTGGTGGTGACCGTGGTCAGAGAGTATTTGGCCTTCGAGAAGATGTGCGTATAATTCACGCTCATCACGAGTCCGGAGAGGGCCGAGGGGAGATACCAGAAATGCGTTTGCCAGTCGAATTCTATCCCGAGGAGGTTGACGACGAACGGGTCGTTGATGGACGTGCTTATGGCGTCCGGAACGACCGCGTCGGGCGGGCCGGGATACTGCGCGGGATCGATGACGTAGCGGTTGACGGGCAAGATGAAGTTGTCGATCTTCTTCGAGAAACCGTCCACCGAAAACAGCCCGATGCCGTTATCGAGTATCGAGACCACAAGGTCAAAATTCTCCGAATGCGACTGCTTCAGCGCGTAGTTGTTCCATTGCTCGGCGCTGAACCCCAGGTTGATTCTCGGCGTGATGGCGCTGTAATCGGGGTAGGCGAGCGTGTTGGTGTATGCAAAGCGGACCTGCAGCCATGCGAGCGGCCTGTACATGATGTGCGCCATGGGGAGCCATGATCCCTGTGACTCGTTGATCGTGGTATCCCGGTACGTGTAACTGTAGTGGGAACCGTTGCTCTGAATGCCCCGGGGGGCCGTGTACGACGTTTCGAGCCGCTGATACCGCACGCCGCCGACAAGCGTGATATCCTGGCCGAGATCGGCCGTGATCATCGCGTACGCCGCATCCTGGTGCTCGAATCCCGAGTAATCGTTGGTGATCGATGCCATGCTGTTATAGGACCACGCCTCCAGCGATCCGTACTGCCGTGCGATATCGATGACGGGCTGGATCAGGCTGACATTCAGGGGGGACACCATCGAATAGTCACCCCCCAGAAAACGCCCGTAGGAGAACACCCCGTCCGTGAACAGCGTCATGGGCAGGGGAGCAACCCCCGTGGGAACTAGCTGTTTCATCCAGGGGAGGGCGTCCAGTATATGCTGGCGCAGGGCTCCGCCGCTGACGAGCAATGCTCCGTCGGACTGCTCATAGTCGTAGGAGCGCTGCCGGTATTGAATTTTGCCGCCGAACTTCACGGATCCTGAAAAGTTGTCGGAAACGCGCACGGGGGAGAGGAGGTCGAGCGATCCCGAGATCGTCCTGTCCCTTGAAAAGCTGTTGCTCGCCGAGAGACTGTTCAGCTTCGCCTGGGCGGGGTGATTGACGGCGAGTCCGGGGATGAGCCTGGGGTCCAGGCGCTGGTACGCCGGTCCCGCGACGCCGTCGCTCTGCTGTACGAAGTTGAGCGCAACGTCGTTCGGATCGTGATTCTCGGAGTAAGCGTGCGAGAGGTTTGCATCAACGATAAAAAGCGGAAGCGTCTGTTCATAGTGCAGCAGGTTCGTGATCACGTTGAGCTTGTTGTCCGACACGCCCGTCGGTAGCTGTGCGTGCCCCCTTTGATGTCGTAGCTCTCGGCCCGGTTCTGAATTTTCGTGTCGCCCGAGCTGACAAGCGTCATCAACCAGACCTTTCCGTCGGGGATCCGGTAATCCATCACAGAGCGTGCCGTCATACCGCCGCCTGTCGCGCAGTATGTCGTTGAGGTTGAGGTTCGTCAGGTATGTCTGGTTGCGGACGTCGAGCAGAGGCCCCTGCACCTCGTAACTTCCTCCCATCTCGTTGGACGTCAGGTTTCTTCTCTCCGAGCTCAACGATGCAAACCGCCGAACTGCTCATCGAAAAACCGGTTCTCGAGACTCCCGCGACCTTGTCATTGCCGTAATCGTGTTCAAGCCGTTGTAAGCTCCCTGGGCGAGAACGTTGAGCTGCCCGATGTCTGATCCTGTCGCCGCAGCTTCCTTGAGTTTGAAATCGACCGTCCCCCCAAGGACCTCGGCATCCATGTCCGGCGTAATGGCCTTCGTGACTCGATCCCCTCGAGCATTGTCGAGGAGATCATGCTGAGGTCTGTTCCCCCTGTCGCCCGCATCCGTGGGTGCCATGGCAACACCGTTGATCATCACCTGGTTGTATTTCGGAGAGAGGCCGCGGATGACGACCTCGTCCCCTTCACCCCCGTGCGCAGCACCGACACCCCGGGGAGTCTTCCGACGGACTCGGCGGCGTTGGCGTCGGGGAGCTCCTGGATGCGGGCGGAGGAAACAACGTTCACGATC
>CAVVIT010000010.1:0-88809 GCA_963748405.1 Ignavibacteriota bacterium
GAACAACAGCCAGTATGACAAGAACTTGATGGCGGCGGAATACACGGTCATGTCTTCGGGACACAAGTCGCCTCGCCATGCGGACCTCGTGCAGCCCGACGGTGCGTTCGATGTTCCCACGGGGGACCCGTCGCTCGGCACGTCGGGCGGGTTCACCAACGCCGACGGCTACGGGCCGTATACGCTGGCCCCCGGGCAGAGCATCCACATCGTGTGCGCCGAAGGAATTTCGGGGCTCAGCCACGATCAATGCGTCTCCGTCGGGAAAGCGTTCAAGTCGGGAACGATAACGGCAAAGGCGAAGAACGACTCGGTCCTCACCGGAAGGGAATCGTTGTTCCAGACATTCCGCCGGGCGATTGCGAATTACAATTCAGGATACGCGCTCCCGATGTCGCCCCTTCCTCCGAAGACATTCAACGCGCAGTCGGCCGGCGACGGAGTGGATCTGTCGTGGGATGTGTACGGGGCAGACCCGCTCCTTCAGGGATTCCAGATCTATAGGGCGCGCGACAGGTACGACGGAACCTATTCGCTTGTGGCGTCGCTTGGTGCGTCTGCGAGGTCATTCAAGGACACGGCGCTCTCAAGGGGGTATGACTATTATTACTACATCGTGACTGTGGGTCCCGTCATTAGCAGCGACCCCACGAACGGTTCTACCCCCATCGGCGGTCCGCTGACGAGCAACAGGATCATGGGGCAGACCTATGACAAGGTCAACCTGCTCCGGGCGTCGGTGGAGACCCCGATGTCGCTCATCCGCATCGTGCCGAACCCGTACAGCATCGCTTCGGACATCTCGAGCCTCCGGTTCGGCGCGACGGTCGGGGACAGGATCGCGTTCTTCAACATTCCCGGACAGTGCAAGATCCGCATCTATACGGAGACGGGGGAGCTGATCAGGGAGATCCTGCACACGAACGGGAGCGGCGACGAGTACTGGAACTCGAACACGTCGTCGGGACAGGTCATCGTGAGCGGCGTCTACATCGTTATCTTTGAAAACATGAAGACCGGCGAGCGAACGATCAAGAAACTTGCCGTCATACGCTAAAACTGAACCGGGGTATTCAATGAGAACGACACAACTCAGACTGCTCCTCCTTTTGTGTGCCCTCTGCGCCTGGAACGCCTCCGGCCAGCAGAAACTCGCACAGACCGGCATGAAGTTTCTTACCGTCGGGACGGATGCACGGGCCGTGGGTCTCGGCGAGGCTCTGACCTCCGTGGAAGGGGATGCGTCTGCGATGTTCTTCAATCCGGCGACCATGTCCCGACTCTCGAGCCCGGTGAGCATTGCGTTGAGCGACGCGAAATACATCGCGGACATCAACCACTACGGCGGAGCGGTCGCCATCGCGCCTTCGGGCGGCGACTGGGGGGTCTTCGGCCTCGCCCTCCATTACGTCGACTACGGGACGTTCGACGGCACGATCGTCGATCCCTCGAGCTCCGAGGGATATCAGGAAACGGGTCCGTTCCGTCCCTCCGGCCTCTCTCTCGGCCTGAGCTACGCGCGCGCGCTGAACGACAAGTTCTCCGTCGGCGGGACCGCGAAGTACGTCCGCCAGTCGCTGGGGATCGCGGTGACGGCCATCGATCCCGGGACCGGCGCCCGGACGCAGTCGAGCAACAGCGTCGACGTGATGGCGTTTGATTTCGGCATCCTGTACAGGACGGGGTTCAAGAGCCTGAACTTCGGAATGGTGGTCCAGAATTTCTCACGCGAAGTGGAGTACGAGAAGGAGCCGTTCCAGCTTCCGTTGACGTTCAAACTCGGCATCTCGATGAACGTCTTTGACCTGTCGCACATGGAGCATTCGGACCACGCCCTTCTCGTGTCGCTCGACGCAGAGCATCCCCGCGACTTTGCTGAAATGGTCCGCCTCGGCCTCGAGTACCGGTTCCAGGACATGATCGCGCTCCGCGTGGGCTACGTCTCCCCGCAGGACGAGACGAAATGGTCGTACGGCATCGGTCTTCACAAGGCCAACGTGATGGGAACGCTCGGATTCGGGCTCGATTATGCATACACGCCGTTCGGGTTGTTCGGCAGCGTGCACCGCTTCTCCGTCCAGTTTGCAATGTAGGTGCAATCTTTCGTGACCAGTATAATGGAAACGGCACACTCATGAAACATTCCTTACTCATCCTTGCGCTCGGCCTGGCGGTCACCGTCGGTACGTTCTCCGGCTGCACGAAGAAGCCCGACCCGAGCCTCTTCGATCCCAACTGGCAGAGCCTGCCGGCACCGACAATCGCGTCCCTGGCGCCTCCGGGATCCGCGCTGGCGGGAGTGACGGTGGTGACGGTCACGGGGACGAACTTCTCGTCGACGCTCACGAACAACATCGTCTACTTCGGCTCGGCCCCCGGGACGGTCCTCACCGCCTCGGCGACGTCGCTCACCGTCAGGGCCCCCCTCGTGGTCAGCGATTCGGTCCAGGTTTCCGTCGCCGTCCTTGGCTCTCAGTATCTCAGCAACTATGTTGCCTACAGCCTCAAGTCGGCGGTCTCCCGTCTGAGCGTTCCGTCGAAGGGGGAGGACCCCAACGGCATCACGTGCGACGCCTCCGGGAACGTGTACGTGTCCCTCGTGGATTCCGCGTCGGGGAGCGGTCTCGGCCTCTGGAAGCTCACTCCGGAACAGATCGGCGTGAAACGCGATACGGCGAACGCCCACCTGTACTCGACGACTGCGGGCGTGACGAAATGGACCGGGTTGAAGATGGGGCCGGCCGGCGTGCTCTATGCCGCGAGAAACCTGCAGGCGCTTTACCGGATCCCGGCGGGCGGCGGTGCGGGAGCGGTATGGGTGCTCTTCCCGGGCGGCGTCAAGATCTATGACTTCGACTTCGACGCCAACCATAACGTCTGGGCCGGCGGTGCCAACAGCAACATCTACAGGATCACTCCCGCGGGCGCGATCAAGGCATTCCCGTTCGTCGGGACATGCCGTGCGTTCCGGGTCTACAACGGCAGTCTCTACGTCGGCGCGAAGACCGATTCGCTTGAAAGTGTCTGGCAGTTCCCGATCGTTTCCTCCGACAGTCTGGGGACGCCCACGAAGTACGTCGACTTCTCTGCAAAGTATGTTCCGAACGGTCCGGGCGTTCAGTGCATCACGTTCTCGTCCGACGGCGATCTGTACATCGGGACGGATGCGCCGGAGGGGATCATCGTCGTCCACCAGGGCGGATCGAGCGAGCCGCTCTATCCCGGCATCATATTCCCGGAGCCGGTGGCGTGCACGTGGGGACTCGGTCCGAACCTCATCGTTTCGCGGCTGGGGACGATTCCTCACTCAATGCTCGTGATCAACACGCTCAAGACCAGCGCGCCCTATTACGGCATTCAGTAATCTCGGTTTTTGTTCGATGTTCCACGCACCATCATGGTAAGCTGTTAACACAATCAACCACCAACACAGGAGTGCGTCATGAAGAAAACCGTTACTGCAGTGATTCTGCTCTCCATTCTCGCCGCTGTCACGGCCTTCGGGCAGTGGCAGGACATGGGGGTATTTCCCAAGGCGGGTCTGGTTGCGGGGGACACGATTCACTACGGCATCCACGGGATCGCCACGGATCCCGACGGCAAGATCTGGGTTCTGAGCTATTATGCGTACCCGGAAGACACGATCCTCGTGCCGAACTACGGCGCGCGCATCGGGAACCAGACGCACACGATCACCGACAGCATCATCTCGAAGCAGGTCGCGGTGCGCGTCATCCGGGTCTACAATCCGAACGGAACGCAGGTATCGTTCTCTCCGATCAAATTCCTCACCGTCAATGCCCACCAGGACACGATCGGCGGCGCGTCTCTTCAGGCGTACACTGGCGCACCCTGGATCTGGGATCCGACGAACAGCCCGAACACCGGCCGCGGTCTCCGCGCCGACCAGAACGGCAACATCATCGCTTCGATGTTCAACATCTTCTACCGGATCAACTACAAGACCGGCGCGGGGATGGCGAAGGGTATCGAGAACTCCGCGGGTGCCTCGACTGTTTCCCCGGGTATCGACGCCAACGGGTACATCTATTCGACGAAGGTCGCCTCCGGTGCAGCTCCTCTGGCGATATTCAACCCCGATCTCACGTTCCTGCAGAATGCGGTCGACACGCTCGACCCGAACTCGTTCTGCCGCGCGGTCGAAGTCTCCAAGGACGGCAACGACATCTACTTCCCGGGCTACACGGACCGGGCAATTTACCGCTATCGCTCCCCCGCCAGCGTGCTGGGTTCGTTCTACACGCGCATCGACACCGTCCTGAAGGGTTTCCACTGCGAATCGATCGGCTGGAACACCAAGAAGAGCGGCACGAATGCGTACCTCTGGGCGAGCTGCGGTTCGTTCAACGACGTGCCGAACGACTGGCCGGGTCTGACGACGAGCTACACCCCGGGAACCTGGTATGCGATCGATACGACAGGCAACTGCACGGTGAAAGACAGCATCAAGTGGACATTCTTCATCGCGGCAGATGCGAACGAGCGTCCGCGCTCGATCGCCTTCAGCAAGAGCGGTGATACGGCGTATGTCGGCGTGTTCGGTCTCACGGGACACGGCAACCCGTCAATGCGCTCCTACAAGCGGACGGTGACGAGCATCGGCGTTGTGACGAACAACGTTCCGGACGGTTACGCGCTGTCGCAGAACTATCCGAATCCTTTCAACCCCTCGACCGAAATCGAGTTCAAGGTTGCGAAGGCCGGTATGACGACGCTCGTGGTGTATGACATCCTCGGTCGGGAAGTCTCCACGCTCGTCAATCAGAACATGAACCCCGGGACGTTCAAGGTGAAGTTCGACGGTACGCGCCTTGCCTCCGGGACGTACATCTACACGTTTACTTCGGGCAACGCCCGCATCACGAAGAAACTGATGCTGCTGAAGTAAATCGGCTCCTCCGGCCGGGAAATCCGGTTCGGAAAGGCACCACGCCGTATCAGGCGTGGTGCCTTTTTTTTGTTGGGAAAATCAGTACATTTGAACTCACCAGTCTTTCCCCATTCCATGAAAAAAACCCGTTTCGCAATCGCCATAGCGGTCCTACTCCTCGCCGCCTCCGCGGCGCTTTCCCAGGTGTCACCCAAGAACGAGTTCCGCGGCGTCTGGCTCACGACGGTAGGGGCGACCGACTGGCCGCCAGCGCTGGGCGGTCCCGTCCAGCGGCAGAAGGACTCGCTCGTGGCGATCCTCGACAAACTGCGGGGCGCCGGGTTCAACGCGGTGATATTCCAGATCCGCCCCGAATGCGACGCGCTCTACCAGTCCTCGATCGAGCCCTGGTCCTACTGGCTCACCGGCTCGCAGGGGACTCCTCCGCAGTCGCCGTTCGACCCGCTCCAGTTTGCCATCGACGAAGCCCACAAGCGGGGGATGGAGCTTCACGCGTGGTTCAACCCGTACAGGGCAGTCAATTCGATCGGGTCGTACCTGATCAGCCCGATGCACGTCTCCGTCCAGCACCCGGGGTGGATACTCACGATCGGGAACCTCAAGATGCTGGATCCGGGACTGCCTGACGTCCGGGCCTACGTCACGAGCGTCATCCTCGATGTGACCCGCCGGTATGATGTCGACGGGATACATATGGACGATTACTTCTACGCCGAGGGTATCACGGCCCACCAGGACGATTCTTCGTACGGTCTCAACTGGCGGGGAATCTCCGACAGGGGTGACTGGCGCCGCGACAATGTGAACATCCTGCTCCGGGGGATCTACGACAGCATCATGGTCGTGAAGCCGTGGGTCAAGTTCGGGATGAGCCCCGCGGGGATCTGGAGGGACGGCTACCCTCCGGGAACGTCCGGGAATGACAATTACAGCGTGATCTACGGCGATCCGATGGCCTGGCTCGACGGCCAGTATGTCGATTACCTCGCCCAGCAGCTCTACTGGAAATTCGGCGGCCCGCAGGACTATGCAAAGCTCGAGCCCTGGTGGTCCGACTCCATCGCCGTGCACGGGCGGCATTCGTATCCCGGGCTCGCCACGTACAGGATAGGTACGTCGTCGTTCGGCGACGCTTCCCAGATCGCCCAGCAGATACAGTTCTCCCGGGGAGACGCGAACACACAGGGGAACATACAGTTCACGGCGAACTACATCACGTCGGGAAACACCGGGGGTATCACCGATACGCTCAGGAATGATATCTATCATTACCCGGCGCTTATAACGCCGATGCCCTGGAAGGACATGACGGTCCCCTCGATGCCGCGCGGCATCCGCTATGCGCCGCTCGCCGGCGTGGCCCCCGCGGCGATCCAGTGGGACCTCCCGATCGTGTCGCTGAACGGCGATACGGCGTACCGCTACGTGGTGTACAGATTCGATCACCGGCCCGCCGCCTCGGAGCTTGCCCTCTCGCAGAACATCCTCTCGGTCGAGGGGAGGAGGTATTTCGTTCCTCCGGCCCCGCCGTCCGGCGGTCCGTGGTACTACGTCGTCACCTCTCTCAGCCGCAATTACGTCGAGAGCGACACGAGCAACATCATCATACTCTCCGCGCCTCCGGCTCCGTTCCTTTCGGCTCCTCTCGCCGGTGCGTCCGATGTGCCCGAGAGCCTGAGCGTATCGTGGCATGCTTCGACGCTGGCCTCCGGTTACCAGTTGCAGGTCGGCACCGACTCGGCGTTCGCCGGCGGATTGATATGGAACGAATCGGCGATCACGGACACGTTCCGGCTTGTGAAGGGATTCCAGGGGCAGACCGTCTACTACTGGCGCGTGCGCGCCTCGGGCGGCGGGGGAGTGAGCGCGTGGGCCACCGCGTCGAATTTCAGGACCGGGTTCCCTGCTTCGCCGGCGCTTTCGTATCCGCCCAACATGCAGGCGGACCTGCCCGTCTTCCTTGCTCTCCGCTGGTCGCCGGCTGCGTCGCTCAAGCCCGTGACCTACCGGGTGCAGATCGGCAAAAGCGCAGATCTTGCCTCTCCCGTGATGGACTCGACCGGCGTCGTCGACACGACTCTCGGCGTGACTCCGCTCCAGTATTTCACGATCTACTTCTGGCGCGTGAGGGCCGTGAATTCCGTCGGGACCGGCACGTGGTCCCCGGTGTACCGGTTCCGGACCGTACAGGTCTCGGGCGTGGACCCCGTACCCGACGTTCCCTCGACGTTCGGTCTCGATCAGAACTACCCGAATCCTTTCAATCCCGCGACGATGATCGGCTATCAGGTCCCCGTTGCAGGCAGGGTGTCGATCATCGTGTATGACGTCCTCGGCCAGGAGGTCTCGCGTCTTGTCGACGGGGTTGAATCTCCCGGAAGGCACGCGGTTCCCTGGAACGGATCGAACAGGGCGAGCGGCGTGTACATTGTCCGCATGACCGCGGGCTCGTTCGTCGCCACAAAACGCATGCTCCTCATCAAATGAGACTCCTGTCATTGCGAGCGAAGCGAAGCGCGCTCTTTGCGTCCCGCCGCAGGCGGGGCAATCTGGCAAGATTCTTTCTCACCGCGGCGTGCCTGTCCCTGCTCGCCGGGTGCACCCGAACAACGGAACCACCGATGGTGAACGCTCTTCTTGATGAAGCCGGAAAGAAATTGGCCCCCGATCACCGCACGTCGGTGTTTGACGTTCAGGGGACGGTCTCCGGCAACACGCTCACGCTGACGGGGGATGTGCAGGACTCCGTCATGAAGGATCAGCTCCTCCGGTTCGTCCGGGAAAAAGGGAGCTATACCGTCGTCGACAGCATCGCTATTCTTCCCGGCGCATCGGTCGGAGAGAAGACGTTCGGCGTCGTCAACGTGAGCGTTGCCAACCTGCGCACGAAACCCGAGCACCCTGCGGAGATGGCTTCGCAGGCGATCCTGGGCACCCCGGTGAAGATCCTGAAGAAGAAGGGGGGATGGTACCTTGTCCAGACCCCTGACGAGTACCTGGGATGGACCGACGACAGGATCGTCCGCATGACGAAAGAAGCTTACGGTACATGGGCTCAGGCCCCCAAGCTTATCGTAACGGCGGAAGTGACCCGCGTCCGGACGGGGAAAGACAGGACATCCCAGCCGGTGAGCGACGTGGTGGCTGGATCTCTCCTTGCCCTGAAGGGCTCCTCCGGCGGGTACTACGAAGCCGGGTATCCGGACGGCCGTACCGGGTTCATCGCGAAAGACGAAGCGCAGCCGTTCGAAACCTGGCTCGCCGGGGCGCAGGATACGCCCGAGCGGATCGTGGCGACGGCGAAACGGTTCTTCGGCGTTCCGTATCTCTGGGGAGGGACATCGGCCAAGGGGATGGACTGTTCCGGATTCACGAAGACGGTCTACTACCTGAACGGCGTCCTCCTGCCGCGCGACGCCGATCAGCAGGCGGCCGTGGGCGATCCGGTGGATGTTCCCGCGGGGAAGATGGACCTGAAGCCCGGAGACCTGCTCTTCTTCGGATCGCACGCGACGGCGGAGAAGCCGGAGAGGATTACGCACGTCGCCATTTCTCTCGGCGGGCGCCGCTTCATACACTCGTCCGCCGATGTGCACTACAACAGTCTCGATCCCGCCGACTCCGATTACAGCGACTTCCGCTCGGCGAGTTTCATCAAAGCGCGCCGGATCATCGGGGCCGGCGAAACCTCCGGCGTCCGCCGGCTTTCACACATCCCATATTACCGGGGCGATGAACACTGACAGACGGACATTCCTCAAACGTTCGGCCCTCGCGGGGGCTTCACTCGCGATTGGCCGCGGCAGCCTCCTGTCATTCGGCAGACCGGAGGGCACGACACACACATCGGGAAATCCCATGAAAATCAGATTCTATCCCTACACGCTTGAGCTGAAACACGTGTTCACCGTCGCCACGTTCTCGCGGAGCACGACTCCCGTCATGATGGTCGAGCTGGAACAGGACGGGATCACCGGGTACGGCGAGGCCTCGATGCCGCCCTACCTCGGCGAGAGCCACGCGACGGCGACGGCGTTCCTCTCGAACGTGGACATGTCCAGGTACCCCGACCCCTTCCGCATGGAGGACATCCTCCGGGACATCGACGCGATCGCCCCGGGGAACATGGCGGCGAAAGCCGCGGTCGATATCGCGCTCCACGACTGGGTCGGGAAGAAAATGGGGTACCCCTGGTACAAGATCTGGGGGCTCGACCCGTCGAAGGCTCCCGTGACCACGTTCACGATCGGCATCGACAAGCCGGACGTGGTGAGACAGAAAGTCAAGGAAGCGGAAATCTACAAGGTCCTCAAGGTCAAGATGGGGCTTGCCAACGACAAGGAGATGATCGAGACCATCCGCGAGGTCACCGACAAGCCGATCCGCGTGGACGTGAACCAGGGGTGGAAGGACCGCGAAGCGGCCCTGAAGATGATCGAGTGGCTCGCGACGAAAGGGGTGGAGTTCGTGGAGCAGCCCATGCCGAAAGAGCAGGTGGACGATATCGCGTGGCTTCGCTCAAAGAGCCCCCTTCCCCTCATCGGGGACGAAAGCGTCGTCCGGATGTCGGACATTAAGAAGGCCATCGGCGTCTTTGACGGGATCAACATCAAGCTGATGAAATCCACCGGGATGCACGAAGCGTACAAGATGATCGCGACCGCCCGGGCGCTCGGCATGAAGGTCATGATCGGGTGCATGACGGAGACGTCCTGCGCCATCTCGGCCGCCGCCCAGCTTTCCCCCCTGGCGGACTATGCGGATCTCGACGGCGCCCTCCTGATAAGCAACGACCTGTTCAGGGGCGCCACGATCGTGGACGGCAAAGTGACGCTGACCGACGGCCCCGGCATCGGCGTCACCAAGATATAACGTCATTGTGCGCTTTTTTGCATGGCGCCGCAGGCGCCACGAAGCAAGCTAAGCCCCTATTCACACTGAAAACCATGACCCCATGACCACACCCGATTCCTCATCCCGCCTCGGCTCACTCGACGCCTTTCGCGGCGCGACGATCGCCGGCATGATACTCGTCAACAACCCCGGTTCCTGGAACGCCATCTACCCGCAGCTCGAGCACGCGCGGTGGAACGGGTGGACGTTCACCGACTGGATATTTCCGTTCTTTCTCTGGATCGTCGGCGTCGCCATGACGCTCTCCTTCCAGAAGAGGAAGGACCGGGGGGAGGACAGCGGCAAGCTCCTCCTCCACGTCCTCCGCAGGGCCGTGATCATATTCGCGCTGGGGATGTTCCTGAACGGTTTTCCGTTCGGCCTGATCGTCGGGAATTTCTCTCTTGCGACAATGCGCATCCCCGGCGTCCTTCAGAGGATTGCCGTCTGCTATCTCATCGCGAGCACGATATTCCTGTATACCGGTATCCGGGCCCAGATCTGGTGGGTGGTGGGGCTTCTCGCCTCCTACTGGGCCGCCATGATGCTGATCCCCGTCCCGGGATTTGGCGCGGGCGTGCTGGAGCCGACCGGGTGTCTCCCGTGGTACGTCGATTCTCACCTCCTCGCCGGCCACACCTGGAGCGGCGCACCTGCCCCGGGGTTTGATCCGGAGGGAATCCTGAGCACCATTCCGGCGATCGCGACGACGCTTCTCGGCATACTCGCTGGCCACTGGCTCCGCACGGGCTATTCCCGGGAAGAGAAGACCGCGTGGATGTTCGTCGTCGGCAACGTCTTCCTCCTTGCAGGCGCGATCATGGACATCTGGTTTCCGATCAACAAGAACCTCTGGTCCAGCTCGTACGTGGTGTTTATGGCCGGCTGGGCGCTCGTCTGCTTCTCGATGTTCTACTGGCTGATGGACGTGAAGGGCCACACGAAATGGGCCCGCCCGTTCGTCATCTACGGGATGAACGCGATTGCGGTGTTCGTCCTTTCGGGGATCGTCGGGCGGCTCCTGACGCTCATTAAATTCACGGGCGCCGACGGCAACCCGGTGACGCTCAAAGGCGTCATCTACAACAATCTGTTCGTCCCCTTCTTCAGCCCGGTGAACGCGTCGACGCTGTTCGCGATCGCGTTCATCCTGGTGATGTACCTGGTCGTCTGGGCGATGTGGAAGAGAAAGTGGTTCATCAAAGTGTGAACGACCGGAGAAATCCCGATGACAATGTCGATTAACCGCTGCGGGCGCGTTGCGGCCGGCACACGGACGCTTGCGCTCATGTGTGTCCTGGCGCTCGCGGGAACATTCCCCGCCCGTGCTGATGTCATGGCCGAGCTGCGCGCGCTCAACGCGCGGTTCGGCGGGCACCTGGGACTGATGGCGAAGAACCTGTCCACGGGGGAAACGATTGCGTACAACGCTGCGGACCGCTTTCCCACCGCGAGCACGATCAAGCTCCCGGTGATGACGGCGTATTTCGACATGGTGAGGAAGAAGGAGATCGATCCCGCGATGCGGATCACGCTCCGCGCGGAGGACAAGAAGCCCGGGTCGGGCGTTCTGCAGTTCCTGGACGACGGTGCGGTCATCACGCTCCGGGACGCCGTGACGCTCATGATCACCATGAGCGACAACACCGGCACGAATCTCGTCCTTGACCGCCTCGCCCCGACGCACCAGGCTCGGCTCGCGAAGGTCAACGACTTCATCGCCTCGCAGGGACTGAAGAACACACGCATACTCAACCGCCTGTTCACGCTCGAGACGAAACAGGAGACCCCGGAGGCGATGCGCTTCGGGATCGGTGTGGCGACCCCGGAAGACATGGCCCTCCTGATGGAGAAGCTGTACGACGGGTCCCTGTGCGATTCCGCGTCCTGTGCGTCGATGATAGGGATCCTGGAGAACCAGTTCTACTCCGACATGGTCCCGCGCCTCCTCCCGCAGGGGGAGTGCAGGACGTTTGCGGTTGCCCACAAGACCGGGAGCATCACCGAAACCAAAGCCGACGTCGCCCTTGTTCTTACTGACAGGGTGAAGTTCGCCATCGCGGTGTATGTCGACAAGTCGCCCGACCACCAGGACGACAACGCGGATGCCGCGACGCTGCTCGGCGCCTATGCCGCCCGGGCGGTCTGGAACCAGTTCACGGGGATGACGGGATACGACAGGGGAACGGTCAACACCTCCGATGTCGATTGGACGACGTTCAAGGGGGGAAAGTGGGGGATTTACCGCTCCGCAGCCGCCCCGTTCCCGCATCCCGCGCGCATGGAGGGATATAAGGGAAGCGACGGGACGGTGTACCCGTATTTCCCGAATTACGCCGACAGCAGCATCGTCGTCTTCGTCCCTGAGGGGTTCCACGAGACCGACGGCGGCGCGAACGTGATCGTGCATTTTCACGGCCACATGAACGACGACGTGGACGTCCTGGAGCAGTATGGCCTCCCCCAGTCGATGATCGCGCAGAAGACGAACGCGCTCCTGGTGATCCCCCAGGGGCCGTACAGGGCAAGGGACTCGTTCGGGGGCAAGATGGAGGACGAGGGGGGGTTCCGCAGGCTGGTGGAAGACGTGATGGCGACGATGAAGAAAGAGAAGGTCGTGACCTCCACGGACGTCGCACGCGTGATCGTCACCGCCCACAGCGGCGGCTACCGTCCTGCCGGGTTCGTGCTGGACCGGGGAGGGATGTCGGACCTGATCACGCACGTGTTCCTCTTCGACGCTCTGTACGGACAGCACGAGTATTTCCGCGACTGGCTTCTGAAGGGGAAAGGGATCATCAGGGCCGCCTACACGGACCATCTTGCGAAGGAACACGCCGATGTCGCGGCAAGCGTCGCCGCGGCGGGCTCGCGCTGGTCGATGACCCCCGCGGGGGTCGAGCACGATAGGGTGCCGAATGTCTTTTTTGCCCGGTGGCTCTCGGAGCTTCCGGCAGTATGGAAAATCACAACGAAGGAGTGACACGACAGACTCTATGGCGAACCTCAGGCAGTATGACGGGACATCCCGTATAGAAGAGATGGAGCTCCAGCGGAGCGGACGCAAAGCGATGTATGCACCCACGGAGAAGATCGGCATCGTGGAAGTGGCGAACTTCCCCCAGCTCGGGAAACTCACCGCGCTCCGGTTCATCGAATGGGTGACGAAAAACCCCGGGGGGGTGATATCGCTCCCCACGGGAAAAACGCCCGAGCATTTCATCAAATGGGTTACGCGCATCCTGGAGCGGTGGGAGACGAAGGACATCCAGACCATTCTTGCGGCCGCGGAGATCGACGGGTCGAAGCCGCCGGACATGAGGTCGCTCAGTTTCGTCCAGATCGACGAATTCTACCCGATCAACGCCGCGCAGCACAACAGCTTCCACTGGTACGTCAACGAATTTTACATCAAGGGGTTCGGACTCACCCCGTCGAAGGCCCTCCTCATCAACGCCACGTCCCTGGGGCTCCCCCCGGGCAAGACGATGGAGGAGGTGTTCCCCAACAGCGTCGTCGATCTCTCGCTCCGCGTCAGGCAGTGCCGCTCGGAGCTCGAGCTCCTGCAGAAGGACGTCATCAACCGCGTGGACGAATTCTGCATGGAATACGAGACGAAAATCCGCGACATGGGGGGGATCGGATTCTTCCTGGGCGGGATCGGGCCCGACGGGCACATCGCGTTCAACGTGCGCGGCTCGAGCGTCTATTCGGTGACGCGCCTGACGGGGACCAACTACGAGACGCAGGCGGCCGCCGCCACCGACCTGGGGGGAATCGAGATCTCCCGGACACGCCTCGTGATCACGATCGGGCTGTCGACGATCACTTACAATCCCGGGGCCGTCGCGATCATCATTGCGGCCGGGGACGCGAAGGCGGCGATCGTCCGTCTCGCGGTCGAGAATGACAAGGGGCCCCAGTACCCCGCCTCCGTGCTCCAGGATCTTCCCAACGCGCGGTTCTACCTCACGCGGGGGGCCGCAAGCCTGCTGACCGAGCGGCAGTTCGAGGACTTCTGCAGGGAGACCACGCTCACGCCTGAGCGCTCCGAGGATGTCGTGACGACGCTTGCCATCACGTCGGGAAAGCAGCTCGTCCAGCTCACGAAGGAGGATTTTGAGGGGGACCGCTTCGCCTCCGAGCTCCTGCGCAAGAGCGGGAAGAAGCCCGTCGAGCTCGCCACGGAAGCCCGCAACAGGATCATCGGAAAGATCGAAAAGGGGCTCGAGCACGTCTCGGATACGACGTTCCTGCACACCGAGCCGCACCACGACGACATCATGCTCGGGTATCTCGCGCATATCTACCACCTGGTGCGCGATCCGAGCAACAAACACTTCTTCGCCAACCTGACATCCGGCTTCACGTCGGTCTCGAACCCGTATTTTCTCTCGATCCTCGTCAAGCTCGAGAGCCACCTGGAAACCGGCAACCTCTTCGCGCTTCTTTCACGGGGGTACTTTGATTCGCACGAGAACGCCGCCCGGATGGAGGACGTCTACCTCTACCTTGACGGGGCCGCGGCGAACAGCCAGGAAATGAAGGACGAGGCGGAAGCGCGCCGCCTGCTCCGCAATCTCGTCGGACTGTACCAGACGCACGACCTCCACACGCTGCGCAACCGGGTCCAGGAGCTCATCAGCTACTGCCGCTCGCAGTACAGCGGCGCCAAGGATCCCCAGCAGGTGCAGCTCCTCAAGGGGATGACCCGCGAATGGGAAGTCGAGCTTCTCTGGGCGTATTTCGGCATCGAGTCGTACGCGATCCATCCGCTCAGGCTCGGGTTCTACACGGGAGACATATTCTCGCCCGAGCCCGAGGTCCACAGGGACGTCGTGCCGATATTCGAGCTGATCAGCAAGGTCCGGCCGAACGTGGTCTCCGTCGCGTTCGATCCGGAAGGGAGCGGGCCCGACACGCACTACAAGGCCCTTCAGGCCGTGGCCGAGGCGCTCAAGCTCTACGAGAAAGAGAGCGGCGATTCCAACCTGCGGGTGTGGGGATACAGGAACGTCTGGTACAGGTACCGCCCGGCGGAAGCCAACCTGTTCGTCCCGGTGTCGATTAATTCGATCACGATGCTCCACACGGCGTTCATGAACTGCTTCGGCTCGCAGAGCGCGGCATCGTTCCCGAGCTACGAGCACGACGGGCCGTTTTCCGAGCTCGCGCAGAAGATCCAGGTCGGACAGTACGGGATGATCAAGACGATCCTCGGGAAGGACTTCTTCTTGAAGAACGGGCATCCGAGGATGCGCGCCGCGCGCGGGATGATATTCCTCAGGGAGATGGCTCTCGCCGAGTTCTATGAAATGGTCAGGGAGCTCAAGAAAGTCACCGAGGACCGTGGCTGAACCGTCTGTCGTTGCGAGTGGTGGCGCCGCAGGCGCCACCCGAAGCAACGTGTTTTTTCCAGGAGAGTAGGTATGCGCAGCATCATAGCACTGCTCCTCATCGTCTGTTCTCTCCCGCTGGAGGCCCAGATCAGCGTGGTGAGCGTCAGGACGCTCCCCGTCGGGAGCGACCATGCCTGGTCCGCGCCCCGATGGTCGCCCGACGGAAAGACGGTCTACTATACAACCCCGGATTTTGACGGCATATGGGCTTGTCCGGCTTCCGGAGGGACACCCGTTCAGATAACATCCGACAGAGGAGCGGGGTACGGCTTTGCGATATCGGCCGACGGTTCCCGGATCGCCTGGCGCAGGACGCTTCCGGGTGTCCTGCCGGGTGAGCGGCTGCAGGAAGTCGTCGCCAGGGATCTTGCCGGCGGCACCCCGTCTGTTCTTGCCTCGGGAAAATCCCTCTCTGTCCCTTCATTCGTCAGCGCGGGCGTCGTGTTCACGCTCGGCGGCGATGTTCAGGGCGTGAAGGCGGGCGTGCAGCCTTCGGGCGTCGTGTCGGTCCTCGGCGTTGAGGACACGAAGATCGCGCTGCTGCGCGACGGTGCAAAGCTCCTCGTCGATCCGCTCGGTAACGGGAGCTACATCTGGCCCTCGCTCTCTCCCGACGGCTCGAAGCTCGCAGCGTACGAGATGGACAGGGGGACATTCATCGCCGACGCCGACGGGAGCCATCCTCTGAAGATAGGCCGCCGGGATGCGCCGGCCTGGACGCGCGACGGAAAGTGGCTCATCTATATGGCGGACAAGGACGACGGCCACGCCGTCAAGTCTTCGGGAATAGCGTTCGTGTCCCCCGACGGAAAGACGGAAGGTGACCTCACGTCTGCTTCTCACATCAACGGGATGTTCCCCCAGTGTTCCCCGGTGAGCGACGAGATCGTGTGCAGCACGCTTGAAGGGGCAATCCTCGTGATATCGTACGCCGAAACTCCCCGATGACCAGGCGCATCGCCCTGATATGCTGTATCGCCTTCTTCGCGGGCGCAGCGCTCGCGCAGCGGGCCGATCTGTCCGGATTGAAATTCTGCATCGACCCGGGACACGGCGGTTACTCGAGCGACGACAGGAATGTCCAGCCCGATCCCGGCGTCAATTTCTGGGAGTCGGAAAGCAACTTCGAGAAGGCGCTTCTCCTCAGGGCCCTCCTCTGGCAGCAGGGGGCGACGGTCATACTGACGCGGACGTCGAACGACACCACGTATCCCGACGGAAACGACGAGCCGAGCCTCACCGCGCGATGGACGCTCGCCAACGCCAACAACGTCGACTGGTTCCATTCGATACACTCCAATGCGAGCGGCCTGGCGAACAACACGAGCATCAACTACACGCTGATGCTCGTGAAGGAGAACATCCCGACGCGCACGGCCGCGTTTCCGCAGGACGTGACGATGTCGAACCTGATCGGGCCGGCCATACAGGGGATGCTCAGGACGAGCACCACGAGCACGTGGCTGGACTACACGTTTTACGGCGGCCCGGCGGGGGGGTACAATCTCGGCGTCCTGAGCGGCCTGCTGATGCCCGGGGAGCTCTCGGAGGGCTCGTTCCACGACTTCTACCCGGAGTGCAGGCGCCTCCTGAACAACGACTACCACAAGATGGAAGCATACGCCATCCGGAACGGCTTCATGCAGTACTTCGGCGTCCCCGCCGATCCCCGAAGCATCATCGCGGGAATCCAGACCGATGCCGCCGGCGGGGCTCCCGTGAACTACACCCGCGTGAGGCTCCTTCCTTCGAACCGGGTATACAGGGGCGATCAGTTTAAGAATGGTTTCTACATGTTCGACAGCCTCGCCGCGGGATCCTATACCGTCAGGTTCGAGACTCCCGGGTACAGGGTGGATTCCGCCGCGGTCCTCGTGGGGACCGGTGCAACGGTCTTCCTTGACCGCACGCTGCAATCGACCGGGCTCCCGATCGTGCAGTCAACGAATCTGGCAAACGGCGATACGGCCGTCAACCCGAAAACGGTGATCTGGATCAGTTTCTCCGCGCCTATGGACACGGCGTCCGTCCGGGCGGCATTTTCGATTACCCCCTCCGTGACGGGAACTCTCTCGTGGGACCCGACAAATTCGGCACTGACGTTCGCGCCGGTCGCTCCACTCCCGTTCCTTGTCAATTTTACGGTAAAGATCGATTCGAATGCCCGCAGCGCATCCGGCCAGCCGATTGACGGGACAGGCGCAGGGATTCCCGGGACGCCGTTCATTCTCGGCTTCCGGACGAAAGTCGTGCGGTTGGCTCCGCCGGCAATCGTCTCGCGGTACCCGGATTCCGCGATGACGGTCCCGACCCAGTACAACACGGTCAACATCACGTTTGATGAGGAGCTGGACGGGTCGACGGTCACGACGGCAAATTTCAGGATCGGCAAGATCGGCGGTCTCCCCTCGCTCGCCCGGACCATCTCCTACTTCCCGACACTCACCCGGAGCGGTGTCAACATATTTGTCACGGGGGGACTGGAGCCCGGCGCATCGTACACGGTGAGCGTGAGCGGCGTGAAGGATATGACGGGGAATGTCATCCCGATAACCTCGCCGGTCATCTGGTCATTTTCCGTCCAGCCTTCGTCGCGGGTCGTCGCGACGATTGATTCGTTCGAAACGCCCCCCGTGGAGTGGAAACAGCCGATGACGGCATCCTACACGACGGGCGTCGACACGGCGTCGTTCGACTACATCTCGGGCCCGGCGCTGCCTGCCATGCCGGGCCAGCCCGAGGCCGGATTCCTCAGGTACGCGTGGGACACGACGGCATCGTCCTGGCTCCTGCGCGTGCCGCTCGATACTCTGGCGCCGCAGCGTTCGGTCCTCTTCCAGAAGCTGGGGACTGTGCTCGAAGCGTTCCTGTTCTGCGACGGCGGCCAGAGCCAGTTCCGGTTCGGCGTCGAGGACAGCGTCGATATCTATCCCGAGGGGAGACCCCGGAACCATAAAGTGAGCCGGTGGTACCCGATCAACTGGGTGGGGTGGCGGCTCGTGGAATGGGATCTTGCGAACGATACCGTCGGCTCCTGGCTGGGCGGTCCGTCACTGGGCGGTCAAATCCGATTTGACGCGCTCCAGCTCCGCTATGTCCCCGGTGTGAGCGCGCAATCGGGTTGGGTCCTTTTCGATCAGCTCCAGGTTGCCCGGGCCGTGATCGTCTCCGTTCCCCCGGCGGGCCCCGCGATTCCCGCGGCGTACGCACTCAGCCAGAACTACCCGAACCCGTTCAATCCGTCGACGGTCATCGCCTACCGGGTCCCGGCCGAGGCTCGCGTCTCCCTGAAAGTGTACGACCTGCTCGGGCAGAAGGTCGCGACGCTCGTGGACGGGCCGGTTGCGGCCGGTGCGCATTCGGCGGTGTGGAACGCGTCGTCATTCGGAAGCGGCGTCTACTTCGTCCGGATGATCGCCTCAGATGCCCGGGGCGGGATCCGTTTTGCAGGGACAACCAAAGTCGAACTTCTGAAGTAATCGCATTGGCACACCATTCTCTTGTGCTCGGGGTTGACGGCGGCGGCACCAAGACTCAGGGCCTCCTTGCCGACGGCGCCGGCACGGTCCTCGCGCGCGGCAGGGGAAACGGTTCGAATCAGAACGTGATCGGCATCGACAACGCCGCGCTCAATCTCGCCGAGCTCATCGTCAGTCTCGCGAAAACCGCCGCCCGTCCCGTTTCCGACATCGGTTCCGCCGTGCTGGGACTCGCAGGCGCGGGATCCGCCAGGGATCGCCAGGTTCTCACGGAGGCCGTCCACGCGAGGCTTCGCGCGATGGACCTGCCCGCTGTTCCCATTACCATACAGACCGACGGTCGCGTCGCGCTTGAAGGAGCGTTCAACGGTGGTCCCGGGGTCGTCGCCGTCGCAGGGACCGGCTCCGTCGTCATGGGGAAATCTCCCGGCGGCGAGACGCTTTCGATCGGCGGCTGGGGGAGAGTGATCGGAGACGAAGGGAGCGGGTATTTCATCGGCCTGGAGGCCATCAAGGCCGTTTCAAGGGAGATCGACGGCAGGGGGGAGGCCGGCCGGCTCCGTGTTGCCCTCTCTTCCCGGTTCGGACTCGAGACCCGCGAGCGTTTCATCGCCGCCGTCTACAGGGAGAAGTTCGATATCCCCTCGATCGCCCCTGCGGTTCTCGAAGCCGCTGAAGCCGGGGATGCGGTGGCCCTGGGCATACTTTCCCGCGCCTCCGGCGCGCTTGCTCTCCAGGTCGTTGCCGCCATCGACCGGCTCGGCATGCGGGGCGGGGCCGGCGTCGTGATGATCGGCGGCCTGATCGACCACGAGTCGATATATTCGCTCATGCTCGCGGCGGAGATCAGGAAATCCGTCCCCGCGGCAAACTTCCACGCACCGATGAACGGACCGGCGCACGGCGCCCTCCTGCTGGCGATTGCCGGCCTGAAGGGGGATTGACGGGTGAACAGACTCCTCCTCGTGTCCGCCGTCGTTCTCCCGGCGTTCTTTTCTTCCTGCACTCCTCCGCCGGGGACGCTCCCCGCCCAGCCGTCGAAACGCGCTGCTGCGCCGCCTGCCGCCGTCCTGGCTGAGTGGGGGACCCCGGGCGCTCTCGATACGCTCCTCTCCTCGATGTCCCTCGAGGAAAAGGTTTCACAGATGGTCATGGTGCGCGCGTTCGGTCATTACTACAGCACCGACAGCGAACTCTTCGAGCGCCTCGAGCGGCTTGTCACGGTCCGGAAGGTCGGCGGGATCATCATGGCACAGGGGGACGTCTATTCCGAGGCGGTCCTTCTCAACCGGCTCCAGTCCCTCTCCCGTATTCCGCTCCTTGTCGCGTCCGATTTTGAGCGGGGGATCGCCATGCGCGTCAGGCGCGGGACGCGGTTTCCCGACGCGATGGCCCTCGGGGCGACGCGGAACTCCGAATACGCCTACCGGATGGGGAAGGCCGTGGCCGTGGAGGCCCGCACGATCGGGATACAGCAGAATTACGCTCCCGTCGCCGACGTCAACGACAATCCCCTCAACCCCGTCATCAACACCCGCTCGTTCGGCGACGACCCGATGCTCGTGCGGACGATGGTGGGAGCGTTCATCCGGGGGACGATCGACGGGGGCTGTCTTGCCACCGCGAAACATTTTCCGGGGCACGGGGACACGGGGACGGACTCGCACCTCGACCTGCCGGTCCTGGACCTCACGCGTGCGCGGCTCGACACCGTGGAGCTCGCCGCATTCCGCGCGGCCGTCGACGCCGGCGTTCAATCGGTGATGATCGGCCACCTCGCGGTCCCGTCGCTCGACTCCCTGGGGCTCCCCGCGTCCCTGTCCGCCCCGATGGTCAATGACCTTCTCCGGAAACAGATTGGGTTCAAGGGACTGATCGTCACCGACGGGCTGGAAATGCGCGCGCTCACGCGGGGCTACACTCCGGACAGCGTGGCCGTTCTGGCGGTGCGCGCGGGCGCGGACATACTCCTCGTCCCGCCGGATCCCGACGTCGCCGTCAGCGCCGTCGTGAACGCGGTGAAGCGCGGCGAGATCACCGTGGCGCGCGTGAACGAATCGGTCCGCCGCATACTCGCCGTGAAGCACGGGCTCGGGCTCGACAGGAAACGGACCGTGGATATCGACGCGATCGCCTCGCGCATCGGGACGAGGCCGAACCGGCATCTCGCGCGGGAGATTGCGCGCGACGCCGTCACGCTCCTCAGGAACAAGAACAACCTCCTCCCGCTCTCCCCCGACGGTCCCGTCCGTATCGTCGCGGTGCTCGCCGGTGACGCGGAAGACGACCGGACGGATGTCGACAGGCCGGGAAGCCCGGCCACGAGCGAGCCCGCCGGGACCTACTTTGCGCAGCTTCTCCGCCGCCGCTCCGCCGGGGCCGAGATCATCCGACTGTCCCCCGAGAGCGACGCGCGCGATCTGAGCGACGCGGTGACGCGCATACGACGGGCGGACGTCGCCCTCCTCTGCCTGCTTGTCAAAGTCCGGACCGCTTCGGGGAAGATCGATCTCCCCGACTACCTGCGGACATTTGCCTTGAAGGCGGCCGAGACCAACACCCCCCTCGTTGTTCTGGCATTCGGCAATCCGTACATTGCCGGGAACGTTCCCGATGCCGAATCGGTCATGTGCCTCTACGGCGACGACGAGACTGTGAGCGAGGCGGCGGCGGAGGCGCTTTTCGGCGAGATACCGGTGCACGGCCGTCTCCCGGTCTCCATTCCGGGAAAGTATCCGTTTGGGACGGGGCTGGATCTCCCCCAGACGCAGCTCAGGCGGGACGATCCCGCGGTGGCGGGGTTTGATCCCGAGGATCTCCAGCGCGTGGACGCCATCGTGACGGCCGCGATCGCCGACTCCGCGTTTCCCGGGGCGCAGGTTGCCGTCATCAAGGACGGCCTTCTTGTGTACGACAGGTCGTTCGGTCATCTGACGTACGACCCGGCCTCCCCTCCCGTGGACGAGGGGACGATGTACGATCTGGCATCCGTGACGAAGGTGATTGCGACGACGTCCGCCGTCATGAAGCTCGTCGACAGCGGAAAGATCGGTCTGGATGACCCGGTTGCGAGGTACATCCCTGCATTCGGCGTGGGTGAGAAGGCCGCAATTACGATCCGCCATCTTCTCCTTCACAGGGGGGGATTTCCCCCGTTCCGGCGCCTCTGGCTTGAATGTCCGGGTCCCGGGGGGGTGATCGATACGATCGCCGCCACTCCCCTTGTCGCGGTCCCGGGCGATTCGACGGTGTACAGCGACCTGGGGTTCATCACGCTCGGGAAGATCGTCGAGAAGGTCTCCGGCGTCCCGCTCGACGCGTTTGTGAAGAGAGAATTCTTCGTCCCGCTCCGGATGAGGAATACGATGTACGTCCCGGCGGAATCGCTCCGGTCACGGTGCGCGCCGACGGAGCTTGATTCGGTCTGGCGGAAGACGGTCGTGCAGGGGACCGTGCACGACGAGAACGCCGCCTTTCTGGGGGGCGTGTCGGGGAACGCCGGGCTCTTTTCCAGTGCGAGCGATCTTGCGCTCTACATGCAGATGCTCTTTAACAACGGGCAGTACGCCGGGAAACGATATATCGGCGAGAAGACCGTCTCGGAGTTCATCGAGAAACGTGCTCCCGGCCAGGAGCGGTGGCTCGGGTGGGACATGAAATCCCCGCACGGCTCGTCGGCGGGGTCGCTCTTTTCCCCCGAATCATTCGGTCATACCGGGTTCACGGGGACATGCATCTGGGCCGATCCGTCGCGTGGGCTTGCCGTGGTATTCCTGACCAACCGCGTGTATCCGACCCGGGCAAATCTCAAGATCGCAAGGGTCCGTCCAGCGGTGAATGATGCCGTGATGCGGGCTCTCGGCGTCACGGCCGCAGGGGACTGACGTGAAATCTGAACCTGCCATAAGCGTGGGGATACTCACGGCCCCGGCCGTTGAGTTCGAGGGGGAGTTCGACGCTCCCGGCGCGCAGGGGGGACTCCACGGCCCTGCACGCGCTTCCGTCTCGGGCGGATCCGTGCTGATCGAGTGCGGCCCCCGGCGGGATGTGCTTGCTTCCGGAGTCCTCCTCACCCCCACCGGCGCTTCAGGGCGCTCGTTCGTCATCCGCGGGGTGACGATAGGGATCAAGTTCCACTGGGAGCGGAAAGAGGACCAGCGGTTTACGGGAGCACTCCGGCTTGTGGTGAAAGGGGGGGATGTCGTCGCCGTCAATGTCGTCGCGGTCGAGGACTACCTGGCGAGCGTCATCTCGTCGGAGATGAGCGCGGGAAGTTCGCTGAACCTTCTGAAGGCTCACGCGATCACCTCCCGGAGCTGGCTCCTGGCGCAGCTCGAGCGCTCCGGCGAGCTGAAAGAATGGGTGAAAAAATACAGGTCCACGCTGCGCGAGCCCGGGAAACTCGTCAGGTGGTACGACAGGGAGGAACACGCGCTCTTCGACGTCTGTGCGGACGACCACTGCCAGAGGTATCAGGGGATCACCAAGTCGACGACTCCCTCGGTCAGCGATGCCGTCGATCAGACCCGGGGACAGGTGGTGATGCACGATGGCAGGATCTGCGACGCCAGGTTTTCGAAATCCTGCGGGGGGATCACCGAGCCGTTTTCAAAAGTCTGGCAGCCGGTGGATGTTCCGTACCTGGTGAACGTCGCGGACATTCCTCCTTCCGACCGGCTCCCGGGATATTTGCCCGGGGCCGATGTCAGCAGGGAGGAACACGCGGACAGGTGGATCAGGAGCTCGCCTCCGGCGTTCTGTAACACGACCGATGCGCGCATACTCTCGCAGGTCCTCCTCAAATACGACCAGGAGACGACCGATTTCTACCGGTGGACGGTCGAATACACGCAGGAGTACGTCTCGGCTCTCATAGGGGAGAAAAGCGGCGTCGATTTCGGCGCGATACTCGATATCGCGCCGGTCGAGCGCGGGCCCTCCGGCCGGCTGACGCTCCTGCGGATCGTCGGTGAGAAGACGACGTTAACCATCGGGAAAGAGCTCGAGATCCGGCGGACGCTTTCACCGTCCCATCTGTACAGTTCGGCGTTTGTCGTGGAAAAGCACGATGTTGTCGGGCTCATCCCAGGGAAATTTGTGCTCAAAGGGGCCGGCTGGGGTCACGGTGTCGGACTCTGCCAGATCGGCGCGGCGGTGATGGGTGACCTCGGGTACGCCCCGGAGGCGATACTCGCTCACTACTTCCCCGGCACCTCGGTCACAAAGCTGTACTAGTCCGGTCATTGCGATTTTTCAGAAGTCCATTCTCCACAGATCAGAGGTAGCATACATCGTATGAATAACATTCGTGTCAGCACCCACGTTGCGCCGATCCTCCTGGCGCTCGTCCTTTCTCTGGTAGTGACTTCCTCCGCCGTTTCCCAGCCGGCCCCGGCCGCGCGCCCCAATTTCGTCCGGCTCGTCGTTCCCGAGGCCGACACGGTCCAGGCCTCTTCGCTCACGTACCGGCTTTCGGCGGGGACGCTCCCCGGGAACAAACTCACGATCAACGGAACTCCGCTGAAGGTGTACCCTTCGGGAGCGACCGCAGGGCTCCTGATGCTGAACGTCGGCGAGAATCGCTTCACGCTGACCGCGACGACCCCCAGGGGGGACTCCGTGTCGAAGTCGTTCCTCGTCGTGCGGGAGAAGCCGGCGGAAACGACGCCTGATTCCTCTCTGGCCATCGATACGACCATGAGCGAGCCGTCGGAAGACCTCTGGCTGAACGAAGATGACCGGCTCGAAGTGCAGTTCAAAGGGACCCCGGGACGCATCCCGTCGAATGACCTGGGCATCCCGATGACGGAAGTGAAGCCCGCCTACGCGCACGGCCTCGGAGGGATCTACCGCGGCGTCTACACGGTGCGCGACGACGACACCCTCTCGGCACACCCGGTCAGGTTCCGGCTGCAGGACTCCACGGGGGCATACGTGGAGTGCACCTCGAAGGGAGCCGTCACGATGCGGCCCGGGGACTTCCCGTACATCGGCATCACGAAGGGTGAGCGTCCGGCCCTTGCGTACGGGCTGGGCGATGACCGGCTCGGAGGAGCCAAAATGTCGTTCATCAACTCCGGGATCCGCCTCGCCATTACGGGGAAGCACGGCAGCATGTACCGGGTCGGTCTGGCTCCGGGGCACGAAGCCTGGATCGCCGCCGCAAACGTCGATCTCATCCCCAGGGGGGCGCGCCTTCCCTCCGCGCTGACGGAAAACTGGAACGTGTATGGCGACGAGAAGTTCGACTATGTGAGCGTGGGGATCCCCCTGCGGCTTCCGTATTCTTCGACGACCGAATCCGATCCGTCGCGCATCAATGTCGACGTCTACGGTGCGACGTCCAACACGAACTGGATCATACAGCAGCTCACGACCCGCGAGATCAAGAACGTGTACTACACCGAGCCCTCCGCGGGCGTCTTCCGGATCACGATCGAGCTGAAGCACAAACAGATCTGGGGCTACGAAATCGCCTATAACCCGGCCGGGCTCGTCATCAAAGTCCGCCGCCAGCCGGAGAAGCTCAAGATCAAGGCGCTCACGTTCGCCCTCGACGCGGGTCACGGGGGGGAAAACCTGGGTGCGCTCGGCTCCACCGGCGCCCTCGAGAAGGAGATCAACCTCGCGGTGGTGAAGGACCTGAAGGCGATACTCGAGGACAGGGGCGCCAGGGTCATCCTGACCAGGGACAGCGACGCCGACGTCACGATGGCCGACCGGGTCAGGAAGGTGGTGACCTCGAGTGCCGACATTCTGATCAGCGTGCACTCCAATTCCATCGGGCTGACAACAAACCCGGAATTGACCCGGGGGACCGCGACGTTCTACAAGCACATCTGCTATCGTCCGCTCGCGCTGGCGATCGTCAGGCAGATGCTCAAAACGGGACTTCCCCTGTTCGGAAACGTGGGGAGCTTCAACTTCTCCCTGAACGCCCCGACGGAGCTTCCCAACGTTCTTGTCGAGATGGCGTTCGTTTCGAACCCCTCCGACGAAATGAACCTGATCGACCCGGAGTTCCGTCACACAATCGCCGAACACATCGTCGACGGCGTTGACGATTTCCTCGATGCGTGCGATGAGTAAAGTTCCGCCTCCGGGCGTCCGCGCGTCGATCCGGCCCTGGACGATCGGAGATCTCCCCGACGTCCGCCGCATCGGGTGGGAGACGTGGAAAGCGACGTACGGCAGGTTCATCCCCGAGGAGGACCTGCGGGCGTATCACGACGAGCATTATTCGGCCGGGGCGCTCGAGCGCAACTTCCGGAGGCCCTCCACCCGCGGGTATGTGGCGCTCCTTGACGGAAAGACGGTCGGCTATATGATCATGTCGTTCGACCGGGAGTCGGGGCGATGCCACGTGGCGTCAATCTACGTGCTCCCGGGCAGCCAGGGACACGGCCTCGGATCGATGCTCATGAGGGAGGCGTTCAGCGCGGCCCGCCAGTCGGAGTACGACCGCGTCTGGCTCGGCGTCATGTCCGAAAACGCACCGACGCTCGCCTGGTATAAAGCTCTCGGTTTCGCATTTGTCGAAGAGGCCCCCTTTACGATGGGAAACACCACCGTCAATCACCTGATCGGATACAGGCTGCTCGTTCCGCCGGTTCCGCCGCCTGGTCCTCCACCTGCTCCCGCTGACGGAAAGAGACCGGCGCATGAATCGACCTGAACGGCGCAATCCCTGGGTCTGGATTCCCTCCCTCTACTTTGCCGAAGGGCTGCCGTACGTTGTCGCCCTGAACGTTTCGGTGATCATGTACAAGCGGATGGGCATATCGAACACGGATATCGCCCTCTACACGAGCCTGCTCTACCTTCCGTGGGTGATCAAGCCGCTCTGGGGACCGGTCGTGGACCTTGTCCGCACGAAGCGGCTCTGGATCGTCACGCTTCAGCTCATCCTGGGCATCGCGCTCGCCGCGGTCGCGCTCACGATCCCCGTGCCGGGGTTCTTCCGCGCCACGCTCGTCCTGTTCTGGCTCATGGCGTTTGCCTCCGCCACGCACGACATCGCGGCGGACGGCTTCTACATGCTCGGGCTGAAGGAGCACGAGCAGGCGGCGTTCGTGGGGGTGAGGTCGACGTTCTACAGGATCGCGATGGTCACCGGGCAGGGGGCTCTCGTGTTCTTTGCGGGGACGGTCGAGACGCGCTCCGGGGGGAATACGGCGCTGGCCTGGTCGATGACCTTCGGCATACTCGCCGCAATGTTCATCGCCTTCTTTCTCTATCACCGGTTCATGCTTCCGTACCCCGCCGCCGACGTCCAGGTGCGGGGCGGCGGAGGGACACCCCCGCTGGCGGATTTCTTCAAGGTCTTCCGGGCGTTCTTTACCAAACCCGGGATACTTTCGATCCTGGCATTCCTTCTCCTCTACAGGTTCGCCGAATCGCAGCTCATCAAGCTCGTCTCCCCGTTCCTTCTCGACCCCCGGACGAAGGGAGGGCTGGGGCTCACCACGAGCGAGGTGGGGATCGTCTACGGGACGGTCGGGATCGCCGCGCTGACGGCCGGCGGGCTCGTCGGGGGGTTCGTCATTCCGCGCAGGGGACTGAAGTTCTGGCTCTGGCCGATGGTCATCGTGATGCATCTGCCGGACCTGATGTTCGTCTATCTCTCGCAGGCGCAGCCGGGGAGTTTTCTGCTCATCAACGTGGCCGTGGCCTTCGAGCAGTTCGGGTACGGTTTCGGCTTTACCGCGTACATGCTCTACATGATCATGGTCTCCGAGGGGGAGCACAAGACCGCGCATTACGCCATCTGCACGGGGATCATGGCTCTCGGGATGATGGTCCCCGGGATGTTCAGCGGCGCCCTCCAGGAATGGCTCGGTTATCCGAATTTTTACCTCTGGGTGATGCTCTCCACGATCCCCGGATTCGTCGTCACAGCGCTCATCACCATCGATAAAGACTTCGGCAAGAAAACCTGAGGGAATCCTGATGAAACGTTCTTCGAAGAACCCCGCTGCAGGGGAGAAACCTCTCTTTACCGCGTTCGTTCCCTACGGCGGAAACGAGGCGACGGAATACACGGTCGCACAGCTTGTCGGATCGCCCATCGTGGGAAAAGTCTACGTTCTCACGCCGGGGGACGCTCCTGTCCCGTTCAGGGGGGCCGTGCCTCTCCGCGTCAATGCGCTGAAATCCGCCTCGACGATGAAGAAGATTGCGGCGAAGACCGCGACTCCCTGCGCGCTGCTCATTCTGCACGACGTCGCGCTCCAGTTCGGGCAGTTCGCCCTGGAGCGGATGGCCTCGGTCGCGGACTCGACGGGGGAGGGGATGGTCTACAGCGATTTCATCGAAGTGAAGGGTCCCTCGCCGGCTCCCCATCCCCTGATCGACTACCAGGAAGGGAGCGTGCGCGACGATTTTGACTTCGGCTCCGTCGTCGTCCTGGAGGCGTCCGCGCTGAAAGCGGCGGCCAGGGAGATCGGCAGCTCGCGGCACGCGGGCTTTTATGCGCTCCGGCTGGCCATCGCCAGGAAGAAGGGAGTGTTCAGGATCGCCGAGACGCTCTACACGAAAACCGAGCTCGACACGCGGAAGGAAGGGGCGAAGCTCTTCGATTACGTCGATCCGAAGAACCGCGTCGTGCAAGTCGAAATGGAGAAAGCCGTCACGCAGCACCTGAAGAAGGCCGGTGCCTGGCTGAAGCCCGTCAGGGAAACGGTCGACCTGGACGAGGGAAAGTTTGCCGTCACCGCGTCGATCATCATCCCCGTGCGCAACCGGGCGAATACGATCGGCGATGCCGTGGCTTCGGCGCTGCACCAGCAGGCGTCGTTCGCGTTCAACGTGATCGTCGTGGACAACCACTCGACCGACGGAACCTCCGAGATTCTCAAGACATTCGCCGCGCGGGACCGGAGGCTCGTCCACCTCGTCCCGTCGCGGACGGACCTCGGGATCGGCGGGTGCTGGAACGAGGCCGTGCATCATCCCGCCTGCGGCCGGTTCGCCGCCCAGCTCGACAGCGACGACCTGTACGCCGACGAATCGACGCTCAACAAGATCGTGGACCGTTTCCGGAAGGACAGGTGCGCGATGGTCGTCGGCACGTACCGGATGACCGATTTCAAGCTCCAGGAGATCCCGCCGGGTGTGATCGATCACAGGGAATGGACGCCGGACAACGGCCCCAATAACGCGCTCCGGGTCAACGGGTTCGGCGCCCCCCGGGCGTTCTTCACGCCGGTTCTCCGGCGGGTGAACATTCCGAACGTCAGCTACGGCGAGGACTACGCGGTGGGGCTGGCGGTGTCGCGCCGGTACCGCATCGGCCGGATCTACGAGCCGATTTATCTCTGCCGCCGGTGGGAAGGAAACTCCGACGCGGACCCCGGGATCGCGAAAATGAACCTGAACAACTGGTACAAGGACAAAGTCCGGACGATCGAGATCCGGGCGCGTCGGCTCAGGCGTCCGCTCTGATCACCACAAACCGTTCATCGCGAACCATGGAACCCTCGATCCAGCGCGTGCTGATCTCGGACCGCGAGCTTGACCTCCGCGGCGGAAGCGACCTTGCTTCGCGTGCGCACTTTCTCCTGCGGCAGCAGAAGGAGACGTGGCCCCTCCTCCGTGCCGGCTACGAGGGGCTCTCGGGCGTCCGGACCCGCACGATCGACCTCGATGACGGCTTCGGCGTCCGTCTCCAGTGGAACCCCGCCCGGATCGTCTCCTCCTCGGCAAACGTCGACCCGGAGGCGATACGCCGCCGGAAATGCTTCCTCTGCCCCGACAATCTCCCCCCCGAACAGCGGGGAATCCTCTTCGGGGGAAGCTACCTGGTTCTCTGCAACCCGTTCCCGATATTCCAGGAGCATTTCACGATCCCGCACACCTCCCACACCCCCCAGCGGATCGGCACCTCGATCGGGACGATGCTCGACCTGGCGCAGGCGATGCACAAACGGTATACCCTCATCTACAACGGTCCCCGGAGCGGCGCCTCGGCGCCGGACCATCTGCATTTTCAGGCGGGGGAGAAGGGGTTCCTTCCCCTCGAGGCGGACATCGACCGTCTCATCGGGGAGGGGGAGATTCTCGTCGACGAGAAGATGCTCCACGCCGTTGCGGTGGATGCCCAGCTCCGGCGGTACATCGCCCTGAGGTCCCACGACAGGGAGTCGCTCATCGTCGCGTTCCGGGCCGTGGAATCGTCGTTTGCCGGAGCCGCGGAAGCCGTCGAGGAGCCGATGATGAACGTCCTGGCGTGGTTTGATCAGGGGGCGTGGACTGTCCTGGCCTTCCCCCGTGCGAAGCACAGGCCCTCGATGTATTTCGCCCAGGGGGAGGCGAAGATCCTGATAAGTCCCGCCGCGGTCGACTGCGGCGGAGTGCTCATCACGCCGCTGGAGAAGGATTTCCAGTGCCTTACCGCGGATCACATCAGGGAGATGTTCGATGAGATTTTTCTCCCTCCCCCGGCGTTCAAGGAGGTCCGGGCGCGTCTCGCCGGGAATCTCACGCCGCGCTGAGAAGCGGCCCGACAGGCCGGTCATCAATCATCCCTCGGGTATCCCATGAAGAAGATCGGACTTGTGGGCGGCATCGGCCCCGAATCGACGCTCGATTACTACAGGAACATCACCGGCGCATTCCGGGATTCGTACGAAACGACCGGGTTCCCCGAGATCGTCATCGAGAGCATCGACCTGAAGAATTTCAACGCCCTCGTCGAAGCGGGGAAGTGGGAGTCCGTGATCCAGCTCGTGTCGTTCAAGTGCGGGCTGCTCAGGCGGTGCGGAGCTGAAATCGGCGCGATGGCCTCCAATACCCCCCACGCCGTCTTTGACGCGATACAGGCGAAGACCGACCTCCCCCTCATCAGCATCGTGGCGGTCACGGTCGACTATGCCCGGACGCTCAACGTCCGGTCGCTCTGCCTCCTGGGCACGAAGTTCACGATGACGTCCGATTACTATCAGGACGAATTCGACAAGTACAATATCCGGCTCACCACCCCTGAGCCGGAGGAGATCGACCGCATCCAGCACATACTCTTCAAAGAAGTCGAGCTCGGCGTCATCAGGGAAAAGTCGCGCGCCGAGCTTGTCGCGATCATCAACAGGATCAGGAAAACGGCGGGGGTCGAAGGGGTGATACTCGGGTGCACCGAGCTTCCGCTTATCCTCTCGCAGAAGGACCTGGCGCTCCACTGCATCAATCCGTCCCGGATTCACGTCGACGCGCTTGTGAAGGAGAGCATCTCGTGACGACGACCGGGTTCCCCTGACCGGATCACCGGTCGGCGGAAGCCCTGCGCCTGAACGCCAGGTGCACGCCCGTCGCCCCCAGCAGGCAGAAGACCCCGCCGGCCTGGAGCGCAAACCCCGACGACGTGTGGGAGGCGACGAGTCCCATCCAGAAGCTGCCGATCGGCATTCCCCCGCCGAAGACGAGCGCCCATATCCCCATCAGCCGCCCCCGGAGGTGATCGGGCGAATGCGTCTGTATGATGCTGTTCCCGATCGAGGCAAACAGGATGATGCCGAACCCGGCGAAGACGATGAAGAATCCCGCCCCGACGATGCCGTGCATGAAGCCGAAGAGGAATATGAATGCGCCGAATATACCCGCCCCGGCATACATCGATCTGACCTGAACGAGCCGTTGCCCCTGCGCGGCCACGGTGAATGCGGCCGTACACGCCCCAAGCCCGTTCAGGGCCAGCACCCAGCCGTAGCCCCGCGCGTCCGCGTTGAGTTGCGTGACGACGAACGCCGAAAGCTGGGATTGGTACGCCCAGCCCCCCACCCCGATGAAGAACAGCAGTGCGACGGCCGTGGCCAGCTCCGGGTTTGTCCCGAGGTAGCGCAGCCCCTCGAGCGTGTACCTCAAGTCGGCCCGCGCCTTGTTCGGCGCGTAGTGGGATGCCGGGAGCTGAATCCTGTGAATCGCGTAGAGAACCGCCGAATAGCTTGCGGCGTCCAGCAGAAAGCACCAGGCCGATCCGAACGAGGCCAGGAGGATGCCGGCGAGGGCCGGGCCGATGACCCGGGTGGAATTCACCATGGCGCTGTTGAGCGCGATGGCATTCACAAGATCCTTCTTGCCGACGAGCTCGACCATGAGCGTCTGCCGCGAGGGCATCTCAAATGTCGTCGAGAGTCCCCAGAGGAACGAGAAGGTCATGAGATACGCGATGTGCACGGGACCGCGGAAGAGCATGACGGCGAGTGTGAGCGACGAGAGCATCGAAAACCAGCTCGTCCAGGTGAATATCCGGATTTTGGGAATGCGGTCGGCAAGCGCACCCGCAAACAGGGCGAAGATGAACATGGGAAGCGTGTTGAGCATGAACACGATCCCCAGCAGGAGCTCGGAATGGGTGAACTGGAATGAAACCCACCCGAGCGCGGCGGTGCGGATCCACGTGCCGATCAGCGAAACGGTCTGCCCGGAGTAGAAATACCGGTAGTTGGGATTGCGGAGTGCGGAGAAGATTCTCTTCCAGCCTTCGGGCCGGGCCGGGTCTGCGCTTGAAGCGGGAACAGGGATCACTCGGAGGTGTTTCCTATCGAAGAATGATGAGGCGTTTTGTCCCGGCGTAGCTTCCCGCCACCAGCCTGTAGAAGTAGACGCCTGTTGCGAGCTTCGCGCCGTCGAGTCTCACCAGGTGATACCCTGCGTCCTCTTCGCCGTCCACCAGTGTGGCGACCTTCCGGCCTGTCAGGTCGAACAGCGTCAACGTGACGTGTGACTTCCGGGGGATGCCGTACCGGATCGTCGTCGAGGGGTTGAACGGGTTGGGGAAATTCTGGTCAACCTGCACGCTCTGGGGCACTCCCCCCGGAATGGCATCGAGCGACGTCACGACCGTGGTAAAATCGATGCCGACCCCCCATTCCTCAAGTATCCCCATCCTGTCCACTGAATGATTCGTAATCCTGAGAATCCACAGTCCCGTGGCGTCAGTCCCGGTGAACTGTGCGAGCGACCTTGCCGGCTGAAACGTTCCCGTGAACGGAGGCGCACCCTGTGACACCGGCACGGCCGCCGTGTCGTCAAACATCGTGTGCGTGAAATCTGCGCCGCTGAATCCGAGCCCGTGAACAAGCGAGTCGTTCACCCCGGCGTGGATAAGGGAGATGTCCAGCGCCTCGTCCTGGGGGAAGTCGATGCTGTCGATCCTGACCGAGACGCTTTGAACGATTCTCCTGAGCCCCGGATCAGGGGGGAAGAACCCGAGCGTATCGGACGTGGTCTTTCCCGGGGAGATCACCCGTTGAAGTCCGGTTCTGAGCAATTGCGCGGCTGCGGAAGCTTCCGCGACGAACAGCCCGATGAGTAAGAACATGACAACACGCATACACGCTCTCCCTGCAATCACTCCTGCGGCGGCGCCGGACCGTCCTGTCCCTCCCCTGACCCGGTTTGTCCCTCTGCGTTTGGAAGTGTGCCTCTCATATTCTACACTTCCGGGGCCACATAATCAAAGGACCCGAGGGTCCATGACTCTGCCCCCCGCCGACGGGGCGACGACCCGGACGTTTTGCAATTTGGCCCGAAAGTATGTATAATCATATATATGAGTATATGTATAATTCGCACTTGAATCGACCGGTTTCCTGGAGGACGATTGGAAAAATCACATGCCCCGGGTAGTAAACAGAGAGTGAACTTTCTGTTTCCCAACGACCTCCTTCGGGAAGCGAGACGTGCCGCCGGAGAACTCGATTGTACGCTCACCGATTTCATCCGGGCAGCAGTGTCCAGCTTCCTGAGGGATCACGACAAGGCGAAAATGGTGAAGGAACTTGAAGAGGGCTACAGGGCCAACTATGAGTACTACGCACGCTTGAACAGGGAATGGGAACTTGCAGATTCCGAGTAACCCATCGGGCCTCGTCGAGCCTCTTCTCAGGGGCGATGTCTATGAGATAAGCCTCGACCCGACTGTCGGCGGCGGGATCAGGAAAAGCCGTCCCGCGCTCGTCATACAGAACAACACGGGGAACAAGTTCAGCCCCGTAACAATTGTTGTTCCGATATCCTCCACAAAGGAAATCACGCGCCCGCTCCCGATCATGGTCTTTCTTCGCGACGGAGAAGGAGGGCTGAAGGGGGATGGGTACGTCGACTGCGGTCAGATCCGGACCGTCGACAAACACCTGAGGCTTGTGCATAAATGGGGGCGCCTGTCTTCGAAGCGAATGGCGGAAATTGACAGGGTCCTCCGCATATCTCTCGACCTCGGTTGACTCTCTCCTGAATTAGCGGTTCATTTTACAGCAGCTCTTTGACGCCCCCCTTGCCCCGGTACACATCAAGGGGGGTGTTCTGTTTCCATCCCATCGACAAATCCCGAAATCGCAGTGAATGCGGCATTCATCATTCTTCTTCTCCTGCACGGCCTCATCCACCTCATGGGTTTCGTGAAGGGATTCTGGCCCGCCCGGGTCAGCCGGCTGACGAACCCGGTTTCAAAGGCCTCCGGAGCGTTCTGGCTTGCGGCAACCGTGCTTTTTCTCGCCGCAGGCATCCTGCTCGCATTGGACAGCGGCTCCTGGTGGATTGCCGCGCTCCCCGCCCTCCTGATCTCGCAGGCACTCATCGTGCAATCCTGGAGCGACGCGAAGTTCGGCACGATTGCCAACGTGATCATACTTCTCCCCCTTGTCGTGGCGATCCTCGGGGCCCTTCCTTCCAGTTTTCCCAACCGGTTCAGAAGTGAAGCGACGGAAATGCTCGCCCGTCAGCCCCAACCCTCTCTCCTGACGATGGAGGACATACGGCATCTCCCGGTTCCCGTTCAAAAGTACCTGCTCTACGCGGGCGCCGTCGGTAAGTCGAAGGTCGTCAACGTCAGGGCGGTATTTCGCGGCTCGATGAAGAGATCCGTGGGGAGCGATTGGATGGACATTACGTCCGACCAGTATGACTGGTTCGGTGACCCGGCGCGGCTCTTCTACATCAGATCGTCGATATTCGGAATCCCCTTCGACGGGCTTCATATGTACGTGGGGAACAGCGCGACGATGCAGATCAATGTGGCATCGGTCTTCCAGGTGGCGGACGCGAAAGGGGAGAAGATGACGCACGGCGAAACGGTCACACTGTTCAACGACATGTGCTTCATCGCTCCTCCGGCGCTGATCGACAGCTCCATCGCATGGAGAACGATCGATTCCCTCAACGTCGAGGCGACATTCACCAACAAAGGGAACACGATCACGGCGGTCCTCTCGTTCAATGAAAATGGAGAGTTGACGAACTTCACCTCGAACGACAGGTACCTCTCCGCCGACGGGAAGACGTACGAAAGCTATCCCTGGTCGACACCGGTGGGGAGCTACAGGGAGTACGGAGGGAGAAAGGTCGCCTCATACGGAGAGGCGGTCTGGCGTATGCCCGCGGGTGATTTCACGTACGCCCGGTTCAACCTCAAGGCGATCGAATACAACTGCGCGGGATTCGGAGAAATCCGCTGACCCCGCTTCGTTTCGTTCGTGGATGTGCTGAACGCTTTCGATTGCCCGGCCTAAAGAGGCGGAAGATCAAGGAGGAGTCGCGAGAGGGGGACAGCTACCACTTTGCGATGGAGCTGAAAAGTGTCTTCCCCCGCGTGAATAACAAAAAGGCGGCGCAGACGGAGATCTGTGAGAACATGGCGCATGGACGGGGTCAATCGGGGCGAAGAAGTCCGTTTGATCTCGATGCCGATGCGTTGATTCCCCCTTACCACGAGGAGGTCCAGCTCTGCCCCACCGTGCGTGGCCCAGAAGAAGCACTCATCCGCCCTTGCGCCGAGCCGGCGGACGACCTGGCCGATGACGAAGCCTTCCCAGGAAGCGCCGACTTTAGGATGGCCCTCCAGATCTGCCATATTCTGCAGACCCAGAAGTGTATGCAGGAGTCCGCTGTCCGCAATGAAAACTTTTGGGGCCTTGACCTGTCGCTTCCCGAGGTTTTCAAACCACGGCGGGATCTGACGCACAACAAGAGCGCTTGTAAGAAGATCAAGATACCTGTGTACCGTCGTGTCGGATAAGCCGAAGGAGCGCGCCAGCTCCGAGGAATTCCAGGTCTGGCCGTGGTAGTGGGCGAGCATCATCCAGAACCGCCGCAGAGTGGTGGAAGAGATGGTGATGCCGAGCTGGGGAAGATCCCGCTCGAGGAACGTGCTGATGAACCCCCGTCTCCACTCGGAACTGGCGGAGTTGCTGGAAGCAAGGAACGATCTGGGAAACCCGCCACGAAGCCATAGGCGGTCGGCATGCGCGACACCGACTTCGTCGATTCCGAAACCCTGAAGTTCGTGATAGTAAATGCGTCCGGCAAGAGTTTCAGACCCTTCCCGTATGAGCACGGGAGAAGCACCGCCGAGTATCAGGAACCGTGTCCTCAGCGGTCGTCTGTCGGCG
Organism: Ignavibacteriota bacterium; assembly: GCA_963748405.1. Lineage (GTDB taxonomy): Bacteria > Bacteroidota > Ignavibacteria > UBA10030 > UBA6906 > Fen-1273. The sequence goes on from CAVVIT010000010.1 coordinate 36,065, forward strand.
AGGACCCTGAGTACCTGGAGGAGTTCGGGCATGCGCTGCACTTCGTCGATGATGACGAGCCCCTTGATGCCCTTGAGCGCGAGCATCGGGTCTGACAGGCGGGACCGGTGCTCGGGATTCTCAAGATCGAAATAGGCGGGAACGGACCGCGATCTCCCGCGAATGTGCTTCGCGAGCGTGGTTTTCCCGACCTGTCGGGCGCCGATAATGCCCACCACCGGATAGCGGGTGAGCAACTGTGACAGGGTTGTCCGTTCCCGTGCGCGTTGAATCATGGCAGATAATCTACCTTGAAATCTCTGCATTGTCAACCGAATTTTCAATGTGCCATTTTGCGCCCGGTGTGAGGATGTTTCCGGGGCTGCTCATGGAGGAGACCTCAATGAACTCTCGATGCAGAACGATCATCCTGCTTGCCGGCGCGATCATATTCCTTTGGCTTGATGCGGTCGCAGGCCCGACATCGACGATCTACGTTGTCCCGAACGGGACGGGGAAAATCCGGCTTGCGGCAAAGGAGGTCCGGAGGTATTTCTACCTCGTGACCGGCACACTCCCCGAAATCGCCCACTGGAAGGCCGGCACCACTCCGCCCGGCATTTCCTTCTTCCTCCTTACGTCAACGGGGAACCTCCCGCACCTCCCTCCCGGCGTGGTCATCCCCGATGCCGCCAGGCACCTCGGTGCGGAGAGCTACTGGGTCAGGACATTCAGGCATGCCGGGAAGACCGTTCACGTCATCGCCGGCGGCGGCGAGATGGGCGTTCTTTACGGGGCGTTCGCGTTCGCCGAAGGGCTCGGTGTGAGGTTCTACCTGGACGGTGACGTCATACCCGAACCCGCCGTGTCTCCGGAGAGCATCTCCGTAACAGAGAAAACCGGCACGCCTCTCTTTTCCATCCGGGGCATACAGCCGTTTCACGATTTTCCCGAGGGGCCCGACTGGTGGACGCGCGACGACTACAAGGCGGTCCTCTCCCAGCTCCTCCGGCTTAAGATGAATTTCATCGGGCTTCATGCGTACCCCGAAGGGGGTGTCGGGCCCGAACCGCTCGTCTGGATCGGTCCGAAGGAAGACATCGCTCCCTCCGGCGGCGTGAGCGCATCCTATCCCGCGCGGCACTTCACAAACCTGAACGGGACGTGGGGTTACGCTTCCCGGCCCACGTCAGCGTATTCGAACCGGCTGGGGGATCTCTTCGACGACGACGCCTACGGCACATCGTACATGAAAGGGATCGACAAATGGCCCCCGGGCCCCGTACAGGAGAACGCCCTCTTTGATACCGTCGCGAATTTCTACTCCGACGTCTTTACGTTCGCGCACGAGTTGGGCGTCAGGACGTGCATCGGGACGGAGACCCCTCTCGTGGTCCCTGCGCGCGTCAGGGAGCGTCTCGCCTCGAGGGGAATCGCGCCGGCGGATTCCTCCTCCACGCAGCTCCTCTATGAGGGGATGTTTGAGTGGGTGAAGAAACACTATCCCGTTGACTACTACTGGCTCTGGACTCCGGAGGACTGGACGTGGAGGGAGAACACGCCGGAGGAGCTCCGGAAGACCGCATTCGACCTGGAATCGGCGAAGCGGGCCGCGAAGAGCGTGAACGCCCCGTTCACGCTGGCCACGTGCGGGTGGGTGCTGGGGCCGGCAACCGATCGTTCGTACTTTGACAGGATCCTCCCGAAGACCTGGCCGATGAGCTGCATCAACCGGTATGTCGGTTTCGAGCCCATCGAAGAAGGGTTCACCCGGTCCGCGGGGCGGCCGCTCTGGGCGATCCCCTGGTTGGAGGATGATCCAGGTCTCTCCCAGCCGCAGCTCTGGGCAGGGCGCGTGAGGCGCGACGCCGTGGATGCCGCGGCGTACGGGTGCACGGGGCTGATCGGCATACACTGGAGGACCCGCATACTCGGGCCCAACGTCTCCGCGCTCGCATCGGCGGCGTGGGAACAGCCCTGGAATCCGGACCTCGGCCTCAGGTCCACCCCCGCGGCGGCGGCGGAGCGGAAGAAGACGATGAACCTGGATTTCCCCGTCGAGGATTTCTACAGGGACTGGGCGAAGCACAGTTTCGGGGGGGATTCGTCGGAGGCCATCGCCCGGATATTCTCCCGGCTCGACGGCGGCCCGGCATTCAAGCCCTCAGGCGGACTCCGCACCTGGATGCCGAGGCCTGCCGACTGGATGGACGGACCGGGGGGGATCAAAGCAGACACGCTCTTGTGGGAACAGCGGAGCGCGACCTACAGGTTCGTCGACACGCTCGAGTCTCTCGGCAGGAGCGTCACCACGCCGGGCGCGCGTGAACGATTCGCCTACTGGCTCAACATGTTCAGGTATCTCCGTTCGGTCGGCAAGTTCTCCTGCACGCTGGGTGAGATTCAGAGGCTGGCCGATGCGCTGGCGAAGGATTCGACGGGGGACCGCCCGGCATACCGGGAGAAGTTTGTGTTGCTCCGGAGGCGACAGATCGCCGAACTCGAGGAGGTTCTCACGCATCTTGTCGAGACGGTCAGCACGAAGGGAGAATTTGGCACAATAGCGAACTGGCAGCAGCATATCCGTGATCTGTCGCTCGATAAGCAGGCCGCGCGGATCGAGTCTCTCACGGGAATGAAGCTTCCCGATGACTGCCGTCCGGAGACCCGGCTTCTCGACGTCAGGCGGATGATCATCCCCACGGTCAGGAATACGCTCCGGAAGGGTGAATCCCTCAACCTCGAGGCTCATTTTTACGGGCCTGCGCCCGGGACCGTCGCCGTGCGCTGGCGAGTGCTCGGGGGGCGGGATTTCCAGACACGGGCATTTGTCCGCGTCGCAAGGAACGTGTATGCGGTATCCGTCCCCCCGGAGCGTATCCCGAACGACTTCGAGTATGTCGTCGAGGCGACAGGGAGGGATTCGGGGAAGTTCACGTTCCCCGCGTCGGCGCCGGGCCAGCTCCAGACCGTCGTGGTTTTTTGAATATCGCTCCGGAATGGTCCATCGCGGCGCGGAAATTACTTTGATTCCGGCTCAGATTATTGTTCATTCTGTACCATGGGTGCGGCCATATCCACGCTCGCTGCGATTCTCTTCTGGGGATTTCTCGGGGGAGGCTCCGGTCTCGGCATACTGTCATCGATGAACGTCCGGTTCATCGTCGTTGATCCCCTGGGAAGGCGGACGGGAGTTGATCCGGATGCCCGCGCGGAGTACGCGGAAATCCCCTCGTCCACGTACGGGGAGAAATTTGCCGGCCCGGGGGAAGGGAGGGAGGGGGACAGCGCGCGCAGCCTTGTGGCGGCGTTCGCCACTCCTGACCGTCTTATCGACGGCCCCTACACGGTCCGCGTATACGGGGACCGTTCAGGTTCCTTCTGGCTTAGCCTGAGCGTATACCGCGAGCCCGTCTCTGAGGATTTCACGATCAGGGGCTTCATCCGTCCCGGGACCATGAAGGTCTACCGCCTCAACTACGCGCACGATCAGTCGATCCCGATCACGATCGACACGCTGAGCTCGATCGGTCGCTGACGAGCGCCCGGGGGCCGCGTTCTTCTCTCACACTACTTTGCAGGACTCGCACCATGAAGAAGAGCATCGTCTTTCTCATCCTGGCCTCTGTTCTCGTCATTTCCTGCAGGCGGGGACACCAGGGAACCGCCGGGGAAAACTCGCCGTTTCTCTTCAAAAAGTATGCTGACGGGCGGCCGAACGCGTCAAAGAGGATGCAGGCGCGCGATGCGGGGGTCGTCCTGAGGCACGGTGACGGGCCCGACAGCTGCGACGTGTACGGAGCCAGGGAGGCGATAGCGTTCGAGTACGACGGGGCGTATTACATGCACTACGACGGGGCCGGTCCGGTGGGATGGCTGGCGTGCATGGCGGTGAGCAATGACCTCACGCACTGGGACAAACGGGGCCCCGCTCTCCGCCTGGGGGCGCCGGACAAGCCCGATTCGAAAAGCGCCTCCGCCCCCTGGGTGTACAGGGACGGGGACACGTGGCATATGTTCTACATGGGAACACCGCATACGTCCCCGCCTCCGGAGAGGGTTCCTTCGTTTCCCTATCTGACGCTGAAAGCGCGCTCGTCTTCCCCGCTCGGGCCGTGGGAGAAGCAATACGACGTCGTGCCGTTCACGCCGAAGGAGGGGACGTATTATACGATCACCGCGAGTCCGGGATTTATCGTGAAGTCCGGGAGCGAGTTCCTCCAGTTCTTCAGCGCGTCGATATTCGACGAGCGCCACGACACGAAAAGGACGCTCGGCATCGCCCGGACGACGGACCTGAACGCGTCATGGACGCTGGACCCGAAGCCGATCGTCCCCCTCTCGGAGCAGGTCGAGAATTCCTCGCTCTACTTCGAGCCGAAGAACAGCACGTGGTTCCTCTTCACGAATCACATCGGCCTTGACGACAAAGGGGGCGAATACACGGACGCCGTCTGGGTCTACTGGTCGAAGGATCTCAACGCGTGGGATGTGCAGAACAAGGCGATCGTTCTCGATCCGCAGAACTGCTCGTGGGCGAAGGGAACGATAGGGATGCCCTGCGTCATTCCCGTCGGCCCCCGGCTTGCCCTCCTCTACGACGGGAGGGAAGGGGAGAGCACGTCGCACATGGGACGCGATATCGGTCTTGCCTGGATTGATCTTCCACTGGAAATTCCACAGGAGTGAGGCGAATGAAAAAGTACCACCTGGTCGGATTTCTCCGGCGGCCGGATCAATGTCTCTTCGCGTGAAACCGTCCGGGAGTGCCCGGCTTCAGCAGCCCCGTCTGCCGCAGGATCTCGTCCCGTCCGGCCTCGCAGCGCTTGAACCTGAAGCGGAATACACGTCGCTCCTCATCGCCGACTGTGACCTCTCCGGAAAGGCCGCGGCCGGCGTCGTGTTCGACCAGGTGGTCTTCCGCCATGCACTCCTTCCCCGGACGCGGCTGCCGAACATGAGGATGTCGGATGCCCGTCTCGAGGCCTCCGATCTTTCCGGGGCGGTGCTCCTGAAGGCCCGGTGGCACAGGGTCGAGTTCGTCGGCTGCAGGCTCACCGGGATGCAGCTTGCCCAGTGCAGCGGGGGAGACGTGCTCTTCAGGGATTGCGTCATGGAAAGTGCGCTCTTCACGTCGGGACAGTTCAGGTCAGTCCGGTTCGAGAAGTGCATCATGCGGAAGATGGTCCTGGAGAAGATGGACCTTTCAGGGGCGGTCTTTCTCGGGTGCGAAATGAACGGGACCGACTTCGCGGGGAGCAAGCTCAAGGGCGTCGACTTCCGCGGCTCGGACCTCTTCGGCCTGCACGTGGAGGAACGGCAGCTCGAGGGTACGATCATCGATCAGTATCAGGCCGCCCAGGTTGCCGCCCTCATGGGTATCATCGTGAAGGACTCGCTGGATTAGCCCTTCCGCCGTTCGCTGTCAAGCGAAGCCATGGAGTGCGCGGGATACCGCTCACCCGCCGCTGCCCCGATCGGAACCGCTTTCTCGATCCGCGTGAGCTCATCCGGGCTCAGTCTCACCTTGAGCGCCCCTTCTGCTTCCTTGAGTCGTTCCCGCCGCGTTGTTCCGATCAGTGGTACGATATCCGTCCCCCGGGAAAGCACCCAGGCGATCGCGATCTGTGCGACGGTAACGCCCTTCGCGTCGGCGATTGTCCGGAGTGCCTGGACGAGCGCAAGGTTCGTATCGAGGTTCTCTCCTGTGAACCGGGGACTCGTCTTCCGGAAATCTCCCGCTGCAACGGGCCGGTCCTTCGACCAGGTGCCGCCGAGGAGCCCGCGGGAGAGTACCCCGTACGCCGTTATCCCGATGCCCAGCTCTCGGCACGCGGGAAGTATCTCCGGTTCGATCCCGCGCGAGAAGAGTGAATACTCGATCTGGAGATCCGCGATCGGATGGACGCGCTGCGCCCGCCGCAGTGTGTCAACGCCGACCTCCGAGAGTCCGATGTACCGGACGTACCCCGCCTTGATCATCTCCGCGATGCCGCCGATCGTCTCCTCGATCGGGACCGTCGGGTCCAGTCGGCCCGGCCTGTAGATGTCAATGTAGTCGGTCTTGAGCCGGCGCAGCGTGTAGGCAAGAAAGTTCTTTGCCGAAGACGGCCGCCCGTCCATCCCGACCCAGTTTCCGGCGGGATCCCGCAGCGCTCCGAATTTTACGCTCAAATGTACGTCCGCCCGCTTTCTTCCCTCGAGAGCCCTCCCGATCAGCATTTCGTTGTGACCCATCCCGTAGTAGTCGCCGGTATCCAGCAGGATGATGCCGGAATCCAGTGCGGCGTGAATCGTGGCGATGCTTTCTGTCTCGTCAGCGGGACCGTATGATCCCGACATCCCCATGCAGCCAAGGCCTATGTCGGATACCGTCGGGCCGTTTTTGCCGAGTTTTCTCATATTCATCTCCCTCGAGTTTGTATGTCCAATATACGAAGAGAAATCTCCTCTCGGAACCCTTGCTATTCATGAAGAACGCCGTAACTTGAATGACAGTTCTTCGAAAGTCGGCGCTTTGATCTTTTCAGGGCGCCGGCACATACAGGAACGTCCAGGTTATAGATACGACGGGTACGCGGATCACGTTCCTCGTATTCAAGAACGGGTTCCAGGATACGCTCCGTTCGAGCAAGGACTACGTTGATGGGATTGTCTATTCCCCGATATCGGGAGACTCCAAATACCGGGACCAGTACTGGGAAAAGGTGCCTGATTGGGCGGTAGAGGGCCCCGGACAGCCCGAACACAAGGATGCCGTCGTTGTCAGAAGGATGGGGAAGACGATGCCCCTCTTCCTGAACGCGACCCCGCTCTATGAAACGACGACTCGTCCTAATCTGGCCCTCGGTTTGCCTCTTGCGCTATTGTCGATTTCGAGCGCCGTGGGGGCATTTTCGGAGGCCGACAAATTGGCCGCGGATGCAAGGGGAACGATGACGATCACGGGGCTGGCAAGCTCCCTTCTTGCGGTCTATTTCCTGGCGGTGTCGTTCCACGAGGAGCACTGGATCGTCTATTCGAACGGGATGGAAGTCAGGGTCGACTACACCTTCTGACCGGCCTCCCTCTTTCATTCTTGTTTAAATGTCTGTAGATGGATATCTTCATATATGCGCAAGCCTCCGATAGTCATCCTCGATTTGAAAGAAAGCCGGGAGAACGATCCGGGCAATTCCTACTGGCGCGGCAGATCAGGGAAAGACAGGCTCAGCGCCGTCGAGGTGCTTCGTCGGCAATTCGGAAAACTTCCAAATGGAACAAGATATCGAAGCAGCGACAGAATGCGGAAGGTTCTTCAGATCGTTCAACAAAAACAATGACTTCCTGTCGGAGCGTGAGAGTACGGGCCCCGGCTCCCGGGCGACAATTGCGTCTCTGACTCATATTCCGTAGATTTATACTGGAAGTACGGTTCTTTGAAGGGTCTCTCGTCCTTGCGGATCGGAGACCCTTTTTTTTGCTTTCTGGTGATAAAGAAAAGCCGGAGGCCGGCTGATCTTCGTCTGACTCCGGTTTCAGGAGGATATGCGATGATACGTTCGGAGCGTATACGGGTTCGCATGATTCTTGTCTTCATATGGACGATACTGTCCATGATTCCGGCGTAAACGCCGGCAAAGCGAGGAATTGTGGTATTCAACCCCTGGAAACGCCGCGGGATTTCCGCGGCGTTTGCTGCCGTATCGTTTCTTCTCTCTTCCTGCGGATCCAGGATGAACGATCCCCATCAAAAGGGGGGAGCGCCGGCGGAGCCGATGTCGGTGAGCGGCGTCGTTGTCAGAGCCGCCCCCCTGGAGAATATTGTCCGCTCCTCGGGAACCGTGATGGCATCGGAGTCCGTCGACCTCGTCGCGGAGTCCGCGGGACGCGTTGAGAAGATCGCATTCCGCGAGGGAGGGCACGTCCGGAAAGACGAACTCCTGGTGAAGATCAACGACGACGATCTTCAGGCGCAGTTCAGGAAGACGGTTCTCCAGATACAGCTCGCCTCCGACCAGGAGGAGCGCCAGCGGCAGCTGTTTGAGAAGAACGCCGTCAGCCGCGAGCAGTACGACATCGCCCTCAACCAGGTGAACACGCTCAAGGCGGACAGGGACAACCTGGCCTCGTCGATCCGCAAGAGGGAAATCCGCGCCCCGTTCGACGGCGTGGCCGGGCTCCGCTACGTGAGCGAGGGAGGGTATGTCACGCAGTCCACGCGCATCGCCTCGCTTCAGAAACTGAATCCCCTGAAAGTCGATTTTGCGATCCCGGAGAAATACGCCGGCCAGGTCGCCGTGGGCGACCGGGTCGAGTTCACCAGCGACGAATCCAACCTCCGTTTCTCCGGAACGCTCTACGCCATCGAGCCGAAGATCGACCCCCTGATGGGGACGCTTCAGCTCCGCGCGATGTGCGACAACCGGGGCGGGAAGATATTTCCGGGGGCATTCGTCCGGATCGATCTCCGCCTCCGGACGATCGAGGACGCTCTCGTTGTCCCCACGCAGGCGGTCATTCCGGTGTTCAAGGGGCAGACCATCCTGCTGCGACGCGGGGGACTCGTCGTCTCCGTTCCGGTGAAGACCGGGATTCGCACCCCCGCGGGGGTCCAGATCACCGACGGAATCTCCGCGGGCGACACGGTGATTACGACCGGCATACTCCAGCTCCGCGCGGGGATGCCCGTCCAGGTCACTGTCCAGTGAACTGTAACCCCTCCGTACCCCGACCCACTGCACGGAAACGCACCCCCGCATGAGCCTTGCCTCGGTCAGCATCAAGCGCCCCGTGCTCGCGATCGTCATGTCGCTGGTGATCGTCCTGTTCGGCGTCATCAGCTTCAAGTTCCTCGGAGTCAGGGAATACCCGGCGATCGACCCTCCCATCATCAGCGTGCGGACGAATTACGCCGGCGCCAACGCCGAGGTGGTCGAGTCCCAGATCACGGAGCCGCTCGAGAAGGCCCTGAACGGCATCCCCGGGATCCGGAACATCTCCTCGGCGAGCAGCCAGGGCTCAAGCAGCATTACCGTCGAATTCAACCTCGATGCCGACCTTGAGGCGGCGGCCAACGACGTCCGCGACAAGGTCGCGGGCGCGGTCCGCTCCCTCCCCCAGGATATCGACGCCCCGCCGGTGGTGACGAAGGCGGACGCCAACGCCGACGCCATCATCTCCCTTACCGTGCAGAGCGACACGAAGAACGCGATGGAGGTGAGCGACTACGCGGAGAACGTCGTCGCACAGAACCTCCAGACGATCCCCGGCGTGAGCGCCACGCAGATCCAGGGGCAGAAACGCTTCTCGATGCGGCTCTGGATGAACCCGGCGAAGCTCACCGCCTACCGGCTCACGCCGCTCGACGTCAGGGACGCGCTCGACAGGGAAAACGTCGATCTTCCCTCGGGGAAGATCTCGGGGAACCAGACCGAGCTGATCGTGAACACGAAGGGGAGGATGCGCACGCCGGAAGAGTTCAACAGCATGATCATCAAGGCAGAGGGAACGAGCGTCGTCCGGTTCAGCGACGTCGGGTTCGCGGCGCTGGGCCCCGAATACGAGGAGTCGATGCTCAAGCAGTCGGGCATCCCGATGATCGGTGTCTGGGTCGTTCCCCAGCCCGGGAGCAACTACGTCGACATCGCCGACGAGTTCTACCGCCGGTTCGAGCAGATCAAGAAGGACCTTCCTCCCGGCTACAGGATCGACGTTGCGGTGGACAACACCCGGTTTATCCGGCAGTCGGTGAAGGAAGTGGAGGAGACCATATTCATCGCGCTGCTCCTCGTCATCCTGATCATCTACCTCTTCTTCCGGGAGTGGATCATCGCCTTCCGTCCGCTCATCGACATCCCCGTCTCCCTTGTCGGCGCGTTCTTCATCATGTACGTGATGGGGTTCTCGATCAACATCCTGACCCTCCTGGCGATCGTCCTGGCCACGGGGCTTGTGGTCGACGACGGGATCGTGGTCACGGAGAACATATTCAAGAAGGTGGAGCAGGGGCTCACCCCCGTCGAGGCGGCCTTCGCGGGCTCGAAGGAGATCTTCTTCGCCGTCATTTCCACGTCGATCACGCTTGCCGCGGTCTTCCTCCCGATCATATTCCTGCAGGGTTTCGTGGGCCGGCTCTTCCGCGAGTTCGGCGTGATCATCGCCGGTGCGGTCCTGATCTCGGCGTTCGTCTCCCTGTCCCTCACGCCGATGCTCAATGCCCGGTTGATCAGGAAGTCGAGCAAGCACAGCCGTTTCTATGAAGTGACGGAGCCGTATTTTGTGAAGATGAACGCTCTGTATGAGGGCCTCCTCGCCAGGTTCATGCGCCACCGGGTGTGGGCGGGGGTAATCATCACCGCGGCGCTCCTTCTCATCGGCCTGACGGGCCGCTCGCTCCAGTCCGAGCTTGCTCCGCTCGATGACCGGAGCTACCTCCGCCTGAACGTCACGGCCCCGGAGGGGGCGTCGTTCGAATACACCGACGCGTTCATGGACCGGCTCTCCACCTTCGTCGGCGATTCTGTTCCGGAGAAACGCGTCTGCCTGAGCGTCTCCGGGGCTGGCTCGACGGTGAACGCCGGTGGAATACGGCTGCTCCTCGCGGAGCCCGGGGAGCGGCGCCGGTCCCAGCAGGAGGTGGCGGACTACCTCGTCGCCCGGACGCGGACGATGACCGAGGCACGCGTGTTCGTGAGCCAGGAGCAGACCATATCGGCGAGCGGGGGAGGGGCGCGCAGCGGCCTCCCGGTTCAGTACGTCCTCCAGAACCAGAGCTTCGAGAAGATCCGGGAGTCGCTTCCCCGGTTCATGGAACAGGTCAACAGGAGCCCCGTCTTCCAGACCCCCGACGTCAACCTGAAGTTCAACAAGCCGCAGATCGACCTCGCGATCGACAGGGACCGGGCCAGGAGTCTCGGCGTTTCCGTCATCGACATCGCCCAGACGCTCCAGCTCGCGCTGAGCGGCGGGAGGTTCTCCTACTTCGAAATGAACGGGTTCCAGTACCAGGTGATCGGGCAGGTGAACCGGGAAGACAGGGACGAGCCCCTGGATCTCAAATCCCTCTCCGTCCGGAATTCGAGGGGCCAGCTTGTCCAGCTCGACAATCTCGTGTCGATGAAGGAGACGAGCGCCCCTCCCCAGCTCTATCACTTCAACCGGTTCAAGGCGGCCACGATTGCCGCGGGGCTTGCCCCCGGGCGCACCGTGGGGGACGGGATCGCGGAAATGGACCGGATCGCAAAGCAGGTCCTCGACGAGTCATTTGCCACGACGCTGGCCGGCGCCTCACGCGACTACGCCGAGAGCTCGTCGAACATCGTGTTCGCCTTCCTCCTTGCGCTCGTCCTCATCTACCTGGTTCTTGCCGCCCAGTTCGAGAGCTTCCGCGATCCGTTCACGATCATGCTCACGGTCCCCCTCGCCCTGGCCGGTGCGCTTCTCTCCCTGTGGCTTCTGGGGAAGACGCTGAACATATTCAGCGAGATAGGGATCATCATGTTGATCGGGCTCGTCACGAAAAACGGGATACTCATCGTCGAGTTCGCCAACCAGCAGAAGGAAAAGGGTGCGACCCTTTTCGAGGCGGTCCGGCACGCGGCCGCGGCCCGGTTCCGTCCCATCCTGATGACGAGCCTGGCCACGATCCTGGGCGCCCTCCCGATTGCCCTGGCGCTCGGCGGGAGCGCCCGGAGCCGCGTCTCGATGGGTGTCGTCGTGATCGGCGGCCTCTTCTTCTCCCTCGTCCTGACCCTTTTCGTCATCCCCGCCATGTACACGTTCATCTCCAAATCCAAGGCGTAAACCCGTTGTCATTGCGAGGAGTAGCGCCGCAGGCGCCACGAAGCGCGCTCTTTGCGCCCCGCCGCAGGCGGGGCAACCTGACTTGCACTCATCCCTTCTGATATCTATCTTTCATCCGCACACCGTTAACCATCCGAATGCCCGACGAAGGAAAGAAGGAAGAGGAGGGAGGAAGGGAGAGGTCGAAATACACTCCGGAGGAGATGGAGAGGTATTTCAATGATCCTCTCTACAGGCGCCTGAAGAGCCGCCTGCGGGCGCGTTTCACGCGGAGGGTTCAGATCGTCACCGCCGTCCTCCTCGTCCTGTTCGTCCTCTGCTGTGTCTACTTCGGGTACCTTGTCTCCGGTCTTCCCTCGCTCGCCCGGATCGAAAATCCGCGCGCGGAGCTCGCCACGAAAGTCATCTCCGCCGACGGCGAAGTGCTTGGGGAGTTTTACGTCAAGAACAGGACCCACCTCGCATACTCCGAGATCCCTCCCACGGTGATCAATGCCCTCATTGCGACGGAGGACAAGGACTTCTACAGCCACTGGGGGGTCGACCTGGTCCGGTTCGCCAAAGCGATGGTGAAGAACGTCTTTGCCCTCCGCCTGAAGGAGGGGGCGAGCACGATCACGCAGCAGCTCGCACGCAACCTGTACCTGGGCCGCAACGACAGGAACGTCTTCGACACGATCACGCGCAAGCTCCGGGAGTTCCTCACGTCGATCGAGCTGGAGCGGACGTTCACGAAAGAAGAGATCCTCGAGTTCTACCTGAACGTGGTGTATTTCGGGAGGGGGTCGTACGGCATCGCCTCGGCGTCGGAGTTGTATTTCGGCAAGACCCCGGCGGACCTGACACTCGGCCAGACCGCCACGCTTGTCGCGATGCTGAAGGGGCCGGGGTACTATGATCCGACGGGGAAGCATCCGGAACGGGTCGTGCTCCGCCGGAACATCGTCATCGCCCAGATGCTGAAGTACAACTACATCACCCCGGACCTTGCGAAGCAGGCCGTAGAAGAGAAGCTGGATGTCCGCGCGGCGGACGAGGCCGGCGTGACGGGGATCGCGCCGCACTTCGTCGAGTACATCCGGCAGGTCATGACGAAAAAGGCGGAAAAGTACGGGCTCGACCTCTACAGGGACGGGCTGGCAGTCTACACGACGGTCGACAGCCGCATGCAGCGCTACGCGAACCGGGCGGTCGAGGAACATCTTGCCGAATACCAGAAGCTCTTCGACAAACAGTGGGACTGGGCGAAGCAGCACGACGCCGCCGTCCGCGTGATCGATCAGGCGATAAGCTCTTCCCAGCAGTTCAGGACTGCCGTGACCCTCCGCGAACGGGACGCCGTCAGGCGCGAGCTTCTCAGGAACAGGGCCTTCCAGGATTCCGTCCGGCGTGTCGCCTCGTCCATCGAGACCGGGTTTGTCGCGCTCGACGTGAAGACCGGCGGGGTCCTGGCGATGGTGGGGGGCGCGAATTTCAGGACGTTCCGATACGGGCTCAACCACGTCACGCAGATCCGCCGGCAGGTCGGTTCGGCGTTCAAGCCGTTCGTGTATACCGTGGCGATCGACAACGGGTATTCTCCCGTCTACCAGCTCCTCAACCAGCCCGTGACGATCATGATGCCCGACGGGAAGCGCTGGACGCCTTCCAATTTCGACGGCTCGTTCGGGGGAAAAAGCACGATACGGGAGGCGATCAAACACTCGATCAACCTCGTTGCCGTCCGTGCGATCCTCGAGATCGCCCCGGTCGACCAGGTGATCGCCTATGCGAAAAGGATGGGCATCTCCTCCCCGCTCCCCGCGGTCTCCTCCCTGGCCCTCGGCGTCGGCGACGTGTCGCCGCTGGAGATGGCCTCGGCATTCAGCGTCTTCGCGGATAAAGGTGTCCGCGCGGAACCGTATGCGATCGAGCGGATCGAGGACAAAGACGGGAACGTCCTTGAGGAAAACCCTCCCACGCGCCGCGAGATCCTGAGCGACGCGACGGCGTTCATCATGACCTCGATGCTCGAGGGGGTCGTCAACGGCGGCACCGGAACCCGCGTCCGCGATTACTTCCAGCTTCCGGCCGCGGGGAAGACGGGAACGACGACGGACTTTGCCGACGCGTGGTTCGTGGGGTACACGCCCCGGATCGCCGCGGCGGTCTGGGTGGGGTTCGACGAGCCGAGCGTGCATTTCACGACGTGGGACGGGCAGGGGGGGAGGGCGGCCGCCCCAATCTGGGGAAAGTTCATGCGCTCGGTCTACGACGATCCGGCGATTGCGATGCCGCTGGAGTATTTCGAGCGTCCGGCGGACGTGTACGCGGATTCGATCTGCACGGAGACCAAGAAGCTCGCGACGCCGTACTGCCCCGAGAAGGTGGTCGAGTACTTCACGGACAAGACCCGCCCAGGGCCCTGCGACGTTCACACGTCGGCCGACTGGAAGAAAGAGCAGCACGGGACCGGGAGGGTGAGTTTCTGAAGAGTATGAATCATTTCCCCCGCGGACACGTATAACGGAGGACTATGCAGAAGGGGTGTGCATGAGGTACTTCGTTACCGGGGGGACGGGGTTCATCGGGAGCAGGCTCGTGAAGCAGCTTCTCGATGCCCGCCACGAGGTTGTGGCGATCGTCCGCGATCCGGCGAAAGCGGTCGCGCTCCGAGTGCAGGGCGTTGACCTCTGGGCCGGGGACGTGACCGACAGGGAGAGCATGCGTGGTCCGATGAAAGGGGTGGACGGCGTGTTCCACCTCGCCGGTTGGTACAAGGTGGGGGTCAGGGATAAGTCGCAGGCATATTCCGTCAACGTCGATGGAACCCGCAACGTCCTCACGCTGATGAAGGAGCTCGAAATCCCCCGGGGAGTGTACACCAGCACGCTCGCGGTGTTTTCGGACACGCACGGACGGCTGGCCGACGAAACCTACCGGTTCTCCGGCGAGCATCTGAGCGTCTACGACAGAACGAAATCGATCGCCCACTACCAGGTCGCCGAGCCGATGGTGCGGAGCGGCCTCCCGCTCGTCATCGTGCAACCGGGACTCGTCTACGGTCCAGGGGATACGAGCGCTGTGGGCGAGACGCTCGTGAAGTTTTTTCATCACCGGCTTCCGATGCTCCCGGCCGGTACGGAATTCACGTGGGCCCACGTGGACGACGTCGCCCGCGCGCACGTGCTCGCGATGGAGAAAGGGAGGCCCGGCGAAACGTACATCATCGCCGGTCCCCGCCACACGATCATCGAGGCCATGGAGATCGTCTCGAAGCTCAGCGGTAGGCCGGCCCCCCGGATTCACGTCCCTCCCGTCGTGATGAAGGCGTTCGCCGGGACAATGGGCGTGCTGGAGAGGGTTCTCCCCGTCTCCGGGGAGTTCTCCGAGGAGTATTTGAGGATCAACGCAGGCGTCACGTACATCGGCGACAACGCGAAGGCGCGACGCGAGCTCGGCTACAACCCCCGCCCGCTGGCGGAAGGCATGAAGGAGACATTAAAAAGCGAAATGTCGCTCCTCGGCCTCCGGCAGATTCCTGAAGTTTGACCCCCGGCTCCCCGCCGGAGGCATCGCATCGGTGATCGAAATGCAGTCCTCCGCACGCCGCGCCGCAGTCTCGTTTGCCGCCCTTTTCGCACTCGCCTGCTCATCCCCGAAATCTCCGGAACTTCACGCTCCTCCCGCGGGGGATGGCGTGAGGGACTCCGCCGCGCAGGCGCCAAAACGCGAGACCCGACTTCAGGCGGTCCTGGAGCTGCGTGACGGCTCCCGGATCGTCGGCACGCCCCTTGCGTCGGGGTTCACGCTGAAATCCGCGTATGGGGCCATCGACTTCACGCTCGACCGGGTCGGCCTCGTGACATTCTCGGACAGCGCCGGGGGAGTGACGATCGAGTTTCGGAACGGGGACATTGTTCGGGGGACGCTCACGGCGCAGTCCATTGCCGTGGAGTTTGCCGCCGGGAAACTGGTGCTTCCTGTCGCGTCGATACTCCGCATATCGCCGGCATCGGCGGATGGAGATGTCTTGCAGGGGCTGGTCGCGCACTACCCGCTTCACGGGAACGCGTCGGACGCTACCGGCCACGGGTACGACGGCGTGAATTACGGCGCCGTCCCGGCTCCGGATCGATTCGGTGTGGCCGGCAATGCGTGTGCGTTTGACGGAAAGGATGCCCGCATCCATCTCCCCGAGGGGATCATCGATCCTGACTGCGCCGGGTGTACGGTATCGATGTGGGTGATGACCAACTCCTCCAGGCCCCCCCGTGAAGCCTTCTACATCGGCGCGGCGACCGCCGAGTTCAGCATCTGGAATGTCGGCGGCGAGTTCAGGGTGGGGCCGGGGCTGATCGACGGCAGGATGCACGAAGTCTTCGCACCGGCCCCGGAGAACGTGTTCGTTCATCTTACCGCCGTGTACCTGCGTGGCAAATGGGCCCGCCTCTATATCAACGGTGAGCTCAAGTCCGAAATCTCCCTCCCCGACATTCCCCTTCGTTCCGGGCTTTCTGAGTACTCGTCGGGTATCGGGACGTACGCGCCCCAGCATCCCGAACACGGACGGCGGTTTGGAAGGCTGAACTGGTCCGGCAGGATCAGCGACGTCCGGATCTACAATCGCGCGCTGAACGACGGGGAGATCATCGTGCTTGCCCGGCCGGGCTCCTAGCCGGCGGATTCCCCGCTCGAATCAATATGCCCACCCGGGCAGACGAGCGTTTCGGCAAGCACCTTGAGAAGCGTCTCGGCTGTATAGGGCTTTGTCAGGAGCGTGTGGACGCCGGACACGGCCTGGGGTATCGACTTACCCTGTGTCATCAACCCGCTGGCGGCGATGATCCTGACCCCGGGGTCGATCTTCTGGAGCGCGAGGATCGTCGCCGCACCGTCCATCACGGGCATCATGATGTCGGTGATGACGACCCTGACATTCTCCCTGTGTTCGACGTACAGCGCGACTCCTTCGGCGCCGTCTCCGGCCATTATCGTGGTGTAGCCGTACGACTCGAGTGTCAGGCGGGTGATCTCCCTGATGGCCGATTCGTCGTCGATGACGAGTATGAGTTCGCCGTTTCCCCTCGGGAGTTCCGGTTCCCTGTCCCCCGTCCCGGTGTCCGGCCCCCTGCCGGTTGCCGGCAGGTGAATCCTGAACGTCGCTCCCCTTCCCTGCTCGGACTCCAGCGTGATGAACCCTTCGTGGCTCTTGACGATCGCGAGCGTCGTCGAGAGCCCGAGCCCGGTTCCCATCCCGGCTTCTTTCGTCGTGAAGAACGGGTCGAATATCCTGTCCCTGATCGATGCGGGGATTCCCGTACCGGTGTCAGCGATTGTCAGGCAGACATACGGCCCCGGTTTCGCCCCGGGCTGCATCCGCGCGTAGTTCTCGTCGATCGTCTGGTTTTCCGCTGAAACGGAGAGCGTCCCCCCCCTGGGCATCGCGTCGCGCGCGTTGACGAAGACGTTCAGGAGTACCTGGTGCATTTGTGTCGGGTCGGCCGAGACAGTCCAGAGGTCGTGGGGGATATCCGTCTCGATTTCGATGGATTTCGGGAATGTCCCCTCCGCGATCTTGACGACTTCGTTGACGACGTGGCGGATCTGGACGTCGATCCGGTCTCCGGGGAGTCCCTTGCCGAACGCCAGGACCTGCCGGATAATGTCCGATCCGCGCTTCGCGGAAGTCTCGATCGTGTTCAGGACCTTCTGCCCGCGGGGGTCTGAGACCTTTGATCGGAGGACGTCGATCGCCATCAGTATCGGGGAAAGGACGTTGTTGAGGTCGTGCGCGATCCCTGCCGCGAGCGTCCCGATGCTCTCCATGCGCTGGGCTCTGAGAAACTCCGCCGCCTGCCGTTTCATATCGGTAACGTCCCTCGAAACGATGACCCCCTTCGTGACGGCGCCGTTTTCGTCCTTGATCATCCCCCCGCGCGATTCGAAATCCCGGACCGAACCGTCTTTCGCGATGAGACGGTACTCGATCGGCGTCGGGACGCCCCTCTCGACGTTCCTCCGGAAGGTTTCCGCGACCTTCTCCCTGTCCCCGGGATGAACATCGCGGAAAAGGGATGTGCCTTTCAGGGACCCGGGGTCGCCCAGGAGCGGGCCGTATGAGGGACTGCTGTACAGTCTCGTCCCTTCCGGGGTGACGACGGAGATCATGTCGGTGACGTTTTCCGCGATCAGTCGGAACTGCTGTTCGTTCTCCCTGAGCTGCTCCTCCCCGAGTTTGCGTTCCGTGACGTCCCGCCCGACCACGGAGGCGGCCACAACGTTTCGCTGGATGTCGTGTATCGGTGAGACAGTCAGCGACACGAATATGTCCCGCCCGTCCTTCCGGCGTCGGAGCGTTTCAAAGTGATCGACGTGCCCTCCCGCAGAAATCTTCTCCAGTATCTCTGCAAGCTCGTCGGAACGTCCCGGCGGAATGAGCATCGAAATGCTCTTCCCGAGGACTTCCGATTCCCGGTATCCGTATATCCGTTCCGCCCCCCTGTTCCAGCTCGTGATGATCCCTTCGAGCGATTTGCCGATGATCGCGTCGTCGGACGACTGGACGATGGCAGCGAGCTCCCGTGACTTCTCTTCGCTTCGTTTGCGTTCGGTGATGTCGTTGTAGATGACCGCGAAATAGCCCCTCTGGATGCTGTACACGGAGAGGGACCCCCACTTGTCGAGGGGAGGGACGTAGATCTCGAACCGTTCCGGTCTGCCTGTACGGGCGACCTTCCCGTAGATCTCGAACAGTTCGGGGTTTGTCTCCTTCAGACCCGGGATGAGATCGGTTGCCCTTTTCCCGATCACCTCGGTAAGTTCGGAAATCGACAGGAATGCCTTGTTGACCTCAAGGTACTCAAAATCGACCGGCCGGTTCTTTTCGAGGATGATCCGGCAATAGGCGAACCCTTCCAGCATGTTGTCGACAAGCGACCGGAGCAGCTCGCCGCTTTCCCGGAGCTGCGGTTCTGCGTCTTTCCCACGCGTAACGTCATGCACGATGACAAGCCGTGCCCCGCTTCCCCGAAAGGTGATCAGGTGGGAGTTGATCTCGACGTCGATGACCTTGCCGCTTTTTGTCTTGTGGCGCCGCCCACTTGAAGATTGCAGCCCCGCTCTTTTTTCGGCCGTGTCGGCGAAGAGCCGGGGAACGTCTTCCGCGGGGCGGATATCCGCAATGGTCTTTGCGAGAAATTCGTCGCGCGAGTATTCGTACTTTGCGACGGCCGCCTCGTTCACGTCAAGGAACGAGAGCGTACCGGGGTCGTATACCCACATGGGAAGCGGATAATTCTGGAAGAGGAGGCCGAACGCTTCATCGCTTCCTCCCGGTTGCCATTGCTCCGGCTGCGTCTTTTCGTGCATGTCGATCCCCGCTGTGTAACCCGTCTGCGTTCATTGGTGAAGCATCTGCGCGAAGAGAGATCCCGGTGGTGCGCACCTCCTGAGTTGGTCAGGACACTCTCAATGGACAATTCCCGTGCCCGTCGCAGAACCGCCGAATCTGTGGGTTCGGGGCCCGAAACGAGGTCGCGTATCTCCGTGCATTCCGAATATGACAATGGCGGTCACCTGGTGGATAGTGGCCACCTTCAGTGTCCAGGTGTCATCGCTATACAGAGTAATCAATCGAAAAATGCTGGCATGCAGTTTGCGACAATGGGTGACAACTAACACGTCGCCACACTCCTCTCTCGACTCACGAGGCGGCCCGACTGCCCGGCTTGGCAAGCGATGTCGTCCATCCTGTCGAAAGGTAGAAGACCATGAAATGGTTCTATGATCTCAAAATCGGAACGAAGCTGATCTCGAGTTTCATCGTCGTTTCCTGCATCGCCGCTGCCATCGGGTATATCGGCATTTCGGGCCTGAATACTATGACTGCGCAGAGCGACCAGATGTACGCGAATGTGACCGTGCCCATAGACCAGCTCGGAAACATCACCGAAGCATTTCAGCGGGTTCGGGTCAACACCCGGGACATGCTGGTAGCACAGACCCGGGAGGAGATGGAGCAGAAGATCACCAGGATAGCCGAACTGAGATCGGAAGTTTCAAAGAACGCGTCCTTGTTTGAAAAGACTCTGAATTCTCCGGAATCAAAAGACGATTTCAAGGCCTTTTTGGACTCTCGTGTGGCGTACGGCACGAACCTTGACTTGCTTGTCAAATTGGCCCGGGAGAACAAGAAGAATGAGGCCTGGGGGGTCATGCGCGGGGATGGATTGAAAACGGCTACAATTGAACAGGCTGCGATCAATACCATGCGGGAGCACAAGTTGAAGGAGGCGCAGGCCCGGAACGTGGAGAACGCCGCTGACGCGAAGTCGGCCACGACACTGATGCTCGGAAGCCTCGCCCTCGGCGTTCTGATCGCAATCTCCCTGGGCGTATTCATCGCCCGTATTACGAGCAGTCCGGTGAAAGACGTCGTCCGGAGCATCGACAACGCGGACCTGAACATGCAGTTCCATTCCGACAGAAAGGACGAGGTGGGTGACCTGCAGAGGTCGTTCGATAAATTTGTCCTTTCGATCAAGGACACGCTCCTTCAGGTCGCGGAGGCTTCCTCGGCGGTCGCCAGCGCCTCGAGCGAGATCAGCTCGAGCACCGAGCAGATGGCGGCCGGGAGCCAGGAACAGACCTCCCAGGCGGGTGAAGTGGCCAGCGCGGTCGAAGAGATGACAAAGACGATTGTGGAAAACTCCAAGAATGCAGGGAACACCGCCGACACGGCGAAGACCGCGAAAGCGGCCGCCGAGCAGGGGGGACAGGTGGTGGACGAGACGGTCGCCGGGATGAAGCGGATCGCCGAGGTGGTGCGGAAGTCCGCGGAGACGGTGCAGGCGCTGGGGAAATCGAGCGACCAGATCGGCGAGATCATCGGCGTGATCGACGACATTGCCGACCAGACGAATCTTCTGGCCCTGAATGCGGCGATCGAAGCGGCGCGCGCCGGGGAACAGGGACGGGGTTTCGCCGTGGTGGCCGATGAGGTGCGGAAGCTGGCGGAGCGGACGACGAAGGCGACGAAGGAAATCGCCTCGATGATCAAGACGATACAGACGGACACGGCGGGAGCGGTCACCTCGATGGGCGAAGGGACGAAGCAGGTGGACGAGGGGATCAAGCTGGCGGACAAGGCGGGGGAATCGCTGAAGGAGATCGTGGAAATCAGCCAGAAGGTGACGGACATGGTGGCGCAGATCGCGGCGGCGAGCGAGCAGCAGTCGAGCGCGAGCGAGCAGATCAGCAAGAACGTGGAGGCGATCAGCACGGTGACGGGAGAGACGGCCCAGGGGACGCAGCAGATCGCGCGGGCCGCGGAAGACCTGAACCGGCTCACCGAGAACCTCCAGCAGTACATCGACAGGTTCAAGTTGTCGAAGGACTCGTCGTCGGAAACCGGGCACGCCGCGCGGAAGCAGCCCTCGAAATCGAAGCTTGAGAAATCCAACGTCGCCGTGAAGGAAAACGGCAGCCTTGTCGCGCACGAATAAAGGACAGAACAATGGAAGAGACCAAGGACATCAAGAACGCGACACAGGGGAAGTCGGAGGAGCTGCTTCAGCTCGTGAGCTTCAACATCGGCGGAGAGGAATTCGGGGTCGATATCCTGAAGGTGCAGGAGATCAACAGGATGCTTGAAGTGACCCGTGTGCCGAACGCACCGGAGTACGTGGATGGGGTGATCAATCTGCGCGGCAAGGTCATCCCGATCATCGACCTTCGCAGGCGGTTCGACATGGAGCGGAAGGAGCACGACAAGAACACGCGGATCGTCGTCGTGGAGCTCCAGGGGAAAGTTGTCGGGTTCGTGGTGGACGCGGTGAGCGAAGTCTTGCGCATTCCGAAGAGCGTGACCGAAGCGCCGCCGCCGATCGTCGCGGGGATCAACGCGGATTACATCACGGCAGTTGGCAAGCTCGAGGATCGACTCCTTATCCTTCTCGATCTCGAAGGCGTTCTGTCCGAAGGTGACAAGGGAGACGTCCGCCGCGTCGCGTAAGTAGTGTCATTGCGAGCGAAGCGAAGCAAACTGGTCATGGCCGAAGCAAGAAGAATGGTCTTCCGCCGGTGGTCGGCCATACATTTCCCCTCCCATCAGATCGTGTACTGAAATCCCAGGTACCCGGAAACTACATTCTCCCCTTCAAATGTGCGGCCGAGAGACAGGAGGATGTGGTTGTTCTCGCTCAGGTTGATGATGCCGCCGAGGTCGAATCCCGTCCCCGGCCTTCCCCCATTGGTGTCCGCCGTGTGGTAGAAGATCTCTCCCCCCAGCGTCACGGTGCTCGAAAGATCATACTGGGCTTCCCACCCGGCAAAAACCCAGTTCTTGTTCCCCGTCCCCGGGTTGATCCAGTACCCCGCACCTCCGTACGTCGTAAAATCCCCCCAGCTCTTCTGGATCCATATGGGGAGGTACGCCTGGGCGCTTCCGGCTCCGAGCTGCTTCGAGGAATTTCCCGTCGGCAGCTCAAGGAGCGGAAACATTCCGATCTGAGGGGCATTGTCCGATTCGTCAAGGAACCGGTATTTGACGCCGAGCTCGGTGTCGGAATAGCCGTATGCCTTTCCGTCCCCGCTGCGGACAAATCCCATGGGTGCGACGACGTGGAGCTGGACGTTCTGGAAAGCGCCGAAGTTGACTTCGATGTGGGGGAGAGTGGCGTCCGTCTGTTGCCTTGTGAACGACTGTTCGGATGCCAGGTAGAATTCCCAGTGGTGGAAATCCACCGGCTGGGGGTCGTCCGTCTTGAACGGAGGTCCGGCCACGCAGGATTCAGAGACGAGTCCGGAGATCAGGAAGAGGATGAACGTACGCAATGTGAGACCCGATCGTCTTGCTGGGTTCATACACAGGGAAGACAATCGACGATGTCGATGATCGCGACGCCGCCGGGCGTGACGTTGACGTCGTAGTCGATGCTGAGTGCGACGGGGCCACCTCTGTTGATCCCGTACGCGCGTACGACATAGTGACCGCCGGGCACAGAATACACCGCGAGCCCGTTCGATCCGGTCTGGAGCGAATCCCCCGTCTGGACCAGCACGACGGGAATCCCCGCGATCCCGCTGTTCTGCCAGTGCACGCTGACGACGATGATTCCCGGGGTTGAAGGAGGTTCGGTGGGGCGGATATCGCTGCATCCGAAGAGCAGAAGTGTGGTCAATATCAGGATGGACTTGTTCACGCTTCTCCCTTCTTCGCGGATCCGGGCGGGGACGATTGAGCCGCACGCTTATAACATAAGAAGAGTGCCGAAGACCTGCAACAACACGCAGGCGCGGCCGCAATCCTGTGTCGTGTCACTCATATTCGGAAAGTATCCGCGCAATCTTGCGACGTGAGTAAACCCTCTGCGGGGTATACGTGTCTAAGTGCTGGAATCATAGGATCCCCGCACGCGGCACATTTAATGATCGCGACGGCGAACGGGGAAACATGTGCATTCTATGAGACAAATGACCAACCGCGCTCCTCTGTTCTGCCCCGGCTGTTCTGGCATCGAGATTGCAGATATGGGAGTCGAGTACGACGGAGGTCCCACATTCTCACCACTTTCGTGAGAAGTCACTTTCCCCCATGGCGCTTCCGCGCCATAGTGTGTCTGTTCGGTCTGTTCACTGCATCCTGGCCGGCCGGCGTTTTGCACGCGCAGTCCGGACGACTCGAAGTCGTGTACATCTCTCCTCTCCCTGCCTCTGCGTTTAACCGGCCGGGTACCAATATCATCCTGCGAACAAAAGCGAAGGTCAGCTCAGGTGAGGCCGCGCGCTTCATTACCGGATTGACCGGAACCGGGAGCGGGGCGCACGAGTTTACGGTCGGGGTCTCCGACGACGGCCGCACGGTCATTTGCCGGCCGCTCACGCCGTTTCTTCAGGGCGAACAGGTAACGGTCGGAGTTGATACGGATCTCGTCAACGACCCGGCCTCGCCCGGAATCCTCGTTTCCTGGAGGTTCACCACCGGATCCCCCGCCCCCTACATCCCTGACGTCGGGGAGTCGATGATGGGGTCGGGGATTCCGGCTTCGGCGGCCCGCCACGTCGCCTCCTCCTCCCCGCGCACGGCGGTAACGGATTCGCTCCCCGGTGTGCACGTCCTGTTTTCGAGTGATCCCTCTCCCGGGTACATCTACCTTTCGAACCTGTACTGGGATGTGGAAACGACCCCCTACCTTCTCGTCCTTGGCAATGACGGCAGGGCGGTAATGACGAGGAAAACAGGCATAAACTGCTATGATTTCAAGCTGCAGCCGAACGGCTCGCTGACCTATTACTACGGGGATGACGGGTACGGGTTCTTCCAGGAGGCGGACAGGGCCTTCACGGTTGTTGACAGCTTCAAGTGCGGGAACGGCTATGCCACCGACCCTCACGAGCTCATCCTTCTGCCGAACGGGCATGCGTTGCTCATGGGATCGGATCCCGAGTTCATCGACATGTCAAAGCTGGTCCCCGGGGGATACAATCCGGCGGAGGTGGTCGGCCTCATCATCCAGGAGCTCGACCAGGAGAAAAACGTCGTCTTCCAGTGGAGGAGCTGGGATCATTTCAACATTACCGACGCCTGGCACCTGAGCTTCGCTTCGTCGTACATAGACTACGTCCACGGCAACTCGCTTGATGTTGATACCGACGGCAACATCATCCTCTCGAGCAGGCATCTCAACGAGATTACCAAGATCGACAGGGAGACGGGAAATATCATCTGGCGCCTCGGCGGGACGAACAATCAGTTCACGTTCGTCAATGACCCTCTCGGGTTCTCCTACCAGCACGACGTACGCCGCATTGCCAACGGGCATCTCACCGTCTTCGATAACGGCGACTTTCACGTCCCGGCGTTTTCCCGTGCGCTGGAATACGCGCTTGACGAGACGAACATGACGGCGACGCTTGTGTGGCAGTACCGGGATACCCCCGATGTCTTCGGTTTTGCCATGGGGAACGTGCAGCGCCTGAAGAACGGGAATACGTTTATCGGCTGGGGCGCCACGAATCCGACGGTCACCGAGGTGGACAGCGGCGGAAACAAGGTATACGAAATGTCGCTTGACGAGGGGCTCTACAGCTACCGGGCGTACCGGTCGGACGAGGAAGCCCAGGTGACGGGCGTGGAGCGAAACGTCGTTCCCCCAGCATTCGGCCTGGCCCAGAACTACCCCAACCCGTTCAACCCCACAACGACCATCCAGTACTCGATCCCGTCTGAGGCGCGCGTCACGCTCGATGTCGTTGACATTCTCGGCCGGGAGGTGGCGCGGCTTGTCAACAGGGAAGAACCGGCGGGCACCTATTCCGAGAAATTCGACGGCACCAACATGGCGTCCGGCGTGTATTTCTACCGGCTTCAGGCCGGAGAATTCGTTTCAACAAAAAAGCTTCTCCTGGTCCATTAACATGGCTCACGTGAAGACTCTCTCTGACAACTTCCGGCTCACCTGTGAAAACCCGTTGCATTGGACTGTCCATCCTGATATGCATATGCGCCGGGGGCTTTGCCCGGGTACTCCCCTCGGAATTCAGTTACGTGTCCCCGCTCCCCGGTTCGAATCTGGTGTCGTGCGCCACGAACATTATCGTTCGTACGCGCACACCCGCCGACGGATTTAATCAGGCCGATCTTTCCCTCGCGACGATCACCGGATCCCTGAGCGGTCCGCACGCCGCCCGGTGCGTCCTCTCGGGAAACGGGCTGACGGCCCTCTGGACCCCTTCTGAGCCGTTCACGCCCGGTGAGACTGTGACCGTCGCCCTTCCCGGCCGGTTCCACGGCGAGCCTCCGGCTTCCCCCGGCTCATTTTCCTGGTCATTCACGGTTTCGCGGATGGCATCCGCCCTCACGGCAGTTCCCCGATCGCCTGTGGAGGGGTGGACGGCCGGCTCCGTTTCGATCGCGCTCGCGCCGGCATCGCGGATCCTCCCGGATTCCGTTCCATCGACTCTTCCTGTCCTCAAAGTAGACACCTCCGACAACCCGTCTCCCGGTGCCCTCTTCCTGGGGACGTCGAACAATGTCGCCGGTACGGGGCTCTTCGCGATGATCGTCGGCAACGACGGCAGCCCGCTGGCATATAAGAACACCGCACCTCTTTCCTGCAATGATTTCAAAGTCCAGCCGAACGGGTACCTCTCGTACGGCCTCGTGGAGTGGATCTCCGTGTCCGCGGGTGTCGCAAAAACGCTCCACTACGTTCTTGACAGCACGCTCGCCGTCGTGGACTCGTTTCAGTGCGGGAACGGGTACACCGCCGACCTCCACGAATTCCGCCTCCTTCCCAACGGCCACGCGATCATGCTGGCGTACGATCCCGAGATTGTCGACATGAGTCAAATCGTCCCCGGCGGAAATCCCAACGCCATCGTGTACGGATCGATCATCCAGGAGCTCGACGAGGGAAAGAACGTCGTGTTCCAGTGGCGGAGCTGGGACTACATCCCGATCACCGATTGTTACGACGACCTCACCGCCCCGGCCCTCGACTACATACACGTGAACTCCATCGACGTGGACGCGGACGGCAATCTCCTGGTCTCCTGCCGCGAAACCTCGACCGTCCTGAAGATCGACCGCCTCACGGGAGACGTCATCTGGCGCATGGGGGGAAAACACAACGAGTTCGCGTTCGCGGGTGAGCACGCCGGGAACGCCCCGGAGTATTTTTCGTTCCAGCACGACGTCCGCCGCATTGGGAACGGGGACGTGACGCTGATGGACAACGGAAACCAGCACCTCCCCCCGTATTCCCGGGCCGTGGAATATTCGATCGATGAGAATGCAAAGACCGCGACGCTCGTGTGGGAATATCGCCACACGCCCGATGTCTTCGATCCCGCCGCGGGCTCCGTCCAGCGGCTCTCCAACGGGAACACGCTCATCGGGTGGGGGAACGCCAACCTCCTCGGCACAGGCAATGTCGCCCTCACCGAAGTCCGACCGGACAAGGGAACGGCTCTCGAAATGTCGCTTCCGAACGGTGTTTTCAGTTACCGCGCGCTCCGGTTCCCCTGGAAAAGCGCTCTCCCGTCGGCAACCGTTTCGATTCTTGACATGCATTTTGGCGTCACCTACCCGTTCGCGTCGGCAGGACAGTATACGGGTGTGTCGATCAATCTTGCCACGGGCGACGCGATGTACAGCCGGACGACGGTGACGAAGTACCCGTTCTCCCCGTTTGACCCCCTGTTCAACGGAACGGCCCCGGATCTCGCTCCGGTCAGGACCTCGATTTCTCAGGTGGGTTTCAACTCGTTCAGCGCCGGCATCACGTTTGACAGCTCCTACGTGGCGCTCCTGCCGTTTCCCGGCCGCGCCACCGTGTACTGGAGACCCGCCGAAGGGACAGGCACGTTTCTCCCCCTGGCGACGGCGTTCGACTCCGTCAACCGCACGCTTACCGTGAATGCGACGGCATACGGCGAGTACGCATTCGGCTGGAACACCGGCAGCGCCCTCCCGGCCTCTCCCGTCATTGTCTCTCCCCCTGTTCGCGGATTTGTGAACCAACTTGCTCCCGTCAGTTTTTCCTGGAGCGCCCGGGGACGGGCTTCGGCATTCAGGATCCGCGTATCGAACGACTCTCTTTTTTCTTCGCTCAGCGTTGACGACTCGACTGTTTCAGCGTCATACCTCATCGCTTCGCCCCTCCACGATACCGTGTATTACTGGAAAGTCAGGGCGGTGGGGGATTCCGGCCTGAGCGGCTGGTCGGCGACCGGTGTATTCACGACCCGCGCCCCATTCATCGGGATCACGTATCCCGCCGGGGGGGAGACGCTGTACTGGGACTCGACGTACGTGATTCGCTGGCAGACGAACGAAGGAGGGGCCGTGCGCGTGACCCTGTCGAACGGAACCGGAGCCGTCGTCAGGATCGCGGATTCCGTGGAGAACACGGGGGCGCTCCTCTGGTATGTGCCTCAGTCGCTTGCTCCCGGGGGAGCGTACAGGTTCGCCATCAGGAGTCTTGCCGACACGTCCATCGGCGCGGCGGGCCTCGTGCCGTTCTCGATACGCAGCACCGTCACATCGGTTTCGTCTGCGGGAAACCTTCCCGGGTCCTTCTCGCTCAGTCAGAACTACCCGAATCCTTTCAACCCGGCGACGGTGATCCGCTACGCTCTGCCTGAAGGGTCCACGGTTCTCCTTGCCGTGTACAACGCTCTCGGCCAGCGGGTTGCCGTGCTCGTCAACGAGACCCAGGAGGCCGGGTATCACGAAGTACGATTCGATGGATCGAACCTTGCATCGGGAGTCTACTTTTACAGGTTGATCGCGCAGGCCGCGGTCGGGGTGTTGGGAGGCTATACGGCGACGCGCAAACTGCTGTTGATTCGTTGAGCGCCGGTGAGGATAACCGGCCGAATACAGACAAATCAGAGAAGGGGGAACATGAGAAGATTCGGAATGTGCCTGGTGATGTTATGTTCGGCGGCGATGTTTGGTCAGCGGGCGATCGCCCAGATCACGGTTACCGCCTCCGACGTGAGCGCGGAGTTTGCTGTGGGAAACATTACGACCAATCAGTATGACTCGACGACGACGTCGTTCAATATCGGCGCCCCGGGGTCAAGCTCGTGGGACTTTTCCGGTCTTGTGAGGAGCAGCGGCGTCACGCTCACGAGCGTAGCGGCCGGTGGAACACCGTACACGTCCCGGTTCCCGGGGGCGACGTACGCGCTTCAGACGGCGGTCCTGTATCAGGGGATTCCGGCGATCGCCTACATCTATTTCCAGCTTGGGACCAATCTCGCCAACCTGGGTCAGGCGGCGGCGGTACAGAGCGGGGCGGCGACGATTGTCGCGACGAACACCCCCGCGCAGCTCCTGTACGCTCTCCCCTCGACGCTCGGGACATCGTGGACGACCTCGTATCTCGACACCACGATCATCTCGCTCGACGGCGTGCCGATGACGGGGTCGGGAGTGCATCATAACGCCTCGTTCGTCGTCGACGCGTACGGTCCGATGACCATCCCCGGCGGGACGGTCCGTCAGGCGCTCCGTATCAGGAAAGTCGACAGCACCTTTTCGACGCCGGCCGGCACGCGCGCGCGCGTGGTGGGCTTCATATTCCTCGCGAAGGACGGGACGCTGATCCAGCTCAACGCTTCCGGCGGGACGGATCCCGACAGCGGAACGATCGCCGTCGCTCCTCCATCATCCTGGCAAACCTCGACGCCGACTTCCGTCGAACGCACCGCGTCGAGCGCTCCGGGATTCGCTCTCGGCGTGAACTACCCCAATCCGTTCAACCCCTCGACACTGATTCGTTACAGTCTGCCTGTCAGGTCGAATGTGTCGCTTGTCGTCGTGAATGAGCTGGGTCAGCAGGTGGCGACGCTTGTCGACGGACAGGAGGAGGCGGGCGATCATACCGTCCGGTTTGACGGGACCGGTCTTGCCAGCGGCGCCTACTTCTATCGCCTCACGGCGGGATCATTCGTCCAGACGCGGCGCTTCATATTGCTCCGCTAGTCATCGCGAGTGGTGGCGCTGAAAGCGCCACCACGAAGCAAACTGCCGTCCAGAACGCCAGGGGGATCGGAATCATACGGCTAAATTCCCTTCCGGTCCCCCATAAATCTGTCAGTTCTCATCATTCCCCTCTGCGTCCAAACCCTTCAGAAATCTTCCCTCGCAGCGCAAGTTTCTCCTGGAAAAAGCTTCATATGCTTCAGGAGGCTCACATGAACTCAACACCGCATTTCAAATCCACGCGTCGAATGTACGTTTCGGTGCTTTCCTTCATTCCTCTGGCTGCGTTATTCCTGTCAGGGTGCGGAAGCACAATGCAGCTCTCGAGCGACTGGACCGCCTCGCGCCTTCAGGTCGATGGGAAAGCTGGTGAATGGACCTCGATCCTCCACCCGGTTGCTGACAGGCCTCTCGCTCTTGCGGTGCGCAATGACAGCTCCTGGTTTTACGTCTGCCTTGAATCTTCAGACAGGGACATTCGCAATCAGATACTCGGAGCCGGCCTGACGGTCTCGTTTGAATCCCCGAAGACATCAAAATTCGGTGTCAGGTTTCCCCTCGGTATGACGGGTCTCGATGGGCCCCGGTCGCCGCTTTCGGAGATTGAAATCATCGGATCGGGGAGCGACGACAGAACGCGCTATTCGGTTCTTGCGCTTCCGGGTATTGAGGTCAAGCTCGGAGAATCCGGCGGGATGGTGGTGTACAAGCTGAAAGTTCCTCTGAAGGCTTCGCAGGCGCAGCCGTTCGCCCTCGGCATAGACCCCGGGATGACGGTGAGCTTGAAGATCGAGACCGGGAAGATGGATCGGGGAATGCCGCCCGGTGGGGATATGGGTGGCGGTCCCGGCGGCGCGGGAACCGGCGGCATGGGATCCGGCGGTGGGGTCGGATCGGGCGGCCAGGTTCCCGGCGCCGGGGAGCCTGACGGCATGGGACCGCCGTCAGGAGGGGGTCGGGGGAGGGGACGGGGGGACGGAGCCGGGCCTTCTGCGGGTCACTCACAGGGTCTTGATTTGAAAGCAGATGTGAAGTTGGCTGCCGGCCCTGCCGGATCACCCACGATCCGGACCACCGGTTCGGCGGGGAAATGATGCCGTCGGTATTCATCCAGTCACGCTCAAGGGGGGCATCCGTGAAAGCAACGTTGATGTGTTTTATACTGGGGCTGGCGGTATCCGCCTGGTCCCAGACAGGGCTCTACACGCTGAACGGTGGAACCGGGACTCAGACGAGCCAGACGTACGCGGCGACGGCCGCCGATCAATCCTCCGTCCTTGTGCTCAATTCCGGCAAACTCACGCTCACAGGCTGCACGCTCACGAAGACGGGCGACGCGTCGAATGTCAACAACAGCAGCCAGTACGGCCTCAATGCAGGGGTTCTGGTGGAGTCCTCAGGTACGGTCACGATTTCAGGGAGTACCGTCGCGACGAACGCGAGTGGAGGCAACGGCCTGTTCGCGACGGGGAGCGGGTCTTCGGTTTCGATGTCCGGCGGCTCGATCAACGCGTCGGGTGGCGGAGCCCACGGCGTCGACGCGACGTACGGCGGTGCGGTCAGCCTCACCAGTGTTGACGTGACGACGACGGGCTCGAATTCCTCCGCTCTGGCGACGGATTTTGGAGGGGGGACGGTGACGGTCACCGGCGGCACGATAAGCGCCTCGAGCACCGTCGCGGGGAGTCATTCGGCGGGCATCTATTCGACGGGGAGCATATCGGTTTCCGGAGCGAACGTGTCATCCCTTGCGGATTGCTGCGGCGTCATAGACGGCGCCAACTCGATCACGCTCGCAAACACGGCCTTAAGCGGTGTCCTTGAGGGGTTCAAGCTCTGGAAAACCGCGCCTGCGAGCGGCACTGCGACCGTGACGATTACCGGCGGCTCGGTCACCGTGAGCGCCGGTGACGGCTTCTATATCACCGGGTCCGCGGGGAACGCCGCCAACGGAACGATAACACTCAAGTCGGGCGTGAAGGTGGCCGCTTCCACGGGCAATTTGATGAACGTCGACCAGTCGAGCACGGCCACGTTCACCGCGGACGCCGATACGCTCACCGGGAATCTGATCACCGATAATACGAGCTCGCTCGCGGCGACGCTGAAAAACAACGCCCGCCTGACCGGGTATATCAAGACCGCGGCCCTGACGATGGACGGCTCGAGCGTGTGGACGCTCACCGCGGCCTCGTACCTGACGGCGTTCAGCGACGCGGCGGGGATCTCCGGCACGTCGATCACCAATATCGTCGGCAACGGCCACAGCGTTCATTATGACTCGAGCCTGACGGCCAACCGCACGCTGGGCGGGCTTGTCTATTCGCTCGTCAACGGGGGAGTCCTCACCCCGGGAAGCGTGGCGACCGGGATAACCGAATCAGGGGCGACCGCGCCTGCGGCGTATCTCCTGCGCCAGAATTGTCCGAACCCCTTCAACCCGACGACGAGCATTCCGTTCGAGATTCCGCAGCGCGGCCAGGTGCGCCTGGTGGTATTTGACGTTCTCGGGAGGGAAGTCGCCGTTCTCGTGGACGGGTTCCGTGAAGCGGGGAGTTACACGGTGCAGTTTAACGGTGCAGGCCTTGCCAGCGGCGTCTACCTCTGCCGGTTGAGTTCAGGCGGCTCTGTCCAGACCCGGAAGATGGTCTTTCAGAAGTGAACGATGTCTCACCCTCACACAATGCGGAATGCGCCTGGAGGAGCGCGTTCGTGAAGGATCTCCGGCCTTTCAGCGGGACCGGAACGGATTCACGCCGTTCTTTGCCAGAATGTACCAGGCGGCGCACGACGTGAATCCACGGGTCGGGTCGACCCAGTCGTAGCCCCCCGATCTGTTTGCCGCATACGGGAGCGCGTGCGTGAGAATGCCTCCGATGCGGCGTTCGATAATCAGGCTGTCCATCTGGTTGGCGTAGAAGTACCCCTTTCCCGGCAGTCCGCACGATTGGAATGCGCACGACATCTGGCCGACGCCGTCGGTCCAGATGTTCTGCACGGCCGGGTCCGGGCCATGGTAGAATCCGGTGACGTGACGATTCCGGACAAGCAGTGTCTTTCGGTAGCGCCCGTCCTCTTCGGGCACCCGGAGCAGCTTCACTGACCGGGGTCCGAACGCGAGCGTCCTCCACGTGTAGAGGTCCAGCGGAAGATCGGGGACCCCGCTCAGAGCATCGTCCAGCCACAGCTTGATCTTTCCGGCGAGACTGTCATCGCCGCATATCCGCAATGCGGCGTAACAATCGATGTTCCCCTCGTGATGTCCGGCCGCCTCGTGTTTGTGTGAGTCCACCTTGCGCCAGCCGCTCTGAATGTATCCCCCGTGCGTTGCAGGCGTGTAGTAGGAAACAAGGAGGTCCCGGAGAATCGAGCTGAGGTAGGCGTACCTCTTCGATCGATACTCCTTCTCGTAGTATTTGCACGTGCAGAGGAGCCAGGCCATGTCGCCTATCCACCTGTCCGATCCCGGCCCGACGTTGTGGCGGGTCTTGAGAGAGACCTCCTGGTAAAACCCTCTCGGCTCTCCCTTGTAGAAGAAGTTCTGAAGCGTCAGATCACCGTTGTCCAGTTTTGTCGAGACGGCATAGAAATCGAGTATCCGTTCGGCCCGCTCCCGTTCGTGCTTGACGATGAACGCAAGCGCCACGATGGAGTTGTTGAACGTCTGAGCGGCATCGTCCCCTTCCTGTGAAGGGACCAGGCGGCGATCGGCGGAAGAGTTGTCCTGCACCGCCTTCAGCCATTCGAGAACGAGCGGGTCTTCGGGATTGAGCGCATACGTGCGCCGTGTCGAGTCGGCTGATGAACCCGTGCTTCCAGGTGAGTCCGCTCCCGGCAGCGCCCCGTCACTCTTGCCCCCCGGAAGAAGAAGCCCGCCGCAAACTCCAAACAGCAGGAGAGCCCGCATGTCGTCGTCTCCTTTGATGTTTACCTGGGCCCAATTTACCCGTTTGCATTCGGAATTGCCAGCATATGATGGCTCAGCCGCCGTGACTTGACCTTCACCCCCTGAATATCCTATCTTCCGGGGTCAATTGGTTGCCTCGACCGGGCGCCTCCTGGTTCAAACCGGGAGCTTGCCCGATTTCTTTGCTTCCCGGGAAGGTGAACACGTGACAGGCGAAACGATACTGCATTTCAAGATCCTGGAGGAGATCGGCCGCGGAGGGATGGGGGTTGTCTACAGGGCGGAGGATACGAAGCTCGGCCGGATCGTCGCCCTCAAATTCCTTTCCCCGGCTCTCTCGGCGACGGACAACGACAGGGCCCGGTTTGTGAGGGAAGCCCGGTCTGCATCCGCGCTCGATCACCCGAACATCTGCACGATCCACGACATCCAGGACTACGACGGTCCCGCGCCTCCCGGCGGCTCGCCCGGGAGGCAGATGTTCATCGTGATGCAGTACGTGGAGGGGAGAACACTCCGGCAGATCGAAGAGACCGGGCCGGTTCCCCTCCCTATGAAGCAGTCGCTGGACATCGCGGTGCAGATCGCGGATGGCCTTGCGGCGGCCCACGAAAAAGGGATCGTCCACCGGGACATCAAGCCGGAAAACATCATGGTCCGGCGGGACGGCATCGTCCAGATTATGGATTTCGGACTTGCCATCCCCGGGAGGTCGCGCGCGACCCGGCTCACCGGGGCGGGGAGCACGGTCGGAACGGCGGGCTATATGTCGCCGGAACAGGTGCAGGGGCAGGACGTCGATCACAGGTCGGACATCTTCTCGCTGGGAGTTCTCTTCTACGAATTGTTCGCGGGCCGTCCGGCATTCAGGGGGGTCCACGACGCTGCGTTGACGTACGAGATCGTCAACGTGGAACCGACGCCGATATCCGCTCTCAGGCCGGGAATCGATCCGGAAGTCGACCGCCTTGTGAAAGAATGCATGCAGAAGGATCCAGCCGAGCGGGTCCAGTCGGCCGCGGAGATTGCGAAAGACCTCCGGCGTCTCAGGCGGTCGTCCGAGGGCACACACACGGGCTCTCCGGTGCGTCCCAGGGATGCGGAGGCGGCCCGGGAGCATTCCGGAACGCCGCTTCGCTCCGCGGCCCTCAAGCGCTGGCTGGGAGGAGCAGCGCTGATGATCGCGGGTGCTGTGTTGTGTGCGGCCGTTCTTTTGTTCTGGGGACCCGGACGGACCTCCTCGTCGGGGCGTCAGCAGGTCGGGAGATTTGTCCTTCCGCTTCCCCCGCACTCTGCGATGACCCTTGATGAGGACGCACTGGCGATCTCACCCGACGGGCGATATATCGCTTTTATCGCGGATGACGGCTCGGGGTCGACGATTTACCTGCGCGACGTGGGACGCTTTGATGCGGTGCCGCTCCAGGTAACCGCCGGCCTCCACCCCAGGTCTCCCTTCTTTTCCCCCGACGCGGCGTGGCTTGGTTTCTTTGCCGGCGCAAAGATGATGAAGGTCTCTCTCGCAGGCGGGACCTCCGAAACCATCTGCGAAGCTGCGCATGTGTGGGGCCATGCGAGCTGGGGGGAGCGAGGGAATATCGTCTTTATGAAGAAATGGGGGGCAGAGCTCTATATCGTTTCGTCGGATGCCGGTTCCGTCCCCCGACCGCTCACGAATATGAATTTCGCCGCCGGCGAACGGGCCCATCTTCTGCCCGTTGTGCTCCCGGGGGGAAAAGAAGCCCTGTTCACGATATGGCGGGGGGGAGACTACGGCGACAATCTCATCGCGGCCGTCGACCTGGAGACGGGGGTCTACAGGACGGTCCTGACAGGGGGGACGGGCGCGCGCTACCTTGCGCCTGGTCGAATTCTCTACACGCACGGCTCAACGCTCATGGCCGCCCCTTTTGATGTGAAAAGCGCGACAGTTTCGGGAGAATCAATCCCCGTCGTAGACAGCGTGCTGACGGATGGCGCCAACATATTTCCTTTTTTTGCAGTTTCGGAAAACGGTACACTCGCATATGTCCCGGGGGATGTCGAGTTTGACCCGATGACGATATCGCTCATCGAAAACGGATCCACGGTCCGTCGGATTGAGACCGGGAGCGCGCACGTCGGAATTCCCAGGTATTCCCCCGACGGGAGACTGCTCTCGCTCGACATATTCGGTCCCACGTACCAGGTGGGGGTGTACGATCTTCGCAAGAGCATCCTGACACAGCTTACGTTCGCGGGGGATAACGCCCGGATGGTCTGGTATCCGGACGGCTCCCGCCTCGCGTTCGGATCAAACATCGAGGGGCTGTACCAGATTTACACGGTTGCCGTGAACGGGGGGGGAAAACCCGCCCGGCTGTTCGATTCAAAGGACCCTCCGTATCCCGCCTCGTGGAGCAGGGACTCGAAGAACCTGGCATACGTGGTGGAGAGCAAGGAAACGGGAACCGACATCTGGGTGTATTCTCCGGGGGGCTCCCCGCAGTTGCGCCCGCTGATCGCATCCCCGGCAAATGAGAGTTCCTCCGTTTTCTCCCCGGACGGGCGTTGGATCGCCTATGTGTCCGATGAATCTGGCCGGAACGAAGTCTATGTTCAACCGTTTCCGTCGCTCGACGGGAGGTGGCGCGTCTCGGATGGAGGGGGAATAGCTCCCAGGTGGGGGCCCGACGGGAGGCGTATCCTGTTCAGTCGGCAGGACGACATTCTCTCCGTACCTGTCAGCGTGGCGGCAGGAAGAAACGGCCCGACGATCGTTCTGGGCAAAGAGGAACGAATTCTGGCGCGTCCGGGGCTCACCGGTTTTGACGTCTCGCCGAACGGCAGGACGATCGCTGTATCGCAGGCGAAACGTGATGCGGTGGCCGGTCATATCAACGTTGTCATCAACTGGGGGGACGAATTGAATCAGAAACTCGGAGGCAGCGGCCCCCGGCCGGTCAAATAAAGAGAGGTCCCGGCGCCTACCGGGTGATGAACGCGTTGATGTAGCTCGTGCAGGGGACCAGCGGTTTGTGTGAAAGTATGCCGGAATTTGTGTGCTGCACGACCTCGAATGACCTCGCGCCGGCTTCCCGGCTGAATGAGAGCAGTGTTGCGAGTGCCGGCCTCGAATCGACGTATGCCTTGTCGACCCGGTCCGCCGAGAACGAACGGAGAACTCTCAGGCTGGCGGCATCTTCTTTCTCCGCCTCAGCGCTCGTCTTGTAATGGGAGAAATCGAGGCTCGCAATCACGAGCGTGCTGTCCCTGAACCCGGCCAGCACTTTCCCAAGCTCAACACAGTCTCCCCTGTCCGCGACTTTCTTGAATATCACCGGGACGATCTTCGCTCCCGGAAATGACCTGCGGATGAACGGGACGAGCGCTCCGATCGAGTGCTCGTTGACAAACGGTTCCTCTTCGATGCGGGCGAGCCCTGTCTCTGCAATCCTCCTCGCCGCGGCGGTATCCGGCTCCACGAACCCGAACGGCGTCCTCCACCTGAGCGCGGATATCGCGACCGGTGAGCGTCCCCTTGCGTGATGATTCGGCCCGATGAGTAAGATCCTCGACGGGTGCACCAGCCGGGCGAGATCCCTGAAGTACCCCGCTATGAGATTCCTTATGAAGAGATGGTGCGAAATCGTCCCGGCGACGACGTGCCCCTCGCCCGCCGTCCCCCGATTCTCGAATTCCGCTTCCGCAGCGCACTTGTACGCATTCGCGTAGAGTGCTGTGTCCTCTGCAAACGACGAGTACTGGTACGGGAGGTAGAACGGGCGCGCCTCCGGCAGCCCGGCGTTCCCGGTGCCGGCAGGCACCTCCGGATTGAGCGCCGAGAGCCAAAATGCCCCTCCGGCGATGATTATGGCTGCGAAAGGTCTCAATGCCTGAGAATTGACCTCAGCCCCCGTGCCCAGGCCGGTTCCTTTGATTCCAGTCCTTTCCTCTCCTTCCCGTACACCATCTCCTTCCACTGTTCGTCCGTGAGCCGGTTGCCGAGCGGCTGGCTGAACTCATAGACGCTGTACACGTACCCGACGCATATCCGGGTTCCCCCCGAATTGTCCTTCACGCCGACGTATATCCGCTGCGGCGCCCCCACGCCGTCCTCCAGCGCGAGCATCTCTCCGGGGAACGCGTCCGTGTGCGTGTCGGTGACGAGCGCCATCTGCTTGTACTGGTCCTCGATGATGTCTTCCGCGTCCTCGGGGAGTATGATCGGCGCGAGCTTCTGGGCCAGGAGGAGCATCGACTCGTATTCGTCGACCGAGATTTCGACGTTCAGGAGCTCCTTCTGTGCGATCGCCCTTAGATTAACGAGCTGGTCGTAGAATATGCCGAGCTTCTTCTCGTATTCGGCAGGGAGGAGCCCCATGCTCGCAAACCGGGTCTTCGTCTTGTCCACCAGGTACACTGCGCGGTTGAAGAACTCGATGTCCGGTTCGACGTAGCTCTTGGGCTGGGGGGGCGGTTTCGGTATAGCCTCGTCCTCTCCTTCCCCCTGTTCGGCGTAGCTCTGCTTGGAAAGGAGGAACGTGTCGTGCTTTAATTCTGTCCACGATCCGACGGCGGTTGCCAGCCCCTTTGTGGCCCACTTTCTTCCCCTCATGAAATAGGGGAATCCCTGCCCCTTTTCCTGCAGGAGCGGCCTGAGCGCGTTGATCCAGCACCAGTAGAGGTTCTGTGTCCACATCGCCGGCGGGTACTCGTTGAATTCTCCTTTCAGCTTCTGGAGCTGTTCCGTGTAGTTCGGGACGGAGGAGTATTTCTCGAGGAGTTCGTCCGCCACTGGGGATCCCAGTATGCTCATCACGTCGAGCTCTGTGGGCATGTTTCTCGGCGCCGAGTCGGTCCCCACGCGGGGCGACGTCAGTTCGGAGAATATATACGCGTCCGGGACCGTCCGTTGACCCATGAACCGGAATCCCTTCTCAATGGATTTCGGGTCGTTCCGGTCCCTCAGCCTGTTCCCCGATATGGCCGGGTTCGCCCTCCGCGTGGCTTCTTCCATCAGCCTGTGGAGCCGAGTCGTGTCTTCGAGCGATGTTGCGTTGAGTATCTCCCCGTATATTGCTCTCATTAGTTCGGAATAATCATAGAACGTCAGATCGTCGGACTGTCCGGCCACGAACTCCGTCGGCTTGTACAGTCTCTCCCAGAGGCTCCGGTTTTCCGGTTTGCTCAAAAGATGCGTGAGAAGGAGCGCCTGGAGCGTGAGCGTGTCCGACTTCGTTGAGAACGAACGCCTCCCGTACCACATCATCGCCTTGAAATACCGGGTCAGGTTCTTGTTGACCGTGTAGTGTCCCCGGGGCTTGTACTGCGAGTAATCCTCCTGGAATCCCATCAGGGGGGAGTCGTGGATGCCCGAGGCGTCGTTGATGAGCCGGAGCTCCCAGTCCGTCAGCTCCTTCGCCTCATGGGGAACGTCCACCGTGTCGTTGAGGAGCTTCTCCGCCACCGAAAGGTATGTGACGTTCCTCGATGAGGCGATGCGCGTGAAGGGGGTTGTGGCGCCGTGCATCTGATCGACGCTTTCCTTGAGGAGGTTCGTCGTCAGTTCCTCCAGAATCGGGAGGAACCGCTTCTCCTCGACGCTCTGGAACATCCTGTCAAAGACCACGTGAAACACGTGCATCAGGAAGTCGGATGTGACGAACACGGGCACCGTGCTGTAGCTCTGGCCGTAGTTGAACACGTACAGCTCCCCGTACCGGTCCACCATGTCGTCCTTGTCGATCTCGGAAACGGGGGGGATGTCCTGGACGTAAAATCCCTCCCGCGAGAGTATGTTCATCTCGGCGGGGGTGAACTTCTGCTTTGTCGTGGAGTCGAAGAAGTTCCACGTGAGCGAGGAGGCGAGGTCCTCCATTTGCGGCGTCAGCGTATCGGGCCACGTGATGAACTTGATGATCACCGGGTTGCTCTGGGGGGAAAGGGCCGTGTCGTACGCCGCGGCGGCCGTGGAGTCTGACGCGCCCCCTTTCTTCTCTTCGGTTTTCTTGCTGCATCCGGCGGCTACGAGGCCTGCGAAAAGCACGATGACTGCAATTCTTGAGGTGTTCATGAGACCTCTCAGGATGGGACGTTTAAAGTGCCCGGCGGGCGATTCGCCAGCCAAGATACCAACGCATGTCAGAAAACGCAACATTTTATGCAGATTGGCAGGTATTTATCGAACATCTCGCCGCGCTCTTTCGATGGCCTGAATTCCGCTGCTCATTCGCTTCCAATTATTGCTATATTCCTTCGCCTCCCCCCGTTCTTCCTTTTGAGACTATTCCGCCCCCTTGATCCTGGAAGGAAAGGAGTGTGCAATATGACGACACTTCAGATTGTCACCCGTTCG
This sequence comes from Ignavibacteriota bacterium, assembly GCA_963748405.1. Classification (GTDB taxonomy): domain Bacteria; phylum Bacteroidota; class Ignavibacteria; order UBA10030; family UBA6906; genus Fen-1273. The sequence goes on from CAVVIT010000010.1 coordinate 75,548, forward strand.
CTCGCGCTTATCTCTCTTTCGCTCCTCCCCTGCGGCTGCCTCGAGATAGAATTATCGACGCAGGTCCACCGCGACGGCACGCTTCAGCGCACCGAGACGGTGACGGGCGATTCCGTCGAGGTTCTCTCGCACGGTTTCATATTCCCGGTCGACTCGACCTGGACTGTGACGCTCGGGAGCAAGGACGAACGATCGTTCGAGCGGAAAGCAGTGCGGCTCTACGCCGGACCCGAAGAGCTGAGCGCCTCGGCGCAGGATACGCAGTGGAAGACGCTCCCCGTCCGGTCGAGTCTGGAGCGAAGGTTCATCTGGTTCTATACGGAGATCACGTACCGGGAGCGGTACCTCAGGTGGAATCCCTTCGGCCTGATTCCGCTGGCTGAATACGTCTCGAACGAGGACCTGGCGAGGAGCATGAAGACGGAGACCCCGGGCCGCCCCCTCACGGCAGATGACAGCATCGCCCGTGAAAGGGTCGGACAGAAATGGACGGAGTGGATGTACAGGGATATGTTCGAAGCGTATTACGCCGAGCTCATCAAGGGAGTGAACCTCCTGAACGAACCGTCGCTTCCCGCGTCCTCCGTCTCCGCGCACAAAGAAGAGATCTTTCGCAAATGCGGCAAATGGTGGGCCTCGGAGACGTCGATGGATACCATCGGTGCGGTCGTTCAGATGATCGTGAAGAATGCCGCCGTGGGGAAGGCCATACAGGCCAATGCAGCCGGGTTTGCCCGTCACACGGCGAAGCTCTCGCTGGTCTCAAGAGTGATGGGCAAGCTCAAACAGGTCAGCATCGAAATGCCCGGCACGTACATCGATTCGAACGCGCCGAGCGTGGAGGGGAACACGGGCTCGTGGAAGGGGGTGTCCGACATGAGCTATGCGGCGGACTACGAGCTCTGGATGACTTCGCGCGTCGTCAACTGGTGGGTGGTGCTGCTCACCGCGCTCGTCATCGTCGGGGGAATCAGTTTCATATTCGTCGCCCCGGCAAAACGTTCTTAATAAAGGAGGTACTTCTTCGCTCTCTCCCTGAACCCGGCGACGTCCTTGTCGAGGAACGGCTTCACGTCCTCGTATTTCATCCGTTTCGTGAAGAGTATCCTCACCGAGTCGCTTCCGGCCACCTTGTCGAACGACTTGAGTCTCCCCGCGTCGGCGATGGTGAACGGGTTCTTGTCCGGGTACAGTTCGCTGTTGACCTGCATGAACAGGAACTGTATGCTCATCAGGTTTACGGTCGAACCCGGGGCGATGTGGACCTGGACCCCGTGTAACTCCTTGTCCTTGTACTTTCCGTAGAACGGGTTGAATATCGTGGGGCGGAAGAGAACCCCGGGAAGCTTGAGCCCGTTCAGCCTGTCTGCCACGGCCTTCGGGTCGATCCACTCCGCTGCGAAATTCTGAAACGGCGTCGTGTATCCCACCCCTTCAGACACCACGCCAAGCTCCCCGAGCATCCCGGAGCAGACGTAGTACGCCGGGGAGTGGGCTTCCGGCACGTGGGGAGATGTCGGCACCCAGGGGAGCCCCGTTTCGGCGAACGTCATCGACCGCGCCCATCCCTTCATCGGTATCACGGTGAGTGAACACCGGACACTCCCTGCGAGCAGCCCCTCGTCGTTCAGGTAGCGCGCAAGCTCCCCGCACGTGAGCCCGTAGACGTAGGGGACGGGGTACTGGCTCACGAACGACTCGAATCCCTTCTCGACCAGGTTACCCTCGATCCTCATCCCCCCGAGCGGATCGGGCCTGTCGAGGACGACGAACGGGATCTTGTTCTCGGCCGCCGCCTGCATCGCCAGCCCCATCGTGCTGATGTACGTGTACGACCTGCACCCGATGTCCTGTATGTCGTAGACGAGGACGTCGATCCCCTTGAGCATCTCCGGTGTGGCCTTCCTCGTCTTTCCGTAAAGTGAATAGACAGGAAGCCCGGTTTCCTTGTCCGTGTACGAATCGACATTGTCGCCTGCAGCGTGGTCGCCGCGGACGCCGTGTTCCGGCCCGAAGAGGGCGACGAGGTTCACCCCCGGGGCGGACTTGAGTATGTCGACTGTCGACTGGAATCGTGAATCGACGCCCGTCGGGTTTGTGATCAGCCCGACCCGCTTCCCTTTGAGAGGCGCAAATCCTTCGTCACGGAGGACTTCGATCCCCGTCCTGACCTGTGGGACCTGTGCAAGCGTAACCCCCGCCAGCAGCGCGATTGAGATGGTTGCGAGTGCTCTATTCATTGGTAATCTCTGTTGTTTCGATCAATTTCTTGCAAATAAACCGAAACTGCAATATATTTGTCTAATATGATAATCTGAAGGGGTGAGTTATGTTTGAAAACGTAGGCGGCGGAGAGCTTCTCGTCATCCTCTTTGTAATCCTGATATTCTTCGGGCCGAAGAAGATGCCGGAGCTCGGGAAGAACCTCGGTAAAGGGATCCGGGAGTTCAAGAACGCGATGAAGGATATCCAGGACGGCGTTGAGAAGTCGATGAAGGATCCACCACCTCCACCTCCTCCCCCGCCTGACACCAAGTGAGTTCTCTCGTTGTCCCACGTTCAGAAGTCATGCTTCCGGGCAAGTACGCAGAGTTATACTCCTCGTTAAGCAGTTTCTTCCCTCCATCCCGGCTCCTCTGCGATGAGCTGAGCACGCTCGCCTACGGGACGGACGCCAGTTTCTACCGGCTCATCCCCAAACTCGTCGTCAAAGTCGAAACCGAAGAAGAGATCACCCGCGTTCTGGGTGAGACGCGCCGTCTCGCGCTCCCGGTGACGTTCCGCGCTGCGGGGACAAGTCTCTCGGGGCAGTCGGTCTCAGATTCGGTGTTGATCGTCCTGGCAGGTTCCTGGAAACACTACCGGATTAACGAAGACGCTTCCCGGATCACGCTCCAGCCGGGTGTTGTGGGCGCGCACGCGAACATCTACCTGGCGCCGTACGGAAAGAAGATAGGCCCCGACCCCGCATCGATCAACGCGGCTATGATCGGCGGTATCGCCGCCAACAACGCCAGCGGTATGTGCTGCGGCACCGCCCAGAACAGCTACCGGACTCTCGCCTCGATGAAGCTGATATTGGGGGACGGGGCCCTGCTTGACACCGGGAACCAGGAGAGCAGGGAAGAGTTCGCCCGGACGCACCGGGATCTCCTGGAGCGGGTGTCCGAGCTTGCCTCCCGCACGAAATCCAACGAGCCGCTCGCCTCGAGGATCCGCCGGAAGTATAAAATGAAGAACACCACGGGCTACAGCCTCAACGCCCTGGTGGATTTTGACGACCCAGTCGACATCATACAGCACCTGATGATCGGCTCGGAAGGGACGCTGGGGTTCATCGCCGAGGTCACGTATAACACCGTCCCCGAGCTCCCCTGCAAAGCAAGCGCACTCATCCTTTTCCCTGACATCGAGACCGCCTGCAGCGCCGTCCCTGCCTTGCGGTCCTGCGGGGCCGACGCCGTCGAGCTTATGGATAGGGCGTCACTTCACTCGGTGGAAGGGAAGGAGGGGATGCCGGAGTACCTTCCCGGGCTCGACGAGAACGTCTGCTCTCTCCTTGTCGAGACGCGCGCCTCTGATCCGGAAGGGCTTGCATCGAGGATCGAAGAACTCACCCGCGCCCTCCAGGGCTTCCCGACCGTTCGGCCTCTCCAGTTTACGAGCATCTCATCCGAATACGATAAATTCTGGAATATCCGGAAAGGCCTCTTCCCATCCGTCGGGGCGATGCGGAGGACGGGAACCACGGTAATAATAGAAGACGTGGCGTTCCCGGTTGCACGGCTGGCCGAGGCCGCCCTGGACTTAAGGACACTCTTCGTCAAGCACGGTTACCAGGACGCGATACTCTTCGGGCACGCCCTTGAGGGGAACCTGCATTTTGTGTTTAACCAGGATTTTAACGCCCCGTCGGAGGTGGACCGGTACCGGGGCTTCATCGACGAAGTCACCGGCCTTGTTGTGAAGAAATACGACGGCTCCCTCAAGGCGGAACACGGGACCGGGAGAAACATGGCCCCGTTCGTCGAGCTGGAGTGGGGTGCAGAGGCGTACGCCCTGATGAAGGATATCAAGTCGATATTCGATCCGGACAACCTCATCAACCCCGGTGTCGTGATCAACGGAGACCCCCAGGCGCACATACGGAGTCTCAAACCTCTCCCTGCCGCACACGAGATTATCGACAAGTGCATCGAATGCGGGTTCTGCGAGGTCCAGTGCCCCTCCAGGAACCTCACGCTCACTCCGAGGCAGAGAATTGTAGTTTACAGGGAAATGTCCCGTCTGAAGGCATCCGGGGGCTCTCGGGTTGATCAGCGCGCATCCGAAGACTCCAGGGACCGGCTGAATGCCCTTAGCAAAGCATACCAGTACCAGGCCGTCGAAACCTGTGCTACCGACGGTCTCTGCTCACTCGCCTGCCCCGTGAGCATCGACACAGGGAAGATGATCAAGTACCTTCGCTGGCACGACCTCGGGGCGCTTCCCCACGCTGTGGCGCGGCTTCTGGCGAACAATATGTCAGCCGTGACGGGGACGATGAACCTGATGCTCCGCCTCGTCGGCGCCGCCCACGCTGTTCTTGGGACGAAACTGATGGGCGGCATCGCCGGCGGCATCCGGAAACTCTCCGGCAACCGCATCCCCCTGTGGAACAAGTATATGCCCCACGGAACACCCTCTGTCATCGCGAGCGTAGCGAAGCGCGCTCTTCGCGTCCCGCCGCAGGCGGGGCAATCTGTCGTCTATTTCCCCACCTGCATAAACCGCACGATGGGCAAGTCCGTCGATTACGACCACGAGCCTGATTTGATTCATAAAACTGTTTCCCTACTCCAAAAGGCTGGGTTTGAGGTGCGTTTCCCGAAGAACCTCTCCAACCTCTGCTGTGGTATGGCATTCGACAGCAAGGGGTTCAAGGAAGAAGGGAAGATTAAAGCCGACGAGCTGGGGAAAGCTCTCCTCGAGGCATCAGAAGACGGCAGATTGCCGATCTACGTGGATATGAGCCCCTGCCTTTACAGGATGAAGGATACGCTCGACAAGAAGCTCAGGCTTTACGAGCCGATTGAATTCATACTGACGTATCTTCCTGAGAAGCTGGAGTTCAGGAAACTCCCCGAGACCGTCGCCATACACTCGACGTGCAGCTCCACCAAGCTGGGTCTTGCGCCCCGATTCAAGCAACTTGCCGAGATGTGCGCAGAAAAGGTCATTATCCCGGATGGCATTGGCTGTTGCGGGTGGGCAGGGGACAGGGGGTTCACTTATCCGGAATTGAACGAGTCGGCGCTCAATGGACTTATGTCGTCGATCCCCAGGGGCTGTGACCATGGGTATTCGACGAGCAGAACGTGTGAAATCGGGCTCTCCCTTCACAGCGGGATCAGCTACAAATCCATCGTGTATCTCGTTGACAGATGCACTACACCGAAAGGGACCGCATGAAAATCCATCTGGCGTTCGGCAGGGAGGGGATGGATATCGAGGTCCCCGATCGCAATCTCCTGAAAGTTCTCAAAATGCAGCCATCGGTTCCTCTCCCGGATCCGGTTGCTGAGCTTGAAAAACAGCTCAAAGCGCCGATCGGTGGCCACCCTCTGGCCACGCTTGCAAAGGAAGCTGAATCTGCGTGCGTGGTCATCAGCGACATTACGCGCCCTGTACCGAACAAGGTACTCCTCCCGCCGATTCTCGAGACTCTGGAAGAAAGCGGTATCCTGAAGGGGAACATCACGATACTGGTCGCCACGGGCCTTCACCGTCCCAGCACCCGTGATGAGCTGATTGCAATGGTGGGGAATGATATACTGGATAACTACAGGGTGACCGATCATCATGCCCGGGAGATGAAGGAACAGGAATACCTCGGTCTGACCTCAAGAAACACGCCGATATACATCGATAGGGAATACTGCGCCTCGGAGCTGAAAATAACCACCGGGTTCATCGAGCCTCACCTGATGGCGGGCTTTTCAGGAGGGCGGAAGCTTGTTGCGCCCGGTTGCGCCGGCGAGCTTACGATAAAGGCTCTTCATAGTCCGCTTTTCCTCGAGAATCCTGCATGTTGCGAAGGCTCGATCGATAACAACGTGCTCCACCACGAATTAATAGAGATCGCACGCAAAGCGGGGCATGATTTTATCGTCAACGTCTCGCTCGATGTCAACGGTGCGATCACGGGGATGTTCGTGGGAGAACCCGAGATGGCCCACGCAGAAGGAGTTGCCTTCGTCCGGAAATCGGTGAAGGCGATGGCACCCAGCCAGGCGGACATCGTCATCACGACGAGCGCGGGTTATCCGCTGGATCTCACGTACTACCAGGCGGTCAAAGGAATCACGGCGGCACTCCCCGTGGTCAAAAAAGAGGGGATGCTGATTATTGCAGCGAAGTGCGAGGAAGGATTGGGAAGTCCGGAATTCACGTCGATGGCAACCAACTACAAAACGGCGGCATCGTTTGTTGATTCGATCACGGCGAATCCCGTCGTGATTGACCAGTGGCAGCTCGAGGAATGCGCCAAAGCAGCCCGCGTTGCGGACGTAGTTCTCGTCTCACCGAACATCGCCGAGAAGTTCGGAGACAAGCTCTTCATCCGTACCGCCTCGACGGTTCAAGAAGCTCTCGCCCAGGGCCTCGCGAAGTACGGCCCCGATGCTACAGTTGTAGTAATCCCCAAAGGCCCGTACATCCTTGTGGGTGTTGAATAGGTCCGAAGTTTGTCATTGCGAGCGAAGCGAAGCAATCTGGCGTCAAACGTCAACCTGTATATCCCCACCGGCTGTTCACCGTTGACAATCGTGGCCACTCTGTGTCCAAGTGCGTTGAACACGCTGAAGCTGACATGGGCAGTTCCCGCCAGATCATAGCTGAATGTAGTCGACGGATTGAACGGATTCGGATAATTCTGACGGAGCACGAACGCGGTCGGTCCACTCCCCACCGTGACTGCGACCGCCTCCGAGTAATAAACCGTTGCTTCCCGGTCTGTTTGTTTTAGCCTGTACTGCCAGCTTCCCGGAAGGGCAGACAAATCTGTGAAGTCGTACGACCTCGGAGACGAAGTCGTTCCACCGCCGGGGGTGAAACTACCGGGAATCGATTGAAACACTTTCGATGCGTTTCCCGCCTTCTGAACTTCATATCCATAGCAGTTGACTTCAGTTAATGTCTTCCAAGATAGCTTGACGTCGCTCCCTGATCCGGCGATTGCCTCAAACGAGCTGAGCTGAATGGGGAGTGCGCCGTTGACGTCGATGTGTTGCGCGAATATGTCGAGCGTGCCAGTCCGGTTCTGCTCCCACGCAGCGATCACCCCGCCGCCGTCTGATTTCAACACAGGGTTTCTGGGCATCAGGGAGTCAAATTGAGCCGACGTCGTATCTATGTCTGTGGCCCCCTTCAACCAGGTCAGATTGCCGGCTCCATCAATGTGTTGGACAGAGAACCTGTAATCGTATTTGAATAGTGCCTGGACCGAGGCGAGCACGTAAACGCCACCGGCGTTATCACCTGCTGCAGCCAGGAGCTCGGCCTGAGAACTGAAAGGTATCTGCCTCCACAAAAACGTCCCCGCCGTATCAATACACGAGGCTGTTCCAAGAAGTGAATAGGGGTTCCCTGCATGGATGGTAAATGTGGCAGGTGCATTTCCTGATTGGAGGCCGAACAGGCGGAGGTTGTCCTGGGGAGCACCCGCTGTTTGATCGACTGTGTCTATCCACCTGGTATTCCCGGATGAGTCAATTCTTTGAGCAAGGACAAGCCTCGGTTGACCATTGAAACGCGAATAAGCCACCATGGCCCCTGACGCACCCTCGCTGACGGTATTCGAGAGGTCGAACATCGTTCCCTCGTCAGGATCCTGTATCGGGATGCCATTGGTTGCCCACAAAGTCGCCCCACTGTCGTCTAGTCTCTGCAGATATATTCCCGGCGATCTGCTGTCTTTCTAGGTGCAAATGATCCCGCCATCGTTCGTACCCGTAATAACTGGCCCACTCTGATTGCCGGAATCACCGCACACGATCACCCCGCCTTCCGTCCACTCGAGGACCCCGTTGGGCGAAATCCGTTGCGCAAAAATATCAACGCTGCTGCCACGAGTAGCATCCCACGCAACGATAATTCCGTGGTGGCTGTCAGATATGGCCTGAATACTGTCGCCCAACCCAATCGGAGCGATTCGTACGCCCGATTGATCCCACTGCGGAATTCCCTGATGGTTTAAACGCTGACAGAAGAGGGCAGTGTCACCCTGTTGGCAAACCCGCCACACAGCGATGGCCCCCCCTCGTCCGTCTGCCACGAGTTGTACGGCTTCCTGGAACCCCGTTTGATTACAGACGAGGATCCCATTTGAATCCCATTTCGCGAAGCCGGCGGCGTCAAGTCGTTGGGCGAATATGGCGGTGTTTGTCCACCGCCCGTCTGTCCAGGCGATTATCGCACCCCCCGAACCGTCGCTGACGATTGAGCTGCCGGTTTGGTCCCCCGCTGCAATGCACACGGGGGTGTTTGTCCCGGGCGAAATTGACCACTGGGCCGATCCGACTGAGGCGACCGTAACAAGAGACAGAACAATACTTGTGAAACGAACGAGTGCTGAGCGGGAGGGGAGACAGGGTTGAATACTGAAGCCTCGGGGAGAAAAAAGGCCCCCTTGTCTTCGGGACGAGGAGGCAACAAGATGGGGCAGGTAATTGGGCCAAAATAATCGAGATTCATATGACTGTCAACCGCGGGATATTGCATTCGAGTTTGTTTTTCGCTTGGTTCCCATGTCCACTGTTTAGGAACTCTTAAGGTTGGCTCAACCTCCGCTAAATCCTTTGAGTCAGAGAGTCTTCGATCTGGCATGCGCACTGCCGGGATTGGCGATTCTGTCTCCCCTTCTCCTCGTTATCGCAGTCGCTGTCAAGGTTTACGATCGCGGTCCGGTTTTCTATCGTGGAAAGAGAATGGGAACAAACCAGAGGGTCTTTGGACTCTTCAAGTTTCGAACGATGGTGGTGGATGCAGACAAGATAGGGGGCGGAGTGACGGTCGCTCGTGACAACAGGGTGACGCCGGTCGGCCGGTTCTTGAGAAGATACAAGCTGGACGAACTTCCTCAGCTTCTTAACGTGGCGTCCGGAGATATGAGTCTCGTCGGTCCCCGGCCCGAAGACCCTCGGATTACCGCTCGTTACTCCCCGGAACAACAGAAAGTTCTTCAATTCCGTCCCGGTATCACTAGTCTCGCCTCGCTCCAGTTTCGTGATGAAGAATCGCTCCTGACTGGCCCGGAATGGGAGACGAGTTATTTCAATGAGATACTTCCGCGAAAGCTGGAATTAGAACTCTCGTACTTTGCCAATAGGTCATTGTTCTCCGATTTCAAGATCATTATCACTACAATTCTGAGGGTTCTATTTCGATAACTGAGAAGGATGACGTTGATTCGCAAAAAATATAGGTTTCCCCTCACAAGGCGATTGACCACGCGAGCAAGTCGATGTGGTATTCGCTTGACGCGTGTCACACCCACCGCATCCCAGCTTGCATTTCGCCGCCTAAGGGCTTAGTTTAGTATTGCCCTTAGTGGTTAATCCTGACTTCTGCAACACATCTCCACTGCAAGTAATCCAGTTTAGGCTGGGCGCTAAATTCCGCTTTCAGATTGACGAGCTGCCAGTGTTTCATGCAGAGGAGAGTGCTGCTGGCCTCCAGGCAACGATGTTCTACTCCGTTCTTTACACATTCTTTCGTGGGGTAACAATTTCCTTCGGCGGTGATCCCCTCACTGTAAACGGCATTCCCGCGACTTCCTAGATGCCGCGCTCCAATCTGCTGCCGAGAATGGAAGGGAGCCCGGCCTTCGCGATCGCGTTGGCCGCGCCTTGGATGTCGTAGTCTGCGCGGATGTTATCATATGTCCACGCTTCTGTATCGATGATTCCGAAGCTTAATTGCGGGTTTCCGTCCCTGGGCTGTCCTACACTGCCTACATTGATGATGAATTTTGCATTGCGTCTGATCGTAAATGACTCTAGATCTTCCCCGATTACTGCCGGAACGTGTGTGTGACCGACCAGGCAGATCGGTGTCGAAAAATGTGCAAACTCGCGAGAAGCCGACTCGACTGAGTTTATGTACCTCCAGTCGAATGGTGATTCTGGACTCGCGTGAACAAGTGTGATTTCTGGGCCTACGTGCCTGAAGGGGAGCCACGCGAGGTACTCCCGGCTTTCCTCGGTGAGAACTTCGAATGTCCACGCGTTTGCGATCTTTCCCGCTTCCGGATGGGAATCGGAGTGGGCAAGATCCACGGTTGCGAGATCGTGGTTTCCCTTCACGACTTTGCTGCATCGCTCTCGCACGAGCGTAACACATTCGTTCGGATTTCCCCCGTATCCGACGATATCCCCCAGGCAGTAGACTTCATCGACCCGAAATTGGTCGATGAGTCTCAATGCCTCTCTAAGGGCCTGGAGATTTGAGTGTATGTCAGAGAGTACGGCCAACCGCATGTGTCAGGTGTTCCAGTCTTGAATTCTCTTGGTAAATGTTGTGATGCACAAGCTTAAAGTCAAGTCATCCTAATGGCTCATCCAGAAGATACTATCGACATCTCGCCGCGGGATCGAACCGACAAACCTCACGCCTACGAACGGACTCCGGCTGAGTACTTGACGATCCTCCTTCGCGGCAAGTGGGCCATCGCGGGCACTTTTGTTTTCGTCTTCGGTCTGGTGCTCGTCTATTCTCTCCTCTCGAGACCTGTTTTCGAATCCACGGCACTGGTGCTTGTCAACGAAAAAGGGGGAAAGGGAGCAGTCCCTCTCTCAGTTGATCTGAGCGGAGCAACAAACAACAAAATCACAAACGAGCTGGAGACGCTCAAATCTCGATCGTTAGCTCAGTCCGTTGCAGTAGAGCTCTTGCACAGGAAGACTCTTGACTCGCCGGACATCGGCCGCATTCCGATTACAGTGACAGGGAAAGGTGAATCCGAAGTAGTAACGGCGAGTGTTGCGGATGTGATGGATCGGCTTGATGGACTCGTTGAGTTCACCCCGATTCGCGAATCCGACATAATCAAAATAGTTGCAAGAAGCAGCAACCCGTATGAAGCCGCCTTGCTTGCGAACACGTATGCGAATCAATACGTGGATCGCAACATGAATAGCAGCCGGAACCGGTCACGTTCGGTTCGGGAATTCCTGCAATCGCAGCGTGAGTCGAAGCGGCAGACGCTTGATACGGCTGAGACTGCCCTCCAGGGCTACATGAGGAGTTCCGGGACCGTAGCCCTTGATGAGGAAACGAAGAAAATAGTCGAACAGCTTTCCCAGCTGGAAGCCACCCGTGATGCACTGGATGTGGAGATTACAACACGCCAGCAGACACTTTCTTCATACAAGGATGAGTTGGCACGACAGGAGCCAGCCGTTGCCAGGTCTATCGGGGAGTCCAATGACAGCTATGTCAAACTCCTGCAGGACCAGCTTGCTCAACTTCAGGTGCAGCGGGACGTCGTCGTTGCGCAAAATCCAAACCTGATCGGGCAAAAGGTCTATTTTGACAAACTGAAACAGATCGACGATCAAATTGCCTCGTTGAGGGATAAGCTGCAATCCAGAACTGCGGCGTTTCTGAAGTCGATCGTCCCGTCGCTCCCTGGCGAGGGCACAGCGGGGTATCTTGCGCAGACGAGACAGAAGATCATCGAGCAACAAATCGAGCTCGATGGTCTCGTAGCGAGGAGCCGTGCGCTCGGATCGGTCATTCAAGAAAATGAGAAGCAATTCAATCAGATCCCGCAGAAAAGTATAGACCTCGCCCGGCTCCAAAGAGCGCGCCTCAGCAGCGAGAAGCTATACCTCCTTGTGGAGGAGAAATTCAACGAAGCGGCGATCAAAGAGCAATCCGACTTCGGGTACGTTGAAATTGTCGATCCTGCCCTCGTCCCGGTTAGACCGGTGGGGCCAAGGACACTTTTCAATCTTGCCTTGGGAGCTCTAGTGGCGCTTGCTCTCGGTGTTGGGATCGTCCTCATTAGAGATGCGTTCGATACACGTATTCGGACCCCCGAAGACTTGAAGAAGTACGGAATCCGACTCCTATCGACAGTTGGGAGGATGGGAGGCAGCAAGGAACTCCTTGATGGATCAACGGCGAAGGGCAAACGCAGTATTATGTTTGATGCTCGGCTGGTGACGTTTCATAACCCTCTTTGTTCGTATGCCGAATCCTTCCGGCGCCTCCGGACGAATATTCAGTATGCGCAGACAATCGCTCCATTCAGAAGCATTCTTGTAACAAGCCCAAACCCGTCCGAAGGGAAGTCCACAACAGCCGCGAATCTTGCAATTGCGTTTGCGCAGACCGAGCAGCGGGTGTTACTCGTGGATGCAGATACAAGACGCCCCACTATCCATAGACTCTTCGGCATCCCAAGGAACCCGGGTCTGACTGATCACCTCTTCAGCGAAGCGGGAGTAGACGATATCATCTGGGAAGGGGTTCTCCGCAACCTCGACGTGGTGTGCTGCGGGAGCAAATTAAGCAATCCTGCGGATGTCCCGAGTTCGTCGAGAATGGGCCAGTTTATGCGACTTGTGATGGATCGGTATGATATCGTGGTGTTCGATAGCCCACCGATTCTTTCTGTGACGGATCCTGCGGCATTCTCTGCTGGGACGGATGCCACGATCCTTGTTGTGTCGGCGGGAGAAACCTATATTCAGGCCGTTGAACGGGCAGTCGAAGCTCTGGGCAACGTGGGTGGGAAGTTCATCGGAGTGATGCTCAATAAATTCGATCCTATGAGAGCTTACGGTGGATACTACCCAAAGGGCCAGCGGGGGTACACGTACCAGCACTCAGCATATACGCCTGATGTAAGGAAGAACGGCCACAAAAAGTTGTTTCACCTGAATTGAGAATTGTTTGCTCCTGAAGGGTACTCATGAAGACAACCGTTTCATTTACAGTGACTGTCCTATGTGTGGCTCTGTGCCTTGGAGAAGCCTTACATGCTCAAACAACGCAAAGCAGCGTTCTCTCGGGTACAACCCTGAGCCAGGCATCATCGAATTACTATTTTGCCCGGCCGAATGAACTCACGATTATAGTAAATGTCATTGGATTTGTCCAGCGTCCGGGTCGATATGAAATTTCGAACTCGATTGACCTGATAAATCTGATAGCGCTAGCTGGTGGTGGAACTCCTGACGCGTCTATGAACGACGTGAAGATTACCAGAATATTCG
>CAVVIT010000011.1:0-735373 GCA_963748405.1 Ignavibacteriota bacterium
CCCTTTTAGAAGCTGTTGGCAGTTTTTCTCCGAATGTCTCTGCAACTATTCGCCCTTCCGCCATAGACCTTTCTCCCCATAGACCAGCACGATTCGTATATTGGACAATATGAATGCCACTCGCATTAAGGTGGCAAGATTGGTGGGACTATCAGAATTAATACTTGATAACCTGAGTATGAGACTGCTCTCCACAGTGTTCATTTGTTTCTGCTTCCTTGCCTGCAGCCGTTCGAACGAGGCGAAACAAGAATCCCGTACGGCAAACTCCGCTTCTGTTTCCTCGGCCAGCCTGGAATCAACAAGATACCCCCTAGTGCAGGGACCAGCAACCCTCAAAAGGGGCGGCATTTTCGAAGTGGGCCAGCGGGTGGATTTTCGAAAGGTTGGACTTCACGACACGATTCTCGTGAAGTTTATCGAAAGGGATTCGTCCATACATCGTTCCAAAGAAATATTCATTCCCTTGACACGTTCCTTTCGCACCGCCGGATATCAGATTGATGCCAATTCAAAGGACTCCGTTTGGGTGATTACGGAGGAACTGAATGCACTACGCAAAGGCGAAGGGGCAGAGAAATCTGAAGGGGGTCTTTTTCTGGTTAGGAGAGGGGTTGTGGTGAAAGCCGATATGAGAGATATATGGGTAGAGCTCGACAGCACTATGGCGTATGAAGTTCATAGGTGGGTACATATGCTGCCAGCGGGTTCTTCGAAATCAATGTTGGTGGTCGCAGAAGTTTCTTACCCTTGTTATCCAGAGCAGACGAGCTTCACTGCTTACGGAATCAACAGCAATGGAGTATTTGTCGAGAGTCCCGGTCTTTATATTGATGATGACCGAGAACTTCCTGACTCTATATATGATGGTCAGATACTGATTGCCAACCGGATGTTTGGGTGCATTGGTTACGAAGTTCAGATTCGTTTCGACTTGAGGAGTTATTCATTCATCACCCTGCCGCAAGGGTTAGGTTACGAAGCGAACGGCGAAGTGAGCCAAGACATGTTCGAAACCAATGGTGACACCATTCATATGGGCGTTCACCAAGAACCCTCGGCAGAATCGAAAGCAGAGGAAGTCACCCTGACTAAAGGTGATACCCTTTCCGTGAATAAATTGGTGGACCGTAACGACAAGGTTTGGGTACGCGTGTCAAAGAACAGGAAGGAGATGGGGTGGATAGATAATAGGGAAATCAACAAGCTCGGCCTAACCGGGTGTGACTGACGAGAATTGCGAATCGGCAATCGCCCTGATTCTGCCGCTTTTGCGCGACGATGCCGATTTCAAATTGGAATCTCCACGCACTCAATGAGGTCTATCGAATAACACCCCTTTTCGTTATGTTCCTTTGGGGGCACTGCACTTACACCCGCTTCAGCTCGCCCGTTATTCTGTCCTCCCGAAGAAAATGATCCCTCCACAACGTGAGCCCCTGTGAACATAAGCAGGACTCATGAGCTCTCATTAGGCCGACACGGAATGGACGTTAATTTACACGACGCTTGAAAGGAACCCTATGAATCGCTCGTGCATAACCATCGTGGCTCTTGTCGAGTTGTCATTGTCGAGAAGATCGATACAGCGAAAGTCCCTCAGGGGTGGAGTAGGCTGAAGAGAGGGATGCTGGCGAAAGAAGGGGAGTCGTTATTGGGCAGGCAAAATAAGATCGGCCAGCAGCCCTCTGATAACAGCACGACGTGGTACTACAATGAGTACGAAGTGGTTTTTGATATCATCGAGCACACCGTAAGATATTCACGCATACAGAATTGAAGAGCTGATGCTGGAAAGAGACCGGGCGTAACTCTCCAGCTGAACAGGTCCTCCTTTGCGATCCGATGCTCAGTGACGACGTCTGGAGTATCCTCGGCCGGCCCCCCCCTTGTGCCGTCCGCAGTGTTCCAGCAAAATCCCACATGTCACACGGCTGCGTTCGCTTGGCGGGGGTCCGTATGACTCTCTGTGTCACCTACTTCCAGTTCTTGAATCCGAACTCCGCAATGACCCAGGTCTCCGTGATCTTCTCACCTTTGTCGGACTTCGACGACCTCGTCTCACAGACATTCTCCATCCTGGCAAGTCCGAGCGGAAGCTTGTCGCAGATCCACAACGTCGAGCTGCCTTTCCAGGCCGCGACTCGATTCTTGTCATCGAGCGGCTGATCGATCTTCCGGACGACCTTTGTGCAGTCGTACTTAACGCCATTGATCGTCAGTGCTTCCTTCGATGTGGAGACGATTTCCACGGGCGTCGAGATGACAATGTCCGGCACGGGTTCGAACCGTTCGCGGCCGGGATGGTGCGGACTTCCGCCGGCGGCGTGGCGGCTGTTCCCCCACATCGAATAGTTGTCGAGATACACGAAATCCTTGTCCGCATTCCTGACGGCCAGCCAGACCGGCCGGTCTTTTGTGCTCATCAGCGGCACAGTCTCGTTCTTCGTCGTGACGAGATACTTGGCCCAATCGTTCACAGCGCATTTCGTCAGGGGATTATCCTGCGCCGAGACCATGACCACGCACGTCAGAGCCAGCAGACTGAAGAGGATGTGTCTCATATGGACTCCTTGCGATAATGAACATTTCGGGCTGCGACTGTTTGCGCCCTCCTGGACAGGCCTCCGAAGGCAACGAGGCCCTCATCACGCATAGCGATCCGAGGGCCTCAGTCTGCACGGTCATCCTCACGAGCCTCCCCGGCCCGCAATGTCTGCGCAGGATTGTACCAAACTGAAAGGAGAGAAACAACTTGCCTTCATTACGGCCTCATTCCACCGAATGGCCACCGGGCGAATAAGGTCGGGACTTAAGGGGGATGCCACCCAGTGGTCGAGCAAATCTCGGGATGGTGTCTCGCGTCATTCCCCGGGGCATCTCCATAGAGCGTTGTAGCTGTCGTTGATGCTCCGCAGTCCTCATATCCATCCCGCCCTGATCATTTCCCCAGGCCCATTTTGTTGACCAGAACCCGAAATCTCGGATCGGCCCGTATCGGGTCGAGGATCGGGTCGACGGTGAGGAAATCCAGCCAGTGTGACCGCTCCTCGAAGGCGTTCTCAAGCCAGGTAAATGCCTGATCAGTATCACCCATCCCCGCGTACATTATCCCAATATCGTAACAGGAGACATACTTCTTCTTGGACAGGTTCTTCAACTGTTCGAGAAGTTTCGCGGCCTGATCACGGTTGCCCACCACCGAGTACGCGTGCCCGAGTCTTGCCACGGCGAATGCGCTCGTGTCTGAGAGGGTGACCCCTTTCTGGAATTCACCAATAGCTTCGTCCAATCTACCGGTTTGCTCGAGCACCTGACCCAGCCAGATATGGGCCAGCGCGAAATGCTGATCCATCTCCACCGTCTTGCGGAGTTGCTCGATGGCTTCCCTGTACCGACGGGCGAAGTAGAGTGTTCTCCCCATATCGGCGTTAATGATCAATGACAGCGGGTCGAGGTCGAGCGCTCTCTTCATTTCCGCGATCGCATCATCGTGACGACCCACTCCGTTGAAGTAATTCGCGTACCAGAGATGGGCGGTCGCATATCCGGGATTCAATGCGAGAGCCTGCTTGAACTCCTTTTCGGACTCCGACCAGTTCCAGTGATAATCCCTTTGAACGATGGCCAGGGCCGCGTGACCCTCTGCGAGCGTGCTGTCAAGCTCCAGGGACTTCCTCGCGGCTTCGTTCGCACGGGAGAACGCCTCTTTCGGCGGCAGCCAGCTGTAATAGCCCAGTACGCCGTATGAATCGGCCAGACCGGCGTATGCCAGGGCATACGCGGTGTCGACTGCGACTGCCTGGCGGAAATATTTGATGCCATTGTTCAACCCCTCCTCGGTCCGCTTGTTCCAGTAGAACAATCCTCTCAGATAGAGCTGATACGCCTCCGCATTCTGCGTGTGACGCTTCGCGATGGAATGGTTTTCCCTGTCAGTGAGGTTCAGCTTCAGCGCCGCGACGATTGCTTTCGCGACGTCATCCTGAACGCCAAAGACATCCTTGAGTTCCCGGTCGTAATCCCTGGCCCAGAGGTGGAACCCGCTGTCCGCCTTTATCAGCTGCGCCGTGACCCGTATCCGATTTCCCGATTTGCGGATGCTCCCTTCCAGAATGGTTCCCACCCCGAGTTCCCGTGCGATCTCCGGGACGGGTTTGTCCGAGTTCTTGAATTGCATCACCGAAGTTCTGGCTATCACCCTGAGGTCCTGGAGGTTGGACAGATTCGTAATGATCTGCTCCGTCATCCCGTCGCAAAAGTACTCCTGTTCCCTGTCAGGGCTGATATTCTTGAAGGGCAGGACGGCGATGGAGCGCGCGTTGCCGGCTTCAGGTGCAGACACGGCCCTGGCGGCGATCGCAGCCGGTCCGTCCGCCTTGTTCGGAACGACTTTCGCAACATAGATTCCCACGCCGATCACGACGAGAACGGCGAGCGCTATCCCGGTCGAGACGCGACTCCGGATCCCGGATTCCCGTCGCACGGGGTTTGGATCCGGCCTCGGCTTCCCAGATTCGAATACGCTATTCACTCCCTTCAGGTCCGTGATCATTTCATCGAGGTGTTGATACCGCGCCGATCGATCCTTCCTGATTGCCTTCTCGACAATCCGCTCCAGATCCAGAGGGACGCCGCTCCTGAGTGAAGTGACGGGCGCGGGATCTTCGGAAAGAATTGCATACACAACCGCTTCGGGGTAGGTGCTGCGGAACGGGAGCTGTCCCGTGATCATTTCGTACAGAATCACGCCGAGAGACCAGATATCGCTCCGGTAGTCCACATCCTCTCCCCTCGCCTGCTCCGGAGACATGTAGGGGACCGTTCCGATCGTCCCACCGTTCATCGTGAGCCGTGCCGCCCCGGCCGATTTCGCTAACCCGAAATCCAGGATCTTGACCTGTCCCTCGTTCGTGACCATGATGTTTCCGGTCTTAATATCCCGATGGACAATACCCTTTGCGTGGGCGGCGTCCAGCCCGGACGCGATCTGACGTGCAATGTCGATGGTCTCCGGGAGCGCAAGCGGCCCTGACGCAATCCGTTTGTCGAGCGTCTCCCCCTCGTACGCCGCCATGGCAATAAACGTCTCCCCTGCGGCCGTCTCGTCGATTTCGTATATCGTACAGATGTTCGGATGATCGAGAGCCGAGGCGGCTTTTGCTTCGCGGATAAAACGAGCCTTATCCGAGGGATCGGGTGAGAGCCGGGAAGAGAGGAATTTCAGAGCGGCGATCCGATCCAATTTGAGGTCCCGGGCCCTGTACACAATACCCATCCCACCCCCGCCGAGCTCGCCGAGAATCTTATAGTGTGAAACGGTAGCGCCGACCGTGAGCATGCACGTGGAAAGAGTAGGTGGATGCGAAGGGGATTGCCCGTGTGCCCCTCAAGGTATGGATCGTGGGAATCCGAGTCAAACCGGGGCGGTCAAATTTATGGCTCACTACTTTCATCATGTCCCGTAGGGGGCATCTAGCGTACAGCCGCATTGGCTCTGCCTGCAGGTCAGGAGCCCGCTTGGTTTGCCTGTTTACCGGATGAGTAAGATCTTCATCGTCCTGACGAAACTCCCCGCCTTCAATAGGTAGAAGTAAAATCCGCTTGCGAGATTCGAACCATCGAATGTTGCCTCGTGGCAGCCTGGCTGCTCTTCCTGATTGACGAGCGTTGCCACCTTCTGCCCGAGCGTATGGAACACGCTCAGTGTCACATGGACCCTGGTCGACCCGTATGACGTCCTGGCTGTACCACGTCAGAATCGTTCCGGAATTGAACGCGTCCCTGATTCCATATGGGGTCCACAACCGGGACTGGTATTTCGTCCACAGAGTCCTGATGACCGGCAGGACGGCCTCCGGAGCGCATGCTCTTGAACTGATCGGAGCAGTTGGCGTGATTGTGCCATCGTCGTTCTGAGCCGGGGGCGCGCCCCGTGCCGTATGGAGGAGCCCCTTCTCAATAACGAAGAGGCTCAAAAGAACATGACAGAAGATACTTTCTAGGCCGGCCTGAGTCAAAGACCGACTGCGATACACGAATTCGGCGCACCGAATTTACAGAAATATAGCGGGCGTATTCAGTATATTCTCTCCCACGCGGGTTCGTTTCAGCTCCGCACCTTCGGGGGTGTTCCCCGGACCCGAGCCTTTCTCAAGGGCTGGATTCAATGATCGTTCGATATGAGCACGGGTACATCACGCTCAGGAGCAGGAAGAGCGTCACAGCAAAAGCCGAAAGCGCTCTTGTCGGGCACGAGGTTGTAAACAGTGTCGTCCGGCGTCTGTCAGACCGTGGGGCTTCGAACGTTGAACGGCACGGGCACAATGTCACATTTGCGGTCTTCGACGTTGCCTTCATCGTTTTCCGGAAAACGATCAATCAACTCAGACACGGAGTCATCTCGGTCGTTCCGGAGGGGGAACAGGTCACTCTTCACTACAAGGTCGATATAGGCCGACAGTTCTATCTGTTTATCATCCCGCTTGTTCCAGCCGTTTACATTTATGCGGATTCCGGATCACTCATTCAGGCGATGCTCCTCTGTACGATTGCCTTCACTGCACTACTGGATCTGGGTTACCTGATCTTCATGTTTGACGCATCTGTGGACTCGGCCCTGCGATCAACCGCGGCTGATATGGAGCCGGTGGAAATATCGGCTGAGCAGAAAATGTGGATAAATGACTCCAATCGGTGCCCGGCGTGCGGTTATGTGCTGAAGGAGGGAGACACGAAATGTCCTGACTGTGGATTGTCGCTCGGGTAGAACAACCGGATCCGGAATCCACCCTCCTCGTACAGGCGCTTCCCGTCGGGGGATCGGGCTTTTACCGGCCGATATCACGCCATTGTGATGCCCTTATGGTGATGCTGTTCGATTCAATATTCAGATCATCGCCCGTGACAATGGCATGGCCTCGAAGATCGATCGTCAGGGAATCTTTTGAATACGCCACATTCTCCGCGGTAAATCCAAACACGTCTTTCAACACGAGACGGTTAATATGGACATCTACGCCGTCCGAGGAAACCACGCCGGACGCCATATCGTTGCTGAATGCACCTGCATGAGCCGCCCCGGTGCCGACTTTCAATCGATGCGCGGAAATCCGGGTTTGTCCCGAATGTGAAGTGAGTGTGAACGTACCGTAGAGAAATCGAGTTGAATCGTCAATGTGAGCAACGTCCGAATAATAACGACCAAACGCACAACAAAAACAGTGTCGTGGATTTTGCCGACGGGCAATCCCCCGGGCCGGGATTGTTTCTTACGGAGAATCCGCATATCTTTTGTGATCGTAAAAGTTATGTCCTCCCATGCGCCGTCTCGCGTGCGGCGTCCACGACACTCAAAGCGGACGGAAATCCCTTGGCAATCAACAAGAGCACAAAAATCGTCCTCGGCAGGAAGGTGAAACGGCTGTTCCTCAGGAGCGGGATGCACCGGCTCGTGGAGCCGTTCAGTGAAAGCATTTCGAAACTGGCATACATATCGAGACTTTCCCGGTGGTGCGCGGATCAGGGAGTGCCGGAGTGGAATGATGCCGCCGATCCGGAATGGCGTCACGAGAAACGTTACGGTCTTTACGGGCACGTGATGCAGCAGGAGAAGCTCGACGGGGAGATTGACTACCTCGAGTTCGGTGTGGGGCAGGGGTTTTCCTTCGACTGGTGGGTCGAGCACAACGTCCACCCCGCGTCACGGTTTGTCGGATTTGATACGTTTACAGGGCTGCCCGAACAATGGGGGTACCTTGACAAAGGCGAGTATTCATCCGGGGGAAAATTCCCGGCGAAGAGCGACGATCGATGTTCGTTCAAGGTCGGGTTGTTCCAGGACACGCTGTACCAATTCCTCGACACGTTCAAGTCCGAACGAAAGACCGTCGTCCATTTTGACGCCGACCTCTACAGCTCGACGCTCTTCGTCTTCACGCGCCTGGCCCCGATGCTGAAACCGGGCGACATACTCTTCTTTGATGAATTTGGGGTCCCCACCCACGAATTCAGGGCATTTACCGATGTGGTGTGGGCGTACAGGCTGAAGTACCAGCTCCTTGGCGCCGTGAACAATTACATGCAGATTGCAGTCAGGATCCTGTAACCCACCTCCACGTCCTTTCAACCAACGTCGCGAACATGGCCAAACACAAGAGACCGACACCGAAAACAGAGCGGCCCTCAGCGTTGTCCTCGATGTCCCCCCTGCGAAAAGACATCGTGAGTGTCGTATTTCTCTATGCGATAACCCTCTTCCTCTTTCGCGGTATCGTGTTTCAGAATGCCGCATTCGAGGTCGGGGGTGATACGGCGGCGTCGCTCAGCTACTCCAAGGCAGGCGACGATATCGCATCGACCGAACACGTTGATCCGGTCTGGATGCCGTACTTTTTCAGCGGCATGCCCACATTCGGCAATATGGCGTACATACCGCACAACGTAAGCTACATCCAGACTGCTGCAATCAAGATACTCAATCTGCTCTATCTGAATGGAACGTGGACCTGGCTCGTGGTATTCTATTTCTTGAGCGGCGTGTTCATGTTTTTCCTCGCGCGGATGATGAAATTCTCCTGGATGGTCTCATTGTTCGCGGCGATCACGTTCATGATCACACCGCATGCCATCGGGCTTTCGGCGGAAGGACATGGGTCCAAATTGATGGCCCTGGCCTACCTTCCGCTGGTCTTCATGCTGACACGGATGCTTCTGGAGCGGCGTGATGTGTTGAGTTTTGGCCTGCTGGCTGCTTCAATCGGCACGCTTCTGCTGACCAACCACGTTCAGATCGCGTATTATGCGTTCATCGTGATCGGGCTGTATGTCGCCTACCAGGCCGTCATCGATGCGTCGAGCGACAGGATGCTCGCGTGGAAGAGACCCGCTCTCTTCATCGGTGCCCTGGCGATCGGTTTCTGCATCTCGGCGTACATCTATCTCTCCGTGAATGAATACGCCCAGTTTTCGATGCGCGGGAGCGGTGTCTCCGGGGTGTCCGGAGGCCTGAATTACGACTATGCAACAAACTGGTCGTGGCATCCCGCGGAGATCGTGACGCTCCTGATGCCTTCATTTTTCGGACTCACCCCGCCGTATTACTGGGGCCCCATTGAGCCGTGGACGAACTCGACGGTATACGTCGGAATCCTCCCCATTCTCTTCTCAATCATTGCCCTTGTCTACAGGAGGAATAAGACAACAATATTCTTCGCGTGCCTGACCCTCGTATTTGTCCTGATGTCCTTCGGGAGGAACTTCTCGTTCTTCTATCAGCTCCTGTTTGACTATCTCCCGTATTTCAACAAGTTCCGCGCGCCCGCCATGGTGTTGCACATGCTCCCCTTCACGCTCGGCATTCTCGGTGCCTACGGGTTCGCATTCGTCCTGGAAATGCGGGACGGCTCGAAGAAGGAGGATCAGGACGGGTTGAAGAAATTTGCCATGTACGGAGCGGCGGCGATGGCGGGGCTCCTTCTCGTCGTCCTCCTGACAAAGACGACTTTTCTTTCGGGGCTTTTTGAGTTCACAAGAGCGAACGAACAGGCGGAACTGCAGCGACAGTACGGTACCCAGACGCCCCGAGTCATCGCCCAGTTGAAGGATGCGCGGATCGACATGCTCTGGAAAGACATCATCAAGTTCAGCCTGATCGGGGTGGCGTCGTTCGGTGCGATCTGGCTCTTCCTCTCAAAGAAACTGAGCGGGGGGGTCTTCAGCATCGCCATCCTGGCGATCCTCTTTGTGGATCTCGCGATGATGGGGGACAAGTACATCGATCCCAAGCCTGTCGCTGCCATGGACGAGTCATTCCAGCCGGATGCGACAGTAAAATTCCTGAAGCGGGACACCACTCTCTTTCGCGTCTTTCCGCTCGGGGAGATGTTCCAGGACAACACCTTCGCGTATCACGATATTCAGTCGATCGGCGGGTACAGTCCGGCAAAGCTGAAGATCTATCAAACGATGATCGACTCGTGTCTGTACAGGGGAGCGGACCCCCGTTTTCCCCTCAACATGAACATCGTCAATATGTTGAACGTGAAGTACGTGGTCGGGCCGTTTCAGCTTCCGCCGGAGAGGTTTCAGCTCGTGTACACCGACCCCGTTCGCAGGATCCTGACGTACCAGAATCCCGCCGTGCTGAGCAGAGCGTTCTTCGTCAAGGACGTCGTGATCGCGAAAAGCCGCCACGAGGTTTTCCAGACGCTCAACTCACCTTCGTTCGAATCGGGCAGGACCGCGGTTGTGGAGAAGCCGCTTCCGTCAGCCCTCGTCGCCCCCGACAGCACCTTCGCGGATGTCCGCTCATATGGTTCCCGCAGGATCGCCGTGAGGACGTTTGCATCGTCTGCGGCATTGCTCGTCCTGAGCGAAGTGTATTATCCCGCGGGATGGAAGGCGACGATCGATGGAAGCGAAACGGAGATTTACCAGACGAACTACATTCTGCGGTCCGTGGTCGTCCCCGCCGGCACCCACGATGTGGTGTTCACGTTTGACCCACCGATGTATGGAGCAGGATACGGTCTTACGAACGCCGGCTGGGTGATCGCCCTCATCTGCATTGCCATCGGGACGTACCGGGTGGTAAGAGCACGGCGGGGTGTTCACCCCGCGCAATGATCCCCCGGGGAACCGTCTGCCAGATGTTTCCTCATGGCGCGCGGTGGGGGAGTTCAGGTAGGTTGAAGAAGGCCCGGCGAACCCGGGCCTCCTTCGTTTGTCAGTCTTTCCCCGTCCCAACCGGGGGGACAGGAGTCCCTATCGAACCAGAAGGAGTCTCGAAGTTCTTACGTACGGCCCGGCCTTCAGCCGGCAAAAGTAGGCTCCCGAAGCGAGGCCGGATCCGTCAAATCGCGCTTCGTGAAATCCGGCTTCTTCGTCCTGCTGATCGATGAGCGTCGCAACGATCTGCCCGAGGGCGTTGTACACAACAAGGGATACATTCGCCCGTTCCGCAAGTCCGAATTGAATGATTGTCGAAGGGTTGAACGGGTTGGGGAAGTTCTGCCTGAGCGTCAATTCTCCCGGAACGTCCCCGGACGATTCCCGATCGATGCCGGTCGTGCCTGACGGATCCTGGATGCTGTCCGGAGGCGAGGTGTACACCTGCAGGTTCTTCGTCTGGGCAACGACAATGAACACGTACCACGGCGGCATGGTTGAAGGGATGTAGGGAATCGGCACAACGGCGGCATATTCGTCCAACCGTATTGCCGGCACGGTGAGTACGAATTCCCAGGCGCCATCCACCGATGAGGGCGCAAGGAGACCTTTGACGGGTGAGTGTGTCTCCTGCGCGGCGGGCACCATAGAACGTTGCCAGATGCTGTACTGAGTCGCGGGATCAGCAGCCCCGGCGGTATCGTCCACGGTCCTGAACCAGGAAATCTGGGCCTGGGAGTAGCTGGAGGGCATGAGGACGATCCGGTTGATGAACGGTGAATGACTCTGACCGTATCCCTGCCCCGCAACCGACAGAGAGTAAACGTGCGTGACGGGATCATTGCTTGATATCTGCAGCGTGGCGGTGTCGCGTGCACCGGCCGTGGGTGCGTAGACGACAACAAGCGTTTGCTTGACCCGCGGAGGGATGACCATCGACGACGGCGAGACTGTGAACCGCAGACTGGGTGAGGTGATGGACCCGATCTTGAGAGTGTCGAAGTTGCCGCCGTTCGCAATCTGCACGGAGAGAGTATCCCGTAATCCGATTTTCACAAATCCGAAATCCAGCGTCCCGGGTTGAACCAGCAGAATGGGAGCCCTCACGGTGTCGGACGACGAGCTTCTGAATACGCCTGCGCCGTTGGTCCCGGCATACACGAAGCCGTTCGGGGCACGAAACAACGGATTCACCCGGGTGCTTGTCAGGCCCGTGTTGATCAGTGTCCACGATTGTCCGGTGTCGCGGGACACGAGAATCCCCGTCGAGTAACCGTCCCGGGCGTAGTAGACGTCTCCGCGCGGGGTCGTCATGAATGCGTCGGTGAATCCACTCCACGAGACGCCGCTGTGCATGTCGTTCCAGGTCCCCCCCCAATTCACGGAACGAAAAATTCCCGAACTACCGTTGCTCGCAAAATAGGAACCGTCGGCACCGATCCCTCCCAGCGCAATGGTTCCGACGTGGGAAGTTAAGGCCCACGAATCCCCGTGATCGGACGACCGGTAGATGAACGAACCGTCGTCTGCGACGATCGCATGGGTACTGTCAACGAACATGTTGTAGAATGTCCCCGTTATTTTGGCTGTCCACGATTCGCCGTCATCCGTGGAGCGGAACAATCCTCCTTCTGTTGCGACCCAGACGAAGTTAATATTGTCGATCAGAGAAGTGCGCACACCCAGATTGGTCAGGCCTGAATTCTTCACCTGCCATGATGCACCGCCGTCGGTCGAACGGAACATCCCGTTGAGATAGACGCTGGCGAATATATGATCGCCTGGATTCACGCACAGCGAAAGGACGGGATTGGGGTTGGGAATCGCACCGCACTTTGACCAGGACCCGCCGTTGTCTGTGGTTTTCCAGATGGATCCGTCCGTCCAGGTTCCGGCAAAGACGGTGCCGTGAGAATTCACGGTGAACGAACGAACGTCGTATGCTGCGATCGGGCCGGTGGCCTGAATCCAGGAGAAGCCCTGTGAACGGGCGACCTGCAGGAATGCCAGCGTGAGAAAAGCAACGAGAACGCTTGTGGTTTTCATATTCAATCTCCTTCGGGCCACGGCGTGCTGCGCCGAACCATGTGACGTGCAGAATCGGAGTTTGCTCTCGGCCGGGGAGGGGAGAGTGGCGGGTGATGCAGAAAGGAACCGCTTGGATCTTGCATCCGCGAGCTCTGGACCAAGGGCGGCAACTTCTTCCTATAGGTCAGAACATGCAGGAATAAACGCTAGAAACGCAGCCAATGTCAAGCAACAGTCATCGCAGGGGAGGCCGATCGGTGGAATGACAGATTGTGAAGAAGAGAAGTCGGCGCACACACAGGTGAACGTGATTCACCGCACGGGCGCCCGCTCCTGCAGCTTCTGCTCGACGTGTTTGTGGATGCCATAGAGCAGACCGATGCACAGAACCATCAGCCCGACGCACAGATATCCGAGGATGTCGTAGTGCTCGAGCGGTCCGCTGCTTGTGTGCTGCACGACGATTGCCCCGGCGAGGATCGACGCCACCCCTCCGGAGATCTGCTGCAGGGACGCGTTGACGCTCATGAATGCTCCGCGGTCGACGATCTCCGGCACCGCGGTCATGAGCGCGGTGGCGGGGACCATCCGGGAGAGAATGCCGGCGAAGAGAATAATATTGATCCCGACGATCTCCCAGAGCGGTGTCACGGAAAGATGTGTAAAGACGACGACCATGGCGCTTGCCAGTACCGTCCCGATGATGAATATCCTGAATTTGCCGAATGCATCGCTGATCTTTCCGACCATCGGCAACACGATGATGGAGGCGATGCCGGTGAACATGAACACGAGGGGGAGTTCGGCCAGCGAGACCGCGGTGTTGTTCACCATGAATGTGCTGGAGAATGGCATCATGAGGAACCCGCCGATGCCCAGGAGCCCGGTTGTCAGGTACGCCTTCCGGTAGTGCAGGTGGGAGATGGTCTTCCTGAGGTGGGCGAAGGGAGCGTGCCGTTCCCCCGATGCGGCCGTCAGATGGACGTCAACCGGCCGCATCCAGCGCACGATGGCGGCACCGACGCCGGTACTCATCACCGCAATCAACAGGAACGGCGCATGCCATCCGAGCGTGTTTGCCAGATAGATGCCGAGGGGGATGCCGGCGATCTGGCTGACACCGAACGACATCTGCACGAATCCCATCACCCGGCTCCGCTGTTCATACGGGAAGAGGTCGGCGACGATGGCCAGTGAGACGGAGGCCATGACGCCGCCGAACAGGCCGGTCACCACGCGTGCAAAAAGGAGAAAACGATAATCCGTTGCCACGCCGCAGAGGGCGGAGCCGACGACGAAGCCGGCGTAGAAGAAAAGAAGGAAGTGCTTCCTGTCGTACCGGTCCGCGAATCCCGCCGCGAGCAGACCGGATACCCCGGCACTGAAGGCATAGGCCGACACCGCCCAGCCGAATTGTGCGGGACTCATGTGCAGGATATCCATGAGCATTGCTCCCAGGGGAGCGATCACCATGAAATCCAGTATGACAGTAAACTGGATGAACGAAAGGAACGCGATGATGAGTATCTGGTAACGGGTGAACTTCTTGTCGTCAGTCGGTTGAGCCATCGGCGGAGAGCCCCGTAGTTTTCGATCCTTGAGAAGGATTGAACGCCGGGGCAGCGTGGAATGTTCCCTCACCCCCCCCCGAGAGAGGGCTTTTTTCCGGTAGCGGGGGAATCGCGTCATCAATTGACACTCTCCCCGCCGAATCCTATCTTGATCATATCGCCACCATCCAGAAGGGGGTGGCGAATTTCATTTTACCCTTGAGTTCCTGAAGCGTCCACCACCCTACATGGCCGACTCAACGCCCGCCTCGAAACCCATCTCCGTCTGGGCACCGCTCCGACGTTCACTCTTCCGGGACCGGCTTCTTGCGTCCATGGTATCGGACACCGGGGGCTGGATGCAGGACACGGCGGGAACATGGCTCATGACCGTCCTGACCACGTCGCCGTTCTACATCGCCCTGATGCAAACGGCCGCCAGTTTGCCCGTGCTCCTGCTTGGACTGCCTGCGGGTGCGCTGGCGGATATCCTCGACCGTCGCCGGTTGCTGATATTCTGGGTGGGCTGGATGGTGGCGGCGGCGGCGATGCTGGGCCTGCTGACGGCGACCGGATGGATCGGTGTGGGATCTCTCCTGATCCTGACATTCTTTCTCAGTGTCGGTTCGGCCATGAACGGGCCCACATGGCAGGGGATCGTGCCGGAACTCGTCCCGAGGGAAGAACTGACGAGCGCCATCGCCCTGAACAGCGCGGGGTTCAATATCTCCAGGGCGGTGGGGCCCGCCGCCGGCGGTCTCATGGTCGCCGCATTTGCGACTGTCACCGCGGGAGCGGGGATGGTGTACTGGCTGAACGCGATCTCGTTCACCGGCGTGCTTACCGTACTCTACCGGTGGAAACGCACGCCGTTGTTCAAGAGCGAACTTCCCGCCGAACGGCTCGCAGGATCGATGCGCGCGGCATTGCGCTATGCCCGGCACGCCCCGGCACTCAGGACGGTGCTCATCCGCGCGTTCCTCCAGACATTCTGCGTCAGCGGGATGTGGGCCCTGCTTGCGGTTGTGGCGAGGCAGGACCTGAACGGCGGTGCACTGGGGTACGGCATCATGAACGGCTGCATAGGACTCGGCGCGGTGACCGCCGCCGTGTTCTTGCCGCGGTTGCGGACGCGCCTGTCCGCTGACGGAATCGTGAAGACCGCGGCCGTGCTGTTCGTCACGACGCTGCTGGTGATGGCGTGGGTGCACTTCTGGGTGCCGGTGATCCTGGTCCTGATTCTGGCGGGGATGTCCTGGACCAGTTCGGCCTCGTGCATGAACATAGCCGTGCAATTGTCCGTCCCCTCCTGGGTGCAGGCTCGTTCGCTCGGCATCTATCAGATGGTGTTCATGGGAGGACTCGCGGCCGGGAGCGCCTTCTGGGGTGCCGTGGCAGACCACACGAGTACCCAGATCGCACTGAGTGCGGCTGCGGCGGGACTCCTTGCGGGCTGGCCGCTGGCCAGGCGGTTCCCGCTTCCGTCGGGGGGAGAACATGATCTCTCTCCCGGCCGTCTGGCGGCCGTGAGCCGGGAGGGATCGCATCCCCTCGTTGGTGCGGACCCCGAAGACGGCCCGGTTCTGGTCACCGTCACGTTCCGGATCGACCCGGCGCGTGCCGCGGAATTCATCAGGGCGGCGCACGAACTCGGAAGGGTGCGCAGGCGTGACGGTGCGTTTCGCTGGGCCCTGTACCGGGATCCCTCCGATCCCGGGTGTTTCATGGAAACGTACCTGGTGGAATCCTGGCTCGAGCGCCAGCGGCAGATCGAACGCTTCACGGTGGCCGACCACACGGTCCGCGATCGCGTGTTCAGCTTTCACGTGGCCCCGGATCCGCCTGTTGTTTCACGCATGATACTCGCCCAGACGCCGCCCCGGGAATCCCCTTGACTTCCTCCCCCCCTTCTGCTATCATTTCATCGCAATCTGTTCATGCTGAGGAGAAGGATGTGGCGGATTCTTCCGAAGCATCATCCGCAGGGTACGACTTATGGACCCGATGATAGGCAAGAAGATCGATCCGTACGAGATTCAGGAAATCCTCGGGCGGGGCGGCATGGGTGTTGTCTACCGCGCGCGCGATACGAAACTCGAGCGCGACGTGGCGATCAAGATGATGGACATCCAGTACGCCAGCGATCCGAATTTCCTTAAACGCTTCCAGTCCGAAGCAAAAGCCCTTGCCCGCCTGCAGGATCCGAATATTGTCTCGATCTTTTCCCTTCTCGAAACCTCCGACGGCATCTGTATCGTCATGGAGTATGTCAAGGGGACAACGCTCGCGAAGCTCCTCTTGCCGCAGGCGCCGCTCCCGGTTCCGCGCGTGATCACCATATTCAAGCAACTCCTCCTTGCCCTTTCGCACGCGCACAAAGAGGGGGTGATCCATCGGGACATAAAGCCGGCGAATATCATCGTTGGCGACGAAGACCGGATCAAGGTCGCCGACTTCGGACTCGCCAAAGTGAAGCAGGAATTCGCCGCAACGGCCACGAAGGGAACAGCGGGAACTCTGTATTACATGTCCCCCGAGCAGTTCAGGGGGCTGAAGGAGGTCGACCACAGGGGGGATATCTACTCCGCCGGGATGACCCTCTACGAATGCCTGACGGGAAAACTTCCGTTCGGCGTCGACGACTCCTACTACACAATCGCGCAGCAGGTGGTCCACGGGCAGGTTCCCCCGCCGGAGACGATGAAACTGGAAATTCCCGGCGCCCTTGTTGCGATCGTCAAACGGATGATCGCCTGCGATCCGAAAGACCGGTACCAGAATGCGGACGAGGTCGTCAGGGATCTCAACGAGTTTGAAAAGTCGGGCTGGATCGGCAAACACGGATCGGGGAAGGGTCTTCTTGCGGCGAAGAAGGTCTGGGTTGCCGCTGCGGGGCTCGCACTCGTGGCGGCCGTCGCGTCGTATGTCGTCTTCCGGCCGGGCTCCCTCCCGGGTCCCGTCGCCGGTCCCGATACCGCCCGCTTTCAGGCCGAGAGGGGGATGAAGGGGCAGGTGTCCCCCGGAGAACAGGCATCAGTTCACGGCATTCCACCCGGTCCGGAAACCCCCGCCGCAAAGGCCGCCGCGTCCGGGGATGTTGCGCGCGGGATGGGGGAGAAAAAGGGGCCCGTCCCGGCGGCCGGGACAAAGCCCGCAGGTGCCGAAACAGCCCCTCCGCCCGCCGGTGGCAAAGAGGAGATTGCTGCGGACAACGGCGCCGATCCTCCTCCGAACCTCTCCGTCGACGTGGAACCGAAGATCGTCTCACGTGCGGAGCCGGAGTATCCGGATGCGCAGAAGAAGGCGGGCGTGAAGGGGGACGTACGGCTCCTGGTCCTTGTCGACAGGGAGGGGAGAGTACAGAAGGTCCGCGTACAATCGTACGACTCCGAGGCCTTCATCAACCCGGCTATCGAAGCGGCCCGGCAATCCGTGTTTGCCCCCGCGCTCATCAACAAAGCGAAGGTAAGAGCCTGGGCCCCGCTCAGAATCAGGTTCGGTGCACGGCAGGACGATGGGCAATGACCCCACGACACTCACTCGCAAAAGGAGGTCTCCGATGAGATTCCCGACTCTGCTTCTCATTCTCTGTCTTGTTGCCAGTGCCGCGTCTGCTCAGAAGCTGACGTTTCAGAAAGGGAGTTTTGCGTCGAACTACGCAAGCGAAGACTGGATATTGAACAAAGGTGAAGGTCCCCGCGTGTGCAAACTCTATATCCAGTTTGACACCCCCTTTCTCTCCGCTCCCACCGTGGTCGTCAATCTTACGGGCGTCGACGCGCCGAATGATCACGGTCTGAGGGTTTCCGTCAAAGTGGACAAGGTGAGTGTGACCGGTTTCCTCCTGAAGATAGAAACCTGGGAAGACAGCCGGCTCAACGGGGTTGAGGGGACCTGGTTTGCTATAAGCAAGAACGATTGAGCGCTGTTTCTCTCCCTCCTCTGCATATTCATTCCGTGCACCGGCACACTTTCCTCGTGGTGTCGTGGACGCCGGACCAGCGTCCGACATTCGGCGAACATTCGTTGAGGTGTACCGAAACTGGCACCTGTCACCCTGCATTCCCGCTGCATATTCACAGATAAATGCTCAGATGAAATTAATCTGCGCACGCACGCGTTCGCACGTTGCGTGTGAGGACGCAGTTCAGTAGGTTTGAGCGTGGTGTTCGTTTGCACGGGCCTTCTTCGTCGATCGCGGGGAAGGTCTTGTCGGTTTGAGGAGGAGGAATCTTTCGGCATCACGTGAAGAGGATTTCATGGAGAGAGTTGATAACACGGGCTCCATCGACGGACAGCGCTCGGCCCGGATCATCCGGATCGCCGCCGCGCTCACCTCCTGCGGATTCGTCGCCGTTGTCCTCGCCAGGATAATCTCCGGAGACATCGGCTTCGCTCCTTTTCTCACGTTCGGCTGCGGCGTGTCGCTGGTGTCCCTGTGGATCAGCCGGAAAGGGTACGTGATACCGGCCGGCATCCTCCTGATCTGTCTCCTGGTGTTCACGGCGGTGTTCCTCATGGTTTCCTCCGAGGGAATCCATGACGCTGCGCTCCTGACGGTCCCCGGGATACTCGTGCTTGCGGCCCTGACGGTTCCCCGACGGCTGTATGTGATAATCGCGGGGCTCATCGTCGTCATACCCGCCGTCGTCGGCACGCTGGAGATCACGAAAACGATCGTCACCCCCTTCAGCGCGCGCACCGATGCTCTCGCCGTGTTCGACCTGACGGTCATCCTGATCATGACCGCGGCCGCGGTGGAACTGATGACCGCGACGGTAACCGAAAGCGCCCACCGTGCCCGGTCCAGCGAAGCGCGGTTCCAGAAGCTGTTCAACAACAGCAGCGAGTCGATTTTTGTTTTTGGCGCCCTCGGCGCGAACGGCGCGCCGGAGAAGATCATCGAGGTCAACAACCTCGCCTGCAGCCAGCTCGGGTACACGCATGAAGAACTGATCCGGCTTCGCCCGCGCGAGATTTTCGAGCCGGAAAGCGTCCCGAACTTCGAGAATGTCCTGGCAAAGCTGGAAACAGACGCGAGTACCGTCTGTGAATGCCTGTACAGGACGAAAAGCGGCGCGCTCATAGCGGTGGAACTCAGCCTCCAGCGGTTCGAGATGAGCGGCACGCAGGCGATCATCACGAACGCCCGCGACATCACGGAGCGGAAGCGCGCGGACGACCTGATCAGGTCCGCGCTCAGCGAAAAGGAAGTGCTCCTCCGTGAAATTCACCACAGGGTGAAAAACAACATGCAGGTGATCTCGAGCCTTCTGAACCTTCAGGCGTCGCAGACGCAGGACCCGGCGACAAAGACGATGCTCGAAGAAAGCCGCCAGAGGGTCCGTTCGATCGCGATCATCCATGAGAAGCTGTACAACTCCGCAAACCTGGCGAGCATCGATTTCGGGGTCTACCTGAAGACCGTCGCCGACGAGCTTCTGAGGACGTTCGGGAGGTCCGACGTATCGTGCGTGCTTGACCTGGAGGCGATACCGTTCGAAATAGACAAGGCGATCCCCGCCGGGCTGATCGTGAACGAGCTGCTGACGAATGCCCTGAGGCACGCGTTTCCCGGGGGGACGAAGGGAACGGTGCGGGTACGGCTCCACGCGCTCGACGGTGACGAAGTGGAGCTCGTGGTCGGGGACGACGGCGTGGGATTTCCGGCGGGGAAGGACGTCGCCGGTGCCACGACGATGGGGCTGGCGATCATCCGGACGCTCATCGAGCAGATGCAGGGGACGCTTGCGATGGAGACGTCGCACGGGACGACGTTTACGATCCGGTTCAGGCTCGAGCGGAAGCCGGGGGTCACCCCGCCTCAAGCGTAGTTTCCGAGAGCGCTCTTCGCCAGGTGAACGACCATGTCGCGGAGTTCCGGGGGCTCGAGCACCGTCACGCCTCCGCCACGGCTGACGACCCAGCTTGCCATTTCCTGAAGCGAGTTGACCGTTGTTTCGAAGACGATCGATCCGTCTTCGTTCTCCGTTATTACCTGCGTTTCCATCATCTGCCTCGGCTTCAGCCTTCCGGCCCACACGCTGGAGAGATGGATCCTGATCCTGTGTTTCTCGGCTCCCACCCAGCTCCGGAATGAATACCGGAACATCTCGTCGATCTGGCTCTGCGGCACCCTCTTGAATCGCCTGTCCGAAGCGCGGATCGCGAGTATCTTGTCAAGCAGGTACTGTTTGATCCTTCCGTCGTTGACCGCAAGAACCCGCCAGTATCCCTCGCTGCTGAAAATGATCAGGGGATGCAGTTCCCGGCCTTTTTCGATCTCGCGCTCGTCCTTCTGATAGTCGACAATCGCGGCGGTGCAGCTGTCGATGCACCTCTGGAGCGTCACCACGATGCTCAGGGCCTGGAGCTTCTGCTTCTTGACGAGGAGCGTTGTCGCCCTGTCGAAGCCGCTCGTCGAATTGCATATGCCGATGTACTGGAGCACGAGCTCCCGTATGAGCGGGGCATCCATTTTGCCGTCAAGGCAGAGCCCACGTCTCTTCTCGGAATGGATGGGGATCCCGAGGCCCCGGAGTTCCTGCATGTCCCGCTTGATCGTCGGTATATCCCTGCCGAAGAGTACCGCAAAATCCGCGTCTTTCAGCCCTTCGGTGTTCATGATCGCCAGGCCGAGCATCTCGATCTGGCGCTTCACTTTTGTCTGGACTTCGAGCATGAGGCACCTGTGCAATTTGTATCACCGGGTGAGACTGTCCTGCGGGTAAGATATGCTAACTTGGGTTCAGAAAACAGAACCACGGGACGCGCACACTCACAGGAACGGGAGGAGAGCGATGGAATACCGATCGGGTCCGGAATTTTCGCAGGCGGAAGCGGGCGAAGTCAGGGACTTCCTCAAAAGCCGCCGGTTGAAGAAGTTCGTCCTGCCCCCGGACAGGCTCCATGTCGTCAATGACGGGAGGGAGCATTTTCTCCGCATTTCCAACGGAAAAACGGGGGAATATCCGGTGAGAGGCTCATTCATCTTCAAGCTCCTCAAATGGTACAGGTTTCCTTCACGCCAGATCGAGCATCTGAGCATCGACACGATGTCCTCGGTTCTCAACGACTATCTGCTGGCCATACCGGGAGGAGACGTGAACGTGACGCTGGAGGACGGGGAGGCGGTCTCCCTGACAAGCAACAGGTACAATGAGCTTTCCGATCTCGAGGTCCTGGACTGCGCCGGGCGGGCCGGCGTCGCCTGCGTTTCGAGAAACGACTTCTTTCTGCGGGTGTACAGCGACACCGACTACGAGGTGGAGCCCGTGCCCGGCGACGTTTGCGGCATAGGATACAACGTGTTCAATTCCGAGACGGGATTCCGGGCGCTTTCGGTGCGGCTCTTCGTCCGGAGATACATCTGTTCCAACGGTGCCGTCATAGGGCGGACCGAGGCCGAGGGGGAGCGGGTCCACTACGGGCATCCCGACATGGAACTCAGGCGATTCCTGGTGGAAAAAATGACTGTCGGGGAAGCGTTGCGCGATGAGGTCAGGAGGCTCCTGGAACAGAGCACCGGTGTTCCGTGCGCCCCCCTGATCGACCGCGTTTCGGCACAGTTGAAGCCCGTCATCGGCAGGAAGAAGACGGAAGAGCTCATCAGCGGCCTCCGCGAGGACGCGACGGCGTATGATCTTGCCAATGCGATTACGAGCATGGCGCAGTCGCTCGATCTCAGGCGGCGGCTGCTGGCGGAATCCATCGGTGGGGAACTGCTCGTCCCCGTTTCCGACATCGTCGAACCGGCATTCAAGGAACTCACACACCAACTCACAGGAGCATAACCTATCATGGAAACCCTGACAGATACGGTCGAACAATATTTCACCGCCGAAGGCTGGGACGTCACGCGCTCCTCCGGCGAATCGGCCCTCCGGATGGGCGTTTCGACCAAGAACGCCCGCTGGCAGTGCGTCGTGAACGTTGACGAGGACGAAGGGGTGGTCTTCCTGCATTCGGTCTGCCCCCTCAAGGCCGCACCGGAAAGCCGTCCCCGTGTTGCAGAGTTCCTTATGCGGCTCAACAGGACGATATTCCTCGGGCATTTCGTCATGGATTTCGACAGCGGCGAAATCCGTTTCGAGACGTACGTCCACGTGCAGAACGGGACGGTCGTGAACGGGGCGATGGAATCGTTCGTCTGCCGCAACATTGCGACGATGGACAGGTACGTCTGCGATATCGCCCGCGTGATTTCGACCGAAATCACGCCCGCGGAAGCAATGACGCAGGTGCTGACCGGGTCGACGGCCGGGAGGGGGTACATCTACAACTGACGGAGGGGGGATCGCTCCCCCCTCCGCCGGCCCGCGTTAGGCTGCATCGTCTTTCTTTACCACAGTATGTTCGTACCTCAGGTGTATCCAGGCCAGCAACAGGAATATCAGCATATCGGTAAATTCGAACATCACGAACGAAACAAACGCCTTCCAGATGATCCAGACCAGGCTCGCCAGGTCCTCTGCGAGCGTTCTGGCCCACCTTTTCCGGGTAAGCTTCCGCATGGGCGCACCTCCGCTGTTGGAGGTGCCAATATAGGGCCCTGTGACGCCGAAACAGTATAGCCGGGTGATACAAAAAGAAACACCGGATTTTTTGTAAGAAAAAAGGGGTGAGACGCGTCTAATACTACGGCGATCGATCGTTCCCCTTCCGGGGAGTATCGCCTGACGCACAGGGGGAAATCATCGACGCGATCCGGATTGAAAAACTGTCCTCTGAATCCATACTCCAACACATGGACCGGTTGTGCATCCTGTTTGGCCATGTGCCGGGCACCGGCGAACCTCCCGCCCACTGCCGGGATCTCGACCGGCAGTCCATCGTTGCGTACTGGAAGAGAGTCGCCCTGGCCGTCCTTGACGGGGAATCGACACTCTTCGCGGCGTTTGTAGGAAACGGGATATTCGGGTCCCTGGAATACCGTGCGGGAAGGGGGAACGCCACGTCTGCAGACGGTGAATCGGAAAATCTTCTTGTCGATTCACGATTCCGGCGGGAAGAAGTGACCGCGGCGCTCCATCGGGCGCTGGAAGCCGAGGTCCGGACCAGGGGGGCCGTCGCAGTGCCGGACGGAGAAGGAGATGTCCCGTCGTCGATGGACAGGGCGGGGGCCAGGATGGCGGCCCGAACGGGCATCCTGCCACCCCCGAAACCGCACGAGGGGAGGAGCGGCATCCGGATCAGGGATCAGATCGCGGTCGTCCCCACCCGGGACCTCGCCGGATCAAAGTCTTTTTACCAGAATCAACTCGGGTTGACGTTTCTCTCCTACAGGTACATGGAAGCCTTCTTGGACGCCGGCGGCGGATTGCTCCTGCTCAGGCTGGTGGACCGGGTTGATCCCCTCCCGTGGCCGATCGTGGAATGGTGCGTGCAGGATCTGCCGCGGGCGATTCTCGAACTCAGAGCCCGCCGCGTGCGCATCGAGCATCAAACGCTCTTCGAAACGGACAGGCTCGGGATATTTAAATTTCCGGACGGAGGGAGGGGTGCAATCATCCGGGACCCGGAAGGAAACCTCCTGACACTGCGGGAGCCGGTGCCCGGCAAAGAACGATGATGCTCGCACTGCGGCGCAGGTTGCATCTCTCCCCCACCCCCGCTATACTGTCTCATACGCATCCAAACGCTCACTCAACCGACTCGGGCACTATGAACGACGCAAACGACACACAGCACAGAAGCATACTCCGGAAGATCGCACGCAGGGTGATGCAGGAGCGGGGCCTCGACCCGGATTTCCCTCCCAGGGCGCTCACAGAATTGAACGCCATCACAGCGGCCGCGGTCCCGTCCGGCAACTCGCACCGCGATCTGCGCGGCCTCCTCTGGTGCTCCATCGACAACGACGATTCGCGCGACCTGGACCAGCTCACGGTTGCCGATTCCCTGACCGGCGGGGACATCAAAGTCCTCGTGGCCATCGCCGATGTGGACGCCCTGGTCGCCCGGGGCACCTCCCTTGACGATCACGCGAGGCGGAATACAACGTCGGTGTATACCGTCGCCGAGATCTTCCCCATGCTTCCCGAGCGCCTCTCGACCGACCTGACGTCTCTCAATCTTGACGGGGACCGGCTTGCGATCGTGATCGAGTTCGTCGTCGGGGGAGACGGCGCCCTCGGGTCGACGGATATCTACAGGGCGGTCGTCAGGAACCGGGCAAAACTCGCGTACAACTCGGTGGCTGCCTGGCTCGAGGGAAAGGGCCCCGAGCCGGAGGGGATCGGCGGTGTCCCGGGGCTTGCCGACAATATACGGCTTCAGGACCGTGCCGCGCAGACGCTCAAGACGCTCCGGCATACGCACGGCGCATTGAACCTGCAGACGATCGAAGCCCGCCCCGTCTTCGAAGCGGACATGCTCAGGGATTTTGCAGTTGAGGAGATGAACAGGGCAAAGGACATCATCCAGGACTTCATGATCGCGGCAAACGGCGTCACGGCCCGTTTTCTCTCCGCGAAGAACATGGCCTCGCTCCGGCGGATCGTCCGTACGCCGAAGAAGTGGGAACGGATCGTGGAGATAGCCTCGGAAAAAGGGACCACGCTTCCGCCGCAGCCGGATGCAAAGGCTCTTGAGGCGTTTCTTGTCTCCGCGATGGCGGCCGACCCCCTCCGTTTCCCGGATCTCTCGCTCAGCATCATCAAGCTTCTGGGGCCCGGCGAGTACGTCGTCGAACAGCCGGGCGGCATTGCTCCCGGCCACTTCGGCCTGGCGGTCAAGGACTACACGCACTCCACCGCCCCGAACCGGCGGTTTCCCGACCTCATCACGCAGCGGCTCCTCAAATCGGTGATCACCGGGACCGGGTCGCCCTACGGTAGCGACGACCTCGCTCTCCTTGCCTCCCACTGTACGGAGGAGGAGGATGCGGCGAAGAAAGTGGAGCGGCAGGTGGAAAAATCAGCCGCCGCGCTCCTCCTTCAATCCCGCATCGGGGAACAATTCGACGCCGTGGTAACCGGCGCGTCGGAGAAAGGGACCTGGGTCCGCATTCTGCAGCCTCCCGTCGAAGGAAGGCTCACAAGCGGATATGAAAATGCCGACGTGGGGCACACGCTCCGCGTTCAGCTTGTCCATACGGACGTCGACCGCGGGTTCATCGACTTCAAAAAGGTCGGGTGAGAAGGAGCGGCACGGCTCACTGCAGCTTTGCGTCGAGCGTGATATTCGCCTTCAGCAAGCGGGAGACCGGGCAGTTGGCCTTGGCGTCCGCGGCGATCGAGGCGAACTGTTCCTTCCCGACTCCCGGGACATTCGCCGTCAGGTCGAGATGGATCGCCGTGATTGTCCAGTTTCCCTCAACCTGTTCGAGCGTGAGCACGGCGCTCGTGGAGAGCCTCTGCGGGGTGAAACCCGAACGCGCGAGCGCGCCGGACAGCGCCATAGTGAAGCAGCCCGCATGCGCGGCCGCGATCAGCTCCTCCGGGTTGGTGCCGGGGGAATTCTCAAATCGTGTCGTGAACGAGTAGGGGGCATCCTTGAGCACACCGCTCGACGTCGACACGGTGCCCTTCCCCTGTTTGAGGTCCCCCGTCCATTGCGCGGAAGCCGTTCTCTTCATGACCAGTGTCCTCCTTATGTGTGTGTGAGATGAGGCGTACGGCGGTCTCCGCACGGACGCGTGCAGAGACCGTTCAACGATATCCCCGGGCCTGGAGCGCGAACAGCTCCGCGTACAGCCCCTCCGCCTTCAGCAGCTCTTCGTGCGACCCCTGTTCGACGACCTCTCCGCCTTTCAGCACAATAATGCGGCCTGCCATCCGGACTGTCGAAAACCTGTGGGAGATAATGATCGCCATTCGATCCTCGACAAGTCCTGAAAAGCGGGTGAACACCTCGTATTCGGCGCGGGCGTCGAGCGACGCCGTGGGCTCATCGAGGATGAGGAGCTGCGCGTCGCGCATGTACGCCCGGGCGAGAGCCACCTTCTGCCATTCGCCCCCGGAGAGGTCCATCCCCTTCTCGAACCTGCGCCCGAGCATCTGTCTGTAACCGCCGGCGAGCCTCCCGAGAAGCGATGACGCGAGGGATTTTTCCGCCGCCAGGGCGATCTCCGCGGGAACTCTTCCGTTGTCCCGGCGGCCTCCTCCGGCCGCGGAGGGTTCGGCGTCGTCCTCGTGGGCATCGAAATAGTCCTTCACCGCGCCGATCTCCCCCACGCCGATGTTCTCGTCGAACCGGAGATCATACTCGACGAAATCCTGGAAGATGACGCCGATTGCGCGCCGGAGCGAGCCGAGGTCATACTCGCGGATGTCGATGCCGTCCAGGAGAATGCGCCCCTCGGTGGGGTCATAGAGCCGCGCGATGAGCTTCGTCAGCGTCGTCTTCCCCGCTCCGTTTTCGCCGACAAGCGCAATTTTCTCCCCCCGCCGTACCCGCAGGCTCACGTGCCGGACCGCCCAGCGTTCGCTCCCGGGGTAACGGTACCCCACGTCCTCGAATACGAATCCCTCGCTGACCGGCGCGGGGACGGTAAGTGCCCCCTCCCGAGACGTGATGGAGGACTCCATGGCGAAAAACCCGAACAGGTCTTTCAGATACAGGCACTGTTCGTAAATTGCGCTCGCCCCGAACAGGAGCCGCTGTATCAGGTCCCTGCTCCGGGCAAACGAACCGGCGAGAAATGTGAGCGATCCTATCGAAAGGGCCCCGGCGATTGCCTGGAGGAGCACGACGACGTACGCGGCGTAATAGCCCGCCGTTCCGATGAGCGACAGCCCGGTGCTGACGAGCGCCTTCCTGACCGAGAGCCGCCGGTTCTCGTCGTAAAACCGCTGCGAAATGGCTTTGAACCGTTCGATCAGCCACGGCGCAAGTCCGAAAAGCTGGACTTCCTTCGCCGTTTCGTCGCTCGCGCCGACGTACCTGATATAGTCAAGCCTCCTCCTCTCCGGGGTGTACCGGAAGAGCAGGGAATACTCGAGCCCGGCGAAATGTGTTTCGCCGAGGAACCCGGGCACGACGGCGACACCGAGGAGCAGGAGAAGCCACGGGCTGTAGATCAGGAGCGCAACGCCCAGGGAGGCGAGCGTCAGGGCGTCCTGCCCCATGGCCAGGAGCTGCGCCAGGAGACCGATCCGGCTCGTCGTCTGTCTCCGGGCGCGTTCGAGCTGGTCGTAGAATGCCGGGTCTTCAAACTTGTACAGGTCGAGCGTGGCGGCGTGTTCCATGAGTCGCACGCTCGTCACATTGGAGAAGAGATCGCCAAGGAGGCTTTCCACGAGAGCCGATGCGCGTGCGAGGATCTCGCCGGCAAGGACGATGGCGATTTCGAGGCCGACGAGTTCCCAGAGCTGTGCGGCGCCCGCGTTCCCCGCCCGTATCGCGAGCACGGTGTCGATGATGAGCTTGCCCACCCAGAGAGTGCCGACGGGAACGAAGGAACGGACGAGCCTGAGCGCCACGATGGAGACCGTGTAGCCGTTGTGCGTCTGCCAGACGAGGCGGAGAAACGGGGGGACGTATTGAAATGCATGGATGCGTTCTCGCCAGGTGGGGGGAGAACCGGTCTCTTTGCGCGCCAGTGGGGAACCTCTCCAGTGAATGTCGTCCGGACGAACCTTCCCCCCTCAAACACCGCACAGGTCCGGGAGATTCCCTTCTTGTTATTTGTCGATCACTTCATTATGATAACAGGGACCGTTCGTTCTCCTCTCCGCCAACGTCTCAGCCACCATGGTTGCTCCCGTCCCCGGGTCCAGAAAAGTCTTTGTCACCGGCTGTTTTGATCTCCTGCACAGCGGCCACGTCGCCTTCCTCACCGAGGCCGCGCGTCACGGCGACCTCGTCGTGGGCATCGGCTCGGATGAGAACGTGAAAAACCTCAAGGGGCGCTATCCCGTCTACACGCAGCAGGAGCGGCAGTATCTCCTCGAATCTCTCTCCTGCGTCAGGAAGTGCGTCGTGAACAGCGGGTGGGGGCTGCTCGATTTCATCGAAGAACTCGAACGCGAGCGGCCGGATATCCTGTTCGTGAATGAGGACGGGAACAGTCCCGAGAAGGAAGCCCTCTGCCGCAGCCGGGGCATCGAGTACGTGGTGAGCAGGCGGCTTCCCCACGGTACGCTCCCTGTGAGGTCGACGACCGCGCTCAGGACGGAGTGCAACATCCCGTACCGGATCGATATCGCCGGCGGGTGGCTTGACCAGCCGTTTGTGTCAAAATGCGCTCCCGGGCCCGTCCTGACGATCTCGCTCGAACCGACCGTGGAGTTCAACGAGAGAAGCGGGATGGCATCAAGCACCCGGCGCAGGGCGGTCGAGCTCTGGAAGACGGAGATCCCGGGCGGGGACAGGGAACAGCTCGCAAAAATACTCTTTACGTACGACAATCCTCCGGGGACGGACATGATCTCCGGTTCGCAGGACGCCCTGGGCATCGTTCTTCCCGGACTGAACAGGCTCAATTATTGCGGCGCATACTGGCCGGAGTCAATCGAGACCTGTGCGCGCGAGGACGTCCTTGAATTCATCGAAGCCCATATCTCGCTCGTGACGCTCGGCCCGAGAGTCGGGGATTTCTCCGTTCTTTCCGGCACGGATGTCACCGCCCCGAAGGCGGAGCGGCTTGCACGCGCGGCGGAGCAATGCTGGAACGCGCTGCTCGCGAAGGACCTCCCCCGGTTCGGCGCCGCGTTTACCGAATCGTTCGAAGCGCAGGTGGCGATGTTTCCCCGCATGGCCGGCGCGGAACTCCGGGAGGTCATGGAAAAGTACCGTTCGGTCGCCTCGGGCTGGAAGCTCTCCGGAGCGGGGGGGGGCGGCTATCTCATTCTTGTTGCCGGGGAGCGGATCCCGGGAACAATGGGAATAAAAATCCGCCGCCCGTAACCATTCGACAACAGAAGGACACACCATGAAAACCCTGAACTGCTTCTGGTACCTCCCGGTCTTCGGCGCCTTCCTGACGCTGGCGGGAACCGGCGACGCCTCCGGTCAGTCCGCCGGGACGGAGGGAAAAACGCCTCAGACGAAGCGATACTGTCTCACGCTGGACCTCAAGAACGATTCGACGCTCATCAGGGAGTACCGTTACTGGCACATGAGCGAACATATCTGGCCGGAGATTCCGAAAGGGATCCGCGAGGTCGGGATCGTCGATATGCAGATCTACCTCCTGGGGACCCGGCTCTTTATGATCATGGAAACCACGCCGGAATTCGATTTCACGCGCGACATGGGAAGACTCTCCACGCTCCCCCGGCAGAAAGAATGGGAGGCGTTCGTGGCGAAATTCCAGCAGTCGCTTCCCGGCGCCGCCTCGAGCGAAAAATGGAAACTCATGGACCGCATATTCAAACTCCCGTGATGACCCGTGACACTCTCCAGGATCGACATACTCATCATCGCCGTCTACCTGCTCGGCATCGTGACGCTCGGGTTCTGGGCGGGTTCCCGGCGCCGCAGGGGGGGTGAAGGCAGCCACTATTTCCTCGCGGGCAACACGCTCACGTGGCCGGTGATCGGGCTGGCCATGTTCGCCGCAAACATCTCAACGGTGCACCTCGTCAGCCTTGCCGAATCCGCGTACAAGTACGGGCTGATCTACGGCAACTTCGAGTGGATGGCCGGATTTACGCTCGTGCTCCTGTCCCTGTTCTTCGCTCCCCTGTACCTGCGCTCGCACGTGGCGACG
Organism: Ignavibacteriota bacterium; assembly: GCA_963748405.1. GTDB lineage: Bacteria > Bacteroidota > Ignavibacteria > UBA10030 > UBA6906 > Fen-1273. The sequence goes on from CAVVIT010000011.1 coordinate 29,902, forward strand.
CTCCCGGACTACCTGGAGCGGCGGTACAACAGAAAGTGCCGTGACTGGCTCGCCGTGATCTCCATCGTATCGGCGATCGTGATCCACATCGGCGTCGCCCTCTACACGGCCGCATGGGTTCTCCGGGGGGTGCTCGGGATCGACCCCGCCTCGACGATCATGGGACTCGACGCGCTCACGTTCTTCATCGTCGTCCTCGGCCTATTGACCGGCATCTACACGATGGTCGGGGGACTTCTTGCCGTCGTGCTGACGGAGAGCGCGCAGACCGTGCTCCTGCTGGTCGGTGCCGTTGCGATTACGGTCGCCGGCTACGTCAGGATCGGGGGGTGGTCGGCGCTCGTGTCGGCGCTTGCGACCCATCCTCACCCGATGGCCGGAATGCCGAACCCGGGGATAACGTGGAGCACGGCGAATTTCCTGAGCATGCTCAGGCCCTCCGGCGACGCCTCGGGGCTCCCGTGGTATTCGATCTTTCTCGGGTACCCGGTTCTCGGCATCTGGTACTGGTGCTGCGATCAGACGATCGTCCAGCGGGTCCTTGCCGCCCGGGACGAGAAACACGCGCGCCTCGGCCCGCTCTTTTGCGCGTTCCTCAAGATCCTCCCCGTCTTCTTCTTTGTCCTTCCGGGGGTGATCTGCGTCGCCCTCGTCCAGACCGGATCGCTCGGAGCGGGACCCAGGTCTGCCGCCGATACCTACACGTTCATGATACTGCATCTCCTTCCCGGGGGGCTCAAAGGGCTCATCGCCGCCGCGATGCTCGCCGCGGCGATGCAGACGTGTTCGGCCGCGTTGAACTCGACGGCGACACTCTTCTCGTACGACATCGTCCGGCGATGGCGGCCGCAGACGGGAGATCACCAGCTCGTGCTCGTCGGGAAGATCACGACCGTCGTTGCAACACTCCTTGCGATCGTTCTCTCCCCCATATTCGGCCATTACGGGACGATCATCGAGGGGCTCAACAAGCTGATCTCCTACATCGCCCCGCCGATCACGACGGTGTTCCTCTTCGGCGTCTTCTGGAAGCGCGCGTCCGGGAGGGCCGCCTACATCACGCTCGTCGCGGGGGCGTTCGGCGGACTCGTCATGTTCCTCCTCGACTGGAACGGCATCTACGCCGGCAATTTCATGATGACGGCGTTTTACCTGCTCGCGGCGTGCAGCGCCCTGATGGTCGTCGCTTCCTTCGCGTTCGCGGAGCCGCTCAGGGAGGAATCGAAAGCCCTCGTCTGGGAAACCTGGCGTGAGCCGCTGAAGCGGGGCACGGGAGGGGGGGTGCTCGGGGATTTCCGCGTCCTGGCCGCTGCCGTCGTAGCGGTCTTCGTCGTCCTGTACATCGTGTTTCGGTAGCCCTCCCTCGGAAGGAAGGCACCAGGGTGATTCGAACCAACGGAGCCAGATTATGATATCACGCGAAAGGGTGCTGGCGGCGCTGAACCACAGGGCGCCCGACAGGATACCGTTCGATCTGGGTGGGTCGGCGGTAACGGGAATGCAGGCAAGCACCCTGTATGCGCTGCGCCAGGCCCTCCACCTCGACCCTCCGGGAACGCCGGTCCGCGTCGTCGAACCGTACCAGATGCTCGGGGAAATAGCGCCGGATCTCATGGAGGCGATCGGGATCGACGTCATCTGCCTCTGGGGGAGAAAGACGATGTTCGGGTTCGAAAACGCCGGCTGGAAGGAATGGCGGCTGTTCGACGGGACGCCGGTCCTGGTCCCGGCCGGATTCAACACGCATCCCGAACCGAACGGCGACATCCTCCTGTACCCGGAAGGAGACACGAGCCTCGCGCCGAGCGGGAGAATGCCGAAGGGAGGGTACTACGTCGATGCGATCGTGAGACAGGAACCGGTCGACGACGACGCGTTGAGAGTCGAAGACAACCTGGAAGAGTTTGCTCCCATTGCGGAGGAGGACCTCGAGCATTTCAGAAAAGAGGCCGACCGGCTGTACACGCAGACGGACAAGGCCCTCCTGGCATCGTTCGGCGGCACGGCGTTCGGGGACATCGCCCTCGTCCCGGCGATGTGGCTCAGGAACCCCCGCGGCATCCGTGACATCGAGGAATGGTATGTCAGTACGGTCTCGAGGAAAGAGTTCGTCCGGAAGGTGTTCGAACGGCAGTGCGAGATCGCCCTCGACAACCTGGCAAAACTCCATGCGGTGGTCGGCGACAGGGTCGCGGCGGCCTTCACCACGGGGACGGATTTCGGCACCCAGTGCGGCCCGTTCATCTCCCGGGCGTCGTACAGGGATCTCTACCAGCCGTTTCACAGGGAAGTGAACAACTGGATACACCGCCACACGGGATGGAAATCGTTCATCCATTCCTGCGGCTCGGTGTACGGGTTGATCCCGGATTTCATTGAGAGCGGTTTTGACATCCTGAATCCCGTCCAGTGTTCCGCCGCGGATATGGACGCCGGGAGGCTGAAGAAGGAATTCGGGGATGCCCTGACGTTCTGGGGAGGGGGGGTGGATACGCAGATGACCCTGCCTTTCGGCACCCCCGCACAGGTCGCCGAAGAGGTGAGAACCCGCATCGAACAGTTCGGACCGGGGGGAGGGTTCGTTTTCAACGCCATACACAACGTTCAGGCCGGAGTCCCCGTCGCCAACCTGATGGCGATGCTCGAGACGTTCGACAGGTACCGCGGCTGTTGAGTTGCGCCCCCCGGGCTACGGCAGTTTCACTTCGAGGCTCTGCGACGTCCGGTACGCGGGAACCCTCCCCTTCAGGAGAAACATCGCCGCGTCGTCGATCGCGCTCGCGCTTCCGGTGGTGCGGAATTCCTTCGTGACGAGCGGGGCGCCGTCCCTGCATCTGAGGATCTGCATGCTGAACGACGGTCCCGTGCTATCCCGCACGATCCCCGCAACGGCGAAATTCATGGAAAGCTCTTTTTCCAGCGCCGCGAGGATCTGCCTGTTCGACGGGCTGAGTGCGGTGAGTCCCCACGAAACCTGCTCGGATTTGATCGTCGAGAACGGGAATATCCTGAGCTTCTCATTTTTCGCCCTGAGCGCGTCATAGAGCTTCTCCGTGAGCGCCGTGTTGTGCCCGAGTGAATCGGCGAACGGGAGCACGCCGAGACCGATCGGAGGGGTGTACCCCTCGAACGGATCGGCCTCCGCCTGCGTATACGTGACCGTGGTGAACTCCACGGGAACCGTGTTGTCCCTGATCCAGGCTTTCGCCTCCCTGCTCCCGAGGGCGGACGACTTCTGCATGCACGCAAGACAGCGGACGCGGTTCCTGTTTCTGAAATACGAAAGCCCGAGGTTGAAATACAGCTCCTTCGATGCCTTCCCCCGGGCGGCGGCCTTCTCGAACGACGCGATCGCCCTGTTGTAATCTCCTTTCCTGAACGCCGCATTTCCCGCTTCCTCCGTTCCCGCACCTGCTCCCTTGACGATCACGGAGAGCGTCTCGAAGACGGAAAACTTCGCCCGTTCTTCGTCCAGCCTGACGACGATTGCCGCCGGTCCCTCGGCGTTTGCAGGGGGGGTCAGCGTCAGTGTCAGATCCTTTGCACCCCCGCCCTGGGTGATCGTCCCGAGCTGCACGGTCTTTCCCGATTCCGCCAGCCCGGCGTCCGTTCCTCCGGCCGGTGGAAGGAACGTGGCCGAAACGCCGCGTGCCTCGCCCGATCCCGTGTTGCGGACGCGGGCCCTGATTTTCGTGACTTCACCGGCGGTCACTCCCTCCGCCGCCCCGCCGGCGATCGCGATGTCGAGCCGCGGCGCGGGGATTTCCCTCACGCTGATCTCGACCTTCGTTTCGGCCGTCACGGGGCCCGGCTCGGCCCGCACGAGGATCGAGAGCGGCCCCTTTTGCGACGGCGCGTCCTCTGGTGCCGTGAGAGCGATCCTTTCCGTCCGGACGTCCCCGGGCTTCATGTCGCCGAGGGAATCGACCCGAATGATGTTCACGTCCTTCAACTGCCCCCCGGGAGAGAACATCACAACCGCGCCCCGGGCCGTCGCGCTCCCGCTGTTGGAAATGCTCAGGAGGAGCGTCCCCGCCCCGCTTGCGTTGAGCCAGGTCGTCCCGTTCTCCCCCATGAAGTCTCCCCGCACCGCAAGCACGGGTTTCCCGAACGAAAAATCCCCGGTGCGGACGGATACCTGCCCCCGGCAGACGGCTGCGGAAGCGAAGACGACCGCGATCAGGAGTTTCGTATGCATGATGATAGCGCCTTCTCTGTTGTACGCTCCGGCCGGCACTCAGCGTGCCGGAGGCAATGGCAGTTCCGTCGTCCCGGGTTGCGGCGCAGGAGACGACGATTTGCCGGCAATGATCGCCACCACTCCGCCGGCGACCGCCGCCGATCCGAGCGCGACCCAGAGCCAGGGGAATCCCCCGGCCCTGCTCACGTCGATCTTGAAATAGAAATCCTCGCCCCGCAGCCCGATCGGAAAATCTCTCAGGTAATCCCACCTGATGAGTTTGCGGGTTCCGGGGCCTTTCACGTCGCCGATGTCGCCCGCCAGGTTGGACGGGACAAGGCTGAACGAGGGATCGCTCTCCCGCCTCAGCTCGATCGTGACGACGTACGAACTCCCCTCAGGCGCTTCGAGGTCGTAGGAGATGAGCGCCACGTCCCCCTCGATGCGCACGATCTGGTTCGTCACGCGGATGGTCTCGTCCGCACCGGTCCGCGCAAACGCCGGGAGATCTGCAAGCGCGACGAGGAACGCTGGGATCAGTAAGACGCAGATCCCTTTCCGCCAGAGTGCAGGTGTCTTCATCGTCATGGCCGCCTCACTTCAGGAGAACAAGTTTGCGCGTCATTGCCGCGCTTCCGCCTGCCGTCAGCCGGCAGAAATAGATCCCGCTTGACACCGGGTGCGCGCCGTCGTCCTTTCCGTCCCAGACGACCGAGTACGTGGCCGCGGCGCGGTAGCCCTCGTCGAGGAGGCGAATGCGCTGCCCGATCACGGAGATGATTTCAAGGCGGACGAACGACCCTGCAGGCAGCATGTACTGTATCGTCGTGCTCGGATTGAACGGGTTGGGGTAGTTCTGCGCGAGCGCGAACGCCTGCGGAAGGAGTTTTGACGTCTCCGCGTCGACATACGATTTCGGCCCCACGACGAGCTTGAACGCCATCTTCGGGGATGTCGTCGTATACGCGTACACGCCGTTTGTTCGTATGTCCGCCGGGGACGTGTTCTGCGTGTTGACGAGAACCACCTGGTTTTCCGGGGGCACCCCGTCCAGCCCCAGCACGGTGATCTTTCCTGGACCCTTGCGCGGGTTCCAGACCTCGAAGTCCCACGTCTGACCGCTGCCGAGGGATGTCCGGATATCGGTGGCGAACCGGCTGTGCACGGCGTCCCATTCGGGTCGGACGAAGTAGAGGAATCCCTGGTCGAACACGAGGGGGGGCTCGTGCTGGTCCATTTCGTTCCGTCCCGCTTTCACGCCCGGCGCGATTCCCGCGTAGTTGTCCCTGTCCGTGTTAATGTCGCTGTCAAAGACGAGCTCCACGCGCCACCCCGCGCCGGTCGTCTTCGCGAGCTTTGCGACCGCCGTGGAAAACGGGTACGGGATCTTCAGCGCGGGGATGTTCGCGGTGTCGTTGTCGAAATAATACCCCTTGAGCGGGTCGAGCGTGGTTCCGCTCGACGTCCGCATCGAACCGACATGTTCCCAGAACAGCGTTCCTGCGGGGAGGGCGTTCGCCGCGATCACGGCCGATCGGGTGACGGTCACATTGAACGGGTTGCTGATCATGTTCCATCCGCCGTGGAGAGGGATGCTGTAGGTTCCGTCGGGTGAGAGGGCCGGGAGCGTGTCCGTCCGCGAAACCGTCAGGTTGTTCTTCTGAAGAAGCCAGTATCCTTCGCCGGTCCTGAGCGCGGAGTCGGGGGAGAGGTCGACGTAATAGGCCGGATACGTGGTGTCCTGCCCCGTGTCCCGGAGGATTCTCCAGTCCACTTTCTGAGTGCCGGTGAAGATGTCCCCCGCCCTGCGGTAGCCGAGGCCGGGAAGGCCGAACATCCTGTACGACGTCGAGCTCACGTCGCCCGAAAAGCTGACCGTCCCCGTGACGGGTCCCGAGGCAACCGTCGTGAATGTCGACGCTGAGGAAAACGGACCCGTGCCGGCGGAATTCCGCGTGCACACCCTCCAGTAGTAGAGCGTATTCTGCGGCAGGCCGCTCACCTGCCTCTGCGTCGATGTCAGCGTTGAATCATTGAGCCCGATCGACGTGAACGCGGGATCCGTCGCCACCTCCACCCAGTATCCCGTGGCGCCGCTGACGCTGCTCCAGGAAAGCGTGTCGGGGGTCGGCCGTCCCGTTGCGCCGCTGGCGGGAAGGAGGAGAACGGGGGCGGCGAGCGGTCCCACTCCCGTGCCGCTCAACGTGACGGTGTCATGAAGGTCGGGAGCATTGTGGTTGAAGACGACGAGCCCGTTTTGCGCCGACGCGCTCAGGGGAGCAAATACGACGGTGAACGTCCTCGTTCCCCCCGGTTGGATCGTGGCGTTCGCCGGATTGACGGCGAACCTTCCGTTGCTTGACGTGACGCTGCTGATGACGAGGGGGGCAAGCCCGGTGTCGGCGACGGTGACGCTGTCAGCCCTGGCGTTGCCGACGACGACGTTTCCGAACGCGATGGACCGCTTGTTCACCGAAAAGGCGGACGTTACGCCCGCGCCGGTCACCGTGATCGTGTCGCGTGCCTCCGGCGCGTTGCTTGTCAGGACGATCACGCCGGTCTGGGGACTCGTATTTGCCGGGGTGAAGGTTATGTAAAACATGCGGGATTGCGCGGGCTGTATTGTCGCCCCCGTCGGGTTCACGGCGAACGCGCCGTTGCTCGAGGAGACACCGCTGACGACGAGCGCCACCGTTCCGGTATCCGTGACGGAGACGCTGTCGAGTTTGTTCCCGCCCACCGGGACGATGCCGAAGGGAACCGAACGGCGGGTGACGGCAAATCCACCCAGTCCTCCCGTTCCCGACACCGACACGGTGTCGTGTGCGCCGGGGGCGTTGTGTGTAAAGACGAGGTTCCCCGATTGGGCGATCGTGTTTGCCGGCGTGAATGTGATATAAAATGTCCGTGACTGAGCGGGCTGGAGCGTGGCGTTCGTCGGGCTCACGGTAAACGCCCCGTTGCTGGATGCGACGCCGCTGATGACAAGCGCCACCGTTCCGGTGTCCTTGACGGAGACGCTGTCGAGCTTATTCCCGCCGAGCGGGACGGTGCCGAAGGGAACCTGGCGGCGCGTGACGGAAAAGGCCGGCAGCCCCCCTGTTCCCGTGACCGCCACGGTGTCGTGCAGGGAGGGGGCGTTGTGCGTGAACACGATGTTCCCGGCCTGCGCGTTCGTGTTCGCGGGGGTGAACGTGATATAAAATGTCCGCGCCTGCGCGCTCTGGATCGTGGCGTTCGCCGGACTCACGGTAAATGTCCCGTTGCTCGATGCCACGCCGCTGATCACGAGCGGGACCTTCCCCGTGTCGCTGACGATGACGCTGTCCACCCTGTTGCCCCCGAGCATGACGAACCCGAAAGGAACCGAACGGCGCGTGACGGAAAAGGCCGGCAGCCCCCCCGTTCCCGTGACCGCCACGGTGTCGTGCAGGGAGGGGGCGTTGTGCGTGAACACGATGTTCCCGGCCTGTGCGTTCGTGTTCGCGGGCGTGAACGTGATATAGAACGTCCGTGCCTGAGAGGGCTGAATCGTGGCGTTCGCCGGGCTCACGGTGAACGCCCCGTTGCTGGAAGCGACGCCGCTGATCACGAGCGGAGCCTTCCCCGTATCGCTGACGCTGACGCTGTCCAACCTGTTGCCGCCGAGTGCGACGAAGCCGAAGGGGACGGTTTTCCTGTTGAGGGAGAATCCCGGGAGAGTCCCGGTGCCGCTCACGGAGACGGTGTCGGGCGAGCTCGAAGCGCTGTGGATGAAGACGACGTTCCCTGTCTGGACCGTCGTGTTGGCGGGCGTGAACGTGATGTAGAACTTGGCGCTCCCGGCGGCCGCGATCGAGGCGCTGGCGGGACTCACCGCGAACACCGCGTTCCCCGACGTCACGCTCGTGATCGTGAGCGTGGTCGCCCCCGCGTTGGTCACGACGACGCTGTCCCGGGAGTTGAGGCCCACCTGCACGTTGCCGAACGCCACCGATCGCCGGTTGACCGAAAAGCCGGTCCCCGTCCCTGTGACGGCGACGGTGTCCCTCACCGTGGGCGCGTTATGAACGAAGACGATATTGCCGTTCTGGGCCCCTGTCACCGTGGGGGTAAACGTGATCCTGAACGTGCTCTTCGCGCCAGGTTGTATGGTCCCCGAGGTCGGACTCACGGTGTAACGGGCGTTCGAGGATGTGACGGTGCTGATGACGAGAGGGGCGGTGCCCGCATTTGTGACCGAGACGCTGTCGGGTTTGGGGGAGCCGATGACGACAAACCCGAATCCGACGTTCTTCCGGTTCACGGAAAACGCGGGGGCGGTCCCGGTTCCCGAAGCGGTCACGGTGTCGGGGGATGTCCCCCCGGAGTGCGTGAAGACGATGAACGCGCTCTGTGCCCCGGTCACGGTCGGTGCGAACGCGATGCCGAATTTCCTGCCGGCCCCGGCGGCAAGTGAAGCACTTGCCGGGCCCACGGTGAAGCGCGCGTTGCTCGATTTGACGGAGCTGATCGTGAGCGTGGACGTTCCGGTGTTGGTGACGGTCACGCTGTCGGTCTTGCTGCTCCCTGTCTGCACGCTGCCGATCGAATCCTTCCGCGTGCTCACGGAAAATGTGCCCGATTGTGCGAACAGGGATACCTGAGTGCATGCAACGCAGAAGACAAGAACAAGTGCCGGGACGACCTTCATGTGATCACCTGCATCGCGAGTGAAAAGACCGGAAAGCGGAATACGCCGCCTGAGTGCGGGCGAACACTGGAACGCATGAGGTAATTATACAAGAACGCGGGCGAATGCGCAAGCACGGGCGCTATTCGCCGATGAGCAGGTCCACGGTCGCCCCCGGTTTCGCGACGGAGCCGTGCGCCGGGTGCTGACTGTCGACTCTCCCCCGTTTGGCGGAATCCGGAACGGCGACGACGCTGACGTTGCCGATTTCGAACCCCTCCCGTTTCAGGAGACGGATTGCCTCGTCTTTTGTCGCGCCGATCAGGTAGGGAACGAGTCTCCGCTCGGGCAGCGGGGCGGGGACGGTCTGGGGAGTCCGTGTAACGCGGTCGGGGGGGGACATCCGCTGCCAGGCGACGTACCCTGTCAATGCAATGCAGGCCACGGTCGCAAGAAGAACGGTCCGGAAAAGCGGGCGTCGTGTATCGACACTGCTCCGGGGCGGGATGATCTCGGACGACCGCGGAGGGGGGCGATGGACTGATATCTCTCCCGTTCGGGACTCGCTCGTGCCGGGAGCCGGTGGAGCCGGCAGCGGCGCTGGCCGCTGGGCCGGCTTCTCCGCAACCGGGAGGGGAAGAACGTCGGTTCCGTGTTCCAGCAACGCGATCAGCTCTTTCCCGTTCTTCACCCGCTTCTCCGGGTCCTTTTCAAGGCACTTCCCGATCGCCGCCTCGAGCGCGGGAGGGAGCTTGACGAGTCTTCCCAGGGGAACAGGATTCTCGTAGAGTATCTTGTGGATCGTCGTCACCGGGCTTTCTCCCTGGAAGGGGTAGTGCCCGCTCAGCATGTGGTACAGAACGACGCCGAGGCTGTAAAAGTCCGTCCGGGAGTCCACGGCCTTGCCCCCGGCCTGTTCCGGGCTCATGAATTCCGGAGTTCCGAGCAGCGTCCCTGATTTTGTGTGCACCGACGTCACGCCCGATTGTGCGATGCCGAAATCGGTCAGCACGGCAGAGCGGGTGGACGTCATGATGATGTTCGAGCTCTTGACGTCCCTGTGGATGATGCCGTAGCTGTGCGCGTAGTCGAGCGCAGCCGCGATGCATCTTGCCATCTCCACGGTTTCCCGGATACTGAGGGTTCCCTTCTGCTTCACGAGGTGGTGAAGATCTTTCCCCTCCAGGAACTCCATTGCCATGTAGTGGACCCCCTGCTCGTTCCCGACATCGTAGATCGTGACGATGTTCGGGTGGCGGAGCTTCGCAATGGCGCGCGCCTCGAGATGGAATCGCTCCATGTAGCCCGGGTCGCTCACGAGTCCGGGGAGGAGGACTTTCAGTGCGACCTTCCTGTCAAGATTCTTCTGGATCGCCTGATAGACCGTGGCATTTCCCCCGTGCCCGATTTCGGTAACGATCTCGTATTTGTCGGCAAGGGCGGATTTAACGGCAGCGAAATGGTCGAGGACGGCCACGCCGGGCTTTGCCTGGAGCGCGCCTTTGCAGTGCGCGCACTCGGGCGCTTCAGACGGAGTTTCTTTACCGCAGTATTGGCAGCGTTTTGTCTTTATCATTCGTCGGTTTCCCCCCGAATCCGGCGACACGGAATCATCCTGCGATTCACACGTGAAATCAATCACATTCGGACCACATTACCTATGATAGGAATCACGGAGGGGAATGCAGGAGCGCTGCAGGCTCTTCGAATACAGTTAAGTAATTGATTTAAGACGACTTAGCGTGTTACAGGACTTGAGTGACAGACGTCAAGATTCGCGGGTAAACCGGGCTCTCCGTGACGCGTTCATTCATGCTTGGGCGATTCGACGGGGTTCGCAAGTGCCGCTCGCACAACCTGGACGCTGATCGTCAGGAGGGCAATGCCGAGCACAAGGGCCCCGGCGATGATGAAAAGATCCGGGCCGAGCTGGATGCGTGAGGCATCATCGTCAAGCCGGGAACGAAGCGCGAAGTATGCCGCGGGTCAGGCGATGACATTCGCCGCAAGCACGCGCCGGACGAAATTCCATGAGACGATTCCCACCACTCTCCGCTTCACGGGATCAAATCTGCTCGGCATCGCCGGACGGGCGTGTCGGGCGGCTTGATGTTCGTGTGCCGGAGTATCGAATCCTGCCTTTGTTGTCGATCGTTCGGTCCAAGCCCGACCCTTGTAAATCAAGTCGGTTTTCCCGATTGTTGAACTCGCGCGTCGTCCGGTTTTTGAACAACCGCTGTCCGGATACGGACCGTCTTCACGCTCAAACTCTCACGGGGAAATCGATGACAGCGGATGGAAACGTCTGGCAGGAAGACTTTTCGGTACGATCGTACGAATCGGACTGCACCGGAAGGCTCCGGATGGCCTCCCTCTTTAACTACTTTCAGGAAATCGCCGGCAACCACGTCGTCCACCTCGGAATCGGTTATGAGGTGCTGAAAGACCTCGGCTACGTCTGGGTGCTCTCACGCGCCAGGGTCCGCATCCGGAAGCTCCCCGCGTGGGGGGAAGGGGGTGTCATCCGCACCTGGCACGTGACGACCGAGGGGCTTATGTATATCCGTGACTTCCGGATGACCGACCGGGACGGGAACGTCCTTCTCGACGCCGCGACGGGATGGCTCCTTGTGGACACGGCGGCATTCAGGCCTCACACGGCCGACGCTCTTCCTATCCCCCTTCCCTCCAACGAAAACGGCCGTACGCTCAACGAGCAGTTGAAAAAGCTCGTCCCCGTGCGGGACATGCGCCCGGCGTACGAGCGGAACGTTCACCTGAGCGATCTGGACGTGAACAACCACGTCAACAACGCCCGGTACCTGGAGTGGCTGTTCGACTGCTACGATGACGGGTTCGTGCGATCCCATTCCCCGGGATTCCTCCAGGTGAACTATGTCGGCGAGACGACGCTCGGGGATACCGTCGCCCTCTCGCGGGGGGAAGACGCGTCTTCCCCGGACCTCCATTATATCGAGGCTGTCAGCAGGAGGAGAGGATCCAGAGTCGTGCAGGCGGTCGTCGGCTGGGAAACACGGCGGCCCTGATGTTCTCATCCGGTACACGCTCAGGAAAGGGGGAACGCATGCATCGTCGTTTCGGGCTTATGCTCACGCTTCTGGGGTGCACGCTCTTTGCCCCGGATCTCCCTGCGCAGGCACCGGATGTCCCCGGTGCCCTCACAGTGGAGTGGCTCTGCGGGACGGGTCCTGCCGAAGCGGCGGCGATCCCGCAGTTCCGGTGGTTGAACGACGGAAGGTGCGTTCTGTATGACACGCGGAAGCCCGCCGAAGAACGGACGCTGGAGGTCTTCACCCCTCCTTCCGGTGTCCGCTCCGCTCTTGTGGACGCGCAGAAGGTGCTCTCCGGGTTCCGTGCCGTCCTCGGCGAAGGAGCGCCCCGTGCGCTGCCGTTCCCGCTGGACATCGACGGCGGGGGAAAGCGGGGGCTCTACTTAATAGACGGGGATATCTTCCTTCTCGCTATTGCCTCGTCGGCTGTCACGCGCCTCGGCCTCCCACACGGCAGTCAGTCGTGTGTGTCGCTCTCTCCCGACGGGGAAAAGGTGGCCTACGTCCGCGCGAACGATCTGTACGTCTACGACATCGCGAAGGGCAGGGAAACCCGCCTCACATCGGACGGACGTGACAGCGTGTTGAACGGGACGCTCTCCTGGCTTTACTGGGAGGAAGTATTCGACAGGCACGACACCGGCTACTGGTGGTCCCCCGATTCCAAATCGATCGCATTCCTCAGGACCGACGAGTCAGGCGTCAGCGTCCAGCACTACGTGGACGTGACGCCGTGGACCCCGCGCCTCATCACCCAGCGGTATCCGAAGGTGGGGGAGAAGAACCCTTCGGTGCGCGTCGGAATCGCCGGTGCAGACGGTGAGGGGACGACGTGGGTCGATTTCAACGGCGTGCCGCACGAATATGTCGTCCGGCTCCGGTGGACGCCCGGCGGGGATCGGGTCGCCGTCCAGACGGTGAACAGGCTCCAGACGCAGCTCGCTCTCTCGTTCGCCGACCGTGCCACCGGGAAGCTCTCGCCGGTTCTCCGGGAGACCGACTCGAACTGGGTGAACGTGATGGACGGGCTCAGGTTCCTTGAAGGCGGAAAGGAATTTCTCTGGCCTTCCGAACGTGACTGGTACAGACACCTGTTCCTCTACGGCATGGACGGCTCGTGCCTGGGGTGCGTCACCAACGGACCCTGGCAGATCAGGATCTCGGGCGATGAATCGATCTCCATCGACGAACGGGAGGGGTTTGTCTATTTCACCGCGCTGGAGAAATCGTCGATTGAACGCCACCTGTACAGGGCGCGGGTTGACGGCACCGCGCTGCAACGAATATCGCAGGAAGACGGGACACACATGGTGTCGTTCAGTCCCGACGGCCGGTACTACCTCGACAGGTACTCGAACGCTTCGACGCTCCCCTCCCTGTCCCTCCACGAAGCGGGCGGAAAGCTGCTCACGCTCCTTGCGGGACCACGCCCCGGGCTTCTCACTCCATTCGCGCTCCGGTACCCGGCGTTCTTCACAATCCGTGCGCGGGACGGCTTTCCGATGCCGGCCCAGATCCTCATGCCGGAGCACGTGGTTCCCGGGAAAAAGTACCCGGTCATCATGTACGTCTACAGCGGACCATCCGCCCCCGTTGTCCTCGACCTCTGGCAACGGGAGATCTACTGGGAGAACCTCCTTCTGCAGAACGGGTACATCGTGTTCCGCTGCGACAACAGGAGCGCCACGGGGATCAGCAAGACCCTCGAGACCTCGGGGGCCCGCCGGCTGGAGGGACTCGCGGAACTCCGGGACATCGTCGACGCCGTGCGCTGGATGAAATTGCAGCCCTTTGTCGATTCCTCGCGCGTCGGCATCTGGGGATGGAGCGGTGGAGGGACGTGCACGCTGCTCGGGATGACGCGGTCCGCCGAATTCAAGGCCGGCATCGCCGTGGCCGGAGTGACCGATTTCCGGTTCTACGACACGAAATGGGCGGAGCAGTACATGAAGACGGAGGACGGGAACCGGGAGGGGTATGAGGCCGTCTCGCTCCTGAAGTACGCGAAAGACCTCCACGGAAAGCTCCTCCTCGTCCACGGTACATATGACGACAACGTGCACATTCAGAATGCGTGGCGGTTCGCCGACGAGCTGATCCTCTCGAACAGGCTCTTTGAGATGATGATCTACCCGATGCGGATGCACGGGATTGCCGACGGGCCCGCACGCGTTCATCTGTACAGCACGATGCTCGATTTCTGGAGAAGGAACCTGTGAAACGCACAGGGGAATCCCATGGAAGATGATATGCACCGTTCTCCGCGGGCGGCCGCCCGGTCCAGATGGATAGCGCCGTCGCTGGTCGCCGCACTTGCCGCGGCACTCGCGCTCCTCTTTTCTCTCGTGATCTACCCGTCGATCCGCGAGCCTCTGGCGGCGAACATCGATCCCGACAAACTCGGCGATCTCGCCTCCAACCTTGCGTCAGGGGAAGGGTTCGTCTACAGCGGCGCCGGGAAACTCGAGCCCGAGTTTGACAGGGGGCCCGGCTATCCCGCGCTCGTCGCCGCGGTCATGTTCCTGGGGAGGACGAGGTCATTCATCCCTGTGCAGGTGCTCCAGTCCCTTCTCCACGGCCTGACGACGTTCCTTGTGTTCATTATCGCGTCCAGGTTGCACCCGGGGAAGATCGCCCTTGCCGCCGAGGCCCTCTGCGCCGTCCACCCGATGCTCCTCTGGTATACGGCGAGGGTCTGGATCGAAACGACACACACGACGTTCGTGACAATGTCGCTTCTCCTGCTCATCTCCCTCGCGGAAGACCCCGGCCCGGCGCGCGCGATCGGGGCGGGAGTGGTTCTCGGCATCACGGCGCTCGTGAAGTCCATACTCCTTCCATTTTCGATTCTCGCGGCGGCGCTGATCGTTCTTCGCGGGGGAACCCGTGCCGTGCCCGCCGCGGGAATACTCGTCCTGACCGCCACGCTTGTTGTTCTCCCGTGGACGGTGAGGAACTACGCGGAAAGCGGGCACGTCATCCCCGTGCACACGTCGCTCGGCCTGAACCGCGTGCAGGGGGACGCCATAGGCATGAATTGGACGCACATGCCGTTTTCCACGCTCGATCTGTGGATGACGGGAAAACAAAGGATCGACTCGTTGCTCGAAGGGACCGGTGCGACGCCCATTGACCCGGTCGGCGACAGGATACTCGCCGTCTCGTCGTTCCGGATGAGCCTCGCCGATCCGGCGTTCGCACTCAAAAGGACGGCGATCAACCTTCTCACATTCTGTTATATGAGCGAATCCCGGGCGAAATCGATATTCCTTGCCTTCATCCAGTTCCCCGTGTTTGCTCTGGCATGTGTCGGTTCGTACAGGCTCTGGAAGAGGGTTCCCCGGTCCCAGGTATGCGTGCTCCTCTTCGTGTATTTCTTCCTCGTCCACGCATTGATCGTCGGTTGGGCCAGGTACTCGGTCCCGATCGTTCCCGCGGCGCTTGTGCTCGCCTTCGGCGTATTCCCGCGGAAAAGTGAATCGCCCGCCGGAGCACCGCATGCCTGACCTCTACCACATCGCCGCATTCATGATCGCCGGGTTCATCGCCGGCGTGATGAACGCCGTCGCCGGGGGAGGGACGCTCGTCACGTTCCCGACGCTCATCTTTGCGGGACTCCCCTCGATCGTCGCCAACGCGACGAGCACCATCGCCCTCCTTCCCGCCGCGGTCAGCAGCGCATACAGCTACCGGCAGGCGGCACGTTCCGTTTCCCGATGGCTGCGCGTGTTCGCCCCGGTGAGCCTCCTGGGCGGGCTCGCGGGGGGGATGCTCCTTGTCAGGACCCCCTCGCACGTGTTTGATACGCTCGTGCCTTTCCTGATTCTGTTTGCGACTGTCCTGTTCATGGCGAACAGCTCGTTCAACCGGCTCTTCGGCGCAAGGCTTGCGGCGATGCACGGGACCGATCCGCCGCGCTCGTGGGTCGCCGGCGCCGCGGTCTTCCAGCTCGCCGTGGCGGTGTACGGGGGATACTTTGGTGCAGGGATCGGCATCCTGATGCTTGCCTCGCTCGGGCTGCTGGGATTCGGGGACGTGCACGAGATGAACGCTTTGAAGGTCCGGCTCGGGTTCCTCATCAACGTCGTTGCGGCCCTGTATTTCATCGCGAGCGGGCTGGTGGACTGGGCGAGCGCAGGGATCATGGCGATGGGGACGATCCTCGGGGGATACGCCGGGGCGCACTATGCCCAGAAGATCCCCCAGGCCAGGGTGCGCTCGCTTATCACGCTGATCGGCCTCGTGATCTCGGCGGTGATGTTCTACAAACAATTCAGGTGAACAACTTCGGGAGGGATCCACGATGTTCATCGGTCACTACGCGGTCGCCCTGGCGGCGAAGAAAGCAGCACCGCGGACCTCTCTGGGGACGCTCTTCATGGCGGCACAGCTCGTGGATCTGATCTGGCCCCTGTTTCTCCTTCTGGGCCTCGAACACGTGAGGATCGATCCCGGGAACACGGCGTTCACCCCGCTGGATTTCTACGACTACCCCCTCACGCACAGCCTTGCAGGTGCAGCCTTCTGGGCGATTCTCTTCGGCGTGCTCTACCGCGTGATCAGGCGCGACACGAAGGGGGGCATCGTACTCGGCGCGTGCGTCTTCAGCCACTGGATACTCGACTTCGTCACCCACCGGCCGGACCTCCCGCTCTGGTTCACAGGCACGACGCGCGTCGGGGCGGGACTCTGGAACTCGGTGGGGGGCACGTTCGCCCTTGAAGGGGGGATGTTTGCCGCGGGTGTCGCCCTGTACCTGGGGGCGACGCGGAGCCGGGACCGGACCGGCGTGATCGCCTTCTGGTCACTCATCGTCATTCTCTTCGCGATCTACTGCGCGAACGTCTTCGGTCCGCCTCCCCCCGGTGTCCGGGCGATCGCGATTGCCGGCAACGCGGCATGGCTGTTCGTCCTGTGGGCGTTCTGGGCCGACAGGCACAGGACGACGGAACCGGCGGTGCGCTGAGCGTCAGCGGGGGGTGTGCTGCGCCGCGGGGGTCAGTTCTTCGAGCCCCATGTCGATGTACTGGCCCCCTTTCGTCTGCCTGCAGTGAATCGCAATCGTGTTCCGTCCGGGCTTCAGGAGCTGCTGCGATTCCCGGGAGAGGGGGACATCTTCGTACTCATACGTGTAGCCGGGGTACTTCCCCGCAAGCGTGCCGTTAATGTACAATTCGGCGTCCTCGTCATGATGGATGCGTACGTTGAGTCCCGCAATCTCCCCCCTGGGGACGGACACATCGCGCCGCATCCAGATGTCCGGCGTTTTCCATTCCGTGCGCACGATTGCTCCCGGCGTCCCTGCGGTGCCGAACCCTCCCGGACCTTTCTTCCAATCCCCGTAGTCGAAATCCGGCGCGAACCATCCGGAATCCGGCTTCTGGAGCGTGTAGCGCCACTCCTGCCCGTTCAGCTCTGACGTGGGGACGACGACGTAAACGACGGGCGGGGGAGGGACAAGTGAGAAATCCCCCCTGTTGGCTGCGGAGACCCGGTCCGCCTCGGGTTTCACGACTTCCCGGTCATACGTCAGGAGTCCGTTGCACTCGACTTCCACGTCCGTGAGCTGCGTATACACCGCGGCCGAGAGACCCGGATCGTCCCTGAGGGCATAGACCTTTTTCATGAACGACTCGTATTTCGTCGTCAGCTCAACCCTGTTTGCCATCCCCTGGTATCCCCAGTGCTCCTTCTTCCACGTGTGCCCGGGTACGGCCAGTCCAAGCCCCCCGAACTCCCCGAGGACGATCGCCCGCCCCGCCTCGGCCGCCGGGGATTTCGGCATCGGATAGGAGTGAATGTCGTGCACGTCTCCCGCACCTTTGTCGTCCCAGCCGCTCGCGTTGTTCACGAGCCGCGTCGGGTCCGTCTTCTTCACCCATGCGGTGAGCCTCTCCGTGTCGTACTGCCCCCATCCCTCGTTGAACACCACCCACATGATGATCGACGGATGGTTCCTGTGCGTGGCGATCATCCTGTCGAGCTCGATTTCAAATTGCGTCTTCCCTTCCGCGGTCTTGTTGTTTGCACTCGGCATGTCCTGCCACACGAGCAGCCCGAGCCTGTCGGCCCAGTAATACCACCTGTCGGGCTCCACCTTCACGTGCTTGCGTGCCATCGTGAATCCGAGCTTCTTCATCGTTGCGATGTCGTTCTTCATCGCGTCGTCGGAGGGGGGCGTGTAGAGGCCGTCGGGCCAGAAACCCTGGTCAAGAGGGCCGACCTCCATGAGGAACGACCCGTTGAGGAGGATCCGCGTGATTCCCCTGTCGTCCTTGCCGATCCGGACGCTCCGCATGCCGAAGTAACTCCCGGCCTCGTCCAGCGTTTTTCCTCCGCGCTCGAGCGTCACGCGGATGTCGTACAGGTACGGATCGGCCGGGGACCAGAGACGGGCACCGGGAAGTGGAATCGAGAGCGTCTCGCCGGGCGCCCCCGATCCGGTGCCCGCGGTCTTCCCTGCGGCGCTCACGCTCACGCGCACCACGTCCCCCGCCATTGCTCCCTCGGCGCGGACCGTCACGCTGACGGAGGCATTCCCCGGGTCGGGCGTCACAAGGAGATCCGCGATATGCGAAGGAGACACCGGTTCGAGCCACACCGTCTGCCATATTCCCGTGGTGGAGGTATACATGATTCCCCCGGGGGAACGCACCTGTTTTCCCCTCGCCTGGTCCCCGCTGTCTGACGGATCATACACCCCGACGAGAAGTTCCTGCGGCTTTCCCGGCTTCAGTTTGTCGGTGATATCGAAACTGAACGGATCGTATCCTCCCCGGTGCGTTCCCACGGGCATTCCATTCACGTACACGGTGGCTTCCCAGTCCACGGCGCCGAAATTGATCATGACGTGCTTCCCGGCCCATTCCTTCGGCACATCGAACGTCCGCCGGTACCAGAGGCGGTCCGCGCTCTTCATGACGCCGCTCAGTGCAGATTCGACCGGAAATGGAACGAGGATGGTCCCGCCGAGCTCGCGTCCCGAGGGGGGACGTTCCCCGGGCGCGGCCGGGGCGTACTCCCAGAGCCCGTTGAGGTTCATCCAATCCTTCCGGGTGAACTGCGGCCGCGGATACTCCCTGTGTGCGTTCGCGGGCGTCACCTCTCTTCCCCACGAGGTGACGAGCCGAGCCGTGCGCGGTATGTGCCACTGCGCGGACGGCTTTTCGCCGGCAGTGGCCGTCATGGCAAAGAGCGGGAGCAGGCCGAGCACGATGCAGAGCGAACAGAGAGCTTTCATGCCGTTATTCCACCTTCCATTCAAAGAGTCCCGCCGAGAAACCGCTCTGGAGCTCCACCTCGATGCGGAGCGATGCGGTCCTGACGGGATCAAAGGAAACTGTCGTGAGTTTGTCCTTCTCGACGGGAAAGGGGAGAGCGGACCCGACGGGTTTCCACTCGTCCCCCTCTTTATAGAGAACGCGCCAGGACTTTGGCACCCGGCATTCCCCTTCCCCTGTGTCGTCGAACCAGTACACCGATGTGCGGGAGACGGTCTCAGGTCCCGGGAAGTCGTACCGGACCCACTCGGTCGTCCCTTTTCGCGGCCACCAGTGCAGGTAGGGGATGGATTCGTCCGACGAGCTCGCCGGCAGCAGCTGGTCGTTGAGCGCGTAGGCGGCGACGTCACGCGAGGCGCTTGCGGTGCTTCGCCGGGCGAGCGTGGGGGCAGGCAGTGGCAGTGCCCACGCTGTTGCGCGCGCAGGCCAGACCGTCATCTCGCATTTCCCCCTGTGCGCCCACGCATAGTACGGGATCGCCGTGAACTCCCGGCCGGGACCGTCGACGACCTGGCCGGTGAGCGTGCGCTCCGCCGTGTGCCCCCGCCCGCGGAGCACGGTCACGCCGTTGAGCATGTCAGCCATGTATTCGCTCGTTATCGCGGCCGTGTCGGGGATGACGAGATCGGTGACATGACCGTCGGGGGCGTCGGCGCCCTCCAGGCAGTAGACGATCGGTCCCCGCTGGAGCGCGAGCTTTCCCCTGTCATCCTCCAGGCTGTCGTTGGCGACGATTCTCAGGACGCTCATCGGGAGGCGGACCCTGATCACGTCCCCCCTTTTCCAGTGGCGGCGGATCGCCGCGTAGCCGTTTCTGCGGGGGGGATCGACCGGGACCCCGTTGACGCTGAAAGCGACGGGGGGACACTCGTTCCGCATCACGCGGTAGAGCGTGCCGGGGACGGGCTGGCCGGTCGCCCATCCGGGGATCCTCACGAAGACAGTGAACTCCTCCGGTCGCGCGGGCTCGAGTGTGATCCGCACGTCACCGTCCCAGGGATACCGGGTCTCCTGCCGGACGGCGAGGGAGCCGTTTGCGGTCGGCATCACGGCGCTTCCCTCAGCGAACAGGTTCACATAAAGGTCCCCCGCGCGCCGCGCATAGACGTATCCCCCCGCGCCGGCGATGAACCTGAGCACGTTGGGAGGACAGCAGGCGCAGCCGAACCATGGCGACCGCTCCGCGCCGCGGAACGAGCCGAGCGGGTTGGGATAGAAGAAGGCGTCGCCGTTCATCGAGACGCCGGAGAGGATCGCGTTGTACATGACGCGCTCCAGGACGTCGACGTACTGCGCGTCCCCGGTGAGGAGGAACATCCTCTGGCTCCAGAGGGCGAGGGCGATCGACGCACAGGTCTCGCAGTAAGCGGAGAAGTTCGGGAGCGCGTACGCGCCGCTGAATCCTTCGTTCCTGCCGACCGCCCCGATTCCCCCCGTGATGTAAAGCTTCCTGTTGACGACGTCCCGCCATATCCGGTCGAGTGCGGGGAGATACGTGTCGTCCCCTTCCAGGGCCGTGACGTCCGCCAGGGCCGAGTACATGTAAGCGGCTCGCACGGCGTGTCCCTCCGCCCCCTCCTGCGCAAGTATGGGCCTGTCGTCCTGGGCGTAGTCCCCCAGGAGGTCGTGCCCCTTCGCGTTTCCCCTCTGGTCCAGGAACCACCGGGCCGTCCGGAGGTATTTCGCGTCTCCGGTGACGCGGTAGAGCTTGCACAGGCCGATCTCGATCTCCTGGTGGTCGGGGACTTCCCCCCGCCGGCCTGGACCGAACGTGGCGCAGACGAGATCGGCGTTTTTCAGCGCGACAGCGAGGAGCGATCTCTTCCCCGTTGCCGCAAAGTACGCGACCGCGGCTTCGTACAGGTGCCCCACGGTGTAGAGCTCGTGGCTTCCCTGCTTCATGCCGACCCACCGTTCCTTCCCCCCCGGGGGAGCGTACTCCGGCGTGATCAGGCGCCGGGGGGTGTACAGATAGCCGTCGCTGTCCTGCGCCGCGGCTATGAACACGCCGATCGAATCGATCGTGCGGATGATCGCCGTGTCGGGATGCGCAAGGAGCGCGTAGGACGCCCCTTCGATCACTTTGTAGATATCCGAATCGTTGAACTGGTATCCCCTGTATTTCCCCCGCTTCAGACCCGCGGCGAACACGAAATTGTCGATCCTTCCCGTGTTCTCGCACTGGGTGAAATTGCAGGGCATTGTCACGGTCCGGTTGATCTCGACCCTGCGGGACCAGAATCCGTCGGTGAACGTCACCGCCGTAAACGGCACCGGGGTGAACGGATAGTCGTGCGCCGGGGAGGGGGGATCCCCTCCCCGGGCGGTGAAGGCGGTGCATGCCGTGGCAATGACCGCGGCGGCGAGCGGCAAACGCAATGTCATCTCCGTTCGCCTGCTACCGGGTGGAGAATCGGTAGATCGTCGTCGACGTGAAGTTCTCCCCGGGGCGCAGGACGGTCGTGGGGAACGACGGCTTGTTGGGCGAATCGGGGAAGTGCTGCGTTTCAAGGCAGAACCCGGTCCTGTACGCGTACGCTTTTCCTCCCTTGCCGATGTTCGACGCGTCGAGGAAATTCCCGCTGTAGAACTGTATGCCGGGCTGCGTGGTCCACACCTCCATGACGCGGCCGGAGGTGGGTTCCGCGACGCGTGCGGCGAGCGAAAGGCCGTCTCCGCTCCTCGTGAGAACCCAGTTATGATCGTATCCCCGCCCGAACCGGAGCTGGTCGTCCGCGACGCCGATCCGCGCGCCGATGGCGGTGGGGGTGCGAAAATCCATCGGCGTCCCTTCCACCGGTTTCAGCTCTCCCGTCGTAATGAGGCCGGAGTCGATGGGGGTGAACCTGTCGGCGTTCAGCATCACCTCGTGGGACAGTATGTCGCCGCTCCCGGCGCCGGCGAGGTTGAAGTAGGAGTGATGGGTCAGGTTGAGCACCGTCGGCTTGTCCGTCGTTGCGGAGTAATCGATCCTGAGCTCATTCGAATCGGTGAGCGTGTACACGACGCCGGCCTTCAGGTTCCCCGGGTATCCCTCCTCCCCGTCCCTGCTCAGGTACGACAGGGAGAGCGCGGCCTTTGTCGCGGGGGTGGACTCGTCCGCGTCCCAGACGACCTTGTCGAACCCCTTCAGCCCGCCGTGGAGCGTGTTCACACCGTCGTTGGCGTTCAGCGTGTACTCTTTCCCGTCGAGCGTGAAGCGTGCCCTGCCGATCCTGTTGCCGTACCGGCCGACGATCGCGCCGAAATAGGGGGTCGCCTTCAGGTACGAGGAGAGGGAGTCATACCCGAGAACGACGTCCCCCGTTCTGTTCGATTTGTCGGGGACGAGAAGGGACACGACGATCCCGCCGTAGTTGGTGATGCGCGCCTCCATCCCGGAGTTGTTGCGGAGCGTGTAGAGGAATACCTCTTTCCCGTCGACCGTGCCGAACGGCGCGCGGGTGCGCCGGGTTGAATCCTGATGGGCGGGGGAACATCCCGCGACGAGCATGGAGGCCGCCGCGAAGAGCGTGAAGAGACCCGGAAGACACTGTGTCATTGCAGTTGTCCTTTCTCGTAATTGCCGTCGTTTGTCCAGAGGCGGTTGAATACATAGAAGAGCGCCCCTCCGCTCACGAGGAACACCGCGAGGAGGAGGAAGGCGTACGTCAGGCGTCCGTACAGGAAATTCCCGACGGTGAACAGTGCGGCCCAGATCGCCGTGCACCCGGCGAACCACCCGAGAAGCGCCAGCGGGATGTTCTCCCCCGGGCCGCGCTGCGCGGGCGGGAGCCCTGCTTCCCTGCGTATGGCGTTCCAGCCGGGACCGAACGGCCTGACTTTCACGTAAAAATCGACGAGCGTCTTCCTGTCCGTCTTCGGGCCGAACAGCGCGGTCAGAATCCAGCAGACCGTCGTGAAGGCAATCGTGACGAGAAGGCCGACATGCGTGCTGATCGGGGTGCCGCTCTTGTTCAGGATGAGGAGGCAGACCGAGACTGCGAAGGAGCTTATCATCGCGACCACCTCGCTCCAGGCGTTGACCCGCCACCAGAACCAGCGGACGAGATAGAGAAGGCCGGTTCCCGCGCCGACCTGGAGTATGATGTCGAATGCGTCCTTGGCGGTGTCGAGGAGGAACACGGTCCCCGAGGCGGCGAAAAAGAGGCCGAGCGTGACGAGGCGTCCCGCCATCACGTAGTGCTTCTCGGTTTCCTTCTTCCGGATGAACCGCCGGTAGAAGTCGTGCACCAGGTAGGACGCGCCCCAGTTCAGATGCGTGAGAATGGTCGAGGAATTCGCCGCGATGAGCCCCCCCACCATCAGTCCCATGAACCCGACGGGAAGGAACTTGAGCATCGCCGGGTACGCGATGTCGTGCCCGAGGAGATGCGGGTCGAGGGCCGGGAACGCCGCCTGGATGTCCGAGAGCTGCGGGTAGATGATCAGGGAGCAGAGACCCACGAGGATCCAGGGCCAGGGGCGGAGGACATAGTGCGCGATGTTGAAGAACAGGACGGCGGCGAGTGAATCACGTTCGGATTTCGAGGCCAGCATCCTCTGCGCGATGTAGCTCCCGCCCCCGGGTTCGGCGCCGGGATACCAGACCGCCCACCACTGGACGGCCACCGGCATGATGAAGACGGCGACAGCGATGTCCCAGTTGTTCGTGAAATCGGGGAGAATGTTGAGGTAGTTGATGCCTCCCGGTCCCTTCAGGGCCGAGAGTTTCTCGACGAGTCCGGAGAGCCCGCCGATCTGCGGGAGCGCGAGCGCGAAATACGCGGCGGCGATCACCGCGGTCATCTTGATGAAAAACTGGACCATGTCGATCACCAGGACGCCCCACAGGCCCGAGTACGTTGCGAAGACCGCGTTCAGCAGCCCGATGAACAGGAGCGTCTGCCACCGTTCGAAGCCGAACAGTATGCCGGCGATCTTGCAGGCCGCCAGGTTCACGGACGCCATGATCATGCAGTTGAAAAAGAGCCCCAGGTACACCGAGCGGAATCCGCGGACGAAACTCGCCGCCTTCCCCGAATACCGGATCTCGTAGAATTCCAGGTCGGTCATCACTCCCGACCGGCGCCAGAGGCGCGCATAGAAGAACACGGTCGACACCCCCGTGAGGACGAATGCCCACCAGACCCAGTTGCCGGCGACGCCGTTCCGCCGGACGATGTCCGTCACGAGATTCGGCGTGTCGCTGCTGAAGGTGGTCGCGACCATCGAGAGGCCCGCGAGCCACCACGGGACCGAGCGTCCTGATGCGAAGAACTCGGAGGTGTTTTTGCCGGCGCGCCGTCCGAAGAACAGGGAAGGGAAAAAGCAGATGACGAGGGAAAGGACGATGATGATCCAGTCCAGCAGTTGAAGGTGCACAGAGTGAATCCTTTCGGGGGGGATGGGGAAATCCGTCTCTCCGGTCCGTCGGCGGATCTCAATTTGGCCAGACTTTTTGCGAGAATCAAGCAGATGGCCATGGAAGCGACTTGATCTTCCACGCGCGATTCGCGATATTGCTTAAACCCCCGATCATCGATACTCTCCGGGGATCATGTGTCCGCAAATCCGGTTCTTCTCAAGCAAGTGAGTGAATGTGTTCTTTTCGATGTGGACGGGGGGCTCGTCTTGTCCTGTGCCTCGGCCTGCTCTCCGTCGTGATCCTGCCCGTATCGGTGATGGCACAGGGTGTCAGCGGGGATGAAGTCCGTTCGGTCGTTGTGAACCAGGTTGATTCGTTGCACCGGGAGCGGAACGAGGAATTCCTCCCGGCGTGGCATGCGGCGATTTCGAACATACCGGGAGACTGGCTGCGGTTCGCCGGCATCGCGTTCACCTCGCGCTACGCCCCGTTGATGGCGGGTACCGCCGCTCTGACGGTGGGGCTTGTCGCCACGGACAACGGGACCTGGACGGGATCCCACAAGTGGTACACGGGGTCGCCGACGGTGAAGAGGCTGAGCGACGATTTCGAATACATCGGGGACGGCAGGCCCCAGTTTGGGCTTGCCGCGGCGTTCGCGGCATACGGGTTCGTCGCGGAGGACTCCCGGGCATTGCGGACGGGGAGCCAGATCGTCGAGACGATACTCGCGAGCGGTACGGTGGTCCAGGTCCTCAAGCACGTCACCGGGCGCGAAAGCCCGTTCGTGTCGACGCTGCCGGGAGGTCGCTGGGACCTGTTCCCGAACCAGATCGACTATGCCAAGCACGTCCCCCACTATGATGCATATCCTTCCGGGCACGTGACGACGGCTCTTGCGACCGTGACGGTCGTGATCGAGAACTACCCGGAATGGTGGTGGGCGCGCCCCGTCGGGTATGCGGCCGTCGCACTGCTCGCCGTCAGCATGGGGAATACGGGGATTCACTGGTACAGTGACTACCCGCTGGCGGTCGTCCTCGGATATTCGTTCGGGATGATCGCAGCGCATCCGGAGGAAGCGGGGGGACTCAGCTCTTCCCCGAAACCGGGCGAACCGAAGTTCTCGGTGGCTCCCGTGATCGACCCGCAGATGGCGGGGATCGTCTTCAGCGTTTCGTTCTAGAGCAGCAATCCGTCGGGAGTTCACCTGCAACCAGGAGTGCAGATGAGGATCGTTTACGTTGTCGCAGCAGTCTCTCTTGCCGCAGCGCTCCCTGCCGGGCGCCTGTCCGCCCAGGAGGAGCCTTCGTCGCCGTCCGAAACCGTCCAGGAGTATCAACCGGATTCCCCGCTGCAGGATGCTGATTCCGTCCGCTCCGACCCGTCCCACGGGATCCGGCAAACGTCGGGGCTCACATGGTACTCCATGATCACCAACGTTCCCGGCGACTGGATCGGCACCGGAGAATCGGCATTCAGTTCCGGGGGTCTCCCCGTTATGGGCGGGATCGCGCTCGCCACAGGCGTGCTGATCCTCGGCGATCACGAGTCGTACTCGTTTTCCCACGGGCTGTACACGCGCTCCGGCGATGTCCGCTATGCCACGAACCAGATCCTCCGCGCGGGAGACGGGAGGACGACGCTCGGCGTCGCCGCCGCGTTCGCGCTGTACGGATTCGTCGGCGACGACACGAGGGCCCTCCGCACGGCAAGCGGAACGGTGGAAGCACTCATCGCTTCCGGACTCGCCGTCCAGGTTCTCAAGCGGATCGCCGGGCGCGAGAGTCCCCAGGTTGTCACCCAGGGGAACGGAAAATGGCGCCCCTTCCCCAGCATCAGTGCCTATAACAAGAACCAGCCGCGGTATTACGCGTTCCCGTCCGGACACCTGACGACGGTGATGGCCACGGTGACGGTGATCGCGGAAAATTACCCGGACGAAAAGTGGATACGCCCCGCGGGGTACGGTATCGCCGGGCTCACGGCAGTCAGCCTGGTGAACAAGGGGTGGCACTGGTACAGCGATTTTCCCCTGGCGATCGCCCTCGGCTACACGTTCGGCAGGATCGCCGCGCATCACGACGATGACGGGACGGCTCCCGAATTGGTTCCGGCGCAGGACCATGCATCCCTTCACGTATTGCCGAGCATCCGGCGCGAGGGCGCCGGCGTGATGCTCGCACTCAACTTCTGAACGTCAATCCCCGTTGCATTTCTCTCCAGCCTGACGTATTATCTACCCCGGGCTCGGAACTTTCATTTATGGAAAGGATCAGAATGATGAAGCGCTGGACTGCGGCTCTCCTTGCGGCGGCCATACTCCTGCCGGTCGCCGGGTGCACGAAACAGCAACAGCAATCCGGACAGGCGGGGGCGAACATGGCCTCCCTCGGAAGCGGATCGGGAATGGTGGCGGGCCTCCGCTGGTCGCTCCCGAAGCGGTGGACGGAGCAGGGACAGCGTCCCATGCGCGTCGCGACGTACAGCATCCCGGCTTCTGAAGGGGATACCGAACCCGGAGAGTGCGCCGTGTTCTATTTCGGAAGCAACCAGGGGGGGACCGTCGAACAGAATATTGAGCGCTGGGTCAGCCAGTTTGAAACCTCAGGGGTTCCGTCGAGGTCGGACCGGACCGTCAGCGGAATGAAGGTGAGCCTTGTCCAGGTCGCGGGAGCGTACCTGGCGCCTGCGGGGCCCCAGATGCAGTCGACGGGGAAGAAGGAGAATTTCCGGCTCCTGGGGGCGATCGTGGAAGGGCCCGAAGGAATGGTGTTCTACAAGTTCACGGGGCCCGCGAAGACTGTCACCGACGCCGAGGGGGAGTTCAACGCGATGATGGAATCCCTCACCAAGGGCTGACCTCACTCTTTTTGCGCCCCCGCGCGACCGCCGTCGTTTCGGGACGGCGGCACGCCGGCGGGGCCCTCATTTCCCCAGGATCTGATCCAGCCTTCCGGCGAACTCGATGTCGTACCCCGTGATCCCTCCCTCGCTGTGCGTCGAGAGATCGACGACGACCCTGTTGTAGACGTTGGACCATTCGGGATGGTGGTTCATTCCCTCGGCGACGAGTGCCGCACTTGCCATGAACCCGAACGCGCCGACGAAATCACCGAACGTGAATTCCCTGTGCAGTTTTCCCGCGCGGACGGACCACCCCTTCAGTGCATTCAACGCGGAGGCGATCTCCGCTTCCGACAGCCTGCGACGATCCGTCATAGCTTCTCCTTTCGTGTGTGAGTTCCGTCCTGTATGAACCCCCGCGTTCTTCCGGTTGTTCCCATGAAGCGAAGCAACCTGACTTTGTCTCCCCGGAAGCGTATATTATCGTTGAAGAGAATCGGGATCAGCATGCGAAGCGTTACAGCCCTCTTTTTCGGCCCGGTCCGCGAACTTATCGGGACCGACGCCCTCCCGCTTGAAGTGGAGGCTCCGTTCACCGGCGATGCCGCCTTTGATGCCCTGGCGGCCCGTTTTCCCCCGCTCCGTCCCTGGCGCGCGAGCCTGCGGCTTGCCGTCAACAGGGAGTACACGTCGTTCGACCGGATCCTCGCACCCGGTGACGAGATCAGTTTCCTCCCCCCGGTCAGCGGGGGCTGAGCCGATGGTCGCCATCACCGAACGAGCCATCGATCTCGCCTCCGTGCTGCGGGATATCCGGACTCCGGGGACCGGCGGGATCGACATCTTCATCGGCACGGTGCGGGACAACAATGACGGGAAGCCTGTGGAATCCATCGAGTACACGGCGTATATTCCGATGGCCGAAGAGATGATGCGGCGGATCGAGTCGGAGATCCGCTCGCGGTGGCCCGTGGAGGGCGTCGCCATCGTCCACCGGATCGGCCTCCTGCGCGTCGGCGAGGTTTCCGTGCTGACGGCGGCCGCCTCGCCGCACAGGGCCGCATCGTTCGAAGCCTGCCGGTACGCGATCGAACGGGTGAAGGCGGACCTCCCGGTCTGGAAAAAGGAAATCGCTCCCGCGCGGAGCTGAAAGGCCGCCGGACTCCGGCGTGACGACTGTTCTTGCGATGACAGATCTCACCGACTCATACGGACGTGTGGCGGACAACCTGCGGATCTCCGTGACCGACAGGTGCAATTTCCGCTGCCGGTACTGCATGCCCGAGGAGGGGATGCAGTGGCTGAAGAAGGATCTGCTCCTCTCATTCGAAGAAATCGGGCGGCTTGCGGGGATCTTCGCCGGCCTCGGCGTTTCGAAGATCCGGCTGACCGGAGGGGAGCCGCTGATGCGGAAGGACCTCTGGGATCTTGTGGCCATGATACGCCGCATCGGGGGGATACGGGACATCGCGCTGACGACGAACGGATATTTTCTCCGGGACCAGGCCCGGCTCCTGAAGGATGCCGGGCTCGACAGGATCAATGTCAGCCTCGATTCGCTGAACCCCGCGACGTTTTCCGCCATGGTGCGGCGCGAGTATTTCGACGGCACCTGGGAGGGGATCGAAGCGGCGATCCGGTGCGGGCTCGCGCCCCTGAAAGTGAACGTCGTGCTCATCCGGGGGGTGAACGACGGGGAGATCGAGGATTTCGCGCGGCTCGCCCGCTCGCGCCCGATCATCGTCCGGTTCATCGAATTCATGCCGATCGGCCGCGATGACGGGTGGTCGATCGACCGGGTCGTCCCGACCGGCGAAGTGATCGCAAGGATCGGTGCCGTGTCCCCCGTCGTCCCGGTTCCGGTGAAGACGCCGGGCGCCCCGGCCGATGCATACCGGTTTGCCGACGGCCGGGGGGAGATCGGCGTCATCAGCTCCGTCACGCAGCCCTTCTGCGCGGACTGCAACAGGGTCCGCCTCACGTCCGACGGAAAGTTCAGGACCTGCCTGTTCTCGCTGAAGGAAACCGATCTCCGCTCTCTCCTGCGCGGCGGCGCCTCTGATCGCGAGATCGCCGGAACGATCGTCGCTGCCGTCGCGGGAAAAGAGGAAGGTCATCTCATCAACAGGCCGGGCTTCGTCCGGCCCGAACGGACCATGAGCAGTATCGGGGGATAACGAACGAACGTATGCCAACTTTTGCGGGTATCGATGTAGGCTCCAACGCGATGCGGCTCGCGGTGGCGACCGTTGACGGGGAGCGGAAGCTCTCCATCGTCGACAATCTCCGGGAGCCGGTGCGTCTGGGGCAGGATGTCTTCACCACCGGCGCCATCGCGGAGCACACGATCGAAAGCGCGGTCGACGCGTTCAAAAAATTCCGCGCCGCCGTTGACGCCCGCGGGGCGAAATGGACGAAAGCCGTGGCGACGAGCGCCACGCGCGAGGCGACGAACAGGGACCTCTTCATCGACCGCATCGCCCAGGCGAGCGGCATCGACATCGTCGTGATCGGGGCGGAAGAAGAAGCCCGGCTCATCCATCTCGCGGTGGAGGAAAAGGTCAACCTCCGCAACAAGCTTGCGATGCTCATCGATATCGGCGGCGGCAGCACCGAGATCACGCTCGTCGCCGACGGGAACATCCTCTCGACGGAGAGTTTCCGCATGGGGGCCGTCCGGCTTCTCCAGGTCCTGGAGGAAAAAAAGCACGGAGAAAAGCACTTCAACCAGCTCGTCCGCGAATACGTGGACGCGACGCAGCGGCGGCTCAAGAAGGAGATCGGAAGTCAGAAGATCGACCTGTGCGTGGGGACGGGGGGGAACATCGAGACCCTGGGGGATCTCCGCCGCGAGATCCTCGGCAAGGAAAAGGATACGCTCCTCGAAGAAGGAGAGCTCGACCAGCTGGTCCGGAAGCTCCTCGGGATGTCGTTCGAAGAACGCGTCTCCGGGCTCCGTCTCCGGCCGGACAGGGCCGACGTGATCGTCCCCGCATCCATCGTCCTTCACAAGATCCTGAAGCTCGCCGGGGTCGAGGAGCTCGTCATCCCGAGGATCGGACTGAAGGACGGCCTGCTGATTGACATGGCGCAGGAGCTCTACGGCGAAAAACGCCATCCCCTGAGAGACCAGGTCATGGCCTCCGCACTTCA
Organism: Ignavibacteriota bacterium; assembly: GCA_963748405.1. Lineage (GTDB taxonomy): Bacteria > Bacteroidota > Ignavibacteria > UBA10030 > UBA6906 > Fen-1273. Next base: position 60,431 of record CAVVIT010000011.1, read on the forward strand.
GCTCGGGAGGAAGTACCTGTTCGACGAGCAGCACGGCACCACCGTCGCCCGCTTCGCGGTCAGGCTGTTCGACGAAACGCGCACGCTGCACAACCTCACGCTGGAATACCGGCTGCTCCTGGAGGTGGCGGCCCTCCTGCACGATATCGGAGGGTTCATCAACATGGCGGAGCACCACAAGCATACGCTCTACCTCCTGACGGCAACGCCGGTCATCGGGCTCACGAGGGAGCAGATGGCCATCGTCGCAAACACGGCCAGGTACCACCGCAAGTCCCAGCCGAAGATTCAGCACGACGCGTTCCGGGTGCTCCCGTCGAAAGACAGGGTCGTGGTCTCCAAGCTTGCCGCGCTCCTCCGCGTGGCCGACGCGATGGACAACGAGCACGCCGCGAAGGTCGCCGAGTTCAGCGTCGAGCTGCGGAAGCCGAAATTCATCATCCGGCTCAAAGGGGAAGGGGATCTCCTGCTGGAGAAGTGGGCCCTCCTGAAGAAAGCGCAGATGTTCGAAGAAACCTACAGCGTGAAAATGGCGGTTGAAGACTAGGAACGCTGCACACACACCCCCGGTCCCTGCCGGCGTGCCGGGATTCCTGATGCGCGCCATGGAAAGCCGCTGGCACCGGCTTGCCGGGGAGCTCGCGAGGAACCGGCGCCGCTGCACGGAGCCGGGAATCCACGACCTGCGCGTCGCAACGCGCCGCCTGCTCGCCGTGCTTGACATCGCCGACGCCGTCCTGCCGGGAGAGGTCAGCTCCCGCAGCCGCCGGATGCTCCGCAGGTACCTGAAATCCTTCTCTCCCCTCCGCGATTGCCATGTCCGCATCCTGCTCCTGCGGGGACTCACGCGGCGGTTTACCGTCGCGCGTCCGCTCCTCCGTGAGGCCATGGTTCTGGAGAAGAGCCTGGTGAGGAGCGCGGGGCATGCCATCATCCGGTTCGACGCCGCCGGGTTCGGACGCGAGATCTCCGGGATTATCTCCGCCCTCGCGTCGCTGGAGGATACCCGCGCGCGCGCCTCCGCAGCCGGGACGGTCCTCGCGGGCGTCGCGGCGGCGAAGTACATGCGCGTGGCCGCACGCGTGACGCACCTCAGCCCCGGGGACACGAAGACGATTCACCGCCTCCGCGTGTCATTCAAAGATTTCCGGTACACGATGGAGGCGCTCCGGGGGGTGTTCCCCGCCGGGGGAAACGCCCCCCTGAAGAGAATGAACGCATTCCAGGACATGATGGGGGAGATCCAGGATGTCGAGGTGCTGATCGCCGCCGTAGGCAGGTTCGCCCTGGCACGGGGCGCTTCCTCCCCGGCGTCCGTCGTGAACCTCCAGCGCCATCTTGCGCAGCGGCGGCTCTCCCTTGTCGGCGTGTTCATGAACAACGCGGGCGCGGTGGCGCATTTCTGGCCGGCCGGTGCCTCCGGGTCGGATCCATCGCAGCGGAGAAGCGGACAATGAACCTCTTCCTTCTCAGGCATGCCATCGCCGTCGAGCCGGATTCGCCCGGCGTGAAGGCGGACGCCGACCGGGTGCTTTCGGCCGAGGGAAAAAAGAAGATGCGGGCCATCGCGCGGGGGATGAAGGCGCTGGACCTCGCGTTCGACCTGATCCTCTCGAGCCCCTACGCGCGCGCGAAAGAAACGGCGGAGATTGTCGCGCATGAATTCGGACTGGAGAAGGTGCTCGAGTTCTCCCCGCTTCTTTCCGTCGGCGGGGACGGACCCGCGCTCATTGCCGATCTTGCCTCGAGGGGGAACGGTCTGGAGAGCATTTTGCTGGTGGGACACGAGCCGCAGCTGAGCAGGATGATCTCGCACCTGCTCTCCGGGAACTCGGGACTTTCCATTACGATGAAAAAAGGGGGGCTCTGCAAGCTCGATGTGCCGCGCCTCCGCTGGGCCAGGAGCGCGTCGCTCGAGTGGCTCCTGACGCCGTCCGCGCTCGTCCACATTGCCGCATCCCGGGACCGCGGATGACCGCGTGTGCGGCCCCAGCCTGCTTGCCCCCCTCCGTTCGTTGATTTTCGTCTTAAACCTTCCTAACTTGTTAATCGTCCAATTTCGAATACCCCGAGACCACTTCTGCAACCGGAGGAAGTTCCATGGCGTATGATATAAAGGCGATAAACGAGAAGATCCACCGTGAGAGCGCGTTCATCGACATCCTGCAGATGGAAATCGGCAAAGTGATCGTCGGACAGAAGAACATGGTCGAGCGCCTCATGATCGGACTTCTGGCCAACGGCCACATCCTTCTTGAAGGAGTGCCGGGCCTTGCCAAGACGCTCAGCGTGAAGACCCTTGCCTCGGCGATCAAGGCGAAATTCCAGCGGATCCAGTTCACTCCCGACCTCCTCCCCGCGGACCTCGTCGGGACGATGATCTACAACCAGAAGGAAGGGTCCTTCCAGACAAAAAAGGGGCCGGTGTTCGCGAACTTCATCCTCGCCGATGAAATCAACCGCTCTCCGGCCAAAGTGCAGAGCGCGCTTCTCGAGGCGATGCAGGAGCGCCAGGTGACGATCGGCGAACAGACGTTCAAGCTCCCCGAACCCTTCCTCGTGCTTGCGACGCAGAACCCGATTGAGCAGGAAGGGACGTACCCCCTCCCCGAGGCGCAGGTGGACCGGTTCATGCTGAAGGTGAAGATCGGCTACCCCACGAAGGAAGAGGAGCTCCTCATCATGCGGGCCAACGTCAGCGGGGCGACACCCGAGCTGAACAATGTCGCGACCCCCGAAGACATTCTGCGGGCGCGCGGGGTGATCGGGGAGATCTACATGGACGAAAAGATCGAGAAGTACATCCTCGACATCGTGTTTGCCACCCGCAACCCGAAGCAGTACAACCTCGGCAACCTGGCGCAGCTCATCTCGTACGGCGCCTCGCCCCGCGCGTCGATCAACCTCGCGCTGGGGGCGAAAGCCTACGCGTTTATCAAGAGGCGGGGGTACGTGATTCCGGAGGACGTCCGCGCGGTGAGCCTCGACGTCCTGCGCCACCGCGTTGCGGTGACCTACGAGGCGGAAGCGGAGGAGGTCACGCCGGAACAGGTGGTCCAGGAGGTCCTGAACAAGATCGAGGTCCCCTGACCTCGCGCAGGAACATTGCCATGGACACGCGGGAGCTCCTCAGGAAAGTCCGCCGGATTGAGATCAAGACCCGGGGCGTCGTCAACCAGGTCTTCTCCGGGGAATACCACAGCGTCTTCAAGGGACGCGGGATGGAATTCTCCGAGGTGCGCGAATACCAGTTCGGCGACGACATCCGCACGATCGACTGGAACGTGTCCGCACGGTTCAACCGTCCCTTCGTGAAAGTCTTCGAGGAAGAGAGGGAATTGACGGTCATGCTTGTCGTCGATTTCAGCAGCTCGGGGAATTTCGGATCGTCCCGCCAGACGAAGAACGAGATCGCCGCTGAGATTTGCGCCGTCCTGGCGTTCTCCGCGATTAAGAACAACGACAAGGTCGGCCTGATCCTGTTCACCGACAGGATCGAGACGTTCGTTCCCCCGAAGAAAGGGCGGGCGCACATTCTCCGCATCATCCGGGAGCTTGTGTCGTTCGACCCGGAAGGGACGGGGACGAACATCAGGCAGGCCCTCGAGTACTTCAACCACGTCACGAAGAAGCGTTCCATCGCGTTTCTCGTTTCGGACTTCATCGACCAGGGATACGACAGCATCCTCCGGGTAATCAGCCGGCGTCACGACGTGATCGCCGTCGAGCTCTCCGACCCGCGGGAGGAACAGCTGCCGGACGCGGGCATCATCAAGCTTCGCGACGCCGAGACCGGCGCCGAGCGGTGGATCGATACCGGGGTCCCGTCCGTCCGGCGGGAGTTCGAAAAATTCTGGCAGACGCGCCGGGCCGCGAGGAGAGGATTGTTCCTCAGGAGCAAGGTGGATGCGATCCCGATCCGGGTCGACAGGCCGTATATCAAACCGATCGTCGATTTCTTCCAGCTGAGGGCGCGCAGGTGGTAATCCGGAACCCGAAAGCCCTCGTTGCGCTCCTGGCGGCGCTCCTGGTGTCCCCGGCGGCGGATGCCCAGGCGCCGCGACTCTCGGCGTACGCGCGGACCGACTCGTCGTCCTACCTTGTCGGCGACTGGATCACGCTGCGCGTGGATCTCGTCCACCCGAAGGGGGCGGTCCTGCGTCCCGCGCTCGGGGATTCCGCGGGGGGATTCCTCGTCCTGGAACGCCGCCCGGTGGTCCCGACGTCGGACACGACGAGCACGACGGCGGTCGTGTTGGCCAGATACGATTCCGGCCGGGCGACGATCCCCCCGGTGGATTTTGCCGCCGCGATCCCCGGCGACACGGCGTCCCGCACCGTTTCCACGAACCCGGTCGTCCTCACGGTCCGCACCGTCGCGGTGGACACGAGCAAGGACTTTCGCGATCTCAAACCCCCGATGGCGATCCCTGTCTCGCTCGCGGACATGCTCGAGTACGGCGGCGGGGGAATACTCCTCGCGGCTCTTCTGTATGCGGGGTGGAGGTACTGGAGGCGCCGGAAGGCCCGGCGGAAGGGGGAACCGGCCTACGTCCCTCCCCCGCGTCCCGCGCACGAAATCGCGTTCGAACAGCTCGCGCTCCTGAAAGAGAAAAAGCTCTGGCAGCAGGGACTCGTCAAGCAGTACTACTCGGAGGCGACGGAGATTTTCCGCCGGTACCTGGAGAACCGCTACGCGCTCCAGGCGATGGAAGAGACGACCGACGAGATTCTCTCGGGGCTGAAGAAGCTCCGCTTCCCGGACGCCATGCTCTCGACGGCGGAGCGGATACTGCGGAGGGCGGACCTTGTCAAGTTCGCCAAGTTCGAACCCGGGATCGCCGACCATGAAGAGATGCTCGTCGTGATCCGTGATTTCGTGGACAGGACGAAGATCGTCCAGATGACCCCGGCCTCCTCCGGGGAAGAAAAAGTGGCCGCGCATGCCGTGGAATAACGTGACATTCGCCGATCCGGCGTATCTTGCGGGGCTGGCGGTCGTTCCCCTCCTTGTCGCGTGGTACATCCGGCGCGGCCGGGAAGCCACGACCCACTACCGGTTTTCGACGCTCCTCCCGTTCGCCGGCCTGAAGCCGACGATCAGGGAACGGCTCCGTCACCTCCCCTTCGTGTTTCGCATGATCGTCCTGTGCGTTCTCGTGATCGCGCTGGCCCGCCCGCAGACCACCTCCAGCGGGGAGAACGTCTACGCCGAGGGGATCGACATCGTGCTGCTCCTCGACATCTCCGGCAGCATGCTCGCCGAAGACCTCCAGCCGAACAGGGTCGAAGCGGCGAAGGAGGTGGCCCAGAACTTCATCGACGGAAGAAAGAACGACAGGATCGGGCTCGTGATCTTCTCCGGCGAAAGCTTCACGCAGTGCCCGATGACGCTCGACTACAGGGTCCTCAAGAACCTTCTCCGCCAGGTGAAGCCGGGGATGGTGGAGGACGGCACCGCCATCGGCATGGCGATCGCGCAGGGGGTGAATCGCCTGAAGGACAGCAAGGCCAAAAGCAAGGTCATGATCCTCCTCACGGACGGCGTGAACAACCGGGGGGAAATCGATCCCATCACCGCCGCGCAGATCGCTCAGACGTTCGGCATCAGGATCTACACGATCGGCGTCGGCACGCAGGGGGAGGCCCCCTACCCGGTCATGACCCCCTTCGGCAAGAGGTACCAGAATATCCCCGCCGACGTCGACGAGAAAGCCCTGCAGCAGATCGCGGATATCACGAACGGACAGTATTTCCGGGCGACGAACAACAGGACGCTCAAGCAGGTCTACGCGGAAATTGACCGGCTCGAAAAGACGCGCATCGAGGTCAAGGCGTACCGGTCGTACACGGAGCTGTTTTACGGATGGGCGCTCGCCGGGTGCATCGCGCTCCTCCTCGAGTTTTCTCTGAACGGTTCCATTCTCCGGAAGCTCCCGTGAGATGATACGGTTCGCCCATATCGAATACCTGTACGCGCTGGCGGTCCTTCCCGTGATGGTCCTGGCCTACTGGCTCTTCGCGCGCTCGAGGGCGAACGCCGCGGCCCGGTTCGGCAATCCGTCGATGCTGGAGCGTCTTGCGGGGGACGCCAGCCGGAGCAAACGGCTGGCGAAACTCGTCGTCCTCATGGCGGCCGTGGCGTGCCTTTTCGTCGCGCTGGCGAACCCGCGGATCGGGACCCGGCTCGAGGACGTGAAGCAGGAAGGGGTCGACATCTTCATCGCGCTCGACGTTTCCCTCAGCATGAAATCGGAGGACATCAAGCCCAACCGGCTGGAGAAGGCCAAGTTCGAAATCCGCAATCTCATCGGCCGGCTCGCCGGCGACAGGATCGGTCTCATCGTCTTTGCGGGAGAAGCGTTCACCCAGTTCCCCCTCACGACGGACTACAGCGCCGCGAACATGTTCCTCGATATCGTGGACGTGGACGCCGTCCCCGTGCCGGGAACGGACATCGGGTCCGCAATCGAGCGCTCGGTGGAGTCGTTCGACTTCGAGGAGACGACGACGAAAGTCCTGATCATCATCACGGACGGCGAAAACACGGAAGGGGAGGTCTTCGATGCCGCCGAGGAGGCCGCGAAGAAGGGGGTGCTGATCTACACGATCGGGCTCGGGTCCCCGACGGGATCGCCGATTCCCGTCTACAACGCCGGGGGGCAGCAGGTGGACTTCAAGCGGGACAGGGCCGGCGCCGTCGTCATCAGCAAGCTCGACGAGGCCTCCCTGGAGAAACTCGCCTCGATCGGCGGGGGGAAGTATTTCCGGGGGACGAACGCGCAGGACGAGCTCGACGAAATTTACAAGAACATCAACGCGCTCCAGAAGAAGGAATTCGGGGTGAAGCAGTTCACGGACTACGAGGACCGGTTCCAGTTCTTCCTGGTGCCCGCGATTCTCCTGCTCCTTCTCGAAGTGCTGATGACCGAACACAGGCTCCGGTGGCTGGCACGATGGAACCCGCTCAGGAAGCCCGGGGAGATTGAACCATGATCGGCACATCGATGGCGGGGCGTACGGCGGCGCGCCGGGCGCTGTGTACGGCGGTCGTTCTCGCGCTCGCGGCCTGCGGCGCGGCGGCGCAGTCGACCCGCTCTCTCGTCAACGGCGGGAACGACCTGTACAGGGACCAGAAATTCAGCGACGCGGAGGTCAACTACCGCAAAGCGCTCGAAAAGGAGAAGGGGCTCGTCCAGGGGCATTTCAACCTGGGCGACGCGCTGACGAAGCAGGGGAAATTCGACGAGGCCGTGAAGGAATACGAGGAGGCGCGGACGAAGGCCGAAGGGAGCGACACGAAAGCGTACGCGAGCTACAATATCGGCAACACGCTGATGAAGCAGCAGAAGTACCAGGACGCGGTCCGGTCCTACATCGACGCGCTCAAGCTCGAGCCGAAAGACGGCGACGCGAAATACAACCTGTCCTACGCGCTCGAGAAGCTGAAGGTCCCCCCCCCGAAGCCCCAGAAGAACCAGGATAAGAAGGACCAGGACAAGAAAGACAAGGATAAAAAGGACCAGGACAAGAAGGACCAGCAGAAACAGCAGCAGAAGGACCAGCAGGACAAACAGAAGCAGCCGCAGTCCCCGCAGCAGCAACAGAAACAGATGTCCCGGGCCGATGCGCAGAGGATACTCGACGTGTTGAAGAACAGCGAGAAAGACGTGCAGAAAAAGCTGCATACCCGGCAGGCGGTGCGGCCGAAAACGGACAAAGACTGGTGATGCCCGAGGTGCAGACCGTGAAAAGGACGATGATGCTCCTGTGTGCGGCCGCCTTCCTGAGCGGAGCCGCCGCGGGACAGAATACCGATTTCCAGGCGTCGCTGGACAGGGCGCAGGTGGGAAGCGGCGAGCAGTTTACGCTCGTCTTCACGCTGACGAACGCGGGGACCGGCGGGGGGAAGAACCTGCAGCTCCCCGACCTGAGCAAATTTCACATCATGTCGGGGCCGAACGAATCCTCCGCCATGCAGATCGTCAACGGTGCCGTCTCGTCGTCCGTCACGTACAGCTATATCCTGCAGCCGAAGGAAACCGGGAAATTCACGATCGGCCCCGCGACGATCGAGGCAGGGGGAAAGATTTTCAGGAGCGCTCCCCTGGCGATCGAGGTCATCAAGGGCTCCGCCCGTCCCCGGCAGGCGGCGGGAGGGCAGGACGATGCGGCGGCGCAGATCGGGGACAACCTCTTCCTGAAAGCGACGGTGGACAGGACGCACGTTGTGCAGGGGGAGCAGGTCAACCTCGTTTTCAAGATCTACACGAGGGTGTCGATCGCGAGCTATGCGGTGGAAAAGAACCCCACGATGACCGGGTTCTGGGGGGAGGACGTCGAAACCCCCAAAAACATCCAGACGAATCCGGAAACGATCAACGGAAAACAGTTCAGGGTCGGCATCATCAAGCGCATGGCCCTGTTCCCGACGCAGCCGGGGTCGCTCGAGGTCGGGCCGATGGAGGTGCAGACGTCGGTGCAGATCCAGGACCGCAAGTCCACGGATCCCTTCGAATCGTTCTTCCGCGATCCGTTCGGCCGGCAGGTCAACTACATGATCAGGAGCGACGCGATTAAGATCAAAGTCGACCAGCTTCCGCCCGACCCCCCGGCCGACTTCAAAGGCGCTGTCGGGCAGTTCGCCATGAGCACGACCGTGGACAAGAAGACGACGCGGACCAACGAACCGGTGGACCTGAAGGTCACCGTCTCGGGAACGGGAAACATCAAGCTTATCGAATCCCCCGCCGTGGAGCTTCCGACCGATTTCGAGCAGTATACGCCGAAGGTGTCCGACAACATCAACAGGACCGGGGACAGGATCTCCGGGAGCAAAACATTCGAATACCTGCTGATCCCGCGCTATCCGGGACTGAAGGTCATCAAGCCCGTGACGTTTTCGTATTACGATCCGGCGAAAGGGGAATACGTGAAACTCCGGTCCCCCCAGATCGACCTGAACGTCGAACAGGGGACAGCCGCGGTCACGCCGCTGATCTCCGGGGGCTCCCAGGAAGACGTGCGTCTCCTCAGCCAGGACATCCGGTTCATCAAGCTGGGAGAAGGGGGCCTTGCGCGCAGGGGGGATCCTCTGCACGTGTCGGCCGTGTTCATCGCGGTGCTTCTCCTCCCCCTGGTGTGCGCCGGCGGGTCGCTCGTGTACGCGCGTCAGCGTCAGGCGGTCATGCTGGACCAGGCCGGCTACAGGAACAGGCGGGCGATCAAGGTTGCGCGGAAGGGGCTGAAGGCCGCGGAATACCTCCTGAAGGAGAAGGGCTCCTCGGGCGCCCCGGCGAGCAACCAGCGGCTCAGGTTCTACGGCGAAATTTCGAAAGCTCTCTGGAAGTATCTCGGGGACAAGCTGAACATTCCCCAGTCGGCCTTTTCCATCGAGGGGGCTGTCGCAGAGCTCGGTGCGCGCGGCGTGGCGCCCGCCCTCATCACGTCGCTCAAGGCGCTTCTTGAAACGTGCGATCTCGCCCGGTTTGCGCCGACGAGCCTCGACCTCGCCGTCATGCAGAGAACCTACGACGAGGCCCAGCGCATCATCGTGGAACTGGAACGGACACTCAGATGACCAAGCGAACGATAGCACTGTTTCTCGTGATCCTCGCGGCGGCCGGCGGACTTCGCGCCCAGTCCCCCGAGGACATGCTTCGCCAGGCGAACCAGCTTTACCAGCAGGGGAAATTCAGCGAGGCGCGCGACGCGTACGGGGCGATACTGAAGGGAGGATACGAGAGCCCCGAGCTCCTGTACAATCTCGGGAACGCCTGCTACAAGAGCGGATCCGTCCCGGGGGCGATCCTGAACTACGAGAGGGCGCGCAGGCTTCTGCCGGGAGACGACGATCTGCGCCACAACCTGCAGATCGCGAACATGATGATCACGGACAGGATCGAGCCGACCCCCCGGCTCTTCGTGTGGGACTACTGGGACGCGGTCAAGGCGTTTTTCTCGCTCACGTCGCTCACGCTGACCGTCTACCTCTTCTACGTCCTCGTCGCGGCGATGGCGTCCGTGTTCTTCCTGGCGCGGACATATGCCCTCCGCAAAGTCGCCGTCCTTGCCGGCTCCGGCTCACTCGTGCTGTTCCTGTTCTTCCTAGTCGTCTTCATCGCCCGTCTGGGCGACGTGACGAGGACCGACGAGGCGGTCGTCATGTCCCCGATCGTCACGGTCAAGAACTCGCCCGATCCCCGGAGCTCGGACGCATTCGTGCTTCACGGCGGGGTCAAGGTGCAGCTCATCGACCGGGTGGAAAGCTGGTCGAAAGTCCGTCTTGCCGACGGAAAGGTGGGGTGGCTCGAGGGATCGGCCGTCGAGGTGATCTAGCCCCCATCTTGGATTTCGCCGCTATTTTCACTATATTTCCGGCCAGCGCGTACCGGAGATCCCCGGCGTGAATTCTTCCGCCCCCCGAAGTGTTCTTTGTATTGACGCAGACAACGCTGGACAACGGCCTCCGGGATTTGCGGGGGCTTTTTATTTATACGTCCACGAAGGATCGAGGTACTTCTCCCGGGCGAGCCGGCCGGTCTCTTCGACGGGGATGTCCGTGGCGGTGAGATCCGCCCCCCAAGTCCGCCGGAGAGCGTCTTTCAGCGTCTCCGCGCTGATCCGGAGGTTGCGGAGGAATTCGGTGTGCGGGCGCCCCTGCCTGTACTCCGGCTGCCGGGAGGGGAATGGAAGAAGGTCTTCCAGAAGCGCGAAATCAAGATGCAGAAGTATGCATCCGTGAAAGAGGATTGTGCGAAGCCTCCGGCGCTGGGCATTCCCGGAGATCTTCCGGACGCCGATCGTGAGATCGCTGTGCCCGCTGACGAGGACCGGTTCTCCGGTGAGCGCGCGTATGGCACCGGCGTTTCGCGTGAGCACGTACCCGTTCGTCGAACCGGCGTTCCCGAGGCGCGCGTCGTGGCCGATATTCAACACGAGCGAAAAATTCAGACAGCCGGGAGCCTGGATGACGGTCCCCCCGCCGCTGGAGCGGCGGAAGACGGGGATCCCGCGCGCCATGCAGGCGTCGAGACGGACTTCGCGCCCGGGGATGTTGGTTCGCCCGAGGACGACGCACGGCTCCTGCGGTTCCCAGAAACGGAGAAATCCGTCTCCGGGTTCCTCCTCTCTCATGTTCAGCAGGGCTTCGTCGAGCGCGAGCTGAAGGGGGGCCGCCGGGGGTGAATACCCGACGAACCGGATGGAGCCCGACGGAGCGGATGGTTCCTGCAATTTGAATGAGTAGATGGAATACGGTACATTAAACGTCGCCCCCGGCGACGCCTCCGATCTCACAACACCGGCACCGCGATGGAAACAGAAAATAAGGAACCCGCATCTCTCACGCAAGGAAGGAACGGCAGGGGAGAGGACGGGTGGCTGGCGTCGCTGGAGTTCATACTCCAGACGGCCCTCAAAGACCGGGATCCGGGGAACATCGCCCTGGCCCTCGAAAAACTGAACGAGCACCTGAGGACCTCCGGGCTTGCGCTCCCCGCGCTCGTGCGGACCCCCTACATGAATACGATCCCTCCCGGTGACGAACCCCCCTATCCGGGGAACAGGGAAATCGAGCGCCGCATCAAGAGCTACATCCGCTGGAACGCGATGGCGATGGTCGTCAAATCGAACCGGATGTACGCGGGTCTCGGAGGACATATCTCCACGTATGCTTCCTCCGCGACGCTGTACGAAGTCGCCTTCAATCATTTCTTCCGCGGCGGCGACGGGGACCGCCCCGCCGACATGATCTACTTCCAGGGGCACGGCGCCCCCGGCATGTATGCCCGTGCATTCCTCGAGGGGCGGATCGGCACCGATCTTCTGCATAATTTCCGGCGCGAGCTTGCCCCCGGGGGAGGCCTTTCTTCCTATCCCCATCCGTACCTGATGCCGGATTTCTGGCAGTTCCCGACCGTCTCGATGGGACTCGCACCCATCATGTCGATTTATCAGGCCCGGTTCAACCGATACCTGAAGTCGCGCGGCTTCATCAAGGGCGATGAGCCCCGCGTCTGGTGTTTCGCCGGCGACGGCGAATCGGATGAACCCGAAACGCTCGGTGCGCTCACGCTCGCCTCCCGCGAGAAGCTGGATAACCTCGTCTGGGTCGTCAACTGCAATCTCCAGAGGCTCGACGGACCGGTCCGTGGGAACGGGAAAATCATCCAGGATCTCGAGGCCGCGTTCCGTGGGGCGGGCTGGAACGTCATCAAGGTGATCTGGGGATCCGACTGGGATCCGCTGTTTGCCGCGGACAAGAGCGGGCTTCTCCTGAAACGGATGGAGGAGGCGGTGGACGGGGATTTTCAAAAATACTCGGTGGAGCCGGGGAGCTACACGCGCCGGCACTTCTTCGGAAAATACCCCGAGCTTGCCGAGCTTGTGAACCATCTCACCGACGAGCAGATCCGGAAGCTCCTCAGGGGAGGACACGATCCGAGGAAAGTTCACGCCGCGTACAAGGCGGCAACGGAGTTCAGGGGGGGGCCGACCGTGGTCCTTGCCAAGACGGTCAAGGGGTACGGTCTCGGCGAAGCGGGGGAAGGGCGCAATGTCACGCACCAGCAGAAGAAGCTGAACGAGAAAGAGCTCCGGGAATTCAGAACGAGGTTCGACATTCCCATCAACGACGAAGAGGTAGCGGAGACTCCGTTCTACAGGCCCCCCGCAACAAGTCCCGAGATGGTGTATCTCCAGGAACGGCGGAAGGCCCTCGGAGGGTACCTCCCCGCGAGGAACGTCAAGGCGCAGAACCTGGAGATACCGCCGATCGAGCAGTTCGCCGAATTCCTGAAAGGATCCGAACGTTTCGAAGTCTCGACGACGATGGCCTTCGTCAGGCTCCTGAGCATGCTGCTGCGGAACAAGAACGTCGGGCGAAGGATCGTCCCCATCATCCCCGACGAAGCGAGGACGTTCGGGATGGATCCCCTGTTCCGCGAGATCGGCATTTACTCGTCCAAGGGCCAGCTGTATGAGCCGGTGGACAGCGAATCGCTCCTCTATTATCACGAAGCGAAGGACGGCCAGATTCTCGAAGAAGGGATCACCGAAGCCGGCGCCATGGCCTCGTTCATCGCCGCCGGCAACGCCTACGCGACGGTGGGCGAGCCGATGATTCCGTTCTACATTTACTATTCGATGTTCGGATTCCAGAGGATCGGCGACCTTGCCTGGGCCGCCGGCGACATCCGTGCAAAGGGATTCATGCTCGGCGGCACGGCCGGGAGGACCACGCTGAACGGCGAGGGGCTCCAGCACGAAGACGGGCACAGCCACATCCTGGCGAGCACCGTGCCGAACCTCGTGACGTACGATCCCGCGTTCGCGTACGAAACCGCGGTCATCATCCAGGACGGGCTCCGGAGGATGTACGGCGAAGGGGAAGAGGTCTTTTACTACCTCACGCTCTACAACGAGAACTACGCCATGCCCCCGATGCCGGAAGGATCGCGGGAAGGGATCCTGAAGGGCCTGTACAGGTTCCGCCGTGGAAACCCCGCCGGAAAGCACAGGGCGCACATCTTCGGCAGCGGTCCGATCATGAACATGGCTCTCCGGGCGCAGCAGATCCTCGGCGAGAAATACGGCGTCAACGCGGACGTCTGGAGCGCAACGAGCTACAAGCTCCTGCGGAACGAGGCTCTCCTTGCGAAGCGGTGGAACATGCTTCACCCGTCGGAGATCCCGCGGACGTCGTACCTGGAGAACATCCTCGAGCACGAAGAAGGGGTCTTCGTCGCCGTGTCGGATTACATGAAGATCGTTCCCGATCAGATCGCCCCCTGGGTCCCCGGCGGCCTGACGACGCTCGGAACGGACGGATTCGGCCGGAGCGATACGCGTCCGGCGCTCCGCCGGTTCTTTGAAATCGATGCGGAGATGACCGTTGTTGCCACGCTGTACGCCCTGGCCACCGAGGGGGAGATCAGGATGGATGTGGTGGAAAAAGCGATCAGGGAATTGAACATAGACCCGGAGAAGCCGTTTCCGTTTCTCGTCTAGCGCTTCCCGGAGCCCTTTCAAAGGAGAGAATGCATGGAAGTTCGTCTGCCCCGCCTCGGTGAAGGCGCGGATTCGGGGGTCATTGCCACGGTCTTTGTCAAGGTGGGAGACCAGGTCAAGAAAGACCAGCCTGTCCTCGAGCTCGAAAGCGAGAAGGCCGTCGCGTCGATTCCCGCTCCCGCGGCCGGCACCGTCACGAAGATTCTTGTCAAGGAAGGGGACGAAATCAAGGTCGGCGGGTTGATCCTCGTCCTCTCGGATAACGGGGCCGTTGCGGCGGCCGCGCCGCCCTCCGCACGCGCCATCGACGCGTCGGTCGGAGACGAATCGCCCGAAGCACCCGCGATCGACGTCAGCCCCGCTCCGGACGCCGTGCCGGTCCCGCCGCCGGCCCCCGTGCAGGCGCCGTCGTCACAGGCCGCGTTTCCCATCGTGCATCCCCCGTCGGCTCCCCCGCCTGCCTCTCCTTCGCTGAGAAAGATTGCGCGCGAGCTCGGCATCGATCTGTACCGCGTGCGCGGCAGCGAGCGCGGGGGGCGCATCGTCATGTCGGACCTCCGCGCCTACGTCCGGAACATCCAGCAGCTGGCGCTCGAGGGACGTTCCGCCCCCCCGGCCGCCGCTGCGGCGCAGCCGGCGAAGCCCGCCCCCGCGGGCGTGGATTTCTCGCAGTGGGGTCCCGTCACAAAGCAGAAGATGACGACACTCCGCAGGGCGATAAGCCGAAGGATGGTGGATTCGTGGACCACGGTGCCGCACATCACCCAGTTTGACGAAGTCGACGTCACGGACCTGCTCGCCCTCAGGAAGAAGTACGCGGCGAAGTACGAAGCGAAAAATGCGCACCTGACGCTGACCTCCTTCGCGCTCTGTGCCGTCGTCGCGGCGCTCAAGAAGCATCCTTCGTTCAATGCGAGCATCGACGAAGGGGCCGGGGAGATCATCCTGAAGAACTATTTCCACATCGGCATCGCGGTCGACACCGAGCAGGGACTCATCGTCCCGGTCATCCGGGATGTGGACAAGAAAACCGTCTTCCAGCTCTCCGTCGAACTGCACCAGATCGCCGGGCGGACGCGTGCCCGGAAAATCGCACTCGAAGAGATGCAGGGGGGGACGTTCACGATTTCCAACCAGGGAGGGATCGGCAGCGCGCACTTCACTCCCATTGTGAACGTGCCGGAGGTTGCGATACTCGGGATGGGGCGGAGCATCGCGAAGCCGGTCGTGCGGGAGGGGAAGATCGTACAGCGGACGATGATGCCCCTGGTCCTGTCGTACGACCACAGGGTCAATGACGGGGCGAACGCCGCCCGGTTCATCGTCGATCTTGTCGGGGAATTCGAGGGGATCAAGGACGCGGATGTCAGGATCTGACGCAGCCGCTCGCGGCGCGCGCTCTGACGGCATCAATTCCAGCATACGGAGAACGAGGACAACGTGAAGGCACTCAAGACTGAAGTTGTCGTACTGGGGGCGGGACCCGGCGGGTACGCCGCCGCATTTTACGCCGCCGACAGGGGCAAGAAAGTCATTATGGTGGAGCAGGAGAAACGCCTGGGCGGGGTCTGCCTGAACAGGGGATGCATTCCGTCGAAGGCGTACCTCCATGCGGCGAAGCTGGTGGCGGAGGCGGAAGAGTCCGCGATCCGCGGCGTCCATTTTGCGAAGCCGCGGATCGACCTTGGCGAAATGCGGGCATGGAAGGAATCGATACTCGACAAGCTCGCCCTCGGAATCACGGGGCTCGCAAAGAGAAGAAACGTCGAGGTGATGCAGGGGCGCGGCTACTTCGAGGATTCCACGACGCTCCGCGTCGAGACCTCGGGGGGGCAGCAGTTTATCAACTTCGAGACGGCCATCATCGCCGTCGGGTCGAAAGCGGCGATGCCGGCGGCGTTCGACCTGGGGAACCCGCGCGTGATGACGTCGACGGAGGCGCTCGAGCTTGAAGAGATTCCGAAAGACCTCCTCGTCGTCGGGGGGGGATATATCGGCATGGAGCTGGGGACCGTGTACGCGACGCTGGGGAGCAGCGTCGTGGTGGTGGAAGCCCTTGAGACGATCCTGACCGGTGCGGACCCCGACCTCGCGCGCCCGGTGGCGGCGCGGGCGGGAAAGATGTTCCGTGAGATCCGCGTCAGTACGAAAGTCATGAAAATGGCGACCGCCGGGAAGCAAATCAGGGTGAACCTCGAAGTGGGGGGGAGAAGAAGGAGGAGCTGTACGACCGGGTGCTTGTCTCCGTCGGCAGAGTCCCGAACTGCGCGGATCTCGGGCTGGAGAACACGCGCGTCGAGCAGGATGACAGGGGGTTCATCCGGGTCGACGAGCACCAGCGGACAGCGGATCCCGCGATTTTCGCCATCGGTGATGTCGCGGGAGGGGTTCTGCTCGCCCACAAGGCCTCGAAAGAGGCGCGCGTGGCCGTCGAAGTGATCACGGGAGAGATGAGCACGTTCGAAGACATCATCATCCCCGCGGTCGTCTTCACCGACCCCGAGATCGCGTGGTGCGGTCTCACAGAGTCCGAGGCCAGGCAGAAGGGGATCAACGTCGAGGTCGCGAAGTTCCCCTGGTCCGCGTCCGGGCGGGCGCTCAGTTTCGACAGGACGGACGGCATGACGAAGCTCGTCATCGACCCCGACTCGGAGCGGATACTCGGCGTCGGCATCGTCGGCGCAGGCGCAGGCGAGCTCATCGGCGAGGGGGTCCTCGCGATCGAAATGGGGGCGACGGCAAAGGACCTCGCGGAATCCGTGCACCCGCATCCCACGCTCTCGGAGACGCTGTCGGAATGCGCGGAAGCGTTCTACGGATACGCCACGCACACGTATTCACGGAAGAAAACAGCGACGGAGCAGTAAAATCCGTATTTCCCGTTCTTTGCATCACCACCACAGCATGGTCCGTTCATGAGCTGGCGCCCCGTATGCCGGATCGTCGCGCTCGTCCTTGCGGCGAACTATTTCGCCTTTCAGGTCGAGCTCTTTGACGACGAGTACGAGGCGAACCATCCCCGGACATCGCCCTCGAGTTCCATCACCCTCCCCGTCTTCAACTGGGAGTCCTCCGACAAGGAAAACGCTCCTCCGGCGTTCACCGTCGATCCCTTCGTTGACATCCAGCCGCTCTTCCGCATCGCCGCGGAGCCCGCACCGCAGGGTCTGCCGCAAGCCCGCCGGGAACCCGTCCGCGACAAATCGCCTCCCGTTCATCAATGAACAGCGCTGCTTGACCGTCCCCTGCGGGATGGAACGACGTCCTTCGCTATCATTGACTCTGGAGGAGACATGCATTGTTGTGTTCTCTCGTGTGTCGCGGCCGTGTGCCTCGTGGTCTCGTTGAGTGATCGGGGAAATGCGGGGACCGTTCACGGGACCGTTACCGGTGTTGACGGACCGATCGGGGGTGCAACCGTGCGCATCCTGGAGCTTGAGAGGATGACCCGGACCGGCGCTGACGGCAGGTTCGCCTTCACGGACGTCCGCCCGGGTGCCTATACCGTGTTCGTCCGCGTGATCGGTTATGCCTCGCGGACGGTTCCCGTGCGTGTCGATGATCAGGCCGCGGAGCTCGGCGTGAGACTCCGGGAATCGGCGATCGAGGCCGGGGAAATCGTCGTGTCCGGTTCACCGTACGCGCGCACGGCGGACGATCAGTATCAGCCGGCGGAATCGAAATCTGGTGTGGAGCTGCACGAGGCGGCGGGGTCGGGTTTTGCGGAGAAGATCGCCGATCTGCCGGGGGTCGCGGTCCGGTACAACGGCTCGGCTCCCGCGCGGCCGATACTCCGGGGGCTGTCGGACAACAGGGTTCTCGTCCTCGAAAACGGCCTCCGCACGGGGGACATCTCCACGTACGACCCCGCACACGCGGTGCCGATCGAAGCGGAGGGAATCTCGCAGATCGATGTGGTCCGCGGCCCCGCGGCGATTCTCTACGGTCCCAGCACGATCGGGGGGCTGGTGAATGTTTTCACGACGACCATCCCCGCGCGTTCGTCCGTGCCGTTCTCGGGGACCCTCTCGCTCGCCGGCAACTCCGGCAGCGATGAATACGGCGGATATTTCAGCGGGGTGCTCGGCGCCGGGGGACACGCCTTCGGCCTGTCTGCGGGGGGACTCCACGCGAACGATATCCGCATCCCCGGAGGCGACTACACCGACCCCGGGAGCGGAAAGACATTCTCTCTGAACCGCATGCCGCAGTCGTTCGATCACGTTCAGGAGGCGGGGATCGGCTATTCCTACGAAGGGGATTTCGGCATGATCGGGATCGGGGGCAAACATTACGAGATGAACTACGGCATTCCCGGGGTCCCCCCCAACCCGGACTGGGCGGACGTCCCCCCCTCGACATCCAGAATTGCCCTTGCGAAAAATACGCTGGAGCTCCGGGGCCTCCTTGACGTCGACGGGCCGGTCATTTCGCAGGTACGGTTCAGCGCCAACTACGTCGATTACAATCACTCCGAATATCCGACGGCGGAGGACTCCACCGGAGTGTCCGATCCCCGGGCGAATCACTTTCACAAGCAGGCGGTCAACGCGGTTCTCCAGTTTCAGCACGGGCGATGGGGCGGTTTCCGGGGCCTGGTCGGACTCTGGACGAATGTTGAAAATCTGACGATCGACGGCGACATGCCGCTCGGGCCGAATTCCCTCACCGCGGGGATTGCAGGGTACGTGTACGAAGAATATCTGGCAGGCGATGACACCCGGGTCCAGGCGGGAGTCCGGTTTGACTACAACAGAATCCGGACTTCGCCGTTCGCGGGTTCCTCCGACTCCGTCTTCCGCACGCTGGACGTTTCGCGTCTCTCGAACGCACTCACGGCGTCCCTGGGGGCCGTGCACAGGATTGCCCCGGATGTGACGCTCTCCCTGAGCGTCGGCCGCTCGTTCAGGGCCCCGACCGTGCAGGAGCTTTTCGCGAACGGCCTCGACGCCGCGAGCGCGACGTATTCGAAAGGGCGGGCGGATCTTGCGCCCGAGACGGGGCTCGGCGTCGACGCCTCGTTCCGTGTCCGTACGGCGGGATTCGTGATAGAGATCTCCCCTTATCTGAACGTCATCGACAATTATATCTACGCCTTTCTGACAGGGGATACGCTGGAAAATTTTCCCGTTCGTCAATTCTCCTCGACGGACGCACGGCTCGCAGGGTGTGAGGCGAGCCTCACGGTCCAGCCCGTGGAAGGGATAGCGGTGAAGGCGGGGGCGGACTACGTCGACGCCGAAGACACGAGGAACGGCGTTCCCCTGCCGTTTACCCCTCCCCTGCACGGTCTTCTCAGCGTGAGCTACCGGGACGCGGTCTACTCCGGGGTCCTCGAGTGGCGCCTGGCCGCCCGCCAGACGCGTCTCGGCGACGGGGATACGCCGACGCCGGGGTACGGGGTCCTGAGTTGCGGGGCGGGCATACGGCTCTCCGCAGGGCGCCTCGTGCATGACGTGAGCGTCCGTTGCGACAACCTGTTCAACATCGTGTACCGGGACAATCTTTCCGTGATCAAGGATTTCATCCCGCAGCCGGCCCGTTCGGTCCGGTTTGCGTACGATCTGCTGTTCTGAGGCCGGTTTCGGGGAACTTGCGGCGTCCCGGCGTCGTTATAATGAAGTTCCCTACCTGCGGCGGCAAATCCATGGACGAACGAAACATTTATGCGGGGGAAGAAAGGCTGTATGAGGAGAGCATTTCCTTGCGTTTGTATTGCGGCGATCGTGAGCACAGTGTCGGCCTTTGCCGGGCAGCCCGGCGAAGGAGATTCGCTCCTCGGGGAGGGGACCCTCCGCAACTGCGTGACGTATGCGCTTGCCCACCAGCCTTCGATACAGCAGTCGCTTCTTGATGAACAGATTACCGACCGCGCCATAGGCATCAGGCTCGCAGACTGGCTCCCCCAGGTCAACCTCAACATCAGCGCGCAGCATTACTACCAGGTGCCCGTCTCGGTGGTGGGTGGGACACCCGTGAACGTCAGCCTGACGAACGCGTCGACGGGGAGCCTCTCGGCGACCCAGACGATCTTCAACAGGGACGTGCTGCTGGCGAGCACGACCGCCGGCGACGTCCGGGAACAGAGCAGGCAGAGGACGACGAGCACCACGATCGACGTCGTCGTCAACGTCAGCAAGGCGTTCTACGCAGCGCTGCTCACCCGCCAGCAGATCAGGGTTCTCGACGACGACATCCTCCGGCTGGAGCAGAGCCTGAAGGACGCCTTCGCGCAGTACCAGGGGGGCGTCGTCGACAAGACCGATTTCAAGAGGGCGACGGTATCCCTGAACAACGCGAAGGCGGAGAGAACGCAGAGCGTCGAGCTCCTGAAGGCGCGCGACGCGTTCCTGAAGGCGCAGATGGGATACCCGGCGGACGGCGCACTGGATCTCGCGTACGACAGCACGCAGATGGAGGCCGGGATCCTCGTCGACACGACGCAACCGTTCAGGTACGAAGACCGGGTGGAATACCGGCTCCTCGACCTGGGGAAACGCCTCGCGGAGGCGGAACGCAATTACAACACGTGGGGGTTCCTCCCTTCCCTGTCGATCTTCGGCAACTACAGCATGAACTACCAGAGCACGAGGATCCCGCCGCTGTACACGCAGGATTTCCCCAGCTCGTTCATCGGGGTGCAGCTCTCGCTGCCGATCTTTCTCGGCGGCAAGCGGATACAGGAAATCCGGCAGGCGAGCCTGCAGGTCCGCCGGATGGAATACGACATCGCCCTGTTCAGGAACTCCGTGAGCGCGGAGTACGCTCAGGCGATCGCGGAGTACAGGAGCAATCTGAACACGTACGGGGTGCTGAAGGAGAATCTGGAACTCGCGGACGACGTCTACAGGACGATCCGGCTCCAGTACAGGGCCGGCACGAAGACCTATCTGGAGCTGATCTCGGCCGAGACCGATCTGCGCACGGCGCAGATCAACCGGACGAACGCCCTGTACCAGGTTCTCAGCAGCAAGATCGACGTGCAGAAGGCGCTCGGGACTGTTCAATACTAACTGAGGACGGAAGATCCATGCGGACACAGAACATGATGTATGCGGCTCTCACGGCGGCTCTCGCGGCGGTTGCACTTTCGGGTTGCGGCGGACGGTCCGGCGCGGAGCAGAAGCCCCCTCCCGGCGTCCCGGTCGCCGTGTACCGGATTGACAGCGCCAGGGCGTCGTACTACGACGAATACCCCGCGACGGTCTTCGCGCTGAACCAGGTCGACCTTCGCCCGGAGGTGTCCGGCTACATCGTGGGAATCTACGTCAAGGACGGCCAGCGGGTCCGGCAGGGGATGAAGCTGTACGCGATCGACCAGCAGCACTACCAGGCGGCGTACGATCAGGCGGTCGCCAATCTGAGCACCGCGCGGTCCAACCTTGCGAAGCTGCAGCAGGACGTCGACAGGTACAACGAGCTGGCGAAGAGCGACGCGATCGCACGGCAGACGCTCGAGCACGCGGTGGCGGACCTCGAGGCCGCGAAGACACAGGTGGCGGCCCTGGAGGCGAACGTCAAGAACGTGCAGACCGACCTCCGGTACTCGGTGATCACGTCCCCGTTCGACGGCACGATCTCCTTTTCGCAGGTGAAGGTCGGCTCTTCCGTCACTGCGGGGCAGACCCTGCTGAACACCGTGTCCACCGACGATCCGATGGCCGTCGACTGCAACGTGGACCAGAAACAGATCAGCCGCTTCGCCGTCCTGCTCGGCAGGAAACCCGCCGCGCACGACACGACGTTCACGATCGTCCTGCCGGACGGATCCGTGTATCCCCAGCCGGGCGCGCTGAGCGTCATCGACAGGGCGGTCGATCCGCAGACGGGGACGATCCGCGTGCGGGTGGTGTTCCCGAACCCCCGCGGTCTCCTGAAGGCCGGCCTCACGTGCAACCTCCGGATAGGAAACATGAGCGCCGCGAGCGCCGTGCTGCTCCCGTTCAGGGCGGTCGTGGAGCAGATGGGAGAGTACTTTGTGTTCGTGGTGTCCGCCGACAAAGTCACGCAGCGCCGGATCGAACTGGGCACGAGGATCAACGACATGGTCGTGGTGCGGAGCGGCCTCGCCGGGGGCGACCAGGTCGTTGTGGACGGTGTGCAGAAACTGAGGGACAATGCCACCGTGGCCGTCGTGTCGGGCCCCGGGAGGCCGGCAACGCAAACCGCTTTGCCGAACTAGCCCATGATCGCAAACACGTTTCTCGATCGCCCGGTCACGGCGATCGTCGTCTCTCTCGTCATTGTGCTCGTCGGTCTCCTGGCGATCTACACGCTGCCGATCAGCCAGTACCCCGACATCACCCCGCCGACCGTCCAGATCACCGGCGTCTTCAACGGCGCCGACGCGCAGACCGTGGAACAGACCGTGACGACCCCGATCGAATCCCAGGTCAACGGGACCCCGGGCATGGCCTACATGGTGGGGAACAGCACGAACGACGGGCGGACCACGATCAACGTCACGCTGAACGTCGGCACGAACCCCGACATCGCCGCCCTCGATATCCAGAACCGTGTGGGCATCGCGACCCCCCAGCTCCCCGATGACGTCAAACGGCTGGGGCTGACGACGAGGAAACGGAACCCGAGCATCCTCCTCCTTGTCGCCATCTATTCCCCGGAAGGGACGCACGGCGTCCCCTTCCTGGACAATTACACGAACATCTTCGTCCGCGACGCGCTCCTGCGCGTGAACGGGGTGGGAGACGTCTTTACGCGCGCCGACGATTTCAGCATGCGCGTCTGGCTGGAACCGGACAAGATGGCCCAGCTCGGTCTCACGACGAACGATGTCGTGAACGCGCTCGCCGAGCAGAACATCCAGATCGCCGCCGGTTCCGTCGGTGCGCCCCCGCAGTCGAGCGCCCAGCCGTTTGAATACACGGTGTTCACGAACAGCCGCCTCTCGAGCGAGGAGCAGTTCCGCCAGATCATCGTCCGGGCCAACCCGCGCGAGGGATCCGAGGTCCACCTGGGGGACGTCGCCCGGGTACAGCTCGGCAAATTCGCGTATGCGAGCAACTCGTTCGTCGACGGCAAGCGCGCATCGTATCTTCTTGTCTACCAGGCTCCGGGGAGCAACGCGCTCGACGTGGCGAAGGGCATTTACGCCACGATGGACCGCCTCCGGCTGGGGTTCCCGAAAGACGTGGATTACGTCGTCCCGTTCGAATCCGTCTCAGTCGTCAAGGTGTCGATCAACGAGGTGGTGCTGACCCTCGTGGAGGCCCTGGGGCTTGTGGTGCTCGTGGTGTTCCTCTTCCTCCAGAGCTGGCGGGCCACGCTGATCCCCGTCCTGGCGATCCCCGTCTCGATCATCGGCACGTTCGCGCTCTTTCTCCCGCTCGGCTTCACGATCAACACGCTGACGATGTTCGGGTTCGTTCTGGCGATCGGGATCGTCGTCGACGACGCGATCATCGTCGTGGAGGCGGTCCAGCACTACATCGACCGCGAAGGACTCACCCCCGCGGAGGCCTCGCGGAAAGCCATGGCGGACATCTCGGGGCCGGTGGTGGCGATTGCGCTCATCCTGGCGGCCGTCTTCATTCCGGTCGGATTCATCCCCGGGATCGTCGGGCGGCTCTACCAGCAGTTTGCGATCACGATCGCGATTTCCGTGCTCATCTCCGCGTTCGTCGCGCTGTCGCTCACCCCGGCCCTCTGCTCGCTCTTCCTGAAGCCCTCCGTCGTGGGCAAGCAGTCGAAGGGGATCGGAAAATTCTTCGGCCGGTTCAACGACTGGCTCGAGCGGACGACGGGGACATACGCCCGGTGGGTCCGGCAGTGCATACGGTTCTCCCGGTACGCCATCATCATCCTCGTCTGCATTTACGCGGCGACGGTGTTCATGTTCAGGAACAAGCCGACGGGGTTTATCCCGACCGAGGACGAGGGGCGCGTGTACGTCACGTTCGAGCTCCCCGAGTCGTCTTCCACGACGCGGAGCCTTGACGTGCTGAACACGATGATGGACGCCCTGAAGGAGACACCGGGTGTGGCGCATTTTGCGGCGCTGGGGGGGCTCAACGTCGTCACGTTCGCGACGAAATCCAACAGCGGCACGATTTTCGTCCAGCTCAAGCCGTGGGACGAGCGGACGGACAAATCGCTCCAGCTCAACGGTATTATTGCCTCCCTGCAGAAGCGGTTCGCCGCGATACGGGACGCCAACGTCGTCGTCATTTCCCCTCCCGCGATACCGGGGCTCGGACAGACCGGCGGGTTCTCCTTTGAGCTCGAGCAGCACGAGAGCACCGACGACATCAAGCAGTTCGAGAACGTCGTGCGCACGTTTGTCGCGGAGGCGAACAAGCGCCCCGAGCTTTCCCGCGTGTTCTCGTTTTTCACGGCGCGGACCCCGGGCTACCAGGTCGACGTGGACAGGGAGGAGTGCAAGAAGCTCGGGATCTCGATCGCGGACGTTTTCAACACACTCCAGACGTACCTGGGGAGCCGGTACGTGAACGATTTCACGATTTACGGCCGCAATTTCCACGTCGTCGCGCAGGCCGACACGGAATACCGGGCCGATATCGACAATCTTTCGAAGTACTACGTCCGGAACGCCCGGGGAGACATGATTCCCCTCAGCACGCTCATACGGTCGAAGGTCGTGGAGAACGCCCCGCTGATCTCCCATTTCAATCTCTTCCGCACCGCGGAGATCAACGGCGGCGCCGCGCCCGGCTACAGCAGCGGGGAGGCGATCGCGGCGCTCCGCGATGTCGCCGCGCAGGTTCTCCCTTCCGGGTACGGCTACGAGTTCTCCGGCCTGTCGCGCGAGGAAATCAACGCGGGAAGCAGCACCGCCACGATCTTCACGCTTTCGATCGTGTTCGTGTTCCTGTTCCTCACCGCGCTCTATGAGAGCTGGTCCGTCCCCTTCGCCGTCCTCCTCGCCGTTCCCCTCGGGGCGTTCGGCGCCATCCTGACGCTCACGCTCATCCCGAGCCTGAGCGACAACGTGTACGCGCAGATCGGCCTCGTGGCGCTCATCGGGCTTGCGGCGAAGAACGCCATCCTGATCGTGGAGTTCGCCAAGGTGCGCGTGGACCGCGGCGTGTCGATCCTCTCCTCGACCATCGAGGCCATCACGCTCCGCCTTCGTCCGATCCTGATGACGTCGCTGGCCTTCATCTTCGGCGTGTCGCCCCTGGCCTTCGCCACGGGGGCCGGCGCACAGGCGCGCTCGACGATCGGGTGGACGGTGCTCGGGGGGATGCTCTCGGCCACGATGCTGGCCATCTTCGCGGTCCCCGTGCTGTTCGTGACGATTTCCCGCATCGCCTACCGCAGGGACGATTGATTCTCTTCTGATTCTCCTGTACATTGTCCATATGCTCGTCACATCACAGCCTCTCGCGTGAATCACGGGAGGCTGTTTCATGTACGAAACCACGGACATTGTGCAAAGGTACTGAACGTGAAGACCACCGTAATAGGAATCATGCTGGCGCTCACTTCCCTCGCGGCGTGCGCCCAGCAGTTGACGAAAGATGAGCTGGAGCAGGAACGGATTTACCAGGAAAGGGCGGAGAAGGCGAAGGCGGATTCCGTCAAAAAGTTCGGGTGGACGCACAACATCGTCACGGGGGTGAACCTCACGGAGGTCGCCTTCAGCGACTGGGCGCAGGGAGGGACGAACGTCTTCGCCTACACGCCGTGGCTCAACGGGAGCACCCGGCTGGACATGGAGGGGACGGACTGGGTCACGACGTACAAATTCGCGTACGGGCAGGCGCGGGTGGGATCGCAGGGGGTCAGGAAGACGGACGATGAGATCTACGTCGAAACGCTGCTGATCCTCAAAATGGACCCGTACGTCAACCCGTACGTCGTGGCGACGATGCGGACCCAGTTTGCCCTCGGGTACAAGTACGACAATGCGGGGAACGGGACGCCGGTCTCGAGGTTCTTCGATCCCGGCTATCTCACGCAGAGCGCGGGTGTGGCGTACCAGCCGGTCCCCGGGGTGAAAACCGGGCTCGGTCTTGCCCTCCGGGAAACCTTCACCTCCCGGTTCAACCAGTACACCGACGATCCGAGGACTGCGGCGGTGGAGAAGAGAAAAACCGAAGGGGGGCTCAGGATGGTGGCCCACATTGACTGGAAGTTCAGCACGACCGCCGCCCTCACGCTGAACCAGGAACTCTTCAGCCCTTTCAACAACCTGGACCAGGTGTTCGTCAGGAGCGACAATTCGGTGGCGATGAAGATGAGCAAGTATTTCTCAGTCAATTTCAACGTGCTCCTCGTGCAGGACGTCTCGGTCTCGCCCCGAACACAGATCAAGCAGGTGCTCGCCGTCGGCGTCAGTTATGTCCTTGTCTGAGACATCCCCCGTTTCCCCCGCCGGAGGGAGATGAGCGTATGTCGCCGCGTGCACACTATTGGCCACCGGGTCGATCGCAGGCGACGTCGTTTCAGGCATTGCGGGGTCTCCCGCCGGGAGTCGGCCGGGGGAAAAGGGGGATCGGCCCCGAAAGACGGCCGAACAGGCCGCTTCCGGATGCGCGATCATCCCGTGACACACGGCACACATACTTCCCGGTCTGGCATCCGGCGTGCGGGAGACTCTGCAGGAACGTCAATCGCATGCAGAGACAAGGGAGAACGTCATGTCACCACACAGGGAATACTGGGGAATACCGTCGCCGTCAGAAGAGCTTTACACGTTCCCGCTTGCGGGAGACGGAACCGGAAACGGCGAAACCATGATCCTGGGCGGGCGGCGCATGTTTGTCCTGAATATCGAATGCGACGAAGAAGAGGCGGACTTCATCCCCGAGACATTCGAGTAGAGGATGTAGCCGCCCGCCTGCCGCAATGACCGTCCGGGAGGGACCTTTTCGCCCCGCCCGGGCGTTTCTTCCCTATGCATATGACGCCGAAAGGCCAGCCGCCGAAATCAAAGCTTCTCCTTGCATTCGCAGCCGTCTACGTGCTGTGGGGTTCGACGTACCTTGCCATCCGGTTCGGCGTCGAGACGATACCTCCCTTCATGATGGCGGGAATGCGATTCGCCGTCGCGGGGCTGCTCCTGTACGCCTGGGCGAGATTGCGGGGTGCTCCGCGTCCGTCGGGGAAGGAATGGCGGTCGGCCGCCGTCATCGGCCTTCTCCTGCTGTTCGTCGCAAACGGCGGCGTGACGTGGGCGGAGCAGCGCGTCCCGTCGGGGATCGCCGCTCTCCTTGCCGCCACTGTTCCGCTCTGGATCGTCATTCTCGACTGGACACTGCACGGGGGCGCACGCCCCCGGCCCGGCGTCGCGGCCGGATTGACGGTCGGATTCGCGGGGGTCCTGATGCTCGTCGGACCTGACCAGTTACTCGGCGACAGGAGGTTCGACATGGCGGGGATCGGCGTGCTTCTCGTCGCGGCGGTCTCCTGGGCGACGGGCTCCCTCTATTCCCGCAGGGCGGTGCTCCCCGCCTCCCCTCTCCTTGCGACGTCGATGGAAATGCTCTCGGGTGCGGCGGCGCTGTTTCTTCTCGCGGGGCTCACGGGTGAGTTTCAGCGATTCAACCCCCAGGCCGTGTCGGTCCGGTCATGGCTTTCCGTTGCCTATCTGAGCGTGTTCGGCTCGATCATCGGGTTCTCCGCGTATGTCTGGCTCCTTCGGGTTGCCCACGCCTCGAGAGTGGCGACATATGCGTATGTCAACCCGGTGATCGCCATTGTGCTGGGATGGAGCCTGGCGGGAGAGGCGTTCACCCTGCAGATGCTCCTGGCGGCGGGCGTGATCGTCCTGGCCGTGGTGCTCATCATTTCGAGCCAGTCACGGGGTGTGCAACCGGTACACGATCGGAAGGGAGCGGAACGATGAATGAAGACCTGCGGTATCCCGTCGGCCCATTTGTGAAGCCCTCATCGGTCACTCCCGCCGACCGGGAAAGGTTGATCGGAGAAATCAGCGCCGCTCCCGCACTCCTGCGGGCCGCGGTCAGGGGCCTGACCGATGCGCAGCTTGACACCAGGTATCGCGAAGGGGGCTGGACGGTACGGCAGGTCGTTCACCACGTCCCCGACAGCCACATGAATGCGTACATCAGGTTCAAGCTCGCGCTCACCGAGGAGGATCCGGTCATCCGGACGTACGAGGAATCGCTCTGGGCCGAGATCCCCGAAGCCAGGTCGGCGCCGGTGGAGATTTCGCTCGCCCTTCTCGAGGCGGTGCACGCCCGCTGGATCGCGGGGATGAAAAGCATCCCCGCCGGTTTGTTTCGGCGCAGGTTCCGTCACCCCGCGCTGGGGCTGATGACGCTCGATGAACAGATCGCCCTGTATGCGTGGCACGGGCGGCATCACGTCGGCCACATCACCGCGCTCAGACGCCGGATGGGCTGGACCTCCTGAGCGCGGCGGGTGCGTCCCGCGGACTCTACGGCCGAAGGGCCTTTTCGATCGCTCCGGTGATCTCGTCCGACATCGGGGTCACTTTCGACAGGTATTTTCCGACGATGTTCCCCTGCCTGTCCACGAGGTATTTCTGGAAATTCCATTTCACGTCCCCCCCGTAGTTCGGGTCCGACGTGATGAACCTGTACAGGGGGTGCTGGTCGCTTCCCGCCACGGAGATCTTTGAAAACAGGTCGAACGTGACGCCGTAGGTGGAAGAGCAGAATGTCCTGATCTGCTCGTCCGTCCCGGGTTCCTGCGCCCCGAAATTGTTCGCCGGGAATCCGAGGATCATGAATCCCCTGTCCCGGTATTTCCTGTAGAGGGCCTCGAGGTCCCTGTACTGGGGGGTGAATCCGCACTCGGACGCGACGTTGACGATCAGAAGGACTTTTCCCCTGTACTGCGACAGCGGGACTTCCTTTCCGTCTATGCTTTTCATCGTGAATGAGAATATGCCGGCCTCCGGCGTCTCCTTTGCGGCGGTGCGTGTCATGAACGCTCCTGTCATTGCCGCGGCCGCAAGGAGCGCGAACGCTCCGCGGCGGGCCGCATTCCTGGTGTG
Source organism: Ignavibacteriota bacterium (assembly GCA_963748405.1). GTDB lineage: Bacteria > Bacteroidota > Ignavibacteria > UBA10030 > UBA6906 > Fen-1273. The sequence continues at coordinate 89,409 of CAVVIT010000011.1, forward strand.
TGGTGTCGTCATGGATCATCCCCGTCAGTGTGCGTGAAGTGCCGTGTTCCCCCCCGGATTGAACATGGCTCCCCGGAAGGGAGTTCCTCCGCACGCGCGTCACAACGCGGGCTTGACTTTTGTGACCCCGATTTTGTACATTGATCGAAGAACCCTCTGAGGAATGCCGTTCGATGCAAATGGAGTGCATCCTTTGCGTCAAGGAGGTGGCTATGAAGAGGAGCGCGAGGTCGATGCGGAGGGTGGTGCTGTGCAGGATGTTCGACCTTCTCGAGCAGACGTACGGCATCGATGTGGATCGCGAGGAGTTTATCGGCGAGCGGGTCTCGTTCCACGAGATCGACGCGGCTCTCGCCTTCAAAAGCGATCCGCGTCTCGACGAGCTCCGGGGCGCACTCGAGAGGATCGATGAGGGCTCGTTCGGGGTCTGCATCGGGTGCAAATCGGACATTGACGAGCGGCTGCTCGAGGCAGAACCCGCCCGCAGGATGTGCGACAAATGTGAAAAAGAGTACAACCGGTCATCGTCGGTCTACATGGAGGCTCACGCGCTCCGCTAGGCCGGTGTTTTTCGCCGGTTCTGCTCCCCAGGCCTGTCCCACCGCAACGGCCCACCGGTAACTCTGCACTTGTTTCACCACCTGTACGGAAAGAATGAAAAAAGATCTTGTCTCGTTTGCCCTGTGGACCCCCAGGGAAGTGTCGTCGCTGTTCACGCTCACGCGGCGGATTAAGAACGGCGACCTTGCCGGCTCCCTTCTCCTCGAACGGAAAAGCGTCGCGCTGATCTTCGAGGAAGAATCGCTCCGGACCCGGGTCGCCTTTGAGGTGGGTGTGACCCAGCTCGGCGGGCATCCCATCTTTCTTCAGCAGGAGACGATCGGTATCGCCACGCGCGAATCCGTCCACGATATCGGTGCGGTGCTTTCACGTTACAACGAGATCATCGTGGCGCGCACGAAACGGCACCAGACGTGCGTCCAGCTCGCGGAGAGCGCCTCGGTTCCTGTCATCAACGCGATGACCGACCTTCTGCATCCGTGCCAGATTCTCGCCGACGTGTTCACGCTGCAGGAGGCCGGGCGGTTCGGACCGGCCCTGAAGCTCGTCTACATCGGAGTCGGGAACAACATCGCGAACTCGTGGCTCGAATTCGCCGAGAGGTTTTCGTTCCGTCTCGTCCTCTGCTGTCCTCCCGGGTACGAGCCGCACCCGCAGATTCTGGAGCAGGCGAAGGCGAACGCGATCGGCAGCGTCCAGCTTTCGCATGACCCCGAGACGGCCGTGAAAGATGCCGACGCGGTCTACACGGATGTCTGGCCGCAGGTGGATGCGCCCGGGGCCAGACCCTCGCAAACGTTCAAATCCTTCCAGGTGAACAGAAATCTCCTTCGCGCGGCGAAGAAGGACTGTCTTGTCATGCACCGCCTTCCCGCCAACAGGGGGGAGGAGATCACCTCCGACGTCCTTGACGGAAAGCATTCGATCGCACTGGCGCAGGCGGAGAACAGGCTTCACGTCCAGAAGGGGCTGATGGCGTACCTGCTCGGTGTGTCGTAAGTGTGTCAAATTGTGGGCATTGACCACGATTCTGGACGGTCCCTGCGGCCTCCGGGGCTGATTCCGGGGCGGAGAAGCCCATCACGAGTTGGCACGTGTGTTGGGGCATCCTCACCCGGGTAGTTCCGGACAAGAGGTCAAGGTGCTGTCATGAAAACTCTCATCGCTGCGTGGATGATCCTCCTTCTCGCCCCCGCATTTGCCAGGGGGCAGGAAGAGGCCGGCATCGGGATGTTCTATTCGTCTCTCAGCGCTCAGGGGGAATGGATCTCCGTCGACGGCGGGACTTACGCCTGGCGCCCCGACGGCGTGGATCCTTCGTGGCGCCCGTATGCCGACGGGCACTGGGTGTGGACCGACGACGGATGGTACTGGTCGTCGGAAGAGCCGTGGGCGTGGGCGACGTACCATTACGGCCGCTGGTATTGCGATGATTATTACGGCTGGGTCTGGGTGCCCGGGTACGAATGGGCTCCCGCCTGGGTGGAGTGGCGTTACGGAGGCTCGTGCATAGGATGGGCGCCGCTGAGTCCCTACGCGGTGTTCAGCGCGAGCTGGGGGGTGCACTACCGGAGATACTGGGCGACGCCGTATTACTACTGGTCGTTTGTCGATTGCCGGTACATGGGCTCGGCGGATCTTCACAGGTATGTCTACCGGACCGATGAAAACACGCGATACATCGGGAGAACCCGGACCGCGGGAAGCGTCCGTTATGACAACGGCAGAATCGTGAGCCGGGGACCCGAGCGGGAATTTGTCGAACAGCGGGGGAACATCAGGATTCCGCGCACCGAGCTCGTGGACGTCAGGGACCGGGGGCGGTCCGGCATGGTGCGCGACGCTTCCGGCGAACGTATCGGCGTGTACAGGCCGAGGATCGACGCCGAATCCCGCGTGGTGACGGGAACGCGTCCGGACCGGGTCAGGGTCGACGACCACCCTGTGGGGTTTGACACGCGTGGGACCGACATCCGCCGCATTGACGATGCGCGCCAGAGAGGAGGGACGACCGCACCCTCCGTGCGGGAGCCGATGGGAGAGCGTCCCTCGGCCCGTGCGGCCGTTCCCGAGAGGATAAGTCCGCGGCAATCGCGGCAGGAGCGGAGGCCGGAATCGGTCAACCGCCCGACGCATAACAACCCGGGGCCCGGCAACTGGTCGGCGCCCCGGCGGACGGGGTCGCCTGCGGGGAGATCGGAACCTTCACGCGGTGAGCGGAGCGGGGGCGGACCCAGGGGGGGACGCCGGTAACCGGGGGAGAGATGTCGTAGAACGCACAACGGTCGCCTTCCGGGGCGACCGTTGCGTTCTTCGTGCGGTGATCTTCGCTCGGGCCGTCCCTCAGGCCGCCCCGCCCAGGAAGTCCGCCTTCCTCTTGATGATCTGGGTCGCGCGCCAGCCGTAGACCTGGAAGATCTGGGGAGTCGTCGAACACTGGACGTAGAACCGGTCTCCCTCCTTCATCCTGTAAAGCCGGACGAGCGTTCCCCCCACCTCGATCTGCACAGTCAGGGGCGGCATCTCCGTCACGGCGGTGTCGACGAAGTCGTCGGCCTGGAGATTCGCAAGCGCCCCGATGAAGCCCTTCACGACCTCGGTCTTCGCGATGTCCCCGCCGACCTTCCAGACGCTGTCCTGCCTCTCGAGAGCGACCGTGGTATCGCCGAACCGGAGCGTCACCCCGGTGATCGCATCCTGGTCGGCTCTCAGAATCGTCTTATCGCGCCATTCGTTCGGGCGGCGGGAGAACGTGGAGGAGAACATCCCCGCCGCAAGATAGACGTCGTCCGATCCCTCGCGGCGCACGTATGTCTCCGTGTACGACGGGCTGGGTTTCCCGATCCAGAATGCGGCCTTTGCAGTGCCGTGTTCGAAAATGCGCACCATCGTCCCCGCGGAATCCACCTGAAAGACCCCCCGCTTTTGCGGGTTGGACGACACGAGCTCCCTGATCTCCATGCGCCTGCCGCTGGAAAGCGTGGAGGCGACGACGGCGTCGTCGGCGCGGTAGTGGACGGGGGACGTTATCATCCAGACACCCCCTTCCCGTTCGACGACCGTCAGGCCGCCGGGGGAACGGACTTCGAACCTGTCGACGGACGCGGAGTCGAAGTCCACCAGCATTTTCCCCGAGGATTCCGGCGCGCTCGATTCTCCGGGCCTCTGCAGGACGAGGTAGGCGATGATGATGAGCGCCGCAAGCACTCCGATGAGGATCCAGGTGTTTTTTGTCATGATGCCATGTGCTCCGGTTCTTATGCTCCTTCCATTCCCTTCTTGCGCACCTTTCGCATACGCCAGCGGAAGAGCCCGTAGCCGATCACCAGGAGAGGGGGGAGGCCCATGTCGGCGTATTTCACAACCTTCTTGGCCGCGTCAGCGACCGGATCAAGGGGCGGGTTGACGGCTTCCTTCGTCCGTATCGTGATGAGGCCGGCATCGTCGACGAGATAGTCGATCATGTTGGCAAAGAACGTTACATTGTCCTTGTTGCCGCCGATGTATTCATCGCGTGCGAAATCCCCGTCCCCCACGAGAACCACCCGCGTGTCGGGGCTCGTCCCGATCGGTGCGGAAGGGGGAGGCACAGCGCCGGCGGAGGTGTCCGCGGGGACCGGCTTGCCCTGGTAGAGGCTCGTGAAATGCCCCTGGACGATCGCCGCCAGGGGGATCCCGGATTCGGTAAAGTCCGACCGCTGATAGTGCTGGAGCGGATCGTACATGAACATCCCCGTCAGCAGTCCGCTCTGCTTGGACGATCTCATGAGGATCTCCCCGCTGAGCCCGAGGGCACCCGTCCTCTCGGTATCCACCGAGCTTGCGAAGAACAGGATCACCCCCTGCAGGTCTTTCACCATCGCGTTCCCCTTGCTGAAATTGCTCACGAGGGGGAGATACGGGAAGGGCACCTGCGACTGGATGGAGAACCCCGACTGCTGCTGCACGAGGCTGATGCTCGCGCACTGGACGTCGCGCACAAGGTCGGCGTTGAGCCTGAGGCCGTAGGCCGCAAGCATGTCGTCAAGGTGAAGATCGATCGCGCGCCCGTATTGTTTCTGGAGCGTGGCGTCGACTTTGTTCAGCAGGAACGCCACGCGCCCCCCGCGCATGATGTACTGGTCGATCTGGAACTTCTGGGGCTCCGTGAAGGGTGTCGTCGGCGCCATCACGACGAGCGCGGTCACGTCCCCGGGAACGGGGGTCGATTTGCTCACGTCCACCGTCGTGAACTCGTACTGCCTGCGCATCGGTTCCTGGGCTGCCCTGACCTCGCCGGGGCCCGGCTCTCCCTGTCCGGAGAGAAACGCGATCTTCTTCTGCGTCCGTGACGTCAGGCGCTTGATCGTGCTGCTGATCTCGTATTCGAGCGTGGAAAGATTCTGGACGACCGGGATGACCTCTTTCTTGTCTTCATACAGGAGGACCATGCCCATGTACGCGCGCTGAACCTGCGCCTTGTCCTCCTTGATCACCTGGACCTGCAGCGGCGCGATGCCCTGCTGCTGGGCGTCCATCTCCCCCTTCTCGCCGCTCGGGTCGATGAATTCGAACTGGAGATTTCCCCGGGCGTACGCCCGGTAGTCGTTGAGTTCGTCGAGTACCGCCCTGCGGTTGTTGTTGTACGGCGCCGGGAGATCTTCGGTGAAATAGGCGCGGACCGTCACCCTGTCGTCGAGGTTGCGCACGAGCGCTTTGCTTGCATCCGAGAGCGTGAACTGGCCGTTCCGCGTCATGTCGAAACGGGCGAATATCCGGATCGAGATGATGTTCAGGACCACGAGGATCGCCAGCACGATGCCTGCGCGGATGAGCGTCTGAGACCTGAGCGTTTTCGGGGTCATGGGATCCTCACCATTTGCGCCGTTCGAGTGAGGCGGTCGCCATCATCAGGGCGAACCCGAGCACGCTGCCGAAATAGACGATGTCGCGGGAGTCGATGATCCCCCGCGCGATGCTGGAAAAGTGATAGTCGATCCCCAGGTATTCGATCGTCGGGGCAAGGAAGCCGGGGACGTACAGCAGGACCTTGTCCGCAAGGAAGAACGCCAGGACGATCACCAGAGCGATCAGGAAGGCGACGATCTGGTTTTCCGTGAGGCTGGAGGCGAAGATGCCGACGGCGATGTAGACGCCTCCCGTCAGCATCAGCCCCAGGTACCCCGCGACGACCGGGCCCAGGTCGGGGTTCCCGAGAAACATGAGCGTCGCGAGATAGATGAGCGTGGGGGCCAGCGTCGCCGCCAGGAGCGACCATGCGGCGAGAAATTTCCCCAGGACGATCTCGACGTCCCGCACCGGCTTCGTCGTCAGCAGCTCGAGCGTGCCGGATTTCTTCTCCTCCGCGAGGAGCCGCATTGTCACGGCCGGGACGAAGAAGAGGAACACGAGCGGGACAAGCTCGAAGACGATCCGCATGGACGCCGTGTTCATCAGGAAGAGATTGTTGGAGAAGTACCAGCCCACGATCGCCAGGAACACGACGATCACGACGTACGCCACGGGGGAATTGAAATAGGACCTGATCTCGCGGCGGTAGATGGGGCCGACGTTGGAGAGCGATAGTGCTGCCATGGGTCTCGGGTTATGCTGTCGTAAGTTGATGGAACACTTCCTCAAGGCTTGTGACGCGGCGGTGCATTTCGAGCACGATCCATCCTTCCGACACCGCCATCCGGAAGAGGCTTTCCCGTATGTCGTTCCCCTTGTCGGCGTGTATCTCGAACGAGCTGCGCCCGTCGCCGTGCCCCGTGAGGGAGACGCCGGTGACGTAGGCGACCGCCTTCAGCTTCGGAACGATCTCCGCAAGGGGATCCCCCGCCGCGGCTTTCAGCTCCAGCGTGATCGTGTCCGCCCCCTGGAACTCCTGCTGGAGCTGGGAAGGGGTTCCGTTGGCGACGATCTTCCCCTCGTGGATGATGAGCACCCTGTCGCACGTGGCCTGGACCTCGGAGAGGATATGCGTCGAGAGGATGACCGTCTTGGCCCTCCCGAGCTGCTTGATGAGCGCGCGGATCTCCGCGATCTGGTTCGGGTCGAGCCCGCTCGTGGGTTCGTCGAGGATGAGGACTTCCGGATCGTGGATCATCGACTGGGCCAGGCCGACGCGCTGCCGGTATCCTTTGGACATTTCGCCGATATCCTTGTGGCGGACGTCCTCCAGCCCGCAGTCGTGCACCATTTCCTTGATCCGGTGCTGCACCGCGCCCCCCCGGAGTCCGTGAAGCTGCGCGGAGTACTCGAGGTAGTCGATCACGTTCATGTCGAGATACAGCGGGTTCATCTCGGGGAGGTACCCGATCTTCCTGCGCACGTCGAGCGAGCGTTCCGCGGTGTCCATGCCGTCCACCTGCACGGTGCCGGAGGAGGGAGGCATGTAGCACGTGATGATCTTCATTGTTGTCGTTTTCCCCGCGCCGTTGGGGCCCAGGAAACCGAGGATCTCGCCGGTCTTGACATCGAACGAAATATCGTCGATGGCCGGCGTATCCCCGTACAGTTTGACGAGGTTGCGTACGGCTATGGACATGGGATGATCTGGGTGTTGTTACTGTGGCTGCCCGACTGCGGGCAGTCGGGCAGAATGAAATATAGGGGAGGGCGAAAAAAAAATCAAGACTTCCCGCCCTGTTCCGCGCCCGGAATTCCGGCCGGGGCGGCCGGTTTCCGGGGGATGATGATCCAGGCGATGATGTACCCGATGAGGACCGGGATGACCGCCGTGATGAGCCCGAGCACGACGGTCAGTAGCCTGACGATCGTGGGATCGAGCTCCATGTACTCGGCGATGCCGCCGCAGACCCCGCCGAGCTTCTTGTCCGCCGACGAGAGATAGAGGCGCTTCATACACGACTCCGGATTGAGGTTGAACGTGAAATTTGCGAAATTGATGCATCTACCTGAGGAGGAGCGAGATGCAGTTCCGCAAACAGATGATCGTGATCGGTGACAGGGTGCTCTTGCAGCTCGATGACGGCCAGGACAAGACGAAGTCCGGGCTCTACCTTCCCGCCTCGGTGCGCGAGAAAGAGAAAGTCGCCACGGGGCGCGTCGTCAGGGTCGGCCCCGGGTACCCGATTCCGAACCCGAATTACACAGAGGACGAGCCCTGGTCAACGCAGAAAGACCCGATGCGGTACATTCCGCTCCAGGCGCGGGAAGGCGATTACGCGATATTCCTTCGTGAGCAGGGCGTGGAAGTGGAATTTGAAGAAAACAAGTACCTCATCGTCCCGCAGTCGGCCGTTCTGATGATCGTCAGGGACGAGCTCGGCGAAGGATGACGGAGCCCGCGCCTCCGGTGCCGCCGTACGGCGGCACCGGAGGAAGGATCACGCGATGGTGACTTCCTTTGCGAGATACACGTCCTGGATCGCGTTGAGGAGCGCCGCTCCCTCTTTCATCGGCTTCTGAAACGCCTTCCGGCCCGAAATCAGACCCGTTCCCCCCGCACGCTTGTTGATAACCGCGGTCTTGACCGCCTCGGCGAGATCGTTTTCGCCGGACGCCCCCCCCGAATTGATGAGTCCCGCACGCCCCATGTAGCAGTTCGCCACCTGATACCGCGTCAGGTCGATCGGATGGTCTGTGGTGAGGTCGGTGTACACCTTCTTGCTCGTCTTGCCGAAATTCAGCGCGGTGAATCCCCCGTTGTTTTCGGGAAGTTTCTGCTTGATGATATCCGCCTGGATCGTCACGCCGAGATGATTCGCCTGTCCCGTGAGATCGGCCGAAACGTGGTAGTCCTTTTCCTTCGTCTTGAACGCCGCATTGCGCGTGTAGCACCAGAGGATCGTCGCCAGCCCCATCTCGTGCGCATGCTTGAACGCCGCGGCCACTTCCTGGATCTGCCGCTTGGACTCCTCGGAGCCGAAATAGATCGTGGCCCCGACGGCGACCGCTCCCATCTCGAACGCCATCTCCACGTCGCCGAACATGATCTGATCGTACGTGTTGGGGTACGAGAGGAACTCGTTATGGTTGATCTTCACGATGAACGGGATCTTGTGGGCGTATTTCCGCGCGACGGATCCGAGGACGCCGAATGTCGATGCCACGGCGTTGCATCCCCCTTCGATCGCGAGTTTCACGATGTTCTCGGGGTCGAAATACACGGGGTTGGGGGCGAACGACGCGCCGGCCGAGTGTTCGATTCCCTGGTCCACCGGAAGTATGGACAGGTATCCCGTGCGCGCCAGCCGGCCCGTATTGAACAGGTGGGCAAGATTCCTGAGAACCGGGGTCTTGCGGTCCGAGCCGATCCAGACCCTGTCGAGGAAATCGGGGCCGGGGACGTGAAGCGATTCTTTTGCAATCGTCTTGCATTGATGCTCAAGGAGGTTCTTGGCGTCAGGTCCTAAGAGCTGCTCTATTTCGCGAATCTGCATTTGCTGGTTCTCCTTCGGAATGAATGTGGGTATTCCCGCATCAAATATAGCCAAATCCATCTCAAGCCACAACGGTAGAAATTCCCCGCAGTGATTACAAAATGTCCTAAAAAGGACAAGGGTGTCGTAGAATATGTACACTCTTGCGTGATATTCGCGTGATTTGAGGGAGAACCTTTTTGGCATGGATTTCGTATATACTTCAGCAGAAGGGACAACAGACCGGAGAGGAGGCACCCATGAAAATCCAGTATCGGTTCGCGAAACTCTCGAGAGACGAGCGGGAGCTGCTGGAGATGGTGCTGCTTGAGGAGATGGATATGCAGCGCTGGTTCACCGTTGCCTACAGCACGGCGATCGGACGTGAGCTGTTTCTCTCTCTGAATTGACGGGACGACGGATTCTATGAAAGCGCTGACAATCACGGCATTGATGGCAACCCTGGTGGCGATACCGCTGCTCGTCCACAGGCACAGGATGCAGGCGGTGCGCGCCGAAGCAGGCGACAGGGATGATCCGCGACGGTACGACGTGTTTGATTTTGTGAACTGAGAGTTCGGGATTCCTCAAAGGGGTCCATTGGTGGGAATGGACTCCTTTGTTCGGGTGACGGGGGATACGCTGGTGGGTCGTATCCCCCGTCCCATTTTTGCCCGTTTTGCCCGAAAAAAGACCTTGCTATTGTACCGCGGGTGTTTTATCTTGCTTTGCAAACTCCAGTACACCGTTTTTGCACTTTTAATGGTTCCGTTGGTTCGGAGGGACTCCTCTGAAACGGACAGCAAGCGCTCGTAACAGCGGTGATAGTTGAGGGACAACACCCGCTACCCGACCTGTTGGCTATTAAGAGGCAATAAATCAGGTGCCCCCCCCGGGGGGCGGCTTTGCCGTACGTTTCCAGTAACGTCTCTACGAAAGGAGATTCCCATGGAAAAGGGAGTCGTGAAATGGTTCAACGGAGCCAAAGGATTTGGATTCATACAGCGCGAGTCGGGCGAGGACGTGTTTGTCCACTATAAGGCGATCGTCGGCGAAGGCTACAAGACGCTGAACGAAGGTGACAAAGTCCAGTTCGATGTTGAGAAGGGGCCCAAGGGTTTGCAGGCGTCGAACGTCACCAAGATCTGACGTGGGCGCGGCACCACGGTACCGGCCCCGGCGCAATTGCCGGGGCTTTCTTTTTTCCATTTGATGTTATCAGAAGGAACAGTGCATGACTGGTACGGTGAAGTTCTTTAACGGGGCAAAAGGGTACGGGTTTATCACCGCCGAAGGGGGAGAGGAAATTTTCTTTCACCAGAGCAACGTGAAGCAGACAGGCTTCCGCGATACCCTGAAACAGGGGGACCTGGTCTCCTTCGAAATCAAGACCGAGCAGAAAGGAAAAAGGGCGATCAACGTCGTCCGGCAGTAGAGGCGTCCATGGGCATACTCCGCGTCGGTCTGTGCACCGGGCCGGGAGCCGTCGCGATGACGCAGCGGCTCGAAGGGGCCGACATCCTCGTGTTTCCGGAGATGGTCGACAGCGGGTATGCCGCGCTGAAGGCCGGAGCGGCGCCGCACACCGGCGGAGACGAGTTCCTCGCGGGGCTCGCATCGGCGTCGAAGACGCTTGCGCCGTACTGCATCGCCGGCAGCGTGTACCTTCGCCGGCCTCCTCCCCTGACGAGCAATACGAGCCTCGTATTCCGCCGCGGCCGGCTCATCCACAGGTATGACAAGATCCATCTCTTCCGCCCGGCCGGCGACCACCGCTATTTCAGGCCGGGGACACGGATCGGGACATTCCGCGTCACGCTTCCCGGATCCCGGATCGGCTGCGGCGTGGTCATCTGTTACGACCTCCGGTTCCCTGAACTGGTCCGGGCCATGGCCCGGACCGGCCTTGACGTGCTATTCGTTCCCGCGCGGTGGCCGGCCGTGCGTGACGACGCGTGGCGGACTCTCCTGAAGGCCCGTGCGATCGAGAACCAGATCTTCGTCGTGGGTTGCAACGCGTTCGGGGAAGAAGGGGGCTGGTCGTACGTGTTTGATCCGCTGGGCGAGACCGTGTTCGACAGCCATGCGGAACCCGGGGAGCAGGCGCACCTGATTCCGCTCGATCTCGGCAGGATCGCGGAAGCGCACCGGCTCCACGACAACCTCAACGAAGCGGTCGTGCTCCGATCTCTTCCGGTGCTGCGGCGTGTGACGGCACGGCGGGGAAGATGAGCGTTACGTACGTTTCTTCCTGTATTCCCTGCTTGCGACGGTGTGCACTCCTCCGCGGATCCTGTAGTCGGCGGTCACTTTCATCCATTTCGGTTTTGCCGCGCGGACAAGATCCTCGAGGATCCTGTTGACGGCGTGTTCCTGGTAGATGCCGACGTTCCGGTAGGAAAGCAGGTAGTACTTGAACGACCGGAGTTCGAGAAGCACGCGCCCGGGGACGTAGTCGACCCGGATGGTGCCAAAATCGGGGAGCCCGGACCACGGACACACGGCGGTGAATTCGTCCGTTGCGATGTTGACGGTGATGTCCTTCCCCGCGTATTCATAGGGAAATGTCTCGAGGGCGGCCACGTCGATGGCGGAGAGTTTCTCCACATCGTAGCGACGGTCAAGGGGTTGTGTCATTGCCGGGCGGTCCGAACGTTGTGCGTCCCTGAAGAATCTCATGATCAACGCGGGTAATATATGAGATCTCCTCTGCAAAAGAAAACCGCCGCGGGCGTGTTCCTCTGCACGGCCGCGGCTTTCCTCATGGGGTGTGCCGGATCGGCCCCCTCCGCGGGGGCACCCGCGGACAGGGGATGGGTGGGGCGTGAAATCCTCGACACGGCGCCGTACGCGGCGTTCCGTGCCGGGTACGACTCCGCGAAGATCGCTCCCGAATTCCCCCCGATGATCCGCCAGGTGCGCGCAGGGACCGATGTGATCGTGTTCTTCGGCGGATGGTGTCCGGACAGCAGGCGGGAAGTTCCCCGGTTCCTGAAGCTCGCCGACGAGTCGGGCTTCCCGGAGTCCGGCATACGGCTCTATGCACTGGACAGGACGAAGAAGAGCGACGACGGCATGACGGAGAAATTCGCCATACAGCGGGTGCCGACGTTCATCTTCCTGAGGGGCGGGAAAGAGGTGGGGAGGATCACGGAAGCGCCGGCCACGACGCTCGAAGGGGACGTCCTGACCATTCTCGCCAGGAGCCTCCCCCGGTAGGCGTCACGCGTGCTGGTAGGCCATCGCCTTCAGGAGCGTGATCCGTTTCCGTATCGGCGGGTGGGTCGAGAGCAGATCGGCGAAGAATCCCTCCCTGTCGTCAAGGCTGCTTCCCAGGGGATTGGCGATGCAGAGATGGGCCGTCCCCTTCTTGATCGACCTCGTGGGTTCGACCGCCGCGTCGATCTTCTGGAGCGCGGATGCCAGCGCGGCGGGGTTCCGTGTCAGCTGGGCCCCCGAGGCATCGGCGAGATATTCGCGCTGGCGCGACACCGCCATGGCGAGAAGCTGGGAAATGAACGGCGCGAGAATCATGCCGATCACCCAGAAGACGAGAAGCACAACGCCCCCTCCGCCTCCGCTCCGGTCGGATGAGCTCTTCCTTCCCCCCGTCCCGATCCTCCCGATCTGCATCGACCGGGAGCCGAACTCCACGAGAAGCATCACCGCGCCGATAAGCGCCGCGATGACCGTCATCAGACGGATGTCCAGGTTCCGCACGTGTCCCATTTCATGGGCGACCACACCCTGCAGTTCTTCCCTGTCGAGTGAATCGAGAAGTCCCTGCGTCACCGCGATGCATGCGTGCTCGGGATCTTTCCCCGTGGCGAAGGCGTTCGGATCGGGATCGGGTATCACGTAAACTGCGGGCTTCGGGAGTCCGGCCGCGATCGCCATCTCCTCGACAACGTTGTGAAGCTGCGTATAGCGCGGGTCGTTCTCCGGGGCGGGCACGGCCCCCGAGGAGCTCAGGACGGAACGCGCGCCCCCTTCCAGTCCGCTGTAGGCGCTGAACCCTCCCAGGATGAGGGCGGCGAACGTCGCGATCGGGAAGCCGAACAGATTGCGTCCGCCCGGGGAGAAGCCGAGGAAGAAGACGTCAAAACCGAACCCCAGGAAGCCGACGAAAAGGACGAAGAGCGCCATCACGAGGACGGTATTCCGTCTGTTCGCCGCCTGCTGTTCGAATAAGTTGGCGGGTGTGTTCGGCACGGGAGGGCCGGTCTATTTCCTGAGAGAGAGATCGACCTGCGGAACGTCCCTCTCCCCCGCGTCCTTGATCTCGAACAGCTCGGCCTGCTTGAACGCAAAGATCCCCGCGACGATGTTCCCCGGGAACACCTGCTGGGCGATGTTGAATTTCGTCGCGATGTCGTTGTAGAACTGCCGCGCAAATCCGATCTTGTTCTCGGTGCTCGACAGCTCTTCCTGGAGCTGTTTCACGTTTTCGTTCGATTTGAGGTTCGGGTAGTTCTCCGCGAGCGCGAAGAGCCGTCCGAGCGCCCCCGAAAGCGCCCCTTCTTTGACTGCGGAATCCGCGACGCCGGTTGCGCTCACCGCGGCTCCGCGCGCGGCGATCACCTTCTGCAGCGTATCCTGTTCGAACTCCATGGAGCCTTTGATCGTGTTGACAAGGTTCGGAATCAGGTCGTGGCGCCGCTTGAGCTGGACGTCGATCTGCTTCCATCCGTTGGCTACTTCGTTGCGCAACCGCACAAGCCCGTTGTACTTCATGATCGCCCAGGCGACGACGACGACGACGATGATGAAAAGGATGAGGAGTGGTCCCATGGATTCTCCGCGAGTAATGTGAGAACGACACTGTCAACGTAGAAAGAAGTGTGATTGAAGTCAAGCCGGGTTTGTTGACATTCGGAGCCGATTTGGATATATTGCCGAGCATTCCACGGGAACTATGCGCCGTTTTCTTCCGGCTGATCCACTACGCGTGAGATATGCCGTTGGACGATCAACATAATCCCGGCGACTCAGCCCGCAAGCAACTGCTTGAAGAGATACGCCGGCGGGCTGAAGAAGCGGAAATGAAGCGCCTTGAAGACGAAGATCGCAGCCGCACGGGCCGCACCGACGCCGACCGGCTGAAGAGCAAGTCTCCCGCCCCGTTTCCCGTTCCTGCCGTCGAATCGCAGGCGGCAGGGAACAAAGCCGCCACCGAGCAGAAGATTCTCGTCATCCGCGAGCGCCTCCAGAGCGCACTCGAACGGGGAAAGACCGAGAAAGCCGCCGAGCTGTTCGCCGAGCTGAGCAAGATCATCCCCGACGATCCGGCGCTTGCTGAATTCAAATCCCGTCTCCAGTCCCTGCAGGAGGAGAAGGCGAGGGTGCGCGAACAGGCGAGGTCGATGCCGCCTCCCCCCGCCCCGCCACGCCCTCCGGTTGCGCCCCCGCCGGCCGCGTCTCCGCCTGCAACTCCTTCTCCCGTTCCGCGTCCTCCGACGCAATCGACCGCGGCCCCGAAGCCCCGGCCGGCTCCCGATGACAGGGCCGAGCGGGAAAAACGGAAGCGGAAGATCGCGGACATGCTGGAAGCCGCGAACAACTACTACCAGCAGGAGAAGTATGACAAAGCCCTCGCGTACATCGGCGAGGTGCTGAATCTGGATTCCGCCCACGAGGAAGCCACGGAGCTCCGGGCGCAGATCATGAAGGCGCGCGAGCTGGAAGAGAAGATCCGCCTGGAAGAAGAGGAACGGCGTGCAAAAGAACATGCGACGGGAGAGCCCGCGGGGAAGCCGCGGGAGGAAGCCCCCCCCGCCGGGAGCCGGCCCACCGATTTCTGGGGATCCTCGCTGAGCCAGAAGCTCGAGTCGGACTACGACCTGGTTCCGGAAGAGAAGGGCCCCGTCGGGCCCCCTCCGCTCCCTCTCGGAGAGCGGATCGTCAACCGCCTCTCGCAGATTCACATACCGTTGAAACCCGTCCTGACGATCGCCGCCGTGCTTGTCCTGGCCTCTGCCGTGTGGCTTGTCGTGGATTACATACGCAACAGCGTCTCCCCCGCCCGGTATTCCGTTCTCGTCCTCCCGCCGGCCACGGGGGGTGACACGTCGATCGTCTACGCGGCGAACGGCTTCGCGGGGGATCTCATGGCGGAACTGGCCCGGACGGCCGACATACGCGTGATCAATCCTGCGACATCCGACGCCTTCGGCGCGTCGCCGGCCCCCCCCGTTCAGATCGGGCGCGCCCTTGGGGCAAACTACGTTCTCTCCTGGTCGATAGCGCGTGCGCAGGAGAGCTACACGCTGCGTCTCAATTTCACGGACACCATGTCGGGGAAGAGCCTCTGGTCGACGCAGTTCCACGTGTCCGCGCGTGAGCTTCCGGCCCTGCGCCCCGAGATCGTCCGCGGCCTCGCCCTCGGGATGGGCGTCAAGCCCGTGACGGTGGACGGCGGGCCCCTGTTCGGCATTGCGACGAACAACGAGGCGGCGTATGACCTGTACCTCAGGGGTCGTTCGCTTCTCCGCTACGGCGACAGTTTTGCCCCCGAGGAAGCCCTCGCGCTGTTTGACGGGGCGCTCCACCTCGACCCGGACTTTGCGGAAGCCCATTCGGCAGCGGCCTGGGCGCACATGCTCGCCTACGAGACCTCCGTCGAGATGCAGCAATCGCATATTGCCCAGGCCATCAGCGAGGTCCAGAAGGCCCTGAGCGCCGGGCTGAGAAATTCGGAGGTCTTCAGGGCCTGGGGGCTGGCGGAAGAATGCCGGGGAGCGTTCGACAATGCAATTACACGGTTCGAGCAGGCCGTCGCGGTTGCCCCGAGCGATGCGGAATCCCAGCGCCGGCTGGCCGTCGCCTATGCCGCAAAGGGGCGGATTGACGAATCCGTCAAGGCCGCCCAGCGGAGCGTTTCGGATGATCCGGGAAACATCGCCGCGCACACGCTGCTGGGTCAGGTGGAGCAGTTCAAAGCGATCCACGAACTGGACAACCGTGACGACTACCGTGCGGCGCTGAAGGCGTACGAGCAGGGGCTCCGGCTCGCGCGCGACAAGAGCGACTACGGGAGCGGACTCTATATTGAAGTGCTCCTCCATCTCGAGCAGATCGACAGGGTGATGGATCTCCTGCTGGACCGGACGGCGCGCATGCGCGACAGCTACGTCGATTTCTACAAGCTCGGCCGGGTGCAGCAATCCGCCGGAAGGCCCATTGCCGAGTGGCAGGCCTCGTTTGTCAGGGCACGCGATATTCTCACCTCTCACCTCGCCGCACAGCCCGACGACGCCCTGGCGCAGGCGTATCTGGCCCTCGTCTACACGCGTCTCGGGTCGTTCAGGGACGCCGTGGCCGCCATCGGACGCGCGCAGATCTCCGCTCCGGGGGACGACGACGTCCTGTATCTCACGGCGCGTATGTATGTACTTCAGAAAGACAAGAAGCAGGCACTGGAGAATCTCCGGAAGGCGCTGGCTCGGAGGTTCAGCCTTGGAGCGGTTCTGGACACGGACTTCTTCAACCTCCACGCCGACCCGGAATTCCTCGCGACGCTGAAACGGTAAAATATCCGCACGAACTCACCTTTGCCGTGCGCCCGCCCGGCTGTCGAATCGTCAGGCAGGCGCGTTCATTTCGTCTCCTTCCCCCTTTTTTCATGACAATCTGTGAATGTGACGCTCGTCAGCAGGGGCGTTCCCCGCGTTGACAATCAGAGGGTCAATGGATATATTAGCTACGCTGGAGCATTAGGCGTGTGACAGTTCTTACACGTGACGACTGTGCCTGACCTCGACGACGCAACAAGACAGGAACAACGTAAAAAGGCGGGCGACTTCCTGAAAATGGCCGATAAGCTATTCAAGGGGTCGGACTACGAGGGAGCAGTACGCCTTGTCCAGCTTGCGATGCAGACCGATCCGCACAACCCGTACGCCGTGGCGTACATGGAGCGGATCAAATTTGCCATTGAGCAGCGGGACAGCAAGAGGGAGCCGCCGGCATCGACGGGCGACGCCCCCCCCTCGACAACTGCCCCGCCCGAGTCGACGACCGCGCCTCCACGACCGGTTTCACCCCCCGTACCTCAGCGTCCGGTTCCTCCGGCTCCGTCGCAGCGTCCGGCGCCGCAGGGCGTGCCGCCGCGTCCGGCACCCTCCGTCGCTCCCGGTCGCCCGGTTTCATCGGCACCTCCCCCGTCGCAGGGTCCACGGAAAAACGAGCCGACGGTGACCCCGCCTCCGCCGGTGAGGCGTGACACGATTCCTCCGAAAACCCCGGCCCAGCAGCGCATCGATCCCGCCGAGCTTCAGCGCCGCCAGCTTGACGATGAGGCGCGCCGCTACGCCATCGCGGAAGCGAAGCGCAAAGCGGAGGAAGAACAGCGCAAGAAACTCGAAGAGGAGGCCCACCGCAAGGCGGAAGAAGAGGCCTCGCGGAGAATCGAGGAAGCGCACAGGAAGCTCGACGAAGAGCGAAAGAGACTTGAGGATGAAAACCGTGCGCGTCTCGAAGCCGAGCAGGCCCGCCGCCGGGACGAGGATCTGCGTAAGAAGCGCGAGGACGAGGAGCGCAAGCGTCTTGAGGCGGAAGACCGCAAGCGCATACAGGAAGAGGCCAGGCGGAGTCTCGAAGAGGAACGCCGCCGCCTCGAAGCCGAGACGCTTATCAAGCTCGAGACGGAGCGAAAACGCATCGAAGAGGAGATGCTCGGCCGGCTCCGCGTCGAACGGGAGAAGCTCGAAGAGCTCCAGCGGCAGGAACGGGAAGCCGCGGAGGCCAAGCGCCGGGCCGAGGAACAGAAGCTGAAGGTGATCGAGGAGGAAACGCGCAAGCGTCTCGAGGCGGAGCGGAAGAAGATTGAAGAGGAAATGGCCGTCCGGGCCGAGGAAGAGCGGAAGAGGATCGAGGATCTCCACAGGAAAGAAGAGCAGGCGGCCGAGCAGAGGAGGAAAGCCGAAGAGGAGCGCCTGAAGCAGGTCGCGCTGGAGACCGAACGCCGGCTGGAGGATGAGCGGCGGCGCCTCGCGGAAGAAAAGAAGAAAATCGAGGAACAGCTCCGCCGCCAGATGGAAGAAGAGCGGGCGCGCATGGAAGAGGCCCGCCGGAAGCAGCTCGAGCAGGAAGCCGAAGCCAGGAGGATCGTCGAGGAGCAGGCGAAGAAGAAGGTCGAGGAGGAATACCAGAAGCGTCTGGCGGAAGAGCGGGAGCGTCTGGCGGAGGAGCAGCGCCGGCAGTACGAGGAGGAACGGAAGAAGATCGAAGAGGAAGCGCGGCGAAAGGTCGAAGAGGACCAGCGGCGCCGCGAGGAGGAGGAACGGCTCCGGGTCGAGGAGGAGGGGCGCAAAGCGCAGCAGGAAGAGCGCCGCCGCCGGGAAGAGGAGGAAGCGGAGCGGCGCAGGCAGGAGGAGGAAACCCGCCAGTACGAGGAGGCCGTCCGGCAGGCGATCGAAGAAGGGCGGCGGCTGGCGCAGGCGAAAAAGATCCGCGCGTACCTGGAACGGGGGAAGGAATTCGTCGGCCTCGCGCAGTTCGAGGAGGCGCTGAAGGAAGTGACGAAGGTCTTCCGTCTCGATCCCTCGAACGTGGAAGCGCGGGAGTTCGAACAGACGGTGTACGCGGCGCGGGACGAGTTCACGCGGAGGGAAGAGGAAGCGCGCGCCGTGCAGGAGGAGCAGAGGAGGAAGGTGGAGGAACTCCAGCGGAAACTTGCCGAGCAGGCCCGCATGGAGGAGGAACTCCAGCAGCAGCGTGCGATACGCGAGGCCAAGATCGCCGGCTGCCTCCAGAAGACGCGCGACTACATCAGGGACGGCATGTACGACAAGGCGCTGACGGAAATCGAGACCGTCTACGCGATGGATCCGGGGAACGCCGAGGCGCGTGATTACGAGCAGAGCGTGCTCACGATCCAGCGGAAGGCCGAAGAAGCGCTGACGGTGTCCGAGCAGCGGTCACAGCAGAGCGATGCGTGGCGCCGCGAAGAAGAAGAGCGGCAGAAATCGGCGGACGAGGGGCGGGAGGTCCTCCGCCGCGAATCCGTCAACACCTACAGGGCCATGATGCGCCAGGCATGGGCCGGCGGCGAGCCCGCCGCGGAGGATCGCTCGATGCTCGATGTTGTCCGCCTGTCGCTCGGAATTCCCGAAGGCGAGCACCGGAAGATCGAGCACGAGGTCCAGGTCGAGACTTACACGGAGGCGCTCCGTTCGGCGCTGAAATCCGGCGCCATGTCACCCGACGATCTCAGCACGGTGGAACAGCTCCGCAGGCTCTTCTCGATAAGCAAGGACGAGGACAGGTCCATCCAGTCCGCGCTGCAGACCGAGCTCAAGAACGACGGCCGCTGGAGCTGAACGCGCCCCCCCTTCCCCGCAGCACGACACCTCTGTACGCCACGCACGCACACCACACGGCGTTCATCCCCGCGAGATTGACCCAGAGATAGAGATCGAGCCTGTCGAAGAGCGAGAATACGGTCAGCAGGAAGAGCTCGGTGCCGAGTCCGAGGAATCCCGAAAGCCGCACCGCCGGCATGTCCCCGAACCACCGTTCGTCCGTCATCCGGGGGACGGAGGAGCCTTTCCTGCACGCCTGATCGATCCGCGCTACAAGCCTGTCCTGCCAGCCGTAGAGAGCGAGGAACGCCCGGTGCAGGAGCGAGGTGAGACGGTCCTCCTTCCCGTCCCCGGGGCGGATCTCTTCGGATGTCCTGTTGCCTTCGTATGCGTTCCGGAGGTGAAGAAACGACGTCTGGTAGAAGACGTGGTACGAGACACGGAGGGATGTGCCGAGGAACGCGCACAGGCACAGGAGGGGGGCGGCGGCACCGCCGCCGTGGCGGACCATTGCCGCGGCGATCGCGGCGAAGGCCGCGAAGTTGACGGCGATGTCGCCGAGAGAATCGAGGAACCTCCCGGCACGGCTGAACATTCCCTTTGCCCGGGCAAGCTGACCGTCCGCGGAATCCAGCAGGTCCTTTCCGGTGAGGCAGAGTCCGGCACAGACGGTGAGAACGGATGTCCCCTGCGCGTACAGCACTGCGGCGGCGAATCCCCAGAGTATGGCGGCGATCGTCACCTGATTCGGTGTCACCCGTGTCCGGTAGAGCGCCCTGACAAGGAGCCCGGCGGCGGGGCGGAGCACGTAGGTGTTGATGATCTCGTCCGAAGCGTCGGATTTTACCGACGCCCTGTAGGAATAGCCTTCCTCCGGCACAGGTTCTCCTTTAATAAGTCAAGGGGATTCCGTATATTACAAAGATATTGCGTCAACACCCACATGAACCGAAGGAGCGAGCCGAGCCTGCCATGAAATTGAAGAGAATCGGGATTATGACCGGGGGCGGAGATTGCCCCGGACTGAACGCGGTCATCCGCAGCATCGCCAAGCCGGCGATGAGCTACTATAACGCCACGGTCATCGGCATCATCGACGGGTACGAAGGACTCGTGGAGGGCCGTCACCGTGAGCTGACCCCCCTTGACGTTCTCGGCATAATCAACCAGGGGGGGACGATCCTCGGCACGTCGAACAAGGGAGATCCCTTCCACTTTCCGATGGGGGAGCGGAACAACATCCGGATCGTCGACGCCTCCCAGCAGGTCGTCGATCATTACAGGAACCTGAAGCTCGATGCCCTTGTCACGATCGGCGGGGACGGCACCCAGATCATCGCGCACAAGCTGGCCGAGATGGGACTCAACATCATGGGGGTCCCGAAGACGATCGACAACGATCTCGCGGCGACGGAAGTCACCTTCGGCCACGATTCCGCCCGTGCCGTGGCGACCGAGGCGATCGACAGGCTCCAGACGACCGCATCGGCCCATCACCGGGTCATGGTCATGGAAACGATGGGGCGCTACGCCGGCTGGATCGCCCTCGGTGCCGGGCTCGCCGGGGGGGCGGACATCATCCTGATTCCCGAGATCCCCTTCTCCTGGGACGCCGTGTTCGAATCGGTTCTCAAAAGGAGCAAGGGAGCCAAATTCAGCATCGTCTGCGTTGCGGAAGGGGCCAAGCCGAGCGGGGGCGGGGTCTCCGTCAAGGAGCTTGACAAGAAGCGGACCGATCCCGTGCGCCTTGGAGGGATCGGTGAGCTCGTCGCGAAACGGATCGAAGACGAGACCGGCCTGGAGACGCGCGTCACCGTGCTGGGCCACGTTCAGAGGGGTGGAAGCCCGACACCGTTCGACAGAATACTCGCGACGCGGTTCGGCACCGTCGCCCTGCAGGCGATGTCGAACGGCCAGTTCGACGTCATGACGAGTCTCCGTCAGGACAACGTCATCACGGTTCCTCTTGCGGACGCGATCGGGCAGCAGCGGCTCGTCGCTCCGGATTCCCAGCTCATATTTGCCGCCAAGGCCGTCGGGACCTGCCTGGGCGACTGATTCACCGTCCTGTCACTGCGGGTGGTGGTGGCGCCGCAGGCGCCACCACCGAAGCGCGCTCTGTGCGTCCCGCCGCAGGCGGGACCATCTCTCCGATCTTCACCGCCACCACCGTCAGGTCGTCGACGACGGACCGTTTTCCCCGGAACGATCCCGCCTCATCCGCCAGCGCTTCGCACAGGCGTGCCGGGGAGAAGTCTCTGGATCCCTTCAGGGCCGCCTTCAGTCTCTCCGCGCCGAACAGCTCCCCCGATCCCGATGAGGATTCAACGACACCGTCGGTGTACAGAAGAAACACGTCCCCCGGCGAACAGGACACCCTGCGCTCCGTGAAGACTGAACTCCGATCCATCCCCAGCGCCATGCTGGGAGTCCGCACCTCGTCGATCGTCCCGCGTCCGTCGATGCGGAGAACGGGGGGATGCCCGGCCGTTGCGACGAGGGCTGAACTCCGGTCATGCCCGAGAAGAATGTACGCCGCCGTGATGAACATTTTCCGTTCGACCAGCCCCGCAAGCGTCGTGTTCAGAAACGTAAGCATTGCCGCGGGGGCGGGATCGTGGACGATGTGGGCGCGGAATGCGCTCTTGGTCATGGCGCCGAGTATTCCCGCTCCCACCCCGTGTCCGGCGACGTCGGCGGCAAAGACCGCAAGCCTTCCGTCGTCCAGCTCCAGGAAATCGAAATAATCTCCTCCGACCTCGCTCGCAGGAACCGTGATCCCGGCCGCCTGCGCCCTCCCTGCGGTGATCGATCCCGCGGGAAGGAGCGAAAGCTGGATCCTCCGCGCGATCGACATCTCTGCCTGCAGGCGGGCGCGCTGCCGTCCCTCGCTTGAGAGGAGGACGATGAACATGACGTACCCGAGCGAGAGGAGGACGATCCCGCCTGCGGCGACGACCGTCCGCTGGTCTCTGAAGTTCTCGATCTGCGCCGGGGTAAGCGTGACCGATCCGTCGGGGCTCCGAAGCGACGGCGGCCGGCCGGGGGAGAGGACCTGCATGATCGGCTCCAGGCTTAGGAGCACGCCGATGCAGAGGGCGAGCGAGAGAGCGAGAATGATCTTCCGGTTCCCGAACAGGATCATGGAAGCTGATATCCCCCCCGTGGCGAGCGTCAGGATGACGATCTCGAGCGGGCGCATCGATTGATCCGGAGGCGTGAGGAGCGAGTTGAGCGGACCGATCGTGCCGAATATGAGGAAGACCGCAACGGCGAGCCCCGCCCTCTTGCCGGGGGGCATCGGCCGCCAGATATTATAGGGCTGACCCGAAATGTCGCGAACGGCGAGCGCCTCCCGTTGCTCCTCCGGCGGACGGAGCTTCCTGATGCGAACCGCGGCGTACAGCCACCCGGCGGCCATCAGGAGCGCAAGAGCGACGAATGTGAGGGCGAGCGTCGTCGAATCCCGCCACATGATCCACGTCGTTCCGTTGTCGTCGACGGAGACCGAAAACGTGACGAACAGGAAGCTGAAGGCGGCAATCCGGAAAAACGCGCGAAGCACCTTCCATACCCTCATGCGGTTCTCTCCTGTCATGCGTTGTGCGGGCTCCGTCCCGGGATGACGGAGAAGAGGATCAGGAATGCGCCGGACATGATGGCAACGTCGGCGACATTGAAAATCCCGGTCCGGAGGCCTCCGATGCCGAGCATCACGAAATCCACGACTTTCCCGTCGCGTGTCACGCGGTCGAACAGGTTGCTTCCTCCGCCGGCGAGTATGAGCGAGAGCGCGGCCGCGCGCGTGCCCGGGAGCGACCGGGAAAAGAGGAGGACCCCGGCGATGCAGGCAAGGAGAACCCCGACCCCCGCGGTGAACACGAAGAACCGGGTCTGTTCGGGAAGCCCGGCGCCGATGCTCAGCATCGCTCCCCTGTTCTCTGCGTAGGCGAGCGTCACGATCCCCCCCGCCAGGCGCACTGCGCCTTCGCCGCGGAGGGACTCGGCGGCGTGCTTCGTCTCCCTGTCGCACGCGACGCACGCCACGAGGATCAGCGCCGCCGTCAGGAGCTTCGATGGGCGATGGATGGGCATGAGGAGGGACACCTTCTTCCTATACTCCCCCCCGGCGTGAAAGTTTCGCGCACGGGGGCCGGGTCGCGCGCAGCCTACAGCGCGAATTTGTCTCCGTGCCAGGACCGGGTCATTTCGAACCAGAAGAACAGCCCGCGCCATTTCCCGAATTCCGCGTAGTCACGCTCGATCGTGGCATCCTTGACGGTTCTTCCCCCCCTGCGGAGCGCGTAATACTGCGACCGGACCCACGAGTCGAGTCCCAGGTAGTCGTACCGCCCCGCCAGCTTCAGAAGGTTCCCCGCGGCATACGGTCCGATCCCCTTGACGGTCCGCATTTCCTGAAACAGGGCCGCCGTATCGAGAGGCGACGAGCGCCATGTTTCGATATCGAGGTTCCCCGATGCCACGCGCCGCGCGAGCCCGAGTATGTACGGTGCGCGGTACCCCGCCTTGACGTGTGTCCGGAGAAAGCTCTCCGTCAGGCGGGCAACCTCCGCCGGCGTCGGAAAGGCATTCCCACCGCCGGGATGAGGCCTGCCTGCGCGCGCGACGAGATTCGATACCATGAGCGTCGTGAGCGCCCACGTGCAGTTCGTTGTGCAGATCATTTTCACGGCATCTTCGAAGACGCCCGGTGCGCGGAGCATTCTTCCCGCCCCGCAGGCGGCGATCCAGCGGTACCGGGGGTGCCTGCGCGCCTCCCTGTGGAACGCGGTGAAATCCTCCTCCATCCGCAGGCATGTCCTGATCTGGCCGGTAAGATCCGCCCGTGCGCCCGGGCCCGGCAACCGGGACCAGTCCGCCGCGACGCGGATCCTCTTTCCGTCTCCCCCGATCCTGCAGGAGACGGTCGTGCCGTCGCCGAGCGTGAAGATGCGTCCGATCTCCCTTCGTCCGGGGTCGTGCGAGAATGGCGGGAGGGCGCACCACCCGTGGCTGAATGCCGTCCGCCAGAAATCGAACCCGGCGGGAACCTCGAGGTGGAAGACGTCAGAATTTGCCGAGGAGGAGCTCATTCGTCGGGTACTGTTCGAGGAGCTTCAGGACGGCGAGCATCGCGTCGCGGGGCTGCATTCGGGCGATGGACCGGCGGAGGCTCTGGTGTTGGCCGACGGCTGCGCCGAAGAGGAGTTCTTCGCGCCGGGTTCCGGAGGCCGCGAGATTGATGGAGGGAAAGATGCGCTCGTTCGCCATGCCCCTGTCGAGGACGAGCTCCATGTTTCCCGTTCCCTTGAACTCCTGGAAGATGAGTTCGTCCATTCGCGAGTTCGTTTCGATGAGCGCCGTGGCGATGATCGTGAGGGAGCCTCCGTCCTCCAGGTTCCGGGCAGCGCCGAATATCCGCTTGGGGATCTCCAGCGCGCGGATGTCCACGCCGCCGGACATCGTCCTGCCGCTGCTTTTCTGGTGAATGTTGAACGCGCGGCCGAGCCTGGTGAGCGAATCAAGAAGCATCACGACATCCCGTCCCGTTTCCGCCTTCCTCTTCGCGTATTCGAGGACGAGCTGCGCCAGGCGCACGTGGCTTCCCCGTTCGCTGTCGCTTGAGCTGGCGTACACCTCCCCCCGTATCGAGCGGCGCATGTCCGTCACTTCTTCCGGCCGCTCGTCGATGAGGAGAACGAGAAGGTCGATGTCGGGATTGTGAATGCTGACCGCGTGCGCGAGCTGCTGCATGAGCACGGTCTTGCCGGCCTTGGGCGGGGAGACGATGAGCGCGCGCTGTCCCTTCCCGACGGGGCAGAAGAGCTCGACGACGCGCATCGAGCGGTCCGCCCCCTTTCCCTCGAGCCGGATGATCTCGTTCGGCGAGACGACTTCGTGCGCGGAGAATTCCTTCAGCGTCTTCCACTTCTCCGGCGGAAGACCGTTGACGAGCGAGATCGCCGTAACCTGGGGGCTCTTGCCTTTCTGTTCGTCCGCGCCCGCGTCGACGAAGGCCCCGGTCCGCAGGCCGAACCGGCTCACGAGCCCGGCGGGGACATACGGGTCGGTCTGATCGCGGGAGAGACCGTGTGTGGGTGTGCGGAGGAATCCGAAATTTTTGGGATCGAGTTCGAGGATGCCGGAGACGTTGATGGACATTGACCTTTTATTTTTTGAATAACCCTTTCAGCGCGTCGTTGACTTTCCCCTTCTTTTCCCCTTCAAGGCGGTCGGTCAGTTCTTTCTTCTTCGCGTCCGCGAGCGCCAGCTTGTCGCTGATGAGCGACTGGTACGCGTCGAGCTGTTTCCGGACGTCGGCGGTCCGGTCACCCAGCAGCTTCGTCACCTCGGCCTTCTTTCCCGCGATCGCCCCGTCGAGCGTTGATTGCAGTTCGGCCTGGGTCTTCGCGAACTCGGCTCCGAGGACCGCCGTCGAGCGCTCGGCGATCTTCGTGTCCAGGTCGGTGGAGAGCGCAAGGGCGAAGGGTCCGCCGGTGTTCCAGAGGCGGAAGCTGATCGTGAACTCGCTGATGTCGCGAAGCACGTCGTGGACGACCTGCTCGAGCACGCCGGCGGGTTCCCGGGTGAAGGCAACCCTGAACCCGGAGAGCGTGGTCTGTGCGTTGGCGTCGAACGCGCTTCCCGGTACGACGACCCTGACCGAGGAACTCATGCGGGCGTCGGTGACCGTTGCCGCAAGAGCCCCCCCGGTCCCGAGGGCGAAGGCGGCGAGAGGAACGCCCCCCAGCGATACATCGTATTCGTCGTACGGAACGTCCTTCGTCCGGTCGAACACCGCCTTCAGGTGAAATGTCCGTCCGTTCCCCTCCGCGCCCTCGAGTTCGGCCGTGATGGGGAAGTGCGTCACGCTCTGGTCGTTGGTGACGTTGTCGATCTCTCCCCTGACCCTGATGGCGGAGCCCGGGGCCGAGCTGTCGGTGCCTCCCGAGATCCGTATCTTCTCGATGAGAA
Source organism: Ignavibacteriota bacterium (assembly GCA_963748405.1). Classification (GTDB taxonomy): domain Bacteria; phylum Bacteroidota; class Ignavibacteria; order UBA10030; family UBA6906; genus Fen-1273. The sequence continues at coordinate 115,612 of CAVVIT010000011.1, forward strand.
ACTTCGGGTACGCTCTCTCGAGGGGGAACGCGATCGTCTGTCCCTTCATCCTGGGCGGCGCGGTGTAGTCAGGTTTCGCAGAGGAATTCCGGATGTGCGCGCGCGCCCAGTCGATGTACGAAAGGTACGTCGTCGCCTTCCTGACGGTCTCCTCGCCGGCGAGGAGACGCGCGATCCCCGTCGTGCTCAGGTTGGGAAGCCTGGCCATCCCCTTCAACCGGGTGAAGTCGTCGGCCGCGATCGCTCCGGCGAGCCCCGCGGAGGCGTTGAGCTTCCGGATGTCGGACTCGATCGCCTCCCGGCGCGTGGCGAGCGAGGCGGAGATCTCGTTGATCCCCTTCACGGAGGTTTCCACCGTCGTGACCGCACCCGTGATCGCGGGGAGCGAATTGAGCTGCGACGTGTTGATGGATGTGATGCCCGCCGCCAGGTCCGCGAGGTTCTTCCTGGAGCCCTCGAAATCGGCGAGGCTCGAGTTCCACTGCGCGGAGGAGGCGAGGGCCTGGTCCTTCAGCGAGTCGAGGTGCTTCAGCGTGTGGATGTCCATCGCCTTGACGAGGCTGTCGGCGTTGATGTGCAGGCCGGCGAATCCGGCCGCTGCCGGAGGGGGTGCCTCGCCCGTGCTCTGGAGCGCACCCTGTGCACGGGCGGTGAATGTGCTGTCGGGGGAGGTTCCCGCGGGTGCGGGGGCGGCCTTGTGCGGGAGTGACCCGTCCGTGGTCCGCGGAGTTCCCAGGATCAACTGGTCGACCTCCATCGCCTGGATGACGTATTTGGCGCGGAGCAGCTGGCCGAACTCCATTGCGAATTTCACGTTCCCCGTCTCGAAGAGGTTGCGCCACCCGTCATGGGGATCGGCGACCTGCAGGCGGGCCCACCGGATGCCGAGGGGGGAAAGCGAGACATGGAGCCCCTGGATCTCCACTCGTGCGCCGACGGCGGCCTCTCCCCCCGCTTCGAGCCCCAGCGTGACCCACGTATCGATGAAGATCACCACGACGGCACAGACCACGACGGCCGGTATCAGGACGAAATACACGAATTTCCTTCTCATGGCTAGCCTTTCAGGTCGCGGATTCGTCTGTACCACTGGAGCATCTTGCTCCGATCCAGCACCTGGTAGACCTTCCACTTTTCGAGCCGCGAGTGGATGTGCGTCCGGTAGGCGACGACGAAGTGTTTCATCCCCGCGTAGATCGGGACGAACAGCACGAGTGCCGCCACGAAACTTCCCATGACGACGGTGTTGTTGAACCGGGTCAGGGGCGCCACGGGGGCGTTATACAGCCAGGTCCAGAGCCCTTTCAGGGGATCCGCATTCACGAGGATCTGGTACCCGAGCCAGTGAAAGACGGGATCGAGGATGAACGCGAAGAGGCTGAAGAGCGTCATGGCGACCCCCGCAGCCGAAAAATTGACATCAAGGGCAAGCAGGATAAGCCAGACGAATGCGCCCTGGAGCGTCAGCATCGGCGACAGGCCGAGAATCGAACCGAGCGCGAACCCGCCTGCGACCTGTGCCGGCGTCTGGCCCGCCCGCAGGATATTGACAAAGTCCCTGATGAACTTGAGATAGAACATTGTCCGCTCCGGATGGGTGACGTGGGGAAAGACCGGATGTAAAGTATCACTCGAACGGACAACTTGCAAGGGAAGAAGGAGCCGCGTTTTGCGGAGGGCCCGGCGGCGCCGTGATCATTTCCGCAGCATCTTGAGGGCGTGGTTCCATGCGCCCGTGCGCACACCGAAAGCGACCCACAGGAGGCAGAGGGGCTCGAGGAGGCGCGCTCCCTCGATTCCTCCGAGATCGGTCGCCGGCCACCCGAGTGACGTGAGAAGCGCGCTGACGGTATCCTTTGCCGCGGCGTCGTTCCCGCAGATAAACATGTCGGGGGGGCCTCCCGGGAATGAAGGATTCACCATGTGCGCGTGACCGACCATGTTGAAGCACTTCACGACGCGTGAACCGGGGAGCCACCGCTGCACCTGTTCCCCGCCGGAATCCGTATGTCCCAGCGCCAGGCGGGGGGGGCCGCCCGGCGTGAACACCAGCGGGTTCGTCGCGTCGATCACGACCTTCCCCGCGAGGCGTGCCTTCCCCGCAAGCGCCAGCGCATTCTCCGTCCCGCTCCAGAGCGTTGCGACGATCACGGGATCTCCGAACGCCGCCGTCTCGGCGAACGTCCCGCCGGCCGCGCCCTTTCCCGCCGAGGAGAGCCAGCTCTTCAAACGTTCGCTCTGCGGGTTGCGTGAACCGATCATGACGCCGTGGCCGAGACGCAGGAGCCCCGCGCCCAGCGCTGTTCCGACGTCTCCTGTACCCAGTATGCCGATGTTCATCCGTGATCCTCCCGTCGAGTGCGCACTCCGCTTCCACGGCGCGCGGCCTCCGCGCAGCCGGCGTCATGATCTTACAATGCCGGGACGGGCGCGGAAGTTCCGTCGCGGACGAGCCTCGCGATCCCTGCGGCGGCCCCGATGCCGAGCGCGCCCCCCAGGATGAACGGCCAGGCGGGGCCCCATCCTTCCCACAGCGCCCCGGCGATGACCGAGGCGGGGAGGAGACCGATCCCCGTGATCATGGCGTGAAGGCCGATCGCGCCGGCGCGGACGCCGGGCGGCGCGAGGTCCGAGACGAGGGCCTTCTCCACGCCGTCCGTCAGCCCGCTGTACGCGCCGTACAGCGTGAACAGGATCCACGGGATCCAGGTCGAGTGCGCGGGGTCGGAGAAGGCGAATGCGAAATAGACGCACCCGTAGACGGTGTATCCCCAGACGAGAATCCGCCGCCGGCCGAGCCTGTCGGAGAGCCGCCCCGCCGGGTACGACAGCACCATGTACGAGACGTTGTACGCAAGATAGAGGAGGAGGACCCCCGCCGGTCCGCGCTCCGGCCCCGAGGAGCGGAGCAGGAGGAATGCGTTGGATGAATTCCCCAGCGAGAAGATGAACGCGACGCCGAGGAACCTCCGGAGATTCTGCGGGAGTGCGCGGAACCTGAGGACGGGCTTCGCCCGTTCCCGGCGCTGATCGCGGGGGGGCTCCCGGAGCCAGAACAGCAGCACGACGCCGGCCAGCGCGGGGAACACGGAGAGGAAAAACACATTCCTGTAGCCGGCGCTCCCCCCGGCGATGATGACGAAGGCGGCACAGACGCCGATCACCGCGCCGGCCGTATCCATCCCCCTGTGCAGGCCGAACGCTCTTCCCCGTTTCTTCTCGTCGGTACTCTCGGCGATGATCGCGTCGCGTGGCGCCGTGCGTATCCCCTTGCCGAACCTGTCCACGGTGCGCGCGCAGAGGACGGTGCCCCAGCCCGTTGCGAGCGCGAGGACCAGTTTCCCGAGCGCTGATGCGGCATATCCCGCAAGCGTCAGCCCCTTCCGTTTTCCCACGCTGTCGGCGATGCGGCCGGAGAAGAGTTTCAGGATGCTCGCCAGGCTTTCAGCGAACCCTTCGATGAGACCGAGCGCCGCGGGGCCCGCGCCGACGGAGGCCAGGAACAGCGGGATGATCGGATAGACCATCTCACTCGAGATGTCGGTACAGAGCGATGTGAGGCCGAGCAGGATGATGTTGAACACAGAGCGCCTGTGCGGTGGAAAGAACGGAGGAGCGTGCCGCGCCGCGGAGGATCAGATCGCCGGCGGCTGCATGCCGAACGCGGCCCATTCCTGGCGCGCCGGCCCGTAGAGGCCGGGGATGTCGAGCCCCGCCTGCCTCATGAGGACCGTCATCTGACCCCGGTGATGGGCCTGGTGCAGTATGAGGGAGGTGAGCGTGAATCCCCGCGCCCACTTCTCCCCGTACATGTCGTCCTTCTCCTGGAGCGTGGCGTCTGTCCAGTGTGCCTTGACCTCCTCAAGGAGGGAGATCGCGGCCTCGCTGTACGCCTTCGCGATGAGTTTTGCGCCGGGCGGTACCGGATCCTCCGGGGCGGGCCCGCGGAGCTTCAACCCGGTGCGTGAGGTCATTTCCGGGATCGTCGTCGTGATATGCCAGGCGAGTCGCGCGAGCGTTCTCCCCTCCGGGTTCACGGCCTGGGACAGAGCGCGGTCGGTGAGGTGCTTGAACAGCTTCTGCGTCGATTCCAGTTCGCTCGACCAGATGTGATCGAAATCGGTGATCCGTGAGATCATGTGCGGACTCCGGTAATGTGAGGGGAGTGTACGACGTTCAGCGGTGGACGATCGCCCATTCCGGGAGGATGACGATGTCGATCCGCCGGTTCCGGGCGCGCCCTTCGGGCGTGGCGTTCTCGGTGATGCTGCGGCTACCGCCGTATCCCTGGGAGAGTATCGGTGTCGACGGGGGAAGTGCGGAGCGCAGGTAGGTGGCGACGGCTTCCGCCCGCGAATCGGAGATCCGCTGGTTCAGCAGCTCGTTCCCCCCGCTCTCGGTGTGCCCCTCCACGGTGATCTGCGCATTCGGAAACATCCGCACGGCGCGGACGATCTTGCTCAGGAGCCCGGAGAACCTCGGCTCGATCGTGCTCTTCCCCGGCTGGAATTCCAGCCCGTAGATGCGGAGGAGCACCGTGTTTCCGTCCCGCAGCACCAGCCCGTCGTCGGGGGTGAAGATCATGCTTGCAAGGGCGACGGTCTGGTCATGCCGTTTCCGTTCCTCGCCCTTGCGGAGCTGGTCCTCCCCCGTGGCCGCGTTCCCCTGCTGGGATTCCAGGAGCGCGATCCTCCGCCGGAGGTTGTCGTTTTCGGAGAGGATGCTCCTGAGGCTGTCGGCCTCTTCCGCCCTGCTTGAATCCCGGCCCTTCAGGGCGGCGATGATCTGCTCCACGGGTCCGGCGAAGCCCGCGTCGAAGCGAAGCCGGAGGTTCAGGGCGGTGCCGATCTTCCCGATCGTGGTTTCCGACTCGAGGATCTCGTCTTCGAGGTCGCGTCCCTGCGTGTGCAGCTGGGAGATGATGGTGTGCAGGTAGATCGCGTGGGCCGCCTCGTAGCGCGCCTCCTCGGCGAGCCGCCGCGGTTCGGCGTTGTCGTAGCGGTTCTGCTGGATCATCGACTCGGCGAGGTTTGCAAGCTTGTACGCCCTCTCGAGCGTCTGCGGCGCCGTCGCGCGCACCTTCATCTCTTCCGCCCGCGCCAGCATTTCCCGTGCGCGGGAGAGGTAATTCGACTTGATGGCGTCGAGCTCGACCGCCCGGTAGAGGCCCATGGCTTCCGCCCCGTCCGTGCGCGCGGTCCGCTGGTCCCCGTCTTCAAGCGAGGTGGCCGCCGAGCGGAAGAGGGCTTCCGCCTTGTCCCAGCGCTCGGGAGACGCGCGCATCGCGTCGGCGCTCATGGCGTCCGCCCGGGCCGTCACCGTCCCGGCAAAGATGATTGCGGCGGGCTTGCTCGCGTCGGACGACGCAAGGAAATATCTCGCCGCGTTCCTGATTTTCTCCTGGATCTCATCGAGCGGGCGGCCGCGCTGGAAGGCGTCTTTTGCGTCGAGGTAGGTGTCCATCGCGCGGGAGAAGCTCTTGGGGGCGAGGACGTCGGCGTTCGATTCCTTGGCGCGCAGGTGGGCGGCGTCCGCATCGCGGAAGAGCTGCGCGCGGAAATTATCCTGCGCAGGCGCCGCGTGCGCCGCCAGGAGCGTCCACAGGACGGCCGAAAGCGCAGGTCGAAGCGTGCGCCGTGTCGCGGCCCGGATCGCGGGCGCGAACTGTGTGCTGCGTTCCCCCGATTTCATGCTGGTTCGGATTCTCCGCCGGCTGCGCCTTCCGGCGCCGTCAGGCGCCTTCCATTCCGGTGAACAGTGACTGCAGATTCAGGGAGGACGCCTTCGTCTTGCTCGCCAGGGAGACGTACCGGCGGGCCAGCGTGTCCTTCCCGGTTCCGAGAACGGTACTGATCAACCCGAGTGCCTCGGCGTACTCGGTCGGGGGGAGTTCTTTGAGTATGTGCGTCCAGATGGCCTCTTCCAGGACGTTGAACGCGGTCTGGACTTCCCAGAGGTCGAAGCCGGAAGCGAACCGCTCCCGGGCGATCGAGTCCGCGTGGGCAACCATGGGACCCAGGTTCCGTTCCTTGACCGCGCGGGTCGTCAACACGAGAAGCGCCTTCAGACGCTGATGCGTATGCTCGGTCCCCGACTTCTCATAGTTTTTCAGATGCGCGCGCGACATCGCGTCCGAAGCGGATTCGATGATCACCGCCATCCGCTCGTGAAGTAATTCGTTCAGTGTCATGGGAACCAGGAGAAAATGCGGTGCGCAATGGTCTTAAAATATACGCTCTGGTGTGTTGTGAATCAACGCGGGAGGCGCGGGGCGCCGTGAAAACGCATATTCTGGCCGTTTTTCAGGAACGGCCTGTGGCCGTTGTCACACGGGAGGGGCGGAGGATCCCCCGGTCTTCCGCCAGTCGAGGAAGAGCTTCCTTGAGGGGGGCTGACACGACGGACAGAAGAACGTGTCGTGCCCCCGGACCCCTTCGCGGCGTATCGTCGACCCGCACCGGGGGCAGGGTTCTCCTTTTCTGTTTCTCACCTTCATGTGTCCGCGCACCTTCACGTGGATCGGCCTGGCCGCCTCCTCCACCATTGTGGTCCCCCAGGCCATCACGCCGGTGACGGCGTCGAAGAGCCTCCCGATGTCCTCCTCGCTCAGCCGCCCGGCGAAGGTCTTCGGGTGGATGCCCGCTTCGAAGAGGATCTCGTCGGCGTACGCGTTCCCGATGGCGCTGAGGACGGTCTGGTCGTTGATCATCACGCGTATCTGCCGCCGGGAATTTTCCCCGACGAGCGTCCGGAATGTATCCCGGGTGAATGCCGGTGAAAGTATATCGATCCCCTGCGTCCCGTACCGGGGGATCCCCTCCGTGTCGGCGCGGCGGCAGACGTACAGTTTCGCCATTTTCTTTTCATCGCAGAGCCGCAGCACCGGTCCGTCGTCGAACGTCCACGCCGCGCACAGATGCCCTTCCGGCTTTTCGCCTTTCCTCTGGATCTGGAACCGCCCCGCGAGCATCAGGTTGGTGACGATGTCGATGTCCCCGCTCAGGCTGAGGCGGAGGAACGGCCCGTGATGCTCCACGCCGGTGACCGCGGCGCCGCGGAGCGCATCCCCCGGCGGCGCGTCAAGCATGTTCCGCAGGACGACGGGCTGCTTCACATCCATTGCCCGCACGCGAAGCCCCGTAAGGGCGGCGGCAAGATGTTTCCGTATGTAGACGAGGTCCGGGAGTTCGGGCATGCGCTGCGTTATCTCGGGTCGTTCAACGGGAAAATATACCCACGGCTTCCCGCCGAATCAAGTTCCCCCCGCCGTTTGCTTCTTTCTCGGAATATGAGTAGATACAGGCGTCACCGTTAGGGGTGTCCCGCCGCAAAAGCGGGACTGAGATCACACCCTAAAAAACCTGATCTGGATCATGCCAGCGTAGGGAAACGGAACCAAGTCTGCTTCTTGATTTCCTTTTCAATCCCGCGCCGGCATCCCCGCGGGATTTGTTTTTGGAGGAACCATGAAGCATGCGGGACTTGTCGTTGCCCTCCTCTGGGCGGCGGGCGTCGTCTCCGTCCGGGCGCAGGACACGCTGCCGAAGAAGGACACCGTCTACCAGATGTCTCCCGTCGTCGTGACCGCGACGCAGGTGACCGAACGGAAGAGCCCGGTCACGTTTTCCAACCTCACCCCGCTGAACCTCCGTGAACGCTATTCCGTTCAGGATGTCCCCGTCCTCCTTTCGGAGCTCCCCTCGATCACGACGTACTCCGAGAACGGGAACGGGATCGGGTACAACTACATCAATCTCCGCGGATTCGATCAGCGGAGGATCTCCGTCATGATCAACGGGATTCCCCAGAACGATCCCGAGGACCACAACGTCTACTGGATCGACTTCCCCGACCTTCTCTCGAGCACGGACAATATCCAGGTGCAGCGGGGAGCCGGAAGCGCGTTCTACGGCCCGCCGGCGATCGGCGGCTCGGTCAACCTGGTGACGAACCCGTTCGGCGGGGAGCCGGGCCTGACGCTGGAGATGATGGCGGGGTTCCAGGAATTCGGCGACAGCTCGAAGCCTCTTCCCCTCACGACAAGAAAATACGGGGCCTCGTTCACGTCCGGACTCGTGGAGGGAAAGTACATGTTCTACGGCCGCCTGGGGAAGATCACGAGCGACGGCTACAGGACGAACTCGTGGGTCGACATGAACTCGTACTTCTTCGGGGCGATCAGGTTCGACGGGAACATGTCGACCCGCGTCCATTTTTTCGGCGGCCCCATTCAGGACGGGCTCGCCTACGACGGCCTCGGCAAGTTCGTCAACGGGAACAGGGTGCTCCGCCGGCAGAACGTCGTTGCGGGGTGGACGGCGGATTCCGCGGGGGACGCCTATGCCTCGGTCCAGTTCCGCCGCCCGCAGGAAACGGAGAGCTTCAGCCAGCCGCACGCGGAGATCATGAACGACTGGAAGCTGTCTCCCTCCCTCACGCTGCACAACACGCTCTTCTACTACGCCGGGGACGGATACTTCGACTACGACGCCTCGTGGGCCGACACGTCGATGCTCCGTCTCGGCTCCCGGTACGGGATCCCGGTCACCGGGAATCCGGGCAACGCCCTGGTCCGCGCGTTCGTGGGAAGCACGCAGTGGGGATGGCTCCCCAGGGCGGAGATCTCCCACGGAGACGGCGATCTGACCGTCGGTGCGGAAGTAAGGGTCCACCGCTCGACGCACTGGGGGAAGATCGAATACGCGGAGGGGCTCCCCGCGGGGTTCGATCCGGATTATCATTTTTACGAGTTCAACGGCGGGAAGGACATGTTCTCGCTCTACGGCCATGAGCTCTTCCGGCTCCGTGACGATATGACGCTGATGGCGGATGCGCAGCTCGTCAGGAACCGCTATACATTCACGCACGAAAAATACCTCGGGAATTCGTTCAGCGTCCCGTATCTCTTCCTGAACCCCCGGCTCGGCCTCAACTGGAACATCGATGAGGCGTGGAGCAGCTACGTCTCGTTTTCCTACACGTCGCACGAGCCGGAGCTGACGAACCTGTACGAGGGGGAATCCGCGTACTACGGTGCGACCCCGCAGTTCAAAGCCGACACGACGGGGGGAGCGGTGAAGTACGATTTCAGCCGGCCTCTTGTCCGTCCCGAGCAGCTCTTCGACGCCGAGTGCGGCCTTCGCATCGCTGCGGCGGGCGTCGAGGGCACGCTCACCGCCTACTGGATGGAATTCTCCAACGAGCTCGTCAAGAGCGGCCAGGTGGACATCTTCGGCGAGCCCGTGACCGGGAACGCGAGCAGGACGCGCCACATCGGCGTCGAGCTCGAAGGGGCCGTCCGGTTCTCGGGGGTGTTCACGCTGAGCGCGAATCTCACCGCGTCGCGCAACAGGATCATCCGCTCGGAGTATTTCCTGAGCGGGAGCGCCCCCGTGGCGCTCGACAGGAATCCTATCGCGGGATTCCCCGACGTGCTGGGGAATGTGCGCCTCGCGTGCCGGATGGAACGCCTGACGGTCTCGCTAGCGGGAAAATACATCGGCGCATTCCACACGGACAACTTCAACGACGAGGCGAACACGACCGACGCCGCGGTGGTCTTCAACGGCGAGATCCTGTACAGGGTGCCGCCGGTCGCCGGGACGGAACTCACGCTGCGGGGGGAGATCAGGAACATCTTCGACACGCTCTATCTCGCGGGGGGTGACGGGAATACGTTCTTTCCCGCGGCGGAGCGGAATTTCCTCATCGGGCTGAGCGTGCACATATGAGAACGCCGGGCGGTCGGGTCCTTCTCCTGTGCAACGGCGAGCCCCCATCACGGTCTCTCCTCCGGACCCTCGCCGCCGGGGCGGACACGTTCATCGCGGCGGACGGGGGCGCCAACAGCGCGCTTCGCTCGGGAGTCCGCCCTGACGTGGTCATCGGCGACCTCGATTCGATACTTCCCGGGACGAGGAGACGGCTCGCGGGATCGCGCATCGTCCGCCTCAGGCGCCAGGATAATACCGACCTGGAAAAGGCGCTCGACTTCATCGCCCGCCGGGGACCCGCGCACGTCGCGATCGCCGGAGCGACCGGCGGGAGAATCGATTTCACGCTGGGGAACCTGTCGGTGTTCTGGAACTACACGAGGGTTCTCGCCATCCGGTTCGTCGGAGACGGGTGGTGCGCGATGCCCGCGGGGAGAAAACGGACCATCGGCGCCCCCCGCGGGACGACGGTCAGCCTGATCCCGTTCGGCGCGTGCTCGGGCATCACGCTCAGGGGACTCCGCTACGGGCTCTCGGAGGCGGCGATGGGCCCGGGGGAGATCGGCGTGAGCAATGTCGTGACGGGGTCCCCGTTCAGCGTCGGAGTCCGCCGGGGGAGGATGCTGTGTGTCGTCTACGACCGCGCGCAGTGCCTCTGGGAATCGACGCCGTGGTGACGCTCGCGGGTGCCGATCTTGCGGTGATCGGCGTGTTCTGCGCCGCGGTGATCGCCATCGGCGTGTTCACCGCCCGATCCTCCGTCCGGGACGTCGAGTTCCTTCTCGCGGGCCGCTCGCTCACGACCCCCGTGTTCGTCATGAGCCTCGTGTCGTCGTGGTACGGCGGGATACTGGGCGTCGGCGAATTCTCCTACCGGTTCGGCATCTCCAACTGGTTCCTCCAGGGCGTTCCGTACTACGTGTTCGCCTTCGTGTTTGCCTTTCTTCTTGCCAGAAGGGTCCGCGCGTCCAACCTCCTGTCGATCCCCGACAAGCTGAACCTTGCGTACGGAAAGAAGACCGCTCTCCTGGGGAGCTTCCTCACGGTCATCCTGATGACCCCGGCCCCGTACGTGCTCATGGTCGGCGTCCTGATCGAGCTCGTCACCGGCTGGCCGATCGCGGTCGCGGTCAGTGCGGGGACGCTCGTTTCCGTCGTCTATCTTTTTGCGGGGGGATTCCGTTCCGACATCAACACGAACGTCTTCGAGTTCTTCATGATGTTCATCGGGTTCGGGATCATCCTGCCGTATGCGTTCATCACGTACGGAGGATTCGGGTTCATCGCCTCCCGCGTGCCGCCGCTTCACCTGACGTGGGACGGCGGAAATTCCCTTCAATTCGTGATCGTCTGGTTCTTCATCGCCCTCTGGACGCTCGTCGATCCTTCTTTCCACCAGCGCTGTTACGCCGCGCGGACCGGAGAAGACGCACGGCGGGGAATACTCGTCGCCGTCATCTTCTGGGCGGTCTTCGACACGATGACGACGACGGCGGGGCTGTATGCGCGGGCGGCGCTCCCGGGGATCGCGGACCCGGTGATGGCGTACCCGCTGCTCGCCGAGGCGGTCCTCCCCCCCGTGGCAAAGGGGCTGTTCTACGTGGGAATGCTGGCGGCGATCATGGCGACGCTGAACAGCCAGGCGTTCGTGTCCGCGATGACGATGGGGCGCGATATCGTCGCCCGGATTCGCGGGCGGATGGGAGAGGACGCCACGACGGGGTCCGTCCGATGGGGAATCCTGGTGACCGCGCTCCTGTCGGTGGGCCTTGCGCTTGCGATCCCTTCGGTCATACGACTCTGGTACACGATCGGGACCGTGGTCATTCCGGGGCTCCTCATACCCCTTGTGGCGTCGTATTTTGACCGGGTGCGTCCCCGTCCCGCGACCGCCTTCGCCTCCATGGCGCTCGGCTGGCTCGTAGCTCTCGCGTGGCTTGCGGCGGGATGGTCCAAGGAGATGGGGAGTTCGGCGTACTATCCGCTCGGCATTGAGCCGATGTACGCGGGGCTTGCGGCGTCCGCCGCGGCGTGGGGGGCGGGAAGAGTATTCCGTGTCTGAGCCCGGCCTCAGGCCGGCGGGAGGAACCGGAGGTGGGACTACCTGCGGCAGACGATGTGGTATTCGGTTCCCCGCCGGACCCTCTCCGTGACGGCGAACCCGAATCCCGTCAGCGTCCGTTCGAAAGAATCCGTCCTGTCCCCGAACGAGGGGAGAAGATGGGGATGCACTTCGCAGAACAGCGATCGGAGCCTGCGGTCCCGGAGCAGGCTCTCCATCCCGGCGATGACTCTTCCCTCGGCACCCTCGACGTCGATCTTGACGCACGTCGGGGGGAGGACGCCTTCCCGGAGCGGGAGGGAGTCTCCCCGGCTGAGTTCGACGGCGATCTCCTTCTTCTTCAGCCTGTAGTCACGCCTCTGCGCGAGCGAGCTTGTCCCGGAGTTCGGGTTTGCTGCCCGGAAAAGTCCGGTGACGCCGTCCCTGTCGCCGAGGGCAGTCGCCCGCACGTTGACCGAGCGGATGCCGTTCAGCACAAGGTTCTTTTCAAGAAGCTCGCGCATGTCCGGCTCCGGCTCGAACGCCACAACCGAGCCCGGCGACGCGAGCTTTTTCGCTGCGAACACGGTGTACAGCCCGAAACTCGCCCCGATATCCCAGAAGACATCGTCGCCTCTCAATTCCTCGAGGAGGCCCCCGAGAAGAACACGTTCGCCCCCCCATGACTCCACGTGCTCCGCGATCGTGTGCGTCGGGGTCTTGAACTCGGCACGCAGCGGGCCGATGGTCAGGCCGCGTGTCGAACGGGAAAGGAAAAGGAAATTGTAGACCGCGCGCAGGGGCGCGTGAAGTCCCCCCCGCCGCGCGAGCGAGCTGAGGTTTCTGCGGAACGAGGCCTGCATGGGGCGCCCGGGAGAAGGAACGATCAGGACTGGACCTTGATCTGGTACTGCTGGAGTTTCGTGTAGAGGGTCTTGAGGCTTATGCCGAGGACTTTCGCGGATTCCGCTTTGTTCCCGCGCAGATTCTTCAGGACTCCTTCGATGTGCATCCGTTCGATTTCTTTCAGGGGGACCGTGGTGCCGATTTTCCCCTCGCTCCCCGCGCCCGCGGGAAGGGCCATCGGCGTGCTCGGCAGCGACAGGTCCTCCGGCCGGATCGTGTCGTCCCTGCAGAGAATCGCCGCCCGCTCGATCACGTTTTCGAGCTCGCGGATATTCCCGGGCCAGTCATATTCTCCGAGTATCGCGAGTGCTTCGGGAGTGATCCTCTTCTTGATCCTCGACTTCATCCTGTGCTCGAGGAACGACGCCACGAGCAGCGGGATGTCGTCCTTCCTCTTGTGGAGCGGGGGCACGTCGATGGTGATGACATTGAGACGATAGAGGAGGTCTCCCCGGAATTTTCCCTCCTTGACCAGGTCCGCGAGGTTCTTGTTTGTCGCCGAGAGTATCCGGCAGTCCGCCTTCAACGTGGTGTTCCCGCCGACCCTCCGGAATTCGCCGCTCTGTATGAACCGGAGGATCTTGGGCTGGACGATCGGGCTGATATCCCCGATTTCGTCGAGGAAAAGGGTCCCTTTGTTGGCGATTTCGACGATTCCCTGTTTCATCGCCCGCGCGTCCGTGAACGCCCCTTTTTCATGACCGAACAACTCGCTTTCGATGAGCGTGTCGGGTATGGAAGCGCAGTTGAGCGTCACGAACGGCTCCGTCGAACGGCCGCTCTGCTGGTAGATATACGTTGCGATGAGTTCTTTCCCCGTCCCGCTGGCACCCTGGATGAGGACCGTCGATTCGGTCGGCGCGACTTTGGCGGCGATTTCGAGGACTTTCTTGAACGTCTCGCTTTCGCCCACCATCTCAAACGGACCCTGCAGGCGGTCGATCGTTCCCCTCAGGACGAGATTGTCGATGAGGAGCTGGCGCCGCTCCAGAGCGCGCTGTATCGTTCCCAGGAGCTCGTCCGCCGACGTCGGCTTCGTGATGTAGTCGTAGGCGCCGAGCCGCATGCACTCCACGGCGATCTTGACGTCGCTCATCCCCGTCAGCATCACGACCTCGATGGCCGGGAAGTTCGCCTTGATGAACCTCAGGACCTCAACGCCGTCCACTTTGGGCATCTTCACGTCGCACAGGACGACGTCGTAGAGCTTGTTCTGGACCGCGTTGATGGCGGCCACCCCGTCGCCGGCGGTCTCCACCGCAAACCCGGAATTCGTCAGGAGGGCTGACAGCATGTAGCGGAAGGCCTCCTCGTCATCGACGATGAGGACAGATATGTCTTTCTTGGCCATGGGAAGTATGTCCGTACCGGATCAATTAACTATATATAGACAATTCGGCGTAAAGTCAATAACGCGTTGATTTTGAAGGGGTTTGTTGTTACTATCCATCTGCCCGGCGACACAGATTTTCCTTCTCCTCGATGAAAATCCCTGACAACATCCTTCAATCTGTCCCTAAAGTCCTCCTGCACGACCACCTCGATGGCGGACTCCGTCCATCCACGATTATCGAGCTCGCCCGCGACCAGGGGTATGACAGGCTCCCGACGCAGGATCCGGGAGAGCTCGCGGCCTGGTTCCACCGCGGTGCGGGCCGCGGGAGCCTCCCCCTCTACCTGGAAGGGTTCGAGCACACGTGCGGCGTGATGCAGACGGAGGAGGCGCTGGAGAGGGTCGCCTATGAAATGATCGAGGACATGCGACGCGACGGCGTGGTCTACGTCGAGACCCGTTTTGCCCCCGTCTTTCACACCGTCCGGGGACTTCACTGGGACAACGTCGTCAACGCGGTGCTCCAGGGGCTCGAGCGGGGGAAGAAGGAATTCGGCGTCGAGTACGGTCTCATCCTTTCTGCGATGCGAAACATGGGTCTTTCCCAGGAGATGGCCGAGCTCGCGGTCGACTTCCGCGAGCGGGGGGTCGTCGGGTTCGACCTCGCGGGAGAAGAGGGGGGATTCCCGCCGAAGAAGCACGTGGACGCCTTTCATTACATCCAGCGCGAGAACTTCAACATCACGATCCACGCCGGAGAAGCGTTCGGCAAGGAAAGCATCTGGCAGGCGATCCAGTGGTGCGGGGCGCACCGCATCGGCCACGCGACGCGCCTTATCGAAGACATCGGGCTCGACAAACGGAACCGGAAAAAGATCGTCCGCATGGGGTACCTGGCGCAGTACGTGCTCGATAAGAGGATCCCCCTCGAAATCTGCCTGACGAGCAACGTCCACACCGGCGCCGCGAAGGACATCGCAACCCACCCGTTCGGTCTTCTGTACAAATACAAGTTCAGGGTCTCGCTCAATACCGACGACCGGCTGATGAGCGATACGACGATGACGAAAGAGTTCCGCCTTGCGCTGAACGCCTTCAGGCTCGGCATCGAGGACCTTGAGAAGCTCACGATCAACGCCATGAAGAGTGCGTTCCAGCCGTACAACAAACGGATCCGGCTCATCTACGACGTCATCAAGCCGGGCTATGCCAGGGCACGGCTCCGGCTGGCCCACACGAAGCGGAAAACAGCCTGAACCGCCCGGCAGGGCCGGTCAGAAGGGGGGGACACCGATGGATCTCACGATCGTACCGATCGACAAGCCGGCCGACATGAACTTCGTGCTGGGCCAGGCGCACTTCATCAAGACCGTCGACGACATTTACGAGGCGATCGTCCAGGCGAATCCCGGCATGAAATTCGGCGTCGCGTTCTGCGAGGCCTCGGGGCCCGCGCTCATCCGGTCGGCCGGGAACGACGCCGCCCTTGCGTCGCTTGCCGCCAGGAACGCTCTGGCGATCGGGGCGGGACACTCGTTCATCATCTTCATGCAGGGCGGGTTTCCCGTCAACATCCTCAACGCGGTCAAGAGCGTCACCGAAGTGTGCAGCGTGTTTTGCGCGACCTCAAACCCCGCGCAGGTGATTCTCGCGGCGACGGAGCAGGGACGCGCGATACTCGGGGTCGTGGACGGCACGACGCCCCGTGGGATCGAAACGGAAGCGGACGTGAAGGTCCGCCGGGATTTTCTCCGGACGATCGGCTACAAGCTCTGACAGTCCCGTGCCCGAGAACGGGCTGAACAGCAACCGCCTCTCCATGCACTGTTATAATACACCGGAGGAAGTCGACCGTGCCGCCGACATCATCCGCTCGGTGGCTTGAAATATCACACAAGGAGATCACCATGACGTCATCCGCATTGACACGGTTCACCTTTTCTCTCGTCGCCGCGATCCTGATCGTTCTGACGCCGGCGTTTGCCCAGAAGAAGAAAGCTCCCGCCTCCGCCCCCGGCGCCCAGACGGAGGTCCGCGCCTCCCAGAAGACCCCGGGGACGATCAGGGACATCCTCCAGTCGCTCCAGGGTCAACAGACGAACCTCGGCATCCTCTCGAGAATCACGGGGGACTACGTCGTGTTCGAGTCGGAAGGGGACACGCTCATGTATCCGGTCGGAGCGGTGCAGGTCGTGAAATTCCTGAAGACGGACGAAGGGGAGCCGCGGAAAATCGAAATCCGGTTCCTCTCGAAGGACTGACATGACCACCGTACCCGCTGCTCACCCTCAGGCGCCCCGCGCGTGGCGCCTGGCCGTCGCGGCCGTCGCCTGCGCCGCGGCCGCCTTTGCTGCAGTTCCGGGTTGCCGCCCGTCGGACGACGACGTGCGGAAGCTCGTTCGGGAAGAGCTCTCGACCGCCTCCAGGCGGGAGGCGCTGACGAGCGCCGCCGTGATCGGGCCGTACAGTCCTGCCGTCCGCGTCGGGGAGTTCCTCTTCGTTTCCGGCCAGATCGCCCTTGACCCCTCGACGGGGCAGTTGCGGCAGGAGAACATCGAGGCCGAGACGGCGCAGGTCCTCGACAACGTCATGCGCGTCCTCCGCTCCGCGGGATACGATTCGTCCCACGTCGTCAGTGCCACCGTGTACCTCAGGGACATGAAGAACTACGCGGCGGTCAACGCGGTGTATGCGGGCCGGTTCCAGGAAAAAAACTACCCCGCCCGCGTGGCCGTGGAGGTATCGGCCCTCCCGAAAGGCGCGAACGTCGAGATCGCCGTCATCGCCTGCAAGGATCACTGAGGCCGCCATGGCAAACGAACGAGCCACACCGCACCCGGTCCGGTCTCCCCGCGGCACGCACCTTGCGTGCAAAGGATGGATACAGGAAGCGGCGATGCGGATGCTGATGAACAACCTGGACCCGGACGTTGCGGAGAAACCGGACGAACTCATCGTGTACGGCGGTGCCGGGAAGGCCGCGCGGAACTGGGAGTGCTACGAGGAGATCGTCAGGAGTCTCGTCGGTCTCGCGAACGACGAAACGCTCCTCGTCCAGTCGGGCAAGCCCGTCGGCATATTCCGCACGCACACGAACGCGCCCCGGGTCCTCATCGTCAACGCGATGCTCGTCCCCCGCTGGGCGACATGGGACGAATTCCGCCGTCTCGAGGGTCTGGGGCTGACCATGTACGGGCAGATGACGGCCGGGAGCTGGATCTACATCGGCTCCCAGGGCATCCTCCAGGGGACATACGAGACGTTCGCCGAATGCGCGAAGAGGTATTTCGGCGGGACACTCGCCGGGCGCCTTCTCGTGAGTGCCGGTCTCGGCGGGATGGGAGGGGCACAGCCCCTGGCCGCCACGATGAACGGCGCCGCCTGCCTGGTGATCGAGGTCGACCGGGAGAGGATCGAAAAGAGGCTGAAGACAGGATACGTCGACGAAATGGCGACCACGCTGGACCGGGCGCTGCTCGCGGTGCAGACGGCGCGGGAGCTGAAGGAGCCGAAATCGGTCGCTCTCCTCGGCAACGCGGCCGAGGTTCTCCCGGAGCTCGCGGCGAGGAACATCAAGGTGGACGTGCTCACGGACCAGACCTCCGCGCACGACACGCTCAACGGCTACGTGCCCGCGCACATGCCGTACGGGGAGGCCCTCTCCCTGCGCAGGTCCGATCCGGAGAGGTATATCGCCCTCGCGCGCGCGTCCATTGCCGAGCACGTGCGGGCGATGCTCGCCCTCAGGCGCAGGGGGACGGTGACGTTCGACTACGGCAACAACATACGGGGCGAGGCGCTCTCCGGCGGCGTCGCCGATGCGTTCGAGATCCCGGGGTTTGTTCCCGAGTACATACGTCCCCTCTTCTGCGACGGGAAGGGGCCCTTCCGCTGGGCGGCGCTTTCGGGGGATCCCGGGGACATCTACAGGACGGACCGTGCGATCATGGAAACATTCCCGGAGAACGAACCGCTCTGCCGCTGGATCGCCAAAGCGCAGAAGCAGGTCCGCTTCCAGGGGCTTCCCTCGAGGATTTGCTGGCTCGGGTACGGCGAGCGGGCCGCGATGGGGAAGATTTTCAACGACCTGGTGGCGCGCGGCGAAGTGCACGCGCCGATCGTCATCGGCAGGGACCACCTCGACTGCGGCTCCGTGGCCTCTCCCAACCGTGAAACCGAGAAGATGAAGGACGGGAGCGACGCGATTGCCGACTGGCCGATTCTGAACGCCCTGCTGAATGCGAGCGGCGGTGCAAGCTGGGTGAGCGTGCATCACGGAGGAGGGGTCGGGATCGGCCTGTCCATCCACGCCGGCATGGTCGTCGTCGCGGACGGGACGAAGGATGCGGAGGCGCGCCTGGACCGGGTCCTGACGTACGATCCCGGGCTCGGCATCATGCGCCACGCGGACGCCGGGTATGAGCGGGCGATCGAGAACGCCAGGCGCTGGAATGTCCAGATACCGATGATTCGCCAATCATAACTCACACGACAGGAGGGGTGTATGAACGGGTTCGGCCACATCGAAATTCCGACGACGAATTTCAAAAAGGCGAAGAAGTTTTACGGGGCGGTGTTCGGATGGTCGTTCGAAGACGTGCCGGACATGGACTACGTCCTCTTCAGGGCGGGAACGCAGCCCAACGGCGGGTTCTACGAGCTCAAGAAGATGCCGAAAAAAGGGCAGGTCAACGTGTACATCGAAGTCGGGGACATCGCCGCGAAGCTCAAGGAAATCAAGAAGGCGAAGGGGAAAGTCCTCGTCAAGAAAACCGACATGGGAACGATGGGCTCCTGGGCGCAGTTCGCCGCGCCCGACGGCTGCATCCTCTGCCTGTGGCAGTCCGCGAAGAAGGAGACCGCGCCGCAGCAGTGAGTCTGCCTCCCTACAGCGGCCATCATCCCTCTTCTGCAGGCCTCTGCGGGCGGTGCACGCACGCACAGGAGGTGAAGAACACGCGCGGCGGGACGTTCCTCCTGTGCGGGCTCTCCGCTGCGGATCCCCGGTTTCCCAGGTATCCCCGGCTTCCGGTCTTTGCCTGCACCGGCTTTACCCCCGCACCGGAACCGGGGCGGACACATCTTTCTGACGGGGCACAATGATCGATCCGGTAAAATTCAAGAAGATCCTCGTCAACCTTCTGAAGATTCTCGTCGTCGTCGAACTCGTCTCGGCGCTTGCGGAAGGGATGGAGGGACACGGCTGGGGGCGGTTCGGCGTGGACCTCGTCATCGCCGGGATCCTCTATCTCACGTGGGAACGGCTGACGGCCGTCGTTGCGCAGAAGAAGGAAGAATCCTGGAAGCTGATGCAGGCTTCCCCCGAGCGCGCGGGGTTGTTCAACGCGCTCGTGTTTTCCCTTCTCTGGACGGACCGCATTTACGAGAACGTCCCGCCGGACAGGCTCCGGCTCATCGTCATCTCCTACACGCTGATCGCGCTCGGGCTTGTCGCTGCGTATATCCAGATCGGCTCGGGGCTCATGCCTCTGGTGGTCTCGGGCGCCCTCGTCCTGGGCGCGGTGAACCTCGTCACCTGGGTCATCTCCCTGGAGCGCGGCGAGAAGGAATCGCTCCAGACCGAGCTCAAGCTCGCGCACGACGTTCAGGTGTCCCTCATGCCGAAGGCCGATCCCTCGCTCCCGGGATTCGACATCACGGGGATGTCCGCGCCGGCGGCGAACGTCGGGGGGGATCTGTTCGACTACGCGCCCCTCGGAGAGGGGGGAGGGGCCTTCGGCATCTCGGTCTTCGACGTCTCCGGGAAAGGGATGCAGGCGGCGATGTCCGCGGTCTTCACCATCGGCGCGATCGCAGGCGAGGTCGACCGCTCGGCGTCCCCCGCGGTGATCCTGACCCGGCTGAACAGATCGATATTCACCCACTCGCGGCGGGGTCATTTCGTGGCGTTCCTGATGGCGGCGCTTGACACGCAGAAGAAGACCGTGACGGTCGCCAACGCGGGGCAGACGCGGCCGCTGCTGAAGACCGGGGGAATGCTGAAGTGGCTCGATCCCCCCGGCGTGAGGTTCCCCCTGGGGATGAAGGAGGACAGCGCGTACGAGGAGCTGACGGTGCAGCTTGCCCCCGGCGACATCCTGTTGATGCTCACGGACGGATACACCGAGGCGATGAATGCGAAGGAAGAACTCTTCGGCACGGAGCGGGTGGAGGGGGTCGTCCGGGACGGCGCCGTCGACGGTCTCTCCTCGGGCGCCATCATCGAGCGGCTGACCGCCGCCGTGCGCACGCACGCGACCGGCGTTCCGCAGCACGATGACATGACCATCGTCGTGGTGAAAGTCCTGTGAGACGCTTTCTCATCATCGCATGCACGCTTGCCGCCCCGGCGTTCTCCCGTGCCCAGCAGGGAGACGCGTTCAACGTGTTCCTCCGCGTCGATTATTCGTCGGCGGAAAAGACGCTCGAACTTTACCAGGGGATCGGCGGGCGCCCCGCCGAGATTGCCGCGCTGCGCGGGAGCCAGATCGCCCTCTCCACGACGGCGTTCCTGGCCCAGAGGCCGCTCGACACCCCGGCGCTCGAGCAGGCGCTGGAAGCCGTCAAGTTCAACCAGGGGCTCGGGGACGACGTCTTCCGCATGCACGACGCGCGGGCGAACGTCGCGGTGATCCGGGAGCTCCTCGACGAAGCACAGAAGCGGAACTTCGGACAGAAGGTTGTGAGCACCGTTGCCCAGCTTTTTCCCGCGGGTGCGAGGGTGAGCACCGTTATCCCCGTGTATTTCGTCGCGTTCGGACATCAGAACATCGACGCCTTCGTCCGGCGCGTCGTCTGGCGGGGAGACACCCCCAGGTTCACGGGAGAGGGGGAGGGGGAACTGACGATCGTCGTCAACCTGGCGAAATGCGTGAACTACGGCCGGAGTGTGGACGAGCGGTTCATCGGGATGCTGAGCGTCGTGGCGCACGAAGTGTTCCACGCGGCCTTCGGCGTCTACAAGGACGGCTCCCCCGCCTGGCGGAACTATTACGCCACGCACCGCACGCCGTTCGACCAGCTTCTCGATCTCTCCCAGAACGAAGGGATCGCCTACTACCTGACGCTCATCCAGTCGTCGCGCGGCAAGCTGCCTCCCGACGGCCTGGAACGCGCCCGGCGTTCGTTCGCGGACTTCAACAGGAACGCCGCCGAGCTGCTCGCCCCGGGGACTTCGTTTCGCAGGTCCGAGGACATCATCCGGCTGTCCAACACCTCGGGGTACTGGGAGAGCTACGGTGCCATCACCGGCATGATCGTTGCGCGCCAGATCGACCAGGCGCTTGGTCGTGAGGCGCTTGTCGAGACGGTGGTGAACGGTCCGGCGGACTTTTTCGGGAAATACGGCGAGCTGATGAAGCGGGACGGGAATATCCCGGTCATTTCCCCCCCTGTGCTCCAAAACGCCGCCCGCTGAGCCCTTCGGCTCCTTGCGCCTCCCCCCCCGATTTCGTATCTTTTTCCCTACACTCGCAAATTCTCCAGCCGTTTTGAATCTGTTTGTCAAGAATATCTCCCAGCTCGTCACCGTCGCCGCCCGGGGGAACACTGCGAAAACGGGGGCGGATATGCGGGATCTCGGGATCCTGACCGATGCAGGCGTCCTGTGCCGGGACGGGAAGATCGCGTGGGTCGGTCCGATGCGGGAATGGCGTGAAGCGATCCCTCCCGAGGTTTCGGAGATCGACGCTTCGGGAACGGTTCTCCTCCCCGGGTTCGTGGACTCCCATACCCACATGATGTTCGCCGGGAGCAGAGAGAAGGAATTCGCGCTCCGCTCGGAAGGAGCGACGTACCAGGAGATCGCAGAGGCGGGGGGCGGTATCCTGAGCACGATCGGGCACGTCCGCGCCTCCGACAAGAAAGCCCTGAAACGGCAGACCGTCAGGTACATGAGCGACATGATGCGGAGCGGGACCACGACGGTCGAGATCAAATCGGGGTACGGTCTCGACATGGACTCCGAAATCAGAATGCTCGAGGCTATCGCCGAGCTCCGGGTGGAAGAGCTGATGGGGGTCGTGCCGACCTTTCTCGGCGCCCACGCCGTCCCTCCCGAATTCGCGGGGCGGACGGCCGACTACGTCGCGCTGCTTGTCGGGACGATGATCCCGTACGTAGGGAAGAAGAAGCTGGCCCGGTTCTGCGACGTGTTCTGCGAAAAGGGATACTTTGAACCCCGCGACGCGGAGCGCGTGCTCCTGGCCGCCCGTTCCCGGGGGATGGACCTCAAGCTCCACGCGGACGAGCTGACGCCGTTCGGCGGGGCGGAGCTGGCCGCGCGGGTCGGGGCCGTGTCGGCCGATCACCTGGAGCATGTGAGCCCCGGCGGGATCGCCGCGATGAAGGAGGCGCATGTCGTGGCGGGGCTTCTCCCCGGCGTCTCGTTCTTCCTGAACCACGGGTACGCGCCGGCCCGCGCACTCATCGACGGGGGCGTGGCGGTTGCGATCGCGAGCGATTTCAACCCGGGAAGCTGCATGTCGTGGTCGATGCCGATGATGATGACGATCGCATGCACGCAGATGCGCATGACGCCGGAGGAGGCGATCAGCGCCGCGACGCTCAACGGCGCCGCCGCGCTCGGCCTCTCGGCTGAAGTCGGGAGCATCGAAGTGGGAAAACGGGCCGACATGATCCTCGCCGCCGTCCCGGACTACAGGTTTCTTGCATATCACTTCGGCACGAACCACGTGCGGACGACAATCAAGAACGGCACCATCCTGGAATTCTGACGCGGAGCTCCCATGCCACGAATTGTCGAATGCGTTCCCAATTTCAGCGAAGGCCGCAACATACGCATCATCAACGCGATCGGCGGGGCGATCAGCGCCGTGCCCGGGGTCAAATTCATCAGCGCGGAGCCGGACAGGGATTACAACCGGACGGTGGTCACGTTCGTCGGTGAGCCCGAGGCCGTCCTCGAGGGGGCCTTCCAGGGAACGAAGAAGGCCGCGGAGCTCATCGACATGACCGCGCACACGGGCGAGCACCCGCGGATCGGCGCCACGGACGTCGTCCCGTTCGTCCCGGTCTCCGGCGTCACGATGGACGACTGCGTCCGCCTCGCGAACGAGTTCGGCTCCCGCGTCGGCGGGGAACTGCAAATCCCGGTCTATCTCTACGAGGAGGCGGCGACGCGGCCGGAACGGAGGAACCTCTCGGTCATCCGCAAGGGGGAATACGAGGGACTCGCGGAGAAGCTGAAGGACCCCGCGTGGGCGCCGGATTTCGGGCCGGACGCGTTCAACGCGCGGTCCGGCGCGACGGTCACGGGTGCGCGGATGTTCCTCATCGCGTACAACGTCAACCTGGATACGAACGACGTGAAGATCGCAAGTGAGATTGCGCTCCGCATCCGGGAAAGCGGCCGGGTCAAAAAAGACGCCAGGGGGAACCCCGTCCTCGACGAGCGGAAGCAGAAGATCACGATTCCCGGGACGCTCAGGGCGGTGAAGGCCATGGGGGTGCTCCTGGAGGCGCACAACATCGCGCAGGTGTCCATCAATCTCGTCAACTATCACCTCACCCCCCCGCACGTCGCGTTTGAAGAGGTGAAAAAGGAAGCCGCCGCGCTCGGTGCGCACGTCACGGGGAGCGAGATCGTCGGCCTCACGCCGAAGGACGCGCTCCTGATGGCGGGCAGGCACTACGCGCCGGGGGCTTCGGGAGAAGAGGAGACTCTTGTCGCCGCGGTCGCCTCGCTCGGGCTGAACCAGCTCGAGCCGTTTGATATGCAGAAGAAGGTCATCGAAGCACAACTCTAACAGACTCCGGACATTCCCATGCCTACGAAAAAGACGCTCGCGGCTTTCCTCGACGAACTCGCTTCGGTGTCCCCCGCTCCGGGCGGGGGGAGCGTGGCCGCCCTTGCGGGGGCCCTCGGCAGCGCGCTGACCGCGATGGTGTGCAACCTCACGATCGGCAAGAAGAAATATGCGGGCGTCGACGAGGAGATGAAGAAGATCCTCCTCCAGGCCGAGGAAATGCGGGGGCTGTTCACGGCGCTCATTGACAAGGACACGGAGGCGTTCAACAAGGTGATGGAGGCCTTCACGCTTCCGAAAGACACCGAGCCCCAGAAGGCGCTCCGGGCGGCGGCGATCCGGGAGGCGACGAAGGAGGCGACGAACGTCCCGCTGGAAGTCATGAAGCACTGTATCGACGCCCTGGCGCTCGCCCAGCAGGTTGCGGCTTCCGGGAACGTGAACTCCGTCAGCGACGCCGGCGTGAGCGCGCTGATGCTCCATGCCGCCGTCGAGAGCGCGGCGCTCAACGTGCGCATCAACCTGAACAACCTGAGCGATTCGGAGTTTGTCGGATGGAAGAAGGATGAAATGGAATCCCTCAGGAACACGAGCCGCATGATGCTGGAAGAGATCCAGGGGATTGTCGCCGACAGGATGAAAAACGATTGAACCCCTCCGCGTAAAAGAAACTCCCCCCGGACGACCGACCATGCACCCCCGTAAAGCGGAGGTCCGACGGGCGCCTGCCCTTCACCCGCCTCCCTTCTCCAGGAGGATGCTTCCCCCGGCGCCGATCCTGATCCGGAGGAACTGACCGTCCCGTTCCGCGGAGGCGTCCCGGCTCGACGCCGTGCGCCATGACCCGAACGGGTTTCGCAGCTTCGTTTCTCCCCCGGCCGCGGACGCGATGCGCACCCGGCGGACGATCCCCCCTTCCATCGCGGCACTGACCGTGAACGCCCCCTCCGCGCGGAACGTCGAAAAGGAGACATCCTTCCAGCTTTCGGGGACGGCGGGGAACACCGCGATGTATCCCGCGCGGCTCTGGAGCAGCATCTCCTGCACCCCCGCGGCGAAGGCGAAGTTCCCTTCCAGCGTGAACGGGCGGTACGTGAACGAGGAGTACCCTGACCGGGTCTGGTCCCCGTTGACGTGGAAGCTGTTGGTGCTGCAGAACGCCCGTGCGAAGGCCGAAAGCGCCCGCTGCGCCCCTTCGCCGTCCCTGGCCCGGGCCTTCAGGCAGGCCAGCCACGCGTACGTGTAGCCGCACCAGGCGGCCGGACCGATCGAGTCGAACCTGGCAATCGTGCTTCGTATCGTCTGCCGTGCGCGCGGGCCGTCTTCCCACCGGATGAGGCCGAGCGGATAGATTGCCATCGCGTTCGACAGATGCCTGTGTGACTCGCCGTACGGAAGCTCCGGCGAGAACATGAGCTCGCCTCCCAGGCCGAGGGCGAACGGCGGCAGTTCCCCGCCGGTCTTCCGCCAGCGGAGAGAGTCCGCCGTGCGATGAAGCGCCCCGGCCATCTCCGCGGCGGCGGAGAACAAGAACTTCATCAGCGCGAGGTCATAATTCGTCGTCTGCGTGAACCACGCCGAAATGTCGTTGTTCCGGATTTCGGGGCTGGAGCCGAGCGGAAGGGCCCTGGTGCCGTTTTCCTGCATGACTGTCAGGTGCTCGAGAAACTCCGCCGTTTCCCTGAGCCAGGGGTACCCGCGCGAGCGGAGGAACGCGGTGTCCATGCTGTACCTCCAGTGGAGGTAGTAGTGATGCGCAATCCACGCGGAGATCGTGGGTGAACACGAGTACTGGATCCAGCCCCCCATCGGCGCACCCTCAAGCGTCGTGACGCCGGGGACGGCGAGCCCTCCGACGCCGAAAAAGCGACGCGTGTACGACTCGTACGCCGGCCGGTTTCCGTCGAGGTGGTCGAGGTACGCCAGACCCCCGTCAAGGTGGTTTGCCGCGTAGCAGGGCCAGTAACTCAGTTCGGTGTTCAGGTCGTGGTGGAAATCCCCTTTCCAGGGAGGGATCCTGCCGTTGTCGGCCGTCCAGACCGCCTGCAGCGAAATGGGAGGAGCGCCCCGCCGCGAGGCGGAGCCGAACTTGTACTGCTCCCGGTACCACTGGCGTTCGATCGCGGTGTCCGGGACGTGCAGACCTGACATCGACCAGAACCGCTTCCACCACCTGGCGTGCGTCGCAAGATCGCCGGCAAACGTGCGCCCGAGGGCCTGCCGGCAGAACGCGGAGGCGGGCGGCATGTCTCTCTCTCCGGGCCTGTGGGAGGAGATGCTCCATGTCCCCTCGATCGTAGCGTCGTCCGGGCGCCGCCACACCACGCACACATCGTACCTGAACCCTCCCCATCCTTCCTGTGTGTACGTAATCATTTCCCTTGCACGCTCGAGGCGTCCCGGAGCGTACCCGAGGCGGACCAGGTTGTCCCCTTCGACGGATCCCTGCGCCGTCGTATCACCTCCCCCCGTATAGGCGGGGGGGACGATCGCGACAGCGATGCTGTCCCGGAGATGTTCCCACCGGAACCAGCCCGACGGTCTGGAGGCGTGGACGAAGACTCTGAGCGAGGTCCCGCATTCCCAACGGATCACGCACAGCGCGCTGTCGAGGGAGAGATGCACGGAGAGCGGGCGGCCGAGCGACCCGATCCCGAATGTCAGCGCCGCGCCGGGGATTTTCGTCGGAGCCGGCTCGTTCTCGTACGGTGCGTCAAAGTACTGCTGGACGACGGCGTACTCCTTCTTCCTCACCTGGTCGCAGACCCACCCGTATGTAAATTCTTTCCGGTCGAGCCCTTTCATCGGCCGCAGGTCCCACAGGTCGGCCCTGTCGAGCGACAGGCGGAGGAGGTTCCCCTGCTTCCACACGAGCGCACCGAGCATCCCGTTGCCCAGGGGGATCCCTTCGTCCCACCGCGCGGCGGGCCGGGGGAAATCGAGATCACCGGAGCCTGCACTCTGCGCGTGCGCGGGAATGGAGATGAGAGGGAGGAATATCAGGAACCCGATCGTGCGGACCACGTGGCGTCCTTCATCCGTGCGCGTGTGCGTTCCGGAGGGGAAACATCAGGTGGGAAAGTAGCCTTTGCCCGGCGCATATTCAAGCCGGCGGACCGTCCGTCCGCTCTGGCAAATGAGGGGCGAACGGCGTATTATGATAACCCGGACCCGGTCCGGGTTCCCTATGAGCAGGACACCCCTGTATATCATCCTTGCCGCCGCGCTGGCGCTCCGCATCGCGGCCGTCCCCGCGGTCCACGTCGTCCAGTATACGGCCGACGAGCGGGAATACCTCCACATGGCGCGGCAGCTCCTGGCGGACGGGATATTTGAAGATTCCAACGGTGACCGCGCGGTGCGGGCGCCCCTGTACCCGATCGTCCTCGCCGGACTCATCGCGCTCACCGGCAGCTCGCTCGTCGTGGCTCACCTGGCGGGATGCATTCTCGGCACGACGCTCGTCTGGCTCGTCTATCTGCTGGCGATGCGGCTCTGGGCGGACCACCGGGGCGGCCTCTGTGCGGCGGCGATCGCGGCGTTGTACCCGGGGCTCATCGTGTACAGCGCGTTGCTGCAGACGGAAACACTCTACGGCGTCCTGTTCCTCGCGGCGCTGCTCGCGTTGTATGCCCTTGCCTCGTCGCTCCGGATCCGGGACGCGGTCCTGTGCGGAATTGCCTGCGGGCTTGCCTCACTGACACGGGCGGTCTTTGCCGGCGTGATACCGGTTCTGCTGGTGATCATCGTGTGGCGGGAGAGGGACCGGCTGCGCCGCGCGATTCCCGCGGCGCTCGCCGTCCTGCTGTGCGCCGCTCTGACGATCGCCCCGTGGACGCTCCGGAACAGGACACTCTTCGGCGGCATTGTCCCGGTGGCATCGGGCGGGGGGAGCTCGCTTCTGACGGGGAACAATCCGTACGCGGTCGGAACGTACAGGGTGCTCGACGGATTCGATGCCTGGTTCCGTGCCCAGGCCGCAGCGAGAGGCGTCTCCGACGTCTTCCGCCTGGATGAAACGGAGCGGAGTGCACTCAGCGCGCGGATTGCGCTCGATTACGTGAAATCGCACCCCCTGGACGCCTTCGCCCTCTCCCTGAAGAAGACCTACATATTCTGGGTGTACCCGATCCTCCACACGGACTCCTGGCCGGCGGGGCAGGCCGTTGCCGTGGGCTCGGATGCGATCCTGCTCCTTCTCGCCTCCGTCGGGATAGCCGGCATGTGGTTTTTGAGAGGGCGTCTCGCGCCGGTGTACGCTTCCATAGGGTTTTTCTGGCTGGTCCAGGCGGTGCTTCACTCCGAGTCGCGGTTTCGCCTTCCGCTCGTTCCGCTTCTGGCGATCCCCGCCGGGTGGGGGGTGATGATGATGGCGCGCGGGCGGAGGCGGACGGCCCTTCTTCAGCGCCCCGGCATGCGCGCCGTTCTCGCCTGTACACTCGGGGGCATCATCGTTCTCTATGCCGCGACCGGCATTCTCTTCCTCACAGGAAACCTCGGATAGGGACCCCCGCTTCGCTCCGCCCGGTGTTCGCGCCCGCCTACTGAGCTGCGGGCGTCCGGCTCTCCTCCAGGAGTTCCTGCATCAGGATCGCGCACGCCACGAGCGCCGCGGTTTCCGTCCTCAGCCTCCGGGATCCGAGCGAGACCGCCCGGAAGCCCGCTTCCTGCGCGCGGAGGACCTCCGCGTCGCTGAACCCTCCCTCGGGTCCGATGCAGATGACCGCACTCCCCCCGGAGGAGCCCGGCGTAGGCACCAGGGGACGTGCCGCCTGTTCGTGCGGAATGATCTTCAGCTCCTCCGCCCCGCACCCGGACACGAAGTCCGCGAACGGCACGGGCTCGTCGACGCGAGGGAGCACGCAGCGGCAGGATTGCTTCATCGCCGCGACGCAGAGCTTCTGCCACCGTTCCGTCTTCGCATGGCGCGGGATCGTCCTCTCCGTCAGGAGGGGGACGATCCGCACGACGCCGATCTCGGCGGCCTTCTCCACGAGATAGTCGAACCGCGAGGGATTCTTGAGCATGCCGGCCCCGAGCGTCAGCCGGAGCCGGCTTTCATGCAGTCCTTCGTGGCGGGCGGTGATCCTGCAGATCGCCGAACGGACCGTGACCGACGCCAGCAGGGCGTCGTACGCGTTCCCGGCCCCGTCGACGACGCAGACGGCATCCCCGACGCGCACCCGCATCACGTGGGTCATATGGGAGAATTCGTCTCCCGTGATCGTGATCGTCGGGGGCGTGACGGATGCCGGCGGGGCGAAGAAATATTCCATGCTCAGATGTTCCCGCGGATGTCGATGATGAACTGGCCGTCGCCGAGCTCGTTCCAGGCGTATTCGGTCCGGAGAACGATGCTGTACGGGAGGAGGAAGTGGATCCCCGTCCCGTATCCGGTCGCGAACGACCCCGGCGTCAGTTTGGTGCCGCGAAACCACGTGGTGCCGGTGTCCGTGAACAGGACCAGGCTGAGCCCGAAGCGCCAGACGGAGAATTCGGCGGGCATGGGCACGGCGGAAAAAAGATACGTCCGCGCATCGAGAAGCGAGTAGCGAAGCTCGAGTGTTCCTCCGGCGATGTCTTCCCCTTCGACGACCGTCCTGTAGTAGCCCCGTATGCGTTCCCCCGTCCCGAAATACGTGTGGGCGTACGTGGGAACGAGCCCCCCGGCGACGAGGGAGCCGAAGAGCCGCGTCGCGAGGGAGAACCCGCCCCCGAACGGGATGTACGTCCTCCCGTCGGCCCCGAACCGCGTGTAGCTCAGGAGAGACTCCCCGAACCCGTTTTTGGAAACGTAGAGCGAAACCATGGACCCGCTCGTGGCGTACTCCCGCAGGTTTCGGGAATCATACATGTAGCTGGCGGTCGCGTACAGGTAGGCGTCATGCCCGTCGGGGGAGGCGGTGCGGCCGGGAAGGTACGACGTGATGGAGACATCGTGGAAACCGACGTTGATTCCCGCGGTTTCGAAGAGGTTGAACCGCTTCCCCAGCGTGCCGTTGATGTCTTCGTGTTTCTCGTAGAAATCCCCCGTCAGATCGGACTGGATGACGCTCCTGTTCTTGACGCGCGAGTATCCGAGCGAGAGTCCGAAGAACAGGTTGTCCTCCCTGTCGAGCTGGGGATCGGAGAACGAAAAGGAGACCGCGGGATCATAGCCGAACACGACCGAACCGTACAGCTTCTGGTTCCTGCCGCGGAAATTGTAGTGGAGGAGTCCCCCCCCGAAATAAATCTTGTGGGGGTCTCCGTCGCGGAACCCGAAGATCGGGATGGGAATGAGGTACCATCGCTCCCGCACGTCCACGAAGAGAAAATGGCGCGTCCCGAGCGAATCGTAAAGAATGTCGACGCGCGTGAACAGACCGAGGCTGTAGATGCGCCCCTTGTCGTACTCGATCGCCTCGTTCGTCAGGAGCGAACCCGGCCTGATCGCCATCTCGTCGAGGATGACGTACTCCTCGGTCCTGTCGTTCCCCGCCACGATGATCGTATCGACGATGCCGAGGACCTGCGGGGCTGTGCGCAGGGTGTCGCGCGGCGCGGCCGGCGCGCATGGCGAAGCGAAGAGGAAGGCGGCGGCGAAGAGCATGACGCGCGCGGCGGACCGGGGAGCGATGTTCATCCGGCAAGCCGCCGGTGTTCCACCATGATGCACCGGTCGATCACCACGTCGAGCCCCGCCGCGGACGCCCGCTCGGCCGCCTCCTCGTCGACGGTGTCGAACTGCAGCCAGAGCGCGCGTGCGCCGGTCCTGACGGCATCCTCGACGATCGCCGGGACGTATTCCCTCCGTCGGAACACGTCCACGATGTCCACGGGGTGACCGATGCTCCCGAGATCCGGGACGGCCTTCCGGCCGAGGGCTTCGCCGATCAGGGGATTCACGGGCGTGATGTCGTACCCCCGGGCGAGGAGGTACGCCGCGACGCGGTAACTGTCGCGGGAGGGGGAACCGGAGAGGCCGACGACCGCGATGGTGCGGGACCTCCGCAGGAGCGAAGCGATGTCGGCGTCGGTGTCGAGGATGGCCATGGGGCGTTCATGCAAGGTGTTCGATCGCGCGTGCGGCGGCTGCCTGCTCGGCTTCTTTCTTGTTCTTCCCCGTCCCGCGTCCCCGCCGGCCGTCGCTCAGGGAGACCTCGACGGTGAACGTCCTGTCGTGGTCCGGCCCTTCTTCGAGCACGATCGTGTACCGCGGGATCCCGAGGCCGTTCGCCTGCGCGTATTCGAGCAGCATGCTCTTGTAGTTTTCGTCCGCGGTGACGACGGCGCCGCTCTTCATCGCGCTCAGCACGCGGCGTTCGACGAACCGCCGTGCCGCGTCGAACCCGCCGTCCATGTAGATGGCGGCGATGACCGCCTCGAACGTGTCCGCGGCGATCGTGTCGTGCCCTTTCCCCAGTCCGCCTGAGGCGCTGGGGCTCGTGAGGATGAAATCCGCAAGGCCGATGGCCCGGGCGTAGGCGGCCAGCGCTTTCCTGTTGACGAGGCGGGAGCGCATCTTGGTGAGGTCCCCCTCCTCGGCTTTGGGATAGTGATGGTACAGGTACTCGCCGACGATGAGGTTCAGGATCGAATCGCCGAGGAATTCCATCCGTTCATTGGATGACCCGGCGTGGTGCTTGTGCTGAAGGTACGAACGATGGAGGAGGGCGCGGAGGAAGTAGTCCTTCGCGTGGATGCGGTAGTCGATCCTCCGTTCGAACTCCCTGAAGCGGTCCCTGGCAAGGGGGTGGGTGTCATCGACCGGTACCGGGGGGGGGCCTTCGCTCCTCCGGAAGATCCGGGCGATGAATCGACGCAACTGCTCCATACAGGCGTCAGTCGGTGTACTTTTTCACCAGCAGCGTGGCGTTGTGGCCGCCGAACCCGAACGTGTTGCTGAGGGCGTACTGCACGACCCGTTTCGCGGCCGTGTTGGGGGTGTAATCCAGGTCGCACGCGGGGTCGGGGGTCTCGTAATTGATCGTCGGGGGCACGATGTCGTTCTTGCAGGCGAGGATGGCGGCGATCGCCTCCACGGCGCCGGCCGCCCCGAGCAGGTGACCCGTCATCGATTTCGTCGAGCTGATCTTCATCCTGCGGGCGTGATCGCCGAAGACGGTCTTGAGCGCCTGCGTCTCGCTGATATCCCCGAGCGGCGTCGATGTCCCGTGGACGTTGACATAGTCCACCTTGTCGGGGGTGATGCCCGCATCTTTGAGCGACCGCCGCATCGACCGGACGGCTCCGTCGCCTCCCTCGGGGGGCGCGGTGATGTGGTGGGCGTCGGCGGTGAACCCGATCCCGACCATTTCGCAGTAGATCTTCGCACCGCGGGCCTTCGCGTGGGCGAGTTCCTCCAGGACGAGTGCGCCGCCCCCTTCCCCCATCACGAACCCGTCGCGCCCGGCGTCGAACGGCCTGCTGGCCTTCTCCGGCGCGTCGTTGCGCGTCGAGAGCGCCCGCATGGCATTGAACCCGCCGAGTCCCATCGGCGTGATGGGCGCTTCGGAACCGCCGCAGACCATCACTTCGGCATCCCCGTACTGGACGATCCTGAACGCGTCGCCGATCGCATGGGACGCCGTCGCGCAGGCCGAAACGGTCGCGTAGTTGGGTCCCTTGAAGCCGTGCTTGATCGAGATGTTGCCGCTGGCGATGTCCGGGATGAGCATGGGGATGAAGAACGGGCTGATGCGCCCGGGTCCGCCGCTCATCAGGTTCTTGAACTGCGTGTCATAGGTCGCCATGCCGCCGATGCCGGAGCCGAAGACCACGCCGAAGCGGTCCGGATCCTCCCCGTTCAGGGAGATCCCCGCGTCGGCGATCGCCTGGTCGCAGGAGATCAACGCGAACTGGGCGAACGGATCCATTCTCTGCGATCCTTTCCTGTCGAGATAGTCCGTCGCCTTGTAATTCTTCAGCTCGCACGCGAAGTGGGTGTCATACGCGGACGTGTCAAAATACGTGATCGGCGCCGCCCCGCTCTTTCCGGCGAGCAGGTTGGTCCAGAATTCCTGCACCGAGTTGCCGAGCGGCGTGACCGCGCCGAGTCCGGTGACAACGACCCTTCGTCTGCCGTTTGCTGTCATGCGTTGATATTCTCCTTCCTGTTCGCCCGCCCCCCGGTCGGCGGGGGGGCGGGGGGATCGCTGGGCCCCTTCAGGCGCTCTTGGATTTGATGTATTTCACCGCGTCTCCGACGGTGGAGATTTTCTCCGCGTCTTCGTCGGGGATCTGGAGATTGAACGCCTTCTCGAATTCCATGACGAGTTCGACGGTGTCAAGGGAGTCGGCGCCGAGATCGTTCGTAAACGACGCTTCGGGGGTAACCTGTCCGTCGTCCACACCCAGCTTGTTGATGATGATCTCTTTTACTTTTGCCTCAATGTCTGCCATGACGCTGACCTCCTGTGTGAGTGATGAAATAATGTGAATGACCGGACTGCCACGTCCCGCGCACTACATCGTCATGCCCCCGTCGACGCACAGGACCTGTCCTGTGATGTATCCCGCGCCGTCGGAGGCGAGAAACCGGACGACCGATGCGATCTCCCCGGGCCGGGCGGTTCTCCTGAGCGGTATCATTGCAACGAGCGCCTGCTTCTGCTCGGGGGTCAGGGCTCCCGTCATGTCGGTGTCCACGAAACCCGGTGCAACGGCATTCACCTGAATATTGCGAGAAGCGAACTCTTTTGCAACAGATTTGGTGAAGCCGATGATTCCGGCCTTGGACGCCGCATAGTTCGATTGCCCCGCATTTCCGCTGATACCTACGATCGAGGTGATGTTGATGATCCGGCCCGAGCGCTGTCCCACCATCTGGCGGGATGCGGCCTTGGTGAAGTTGAAAACGCTTTTCAGATTGTTGGCGATTACCCGGTCCCAGTCTTCCTCGCTCATCCGCATGAGGAGACCGTCCTTCGTGATCCCCGCGTTGTTGACGAGGATGTCGAGGCGTCCGTGATCGGCCACGACCTGCGCGACGGCCGCGGCCGCATCGGAAGCGGATGCGGCGTCCGACTTGTGCGCGGTGACGGAGAGGCCTTTCGCCCGGAGCGCCGCGACGAGTTCCTCCGAAGGACCCGACGAGCTTTTGTACGTGAAGGCCACCGTGGCGCCCTCTCCGGCGAGATCTTCGACGATGGCGCGGCCGATGCCCCGTCCGCCCCCCGTGACGAGCGCGATTTTACCCTGGAGCGTGCTCATGTCCCTGCCTGCGGAATCATGCCCGTGCGGAGAAGCGAGGCATAGTGGTCCTTCATCGCCGCAAAGCCCTCTTCGCCGACGATATGGAGGAGTTCCTCCCTGCACGCTTCGAACAGCGGAACGTCGAACGCCGCCCCGATCGTGCAGCAGGATTCCTCGTTCTGGAGCATCTCGTCGAAACTGACCTTGCCGCCGGAGATCTCGATCGGATAGAGGATGCAGAACAGGGGCTTGATCGCCCACTTGTGCATTCCCCCGGCGACGGCGGCCTTCTGCAGGCAGCAGCGGCCCGCGGCGTCGAGAAAAGCGCATTTGTCGTTGATCACCTGCGTCCCGACGCACTGCCCGGACGGAAAGTCCGCATCGTCGGCCGCTTCCGATTCGAACCAGCGCGAGGGATCTTTCGACTGCGTGTCGTCCATCTCCCGGGCGACGATCTCCCTGTGGGCCATGATGACGTCCCGCTCCCGGAGGTCGACGTAGACCCCCCCCTCGCAGCACGCGGACGAGCACGAACACGGCCCGTCCCCGCCGCGGTAGCCTTTGGCGAAGAGCTCTCCCGACATCGTGTATCCGTCGATTCTCAATGATTTGTCCGGTGTGATCACGCAACTCCTCCCTGGGGTCCGGCCGGCGCGAACGCGGCGGCGTCGTTCCATGTGTCCACGCCCGCCGTCGCTACCGCCGGCGCGATCCTCTTGACGAGCCCCTGCAATACCTTCCCGGGGCCGATTTCCGTGCATGCGGTCATGCCGTCACGAACCATATTGTTGATGCTCTCCTCCCAGCGGACCGGGCTCGTCAGCTGCCGGTAGAGGAGCGAGCGGATTTCATCCGCCTTCCGGACGGGCTCCGCCGTGACGTTGGCGTAGACGGGAACGCGCGCGTCCCGGATCGTCGCCCCGTCCAGTCCTTCCTTCAGCCCCGCCTGTGCGCCCGCCATGAGGGGGGAATGAAACGCCCCGCTGACGACGAGTTCCTTGACGATCCGGGCTCCGCGTTCCCGGGCGAGGGCCATTCCCCTGCGCACCCCTTCGACGGATCCGGAGATGACGATCTGCCCCGGAGAATTGAAATTCGCGGGCTGCACGATCCCCTCGGCGGCCGCCTCCCTGCACACGTCGTCGATGACGCCGGGCGCGAGCCCCACGACGGCGGCCATCGTTCCCGGTTGTTCCTCGCCCGCCCGCTGCATCAGCTCGCCGCGCAGCCGCACGAGCCGGAGCGCGTCCTCAAACGTAAGAGCGCCGGCGGCGACCAGCGCGGAGTACTCGCCGAGAGAATGACCGGCGACCATTGACGGCTCCCCGCGCGTCAGTGCGAACGCCGCGACGCTGTGAAGAAATATCGCGGGTTGCGTGTTCTTCGTCTGCCGGAGCTCTTCCTCCGGTCCGCTGAAGCAGATGGCGCTCAGCGGGAACCCGAGCAGCGCGTCCGCCTTCTCCATCAGCGCGCGCGAAGCGGGATGCGCCTGGAAGATGTCCTTCGCCATTCCGACGTACTGCGACCCCTGGCCGGGGAACACGTAGGCAGTCATTCCCATGGTTTCAGTGCGCGTTTTCCGCGGTCCATTTCACGAGGACGGATCCCCATGTATAGCCGGCGCCGAAGCTGGCAAGGACGATCGTCTGCCCCTTGCGGAGCTTTCCCGCCCTCCACCACTCGGAGAGACAGAGCGGGATCGTCGCCGCCGTGGTGTTGCCGTACCGGTCAATGTTGATCATCACTTTTGAGCGGTCGAGCCCCATCCGGGACGCGGTCGCGTCGATGATGCGGAGGTTCGCCTGGTGCGGCACGAGCCAGTCGACGTCGTTCCCGGTGAGCTTGTTCCGTTCCATGATCTCCGCGGAGACGTCCGCCATGTTCACGACCGCCGCCTTGAAGACGGTCTTTCCGTCCTGGAAGATGAAGTGCATTTTTTTGTCGACCGTCTCGTGCGTGGGAGGGTTCAGGCTTCCTCCCCCGCGCATGTGGAGGGCGTTCTCTCCGGATCCGTCGCAGTGGAGGATGTGGTCGACGATGCCGGCGGAGGGATCGTCCGAGGCCTCAAGGAGGACCGCCGCGCCCGCGTCACCGAACAGGATGGAGTTGGCCCGATCGGTGTAGTCGGTAATGGAGCTCATCTTGTCAGCCCCGACGACGATCACCTTGCTGCACGTGCCGTTCTCGATGAACTGTGCCCCGGTGACAAGCGCGAAGGGGAAGCCCGAGCACGCCGCCGAAACATCGAACCCCCACGCGCGTTTTGCCCCGATCCGCTCCTGGATGAGGCATGCGGTTGAGGGGAAGAACATGTCCGGGGTGACGGTGGCGACGATGATCAGGTCAACGTCCGCCGGGGAGATGCCCCTGTTGGCGAGCGTCGCGCGTATGGCGTTCGCCCCGAGGTCCGACGTCGCCCCCTGCCGGAGGATGCGCCGCTCCGCAATGCCCGTCCGCGTCCGGATCCATTCGTCGGTGGTGTCGACCATCTTCTCGAAATCGGCGTTCGTGAGCCGGTCTTCGGGGACCCAGTGCCCCACGGCGGTAATCGTAGCCCGTGTCTTCGTCATGCTTCTCCGTGTTTCGACCTGTGAAGGGAGTCCTGGATCTTCCCGTTGACGTCCTGCACGACCGTCTTCTCGGCCAGGAAGATCATGTTCTTTATCGCCTTTGCCGTGGAGCCGCCGTGCCCGATGATGGAAACGCCGTTGACCCCGAGCAGGGGAACGCCGCCGGCCTCCTGGTAGTCCATCTCCTGCAGGACGGACCGGAGCCCCCCCCGCGCGACGAGAGCCACGAGTTTCTCGCGGGGCCCCCGCGACGCATAGCGCGTGAATTTCGCCTTCAGGAACGACGGGATGCTCTCGCCGAATTTCAGGAGAATGTTGCCGGTGAACCCGTCGCAGACGACGACGTCGACATCGCCTTTCAGGATATCGCGCCCCTCCACGTTGCCGACGAAATTCACGGGGCCCTCCTTCAGAAGCCTGAACGCCTCGAGCGTGACCTCGTTTCCCTTGACCTCTTCTTCTCCGATGCTCAGGAGTCCGACCGCGGGCCTGCGCGTGCCGAACATCGCGGCGATGTATGCGGATCCCATCAGGGCGAACTCGTACAGGTGCCTCGCGCGGCAGTCGACGTTCGCCCCGGCGTCGAGAAGAAGGCAGGGCGCGTCCTTCGCCGTGGGGAAGAGAGCCCCGATCGTCGGCCGTCCGATCCCGCTGATGCGCCCGAGGATGAGCGTGGAGGCGGAGAGCACCGCGCCCGTGTTTCCCGCGCTCACGAAGGCGTCCGCTTTTCCGTCCCTGTGGAGCTCGAGGCCGACGGCGATGGAGGATTTCTTTTTCGTTTTCAGCGCGGCGTTGGGCGCGTCGTGCATTTCAATGACTTCGTCGGCGTTGGCGACGCGCAGCGTTCCCGCGATCTTCGCCTCTTCCGCGCGCGCGCCGTGCTTCTGAATCTCCGATGCGACCGCCTGCTCCCGCCCGACGAGTATGACGGAGAGCCGGCCGGAGGATTCGGCGACGGCATCGATCGCCCCCTGGACAACGACGCCGGGGGCGTGATCTCCCCCCATGGCATCGACAACAATGGTGATCTCTTTTTCCTTGGAGCTCAAGGGAACGGGCGACCGGGTGGTTAATGAAGGGGGTTCATACCGGCGGCGCAGAGGCGGCCAGCGCATCTCATCCCCCGTTTCCCCCTGGAGGGAAAGGAAGGATGAGCTGTGCAGGTCTCAGGATGCCTTGGGAACGACGATGGAACGGCCGTTGTAGTACCCGCAGTTCGGGCAGGCGCGATGAGGGAGCTTCTGAGTGTGGCAATTGGGACACTCGGCAACCGCGGCGGCCGTTGCTTTGTAATGTGTCCTGCGCTTGCGGCCGCGGGTCTTGGAATGTCGTCGTTTCGGATTCGGCATGTGTTCTCCTATCCTGCCTGGTTCGTCTTGTTATTCTGTATCTCTTTCAGCTTGTCCCATCTGCCATCGACCCGTGTCTCCCTGCAGTCGCACGCCCCCTCGTTCAGGTTCCTGCCGCACTGGGGGCAGAGCCCCCTGCAATCCTCCCTGCACACGTGTTTCAGAGGGAGCGCCAGGAGGACCGTCTGTCGCACGTCGTCGGAAAGGTCGATGACGGTCTGCCCCGGGAGAAGTACCTGCACTTCCGAAGGGTCGATCCTCTCCGCTTCGGATTCCTCCCACACGTAGTGCATCCCGTAGGAGGAGGCGACGGCCTCACGTATGGCGGCCACGCACCTGTCGCATTCGACCTCGGCCTCCGTTGAGACGGAGGCCTTCAAAAAGAGCTGCCTGCTGGTCTTCTCGATCGTTGCGTCGACTTCGACCCCTTCACGGAACTCGGCCGGGAGTCCGAGTTCGGCCGGGGTGATCCGGAATCTGTACTCGTGAACCCCTTCGGAGAGGCCCCCGACCTGTATTTTCATCGCATCCCCTCGCGTTCCGCAGAAAGACCCCCGCGAACGGCAGAAAACCCCTCCGGGGCCGCCGGAAAGCCCGGCTTGCGGGCGTGATCCGGCCGATTACACAAAAGCCCTCCAATATATGCATATCCCCGCAGAGAGTCAAGAAATACGCGATTCTCCCCGCTCCGCCCGCTCCAGGGGCGGATGTGAACCCGGGGGGGAGAGTGACCTCCGCCAGAATTAGAACGTCACCCACCAGTCGAGCGTCCCTGCCTGAGGGAGGTCTCCCGCGTAGTAGGCCTGCGCGGCGTGCGAAACGTACGCCATGTCATAGGCCCCGTACGAGCGGACATCGCGCGATGCGAGCGAATCCATGATAAACGGCCTGATCCGCCGAAGGATCTCATGGCGAAGCAGGTCCCTGTACGGCGGGCGCAGGCGCGCTTTCACCGAGGTCCAGGCCCACGTCTGGAGCGTGCCAAGCCCGAACGGGTAAGTCATTCCCGACTTTGACAGGGGGTAACGTGCCAGGGCGGGGGTAAGCTCCCGTATCAATCGCCTGAATATCCGCCCGTTGGCCCGCTGCGCCTCGGGAATCGAAAACGCGATATTCAGGAGGGATGGCTGCACGTACGGCGTGTAGTTCAACGCGGAGCCGTCGAGGCGCGCCTGTTCCGGACCTGCGTAATTGGGGACCCTGTACCGGATGGTGAAAAGGTCGAGGAAATTCCCGGTGCCGAGCTCTTCGATCGGCGGCATTGCCGCGAGGGCTTCGCGGAGCTGGAGTGTCACCCCCTCTTCCATCGTCTTCCATGTCTCGTGCTCGAAGATCTTCCCCCTGTCGACGGTGAGGAACCGGGAAACGGCCGCCGGGTCGAGCGTCCTGAGGGCGTCCCTCCCGCGGTACCGGAGCCGGTTCAGGAATTGCCGGCGGAGAAATTCGCCGAACCCTCCGTCGAGCATCAGTTTGTTTTCCCCCTGGATCCTGTCGTAGTATCCCAGCCTGAGGGCCGATGTCACGGGTTCGCACAGAAAGCCCTGCGCTCCGAATTCCTGCATGAGACGCAGACACTCGTCCGCGGGGGGAACGGGATCATGGAAATGGACCGTATGCAGGTGTTCGCCCCGCGCGATCGCGAGGGCCGTCCCTACGTCGGGGTCGCTCTCACTGCCGAATACGTGGACGTCGAACGCCTCTTCCCGGCTCATCAGCACTGCAAGCAGCGTGCGCGAATCAAGTCCCCCGGAAAGACCCAGCGAGATCCGTTCCCCTCCCGTCAGGACCGGGTGTGTCAGGGCCCGGAGGCGTGGGAGAACTTCCTGTGTCCCCCCGGGATCCGTCCGTGCGGGCTGCCACAGCGATGTGCGCAGCCGGACCGAGCGCGGCGTGAGGAGTCCGTGTCCGCCCGGGCCGAGCTTTTGCACGCCGCGGATGCAGCTCTCGTACGAGAATTGATTGAAGCTCAGCCATCTGGGGCCGATCTGGCCGAAGTCCACGGTGGCGTCCCGCACGAACCCTGCACTCCAGTCGAGGCGGGTCGAGAAGAACACACCCCGGGGAGTCTGTGCCAGGAAAAGCGTGCGGAGTCCCAGTTGATCGGAAAACACCTCGACCCTTCCTCCCGACCAGCGGCAGGCGACAAAGTGTCCGTCAATATCCCGGAATTCAGGCGGATCCCCCGTGGAAAGAAGAGATCCCCAGTCGGCGCCGTCAAGGATTGTGCAATGATCGCCGGCCGTGCGAATCCCGAGGCCGCACACGAGCCATCCCCGTTGGGGATCTCCGCTCGGGGAAGGGGAACCCGCATAGTGGAGCGTCCGGGAAATGCCCCCCGCGATGATGCAGAGGGAGGGGCCCGAGGTGCTGTACAGAATGCGGGGACGTGCGGCAGAAAGGACCCGGGACGCGCTCGGCGGAAGATTGTCCGACAGCCATCCGACCATCCAGCTCATGGTGTGTCTCCCGCTGTGCGCCGGGGGGGGGAACGAAGGGGGACCGGACACCGGGTTCCCTTCCGCCGGCACGCGGCAACAGGGAACCCGGTCGGGTGCGGTTCCTACTCCTGCTTGACGGGTTCGCCGTGCTCGAGAAGCTCGGCCTGAACCTGTTCAATCGTTTCGGCGAGCGCCTCGCGGAACTTTTCAAAGTCTTCTTTGTACAGGAAGATCTTGTGCTTCTCGTATTCTTCCTCGCCCACCCGCTTGCTTTCCGTGATCGTGATGTAAAAGTCTTTTTCGGATTTTGTCGATTTGACGTCGAAGAAGTACGTCCTCTTTCCGGCCCGCACCCGTTTCGTGAAGATCTCATCCTTGTAGCCGTTATTTTCCAAGGTCCTGTCCTCCCTGTTTAGAGTTGTCCGATGGTGTCCTGGTGTGTCTCTGGGTTGCTAGTGTCTGATGACCGCAACTTTTCCCGTACCCGCCTGGCTGCCGTCCTCCGTGAATCCCACGATGATGTAGACGCCCGATGCCACGAGGTTCCCCCCGTCGTCTCTCCCGTCCCAGAATCCCACCCGGCCCCCCGGGGTCTTGACCTCGCGGACGAGCCTTCCGTCGATCGTCAGGACCTTCAGGCTCGAGTTTGCCACGAGGCCGTCGACGGTCAGGAGCGATCCGTTCGGGACGATGTAGGGGTTCGGGTAGACCGAGAGCTTGTCGAACTGTGGTTTCGGGGTGATGGCCGGCGTGGTCAGGCTGGCCAGGCCCCCCGTCGTGCCGAAATACACCGTTCCCGTCGACGGGTCGACGGCGACGCATTTGACGTTGTTGTCGATGAGCTTTCCCGCCGTGCTCTCGACGGTGTACGATGCGAGCGCCTGTGTCCCGTCCGGGGAATACAGAATCACCCCTTCGGTCGTGGCCACCCACTTCTGGTTGAGGGGGTCGACGGCGATGGCGTTGACGGTGAGCCCGTTCGCAGGCCTGTACGTGGCGATCGCCCCGGACCGGAGAGGGTTGGACGGATCGAGAATGATGGCGACGCCCCGGTCGGTCCCCACCCAGATCTCGTTGTCCCTGTCGACGACGATCGTCGAGGCATTGTCGCTCGGCAGTCCGTTCGCACTCGTGATATGGACGGCGGCGATGCTGTCGATGGTCCCCCCGTTGGCCAGCGCGACGATTCCCTTGACGCCCGGGTCCCGGACGACGGCCCAGAGATTGTCCGACGCATCAACGGCGAGACAGCGGATGACGGGTCGGTCCTGGAGCCTGTCCACCGTCGTCCCGTTGACGTACACCGGAACATGACTCCACGTTCCTGCGGGGGTGCGGACGGCAAGGACCCTCCTGTCCACGGGGAGCACGATCGAGGTCCACAGGTTGCCGTGGGCGTCGCACACCGCGTTGCTCGGGACGATGAAGTTGAAATTCGACGCGAGCCCTATCATGCCCACGTTGCGGCCGTAGAGACGGGAGCCGTCGATGGTATCGGAGCCCGCCGGGATCTCGACCGCCCCCCATCCGTAGGTGCTTGCCCAGACCGATCCGTTGCATCCCGTGGAAACGAGATACACCTCGTCGTCGGGAAGCGCACTATTGGAAGGGAGGAACGACTTCCAGTCGTGCCCGTTGAACCGGTAACATCCGAACCCCGTCCCCGGGCCCTCGAACCCCCCCCCGGCGCACCAGAGTGTTCCGTTCGGGGCGACGGTCACGTCGTTGAACTCGTTGGAGTTCGGCCCGTTGGGGAAATGCGCGGTCCACGATCCGCCGTAGATCTGTATTCCGCCGCTCAGCGTTCCGATGGACGGGAGGCCGCTGCTTCCGGCGATGATCGAGGTCGGGGCGTAGCTCAGGGGAATGCCGTAGAGGTGAGGCGTGTTTGCCGAGTCGACGGTATACACAAGCTTCGCGCCCGTGCACACGCCGAGTGTGGAGGCGGAGGAGCTCAGGCCGACAATGGAACTTCCCGCGAGCGCCGCGACTCCCTGCCATGCCGCCCCGTCATAATAGTAGAGCCCCGTCGTCGTCCCCGCCCAGATGCGGCCGCCGAACACGGTCAGTGCATGCGGAACGGACCCCGCCGGGCCGGCCTGGAGAAGGGTCCACGACTGCGGGTCGAGGAGGTTGGGGCTCGAGATGCTCGCGCGCGCGACGTAGTTTCCCGTGACGCCGTCGGACACCGCGGCCCAGATGAATCCCCCGCTCAGGACGGCGCTGTAGACGGCCACCCGGTTAGTGCCGGGGATCGATCCGAATGAAGTGAACGTGTCGCCGAATTCCCCCCGGCCGAGCCGGTAAACGCTCAAACCGAAATCGCTGCAGAGAAGGACCGTGTCGCCCGAGGTGACGACGGCGTTGATCCTCTTGTCGGTGGGTCCGGGAAACTCCACGATATTGGATATGGTGCGGACAAGACCCGTGGAGGGTGTGTACAGGTGGATCATCCCCGTCGAGGCGCACCCCCACACGTCGCCGTTCCTGTCGATGCCCACGGCGGTGAGGTCGGTGCTGAGAAGCCCTTCGGCGTTGGTGAGCTTGAGGTAGGTATCCGTCCCCTCGTCCCAGCGGAACAATCCCCCGCTCGTTGCAGCCCAGTAACTATGTCCGCTCCTCGCGATCCCCGTCACGTCCTTCATCGACGTGAAATTCTCCCAGGTTCCCGGGCCGCCGTAGAGGGGCCGGAGACCGAGAAGACAAAGGAAAAGGATGCGCCACCCTCGCGTCTTCATAACCTGTGCTCTGGCAGAGCGGGCACCGCGGGTGCGGTCCCTCGCCGCCTGCTCCTGTCAGCGCTTCGAGCCTTTCTTCCCTTCGGAGAGTTGTGCCTTCAGGTCCGCAAGCTCGATTGCCGTGAGAGCCGCGTCCCACCCTTTG
Source organism: Ignavibacteriota bacterium (assembly GCA_963748405.1). Taxonomy (GTDB): domain Bacteria; phylum Bacteroidota; class Ignavibacteria; order UBA10030; family UBA6906; genus Fen-1273. Next base: position 158,788 of record CAVVIT010000011.1, read on the forward strand.
TTCCCTGCTTTGGCGCCGGCACGTTCAAGCGCCTGCTCCAGCGTGTCCGTCGTGAGCACGCCGAACGAAACCGGGGTGTCGGTCTGCAGAGCGATCTGGCCGATCCCCTTGGAAACTTCCGCAGCGATGTAGTCGAAATGGGGCGTCTCGCCCCGGACCACGCACCCGAGACAGATCACCGCGTCGAATTTTCCCTGCGCGGCGAGACGCATCGCGACCTGGGGGATCTCGAATGAGCCCGGGCACCGGACGACCGACACGTCGTCGCTTTCGGCCCCGTGGCGGAACAGGCAGTCGACGGCCCCCTGGAGAAGCTGTTCCGTCACAAGCGAGTTGAAGCGGCTCACGACGATGCCGAACGACCGTCCGCGTGCGAGGAGTTTCCCTTCGATGGTGTGCATCCCGATTCCCCTTTGTTCGATGTTCGTCCTCCGGCGTTTACCGCAGCCGCCGGCGCATCATCTCCACGTCTTCCGACGAGATCACGTACCTTCCGAACGATTCCCTGTCGTTGCGCTTCCCCCCGTGAAAGTCGGATCCGCCGCTTGCCAGGAGGAAATACTCGCTCACGATTCCCCTGTAGTGTGCGACGAGCTCCGGTGAATGCGAGGGGTGAACCACTTCGATCCCGTCGATACCCGCGTCGATCACTTCCTGCAGCACCGCCTCGGTGATGAACGTGGAAGGGTGCGCAAGGAACGACAGCCCTCCCGCAGCAGCAACGAGCGCGATCGCCTCGCGCGGGGAGATCATGTATTTCTTTTCGTACGCGGGTTTGCCGAACCCGATGTACTTTGAAAACGCCTCCTGGTATGTGCCGATCAGCCCCTCTTCCACCAGCGCGGTTGCAATGTGGGGACGACCGACCGATCCCGTGCCGGCCCTCTGCAGTACCGCCGCCATCGTCAGGGGCAGACGCAGCCCGTTCAGCTTTGCGACGATCCGCTCCGCCCGTTTCAGGCGCTCGTTCCGGAACAGCCCGAGGTATTCCTGAAGACGCGGGTCCCGGTGGTTGATGAAGTACCCGAGAATATGGACGTCGGCTTCACCCACGATCGTGCTGAGCTCGACACCGGGGACGACGGTGATCCCCTCGCGTGCCGCAAGTCCGGCCGCCTCGTCGAGAGCCCCCGTATGATCGTGGTCGGTGATACTGATGGTGGTCAGGCCGGCGTGCCTGGCGCGTTCGATGAGTTCGCTTGGGGAGAGAGCGCCGTCGGAGAACGTCGTGTGGAGATGGAGATCCGCTTTACCATCCATGCAGCACGGGTCGGGGTAAGAAAGAACAGGAGAGGTTCAAATGTTACAGGTACCGCGATTTGAACTTCTCGTAGTCGTTGATGATGAGTTTGCCCCGCTCGATTTCGAGATGACCCTCCCGGATAAAGGCGTGGATCATGCGCGAAATCGTTTCGCGGGAGGTGCCCGCCATGTTGGCGAGATCCTGCTGCAGGGGGAGCTCGTCGATCTCCACGCGCCCCTTCCGGATCTTCCCGATGTCGTCCGCGAGCTGAAGGACGACATTGGCAACGCGGCCGGCGGCGTCCTTGAGGGACAGGCTCTTGATCTGCGCGTCCGCTTTCCGGAGGCGCATCGTCAGTTCCTTGAGAAGCGCGATGGCCACCGACGGGAAATCGTGCAGGAGCTTGAGGAAGTCCCGCCGGTGAATCATGAACAGTTCCGATTTGGTGATCGCCACAACGCTCGCGGACCGGGCGAGGCCGTCGAGTATGGCCATCTCGCCGAAGAAGTCGCTCTCACCGAGGATCGAGAGAATGACCTCGCGCCCGTCGTCATCCATTCTGACAATCTTCACCTTCCCTGACACGATGACAAACAGCGCCGCTCCCGCCTCTTCCTCGAGAAGGATGATGCTCCCCTTCTTGTACTTCTTCCTGACCCCGACTTTGGAAATCGTGTCGAGGTCCATCGGCTCCAGATCACACAGAATTGGGACGTTTTTGAGAAACTCGATCTCGTCCTTCACTGCTGCATTCAGAGTAACCTCACTCGGGATAGGAGGAAATGTGAGTCGGGCTTGGTGACCCTTGCGACTTCAGTTAATATTCCACGAAATATAGGCGGTCGTGTGATGAAAGTCAAGAAAAGGCGTGTCCGGGGGGGGCTTCTTCGGGGGATCAATCGGAGAGAAGATAATAGGAAAAGAAGGCGAATCCGACCTCTGTCGCGACGAGTGCGATCGCGGCCGACGTATCCAGGCGATGGGTTTCCCGCTGGAATGAGGGATCGCCCGTATTCTGATAGATCGCGTTCTTTCCGTCCGCCTTGATCTTGTAGTACGCCGCCGTGACCCCCGCGATGACTGTGACTCCTCCGGAGACGTACAGTCGAGCGCCCGTTCTGTCTGAGCTCCCGCTCTCAGACATCAGGGGGCTCTCGGATCCCTCTGATTGCCAGATTTTTTGCAGCTCCGCGCGGGCGATACCCGTCCTCCCGGGAGGGAGAGGGATGACGGTCGCTTCATAGCCCTTTCGCTCGGCCCTCACGCTCGAGGGAAATCCCCGTGGCCCGGAAACCAGGACGCACGGCGTTGTGCCCGCTGCCGAGTCTCCGACGAATATGAGCGCGCCGGAAGGGTCGGTGACGACCATGACCCTCCGGTCGAACGTATACTGCAGCGTGCGATCCGTCCCCCGGGTCATCGAGATGGTGTCCCTGATTGTTCCCGTGAGCCACGAGTCCATGTCGGTCTGGAAGAGATCCACGGTATGCCGACCGGCAGTGAGTGAATCGACGGTCAGGGGGGTGGTTCCCCTGCGAACGGAGTCAATGAAGACCCATGCCGTGTCGCTTCCCGTCCGGAGCGAGAGCCGGCAGAGGGGCCCGCGCGTCGTGTCCGCCGGACCGCCGCGGGCGGACCCCGCGGCGAGGGCTCCCTGGAGAACGAGGAGAAGGTGAACCCGGGAAAGAGGGAACGACCCGAAAACTCCTCTCATTTCGCCTCCCCGTACGCAAGCAGATCGTGCTCGTCCGTAGCGACGAACAGCCGGCCGAACGCGGCCGCCGGCGACGTCCTGATCCTTCCGCCGGTCTCCGCCTTCCACAGGATCTCGCCGCTGGAGGCATCGAGCCCGTAGATCTGCTTTTTCATCGTACCGATGTACACCGTCGTCCCGGCGACGGCCCCGCCGGCGTTGATCGGTCCCCCGAGATCCGTGTGCCACAGCAGTGTCCCGTCCCCTTCCCTGTAGCCCGAGACTTTTCCCGCGAGCGTCCCGACGATGATGACGTGCCCCGCCGGGACCGCGTTGGCGTATACCGGCGCGCCGGCGGGGGCCTGCCACACGCTTCGCCCCGAGGAAAGCGAAAGGGCAAAGACGGTTCCCCCGCGGTTTCCCACGAAGACGGTCCCCCCGACGATGAGCGGCGAAGCGACGACGGGATGGCCGGTATCAAACGTCCACTTCGCGGTTCCCGTTTCCGTGTTGAAGGCGTACACCCTGCCGTCGTCGGCGCCGAAGACGACCGTCCCGCTGTCGGCGGCGGGAGAGGACCGGATCCCCTTGTACGACCTGTTGTCCGGGAGGTCGAACTTCCAGCGCACGTCCCCCGTCGCCCTCTCGATGCAGAAGAACGTCCCCGCCGTGTTGCCCAGATAGATCTTCCCTCCCGCCAGGCACGGCGTGACCTCCACGTCCCCGTAGCTCTTCTTCCACCTTGGCCTTCCGTTGAACAGATCGAATGCCGTGATCGACTGGGACGAATTGGAGAGCGCGACGAATGCGACGCTGGCGTCGATGACGGGGGATCCCTGGATGGCGTCCCCCAGGCTGATCGACCCGATCTGTTTTCCCGTGGCGGCGGAGAACGCGCACAGCTCGCCCCGGAGCGTGCCGACGAACACGATGCTGTCCACGACGACGGGCGACCCGTTCCCCGTGCCGGCGGAGATGTCCTGCGACCAGGCGAGCGCGAGCGGCGGGCGCAACGCCTCCGCGGCGGACGCGGTGTGTTCCGCCGTGCGGGCGAACGTCGGCCAGTCGTCGGCGCGCGGGCGGAGGTACCGTTCCATCCTCAGCCCGCCGCACCCCGCAAGCAGCGCACACACGGCAAGAACGCAGAGTCTCCCTGTCATCAGAAGTCCCACCCGAAGAAGAACTGCGTGAAGAGGCCGTTCTGGAACGACGTGAAGTTGTTTTCGATCCTCTTCCCGATGTCGTAGCGGAGGACGAGGACGCCCCCGAGGTTCATCCGCAGCCCCCCTCCGACGCTCCCGTATGTCTGCGTGTATTGCGTGTCCCATGCGCTCCCCGCGTCGAAGAACAGCGCCCCCCGGATCGACCAGAAGCTGATCCCGCCGAACGGGAACTGGACGGCGAACTGGTCGATGAACGGAAACCGGAGCTCCTGGCTCGTCAGCCAGAGCTTCTGCCCCCTGAGCGACCAGAGCGGCCAGCCCCGGAGATCCCAGCTTCCCCCCATGACGAACCGCCGTGATTCCTTCCCGTCGTTGTAAAAGAGCCAGAGCCGCGACGCGAAGGCGCTGCGCGTCGCCAGGCGCAGGTAGTTCCTGTAATCGGCGATGACGGAATAGTAGTTGACGTTCGAATACTGGACGTCCGATGTGTACGCCAGCGTCAGGCTGAAGGCGTTGCCGTCGAGCGGCCCGCTCGGGCCCCAGAGCGAGTTGTCGTGGACGAAGGAGAGCGAATTGGAGAGCAGGAGGGCCCTCCGTTCGACGAAGTCGCCGATGAGCTCCCTGTCCGAATTGCTCAGGCTCACGCTCGTTTCGATCCTCTCGAATTTGCTCAGGGGGTAGCTCATCGCGAAGTACCCGCCGTAGACACGCTCGTAGAAATAGTCGTCGGAGACGGTCAGGTCGTACCTGCGTCCCGTGAACCTGTAAATGCCGTAGGCGTAGTTCGTTCGCTGCCCCATCGAGATGTGCGAGATGGCGATGTTGAAGCTCGAGAGGAGGTCGGACTGTGTCTCGGCCGTGTTGTACAGGAGGAAGTAATACTGGTCGTTCCCCAGCAGGTCGCTCAGCGCGACGATCGCCCCCCCGACGGTGCCGAACACCGGATCCGTGGAGATGGCGCTCTCGGCGACGTCGAGGCTGTATTCGCCCCGGTACCGGAGCCGCTTGATCTCCGAGGCGCCGGCGAGCGATTGCGCCTCCCAGGGTTTCTCCTTCCCGAGGAGATCGATGGAGCGGACGACGGAGACCGTGTCAAGGATGCCGCGGACATTCTTGATCGCCTTGATCTGGAACCCGAGATGTTCAAACGTCCCGAAGACCAGGTCTCCCCCGCGTGTCCACGCCGGATCGAAGGCGGGAGTCGTGAAACGGGTCAGGCGCTTCATGGAGCGGGGTGTCCCCGGGGAGGCCTCCGCGGAGTCGATCACCCAGATGTTCTTCACCCCGCCCAGCTCCGAGGTGAACGCGAGCTTCGTGCCGTCCTTCGACCAGGCCGGCGCCCCCGCCGAAGCCGTATCGCACGTCAGGTAGTCGATACGGCCGGTGGCGATCGTGTACAGAAAGAGGTTGTAGACCCCGCGTGACCCCGACGGCCCGCGGTCCGAAGAAAAGGCAATGACGTTCCCGGAGGGCGCCCAGGCCGGGTCCCGGTCGTCGTAATAGTCGTTCGTCAGCCTTTCGAGCTCCCGTGTCGCCAGCGTCAAAATGTACAGATCGTCGTCCCCCGCCGCGTTGATCGCCGAGAAGACGATCTTCCGGCAGTCGGGAGACCAGGAGGTCGACCCGATGCTGACGAGCTCCCGGAAACGGAACGTGGCGATGATCCTGTCCGTCCGGAGGTCGTAGATGTGGAGGGCGTCGTGCTCGCCGCTCTTCGTGACGAAGGCAAGCCTCCCGTCCGCGGACACATCGATCCGGCTCTGGAAGGGATGGAACGACTCGAACTCGTCGGTCTTCTCTCCCTGCACAACGTTCTCCGCGCTCGCGTGCGGATCCCGCTCGTCCAGGTTCTTCCTGTAGATGCCGGTGTAGCCGGTCCTGTTGCCGATGAAATAGACCGTCCGGACGGAATCCGCTTCGTACACGACCGGTTTCGCGCTGAAGCCCTCGCGCACGACGTTGACCGTCGCCATGCTCGGCTCGTCGTGCGCGGCGAGCAGCGGGTAGTACCGCTTCTTCAGCTCGTACAGCCACATCTCGTCGAATTCTTTGTAGTCCTTCCCGATGGTGATCTTGAACAGGTCGCTGAACGAGGTCTCCTTCCAGAAGTTCTCCATGAGGAGGAGGATCTTCTCCTCGCCGAACGTCCGGGAAAGGAACCCCAGCGCGTTCTGCCCCTCCTTGTACATGATGTACGTGCCGTAGATCCTGTCCATGTCGTCCAGGCCGACGACGGTGCCGTTCAGCACCCCGTCGCGCATCACCATTTCCGCCTGCGCGTCCCACTCCGTCGACCAGTATTCGGCAAGGCCTTCGCTGAACCAGAGGGGGGGCGACCTGTCGCCCACCTTGCGGTGGTCGGCGAGTATGCGGGTGATCTTGCTTGTCATGAAAACGTGGACGAGTTCGTGGCGTATCACGTGCCGGAATTCCGACACCGACCCGTCCGCCGGGATGACCACGCGCCCTTTCAGAAACTCGAAGAACCCCCCCACCCCCTCCGGGATGAATCCGCCCGTGGTGTTCGTCTGCTCGAAATGAAGGTGCGAGCTGTAGAAGATGAGGGGTATCCTGGCATTGACCGTGTGGTTGAATTTCTGCTCGAGGAGCGCGTAGCTCTCTTCCGCGAAATGCGCACCGCGCTCCGCCAGGTCCTTCATCTCGGTATAGTAATAGATGTCGAAGTGCTCGGTCTTCATCACGCGCCAGTCGAACTCGGTGTACTGGACCTTGTTCCGGCCGAAATAGAAAAACTGGGCGTGCGCCGTGAGGGCTCCGGCAAGGAGGAGGAAGGTGACCGCAGGGATGGAAAAGGCAAACCGGTTCATTGCGAACCCGTCATGCACAATGTGATGGACGTCCGTCGGAAGGCCTCTCCGGAGGAGGCTACCAGGAGGTTCCGTTCCTGAACACCGAGACAAACAGAATTGCGGCAAGGGTCAGGAGCGCGACGACGATTCCGATCTTCTGTTCTTTCGTCATGCTTCTGCAAGTTCCTTTTTCAGTCTGTCGATGACGGTGACCGGCGTGGGGTCCACGCCGTTGAGAACGGCGAGATAGAAACTCATCCAGTCGCCGAGGTAGACCAGGGAGAACATCCGTGCCAGGAGGGACGTCCCCTCGCTCCAGACCTCGGTGATGCGGTCGGTATGCTCGCCGAGCACCTGCTTCGTCACGTCCATTCGGATTCGGACGCGTTTGTGGTCGTCCCTGTCCCTGAGGATGAACACCTGCATCTCGCGCATGGGTTCCCTGAGGACCTTCCACCCGACGAGCTCGTTGTGGTTCATCTCGGGGATCACGTGGCCGAAGGCCAGCGACTTTCCGTTTTCGGCGATCTGGCCCCGCCAGCGCGTGTTGACGCTGTCGAACCGTTCCGCCGCCGAATAGACGACGCCGATCCGGCCGCGAAGCTGTTCCGCCAGCCGGAGTGCGGGATTCGCCGCGGGATCCGGCCGGGCGTACACGGCGGCGCGCTCCTCCAGGAGCGCGATGGTTTCCCGTATCGCCTTCCCCCGGTCGCGGATGAACCCCGCCTTCGCCAGGGAGATCAGGAGGGGGAAAAAGGAATACCCGAGCGCGGCGCGGGGGGGAGGCCTCCGGGGACGCGGATGACCGGGGCGCGGCCGGCCAGCGAGGCGGTCTTTCCGCCGGAGGTGATGCACAGGATTTTCGCTTTCCGTTTCAGCGCCTCCCGGTGCGCCGCGTTGGTCTCCTCGGTGTTTCCCGAGTAGCTTGAGATGAGGACGAGCGATCCCGGCCCGACGAAGGCGGGGAGCGTGTACATCCGGTTCACGATGAACGGGACGTCCAGGTCGTCCGCGAGGTACGTCCGGAGGATGTCGCCGCCGATGGCGGACCCCCCGAGTCCGCTCAGGACGATGTTCCGGATTCCGCGCGAGGAGATCCCCGGGCGCGCCGCGTTGCCGATTGTCACCGCTTCGCGGATCTGGCCGGGGAAGCCCGCGAGGAGTCCGTACATCCCGGAGGGGTCAATCGATCGGATTTCGTCCATGGTCATGGCGTGCGTCCTGTGTTATTCGTCGAACGGGATTTCGGGAACTTTGTTCTTGATGATCGAGGAAAGGTGGTCCCTGATCTCCTGCTCGGTCGACATCGCGAGGACCTTTTCCGCCACCTTGCGCGCCTCTTTCTGCTTTATCGACAGGATAATCTTCTTGATTTCCGGGAGGACGCTGGGGATCACGCTCAGCTCGTCGATTCCGAGCCCGACGAGGAGGACGGTGGCCAGGGGGTCCGCCGCCATCTCTCCGCACATGCCGACCCAGACCCCTTTTTTGTGCCCGGCGTCGATGATGTGCCGAATCGTCCGGAGGACCGCCGGGTTGAACTGCTGGTACAGCGGCGCGACGGCCGTGTTGTCCCGGTCCACGGCGAGAAGGTACTGGATCAGGTCGTTCGTCCCGATGCTGAGGAAATCCGCTTCCCCGGCCATCTGCTCCGCAAGGACCGCGGCCGCGGGGACTTCGATCATGATGCCGATCTTGATGCCGGGGTCGTAGGGGATCCCGCGCGCGTCGAGGTCCTTCTTGGCGCGTGCGACCATCTCCCGCGCGCGCCGGATCTCCTGGACCGTCGTGACCATGGGGAACATGATCCGGACGTTTTTCCGGGTGCTGGAACGGAGGATGCCGCGGAGTTGATCGAGGAAAAGTTCCGGGCGGTCCAGGAGCACCCGGATCCCGCGCCACCCCAGGAAGGGATTGGCTTCGTGCTCGGTGTCGGGGGAGATCTTGTCCCCGCCGACGTCGAACGTGCGGAAGATGACCGAGTGCGGGTAGATCCCTTCGGCGACGCGGCTGTACGCCGCGGCCTGCTCCTCTTCGGTCGGGTAGGCCGCCTTCCCGATGAGCTGGCTTTCGGTCCGGAACAGGCCGACCCCGGCCGAGCCCTGCGCGCGCGCGAAATCGATCTCCGTTTCGAACTCGATGTTCGCCGAGAGCTCGATCTGCTTGTGGTCGAGCGTCTCCGCGGCAAGCCCGGCGATGTTGACGAGCCTCCCCTCGAACTCCCTGTACCGGTCTTTCTTCCTCTCGAGCGCCCCGACCGTGTCGTCCGTCGGATTGAGGATGATGAGCCCGGCGTAGCCGTCGATGGCGATCCTGTCGCCGGTCCTGACGGCTTTCGTGGCGGAGCGGAGGCCGACGACGGCGGGGATCTTCAGCGACCGGGCGAGTATCGCCGCGTGCGAGGTCACGCCGCCCAGGTCCGTGGCATAGCCGAGGACCTGGTTGCGGCTGAAGATGACGGTGTCCGAGGGAGCGAGCGACTCCGACACGATGATCGAGGCCCCTTCAAGCCGGGAGAACAGCTTCTGGTCCTGGATGTTCCTGATGATGCGGTTCATGACGTCGTCCACGTCGTGCGCCCGCTCGTGCATGTATTCGTCGTGGGCGGCGAGCATGATCTGCTTGTATTTGGTGATCTCGTCGGCGACGATGTATTCGGCGTTCCGGAGCTCGCCCGCGATCCGCTTCTCGATCGCCCCCATCAGGATCGCGTCCGCGAGGATCATGATCTGCGCCTCGAAGATCCGCGCGTTCTGCGATCCCAGTTTCTGCTCCGCGAGCGCGTGGATCTTCTGCAGTTCCTTTTCGGAGCGCGCGTTCGCGTTGCGCAGCCGCTCGAGCTCCCCCGCGACCTCGCCGGGCGCGATCGTTTTCTGCTCGACGCGGGGGATGAGCTTGCTGTAGATGTAGGCCGGGCCGACGGAGATTCCCGGCGCCGCGGCGACTCCTTTCAGTATGATCTCCTGGGCGGTGGCCCCTGCGGTGTCCATCTTATTCCTCGTCGAATCCCCGGCGGAAAAGGTCTTCCATCGCCTGGCACGCCTGCTCTTCATCCGGCCCGTCGAATTGCAGCGTCAGCGTGGATCCCTGTTCTGCCGCGAGTGTCATGACCCCGATGATGCTCTTCCCGTTGATTTCGAGGTTGTCTTTGCGGATGGTGAGCTCCGCCTGGAACCGTGCCGCGGTCTTGACGAGACTCGCCGCCGGGCGTGTATGGAGCCCCTTGCGGTTCACGATGGTGACGGTGCGTTCAATCATGCCGGTCCATCAGGATTCCCTGTGGACGAGTTCGCCGGCAAACCAGCGGAGCGTTTCCCGCGGGGCCGAGCGGGGCAGCCTGTCGAGTTCGCGCAGGGCTTTCCGGGTCGTCCGCTCGACGACCTTTCCCGCCTCCTCGAGTATCCCGCACCGTGCGTACACCTCCTTCACGGCCCCGATGACCGCTTTCCCTTCGGCAGTGACCGTCCCGTCGCCGGTCTTCCACGCCCCGGCGCGCCCTTCTTTTCTGAGGACCCGCTCGAGGAGACGCCTGTCGTCCCCTGCTGCGCGCTCGGCCGTTCTCACAAGAAGGTACGTCTTCTTTCCCTCCAGGATGTCCCCCCCCATCGTCTTTCCGAAATCGCGCGGATCGCCGGCGACGTCGAGAAGGTCGTCCTGGACCTGGAACGCCCTTCCCAGCCCGAGGCCGAACCTCCGGAGTGCGGCCACCTGTGCCGCGGTCCCTCCGCCGACGAGGCCGCCGAGTTCGGTCGCCGCGGCGATGAGGGCGCCCGTCTTCTTCCCGGTCATGAGGAAATATTCCCTGACGCTCACGTCGGTCCTCTCTTCATATTCGAGGTCGAGCGACTGCCCCTCGCAGACATCGAGGAGCCCCTGCGTCAGGACGCCGGCGAGCTTTCGGTGGGCGGAACCGGGCGTACGGAGGAGGGCCTCGTACGCCGCACCCAGGAGCTCGTCACCGACAAGAAGGGCGTCGTTCACGCTCCATTTCCGGTGCACCGTGGGTCGTCCGCGCCGGGCGTCGGCATTGTCCATGATGTCGTCGTGGACCAGCGTGAAATTATGAAGTATCTCGACTGCCGCCGCCGCGTGGATCGCGCGGGAGGCCGTTCCCCCCACCGCCTCGCACGAGAGCAGGAGAAGGACGGATCTGACGCGTTTACCCCCGCCGCCGAGGACGTACCGGCATCCTTCCCCGAGGCGCGGGGCTCCGGGAGCGGGCCGTACGCCGAGAAGCCTCCTGTCGGCGCGCCGGCGGAGGGCGTCGTAATGCCTGCGGAACGAGGTGTGCGTCATTGGTCCCGGTACGTGACGAGTTTCGCGGAGCGGAGATCCCCGAGGCGGGCGCTTCCCGTGAGGAACATCGCGCCGCGGATCTCCATCGACCACTGCCCGATGAGATTCCGGAGCCCCCGTGTGCCCCCTTTCTGGAGCGCGACGATCACCGGCCGCGCGGCGGCCGCAACGTCGGCCCCGAGCGCAATACACTTGGCCGCATCGAGCCCGGAGGCGATCCCGCCGGAGGCGATGAGCGTCATTTCGTGTCCCTCCGCGCGGAGAGCCGCGGCGTCACGGAGCGCCTGCGAGGTGGGAATGCCCCAGTCCCAGAATCGCTCGGCGGGTCCCCGGTCGCTCCTTCGTATCGCCTCCACCCCCGCCCAGCTCGTTCCCCCGGCGCCTGCCACGTCGATGATGCGGACGCCGGCGTCGAGAAGGCGGCGGATGACGTCCGGGGAGAGCCCCGCGCCGATCTCCTTGACGATGAGGGGGATTGGCAGGCTCCGAGCGAGCATGGCGATCCCCGAGAGCACTCCCCGGAACGCAGGGTTCCCTTCGGGCTGCAGGAATTCCTGCAGGGGGTTGAGGTGGACGGTGAAGGCGTCCGCGCCGACGAGCTCGGCAAGCCTGACGGCCTCGCCGGCGTCCTTCATCCGGGCGACCTCCGCCGCGCCGATGTTCCCCACGATGGGGATGGTCGGGGCGGCCTCGCGCACGACGCTGAACGTCCTGTGATACCGGCTTTCTTCGAGCGCCTGCCGCTGGCTCCCGACGCCGAGGGCGATGCCCGCGGATTCGCACACGGAGGCCAGGTTCCTGTTGATCTTCAGGGCGTCGGCGTACCCTCCCGTCATGCAGGACACCATCAGGGGGAGAGCCAGCTCCTTGCCGAGGAACCGGGTCCGCGTATCGACGTCGTCAAGATTAAGTTCGGGGAGGGCGTTATGAACGAATTCGAGCCGCTCGAGCCCCGTCGTTTTCCCTCGGAATCGCACATCCTTCGTGAGCGTAATGTCCACGTGCTGCTTCTTGCGCGATGTCGTCCTGTGAGGGGGGGATGGTCTGGGCATGCGGGCCGGGGACGTTGAAAAGAAATTACGCATGAAAATAGCTATTTCGGCACAGAGAATCAATCAGCCGCCCGTGTGCGCGCTGTCATTGCGGTGCTCGCCCGGGCAATCCCGCCGTCATCGCGGGGGAAGCGGAGCAATCTGGCATTTCCGTTGATTCTTCCCCCCTCTTTCCTTACCTTTAATGACATTTTCCGTCACCCCGAGAGAGAGTCGACGTATTCGATGCGAGCAATCATTCCGGTTGCTGGAGTAGGAAGCCGGCTCCGGCCCCACACATTTGCACTTCCCAAAGTCCTGCTGAACGTCGCCGGTAAACCCATTCTGGGCCACATCATCGACAAGATTGTCGGTGAAGGGATCAGCGAGGGGACGATCGTCGTCGGCCTGATGGGGGACAAGATCAGGGAATACGTCTCGCAGGCGTATCCCCGCTTCCGCGCGGACTACGTGGAACAGGAGGAGCGTCTCGGCCTCGGCCACGCGATTTCTCTTTCGCGCCACACGATCGGCAGCGAGCCCGTCCTGATCATCCTGGGCGATACGATATTCGACGTCGATCTCACGCCGGTGCTGAAGGGAACGACGACCGCCATCGGCGTGAAGGCGGTGGACGATCCCCGCAGGTTCGGCGTCGCGGAAGTGGCCGGCGGCCGGATCACGAAGCTCGTGGAGAAACCGGAGAAGCCCGCGACGAACCTCGCGGTGGTGGGACTGTACTACATCCGGAATCCGAAGCTCCTGACGGAATGCCTCGACGAGCTCGTCGCGAGGGACCGGAGGACGAAAGGGGAGTACCAGCTGACCGACGCCCTGCAGATGATGATCGAGAAGGGGGAAGTCATGACGCCGTTTATGGTGGAGGGATGGTATGACTGCGGGAATCCGGAGACGCTTCTCTCGACGAACAGGGCACTCCTGGAACGACATTCCACCGGGCGCGTGATCCCCGGCGTCGTGATCAATGAACCCGTCTACATCGCCCCCACGGCGGTTCTCGCCAACTGCATCATCGGCCCGAACACGAGCGTCGGCGACGGGGCGGAGATCAGCGACGCGGTGATACGGAACTCGATCATCAGCGAGAGTGCGAAAGTCCACGGAGCGCTCCTGGAGAACTCCATCATCGGGAACGGCTCGGTGCTGTCGGGGAGCTACCGCCGCATCAATGTCGGCGGGGCGTCCGAAATCGACATTTTTTAAATTGTCCATACTCAGGCACATTTCATTTTCGTAAGGAGCGCCATGTCATATCTCTTCACGTCGGAATCGGTTTCCGAGGGACATCCGGACAAAGTCTGCGACCAGATTTCGGATGCCGTCCTCGATGCCATCCTCGCGCAGGACAAGCTGGCCCGCGTCGCGTGCGAAAGCTTTGTCACGACAGGTCTCGCGTTCGTGGGAGGGGAAATCACGACGGATGCCTACATTGAGGTGCAGGATATCGTCCGCCAGGTAATCCGGGAGATCGGTTACACGAAGGCCGAATACCGCTTCGACGCGGAGTCCTGCTCGGTCATCTCGAGCATCCACTCGCAGTCCCCGGACATTGCGCGCGGCGTGGACACGGGGGGGGCGGGTGACCAGGGGATGATGTTCGGCTACGCCACGAACGAGACGCCGGAATACATGCCGATGTCCCTGATGTTCGCCCACAAGCTCGTCAGGAAGCTCTCGGATATCCGCAAGAAGCATACGTCGATCATGCCCTGGCTCCGGCCGGACGCGAAATCCCAGGTCACGATCGAGTATCATGGACGCAAGCCCGTCCGCGTGCACACGATCGTCGTGTCGACACAGCATGACGCCGGGGTGACCCAGAAGAAGATCAAGGAAGACGTGATCCGGCACGTCATCCGTCAGGTGATCCCCGCGGAGCTCCTGGACAAGAACACGATCATCCACGTGAATCCGACCGGACGGTTCGAAATCGGCGGGCCTCACGGCGACACGGGACTTACCGGGCGGAAGATCATCGTCGACACCTACGGCGGCAAGGCCCCCCACGGCGGCGGCGCCTTTTCCGGGAAGGATCCTTCTAAGGTCGACCGGAGCGCCGCGTACGCCACAAGGCACATCGCGAAGAACATCGTCGCCTCGGGCCTCGCCGACGAATGCCTCATCCAGGTCGCCTATGCGATCGGCGTCGCCCAGCCGGTCTCCGTGCACGTGAACACGTTCGGGACCGGGCGGATCCCGGACATCGAGCTCGACAAGGTGATTCTCAAGGAGATCGACATGACTCCCCGCGGCATCATCAAGCGTCTTGACCTGCGCCGGCCCATCTACAGGAAGACCGCCGCGTACGGGCACTTCGGGCGCAGCGACAGAGAGTTCACGTGGGAGAAGCTCGACCTCGTCGACATGCTCCTGAAAGCGATCAAGTAAGTAACGTCCTGAAGAACGAACACTCATCACACGAAGAGGATCAATGAACTCCACACCGGGGAAATTCAAAGTCGCAAATCTCAAGCTGGCCGCTGACGGGGACCGCCTCATTGAATGGGCGGAATCGCGTATGCCGGTCCTGATGGCGCTCCGCGCTCGCTATGCGAAGAGCAAGCCGTTCCGCGGATACCGTATCGCCGGCTGCCTGCACGTGACGAAAGAGACCGCTGTCCTCGTCAGGACGTTTGTCGAGGCGGGCGCCGAGGTGAGCTGGAGCGGCTGCAACCCCCTGTCGACGAACGACGCCGTGGCCGCCTCCCTGGCGAAGCGGGGGACGTCGATCTTCGCCTGGCACGGGATGAACGTCAAGGAATTCTACTGGTGCATCGAGGAGACCCTGAAATTCCATCCGAACCTCACGCTCGACGACGGCGCCGACCTGATCTTCACGATCCACAACAAGCACCCGGAGTTCGCCGAGAAGTACGTCATCGGGGGGACGGAGGAGACGACCACGGGGGTTCACCGCCTCCGCGCAATGGCCGCGGACTCCGCGCTCCGGTACCCGGTCATCGCGGTCAATGACGCGGAGACCAAGTGGGACTTCGACAACGTGTACGGCACGGGGCAGTCGACGCTCGACGGCGTGCTGCGTGCGACGAGCGTCCTCCTGGCGGGCAAGAACGTCGTCGTCGCGGGATTCGGCCACTGCGGCAGGGGGGTCGCGCTGCGGGCCAAGGGGCTCGGCGCGAACGTGATCGTCACCGAGGTGAAGCCGACGGCCGCGCTGAAGGCGACGCTCGAGGGATACCGGGTGATGAAGATGGACGAGGCCGCCCGGGTGGGGGATCTGTTCATTACCGCGACGGGGGTGAAGGACGTGATCGTCGACCGCCATTTCAAGGCGATGAAAGACGGCGCGATCGTCTGCAACACCGGTCACTACGACTGCGAGATCAACCTCGTCCAGCTCGCGAAGCTCACGAAGAAAAAACGTGAGATCCGGATGAATAACGAGGAATACACGATGAAGAACGGCAGGCGGCTCTACGTGCTGGCGCAGGGGCGGCTCGTCAACCTTGCTGCTGCCGAAGGGCATCCATCGGAGGTGATGGACATGTCGTTTGCCAACCAGTTCATGTCGCAGCTCCGCCTCGTGGAGCTGCACAGGAAAGGTGTCCGGCTGGAGAACGGCGTGCACGACATCCCCCCGGCGCAGGATCAGGAGATCGCCTCGGTGAAACTCTCGACGCAGGGGCTCAAAATCGATACCCTGACGCCGGAGCAGGTCACATACATGGACGACTACTCCGCCGGTACGTAACGGCGCCGTGAGTATGCACGAAACGACGAAAGCGACCGCGAGGTCGCTTTCGTCGTTCAGGGAGCCCGGAGAACGGGGAAGGGGCTACTGTTTTCCCGTCACCCGCTTGATGGCGAACAGAAGGTAGTCGATGTTGAACGGTTTGGTGATGTAATCGTCCGCCCCGAGCTTCAGAGTCTCCGTGGCGACGGAGAACCCCACCCTGCCCGTGAGCATGATCACCTTGCAGGGAAGCCCCTTTTCCTTGATGAACTTCAGCACGTCGATGCCCGACTTCACGGGCATGTTGATATCCAGCAGCATCAGGCTGTAATTCCCCTTCTCGAGCATCGCGATCGCCTTCGCTCCGTCCTCAGCCTCGTCCATGACGAAACCCAGGGGCACCAACTGATCCTTGACAATACGTCGCAGGTCGGCGTCATCATCGACAAAGAGAATTCGTAACTGGTCCATGGTCGCGGGTAGTATTATGCAACCGTATATACTGAATATCGCGTAGAAAGTCAAACAACGGGAATCCGGGTGTCCCGGCATTTTCTGACATATTGTCTGCTCGCCGGGGCGATGATCCGGTCCACCGGCGGCGGCTCCCTCGCTGCGTTGCAATCAGGACAGATCGCAACCTTCCCGTACACCGAGAACTTTGATTCCGCAACCCCTCCCGTGCTTCCGGCAGGATGGGAATCGACGGCCAACCGCACCCCCGGGACCGCCGATATGACAGTGAGCGGGAGCGCTCCGCGCTCGGTCCCCAACTGCGTGTCTGCGGCAAATGCCACTGTCGCGCAGTCACTGACGTCGCCGGAGTTCGATTTCTCTTCCGTCAACCCCGACAGGATCTCGTGGTACATGCGCCGGTCGTCGACATTTTCCGCCCCCGTCGTCCTCGAGTATTCCACGGACGGGGGCAACGCCTGGGATACTCTGCCGGGGGACACGCTCGTCGGCACCGGCTCCGCCGTCTACGAAGAGACCGTGAGGGAGCTTCCGCGGTGGCTCGGCGGAATGAAACGCGTGAGGGTGCGCTGGCGAATCATTCCCGCCGCCTCAGGGACCTCCGGGACGCTCAGGTTCGACGACGTGCGTGTCACTGCCCACCCCGCGTACGATCTGACGCTCGTGCGGGTTTCATTCTCTCCCGCATCCCCGCGCGCGGCCGACCCGATCGACGTGACGGGATGCGTGAAAAACGCGGGGCTGCTCCCGGCGTCGGGATTCTCGCTCTGTCTGTACGCGCGCTGTGAGGACACGCTCCGTCCCGTCACGTGCACGCTCCTGGCGAGTTCCGCGCCCTCTCCCGTGCTGGAGCCGGGGGACTCCTCCGCCGTCACGATTCCCGGCGTCCGGCTCCCTGCAGGGTTGAACACGCTTGTTGCAGTCGTGCAGGATACGGCAGACCTGGATCAGTCGGACAACCTGTGCTGTGCGGACATTGCCGTGTCGGCCTCCCCGGGAGGAGTCGTCATCAACGAAATCATGTTCGCCCCGCTCGCGGGAGAAGCGGAGTACGTCGAACTCATGAATTCGACCGATCAGCCCGTGAGCCTCACGGGATGGCGGCTGACGACGGGGAGCGGCGCCGCCGTGAAGACGCTCGTCATCCCCCGTGTCCCTGTCCCCCTCTCCCCCGGTTGCTGTGCAGTCGTCGCCGGGGATTCGGGGATTTACCGTTTCTTCCCTTCCCTCCTGGGGCCCGATACGCAGCGGGTGATCATCCCCCGTGTCTGGGAGACCCGGCTGAACAACGCGGGAGAGGACATCGAACTCAGGGATCCCTCCGGGAACGTCGTGGACAGCGTCTTCTATTCTCCCTCCTGGCACAATCCGGCGGTGACCGACCGGACCGGGAGGTCGCTGGAGCGCATTGTCGCTTCCGCGAATTCCAATGACCCGGGGAACTGGTCAACATGCACGCTGCCGCAGGGGGGGACTCCCGCGCGGGAAAACAGCATAGCTCTTTCGCGCGCGGCGCCGGGGGGGAGTGTCTCGGCCTCCCCCAATCCCTTCTCTCCCGACGGGGACGGCGTGGAAGACGCGACGGTGATTCGCTACAGGATGCCGCAGGGGGTCTGGTCGGTCTCGATACGGGTGTTCGACGCGCGCGGGCGTCTCATACGCACGCTTGCCACGTGCGCTCCTTCCACGGGGTACGGGGAGATTCTCTGGGACGGGCGTGATGACAGGAGGGTCCCCGCGAGGATCGGAATCTACGTCATCCTTGTCGAGGCAAACGACGCGGGGCGGCTCTCAAGTTTTGGTGCGAAAGGGGTAGTCGTTCTCGCGCACAGGCTGAGGTAGAACTTCGCGGCCTGCGGCCGTGATCAGGTCCAGGCCCCGGCCACCCGCCCGAATATGAGTTCGTCGACGAGTTTCAGGAGATCGGTCACCGACGTCGTCTTGTCAAGAAGGAAATCGAGCTTCGGATCGAGGTTGATGACCTCCGAATAGACGTCGCGGAATCCGGAGATGAATATGAACTTGGTCTTCTTGTACCTGTCGATTTCCCGGGCGAATGCGTGCATCTTGACCCCGTCGAGCCGCGGCATCCTGATGTCCGAGATGATGAGATCGATGTCGGATTTCGTCAGGACCTCGCACCCTTCCATGCCGTCCTTGGCGGTGTGCACTGTGTAACCGTTCTGATCAAGGACCTGCTTCACCAGGTAGAGATAGTCCTCGTTGTCGTCCACAAGCAGTATGTCCATGACGCCCGTCCCGGTCAGTTCGTCGAACGCTCTTTTGCTCTGAAAAAATATGCGAAAGTCCGACGAGAGTCTTTGTGCGTGATATCACAAATAAACCGCCACATTCGGTGACACCCGGCAAAAAACCTCCTAATCGGGGTGTTTTCCCCCGGTCGACGGTTATCCCCTCTCTCCAAGTATCTTTTCCATCTCCTCTCTGACGAGCCTGTAGAGATGCCATTCTTTCATATGCCTGGCCCCCGAACGCCGGTAAAACCTGATGGCAAGTTCGTTCCAGTCGAGGACGGTCCATTCCATCCGCCCGCATCCGCGCGTCTTCGCTTCCTGGACCATGGCGCGGAAGAGCGCATAGCCGGCCTTCATCCCCCTGAACTCGGGCAGGACGAAGAGATCCTCCAGGTAGAGTGTGGGAAGCGCAAGGAAGCTCGAGTACGTTTCGAGGACGAATGCGTACCCCGCCGCGCGCGTGCCGGATTCGGCGATATAGCATTCGATGCGCGGGCGGCCGGAGAACAGGTCCCCGAGGAGCCTCTCCCGGGCTTCCGCATCCGGGGGAGCCAGCTTTTCGTAGGAAGCAAGAGCTTCGACAAGAGAGAGGATCGTCGGGCTGTCGGACGGGACGGCTTTTCGAACGGTGATGCTCATCGTGCACCCTTTTCCTGATCGGGACCGGTTTGCGATGCCGCAGCGTGTGGGGTGAAGATATCAAGTTTCTTGATTCTTTCAAACGGATGGGTCATATTCCAAGAACCACCCCCCACAATACTCCCGGAATCCCCCGGATGAAAACTCTCCCTGCCATCCTTCTTGCCGTGGCAGCCGCCCTTCCCGCGCCGGCCCAGCCGACGCAGACGGCGATCCGCTGCGGAACGCTCATCGACGGCGTCTCGGATGCACCCCGTCGTGACGCCGTCATTGTCATCGAAGGAAACATCATCAAGGAAATTGCCCGGGACGTCCCTCCGGGAGCACGCCTCATCGATCTCTCGGGGGCGACCGTCCTCCCGGGACTCATCGACGCGCACACGCACGTCCTTCTCCAGGGGGACGTCACGGAGGAGGACTACGACGAGCAGCTCCTGAAGGAATCGATTCCCTACAGGACGCTGCGTGCCACCGTCTCCTGCAGGACGGCGCTCATGAACGGGTTCACGACGCTCAGGGACATGGAGACGGAAGGGGCCATGTATGCCGACGTGGATCTGAAGAAGGCCATCACGCGGGGGGTCATCGACGGCCCGCGGCTCTTCGTCTCCACGAGGTCGATCAACACGACCGGTCACTATCCGCTGCCGAACAGTCTCTACGCGTGGGAGATTCACATGCCCAAGGGGGTGCAGGAAATCACGGGGCAGGCGGAAGCGAGGAGGGCGGTGAGGGAGCAGCTTTCCTACGGCGCCGACTGGATCAAGGTCTATGCCGACCGCGGGTATTACCGGTCGGAGGACGGCGCATTTCACAGCCTCCCGAATTTCACCGAGGAGGAGCTCAGGGCGATCGGCGACGAGACACGCGCCTCGCGCAAGAAGTTCGCGGCGCACGCCGTGACGCGGGACGGCATCATCCCGGCGATCAACGCCGGGGCGTCCTCCATCGAGCACGGGTTTGCCATGGACGACGAATGCATCGCGCTGATGGTCAGGAAGGGGGTGTACTGGTGTCCGACGATTTACGTGAACATCTTCGTCGCGGAGGGACGTGCCGCGGCCGGGAACCCCGCAAACAAAGCGCTCCTCGAAATCCAGCCGGCCGTCTTCGCGGAAGCGCTGAAGGCGGGTGTGAAGATCGCGTTCGGCACCGATGTCGGCGGTTTCCCCTGGACCGAGAACGAAGCGAAGGAATTCCCGTACATGGTGAAATGGGGAATGACGCCGATGCAGGCGATCAGGTCGGCGACGAGCGTTGCGGCCGAACTTCTCGGGATGAAAGGGATGATCGGCCAGATCGCCCCCGGTGCGCTTGCCGATATCGTCGCCGTCACGGGGGATCCGCTCGAACACATTGAAGTGCTCCAGGAGGTGAAATTCGTGATGAAGGACGGAAAAGTTTACAGGAACGAGGTGGCCTCCGGTGGGCGTTGAGAGCGGGGCATTCTCCCGGAGATTACCGCAGACCGGCACTCCCGCATGAGAACGTGCATTGCACTGATCTGCGCTCTTTCATTCATTCCGCTTATGGCAACGGCCTCCGACACTCCGGTGCGCATACAGTACACGCTCGCCATGCCCCGTCCCTCGAGCCATATCTTCGAGGTGTCCGTGACGTTCACCGGGCTTCCCCCGGCGGGGGAGGATCTCCTCCTGCAGATGCCGGTGTGGCGTCCCGGGAGGTACCTTGTGCTCGATTTTGCCGGGGGCGTCGTGCGGTTCGATGCCGCGGACGGCTCGGGCGGGCGCCTGGCGTGGCGCAAAACGGACAAATCCACGTGGCGCGTGGAGAGGAAGGGCGCCCCCGCCGTGTGCGTGAGGTACGAAGTCTTCGCCGATGAGTTCGACCAGCGGACGCGCGGACTGGACGACGAGCACGCGTTCGTGAACGGGGCCGCGGTATTCATGTACGCCCCCGCGTACCGGCTCCGCGGCGTCGATCTCGAAGTCATTCCCCCCGCGGGGTGGCATGTCACGACCGGGATGGACTCCACGTCGTTGAACCATTTCCATGCGCCCGACTACGACTGGTTCGCGGACTGTCCGCTCGAAATAGGCACGCAGCAGGATTTCGCGTTCGACGCCGAAGGCCTCCCCCACGTCCTGAGCATCTACGGGGGCGGAAACTGGGAGCCCGACACGGTGATCCGCGACATACGGAAAATCGTGCACGCGAACCGGGAATTCTGGGGGAATCTTCCTTACAGGCGCTACGTCTTTCTCCTCCAGTGCACACCCGGGGGGGGAGGGGGGACGGAACATGTGAATTCCACGATCATGGGGACCCAGCCGTTTGTCTTCAGGAACCCGGACGGCTACCGGGGATTTCTCGGCCTGGTGTCGCACGAGTATTTCCACACCTGGAACGTGAAGCAGATCCGCCCGGCGGCCCTGTCGCATCCCGACTACCAGAAAGAGAACTATACGGGCGAGCTCTGGCTGGCCGAGGGGGGGACGTCCTATTTCGACGGGCTCATCCTTGTGAGCGCGGGGCTTTCGACGCGGGAAAGATTTCTCGACGGGGCGGCGCGTGCCGTGTATGACGACCGGCTCCGCCCGGGGAACAGGCTGCAGTCGCTCGCAGGGTCCGGCTTCGATGCATGGATCAAGTACTGGAAGGGGGACAGGGATTCGTACAACCTGGAGTCGGACTACTACGGGAAGGGGGCGGCGGTGAGCATGGTGCTCGACCTTGAAATCCGGCACGCGACAGGGAACGCCCGCTCGTTCGCTTCCGTGATGCGTGAGTTGTACGCGAAGTTTCCGCGGAGCGGCCCCGGGTACACGAACGCGGATGTCCGTACGGCGGTGGAGATGGCGGCCGGTGAGCGCATGGGCGCGGTGTTCGACTCTCTCGTCGAAGGGACCACCCCCGTGGAGTGGGAACGGGTGCTCGGCTATGCCGGACTGGAGATCACTCCGGATGCGGTATCTCCCCCCGTCTGGACGGGGATGGAGGTCGCCGAGTCCGGCGGCCGCGCGCGACTCTCTCGCGTGATCGCCGGATCCCCCGCCTGCGAGGCAGGGCTCGACATCGGGGACGAACTCGTGGCCCTTGACGGTTTCAGGACCACCGCGTCCGGATTCCAGCAGCGGATGAAGGATTTCCGCCCGGGGGAATCGATACGGCTCACCGTCTTTCGCAACGACCGCCTGAGAGATTTCCAGGTGCACCTTACCGCTCCCCGCGTGGCCCCCTGCAGGGTGCGCCCCTCCGTGGACATCACCCCCGCGCAAAAGCTCATACTCGATTCCTGGCTCCCGGCCGGCGATTCCTGATCGTGTGCGGTGCGCACAGAGGATCTGGCCACGGGGGCACCCGGAGCGAACGCATGAGACACATGAAAGCCGGCGCCCCCCTGGCGGCGCTCATCTGGGCATTGTCCATCCCGGGATGCAATCACCCCGCGCGGACGATCACGCCCGTTGCCTACGCGACGCCGAGGGACTTCGCGTGGTCGGTGGATACGATTTTCTCCCCCGCGGGCGCCGTCGTCATGAAGAGCATCTGGGGATCATCCGCCTCCGACGTGTACGTCGTCGGCCGCGCCGATGCGCCCGGGGCGTCGATGTATCACTTTGACGGGTCCCTGTGGCGGAGCGTGCCTCTCACGGCTTCGGAAGGGGGGGGTATTGCGGGGAAGATCGATCTCTCGCAGGTGTTTGGATTCACGCAGACGGACATCATTGCCGTCGGGGGAAGGACCGGGGGGGCGGCCCCTTCCGGCACATCCATGAGCAGTCTGGTCATCCGTTTCAACGGGAGCGCCTGGTCGGAGATGAGCGTCCCTCCGGGAGGGGGGATGCTCTACGCCGTCTGGGGGGTGTACAACGGCGAAATGTGGGCTGCCGGATCGCCGGGAACGATCTACCGCTACATCGGACTCGCCTGGCAGTATGCCTTATTCCCGGATTCGGTGGTGTACAATTCCCTGTACGGCATAGACGAGAATGACGTCTATGCGCTCACAACCGGCCGGTCTCCCGGATCCCGGGACACCTCCTTTCACGCGCTCTGGCACTGGAACGGGGGGGTGTGGTCCATCGCAGACTCGCTCTCGCACGTAGGGGGCCGTCAGGACAGGTTCGGGACACGGTCGGTCTGGTCGCTTCTTGCCGTTGTGTATACCGTCGGGGACTGCCTGTACAGGAGGGACGCGCCGGTGTGGAATGTTCTCGTGCCCCCTCCGGGGAGCGGCCCGTTCAACGCGATGGACGGAACGGTGAACAGCTCGCTCTTCGTCGTAGGGGAGGGAAACACGGCGTACCAGGTCGGGCCGTCAGATTTCTACCGCTACCCGCCCCTGACAAATTCCGCCGTCACATACACGGGCGTCTGGACGAACGACAGGGAAACGTTCATCGTGGGGAACGACGGAGTCCGGACGTACATACTGCACGGTAAGTAGTCCCCGCACACGGCGCCCTTCAGCAAATCCGCGGCAGCTGCTCGCCGGAGAGCATGTCCACAACCCGCGTCCCGCCGATGGTGCTTTTCATCACCGCGATCCCGGGGTGTTCTTCGACGACCTCACCGATGATCACGGAGTCTCTTCCCAGCGGATGCGAACGCATATCGCGGAGGACCTTCTCCGCCGCCCCGGGGGCGACGAACGCCAGGAGCTTCCCTTCGTTGGCGACGTAGAGTGGATCGAGCCCGAGTATCTCGCACGCCCCCCTGACCTCTTCGCCGACCGGGAGCGCCGCCTCGTCGAGGAGTATCCCTTTGCGTGACGACTGGGCGATCTCGTTCACGACGCTCGCCACGCCGCCGCGCGTCGGATCCCTCAGGACGTGAACGTCTCTGCCGGCGTTCAGGATGACGTCCACGAGCCCGTTCAGGGGAGCCGTGTCGCTCCTGATCTCGGTGTCGAATGCGAGCCCCTCCCGGACGGACATGATGGCGATGCCGTGAACGGCGATCGGACCGTTGACGATGATCCTGTCGCCGGGTCGCGCGTTCCGGGGGTCGATCTCCACCCCGCTTCGTACGGCGCCGATCCCCGAAGTCGTGATGAATATGCCGTCCCCTTTTCCCCTGTCGACGACTTTCGTGTCTCCCGTGACGAGCCTGATCCCCGCCCTGGACGCGGCGGCCTGCATGGAAACGACGATCTTCCAGAGATCGTCCATCGGGAGTCCTTCTTCGATGATCAGCGCGGAGGAGAGGTACAGCGGTGTTGCGCCGCACATGGCCAGGTCGTTCACGGTTCCGTTGACCGCGAGCTCTCCGATGTTCCCGCCGGGGAAGAATATCGGTTTGATGACGTACGAATCGGTGGAGAACGCGAGCTTCGCCTCCCCTGCGGAGAACACCGCCCCGTCATGCAGCGTGGCGAGCATCTCGTTGTCGAATTGCGAGACGAACATCCGCTCGATCAGCTGATGCGTCAGTTTTCCGCCCCCCCCGTGCGCGAGGAGCACGGTCGGGTATTCGGACATCGGGATCGGGCACACGGGCCCGGAAGCGAGGTCACCCGGCTGCTTGTTATCCATGCATGCTCCCGAAATGATAGTATGCCGCGCACGCGCCCTCCGAGGAGACCATCGGCGCGCCGAGAGGGTGTTCCGGCGTGCAGGGCCCGCCGAACGCCGGGCACTCGTGCGGTTTCTTGAGTCCCTGGAGTATCTCCCCGGCGATGCACAGGGGGGACTCCCGGGGGGTGATCGACCCGACGTCGAAGAGCTTCTCCGCGTCGTGTCCCGCGTACTCCTCGCGGAGAGCGTACCCGCTGGAGGGAATTACTCCGATCCCGCGCCACGCGCGGTCGGAGACGCGGAACACCTTCCGGAGAAGCTCCTGCGCGGGGAGGTTCCCCTCGCGCCGCACGGACCGGGCGTACTGGTTTTCCACGTCGTGGCGCCCTTCCTCAAGCTGCCTGACGGTCATGTAGATCCCCTGAAGGACGTCGAGCGGCTCGAAACCGGTCACGACGATCGGCACGCGGAACCTGCCGGCAAGCGGGTAGTATTCTTCGTATCCCATGACCGTGCAGACGTGTCCCGCCGCGAGAAAGCCCTGCACACGGTTGACGGGGGAGGAGAGTATGGCGCTCATGGCGGGGGGGACGAGGACGTGGGAGCAGAGGAGCGAGAAGTTCTTCACCCCGGTCTCTTTCGCCTGAAACACCGCCATGGCGTTCGCCGGTGCGGTCGTCTCGAAGCCGACCCCGAAGAACACCACGTTGCGTCCCGGGTTTTCTCTCGCGATCTTCAGCGCGTCGAGAGGGGAATACACCATCCTCACGTCCCCCCCGGAGGCCTTGACCGTCAGGAGGTCGCGCGAGGACCCGGGGACGCGGAGCATGTCCCCGAACGACGTGAATATCACGTCGCCCCTGGAAGCGATCGCGATTGCCCTGTCGATCATCTCCAGCGGGGTGACGCACACCGGACAGCCCGGCCCGTGGACAAGCGTCAGGCCGGGGGGAAGCAGGGATTCGACGCCGTACCTGACGATCGTGTGGGTCTGGCCGCCGCAGATCTCCATCAGCGTCCAGGGGTGGGTCGTGACGCTTCCGATCATTCTGGCGAGTTTCTTCGCCCCATCGCTGTCCCGGTATTCATCGACGTACTTCATCGCCCTCCTCCTCCTCCCCCAGTTCTCCCATTTCCTTGAGCATCCTGAGCGTCTCCAGGGCCTCCTCCTCGTCGACCGTGCTGAGCGCAAACCCGACGTGGACGATCACGTACTCTCCTACGCGGACCTCGGGGAGCCATTCGAGGCAGACCTTTTTCTGGACGCCGGCGAAGCTTACGTTCCCCATCACCGGGGAGGCAGATCTGTCGATGTCGAGCACCTTACCGGGGATTGCCAGACACATAGTTTCCTCCTCTTTTCATTTCATCAATTCGGCTGCGACTGCGATCTGGCCGAGCGAGATTCCCCCGTCGTTCGGCGGGACCCTCTGGTGCCAGTAGGGGCGGAACCCTTCTTCCCGGAGACGGCGCACGGTCCGTTCCGCCAGGTAACGGTTCTGGAAGCAGCCGCCGCTCATGACCACGCGGTTCTGGCCGATCATCCGCGCCGTTTCCACCGCCGCTTCGACGAGGCCGTTGTGGAATCTGGCGGCGATGTGCCCGATGGGCGTCCCTGAGCCCAGATCCTCCATCACTCCCGAGATCATGTCCGACCAGTCGATGATCCAGCGCGGAGTCTCCGGCGCGGTTCTGCCTGCGGCGTCACCCGCGCTCCGTGTGTCGCGAACGGTGAATGCGTACCGTTCGTCTGTTTCCCCCCCGATCGCGAACTCCAGCGCCATCGCCGCCTCCCCCTCGTACGAGGAGACCTGCCGGAGTCCCGTGACGGATGCGACGGCGTCGAACAGCCTTCCGGCGCTGGAAGTCCACGGGGCATTGATGCCGCGCCCGAGCATCGTGCGGAGCGTCGCGAGCTCCGCCGGGCTGAACGAGCGGACCGTCGCGATGTCCCGGCGCTCGAAGAGACCGTCGCCAAGGATTTCGAAGAGAAGTCCGAGCGCCTGCCGCCGTGGTTCCCTGACCGCCGTGTCTCCTCCCGGCAGACGGAATCTTCTGAACGACGCCGCCCGTTCGAACGAGCCGCCGTCCGTCACGAGGAACTCCCCTCCCCAGATCGTCCCGTCGGTGCCGTACCCCGTGCCGTCCCACGAGATGCCGAGCGCGGGGCCGCGCAGCGCGTTCTCGGCCATGCAGGAAGCGATATGCGCGTGGTGATGCTGGACGGCGACCAGCGGGAGCCCCGTGGACTTTGCAAAGCCCGTCGAAAGATAGTCGGGATGCATGTCAGACACAACACGCCCGGGCGAGACGTCGAACATGGCCTCGAGATCGGCCACGCTCCTGTGAAACGCCTCGAGCGACTGCGCCGTTTCAAGGTCGCCGATGTGCTGGCTGATGAACACGTTGTCGCCGCGCGATACGGCGACCGTGTTCTTGAGATGACCGCCGACGGCGAGCGTGTTCCCGGCCGGAAATCCCAGAGCGATGGGAAGGGGAGCGAACCCCCTGGCCCGCCGCATGACGAGCTCCCTCCCGAGCATGACACGGACGATCGAATCGTCGGCATGCCGGACGATCGGGCGGTTGTGAATGAGAAATGCGTCAGCGATTCCGCCCAGTCTCCTCAGCGCCTCGTTCTCATCCGTGCAGATCGGCTCGTCGGAGAGGTTTCCCGACGTTGCGACGACGGCCCTCCCGAGCTCCGCCAGGAGGAGGTGGTGGAGCGGGCTGGAAGGGAGCATGATCCCGAGATACGGATTCCCCGGGGCGACTCCCTCCGCCGGCGCTCCTCCCCCGGGCGTGGTTCGTTTCTTCAGGAGAACGATGGGCGATTCCGGCGAGCGCAGCGCGCGTTCTTCGAGCGGAGACAACTCGCACAGGCGCCGGATTGCGTCGGCATCCGGGGCCATGAGCGCGAACGGTTTTGCCTCCCTGTGCTTTCTGGTGCGCAGCCGTGCGACCGCCTCGCCGCTCCAGGCGTCGGCCATGAGGTGGAACCCGCCGACCCCCTTGAGTGCCACGATGAGCCCTTGCCGGATCATGTCCGCAGCGCGCACGAGCGCACCGTGCCCCAGGGCGGAGCACGCTCCGCGCGCATCAACAAGCGCCAGCTGCGGACCGCACGCCGGGCAGGCGATCGGCTGTGCGTGGAACCGGCGGTCCGCCGGATCCTCGTATTCCCGGGCGCAGTCCGCGCACATGGGGAACGACTTCATCGACGTGTTCGGACGGTCGTAGGGGAGCGACTCGATGATCGTGAACCGGGGACCGCAGTGGGTGCAGTTCGTAAAGGGATAGCGGTAGCGCCGGTTCGCGGGGTCGTTGATCTCCGCCAGGCACTCCGGACAGGGGGCGATGTCGGGAAGAACGAGTGCCCCGGTTTCTCCCGACGGGATGCTGCTGCGAATTTCGAACGACGACGTCCCGGCGGGATCGAGGAACGTGCACTCCATGCTCTGTACGGACGCCAGCGGAGGCTTCTCGCTCCCGATCCGGAGTATGAACAGGTCGATGGCTTCCTTCTCCCCCTCCGCTTCGATGAAAACGCCTGCAGGGGAGTTCAGGACCCAGCCTCCGAGCTGGAGCCCGGTCGCGAGCCGGTACACGAAGGGGCGGAACCCGACCCCCTGTACCGCGCCGCGGACGGCGATATGGACGCGGGTGATCACGCCTTCAAAGTACGCAGAAAACGGGAATATTCCCTTCCCCTCACATCAATCGTGGGCGGGGGACGGCGCGAGGTACATGAGGATTTCGGGAGTGGTCTCCCCCCGGAGGAGTTCCGAGACGAGCTGGACGCAGCAGTCGATCATCCGGAGTGTTCCCCCGCTCATGGTCTCGCCGAACCCGCACTCAAACGCCGGAATCTCCACAAGCAGCGCCTCTTCCGGCACGTGACCGTAGGCTCCCGACGAGAGTGCCAGGAGGCCGGCCGGAGTGAGCGCGTGGCCCTCCCCCGGGCCGCCGGAGGGGGTCAGCTGTGTGACGCAGACTTTGGAACTGGCGACGCTCGCGTCGATGAACACCGCGAGGTCGCACCGCGCGATGTCCTCGGCAAGCTCCGGGTACAGCCCGTGCGCGGTGAGGACGCGGGCCTCCGGAAACTTCCGCGCGATCGCGGCGGCGGCGGCAATGCCCGCCCCGTCGTCGCGGCGGAGCGTGTTGCCGTAGCCGATGATGAGCGTGTTCGTCACCGCTTCAACTCGCTGACGACGTTTCCTTCACAGTCAACGATCTGCACGTGGAGCGGCATCTGGCCCGTGGCGTGCGTCGAACAGGAGAGGCACGGATCAAAGCACCGTATGCCGGCCTCGATGCGGTTGAGTATCCCCTCGGTGACCTTGTTGCCGTCGATGTACTGGATCGCCAGCTGCTGCACCGTCCGGTTCATCGCCAGGTTGTTCTGCGCGGTGGCGATGATGAGGTTCACGTTCTGGAGGACGCCGTTCTCGTCCACCTCGTACCTGTGGAAGAGCGTCCCGCGCGGGGCTTCGCTCGCGCCGATGCCGAGCCGCCTGTTGATCATCGCCCGCGCCCGTATGTTCGTGCCCAGGAGGGCCGGGTCGTGCAGGAGCATCTCCGCCTTCTCGACGGCGAACAGGATCTCGATAAGCCTCGCGTAGTGGAAATAGAACGAGTTGTTCACCGCGCCGGCGTCGCCGGCCGTCGCCTTGAACACTTTCCGCTCCGCTTCGGCGAGGGGGGTGTCGATGTAGTCACAGATGTTGAGCCGGGCGAGCGGGCCGACCCGGTACATCCCCTTCTGGTACCCCAGCGGCTTGTAGTAGGGGAATTTCAGGTAGGACCAGCTTTCGGCGGCCTCGCCGAAATAGTCGGCGTAATCGTGGATGTCGATCTTGTCGGCAATGATGTTGCCGCTTCCGTCCATCACGCGGAGCGTCCCGTCATAGTACTCCAGCGCTCCGTCGGGCGCCACGAGCCCGACGAACATGGAGCGGAAGTTGCCGAAATTGGGTATGTCCCTGGCGAACTGCTCGTGAATCGATGTGAGCGCCTTCAGCGCGATGAGCGCGGTTTCTTTCGCCTCGGGGATCCATCCGAGAAGGCGGTCCCGCTTTGCGGCGTCGAACGGCTCCCGCACGCCGCCCGCCACTGCCCAGGGGGTGTGGATGCGCCGGCTGCCGAGGACCTCGATGATCTCCTGCCCGAATTTCCGGAGCCGGATTCCCCGCCGCGCGAATTCCTTGTCTTTCGTGATCAGCCCGAAGACGTTTCTCGTCGCCGGGTCCGAGTCGAAGCCGAGGAGGAAATCGGGCGCGGAGAGGTGGAAGAAGCTCAGGGCGTGCGACTGGATCCACTGCGCCAGCGTGATGAGGCGGCGGAGCTTCTCCGCGGTTTCGGGGATCGCCACCGCGAGGATGTCGTCCCCGGCCTTGGCCGAGGTGATGAGGTGGCTCGTCGGGCAGATGCCGCAGATCCGCGACGTGATCCCCCCCATTTCCCACATGAGACGGCCCTCGCAGAACTTCTCGAACCCGCGGAACTCGTTCACGTGGAATCTGGCGTCGATGACGTTGCCCCTGTCGTCGAGATGAATCGTGATCTTTGCGTGTCCCTCGATGCGTGTGACGGGAGATATCGTGATCGTCTTTGGCATGCTCTCTTCTCTGTGTGTGTGCAGCCCGCGGCGCGTGCGCGCGCCGGTCCGGGTCCTATCCGTACCGCAGGTACACGTGCGACAGCGCGGGCAGTTTCCCCTCGAGGAGCTGGCTCACGGCGAACCAGATCTGGTCCGCGGTCGGGGGGCACCCGTGGATGAACGCGTCGACCCTGACGGTCTCGTGCAGCGGCCGGGCCTGTTTCATCAGCTCCGCGATCGTCGGGTAGTCCCGGGGGACCTGCGGGGTCAGGTCGGCGAGCTGGATGTAGGATCGCTCCAGGACCGACTCCACCGTCAGGCCGTTTCTCATGGCGGTGACGTTTCCGGTCACCGCGCAGTCGCCGAACGAGACGACGAACCGGGAATTGCGCCTGATCAGGCGCGCCAGCTCCTCGTGCTCGGTGTTGGCGACGGCCCCTTCCACGAGCGTCACGTCGACGTTTTCCGGAAACGTTTTGACGTCGGCGATCGGCGAGTACACGAGGTCCATCTTGTCCGCAAGCTCGATGAGCCGCTCATCCATGTCGAGGAACGACATGTGACATCCCGAACACCCGCCTAACCATGCTGTCGCTACTCTCGGTTTCATAATTCCCGTCATGTTGGGTTACTCTTCGTCGGAATCCACGTTGATCCACTCCCGCTTCTGCCGCGCCGTGACGATGTAGCGCAGGAAGTCGGTCTTCTTCTCCATCTCCGACACCGCTTCCCCCTTGTAGATGAGGGCGCCGGTGGGGCAGACGAGCACGCATTTCCCGCAGGAGGTGCAGCTCTCCGACGTCCCCCAGGGCTGGTTCAGGTCGGAGATGATCTCGCAGTCGATCCCCCGGCCCGAGAGATCCCAGGTGTGCGCTCCCTCGACCTCGTGGCAGACCCGCACGCAGCGCGTGCAGAGGATGCAGCGGTTCCTGTCGATGATGAACTTCTCGTGGGAGGCGTCGAGCGATTTCTTCGGATACAGGTAGGGGACGGTGACGTGCGTCAGCCCCGTCTCGTACGCCAGGTTCTGCAGCTCGCAGTGGTTGTTCACGACGCAGACGGCGCACTGGTGGTTCCCCTCGGAGGCGAGGAACTCGATGATGATGCGCCGGTAGCGCCGGAGCTTCTCGGTGTCGGTGAAGACGACCATGCCCTCCTTCGGCTTCGTCGTGCAGGCCGGGAAGAGCTTCGGGGATCCTTCGACTTCGACAAGGCAGAGCCTGCAGGCACCGACGTCGGAGAGACCGTCGAGGTGGCAGAGCGTCGGTATGTCGATGCCGTGCTGCCGTGCGATGGCGAGCAGGCTTTCGTCGTCCTTGCCGCTGACCTGCTCGCCGTTGATCGTGAGCGTGAGTATTGCCATGAGCGTATCCTGTTACCGCGTTTGTGACTGTCCGTCCGCCGTGCCGGCGGACACGTACCCGACCGGAGCGCTGACAAGCTCCGTGTATTCGTTCCGGAAGAACCGCAGCGTCGAGAGCACGGGGTTCGGGGCCGACTGCCCCAGACCGCAGAGGCTCGTCTCCTTCACCATCTCGCACAGCTCTTCGAGGAGTGCGAGGTCGTCCGTCGTTGCCCGTCCTTCCGCGATCTTCTCGAGCAGGCCGTGAATGTGCACCGTCCCCACGCGGCACGGAACGCATTTGCCGCACGACTCGTCGACGCAGAATTCCATGAAATACTTCGCCACCTCGACCATGTTCGATGTGGAGTCCATCACGATGAGCCCGCCGCTTCCCATGATGGAGCCGACCGTGGCGAGGGACTCGTAATCGACCGGGAGATCAAGCGAATCCGCGGGAATGCACCCGCCGGAGGGTCCCCCCGTCTGCGCGGCTTTGAATGTGGTTCCTTCCGGCGTCCCTCCCCCGATGTCGAATATGATCCTCCTGAGAGGGATCCCCATGGGGACCTCGATGAGGCCGGTGTTGCGGATCTTCCCGGCGAGCGCGAACACCTTCGTTCCCGTGCTCTTCGGCGTCCCGATCGCCGCGAACCAGGCGCTCCCCTTGCGGATGATCGGGGCGATGTTCGCGAACGATTCCACGTTGTTGATCAGCGTCGGCGCTCCCCAGAGTCCCTTTTCCGACGGGTAGGGGGGACGCGGCCGGGGTCTTCCCCGCTTTCCTTCGATGGACCGGATCAGCGCGGTTTCCTCGCCGCACACGAACGCGCCGGCGCCGATCCTGAGGTCGATCCGGAAGTTGAACTCTGAATCGAATATCCTGTTTCCCAGAAGCCCGAGCCTCTCCGCCTGCTTGATCGCGAGCCGCAGCCTGTCGATGGCCAGCGGGTACTCGGCCCGTACGTAGATGTAGCCCACCGAGGCGCCCACCGCGTAGCCCGCGATCGCCATCCCCTCGAGGACGCGGTGGGGATCCCCTTCGAGCACGCTCCTGTCCATGAACGCCCCGGGGTCCCCTTCGTCGGCGTTGCACACGACGTATTTCTGCTCCCCCTGGGATTTCCGGACGATCCCCCACTTGAGTCCCGTCGGGTAGCCCGCGCCGCCGCGCCCCCGCAGTCCGCTCCTGCGTATCTCCTCCACGACTTCCGCGGGCTGCATCTCCGTGACGGCTTTCGCAAGCGCCTCGTACCCGTCGGCGGCGATGTAATCTTCGATTTTTTCGGAATCCGTGTTCCCGCAGTTCTCCAGGACGATTTTCACCTGCGAGGAGAAGAACGGGCCCGATGTATCGACGAGGTTCTCGGTCACCTTCTTCCCGCCGACGATATGCTCTTCGATGATCCTCGCCGCGACGGCCTCGTCCACGCGCTGGTAGAGCGTCCCGTCACCGACGATCCTGACGAGGGGGCCTTCGCCGCACAGTCCCATGCACCCCGTCCCTGCGAGCTCGACGTCCTTCTCCATAGCGTGCACCTTGAGCGTTTTCGCGAGCATATCCCGGACGGCTCCTCCCCCGCACGAGGCGCACCCGGCGGCGGAGCAGTAGGTGATACGGTGTTTGTACTGCTGCTGACGGGCGGCTTCTTTTTCCGCAAGCTCTCTGAGTTCTTCGACGGTCATGCCGCCTCCTCTTTGGGGATCTGCTGCCACTGCCCGATTTTTGCCACGGCCGACTCGGGGGTCAGCTTCCCTGCCACGTCGTTGTCGCATACGGCGACCGGCGCGCGGCCGCACGACCCGACGCAGCGTGCCGAGACGAGCGAAACCTTGTTGTCGGGGGTTGTCTCGCCGAATTTGACCCCGCAGTGATGTTCCACGGCTTTCTGGATCGCGGACGCGCCCTTCACGTAGCACGCGGTCCCCGTGCAGAGGACGAACGTGTGCTCCCCTTTCGGTTTCAGCGTGAAGAAATGGTAGAATGTCGCGACGCCGTAGACCCGGCTCAGCGGGAGCTTCAGGCTGCGCGCGACGTAGATGAGAAGACCGCTGTCGAGGAACCCAAATATCCCCTGCGCTGCGTGGAGGACTTCAATAAGTGCGTCGCCGTGCGAATGGTGCTTCGTAATCGCGCGGTCGAGCAGTTTGAACCTGTTGTCGCCGCTCGGGTGTGCTTTTTCTTGAGTTGTCGGAGGCATATCGTTGCGATTGAGGAATTTACACAGGTCGGGGGGCATTGTGCCCCCCGGGCCTCTGTTATTATCGCAATGTGCGTGCCATCAGACGGGAACGGGGAATCCGCGGCGTTTCCGCATCGTGAGGAGGGGGGGAATTTTCAAATATGGGAAGGATCGGGCGTGAATTCCCGCATGCGGAAAAATCTGCCAGGAGAACGGTTACATTTCCGGCGTGGAAGGCGTCGTGGAAGCGCTATTTCGAGGGAGGCAATGTGCGCGATATCAGCCACTCAGACCATTGTGCGATCCCTTCTCCGCTCGTGCACGAGGTCTGGAACACCGTGAGCGAGGGGTTGATCCTGAGGGCGTTGGCGCGAAGGACGTCGATGTTGCAGTTCACGTACGGGATGAGG
The DNA here is from genome assembly GCA_963748405.1 of Ignavibacteriota bacterium. Classification (GTDB taxonomy): domain Bacteria; phylum Bacteroidota; class Ignavibacteria; order UBA10030; family UBA6906; genus Fen-1273. Next base: position 193,124 of record CAVVIT010000011.1, read on the forward strand.
TCGATCTTGTTGATGACGAGGACCGCTGAATTCCGGAACATCGCGGGATATTTCAGGGGCTTGTCGTCCCCCTCGGTCGTGCTGGCCACGACGATCTTCATGGCCTCTCCGAGATCGTAGTTCGACGGACAGACCAGGTTTCCGACGTTTTCAATGACCAGGAGGCGGATATGCCCGAGATCGAGACTCCCGAGCGCCTCGTGGACGAGGTTGGCCTCGAGGTGGCACCCCCCCGCGGTCACGATCTGCACGGCCGGGACGTTGTACTTTGCCACGCGCCGGGCGTCGAGATCGGTCTGCACGTCTCCTTCGATCACCGCCAGGGGGAGCCGTCCGGCGAGATATTCGAGCGTCCTCTCCAGCAGGCTCGTCTTCCCCGCGCCGGGCGAGCTGACGACGTTGATCGCAAATATCCCGTGCTGCGCGAAGAGCGCGCGGTTCTGCCGGGCGAGTTCGTCGTTCTTCTCAAGGACCTTCCGTTCGATCGTGATGACGCTCATCGTGCTTCCTCGCCTTCCACAATTTCGATGTCGCGGACGTGCATTTCCCTCCCCGAGAGGATCGCGAGCGACGTGCCGCCGCAGGCCGTGCAGGCGAACAATGTCGGCTCGATTGCTCCGTCCCTCCCGCAGGAGTTGCAGTGCGCCGTGAGGGGCACGTGCTCGATGACAAGGACCGCCCCCCCGAGCGGCGTCCCCTCCGTGATCGCCCCGAAACAGAATTCCAGCGAATCGGGAACCACCCCCGCCATCGCGCCGAGCCTCAGTCTGACGCTCCTGACGGAAACGTGCTCTTCCTTCGGGAGGTGCTCGAGGACGATGTCAACAATGCTCTGCGCTATCGACAGCTCATGCATGATCCAAGGTACGGGTTCGCGTGCCGATGCGCAAGTGAACGCTAGGAGCGGTCCTTCTTCCGCCTCTTCCTGGAGAGTGCGATCCCGCCGAAACCGCCGATGACCGCGACATAGAAACCGAGATCGTACCACCAGCCGGTGTTGAACGTCTCGTAGATTCTCACGTCGGGTCTGAAGAACCCGACGATGAGCGAGACCGGGGCGATCCATCCGTGCCAGAGCCCGGAGAAGAACCCCGCGGGTGCCGCAGGGGAATACACGCTCGTCCCGGGGAAGCACCCGCAGAGCGTGAGTGCCAGTACGGCAGCGAGCGTCAGGAAGAGAGCTTTGTTCATTGCGGCCTCATGTCGTTACGATGTCATACCCCGAAAGTATTTCCTTCACGGAGGAGACCACGCGGGGGATCGCGGCTCCTACCTCCGCGGAAAGCTCCGTCGTCATGTCGTTCAGTCCGCCGATGGAGACCGTCACGAGGTGAGTTTCGGGGAGCTTCCCCGTGAGTATCGTCGACTCGATGAGATCCCGGAGCCCGATGTCGTGCGCGCTCAATGCGCGCGGAAAATCGCTTGCGAACCGGGGGCGGATCACGCTGACGCTCCCCGGCGGTCCGCCGTCCATCGTCGCGTCGATGAGGACCACGACCGGATATTCCTGAAGATACCCGAGCAGGTGAAATCCCCCGGTTCCCCCGTCAAGCAGCTTCACGCGCGCCGGAAGGGACTCGGACTGGAGCGCCCGAACGGCGTGGACGCCCACCCCCTCGTCCCCCAGGAGGTAATTGCCGATGCCGAGAACGAGTATGGGGAAGGGGGGTGCCATGGGTGGGAATGATACGGAACGCCGGGAAGAAAACAAAAGGGGGGGCCGTGTTTCCGGACCCCCCCCTTGTGGGTGGTGATATGCTACTTCTGTCTCTTCTCCACGAACTTCCATCCTCCGGCCATGGAGGAGATGACGCCCCGCCCCTCGACGTAGTCATGGTAGAAGACGAGGTACACGTGGACGATCGTGAAGAGGACGAAGAACCACATCATCATGTGGTGCCACTGCCGCACTGCGAAATCCCCTCCCATCAGGGGGACGATCCATGCGAACATCCGGGGGAGCCATGAGTCGCTCATCGCCGCATACATCCCGAACCCGGTCACGGACTGGAACAGGAACGCCAGGAACGTCAGAAAATAGGTGAACCCCGCAAGCGGGTTGTGACCGACCGATTCCAGGGGGGTCACCGTCGCCTGCAGAATGTCCACCTTGAGGACGTCCACCGCCTCGCGGAGCTGCGACTTCCGGAAGGGGAGGAAGTTCTGCCAGCGGGCGAACGCGTTCCCCGCGAATCCCCAGTAAATCCGGAAGAGGAAGTTAAAGAAGAAGAGAAACGCCGCGAGGAAGTGGATGAACCGGACCGTCCCGAACCAGTAGCTGTAAGAGGCCTCCGACGCGTTCACAAATGCCAGCGGCCTGCCGATGATGAAGCCGGTCGCGGCAAGCGCGAGGACGACGAGCGCGTTCACCCAGTGATAGAACCTCACGGGGAGCTGCCACACGTACACGCGGCGTATGGAGAGCTGTTCCATGCGGGCCTCCTAAAACGTATCGATCTGGTGGACGTACGTTCCCCGCTCGTCGTACAGATGCACGGCGCAGGCGAGGCACGGATCGAACGAATGGATCGTCCTGAGGACCTCCAGCGGCTTCTCGGGATCGTTGATCGGCGTCCCGACGAGCGCCGCCTCGTAGGCGGAACGCTCCCCCTTCGCGTCGCGGGGTGAGGCGTTCCACGTGCTGGGGACGACGAGCTGGTAGTTGTCGATCTTCTTGTCCTTGATGACGATCCAGTGCGCCAGCGCGCCGCGGGGGGCCTCCGTCATGCCGACCCCTTTCGCTTCCGCGGGCCACGTCTCGGGATCCCACTTCACGTTGTTGAACGTGCGCGTGTCGCCGTTCTTGATGTTCGACAGGAGCTGCGCGTAAAACTCCTTCGACCACCGCGCAATGAGCTGCGTTTCGATGCCGCGTGCGGCGGTCCGGCCGAGCGTCGAGAACAGCGCGGCCACCGGGACGTCGAGCGCCTTGAGAGCCCCGTTGACCGCCTCCTTCACTTCCTCCCGCCCGGAGGCATAGGCGACAAGGAGCCGGGCCAGGGGGCCGACCTCCATCGCGTGCCCCTTCCAGCGGGGGGTCTTCAGCCAGCTGTACTTCTTCGTGACATCGAGGTAGTCGTACGGCGGTTTGGGTCCGGTGTATTTCAGGTTCGTCTCTCCCGCCCAGGGATGGAGACCGGTGGCGTCACCGCCGGCATACTCGTACCAGGAGCTGGAAACGAATTCCTGGACCTCGTCCGCGCTCCTGCCGTCCACGGGAAGAACTTCCGCGAGGTTCCTGTTGAGTATCACGCCGCGGGGGAACTTGAACTGCGAGGGGTCGCCGTAGCCGTTGACGGGGAGATCGCCGTACGCCATATAGTTTTCGAGCCCCCCGCCGATGGCGCCCCAGTCTTTGTAAAAACCCGCGACGGCGAGAAGATCCGGGATGTAGACCTGGTTCACGAACGCCACGGCGTCGTCGAACAGCTGGCCGACATGGGCGAGCCGTTCAGCATTCAGCGCGTTGGCGTCGTCGATGTTCACGGCGCAGGGGACTCCGCCGACAAGATAGTTCGGGTGGGGGTTCTTCCCCCCGAAGATCGTGTGGACCTTGACGATCTCCTTCTGCCACTCCAGCGCTTCGAGATAATGCGCCACGCCGAGGAGATTGACCTCCGCCGGCAGCTTGTAGGCCGCATGCCCCCAGTAGCCGTTCGCGAATATGCCGAGCTGTCCGCTCTGCACGAACGCCGCAATCCGTCTCTGGACGTCGGCAAAGTATTTCGGCGAGCTTTTCGGCCAGTTCGAAATGCTCTGGGCGATGTCGGAGGTTTTCCTCGGGTCGGCCTTCAGCGCGTTCACGACGTCCACCCAGTCGAGCGCATGCAGGTGGTAGAAGTGGACCACGTGGTCCTGCAGGTATTGTGCGCAGAACATCAGGTTCCGGATGAGTTCCGCGTTCGGGGGGACGGTCACTCCCAGGGCGTCCTCCACGGTCCGGACGGACGCCAGCGCGTGCACCGTGGTGCACACCCCGCACGCCCGTTCGGTGAATGCCCATGCGTCGCGCGGGTCGCGCCCTTTGAGGATCTTCTCGAAACCCCGGACCATCGTGCCGGAGCTGAATGCGTCGACGATCCTGCCGTCCTTTACTTCGATTTCCACGCGGAGGTGTCCCTCGATGCGCGTGATCGGGTCGATGACGATGCGGTTGGACATCAGGCGCCTCCTTTCTTCGAATCACCGGAGCCGTCGCTGCTCCTGATCTCCTCCTGGATGAGCTTCCGCTTCCTGATATTCGTGGAGACGGCGTGGGCGGCGATCCCGGCGGCTGTTGCGATGCCGAGTGCCACGCCGACCTTGTCGGCCGTCGTCTCGATGCCGAATCCGGGGAACGACGCCAGGTGCTGGTAGAACGGGCCGTTGTCCCAGAATTTCTCCTCGCTGCAGCCGATGCAGCCGTGCCCGGACTGGATAGGGTAGCTGACGCCGTTGTTCCAGCGGATGACGCCGCACGAATTGTACGTTACCGGGCCCCTGCATCCGACCTTGTACAGGCAGTACCCGCGCCGCGCATTCTCGTCGTCGAACGATTCGACGAACAAGCCCGCGTCGTAATTGGGCCGGCGGTAGCAGGTATCGTGCACGCGCCGTGAATAGAACGCCCTGGGGCGCCCGAGGCCGTCAAGCTGGGGAATCCTGTCGAAGGCGAGAAGATGGACGATCGTCCCGGCCATGACCTCCGCGATGGGGGGGCAGCCCGGGACGTTGATGATCGGCTTCCCCGTGATGATCCTGTGTATGGGGGTCGCTCCCGTCGGGTTCGGATGGGACGCCTGTATGCAGCCGTTCGACGCGCAGCTCCCCCAGGCGACGATCGCCCGGGCCCCTTCGGCGGCTTCCTTCACGATGTCGAGCGCGGTCCGTCCTCCGATGCAGCAGTAGATCCCCCCCTCCTCGGTCGGCACGGAGCCTTCCACGAGCATCAGGTATTCCCCCCGGTACTTCTTCATCGTCGCGTGGAGCGCCTCTTCGGCCTGTTTTCCCGCCGCGGCCTGGAGAGTTTCCGTGTAATCGAGGGAGATCTTGTCCAGGACGATGTCGGAGACGATCGGGTGGGAGGACCTGATGAACGATTCGCTGCAGCAGGTGCACTCCTGGAAATGAAACCAGACCACGGGAAGTCTCGGCTTCGTGTCAAGCGATTTGACGACCTGGGCGACGCCGTTTGACTGGATGCCCGCTGCGGCTGCGATCCAGCCGCAGAACTTGATGAAGTCACGGCGCGAGTACCCGAGGAGTTGTGCGTGCTCCCAGATTGTAAGCGGTGTTTCGCCCATAGAGACCTCCGTGTGGTGATGATTGCAGCGCTGGCTGTGCGGCAGCATTTCGGAACGGCATTCGGCGACAATGCAATATCAATGCCACCCGGACAGGTGGCTCAGGACGGTGGAGAAGGGCAATTCCCGTTCCCCGGTGTGCGGAAATCCGCCGATCGCTGACGGGATTTCGCAGGTTGTGTGCGAATCAGGAAAGAAAATCCGCCCCTGTTACCTGATGGTGATCCTCGATATCCAGTGCCGGCTTTGCCGCGCAGAGTCGGAATTCTCCGTCGAGAATGAGCGTGTCACCAAGATGGAATGTGCTTTCCGGGTCCGAGAGGAAATCGAGTGATCCGCCCGTAATCGACAGGCGCAGAACGTGTTGCCCCCCCATATCGAAAGCCTCGATAACGCTCCCACGGATATGGCAGATGTCAAGTTTCGGATTCATGGCTGACCTTGGTTAGGTGTAGTTTAAGAAATGCACGTTCCGTGCCAGAGGATGTTTCCGTTTACGGGCATGGAATCGCTTCCTGAGGGGGGAGAGGAAGGGGGAGGACGCGAACACCCGCTTTTGCGATAGCGGAAATCCGCCAGGGGGGGGGCTGCGGGGAGCGGGGCTCCGCGTTCGATCAGCGTTACATCTGATCGGGGAGGCGGTATTTCTTCATCTTGTCCCGGAGCGTGGAGAGGTTCATCCCCAGGATCCTTGCAGCATGTGACCGGTTTCCCGCCGATTCCTTCAGCGCGCCCCGGATCAGGTTCTTCTCGAGACAGCTGACGACGTCGTCGAACGACATGTTGTCCTCTGCAAAACACCTTTTGCAGGCCTTGATCATCAGGTCGAGAGAATTCTCTTCCCGGATTTCCGGCGGAAGGTCTGCCAGCGTGATTTCCCCGCGCGCAAAGAGGGTGATCCGCTGTATGGTGTTCCGGAGTTCCCTGACGTTCCCCGGCCAGGAATACCGTACGAGGGCCTTCATCGCGTCCCCGGCGATCTCCGGGGCCCGTTCGGGAGAGAACCGGCGCAGGAAATGGTCGACGAGGAGCGGAACATCCCCCGCCCTCTCCCTCAAGGGGGGGACGACGAGCGGCACCACGTTGATCCTGTAATAGAGGTCAGCGCGGAAGAGTCCGCCCCTGACGAGCTCTTTGAGATCAACCTTCGAAGCCGTGATAAGCCGGAGATCGACGGGGATGGGAACCTCGCCTCCCACACGCATGAGTTCCCTCGACTCGAGGACGCGCAGGAGTTTGGATTGAAGGAGAAGCGGGAAGTCGTCGATGTCGTCGAGGAAAATGCTCCCCGTGTTCGCAAGCTCGAAGAGCCCCTTCTTCTCGCCGACCGCGCTCGTGTAGGCCCCCTTCGCGTGACCGAACAGCTCGGTCTCCAGGAGATCCGGGGGGAGCGCGGCGAGCCCGACCTTGATGAACGGGTTGCCTGACCGGACGCTGGTGTGGTGGATGTACTCGGCAACCAGCTCTTTGCCGACGCCGGTCTCTCCGATAAGGAGGATGGAGGAATCCGATGCAGAGATGGAATCGATCCGGGAGATGATCGACAGCATCGGATCGCTCTGCGTGATGAGCGAGATGGAGTGGACGGACTGCACGGCGGAGGGGCGCCTGAATTTTTCAGAAAATACGCAATCGGTGGGGTCAAGTCAACCCGGGCGGCGGGAGGGACGGGGGGGAATTCCCGCCCCCCCGGGGGGGCGGCTTCTCTCAGCCGGGGGCCGTCCAGGTGTCGAGTATCTCTCCGGCGCGGCGGAGGAATTCGGGGAGTGAGCCGGCCGCGGCGGGTCCGAGCCCTTCGCGGATCATCCCCGTGTTTTCGATCTCCATGCCGAGTATCCTGATTTCGCGCGGCAGGGGAATGCCGAGCCTGATGCCCAGGGCAATCACGTCCGGAAGCCCGGCATAATGGGGGGAGGCGGAGACGTCCGCGGTGAAATCCTCCTGGGCGAACTCCCGTACGGTCCCGGGAGGGGCGTTCCCCGTGGTGGACGCGTCGATGATGAGCGCCCGGCTGTACCCGGCGAGGAGGTCGAGAAGGGCGAACCCTGCGACGGGAGATTCGGTGATGTCGACGTTCTCCCTGTACCGCCGGGACAGGGCGCGCGCCGCAAGCAGCGCCACGCCGTCGTCCCCCATCAGCGGATTGCCGAGTGCCAGGAGGAGGGGATGGTCCACGGGTGCATCCATCGCCGTCACCGCTCGATCACGCGCAGGATCTCGCCGGATGCGCCGCGCAGCCTCAGCGAAAGAGGCATCTGCCCGGGGAGCGAATGCGTCGAGCATGCGTTGCAGGGATCGTAGGCGCGGAACGCCATTTCGATCTTGTTCAGGAGGCCGTCGTCCACCTTTCCTCCATGGATCAGTCCGCGCGCCGCCTTGTCCACGCTCATCGAGATGCGGCCCGCGTTGTTCTGCGTTGCCACGATCAGGTTCGCCTTTGTGATGAGTCCGCGCTCATCCGTCTCGTAATGATGGATGAGCGTCCCGCGGGGCGCCTCCACGATCCCGACGCCGACCGTCGGCTTTTCCGTCGGGAGCGTGCGGAGCTCTTTCCCGGCGATGAGCGGATCATTGGCGAGCTGCCGCATCATCTCGGCCGCCTGGAGCATCTCGACGACCCGGGCCCAGTGGTTCGCCAGCGTGTGATGGACCGGTTTTCCCCCGAGCGTCGCGACGAGCTCTTCGTATGCCTTCTGCGCTTCGGGGGTCGCCATCCCTTCGGAAGCGTTCAGCCGGGCGAGCGGGGCCACCGAGTAGATGCCGCTCCCGGCGCCGTCGGTGAATCCCTTCCAGCCCACCTGTTTGAGGTAGCAGAACTTGACGTAGCTCCACGGCTCGACGTGTTCGGCGATGACGTCGAGGTACTTCGCGGGGGCGAACTTCGTGAACTCCTTGCCGGACGGGTCGACGACCCGCACCGCGCCGTCGTAGAACGTGACCCTGTTGTCCGGATCGACAAGCCCCATCGAATATGTCCGGTGCGTGAAATTCTCCGACGTGATGAGGGAGACGTACTCGTTGTTGGCCAGCACGATGGACTTGAACACGCCGAGCGTGAAGAGGGCGAATTCCACCGCGTCGTCCGCAAGGGCCCGGAGCGCCGGCAGCTCTTCGGGGGTGAGCCCCTTCGCCACGCCGCCGGGAAGCCCGAACACCGGATGGATGATCTTGCCGCCGAGATGCGCGATGAGCTCGCGGAGCCTCTTGCGCATCGCGATGACTTTCTTCCCCGTGTCCACGCCCACCTTGCCGATCACCCCCACGACGTTCCGCAGCTCCTTCGGCGCATCCGGGCCGACGATGAAATCCGGTCCGCCGAGGATGTAGACGTGGAGCGCGTGGTCCTCGAGCATGAACGTGTTGTAAATGAGCTCGCGGATCTTCTTCGCCGTCGGGGGAGGATCAACGTGGTACAGGTCGTCGAGCGCCTTCGTCGCCGCCATGTGGTGCGCCGTCGGGCAGACGCCGCATATCCTGCTCGTGATCTGCGGCATCTCCTCGGCGGGGCGTCCGAGGGAGAACACCTCGAAACCGCGCAGCTCGGGGATCTGGTAATAGGCCTTCTCCACTTCCCCCTGTGCATCGAGGAAGATGTCGATCTTGCCGTGCCCCTCGAGCCGCGTGATGGGATCGATGGTGATCCTGCGGGTGGCCGTTCCCGTGTTCGTGTGCTGTGCGCCGATCTCCATGGAATGTCCTTCGCTAATTGTGATCTTCGATCTTCCGGCGCAGCAGCGAGCCGGGGAGTCCGTACCGGTAAAATGTCCCGACGGGATCGGGAATGGATGAGAGCGTCTTGTCGATCCCCTCGGTATCTTTCGCTGCGAGCGAGGAGGCGATCGCGGAGAGGATCTTCGCCCCCTGGTCCCTGACGTTGGACGTGGGACCGAAACACCCGCTGCACGGCATGTTCCCCGTGACGCACTGGGCACCGCAGCCGCCGCGCGTTGCCGGGCCCATGCAGATCACCCCCTGCGCGAGGAGGCAGGTCCCGGGCTCGACGAGGATCTCGTGCGGACGGTGGAACGTCGTGTAGGCGAGATCCGCCGGTTTGGTGTCCTTGCGCGGGCACTCCTCGCACATGGCGGTGTCCGGGCCGAGAACGGTTCCCTTCGGTGGAAGCTTTCCTGAGAGGAGCGTGGCGATGGCCGCCTTCAGCATGTGCGGCACGGGGGGACACCCGGGGAGGTAGTAATCGACGGGAATCACCTGGTCGAGCGTCCTGACCATCGAGCGGAATTCCGGCAGCGTCAGCGCGTGTCCTGCGTCCGGGGCCGCCGTGAGCGGTCGGGTGCGGGCTTCGTTGAGCGTGGAGGGGGATTCCTCGTACACGTACCGGAGGATCTGCTCCCTGTCGAACTGGTTGGCGAGGCCGGGGATTCCTCCCATGTGGGCGCAGGAGCCGTAGGCGATGATGAGCGTGCTCTTGCGCCTGAGCAGCCGGGCCATCTCCTCCTGCTCCGACGTGCGGACCGCGCCGTTGATCATCGACACGAGTATCCCGCCGTCCGCGATCGCTTCCACGTCATGTTTCTTGAAATCCATCGCCACGGGCCAGAAGACGATATCCACGGCGTCCACGACGCCCAGGATATCTTCGGCGAGGTCGACGATCGATTCCTCGCATCCTCCGCACGAGGCGCACCAGTAAAACGCGACTTTCGGTTTGTCAGGCATGGACGGCCTCCTCGTGAGTTGCAATCGTGTGTTCGAGCTCGTCCATTTCTTCGTCCCATTTCGCAAATCTCTCCGGGAGGGCGAGCGGACCGAGTGAGCGGACACGCTCTGTCATCTCATTGATCGTGGTCTTTACCTTCTCCCCCTCGGACGCGGAAATCCATTCCAGGTGGAACCGGTCCTCGTGTATTCCCATGTCCTTCATCATCCTCTGGAGGAGGCGTATCCGGCGGAGCGCCTTGTAGTTCCCCTCCATGTAATGGCAGTCCCCGGGGTGGCAGCCGCCGACGAGGACGCCGTCGGCGCCCCGTGCAAACGCGTCGAGGACGAACTGCGGGTCAAGCCTCCCCGAGCACATGACGCGGATGATGCGCGCGTTGGGGGCGTGACGCAGCCGGGAAACCCCGGCCAGGTCCGCCGCGGTGTACGTGCACCAGTTGCAGAAAAACGCGACGATGCGCGGCTCCCAGGCGTTCGTGCCCGGTTTCATCACTTCGCTTGGCATGCTTCACCTCCTGTGGGAACGGGTTCGCTCTCCTGGAGCAGACCCGCGATTTCGCTGAATATCTGCTCGTCCTCGAACAGGTTCTGCCTGATGGCGCCGGAGGGACACGTGGCGACGCACGTGCCGCATCCCTTGCAGAGCGCCTCGTTGATAACGGCTTTCTGCTTCGCCTCGTCGCGTGTGATCGCGGTGTAGGGGCAGATGTTGAGGCACGATTTGCAGCCGGAGCAGTCCTCTTCGACGATGTACGCGGTGTTCGGCTCGAGCTCGATCTCTCCGGCGTCGATGAGCGAAAGCGCCTGCGCCGCCGCGGCCCCCGCCTGCGCGACGCTGTCGGGGATGTCTTTCGGCCCCTGGCACGCCCCGGCGATGTAGATGCCGTCGGTAAACGTGTCCACCGGCGCGAGCTTCGGATGCCGCTCAAGGAAGAACCCTTCCGTCGAGCAGGAGATGTTGAACATGCGGCGGACGTCCTGCGAATCCGCCTGCGGCTCCATGCCGACGGCGAGCACCACCATGTCCACCGGGACCCTGCGCACGACGCCGATCAGCGTGTCCTCCACCCGGATGACGAGCTTCCCCTCCTCCTCGGGACGCGCGGCCCAGTCGGTCACCTCGGCCACCCTGCCGCGGACAAAGTGGATGTTTTCCTCCAGGAGCTTGTCGTAGAATTCCTCGTACGCCTTTCCCGCCGCCCGGATGTCGATGTAGAAATTGTAGACTTCGGCGTCCGAGTGCTCTTTCAGCAGGTGGGCCAGCTTGAGCGAATACATGCAGCACGTGCGGGAACACCAGCGGTTGGTGTTCCTGTCGCGCGACCCGACGCAGTGGATGATCCCGACGGTCTTCGGGTGCCGGCCGTCGCGCAGTACGAGATCTCCGCCGGTCGGTCCGGAGGCGTTCACGAGCCGCTCGACCTCGATGGAGCTGTACACGTTCGGGTACTTGCCGTACCCGTAGTAGGGTATCCGTTTCGCGTCGAACGTCTTGAACCCGGTGGCGAGGATGATCGTCCCGACGTTGATCTCCTTGATGACTTCCTTCTGCGTAAAATCGATGGCGTCACGGTCGCACTTCTCTACACACGTCTTCTTGCAGCGGCCGGACTTGAACTCGATGCACGTGTCGGGGTCGATGAGCACCACCTGCGGCGTCGCCTGGGGGAAGGGAATGTACACGGGCTTCCGCTTGGAGAGCCCCTGGTTGAACTCATCGGGCGTCTTTCCTTCTTTATAGACGCACGCGTCGATGCACTCCATGCATCCGACGCAGAGCTCTTCGGAGACGAACCGGGGTTTTCGCTTCACCTTCACGGTGTAGTTGCCGACGAACCCGCTCACCTCTGTGACCTCGGAATACGACCAGAGCGTGATGTTCGGGTGGTTCTTCACCGCCGACATCTTGGGCGTCAGGATACACGCCGCGCAATCGAGCGTCGGGAACGTCTTGTCGAACATCGCCATGTGCCCGCCTATCGTGGGCTCCCGCTCCACGAGCGTGACCTTCTTGCCCGCGTTGGCGAGCGTGAGCGCCGCGTGGATTCCGGAGATGCCCGCGCCGACGACGAGGACGTCCGGATGGATCCGGACGTGCTTCGTGGCCAGCGAGCGGTGGTGTGCCACGCGCCGGACGGCGGCCCGGACGAGATCGAGGGTCTTTTGCGTCGCCGCGGCTTTGTCCGAGGTCACCCAGGAGACGTCCTCCCGTATGTTCACCATCTGAAAGAAGTACGGGTTGAGCCCCCCCTTCTCCGTGGCGACGCGGAAGGTGTGTTCGTGAAGGAGCGGAGAGCAGGAGGCGACGACGATCCTGTTGAGCTTGTGCTCGCGTATGTCGGTGATGATGAGTTCCTGACCGGGGTCGGAACACATGTATTTGTATTCGCGCGCGACGATCACGTTGGGGAGCGTCCCGGCGAACCGGGCGACTTCCGCGACGTCCACCGTCCCGGCGATGTTGTGTCCGCAATGGCAGACGTAGAATCCGACGCGGGGGGCGTCGTGGCCGTTGGTCTCAGGCATGGGCGAGCGCCTCCTTTCCGGGCGTCTCTGCGAGCTTCAGGGGGATGAACAGGCGCTGTATGCCGAGTTCCTTCCGCGGGATGCCGAGGGCGAGCCCGATGAACTGCGTGAAATAGGCGACGGGGATGTTGATCGATTCGCCGAACTTCCGGTTGATCCGCTTCTGATAGCATTCCAGGTTGTGCTGGCACAGGGGGCAGCACGTCAGGATGATGTTCGCTCCCCGCTTTTCGGCCTCCTTGAGGAGGACCCGGTTGAGCCGGAGCCCCGCCTCCTGGATCGTCCCGGTCAGGCTTCCACCGCAGCAGCGGGTTTTCAGCGGCCAGTCCACCGCCTTTGCGCCCAGCGCCGTGACGAGCCGGTCCATGGTCGTCGGGTACGCCGCGTGGTCAAACGTCTCGAACGGCCTGACCACCTGGCAGCCGTAGTAACACGCCACCTTCATCCCCTTCATCGGTCTCACGACCGCTTTGGCGATCCGCTCGATGCCGATGTCGTTCACGAGTATGTCGAGCGGATGGCGGACCTTCGTGGTTCCCTGGTAGTCGAACCCTCCCCGGTGGAGCGCGTCGGTGACGTCCTTTCTGACGCCCTCGTCGGATTTCATGTAATGCTGCGTCTTTTCAAGCACGAGATAGCAGGCGCTGCACGGGGCCATGAGGTCCTGTGCGGTGGCGCCGCCGTTCTGCATCCGCTCGGCGAGGGCGAGATTGCGCGCCGCGAGCGTGAACGCCCGGTTCTCGTCGATGGAAACATACGCGGTGGCGCCGCAGCAGTTCCAATCTTCGAGTTCCTTCAGCGGGATGTCGAGTTTCTTGAACACCGCGAGTATGGATTCCTCGTACGGCCGGCCTGTGCTGCGAAGGGAACACCCGGGGAAATAGAGATAGCTCATAGCGGGACCGCCTCCTTTCGCGGCTCGGCGGAATCGATCATCATACGGAGTTCTTTCATGCCTTTGATTTTCTCCTTTTTGAGCGAGAGCCGTCCCTTGCGGAAGAGATTGAACCCGAGGAAGGCTTCCTTCAGCATCTTGAACGGGTTGGTGCGGAGGTAGAGCGTGATCAGGAGCCTGCTCTCGGTGTTCCGCCCGTCCGTTCGTACCCTCTCGAAGAAGGCTTTCGCAAGAACCGGGATGGGGTTCCTTGCCGGGTAGAATTTGCGGGCGATCGCCTCTCGTTTCAGCGCGTACATCACGTCGGTGATATGGATCTCGCGCGGGCACTGGACCGTGCACGCATAACAGGACGCGCAGAGCCATATGGTCAGGCTGTTCAGGACCTCGTCCTTGAATCCCTCGCGCGTCATGGCGATGATCCGCCGGGGCGTGTAGTCCATGTAGTGACTCAGGGGGCAGGTCGCGCTGCACGTCCCGCACTGGATGCAGCTCAGCAGCTTCTGTCCGTAGGCCCGCTCGGCGACATGTTCGCCGAAGGAAAGGTCAAGCTCAGACTCGAACTTGAGCCGCCTGACGACGGTTTTCATCGGCGGGGGGGATTTTGTCGCGATCGTCCGGACGGGTGGTGGTGTTGGAAGCTTCATTCCTTGTATCCTCCTGGAGGTACGCTGAACGGCCGCAGCGTCATGTCTGCGTCCGGAGAGATCATGCACAGTACAGCATAACGCACGCTATGAGCATCCCCAGTGCGTTGATCGAAGGCTCAATATTCAGAGGCCAGCCCGGGGGGGTTCCTTCACGGAGCGAGTCGGGGACGCTGAGCGCGATTTCCACGATGCGGTCTCCCCTGGGCGTGAGCGAGATCTGCTCGACGCGGCGGTCCGTGAGGCTGATGCGCCGCGTGATCAGCCCTTTGTCTTCAAGGACGCACAGGAGCTTGGACGTGCGGCTGTCGCTCACGCCGAGATAGCGGGTCAGCGCTTTCACGCTCGCCGGTCGCTTTGTGTGGAGCAGAAGCAGAACGAGGAGGGCGTCGGAGGAAACGCGTGTGAGCGTCTCGAGGCGTTTTTCGAGTTTTCTCGTTTCCGTCAGAACTCCGATGAGTGACTCCGCCTGCGAGGGCAATGTGCACGCTCTGTCTGGTTGTCCGTATTGGTTCCCCCGATATAGCTACAATACTTGTGCCCGGGAAACTATTTCCCTTGATGAACAGTTTTTACCCCCATTCTCTCGATGGATTGCCGCGCGATTCGTTGAATTCGTCATCATCGGCGTACGGTTTCTCAGCAGTTCCGTTGAATCTCCAGGCATGGTTCGGTATATTCGTCTCATGAAGACCCCCTCCCCCGACCCACCCTTGCAGTCGGACCCCCGGCGGCTGAAGTCGCATCTCGAGGCGCAGAAGGCGGAGGTCGCGCACCGTCACCATGACGGGGCGGACGGGTTCGCCACGTGCAGCGCCCTCTCCTCGGTGACCGACGACGTGATACGGTCCGCCTGCGATGCCCTCCCTGCCGGGACGATGGACTCCATCGCGATACTCGCGCTCGGGGGATACGGCCGGGGGGAGCTTTCGCCTCATTCCGATATCGACGTCATGGTGTTGTGCGCCGCGGGAACCTCCCTTGAGCCGGCCGGGGAAGCCGCGCGGCGGGTGCTTCACTACCTCTGGGATGCGGGTGTCGATATCGGGCACAGCGTCCGGACCGTCGATGAGGTCCTGGCGCTGCACGGGAACACGTTCGATTCCTGGGCGTCGGTGATCGAAAGCCGGTTCATATGCGGAAACGCCTCCCTGGCCGCGGAGCTGAACGACCGGATGCGAACGAAGATTGCCGGGGACCCGCAGGCGTGGTTCGTTGAAGGGGTCTTCGCCGACGTCCGGGCGCGCCACGACCGCTACGGAAGTTCCGTGAAGCTCCTCGAGCCGAACATCAAGAAAAGTGCGGGGGGGCTCAGGGACCTCCACGCGGCATTCTGGCTCCACCGGGGGACCGACCCGGCGTACTTCGTTCCCGCCCGTGACGGGGCGTGCGCGACGAAGGTCTTTCTCGACATGCTCCGCGCCGGCGGGCACCTCGAAGCGGAGGAATACGACGGCGCGGTCCGCGCGTTCGAGTTCCTGCTCCGCGTGAGACACGAGATGCATTTCCGGCGCGAAACCCAGCACGATACGCTGGAATACGCGCTGCAGAGAGAAGTCGCCGGGGCGATCGGCGTTGCGGCGGGGCCCGGTCTCACGGGGGTGGAGATATTCATGCGCATGTACTATCTCCACGCCCGGAACGTCCACCGGCTGCTGCAGAGGACGGGGCAGCGGTTCAGGGAATCGATCGAGCCCCCGCGTTCGACCGGCTCACGCGGCACCCCCGCGGGGACCGCGTTCATCCGGCACGATGATGCGCTGGCGATCGATCCGTCCGTGACCGCGCTGACGACCCCGGCACAGATCTTCGAGGCGTTCGCCCTTTCGGCCGAGTACGAGGTCCCGCCCGACCTGCGCCTGCGGGGACTTCTGGAAAGGAGCGCCGACCTCATTCGCCCGTCGGATGCGGCATCACCGGAGCTTGCGTCGTATTTCCGCCGCATCCTCGCGACGCACCGCGTGGCCGAAACCCTCCACGAGATGAACGATGCGGACGTCCTTCCGCGCTACATCCCCGAATTCGGGGCACTCGTGGCATTTTTCCAGCACAATGTCTACCATTACTACACCGCGGACGAGCATACCCTGATCGCGATCGCGTGCGCGGAGCAACTCAGGGAGAAACAGGGAATCCTCCGGGAGGTGTTCAGGACGCTCCCCCGCCGGGATCTGCTGTATGCCGCGATCCTCCTTCACGACATCGCCAAACCCCTCGGTGTCGCCGACCATGAAATCACGGGTGTCGCCGTCTCCGCCGCCGTGCTGGGGAGGCTCGGGATGGGGGACATGGCCGCCGATGTCGGGTTCCTGGTCCGCCATCACCTGGCGATGGAGCAGACCGCGTTCCGCAGGAACATCCATGATCCGGACACGCTGAAAGAGTTTGCGTCGCGTTTCGAACGGCCGGAGCTTCTCGATTACCTGTACGTCCTGACGTACGCGGACCTCTCCGCGCTGAACGCGAGCGTGTGGACCGAGTGGAAAGCGGCGATGCTTCAGGAGCTGTACCAGCGCACCGCCGAAGTCCTGCGCCGCAACCTGACGGGCGCCGAGATCGACACATTCCACAGGGAACAAAACGACGAGGCGGCCGAACGGGTTGTCGAAGCACTGCGCGCCACGATTCCGCCCGACGAGGTCCGGCGCCATCTCGAGGGGGTGGGAAACGCGTCGTACGTGTCGCTCTTCAGCGAGGAGGAGATCGGCCGGCATATCCTGATGGGAGCGGACCGCGAGCCGGTCTCCGCGCTCTTCGCCAGGGCGGAAGCGCACACGGAGATCACCGTGATTGCCCGGGATGCCCCGTTCGCGCTCTCGAAATTCTGCGCGGTCCTCTCCGCGAACGACGCGGACATCTTTGACGCGAACGTCTTTACGCGGGACGACGGCCTCATCATCGACAGGTTCCGCGTCACCGACGCGGGGACGAAAGCGGGCCTGGACCAGGCGCGCTGCGAGAAAATTGCGGGGGATTTCCGCCTGGTGATGCAGGGCGCGCTCGATATCGCGCGCCTGTTCAGCGAACACGACAGGAAGTGGCGGCGGCGGCCGAAGCCCCCCGCAAACCCGACGGTGACAACCGACGTCCGGTTCGAGGAGAACCCGAACTTCACGATCATCGATGTCTACGCGCCGGACAGCGTCGGCTTCCTGTACCGGGTGACGGAAACGATGTCGGAGCTCGGGCTCGATATCTGCTTCGCAAAGATTGCCACACGCGTCGACGGGATCGTCGATGCGTTCTACACGCTTGACAGGGAGGGAAAAAGGGTGACGGACCCCGGTGCAAGGGAGCGGATCCGCGAGGCGGTTCTCGCGACCATCCGGCGCCTTGCCGGGGAGCGGCTCGACCACACATCATGAACGCAAAACCGATCGGCGTGTTTGACAGCGGCATCGGGGGACTCACCGTCGTCCGCGCCCTGAGCGCGCGGCTTCCCCATGAAAACATCGTGTACTTCGGCGATACGGCCCGTGTCCCCTACGGGCCGAAGTCCCCGACGGTCGTGAGGGAATACGCAATGCAGGACGTCGATTTCCTCGTGGGGAAGGGAGTCAAAATGGTCGTCATCGCCTGCAACACGGTCTCGGCGGTCGCAATCGACGTCGTGCAGAAGCGCGCGCGCGTCCCCGTCGTTGCGGTGATTCTCCCCGGCGCCCGCGAAGCCGTCCTGGCCACGAAGAAGAAAAGGGTCGGGATCATCGGCACCGTTGCGACCGTCAACAGCGGCGCCTACACCAACGCGATCCGCCAGATCGCCGCCGACGTCACCGTTGTTGCGCAGGCGTGCCCGCTCTTCGTCCCGCTGGCGGAAGAGGGGTGGATCGACCATAAGGTGACGGCCCTCGTCGCGAAGGAGTATCTGTTTCCGCTCAGGCTCGAAAAAATCGACACCCTGATACTCGGGTGCACCCACTACCCCGTTCTGCGCGCCGCGATTGCGGCCGCCGTGGATCCCCAGGTGATCCTTATCGATTCGGGCGCGGCGGTCGCCGCCGACGTGGAGCGCACGCTGGACGAGAAGAACCTGCGCAACCCGAGCCGGCAGAAACCCAACATGGAGTTCTACGTCAGCGACCTGCCGGCCCGGTTCGCGGAGGTCGGCGAGAGGTTTCTCGGGACGTCGATGGGAAGGGTCCACCGGGTATCGGGATTCTGAAGTTCTCTGAAGGAGGTCCGTATGAGCGTCCGTCCCATTCTGCTTCTCGGCAATCCCCTCCTCCGCGCCACCTGCGTGCGGGTGAGGCAGTACGGCACGCCGGATCTCGGCGCCCTGGTCGCGGATCTGGCGGACACGCTGCATGACTTCAGTCAGCGCCAGGGGTTCGGCCGGGGGATCGCCGCCCCCCAGATCGGCGACACCCGCCGCGTCATTTTCGTCGACGCGGACGGACCCCTCGCCCTCGTGAATCCCGAGATCGTCAGGAGCAGCAGGCAGATGATGACGCTGTGGGACGACTGCTTCAGTTTTCCGGATCTTGCCGTCAAGCTCAAGCGTCATCTGTCCGTCGAAGTGCGGTACCGGGACACGGAGGGGAAGGAACGTCTCCTGAAGGCGCGGGGCTCGCTGGCGGAGCTCCTGCAGCACGAGATCGATCACGTCAACGGGGTGCTTGCGCTGGACCGGGCGGTCGACTCGAAGCACATCGTCTACAAATCGGAACTGCAACGGCTGAAGCTGGGATCGGGCAGGAAAGAGATGTGACCGGCGGCCCGGTCAACCCGGGAGCTTCCCCCAGCGCGTCCTCAGGCAGTACGCGAAAATCTTCTCCGCGTATGAGCTGAAGGGGGGGAACGCGATCCCGCTCCCCTCGAGCAGCGCGTCGGTGTTCCGCGAATCAAACAGCCTGTCGATGCTGATGTAGGGAAGCAGGGTGTCGAGCTGCCCGAGGAGGGCCTCCTCCCGGCCGCGGGTCAGCGTCCTGCGTCTCTCGAACTCCTCCCGTGAAATGAACTCCATCGTGCGCGGCGCCGCCAGCGGGGCATGAAGGTCGAAATACGCCCTGGCCCCCTGTACCACCTCCCCGAGCGATGCCGCGCGGGCGGGTCCCGCGGTGACATGACAGACCTTCCCGACCGCCGCGTCCCGCCCCATGACGTGCACCATCACGTCGTCAACCCAGTCGATCGGGACGAGGTCCATCTTCGTGGCGGGATTCCCCGGGACGAACGTGAGGATCCCCCGCTGGAGCAGGCGCAGGGGGATGTAGATGACGTTGAACGAGCTTGTCGCTCCCGTCCGTGAATCGCCGATGATGATGCTGGGACGGAAGATCACCGCCGGGATACGGCCGAAGTGGTCCCGGACGATCCTCTCCGATTCGCACTTGGACTGTTCGTAGGTGTTGAAGAACCGCTGTCCCGTTTCGAGCTCCTCCTCGGTGACGATGCCGGCGCGCTGGCCGGACACCGAGGATGTGCCGATATAGACGAACCGCTTCAGGCGCCCGTGCTCCACGCACCGGCCGGCGATCGCGAGCATCCTGCGCGTCCCCCCGCAGTTCACCTCCCGCGCCTCGTCGATCGGGTGGTCGAACCGGATCGTCGCCGCGCCGTGGATGATGTACGTGGTATCGCGCACGAGCGCATCGAGGTCCGCAGCCCGGAGCCCGCACCCCTCGAGCATGACGTCCCCCCGCAGTCCCCGGATCCGCTGGCGGGCGCCCGGGATCCCCCCGGGGCCCTCGGCGGCGAGGGCGATCCGCTCCACGCGGGAAGCGGCGTCCGCGTCGTCGTCACCGCGGACCAGGAGCGTAACTTCCGATCCGGGAAACGCCCTGAGGAGGCGCGGAATGAGGTGCGTTCCGACGAGTCCGGTCCCTCCCGTCATGAAGATGTGTTCCGCCATGGGTGTCCGATGCGTGGATGAGTGTGTCCGGGTGCGGTAAAATACGGTTTCTCCCCCCCTTCGGCAATTGGAATCGTTTGGAAACTTTGCTATATTTTTTTCTATGCCGTTTGTTCCTTCCTATATCGCCCTTCACCGCTCCGGGGAGCTTCGCGCCCGCGCCGGGCGTCTCCGCGCCATGCTTGCCTCGTGCACCATCTGTCCCCACGACTGCGGGAACAACCGCCTGAAGGGGGAGATTGCCCGCTGTTACTCGGGGGAGCTTCCCGTGGTCTCCGCCTTCACGCCGCACTTCGGCGAGGAGCCGGCGCTCGTGGGAACGCACGGGGTCGGGAACATCTTTTTCGGGAACTGCAATCTCCGCTGCGTGTACTGCCAGAACTACCTGATCAGCCAGAACCACAGGGCGGAGCGGGAGCACGAGGTGAGCATCGCCCGCCTGGCGGAGATGATGCTCGAGCTGCAGGCGAAGGGCTGCCACGGAATCGGACTCGTTTCTCCCACGCACTTCGTCCCCCAGGTCGTGTCGGCCCTTGATGACGCCGCGGCCGCCGGGCTGCATCTTCCCCTGATCTACAACACCAACGCGTACGATGCCCTGGATGTCCTGCGGCTCCTGGACGGCGTCGTGGACATTTACCTGCCGGACCTGAAATACGGGGACGACGCGATGGGACGCGAATTCTCGAAGGTCGACGGCTACGCGGCGCACGCACGGGCGGCGGTCGCCGAAATGCACCGCCAGGTCGGGGGCGCCCTTCTCACGGGGGACGACGGCCTCGTCAAGCGGGGGCTCATCATTCGCCACCTTGTCCTCCCGAACGACATCGCCGCGAGCCGTGAGACGCTCACGTGGATCCGCGATGCGCTGGGTGCGGATACCACCCTGAGCGTGATGTCACAGTATTTCCCGACCCACCGTGCCCTGACGATGCCGCTCCTGGACAGGAAGGTCCGCGAAAGCGAGTACCTGAAGGTCCTCGCGATCCTGGAGGAGCTGGGGATGGAGAATGGTTGGGCGCAGGAATTCGAAGCGTCGGAGTATTACAGGCCCGAGTTCGAAGACAGGGACCGGCCGTTCAAAGGCGCGGCCGATAACGCCGTTGATGCGCATGGGATGGAACACACAGGAGGAGGGAGCGTCTGATGAACGATGAACGCCGGAAGAAGATCGACAGGATTCGTGCCCTGCCGTCGCTTCTCGAAGAGACCGTGAAGGGACTGAACGACAAACAGCTCGATACCCCGTACAGGGAGGGGGGCTGGACCGTGCGACAGGTCGTCCACCATCTGGCCGACGCGCACCTGAACGCCTTCGTCCGCATGAAGCTGATGCTCACCGAGGAGAGGCCGGCGATCAAGCCCTATAACCAGGATGCCTGGGCGGCGCAGCCCGACAGCACGGAAATGCCGATCGGCGTTTCGCTGGAGATCCTCCGCGGCCTGCACGACAGGTGGTGCAAGCTGCTGGAGCGGGTGCCGGAGGGGGGATGGACGAGGACCGCCCTCCACCCGGAGCGGGGGGAGGTCACGCTCGAGAGCCAGCTCAGCGTGTATGCCGGACACGGAGACAAACACGTTGAACATATCGCGAATCTGCGTCGCGTGAAGGGGTGGTGACCGCACGCGGGACCCGGCCGCCGCGCGAGACACCTGATCTTCCACACTCAACACTCATGAAGGGGGAAACGATGCTCAAGCGAAGTGCGGTGACGGTCGCTGTACTGATGGCGGCGATGCAGTGTGCGGCGCAGAATCTGGCGCTGCCGCCCTCGCCCGTCCGCAGTCACTCAATCAGCGTGCTGGGCGGCTGGTCCTGGCCCGTGTCTCACGACGGCCTGACCTCCTACTGGGGGGCGGGACCCTCGGCGTCGATGGAGTTTTTGAAGGCGGTGAACCGCACGGTCTCCTTCGGGTTCGATCTCGAGGGATCCGCCTACTGGTTCCGGGGTCCCGCCTTTGCGGCCGCCTACCCGAATCTTCCGTTCAGAAACCCCCCGCTCGCGCAGATCGTGGCGGGAGTCATCGGCCGCTTCACGCTCGCGCCGGGCAAGAAACTCACCCCGTATCTCGGCGCCATGATCGGGATCTCGCACGTGACGGGGGCGGAGTACCGTCAGCAGACGGACTCTGGACGCGTGACGTACTATTATATACCTTTTCAGACGAGGCTTGCGGGTTCGGTTTACGCCGGACTGGAATATCATATCAGCCGGTCGCTGGCGTTTGACGCGGAAGCGCGGGCCCTGTACGTCAACGACGATCCCGACGTGGGCGTCACGGCGGTCGTCCGCGGGGGTCTCAGGTTCCTCTTCTGACACACACACACGACAATGGAACAACAACATCTTCTCTCCATATTCCGTGATTCCGGCGCTCTCCTGGAAGGGCATTTCCAGCTGACCTCGGGGCTGCACAGTAATCGCTACTTCCAGTGCGCCAGGGTCCTGCAGTATCCCCACTATACGGAGCTCCTGTGCGGGGAGCTCGCCCAGAATTTCCGCCCCGCGGGGATCGATGTCGTGATCGCCCCCGCGCTCGGCGGGATCGTCGTGGGGCAGGAAGTGGGCCGCCAGCTCAGGGCGCGCACGCTGTTCGCCGAGCGGAAAGACGGCCTTATGCAAATCAGGAGGGGGTTCCACATCACGCAGGGGGAAAAAGTGCTCGTGTGCGAGGATGTCGTGACGACCGGGGGATCCGTTTCGGAGGTGATCACGCTCGTCCGGGAACGGGGGGGGCTCGTTGCGGGAGTCGCATTCATCGTCGACAGGAGCGGAGGCAAAGTGAGGTTTCCCGTGGATGCCGGGGGACTCCAGTGCTCCCTGATGGCGATGGATGTCGTCGCCCATCCGCCGGGGGAATGTCCCCTCTGTGCGCAGGGAATTCCCGTGGTCAAGCCGGGGAGCAGGGGGAACGCCTGATGTCGCCGGACGGCGGTGCGGAAGGCGAATTGAAACTCCTCTCCCGTGAAGTGCTCTATACCGGACGGGTGATCGACCTCATAGTCGACAGGGTCGAGTATCCGTCGGGAAGGCCGGGGGTCCGGGAAATCGCCCGCCATCCCGGCGGGGCGGTCACAGTCCCGATTCTCCCCGACGGCCGGGTGCTCCTCGTTGCGCAGCTCCGCTACCCTGTCGGTTCGCGGGTCACGGAGCTTCCCGCGGGGAAGCTCTCCCCGGGCGAAGATCCGGCCTCTGCAGCGGCCCGGGAGCTTGCCGAGGAAACGGGATACGCCGCGGCTTCTCTGGAACACCTTGCAACCGTTTATACGACCCCAGGCTTCTGCGACGAAGAGCTTCACATTTACCTGGCGTCCGGTCTCTCGCCCCTTCCGGGGGGGGCACGCAGGGAAGAAGGGGAATTGAACATGACCGTCGAACAGATGCCGTTCGCCGAGGCGGTCGCCCGCGCCGCGAGCGGCGGGTTCCGCGACGCGAAGACGATCATCGGTCTCCTTCTGGCCGAGAAAAAGATCGCGGCGCGAAGGCGGTAGCCGATGGCATTCGACAATATCATCGTTGACTTCGACGGGACGATCACCGACTCCCGGCGGGACATTGCCGGGGCCCAGCTCTGGGTGCTCGAACAGCTGGGTGCCGTCGGACGCCGCGAGGAGGACCTGTACCCGTTCATCGGCCTGCCGCTCGAGGAGACGTTCCGGCATCTCCTCCCCCCCGCGCAGCACGGGAGGATCCCCGAAGCGGCGGCGCTGTACGCTTCCTACTACCCGTCCCGTTCACTCCTGACGACGACCCTGTTTCCCGGCGTGCGGACGACGCTCGAGAGCCTCCGGCGGCGCGGCAAGAAGATCGCCGTGGCGTCCACGAAACGGGGCCCGGGCATACGCAGGGCGACGGATCATTTCGGCATTACCACGCTGTTCGACAGACTGCAGGGGAGCGACGACATCCCCTTCAAACCCGATCCGGCGATACTCCGCCTGATCCTCGGGGAGGAGTCGTGGGACCCGGCCTCGACGATCATGGTGGGTGACACGGCCATGGACGTCCTGGCGGGAAAAAACGCCGGGATCGCGACGTGCGGCGTGACGTACGGCGCAATGAGCCGGGAACAGATCGAGGCCGCCGCTCCGGACTTCATCATCAGCGATTTTCCCTCTCTCCTTCCCCTCGTCAGCTGACCCTTTATGAACACCGCGGAACTCATCCGGAAGAAACGGGACGGTGGGTCGCTGACCCGGGCGGAGATCGAATCGCTGCTGGGCGGGTACGTCAGGGGCGACGTGCCCGACTACCAGATGTCCGCGTTCCTGATGGCCGTCTTCTACCGGGGAATGAGCAGGGAAGAAACCGCGTGTTTCACGGACGTCATGCTCCGATCCGGCACTGTCGTGGACCTCTCGTCCGTTCCGGGACGGAAGGTCGACAAGCACTCCACGGGGGGAGTCGGGGACAAGGTGTCGCTCATCCTTGCCCCGATGGTCGCTGCGTGCGGCGTGGCCGTCCCGATGATCTCGGGGAGAGGACTGGGGCACACGGGAGGGACGCTCGACAAGCTCGAATCGATTCCCGGGTTCCGGACCGCACTGACGGTGGCGGAATACAGGAACGTGATCCTCGAGACCGGGCTTGTCCTGAGCGGCCAGACGGCGGAAATCGCGCCGGCGGACCGCCGGATGTACGCGCTGCGCGACGTCACCTCGACGGTGGAATCGATCCCCCTGATCGCCGGGAGCATCATGAGCAAGAAGCTCGCCGAGGGGATCGATGCACTTGTCCTCGACGTGAAGACCGGCAGCGGCGCGTTCATGAAGTCATACGATGATTCCGTTGCGCTTGCCGCCGCCCTGGTGGATATCGGGGAAGGCTGCGGGAAAGAGACGGTGGCGTTCATCACCGGCATGGACCAGCCGCTGGGGATGATGATCGGCAACTGGCTCGAGGTCGTCGAGTCGGTCGAGTGCCTGAAAGGGAAGAACGTTCCGGACCTCATGGAGCTCACATACGTCCTGGGGGGGGCGATGGTCCGGCTCGGCGGCAAAGCCGCGACGATCGCCGAAGGCATTGCGCTCTGCCGCTCGGCAATCTGGTCGGGGAAGGCGTACGAGAAATTTCTACAGATCGTGGAACGGCAGGGGGGGGATATTGCCTGCATACGGGAGCCCGCCCGCTATCCGGTCTCGAAATTCTCCGTCGACGTCCGGGCCTCCCGGTCGGGCTATGTCACGGACTTCGCGACGCGGCACATCGGCGTGCTGGCGGTGGAGCTGGGCGCCGGAAGGCTCACGGTGGAAGACCCGATTGACCCGAAAGCGGGGATCATTCTTGCCAGAAAAACCGGGGACAGGGTCGAAAAGAACGACCTGATCGCGGTGATCAGGACCGACAGGGGGGATGCCGCCCGGCGGTGCGCGGAACAGTTTTCTTCGTTCGTGACGATCGGTGATTCGCCCCCCCCGCCCCGAAGTTGCGTAAAATCGACAGTCGACAAAAACGGTGTGAGCGCATGGACCACACCCGCGGCATATTGACAATATGAAGAAAAATCTTATATTCTGAACAATTTTTCGTTCAGGAGAGGAATATGCCCGTCGTAACGTTCTACAACGAACACCGTTCCGTTGATGCCGAACCCGGTTCCAACCTCCGGCTTCTCATGAAGAAGACCGGTGTCTCTCCGTACAGGGGGCTTGACAGCCTTCTGAACTGCAGGGGGCACAATTTCTGCGGCACATGCGCCGTGGAAATCGTGGACGGCAAGGGGGCCCCGCCAAGGACGCGCGAGGAAGAAGGCACGCTCTCGGGGAACCTGGCGGTGGCCCATCGCGTGGAAAAAAACATCCGGCTCTCGTGTCAGACCACCGTCACGGGGGACATGGTCGTCAGGACCCATCCGGAACGCCCGGTCGATGCCGCGGAAACAAAGCAGAGGGTTGCCCTTCTGGGGATCGCGGCGGCGTTCACGCTGGTCTTCCTCGGGATGTTCGGTGTCCTCTTCTTCGACATGATCAAGAGGTTCTGATCTGCCGGAGAACCGCCAAACGTCATCTGGCCAGGACGCGCACCATGGCCTCGTGGATCGCCCCGTTCGAAGCGACGATCTTCCTTCCGTAGATGTCGAGGGGTGCGCCGTCGAAATTGCTCACTTTTCCCCCCGCCTCCGCCACGAGGAGTATCCCGGCGGCCATGTCCCACGGGTGCAGGTTCACCTCCCAGAATCCGTCGAGCCGCCCCGCGGCGACGTAACAGAGGTCCAGCGCCGCGGACCCGAATCTCCGGATCCCCTGCGCCTCCATGAGGAAGTCGACGAAGTGCTCGACCGCGTGATCGGGATTCTTCGCAATGTCGTACGGAAAACCGGTCATCAGCAGGCTGTCGATGAGCTTCCCCGTCGTCGAGACGCTCATCCTCCGCCCGTTCATGTACGCCCCCTTCCCCTTTTCCGCGGTGTACAGGACGTCCTGGTTCGGGTCGTAGACGACGCCGGCGATGATCTCCCCTTGGTGTTCGATGCCGATCGTGACGCAGAAGACGGGGAGCCCGTGAAGGAAATTCGTCGTGCCGTCGAGGGGGTCAATGATCCACTTGTACTCGGCGTCGGGGCTGCTGGCGCCGCTCTCCTCGGCGAGTATCCCGTGCGCGGGGAAGTGCCGCCTGATAATGCTGATGATGCGCTCTTCGGCCCCCCTGTCGATTTCCGACACGAGGTTCCGCTCCTCCCCCTCCTTGATCTCGACCCGCCTGACCCTGCCGACGCTGTACCGGAGGAACATTCCCGCTTCGCGGGCCGCTTCGATTGCGACGTTGATCATGGTGTCCCGTGTCTCCCGTTTGATGGACCATGATAGCAAAAAGCGCGGAGGAATTCCACGGTTTTGTTTCTCTCAAGCGATTTCACTAGGTTATGCGCGGTCTCACAGCCACGGAGCAGCCATGCGTCACGTCCAGATCTCTCTCCTCTGTCTCGTTCTCCTCGCCGGATGTTCCGGAGGCGATCGGCAGCCCTCGGGCCGCGTGCCCCTGCGCATCGACGATTGCGCCATACGCGTTGCCGCTTTCCCGGGACGTTCCTACATGCAGTCGGACCGGGAGGGGGCGTTCCTCACCGGGAGCGTCGGGGGGAGCGGCGACGGCGACATGCTGTCGGTGGCCGGGACCGACGTCGTCAGGGGAATCCGCGTGGAACGTCCGGAGGGAGTCCTTGTTCCCGGCGCGCTCGACTCGGCGCTCATACGCCCCTATGAGACGATCAGGTACTACCGCGGCGGAATTTCCGTCGCTCTTGCAGGGCTCGAAGGCTGCGGGGGACCCGACGTGCACGGGTTCGTCGTCCGTGTGAAGGCCCCGCATGCGGGCCGGACGATTCTCCACGTGACCCCCGGCCCGGGCAGTCCCCTCGCTTCCGCAGATCGCGCCTGGGGCTGGAAGCTCGCCGGAGGGGGAACGCTGTGCGCCGCCGCCGGCGGGCAGGGGGTGCCGGTCGTGGACGGTGTGTCGGTCGACGGTGACTCGGGTGCGACGTTTCTTGTGTGCACGTTCCCCGCCGCGGGGGGGAGAGGGGAACCGCCGCGCGCCTGCTCGGCGGTCTGGATTCGCTTCTCGCGTCGCGGCGCGCGCGCATGCAGAATCTCCTGAACGCCTCGTATTTCCGGACGTCCGACGACACGCTGGACAGGGCCGTCCGCTGGATGATCCTCGGGCTCGACGGGCTGATGGTGAACCGCAGCGACACGTTCGCGGTGGCGGGACTTCCCTGGGACGGCTCGATCGACGTACGGGACAATGCGCAGTCGATCGCCGGGCTCGGTCTCGCCACGGGAGATTACTCCCGCACCGCGTCGATTCTCCGTTCGCTCGCGCACTACCAGGATACGCTCCCGAAGAGCGCGTCCTTCGGGCGGATTCCCGACAGGGTCACGGCCGGCCGTCCTTCGTACGGCGGGGCGGACGTGACGCCGTGGTTCGTGCGGGAGTTGTACGAGCAGGTCGTGAACACCGACGACACGCTGCTCGTCCGCACGCTCTATCCGCTCGTCGTGCGGAGCATCGACGGCACGCTCAGGACGCACGCCGACAGGTTCAATCTCCTCGTGCACGGACCCCGCGAGACGTGGATGAAGACCGTGGCCCGGGGAAACAGGGCGGCCGAGATACAGGTCTCCTGGTATTTCCAGCAGCTCATCGGCAGGTTCGTCGCTTCCTACCTGGGCGACACGATCGCCTCCCGCAGGTGGGGAGATCTTCCGGAGAAGACGGCGAGGAATTTCACGGCCCTGTTTGCGGACACCGCCGCCCACACGATTGCGGACCACCTGGAAGCGGACGGCTCCCGGTCCCCCGAGATCCGGCCGAACGGCGTCATGTGCCTCGAGATGCTCGACGAGGAGGCGATGCGGCACGGCGTGACGCGCGCGGCGGTGGCGGGACTCTTCACCCCCGCCGGCATCCGCACGCTCGCCCCTTCCGATCCGCGCTTCCGGTCGTCGCCGGGGAGTCCCGGCGCGGAATACAACGGTCCGGTCTGGACCTGGCTTGCGGGACCCGTGTGTTACGCGCTCACGCGGTACGACAGGCAGGACGTCAGTTACCCGCTCACGAAGGCGATGGCCCTGACGGCGCTCGACAGCGGCATGGCCGGGACGCTTCCCGCGATCGCCGGCGGTCCGAACGACGGGCCCCGGGCGTCGCTCACCGGGATGGCCGAATTCGTGCGCACGATGTACCAGGATTATTTCGGCGTCCGCTTCGACCTCGCCTCGGGGACATGCGTTCTCCAGCCCCGGCTCCCGGCATCCCTCACGCTGGTGCAGTTCACGACGTATGCGGGGGACGTTCCCGTGGAAGTGGAGTACAGGAAGGGACCGGATAACACGCGGCTCTACCTCAATGCCCCCGCGCTCCCCAAAGAGATGAAGGTGAGCCTCCTCTGGATGATGGACAACGGGGACGCGTGGCGCGGCACGTTCCGCCTGCAGGGGGGGACCCCGGTGGCGATCGTTCTCGGAGACGACGATGCGGTCATCTACAGGGGAGAGAGCCGCGGCGAGTTCGAAGGGAAGAGGAAGTTGAAGGGATTCTCGCGCAGGGCGGAGTCGTTCGACCTTTCGCCCGCTCCGTAGGAGGCTCCCCTCCGGGGGGGCCTACGTGCGGTGCGCCCCCCCCTTCCGGCGCGCGGCGAGGGACTTCTTGAGCTGCTCGAGCCGCGTTCTGTTCATCCGCACGCGGAGCGTGATCCCCTCCCCGTCGTAGCGTTCCTCGAGGACCTCGCCGTGCTCGTGCACGCGCGAGACCATGTCGTACTCCGACTGGGCGAGCGTCAGCGTCTCCTCCGCGACGGTTCCCTCGAGAAGCGCAACAAGGGCATCGGAGAGGGCGGACATGTTGATCCCCCGCTGCGCGGAGATGCACACGGGGTTCTCGAACGAGGCGCCTGCGCGGGCGAGGATGTTCCTGTTCCCCAGGACGTCGACCTTATTGAACGCCATCACCGTCGGCTTCCCCTGCGCGCCGATATCCTCGAGAGTCTCGTTGACGACGGCGATCTGCTCTTCGAAGAGCGGATGGCTGACGTCGACCACGTGGAGCAGGATGTCGGCCTCCCTCACCTCGTCGAGCGTGCTCTTGAACGACGCGACGAGATTATGGGGGAGCTTGCGTATGAACCCGACCGTGTCGGAGAGGAGTATCCGGTGGGCCGGGGTGAGGTTGACGAGGCGCACCGTGGAATCCAGCGTGGCGAAGAGCCGGTCTTCCGCCACCACGCCCGCGCCCGAAAACCAGTTGAGCAGCGTCGATTTTCCCGCGTTCGTGTACCCGACGAGCGCCACGCGCGGGAATTGCTCTCTTCCCCTGCGCTGGACCTCCCGTTCCTTGCCGATCTCCCGGATCTTCGCGCTCAGGTGCGCAATCCGCGTCCGTATCGCGCGCCGGTCGGTTTCGATCTGCGTTTCTCCCGGGCCCTTCGTCCCGATGCCGCCGAATTGTTTCGAAAGGTGCGTCCACTGCCGTGTGAGGCGGGGGAGCATGTACTGGAGCTGGGCGAGCTCCACCTGGGTCTTCGCCTCGTTGGACCGCGCGCGCGAGGCGAAGATGTCGAGAATGATGCCGCTCCTGTCGATGATCTTGCACTTGATGAGCTTCTCCAGGTTCCGTACCTGAACGGCGGAAAGGTCGTCGTCGAAGATGATGATGTCGATCCCCTTCTCCTCCGCAAGATAGGAAAGCTCCTCGGCCTTTCCCTTCCCGATGAAGAAGGCGGCGTTCACCGAGTGGCGGACCTGGAGCATCTTGTGCACGACCTCCGCACCCGCGGAGTCCGCGAGCCGGGCGAGCTCTTCGAGATAGTCCTCGACCTGTCCGCGGCGCTCCGATGGCGTCGCGACCCCCACGAGGATAGCCCGTTCGTGCGTCCCGGTCTTTATCGTGTTCATCATGCCCCGGCGCCTCCTTCCGCTGTTCCCGCGGCGCGTCCCACCGCCATTTCGGCGATCGCAAGCACGAGCGCCAGCAGGACGAAATCCCTCCACACTTCGACCCCGTACCTGCTCTCCCGGACGGCCTGTGCGGCGCGGTCCGGTCCGGTCGCGTGCACCCGTGCCGGCTCGATGCCGGCCGCGGCACCGAATGCGGCGACGTCCGCGTCCGTCGCCGTGCGCAGATCGCTCTCCTCCGGGGAGATGTTGACCGCCGCTCCCGCAATGTCCCGGGTCCGGTCGGCTCCGCCGCGGGCGTCGCGCGCGAGCATGTAGACTCCCGGTTCGCCTGCGGCGCCGCCGCTGAATCGCGCCGTCCCTTCGCCGGGACGGAACGCGGGGACGACTTTCGTCGTGCGGCCGTCGGGCGAGGTGATCGTGTACGTATCCCTGTCCGTGAACGTGCGGAGCCTGGCGGAAAACGAAAGAGGGTCGCCCGGCTCGAGAGAGCCGTGCCCGGCGCCGGGCGATCCCGTGTAGGCAATTCCCCGGTGGAGGATCGGGGCGAAGAGCCCCTTCAAGGGGAAATCGGACCACGCTGTCCCGGCCTCGACGGCAAATGCGAGAACGCGGCCGGATCCCGCGGCGTAATCGACGAGGAACGGGAAGCCGTTCGTCATGCCGATGACCCGCGCCCCTTTCTCCCCGGCGGCCAGGGGGAGCGCCGTCTGAATCCGGGGGGACTCGATCCCGCTCCCTCCCCGTCGCGGACCTTTTCCCGACTCGAACAGTCCTTCAAACAGGGGGTGTGCGTCGTCGACGGAAGAAAAGGATATGAAGCTCCCGGCCGGAGCGGTGACGGCGGGGCCGGGCGGGACAGGCAGGGCGAGCTCCCTGAATATGGCCGCGTCCCGGGGACCGGCGGCATCATGCGGGAAGAGGATGAGTCCTCCCCCGTCCCTGACGAATTGCGCCACCTTTCGGGCCGCGGAAGAGGTGAGGTCTTCGAACCCGCACATGACGATGACATCGACATGGGCAATGTCCGCGGAGACGAGTTCCGTGTTCGTCGTCTGTGCGGCGGACATGCCCCCGGCGACGAGCGAATCCCCTCCGAGCGTAAGTGCCAGTGCGGCAAGGCGCGTCGAGGGGGGGTCCGGACCCGTCAGGAGGACCGTGATATGCTCGGGGACATCGAGGACAAAGGCGTACGTGTTGTCGTCGTCGAGCGCGTCGTCCTCGGTCTTCACCGCGCAGGCGAGTATCCCCTTCCGTTTCACGGCGAAGGAAAAGACCGGCCTGACCTCGCCGCGGGGAGGGATCGACACCGACTGCTGGGCGACCCGCGTTCCGGCCGCGTACAGGCTCACGACGGACTCCCGCACCGGCTCGTTCCCTTCGTTGCGTATGTGCGCACGGAACTGCGCGGGCCTCCCCTGCGCCACGATCCTTGTCAGCACTTCTCCTCCGGTGATTCCCGTGTTTTCCCGGGCGAGGGGTGGGGAAAAGCAGAGGAAGAGCCCGGCGTGCGGGTCGAGGACGCTTCCCGAGTCCGCCCCCGGCGTTCCGTGCCTGAGCTGCGTTGCCTGGCCGTCGCTGACGAAGATCACTTCGCGGTTCGCGTCGGGCGACGCAGCGATGAGCGGCCGGACCGAGCGCAACGCCGCCGCCAGCGGCACGCTCACGGGAGAAGTCGAGAGGCGCCCGAGCGCTTCCCGTGCCGACCGGGGCGTCCGCGGTGAAGGGAGCGGACTTCCCGGGCGCAGACCCGAGAGTCCGACGAGATAGAGCCTGTCGCCGTCGGAAGCGATGTCGATGAGGCCGGAAGCGGCACCGAGGGCCCGCGCGAACGCCGTGCCCCGTTCGTCGTGCACGTTCA
Source organism: Ignavibacteriota bacterium (assembly GCA_963748405.1). Lineage (GTDB taxonomy): Bacteria > Bacteroidota > Ignavibacteria > UBA10030 > UBA6906 > Fen-1273. The sequence continues at coordinate 225,253 of CAVVIT010000011.1, forward strand.
TGCTCGGCGAATCGTCGACGACGATGACCATTGTGCTCGACGCTCCCGGGCTTGCGAATCCGCCGAACCGGAAATTGAGCGTGGGGCGTGCGAAGGCAAGAACCAGTGCGGCAATGAGAAGCGTGCGGAGCACGAGAAGAAGGATCTGTCGTATCCGGAGCCGCCGCATGGACGTCTTCTGCAGCTCCTTCAGAAAACGGACGGAGCTGAACTCAACGGTGCGGAGTTTGCGCAGATTCAGGAGATGGAGGAGGACGGGGATGGAGGCGGCGGCGAGACCGAAGAGAACAAATGGATTCAGAAATGTCATCAAAGGAAACTTTCAAAAAAGTTAACAGAAAAGCAACTTGACATTGCTCCCCCGTTGGGATATATTTATCGCAGGGTTTCAGCCCTGCCGGCCAGTTTACTCCAGCGCTCTTCCCAGCTGTCCTTTCACTCAACGTCATTCGTCATTCCCATCATACGAGCATGTCTACGGGGATCCGTGCGGTCGGAGCGGTCATCTTTTTTCTCTCGTCGGGATTCGTCGGAAACGGCGGGGGGGATGATCGGAACGCCCCCTCCGGTGTCCGTAAGACCGCCGATGACACGGACCGCAATTTCACCTCGGCGGGGAACATCGCTCTGACGGTGACAAATTACGGGACGATCGGTGACCGGAACGCATACTGGCCCGACCAGCCGTCCTGCGAATATCCCCGCGGCTCCCGGATCGAGCATGAATACCAGGGGGGGCTCTGGTTCGGCGCCGTCTCCCGGAAATCGGGGCAGCAGCACGTCAGCACCGGGGCCACGGACCAGGCCTCCGGCTCCGTCACGGGGAAGGATTACGAATTCACCTCGGATGCCGGTTCGGTGATGATCCAGCGTTCCTCCCTGTCGAGCTCCCAGTACTTCTCGGAAAACGCGGTCAGCCACCAGGATTTCGTCGCATCGTATTCCGACCTGTACAGGACGCGCCCGACGACCGGGGACACCATTCCGGGGCACACCCCGCTCGGGATCACCGTCAGGCAGGAGAGCTACGCGTGGAACTTCCCGTTCGCGGACTTCTTCGTGATACTCAATTATACGATTTATAATGCAACGTCGGACACGCTGGATTCCGTCTACGTCGGGTTCTGGAACAACGCGTGCGTGAGGAATACGAACAACGTCCGGCCGGGGACCACGGGATACTTCAACCACGGCGGCAACGGGTATTCCGACACGCTCCGGATGATGTACACGTTCGATTTTGACGGCATTCCCGCGCCTCCCCCGGCCAACAGCTACATCGGCGTCCAGCTCCTGGGGGCGACCCCGTTTCCCCACGGCGTGGATTCGATCGGCAATCTCCGGAAACGCACCTATTATAACGCGTGGATATACCGGAGTCTTGCCGGGGAGACAAACTACTTCTCCCCCCTCGACGACGCGGGGAACATCGGCGGCGCGCGGAGCAGGTTCGACCGGCTGGCCTCCTCCATGCCCCAGCAGTACATCGACCCTCTCCGGACGGCGGCGGGGAATTACACATCGCTGCTCTCCACGGGCCCGTTTTCGTCCCTCCTCCCGGGGGATTCGCTCAATGTCGTCTTCGGCGTAATCTGCGGCAAAAAAAACGGAACGCTGCCGGCAAATCTCGACACGCGGGACCAGAGAAAGATCCTGTATTCGAACGCCGCATTCTGCCAGAAGGCCTACCAGGGGGAGGATATCAACGGGAACAACACGCTCGATCCGGGGGAGGATCTCAACGGCAACGGGCGCCTGGACCACTATCAGCTCCCCCAGCCGCCCCGTCCGCCGAAGGTCAGGGTGGACGTCGGGAATCAGAGCGTGACGGTCTACTGGGACAAATCCACTTCCGAGCTCTCCGTCGATCCCGTCACGGGGGAGATGGATTTCGAAGGCTACAGGGTGTACCGCTCCACTCCGGGGTCTGATTTCACGGACCCGCAGGATCTCCTGCTGAATCTCTCGCTCGTGGGGGATTTCGACGTGGCCGGCGACGGGATCGGGCATGACACGGGGTTCGACGCCGTTATCCTACCCGCCCCGAAGTACTTTCCCGGGGATACCGTGGGATACTGGTACCGTTTTCCCCCCGCGGGGACGAACATGACCCACCTGAACGGATGGCAGTACATCTACGGCGTCGCCGCGTACGACAGGGGGGATTCTTCCACGGGCGTGAGCTCGCTCCAGAGCAAGACCGAGATGGCGCGCGTCATTCCGGGCACGCCCCCCGCGCCGGCGGGAACGAAGTCGGTCGGCGTCTATCCCAACCCGTATTACGGCGGCGCGGTCTGGGACGGCACGGGGGAGAGGAACAGGAAAATCTACTTCTATAATCTTCCGCAGCGGTGCGAGATCAGGATCTACACGCTCGCGGGGGACGTCGTTGCCGACATTCAGCACGACGGGGCCTCGTACGACGGCAGTGACATCGCGTGGTTCCGCCAGTTCAGCGGGACGCAGCTCCCTCCCCAGTTTTCCGGGGGGGAACACGCGTGGGATCTCATTACAAAATACGACCAGGCCATCGCCACCGGTCTCTATCTCTACACGGTCCGCGATTCGCAGACCGGGGAGACGGTGAAGGGCAAATTCCTGGTCATCAAATAACCGCGGCATTTCTCATCATTCACTTTCTTACAAGGAGGATCGATATGAAGAGGCTGATATCACTTGTGTGCCTTCTGGCCCTCGGGGCGTTGCCTCTGCTCGCGCAGACGTACCCCCATGTTGCGATTCAGGATCTGCAGAAGGTTCCGATCGACTCGCTGCTCCTGGCGGACACGCTCCAGGCAAGCACGACGCGTTTCTCCATCCAGGCGTCCCGGTATTATCACGACACGGTCGAGACGACCGGCATCGTCGTCATCCCGAAGGGCGTCATGGGATTCAACAGCTCGGGCTGGAGCATGCTCCTGTACGATACCGCCAGCATCAGCCAGTGGCGGGGCATCTGGGTGAAGATCAACGTCATCACGGACAGCTCCCAGGCGAAGCTTGACGGGTTTGACGCCGTGGAGCCGGGAGACGTCATCACGATCCGCGGCTGGATCGATGAATTCCCGACCAATGCGCTCAGCAGCCTGACGCAGTTCGTCTACCTTCCCGGGAAACAGATCACGCCGATCGGCCACGTCGCCGTTCCCGCCCCGACACCGCTCACGGTCTCCACGTTCTACCAGGGTCCCTACCCGGGCGGGAAGATCCGTTACAGCACGGGAGAGCCGTACGAAGGGATGTATGTCCAGCTGACGAACCTCGTCATCCCCTCCTACAGCAACGCGACGAACGGCACGTTCAATCTCATCCAGAACGGGAACCAGATCTCGATGTATGACGCGTCCGATTATTACACGCTCCGGCGCGCCAATCCCGCCGGCTATCCCTACAAGCTCCCGCCGATCCAGGCGTCGATTGATACGATCCGCGGCGTCATGTGGGTCGTCTCCGGCGGCGACAACCCGAAGGGGTACGAGATCGCCCCGATGCTCCCGGGAGACCTCGTCATCGGGACGACGAACCCCGCGATCACTTCGGCGCGGCGGACGCCGATGGCCCCCCGGCCGACGGACACGGTGCACGTCTCGGTCCAGGCCTATGCCCAGTCGGGCGGCGCTCCGATCGACTCCGTCAAGCTGTTCTACAGGTTCAACAGCAGCGCCTTCGTCTCCCTGCCGATGACCCCCCCGACGACCGACAGCACGTGGAAAGGGGTCATTCCCCCCGCCTCCGATTCGACGTTCGTCCGTTATTACATGCGGGCGTTTGATCATTCGGGGAAAGTGACACCCCTGGTGAGCTACTCGTCGAGCAGCAGCACCGACACCTCGCAGGGCTTCTTCTTCTACGAGTCGATGAACCGCGCGCTCACGATCAAGGACATCCAGTACACGCCGTTCTCGAACGGATACAGCCCGTATGCGGCCGACACGGTGACCGCCGGAGCCGTCGTCACGGTTGCAGGTGTCGTCACGGCCGACACGAGCGACATCTATCTGAACGGGAACCCGGCAAGCACCGTCGGCGGGACGTACGGATGGTACATGCAGTCCGGCAACGCTCCCTGGAGCGGCCTCTGGATCGTCGGCGACTCGACGATGTACAAGCTCCATCACGGCGACAGCGTCGCCGTCACGGGATCCGTTGAAGAATGGTACAGTTTCGGTCAGAGGGTGACGACGAGGTTGTCGGGGATCCATAACCCGGTCGTCCGGACGACGGGGAACCCGATCCCGGCGGCGGTCGCGAAGGCGACGAGCGTGTTCGCCGCCAATATTGCGAGCGGCAACGCGAACGCGGAGCCGTACGAGGGGATGCTCGTGAAATTCACGAACGCGAAGGTGACGAACCTCGCGCCCTATTTTTCGGACGCGACGTGGTACGAGGTCAACGACGGCACCGGCGCGGTCTGGGTGCACAGGGACGGGAAGAACTCCTACACGAACATCCCGGCCGACACGGCGACGCACCCGACGTGGAAGGTCCTCAAGCTCAACGACAAGATCTCCACGCTGACGGGGATCATCCATTTCAGCGTGAACAGGTACAAGCTCGTACCGCGGACGGACGCCGATTTCGGCACGATCACGGGGATCGAGCAGGTCCCGGGTGCCGCGATGCCGGTGAAGTACGCGCTCGAGCAGAATTACCCCAACCCCTTCAACCCGGCCACGGTGATTGAATTCCGGCTGCCGCAGGCGGGAGCTGTCAGCCTGAAGGTGTACAACGTCCTGGGACAGCTCGTCACGACGCTCGCCGACGGCGTGCAGCCGGCCGGGAATTACACCGTCCGGTTCGAGGGACAGAATCTCTCCTCCGGAGTCTATTTCTACCGTCTGCAGTCCGGGTCGTTCGTCCAGGTCCGGAAGATGATGCTTCTGAAGTAAAGTTTCCCAGCCATTGCCAGGGGGCGCCTTTGGCGCCCCCGAAGCAATCCGGTGAATATTGACGCGTAACCACCTCATATATCCTGTTGTCCTTGTCCTCCTGTGCAACTCCCTGAGCTGCAGGGAGCATCTCGTCGACGCCCCCCTGGCAAACAGGACGCCGAAGACGTCGCTGTGGCTGTACCCGCAGGCGGAGATCCGCGCCGGGGTGAGCAAAGAACAGCTTCACTGGTGGGGGGAAGACCCGGACGGCGTGGTCCGGGGGTATCTGTTCGGATTCCGGATTGTCGGGCAGCCTGTGACGTCCCCCCCCGCGCCCGATACGATGCGCTACGTCTGGACGACGGCCACCGACACGACGATACTCTTTCCGCTTGACACGGCCTTCGCCCGGTTCGCGGTGACCGTCCGCGCCGTGGACAATACGTTCGGCGGGCTGCCGGACCGCGCCCCGGTCCGCATTTCCCCGTTTCCGTACTGGGACGTGAACGACGACGGCATTTTCGACAGCGGCGATATGCGGCTCGACGGGCTGAGCGGCGCCATGGATCCCGCCGGCAGTACGCTGACGTTCCCGGTGGTGAATTCCCCTCCGTCGGTCAGTTTCGTGCCGAACCCGAACGATCCGACGATCCCCCTGAAACAGCCGGACACGACGTACACCGCGGTGACGTTTTCATGGACGGGGAGCGACCCTGACGGGAACAACACGCTCCGTTCGTACCGCATCGCGCTCAATGACACGGGGAACGCGTCGAACTGGGTCACGCTCTCCCTTCGCGATACGCTGATCTCGTTCGTGGTTCCCCGCTCCAGGAGCGACGCGGCCTCCCCCGTGCAGGGGACGCCGGTCCCGGCCGATATCTACAGCGGCTCGTTCCTGAGCAGGCGGCTGCTCGGCCAGATTCAGGGCCTCCGGCTCGATGCGCCGAACGTCCTCTATCTTCAGGTGAAGGACGTGGCCGGCGCCTACAGTCCCGCGATCACGATGCCGTCGGGGACGGACCACTGGTTTGTGAAGAGGCCGCGCGGGAAGCTCCTCATCGTCAACGATTACATCAACTCCGACGGTGACCTCGCGCTTTCCACGTACCAGAGAAACCTCGCGAACATCCCCGGGGGTCAGTTCATGCAGGTCGACATGCTCAATATCGGCGCGGGGCTTTCGGCGGCCGATAAAAATTACGGCAAGCCCGGGCCGTTCACCCCTCCCTTCGTCGACCCGGCGCTCATCCAGACGTTCCTGCTGTACGATTACATTTTCTGGTACACGGACCAGTATCCGAGCCTGGGGACGGCGCAGCTCTCTCTCTTCACGTACATGCAGAACGGCGGGAAGGTGCTTTTCTCGACGACGTTCCAGAGCGGCCTCGACCCGCGCGCCGCGTTCAAAGACTTTGCGCCGATCGACAGCATCAGCAGCGCCCCGTTCACCCCCCGCCCCGCGCCGGGCGACACGAGGATCCCCGTGAACTACAGGGTCTACGCCGACAGCACGGGGGGCGGCGCATTGTACCCGCAGCTCGCCTTCATCGTGCCGACCCCCCCCGCGCCGTTCCATTTTGTGTTCATGCGCCCGATCTACCGGCGCGCCGACGCGCGGTACATCTACCACCTCCAGCCGGATACGGCGAACACCCCGCCGCGGTACATCGGTGAGCCCAATATCGCCGCCGTCGACGGCCAGCGCACGATCGTGTTCGTGGGCCTCCCGCTCCACCTGCTCGACAACACGGTCTACGGAAATCCCGACGGCCTCCAGGCATTTTTCAACAGGGTGTTCCTCCAGGAATTCAACCCGCTCCATAAAGTCAACAGGGCAAAATTCTGATGCGCGTGCCGTTCCACATAGGCGTCCTGTGCTGTTTCCTGCTGGCCCTCCCCGCGGCACGGGCGCAGGGGGTGCCCCCTGCGGACAAGGGGCGCATACAGGGGAAGATCGTGGACGCGAAGACCGGTGAAGGCCTCCCGGGGGCGAACGTGACGGTCAAGGGGACGTACTACGGCGGGTCGAGCGACTTTGACGGCAACGTCAGGATAGAGAAAGTAAACCCCGGGGTCTACGTCCTGGAAGTCTCGCTCCTCGGCTACAAGATCGTGCAGTTCACGAACGTCACCGTGGTGGCGGGTCAGACCTCGACGATCCGCGCCAGGATGGAAGAAACGATACTCGCCGTGGGTCAGGAAGTCGTTGTCGTGGGGGAAAAGCCCCTCTTTGACATCGAGGAAACCTCGAGCAAACGGAACATCGCGCAGGCCGACATACAGGCTGCGGCCGTGCAGGACGTCCAGGGGCTCGTCTCGCTCCAGCCCGGGGTCGTTCTTGCCGACAACGAGATTCACATACGGGGCGGCCGCGCATCCGAAAACGCCTACCTTGTCGACGGCATCTCCGTCCAGGATCCCCTGGCGGGGACGGGGTTCGGCCTCCAGCTCAGCCCCGAATCGATACAGGATGCGGAGGTGATCACGGGGGGGTACAACGCGGAATACGGACAGGCGACGTCCGGGATCGTCAGCATCACGACGAGGGACGGCGCGGACCGGTATGCCGGCACGTTCTCCTACAAGACCGATCATCCCGGGAACCCGGCGTACCGCGGGAACTGGAACACCGACATTTTCAACGCGACGGTGAGCGGACCGGAACCGATCACGACGACACTCCTGCCCGCCCTCGGCGTGCAGATACCGGGACAGATGAGCTTCTTTGCCACCGTCTACGCGGACCTCACCGACGGGTACACCCGGTGGGTCGAAACCGTGGGGGCCGACAACCGCGTGAGCGGCTACCAGGTCGAAGCGCCGAACGGCCTGTATTCGTCGATATTTCCCTCGGGGGGCGGATCGGCGTTTTCTCCCCGCAGGAGCAACAATTACTCCCTGATGGGGAAGCTCACGTACAAGCCCGAGAGCACGACGAAGATCTCCTACACGTACAACGAATCCGTGGTGATCGATCAGAACACGCAGACGATCGAGGCGACGCTCGAGCACGTCGAGCCGAACCCGGGGTATCAGTTCCTCTTCCAGTACATTCCCGACAGCGCCAACACGTTCACGCAGGTGAACATCCTGCACTCGATCTCCTGGACGCAGACGCTGAGCAAGCAGGCGTTCTTCGAGCTGCGGCTGAGCAAGTACACCGCGCACGTCAGGGGAGACGCCAACGGAAAGCCCTTCAGTTCCTACATCGAGCCCCAGGACATCGTCAAGTACCCGGTCAGGTACTACAATCAGGGAACCGACACGGTCGGCGTCGTTCCCGGGGACGGGTTCTATGACGTCGGCTCCCCGACGGTGTGGACCGACCATTACATGGACGAGTATACGGTCAAGTTCGACCTGACGAATTTCTTCACCGAGCGGAACAAGTTCAAGACCGGCATCGAGATGCGGTTCGAGAACATGCAGATGATCGACATGGTGGACCCGTGGGTGAAGCCGCTGGGGTACGACAACGACATTTACTCGGTGAAGACGGCGCAGGGCGCGCTGTACGCGCAGGACAACATCACCATGAGCGGCATGATTCTCAATTTCGGCGCGCGGCTCGACTACTGGATGCCGGGCAAGTACGTCGATGACGTCGCCGCCGACACCTCCTCTGCCGTCATCATCAGTCCCGGGATCCGCCAGCAATACATGCACGACACGTTCTCCCTCTTCGGCCGCCGGTTCAAGGCGCGGCTCAGCCCCCGTCTCGGAATCTCGCACCCGATCTCGGACAACCAGTCGTTGTTCTTTTCGTACGGACATTTTTCCAAATTCCCCCGCCCCCAGTTCGTGTACGCAAAGCTCGACAGGACGAGCGTCCGCTCGTCGCTTCCCGTGGGGAACCCGGACCTGAACCCCGAGACCACCGTGGCCTACGAGCTGGGGATACGCAACCAGCTTTCGGGGAACGACGTGCTGACGGTGACCGCGTACTACAAGGACATCTTCGATTACGTCACCGAGGCGACGGTCCAGCGGATCGGCGGACCCGGGGGATCGCAGTACTATACGACGTACCTGAACTCGGACTACGGCCGGTCGCGGGGCCTGGAGGCGGAGTACATCAAGCGGATCGGCGACTGGTTCAACGGCACCCTCTCCGGTTCCTATTCGATCGCGACGGGAAAAAGTTCGACGCCCGATGAATCGCTCTTCCGCCTCCAGCAGGGTCAGCCCGAGAACATCAAGGAGAGCTATCTGATCTGGGACCGTCCCCTGCAGGTGTCGATGAACCTGAACTTCACGGTCCCGAAGGACAGGCCCCTGTTCGGCGTGGACGTCCTGCGGGACATGAACCTCTTCGTGCGGGTGTTCTACGAGTCCGGGAAGCGGTACACGCCCCAGATCTTCACCGGGATCGACGCCTCCTCCGGCCGGCCGCAGTACGTGAGCGATCTCAACAACCTGGAGGGTTCGATCGGGCAGTACTGGTTCTGGATCGACCTGAATTTTGAGAAGTACTTCGACCTGGGATTCGGCCGTCTCGTGGCGAGCGTCGAGGTGCAGAACCTCCTCGACAGGAAGAACTCGCAGATCATCAACCCGGTGACCGGGCGCGCGTACGAATACGGCGACCCGACGCCGACGAGCTACAACGACCCCCTGTACCCGCAGCTCACCGGGACGGTGAGCCCGTTTCCGTACGACCCCTCCCGGTACCTGAATCCGCGCACCGTCCGGTTCAGCCTGGCCCTGAGGTTCTGACATGAAGGGGACCTCCCGCCATATCGTCCTCCTGGTCCTCTGCGCGGCCTGCTCGGCGCCCGCGCCGGCCCAGCTCGTGCCCAACCTGGGGGGACAGAGGGCGGGGATCTCGGCTTTCCAGTTCCTCAAGATCGGCGTCGGCGCCAGGGGCGTCGCGATGGGAGAGTCGTTCGTCGCCTCGGCCAACGACGTCACCGCCCTGTACTGGAACCCGGCGGCGCTCGTCCAGTTCACGCAGGACCAGGCGATCGCCGCCCACACCGAGTATCTTGTCGACATCAAGCACGAATTTTTCGGCGTCGTCTGGCACCCGTCGGGGCAGGACGCGCTGGGTGCGTCGTTCACCTCGCTGCACATGTCGGACATGGAGATTACGACGGAGACGCAGCCGTTCGGGACGGGCCGGTACTTCACGTTCGGCGACATCGCCGCGGGGCTTTCCTACGGCAGGAAGATGACGGACCAGTTCAGCTTCGGGGCAACGGTGAAATACGTCCAGGAAACGCTCGACGTCCTGAAAATGCGCTCGGTCATGGTCGACATCGGCACCTGGTACTGGACGGGCCTCGGCACGTCGCGCTTTGCGGTGGCGATCGCGAATTTCGGTTCCGACGTGTCCCCGAAAGGGACCGTGACGCAGTTCGGCGGGACACAACTGTCGACGTTCCAGTCGTTCTCCGTTCCGACGGAATTCCGCCTGGGCTTCGCGATGGAACCCGTGCAGACGGACGACCAGATGCTGACGACCTCCGTCCAGCTCAATCACCCGAACGACAACGCCGAAAACGTCCGCTTCGGTCTTGAATACGCGTATCAGAAGACATTCTTCCTCCGGGCCGGGATCAAGCGGACGATCGGCCAGCAGTTTCTCGGGGAAGATCTGACCTCCGAGGAAAGTTTTACGCTCGGGGCGGGGGTCCTCGTGCCGATGGGGCTGAGCGTGATCGGGGCCGATTACGCCTTCGCCAACTACGGCCGTCTGGGCGCCGTGCACCGGTTCAATCTCTCATTCACGCTCTGACCATGCGCACAGGAGCCATGCTGCCGGCCGTTCTCGTGATCGCGGGCCTCTTCGGGGCCTGCCAGAAGGAGTACGACCTGGCGACGCTCCCGCAGCAGCCCGGCACTTCGCTCGACACCTCGTACGTGGAGCTCTCCCCGCCGTTCCCCGGGTTTGCCGGGGCGGAGGACGTGCTCATCGGGAACGACCAGCTCCTCTACGTCGCGGACACGCGCGCCAACAGGATCGTGATGATGGACAGGGCGGGGCACATCATGAGCACCCGCACGATGCTGCATCCGCACGCCGTCACGCAGGACCTCCGGCTCGATCTTCTTGTCGGGGGAGAGGTCGTCGCCGCGGACGGCGACACCGTGGGGGCGATATTCCGCGTCCACCTGGTCTCCTCGAACCCGGACACCGCGCATCACCTCGAGAAATCGCGCATCGACACGGTCTGGCGTGAGCTCGCGAAGCCCGCCCGCCGTTTTGCGGGCCTTGCGGTCTTTTACGACAACACGTACATCGCCGCGCGCTCCGGGCCGGACAACAGCAGCTTCATCGATCCCGACGGCCGGGTGCTCCTGTTCGACGCGGGGGACCACTTCATCACCCCCGTCCCCGCGCTGACGACGGGCGCGGGGAGCGGCATCACGAACATCTACATCCCCTCGGGCCTCGCGGTGTTCCCGGGCGTGAAGGATTTTCTCCTCGTGCAATCGTCGGAGGGGGTGTCCTACGCCGCGATATGGCTCCAGTACCAGGTCACGTCCGATTTCGAGGGGTGGGTGCCCAAATTCGACCCTGCGAATCCCGACCAGCGCGGCGTGGATTTCATCCGCCCGAACAGGTTCCTCCTTCCCCGGGGGGTGGCGATCGACAACGTCCGGCGTGACGTGTTCATTGCGGACGCCGCGCTCGACAGCGTCTTCAAGTTCAACAGCCGGGGGGCGTTCAAACAGGAATCCTTCGGGTTCTATCGCTCCGGCGGTGCGATGCGGCAGCCCGCCGGGCTCGCCTATTTTGCCACGGTCCTGTACGTCCTCGACGGGATGACGGGGGAGATCCTCCGCTACCGCCTGTCGGCAGACGTTCCTCATTGATTTTACCTCCCGAAACAGCTACTTTTCTTCCTGTATTCTCTCTTCACCGAACGACCCCGATGCGGCGCCGACATAGCGTTTTCACCCTCCTCGCACTTCTGTTCCTGCTTCAGGGTTTCCACGTGCGTGCGGCCTCGGGAGAACGCATCACGATACGTCCGCATTTTGATGATGCGCACCAGGTGCGCCCGCAGTTCGTCGCGCACAGGGAGCTGAAGCGTCCCCGTGTCGCCCTGGTGCTCAGCGGGGGAGGCGCGCGCGGGACGGCCCAGATCGGCGTCCTCCGCGTTCTCGAACGGTACCGGATCCCGGTCGATTTCATCGCGGCGACGAGCATGGGCGCGATCGTCGGAGGATTGTATGCCTCGGGGTACTCCGTGGCGGAGGTGGAGTCGCTCGCCCTGGGGACGCACTGGGACGAGGTGCTCTCCCTGACCGAGGAAACAAAACGCACCGAACTGTTCGTCGACCAGAAGATCGCCGGCGACAGGAGCTTCCTCGCCGTCCGGTTCCAGGGGTTCACGCCGGTGATTCCCTCGGCGGTGTCCAGCGGCCAGCGCCTCACCGATTTCCTCAGCGCCCGCACGCTCCAGGCGCTGTATCATCCCGTCCCGGATTTCGACCACCTGAAGATCCCGTTCCGCGCGGTGGCGACCGACCTGGTGTCGGGGACCCGCGTCGTTCTCCGGGACGGCTCGCTCGCCGAGGCGCTCCGCGCGAGCGCGACGTTCCCGCTCCTCTTCCAGCCGATCGAAAAGAACGGCATGCAGCTCGTGGACGGCGGGCTGCTCTCCAATATCCCCGTCGACGTGGCCCGCAACAGCGGGTGCGACATCATCATCGTCGTCAACTCCACAAGCAGCCTCCGCCCTCCGGACAAGATCTTCGGTGCCCCCTGGCAGACCGCGGATCAGATCATCAGCATCATGATGAACCAGGCGAACAAGCTCCAGCTCCCCGGCGCAAACATCGTGATCACGCCGGACGTGGGGGAGCACCTCTCTTCCGATTTCCACGGCCTCGACACGCTGATCCGCCAGGGTGAGGCCGCGGCGGAAGAGAGCATGCCCGGCCTCCTCGCCCTGTACGCCAGGAAGCTTGCGCAGATGCAGGGAGAAGGGGACAGCACGGGACGGATGTTCACCGGCGTGCGGGTGGCCTTCGAGGGCTCTCCGCCTCCCGGACTCCTCCGGTCTTCGATCGAGGGAGAAGCCAACGCCGGGGTCGTCACGCTCCGGGAGATCCGGGCGGACGTCGAGGACCTGTACGCTACGGGGAAATACCGCGACGTCGCGGCGGACGTGCAGACGGACAGCGCCGGGACGCTCGTGACGTTCCGGCTCGGCGAATATCCCCTCCTGCGCGCGGTGGATTTCGAGGGAAATCTCCTGCTCCCCTCCCCGAGGTTCGAGTCCCTGATCGCGCCTCTGAAGAACCGCCCCCTCGACGCCGACTCCGTCCGGGACCGGCTCGAAGGCGTGCTCCGTCTCTACAGGGGGGCCGGGTACTCGCTCGCACGGATCGACACTTCATGGTTCGACCAGCCCGCCGGTACGCTGCATGTCCGCATCAACGAGGGGGTGATCCACGCGCTCGACGTGCAGGGGGGGATCAGGACGCGCGACGCGTTCGTGCTGAGCGAATTCCCGCTGCGCGCGGGGGACGTCTTCCAGATCGACAGGGCGAGGAAGGGGATCACGAACATCGCGAGCACGAACCTGTTCGATTTCGTGTATCTTGAAGTCTCCTACGAAGCGGGCCAGCCGGTGATCACGATCCGGCTCCAGGAGCGTCCCTCACAGCTCGTCAGGATCGGCACGAGGGCCGACAACGAGCGCTACCTCCAGGGCCTCCTCGATGTGCGCGATGAAAATTTCCAGGGGTCCGGCATGGACCTCGGGATGACGCTCGCCGGGGGACAGAGGAACGTGGACCTCGTCGTGGAATACAGGGCCCGGCGGCTCTTTAATTCCTATCTCACGCTCGGCGTGGGGGGGTTCATCAAGACGCTCGACAGCTACCTGTTCGCCGACGGCGCACAGACCGAGCAGTACCACTGGACCCGCGACGTCGTGGGGGAATACCGGGACCTGCGCTACGGGGTGAACGTCACGTTCGGGACGCAGCTGGAGCGCCTGGGGAATGCGACGCTGGAATTCATACTCGAAAACGTGAAGATCCGCAGCCTGGCCAACGCCGACGCGCTGGAGGACCAGTACCGCCTTGCCCTGTTCCGCCTGGGGACGATCGTCGACACGAAGGACCGGTCTCCGTTTCCCCTGAGCGGCGTCGGGCTTGACATTTCGTACGAATTCGCCGTCGACGGTTTCGGGAGCAGCATCAGCTATAACTCGCTGAAGGTGACGTACGAGACGTTCACGACGTGGGCCGGGCGGCACACGTTCCATCCGCGCTTCACGATGGGCTTTGCCGACAAGACGATGCCCTTCGCGCAGGAATTCCGACTGGGCGGGCTCGACAGCTTCTTCGGGACGCGCGAGGACGACAGGAGGGGGAGAGAGCTCCTGCTGATGAACATGGAATACCGGTACTTCCTGCCGTTCAAGATCCTCTTCGAGACGTATCTCAGCGCCCGGTACGATCTCGGGACGATCTCCGAAGTCCCGGAGGAGATCAAGTTCAGCACGCTCCGCCACGGACTGGGACTGGAGCTCGCGTTCGACACGCCGATCGGTCAGGCGGGGGTGGGCGTCGGGAAGAGCTTTTTCTTCAACAGGGACCTCCCGAACGATCCCGTCCAGCAGGGTCCGCTCGTCTGGTATTTCGTCATCGGCTACCGGTTCTGATTTCTTTCGCCCCGATTTCCTATATTGACACGCGGACAGCCGCCCGCGCACGCATCACGAGGAGAGGATCGACAATGACGACAAAAGCGCCGTCGGCCGTCAGAGCCGCGGAAAAGAGTTCGCTCGAAAGCATCGCCTACGCGAGCGTCGCCGGGATACCCGCGGCGGACCCGCACGATCGCGACAGGCTCGGGTACAACGTGTGGCGTTATCTGGCGACGCGGCGTGACTCGCTCGCGTTCTCCGTCAGGACGTCGGGTGCGCGCCTGGGCATCAGCGAGGAAGAGGCGGTCAGGACCATCACGGCATCGCTCCGCGCACAGGGCGTGGATCTCTGACGCGCCGGGCGGGGTTGTCGCACATCCTTCGGAGGGACCATGGAACTGGGACTGCGTGGCAGGGTTGCGGTGGTCTGCGCGGCAAGCCGGGGGCTCGGCAGGGCGGCTGCGGCGGAGTTCGTGAGGGAAGGGGCGCACGTCGTGATCTGCGCGCGCGATGCGCGCGCGCTCAGGGTGGCCGCCCGGGAAATCCGGTCCTCCGCAGGGGATGCCCGTGTGCTCGAAGTCGCCGCCGACCTGACGAAACCGCAGCATATCAAGCGTCTCTTCCGCTCGGCGCTTCGCGAGTTCGGGAAAGTCGACATCCTTGTCACGAACGCGGGGGGGCCGCCCGTGGCGTCCTTTCCGGACCTGGACGACAGGACGTGGCAGAAGGGAATCGACTTGAACCTCATGAGCACGATCCGGTGCATCCGTGAGGCCCTCCCCCTCATGCAGAAACAGCACTGGGGCCGCATCGTCAACATCACGTCGTTCGCCGCAAAGCAGCCGGTCGACGACCTCGTCATATCGTCCACCGTCCGTCCCGGGGTCCTGGGACTCTCCAAGGTCCTTGCCAACCGGTACACGCGGGAGGGGATTCTCATCAACAGCGTCGCTCCCGGGTACATACTGACCGGCCGACAGCAGGAAATCGGCGCGGCACGCGCGAAGGCGGCGGGGATCGCGCCGTCGGAGTACATCGATTCGGTGGGGAAGGGTATTCCGGCCGGCCGGTTCGGGACTCCGGAGGAGCTGGCCGCCGTGATCGTCTTTCTCGCCTCCGAGCGGGCAAGCTATGTCAGCGGGACGACGGTCAACGTCGACGGGGGGCTCATGAAGGGGATCATCTGATGGGCATGGTGACGGAAATGCATCTTCCCGGCGGAGGGGGAGAGCCCGCGGCGAGGTTTAACTACCGGGGGATGCACAGGTACCTGATCACGCTTCTGGCCCATCCGTCGTGCCGTGCGCTTGTCGAACGCGAGACGGTGATACCGACGCTCGACCTCCTGCGCGATGCGGGCCGCGCGCACGGGTTCGATGTGTACGCGTACTGTTTTCTTCCCGACCGGCTCGTGCTCCTTGTCCGGGGGAAAGAGGAAAACTCCGACATGAAAGTCTTCCTTGCGGCGTTCCGGTCGGCCTCCGAGTCCGCGTTCGGGGCGCGGACCGGGAAGCGTCTCTGGTCGAAGAGATATCAGGAGCGGGTGCTCCGGAAGACCGAAGTGACGCGCACGATCGCGGAGGAAGTTTTCAGGATTCCCGTGAAGGCCGGCCTTGCGGGGGCGACGGAACGATATGCGTTTCAGGGTTCCTTCGTGATCGCCTCTGAACCTTCGACCAGGCCGCCCGGGAGACCGCCCTTCAAAACCGGGAGGAGGCCGCCTCCCGGGCGCGCGCAAGGGAGACCGTCCGGCCGCCCGGGGGGGGTGTTCAGAAAGCCCGGCCGTCCCGGGGGAAAATTCAGAAAGCCCGGCCGCACCTGAAGTTTTCCGCACTTCGACGCATTACTCCCGCGCCCCTCCATCCCCTTTCATTGCCTCGCGCACCGCTCGCGCCACGTCGTCGGGGAGATACGGTTTCTCGATGAATCCGCACGCCCCCAATCCGAGGAGCTCTGTCCTCGTCTCCGGATCGAGGTACCCTGTGGCGATGACGACGCGCGCAGAGGGACGGAGGGCCCGGATCTTCAGGAAGAGGTCCCGCCCGCTCATTCCCGGGAGGCCGAGGTCGCTGATGACGAGCGCGATCTCCTCCCCCAGCGATTCGTATACGCTCAGGGCCTGCCCGCCGCTTGAGGCGGTGAGGACGGTGTAGCCGAGCGCCTCGAGCGACGCCTTGAGGAGCTCCGAGAGCAGTTCCTCGTCTTCCACGACGAGGAGCGTCTCGGTCCCCCGCGTCCGCGAACGCTCCGCTTCCCGCATGTCGGCGGTGAAGTGGGCCCCCGTCGGGGGGACGGGAAAGTCCAGCCGGAATTTCGTTCCCCGCCCGGGGGAGGAATCGACGGAGATGGTTCCCCCGTGTCCCTGGACGATCCCGTAGACCACCGACAGGCCGAGGCCGGTCCCACGTCCCGGTTCCTTCGTCGTAAAGAACGGTTCGAATATCCTCCGCTTCGTCGTCTCGTCCATGCCGGAACCCGTATCGGCGACGGTGAGCCTTGCGAAGCATCCCTGGAGCCCCGCCTGTTTCCTGATGCTCTCGGTGGAAATCGTCAGCGATCCCCCCGCCGGCATCGCATCCCTGGCGTTGACGCAGAGGTTCAGGAGCGTCTGGTGGAGCTGCGTCCTGTCCCCCTCCACCGCGGGGAGATCGGGATCGAGGTGCAGCGTGATCGCGATGGTCCGCGGAAACGTCTCTTCGAGCATCCGCCCGAGCTCCGAGGCGATTTCATTCAGGTTCACGTGTTCGAACACGACGTTCGCCTTCCGCGCGAACGTCAGGATCTGCCGGACGAGGGCGGCCCCCCTGTTCGCCGCTTTCTCGATCGCCCCCGCGCTCCGGCTCAACCGGGCGGGGTTCGAGGCCACTTCCCCGAGCAGGGAGGCGTGCCCCATGATGATCCCGAGGATGTTGTTGAAGTCGTGGGCGATGCCCCCGGCGAGCGTCCCGAGCGATTCGAGCTTCTGCGACTGCAGGAGCTGCTGCTCCAGGTTCTTGCGGTCGGTGATGTCCATGTTCATCCCCATGATCCCGCGGACAGCGCCGTCACGCCGTATCGGGGAGATGATGTTGTACACGTGGACCGTTCGTTCCCCTTCGTTGTACTGTGTTTCTCCCGTGACGACCTCGCCGGCGAACGCCCGCCTGTTGTTCTCCTGCCAGAGCTGGACCACGGCGGGATCGAGCCCGGTCTCGGACGGCCGCCTGCCGATCTGGTATCCCCACCGTGCGATCGACGTCGGGTTCTGCATCACGTACCGCCCGTCCATGTCGCACACCCAGAGCTCGAACGGGAGGCTCTCGAACACCGTCTGCAGCAGCGCCTCGCTCTCGCGCACGGCCTCCTCCGAGCGCTTCCGTTCGATGGCCATCGCGATCTGCGTCGACACGAACGCCAGGATGTCGTAGTGTTCCCTGCGGAACCTGACCCCCTCGGAATAGCTCTGGACGACGAGGGCGCCCCGCGTCTGTCCGGACGTCGAGAGGGGGACGCCGAGCCAGTCGAGCGACGGGGCCCCGAGTGCTTCCACCAGCCCTCCCTCGACCATCTCCCTGAAGACCTCCGGGGAGGCGAGCAGGGGCTCGCCCGTCCGGATCACGTATTCCGTGAGCCCTTTCCCGGCGGCCCGGGGGGCCGGCGCCCTGTCATGCTCGTCGACGAAATACGGGAAGGAAAGGAGTCCCGTCTGCTCGTCAAGGACGGCGATGTAGAAATTCTGCGCAGGCATCAGCTCGCCGACGATTTCGTGTATCGCCCTGTAGAGCTCGAACAGGTTGTCCGTCGTGCTGACCGCGGCGGCGATCCGGTAGGTCGCCGTCTGTATCCGTTCGGCCCGTTTTCGCTCCGTGAGATCGCGTGCCACGGCGACGAACGCGGTCGGCTCCCCCTCGTCGTTCCTGAGAGGCGAGAGCCACACGTCGAGCGGCGACTCCGGGCCCCCTTTTTTCCGGGCGGTCCATTCCCCGTGCCAGCTTTCCTCGACCGCGTCCCGCACGATCTGCTCTCTCATGGGGGTTCCCGGCAGGGGTGCGCCGATGGAGGAAATGTCCTGGCCGATCAGCTCGTGCTGGTCGCAGCCGAGGAGGATCTGGATGGAGTCGTTGACGAAAAGGATCCGCCCCTGCTTGTCGATGAGTGCGACGGAATCGCGCGTGGAGGCGACCGTCTGGGCGAGGAGCCGGATTTCCCGGTCAGCGAGACGACGGTCCGTGACGTCCATCGTCATCCCGCTGATCCCCGTGACGTTTCCCGCCTCGTCGTGGAGGGGTTCGAGCGTCAGCTCGAAGTGCCGGTCTCCTTCCTCCCCCGCGTGCGTGATGTCCTGCCGGCAGCCCCGCCCGGTCTGAAGGACCCGCTGCTTGAGTTCCGTCAGCTTCTGCGCGTTCCCCGGCGTGAAAAGATCATCGTCGCGCCTGCCGATGAACGGCGCGGCGCTCTTTGAACCGGGTTCACGGGGATTGAAAAACCACGTATAGCGGAGCGACGCGTCCTGCGTGAAGAGGATTGCGGGGGAACTCTTGAGAATGTCGTAGATCTTCTGTTCCGCGGTACCGTGCGGAGCGTGTGCGGGCGTGCTTCTGACCGGTTCGCCGGCGTCCCGGTCGTTGTGTGCATTCATGGGAACGGGTTCTCGGGCTTGTGTGTGCCCCCAGTGAGAATATAAGGAGGGCGCAACAGACGTGCCATCTTTCGGGTCGGAAGATGCGCTGTTTCCGCGCAAATGTCGGCGTGGAGGAGGACCATTTCCCAGGATTGGGAATGGCGGGGGGACTTCCTAGATGGCCCTGCGGTAGTCGGCGTCGGGAATCAGCGTCTCTCCCGATTCCGCTGCCGCGATCGACCGGAGGTAGGGAAACGCCCTGAGCGTCCGGTCGGGAATCGGGACCGGTTTTCCCTCCCTGAGGGCCGACATGAGCTGGAAGGCGAGCGGGAGAGACTTCGCGCCGGTGTTGTTGTTGCATATCACCGTGACTTCCCGGCAGCGCCCCTCGAGCCCGCGCAGCCTGCGCGTGATCTCCCGAACCTCGCGGGAGTTGTACTGGTAGTCGTACCGGGCGTCGTAGCCGTTCAGCATCCATCCCTTCTCGTTGCGCCCGTGGAGCCGGAGGTACGCCGTGTCTCCGCAGACCGCGGTGATGAACGGCATGTACTGCCGTATGCGCGGCATGTCCGCTCCCACCACACCGAGCGCATGATCACGGAGAAACGTCACGAGCCCTTCCTGGTTCCACGACTGATGGCGGAATTCCACGTGAAGGGGAAAGCCCGCGAATACCTCGGCGATTCTGACGACGTGGTGGCGGTGCGCGCCGGTGTTCGTGAACGCATAGGGGAACTGGACGAGGAGGGACCCGAGCCGGTTTCCTTTTGCAAGCTCCTGCAGCATCTGCCGGACCGTGCGGGTGGTGTCCGGGCGGAGCAAGGAGCCGTGCGTAAACGACTGGTGGAGTTTGACGTTGAAGACGAACCCGGGCCGGTCGCCGAGGGCCCTGATCCACTCCTGCGCGTCCGCGGCCGAGAGGCCGTCGTCCCAGAACGCGGCGCGGACCTCGACCGTCTGAAAATATCTGGCGAAGAAACTGAGCTTCTCCGCCGACGAGGCGCCCTCCCGGGGATACAGGCAGGCGTCAAAGATCTCGTGCTCCCACCCCCCCGGCCCGACCCGATAGACTGCCTTCGCGTTCTGCATGCGCCCTCCGGATTTGACTTGACAGAACCCCGGGAATTCACTACATTGCGCCGTCAAGATACGACATAAATGTCGTGTTGTCAAGACCTCAGGAGACATTCTTGTCAGCGGGGGTGCCATGAAATCGACGATCGGAGAACGGCTGCGAACGGCCCGGGAAAGCAAGAGCATGGACCAGTCTGCGCTCGCCTCCCGCGCGGGCGTGGTGACGCGGACGTTGCAGCGCTGGGAGAAAGGGGAACAAGTCCCCGACGGGATCGCCATCACGAAAATTGCGAAGGTGACGAACGTCCGGCCGACCTGGCTTCTGACCGGGGAGGGGGACATGTACGCGGCGGCGGGCCGGCCGGACAACGTGTACCCGCTTCCGGTTTCCCCCAGGAGGAAGACGCATCTCGCCGAGCTGCCGCTCGTGTCTTCCGTCCCCGCCGGAAAAGTCGCGACGATGTTCCACCCGGATTACGTTGATCATTACGTGACGGTGGACGACGTGAAAGATTCCGGGGCGTTCGCGCTGAAGGTGAAGGGGAACAGCATGGCGCCGCGCATCGAGGACGGCGACATCGTCGTGGTCAGCCCCCAGTCCGAGGCCAGGAGCGGCGACATCTGCGTCGTGCGGGTGAACGAGGAGGACACGCTCAAAAAGGTGAAGTTCGAGGGGAACTACATCCACCTGATTCCCCTCAATCCTGAATTCGAGCCTGTCACCGTGAAAAAGAAAGACATCAACTTCGTCTGGAAGGTCGTCAAGCTGATCAAAGAACTCTAGCACACCCGGGGCCGGACATGCGCACGCTCGTTTCCAGTGGAAGCCCGTATGAACCGAAGATCGGCATCTCGCGCGCGGTGCGCTCGGGATCGATTGTCACCGTTGCGGGGACCGCGCCGCTCGGTCCGGACGGCCGGACGGTGGGAATGGGGGATGCCGGGGCGCAGACGAGGCGCTGCCTCGAAATCATACGCTCGGCGCTCGGCGAGGCCGGCGCATCGCTCGACCAGGTCGTACGGACGAGGATCCTGCTGAAGAGGATTGAAGACTGGCAGGCCGCGGCGGCGGCCCACGGAGAATTGTTCCGGGATATCCGCCCCGCCAACACGATCATGCAGGTGTCCGCCTTCATCGACCCGGAATGGCTCGTGGAGGTCGAGGCGGACGCGGTGGTGGACGACGGCGCCTGAGGCGCCCCCCTCAGCCCAGGAAATGAACGACGACGCCGTCCCGGAGCTTCGGCTCGAACCATGTTGACTTCGGGGGCATGATCTTTCCGGCGTCCGCGATCGCCATGAGCTCTTCGATGGACGTCGGAAACAGCGCGAACGCTACGGCCATTTCCCCGGAATTCACCCGGCGCTCCAGCTCACCGAGTCCCCGTATCCCCCCGACAAAATCGATCCTCTTGCTCGTCCGCGGGTCGTCGATACCGAGAACCGGTCCCAGGAGCTCGTTCTGGAGAATCGACACGTCGAGACGGTTCACCGGGTCGGGTTCGGCGAGCAGGTCGCCGGGGGCGTGCAGCGTGTACCACGTTCCTTTGAGGTACATTCCGTACTCCCCCTTTCCCGACGGCCATGCGGGGTGGGGCCCCTCGGTCACGTCAAACGTCTTCCCGACCTCCGCGAGGAACCGTTCGGGGGTCAGCCCGTTGAGATCCTTCACGACACGGTTGTAATCCATGATCCGGAGCTGGTTGTGCGGAAAGAGCACGGCGAGGAAGAAATTGTATTCCTCGTCCCCCCGGTGCTGCGGGTTGGCCTTCACGCGTTCCTGTCCGACACGGGCAGCGGCCGCGGCGCGGTGATGGCCGTCAGCGACGTACAGCGTGCTGACGCGGCCGAATGCCTCCGTGAGGCTGCCGATGATCTTCGCGTCGTCGATCACCCAGAGCCTGTGGCGTACGCGGTCCGCCGGGACGAAATCATATTCCGGCTTTCTTGCGCGGACACTCTCGACGATCGCGTCGATCTCCCCGCTTGCGCGGTACGTGAGGAAGATCGGCCCCGAGTGGGCGTTGGTGACCCGGACGTGGTTCGTCCTGTCGTCCTCCTTGTCCTTTCGCGTCAGCTCGTGCTTCCTGATCGTATTGTCCAGGTACTCGCTGACCGACGCGCAGCACATGATCCCGTACTGCGTGTGATCCCCCATGCTCTGGGAATAGAGATACAGGCAGCGGGAGGCGTCTTCCTTCAGGATGCCGTCGGCGACGAGTTTCCGGAGGTTTTCCTTCCCCTTCTGGTACACCCGTTCGTCGTCGGCGCGGATTCCCGCAGGGAGGTCGATTTCGGGTTTCCCGACGTGCAGGAATGAGACCGGGTTCCCCTCCGCTTCCTTCCGCGCCTCCTCCGAGCTCAGCACGTCATACGGTTTGGCCGCGACGCGCGCGGCGTATTCCGGTTTCGGCCGGAACCCCTGAAACGGTCGTATCGTCGCCATGCAGTCCCCCTTCTGGATTGACAACCATCCGCCTGAGGATATTAAAACGCTAGGCCGGAAGAGTTTCCTCTTCCGTGACGGGAGCGTTCAGCGCCTCGACCACCTTCTGGGCGATTTCGACCCCGACCCGGTCCTGCGCTTCCCGCGTGGAAGCGCCGATGTGCGGCGACACCGAAACGCGGGGATGATTGATGAGGTCGAACTCCTCGGGGGTCGGAGGCTCATGCTCGAACACGTCCATGCCAGCGTAAAGGACCCGGCGGCTGTTCAGCGCCGCGAGGAGGTCGGTCTCCACGACCACCCCGCCGCGCGCGCAGTTGATGAGGATCACCCCGTCCTTCATCTTGTCGAAATCCGCCTTCGCGATCACGGGCCCGCGGGCCTTCTCGAACGGGACGTGGAGCGTGATATAGTCCGAGACCCGGAGGAGCTCATCCTTGCTGACGAGCCTGACGTTCAGGTCGGTCGACGTCACCCAGGGGTCGTGGGCGACGACGTTCATCATGAGCCCGATCGCCCGGCGGGCGACCTCGCGGCCGATGTTGCCGAGCCCGATGATGCCGAGCGTTTTCCCCGTGACTTCGATCCCCGCGCTGAACTCCTTCTTCGGCCATTCCTTCTTCCGCATCGTGATGTTGCTCATCGGCAGGAAGCGCCCAAGGGACATCAGGTGGGCGATCGTCAGCTCGGCGACCGAGATCGACGACGCCTTCGGCGTGTTGAGGACGGTGATCCCTTTCGCCTTCGCGTACGCCACGTCGATGTTGTCGAGGCCGACCCCTCCGCGGGCGATGACCCGCAGGTGCGTCCCCGCGTCGATCACGTCCTTCGTGACTTTCGTCGCCGAGCGGACGATGATGGCGTCGTACGAGCCGATTGCGGCCACCAGCTCGTCCGCTTTCAGTGTCTTCTCCGTCAGCTCGAACCCCGCCCTGAGCAGGATGTCCGCGCCGGTCCGTTCTATGCCGTCGGTGATGAGGATGCGCATGGTCGTTCCTCCTATTTCAGTGTCGGAAGGATTGTCTCGATGGCCCCGGTCACTTCTTTGACGTCGGCGAGCGTCAGCTCCCCCATGTGGGCGATGCGGAACGTCTTTTCCTTCAGGTCGCCGTACCCGTTGGAGATCTGCATCCCCTGCTTTCCCAGCGCGTCGTTCAGCGCCTTCACGGAGAAACCGGTCGTGTTCGTGATCGTGGTGAGGGTGACGGAGGCGTGATGCTCTTCAGGGTACAGCGCGAAGTGCTTCTTTGCCCAGGCCCGCGTGTACTCGGCCATTTCCCTGTGCCGGGCGTACCGCTTCTCAAGCCCCTCGGCAAGGATCCGGTCGAGCTGGAAGTTCATCGCGAACATGTGGGAGAGGGAAGGGGTCGCGGAGTACTGGTGGTCTTTCGTCTCGACGTATTTATAGAGCTCGAGGAGGTCGAGGTACCATCCGCGGTATTTCACAAGCTTGCCGTGCTCGAGCGCGCGCTTGCTCACCGACGCGATCGCCATCCCGGGGGGAAGGGCCAGGGCCTTCTGCGTCGAGGTGATGCAGACGTCCACGCCCAGGGCATCGACATCGATTTTCGTCCCCGCCATCGAGCTGACGGTGTCGAGAAGCCAGATGACGTCGGGGTATTTCTTCTTCACTTCCGCGATCTCCGCCACCGGGTTCATGATCCCCGTGCTCGTTTCGTTGTGCGTGACGGTCATGACGTCGTACTTCCCTGTCGACAGGTACTTGTCGACGACCTCCGCGGTCGTGGGGTGCCCCCACTCCGCTTCGTGCTTATCGGCGGCGACATTGTTCGCTTCCGCCATTTTGTACCACCGGTTGCCGAACGCGCCGACCGAAAAGACGATCGCGCGTTTCGCCGTGAACGACCTGATCGAACCTTCCATCAGGCCGGACCCGGAGCTGGTCGAGAGCACGATCGGGTTCTCCGTGTACATCACCTTGCGCAGTTTTTCGCTGATTTCGCGCTGGAGGTTGGAGGCGTCCTTTGAACGGTGACCGATCATCGGCGTGGCCATCTTTGCAAGGACTTCGGGGGCGACTTCGGTCGGACCGGGGATGAAAAGTTTTTTGTGCATGGTGACCTCGTGAAAATGAAGTGAGGGAGGGTTTCTGAAAGGAACTGGGGCGTTGCAGAGAGTGCTGATTGACGATCTGTAATAAAGTCAGGAATTTCCGTTTGAAAAGCAATGCGCCCGCCCCGGATGCCCGTCGCGCGGGGAGGTGGAACCGCGGCGTGGAAGTGCGCGTGCGTGGTAACGAAATCGTAACACTGGCCGCTTGCATTTTTAAATCCTGCGTTGTATGTTCTCACACCGCTCGTTCAAGTAAGCAATCTCGCCCCGACTGCGGCCGGCATTCATTCCGCACTGCACTTCCCGGGGACTTTTTCACTGTTGTCGCACATCGTCACTCATCCGTTCTCTTCTCGCGGTGTTTCCATATTCAAACCTCGCACGGGGAGGTCTGCGTCACCCGGCGGGGCGTCCGGGCTGTACCGTTTCGTTTCTCCGGGTCAGGGGAGAGGTGCGGGCACAGCACGCAGGAAGCGGGGGATCTCCAGCAATACCAATAATCCAGGAACGTACAGTCACAGAAGGAGGAGCACATGATTCCTACAATTACAAGGTTGAAGATGGCCGTTGCGATCGCCTGCATGATCGCCGGAACGTCTTCGCTGTTCGCGCAGGGCATCACGACCGGCGCCATCGGCGGTCTGGTGCTGAGCACCGCCGGCGAAGCGCTGCCGGGGGCGACCGTCACCGCGACGCACGTCGCCAGCGGGACGACCTACGGCACAAGCTCGCGTGAAAACGGCCGCTACGTGATCCCCAACGTCCGCGTCGGGGGCCCGTATACGGTCACCGTCTCCCTCGTCGGGCGCAAGAAGGTCTCCCACGAGAACGTCTTCACGATCGTTTCCCAGACGACCGAGGTGAACTTCGTGATGGCGGAAGAATCCATCCAGACCGCCGAGCTCGTCGTCACGGGCGAACGGCAGTCGGTCATGAATCCTTCGCGGACGGGCGCCGCGACGAACATCGACAAGGCGACGTTTGCCCTCCTGCCCACAATTTCCGGCAAGTTCCAGGACTTCGTCCGCCTGACCCCTGAATCGCGCGCCAACACGAGCTACGGCGGCGATTCGTACATCGGCCAGGACAGCCGGTACAACAACACTACGGTCGACGGCGCGTATTTCAACAATTCCTTCGGCCTCCAGGGCCAGGTGGGGGAGCGCACCGGCGTCGCACCGATCTCGCTGGACGCCATCGAGCAGGTGCAGGTGAACATTGCCCCCTTCGACGTGCGCCAGGGGAACTTCGTCGGCGCGGCGATGAACGCCGTGACGAAGAGCGGCACGAACACCTTCTCCGGCACGCTGATGTACGACAAGCGCAACCAGGACATGGTGGGAACGCGCGCGTACGATTATACGTACAACCCCGGGACGTTCGACTACAACAAGTTCACGTTCAGCCTGGGCGGACCGATCATCAAGGACAGGCTGTTCTTCTTCGTCAACTACGAGGGAGACAAGACCCAGCAGCCGGGAACGACCTATACCGCGAACACCGGGGGGCAGGCGGCGACCGGGAACACGACAAGGGTTCTCGCGAGCGATCTCGACGCTCTGTCGACGTTCCTGACGACGAAGTTCGGGTACAATCCGGGCCCCTACCAGGGATACAACTTCAACACGCCCGGAAAACGGTATCTCGCCAAGCTCGACTTCAACCTGGACGAGAGCAACAAGATCTCCGTCCGTTACAACCGCCTGGATTCGAAGACCGACGTCCTCCTGTCGAATTCGAATTCGCTCGGTTTCGGCACCCGCCGCAGCAACAACTTCGGCCTGAACTTCTCGGGATCGAACTACACGATCGACGAGAACGACTATTCGGTCGTCGGCGAATGGAACTCCATCCTCTCCAGCAACATGTACAACAACCTCATCGTCGGCTACAGCTACAGCGATGAGAGCCGCGGCGACGTCGGGCAGCTCTTCCCCTTCGTCGACATCCTGAACGCCGGCGCCGTCTACACGTCGTTCGGTTCGGAACCCTTCACGCCGAACAACGAGCTCCGGTATTCGAGCTGGCAGGTGCAGGACAATTTCACGTATGACCTCGGCATCGGCCACGTGCTCACCTTCGGCGTCACGGGCGAGAAGTACCACTCGGAGAACGTGTTCTTCCCCGGCAAGCAGAGCGTGTACGTGTACAACTCGCTGGCGGATTTCTACACGGATGCGAACGCCTATCTCAACCACACGGCGTCCACCGTTTCCCCGCGCGAGTTCCAGGTCCGGTACAACAACATCCCGGGGCAGGTCAAGCCGCTCCAGCCCCTCGATGTGTACACCTGGGGCGCTTACGCCCAGGATGAATTCCAGGTCACGAGAGACCTGAAAGTGACCGGCGGCGTCAGGATCGACGTCCCCAGCTTCGGGAACACCGGTTTCGACAACCCGAACGCCGACGCACTGACCTTCATGGATGAGAACGGCAACCCCGTGCAGTACAACAGCGCGAAGCTCCCCTCCGCGAAGGCCCTCTTCTCGCCCCGGCTGGGGTTCAACTATGACGTCTTCGGCGACCGCACCACGCAGCTGCGCGGCGGAACCGGCATCTTCACCGGCAAGCCGGCGTACGTCTGGATTTCGAATCAGATCGGCAACACGGGCGTGCTGACGGGATTCCTCCAGGTGACCGACACGACGGCCCTGAAGAACTACCACTTCAACCCGAACCCCGACGCGTACAAGCCGACGAACGTGACCGGCGCGCCGGCCTCGACGTACGAGCTCGCGCTCACTGATCCGAACTACAAGTTCCCGCAGCAGTGGCGCACCGACATCGCGGTGGACCAGGCGCTGCCGCTCGGCCTTGTCGGCACCGTGGAATTCATCTACGGCCGCGAGATCAACGGTGAGTACTACATCAACGCGAACCAGTCGGCGCCCAACACCGCGTTCAGCGGCCCCGACAACCGGCCGCGCTGGACGGTGTCGAACAGGATCAACGCGAACGTTCAGGACGCGACGGTGATCAAGAACGAAAACACGGGATACAACTACAGCATCTCGGCGTCGATCGAGCGCCCGCTCCTGGCGGGCATCTACGGAAAACTCGGCTACAACTACGCGGTGGCGATGAACACCGTCGATCCGGGTTCGATCGCGTTCGGCTCGTGGAGTGCCAACCAGGTCCCCGGGAACCCGAATAACGCCCCGGTCGGATACAGCCAGACCTCCCCCGGCAACAGGTTCTTCGGTTCGCTGTCGTACACATCGAACGGAGGAACCACGCTCTCCCTCTTCTTCGACATGTTCACCTACGGCAACGGGAGCTACACGGTCTCCGGCGATCTCAACGGCGACGGCAACTCCAGCAACGACCTGATCTACATCCCCCGCAACACGTCGGAGATGAACTTCGTGCAGAACACGCAGTCCGGCGTCACCGTCACCCCCACCCAGCAGGCGGCCGCGTGGGACGCGTACATCAACCAGGATCCCTACCTGAGCAAGCACCGCGGCTCGTACGCCGAACGCAATGCGGCGTTCCTCCCGATGGTGGCACGCCTCGACATGAGCATCATCCAGGCGATCAGGTGGGAGGCGATGGACAAGAACCAGACCATCGAACTCCGGCTCGATATCCTGAACATCGGCAACCTCTTCGACAGGAAGATCGGACAGGGGAGCCACTTCGTCAACCTGCAGCCGCTGATCGTCCCCACGGCCGCGGAAGGCGGCGTCGTCAATGCGCTGGGCCAGCCCCAGTACAAGATGCGCGTCGTCAACGGAAGCCTCATGAGCCACTCGTTCGAATACAACTCGACGCTGGCGGACGTGTACAGCTTCCAGTTCGGGGTCAAGTACTACTTCTGATCCGGCGGAATTCGCCGCGGGGCCGCCTCCGGGAAACCGGGGGCGGCCTTTTTTTTGACGGGGGTGAACGGAGGAGTGTGCGCGGGCTCCCGAGCGTGCGCTATCCCTGCGGGGGGGCCTCGCGCGGGACGGGGGGTTTTGCCGCCGCGGCACGGATGCGCGAGCGGAGGATGGTCTGCTGGCTGTCCGGCCTCTCCGCTGCGGCGGGCTCGGGGCGCGTGTAGCCGCCGTCCGGGCCGAGGATGCGCGCCCGGCTCCTGTCGGCAAGCGCGGTGACGAGGACTTCCTTCATGATCGTCGACGTGAGCGCCGGGTCCTCGACCGGGAAGACGAGCTCGACCCGGTGGTCCAGGTTCCGTCCCATCAGGTCGGCGCTTCCCAGGAAAACCTCGGGTGCTCCTCCGTTGCCGAAGTAGAAAACCCGGCTGTGTTCCAGGAACCTCCCCACGATGCTGATGACCCGGACGTTGTCGCTCACCCCCTTCATTCCGGGCCTGAGGCAGCAGATGCCCCGGATGATGAGGTCGATGCTCACCCCCGCACGCGATGCCTCGTACAGTTTCTCGATCATCGCGGTGTCCGTCAGCGAGTTCATCTTGAAGACGAGCTGGGCCGTCCGTCCCGCCTTCGCATGGCCGATTTCCCTGTCGATGAGCGCGGTGAGCCGGTCCCGGAGGTTCACCGGGGCAACGGCGAGCTTCTTGTACGTGTCCCTGTTGGAATACCCGGTGAGGAAGTTGAACACCTCGACCGCGTCGGCGGTGATGTCCTCCCGGCAGGTGAAGAGGCTCATGTCCGTGTAGATCCTGGCGGTGACGGGATTGTAATTTCCGGTCCCGAGGTGCACGTACCGCCGGATCGCATCCTGCTCCCGCCGGACGACGAGCGCCATCTTCGCGTGCGTCTTCAGCCCGACAAGGCCGTACACGACGTGGATCCCCGCCCGCTCGAGCTGTTTCGCCCAGCCGATGTTGTTCTCCTCGTCGAACCGCGCTTTGAGCTCCACGAGCACCGCCACCTGCTTCCCGTTTTCCGCGGCCTCGATGAACAGCGGCACCAGGGGGGATTCCTTGCCGATCCTGTAGAGCGTCTGCTTGATCGCCAGGACGTTCGGGTCCCTGGCCGCCGAGCGGATGAACTGGACGACGGGCGCGAAGGAGTCGTACGGGTGGTGGAGAATGATGTCGCGGCGGCGGATGGCGGCGAAGAAGTCCTCCCCTTCCTCCTCACCCGCGGGGGAGGAGGGATGGAACGGGAGGTCCTTCAGATCGGGGCGCGGGACCTTCATGAGGACGGCAAGGTGGCTCAGCCCGAGCGGCGGCCGGAGCCTGTACACTTCGTTGGGGGTCACTTCGAGGTTCTCGACGAGGATGTCCTTGATCCGGTCGGGCATCGTATCCTGCACACCCACCCGCACGACGGAACCGAACCGGCGCTGGCGGATCGACTCCTCGATCGAACGGATCAGGTCTTCCGCCTCATCCTCCTGGATCTCGATGTCGGCATTCCGCGTGACGCGGAACGCATACGACTCGATCACATCCATGCCGGGGAAGAGCATCCCCAGGTTCGCGGAAATGACGTCTTCCAGCCAGACGAAACGGAACCCCGTGCCGCCGGTTCCGGGAATCTGGACGAGCCGGGAGAGGACGTCGGGGACCTTGACGCGCGCGAACCGTTCCACCCCCTCCGGTGTCCGGACGACGACGGCAAGGCTCAGGCTCAGGTTGGAAATGTACGGGAACGGGTGCCCCGGATCGAACGCGAGCGGTGTCAGGACGGGGTAGATTTCCCGTGCGAACAGGTCCGCCACCGCCGCACGCTCCTCCGGCTTCAGCTCCGGCATCGTCAGAAGGGCGATGCCCGCCGCGGCGAGCGCGGGGTGCAGGTCGTCCCGGAAGCACGACGCCATGTCCCTGATCATCCGCTCGACCCGTTCGTGGACCGCCTGCAGCTGCTGGAGCGGCGTCCTCCCGTCGGGAGAAACTTCGGAAACGTCCGCGAGGACCTGTTCCCGGATCGCCGCCACGCGGATCATGAAGAATTCGTCGAGGTTCGAGCTCACGATAGACAGGAATTTCACCCGTTCCAGGAGAGGGTGTCTCCTGTCGCGCGCTTCCTCGAGGACGCGCTCGTTGAATTCGAGCCAGCTCAGTTCACGGTTGATGTAGAGGCTCGGATCGAGCACGCCGGGCTTGGCACGCCTTCCGACGTCGGCCGAGGCGGTGATCTTCCCCTTCTTCCTGATCCTGCTCACGCGGGTGCGTCCGGCGGGCGTTTCGGCCTTTCCGGGCGGCCCCGGGGAAGGATCTCCCTCGGGTTTCTTTCGCGAAGCGCCGGGAGTCCCGGCGATGTCCTGTGCGTCGGCGGTCATGGCAGTGGCAGGGAAAAACATCACACTAACTAGGAAAGATCGGCCTGAAATTCAAGTTACGAAATTGTGAACGGCGTTTTCTTGACAATCGGGGGGATTCATAGTACTTTGCGGCACATTCCACACTGAGCAGGAGCTGACATGGGGATCAGGACAAGCACACTCGACAACGGCATCGGTCTCATCGAGGCGAAGGGTTCCCTTGTGGGAGGAGACGAGACGCTCGAGCTGCGGCAGTCGGTTGCCGGTTTTCTGGAGCGGGAATATGACAAGCTGCTGATCGACCTCGGCGGCGTCACCTACATCAACAGCACGGCGATCGGCGTTCTTGTGTCCGCTCACGCGAGCTATGCGAGGAAAGGGTGGCGCATCAAGCTGTGCGGGATGAACAAGAACATCACGAATATCTTCGTCATTACGAAGCTGACCCTCGTGTTCGACGTGTACGACACGCGGGACGAGGCGGTCAAGAGCTTCGCGTAACCTTCCGACCCTCTTCAAGCCGGACGACGGCCCGGGCTCTCCCCTCCGGGAGGGGAGGCGGCGGGGATGCTTGCATCTGAACCCCTCGGACGATATATTGTGACCGTTGTAGTGTACGCCGGCTGCCGCCACCTCCCCCGGGACATTGATCAGGAGCGACGCCGGGACTGTCGGACCGGGAGGCCGCAGTGACAGTCCTGCTCCTCACAACGGGATGCACATGAACTGCAGAGTTTGTTCAGCCGAGGTTCCGGAGGGATCGCGATACTGTCTGAATTGCGGTGCCACGCTGTCGGACGCGGCCGCTCCGCGCCCGATCGTGGACGGATTTGCCCTCATCAAGAACTACATCCCCCCCGAGCTCGCCCGCAAGATCCTCAATGCCGGCAAACAGATCGAAAGCGAACGGCGCCACGTCACCGTCCTCTTTGCCGACGTCGTCGGATTCACCGCGCTCTCCGAGAAGATGGACGTCGAGCTCGTGTCGACGATCCTCAACGACTGTTTCCGGGGGCTGATCTCCACGATCCTCAAGTACGAAGGGACGATCGACAAGTTCATCGGCGACGGCATTATGGCGATTTTCGGGGCCCCGCTCGCCCACGAAAACGACCCGGAGAGGGCCGCGCGCTGCGCGCTCGACATGCTGGCCGACATCGAGAGGTTCAACAACCAGACCGCGATCCAGCTACCGGCGCGTCTCGGGCTTCACGTCGGCCTGCATTCGGGCATGGTGATCGCCGGCAACGTGGGGAGCGACCTGCGCATGAACTACTCGGTCATCGGCGACACCGTGAACATGGCGGCGCGCCTCGTCGAGCTCGCGCCCAGCGGCGAGATCTACCTGACGGCGGAGACGCAGAAGCTCATCGCGAACCTCGCGACCTCCGAGGGTCCGTTCCGCATGACGCTCAAGGGGAAGGCCTCCCCCGTCCCGGTGTACAAGCTCAAGAGCCTGAAGGCGGAAGGGGAGGGAAAAGAAGGGGGGATCGGCAGGAACGAGTTCGTCGGGCGCGAAAAGGAGATCGCCGCGATCAAGCGGGCGCTCGAGACCGTCCTCGACAAGAACCAGGTGACCCTCTGCATCCAGGGCGAGGCGGGGGTGGGCAAGAGCCGGCTGAAAGGGGAGCTCATCAAGCTCGCGTACAAATCGGGGATCGCGGCCTACGAGGGGTCCTGCTCCAGCTTCGAGGTCAACACGCCGTACTACCTCTGGACGACCCTGATGAAGAGCCTTCTGAAGGTCGGTCCGGACGTCCCCGAGGCCGATATCCGCAAGCGGCTCCGCCAGATTACGCACACGCTCGCCCTGGACGAGCACGAACCGTACCTCGGGACGCTCCTCTCGCTCCGCTACGAGGAGATACTCCTGGTGGACGAAACCCTAAGGAAGCAGCGGGTCTTCCAGGCGACGCGCGCGCTCCTGAGCGCGATCGCGGCGCGGAGGCCCATCGCGTTCATCCTGGAGGACCTCCACTGGATCGACAGGTTCTCGCAGGAGCTTCTGGAATACATCTTCTCGCGGACGACGAACGTCGTCCTCTCTCTGTTCGTCCTGATCTACAGGGATGAATACGCCCACGCCCGGAAGATCTCCGACGGGGCGGAGGTGATGGACCTGAACCGCCTCACGCGGAGCGAAGCGCTCAAGATGATGAAGCTCCGGATGGACGTGGATTCGGTTCCCCAGGCCCTGGAGGACCTGATCCTGAGCCGCTCCGAGGGGAACCCCTTCTTCATCCAGGAAATCATCAAGACGATGATCGACAAGAGGATCATCGCGATCCGCCGCCGCAAGCTGGAGATCCTTACCGACAACATCGAGGCCGGTGTCCCCGAGACGATCCAGGGGATCATCATGGCCCGCATCGACAGGATCCAGGACAGCATCAAGGACGTCCTGTTCAGCGCATCCGTGATCGGCCGGGAGTTCTCCCGGCCGCTGCTGGAACAGGTGATCGACAGGAAGAACGACGTCTCGGGGAACCTGACCGAGCTCAAGGCGCTCGAGCTGGTCCTGGAAAAGGACGAAGCGCACGAGGCGGAGTACCTGTTCAAGCACTACCTGATCCAGGAGGTGGCCTACAATACGATCCTGCTGAACAAGCGGAAGGAGCTCCACGGCGCCATCGCGCGCGCGATCGAGGAGCTTTTTGCGGACCGTCTCATGGAGTTCTACGAGCTGCTCGCCTTCCACTACGAGAAAGCGGAACAGTGGGACAAGGCCGCCGAATACCTGAGCCGGTCGGGCCACAAGGTCCGCCAGATGTACTCGCAGGAGGAATCAAAGGACTTCTTCGAGAGAAAGAACGTCGCGGTCAAGAAGCTGTACCAGTCCGCCAGCGCCAAGGGGAGCGTCGCGGCGACGTTCAAGGCCATCACCCCCCCTCTCATCGCGATGCTGATCCCGATTCTCCCGATCTTCGCGTACATACGGATCCTCGGGCACGCGCACACCGTCGACATTGTCGAGCAGCTCGTGGTCGGGATCCTCGCCAGCTCGCTGTGCGTCTGGTACGCGATTTCCCTCTGGTACCTGGGGGTGGTCCCCTTCCTCCGGGGCCGCCCGAAGCTGTACGACCTCATCGAAGACCAGGTGCGCATCATCTACAGGGAAGGGACGACGCTGTCGATCCATTTTTCCGAGATCGACCAGCTTTCGCTCATCAACAGCCGTCTCCGGTCGCTCCGTCCGTTCCGGTACAAGCTCATCGATCCCTTCGGGAGGATCACCGATTACGGGGCCATGTCGTTCGGGACGTGGCTGAAGGAGGTCGCGCTGAACATCCTGCCGCCGTATTCGTTCGGGTTCGGATCGGCGCAGGGGGAGATCCTCATACGCCTCGTCGAGGGATACCGGATCATGCGGGTCGTGATCCCCTGGTGGAACACCCCCCTGCGGAGCCGCGATCTGAGCATCTCCCCGTTTGACGCGAGGGAATTCTACGCGCAGTTCGACGTGGCGTTCAAGAAGTGGCGCCGCCAGCAGAAGCTCGAGAGAGAAGCGGCGCGTTAGAAGCCCGCCCCGGGGGAACCTCCCGGCGAACCAGGGTCCGTCAATGTACTTCCGCTTTTTGGCATCCGCAGTTCTGAGCGGCCTGCTTTCCGCTCTCCCGCTCGCAGCCCAGCCGCGCGAGCGGGGCGAATTCCGTCCCCCCGATCTCGTCGAAATCGTCCGCCTCGATTCCACGATCCGCCTCGACATCCGCTACGCGACGCCGGATAATTTCATGAAGCGCCCGATGTACGCCGAAGCCCGAGCGTTTCTCCAGCGCCCCGCCGCCGGGGCGCTCCTGCGCGTCCAGGCCGCGCTCCGGGCCCGCGGCCTGGGCCTCCTTGTGAAGGACGCGTACCGTCCCTGGTCGGTGACGAAGAAATTCTGGGACGAGACCCCCCCGCATCTCCGCGCCTACGTGGCGAATCCCTCGCGGGGCTCCCGTCACAACAGGGGATGCGCGGTCGATTGCACGCTCTGCGATCTGCGCACGGGGAAGGAAATCCGGATGCCAAGCGCCTACGATGAATTCTCCGTGCGGGCTTCCCCCCGGTACGGCGGAGGAAGCTCCGCCGAACGGCGCATGAGGAACCTGCTGCGCGCGTCGATGGAATCGGAAGGGTTCAGCGTGGACGAGGGGGAATGGTGGCATTTCGATTACAGGGACTGGAAACGTTACCGTATCCTTGATATTCCCTTCAGCGCTGTCCGCTGAGTCCGCCCCCCTCCCGGGCGGGTGCAAGGAGCACGAGCGTTTCCGTGTCGTCCGTTCCGGGGAACATGTCAAAGGGCACACCGCGCACGGGGACGTAACCGGCCCCCTTCCAGCGGGCGATTTCCGCCGGCATGATGTCGATGTTGCAGAACATATGGACGACGCGCCCGGGGCGGCGGGCGGCGATGCACTCGATGACGCCCGGGGCGGTCCCCCCGCGCGGTGGGTCGAGAAGGACGGCGTCCCGGGACTTCAGGCCGGCGATGAGCCGCGGGAGTGTTTCCGCCGTGATGTCCGAGCGAATGAACCCGGCGTTTGTTTTGCCCAGCCTCTGCGCGTTCCGGACCGCGGCGTCGATGGATTCGGGGCTCCGTTCGATCCCCGTCCCCCGCCGGGCGCGGGTCCCGGCGGTGAGCGTGAAGAGGCCGTAGCCGCAGTACAGGTCGAAGAAATCGGCCGACGGCGAAAGGTCGAGCATGCGGGCCGCCTCCGCGATGAGGGCGTCGACGAGCGAGGCATTCACCTGCGAGAAGGCCAGGGGAGGAAACAGGAACCCCGTTCCTCCGAACTTCTGGTAGATTGTCGTGTCGCCGAAGATCTTCCTGGTGCCCGAAGGCGACCGGGAGCCGCCCGATCCCGCGTAATACCTGCCGTCGCTCCGGTCCTCGAAGAGCATCACGCCCCGGACGGAAGGGCACGCGGCCGTCAGTCCCTTCGAGAGTCCATTGGCCGCGCTGACGACTGCTCCGTCGATGCGCGTGACGGAGAAGATCACGGTGATCTCGGTATCATTCCCCTTGACGATGACGTACCTGAGCACGGGAGCGATCTTCCGGGCCCCCGGCAGGAGGATCGACTTCCCCACCCGGGCGTACACGGCGGCGTGCGATGCCGGTTCGATGGTGCAGTCGATGACGTCGACCGGACGGTGGCCGTCCCCCCCCGCCGGATCGATGAGCCCGAGCCGCGGTTCCCCCTTCACGGGGAACACCTTGCGCTTGCTGACGGTCCGGTACCGGCGTCCGCGGGGGGAGCGGACGAGCGGCGCAAGCGGGGCGCCGATCCCGCTCCTCCCCCAGAAATCACGGAGGGCGGCGTCACGCGCCGCCGCCTCCCCGGCATAGTCGAGCCGGGAGGCGTGGCAGACGGGGCAGATGCGTGAGGATGGCGTCCGGCATGCGCCCGGGGGGAGATCGGGTCCGCCGGCTCCGGCGCTCCGGAGATGGCTCTCGAATATCTCTCTGAACATGCGTGAATATACGCAATTGCGCGGAAAGATCGGGCGTCACGTGCGGCGTGCACCTTGGAAATCCGGCCTGAAATGGGTATTTTGAAGAGTACGGGAGACATATGGGGAGCGAGCAGAGCCTGGCCAACATATTCATCGACATCATCCCCGACATGTGTTTTGTCGTGTCGGGAGACAGGGATGTCCTTGTATATAACAGAAAGGCCAGGGAGCTTCTCGGGCTTCCCGAGAGCCCGGCGGCTCCCATTCCGTTCCACTCGCTCCTGACGGAGGATTCCCCGCACCCGCTTCTTCCCGTGCTCCGGACCACGGGACGCTCGCCGGAGGCGGAGGCCAGGTTCAGGACTGCCGACGGCCGGGTGATCGACGCCCTCCTGTTCATCCGGAAAATCGCCGGCGTGGGGGCCGACTTCCTCTACGTGATTGCGAGGGACGTCTCCGAGTTCAAGAAGAAGGAACTCGACCTCCTCCGGTTTTCCAACGTCGTCCACTACACGGTCAATCCGATCGAGATCACCGACGCGCACGGCCGGCTGGTCTATGTCAACCCCGCGTTCGAGAAGGCGACGGGGTATACGAAGGACGAGCTCATCGGTTCGAACCCGAGCAAGCTCTCGAGCGGAAAATACGCGAAGGAGTTCTGGAAGCGCGCCTGGGAACAGATCAACGCGGGGAAGGTCTGGACGGGGGAGATCGAGAACAGGCGGAAGAACGGCGAGGCGCTGTTCACCCAGCTCCTGATCTCTCCCATCGTCGACGGCGACGGGGCCGTCGTCGGGTTCCTCGGGACGCACCGCGACATCACCGAGCAGCGCCAGCTGGAGCAGCAGCTCATGCATTCGCAGAAGATGGAGAGCATCGGCACGCTGGCGGCGGGAATCGCGCACGAAGTCGGGAACCCGCTGGCCTCGATCTCGTCGATCGTCCAGGTGCTTCTCCGGACGCTCTCCGACGATTTCGCGAAGGAAAAGCTCGGCCTGGTGCAGTCGCAGGTTCACAGGATCACGAAGATCATCCGGGACCTTGTGGACTTCTCCCGTCCGTCAAATTACCAGGTGCAGCCGACCGATCTTGTCCGGTCGCTCACGGACGCGGTGGAAATCGTCAAGATGGGGAAAAAGGCGAAGGACGTCACGTTCGTCACGCACGTCCGCCGGCAGATCCCGCTGCTCCCGCTCGTGCCGGACCAGATCGCACAGGTGTTCATCAACATCCTCCTGAACGCGGTGGACGCGCTCCAGGGAAAGCGCGGGGTGATCACGGCGGAAGTGGAACGGGAGAGCGGGGAAGTCAGAGTGACGATCACCGACGACGGCGCGGGGATCAGGCCCGAACACCTCCCGAAGATTTTCGAACCGTTCTTTACGACGAAACAGGTGGGAGAGGGAACCGGGCTCGGGCTCTGGGTGAGCTACGGGATCATCAGGAGCTTCCGGGGTGACCTCTCCGTGCACAGCACGTGGGGGAAGGGGGCATCGTTCAGCATGACGCTGCCGCTTAATGGAAAGGACGCAAGGGATGGCTGAATCGATACTGATCGTCGACGACGAGGAAATCATCCGCGAGTCGCTCTCGTTCGTGCTGGCCAAGGAGGGGTACACCGTCCGCGAGGCGGCCAACGGCGCGGTTGCCGTCGAGATGATGAAAACCGAATCGTTCGATCTCGTTCTCACCGACCTCGAGATGCCGGAGATGAAGGGAATCGAGCTGCTGGAGCACATCACGAACTTCTCCCCCGAGACGCTCGTGGTGATCATCACCGCCTACGGGTCGATCGATTCGGCCATCGCCGCACTCCGGAAAGGGGCCGTCGACTACATCCTCAAGCCGGTGGAATTCGACGAGCTTCTCGTCAAGCTCCGGCGGCTGATCGCCGGCAGGAGGCTGACGCTGGAGAACAAGCTTCTCCGGGGGGAGCTTCACCGGCAGTACGATTTCTCCAACATCGTCGGGCAGAGCCCGGCGATGGCCCGGGTGTTCGACACGATACGGAAAGTGGCCTCGACGGACGGCACCGTCCTGATTTACGGCAAGAGCGGCACGGGCAAGGAGCTCGTCGCACGCGCCATTCATTTCAACAGCAAGCGGAGCGCGAGGCCCTTCATCCCCGTCAACTGCGGCGCGATCGTCGAAAACCTCTTCGAAAGCGAGCTCTTCGGCCATAAACGGGGCTCCTTCACGGGGGCGACGGTCGACAGGGACGGGTTCTTCAAGTCGGCCGACGGCGGGTCGATATTCCTTGACGAGGTGAGCGAGATTCCCCTCCATCTCCAGGTGAAGCTCCTCCGGGCCATCGAGCTGAAAGAGATCACCCCGGTCGGGACGTCCACGTCGCAGACGATCGACGTCCGCATCATCGCCTCGACGAACAAGAACCTGGAAAAGGAAGTGGAAGCCGGGCGCTACCGCGAGGACCTGTTTTACCGTTTGAACATCGTCGAGATCAACCTTCCCCCCCTTGCGGAGCGGGGGGACGATATCCCCCTTCTCGTGCAGCATTTCGTGGCGAAATACGCACGCGAGATGAACAAGGATGTCCGGGGAGTCGACAACGAAGTCATGAAGTGCCTCCTGGCGCATTCCTGGAAGGGGGAGATCCGGGAGCTCGAGAACATCATCGAGCGCGCCGTGATATTCGCGGAAGGGAACCTCATCACGAAGAGCGAGCTCCCGGGATTCTTCGAGCAACGCCAGGACACGCTCTACCCATTCGACGCCCGCCGTTCCATGAAGGAGGCCGTGGACGAGTTCGAGCGCCAGTACATCACGCACGTTCTCCGGGCAAACGCGTTCAACAAGGAATCGACCGCGAAAGCCCTGAAGATCAGCCTGTCGTCCCTCTACAGGAAGATCGAAGAGCTCGCCATTCCTTCGCAGTCGTAGGAATTCCCTCCGGACGATTCTCACTATTTGGAATGCGGGCTGTTGAGATTTTCCACTCCCGCCTTCACGCCTGCGGTTTTTCTTCCACTTCTTCCCCCCCCTGCCCCCCGGCGGTTGGCACATATCTTGACACCAGGGTACCTGAAAGGGAACGCCTGTCGTGGTCTATCTGAAAAAAATACTCGTCACGACCGACCTCTCGCAATTCTCTCTGGAGGCGCTCGAGTACGCTCAATCGTTCGGGCTCCTGTACGCATCCCGGATATTCCTGCTTCATGTCGATGAGCACGGGCACCACAGGGGAGAGAGGGATGCCGTTGCGGCGCTCGCGGAGTTCGTCGCCCGGAACGTGGATTCTGACGTCAGGCTGACGCAGGTTGTCCGCTCAGGCCACCCCGCCTCCGAGATCAGGAAGTTCTCCCAGGAGGAGAACGTCGACCTGATCGTTATGGCCACACACGGCCGCACGGGAGTCAGGCACGCACTCCTGGGGAGCGTTGCGGAAAAGGTCGTCCGCCTCTCCGCGGTTCCCGTACTGGCTGTCAAGCCGCTCCCGGTCCGTGAGAGCATATTGCGTGACGAAGATATAGAGAGCGAATTGCACCTGCGCTGAGACGGGGAATTGGGAGATAAAAACGAACATACCGTGACGGGGGAACCCGGGGCGGCGGCAACCGGCGGAAAAGAGATCGATCGCAAGTCGATCCTGATATTCAGCCCGGACCTGAACCTCTGCTTCAGCCTCTCCATCCTGTTCCAGGACAGGTATCACGTGGTCACGACGACGAACATTGCCACGTTCGAAAAACTGGCGACCTGCTTCGGCGCGGACCTTGCCATCGTCGACGAAGTTCCGTCGGATTGCCTGATCCGGAGACTTGAGGCCATCGGTTCCGGACGCCCCAAAATTCCTGTCATTATGCTGTATGTCTACAACGGCCGGGACGTTACGCTTGACCGGGCCATCCGGAGCAAAGTCGACTCCGTGTTCTACAAGCCTGTCGAAATCTCCGTCGTCTCAAAGAGGATTGACGAGATTCTCGCTGCCTGAAGCTTCTCCCGCGTTTTCCTTCTTTCCGATCCACCCCTCGATTCTCATCCCTGAAAACCTCCCAAAGGGAAAATTGCAAAATTAGGAATATTTCGACGATTCGAATCGCAAATGTGGCGAAATTCAACAAAATGAACGGAACATCCTTGGCATGCTGATTGACCTACCTTCAATGCCTTTCGTTGAGATTCTCAACAGGGAACGACAAAAATGTTACAGAAGAGAGACGATTACGGGCTCACGCCGGTGAAGAGCAGGACATTTCTGCTCATCGCCTCTCTCATCCTTGTGACCACCGGTCCCGCCCTTGCCGGGGGGAATGCCGATTGCCTTGCCTGCCATGCGGACAAGGGGGCCACGATGTCCCGGAAGGGGAAGACCATATCCCTGTACGTCGATGCAGGGAAGTTCGGGGCGTCCGCCCACGCAGAACTTGATTGCGTGTCATGCCACGAGGGATTCAGTCCTTCCGACCTTCCCCACGCAAAGAAGATCCGGCCGGTCAACTGTCTTTCCTGCCACGACGGCGAACAGTTCGCGCATTTCGGTCAGAGCGTTCACGGCGCACTCAAAGGCGGCGTCCCTGTGGCATCGTGCGCGGACTGCCACAGCGCGCACGCCGTCGCGAAGGTGACGGCGGAGCCCCCGTCGGAAAGGAAACAATTCGCCCTCGCCACGTGCTCGCGGTGCCATCCTTCGGAAGAGGCGCAGTTCATGGCATCGGACCACGGTGCCGCGCTCGCCTCCGGGGTCACGGGAGCGCCGACGTGCATCGACTGTCACGACGAGCACAACGTCAAAATGCCGTCGGATTCGACGTCGCAGACGAGCCGTTCGAGAGTGGCCGCCATGTGCCTCCGATGCCATCTCGACAACCCGGACGTCAGGGCGAAGGTCGGTCCTTCGGCGGGGTTCGTGTCGAGCTACGAGAACAGCGTCCATGCGCGCGCGATGGCCGGGGGGAACGAAGCCGCCGCGACGTGCATCGACTGCCACGGCGCGCACGAGATGAAGAAGGGATCGCGGGCGGATTCAAAAGTCGCCAGGGCGAACATCGCGCAGACGTGCGGACAGTGTCACGGAGACATCCTCGAGCAGTACAGGGGGAGCATCCACGGAACTTCGTTCGCCTCCGGCGTCACGGCGTCGGCGACGTGCACCGACTGCCACGGCGAGCACAACATCCTCTCGCCGAAGGACGCGGCATCCCCCGTGGCGGCCCGCAACGTCTCGGCCCAGGTCTGCTCGCCGTGCCACGCGTCCGTCAAGCTCGCGGCGAAGTACGGCCTCGCGGCGGACCGCTTCCAGACGTTCTCCGACAGCTACCACGGCCTTGCCGGGAAGGCGGGAGACGTCGCGGTCGCGAACTGTGCCAGCTGCCACGGCGTGCACGACATCAAGCCGTCGTCCGATTCGACGTCCCGGATATCGAGGAACAATCTCGTCAGGACGTGCGGGACGTGCCATCCCGGCGCGAACGAGAACTTCACGAAGGGGGCGGTGCACGTCATCGCGACGACGCGCAACGACAGCCTCATGTACCTCGTCTCGACGGGCTACATCCTTCTCATCGTCGTCGTCATCGGCGGGATGATACTCCACAACGTCCTGGACTTTGTCAGAAAATCGAAGCGGCAGCTGATGTACAGGAGGGGGCTGCTCGCGCGGAACCACGTCGGCCACCGGCTCTATCTCCGGATGTCCCTGTCCGAACGGGTCCAGCACGGGACGCTCGCGCTCAGTTTCATTCTCCTTGTCCTCACGGGATTTGCCCTCAAGTTCCCCGACGCCTGGTGGGTCGCACCCATCGCCGACATCAGCCCGCTCATATTCGCGGCCCGGGGGATACTCCACAGGACCGCCGCGGTCATGCTCGTTCTCGCAGGACTCTATCACAGCTACTACATCTTTTTCGTTCCCCGGGGGAAACAGCTCCTGCGCGACCTGATGCCCGTCCCGGCTGATCTGCGCGACGCCCTCGCCGTCATGAGATACAATCTCGGGTTTTCGAGCGAGAAGCCCCGGTTCGGCAGGTTCAGCTACATCGAAAAGAGCGAGTACTGGGCGCTCGTCTGGGGGACGATCGTCATGGGCGTGACCGGCGGGATCCTCTGGTTCGACAATACGTTCCTCGGTCTCCTGACGAAGCTCTGGTGGGACATCGCGCGGACCGTCCACTATTACGAGGCCTGGCTGGCGACGCTGGCGATCATCGTGTGGCACTTTTATTTCGTCATATTCAACCCCGACAGCTACCCGATCAACCTGGCGTTCTGGAAAGGGACGCTGACGGAAGAGGAGATGCAGGAGGAGCACCCGCTCGAGATCGAAGCTCTCAAGAAGAAGGAGGCTCAGGCCGACGAGGCTGACAGGTGAAAACCGGGAATTCAGGCAATATTCTGCCATTTCCGCCGTAAGGAGTGTGGATTCTTTTGTCTGAATGTTGTACATTTTTTCACCACCTTCGATGCTCCGACTCCGGAGTGATCGGCATAACAGATGCCGCACCCCTCCATCCCCGGGTGGTGTCCCGTTCTTCGTCCTGCTCTTTACTTACCAATTTTCACACTTCAGGGAGGATTCACTGCATGAGAGCACTCACAGTGTGCATCGCGCTCGTTCTCGCCGTCCTGTTTCTCGGCGGAACCGCCGCAGCCGACAACAAATACGTCGGGGCGAAATTCTGCGGCATGTGTCACAAGATGAAAGAAAAAGGAGAGGCCTACGCGGTATGGGAGAAGAGCGCGCACGCCCACGCGTTCGAAACGCTCAAGACCAAGGCGGCCGATGAATTTGCGAAGAAACGGGGACTGAAGACGCCCGCGGCGGAAAGCCCCGAGTGCCTGAAGTGCCACGTGACCGGAGGCGGAGCCGCCTCGAACGTCGAGGCCACGTTCAAGAAAGAGGAAGGCGTCACGTGCGAAGCGTGTCACGGTGCGGCGTCAGCGTACAAGATGATCCACACGAAGGGCGACCTTGCAAAGTCCAAAGAGGCGGGGCTGATGATTCCCGACAAGGCCGATGCGAAATTCTGCGAGAAGTGCCACAACGCGGAAAGCCCGACGTTCAAGGGATTCAAGATTGCGGAGATGTGGGCCAAGATCGAGCACCACGGTCCGCCCAAGAAGTAATCACACCGGGACGTCCGCCGGACCCCCGCACAAGGGGGGTCCGGCGCAGTTCCGTCTTCCACAGAGGGAAGAATGACAAGAAGGATACTGCCGAATTCGTTTTACAACCCGGTGACGCTCGCCGGCGGCCTCGTGGCGGGGATCAGCTTCGGCCTGATCCTCTTCCTGATGCTGCTGGAGTCCCTGTCCGGTTCGCCGAAGCCGTACATGGGGATCATCGCGTTCGTCTTCCTTCCGGCCATCCTTGTCCTGGGCCTTGCCGCCGCCACGCTCGGCGTGTGGAGGGAGCACAGGCGCGCCCGCGCCGGGAAACAGGTCGAGCATCACCTGCCGCAGATCGATTTCAACAACCCCCGGCACAGGGCGGCGTTCGGATTCATCGCCGTCGGCACGATCCTCCTCCTGGTGTTCTCCGCGTTCGGGAGCTTCAAGGCGTACGAACATACCGACTCCGACCAGTTCTGCGGAGAGAGCTGCCACACGGTGATGAAGCCCGAATACACCGCGTACCAGTACTCCCCGCACGCCCGGGTCGGTTGCGTGAAGTGTCACATCGGTCCCGGGGCGGGCTGGTTCGTCCGGTCCAAGCTCTCGGGGACGTACCAGCTGTACGCCGTGACGTTCGACAAATACCCCCGGCCGATTCCCACGCCGATCGAAAACCTCCGCCCGGCGCAGGAGACGTGCGAGCAGTGTCACTGGCCGAAGCAGTTCTACAGCGAGAAGGAAGTCAAGAACACCTACTTCATGTCCGACGAAAAGAACTCCCGGTGGTCGCTCAACCTCCTCATCAAGATCGGCGGGGGGAACATCGAAGCGGGCCCCACCTCCGGGATCCACTGGCACATGAACATCGCCAATGAGCTGACGTACATCCCGGCCGATTCGACGCGCCAAGTCATCCCCTGGATCCGCGCGAAGCATCCGGACGGCACGGTGACGGTGTACAAGAGCACTGAGAGCACGCTGAGCGACGAGGAGCTCCTGAAGCGCCCTGTCCGCCGGATGGACTGCATCGACTGTCACAATCGTCCGACACACATTTACCACCCTCCGGCCCGGTCGGTGAACCACGTGATGGAACTGGGCTGGATCGATCCGTCGCTCCCGGGGGTGAAGGCCCTTGCCGTCCGCGCGCTCGAATATCCCTACAGTTCCACCGAGGCGGCCATGGACAGCATCAGGCTCACGGTCGAGGGGTACTATGCCTCGCAGTATCCCGCCGTCGCCTCGTCGTCGAAGGCGGCCATCGAGAGGACGGTCGATGAATTGCGGAAGATTTACAGCCGCAACTACTTCCCCCACATGCGGGTGAACTGGAAAACCTACCCGGACAACATCGGCCACATGTATTACCCGGGGTGCTTCCGCTGTCATGACGGCAAACACGTCTCGGACGCCGGGGTGGTCCTCTCCAAGGACTGCAACACCTGCCATACGATCCTGGCGCAGCAGTTTCAGCAGGACACGCTCA
Source organism: Ignavibacteriota bacterium (assembly GCA_963748405.1). Taxonomy (GTDB): domain Bacteria; phylum Bacteroidota; class Ignavibacteria; order UBA10030; family UBA6906; genus Fen-1273. The sequence continues at coordinate 270,107 of CAVVIT010000011.1, forward strand.
GGATCTCCCTCGGGGGGATCGAGTACCGCCATCCCGTGGACATCGGCGACGCATGGAAGGAAACGAACTGCAGTGATTGTCATAACAGCAACTAGCCGGAAGAGGCGATGACAGCAGCCCCGGAAGGATCGCAGGACAGGCGGGATTTTCTGAAGGTCGCCCTTGGCGGGGGGTTCATCGCATGGGCGGCGGCCGTGCTCTACCCCGTCTTCTCGTATCTGAAGCCGCCGAAGCAGGCGGAGGTCGAGGTGACGAGCGTGAAGGTGGGGAAGGTCGGCGGGATCGAGAAGGACTCCGGGACGATCGTGCGGTTCGGCTCGAAACCGGTGATCCTCATCCGGACGGCGGCAGGGGATTTCCGCGCGTTCTCCGCGACCTGCACGCACCTTGACTGCACGGTGCAGTACAAGAAGGAGCTGGGCGTGATCTGGTGCGCGTGCCATAACGGGAAGTACGACCTCACCGGACGGAACATCTCGGGCCCTCCCCCGCGGCCGCTCGACGAATACCGGGTCATCGTCCAGGGAGACGAAGTCTCCGTCTCGAAGAAGACATGAAAACACCGCTGAAAAACCTTTACGCCTGGCTTGACGAGCGGGTCAAGATCAGCGACCTGGTCCAGTTCATGGGGAAGAAGTACGTCCCCGTGCACCGCCATTCCATCTGGTACTACTTCGGCGGCGTGGCCCTGTTCCTGTTCATCATCCAGGTGACGACGGGCATCCTTCTCCTCCTCTATTACAAGGGGAGCGAGACGCTGGCATTCGAGAGCATCCAGTTCATCATGTCGAAGGTGGCGTTCGGCTGGCTCGTCCGGTCCATCCACAGCTGGGCCGCGAATCTCTTCATTCTTGCGGCCGTCATCCACATGTTCAGCGTCTATTTCGAACGTTCCTACAGGAATCCCCGGGAGATCACATGGCTGACGGGGATGCTGATGCTGTTCCTCGGCCTCGGGTTCGGGTTCAGCGGCTACCTCCTGCCGTGGAACGAGCTCGCGTTTTTCGCGACGAAGGTCGGCACCGACATCGCCGGCGTGGTCCCCGTGGTGGGCAAACCGATCATGATGTTCCTCCGCGGCGGGGATGACGTGACCGGCGCGACCCTGTCGAGGTTCTTCGGGTTCCACGTGGCGGTGTTTCCGGGCATATTCACGTTCCTTCTCGTCGTCCATCTCGTGCTCGTGCAGCGGCAGGGGATGAGCGAGCCCCTGGGGCTCGATGCGGCCCACGAGCGGAAGACGATGCCCTTCTTCCCCAATTTCATGCTCCGCGACGTCCTCCTCTGGCTCATCGTGCTGAACGTCCTGGCGGTCCTCGCGGTCTTCTTCCCGTGGGACCTGGGGAGGAAGGCCGATCCGTTTGCCTCCGCCCCCGCCGGTATCCGGCCGGAGTGGTACTTCCTGTTCATGTTCCAGAGCCTCAAGTATTTTCCGGCGAAGATCCTCTTCCTCGACGGGGAGGTCCTCGGGATCGGGCTCTTCGGCGCCGCCGGACTCCTCTGGCTCCTCGTCCCTTTCTGGGACAGGTCGAGCGCCCGGGGCGTGAGGGGGAGGTCGATCTCCTACATCGGGATCGGCGTCGTCGCCTACATACTCGTTTTTACCATACTCGGGTGGATTTCGTGAAACAGGCCCTCATCCCTCGCGCGGTGCTTGCCCTGGCGGTCCTGCTCCTGGCGATCCCGTCCCCCGCCTCCGCCGGTGACGGCTGCCTTGCATGCCACAGGGGGCTCGGGGACAAACCCTCGGAGATGTTCTCCCACGACGTTCACGCCCGCAGCGGGGTCACGTGCGCCGGCTGCCACGGGGGGGACGCGGGGACGGACGATATGGACCGGGCGATGAGCAAGGGGGCGGGCTTCACGGGGAAGCCGTCGGGGGACGGAATCTCCGCGATGTGCGCCCGGTGCCACGCGGACTCCGCGAGGATGTCCGCCTCCCGTCCGGGGATCCCCACGGACCAGTTCGCCTCGCTCATGGGGAGCGTCCACGGGCGGCTTTCCCTGAACGGGAAAGAACGCATCGTGCAGTGCACGACGTGCCACGGGGCGCACGGCATACTGCCGGTGAGCGATCCGCACTCCCCCGTCAACCCGCTGAACGTCGTGGCGACGTGCACCTCGTGCCACAACGATGCGAAATACATGCGGCAGTACAACCCGGCCCTGGCGGTCGATCAGCTCGACAAATACAGGACGAGCGTTCACGGCCTCCGGAACGCCGCCGGGGACGGCCGGGTCGCCGAGTGCGCGAGCTGCCACGGAAGTCACGGGATCCTGTCGGCGAAGGACGTGAGGTCGAAAGTGTATCCCACGAACCTTCCCGCGACGTGCGCGTCGTGCCACAGCGACCCGGAGCATATGCGCGGCTACGGGATTCCCACCGACCAGTTCGCCCGGTACTCCGTGAGCGTTCACGGGATCGCGCTCCTGCAGAAGAAGGATCTCGGGGCGCCGGCCTGCAACGGCTGCCACGGCAATCACGGCGCGACCCCTCCGGGCGTAGAGTCGATATCCAAGGTCTGCGGCACCTGCCACGCGCTGAACGCCGATCTCTTCTCCTCGAGCCCGCACAAGGGGGCGTTCGATGCCGCCGGTCTTCCCGAATGCGAAACGTGCCACGGGAACCACGGGATCCTGCCGGCGACGTCCGCCCTGCTGGGAAACGGGCCGGACGCGCTCTGCGGCAGGTGCCACGCCGCGGGGGATTCGGGGTACGCCGCCGCCGGGACGATGCGCCTGCTCATCGACAGTCTTGCGTCGCAGCAGAAATCGGCGCGGGCGCTCGTGGAGGAGGCCGAGCAGAAGGGGATGGAGATTGCCGAAGCCAAGTTCAGGCTCCGGGACGTCCATCAGGCCGAGCTTGAGGCGCGGACGATGGTGCACGCCTTCAGCGAGCCGAAATTTGCCGCGGTGATCGGAAAGGGGCTTGCGGTTGGTTCCGGTGTGTCGGCGGAAGCCTCCGACACGATACACGAGTTCTATTTCAGGCGGATCGGCCTGGGCGTGGCAACGCTGATCATCACGTTGCTCGCCGTCTCGCTCTACGTCTACGTCAGGCGGATCGAACGCCGCCAGGCGGGGAACGGCCGGGCGCCCGGGGGAGCCACGCCCCGGTGAGAAGGGTCCCGCTTTACGCTTCAGGCAACGCACAGGCGGATACATGAAGGAGGACACCCACACGTGACACGTCGCGTATGCACAGCTCTCTTGCCGCTGCTCATCCTGGGGGCCGCGTCGGCCTCCGCGCAACTGGTGAGCGGCAGGTTCACGACATCATTCTATACGTTCCAGCGGTTCGACACCGTGGGAAGTTCGCGCACCTACCTCCGGGCGTACGAATCAGCCCAGCTCTCCATGGCGCAGAACGATTTTTCGGTCCATGCCTACCTGCAGGGGGCGGTCAACGGGACCAGCCAGTTCGGGGACGACGGGAACGTCCGGTTCTACAATCTCTACTTCCGCTGGGCGAACATCGCCCGGGCGCTGGACCTGAGCCTGGGACGGCAGGCGGTGTACGCGGGGGTGGGGAACGGAACGATCGACGGTCTCACGGCACGTGCCAGGATCCTGGACGACAGGATCACGGTGACGGGGTACGGGGGATCGACGGTCAACGACGCGTACACGGGGGTGCGGAAAGACTGGCACGACAATCTCAACCTGGGGGGCCAGGTGATCACGACGCTCATCCCCGGCGCCCGCATCGGGCTGAGCTACATGAACAAGCGCGAGGAAGCGGATCCCTACTGGACGCTCCGCTCGCGCGACACGACGTTCACCCCGGTCCCCTATTACATCGCCAACGAGTCGGTCGCCAGGCAGCTCGGCAGCGCCGACGCCTCGTGGTGGTACGGCGACGTCCTTTCGGTGTACGGCCGGTACGATTATGATTTCAACTACATGGAGACCTCGCGCGGCCAGGGATCGGTCCGCGTGAACGTCACCCCCGTCCTTGCGCTGACCGGGGACTACACGTACAGGAAGCCGCAGATTTCCTTCAACTCGATATTCTCGGCGTTCACGATGAACGCGACGACGCAGGTGGAGGGGGGGGTCGAATACGGATTCACCCCGCTGCTCCGCGCGTTCGGCAAGCTCGGGGTGGTGTCGTACACCGACACGACGAGCATGACCTGGTCGGTCGGCCTCAACAGCGGATACGGCAGCGTCAGCTACAGCGGGAGCAACGGCTTCGCCGGGGCCCTGCAGTCGTTCAGCGTGATGGGGACGTATCCCTTTTTCGGCACGGTTCTCGTGCCGAGTCTCGGCCTGTCGTACACGTCGTACAGGCTCACCGCGGATGACCCGAGGGACAACGCCCTGGCCGTCCTCCTGGGGGCGACGGTGCGGCCGGTCCGCAATTTTTCGTTTGACGTGCAGGGACAGTGGATGAACAACAGGCTGTATGCCCGCGACATGCGGCTGCAGGTGAAGCTGATGTACTGGTTCGCCGAGCGCGTGTCGCTCTTTTCACAGGAGGTGAATTGATGAGACGCTGGACGATAATCCTGCTGGTCCTTGCGGCCGCCCTGTTCACCGCGGTTGCCCGCCGCTCCGCGGCTCCCGAGTCGTGGCCCGAGAACAACGACAAGGCATCGCTGAAATTCTCCCACGCCTTCCACGTCGGGGAAGCAGGCGTGGCGTGCCTGGACTGCCACAAGGCCGCTTCAACGAGCGCGCTGGCGACCGACAACCTCAGGGCCGGGCACGACAACTGCGTCACCTGCCACGAGGAGCAGATCAACAAGCAGTGCGGCTACTGCCACCGGGACACGGTGAACATTCAGGCGGCCGTCCGGCCGGTCCGCACGATCGTCTTCTCGCATGCGAAGCATACCGCGATGAAGAGCGTGGAGTGCGCCACCTGCCACCCGGGGCTCGACAAGGCCGAGTACGCGGGTCCCGCGAACATGCCCCCGATGACGACGTGCGTCACCTGTCACGATAACGCGCGGGCAACGGGCACGTGCGAAGCGTGCCACACGAGCTTCACGAACCTCGTCCCGTCCGACCACCTTGTTGCGGACTTCAAGAGGGACCACAAGAAGATGACGCGGCTGGGCGGGCTCGATGTCTCGTGCGCCACGTGCCACACGCAGAATTTCTGCGCGGACTGCCACGGCGCGGCCCCGCTGGAGAGATTCGGCAGGAGCGCGCTCATGAGCGAGCCGTCCCCGCGCAGTTCCTCGTCGACGGACGGGCCGAAACAGATGACGCTCCAGATGACCCACGGCATGAACTACCGCTACACGCACGGGATTGATGCGAAAACGAAAGAGACGGAGTGCTTCACGTGCCACAACGCGCAGACGTTCTGCGAGCAGTGCCACGCCGTCGGTGACAACGTCACGCCGGGGATGAAGCCCGCCTCCCACCTCGCCCCGAATTTCACGACGCTCGGGGTCGGCTCCGGCGGCGGCCGGCACGCGCAGGATGCGCTTCGTGACATCGAAAGCTGCATGGCCTGCCACGACGCCCGGGGCGGCGACCCCGTGTGCATGACCTGCCACGTCGACCCCGACGGGATCAAGGGGACGAACCCCCGCACGCATCCCGGCGGGTTCATGCAGAGCGAGGGGCACGGGTCCTGGCACACGGATCCCGGGGCGACCTGCTACAACTGCCACACGGACATGAACGCCAGACCCGGCGGAGTCGCGGGGAGAGGGTTCTGCGGTTACTGCCACGGACCGAAGTAGGACGAGACGACTATGACAAAAAAAGAATTCACCATTCTCGCCACCGCGCTGCTCTTCACCTCGTGCAGCGAACTGAAGAACGACCTGCCGGCGCCCGTGGCGCCGGGCGTGAAGGTGCACGATGCGTCGTGGGCTGACACCTCCAGCGGTTCCTTCCACGGCAGGGAGCTCCTTGCGGCCGTTCCCGCCTGGAACGACCAGAACTGCCGCGTGTGCCACGGCGGGGATTATTCCGGCGGATCGAGCGGACTCGCGTGCTACAGGTGCCACGACCCGTATCCGCACTCGACGAAATTCGCGAAAGCCACCGGCCGGCATACGGGGTACCTTGAAGCGATGTACTTCCCGCTGGCGGCCTGCCAGAAATGCCACGGCGCGTCGTATACGGGAGGCAACGTCGTCGCGATCTCGTGCGAGCAGTCGGGGTGTCACGTGGACGCCTCCGGGAGCCCGAAATCCCCCGAGACGTGCAACACCTGTCACGGGACGTTCTCCGCTCCGGCAAATCTCACCGGGACGGCGCTGCTTCTTTCAGCCGCTCCCCCCCGCGACGTCGTCGGCGACACGGCCACGAGCGTGCCCGGAGTCGGCGCCCACCAGAAGCATCTCGTGACGGGGACGACGGGGAAGTCCGTGAAATGCCAGGAGTGTCATACGGTCCCGAACTCGTGGAGCGACCCGGGGCACATCCCGGCGCCGGTGACAGTGCAAGCGCAGCACGGCTCGTCGTTCGTGCCTGCCGGCAGCACGACGTATGTCGCAACGGTGGTGTTCAAAGACACGCTCGCGAACCTCGTGACGGGCAGCGGCGCGCTCACGCCGACTCCCGCGTTCGACCCGCTGACGGCGAAATGCGCGAACACGTACTGTCACGGAAACTGGATGCTCCTGAAATCCTCCGCCCCCGCGCTGGCCCAGGAAGTGTTCGAGGACACCGCGACGGTCATGTCGGGGGCCAAAGCATCGCCGTCGTGGACGGCCGGCTCTACGGAAGGGCAGTGCTACAGCTGCCACGGCGTGGGGGCGACGAAGTTCACGCCGGCGGGCCACATCGCGTACGCCCTCAGTGCGTGTTCCATCTGCCACGGCGATGTTGTGGACGGAAACGGAAACATCAGCAACAGGGCGAAGCACATGAACGGAGTGATCGACCTTGTGAGCGGGTTCGGCGGTCCGAGGCCCATGCACTGAGGATCCGCCGGTCCGCAACCCACGGAGAGGAGACGGAGCATGCCGACGAACGAAGAATACCTTTCTGCTCTCGAGCAGAGGATATGTGCGAAATGCGTGGACGGAGACGGGAGCGGTCAGTGTCTGATCGCTCCGGGCCGTGAGTGCGCCCTCAGATCCCGTTTCCCCCAGATCATCGAGACGGTGAACGCCGTCTTCAGCCAGTCCGTCGAACCGTACGTCGACGAGCTCCGCAAACGTGTCTGTGCACTCTGCACGGAGCAGACGCCCGAAGGCACCTGCGCGCTGCGCGATGAAACCGAGTGCGCGCTCGACAGGTACTTCCCGCTGATCGTCCAGGTGATCGAAGAGACACAGCTTAAAAAGCGCCTTCACACCTGAAGGGCACTTCACCCCCCCCAGAGGTTTACGGGCACGCCCCCTCCGGCGTGCCTTTTTTTTCGCTTTTATCTGTCATTCTGCGGAGATCCTCTTTTTCAGTCCTGCCAACCATTTCCTATGGATTGGAAGTAACCCCCTCCCGCTGAGCCCTGCAAAGGGCAAAAACGCCCCCTATCGAACCTATTGAGCATGCGTTCCTGCAGTTTCGTGGCACGCATGTTGAAATAAGACTGGCGGGATCCTTTACGGGAGGTTTGATGACTGTTCTTGGAAATGTGCTGCTGTTCGCCGGGCTCGTCACGGCGCTCCTTTCAGCCGTCTTCTACTACGTCTCGGCGCTCGGGAAAGCCGGCTCCCGTCTCTGGCCCCGTTTGTTCCTGTTTGCATCCGCGGTTTTCGTTCTCCTTGCTTCGCTGACGCTCCTCGGGCTCATCGTCACGCACGACTATGCGGTCGGGTACGTCTACAGCTACAGCGACAACGCACTCCCGCTGCACTACCTCGTCTCGAGTTTTTATGCCGGGCAGGAAGGGAGTTTCCTCTTCTGGGCGCTCTGTTCCGGCGTGATCGGCCTGTTCCTCTACCGGTTCACCTCCAGGAAGGGATTCGAGGCCCCGGTCATGGCGGTCTTCATGACGCTGGAGGTGCTGTTCATACTTCTCGTCGTTATCCGTTCGCCGTTCCGGACCGTGTGGGAGATGTTTCCCGGGGCTCCCGCCTCGCCCCCGCCGGACGGGCGCGGACTCAATCCACTCCTGCAGAATTTCTGGATGGTGATCCATCCCCCCGTCCTGTTCATCGGGTTCGCGGCGATGGCGGTCCCGTTCAGCCTTGCGGCCGCGGGACTCTGGAAGAACAACCCGTCGATGCTCGCCGCGGGCGCAATGCCGTGGCTTCTTTTTTCGGTCGCCGTGCTCGGCATCGGGATCATGCTCGGCGCCTACTGGGCCTACGGCGTGCTCGGCTGGGGAGGCTACTGGGGGTGGGATCCGGTCGAGAATTCCTCGCTCGTCCCCTGGCTGACCGGCATCGCCCTGCTCCACACGCTCCTGGCGCAGCGGAGGACGGGTTCGTATGTCAGGACCAACTACGCTCTCGCGCTCCTCTCGTTCCTCCTGGTCCTGTACAGCACGTTCCTCACGCGGAGCGGAGTCCTCGGCGACGCCTCCGTGCACGCATTCACCGATCCGGGGGCGCAGATCTACTGGCTGCTCCTGGGGGGCCTCGGCGCAACCGCGGTCTCCGGCGCGGCGCTCCTTGTCGCCCGGTTCCGCGCGTTCCGCCCGGAGGAGAAGCGCGCGGGTCTCCTCACGCGGGAGACGGGCCTGGGCTGGGGGGCGATCGCCCTGCTGCTGAGCGCGGCGGTCATTCTCTTCGGCACGAGCCTTCCGATCATGTCGAAGACCCGCGTGGAACCCTCGTTCTACGATACCACGAACCTCCCGATCGCCCTGGCGATCACGGTCCTGATCGGTGCCAGCCTCTTCATGCAATGGGAGGTGCACGATCCGCTCGTGACGCTCAGGCGGTCGCTGACGTCGCTGGGTGCGGCTGCCGTTTCGACGATTCTTCTCGTTCTCTCGGGCGTGCGCGATTCCGGCGCCCTGCTCCTCATCTTCGGGTCGCTCTTTGCGCTCTACGTCAACGTCAGGATCGGTGCCGGGGCCGCGCGCGCCGACTGGCGGGGTCTCGGCGGAAAGATCGCACACGCGGGCGTCGCCCTCCTTCTGATCGGCGTCATCGCGACCGGCAGGTTCTCCGCAAAGGAGCATGCGTCTCTTCCGCAGTATACGCCGCGCACCGTCCTGGGGCAGGCGATGACCTACACGGGATACACGCAGCTCCCGGACGGAACGATCGTGTTCAACATCAGCGTCGCCGCTCCGGGAAAGTCGTACCGGCTCTCCCCCGCGATGTCCCCCGGCGGCGAGCAGGGGGTCCTGCGCACGCCGGACATCGCGTCCTCCTTTCTGCAGGACGTGTACGTTTCCCCCGTCGGGATCGAGACCGCGACGGCGTCGGGCGCCTCCACAAACGCCGTCCTCAGTCCGGAATCCCTCGTCGTCGATGTCTCCGTCAAGCCGTTCATCATCTTTCTCTGGGCAGGGACGCTTGTGATGATGGCGGGATTTGCTTTTGCAATTGTCAAACGATCAAAGGAGTCGTGATGGAACCAGAAGAATCCAAGAAGCTCCCGTTCAACGTTCCCGGGAAATACTACACGACCGAACTCTGCGATGGGTGCGCGTACTGCGCGGCCGTCGCCCCGGAGAATTTTGATTTCGAAAAGACGAGCAACACGTACTTCGTTGCGCGGCAGCCGAGCGGCGCGGAGGAGGAGGAGTTCATCCAGGAGGCCATGGATGACTGCCCCGTTGATGCCATCCGCGCTCTTGCAGAGCTGCAGCCGCAGGCCGACGCGTGACGTCGGGACCCTACACTCCCCCCGCCGCCCGGGGCCCGCACGAGGGGAAGGTGGTGCGGCAGAAGGCGTTCGACCCGATGACGACGCCGTACAGCGTCGACGAGAACGACTTTCCCTGGGACGGTTCGCCGGAAGACCAGGAGGTGTTTCTCCTGCGGTACGCGATCCTGGCCCCCTCGACGCACAACACGCAGCCGTGGAGGTTTTCGCTTGTCCCCGGGGGGATCGAGGTGTACGCCGACTACGCGCGGCGCATGCCTGTCGTGGATCCCGGCAACAGGGAGCTCCTGATGAGCCTGGGGGCCGCGGTCTTCACGCTCCGCGTCGCCGCGGAACGGTTCGGCATGGAATGCCGGGTCACGTACTCCTACAGCGGGGATTCCGAGCGCCCGCTGGCGTTCGCGGCGATCAGCCGGCGGGAAACGTCCTCCGGCGGGGACGAAGCGCTCGCCTCCCTGTTCGGGCCGATTATCCGGCGCCACACGAACCGCCGGCCGTTCCTCTACTCGCGGGTTCCCGAGACCATCCTCCGCAGGGTGCGGGGGCTCGAGATTCCGGGACAGGCGTCTCTGGCGGTGTCCACCGACGGCGTCGTCAACACCCGTGTCAGCGAGCTCGTCGCCGCCGCGGACAGGATGCAGCTTGCCGACCCTTCCTTCCGGAGCGAGCTTGCCGAATGGGTCAGGCCGAACTGGACGCAGAAGGGGGACGGGATCACCGGCTCCGCGCTCGGCATGAACAGCGTCGCGGCGGCCCTCGCACCGTGGGCCGTCCGGGTCGTTGAGACGGGATCCTCGCGTGCGATGCGCGACCGGAACCTCTGCGCCGAAGCGCCGGGGCTGGTCGTGATACAGGCCGAGGACTCCGTTCCCGACTGGCTTGCGTGCGGTGAGCTCCTGCAGCATCTGCTCCTCGTGCTGACGCGCGAGGGGCTGCACCACAGCTACTTCAATATGCCCGTCCAGGTGCCGGATCTCCGGGTGAAGCTCCGCGCCGTGTGCGGGCTCGCGTCATGGCCGCAGATTCTGCTCAGGGTGGGGTTTTCGCTCGTCGAGCCCACGAAGACCCCCCGCCGGTCGGTCGAAGAGGTCGTCGTCAGCGTCGTCTGAAAGGGCCTTGTTGCTCATTCCCTGAAAGGCTGGAGACATGGATCCGAAAAAGCACAAAGAAAACACGAACGCGGCGCAGAAGGAAGACGGGTATTCGCCCGAAGCCCATCTGATCTACGGCAAGATGGACGACCCGCGGTGGGATTACAGCCACCACCTTCTTCCCCCGATCACGGCGAGCGCGACGTACAGGCTGGACAGCGCGCGCCGCGGAGCCCAGGGGTTTGCCGAGTTCGCCCACTCGAGCGACGAAATCACCGTTACGTCGAAGGCCCCCATTTACATTTACGACCGCCTGGGCGAGCCCAACAAGGACATGCTCGAGGAGAACCTCGCGTTTGCGGAAGGAGGGGACGTCGCCGTCTCCTTCGCCAGCGGGATGGCCGCCGTGTCCGGCGTGCTCGGCATTCTCACCGGCGCCGGCAGCGAGATCATCGCGCACAAGACGCTCTACGGATGCACGTACTCCCTCCTGACGAACTGGTATCCCCGCCAGAAAATCACCACGAAGTTCATCGACTTTACGGACATCAACGAGGTCCGGCGCTCGGTCACGCGCGCGACGCGCGTCCTGTACATGGAATCGCCCGTGAACCCGACGCTCCGGCTCATCGACCTCCGGGCGATCGCCGAGCTCACGGCGTCGATCAACAGGACCCGGTCCGACCAGGACCGGATCTACACGGTCGTGGACAGCACCTTTGCGACTCCGTTCTGCCAGCGCCCGATCACGCTGGGGATCGATTTCGTCGTGCATTCGCTGACGAAGGCGATCGGGGGATTTGGGACAGATATCGGCGGGGTCGTCGTCGGCCCGGAGTGGAGTCACGACATGCTGATGCTCTACAGGAAGGATTTCGGGGGGGTGCTCTCGTCCAAGAGCGCCTGGCCCGTCCTCGTGCAGGGACTGCCGTCGCTCGCGGTGCGCATGCGCCAGATGCAGGAGACGGCGCTCCGCGTGGCGGAGTTCCTGTCGACGCGCAGGGAGATCGAATGCACGCGCTACCCCGGTCTTCCCTCCTTCAACCAGGCCGCCCTCGCGCGCAGCCAGATGGTCGACTACGACGGGAATTTCGCCCCCGGGGCGATGATCTACTTCGTGATGAGGGGAGAGACGGTGGCCGAGGGGCTTGCGAAGGCCGAGCGCTTCATCAACCACGTCGCGCAGCATGCCTACTGCATCACGCTGGCGGTGAGCCTGGGGAACATCCGGACGCTCATCGAGCACCCCGGTTCGATGACGCATTCGGCGATCCCCGCGGAGGAGCAGGTGGCCAAGGGGCTCGACCCGGGCGGGGTCAGGCTTGCCATCGGGCTGGAGAAACCTGCAGACATCATCACGGACCTTACGCATTCACTGGAAGCGACGCTCTGATCGGGGCACCAGGAGAACGCCATGCACTACAATTCCATTTCCGAGGCGACAAAGGCCCGCTACGCACGGAAATTCGTCACGCCGGCCGAGGCGGTGGCCGTCATACGCTCCGGGGACCGCGTGTACATCCATCCCGGGTGCGCGGTCCCGCAGGTTCTCGTCGGGGCGATGGTCGAGCGGTACGAGGAGCTGCACGACGTCGAAGTCTGCCACCTGCTCGGGGTGGGGGAGGCCGCCTATGTGCGGCCGGAGATGAAAGGGCACTTCCGGCACAACGCCTTCTTCATCGGGAAGAACGTTCGGAAAGCCGTCTGCGACGGCCGGGCGGATTTCACGCCGATATTCCTCTCGGAGATCCCCGCGCTGCTGTACGACAGGCACTATCCCGTTGACGTCGCCCTGATCCAGGTATCGCCGCCGGACGAGCACGGGTACTGCAGCTTCGGCGTCGGCGTCGAATGCACGAAGGCCGCCACCGAGGTGGCGAAGATCGTCGTCGCGCAGATCAATACGAAGATGCCGAGAACCCTCGGCGACAGCTTCATCCACATGAACCGGATCGACTACTGCATCGAGACCGGCGTTCCCCTCCAGTCGCTTCCCCAGATCGAGGGGGACGAGTCCCCGGAGGAGATCGAAACCTACCAGAAGATCGGCGCCCACATCGCCGGGCTCGTCGAGGACGGGTCGACCCTGCAGCTCGGCATCGGGCGCATTCCGGACGCCGTCGTGAAGTTCCTCGGCGACAGGAAGCACCTCGGGATCCACTCGGAGATGGTGTCGGACGGCATCATTCCTCTTGTCGAGTCCGGGGTGATCACGAACATGCGCAAGACGCTCCTCCCGGGAAAGATCGTGACGTCGTTCGTCCTCGGGTCCCAGCCCCTGTTCGATTTCATCGACAACAACCCCGCGATGGAGTTCCGCCCGACGCAGTTCACGAACGACCCGTTCACGATCGCCCGGAACAGGATGATGGTCGCGATCAATTCCGCGATCGAGATCGACCTTACCGGGCAGGTGTGCGCCGACACGATCGGGTACCGCTTCTACAGCGGGTTCGGCGGGCAGGTCGATTTCATACGGGGCGCCGCCCGTTCGGAGGGGGGAAAGCCGATCATCGCCCTTCCCTCGACGGCGAAGGACGGGACGATTTCACGGATCACCCCCCGGCTGATGGAAGGGGCGGGGGTCACGACGACGCGGGGGGACGTCCATTTCGTCGTCACGGAATTCGGCGTTGTCAACCTTCACGGGCGGACGGTGCGGCAGCGCGCCGAGCTCCTGATCAGCATCGCCCATCCGTCCTTCCGCGAGGACCTCGAGAAATTTGCGAAAGAGCATCATTACCTGTAAGGAGAACATGCATGGCTATCAAGGGAACCGTTTCGTTCGACGTTGAAACCTGCAAGGGTTGCGAGCTCTGCATCGAGGCCTGTCCCCAGGAAAGTCTCGCCCTGTCGGGGCAGATCAACGCGCAGGGATACCACTATGCGGTCCTCGTGAAGGACAACTGCACGGGGTGCGTCAACTGCGCGCTCGTGTGCCCCGATGCGGTGATCACCGTGTACCGCGAGGACAGGAAGGGCGGAAAAGTGCCGGTGGCCAGGATCAGCAACGTCACAGAGAACATCAGCGTCACCATCGACGACGAAAGGAACAATCCGTGAGCGACCTCAAATTGATGAAGGGCAACGAAGCTCTGGCGGAAGCGGCGATCCGCGCGGGATGCAAAGGGTATTTCGGGTATCCCATCACGCCGCAGTCGGAAATTCTCGAATACCTGGCCGACCAGGGGCGGTCGCGCGGGATGGTCGTCCTGCAGGCCGAAAGCGAAGTCGCCTCCATCAACATGGTCTACGGGGGCGCCGGCGCCGGGGCGCGCGTGATGACGAGTTCCTCGAGCCCGGGGATCAGCCTGATGCAGGAAGGGATCTCCTACATCGCGGCCGCCGAGCTTCCCTGCCTCATCGTTAACGTCAGCAGGGGCGGTCCGGGGCTCGGCACGATCCAGCCGTCGCAGAGCGACTACTTCCAGGCGGTGAAGGGGGGAGGCCACGGCGATTACCACCTCCTCGTCCTCGCGCCGTCGAGCGTCCAGGAGATGGCGGATTTCGTGTTCGACGCGTTTGACCTTGCGGACAGGTACCGGACCCCCGTCATGATCCTCGCCGACGGGGCCCTCGGCCAGATGATGGAGAAGGTGGATTTCCGGGCGTACGATCCGGCGGACCACGTCGTCGCGAAGCCGTGGGCGACCACGGGCAAGCCGAAGACTCGGGAGCGCAACATCATCACGTCGCTCCACATCGAGCCCGAGAAGATGGAGCAGATCAACCTGCGCCTCCAGGAGAAGTACCGCCTGATCGCGCGGAACGAAACCCGGTGCGAGCATTTCCACACCGACGACGCGGAATACCTGATCGTCGCCTACGGCCTTGCGGCGCGCATCGCGCAGGGGGCGGTGGAGGCCGCCCGTGCGCAGGGGATCAGGGCGGGACTTCTCAGGCCCGTGACCCTCTACCCGTTCCCCGCGGCCGACATCAGCGCCCTCGCCGGAAAAGTGCGGGGAGTGCTCGTCGTCGAAATGAACGCGGGGCAGATGATCGAGGATGTCCGGCTTGCGGTCGAAGGGCGCGCGGGGGTCAGGTTCTACGGGCGGATGGGGGGGATCATCCCCTCGCCGGACGAGGTGCTGGGGGCGCTCGGAAAGATGGTGCACGAGAACGTGGCACAGCATGAGGAGGTGTACTAGCGATGGAACACCAGACGATGTCACAGGTTTCACCGGACCTCGCGTGCGTGTACGAACGCCCGGGGACGCTCACCGACACGCGGCTTCACTACTGCCCGGGCTGCGGCCACGGCGTCGTGCACCGCGTCCTGATGGAGGTCGTTGACGAGCTGGGCATACAGGAGGAGACGATCGGCGTCGCACCGGTCGGCTGCTCCGTGTTCGCGTACAACTACCTGAATATCGACATGCAGGAGGCCGCCCACGGCAGGGCCTCCGCGGTCGCCACCGCGGTCAAGCGGATGCTTCCCGGCAAATTCGTTTTCTCCTACCAGGGGGACGGCGACCTCGCGGCCATCGGCACCGCCGAAACGATCCACACGGCGAACCGGGGGGAGAACATCCTCGTGCTCTTCATCAACAACGCGATCTACGGGATGACCGGGGGACAGATGGCCCCGACGACGCTCCTCGGGATGAAGACGACCACGTCGCCGATCGGGAGGACCGTCGAGACGGCGGGGTATCCCCTGAAGATCACCGAGATGGTGGCGATGCTTCCCGGCGTGCACTACGTGAGCCGGAATTCGGTCCACACCCCCGGTGCGGTGCGGCACCTGAAGAAAGCGATCGAGAAATCATTCCAGTACCAGAAGGAAAAGAAGGGGACCTGCTTCATCGAGGTCGTGTCCAACTGCCCGTCCGGATGGAAGATGACGCCGGTGGAGGCCAACGCCTGGATGGTGGAACACATGTTCCCGTTCTATCCTCCCGGTGAAATCAAGGTTCCCAAATAGAAGGAATCGACAATGAAACATGAACTGCTCGTCGCCGGGTTCGGAGGTCAGGGGGTGCTCTCGATGGGAATGACGCTCGCGTACGCCGGCATGGTCGAGGGAAAAGAAATCAGCTGGATGCCCTCGTACGGCCCCGAAATGCGGGGCGGAACGGCAAATTGCATCGTGATCGTCGCGGACGGGAAGGTCAGCTCGCCGATCCTCACGATGTTTGACACCGTGATCGCGCTGAACCAGCCCTCGCTCGACAAGTTCGAGCACGCCGTGAAGGCGGGAGGCCTTCTCATGTACGAGTCCACCAACATCATCACGCCGCCGACGAGGACCGACATCAGCATTCTCCCGGTCGCGGCCGCGCTGGAAGCGGCGAAGCTGAAGAACGCGAAGACGATGAACATGATCGTGCTCGGCGCGTTCCTCGCGCGGACGCACGTCGTCGAGGTCAGCGGAGTGATGGAAGCGCTCAAGAAAGTACTGCCGGAACGGTATCATCACCTGCTCCCGCTGAACGAGCAGGCCCTCCGCCGCGGCATGGAGCTGGCCGGCGAGCCCGTCGTCATCCACTGAGGTCCGTATGAACACCACATGCGTCCATTCATGCAAGGGTCTCTGCACCGCCCTTGAAGTCGCCGAGCACAGGGAGCAGGAGGCGATCCGGGAATACCGGAAATTTGCCGACGGCTGCGATTACCCCGATGTCCGGGGGATACTCGAAGACCTGATCAGGGACCGGGAACGGGCCCTTGCCATCCTCCGCGAAAAGCGCGAAATACTGACGGTGAAATTCAATGCCATTGACAGGATCAACGACAGCTTTGCCTGAGCCTCCGCGAAGGCCCCGCGCGGACCCGGACTGGGCGGCGATGTCGATGCAGGAAATCCTCGAGCTCGCGATCGCCGACGAAGAAGACGCGCGCAATTACTACCGCCGTGCGGCGGGTTTCGCCGGCAGCATGCACACGCGCAAGGTCCTCCTCTCCCTTGCGGAGATGGAGCAGTCCCACGCCGAGGCGCTCCGCAGGGAGCTCGATGAGCTGCTCCTGCAGCGCGACCTCGAGGCGGGCATGGCCGACTGACGACAACGACAACGGAACGAAAAAGACACCATGGGAAAATACAGAATCGCCTGGCTTCCCGGAGACGGGATCGGGACGGAAGTGATGGAGGCGGCGCGCCTCGTACTCGATGCGGTCCGGCTTGACGCCGAATACGTGCACGGCGACATCGGGTGGGATTTCTGGTGCCGCGAGGGGGACGCGTTCCCCCGGCGCACCGTCGACCTCCTGGGAAACGTTGATGCCGCGATGTTCGGGGCCATTACGTCGAAGCCCGCGAAGACCGCGGAGGCCGAGCTTGTCCCTTCCCTGCGGGGAACCGGGCTCGTGTACCGTTCCCCCATCGTCCGGATGCGCCAGATGTTCGACCTGTACATCTGCCTCCGGCCCTGCAGGGCGTACGCGGGGAACCCCCTCAATCTGAAAGAGGGGATCGATCTCGTCGTCTTCAGGGAAAACACCGAGGACCTCTATGCCGGCGTGGAGTTCAATCCCGTCCCGGCCCCGCTGGCCGAGCTGCTGGGGAAGATCTCTCCGCCGTACGCGCCGTTCAAGGATCTTCCCTCCGGCGAGGTCGCCGTGTCGTGCAAGGTGAACACGCGGAAGGGATCGGCGAGGATTGTCCGTGCGGCGTTCGAATTTGCACGGAAATACGGCCGGAAGAAAGTCACCGTCGTCCACAAGGCGAACGTCGTCCGGGCCACCGACGGCCTCTTTTTCGAAGAAGCGAAGAACGTGGCGCGGGACTTCCCGGACATTCCGATGGACGACGCCAATGTGGACGCCATCTGCATGTGGCTGTTGAAGAACCCGCTTGCCTACGACGTGCTCGTCGCCCCGAATCTCTACGGGGACATCATCTCGGACCTCGCCGCCCAGATGGTGGGCGGACTCGGATTCGGGTGCTCCGGGAACATCGGGACGAACCTCGCGGTGTTCGAACCCTCCCACGGTTCCGCCCCCAAGTACGCCGGGCAGTACAAAGTGAACCCGATCGCCACGATCCTCGCCGCGAAGATGATGCTCGACTGGCTCGGCGAGACGGAGAAGGGGACCCGGATCGAAGAGGCGACCGCCTCCGTGATCCGGGAAGGGAAGGTCAGGACGTACGACATGGGGGGGAGCGCGAAGACGCTGGATATCGCGCGCGCCGTCGCCGGGAAGGTCTGATGGTGACCGAAGCGCACATCCTGCTCCACGAGGTCGGTCTCCGGGACGGCCTCCAGATGGAATTGCAGACGGTCCCGACCGAACGGAAGCTGCGCTGGCTCCGCGCGCTGATGGCGTCCGGGATCGACATCATCCAGGTCGGCTCGTTCGTCCACCCCGTGAAGGTCCCGCAGATGGCTGATACCGACAGGCTCTTCGCGGAGCTTGCCGCATCGGGAGAGAAGCCTGCGCGGGTCACGCTGTCGGCCCTGGTCCTGAACGAGAAGGGGCTCGACCGCGGACTCGCCTGCGGCGTGGAGATGTTCTGCATGGGAGTTTCCGCGAGCGAGACCCACAGCAGGAAGAACACGGGAATGGGCGTTGCGGAGGCGACGGACCGGATCGTCGCGACGGCGCTCCGGGCGCTCGCCGCCGGGAAGCGCGTGCAGGTGTCCGTGCAGTCGGCGTTCGGGTGCGGGTACGAAGGGATCGTCTCCGCGGAGCGGGTGCTTGCCATCGTGCGCCGTTATGCCGCCTCCGGTCTGAAGGATCTGAGTCTTGCCGACACTGCGGGGCACGCCGTCCCCGACCAGGTGGAACGGATGTTCGAGGCTGTGAGGGGGATCGACGGGGATATGACGCTGGCGTGCCATTTTCACAACACGTACGGCCTGGGGCTGGCCAACGCGTACGCCGCGCTGAAGAGCGGGGTCGTCTCGTTCGAATCGTCGGTGGCGGGACTCGGCGGCTGCCCGTTTACGAAGATCGCGGGGGGAAACGTGTGCACGGAGGACCTCCTCCACATGGTCCGGGCGATGGGGATGCGGCGTGACGTGGACCTTGACCGGATCATCGGCGTCGCCCGCGAGATGGCGGAATACTTCGGCCGGGATCTCCCCGGCACGGTCTACAGGACAGGGACGCTTTCGGAGGCGTTGACGTAATATGCGGTGTTCGCGCGTTCGGGTGTCCCTCCTCCTCCTCCTCCTGATGACATGCGCCGTGCGTGAGCTCGGCGCGCAGTACGCCGTCCGCTCGCCCTATTTGCAGCATCCGGAGACCGCCATCGCCTATGTCGACAGCTGCGCCCGGTTCTGGCTCGGGGCGTATGACTCGACGTCGACAGGGGGGTTTTGCATCGGGATGAACCAGTCCGGGAACGTGATCACCGGGTGGGGACAGTACAAAAACGTGGTCATACAGTCTCGCGATGCGTACGGTTTCACGCGGGCATTCATGCTGACGGGAAACGAGGCATACCTGGCGTATGCCCGCAGGGCGCTCGATTTCATGTACGCGCACGACTGGGACCAGGCCAACGGCGGCTGGTATGCGGCGAACGACCGGGCGGGCAATCCCGCGTCGGGGACAAGCCCCAAGGCGGCGTTCGACCAGCACTACGCGCTCGTCGGGATGACGGCGTATTACGAGGCCACGCGCGACACGCTGGACTGGCGCTGGATCAGGAAAGGGTACGACAACGGCGAGAAGAACGTGTGGGACGCGTCGTCGTCGGCCGGCTACTACGATTCCGCCTCGTACGACTGGTCGACGCGGTGGGGGAAGAGCTTCAACGCGACGGTCGACGCGATAACGACGCACGTGCTTCATCTCTACCTCCTCACCGGGGATGATGCATACCGAACCCGGCTCCTGGCGCTCAAGGCGAACATCCTGAACGAGCTCTACCCGACGATGGCGCCGCAGAAGATCGGGTTCGTCGAGTCGTTTTATACCGACTGGTCGTGGGACAACCAGGCCAGGGGGAACAACACGCGGACGATCATGGGGCACGTCCTGAAGACCGCCTGGTGCCTGGGGCGGATCCACGAGCTCTTTCCCGATCCCGCGTCGGTGGCCGCCGCCGAGTCGCTCGCGCAGAACGTGCTCGGGAGGGGATACGATCACGGGCTCGGGGGTCCGTACAAGGACTACGACCGGCTGACGGGGGCGATGATGATGTACGGGCAGGACACGGCGAAAGCATGGTGGCAGATGGAACAGGCGTTCACCGCGGGGATGATGCTCTATGATGTCACGGGCAATGATCAGTATCTCCGCATGGCCGACGAGACCGTTGATTTCTTCATGAAGTACTTCGTCGACCACGTGTACGGCGAAGTCTTTTCGGACAGGACGCGCAGGGGGGCGGGAATTCCCGCGTGGGGGAACGACAAGGGGAACGGCGGAAAAGGGGGGTACCATTCGACGGAATTCGGGTACTACGTCTACATGTACGGGAAACTTCTCCTGCGGCACGAGCCGGTGACGCTGCACTACAGGTTTATCGCCGACACGACGGACAGAACATTCAGGATGAACCCCCTGGCATGGGGATCGGGGTATCGCATCGGCGGGGTCACGCTGAACGGCGCACCGTATGCCGATTTTGACCCGGGTGCCAGGACGATTCATCTTCCCCCGGGAGCCGGCGGTCATTGTTCGGTGGTCTACGAGCCCGTGACGGCGGGCGTTGCCGCCGGCGTGCGGACCCCGGCGGAGTTCGCTCTCGATCAGAACTACCCGAATCCGTTCAACCCGGCGACGACGATCCGGTACCGGGTTCCGGCCGGGTCCCGCGTGACGCTCGCCGTGTACGACGTACTCGGGAGCCGCGTGGCGACGCTCTTCGACGGCGTCCGGCCTCCGGGTACGTACTCGGCAGTGTGGAACGCCTCCGGGTTCTCGAGCGGCGTGTATTTCTACAGGTTGAGCGCCGCGGGCGCGACGGTGACGAAAAAGGCCATTCTCCTCAAATAAGTATCAGGTGATACGATCATGAACGGCGGCGGGCTTCTCTCGGGTATCCGGGTCCTCGATCTGACGAACGTTCTTTCGGGACCGTTCGCGACGGTGCACCTGGCGCTCCTCGGGGCTGAGGTCATCAAGATCGAAAACCCCGCCGACGGCGACCTGGCGCGGAAGCTGGGATGCGTTCCCGAATACAACAGGAAGCTGATGGGGACGAGCTTTCTCGCCCAGAACGCCAACAAGAAGTCGATGACGCTGAACCTCAAGGCGCCCGAGGGAAAGAAGATCTTCCGCACGCTGGTGTCGGGCGCCGACGTCCTGGTGGAGAATTTCCGTCCCGACGTGATGAAACGACTCGGGCTCGGCTACGAGGCCCTGAACGCGATCAACCCGCGGCTCATTTACTGCGCGATATCGGGATTCGGCCAGACGGGCCCCGACGCGCTGAAGCCCGCCTACGACCAGATCATCCAGGGCCTGAGCGGCGAGATGGCGATCAACGGTGATGAACGTCTCAGCCCGCTCCGGGCGGGGTTCCCGGTGTGCGATACGGTTGCGGGGCTCAATGCGGCGTTTGCCGTCATGGCCGCGCTGTACCACCGCCAGCGGACGGGAGAAGGGCAGAGCATCGACGTCGCCCTCCTTGATTCGATCATGCCCCTGATGGGATGGGTCGTTGCGAACCTCATGATCGGGGGGCAGGAGCCGGTGCTCATGGGGAACGACAACTTCACGGCGGCGCCGTCCGGGGTGTTCAGGACGGGGGACGGCCACATCAACATCGCGGCGAACAAACAGGAGCAATGGGAGTCGGTCGCCGACGTTCTGGGCGTGCCGCACCTGAAGTCCGACGTGCGTTTTGCCGCGCGGGACGAACGGAAGAAGAACAGGAAAGAGCTTTCCCGGCTCCTGGAGGAGAAGCTCGCAACGAGGGAAACCGCCGCGTGGGTGGAGGAGCTGAACGCGCACGACGTCCCCGCCGGCGCGATACTCCCGCTCGGCGAGGCGGTGAGCCAGCCCCAGGTCGGGCACAGGGACGCCTTCGGTACCGTGACGGTGCCGGGGATCGGCGAACTCCGCCTGTTCAACCTGACGGCGAAGTTCTCGAAGACCCCGGGGCGCGTCACCGCCCCACCTCCCGTTCTCGGGGAGCACACGGGCGAAATCCTCGCCGGGCTCGGGATCTCCGATGAGGACATTGCGGGGCTCAGGAAATCAGGAATCGTGTAGAGAAATCAGAAAAGGACAGAGCCATGGGAATGACCGTTGTCGAAAAAATACTTGCACGCGCCTCCGGGCGCTCGTCGGTGCGCGCGGGGGATGTCGTCGAGCCCGCCGTTGACCTCGCCATGTCGCACGAGAACGGCGCGCTGGTGATCAACCAGTTCCTGGAGATCTACGAAGGGACCGCCCGGGAGCCCCGGGTCTGGGATCCCTCGCGCTTGGCGATCATATTCGACCACAGGGTCCCCGCCGAGTCGGCGAAGACCGCCAGCAACCAGAAAAAGGTCCGTGCGTTCGTCGGGAAACATGCGATACGCAAATTCCACGATATCCGGGGGGACACGGGGGGGATATGCCACCAGGTGCTCCCGGAGAGCGGATACGTCCGCCCGGGATACGTCGTCGTGGGTACGGATTCACACACGACGAGCCACGGTGCCCTGGGAGCGTTTGCCTTCGGCATCGGGGCGACGGAGATGGCGAGCGTCTGGGCGCTCGGCACCGCCGTGAACATCGAAGTCCCGGGGACGATACGCATCGAGGTGACGGGGGAATTTCCCCCGTTCGTCGGGCCGAAGGACCTCATACTCCACCTGATCGGCCGGATCACCGCACAGGGGGCGAACTTCAAGGTCATCGAGTTCCACGGCCCGGCGATCCGCGCGATGTCCACGTCGGGAAGGCTCGTCCTGTGCAACATGGCGGTGGAGGCGGGGGCCACCTCCGGGATCGTTCCGGCGGACGCCGAGACGGCACGCTACCTCCGCGAAGAAGCCGGAGTCGAAGGAGCGCAGCCGGCGACCGTGCCCGACCCCGACGCGGCGTATGAACAGAGGCTGGAGGTCGATGTCTCCTCGCTCCTCCCCCAGGTCGCCTGTCCGCACACGGTGGACAACGTCCATCCAGTCGGCGATGTCGCCGGCACGGCCGTGGATCAGGTTGTCATCGGCTCGTGCACCAACGGGCGGCTCGACGACCTCGAGGTCGCCGCGGGCATTGTGCGGGGAAAGAAGGTGGCACCCGGAACCCGGATGCTCGTTTTCCCGGCGTCCGGCAGAATCTACGCCCAGGCCCTCCGCAAAGGATACATCGCGGACTTCATTGCCGCGGGGGCCGTCGTCATGAACCCGGGGTGCGGGCCCTGCCTCGGCATTCACGAAGGGGCTTTGGGGGACAATGAGACCGCACTTTCCACGACGAACAGAAATTTCAAAGGGCGGATGGGAAATCCGACGGCGGCCGTGTACCTCTGCTCACCTGCTGTCGCCGCCGCCTCGGCGCTTGAAGGCGTCATCACCGATCCTCGCACAGGGAGGGCCTGACCATGGGACGTGTCGTGTTGAAACTCGCCGATGATATTTCGACGGACGTGATATACCCGGGGCGCTACATGGCCACCGTGCTGCCGTCCGAGACCCCGCAGTTCGCGTTCGCCGACAGCAAGGAATTCAACGCCGCACTGCGTGCCGGCCGGGTGCCCGACGGAAGCGTCATCGTGGCCGGCAGGAATTTCGGCTGCGGGTCGTCGCGCGAGCAGGCGGTCTCCGCCCTCAAGGGTCACGAGCTGACGATCGTCGCGTACAGCTTTGCGAGGATATTTCTTCAGAACGCGATCAACCTGGGGCTCGCCATCGTGACCGCCCCCGGCATTGAGGCCTCGGTGGGGGATGACCTCACCGTCCGCGCAGACGCGGTGGTGAACGAAACGTCCGGGCGGACATTCGCGGTCGTGGCACTGCCGCAGGCCCGGCAGGCGATCATTGATGCCGGGGGATTGATTCCGTATACCCGGAAGCGCCTGCTTGAATCGACGACCCGCATTTCACACAACTGATGACCTGAAGGGGCCTGCGCATATGGGTGCGGCGGATCAGACGAAACCGAAGTACAGGGCGTTTACATACAAGACGAGCACCTCGTGGACCGAAGGGAAGTCGGGGACGCTTGCCTCGGAAGGGAAGCCC
This sequence comes from Ignavibacteriota bacterium, assembly GCA_963748405.1. Taxonomy (GTDB): domain Bacteria; phylum Bacteroidota; class Ignavibacteria; order UBA10030; family UBA6906; genus Fen-1273. Next base: position 293,964 of record CAVVIT010000011.1, read on the forward strand.
GTTCTGAAGATTACGAGTCCCCCCGAATTCCGGGGGGAGACGGGGATGTGGACCCCCGAAGACATGTTCGTCGGCGCCGTCGAGGTGTGCCACATGGCGACGTTTCTTGCGTTCGCCGCGAAGAAGCAGATCCCCATACTCTCCTACAGGAGCCACGCCAACGGCGTCCTGGAATTCGTCGACGGAGACTACCGGTTCACGCGCATCGTGATATTCCCCACGATTGTCGTCGCGAGTTCGACCCCCGAGGCCGACGTTCACTCGACGCTTCGCGAGGCGCAGCGGCATTGTCTTGTCACCAATTCCATCGCCTCGATCGTCGAGGTCAATCCGACGCTGATCATGGAGTGACATTCATATCCGGCAAAAAAACTTATAATGTGCCCGTTTTTGCCCCCCTGTCGCTTGAATTTTCAGCCGAATCTGAGTACACTGTGTCTGCGGCGCCGTGAGCCGTCGGTCAGACCAGTGCGGGAACAGGAATGAGCACCCCTTTTTCCACCGTAGATTTGCAGCTTCTCAAGAAGTACGACAGGCCCGGGCCCCGCTATACGAGTTATCCCACCGCCCCCCTGTTCAGCACGGCGTTCGCCGGCGAAGATTTCCGTCAGGAAATTCAAGCGACAAACCTCCCCGGCACCGCGGGGGACGTCTCTCTCTATTTTCATTTTCCGTTCTGCGATACGCTCTGTTATTTCTGCGGCTGCACGATGCTTATCACGCGCGACCGTCAGAGGATAGAGGAGTACAACGCTTACCTCAGGAAGGAAATCGACGCGGTCGCCCCGATGCTTGCGGAGGGGCGGCGCGTCGTCCAGGTTCACTGGGGGGGAGGGACCCCGACGCACCTGTTTCCGGATCAGATACGCGACATGGGAGAGTACATCCGGAAATCGTTCCGCGTGGATGCCTCGGCGGAGATGAGCGTGGAGATCGACCCGCGCGAGTTGAAACGGGACCATCTCGTCGCCCTCCGCGACGCCGGCTTTAACAGGATGAGCATGGGTGTCCAGGACTTCGACCCGCGCGTGCAGGAGGCGGTAAACCGCGTCCAGCCGGAATCGATGTCCCGCCAGGTGTACGACTGGGCGAGGGAACTCGGGTTCACGAGCATTAACCTCGACCTCATCTACGGGCTCCCGTTCCAGACGCTGGGGACGTTCGAGACCACGGTAAAGAAGGTGATCGGCTTCCGGCCCGACCGCATCGCGGCGTTCAATTACGCCCACGTTCCCTGGCTGAAGCCGCATCAGAAGCTGATTCATCCCGAAGACATCCCCACCCCCGAACGGAAGCTGGAGATACTCAAGCAGACGATTGAGATGCTCAGCGCCGGGGGCTACGAATACATCGGGATGGACCATTTCGCGCGCCCCGAAGATGAGCTTGCCCGGGCACAGAAGGCGAAGACGCTCTACCGTAATTTCCAGGGGTACTCGACGAAGTCCGGCGCCGACCTGTACGGATTCGGAATGTCCGCGATCAGCCATTTCCGGGGCAGCTACGCGCAGAACACGAAGAACATACCCGAGTACTTCCGGGCGCTCGACGGGGGGAAGTTTGCGACGCACGTCGGGTACAGAATGACGGACGATGATCAGATCCGGAAATACGTCATCATGCGGCTGATGTGCGATCTCGAGCTCGACAAAAGGCAGGTCGAGCGGACGTTCGGGATCGTGTTCGACGCCTACTTTGCGTCCTCCCTGCAGCAGCTCTCGCAGTTCGTCGACGACGGCCTTGTCACGCTCGGTGCCGGAACGATCTCCATCATCGGATCCGGGAGGCTCCTGCTGAGGAACATCGCGATGTGCTTCGATGCCTACCTCGATTCGATGGCGAAGAACAGGCCGATCTTCTCTCGTACTGTCTGATATTGCGCAGTTGAAACGCGGGCATGAAAAGCCATTTTTTAAGTTCCCCCTCCCTTCCTAATTCGCAAATTTGCAAAGATTTCACTTGACAAATACTCATTCCTTCCCTATACTCGTTATGTAAGCGCTTACATGGAGTCCTCTTTTTTTTCCTTCCGTATGTAAACGTTTACATCCTCCTCACGGATCTTCGGTTTCTTCTCTTCTTATAAAGGCAGTGCATGAGCGTCACCATACGCGAGGTTGCTTCACGCGCGGGAGTTTCGATTGCGACGGTGTCGCGCGTGTTCAACAATTCGGACCCCGTCGACGAAGGGACACGGCAGCGTGTGAAGAAGGCGGCGACGGAGCTCCGGTATGTTCCGAACGTCCTCGGCCGGAGCCTCAGCATGCGGCGGACCGACTCGATCGGGCTCCTGCTCCCGGACCTCTTCGGCGAATTTTTTTCGGAAGTCATACGGGGATGCGATCAGACGGCGCAGAGCAATCATTACCAGCTGCTCGTTTCGAGCTCGCATAACAACCGGAAGCAGATCGAGGCGGCGCTGCGCATGATGCGGGGGCGCGTGGACGCGCTGGTGATCATGTCCCCGCACATCGACGCGGAGACGCTGACCGAAAACCTCCCGCGCACGCTCCCGGTCCTTCTGCTGGATTGCCGCGTGGAGTCCAACGGGTTCGACTCGCTGAACATCGACAACGAGGCGGGCGCCTCCGCGATGACAAAGCACCTCCTCTCCCACGGCCACACGCGCGTGGCAATCATCAAGGGGACGGAAGGCAACGTTGACGCCGCGGAGCGGCTGCGGGGATACTGCACCGCAATGCAGGGGAGCGGCATTCCCCTCGACGAACGGCTCCAGGCCGCCGGGGACTTCACGGAGGCGTCCGGGTACGAGGCCGTCAGGGAGCTCCTGGCCGCGGCGCCGCGTCCCACGGCGATCTTCGCCTCGAACGACTCCATGGCGATCGGCGCGCTCAGCGCGCTGAGGGACGAAGGGATACAGATACCGGAGCAGATGGCCCTTGCGGGATTCGACGACGTGCCGATCGGGCCGTACCTCTCCCCGGGCCTGACGTCGGTCCACGTCGGCATCAACAACCTGGGGATCAAGGCGATCGAAACGGTGCTTCACGCCGTGCGGAACAAGAACGCGCACCACAAGCAGCAGATACTCCTTTCAACGTCGCTCACGATACGCCAGTCATGCGGCTGTAAGAGCGAACCCTAATTCATCGAACAACGACAATCCCGCAAAGGAGGTGATCGGGGGCGAGCGTTCATACTTTCGAAGGTACCGGTTCCAGTTGTCGACAGTGGGTGATGTCGTTCCGTGTTCACCCGTGGGAAGAGAACTTCTCTTCTCAATTCACACATCACAGGAGGCACGCGTCATGAAGACGAAACTTTTCATGATGGTATTGTTCGTCGTAATGGTATCATCCCTGGCGGCGTACGGCCAGATGATCAAGAGGACCGATGCGATATGGGCCCGCGCGACGACAAATACCATGGTTCTTGATGGTAAGCTGAACGAAGCGGACTGGGCGGTCGCCGAGTCCCTCAAGATCGTGTACGGGCAGGATGCGGGGATGCCGGGGAGCGGCTGGCACGATGAGAACGGCCTCAACCCGCCGCACGACCCGACGAACGCGACGGTCAAATTCCTCGTCAGCGGGGACACCCTCTGGGTCGGTATCGTCGCAAAGGACAAGTCCATCGGCGCCGGTCTCTTTAACTGGTTCGACGGCATCCTGGCGAACATGCGGTACCGCCAGCCGACAGGGTTCCAGCCGAACCCGATCAACCCGGGCTGGAATCTGAACATGGAAGACGAGATTTTCTACGCGTGGTGCAGCGAGACGTGGGCGGACACCCAGACGGCGTTTGCAGGAGCCGTCCCGGCGTTCCTCGGCCAGCTCGGGAGCCCGCAGTACGTCCACCCGCGCCCCGATTCACTGAAAGCGTACTGGGACGCGGCGACGACGGTGCAGGGGAAGGTCAACAGCGATACGACCGCCGACACGTCCTGGACCACGGAGATGCGTTTCGGTCTGAAGAAGTTCGGATACGACGTCACGCAGGCCGGCGGAGACGTTGTGATGTTCAGCCTCTCGATCTATGACGGCGATTACGAGTGGCCGATCGATACGACGAAGTTTTCCGGGAACCGGACATGGGCACAGTGCCCGTGGGGCAATACGAGCGCGGGTGACCACATCCGCGTGTTCGCCCGGCCCGACGTGACCACGTCGTCGGGCGTCGTCCCGACGGTCGCTGCCGACTACATCGTCAAAGGGGCCGGCACGGCTCCGCCGATCACGTTCGACGGGAAGCTCAACGACCCGGCCTGGGGCCTCGCCTCGAGCATCCAGCTCCAGTACGGCAACACCGCGATCCGCAACGCCTATCCCAACTCGCTCAAGTACAGAAGCGGCCAGTTCCAGCCGACGGTCAACGGCGGGACCGCCTCCGTGCTCGATCCGAACCTCGTGACCGTGAAGTACTTCTACAAGGCGGACACCCTCTTCCTCGGCTTCGACGTCAAGGACCAGGTTGTCCAGTATTCCACGAACTCCGACCGCTGGGACGGGATCCGCGTCACGATCAACGACCGGAACCTCCGCGACCCGGGTGACCACACCCTGCTCCTGCGGAGCCTGACGTTCATCGTCGACTCCCTGGGCCATGCGATGCGGAAAGACGACCTTGCCACGTGGGACACGCTGGGAACGGCGGCGCAGGTTGTTCTTGCCCTGAAGGGCGGAACGACGGTCGACACCCTTGGCCTGACTCCCGATTCCGGGTACACGGCTGAGATGAAGATCGTCCTCCCGAAATTCGGCTATGCCGCAGGCAGGGGTGACGGAGTGCTCTTCCTCGGCATCACCGCGTTCGACGGCGATTCCTTCACGCCGGCATCGAACAGCTACGGTACGCGCACCTGGTTCGCGCGTGGCGACAACGGCCAGTACAACGACGGTCCGGCCTGGTTCTACATGGATCCGAACGCCACGATCACGTCGGTCGCCTCGAACGGCAATTCGAGTCCCTCCACGTTCGCGCTGCTGGGGAACTACCCGAATCCGTTCAATCCCGCGACGACGATCAAGTTCCAGATCGCGCGCTCGAGCGAAGTCACGCTCGACGTGTTCGACGTCCTCGGCCGCCTTGTCTCTGCGCAGAGCCTCGGCGTGACCGCTCCGGGCGAGCATGCGGTGAATTTCAACGCCGCGAACCTTGCCTCCGGGACGTATTATTACCGTCTCAAGATGGTCTCCACGGGCTCCACGCTCGTCGGAAAGATGCTGTTGCTGAAGTGACGTAATCTGTCATTGCGGCGGGTGGCGCCTCCGGCGCCGCCCGCCGCAATCTGTCGCAATCCAGTTCTCCCGTCATACCTCTCTTCGCCGCACACGGACCGGCCACTTCGTAACGGGAAGCACGAATATGAGCACACACCTCAGACGTTCCGGCAGGATTCTCCCTGCCCTCTTTGCGGCTCTTGCACTCCTGGGCCTGCAGACCACGCTGGCGGGGACCACGGGCAAGCTCGCCGGCCGCGTCGTCGACGAGAAGAAAGAGCCGCTCCCGAACGCGGCCGTCGTCATCGTCGGCACGTCGCTCGGCGCGGTCACGGACCTTGACGGCTACTACGCCGTTCTGAACATTCCGCCGGGCACGTACACGGTCCAGGTGCGCATGGTGGGCCGCCGGCAGTACACGGCGAAGGGGCTCGAGATCAGCGTCAACAACACGACGAAGCTCGACGCCGTCCTCGAAGATGAGTCCATCACGACGGAAGCGGTCGTGGTGACGGCGCAGCGGCCGGTCGTCGACGTGGGACTGACGAGCACGGTGGCGACGGTCACGGACAAGGACATCAAAGCCCTTCCGGTGCAGGAACTTTCGGATATCATCAATCTCCAGGCGGGGGTCGTCGACGGCCACTTCCGGGGGGGACGCGCCGGGGAAGTCCAGTACCAGGTGAACGGCGTCTCCGTCAACAACGTATTCGACAATACCTCGACCGTCAGGATCGACCGATCGCTCATCCAGGAAGTGCAGGTGATCACGGGGACGTTCGACGCCGAGTATGGCCAGGCGATGAGCGGCGTGGTGAACACCGTTCTCAAATCCGGCGGCGAGACGTTCACGTTCAGCGGCGAAGCCCTGGGAGGCTCCTTCGCGTATGCGAGCGGAGGCGACAGGAATCTCACGTATAAATTCCGGCCGGCGACGACACAGAATTTCCAGGTGAACGTCAGCGGTCCGGTGGGACTCCCGCAGACGTATTTTCTCTTCAGCGGCCAGCGGTACGTGTTTGACGACTATCTCTACGGGACGCAGATGTTCCTCCCGACGGACACGTCGATTACCAAGTACAAGATCGCCCCCTCCCCCACCGGCAACGGTGCGGAGGTCCCCCTGGGTTCCCGGCGCGAATGGTCGGGACTCGCGAAGCTCACGAACAGATCTCTCCCGGCCGTCGAAATCAGCTACCAGGCGATATTCAACATCATCGACGGGCGGACCATCGGGAACGGGTCCGGGCTTGACGATTATTTCCAGTGGCGGCTGAATCCCGACGGGAGGGCGATTCCCCATACCCGTTCGCTCGTCCACGGCATCGACTGGACGCACACGGTCTCCCCGTCGACCTTTTACACCGTGAATGTGCGGCAGAATTATTTTGAGTATTATAGCTGGGCGTACGACGATTTCTACGATCCGCGGTACGACTCCGCGGGGCCCCCGCTGTCGCTTCCGAACAATCAGTACAACGGCGCGATCGTCCAGGGGGTGGACTTCGGGCGCTACCGGCAGATGACGAACACGCTCCTCCTGAAGGCCTCGGTTACGAGCCAGGTCTCCCGCGCGCACCAGGTGAAGGCGGGGGTCGAGGTGCAGGATTCGAAAATGGAGTTCGGGACCGCGGGGACGCTCGTGTACCTGGGGAACAGCCTGAACCTGAGCCGCATCGTGAACGAGCCCCCGGCCTATCCCGGCGTGCAGACGTACTACCCGATATCGGGTGCGGCATACGTCTCCGACATGATCGAATGGAATGACCTGACGATACGCGCCGGGGTCAGGGCCGAATTCTTCAACGGACGGTCCTACACGCCGAGCGACCTGGCAAACCCGGCCGACTCGATCCCGGGCGCTCCCGCATCGTACGCCGTGCGGACGACCCCGAAATATTCCGTGGCACCCCGGTTCGGACTTTCGTATCCTATAACGGTCCGGTCCTCCGTGTTCTTCTCCTACGGGCATTTCTACCAGCTGCCGAACCTGCAGGACATGTTCACGAACGCGAACTATGCGCGCCTCGGCCTCATCCAGGCGGGGACGCCCGACTACACGGTGATGGGGAACCCGGACGTCCGTCCGGAGCGGACGGTCCAGTACGAGTTCGGATACAAGAACGCGGTCACCGACTGGCTCGGCATCTCGGTGAACCTGTTTTACAAGGACATACGCGATCTTCTCGGCGTCCAGTTCATACAGACATACACGAGCGCGCAGTACTCCCGGCTCGCCAACGTCGATTTCGGGAACGTCACCGGGTTCACGCTTTCGCTCGACCAGCGCCGCGTGGGACTCGTGAGCTCGACGATCGATTACACCTGGCAGATGGCGCAGGGAAATTCCAGCGATCCGCAGGAGACGGCGACGCTGGCGGCGGCGAACCAGGACGCGCGCCCGCGCACGGTGCCGTTCAACTGGGACCAGCGCCACACGCTCAACGTGACCGTCCAGCTCTCGCAGCCGGAAAGCTACTCGGTGAGCGCGATCATGAGGTACGCCAGCGGGCAGCCGTACACCCCCTCGGTTGCCTCCGGGTTCGGCTCGCTCATCGAAACGAACTCCGGCAGGAAGCCGAACGGGTTCCTCATGGACCTGAGGCTCGAGAAGTACTTCATCGTCGCGGGATGGAACCTGAGCGTGTTCGCCCGCGTGTTCAACCTGTTTGACACGACGTTCTTCAACGGGTTCGTCTACGGCAACACGGGAAGCCCGGCGTATTCGATCACCCCCGCGGCCGACAGGAACAGCATCATCGACCCGACGCGGTTCTACCCGCCGCGGCGGATCGAGGTCGGCATCTCCATGAATTCACCTCAATAACTCCAGAGACGAGTGCGGAGAGATCCGTCATGAAACCAATCCGAACGATCCTCCTTTCAGCGGCGATCATCGCGTGTGCGTGCCGCCTGAGCGCGCAGATCGATCCCCCCCAGGCCCTGCGGGGGACGTCCACCGCCGAGCGGAAGGGGATGCACGACGCCAACGATATACGGACCGAATTCTGGAACTTCGGCATGGTCGGGAACTACCCCGCCGACCCGCTGAACGTCGACCTGACGACGTTCCATTCCGTCGAGGTGCCGAAGGGCTCCGGGGTGAACTACAGCGACGGGACGACCCCGTTCGTCCTGGCGCAGATCGATCCCGGCACGGGCGTGCCCGTCTATATCATGGAGACGGGATACCGGGAGCGGCAGGCATCGACGGCGAAAGGGCAGATGATGAGGTTCGAGCCCCGCCCGGGATATTTCCAGGCGAGCACGTCGATCAACGCCGCCCTTTCTCCCGCGATAAGCAACGACCCGAGGACGTGGCCCGCCACGTGGCCCGACAAGGATCATTCGTGGGACGGCTCGTGGGACGGGTACTTCGGGAAGCGTCCGGCGGCGGACCAGGAGAGCTTCACCGTCATGGACGACGACTTTTACGACGACAAGCAGCTCTGGCCGAATTATCACCCGGATGCGAACGACCTGTCGCGCCACGGGCTCGGCATGCGCGTGGAGGTGAGGGGCTTCCAGTGGTCGAACCCTGAATCCCAGGACGTGATTTTCTGGCACTACGACATCACGAACGAAGGGACGACGGATTATCCCCAGGCGGGGCACCAGGAGAACATCATCTTCGGCCTGTACATGGACTCCGGCGTCGGGGGATCGGCGATCTCCTGCGACGGCATCGCGGAATCGGACGACGACAACGCGTACTATGACAACTCCGTCGCAGGATTGAACCTGGTCTACACGTGGGACCTGTACGGTCACGGCGTCGGGCTGGGGACGCTCTGCGCGCCGACCGGGTACGTGGGCTACGCGTACCTCGAGACCCCGGGCAAGCCGTACGACGGGATCGATAACGACAAGGACGGGATCATCGACGAAAGCCGGGCGAGCGGGCCGGGACAGAAAATCGTCGGTCAGGGGGCCATCAGCGCCTACGTCAATTCCAGCCCCCGGTACAACATGACCGATTTCGTGAACTACTACGGCAAGCTCGAAGACCGGCCGGCATTCAAGGCGGGCGTGTGGTGGACGGGGGACGAGGACATGGACTGGGTTGCCGAGTATGACGACGTCGGCGCCGACGGCGTCCCGAACACGCACGATATCGGCGAAGGGGACGGGATCCCGACCGCGGGAGAGCCCGATTTCGACCAGACCGATCCCGACGAGTCGGATCAGATCGGCCTGACCGGTTTCAAAATGAACAGGATCAATCCGGGAAAAGGAAATCCGGACCAGACTGTCGATGGTATCATATTCTTCACGAACGCCCTCGACTGGCCGCACCGGCTCTATACGAAGTTCACCGACCCGGACCCGGTGAACCGGTTCGACTACATGGTCGTCAACAATTACAATATCGCGTTCCTCTTCGCCTCCGGCCCGTTTACGCTCAAAGCGGGGGATCACGAGCGGTTCAGCCTGGCGCTTGCCTACGGGCGGGATCTCATCGAGCTCAGGACGGTCGTGTCCGTGGTCGAGGCGATCTATAATGCGAACTACCAGTTCTCGACTCCGCCTCCGACCCCCGTTGCACAGGCCGAGGTGGGCGACCACTACGTCCAGCTCACGTGGGACGATGCGGCGGAGAATGCGACGAACCCGATTACGCGGATCAACGCGTTCGAGGGATACAGGATCTACCGCTCCACCGATCCCACGTTCCTTGACCCGAAGGTCATCTCCAACGGGCTCGGGACCGGGACGATCGGCAACGGCAAGCCGGTCGCGCAGTTCGACATCAAGGACGGACGCGCGGGATTCACGGCGAAATCGGTGTCGGGCGTCGCCTACTATCTCGGGAGCGAGACCGGGCTGACGCACACCTGGCGCGACACCGCCGTGACGAACGGCCAGCAGTATTACTACGCCGTCTGCTCGTACGACTGGGGACCGACGCTCGTGAAAGGTCCCGCCTCGTTCACGTATTATCCGTCCGAGAGCCCGATCACCGTCTCCCAGACGCTGCGCGGCGGTATCATCCTTCCGAAGAACGTCGTCTCCGTGCGGCCCAACGTGCGGGTCCTCGGTTACACCGCAGCGGGCGTTTCCCCGGCCGCGCGGTTTTCGGGGACCGGGTTCGGCACCGTCGGCGTGAAGATGGCAAACTCACCGCAGGTGCCGGACAATCACGTCTTCCGGGTGACGTTCAACAGTGATCCGGACAGCGTGCACGCGATCACGTACACGCTCACGGACACCACGGCGAAGACCGTCCTCTATACGACGGGCAACGTGTTCGACGGATCGCTGAACGGCCAGGTGGCCCTGGGGGTGATGCCCGTCGTGTACACGCCCCCCACGATCCTCATTGACTCGGTCAACACCGGGTTTGCCGCCGGGAGCCCGACAAACGCGAGACTGAGCGTCTCGTACAACGCGACGATCATGCCGATCAACAAACGGCGGTTTGCGTTCCCCGCGGACATCACGATTAAATTCTCGAACACCGTTCTTGATACCTCCGTCGGCCAGTTCCCGTTCAGCCCGCAGCCGGTCAAGTTCACCGTCATCGCACATACGGCTGCCGGGGACGTGAAGCTCCCGTTCCTGTTCTTCGACCTGAACGGCGATTCCACGCTCAGCCACATCGAAGGGGGAAACCGCGAGAGCATCCAGATCCTGACGGGCCCGGACAGCCTCCCCACCGGCAGCAGATCGACATGGACCGTCCAGCTCGTGAACGACAACACGTCGACCCGCACTCCCGGCGCGGGGGACACGTTCGAGCTGAAGCTCCTGAAACCGTTCACGACCGGCGACGTCTTCACGTTCACGTCGAAGGCGGAAGCCGTATCCGCCGACGCGGCGAAGCTGGAATTCAAGGGGGCCCCGTACGTTGTCCCCAATCCGTACGTGGGGGCGGCGAGCTTTGAGCCCGCGCCGTACGGCGTCCAGGGACGGGGCGACCGTCGGATCGAATTCCGGAACCTCCCGCAGTCGTGCACGATCCGCATCTTCACCGTCCGCGGCGACCTCGTCCAGACGATACGCCAGGACGGTACGACCGGCGGGTACGCCGCCTGGGACCTCAGGACGAAGGACAACCTTGACGTCGCCCCCGGCCTGTACATCTACCACGTCGATGCCGGGACGTACGGGTCGTTTATCGGCAAATTCGCCATCATTAAGTGAGCGAGGGCGCCCATGAAGAATCGCATAGCGGTATTGCTGACGATGATGACCCTCGTGACCGGCCTCGCTCCCGGGCAGTCGAAGACGGGGACGACGGTCGGACAATTTCTCACGATCGAGCCGAGCGCCCGGATCGGAGGGATGGGGAACGCCGGCGCGACGATGTACGATGAGATCGAGGCCGCGTATTACAACCCGGCGGCGATCGGCCACATCACGCAGAACGGCGTCCAGTTCACGCACAGTCCGTGGCTCGCGGGGATCACGTTCGACTACGCGGGGCTCGCCCTGACGCTCGGCGACCTGGGCAACCTCTACGGCTCCGTCACCGCGTTGAATTCCGGGGACATCGCGGTGCGGACGGTGGACCAGCCGCTCGGGACGGGGGAGAACTACACGGTCTCGGACATCGCCTTCGGCATCGGGTACGGGCGCGTGGTCTCGGAGCGGTTCTCGGTCGGCATCCAGGTCAAGTACCTCCAGGAGACGATCTGGCACAGCGCGATGTCCGGGTTCGCCCTCGACGTCGGAACGCTCTACAGGATATCCCCGGACGGTCTCCACATCGGGGCGAGCATTTCGAATTTCGGGACCCGTCCCCAGTTCAACGGGCGCGACCTGAGGATCCTGTTCGACCAGAACAAGCTCATCAACGGGGACAATCCCGCGATACCGGCCGAGATCAACACGCTCGATTTTCCGCTGCCGATTCTCTTCCGCGTCGGCGTCGGGCTCCCCGTCACGGTGGACCAGAACAACAAGCTCCGCTTCGAGGTCGACGCCTATCACCCGAGCGATAACAACGAAAGCGTGAGCGTCGGGGCGGAATGGCTCTTTTTCGACACGTTCGCCGTGCGGGGCGGATACCAGAACCTCTTCCTGCAGGATTCGGAAGTCGGCCTGACGCTCGGCGCGGGCATTCATTATTCTCTCGATGACGTCAGGGTGTCGTTCGACTACGCATGGGCGAACCATGGACGGCTGGACTACACGCAGCTCCTGACTTTCGGTGTGACGTTCTGACATTGATCGGTACCATGAAGAAGTTCAGCACCAGGTACGGCTCGTTCTCTCAAGACGGAGCGGAATACATTGTCACGACGCCGGCAACTCCCCGGCCGTGGATCAATGTGATCAGCAACGGCGACTACGGGTGCACGGTCTCCCAGACGGGCGCCGGGTACAGCTGGAGAACGCACGCGCAGCTCAACCGGCTGACGCGCTGGGAGCAGGATCTCGTCAGGGACGAGTGGGGGAAGTTCATCTACATACGTGACGAAAAGGAGAACCTCTGGTCGGCCGGATGGAAGCCGGTCTGCGCGGAGCCCGACTCCTACAGGTGCCGTCACGGGGTCGGCTACACGGTCATCGAATCGCGGAATTTCGGCGTTGAAACCGCGCTGACGGTCGCCGTGCCGAACGACGCGCCGCTGGAAGTGTGGAAGCTGACGCTCCGCAACGTCTCCCGCCGGGCGCGGACGCTCAACCTGTACTCGTACATGGAATGGGGGCTCGGGCAGGCGCCCGACTGGCACCGCGAATTTCACAAATCGTTCATCGAAACTGCCTTCGATCCCGGCGCCCACGCAATTTACGCCACGAAGCGCCTCTGGGAAGTGCCGACCGACCGCGGCCACTGGAACACGGAATGGCCGTACGTCGCGTTTCATTCCTCCAGCCTGAAGCCCGCCTCCTTTGACACCGACAGGGAATCGTTCCTCGGCATGTACGGCGCGGTGGCGCACCCCGCGGGCGTACGGATGAAGAAGCTCAAAGGGAAATCGGGCAACTGGCTCGATCCGTGTGCGAGCCTTCACCACGTCGTCCGGTTGAAGCCCGGCGAGTCGAAGGAGATCGTCTATACCCTCGGGTGCGCGTCGTCGAAGGATGAGGCCGGAAATCTTGCCCGGGCGTACGCCGTCGGCGGCGCCGCGGACAGGGCGCTCGAGGCCGTCGCGGCGCGGTGGCGCGCGCTCCTGGAGACCGTGCACGTGGCGACCCCCGAGCCTTCGATGGACGTGATGCAGAACGTCTGGCTCAAGTACCAGGCGATTTCGGGGCGCATGTGGGGAAGGACGGCATATTATCAGACCGGGGGGGCCTACGGGTTCCGCGACCAGCTGCAGGACAGCCAGCTCTGGCTCGCCATAGACCCTGAGCAGACGAAGCGGCAGCTCCTCCTCCACGCCCGGCATCAGTTCGAGGACGGCACCGTGTACCACTGGTGGCACCCGATTTCTGAGGTGGGGCTCAGGAACCGCATCTCAGACAACCTGCTCTGGCTCCCCTATGTGATGAACTCGTACATCCAGGAAACGGCGGACCTTGCCCTCCTCGATGTGCGCGAACAGTTTGTCGACACGGCCACGGTCGCCTCCATGTACGAGCACTGCATCCGGGCGATCGAGAAGGCCCTCGAGCGGTTCAGTGCGCGGGGGCTCCCGTTGATCGGCGAGGGGGACTGGAACGACGGGTTGAGCGCGGTCGGGCTCGACATGAAGGGGGAATCGGTGTGGCTCGGGCATTTCCTCCACAGGATTCTTCTTGATTTTTCCGCGATCGCCCGGCTCAGGGGGGACGGACCCAGGTCCGGCCGTTATGCCTCCCGTGCGGAAGTCCTCAGGGGAAAACTCAATACGCTCGCCTGGGACGGCGCATACTACTACGGTGCAACGAAGGATTCGGGGGAAAAGCTCGGCAGCAGTTCCAGCCCCGAAGGGAGCGTCTGGCTCAATCCGCAGACGTGGGCGGTGATCGGGGGGGTGGCCGACCCCTCCCGTGCGGCCGAAGTCTTCGACGTCGTGGAGAAAAAACTCGAATTCGACATCGGGCCTCTCCTCCTCCACCCGGCCTACACGACGCCGGACCGGTTCATCGGCTACCTTACCCGGTACAGCCCCGGCATGCGCGAGAACGGGGGCGTCTACACGCACGGGGCGACCTGGGCCGTGATCGCCGCCGCGATGCTGGGGCGGGGGGAAAGTGCCTACAGGATCTACGCGAAGCTCAACCCGGTCAACCGGGGAAAGAAACCCGACGTGTACTGTGCCGAGCCCTATGTGACCGCGGGGAACATCGAGGGGCCCGAATCCCCGTTTTACGGGAGGGGAGGGTGGACGTGGTACTCGGGGTCGGCGGCCTGGCTCTTCAGGGTGGGTCTCGAATGGATCCTGGGCATCCGCCCCGCGTATGACGGATTGATCGTCGACCCGTGCATTCCCCCGGCCTGGGACGGGTATAGCGTTCGCCGCCGGTTCCGCGGCGCGGACTACACGATCACGGTCCGGAATCCCGCGCACGTTGCCTGCGGCGTCCGTGAAGTCACCGTTGACGGGGAGCGTCTCCCGAAGACGGACGGACTCAGGCACGCCACGCTTCCGGTCTTCCCCGCCGGGAGCGCCCACGCGGTCGTCGTCGTGATGGGCCGGGTCTAGTCCCGCCGCGTTCCGGCGAGGGGTATGCAATGGACAGGGTGTCTCTTCAGACGGCAGCTCACCATCGAACCGGCATGTTCATGCGACGTCACATTCTCCTCCCTGCTCTCCTTCTCCTGTGCGCCGGCCCCGCCGCGGCGCAGACCCCGATCGCTGCAGTCCTCGACACGATACAGCATACGGCGTTCAACTACTTCTGGTACCAGGCGAACCCGGCGAACGGTCTCATCAAGGACCGGATGTCGTCCGGCGCTCCGTGCAGCATCGCATCGACGGGGTTCGGGCTGAGCGCGATATGCATCGGGGTGGATCACGGCTGGGTGTCCCGTGCGGCGGCGCGCGACAGGGTGCTGACGACGCTGAAGACGTTCTGGTACGGCCCGCAGGGGAGCGGCGACGGGTACATCGGCAACTTCGGCCTCTTCTACCATATGCTCGACATGAGCACCGCGACCCGCACGTGGAACAGCGAGCTCTCCACGATCGATACCGGTCTCCTCCTGGCGGGGATCGTCGACGCAAAGCAGTATTTCGACGGGACCGATTCCCTGGAGACGACGCTGCGCAGCTACGCCGATTCCATTTATCTGCGGATGCAGTGGAGTTACATGCGGGGGAGCTATCCGTTCGGCTTGGCGCTCGGGTGGATGCCGGGGACGGGATTTTCCGGGTACGGCCAGTGGGTGGGGTACAACGAAGCGTCGATCATGTACATACTCGCCATGGGGTCCCCCTCGTCCTCGTACCGGCTCACCCCGTACGGCTGGCTGATATGGACGTCCGGGTATTCCTGGATCAACTACGCCGGATATCAGTACGTCCAGTTTCCCCCGCTCTTCGGCCACCAGTACTCGCAGTGCTGGCTGGATCTCCGGTCCATCAACGACGACTACATGACCGCGCGCGGCATCACCTATTTCGAGAACTCGAAACGGGCCACGCTCGCGCAGCAGGCGTACGCCTCGGCAAACCCCGGGAACTTCCCCGGGTACAGCGACACGCTCTGGGGGATCACGGCGAGCGACGATCCCACGGGCTACACGGCCCGCGGAGCTCCTCCGGCGCAGGATGACGACGGAACGATCACGCCCACCGCGCCGATAAGCTCGATCGCGTTTGCCCCGGACTCCGTCATCCCCGTCATCCGCAATATGTGGGAAAACTACCGTTCGGTGCTCTGGACCCAGTACGGGTTCCGTGACGCCTTCAACCTGAAAGTCAACTGGTACGACAACGATATCGTCGGGATCGACCAGGGACCCGAGATCATCATGATCGAGAACTACCTGAACGGCAGGGTCTGGAAGCGGTTCATGAATAATCCCGACATCCAGCGGGGACTTGCCGCGGCGAATTTCCTCCCGGTCACGGGCGTCAGGAGCGTCCCGGTCCCGTCGGGGTGGGCCCTGTCGCAGAATTACCCGAACCCCTTCAATCCTTCGACGAACATCCAGTTCAGCCTGGCGCGCCAGGAACGGGTGAGCCTGCGCGTGTACGACGTTCTCGGCAGGCTCGTCGCGACGCTCGTCGAAGGGGTGCTCCCCGCGGGAGCGCACAGCGCGACGTTCGACGCCGCCGGACTTGCGAGCGGCGTCTATATCTGCCGGGTGAGCGTGGGGAGCTTCAGCGCCGCCCGGTCCATGCTTCTTCTCAGGTGACCCATGAAGACACCCGGCCTCCTTCTCGCGATCTTCTGCGTCGCCGGTGCGCACGCGCAGCAGAGCGCGCCGCGCTGGGACCCGTTCCTCGACACGCTGCAGCAGCGGACGATCTCCTGGTTTCTCACGGCGACCCCCCGGGAGACGGGGTTGACCCCCGACCGCTGGCCGTCGTCGTCCCCCTCGAGCATCGCCGCCGTCGGATTTGCACTCACCGTCTACCCGATCGCGGCCGAGCACCGGATGATCACGCGTGAAGAGGCCGCCGGCAGGGTCAAACGGACGCTCGACGTCCTCCTGCACGGCCCGCAGAACGACGGCCGCACCGGGGCGTCAGGATACCGGGGGCTGTTCTATCATTTCGTCGCCGTCGCCGACGGCACGCGCGCCTGGAGGTGCGAGCTCTCTACGATCGACACGGCGCTCCTGATGGCGGGTGTTCTGTGCGCGGAGTCGTACTTCGACGGGACGACGGCCGTCGAATCGGCGATACGGGCGGAGGCCGATTCGCTTTTCCGCGGGGTGGACTGGACATGGACCGCCGAGGGAAGGCCCGGCATCATGCTGGGCTGGACACCCGAAAACGGCGCCGATAAGAACAGCTGGCACGGGTACAACGAGGCCATGATCATGTACATCCTCGCGCTCGGGTCCCCGACGCACCCGGTGGAGCCCCGCGTGTGGGACTACTGGACCTCCACGTACGTCTGGGCGAAATACTATGACCGCGAGTTCGTAAGCTTCGGTCCCCTCTTCGGCCACCAGTACTCCGCGTGCTGGATCGACTACCGGGGGATACGGGACCGGTACATGAGGGAGAAGGGGATCGACTACTTTGAGAACTCCCGCCGGGCGACGTACTCCCAGCAGAGATACGGAATGGAAAACCCCCGGGGGTTCCGGGGATACTCTTCCGACGTCTGGGGCGTCACCGCCTGCGACGGGCCCGGTGATACGACGTTCGTCGTTGACGGCACGGAGCGGCAGTTCATCGGGTACGGAGGCCGCGGGGTGTCGTTCGACTGGGCCCTCGATGACGGGACGCTCGCCCCGACGGGCGCCGGGGGCTCCGTGGCGTTCGCCCCGGAGATCTGCATCCCCGCGCTCAGGGAGATGCGCCGGAAGTACGCCGGGGGTCTCTGGAAGGAGTACGGGTTCGTCGACGCGTTCAACCCGACGTTCGTCACGCCGAAGACGGGACCTTCCGGATGGTACGACGTCGATTATCTGGGGATCGACCAGGGCCCGATCGCGGTCATGATCGAGAACCTCCGGAACGGATTCGTCTGGAATCTCATGAAGAAGAACCCGTACATCGCGCGCGGACTCGCCCGCGCGGGATTCGCCGGCGGCTGGTTGGACGCGCGTTGAACATCTGTGGACGACAGCATCGCTCCCCGGGGCGGAGCCCCGCCCGCCGCGCGGTCCGTGTTTTCCCCGTTCTGCTTCTCTTCTCTCTCCCGCTCCGGGCCCAGGTGCGCGGTGACCGATGCCATGCCCCCGGTCGAGACGAAGAATACGTTCGACGAGTCGTACCGGATGTTCCTCGGGCGGAGGGCAGGGTCCGTCGCCTGGGATTCGTATCTCCCGCACGAATCGAGGTTCATCGGGACATACGTGATTCTCGGGGAGAAGGAACGGGCCGCCGCCGTTCTCGACTGGCTGATGCGCGACCGCCGTCCCCTCCCCTGGAACGGGTGGGCCGAGGTCGTCTGGAAGGACCCCCGTGCGCCGAAGTCGATCGGTGACATGCCGCATTCCTGGGCGGCCTCGGATTTCATACGGTCATTTCGTACCATGCTTGCCTGGGAGCGGGAAAGCGATTCCTCCCTCGTCATCTGCGCCGGGCTTCCCGATGCCTGGGTCCGGGATTCCGGGGGTGTCAGCGTGAAGAACCTGCCGACCCATTTCGGTCCGCTGAGCTACTCGGCGTCCGCCGAAGGCAACCGTGTTGTCGTCGGCATCGGGGCGGGCACCGGCATGCCGCCGGGTCACATTCGCGTCAGGTCCCCCCTCTCGGCGTTTCCCCGGGAGATCCTCGGCGCCCCCCGGTCGGTTACGGATGCGCGCGACGCGGTGGTCGTCCGGCTCCCCGCCCGCATCACATTCATCTACTGAACGCAACAATGCCATGAGGATTCCATGATCGCCCTTCTCCCGTCACGTTTCCTTCTCCGCGTCCTCGCACCCGCCTGCGGGCTCCTCCTTCTCGTCCCCCCGCCCCGGGCGCTCCCGCAGTCGCGGCTCCTCGATGATTTTGCGGATATCAGCGGGTGGAAGACCGTGGTCTCCGACGGGGCCGGACTCACCCTCTCGCAGGAGACGGGGAAGACCGGCAGGGCGCTCGTGATGAACTTCGACCTGAGCGGCGTGTACGGATACGTCGTCGCGGAAAAGGCGTTCACGTTCGACCTCCCCGCCGACTATCAGTTCACGTTCGACATGCGGGGCGAAACGCCGGTCAACAACTTCGAGTTCAAACTCACCGACGACGCCGGCAACGTCCACTGGATCAAGAAGCTGAACATCTCATACCCCGTGCAGTGGGCGCGTCAGCGCATCACGAAGCGGCAGATCGCGTTTGCCTGGGGTCCGTCCCGCGGAGGCGTCATACGGACGGTCCGGAAAATCGAGTTCGTCGTCTCGTGCGGGACGGGGGGAAAGGGGCGCGTCATGTTCGATAATTTCCGGTTCGAGCCGATCGACGACTCCGCGGCCGCCGCCTCGCGCGCGGAAGTGATCTCTGCGACCGGTCCGGCCGACGGGTTCCCCTCCCTCGACCAGGCGGGCCCGGTGCTGCGAAACTGGAAGACCGGTCCCTCCGGGGAGCACGCGCTCCTCGTCGTGGACTTCCACGGTCCGAAGGAGGTGGGGGGCGTCGTCATCGACTGGGATTCGCTTGACTACGCCACCGCGTACGACGTGCTCCTCTCCGACGACGGCAACGACTGGACGAACGTCTACGCCGTCGGGGGCGGGAACGGGAAACGGAACTACATCCCGATGCACGAGGGGGAGGGGAGGTTCTTCCGTCTCGAACTCACATCGAGCAGTCGCGGGCGGGGGTACGCCCTGAAGCGCCTCGCGTTCCGGGGGGCGGGGTTTTCGGATTCCCCGAACGACATGTTCCGCGAAATCGCCTCCGACGCGCCTCCGGGGCGGTTCCCGAAATACTTCCGGAAGAAGCAGACGTACTGGACGATCATGGGGGTGAGCGGGGATACGAAGAAAGCGCTTATGAACGAAGAGGGACAGGTGGAGGTGGGCAAGGGGGAATTCTCCATCGAGCCGTTCGTCTATGTCGACAACAGGCTCCTCTCATGGAACGACGTCACGACACGGCAGGATCTCCTTGAAGGGTACATCCCCTTCCCGCAGGTGACGTGGATGAGCGGCGACGGGTGGAACCTGACGGTTCAGGGGACCGCGGCGGGCGTGCCGGACAATTCCCTCCTCGGCATTCACTACCGGTTCGAAGCGACCCGCTCGGTGGGGAAGGGAAAGATATTCATCGCCGTGCGTCCGTTCCAGGTGAACCCCCCCTGGCAGTCCCTCAACGGGGAAGGGGGAGTGAGCCGGATCGACAGCATCGTCTACAGGGAGGGGTTCCTTGACGTAAACAGGAGGACGATCGTTCCCATGACGATTCCCTCGGCGGTCGGTGCGACGGAGTTCGACAGGGGGGATGTGACGGCGTACCTTGCCGCGGGGACCGTTCCCCCGTCGACCGCCGTGCGGGATCACTCGGGCTACGCTTCCGCGGTCCTGGAGTATGACTTCGACCTCCAGGCGGGAGATGCGGCGGACGTCGTCCTTTCCGTCCCGTTTCACGCGTGGAGGCGGAGCCCCGTCCCCAACATGTCTCCGGGGAGCCCGCAGACCTATCACCGACTGATGACGGGGACCACCGCGGGGCGGTGGCAGGGAGATCTTAACAGGGTCCGCTTCACGCTTCCCGCACAGGCCGCCCCAGTGGCAAGCACGCTGAAATCAAACCTTGCCTACATCCTCGTCAACAGGAACGGCCCCGCGCTCCAGCCCGGCTCCCGCAACTACGACAGGTCGTGGATACGCGACGGCGCGCTGACGTGCGCAGCGCTCCTGCGCGCCGGGTTCACCGATGAAGTGCGCGCATTCATCGACTGGTACGCGAAAGGGCAGTTCCCGAACGGGAAGATCCCCTGCGTGATCGACGCGCGCGGGCCGGACGCCACTCCCGAGCATGACAGCAACGGCGAGTTCATCTATGCCGTCCTCCAGTACTACATGTTCACGAACGACACGGTCTGGCTCCGCGGAAAATTCGACGCGGTGGTCAGGACCGTACGCTACATACAATCGCTCCGGAGCGAGCGGCTGACGCCGGCGTACCGCAACGGCACTCCCGAAGAGCAGGCCCTCTACGGCCTGGTGCCGCAGTCGATCAGCCACGAAGGGTACTGGGACGTGCCGCGGCATTCGTACTGGGACGATTTCTTCGTCCTGCGGGGACTGAAGGACGCCGCGACGATCGCCGGCATACTCGGGGAGACGAAACTGCGGGATGAATTCGCCTCCGGGCGGGACGAGTTCCGCACCGACCTGTACGCCTCGATGCGCAAGGCGATGAAGAACAGGAACATCGACTACATCCCGGGGTGCGCCGAGCTCGGCGACTTCGACGCGACGTCGACGACGGTGGGGCTCGATCCGTGCGGCGAGCTCGGGAACATCCCGGAGCCCGCGCTCCACAATACGTTCGACAGGTACTACAGGTTCTTCCAGGAACGGAAAACCTCCGCCGCGTGGCTGAACTACACCCCGTACGAGACCCGCATCATCGGGTCGTTCGTCCGGCTCGGGCAGAAGACCAGGGCCGAAGAGGCGCTCAACTTCTTCCTGAAGGACAGGCGCCCCTCCGCGTGGAACGAGTGGGCCGAGGTGGTCTGGCGGAAATCGGACACGCCGAATGTCATCGGCGACATGCCGCACACCTGGGTGGGGTCCGACTTCATACGATCGGTCCTGTCCATGTTCGCCTACGAGCGGGAACGGGACAGCACGCTTGTCGTGGCGCCGGGGATCCCGGATTCGTGGATCCGCGATTCCGCCGGCGTCAGCGTGGAGGGTCTGCGGACGTACGGGGGGCAGGTGAGTTTCCGCATCCACCCGTCCGGGAAAAAGATCATCGCCGAGCTCTCCGGTACGGTCGACCTCTCCCGTTGGAATCTCGTCCTTGCCTCCCCGCTCGGAAGGCCGCTGAAGCGGGTGAAACTGGACGGCAGGACGGTCCGGGTGCCGGCATCGGCCGAAATCCCGATACGCCGCCTGCCGGCGAAGGTCGAGCTCGCGTACTGAACGTTGAGGAACAACAGGTGTGAACCAGACGGTCCCGATGCCGAACAATGATCCCGCGCCCGGGCGGGCGATTCCCCCCCGGGCATGCTGCGCGCTTATTATTGCCGCCTCGCTTCTCGCCCTGCCGGGATATGCGTCCCCCGGGGACCAGGGAGAGATCCCGCGCGATACGCTCGCAAAAGTGGGATCCGGTGTCGTCACGGCGGCGGACCTCCTGGAGAGGATCGATCTGATGCCTTTTCCCGGGAAGGACCGGCCCTCGGAGGCCGACAGCGTGAAAGTCCGGGCCCTCCAGTCGATCGTCGCCGAGCGTCTTCTCGCCGAAGAGGCGACCACGAGGGGGATCGGTTTCGACTCGCTCGCGGCGCTCCGCCTCAACGGGCTCGAGAGAGCGTTCGTCCGGGATGAGCTGTACAAACGGGAGGTGGAAGCGGGGGTGAGTGTGTCGGGGGAGGAGATCGCCTCCGGGATGAGAAAGTATGCCGTTCAGCTCCGCGTCGTCGTGTTCCGGAGTTCTTCGGAGGAATCGGCCCGCATGATTTCCCGGGCACTCCGCCAGGGAGGATCGGGACTCGACAGCATTTCCTCCGCGGGATTTGACAGGCGGGTGATATCGCACGATACCGTGACGATCAATTTCGGCGTGGCGGACGAATCACTGGAGGCCCCCGCCTACGCGCTCGATTCCGCCGGCAGGGTCTCTCCGCCGTTCCGGTCCCCGATGCTCGGCTGGGTCGTCCTGTGCCTCGTCGACAGAGGCCCGAACCCCGCCTCGGGCGCGCAGAGCGTCACCGAGAGAATGATCACCGTGAAAAACACGATCAGGCGGAGAAAGGCGGAGGCCCGCGGTATCCGGTACATGGCCTCGGTGCTGGACCCCCGGAGTGCGGAGGCGGACAGGGAAGTTCTCGGGCTCCTCGGGAGGTCCCTGTATGCGATCATCACGTCCGATACCGCCGCGCACCGGGTTGAGGGGAGGTACATGCTCATGCCGGGGGAGGTCGACGCTCTGGAGGAGGCGCTGAAGAGGGACCTCTCCCGCGTCCTTGTCGGGATGCAGGGTGGAGGTCTCACGCTCGGCTCGGCACTGCAGGCATTCCGTCTTGAACCCTTCACGACTCCCTCCCTCCGGGGGCGGTCGTTCGCGTACGTCCTCAATGAGAGCGTGAAAAGAATCGCCCGGGAGGAATACCTCGCCCGCGAAGGATACCGGAAAAACCTGCAGAACGCCCCCGCCGTGAA
The DNA here is from genome assembly GCA_963748405.1 of Ignavibacteriota bacterium. Lineage (GTDB taxonomy): Bacteria > Bacteroidota > Ignavibacteria > UBA10030 > UBA6906 > Fen-1273. Next base: position 316,959 of record CAVVIT010000011.1, read on the forward strand.
ACACGACGCGGAGATCTGGCGGACCAACTGGCTTTCCCACATCATGCAGGGGGAAGTCGTAAAGGGGGGAGAGCCCACGGAGGAAGAAGAGACCATGGGTCTCATTGAGTACGCCCGGCTTCTGAGCCCGTCCTATGAAGTGAACGTTCGGGAGATACTCACCGACAGCCTGCCGGAGGCGGAACGCTGCAGGGAGATGCTCCTTGCCGGCGCGGACATGGCGTCGCTGGCGCGGAAGGTGTCAAAGCGTGCGGGCTGGGCTGAACGGGGGGGGGAGTCGGAGTACTTTCACGTCCGCTCGTTTCCCGAGCTCGGCATCCGGGCCCTCCTTGCTGACACGGGGAAGATTGTGGGGCCCGTGGGCCTCACGGGAGGCTACTCTCTTTTCCGTGTGTTGGGAAAAAGACTGGCGGCGGGAGACAGCGCCGTCACGATCGACTCTCTCCGCGGGGCGCTCCGCGGCGTCATCCGCTCGGATATCCGGCAGCGGAACCTCGACCGGTTCATCGCCGGGCTCGCGGAGAAATTCGGCGTGGAGATGCACTACGACCGGCTCAAGGGCGTGACACTGTTCGGCCACAGCATGTTCACGAGGCGGTACATCGGATTCGGAGGCATGATGAACGCCGCCCCGCTCCTGCAGCCCGACTGGACCTGGGTGCAGGAATACGTCCGCTCGCACAGCAGGGTCCCATGAAATCCCTTCCTTCCCCGAGACGGGTTCAGCCGCTGAACGGCATCTGGGACATCGCTCCGGGAAACGCCGACGCCCCTGTAGCGAACCGGGAAGCCCGGATACCCGTTCCTTCTCTTGTGGACTGCGCCGTCCCGCCGTACGACTGGCTCCGTTCTCCCTACCACTGGTACCGGTGCCGGTTCAACATCGACGGCACCTCGCCGGGAGAATCCGCAACCCTTCGGATCGCCCAGGCGATGTTCGGGACGGCCGTCTGGCTGAACGGGAATTACCTCGGCGGGGATATCGCCTGCTACACGTCGCAGGAGTACGGCGCCTCGCCGCACCTCCGCACCGGCGCCGTGAATGAACTCACCGTGCGTGTCGGCCTGAAGGAGACGCTTCCCCCGGAAAGCGCCGTCGGGAAAGACCAGGAGCGGCAGACGTTCATACCGGGCATCTGGGGGGACGTGTCGCTCATACGCACGGGGAATCCGCGTGCGGTGCTCGTCCGCGTGATCCCCCGGAACAGGCAGTCTCTCGCGGAGGTCAGCGTAACGATCCGGAATGCGGCGCAGGACCCCGTTCCCGTCAAACTGGTGTCCCGCCTCCGCGAGCACGTGACCGGCCGTCCCGTCGGAAACGTTCTGCACGTTTCCGCCCTCGCCCCCGCTTCCGGGGAGAGCGTCCATGAGTTCGTCCACACCGTCGATCCGCTCTTTCCCTGGGGCCCTGAGCACCCGTTTCTGTATGACCACGCAATCGATGTTCTCGTGGAGGGAGCCGTCGTCGACACGCTGACGACCCGGTTCGGAATGAGGGAGTTCGCCGTTCACGACGGGGGCTTTTACCTCAACGGCAGCCGGATATTCCTGAAGGGAGGAAACATCGCCTTCCACAGGTTTCTGTCGGATGCGGACAGGGGGCTTCTCCCCTGGAACGATGAGTGGGTGAGGAAGATCCTCATCGACATTCCCCGGAAGCACAACTTTAATTTCTTCCGCGCGCACATCGGACAGATGTACGGCAGGTGGTACGACATTGCGGACGAGGGGGGGATGCTCCTGCAGAACGAATGGATGTTCTGGACCACGACGGGAAGCGAGCCCCAGATCACGAAAGAGTTCACCCGGTGGCTCGCCGACAACTGGAATCATCCGAGCATCGTCATCTGGGACCCCCTCAACGAAAGCTCCGACCCGGTGGTCCAGAACGTCATCGTGCCGAAGATGAAGCTCCTCGACCCGTCCCGTCCCTGGGAATCGGTCGATTTTCTTGAAGAGCACCCGTATATCTATTCGCTGGGGCCGGTCCTCAACGAGGAGAAATTCGGGTTTACCCGCGGGCTCCGGGAGATCGAGGATTCTCCCGGACCCGCCGTGCTGAACGAATTCCTCTGGTGGTGGCTCGACGGGGAGAACAATCCGACGCGCCTGACGGCGGATGTGATCGAACGATGGCTGGGGAGCTCCTGGACGAAGGACGATCTCGTCGCGCACCAGTCGTTCCTGGCCGCCGAGCTCGTGGAGCTGTTCAGGCGCATGCGCGTCGACGCAATCCAGCCGTTCGTTTACCTGAGCAACAACGCCGGCCCGACGGGGCACTGGTTCCTCGGGGATATCGCCGCGCTGAAGCCCAAACCCCTTCTTGCCACGCTCCGGAACGCCTTTTCCCCGTTCGGCGTGAGCGTGGAAATGTGGGACAGGCATTTTGCGCCGGGGGAATCGCGCAACGTCCGACTGTTCGTTTTCAACGATGAACCCGCCCATCAGGAGGGGAAGCTCCGCTACGGCATCGTGCGCGGGGACGGCGTCTGGGTGCATGAGTCCCGCGAACGGGTGAGCGTCCCCCCCTCCGGGTGCCGGATCGTCCCCGTCCGGATGAAATTCCCGGACGCTCCGGGCCGGTACGATATTGTCGCCGAGCTCACCGGGCCCGGAGGGGTCCCCGTCCTGAGCAGGAAGATCGCCCACGTGTACGGCGAAGACGCTCCCGGGGCCCTGCGCGGGCTGCGCAGTTCCATCGCCGATTCCCGGGGTGAAGTGTCCGGATTCCTGTCGGGGCACGGGATGGACCTGGCTCCCATCGGGCAGGAGGAGCGGAGCGTCATCATTGTTACGGAAGGGATGCTGAGGGACCCCGGCTTCAGGGATGCGCTTCCCGATGTCACCCGGCAGGTCACCCGGGGCGCGGCGCTCATCGTGCTGGAGCCTGAATTCGGGAACCGCACGAAGGAAACGCTCGAGTTCCTCGCGGGAATGACGCTCACGATCGAGCGACGCGAGGACGCCGAGAAGGGTGGATACGACTCCTATGTATTTCCGGCGGACCCTTCCCACCCGCTCTGGAAGAACATCGGCGCCGATCATCTGAAGATGTTCAACGGCGGGTTCGGCGGCGAGATGGTCTCGCAGCACTCGGTCACGCCGGGGATCCCGATGGAAGCGCTCGCGCGGTGCGGGCTGAAGCTCGTGCATCCCGCGGTGATGTTCGCCAGAGCGGGGAAGGGGTGCGTCGTGGTCTCCCGCATACAGACGCGGGGGCGCCTCTCCGGAAGCGGCGATCCGGACCATCTCTACGCCCGGCGGGTCGACCCCGTTGCTCGCCGGTACATGCTCAATCTCGTGACGGCATTTCTTCCCGGCGGGGGTCACCCGTGAGCGCGCGCGCGCAGACGGCCCGCCGAGTTCTGGCGGCGCTCACGCTCGTGACGGCGCTCGCCGGCTGCGGCGGCGGGGGGGACGGGAGGACCCGGATTACGTTCTGGGCGCTCGGCGCCGAGGGGGAACATGTGGCAAAACTGATTCCCGGGTTCAGCGCCCGGCATCCGGAGATCGACGTCAGGGTGCAGATCGTTCCCTGGAACGCCGCCCACGAAAAGCTCCTGACGGCGTTCGCGGGACAGTCGCTCCCGGACGTGTGCCAGCTGGGAAACACCTGGATCCCGGAATTCCGGACATTGAACGCGATCGACGATCTCACCCCGTGGGTGGCCTCGTCGGGGACCGTCAGGGATTCCTCGTACTTCCCCGGCATCTGGGACACGAACGTCATCGATTCTCTCGTGTACGGGATCCCGTGGTATGTGGACACCCGCGTGCTGTTCTACAGGACTGATCTTCTCGCGGCGGCGGGGTATGCGAAGCCCCCCTCCTCGTGGCGGGAGTGGGTCGATTGTTCCGCGAAAATGAAGAAACGCTTCCCGGACAGCTACGCCAACTTCTTCTCGACGAACAACGAGTGGGCCCCGCCGGTGATCATGGGGATACAGGAAGGCTCGCCGCTCCTGAAGGAGAACAACACGCTCGGGGATTTCAGCGGTCCGGAATTCACGGGTGCGATGCGTTCGTTCACGTCGTTCTTCAGGAACGGCTGGGCGCCGGTGAAGACGGCACAGATCGTGAGCGTTTACCAGGCGTTCGCCGAGGGGTACTTCGCGATGTACATCACCGGACCCTGGTACATCGGCGAGTTCACGCACCGCCTTCCCGATTCTCTGCAGGGGAGCTGGATGACGGCCCCGCTTCCCGGTCCGGACGGCGGGATCGGCCTGTCGCTGGCCGGCGGGTCGAGCCTCGTGATGCTGAGCGGATCGAAGCACAAGGCCGCGGTCTGGAGTCTTATCGAATACCTCTCGGAGCCGGAGCAGCAGCTCGAGTTTTACCGGCTGACGGGGGACCTCCCCGCCCGCGTGGAGACCTGGCGCGACGCCGCGCTCTCCCGCAACCGGTACGCGGCGGCGTTCTTCGCCCAGCTCAACCACGTCCGGGCGACCCCGAAGGTTCCCGAATGGGAGCAGATCGCCCAGAAGGTGCGGGAATACGTCGAACTCATCACGATGGACCAGTACACGGTGGACGAGGGACTGAAGGCCCTCGACCGCGAGGTCAACGTGATTCTCGAAAAAAGGAGGTGGCTCCTCCGTGGCCGCTAGGCGGGCGGTGATCCTGTTCCTGGGGCCGGCGCTTCTCGCCATCGGGCTCTTTTTCGTTGTCCCGGTGTGTGCGGCGTTCGTCCTCAGTTTCACGGATTTCGATATCTACGCGCTCGGCAGTTTCTCGTATGCCCGTTTCGTGGGATTGAAGAACTACGAACAGCTCCTGGCGGATCCGCTGTTCTGGAAGGCGTTCCGGAACACCCTCGAATTCCTCCTCGTCGGGGGTCCCCTCTCGATCGGGGTGTCGCTCGCCGCCGCGCTGATGATCCAGTCGAAGCTCGTCCGCTGGAAGGGATTCTTCCGCATCGCGTTCTTTTCCCCCGTCGTCACGACGCTGGTCGCGGTCGCCGTCGTCTGGCGGTTCGTCTACCACCCGCGGTTCGGCATACTCAACTACTTCCTGTCGCTTGCCGGGATCAGCGGCATCGACTGGCTCGGCGACCCGCACTGGGCGATGCCCGCGATCATCCTGATGGCGGTCTGGAAGAACTTCGGCTATAACATGGTCATATTCATCGCGGGGCTGCAGAACATCCCCGAAGAGCTTTACGAGGCTGCCTCGATCGACGGCGCAGGCCGCCTCCAGCAGCTCCGGTCCATCACGGTCCCGCTCCTCGCCCCGACGACCGTGTACATCAGCATCCTGACGATGATCGGGTACTTCCAGCTCTTCTCCGAGCCGTACGTGATGACGCAGGGGGGGCCGCTGAATTCGACGCTCAGCATCGTCCTGCTGATGTACCAGCAGGGCTTCCGGTGGTGGAACATGGGCTATTCCGCCGCGCTGGCGTTCGTCCTCTTCGCCTTCATCCTGATCGGGTCGCTCATCCAGTCACGCGTCCAGAAACGCTGGGAGGCCTCATGAGCCGGGCCGGCACGGTGATCCTGTACGCGGTCCTGGCCTGTGTCGCCCTGCTGACACTTGCCCCGCTCCTGTGGATGGTCTCCGCCTCCCTGATGCCGACGGGGGATGCGAGCGCGTTCCCCCCTCCGTTCCTCCCGGCGCGTATCACGTTCGCGCATTACGCGCGGCTGTTTTCGAGCCTGAATCTCGCGCGGTACCTCTTCAACAGCGCGTTCCTTGCCGTGAGCGTCACGGCGATCTCGCTCATCGTGAATTCGATGGCGGGGTACGCGTTCGCGAAATACAGGTTCAGGGGGAGGGATCCGCTGTTCAAGATTCTGATCGCGTCGATGATCATTCCCTCGCAGGTCACGATGCTCCCCCTGTTTCTTATGCTGAACAGGATGGGATTCATCAATTCGTATATCGGGGTCATCATCCCGGGCATGGCGAGCGTCTTCGGCATATTTCTCATACGCCAGTTTGCCCTCTCGATCCCCGACAGCCTCATAGAAGCGGCGCGGATCGACGGCGCGGGCGACTTCAGGATCTACCGGTCCCTCATCCTCCCACTGTGCAAGCCGATCCTCGTGACGCTGGCGATATTCACGTTCATGGGGACGTGGAACGATTTCCTCTGGCCCCTGATCGTCATGACGGACGATTCCATGTACACGCTTCCCGTGGCGCTCGCCAACCTTTCGCTCGAACACGTGCAGGACACGGAGCTGATGATGGCGGGCTCCGTCATGACGGTCGCACCGGTTCTGATTCTCTTCGCCGTCGTGCAGAAACATTACATCAGCGGCATCATGGCCGGCGGCCTGAAGGAATGATGTCTTTGCCGGCGAAGCGAAGCAACCCGGTTGAATCTTCCCCCGGAACGTCGTACAATGGATGTGAACCGTCGGCTGCAAAGGGCATCGGATGTCGGATCGTATCGCAACAATATGCCGTGAGGCGCCGCAGCGGTTTCGCGCCCCGCGTCTCCTTCCCGGGGTCGTCCTCCTGCTGTCCCTCGTCGTCCCTCCGGTCCACGCGCAACAGATTCCGGTCAGCATCCTTGTCGATCCATCGGCCGACACGGCCGGGATCTCCCCGTTCATCTACGGGTCCAACGGCCAGTCGAACGACCGCCCGTTCAACATCACGGCCCGCCGGCTGGGAGGAAACCGCCTCACCGGGTACAACTGGGAGAACAACGCGTCGAACATGGGGATGGACTACGATCAATCGAACGCGAATGACGACTACATGACATGGATCGCGGGGATTCCCGCCGCGCACGCCTCCGATCCGGGAATCGTCCTGACCGCATTTCACGACACGTCCCTTGCCACGAACTGCTATACGCTCCTGACGCTTCCCGCGGCGGGATACGTCTCGCGTGACAAACTCGGCTCCGTGAGCTTTGCGCAATCGGCACCCTCGTACCGGTGGCGCCGCGTGGTTCCGCAGAAAGGGTCCCCGTTCTCTACGGTTCCCGATACATCCGATGCGAACGTCTACGTGGACGAGGAAGTCAACTTCCTTGTCTCCCGCTACGGCCCCGCCTCCGGCGCCCGCGGCGTACGGGGGTACGAGGTGGACAACGAGCCCGCACTCTGGCCGTCCACCCACCCACGCATACACCCCGATACGACCCGCGTAGCCGAGATGATCGGAAAAACGGCCGCGATTGCCCGGGGGGTGAAATCCGTCGATCCCTTGGCGGAGGTCTTCGGCGGGGTCTGTTACGGATTCAACGAAATCTACAACCTCCAGAACGCGCCGGACTGGCCGGCCTACAGCGGTTACGGCACGTACGTCAGTGCGCTCCTGGCCCGGATGCGGGATTCGTCGCTCGCGCAGGGTCGCCGCCTCATGGACGTTCTCGATGTTCACTGGTATCCCGACCTCAATCTCCCGGTCACGGGTGACGGCGTGGACTCGGCGACGACGGCGGCGAGGCTGCAGGCCCCCCGGAGCCTCTGGGACTCGACGTACGTCGAGGACGGGTGGATCGGCCGGTGGTTCAGCCCGGTCTCGCTCATACCCAACCTCAGAACCGCGGTCGCAAGGTACAATCCCGGCACGAAGCTCTCGGTTTCCGAATTCGAATACGGCGCCCCCTCGCACATCTCGGGGGGGATCGCCATCGCCGACGTTCTCGGCATATTCGGGAAATTCGGCCTGTATCTGGGTACTCACTGGGGTCCCCTGGACGGGTTCGTCGGGGGGGCGTATGCCCTGTACCGCAACTATGACGGAATGGGGTCAGCCTTCGGGGACGTCCATGTCCGCGCACAGACGAGCGACGTGACCGACTGTCCTGTCTACGCCTCGCTCGTGCGGGCGCGCGAAGGGGAACTCCATCTCGTCATCATCAACAGGAACCTGAGCAGGACCGTGGCCGCCTCCGTCACGATCGCGGGCCAGGTGCTCCCCCGGACGGGGAATGTGTACACGCTCTCCGCGCCCGACTCCGCCGTCCATTCCTCCCCGACGACAGTCACGGTGACGAACAACGCGTTCTCCTGGACGCTCCCTCCGTTGAGCGCTCATCACATTGTGCTGAAAACCCCGACATCCGTCCCGGCTGCGCGCGTCCCGACGGGTATGATTACGCTCGCCCAGAACTACCCCGATCCTTTCAATCCTTCGACGAGGATACGGTACACCGTCCCCGCGCGGGGGGACGTGCGTCTTGACGTGTACACGCTCCTGGGGCAGCACGTGGCGTCGCTCGCCTCGGGAGTGCAGGATGCCGGGGAGCACGAGGTGGTATTCCAGGGCGGATCTCTCGCGAGCGGCGCATACATGTACAGACTCCGCTCGGGGGGATATGTCATAACGAAGACCATGCTCCTTGTGCGATAAGGATTTCCCCCCGAATGAAAGGCCATCATGATCCGAACGGCGCTGTTCACCGCTGTCTTCCTCTGTGGCATTGTGCAGGTTCTCTGTGCGGGATCCCGTCCCGCCCCGGGTGAGTCACGGGGGGAGAAACTGATCGATTCCCTCCTGCACGTGATGACGCTTGACGAGAAAGTGGGGCAGCTTGTCCTGTACACCCCCGCCGCGCAGGATTCCGTCACCGGCTCCCGTCTTTCTCCGCGCCAGGAGGAATTGATCGTGCGCGGCGCGATCGGGGGCATATTCAACCTGCATGGTGCGGATGCGACGCACGAGGTGCAGAAGATCGCCGTGGAACGGTCGCGCCTCCGGATCCCCCTCCTCTTCGGGCTCGATGTCATACACGGGTACAGGACGACATTCCCGATCCCGCTTGCGGAGGCTTCGTCGTGGGACACGGCGCTTGTGGCGTCCGATGCGCGCATCGCGGCGAACGAAGCGGCGGTCTCCGGTATCAACTGGACGTTCGCCCCGATGGTGGACATCGCGCGTGATCCCCGCTGGGGGCGCATTGCCGAGGGGTCGGGGGAGGATCCCCTTCTCGGGTCGGTCATGGCGGCCGCGCGCGTGCGGGGATTTCAGGGATCCGATCCCGCCTCGGACGTCTCGATCGCCGCATGCGTGAAACACTACGCTGCCTACGGCGGGGCGGAAGGGGGGAGGGACTACAACACCGTCGATGTGTCCGAGCGCACGCTCCGCGAGGTGTACCTCCTCCCGTACAGGGCAGGTGTGGACGCAGGGGCGCTCACGGTGATGAGCTCGTTCAACGAGATCGCCGGTGTGCCGAGCACCGGGAACCGGTGGCTCCTGACGGGGATCCTGAGAACTGAGTGGGGCTTCAGAGGCTTTGTCGTCTCCGACTGGACTTCGGTCACGGAGCTGATACCCCACGGCGTTGCCCGCGACACGCCGGCGGCGGTCGCGCTGGCGTTCAACGCCGGAGACGACATGGATATGGAGTCGGGCGCCTACGCGATGTCCCTTCCCGGCCTCGTCAGGTCGGGGAACGTTACGTCCGCCGCGCTCGACGAAGGGGTACGGCGGATACTCCGGGTGAAATACGCCCTCGGCCTTTTCGACGATCCGTACAGGCACGCGAGCAGGGAGCAGGAGCAGTCGACGTTCCTGAACGCAGGGTTCGTCGCCCGGGCGCGCGAAGCCGGGCGGAGGTCGATTGTCCTCCTGAAGAATTCCGGTGGCATACTCCCGGTGTCGAAGGCGACAAAATCGATCGCCGTCATCGGCCCGCTTGCCGATGACAGGGTCGATCCGCTGGGTCCCTGGGACTGTCTGGGGAGGGCTGAAGACGTCGTCTCGCTTCTTGAAGGGATCCGGCGGGCGGTTTCCCCGTCCACCCGCATACTGTACGCGCCGGGCTGCACGATCGAAGGGTCCGACAGGAGCGGGTTTGCGGCGGCCCTGGAGGCGTCCGCGAAAGCGGACGTCGTCGTGCTCGCGCTCGGCGAATCACGCGAGATGAGCGGGGAAGCCGAGAGCCGCTCGGCGCTCGACCTTCCGGGCGTCCAGGAATCGCTCCTGGAATCCGTCGCTGCCGCCGGGAAGCCGGTCGTCGTCGTGCTTATGAACGGGAGGCCGCTTGCCGTCCCCTGGGCGGCGTCGCACGCCGGGGCAATCCTCGAGAGCTGGTTTCTCGGCGTCCAGTCGGGGAACGCGATCGCCGACGTGCTGTTCGGGGACTCTAATCCCTCGGGGAAACTCCCTGCCACGTTTCCGAGGACTGTCGGGCAGGTGCCGTTCTATTATAACCACAAGAACACCGGGCGCCCGGCGGACGACACGGAAAAGTTCACTTCCAGGTACAGGGACCTCCCGAGCTCCCCGCTCTACCCCTTTGGATTCGGGCTCAGCTACACGACGTTCGTCTACGGTGGCGTGAGCGTCGCTCCGGAGGTGATCGACGGCGCGGGGACCGTCCGCATCGGCGTGACGGTGAAGAACGCGGGAACCCGCCCCGGGGAGGAAGTCGTACAGCTGTACGTCCGTCAGGATGTCGGGAGCGTCACCCGCCCGGTGAAGGAGCTGAAGGGATTTCGGAAGATCCTGCTCGGTCCCGGGGAATCCCGTCGCGTGGAGTTCTCGCTCACGGGAAGTGACCTCGCCGCATACGACGCCTCGATGAAGCGCGTCGTGGAACCGGGAACGTTCACCGTTCAGGTCGGGACAAACTCCCGCGACGTCTCGGAAGGGCACTTCAGCGTAAAATAACGGGTTGCAATTTCATCTCGGAACAACACGAACAGGAAGAAATCATGGCAGGTACTGATGTGACGCTCGGCGTCGATATCGGCGGCACGAACACGAAATTCGGGTTCGTCGACAGGGACGGGAAATGCATCGCGGAGACGTCCATGCCGACGAATGCCCACGAGCCGCCGGAGAACCTCATCGCCCGTCTTCACGAGAACGTCGAAGAGGCGTTCCGCCCCCTTGCCGGGACGCACGTGCTGAAGGGGATCGGCATCGGCGCGCCCAACGCGAACTTCTACCGGGGGACGATCGAGAACCCGCCGAACCTGAACTGGAAGGGGGTCGTCAACGTCGCCGCGCTCGTCAGGAAATACTACCCCCTCCCCGTCGCCCTCACGAACGACGCGAATGCTGCGGCGCTTGGCGAGATGCTGTACGGGGCGGCGAAAGGGATGAAGAATTTCGTCGTCATCACGCTCGGGACGGGACTGGGGAGCGGGATCGTGTCGGGGGGGAACTCGTGTACGGCGCGGACGGGTTCGCCGGCGAGATCGGGCACACGATCGTCGATCCCGAAGGGCGGGAGTGCGGGTGCGGAGGCCGGGGGCACCTCGAAACGTATGCCTCGGCCACGGGGATCTGCCGGACCGTGGGGGAGCTGCTCTGCATCCGCCGGGCCGAAAGCGATCTTCGATCGGTCTCCCCGCGCGACCTGACCTCCCGGATGATCGCCGATGCCGCCGGGCGCGGCGACGTGATCGCGAAAGAGGCGTTCGAATACACCGGGCGCATACTCGGGATGAAGCTCTCGGATTCCGTCGCGCATCTGAGCCCCGAGGCGATCATACTGTTCGGCGGTCTTGCCGCCGCGGGGCCGCTCCTGTTCGATCCCACGAAACGCTCGCTGGAAGAACATCTTCTCCCCATATTCCGGGGGAAGGTGCGGCTCCTCCCCTCCGGGCTGAAGGAGGGGGACACCGCGGTCCTCGGCGCCGGGGCGCTGATATGGAACGAGATTCTCAAACGGAAAAACACCTGAGGTCAGGACAATGAAACCGCACAGACGTCTCCTCACACTACTCATGATGGCCCTTGCCATGGTCGCCCGAACGGATGTCGCCCGCGCACAGGAGGATAGTGACGGGAAGGTCAGTGCGCTGGTGAAGAGTATGACGCTTGAAGAGAAGATCTCGATGCTCGGCGGAACCGGGTTCGCGTCGCGACCGGTGCCCCGGCTCGGGATACCTCCGCTGAACATGACCGACGGGCCCGTCGGCGTCCGGTGGGAGCGTTCGACCGCATTCCCCGCGAGCATCGCGATGGGTGCGACGTGGGATCCCGCGCTCATCCGGAGGCTGGGTGAGGCGCTCGGGCGCGAAGCCCGGGCGAAGGGGAGAAACATGCTTCTCGGTCCGTGCATCAATATCAACAGGGTCCCCGTGGGGGGGAGGAGCTTCGAGAGCTTCGGCGAAGACCCCTGGCTCATGTCGCGGATGGCGGTGGAGTACATCCGGGGAGTCCAGTCGCAGCATGTCATCGCCTGCGCGAAGCATTTCGCGGCGAACAACCAGGAATTCGAGCGGACGACGATCGACGAAAAGGTGGACGAAAGGACGCTGAGGGAAATCTACTACCCGGCGTTCCGCGCGGCGGTCAAAGAGGGCGGGGTGCTCTCCGTCATGTCGGCATACAACAAGCTGAACGGGCGCTGGTGCAGCGAGAACCCGGACCTGCTGACCGCCCTCTTGAAGAAGGAATGGGGTTTCAGGGGGCTGGTCGTGTCGGACTGGGGGGCGGTGCACAGCACGGTCCCCACCGCCAACGCGGGGCTCGATATCGAAATGCCGACCGGGGCGTTTCTGAACGAGACGACCCTTCCCCCGGCGCTGAAGAGCGGCGCCGTGAGCGAGCAGGTCATCGACGACAAGATCACGAGGTTGCTGCGCGTCATGTTCCTGGACGGGCTGTTCGGGCCGCAGGCGGCGCCGGACACCACCGTCGTGAACTCCCCGGCCCACCGCGCGCTCGCGCGTGAGGTCGAATCCGCGGGGATCGTCCTTTTGAAGAACCGGGACAACGTCCTGCCCGTCGGTTCCGCCGCAGTTCATTCCATCGCCGTCATAGGCCCGAACGCGGCGGTGGCCAGGACAGGCGGCGGAGGGAGCGCGTACGTGACGGCGTTCTACGGCGTGAGCCCGCTCGACGGGTTGAAGCGCAGGGCGGGAAGCGCGATCACGGTGGAGTACGCCCCCGGCTGTTCGATGGCGGGGGAAATACGACCCGTGGAGGGGAGCGCCCTCCGTCCCCCCTCCGGCGCCGGAGGGACGACGGGGCTCAGGGGAGAGTACTTCGCAAACCAGGACCTCTCCGGTGTCCCCTCCCTGACGCGCATTGACAGGGAGGTCGACTTCGACTGGGGGGATGGCGCGCCCGCGGCAGGCATTCCCGAAGACCATTTTTCCGTCCGATGGACGGGATCGATCGTTCCCCCGGAGAGCGGAGAGTACGATCTGAGCATCCGGAGCGACGACGGCTCGCGGCTGTACGTCAACGGCGGGCTCTTCATCGACAACTGGGGGGATCATGCGGAGCTCACGAAGAGCAAAAGGATCCATCTCGAGAAGGGAAAAGAGATTTCCGTGAAGCTCGAGTACTACGAGAACGCGGGAGGAGCGATGGTGCAGCTCGGGTGGCAGCCGCAGCGCGGCGACATGCTCTCTTCCGCCGTCGAAGCGGCGAAGAAGGCGGACATGGCGATCGTGTGCGTCGGGAATTCGAACGACATCGAATCGGAAGGGTTCGACCGCGACTCCCTCGCGCTTCCCGCCGGACAGGACCGCCTTGTTGAAGCGGTCGCCTCGGCGAATCCCCGGACCGTCGTTGTCCTCACGACGGGATCGCCGGTCCTCATGCCGTGGGCCGGCCGTGTGGCGGGAATCGTCGAGATGTGGTTCGGCGGGCAGGAGGCGGGCAATGCGCTCGCCGATGTGCTGTTCGGCGACGTCAATCCTTCGGGAAAGCTCCCGGTCACGTTCCCCCTCTCGTGGGAGGACACGCCTGCGCGTGCGGCCTATCCGGGTCACGATGAGAAGACGGAATACGCGGAAGGGATATTCGTCGGATACCGGCATTACGACAGGGAGAAGAAAGAGGTCCTCTTCCCGTTCGGGCACGGACTCTCCTACACGCAGTTCTCGTACGGCCCGATGCACGTCGCTCCCCCCACCGGCGGCACCCCGTACGCCCGCGTGGTCAGCCTCGACATCACGAACAGCGGCGGACGTGCTGGCGAAGAGGTCGTTCAGCTGTATGTTGGCGACGCTCACGCGCCGCTGCCCCGCCCTCCCGCGGAACTGAAGGCGTTTGCGAAGGTGTCTCTTGCCCCGGGGGAGAAGAAGACCGTCACGTTCACGCTCGATGAATCGTCGTTCGCGTACTTCGATCCCGCCGGGAGGCGGTGGACCGTTGCTCCGGGGACGTTCGCGCTCCTTGCGGGGAGCTCCTCGCGCGACATCCGCTCACGGGCAACGACCGATATTCCATAAGGACATTCAATGAAAATCGCACCGTTTGCACTTCTTGTCTTCCTCGCGCAGGCGTCAAGCGCGCAGGATTCTCCCCCGTTCGCGCAGTTCTTCGTGGATTCGACGCTCCGGATCGATTATTATCACGTCGGCTCGAAGACGGAGGAATTCATCACGCTCGACCGCCTCTACAGGCAGGGAACGTGGGCCGGGAGCACCCGCCGGCTTCTCGATCCCTTCAACCTGGGCCGGTACGCGGCGAGGGTCTACGACGCCGCAAGCGGACGGCTTCTGTTCTCGAAATCGTTCGATTCCTTTTTCGGGGAGTACCGGACCACGGAACCGGCAAAAAAGGGGGTGCGGCGCACGTACCACGAATCCGTTCTTGTCCCGTTCCCGCGCCGTCCCGTCAGGGTCGAATTCGAACAGCGGGACAGGAGGAACGTCTATCATCCGTTGTTCTCATGCCCGGTCGATCCGGCCGATTATCATATCATCACCGAGTCGCCTTCGCGGGGCGACAGCGTCTACGCGCTCGACGTCAGCGGCCCGCCCCACGACCGGGTGGACATCCTGATCATCGGGGAAGGGTACACGCAGGAGGAAAGAGGAAAATTCGAGTCCGACCTGAAGAAATACCGGGACGTCTTTTTCTCCTGGGAGCCGTACAGGAGCCGGAGGGAAAAATTCAACTTCCGCGGCATATTCTCCCCCTCGCCGGAGGACGGGGTTGACGAGCCCCGGCAGGGAGTCTACAGGCACACGCTCCTCGGCGCCTCGTTCAATTCTCTCGACTCCGACAGGTATCTGCTCGTCGAGGACAACAGGACGCTCCGGGACGTCGCCGCCCAGGCGCCGTACGACGCGCTCCTGATCATGGTCAACAGCAAGCGGTACGGCGGCGGCGGGCTCTACAACGACTACTGCTGCTTTACGAGCGACGGCACGTGGAACGAGCACGTCATGGTCCACGAATTCGGCCACTCGTTCTCGGGACTCGGGGACGAATACTATACGAAGGATGTGGCGTACGAGGATTTTCTCGAGAAGGGAGTCGAGCCCAACGAGCCGAATCTTACCGCGCTTCTCGACCCGTCAAAGCTGAAGTGGCGCGATCTGCTCTCCCCCGGCATCAGCATACCGACCGAATGGGGTCAATCGGCGTACGACAGCCTGGGGAGTCTCCGCGACAGTCTTTCGGCGGAGAGGGCGAATCTCGCGCACGGGATTCCGGCGCAGCGGGGTTCGGTGGACCATCTGGCCGCGAAGAGGGCCGCGATCGATACGGTGCTCCGCGCAGTGAACACCCGGCTTTCCCGGTTCTTCCTGGACCATCCGCTGAGGGGGAAGGTCGGCGCATTCGAAGGGGCGGGGTACCTCCCGAGAGGGTTCTACCGCCCCACGGTCAACTCGCTGATGAACGCGTTCAACAACGAGGAGAGGACGTATTATCCCGTCAACGAGCGCGCCATCAAACGGATGATCGATTTCTATTCCGAGTGATGCGTCATTCGATCCGGAAAATCGCGATCCCCGACGGCGGCATCACGGCGGGGAATCGTGCATCGTTTCCCCGTCGTTCGTTGAGATCGCTCCAGGATATTTCCCCCTTCCCCCCGCCGTGCCAGAGTACGCGGACGCTTGCTTCGGCGGCGCCCGCGTTGTAGAGGTGGAGTATCCACCCCTTCCCGTCGGAGGCCGGTTTGAACGCCGTGGCGATCACTGCGGAGGGCGCGACCGACAGGAGGGAGAGGCCCGGCGCGGGACCGACGTGAAGCGGGACGGGGATCAGCGGCTGTGCTGCCTCGATGCCCGCCTTCTCGGCCGCGGACGGGTCGAACGCACTGTGGGGCATCACCGTGTAGCGAAAGACCGTCTCGCCTTCCTGGTCCGCCTTGTAGTTCGTATGCCAGTAGTTGTTCATCGCGTACGACCAGATCCGGCTCCCGGCACCCGCCTGTTCCTTCCACGACCTCACTCCCCCGCGGTTCTGCGTTTCGTCCGTCATTGTCCCGATCTCGACAAGGGGGGCATCCGGAACGGCGAGGAGCACCCCCGTGCTCTCATTCGACGCGTCGACCCAGTGCTCCGCGGTGAAATAGTCCTTGCAGGATCCCGGGAGTTGATCGCTGTCGGGACGGATGACACCGAACGCGTTGTCTATCCGTGTCGTCCCCCCGGGTACGAGGAAGGGGAATCCGAAATGCACGCTCTCTTTTTCCCTCACCCTGGATTTCCAGAGCGTGTCGATGATCTCCACGCGTCCCGTTCCCCCCGTAACGCGGTACGTG
Source organism: Ignavibacteriota bacterium (assembly GCA_963748405.1). GTDB lineage: Bacteria > Bacteroidota > Ignavibacteria > UBA10030 > UBA6906 > Fen-1273. The sequence continues at coordinate 333,337 of CAVVIT010000011.1, forward strand.
CGCGTGAGCCCGGTCCCGCCGGGGGGCCGTGAAACGGCGCGGACCGATGCGACGAGGGGGCCGTTGTCGATGACGCGCACCGAGACGGCGGAATCCGGCAGAGCGCTGCGGGGGTCACGGCCGGGGACGTAGAGGTAGCCGTTAAGCCCGCCGGCGGATCGATCGACGAGATTCTCACCTCCCGCACTGAGCATGCTGATCGACCCGGTGGCGGGATCCACCCCCGCCTCCAGGATTCCGCTCCGGATCGTCGTGCCCGTCACCGATACGCCTGCGTCCGGAGCAAAAGGCTCCCCCTGTTTGAACTCGACGCCGAGGGACCCCAGGGGGGGGACGTCCGTGACGAAGAGCGCTGTTTCTCCCGTCGACAGGCGCTGGACCGGAACGGGCTTCCCCCGGGTGTCACGGGCGCGCAATCCTGCGGTGGCGAGCTCCCGCGGGAGAATGACGAGCCCGGTTCTGGGCCACGAGCAGGTGTTCAGGATGTGGACGATCGCCTGTGCACCCGGGGGGAACAATTTCACGACGGCATCACGGAGCGTCTGCTCCCCCCTCTCCGCCGTCCGGAGAAACGCAAGCTTGTACTCCCACTGGGCCTTCACGTCCGGGCTGTCGGGATCGGTGATCGAATTTGAGGCCCCCCAGGTGTGCTCGTCGAAGAGGTGCACACCTCTCCAGGCGGCATACACGGTACCGGGGGCATACGGGGCGTCACCGAGAAGCGCGTAGAGCGTTTCCGTCTGCGCGAGGGCCTCCGCGGTCTGCCTGTTTTCGGCGAGCTCCCGCGCCGTGGATGCCGCTCCGTCTTCCCAGTACGGGGTGAGGTCTCCCCTGCGGACGGGGAGGGAGCTTCCGTACTTTCTCTCGAACTTCCCGAACAGCTCCTCCGTCGTCGCGATCGCAAACCGGGGAGACACATACTGATCGTTCCAGGCACGGACGACATCGGGAAGGCGCGGGTCCGGGGGGCCGTTGTCGCCCCCGACGGTGTACCTGACCTGTATCATGTCGTACGGGTAGTTCTCCGCGTCGAGCTCGCTGACGTAATCGAATATCTCCGTTGGCTGCGCCCCCCCCAGCTCCCCCATGTTCAGCCCGTGGAACCAGGAGTATCCCCGGCCGGCCATCCAGAAGAGCACGGTGTCCTGGCCGGAGGGGGACACCCAGTAGAACGGTTTGTCCCCCCACGTCTTAAGCGCGAACCCGATCCTGTCTCCTCCGTCGGGAAGCGAGGGGACGTAGTTGGGCCCGCTTGAAAAGTACCGTATCCCCGCCTGCCGGAGCGCCGCGACGATCGAAGAGCTGTATGCGGGAATGTCGCTGATCATCGCGGTCGTCACGGGATGGCCGTATTCGGCGCCCGCGATCCGCGCAAAATCCGTAAGATGGAACAGCTCCTCGGGAGAACAGAGTCCTGTCAGGACGTTGGAATAGAGTCCGTTCAGGCCGATCCACCCGCTTGCGACCGCGTGCGCAAAGCGGTCTTTCCCCGCCGCCGTGGACGCGGAGATGTAGCTTTCCAGCGGCCACATCACCTCGATGTTCCATTTGAACCGGGCTCCTTCCGGGTACCCGGAGGTCCGCTCGGCGATGTCGATCGCCTCGTCGATGTAGTGCATGTGGTTCTTCTCGACCACCGCCTGGTAGGCCGAGTAGCCGATATCCGTGTGGGAGTGGGGGAGGAGGTAGAGTGTCCTCGGTGTCACGGGAACCATCGTGACCGGCGTGTCGGCCAGAACCGTGCCGCCGGAGACTACACGTACTCTCCGCACGGTGGGCGCGCTGACCGGGTGGGTGCGCACGCTGAACGACGAAAGTCCCCACCCGAGCCGGCCGGTGACTCGTTCTCCTCCTTCCATCGTAATGAGCGCGCTCCCGGTGGCCCCGTAGTGTTCGACGTCAACGCTCACGGGTTGAAGATCCCCGCCCGCACTCCGGACGAGAGCCGGGAGCGGTCTGATCCACGCCGATTCCGCCAGGCGATGCTCGAAGACCATGAACCAGGCCTGGCTCCCCGCGGCTTCCCCCGTCACCCGGATCCTGAGCGGTGCACCCGCGTGAATCGACCGTGCCGGCAGGTACAGGAACAGGTACCCGAAGAGGTCTCCGAACCTGTCCGCCTCGGTCGCGCAGAACACGAGCTTTGCCCCTCCGGGGCCGTTCACCTGCCACGTCTTCTTCGTCGAGTCCTCTGCGCTCGAAAAACGGAACATGTCCGCGCCGTTGACGGCCACCGTGAATCCGTGCGCTCCTTTGCTCCCCGAAAGTGCGGCAAGTGCGGCGAAGGCGATCCCTCCCTTCGGCACGCGTGGCGGGGCGGGGTCGCTCACCCACTCGATGGGCTCCTTCCCGTCCGTCGCCCTGACAAGGAGCGCGCTCCGGGCGTGCGCGTTGACGGAATGATAGAATATCGTTCCTCCGCCGACCGAGGAGGCATAGCCGCTGCGGAGCCCGGGAGGGAGAGCGTGCAGCGTCTTCTGCAGATCGTCCACGCCCGCGCACGCCGTCGCGGCGAGGAATGACGTGAAGAGCAGGATGCGGATCCGGGTCATGGTATTCTCTCTCCTGGAATAAATTGTCAGTGTGTCTCGCGGTGTGCGCGCGGGACGGGTTCATCGATCCTGAATGCCCACGCATGATCGCAGGGGAGGCTCTTCAGATCCTCCGCCGTGAGTTCGATCTTCATCCCCTCCCCCTGCTCGTGCCAGGCGAGGGGCCGCGCGCTCCCGATCAGATGCACGCTGCTTCCGGGTTTCGCAGAGAATGAACGGAGGGCGATCGAGGCAGGAGGAGCGCTCTCCCCTTCACCGGGCAGGTATATCGCGTCCACGGCGCCCGATTTCTCCCGCGTGAACCGGAATTTCCCCTCGCTGAAGGGAGGGACGGGGCGCGTGGCATATATCGCGCTCCCGTTGACCGACATCCACCGGCCGATTTCCCGGAGACGGCGAACGGATTCCGCAGGAAGCTCCCCCGAGGCATCAGGCCCGACGCCCAGGAGAAGATTCCCTCCCTTTGCCACGATATCCACGAGCGTGTGGATCAGTTTCCGGGCGGGTTTGTAGTGATCTCCCGGGGCAAACGACCACGAGTTTCCCATCGTCATGCAGGTTTCCCAGACGTAGGGGAGGAGCGTGTCGGGGACCTCCTGTTCCGGCGTCCGGTAATTCTCGTACCGTCCGGGAACGGCCCTGTCCACGACGATGAGCCCCGGCTGGTGCGACCTCGCCATGGACGCCACCTCGGGGATCCGGACGTCCTGTCCCCGGTTTCCGGGATTGACCCACCCGCCGTCGAGCCAGAGTATGTCGATCGGGCCGTATCCCGTCATCAGCTCTTCGATCTGACCGAACGTATAGTCCTGGAATTTCTTCCAGAGGTCGGGGTGCTTCTCGATGCTGTAGTTCACGTTCCTGTCAGCGTGCGCCCAGTAGGGATCCCAGTACCACGGGCTGTGCCAGTCCGGCTTCGAGAAATACGCGCCGATGCCGAACCCCTTCTGCCTGAATGCCCTGAACACCTCGAGCGCCACGTTTGCGCGGGGATTCGTGTGAAAGGGGCATCCCGCATCGGTCACTCTGTAATCGGTGAGCCTGGTGTCGAACATGCAGAATCCATCGTGGTGTTTCGTGGTGAACACGACATAGCGCATCCCCGCATCACCCGCGGCGGCGGCCCAGGCGTCGGGATTGAATCTCACGGGATTGAACGTACCCTTGAGCTCCTCGTACTTCCGGCAGTAGTCGACGTAGTTGTCCATCGACCGCCGGCACCACGGTTCGTCCTCGCTGCAGATCGACCAGGATTCGACGATTCCCCACTGGGCGTATGTCCCCCAGTGGAGGATCAGGCCGAATTTCTGATCCTGGAACCACTCGAGCTTCTTCAGGACAAGAGGATCGTCCTCCTGCGGCCCGCTCTGCGACCGGGCCTGCGGAACGGAGAGTACCGCGGCCGCCGCCGCGCAAAGCCACACCCGTGAATTCATATGGTCTCCTCGCCGGACTGTCTGCCAATATAGGGACGGGGACCTCCCGAAGCAATCCTTGTATTGACAACCCCCGCCCCCCTCCGTATATTGCCATCCGAACACCCCCCTTGCCACGACCAGCCCGATGGAGACCTCCATGAACATACTTATCACAGACGGCATTTCTGCGGAAGGCGCGAAGATCCTCGCCGATGCAGGCCACACCGTCCACCAGCAGACCCTGAAAGGGGATGAACTCCTGCAGCGCATCGGCGACTATGACTGCATCATCGTCCGATCCGCGACGAAAGTGACCCGCGAGGTGATCGAGGCGGGAAAGCGGCTGAAAGTGATCGCCCGTGGCGGGGTAGGCGTCGATAACATCGACGTGAAGCAGGCAGAAGCAAAGGGGATCCGCGTGCTGAACACCCCGCTCGCATCCGCGATCTCCGTCGCCGAGCTGACGCTCGGCCACATGCTCGCGGTGAGCAGGTTTCTCCACGTGAGCACGGCCGAGATGAGGGGAGGGAAATGGCCCAAGAAAGAATACGGCGCCGGGACGGAGCTCTTCAAGAAAACGCTGGGGATCGTCGGTCTGGGGAACATCGGGAAGGAAGTGGCGCGCAGGGCGCTCGGATTCGGGATGACGGTGCTCGCCTATGATCCGCCGTTCGCGCCGATGGAGTTCATCGTCGAGATCACGACGAAGGAACGGCTCCTGGCGAACGCCGATTTCATCACGCTCCACGTCCCGTTCGACCCCGCGCAGGGCCCGGCGCTCGGCAGGAAGGAATTCGCCCTGATGAAGAAAGGGGTGGTCATCGTCAATTGCTCGCGCGGCGGCGTCGTCGACCAGGAGGCCCTTCTCGAAGGGCTGAATGCCGGCACCGTCGGCGCGGCGGCACTCGACGTGTTCACGCACGAACCCCCCACGCCCGCGGAACAGGCGCTCATCAACCATCCGCGCGTGAGCGTGTCTCCTCACATCGGCGGCTCGACCGTGGAGGCCCAGCAGCGGGTCGGGGCCGAGATCGCGCTCAAGGTCGTCAAGGCGCTGAACCCGGAGCGGCATTAGCGGAACGCGCGTCTCAGCCGTTGACGACGTTTCTCGGCGTCCCGGCGAGAAACGCCTTCAGGTTTTCGCTCGCCTGCTCGAGCAGCCGCTCCCTCGCGGCGGTGCTCGCCCACGCGAAATGGGGGGTGATGTAACAGTTCTTTGCCGAGAGAAGCGGGTTCCCCTCCGGAGGCGGCTCGATGGAAAGGACATCGAGGCCAGCCCCTGCGATCTGTCCCTGGTTGAGCGCCTCCGCAAGCGCATCCTCGTCCACAATCGGCCCCCTGCTCGTATTGATAAGGAAGGCGCTTCGCTTCATGGACGCAAGCCTCTCCCTGTTCACGAGTCCCAGCGTCGAAGGCGTGAGGGGGCAGTGGAGGCTGATGACGTCGCTCGTGCGGAAGAGCTCATCCAGCGGCATGCTCCGGACGCCGGGGGGTGGCGCTTTCCCCGACCCGGAACCGGCGGCCGCCACGTGCATCCCGAACGCGATCCCCGCCTGTGCCACCGCCCTCCCGATCTGACCGGCTCCGACGATGCCGAGCGTCAGCCCGCTCACCTCGACAAGCGGTGAATCCCAGAAGCTGAAATCGGGGTTTGCCGACCAGCGCCCGTTCCTGACCGCTTCCGTGTGGTGCGCGATCCTGTGCGTCAGGTTGAACAGGTGGGCGAAGACGACCTGTGCGACCGAGGCCGTGCTGTAGGAGGGGACGTTGGTAACGACGACGCCCCGTTCCCTTGCGGCACGTGCGTCGACGATGTTGTATCCCGTCGCCAGGACGCCGATATACCGGAGCCGGGGGAGCCCGGCCATCGTCTGTGCGTCGAGAGGGGTTTTGTTCGTGAGGAGGATCTCTGCGTCCCGCGCGCGGGGGAGGATCTCCCCGGGAGATGTCCTGTCGTGAATCGTGCACCGCCCGAGATTCCGAATCGCCTCCCAGGAAAGGTCCCCCGGATTGAGCGTGAACGCATCGAGTATGACGATGTTCATGGCAATTCCCGGATTTAGACGTTTTCCTAATATCGGAGTTTTGACCGACAAATGGCGGGCGCCGCGGTGTGGCCTTGAACGCCGTGATTCCGTATATTGAGCGTGACATCAGGGGAGACCGGTCAATGAAAATGGCGTTCATCGTGTGCAACGAAGTCTATACCGCCCGTGTCATGGAGGTTCTCCAGACGAACGGGATCGACTATTATACGAGGTGGGAGCAGGTGAAAGGGAAAGGGCACGGTACCGAAGCACATCTCGGGACCAGGAGCTTCCCGGGGGTGAACACGATGCTGATGATCGCGTTCACCGACCATGACGCCCTTCAAAAGCTCATCGACGACATCGGGGAAACGAACAAGGGGATCGCACGGCCTGACGACAGGGTCAGGCTGTTTCAGGTTCCCCTCGAACGTATGGTCTGACAGGCATTGTCCCGTGAGGATTGCATGACTCGTTCACTCTGCGCTTTGTCCGCCGCGGCGCTCGTGCTCATCGCCCGGCCCGCGTTCTCTTCGCCGCAGGCCGGGTTGCCGCTTGAAGCTCCCCCGCAGGTCTCCGCGTTCGATCTCGCCGACGTTCACCTTCTCGAAGGGCCGTTCCGGCATGCGATGGAAATGGACCAGGCGTACATCCTTGCGCTGAAACCTGACCGTCTCCTTTCGCGGTGCCGCGAGTACGCGGGCCTCGCCCCCCGGGACTCGACGTACGGCGGATGGGAAAAGGAAGCCCTCTCCTCCCACTTTCTCGGCCACTATCTTTCCGCGTGCGCCCTCCAGTACCGGGGGACGGGGGACAGGCGTTTCCTCGACCGGATCAACTACGTCGTCGACCAGCTCGCCGAGTGCCAGAAGGCAAACGGCAACGGATACGTTTCCGGGATACCGGACGGAAAGAGGCTTTTCGCCGAAGTGAAAGCGGGAAACATACGGGCAAAGGGTTTTGAGCTGAACGGGATCTGGTCCCCCTGGTACACGATCCACAAGATCATGGCGGGACTGAGGGATGCGTTCCTCCTGGCGGGGAATACCCGGGCCCGGGACGTGCTCAGGGGGATGGCGGACTGGACGTTCGAAACGACGAAGGGGCTTTCCGATTCGCTCTTCCAGAACATGCTCATCTGCGAATATGGCGGGATGAACGAGGTTCTTGCCGACGTTGCGACGATCACCGGCGACAGGAAGTATCTGGATCTGGCGGAAAAATTCTGTGACCGTGCCGTCCTCGATCCTCTCGCCCTTCGCCAGGACCGGCTCGAGGGAATCCACGGGAACACCACGATTCCGAAGCTCATCGGGGCGGCGCGGCTGTACGAAATCACGGGCGAGCCGCGGTTTGCGGTGATGTCGCAGTTCTTCTGGGAAACGGTGACGCGGAATCATTCCTATGCAGCGGGGGGGCACGGGGAGTATGAACATTTCGGCGCGCCCCGCCGGCTCAGCGACCGGCTGAGCGAAGGGACCATGGAGACCTGCAACACCTACAATATGCTGAAGCTGACGCGCTTCCTCTTCACGAGGAACCCGGACGCCGCGTACGCGGATTTCTATGAGCGCGCGCTCTTCAACCACATTCTCGCGTCCCAGAATCCTGAAGACGGCATGGTCTGCTATTTCGTCCCCATGGGGTCCGGGACCCACAAGATCTACAGCACGCCGTTCGACGACTTCACATGCTGTCTCGGCACCGGGCTTGAAAATCACTCGCGGTACGGGGAGTGCATCTATTTCCACGACGGGGACACGCTGTATGTCAACCTGTTCATCGCCTCGGAGCTGAACTGGCGTGACGAGGGAATACGTCTGGCTCAGCGGACGGAATTCCCGAATTCGGAGACCTCGAAGCTCATTCTGACGTGCGCGAAGCCGGTTGCGGCTTCCCTGAGAATCCGTCGCCCCTTCTGGGCCGGCCCCGTGCGTATCACGCTCAACGGTGAGCCGATCCCGGCCGATACCACGCGCCCCGGCTATGCGACGGTGCGGCGGGAGTGGAAGAACGGCGATACGCTCGAAGTGAACCTCCCCATGTCGCTCAGGTCCGAGCCCCTCCCTGATATGCAGAGCCGTGCCGCCCTGATGTACGGTCCCGTGCTTCTGGCGGGGGACCTGGGGCCCGTATCGGGGAACCGCCCCGTCCCGGCTCTTGTGACGAACGGCCGTGCTGTCGCGGACTGGACATTCCGTGTCCCCGGGCGTTCTCTTGCGTTCGAAACGCGGGGTGTGGGACGCCCGGCAGACGTCGCGCTCACGCCGTTCTATCAGATGCACGACCGGCGATACGCCGTGTACTGGGACTGTATCACCGACGGGGAATGGAAGGACCGCGAAAAGGAGGACCGGTTGGAGCGGGGTCGCCAGAGAAGCCTCCGGGCGCGGACCGTCGACTCGCTCCTTGTCGAAAGCGCGTCCGAGCACGCGCACAGGCTTGAAGGCGAGATGACGACGATCGGGCACTACAGGGGAAGGACATGGCGGCAGGCTGCGGGAGGAGGCTGGTTCTCATTTGAAATGAGCTCCCGCCCGGACGCCCGTCTGGATCTCGTCATCACATACTGGGGGAGTGAGTCGGAGAAACGTGAATTCGACATACTCGTGGACGGCCGGGTCGTTGCCACACAGATACTCTCCCGCAACAATCCGGGGAAGTTCTTTGACGCCACGTACGACCTCCCTCCCGATCTTACGCGCGGGAAGGGGAGCCTTACCGTGAAGTTTTCCGCCCACAAAGGGGCTATCGCGGGAAGGGTCTTCGCTGCGCGCCTCGTCACCCGTTGATCCCCATTGACACCAGTCAAGCCCTGAAGCCGCGGCCGGTGAGTTGAATCACAGGGCCGCGGCTCCCTTCACCGTCCACAAAAAGAGCCATTTTTGGTGTGGATTCTACATATTTTCTCCCTACCCGCAACCCTCCGTAGTCGCGTCACATATGTGTAGAGAATAGGTTGCGCGAAGTCACAGCCATTTCTCCAATTTTGAATTACTTTCAAACAGATTCAAGGCAGAGCATCCGGCTGCCAGTGTACTATGTGAGGAGATGGGTCAGGGAGGCCGGAATCTTTCAGTTGAGAAGACAGCAGAGGACAGCATGAAAACGGAGAATATGAGGATTCATCTCGGACTGGTTCTCGCCGTGATCCTCTCGGGCGCATGTGCTTCGATCATGGCTCAGGCACGCTTCCAGAGCAATGCCGGCGGCGCCTGGAGCGCACCTGCAACCTGGCTTCTCGTCTCGGGAACGAGCCTCACCGGCGTCCCGGCGTCGACAGACACCGTGGACATACTCGCGGGTCATACGGTCACGACGGGCACGGCGACCGCAGACTGCGCCTCGCTGATCATCGAATCGAACGGCACACTCTCGATCAACGGAACGGCCAGCGTACGCGTCAACGGCAATCCCGGCTCCGCGACGGTGTACGGGACGCTGACAATGAGCAGCAGCGGCACATTGCTGAAACAGGGAACAGGAACCCGGACGTTGACGATTGCCGCCGGCGGAAAGATGACAATAAGCGGGAGCGCGGCATACCCGGCCTTCGACGCGTACAGCTACGACCCCGCAAGTACCGAGGAATTCACCGCAGCGGGCAACCAGTCGATATTGACGGGGAACAGCCAGCAGGCGATCGTGTACGGGAATCTTAACCTGGGGGGGAGCGGGACGAAAACCGCCGCCCCGATAAACCTGGATACGACGTTCTCTTGCGCCGGTACGCTGAACGTCGCCGCCGGCGTCTATTTCGATGTATCGACGAACGTCCTCAGGATCTATTTCTCCGGGGATGTCGTGAACTACGGCACCATCGACGCCTCGGTCGGCATCACGGTTCTCTGGATGACCGGGTCTTCGTGGCTCAACTACGGCACCTACCTGCCGAGCTACACTCCCGGGTTCGGCTACACGCCGCAGACGGTATTCATCAACACCGCCGTCGGCGGGTCGCCGGCGGCCCAAACGTTCTACGATCTCCTTGTCCAGGGGACGATGTCTGTGGTCAACAACCTGACCGTGACCCGCAACGTCACCATCGCCCCGGGAGGTGTTCTCAACGGCGGGACATCCCTCACGCACAGCGTCGGGGGCAACTGGACGAACAACGGCACGTTCAACTGCGGAACATCGACGGTGAACTTCACCGGGAAGTTCGGCAGGACGATATCCGCGTCGACGTTCTACAACGTCATCCTCAATGATTCCCTCGGTGCGGCGCTCACCGGGAACGTCACGATTGCCCCGGGAGGTTCGCTCGTCGTGAACGCGGGAAACATCGCCACGGGCGCCAGCGCGCTCACGATAGCGGCGAACGATCCGTCGTCCCTCTCGCTCGGCCCCTGGAAGGTGACGGGAACGGTCGTCCGCGCGATCGCTCCGGGCTCGACGGGGACGTACCGGTTCTTCGATGCGAATTCCTACGTCGTCCCCGGGGGGACGGGAAATCCCGGAACGATTTCGGCGACGGTATTCCCGAATACGTTCGCGCCGGGACTTCCGCACGCAGGAGATACGAGCGTGGTCCTGAAACGCTATTTCACGCTCGCGGGCTCGGGGGCCGGAACGGGCTTTACGTACACGCTCTGCCTCTCGTACAGCAAATCGGAAGTGAACGGCTTCGAGCCTCTCTACACGTTCTGGGCAAACAGCGGAAACGGCTGGGTGAATGCGGGAACGGCGGGATCGCCGGACACCGTCAATCACTGTGCGGAACAGACCGGGCTGACGGGTTTTTCAGAGTGGACGCTGGCGGAATCCACCGCACCGCTCCCGATTCAGCTCACGACGTTCCAGGCATCGCTCGTCACCGGATCGGCGGGCGTAAAGCTCACGTGGGCCACGGCGTCGGAAGTCAACAACTACGGGTTCTACGTTCAGCGGAGTTCATTCCCGACGTCCGGCTTTACGGACCTCCCGGGCGGTTTCATCTCCGGAAGCGGCACGACCGTGGGGATGAGGCAGTATTCCTGGATCGACCAGAACCCCCAGTCCGGGACGAACTACTACCGGTTAAAGCAGGTGGATCTCGACGGAACGTCGCACCTCACCGACCCCCTGAAGGTCGTCCAGGGAGCGGTGCAGGGGACGGACAACGGCAGGGCACCCGTCGCGTTTGCACTGGGGCAGAACTACCCGAACCCGTTCAACCCGACGACGCGGATCACGTTCACCGTGGACAATGCCGCCTACACGACGCTGAAAGTGTACAACGTGCTCGGCGACGAAGTGGCGACGCTCTACGCCGGGATCGCGCAGACAGGGACGGAGTATAACGTGGCGTTCGACGGGACGTCGCTTGCCAACGGGGCCTACTTCTACCGGCTCGTGAGCGGCGACCGTACGCTCCTGAAGAAGATGGTTATGGTAAAATGAGCGGCTACTTGACTGAACGTTCCTATTGACGTAGATTCATATACGCTCCCGCCGCGCAGGCGGCGTCACGGGGCCTTCCCGGAAGGGAAGGCCCTTTCGCGTCAAATCTGTCCGCACAGACCCGATGTCGTACGTCGTTCTTTCGGCGCTTCTTTTCGCCGGCTCCCTCCTTGCCGGCCTCCTCGGCGCCCTGACGGGACTGGGCGGGGGGGTCGTGATCATTCCCCTGATAACGCTCGCGTTCGGTATCGACATCCGGTACGCCATCGGCGCGTCCCTCATCTCCGTCATTGCCACCTCTTCGGGGGCCGCCGCCGCGTACGTCCGCGAAGGATACACGAATATCCGGATCGGCATGTTCCTTGAAGTGGCAACGACCGTCGGTGCGATCGGCGGGGCGGCGCTGGCGGGGGTTCTTTCCACAGGCGTCATCGCGGTCATATTCGGCCTGGTCCTCATCTCATCGGCGCTGCAGTCGTTCCGCGCTTCCCACGACGTGTCGGGAGCCCGGGAGCCCGACCGGGCGGCCCTCCGCCTGGGTCTCAACGGGACCTATCCCCTCGATGGGCGGCGTCAACCGTACAATGTCACGGGAGTCGCCCCGGGTTTTGGACTCATGGTGATCGCGGGAGGTCTGTCGGGGCTCCTGGGCATCGGCTCGGGAGCGGTGAAGGTCATTGCCATGGACCGGATCATGCGGATCCCCTTCAAGGTATCCACCACGACGTCAAACTTCATGATCGGCGTGACCGCCGCGGCGAGCGCGGGGATTTATATTGCGCGGGGGTATATCGTCCCCGAGCTGGCGATGCCCGTCATGCTCGGCGTCCTTGCAGGCTCCCTCGCGGGGTCCAGGCTCCTCGTTTCAGTAAAGACGCCGATTCTCAGGAAACTCTTTGCGTGGGTCGTGTTCGTCCTCGCTCTGGAAATGATATTCAACGGCATGACGGGGAGGATATGAACGAAGAGCAGACTCCTCCTCCCGACAGGGACGAAGCCCTCGAGATCGTCCTGGGAAACGTCCTCAGGATCGGCGTCATCGTCGCCGCCGTGGTTGTCGGCACAGGCGGAATATTCCTGCTTGTTTCCCGGGGGGGGTGGATTCCGGATTTCAGGTCATTTCAAAACGGCGGTTCTCCGCTCCGCTCGCTCCCGCTGATACTCCGCGGCGCAACGGCACTTCACCCGGACGCGATTGTCCAGACAGGGCTGCTGCTGCTCATCGCCACGCCGGTCCTCCGCGTCATCCTCTCGCTCTTCGGATTCGCCCGGGAGCGCGACTGGGTCTACGTCGCCCTGACGGTCATCGTCCTGGCTGTACTCGCGCTGGGTCTTTCCGGCCTCCAGGTCTAGCCCTCCCCGGGCGGCTATCGTCGCTTGAATGCCACCTCGCCCTCGCACGAGTCGATGACCCTGTCCAGAAACAGGAGGAATTCCCTGTACCGTGTTCGGGCAACCCTTGCTGATGCAAACGCAACATCGGCGATGATGACGAACGTCGAGTCGTTCGAACGAAAATAGGTTGTCTGTGAAGACGCCAGGGCAGAGTCCTCGAAGGCGACCGGCGCGGGCATTGCGGAGGCGATCGAACGTCCCGCCGCCCTGACGATCCACCGGAGGGAGCACGCGAACGGTTCTTCGAGCCAGATATCGTCAGAGCGTTCGTCGTCCGTGAACCTGTCCCGGAATTCCCTCAACAGATGATTCCGGGGACGGAACGTGACGAATGAATCGACGTCCCTGAGCCTTCCCCGTGACGCGCCCTTCCCGGAGAGGGCGACTTCTGGTTCGTTCAAAAAGTCGTTGACCCATGACGTGTCAACCTCTCTGAGGACATATTCCTTCACGAAGGCGTGCTCCGCGCCGGCAAGTTCTGCTCCTTTCGAAGCATACCACCGGGAGCGCTGGTCGTCCCCCCTGGCTCCTCTCAGGCGGAACGAGACGGAATCGACGGCTGTTGTGTCCGAGACGACGTTCACGCAGTGGAATTCCTTCGATGTATGGTCCTGCAGACTGGACCGCGAACTGAGGTACATGTGGGCGACCCCCGTGTCATACAGTGCGGTCACGGTGATTCCGTTCAGGAACCACGGCGTGTGAAAGCGGGACGGGATGCTCCTGTCGAAATCGATGACGCGTTCCGCTCCTTCCAGCGACACGAGGACCGCGAGACGATCGAACCAGAAGAACGACGGGACCGTGGTCTCATAGACGCCGTCCCGCTTGTCCCGGATCAGCACCGGCGTTGCGGGAACTTTCCACCGCTTCATGATCTTGAGCGTCATATACGCAAGATCGGATGCGTCACCTTCCCTGGCGTTGATGACCTTGTCGATGTTCCCGGCGTCGGGAAAAAGGCTGTTTGACGCCTTCAGCGAAAAGAACTTCCGGAGAGCTGTGTACGCCTGTTCGATATCGGTCCACCGGGGGTTGTGAAGCGCCGGATCCAGGCCGATCTGCTTCATGAACGCCGTGGGGAGTGATCCCTTGTCGATGTAGTCCCGAAGATATTCCTGTGCGAGTGAACGCCAGCGATTTTCGTCGGACCCGGGGGGATGGTTGACGACGGCGGTGATATACGAGACATCTGCGAACGGCCTGCTAAAAGGCTCGTTCGGAATCTCGCTCAGATTCTTCACCGCCCAGAAGTGCGATATCGTTCTCCCCCGTTGCGTGACCTCGGGCTCTCCGACCTTATCACGGGGGAAGCTCAGGAAATCGACATTTTCCCTGGCGTCCATGTTGATCGTAAGCGTGGAGTTCAGGATGGGATATCGATCGTGATAATAGAAGAGGACCTTGCGCAGGTACAGGAATGGCTGCGTGTGGTCATACTCGATCTGAACGACGTCCCCCGGGGCCAGGTTGCCCAGCGTGAATAGAACTTTCTGCGTCACGGGTCTTCCGGATTCCGTCGTGAGTCCCGCAATTGTCGTAATCGCCTCGTCGGGCAGAACCAGGATGGTGCTGTCCGGCTTCATGACCCTTGCACGGACCCTGAAGCTCTGTCGAATGCCGTCGAAGGAAGGATATTCGTATTCAAACGAGCCGAAATGTTTGACGCCGGCCTCGTTGAACACTTTGGCGATAATGACCTGCGACGTGACGACGTACTCCTGCATATAGGTCACCGTAAAGGGGCCCTTCCTGGGATGGGGCCCCTCGGCGTACCCCTGCTGCTTCAACAGGATAACGGCATCCGAATTCTTGAACATGTCGGCGGTCAGACCCCTGGCCATGGCGGATGTGGGGAGACTTGCCTTGAACCCGTCGTTTGCGGACGCCGCCGCCGGCGCCAGGAGGAACAGGAGAAGGGTGATCAGGTTCTTCATTGCTGCAAGGTCTCCGGAACTGCATTCCCAGGGTGACGGGCTCTGTTGACCGGATCGATCCGGGGAAGACACAGACTGCACTGCGGTAAGGTATGGCACCCGAAGTGGACTGTCAACCGGGTGCAAGTGACTGCGCCGCGACTGACGTGTTGGTGCCCGCTTCATTTCTGCCAGATCTCATACATCGCCGCGAGACGCCTGGCCTTTTTCGATACGACAACGGCCACGGCCACCTGGATGAGTGTGCCGAAAAGTCCAAGGAAGAGTCGATCGAGACGTTCCTTCTCCGCGAGACCTTCCGACTTCATTTGACGATTCGCTTCGAGTATGGCGTACAGGTTGTTGACGAGCATGGGAATGGCCGAAAGGACGATAAGGGCGGTGATTCCCTGGAGAATGGCGACAGTAACGTCAGTCGCCGTCCACGGGATCCCGGCAGGTATTGCGGGTAGTCCGTCGGATATCTTCCCGGCAATAGGCCCGGAGAATTTGAGAACAAGAATCAGGATGACGAAATAGGACAGGGGCACGATGAGTTGATACGCGGCGCCGGGTACATCAGCCCTGTCAAACACGGTAACATCATAGATGGTTATGCCAAGCGTCCCGAGAGACAGAAGGAGGAGATAGAAAACGATCAATCGCACGACAAGAACGGAAAGAGTTTTGGGTGTCATGGAAGTATGGTCTCCTTGCAGGGCTGATTGACGCCGGTACCCGCGATCCGTTACCTGATGAGCAGGACATTGTTCACGTGATGATCCGCGTTTGTGATCGTCGAGTCGTTGGACGGATCAAGCGTCCAGGCGTTGTCCACAAGGAACTTGTACTGATAGCTCCCGGGCTTCAACTCGATTCTGCGCCTGAATGCTCCGTCGTAGTTGTACAGGGGAACTGGTGTCCAGTTGCTGAAATTCCCGGCAACCTCCACCCGCCGGACAGACCCGTCCCTGTAGTCGAATTCCACGTTTCCTGACAGCACATAATCCCTGAACTCCTTTTCTCCTCCCACGACGCGAAAGAGCTCCGGCGCAAGTTGCTCTCCCCTCCCGACATTGCGGGAGAGAATCCGGCCGCTGGTATCGACAAGGAACATCGTGGGGAACTCGCGAACCCCGTACGCATTCAGCAAGGTATCTTCAGGTCCGCTCACGAGAATCTGGGGCCAGGCGACCCCGTACTCCTTCATGAACCTCTCGAGGTACGTGCTGTCGTCAAATGCGATGCCGATGACGTTCAGGTTTCTGGCCGCGAGCACGTGATACGCGTCCCTGAGGTAGGGGACGTCAAACCGGCAGCCGACGCACCACGACCCCCAGAAGTCCAGCAACGTGAATGTGCCCCTGAGCGTCCGGAGGTGGATGGAATCTGACCGGGTGGTGGCCCTGCTGAAGTCCTTCGCGAATAAACCGGCGGTCAATCCCTCTGCCGGGGCGCCGGCGCGGACACGACGCAGGGTGATCTCCCTCCCGTCGATGCTGATCGGCCCGATGGCGTACCTGGCGTTGCCCAGCGTGACGACGTCGTCGGCCCGGAGTGACTCGTTCTTGGGATTCAATCGATCCCTCATCTCACCGGCCTCGCTGAGGATGACATTCGAGTTGCGGTCATCGAAAACGCCCCCGCGGAATCCGTTGTTGAGATAGCAGTCAATGTCCGTCGTTCCGATGCGGAGCCGGCCTTCCGTGTGACCGTACGTCGCCCACCCGAGCGCAAACGCCCCCTTTGTCCACTGATTGACGACGGCGGGGATCAACTCAGGCCGTCTGAGCGCGATCTTTGTTCTTCCCTGCCGTATCTGTTCCCCGTCCCAGAACTCGAATGCCACCTCCTGCGGTTCCAGGTAGCCGGCCGTGTCAGCCGTCCCGTGCATGTGCCCCTGATCGTCCGGACCGGAAAGAACGACGCGTTTCTCGCCCAGGAAGTCATGATCATGATCGGCGTCGAATATCATCACGCGCCTGCCGAGTGAGTCAAGCCCCACCACAAACGATACCTCCTCGTCGACGAAGTGTGCCGTCAGCCTGCTCGTGTCAGCGTGCGCCATCCGAATCCAGAGAAGGGCGAATTCCTTCGTGAGCAAACCGGCGTGCATCGCGTGATAGACCTTCTGGGCGAGCTGCATCTCGATGCGGCCCACCCTCACATCCCTGAGATCCGAAGGAATGTTTCTCACGCGCGCCCAGGTGTTATGCCAAGGATTCGACCCCGAAGTGTCGGAGGGAGCGTCAAGCACGAATCCGGCCTCAAACGGGCCGAAACCCTCAACGGGATGCATCGGTACCCGGATGACGTTCGGCGTGGACGACGGTGAGTTTGTCTGCGCCTGCAACGCTGGGACGATGCCGAGCGCAGCAAGAACAACATAGCGCGCAACCAGAGGGGAATTCATGGGAAGCCTCGTTGGCGAATAGGTCGGACCATGCTCTCTGTTATTCTTTCCTCAGCTTCGGGTAAAACACCCAGACCCCGAGAGCGAAGAGAAATGCGATGGAGGCGTTGATCATCACGGCCGCGGGCTCCCCGAGCCGTCCCGCGATCACCCCCGACCAGAGCGCTCCGATCGGCATGGACCCGAAGAAGATCCATGTGTACGTTCCCATGACCCGCCCCCGGAGCCGGTCCGGCGTGGCGGTCTGGACCAGCGCGTTGGAGAGGTTGTTGACGAATATTGTTCCGACCCCTGCCCCCGCAAGGAAGAGAAGCGAAAGGGGGAGCGTCCGCGAGAAGGAGAGGGCGAACAGGAGAACCGGGAAAAGGATGGACCCTGCCGTCAGCAGCCTGCCTCGCATGATCGTGCGGCCGAGCGAGGCGATGAAGAACGCACCCAGCAGCGCCCCCGCGCCGCGGGCCGAATAGAGCAACCCGTTGATCTCTGCGCCACCCCCGAGGACATTGACGGACCACGCCGGGATCAACGTCGTGAACGAAAGACCGAACATGCTGGAGACGGCGATCATGCTGATCAGGACAAGGATCGTCGGCTGGGAGCGGATGTACTCCGACCCCTCGCGGAGTTCCTCGATCACGGACATGGTGGCTTTGCGGATCGTGCGGGGAGGGAGCTTCATCGCCAGGAGCGCCGTGATGACCGCGATGAACGAGATCCCGTTGATCGTAAAGCACCAGCCGGGGCCGAACAGTGCGTAGGCGAGCCCGGCCATCGCCGGGCCCACCACGGTCGCCGCCTGAAACATCATCGAGTTCAGCGCGATGGCATTGGTCAGGTCTTCGGGGGCGACCATCTCGCTGACAAATGACTGCCGCGCCGGCCCGTCAAAGGAGTTCGCGGTCCCCAGGAGAAAGGCGAGCCCGATGACGTGCCAGGGTTGCACGAGATGGAGGAACGTCAGGGCGGCAAGGACAAAGGCGAGAACCATCATGCAGGACTGCGTGATGATGATGAGCGTTCTGCGGGGGACCCTGTCGGCCACGACACCCCCGTAGAGCGTGAGAAGCCACGACGGAATCCCGGAGGCGAACCCGACGAATCCCAGGTACTCGGGGGAATGCGTCAGCTCAAAGACGAGGAAACCCTGCGCCGTGTTCTGCATCCAGGTACCGAACAGCGAAATGAGCTGTCCGATGAACCAGAGGCGGTAATTGGGATGGCCGAGGGCGGCAAACGTCCCGCGCCTTTTCTCTTCCATGCGTGTGGAACCGTTGATGCGTTCATCCTACCGAAAGATCCCCCGAATCGCAATAAAAAATGTCTCTTTTTCGTATATTACAGAACCTCAGTTTCAGGGGGACTTTCCCGCTTCCGGGGCGGGAATTCGCCTCACCTCCCCTAAACCAAGCGGCCCGGGGATGTGTCTAAGTACCGGGAAGAGAGCACTCTGCGGCGTTTTTTACGCTTCTTCCCGGTCGAGTAGATCCCACACCAGGAGTAGATGATGAAAAGAACGGTAGTGATTTCGTCGGTTGTCCTCGTTGTCCTTGTTGTCGTCGGATACCTCGTTTTTGTCGGCGGCAGCACCAAAAAATATGATTTCCGGCTCGACAAGGTGTCCCGCGGCGACATCAACGTCGCGGTGACCGCAACCGGTACGATCAATGCGGTGGTATCCGTGGACGTCGGCACGCAGGTTTCCGGAATCGTTTCCAATCTCTATGCCGACTTCAACTCCGTCGTGAAAGAGGGGCAGGTCATCGCCAGGATCGACACCACGTTCCTCTGGCAGTCGGTGAAGGATGCCGATGCGGCTCTCGACCGGGCGAAGGCACAGGAGGCCGACAGCAAGAGAACGCTCGACCGGGAGACGGCGCTTCTGGCCAAACAGCTTGATTCGCAGATGAACTATGACGCGGCGCTGACATCGTATGAATCGAACATGGCTGCGCTGAAGCAGGCCCAGGCGGCGCTCGACAGGGCAAAGATCAATCTCGCCTATGCCACGATCACCGCCCCCATCAACGGGGTCGTCATCAACCGGGCGGTGAACGTCGGGCAGACCGTGGCGGCGAGTTTCTCCTCTCCCACGCTCTACACGATCGCCAACGACCTGTCGAAAATGCAGGTCCTGACGACGGTCGACGAATCCGACATCGGGATGATCAGCATCGACCAGCAGGCCACGTTCACGGTCGATGCCTATCCGGACGACAAGTTCACCGGGATTGTCTCCCAGATCCGGCTGAACCCGGTGTCGATCCAGAACGTCGTCAATTACACCGTCGTCATCGACGTGAACAACGACCAGCTGAAGCTGATGCCAGGGATGACGGCGAACGTCAAGATCGCCGCCGCGGATGCCCACGACGTGCTGAAGGTTCCGAATCTCGCGCTCCGGTTCCAGCCGCCGACGGATCTCATCGATTCATCGGCGATGAAGGCGATGCGCGACGCGTTCATGGCGCGGAGCGCGGGCGGCGACGATGCGGGTGCCGGAGGTTCCGCGGGTGGCGCACGGCAGGATTCGGCCTCAGGCGGCGGAGCGGTGCCTGCAAAGGACACGCACGCGGGGCAGGGGATGGTCGGCGGTGGCCTGAAGAACGTCGGCCAGATCCGCGATTCCATACTGGCGGCGAACGGGGGCCAGATGAGCCCGGAAGATCTCCGCGCGGAAATGGGGAAATTCTTTGAGAGGATGCATGCCGGCAGGGAAGCGGGAAAGCAGCCCGTGCGTCCGCAGACAGTGACGAAGCACCTCGCCCCCGCTTCGGGCGGAGGAACCAAGTTCGGCATCACGCAGCTCTATGCCCAGTACCAGAAGAGCCCGTTTATCCCGAATCACCTCGCCGGAAGGGCGCGCATCTGGATACTGAATGCGCAGAAGAAACTCGAGCCCGTGTTCGTCCGGACGGGCGTCACCGACGGCAGGTTCACCGAAATCACGACGGATAACCTTAAGCCCGGCGACCAGATCGTCCTGGGCGCGACATCGACATCCGAGGTGGCATCCGCGAGCCCCCTCTCCGGAGGCGCGCAGCAGAGGCCGGGCGGTCCCGGAGGGTTCCGATGATCGGCAGAGACCAACCGGCTCCCGCCCCGTCGGGGAATGGACAGCTCATCCAGATCGATCATCTGGCCAAGACGTACATGCTCGGCGAAGTCGAGGTCCACGCACTCCGCAGCGTCACCCTGACGGTACGGAGGGGCGAGTTCGTCGCCATCATGGGGGCGTCGGGTTCGGGAAAATCGACGTTCATGAACATCCTGGGGTGCCTGGACAAACCGACGAAGGGAACGTACGTGCTGGACGGGATCGACGTCAGCGGGCTGACGCGGGACGAGCTGGCGCGGATCAGGAACAATAAGCTCGGATTCGTCTTCCAGGGGTTCAACCTTCTTTCGCGGACCTCGGCGATCGAAAACGTCGAGCTCCCCCTTCTGTACGGAACCTCGTCGATCAAAGACCGCGAGGAACGGGCCATCCGGGCGCTGAACATGGTCGGCCTGGGCGAGAGGGTGCACCACTATCCGAACCAGCTTTCGGGGGGGCAGCAGCAGCGCGTCGCGATTGCGCGGGCCCTGGTCAATGACCCCAGCATCGTTCTCGCGGACGAGCCGACGGGGAATCTCGACAGCAGGACAAGCGTCGAGGTGATGGGGATATTCCAGGAATTGAATGAAAAGGGGATCACGATCCTGCTGGTGACGCACGAGCCGGATATCGCGCAGTTCGCGAAACGGCATATCATCTTCCGCGACGGGAGGATCAAATCCGACAAGGCCAATCCCTCGCCCAGACTTGCCGCGGAGGTGATCAGCGAGCTCCCCGCGGTCGATGAGGAGGAGCCGGTATGAAAATTCTCAACATCCTCATCTCGGCCTTCCGCGCCCTGCAGAGGAACAAGATGCGCTCGTTCCTGACGATGCTGGGGATCATTATCGGCGTCGCGGCGGTGATCGCCATGCTTGCGATCGGCCAGGGGGCGCAGTTCTCGGTCGAGCAGCAGATTTCGTCGCTGGGGACGAACGTCCTCATCGTCTACCCGGGGTCGCAGAACACGGGCGGCGTCAAGGGGGGCGCGGGGACGACGACGACGCTGACGGAGGACGACTGTATCGCCATCCAGAGGGAATGTCCGGCGGTGGGGCTTCTTTCGCCCGGCACGCGTGCCGGCGGACAGATCATTGCCGGGAACATGAACTGGGCGACGGGGATCGAGGGGACGGGTTCGGACTACCTGGAGATCCGCAAATGGGGGATCGAATACGGCGACTTCTACACGGACGCCGATATCAAGGCGGCGGCCAAGGTCTGCGTGCTGGGGAAGACGGTTGCCGACGCGCTGTTCCCCGACGGGAGCCCGGTCGGCCAGACGGTCCGTATCCGGAACGTGCCGTGCAAGGTGACCGGGGTTCTGACGAAGAAGGGGCAGAACGCGATGGGGCAGGACCAGGATGACGTCGTTCTCGCGCCGTGGACAACGGTGAAGCGGAGGCTCACGTGGTTCCCCTACCTGCGCCAGATCCTCGTGTCCGCAACGAGCCCTTCGAACATCCCGGTCGCGCAGGCGCAGATCACCGAGCTTCTCAGGATGCGGCACAAGATCGCTCCGTACGATGCGGATGATTTCTCGATACGCAACCAGGCGGACCTCGCCAACGCGGCGACCGCGACGACGCAGATACTGACGATCCTCCTTGCGAGCATCGCCTCGGTCTCGCTCCTCGTGGGTGGGATCGGGATCATGAACATCATGCTCGTCTCCGTCACCGAGCGGACGCGCGAGATCGGGATCCGCATGTCCGTCGGCGCGAGATCGAGGGACATCCTGACGCAGTTCCTCATCGAGGCACTGGTTCTCAGTCTCCTCGGGGGGATTACGGGTATCCTCCTGGGCGTGGGCGGGTCCGGCGCGATATCGAGCCTTGCGAAGTGGCCCACGATCATCACGTTTTTCTCAATTCTGCTTTCATTCGGGTTTTCGATTGCCATTGGAATTTTCTTTGGATTCTACCCGGCAAGGAAAGCGGCGATGCTGAACCCGATCGACGCGCTCCGGTACGAGTAGGTTTGGGGGGAACACGCATACGGGAATTTCCGCTTCCGTTTCTGCCGGCACGGCCGGCCGGGGTCTCGCGCAGGTCCTGCGTCCGTGCGTCCTGCTCGGTGCCCTTCTCATCGGCATCACGCCTTCGCCGGCCCAGACACTCCCCGGGCCGTTCATCCATACCATCGTCGATTCGGCCGGTCCCGTGGACCCGTGGGGAAAAGGCGCGGGGGACATCAACGGGGACGGCAAAATTGATCTCCTCGTCGGGGGGTACACATCCGGCGGGCTCATCTGGTATCAGAACCCGACGTGGACTCCGCACGTCATCTCGCTGCTCGCGGGATTCCGGACGGAAATGAAGGTTGTGGACGTCGACAGGGACGGGAAGAACGACGTGGTCGTCCTTGCCGCGGACTCCGACGGGAACCCGCTTGTCGGCTGGTACAAAAATCCCGGTCCCACGGGGACCTGGACGCTGACGACGATCGAGGACAGGGTCCTGCATAACGTGGACGTGGCCGACCTGAACGGCGACTCGCTGATCGACGTTGTGGCCAGGGACCAGCTCGCCTACGAGCATAACGACGGGGACGTGATTTATGTGTATCTCCAGGTCAACCCGTCGAAATGGACCCCGATCACGTTTTCCTGCGTCAACGGGGAAGGGCTTCGGCTTGCCGACATCAACGGCGACGGCCGTCCCGACATCGTGATCGGCGGGTCCTGGTTTGAGAACACGCAGGGGGGAACCGTCTGGGTCGAACATCCCTACACGACGTCGTACACGTGTCCCAACGTCACCGTGGCCGTCGCGGACATCAACGGGGACGGCCGGAAAGACATCGTGCTCGCCCCCGCGGAGGTCGTCGGGGACACGTCGAGGATCTCCTGGTTCGAGGCCCCCGTCGATCCCCGCCAGCCGAACTGGGTCGAGCACATCATCGAGGCGGGAGTCGAGACCGTCCATCACTTTGTCGGGACCGCCGACTTCAACAATGACGGGCAGATCGATGTGGCGAGCGCGGCGATGAACACGGGGACGTGGCCCCACGAGGTGAAGATCTTCTACAACGGGGGGAAAGGGTTGAGCTGGACGAAACAGGTGCTCTCGACGGACGGTTCGCACCAGATGCAGATCGCGGACGTCGACAACGACGGCGACATGGACCTCTTCGGCGCCAACTGGCTGGGACAGGGGAGCGATCTCTGGCGGAACCCGACAAACACGCCGGCCGGCATCAAGACCGGACCGGCAGACGGCACGCCTCTCCGGTTCCATCTCGCGCAGAACTACCCGAACCCGTTCAATCCGTCGACGACGATCGAATACACCCTCCCCTCGGCGTCCCCGGTCCGGCTCGCGGTGTATTCCATCCTCGGGCAGGAAGTGGCCGTGCTGGTGAACGGCCCCATGGCTCCGGGGTCGCACCTGGTACGGTTCGACGGGACGCACCTTGCGAGCGGCATCTACGTTGCACGGCTCGTCGCGGGGAGCAACACTGCGTCGGTGAAGCTGAGCCTTCTGAAATGAGTCAGTCCGTGAGAAGGACCGACGCGTTCCGGCTGTCGAACGAGACGCTGCCGTCGAGGAAAAGCATCCGGAGCAGGTCCCGGTAAAAGCCGTACAGGGGGAGCCTGCGGGCGATTTCCGACCGGAGCGTGTCACGCTGGAGCTTGAATGATCGGTGGGAGGGTCCCGACATGTGGTCGAGCTCCAGGTAATAGTTCGCCAGCGGCTGAACCTGGATTTCCAGCAGCTGGTTCTGCCACCGTACGACGCTCTTCAGCGCCTTCCACCCCGTCTTCTTCATCAGAGACTCTTCGCAGGTGAGGTAATCCTTCGTTTCGACGAATTCCAGGATCCGGGCGTCGGCGTCCTCTCCGTGCGTTCCGCCCGCTCCGGGCTCCGTCCAGGCGGCGATCGACATGTCGCAGTCCCGCACCCGCAGCTCTTCAAGGCGCCGGTGCACGAGGAGGCACGCCTCGTCGTTTTCGCAGACGATCTTCAGCCCGAAAATGTCCTTGACATACTTGCTGTAGTGGCGAAGGTGCTTGTCCCGTTCCACGATGCGGTCGAGCCCGAAGATCTCGTCCGCAACCTTGTTCCACAGTTCTTCCTCCGCCTTGACGCGGCTCGTGATCCTGTTGACGCCGCTCGTCGTTCTCCCGAGAGGGATATACTCCACGAAATTCGCCGAGAGCTCGAGCGGGGCCCACTCCTCGTTCGTCCTGTAGCGGAATTTTCCCAGCATCTGGTTCCCGAGATCGAGATCGGTGTGCGAGAAGAGCGTGTCCCTGTTGATCCGTTCCCTGATGAGGAACGGGCGCTTTTCACCCCCCGGGAGGACGCCGATGACATTGCTGTGAAGCTCGTAGCCGCCGTCGAGGAGCCTGGAGCCGAGAACGTGCGAAAGCACGTGAAGGTGCTTTTCCCCGTTGAGGATGTTCTGTTTGAACGAATCCCGCACCCTGTTGATGAACGCCCGGGAGAGCTCGATCCGCACGTGCAGACCGGGGTTGGATTCCTGCTCCGCTTTCTTTTCCGCGAGGTAGGAGATGAACTGGTGCAGGACGGGGTCCTGCACCGCCAGGTACAGGGGAGAGCCCGCCGGGTGGAATTTCGCGAACGATTCCATCACTTCGCGCCCGGGGCCGCCGGGCCTTTCAGGGCCGCCCGGACGGCCTCGATTCTCTGCATGATCGAAGCATCGCCGGGCCGTTGCCTGGCGAGGCTTTCCAGAAGCTCGAGCTCCGCCGCGTAGTCCTTTCCGATGTCGTAAAGCTGGACCATCTGGCCGTAGATGTACGGATTGGAGGGACTCCCCGCGGCCGTGTCGGATCTGAACTGCTGTTCCAGGTGCGCGACCAGGTCCCGGAACCTGCCGGTCTCCCCCTCCCGGTAGTACAGTATCGCAAAGTCGTACCCCTCCTCGAACAGCATCGGGACGCTCTTCCACGGCAGGACCTTTTCCATCCGGGAGAGCACCTCCCGGCACGCGCCGGTGTCTCTCCGGGCGTCCGACTCGTAGAGCGCGAGGGCGCGGAACGCGGTGCGGAATCCGCTCACCATGCGCGCCTCGTTCTCGTCGAGAGCGACGGTCGTGTCCGATGTGGTGCGGAACTTGTATCCGTACCGGGGCGTGCGGGAGAAGTCCGCCGAAACGTCGAACAGGTTCGCGTGCACCACCGCGGGGTCGATTCCCATGTCCACATGGGAGGCTTTGAACGGAACGAGCTTCCAGGCGAGCCCGCAGAAGCGGAGGTACTCGTCGATCCCGATCCTGCTGTCCGGCGAGCAGGTGATCGCAAAATAGACCGGCCGCTGCCACCTGTTGGTCTCGATGATGTGCTTGACCATGAAGTCCTGCACACGTATCGCCTTCGTCCTCCCGTACTGCACCGTGTTTCTCATCGTGAATTCGATCGTTCCCCCCGCCCCGGCCGAATCCCCGGGTGATCCGAACGCCTCCCGGTTATAGAGCGCGGAGTCCGTGGGGACTTCCCCGGAGATCACCCCCGGGGGAACGGGGATCGTGACCTTCTGGGGCTCCCACGGAAAAAGACCTTCCAATCCCGGGATCCGCCTGTCCGGGATGGTGATGGGCACGGCCTTCGCCTCGGGATAGTACGGCCGGTCTTTCATTTCCTGGATGTACCAGGGCGTGTTGATGAGACTCAGATTCACGACCCGCACGTCCCGCCTGATCCCCTCCACATCCTGGATGTACCAGAGGGGGAAAGTGTCGTTATCCCCGTTCGTGAACAGGATGGCATCCCGGTCGCACGTCTGGAGCATGTTGTACGCGTACTCCCACGCAAGCCAGTTCTTCGAACGGTCGTGCGTGGCGAAGTTCGTCTGGAACATCCGTCCGGGGATGAAGACAGCCCCCAGGAGCAGCACCGCCGCGCCTCCCGCCGCCGCCCGTGAAGGCGATCCCGCGCGGCTCACGACAAGATCGGCAAGTCCCCTCATCCCGAGCCCGATCCAGAGTGCAAAAATGAAATACGCGCCGGCGTAGAAATAGTCGCGTTCACGCGGCTGCGGCTCCTGCTGGTTCTGGTAGAAGGCGATCAGGTATCCCATGATGACGAACAGGAGGAGAAACGTCGTGGCCATGCGCCAGTCTCTCCGGAACTGCCAGAAGAGCCCGAACAATCCCACGAAGAAGGGGATGCCGAAGAGCTGCCCCCACGCCGGGTCCGCGTCCTGGTCCCGCGAGCCTCGTCCCGCAAAGTTGAAGAGGATGTACCTGTTGAACATGTGGTGCATCTGGTAGCGGGCGAAGAAACTGAAATCGCTCGTGTACCCGGTCCAGGTCTTCTGCCGGTCCGCCTCGGGCGTCCACCGCCTCTCGAACAGCGGGAATTCGCCGTACTGCTCCCTGTTCAGGTACGTGAGAAGCCCGGAAAAATTCCGCGGGTCGTTCTCGTTCATCGGCGGGCGGACGTTCGCGCGCGTCACGATGATCGTGTAGGTCGAGAACCCGAGGATGATGAACAGTATTCCCAGCGAGGCCAGGTGCACCAGCGTCATGGACCGTTTTCCGGACAGGTATGCCGCCAGGGCCAGGCAGCCGGTCACGAGGCCGAACAGGACGACGCCGAGCGAGCTGTCGTTGCCGGCGATCTGGTGGATGATGCCCGGGAGGAACTTGATGACGCCGGGATAGGCGACGAACAGCGCGCCCCCCGCGACGAGGAGCGGGATGTACAGCGAGTCCTTCCGGAATATCCTCTTCCAGACAATGGCCATGAACCCGAGGCTGACCCCTCCCATCACCAGGGCGAACTTCCTGTCGAAGGCATAGAATTCCTCGGGCGCCGGAACCTGGCGGGACGTCATGTCGTTCCACCAGAAGAACGCGACGGCGAGGAGCAGTCCCGCGTGCATCAGGAAGATCAGCCCCGTTTTCCTGCACGTCTCGTCATCGGCGACATAGCGGCGGAAGACCACGACGAGCACCACAGCGAATATCGTGGGAACGCTCATCAGGTGGACCCCGGCGGAGAGGCCGACGAGATAGGCGATCAGCAGCAGGTATCTCCCGTTTCCCGGCCTGTCGTGGTTGTCGTACCAGATCATCAGCAGCCAGAGCATCGCCGAGAACAGGAACGTCGCGGCCGCGAAATAATTCGATTCGACGCCGTTGAACCAGAACGTATCGCAGAACGAGAGGCCCAGCGCGCCGATCGCCGCCGCACCGTTTGTCAGAAGCGCCCCGGTGAGGCTCCCGTCTTCCTTGCCCCGGGCGCTCTGTATCAGCCGCACCGCGACGAGGTACAGAAAGAGGACCGTGAATGCGCTCGCGATGACCGACACCGCGTTCATCCTGAACCCCGGGTTTCCCGGCATCGGCAGCATATAGAAGAACCTGCCGACGAGCGAGAAGAGAGGTCCCCCGGGGGGGTGCGGAACCTGCAGCATGTAGGCCGCGGCGGAAAGCTCTCCGGGGTCCCAGAACGAGACGGTCGGCTGGGCGGTGACGAAAAACTGGATTGCGGCGACCGCGAAGACGGCACCGGCGGCGCATCGGTGGAGAATCCTGTGGTTCATCTCTTCCTCGGGATGCCTGGCGGGGGATCGTTCCTGCACCCGCTCTCGATGACGGGAACGCATACTGATTGTAGCATAATGGCCGGGGAAAAGCAACGAGGGGCGGTGGCCGTCCCGCGCTCCTCCTCTTGAACTTTCACCGGGAGTTCGCGTACTTGGTCTATCGGAGCACAACGCATGAGCAACGGTGTATCACGGAAGGTGTCGCTTGTCGGAACCGGCCTCGTCGGGTCGTCGTTCGCGTACGCCCTGATGATCCGCGGGCTCGCCTCCGAGCTCGTCCTGATCGACGTGAACACCGCCCGGGCGACCGGGGAGATGATGGACTTCAACCACGGGCTCTCGTTTACCCGGCCGATGAAGATCACGGCGGGGGACTATGCGGAGTGCGCGGGGTCGGCGATCGTGGTCATCGCCGCAGGTGCATCGCAGAAGCCGGGCGAATCCCGGCTGGACCTGCTCGGCCGCAATGCCGCAATATTCCGGCAGATCGTCCCCGAGATCGTCCGGCACAATCCCGACGGCATCATACTGATCGCGACGAACCCGGTGGACATACTGACGTACGTCTCCCTCGGCGTCTCCGGGCTTCCCCCGGGCCGCGTCATCGGGTCCGGTACCATCCTTGACACCTCCCGGTTCCGTTTTCTCCTCGGCCAGTACTACGGCGTCGACGCGCGGAGCGTCCATGCGTACATCATCGGAGAGCACGGGGACAGCGAGATCCCTGTCTGGAGCCAGGCGAGCATCGGGGGTGTGCGGCTGCAGGAATTTGCTCCCCTGAAAAACAGGGAGTACGTGCAGTCGGACATGGACGCCCTGTTTGTCCAGGTGCGCGACGCGGCCGACGAGATCATCCGCCGTAAGGGGTCGACTTACTACGCCATCGGTCTCGGGCTTCTTTCCATCGCCGCCGCCATACTGGGAGATTACCGCCGCGTGGTGTCGGTCTCGACGCTGATGACCGGCCAGTACGGCATCAGCAACATGTGTATGAGCCTCCCGTGCGTCGTCGGGGCGCACGGGGTCGAAGAGGTTCTCACGCTCAATCTTGATCCCGCGGAAGAATCGGGCTTCCGTGCTTCCGCCGCCAAGCTGAAATCGACGCTCGAGCTCCTTGAACATCCGTGACGATCTGTCCTTTCGTCCCTCTCCCGCCGCAGACCCGGTGCGGCCCGTGAGCGTGCCCGCGGGGGAATGGCCTGTCCGCCGGGTGACCCGCCTCGGGTTCCTCGCATCCGTGGGGACCGCCCTCTTCGTCCTTGAATCGCTGATCCCTCTCCCGCTCCCGTTTCTGAAGGTGGGTCTGGCGAACATATCCACCCTCCTTGCGCTTTTCCTCTCGGGGCCTGCCGATGCGCTCATCGTCGTCATCCTCAGGGTCCTCGGAGGGTCGCTGATCACGGGGTCGTTCTTCAGTCCCGCGTTCATCCTCAGCCTGTCGGCCGGCATTCTCTCCGCCCTTGCGATGGGAGGTCTCCGCGCCGTCTCGGCCCGGGCGTTCGGCCCCGTCGGGCTGAGCCTTGCCGGTTCGTCGGTCCATGTTGCGACGCAGATCGCCCTGGTGGCACTCCTGTACGTGCGCAGCGCGGCCGTTCTCGAAATCCTCCCCCTGCTGCTTCTCACGGCGCTGGCCGGCGGGCTCGTCGTCGGCATCGTCACATCCCGCCTTCTGCCGGCGCTTGCCGGGGCGGGGGATGCGCCGCAGCCACCGGCCCGCCCTCTTCCGCGGAGACTGACCCCCGGTGACGTGGCGGCGGGTCTTCTCCTCTCCGCCTGCGTCGTCGGTTCATTCTTTGCGTTCCCGTCGGGAGAGGGATCGGCGGTCATTGTCGAGGTGGGGGGGAAGGCCGTCGAGAAACTGAACATCCGCGAAGACAGGGTTGTCACCGTCCGGGGGGAACAGGGGGACATGCGCATTGAGGTGCTGAACGGCAGGGTGCGCGTCGCCGAGGCGGACTGCCCCAACAGGATCTGCGTGCGCACGGGATGGAGAAGCAGGGAGGGGGAAGTCATCGTCTGCGTCCCGAACAGAACGGTGATACGCATACTCGGAAAAGAGCGCAACGACGTCGGAGGAATCACCGGATGAGAACATTCCTTCTCTGTGCCGCGGCCGCAATTCTCGCCGCAATGTCGTCCTGCACCCGCCCGCACGGCCCCGTGGTCCGGGAGACAACGGCGATGGACACGTACGTGACGGTCACCGTCTATGATGAAGATGTGCCGGCGGAGCGCATCAACGCCGCGATCGATTCCGCCTTTGCGGAGATCCGGCGGATCGAGGGGGTTGCCTCCGATTACATCGACACGAGCGAGATCGGCCGGACGAACCTCCTGGCGGGAAAGGATTCCGTCCTCGTGTCCGCCGATCTTGCGGCGCTCATCCGGAGGTCGTTCAGCTGGAGCGACTCCTCGGGGGGCGCATTCGACGTCACCGTGGGGCCGCTCGAGGTGCTCTGGAATATTCTCTCCCCCCGCCCCCGCGTTCCCTCTCCGGACAGCGTCCGTGCAGCACGGGGCCTCGTCGATTACAGGCTCGTCTCCCTGCACGGCAGGATGCTCTATCTCCCCCGGAAGGGGATGCGGCTTGATCTCGGTGCGATCGGCAAGGGCTACGCGGTCGACCGGGCCACGGGTGTTCTCGCGCGCGCGGGGATCAGGAAAGCGATCGTGGACATGGGGGGAAATCTCGCCGTCCGCTGGCCGGACGCCCCGGGATGGGAGTCCCCCGTTGCGACGATCTCCGTCCGCCATCCCAGGATCGAGGGATCGTTCCTCGGCACGTTCCGGTACGGATCGGGAGGGGTGTCGACCTCCGGCGATTACGAGAGGTACTTCATGGCCGGAGGGAAGAGGTACCATCATATCATGGATCCGGCGACCGGTTACCCGGCGCCGGATGTCGTCAGCGTGACCGTCGTTGCTCAGAATGCGGAGGACGCCGACGCGCTGTCCACGACGGTCTTCGTCCTCGGCAGGAAGCGGGGGATGGACTTCCTCCGGAAGACCCCGGGGGCCGACGGGTTCATCGTCGTCGAACAGGGGGACAGCCTTGCCGTCGAGTATTCCCCGGGATTCCGGGGAAAGTTCCACCGGTCCGCGACGGAGGCCGTGAAGCATGATTGAAATCCGGGATCTCACCGTCCGGTATCCCGGCGCCGTGCGCGAGGCGCTGAAATCCGTCTCGCTCACGATTCCCGACGGGGCCTTCGTGGCGCTCATGGGGGGGAACGGTTCGGGGAAAAGCACGCTTGTCCGCGCGCTGAACGGCCTCGTCACTCCGACGGACGGCGCGGTCGTTGTCGACGGTTTCACGACCGCGGGGAGGGACTCGTGTATGTCCATCCGCAGGCGGCTCGGCATCGTCTTTCAGAATCCTCATATGCAGACCACGTCGCTTACCGTCGAGCGGGAGATCGCCTTCGGCCTCCAGAACACGGGGACGCCGACCGGGCGGATCGGGGAGATCGTCGATCGACAGATCGCAGCCTCCGGCCTGGGAGCAGTCAGGGAACGCCCTCCGAGGACTCTCTCCGGGGGGGAGCAGCAACGGCTTGCGCTTGCGGCGGTCCTCGCCATGCATCCCGCACACCTCGTGCTCGACGAAGCCACGTCGCTTCTCTCCCCGTCGTCGCGCGCGGATCTCCTGGACGCCGTGGCCGCTGAGCGGCGGGAGCGGGGGATCACGCTCCTCCTCGTCACGCAGTTTGCCGATGAGGCGATGGCCGCAGAGAGGCTCCTCGTTCTGCACGCCGGCGCGCTGGTTGATGATGGCACGCCGGCGGAGGTGTTTGCGCGATGTGTTTCCGCCGGCGGGGGGGGGATTTCCGTACCGCTCCGTTGCATGCCCGGGATTGCCCGATGAATATCGCGGCCCGGCATGTCCGGTTCATCTACGGCGGACGTCATCGCCCTCCCCGGACGGTGTTCGGCGACCTGACGCTGGATATCGGCGCCGGGGAGTGCGTCGGTGTCCTGGGGCGCGAAGGGACCGGGAAAACAACGCTTCTCAATCTCCTCGGCGGCCTTCTTTCCCCCGCCTCCGGCACCATCCGCTGTGACGGTATCGACCCGCACGCCGGGGGCGCCTCCCGGAGCGATGTCCGGCTCAGAACGGCGTTCACGTTCCAGTTTCCGGAAGAACAGTTCCTTCGCCCGACCGTCGCGGAAGAGTTCGCCGACGTGCTGCGGCTCCGGGGTGTGGGCGCTGCGGAGATTCCGGCGCGTACGCGCGCCTCGCTCGCCCTGATGGGGCTTGATCCCGTGGAGACCCTTCCACGATCTCCGTTTTCACTCAGCATCGGGGAATCCCGGCGGCTTGCGCTCGCGCTTCTCGATGCCGTCGGTCCCGGCGCGGCGTTCCTCGACGAGCCCACCGCGGGTCTCGATGCCCCGGGACTCGGCTGCGCGCTGGAAGCGATGGCAAAACTCCGCCGGAGGGGAACGACGATCGTCGTTGCGACGCACGACGTAAATTTCCTGGCGGAAATCGCGGGGAGGATTCTCCTCCTGGGCGACGGGATCATCGCCGCGGACGGAGCGCCGGAGGACATACTGACGGACGGCCCCGTTCTCTCCCGGCACGGGTACGCCGTTCCGGATGTCGTTGCCGTTGCGGGGGAGCTCAGGAAGGAGGGGAGACTTGACGACCGCCGCGTGCTGCGCCTGAGGGACCTCTCCGAACGCCTCGTTCCCGCCGTTCCGCACGCCCCGTCAGAGGATTCCGGTGAGAGCGGCGAGCGTGAGAAGTGAGGCGGCGGCGGCGGTGATGACGTCGGTTGCGGGAACGGGCATCCTGCGGAAGCGTGTCCGCGGAAGTGCGGGGGAGTAGCAGCGGGATTCCATCGCTTCGGCGAGCGAGTCGGCGTTCCTCATTGCCGATGCAAGGAGGGGAAGCGCCGCTCCCGCGATCTGCATGATTCCCCCGGGGATCGCGGATGCCTCCACCTCGCCGCGGGCCCTGCGTGCGGTCCTGACCCGCTGCGCGCTTTCGACGAGAAGGGGAAGATACGCGATCGCGATCGCCCCCGCGGCGACGAGCGGGCGCCCTTTCGCTGCGGTCAGGCGTTCCGCCGCATCCTGGTACTCTTCCATGCGCCCGGCCGATGCGAGGAGCAGCGCGCCCCAGAGAACGATGACGAGCCGCAGAGCCTGTTCGCCCCCCCGGGTCAGCCCTTCGGCTGTGAGATAGATCCCTCCCGCACCGAAGAGGACTCTCCCGCTCTCCGTCAGCCCGTTGGCAATCACGATGAGTCCCAGGAAAAGAAGCGCGCCCCTGAGCTTCCCGAGAAGCCGTGAAAACGGAATGCCCGGGACGATCGTCCAGACGGTGTAGACGATCGCGGCGGCGGCGGGGTACGCAAGGGGCGTATGGCCCAGCGCTCCGAGCGAGATGCACCCCACCGTGAGAATTCTCGCGAGCGGATCTCCGGGGAGCTTCGTCACATCAGGCCCTGCATGGCGCGGCTCGCGGGGCTCATTTCAGGAGGACCATCTTGCGTGTCCGGGTGAACGAACCGGCACGGACGGTGTAAAAGTACACGCCCGAGGCGATGCCGCCGCTCCGCACACCTGTTCCGTCGAACCGCACTTCGTGCCTCCCGGCATCCTCCACCCCGTTGACGAGCCTCGTGATCTCCCTCCCGGTGATGTCGTACACGGTCAGGGTCACCTGGCCCGCCTCGGGAAGGTCGTACCGGATGATCGTCGACGGGTTGAACGGGTTGGGATAATTCTGTTCGAGGGCGTACGCCCGGGGGATCGTCTGATCAACCGGATTCGATGAGAAACCCCGCCCGGTTTCCTTGAGCACCAGGTCCGAAATGACCGCACTTCCCGCGTCGAGTCCGTTCACGCTCAGGAGGAGCTCTCCGGTGGAGAACGCGGCCGGGGGGACGGTCAGGAACCCGGTCTGCGTGACCGAGGGACCGACGGCCACGGGGGGGTGGAGCGTCACGCCTCCCGCCGTGAGCGTCTGCGATCGGGGGGAGCCGTCGGGGGGCGCGACATACTCCGCGGACACCGCGTACGTCCCCGTCGGATTGAGCCCCGTGAATCGGTACTGCACGGAGCGCGAGTCCTGTGAAGCGCTGAACGTTCCCCAGTGCAGGGGAGTCCCCCGCACCAGGTGAGGATCATCCACGCCGCCGATCTCCTCATAATACAGGGGGAGCGTCCAGGTCGACGACGCCGTGACCGTCTCTCCCCTGTAGGGGTCCGTCGCGCTGAGTTCGTACCTGTAGTCGCCCGGTCCGACAAGTATACCGGCGTCGTTCCGCCGGTCCCACGCGAGCTGCTTCCGGCCAGAGACCATCCCTGCGGGAGCGATCGTCTTCACGACGTTTCCCGAGGCGTCGTAAATGAGGGCGCCGACCGTGCCGAACCCGGTCAGCGTAAACGCGCCGCCGATCATGCTCGAGTTTTCGTCCGTCGTGAAGAGAATGTCCTTCAGCCGCAGACCGAGCGTCCGCCGCCGGGCCCCGCTTGCGGGTGTCCACTGCTCGACGGCGAAAAGCTGGTCGAACCCCGCCCAGTATGTCCCCTGACCGTCGACGGTGATGAGCCCGAACGGCACGTTCACCGCGGCGAGGGCGGCGTACATGTCGCTCCCCCCCTCTTCGTCAAGCGGCTCCAGTGCGGACGTGAGCTTCAGGAGCCGCGAAGAGGTGTTGTCCGCGACGTACACGTCGCCGAAGTGATCGACGGCCAGCGAGCTGAAGTAGGCGTCATATCCTCCCCGGTATTCGCCGACCGCCGTAAGCGTCCCGCCCCCGTCCTCGAGAACCTGCAGGCGTTTCGCGACCCTGTCCACGACGTAGATGATTCCGTTGTTCGAGCCGTTCCACCTTCCCGCGGCGACCGCCGTGGGCGAGTCAAAACCCCCGAATGTCGCCACGAGCGTGCCTCCCGTCGGCCCCAGACTGTATTTGAGCACCGCCCCCTTCGCCGCGTCGGCCACGTAGAGGACGTCGTCCGACGGATCGAGCGGGGTCCCGTTGTCGCTCACCGCGACGGCCGAGGGTGCGGTCACCGGTCCCAGCGTGAACAGGACGCGGAGCTGCGCATCGGCTCCCTGCCCCTGGAGCCCGAGCACGGTCACGCGTGATCTCCCCGATTCTCCGACGAACACGCGTCCCGAGGGGTCCACGGCGATCGACGTGGGACCGACGAGGTCGTTGAAGGATTTGATCCATGCGTTCATGTTGCCGTAGACGATCCTGTTCCAGGACGGGTCAACGACGAACTGGACATAGGTCGCCGAGACGTACGGCGCCCCCTGCATGTAGTGGGCCGTGTAGTACGATGCCGTCGGTCCGGGCGTGCTGAACAGCGCGCGGCCGAGTTTTGACTGTGTCCAGCTTTTCGTGAGGCGGTCGATCCCCTGGTCGGCGCTCACCGGGGTTTCGATGAACGTCGATCCCGAGGAGAATCCTCCTCCCGGGGCGGGGACCTCGAGCGGGGCCGCGCCGGTCCCGGCGGCGGCGTGCGGGGTCCCCTGGACGGCGGAGGCCGTCCCCCCGGATGCGCTCACGGCGCGCACGTTGTGCTTCATGATCTCCGCGGCGGCGGCGCTCCAGGCGGAGCGGACGCCGTCGGCGGCGTACTCGCCCAGGACGCGGTCCCCCACCCGGGCCCAGTGCGCGCCGAGCGTCTCGGGACCCCTGGAGTCGTTTCCGGCCGCACCGCAGAGCATGGCCGCAGCCGCGCCGGCGACAACGATGACAAACCTGTTCTTCATATGCGCCTCCCCCGTGTCCTCACCCCGTTCGTTCAGATGGAAAACTTAATCGCGAATTGGACGATATCAGCGGAAAAATCGAGCGTGTTGAAATAGCGGAAATACGTCAGTTCGAACGACGAGTTCTCGAGAAACTCCAGGTCGGACCCCGGCTTGCCGAATGCCCTGAGCATCACCGAGAGGCTGAGACCGAAATTGTTGGACGCAAACGGTTCGAGCTTGTAATCCACCGTCCGGTAGTCGACCGTGGTGAAGTTGTCGCCCGTGTACTGCGGCAGGTAGAAGTACGCCCCGGTCTGGGTGTAATACCTGTAGTCGACGCCGAAAACGACGTCGTTGGTGATGTACTTGTTCAGCTTGAGCTCCGCGGTGCCCGAGTGGACCTGCCACGTATCCCCGTAGTAGCGGTAGCTCCCCAGGAGCGACGCCCGTATGGAGGGAATGAACTGGCTGATCCGCGCGGTCCCCGCGTGCCGGGTGCGCCGGGAGGGATGCAGTTCGTCTACGAGAACGGTCCCTCCCTGCCCGTCGATGACGCTCACCTGCAGATACGGATCGCTCAGCAGCCCCTTCAGGTGCACGACGTCGTACGCCAGGTCCAGCACCGTCGTCGGCGACAGAACCTGCGTCAGGTCGACGGCCCCCGTGAACACGTACTTGTTCTGGTTGAACACGTCCCCCGACTCGAGGATCTTCCCGACCCTGTCGGAGTTGTACTGTCCGCGCAGCGTGAGCGTCGTGTTCTTCCTGAACATGTCGATGCTGAGTGTGCCGACCGCCGCGTTGGAGATGTAGTCCACTTCCTGGCTCCTGTAAAAATTCGCGGCCAGCGTCACGTTCTGCCCGATCCCCTGCTCGACCCCGAGGATCACCTGCCCCCGGCTCTTCTCGAACGGCTGGTTCTTGTCTCTCTGGGGCCTGCTTGCCCCCGTCGTCGCGGTGATGGGGGGGACCGTCACGTGGTCGAGTTCGATGTCGATGAGGAACGTCGTCTGGTCGAGGAGCTTCCTCGCCATGTTGAACGACGTCGTGATCACCTTGTTCGCGCCGCTGTCGGTGAAATAGTAGTTCGTAAATCCCATCTCGCCGTCTCCGGCAAGCGCGGGGACAGCGGCCCAGAGCGCCGTGAGGGGAATCAGCACCAGCGCCGTGCGCTTGACGAGCGTCCGCCGGTTCATCATTTCGCGCACCCGCAGCCGCCGCCGATTCCTCCGGCACCTCCGATGCTCCCCTCGCGCGAGCTGAAGAACTTCTCCGCGAGCGACTGTTTCGAGAAATGGTCCTCCCGTTCCATGATCGGATCGGCGAGGTAACCCCGTTCGGTGGCCTTCACCGCTGCGCACCCGGAAAGGGCCGCCCCGGCCGCCAGCAGGAGCGCGGCGGCGGCGCTGCGACGTGTGATCATCATCGTTGGCTTCCTCTCAGTGGTCGACCGTGTTCGAATACTGCGCGCCCATGTCCGCCCATTCGATGAGCGTCAGGAGGTCCCTGTTCGACGCGATGAACGGATCGATCCTGTTATACTGGTCCTTCGCCCAGATCGCGCTGTGATCGTAGCTCAGGGTCCGGAAATCCGTTCCCGCGGGATTGTTCAGCTGCATGTTGAACATCACCCAGAGGAGCGGGCTCTGGCGGGCTCCGTACTGCGTCACGTACGCCATGAAGGCGTTCGACTTCGTCCGGTACCTGTTGACGTTCATGAGCGTGTCGTAGACCGTGGTCATCCCGTCGGTGTTCGAGTTCGGCGGCGGTGGGACCATGTCCTGCGGCTGGAGCTGCAGACTGAGGCCGCCGGCAGGCGTCGCGCCGCCGTGGCAGGAGACGCACCGCGCGTTGAGGACGGCCTGGACGGTGTTCGTGCGCGTGGTGACGGTCCTGTCGAAGAAATCCACCGTGTCGGGGCGGGCGGCCGGGCTCGCCATGACGTTGTCGGCGTTGTTGAAGCCGGCGTTGTACGTTCTTCCCTGCGCGGTGTTGACCACCTGGAGCGCGGCGGTCACCTGGAGGTCGGTAATGACCTTGTCCCTGTCGTGCGAGTCATGGCATCCCGTGCACAGGCGCCTTTCCCCCGGCATGACCTGTATCCAGCTCAGCTGGTTGACGAGCATGACGCCGTGCTCGTCGAGCGTTTGCACGTGCATCGCCCGGTTCGCGGGGACCTGGATGGCGAACGATCCGTCCGCTCTCACCGGCGCGTAGCCCACGAGCCGCTGCTTTTCGAAATTCGTGTTCCCGATGGGTCCGCCTCTCCTGTTGCCGTTGCTCGGAAGGGGGACCGCCTCGAGGACGCGGACGTATTTCGCCTGGCCGAGCGAGCCGTCGGCGTTCACGTAGGCGGGGTCGGGCCGCAGGTGGCCGTCGGTCGTCGAACGGTCGTAGACGTTGCCGTCGAAAAACATGCCCGTCGGCGTCCCCGCGGCGAGTCCCGCGGTCACGTTCGGGTCCGCCGGGTAGACGAACGGCGCCGTGTGGGCCGCGAGGACGACGGCGTGAAGCTCGTTGTAGGCCGGGTCGTTGTAGATGAGCCTGAGGTTCGTCCCGTCCTTGTCCATCACGTAGAGCCCGTAGTCGACCTGGTTGGCGTTTGAGCCCGGCTGGACGGGGATGGGAGACATGGACACGATGATCTTCTCCTGCCTGTCGGCGGGGGAGGACTTGTCGATGATCGGATACGGCGTCTTGAACAGGGCGGAGGACGGCTGGCCGCTGTTGTTGAACGGGACGGTGGAGGGGGTGATAAACGTCAGGTTGTCGTCCGACTTCGAGATGTCGATGATCGCGATCGCCCCTCCTTCGAACGGCGAGTTTCGTTCCATCACCGAGCAGACGAGCCCGCCGTCGGAGAGTTCGCGCGGGTCGAGGTACGTCTGGCTCCCGCTCTGCTCCGGGGAATGGTTCCCGTACATCACGAACGGGCGGGTCCCGTCCGGGTTGATGACGAACAGCGGGAACTTGTTCGGGTCCCCGAGGTGCTCCCACCGGCTGTAGATGATCTTGCCGCTCGAGTGGATCATGGGAGTCCTGTCGAAGCTCTGGTTGAACGATATCTGGCGGATGTTGACAAGCCGCCCGTCCGGCCCGCGGTCCCCGACAGTGAGGAGGGGGGAGGTACGGCGCTCGTATTCGTCCGCGATCTGCGACCGGGTGGAGGTGAAGAGGATCTGTCCGTTCGGCAGATAGGCGGGGGTCATATCGTCTCCCACCGTCTGGTCCGTCAGCGTGACGAGCCCGCTGCCGTCGGCGTTCATCTCGTACAGGTGCCAGCGGGAGCTCCGGTTTTGCCTCATCGAAAAGAGGATGTGCATGCCGTCGTAGGAGACCTCCGGGTCGGCGGCATGTCCGAAGTTGGCGGGGTTCGTCTGCCCTGCCTGCGTGTACTGCGCGGTCAGGTTCGCCAGCGTTCCCTGCGGGGAGATCGGGCTGAGGAGGTAGATGTCCGTCCCCGGGTAGTAGTTATCCGCGTTGCTGGAGGCGACGACGCTGTGGTCGTTCGACTGGCTGTTTTCCTTGACGAACACGAGCGCGGGCTGTCCGGATTTCTGGATGATGTCGTCCGGCGGCGACGAACCGCAGGAGACGAGCGCCAGCGCCGGGATCGTCAGGACGGCCCGGCGGAGCACTCCGGAAAACGGTGCCATGCGTGGTTTCATATCCCCCCTCCTCGTGGTGAGCGTACCCTTAAAAAGAGATCTGCAGACCCAGCGTGGCCACGACGTTGTGGACGATGTAGGGGCTGCTGTTGTTGATCTGCTGCGAGAATATCTGGTCGCGGACGTCGTAGCGGACCCCCAGCGCGTTCGATCCGAAGAGTCCCGGGAGGGGTATGCGTTTCCCCAGCCCGATCACCCCTGCGAATCGGGTTTCCTCCCCCTCCCTGACCCCCCCCACGCCGAACAGGAAGTAGGGGAGGGGGCCGCCCGGCGTGTAGTCGTACGCAAACGCGAATTCGTATGTGACGAGGTTGTCGCTCGTGAAGATCATGGCCCGGGTGACGGAGGAGATGACGTTGGACTTGACCGAACCGATGCCGAGAGATCCCTCGACGAATGAGCGTCCGCCGGGAATGAAGTAGTCGTACCGCATGCTCGAGTAGAAATTGGTGCCGAATCCGCTCGCGGCGTACAACCCGCCGGTGAGGCTGAGGCTCTGATCGTACCTGATCTGTGCACGCGCTGCCGTCGGGCCCGCGGCGAAGACGATCGCAAGGAGGATACCCGCAGTCAGTAGAGATTTCATCGTGATGTCCGGACGCTCCTCGTTAGTGGAATAAGAACGTGGCGCCGAGGCTGACTTCCTGGAAGAACAGGAGGTCGTTCTTGAGCCCGCGCGAATCGCTGATGCTCGTGAAATACTGCTTCGCCTCCAGGCGGACGCCGAAACTCCGCGTGATGAAATAACGCGCCCCACCGCCGAAATTGAGGCCGAGCGTCGAGACGGTCTCCGCTCCCAGCGAGTTGACGGGGACGGTCAGGAAGAGCCCCCCGCCGACTGCGCCGTACGGAATCAAACGCCCGTGCGTTGCGAGATTGAGTATCGCGTTGATCGAGATCGGATACAGGTTTGCGGTCCTGCCGATCACCTGTTCGCCGGCGAGTTCAAGGCTGAACGAGCTGTAGGTCATGAGCAGTTTCATCCCGAACGTCCCGCTGCCTCCCATCATCCCGGTGTGCGGGCAGACTTCGAATGCCACCGACTCGGTGAGGTCGATGAGCGGGAGACGGGGAGCGTCGGCGGGAGGCTTCACGGGTGTGACGTCCTGTGCGTGGAGCGCGGTTCCCCCGGCGAGGAGGAGCGCTGCAGCGAGTGCCGCGCGCCGGAGTTCAGAGTATGCCGACACGGAGTCCTCCCGCGATTGAGAAATCGAGTGATGACGATACCGGCGTGAAGAACCTGAGCGCCGGCGATATCACGGCGACGACGTCCGCCGCGAGCGGGAACTCACCCGTGACGGCGGCCCTGGCGTAGCCGCGGGCGGCGGATTGTTCCGGCAGGGTGACCGACCCCAGTGCACCGAGCGCGACTGCGTGTGCGTCCACCGTGCCCGAGAAACGCCCTCCCCCGAGTGACGCCGCGAGCCCGGTCCCGCCGGCGCGCCCCCAAAGGAGCATCTCCAGGGAGACCTCCGCAACGACAATCCTCCCGCTGAGATTCTGTGATCCGCCGATGACATCGATCGTGATGCTCCGCGTCCCGGTTGCGACCGATGCGGAGAGCACCAGCGAAGGAGTGATGCGCACGCCGGCGCCTGCGCCGAAATCCATGCCGTAGCCGAAGCCGGGAGTGCGGAAATTTTCGAACGAGAGAAGGGGGGAAATGTAGAGCGGGCGTT
Organism: Ignavibacteriota bacterium; assembly: GCA_963748405.1. Lineage (GTDB taxonomy): Bacteria > Bacteroidota > Ignavibacteria > UBA10030 > UBA6906 > Fen-1273. Next base: position 374,118 of record CAVVIT010000011.1, read on the forward strand.
CCTGTGAGAGGGACAGGCCGGGAATCAACAGCGCGGAGAGAAGCAGCGCACGCAATGTGAAGCGCATCTTGTTGATCCCCCGGTATCCGATTGTACGATGGCAACAAAGAACAGGTGTTCGGGGGCAGATGGGCAATGAACGTCCATGTTCGCCCCCACCGCCAATATAGGCCTCTGTATCCGAAAGTCAAGCAAAAATCTGCGAGTTACCCATATTTTGCCTTCTTCACCGGGGTAACTCACAAAACCGTGATGGACATCACTTTGTTGCCCGACATTTTTTCCTCACAGTATACTCAAAAACAGACTCCACAGGATCAAAATGTGACATAATTGTACGTATTTGCCAGAAATCAATATGTCGTTACACTTGATATAGTCGCAGGTTTTCGCTATCTAATAGATACCATTCTCTAGCGCTACCACAAGGAATTCCCAGAATAAGGAGGAGACAGCGATGTCATCCCTCAGGCGGTACTTCAGCGCATTGCTCCTGGCACTTATGATTCCCGTTGCACCGTCTCATGCAACGGACTTTTTCAGCGGCCTGTCCGCGGGGTACAAATCAGGGCTGAGCTTCAAGGGATCGGCCGGGCTCACGGGGTTCGCGCAGGGATTCCCCCTTTCGATGGAATTCGGGATCAGCTATGCGAGCGTCGATCCCGGCGAACCTTTTCCCGCGCGGAGGATATTCATCGCCGACGCGACGAACGGCACCCCGGAAAAATACGGGACGACGTGGGACTTCCGCCTGGACTTCCTCTACAATCTCAACATGAAGGGGCCGAAGGCGGTGTACATATTCGCCGGTCCGCGCTATGCGATGTTCGACGCACACTTCCATTACGTCGGGGCGAACGAAGAGTTCGACGTGACGAGCAATCCCTGGGGCGTGGGACTCGGCATGAAGGCGCTGTTCGCGGTTTCGAACAGGGTCGATCTTTCGCTCTCGGGCGGCGCCGACGATTTCTTCGATACGACGATACACGGCCACGACACGACGTACAGTCCCGACAACCAGAACGTCAATCCGCACGAGAACTTCACGTACAAGGATGCAAAGGCGGCCGTGAACACTCCGAGGTTCCAGCTCGTGCTGATGCTCGGACTCTCCTATACGTTCTGAGAGGGCGCGGGAAGAAGAATTGCAATTCCCCCGCGCGTGTATTACATTAGAGGAATTTCGGAGAAGACTCTCGAGTGAACCGTGACCGGTATGATGTGCGTTATCTGCTCCCCGTCGTTCTCTGGATGGTGGTCATTTTCATCAGCTCGTCCATTCCTTCCGACGATTTCCCCCAGGTGGAATTCTGGGGCTGGGCCAAGCTCATCCACCTCATTTACTACGGCGTCCTCTGTTTCCTGATCCAGCGCGCGGCGGGAAACCAGAAGCGCTACCCCCTTCTTGCGCGCCACTCGTACCTCTTCGGCGTCGCCTTTGCGGTCCTGTACGGGGCGTCGGATGAAATCCATCAGCTCTCGACGCCGGGGAGACACGGCCAGTTCACGGACGTGCTCATCGACGCGTTCGGGGCATGCCTGTTCCTTCTGGGTCTTGCGGTCTACCGCTGGACGAGGCCGCGTCCCGCGGAAGGGGAATAGGAAGCTCAGCGGCCGGGGAGCGTGAGGTCGTGGCTGCCGGGGGGCGCGATGATGACGCAGCTTCTTCCCGCGATCGAACGTGAAAGGGAGGAGGGTTTCCCGTCGAGAAGAATCACGCCGGGGACGGCGTCAAACTCCAGCGCGCATCTTCCCTGTGACCGGTACCCGATGATCAGCGAATCGCCCCCCCACCGCGCGCCCGTCAGTTCCCCTGCGATCGACAGCAGCCGGATCCCTCCCGCTCCCGTCGTCCCCGCGATGCGTATCCGGTGGCTCCCCGCCGGGACGGTAATCTCGGAATCACTCTGCGCGGGCCAGGGCGCCCCGTCCATCCACACTCCTCTGTCTGCGTGTCCGCTCCGCAGCGTCACCGTGTACGGTGCGTCCACCGTGGTCGACACGGGGTCTTCCGTCACCCTGCCGCTCCCCGCCATGGCACCGGGAAGAAGCCGCCAGTCCTTTTCATACACGCTCGACTCGCAGTAGAAGCAGACGCGCCCCGACTGCCCGGAGGCGCGTTGCGCGAGCTCGAGGAACTCCGTCCCCGTGGCCTGTGCGGTGCTGAAATGCGGTTTCCTGTCCTCTTCCAGCGGAACCACGTTCACATCGAAGATGTACGGGTGTCCGCCGAGGAGGCTCCTGTACGTTCCGTGCATGGCCGTGTATCTCTCCGGCGGAGAGCTCCACTCCGTGTACGGGTCCTCCACGTCGAGCGTCAGGCCGAACTCCCGTGCGATGCCGACCGTGGCGTTCATGTCGAAGCCGAGCAGGTCGTCGAATTCCGGATGGAGCGTGTTGTCGACGATCGTCAGCATCGTCTCCCGCGACCGTCCCGCGCCGCGGTCGGCCCGCGCCAGCGCGCTGAACAGGGACCGCTCCGTCTCGAGGTTCACCGACGTTCGGTACCGGTAAAACGTCTTCAGTCCCCCGCGGTCGCTTTTCCAGTAGTGCGGCGAGCGGACGTCGAAGAGCTCGAGAGGATCGAACCCGTGCGCCTTTGAAAACTCCCGCCTGCCGGTGTCGGTGAACCCGGTGAAGAATTCGGGCATCGCGGGCCCTTCGAGGGCTTCCCGGCCGGCCCCGGTGAGCGTGAATTCCGCGACATCCACGCCGTCCCAGTCCAGGGCGAGCAGTTCCTCCAGCTCCCCGATCGCACCCGCCATGCACTCCGGGTTCTGCAGGTCCATCAGGTACAGGAAATCGAGATGGGCATCCTGCAGGAGGGCGTTCTTCTGTCTCCACGATGGATGGCTGTCCCAGAATCCCCTCCCCACGTAGGGCCATTCGAGCCAGGCGTACGCGAGGATCCCGTTCCTGTGGAGCGCCCCGATCAGACCCGCGTAGTCAAACGTGTACGGGCCCCGGGCGTACCATGCCGCGACATGGATCGCGGTGATCCCCCACGACCTCCACATCCGTGCCAGCGCCTCCGCCGTTCGGCCCACCCTGTAGCCGGGATCAAAATACGCATCCGCACTCCTTCTGGACAGGAGCCCGCGGCACCCGAGCGCTCTCCGCAGGACTTCGGGAAGCGTGGGGAAGCGGGAGTACCCGTCTCCGGTGGCCGGGTCAACGAGCGGCGCAAAGACAAGACAGGTTCCCCCCCCGCGCTTCAGCACGAGCCCGAGCGGGCGGTTCTCCTCCCGTGCGGCGTAGACGACGTCGGCCCCACCCGGGTACGAAGCAATCCACGCCGCGCGCTGGTGACCCGGCCAGAGGAGGGGGATCTCGGGATTCATCCTGTCCTCGACGCCAGACACGCCTATCGCGCCGCCCGAGCGGATGCCGAGCATCCGGGAAAGCGGGCTCGGGCCGTCGGTCAGGAGTACGAGCCCCGTTTCCACCTTCGCGACGAGCGCGCGTGCCGTCTCCGCGCTCATGCGTGCGGCCGACGCGTGGGGGATGACGACCAGGGCCCCCGCATCGGGGTCCGCTCGCGCGATCTCCTCCGGGCGGGCACGCTCGCTCGGGAGTCCCAACGCGCCGAACACCGCCTCGAGCGAGAGCTGGTCGAGGGAGTCCGCCCCGGCGGCCCGCGGGTTCCAGGCGATGACCGCCCGGTGCAGTTCCCCCGCCCCGTTCCCGCCCGGCGCGGACCGCGCCGCGCCGGCGACGAGCATACCGCACACTGCGGTCCGCAACGCGCCCATGTCATCCTCCCTGGTTCCGAAAGCCGCCTGACGAATCCCGTCAGCGCAACGGAGCGTATCATACCGGTTTCGCGCGTGAGTATCAAGCGTGAGTATCAAGGCGGGGCCGCCTTGATTGTTCGGCGGGGGAGCGTTATCTTGAATCAATGTTCATTGCACTCGGCCATGGTCTTCGACAGTGGCCGATTTTTTTTGCGCCCGCGTCAACGACCGACATCACCCAGGAGTTCGCGCTCATGAAGACATTCAGCGTCAAGATCGACCCCCTGACGGGGGAGGAATACTTCGAAGTCTCTCTCCGCGGCCGGCAGCTTCTCACCGACCCGTTCCTGAACAAGGGGACGGCCTATTCGCGCGAAGAACGCCTCGCGCTGGGACTCGACGGACTCATCCGCTCCTGCATTTCCTCCATCGATACGCAGCGGACCAGGAACTACGAAATGTACGGACGGAAGCAGGACGACATCGAGAAATACATCTTCCTCCAGTCGCTCCTCAACCGCAACGAGATCCTCTTTTACAATCTCCTCTGCAGCAATCTCACGGAGATGCTGCCGATCGTCTACACCCCGACGGTCGGGAACGCGTGCATGATGCTGAGCCACATCACCCGCGAGTACCGCGGGATCTACATAAGCCCGGAGAACATCGCCAACATCGACGCGATATTCCGCGACGTCTCCCTTCCTGACGTCAACCTCATCGTCGTGACCGACGGGGAGCGGATCCTCGGCCTCGGGGATCTCGGCTCCGACGGGATGGGGATCCCGGTCGGCAAGATCAACCTCTACGTCGCGGCGGGGGGACTCCATCCCGCCTGCTGCCTCCCGGTCTGTCTCGACGTCGGTACGAATACCGAGCGGCTCCTGACGGACCCCCTGTACCTCGGCTACCGCGGGAAACGGCTGGAAGGGGTCCAGTACGACGAATTCATCGAACGGTTCGTCCTGGGAGTGAAGCGGAATTTTCCCAACGCCCTTCTGCAGTGGGAGGACTTTGCCAAGCACAAGGCGTTCATGCTCCTCGACCGCTACAGGGAGAGAATCCTTTCGTTCAACGACGACATCCAGGGAACGGGGGCGGTCGCCCTGGCGGCCCTCCTGACGGCGATGAGGATCAAACGGGAGCGGTTCAGGGATCAGCGGTTTGTCATTGCCGGGATGGGACAGGCGGGGGTGGGGATCGCGTCGAACATCCGGACGATGCTCCTCGAGGAGGGGGCGTCGGAAGAAGAAGCCCGGAGCCGGATATTCGCCTTTGACGTCCCCGGCCTCCTCACCGACGACATGCCGGGCCTGACACCGTCGCAGCAGACCTTCGCGCAGCGGAGGGGAGCGCTGGCGGGATGGGAGCTCGGGAACCCCGGTGTGGTCTCGCTCGCCGATGTCGTCCGCAACGCACGGGCCACGGTCCTCATCGGCGTGACGGCGAAAAACGGGCTGTTTGACGGCGAGATTCTCTCCCGGATGGCCGCGAACGTCGAACGGCCGGTCATCTTCGCGCTCTCCAATCCGACGTCCAAATCCGAGTGCACGACCGCCGACGTGGCGCGCGCGACGAAGGGGAAGGGGCTCGTGGCGACGGGGAGTCCGTTCGCGCCCTTCGAGTTTGAAGGGAGAACGCTGTCGTATTCACAGTGCAACAACATGTTCATATTCCCGGGCGTGGGGCTCGGGGCGCTCGTCAGCAGGACGCCGAAGATCACGACGAAGATGTTCCTCAGGGCGAGCAGGGCGATCAGTGCCTTCGTCAATGACGAACAGCGCGCCTCGGACAAGCTGCTCCCCGACCTTGCCGACATCAGGTCCGTGTCTGCGGCCGTCGCCAAAGCGGTGGCGATCGAGGCCCGGGAGTCGGGCCTGGGGCGGCTCCTTGACGACGAAAACTCGAAGCGCTGATCGCGAAGGCGCAGTGGAAGCCTCATTACGCTTCGTTCAGGCCGGCAAACGGGGCGTGACCGGATTTTCGCCGCGCTCACCGAGACGGCGCTCCAGGGCGATCTTCCATCGTCCGTAATGGTCGAGGAACTCTTCCCGGCGCGCGGTGATCCGGCTCGATGACGATCTTTCCGTGCGAGCCCCCGGGATGCTTCCGCGGCCGAGGCGTAGAATCCCGCTCCGAGCGCGGCTCCCCTGGCGGCGCCCTGCGCGCCGTCGGTGTTGTACAGCTCGATCGCCACGGCCGCCGAGTTGGCGAGGGTCTCGCAGAAGACGCGGCTCAGGAACATGTTGGCGTTCCCGGCGCGTATGACCTGCGGGAGCGTGCCGAAGGCCGTCATCATGTCCATCCCGTAGGTGAACGAAAACGCGACCCCCTCCTGGACCGCGCGCATCAGGTGGGCGTCGGTGTGGACCGTGAAGCTCGCGCCGTCGATCTGCGCGCCGATCTCCCTGTCGCCGAACATCCGCTCGGCACCGTTGCCGAAGGGAAGGACGACGAGTCCTTCCGACCCGGCCGGGATCGTGGCGGCGCGCGCGTTCAACTCCTCGTACGGTCTCCCCTGTTTTCCCAGCGTGCGGCGGGTCCAGCTGTTGGCGATCCCGCAGCCGTTGATGCACAGAAGGACCCCGATCCGCGTCCTTCCCGCGCTGTGGTTGACGTGGGCGAACGAGTTGACGCGGGACTGCGGGTCGGGGGAGAGCGAGCCGCTGACGGCGTAGACGACCCCCGACGTTCCCGCGGTCGCCGCCACCTCTCCCGGCTCGAGGACATTGAGTGAGAGGGCGTTGTTGGGCTGGTCCCCCGCCCGGTATGTCACCGGGATCCCGGCGGGAATGCCGAGCTCGGCCGCCGCGCTCATAGTGACCTTCCCCTGTTCGCCGAACGTCGGGACGGTCTCCGGGATGAGCGAGGGGGCGATGCCGTATTCCCGGAGGAGAAACCCGGCCGGTGCGTTCGCGCTGAAATCCCACGCCATCTCTTCCGAGAGCCCGGGAACGGTCGTGACGATCCGGTCGGTCAGACGCATGGCGATATAGTCCCCCGGGAGCATGAATTTGTGCACGCGGGCGAAGAGCTCTTTCTCGTGCAGGGCGACCCACCGGAGCTTCGAGGCGGTGAAATTGCCGGGGGAATTCAGCAGCGATCCGAGGCAGCGTTCATGTCCGAGAGCGTCGAAGGCCTCCCTCCCGATCTCCGTGGCCCGGCTGTCGCACCAGATGATCGAAGGACGGAGCACGTTTCCCCCGTTGTCCACAACGACAAGCCCGTGCATCTGGTAGGAGATGCCCACCGCGCCGATGCGCTCCAGGTCGGTCCGTGCGTTCCGGAGTATCTCCTGCGTCGCCTCCTTCAGGTGTTCCCACCACATCGCCGGGTCCTGTTCGGCCCAGCCGGCCTGGCGTGCGAGTATGGGCATCTCCTCTTTCGGCCGGTACGCCTCCGCGAGGGCGATGCCGCGTTCGGCGTCGAAAAGGACCGCCTTGACGGATGAGCTTCCGATATCGTATCCGATCGTGAGCATGGTCGTTTTACTGTTGGTCTGAGGACGGGGCGTAATATACGACAAAAACGCTTCAGCGTCATCTGCATTGCCAATGTCAATCTTTTTCCGCACCTTGTCAAAACGATTTTCCATGGCACATCCCCTCCCCATCATTCTCCTATCGGCGGCCGCAACACTCCCCCTCATGGCGCAGCAGAGTGCACACATCCCCGTTCCTGAACTCCGCATCGACGGCGCTTCGATCAATGTCATCGCCGGGGAGAAAGTGCGGCTCGGGGCGGGCGCACCCCGGAGCGGCCCGTCGGCCCCGGCAAGCGACCGCATCACGGAACGGGGGGGCGTGTACTCATTTGACGGGCCCGGAGGGCGGATGGATGTCACCGTGCGTCCGGACTCTTCGAGGGGCATACTCTCGTTCCTGGTGACCCCCGCACGGCGCGGGCCGCTCCTTGCCCGGGAGTTTCTCGGGTTGTTCTTCGCAGGCATCCCGGATTTCGCGGGGGGCGTCTCCCTCTGGCGGTACGGGCCGTGGAACTCCTGGTCGAAACCCATCCGCGTGCAGTCCCCGGGCGATCTTCCGGCGGACGACGTGCAGTTCCTCTACTGGCAGTACGCGGACGGACTCTACGGGGCGGCGATGCCCCTCTCGGGGAACGGTTACCGTTCGACGCTGGGGCAGGACCGCCGCTCGCTTCGGTGCGAAGGCGGTGAGCCTGTGTGACGCCGGGGACAGGAAGGAAATCCCGCTGATGTCGGTCGGGTTCGGCGCGGATCCGTACGTCCTCTTCGACGCGCTCTGGGAATCGGGGATGAACGCCATGGGGCATCCGGAAAACCTGAGGAGGAACAAGACGTTTCCCGCGGTTCTTGAGTACATCGGCTGGTGCACGTGGAACAGCTCGTCGCTCGGAAGGAACCTGAACGAGGACCTTCTTCTCCGGGCCGCGAAGTACTTCCGCGACGCGCGTCCTTTCCCGTCGGGTGGTTTCTCGTTGACGACGGATGGCTCGATCAGACGGGGAGCAAATTGAATTCGTTCCGCCCCGACGTAAAGAAGTTTCCCCGCGGGTTTCGTGAGGTCATCCGGACGCTGAAACAGGACTACGGGCTGAAGGACGTCGGCGTCTGGCACGCGCTGAACGGGTACTGGCAGGGGATCAATCCCGCGTCGGAGCTGGGGAAGGAGTTTGCCGCGGATCTCATCACCTACAGGGAGCTCGCAAGGCCGGACAGGGACACGACGACGTGGAGGACGTGCTCGTTCGTCTCGCCGCTCGGGGATGCGCCGGAGAGACTGTACGGGGAGTGGCACCGGCGGTTGAGCGAAGAAGGATTCTCGTTCGTGAAAGTCGACAACCAGCTTGTCGTGGAGAGGATCGCCCCGGGGAACTTTCCCCTGTGGGACGGGGCCGGCCGCTATCACGCCGCGCTGAACGCGTCCGCCGCCCGCTTCTTCGGCGGCGCGATCATCAACTGCATGGACATGACACCCGATGCGTGGGGCAATTTCGGGACGACGGCGGTCGCGCGCACGTCGGAGGACTATTTTCCCTACGAGAAAGGCGAGACGTACGACCTGCAGAAGGGGAACGCGGCGGCCCACGTTCTGCAGGCGGCCTACAACGCGCTCTATTTTTCCCGGATGGTGTACCCCGATTTCGACCAGTTTCAGTCGCACAATCCGAACGCGGTGTTCCACGCGATCGCCCGGGCGGCGAATGACGGCCCGATCTACATCACGGACGACATCGGCGGGGGGAATTTCGACGTCCTGCGGCCGCTCGTCTACCACGACGGGAAGATCATCCGCTCGGGGGGGCCGCTCCTCCCCGCGCTCGACTGCCTGTTCCAGGTCCAGGATCCGAAACCCTTCAAGGCGTTCTCCCGCACGGGCGACGCAGGGCTCCTCGGCGTATGGAACTGTGCCGATGCCGACAGCGTCGAAGGAAGTCTCCGCCCGTCGGACGTCCACGGAATCCGCGGCGAGCGATTCGCGCTTTACGAACGCCTGAAGGGGGTCCTCTCATACGCGGAGCGCGATGAGTCCGTCCCCGTCTCCCTGGGACGCCTCGCCTGCGCTCTCTACTATGTCATCCCGCTCCGTGACGGGGTGGGCGCCATCGGACTCATCGACAAGTACAACGCCCCGGCGACGCTCCTGGAGTCCTCCGTCGAAGGAGGGGTCCTGCGTGCCGTGGTCTACGAGGGAGGGAGGTTTGCGGCGGTGTCGCCGCGCGCGCCGCGCGGCGTGACTTCCGGCGGCAGGGACGTTCCCTTTACCTACGCGGGCACGCTCATCATCGCGCAGATCCCCGCGCCCGGCAGCGGGAGGAGGACCGATGTCCGGATCAGTTTCTGACCCAGGTATGACGCCCCTTCTTGAGGCGCGATCGCTCTCAAAATCGTTCGGTCCGACGCACGCGCTCCGGAACGCCGGGATCGACCTCCGGGGGGGAGAGATCCACGCACTCGTCGGCGAGAACGGGGCCGGGAAATCGACGCTCATCAAGATCCTGGCAGGCGTCTTCCCCCGTGACGCCGGGAGCGTTCTCCTCGACGGGGAGGAGATCGCGCCCGCGAACCCCCGCGAGGCCCGTACGCTCGGCATCAGCACCGTCTTCCAGGAGCTGAGTCTCGCCAGCAATATGACCGTCGCGGAAAACATCTTCGTCAACCGCGAACCGGTCCGTCTCGGGCTCGTCAGGCGGAAGGCGATGGAGGACGCGGCCGGGGCGTACCTCCGGAACTTCAACGTGCAGCTCGACCCGCGCGACCGCGTGGCGGAACTCACCGTCGCCCAGCGCCAGATCGTCGAGATCGTCAAGGCGGTCTCCGTCGACGCCCGGGTCCTCATCCTGGACGAGCCCACGTCGTCGCTCGACGACAGGGAATCGCGCAGGCTGTTCGAGCTTCTCGACCGGCTCAGGAACGACGGGACAGGGATCATTTTCGTGTCGCACAAACTGAACGAGGTCTTCCGGATCGCAGACAGGATCACGGTGTTCCGGGACGGCGAGCAGATCATGACCGCCCGGGCGGGGACGACGACGCAGGACGAGGTCATCCGGGCGATGGTCGGCCGCGAGATCAGCCAGGTGTTTCCTCCGAAAGCCTCCGGGAAGGGACGGGCGAAGCTCTCCTGCGCCGCGTTTTCACTCCGCGGGAAGATTCCGGGACATCGCGCTCACGGTCCACGAGAGGGAAATCCTGGGCCTGGCGGGACTGACCGGTGCGGGGCGCACGGAAGTGATGCAGGCGCTCTTCGGGTACGGACCGAAGGACTCGGGGGATGTTCGTCCTTGACGGAACGCCGGTCCGGATCACGACCCCCGCCGAGGCGATACGCCTGGGGATCATGTACGCGCCCGAGGACCGGCGCCTGCACGGGCTGTTCCTTTCGGGAAGCGTCGAGATGAACGTCGGGGCCGCATCGCTTCGCTCGTGCAGCGGGAGAGCCCTGATGTCTTCCGCGAAGGAACGCGAACTGGCCCGGCGCATGGTGGAGGAGCTTTCCATACGGGTGAGCTCGATCGAGCAGGAAGCCGGCTCTCTCAGCGGCGGGAACCAGCAGAAGGTCGTTCTCGCCAAGTGCCTGGCGGCGCGCCCGGACGTCCTCATCGTCGACGAACCCACGCGGGGGATCGACATCGGCTCGAAGATCGAGATTTACGCCCGGCTCCGCGCGTTCGCGGACCGGGGAGGCGCCGTCATCCTGGTGTCCTCGGAACTCCAGGAGATCATCGGGCTGAGCGACAGGGTCGTCGTCTTCCGCGGGGGTGAGATCACGGGAGAGGTCGGCGCCGGGATGAGCGAGGAGGCGATCGTCGCACGCATGTTCGAACACCCACAGGAACCGGGACCGGTATGATCACACGACTCTTGAGAGTTCGGGAATTCGTGATATTCCTCGCGGTCGTCCTGACCGCGGCGGGGTTCTCCCTGCTCCAGCCCGGAGGGGCAGGCAGGTTCGTTTCCTTCGGCAACCTCGAGGCGGTGCTCCTGGGGATGTCGCTCGACAGTCTCATCGCCATCGGCATGACGTTCGTCATCATCACCGGCGGATTCGACCTTGCCGTCGGCTCGACGTTCGCGTTCGGTGGGCTCGTCGTCGGCCTCCTTCTCCAGAGCGGGTGGGGCGTCGTCCCGGCGATCGGCGCGAGCGTGCTGGCCGGCGTGGGGATCGGGATGTTCAACGGGCTGGTGATCACGAAGGTCCGCGTCAATCCGTTCGTGACGACGCTCGGCTCGATGACGATCATCCGCGGCATCGTTCTCCTTGCCACGCAGGGGGCGTCGATTACGGGCTTCCCTCCCGGGTTCGTCGCCCTGGGACAGGGGAAGGTCGGCGGGATCTTCTATCCCGTCATCATCATGCTCGTGTGCCTCGTCCTGGCGGACGTTCTCCTGAGGAAATCGCGTTTCCTCCGGCAGATCTACTACGTCGGCGGGAACGAGGAAGCGGCGAAGCTCTCCGGCATCAACGTCGACAGGGTCCGCATCTGGATGTACGTCTTCACCGGGGCGCTCTCGGCGCTCTCCGGCGTCATCGCCGCCGCGAAGACGGGATCGGCCTCGCCGATCGCCGGGAGCGGCGCGGAGCTCCGCATCATCGCCGCCGTCGTCGTGGGGGGGGCGAGCCTGTCCGGGGGGAAGGGAACGATCTTCGGCACGTTCCTCGGGCTCCTGCTGACGAGCATCATCACGAGCGGCCTCGGGTTCCTCAGGATTTCGTTTTATGCGGAGGGGATCGTTTCGGGCTCGATACTGATCCTCGCCGTGATGCTCGACCAGCTCACCCGTGAACGGGCGCGGCGGTTTCTGACGCTTCTCACAACAACGAGGTCAAAACGCATGGAGAGGGCACTCAACGTCTTGCTTGCTGTCGCCGTGATCGTCCTTCTGATATTCCGTCCGTGGGGCGCAGGCCGGGCGGCAGGGGGCGGACAGGACTGCGGCGCCGGCGGGGAACGAAGTCTACGTGTTCATCGGCGTGTCGGTCGGCAATCCCTACTGGGTCGACGCGCGCCTCGGGCTCGAGGACAAGGCGCGCCTGCTCGGCGTGCTCCCGGATTTCCGCGGTCCGACCGGGAGCGACCCCAACATGCAGGTCGCCGAGTTCGAGCAGGTCCTGGCGCGCAGGCCCGCGGGGATACTCATCGCGCCGGCCTCCGACGCGCTCCGGCCGATGATCAACCGGGCCGTCGAGAGCGGCGTCCCCGTCATCTGCATCGACACCGACGACCCGCTCAGCAAGCGCTACACCTACATCGGGACGGACAATTATAACGCGGGGCTCCAGACCGGGGAACTGCTCGCCAGGGCGGTCGGCGGCAAGGGGGAGGTCGCTCTCCTGATGATCCCCGGCCAGTCGAACCTCGAGGGGCGCGCGAGGGGATGCCGCGATGCGCTCGCACGGTACCCCGGGATCACGATCGTCAAGACGGGGAACGACCAGGCGCTTTCCGCGGAAGCGGAAAAGGTCGCCCGCTCGATTCTCCAGGCGTATCCCGACCTTGCGGGGTTCGCCTGCGTCGACGCCGCCGGCGGGGAGGGCTGTGCCGTGGCGGTCAACGAGGTGGGGAAAGGGGGCGTCGTGAAGATCATCGCGATGGACAAGAACGAGACGACGCTCCAGTACGTCGAGCAGGGCCTCATCGAAGCGTCGATCGCCCAGCGGACGTACACGATGGCGTACATCGGCGTCCAGCTCCTGTACGACCTGCAGCACAACAACATCCGCCTTGTCGACAACTGGCGCGAGGCCGGCATCGTCCCTCTCCCCAATTCGATCGATACGGGGACGCTCGTCATCACGAAGGCGAACGTCAGGACGTTCCTGCAGGGAGGGAAGAAGCCGTGAACGGTGAAGCATACGTCTGCGGGGTGGACTTCGGCACGGACTCGGTCCGGTGCGTCGTCATCGACGCCGCCGACGGCTCCGAGATCTCGGGCGCCGTGTCCGCCTATCCCCGCTGGTCGGAGGGACTCTTCTGCGATGCGCCGCGCAACCGCTTCCGCCAGCATCCCCTCGACTACATCGAGTCGTTTGAATCCTCCATGCGCGAAGCGGTCTCCCGCGCGCCGCAGGGCGTCGCCTCCCGCATCCGGGCGATCTCGGTGGACACGACGGGATCGACCCCCGCGGCGGTCGACCGCACCGGCACCCCCCTGGCCCTCCTCCCGGGTTTTGAGTCCAACCCGAACGCGATGTTCGTCCTCTGGAAAGACCACACCTCCGTGCGCGAAGCCGAAGAGATCAACAGGCGCGCGCATTCGTGGGGGGGGACGGATTTCACGAAATTCGAGGGCGGGGTGTACTCTTCCGAATGGTTCTGGTCGAAGATCCTTCACGTCCTCCGCGAAGATCCCGCAATTCGCGGGAGCGCCTACAGCTGGGTGGAGCACTGCGACTGGTTCACCGCGCTGCTCACCGGGGTGACGGAATCCCGGCTCATCAGGAGGAGCCGCTGCGCCGCCGGGCACAAGGCGATGTGGCACGAATCGTTCGGCGGTCTTCCGTCGGAGGAGTTCCTCGCCGGGCTCGACCCGCTCCTGGCGGGGCTCCGCGACCGGCTCTACGTGGAGACCGAGACGAGCGACATTTCGGCCGGGGTGCTCTCCCCGGCCTGGGCGGCCCGGCTCGGTCTGCCGGCGTCCGTGCGCGTCGGCGTCGGAGCGTTCGACGCACACATGGGGGCCGTCGGAGGGGGCATCTCCCCCTACACGATGACGAAGATCATGGGGACGTCGACGTGCGACGTCATCGTGGCGCCGATGAACGAGATGGAGGGGAAGCTCGTCCGCGGGATCTGCGGGCAGGTCGACGGTTCGGTGATACCGGGGATGCTCGGCATGGAGGCCGGCCAATCCGCGTTCGGCGACATCTATGCCTGGTTCAAATCCGTCCTGATGTGGCCCGTGGAGACGCTGATCGGAAGTTCCCCGCTCATCGGTGCGCCGGCGAGGGAACGCCTCGTCGCGGAGGCGTCCGACCGCCTCATCGAGGAGCTTTCCCGGCAGGCCGCGGCGCTGCCCGGGGGAGATGCCGGCGTGCTCGCGCTCGACTGGATGAACGGGAGGAGGACCCCGGACGCCAATCAGCTCCTGAAAGGGGCACTTACGGGGCTCAGCCTGGGGAGCGATGCGCCCAGGATATTCCGCGCGCTCGTCGAGTCGACGGCGTTCGGCGCCCGGGCGATCGCCGATCGCTTCGCCCGGGAAGGCGTGCCGATCCGCGGAGTGATCGCGCTGGGGGGCGTGGCAAAGAAGTCGCCGTTCATCATGCAGATCGTCACCGACGTGATGGATGTCCCCATCCGTGTTCCCCGGGCCGAACAGACCTGCGCGCTCGGCGCGGCGATGTTTGCCGCCGTCGCGGCGGGACTGTACCCGTCGCTCCCGGAGGCGATGAAAGCGATGGCGAGCCCGTGGGAGTGCGAGTACGCTCCCCGCCCGCAGTACGCGCGCATGTATGCCGCGCTCTACGAGCGGTACTTCGCGCTTGCGGGGTTCGTCGAAACCGAAACGATGAAGGAGGGGAGTGTGCGATGAGTCCGTACCGGGAACTGAAAGAGGCCGCCTGGCGCTGTAACATGGAGCTGCCGAAACTGGGGCTCGCCATCCACACGTTCGGCAACGCGAGCGCGGTGGACAGGGCCGCGGGGTCATCGCGATCAAGCCCAGCGGCGTTCCCTACGGCGAGCTGACGCCGGAGATGATCGTCGTCGTCGCGCTGGACAACCGGATCGTTGAGGGGAAACTCCGCCCTTCCTCCGACACGAAGACGCATACGTTCCTGTACCGCCATTTCAGCGGGATAGGCGGCATCGTCCACACGCACTCTCCCCATGCCGTCGCATGGGCGCAGGCGGGACGGTCCGTTCCGATACTGGGAACGACGCACGCGGATCACCTCAACGTCGATATCCCGTGCACGAAACAGATGACGGACGCGATGATCCGGGGAGACTACGAGGAGGAGACGGGAAAGCTGATCGTGAAGACGTTTGCCCGAATTCCCTACGCGGACGTTCCGATGGTCCTCGTCGCGGGGCACGGCCCGTTCGCGTGGGGGGAGACCCCGGACGAGCGCGGTCTACCACAGCCTGATGCTCGAAGAGCTTTCAAAGATCGCGTATTTGACGCTCCAGATCAATCCCCGGGCAGGGCGGCTCAGGCGCGCGTTGCGGGAGAAGCACTACGGGCGCAAGCACGGACCCGGTTCGTATTACGGACAGGCCGGCCGCACGCCGGAAAAAGGAGAACGCTAGATGAACAACATTCCTGAAAGTGTCATCGGACTCATCGCGGTGAGCAGGGACTGCTTCCCGGTCGAGCTTTCAAAGAAGCGGCGCACGCTCGTCGCCGCCGCCTGCCGGGCGGCGAAGATCCCGGTGGTGGAGCTTGAGACGGTCGTCGAGAACGAGGCGGACGTCGTCAGGGCGCTCGCGGAGATCCGGGCGAAGAAGATCGATGCGCTCGTCGTCTACCTGGGGAATTTCGGGCCGGAGGGGCCGTCCACGCTCCTGGCGCAGAAGTTCGGGGGACCGGTCATGGTCGCCGCCGCCGCCGAAGAGACGGGCAAGGACCTGTTCAACGGGAGGGGGGACGCCTACTGCGGGCTCCTCTCCGCCTCCTACAACCTGGGCCTCAGGTCGCTCCGCGCCCATATCCCGGAACACCCGGTCGGGACACCCGGAGAAGTCGCCTCGATGATACGGGAGTTCCTCCCGGTGGCGCGCGTCTACTGCGGGCTCAAGAACCTCAAGATATTCTCGTTCGGCCCCCGCCCGTACGATTTTCTCACGTGCCACGCCCCGATCAAGCCGCTGTTCGACCTGGGGGTGGAGATCATGGAGAACAGCGAGCTCGACATGTACGACGTCTTCCTGTCAAAGAAGGGGGACCCGCGCATTCCCGCGGTCGCTGCGGACATGGCGCGCGAGCTGGGGAAAGGGAATACCTATCCCGACCTTCTCCACGGTCTCGCGCAGTTCGAGATCGCGCTCCTCGACTTCATGGAGAAGAACCTCGGCGCATCGCAATACGCCGTGTTTGCGAACAAGTGCTGGCCCTCGTTCGAGAAGTTCTTCGGGTTCGTTCCCTGTTTCATCAACTCCCGCCTGGCCACGCGCGGGATCCCGATCTCGTGCGAGTCGGACATCTACGGAGCGCTGAGCGAATACATCTGTTCCTGCGCCACGGAGATGCCGGCCGCCATCCTCGACATCAACAACACGGTGCCCGCCGACATGTACGCCGAAGCGGGGGCCGCCGTGAAGTCGTACGCCAATCGCGAGCTCTTCATGGGGTTCCACTGCGGGAACACGTCGTCCACCTGCATGGCTTCCCCGGTCATCAAGTACCAGCTGATCATGCACCGCCTGATGGAGCCGGGGAAGGAGCCGGACATCACCCGTGGGACGCTCGAAGGGACGATACGCCCCGGGGACATCACGCTCTTCCGGGTCCAGGGGACTCCCGAAGCGGGGCTGAGGGCGTACGTCGCGCAGGGGGAGATCCTCAATGTCGACCCGAAATCGTTCGGGTGCATCGCGGTCTTCGCCGTCCGGGAAATGGGGCGGTTCTACAGGCATGTCCTGCTCGGCAAGCGATTCCCCCACCATACCGCCGTGGCGTTCGGTCATGCCGGCCGGCCGCTGTTCGACGCAATGGCGCTTCTGGGGGTCGGCAGACGTCTCGTTCAATCACCCCGCCGCCGTCCCCTATCCCGGGGAGTACATCCCCTGAGATGAAAGGCGCCCGGCTCCACGGTCCCCGCGACATACGCGTCGATGAGATCGCCGATCCTCCCCCCCCGGGCCCGGGGGAGGTCCTCGTGCGCGTTACCGCCGCCGGCATATGCGGAAGCGACCTCCACTCATTCGCCCACGCGCGCATCGGCGACACGGAGGTGAAAGCCCCGCTCGTCCTCGGGCACGAATTCGCCGGCGTCGTCGAACGATGCGGTCCGGGCGCTCTGGGCGGGGACGGAACGCCTCTCCTCGCCGGCCACCGGGTCGCGGTCGACCCCGCCACTCCCTGCCTGAAGTGCGATATGTGCCTCCGGGGAGACATGCACATCTGCCGGGCGCTCCACTTCTGCGGACTGTACCCTGACGACGGGTGCTTCCGCGAACGCCTTCTTGCGCCGGCCCGATCCTGCTTCGTCCTTCCCCCCTCCATTGACGACGAAGGAGGCGCCCTGCTCGAGCCGCTCGGCGTGGCGATACACGCCGTCGGCCGTGCGCGGATCATGCGGGGGGACACCGTCGCGCTCTTCGGCGCCGGGCCCATCGGTCTCCTTGTCCTCCAGAGGGCGATCGACGCGGGTGCAGGTCCCGTGTTTGTCGTGGAGCCGCTGGCGTGGCGGCGTTCGCTCGCCGTGCGGTTCGGCGCCACGGCCGCGGGATCCGCGGCGGAGATCACATCGCAAACCGGCGGCAGGGGGGTGGACGTCGCGATCGAGTGTGCGTGGGCGGATGAGATCGTCCGGGAGGCGGCCGCCTCGGCGGCTCCCGGGGGACGCGTGGTGTGCGTGGGGATCCCGGAGGATGACCGCTTCTCGCTCGACCATTCGACCGCAAGGCGAAAAGAGCTTTCGTTCCTGTTCTCGCGGCGGATGAACGGGACGTACCCGGAGGCGATACGGCTGGTCCGTCAGAAACGCGTTGATGTCGTCCTCGCTCGTCTCGCACAGGTTCACGCTCGACGGTGCCCCCGCGGCGTTTGCGCTCAACGCCGCCTACGGTGAGAATGTCGTGAAGGTGATCATCACGGGGGAGGGAAAGCGGGGAACATGACGCCGGTGAATCCCACACTGCGAATCCTCGTCGGAGCGGGCATCCTGATGGAGCTCTGCTTCCTGTCATTCTACGGGGTCCCTCCCGGGCCGGGCGAGGTGCTGCTCTTCATTGCCGTCAATGCGGCCACGTTCATCATACTCTCATTTCTCGTCCGGCGCATGCGCGCCCCCGGCGGCCCCTCCGGACGCGGGCTCATCCTTCCGGTCGTGGCGTTCGGCGTGGTTTTTCGGCTGACGCTTCTTCCTCACGGCGTCGTGGGATCGGACGACATCTACCGGTATCTCTGGGACGGGAAAGTGGCCGCCGCGGGGATCAATCCGTTCGCGTTCACCCCCACCGACCCGCATCTCGCGCACCTGGCGAGCGCCGACATTCCGTCGAAGGTGAATCACCCCGAACTCAGGAGCGTCTACCCGGCGCTGGCGCAGATCCTGTTCCTCTGCTCCGACGCGCTCTTCGGGGATTCCGTCGCCGGAATGAAATTCCTCCTGACGGTGATGGATTGCCTGACGATCGCGTTCATATGGATGTTCGTCCGCGGGCGGGCTGATCCGGTGACACCCCTTCTCCTGTATGCCTGGTCTCCGCTCCCCGTCCTGTATTTTGCGCTGGACGGCCATATCGACGCGCTCGCCATCCCGTTCCTGATCCTGGGACTCTACCTTTTCATGCGGGCGAGACCCTTGCGCGGGGCCCTCGCACTCGGCCTGAGCGCACTGGCGAAACTTGTGCCCCTGTTCCTTCTTCCCCTCCTTGCCGGGCACCTGAAGGGGTTCCGCCGTTTCCTGGTCCCCGCCATCCCCCTCGTTCTCGTCCTCTCCGGCGCCCTTCTCTATTATGAGCCGTCCTGGGGGGTCGCCTCGTCGCTCGCGACGTTCGGTTCGCGCTGGGAATTCAACGGGGGACTGTTCTCCGTCACGTATTTCCTGACCGGGTCCAACGAGGCCGCACACGTCGTGAGCGGCATACTGATCCTCCTGTACATCGGCGTCCTGTCGTTCCTTGATCGCCCGCTGCTGGAGAAAATATTCTGGGGGTTTACCGGTTTTCTTCTCCTTTCGCCCGTGGTTCATCCCTGGTATCTGACATGGCTTGCGGCGCTCGTCGCGCTCCGCTGGTCCCCGGCCGTGTACGCGTTTCTCGGCATGTCCGCCCTCGCGAACATCATCGTCTACCAGTACAGGGCATACGGAACGTGGACCGATCAGCCTGTCATACTTCTCGCGGAGTACATTCCCGTCTTCGTTCTTCTGTGCCGCGAGATCATCGCCGGCGACGTGCTCGTCCCCGGCCGGGATGGTATTGCAGTGAACACGAACAATCCATATCTCACGAAGAAGGAACACGTCACATGAAAGACCCGAAAACTGTCGAATCGGCATACAGGCACGCGAAAGAAGAGTACGCCACGATCGGCGTGGACACCGAGGCGGCGCTGCGGAAGATGGACTCCTTGCAGATCAGCCTGCACTGCTGGCAGACCGATGATGTGGGGGGATTCGAGAAGCCGGGTGCGGAGCTCGGCGGTGGAGGCATCCAGGTCACGGGAAATTACCCGGGGAAGGCCCGGTCGATCGACGAGGTGAAGAAGGACATCGAGGAGGTGATCAGTCTCCTTCCCGGCCGCCAGAGGCTGAACCTCCACGCGATCTACGGCGATTTCAAGGGGGAGAAGGTCGACCGGGACGGCATCGAGGTGAAGCATTTCCAGACCTGGATCGACTGGGCGAAGAAGCTCGGCATCGGCCTGGATTTCAACCCGACGCTCTTCTCGCACCCGTATGCCGACGGGGGGTACACGCTCTCGAGCAAGAACGAGACGTACAGGAAATTCTGGGTCGAGCATGTGAAGCGGACGCGGAAGATCGCCGCGGAAATGGGGCGGGCGCTCGGGATCCCGGCCGGGAACAACATCTGGATCCCGGACGGCTCGAAGGACATCCCGGTGGACCGGACCGGGTACCGGAAGATCCTGCAGAAGTCGCTCGACGAGATATTCCGGGAGAAGTATCCGAAGGAGCACCTGCGGGACTTCGTGGAGAGCAAGCTGTTCGGTCTCGGCATGGAGGCGATGACGGTCGGGTCGCACGAATTCTACATGGGATACGCCGTGAGGAACAACATCGGGCTCTGTCTCGACACGGGGCATTTTCATCCGACGGAGCAGATCGGGGACAAAATCTCCTCGGTGCTCCAGTTTGTGGACGGATTGCTCCTCCACGTCAGCCGTGGCGTGCGGTGGGACAGCGACCACGTGGTGATCTTCAACGACGAGATCCAGTTCATTGCGCAGGAGATCGTCCGCTCCGGCGCGCTCGATCGTGTGAGCGTGGGACTCGACTATTTCGACGGCAGCCTCAACCGGATCGGCGCGTACGTCGTCGGGGCGCGGGCGGCGCAGCTGGCGTTCCTGTTCGCGCTCCTGGAGCCGACGGCGGCGCTGAAGAAGTACGAGGAGGCGGGACGGAGTTTCGAGCGGCTCGCGCTGTCTGGAGGTCCTCAAGACCAAGCCGTATGCGGCGGTCTATGACTACTACTGCGCGAAGGAAAACGTCCCCGTCGCCGAAGACTACATTGCCGCCATACGAGAAGTATGAGGCCGACGTTCTGAGCAAACGATAAGTAAAATCTGTCATTTTGCTTATTTCGTTTAAGGCGGAATTCAAAAATAATTCGAAAGAAAACGTAAGTCTATTGCAAGTAGACGAAAAAGAGACTATGTTCTGATGCCTTTACAGGATCAGGAATGGTGGCTTCTCTCCGATCTCAGAAAATACTCGACACACTCGCCTCCAGGGAAGTCGTCACGGTCAGGGAGCTGAGCAGCATGCTCGCGGTGACCGAGGTGACGATACGGTCTGATCTTGACGCGCTGGCGAAGCTGGGAAAGATCTCCCGGACACACGGCGGTGCACGGCTTGTCGAGGAGCGTGCGCGGCAGGAGTATTCGTTCCAGACGCGGAAGAGCCTGAACTCGCACATCAAGCACAGAATCGGCGAGGCGGCCTCCCGCTTCGTCGGTCCTCTCGAGTCGGTGCTCCTGGATTCGAGCACGACGGTTCTTTCGCTGGCACACGCGCTCAGACTCAGGGACGACCTCAAGGAAATCACCGTCATCCCGACGGGGATCTGGACGGCGATCGAGATGATGGGGTGTCAGAACATCAATGTGCTCCTGCCGGCGGGTTACCTCCGCCACGCCTCCGGGTCCATCGCGGGGCTTCCGACGCAGGGTTTTTTCGATGATCTCATCATCCAGAAGGCGTTTCTGGGAGCGTGGGGGATTTCCATCGAAAACGGTCTCACGGACACGCACCTTCTGGAGATCGAATTGAAGAAGAAGATCGTGGCGAAGGTCCGCGAGATCATCGTGCTTGCCGACGGGAGCAAATTCTACCAGTCGGGGCTTGCGAGTTACGCGTCTCTCGCGCGTGTGAACCGGATCATCACCGACAGCACCGCGCCCGCCGAAACGCTGGCGCAAATCGAGCAGATGGGCGTGCAGATCACGGTTGTCAACTGACGGTCATCAGAAGGAGATCGCCCCTTGGGGAGTCCGGTGGATTGCGGCTGCGATAGGACGGCCGGCGCGGTATCCCGCGAAGCGCTTGTGGATCTTGTCGTGCGCGAGGTCAGCCTCGCGCTCGGCGCCCGCGCCGCCTCGAAGAGGCCTCCTCCTCCCGCGGGATCGCGGCTGATTCCTCTCGGCGTTTCGAACAGGCATATTCACCTGACCCCCGGTACGTTCCGCACGCTCTTCGGCGCTGAAGCGGCGTTCGAGAAGATGCGCCCCCTCTACCAGCCCGGCGAATTCGCGTCGAAGCACACGCTCACGATCGTCGGTCCCAAGCTGCGCAGCATTCCCGCCGTGCGGATTCTCGGTCCCCTGAGGAAATACGACCAGGTGGAGGTGTCGCTCACCGACGCGATATTTCTCGGCATCGATCCCCCGGTGGTGAATTCGGGCTCTCTGGACGCCGCCGCCCCGCTGACGCTGGCGGGTCCCGCCGGCTCCGTGTATATCGGGAAATGCGCCATCGTCGCCAGCCGGCACATTCACATGACGAACGACGACGCGAAAGGGCTCGGCGTGCGCGACGGCGATCTCTGCCGGGTGCGCATTGCGGGGGAGAAGAGCACGATATTCGAAAACGTTCTCATACGGACGAACGACAACTGGCTCCTCCAGATCCACCTGGACACCGACGATGCGAACGCCGCCAACGTCCGCGAGGACACGCTTGTGGAATTTCTCGGGAAAATGTGACCCATGAAGCTCGGCATCGTCATCGGGAACGTCGTGGCCACACGGAAGACCGGGAACATGGGAGGGAGGAAGATCCTCGTCGTCCGTTACCTTGATGCGGGGCTCGGGGAGACCGCCCTGACGCACGCGTGCGTCGACACGGTGGACGCCGGGGAGGGGGACGTCGTCCTTCTCTGCGCCTCTTCCTCGGCCAGGCTGACGGCCTCGACCAAGGGCGTGGCGACCGACAGCGCCATCGTCGGCATCGTCGACGAGGTGTCGTCGGGCGCGAAAGAGCTCTACCGGAAACACCGCTCCGGGGGCGGGTGATCGTGGAAATTTCCCTTGACGCCCTCGTCCGGATCGTTGTGAATGAAGTGATGGCGCGCCTTGCCCTGCAGGGGGTGACGGTCACGGTGCCTCCCTCCGGAGTACGCGCGGCCTCCGGCGGCGGTCCGGGTGTGCGACGTGGCCGTGGACTTTACCGGATACCGGACCCCCGTGCTGACGGAAAACCGCGTCCGCGCTCTGGAGCGTGACGTCAGGGAGATTACGGTCCCCGCCGGCACGATATGCACCTACGGGGCCCGCGAGTTGATGCGACAGAGGAAGATACAGATGACGTTCAACGGCAATTCACACTAGGAGGATACACACCATGTCTCGAGGAGCTGCACTGGGTTTTGTTGAAACGCGCGGGAACACCGGGGCGACAAACGCCATCGACGCGATGATGAAGACCGCGAACGTGGACTTCGTCAAGCGCGTGGAGATCGGAGGCGCCTACGTGACGGCGCTCGTGCGCGGGGAAGTCGGCGCCGTGCGTGCGGCCGTGGAGGCGGGGGCGGAAGCGGCGGGAAGGGTCGGCGAGCTCGTATGCACAAACATCATCCCGTCCGCACACGACGAGGTATTCGAACTCATCGGGGTCGAAAAATAGGAGAAGCGTCATGAACGATGCACTCGGCATTATCGAGACACAGGGGTTTACGGCGGGTGATCCAGGCTGCGGACGCCGCCGTGAAATCCGCCAACGTGAAACTGGCGAAATGGGTGAAGGTCGGAGGGGGGAGGGTCGGCATCATCGTCCGCGGCGACGTGGCGGCGGTCAAGGCGGCGGTCGAAGCGGGGGTGCAGGCGGCGAAGAACATCGGGACGGTCCAGTCCGAGGTCATCATCCCGCGGCCGTCGGAGAAGCTCCTGCCGAAGTTCCCGCTCGAGCCGATCAGGGCGGACAAGAAATCGACGAAATAACTGAACGAGGATCCGTTTGGACATCACCGAAAAACAGCTCGAGGACCTGATCGAGACGGTCGTCCGCCAGGTCATGGCGAAGACGGGCGCCGCGGTTACGCCCGCCCCGTCCCACGGCGGGGGGGACTGGGGGGTCTTCGACGACATGAACGACGCCGTGGAGGCCGCGCACCAGGCGTTCCTGGAATTCAAGGGCCGGAGCATCCAGTGCAAGAAGAAATTCACCGACGCCGTCCGGCAGATGACGTACGATCACAAGGAGGAGCTTGCGAAGGAAACGGTCGAGGAAACCGGCATGGGCCGGGTGGACCACAAGATCGCGAAGCTCGTCAATGCGGCGAAGAACAGCCCCGGGGTGGAATTCCTCCAGCCCCAGGCGTGGTCCGGAAAGAACGGGCTCGCGCTCGACGAGTACGCGCCCTTCGGCGTCATCGGGAACATCACGCCGAGCACGCACCCGGCTCCCACGATGATCAACAACATCATCATCCAGCTTGCCGGGGGGAACACGATCGCGTTCAACCCGCACCCGTCGGCGAAGAAGGTCAACGCCAAGGTGATCCGGCTGGCAAACAAGTACATGGTGGAGGCGGGGGCCCCGCGGAATCTCGTGACGTGCGTTGCGGAGCCGACGCTCGAGACCGCGAAGACGCTGTTCGGCCACCGGTACGTCGAGCTGCTCTCGGTCACCGGGGGACCGCAGGTCGTCGAGCTGGCGATGAGCTATCCGAAGAAGGTGATCGCCGCCGGGCCGGGAAACCCCCCGGCGCTCGTCGACGAAACGGCGGACCTGATGCTGGCGGCCGCGGAGATCACGATGAGCGCCAGTTACGACAACAACGTCCTCTGCCTGGCGGAAAAGGAGATCTTCGTCGTCGAGTCGGTCTTCGAGCAGTTTATGCGCGAGATGGAGAAGGCGGGGAACCTGCGCCTGACGACCGCGCAGATGGACGCGCTGGCGGGGAAGGCGCTGCAGCTCTCGGGAAAACACTGGCTGATCGGCCGCGAGTACGTCGGGAAGAGCGCGAGGGTCCTCGGCCGGGCCCTCGGGTTGAACGTCGCGGAGACCGTCCCGCTCCTGTTCGGCGAGACGGACAGGAACCACCCCTGGGTCGTCGCCGAGCAGATGACCTGCTGCATCCCGGTGGTCCGCGTGAAGGATTTCGACGCAGGGCTCGAGGCGTCCCGGAAGGCCGAGCACGGGTTCAAGCACACCGCGAGCATTTTTTCGAAGGACATCAACCGCGTGACGCAGTACACGAGAATGCTCGACTGCGATGTCCACGTCATCAACGGCGGGACGCTCCGGGGGGACGGGGGCGATCTCGGCGAAGGATATTTTTCCCACACCGTCGCCACGCCGACGGGGGAAGGGATCTGCACCCCGAGGGATTTTGTGCGCAAACGGCGCATCATGACGCATGCGGCGTTCAGGTTTGTGTAATCACGTGAGCCTCTAACGAAGGAGAAACGATCATGGCAGGGAAAAACGCGATAGGGATTCTGGAAACCAGGGGATTCGCACCGCTCGTCCTGGGTGCCGACGCGGCGGTCAAGGCCGCGAACGTCGAGCTCGTCGAGTGGCGCCAGGTGGGGAGCGGGTACGTCTCGTTCGTCGTCGAAGGCGACGTCGCGGCCGTCCGTTCCGCGATCGACGCGGCGAACGACGCCGCCTCCCGGGTGGGGGAGGTGCTCTCCCAGCTCGTGATCCCGCGCCCCGACGACGCTCTGGAAGGCACATTCAACCGCCAGGGCTGAGACGATGATCTTTGCAAGGGTCATCGGCACGGTCGTCGCTTCGCAGAAGGACCCGAACCTGAACGGGAAGAAGCTCCTCCTGTGCAGGGAAACGGATCATGACGGGAAGCCGATGAAATCGTACCATGTCGCCGTCGACGCCGTTCAGGCGGGGGAGGGGAATTTCGTGCTTCTCTCCTACGGGTCGGCGGCCCGCATGACCGAACAGACGAAGAACGCGCCGATCGACGCCGTGGTCCTGGCGATCATCGACGACGTCCAGCTGACGCACGTCCGGAGGGCCGGCGGACCGGCCCCGCGGCGATGAAGCTCGGCGTGGTGATCGGTGTTGTCTGGGCGTCCCGGAAAGTGCCGGAGCTGGACGGGTGCAGGCTGTACATCGTCCAGCCGGTCTCCGCCCGGGGGAGCGACGCGGAATCGCCGCTCGTGGCCGCCGATCCGCAGGGTCTGGCGGCCCCGGGTGACCGGGTCGTGTACGTGACGAGCACCGACGCGACGCAGGCGTTCCCCCGCGGCTACGCGCCCGTCAACGCGAGCATCGTGGAACGCGTCGAGGAGGTCTCCTGATGTTCCTCGCCCGGGTCACGCACGCGGTCGTGTCGGAAGAGAAGCATCCCGCCTACAGGGGGAAGATCGTGTTCGTCGTCCAGCCCGTCCTGCCGGACGGGACGGACGACGGCAACGAATGGGTGGCCGTCGATTATGTCGGCGCGGGGATCGGCGACACCGTCGTATGCGGCGGCGCTCCCGGGGTCGCGCGGGCGGTCTTCGGCATCGAGCTGGCGCCGATGAGGACGCTGATCATGGCGATCGTCGATTCGATGGAATACCACGACCTTGAGGAAGGGGGCGCATGACGCTCGCCGACATCGAGTCCAACGGCATCATCGGGGCGGGGGGGGCGGGGTTTCCCGCGCACGTGAAGCTGCAGAGCGCTCCCGACACGATCATCGTCAACGCGGCGGAATGCGAGCCCCTGCTGCACAAGGACATGGAGCTGATCCTTCACCACGGCGACGTGGTGCTGAAAGGCCTCGACGCGGTCATGAAGATCACGGGGGCCGCACACGCCATCATCGGCATCAAGGAGAAACACGCGGAGGAGATCCGCATCCTCGAGGCCGGGGTGAAGAAGCATACCCGCGTCGTGCCGATCGAGGACGTGTACCCGGCCGGCGACGAGATCACGCTCATCTACATGACGACGGGACGGGTTGTCGGCCCGGGAGCCCTCCCGATCTCCGTCGGCTGCGTTGTGCAGAACGTCGAGACGCTGTACAACATCGGCGCGGGAACGCCCGTCGTCGAGAAGTTCATCGCGGTGGCGGGGGCCGTCGCAGAACCCGCGACGGTCCGGGTCCCCGTGGGGATCTCGTTCGCGGAAGTCCTGTCCCGGTTCCGGATCACCGCTCCCGGGTACGTCGTCCGTTCCGGCGGGCTGATGATGGGGGTCCTCGAGGAAGACCTGACGGCGGTCGTGTCCCGGCGGACCGGCGCCCTCATCGTCCTTCCCCCCGACCACTACTGCGTGACGATGTACACGCGGTTCAGGACGGATCACGACACCGACAGGATCGCCAAGGCCGGCTGCGACCAGTGCTCGCTCTGCACCGAATTCTGCCCCCGCTACCTGCTGGGGCAGCCGGTGCGGCCGGAAACGGCGATGCGGAACCGGATGTTCACCCGGGAGGATCAACCGATGCTGTTCGCGGGGAACCTCTCGTGCTGCGAGTGCAATCTCTGCACCATGTACGCCTGCCCGGAAGGGCTCGATCCCCGCGGGGCGACGGTGATCGAGAAGCGGCTTGCCAGGCAGCAGGAGCTCCGCTGGGACGGCGGCGCCGTCACGGTGCACCCGATGTACGAATACCGGAAGGTGCCGACGCGGAAGCTGAAACAGCGCCTGGACGTCCTGCAGTTCGCCGACGAAGGGCCCCTGAAGGAGATCGCCTTCGAGCCCGCGAGCGTCCGCATACCGCTGAAGGAGCACGCGGGCGCGCCGGCCTCGCCGGTCGTGACAGCGGGGGCGGCCGTGAAGAAATATGACCTTATCGCGAAAGCCGTCGGCAGGATCTCGAGCAACGTCCACGCCTCCATCTCGGGGACGGTGACGGCCGTTGCCGCCGATGCCATTCACATCCGGAGGGGCTGATGTCGTCGGGAAACGCCGTGGGCATCATCGAGCTGGGGAGCATCTACAAGGGGTACGAGGTGCAGGACGCCGTGCTGAAGGCGGCGAACGTCGAGAAGATCGTCGCGCGGACCATCTGCTCGGGGAAATTCTTCATGGTGGTCCGCGGGAACGTCGCGGACGTCGAAACGGCGATCGCCGTGGCGGGGAGCGTGGGCGGGTTCTCCGTCGTGAACCTGGCGACGATCCCCAACGTCGACCCGCGGGTGTTTCCGGCGATTGCCGGCTGCACGGTGATCGAGACGGGAAAACAGAAACACGTGGGCGCGCTCCTGATCATCGAGACCTTTTCGGTCGTTTCGGCGATCAAGGCCGCCGACCTGGCCGTCAAGGAGGCGGAGCTGGAGCTCATACGGGTGCACGTCGCGATGGCGGTGGGAGGCAAGGGGTTTGTCGTCATGACGGGGGACATCGGCGCCCTGGAAGCCGCGGTGAAGCCCGCGATCGAGTACTGCCGAGGGGAGGGCATGCTGGCCGGCTACGCCATTATACGCAATCCTCACGAAGAAGTCTTACGGGAACTACTTTAAGAAGGAAGCACCGCAATGGTCAACGAATGGGATCTTCGCAAGCAGATCGTCGAAATCGGCAAACGCATCTGGATCCGCGGCTACGTCGCCTCGAACGACGGCAATATCTCGGTGAAGCTGAACGATGACGAGGTGCTGACGACGCCCACGGGGGTGAGCAAGGGTTTCATGACGACCGACATGATCATCAAGTGCGACAGGACGGGAAAGGTCATTGCCGGCAGCAAGGATTTCCGCCCGTCGAGCGAGGTGAAAATGCACCTCGACATCTACAAGGAACGGCCGGACATCCGGTCGGTCGTGCATGCGCACCCGCCGTACGCGACGAGCTTCGCCGTCGCCGGGATCCCCCTGAACAAATGCGTGCTTCCCGAGGCGATCATCGTCATCGGGGCCGTCCCGATCGCGCCGTACGGGCTTCCCTCGACGATGGAGATCCCGGACCGCGCGCGGCCGTTCATCCAGAAGTCGGACGCGATACTCCTTGAAAACCACGGGGCGCTCACGCTCGGAAGCGACCTTCTCAACGCCTACCACAAGATGGAAACGCTCGAACATACCGCGAGCATCGTGTGGAAGGCGATCCAGCTCGGGAACATGAACGTGCTGCCCGAGGGAGAACGGGACCGGCTGATGACGCTCCGGGAGAAATTCCATCTTCCCGGCCGCGTGACGACGTGCGACGCCACGCCGATGCCGAGCAGCATCGCCCCGCAGGAGGAGGCGCTGCCGGAGGGGATCGACGAGAAGCTGATCCGGTCCATCGCCGAGCAGGTCATCGCCAAACTCGGTGCGCGCTGACATGAACCTGCTCATCGCCAATCCCGGGAGCACGTCCTACAAGTGCAAGCTGTACGACGTGCCCGCCATGCGAATCCTGTACGAGGGGGCGGTCGAGAGGATCGGGGACAACGAGGGGAAGTACACGTACGCCTTTGACGGCGGCGCAGGACAGTCCGTCACGGCTCCCGTGCCGGACTACACGGCGGCGGTCAATCTGACGCTCGCCACCATCGCTGAGCGGTACCCCCTCGCCGGCATCGCCGCCGTCGGGTTCAAGACGGTGCTTGCCAAGGGGGTCAGCGGGTGCGTGGAGCTCACGCCCGCCGTCCTTGAGGCGATGGAGGAGTACAGGCTTCTCGCCCCCGTCCACACCGACGTGTACGTCACGGCGATCTCCGTGTTCAGCAGGCTCCTGCCGTCGACACCGCGCGTGGGGCTCTTCGAGACTCATTTTCACGCGGCGATACCCCCCGAGGCGTTCCTGTACGGCATCCCGTACGGGCTCTACGAAAAGCACGGTGTCCGGAAATACGGGTTCCACGGGGCGTCGCACCGGTACATCGGCATGCGCGCGAAGGAGCTCTACGGCGCGGCGAAGGTCATCTCCTGCCACCTGGGCGGAAGCTCATCGGTCTGCGCGATCAGGGACGGCGCCTCGGTCGACACGTCGATGGGGATGAGTCCCCAGAGCGGCCTGCTGAACGCCAGGCGCGTGGGGGATCTCGACCCGTATGCGCTCCTGTACATCATGGAGAAGGAGCACCTTTCCGTGGCGGAGGTCGGGAACCTCCTGATGTCCCGGGGAGGGATTTACGGCATTGCGGGGACGAGCGGGGATTTCAGGGACATCGAGCGCTCGATGGCGGAGGGGGACGCCCGCGCGGCCCTTGCCTTTGGAGCGTTCGCCTACGGGGTGAAGCGCTACATCGGCGAGTATCTGGCGATCCTCAACGGGGCCGACGTCATCGTCTTCACCGCAGGGGCGGGGCAGAACGGGATACAGCTCCGCAGGAAGATCGTCTCCGGCATGGAGAACCTCGGCGTCGTGCTGGACGAAGGGAAGAACGCGGCGAATCCGCGGGAGGGTCTCATATCGGCCGACGGGTCGGCCGTCAGGATCGCGGTCATTCCCACGAACGAGGAATACGTCGTGGCAACGGAAGTGAAGAGCTTCCTCGAACGGCGGCTCACCGCCGCCGGGGGGCGGTGACGCTCAGCGGGGGATGTCCCGGGTGGACTCCCTGACCACGAGCTCCGTCTCGAGAACGACCCGTTCCACGGGAAGAAGCTTTGAAGACTCGATGTTCCTGATGAGGAGCTCCGCGGCCCGCTGGCCGATTTCCTGCTGGGGGGCGCGAATCGTCGTCAGGGGGACCGGGTAGATCTTTGCGTAGGAAATGTCGTCGTTCCCGATGATGGAGATGTCTTCGGGCACCCGGATGCTGAGCTCTTTGAGCGCGGTGAGTATGGCGAGAGCCTGCTGGTCGTTGAAACAGACGATCGCCGTCGGGTACTCGCTCCGGGGTTTCTGCCGGAAGTAGGCGATCGTGTTGCCGTAGCTCTCCTCGTGGCGCGAGCCGATCGAGACGATCATGTCCTTCGTGAACGCCAGCGTGCTCTCGCTGAACGCGTGCCGGAACCCGTCAATGCGCTCTTCCGTGTGGGAAGAGCTCGGCGGCCCCGCGAAATGCACGATGCGCGTGTGACCGTGATCCATGAGGTACTTCACGGCCTTCTTGATCGCCCGGGAATTGTCGATCGCGACCACGTTCGCCTGTATCCCCCTCACGTCTTCCAGCAGGACAAACGGGTAGTTGATCATCTTCAGCTTGAAGAGGTGTTCGATCTCCGCGGTGCCTTCCACGAGCGGCGCGATGATCGCCCCCTTGATGTCCTTCGCCGAGAAGAGCTGGGAGAACCGCTTCTCCGACTGCTGGTTGTTTTCCGAGCTTGTGATCAGGAGCGAGTACCCTTTGCTGCTCGCGTATTCCCGGACGCCGCTGGCGATCGCCGTGTAGAACGGATAGTTGACGTCCTTGATGATGATCCCGATGGTCTTGTCCTGGTTGCCGTTCCTCAGGTTGCGCGCGACCCCCTGAGGGCGGAAATGCAGCTCTTTCATCACCTCGAGAACGTGGTCACGGGTTTCCTGCCTCACCGTCGTTCGTGCGTTCATGACCGCAGACACGGTCCCCTTCGATACTCCCGCCTTCTTCGCGACGTCTTCGATCGTTATGCGTTTCATGGGTTTCTCCTGATGGAAGAATATAAGCAAACTTCTGAACCGATTCAATCGGTATTGCATCTTTGCGGGATTTTCCCCTGATTTCGTTCGTTTTCGGGAATTGGCAATCAAAGCGGAGCAGGGGGTGATGGGAACGACCTATGGAGACCTGGAGGGAAAAAACGTCCTTGTGACCGGGGGCGCGACCGGGCTTGGCTTTGCGGTGGCGGAAGCGTTTGCGCGCAACCGGTCGAATGTCGTCATCGTCGGAAGGAACGGGAAAAACCTCGAGGCTGCGCGAAACGCCCTCGGGAGCGGCGCGCGTTCGTACGTCTTCGATCTGAACGACATCGGCCGGATCCCCGATCTCATGGCCCGGGTGGCAGCCGGGGGAGAGATCGATGTTCTCGTCAACAACGCCGGCATACACGACAAGCGGGAGGCCTTGGAGGTCTCGGACCGCGCCTATCAGGACGTGGTGCTGACGAACCAGACCGCCGTGTTCGTCCTCACCAGGGAAGTCGGCAGGTCCATGGTCGGACGCGGGCGCGGGAGCATCATCATGATCAGCTCGATGGCGTCCCGGTACGGCATACCGAACGTCGTCGCCTATGCCGCTTCAAAGTCCGCCGTGGAGGGAATGACCCGGTCGCTGGCGGTCGAATGGTCTCCGCGGGGCGTCCGCGTCAACTGCATCGCCCCCGGGTTCATCGCCACGGCGATGTCGGCGAAAGCCCTGGACGGCGACCCTGCGCGCAGGGAACGTGTCCTTGCGCGTACGCCGCTCCGCCGTCTGGGGGAGCCCTCCGACGTGGCGAACGCAGCGCTCTACCTGGCCTCGGATCAATCCCGGTATGTGACGGGGATCGTCCTCCCCGTCGACGGCGGTAATGCAATCGGGTTTTAGACGGAACCCTGGAAAGGACCCCCGCGTGCCATGACAGACGAACAGTGGGAAACGCTGAAACGCACGGTGGATGGGGAAAGCGTCACCCCCCTTCCCGTCGGATTCATCATCGACAGCCCCTGGCTCCCGAACTGGTGCGGGATCAGCATACTGGATTATTTCACGAGCGACGAACTGTGGCTCCGCGCGAATCTGACAGCGGCCAGGCAGTTCCCCGAAATCGTGTTCCTCCCCGGATTCTGGTCGGAGTTCGGGATGTGCACGGAGCCGTCCGCCTTCGGCGTCCGGTGCGTCTTCCCCCGGAATGAATTTCCCCACGCGCACCGGAGGGTGAACTCCCCGGACGAGATCGACGGGCTCCCGCAGCCGGATCCGCGGACGGACGGACTGCTCCCCTTCGTGCTCAACCGGCTGAGGCTCGCGCAGCCGGCGATCGAAGCGGCGGGGCACAGGATTCGTTTCGCCGTCGCGCGCGGTCCCCTCAATGTCGCGAGCTATCTTATGGGGACGACCGAGTTTCTCACGCTGATGATGACCGATCCGGACCGGACGCACGCGCTCCTGGGGAAGATCACCGTCTTCCTGAAAGACTGGATCGCCGTTCAGCGCGAGGCGTTCCCCTCGATCGACGGTCTTCTTCTTCTCGACGACATCATCGGATTCATCGGCGAGAAGGAGTTCCGTGCGTTCGCCTTCCCCTGCCTGAAGGATCTCTTCGATGCGGGGGTGAGCGTGCGCTTCCTTCACAACGATGCGCCCTGCAGGGTGTCCGCGCCGTTTCTTCCCGACCTGGGTGTGAACCTGTTCAACATGGGTTACGAGGTCGCGCTGGGCGACCTGAAGAAGCTCACCCGGAACAGCGTTGTGCTCCTCGGCAACATCCCTCCCCGTGATGTGCTTGCCGCGGGAAGCGCCCCTGATGTCGAAAAAGCTGTGAACGCGCTCCTCGGTTCCCTCGGCGACAGGTCGCGAGTTATCCTCTCGTGCGGCGGCGGGATGCCCCCGGGGGTGAAGACGGAGAACATCTCGGCGTTTCTTCGGGCCGTCAGGGAGTACCGGACACCCGGCAAAAAAGGGACGAGCTGATTCAGGTCCGGCCGGAAAGCATTATTCCGCAACCAGTTGCAGGAGTGCCGCCGGCGGTTTGTCCGCCCGCTCCGCATGCATTCTGCCGGAGGAATTTCCGCAAGAAAGTGGTTTTCTCTATTGACAGGGAATAAAATTCGTTGTACTATTGAATCGGTTCAAGTAGTGTAAGTAACGTTACAATTGTTATGGTGGATTTCCTGTAAAGGCCGTCCCCATTTCTCACCCGAACCTGCTTCGCGCTTCTTTCTCTCTCCGGCGTTCACCGAATAACAGATTCGAGCATGAGCATGTCGAAACAATTCTTTCCCGGTGTTGAAGGACCGATTCCGTTTGAAGGAAAGGAATCGACGAACCCCCTGGCGTTCAAGTACTACGACAGGAATGCACGCGTGGGGGGGAAGACGATGGCCGAGCACCTGCGGTTCGCCGTTGCGTACTGGCATTCGTTCATGGGGACGGGCGCCGACATGTTCGGAGGTCCGAGCTTCCAGAGAGAGTGGCACCGTGCGGCCGACCCGATGGACCGTGCGAAGGAAACGATGGAAGCCGCGTTCGAGTTCATGCAGAAACTGGGGGCCGGGTATTACTGCTTCCATGACCGCGACATCGCGCCCGAGGGTGAGGACTTCTCCCGGACCTGCAAGAACCTCGACACACTCGTGAACCTCGCCGGGAAGCTCCAGAAGCAGACCGGAGTGAAGCTCCTCTGGGGTACCGCGAACCTCTTCAGCCACCCGATGTACGCGCAGGGTGCGGCGACGAGCCCCAGCGCGCACGTCATGGCGACGGCCGCCGCGCAGGTGAAGCACGCCATCGATGCGACGAACGAGCTCGGCGGAGAGAACTACGTGTTCTGGGGGGGGCGGGAAGGGTACGAGACCCTCCTGAACACCGACATGAAACGGGAGCAGGAACAGATGGCCCGGTTCCTCCACATGGCGGTTGACTACAGCCGCGCGATCGGGTTCACCGGGCAGTTCCTCATCGAACCGAAGCCCGCGGAGCCGACGAAGCACCAGTACGATTCCAGCGCCGCCGCGACGCTCTACTTCCTGAAAGAATACGGACTGCTCGAAAGCTTCAAGCTGAACATCGAAGCGAACCACGCCACGCTGGCCGGGCACACGTTCGAGCACGAGCTTGCCGTTGCATCGGCCGCCGGCAGGCTGGGGAGCGTCGATGCCAACAGGGGCGACCTGCTTCTGGGATGGGATACCGATCAATTCCCCACGGACCTGTACAGCACCACCCTGGCGATGCTGATCATCCTGGGTCAGGACGGGCTGGGGAGCGGCGGGCTGAACTTCGACGCGAAAGTCCGGCGCAGCTCGCACGACCCGGTGGACCTGTTCCACGCGCACATCGGCGGTATGGATGCGTTCGCCCGCGGGCTGCTCATCGCGCACCGCATCCGTGAAGACGGAACGTTTGCGCGCTTCATCAAGGATCGCTATGCGACGTACGCCTCCGGGATCGGGGCCAGGATGATGTCGGGAACGGCAACGCTCCCGGAGATCGAACAGTGGGTTCTCGGCGCCGGGCGTCCCTCGCTCCAGAGCGGGCGCCAGGAAATGCTCGAGAACATACTGAATTCCTACATTCTCCGGACTCCCTGACGGGCGTCCGCAGTTCACCACGGAATGAAGCAATGAGTGACAGCCTTTCTCGCAACGAGACCGTACATCAGGACGAAGCCCTCGATTACAGGAACCCTGCACAGCCTGTCGCCGAACGCGTCGCCGACCTCCTGGGACGCATGACCGTGGACGAAAAGGTTGCGCAGATGCTCTGCATCTGGGGGCAGAAGAAGGCGATCCTCTTCGACGAAGCCGGGAACCTCAGTCCCGCGCTGATGCTCGCGAATCTCCCGCACGGGCTGGGACAGATCGCCCGGCTGAGCGATTCGGGGGGGGGGAAAAGCCCCGTGGCGATGGCGGAGCTGGCCAACGCGATTCAAAAATTTTTCATGGAACAGACCCGCCTCGGCATCCCGGTGATCTTCCACGAGGAGTGCCTTCACGGTCTCGCCGCGCCGGAGGCGACGAGCTACCCGCAGCCGATCGGGCTGGCCTCCACGTTCAACCCGGCCCTCGTCGAGGAGATTTACACGGAGATCGCGGAAGACACGCGCGGCCGCGGAGCGCACCAGGCGCTGACGCCCGTCGTGGACGTCGCACGCGACCCCCGGTGGGGAAGGGTGGAAGAGACGTTCGGCGAAGATCCCTACCTCGTGTCCCGGATGGGGATCGCCGCGGTCCGGGGCTTCCAGGGGGACGGGAGTTTCAGGGACAAGAAACGGGTCATTGCGACGCTCAAGCACTTTGCCGCACACGGCCAGCCGGAATCCGGAACAAACTGCGCCCCGGTCAATGTCTCCGAACGCACGCTCCGGGACACGTTTCTGTATACGTTCAGGGAAGTCATCGCGGGCGCGGGCGCGGCAAGCGTCATGGCCTCCTACAATGAAATCGACGGCGTCCCCTCGCATGCGAACACCTGGCTTCTCGAAGACGTTCTCAGAAATGAATGGGGGTTCGACGGGTTCGTCGTGTCGGACTATTACGCGGTGACCGAGCTGCACAGGAGGGACGAGGCCATCAGTCACTCGGTGGCCGCCGACAAAGCGGCCGCCGCCGCCCTCGCGGTGGGCGCGGGGGTGAATATCGAATTCCCCGATCCCGACTGTTATCCCGAGCTCGTCCGGCTTGTCCGTGAAGGGGTCGTCAGCGAATCCCGTATCGATGCCCTTGTGGGTCCGCTTCTGCGGTACAAGTTTCTCCTGGGATTGTTCGAAGATCCGTACGTCGATCCTGGCCTGGTCCGCCCCGCGGAGCGGCTGGAACGGGAGCGGGGGCTTGCCCTCCGCGCGGCGCGCGAGACGATCACGCTCCTCAAGAACGAGAACGATCTCCTCCCCCTCCGTCCGGGGGACCACCGGACGATCGCCGTGATCGGGCCGAATGCCGACCGGATGCTTCTTGGCGGGTACAGCGGGACGCCGAAATATTACGCGTCCGTTCTGCAGGGGATACGGGAAAGGGCCGGCAGCAGCGTACAGGTTGTCTACAGCGAAGGATGCAGGATCACCGTCGGCGGCTCGTGGAACGAGGACCGGGTGACCCTTCCGGATCCGGAAGAAGACCGGCGGTCGATCGAGCGCGCCGTCGCCGTCGCCCGCGGCGCCGACGTCGTCGTCCTTGCGCTCGGTGGCAACGAACAGACGTCAAGGGAAGGGTGGAGCAAAGTACACCTGGGAGACCGTGCGAGCCTGGAGCTCGTCGGGATGCAGAACGACCTCGCCCGCGCGGTCGTCGGGACCGGGAAGCCCGTCGTCGTGCTCCTGTTCAACGGCAGGCCGAATTCCTTCGCATATATACAGGAGAACGTCCGCTCGATCCTGGAATGCTGGTACCTCGGGCAGGAAACAGGGCGCGCGGTGGCGGACGTCCTCTTCGGCGACGTCAATCCCGGCGGGAAGCTGCCGATGTCGATACCCCGTTCCGTCGGCCACATTCCCGGCTATTATAACCACAAGCCTTCCGCCCGACGGGGATATCTTTTCGACGACGTTTCCCCCCTCTATCCGTTCGGGTACGGTCTGAGTTACACCCGCTTTGAATTCGGCAACGTGAGGCTCGCAAGCCCGGTGATCCGCTCGGGCGAATCGACGACGCTGTCGGTCGACGTGAGGAACGCCGGGAAACTTCCGGGGGATGAAGTCGTGCAGATGTACGTCCGCGACCGGGTCAGCTCCGTGACCCGTCCCGTCAGGGAGCTCAAGGGGTTCAGAAAGATCCGCCTGCTCCCCGGCGAATCGGCCACGGTCACGCTCCCGGTCGGTCCCGGGCAGCTGTCGTTTACGAACATCGATATGGCGTGGGTCGTGGAACCGGGGGAATTCGAAATCATGGCGGGGAATTCTTCCCGCGGCGAAGACCTGAAAAGCGTCATTCTCAAGGTGATCTGACCTCCCATGTCGACATCCGTTGAAAAGCTCTCCGTAAGAGAAAAAGTCGGCTACGCCCTCGGCGATACCGCTGCGAACCTCATCTTCCAGACGATGGTGATGTTCCAGCTGGCGTTCTACACCGACACGTTCGGCATCACCGCTGCGGCCGCGGGGACGCTCCTCGTCGTGGTCCGGGTCTGGGACGCGATATTCGATCCGGTCATGGGGGTCGTCGCGGACCGGACGAAAACCCGGTGGGGAAAATTCCGTCCCTGGATCCTCTGGACCGCCGTGCCGTTCGGCATCATGGGGTTCCTGGCGTTTGTCACACCCGATTTCAGCTCGGGCGGGAAGCTCGTCTACGCCTACTGCACGTATATCGTCCTGATGATGGTGTATTCCGCGAACAACCTCCCCTATTCCGCACTGAGCGGCGTGATGACGGGAGACCTCGGGGAGCGGACGAGCCTCTCCTCGTACAGGTTCGTCTTCGCGATGATCGCGCAGATGATCATCCAGGGGCTGGCGCTCCCCATGGTGAGCTATTTCGGACACGGCAGCAGCGCGACGGGGTACCAGTTCACGATGGGGATCTTCTCCACGCTCGCCGTCGTCCTGTTCTTCATCACGTTCGCGACGACGCGGGAACGGATCCAGCCGGACCCGGCGCAGCGGGCGTCGGTGCGGCAGCATTACGGCGACCTGATGAAGAACGGTCCCTGGCTGGCGATGTTCGCGCTCACGCTCATCCTGTTCGTCACGCTGGCGATGCGCGGCAGCGTCGTCTTCTACTACTTCCGGTACTACCTGCATACCGACAATTACGAGAACCTCTTCGGCCTGTTCAACGTCCTGGGGACGACAAGCACCATCGTCGGGATCTTCTTCTCGAAGGGGCTGGCGATGAAGTTCGGCAAACGGAACGTGTTCATCGGGGGTCTCGCGGGGACCGCGCTCTTCACCGCCGTCTTCGTCCTCCTCCCGCCGTCGGCCGTGACGATGATGTTCGCCGCGGAGATGCTCCGTCAGTTCGTCTACGGGTTCACGATCCCGCTCCTCTGGGCGATGATGGCGGACGTGGCCGACTACTCCGAGTGGAAAAACAGGCGCCGGGCGACAGGGATCGTCTTCTCCGCCATCGTGTTTGCGCTGAAGGCGGGACTGGGATTCGGCGGCGCGATCACGGGGTACGTTCTCTCCCTGTACGGGTACGTGCCGAACGCGGTGCAGACCGAATCCGCCCTTCACGGCATCGTCATGACGATGAGCATATTCCCGGCGATCACCTTCGGCCTGTGCGTGGTGTGCCTCTTCTTCTACGGCATCAACAGGGAAGCGGAAGTCCGGATCACGCAAGAGCTGGCGGAGCGGAGGAAGGGGTTCGGGGTTCAGCCGGCATAGCTGCTCGACAACTGCAGTCCATCAGATGGAGGTCCATATGTCTCCTGGCGACAATCTCAGACGGCTTCTTGGTGTCTGTGCGTTCCTCTCCCTTTTCCTCGTGCAGTCGGCATTTGCGCAGGGTACCGGGATCCTCAAGGGAACCGTCTTCGACAAGACCACGAAAGACAGGCTCCCCGGGGCCAATATCGTCGTCAAAGGGACGAGCGTGGGGACGACGACAAACCTTGACGGGGCGTTCATTGTCAGAAACGTACCGGCGGGGGACCAGACGATCGTGGTCACCTACATCGGGTATGTCGGCGCGAGCGTCGTCCTGAAGATCGGCGACGGGGAAACCGTCACGCGCGATTTCAGTCTCTCCCCCACGACGATCGAGGGGTCGGAGGTCGTCGTCACCGCCCAGTCGCAGGGGCAGCTCCAGGCGATCAACCAGCAGATTTCTTCGAACAAGATCGTGAGCATCGTGTCCGAGGCGAAGATCCAGGAGCTGCCGGACTTCAACGCGGCGGCGGCCATCGGCCGCCTGCCGGGGGTCTCGACGCTCCAGAGTTCGGGGGAAGCGAACAAGGTCGTGATCAGGGGGCTGGCTCCCCAGTTCAATGAAGTCGCGGTGGGGGGCATCACGCTCGCCTCGACGGGGAGCACCCAGATCGGGGCGGCG
Source organism: Ignavibacteriota bacterium (assembly GCA_963748405.1). Classification (GTDB taxonomy): domain Bacteria; phylum Bacteroidota; class Ignavibacteria; order UBA10030; family UBA6906; genus Fen-1273. The sequence continues at coordinate 413,116 of CAVVIT010000011.1, forward strand.
TCCCAGGGGGGAACAGTGGGGTCGATCAATACCGACAGGAGCGTCGACCTGACGACGATCACCCCGTACATGCTCAAGACCGTCGAGGTCTACAAGTCCCTGACCCCCGACATGAACGCCAACGCGATCGGGGGATACGTGAACATGGAGCTGCGGGAGGCCCCTGAAGGGTTCAAAACGGACCTCCTGATGCAGTCGGGCTACACACAGAAGAGCGGGCGGTACGGCAATTACAGGTTCGTGGCCGCCGCCAGCGACCGGTTCCTTGACGGCGACCTCGGCGTGTACGTTCTGGGAAACACGGAAAAGTACGACCGGGACGCGGACAACATGAACGCCGCGTACGAGACTCAGAGCTCGACCGTCCAGCCGGACGGCTACAGGCCCGTCCAGGTCACCACGGTGACGCTGGACCGTCATTTCGAGACGCGTGAGCGTTTCGGGGGGAACCTGATCATCGACTACAAGCTTCCATCGGGATCGATCAAGTCCGTCAATCTTCTCAGCCGGTTGAATGCCAACAGCGACGACTATCAGACGATCTACGATTACAAGTTCCAGAACATCAACTTCCGGTATAACCAGGGAATCAATAAAACGGATATGGCGGTCAATTCGCTCGCCTTTGAAAACGACTTCGGGTTCATGTCCGCGGAAGTGAAGGCCGCCAACACGTATTCGCGGAACTTCAGCCCCGACGCTCCCCAGTTCGATTTTACGCAGACAGGAGGAATTCCGGGCGGTCAGGTCGTGAACGCCGTTCCTGAGGCTCTTATCCCTACGGTGCGATACAAGGGACCGGGGCAGATTTTCCTCACCAATGTCAGCCTTTTCAGCTCCGACTACAAGGAAAACGATCAGGTGCTCAAGGCCGACCTCAAGTTTCCGCTCAGCATCGAGTCTCTCACGACGGGGTTCCTGAAAGTCGGGGGGGAGTATCGCTATAACTACCACTCCAATCAACAGGGGACTCCGTATGCGAGCCTCCGGGGGGGCGGCACCGGGATCGCCGCCCAGCTGGTGAATCTGGTCGCGCAGCGGTTCAATCTGAAGATCGATTCGGTCGCAAACGAATTTGCGGGAACGAATTTCACGTCCCCCGACGGGACCCTCACCAACACGTTCCTTGATAACCGGTTCGGCAATCTTCTCTGGGCGGGCCAGACGGGGTCGCTGAACGACATCGTGCATTACCTCCCGACCGACCCGTCAATAAGCGCCATCCACTCGAGCGGCAACAACTCCGGGGGTTGGTTTGACTCCCCGTACCAGCGGCTTCCCAACAGCTACAAATATATCGAGAAATACTACGCCGGCTACGCGATGACGGAACTGAACTTCCTGCAGGACGTGATGGTTGTCGGCGGCGTGCGCTGGGAAGAAGTCCAATCCTGGTTTGACGCGTTCAACCTCGCCGACGGACGGACTGCCACCAATCAGACCATCGATACGGTCTCCGCGCATCCGGGGAATCGTTTTTTGCTTCCCATGGTGCAGGCGAAATGGGACGCGCTCCCCTGGGTCGACGTCCGGTACTCCTACACGCAGACGCTGGCCCGGCCGGACTACAGCCAGCTCTCGCCCCACTTCAATATGGACTATACGCAGACCAATGTCTGGGCCGGCAACCCGAGATTGAAACCTGCGGAGGCGAACAATCACGACATCTTCGTCACGCTGCACAGCGGTGAGCTGGGTCTTCTTGCCCTGGGGGGATTCTACAAGGAGGTCGCGAATTTTACGTACTACACGCAATACAAGCTGCACAATTCCCCTCCTCCCGGGCTTGACTCGATCGGATCGTACGTTGTGCATACGGCGACCGGCGTGGTCTCTCCCAAGGACGGCGCCACGCTCAACACGTACGTCAACAGCCCGTACAAGGCATTCGTGAGAGGCTTCGAGGTCGATTTTCAGACGAGGCTCTGGTATCTGCCCGAACCCCTGAACGGGATTGTGTTCGGGGTGAATTACACCCATATCGCCTCGAAAGCGACGTATCCCTGGAGGAATGATACCACGATCGTCGTTCCGCCCCGAAGCGTGAAAGTCATCACCATCGACCGTACGCGGGACGGACGTCTGATCAACCAGCCGAACGACGTTCTGAACGCCTACATCGGCTACGACTACAGGGGATTCTCGGGCCGCCTCTCGTTCCTGTTCCAGGGAAATTCCGTCGCGTATATAGGACCCTTTGCGGAGCAGGACGCATTCACCGAGGACTATTTCCGCGTGGATGCCTCGGTGCGGCAGTTGCTTCCCTGGGCCGGCCTGCAGGTGTTCCTCGACGTCAGCAATCTCAACAACAGGATGAACGAATCGGTCCAGGCATCGATACGGGGATTCCAGAACGAGCAATTCTACGGCCTCACGGCCAACCTCGGGCTCAGGTACACCCTGTAGAAACTATCGGCGTAAGACGTCTCACCATCAAAACAACAGGAGGTGTAACATGAAACATTGCGCGCGGGCATTTGCGCTTGTGGCCCTGCTCTTCCCCGCTCTGATGTACGCACAGACCGACACCGTGGATGTGCCGGACTTCTTTGCGAACGGCGAAGGGACGCTCAACACCGCCGTATCGGCGGCGATCACCGCCGGAACACTGTCCAACAAGGTGTTTCGACTGGCGCCGTACGGTCTGTACGTCCTGAACGCGACGATTACCGTCCCCGCGGGAAAGACGCTGACGATCGTTTCGGCGGACCCGGGAACGACGCAGCAAACAGCTCCGCCGATGATCTGCTGGACGCCGAGCACCGGCGTCAGCACGACGTGGAACTTCGACTGCTACGGTGATATTTACATGAAGAACGTCTGGCTGCTCTATGCCACGACGAACACCGCCGGACTCGGCACGCAGGTCGGCACGGCGCTGAACATCGACGAGGACACGACCGATCACGTGAACGTCGGCAGATTTCAGAACGTGATAATCGATTACGCGCCGATCGGAGGCGGGGGCGGGGCCGTGACGGTCTCGGCGACACACGCCCGGCTCTCGTTCGACGGCTGTTACTTCCGCAACTGCACGGATACGCACTTCCGCTACTACGGGAGGGCCGTGTCGTTCACCTACAACACGACGGGCTGGCATATCGACAGTCTCTCCTTTGTGAATACCACGTTCGCCAACATGGGATACGTCTACATGCAGGAGGGCGCGGAATATGCGGATTACGTGAAATTCAACCACTGTGACTTCCTCAATACGATCATGTACACGACGGAATCCGGGTGGTGGCACTGGCTCTCCATCACGAACTCCATTTATGTGAACCCCTACCTGTACGGATACACCCCCTCGGTCGATGGTAGTACGCCGCCCGGCGGTGCGGTGAATATCGACAGCATCGGGACTTCGAATTTTGCGTTCTCGGTCCCTTTCACCGAAAACCAGCGTCACGTCCTCTTCGCCAACAATAGCTATTTCGAGGAGAAATGGCTCAGGGATTACATGGCTCCTTATGATGCGGTGACCAACCCCACGGGAGGCAACCCGTACTCCAATGCGGCCGTTCTGGTCAAAGCCGACAGCGTCGTCCGGCCGATGCCGCTGATGAGCGCGAAGACGAGAGCCTTTTTCAACAACAAGGCCGTCTGGCCCTATATCTCGATGAAGAACGTCTACGATTCGACCGATCCGGGATTCCTCATTCCGCCGACGAACATCGTGGGTATCAAGAGCTTCCTCCTCCGCAAGTGGACGGACAACTCCGACACGACCTGGGCGTTCGACCCCAATTCGGACATCAACCAGGTCTGGCCGGTCAACGAACAGCTGCGGTACACCAACGCGACGCTGAAGACCGCCTCGATGAGCGGAGGTCCGATCGGGGACCTCTACCGCTGGTGGAACAGCCAGCCGACGGTCTACTCGAACTGGAAGGCCCAGTCTGCCACGGAAGACCAGACAATTACGAACTGGCTGACCAACGGGATTACGGGGATCGAAGCGGGCTCCGTCGGCAGTCCTCTGGAATTTGCGCTGGGCCAGAACTATCCGAACCCGTTCAACCCGTCGACGCAGATCAACTACACCGTGCCTCAAACAGGCCAGGTGACATTGAAGGTCTACAACGTGCTGGGGATGGAAGTGGCGACGCTCGTCTCGGGCCTCCAGCAGGCGGGGAAACACACGGCAACGTTTAACGCTGCCAGTTTCGCGAGCGGCGTCTACTTCTACAGACTGCAGGCCGGAGGAGCGTCCCTGACAATGAAAATGTTGTTCGTCAAGTAGCCTTTGCCCGCGATGAACAGGGCGAACCTGTTGATGTCCTGCGTTAGTGCAGAGAATGAAAGGAGGTGAAGCGCACCGGAAGTCAATTCCTTGTGAAGGGATCATGAGCAGCACTAACTAACGAAATTCCGGAAACACATAAGTATGGAGGTCTTTATGAAGACGCTCTTACGACTAGGTGCAGCGGCGGCGCTTCTCTTGCTGCTGGGCATCGGGACGCTGGTCGCCCAGGAAGTTGTGTTCACTGCGGGACCGGCCGTCACGCCGACGCTTGGCGGTTCAAACGGCGGTTTCGCATGGTTGGATCTGAATGGAGACGGACTTCAGGATGTCTTCATCCCACCCAACAATATCTTGCTGAACCACCTGACGTATTTTACCGCGGCACCGGCCGCAACGACGGCGGCCGTCTCAGCAAACGTCAACTCCGTCGGCGGACTCTTCGCCGATATCAACGGCGACGGCCTTCCTGATCTGTGGTCGACGAATAATGCCGCACCGCAAACGGGTCTCTTTTATGACAGCGCCGGAGTGTTTGTCGCGGCGACCGGGACCGGCCAGCTTGCGCAGGCAGGAGCCACGGGGAGCGTCTTCCAGGGAATGGCAGTAGCGGATATTGACCACAGTAACTACCTGAGCGCTGCATGGGCCTATTTCGGCTCGGGAACCTGGGCTGATGGCGCCGTTCTCAAGCCGGGCTTCGGTGTCGAACTGCTGAAGGGAGGTCCCTCCGGGTTCACGAGGGTTGGAAAGGGAGCAGCCCCCGGTACTCTCGCCATCGATACCACCCGTGCGTTTGAGTCCTGGGATGTCCATTTCCTCGATGCGAACAATGACGGCTATCCGGATCTGTTCATGCCGAGTTTCCGGCACGGGTATTCACAGTTTGACCTTCAGGTCGACTCCATCGGCGCCCGCAAGGGGAGCATTCTGTACCTGAACGATGGAACCGGCAAATTCTACGTTCCCACCGCGGCAACTCTTGGCCGCACAATCTACAATATCGACTCCATATCGGCCGCCGGGGTCATGTACAGCAGGGCTGTGGCCGACACGGGAATCATCGTCGATGATACGGTGCGTCACTTCAACGCCATCGGCAGCCAGTGGGGTGACCTCAACAACGACGGCAACGTGGATCTGATCCTGACCGGAACGCAGACCACCAACTATGACGGCTTTGGAAATCCGCAGGGCATCGTCGTCGTCTACGGCAAGGGAGACGGCACCTTTACGTACAAGTGGAACGGGGTCAGCGTCGTGAATTCCGGGTTGCCCACCTCCGGCAGCATCCGGGCATGGGACATCGGCGACTACAACAACGACGGAATTCCGGATGTGTACGCAAGCACGACCTACGGGACCACGCGTTTGTTCAGAGGGAACGGCAATGGCACGTATACCGAGGTGACGACACAGGACAACGTGGCGACCGCGGGGGGCGGGCGGGCCGGTGGCTTTGTCGACTATAACAACGACGGCTTCCTGGATATCTACAATTATACCGGTCTGAACTCGGTGTTGCAGGTGAACAGTGGCAACTCGAACCACTGGATCGGCTTCACGCCTGTTGGCACGGGCCACAACATGAATGCCGTAGGCGCGGTCTTCACCCTGTACACGCAGGGCGGCGCCTTTAAGCAGACCCGTTATATCAAAGCGGAAGGCGGCGCAGCAGGTCACGGAGAAATGAGGGCCATCTTCGGCATCGGCATCAACACGTCCATCACCAGGGTCGATGTGAAGTGGCCCGACGGCACCACGGGGAGCTACACAGGACTCGCTGTCGACAGATACTGGACAGTCAAGGAGGGTTCGGCCATCCCGAACATGCCGGCCCTCGTGTCCCCGGTCAACGGCGCGGTGGCTGCGGCTGCGAAGGATACCCTGAAGTGGAACGCGGCCACGGGTGCGCTCTCCTACAGCGTCCAGGTGTCCATGGACCCGACATTTGCGAAAAAGTCGCTGATGGCGGTCAATGCGACGGTAAACGGCACCAGCTATGCCTACTCGCTTGGCGCCGCCACGAAGTATTACTGGCGCGTCGCCGCTATCAACGGCGGATTCATGAGCAGCTACACCACTGCCAATAATTTCACCACGGCAGGCAGTGCAGCGGCGGCGGTTCCCGTGCTTCTTTCGCCGGCCAACAAGGCCGTGAACCAGGCCGCGTCGCTGACGCTCAAGGTGGGCAAGACGTCCGATGCGTCCCGGTACCTGTGGCAGGTTTCGACGCTGCCGACGTTTAACACGTTCTTCACGAATGATTCAACGGCGGACACGACATACACGGGTCAATTTACCGGCGGCCAGACATTCTACTGGCGCGTACAGGGAATGAACGATCTGGGCGCGTCTGCACCGTCTGCGGTCGACACGTTCACCGTCATGACTCCGCCGGCCAAAACGACGCTTGTCTCGCCGGCGAACAGTGCTCAAAATGTCGTCTCGGACAGCGTGACATTCGTCTGGAGGCTGGTGAGTGGTGCGTCAAGCTACAGCCTGCAGGTGACGAACATCAACGGGACCACGACCTATACGGCGACGGATACGACGTATAAGGTGTACGGGCTCACAAAGCTCACCAACTATACGTGGCAGGTGGCGGCGATCAACGCCGGCGGTACGAGCTACTTCACCGGCGCCTTCGCGTTCACGACCATCGTTGCCGCTCCCGGCGTGCCGACGGCTGTTTCGCCCGCAAGCGCTGCGGTCAGCGTCAATCGCCTGACGCGGTTTGTCTGGAACGCCGTGCTGAATGCGACCAAGTACCGCCTCCAGGTCGCCTCGGACAACGCGTTTGCCACGGTGGTGAACGACACCACGATCCCCCTGGATACGACGGCAATTCTCAATACCCCGCTCGCCGCGCAGTCGGACTACTACTGGCGCATCAATGCCCAGGACATCGGGGGCGCCAGCGCTTATTCGACCGCACGGCTCTTCTCCACGGGGACGGTCCTTGCCGTTGCCCAGGTTCCGGAAGTCCCGAAGGTGTTTGGTCTCGCGCAAAACTATCCGAACCCCTTCAACCCGTCCACGACGATAAGCTATGACGTGCCGAAATCGGCGTACGTGAAGCTTGTCATCTACGACGTTCTTGGCCGCGTCGTCGCTTCGCTTGTCGACGGCGTGCAGCCTGCGAACAAGTACACCATCGTCTGGAACGCTTCGAACCTTGCCAGCGGTGTGTACTTCTACCGCATGACGGCGAAGAGCGCGGATGGCTCGGGAGACTTCAATTCTGTGAAGAAGTTGCTCCTCATGAAGTGAGTGCGGAGCATCAGGAATGCAGCCCGTCTGTCATTCACGGCGGGCTGCATTTTTGTTATCACCGTGAACGGGAAGCCATGAAGACAGCAGCCATTCCACCACCCGCCGGGACGTGGATCGGGGTTCTCTGCGTGTGGATGTCGATCGCGTGTGTCACCGCGGTCCGTTCGCAGGACACCGCGGGAATCCCCCGGTTACGGGTACAGGGAACAGCGACGCAACTTGTGGTCCACGGCAAACCGCTCCTGATGCTCGGCGGGGAGCTGGGGAATTCGAGCGCCTCGGACGGGAAGTACATGGCGTCCGTCTGGCCGAAGCTGAAAGCGATGCATCTGAACACGGTGCTGATGCCGGTCTCCTGGGAAATCATCGAGCCGCAGGAAGGGAGATGGGAGTTCTCTCTCCTCGACGGCCTCGTGGACTCGGCGCGGGCGAACGGGCTGCACATCGTCGTTCTGTGGTTCGGATCGTGGAAGAACAGCATGTCCTGCTATGCGCCCTCCTGGGTCAAGACGAATGAGACGCGGTTTCCGCGGTCGCGAGCCGGCGACGGCAGGGCTCTGGAGATTCTGACGCCGTTCAGCGACGAAAACAGGAATGCCGACGCGCGCGCGTTTGCCGCTCTGATGAGACACCTGCGCGCGATCGACGGCGACCGGAACACGGTGGTGATGATTCAGGTGGAGAATGAGATCGGGATGATTCCCGAGGCGAGAGACCGTTGTGCGGAAGCGGAGCAGGCATTTGCCCGGCAGGTCCCGGCGGAGCTGCTGGCGTATATGAAGAAGAAGAGCGATTCCCTGACGGAAGAAGTGCGTCATGCGTGGGGGAGCGCGGGGATGAAGTCATCGGGGACGTGGGAGCAGGTGTTCGGCGGGGGCCCGGCGGGCGACGAGATCTTTATGGCCTGGCACTTCGCCCGGTACGCAAACGATATCGCACAGGCGGGAAAGAAGGAGTATCCGCTCCCCATGTACGTGAACGCCGCGTTGATCCGACACGGCTACAAACCCGGCCAGTATCCGAGCGCCGGACCGCTTCCCCACCTTCTGGATGTCTGGCGGGCGGCCGCCCCGGGGATCGACTTCTTTGCGCCGGATATCTATTTCCCCGATTTCGCCGGATGGCTCGGGAGATACGACCGCCCCGGGAACGCGGTCTTCATTCCGGAGGTGGACCGGCATCAGAGCGTTACCAATGCATTTTATGCCTTTGCCCGGCACAACGCCATGGGCTATGATCCGTTCTCAATCGAATCCACGGAGAACCCCGCGCAGAGCGACGTCGGCAGGGGGTATGATGTCCTTCGCCGGCTCGCCCCGCTGATACTCGACCATCAGGGAACGGGGACGATGGCGGGGTTCCTTCTCGACAGCACGTCCCAGGCGGCGAGCATCGGCCTGGGCGGGTACGTTTTCACCGTGAAACACGAATCGACGTGGCCGTACGCCGTCCGGCCGGAAGGCGCGGCACCCCGCTGCGGCGGTCTGATCATCATGACGGGGAAGAACGAGTTCTACATCGCGGGGAGCGGTGTCGTCGTCACATTTCAGTCGTCCCCGGGCCAAGAAACGGTCGCGGGGATTGAATCCGTCGATGAAGGCACGTTCGAGGACGGGACGTGGATACCCGGTCGCCGGCTCAACGGCGACGAGGATCACCAGGGCAGGCACGTGTACCTGCCGGGGGGCGGGTACGGCATCCAGAAGGTCCGACTGTACACATACCGATAGCCGGGGGGTGAACAAATCCATGCATGATGATACCGTCACACGCGTCGTCGTTTTTTCTCTGATCCTGTGTTTCCTCGCGGCGTCCCCGCAGACGCAGGCGCAAACCTTCGTGATCAGCGGTACCGTGTCGGCCGCAACGACACCGGTGCGCAATGCGTCGGTCACATTTGAGGATCAGAACGCTCCCGCAAGCCGGTATGCCGCCCTGACGGACTCCGCAGGGAGGTACCGGATCCAGATTGCCCTTACGTCCGTGAGTCCGCCGGCGTCCCGGCCGGCGGCGTTCCGGCTCCAGCAGAACTATCCGAATCCCTTTTCCTCCGCAACGGTCGTCCCCTATGAACTCAAGGCGCAATCGGACATCCAGGTAACGATCTATGATATCCTCGGCAGGGTGGTCCGGAAAATCAGCGCCGGGTCTCAGGCGCCCGGAACGCACGGCATACTCTGGGATGGGGGCAACAATGCCGGGCAAAAGGTGGCGAACGGCATCTACTTTTACAGCCTGCAGGCGGGGGGTGAATCCCGGACGGGGCGGATGATCCTGAACGCCGGCGGGGGCGGGTATCTCCCGCTGGCGCCGGGTCAGGCACTCTCCGTGACGGAATCGGCCCGGGGGGTACATCTTGCCGCGGCGGGCGGGAGCTTCACGCTCATTGTCGGCGACACCACGGGGACGTCGCCGCCGATCATGCCCCTGCAGATTGCCAACATCGTCATCCAGGGCGATACGACGCTCGATTGCTCCGTCAGCCTTCTTCCCGTCGCATCGGTGTACTCCGACAGCGTTCAACAGTCGATCCGGGGGTTCGGGGCAGCGAACATACTCCCCTGGAGGCCCGATATGACGGCCGGTCAGGTGCAGACGGCGTTCGGGAACGGCCAGGGTCAGCTGGGGTTTACGATTCTTCGCATTCGGATTCCCTATACCGATAACGTGAGCGATTTCAGCGCTCAGGTTTCGACGGCGGCCCTGGCGCAATCGCTCGGGGCGATCGTCTTTGCGTCGCCCTGGACGCCGCCGCCGGCGCTGAAGACGAACAACAACATCGTCGGAGGCTCTCTGGTCGACAGCTCGTACGCGGCGTACGCCGCACATCTGAAAGGTTTCGCTGATTACATGGCGGGCAACGGCGTCCCCCTGTACGCCGTGTCGCTGCAGAATGAGCCCGATGCAGCGGTCACGTACGAATCCTGCAGCTGGAATGCCACGCAGTTTCTCAAATTCGTGAAGTACAACGCCGCCTCGATCGGCACCCGGGTCATGATGCCCGAGTCCGAGAGTTTCGTCCACGCGCTGTCCGATTCCACGCTCAGTGATTCGTCCGCCGCCGCGCACGTCTCGATCATCGGAGGACATATTTACGGGGGGGGGCTCGGCCCGTATCCCCTTGCCGTGAGCAAAGGGAAGGACGTGTGGATGACCGAGCATCTGGACCTTGACACGTCATGGGTGGGAGTGCTCGGCACCGGCATGGAGATGCACAATTGCATGAACGCCGGGATGAACGCGTACCTCTGGTGGTATATCGTCCGTTACTACGGACCGATCGGCGACGACGGCGCGGTGACAAAGCGCGGTTTTGTCATGTCGCAGTTCGCGAAATTCATCCGGCCGGGGTATTCCCGGATCGCCTGCAGTGCCGTTCCGCAGAGAAATGTGTATGTTTCTTCGTACAGGGATCCTGCGTCGTCCCGCGTGGTGATCATTGCGTTGAACACCGCCGGCTCCGCGATTCAGCAGGGATTTGCCGTCACACACGGCACCGCGTCCTCCTTCGCCCGCTACACGACGTCGGCGGCGAAGAACTGCGAGCGCGGAACCGACGTCCAGGCGGCAAACGGCTCGTTTACGGCGGCGCTGGATCCGTCGAGCATCACGACATTTGTGTCTCAATAGAAGTGCGTCGGAGCGTGTCTATGGTGAACGTCGGCCGGGTGCCGCGAACCCTCTTCTTCTTCCTGTCGCTTGCTGCGTGCGCGGAGGCCCCCGGCGACGTACGGCTTCCGCGGCTCATCGGCGACGGGGTGGTGTTACAGCGCGACGCGCCGGTGAGAATCTGGGGATGGGCTTCGGCCGGGGAACGGGTGAGCGTGCGGTTGTGCGACTCGACGTATCGTGCGTCGACGGATTCAAGCGGGGAGTGGGCGGTAACGATCGGCCCGCTTCCCGCCGGCGGCCCCTACGTGATGCAGATCCAGGGACGCAATACGCTGACGGTCCGCGACGTCCTGATCGGGGACGTCTGGATCTGCTCGGGGCAGTCGAACATGGAGCTTTCCGTGGAGCGGGTGAGCCCCCTGTATGCACATGAGATCGCCCGTGCGTATAATCCATCTGTGCGGCAGTTCCTGGTTCCGCAGAGATACGACTTCCGCGGTCCGGAGAGCGATCTTCCCTCGGGGGCATGGAAATCGGCGGACTCCGTCTCCGTCCTCGATTTCTCCGCGGCGGGTTACTTCTTCGCCAGGGCGCTCTTTGAACGATACGGAGTTCCGATCGGCCTCATCAATACGAGTCTCGGCGGTTCCCCCGCCGAGGCCTGGATGAGCGAGTCGGCCCTCAGGGCATTTCCTGCCTACCTTGCAGAAGCGGTGAATTTCAGGGACAGCACGCTGATCCGCCGGATCGAGACCGGTGACGCGGAGAGGATCGGCGACTGGTACCGGGTTCTCCGCGGCCGGGATTCCGGATACGCGGGACCGGGAGCCCCCTGGTGCGCCCCCGGCTGCAGCATCGCGGCGTGGAGGACGATGAGCGTGCCGGGGTACTGGTCATCGACCCCGCTCGGAGAAGTGAACGGGGTCGTCTGGTTCGCCAGGGATTTTCGCGTGCCGTCCGCAATGGCCGGGAGGCGTGCGGAGTGTACGCTGGGACGTATCGTCGATGCGGATTCCGCGTTCGTCAACGGCGTATTCGTCGGGACGACAGGCTACCAGTACCCTCCCCGGCGCTATGTGATTCCCGCGGGGGTGCTCCGGCGCGGTGAAAACAGAATCGTCGTCAGGGTCATCAGCAATGTCGGCGGGGGAGGATTCGTCCCCGACAAGCAGTACATGATCGAAGCCGGCGGCGTCACGGTTGACCTCGCCGGCGCCTGGCACTACCGTCTCGGAGCCTCCATGCCCCCGCTGGCGGGGCAGACGTTTATCCGTTGGAAGCCCCTCGGTCTCTTCAATGCGATGATCGCTCCCCTCCTGAAATTCCGGATCAGGGGGGCCGTCTGGTATCAGGGGGAATCCAACGCCTCAAAGGCGGTCGAATACAGGACGCTCTTCCCGGCGATGATCCGGGACTGGAGGCGAAACTGGGGCCAGGGGGTTTTCCCGTTCCTGTTCGTGCAGTTGCCGAATTTCATGGAGCCGAAACGGGAGCCGTCGGAAGGGAGCTGGGCCGTGCTGCGCGAGTCGCAGGGTGCGGCGCTTGCGGAGCCGAACACCGCCATGGCGGTCACGATCGACATCGGTGAGTGGAACGACATACACCCTCTCAACAAAAAGGACGTCGGGATCCGGCTTGCGCTTGCTGCGGAGCGCGTGGCATACCGTGATTCGACGGTGGTCGCTTCCGGTCCGATGTTTCAATCGATGAGAACGGAAGGAAACAGGGTGATCCTCAGGTTCTCGGATGCCGGCGGCGGGCTCGTCGCGAAGGGAGGGGGCGGGCTCAGAGGATTCGCCGTCGCCGGCGCGGACAGAATATTTTTCTGGGCCCGGGCAACGATCGAGGGGGACGCGGTCGTCGTGCACGACGATGAGGTCCCCCATCCCGTGGCTGTCCGGTACGCGTGGGCGGACAACCCCGGGGGTGCCAATCTGTACAACAGGGAGGGGCTCCCCGCCTCCCCGTTCAGGACCGACGACTGGCCTGTACGATAGCAGACACGATTCGTGAAGCGCAACTTTTCACCGGAGGGGTTGTCATGAGAGAGGACCGTGCATCATCCCGCAGCCGCCGTGTGTATGCGGCTCTTGCGCTGCTCACGTTCGCCGCACAGGCGTTGCGGGCCCAGGCCGATACCGTTCAGACGAACGTCCCGGCGCTCAGGACGGTGTACGCGCATGACTTCACGATCGGGTGCCTCCTCTCGTACAGGAACATCGGATTCGCGACCGATCCCCCCGTGCCGGGACAATCGGCCGTCATCACCCCGTACGGCGGCTCCCTTATCAAATTTCACATGAACCGGATGTCCCCGGGAAACAACATGAAACCGCAATATACCGTCGACATCACGTCGAGTGCCGCGGCATACGCCGCGGCGGCCACGCAGGCGGCGAAGGACTCGATCGACGCGCACCCGGTGATCAGCTTCAACGGCGACATGATCGCACAGTTGAACTGGGCGGCGAGGCAGGGGTTCACGTTCCGGGGACATACGCTCGTCTGGCACAACCAGACCCCGGCCGCATTCTTTTACTCGGGATACACGACCTCGGGGACGCGCCTGACGAAGGCGGCGATGACCGCGCGGATGGGCAACTACATCGGAGGGGTGATCCGTCTCATCCACGCCGGGTGGCCCGGGCTGCTCTCGGCGTTCGACGTCGTGAACGAGGCGATCGATGACGCCACCGGCGCGGTCCGCACGACGGGGAACGACTGGTTCACGACCTTCGGCGACACGACGTACGTGATGACGGCGTTTCAGTTCGCGCGCCAGTACACGGTCCAGTACGGTGAGACGCAGATCAAGCTCTACTATAATGACTACAATACGGAAACGCCCTCCAAGGCGGACGGGATCGTCCGTCTCCTGACCCCGGTATTCCAGGCGGGATACCTCGACGGGATCGGCATGCAGGAGCATAACAACCTCTCGACCCCGACCGCCCAGGGCTTCATCGACTCCTACAACAAGTTCAATCCCATCTGCACGGAGATGTCGGTCACGGAGCTCGACGTCGCCACCGGGAGCGCCGCCCCTTCGGCCGCGGTTCTGGCGACCCAGGCGAACCAGTACGGGATGCTGTTCAAATGTTTTGTCGAGCGGAGCGCGAGATCGGGGAGAGGGAAGATCGTCAATGTCTCCAAGGACGGGCTGAACGATGCCTACACGTTCCAGACCAATCAGGCCTCCTCCCTCTGGGATGCAAACAACCAGTGCAAACCGGCATTCTTTGCCGCGGCGCGCGTCGGCATCTACTATAACTCGCTGGACTCGCTCGTCGCATATGCCGATTCGCTGAAGATGAACGACTACACGGGCATGTCCTGGATCCCGTTTGCCGGGTTCCTTTCGTACGCGCATTCTGCGTTGACGAGAAACTACTCTCCGACCGTTTCGGCCGACACCTCTCTTGCGAACGCGGAATCGTATCTGAACTCCGCGATCGCGAGCCTGGTCAGGAACCCGAACAGCGTACAGCCCCCCGATGACCGGGCGGCGCACGTCTTTGCACTCAGCCAGAACTACCCGAACCCGTTCAACCCGGCCACGCTCATCAGCTATTCGATTCCCTCGGGCGGGCGTGTTTCGCTCAAAGTGTTCGACGTCCTTGGAAAAGAAGTGGCGACGTTGTTCGAGGGGATCCGGCAGCCCGGGACGTACACGGCCCGGTTCGACGGCACGGGACTCTCGAGCGGGGTCTACCTCTACCGCCTGCAGTCAGGCGGGCTCGTCGAAACCCGGAAACTCGTCTACGTCAGGTGAGCAGGCATCGATACCGGCAATCGTCATATCCGGACAATGAGACCGCATAAACCCCTTTGGGGATTCCCCCTTATCGTCGCCCTACTCTCTGTGCCGGCGCCTGTTCCTGTGCAGGCGCTGGCCGGGGAGGGGGGCGCGTATTCGACCGGTATCTACCCGGATGCGTTCACGACGCTCCTGGGAAAATCCCCCACCGAAGTGCAGGCCAGGCTGGACACCGCATTCAACCGGCTGTTCTTCGGACAGGACAGCACCGAGCGTATCTACTACCCGGCGGGCCCGGATATGGGATACATCGAAGATATCGCCAACAGGGACGTCCGGACCGAGGGGATGTCCTACGGCATGATGATCGCCGTACAGATGAACAGGAAAGAGGTGTTCGACCGGCTCTGGAGGTGGGCGAAGACAAGGATGCAGTGTACGGAGGGCCCTCACCGGGGTTACTTCGCCTGGCATTGCAGACCGGACGGGACGGTCATCGATTCCACGGCAGCCTCCGACGGCGAGGAGTGGTTTGTCACGTCACTGTTCTTCGCCGCCGCACGGTGGGGGGACTGCGGCGGGATTGAGGACTATCGCCGTGAGGCGGAGGATATACTCACGACGATGCTCCACAAGGAAGGGGAGCCGGGGCACGGAACCGTCACGAACATGTTCAACGCCAGGGAACACCTTGTCGCATTCGTCCCTTCCGTCCGCGCGAATCAGTTCACCGACCCGTCCTACCAGCTTCCCCACTACTATGAGCTCTGGGCGCGCTGGGCCCGCCGGGACAACGGAGTCTGGCACGATGCCGCTTCCGCAAGCCGGAGGCTCCTCCGCGCGGCGGCCGATACGGTGACGGGACTCTCGCCCGATTACGCGCGGTTCGACGGGACGCCGTTCGACCCGTGGGGAAGAGGGCACGATCAGTTCCGGTTCGACGCATGGAGAGTGGCCATGAACGTGGCCGTCGACTGGCTCTGGTTCGGGAGTGACCCGCGGGAGGTGACGCAATCCGACCGCCTCCTCCGGTTCTTCCAATCGGAGGGGACCGGGTCATACGGCAACCAGTATACGCTCGGCGGGAAAAGACTCGCCACGGATCACAGCACCGGGCTCGTGGCGATGAACGCGGTGGCCGCCCTCGCCTCGCGCCGGCCGGACAGGAAGCAGTTCATCGAATCCCTCTGGAACGCGCGCGTTCCGTCGGGACACTACAGGTACTACGACGGCGTGCTCTACATGCTGGGGCTGCTCCAGGCGAGCGGGAATTTCCGGATTTACGATCCGACCGGTGAGTCCGGCGGGATCGAATCGTCCGTGCGGTTTGCGAGGGGGGAGGACGCTTTTCCCCTGTCCGTACCGGGGAACCCTGTCCCGCTCTGCGTCAGCGCGCACGACGATCCGGGCGTCCTCCGTGCGGCTGCTATGTTCCGGCACGACGTGGTGTCCGTGACGGGGAATCGCACGGAGATTCTTCACCGCATTCCCCGCGCGCGGGAGATCGTCCTTGTCGGCACGCTGGGCAGGAGCCCGCTCATCGACCGGCTCGTACGGGAGAACAAACTCGATGTCCGCGGGATTGCCGGGGAGTGGGAGACGTCGCTCGTGCAGACCGTGGAGCATCCCTTCCCGGGGGTGGACCGGGCGCTGGTGGTCGCAGGAAGCGACAGGCGGGGGACGATATACGGCATGTTCGGCATTTCCGGGGCAATCGGCGTTTCCCCCTGGTATTGGTGGGCGGACGTGCCCGTCACCCATCACCCGGCCCTCTTCATTCTTCCGGGGCGTCATACCGACGGTCCCCCCTCCGTGAAGTACCGCGGGATATTCCTCAATGACGAATACCCCGACCTGACAAAATGGGTGATGGCGAAATACGGGAGCGTCCCGCAGGGAACAGATCCTCCCGTCCCGCCGGACGTGGCGATGTACGGGCACACGTTCTATGAGCGGGTGTTCGAGCTTCTCCTCCGTCTGAAGGCGAATTATCTCTGGCCGGCGATGTGGAACAACGCATTCAATGAAGACGACCCCGAAAACCCGAAGCTCGCGGACGAATACGGCATCGTGATGGGAACCTCTCACCAGGAGCCGATGCTGAGGGCGCAGAAGGAATGGGACAGGCGATATCTGAAAACGCTCGGCTCGTGGAACTACGCCACGCACCCGGACGCCCTGGAATCCTTCTGGCGCGAGGGGATCCGTCGGAACAGGAAGTATGAGAGCATCATCACGATCGGGCTCCGCGGTGCGAACGACACGCCGATGGCCCCCGGCGGGCCGGAGGCGAACATGGCGCTGCTGGAACGGATCGTCGGGGCCGAGCGGAATATCCTTGCGCAGGAGATGAACCCCGACCTCACGCGCGTCCCGCAGGCCTGGTGCCTCTACAAGGAAGTGCTGGAGTTCTATAGCGCAGGGATGCGGGTCCCGGACGACGTGACGCTTCTCTGGCCGGACGACAACTGGGGCAACGTGCGCCGCCTGCCGACGGCGGAGGAGAGAAAACGGAGCGGCGGCGCGGGCGTGTACTATCATTTCGATTATCACGGCGGACCCCGGAGCTACCAGTGGATCAACGCGAATCCGATTCCGAAAATCTGGGACCAGATGTCGCTTGCAAGACAGTACGGCGCGGACAGGATCTGGATCGTGAACGTGGGCCACCTGAAGGGCTATGAATTGCCGATCGAGTATTTCATGTCCCTGGCGTGGAACGCCTCGAGATGGACAGGGCATAATTCGGGGGAATTCACCCGGCGCTGGGCTGAACGTGAGTTCGGGCCCGCTTCCGCCCCCGCGATCGCCGGTATCGTGCAGAAGTACGCCATGTACAACGGCCGCCGCAAGCCGGAGCTTCTCTCCCCGTCAACGTACAGTCTGACCGGCTACGACGAGGCGGAGAACGTGGCGGCGGATTTCCGCGAAGTCGCATCGCGCGCAGATTCGATCTGCCGGACGCTCCCGGCCGATCGGCGGAATGCGTTCTACGAGCTTGTCCTTTTTCCCGCCCGGGCGAGCGCGCTCGTGAACGACCTCTACCTGTCCGCCGGGAAGAACGCGTTGTACGCCCGCCAGGGGCGTTCGGCCGCGAACGGGGCTGCGGCGAACGTCCGGGCGCTCTTTACGGCCGACACGGCCCTGATGGGCGAGTTCAACCGGCGGCTGGCAGGCGGAAAGTGGGACCATTTCATGGACCAACCCCACCTGGGATACACCGGCTGGCAGGACCCCCCCGGGAACACGCTCGCGGCAATACCCCTGCGTGAAATCGACGTTCCCGCAGCCGGGTCAATGGGCGTCGCCGTCGAAGGTTCCGATTCCTCCTGGCCCGGTCCGGCGGAAGGACCTGCGCTGGGGTCGTTCGACCGGTTCAACAGGCAGTCCCGCACGATCGAGATATTCAACAGGGGGAAAGCGCCGTTTGCCTTCGAGGCCCGCCCGGACAAACCGTGGATTACCCTGTCCGCGGGGAGGGGAGAAGTGCACGAGCAGGAGCGGTTGATCGTGACGATCGACTGGAACAGCCTTCCGCGGGGAAATGCCGCGGGGAACGTGCATATCACGGGTCCGGGGGGGAACGTCGACGTCCGTGTCAGGATCGCGGATCCGGGGAATATTGACACGTCCGCGTTCTGCGGATTCCTGGAGAGCGAGGGAGTGGTCTCCATGGAGGCCGGGCATTGGACGGCGAACACCGCGCACGGACTTTCATGCTGGTCCGGCGTCGAAGGGTACGGTCACACGCTCTCCGGCATGCGGGGGACTTCGCCCGTTGACGCTCCGCCGTCCGTTCCGGAGAGCACGTCGGCGTGCCTGGAATACCGGATGTATCTTTCGGACTCAGGCAGCGTCGACGTGGACGGGATATTCGGCCCCACGCTCAATTTCCTTCCCGGGAGGGAGCTTCGCTATGCGGTAGCGTTTGACGATCAGCCCCCCGGGGTCGTCACGCTCGTGCCGGCGGCGTACGCCGCCGGCGACAGGAATCAGGATTGGGCGAAGACCGTCGAGGACAACGCACGGCACAGCCATACGGCGCACATGATCGCGACCCCGGGCTTCCACACGCTGAAGTTCTGGATCGTGGATTCCGGCGTCGTCCTCGAGAAGATCGTCGTGAATTGCGGCGGGCTCACACCGAGCTATCTTGGTCCGCCGGAGAGCTACCGCAGGGTATCAACCATCGTCGTGAGCACGCCATGAATGCCCACCGCACATTCCGGCATGGTCATCGCACCGGGATACTTCTCTTCTGCACGATCGCGCTCTCCGGCATTGCCCCGGCACACCCGTCCGGAGGACCGTACGGTCCCGTCCACCGGTCGTACGCGATCCCCCGGGGCGCCGGGACCGTCTACTATGTGGCACCGGACGGGAGCCCCGATCGACCGGGTGCGGCACCCGGGGAGCCCACGACGTTCGAGGCGGCGATCGACCGGGTCCGCACGGGAGATGCGATCGTGATGCGGGGAGGGACATACCGCACGGGAAACCTGCGCGTGAACCAGGCGGTGACGATCCAGCTGTATCAGGGGGAAGAGCCGGTTCTGAAAGGGACGCGCATCGCCTCCGTCTGGGAGAACCTGGGGAACGGACTGTGGACCACGAAATGGACCTCGCTGTTCCCTTCCAAACCGGCGGACTGGTGGCAGCGGAACCGCGAAGGGAAATCCACCCCCCCCTGGCGGTTTAACAACGACATGGTCTTCGTTGACGGGAAACTCCTCCACGCGGTGGGGTGGGAAGGGGATGTGGATGAGAACACGTACTACATCGACTACGATGCAGGGGTGGTCTACGTAGGAACCGACCCGTCGCACCGCCTGGTGGAGATCACGGCGTTCGACATCGCGTTGCTCAGGACGACCGCCGAATGCCACGGGAAGAAATCGGACGGCAGGGGGTTCACGCTGCGGGGGCTGACGCTCACGCAGTATGCGTACCGCGCGCTCGAAATCGAAGGAAAAGACCCCGAGGGGCTCTCCGCTGAATCGGCGCACGGAAAAGAGGTCGTCGGGACGACGCTGGAAGACTGCACGGTGTCGTACTGTTCGCGCGTCGCCGGGTATTTCCGGGGGGATCATCTGACGATCCGTCACTGCAGGATCAGCGACACGAGGACCGAGGGGGTCTACGTCATCGGCTCAAACGACGCCCTGCTCGAAGGGAACATCTTCACGCGGAACAACATCGAAAAGATCACCGGCTATTATCCGGCGGCGGTCAAGATCTTCAATCAGTGCTACCGGGTGACGTGCCGGGACAACCTCGTCATCGACCTGCCGAACTCCAACGGCATCTGGTATGACGTCGGCAACGTGGACGGTGTGTTCGTCGACAACTGGATCGAAGGGGTCGGCAGGACCGACACACCGATGCAGACGGACCAGGTCTGGCCGAGCCAGAACGGATTCTTCTTTGAGATCTCGAAGGGCGCCGTCTGCGCCGGGAATGTCTTCGTCAATTGCGACCACGGCCTGCTCGTCCTGAACAGCTCCGGCGTCCGGATGTACCAGAACACGTTCGTCAACAGCGCGGCCTGCGTCGCACGGAACGGGAGGGTCGCCGCCGGGGACCACTTCGGCTGGCATGCGAGCACGGGTCCTCCGATCGAAGGACGTGACGGCCACGTCTTCGTCAACAACCTGCTCCG
Source organism: Ignavibacteriota bacterium (assembly GCA_963748405.1). GTDB lineage: Bacteria > Bacteroidota > Ignavibacteria > UBA10030 > UBA6906 > Fen-1273. The sequence continues at coordinate 433,663 of CAVVIT010000011.1, forward strand.
GGGGGGACGGTATTTCGACAGGCCCCTGTTGTTCGCGTGGCAGCCCGATTCGCTCTGCCGGCGCCTGTCGGGGCCCATGCTGAAACAGTGCGACGGCAACGTTGCCGTCCGGGCCTCCCGGGGTATGAGCATGCCGCTCGTCCTCTGGAGTCCTTCGCCCGGGGATCGGTGCCAGTCGGGGTTTGACTCGCTGGAAGCTCTGGGGCGATTGGATCCGGGGTTTTCCATCCACAGCCGCACGTTTGCCGGTTATGACGGCCCGCTCTTCCGGAGCACGGAGCTGGGACGATATGACGTGCTGCCCGAATTTCCCGGGTCGAAGACCGGTGTACCCCTTCCTTCGGAGATTGACGAGCTTCTTCACCGTGAGGCGGGGACGGGACCTTTTCCCGGGGCGTTTGCCCCTTAGGTAACCGGGACAATGGAGGATCTGCCAATGCCGAGAGAATTGATGCACAGCCGAACGATACATGCGCGCGGGGGGGGCGACCTCTCCCGCTTCCGGATCCGGGTCCGGATGCCGGCGCTCTTCATCCTCTTTCTCAGCCTCTCCCTGCCGTCTCTCTCCGTGTCGCAGCCCCTTGCGAAGGGGAAAAGCAAATTTCTCGGGAGCAGCATGTCCTCGGTACGGAGTGATTTCGCGACGTACTGGAACCAGGTGACCCCCGAGAACGCCGGGAAATGGGGGAGCGTCGAAGGCTCACAGGGGAATTACGACTGGTCCGCCCTTGATATCGTCTATAATTATGCCATAGGCGAATCTCTCCGCTACAAGCATCACAATCTCGTCTGGGGGTCGCAGCAGCCTTCGTGGATCACCTCGCTGGACTCCGCAGCTCAGAGGGCGGCCGTGGATGACTGGATCAATCAGGTTGCGCAGCGGTACGGCTCTGCGTCGTTCGTCGACGTGGTGAACGAACCGTTTCACTCACCCCCGCCGTACATGAACGCGCTGGGGGGGGCCGGGAAGACGGGGTGGGACTGGGTGATCACCGCATTCCAGATGGCGCGGAAGTACTTCTTTCCGGGAGTGAAGCTCCTTGTCAACGATTACAACATACTCCAGGACAACGCCGTCACGACGAACTATATCGCGCTTATCGACACGCTCCTTGTCCGCGGGCTGATTGACGGCGTCGGGATCCAGGGGCACTATTTTGAATTCAAGAGCGCCGCCGGCCTGACCCCCGTCTACTCCTACCCCGTGGGCACGCTCAAGGCCAATCTGGACAGGATCGCGGCGACCGGCCTGCCGGTGTATATCTCGGAGTTCGACATCAACGAACCGGCGGACAGCACGCAGCTGCAGAACTACCAGACGTACTTCCCCCTGTTCTGGGAGGATCCGGGAGTCCGCGGGATCACGCTCTGGGGCTACGTTCAGGGGCTCACCTGGAAAACCAACGCGTATCTCGTCCGCACGGACGGCTCCGAGCGTCCCGCATTGCAGTGGCTCCGCAGGTACCTGGCGACCCCCCAGTCGCCTGTCCCCCTTTCGCCCGTCGGAACCTCCGGACTGCCGCGGAACCCCCGGGTGGTGTGGCACGCGTCGGCACTGGCGCTCTCGTACCATCTCCAGGTGTCGGCGAGCAGGACGTTCAGTCCGGCCGCGGTGGATACGTCGGTCTCCGATACGACGCTCGTGCTCAACCCTCTTGCCGCCAACACGACATATTACTGGCAGGTCAGCGCCGTGAACGACAGCGGCGCAAGCGCGTACTCGGCGACGACAACGTTCACAACGGCGGATTTCATCGCCTCGGTGCGCGACCCCGCCGGACTGCCGCAGGGGTTTTCATTGTCTCAGAATTATCCGAATCCGTTCAACCCTTCGACCGTCATTCACTTCCGGATAGCGGAAAGCGGTCCTGTCGGCCTGAAAGTCTACGACCTCCTCGGAAGAGAGATCGCCACGCTCGTGGATGAGAAGCGGAATGCCGGAACCTATGATGTGACGTTCAACGCCTCGTCGCTTCCGAGCGGGACGTATTTCTACCGGCTCCGCTCCGGCGGCAATCTCTCTGTCATGAAGATGCTGGTCATTAAGTAGTCATTGCGTGGTGGCGATGGAAGCGCCACCACGAAGCAACCTGAACCAGGGAGATCATGAACAAACCCCTCCTCATCATCCTCGGTGTATTGTCGGTTGGAGCAATGTGTCTCGCCGGAGGGGATACGATCGTCAACCCCGTCCTTGCCGGGTTTTATCCCGATCCGAGCATATGCAGGGTCGGCGACGACTATTACGTGGTCTGTTCGTCGTTTGCATACTATCCGGGAATTCCGGTCTTTCACAGCCGGGATCTCGCGCACTGGGATCTGATCGGACACGTGCTGGACAGGCCTTCACAGCTCAATCTCGACAGCCTGGGGGTTTCGCGGGGGATATTCGCCCCCTCGATTCGGTTTCACGGCGGGACGTTCTACGTGACGTGCACGCTCGTTGACAGGGGAGGCAACTTCGTCGTGACATCACAAACCCCGGGAGGGCCCTGGTCGGATCCTGTCTGGCTCCCCCCGGTGAACGGCATCGACCCGTCGCTCTTTTTCGACGGCGACAGTGGCTTCATTGTCTACAACAGCATCCCTCCCGAGGGCAGGCCGCTCTACGACGGGCACAGAACGATTCGGATGGCGCGTTTCGATCCCGACCGCATGCGCGTGACCGGTGCGGAACGCATACTCGTCAACGGCGGGACGGATATACGGAAAAAACCCGTCTGGATTGAGGCCCCCCACATATTCCGGAAGTCCGGGTATTACTACCTTATCGCCGCGGAGGGAGGGACCGGGGAGTCGCATTCGGAGGTCGTCTTCAGGAGCGCGCGCGTATGGGGTCCGTATCTTGCCGGTGAACACAATCCCATACTCACGCAGAGAAATCTGGACCCCCGCAGAGCGCATCCGGTGACGTGCACGGGGCACGCGGATTTCGTCGAGACCCCGGCCGGCGATTGGTGGTCGGTGTTCCTGGGATGCCGGCCGTATCCCCCGGTGGAGAAGGGATTCTATAACACGGGGCGGGAGACATTTATGGCGCCTGTCCGCTGGGAAGGGGGCTGGCCCGTTGTCACTGCCGACCACGAGCTCGTGAAATATTCATATCCCGTTTCCGGAAGCCCGTCCGGTGCCGGAAGCGGCCGCGCGTACGGCGGCAACTTCACCTCCGGTGACGACTTCTCATCGTCAACACTCGGCGCCGACTGGGTCTTCCTGAGGACCCCGCGCGAAACGTGGTACAGTCTCACCGACCGCCCCGGTTACCTGGCAATGAAAGTGCGGCCGGAAACCTGTTCCGGGGTGTGCAACCCGAGCTTCCTCGGGTGGCGTCAATCCCACGCTTCGGGGGAGGTGAGCGTGTCGATGCAATTTGCACCGTCGTCGGAACGCGAGAAAGCGGGTATCCTGGTATTCCAGAACGAGCGCCACTACTATTTCCTGTGCAGGACGCTGCACGATGGTGTCCCGGCGGTGCAACTGTGCCGACCGGGGAGAGCGGGAGATGATCTGGAAACGGTGACATCCCTGCCGCTCGAGGGAGGGGATTCCCGCCTCACGGTGCTTCTGAAAGTGGAATCCCGGGGGGGCGAGTATGCATTCTTCTATGCACGCACGCCGGGCGAATGGCATCCGGTCGGCGCCGGCGTGAATGCGGAATTCCTCAGCACCAGAACGGCCGGCGGTTTTGTGGGGTGCCTGTATGCATTGTACGCGACATCCTCCGGTGCGCCGTGCGGCAGCACGGCGTACGTTGATTGGTTTCACTACAGGGGGGACGATGAAATCTACAGATAACGTCAGCGCCGCACGGGCGGCGGGCACGACGGGCTCGTACCGCTGGTCTGTCTGCGCATTGCTCTTCTTTGCCACGACGATCAACTACATTGACCGCCAGGTGCTCGGCATACTTGCACCCGTTCTGCAGAATGAGATCGGCTGGACGGAGGCGGAATACGGGTACATCGTGGCGGCGTTCACGGGGGCGTATGCGATCGGGCTCCTCTTCGCCGGCAGGCTGATGGACTCCGTCGGGACGAGAATCGGATACGCCGCGTCCATGGTCCTCTGGAGCATCGCCGCGGCGGGACATGCGCTCGTCTCGACGGTGTTCGGATTCGGGCTTGCGAGGTTCTCCCTCGGCCTGGGAGAATCCGGCAACTTCCCCGCGGCGATCAAGGCGACGGCGGAATGGTTTCCGAAAAAGGAACGGGCCCTGGCGACCGGGATCTTCAATTCGGGCGCCAATGCCGGGGCAGTTGTCGCCCCGCTGGTCGTCCCCTGGATCACGCTGACATGGGGGTGGCGCGAGGCATTCATATTCACCGGGCTGATCGGCATCGTCTGGCTGGCGTTCTGGCTCTGGCTGTACGAGGTCCCCGAGCGGCATCCCCGCGTGACACAGGCGGAAAAGGACTACATCCGGAGCGATCCGGAACAGGCGACGCCGGAGAATGTACCGTGGTTCGCCCTCTTGCGCCACAGGCAGGTCTGGGCGTTCATTGCGGCGAAATTCCTGACCGACCCCATCTGGTGGTTCTACCTGTACTGGCTTCCGAAGTTCCTGAACGCGCGTTACGGCCTCGACCTGGCGCACCTCGGCCTTCCGCTCATCGTGATCTACACGATGACCAGCGTCGGGAGCATCGGGGGGGGGTGGCTCTCCGGTGCGCTGATACGCATGGGCTGGACCGCCGACAGGGCGAGAAAGACGGTGATGCTTGCGAGCGCGCTCCTCATCATTCCCATCGTCGTGGCTTCCACGGTCCCCCAGTGGTGGGCCGTGGGACTGATCGGACTGGCGACCGCGGCGCATCAGGCCTGGTCGGCGAACCTCTTCACGACGGTTTCGGATATGTTTCCACGGAAGGCGATCGGGTCCATTATCGGGCTGGGGGGGACGGCGGGGTCCGTCGGCGGCATGCTGATCGCCGCGGCGATCGGGCTCATCCTGCAGCTGACGGGGAGCTACCTTATCGTCTTTGTTGCCGCCGGCTCGGCGTACGTGCTTGCCCTGGCGGTGTTCTCTCTTCTGGTCCCGCGGATCGAAACGGTGGCACTCTAGAACAGCAGTGAGGGGGAACGCGTATGGCATTTGACCAGACATGGCGGTGGTTCGGCCCGGATGATCCGGTCGCGCTGGCGGAGATCCGCCAGGCCGGTGCCGAAGGGGTCGTCACGGCGCTTCACCACGTCCCGGCGGGACGTGTCTGGGAGGTGGAGGAGATCGAGAAACGAAAATCGCTGATCGAGAAAGCCGGCCTGCGGTGGTCCGCGGCGGAGAGCATTCCCGTGCACGAGGACATCAAGAGACAGACCGGCCGGTACCGCGCGCTCATCGACGACTACAAGCAGTCGATACGGAACCTCGGGAAATGCGGTATCCGCACGGTGTGCTACAATTTCATGCCGATTCTGGACTGGTCGCGGACGGATCTCCGTGTGACGTTCAGGGACGGGTCCGTGACCACCGCGTTCGCGTCCCGGGTATTCGCGGCGTTCGATCTGTTCATCCTCGCCCGGCCGGGCGCCGAAGCGGACTACGATGAAGTGAAAATACGGGAAGCCAGGGCGTACGCGGACGGGCTCACCCCCTCGCAGCGTGAACAGCTTGTGCAGACCGTCCTTCTCGGGATGCCGGGCTCCCTGGAGGCGTACTCCCTGGAGGGACTCAGGACCGCGCTCAGGGACTACGAAGGGATCGGCACGGGCGAGCTCCGTGACCACCTGTCGGACTTCATCAGGGAGATCATCCCGGCGGCGGAAGAAGCGGGTGTGCTGATGGGGATTCATCCCGATGATCCGCCCCGGTCTTTGCTCGGCCTCCCGCGCGTCGTCAGCGATGCGTCGGACCTGGCGAGGATCTGTGGTGCGGCGGACTCGGTGTCGAACGGTCTCACCTTCTGTACGGGATCACTCGGGGCGGGGACGCAGAACAACGTGGCGCAGATGGCCGGTCAGTTCGCCGGCAGGGTCAATTTCCTCCATCTCCGGAACGTTGCAGGAAACGCGCAGGGGGATTTCGTGGAAGAGAATCACCTCGAGGGGGACGTCGACATGTTCGCCGTCGTGCGGACGATGCTCCTGGAAGAAAAGCGGCGGAGCGACGAGGCGGGGCGCACGGTGCGGATCCCGATGAGGCCGGATCACGGCCACCTCATGACGCCCGATGAACACAGGAAGGGGATCTACCCCGGTTACTCGCTCTTCGGGAGAATGCGGGGACTGGCCGAGCTCAGAGGGCTGGAGCTCGGCATACGGATGTCGCTGAACCTGCGGTAACAGGCTCCGTCCCCCCTCCCCCTTCCGCGGCCTAGACCGCGGCCGCGTGGAGCGGCGCCAGCACGGTCCGCTCTTTCTGTTCCTTCTCCTGTTCGTCCTTCAGGTACGCATACGGGTCGTGCTCTGTCCCCCCTGCGGGGAGCCACTGCCACATGGAGCCGAGTTCCCGCTGAATTCTGTCGATGTAGAACCGGGGGACCACCGCCGTCCGCTGCTCGAAGAAATCCCTGAGCGGCATGTCCGTATCGAGCCTGGCGCGGAGCTGCTTGAAATAGTGTATCCGCCCGTAGCCCTCCGACGAGACCGCGCGGAGCGTGTTGAGCCACCGGGGGGTGAACCCGCGCGTCGCCGCGGCCCGCCGGCCGATGGCCCGCGGGGAGCACGTGTACTCCGTCAGGCTGATCACTTTGTCGTAGAACGCCGTCCACGAATAATTCTTCGGCTTCAGGTTCATCGCGGCGTTGTTGTTCAGGAAGTGAAACGGGAACGGTATCACCCGGCCTTCGCGCTGGTATTCGAGATTCAGGGGCGCCGCCTGTCCGAACGCCGTCAGGAGCGAATACCCGGGAAACGCGCCGGGCGCCATATCGACAAACCGCTTTGTCAGCTCGAACGGCTCGTCCCCCTCGTCGGAGTCGAGGCCGAGAACGAAGTTCGTCTGCACGAGCGGCACATAGCGGAGGAGCGTGTTCACCTGCGCGGAGACCTCGCGGACCTTTTCCATCCCCGTGATCCGCATCGTCCGGGATTTCTCTCCCAGCGCAAACCAGGATTCGATGCCCGGCAGCAGCATCTTGAAGCTGTTCCGTTTGAGTCTGCGGAGGTGCGGTTCCGTGAGGAGCGACAGGCTGCTCTCGGCCACGAAGTCGACGCTCCCCGGGGGAACCGCCTCTTCGATCGCGTCCATCGTTTCGTGGAACTGTACGCCGAAATTCGGATCGTGCCAGCCCACGAGGGGCCTGCGGAACTTCCCGCGGAGAAACGTGAGATCGCTTTTCAGAAGGTCGAACGACAGCTGCTGGTACGGCACCGTCGAATCGATGCAGAACGAACAATGGTAGGGGCACCCGAGGCTTCCGATGACGGGAACGATCTTGATGATGGGAGCCTTGCGGAGGGTGTCGTCGATGAATTTCCACCGCTCCTGCACTCCCGGAAGGTTGGGCGGCTGCCCCGCCGCGGAGACCCGTATTCCGAGCGGACGGTGCTGCGCGCAGTCTTCCAGGACGCTGCTCACGGTATTGCGGTCGGTGAACCCGAATACGTAGTCGAAATACTTCTGGGCGTCCTGCGGGAAACAGCGGGCGTGAGGTCCCCCCAGCGCCGTGACGGCCCCCCGCGAGCGCAGGTACGCGCTGAGTGCATAGGCGAGGTGCGATGCTTCAGTGAATGCGCCGATGAACGCGAGGTCGATGTCGGCGGGGAGGCAGGTGGCGAGGTCTTCGGACCCGGTGTAGCAGACGTACGTGACGCTGTGTCCCTGTTCTTCGCACCAGACGGAGATCGCCTGGGGCATGACGCTGGCAAAGCTTGCATTCATCAGCCGTGACCACATCGAGCCCCCGGGACGGGGGGCAACGAGGTCGATGACGCCGATGCGGAGCCTCTTCATGGTGAGGTACCTCAATGAATTACGCTTCGCACGGGTAGGCCGGAAAGAACAGTGCGCCGGAGGGCAAAGCACTCCCTGGCGACATCAAGCTAGCCTCTACTATATCGCGAATAAATCACTACCATACAACTGAATTCTCTACTAATTTTGAAGGAACCCATGGCGGAAGAGAACCTCAGGAGGATGATCGCGCTGGCGGAGGAGTTCTTCGACATGAAAAACGATCCCGATCAGCTGACGGTGGACGAGGGAACGACGGCAAAGCTCCGGGAGATCCACCCGGCGACCATGTCTCAGGAAAGTGACAAAAACGGTCCGATCGCGTGGATGCTTCTGATCCCGACGACTCAGGCCGTTATGGAAGAGTTCCTGCGGGGGGACATCAACGAGAAGGTCCTGTTGGAGAGGACCATTCCCGGCGGAACGTACGACGCCGTGTACCTCTGTTCGGCCCTCGTCCTTCCGGAACACAGGGGGAAGGGCCTTGCCGGCCGGCTTGCGTCCGGGGCCCTCGCTTCGATCCGGAAGGATCACCCCGTCCGGTCCCTCTTCTACTGGGGATTCAGCGGGGCGGGGGACGCCCTTGCCGCTTCAATCGCCCGGGAGTCGGGCCTCCCCCTGTTTGCGAGGAAGGCCTGAGTCCACGGGCGACCTGCGGAAATAGGCGACCCACGCGGCCGTCGCTGCCAGGAACGCGAAGACCGCGACAATCCGCCAGAGATCCGCTATCCCCCGGGACAGGCGCCACAGGAGAACGCTCAGCCCGAGGACCGAGAGCAGCAGAGAAAGTCCGAGGTGTGCATAGAGCGCGTAACGGCGGAAACGGAATCTCGTCAGGAGCAGTATCCCGCTCAGGACTCCCGTCGTGCATCCCAGGAAGGGGAGCACGTCGTACACGCGCACCATCTTGAGTCCCCCTCCGACGGCGTAGGCAAGTTCGTACCACGACAATCCCGTCAGTCCCGCAAAGGCGCTGATCCCGAGCGAAGGAACGCCGATCGAACGGAGGGCGGCGTACACTGCACGGTGAAGTCCCGCAGCGGCGAGAACGGAGGATACGACGGCAATGCCGGAGTACAGGTACCGGCCGGCCGGAATTCTGGATTTCACGTCAGGCGTCTCCTCGGATTACATGTGGTCCCTGTACCAGAGCGCGTCCGCATGGTACGGCTTCGTCAGCTCCTCCAGGGAGGCCATGTCCGCCGCCGTCAGCGGCGTGAACTCCCGCGCAATCCGCGCGTTCTCCTCCAGCTCTCCCGTGTCCGATATGCCGATCACGAGCGTGCTCACGGGGTGCGAGAGTGCGTATCTCATCGCGGACTCCATTGTCCGTACGCCCGTTGCGCGGAAGATTTTCCCCCGGGAAGGAACCTTCATCGCCATGATGCCCATGTTCTGACTGACCGCGACGGGGAGGAGGTTGTCGATGAACGAATCGGCGTGCCTGTCGGCCGGATTGATCGCCATCAGGATGGCGTCGAACGGGTGGCTTTCGATCGCCCGTTTCAGCACGAACGGGTCCTTGTGCCCGGTGATCCCCGTGAACCGGACCATCTTCTCATCGCGCGCCTTCTCGAGCGCCTTGACCGCTCCTTCGCGCGAGAGTATGAAATCGACGTCAAATCCCGACTGAACGTTGTGAATCTGCCAGAGATCGACGTGATCCGTCCCCAGCCTCTTCAGCGATCCTTCGAGCGAGCGCATCGAGCCGTCGTACGTCCGGTCGTCCGTCTTCGTTGCGATGAACACCCTGTCCCGGCGTCCCCTGATCCCCTCGCCGATGTACCGTTCGCTGGCCCCCCTTCCGTACAGGGGCGCCGTGTCGATGTAGTTGACGCCGAGTTCGAGCGCCCTGCTGATGATCCTCATCGCCTCGTCGTGCCCTGTTTCAAGCTCCATCGTTCCCTGCCCCCCGATGCTGAAGAGGCCCACCTGGAAGCCCGTCCTGCCGAGCGGACGTGTCGGCATCGGCGGATCCCCCTGCGCCGGAGTCGGGAGCTCCCCGGCCGCCCCCCGGTACCGTGCGACCGCTGCCAGTGCCGCTCCTCCGAGGACCGAGCGGACGAATGTGCGCCGTGTGATTTGATGTTCCCTGCTCATACACCTCCGCGCTATATTGACAGAAAATTAACGAGGATTTCTCAAGGATTCAACAGCAGATTGACAATCATCAAATATGGCGGTACCATACCCCCGTATTCAGGGAGAAATGAACATGGAAAAGCACATTCAGCTCGTCGGGATTCTCAATATCGTCTACAGGTCGTTCCTCCTTCTCGTTGCGCTCATCTTATTCGTCATCGCCGCGGGGTTCAGGCAGTTTATTGACTGGCTGCTCGGCCTGGGGGCGGCGGATATTCATGACATTCCCCCACCGGTTCTCGACATCATCCCGATCATCATCTGCATCGTCGCGCTCTGCATGCTCGTTCTTTCCGTGGCCGGGATCATCGCCGGTGCCGGGGTTCTCGGGAAACGGCCGTGGGGCAGGGTGATGATGCTCGTGATTTCATTCTTCAATCTCATCAGGGTCCCTCTGGGGACGCTCCTGGGCGGCTACAGCATCTGGGTGCTCCTGAACGACGAGACGATCAGGGTGTTCGAGGCTCACCGGTCCGGGAAATGACGCACCGATGAAGAGCCGCACGGCCTTCTCGGGCCTCGCTGTCCTCGTCCTGTCCATTCACCTCTCCGCGCACGCAGCAATCGCCCCTTCGGTCATCGATCTCTCGGGGGTCTGGCACTTCCGCATGGACCCCCGCGACGCCGGCGTGGATGAGCGGTGGTTCCTCCGGTCCTTCGATGATTCGGTGAATCTCCCCGGATCGATGGCTGTCAACGGAAAGGGGGACCCGGTCACCGTCGACACGAAATGGATGGGGACCATCGTCGACCGGTCCTGGTTCACCGGCGCGCGGTACGCGGCCTACAGGAAGCCGGGGAACATCAAGCTCCCCTTCTGGCTGACTCCCCGATTGGTCTACGCCGGCGCGGCGTGGTACAGGAGAGATATCGACATACCCGCGTCCTGGTCCGGCAGGCGGATCATCCTCTCGCTCGAGCGCGCTCACTGGGAAACGCGTCTCTGGGTGGACAGCGTTCCGGCCGGCATGAGAAACAGCCTCGCCGCTCCCCACGAGTATGACCTCACGTCGTGTCTTTCCCCCGGCCCTCACACGATCACGATCCGCGTCGACAACAGGATCCGGGATATCGACGTCGGATCCAACGCGCACAGCATCACCGACCACACGCAGACCGACTGGAACGGCATCGTCGGCCGCATGGAGCTCCGGTCGGGATCTCCCGTCTACATCGAGAATTTCTCCGTCTTCCCGGACCCGGGGCCGCGCGTCTTCACGCTCGTCGTCCTTCTCCGCAACACGACGGGACGCCCCCGGACAGGTGAATTGACGTTTCGCGCCGGCCTCCCGGGGATGCCCCCGGTGCGGGTCGTGACGACCCGGCGGTCGATCCCGTCCGATTCGCTCACCGTCATGAACTGGTACCCGCTCGGCGCGGATGCTCTCCTGTGGGATGAATTTCATCCGAACCTCTACGAAATATCGGTCTCCTGGCGCGGCGAAGACAGTACGATCCGGGACGAACGCCGTCTCCTCGCGGGTCTGCGGGACTTCAGGGCGACGGGAAACGGGTTCACCGTCAACGGCCTCCCGGTGTTCCTCCGGGGGACGCTCGACTGCGTCCTGTCTCCCCTGACGGGGTATCCGTCGATGCAGGAAAAGGACTGGGACCGGGAGTTCGACGTCGTGCGCGCGCACGGGCTGAATCACGTCCGTTTTCACTCCTGGTGCCCTCCGGAAGCGGCGTTCGCCTCGGCGGACAGGCACGGACTCTACCTCCAGATCGAGTGCGGGGCGTGGTGCACGGTCGGGGACGGCCGTCCGATCGACGCTTGGCTCTACGAGGAGAGCAGAAGAATCGTCGATGCCTACGGGAACCATCCCTCCTTCTGCATGATGGCGCACGGCAACGAGCCGTCGGGGAAGCACATGGACGAATACCTCGGGGGTTTCGTCAGGTACTGGAAGGCAAGGGACGGGAGGCGGGTCTATACGGCCGGGTCCGGTTGGCCCGTGATCCCGGAGAGCGACTACCTGAGCAAGGACAAGGCCCGGATACAGGTCTGGGGGATGGGGCTCACGAGCATCATCAACAGGGATCCCCCGTCCACCCGGTTTGATTTCAGGGACACGGTGGAGAGCTACCGCCGTCCCCTCGTCGCCCACGAGACAGGTCAGTGGTGTGTCTATCCCGATGTTCGCGAAATCGCTCTCTACACGGGAGTCCTCAGGGCGGGCAATCTCGAAATCGTCCGGGACGATCTCCGTGCGAAGGGGATGGAGGGACTCGATTCCCTGTTCGTGCAGTCATCCGGTAAACTCCAGGCGCTCTGCTACAAGGCCGACATCGAGGCGGCGTTGAGGACCCCGCGCCTTGCGGGTTTTCAACTCCTCGGGCTCCACGATTTCCCCGGTCAGGGAACCGCGCCCGTCGGCGTTCTGAACGTCTTTTCAGGGGAAAAAGGATACATCACTCCCGGCGAGTTCACCGGGTTCTGCTCGCCGACGGTCCCGCTTGCCCGGATGGACCGCCTGGTGTACCTGAACACCGAAACGTTCACCGCCGATTTCGAAGTGGCGCACTTCGGCCCGTCCCCGATTCCCCGCTGCGTTCCGGAATGGACGATCACGGACGCGGGGGGGCGCGTGATTGCCTCGGGCGATTGTCCGCGCCGCGACATCCCCCTGGGGCACTGCACGCCGCTCGGCCGCGCGCGCGTCAGACTCAGAAGGTTCCCCGCCCCCGGGGTGTACACCTGTACGCTCCGCGTCGGCGACCGGCGCAACAGCTGGAAGTTCTGGGTCTACCCGGCAGCGGCGCCCGCCCCGGCGGGACGTCACGGGCTTCTGGTGACGCAGAACCTCGACGAAACCGCGGTCGCATACCTGAACGGGGGGGGACGTGTGCTCCTCGCCCCCGGGATGGGGCGGGTCCGCGCCGACCGGGGGGGAGCGTCGCGCTCGGATTCTCCACCGTGTTCTGGAACACGGCGTGGACGAACGGGCAGGCCCCCCACACGCTCGGCATACTCTGCGACCCCGCGCATCCCGCGTTTGCCTCCTTCCCGACATCGTTCCACACCGATTACCAGTGGTGGGACCTGATCACGCACGCGCAGGCGATGATCATGGACAGTCTTCCCGGGATCTCGCCGCTCATACGGGTCATCGACGACTGGAACACGAACCGCAGTCTTGCCCTCGCCTTTGAAGTGCGGACGGGGAAAGGCTCCCTCGTCGTGTGCAGCATCGATCTGACGACGGATATGGACCATCGTCCCGTTGCGCGCCAGCTTCTCTCCAGCCTGTCATCGTATATGCGCGGACCCCGCTTCCGACCCGCGCAGCAAGCGGACGTCGAAACGCTCAGGTCACTTTTTGTGAATCCCCATGACAACGATCAGACAGGAGCGCACGCTCCCCGCACTTTTTGAAGAAAGCGCGGCGACGTTCCCGGATCACGTGTTCCTCTGGGAGAAAAAGGACGGCGCGTACCGCCCGATGACGTACCGCGAGGTGCGCGATGCCGTCCACCGCGCGGCCGCCGGCTTCATCTGCCTGGGTGTGAGAAAAGGTGACCGGATCGCCCTGGTCGCGGAGGGGAGGAGCCAGTGGGTCATCGCGGAGCTCGGGATGCTCTACGCCCGTGCGGTCAATGTTCCCCTCTCCGTGAAGATCGATGAGCTCTCGGAGCTGCAATTCCGGCTCGGTCACGCGGGGTGCCGGATGGCGATCGTCTCCGGATCCCAGGCCCGGAAGATCCGCGGTATCCGGAGCGGCCTCGCGGCCCTGGAAAAGGTCATACTCCTCGACGGTGAGGATCCCCCGGGGGGGAATGAGATGACGTTTGCTTCCGTCCTGGAGGAAGGGGGACGGTGGATGGCCGCTCACCCCGGGGGCGTGGACGCCTCCTGGCGTTCCGTGCTGGAGAGCGATCCCGCGAACATCTGCTACACGTCCGGGACGGTCGCCGATCCCAAGGGGATCATACTGACGCACAGGAATTACACGGCCAACATCGAGCAGAGCGTGGCCCTGTACCCGCTCCCCGACTGGTTCTGCACGCTCCTCATACTTCCGTGGGACCATTCGTTCGCCCATACCGACGGTGTATACGCGCTGGCGAAGTGCGGCGGAAGCATCGCCGCGGTCCAGCCCGGGAAGACGGCGATGGAGACGCTCCGCAACATCCCCGGGAATATCCGGGAGGTGAGACCGTCGTTTCTCCTCAGCGTTCCGGCGCTGGCAAAGAGCTTCCGGAAGAGCATCGAGGCGGGCGTGAAGGAGAAAGGTCCGGCCGCCCGGCTCCTGTTCCGTGCGGGGCTTGCCGCCGCCGCCGCGTACAACGCCGACGGCTGGTCGCGCGGCAGGGGGTGGAGGAAGCTCCTGCGCCCCTTCTGCCTGCTGTTCGACGCGCTGCTCTTCCGCAGGATCCGGGAAGGGTTCGGGGGGAGGCTGGAGTACTTCATCGGTGGGGGCGCGCTCCTGGACGTGGAGCTGCAGAAGTTCTTTGCCGCTATCGGGATGCCGATGTACCAGGGGTACGGACTCACGGAGGCGGCCCCCGTGATCTCCGCGAACACGCCCCTTCGGCACAAGTTCGGCTCGTCGGGCATGCCCGCCCCGGATCTCCGGCTGAGAATCTGCGCCCCCGGGGGAGACGACCTTCCGCCCGGGGAGAGCGGGGAGATCGTGGTGAGCGGGGAAAACGTCATGGCGGGATACTGGAACAATCCCGCGGCGACTGCTTCCGCGCTCCGTGACGGCTGGCTCCATACGGGGGACCTGGGGTACGTCGACGGCGACGGTTTCCTCTTTGTCCTGGGGAGGGAGAAGAGCCTCCTGATCGGCCACGACGGCGAAAAATACAGCCCCGAGGGATTCGAAGAGAGCATCGTGGGGCACTCGCCGTACATCGACCAGATCATGCTCTACAACAACCAGTCCCCCGCGACCGTCGCGCTTCTGGTCCCGAACAGGGAAGCCCTCGTGAGCTGGCTCGGGCGTCATCACCGGCTGCGCCCCGACGAGCCGTCGGGGGCGGAGGCAGCGCTCAGGCTTCTCGAGGGCGAGGTTGCGAAATTCAGGCAGGGAGGGGAATTCGGTGGTCAGTTCCCCGAGCGCTGGCTCCCCTCGGCGATCGGCGTCCTTGGCGAGCCGTTTACAGAGCAGAACAGGTTCCTGAACAGTACATTGAAGATGGTCAGGTGGAAGATCGCGTCGGCGTACGACGAGCGGCTCGCCTTCCTGTTCACGCCCGGCGGAAAGGACGTGCTCAACGCCCGGAACCGGGACGCGATCGCAGGGCTCGCTCCGCCCCCGCGTGCAGAACATGATGCACAATCGTGAGAGAAGGAGAGTGATGAGAGGAATGAACGCCCGATATGTTCTCCGGTTGCTTCTGGCCGCCGCCGCAATCCCGTCCCCCCTGCACGGGCAGGACGATTCCACGCTGTTCGTCCGCAGGTACCGCCCCGGAGAGACGATCGTCTACCGGATGACCGCCACGAACAAGGGGAAAGACCGGGTGACCCACTATGAAGCCCGGGCGGAGGGAGAAGTGAAGAAAGACTCCTCGGGCGCCTGGTACGAGAACTATACGTGGACCGACCTGAGGGTCAACGATGAGCGGATCCCCCCCGGCCCGGCCGGCCAGAGATTCCGCCAGCGCCTTTCGCTCTCTCCTTCGTTCCGGCTCGCGATCCCGGACATGCGGGGGATCCCTCCCGCTCTGGTGGGTCCCGTCGTGGACCTGCTGACGTTTTATGCCGACGTCCGCCTGGCGATGAGGGCGACGGAGCTTCAGCAGTCCGGGGATCACGTCTACGTGAACGACGGAAGTCCCAATTCATGGGCGGACGGGAGCCGGATACTGACGGGTGAGGACGCCATTGATTTCGACATCACGCTCGCCGACGTCAACCAGGTCGATTCGATTGCCACGCTGGATATCAGGCACGTCCCCCCCGCGCGCCCCCGGATCACGCTCGCGGCGCCCTGGATGAAGACGCCCGTCGCGGGCGCTCCGAACAACTGGGTTCAGGTCTCGCGGGGCGAGGCCGGCGGCTTTGTCGCCGCTGTGGGAAAAGAGTCGTTCCTCGCGGAAGTCCGGCTCAGTCTCGTGGACGGGAGGATACTCTCCGCGACGCTCGACAACACCGTGGACGTTTCGGAACGGGCGTGCACGGACTCCGCGCTCGTCCTCTGCGGCGATCCCGTCCGGTACACGATAACGCGGCGGATCGAAATTGAAGGGACAAAATAGACACCGTGAAACCACCCGAAGGAGAATCACTGCAATGAACCTCGTCAGACGTGTTGCCTGCTGTGCGCTTCTCGTGTCCGCATCCCTCCTGCCGGCTGCCGCGGCCGGGGAGACCCATCCCCTCGCGGGGACGTGGGATCTCATACCGGAGCGGAGCACCGACATCGATCATTTCGGCGCGCTCACGGTGACCGTGAGCGAGTCCGGAGCCCGGCTGGTGATCGCCGAGACGTGGGGGCGGGGGAGAACCTTCCGCGACTCCCTTGCCGTCGAGCCGGGTGCGTCCCCCGTGGAGAGCGCCGTCGGATCCTGGGTCTTTCCGTCGAACATCTTCATGGGAGTCAGGGTCCCGGAAGGGGGAAGGCGCAGGGTCTCCGCCGCGTGGGAGAAAGGAAACATCCTCCGCGTCGACGAGCGCCTTCCCGTCCACGGGTCGCAGGGGACGGTCCCCCTCGACGTCGTCCGCCGGTTCGAGGTGACCGACAGGGACGAGATACTCCTGTACACGTTGAAACGATCGACCCGGAAAACGGGGCCGGCGATGACCTACGTCCTGAAACGGCGCGGGACAAGGCAGGCGTTCACGTTCCGTCTCGACGACGACTGGTCCGTCCGGGGAGGGCTCCCCGCGAACGCGATGATGATCAGCCTGCAGGGACTCGCCAACCGGCCGGGACCTGAGCTCTATCTCCTGTACCCGGACGACTGGCCGTTCACCTATGTGAACTCCGTGCGCGACTTCTACACCTCGAAACGGTACTACACGTTCAGGAATCTCAAGACCCCCGCGGAAGCGCTTCAGGCGCTCGGGACGAGTGCGAAGGGATACGTCGTCTGGGACACGGACGTGCGCACCTCGCTCATCGTCGCGTTCACCGCGGCGGGGCTCGACGACGCCCTCGTGGTGAGCGAACGGGAGATCCCGCTCGCGGAAAAGGCGGGGCTCAGGAAGCTGGAGGACTTCCGGGGGACCTTCACGGGGATGAACGACGCACAGATCTACGCGTGGGCGATGGCGAAATACTGGAGCAGGTGCAGCAGGGAGTTCATCGTGTGGCTGGGCGGGGAGCACGGCAGCGTCATGAAGCCGGCCGTGGCCGACTGGGGGATGTACAGGAAGGTCTTCTTCAGCGATCTTTCCTGCCGCCCCACCGACACGGCCGAGTATGCGCTCTCACGCAGGCTCCTCGGCGACATGAAGCCCATGTCGATGGTCATGGGGTGGCATTCGTATGCGAAGGATCTCGAGGAGGAGTTCGTCACGCTGACGTCGTCGTTCGGCCACCGGGTCGAGGGGCTGAACACTCTGCCGAATCTCAGCTTCAGCGCGCAGATTCCGGCGTCTCCCGGGTTCGTGTTCAAAAACAACCATCACGTCTCACCGGGGGTCCGCCTGACCCCCCGGCCGAAGGTCTATGTCTCCTGCGTCCAGACCGACGGGGTCGGGCTCGGCGCGTGGCTGAAACCCGGGCGGGGGGAAATCCCCTACGCGTGGGAGGTCCTGATGAACTATACGTGGATGGCCCCGGGGATGGCGGAGTACTTCTACTCGATGGCGACGCCGAACGACTATTTCATCGGCTGCCTCTCCGGACCGGGGTACCTGTATCCGAAGGCGGTCCCGCCCGCCATGCTCCCCGGGCTCGTCGCGATGGCGCGGGAACAGATGAAGGCGCTCGACCTGCGCGTCTTCGAAACGATGGACTGGTCGGAGGGATCGGAGTTTGAAGGGAACACGGATCTTCCCCGGGACGTCGTCGACAGGTACTTTGGAGGGATGCCCGGGGCGATCGGGTTCATCAACGGCTACGGTCCCGGCTATACGTTCACGTCCGACAGGGGGAGGGCGTTTGTTTCGTACGACTACTATCTCTCCCCCGTGCGGCCGGAGGCGGACGCCGCAGCCGACCTGGAGGAGCTGGCCGTGATCAATGCGAAGCGCCCGTACTTTCTCCTGGTGCACGTGCGGGAATGGAGCGACGTCAAGAGGGTGAAGGGGATACTGGACAGGCTGGGGCCGGAGTTCGAGGTCGTCCCCCTGGACGTCTTCCTGACAATGGCGGGGGAGTCTCCCACGTTCGAGGAGCGCCTCCTTCAGCGCTGAGGGCTCAGTGGATGACCCATACGCTGTCACGGTCGGGATAGACACGGCAGCGGACAGTGACGTAGTCGCCGTCGACGAGCTCGTTTCCGATGCCGAGAAGTTCCACGCTCGCGGTCACTCCGGTTCCCGTCCCGGCGGACACGATCGAGTACACGCCGTTGTCGTTCTTCGGTGTATTCGTCAGCTTTGCGAGCCCGGCGGCATCCGCCGTCAAACCGGAGAACGAATTCCCCCCGCCGTTCAGGTATGAAGGGCGGCGGTAGAACTGGTGCGCGCGGGAGGCCAGTGCCGTCAGATCGTTCGTGATCGCATCCCTGTTGGCGTCTATGGAGCTGTCAGTGAACATCGTGATGCCGATGGTCACCGCGATGCCGACGACAATGACGCTGAGGATGATAAGCAGCAGCTGTTGTTGTCCCACAGAATCTCTCCTCCCGATCGATGAAGGGGGTATGCCTTCAGAGGCGCAACGTACATGCCAGAGAGGCGTCCTTCAGACTGACAGATTTTTGTCGAGAGGGGCGGATTGCGCAGGTCATTTTGACCATTCTCCTGTAATTCCTTCAATTACAGAGAAGGTAAATATGGCACCCATGATGACATCCGCATACAGGGAATATCTGAGGTTCTATTCAAGGACCGCGGGACTCCTCGTTGCGATGGGAGCCGGTGCGCTCGTCCCCGGTGCGCACGTCCTGTCAGGGTTCATTCCGGTTCTCGTCGCGGCAATGCTCTTTCTCTCGTCGATCGACCTCCGCGTCGGCCGGGGTTCATTCGGGAAGACCGTCTGGAGAATTCTCGCCGCCAATCTTGTCATTGCGTTCCTCGCCTTCTTCGCGCTCCTTCCCGTCGACCGCACGCTCGCGCTCGCGGCGTTTCTGACCGGGGTGACCCCCACGGCGATATCCGCCCCCGTGATCACCGGATTCCTGGAAGGAGAAGTCGAATGCGTCGTCGCATCCGTTCTCGTCACGAACCTCTTCATGGCATTCATGCTCCCGTTCGTCCTCCCGCTGGTGGCCGGGACGGGAGCCGGAATCTCGGTGACGGAGGCGCTCCGTTCGGTCCTGCTCGTCGTCTGTCTTCCCCTGTTTCTCGCGCGCGGAGTTTCGTATCTTCCACCGGGAGCCCGCCGCGCGGCGGCCGCCGCCAGGCCGCTCTCGTACCCCGTCTGGCTCGTCGTGCTGTTCATCGTCACGGCCACATCGTCCGCGTTCCTCCGGAGTGACACGCACGTTTCCCCGGGGACGCTCACGGCGATCGCAGGCATCTCCCTCGTCATCTGCGCGGTCAATTTCAGCGTCGGGGCGCTGCTCGGGGGGACCGGGCGCAGGAGGGAGTCAAGCCAGTCGCTGGGGCAGAAGAACAATTCGTTCACGATCTGGATCGCCTTGGCGTTCCTGAGTCCGGTCGTGGCGCTCGGACCGACGTGCTACGTCCTCTACCACAACGCGTACAACGCGCTGCAGATCATCGCCTTCGAACGCAGGCGGAAACGCGGGAACATCTGACACCACACACCCAAAGGAGACACACCATGAAGCGCATACTCGTATCCCTGCTGCTCCTGAGCGCCCTGTCCATCCCCTCCGTCCGCGCCCAGGACAAGGCCGCCCCCCCCGCAAAGGAAAAACCCGCCCCCGGGCTCACCGTGACGGAGGCGGCGCTCGGAACAGGCGTGCAGGACAGGAAGATCGTCGGCGAACGCACGGAGTTCGCCCTGAACGAGAAAGTGTACATCTGGCTTGCGCTGAGCGGAGGTCCGGCCGATGAGATCGTCGTGACGTGGAAGCAGGGGGGGAAGTCGTACGAAACCAAGTTGAATGTCGGCGGGAAGACGTTCCACACCTGGGCGTACAAGACGGCGGCGGTCGCGGGACCGTGGGAAGTGACCGTGACGGACGCAGCGGGGAACGAGCTGAAGAAGCTCGAATTTACCGTCGGGTCGAAGTAACGGTCCTGACGATGGCGTCGAGGAGGCCCTCTGTGGGGAGGTCTCCCGTCAGTTCCCAGAACATGATCCCCCCGAGCCGTTTCCGCAGGGCGTAGCCGGTCTTCAGCGCGACGGAGTGCTGATCATCGTACGTCGCAAACAGACCCTTTCCGGCCGAGTAGCTGAAGGGAGCCTCCGACGTCGAGTCCCACAGGGACCTGAATCCTCCGGCCCGGGCGAAGTAGCCGTTCAGGTCCCTGAAAGGGACGTACCGTATGAACCGGCCGGACTGAAAGAGCCCGTTGTTCGAATCGCGGACGCCTTCCCAGACCCGGGCGTAGAACGCCGAGCCTATGACGATCTTCTCCGGGGGGACGCCGAGGGAATCGAGCAGGCGGACCGCGTTGTCGGTCGATTCGCTCTGCCCGGGGCCGGAGTAGAGCGCCGTCTGGTGCCCGGTAACCGTGCTGTTGGCGTTGACAAGGTCGTACGTCATCACGTTCACCCTGTCGACACAGGGCATCACCTCGCGCCACTCGATGGATCGGAGCAGGCAGTCGGTGACTCCCCCCGCGGCGAAGCTGAGCTCATAGCCTGTCCCCAGTGTCGCTCTGAGTTCTTTCATGAGCAGCGTGAAATTGCGACGGTCGGCGGGGCCGTAGGCGTGACCCGGATATCCCTCCACGGCCGGGTATTCCCAGTCGATGTCGATCCCGTCCGTGCCCGTGTCCCGAAGGAAGCGCCGGGCGGAGAGCGCAAACTGCTTCCGCCCCCCGGGGGTCCCGAACGCCCCGGAACAGGGGGCGCATCCCCCCCACCCCCCCAGGGAGACCATCACGCGGAGACGCGGGTTCCCCTTCTTCAGAGAGACGAGAGAGGCGATCGCCGCGCTGTCGTGTGCGCCGTCGGAGGCGATCACGCCCCCCTTCAGGTGCAGGAAGCTGTAGATGATGTGCGTGAATTTCCCCGCGGTCGGTTCCCCGGGAAGTATCCCGCGGCCGCTGTAATAGGCGATGACGGTGAAGGGGGGCCCGTCGCGGGCAAGCGGATCCGGGGGCGCGCACGAGTCGACCGGCAGGACGGCCGGAAGCAGGAAAAGGAACGCGGCGGCGGATCGTCTGATCATGGTGAAGGCATTGTGGAGTGCGGCTGTCCCCAATCTAGCTGTCGGCCCCGCCAATTTCAAGGAACGTGCGGTTGCAATTTCCTCCCCTGAACCATATCTTGAACCGGGAAACAGGGTTCATTGCATAAGGCCTTTTCGTCCGTGCGGATGGAAAGGCATTTTTGTTGATCAGAAGTGAATCGGGAAGGATGACAACGATGAAGACGATTTTCCGGATTCTGCCCGCCGCTCTCTGCCTGGCCCTCATGGGCTCCGCGCACCTGTGCGCCCAGGAACAGGACGTGGAGGGGTCAAAGGACCACCCGATGTTCAACCGCATGCCGGGATACTACATCGAGCAGTATGAGGACAAGGACTTCGATGCGCATACCTTCCGCGACGCGGATCTGAACGAGCTGAACGTCGAAGGCCGCGTCGTGTCGATCGTCTATGCGCTGAAATCGGGGGCGAAGGAAGCGAGCAGGGTGCAGGTCCTCCGGAATTACGAAAACGCCGTCACGAAAATCGGGGGGAAGGTTCTCAAGAGCGACTGGGACGGGAGCTCGTTCATGAAGGTCGTGAAGGACGGGAAGGAGATCTGGGTTCATATCGACGCCTATATCACGACCGAGTTCAAGCTGACCGTCGTGGAAAAGAAATCCATGGCGCAGGACATCGTGGCAAACGCCGCCGCGTTGTCCAGCGACATCAGGACGACCGGGCACACGGCGGTGTACGGGATCTATTTCGACACGGGGAAATGGGATGTGAAGCCGGAGTCGGAGGGGGCGCTGTCGGAGATCGCGAAACTCCTGAAACAGGATCCCACGCTCCGTCTCAACGTCGTCGGACATACCGACAACGTCGGCACGGTGGAATCGAACATGAAGCTCTCGCAGTCGCGCGCGGAAGCCGTCGTCGGGGCGCTGTCGGGGAAATACGGCGTCTCCCCGTCCCGTCTGCGGCCGTTCGGCGTCGGCCCGCTTTCCCCCGTGGCCTCCAACGACACGGAAGACGGGAGGGGGAAGAACAGGCGGGTGGAGCTCGTCAAGCAGTAGCGTCCGTTCCGGCGGGGTTCAGGGGGCGGTGCCTCCGGCGCGTATGCCGGCGGCGGTGTCCTCGATCCGGGCCCGCGGGATGCCGGCGGCCTCGTACATCGCGAAGATGTTTTCCAGCGGCGTCTCCGGGGGGACGGTGTGGGACGCCGCCAGTATGAACCCCCCGCCGCCGTCGGTCATGACGTCGATGAGGTTCTTCGTGGCGCCGTACACGTCGTCTTTTGTTCCTTCCGGGAGAAGATGCTGTGTATCGAGCCCCCCCATGAACGAGAGGTGCTTTCCGAACTCCCGCTTCAGCTCTGCAGGGTCCATGCCGGGACAGTTCCCCTGGATCGGGTTGAGGACGTCGAGTCCCATGGCGATGAGGTCGGGTATGATCGGGCGGATCGAACCGCACGAGTGATACGCCACCCGCACGCCGCGGGCTTTTCCGGCGGCGATGATCCTGGCTAGCTCGGGGCCGATCATGTCCCTCCAGCGTCCGGGGCTGATGATCATCGCCCGCTGGCTCCCGACGTCGTCTCCCGTCCAGAGCCAGTCGAGGGGGAACTGTGCACATGCCCTCCCGGCGAGATGGATCGAGAAGTCGGCCGCCTTTCTCAGGAACGCCCGCGAGGTATCGGCATCGGCGGCGAGGTCGAGGAGCGCCTGCTCCATTCCCCTGACCCGGAACATGAGCTCCAGCAGGCAGGGAGAGATGTCGCACCCGATGAACCTGTCACCCGCGGATCCGGCCACGGGGACCATGCTGGAGAGGAGGTCGTCCGCGTGTCCGTACGGGAACGCATAGGCGAGGACCTCTTCCTCTGTCGCGCCCGCGAGGGGAGACTCCGCCACCTGGTTGAAGCCCCCCTGGCGGACCCACCGGATTCCCCACGGGTCGGTGTGTCCTTCCCCCTCGTGCTCGTGGACGATCCCCTCCATGGCGTTGTTGTTTCCGACCCATGTCTGCCGGATGTCGTCCCCCATCGCTTCCGCGACGCGTGCGGGGGGGATTTCGAGCGCCGCGGCGAGCTGCCGGGTGGTCTCGGGATGAAACCAGAACCAGACGGGAACCCTGTCCGTCGTCCGGCGGTTCAAAGCCGCATGAACGCGTTCTCGTGAATTCAATGTGCATCACCTCGTGATCGCTCGAATGTCCCGGCTCCGGGCCGGCCCTGTTCAACATAGCCCGCCCGTCCCAGAGAATCAAGGGTCCAGATCAACGGAACCGGAAGGAAATCATGAACCCGTCTCCCCGCCCTCTGCGCATCATCAACAGCATCGCCCCGATCCGCGTCGCCGACAACGGCGGATGGACGGACACCTGGTTCGCCCGCCACGGGAAGATATTCAACATCGGCGTCTACCCGTACGCGGAGGTACAGATCGAGATCTTCCCGTTCGACGGCGAGCCGAACAGGGTGACCGTGCGCGCGGAGAACTACGGCGAGCAGTTCGCGGTGGAGCCCGGGAACATGCTCTTCGACAGGCACCCTCTCCTGGAGGCGGCGATCCAGCACATGGGCGTGCCGAAAGACATGAAGCTGCTCGTGACGATATTCTCCGAGGCTCCCGGAGGGGCGTCGACGGGGACATCCGCGGCGGTCTCCGTGGCCCTTCTCGGTGCGCTCGACAGGCTGACGCCGGGACGGATGACCCCCCACGAAGTCGCCTACGCCGCACACCACGTGGAGATGAACATGCTCGGACTCCAATGCGGGATCCAGGACCAGCTCTGTTCGGCGTACGGCGGGATCAACTATATCGACATGTACGAATTCCCCCATGCGACGGTCACCCAGATCGTGATTCCCAACGCGATCTGGTGGGAGCTGGAGCGGCGGATGGTGCTGATCTATTTCGGCAGGTCGCACAGCTCCTCGGAGGTCCACAAGAAGGTGATCCGCGAGCTGGAGAACGAGGGCTCCGAGTGCACCAAGATCAATGACCTCCGCCTCACCGCCGGGCGCTCGCGCGACGCCCTCTACACCGGGGACTTCCACGCCCTGGGGCGCGCCATGACCGACAACACCGACGCCCAGGGGAGGCTGCACGGCGATCTGATCTCGGGGGACGCTCACCGCGTCATCGCGATCGCGAAAGAACACGGGGCGATCGGCTGGAAGGTGAACGGCGCGGGAGGAGACGGGGGGTCGCTGACGATTCTGTGCGGATCGTCGTCGTTCGAGAAGAGGAGAATGATCGCCGACATCGAATCGGAGAACAGGCTGTACAGGCACATCCCGACGTACCTGAGCAGGTACGGGCTCAGGACATGGGAGGAATCCGAACCCCTCCGGGTCTGAGATGCGTGATTTCCCTTCGTGCGGGCCCTTGTCTTTCCTCTTTGCCTGACGTACATTCAATGCACCAGAAATCACTCGCCTTCCATGAACAGTCAACCTGCCCGGGCGCCGGCGCCACGGGGGGAAACGATCCCGGACCGCCGCGGGGAATTTCCGTCCCTCCGGCGGACGGCCAACGGCTATCCTCTCGCCTATCTTGACGGGCCGGCGGGGACCCAGGTCCCCCGGTCGGTGATCGACGCGATCGCGGGCTACTATACCTCGTCCAATGCGAACACGCACGGACGGTTCCCGACGTCGGAAGAATCGGACCGGATGCTCGACCAGGCGCGGTCCCTGGCGGCGGAATTTCTGGGCGCCCCGGATGCGCGGTGCATCTCCTTCGGCGCGAACATGACGACGCTGAATTACGCGCTCGCCCGGGGGATCGGCCGGCTGCTCCGCCCGGGAGACGAGATTCTCATCACCCAGCTTGATCACGAAGCGAACCGCGGCCCGTGGCTCTCCCTCGTTGAACGGGGGATCGTGGTGACGGAGATCGCCGTCCGGGGGGATGCGACGCTCGACTACGACGACTTCGCGCGCAGGGTGAGCGGGCGGACCCGCCTCATCGCGATGGGACTCGCGTCGAACGCGTTCGGCACGGTCAACGACGTCGCGTTCGCGCGCAAGGCGGCGCTGAACGCCGGGGCGATGCTCCTTGTTGACGCCGTCCACTACGCGCCCCATTTCCCGGTGGACGCCGCCGCCATGGGCGTCGATTTCCTCCTCTGCTCCGCGTACAAATTCTACGGGCCTCACGTCGGTATCCTGTATGCCCGGGAAGGGCTGCTCGACGGCCTGGAGACGGACCGGCTCCGGACGCAGGATCAGCGGGCGCCCCACCGGATCGAGACGGGCACGCAGAACCATGCCGCCATTGCGGGCGTAAGGGCGGCGATCGAGTTCATCGCGTCGTTCGGCTCCGGCCCCGGCACGCGGTCGCGGATCGTCGGGGGGATGGAGATCATCGCCGCTCATGAGCACGATCTGGCGCGCGCACTGTACGAAGGGCTTGCCGCTGTTGCGGGTGTCACCGTGCGCGGGCCCTCCTTCGGCGTGCCCATGCGGGCACCGACGGTGTCGTTCACCGTCGAAGGGCTGCGCCCGGCGGAGGTATGCACGGCGCTTGGCCGGAAAGGCATATGCGCGTGGGACGGCGATTTTTACGCCGTGAGGCCCATGGAGGTTCTCGGCCTCCGGGATCGCGGGGGGGTTACGCGGGCGGGAATCTCGGTGTATAACACCGTCGACGAGGTCTCCCGTCTGGTGGATGAGGTGAACACGCTGTCGCGGGGGAGATGACTATCCTGCGGAGAAAGGAAGCATGAGGTCGATATCGGGAGTGAGCTTTCTCGTGCTTGCGGCCGGACTCATCGCGGTTCCGTGCCGTGCGAGCGCCCAGGAAGCGACGAAGGAGGAGATGAACCACGATTTCATTTTCGATCTCTCCGGCATCGCCAGGGCAAGGATCTACGACAGAACGGAGAAATGGATCACGAACAACCTCCGTGCGCCCGGCGCGGTGATCCAGAACGAAGATCCGGACGTGGGCCTGATCGTTGCCAACGGGCTCACGACGATGACGGCCGACGGCGATTCCCAGGCTGTGAGCCTTGCGTTCCGGATGAGCGTGGACGTCCGGGAGGGAAAGGAACGGGTCCGGTTCCTGAATCTGCAGATCTCGCGCGGCCCCGACGCCGGCTGGGACCAGATTCCCGGCGAGGGGGCGTGGCACCGGGGGGCGCAGAAGAGGTTCGTCCTCATCGCCCGGGTCCTGAACGAATACATCAAGATGCAAGGCGAGCCCTGAGCGGCTCCGATCCCCACACAAAGGAATACGACAATGTCAGGAATCATGAAACCGGCGCTTCTCTGTCTCATCGCATTTCCCGTGCTCCTTTTCGCGCAGGGCGTGCGGAAGGACAGGGCGGTGTTCGATACGACGCACAACGAGTTCATCGAAAAGGTCAGCGCGGAATCCCGGGCGTTCGGGAAGAAGCCCCGGGTGCCGGCCAGGGCCCTGAAGATGGATTTCACCGGAATCAACGCGCCGTCCTCCCCCTCGGAATTCTCGCAGCAGTGGCACAATCCGCCCGTCTCCCAGGGGCTGTCGGGGATGTGCTGGTGCTTTTCGGCGACGTCGTTTTTCGAGTCGGAAGTCCACCGCCTGTCGAAGCGGTCCGTCAAGCTCTCCGAGCTCTACACGGTGTACTGGGAATACGTGGAGAAGGCGAAGCGCTTCGTCAGCGAGCGGGGGAATTCGGAATTCGGCGAGGGCTCCGAAACGAACGCCGTGCCCCGCATATGGAAGAAGTACGGCGTCGTGCCGGAGGAGGCCTACACGGGGCTCCAGGAGGGGCGGAAATTCCATGATCACGGCGCGCTCTTTGCCGAGATGAAGGAGTACCTGCAGTCCGTAAAAAACCAGAACGCATGGAACGAAGAGCAGGTGACCTCCACGATCCGCTCGATCCTTGACCACTATCTGGGTGCGCCCCCCGCGTCCGTTCAGGTCGGGGGGGAGAAACTGACCCCCGGGGAGTACCTGGAGAAGGTCGTGCACCTCAATCTCGACGACTACGTCGAGGTGATGTCGCTGATGGAGAAGCCCTACTACAGCAAGGCGGAATACCCGGCCGGGGACAACTGGTGGCACAGCAGCGATTACTACAACGTTCCGCTGGACGATTTCATGGCGGTCATACGGAAAGCCGTCCGCTCGGGCCACACCCTGTGCATAGGCGGCGACACGTCCGAACCGGGTCTGGACGGACACGCGGGGGTGGCGGTCGTCCCGACGTTCGATATCCCGCCGGCGCTCATCGACGAGAACGCACGGCAGTTCAGGTTCTCGAACGGAACGACCGGGGACGACCACGGCATCCATATCGTCGGATACGCGGAGAAGGACGGGAAGGACTGGTACCTGATCAAGGATTCCGGCTCGGGGTCGCGGAACAACAGCCACCCCGGATATTTCTTTTACAGGGAAGATTACGTGAAGCTGAAGATGCTCGATTTCACCGTCCACAGGGAGGTTCTGGAGGAGATTCTCGCGAAGTTCCCGAAGTGAACGCGCTCACGACAGCGTAACCAGGAATCAGCGACATATGCCGACAGTCCATCCCGGTGCGATCGACTACGCCATTCTCGCCCTCTATTTCCTTTTTGTCCTCGGCATCGGCTGGGTCCTCCGCCCGTACATAAAGACGGGGAGCGACTTCTTCCTTTCCGGGCGGTCCCTTCCCGCCTGGATCACCGGCCTTGCGTTCCTCTCGGCGAACCTGGGCGCGCAGGAGGTCATCGGGATGGGCGCCTCGGGGGCGAAGTACGGAATGATGACGGCCCACTTCTACTGGGGAGCCGTCCCGGCGATGGTGTTCGTGGGAGTCTTCATGATGCCGTTTTACTACGGCTCCCGCGTCCGCTCGGTGCCGGAATATCTCAAGCTGCGGTTCGACGAGAAAACGCGCGGCTTCAACGCGATCTCGTTCGCGGTGATGACGGTCTTTTCGAGCGGGATCTCGATGTACGCCCTCGCGAAGCTCCTGGGGATCCTGCTCGGATGGGATTTCAACCTCAGCATACTGATTGCGGCGGTCATCGTCCTGTTCTACATTTCGATGGGGGGGCTTACCTCCGCGATCTACAATGAGGTCCTCCAGTTCTTTCTCATCGTCGCGGGATTCCTCCCGCTTGTCTTCCTTGGACTCAGGGATGCGAACGGGTGGAGCGGGCTTCAGTCGCGGCTGGCTTCCGTCGCCGTTTCGGCGGGATACCGGAGCGATGCGTGGACGAGGACATGGGGGATCATGGGGGAGCCGGGCCGCAATCCCATGGGCGTGGAGTGGTTCGGCATGGCGTTCGGGCTTGTCTTCGTCCTCGGGTTCGGATACTGGTGCACGGATTTTCTCGTCGTGCAGAGGGCGATGGCCGCACGATCGATGTCCGCCGCCCGCCGCACCCCCCTGATCGCAGCCGTCCCGAAGATGCTCTTTCCGTTTCTGGTCATCCTGCCGGGGATGATCGCGATGGCGCTCACCCGCCAGGCGGGAGCCTCCGGGTTCGCACTCCCGGCCAAGGGCGGAAGCTACGATTACGACATGGCCGTGCCGATGATGCTCGCCCACTACCTCCCGTCGGGCGTGCTCGGGCTCGGCCTGACGGCCCTGATGGCGTCGTTCATGTCCGGCATGGCGGGAAACGTGACCGCGTTCAACACGGTATGGACGTACGACATCTATCAGAGCTACATCCGCCCGGGCCGCACGGACAGCCACTACCTCGCCATGGGACACGCGGCGACGGTCTGCGGCATCGCCCTGAGCGTTGCCGCGGCGTACGTGACCGCTTCCTTCAACAACATCATGGACATGCTCCAGCTCGTCTTCGCGTTCGTGAACGCCCCCCTCTTCGCGGTGTTCCTCCTGGGCATGTTCTGGAAAAGGACGACGGGGCACGGTGCGTTCTTCGGGCTCCTCTCCGGAACCGCCGCCGCGGCGCTCCACCACGGGCTGACGGTTCCGGCCGGGGCGGCGACGCTGCTGAAGGGGGGATGGCTCCCCTGGCTCCTGAGAGTGTACCCGAGCGAAATGGCGCAGAATTTCTGGACGGCGATTTCCGCCTGGGTGGTCTGTTTCGTGATGACGGTGCTCATTTCTCTTGCGACGGCGAGGGGAAAGACCGACGAGGAGCTCCGCGGGCTCGTGTATTCGCTCACGCCGCGGGTGAAGGAGACGGACGTCCGGTGGTTCATGAAGCCGGGGGTGCTGGGGGCGGGTGTTCTTGCGGCCGGGGCGGCGCTGTATATCGTGTTCTGGTAATCGAAAGGAGAGTCATGCATCTCGACATCAGGGTCCCCATCGGCCTCCTGTTCAGCGGCATCGGAGTCCTGCTCCTGGTCTACGGAGCTCTTTCCGATCCGTCGCTCTACGCGCGTTCGCTCGGGATCAACATCAATTTCTGGTGGGGGGGAGTGCTTCTCGTGTTCGGCGCGTCGATGCTCGTGTTCGCCCGGAAATCCCTGGCGGACCTGTTCCGCTCCCGCCCCCCCTCGGCGTAGTCACGTTCGTTTCCGGCCGCCGCGGATCGCCCTGAGCGCCCGGGCGGTGTAGGCGCTGTCGGTGAGATCCCCGTACAGTTCCGGGCGCCTGGACGCCGTGACCGCGAGCGTCCTGCCGAGCGCCCTGTTGAAATAAAACTGCGTTATCCTCTCCTGCGACAGGTCCAGGTCGACCGTGAGCACTCCGACGGACCTGCCGATGTCGGCAAGGACGAGCCCGTCACGTCCGATCACGCTTGTTCTCCCGATCATCTTTCCGGGCATCCACTCCCCGGGACCGTACCCGTAGCACGCGGAGACCGCGTACAGCCCCGTGTCGATCGACCGGGCGCGGTAACGGATCTCCCAGTCCACCTCCCCCCAGGATCCCTGCACGTGCGGGAAGAGGAGGATCTCCGCACCCCGGAGCATGAGGACCTGCGCCACTTCCGGGTACTCGATGTCCATGCACGTCATGATCCCGATCTTTGCGCAGTCGAGATCGAACACGGGGAGTTCCTTCCCGGCCCGAATCCCGGCGTTCTGTTCCGCCTCCGTGGGGTGGGCTTTCTGGTAGCAGCCCGCGATCCGCCCCTTCCTGTCAAAAAGGACGACGTAGCTCGACACCTCTCCGTGCCACGTGCCGTAGAGGGGAAATGCGACGTTCATGCCGTATTTCCTCGCGGCGCCGCCGACGACTCTTGTCAGCGGTCCGGGCACGGGCTCCGGCACGTATTCGCGCCGGTTGTCGGACCACGTGCGGTGGGAAAGGTTCGCATATTCGCCGAAGAGGACGATGTCCGAGCGGCGTTCTCCCGCCGTGCGGAGCATCTCCCGGATCGACCGGAGGTTTCTTCTCTGCCTTCCGGCGAATGAGTTCCCCGCGGGGAACGCGGGAAGCTGAACGGCGCTGGTGCGAACGATGCGTGTCATGGCATTCCGTCGGTGATTGTCCGTATGAATGTGTCAGCTGCTCCTGCGGAGCGCGAGAGAACACGCCCCTCCGGGAGGGAGCGCGAGGTATCCGGTCCCCCCGGCGACGCGATAGGCCGAGGCACGGCCGTCGACGGAGAGCTCCACGGGGTCGGCCGCCGGGAACGCAATCTCCGTGGTTCCCTTCCGCATTATGGTGACCCGGGCCTCCCTGTCGTTTCCTTCCGCGCCGAGCACTTCAGCGTTCACAATCTCCGTGAACCGGGGCGGAACGCTCCCCGCGCAGTACGCGATCTCCAGGGTGTGCGCCCTTCCGTCATGGAACGCGACAGGGACCTTGAGGCATCCGCGGAGCGGAGCGCCGTCGATCGTGAGCTCCGCCCTGTTTCCTCCCCGGCTTTCGACGCGGACATCCCAGCGGGAACCCCTGTGAACGAGCCGCCGGAGCGTCATCGGAGGCATCCCCATATCGAGAGGCACGACGCTCATTCCTCCCGCGTCGAACTCGACGCCGAAGAGTCCTTCGACGATCGACCGGTACCATCCCGTCGCGCAGTTCAGGTTCGAAACCGCACCGTGGCGTGTCCACGCTTCCGCATCACCCCGGGCGAGTCCTTCAAGCGCTATGAACTCGGGAGCGTACGAGAGTTTGCCGAGGACCCTCTCCATCGATCGGAGCCATGTCAGGATCCCTTCCCGTTCTCCCGCCCGGCGGAGGAGCTTGACGAGATAGATGTCCCAGTGAGGATACCAGGCGGAGAGAGCGTCCTCGCCGCCGCTTCTCTGGTCGGAGGCGGGGAGGAGGCGGGTGCCGGCCGGCGTCTGGAAGTGTTCGATCGCAAACCGCGCCATCGCTTCCGCGTGGTCCCGGATGAGCGCCATGCCGGGGGGGTTCTGCAGGAACATCAGCGAGAACAGGGGATACGTTTCGTTCCGGAGGCCTGTGAGGAGGTCGACCGAGTCCAGGGGGAACCCCGCCCCCCCGTCCCAGAACGCTCTTTCAAACGACCCGTGCAGGCGACCGGCGAGTTCGCCCGCCTGCCGGGCGGTTGCGCCGTCCGATCGCTCGAGCGCGGCGGTCTCAAGAAGCCGGCAGAACGCGTAGAGCGTCCCGGTCTCCATTGCGACGGCGCTGGATTCCGAACGGCCGAACCTGACGGGGAGGTCCGGGTAGAATCCGATGTTCGCTTCGATGCCCCGCGCGGCCGTCTCCCGCTCTGCTTCCGCGAGCCGCTCGACGGCGTAGGGGTACACGTCGTTCAGCTCCTGCTCCCCGGTTCCTTCCCGTGCACACTGGGAGGCGGCGAGAAGGAGGAGGAACTCGAATGTGCCGCGGGGGGGTGTATCGAGGGGCTGATACGTCCGCGTCCACCGCGCGGGGATCGCCCCTCCGGCATCCCTGTGTCCGTTGACGAACCGCACGATGCGCGCAGCTCCGGCACTGTCGCCCCACCTGAGCATCTCGAGCGCCGTGACCAGGTTGTCCCATGCCCATATCCAGTAGTACGCGCCGGGGGTGCCGCGCGTCATCCCGGTCTCCCCGATCGTGCAGGAGCGGACGATTCCCGGCACGCCTGCGAAAAATCTTTCCGCGTGTTCAAATCCCGGTATCTCGATCTCCGGATCCCGCCCCGGAGCTTCGGGTGCGGTCCCGGGTTCGGGAATGTCGAACCGCGCAGCATCTTCCGCGCACTCAAGTCTGAGCCGGGCGGACCAGCCGTTCCCCTCCGAGAGTCGCGCACTGAACGAGCATCCCTTTTCGTCCGCAAACGCGGTACATCCCTCCCCCCGGACGCGCACGCGGGTCACGGCGTCGTACAGTGCGATCCTGGCGTCGCGGAATTCATCCCGGAGGTCGTCGCCCGTGGCCAGCCCGGACCGGCATCGACGTTTGAATATCACCCTTCGCCACGGCTCGGGGATCAGAAAATCTCCCCCGTACGGGCCTTTCCGTTTCAGCCACTCGTTGAGGAGTATCCTGTCCCTGCACGCGAACGAGAGGATCCCCTCCTCCGGGATCGGGGCGCTCCAGACCCTTTCGCCGTGAACGGCCGTGAAGAGAGAATCGTATGCAAGCCTGGCAGTGATCTCCGCCGCACACCCCGCGGGGGCGGAGAAGTCGAACAGGAGCGACCTTCCCCGTGCAGTGATCCTGAGCCTGAATTCCGTCTCTCCGTCCCGTGCAAGCGTCAGGACGCTCCCGGGCGTCCAGTCCACCGTCGTGAACGGAAACGGGATCTCGCTCCCCGTCCGTGCGGTGAACCGCATGACCCCCCGGGGGGAGACAAGGAGCCGGGAATTCCTGCTCACGGGCTGCAGTCCGTGAAATCCGACCTCAGCCACCCCCCCCGCGCGGGCCGAGATGAACGCGCTCACCCTCTCATCGGAAATCCAGTATCCACCGTCGGGGTGGTGTTCAAGATCGATGATCATTGTCCCCCTCAGACAGGACGCCGTTCCTGTACACGATTGTCGGTCCCCCGTTGAACGTGAGCGAGAGCGCGCCCCCCTCCCCCCCCAGCCGGGGCGGTTGTTGCGTTCCGTCGAGTAGTACGCACCAGATGAACATCGCTTCCTTTCCGCGCATCCCGACCCGCAGGCTGTCGAACCTCGCCCCGTCGTTCGGATATGCGGGGACCATTTCCGTCAGCCCCGATTCCACATCGCCCCCCGGCGGATCCAGCATCACGAGAAGACAGGAGCCGTCCCGATCCCCCCCGCACGAATCGATGGCCCACGTGGCACCCGCCCTCCGCCGGAGCCCGGACGCATGCAGGTTCCACTGGATCGCGCGCGGCTCACCGCACCGGACGGTATCCACCCCCGCGATGAATCTCTCGGCATCAACGCAGAGCGCTCTCCGGCATTCCTCGACGCGGAGATGAGGAAGGTATGCCGCCGCCATGTCCGCCCGTATGAAGACCCGTTCCCCTTCCGGGGTGATTTCCGGGTCGGAGCAGATGACCTCCGGCGGGAAGAAGTCGGGGAGCCAGACCGTGGAGTCCCCGATCTGCCCCCGGCCGTCAATCGTAATCGTGTTGTGAAGAGAGGTATCCCTCCTGTACGTCGGTCCGGGTCCGCGGATTGCGGGCCCCCCGGCGAGGAAGAGAAGGAACGACCCGTTCGCCGGGTCGGAGTGGCCGTACGCCCCGCTCTCCCCGGCCCTGTACCGTTGTCTCCCCAGGGGAGCACCCGAGCGGAACGTGAAGAGCGTACGGTGTTCCTTTCCGCGGGCGAATACCTGCCCTCCGTCAGGAAAAACTGAAATCTGTTCGGCGGGAGGTTCCGCGCCCAGGGAGGTATCATGGAAAAGGAATTCGTACACCCTTCTCCTGGGAGGAGCGCTCCGGAAGTCCACCCCCGACTGCGGCACTTCCCGCAGTCTCTCCCCCAGCCACTGGGCGTGTGCCGACCCGGTTCTGGCTGCGATAAGGTAATGGCACCAGCTGTCCCCGCCGACGCGGTACTGGGGGTCTCCGAATGTCGCTCCGTACAGGAGGTCGGCCGATGTCGCCGCGCTGCGGAACGCGGAGCAATTCTGCCACGTCCCGGGAGGCTGCCACAGGTCGGTCCCCGTGCACACCCGGAAAAGCTCCAGCCACCTGAGGAGAAATCCGAATTCATATATCCAGAGGTTGATCCCGTGGGGGTAAAACCCGTCCGGGGAGATCATCGCGATCACGATATCGAGGACGCAGCGGAGGTGAGCGGCCCACTCCTCCGCCCGCGGATCTTCTTCCCAGAAGAGGAATGAATACGCGAGGAGTCCGAGCGCGCATCCGAGGTAATGGGCCTGCCCGTAATCCCGGCGTTCGTAGCCGAGATGCGACCAGCACTTCCCGGCGACCTCCCGCAGCCAGCCGCCGATATCCTCTCTCTCCTGTGCCGTCCATTCCGCGTACGTCCAATCGTAACAGAGGGAGAGGACGAACAACGTCTCCCCGGCCTGCGTATCGATCGTCAGTGGCTGATGCCCCGCCTCCTGCGTCTCCCGGACATAGGCAATGACGGATGCCCTTGCCCCCCCGCGCCTCTCCGGCGTGGGGTCGATCAATGCCGCGAACGCGGCCATCATGCTCCTGTCCTGGTTCCCCGTCCGTTCGGGTCCCGGGAGTATCTTTGACTCGGGGGTTATCCCCCAGGGGAGACGGGGCGCGTCGAGCACGCCCAGTATCCGCTGCCAGTGTCCGCGGTGAGACCCGCGCGCCTTGGCCCTGAGCGCGTCGATCTCCCGCCCGGTGAAGAGAAGTCTCGGGTGTGATGCCGCAAGTCCGGGCAGGAGCGAAACCGGCATGCGAGCGGCGGTGCGGAGACGGCTCGTGTACAGGTCCGCGTGCACCGGCAGGAGCCGGGGGTCTCCGGATTCGCACAGGAGTGTCTCTCCCGGCGCAAGATCGATCAACGCCGCACCGCGTATTGCGCGATGCGTGAGTTCATCCCCCCACGGCATCATCGTCACGGGGGCGGATCGCGCGCCGCTTCTCACGGTCACGGCCGGAAAGTCGGGTATCCCCCGCCAGCCCGGCCACGGTCCCACGGCCAGGCCTTCTTCGACGTCGTCGAATTCCATGTTCGAAAACGTGTACGGCGACCTCTTGTCACGGTGGTGCGCGTACCTGTAGTGCCGCTCGAAAGGGTATTCCGTTCCCCCGAACAGAATCAGGACCCGGGTTATGCCCCCCGGGTCGCCGGCGCCCTGAAGCTGGTAGACACCGCTCGTCTCCGTCGGATCGAACACGGCCCTGCGTATGTGGCGGATGGAATCCTGCGTGTTCATCTTCTCCCTGGCCGTCATCGCCGTGTCACCGTGCCTTACCGCCTTCCCGTCGGGGGAAGAGCACGCGCGTCAGCCCCCTCGAAGCCGGAATCTCCGTGTGAGAGCTGCCGCACTCGAGTTCCCCTTCCGCCGAGCCCCCGTACCGCGAAGGGATCACCGTCGCCACGAGGCCGTTCGGGGTTTCAGTGGCGGTGACCCACGTTCCCGCCGGTCCCTTCACCGGTCGTTTCACGCCGAGCGATTCGAGCTTCTTCACGATTTCGGCGGGGTCCTGCACGGGAGAAGTCGCCGGGCGTGCGAGCGCTCTCCCCCGTACGTCAACGGAGGGAATCTCCCCGTAGAATATCAGGCGCCCGCACCTCGTTCCCGCCGGCGCGACAAGCGCCCTTTCCGCAACACGTGCGCAGGGGAGTATGACGGCGTCGTACGATCTCCTGCCGAGCCTGAATCTCTCCCCCCTCCACGTCCCGCCGGCGGCATCCGGCGTCCCGATCACCTCAACCTGGTACTGGGCGTCGACGAGCGCAAGTATGAGCGAGAACACACGGGAGGCGGTTTCGTCCGCGCGCACGTCCGCCAGCGCGTAGAGCGACTCGACGGGAAAGAGAAGAAGGACGTTCGCGCCGGGGAGTGCTCCCCCGGTTGCGGTCGCGTGAGCCCTGAGCCTCTCGTTCCACTCCGGGAATCCGGCCCACGTCGAATGTGCGGGATAGCCCGGCAGGGGAGGAGAACCCAGGAACGTGTTCTCCTCGCCGATCGTCCCCACGGGTCCGTACGCGTGGGCGAGCCAGCGGAGCCCGAACAGCGCCATGACGTTGACGCAGTGGTCCATGACCCCCTTCTGCCACCCCTCTCCCGCGTCGTCGCCGATCGTCCAGAGATTGTTGTACGCAAACCCGCCGGTCTGCCTGCCGAGCGATGCGGCGATGACGCTCAAAGCCGCGAGGTTCGCGTAATACGGGCTCCCCGGATCTCTGAGCGCGTTGATGCCGCCGAGGTCGACGAACCCCCCGCTTTTAACGCGTGACGCCGCCCAGAGGTCCATGCTGCCGTGGTTCATGTCGCACATGTCCGCGGATTCGAAATGCCATGTGTCGTGGACCGAGGCGATCGTCCCGGGTCCCCAGAGCCGGCGCATCACCCTGTTTGTGTATCGCTGCGCACCGTTCACGCTCTTCTGGATTTCCCCGTAGTAATGTATGCGCACGGGGACGTGCGATCCGTCGGCCGACTCGAACGCCATTTTCCAGATCTGTGTTTCGAGCCCGGTTCCCGACGACCGCCGGAACCCCCTGCGCATCGCCGGCGTGAACGGAAGGCTCCCGTATGTGCACGTGTACCCCGCTTCATCCCACATGAGGCTCCCGGTCCGCACTCCTTCGTGTTTCAGCCGGGCCAGTCTCGCCGCGTACTCCCGCATCTGCGCGGGGTTGGAATAATCCACGTGTGTGGAGGCGACGTGAAAGAACGCCATCACCCTCCAGTCCGCCCCGTCGGGGGGGCGGAACCGGCCGAACGCCTCGACGTACCTGTCGCGCGCATTGTAAAACATCCTGCAGGAGCGGGTGATGTCGCGTATGTCTGTTCGTCCGAGGGGGGAGCGGGAATCGCGGTAGGCGTAGCACCTGAAGACGCCGAGCGGCGCGTACTCGAGCGCCACCTCGTTGAACATGTGTCCGTGCCTGGGAGCGAGCAGGCACCGGATCGAGAAACTTCCCCCGGTGACCGGGGCGCTGTTCGGCACCGTCCCGGCACGGGAGGAGTCGCCGAAGAGAAGAATCTCCGCCCCTCTGCCTCCGGCGATCAGAGATCGGGAGATGAACCGGGGGTCCGGCCCGATCCACAATTGAAACCCCGTCTTCCGGCAGAGGTCGCTGATCCGGGCGAGGGCTTTTCTCGCGGGCGCGTCGTCCCACGTGTAGCGGCTGCACCGGACGTACGCGGCGGCCCCGTCGAATCCCGCCTTCCGGAGCTCGTCGCACTGCGCCTCGAGGAGAGAGGCGTCTTCGATGACGGGATCATGTATGGTCCAGACCATCATCGAAACAGGTAGTCCGGTCACATCCAGTGTCTTATTCATACGGTGCGAAAAGGACGTTGTCAAACCAGGTTGTTCCCTCCCCCTCCTGCTCGAGGATCAGGTGCACGCGGTCGGGCGGGGGTGAGATGGGTGGAGTGATCACTTCGATCGCCGTCCACGGGGAATCGCCGGAGATCCGGCGCCCGGACGCGTAGAATTCGTACGCGGCGGTCTCCGCAAGCCCGGGGGCCCCTTCCCTGTGGAGACGCAGGCTCGCCCCGGCACTCCCCCGGAGTGAAGAGGATCGTGCGAACGCCGAGAGACGGTACTTTCGTCCGTCGGCGAACGGGGGTCCCCCGAACGCCGGGCCCAGCGTCGTTGCGATCCAGCGGCCGGTGCCCGGGCCCGATGACCTGATCCTGATCGAGCGAGTGTCGTCGTACCCGTGCGAGCTGTCGATCTCTCCCGTCACCTGTGCCCCCTTCCCTGCGGAGACCTCGAATGTCCACGGCCACACGGCGTCTTCCCGCCCGGGAAATGCACGGAGCGTCTCCCGGAACGTGTTGACCCCTTCTACATAAAGAGGCGTCATTGCTGCCTCCGGGGACAGTGCCGCCGCGCCGCGCGCCATGAGAGCGGATCCCTCGTCCCGCCCCACCCGCGTGATCCGGATCGATGCTTCGTGCCGGGATTCGCCGGGGAGCAGCGTCTTCCCCGGGACATGGCAGGCCCTGTATCCGACATGTGCGTCCCACATGTAGGCGCAGAGCCCTGCGCTCGCCTCCGGTCCGGGAAGCAGCTCGACCACAGGGTTTTCATCCTCCAGGAGCCATCCAAACCGGTCCCCGGGGAGCATGAGGATGTTCTTCTTGTCGGAAGACTCGATGTGCGTGTGAGGGATCAGCGTCACGCCCCCCGGTCTCTCGATGAAACAGTGCGAATATTTTTTTTTCCCCTTCGCGGCTGTCGTGAACGTCCCCTCCGGCCAGATGTTGCAGAACTCGAGCTCCCCGTGGTCCGGGTTATGCGTCACCTCCCATGTTTTCCCCCGTGCGACCTCGAGGACCGCGTGTATCTCGAGTGCGAGCCCGCCGGAGGGGCCTCCCTGGGAAAGGGCCGCGGTGAAGACGGACCGGATCTCGCCTCCCGCGTTCCATCCTTCGCACCGCAGAACGATCCTGTCCCCGCCGGCCGGAATCTCCGTGATGTGCCCTCCGCTTCCGGCGTTCCTGCGCGGGTCCTCGTGATGGGCGTACTGCCGCCAGAACAGGGGGAGGGGAACATCGGGGCCGATGATCACACTCCCGCCGGCGCTCAACCGGAGATTCCGGAGGCACATCGATCTGATTTCGGCGACGCGCCCGGAGCCGGAGAACAATATTCCGTCGGCGTCCCCCGTCTTCTCAAAGCGAAGAGTGTTCATCCATCTCCCCGAGCGTCTTTTCGATCTTTTCCCTGAAGGACGGCTTCATCGTCGTGGTTTCCGTATTCGCCCGGACCTCCCGCCGGACTTCGCCGTTGATCCGGGGGACGGCGGCAACAAGGGAATCCACCGGGATCTTTCTCGCCCAGACCTGATCGAGAAGCGGCTGAAGACGGCCGAGTATCGCCCCCGATGTCCAGCTCGAGAACCGGACGAAGAACCGGGGATCCCCCCCGTTGTGTTCCAGGCTCATGTCCCAGACCAGGCGGAACCCGCTTTCGCGGAGCTGCGGATATCGTTTCTCCCATCCTCCTGCGAAATCGACGTCCCTGAGGACCGGTGTCGGCTGGTACGTGCTTGCCCCGGTAACGAGCCATTTCAGCGCCTTCCAGGCCGAGGCGGGGTCTCTTGTCGAGGCGGAGATGGAGAGTCCTCCGCTTGCCGAGCGGAAATAGGCGGGTTCCTTCCCGGGAAACCGGGGGAGCGGGGCCACGCCCCAGGGTGCCGTCACCGCTTCGATGAGCGATTGGTTCGGGACCGCTTCGACGAGCATGGCGACTTTTCCGTTCTGAAGCAACTGGGCCGGCTGCATCCCGAGCGCCTGTATGGAGAGGAGATCGGGCATGATTCCCTCATCCATGAGCGCGATGTACCGCCTGTACATGTCCGCCGATTCGGGGGGAATCTGAAGGAGGAGCATCTGCCTCGGCAGCCTCGCTCCGTTCATGAGCTCAAGTGCCTCGACGAAGTGGCTGCCGATGAATATGCCGTACCGCCCCCCCGTGCCGTCCGGGCCGGGAGGGCGGGTCAGTTTCCGCGCACGGCTGACCATCTCATCCCATGTCCA
The DNA here is from genome assembly GCA_963748405.1 of Ignavibacteriota bacterium. Classification (GTDB taxonomy): domain Bacteria; phylum Bacteroidota; class Ignavibacteria; order UBA10030; family UBA6906; genus Fen-1273. Next base: position 473,474 of record CAVVIT010000011.1, read on the forward strand.
TGACGAATCGGGCGGGGCCAGCCCCGCATCCGCGAACAGATCCTTCCTGTAGTAGACTCCGCAGGTGAACTCCCAGTTCCCCAGGCTGTACCAGCCGCCGTCGACGGACGATCCGTTTTCGATGACGTGGGGCCAGAGTCTGCCCGGGAGCGAATCTCCTCCGCTCAGCGTGCGCAGATCGAGTATCCTACCCTCCGCCGCCAGACGGTCGCGCATCGTGCTGTTCGTGTAGAATATGTCCGGGGCCTTCCCGGCCGCCATCATCGCGTACAGTTTGTCCTGGCCGGAGAAGGGGTTCAGCCTGATCCTGATCCCGGTCTCCTGCTGAAACCGGGCGGTTTCACGCCCCAGCGTCTCGATTTCGATCGCGTTGGCGGGGCAGTTGTACTCGATGTCGGACGGCTCTTTCCTGTCGCCGGGGCTGCAGCAGGCGAGAACAAGCGCGGCGGCCCCCGCTCCCGTGATCCTGCGGATCATCCTCTGAGCCCTCCGATCTGTATCCCCCGCATGAACTGCTTCTGGGCGATGAAGAAGACGACGATGTTCGGCAGCATGACGATGACCGATGCCGCCATCAGTATGTGCCACGGCACGCTCCCGCTTCCCATGACCTGCGATTTCAGCATGTTCAACCCGAGCGTCAGCGTCGCTTTTTCCGGTGAATTCAGGTAGATGAGCGGTCCGAAAAAGTCGTTCCACGTCCCGATGAAGCAGAACAGGGCGACGGTCGCGATCGCGGGACGTGCCTGGGGAATCACGATGCTCCAGTAGATACGCAGCCGCCCCGCGCCGTCGAGAAGGGCGGCCTCGTCGTACTCGCGCGGAATGGTCAGGAAAAACTGGCGGAGCAGGAATATGTAGAACGGGGAACCGAAGAGCGACGGGACGATGAGCGGAAGGTACGTGTCCACCCAGCCGAGCCTGGCATACGCGATGTACAGGGGGATCATCGTGACCTGCCCCGGCAGCATCATCGTGGCGATACAGACCGCGAACAGGAGGTCCCTTCCCGCGAACCGGAGGCGCGAGAACCCGAACGCGACGAGCGTGCATGAGGCGAGTGTCAGGAAGACGACCGACGCCGTGATGACCGTCGTGTTGAAGAGATAACGTGCGAACGGGAGTGCGGCAAGCGCCGCCGCGTAGTTTTCCCATCGCGGCCGGTCCGGGATCCACCGGAACGGCTGCGCGAACATTCCCTGTGCGTCCTGGAGAGAGACGGAGATCATCCAGAGGAACGGGACGACGAACAGGGCGCCCAGCCCGGCCAGGAGGAGGTACATCCCCGCGGCCCGGAGCGTGACAAGGGCGGGACCCTGCCGGCCGGTGCGTTCGTCAGGTCTCATCGCTCCCCCGCTTCGTAGTAGACCCAGCGCCGGGCGATCTTCATCTGGACGAGGGTGGCGGCGAGGATCAGGAAGAAGAGCACCCATGCGATCGACGCGGCGTACCCCATCGTGAATTCCTGGAACGCCTTTTTGTACAGGTACAGGACCACGAACAGCGTTGCGTTGTTCGGCCCCCCCTCGCTCCCCGGTTGCGCCGATCCCGTCATCACGTACGCCTGCGTGAACACCTGGAAACTCCCGATGATCCCCACGATCAGGTTGAACAGGAACGCAGGGGAAATCATCGGGAGCGTGATATGAAAGAACTTGCTGAACGTCCCCGCGCCGTCGAGCGATGCCGCCTCGTACAGGTCACCGGGGATCCCCTGCAGCGCCGCCAGAAACACGATCATCGTTCCTCCCGTCCCCCAGAGCGACATGAGGACGAGCGCGGGCTTCGCCCACTCTTCGCTCTGGAACCAGAGGGGTCCCTGGATTCCCGCGGCGCGAAGGGCGCTGTTCAGCAGCCCGTACTCCGGGTTGAGTATCCACATCCAGAGGAGCGACACCGCCACCAGGTTGGTGATCGAGGGGAGAAAGAACACGGTGCGGAATATCCCCCGGCCGGCGAACCGCCGGTTCAGGAGCAGCGCCAGGAGCAGCGAGACGGCGAGTCCCAGCGGAACGGCGAGGGCGACGTAGTACGCGGTGTTCAGGAGGCTGGTGCCGAACCGCGGGTCGTCCCGCAGGAGGCGCGCGTAGTTCTGCGCGCCGACCCAGACGGGAGGGGAGAGCATCGTCCACGACGTCCCGCTGATGTACAGGGACGCGATCATCGGCCCGGCGGTCAGCAGAAGGAATCCGGCGATCCACGGGGAAACGAACAGGTATCCCTCGACCGTTCTCCGTATCGTTCCCCGCCGGGGCATGGTCAGGTGCCCTCCTTCATCGCTTCACTGCCGAAGAGCGTAAGGGGGGTGATGAGCGCGGCGCCGGAATCACCCCCTTCGATCCGCAGATGGTCCACGACCTGCGCTTCCCCGTTCCACGTCCGGGAAATGAACCTCTCGGCGGCCGGGTCGTACACCGCCTCGAGCGTCCCGTCCGGGCCGGAGAGCCTCGCGCGCCGGTGTCCCGGGGGCTCGATCGCTTCGCCTGCCCGGAGCAGTCCCGCGTACGCGATGAACGCGGCGAACGAAGGGAAATCGTCCGCACGCGCAAGGCGCAGGGCAAATCCGGTTCGCCAGCGGCCGATCTCCTCTCGTGTGAAATCCTTCGCCGGCCCGCTGTAGCTGGTGAGCGAGTATGTCAGGTGGCCGTTCCCCTCACGGAGGGAGACGGGCGTCTCCCCGGAGGCGGGATCGGGCCCCAGGGGGATGACGACCCCGTACGTCCGGCCGTCGCGGAATATCATGCGCGACCCTCCGCGCGCATACGCCGGGAACGCCGGTACGGGAGCGCCCCCGAGGAGGATCTCGTCGAACGGCGTGAGGAAGCTGAATATCAGGTCCAGTCGGAATTCGCCCACCCCGGCGTGACCCGCCCGTTTCGGAGCGTACAGGACGATTGCGCGGTCAAGATGCTGGAACGCGGCGCACCGGCCTTCCTCGTACAGGTAGCTCTCGTCGATCTCCGTTCCGGTGACATGGCAGTGGTTCCTCTGCCCGACGCGGGCGCCGTTGTACACCGCGCGCGCGTAGGCCGAACGGAAGTCCTCCGCGCTCCGTACCAGCGGAGCCCTGCTGATCCGCAGGGAGACGCCGTCCGCGTGCCCGCCGTTAACGTACGGAAGCGACGACGTTCCGAGCGCGAAATTCTCCGTCATGTACGTTGTCAGCTCGCGGAGGCCCCCCGGGTAGACCTCGTCGTCGAATGCGAAGACGCCCCTGCCGTTTTCCCCCGCGCGGAGGGCGTTCTCGTGATACTGCTCGCAGTACGTCGTCTTCTGCATGAGGAAGGGGAAAGGCTTCTCCCAGGCGAGCCTGATCGCCTCGTCCGTCGGATGTGTCGGCACGAGCGCCGTGAGCGCGCACTGGAGAAGCGAAGACGGGTGATTGAACCGGACGCACGGCGCGGGATCGATGAACACGTCCCTTTCCGATGCGGCCAGGAGCACCGAGTGGAGCGCCGAGAATCCCCCGGTCGAATCGTCCTGGTACGCCCGCGAATGGGGACCCGCGAACTGCCCGCTCGGTGCGTGAAAGTGGAGCGCGACATCGACCCAGAGCCGCTCCTCCAGGAAGCGCCCCAGCGCGCGTGATTCGCTCCCGCGGGCGAACCCGGCGATGAGCGCGAGGAAAAGGAGCGTGAGCGCGGTGTACGTGGGACTGTTGTATTCCGACATTTCCGCCTGCCGGGCGGCGACGAACCGCCGGTCCCCCGTCAGGCGCTGGAATTCGCTCAGCCTGCGGAGCCCGAGGTCGGCGGCCCACGGGGCGCCGGCGAGCTCGCCGCCGAGTATGAGCGTGCAGTAGGCGCCGAGAGGATGGTTCACGTTGCCGTCGCGCCACTGGACTTCGGCTGCGTGGACGAGCTCGCGTTCGGTCTCGGCGGCCAGGTGGCTGCGCGTTTCCGGGGTCAGAAGATCGGGGACGGCGAGAAGCATCGCGAGCATCGTCGACGGCGTGTGCGTGCCGTCTTCGCTCCGCAGACCGCCGGCGAGCTTCTGCCCGAGCGCGCGCCTGGCCGGATCGTCGTCGAAGAGGAGGGCCGCCGCGTACCAGAGCGTGTCGCGGCTGATCAGGCATATCCCGGTCTCCGGGTTGAATGCGCGGTCCCCCGCCTCCCTGGCGAGGGCCATCAGTCGGAGTCTCTTGTGTGAAAGCGGCGTCATCGGTGAGAAGGTAGGGCTCTTTCGGGCAATATTCAACGCGCGGTCTCGCACGCGGACTTTTTTTTCCGTATCGTTCGTCTGTTCACTCCGGCACGCCGCCGGAGGCACGTTCCATTTGCGGATATTCCACCAGTGAAACCATCGATCCCCGATTTCAAAGCCCTGGAGCGGCAGTACAGGACCGCTCTCCTCGACGACGTTCTCCCGTTCTGGGAAAAACACTCGCTGGACACGGAATGCGGAGGCTTCAACAGCAGCCTTGCGCGTGACGGGTCGGTGTATGACACGGACAAGTTCGTCTGGCCCCAGTGCCGGCAGGTCTGGCTTTACTCGATGCTCTGCCGTCGGCTCGGGAAACGGGAGAACTGGCTCCGGATCGCCGCGCACGGTGTCGCGTTCCTCCGCCGGCACGGGATGGATGCTGACGGGAACTGGTACTTCGCCCTCGCCCGTGACGGCACGCCGCTCGTGCAGCCGTACAACATGTTTTCCGACTGCTTCGCCGCGATGGCGTTCAGCCGGTACGCCGAGGCGTCGGGGGACGACGAGGCGTCGGGAATTGCGCTCCGGACATACCGGAACATACTCGCGCGCCTCGGGAACCCGAAGGGAAAATATTCGAAAGCGGTCCCGGGCTCCCGTCCCCTCAGGCAGTTTGCCATTCCGATGATCCTCCTCAACCTCACCCCGGAAATGGAATGGCTCCTCCCGCCGGAGGAAGTCCGGGCCGCCGTCACGGGGTGCGTCCGCGACATGACCGAAGTGTTTCTCGACAGGTCCCGGGGGATATTCTACGAACACGTGGCGCCCGACGGTTCGCACGTCGACTGTTTCGAGGGGCGGGTGATCAACCCGGGGCACGGGATCGAGGGGACCTGGTTCCTGATGGACGCCGCCGGCCGGACGGGGAACGCGGAAATCATCCGCATTGCCGTCGACACACTCATGAGCACACTCCGGTTCGGATGGGACACCGAGTACGGGGGAATATTCGCGTTCCGCGACGCGGAGGGGAGACCGCCGGGACAGCTCGACTGGGACCAGAAGTTCTGGTGGGTGCACATCGAGGCGCTCATTGCGCTCGCCATGGCCTACCGGCTCACGCGCCGTGACGACTGCCTGGAGTGGCTGATGAAGGTGCACGAGTACACGTGGAGCCGGTTCCCGGATCCGCAGTTCGGGGAGTGGTTCGGATACCTGGACAGGCGCGGGAACGTGCTCATTCCGCTGAAAGGGGGAAAATGGAAAGGCTGTTTCCACATTCCCCGGGGGCTGATTCTGTGTGCGGAGGAATTCCGGCGTTGCGCCGAAGGCACGCCGGCCTGAAGCGGCGGACCAATGACAGACGGAGAAGCACGATGAATTTTCCTGTTCCGGCGGCCCTCCGGTCGCTGGCCTCCGGCTGCACAGCCGGCATGATCCTCCTGTGCGGTGCGCACGCACAGGGACGAACCACGGTCGGAGACGCCCTCCGGCGCGCAACGTCCGTCGACATTCCCGCGGCGAACCTTCCGGTGGAGCGGACGGTGGCGGAATCCCTCCTCCTGTATCTCTCTCCCGGGGCGCGGATCGGGCAGGTCGCCGGATCCGTCCCGGAGCGGGCGGGGGCATTCCGTGTGCGCGTCCTGCGCGGGGAAGAAGACACCTCGGCGGGGTGGTTCGCGTTCAGTATCGCGCCGGACGGTACGGGGGAACTCACCGCCTCCCGTGCGCATCTGCTGTACGCCGCCATGTGCAGAATTCTCGAAGAGCGGCGGGAAAATGATGTGCGTGACTTTGCGGTTCCCCGGAGGGAGAGGTTCCGCGTTCCCTGGCTCGAAGGGAACGACGGGCTCTTTGTCGGCGCCCCGCGGTTCATCCGCAACTACGATCCCGCATCGACGATCCGGGAGATCGCCCGGCTCGGATGTTCTCATGTTCCCGTGAACGTTCTTGCCGCCACGGAGGCCGCGGAACAGGGGGTCCCGGGGGAGGACTACCCCCGGTTCTACGTCTACAGTCCTGATCTCGACCAGTTCGTTGAGACGGCGCTGACGCGCGGGCTGTACCGCGCGGAGTACCTCGAGGCCAATCTGGATCTGCTGAAAAGAAACGCCGCGCTCGCGGTGGCGTACGGACTCACCCCCGGGCTCACGGTCTGTTCTCCCCGCACGATGCCCGAGGCGTTCTTTGTGAAGTATCCTTACCTACGCGGAGCGCGGGTTGACCATCCGTTCCGGAGCTACCGCCCCCGGTACACGGCGACGCTCAGCCATCCGCTCGTGAGGTGGCACTATGCGCAGCTCATGAAGAACATCATGAGGGAGGTCCCTGCGCTCGGGTACCTCACGCTCTGGACGAACGACAGCGGTTCAGGATTTGAATACGTCTCGACGCTGTACGCGGGGAGAAACGGGGGGGCCTATCTCATCAGGGAATGGAATTCCGACTCGGCGATCGCCCGCGCGGCGGGGGAGAACGTGGTCCGGTATCTCCGTCTTCTCCGTGACGCAGCGTCGGAGACGAACCCCCGCTTCCGCGTGATCACGTCGCTCGCCTATTTCGGGTCGGAAAAAAGGGTGATACTGGACGGTCTCGGTGACAGGCTCGACCTCCAGGTCGGGCCGGCCGATACCGCCGATCCGGCGCGATGGGGGATGATCCGCGCCCGCGGCAAGGCGGGCCCTGCCCTGTTCCGCTCCCTCCGCGCGGCGCCGAACTACGTTCTCGGTGTGCCTTCTCCCTGGCTGACGTTCGACATACTCAGCGGCGGGATCCCCGGCGCAGCGAACATCTCGGTGACATTTGACCCTCCCTCCCTTGCACCCCGGAGCGTGAACAGGGAGATCGTGCGGGCGTATCAGACGCTCCCCGGGCTCCCTGTCGACTCCGTCGTCACGGCCGCCGCGCGGCGGTGGTCCGGCCCGGAGGCCGCCCCGGGGCTCGTCCGCGCATGGCGGCTCGCGGACCGGGCGGTCCGATCGTTTCCTGATGTCCCCCTCTACGGGAGTGAATGGGCGTTCCCCTGGTACCGGCACTGGGTGCGCCCGTTCGTTCCCGATATCGGCCGGATTCCGAAGGACGAGCGGGCGTATTACGAGCGTCACATGATCGCTTCGTTCAATAATCCGACGCTCGTCGATTTCGGCGCGGACGTCCTCTGGCTGTTGATGGACAGGAAGAAGGCGGGTGCGATTGTCGCGGCGTGCGACTCGCTCGTGTGGGGGCCGCTGGACAGCGCGATCCGGATTCTCGATACGCTCCCCTTCGCCCGCTCGCCGGAGGGAAAGGCCGGGGCAGCCGTCGTGCGCGACCAGCGCGACCGGCTCGTGGCGTTCCGCTGTTACTGCCGCACGCTCCGGAACGTCGCCGGATGGATTGACGGCGTGCACGGGTACATCGAAGCCGGGTCCTCCGGGGAGCGGGACCGCATGCTCCGGGCCGTCCGGGGGACGATCGACGACGAGGTGAACAACGCGGAATCGCTGAGGGGATTGTGGCAGGAGACGCGGAGCGACTTCATGCCCGTCGCCTCGGTCGGAGAATCGTGGGCCCTGTACGGTGAGAACTTCGGGGACCTGCTCGGGAAGAAGATCGCGCTGATGAAACTCCACAGGAACGACATCCCGGGGATCGATCCGGATTTCATGTGGAGGGTTCCTCCGGAGTCGCCCGTCGGCCCGGAGGAATACCTCAGGTATTAGGCGTGTGTTCCTGTTCCGCGGGGAAGCTTCTGATGGCCTCTTCCCGCGAATCGTACACGGAGAAGATCTTCATCAGGTTCGTGATCGCGAAGATGACGTGAACGTGCTTGTTCATCGAGCAGAGTTTAAGCTGCCACTGCCGCTTGGAATACGTCGTGTGCGCTGAAACGAGGACCCCGATGGCGGTGCTGTTGAGGTACTGTGCCTCCGAGAAGTCGATCAGGAGCCGCCGCCAGCGGCGATCAACGAACTCCGTGACCGCACGCCTCAGCGCCCCGACCTCTTCGTCGCTGAGGAGCGATCCCCTGACTTCGATGATTCCGATGCCGCTGGGTAATGTCTCGGTTCTGACTGCCATGTCCCGGGCCCGGCCCTCCGTGAGTGGAAATGTTGCTCGCCTGATAATGTAGACAACTCTCACGCCAGTATCAACCCGTCCCGCAAGGAGAAGCCCGCATGAAACCCCGACTGGTCCGTCCCGCGATGATCGTCTCCGTTGTGCTCTGCGTGTTCATTCCCCGTGCGGCCTGCAGGGCGGGGGGAGGCCCGGCGGACAGCACCGCGATCCTGATCCGGTGCGACGATGCCGGTATGTGCCACGCGGTCAATACCGCGCTCCGTGAAGTCCTCGAGACCCGCATGCCGGTCTCGGTGTCGGTGATGTTTGCCTGTCCCTGGTACCAGGAGGCGGCGGAGATTCTCCGGAAATATCCGAACGCTTCGATCGGGGTCCATCTTACGCTGAACGCGGAATGGAAAAACTACCGCTGGGGCCCGGTGGCCGGGAGGAGCTCTGTTCCCGGTCTCGTCGACAGCGAAGGATATTTCTTCCCTTCCCGCGACGCGTTCTTTGCCCGGCACCCGGATACCGCTGAAGTCGAGCGCGAGCTCACGGCTCAGATCGAGCGGGCGCGCGGAACGGGTCTCAGGATCGATTACGTCGACTATCACATGAGCACGGCGGTGAGCACTCCGGCAATGCGGAGGGTCGTCGAGCGGCTGGCGCGTCGCTACGGTCTCGGAATCTCCCGCTACTTCGGCGAGGAGGACGTCGAGGGTTGGTACGGTGTGCCTCCGGAATCGAAGAAGGACACGCTCCTCTCCCGCGTGCGGGCCCGCAGGGGAGGGCCGCCTGGGCTTCTCGTTTTCCACGTCGGGCTCGAGACGCCCGAAATGGACGCTCTCGTCGATCTGAACCCGTGGGGGCCGGAGCATATGAGCCGGCATCGACAGGCCGAGCTCCGCGCGCTGACGTCCCCGGAGTTCCGCACGCTCGTCAGGGACCGCCGCATACGGCTCGAGACCTATGCCGACCTGATCCGGGAGCGCGGGCTGGGCGCGATGAAGGCCCCGCCGGAACCCTGAACGTGGGACGGGATGTCGCGTTCAGTGCGACAACACGAGAAACGCGCAGCCCCGTTTCAGCGGAACGCTGAGCTCGAGCTCGTCCCCTCGGACGGTGGCGCGCCCGGTCACGGGCTTCTCCTGGCCCGGGTACCAGGTTTCCGTCACAATGGTTGATGCGAGCCCGAGAACGCCGCAGTGCCTGACGGACACGGTAACGGTGTCCGATGATCCCATGACGACGGGAACGAGTATGCGCCTTCCCGCCTGGAATATGTTGCACAGTGCCCTCCCCCGGAGGACCTCCGTCACGGCCGGGAGGAGGACCCACGAACGCCCGTGCATCAGCGTGAACATCGGGCCGTAATCCAGATAATACCGCTCGACCTCCGTATCCGGCTCTATCGTGTGGTCATTCCCGGGGTACGGGGCGGTCGGGAAGGCCCCCATCAGGAGATGCCTCTGGAAGAACTCGTCGGGCGAATTCATGACCGTCGCCTTGTCGGGCGTCCAGCAGATGAGCGGCTTGTACAGCGTGAGGAACGCCGAGAGATTGAGATTGTACCCGATCTGGCCGAATTCGTTGTACACCCCGTCAATCCACTCCATCAGGTCGAGGCGGTTCATATGGGGGTTGCAGAAGACGACCTTGCCGCTGTCGTGAAACACGCGTGCGAGACGGGGGATGAACTCCCTGTAGGAGTTCAGGAGCGAGCGGACCGGCTTCCCCGCGATCCAGGTCTTCCCGTCGTCGGCATGCCAGTTGTACTCGTTCAGCCAGTCGAACCTGTCGATCGCTATCCCCCGGGCGTCCGGAAATTTCTCCACGTGGAGACGGGCCTGGTTCAGGAGAAAACGCGCGTACAGGGGATCCCCCGCGTCGACGATGATCGCGCCCCCCCACGTCCAGAACGGATGGTCGAGGAACTTCACGCTCATGTGCATGAGGTCCTGACCGCTCCGCTTGTGCCAGCCGATGTCGTCGACGACGCCGAAGACGATCGCGCCCGGGAAGTTGTCGTACAGGAACGCGGTCGGATTTGTCCAGACGTCTTCCGTCCCGGTGACGTGAGGGTCGGGCCAGGCGACCGTCTTCCCGAATTCCGAGAACCCCCCGAATTCCGTGATGTTGAAATAATTCAGCGTCAAGAAACCGAGCCCTTTCATCCGCGCGGCGTACCGGGCCATCTGTGCGATCGTCGTAAACGTCTTCTGCCCGGGCGCGGGATCCCCCCCCGACGTCGCGTCGAACCGCTTCCACGGTGTCGTGTCGCTCGGGACCGGGGGCACGAACATCCCCATGTAGCTGAAATCGAACGACGCCTTCCAGTTGACGATCCCCCCCATCGCGCGGTACTTTGGGGCGTCAATCGCTCCTTCCCACGAAGAATACGCACCGAGCCCGCACACGTCGAGTGCATGGGGCTCCGGCGGGCGAAAATACGCCGGGTATCTCGCCGCCACGAATGCGATGACCGGGCGCCAGTCGGGCTCGTGGAGAAATATATGCATCGTGAATTTCACGGACGTCCCCGCCCCGAGCCTGTTGAAATTCCGCCGCTGTGTCACGTCCCCCCCTGACGTCGTCACGAGGTGGACGTCGAGAAGGGGGTCGGCCGGCGACATGGCAAGCCCGATGCCGGTCTTCTCCCCCGGGTACATCACGCTGAAGACGGGGACGGAATACCCCGCTCCTTTGGCGAAGTGTCCGCCGTAGATCAGGTGCATCTCCCGGAACGGGCGCGGCTCGAACGGATTGTGCCATGCCTCCGGGTGCCCGCCCCAGTCGAGGGGACTCACGTGCTCCGGATTTCCCCACGTCGTCCAGAACCGTGCGCCGGCCGTGTCGGGGAACGACGCCAGGGTTCCGATTCCCGTCGACCACGGTTCGCCCCCCCCTTCGATTTCCACGTCCCACCGGACGGCTCCCTTCTCGGGTGTGAACCGGTCGATGACCGTGAGCCGGAGGCCCCCTCCCGTGCGCTGGAACGGGCGCGTGCACCGGATGCCCCCTCCCTCCGTCGTCTGCACGTGCGCTTCCCCCGCCTGCGTGCAGCTGTCGAGGAACGTCAGGCCCCGCATCTGTTTTCTCCATCCCCCGGTCCGCTTCCCGATCCCGGTGATTTCGCCGTTTCTCGAGACCGCGATCTCCATGTCGCCGCTCCGGACCGTGAATGAATTCTGCGCTTCGGCGTGCGGTCGGAGGAAGAGCGCGGGGATCAGTGCGAGGAGGTAGAGTGTCTTCATGACGGGTGCCTTCGGGAGTGGGACGGGTATGGAAACAGATTGGAATTTACGCATATTCGGCCCCGGGTCAAAGAGGCCCCCCGATTGATTCTCCGGCTGAAAAGTGTTTCATTGGTGAGGTTCTTTGAGGCGGCCCCTTCGTTCTCGGGATGAGTGGAGGGGCCATTGTGTTTGAGACTATTCCCCCGGAGCCGGCAGCTCCCACCATGCTCCCCATCGAGAAGATAACGGCGATCGAAGACGAGTATCATTCCGCGTCGCACGCACCCTCCCTGGGCCGTGCGTACGACGCCTTCGTTGCCCGCTGGAAAGAAGGGGCGAGGGACCGGGAGACCGCGCTCCGCCTCCTGTTCCTCATCTGGTACGGCCTGGCGGAAGCCCCGTATTTCACAGGATTGAAAGACGTGAACCGCACACGGATCAACGAGCTCTTCCAGCGGCTGGGGGGCGAGTTCAGCACCGACCCGGAAGTCCTCTTCGTCGTCACAACGATGTGCGAGACCGCTCCCTGGGCGCTCGGCGAGGAATCGTACTGGCGGACGCTCGGCACCCGTTTCCGGCAGCGCCTCCTTGAATTGCCGGAGCCCGGATTGTCGAAGACGACGTTCGCCCGTCGCGGGGCCTACGGATACTACTTTGCCAACCGCGTGGAAGCCTTCTTCTCCCGTTCCTGACCCCGTATCCGTCATTGCGACCGAAGCAATCCAAGAATTCCCTTGCGACTCTTCGCCCCTCTGTTTAGATTTCAGTTGAACCCTCTGCACACCGAAGCACCACATCGGACGCCTCCGTGATCATTGCATATCAATCCATCTCCCTTCGTTTCCTTTCCGTTCTTGTCTTCGCCTGTACCTGTTCAGCCCCCGCTCAACCTTCGGACCCGTCGCTGTACCAGGAAATGCGCTGGCGCATGATCGGACCCCACAGGGGAGGGCGCACGGTCGGTGCCTGCGGCGTTCCGGGGATGCCGAACGTCTTTTACATCGGCGTGAACAACGGCGGCGTGTGGAAGACGGACGACTACGGACGCACGTGGAATCCGATATTCGACGATCAGCCCACCGGGTCGATCGGCACGCTCGCGGTTGCCCCGTCCGATCCTGCCACGGTGTATGTCGGAAGCGGCGAAGGTCTGCAGCGGCCTGATCTTTCGACGGGGGACGGAATGTACAGGTCCACGGACGCCGGGAAAACGTGGAAGCACCTCGGTCTCGGCGACGGGGAGCAGATCGTCTCGATCATCGTGGATCCCCGCGATGCCCGCAGGCTGTTCGTCGCCGTGCTCGGCCATCCGTACGGTCCGAACGCCGTGCGCGGAGTGTTCCGCTCCACCGACGGCGGCGGGAGCTTCGAGAAGGTCCTCTACATTGACGAAAACACCGGGGCTGCCGGCCTCTCGTTCGACCCTGCCGATGCGCGCACGGTGTACGCTTCGCTCTGGTCCGCCAGGCAGGCTCCCTGGGAGAACGGGCAGTGGGAAGGTCCGGGGAGCGGGATGTACAAGTCCACGGACGGTGGCTCGAACTGGCGCCGCCTCGTGGAGGGGCTTCCGACGTTTGACCAGGGACTCGGCCGGATCGGCTTCTGTGTCGCCCCCTCGCGTCCGGCCCGCATCTACGCGCTCGTCTCCGCCAGGCCCGCGTCCGGCGGGCTGTACAGATCCGACGACGCGGGGGAGCACTGGCGGCGCATCAACGGGGACGGGCGTCTCTGGGGACGGGGGGACGATTTCGCCGAGGTGAAAGTCGACCCGCAGGATCCCGACAAGGTCTACTGCGCAAACGTCGTGACGTGGCGATCGACGGACGGAGGAATCACGTTTACGGCCCTCAAGGGCGCCCCGGGGGGGGATGATTACCATTCGATCTGGATCAATCCGGAAAACCCGGGGATCATCCTGCTCGCGTCTGACCAGGGGGCGACGATCAGCGTCAACGGGGGCTCGACGTGGAGTTCCTGGTACAACCAGCCGACCGCGCAGTTCTATCACGTTGCCGCCGATCACCAGTTCCCCTACAGGGTCTACGGCGGACAGCAGGAGAGCGGGTCCATCGGCATTGCAAGCAGGGGTAACGACGGCGCGATCACGTTCCGTGAATGGCATTCGGTGGGCGTCGACGAATACGGCTCCGTAGCGCCCGATCCGCTTAACCCGCGTATGATTTACGGCGGGAGGATCACCCGCACGGACATGGTGACGGGGGAGGTCCGGGATATTTCCCCCGATGTTCTGCGCGGGAAGTACAGGGTCCTCCGCACGGCTCCGGTGCTGTTTTCCCCCGTTGATCCGCACACGCTCTACTTCGCGATGAACGTGCTCTTCAAGACGACGAACGGGGGAGACAGCTGGACCGTCATCAGTCCCGATCTTTCACGCGAGCGTCCCGCGGTTCCACCGAGCGTCGGCGTATTTGCCACCGCCGCACTTGACACGCAGCCGCGCCGGGGGGTCATCTATGCCGTCGCTCCTTCTCCCCTTGACATCAATCTGCTCTGGGCGGGGACCGACGACGGCCTCATACACGTGACGGAGAACGGGGGAACCACCTGGCGGGACGTCACACCTGAAGGTCTGGCGTCCTGGAGCAAGGTGTCGATCATCGATGCGTCGCATTTCGACCGGGGAACGGCGTACGCGGCCGTCAACAGGTTCCGCTGCGATGACCTGCGCCCCTGGATCTTCCGTACGCGCGACGGCGGAAGAACGTGGGTGCCAATCGTCGGCGGGCTTCCCGGCGACGCGCCCGTGAATACCGTTCGCGAGGATCCGGAGCGAAAGGGCCTCCTGTTCTGCGGAACGGAGAGAGCCGTCTATTTCTCGCTGAACGACGGAGATTCGTGGCAGCCGCTCCGGCTGAACATGCCGGCAACGTCGATACGGGACCTCATCATCCACGATGACGACGTCGTCGTGGCGACCCACGGAAGGAGTTTCTGGATACTGGATGACATCACGCCGCTCCGCCAGTTGACCCCGCGCGTGGCGGAATCCGGAGCCACGCTCTTCAGACCGCAGGCCGCGTGGCGCGTCAGGTGGAATACGAACACCGACACCCCTTTGCCTCCTGAGGAGCCGGCCGGCGAAAACCCGCCTGACGGCGCGATCATCGACTATGTCCTTCGTTCCTCTTCTTCCGGGCCGGTGGCCCTTGAAATCCGGGACTCGACGGGGAGCCTTGTCCGCAGGTTCTCTTCGCAGGACAGGCCGGACTCCGTGAATGAGTCCGCCCTGAACATCCCCCTGTACTGGATCCGCCCCTCCCGCACACTTTCCGCCGCCCCGGGGATGCACCGGTTTGTGTGGGACCTCCACTACCCTCCTCCCGATGGATCGCGTGCCGAGTATCCGATGTCGGCAATCTACCACGATACCCCGCGCGGCCCCCACGGCCCGTGGGTCCTCCCCGGAAGGTACACCGTCGATCTGATCGACGCCGGCCGAAAGTACAGTCAGCCGCTCGTCGTGAACATGGATCCGCGCATCGGAACCTCTGCCGCGGGCCTCGCGGAGCAGTTTGCGTATTCGATGAGCGCGTACAACGCTTTGAATGAACTCCGGCGCTTGCTGGCGACGACCGGAGACCTCCGGTCAAAGATCGCCTCGCTGCGCGTGAGCGTTCCCTCCGGTCCGCTGGGGGATTCGCTGGCGTCGCTCGATGCGAACCTCGCGATGCTTGAGGGGACGGGGGGAGGGGGCCGCCGGTTCCCGGTGCCGTCGGCCGGCCCGGCCGGGCCGGCATTGCGGAGGGCCGAATCCGCGTTCCGGACGCTCCTGGGCACGTTGCAGGACTCGGATGATCCCCCGACGTCGCAGGCAGCCGGGGCGTGCGCCGCCGCCCGGAACGACCTCGAGATTCTCCGCTCGCGCTGGGAGGCGATCCGGCACGGCATGATCCCGTCCGTCGACACCATGCTCCGCGCAGCGCATCGGTCGCCGCTCGATCCCGGATAAAGGGGGGAGCGATCCCTCCGTGCATTCCACGTTCTCACAAAGGATACTCTGATGCGATTCCTCTCCCGGTTCCCCCGCTCCCTGGGCGGGGCTCTCCTGTGCATTATGGCCGTCCTCGTCCCGGCACTTGCCGCGGGCCAGAACACCGTCGTCGTCAGCGTCGATCTTGCAAAGGATACGATAAGCAGGAATATTTACGGCCATTTCTCGGAACACCTCGGCCGGTGCATTTACGGCGGGTACTACGTCGGGGAGGGGAACACGAAGATTCCGAACGTCCGCGGGATGCGCACCGACGTCGTCGCGGCGCTCCGGAAACTGAGGATCCCCGTGCTGCGCTGGCCGGGGGGATGTTTTGCCGACACGTATCACTGGAAGGACGGCATAGGCCCCCGGGAGAAACGGCCGGTGATGGTCAACAGCTGGTGGGGGGGCGTCACCGAGGACAACAGCTTCGGCACTCACGAGTTCCTGGACCTCTGCGAGCAGATCGGTGCCGAGCCGTACATCACGGGGAACGTGGGAAGCGGGACGGTACAGGATTTCGCTCAGTGGGTGCAGTACACGAATTTCGACGGGGTCAGTCCCATGTCCGCCCTCCGGAAGGAGAACGGGAAGGAGAAACCCTGGAAAGTCAGATTCTGGGGTGTGGGGAACGAGGCCTGGGGATGCGGGGGAAACATGACCGCGGAATACTATGTCAATATGTACAGGACGTTCGCGACGTTCATCCCGGCATCATGGGGAAAGAGCTCCATCTTTCGTATCGCTTCAGGCGCGGGATCGGGCGACTACCACTGGACGGAGGTCCTGATGCGCGACATTCCCCGGGGATTGATCGAGGGGCTTGCGCTTCACCATTATGCCGTCGACTGGAACCATAAAAGCTCCGCCACGGAATTCACCGAGGCGGAATACTTCGAGACGATGCAGCGCGCGCTCCAGATTGAGGAACTCGTAGAGCGGCATTCGGCGATCATGAACGTGTATGATCCCGGGAAGAAGATCGCGCTCGTGGTGGATGAATGGGGCGGATGGTACGACGTGGAGAAAGGAACGAACCCTGCGTTCCTCTTCCAGCAGAACACAATGAGAGACGCGATGATCGCGGGGGTGACGCTCAACATATTCAACAACCACTGCGACAGGGTCCGGATGGCGAACCTCGCGCAGACGGTGAACGTCCTGCAGGCGGTCGTGCTGACGGAGGGGGAACGCATGATCGTCACCCCCACGTACCACGTTATGGAGATGTACACCGTCCACCAGGACGCCCTGATGCTTCCCGTCAGCGTGCACAGCGGCACGTATGCCCTCGGGGACAGGACGCTCCCGGCTGTTTCCGTCTCCGCCTCCCGCGACGGGAGCGGCGCGACGCACATCTCGCTTGTCAATATCGATCCCGGGGTTCCCCGGGATGTGACGATCGAGCTCCGCGGTGAACTGTTCACCGCCGTGACCGGACGCATACTCGTGTCCGGGAAGATCCAGGATCACAACACGTTCGACGACCCGGACCGGGTGAAACCGGCGGAATTCAAGGGTGCCAGGATCGAAGACGGACTGCTCCGTCTCCGGCTTCCCCCCTGCTCCGTCGTCGTTCTCGCGCTGAAATGACGCGTGCTTGATTATACTCCGATCCCGGCGTACATTTACACATGCCCACACGTGTACTTGTCGCTCTCCTTCTCGGCTCGGCCGCGTTGAGTGCGAATGCCCAGCGGCACCAGGACGCCGTTCCCTCTGACACGGTCCGTCCGGAGCGGATCGTCCTCCTGGATCCGGGACTCTCGCTTGGGCGTGCGACGTTTCTTTTCCCGGCGGCAACCGGCAGCGTTCTCCCGTTTCACGATTTTGCCCTGAGCGTACCGCAGTTGGATCCGGGCCGGGCCGGCCCATTCGTGGGGAGTTACCTCGAGCCACGGGCCGACCTCATGTCTCCGCTCCGGCTTCAGATGCAAAAAGAAAAACTGAGTTCGTTTCAGACTGCGCTGGGTGCCGTGCAGCTCGGCGCGGTTGGTTATCTTGCATACAGGCATATAAAAAAATACGGGCTGTTCCGCTAGAACAACATCACGAGGAGCGCAGGGACCATGGGGAAGAGGCTGACGGAGGCGCAGAGGAAATTCTACGAGGAGAACGGCTACCTGATCGGTTTGCCCCCGGTGTTCGACGCGGCGGGGGTCAGGGAGCTGAACAGCGGGCTGAACGAACTTCTGAAGCTCCTCCGTCCGGGCGAGGACGCGAAGGACATACGGGAATGGCACGAGACGAGCCGCTTTCTGTACGACATCTGCACGAACAACGTGATCCTCGATTTCGTGGAAGACATCCTGGGCCCGGATTTCTACCTCTGGGGTTCCAACTTCTTCATCAAGCCGCCGCGCAGCTCAACGACGGTCGGATGGCACCAGGACACGTACTACTGGCCGCTCGAGCCCAAGATCTCGGCCACGGTCTGGGTCGCGTTTGAGGACGTCGACGAATCCAACGCGGCGATGAAGGTGATTCCGGGATCGCACAGGGCGGGGCTGCTGAAGCACTCGCGCTCCTCGGATACGGATTCCGTTCTCACGCTTGAATGCGAACAGGGGCAGTTCCGCGAGGATTCCGCGGTCTCGTTGAACCTGCGTGCAGGACAGGTTTCGGTGCACGACGACAAACTCGTCCACGGGTCCCCCGCCAATAATTCCGACCGCCGCCGGGCGGGGCTGACGATCCGGTATTCAAGCACCGTCGTCAAATGCGACCTGAGCGTGAACCCCTATTTTACGACGTATCTCTGCCGGGGCGTCGACACCTACCGCCATAACCCTGTCGGGAAGGTCCCGGAAACACGGTTCGGCCGTCTCGACAGGAAGCACGTGAGCGTGGAAGAGGCGGGTCCAGAGGCGGAAAAAAAGCTCGGCCTGATTCGTTGACCAGGGAGATCTGATGGAACCAGTGCGCTTCGCTGTGGTCGGTCTCGGAGGATACGGCCTCGTTCACATGAAGGCCGTGGACTGGCTTGCCCGGCAGGGGATGGCGAAGCTCACGGGCGTTGTGGCTCTTGAGGTCGACCGGAAGCAGAGGCCGGAGCTCGTTGCGGAGCTCCTCGCGCAGGACTGCACGCTCTACGGGAGCGTCGACGAGTTTCTCCGCGGCGCCCCGGGCACCGCGGACGTGCTGACGGTCCCCGTCGGGATCAACATGCACGTTCCCGTCAGCGTGGCCGCCATGCGAGCGGGACTGGACGTGTACTGCGAGAAGCCCGTAGCGGCGACCGTGCAGGAAGTCGACACGCTCATTGCAGCGAAGAAGGAAACAGGGCGGCGGGTCGCCATCGGCTACCAGCATATCTACAGCAACTCCGTGCAGCAGCTCAAGGCCCGGGTCTGCGACGGCCGCCTGGGGAATGTCCGGTCGCTCTCGTTGATGTGCGGCTGGCCCCGGAGCGAAACGTACTACGGCCGGAACGAATGGACGGGAAAGCTGCGCACCGGCGGCGAATGGATACTTGACAGCCCCGCGAACAACGCCCACGCGCATTACCTGATGAATGCACTCTACCTCTGCTCGGCTGCTCCGGGAAAGGCAGATACGCCTTCGGACCTGCGCGCCGAGCTTTTCAGGGCGAACAGGATCGAAGGCCCCGATACGGTGCTCCTCCGCTTCAGGACGACGGGGGGGAGCGACGTGTTCATCGTCCTCACGCACGCCAACGGCCGGGAAAACGGCCCCTCGATGCGGCTGGAGTGCGAACGGGGAACAGCGTACTGGCAGACGGACAACGGAAAGACGTTCATTTGTTACAGCGACGGGCGGACCGAGGAGTTCGACAATCTCGTTCACGACAACTGGCGCTACGAAGGGTTCAGGGATTTCGTTCACGCGGTCTGCGACGGGAGGGAGCCGCTGTGCACGCCCGAGCTCGCCCGCGCGCAGACGCTGACCGTCAACGTGATGCACGAAAGCTGCAGGGAAATCGGCGTGGTTCCCGGGGAATACGTTTCGCTCGCCGAGGATTGGGAGATGTTTCCCCCCGGGACAAAGGGGATGTTCCACCGGATCAGGGGACTGGATGAGTATATGACCGTGGCGTTCCAGGAGCGAAAGTTCTTCGGTGAGATGGGGATACCGTGGGCGCGCGACCTCAAATCCTGCTCTGTCTCGACTCACACGTACACGCGTTTTCCTTCAGGAAACCGCCCGCCAACTGACAGATAAATCGCTCGATTTGTTCCGGACATTTGCCTCTTCCTCTGGAATGACGTAGGTTCCATTTGAACCTGGAGTTCATTCCCATGCCTTCGCTCGTGACCTAAGTGAAGGCAATCGTGTTTCAGGGGGTCACGTGTCGAAAATGCGATTTCGTCTTCCCACCATCGCCTCAGTCTTCATCATCGCAACCGTCGGGTACGCAGGAACCGGACGGCCCGAATCGACCTCCCGCATCCCGGTTTCTCCTGACAGCGCCGCGGTCGATTCCGGACAGATCACCGCCGCCCGGCCTCCCGTGTCAGCTGGCGGGTCGAATGTCGTTCGCACGATTGATCAGGATTTCTTCACGAATCTGCCGGTGCGTGGAATCGATCCCGCGATACTCCTGCAGCCCGGCGTGATGGCTGAGGCAACGAACGTGTTCGGAGAACCTCTCGTCTCCGTGCGCGGGGGGCGGGAGGGAGAAATCGAATACCGGCTGGAAGGCGTCCCGCTGAATGATCTCGTGTGGGGAGGCCGGGGTATAGCCGTCACCGCTGAAGCAGTCGAACAGCTCCGTGTCCAGGCGGGAGGACCTGCCGCCGGGTTTGGAGGGGGTGGGTCGGGGCTGGTCGGGATCCGTCTCAGGACGGGGCGTGAAGACAGGTGGGGAGGCTCAATTCTCGCCGAGACCGACAGGTACACCGGGATGAACAGCAAGTCGCTCGGCGGATACTCATACGGGTATTCTGATTGGACGGGAACGGCGGGCGGCCCGGTCCCCGGTCTCGGAAATCTCCTCCGGCTTTTCGGGAGCGTGCAGAACACGTTCTATCGCGACCCGGCGGTAAGCGTCAGATCGGGATACAATTTCAGCGGTGCGAACGCTGTGGTGACGGATCCCGTGATCACGCCGCAGCATGCCGCGGCCCGGCCGGACACGTTGAATATCGTCTCCCCGGACGGGAACGCCCCGGGCGGAAGCGACAATCGCTGGGTGATGACCGGCACGGCCCTCGTCGACCTTTCCCCGTTTCGGCTGCGGTTGGCAGGCTCATATGCATATGAGAGGAGTCAGACCCCGGCCGGCCTGGCCACTCTGCTTGACCAGAGCCGCCTCCCGCTCGCCGTCACGAAGGATGGATTTGTCAGCGCGAAGTTTTCACACCAGGTTTCTCCCTCGTTCGGGTATGAAGCGGGGTTCAGCTACGCGGCGAATTCCTCCGTGACGGAAGACCCCCGCCTGTTGGACGACCTCTTTGCGTACGGCGATCCTTCAGCCAACGCGGCGCTCGGGTACACCCTGCGCTCCGTGGGCGGGCAGTCGCTCAACTGGCCGGCGTATCTTCTCTGGAATGATTCGTTCTCCATAGTTCAGCCGGGGACGGAAATTGCAGGCTACGAAAAGACAAGTCAGGAATCGTTCGGCGGGCGGGGAGCACTGACCTTCTCGACCGGCTCCCACGAGTTCACTCTCGGAGGAGAATTCACGAGCTATACGACAAGAGACTTTGCTCCTTACAACGTCATGCAGTTCTGGAATACAAGGAACGCGTACCCTGCTCCGGACTCACTCGCGCGCGCACTTGCCCAGATCCTAACCGGGTCCGGCTGGGGGTACGATGTGTACGGGAGAGAAATCAACAGCGACGACGTCCGGGGAGGAGCGCTCTACTCGCTGGGGCCGAAGAGGCCTTCGGCCTGGGACGGATTTGTGCAGGACAGGATTGAGCTTCCAGGGATCGCCATTGCACTCGGAGTCCGGTATGACCATATCGATCCGGGGAGCAAAACGGTCGCGGATCCCGCTCATCTTCAATTCTCGCAGGACAACCTCCTGCTCGCATCGCAGCTGCGAAGCGCGGAGACCTACTCCCAGATCAGCCCACGGATCGGCGTGTCTCTCCCCTTGAGCGGGGATCTGAATCTTCACGCTCAATTCGGAAGGTTCATGCAGCCGTTGAGTGCAACCGGGGGGGACCTGAAGCCCCCGCGAACGACGCAGGTCGAGGTCGGGCTTTCAGGTCAGCTGTGTGATGTCCTCGGGTTCGACGTTACGGGGTTCTACAGGAACGTCACGAATCAGCTCTCGATGATCGCAATCCCGGAAGATGCGACAGGTTCGACCGGCGTGATCTCCCGGGGAGGCGGATCGGGGAATGCGTATGTCGTCTTTCAGAACGGGGACGATGTGACGCCGAAAGGAGTCGAAATCGCGCTCAGCCTCAGGCGTACCCACCGGTTCGCCGCGCAGGTCAATTATACGCTCCAGGATGTGAATACCACCTGGCTTGGCTCCCTCAACGGTGCTTCACCACTCTCGAGCTATATCGTGGCCCGCTACCTTGTCGGAGTCGATTATAATTCGGTCCACCGCGGCAGCGTGCGCCTCGACTACCGTTACGGGAGGGACGAAGGAAGCGGTCTGCTTGACGGGCTCGGGGTGAGCCTCCTTCTGAGGTTCAACAGCGGACACAATATAACGACCCTGTTGCAGTCGGTCGGCGATCCGAGGTTTCGGATACCGACCGGCCCGGGAGTCGTGTCGACGACCCCCTGGTTCTCCCAGGTCGACGGACGGCTCGATAAAGCGATCTCCCTTGGTCCGGTAGGGCTGGATATCTACCTTTATGTCATCAATCTCCTTGGCACCGACAACGCCGTTAACATATTCCCGGGGAGCGGTGATCCGTCGAACGACGGCCTTTTCACGTCGGGCGGGGGGGGGCTGCTTGCATCGCAGTATGGTCCTCAGTTCGTCGCGTTCTGGAATGCGGCTGTTGAAGGGAAGAACTCCGGTAACTGGGGCCCGCCGAGACAGATCAGGTTCGGCCTCAGGCTTGACTATTGAGGGAGCGGCCGGAGGGGGAATTCCCTTCCGTGTCGTGTTCGCGCTCTTCGGGGAAGCCACGCATGTTCATCGTGAGGAACGAATCCATGCGTACGAAGATCCTCTCTGCCTCACTCGCACCGATCATTCTCCTCTGCCTGACAGGAGTCGCCGGGATCTCTGCCGGCCCCCTTCGGCGGGCAGGGGATCATCCCTTTCAGTCCGACTCGCTGATTACTCAGAAGTCAACACCCGCCGATTCCGCCGGCACTCCCGCCCGGCGGCCGCCGCATGCCGGGAATGTGGGAGTCGTCGTCAGGACAATTGATGGGGACTTCTTCATGAATATCCCCGCGCGGGGAGTCACAACCGCAATCCTCATGCAGCCCGGCGTTGTCGTTCAGGGGACCGACGACATCGGAATGCCCGCGATCCATTTGCGGGGAGGGCGTGTCGATGAAACCGGGTACACGATCGAGGGGGTGGGGGTCACCGACGTGCTTTTCGGCGGCCGGGGTGTCGCGGTGACGGCGGAGGCGCTCGAGTACCTCAAGGTCATTCCCGGAGGCGCCGGCGCGGGAGAAGGAGGCGGGGCACCGGGAGTCATCGGTATGCAGCTCCGGACCGGAGGGAGGGACAGGTGGTCAGGGTGCCTGATTGCTGAGACCGATCGATTCACGGGAATGAACAACCGCGCGCTCGGCGGGTATTCGTACGGCTACTCGGACTGGACGGGAACTGTCGGAGGTCCCGTTCCCGGTCTGGGAAACGCAGTCCGCCTTTTCGGAAGCGCGCAGAACACGTTTTATCGTGACCCGAACGCGAGTGTCCGCTCCGGATGGAACTTCACGGGGGCGAACGCCGTCGTGACTGACCCGCTGGTGAGCCAGTCCCATCCTACCATTCTGAAACCGGACACGCTCAATCTCTCGTTCCCCGGAGGGAACGCCCTTGGCGGTCAGGATAGCCGGTGGATCATCACCGGGACGGCATTGATTGACGCCGATCCTGTCCTGATCCGGCTGGCCGGGTCATACAGCTACGACAGGAGCAGAACGCCGACCGTCCTTCAGGATGTGTTCAACCAGAGCCGCCTTCCGCTCAACATCGAGAGAGACGGATTCTTCACGCTGAAGCTCTCCCACGCCCTGTCGCACTATGTCTCGTACGAAGCGAGATTCAATTATTACAGTAAGTCGTACGTGACGGAAGATCCCCAGCTCCAGGGGAATCTCTTCGCGTACGGCGATCCCGCGGCAAATGCGGCGCTGGGGTATACGCTCGACACGGCCGGCGGACGGACGATGAACTGGCCCGCATACAGTCTCTGGGGGGGCGCGTTCAGGATCAACGAGCCGGGAACGCAGATCGCGGAATACGAGAAAGATGAACAGCAGTCGTTCGGTGGGAGCCTCGCCCTGGCGCTGCACCTGGGTGATCACGAGGTGAAGATCGGCGGAGAATTCTCTCAGTACACGATCCGCCGGTACGCCCCCTCTGACGTATTCGACTGGTGGAACCTCTCGAAGCAGTTTCCCGATCCCGCCGCGCTCGAGCTCGCGCTCGTGACCACGACCGGGAGCGATTCCTACGGGTATGACATATTCGGCAAGAAGATCGACGGAGATGTCACACGGAGCGGCGGCCAGTTTTACTTCGGCCCCCGGCAGCCGCTCATCGGGGATGCGTATGTACAGGACGAGATACGGCTTCGGGATGTCACGATCGGTCTCGGGCTCAGACTTGATTACATCGATCCTGACAGCAAAGACGTGGATGATCCTGAGAATCTCTTTTATCAAAACGACCGGTTGCTGATCTCTTCCGTGATGAAGAAGACCGAGACGACGAAGCAGGTGAGCCCACGGGTCGACGTGTCGTTCCCGCTCGACGACAGGAACATCATCCATGCCCACTACGGGAAGTACTTGAATCAGGGTGGATTCAGGGAGTCATACGCCGGCGCCGGACGGATATCATACCTGACCCGGTCGCTTGGTTTCAATACCGACACGTTTGGATGGGGGCTGAAACCGGAGAGAATCACGCAATACGAGGCAGGATTTTCCAGCCACTTGAACGACTACGCCTCGATTGATGTCACCGGGTTTTACAGGGAAACCAATGGTCTCACGATGATCGAATTGACCCCGATGGGAGAGTCGTGGTATAGCTATTTCAGGTTCAACGACGATGGTTTCGGAACGTCCAAGGGGGTCGAATTCACGCTTAACCTTCTCCGCACACGCCGTGTCGCGGCGCAGGTCAACTACACGTTCCAGGACGTGCGCGGCACCGGTTCCAGCCCGGCAGACAACGCGGGCGCCTGGTCCGCGGGTTCAGTGGTTCAGGTGACGGCATATGCGCGGCCTCTGGACTTCAACCAGGCTCACCGGGGGAGCATACTCCTTGATTACAGGTTCGCGAAGGACGACGGAGGGGATATACTCGAACGGATGGGACTCAACGTACTCGTGACGTTCAACAGCGGGCACAGCTTCACGATTCTGACGGAGCCGCAGCGGGGACCGTCCCCTTCCGATCCGAGATTTCAGATTCCGGCCGAGCCGATCGGATCCTCGACCACTCCCTGGTTCTTGCAGCTCGATGCGCGCCTCGACAAGGTCTTCTCCCTGGGTCCCGTCAGCCTGGACGTCTATCTGTACGCCATCAATCTCCTCGGATCAGACAATGCGGTGGATGTCTTTCCGCGCACCGGCGACCCGGGAAACGACGGCTGGTTCCTGACTGCGGACGGGAAGGCTGACGCCGCAGCGAACGGACCCCAGTATGTCGCGTTCTACAATGCGGTCAATGACGGGAAGAACTCGGGCAACTGGGGCCCCCCCCGGCAGATCAGGTTCGGGGCCAGGCTGGAGTTCTGAGGAAAAAGCAAAGCCCCTGCCGGGTGCGCCGGCAGGGGCTTGTGCGTGACAGCGTACGGTCTAGGCAGCAGGCTTCGAGGGGTTGAGATACTCGTGTATAGCCGCAGCGGCTCCCTTCCCGTCCTTCATCGCCAGTATCACCGTCGCCCCGCCGCGCGAAAGATCTCCCCCTGCGAATATACCGTCCCTGCTCGTCTTCTGCCTGTCATTGATCACGACCGTTCCCCGTTTGCTCGTCTCGAGCCCGGGCGTGGTCGCCTGTATGATCGGGTTGGGTTTCTGCCCTATCGCCTCAATGACTGTCTGAAGCTCGAGCGTGAACTCGGAGCCTTTGATGGGAACAGGCCTTCTGCGCCCCGATTCGTCGGGCTCCCCGAGCTCCATTTTCTGGCATTCCATGCCGCATACCCAGTTGTTCTTGTCCCCCAGTATGCGCAGGGGGGCGGTCAGCAGCAGGAATTCGATCCCTTCCTGCTCCGCATGATGGATCTCTTCCTCGCGGGCCGGCATCTCTTCGCGCGACCGCCTGTAGACGAGGTACGCCTTCTCCGCTCCGAGCCGTTTCGACGTCCTGACCGCGTCCATCGCGGTATTGCCGCCCCCTATCACGCCGACGGCTTTTCCGACCCTGATCGGCGTGTCGTTCTGCGGGAACCTGTACGCGCCCATGAGGTTCACGCGCGTGAGGAATTCGTTCGCAGAATAGACGCCGCTCAGGCTTTCCCCGGATATCCCCATGAACGTCGGGGTACCGGCGCCGGTCCCGAGGAATATGGCCTTGAATCCCCACTCGTCGAACAGCTCGTCGATCGTCGCCGTCCGTCCGACGACGAAGTTGGTGTATATCTCCACGCCGAGCGCCTTGATCCTGTTCGTCTCGAGGTCGAGTATCTCCTTGGGGAGACGGAACTCGGGTATCCCGTACCGGAGGACGCCTCCCACGGCGTGCAGGGCCTCGAAGATCGTGACCTGGTACCCCATCTGGGCCAGCTCCGCCGCGCAGGTGAGTCCCGAGGGTCCTGACCCGACGATCGCGACCTTCTCCGGCCGTTTTTCGTGTATGACCGGCGGGGTGAACAGGTTGTTCTTCATTTCGTAGTCGGCGACAAACCGTTCGAGCTTGCCGATCGCCACCGGGTCCAGTTTCTTCCCCATCACGCAGAGTGATTCGCACTGGGACTCCTGCGGGCAGACCCTGCCGCAGATCGCGGGGAGATAGTTCGCCTCACGGATCTTCTTTACCGCGCCGACATAATCCTTTTGAACGACGAGGTCGATGAACCCGCGGATGTCGATTCCCACCGGACACCCGTCCGTGCAGTAGGGCTGCTTGCATTCGAGGCAGCGCTGGCTCTCCTGGATCGCCCGTTCTTCGTCGAAGCCGTAGGAGACTTCGAGAAAATTGATGCTCCGGATGTCGGGCGCCTGTTCGATCGACCCCTGACGCGGGATCTTCATCCGCTGCGAGGGCTTCAGAGGATTGTTCGTGCTCATGAGGCGGCCTCCTGTACCCTGCCCGTCAGTCTGCAGACGTGCTTCTGGTCGGAAATCTTTTCCATGTCGACGTACGTACGGTTTCTCATCATCAGCTCGTCGAAATCGACCTTGTGACCGTCGAATTCCGGGCCGTCGACGCACGCGAACTTCATCTGTCCCCCCACCGTCACGCGGCATCCGCCGCACATCCCCGTCCCGTCCACCATGATCGTGTTGAGGCTGACGAGCGTCTCCACACCGTACGACCGCGTGAGGTTTGCAACCGCTTTCATCATGGGGAGCGGGCCGATGGCGTAGACGGCCTTCACGCCGCGGGGGGCGTCGAGAAGGTCCTTCAGTTGATCGGTGACGAACCCCTTCCGGGCGTATGACCCGTCGTCCGTCGTGACGAATGTCTCATCGGAACAGGCCGCCATCTCGTTTTCGAGTATCACGAGATCCTTCGAGCGGGCGCCGATGATCGTGAGGACCCGGTTCCCGGCTTCCCGCAGTGCTTTCGCGATCGGGTAGAGCTCAGCGGTGCCGACGCCCCCTCCCACGCAGGCAACAACGCCGTGGTTTTCGATGGGCGTGGGGTTTCCGAGGGGACCGACGACGTCAAGAAGCGAGTCGCCGGCGTCCTTGCTGCAAAGAAGCTTCGTCGTCCCGCCGATCGCCTGGACGATCAGCGTGATTGTCCCGGTTGCGGGGTCCCCGTCCGCGATCGTGAGGGGAATCCGTTCCCCTCCCTCTTCGACCCGCACCATGACGAAATTGCCCGCCTTCCGCTTCCGCGCGATGAAGGGGGCCTTGATATCGAACCTCGTGATTGTCGGAGCGAGGACTTTCTTGCTGATGATCGGGAACATGTGCCTTCTCCAGTTGAATGGCGGAGGTGCGGATACAGAGATCAGCCACAAGTGGACAAGAGACGTGCCAGAGGATTAATAGAAAAAACTGGCAATTTGGCCAATTCTGAGCCCTCAGGAGGGTGTGGATGCGACCGGATGTTACCGGTTTGTCATTTGCGCAAAGAGGGATTGCCATTTCTGGCATCAAATGATTAGATTCAATCTTGCAGCGATTCCACCGCATATTCGGAGTTGATCGTCATGAGCGACACGGACAGGCCGTCAGGACATGTTACGAAGGTCCACGACGTGATCATGCAGAGCCCGCTCCTCCCATGGAATGAGAAACTGCTCTATTACTCCATCAGGAGCCTGTTGACTGAAAGGAGGGGGACCGTAAACCAGGAATTTGAGGCCTCAAAAGAGGCACTTGCGATGAGTGCGGGACTATCCGTGAGGACGATTCAGAGGATGCTCAAAAAGTGGAGAGAATCAGGGTATCTCGCGGTCAAAGAGCCCAACCGGTTCAAGCCGGTAAAATATGAGTTTCTCGAAGGAGTGCTGATGGCCAGAGTCCGGGAGCACGCTGCCAGGAGTGCCGGTCCTGCTCCGGATGAGACTGTCTCCGCGGGCACTTCCGGTGTAGGCCGTTCAGTCGCCGAGGGAGGCCACAAGGACGTGTTGGTAAGACTACCAATCGTTGAGGTAGGACAGAATAGTGAATTTGGTAAGACTCAGAGTCCTGCTATAGAACCTGACAGTGGTGATGTAATTGCTGATACTGATGAGGATTGGCGCACTCCTGAGAGGGACGAGATCGTAAAGGAGATGGGAAGGAAGATGAACGAGATTTCAAGCGACATAATGAGCCAATTCGTCATCGACGAGAAATGGCTCCAGTTCCTCACGAGAGATGAGTACAACCACCTTGTGAAGATATACCGGGATCTGAAGGGAAGACCCGGCGCCTGAAACGCCCCTGGAATAATGAATTATGCCGGTTTACTTCGCCGCGTTCAATGTAAGACCTGCAAATATCCCCCTCAGTGCTGCAATTGTCTCATCGACGTGCGATTCGTGTATGATAAGGGGGGGGGAGAAATCGCAATACCGTTGTATCGGTACAGTTGATGAGTATCCCCTTTTCCATCATCGCAGCGCTGATTCCGTCTCCGGGTCTATCAAGCTCCGCCCCCACCATCAATCCGTAGCCCCGGACTTCCTTTACAAGGCCAGGAAACTCATTTCCGAGCTTTTTGAGCCCGTTCATCAGTCTTTCACCGAGAATCGCCGCCTTTTCAGTGAGTTTCTTTCCACTGATTTCTTCCAAGACTGCGATCCCCGCCGCACAGGCGACCGGATTTCCGCCAAAGGTGGTCCCGTGCATGCCTGGTTCGAGGACAGATGCGATTTCCTCATTTGCCAGTATGGCCCCGAGAGGGAGCCCTCCACCGATCGGCTTTGCGAGCGTGACAACCTCTGGAGAAACCCCGTAATGCTGAAATCCGAAGAATTTCCCCGTTCTGCCGGCCCCGGACTGGATTTCATCAGCTATGAGGAGAAAACCGACCTTCTTGTGTAAATCCGCAAGCGCGGCCGCAAATTCAGCCGAAATGGGCCTTATCCCCCCCTCGCCCTGTATGAACTCGAGCACCACGGCGGCAGTTTTCGGGCCCACACACTTTCGGAGTGCCTCCGGATCGTTGAAGGGGATGACCGTGCAGCCTGAAAGGAAGGGGCCGAACCCGTCCCTGTACTTCGGGCGGTCCATCAGGGAAAGCGCACCCATCGTGCGCCCGTGAAATGAATTGCTCATCGCCAGGATCTCGGTCCTTCCCCTCGTGGAGCCCCATTTCCTCGCGAGCTTGATCGCTCCCTCGATCGACTCGGTTCCGCTGTTGCAGAAGAAGACCCTCGGGTAGCCGGAGAGCCCCGTCAGAAGCTCCGCGAGCCGTATCTGCGTCTCCTGGAGGAAGTAATTTGACAGATGGGTGAATCGGGACGCCTGCGCCGAGATCGCCTGCACGACGCGCGGGTGGGCGTAGCCGAGCGCGTTGACGGCGAGCCCGGCGAACATGTCAAGGTACTTCTTCCCGTCTTTCGTGAACAGGTAGACTCCCTCCCCGCGCTCCACTTCCAGCGGAAGGCGTTTGTAGGTGTGGAAGAATGCGGCGGCTTCCCTGTCGTTCAGTGTCATGGCGGCTTCTCCGGCGAAGAAAGATGAAAATTGTTCTTGCATAATAATACACATTTTTGCATATTTATGCAAGTACTATTTTTCACGGGAAGGGAAGAACGTCGTGGTCAATGCCATCATCGTCGGTGCATCGGGGTATTCGGGCGCGGAGCTCCTGAGGGTGCTCTCGGGTCACCCGGAGGTTCGTGTGAAGAAAGTGACCGCCGCCTCGTCCGCGGGGCAGAGGGTGGACGCGCTCTATCCCGCCCTGGCGGGACAGTGCGATCTTTCCTATGACGAGCTCATCCCCGCGGGTCTCGAAGGGATCGACGTCGCGTTCGTGGCGCTCCCCTCGGGCGAAGCGATGAAGGTTGTTCCCCTCCTCCGGGAGAGGATCGGGAAGATCATCGACCTGGGGGGAGACTTCCGGCTCAGATCCCCGGAGCTCTATGAACAGTACTACAAGCGTCCTCACACCGCTCCGGAGCTTCTCGGGGGCGCGGTGTACGGGCTCCCCGAAATCAACCGTGACGCGATCGCCGCGGCATCGCTCATTGCCAATCCGGGGTGCTACCCGACCGCAGCGATCCTCGCGCTCCTTCCGGCGCTGAAGCACGGCATCATCAATCCCGGCGGCATTGTCATCAACTCCCTGTCGGGAGTCTCGGGAGCGGGGCGGAGCGCGTCCGTGGACATGAGCTTCGCCGAGATCAATGAGAATGTCCGGGCGTACAAGATCGGCACGCACCAGCACATCCCGGAAATCGAGAGCGTCCTCTCCGGTGCATCGGGAACGGCCGTGACGGCATCGTTCGTTCCGCACCTGATCCCGGTGACGCGCGGGATCTATACGACGGTGCACGCCGCCCTGGCCGTGACGGTGAAGGCGGAGGAAGTGGCGACGCTGTACGGGGGCTTCTACGCCCCGCATCCCTTCGTCAGGATCACGCAGAAAATTCCTCAGCTCCTCGCCGTGTCCAGAACGAACTTCTGTGACATCGCAGTCGCCGTCGAACCGCGGACGAACCAGCTCATCGTCGTGTCGGTCATCGACAACCTGGTCAAAGGGGCGGCCGGCCAGGCGGCGCAGAATATGAACCTCATGTTTGGTTTTCCCGAAACGACAGGATTGAAATGAACACCATCGCAGAAATGAAGCAACCAGTGGTCTCATCGGGCGCGGCTCCTTCCGTGAAGGGGGAATCCGCCTTCAGGGAAGTCGCCGGAGGCGTCACCGGGCCGAAAGGTTTCCGGGCGGCCGGGATCCATTGCGGAGTCAAGAAATCAAGAAAAGACCTCTGCCTTCTCGTCTCCGAAGACCCCGCTGCGGGCGCGGTCGTCCTGACGACGAACAAGGTGCAGGCCGCTCCCGTCGTCCTGACGCGTGAGCAGGTGGAGCATTCGCGCACGTTCCGGGCGATCGTCGTGAACAGCGGCAATGCGAACGCGTGCACCGGGGACAGGGGGATGGACGATGCTCGTGCGATGGCCGGGGCGGCCGCGGAAGCGCTGCACGTCGGCAGGGGGGAAGTCCTTGTCTCATCGACGGGCGTGATCGGGCAGTTCCTTCCCATCGGGACGATCACCAAAGGTATTGCCGCCGCGGCGGCCTCCCTCTCACAGGAAGGGGGGACCTCGGCAGCCGAGGCCATCATGACGACGGATACGTTCGTCAAAGAATACGCGCTGGAATTTGAGTGCGGCGGCGCCACGGTGACGATGGGGGGGATGGCCAAAGGGTCCGGCATGATTGCCCCGAACATGGCGACGATGCTCGCTTTCGTCACTACGGACGCCGGCGTCTCGCCGGAAGTCCTCCAGGCGGCTCTCTCGAGGGCGGCTGACAGGTCGTTCAACAGGATTTCGGTCGACGGAGACACAAGCACAAACGACATGGTCGCGGTTCTTGCCAACGGGGCATCGGGCTCCCGGGCCATCCTCGAGAGCCGGGGACCCGATTTTGACAGATTTTACGCCGCTTTGGAACAGGTTCTTGTCGTCCTCTCGAAGATGATCGTCAGGGACGGGGAGGGAGCCACGAAATTCATCGAAATCAACGTCACCGGAGCCGTCGATGAACCGAGCGCCGTGCAGGCGGCGCGCGCAATCGCGAACTCCAGTCTCGTCAAGACCGCCATCAACGGCGAAGACGCGAACTGGGGACGCATCCTGGCGGCCGTGGGGTACTCGGGGATCGCGTTCGACCCTTCGCGTGTCGAGATCTCGTTCGGGCAGGTCCCGATCCTGCGCCGGAATTACGTGATCGACTTCTCCGAGGAGGACGCGAAAACCGTCCTCAGCCGGAAAGAAATCACGATCAACGTCAACCTGAACGGTGGATCAGGCAGCGCGTCTTTCTGGACGTGTGACCTGTCGAAGGAGTACGTTGCAATCAACGCGAACTACCGGACCTGAACGATGATCACCTCGCTCGGGGCGAAGACCGAAGTTCTCATCGAAGCCCTTCCGTACATTTCACGGTACGAAGGGAAGACGTTTGTCGTGAAATACGGCGGCGCAGCGATGGTGGACGACGACCTGAAGGAGGCCTTTGCCCAGGACGTGACCCTGCTGAAAAAAATCGGGATCAAGGTCGCGATCGTCCACGGCGGGGGGAAGGAGATCACGGGGATCGCCTCGAAACTCGGGCTCGAATCGCGGTTTGTGAACGGCCAGCGTTACACCGACGCTCCGATGATGGACGTCGTGCAGATGGTTCTTGCGGGAAAGACGAACAAGGACATCGTCGGAAAGATCAACAGGCACGACGGCGAAGCGGTGGGACTGTGCGGGATTGACGCGCACCTCCTGAAGGTCAGGAGATTCGACGAAGGGGGGGTGGATCTCGGGCTCGTCGGTGAAATCACCGGGGTGAACACCGTGTACCTCAACCTCCTGCTGAACAACGGCATCATGCCCGTGATTGCGCCGATCGGCGTGAATGACGCGGGCGAGCCGCACAACGTCAACGCCGACGTCGCCGCCTCCGCCATCGCCGCGGAGCTGAAGGCGGAGAAGCTCGTCTTCCTGAGCGACGTCGAGGGGGTGATGGCGGCCGATCTGCTCGTCCCGAGCATGGAGCAAACGACCGCCGAGAAGCTCATGGCCGACGGGGTGATCAGTGACGGCATGATACCGAAGATCCGTTCGGCGTTCCGGGCCCTGCGCGCCGGCGTCAACAAAGTCCATCTCATCGACGGGAGGGTCAAACACTCGATCCTCCTCGAAATTTTCACCGACCTCGGCGTCGGCACGGAGCTCGTCCATGCCGGCGAGGAGTCGGCACAGAGCGTGAGGCCGTGAGATGACAAAGCAGGCGAGGCTGTTCGCCATCAGGGAGATCATCGCGACGAAGCAGATCGGGAGCCAGGACGGCCTCCGCCGCGCACTGCGCAAGCGGGGATGCAACGTCACGCAGGCGACCCTGTCTCGCGACATGAAGGAGCTCGGCGTGAGCCGGATCGTCTCCTCCTCCGGCGGGCACTACGCGATGCAGGCGCCTGTCGAAGTGCAGGCACTCCGGCCCCTCGTCAATGCAGAAGTCCTCTCGATCGATGCCAACGAGGCCATGATTGTCGTTCATACGCTCCCCGGGTGCGCGAACACCGTGGGGGAGTTCATCGACGTCCAGAAGCATCCTGATGTGATCGGCACAGTCGCCGGGGATAATACGCTGCTCATCATCCCCGGCTCACGGCGCAAGACAAAACACGTACTTCAATTTCTCAAGAACAAACTCATCGAGGGACAGGAATGAAATCCACGAAGGTTGTGGTCGCGTACTCCGGCGGTCTCGACACGTCGGTCATGGTTAAATGGCTCATCGAGCGGAAAGACGCGGAGGTCATCGCCGCGACCGGCGATCTGGGTCAGAAGAAAGAGTTGAACGGCGTCCAGGCGAAAGCATATGCCACGGGGGCCTCGAAGGTCTACGTCAAGGACCTGAGGGAGGAATTCCTGACGGGGTACGTCTGGCCCGCGCTCAAAGCCGGCGCGGTGTACGAGAAATCGTACCCGATGGCGACGTCCCTGGGACGCCCCCTGCTGGCGAAAATGCTCGTGGACATCGCGCGCAAAGAGGGAGCCACGCACGTCGCGCACGGATGCACGGGGAAGGGGAACGACCAGGTCCGGTTTGAAGTCTCGGTTGCCGCGCTTGCTCCGGAACTGAAAGTCCTTGCTCCCCTGCGGGAGTGGGAATTCAAGTCGCGCGAGGAGGAAATCGCGTACGCCCGGAAGAACAACATCCCCGTCGCCGCCACCGTCGCGAACCCGTATTCGATCGACGAAAACATCTGGGGGACGAGCGTGGAATGCGGCGTGCTCGAGGATCCGATGATCGAGCCACCCGCGGACGCCTACCAGCGCACGATCGCCCCGGAACTCGCCCCGGACACCCCCGAGTACGTCGATATCGACTTCGAGGAGGGAATCCCCGTCGGCGTGGGGGGCTCGCGCCTGGAACCGGTGAGCCTGGTGTTCACGCTGAACGACATGGGCGGTGCGCACGGCGTGGGAAGGATCGATCTCGTCGAGAACCGCCTGGTCGGCATCAAGTCGCGCGAAATCTACGAAGCCCCCGGCGCCACGATCCTGCATTTTGCGCACACCGAGCTCGAGCGGCTCACGCTCGACAAGTCGGTATTTCACATGAAGAACCAGCTTGCCGCTGAATACGCGAACCTCGTGTATAACGGACTCTGGTTCACCCCCCTGCGGGAAGCGCTCGATGCGTTCGTGAACGAGACGCAGAAAACCGTCACCGGCACCGTCCGGGTAAAACTGTACAAGGGGAATCTCGGGGTCGCCGGCAGGAAATCGGTCTTCTCGCTGTACAACGCCAAGCTGGCAACGTACACGGAGGAGGACCAGTTCGACCACCGTGCGTCCGAGGGATTCATCAAGATCTTCGGCCTTCCGGTGAAGACGTATCACCAGGTGCAGAATGCCGTCGCCGCGGCGTCCGCGGCGTCCGCGGCGTCCGAGGAGCAGCAGGAACAGACGGTCCTTCAATCCGTTCCGGTCCGATGAAGCAGTGGAAAGGGCGGTTCCGGGAGCCGCTGGATCCCCGCGCGCTCCGCTTCTCGTCGTCGCTCGAAGTTGACAGGCGCCTGGCGGACGAGGACATCGAAGGGAGCATCGCGCACGTCGCGATGCTCGCTTCGCGGAAGATCGTCTCCCCCGGCGACGCCCGGAAGATCACGCAGGCGCTCCGGACGATCCGCCGCGAAGTGGCCGCCGGCAGGGCCTCCTGGCTCAGCGTGGACGGCGCGTCGGGAAGGTTCACGGCCGAGGACATCCATATGGCGGTGGAACGCCGCCTGATCGAGCTGGCGGGCGCCGTGGGGGGAAAGCTCCACACGGCGCGGAGCAGGAACGACCAGGTTGCGCTAGACACGCGCCTGTTCATCCGGGGACGGATCGACACGATCGCGGTTCTCCTGCGTTCCGTCCAGCGGGCGTTCCTCGGGAGGGCGGAGGCCTTTCGCGACGTGATCATGCCCGGGTACACCCACCTCCAGCGGGCGCAGCCCGTTCTCCTGGCCCATCATCTCCTTGCCTACGTCGAAATGTTCGAGCGCGACAGGGAACGGTTCCTCGACTGCCGTAAACGCGCGGTTCTCTCCCCGCTGGGGGCGGCCGCGATGGCGGGAACCTCCTTCCCGATCGACAGGCACAGGACCGCCCGGACGCTGGGGTTGACCGGGATCGTGGCCAACAGCATCGATGCGGTGAGCGACAGGGACGTTCTCCTGGAGTTCATCAGCGCCGCCGCGATCACGATGATGCACGCCAGCAGGATCGCCGAAGAGCTTGTCCTGTGGAGTTCGCGTGAATGGCATTTCGCGGAGATCGGGGAATCGTTCACGACCGGAAGCAGCATCATGCCGCAGAAGAAGAACCCCGACATGGCCGAGCTGATCCGGGGAAAGACGGGGCGGGTCTACGGCGACCTGATGGCGCTGCTGACCGTGATGAAGGGTCTTCCGCTCGCCTACAACCGCGACATGCAGGAGGACAAGGAGCCCCTCTTCGACGCGTCGGATACGGTCACCGCCTCGCTCGACATCCTGGCCCGGATGATGGACACGGTCAGGTTCGACGAGGGGAGGTTCGATGATGAATTGAACGGGGATCAGCTGCTTGCGACGGAGCTGGCGGATTATCTTGTGCGGAAGGGGATTCCGTTTCGCGATGCGCACGGCATCGTCGGGGGACTCGTGGCGCTCTGCGCCGAGAAGGAATGTTCTCTCGGTGAGCTTCCTCTCAGGGAATACACACGCCGGTCGCGCGCCTTCTCCAGGGACGTCTCGCTGCTCCTGGACGCCCGGACGTCACTTTCGATGAAACAATCCGCCGGTTCAACGTCCCCGGCGGAGGTGGCAAAAGCCCTCCGTCTCTGGAAGAAGCGGCTTGCCCGCGGGTAGCGCGCCGCCCCTTACTGGGCGGCGAGCCGGTGCACTTCTTCCACGATCAACCGCGCCTTGAGCGAATCGATCTTCCCTTCCTTGTAGCTGTTGTAGAACATCCCCGCGAGTGTCTTGACGTCGTCGGTCTTCACCGATCCTGATTGGAGCCGCTGGTGGAGCTTCAGGAAATCCGCCTTGGCGTCGTCCACCGCCCTCTGATCGGGGAGTCTCTGGAGCACCTGCTCCTCCACCTTCGTCAGGGCCCTGTCGATGGAGTATGTCACGATCTTCTCGCGGTTCAGGTAGAGAAGGAGCGAGCCCGTCAGGACGACGATGGCGAGTATCCCGGCGGTGATGAGGAGGATTTTTTTCATCTAGCGGGTAGCCCCCTGTCCGTAGACCATGCCTTCGAGTCGCGCGATCCGTTCTTCGATCGGAGGATGCGTGCTGAACAGGCGCGTGAGCCCGCGCCCTGAAAGCGGGTTGACAATGAACATATGGGCCGTGGCGGGGCTGGCCTCCATCGGAATCTCCGCTGTTGTCTTTTCCAGCGTTCTGAGCGCGCTGGCGAGCGAGAGCGGATTTCCGGAAATCTGCGCGCCCCCCGCGTCGGCTTCGAATTCCCGCGACCGGGAAATCGCCATCTGCACGAGCATCGCGGCGATCGGGGCGACGATGAGCATCAGCAGCCCGCCGAGCGGGCTTCCCCCTTGCCTGTCATTGGAACGCCCGCCGCCTCCCCCGAATATGAGCGCCCACTGGGCCATGTTCGCGATCATGCTGATCGCGCCGGCCATCGTTGCCGCGACGGTCCCGATGAGTATGTCCCTGTGCTTGACGTGGGCAAGCTCGTGGCTCAGGACTCCCCTGAGCTGATCAGGGGGAAGTGTTTTCAGTATCCCCCCGGTGACGGCGACGGCCGCGTGGGCCGGATCGCGGCCGGTGGCGAACGCGTTGGGCTGGTCCCCGTCGATGAGGTACAGCCTCGGCATCGGCAGGCCCGCACGCCCGGCGAGCTCCTGCACCATCTGGAACAGTGCGGGGCTGTCCGCCTGCGACAGCTCGCGGCCGTGGTACATCCTGAGGACGATCTTGTCGCTGAACCAGTACGAACCGAAATTCATCACGATGGCGAAGAGAAACGCGATCATCATTCCCCCCCGGCCGCCGAGCAGGCTTCCCGCGAGAACGAGGAGAACGGTGAGGACTCCCATCAGAAGAAACGTCTTTGCCGTGTTCATGACTCTGCACTACCCTTCCGTTTGCATGTGCATTACATCTGAATATACAATATACGAAATCCTTCGCCAATCCTGCAAATATGCCCGGAACTGATCCGGGCGCGCAGAAGTTTGACATTCCCTCGGCCCCTCTGTACATTAACGGCGGACTCCGCAGCTCATTGAGACAGGCCTCTTCTTCCCGCGCAAGGAGAAGAGGCCTGTGCCATTTACCCCCGGCGGCAGAATGTTCATCGAAAGGAGGCGATTCGATGACGCTCCGTTCTCTTGTGGCAATCTCCCTTCTCGCAGGTTCACTCTCCGCCAGTGCAGGGCTCCCCGGCAAACGACCGGCCGGATCGCGTTCGAACGTACAGGTGAACGCAACCTATCGCCCGTTCCTCATCAATGCCGTTTTCAACTACTACGGCAACAACGGTGACGGCTCGTACAACAGGTACAGCACGAGCAACGAGGGGTTTGAGTTCCCCAAGGGGAGCGGCAAGACCACGGTTTTTGAGGAGGGGGTTCTCTGGGGCGGGTACCACAAAGGGCGCACGGCCATCGATTTTACCGGGAAATCAATTCCCATTCCCGATGTCGGGGGATCGGAATACCGGCACGGACTTCAGCCGGGAGCGATCACGACATATGGTGATTCCACGAAAGACCCCCTTGCCGCCGACCCGTCAAACCCGCTGAACCGGACGTACCGTGTGCGGCCCGACATTTCTCCCGGGGTTCCGTTCGCCTCCGTCCAGGACAAGATCCAGCAGGAAGAGATCCCGTACATCTCCCGGTACGAGAACCTCTCCGCGCTCGACATTTACAACCAGTACGTTCGAGACTGGACGGAGTGGCCCGGTTCTCTCGGTGCCCCTTTTACATACGGCGTGGACGCACAGGGGAGGCAGCGTTCGTCGCCGGCCCCGTACGATCCCCTCTATGATGTACCGGGGAAGCCCGGGGCGAACCAGACTCTCTGGTACGTGGCAAATGACGTGGATACACTGGTCACGGCCTACCTGGCAGATTCTCCTCCCATCGGGCTTGAAATGCAGCGCACGATCTGGGGCTATAAACGGCCGGGGGCGATCGGCCAGTCGATATTCGCCAGCACGCTCCTCATCAACAAGAGCGGGGCAAGGATCGACTCGATGTTTCTTATGCAGTGGGTCGACCCCGACGTCGGAGACGGAGGAGACGATTTTGTCGGCTGCGACACGGTGCGGAGCCTGGCATTTGCGTACAACGGCAAGCCCGTGGACGCGATGTACGGAACCCTGGTACCGGCAGTCGGATACGATCTCCTTCAGGGACCTCTTGTTCCCGGCGCGCCGGGGGACAGCGCGGTGTTCCGTCTGAACCGAAAGCACGGGTTCAGAAATCTGCCGATGTCCTCATTCGTTTTCTTCCTGCCGTACGTCTCCTATTATCAGGACCCGGTCGATGGGCCCGGATCTGATCTGCAATGGTACCGGTTGATGAATGGCACAATCGGTGCAAGCGGTGCCCCGTTCATCAACCCCCTGACGCAGCAGCCGACAAAATTCTGCCTGAGCGGAGATCCCGTTTCCGGATCGGGCTGGATCGATGGAACGTATGGTCTGACGCCGGCGGACCGAAGGCTCGCCCTCTCCTCGGGCCCCTTTGCGATGGCTCCGGGTGACACGCAGGAAATCGTTGTCGCGAGCGTCGTCGGGCTGGGATCAGACTATCTCTCGAGCGTGACCGTCCTCAAAGCCCTGGCGGACAGGGACCGGGCGGCGTTCAACAACCTCCTCGTGCTTCCTTCTCCTCCACCGCCTCCGACGGTCAACGTGGCCCGGATGGACGGTGAGATCATGCTCACCTGGGGTGACTCAGCGACTGTTGCGGCAACGGAAGGAGCGGCCGATCAGGGGTACGCGTTCGAGGGGTACAACGTGTATGAATTCTCTTCCCCTGCTGGTGACAACCCGCTCCTTCTGGGAACATACGACGTGGTCGATGGCATCAAGGCGATTGTTGACACCGCCTTTGACGAACAGACGGGATTCTACTTGACGTCAGTCCTCCAGAGAGGTACCGACAGCGGCATCCGGCGGGTCTTCGATACAAAAACGAACGCTCTCACGAATCTCCCCCTCGCGAACGGGAACCCCTATTATTTCGCGGTGACCGCGTACGGCTACTCCGGATTCCCCGCCGCGATGACCGGTTCTCACAGCATCGAATCTTCCCCCCGCATTCTCACCGTGATTCCCCAGTCCCCGAACCCCGGGACACGGTATAACCAGGTGAAGGGGGACACGATACCGGTGACGCACGCCGTTACGCCGGGGTTCAAGGCCAGCGACGGTCGCGTCGTCGCATCTGTCGTTGATCCCACGAGTGTCACGGGCGACACATACGCTGTGACGTTCAGTACGGACACGGCGTCCGGCACGTTCACCTGGGGGATCAGGGACCAGACAAAGAACAGGTCTCTGGTAAGCCGGTTGACGAACCAGGGCGGAGGGAGCAGCTCTCCGCTCGTCGACGGGCTGTTGGTGGAGCTGTTCGGGCCGCCGCCAGGCATGAAAACCGGAG
Organism: Ignavibacteriota bacterium; assembly: GCA_963748405.1. Taxonomy (GTDB): domain Bacteria; phylum Bacteroidota; class Ignavibacteria; order UBA10030; family UBA6906; genus Fen-1273. Next base: position 513,459 of record CAVVIT010000011.1, read on the forward strand.
ATCAATACCTGAACCCGGGCGATACGTTGCAATGGGGGTGGTATATACCCTCGGGGACGAGGAAATGGAGTCCATCCGGATCCGATAACGCCGGCTCATACCATCTCGAAGGATTCACGCGCGGCGGCCTGTACAACGGCGCAATCGGCAACGCATTCGATCACTGGTACAGCGGCGGCGTGACGCATGACCGCCTCGCCAATGTCCTCATCAAGTTTGCCGCCACAGACAGCACGTGGAATGTGACCTCACCTCCCGCCGACCCCAATTTTTCCAGGGGGTACAGGTATGTCCGCCACGCGACCGATGCATCGACGTTCGCTTCACACCCTGACTGGGCGGCACTGATTCCAAACAGGTCGGCAGGCTTCGCCTATCAGGACTATAACTACAGCATACCGTTTTCCGCCTGGAACGTGGACGTCACACCACCGGTCAGGCTGGCTGTCGGACACCTGGAGAATAATGCCATCGGCGGAATGGTCGACGGCAAATGGTGGCCCCCTTCGAATGCGATGCCCGCTGTCGACAACGGGCTGACGCAGCGTGAATGGTGGTTCATATTCAATGCGCCGTATACCGATCCCGCGCCTAACCCCGCGTTGACCGTGGATATTCTGAACAATACGACACCCATGATGTGGTGGGGGATGCCCGACAGGTCGACGGACGCGTACGCCGCGGGAGATCAATTCATGATCATCGCCAATCGCGTCAACGGGCCGGCGGACACGTTCACGTTTGCACCGAAGGCGCCGACGGTGAACGACCCGGGAATCGCACGAGCCGACGTCACGAAGATCAACGTCTTTCCGAACCCCTACCAGAGCTTTGACACGGTCGATCCCACCCGGTTCACGCAGGTCGTGACGTTTACGCATCTTCCGCCGAGAGCGATCATAAGAATCTATACGCTCGCCGGTATCATGGTGAAATCGATCCTGAAAGATGACCCGGGCCAGTTTTTGCAGTGGGACATGAATAACCAGGCCGGCCGACCGGTGGCCGCGGGGATGTACATCGTGTACATCCAGATGCCCGATCTCGGTTCCGCAAAGACGCTCAAACTCGGTATCCTGGCGGAAAAACGGTAACCCGCTCCGTTCCGGTCGTTCCTTGCATCTCGCACCGGTGAGACGTATCTTGCACGATACCGCATACTCAAACCTGCGACAAACACCAACGACTTCATGAAACAGCTCGTCATCGGCATTGCCGGAGGGACGGGGTCGGGGAAAACCACAGTCACGAATGCCATACTCCAGCACCTGGACCCCGAACGCATCGCCGTCATTCAGCACGATTCGTACTACAAGGATATCAGCACGCACGGCGGGCGGCGCCCCGAAGAAATCAATTTCGACCACCCCGATTCCCTCGAAACGGATCTCCTGATCCGCCACATGGAGGAGCTCCGGGCGGGGCGGGCGGTCGAGGAGCCCGTGTATAACTTCACGAACCACAGGCGCCTGGACGCGACCCGCCGCATCGAGCCGAAGGAGATCATCATCATCGACGGCATCCTTATCCTGGTGGACAAACGGCTCAGGGACCTCATGGACATCCGGCTCTTCGTCGATGCGGACGCCGACGAACGCCTGATCAGGAGAATACGGCGCGACATCCTCGAGCGCGGCCGGTCCATAGACTCCGTGATGAACCAGTACATGAAGACGGTGAAACCGATGCACCTGCAATTTGTCGAGCCGAGCAAGCACTGGGCGGACATCATCATTCCCCGCGGGGCGGAGAACACGGTGGCGATCGACATGGTCGTCACGAAAATCCGGATGATGCTCGGGGAGGTGGCCGTCCGATGAACACCATAGAATGGACGCCGCAGCTCCGGTTTGCCGTCGCCATCGCTCTCGGATTCCTCGTGGGGCTGGAGAGGGAAGGGGCGAAGATCGAGAAGAAGACGATGGTCTTCGGGGGAGTCCGCACGCATCCGATGATCGCGATGTTCGGGTTCGGCTGCGCGTGGCTGTCGCAGATCGGCGTTGCGTTCATCCTTCCCGCCGGCCTGGCGGCGATGATCGCTCTCACCTCGATCGCGTACATCGCGAAGATCCGGGCTGACCGGTTCGGATCGACGACCGAATTCTCCGCGATCCTCACGTTCGTGACCGGGGCGCTCGCCCTCCTTGTCGACATCTGGGCCGCGATGGCCGTCGGCGTTCTGAACACGATTCTCCTCTCCGAAAAGTCCTCACTGGAGACGTGGGTCGAGCGTCTGGACCGCGCGGAGTTCCTTGCGACGCTCAAGTTCCTTCTGGTCACGCTCATCGTTCTGCCGGTACTGCCGGACCAGTCGTACACCCGTTACGGGCTCAACCCCACGCATATCTGGGAAATCGTCATCCTCGTCTCCACGATCGGGTTCGTGGGGTATTTCCTCTCGAAGCGGCTCGGCGACAGCGTCGGTCTCTGGCTTTCTGGTCTCCTCGGCGGCGTTGTCTCCAGCACCGCGGTGACGGTTGCCGTCGGGAGGATGGCTCAGACATCTCCTGAGCGGGGGAGGAGCGCGCTCCAGGCGGCGATCCTGGCTTCGTGCGTAATGTACGCGAGAATTCTCGTCCTCATCGCCGTCATCGGTCCGCAGCTCATTCCCTATATCTGGTGGAAATGCGCGATACTCGCGGGCGCGGGGGTCGTTCTCGCCCTGCTGACTCCCCGGAAAGACTCCGTGGTCAAAGGAGCCGCCGCCCCCCCGCTCCATAACCCGTTCGAGATCACGCCGGCGCTCCTTTTTGCCGCGCTCTTCGTCGTCCTTATTGTCCTCACCTCCGTGGTGCGGGGGACGCTCGGGAATTCCGGACTTATCGGGCTCGGTGCCGTCGTCGGTGTCGCCGACATCGATCCGTTCATACTCTCCCTGGCGCGGCCGGGGGACACCGCCTCGACGGTCGCCGTCTCGGCGATGGTCATTGCGATGATGAGCAACACGATCGCCAAGGGAACGTACTTCGGGTTCCTTGTCAAGGGCGAGCGAAAACAAACCGCGTGGCGGTATCTCCTCTGGGCCGCCGTTCACATTCCCCTGGTGCTGATATCATGAATCTCGACCGCATTGTCGTCCCTCCGGGAAAGACGATAAAACTCAAGGATTTCGATCCCGCGTATTCGGGAAAATTCTCCTCCAAGGAAGACGCCGCGGAGAAGCTTCAGTCGGATATCGTCACACTGGCCGCCCTGCAGGATGTCCTCTACGCGCAGAGCACGTATGCGCTCCTCCTGATATTCCAGGCGATGGACGCCGCCGGGAAGGACGGCGTGATCAAGCACGTGATGTCCGGCGTCAATCCCCAGGGGTGCCAGGTCGTGAGCTTCAAGACGCCTTCGTCCGAGGAGCTATCGCACGATTATCTCTGGCGTTCGATGAAACAGGTTCCCGAGCGGGGCCGTATAGGGATATTCAACCGGTCGTACTATGAAGAAGTCCTTGTGGTCCGCGTTCATCCGGAGATTCTCTCTCATCAGAGGATCCCGAAGGAGCTTGTGGGGAAGGACATCTGGAAGGAACGGTTCGATCAGATCAACGCCTTTGAGAAGTACCTCACGCGGAACGGGACCGTCATACTCAAGTTCTTCCTGAACGTCTCGAACAAAGAGCAGAAGAAACGGTTCCTGGAGCGTATCGATACGCCGGAAAAGAACTGGAAGTTCTCTCCCGCGGACGTCCAGGAGAGGGCGCACTGGAAGGAGTACATGAAGGCGTTCGAGGAAGTCTTCAACAACACGAGCACCCCGTGGGCCCCGTGGCATATCATCCCCGCCGACAGGAAATGGTTCACGCGCACGGCGGTGGCGGACATCATCGTCAGGAAACTCGAGTCCCTGAACCTGAAGTACCCCGCGCCCGATCCCGACCACATGAAAAGTCTGAAAGAAGCCAGGACGACACTCGAACGAGGCAACTCACCAACATAGGAGAATCATTCCATGCGTGACCGCTTTGCGACACTCGCCGCGGCCCTGCTGTTCGCGCTGTCTCCCGTCGTCGCACAGGATGCAAAACCGCCCGTTCCCCCCAAAGAGGGGATCAAGCCGTTCGCGGACGTTATCACGAAGGAAGCAAAGACCGACTCGGGGCTGTTTAATGTCTACCGCGTCAAGCAGAAATGGTATTTCGAGATACCGAGAAAGGAAATCGGGAAGGAGTTCCTCCTTGTCTCGCGCCAGGCCGCGACGCAGACGGGGATCGGGTACGGCGGCGACGAACTCAACGATCAGGTTGCCCGCTGGGACAAGATTGAGGACAGGATACTCCTCCGCAGCGTGATGTATTACGCCGTGGCCGCGGATTCTCTGCCGATCAGCTACGCGGTGCGGAAAGCGACGAATCCTCCCATTCTTGCCGCGTTCGACATACAGGCGTACAACAAGGATTCCAGCGCCGTCCTCATCGACGTGAGCGGGCTCTTTACCGCGGATATGACGGAGTTCGGGCTATCCCGGTTTGAGCGCGATCAGTACAAGATCCGTCGTCTCGATCCTTCGCGTTCGTTCGTCGAACGGATGAAACCGTTCCCGGACAACATCGAGGTGGAGGTGATGCTGACGTACGACGCCGGCCAGGTGCCGATGGACAATTCGCTCAGCACGATCAGCATCGTGATGCACCATTCCATGGTCCGTCTACCGGAGAAGCCGATGGCGCCGCGATTGTTCGACCAGCGCGTGTCGTATTTCTCCGTATTCCAGTATGACTTCGGGTATGATTCGCAGCGCGCCGAGGCCCGGCGGTACATCGCGCGCTGGCGCCTTGAGCCGAAGGATTCCGCCGCGTATGCGCGCGGTGAGCTCGTCGAGCCCGTGAAACCGATCACGTTTTATATCGACAGGGGAACACCCGACAAATGGCGCCCGTGGCTGAAGAAAGCGGTGGAGGACTGGCAGGCCGCATTCGAGAAGGCGGGGTTCAGGCACGCGATCATTGCACAGGACCAGCCGTCCGAAAAGCAGGATCCGAACTGGAGCGGGGAGGACGTCCGTCACCAGATGATCCGGTGGCTCCCTTCGAACATCGAAAACGCGTACGGTCCCGCGATCAGTGATCCCCGTACGGGCGAGATACTGGACTCCAAGATCGGGTTCTTCCACAACGTGATGAATCTCGCACGCAACTGGTATTTCGTCCAGGCCGGTGCCGTCGACCCCGCCTGTGACAAACTCCCGCTCCCTGACGAACTGATGGGACGGATGCTGGAATACATCGCCGCCCACGAGGTGGGGCACACGCTCGGCTTCCCGCATAACATGAAGGCGAGCTCGCAGTTCCCGGTTGACAGCCTCCGAAGTCCCTCGTTCACGGCGAAATACGGAACCGAGGCCTCCATCATGGACTACGGACGCTTTAACTATATCGCCCAGCCGGGTGACGGTGCTTCGCTGATACCGAAGATCGGTCCGTACGATCTGTTTGCCGCCGAATGGGGGTACAGGATATTCCCCGGGGTGAAAACCCCGGATGACGAAAAGCCGGCACTCAATGCGATCGCATCCCGGCAGGAAAAGGAACCGTATCTCAGGTTCGGTGATCCCGACGGTATCGATCCCACGGCGCAGACCGAGGATCTGGGGTCGGACCCGGTCCTTGCGACGACCTACGGACTCAAAAACATTGCGCGCATTGCCGACAAGCTCCTGACGGCGACGACGAAATCCGGGGAAGACTATTCCAACCTGCACGAGATCTACGGCGAGCTCATTGCCCAGCGCACGCGCGAATTCGGACACGTGGCGAATGAAATCGGCGGGGTGGTGATGACGCGCAGGGTGGCAGGCCAGGAGGGAGTCGTCCATACCCCGGTTCCCCGGGATAAACAGAAGGCGGCGATGGCGTTCCTGGTGAAGGAAGGGTTCAGGACGCCCACGGAGATCCTCAAGCCCGGGCTTGTCGCCCTGTTCGAGCCGACCGGGACGGAGGAGAGAGTCCTGAACGGCCACCGGTCGCTCCTCAATATCCTGTTTGCCAACGCGCGTCTTGAACGGCTTGTTAACTCGGCCGCGCTGGCTTCCGGGCGCGAGAAGCCCTATCTCCTCAGCGAAATGAGCGCGGATGTTCGTAGAGGGATTTGGAGCGAGCTCGATGCCGCATCGGTCAAGACTGACGTGTACCGCCGCAATCTCCAGCGGGCGTACATCGAGACGATGGGGACGAAACTGAATCCTCCCCCGTGGTCCCCGCCGCAGGGGCTTCCTCCCGGATTCTTCATCATGCCTCCTCCGCCGCTTCCCGGTGAAGCGCGTGCGATCATCCGTGCGGAGCTGACGGACCTCGACGCTTCGATTGCAAAGGCGCTTCCGAAGGCGGCCGACCGGGAAACAAAAGCGCATCTCCAGGACAGCAGGTACCAGATCTCGAAGATACTCTTCCCGGAGAAGAAGCTGTAACTTTGCCCGCTCCTGTCATTGCAGAGTCACGGCGCCTGCGGCGCCATGACCCTGCAATCTGCTACAACGCCACCCGGAGAAATTCCCGGTAGAACACGACGCTACCCGAGAGAAGCATCCCTCCCATGGCGGTGTAGGGGAGCGAGAGATAGTACATGGGAATCGAAGAGCCGCGGAGTGAAATGCCGGCGGTCATCATGACGGCGATCATGACGTAACCCCGGGGAGCGGTGAAGGCAAACACGCACGCGCGGTCGGGAAGCCGGCCGATCCGGGCGATGTTCTTCCGAACGATGCCGGCAAAGAGGAAGACGTATCCTGCCCCCCCGAGGGCGAGCGCGATGGCCTCGAGAGAGGCGATGCCGAGGATGGGAAAACCTCCCAGCCAGATCGCCCCGCGCACGCACAGGATACCCCCTGCCAGCGTCCAGAGAAGGCCGGAGATCCCGTACAGGAAATGGCGGGGGACGGCGGGATTGAATCGTTGGATCATACCGGAATATACCGAAAAGACCGGGAACATCCACGCGTCCCGGCGGCTTCCGTCACGCGGCCCTCCCGTTCAGGAGCTTCTCGATTTGCATCAGGTGATTGATGTCGTGCCCCGCCATCATCTGGGTCATCCGCGTGATGGTCTCTTTTCCCCGTTCCTCGTGCATCCCGTAGTAGTTCCACATCCCCGGGGGAAGAAGCCTGAGGAGCCTGAGGTTGTGCTCACGGCCGGCCCGGTAGGCCTCGAACGACGCCCTGGGGTCCTGGCGGTCATACTGGAAATTCGTCGCCCAGACGTCCTGATCGAACGCCTGTATTCGCGTCCCGTTCGAGCCGAGCACAAGGCGCACGCGGAAACCGAACGTGATTTCCGTGTCCGCCAGGTGGGCGAGAATCTCCCCTGCGGACCACCGGTCCGGCACGGGTTTCCGTTTCAGCCTGGCGTTCGATGCTCCCCTGAGAAGGACGGCGATCTTGCGCGGCGTTGAAGCAAGCACGGAGACGGGCCTTTTCCCCTTCTGGTAGCCGAGGAGCCGCCTCGTGTATTGTGCCGGTGTTTCCTGCATGGAGTTGTTCTCCCCTGTATGAGCTTAGAACGACGGCGGAGGACCGAAGGTTTCCTTGACAGTCATCTCCCGGGGTGCTATATTCGGCACGAACCGCACCCGTTAAACACAATCCGGAAGGAGTCCCCTGATGGAAATCACCGATATCCTCCATGTACTGTTCCGCTGGATTCATATTATTGCGGGCATCCTGTGGATCGGGCTTCTCTACTGGTTCAACTGGGTCAACGTTCCACTCGGCGCCGTGCTGGAGGGGGACACGAAGAAAAAGGTCCTGCCGGAGATGATTCCGCGCGCCCTGTATTTTTTCCGGTTTGCCGCCCTCTGGACGTTTGTTGCGGGATTGCTCCTCCTGATGCTCGTCTTCTACCACGGCAGCCTCATGTTCGAACAGGGGGTCGATGGATGGAACGCGAAGAGCATCATCATGCTTCTCGTGACATTCCTGATCTTCCCGCTGTACGACGCGGTGGCGAAAAGTCCGGCCGGCAAAGACATTCGCGTGATGGGGGGGATCGGGTTTGTCCTCATCGCCGTCATCGTCTACCTGATGTCCTCCTGGGCCGAGTTCAGTTACCGGGCGTACAGCATCCACATCGGCGCGATGTTCGGTACGATCATGGTCATGAACGTCTGGATGAGGATATGGCCGGCGCAGAAGAAGATCATCCCCGCGATAAAGGAAGGGACGCCGCCGGACGCCGCACTCGTCGCACGCGCCGCCCAGCGCTCGCGTCACAACACCTATCTCTCCGTGCCTCTCGTCTGGACGATGATTAACTCCCATACGGTCGTCCCCGGCTCAGACAGCCCGCTCTGGCTGCTGGGGGTCGTGCTCGTCGGCTGGCTGGCGGTGAGTCTCATCTACGGGAAATCGGTGAAGGTGAAAGGAATGTAGCCGTCCGTCCGGATCCCGCCGGTTCGGGCAGTCCAAACAAAATCCCCTGCAGCCCCAGTCGGGCGGCAGGGGATTTTCATATTCTGGATTGGAACTTACCTCCTGTTTCCGGTTCCTCCCGCGGGGCGTGACTCGGAGCTGTGGGCCGCCGCGGGGGCAGGCGCAGCAGGTGCAGGAGCGGGCGCTGTTGTCCCGCCACTCCTCGGCGCAGCTTCCGGAGGACGTGTCACGGGGGGCGGAACCCGTTGACTTCCGGACCCTCTTTTCGGCGTCGTCGTTGGATTCCCGGGGACGGGGACTGTGATACCTGCGATCGGAAGCGTTGGGGCCGGCGGCTCGGGAAGCCAGATCGGCCCTGGAAAATCGATAATGACGGTGATGGGTGGATCGGCATAGACCGGTGGTTGTGCATAACTTTCATCATCGGCATCACTGTCAGTCAGCGCGAATTGTGTGTAACAGCCCCCCAACAGGAGTGAACCGAAGAGCGCCAGCACCGGGGCGGCCAGGTACGATCTCAAGGGTCTCATGGGTGTCTTCCTTTCTGCCGACACTTATAATGGCGCAACATCCGTGCCCCACCGGTTTCCGTTAAAATGTAAAGTATTTCACCGGATGAAGCAGATTCGACGGCAGCTCCTGTCCAGACGAGAGGACACCCTGCATATTCCTGAGTGCACATCTCAGGCGACTGCACGAATGAGTGAGTAAATCGGCGGAGATGTTCGGCGAGGAGTTTCCAGGAATTGCCGTTTCTTGGCCTTTGCCTTTAGTGCTCCTTTCTTCTGTTGTGGCTCGTGGGGGTTGAGTTCAGGGTTCTGCGTTTCAGGGAGCGCCGGACTCCCAGAGCAGCCTCAAGGCGAGCTGTTTTTCCGATGCCCCCTTGATCTCTTCGATTCTGACGGCCGGCCGGTCATAACCTGTAATAACGACGACGGCGTGAATGGGATCCCGTTGGTGACGGGCGCCGATGGTAAGCGTATCCCCGGTGCGAAGGCTCCTGACGACCCGGCGGAAGTCCGCGGCGGACCCGGGAGGTCTCCCGTTGACGTCTGTGATCACGTCCCCGGTATGGATGCCGGCCTTTCCCCAGCAGGTTTCCGGGTCAGTGATGCCGATCGAGGGGAGTGAGTCGTCCGGGGCCTGCCAGGCATATATGCGAACGTCCGGCTCCAGGGTCCCGGTCGAGTCCCTGGCAACAGTCCACGACAGACCCATCCGCAATCCGATCAGCCCCAGGTACCGGTTGAAATCGATCGTCCCGGGAGCCCGAACATACGATTCGAAGAAAGCGTGCATATCGTACCCGCACACGGCGGAAGCAGCCTTCTCGATGTCGCCCCCCGTGAAACCTCGTTTGCCGGAGAACCGGGTGAACATCTCCCGCAAGAGATCGTCCAACGATCTCGTTCCGCCTGTCGCGTCCCGTATGATGAAATCGAGCATCGTTCCCAGCAGCTCCCCCTGAAGGTGCGTGCTTGCGCTGTAGTCTCCGAGAGCACCCGGTCCGCCGTTTACAGAGAAGCTCACATTTTCAGGAGAAAACAGCGAGTTCCCTTTCTCCTCCGCATAGCGTACAATCAGCTCTTCAAGGTGTTTCCGCCGGGTCTCCGTGTAGACGGGAAGCCCGGCGCGGCGCAGGAGCTTGTCGGCGTACATCATTGTGACCCCTTCACTCCACCAGAGACTCCGGGAGGCGGGGGGAGGACCGTAGCTGACCTCACCGAACCCGGCAGGGCGGAGCCTTAGCAGGTTCCAGGTGTGAAAGTACTCGTGGGCAAGCGTCGCGAAAAAGGACCGCGGATCGTGCGCGTACCCGGCGCTCGAGAACCCCAGTGTGAGAGAGTTCAAATGCTCGAGAGCGCCGAACGCGCCGTCCTGGAGAAGGAACGTGTAGGCGTGGTAGGGAAACCGTCCGAAGACTCTTTCCGTCTCACGGGCCAGGCGGGCTGCCCCTGCGATGAGCGAGGCGGTGTCGAACGGCACCGAGCCGGTGTCGGGAAGGTACGAGATGCGGTGGGGGACGCCGTCGACGTCGAACCTCCACGTGCGCGTGTGCCCGAGGAGAAAAGGAGAATCGAGGAGCACGGCCGCATCCGGGGCCGTATAGGTCATCGGCCCGTCCGTCGGTTCCAGCCCGGTCGACGCTTCCCACCCCGCGGGCATCCTGAGCGCCACGCGGAAGGGGAGCGCCTCTCTCCCGACGACATACAGGAATGTCTGCAAGCCGCCGATGAGCCCTCCCTGGGGAGAAAGGAATGGACGCCACGCGGCGCGACGCCCGCCCCCGGGTGCGGGAAACCGGATCCTGTAACGGATCAGAGCGCTTCGGCCCGGCGCACGTATCAGCCAAAGCGCACTGTCAAGCCGCATCACGAGCCCGGTTCCCCGGTCGGTGTCGACGTGCAGCCCCTCGATATAGCGCCAGAACCGGTCGTCGTTTTCGGGGTGGGTTGCCATCGCGATGCGGAAAGTGTCGGCCGTGCTCAGGACGCGCATCTCGACGGCGAGCGTGGAGAGATCCGCGCTGTCGATCCTTACGGAATACGATATCATGTCCGCCGGGACATCCCCCGGCGCGGGGCCGTCCTGGCCCCGGCACGGATACCGGGGCGGTGAAGCAGCAGCGACCGCCGCTGCGCACAGGAGAAAGAGGCTGGCTGCTCGCACGAGGGGGCGTCTGTTACTGAAGGATGAGCATTCTGGAATCCACGGTGTATGCCGCGAAGTACCCCAGCGCGCCGTTGGTGAGATTGGTGTTGGGGTTGGCGGGGGCGAGCGACGTGGGACTGCGATCAGATGTCAGGATGTTGTTCAGCGTGTTGAAGTAGTCGTACGATGCCTTGTCGATCGAGAGGAGGTCGACCCACACGGTGTCTCCGGGACTGAAGTAGTTCCTCATCCGGATCCTGACGGCCGCCTCGTTGCCGTTCGTGAGCTTGTCGTCGTACAGGTGGTATCTCCTCCCGTCGATGGAATCCGGAGAGATCGGAACGCTGACCCGGAGGTTGATCCTGTAATAATTGCCTGGTTCCGGCGGATCCTTGAAAAACACGTACAGATTGTACACCTGGTCTCCGTCGGATTCGCGTGCGCGGAGCGCGACGAGCGTATCGATCGGCACCCTCGCGGGCATCGTGGACACGGCGTCGTATTCCTTCCCCTCCGCGACGAGCCTCAGGGAATATGTCCTCCCCTGGCCGCCGTGGAGCACCGAGGTGCGATACGTCCCCGGGGTGTTTTCTTTCAGCGTGTCGGTGACCCCCGTGTTGTCCGCGATCGTGACGAAGGCGTGCGTGACGGGGGGAAAATAGAGCGAGGGGGTGAAGTAGTCCCCCGATTTGGTCAGCGTCACCGTGTACGGGCCCGGCCCGTCGGTGACGACGGCTTCGGCCACCATCTGCGGGTTCGCGTTGTTCAGATCGATGGAGACGACCTTCTGGCAGGAGACGGACGCCGCGGCGAGCGCCGCCGCGAGTCCCGCTGCCGATGCATGACGGAGAAGTGTGTGTGTCATCGGGCCGAACGGCTCCGTTCAGTAGTTGAAGTTATACGTGACGGACGGGATGATCGGGAACAGCGTGATCTGCACGGCTTCCGTTTTCGACGGGTCCGTCCGGTTCTGCCTGAAGTAGATCGCGTAGGCGTTCATCCTGTCATAAGCGTTGTAGATGGAGAAGTTCAGGTTCGAGCGTTCTCCGAGTTTCCACGTTGCCGAGAGGTCCAGCCGGTGGTATGCGGGCATCCTGTAGCCGTTCCGCCCGGTATAGTACGGCACGAGCCGGTTGTCGACCCAGTAGTTCCCTCCCGGAAACGTCACCGCGTTCCCGGTGTTATAGACCCAGACCGCGGAGAAGTTCCACGTGGCGTTCAGGTCGTAGATCGCGACGATGGAAATGTCGTGCGTCCGGTCCTGCCTGGCGGGGAATGCCGCGCCGCCGTTGATGTCCGGGAACTGTTCCTGCGTTTTCGACCAGGTGTATCCCACCCAGCCGCTGAACCGCCCCGCCCGCTTCCTGACGAGGAATTCCGCCCCGTAACTCCACCCCCTGCCGAAGACGAGAAGGGACTCGACCGTGGGATTGATCTGCAGGTCCGCGCCGTTCTTGTAATCGATCAGGTTCTCCATATTCTTGTAGTACACCTCGACGGACGACTCGAACTCGTTCTCCTGGAAGTTCCTGTAGTAGCCGACGGCGTACTGGTCGGCGTACTGGGGTCTGACGTTGTTGCTGCTGGGGACCCACAGGTCGCTCGGATTCGCCGTCGTCGAATTCGACAGGAGATGGAGATACTGCGCGGTGCGCGTGTACGAGCCTTTGACCGAGCTTGTCTGGTCGATGAGATACGTGGCGGAGAACCGGGGTTCGAGGCTCGCGTAGGTCCTGATGACCTTCCCCGAACCGAATCCCGCGGTGTCCACGATGTCGCCGTATTCGTCGTACGTGAACGTGTGCCCGGGACCCAGGAGACTGAACATCGACGCTCTGAGCCCGTAGTTGATTTTGAATCCGGCAAAGGGCTCCATCTCGTGTGCCACGTAGGCCGCGTTTTCGAGCGCGTAACGGTGTTCGAGCGAAACGCTGTTGGCGGAGCTCGTCGGACCGGCGGTGACGGATCCGGGCATGAACGTATGGTAGATCGCGTTCACGCCGAACTTGAACATGTTCGTGGCATCCATGAAGTACTGGAGGTCGATCTTGCCGTTGACGTCCTTGATGCCGGAGGTGATCTCGTACTGGCTGGTGCTCGCCCCCACGAGGTTCGTGTACTGGTAATCGCTGAACGTCAGCGTCGTGTTGCTGAAGAACTGATCGCCGAATATGTGGTTCCAGCGCGCCGTCGCGGTCGTGTTCCCCCACCGGAGCCCGATCACGTCCGGGTAATCGAGATTGTCCTTCCCGAGATACCCCGAGAGGTACACGCGGTCCTTCTCCCCCAGCGTGTAATTGGCTTTCGCGTTGAGATCGTAGAAGTAGAGGCTTGTCCGGTTGATCGTCGTGTCGCTCGAGAGCTTGAGAAACATGTCCGCGTACGTCCTGCGGCCGGAGATCATGAACGACCCTTCGTCCTTCACGATCGGGCCCTGGAGGGTGAGCCTGGCCGCGAGGAGACCGATCCCCCCCGAGGCATCATACTCCTTCATGTTGCCGTCGTTGGTCCGGATGTCGAGGACGGAGGAAAGCCGTCCCCCGTATTCCGCGGGGATGCCGCCGGTAATGAGCGTCACGTCCTTGATGGCGTCGGAATTGAATACCGAGAGGTACCCCAGTGCGTGCGAGGGGTTGTAGATGGGTGCCTCGTCGAGGAGGATCAGGTTCTGGTCGAGTCCCCCTCCCCGTGCATAAAACCCGGTGTTCCCTTCCCCCGCGGACTGGACGCCGGGGAGGAGCTGGATGGTTTTCAGTATGTCCTTCTCGCCGAGGAGGACAGGGATGGATTTGACCTCCCGCATCTCGAGCCTGTTCGCACTCATCACCGTCGACGTGACGTTCTTGTCCGACCGTTCCACCGACACGACGACCTCACCCACCGTGATGGGCTCGGGAGCGAGTGCGAAGTTCATTGTCCTGTCCCGCGACAGGTTGACGGAATCGGTAAGAACCCTGAATCCCAGGTACTGCACCAGGAGCGTGTAGTGTCCCGCGGGGATCGTGAGCGAATAGAAGCCGTAGGCATTCGTGGAGGCGCCGACGTTTTTGAGGTCCCTGACGACGACATAGGCGCCTATGAGAGCCTCACCGTTATCGGCGTTTTTTATCGTCCCGCTCAGTGTGACCTTTTCCTGGGCGTGCGCGCTTCGCGGTACCACGAGGCAGAGAAGGGCGACCAGGGGGAGAAGGGGAGAGAAATGTGTAACGGAGCGATTGGAAACCAGAGGTACGTGCACAGAGAACCTCGCCGGAGTGGAATCAGGAGTGTATGCGTGGTATCAATTCTGGCCGGGTCCGTGCCTCCTCATACACTGCATAACGAGACCTTCCCGCGCGGCGTTCCCGGAATCGGCCCATTACGGCAGATTTTGCCGGTCACGGGGAGGAACCCCCAAAACAGGCCCGGATGAGGGGGGGAGATTAAACGTTTGCCCGGTGGAGATGGTCAAAATGGGAACAGCGTGCCATTCATGACCGTTCATCGTATATTAGTGAGCGATTGCTTCCACTGCCGGGAATCCAATGAATGTTCTCTTTCTGAATAGCTGCAGAACCTGGGGGGGCGGTGAAGTCTCGCTCACACAGGTCGTGGAATCTCTGAGGTCCCGGGGGCACAACGTTACCGTCGCCTGCCGCCGCGGGTCCTCCCTGCACGACCGGATGAAGGAATCGACCGTGAATCTGGTTCCGATCAGGTTCGGCGGGGACATCGATCCGTTCACGATCGTGCGGCTTGCCCGGCTCATCGCCGCCGGGAACATCGACGTCGTCTGCGTCCATACGGAAAAGGAGCTCCGCATCGGGGGGATCGCCTCCCTTCTCACCGGCGTTCCCGTCATCGTGAGCAGAGAGGTCGACTTTCCCCTCAAGGACACGTTTCTCAACAGGTTCTTCTACGGCAGGGTGGCGTCGGTCATTATCGCCAACTCGTACGCGACAAAGAACACTCTCCTGATCAGCGCCCCCTGGCTCGCCGCCGATAAGATCCACGTCGTATGGAAGGGAGTCGATGCCCGGCGGTTCCGGCTCCCCGCATCCGGAGACCTCCGCGAGGAATTCCACGTCGGTGAAGCGGACAGCCTGATCGGTTTCGTCGGACGGCTCGACGAGCAGAAGGGGCTGCTGACGCTCCTTGAGGCGATGGCGATACTCGTGGAGCGCCACCGCAGCGCCAAGCTCGTCCTTGCCGGGGACGGAAACCTCCGGGCCGCGGTTCAGGAATTCCTCAGAAAGAGGGGGCTGGATCGTCACGCGTACCTTGCCGGGTTCCGGGAGAACATCCCCGAGTTTCTCCGGGGGATAGATTTCCTCGTCATGCCGTCGAACTGGGAGGGATTCGGGTATGCGGCGGTCGAAGCGATGGCTGCGGGAAAGGCCGTCGTCGCTTCTCACGTGAGCAGTCTGCCGGAGATCGTTGATGACCACAGGACGGGGCTGCTCGTTCCCCCTCGTTCGCCCGAGAGACTCGCCGATGCGATGGTCACGCTTGTCGACAATCCGGAGCTCCGCGACTCGATGGGTATGGCCGGTGCGCGGAAAGTTGAAAGTGTCTTCACCCTCGCGACGATGGCGTCGAACGTCGAGACCCTCTTTCTCGATGCTGCGAGCCACTCCCGGGAAGCGCGGAGGTCCGGGGATTCCCCCCGTGCGGTGGCAGCCGGGTGGCGGCTCCTCTATCACTGGTTCCTGTAACCTTCGGCAGTTTTCCCCTTCTTCCTCCAGTAGAGAAACACGGGAACACCCAGCGCAAGAAACCCGAGTCCCGCCCATGCCTCCCCGGGCCGGTTCACCAGCGTGTTCGCGACAAACCAGACAGAAATCACGATGAAGATAAGCGGCGTCACAGGGTACCCGAGCGTCCTGTATGGCCGTTCCGCTTCGGGCCGCTTTCTCCTCAGGATGAACACCCCCGTTGCCGCGAGGGCGAAGAACATGAAGTCGGTGAACACGACGTAGGAAATGAGGTTCTCGAATGTCCCCCAGAACAGGATGAGGAAGACGGCCCACCCCGTCTGGACCAGGATGGCAAACGCAGGGGTGTGATAACGGGGGTGAATCTCGGCGACCTTCCTGAAAAAGAGACCGTCGCGGGCCATCGCAAAGTAAATGCGCGGTGCCGTCAGCGTGTAGATCCCCGTTGTCCCGAACGTCGACACAAATATGGCTGCGGCGATGATCCCCGCCCCCGCGGGACCCAGGATCGTCTGCATCGCGTCGGAAGCCAGGCGCGGCGAAGCGCCGATCGCTTCGACGGGGAGGAGCATCATGTACGAGAGATTGGTGAGGATGTAGACCACGATGACGACCAGCGCCCCCGTGACCATGGCGAACGGGATCGTCCGCCGGGGGTCTTTCGCTTCTCCTGCAGCGTACGAGGCATGCTGCCATCCCCCGAACGACCAGAGAACTCCTACCATCGCCACCGAAAGTGCCTGCCCGACCGTCGTTCCGTCCAGAACAAGCCCTGCCGAGAAATCGATGTGACGCCGTGTTCCCCAGCCGATGCCGGCGACGATGAGGAAACCGATCCCGGAGAGTTTCAGGAGCGTGAAGACGTCGGAGAACATCCCGGCGATTTTCACCCCCCGGATGTTCAACGCGGTGACAAGCAGCAGGCCCGTGATGGCTGCGACCCGTATGCCGGCAGGGGAGAGGGGGATGAAGTGACCCAGGTACATGGCGAACGCCAGGCTCAGCGCCGCAATCCCCCCCGTGTTGCAGACCAGGAAATAAGCCCATCCGTACAGGAATCCTGCGAGCGGCCCGTAGGCTTCATTCAGATAGACGTAGACTCCACCTGCGCCGGGCATCATCCCGGCGAGTTCCGCAAATGTGAGTGCCCCCGTCAGGGCCACGACGCCGCCGACAAGCCAGATGCCGAGGATCCAGGCGGGGGAGGGGAGCGTGCGGGCGATGAGGGCGGGGGTCAGGAATATGCCCGATCCGATCGTTGACCCGATCGCGATCATGGTCATGTCGAACCGGGAAAGCTCCCGTTTCAGTTCGGCCATTCAGGTTCCCCGCTCTTCCCGTATCACTTCTTCTGTCGCGTCGGCGGCGCGTTCCATATCTCCCACCGAGCAGTAGAAGTGCGGAGAGTACCGGAGCTTCCCTTCCCGCAGGGCGATCGTCACTCCCCGGCTCCGCAGTTTTTCGAACACGCTCTGGGGGTTGAGCGGCGGTTCCAGGGAGATGGTGACGATGCCCGCCCGTTCACGTGCGGAAGGAGGTGTCAGGAGCGTCAGTCCGCCGATCGCCTGCAGCCTGTCGATGAGGGCCGACGTGATCGCGAGTAGGTGGGATTCGATGCCGTCCGGCCCGAATTCCATGATCGTGCCGATGGCCTCCCGCATCCCCCAGAGCCCCGGCATGTTGAGGCTGCCGCCTTCATACCGGCGTGCGGATGTGGCGAGCGGCTGCGCGTAATCGTAGAATTCCCACGGGTTCTCCACGGAAAGCCAGCCGAGGTTCTTCTGGCGTATACGCGACTGGAGCTCTTCCGTCAGGTACAGGAACCCGGTTCCGTGCGGGCCCATCTGCCACTTCTGCGCGCCCGCCGAGAGCGCGTCGATGGACATTTTCTGAACGTCGATCCGCACGGCGCCGACCGCCTGGATGCCGTCAACCGCGAATATGACCCCGTTGGACCGGCAGATGCTCCCCAGCGAGCGGAGGTCTCCCCTGTAGCCGGAAAGGAACTGGACCGCGCTCAGGGCGAGGAGCCGCGTGTGCTGGCCTATCTTCGAAGCGATGAGATCCGTCGTCAGCCTCCCGTCCCGCGGAGAGATGAACTCGATCTCAACGCCGAGCGGCTTGAGGTTGAGGAACGGGTACACGTTGGCGGGAAACTCGACGTCGGCGATGAGTATCCTGTCCCCCTGTTTCCACGGGAGACCCGAGGCGACCACGTTGATGGCGTCGGAGGTGTTTGCGTGAAACGCGATCCTCTCGGGGGATTCGGCCCGGATCAGCCTGGAGACCGCGGCCCGGCACTCGGCGACCATGCCGAGATCGTCCTGGTAGGTGTCCAGGTCCCCCTCCGACCGGCGGTGCAGGTACGCGGTCATCGCCCCCGTGACTCTCGTGGAGAGCGGGCTTGTCCCGGCATGGTTGAGGAAGTTCTTTCCCTGTTTCAGGTGCGGGAAGAGCTCTCGTGCCCGCGCGAGTATCTCCGGTGGAAAGGGAGCGTGCATTGTCCGTGATCGTTGTGTGCGCATCTTCCCCCCTGTGCGCGCCGGGGAAAGGACTGCCCAATGTAATGAAGATCGGTCAGGGGTTCAACATGCGGACGTTGCGTTTTTCTCCCGAACTCGGTAGCTTCCGTACCGTCATGGACATCGAGTCCGAACTTCTGAAAGAGCACTCCCGCCGCACGGCGGATCGCATCGCATCCTGGATCGGCGGAGACGCCGGGCGGTTCAGGAAACTCATGGATCTCTTCCTGGGCGGGGAGTTCATAGTCACTCAGCGATCCGCGATGGCCGTCGGTATCTGCGCGGACGCCCATCCCGGGCTCGTCAGGCCTTATATCGGCCGGATGCTGTCGCGGATGGAGGAACCGGGTGTCCATATTGCCGTCCGGAGAACCGTCGTACGGCTCCTCCGGCACGCCGACATCCCTCATGCGCTTCTCGGCCGGGTGGCAACGCTCTGCTTCGCATACCTCTCCGCGCGCGACTCCCCCGTGGCTGTCAGGGTCTTCTCCATGGACGTCCTCGCACGTATCGCGGAACGGGAACCCGACCTGGGCCGGGAGCTCCGGCTCATCATCGAACAGCAGCTTCCCTACGGCAGCACGGGATACCGGACGCACGCCTCCTGCGTCCTGAAGGCGCTCGGGAAGGCGTAACCTGCCCCGCACGGGTGCCCGGGGATGCTACCTGTAGACCTTGACCGTCACGATGCCGTGGGCCCTTGTCGGAACGGTGATGACGTTTCCTTTGACATCCAGGGCCGCCCCGTCCTCCTCGACGAAATTCGACAGGAGCGCCTTTGAGGGATGGAAGGGGAGTGACACCGCCGCGACCGACGCTTCACCCTTTGCGTCGTACCACTGGAGGACCCAGGCGTTCCCCTCTTCCGCCTGCTTGACGGAGGTGAGAACGAGGTTGGACGGCGTGATCGAAAGGAACGAATCCGCGGCCGGGAGCTTCCCTTTGTGCGCGTCCGTCATCGACGTCAGGAGCGGCGTGTTGAACTCGTAGCCCCTCTGGAGCGTCGCGGACGACTGCCAGCGACCATCGTGCGGATAGAGCGAATACCGGATCAGGTGCTTCCCCCTGTCAGCGGTGGGATCGGGCCATTTCGGGGAGCGGAGCAGCGAGAGCCTCATCGTGCTCCCCTTGATGTCGTACCCGTACTTGGCGTTGTTGATGAGCGAGACGCCGTACACGTCGGTGGAAACATCGGCCCAGCGCGAGGCCGGGACCTCCACCTGGGCTTTTTCGATGCTGTTCCTCATCTGCGTCGAGCGGCGGATCGTTCCGTAGGGAGCTTCGTACGTCGCGACGGTATCGGAAAACGCGAGGGGAAACGCCAGCTTGACCATCGTGTGGTCTTCCCACCAGTCGGCTTCCGTCGTGAAGTCGATCCTGTCGAGCCCGTCGTAGAGTATGATGTCCTGCGTGAAGAACGACGACGGGAAGTCCTCCGTCGGGAAGTCCTTCCTGACGCCGGGTTTGAGGTAATCCCGGTGCAGGCGGACGACGGTCCGTACGGGACCCTGTTCGACGAGCTCGGCGCCGCGGAACGCCGTCGGGAACTCCTTCCCCGTCAGTCCCAGGTTCCACGCGTCCCATTCCTTCGGCGTGTCTTCAAGAAGCTGGAGCCTGTTCCCGCTGCCGGAGAGGATCTCCTTCCCGTTCCGCCTGTCCGTGATGCTCGTGATCCAGCCCGAGACGCTGTCGACCGCGATGCGGAACAGGGCATTCTCCGGGGTGAAGGGGCGGACAGAAGAGGGCTGCGCGGGAGAAGGGGGCGCCTTCCTCAGCTCGTACGTTGCATAGCCGAATGCGGGGATGCGTTGCGCGATGAAGAGGACCTGCCGCTCATAGCGCGAATTC
Organism: Ignavibacteriota bacterium; assembly: GCA_963748405.1. GTDB lineage: Bacteria > Bacteroidota > Ignavibacteria > UBA10030 > UBA6906 > Fen-1273. The sequence goes on from CAVVIT010000011.1 coordinate 533,527, forward strand.
TGCACCGTCTGCGACGGGATCTCCCTGCCGAGGTGATCGTAGACCGCGTAGGTTGCGTCGTCCCCGGCCCTGAGATCGACGGCGGCGACGTCGGTCCGTTCCCAGGAGAGTGTGTTGAAGACGATGAACGGCGTTCCGTGCCTGAACCCGGCCGTGCTTGCGTGCGCAGCGATGGCATCGAGCGCGCCCGAGAGCTCGAACCGGCCGATCGACTGCGCCTCGCTGTGCGTGGCCGTGGCGTCGATATAGACCTCGCGTATGCCCGAGCCGGGCAGGATGTCGTGGAACTGGTTGAACATCACGTCTCTCCAGGCGTCCTCGATCGCCCCTCCGTTGTAGGGGCGGCCGGAGAGGGAGGCGAACGACGAGACCTTCTCCGCGTTCGTGAGGAGGGCCTCGTTGGACCTGTTGAACTTTTTCATCGCCGCCTGCGTCGTGAACGTCCCCTGGTGGTATTCCAGGTAGAGTTCGTTCTTCCAGACCGGGAGATCGCTGAGGTCGTTCGAGCGGAGCCAGTCGATGTAGTGCCCCGCCGTCCCGTATTCGATCTTCGGGAACATGTCAAGCGTCTTCAGCCTGTCGATCCGGTCGAGCATCTCGAGCGACGGCCCGCCTCCGTGGTCCCCGATGCCGAACAGGATGAGCATTTTCGTGAAGCCGGTGTTCGCCTCGAACTGCCGCATCCAGTCCACGAGCTGGAACGGGTTGTCGATCGTATTCACGTAGTCGAACGGGAAATAGCTCAGGATCCGCGAGCCGTCCGGCGATTCCCACCAGAACGTCCGGTAGGGGAACACGTTCGTCTCGTTCCACCCGATCTTTTGCGTGATGAAGGCGTCGATCCCCGCGTTCCTGTAGAACGCCGGCATGTTCAGGTTGTACCCGAAGGAGTCCGGGTTCCAGCCGACCTTCACGTCCGCCCCCAGTTTCGTCCGGAAATATTTCTTCGCGTACAGGAGCTGGTGCGACCAGGATTCGCCCGAGGGAAGATTGCAGTCCGGTTCCACCCACATGCCCCCGATGACTTCCCACCTGCCGTCCTTCACGCGCCCGCGTATCTGGGTGAAGAGATCGGGATACAGGCGTTCGATCCAGTCGTAGTACGCCGCGGAGCTCTGTGTGTACGTGAAATCCGGCCGCGCGGCCATCATGTTCATCACGGAGGAGAACGTGTTCCTGCAAACCATGATCGTTTCCTTCGAGCGCCAGAGCCAGGCCGCGTCGATGTGCGCGTTGGCGTCGAGGTAGAGCGTGAACCGGTGGACGAACGCCGCGACCGGGGCCAGCTTCGTCCGCGCGGCGGACAGGGACATGCGGAAGCGGTCGACCGAACCGTTCACGAGGGAGGCGGCGTCCACCTCCGCCGCCGTCGCCTGCAGGAGCGCGTTGAGTTTTGACTTCTCCTGCCTGTCCATGCGGGACTTGTCCACGCCCGGGTCCACCTTCACACGCGCGTTTGTCTGGTAGGTATCGAAGCTGAGCAGCTTCTGCGCCACCTTCAGCCCGAGCGAGAAATCGTCCACCGTCCGGGCCAGCGGGTTGTCGTTCCCCGGCACGATCTGCGCCCGGAGGAGGCGCAGGGGGCCGCCGGTGTTCATGGCCTTGATCACCAGGAGAAACTTCTGTCCCGGTTCCGCGTGCTTCGTGAGCTCGAATTCACCGTCCCAGGGGAAGTACCCCCTGCTTTCCCCGTTCACGAACAGGTACCCGTAGTCGTCGACGGTCACGAGAAACCGCACCGTTCCCGAGGTCGTCTGTCCCACCATCCTGTCGGGGAGCGTGATTTCCTTCCGTATCCAGCACGAGTCGATGTACAGGCGTGCGTCGATCGTGAGCGTCGCCCATTTCGAGTCGTCGAACCCGGGCTTTGTCGGATCCTGCGAGAAATCCGTGCTGTACTTCCAGTTGTCCGCCGTTCCCTTGCTCGCGGATTCGAGCTGTGCGACGAGTTTGTCGACGTTCGATTGGCCGGAAGCGGCGAACGGCATGAACAGCGCAAGGAGTGCCGCGGTGATGGTTTTCATGAGATGATTCCCCGTTGTTGTCGTGACGGTCTTCGTCATCCGGGCCTCCCCGTGGGGGGGAGACGACCGGAGTGCTTCATCAGGTATGGTGTTCCGCCCCGGCGGCCTCTTCCTCGAGCGCCAGGATCTCCTCCCGGGAGAGTTCCCATCCGAGCGCGCCGGCGTTTTCGGCCGCCTGCGCGGCGCTGCGCGCCCCGGCGATCGGCACCGCTCCTTTCCCGATGACCCAGTTGAGCGCCACCTGGGACGGTGTCTTGCCGTGCCCTGTTCCGATCTCCTTCAGCAGGCCGGTGAGGGGCATCAGAGAATCGAGCTGGCCGCGCGTGATGGCCTGCCGGTTTCTCCCCGGGGGGAGGCTCCCCGGTGCATACTTGCCGCTCAGGATTCCCATCGCAAGAGGTGAATAGGCCAGGAGCGTCATCCCCAGCTCCCGGCAGAGCGCAAGCACGCCGTTGTGTTCCGGATCCCTGTGGAGAAGGCTGAACTGCACCTGCACGCTGGCGAGTTTCTGCCCCCGTCGTGCAAGCGTCTCGTACGCCTTCCGGACCTGGTCGGGGGAATAGTTCGATACTCCGGCCCCCCTGATGAGGCCGTCGGCGGCGGCCTCGGCGAGCGCCTCCATCCAGATGCCGATCGAGGAGAACCGGGTCGGCCAGTGAATCTGGTAGAGGTCGATCGTCGTCAGGCCGAGCCGTTTCAGGCTCCCCTCCAGGGCGGACCGGAGATGTTTCGGGCGCCACTGCGACCGGAAGGGGGAAAATTTTGTCGCGACCCGGACCTGTGCTCCCGCACCGGCAATGAACCTGCCGAGCATCCGCTCGGCCTCCCCGGCGCCGTATCTTTCGGCCGTGTCGAAGAGGTTGATCCCGGCACGGAGAGACGCGGCGAACGCCTTCTCCAGATCCTGTTCGGCCGGCCCCGCTCCCCACCCCTCCCGGTCCCCCCAGGACCAGGTCCCGACAGCCATCGGGCCGAGGGCCGGGCTCATTTCTTCCTTCTCCTGATCTGATCGAGCATCACCGCCAGGAGGATGACGACGCCGACGATGACCTGCTGGATATACGAGTTGACGTTGAGGAGATTCAGCCCGTTGCGGAGGACGGCGATGAGCATCGCGCCGATGAACGTGCCGATGATCGACCCCGACCCCCCGGAGAGGCTTGTTCCCCCGACCACCACCGCCGCGATGACGTCGAGTTCGTAGGCGACCCCGGCATTCGGCTGCCCGGAATTCATGCGCGAAGCAAGGAGGATGCCGCTCAGGGCGGCGAGCGACCCCGAGAGAATATACACGTTGATGAGAACCCGCCCGGTCCGTATGCCCGCAAGGCGCGCGGCCTCGATGTTCCCGCCGACCGCGTACACGTAGCGGCCGAACCGTGTCCGGGTCAGGATGACGTGCGACGCGATAAACGCGCCGACCATGATGAGCGTCGGCACGGGGACGGCGAGGATCCGGCCGGTGCCCAGGAACGCGAATCCTTCGGGAAGCTCCCAGACGGGGCGTCCGTCCGTCCAGACGAACGCCGCGCCCCGCCAGATCGTCATCGTGGCGAGCGTCACGATGAACGGCGCGATGTTGAAGCGCGTGATGCAGAATCCCGCGAACGCCCCGGAGAGCGCGCCGAGGGCCAGCCCGGCGGCGATCGCGGCGATAAACGCGGCAACGGGGGGGAGATTCGTCTTGAGGATCGTCGTCGACACGATCCCCGCGAACGCCACGAGCGACCCCACCGACAGGTCGATGCCCCCGGTGAGGATGACGAACGTCATCCCTGCGGCGATGATCGCGGTGATGGATGCCTGGAGCGAAACGTTCAGAAGATTGTCCGGCGTGAAGAAATAGGGGGAGAGGACGGCGAAGAGAACGAACTCCAGGATGAACGCGATCCCGATGCCGAATTCCCCCGAGAGTCTGCCCCTGAAACGGTCTGAAGTCATCGTCGGTTCACGTGTGCGTATGTCATGACGGCCTCCTGCGTTGCCCCGGCGCCTTCCAGAATTCCCGTGAGCCGACCCTCGCACATGACCGCGACGCGGTGGCAGATGCCGAGGAGCTCGGGAAGATCGGACGAGATGACGATCACGCCGATCCCCTGCTGGGCGAGCCGGTTGATGAGCATGTAAATCTCGTATTTCACCCCCACGTCGATCCCCGCCGTCGGCTCGTCGAAGATCAGCACGCGGGCCCTGGTATTGAGCCACCGGGCGAGGACCACTTTCTGACGGTTCCCGCCGCTCAGCGTTTCGACGATGTCGCCGATCCCCGGAGCTTTGATCCTCAGGTCGTCGGCGAGCCTCCTGGCGGCGGTCTCCTCTTTCTTCCTGTCGATGAACGGCCCGGTGAGCATTGCCCGGAGATTCGCAAGCGAAATGTTCTCCCGTATCGACATCTGCATCACGAGCCCGTATCTGTTCCGGTCCTCGGTCAGGAGGCCGATCCCTTCCTGTATCGCGCGGTGCGGCGAATCGGGAGCAATTTCCCTCCCGTCGAGAAACATCCGTCCGCCGGTTTTCGTGTCCGCGCCGAACACGAGCCGGGCGAGCTCCGAACGCCCCGCCCCCACGAGCCCCGCAAGCCCGAGGATTTCCCCCGTGTACAGCGTGAGGCTCACGTCCGTCACCCTGGCGGAACTCAGGTTCTCGATGCGGAGGATCTCTTTCCCCCTCTCCAGCGTGACGCGCGGGTACTCATTTTCCAGCTCGCGCCCCACCATCTTCCGTATCAGGCCGCGCCGGTCGATCTCCCGTATCCCGCAGGAGTGCACGAGCGCGCCGTCCCGGAGCACCGTGACCCTGTCGCCGACCTCGAAAATCTCCTCCAGCCTGTGGGAGATGTAGATGATGCCGACCCCGTGCGACTTGAGCGAGCGGATCACCGCGAAGAGGTTTTCGGTCTCCCGTTCGGTCAGGGGAGCGGTCGGTTCGTCCATGGCGAGGACCCTGACGTTCCGGGAGAGCGCCTTGGCGATTTCGACCATCTGCTGCTGCGCGACGCTCAGCCGCCCGACGGGCGTCCCCGTGTCGATCGATTCTCCCAGCCGGGCCAGCGCGGCGGCGGCCTGTTCCACCATCGCGGGCCTGTCGATGATCGGCGTGCGTCCCCGGACCGGTTCGCTCCCCAGGAGGATGTTCTCCGCGACGGAGAGCGCGGGGACGAGCTTGAAATCCTGGTAGATCACGCCGATTCCCAGGTGCTGCGCGTCGGCGGGGGACCCCAGGCGGGCCTCCTCCCCGGCGATGCGTATCGATCCGCTCTCCCTGCGCACCGCGCCGGAGAGGACCTTGATGAGCGTCGATTTCCCCGCGCCGTTCTCGCCGACGAGGCAGTTCACCTCCCCGGCCTGCAGCGTGAAATCGACGCCGCTGAGCGCGAGGACGCCGGGATACCGCTTGGTGATCCCCCGCATTTCAAGGAGGGGGCTCATTGTCACTTTTCGGGGTTTCTGAGGAAATACTCGGCGTCGGCGATGCCCACTTCCACGGGAACGACCGCCGGGACCTGCTTGCCCGCGAAATAGTCCCGGATCATGTCGATGGTCATCGTGCCGATCTTCTTCGGGTACTGGATGACGTCCGCCTTCAGGGGTGTTCCCCGGGTGATCGCGTCGGCCGCCGGCGGGGTGGCGTCGTATCCCACGATGATGATGTTCATCCGTTTGAACTGCTGCACCGCGTCGAGCGCGCCGAGCGCGGTCGCGTCATTGATGCCGAAAATCCCGTCGAGCCGGGGGTTTCCCTGGAGGACGTCCGCGGTCGCTTCAAGCGACTTGTCGCGGACCGCCTGACCGTTGACGTCGGCGACGACGGTGATGCCGGGGTAGCGCCCGATCGCTTCGCGGAACCCCTGGACCCGGTCGAGGACGGACGTGGCGACCGGATTGTTGACGATGGCGATCCTGCCCGTGCCGTTCAACGCTTTTGCCATATATTCTCCCGCGAGCCTTCCCCCCGCGACGTTGTCGGAGGCGATGTGGCTGACGACCTTCCCTTCCTGTGCGGCGATGTCGGCGGTGAAGACGGGGATGTTCGCATCATTGGCCTTCCGGATTCCCGGCCCGATCCCCTTCGAGTCGACCGGACAAACGATGACCGCGTCGACCTTGCGCGCGACGAAATCTTCGATCTGGCTGATCTGCTTGCCGAGGTCGAATTCGGCGGAGGTGATCACGAGCCCGTAGTGCTCCCGGGCCGCCTCTTCCCGCAGTCCCTCTTCGAGGTCCTTGTAAAAAATGTGCCCCCGCGTGAGGAGAGCGACGCCGATCGTCTTCGTATTCCCCTGCTCCGTTTTCTTCGCGCAGGCAAGGCTGAGCGTGCACATCAGGAGTATGAGCGTTCGTTTCATTGGTTCTCCGGTGAGTGGTCTGATCATTGCTCCAGGCGCGTCGCCCTGGCCCCGCTGTCGATCGAACAGACGTACACGGAGGCCTGCTTCCCGTTCCTGGCGCGATAGCCTTCGTGAATCCTGCCGATGATCCCTTCAGTGAGATCCTGTTTTGCGAGACAGATGGCGCATCCCCCGAACCCCGCCCCGGTCATGCGCGCCCCGTAGACGCCGTCGGCGCCGGCGCACAGGTCGACGATAAGATCGAGCTCGGGGCAGCTCACCTCGTAGTCCCTGCGGAGGCTCATGTGCGATTCGTACATGAGCTTGCCGAATTCCTCGAGGTTTCCCCTGCGCAGTGCGCCGGCCGAGCGCTGCACGCGGTCGTTCTCCGTCACGACGTGCATGCATCGTCTCCGGACGACCGGGTCCAGGAGATCCTGATACTCTTCCAGCGCGGCAAGCGACACGTCGCGGAGCGCCGTGATCCCGTCGAGCCGCGAGGAGAGGATGCGGACGCCGGCGCTGCACTCCTCGCGCCTCCGGTTGTATTCCGAGGAGGCGAGTGCACGCTTCACCCCGGTGTCGCACACGACGAGGTCCACGCCGTGCGGAATCGGCACGTGCTCGAATGCGAGGGTCCTGCAGTCGAGCAGGAGCGCGTTCTCCCTGGCGCCCAGGCAGGAGACGAACTGGTCCATGATGCCGCAGCGGACCCCCGCGAACTCGTGTTCCGCCCTCTGGCAGAGCTTTGCGGTCTCCACGGGAGGAACCGTCAGTCCGTTCAGCTCAAGCAGTGCGAATGCCGCGGCAAGTTCGAGCGCCGCCGAGGAGCTGAGTCCGGCGCCTCTCGGGACGTCCCCGTGGATGTACAGGTTTGCCCCGCGCAGGGGAGTTCCCCGCTCCTGGATCATGGAGGCCACTCCCGTCAGGTAGTCGGTCCAGGCCCGGCGTTCGGAAGGGTACAGACGACCGAGCGGGAAGCTCGCGTCCTTCCCCGATCCCGGGTTCATGACGAGCCGGTCGTCGTCCCGGGGACCGATCGCCACGGCGGTGGCGCGGTCGATCGCCGCCGGAAGAACGTACCCGTCATTGTAATCGGTATGTTCACCGATGAGATTCACCCGCCCCGGGGCCGAAGCAACGGCGTGTGGATTTGCCCCGAAGTGCTTCGCGTACGCGGATACTGCTTGTAGTTCGATCGAATCTCGAGAGGGACTCACGTGCAAGGAAAGCTTTACAGAAGGTAACAATTCCCCGCCGGTATATCAATCAGAGGGATGCTCCAGGTAGTAAATGACCGCATACCCGATATGGCAGAATCTCGACTGCGGACAGGCCGGCCAGCCCCCCCAGGATTCCCAGTAAAGCGTGAAGTCGTGTTCGAACGGGATGCGGTCCGGCTCGTGGATCCGGTAGAATGCGTCGAGATAACGGTTGTCCTTCCGTTTCCCGAACGTCGGTGACCCGTGGAAATCGGATGTCCGCGACGTGAGCCTCCCCGCACTCTCCCAGTTGTAATAGTATCCGCAGTAGTCCTCCGTCCCCGTGGAGAGGTGGACGGTTTTGCCGTCCGGGACGCAGTAGAAGTCCCGTTCCTCGTAGGCCCGGTTGTTTCCCGTGGTGCTGTCGGAGAGCATCCAGAAGTACATCGACCAGTACGCCCCCCGGCCGGCGGATTTCAGGACGAGGAGCGTGTCGTTGGCGTCGCAGTCCGCCGGGAGGCTGTCACCCGTGCACGCATAAAACTCGCTGTATCTCCCCCTCGGCCGCCTCCCGGTTTCATAGAAGATGTTATAGAAGGCGGCCCACGCGGTATCTCCCGTGATGCGCACGTTCACCGAGTCCGAAAAGGGAATGTCGAAGTACGCGTTGTGCCCCGCCGTGGCGCCGTTCTCGAGACCGGTGTTCGTTACCGAGAAATACCTGCTCGTGAATCCGTCGTTGCCCGTGGCGCTTGACATGATGCTGGCGCGCGACATGAACAGGTTGCCGAACCTCCCGGCATAGCGGAGCGTGCCGTCGACGCGGATCGTACACGCCGCCCGGGGCGGTGCCAGGATGAACCAGGATTTCACGGTTCCCCCGCCCGGGCTGGCAATCTTCAGATCCAGCGTCCTGTCGACCCACAGGTTTCCCGCCAGCGTTCCTATCGGATTTGGGTCGTCCTGTGATTTGCCGGGCGCTGATGAAAGGAGGATCAGGAGTGCTGTGCAGAGTCTTTTCACTGCGGGGCTCCGGAGAGTTTCAAGATCAGCCGGTGATTCACGGGAAGAGTTCCCGCGTTGACGGTGAGCGTCCTGCCGTCCCAGGAAACGTCCGTGCCGCCGAGGCTCTTCCCGTTTTCCGAGACCGCCTGCGGCCGCCCGAGGCCGTGGAAGACCGCGCGGTACGTCCGCCCGGCGGGTGCGCCGGCATACGACCCCGATGCCGGCGCAACGGTGAGCGTCGACTGCCGCCCGGCATACGTGATCTGCGTGATCCGCGATGCGCCCGTCCGGTACGCTTCGCTTCTCCCGTCGTCTTCGTACAGGGGGAATCCGCCGTCACCCCCGGCGTACACGTGAATGACGAGAGTGTCCCGGTGCATGAACGCCGTCGAAAGAGCCGGCTCCGCCATCGGGATGACCGATCCCGTCTTCACGAAGAGGGGAATTCTCCCTCCCGGAGCCGGGCACGCGAACGCCCTCCCTCCGGAGACCGTGCTGTCGTCCCAGAAATCATACCACGACCCCGGCGGCAGCCAGACGTCCACGCTGTCCCCGTCCGAGCAGTTGGGCGCGACGAGGATTGCGGGTCCCCACATGTACTGGAGATCCCTGTGCCAGGCTTCCCGCTCATCCTGGTACCCGATCACCATCGCCCGCGCGATGGGCATGCCGTGCACCGATGCCTCGTGCGCGCACGTGTACGTGTACGGGAGAAGCCTGTAGCGGAGCCCGGCGTACGTCCGTGCGTCTTCCCGGGACCCGGCGGCGCGGTCGAGCGGCCACCGGGATTGTCCCATCCCGTGCGGCTTCCAGAACGGGCTGAAGCTTCCCATCGCCATCGACCACCGCCTATACATCAGTTCGTCCGGACCCTTCCCTTTTTCCCAGTCGTTAAACCCCCCGGCGTCGTGCCCCCAGTACGGGAACCCGGAGAGGCCCGCAAGCTGCATCCCCCTCACCTCCGATTGCATGTCGGCGTACGTCGGCCGAATGTCTCCGCTCCAGAGCGTGGCATAGCGCTGGGCGCCGGCGGTCATCCCCCGTATCCAGACGAAGGGGCGCTGCGCCGGTGCGAGCCGGGTGTCCCATCCCTCCTGGACGAGTGCCTTGGCGATGAGGAAGAACCAGTAGTTCTTCATCTCCTCCCACGTCCTTCCGTTCCCCAGGATCATGGAATCCGGCGCGGGACCCAGCTCGTCGAATTCATCGATCCAGAGGGCGTCCCCCGGGTACCCGAGCGCGGGGTCGAGCGACTTTCTCCAGTGAAGGTTCCAGAACCACTCACGCACATCCCGCCGCGTGAAATCCGGTGTGCTTTCCCCGTGATCGATCCCGGAGGTGACCGGGATGTTGTACGAAGGCTTCCATGCGTCGCTTCCGGCGGCGATGCAGCGGTTAAAGTCGATCGTCACGAATAGCCCGTTTTCCCTGATCCAGCGCTCGTATTCCGCGGGATCCGGGAACCGGGTGCTGTCCCAGGCGAAGTACGACTCGCAGCGTTTCCCTCCACCCGCCCTCCACCGGTTGTCGTTGATGATGTGGTCGAACGGAAAGCCGGCCTCCCGGTGGTCGGAGATTTTCTTTTTCCACCAGGCTTCGTCGGAAGGCGCCGGTGATTTCTCGTCGTTTCCTTTGTCCGAAAGCCCGAGTCCGAACACGGCCAGGGGAGGAAACCGCGGCCTCCCCGTCAGCCCGGTGTACCGGTCGAGGATCGAGGCGATCGAGGGTCCGGCGATGACGAAGTAGTCCATCCGTGCATCTCCCTGAAGGGAAAAGCCGTACCGGCCGTCCGCACCGAAGGAGAATGAATTGGGGAACGTGCTGTTGAGGAAGACGCCGTACCCCCGGCTGGAGATATACATCGGGACAATGAGCGGGGCCTGGTCGCCGTGGGCGGATCCGTAGTTGCGGCGGATCTCCGCGCCGCCGAGGTCGAGACGTCCCGCCCGTCCGTAGAAGCCGTGGCCGAGACCGGTGAAGTGCTCGGCCGTGTCGCAAAGGAACGACTCCGAGACCCTGTCCTGCTCCCACGACGCGCCCGTGCTCTCCGTGAGAACCGGGCGCCGGATCCCCCTCTCGATGAACGTGATGCGGACAGGCCTTTTCCCGATGCGGAGTGTGAGAAGTCCCGGACCGCCCGGCCGCAGAACGAGCGCGGAACCGGCGTCGCGGAGGAGGAGCGATCCCCCCCGGTCATGGGACTCAACCATCTCGTAGCGGTCGTCGGGGAAGAACCCCTCGCCGGGCCTGGCGGCCTGCACGCGCACGATGTCGTTGCCGTACGGGGTGATCCGGAGGCGGGCACCCTCGCGCGTGAGGATGATGATGCTCCTCCCGCGGATTTCGCCCCCCGCGTAATCGCCGAGTGTTTCACCCGGCGCGTCGCAGGAATGCGCCGGGGGTGCCGTGAGGAGCACCGCGGTCAGCAGGAGTTCAGCCGCCCACTTTTTCATTCATGAAATCGAAGAATGTGCTGTAGCAATCAAGGAGGATCGATTCCTCTTCACGGGAGACGACCACGTGCCCGTTTTCGAACGAGAAGTTCACGAGGACTTCGGTGTCCCCGCCCGACACGCGCCGCACCTTCAGGTTCATCACGATCATTTCCGTCGTCTCGCCTATTGTCGACATCTGCTTCGCCTCGGCCGAGGACGACGTGTTCTTGTGTCCGATGACCCTGCCGGCTTCCTCGCCGTACCTGTCGAGCCTGAACCCCTCCCTGAGGCTGTAGAGTTTGATTCCCTCGAACACCTCGGCGAAGGGCTTGTGATACACGCGGTTGGGCGTGACATCCTCGAGCCGCTGCCGGGACAGGGACGCGCAGCCTCCCGCGATCATCATCGAACCTACGAGAAGCATGGTAGCTTTTGTCATCATCATCTCCTTCGTTCGTCCAGCGGAAGCATGTCCGCAACCCTGTATGCCGTCCAGTCCCCGATGACCTCCACGCCGAGCGGGTCTACGAGGTTTCCGGCGCCGTCGAGTATGGCGGGTTTTACGTCGAGCGTAATATAGCTCTTTAAATGTTCCTCTTCCCCCCTGTAGTCCACGCGGAGCCAGTTGTCGAACGTCAGCGTCCAGAGCGGCTGCCCGGGAACCGGCCGGAGCGAGTAATCCTCCGGCGACAGGGGATTGAATTTCCCGGCCCTGAGGTCGGCGAGGGTTCCCGCGCTGACGAAGAATCCCTCGCTGTCGAGCGTCCCGGACACGAGCGAGGAGAAGAAATGCTTCATCGAGCCGCTGTAACTCCTGCTCCTGTTCGCCTGCCATTCCGTCGCCTCTGCACTGTCGGCGGGAGGGAGCGGATCGAATTTCGGGTACAGGACGAATCGCCCGTGGTCTTCGTCCACGTCCCATTCAAAGAGCCCCATCCGCGCGTCCAGCCGGTAACCGAGCGCCCGGTTTTCGATGCGAAGCACGCTGTCCGTCGATGCCACGAGTATCCCCGTCCCGCTCTCCATCCTGAAATCAAGCACCTCGGGGTTCAGGATCGCGCACCGGGAGGCGTTGTTTCCCCGGCCGAGGAACGCCGTCCGGAATTTCTCCAGCATCCGTCGCCATTCCCGGTTGACGCGGGCGGTGACCTGCACTTCTTCCCCCTGGATCGTCACGGGTTCGAGCGCAAAATCGGTCCTCAGGGTCTCCGCGGCCGCGACATGAATCGTCACGGATTTCAACTTGTGGCCGACGCGCGAAGCAACGAGATCGAAGATCCCCGGTGGGACGTTGGCGAGCATGTACGTTCCGTCCGGGCCGGTATTCGTCCCCTGCGTCGTGGAGGAGAGATAGACGTTGGTGTTCGCAAGGGGGGATCCCGTTGCGGCGTCCGTCACCCTCCCCCTGAGTGTTCCACGGACCTGTCCGGGGAGGCTCACCGGGAGGCAGAGAGCGGCGGCGCAGAGGATGAGCGGGAAAAGCGGTCCGGCCTGTCGGTCCATGTTGGATGAAGAGAGGATAATGGATGGTGAAACGGACAGGAAATAGTACGAATTCCACTGTCTACACACAATCCACCCGCCTGTCGATTCGACGACCGTTTCTCCCCCTCCTGCCTGTAATACCGCCAAATTACCTGCTTCACGGGTAATTATGACCTTCAAGTTTAGCACATTCTACACCTTATCGCAAAAATGACGCGAATTGGCTGGTATTTCCCCGCGGGAAATGTGGCATGATGTCTGCATTGAGGGGGGCCATGTGAATACATGACAGACGAAAACTCGACAACTAACCACCCAACCACCTAAGGAGCAACACATGAAGAAGTCCCTCTCCATCCTGATCGTCGTGACCCTCTGCGCCGTTTGCGCAGGCACATCGTTCGCCCAGGCGGCCGCAACCCAGACTGTGAACCTCGCGGTGAATTCCGTTCAGAAGATCGCCATCAGCGGCGGTGCCGTGACGCTGACGATCACCAACGGTACTGCGGGAAGCAACGTACTGACACCGGTCAGCGATGCATCGACCTCCTACAGCATCACGCACAATTCCTCCACGGCCCTCAGGATCACCGCGAATCTCGATGCGGCGCTTCCGGCGGGTTACACGCTCCAGATCAACCTCGCGCCGGGTACCGGCATGGGGACGAGCGCGGGGACGGTTGATATCTCCAATGCAACGGCGGCCAGCGCGGTGGCGGTCGTGACGGCGATCCCGAAGGGCGCGGACGCGGGTCGTGCGGTCACGTACACGTTCGGCGCGATTGCCTCGGCGGGAGTCCTCTCCGCCACGGTGAAGACGGTGACGCTGACGCTCACGAACTGACAGAGTTTACCTTCGTTCGCTGACCACCCCGTCAACTCTTGTTGTTCCGTGGGGGAGAGAGTTGACCGGGGTGGTTGTGTTTTCAGGCACGGGGTTATATATTGATGCGGCACGGAGAACGACTCGTGAACACACGCCTTCATATTCGTCGGAACATCCTCCCGCTGTGCGCCGCAATGGCGCTCCTTCTGCTGCACGGGGGCGCGGCGGCGCAGGTGTTCGGGACGGGAGGACACACGGTCACGGTGCAGGTCTCCGTCATCACCACCGTGCGCGTGACGGGCGGGTCCGTCAATCTCAATATCAGCAGCGCGAACGTCGTCGCGGGGCAGAACCAGATGAGCGTCAGCGACCAGAGCACGTCTCTCCTGTGGGGAACAAACAGCAGCGCCCGGAAGATCAGCGTCAGCACGAGCCTCGCCGCGCCGCACTACACGCTGAAACTCCTCGCCCTGACTCCCACGCAGGGGACCGCGGCCCCCGAGGTCACGCTCGCTTCCTCCGCGCAGGATCTCCTTCTCAACATCGGCCGCTCGACGGGCTCCTGCATCCTCCGGTATACGGGAGTCGCTCTTGCATCGCAGGGGACCGGCAACGATGTCCACGTGATCACCTTCACGGTGGCCGCCCAATGAGAACCTCCCGATGGCCGCTCGCAGCGCTTGCGTTTCTCCTGTGTGCCGGGGGAATCGTTCCCCGGGCGCTCTCCCAGATCTCCGTCCAGGGGGGAAACCCGCTCATGAGCATCACGACGGGGACCGCCGGGGCGCAGCCCGTCGCCGTCACGAACGTCGCGACGTCGCTTCGGTGGAGGAGGCAGAACGTGATCACGAAGATCACCGTGTCCACCTCCTGCCCGGGCCAGCGGTTCTCCCTGGCCGTCGTCGCCACGAATCTCACCTACGGCGTGGCCGCCCCGCAGGTGACGCTGTTCAACGGCATGCTTGCCGCGGATCTGGTGAACAGCATTCCGACGGGGAACCCGCTGAACAAGTCGTGCACGCTCCTGTATACCGCATCCTCAACGTTCGCCCAGGGAAACAGCACCGAGCTGGGGAACGACGTCCATACGATCACGTACACACTGGTTGCGCAATGAGACTCCTGACACGGATGGCGCCGATTGCCGGACACATCCTCTTTGCGGTACTGATCTTCTGCGCCGGCGATGCTCCCGCCCAGGTATCGATCATCGGGGATCTGAGCCAGGACCGTGCGGGCACGCCCGGCGAGGCCTACAACGGCTCGATTCTCGTCAAGAACGACACCGAAGAGCCGCAGGAAGCGAAAGTCTACCAGACCGATTACCTTTTCTTTTCCGACGGCACGAACAACTACGCCGATCCCGGTTCGACTCCCCGCTCGAACGCGCGCTGGGTGAGTTTCAGTCCGTCGTCGTTCATCGTCCCGCCGCTCGGGACGGTTACCGTCAACTACACCGTGGTGGTGCCCGATACGCAGAAGGGGAGAGTCCTTGCGGGGACGTACTGGAGCATGCTCATGGTGGAAGGGATTCCGCGCGAGTCGCCGGAATCGTCGCGCCCGGACAAGAACGCCAGGGCCGAGATGGGGGTCCGGCAGACTCTCCGGTACGGCATCCAGATCGCCACCCATATCACGGGGACGGGGACGAAATCGGTCAGGTTCATGGGGGCGAAGCTCGTCAGGGGGAGCCGCGGGGAAACGACGCTCCAGGTCGACCTCGAGGACGACGGCACGCTCGGGTTCAGGCCCGAGGTGTACGTCGAGCTGTTCGACGGAAAGGGAGTCTCGAAGGGAAAATTTACGGGTCACCGGTACCGCATGTATCCCGGGACTTCCGTCAGACAGATGATTGAGCTTGCGGGGATGGAGAAGGGGACCTACAAGGCGCTTGTCGTCGTCGATGCGGGAGGAGACAGCGTCTTCGGGGCTCAATATACGCTCGATTTCTGACCCGCCTCCGTGGAGACTCCGGGACACCGCCGCCCATTTCCCCCATTCCGGATCGCCTTCGCTCTCCCGGTGTTCGTTCTGTCGTTTTCCATGCCGCTGTTCGCCCAGGGAGATTGTGTCACGGTTTCCCGCGCGGGCGACGGTCCGCTTGCAACGCTCCCCGGGAGCGTCCTGACGACGGCCCTTACGGTCTCGTGCCCGTCCCCCCTCGACCGGCGGTTCGAATCGCGCCTGGAGCTCCCCCCGGGCTGGCGTAACCTGACCCCCGATTTTCCCTTTGTGCTCTCGGGGAACCGGACCGACGTCCGCCTCCTGAGCATCGCCGTACCCGCGGAGACACCTGCGGGGACGTACCGCGTCCGCTATTCCGTCAGCGATAATGCGATCCCCCCGTGCAGGGCGGGCATCGCGATCGACGTGAACGTCGAACCCCTTCGCCGGATCCGCCTGCAGCTCCTTGAATCGGCCCGGTACGTCCTCTCCGGTGCAGCCGCCCGTGCCTCATTCGTTCTCACGAACCTCGGGAACGAACCGAGTACCGTCCGGCTCTCCGTCCGCGGCGCCGAGAACGTCAGCGCGGTTTCCGACTCCGCCCTGGAAACGCTCCGGGCGATGGAATCGAGGACGATCGCCGTCGCCGTCACGGCCGACGGCCGGATCACCGAAAACACGAAGTACGTTCTGGAGCTTCGCGCCGTCCTGGACCGCGACACGACGGTCGTTGCGACGGCGTCCTGCCTCATGGAGATCATTCCCGCTTCCTCCGCGGCCGACATGCAGTTTCACGAGGTGCCGCTCGACGTCAGGGTGCGCGCCGCCGGGGAGTCGGGTCGTTCCGGCGGGCAGATCGAGATCGAGGGAGGGGGAACGGTCACCGACCGCGGGACGGAGAGAGTGGATCTCCTCGTCCGCACGCCCGACATCCAGTCCCGGTCCATCCTCGGCCTCCACGACGAATACAGGATCAGTTATCTTTCCGAACGGTACCGCGCGTATGCGGGGGACAGGGCGTACGAGCTGTCTCCGCTGACCGAGCTGGCACGCTACGCGTTCGGCGCGGGGGGGCAGTTCACATCGGGAAACGTCACGGCGGGGGGCTTCGTCAACCGGACGCGGTACTACTCGCCGCTGCAGAGCGAGCAGGCCGGGTTCGTGAGCTACGCGTTCGAGCCGGGAACGTCGATCGGATTGAACTTCCTGGGAAAACAGGATCTCCACACGGCCAATGTTGCCACGGTCCGCGGGTTTCTCAGGCCCCTGGAGGGGAACGACGTCGATCTCGAGTACGGCGTCAGTGCGCTGGACGGAGCACACGACGACGCATATGCCGCGCGCATTCTGGGAAGCGAGAAGTGGATCTCGTACGACCTCCGGATCATCCACGCGGGACCGGATTACGGGGGGTATTACCGAAACGTCAATTTCAGGAGCGCGTCCGTGAACGCGAATCCCTGGGAGAACCTCCGGATCGAAGCATTCGCCCAGGACGAGAGACAGAACCTTCTCGACGATACGCTTCAGCTCGTCGCGCCCCGCGACCGCTACTACCAGTTCGGCGCCGGATGGGGCGAGCTGATCGCCGTCTATTACAGGGAGATCGACGGGCAGGACCTCCTCCCGGACCCGAAGTACGATCGCAGGGAGAGCAGCGTGCAGATCAGGAGCGGCTATTCGTTTCCGGCCGCGAGCATCTACGGGAGCGTCGATCTCGGCTCGAGCAGGGAATACCTTCTGCAGAACGGCGGCCCGCTCCGGCGATACCAGCTCTCGGCGAATTTCCGGCCCGACGCCCATCAATCCTACGGGTTCACCGCGGAATATCTCAGGGAACAGAATCTGAACGCTGCCGCGGAGGTCGAAACGTGGTCAGGGAGCGTGAACGCCGCGATCACGGTCGCATCACGGACCCGCATACTCGCCAGCCTCTACGGGACGAGGGTCGGCCCTCCCTTCGAACAGTCGTACAGCCTGGCGGATCTGAGCGTCGAGTACGAATTCCCGTTCAAGCATACCCTGACGCTCCGGGGTCGTCAGAGTCTCTTCGCGCCGTCGGTCGAAGGGAAGCAGATCGCCTATCTCCTCGAATATGCGATTCCGCTCAGCATCCCGCTCACCCGTCTCTCGGGATCGGGCGTCCTCCGGGGGAAAGTGGAAGACGCGCTCACACATCAGGGCGTGCAGGGGGTTGTCATGCTGGCCGGGGGCGCGACGGCCGTGACCGACGAATCGGGAGAATACCTGTTTCCGTCGCTCAAGCCCGACGTCTATTCTCTCGTCCCGGACCTTGCAAGCGCGGGGGTGGATCGCGTGACCACGCGCCCCGCGCCGTTCCTCGTCACCGTTCTCGGAGGGGAAGAGGCCAGGCTCGACATCGGGGTGGTCCGGTCCGCATCGGTATCCGGCGAAATCACGGTCTATGATTTCAACGATGAAGCCGGGTCCGATCCGTTTGCGGGGGGGCTGAGAGAGCAGAAAAAAGGATCGAACATACTTGTCGAGATCGCAAACCGGGACGAAACGCTCAGGAGGTTCACCGACAACAGGGGGAGGTTCCAGTTTGCGGATCTCCGCCCCGGTGACTGGACGGTGCACATCGCCGGGGAGGGGATTCCCGAATATCATGTTGCCGAGCAGGACACGTTCCGGGTCGCGCTCCATCCCGGGGACAGGCTGCTGAGACTGATACGCGTCCTTCCGAAAAAGCGGAAGATTCAGATGCTGCAGGAAGGGAATCTCCGCACCGAGCCACCGGGGCCGGTCGTCAGCCCTTCGCCGGATGCCGTCAAAAAGAACGACGCCCCTGCGAAGAAATCCCGCTCCCGCGCGCGGCCCAGGAGGAAGCCGACGTCGGGGATCGGTGCCCCGGGGCGCGTGAAGCTGTTCGCAGGCCGCCGGTCCCCCTCTTCAAGAGGCGACTACTCCGCGGAAGGGGGGAGGTTTTCCTCGCTTCGCCTCGCGTGCATATTGCGCTAGGATGGTCATGTTCTCCCTGTGCGTTCAGGCGAACCCCGGGTTCTCCTCAGCGACCCGGCGCTGCCGCGTTTCCGCCCCGTTCCGAACTCCATTCGAGATACGTCGTGAACCTCCCTGCCCCTCCCGGAGGTGCCACCTCAAACTTTCCGTCGAGATTCCCGGACGCACCGAGTGTGTAGGTGAGCCTGTAGCCGGGACCGCTCTGCGTCGCGGGGCTCAGGAATTCCGCGGAACCCGGTGCGGGCGATCGGACTGCGTAACGGATGACGTGACCCTCATTGTCGAAATAGTCGGCCCTGACTGAAGAATCCGCGTCGGCATAAATCACCATGAAGTCGTCGTGCCTGTAGGCGGGTTTCCCGGCCTTCGGCGGATACTCGGCGAAACTCTTTCGGAAGATGACGTGTCCGGAGAGCCCCTGCGTAAACTCCGCGCTTCCCGTTGCCTCGCCGGGAGCACCGACCCCTCTTGCCCGCCAGGTTCCCAGAAGGAACCGGAGAGAGTCGATCCCGGGCCCCTCCGCAGCATTGAGGGGCTGGACGAACACCAGTATCGCGGCCACCTGCAAAAGAGTCGTCAGTCTCATATGATCCTCCCGATCCCGGTGACTGAGGTATCGAGGCCTGCGGCCGCGACAGTCAACGTCCCGGATTCGCCCCGGTTCACCATCAGGGCGGAAAGCGCGTGAACGATGTGATCCGCCGCGGAGAGCGGCCCCGGACCGAATGTCCCCTGTACGGCGATGACGCGCATCCCGGCATTCTTGCCTGCGAGTATGCCGGCCGGCGTGTCCTCGATGACAATGCAATCTTCCGCCGTGAATCCCAGCCGGGCTGCCGCACTCTGATATCCCTCCGGCGACGGCTTCCCCTCCCGAACATCGGCGGCGGTAATAAACACGGAAGGAAGGGGGATCCCGCCGATCCGCATCCGGAGCGTGGCCACGGCGGTGCTCCCTGATGTGACGATTGCCCATCGGCCGGGAGGGATCCTCCGGAGCAGATCCACCGCGCCCGGGACGGGGAATATTCCTCCTGTTTCGGTTTCTTCCATGCGGTCGAGGAGAGCCGCTTCCTTCGCCGCGTCGAGCCCCGGTGCGGATTCGCGGAGAGTCTCGCTCGTTCTTCGCCCGTGGGCGGCCCTGATGATGGGAGCCGGGTCCAGCCCCCGGCCGGCCGCCCACTTCGCCCAGATGAGCTCAACGCATTGCCGCGAATCGACGAGAACGCCGTCGAGATCGAAGAGGAATGCACGGCACGTGATGCCTGCGGAGAGTGTCGATATCATTGCGGCGGGGGCCTTTGCACAGCGGGCTATGCCTGACGGATCCGGGAACCCCTGTTGTATCCGTGTTCCCTGAACGGACTCGTTTTTTCCATCCAGATCTGTTCCAGGAGCGTCAGCTCATCTTCCAGATTGAAATTCGGGTCGTCTTTGACTTTGACGACCTCGAGTATTTCAAACGCAAACTTTTCCGGGCCGTACCTGTTCCACTCTTCCTGGAGCGCCTCGTTCGGGTGCCTGCCGATCGAAAGCATGAAACGGGCCCCGTTCAGGGGCCCGTCGAGGTTCAGACTGCTTCCCAGGAGGATCTTGCCGTTCTGGGTGTTCCGTATTTGAAAAACGCCGGCGGGGACGGTCCGCTGCTTGTACTCTCTCTTTATGTCCTGTCGCGATTTTGCCAAGTGTGCACCATCCCCGTCATTGCGACGAAGCAGCCTGCTATTTCTGCAGTATCATCTTCCTCTGCTGCACAAACCCCGTCGTCTGGAGCCGGTAGATGTACATGCCGCTCGCGAGCCCTCCTCCGTCAAACCTGGCTTCGTGCGCTCCCGGTTCCTGTATTCCGTCCACGAGCGTCGCCACCTGGCGGCCGAGAACGTCGTAGACCGTCAACCGCACCGGGCCCGCTTTTGCGATCTCGTAGTTGATGAGCGTGCTCGGGTTGAACGGATTGGGGAAATTCTGCGAGAGCGCGAACGAACGGGGCTGCGCCGGCTGCCCGGTGACGCCGGTGGCGGTTCCCGAGAGCGCGAGGTCGTCGAGGTTAAACGTCGATCCGACATGAGGTGAATCACTGCTGTTCGTCGTACCGAGTATCCCGAACCACATCTCACAGCTGTCGGGAACGCCCCCTGCGATATAGGTGATCGTCGCGCTGAACTGTGTGTACGATGCCCGCGTTGCTTTGTTTGTGAAGAGGGCATAGCCGATCGGCGACTCGGATTTGTACATTACGAGCCATGCGTAGAGGCTGTCGTTCTGCACCGGGCTGTACGTGTACCAGCCGGTAAACGTCGAGTAGCGCTGTGAGACCGGAAATTCGGACCAGACGAGCGGCGGGTAGGAGCTTAACCCCAGCACGGAGACGACGGTGCCGTTCAGTGCGTAGGAGCCGGAATGTTTGGTCGTCGTCTGCGTTACGGGCGTCGCATAGGTGGGAATGTTGTCGGTGACCCATCCGGTGGGGAATCCCCCCGACCAGGTCTCGAACCCCGCGTTCGGGATCTGTGCTTCCGTCGCAAACGGGAACAGGACGACGAGTGCAAGAAGAAACGTGAGAGCAAATCCTTTCATACCCCCTCCATGGTGTGATGTGAATATGCGTGAATCCGTGAGTTCCGTCCGGACAAGGCGTTTTTCAAAGGTAGGGGGGGTGAGCTCCCCCTGCAACTGTACAAATGTACGGTTTCTGTCAGAGTCCTTTGCCGTTGAGTGCCTTCGCGACCGCTTCGGACCGCGAACTCACGTGGAGCTTTGCGTAAATGTTGTGAAGGTGGAACCGGACGGTGTGAACGCTGACGAACAGTTTTTCGGCGATCGCTTTGTAACTGTGCCCTTCTTTGAGCGCCTCGAGGACTTCCACCTCCCTCTCCGAAAGCGTGGAGAGGATTTTCGACGGCCTGGTCTGCCGGAAATAGGCGAGGACCCTCTGGGCGACTTCGCTCGACATCGGGGCTCCTCCGGCAAACGCGTCCCGGATCGCCGCAAGGAGTTTTTCGGAAGGTGTCTTCTTCAGCAGGTAGCCCACCGCCCCGGCCCGGAGCGACTGGAAGATCTTCTCGTCGTCGCTGTACACGGTGAGCATGAGGACCTGGATGTCGGGGAACCGCTCCTTGAGCGTTCCCACGCACTCAATTCCCGACTTCCCGGGCATGCCGATGTCCATCAGCACCACGTCGGGGGGATCGTTCTCGATCACGCCCAGGGCGTCGTCGCAGCGGGCATACGCCCCGGAACAGAGGAATCCTTCGGAGTGCTCGATCATCCACTGCAGCCCGGTCCGGATCTCCGCGTCATCGTCGATGATCGCCACGTGAATAATGTTGTCGCGGTCGGGGCTGGTTTTCATGACTCACAATGTAGCCGATTGGGTCCGGATTGCAACTGAACAAATGTACGGTTCGGTCAGACGTTCGGCAGCGTCAGGTGGATCCGGGTTCCGCGGCCCGGGGCGGATTCCACGGTGAATGTCCCCCCCGCCCTCTCGGCCCGCCCCTTCATGTTGATGAGCCCGTTTCCTCCGTCCGCGGCAAATGGGGCGAATCCCCTGCCGTCGTCTTCCACTTCCAGCGATATCTCCTTTCTTCCCGTCACGAGCCGGATCCGCGCCCGGGAGCAGCCGGAATGTTTCACGATGTTCGTGACGGCCTCCTTGGCCACCAGGAGGAGTTCGCGCATGACCTCGGGGCTGAGGCCGGCCGAGTCGCCTTCGCTTGGAGTCTCGAACGAGAGCGCGATGTTCTTCGCCTCGCACATCTCGAACGCGTACACCTTCACCCGCTGCATCAGGCTTCCGGCGGTATCGTGTCGCGGATCGATCGACCAGACGACGTCGCTCATCGCGTCGACGAGTTCCCTGGCGATATTCCCGACCTTCCGTATCGAGTGCGTGACGCCGGAAGGCCCGGCGGGGGGGCCGGCGCCGCCCGCCTTCTGCAGCGTCTCCGCCTGCTGCAGGGCGACGTCGGAGAGTACTGCGATTCTCGTGAGCCCCGAGCCGATGTCATCGTGAAGGTCCGACGCGATTCTCGTCCGCAGCTTTTCCAGGTCAAGGAGCTTGACGAGCCGCACGCGGTAGGAGAAGTACGTTCCTCCGGCGATGCAGGAGGCGACGGCAAGGAGAAACCACCACGTCTGGTAGAAAGGGGGATCGATGTGGACCCGGAGCGATATGCCCTCCTGGTTCCAGATGCCGTCGCTGTTTGACCCGGTCACGTGGAACACGTAATCGCCCCCGCTGAGGTGGGTGTAGCTGACGTACCTGCGCGTGCCGGCATACACCCAGTCCCGGTCGAACCCCTCCAGCCTGTATGCGTACCGGTTCTTTTCCGGCGCCGTGTAGTCCAGCGCGGCGAATTCAAACGAAAAGAAGTTGTCGCCGTACGGGAGCGTGATCCTGTCGTCCGGTCCGGGGACCGCATCGGTGAACACCGGCCTGTTGAAGACCTGGAAGCCGGTGATGACGACGGGCGGGGGGTCGGGGTTGTCGCTCAGGCTGTCGGGATGGAAGGCGCTGAGCCCGTTGACGCCGCCGAAGTAGAGCGTCCCGTCCGTTCCCCTGCAGTACGCACCCTGGTTGAACTCGTCCGCCTGGAGTCCGTCGAGGACGTCATAACTCCTGAACGTTCCGGCACGGATGCTGAACTTTGCGATCCCTTTGTTCGTGCTCAGCCAGAGATTTCCCTTTCCGTCGGGGAGAATCCCGTACACGACGTTATTGGGAAGCCCGTCGGTTTCCGTGTACGCCCGAAACGTGCCCGTGGCGGGATCGAGCCGGTTCAGCCCGCCTCCCCAGGTTCCGAGCCAGAGCGTTCCCGCCGCGTCCTCGTAGATCGACCAGACCGTGTTGTTGGAGAGCGTTCCGGACTTCCCGGGATCGTGGACGAAATGCGCGACCGCGTGCGACACCCCGTCAAGGCGGTTCAACCCTTCACCCCAGGTTCCCATCCAGAGCGAACCGGAGCGGTCTTCATGAATCGCCCAGACGTCGTTTCCTCCGGCCGCCTCCCCGCGACCGGGGAGGAAGTGGAGGAACTTCCCCGTCGACATCGAAAACCTGTCCGCTCCTCCGCCCGACGTGCCGATCCACAGGTCGCCCGCCCGGTCCTCGGTGAAAGTCATGACGGCATCGCTGGAAATCGACGAGCTGTCGCGCCGGTCGTGCCTGAAGTGACGGAACGTACCGCTCTCCCGCTCAAAAAGGTCCAGCCCCGCGTCCGCCGTGCCGATCCAGAGATCATGCCGTGAGTCCTCGAACAGGGCGACAACGGCGTCGCTCGCCAGGCTCGCAGGTCTTCCCGGTTCGTGCCGGTAGTGGATAAAACCGCTTCTTCCCGGGAGCCTGCGGTTGAGTCCCCCGCCGAACGTCCCGACCCAGAGCTCGCCCCGGGCGTCCTGGAGCACGGCGCGGACGACGTTGTTGCTGAGGCTCCCCGCATCGGACGGATCCCGCTTGATGTGCGCAATGCTGTGCGCGAGGGGATCGTAGCGGTTGACTCCCGCGTCCCCCGTCCCGAACCAGACCGCACCAGCCCTGTCCTCGAATATCGAAAACACCCGGTCGCTCGAAAGCCCGTCAGGGTCGAACTCCCGCGACCGGTAGTGGGTGAACGTGCCTGCGGCGGGGTCGTAGCAATCGACCCCTGCGTTGAGTGTCCCGATCCAGAGACGGCCACGTCTGTCCCCGCCGATGCACCGGATCTCGTCGCTCCCGGGAGCCCGGGCGGTCTCGCGGTTCCGCGGAAAGTGCATGAACGTGTTCGTTGCCCTGTCGAACCTGTTGAGTCCGGCATCGAATGTTCCCACCCACATCGTTCCCGCCCGGTCTTTGTACAGGGATATGATCCTGTCGCCGCTCACGCTTCCAGGGTCCCGCGGGTCGTGGACGTAGCGCGAGGCGTGCGCGCCGGAGGAGTCGATCACCTCGAGGCCGTTCCATGTCCCGACCCAGACCGTTCCTGATCTGTCGGCAACGAGGCAGCGGACGCGTTTGTCCCCGAGCGGAATCTGTGTGAACCGGTTGTTTGTCCGGTCAAACCTCTGCAGTCCGCCTCCCCACGTTCCGACAATGACGGCGCCGTCCGCTCCGGTGCAGAGCGCCGTGACATTGTTGTCGCTCAGGCTCGACGGGGAAGAGGAATCGTGGACGTAGGTCCTGAATTCGCCCCGCCCGGGCGAGTACCGGGAGAGCCCGCCGTTGAGCGTGCCGATCCACAGATCCCCGACGGCATCCTCCGCCATCGTCCAGATGTAGTTGTCGTGAATGGAATTCGGATCGGAAGGATCGTGCCGGTAGACGGTGAACGCGTAGCCGTCGAACCTGTTGAGCCCGTCCTGCGTCCCGAACCACATGAATCCACGGCGGTCCTGAAGGATGGCATTGACGGTGGATTGAGACAGCCCCTGCGAGAGGCGTTTGAAACGGACCGGATCCGCCCCTGCCCGGAGGGGGGAGGGGGCGCAAAGGAAACAGAAGATGATGAGAAGGGGCAGAATCCGGATGGGGTTCATCGTCGAGAGCAATCGTCCGCCCACAATCTATGAATGCCCGCTCACAAACTCAACTGACCGGTTCGCCCCCGCATTCGCGTGTTTTCCCCGGGGTCACGATCCGTGTTCCACTCCGGAGGTGATCTTAAGGTAGGGGTTTCCATCTTCCGACCAAACGCGAATGGTGAACCCGCTCTCGCGGAACGTCCGTTCCTCCGCACCGGTGACGTCCCGGTAGCGGGCAGGGAGCAGGAACACGGCGGAAGTGTCCCTCCCCTCGAAACGGAGAAGCGGAACGCTCTCCGAACCGATCTCCGCCATCTTGCAGCCGGCCAGCGTGGAGTAGTCCGCGCGCCGCGGCGGCGAGACGTCGATGCCGTGGTGTTCTCTGAACCAGGAGCGCACGGTCTGCGCATCGCCGCGCAGGGGATGGGTCTGGTCGATGAGCGGGTAATGTGCCACGGCCCAGGAAACAACGCGGTCCGTCTCCCGGTCCTGCGTGCGGAGGACGATGAGCACCGCCGTCAGAATGAAAAGGGCGAGACCCGCCGCACGCGCCGCCCATGCGAAGCGCGCGCGGGCGGGGATCCGCACCGGGCCGGCGTTCCGGCTTTCTCCGGCGCGTCCCGCCCGGGAGAGCCGTTCCCGGATCCTGATCGTGGAGCGGCGGAACGGCGTGGAAGCGTTGTGAACCTGCCGGGCGAAGGCTCTCTCTTCTTCAAGTTCACGGCGGCACTCCTCGCACGTGGCGAGGTGAGCGGCGATCGCCGCCTCCTCATCGGCCGGGAGCTGACGGCCCGCATAGAAGACAAGGTCTCTCCGGCAGTCGTCACATGTCATGGCTGTCCCTGTTCTTCTGTGTGATCAACGCGGTCCTCAGCATCTTTGCCGCCCTGCTGACCCTCTGGCGCGCTGCGGCGGGATGGATGCCGAGCGTCACGGCGATCTTTGCGTACGGCCATTCCTCAAGGTAGTGGTAGACGGCCGCCTCCCTGTACGTATCGGGAAGAGATTCGATCGCCCTGACGATCGCGTCCAGTGAGGGGCCGGGTTCCCCGCTGTCGCTCTCCTCTTCCGCGATGCCTTCCCCCATCTCCCGGATCACCGCGGGGTCGGTCGGGGTCCCGCGCCGTCGCGATCTCTTCGCTGCATCCACGGCCGCGTTGTGCGCGATCCGCCTCAGCCATCCCCAGAGTGAGCCCGCCTCCTGGAGCTGACGCACGGATCGGTCAGCCCGCATCAGCGTTTCCTGCACCACGTCTTCCGCGTCCTGGATGTGCCGCACGAGGGAAAGGACGTACGAGAGGAGAGGACCCTGGAAACGGTCCGCCGCCTCGCCGAAGGCGCCCGGTTCCCCCGAACGCCATCGCGATGCGAGTGCGTCGGTGCCCCCGGGCGTCCCGGCCTCCGATCCGATCTCCGGTTCTTTCTGCATCACGTCCATGCGATTATCAGGCGGCGCCCCGTATGTGTGCTGTCGTCAGCGGAAGGATGAACGATTACCTGACGACGATCGTTCCTGCCATCCCCATGGAGCGGTGAGGGACGCAGTAATAGCCGAACGTTCCTTTCCGGTCGAACGTTCGCGTGTACGTCTCTCCCGGCGAGAGGCTGCCGGAATCCCACGCGCCGTCGTTGTCCGTCACCGTGTGGATCCCCTTCCCGTTGTTCACCCACTCCACGGTCGTTCCCTGATCGACGGTAAGCGTTGCCGGTACGAACCGCGGCGGCGGGCCCTCGATGGTGACCGTGACGCGTGTTCCTGTTTCGTATTCCGCCCGTGCGCTTCCCGTGCGGCCCGGCGTTGCGGTCATGCGTGCGCCGCCGCGCGCGGCACACAGGGCGATCTTCCTCGGTCCTTCCCCCACGGCGACGGTGGATTCAACGTCCCGGTCCCCGAGATCCACGATCGACACCTGGTCGGACGACTCGTCGGTGACGTAGGCGTATTTGCTGTCGGACGTCGGCGCGATCCAGTGGGGCTTCCTTCCCACCGTGACGGTCCCCGTCACGGTCAGGGCCGACGCATCAATGATCGTGAGATCATTCGTCGTCTGGTCGACGACAAGGACGGACTTCCCGTCCGGCGTGAATATGACGTGGTGGGGGGCTCCCCCGACGGTGACGGTCCGGACCCGCTTCAACGGGTCCGTCGAATACCACTGGACTTCGTTCAGGTCCGACTGCGTCGAAACCAGCGTTCTGCCGTCCGGACTCAGGTTGATGGACCGGGGGATCGTGGCCGTGGGGACGAACGCTTCCGTCTTCCCGGTGCGGAGATTGATCTTCAGTATGCCGGTCTCTCCGGGTTTCTGTGCCGCGACGTAGAGCGCGTTGCCGTCCGGCGAAGGGGCCAGGTTGTGCGGATTCGGGGCATCGAACGTGCGGGCGACCTTCAGGTTCCTACCGTCGATTTCAAGCACCTGGTTGTCCCCGAATATGCAGGCGTAGACGAACCTGCCGTCCTTCCCGGCGGCGAGCCCGTGAGGCTGCTTCCCGGTCGGGATCGTCTTGATGATCTCGTCGGTCGCCGGGTCGATGACGGAGATCGCCGAGGATTCGTCGCTGCTGACGAACACCCGGCTGCCGTCGGGAAGGACGGCGATTCCATGCGCCCCGCGGGGGACAGGGACGTGTGTTGTCATCCTGTTGTCGCGCGTGTCGATGACACCGACCGTGTTCGACTTGAATTCCGTGAAATACGCCCTGGTGTACGCCCCTTCCCCCGCGCCCGCCTCCCGGTGAAACCCGGCGAATGCGGCCGAAAGCATGAGAACGCGGACCATCCGCCTCCTCACTCCTCCTCCGATCAGGTGCCTCATGACGTGCCCCTTTCTGTTTGTGAGTTCATCCCTCTTTCTCATAGGACTGTGCCGGGGGCGGAATGTGACAGGCGTAAATCGTTGCTTCCCTTTACCCCGTTCCCTATATTTTGCCAAATCGGAGCAAGGATGACGGTGACGGACAGCTCGACGCGCGAAAAAACACGTGTGGCGCTCTCTTCGGTGCTCGCGGCGGTGTTCATCACGGGGCTGAAGCTCTTCGTGGGACTGGAGACGAACAGCCTCGGGATCCTCTCGGAAGCCGCGCATTCCGGGCTGGACATGCTCGCCGCCGTCCTGACGCTGGTGGCGGTGATGATCGCCGCCCGTCCGCCCGATAAGGAGCACCCCTACGGCCACGGGAAAGTCGAGAACATCTCCGCGTTCGTGGAAACCATGCTCCTTGTCATGACCTGCGTCTGGATCATCAAGGAAGCCGTGGAACGTCTCGTGACGGGGAGCGCCCACGTCGAGGCGAACCTGTGGGGGTTCGGCGTCATTGTCCTCTCCATCGTCGTCGATTTCAGCAGGTCGCGGGCCCTGGGCCGTGCCGCGAAGAAACACGGGAGCCAGGCGCTCGAGGCCGACGCCCTGCATTTCTCGAGCGATGTTTGGAGCTCTCTCGTCGTCCTGGCGGGACTCCTGTTCGTACGGCTGGGCCAGCCCCTCGTGGACGCAGTGGCGGCGATCGTGGTGGCAGGGCTCGTGCTCGTGGTGAGTTACCGGATGGGGAGGCGCACGATCGAGGCGCTGATGGATCGCGTGCCGGAGGGACTGGAGGATGATCTGAGGGCGCTGATGGGGAGCCTGGAGGGTGTTTCGGAGATCAGGGGGATCCGCCTGCGTCAGTCGGGTTCGAAGATGTTCCTGGACACGACCGTGGCCATCCCACGGACCATGTTGTTTCAGCAGGCCCACGAAGTCATGGACAACATCGAGATTTCAGTCGCCACCCGCTATCCCGGCATGGACGTGATCGTTCACGGCGAGCCGTTCGAGCGCGTGGACGAGACGATCGCCGAGCGCGTGCGGATGATCATCCTCGACAGGGGGCTGGGTGCCCCCCATCACCTGGAGGTCCACCAGAAGGATAACCGGTACCACGTGGAGTTCGACATCGAGTTCTCGAAGGGAAAGGACTTCGTGGAAGCGCACGACATCACGATGGACATCGAACGGGAGATCCACCAGAGGGTTCCGGGGGTGGAAAAGGTGACGATTCACATGGAAGAGTACCACCCCGAGATGAGCCAGGTGGGGGAGGAGACCGGGCGTGAGGCGGACCTCCGGGAGCGGGTCAGCCGGTGCATTCGGTCGGAGAACCGCGTCCTCCGTTTCACCGATCTGGACCTCCTGAAGATCGGCGACAGGTACAATCTCTCGGTCACGTGCGGGTTCGAGAGGGACAGGACGCTCGGCGAAATACACGAAATCGTCAGCCAGGTCGAAAAGCGCCTCTACGAACAGATCAAGGAACTCCGGCGTGTCACGATCCACGCCGAACCCGCCTGAAGTCTCTCACGCCTTCCGCGAAAACTGCATCAGTTCGACGGGCGCCCCGTCGTCAAGGATCATCGCCACCCTGACCCCTTCCGACGGCGAACTGACCTCCGCAATGAGCGTCTCGCCCCGTAACGCCTCATCGAGATCGTCCACTTCAAAGGCGATGTGCGGCACGGTCCGTATGAGGCCGGTCACCGGGCAATCAGGTTCGAATCTCATCCATTCGATGCCGTACGGGCTCGTCTCAAACCCCGAGACATGCACCTTCAGGTGCTCGAGATAGACCTCGCCGTCGTGGGGCGTCTCTGTGGGTATCCCCATGTGATGGTAGCGCCACCCCTTCCGTGACACGGCGCGGGGCGCTTCGTGGGCCTCCCGCTTCGGTTGCGGGTATTCAGGTATCATGGAGACAGGCTCCGTGTGAGTGTCTGTCGTGTCCGTTCCGTGCGCCGGGCGGATCGATTGCACGGCCCTCACTTCTTGAAGCGGGCCAGTGCCGATTTGAACGCGCCGTGGATCTCCGTCCAGCTCTTCTCAAATCCCTCGCGCACATCCTCCCACGCATCGGGTCCGACGGCCTGGATCTGTTTGAGTTTCGATCGGGCGTCGTCGAGCTTTGCGTTGAGGTCCTTGATCTGGCTCTGGACTTCCGTTTTGGCTTTCGTTCCCGCCTGTTCCGCCCTGCCGCTCAGGTCGTTGAGCTCCTTCTGCCAATCCGTGATCTGCGATGACAGCGAATTCAAGAACGTCTTCCTGTCCATGGCGCTCCTCCTGTCTGATGGATTGATCTGATGGCCGTCGCCGCTGTCCCTCAGCGCCCGTCCCTGTCTTTCTCTGGTTTTCGTTCCTTCCGTTCCTGCCGTTCCCGGGCCGGTTTTCTGAATGCTCCCGGTCTGTCGCCCTTCCCCTGTCGCACGTTCGGACCCCGCCTCGCCGCCGGAGAGGGACGACCCTGGGGTCTTGCCATGTCGACCGCCTGCCGCGGCCTTTCTCCCGCACCGGGGCGGGACACCCCCGTGCTCCATCGGTCATAGAGCGATGCTGTGCGGACCGGTCCCGTCGATCGCGCGCCTTCGAAGACAGGTCCGCTGCCGGCTCTCCCGGCAACCAGCGGTCTGTACACCGGGCGATATCCTTCGCGGTAGACCGGTCCGGCGACCGGCCTGTAGACCGGCCGGTACCCCACCGGCCCCCACCAGCCCGCCCGGACTACTCCCCAGTTGTTGTAGGCAAACCAGCCGCGGGGCCGCCACCAGCCTGACGCATACCCGAATGACCATCCGGTCCACGGGTCATAATGGACCCCGAAACCCCAGGTCCACGGGCGCGGGTAATAGTAATGCCGGAACCACGGCCGGTAGTAGTACCCCGTCCCGTACACGACCGTCCCGCCGTACACGTAGCTTCCGGTGTAGCCCGGAGTGTAGCCGACGTAAACGACGTTCGGGGTGTATCCGTAAACGCGGACGTACCGGACGTAGTAGACAGGGTACCGGGGCGGGATGGTATAGATGGGAGGAGGGACCGAGACGCACACTTCCCACGGCCCGTTCGGCGTTGGTCCGTCGAACCAGACCCCCCTGTCGCAATTGTAAAACCTGTCCCCCACGCGAACGACCGCGGTCGACGCGTTCGATGCATACGACATCCCGGTGTTTTCGATCGGTTCGAATGCCGGCGCGCCGTCATACTGGACCTGCGTGGACGCCTTTGTCCGGTCCACTTCGGCCGTCTGGGGTATCTGCGCGTTGAGAACCGCCTCCTTCGCCGGTACGGTGCCCGCAACGCTCGCCAGGACGTCGTCGCGCGGAGATCCCGGAGGGATCCGCGCAAAATCGACGGGAAGGCGGGTCGAGGCGACGTATGCCCACGGCCCGCTCAATGTCCGGGCCGTGTACCACCTCCCTGAAATGAGTATGTAGTAGTCCTGCGATTGTATCGAGAGGAACAGCTTGCTCGGCGTGTTCGAAGCGTACAGAAGCCCGGTCTCCTTGATCGGTGAGAACTGGACCGGGCCGTTGGTGGCGATAAGTTCCGCCGGGACGGTGCTCACGATGACCTCCGGAACGCTCCCGCTTTTTTCTGCCGGTGCGTCAGGCGCCGGCATTTCCGCCGCCTGCGTCTCGGTCTGGGACTTCAGCGCGAGATCGAGCGCCTCCCGGGGAGGGGCTTTCGTGGCTTCCCACGGTCCCGTGATCTCACGGGCGGTATACCAGATATCCCCCCCCTTGAGAAACAGGGTCCCGCTGCCGGTGTTCTGGACGAGGAAGAACGGCGTGTTGGCGACGCGGCGGAGCGATGTTCCCTCGACATCGATGTACACCGGCTCACCGTCAAGCAACACGAGAACGGCCGGATGTTCCCGCGTGATGATCTGCGGAGGCGCCACCTCGATTTCTTTCGAAGTCTCTTTCTCCTTTTGCGCGGTACCGAGCTCTTCGAGGATGTCCTTGAGGGGGAACGAAATATTGAGACGGGGCATTTGCTCTTCCACCGCCGAGGCGACCGGTTTCGGGTCGACTCCTTTTCCTTCGGGGAATTGTATCTGTGTCACCTTCACGCCGCTGAGCGTGACAGTCCCTGCAGACTTGTCGGTTTGCACGAGGCAGTCCAGCCAGACCGCCCCGAACACGGGCTCGGCGGCATCCGGTGCGGTAAACGAAACGGCGGCCTGCGCGCCCATGGAAGTGCCCTGGTAGGATTCAATCTGGGGGCTGTAGATCCTGATGATTCCCCCGGGGCTGTCGATCTCCCGGGGCCAGTCCGTGCCGCCGGGCGCTTGCCCGGCGAGCAGAATGAGCGCCGCGGCGGTGATTCGTATCGGCATGAGTGATTCTCCTTCACAAAGTAGTGTTCCTGATGGGACGTCGGCCGTTCAGGGATCCGAGAAAAAGGACTCCCGCGACCCCGGCCGTAGCCGATGACGCCAGAACCGCCATGACGGACGCTTCGACGGTGTGTGTAACGTTGAAAGCAAGGTGAGCGACAAAGACGGACATCGTGAAGCCGATCCCGGCCAGGAGCCCCGCACCGATGAGGTGGCGCCGGTCCATTTCGTCGGGGAGCGTGCAGAGTCCCGTTGAGAGGGCAACGGAACTGAAGAGAAGTATCCCTGCAGGCTTGCCGACGAGAAGTCCCGCCATGATTCCGAGCGAATTGTTCTCGAGAAATCCCGATTCCCAGCCGGGTACAAACCTGATCCCGGTGTTGGCGAGCGCGAAGAGCGGGAGTATGACGAACGCCACCGGGTTGTGCAGGATGTGCTGGAGCCGTGAGGAAGGGGACGGCTCATCCTCCCTGCCTGAGGGAACCGCAAACGCGAGAAGCACGCCCGCGACCGTGGGGTGAATTCCCGAACGTACCATGCAATACCACATGAAGGCTCCGCCCAGCATGTAC
Source organism: Ignavibacteriota bacterium (assembly GCA_963748405.1). Lineage (GTDB taxonomy): Bacteria > Bacteroidota > Ignavibacteria > UBA10030 > UBA6906 > Fen-1273. The sequence continues at coordinate 565,973 of CAVVIT010000011.1, forward strand.
ACGGGAAGGCGTCGTATGTTCAGGCGCCGCATAAGATAGAGAAAGCCGAACGTGCCCAGGGAGAAGCACAGAAACAGCATCGAAATACCCTGAGTATAGAACACCGCGATGACGAGAATGGCTCCCAGGTCGTCGATGATTGCCAGCGCGGCGAGGAACACCTTGAGCGAAGAAGGGACCCTCGTTCCCAGGAGCGAGAGGGCCCCCAGGGCGAATGCGATGTCGGTCGCCATCGGGATCCCGAAACCGGCCTGCCCGGGAGTCCCCCTGTTGAGAAGAAAATGGAGCGAGGCGGGAACGATCATCCCTCCGGCCGCTGCGAGGGCCGGAAAAAGGGCGCTCCGGGCATCGGAGAGCTCGCCGTGAAGGAATTCCCGCTTGATTTCAAGTCCCACGAGGAGGAAGAACACGGCCATAAGACCGTCGTTGATCCAGTGCGCGAGCGTGAAATCAGCCCCGAAGGGGGGAAACGGCAGGCTGAGCGGATGGCGCCAGAGTGCCGCGTACGAATCCCCGGCGGGGGAATTCGCCGCCAGTATCGAAATCACGGTGCAGGAAAAGAGAATAATGCCCCCCGATCGCTCGCTCCGGAAGAACTCCGAAAACAGGCGCGTGAGCCTCATGCGGCTGCACCGCAGGGATAGCCGTGTCGCCCCTTCAAAGCAGTCCCCGTCACCTGCACATTTCCTCCAGTGCACTCCGGCTCTCTTCCACGCCGAGCGTGAGCGCACGCCGGAGATCGATGCACCCCGCGCTGCTGTCGCCGCCGTGTATGCGGGCCAGTCCCAGGTGGTAGAACGCCCATCCGTCCGTTCCGTCGTTCCTTGCGACGCGCGAAAAATCCCGGACCGCGGAGGGGTAATCGGCGAGCGCGGCCTCGGCAAGCCCTCTGTCGAAGTACGCCCAGTCGGCGTCCGTCTCAACGCCGAGGACTTCGTTGAAATCCTTCACCGCCCCTTCGTCGTCTCCGAGTTCGTACCGCTTTCTGCCCCGTTCCCCGTGCGCCCACGAATCTTCCGGGTCGATCGCGATGAGCCTGTCGAGATCGCGCACGACGAATATCCGGGTTGTCACGATCTGCATCCGGAGCAATGTCGTTTCCCCCGTGGTGCCGTCGGGCGCGGCGTTTTGCAGCGAGTCGAGCAGGCCGGTCTGGAAGCCGATCCGGCCTCTGAGGATTTCCGTGTCCCACGGTCTGAGCAGGATCGCAGTGTCCAGATCGCTCATCGCACCGCTGATGTCTCCGAGCGCTCCCCTTGCCGTTCCCCTGCGAAAGTAGTGTTCTCCGTTTGCCGGGTTCAGCCCGATCGCCCGGCTGAAATCGCCGACGGCGCCGGCGAAATCGCCCTGTTCGAATTTAGCGTTTCCCGAATCCGTCAGAAGCTCCTCCTGCGTTGCGAGAAGGTGATAGCATCCATCTGCGCCGAGATGGACCGCACAGGCGACAAGAAGGAGGGACAATGGATATAACTTCACGGGCACACCCCGCGGTTGCCGGAGGTAAACTAGCGAGTTGGGAGCCAAGACGCAATATCGCGGATCGGCTCCCGGAGAAAGGGGGGCTCAGCGGACGAGGAGCAGCTTCGAAGTCAGCGTCACGGAGTTCCCGCCGCGGTCAAGAGGGCGCACGGAGAGCCGGGCGAGGTAGACCCCCGTGGCCATCGCGTTCCCGTCAAACCGCACTTCGTGTGTCCCCGCATCGGTGACGCCGTCGGCAAGCGTTGCGACACGCTGCCCGAGGATGTTATAGACATCGAGGTGCACGACCGACTTCCCGGGGAGTGCAAACCGGATGATCGTCGCCGGGTTGAAGGGATTGGGATAATTCCCGAGCCAGGGATGCTCCGGGCGGGAGGCCGCGGCCGACGGTGGGGCGGCGATGCCGTTCAGGATGTAGCGCCCTTTGAGCGCCATCACCCGCTGATAGGACTCCTCGATCCTGCTCTCGGGGATGGCGCCGGACTGGACCCGCGCTTCGATCGTGTCCACCATATGGCGGAGCAGCGACGTCCCGTCCCCCAGAATGTTCGACACGTAGAGCAGGATGTCAACGCCCGCGTTGATCGAAAGCGATGCCGCTTCTTCCCTGCCGTACAGATCGGTGATCGCTTTCATGTTGTAGAGATCGTCGGTGATCACCACTCCCTGGTACCCGAGCGTGTCGCGCAGAAGTCCTGTGACCGTCTTGAGCGAGAGAGACGTCGGATAGAGGCTGTCGATATGCGCATTGTAGAGGTGACCCACCATCACCAGGTCCACCCGGTTCGTGCCGATGAGCGACCTGTACGGTATGAGCTCCGAATCCGCCCACGTCGTCGTGATGTCCGGGAGCTGCAGGTGAGAATCCGTCGTTGCGCTCCCGTGTCCCGGGAAGTGCTTCAGCGTCGTCATGATCCCCCGGGCGTGGAGCTGGTCGATGAACGCCTGCGCATGGAGCGCCACGGTCTGGGGATTGCTCGAAAAGCTCCTGTCGAGAGCTCCGATCGCCGGGCTCTGCGGGTTGACGTCCACGTCAACGACCGGCGCGAAATCGGTGGTGAACCCGCCGGACTGGAGCCACGCGGACATGAGCGAGGCCTGGTGGGCGGTGGAGTCCGTCGAATGCCACACGGTGCCGAGCTGGTACTCGCTCGCCGTCGCCAGGTACCCGTTGGTTCCGTTCAACCTGGCGACGAGTCCGCCTTCCTGGTCGACCGCGATGAAGGGAGCGGTCCTCGCCGCGGACCTGACTGCGGCAGTGAGGTTCTGTATCTGCACGGGGGAGGCGCAGTTTGCCCCCATGAATATCACGCCGCCGAGATTCCGCTCCGCGAGGTCCGCACGTATGGTGTCGGAGAGCGTCGTCCCGTTGAACCCCAGGATGAACATCTGCGCGATCTTCTGCCGGAGCGTGTCGTCCGCCCGGGACGACGTCTGTGCCAGCACCATCAGGAGTACAACAAGTGCGCGACCACCTCTGTTTCGTACAAGCATCAGCGACCCCCCGTCATTGTGCGAATCAAAGGTTGTCCTTGCGACCCGCGATGTCCTTGCGAGCGAAGCGAAGCAATCTACGACCAGGTTACCGCAGAATCAACAATTTCTTCGCCGCAACGTCGTTCCCCGTCTGCAGCCTGTAGAAATAGACCCCCGAGGCAAGCCCGTCGCCCGTGAACAGGACCTGGTGTTTCCCCGCATCCTGTGTCCCGCGGACGAGCGTTGCCACTTCCTGTCCCAGTTCGTTGTACACCGACAATGTGACGTTCGATCTCTCGGAAAGCGTGTACGAGATAACCGTCGACGGATTGAACGGGTTCGGATAATTCTGCATAAGTTCGAACGCCGCCGGGGCGGTCGCCGCCCGCGCGGCAGTCCCGGTGACCGTCCCCACGCCGGTCATGGTGTTGTACGCCGACTGAACCCCGTCGTCGTTCGTGCGGAGGACCGATACGCTCGAGAGGTAATCGGCGCCGAGTCCCGCGATGAGCGCGACGACGATCTCCTGCGTATCCCCCGGAGCCATCGTGAACGGACCGGATGCGATGCATAACCGCCGGTCCTGGGGTGTCAGCCCCCCCATCCCGTCTCTCCACCCCGTCTGTGTCACGGGATCGCCGGAGAGGCAGAATTTCGTCGGCTGGTTTGTCGTGGGATCGATGAACGGCGCTCCCGATCCGGCGATCGTTCCCGTCAGAAGCCTGTACCATTGCACGTCCCCGCCGACCCCCTGCACGGGATCCATAAACGACACGATCCCCTGCGTGGTAAACGTGAACGACGTCATCGGAAGGTTTTTGAATCCGGGATATTTCCCGGAACGGAATGCCGAAGTATCCCCGGCTCCACCACGGACAACCGGCCCCTGGATCATGTCGAACCCGACCGCGGGAACAGCCGTTCCGTACACCGCGTCGGTCGGCTTCCCGTTGTACACGTACCCGAGATTTCGCGTTGTGTCACATCCCACGAAGTCGTCTCCGCCGTCCCCGAGATCGGGATCCGCCCACTGGGCAATGAACATCGTGTCGATGGCAGCGCCGCTCTTGTTGATGAGGAGCGTGCTCACGAAAATTGTCTGTCCCAGTGCGCCGGCACGCTTGTATCCCCATATCGTGCGCTGCATTTCAAGACCGATCACGGGCGAACCGGCCAGAAACACGACGCGCGCGGCATTGCAGTCGTTGGCGACGAACCAGAGCGTCTGGTCCGCGCCCGGCTTCCCGGGGACGTCATACCGGGGATCGTACGGACCGGACGTGCGCTGGACGTTATTGGAATCCTTGCCGTACGTGAACGGGGCACCCTGCGCGGCGGGCCACTGATTCCAGTCGTTGATGTACTGGTTGTAGATGTCCTGGTCGCTGTAGCTCTCGTACCGTGCAATGTAGGCAGTCTCCTCGGCCGCGATCTTCGACTGAACGCTTGCGAACGGGGTCGCCGGAGTGATGTCCGGGCGCACCCTGTATATCCTGTTCGCCGGATTTGTCGGGTCGTCTCCGACGGGGTCGGTCGTTGCCGTCCCGTTGACGACGATGGGACCGGCCTCCAGCCCGTGGCGGTAGACCGACCCTCCCACTTTCGGCGTCGTTCTTCCTTTGTGATACCCTCCCCAGATGATGCCGTCCTCGTACACCGTCGTCTTGCCGGACCCCTTCGTAAACTCAAAGCCTTCGTTGAGTGTGCTGAATTTATTGTACGATCCGTCACCGTTGTTTCCGTAGTAGTTGAAGACGTTGTTGATCAGGAACGGCCGGTAGAGGTCGTCGCCGGACGTTGTGAGAACGGAGACGACTCCGCGATGTCCCGCATTCCCTCCCGAAGCGGGCGAGAGCACCGCTCCGAGGCACGCGATGGTGAGCGAGAGTTTCCGGATAGTCATGAGAGGACCTTTCGTTGAATGACGCTGACCCTTCCCGTATATCCCCCGGAAAAAAAAACCTCCGCAATCTGCTGGAGGTCGAGGTGTTCAGAATGAACCTCGCGCTGTTTACTCCCTTCAATATACCCCCGGTAGCATGCATTTGCAAGAAATCGATGTTCATCTTCCGGTCATCGGTGGTTCAGGAGACAAACTCGCGGGATTCACAGTTTTTTCCCGGGGGTGATTTGTCCCGCCGGTTGTGTATGATGTCCGGTCCCTGCGAAGTTTGTTTATCGATTGCGGATGTCTATCTTTGCATAGTCATGTCCTGATTCCATCTCGACAACGGAGCCACCCATGGTTGCATTCGCCCTGCTCTGTCTCTTCCTCGTGATCATCGCCCTGGCCGTCGTCTTCGCGCGCATGAGCCTTCTGTCCGCCCGCGTTACGGATCTTGAGTCAAAATTCCGGAGCGCTCTCGGTCTCATAGGAGAACTCGAAAAGAAGGTCAGCGCGTCGGCGGTGTCGCAGACTCCCCAGCGCCGGGATGCCCGGGGAGGAATCCGGAAGAGGCCCCTGCCCGCGCGGAAGATCTCCGGCGACGCGTCGCCGGTCACTCCTGCTCCTTCTCCGGTTCCGCCGCCAACGGCCCCTGTCCTCCCCGTGATTCCCCCCCGGGCAAAATCCCGCACGAAGGAGGAATGGGAGGCATTGATCGGGGGGAAACTCCTGAACAGGATCGGCGCGCTGGCGCTCATACTGGGCGTCGGGTTCTTCCTTCAGTATGCATTTGCCAACGACTGGATCACGGAACCGGTCCGGGTTCTGATCGGGGTCGTCTTCGGGCTTGGACTTCTTGCCGCGGCGTCACGAAGCGCCGCCGGGGGGTTCCAGATCTTTGCCCAGGGCCTCGTGGGGGCCGGGATCGCCATTCTGTATCTTTCCGTCTACGCGTCGTTCAACTATTACCATGTCGTGAGTCAGATGTGGGCGTTCGTGTTCATGTCGTTCGTCACGGTGATCACGTTCTCGCAAGCGTTCAAGTACGATTCCGTCGTCGTGGCGCTCATCGGCTGGCTCGGAGGATTTCTGACCCCGTTCCTCCTGAGTACGGGGGAAGCGAACCCCGTCGGACTGTTCACATACCTCGCGCTCCTGGACCTGGGGCTCCTCGTCGTCGCCTGGAAGATGGACTCCTGGATGTCCCTCGAGCCGCTGAGCATCGCCGGGACGTACCTGATTTACGCCCTCTGGCTGGGACAGGCCTATGCGGAATCGTACTTTGTCCCCGCCCTCCTCTTTCTGGCGCTCTTCTGGGTGATGTTCCACGCCGTGCATGTCCTGCGGGTCATCCGCGGCGTTGCGTCGTACGGGCGCATCCGCCTGGCGTCGGCATCGGTGCACGGAGCCGTGTTTTACATACTCCTGTACGCGCTGGTCAACATCGATCATCCGGATTGGAGGGTGCCGGCGACGCTTGTCACGGCCATCCTCTACGGTGCGACGTCGCTCGCCTCCCGCAGAAAATCCGGCGAAAACGGGATGTTCCTGCATTCAACGCTGACGTCGATCCTCCTCGTCATCTGCGCGACGTTCATCGAGTTCAAGGGGCTGGCGCTCGTCCAGTACCTGTCCGTGGAAGCGCTCGCCCTGACCTGGGCGGGGATGCAGTGGCGGCTGCGTTCGGTCTGGGGTGGAGGGTTGGCCCTGTTCGCGGTCGCGTTTCTCTTTCTGCTTGGCACGGGAGGGGCGCTCTTTGCCTCCCCGTCGGAGCCCTTTACGCCCCTCGTGAACCCCCGGGCGTTCACATTTTTCCTCCTGTCGGCGTGCCTCGCCCTCGGCGCCGTGATCCACGGACGCCTGGAGAAGCCGGGACCCGCCGCCGTGCGCACGGCGCTCCACATCGCCTGGTGCTCCGTCATGTTCCTGCTCATCACGGTCGAGACCAACGACGTCTTCGCGCAGATGATCCGGAATGCCGGTGTCGCGCGTGAACAGCATCTGGAGTTCCTCCGCGCCATGACGATACCCGTCGCGTGGGGAGCGTATGCGCTCCTCCTGGTCCTGGGGGGAAGCCGGGAGGAGAACCGCCCGGTCGTTGCCTCGGGGCTCGTTGCCCTCCTCCTCGCCGGGTGCCTTGCGGTGATCCGGGGATTATCGTACGCGCCGATAGCGGAATTCGTCCCCCTGCTGAACGAACGGGTGTTCCACCTTCTCATCCTCGTGGCGATGTATGCCGCGGCGCGGCGGATCCTCCGGTCCAGGCCGCCGGTGACGGGAGCCTCCGTGCAGCTCGGCGCGGGGATCCAGGCGGGGATCGTCCTGCTGGCCCTGGTGCTGATCACCGGAGAGACGTGGGACTACTTCGCGCGGGGAATCTACCGGCTCGCCCTCGCCGCGGGCACCGTGAACATCGCCGAGGAGATGTCGCGTCTTCAGAACCTCCGGCAGCTCCTCCTCTCGGCGTCGTGGCTCGTCTATTCGATCGTGCTCATGGCGATTGGAATCTGGAAGCGCTCGCGGATCGTGAGGATCGAGGCAATCGTCCTCTTCGGCATATCGATTCTGAAGATATTCATCTACGACCTTTCATTTCTCGATACGCTCTACAGGATATTCTCGTTCGTCGGACTGGGCGTGATGCTTCTCGCCGTTTCGTATCTCTACCAGCGCTACCGGGGAATCATCCTCGGCTCATCGGATACGCCCGGAGCCGTTTGAATCCTGCGTGAAGGTATGTGCCCGCGGCGGCGGGAGATTGAGCCGGAATTCGGCCGCTCCCCGGACCGCGAAGCCGCAAGTTCCGCGGGTGATTGAGCCTGCGCGGGGGTGATTTGTCCGGGGTATGCCGGCCGTAAAAAGCTGAACGTTCCGGCGCCTGCCGGGCGGGCGATCGCTGTTGCCCGTCGTTTGCCTTTCATCATCCCTCTTCGTATGCTGTTTTCGCCTCCCCGCGCGGCGTCAACCGGACGCTGGAATTCGCCGGGGACCTGCAGCATCTACCCGCTCTGCCGGCCGTAATTCCGTCCGCCGGCCTACAACTCACACACCAACACATCGGGAGCTCACTCATGCTCGTCATCGTAAAAGAGAATTATGACGCAATGAGCAAGGAAGCCGCCAGGCTCGTTGCCGACCGACTCAGAAAAAAACCCAACATGGTTCTCGGGCTCGCCACCGGGAGCACCCCGCTCGGACTCTACAAGGAGCTGATCCGGATGCACCGTGACGAGGGGCTCGATTTTTCCAAGGTCACGACGTTCAACCTCGACGAATACGTCGGACTTCCGCCGTCGCACGACCAGAGCTACCACTATTTCATGCACGAGAATTTCTTCAAGGACATCAACCTCGACGTCCGCCACATCCACGTGCCGCAGGGAATGGCGAAGGACATCGACGCGTTCTGCGCGTGGTACGAAAAACGGATCCTGGAATCGGGGGGGATCGACCTCCAGGTTCTCGGCATCGGGGGGAACGGGCATATCGCGTTCAACGAACCCGGCTCATCGCTCGGTTCGAGAACGCGCATCAAGACGCTCACCGGGACGACCCGGATGGATAACGCCCGGTTCTTCAAGACGAAGGAAGAAGTCCCCCGGTACGCTATCACGATGGGGGTCGGAACGATCATGGACGCGAAAGAGCTTCTCCTGCTGGCGAACAAGACGGGGAAGGCCGACGCCGTCAAAGCGGCGGTGGAGGGACCCCTGACGGCGATGTGCCCGGCGTCGATCATTCAGATGCACGCGAAAGCGTTCGTCTTCGTCGACAGGGACGCAGCCACAAAACTCACCGGGAACTACAACGACAGCTGGGAATCAAAGATATTCCAATGAGGACACACACCGATGACCGACAGGATATGTCTGTTTGAAGATCAGTACTTCCGCAGGCTGCTCCCGCTCGTGTACACGCGGCCGGTGTATGACCTGCGGTGCGGGATGCTCACGCTCCGCGAGAAAATCCAGAAGCGGTATCCGGGGACGACGCTCGGGCTCCACTGCCGGGCGTACCTCGCGGATCTCCTGAAAGAGCAGAATCCGGGTGCTGCGGTCAACACGGCCGGGGGGCAGGGATGCCTGTTCCTGAACGGGAGAATCGTGGCCACCGGGGAGCTTGCCCGTCAGATCCCGCTCGACGGGCCGGACGGCCTCTATGTTGCGGGGGATGTGCTCGTGGCGGCGCGTGTCGGGAGCCGGGTACTGGAATCGTTCAGGGGCGGGCTTCCGGAATTCCCGGGCGTCTCCGCGTTTCCGGGACTCCCCGTGACCTCCCTCGAGGCGAAGATGGTCTCCTATCCGTGGGACCTCGTGAATCTCAACGGTCCGGAGATCGTATCGGATTTCGCGCTTCTGGCGCCGGAACAGGGATCGAGGATGCGGGGAACGGTGTACGAGGGGGCCCACCTCGTCAATCCCGGCAACATCGTGATCGGCGAAGGCTCAAAGGTGAAGCCCGGTGTCGTTCTCGACGCAGAGGGGGGGCCGATATGGATCGGGAACAACGTGACAGTGTTCCCGAATGCCGTCATCGAGGGCCCCGCGTTCGTCGGAGACAGATCGCTGATCAAGGTGGGAGCGAAGATATACGAGAACACAAGCATCGGTCCCGTGTGCAAGGTCGGCGGCGAAGTGGAAGGCGCGGTGATCCATTCGTTCTCCAACAAGCAGCATGACGGCTTCCTCGGCCATGCGTATCTGGGGATGTGGGTCAACCTGGGAGCCGACACGAACAACAGCGACCTGAAGAACAACTACGGCAACGTGAAACTCGTGATCGACGGCGAGACCGTGGACAGCGGTTCGATGTTCATGGGACTGGTGATGGGGGATCATTCAAAAAGCTCCATCAACTCCATGTTCAACACCGGAACGGTTGTCGGCGTCTCGAGCAACATCTTCGGGAGCGGTTTTCCCCCGAAGTCGGTTCCCTCGTTCGCCTGGGGAGGAGGTGAGGGGCTGAAGACGTATGACCTGGAAAAGGCCCTTCAGGTGGCACGGCGGGTGATGGGGAGGAGGAAGCTGGCACTTTCGCCGGCCGAGGAGAAGGTTCTCCGTGCGGTCTTTGAGCTGACGAAGAAGGAGAGGGGGCCTGCTCTCTCTCCGCACTGAGCGTTCCGGAGACACCGCTCAGATTCACAATCCCGCCCCTTACAGGGCGGGATTCTTTTTTGGGGAGGGGGGAATTTGCCGTCTGTTTTTCGGCTGATCGGAAGCCTCCCCGGTTCCGCCATTTTTCACTTGACTTTCTGATTCTTTCGGAGTAATTTAAGACTAAATAGTCCGATATAGAACATGAGCCTCATATTCAGCCGTCAATGCGAATACGCCCTCCAGGCGGTGGTCTACCTGGCCCTGCAGGAGGAAGGTGAGCGCACTTCGATCAGGGATCTGACGAAGAAACTCGACATCCCCTACCATTTTCTCGCGAAGATCCTCCAGGATCTCTCGAGGAAAGGACTCCTTGCCTCCAGCAAGGGGCCCGGCGGCGGATTCTCACTTGGAATGCCTGCGCGGGACATCACACTCTTTCATATCGTCGAAGCAATCGACGGCGTTGACCTGACGCAGAATTGCGTGATGGGGTTTCCCGAATGCTCCGGGAAACATCCCTGTGCGGTGCACGAAAAATGGGCCTCCCTGAGGGACGGCATATACTCGATGCTCGTGGGAAAGAATGTCGCCCAGCTCGCCGGTGAAATGAAAAAACCGGGATATACGACATAGAGGGGGAGATGCCATGAGAACGGAACGTGCATTCAATGCCGGTGATGCGATCAAAGTCGCACCCTCCCCGAAACGCGTTATCAGGAAGATCCCCCCGGACCTCCGGCGCCGGAAGATCGACTTCACCGTCGAACCCGTCCGGTACAGGCGGATCCTCTGGCGGTTCAGGGAGGATTCCCAGTTTCTCCGCACGACCGTTCAGGCCGCGTTCGCCCTTCTCTGCGTCTGGATCGGCGTCGAGTTCGTGCTGTTTGCGCAGTGGGGAATGTCGGGAGGTTCGGCACCGTTCGTTTCCCGGCCTCCGGGTGCGGAAGGGTTCCTCCCGATCAGCGCACTGATAAGCCTGAAGTACTTTGCGCTCACGGGGATCGTCAACGCCGTTCATCCTTCCGGCCTGTTTATTCTGCTGGCGATACTGGCCGTGAGCCTGCTCCTGAAGAAGGCCTTCTGCAGCTGGCTCTGTCCCATCGGGACGCTGAGCGAATCGCTCTGGATGCTCGGCCGGAAACTCTTCGGCAGGAACCTGACGCTCCCTCGCTGGCTCGACTACCCTCTCCGTTCCCTGAAGTACATCCTCATGGGGTTCTTCGTCTGGAGCGTCGCGGCGATGGATGCGGGAGACCTGGCGAATTTCATCTACAGCCCGTATAACAAGGTCGCCGACATCAAGATGTACCTCTTCTTTGCGGGGATCGGGGGTGCAGCGCTCTGGACAATCGCCTTCCTCATTCTCTTCTCGATGGTGATCAAGAACTTCTGGTGCCGGTTCCTCTGTCCGTACGGTGCTCTCCTGGGAATTGCGAGCTTCTTGAGTCCCCTGAAGATCACGCGGACCGCATCGTCGTGCATCGACTGCCGGCTCTGCACGAAGGCGTGCCCGGCCGGGATCAACGTACACAGCGCGACGCGCGTCCGGAGCGACGAATGCATGAGCTGCCTTGCGTGCGTCGAGGCCTGCCCGGTCAAAGACACCCTGTCCATGAAGGCAATCGGCCGCCCGAGCCCCGTCCCGGCCTGGGTGTTCGGCGTCCTCGTCGCGGGAGTGTTCGTGGCGGTCACGGGGCTGGCCGTCCTCACCGGCCGGTGGCAGAACGGCATATCACGGGAGGAATATCAGCGCAGGTTCGACCAGATCGATGCCCCCGTTTACAATCATTTCCGCGGCCATGTGCCGCAGTACGGGCCCAATGACTGATCCCGGATCCCCCGTCCCGCTGGACCCTTCGGCATTCTACGACAGCCTGGCCCCCGATTACGACAGCATGACCGGTTTCGAAATGCGATTCGTGCGGGAAAAGCCGTTCTTCCGTCTCCTCGTGGAAAACCGGCGGATCGGAACGGCCCTCGACGCCGGATGCGGGACCGGGTTTCACTCTCTTCTCCTTGCCGGACTCGGCGCGCGGGTGACGGCCGTTGACGTATCGGCTGAAATGCTCGACCGTCTCCGGTTGCACGCCGGGAAGATGAATCTCGATATCAGGAGCGTTCGCTCGGATTTCGGCCGCCTCCGTGATGTCGTGAGCGGACCGTTCGACGCTGTGTTCTGCATGGGAAACACGCTTCCCCATCTGCCGGGGGAGAAGGAAATCCGCGCCGCGCTCGAGACGTTTTCCGCTCTGCTCCGCCCGGGCGGAATGCTGTTCCTCCAGATTCTGAATTACGACAGGATTCTGGCGACCCGCGAGCGCATTCAGGGAGTCAGGGAGAGCAACGGGATGACATTTGTCCGGTTCTACGACTTCGACGAAGACGGCCGACGGATACGGTTCAACATTCTCAGGCTGGAAAAGAAGGAGGGGAAGGTCTCGCACTCCCTCGTGACCGTGCCTCTGATTCCCCTCATGGCCCGGGGAACGGTGGACCTGATCGGGAAATGCGGTTTCCGGGAGGTCAGCACGTTCGGGAGCGTGGCGATGGAGCCTTTTGACGAATCGGAGTCCAGGGACCTTGTAATTCTCGCGACGACTCCGTAGACTTCACTGTGGCAACGATGTGTATACCTCCGCCCGCCGGAGCCGGTGCGGCGTAGTGTAGAAACTGCAATCATGCGCTCTTCCGTATTGCGGCAGTTCGCAGGTATTTTCCGCACGAGCCGCCTATTGTAACATATTACACTTCCTCTGCAAATATTCTCTTCCGGAAATTCGTGGCATTCCCTTTGCCGTCACGGGGTGTCAAGAAAAGGAGCGTGGGACGTGAATTCCCGCTGGAAGAACGGAATCGCAATACTCGGACTGTCACTGATGTGTGGTGCGGAAGCGTCCGCTCAGACCGCCGCCGCGACACAGAACCTCGCGATCGAGGTGAAGCCCGTGACCCGGCTCGTCGTGTCCGGTTCCCCGCTCCCCCTGTCTGTCACCGCGGGCTCAGGGAGCGCCTCCGACGGAAGCAGCACTTACAGTCTTGTGACGAATCTCCCGAACATGAAAATCGCCGCGTCCATCGACAGGCCGATGCCGGCGGGCACCTCTCTTGCGATACGTCTCGAGAGTTCCCGCGGAACGAGCAGCGGGGAAATCGATATCACCGGGGCCACGGGCTCGACGGTTCTCGTCGCGGGGATCGGCCCGGGTGTCGAAAGCGGTCAGAAGATCACGTACAGATTTTCGGCGGAGCCGGGACTGGCCGAGCTTGCTCCCTCGGATCGGACGGTAACGCTGACACTGAGCGACTGACAATGAAAATCTCTGCACTTCTTCTGGCAGCGGCACTTCTTTTCCCGGGAATTTCCCGGGCACAGCATTCCGCTGACGCGTCGGCAACGGTCCGCTTCGAAGTCATTCCGGTCCATTCCGCTGCAGGCGCATTCTCCGCGCCGCAGGTGTTTCCCGAAAAAGTGACCGTGTCCGTATCTCCCCTTACCGGCCCGGACAATCCCCGGCCGGCCCCGGCGTCGCCGCACATGCTCCTTTCTCCCGGGTCGACCGTCGTGCACCCCTCCCGGGGCTCAACGCTCACGATCACAGTGACAGACTGAATGGACGCACCCCCGGCCGGCGAGGGCTGGCTTCTGTATGACGCCTCGTGCGGGTTCTGCAGCCGCTGGGTTCCGTTCTGGAGTGGCATGCTTCGCCGGAGAGGATACGGTGTAGTGCCCCTGCAGTCAGCGTGGGTGGCGGAGCGGCTGCATCTGGAAGCCGGAGAAATCACCGCGGACCTCAGGCTTCTCCTTCGCGATGAGAAACAGATCAGGGGCGCCGACGTCTACAGGCACCTGATGAAGCGCATCTGGTGGGCCTATCCGCTCTATCTGTGTTCCGTCACCCCGATTCTGCGGGGTGTCTTTGACGCGGCGTACAGGGGGTTTGCTGACCACCGTCACCGGATATCCCGGATGTGCCGGCTCGGGGTTCCCCGAAGACCGTGACGGCTCAGTCCGTCCCGTAGATGCGTTCACCCCGCTCGATGTCCAGGAGGGCCCGCTTACGCCAGAGTCCCCCCCCGTATCCTCCGAGGTTGCCGTCCTTGTTCACGACCCGGTGACACGGGATCACGATCGCGATGCGGTTGAGTCCGTTCGTATGTCCCACCGCGCGCTGCGCCCGCGGCGCCCCCACTTTCGCGGCGAGCGCTTCATAGGAGAGCGTTCCCCCGTACGGGATTCCCAGGAGCCCCTTCCACACCCGCTGCTGGAATTCCGATCCTGGATAGGCGAGCGGGACGGAAAACTTCCTCAGCTCCCCGGAGAAGTACTTCTTCAATTCTTCCCTGAGCAGCTGCAGGACGGGGTTCTCTCCGGGGACGATCGGACACCTGAACAGCCGCCCGAGCGTGGCGATCTGGGCTTCGAGCATCCGGCGGTCGGTGAATTCGAGAAGAACCAGGTGCTCTCCTGTCGCTCCCGCGACGAGCGGGCCGAGCGGGCTTTCGATCCACCCCACCGTGATGCACTTTGTCCCGTCGGCCTTCCCGGGAGAGGTTCCGAACACCCGCGCGAACGCCTCCCGGAATCCGCTGTGGGATTCATACCCGTGGCCGAGCGTCACATCATCCAGGTTTTCCCCCTTGCGTATCTTCTCGAAGGCCTTTCCGAGCCTCCGGCCGCGGCAATATGCCTGGAATGTCATCCCGTAGTTCTTGTTGAAGAACCGTCTTGCCCTGGCCGGATCGATGTCCATCTCCCGCAGTGTCGCATCCGAAAACCTCCGGGAGGGGTTCCTCTCGATCTCGGTGAGAAGCCGGCCGGCCCACGGCGGCGGCTCGCCGATGGCGGACAGAGGCCTGCATCGTTTGCACGGCCGGTACCCCGCGAAGACCGCCTCCCGGGGGGTGGCGAAATACTCCACATTGCGGGGGAGGGGTTTGCGGGCCCCGCACGAGGGAAGGCAGAAGACCCCCGTCGTCCTGACGCCCAGGTAAAAGACCCCGTCGTACGTGGAATCGCTTTTTCTATACGCCCGCTCCATCTCTGTCTGCGAGGGAAGGCTTGTCATGTTGTTTCCTTTCGTGAAACTTGTGTTCCTGTTTTCAAGTAACAATAGCATCTCCGGGGGTCGAAATCCACCGGAAAATGGACACTGATATTCAAACCCCTGCCGGCAACCATCCGGCGCATCCTCCGGTCTAATGCTATGTCCCGGGACAACTCACAATCGACCTATCGTACGATGGAAGACGCTGATCTGGTCAGGAAGGCGCAGCAGGGGGATATCGTTGCGTTCGAGCAGCTCGTATTCCGTCACGACAGGAAAGTGCTCTCGATCGCCGCCCGCTACGTGACGAGCGCGGACGATGCCAAAGACATCTACCAGGAGGTGTTCATCCGGGTGTACCGGGGCCTGAAGCGATTCACCTTCAGGAGCGAATTCTCCACCTGGGTCCACAGGATCACGGTCAACGTTTGCCTCACGCACCGCTCGCGCCGCCGCCGCACAGAACAGACGGTGCTCTTCGATGACAGGAACGAGGACGACGGGGAGCCTCACGGGGAGTTCAGGGATCCCGCAGCCGGGCCGGACCGTCAGGCGGTCGACGCGGACGTCTCCTCGAGAATCGAACGAGCGCTCGGCCGGCTCTCTCCGAAACAGAGGATGGTCTTTACACTCAGGCACATCGAGGGATACAGGCTCGGTGAGATTGCACTGATGATGAACTGCATGGAAGGGACCGTGAAACGGTATCTGTTCACAGCAACGCGGCGGATGCGCGATCAACTGAAGGATGCTCTATGACTCACAACGACTACAGGGAACTGGTTTTCATCGCCGCCTCCGGCGGCATCGACCCCGACGACCGGTCGGTCCTGGAGAGGCATCTCGCGACGTGCGACCGGTGCAGGAAGGAGTACGAAGAACTCCGGGCGCTCCACGGCGCCCTTCTCCTGCATCGTCCCGGGGTCGAGCCGGACGACCGACTCCTGGAGGAGGCGCGCCGGGAATTCAGGATCGCGCTGCAGAAGGAGCGTGCGCGCCGTTCCGCGTTCACCGGGTTCCTCGATCGGATGCTGTTTCCCCGCGCCGCGCGGTTCGCCCTGGGGGCGGCCGCCGCGGTTGCACTCGGGTTCTTCGTGGGGCGGATCTCCGTCTCCTTTCCCCCGGCCGGAGCCGTTCCTGTCGCGGCGCCGCTCTCCCAGGCGGGAGGCGTGCGCCCGGAAGAGGACGAGACCCGGATCACCAACGTGCACTTCCTCGGCCGCGGAAACGGATCGGACGAGATTGAGTTCACGTTCGATGCGGTCACACCCGTCCGCATGCGCGGGAGCATCGACGATCCGAAGATACAGAAGGTTCTGACGCACGCGATGCTGAACGAGGAAAACCCCGGCGTCCGGATGCAGGCCGTCAACGCGCTCAACAGGCGGGGGCTCGAACCCCAGGACGTGGAGACGAAATCCGCCCTCATCAAGGCCATGGAGGCGGACCCCAACGCGGGAGTCAGGAAGGAAGCGATGAACGCGCTCAGGCGCCTCCCCTTCGACGCGGACATTAAGAAAGCGCTGCTCCACGCGCTCATGACTGACACGAACCCCGGGCTCAGGGTTGCCGCCATCAATGCGCTTGATTCCGCGCGGACAAGCGCCCTCGGCATCGACAGCGACATCCTTGACGTCCTGCGGCACAAGGCACAGACGGACGACAACAATTACATCCGCGTGAAAGCCCGCGCGGTCATCCAGGAGGCGACAAATCCATGAAACGCACAGGTGTGCTTCTGCTCGCTCTTTCACTGTCGGCGGTAACCCTTGCCGCCGCTCCTTCCGGCGGCGGGGGCGAACGGACCAAGTCCTTCTCCGTCGGCAGGGGGGGGACGCTCGAAGTGACGATCCGCGGGGGGAACGTCGTCATCAACCCGTGGGACAGGGACGAGGTACGCATCGCGGTCACCGACGTCGACGACGACGAGGACCCGGGGATCTCCATGTCCCAGAGCGGAACGACCGTCTCGGTCGGGAACAGGAACGGATCATCGGACGACTTCACGCTCACGGTGAACGTTCCCTCGCGCTTTGACCTCAGGCTTCAGCTTGCCAGCGGCGATATCGACATCGGCGGACCCCTGTCGGGGAACCTGAAGGGGATGACGGGGGGGGGGAACATCCGGCTCGGGAACCTGGGGGGCACGATCGACATGAGGACCTCCGGGGGCGAGATCACCTGCGGCGACATCGGGGGGGATCTGGATCTGAGCACGCTCGGCGGCGATATCAGCATGGGTGCCGTGACGGGGAACGCGTCGGTGTCGACCTCCGGCGGCGACATCACGATTGCCAACGTCGGAAAGAAAATCCGCGCGACAACCTCGGGGGGAAACATCTCCGTCGGTGACGTGGGAGGAGAAGCGACGGTCTCGACCTCGGGGGGGGACATCAATGCCGGGTCCGTGTCGGGGAGCGCGTCCCTTTCGACTGCGGGGGGGAATATCATGCTGCGCGCGGCCACGGGAACCGTGCGGGCATCGAGTGCCGGGGGGGATCTCCAGCTCGAGCACGTGTCGGGATCGATCGACGGGAATACCGCGGGAGGGAACATCCTCGCGGTCCTGAACCCCTCGACGAAGGGGAGGAGCCGTCTCAGCACTGCGGGCGGGGATCTCCGCCTTGTCGTGCCGGAGGGGGCGAAGGCGACGATCAATGCGCGAATCCACGTCGGCGGCTGGTGGCGCACGCAAAAGGATTCCTACGAGATCAAGTCCGACTTCCGGATGGAGAGATATGAAAAGGACGAACAGGGTCACGAGATCCGCGCCACCGTCGTCCTGAACGGCGGGGGCGAGGAGATATCCCTTGATGCGGCGTCGGGGAATATCGAAATCCGCAAAGAGAAACCGTGACATGCTCCTCGCCCCGATAATATCTTCATGGTCAAGCTGAGCGACTGGTGGAACAGGTGAATGTCACTTACAGAGGAGACTCAACATGAATCGGATTCTGCTTTCGATGCTGCTCGTGTTCCCTCTTCTGCTCGCGGCGATGCCGCAGGCGGATTTCGAAAAGGGATGTCCCACGGCGAAAGGGAAGAAGCTCGATATCGACCTGAAGACGGGCGGGGACATCGCGATCACGGGATGGGACAGGGATTCGGTGTTCGTCAGGGGATTCCGCCAGGGGAGAGACGCGGACGGGGTGACACTCGAGGTCGAGGAAACCTCTTCCGGCGTGTCGGTCCGGTCACGGTATGAAGGGCCGCGGGAGAACAGGAGCGGGGGCATCCGCGTGGAAATCAGCGTCCCGCACCGGTACGACGTCCGGATGATGTCGATGGGGGGCGGCGTATCGATCGCCGGCGTTGAAGGGCAGATGGCCGGCAAGACGATGGGGGGGCCGCTCCTGCTGGACGGCCTGAAGGGCACGCTCGACCTCCTGACGATGGGAGGGGCAATCACGCTGAAGAACTCGGACGTCGACGGGAACGTCAAGACGATGGGAGGAACCGTCCTCCTTGAAGACGTCACGGGGGACGTCAGGCCGTCGTCCATGGGGGGGAGCGTCACCGAGAAACACGTGACGGCGCGTTCGAGCAAAGGGACGGGGGGAGAGGTGAACATCTCGACGATGGGGGGGGACATCAATGTCGAAGAGGCGCCGCACGGCGCGTCTCTCAGCACGATGGGAGGGACGATCCACGTCCGGTCCGCCTCGGCCTACGTCAAGGCCAAAACGATGGGGGGGAAGGTCCGGCTTGACGCGGTCGACGGCTGGATCGACGCCACGACGATGGGGGGGAACGTCGAGGCCACGATGACGGGCGATCCTTCCGGCGGAAACCGGTCGGTCACGCTCACGTCCATGTCCGGGGACGTGACGCTCGGAGTTCCCGCGGCTCTCTCGATGGACGTCCATATCGAGCTCGCATATACGAAAGGGCACGAGGGGGAGTACGCGATAAAGAGCGACTTTCCCCTGAAGCAGGAGGTCTCTCCCGAATGGGACCGGGAGAACGGGACCCCGCGAAAGACCATTTACGGGACGGGGGCCGTCGCCGGGGGAACAAACCGGGTCACGATCAAGACCGTGAACGGCAACGTGACGCTCAGGAAGATGTGACCGTACAGCCGCCTGTCACTATTCCTTCCTTGTCTTTCTGATGCCGTGGTGATATATTCAGCCCACACCCTTCAGAGGACACGGAATGAAAATCACACAGATTGACGTCTTCCAGGTCACGTATAACCTTCTCGACAAACGCTACGCATGGTCAGGCGGAAAATCGGTGAGCGGATTCCTGAGCTCGATCGTCAGGATAAGCACCGATGAGGGGATCCCGGGATACGGCGAAGTCTGTCCCCTCGGTTCGGCGTACATCGAATCCTATGCGGGAGGAGTTCCCGCCGGCGTCCGGGAGCTCGGCAGGGTTCTGCTTGGGCTGGATCCCCGCGACACGCTCGCCGTGAACGCCGCGATGGACCGGACGATGAACGGCCACCGGTATGTCAAGTCCCCGCTGGACGTCGCCTGCTGGGACATCTTCGGGAAGTCCGTGGGGCTTCCGGTTGTGAAATTGATCGGCGGATCATTCGTCCGGGACTATCCTCTCTACAGGGCGATCTCGCAGGGATCTCCCGAGGAGATGGCGGCCGACGTAGGGAAATACAGGTCCGAAGGATACCGACGGTTTCAGCTCAAAGTCGGAGGGGATCCGGATGAGGATATCCGCCGCGTCGGAAAGGTGCTTGCCGTCCTTTCTCCGGGGGATGTGCTCGTGGCGGACGCCAACACCGGCTGGCTGACCCACCAGGCGCTCCGCGTGGCCGGCGCACTCGAAGGGAAAGATGTCTATATCGAGGCACCCTGCATCAGCTACGAGGAGTGTCTCGTCATCAGGCGCCATACGAACCTTCCGTTCATCCTCGACGAGCACATCACGGGGATTCATCCCTTTCTGCGGGCATACGGCGACGGCTGTATGGACGTAGTTAACATCAAGATCTCGCGGCTCGGCGGACTCACAAAATCGGTGCAGCTCAGGGACCTCTGCGCGTCCACCGGGATTGCCATGACGCTCGAGGACAGCTGGGGAGGAGACATCGCGACGGCGACGATCGGCCATCTTGTCGGGAGCACGCCCTCCCCGTTCCTCTTCACGTCGACCGACTTCAACAGCTACAATGACCTGCACGTGGCCCCGGACGCGCCGCGGAGGGCGGAAGGGAGGATCGCCGTTCCCTCCGGTCCCGGGCTCGGGATCACGGTGGACGAGAAATTGCTGGGGAGCCCCGTGGTGACCGTCCGGATCTGACGATCGCGCGCGGCGGTCATTCGCGGAACGAATCCGGATCGATGTTGAAGTTGCCCATCTTCCTGTAGATCGTCTTCGTGAACGGCGTGTTTGCCTGGACCGATCCGTCCGGTCCAGGATCCACCGTGGAAGAGCCATGCTTACAGGAATGCTCGCGGGGTATGCCCGGGAGCTCGGCTGCAAAGTCGCGGCCTGAGGGTTCCGCCGTCCCGCGGGGAGGGGCAGGGCGGCGCCGGGAATCAATTCTCCCGCCCCTGCGTTCCATTCAACATGCGGACACCGGTTCCCGCCGGGGCACCAGGATGTCACTCCGAGTCTGCTGAAACCGAGTTCATCATCCAGGTGGATCCATTCGATGAGGGAAGGCGGAGAAACGGTACGGATTCAATCTCCCCTGGGTACCGCGCTGAAGAAGCGGCGGCTCAATCTCGGCCTTTCCCAGGAAGAGCTGGCGAACAGGGCGGGGCTGCACAGGACGTACATCACCGACGTGGAACGGGGTTCCAGGAACCCGTCACTCGAGACGATTCAGAAGCTCGCGCGAGCGCTCGAGGTGCCGCTGAGCGAGGTATTCCATCAGATTGAATCGGCGGTGGGTGAGCCCGGATCCGCGGGGGGGAGGGGGGAAGCCGCAGGGATACTCGTCATCGAAGACGACCGGGGTCCGGCAGAGAAAACGTTTGTCGCGTTAAAGAAAATCAGCATCGCGAATCCAGTCCACGGCGTGCATGACGGAGCCGATGCGCTCGATTTCGTCTTCTCCACCGGGCCGCACCGCGCGCGTTCGCCCCTCGACCTTCCCCGCCTCATACTGCTTGACCTGGGCGTCCCGGGGATCGGCGGGCTCGAAGTCCTGCGGCGCATACGCGCCGACAGGAGGACCCGGACGATCCCGGTCGCTGTGCTCACCCCGTCAGGATCAGAGGGCGACATGAAAGCATGCGTGTCCCTGGGCGTCGAGGTCTTCCTGGCGAAGCCCGTGGACTTCTCCCGGTTCAGTGAAGCCGTGCGAAGGCTCGGGTTCCAGTGGCTTCTCATCGGAACGTCGCCCGTCGCCTAGACCTGTTCCTTCTTCCCCGCGATGACGTAGAAAAGAACGAGCGCCGCTCCCCCGAAGAGTGCGATCAGCGCGGGGAAGACGCCTCCCTGGACCTGGAATGTCGATTCGAGCCAGAGTCCCAGGAGTATCCCCGCCCCCACTGCAATCAGGACCATTCCCCATTTGAGCGAACTCAGCGGACTCCAGGGCCGCACGCTTTTTTGAAAGAACGGCTTCAGGTCCTCGGCCTTCATCCCTTTCTCGATCATCGTCATCCGCTCCCGATGCCTGGTGAACACGACGGCCCCGATCACCGAGCAAAACCCGATCACCATGAATATCACGAACACAGCGTCTGTCAGCGGCATGGAAACCTCCCGTATGTGAAGAAAACGCGTTCTGCGTCGTTCAATGACTAAGACTGCAGTGACGGGCGGAATGTTTCAGCCGGGGAAAATCTCTCCGGGAGTGAAACATTTCCCGCCGGGAGGCAGTCTTACTGAGGGAGAGGAACCCACGAGGGCATGATACGTGACAGATCCTGACAGGGAAATCGTCGACGCCGTCCGCGCCGGAGAGAGCCGCCGGTTCAGTGTCCTCGTCGACCGTCACAGGGACCGGGCGATGACGCTGGCCGTGCGGCTTGTCGGGGAGCGCGTCGAGGCCGAAGAGCTCGTCCAGGATTCGTTCCTCCGGGCGTTCCGGAGCCTTGACGGGTTCCGCGGCGACGCGCGGTTCTCCACGTGGTTTTACAGGATACTCTATAATGTCTGCATGACACGTGTCCGGAGACGCCGCGTTCTTCCGATGACTGATGCCGGTGATGATCCGTCGATCGGCGGCCCCGAATGGGCGGATCCGGAGCCGGACATCCTGGAAAAACTGGAATCCGAAGAGGTCAGGCAGATCCTCATCGAAGAGATGCTCCGCCTCCCCGCCTCCTTCAGCGCGGCGCTGACGCTCTTTTATGTCCAGGAGTTGAAATACGATGAAATGACGCTGGTCCTCAGGATTCCGCTCGGAACGGTGAAGACGTATCTCTCCCGGGGGAGAATTCTCCTGCGCCAGAGGGTCCTCGAACGGATGAAAGAGGAGGTGGGATCACTATGAACGGAACGCACTGCACGGAAGAAGAGATCTTCGCCCTGATCGACGGGAATCTCCCTCCCCTCGGGACGGCGGCGGCACGCAGACACCTGGGCCTCTGCCCCTCGTGCAATGCGCGGTATCGCGTCCTTATGGGATTCGAGCGTGCCGTCAGGAACCTGCCGCTGGCGCGGACAGGGGAGGGCTTCACGGAGGCTGTCATGGCACGGCTCGACCCATCCCTTCCGGCTCCCCGCGCATTCCGGTTCATTGCCTGGATCGCGTACCAGGCCGGACTCCTTCTCGTCGTCGCGGTGGTCACCGGCGTGTTCATCCTGACCGGCCTGATCAGGCCCGAGGAGGTCGAGGCCGGGAAGAGCATTGCAGGGGAGGCCGCCGGGCTCCTCGATATCGTTGTCTCATCGGCGACGACACTCCTTGAAGGGTGGATGCGATCCGCGGGGCCGGTCCTCTCCGGAGGTTCGTCCGCTGTTCTGGCCGGAACCATTCTTGTCCTGGCCATGCTCCTCCTTCTTGACAGAAATTTCTCGAAGAAGCCCCTCCACAGAGCCCGCTGACAACCGCTCCGGAGGCCGGCTCTCCTCCGGAATCGGATGCGTGATTCCCGCCGCGTGACCGCCGTTACAACCCCTTCTTTTACATGAACGTGACAAATCCGTGACAGAAGTCCCCCCCCGGTTTCTGATCATGTGCCAGTCGAACGCATGAACCGTTCATGCCGACACGAAGAAGCGCACCACCCACACACCAACAACACATCAGCCGGGAAAGGAGCAGTTGCGCCATGCAGAAACATCTCTCGAGGGTCATCCGCATATCAGTCCTCCTCGTTCTGTGCGCGAGCGTCATGCTGGCGGGGGGAACGACAATCACGATCGTGCACGTCAACGATACGCATTCGCATATCGATGCATTCGGCCCCAAGGATTTTCATCTGAACGGGACTATCGGAGGGATCGCCAAGGCGGCCTCCATCTTCGGATCGATCAGGGCGACCGAACCGAATGTGGTCCTCCTTCACGGCGGGGATGCGTTCGTCGGCGATTTTTTCTTCAACGAATATTTCGGGGCCGTTGAACTGGGACTGATGAGCCAGCTCGGTTTCGATGCCATGGCGGTCGGCAACCACGAATTCGACCTCACCCCCATGGCGCTCCTGGGTTCCCTGTCGGCGGCGACCCCTTCGTTCCCGCTTCTTTCGGCAAATCTCGTGATGAGCGGCTACGGGCCCGACACGCTCGGTGCGTTCAGTCAGTTCATCCATCCTTCCATCGTCATCGACAGGGGGGTCAGGATCGGCATTTTCGGCCTGACGGTGTGGGACAACCCCACCACGAACTGCAGCCCGTTTTCGATCGTCGATCCGACCGCTTCGATCGCCGCGAACGCCGTTGCTGATCTCAAGTCGCAGGGCGCCGTCGTCATCATCTGCCTCTCGCACATGGGGTTCCTCCATGACCAGGCGATCGCCGCCGCCGTCAATGGCATCGACGTGATCGTCGGCGCGCACGATCACTACCTGTTCACGAAACCCGTCCCGGTGACCCGGCCCGACGGCAAACAGACGCTCATTCTCCAGGCTGGTGCGTTCTACATGAACGTCGGCGAGATGCATCTGAACGTCGAGAACGGCAACGTGACGCTCCTGGACTACAGGATCATACCCGTTGACAGGAAAGTCCCCGCAGTTCCGGAGATCCAGGCGGTCGTCAACAGTTACAAGCCCGGCATCGAGAAATCGTTCGGAGACGTCTATCACAAGGTGGTAGGTATCGCCGCGTGCGATCAGGAGCTCCTGTACGACGAGTCAAGCCAGATCCGCGACACGCCGATGGGCGACCTCGTAACGGACGCGATGCGGGAGAAGGGAAAGACCCAGCTCGGGTTCTCCGCAATAGGACTGATCAACGAGAAGATTTATGCGGGAGCGATCGTGGGCGCGGACGTGTTCAGGTCGTTCCCTTACGGCTTTGACCCCGCGACGGGACTCGGATTCAAACTCGTGAAGGTCAGCGTCGACGGCGCATCCCTGATCGGAGGGATCGAGACGACGCTGGCGTTCCTCGGCGTGAACGAAGATTACTTCCCGCAGGTGTCCGGCATGACGTTCAGGTATGACGCGACGCAGCCGATCGGCGGCAGGGTGATCCTGAATTCGATCCGGGTAGGTGACCGGCCGTTCAATCCTTCGGCGGTGTATACAATGACCGTCGACGAGGGGCTCGCCGGGCTGCTCCCGATGCTGGGAGTGGTTCCAACGAAGGTCACGCCGATGAAGGACTTTGAATACGACGTCGTAAAGGACTACATCCGCCGCCTGGGCGTCGTTGCCTACCGTCCGCAGGGCCGGATCCGCGACGTGAGCGTGAAGTGCCGGAATGAACACTTCGCGGACGACGATGCCGCGATCGCTTCGGCGTCCGATGCCGCACCCGCCGTGGTGAAGAGTTTTGAACTGGGGCAGAATTACCCGAATCCGTTCAACCCGACGACGGTGATCCGGTACGCCCTCCCGGGCAGGGCCCGTGCGAACGTGACGGTGTTCAACGCACTGGGGCAGATGGTGCGGGAGCTCGTCAACGAGGATCAGGAGGCGGGGTACCACGAAGTGAAGTTTGACGGGACCGGGCTTGCCTCCGGGGTCTACTTCTATCGCCTCCAGGCGGGAAGCTTCGTGGAAACAAAGAAACTGACGCTTCTCAAATAAGGACGCTCTCCCGTCATTGCGAGTGGTGGCGCCGAAGGCGCCACCACGAAGCAAGCTGCGCCCCGCCGGTTCCGGCGGGGCGCAGGCGCGTATCTTACGCGGGCAGCGTCACGTGGGGAAGGTGCGTCATCGCCTCTTTCACCAGGCTTTCGGGATACGCGTAGTCCTCCAGTTTTCCCTGGTGGAACGCATCGTATGCACCCATGTCGAAATGTCCGTGCCCTGAGAGGTTGAACGCGATCACCCGTTTCTTCCCTTCCGTCCGGCATTTCAGCGCTTCGTCGATCGCTGCCCGAATCGCGTGTGCGGATTCCGGCGCGGGGATCACCCCCTCGGCGCGGGAAAAGGCGACGGCGGCCTGGAACGTCTCGATCTGGTTGACGGCGCGCGCTTCGATGTTCCCGTTGTCCACGAGCGCGCTCACGCTCGGCGCCATCCCGTGGTAGCGGAGCCCTCCCGCGTGAATTCCCGGGGGCATGAACGTGTGGCCGAGCGTGTGCATCTTGACGACAGGGGCCATCGCCGCCGAATCGCCGTAGTCGAACGTGTACGTACCCTTCGTCAGGCTGGGGCACGAGGCGGGCTCCACGGCGATGAGGCGGGTCTTTTTCCCCTCGGTGAGATTCCTGTGGAGAAAGGGATACGCGAACCCTGCGAAATTGGACCCTCCCCCGGCGCAGCCGATGACGATATCGGGATACTCGCCTGCCAGCTCCATCTGTTCCAGTGCTTCCAGCCCGATCACCGTCTGGTGCATGAGCACGTGCCCCAGGACGGATCCGATTCCGTACTTTTTCGTCCCCCCCGATGACGCCGCGGCTTCCACCGCCTCGGAAATGGCGATGCCGAGCGAGCCCTGCGAATCCGGGTCACCGGCAAGGACTTTCTTTCCGTAATTGGTGTTCTGGCTCGGGCTGGCAAAGACTCTCGAACCGTAATTTTCCATCACCACACGCCGGTACGGTTTCTGGTGGTACGAGACTTTGACCATGTAGACTTCGAGGTCGATGTCGAAGAAATTGCAGGCCATCGCCAGCGCCGTACCCCACTGCCCGGCTCCCGTTTCCGTTGTCATGGCCTTCGTCCCGGCGTCCTTGTTGAAGAATGCCTGGGCGACCGCCGTGTTCGGCTTGTGCGACCCGACCGGGCTTGCCCCCTCATACTTGTAATAAATGTGCGCGGGCGTACCCAGCGCCTTCTCGAGCCTCACCGCGCGACACATCGGCGTGGGCCGCCAGAGCCTGTAGATGTCCCTGACCGGCTCCGGGATCTCTATCCAGCGTTCCTTGCTCACCTCCTGCCCGATGAGGCTCATCGGAAAGAGAACGCCCAGGAAATCCGGGGTCACCGGCTGAAGCGTTCCCGGGTGAAGGACGGGCTGCGGGGGAACCGGCATATCCGCATTGATGTTGTACCAGGCTCTGGGTACCTTTGTGTCGTCGAGAAGAA
Source organism: Ignavibacteriota bacterium (assembly GCA_963748405.1). Lineage (GTDB taxonomy): Bacteria > Bacteroidota > Ignavibacteria > UBA10030 > UBA6906 > Fen-1273. The sequence goes on from CAVVIT010000011.1 coordinate 592,518, forward strand.
AGCGCGTTCTGTCGCTCATGCGTATCCTCCAAATGTTATAAAAATGTCGGGACTTTCCGTGGGAAATCCTAATAATTCCCGGGCGAAAAAAAATCCGCTCCCGCTCCTTCTCCGGGAACGCATACTGCTGCACCAGGTCCACCCCGCCAAGCTCGTCGTCGACTGGGGGACCGGCATTGTCTCCGCGTGGCTTTTCTGGCAGCACGACATTCCGGCCGGCCTGATCGTGGGATTCGTTCCTTCGATCGCTATCTCAGTCTACCTCATACTCAGGACCGACCTCTCCCCCTACAGGAAGTCCGCTCTCGGCAGGTATTTTCTCTCGCCGCGGACCCGGCCCGGTGACCCCGCCCGCCTCCTGGGGCTTGTCGTGATGTGGGGAGGGGCATATTTCAACAGCATACCGGCGGCCGTCGTCGGTCTCGCGATCATACTCGCTGCCTGGTGCAAAGGGCTGCTCGTGGAAAGACGGGTGAAGCCCTCCGGGGGCCGTTGAGGAGGGGGTGTTGCGAAGGCGCGGCTTGAGCGCCTGCTGGTTCCCACAGGTTCACAACGGGAGGATCCTCAATGAAGCGGTGGATTGTTGCTGCGGCCTGCTGCGCGGGGCTGGCCGGCGGAGGATTCACGCGGCCCGCCGTGACGGACGCTGTGGCCGCGCCGGGAAGTGCTCTCCGGCCGGATACGACGAAACAGGAGGAAGACAGGGGGGTGATCGGGCGCGAATTGTCCGGGCTCCGGGAAAAAATTGCCGGGCGGGAAAAACAGCCTGCCGCCGATGTGTTCAGGAACATCCGGGTGTTCAAAACTCTGGAGGCCGGGAAGCTTCCCGGAATGATGGGTTTCTGGAGCAATGCGCTCGGCGTGACGTGCAAGCACTGCCACGTCGTCGATCAGTGGGAGAAGGAAGACCGCCCCGAGAAACAGATCGCCCGGGACATGTCGGCGATGGTGAACGAGATCAACGCGCATCTCCTGAAGGACATCAAGAACCTTGACAGCCCGGAGCCGAAGATCGGGTGCTGGACGTGCCACAGGGGGAAGATCATACCTGAATCCTTCCCCCCGCGCGAAAGGAAGGACTGATCGCCGGCTCGTTCCCGGTCATTTGCGGTCCGCGATCCTGAACTTGAACGGGATCGACACCCAGACGGCCACGGGGCCGCTGTTCATGTACGCCGGCGTGAAGAGGAATTGCCTCGCTGCCGCAAGGGCGGCTTCATTGAATATATCCGCGTTGCTCCTCTCGACGGCGGGGTCCCTGGGTTTTCCCTCTTTGTCGACCCACAGCTTGACGTACACGGTCCCCTCCAGGTTCGCCAGGAGCGCGACCTCGGGGTACATCGCCGGCACTCTGCGGATGACCTTCGGCATTTCCTCGACTGCTACGAAGGGTTCCGGCGGACCGTCAGGTATGACAATGGGCCCGTCCCCACCGCCTGCTCCCGTTTCCCCGCCCCCGGTCACGCCTTCACCCGTTCCCCCATCTCCCTCGTGCCCCGTCAGATTGGGCGCACTGTTGGGGGGAAGAGTGTTATCGGGATCCACCTCGGCGATCGGGACAGGAACGGGCGTTGCGCGGACGTGTGTTGTCGCGTGGCCTCCTGACACAACCGGTAATTGCCCGACGGGGTTCAGCGGGGGCTGGTACCAGGTGACCGGTCCGCCCGGGACAAACGGCGCCGGCAGGCCCCCGCTCCCCTGGACCGCCGCAAGTTTATACGAAATGAGGACCGCCATGTGAATGGCGATCGCGATCCCCAGTCCGGTCATCCAGTAGAGTTGCATGGAATCTTTGATTTCGATCGCCCCGTACCGGGGTCTGCCGTTTGCATCGGGTTCTCGTGTCATGGTCACCTCCCTGGGTTCCCTTCACTCGTTGTACTCTCCGCAGGGGCGGAATGTTCCCGCACTCCGTTTCTCGTTCCGTGCGTCCTGATCAGGCTTCCCCCGTACGACCCTGCGAACGCAAACGCGAGTGCGAGAAGCGATCCCCACGACTCTCCGGGCGATGACGCCGGAGCTCCCTGAACCACGATGCGCGCGATTGTAAATACGGGAATCCAGATTCCGGTGAGGATTCCCCACCGCCACGCCCCGGACGGGGAGGCGAATCCGGTGAAGAAAGTGAATGCCACGAGGAGAAGCGCGGGCACCTGCACCTCGCCCCCCCCGAGATCCACGAACGCGACGAGGAGCCCGCTGAACAGGGAAAGGAGATACGGCCAGAGGCCCGGCCTCCGCCACAGGGCCAGCGCCGAAAAGGGGATGAATGCCGCCATGGCGTTGAAGCTGACTATCGTGAACCAGAGGGGGGTGTGCATGTGCCGTTCTCCTGTTGTGTGGGGGAGACTGAACCGCTGAGCGTGACGAGCCTGTCCGTGTTGTTCCGGAGCGACGCTGACGCCGCCGCCCGTGACATGTTCCATGACCTCCAGTCGGAAACCTCGGTCCTGTCGCTGCGGCGGAGGAGGGCGCGCGCAAGGAGCCCTCGCTCGCCTGCGGGAAGCGTCTCCATGCCCGAGAGAATAACGGGCGTCGCATCGGCACTGAGCCGGGAGACGTACGCCGCGTCGAACGGCCTGCCTTCCGATCCCATCGCGATATTGATCCGCGCGATGACCGCATCGGGATTGATGATGTCGAGTGCGAGGAGGACCGCGTACGCCGAGACGGCGGTTCCGAACGCGAACCTGTCGCGCCGCCCCGCGAGTACGGTGAATGCGAACAGGGCGGAGACAAGTCCGGCCTCCGTGAGCGCCGCTCCGGCGTACAGGCGCGCCTCCGTCAGTCCGAATGCCTCCTGGTAGAGAATCAGCCGCTGCCACGCGGAGGCCATGATGAAGCCCAGAAGCAGGAGGTTCGCCCCCGCAAGCGCGCGGAATACGGTCTCATCCCGCCGGGACTGCTTCCGGAGTAACCAGTCGGCCAGCAGGAGCGTTACGATCGAGAATGATGCCGCGGCGGTCAGCTCGAAAAAGCCCCGGCGGGCATAGGCGGCAAGCGTGAGAGACGGCGCCGCCGCGAGTGCTGCAGCGCCGCCGAAGAGATACGGCACCTGCAGGATGACGAACAGTAGAAAGAGGGCGTCGACGAGTCCCAGGAAGATCCCGACCTCGATGATCCCGAGCGAGATGAACGATTCCCTCAGCGTCTTCGGAGCCGGCACTTCCTCGGCGATCGTGCCTCCCCGGAGGAATCCCGCGGCGATCCAGGCGATCGATCCTGTGACAAGGATGTGGAGAATGACGGAGGAGAGGTCGAAGTCGAACAGGCTTCCGATGACGTGCTCGAACGAGGCGTCGGCGGACGTAAAGAGCGCGCCGAAGAGGAGGAGGAAGGGAACGGCGAACGCTACCCCCCGCAGGAGCGAGGGTATCACGCTCCGGCCTTTCCTTTCCTCCCCGTCTTTCCGGCGTGCCTCGCGTGCGATGAGGAACCCGGCCCCCGCGACGGCGTGGACACAATGGACCAGCATCCCGTGGACGAGTTCATAGAACGTGGTTTCGCGGAGACTGCGGCGCGACGTCCGCGCCGCGATAAGCCCGCAGGCGCCGAGGGCTCCCGCCGTGTTCCAGAAGGAAAGGAAGTCCGCGTCACGCCAGGCAATGCCCAGGGCGCAGAGCGCCCCCAGAGGCGCGACGATGGTCCATCCCCGCTCCAGCGGACGGCCGGACTTCCGGGCCAGGACAAGGAATGTCCCGGTAAGAAGCAGGAGCCAGGATGAGAAATTGACGCCGGGGGAGGGAGTCCTGAGCAGGGCATCCGCCGAGATGCCGAGAAGAAGGGAGGCGGCGAGTATCGTCGTGCCGGCGTGCGCATCGGTCTTCATGGATCATCCTTTCAAAGTACTTTGAAATACAAAGTAAGAAGCCAAAAAAAATCACCTTTTCCTGCCCCGGAGAATCTCCTCGAGGGCGTCCAGGTGGAGGGCGAACGCCTTCCTCCCCTGCTCCGTGATCGCGTACGCCGTCCTCGTTTTCCTTCCGACGAACTCCTTCCTGACCCGGAGATACCTCCGCCGTTCGAGCACGGCAACGTGCGTGGCCAGGTTCCCGTCGGTGACATCGAGCATTCCCTTCATGTCGTTGAAGTCAACCTCGTCCCTCACCGAGAGCACGGACATGATCGCGAGACGTATGCGGTTGTCGAATGCCCTGTTGAGCCTGTTGAGGTTTTCGATCGAAAGAGTCACTTCTCGTACCGGGTATACAGGAGCGAGCCGTAGACAATGTGCAGGAGCCCGAATCCCCCCGCCCAGAATATGAGCCCGAGCGCCGGCCTGAACCCGGCGGTGAGCCCGAGGAGGACATCCAGGACCCCCAGGTAACGGATCTCGCCGAACGTGAAATTCCCCGCGCTCAGGAGCGCCAGCCCGTAAAAGACGAGCATGGCCCCGGGGAGGAGGCCGTACAGACCGTCCATGATGAGGATGCCGCAGAAGGCGCCGCCGGAAGCAAGCGGGATCAGGAGCGCCGCAAGCAGCGTCGCCGTGGTCGGTCCCCAGAGCGAATGCCCCTTCCTGCGGGCCATGCGTACCGAGAAAAACGTGGAACAGGCAAGCGCGACGACGAGAACGGACGCCGCGTCCGCGAGGAGGAATCCCCCGGGGAGCGTGCCGGGCCGGACGCCTTCTCCCGGCATCGGGAGAAGCCCCCCCGTGTTCTCCAGGGCCGCATGCGCCGCCCAGGCGCCGGCAAGCGCAACGGCCCCGGCGCTGATTCCCGAAAGGCCGCTGAGAGAGAGGAATTTCGACGCCCGCTCCATCATGGAGCGCATGGCCGAGATATCCCTGAGCCCGCCTGCGATGTCATCCATAACCAAGTCCTCAAAGTGCTTTCTATTTCAAAGTTAATATACCCCCGATCGAAAGTCAAGCGGAAAATCCCCCCTGTGCGCCGCCGCACGCTCCGCCTGCAGTTGCGGGCCCTGCCGTTGCGGGCGGAGCGAAGCAATCACGCCGCATTGCTTCTTGCAGGTGATGTAGGTATATTCCCTCAGTACATCCTCGCTCTCTGTACCCCTCGCTGTTCTTATCTCATTTATTCCCAAAGGAGTAAGGTATGCAAACCAGCGCTCGGCGCGTCCTGGCTTCGGCGTGTCTTGCCGTCGCCATCGTCATATGGGTGTTCCCCTCGTTCGCAGGGGAGGGAATGTGGACATTCGACAATCCTCCGCGCAAACAGCTGAAAGAACTGTACGGTTTTGAACCGTCGCAGCAGTGGCTCGACCACCTGCGCCTGTCCAGCATCCGCGTCGGGGACGGCGGTTCCGGATCATTCGTGAGCCCGAACGGGCTTCTTCTGACGAACGATCACGTGGGCCGGGGGCAGCTCCAGAAGCTCTCGACCAGGGATCGTGACCTGGTCGCTCAGGGGTTCTACGCGCGGACGACGGCCGAGGAGTTGAAATGCCCCGACCTCGAGTTGAACGTCCTGATGTCGATGGAAAACATCACGGAGCGCGTTCTGGGCGCCGTCACGCCGGAGATGTCTCCGCGCGAAGCGCTCGAAGCGCGCCGTTCCGTCACCGCGAAAATCACGAAAGAGGCTTCGGAGAAAACCGGACTCAAGGCCGACATCGTGGTATTCTACAACGGGAGCGAATACTGGCTGTACCTGTACAAGAAATACACGGACGTCCGTCTCGTCATGGCGCCCGAAGTGCAGGCCGCGTTTTTCGGGGGTGATCCCGACAATTTCACGTTCCCGCGGCACGACCTTGATATCACGTTCTTCCGCGCCTACGAAGGAGGCAAACCCGCCAACACGGCGCAGTTCCTGAAATGGAAGACCGCCGGCGCGAAGGAGGGGGACCTCGTGTTCGTCTCCGGCCACCCGGGCTCGACGAACCGCCTGCAGACCTATGCGCAGACGGAATACCAGCGCGACGTCGCCTATCCCGCGCGGTTGAAGAGCCTTGCCCGTTCGCTCGACCTCCTGCGGAAGTACTCCGCGCGCGGGCCCGAACAGGCCCGCCAGGCAGCAGGGAGCATTTTCGGGATGGAGAACGGCCGGAAAGCGTCGGAAGGGGAATACCAGGGACTCCTCGACAAGACTCTCATGGCGAAGAAGCTCCAGGAGGACAACGATCTCCGCGGCCGTGTGAACGCCAACCCCGAATGGAAAAAGGCGTACGGCTGGGCGTGGGACACGATCGCCACGGTCCTTGATCGTCAGAAACTGACGTCCCGCCAGGGGACGTACAGGACGATCCGCGGCCGGCTCTTCCAGATGGCGCTCCAGATCGTGCAGTCGGCCGAGGAGTTGAAGAAACCGAACGGTGACCGCCAGGCTCCCTATCAGGAGGCAAACCTCCCCGGGCTGAAGTTCCGCCTCTTCTCTCCCGCCCCCGTGTACCCCGAGCTCGAAGAGTTCCAGGTGGCCGACGGCCTCGCGGAAGCGATCGAAAACATCGGCGCCGACGACCCGTTCCTGAAAGATGTCCTGAACGGGCGCACACCCGAAGTTGCGGCCAGGGAGCTTGTCGCCGGCACGCACATGGCCGACGTACAGGCCCGCAAGCAGCTGTTCGAGGGAGGCGAGGCCGCCATCGGTGCATCGACCGATCCGATGATCGTCCTTGCCAGGAAGCTCGCGCCGACGCTGACCGAGACGCGGAAATGGAACGAGAAGTATGTCGCGGGTCCGACGGCCTCCGCGGGCGAGGCGATCGGCAAAGCACGGTTCGCCGTCTACGGCAAGTCGGTGAATCCCGATGCCACGTTCACGCTCCGGCTCTCCTACGGGACGATCAAGGGATACCCGATGAACGGGACGCAGGCGCCGCCGATGACGACGCTGTACGGTCTGTATGACAGGGCGCTCTCGTTCGGCAACAAGGGGGCGTGGTCCCTCCCGGCACGGTTCGTCGAAGGGGAATCGAAGCTGAAGCTCTCGACGCCGCTGAATTTTGTGAGCACGTGCGACATCATCGGCGGGAATTCCGGCTCCCCCGTCGTTGACAGGGACGGGGCGTTCGTCGGATTGATATTCGACGGGAACATCGAGAGCCTCCCGGGCAGGTTCATGTATGCTGAATCGACGAACCGGGCGGTGGCGGTGCATCCCGCGGGAATCATCGAATGCCTCAGAAAGCTCTACGACGCGAATCCTCTTGCCGATGAACTTGAAGGGGTGACGGCTGTGCAGTAGGGCCGGAACGGATTTCCCGGAAGCTCAACAGGTGAACGATCCCTGCCGCCGGTGCGGCAGGGATCTTTCATTTTGGGGATCCGTGTCGTACATTCTCCCATGTGCTGCCGGAGGGGGGATAGGACGTCCGTCGTGCGGACTGCGGTGTGCGCCGCCGCGCTTGTGTGCGCGGAGGTCCTGCCGTTCCCCCGCGCCGGCGTCGTCCATGCGCAGTCAATCCTCTGGTCCTCCCGCGGCGTCGGAGGGGGAGGGTCGCTCTATTCGCCGTCCATCAACCCGGCGAACACCGACGAGTTCTACGTCGGGTGCGACATGAGCGGGCTCTATCACACCACGGATTTCGGATCCTCGTACGCCCTCATGGACTTCAGGCGGATCCAGGGGGGGCACGACGCCAGGGTCCGCTATACGAACAACCCTGCCGTCCGCTACTGCATCACGTATGCGGGCGACCTGGCGATCCCCGTCAGGAGCACGGACGGCGGGGTGACCTGGTCGCCGCTTCCCGGAAACCCCGATTCGACCGAAGTCACCTACTCGATCTCGGCAGATTACAATAACCCCGGGCGCGTCATCATCTCGTACTACGGGTCGATCCAGTCGTCGACCGACGGCGGTACCACGTTCGTCCAGGTCCACACCGCGCACAATTCCGGCTCAGGTGTCACCGTCGGAGGAGCGTTCTTCGACGGGAACAACGTCTACCTGGGGACGAACGACGGGCTCCTCGTCTCCTCGAACGGAGGAGCATCCTTCGCCGTGTCCCCCGTCGGCGGGCTCCCGGGAGGGGAGAGGATTTTCTCGTTCGCCGGTGCGAGAAAAGGGAACGCGCTGAGGTTCTTCTGCCTGACGGCGGATTCCTCGGCTATCTACGCCGGCATCGCGGGGAGCGACTACTGGGGGTTCATGAAGGGAGTCTACGTCCTCGACGGCGGGGCTCCCGCCTGGGTGCCGCGCACGGGGGGGATCACGCAGGGGGCGGACTACCCCATGTACGTCGCGATGGCGCAGAACGATACCGCGGTCGCCTATATCGGGGGAGGGAGTTCCGCGGGGGCGCCCGACATCATGAAGACGACGAACGCCGGCGCCCTCTGGTCGCACGTCTTCGTGTCGGCAAATAACCAGAACATCTTCACCGGCTGGAGCGGCGACGGGGGCGACAGGGGGTGGGGGTACGGTGAGTGCGTGTTCGGCCTCGAGGTTGCCTCCGGCGACGCCGGGAGAGTTCTCTTCACGGACTTCGGGTTCGTGCACCGCACGAGCGATGGGGGAGCCACGTGGCACGAAGCGTATCTTTCCCCGGGAGACGAGAACCCGCCGGCGCACACGACACCGCAGGGGAGGAACTACCATGGGTCCGGTCTGGAGGTGACGAGCTGCTGGCAGCTCTTCTGGGCGGGGCCTTCGGATCTCTTCGCCTGTTTCACGGACATCGAGGGGATCAGGAGCACTGACGCCGGCGCGACATGGTCGTTTCACTACAGCGGACGGAATGCGAACACGATGTACAGGATTGCCCGCGACCCGTTCACGGGATCGCTGTACGCCGCCACCTCGAACGTGCATGACATGTATGAGAGCACCCGTCTTCAGGACGCGCAGCTCGATGTGGCCGACACGCAGGGGAAGATCAAGCGCTCGACGGACAACGGCGCCACCTGGACCGACGTGCACATCTTCGGGCATCCCGTTTTCTGGCTCGAGCCGGATCCGGCTTCGAGCGGCACGATGTACGCGAGCGTCGTCCATTCGACGCTTGGCGGGGTGTACTGTACGAACGACCTCCAGGACGGCCCCTCCTCCGTCTGGACGAAGCTCCCTTCGCCGCCGGGGACGGAAGGGCACCCCGCCTCTCTTGCCGTGCTGAAGGACCGCTCGCTCGTATGCACGTACTCCGGGAGGAGGGCCCCCGCCGGGTTCACGCCGAGCTCAGGAGTGTTTGTCTACGCCCCCGGGACGGGCTCCTGGACCGACGTCTCCGATCCCGGGATGCGATACTGGACGAAGGACATCGTGATCGACCCTGCCGATACGTCCCAGAAGACCTGGTACGTGGGGGTCTTCAGCGGATGGGGAGGTCCCCCGAACGGGCTCGGGGGACTCTACCGCACGACAAACAGGGGGAAGTCGTGGACGAGAATCAACGCGCTGGACAGGGTGACATCGTGCGCGATCAATCCGGCGGTCCCCTCGGAGGCGTACATAACGACGGAAACGAACGGACTCTGGCATACGACGGCGATCGGGGCGGCGACCCCGGCGTTCCTGAATGACGGGGCATATCCGTTCCGTCAGCCCGAGCGCGTCTTCTTCAACCCGTACCGCGCGGGCGAAGTATGGGTCACGAGTTTCGGAGGGGGGCTGATGGCCGGGTCACCGGCTTCCCCCGTCGCGGACGGAAACGGCCGGGATGTGCCCGCCGGGTATTTCCTTGACCGTAATTACCCGAATCCGTTCAACCCGTCAACGACGCTCCGCTACGCGCTCCCCCGGGAATCGCACGTCGAGATCTCCGTGTACACGATCGTCGGCCGGCGCGTGAGCGTTCCCGTCAGCCGGCGGGAAGATGCAGGAATCCATGAAGTCACGCTGGACGGAACAAAACTCGCCTCCGGCACGTACATCGTGACACTCCGCGCGGGGGATTTCGTTCAGTCGAGAAAAATCATCCTCATCAGGTGACGGCATATGGCGCGCGTTGCTGTTCTTCCGCTGCTTCTCATCCTCTCTCCATTGACGGGGACGATCCCCGGGAGCCGCCCGGGCACCGGGGAGAACGTATCGGTCGCCGCGAAGCTCTCGCAGGACGGGGTCCGCGCAGGTGACTCACTCCGGGGAGCCTTGATCGTCACCATCAAAGGAGGATGGCACCTCAATTCCGCGACACCGGACGATGAGAACCTGATCGGGACGTCCGTCTCCTTTTCTCCTCCTTCCGGCCTGTCGGTGGGAGGCGTCGTTTTTCCCCGCGGAACCGAGAGGAAGTTCGCGTTTTCGGAACACCCGGTGGAAGTGTACGATGGGACCATCGTCATCCTGTTCCGTGTCTCGGCGGGAGCCGCCGTCCCGCCGGGCCGGCTGACAGTACCGGTCGAGGTTTCCTACCAGGCCTGTAACGACGACGTCTGCCTTGCCCCGGCAACGGCGCACGCAGCCGTACAGGTTGCGGTGCTCGCCCCGGACGTCACTCCCGTTCCGGCCAATCAGGATCTCTTCGGTGCCGCAGGAAGCCGGTAGCCCGGCCCATTCCCCAGAGTTGACTCACAATCCGGAGGTTTGCGTGAAACGTTCCCCGTTCATTGTTGCCGTTCTTTTCTTCATCTCGTTCTCTGCCGGGCGTTCGCAGACCGACACCGCCGCGTTCCGCTCCGCGGTGTCCTCCCCGACGTCATCGGAGAAGGTCGCCGCGCTCACGAAGTTCCTCGGGGCGTTCCCGGCGAGCTCGTTCAGGGGAAGCGCGTACAACGCACTGTTCGGTCTCTACGTGCAGGCGCGGGATGAATCCCGGGCGCTCGACGCCGCGGCCGGGTATATCGGGACGCTTGCGCCCGAATCGAGAATGAACCCGTACAATTCGATTGCCTATGCGCTCGCGCTCAACAGCATGGGGCTGGACACTGCGTTCGAGTACGCCGCCCGGGCCGAGGCCATGGCGAAGAGCGAGGGGGGAAGCGCCCTCGGTCCGATACAGGACACGCGCGCGTTCGTTCTCTACAGGAAAGGGGACTTCACGGATGCGGAGAAGCTCCAGACCGTGGCGATACGGGGACACGAGGACGATCCCGAATACGTCGGCCACCTTGCCGTGTACCAGGAAGCATGCGGAGAACGGCGTCTCGCCCTCGCGACGATTTCGAGGGCGATCTACCTGGGAGGGGACAGGGAACAGGACGGCCGCTTTGCCGACTGGCTTGCGCGGGAGGTGAAAGAGGGGAGAAACCGCGACGCACTGAAAGACTCCATCGTGATGTCGACCGTTCACGGGTACATTGACACCGTGCAGGGTGTGCGTGTTCCCGCCTCGAAAAGCGCCGCCGCGGCCTACATGGCCCGGATGTCGGTGAATCTGGACGCCGCCCGCGCCTACGCGGAAGCCGCTGCCTCCGGCCTGACGCCGGATTCTCCCGTGGAGGATGCGGTGCTCTATAAACAGAACCTGGCGCTGGTGGAGGCGGCCCGGGGAAAATACACGGAGGCTCTTGGTCTGCTCCGCTCGATCGAGGATCTGGCTTCTCCCTGGTCCACCGATTTCTGGCTGGCGCTGGGAGGTATCTGCGGCCGCCTGGGCGAGGACGAGAACGCGGTGGCCGCGTACATGAACGGTCTGACGGCGGTGTCTTCGAAGGAGCTTCGCGACACGCTCGAATCGGCGTACAGAAAACTCCACGGCTCGGTCGAAGGGCTTGACGGGGAGCTTGAGCGGGTGAAACGATCGGGAGCGGAGTTTAACCCCGGCCGGTATGAACCGGAAGGGAAGGGGTCCGGGAAGGTGATGCTCGCCGAGATATTCACCGGGGCCGAGTGCAATCCCTGCGTTGCTTCGGATGTCGCATTCGATGCGCTGGGCGAGTACTTTCCGAGGACTGACCTCTCGATACTTGAATACCATGTGCATATTCCCGGGCCCGATCCGCTGACGACGAACGATTCCTGGGCCCGTTACCAGATGTACGGCGGGCGCGGGACCCCGACCGTCGTCATCGACGGAAGGGAGAGCATCCTGGGGGGCGGGCCGAAATTCATCGCCAGGAACCGGTTCAACCTGTACCGGTATGCAATCCGGAAACACATCGCCGATTCCCCGGGGATGAGCCTCGCCATCGGTCTGGCGAAGCACGGCGACAGCGTTGAGGTTCAGGCCCGTGTCGGCGGACCAGGCGGACGCCCGAAACCCGATCACTGCGTCCTCCACGTCGCGCTCGTCCAGAAATCGGCGGACTACACGGGCGCAAACGGTATCTCCCGCCACGCGATGGTCGTCCGGGCACTGCTCGGCGGCCCCGGCGGCACCCCGGTTTCCGCGGGCGGGGGGGAGGAGACGATCCGGCTCTCGGTGAACATGGGAGACGTGGAGTCGGCCCTCCGGGAGATCATCCGCGATCCGAAGGGGCAGCCTTCCTGGCCGGGCCGGAAGCGGAATTTCACGGCATGGAGATCGGTTCCCGTGCTTCTTGACCGCTCAAACCTGACGGTCGTGGCATGGATACAGAACCCCGCCACACGCGAGGTCCTCCAGTCGGCTTCCCGGGATGTCCCCGCCGGGGAGCCGGCAAACTGAGGGGAACGCGGAACTCCGGCGGACCCGTCGTTGTATGTAGTGCTGCGGTGAGAAAGTGAAGGAGGGGTCATCCGATGCCGGGAATCAGGTTCCGCTTTGTTCTGCCGGCCGTCCTGCTGGCGGGTTTTGCTTCGTGTTCAAAAGAGACTTCTGTCGCCCCCACGCAGCCGGGGGGCGCGACGGCGGTGCTCTACGCCGTCCCTCCGAAGGTCTCGGTGGGTATCGGCGGAGTCCAGCACGTCAACGTATTCGGCGGCACGCCTCCGTATGTCATAACGTCGGGACCGGCCGCAATCGCGACGGTGGAGATTTCCGATGCCGACAGTTCAACGGCAATCCTGAAGATCATGGGTGTGACGGCGGCGTCCGACACCACGGCGGTGACCGTCAGGGACAACACGCGCCCGGTTCCGAAGACTGTGACGGTCCCGGTCTCGGTGTTCTGACGGCGTTCATCGTGCGCCGGCTCCCCGCGTCGCGTTCCAGCCGGACGCTTCGATGAGCGTCACTCCGGGAAAACGGAGCGGCCTGATTCTGAACGTCTCCGCCCCTGCGCACCACGAGCGTATGTCCCGCACAGGGTGTGCGGTCCCGCCGATTTCATTCATGAGGTTCAGCCCGACCATCAACGGGGTGAACCGCGAGAGCGGAGAGCGGCTCCCCGTGCCCGTCACCTGGTCGAGTATGTAGAGACTTCCCCCTTTCCTGAGCGCGCCCGACGCCCGCGCGACGAGTTTCCGGTTCGTTTCCCCGTTGAACCCGTGTATGACGTTGAACAGGAAGACGGCGTCCTGATCCCCCGGGAGCTCGTCGCTCAAGACGTCCCCGGCCAGCAGCGTTAGACGTGCGCCTGCCTCCGGCTCGTGCATGGCGCGTGCCCACCTGAGGGCGGGGGCAAAATCCATGACGACCGCTCTGCAGAGGGGTGATCTCCTGCAGCACTCAAGAGCATACAGGCCGTGCGATCCGCCGAGATCGAGTATGCTCCCTCCTGATCCGGGGATCCGGATCTTTCCGATGATACCGGGAATGAGAAGCCGCGCCAGGTTCGCCATTCCCCTGACATATGTCCCCCAATCATCGTCCGTGAACGACGCGTAGTAAGGCTCGTGCGGACCCCCATGTTCCAGTGAATACTCCAGCCCTCCGAGCCTCCCGTTGAGAGAGTCACAGTAGAGCATCAGGTCGCCCAGGTACGCGGGTGAGCTTTTGAGGAGCCACTTCCTTGCCTCGGGGCCCGCGGTATACAGCCCGTCCCTGCATTTCAGATATCCGCCGGACACAAATGCATCTGCCAGAAGTTGTGTCCCGGCTTGGCCCAGACCTGTCTTCCGGGAAATCTGATCGACCGTGAGATCGCCCGCCGCAACGGATTCGAACATCCCCCTTCGGAGTCCCACCGTCAGCGCGCGGGCAAATATGACCGCCCCGAATGAATCGAGGACCGGGGAAGGAAGCAAATGAAGCCGATGAAGGATGCTCTCTGTGAGCGTGTACGAAAGGGGCACGTGTGCGTTCTCCTCACGAGCTAAACGCCCGGTGCGCCCGAAACGTGCCTCTCAGGGCACCCCGGGAGGATCGACCTGACGACATTCTCTGCTTGACTTGTTGACTTGGCACTTTCATTATAATATATTTGTTCGTTGATATATGCGGATACCACTCAGAGCGTCATATCTCTGAAGATTCCTAATGTCCACGGGGGAGGGATTATGAAGAGAATTGCTCCATTCATTGTCGGCTTCACCTGCCTTTCGTTATTCACCGTCCGGGCATTCTCACAGGCTCCTCCCGCTCCGGCCAATCTCACGGCAAAAATCATCCATGCTTCGACGGAGGGGTGGGCCGGTACCCCCCAGGCCGTCGGCCTCACATGGCAGTTCAAGTCTCCCGTGATAATATCCCGTGTCGCGTTCCGGCTCTACCGGTCCGTCGACGACTCCTCGGCGTTCAAGCCGCTGGGCGTCACGGGGGATCAATCGTTCGGTGACAGGGACGTTGCCGTCGGCCATACGTACTACTATTATGTCACCGCGGTCTATGTCTCGCACGATTCCGTCTCGGCGGAGAGCGGGAAAAGCAACACGGCCTGGGCGACGGTACTTCCCCCCGCAGGGCACGTGACGGGACGGATATCGGGAACGGTGAGGGACAGTGTGACGGGGACTCCGCTTCCCGGGACCCGCATCCGGTTCTTCCGCAACGCCCATGAGTATGAAAACGGCTCCGATACCTGGTCGGACAGTCTCGGCCGCTACTCCGCGGTGCTCGATACCGGCACCTATATCATACTCGCCCAGCCGCCGTTCTGGTCAGACATGATGATGCGTCCCGCAGCGCCCTACAGGGCGAAGTGGTTCGTGAATGCGTACGAGCCAGCCGGTGCGAAAGGGGTCGCCGTGACCGACAGCGGGAATTTCACCGCGGATTTTGCGCTCGTCCACGTCGTGGTCCCCGTGCGGGTCCACGTTCGCGGCACCGTGCGTGACTCCGCGGGGAGTCCTCTCCGGGGCGCTTTCGTTCTCTTCACGCGGACCGTGCAGCAGATGGGACAGATGGCGGGGATGAGCACGGACGCCGTCAACGCGCCGGAGGAGACGCGCGATCTCGACGACCTCGGGCGCATCCACGGCGTGCTCTGGGGAGGTGCGACCGATTCCGCGGGAACCTTTGACGCGAGCCTGCTTTCCGGCAATGCGTACATCGCGCTGGCGGAGAAAAAGGGATACGTCCCCCAGTTCTTCGACCATAAGAGCCAGCCCGCCGACGCGACGATACTCGTCATCAGCGGCGATACGAGCGGAATCGATTTCAATCTGAGCCCCGTCCGTCCGTCGCAGACCTACTCCCTCAGCGGCAGCGTGCGCGATTCCGCGGGTGCGACGGTTCCGTCGAGGATCGTCCTGTTCCCGCTGCGTCCCCACCCCGAGCACGCGGTGAGATTCGCCTCCACCGATTCGATGGGGGTGTACAGCGTCGGGAAGATACCCGCGGGCAGCTATATCGTGCTCGCGCTCCCGTACGGCGGGTTCGCACCCGCCTTCTACAAGGCGGGCGCGTACGGGGTCATGCACTGGAAAGACGCCGACACGGTGACGGTCGCCTCGAACGAGACGGGGATCGACATCGGCGTGGTCGCGATCAAGTCCGGCGGATACGCGACGCTGAGCGGAATGGTGGACTCGGACGGGAAGGGAGCCGGCGGGATCGACGTCTTCACCGAATCCCCGGACGGCTCCGTCGCCGGGTACGCTCTGACGGACAATACCGGCGCCTACGAGATCGACGGGCTCCCGCCAGGCCCGATGACGGTCGTCGTCGACGGCGAGGGGTATGACCCGGTGCAGCAGCCGCTGTCCATCAGCGCGGGTGATTTTGCGCTGGCAAAGAGCTTTTCCGTCAGCGTGACGACGTCCGCGCAGGGAACCCCGGGGAGCACGGAAAGCGTCCCCGGGCGGTTCAGCCTGGGACAGAATTACCCCAATCCGTTCAACCCGTCGACGACGATAACGTTCACCCTTCCGGCGGCGGGCAACGTCACACTCCGGGTGTTCAACCTGCTGGGCCAGGAGATCGTGACGCTGGCAGATGGCCCGTTCGGTGCGGGATCCCACGCGACGGTCTGGGACGGACACGATGGGGCGGGGAGGGCGATGGCGAGCGGCGTGTACTTCTACCGGATGGACGCTTCCGCTGCTGCAGGAGGTTCATCGTACCGCGAGATGAAGCGGATGCTCCTTCTGAAGTAACCGGGGGGGAGAGAGATGCTGTCGTTTGAAGGGGCCCGGCCTGTGCCGGGCCCCGCTCATTTCTCCTTCTTCGGGAAGAACCTGTTCCAGTCTTTCGTCATGTCCGCAATCGTCCAGCCGTTCTTCCGCGCCATGTCCAGCCCCCTGTCGAGCCTGCCGAACATCGCTTTCCTGTCGTAGGCGAACTCGTTCCCGCCGTTCGTGTGGTGCACGAGGACGACGAGGTGCCTCCCTTCACCCGCGGCTGTCCACTGGAGCATTTCGATGTCGGCGTCCGAGTTTCCGAACGCCGCGATCGGCCGTTTTCCCGTCACGCGGTAGATCGCGGCGGGCCGCCCCGGTCCGTCTTCCAGGAGATCGAACTCCGGCCGCAGAAGGAACTGCGGCACTCCCTTGCGGATCTCGAACTTCGTCCTGAGGCCGCTCCCGATGACCTGCTCGGGGGGAACACCGTAAGCCCTCCCCGCCCAGGGACGGAGGAACTCCGCATCCCCCCTGTAGAGGATGTACGTCCTGAAGCCGTTCGCCCGGAGAAAATCCAGGAGCTCC
The DNA here is from genome assembly GCA_963748405.1 of Ignavibacteriota bacterium. Classification (GTDB taxonomy): domain Bacteria; phylum Bacteroidota; class Ignavibacteria; order UBA10030; family UBA6906; genus Fen-1273. The sequence continues at coordinate 609,248 of CAVVIT010000011.1, forward strand.
GTCATCGGCAGGAGAGCGCACTGGTCGTAGGGACGGTTCAATCTCTGGTTTCTCGATCGTGCGAGCCACGCGTTCACCGTGGCGTCGAATTCTTCCGGCGTCATCCCGCTGTGAGCGCCCCCCTCGAGCTCGAGGATCCCCCGCGTCCCCGCGGCCGCGAGCGCCTTGAGGTTCTTCGCGAGCGCGGATTTAAACGGTTCCTTCGACTTCCAGCGCGGGTGAGCGCGCGCGAGCGTTTTGATCCGGTCCATGAGAAACGCAAGCTCGGCGGGTGCGGGGAGCTCGGGGCAGAGCGTGCCGTCGTGGCTGAAGACGGCGATGCGGTCCGCCGGGGGGACGTAGTTCGGGCCTCCTTCCGTCGTGACGTCCTTCACAAACTGCACCACCGCGAATTTTGTCGGGCCGCTGTTCCAGGAGCGGAGCGTGTCGGCCCCTTCCGCGGGGGGGGACGAGAACACGCTGGCGAGTATCAGTGCCGCCGGGGTGACCACGCGGACGTCTTTGATGAGCCTGTTCATGACAGTCAGTGGGGGAGTTTGTCTCGCAGGAGACCGTACACATATGCTCCGCCGATCGCACACAGGAGCGCGAAGATGAACGAAGGGTAACCGCAGCCCGCGAGCGCGTACAGCGGGCCGGGGCACGCTCCCGTCAGGGCCCAGCCGATTCCGAAGATGATGCCGCCGATGACCGTCCCCCGGCCGAGCTGCTTCTTCTCGACGACGATCGGCTGGCCGCCGATCGACCGCGCACCGAATCTCTTCAGAAGCGCCATGGAAACGGCCCCCACGGCGATCGCGGAACCCATCACACCGTACATGTGGAATGCGTCGAACCTGAACATCTCCTGTATCCGGAACCAGGAGATCACCTCCCCGTTCGTGAGTATCATTCCGAAGAATACTCCGAGGAGCATGACGACGATATACACCATGGTGGAATTCTCTCTACAGGTGGAGTATGATCGGGAGTATGAGGTACGTCGATATCAGCCCCCCGACAAAGAAGCAGAGCGTGGCGATGACCGACGCCCTCTGGAATGTCGCGATCCCGTGAATGGAGTGCCCGGAAGTGCACCCCTCGGCGTAGCGCGTTCCGAAACCGACGAGAAATCCTCCCCCCCCGGCAAGCAGGAGCCCTCGCAACGTCAGGAGCGAACCCCATGAAAACAGGTCCGACGGAACAAGAGAGGAGAAGTCCCTGACCCCGAGCGAAGCGAGCGCCGAAAGCGTGCGCGCCGAAATCTGCCCCCCCAGAGGTCCCCTGAGGGTTCCACCTGCGAGAAATCCTCCCACTGCGATCCCGGCCACGAAGAGGAGTCTCCACCGGTTGGCCTTCCAGTCGTACTGAAAATAGCGGGCCCGGGGCCGGATGACCGCGGCACAGATGTCCCTGAATGTGGACGATACGCCGAAATGCCTGTTGATAAGCAGATACAGCACTGGAACGTACAGCCCGATCAGGGGCCCTGTGACATACCAGGGCCAGAACGACGAAAACATGTCCATAATGCCCCTTTTCAAAGAACCTGGGAGCTCTGGTTGAGGTCAGAAATCTGGCTGACAATATAAAGAAATCCCCGGGAGAATTTCAAAGGGTCTCCCCCTCCCGGCCCATAATTAGCGTAAATGACAGATTTTGTATTGACTCCTTTTTTCCTCTTTACTACATTCACAACCATCGTTCTTTTCCATACACTCTATCCACATCCCAAGAGGAGGTCTCCCATGTCCCGCCACCAGGACCCGATCGAACGCAGGCATTTCCTCGGAACACTTCTTGCGACCGCTTCCGTCGGAGTCGCCGGCCTTGCACTTCCGGCGCAGACCGTATCCGCGAAAGAGCGGACTCTCCCCGAACCCGGGGGTTCCGATTTTGACATGTGGCTGGGAAAGATCAGGGGGAAACACAAACAGGTGTTCGATTGCCCGGCGCCGAACATGGGGATGCCTCTTGCCTGGGCACGCGTGTTCCTGATGACGAACAGTGCCGTCGGAGCGCCGGAAAAGGACGTCACCGCGGTGATGGTGCTTCGCCATAACGGGATACCGCTCGGCATGGAGAGCCGCCTCTGGGAGAAGTACAAGTTCGGCGAGACGTTCAATGTCACCGACATGGAAACGAAGGCACCCCTGACGGCGAACCCGTTCTGGGAGCCGAAGGAAGGATCGCTTCCTCTTCCGGGGATGTCGATCGATGCGCTTCAAAAAAGCGGCGTGCTGTTCGGCATCTGTGACATGGCGCTGACCGTCTACAGTAAGATGACGGGAGAGAAGATGAAGATGGATCCGGCGGACGTGAAGAAGGACTGGGTCTCGGGCATACTTCCCGGGATTCAGATCGTCCCGTCCGGCGTCCTGGCGGTCAACCGTGCACAGGAGCACGGTTGCACGTACTGTTTTGCGGGCTGAGTCAGCCCCGCGTTTCTGACGCTAACGACGTTCCGCCCCCGTGCGCGGCGCGTAATACACCGCGTCGGGGGGGACCCGTCCCTGGAGGTAGTCGGCGTCTTTGAGGGGATACACGGGACGGGGCATGGAGTTGATGTACACGGCGATGTACTGGGCTTCTTCGTCCGCCAGGCTCCCGGGGTTGAGGTAGGGCATCGCGTACCGGATGAATCCGGCGAGCGTGTAAATGCGTGCGGCCCCGGCGCCGTCGTTCCACGACTCGGGCCCCCAGAGCGGTCCGGCCCGTTTGTCGCCGATCTGGACTCCCTGTCCGTCCCCGCCGTGGCAAGAGCTGCAGTGTTCGGCAAAGAGAGACTTCCCGCGTTCCCTGTCGAGTCGTTCGACGGGAATGAGGTCGGCGGGATCGATCGCGTTGTGTCCCCGCCACGGTATCCGTTCTCCCGCGCGGATGTCTCCGGATATCCACCGGATGTATGCGGCGAGAGCCTGCACTTCTTCGGACGCGGAGTCCGGGAACGCCGTCCCTGATCCGGTTCCGTTCTCGCTCCTCATGAAACACCCGACGATCCTGTCTTCAAGGGAGAAGAGCCGCCCTTCGCGCCTGTTGAACTCGGGAAATGCCGCCGCGACGCCGACAAGGGGGAGCGCGCGCTCCCTCTGTCCTCCGTTGAGATGGCAGTTGTTGCAGGAAAGTCGGTTGTGAACGAATTTCGGCGCTTCGAGGGGGGTCTGCATGAACACCATGAACCCCCGCCGGATTCGCGCAGCGCGGGGTGAATCCGCAAGCGTCGAATCCTTCAGCGGATCGCGGGGGATCACCCACGCCGTCACCATCGTCGTCGAATCCGGGATCAGCCGGCCCCCTGCGCGCCGGGCGGCATCCTGCACCGGCGAATCCCCGGGGCTCCCGTCCGGCAATCCCGGGAATGAGAGAGAAATTGCGGCGAGGAGGCAGGAAGACAGAATATTTCTCATCTCGATCCCCTCATCAAAGTTGACGATTCTCCAATGAACACCACCGGCGCGCAAACCGTTCCGGAGATTTCCCCGGCGGATTTCCTGAAAGCCGTCGAGTCCGGGGAGTCGCTGCAGGTCGTGGATGTACGCTCCCCTGCGAGGGTTGCCGCGGGGCGGATCCATGTTGTTTCCCCGGGCAGGTTTCACAACATTCCCGGATCGATCCTTCTGCAGGCGGCGAGCCTCGCGGAGAGCGGGATTGATCCGTCGCTGCGCGTCGTTGTGGTGTGCGGTCACGGCAATGACAGCAGGCTCTGCGCGAACGTCCTGAACGGTCTCGGCGCCCGCGCGCAGTCCCTGTCGGGAGGAATGGCGGCGTGGATGAATCTCTGCATACCGCGCACACTTCATTCTCCCGGGGGGATCGACCGGCTCGTTCAGTTCGACCGGGTGGGAAAGGGCTCGCTCGGTTACCTTCTCGTGAGCCGGGGAGAGGCGCTCCTGATCGATCCTCCGCGTGACCCGGCCCCGTACATCGATCTCGTGCAGGAGTGCGGCGCCCGTCTTGTCGCCGTTGCCGATACACACGTGCATGCAGACTATGTCAGCGGCGCCCCCGCGCTCGCCCGGGATCTCAATATCCCGTATTACCTTCACCCCGCCGACAACGCGTATCCGTACGATGATGCTCCCGGCCGGCTCAAGATCCGCCCCGTCCATGACGGGACGAACATCCGTCTTGGTGCCGCCGCCATCGTTGTCGTCCATACGCCCGGCCACTCTCCGGGGAGCGTGACGTACAGGGTCGGCGATGACGCCGCCTTCACGGGGGATTTTCTCTTCGTGGGGTCCGTCGGCCGTCCCGATATCGCCGACAGGACACGGGAGTGGTCGGCGCTTCTCTGGAAGAGCGTGGAACGCGCCAGGAATGAATGGCCGCTCGGGCTCGTCATATACCCCGCGCACTACGGTTCGGAAGCCGAACGCGGACCCGGCGGTGCCGTCTGTGCGCCCTTCGGCACGCTCCCCGGTCGAAATCCTTCGCTCCGGATCGCGGTTGAAAAGGAGTTTCTGGACCTGGTCATGAAAACCGGGCCGGCTGTCCCACCGGCGTACAGGACGATCAAGGGAATCAATATCGGTCTCTTCTCCGCCGGGGAGAGGGAATGCGATGAGCTCGAATCGGGGAAAAACGAGTGCGCCCTCCCCGCTCCCTGATCGTCCACTCTCCGCTTCACCGTGGCTCCTTCCCATTTCTAAAAATCGAGCATCCCGAATTCCGATTCCTGGAAATTATCCCCCGGATGTTACCTGCTTCTCCTCTTTCGATTGACAATAAATATATCATTTTCGCCGATCGTCGGTCATAACCAATAAGCTCTCATTTGGCATGAAGTTTGGTCGTCGGGGATTGTCAAACCTGCGGGGCACCCCTGATGATGCAACTATCGATGACCGGCGAATACGCCGTTCGAACAATGATCCATCTGGCGTCTTCACCCCCCGGAGAGCTCGTCCAGATATGCGACATATCGGAGCAGTGGGACATCCCCGAAGGGTTCCTGCGTAAGATCGTCGCGCAGCTTTCGAAGGACGGTCTCATCCGCTCACAGCGGGGCGCCGGCGGCGGCATTCAACTCTCCAGGCCCGCGGATACGCTGACGCTTCTTGACGTGATCGAGGCGGTGGAAGGGAAACTCTTCCTGAACAAGTGCCTCATCGCATCCGGGACCTGCCACCTCGATCAAAGCTGCGCCGTCCACCACGTCTGGTGCGAGGCGCAGAATTCCCTCCGCGCAATCCTGAATCAGAAATCCCTTGCGGCGCTGGCCTCCGGCCTGAGGAACACCAGCTCACAGGAACCCATCAGCACCCTCGCCTGAAAGAGCTCACCATGGACCGTCAATTCCGCGTCGAGATCCCGGACATCGAATACTGGCAGCGCCAGGTGAAATGCCAGTGGGGATGTCCGGTGCAAACGGACGCCCGCGGGTATGTCATTGCGATCGCCGAGGGAAGGTATCTCGATGCATACCGGATCGCGCGTGCGCCGAACCCCTTCGCGTCCATCTGCGGCCGCGTCTGCGGTGCGCCCTGCGAGGTCGAATGCCGCCGCGGGAGCATCGACGAGCCGGTCACGATCCGTGCACTGAAGAGATTTGTCACGGAGCAACACGGCGTCGAATCGGGTGATCCCGGCTCGACGATCGCGTTCTCCACCGCACGCCGCGACCCGGCGAACCCCAGGGCCGGCGCGAAGGTCGCCGTCATCGGTGCGGGCGTCGCCGGGTTGACCGCTGCGCACGACCTGGCGCTTCTCGGGTACAGGGTCACGGTGTTCGAACGGGACTCGTTCGCAGGCGGGATGCTCATGACCGGCGTCCCCGTCTACAGGCTTCCGAGGGACCTCGTCACGATGGAGATCGAGGCGATACTCTCGCTCGGCGTCGAGCTCAGGCTCAACACCGCGGTCGGGACGGACATCACCATCCCCGGCATGCGCCGGGACGGGTTCGAGGCGATCCTCATTGCCTCGGGACTCCAGAAAGGGCGCGATCTCAGCATCGAAGGGTCGGGTGCCGAAGGGGTCATCCACGGCATCGATTTTCTCAAGGCGGTCAATACCGGCAGGCCCGTCCGGATCGGAGAGCGCGTGGTCGTGATCGGCGGGGGGAACGTGGCGTTCGACGTCGCGCGCTCGGCTGTCCGCCGTCCGGGCCGCTCGGCGGCGGAGGACTTCTACGAAGCGACGGACAGTTCCCGCATGGCGCTCCGCACGGGGGCGAAGGAAGTCCACCTCGTGTGCCTGGAATCGCGCGAGGAGATGCCGGCGGACGAGATCGAAATCAGGGAAGGGACGGAAGAGGGGGTGACGCTTCACACGTCGCGGGGGCCGCTCAGGATCGTGACGGAAAACGGCAGGGTCACGGGACTTGCGACGCGGCGCGTGAATTCGGTGTTCGACGCGTCCGGCCGGTTCAATCCCTCGTTCGACGAGGAGCCGGGGGAGGTCATCCCGGCCGACAGCGTCATGCTCTCCATCGGCCAGAGCGCCGATTTCGGTTTCCTGAAGGATCTGCCGGAGCTGAAGATGACCCGCGGGCTCGTCGAGATCGATCCCCTGACCAAGCGCACGAACGTTCCCGGCATATTCGCCAGCGGCGACGTTGCGGAAGGGGCGCGCCTGTTCATCAACGCCGTGGCCTCCGGCCAGCGCGCGGCGGTCTCGATCGACGAGTATCTCCGCAAAGGGACGCTGGCCGAGGAGAGGACGGGGAATTTCACGCTCCCGCCGGCCCACGCGATGGTCGAGGGATATCTCCAGTTCGACAGGGTGAACCCTCCCGTGATCGAGCCTCCCGACCGCGTGGAGGGGACGAAGATCATCGAGCAGAATTTCGAGGAGCCGGTCGCACGGGAGCAGGGGGATCGCTGCCTGAAGTGCCATATCAACACGATATTCAACGGGGACCTCTGCATCCTGTGCAACGGGTGCGTCGACGTGTGCCCGACCTACTGCCTCGCACTCGTCCCCCTCACCCGCATCGCGCTGGATCCCCGCCTGGAAGAAATCCTCGTCCGCAGGTACGGAACCGACATCGCGCGCCTTGCCGCGGAGGAAGGGCCCGCCGCGGTGCGCAGCACCGGATCGGCGATGCTCAAGGACGAAGAGCTGTGCATCCGGTGCGGGTATTGCGCCAAACGGTGCCCGACGGGCGCCGTCACGATGGAGCATTTCAGCTATCAGCAGCAGTTTGCACTTCACTAAAGCCGGGAAGGAAAGCGTCATGATGATTTCCGTGTACTTCCTCATTTTCCTCAGCATCGGGCTCGGCGTCCTGTTCGCGCTCGGATTCGTCTGGGCCGCGAAAACGAACCAGTTCAAGGACATCGAAGAGCCGAAGTACCGCATGCTTCGTGAAGAAGACTAGCGCAACGACACAGGGAGCACAGGTGTGAAAAAGACAAACGTCCGCATGCAGCAGCCCGAGATGGACAGGAGGACATTCCTGACGGCCCTCGGTCTGGGAGGAGTGGGGTTTTCCGCACTTATCGCCGCGGTGGGGAATCTTCTCTATCTCAAGCCCGCCGTCGATTACGGCCCGCCGAGCGTCATCCGGGCCGGGCGTCCCGCTGAATACAAGGAAGGGATCAAAGAGGTCCTGGAGGATCAGCGTGTCGTCATCGTCCGCGACAAAAAGGGGTTTGCCGCCATCTCCATCACGTGCACCCACCTGGGATGCACGGTCCGGACATCCGATGCCGGGTACGAATGCCCCTGTCACGGCAGCCAGTACGACAACGACGGATATGTGACGGGCGGTCCCGCCCCGCGGCCGCTCGACTGGTACCAGGTCAGTATAGCACCGAACGGCGAACTGGAGATCGATAAGTCGGTCAAGGTTCCGCCGGGCACGTTCTTCAAAGCATGACGCACCGAACGCCATTTCAGGACCCCCATGAATACACCGACTGATACCCCCCGGCCCGCGCCGCCGGCCCGGAAGGGATTTGCACAATTCGGAAACAACCTCTACCGCTCGCTCTTCCGCTACGGCAGGGTTCCCCGGGATGCCGAAGGGCAATCATACGCCGTGTTCAACAACCTGTTCCTTCATATCCATCCCGTCAAGGTCTCGCGCCACTCGCTCCGGTTCAGCTACACGCTCGGTCTCGGCGTCATTGCCACGGCCCTCTTCCTCGTTCTGACGTTCACGGGGGTCTGGCTGATGTTCTATTACTTCCCCTCCGCCACCGAAGCGTACAACCGGATGCTCGATCTCCGTTCGGCGGTCGATTTCGGGTTCGTCCTCCGGAACGTGCACAAGTGGGGGGCCGAGCTCATGGTTCTCGTCGTCATCCTCCACATGGCAAGGGTGTTTTTCACAGGGGCCTACAAGCCCCCCCGGGAATTCAATTGGCTCATCGGCATCGTGCTTCTGCTGCTGACGCTGGGCCTGTCGTTCACGGGGTACCTGCTTCCATGGGACCAGCTCGCGTTCTGGGCGATCACCGTCGGGACGTCGATCGCGGGGTATGCGCCGGTCCTCGGCCCGCCGATGCGCAAGTTCCTCCTCGGGGGGGACGTGGTGGGACAGGAAGCCCTGGTCCGGTTTTACGTTCTTCACGTCGTGATCCTTCCCGGGCTGCTCTCGATATTCCTCGCCGTCCATTTCTGGAGGATCCGCAAGGACGGCGGACTTTCGCATCCGAACGACAATGATCCCCCCTCAGGCGGAGGTGGACAATGAACGAAGTCAACACGAAACACGTCTATCCGGAAGACCCTTCCAAAACCTACGGGCTGATGGAGCTCGTCAGGGGGACGAAACCGACCGTGGGTCTTCCGCCGGAGGACATGGTGTTCACGTGGCCTCATCTCCTGGTGCGCGAGCTGACGGTCTTCGTCGTCGTCGTGGCGGTTCTCCTCGTCCTGGCGTTCCTGTTCAACGCGCCTCTTGAAGAGATCGCCAACCCGAACCACCCGCCGAACCCGGCCAAGGCTCCCTGGTACTTCCTGGGTCTGCAGGAGCTCGTGAGCTACTCGGCGGTGATCGGCGGCGTGATGATCCCCACGCTCATCGTCCTGGGGCTCGCCGTCGTCCCGTTCATCGACAGGAAGAAAGCGGGGATCGGCGTCTGGTTTGCGAAGGAGCGGTCGCTCGCCAACGGGCTGTTCCTGACGTTCCTCATCGTCATGCTTGTGCTCATCATCGTCGGGATGTACTTCCGCGGACCCAACTGGGGCTTCGTGGTCCCCTGGGAGTCCTAAACAAAGAGCATTACGGAGTCACCATGCACATCAGCCTTTCCATGAAAATCGCCCTCATCGTCGGGGTGGTGCTCCTCCTCCTGGGGAACGGGTTCATCATTTACAAGAACTTCGACACGGAGTGGCGCCGGTACCAGAAGGAGTACCTGGCGATGGTCTATGAGAAGACCACCGATCCTGCGATGAAGGAGATCATCGCCGCCCGCTCCCCCCGGATCGAGCAGCTCGTCGTCACCGGGTTCGGCAAAGAGCGCGTGGACAGGTGCATCACCTGCCACATGGGGATCGACGACGCGCGGTTCGCCGACGCTCCGCAGCCGTTCCGCACGCACCCGAAGATGCCCGGGAACCATCCCTACCGGGCATTCGGATGCACGACGTGCCACGCGGGGAACGGCCGGGGGCTGTCGGTCATCGACGGGCACGGCACGGGAAAGTACTGGACGGAGCCGCTGCTGAAGGGGGTGCACATCGAGATCGGCTGCGCGAAATGCCATCCCTCCCCCTACCTTCCGGAGACCCCCGTCATACGAAGAGGGGCGGCGCTCTTTCACGCCACCGGCTGTTACGGATGCCACCGCATCGAAGGGGTCTCGAACGGGAAGCTGGGTCCTGAGTTGACGCGCGTCGGGGCGAAGTGGCCGATCGAATACATCCGTGAATCGATCGTCACCCCGAAGGCGAATTCACCGCTCACGATCATGCCCACGTTCAGTCTGGCAGAAGACGACATCGTGGCGCTCACCGTGTATCTCAAGAGCCAGACGGGGGAGAACCTGGTCCGCGGCCCCGTGACGCAGTACGACAGCCTGAAGGACTGGAAAGCAAGGAAACCGCCCGAGGTCCCCGTGACCGTCGAGGCGGGGGCGAAGCTCTTCCGCGACATGGCCTGCAATGCCTGCCACACGATCAACGGCGTCGGCGGAAAGATCGGGCCCGACCTGAGCGTGTACGGGCTGCAGCGGACGAAGGAATACATGATCCAGCACCACATCAATCCCCGCTCTCTGATCGGCGGGTCGATCATGCCCGACTTCGACTACTCGCCGTCCGAGCTGGAGGCGCTCGCCCTGTACCTGTCCTCCCTCAAAACGCTGAGCGTGGACAACGCCGTCGTATACGCCCCGGTGCAGCATCCGTGATCGAATACGGCCTCATATTCCTGACGGGCGCTCTCGCGAGCCTCCACTGTATCGGGATGTGCGGGGCCGTCGTTCTTGCCTATTCGACGCAGGTGCCGTCCGGGACCCCGTCCCGGCGGAGCCGCATCGCGGCGGAGATCCTCAGGCACGGAACATACAACGGCGGGCGGATCATGTCGTACGCCGCTCTGGGGGCGCTGCTGAGTGCCGCGGGACTCCGCCTCGTCTGGGTGAAGAACGCGGGTGACTACATCTCGGTGGCCGCCGGTGCCGTGATGGTGGTGGCGGGACTGGCGATGCTCGGTGTTCTCAGGATCCCTGCGCGCATTGCGCTCGGCGGAGGAGCAGTGACACGGCTGCACGCGGGGCTCCTCCGCGGCTCGTCACCGGCCCGCACGCTCGCGCTCGGTGTGCTGACCCCCCTTCTTCCGTGCGGGATGCTGTACGGGATGCTCGCAAAAGCGGCGGCCTCCGCGACCGTGGGCGGGGGAGCTCTCACGATGGCGGTGTTCGCGCTCGGCATGACGCCCTCCCTGAGCGCGCTCGGGGGATTCTCGTCCCTCTTCTCGGCGCGGATGCGCAGGGGGGCGGAGCGCCTTGCCGCGGCGTCGATACTCCTGATGGGAATTGTCCTCCTCCTGCGCGGCCTGCACATCCCCTTCCTGGGCCTGGTGGAGCCGCAGGGAGCCGCCTGCTGCAGTCCGGCGGCGTGAGGATTCCCCCGGGGAAGAGGACCAATGTGAACGACATGTCAACAGCGACAGGGAGCAGACGAATGACCCGATTGCAGAAGTGGTTCCGGTACGCAGCCCCGCTCGGAGCGCTCGCGCTTGTGCTCGCCGTCCGGGGAAGCAGGCTCGAGGCGGGAGACAACGCCGCACCCGCGGCACCCCCGTCGACGCCGGAGTCGATCCAGGCCGGCGAGGTCGTGTTCTTCGAATACTGCGCGGGATGTCACGGCAGGCGGGCGGACGGACGGGGACCGGAGTCGCTTAACCTCGATCCGAGACCCCAGAATCTCCGGAACGCGCAGTTCGTGAAACACCTGTCGGATGAGAGGATCTTCACCTCGATAAGCGGAGGCGTCCGCGGGACGGCGATGCCGGCGTGGGAGCTCAACCTCTCGATCGAACGGCGCTGGAACGTCATCCACTACATCAGGTCGCTGACGGCCGACGACACGATCACGGTCCCGAACGGCATCGCCCGCCAGGCGGTCGACCCGGGAACGAAGAACCCGCTTCCCGTCGATGAGAAGTCCGCCGCCGCAGGCCGCAGGGTGTTCCTCAATTACTGCGCAAGCTGCCACGGGCAGAAAGCGGACGGCCGGGGGATCCTTGCCCCCAACCTGGTCCCGGCGCCGAGAAACCTCGTTGCGATCACCTCCTGGGGGGAAAAGCCGTTCATCGAGTATCTGTCGGACGCCCGGGTGTATGATTCGATCACCAACGGGGTGCCCGGCACGTCGATGCAGCCATGGATCGGCGTTCTCGGCGACCTCGAGCGGTGGCAGGCGATCAGCTTCCTGCGGTTCGAGGGGAACAGGGAAAAGGAGGCGCGCGCGGGGGGGGAAAACGGGACACGGTAATTCGCATCATGCTGCAGATCCACTAACCCACACACAACACTGTCCGCCTGACAACGAAAGGGCTTCGTATGAGTAATGCCAGCGTCGTCCACGAGGACACGAGCGCCCGGTGGTTCATCTACACGTCCGTGACGTTCTTTCTCGTGACAATACTGATCGGCCTCCTGATGGCCACACGGTTCGTGTTCCCTGAATTTCTCGGGGGGATCGCCGCGATAAGCACCGGGCGCGTCCGCCCGATCCACACGAACGGCGTTCTCTTCGGCTGGCTGCTCGCAGCGAACATGGGGCTGGCCTATTTCGTGGTTCCCCGGCTCTGCGGAACGAAGCTCTACAGCGAAAAACTCGGGCTCGCCACGCTCGGACTCTGGATCGTCATCATCCTGGGCGCCGTCGTGACGCTTGCCTCGGGGGACACGCAGGCGAAGGAGTACCTGGAGCTCAACACGACGTTGGACATCCTCGTGACGATCGCCTGGGTGATGTTTTCCGTCAACATGTTTGTGACGATCGCAAAGCGCTCGAAGGAGCGTGAGCAGATGTACGTGAGCCTCTGGTACCTCATGGGCACGCTGATCTGGACCGCCGTTCTCTGGATCGTGGGGAACCTTCCGGTCTATTCGGGGGTGAATGACGCGAACGTCAACTGGTGGTTCGGGCACAACGCCGTCGGCCTGATCTTTACCCCGATGGGACTCGCGATGGCCTACTATTACATACCGAAATCGACGGGGAACCCGCTCTACAGCCACAAGCTCTCCATCATCGGGTTCTGGACGATCGCGTTCCTGTACATCTGGAATGGCGCCCATCACATCCTCTTCGGCCCGATCCCGACCTGGCTGCAGACCGTCGCGATCCTCTTCAGCGTCTCGCTCCTGATTCCGGTCTGGACCGCGGTCTCGAACTTCTACGGAACGCTCCGGGGGAAGTGGACGCAGGGGAATTACGTCGTGAAATTCCTCGTTGCGGGGACCACGTTTTACCTGCTCACCTGCTTCCAGGGGCCGATGCACTCGCTCCGCACCGTGAACCAGATCGTCAGCAAGACGGACTGGATCATCGGCCACGCGCATATGGCGGTCTTCGGGGCGTTCTCCTTCTTTGCGATGGCGGGCATCTACTACACGCTCCCCCGGATCCTGAAGCGCCCGATGTACTCGGACCGGCTCGGGGAATGGCATTTCTGGCTCTCGTTCGTCGGGTTCCTGGGCTTCGCGGTCTCACTCTGGATCGGCGGGTTCCTGCAGGGACTTCAGTGGATGAACTACACGATTTCCTTCCTCGACACGGTGAAATCGATGTTCCCGTACTACGTGGTGCGGCTCTTTTCCGCCGTCATCATGATCGGGGCCCAGCTCCTGTTTGCGTTCAACGTCCTGAAGACCGCACGCGGCGGGACGCAACTGAAACCGGCCATGGCATAACCGAACGGAGAACTGACAATGAAATTCGAAGCCAAAGCGTTCCTGCTCGTCATCGTGGTCGCGGCGTTCATGTTCCTGGGGACGTATTTCACGATGATCGTCCCCCTCATGGACCAGTCGCTGTACACGCCCACGAAAGACGCAAAACCCTACACCGCCCTCGAGCTGAAAGGCAAGCGGATCTACGAGAGGGAAGGGTGCATGTACTGTCACACCCAGCAGATACGGAACCTGCTCGAAGAAACCCAGCGCTACGGCATGGGCGAAGAAGAAACGTTCAAGCGATTCGGCATCCGCGCCCTCATCCAGGCGCCCCCCTCCCAGCCGGGAGAATATGTGTACGATCAGCCCCACCTCCTGGGGACGCGCCGCGTCGGGCCCGATCTCGCACGGGTCGGCGGGAAATACGACAACACGTGGCATCTGAATCATTTCCGCGATCCGCGGAGCACGTCGCCCGGATCCCTCATGCCCGCCTACACGTGGCTGTACGACAAGGCGGGACAGCCGACGGATGAAGCGATCGCGCTCGTCGCCTACATTCAGAAACTGGGGACGAATTACCGGTGGCGCGAGGAAGGTGTCGAGCAGGCGCGGGCCCTGGAGGCCAAACGGGCTCCCGCGGCCCCCGCACAACAAACCGCTCCGCCGACGACAACACAGGGAGGTGCACAATGAGCCAGCCCATCATCGAATACAACGACGATCCGATCCCGCAGAATAACGACCGGGGTCCGGGGTGGTTCCTGAAGATCGCCTACGTCGTCATCGCACTGAGCTGCGTGTACTATCTTTTCGCGAACTGGAACTGGAAATCGAACTACCAGGAACAGCAGGAAAAGATCAAATCCGAGCTCGCAAAGTGATCCCGTCACTCTCAACGTACCACCGGAAACGGCGTCTCGTCGAAGCGCTCAGCACCGCGGCCGTCGTCGTGATGCCGTTTCTGAATATTTTCCGGCTCGACATTCCCACGCTCCGGTTCTATTTTTTCAACAAGGTCCTCTGGATCGACGAGTTCTATCTCCTCTTCCTGGCCATGATGCTCATCCTCTGGGTGATCGTCATGTTCTCGATGCTCTACGGGAGGATATGGTGCGGGTGGATGTGCCCGCAGACCGTCGTGAGCGAGCTTGTCCGCTGGTGGGAGGTGAAGACGCGCCGGCTGTTCAGGGTTCCCCGTTCCGGGGGAGCCCTCTGGCGGCGCGCCGGTGCGACGGCCCTCGTTGCGGCGGGCGCGGCGGCGGTCTCCCTGTTCATCGGTTTCAATCTCGTCGCGTACTTCGTCGATCCCGTCTCGATGATCCGGGGGATCGCCGCGGGGACGCTGGGGGGCGTGACCGGGAGCATCGTCGCCGGGATCGGCGCCCTGGTATTCGTCGACGCGATGTTCTGGAGGGAGAAGTTCTGCGCGAAGGCGTGTCCGTACGGGATGATGCAGATGCTCGTCACGGACGGGAAGACGCAGATCGTCCGGTACAAGACGGAGAAGGACGGGGAATGCATCGAGTGCAAGGCATGCCTCCGTGTCTGCTCGATGGGGATAGACATCCGCGAGTCGCCCTACCAGAGCGAGTGCATCCAGTGCGGGGAGTGCGTCGACGCCTGCGCGCAGATCCTCGCGCGGGTGAAAAGGCCCACGCTCATCAAGTTCTCCTGGGGGACGCACGAGACCGCCGGGGGCTTTGCGGCCCGGCTGGGGCTCGTGGACGCCAAGCGGTGGATCATGCTCGGCCTGACGCTCGCCTACACCGTCGTGCTTCTTGTTCTTGTCGACATCAGGCAGCCCCTCTCGCTCAGCGTCAGCGGGGACCGCTCGACGCTCTTCCGGAAGGGGGAGGACGGGCGCATCTACAACGACTACACGATGAACGTCAGCAACCGGAGCATGACCGACGGTTCGTTCAGCCTGGAGTGCCTCCAGGGCCCGGCGGCGGAATGCACGATTCACCTGGGGGAGAACCCCCTCCCCTTGAAATCCCGTGAAGTGCGCACAATCCGGTTCTCGATAAGCACCGCCGGCGAGCATTTCCATCCCGGTCCGAACAGGCTCCTGCTGAAAGCGATGAGCGTCGCCGACACGACGGTGTCCGCGAATACCGAAGCGGTCTTTTTCATGCCCGAGCCCGCAGGCGGGCTCTGAAGGAATTGTTCCCCATCGTGGAGAGGATATGAAGCGAGCAATCTACGGTACGATAGCATTTTTCGTCGGCGTTCTCATCGTCGTCTGGGTGATCTCTCTCCAGCATCCGGTGAACGTTGTGAAGTACGAAGACGGTCGGGTCGTCGCGGCCGGACATTAGTGGCGTTGCAGGCGAACGATCCGGCGCCCGCCGCCGGCGTGGAACCAGCCTGTGCTCTCTGCGGTCTCCGGCTCCCCCGCCACCCGCACCGGGCGCTCCTGCACGGGGAGGAAGCCCTCTTCTGCTGCACCGGGTGCAGGAAGGTGTTTCTCCTCCTGGCGGAAAGCGGCCTCCTCGAAGGGGATTTCCGGGCGTCCGATCTGTACCGGACCAGCCTCCGCCTCGGGATCATCGGCCGTCCCGATGACGATCCCGGGCCGGCGCCGGCGGGCCCGTCGCTGCAGGACGCATCGGAAGTCGTCTACCACATCGAAGGGATGTGGTGCTCCTCCTGCTCCTGGCTCATCGAAAAAGTCATCGCCTCGCACACGGGGGTCCTCCGTGCCAGCGTGATGTACGCCTCGGACACCGCGCGGATCTCCTACAGGCCCGAACTGGTCGCCCCTCCCGCGATCGCCGGGGCGATCGAAAAGCTCGGCTACCGCGTTTCCTCCCACGAATCCGAACCCGATGCCCGCGCCGAAGAACGCCGCTTGCTCCTCGTGAAGATGGGCGTTGCCCTCTTCCTGATGATGAACATCATGTTCTTCAGTTACGTCCTGTACGTGGGGTACTTCCAGGAACTCGCGCACGAGATGACGGCTCTCGTCCCCTGGATCCTGCTCGGCCTGACGCTCCCGTCCGTGTTCTGGTGCGGCCTCCCGGTGCACAGGAAAGCGTGGGCGGGCCTGAGAAACGCGGCGCCGACGATGGAGCTGCTGTTCTCGATCGGCATCTTCGCCTCCTTCTTCTACAGCGTGCACTCGGTCATCGCCGGGGGCCTGGGCCTCTATTTTGACACATCCGCCAGTCTCGTGGCGCTCCTCCTCGTCGGAAAGTATCTCGAGATCTCCGCGAAACAGAGGGCTTCGGAAGGGATCGGCCGGCTCAACAGGATGCTGCCGAACAAGGCGCGCATCCTGGCGCCGGACGGCGAGCGCCTGGTGTCGAGCGAGAGGATCCGCGTCGGGGACGAATTTGTCGTCCGCTCGGGGGAAAAGATCCCCGCCGACGGCGTCGTGGTCAGGGGGGAGGCGTCGGTGGACGAATCGCTTCTGACCGGCGAATCACGCCCGGTCCGGAAGGGACCCGGGGAGCAGGTCATCGGCTCCTCGATGAACGTCAACGGTCACGTCGTCATCCGCGCAACGTCCGTGGGGGAGGGGACGCTCGTCGCGGGGATCGTGCGGATGGTGGAGCGGGCCCTCTCGGTCAAATCCCCCCTGGAGCGGTCTGTCGACAGGATCGCCAGGGTCTTCATACCCGCCGTCCTCCTTCTTGCGCTCCTGACGGGGCTCGGTGTCTTCCTCTGGTCGCACAACGGCGAAGAGGCGCTTCTGAGGTCCATCACGGTCCTCGTGATCGCCTGCCCGTGCGTCCTCGGCATGGCGACTCCCCTGGCGATCGCGGCCGGCATCGGCAGCGCGGCGAAACGGGGGATACTGATCCGGGACGCGGAAGCGCTCCAGCGTGCCGCCTCGGCGACCGCCGTCGTGTTCGACAAAACGGGGACACTGACCGAGGGGAGGTTTGCATTCAGGGAATGCCGGGCGCCGGGCGGGGACGACCGGACGGCTCTCCGGCTCCTGGGATCGCTCGAGCGTTCCTCCAGCCACCCGCTGGCCGCTTCAATTGTCAGCGCCTGCGCGGAGCGAAGCATTCCCCTTGCCGAGGCGCTGGAAACCCGCAGCGTCCAGGGACGGGGAGTGGAGGGGAACGTCGGGGGGAGGCGTGTTGTGATCGGGACGGAAGCCTTCGTGCGGGAGGCGGGATTTTGTCCCGGCGACGGCGACCGGGCGTGGGCGGAACGGGAGCGTGCCGATGGAAAAACAATTACGTATTTTGGCCTCCAGGGAGACAGGGAGGCCGGCCTGTGCGCGTTCGGTGATCTCCTGAAGGAGGGGGCCGCCGCCGCGGTGCGCGCCCTGTCGGAAAAAGGACTGAATGTGGTGCTCCTTTCCGGCGACGCCCGGTCCACGGTGCTTTCCGTTGCCGCCGCCGCCGGCATCCGGGAGTGCGTGGCCGACGCCCTTCCCGCTTCGAAGGTCGAGGTGATCCTCAGGATGCAGAACGAGGGGGGAAGAGTCGTCATGGTGGGAGACGGCGTGAACGACGCCCCCGCACTCGCCCAGGCCGATGTCGGCGTGGCGATGGGGTCCGGAACGCAGATGGCGGTGGAGTCCTCCGGCGTTACGCTGCTGCGCGACGATCTTTCACTCGTTCCGGAAACGATCGCGATCGCCGGGCGGACGGTGAGAACCGTGAGGCAGAACCTGGCATGGGCGTTCCTCTACAACTCGATCGGCCTCGTGTTGGCCGTGACGGGGGTGCTGAACCCGCTCATCGCCGCCGGGGCAATGATCGTCAGCAGCCTCACCGTCGTCCTCAATTCCGTGCGCCTGCGCCAGAAAGAGGGGAAGGCTCTGCAGATGATACTCGAAATCCTTGTGCCATGGAGGGAACCGAAATCCTCATGAACCGCACCGCACGATATCTTCTCCCGATTGCTCTCCTCATTGCCGTCCCGGACGGGCGGCGGGCGGGGGCACAGGGGCCGGATCAGGTCACGATCGATTGGATGTTCGACGGAGGTGCCGACCGGGTCGCCGCTGTTCCCCGGACTCTCTGGATCTCCGACGGCCGGCTCCTGGTCTATGACACTCTCCGGAACCGTCCGGAGGGAACATTCTCGATTCTCGACCCGGTCACCCGGCGCTCCAGTCCTGCGCTGGACATGGGACGAGCGCTCGCCTCACTCAGAGAGCTGGCAGGCGCGGAACTGACGCCGTCCGTGCTCCCGTGGCCTGACGGCATTGACGCCTCCGGTCGAAGGGGGGTGTATCTCTTCGGGGGAGACGTGTTTCTTCTTGATCTTTCCGCGTCGCATTTTGAGCGGATAACGAAGACGGACGAGGAGGAACGTTCGGAGACGATCTCTCCGGACGGCCGTTTTCTGGCGTACGTCCGCGGAAACAATTTGTACGCGTATGACACGGAGAAGAAAGCCGAACGGCAGCTCACGAACGACGGGTCCGCGACGGTGCTCAACGGCCGTTTCTCCTGGGTGTACTGGGAAGAGGTATTCGGTCATCATGACGCCGCATCCTGGTGGTCGCCCGATTCGAAGACGATCGCTTTTCTCCGCAGCGATGAATCTGAAGTGAGCACGACATCGTTTACCGACTTCGAGCCGTACCAGGCGCGCGTTCTCACGCAGCGGTACCCGCAGGCGGGAGGGAAGACCCCCGCGGTGCGCGTCGGCTTCGTGCCGGCCGGGGGAGGCGATCCCGTCTGGACGAACGTCCCCCAATCATCGTACGAGTACGTGACAGGCGTCGACTGGCTCCCTTCGGGGGAAAAAGCGGCGGTGCAGGTGATGAACCGCGCACAGACACAGGTCGGACTTTTCTTTGTCGGGAAATCGGACGGCAACGCCGCGCGCGTTCTCACGGAGACCGACGACGCGTGGCTGCATATGTACAGGCCGTTGTTCGTCGGGGGAGGGAAACAGTTTCTCTGGATATCCGACCGGTCCGGGTACGCGCATGCGTATCTGTATGCAGCGGACGGGACGTTTCTGCGTCAGGTGACCCGTGGTGAGTGGTCGCTCCGTCCGTACGGCGCGTTCGCGATATACGATCAGAGCCCGCTCCTTGCCGTCGATGAGAAGGGGGGATGGCTCTATTATACATCAGCGGAGAAATCGACGATCGAGCGCCAGCTCTACCGTGTGAGTCTCGAAGGCGGAGAACCCGTGCGAGTTTCCGTCGAGGGGGGGTATCACAACGCGCTCTTTCGATCCGACGGTCGTTTCTACGTCGACACGTATTCAAACATACGGACGCCCCCTTCGCTTGTGCTGCACAATGGCGACGGCACCGGCGCATACCCGCTCTCGCTCCCCCGTACCCTCCTGATCCCCTCCACAGGCTGGCCCGTTTCCCTGACCGTGCCTGATGCCGGCGCGTCGCAATACCACACCCGGATGCAATGCCCCTCGTTCTTCCGCGTCGCCGCGCGGGACGGTTTCATGCTTCCGGCACAGATCAGCAGGCCCGCGGATTTTGACTCGACGAAGAAATATCCTGTCATCGTCTACGTGTACGGGGGACCCGGTTCCCCCACGATATCGGACGAATGGAACTCCAACGGCTGGGCCCAGTCAATTTATTTCGACCAGGTCCTGCTGCACGCCGGGTATATAGTGTTCTCGGTCGACAACAGGAGCTCGGCGAGCGTCGGGAAGGTTTTCGAAAAATCGATCCGCGGTCAGATGTACGGCGACGTGGAATTGAACGACCTGCTTGACGCCGTGCACTGGCTGAAAACCCGCCCGTTCGTCGATTCGTCGCGCGTCGGCATATGGGGATGGAGCGGAGGCGCAATGTACACGCTTCTTGCGATGACGCGTTCGAAGGAATTCAGGGCGGGAATTGCGGTGGCGCCGGTGACCGACTGGCGGTACTACGATGCGAAGTGGGCGGAGCTTCCGATGAAGCGTCCCGAAGACAACCCGGAAGGGTACGCGAAGACGTCACTCGTCGTGCGTGCCCGGGACTTGCACGGGCGGCTCATGCTTGTCCACGGGACGGACGACGACAACGTCCACCCGCAGAACAGCCAGGCGTTCATGAACGAGCTGATACGGAACGGTATACTGTTCGACCTGATGGTCTACCCGATGCGCAAGCACACGATCGACGACGCCCCGGCGCGGAAACACCTGTTCCGGACGATGCTCGAATTCTGGAGGCGAAACCTGTAGCTGCTCCTGCCGCGGATGGACCCGCAGACCCCGTTCCGGGGGGATTACGGGTTCACGACCGCGCTCACCGGTGGCCCGGCCAGATGGACGTCGCACTTGAAATCGACGGGGTCAAAACTCCCCCCGCCTCCCCCTCCGCCCGACCGTCCGCCTCTCCCTCCGCCGAACCCTCCGCCGCGTCTCCCTCCTCCTCCTCCGTATCCTCCCCCGCCTCCTTCACCCCCTCCGGGGTATCCTCCTCCACCACCTCCCCCGGCGCGGGCACCGGCGACCTCTTTCTCGGTCTGGATCTCGACCCTGACGATCGATCCCGGGGAGGCGCCGACGGCATACGGCTTCTCTTTCGACGCGACGAGCGGCAGCTTCAGTTCGTACATCGACGAGCCCTCGGAGCTCCCCAGGTGCACGGTGACGCCGGGAATTTCAATCGGCGAAAAGAGCGTCCTGTCGTCTTTCTCCGATCCCAGGACTTCGATATCGCGCAGCCCCGTCCCCATGGGATAGAGTATGCCGATCTTTTTTCCGCCGTCCGGTTCGAACCAGACGGTCATTCCGGGCCCCGAAATACGCCTCCGGAATTCCTCTTCCGGCGCCAGTATCCGGACGTAGAAATACGCCGAGTCGTTCTGCATGCCGAGGAACATGTGTGTGTCCTTCACGGGGGTGAAGGGGGATTTCCATTCCCGCGCCGCGCTGTCGATCGTCACGCCGCGGCTTCTCCACGCGCTGGAGAGCTGGGCGGTGCTTCCGCATCCGGCGAGCATGACGCCTGCCGCGAGCGAGAGCAGCGCGATCGTGTATCTCGTGTATGCATTCCTCCGCGTGTGCGGAGTGTCGCTCCGGTGGTGATGGTTCATTGGCTTTCCTGATTGTCCGTGGGGTCTTTGAAGGTGCGGCCCGTTCGCAGGTACGTACCCGGATGTCTTGGGTGTTAGATGCCCCCGTGCCCCCGTAGGTTTAAGTCCGGCTTCTTAAACCTCTGATGTCTCGTGATGTCCAAACCAGGTGAACGACACACATATCAGGGGAGAAGAAATGAAAAGGAATGCAGTGCTTCTTGTGGCTTTTTCAGTCGTTGCCGCACTCGCCTCCGCCCGGGCGCAGGAGGGGGAGGACCGGAAGGCCGACCACAGGCGGGACGAACGGAAAGAGGAAGTTCGCCCTGACCACCGCCCGGTCAATCCCGGCAGGCACGAGGTGGACCGCCGGCATGTCGTCGTCAGGGAACGGCCGCCGGCGCTCCGCCGCGAGATACGGGGAATTGCGCCTTCTCCCCGCCATATCTGGATAGCGGGGAACTGGACGTGGAGCGGCAGGTGGGTGTGGACTCCCGGACGATGGATGCTCCCGCCGCGCGAACGGGCCCCCTGGGTGGCCGGCCACTGGGTGGTGGTCCAGGGGGGGTGGTCGTGGGTCGAAGGAAAGTGGGGGAAGTAAGTCCCACCCCTGTTCTTTCTTCAAATTCAGGTTATATTCGGGAACGTCGTACAGGGGAGAGACCCGGCGCGTCATCCAACACTCAATTCCTCCGGTCCCGATGAAATCCGCCTATGCGCTGACGATATTCATTAGTGCCTTCCTCCTCTTTCAGGTGGAGCTTATCGTCGGCAAGGAGCTTCTTCCCTGGTTCGGAGGAGCGCCCGCCGTATGGACGACCTGCCTTGTGTTCTTCCAGGTCGTCCTCCTTGCCGGGTATGCGTACGCCCATTATGTCGTCGGCGGTCTCACTCTCCGCAAACAGATCGGTCTTCACGTTGCGCTCGTGGCGGCCTCCGTGCTTGTCCTTGCGGTCTGCGCGGGAACCTGGCCTTCCCCCATAATGCCGGGGCCGTCCTGGAGGCCCGCGGGAGATGTTGACCCGGTGGGCCGGCTGGCGGTCCTCCTCGCCGCATCCGTCGGCATCCCGTTTTTTGTCCTTTCGACCACGGGGCCACTCCTGCAGCAGTGGTCGGTGAGGTCCCGCGCGGGCAGGTCACCCTACCGCCTGTACGCCCTCTCCAATGCCGGGTCACTCCTGGGGCTTCTCGGGTATCCGTTCCTTGTCGAACCGTTTTTCGGGATCCGCGTGCAGGCCTTCGTCTGGGCAGGACTCTACGGGCTCTTCGCTCTCGGCGTCTTCGCCTGTGCCGCCGACCTCGGAAGGACGCACGGCGGATCCGCACCCGGCGGCCAGGGTCCGGAATCCCGGGACCCGGGCTCCCGGCCGGGCGCGGGGGATTGGTTGCTGTGGGGGGGGCTGGCAGGCGTGTCATCGGCGCTTCTCCTCTCGACCACGAACCACATGTGCCAGGACACGGCGGTGATCCCGCTCCTCTGGGTCCTGCCTCTGTCCCTCTACCTGGCGACGTTCATCCTCTGTTTCCGGTATGAAGGCCTGTACCGGCGCTGGCTCTTCCCCCTCCTCTTCTGCGCGGCTCTCGTGTATTGCGTCGTCAATCTCTTCGCGGGGCTGTCCGTCTCTCTTCTCTCGCAGATCGCATCGGACGCTGCGGTGCTGTTTACGGGATGCATGGTGTGCCACGGGGAGCTTGTGCGATCGAAGCCCGGCGTGAACCATCTCACCGGGTTCTATCTCGCGGTGGCCGCGGGGGGAGCCGTCGGAGGTCTCGCGGTTGCGGTGGCGGCACCCCGGCTCCTGAACGGCTACTGGGAATTCCATGCGAGCCTCTGGGGGGTAGGCGCCCTCTTTGTCGCCGCCCTCGTTCGCGATCCCTCCTCCCTTCTCCGGCGGAAGCCGTTCGTGATCGGCGCCTCGCTGGTTCTTCCCCTTCTCGTGCTCGCCGGATTTCTCGTCAAACAGGGGATCGAGGATGACGAAAAGGCCCGGTTCGTGACGAGAAACTTTTACGGTCTCCTCCGGATCGTCGGGGATGCCGACAGTACCTACGTGAAGCTTGTGCACGGCCGCATCACGCACGGGTTTCAGTTCACCGATTCGGCACGGCGGATGATTCCGACGTCGTATTACGGCCGGGAGAGCGGCGTCGGGCTTGCCATCGACGGCCATCCGGGGAGGGACAGGGGTCTCCGGATCGCGGTTGTCGGGATGGGCACGGGAACGATCGCGGCCTACGCCGGTGAGAAAGACACAGTACGTTTTTATGAAATCAATCCCGCCGTCCCCCGCCTTTCGCTCGGGCGCGATGCGTATTTCACCTACATCAACGACTGCCGCGGCAGGGTCGAGGTCGACATGGGGGATGCGCGGCTGTCGCTCGAGCGGGAGCTCCGGGAGGGGGAGAGCGGGCGGTTTGACGTTCTTGCGCTCGACGCATTTTCCAGCGATGCGATTCCCGTCCACCTCCTGACGGATGAGGCCTTCGGCATTTACCTCGGCCACCTCCGGCAACCGGACGGCATACTCGCCGTTCACATCACGAACCGCTACGTGGACCTGGTGCCCGTCGTTCACGGCTACGCCGAGCGGCACGGTCTCGCGAGTGCCATGATCAGTTCCGGCGAGGATGAAGAGGGGGCGTGGTCGGCCGACTGGATCCTTATCTCCCCGTCCGGGGCGGTCCTCGCCCGGGATACGATCGCGGAAGCCGCCACGCCCTGGGACTCGACGTCGTACAGGGTCACGCGCCCCTGGACCGACGACTACAGCAACATGATCTCCCTCCTCAGGTCCGGCGGCGAGGATCATTGATCCCTGTCATTACCGAAGCAACCCAAACGCTGTTGACTCTCCGCGCCCCGACGCGTACATTAAGCCCGTTGAGAACCCCTTTTCCGCAACCACGGAGAGCTGCATGAAAAGTCTGTTTGACAAGACCGCGCTCGATGAAATCGTCGCCCGCTTCAACGCGCTTGAGCCGGGGGCAAGTCCCCGCTGGGGAAAAATGAGCGTGTCCCGGATGCTGGCGCACTGCGCGATTACGCTCGAGGTGGTGACGGAAAAGAGGGTCGCCCATCGGCTCCTCATCGGTCGTCTCCTCGGCCCGTTCTTCAAGAAACGATACACCGACGAATCGGAGTTCACGAAGGGCTCGCCGACACACCCGACGTTCATTGTCGCCGACGAAAGGGATTTCGCCCTTGAAAAGAACCGGGTGCTCCAGCTTGTCAGGGAGTTCTCGGAAGGGGGAGAGTCGAAGTGCACCACGCGCCCTCATTCCTTTTTCGGCGATCTGACCCCGCGCGAGTGGGGCATCGGGACGTACAAACACCTCGATCATCACCTTCGTCAGTTCGGAGCCTGATCTCCTGAGAATACTCTCCGTGAACGTCGGAAAACCCCGTGAGCTTGCCTGGCGGGGGGACACGGTCCTTTCGGGAATTGTCAAGACCCCCGTCGGTCGTCCCGTCATGATCCGGAAGCTGAATCTCGACGGGGACGGCCAGGCAGACCTGTCGGTCCACGGGGGTCCGGCGAAGGCCGTCTACGCATACCCGGGAGAGCACTACGGGTTCTGGAAGGAGGAGATGCCGGATCTGGAATTCCCGGCGGGGGTCTTCGGCGAGAATCTGACGACGGAGGGTCTCACGGAGGAGACGGTTCACGCGGGAGACCGGCTCCGGATCGGGGAGGCCGAGCTCATCGTCACGCAGCCGAGGCTCCCCTGCTTCAAGCTGGGGATGCGGTTCCGGAGAAGCGACATGGTGGCGAGGTTCATGGAAAGCGGGAGGACCGGCTTCTACATGTCCGTCGCGCGTGAAGGGGTTGTGAAAGCGGGGGACGCGGTCGAGCTTCTCGCCGCCGACCCGGAGTCCGTGACCATCGCCGATCTCGTCCGGCTGAAGCTTCCGGGGATGGACGATCCGGACGTCGTCCGGCGGGCCCGCAGGATCGCGGCCCTGCCTGATTCGTGGAAAAAGTCGATGTGAGTCCCCTCCGCTGGAGACAATCCGGATTCCCCGCGGGCGCTCAGTCCGGCAGTGTCCCGCCGTCCGCGTCCCTCTGGCTGCTTCGCACCGAGAATGCGTGGAGGGGCTCAAAAAGTTCGTAGAGCACAAGCCCCGCCGCCCCCAGGATCACGCCGATCTCTCCATGCTTCGCCGAACGTACGTGGACCGCTTCGGCGGGCGGGGTGAGGAGATCCGCCCGGATCCTGTCCTGGAGGGCTTCGGCGAGCGCCGGGTAGTTCTGGGCGAGCTTGCCGCCGATGATGATGAGCTCGGGGTTCAGCGTATTGACGAGGTTGATGCTGAGCATGCTGAGCATCGACGTGAACTCGTCGATGATCCTGCGGGCGTTTTCATCCCCCGCGGCGGCGTTCCTGGCGATCAGGGCGACGGAGACCCGTCCGTCGAGCGTGCTCCCCGAGGCGCGCCGGTAGCTTTCGATCAGATTGGTGTCCGTCAGAATCTGCCCGAACATCACCTGGTTCCTGTACGTGAGCGGAAACCTCTCCGCGTAATACGGGGGAAACTCCAGCTCGTTGAACCCGATTTCGCCCGCGCTCGAGGTGATGCCGTGGAGGAGCTGGCCGTTGATCATGATCCCCGCCCCGATTCCCTCGCCGACCCAGATGTGGACGAAATGCTTCATCCCCCGCGCCGCGCCGAGGAGGTACTCCCCGAGCGCCATCGTCTTGACGTCGTTTTCCACGTAGACGGGGACCTTGAACCGCCCCTCGAGAAGCCTGCTGAGCGATTCCCCCTGCCAGGTTTTCTTGTTGTACGAGAGGACGAGGACGTTCTTCGGGTAGTCGATCACCCCCTGGACGCCGATGCCGATGCCGACGAGCTGGGACTGTGAACAATTTGCGCTGGAGAGGAGGGTCTGGATTGTTTCGGCGACTTCGGAGAGGACTTCCTGTGCGGATGCCCCGACGGGATACTCGAACGTCGTCTGCTGGAGGACCTGCGCGTTCAGGTCCGTGAGAGCCACCGCCGCCCGGGTCATGCCGATGTCCACCCCCGCGACAAGTCCGGCCATCGGGCGGAACCTGAGAAGTATTCTGCGGCGGCCGACTTTCCTGCGCGATGCCACCGCGCCGGTCTCTTCGAGAAATCCCGCGCGGATCAGCTTCCCGACAAGGTCGGTGATCGTGGTCTTGTGCAGGCCTGTCAGTTTCGCGATCTCAATCCGGGAGATCTCCCCCGCATCGCGCACGACACGGAGTATCCGCACCTCGTTCGGCTCGCGGATGTGCGCCGCGCGCTTATGTATGACATTCCACAAGGGGACGTTCCTGATTGGTGTGTCCGGGTCTGTATGCCCCCGCACCCTAATCTACGGCATGCGGGGCCGAAGGTCAAGCCGCTCTTGCGCTTCTCGGACATATTCGGCACATTCACTTCCGCATGAACTGAGAGAAATGACGCGATGATCCATTGTCTGCTTGTCCTTGCCGCCGTGCTTCCGCTGCATCTTGCGCCCCGGGCCGATACCGCGGGGACCGATCCGTTCACGATGTCCAAATGGGAAATGTTCAAGCGGGGGACCGCCGACGGGCACCTTGCCTATATCCGCGGGAACACGGCGCTCCGTGAGCTGAAGGACCGGCAAAGATTTCCCTACCGTGCAGGATTTGCGCTGATGTTCGCAAAGCCGAACGCGTACGGCCTTCCCGGCGACGATGAGGCCCGGGAACTGACATGCGTGGAAAATGAAATCGACCGGACCCTGTCGGTGAAGAAACTCGGCTTTCTCGCGCTGGTGATTACGACGGGGGGGATGCGGGAGTACGTCTATTATACCGACCGTCCCGACGGTGTCCGCAGCGCGATCAGGCAGATGGGGAGGCGCGTGTGCGGGCGCGAAATCCGCACCTACGTCACGGCCGATCCCGGCTGGGACGTGTACGAACGGTTCACCCGGTGAAAAAGCAGGCCGGGGCCGGCTCCGTAGCGTCTTGATTCTCTCCGTGAAATTCTCCTTATTTTTCGCAGGCCCGCCGCGGGTCCGTTCATCCATCCCCACTTGACATTCTACCGGCATGCCTTCCCCCCTTTATGTGGCCGTCATCGGCTGCGGCAGCATGGGTGAAATCCACGCGTCGTGTCTCTCCGCCATCGGGGATGTCCGCCTCCACGCGTTCTGCGACGTCGACGAACCCCGGGCCGCCGCCCTGTGTGCGAAATTCGGAGGCTCGTACGCGACGTCCGACGCCGAGCGCGTGCTGCGGGACGCAAAGGTCGACGCCGTCTACATCTGCACGCATCACGACACGCACAGCTCCCTCGCGATCCGCGCCGCGGAGGAACACAAGCACGTCATGATGGAGAAACCGCTCGCGCTGACGCTCCCGGAATGCCGCGACGTGGGGAACGCCGTCGAAAGGCACGGGATCCTCTTCATGACGGGGTTCAAGATGCGGTACTATCCGTCGGTGGCGCGCGCGCGGCAGTTCATCCCTTCTCCGCTCGTGACGATCGGCCAGATGATGGATGCCCGATGGCCGGACGATTTCTGGGCGAACGATCCTCTCCGGGGGGGCGGGAATATCCTCTCCCAGGGTTGCCACGCGGTGGACCTGGTCTGTCACCTCAACGGGTCCCGGCCCGTGAGGATATACGCCGAAGGGGGAAACCTCGGCCATCCGTCGCTCAATATCATCGACAACATCGTTGCGACGATCCGCTTTGAGAACGGCACCGTGGCGAGCCTTGCGCTGGGAGATTCCGGCCAGACCCCTTTTGTCTCGAAGTTCTCGTTTCAAACGACCGACGGGCGGAAGACCGCTCACCTCCGTGACCGGCTCAAGACGGTGACCCTCTTCGACGGGGAACACGCATCGGAGTCGTCGGATCCGGAAGAATACGGGTTCATCGAGGAGAACAACGATTTCATCCGGTCGCTCCGCAGCGGGACTCCTCCTCCGATCACCCATCGGGACGGTCTCCGGGCGACACTCATCGTCCTCACGGCGTTCGAGTCGCTCAGGACCGGACTCCCCCGGACAATTTCCTTCTGACGTGAACCCATGAACGACTTCCGCGCCGGGGACTCCGGCGTTCCCCCCGGCCAGTGGCACATGTACCGCCGCGACCACCACCTCAGCGGCCGCTGCCTGCTTCCCGGCGACGTGACGCGGCCGGAGATACTCTGGCAATTCCCGCTCGGCGGTTCTGAAAATGAATGCATTTCCCTTCCCGGTGCCGGAGGGCGGAGCGATCTTCTCTTTGCCTACGGGGGCTGCGTCATCCGGACCGCGGGAATCACGGGAGCCGTCTTCTGGAAGAGCCCCCCCTGCGGCATCAACGCCGTCGGCGCGGTGGAGGATCTCGACGGCGACGGTCTCCCGGAGATCGTCTGCAGCTCGGGCTACGAGGTGATCGTTCTTGCCGCGGAATCGGGCGAGGTCCTGATGAGGCATTACGTCGGGTTCCCGCTCTCTTCCGGGACGCAGGCAAGCACGATACTCTGCCACAGGTTCGACCGGGCCTCGCGCGGAATGCACCTCGTCGCTCCCCTGATGAGCTCCAGGGAAGTCCTGGTGTTCGACTTCCGCGGCAACCGGAAGGGGACCCTGGCGCACACGCTCTGGATGGACGACGCATTCCACCCGACGGTGGCCGCCGCGGACATGGACGGCGACGGCGTGGACGAGCTCGTCGTCTCGAAGCTCTGCGGCCTGTACGTGTTCGATGTGCTGACCGGCGCCATGAAGAACTTCGTCCGGTGGGTATCCAACGGCGAGCGCCACCGCAATTACGGGCTCCTCCAGCTCGTGGACATCAACGGGGACGGGGCCAGGGAGGTCGTGATCGTCGCCGAGCGGGTGGCGCGCCACATGTCGGTGATCGGCAACGACGGGTCGGGGAATCTCTCGCTCCTCTGGGACCGGTTCATCGAGTTCATCTATCCCGAGGACACGACCGAGCTGCGCCACACCGTGAATTCCGTGGGGGACGTCGACGGCGACGGGGTGCCGGAGCTCGTCGTGAGCGTATACAACGGGAGGAAGGACGGCCGCTGGTGGCTCGAGGTCATCGACCCCCGCACGGGCGCCCTCAAATGCGAGATTCCCGACAGGTATCTCTGGGGCGTGCAGGATGTGAACGCGGACGGGATCCCGGAGCTCCTCCTCGGCGTCGAACGGAAGCGCAACCCGGTTCCCTTCTCCACCGTGGAAATTGTCTCGCTGAAGGGATGCCGATCGCTCCTGCTCTGGAGCCTCCCGGACGCGCATTTCGCAGGCCGGTGCGTCCGCCCCGGGGGCTGGAAATCAAATTTCCGTCCCGTTCAGTTCGGCCACGATGAGACGTGGACGGACATCTCGCAGGCGGGGTGCACCGTCTTCCTGTTTACCGCGGGGAAAGACGGCGCCCGGTCGTTCGGTGAGCTTGCCGTCTCTCGCGGCACGTTTTCGCTCCGTTCCCTCCCGCTCGGCAGCGGAGGGGAGTACCTGATGTCGGCGCTTGCGGATGTCGACGGAGACGGGGAGCGCGAAGCGGTGATCTCACGCAATAACGGGGAGGTCCTCCTCGTCCGGGCCGGCAGGGGGACCGTGGGGAGCTGGACTGCCGGCATCAGGATCCAGCTCGAGGGATTTTCCGCCGCCAGGCCGGGACCCACCCCTGTCGTCTACTGCCCCGGGGAAGGGCAGGGGCCGCTCGTGACGGTTCCGGACACCACGAACGTGATGCACCAGCTCCGGGTCGATCCCTCCGGGCGGAACGTCGTCGAGCTCTGGAAGATGGGAGGACGGGGATGGGTCGGGTACGACAATTGTTTTCACTCGGCGTACGTGCGGGACGTCGACGGTGACGGGGAGCTTGAGATCATGGCGGTGAACACGGGACGGGATGACTGCTCCGAGCTCTGCGCGATTTCCGCCGGGGGGCGCGTGAAGCAGTCGTGGGTGTTT
Source organism: Ignavibacteriota bacterium (assembly GCA_963748405.1). Lineage (GTDB taxonomy): Bacteria > Bacteroidota > Ignavibacteria > UBA10030 > UBA6906 > Fen-1273. Next base: position 639,411 of record CAVVIT010000011.1, read on the forward strand.
CCCGATGCCCCCGCACCGGCCTCTCCGAGGATCGGGCTGTACGAGTGGGTCGTCGTCGAAGGCGCGGGAGGGAAGTCGATCACCGCCTCCTGGTACGCGTCGTACTCGATGAATTCCGAGCAGACGATCGCCGTCACGCTCGGGGGACGGGAACTCTGGCGGAAGGCGCAGTACGGGGAAGGAGAATGGGGGCGCGGTGTCGGCCCGTGGAGTTCGTACTCCGTGCTCGGGACGGACGACGGCCGGACGGAAGTGCTGTTCCTTGCGAAGGACCACATCTGCGGCGTGGATGCGCAGACGGGAGCGTGGAAGCGCGAGCCGTGGATTCTCTGGCATGCGACGAACTCCGTGATGAACCAGCCCGACTGGGACTTTACGAAGGACCGCCAGGCGGACTTCGGAACGGACAAAGACCCCTTCACGGCATACGGGTCTCCCGCCCTCATCGATGCGGCCGGTGACGGGAAAACGGAGATACTCGTGTCGGCCTGCTTCGGAGGGTTCGGCCTTCTCCGCCCGGACTTCTCCGTCGTCTGGTGGAAACGGGCCCCGTTCACCGACATGATGCTCCGCCACGCGGCCGTCGCGGACGTGGGCGGCGACGGCAGGTTGTGCGTCGGGGTCTGCCACGCTGACGGCGCCTTCTGCTGCCTCGAGGCTTCGTCGGGGAACGAGCTCTGGAGCGTGGAGCTCCGGAGCACGACCTCGGACATCGCCTCGTGCGACATCGACGGGGACGGGAGGGAGGAATTCATCGCCGCGGCGACGGACGGACGGCTCCTGGCGATCGGGTCCGACGGCGCCGGCGGGGGCCTCATCAAGTGGAGCCTGGATCTCGGCTTTGCGCTGGGCAACCCGGTCGTCGCGGACGTCGACGGGGACGGCCGTGCAGAGATCCTCGTTGTGTGCGGCGACGGAATGCTCGTATGCGTCGGAAAGGGAAGATGAGTATGCGGATCGTACGGATCGCAACGACGTCGTTTCTCGTGGAGGACCACAGCCACACGCCTGCCATGAACGTCGCCCGCTCGCTGGGCTACATCAGAAAGGCGCGGCAGGAGAGGGCTGACATCCTCTGTCTTCCGGAGATGGTGACGACCGCCAATGTCCCCGAGCATCTGGCATACCACGCCGAGGATTACCCGGGGGAATACACGCGCGCATTCCGGAAGGCGGCCCGGGCGAACGGCATCAACCTCGTCGCGCCCTATCTCGTGCGCGTCGGCAGCCGCGTGTACAACCAGGCCACCGTCATCGACCGGAAGGGGAAGATCGTCGGGGTGTACCGGAAGGTCCAGCCGACGGCGGAAGAACGCCGCCACGTCGTCCCCGGCGGGGGGTTTCCCGTCTTCGACCTGGACTTCGGCCGCATCGCGGTGATGATCTGCATGGACATCTACTTCCCGGAGATCCCGCGGATCTATGCGTTCAAAGGGGCCGAAATCCTCTTCTGGCCGACCGTCTCTCACGGCCCGACGCAGGAAGCCCTCCGGGCGCAGCTGACGGCCCGGGCGGTCGACAACTCGCTCATCGTCGTCGAATCGAACATGGCGAACCATCCCCCCTATGCGCCGTACAGCGGCCGATTCCGGCCGGCGACCGCCCGGATCCTCGATCACAACGGGGACGTGATCGCCCAGACGGGCAGGCGCGAGGGGATCGCCGTGGCCGCCGTGGACCTCGACGAAGTGCGCCTCACATCCGGCTGCGTCCTGATCCGCGAGCCCGACCGGATGAAGGAGGACCTGCAGAGCATCACGCGCCTGGACCTGTACGCGAAAGAATACGCGGGCCTTGCCCGAAAACAGAAGAGGTACTACTGATGCGCCTCCTCCGGGCCTTCCTTTTCCTTGTTCTCGCGTTTGCCTGCCTCTCGTGCGGCACGGGAAAGAAGCAGCCCGGTGAGGGGGTCACGCTGATCCTGTACCACTGGATGGAGAAAGACAGGACACTGTGGGAGGAGGGGATCATCAGGCCGTTCGAGGAGGCGCATCCCGGCGTCCACGTCGTGCTCCAGACGTCCCCCTACGCCCTGTATGTCTCCAAGAGCCTCACGTCAATCGCCTCGGGGACGCCGATCGCCGACCTGATGTTCGCCGAAGACTGGTTCGGGCAGGAGCTGATACGCACGCACTACGCACGGGACCTGATGCCGCTTGTCCGGCGGGATGTCGCGCTGAATGACTTCTACAGTGAAGCAATGACGGAATGGCGCGGGTCTCCGGGAAGCGACACGGTTCTCTACGGCTTCCCGGCCTGTCTCGGACTGACCGTCCTGTTCTACAACAAGGACATGTTCGACAGGGCGGGGGTACCGTATCCCGATACCACCTGGACATACGACGACCTGCTGAGGGTCGGCAAACGGCTGACGACGCCTTCCGCGGGGGGCGCGCCCGAACGGTGGGGGCTCAGTTTCGATGTCCAGTACACGGGACTGGAGACCGTGATTTATTCGCAGGGAGGACGGATGCTCACTCCGGACGGGAGGCGCGCTGTGCTTGAAGAGCCCGCGACGCTCAGGAGCCTGGAGTACATACGCGACATTTTCGTGAAAGACCGCATCGCATCGAACACGACCTCGTTCGTCAACGCGTGGGACGCGTTTGTCGGGGAGCGGGCGGCGATGGTGCTGATCGGCTCCCTCGGCGCGGCCAGCCTTGACGGCTCCTCCATCCGGTGGGACCTGACGTATCCGCCGAAGGGCCCCGGCGGGCTGCGCCGGTCACGGAGATTCTCCATGGCGTTCATGATCCCGCAGAACTCGCCGCATCCGGACGAAGCCTGGCAGCTCCTGCTCTGGATCCTGACGAAGAGCCCGGTGGAGAGTCTCAACCGCCAGTACCTGGGAATGATGCCCACCTACCGGCCGTTCGCCGCCTCACCGCGCTGGCTCGATTCCCCTCCCGTCCACAGCCGCAATCTCCTCGTCGCACTCGAGTCGGGGCAGTCGTTTCCCCTGTTCAGCCCCGCGTGGCAGGAATGGCGCGACAACAACCTGACCCCCGAACTGATGCAGATGATCCAGGGAAAGAAATCACCGGCGGAGTGCGCGCGGGACGCGGACAGGCGGATCAACGCCGTTCTCGACCGCGTGTATGCACGCTGATGAAACAGCAGGCGGACCGATGATACGCATAGGCCTTGTCGATCTCGATACGTCACACCCGCGCGCGTTCACGAACATACTCCGGACGATCCCCGGCGTCGACGTGACGGCGTTGTGGGACGGGGGGGACGTATGGCCCCGGGGGTACGACCGCAGGTTCGCGGGGGAAAACGGCATTCCGGCCGTCTGCGCCTCGCTCGAGGAGATGCCGGAACTCGTGGATGCCGCGATGCTGCACGGGGTGAACTGGGAACGCCATATCGAGCGGGCGTTGGTCTTCATGAAGACCGGGAAGTCCGTCCTGATCGACAAGCCGGTCGTCGGGTCGGTCCGGGATTGCGACCGGCTGGAAAACCTGATGGCAAAGTACGGGACGCAGGTGTACGGCGGGTCGGCGCTGCGCTGCGTCCGGGAGGTCGCCGCGCTTCGCGCGGGCTTTCCCCCGGGGGCGCGGGTGATCTCGGTGGCTGCCTCCGGGCCGGGGGACTTCTTCAGTTACGGCGTTCACACGACCGAATTGCTTCAGGGTTTTGCGGGAACGGGCATCCGGAAGGTGACGCCCGTCGTGCGCTCCGGGTGCCCGGTCATTGCCCTGGAATACCGGGACGGGCTCACCGGGATTCTCCACCTGCAGACCCCCTTCAGCGGGTGGTCGCTCACGGCGTATACGACGGAGGGGGTCCGGACGGCCGTCGTGAATCCCGAAGGGCTGTACGAACCGTTCCTGCGCGGGTTTGTTGCGATGCTCCGGGGGGAGAAGGGCGAGGGAGGGCTGGCCGGCCCGCTCGAGGCCGTGCGGGTGCATCTGGCCGCACGGACCGCGCTCCGCAGGGGGGCCGCGGTTTCCCTTGACGACATCCCTCCCCGCGCCGCGTTCGACGGGCGGGCCTTCGCATCGGCGTACGCCGCGGAGAAACGGCGGGGAACATCCGGCGTTCCACGCCGATGACGAACCGGACCGGAATATTCCGCCGGGTCGAACCCTACCTGTATCTCCTCCCGACGCTCATCGGGCTCCTCCTCTTCAGTGCCGGCGCGGTTGCCGCCTCGTTCATGCTGAGTTTCACGAGCTGGGACATCATTTCCCCGCCGCGGTGGATATGGCTCGGCAATTACGCGGATCTCTGGAAATCCGATCTCTTCTGGGAGGTCGTGCGCAACACGCTGGTGTTCGTCCTGCTCGCCGTTCCCGCCTCGGTGTGCGCGGCGCTCGGCCTCGCCCTCCTGGTGAACACCGGGCTCCGCGGCATCACGGTCTTCCGGACCGCGTATTTCCTTCCCGTCGTCTCCTCGATGATCGCGGTCGCCCTCGTCTGGAGCTGGATATTCAATTCCCAGTATGGGCTTCTCAACTACCTGCTCCGCGTGATCTTCGGCGTCCGGGGCCCTTCGTGGCTCGACGACACGACATGGGCGCTCCCGGCAATGGTGATCGTGACGGTCTGGAAGGGGCTCGGGTACTCGATGGTGATATTCCTCGCGGGACTGCAGAACATCCCCGCCGACGTCTACCACGCGGCGACGATCGACGGCGCAGGCCCCTGGAGGAGATTCCGGCACATCACGCTCCCGCTCCTCTCGCCGACAACGTTCTTCGTCCTCGTCATTACGCTGATCAATGCCTTCCAGGTGTTCGAGCAGACGTACGTGCTCACCAAGGGGGGGCCCGCGAATTCGACGGTCACGCTGAGCTACTACGTGTACCAGAACGCGTTTCAATTCTTCCAGATGGGGAAGGCTGCGGCGGTGGCGTACGTCCTGTTCGCCTTCCTCTTTGCCCTGACGCTCGCCCAGTTCCGCGCCCAGAAACGGTGGGTGTTCTATGGGTAGAATCCTGCGAACATCGCTCAGGTACGTCCTCCTGGCGTGCGTGGCCGCCCTGATGGTCGGTCCGTTCCTCTGGATGGTGTCGACCTCCATGATGGACCAGTCGGAAATATTCCGGTATCCTCCCCGCTGGCTCCCCGCGGAGCTCAACCTGAAGAACTACAGGGCGATCATGGATGTCCTGCCGCTCGGGCGGATGTTCCTGAACAGTTTCACGATCGCCGCGTGTGCGACGGTCGGCCAGCTCGCGAGCTGCGCGCTGGCGGCGTACGCGTTTGCACGGATGAAGTTCCGCGGCCAGTCGGTCCTGTATTTCCTTCTCCTGGCGACGATGATGATCCCCCCCCAGGTCACGATGATCCCCGTGTTCCTCATCATGAAGGCGCTCGGGTGGATCGACACGCTTTACGCGCTCATTGTCCCCGCATTCTTCGGCGGGGCGTTCGGGACCTTTCTCCTGCGCCAGTTCTTCTCGACGATCCCGATCGATCTGGAAGATGCCGCGCGGATCGACGGGTGCGGGCGGTTCCGGATATTCTGGCGGATCGTCCTCCCGCTCTCCCGCCCGGCGCTCGTGACGCTCGCGCTCTTCACGTTCATGGCGTACTGGAACGATCTCCTCGGGCCGGTCATCTATCTTTCGAGCGTCGGAAAGGCCACGCTGACGATCGGCCTGGCGAATCTCCAGTCGGACGTGATGACGACCCGGTACGACCTCCTCATGGCCGGGTCGGTCCTGAGCGTTCTGCCGATCCTGCTGCTTTTCCTGTTCGGTCAACGGTGGTTCGTCAGGGGAATCGCGGTGACGGGCCTGAAGGAGTGACATGGATGCAGACATGACGATTCGGCCGCCTCCTCGACGTGCACATCCTCCAGAAGATGCTCTCGTAAGTCCGGACAATGTTGCATTTGAACCCTCTGCTGGCTAAGATACAAAACACGCCGGCCGTTCCACCTACGCAACAGGAGACCTCATGCCGTTCAGAATTCTCGTGGCCGATGATGATGAAGCGGTCCGCAGGTCGCACAGGTTCGCCCTGGACGCCGCGGCGGAGCAGCTGAAGACTCCGTGCACCGTCGTCGAATCCGACGACAGCGTCGATGCCTGGGCGAAGATCAGGTCCGAGAGATTCGATCTCATTATCGTGGACAACGACTTCAAAGACAAAGACATCAAAGGACATCTCCCCGGCATTGCGCTGCTGCAGATCGCCCGGAGAGAAGGGGCGAACAAATCGACGCCGATCGTCTTCTGCTCCGCGGAGACGTTCGATACGCTCAAGCCGATGGTGGAAAAATTCGGCGCGGTCCATTTCCCGAAAACGGGATACGACATCGACAGGGGGGCCGCGTTGTTCGTCGAACAGCTCACGAAACCGAAAACCGATCTCTCCCAGTAAACAGGAGCTGCTATGAAATACGAAGTCCAGGTTCTCAAGATGGGGCAGTGCCAGGTGCCGGGCCCGGAAGTGTACTGGATGAGCAACTGGGATGCGTGGGAGACGCTGCATTTCTGGATGGTGCTCATCCGCGGCGGGGGGAAGAACATCATCGTCAACACGGGCCCGCCGTCCGACCTCACCGGCCTGAATGCGGCCTGGAAGGAAGCGATCGACGAGCGGTCCGTGATGGTCCGTCAGGAGAGCGAGCGCCCGGCGGCCGCGCTCGCGCGCGTCGGCCTGAAGCCGCAGGACATCGACGCCGTTCTCATCACCCCCCTCCAGGCCTACGCGACGGGGAACATTCACCTCTTCACGAATGCCGAGATCTGTCTCTCGAAGCGGGGATGGATCGAGGATTTCCACGCCCCCCGCTACCATATGCACATTCCGCGGAAGCTCCGCATCCCCGATGATGTCCTCAGCTACTTGGAGATCACCGCGCCGGACAGGCTCCGGCTCCTCGAGGATGAGGACGAAGTGCTCCCGGGGATCCGGGCCTTCTGGACCGGCACGCATCACCGCTCTTCGATGGCGTACGTGATCGATTCGGCGAAGGGGAACATCGTGGTGTCCGACTGTTTCTTCAAGTACAAGAACGTCGAAAGCATGATTCCCCTCGGCATCATGGAGAGCCTGGAAGAATGCATGCGGGCGTACGACAGGATCAGAAAAGAGGCGTCGGTTCTCCTTCCCCTGTACGATCCGCTTGTCCCCGGTCGGCTTTCCGGACAGGCGGAGGGGGGCAGGTCATGAACGAGAGGGCGGCACTGCGCGACAGGTTCAGGGGGAAGGTCGCGATCGTGACGGGGGGCTCGGCCGGGATCGGCCTGGCCACCGTGCGCGAGCTCTGCCGGGAAGGGGCATCCGTCGCGCTGACGGGGATCGAGCCGGACATGGGGGCGGAGATCGAGAAGCGGCTGAAGGGCGAGGGGTTCGACATCCTCTTTCTCTGCGGGGACATGGCCGACGAGAAGTTTTGCCACGCGGTGGTTCGCCAGGCGCTCGAGAAGTGGAAGCGCGTGGACTTTCTCGTGAACAATGCCTTCTCCTTCGTTGCAAAGGGGCGCGACGCCGCGCGAAGCGACTGGGAGAGGACATTTCAGGTCGGTCCCATCGCCTACGCGACGATGGCCGCCGCCGTTGCCGAACCGATGAAACGGGGGGGAGGAGGCGCGATCGTCAACGTCTCGAGCATTTCCGCCCGCATCGCGCAGCCGAACCGGTGGACCTACAACAGCGCGAAAGGCGCGGTGGAAAACCTGACCCGGTGCATCGCCCTCGACCTGGCGCCGTTCGGCATACGTGTGAACAGCGTCAGCCCCGGGTGGATCTGGACGCGCGAGGTCGAAAAGGCCGCGGGAGGGGACCGCGCCCGCTGGGAGCCTGTCTGGGGGGAATACCACATGCTCAGGCGTCTCGGTGAACCCGTCGAGGTCGCCGCCGCCATCCTCTTCCTGCTCAGCAGCGACGCCGCGTTCATTACCGGCGCCGACCTTCCCGTTGACGGAGGATACCAGGGACTCGGGAGCGAGGGGCTCGGGTCCACAAGCACGTTTGCCGGTTCGCACTGACAGCCCCGCCCACCCCCTTCCCATGGCCACCGTTCGATTTCCGTATGAAGGCGTGCAACCGATGGAGGTCCCCGACCGGAACCTCCTGGGGATCTTCTCCCCCCCGGAGGGATGTCCTCACGTCCGGAAGCGGAGATCCTCTCCGATGCGATGGAGCACCCCATCGGTGCTCCCCGGCTCCGGGATGCTCTTGCGGGAAAACGGAACGTCCTCATCGTCTCCGACGACCATCACCGGCCGACTCCCGTCAGGGCGATGCTCCCCCACGTTCTCGGAGAAATCCGCTCGGCCGGGATTCCCGACCGCTCCGTCGAGATCGTGATGGCCCTCGGCTCCCACCGCGCGATGACGGAAGCCGAAATGCGCGAGAAGCTGGGATCCGGCATCGTCGACAGGTTCCGCGTGACGAACCACGAATGGACGAACCCGGACAACCTCTATTTTGCCGGCCGGGTACCCCCCGGGATCGACGTCTGGGTAAACCGGAAGATGCGCGAGTTCGATTTCATCGTCGGCCTGGGGCAGATCATGCCGATGGACGTCTGCGGGTTCACGGGCGGCTGCAATATCATCATCCCCGGGCTGTGCGGCCCGAAGACGAGCGCGGATTTCCACTGGGTGCGCGTGGGGATCCCCGCGGCGGAGGTCGTCGGCAGAAGGGAGAATGCCATCCGGGAGGCGATCGACAATTCTGCGATGGCCGCCGGGCTCACCGCCATCCTGAACGTTGTCCTTGACGGCGGGGGGGAGATCGGCGCGGCGGTGTACGGCCACCCCGTCGAAGCGCACAGGAAGGGGGTTCCGCAGGCGCTCGCGGCGCACACGGTCGAGATTCCGTCAAAGGCGGACATCGTCGTGGCGGACGGGTATCCCTTCGACATCGAATTCTGGCAGGTCAACAAGGCACTGGACAACGCGTCGCTGGCGGTCCGGGACGGCGGCGTCGTCATCGTCGTGTCGCCGTGTTACGAGGGGCTTTCCGTGACCCACGGCGAGATCATCCGGCGGATCGGCTACCGGTCAACGAAAGAGATACTCCGGCGTGTCGAGGAGGGAGAGTTCACGCACAGGGTCGCGGCGGTCCACATGATCCAGGTCGCGGAAGCCACGATCGAGAGGCACGTGACGTGCATACTCGTTACCGGCGGAATTCCCGCGGACGTCGTCCGCGCAGTCAACCTGGAGTATGCCCCGGACCCGCAGGCGGCGCTCGCGATGGCCTTCGGCATCGCCGGCCCGGAGGCGCGCGTGGCTGTGCTGAACCGCGCCTCTGAAACGTTACCACTCATACAGGAGCATTGAGGTCGATGGAACTCAAAGACAGCGTCGCGGTCATTACGGGTGCGGGGGGGGCGATAGGCCGTGCGACGGCCCTCCTGCTCGCCGCCGAAGGGGCCTCGGTGGTCCTTGCCGATGTCAGGAAAGAAGGGATCGGGGATGTCGCCCGGCGCGTGAAGGACCTCGGAGGGAAGGCGGCCGCCGTCGTCATGGACGTCGCGGACGAAGCCGACGTGCTCGGCCTCGTGCGCACGACGCTCGACACGTTCGGGACGTTGGACATTCTCGTGAACAACGCGGCGATTTCGCTGGAGACGCCGATCCTCGACATCCGGGCCGCCGACTGGGATCGCGTCATGGCGGTGAACCTCCGGTCCGTCTTCCTGCTTTCGCGGGAAGCATTCCGCGTCATGAAAGAACGCGGAAAGGGGAAGATCATCAGCATGGCCTCCGCGTCGGCGAAGATCGGCGGTCTCGTCGTCGGCGCGCATTATGCGGCGAGCAAGGCCGGTGTCATCTGCTTCACGAAGAGTCTTGCGCTGCAGGCGGCCCCGTTCGGGATCAACGTGAACGCGGTCTGTCCCGGGCCGACGAAGACGCCGATGACGGACGCCTGGGGGGAAAAGGCGAACGTGGAATTTGCGGCGAAGATCCCCTTCAAACGGTATGCGGAACCGGAGGAGATCGCCCAGGCGGTCCTGTTCCTCGCCTCCGCCCGGTCCCGGTACGTGACCGGAGAAATCCTTGATGTGAACGGCGGTTTTATCATGGACTAGAGAATGAAGAAGACAGCTCTCAACGTTGAAACGTTCTTCCAGGAATGGCACTCGGATCCGAACGACCTGCGGGCTCTGCCTCCCGGGACCGCGGCGCGGATGTGGTTCGATATCGCGCTCATTCACGAGTTCGAGCACGCGCTCCTGCGCCTGAAGGCCGACGACTGCCTCTGGGGTCCCGTTCACACGAGCGTCGGGCAGGAGGGGGTCGCCGCCGGTGTCGTGGCCGCGCTGCGGAAGACCGACAAGATGGTGGCGACGTACAGGGCGCACCACGAGTTTCTCTCGAAAGCCATGCAGTTCGTCCTCCCCGACCGGTGGAATCCGGCGGGCGGGGCGCTTCCCGCGGCCGGCCAGGACGTGATCGACAGGGCGCTCGCGGAGATCATGGGGCTCGCCGCAGGGTACTGTGCGGGACGCGGCGGATCGATGCATCTGCGGTATGCGGAGGCGGGGTTTCTCGGCTCGAACCCGATCGTCGGCGGCGGCATACCGCTTGCGGCGGGAGCGGCGTACGCGGAGAAGTTCCGGAAGACCGGGAACATCGTCGTCTGCTTCTTCGGCGACGGCGCGACGAACATCGGATCGTTCCACGAAGCGTGCAACCTGGCGGGGCTCTGGGGGCTGCCGCTGGTCTGCTTCATCGAAAACAACGCGTACGCCGTCGCGACGCCTCTCCGGCAGGCCTGCGCGATCGAAGATCTCTACGTGCGGGCGGCCTCCTACGGGATGAAGGGCTACAGGGTCGACGGGAACGATGTCGCCGGGATCCACGGTCTCCTGTCGGCCGTCTCCGCGGAAATCCGCGCCGGGGGGGGGCCCTGCCTCATCGAGGCCCGGTGCTACCGGAGATACCATCATGCCGGGGATCAGCCCGGAAGCGCCTTCGGCTACAGGACGAAAGAGGAAGAGGCCGGGTCAAGGGAAAAAGAAGTTGTCACCGCGTTTCCGCGGGACCTTGCCTCCTCCGGAGTCCTTCCGGAAGGGGAGATCGATCGCATACGGACTCTCGCGCGGGAGGCGGTCGGCCGTGCTGTGGATGCGTGCACGGAAGCCGGGACGCCCCGCAGGGTCAGGGCCGGCCTCTGGCCGTCTCTGGAGACAGTGGAGACGGGTCTCCGGAGCAGCGGCGGGGAATGGAAGGGAGTAAAGTTCTCCGAGAGAAACGACTTCAGCGCATTCGAGCCGATGCGCTATTCCAACGCGATTGCCGGTGTAACGGGGAGGTGGCTTGAAAAGAACGGCGAAACGATCGTGCTGGGTGAGGACGTGGCGAACTTCGGCGGGGGAGCGTACGGCGCGACGAAGAACCTGGCCGCGCTGTACGGGGGGCGCGTACTGAACACGCCGATTGCGGAAGCAGGGTTCACGGGGATGGGGCTCGGCATGGCGATGTCGGGAATGAAGCCGGTCGTCGAGATCATGTTCCCGGATTTTGCTCTCGTGGCCGCCGATCAGATGTTCAATCAGATCGGGAAAGCGCGCCATATGTACGGCAACACCACCGACCTCCCGATTGTCGTCCGCACGCGGGTGGCGATCGGCTGCGGGTACGGCGGGCAGCATTCGATGGACCCGGTGGGGCTCTACAGCCTGTTCCCCGGCTGGCGCATCGTCGCCCCGTCGGACAGCTTCGAGTACATCGGCCTGTTTAATTCGGCGATGATCTCGAACGACCCCGTCCTCGTCATCGAGCATCACTCGCTGTACGCGAAGGACTTCCCCGTCCCGGCGGGAAACCTGGACTACTGCATCCCGTTCGGGAAGGCCCGCGTCGTCGCCGAAGGGACCGACGTGACGCTTCTCGTGTACGGGTCGCTTGTCGGGAGGTGCGAACAGCTCCTGCCGAGGTTCAGCGCCGCGGGGATCTCCGTCGACCTCATCGACATGAGGACGCTCGACCTTCCCGGAATCGACTATGCGACGATCGGCGCCTCGCTCGGAAAAACCGGCGCACTGGTGATCGCGGAGGAGGCCCCCGCGAGCCAGTCGATAGGCTCCGCGGTGTCCGCGTCGATCATGGAGCGGTTTTTCGAATCTCTTGACGCGCCGGTGACGCGCGTGACATCCCTGGACATCCCCCTGCCGGTGTCGCGGGTTCTTGAGCGCGAGACGATGATCAGCGACGAGAAGATCTTCCATGCGACGGCGGCGGTTGCGGCGAGAATGCGTCCGTAAAATTCTCTCTCTCCGGATCTCCGGCCCGGCGGTGTCAGTGGAATCCCAGGAACAGGGGGAGACGGTCGAGGGCGTTGGTGCTCCATCCGGGCGCGTCCCTCAGGACGAGCGTGACGGAGGATCCGCCGTCGAGGTTCATCACGTCCAGTCTTCCCCCTGGAACACGCTCAGCCGGCGCAGCCACGCTCCGAGCTCCCCGAGGGTCACCCGTTCCGTGACGCTGACGAAGTAGCACTTCGTATGGTCGAGTGTGGCGAGGAGCGTTCTCGCGTGGCTGCCGGATCCGTTGATCGACGAGCGGACCAGGTCCTCCCTGACGATCCCTCCTTCGATGAGAAGCGGTCCCGACTGAAATTCCACGGTGTGCGGGTCTCGCCCGGGGGTGAACGACCCTGCGGGGAAGAACTCGACGGTTCGCGCCGCGCCGTTGATCCGTACGATGTGCGTCAACTGTCTGTCGGGGGTTTCGGGGGAAATGACCCGGCCGTACATCGCAAGGAGGCCGGCGTGCTTCGCGTCCCCCCGGACGCCGCTGAAGTACGACCCGTTGATCAGGCCGCGGAGGTTTTCCCTCCGTGCGACGGAATCGGCAGCGGCGGCATTCTGCGGTATGTACAGGAAGACGAGCGTGTCAGGGACGCTGACGATGATGGCGGCCGGTGACTTCCACGACATGAACGTGACCGTCCCGATACTGATCGTCGTATCGGGGAGAATCGGCCCGTCTCCGCCGGGTCCGGATTGCCGCGCGCGTGAGGCGGAGGGATCCGCGGGCATCGAGCAGCATCAGCATCATGAGGCACACGGGCGTTTTCACCGGGGAATCATGCGGAGTGTGAGTGTATGGCCTCCTGAGAAGGAGGCCGGCAATGCGGTCGAAAGATAGGTGACCTGCCCTGCATTGTCAACGCGGCCCCACAGTTGACAATCGCCGGGGGGGGTGGTACATTAGTCCATGTTCCTTCAAATCCGGCACTGTCGAGTGACAGCGGCCGGATTTTTCTTTTTGAGGAGAACGATGTATGCCCAGGCCCGTGCATTTTTTGTTTTGCTTCCTCTGCCTGAGTCTCCCGGTCCGGGCGGCGCTCGCGCTGCCGGGTGCGGGGACGGACACGAACACCGTCGGAGCTCTGACGGTATCGTCGGTTCCCCCGGAGGCCGATGTGTTCATCGACGGGAAGATGGTGGGGCGGACTCCCGTTCAGCTTCCGCGCGTCCCTGCCGGCATCAGAATGCTGCGCGTGGCGAAATCGGGCTTCTGCGATTTTTCCGATTCGGTGATCGTGATGGAAGGTCTCTCCGTTGACCGCGCCGTCCGGCTCGATTCGGCCTGCGGCCTCATCGTGCGATCGGACCCGGACAGCGCGGCGGTGTACGTGGAGAATGTGCTCGTCGGAAGATCGCCGTTGAGAATCTCCAACCAGAAGGCCGGTTGGAAGACCGTCAAGGTCATGAAGGTGAACAGCGCTCCCTGGGAGGACTACGTGTACGTCGCGGCGGGAGCGACGGTCACCGTCAACGCAAAGCTCAAGAGCAAGTTCGGTTCCCTGTCGATGTACGTGTTCTCGGACGACGTGGACGTTCTCGTGGACGGGAAGACCGCCGGGAGGGGATCGCTGACCGACTACATGATCCCGGGGGGGATGCACGAGATCGGCGCGAGGAGCGCCGACGGGTCGCGGACCGTGTCGGAAACCGTGTACATACTCCCGGGAGAATCGGTGCACTGGCAGGCGCGGCTGGGAGAACGCTCGATGAAGCCGTTCTTCACGTCGATGGCCCTGCCGGGGCTCGGCCAGGTGCTCAACGGGTCTCCGGCGAAGGGGTTCATCATCATGGGGGGCTTCGCGGCGGCGGGCGTGTTCACCCTTGTCGCGCATATTCTCTACGAGGGGGACGTCAGCCAGTATAACGACGCCCTCGGTCCGTACAGGAACGCTTCCAATGAGCCTGCCGCACTGAGCGAAGGGGCCCACGTCTCTTCGCTGTATGACAAGCTCCACAGCGCCTACAGGCTCCGGACGGACGGATGGATCGGGGCCGGGGCGATCTACCTTTACTCGCTTGTCGATGCTCTCCTGAATCACTCGACGGTCAACACGTTGTCCCAGACCGCCATGGAATCAACGGGGCGGACAGGTCCCGATCTGGCGGTCTCGGAGTCGGGGGGCCGCGTGACATTTCGAATCACATTCTGAAAGGGAATGACCTATGGCGGGAATTTCCCTGCGGTCCGCGCTCGCGGCCTCGTGGATGGTTCTTCTCCTGGCGGGGTGCGACGCGATCGTCACCGGCCCGGCGCGGGATAATCCGAAGGATCCCGGTTCTCCGGTCTGGACGACCCAGCGGCCGTTCATCTACAGCGTCGTGAAAACGACGGACAACAAGATCCAGGTGAGCTGGTCCTGTTCCACGCCCTACGGGGTCTCTTTCAGGGTCGAACGGCGGATCATGAACACCGCCGCGTACACGCTGATCGGGACAGTTCCCGGATCGGCGGCGACCAATATCTTCATCGATGCCACGGGCCCCCCGGTGGGATTCACCTACGGCTACCGCGTCGGCGTCGTGGGTTCGGCCGGCGCCGTGACCTATTCGTACGATTTTCCCATCGATATCTTCTGAACCGGCTGGCGCACCAACGTTTTCAGGTTTGCCGGGTTCCCACGGCGCGGATCTCCGAGATAAATTTCGTGGTGCTTTCCCCGGAAACGAAGCCCCTTCTCGCTGATGAATCCGTGGAGCTTCTCTATCGTCGGTCCCTCCGCGGAGTACGGGCCTGTATGGAGTATCTGGGCGGAGAGCCCTTCTTCAAACCGTTCCATCCGTTCCCGGCCGAGTGCCGCGAGCTGTTTCTTCTTCCTGACCGCCGCGATCCCTTCCCTGTAGACGGCGGGGGTGATCACCTCCGGTTGCATGATCATCAGCGTCCAGAGCCACTCATCCCGCTTGTTCATCCTGAACACCCCGTTGTCCTTCCCCCACCAGAGCCCCTCCAGGGGCATGACGGGGTAGTCGAACGTCTTCTTCTCCATCTTCAGCAGGAACTTAAGCGTGTAGGAAAACGCGTAGAGTGTTTCGACCGCCTCGCGGAACGCCGGGGCCGATGCAGACCTGTCTGTGAGGAATCACGCAGTGAACGCTCGACCGATGTACTCCCGCGGTCAAAAACAATCACACCGGATGCTGCAACTCGAATTGAATTCCCGCAGGTTGATCCGCGAAACGTCCGATTGACAGATATTGAACAAATTCCGGATTGACCTGCTTGGGATCAATGCGTACATTGATGCACCCGGACCAAGCCGGACGTCCTGCCATTTGATCGGTCACCGATGGAGATGACATTCACGCGATCGTACGTCGTGTCCCGTCACGCAATCGTTTTGCTCGGCTGCCTCCTCCCCTTTTTGGTTACAGAGAAATCGGCCGCGCAGGAGCGGCTCCTGCCGGTCACCGTCGACGGGAAGGCCGGCTATATTAATGAGTCCGGCACGATCGTCATTCCGCCGGAATTCTTCGAATCGCATCCTTTCTCGGAGGGGTTCGCGATTGTCCGGCTGGGAAACGATCCTCGCTTCACCGACACGCGCCTGGGGTATGTCAACACGCGGGGGGAATTCCGTGCCGTCCCCCGGGCCGAGATGCTCGGTGAATACAGGGAAGGGCTGGCGCGTGCCCGGTTTCTGGACCTGAAGTTCTCCTCGGGGTCGAGCAACTGCTACATCGACGTCAAGGGGAATGTCGTCATACGGACGGGGTACGATAATGCCGGCGATTTTTCGGAGGGGCTTGCGTGGGTGGAAGAGAGGATTCACTTCCTGTTCATACTGATTTCCGACAAATTCGGCTACATCGACCGGACCGGCGCGATGGCGATCCCTCTCCATTTCGAGAGCGCCGGGAGTTTTTCGGAGGGATTCGCGAATGTCACGCTGAGCGGAAAAAAGGGATTCATCAACCGCAAAGGGGAGCTCGTCATCCCGGCGACATTTGACGGTCTGGGCGCGTTCTCCACCGGGCTGGCCGCCGTACGCGTCGGTGATGCCTGGGGATACATCGACACGCTCGGGTCAATCGCGATACCCCCGGCGTTTGAAGATGCTCGGATGTTCGCCGGGGGATTTGCCGCCGTGAAGTCGTCCGGGAAGTGGGGATTTGTGGCAAGGTCGGGCAGGACCGTAATTCCGCCCGCGTTCGGGGACGTCTCGGGATTCCGGGAGGGGCTTTCCGCCGCGCAGGTGGGGGAGAAGTGGGGGTACATCGATACGACGGGAGCGATCGTCATCAGGCCGCAGTTCAGGTACGCGATGGCGTTCAGCGGGGGCGTCGCGATGGTTGAAGATGAAAACGGAAGGGGATACATCGACAGAACCGGCGCGTACATCTGGAGGCCTGCCCGCTGAGATTCCGTTCGCGGGAGGCCTCGCCGTACGCAGAGACGCCCCCGGTCACTCTCCGGTCCCGATTCCCCGGACGATCGTGAGATAGCGCGGATCAGTGCGGATGTCGTCCCACACCGGATCGACGCGGAGGCTTCTCAGGTAGAGATCGTGATCCGCGTACCCTCTCTCGAGCCACTGGAGCGCGTTCTCCCGGTCTCCGAGCCCCTTGTAGACGAATGCGATGAAGACCGCGACGTGCGAACCCGGGGAGGACATCCGCCGGAGTTTTTCCAGGACGAGCGTTGCATCGTCCCTCTTCCCCGCCCTCCCGTATGCGTACCCGATGGACCCGAGCACAAAAGGATCGTCCGGAGCGATGCTCTTCGCCTTCGCGCACGACTCCAGCGCGTCCTGCATCGCCCCCTTGAGCGCGTTCGATTCGGCGAGTCCCGCCCAGGCGATGGAAAAGCCCGGGTCGAGTTCGAGCGTCTTCCTGAACTGTTCGTTCGCCTTGTCGTACTTCCTCTGGAAGAGAAGGTTGTACGCGACATCCATGCTGATCACAAGCGAGAGCGGATCGAGTTCGTGCGCCCGGTTCATCTCGGCGAACCCTTCGTCGAGGCGCCCCTGGAATACCAGGCAGAGGCTGTACCACTGGTGCGCGGACGGGTTGTTGGGGCTCAATGCGATCGCTTTCTTGATTTCCTGCTCTCCTCCCCTGTAGTCCCACCGGTCGATGCGAATCAGGCCGAAGACCGCGTGCGCTTCACCCATTGACGGGTCGATGTCGAGAGCTTTCTTTGCCGCGGATTCTGCCAGCGGGTACATCTGGTCCGCACTCGCGCCCGCATACTCCGGGAACAGGACATACGATTCCGCCAGTCCCGCGTATGCGTCGGCGTACCCGGGGTCCTTCTCGATCGCGCTCTTGAAATACCCGAGGGCCTTCGCCAGGTCGTCCGCGGTCCTTTTATTCCAGTGAAACCGCCCCTTGAGAACGTCGTTGTAAGCATCGATGTTCGATGTGGGCCGGCTCTCGATCCTCTGCCGTTCGGCAGAGGAGAGCTTCGCCTCGAGCGCTCCGGCAATCTTCTGGGCCACCTCGCTCTGCACGGCGAAAATCTGCTTGAATTCCTTGTCGTACGTCTCCGCCCAGACGTGCCTGTCGTCCGTGGCATCGATGAGCTGCGCGACGATCCGGACCTGGTCTCCCGCGCGGCGGATGCTCCCCTCGAGGATGTACCCGACGTTCAGCTCCCTGCCGATCTCCCTGATGGTCTTCTTCGTCCCCTTGTACTGCATCACCGATGTCCGCGATATGACGTTCAGGTCGGCGATCCTGGAGATCTGCGTGAGAATGTCCTCTGTGACGCCGTCGCTGAAGTACTCGTCCTCGGGGTTTCCGCTCATGTTTGCAAAGGGAAGGACGGCGATGCTCTTTCCGGTGGGGGGGGAAGGCCGGGAGGCCGGGAGGAACAGGTACAGCGCGAGGACCCCCAGTGCGGCTGCTGCGGCGGCGATGACCCATGGGAGTTTGCCGCGCCGGGGGGCGGAACTTCCCGGCGCCGTGAGTCCCCGGCGGAATTCCCGCAGATCGGCGGCGAGCGCATCCGCATTCTGGTACCGCCTGGTCTTGTCTTTTTCGAGGCACCTCTGGATGATCGTGACGAGAGCGCCCGGGACGTCCTTCCTGTACGTCGCGGCCGGCGTCGGGTCTTCGTGCGCGACCGAATAGGTCAGCGCGGATTCGTGCTCGCCGCGGAAGGGGAGATGCCCCGTCGTGAGTTCGTACAGGACGACGCCGAGCGAGAAGAGATCGGAACGCTGATCGACGTCTTCGCTCCGCAGTTGTTCGGGAGAAACGTACGCCGCCGTGCCGAGCGTGCTCCCCGCCCGCGTAATCTGCCCCCTCCCCTTGAGCTTGGCCAGCCCGAAATCCGTCAGCCTCACGCTCCCTTCCCTCGAGAGCATCACGTTGTCGGTCTTGATGTCCCGGTGTATGATCCCCTCCCGGTGGGCGTGCGCCAGTGCTTCCGCGATCTGTATGCCGTAGTCCGCGACATCGGTGAGGGGTATCTCCTTCCCCTGAGAAACCGATTGCGTGACCCTGGCCTTGAGCGTGCCTCCCGGAATGAACTCGAGCGTCAGGAATTTTCTGCCGTCCACCTCATCGACATCGTAGATTGTGGCGATATGGGGATGGTTCAACGCCGAGATCGCCTCGGCTTCGTGTTGAAACCTGGCGATATCGTCCTGCGAGGCGGTGAGGTCTTCCGGGAGGAACTTGAGCGCGACAGTGCGGTGGAGCCTGAGGTCCTCGGCCTCGTACACGATCCCCATGCCGCCGCGGCCGACTTCCTGAAGTATCCTGTAACGGGGGGCAACTGATGGAACCACCGGGTTTCTCCGCGCGATGTTGAGGAATTCTGCCCGACGGCAGAACATCCCCCTGGAGACTTCCGTGGTCGATGGACGGAACAAGAGATGCTGTGCAATGAACGTGGGCACCACAATCTAGTGCGATTGTCCGGAAATTGCAACTCTGATTGACATTCTGGGGTTTTGTCCATATACTCCATCGTCTTTCCCGACGATCCCGTTCTTTCCATACTCTACAGTGCGACGCGATGCCTGGCATCACCTCTATTGTTCCGTGTCCATGCGCAGAAGCAGGCTTCGCCTCGTTCCCCGTTTCCCCCGCGCCATTCCGCCGCTTCCCCCTCCGCACGAAGCTGCACGCTTCTCCGGCCGTACAATGCAACCGTCATATACCATTACAGTAAAGAGACCCGCTCATGAGGATTGCCTGTCTTCGCGCGCTCCACGCTGCTCTTCCTGTGCTTCTGCTCCTGTTTGTCCCGGGAACTCTCCCCGCGCAGGACGCCGGGCCCGCGTTGCCGCTCAGCCAGTATGTGCACGACCACTGGACTGAGAAAGACGGGCTTCCCCAGAACGGCGTCTACAGCCTTACGCTGAGTCCCGACGGCTATCTCTGGTTCGGAACCGAAGAGGGGATCGTGCGGTTCGACGGCGTTCGCTTCACGGTGTTTGACCGGACGAACACGAGGGCGTTGAAGAGCGCCTGGATCCGGTTCCTTCTCGAGGACGAAGCGGGAGGGATGTGGATTTCCTTCTCCGCCGGCGGTGCCGGCGCCGCGCTGTACAAAGACGGCGTGGTGCACGAGTACGGAAAAACACAAGGCCTCAGGAGCAACAACGTCGGGTTCGTGTACGAGACACGTGATTCGAGCAAATGGTTCATCCACGGGTCTCAGGGGATCACGAGGCTCAGAAACGGCGTTATGACGACGTTCGGGCAGGCCGACGGCCTCCCCACCGACACCGTCTGGGCGGTGAGCGAGGATTCCCAGGGGAACTTTTGGTTTGCAACGCAGCAGGGAATCGCGCGGTACGATCAGAAGACCTACACCGTGTATACCACGCAAAACGGACTCCCTCACAATCGCGTCTGGTGGATCAACAACGGCGGCTGTATCTTCGAGGACAGCAGGCACGACATCTGGATGGCGACGGACCGGGGACTCGTGAAGTACGGCGGCGGCAAGATGCAGACGTACACGAAGTCCGACGGGCTCCTGGAGAATCGTGTCTACGACATCATTGAGGACAAAGCCGGG
Organism: Ignavibacteriota bacterium; assembly: GCA_963748405.1. Taxonomy (GTDB): domain Bacteria; phylum Bacteroidota; class Ignavibacteria; order UBA10030; family UBA6906; genus Fen-1273. The sequence continues at coordinate 659,615 of CAVVIT010000011.1, forward strand.
ACTCTCTGGTTCGTCACGCTGAGCGGCATCACCAGTCTTTCAGCGGGGGTGATGACATCGTACAGATCGCCGGCATCGTTCGACGCCGTCAACGAATGCTGCGTGGAGGGAGACGGGACGCTCTGGCTCGCAACGGGCCGTGGGCTCTGGCGTTTCAAGGACGGCGCATTCGATAACTTCGGCCTGAAGAACGGGCTTGCCGATGAATCCTGCCGGAGCGTGCTTGTCGACAAGGAGGGGAGCGTGTGGTTCGGGTCGGAAGCCGATGGGCTGCACCGCCTGAGGAGAGGAAAGTTTGTGACGTTCGGGAAGGAACGGGGGCTCAGGGATGAAGTGCTCTCGTGTGCGTTCGAAGACAGCCGAGGTGATCTCTGGCTCGGGTCTGTGACGGGGGGGATAGCGCGAATGTCCGGCGGCACGACGACGGTATTCGACGAAAAATCGGGAATCCCCCGGTCCGTCAAAGGAGTCTACGAAGCTCCCGACGGGTCAATGTGGTTTGCCGCGAGCGATGGCCTCTATACGCTGCGCAACGGCCGGATGGTGAAGAGATCGATGGGCCCGGGGCCGGACAGCACGCAATTGAGGGGGGCCGTGTTCCGGAAGTCCGGCGAGCTGGTGGTGGCCGATGAGCGGGGGGTGTACATCCAGAGAGGCGGGGGGTGGGAAAAACTGATCGACCGGTCCATCCCGGGGGGCATCGGCGCCCTTGCTGAAGACGCGGATCAGAATCTCTGGATCGGGACGTACGGCACGGGAGTCTACCGGTACGCGAACGACTCGCTGACAAAGTTCACGCCGGAGCAGGGATTCGGCGGAATCCGTGTCTATGCAATTTACCCGGACGCCGAAGGAGCCGTCTGGGTGGGGACCGCCGACAACGGCGTGTACCTCTACAACGGGGGGAAATTCACGGAGTTCACGCCCGAGAACGGCTTCTTTGAGTACGGGGTCGGGAGCATCATCGAAGACAATGTCGGTTCGATGTGGTTCTCCGGGAACAAGGGGGTGTACAGAATACGGAGGCAGTCCCTGGTGGATTTCGCGGCGGGGAGATCGACCTCGTATTCCTTTGACTCCTACGGAACTGCCGACGGGATGAAGTCGCGCGAGACCAACGTCATCGGCCAGCCGAGCGTCTGGAAAATGAGGGACGGGAGGATCGTCTTCACGACGGTGGCGGGCGCCGCGATCGTTGATCCCGCGAAGATTACGCTGAACCCCGTCCCTCCCCGCGTTGTGCTCGAGCGTTTTTCCGCCGACACTACCGTGCGGGATCTGAAAGCGGCAATCGACCTTCCTCCCGGGACCGGGAACATCGAAATTCAGTACGTCGGAATTTCCTTCATCGGATCGGACCGGGTTCAGTACAGGTACCGGCTTGCCGGTTACGAAAACAACTGGGTGAATCCGGGGAACCGGAACGTGGCGTACTACACCCATCTCGGCCCGGGAAGCTATACCTTCCGCGTGATCGCGGCGAATGCCGACGGGGTCTGGGATTCGACGGGCGCGTCCGTGTCCTTCTCGATACGGCCGCACTTTTACGAATCCCGCTGGTTCTACGCCCTCGCCCTGATCGGATTCCTGTTCGGCGGACCTTCGCTCTATTTCATGCGCATCAGGCAGCTGAAGAACCGGGAACAGGAGCTCGGCCGTCTCGTCGATGCGAGGACGAAGGAACTGCGCGGGGCGCTCGACAACCTGAAGGAAACCCAGAACCAGCTCGTGCTCTCGGAAAAGATGGCCTCGCTGGGGCAGCTCACCGCCGGGATCGCGCACGAGATCAAGAACCCCCTCAATTTCATCACCAATTTCGCCGCGCTCTCCGGCGACCTGACGCGTGACCTCCGGCACGAGCTTGCTTCGGAGCGGGGACGCGTCGAGGATGCCCGCGCGGTTGAAATCGAGGGGATCCTGAAGGACCTGGAGACGAACGTCGACAAGATCAACGAACACGGAAAGCGCGCGGACAGCATCGTCCGGGGAATGCTCCTGCACTCGAGGGGGAAAGCCGGCGAGCGCCTGGACACCGACCTGAACGCGCTCCTGGCGGAGTACACGAACCTCGCCTACCACGGCATGCGGGCCCAGGACCATACGTTCAACGTCAAGCTTGAGACCGACCTCGATCCCTCGATAGGGAAGGTCAGCGTGGTGCCGCAGGACCTGAGCCGCGCGTTCCTCAACATCGTGAACAACGCCTGTTACGCGGCGAACGACCGGAGGAAGTCGGCGAAGAACGGGTTCAGCCCCGTCGTGAAAGTCAGCGCCCGGAACGTGCCGGACGGCGTCGAGATCCGCGTGCGTGACAACGGAACGGGGATCCCGCAGTCGATACGGGAGAAGATCTTCAACCCGTTCTTCACGACGAAGCCCGCGGGGGCGGGGACGGGGCTCGGGCTCTCGCTCTCGTACGACATCATCACGCAGGAGCACAGGGGACAGATCAGCGTCGATTCGAAAGAGGGGGAGTATACGGAGTTCATCATCACGATACCCCGGACCGCCGGGACCGAAGGGGGAGCACGCACATGAAAATCATGATTGTTGACGACGAGCGGGACGTCGAGATACTCTTCCGCCAGCAGTTCCGGAAGGAAGTGCGGGATGGGCGGATCGACCTCTGTTACGCGTTTTCGGGCGAAGAAGCGCTCGAATACCTGCGGACGACGACCCCCCCGGACGTGGTCTGCATCCTCTCCGACATCAACATGCCGGGAATCAACGGTCTGGAGCTCCTGAAGGCGGTCAAGGAAGAGTATCCCCAGATCAGGGTGTCGATGATCACCGCGTACGGGGACGAACACAACTTCAAGACCGCCATGTCGACGGGGGCCGAGCACTACTTCACGAAGCCGATTGACTTCGTGCAGATCAAGCGGGACATGCTGAACTTCACCTGAAAAGGAACGCGCGATGTCACACAAGATCCTCGTTGTCGACGATGAAGCGGACCTGGAAGTGCTCATCCGGCAGAAATTCAGGAAACAGATCCGCGACAACGAATACGATTTCACGTTCGCCCAGAACGGCGTCGAGGCGCTCTCCAGGATTGCCGACCACCCGGACATCGGGCTGGTCCTCTCGGACATCAACATGCCGGAGATGGACGGTCTGACGCTCCTCCACAGGATCAACGAGCTGAAGAACCCGGCCCTGAAGGCGATCATCGTCTCCGCGTACGGCGACATGGACAACATCCGGATCGCGATGAACCGCGGCGCGTTTGATTTCCTGACGAAGCCGATCGATTTCAACGACCTCGAGACGACGATCGCCAAGACGCTCGAACAGCTCGCCGTTCTGCGGCAGGCGACGCGCGACCGGGAGCAGCTCCTGTCCGTCCGCAACGACCTGAACACGGCCGCCCGGATACAGCAGTCGATATTGCCGCAGGTGTTCCCCCCGTATCCCGAGAGGACGGAGTTCGATATCTACGCGCAGATGACGCCGGCCAAGGAGGTGGGAGGGGATTTCTACGATTTCTTTTTCATCGATCATGACCGGCTGGCGTTCGTGATCGGCGACGTGTCGGGAAAGGGAGTCCCGGCGGCGATATTCATGGCGGTCAGCCGCACGCTGCTCAAGGCCATTGCTTCCCAGGTCGTCAATCCCGGAGAAAGCCTCCGCCGGATCAACACGATGCTGATCCCGGAGAGCGGGGGACGCATGTTTGTGACCGTGTTCTACGGCGTCCTGAACACGAAGACCGGGGAGGTGCAGTTTGCCTTCGGGGGGCACAATCCCCCGTATATCAAGCGAAAAGATGGACCGATTGAGCGCATCAACCACGAATCCGGGTTCCTTCTCGGCATGCTCGATGACATGGAGTACGATGTCCACAAGATCGTGCTGCGTCCGGGGGACACGATCCTCCTTTACACCGACGGGGTGACCGAGGCCATGAACGCGAACGCCGAGCTCTTCGAGGAATCCCGTCTGGAGGGTTCGCTGACCCGGCTCAACGGCGCCCCCCTCAGGGAACTCCTCGACGGCATCAACGCCGACCTGATGCAGTTTGCGGCGGGAGCCCCGCAGGCGGACGATATCACGATGCTCGCGCTGCAGTACAAGGGGAAAAACCCCTCCGGAACCTGATAATCTGACCCGCCCGCGGGGCTTCCCCGCCTCACGTTGCATTTCGCGGGGGGCCGCCGTACCTTGGAGCCGTTGCTCTCCGCCGTTCATTCGCACAGGCCTCTCCGTCCTCCGGAGGGGCTTTGTTGTGATGTGCTGAACCGGTCCGGGACGCATATTTCTCAACCCGCAGGAAAAGTAAGATGGGTAAAACGGATCCATGCTGATCCTGCCGTACAGGCTCTCGATAACGTTCACGAAGGTCCCCGTGCTGAACTGGGTGATCATCGCGCTGACGGTCCTTGTCTTCTGCCTTCAGTGGGCGATGCCGGGCGCGGACTTCGACGGGTTTGTCCTGCGTGACTGGGACATCCAGGGTATCGTGGGCTCCCTCTTCCTGCACGGCGGGATCATGCATCTTCTGGGCAACATGCTCTTCCTCTGGGTCTTCGGCAACGCAGTCTGCTCGACGGTGGGGAACGCGGCCTACCCGTTCGTGTACCTTCTGTGCGGACTGAGTTCGGCGGCGATGCACCTGACGTTCAGCGGCGCTCCGGCGATCGGGGCGAGCGGGGCGATCAACGGCATCATCGGGATGTCGCTCGTGATGTTCCCGGTGAGCAAGCTCGACTGCGCATACGTCTTCTTCATTCCGTTCGTCGGGCTCATGAAGGCCGGGAAATTCACGCTGAAGTGCTTCTGGATGATCACCGTCTGGTTCCTCTTCGACATTGCGGGGATCCTGCTCAGCTCCGGGGGAGTGGCCTACTGGGGCCATCTCGGCGGTTTCATCGCCGGCATGGTTATCGCGCTGGTGTTCATCCGCATGGACTGGGCCGACGTCTTTGACCCCACGATCATCGACGTTGTCACGGGGCGGGCGGACGACGCGTCGTTCGGGAGCGACACGAAGCTCGAATCGCGGATCGACGCGCTCACGTCGACGGGCATCGATGCGCCGGCGCCGCTGGAAGAACAGGAGCGGGCGTTGAGGAAGCACACGGACGGGATACACGACCTGTGGACCCGCACGGGAAGCGTGCCCGCTTCCGGGGAAGCGCCGTGGACCGGCGGCGAAACGCAGAGGATGGTGCAGCCTCCGTCGGCTCCCCGTGAACCTGTTCCGCCCCCCGTCAAGAGCGCGCCGGTCAGCCCGAGGCTGAGGATCCTCAGGGTGATCCGTGCGGACGACGTGGTGACCTGCTATTTTGTCAACGAGGGTGAGGGGGTGAGCGACCTTTCTGTCGCTGCCGGGGAAGGAATGGGTGCGGAGATTCACCCCGATCGCCTGCTGAAGCCGCGGGACGCCGGCTGGATGAAAATCAGCCGGGTCGGGACGGCGAACAGGAGGGACCTCACCGTCATGCTCGCCTACGATGACGGCGCCGGCGGGAGGGGGGCGCAGCGTGTCGTCGTTCCTGCGGCCTCCGGATCCGTGCCCGGCCCCCGTCAGTGAACGGACGCCGCCGGTATGGTGATCGGGGCCGCATCCTCCGCGGAGCCGTCGAGGTCCATGACGATGACGGCATCGTCACTGTTGACCCCCTGGTGCGGGAGCACCATCGCGATCGTTCCGTGTTCCTGCACGGGGTGGAGTTCCTCTCCGTGGAGGAGTGCGGCGTGAAGAACGGTTCTCCCCGGGACGGCGGGAATGCTGACACGGTCGTTCGACGCCGCGAGGAGGTGGACGTAGATCCTGTTCCCCCTGCACGTTGAAGCGATCTCACCCGTGGCCCGGTAGGGCCCTCCCCGCGTCCCGTAGATGCTCTCTCCGAACCTGTCGAGCCACTTCCCTATACCCTCCAGTGCGTCGATCTGCCTCTGCTCAAACCGGCCGTCCGGCATCGGGCTGATGTTCAGTAGGAGGTTTCCCCCTCCCCCCGCGGTCCTGGCGAGCATGTGTATGCACTGTCTCGCGGTCTTGAGCGTGTCGTTCGGTTTCCATGCCCACTGCGTACCGATGGTAATGCACGATTCCCAGGGGTGAACGTTGTCGAGTGTCCCGATCTCCTGTTCGGGCGTCCCGAAGTCCCCCGCGTATGATTCCGTTCGTCCCTGTGCCGGAGCGCCGTGTTTTCCTTTGTCGACCCGGTTGTTGATCAGGAGGGCGTCGTTGAGACCCCGCGCATACGCGTACAGGTCCATGCCGTCCCTGTGCGTCCATGATTTCTCCCAGTGTCCGTCGAACCAGAGCAGGTTCGTGTGGTACGTTTCGACGAGTTCCCTGATCTGGTCGCGGAGGTATTTGCGGTACCGGTCCATCCCGGATTCGGAGATCGGGCGGGTGTCTCCCCCGTACCGCGTCGTGTAGTCGGGATGATGCCAGTCGAGTATCGAATAATACGTGCAGAACATCACCCCCTGCCGCGTGCACTCATCCGAAAGTTCCTTCAGGACGTCCCGGTGAAAGGGGGTCGCCGTGATGTTGTAGTCGGTGGCCCTGGTATCCCACATGCAGAAGCCGTCGTGATGTTTCGAAACGATCACGAAGTATTTCATCCCGGCGGCCCGGGCCGTCCCTATCCAGCGGGAAGCGTCGAAGAGCACCGGGTTGAATTCCCTGAACAGCCCGTCGTACTCCTCGATGGGGACCTGCGGGCCGCGCGACCACCCGATTTCGGTGCCGCGAAGCGTGACCGGCCCCCAGTGAATGAACATGCCGAACCTCATCTCCTGCCAGCGGGCGAGCGAAGCCGCGTTCGTCCGCAGCCCGGGATACGCGTCGCCCCCTCCCCCGGATATCTGGGCCTGAGACGGGTGCGTCAGGAACATCGCCGCTGCGGCGGCGCAGAGGAACAATCGGATGGACATGGGCAATCCTTTGTGGTTGGAGCGGGGTCAGCGCCCCATGGTGTGTGATTTCTCGAGTATGCCGGGGCGGGCCGCCTCCATGATCTCGCGAAAATCTTCGTACCGCATCGTTCGCTGCTCGAATGTCCTCTTGCCGAGCGCGTTCAGGAACCGTCCCTCGAATTCGTGAAAATACGAACCGTAGATGTGGTAGCTGTCCGCCATGTGGCAGTAGCGCCCGATCGCGACCGGCGTGCCGGTCTTCCGCGCGACATTCCCTGCGATCTGCTTCTGAAGCTCCACGAGCGCGAAGATGTTCATGAACGCCGCCTTGTACGCATCGTTGGACCGGAAACGGACGTTCATGCTGAGAACGTTCGTATGGTCCTGCTCGATGATCCGGCACCAGATGCTCTGCAGGCAGGGAGGATCATAGCAGTCGTTGTCCTCCCAGACCTTCCACGTGATCGCCTGGGCCCGCCGCGTGTACGGCGTTTCGGCGAGTTTTTGCGCGATGGTCTCGATCTGGTCGTAGGGATCCAGCGCGGGAGCGTTGTACCTGAAAAGGCGCTGGTGGTAGGTGTACTCCCATCGCGTGTCGGACGGGTCGTCCGCCTTTCTGACGAGATGATCCTTGATCCCCTCGCACACCTCCATCGTGTATTCCTGGAGTTCTTCCGGCCCTCCAGGAAAATCCTTGTGGATGACCGGCTCTCTAGTGGGATCGAGAATCGTGATGAGCATCGTCGCATCGATGCTTGCCGGATCCTCGGGCTTGTCGTACTGGGTTTTGATCCTGCATCCGTTGTTGTGGAGTTCGATGAGCGAATTCTCCCACGCACGGGCAATGCAGTCTCCCTCAACGTGTAAGACGGGTATTCCGTTCATTGTGGCCTTCGTGTGAAATGGCGAAGCGGCTGGGAAGGAACGACACCCCAAGGTACTCCGGCGTTTCGTGAAAGGCAAGGGATCGTTGCCGCATTGACCGTGACCGCGCGAAATTGTACATTGGCTGTTGAGATCCACTTTTGCGATTGCGTCGGTCGTCGAATCCCCGCTGACCGTCCACGTGAAATACAATATCCTCCGCCGCCGAATGGGCACACTGTTTGTAAAATACGAGGAGCCTACGATCCGCGCGTTCTTCCCCCCGGAGATGAGGGAACGGTATGTCGGGCTCCTGGGCAAATCGAACCGAAGGAGAGACGGTCTGAAGATCCTCCACCACGAAATGACATTTGACCCGAAATGGTCCGTGGCCGTGAGTCCGGAATCGGATGTCGCGGAAATCCTGAAGTCAAAAGGGGGAGGGGCCCGGGGCTACGTCATGGGGACGTCGAAGGACGGGTGCATGCTCCCGCTGGAGGAGGCGGTGGAGTGTGTGGCCCGGGAATCCGGGATCGTCGTGTGCACGCCCGGGCAGCTGGCGTATTACTGCGGGAGAGGAGGGAAGCGGCGGTTCATCCTCGAGCGGGGCTCGTCGGCATAGACGCGGAACGCCGCACGGCGCTTACTCGTGATACGTTCCCTGCGAATCATACCAGTTGAAGGCGGGCGACGAAAGCCAGGCGCAGTCCCGAGTGCTTCATCTTCTCACCTCAATGCATGTCGATGATGTCGGGCTCAACTAATGTGCCAGTGACGTTTGAGTAAATTCTGTAAGACGGGCCTGAAAGGAGTTGCGGGAGTGGGCTGAACCGGACACTGCGAGTCCGGGCGTATGGTCCGGTGTACGGCAGGGATATTAGAAAATTCTTGCGAACTCGAATCCCATTTGAGAAATCGACCGAAAGAAAAGTCAAACAGGTGATACTTTCGGATAAATCTATTACTTTTATGAACCACGAAGATCTGCGAGAGATAGCATCCGGCGAACAATCGTCAAAAAACAACAGGGAGAAACGAAGCGGCGACATTCCTCGTCCGGCATTCCGATGCACAATATTCGCCACGGCAACCCGGAGAGGCTTCCCTTCTCCGGCATGGTGCGCTGAGGGGGACCGTGGCTTAGCAGAGAAGGGATCATGGGCAGATCGAGTGTTGTCTACGTCATAGGATTGACTCTGATCGTCGGGCTGGTTCTGCGGAACATCGCTCAGAACAGCATCAGCGCGATGAACGTGTACTATTCCTATTACGGTTCGACGCAGGTCCACACGATTGCCGACGCCGGGGCCAACATCGGAACGAGCTACCTCCTGAATTACAAAACCATTCCTGCGAATTTCGGCGTGAACCTGTTCGGCGGCCACGATACGGTGATCTTTCTCGCAAACACGCCTCAGCCGCTCTGGGTGACGATCAAAAGCATCGCCACATCGACCACGCTCGACGGCTACGGCACGCCGCTCCAGGAAGAGATCGATGGTGTGTTCAAGCACGTGCAGTTTGCCAAGTTCGCGTGGTTCACGGAAAGTGAAACAAACGGGTACAAGGCGCCTGACGGGACGCTGGGTCCGTATTACGGCGCCAGCGACTGGAAGGTCACCGGCGATTCGGTGTTCGGACCGGCTCACACGAACGGGGCATTCAATCTCGACGGTACCCCCTATTTCGCGCAGAAGGTGACCTCCGTGCTCCCCCTGAACCTCGGTCCCTCGGCCGCGCCGGTCTTCATGGGGGGATTCGAAAAGGGGGTGCTCCAGACGCGCCCGAACACCTCGACGCTTCAGGCAAACCTCACAGCGGCGGCGACGCTCGGGGGGAGTCTCTTCGATGAGACATCGGGCTCGAACGACGTTGCGCTGACATTTCTCAATGATAAGGTCCGCGTCCAGATTCCTCCGGGCGGGGGGATACGGGACACGACGATGGCCATCAGCGCGCTCGCACCCAACGGGGTTGTCGTGGTGAAAAGCGCGGACCTGCATATCAAAGGGACGTACCAGGGAGATCTGACGGTGGCGGCGTTCGGAGGGTCAAACGCCGCGACGAACAAGGGAAACGTCTGGATTGACGGCGACGTCGTCGCGAAGACCGACCCCTACGTCAATTCCGCCTCCACGGATATGCTCGGCATCGTCGCGGGGCGGATGGCGTACATTACGCAGGACCTCATGCGGAGCACGTCGACGATCATCTCGATAGACGCGGCGATCTACTGTCAGAACGGCGAGTTGACGGCGGAGAACTTCTGGAATCTCCCGCCGAGCGGGCGGGTCGATCTCTTCGGCGGGGTGACGCAGATAACGGCCGGAAGTCTGGGCATCCTGAATCCGGGCCCCCCCGTGACGGTCCTGAGCGGATTCTCGTACAGCATCAAGAACGATCCCCGTTTCGACTCGAAGCAGCCGCCGTTCTTTCCGTATTCGGACAGCTACCAACTCCTCTCCTGGTGGGAGAACTGAATTCGCGCTGCGCCGCCCACCGCCGTATTCGCAATCACGTTCACTCGGTTTCATGCAGCATACTTTGATATGCGCGGCCGTCATTCCGCGGATTCTTGTTTTCCTCCCTCTGCTCTTCTCCCCGCCGCAGTGTCCCTCACAGGCCCCGGGGGGGGCCCGGGGAGGTGCGGTGATTCTCCGGCACCTCTGCATATACGAGTCCCGCCAGGCGTACTGCGCGTGGCCTTCGCTCGCCCGGACCCCGGAGGGCGATCTCATCGTCCTGTTCACGAAAACGGAAGAGCATCTCGGACCGGATGGTGCAATCATGCTCAGCAGGTCGACCGACAACGGGGCCTCCTGGTTGAGCCCTGTGCCGGTCCGGGATACCCCCCTTGACGACCGTGAATCGGGAATCACGACTCTCCGGGACGGCCGCATCCTCGCCCATTTCTGGTCGACGTGTCACACGCGGGAATCGTACGAGAGCCTGCAGCCGGGTTCATACGGACGTGACGTCCTCGACCGCTGGATCGCGGCAGTGGAGAGGGCGGAATACCGGAACGCGGAGAGCCTCTCCGGTGCATGGACGTCGGCGTCCTGTGACGGCGGCCGGACGTGGTCGAACCCCGCCCGGGGGCCCGACGCGGTTCACGGCGGAATCCAGCTTTCCGGCGGCGGGCTCCTCGTCGCGTCGTACCGCGAAACAGCGGATACCATCACCGTCCGCGCGGCCGATTCCGCGGGGGTCTTCTGGCACACCGTCGCGGCGGTGACCTCACCCCGCCCCGACAGCGTGAGTTTCGGAGAGCCCCATATGGTCCAGCTCAAATCCGGGCGGGTGATCATGATGATGCGCGCGACGACGCACCCGTACAATGACCGGGATCCGCGGTGCGTTCTGTGGGAATCGTATTCGGAGGACGGCGGGAAGACGTGGGTGCCCCCTTTTGCCACGCCGCTCTGGGGATTCCCGCCGCACCTGGCGCTGCTGTCCGACGGGAGGGTGCTCTGCACGTACGGCTACCGACGCCCTCCGTTCGGCCAGCGGGCGTGCCTGAGCGGCGACGGGATAACGTGGGATCTGCGGGATGAAGTGATCCTGCGCGACGACGCTCCGGACGGCGACCTGGGTTACCCCGCGTCCCTGGAAACGGCCCCGGGGATTGTCCTTACGGTCTACTATCAGCCGGACGTCCCGCGGGGGACCGTTCAGCGTATGGATCCCCCGGATCCGCGGCGGACGAAGCCGGGGATCCTCGGAACGTTCTGGAGCGTTCCCCCGCGGCGATAGGGCCTGCCGTGGAGCGTGCGCAGGATTCACCTGCACCGGAGAACAATGATGATCGTGCCAATTCCTTACGTACACTGCGGATTCGGTCTCTTGATGATCCTCGTTTCCGTCCCGCTGGTGCTGCGGAAGATCCCGATGAACCGCGCGTACGGATTCCGTATCAGGAAGTCGTTTGTTTCGCAGAATAACTGGTATGAAATCAACGCCTACGGGGGGAAGCTGATGCTGGCCTTCGGCTTCTTTGTCGCGCTCTTCGGCCTGATCGGCCCCCTGATTGCGCCCCCCCCCGCGAGCCTGTGGACGCCGGTATTTCTCGTCGTTCCCCTGCTCCCCGGTATCCCGTTGATCGCACTCGTCTCCGCCTTCGCGCGCCGGCTCCCGGAGGCCTGAGGCCGTCCCCGGGCGGAGAATTCAGCAGACTCACCTGTCACACACGGGGAAACGGATGATCACTCTGAGAGGTGCAAACGCAATCGTCACGGGCGGTGGAAGCGGCATCGGGTTTGCCATCGCCCGGGCGCTGGTCAACGCGGAGGTCAACACGGTTATTGCGTCGCGGCGGGAGGAGGTGCTGGAAGAGGCGGCCGGGGCGCTGAACTCGCTGGGGAAGGGGAAGGCCGTGCCGGTGATGTGCGACGTCCGGAAAAAAGAAGACGTCGTCCGCGTCATCGAATCCGCGAAGAAGCACTTTGCGACGATCGACATACTCGTCAACAACGCCGGACTCGGCGTACAATCCCGGATCGTGGATTGCACCGACGACGAATGGGACCTGGTGATGGACACGAACCTCAACGGCGCATTCCGGATGACCCGTGCAGCGCTCCCCGCAATGATCGCTCAGCGCTCGGGGTATATCATCAACATCGCGTCCCAGGCGGCGCTGCACGGGTATGCCAATGCGGGTCCCTACTGCGCGTCGAAGTTCGGCCTCGTGGGCTTTTCCGAGGCGCTGCAGAATGAAGTCCGCGAGTCCGGGATCATCGTCCACGCGCTCTGTCCCGCACTCGTCCAGGTACCCCCGCCGGAGAACGAAAGCGAGGTCAACGACGGGGTGCTTCAGACGGAAGACCTGGCGTCGACCGTCATGTTCCTTCTCACGCAGCCGAGAAGGATCAAGTACGCCAATATCGGTCTCTACCGCCTGTAACGCGCTCAACTTGCGGGAGGATTCTCCCGTCCCGTCCGGCAAATGGAAGGATGGAATTTCTCCCGGAGGCAATTGACAGGTACGAACGCAGGTTCAACGGACTTCGAATTGAAGCGTGAACGACTGCGGGCCGAGTACGTAGTCCGGGAGGGGCTTGAACACGCGCACCGTGTCAGTCATCATCACCGTGACGGGAGCCGACAGTTTGTACGGGCCCTGCATGTCGGTCATGTCCCGCAGGGGGAGCAGATTCCAGAACGGTGTTCCTCCCGTCGTTTGGTAATTCCAGTGTTTGTCGAACAGGATTGCCGATCGGGGGAGAATTGTCAGCATCCCGTTTTGCAGCAGTCGCGGGTTTGTCAGCGACGAAACGTCGATGATGGCAAGACCCGAGCTGTCGGGGTAATCCGCGAGCCAGATGCGGCAGCGTATGTTGACCGCCGGGGTGTCCTGGAGCACCTCGGTATAAATGTTCGTGACGCTCGCTTCGATCAAGCCTGCATTACCGCCGACCACGCCGGACTGGACCGTGACAAGTCCGCTGATGATGCTCACGCCGGCGCTGATCGCGTTCGGGTTGTCGAGCCTGGGCGGCAGGGATTCATCGCACCCGGCCGCAATCAGTGTAAGCAGGATGGGGAGGATCCCCGCTCTGTCAGAACGAAGCGCGTACGCCAATGCGTGTCCTCCTGCCGATAAAGTACCCCGAGGGATCATCCAGCTCCCCGCCGATTTTTCCGTTCGAGTCCATCCAGACGACGTTCTGCGCATTGAGAAGGTTGCGGATGTCGAGGTAGAGTGAAGCGTCGCAGCCGGGCCAAAAATCAAGCGTGAAGTGCTGTTCGACAAGCACGTCGACGTTCGAGTATCCCGGCATCCGTTGATTGTTCTCGGAGAATATCCCCTGGTTGATGGGCTCAAACCCGGTGGTGGTGGGATAGTATGTGAACGGGCGTCCCGAGTGCGCGTGAAGGACGAGGTGGACATCCGTCCGGTCGGGGGTCGTGAGATTCAGGACCGCGGTCACGGCGTGTCGCTGGTCCCAGCTGAGCGGATAGATTTCCGGCGAGGCAGGGAGCCCGTACTCAGCGGCGGCGAGTCCCTGGTAGGCGCTGCCGCTCGTCCCCTCCGCCGTCATGTACGTATAGGAAAGTTCTCCGGTGACCCAGGATCCTGCGCCTCGGGACACGGAGAACTCAAGTCCCTCGATGTCGGCGTAGGGATCGTTGACGAATTCGGCGAACCCGTAGCTTCCGGAGAGATGGCTGAATCCCGGGACGAACGCCTTGGTGTCGATGAGGTTGGTCACCGATTTCTTGAAATACGTGACCGATGCGACGATGTCGAGCGGGAATGAACGCTTGTAGCTTATTTCCCACATTGCCGAGCGCTCCGGTTCAAGCCCGGGATTTCCCAGGACCGCGCTCACCCCTTTCGCCAGCGCAACCCTGTCGAGCCCGGTGTAGAGCTCGTCGAAGAGCGGGTACTGCGTGTACCACCCGAAATTGACGAAGAGGAAGCTCTTCTCGTCCACCGGGAACGATGCGCCGAATCTCGGACTGATGCTCTGTTTCACCCCTCCCGCCACCGGGGGGGCGAACACCGGCTGTCCGCTGTCCGACGGGGCGAGCCCCACCGCCGGGCGCTCGGCGCGCGTATCGAGGAAGTCGTACCGGACGCCGATGTTCAGCACGCCGCTCCCGTCCTGGACGTCGATCTTGTCCTGCGCGTAGAGGGAGCCGGAACGGGGAAAATACCTGTAGCCCGAGCTGAAATCCAGAAGTGGGGCGGAGGCGACCGGCTTGCCGAAAAACGTCATCTGCGGTTCGAACCTGACCACATTGGACGCCAGGTTGTATGTCGTCCCTTCCCCGCCGAACTTCAGGAGATGCCCGGCGACGAATGTGAACGTTCCGTCGAATTTCGCCGTGTAACTTTCCTGTGACGCCCGGGCCCACCATGCGCGCTCCCCCTGCACGATGTACCGGAGGTAGAAATCATACTGCCACGGAATGTCCCGCGGGACGTCGTCGGGGGATCCGTCCCCGATGGCATTCCCCGAATAGAACCTGCTCACGCTTGCCGTATAGAAGAATTTGTCCGATGGAGTCTGGGAAACAATGAGGGCGGCCCGGTTCGAGGTTCTGTGCTCCGGGGGGAGACCGGAGAGATTGTACCTCCAGGGGAACTCGTAATCACGCCAGTCATGCCGGGTGAAGAGGAACTGTCCCGACACCCGGAGCGTGGGAGAGGCGAGCCAGTCAAGCTTGGCGAATGCGCTCCAGTTCTTCTCGATCGGGCTCGGAAAGTAAATCTGCATGTCCTGCCACCAGCGGGTGTCCGTGAGCACCCCCCGGCCGGCGGCCGTGTAGAACAGCGTGTTCCCGGCGACGGGCCCGCTCGCGGAGGCTTCGAAATCGCTCGTCTTGTTGGTCTGCGTGTAGAACGAAAGGTCGTCCCTGTCCCCCCTGACGTAAAACCTGTGGTCCTCCCCCCCGGTGCGGGTCACGATGTTGACGACCCCCGCAAGCGCGTTTCCGTATTCCGGCTCAAATCCCCCCGTGTAGAGGCTCATGCCGAAGACGGAACTCGCCGGGAGTATGGAGGCGGCGCCGCCGGCCATGAGATCCTGTACGGGCAGCCCGTCGATGAGGTAGCTGACGTCCGTCGTTTTCCCCCCCCGGACATTCCCCTCGAGCGTGACCCCGGGCTGGAGCCCGAGCACGTCCGTGACATTCCCGAGAGGGAGGAGCTTCACGTCATCCCCCCTCAGAAAGTAGGTCGTCCCCGTCACTTCCTGACGTATCAGGGGCCTGTCCTGTGTGACGACGACCTCTTCCATCGAAACGTCGGACGGCTGAAGCGACACGTCGACGACCATCCTCCTGTCCGGATCGATGAGCACCCCCCGGACGAGCCGGGGGGCGTATCCCACGTGCGTGAACCTGACGCTGTAACTTCCGGACCGGACGTTCCGCAGCGTGTAATGCCCCGCGGTGTCCGTGGACACGCCCGCCTGGACTTCCACGATGATGACATTGACCCCCGGGAGCGGCTCGCCCGTCCTGCCGTCGCGGACGGTCCCTTCAACGCTTCCGTTCGTCCCCGCCGGCGCAAGGGTGCCGGCGAACATGACAAGGGCCGCACTCCAGAACGCGCGTTTCATTGTGTGGGAATGTCCCCGATGTCGTACTCGCCCAGCCGGAGCGGATATGTGCCGTACTCGCGAAGCAGCCGGATGACGTAATCGTAATTCTCCCCGGACACATTGCTCGGCACCGAGTGGTCCGACTGTACGATGTAGCCCCCGCCTTTTGCGGCGTTGAGCCTGGTGAGCACCATGGATTTGATCTCGTCCTTCGAGCCGTGTGCCCAGGTGATGACGTCAAGGTTGCCGCAGAACCCTATCCTGTGCCCGTACTGGCGCCGCAATGCGATGACGTCCATTCCCGCCTTGGCCTCGAGCGGGTTGTACGCGTCCACGCCCGCCTCGATGAAATCCTGGAATATCCTCCTGACGTTGCCGCACCCGTGGTAGATGACCGGGAGTCCGTGCGCATGGCATGCATCCGCGATCGCCCTGACGACGGGCTTGAAACACCGCCGCCAGTACGCGGGGGAGAAAAAGACGTCCCGCGTGTAGGCAACGTCTCCCCAGATGACCATTCCGTCGAGCATCCCGCCCGCCGCCTCGATCTGGGCGTTCGTGAGGCCGAGCGCGAACTCCCCGACCTTCTCGATGAACCCGGCGAGTTCGTCGGGATACAGGCCGATCCAGAGCATCACGTTCTCGGATCCGATGATCCGCCAGAGCATCTCCTGCGCCTCGCAGACGCTGCCGTAGACCGGGAACTCGGGGTGGAGCTCCCTCACGGTGTTCACCCAGGCCGCGGAATTCCTCGCGAAACCGTCACCGACGCCCGCAATCTGGTTGTCCCCCGCGTCGAAATAGCGGCGGGGATCCCGGGGATCATCGAACCGGAATGCGAGCATCTTGTCGATGGTATCGGTCTCGAACCTGAGGAACGCGGGCATCGGATCGGCGAACTGCTTCCTGATGACCGCTTCGAATCCCGTGCGAACGACGACATGGCGGTCGGACTCCTCGAGCGTCTCGAACGGTTTGATGTGGGGATCCATGTTGGGGATGGTGACAATCCAGTCGAGATCGTAATACCGGTAGATGTCCGTATCAGGCGGCAGCCCGAGATCGCGGCGCCAACGGTCGAGGAAGCTGCCCCAGAAGAAGTCGCTGACCGGGACGCGGTCGGCCTCCTGGTGGTGGAGCGTTTTGTTCATCCTCTCGAGCTTCGCCAGGCAGCCCGGTGTGCGCAGGGTCTTCATTTTTGGTATACCATCCTTATCGTCTCGATGTATGATCCCGCCTGCATCCGGCAGAGGTACACCCCCGACGCCAGCCCGGTCGCGTCCCAGTACAACTCGTGCGTTCCTGCCTGGACATCTCCTTCGACAAGCGTCTCCAGCTTCTGCCCCGTGAGGGCAAATATGCTGATGGTTACACGTTCTGCCAAAGGCAGGTCGAACACAATCCTCGTCGATGGATTGAACGGGTTGGGGAAATTCGGACAGAGCCGGAATCCGCCCGGTTGCCGTACCGGGTTCCCGGGGTCGAGCGATGTGAGAAGACCGGCCCCGTCACCGAGGACCTCGATCTCGCTGAGACGGTTTGTTCCCGCCCCCTTCGCGTCGAGCAACGAGAGATAGTTGTCGCACGTCCCTCCCCCGGGCAGGGGGAGTGTTGCGGCCTCGCTGTCGAGACCCAGGAGGCACGCTCCGACGGTGTCGACGGCGACCGGGTTCTTCCCCGCAAAAAGGACGTGGCTCCGGAAAGGTGAAAACGTCGGGATCCAGACTCCTTCCCCTCCCTTCGAGTTTCTGACGCCGTCGACGACCGCCAGGTGCACCGGCCGGGCGGCGTTCAGGTCGCAGATGGACCGGGGGAGGTACGACGCCGACGAACCGCCGGTCGGGTTATGCAGCTTCTGACGCCGGCCCGTGTTCGTCGTGATCGTGTAGAGGGATTTCGGGACGGTCCCGACCTGATTCTTGAGCGAACACGTGAGACCCGCTTCGGCGTGTTGTTTCAGTTTGGGGATCGAGACGTACACGTCGACATCCGACAGGATCTGGTTCATCGAGAACGCCGGGAAATTGAACGGCGTACCGCCGACGTTCTTCGTGATGAACGATGCATAGGGAGAGGGACTGTTGAGATCCACCAGGTTGGCGCCCAGGAGCTTCTGGACGTCTGCATAGCCGAAGTCGTTGTACGATGCCGCGTCCCAGAGCGCATCGACGATGTAGATGTCGCTCCCGCTCACCCCTGCATCGATGAGCAATTCCCCCGTTGCCTGCAGGACCGCGGGATGCGTCCACATCGTTTCCGTGATGGACATTCCGTTGAGGAGCGCGCTGGACGCGTTGGCGGATCCCCCCGTCAGGTTGATTTTGATTCCGACCGTGTTCCCTTTAGTGACGATGTCGGCGATGCCGCCGAGCGTGTCAAAGAGGTACTGCACCCGGGCTTTCACTGAGGCGGGATCATAGCTGTCGGCCGGTGAATTGAGGGTCCCGGTGACGGCAACACTGGCGAGGTACGGTCCCGTGGCGGTGTGCCCGTAGCCGGAAAGGCCGGAGGGCTTCAGGTAGGGGATTGCGAAGAGACCGGCGGTCGTCCTCCCCAGGATCTTCAGGAACGTGCGTCTGCTCGTGTGTGTCATCGACCATTATCCACTCAATGACGGATCGGCTCAGCCAGCGTCACGGGAGCGACGGGGGGTTGTGGTGAATCTGTTCACGGGGGGGAAGCGCGCATCTTTCGCTGCTCCTCCCGGGGAATGGATGCAAGGAGCACATCACACGCCGCGGATACACGGTCGTACTTGTCCGCGTTCTGATTCACCTCAGAACGGGCCTTCAGGAGCACCCCCCGTGCTTCGGAGAATGCCCGCCTGCGGATCAGGACCCTTCCCCGTTCCACGGCGATGAGTTCACGGGCACACAGCCTCTTGATTTCCTTCTCGGGTCCGTCCCCGAGTTCCGATGTTGCTCGGGCCAGGGTCCGATCTGCACCCCGCAGATCTCCGCGAAGCGTCTCCAGTTGTGCCTGGCAGCAGAGAAGCCTGGCGAGAAAGATGCGTTCATAGGGGGGGAGGGAGTCACCGGGAACCAGGCACATCGCGATAAGCGAATCGGCCTGGTCAAGTTCGCCGCGGTTGATCAGGCACCGGGCCAGCGGCTCAAGGGATTCAATCATATTCGACGGCGACCGGTCGGCAAATGTCAGCAGATCGTTAAACGCAATGCGGAAGTTCCGTTCGGCGCGCACCGAGTCGCCTGACAGTCGTGCGACGTGACCGAGCTGGCAGTAGCACGAGGAGGTCGCCACGTGGGCCCTTCCGTACCGCTCGACAAACAGCGGAAGAGCGCGGACGACTGAGCTCTCCGCCTCCGCCAGTCTCCCCCGGCGGACAAGTATGCTCGCGTAATCCTGATATGCGTACGGCAGGTATACGTCGCCCCGTTCGGACGACCGGCTGAGATTATCGATCACGCGTCTGTAGTGAGCCTCCGCGCTGTCCCGGGCCGTCGTGTCCAGGGTCGAAAGCCGGGAATAGGCGCCGGCGAGATAGTATTCGCTCTCCATCAGCTTGTGGTTGTCTGCCGCGAACGCCGTCTGCCGCAGCAGCAGTGATGCGGTAAAATGGTGGATTGCCTTCTCGGCGTTCCCCAGGGCAAGGTAGGTGTTCCCTATGGTCATGTGCAGCTCCGCCTTCACCTCCGGCTCGTCCTGGAGTTCGTTTTCGAGCCGGTCGGACGCCGCGTCGAGTATGTCCCCCGCGGTGGCATCGGGCCCCTTGCCGTGGTTGTACCAGTTGACGTCGCTTTCCGAGATCATGCGCTGGAGAAAATCGTTGATGCGCTTCGCTTTCTTCTCCTCGATGAGCGCGATATCGCGTTCGTGCTGGGCCTTCTTCCCCTGCCACACGACGCCGCCGATTCCTCCGATCACCGCGAGCGTCACGATCCCGAATGCGATGCTCGCCGTACGGTGGCGGCGGATGAACTTGCCCGCCCGGTACCGCGCTTCCCCCCGGCGTGCCGCCACCGGATGGTGTGCCAGGAAGCGCCCGACATCGTCCGAAAAATCCTGGGCCGACTGGTAGCGGCGCTCCGGCTCCTTCCTCAATGCCATGAGGACGATCGCGTCGATGTCGCCGGACAGCGCCCTGCGTATCCTGAGGGGCGATGTCCCCGCGACGGTGATGGAGACCGGCTTCCCGCTCGGTCTCGTCGGCTCCGTATTGAGAATCGTCCGGGACATTTCGAGGGGAAACTCGTTCCGGAAATCGTACGGCTTCTGCCCCGTCAGCAGTTTATAGAGAAGCATCCCCAGCGCGTACACGTCGCTCACCGTTGTTGCCCGTTCGCCGCGCAGCTGTTCGGGACTCGCGTAGTCGGGGGTCATGAACCCGAGTCCGGTGCGCGTGCGCTCGGGCGGCGTGCCTTCCTCCCTGAGGAGCGTGGCAATGCCGAAATCAAGCAGTTTCGGGGTCCCGTCGTCGGCGACGAGGATGTTGCCGGGTTTGATGTCGCGGTGGACGACGAGGTGCCGGTGCGCAAACTGGATCGCGCCGCAGACGACCTGGAAGAGGCGGAGCCGTTCAACGATCGAAAGCTGGTGCTCATCGCAGTAGTCGTCAATGCGCTTCCCGTCGACATACTCCATGATGAGATACGGCATGCCGTCGTCGCTCGTCCCCGCGTCGATCAACTGGGCGATGTTGGGGTGCTGCAACGATGCCAGGACGGACCGTTCCGATTCGAACCGGCGGATCATTTCCTGCCGGGAGAGCATTGACCGGACGAATTTCACCGCGACCCGCCGCTGGAACTTCCCATCGTCGCGTACCGCCTCGAATACCTCTCCCATTCCGCCCGAGGCGATCTGGCGTACGATGCGGTAACTTCCGAGAATTGTCCCGATCCGCGTATCGGGGAGGAGTTCCTGCGTTGCCCGTGAAAGCAGGTCCTGCGGGAGGGGTTGAAAGACGCCGTCGGCTTTTTCGAACGCGGAAAGAAGGGAGGCAACCTCTCCACGGAGCTCGCCGTCGACGCCGCACGCGTTGTCCAGGAAAGGGACCCGATCGGCGGCGGGGAGGCGGTGCGCTTCCGCAAACACCTCGCGGACCTTTCGCCACAGTTCCTGGTTCATGGGTTCAGCCTGGGGGTATAGCAGGGGTGATTAACTGCTCATGGTCCGGAACAGCCACGCTTTGGCGAGGTTCCAGTCATTCTCCACGGTGCGCATCGATACGGAAAGCACCTCCGCCGTTTCCTCGACCGTCAATCCGCTGAAATACCGCAGTTCGACGACCTTGCAGAGCCGCGCATCGACCTGTTCGAGCCTCAGGAGGGCGTCGTCCAGCATCAGCATCCGGCTGAAGTCTTCATCCATGACGAGGACGCTGTCGTTCAACGTCACGCGTGTCATGCCGCCCCCTCGCTTCTCCGCATTGCGCCTGCGGGCGTAATCCACGAGTATCTGTCGCATGGATCGGGCGGCGATCCCGAAGAAATGGGCCCGGTTCTGCCAGGAAACGTCCGCGTCTGCGAGCCGGATGTACGCCTCGTGGACGAGATCCGACGTCTGGATGGTCCCGCGCGAGTGTTCCCGGGAGAGATATGAGGAGGCAATGTTCCTGAGCTCGTCGTACACGAGGGGGAGGAGCTTGTTCAGGGCGGACTGGTCGCCCGCCCGAACGCCAACGAGCAATTGTGTTACTTCACCTGGCGTAAAACCCTCAAGGAAGAGGCTGGCTGATATTCTATTCTAACAAAAGCGGACTTGAAAATCAAAGAAACGCCCTTCTTTCGTAAAGGGCCCTGCAGGATCTATCCTGCGCCTGCGCATGTTCCATGGGAGGGGTCCGGAACGCTCGCCGTTATCGACGATCCCCCCTTATGGAAACTCGTGAATCCGGAAAAGGAGGAGGCCCATGAAGCTGAACAGGAAGATTGCCGTTGTCACCGGGGGCGGCCGGGGAATCGGCAGAGCCATCGCCGAAGCGTTTGCCCGGGAAGGTGCCAGTATCGTGGTCACCGCCGCAACGCAGAGAAATGAGATTGACTCGGTCGCCCTGGCCACAGGCGGCAGGGCCATTCTCGCGGATGTCTCGAACAGGGAGGAAGTTCACGACCTTGTGGAAAGCGTGATTGCCGCTTACGGCCGGATCGATATCCTCGTCAATAATGCAGCGCGGGGGATGAAGGTTGTGAACGAGAAGTTCATGACTGATCCGCTCCCATTCTGGGAGTCGGATCCAGAGAAGTGGCGCATGGTGATCGACACGAACGTCACCGGCGTGTACCTGATGACACGCGCTGTGATCCCTCATATGCTCAGGAACGGTTCCGGGAGGGTTATCAACATCTCGATAAACCAGCAAACGATGATCCGCAGGGGATTCACCCCCTACGGGCCGTCCAAGGCTGCGCTGGAATCGATGAGCATCATCTGGGCGCAGGAACTCGAGAACACCGGCATAACCCTCAATATGCTGCTCCCGGGAGGAGCGACGAACACGGGTATGATCCCGGAATCATACCCCCGGGATCAGTTGAAGGAACTCGTCAATCCCTCGATTATGGGGCCTCCCGCCGTCTATCTTGCGTCAGACGAAGCCAGGGGCATCAACGGAGAACGGATCATTGCCGTTGACTGGGCCCGGACACACAACCCTTCTCCGCGGACCTGACCGGCACCTGCCGGGTGAATTCGCCCGATCTGAATTGTGCCGGATGCGGTTGATACTTACGGCGGCGAAGGATACATTGATCACACGTTATTTCTCAGAGCCTCCTGTCCTTGTGGATGGGAGGCTTTTGGCTGCTCCGGCCCCGGAAAAGAGAGGCGTATGAAGAAGCTTGACGAATCGAGACTCGCGAGACTCAGGAAGGGGGGAGTGTGGATACCGAGCCCGCTGGCGCTCGACAGGAACAGGAAACCGGCCGAGAAGTGGCAGCGGCTCCTCACGCTCTACTACATCAGAGCGGGCGCACGGGCGATTGTCCCGGGCGCTCATACCGGGGAGTTCTCCGGAGGGGACATCGGCATATACGCGTACTGGCTTGAGCTCATCAGGGAAATGGTCGCGCAGTACGGAGCGCAGGAGATGCTCCTGATGGCCGCGATAAGCGGAAAAAGCTACATGAAGCAGGCGGAGCTCGCGGCGAGGAACGGGTTCGACATCGTGATGCTCGCGCCTACCGCGTTCACGAAGAAAACCGACAGCGAGGTGGTCCGGATATTCAGGGACGTGGCCGGCGTGATCCCGGTGTTCGCCTTCGAGCTCCAGAAGCTCGTTCCCGGAAGCAGGGAGTTCAATTACCGCCTGTGGGAGAACATCTTCACGATTGCCTACGGGGCGAAATCGGCCTCCTTCAACACGTACCGCTCGCAGGTCATGCTCGAGGCGGCGGCGAACTGCGGCAGGAGGGACGAGCTCGTGCTGGTGACGGGGAATGACGACAGGATCGTTGCCGATCTGGGCGGCGTGTTTCCGTTCAGGGTTGGACCGGACGTGGTGAAGATCGGGTATGCGGGGGGGCTGCTCGGGCATTTCGCGACGGATACAAACTCGGCGGTACGATGGTCGGCGGCGGTGCTCGGCGCGAAAGCCGGAAGAGAGTGGCCGCTGGCTGTGCCCGAACGGGATCTTGCGCACATCGTCAGCATGTGCAACGGCGCCCTGTTTGATGCCCGAACCGATTTTGCCAATTCCGTCTGGGGAGTGAAATACCGGTTGACGTCCATGGGGCTGCTCCCGGGGCCGTTCTGTTTCCATGAGAACGGAAGAAAAGGACTGACGGAAGAGATCGACAGGGCCTACAGCTGCGATCCCGTGATCAGCGACGGGGAATTCCTGTCGGCGAATCTCAACAACCTGAAACGAGAGGTGGGAATCCGGACGTGAACATCACAGACATCAGAACGAGCGCACAGCTGAGGGAGTTCATGAGCACTCCCTCTGAAGGGGTGGTGAACTGCCTGAAGAACCTACGCGGGGACATCCTGGTTCTTGGCGGCAGCGGTAAAATGGGCCCCGAACTGACGGAGATGATCGTGCGGGCCGATGCCATTGCGGGGATCAAGCGGACGATTTCCGTTGCTTCGACGTTCAGCAACCCGAAGGAGAAGACCGCCGGGCTGTTCGGGAACATGGGGGTGCGCGTCCTCAGGGGCGAATTGACCGATACCGGGTTCCTGCACGGGCTCCCTGACGCGGAGAACCTGATCTACATGCCGGGGTTTAAATTCGGCTCATCGGACAACTGGGAAAAGGCGGTCCAGGTCAACTGTATACTGCCGTATCTCGTCGGCGAAAAGTACCGTGAGTCGCGGATCGTGGTGTTCTCCTCCACGAATCCGTACGCCTTTACGACGCTTGCATCGGGCGGTTCAAAGGAAGGCGACCCGCTCGACCCCAAAGGGATTTACGGATGGAGCATCGTGGCCAGGGAGAGCTCGTTCGCGATCACGGCGAGGAAGCACTCCGCGCAGAGGTCGTGTTACTACCGGCTGACGTATGCCCAGCACCTTGCGTACGGGGTGATCGTCGATCTCGCGAACGCCATACTTCAGGGGAAAGAGATCTCGGTCTCCGTCCCCTTCGTGAATCTGGTTTCCCAGCGCGACGCGAACGAACGGGCGATACGCGCGTTCGAGCTCTGTTCGAACCCCCCGTCGATCCTCAACGTGTCGGGGCCGGTCGTCGCCGTGCGGGATATCGCTGCGAAGCTCGGGGACCTGCTGGGCAGGAAACCTCTCCTTGTCGGGGAGGAACCGGAGATGTGCCAGGTGATCAACGATGGTTTCAGCGTGAGAACGTTCGGACCGTACAACGACGCTATCCAGGACATCCTGGCGGTTGCCGTGCGCTGGGTACAGAACAACGGGGAATCCTGGGGGAAGCCGACGAAATTCGGCGAGGTCAGGCGCGAATACTGAGGCGGGCGGCCTCTCCCGGCGGCTCGCCGCGTTGGAGAACTGCAGTCAATCGAAAGGGACTGTCATGACCAGATCTCTCATCACTCTTCTCGCCGTGCTGGCGTGTTCTTCTCCGGCCTTCTCACAGCCGGGGATCACCGGGAAACTCCTCGATCAGGACGGAAAACCGATGGCCGTGGCTGACGTTCACATCAAGAACGCGATGGATGACACCACGCTCCTTTCGGTCCATGTCCTCCCCGACGGCTCGTTCTCCATGAGGTTCCCGGGAGAGGGGGTATTCCGGCTTGAATTCTCGGGTGTGAATCACATGTCGCGTTCTCTCCCCTTTCTGGCGGAACGCGGCAGCACGACCGCGGTCAACGTCCGCCTGGGAGCGTACGGGTATCTCGAAGACCTGAGCGGCGTTCAATTCGCTGAATTCAGGTCCGACAATTCTCCGGGCGGGACCTATACTCCTGTGAAACAACCCGACGGGACGTATGTCGCCGAGATCAGGACGGACCTTCCGGCATTCAGGTATGAGGTCAAAGGCGTGGAACGAACCGGGCACACGATCAACGGGACGCTCTCCGAGACGTTTCAGTACGACGACGGCGGGGATTACTGCTCGGTCCTGACGCCGAAGAACGGCATCGTGAAGGTGGTGTTCGATCCCGCGAAACTGGTTCGGGGCATGGAGCAATCGAACGTGGAGTTCGCCGACGCTGACAGAGCGGCGGCCCGTCTCCCGAAGTTCTTTGACGAAAGCGACGCGAGACAGCAGGAGTATATGACCGCGTACAGGACATTCGCGGCGGGGAACAAGGAGCATGCACCATTCTCGTACGACTGGAACCCGGTTGTCGCCGGGATTCAGGACCGCCTCAAGGGTGAAAGCGACCCGGTCATCCGCCAGGAGCTCTGGCTCGAATGTCTGGATCTACTGCCCTTCGGCTGGAGACCCGCAGATCGGTCGACGAAAGATCGTGCGCTCCGTGAAATCCCCCCGGGTTCCGCGCTCTGGGCATTTCATATCAACACACTGAGCTTCCTGGCAAATGATACGACGGGCGGCAAAGAGTACACGGAGACTCTTCTTAAGGAGCAGCGCGATCCCGGCGTCAAGGGGACGCTCCTGATGTCGAGGCTCGCCGTTGCGCGCTACGCCGGAAACAGGGACGAGGCGAAAGCCGTCTATGAACGCCTGATGGCGGAATGCGCGGGAACGCGCTGGACCAGGATGGCGAAAGAGAGGTTCGGCCCGGATTTGAAGGTGTTCGTGGGTGCCAGGGCGCCGAGATTCCGGTTTGTGTCTCTGGATGACACGTCGAAAACCTTCTCCAACGAGACGTTTAAGGGGAAGGTTCTGCTTATCGACTTCTGGGCGGTCTGGTGCGGGCCATGTGTGGCCGAAATGGCGAACCTGCATAAGGCATACGAGAAGTTTAAGGGAGACGGCTTCGCAGTTTTGAGCCTCTCGTTCGATGCGGCTCCGGGGGACGTCAGGAAATTCCGCGACACACGGTGGAAGATGCCGTGGAACCATGCATTCGTTGAGAAAGGATTCGACAACCCGACCTCGCGTGAGTTCGAGGTCGAGGGAATTCCCAAGCCCATACTTGTCGACGCGACAGGGACGATTGTCGCGATGACGACGCAACTGCGCGGGGAGAATCTTCAAAAGACTCTTGAAAAGTATCTCGGCACACGACCTTGAATCCCTTCGGTCACTGAAATGAGCCTGACATCGATGAGACCGCATCTGTCTGCAACATTCCTGTTGCCCGCGGCAGTGTGTTTGTCCGCCGGAATACTCAGGAGCCAGGGGATGAACCCGGTAGCCGGGAATGAACCGGCGGTGAAGTTCGAGGTTCTTTCCTGCCGCGATTCAGTCCTGAATCCAGAGACCCCGGGTTGTGAGGACATTAAGTACGGATTTGAAGGGGGGAGAGTGGTGAGAGTGGGGGGGACGTATCACCTGGTCACGGCAGAAATGGTCGGGGACCCCCTGTGGGTCAACATGAGGCTCGGTCACTGGTCGTCGGAGGATGGCCTGATGTGGAAACGGATCGGGACGCTTCGCAAGTCGGACGGGGACCTGGGCGGGAAGTCTCAATATGCCGCTCCCTGGGGGCCGATGGTCGTCTTCGTCGCCGAAGATAATCGCTGGCACCTGGTCTATGTCAACTATCGATCAAAGCCGGAGTGCCGGAATTATGACGGCGTCATTCAGCACGCCGTCTCCGACGCGGCCGGCCTGAACGGCATTGACGGGCCGTACACGGATACGAATGAACTGCTCCGTTATGACGTCGATCCCGACCCCTGGGAGGGACTCCAGGGGGTCGACTCGTTCTTTCCGTTCAGGATACACGACATGTGGTACGGTTTCTACGGAAGTGCCACACTGGAGAACTGGGGGAAGGGCTGCAAATGGAACATCGGGCTGGCCACGGCTGACCGGATTCAGGGCCCGTGGAAGAGGATGTCCCGGATGAATCCCATCGATACCTCAAACTTCGCGGAAAACCCCATCGTGTCTCAGCTCGAAAACAGCGTATACATCGCCATTGTCGACGGCGGCCCCTGGGTGAACAAGATGGGATACCTGTTGTCCAGGGACGGCGTCCACTGGTCGAAGGTCAGACATATCGAGATCGAGCCGACCGTCAAGCGCTGGTGGGCCGAAATGCGCACGCCGTTGTCCCTGATCAGGGAATCGGACGGGACGTACACGATGTTCTTTACCGCCTACAAGAACCGGCCGGAGAAATTCGGTATGCTGAGCAAGCTCACATTGAGGTTGACGTTTATAGACTGATCCGGGAATTCACTCTTTTGTGTATTCGTCGACCGCCTCGAGGAGAAGCAGCCTGGCGGCACGGTACTCGGCGACATCCTTGCTGTACTTGTCGAATCCCTGGACCACCCGCGCGATGATCTGCTGCGCACGGGGCGCATCGTGCGCCTTCAGCTGGGCGAGCAGCTCGCAGTCTTCCAATCCGATCCGGTGTGCTTCGAATCTGTGGCTTGAGAGTGGGCCCCCGGGCAGCGGATACAGAATGTGTGAGTCGCCTGCCGGGAGATACTGCCCTTCGATATGGGGGCGCACCAGCTCCTCGAAGGGCTTCGACGTGTGGAAATTCCCCCCCCAGTGGAGATATCCCTGCAGATCGTATTTTGCCAGTGCCCACCCCATGTATACCTGACGGAGGCGCTCTTCATCGAGGAGCCGGTTTAACCACGGTCCGCCGGGAGACAGGCACGTGTAGACCCACACTTTGTCGCCCGCCGCCTTGCGCTGGTCGAAGAACGCCCGGTTGGCCTGGTATTCCTGAACCTGGGGGCACCAGATGTCGACGAGCCCGCTCACGTTTGTCGTCATCGTCGCTTCCAGGATCTTGATGTCGGGTTTCAATCCCCGCAGGACTGCCACCAGTTCCCGGTAACGGGCGACGAAAGGATCTTCCGGTTCGTCAAACACCCCCTGCACCCACTGTCCTTCCCACCCGTTCTCCTTCATCATTGCGATGATCCGCTGAGCCATCTGGGCCAGCATCCGTTTTCCCCGTTCCGAAACCGCGTCGACCTCTTTCCCGTCGGCCGCCTGCAGTCCCAGGAGCATGTCGGTGGAGGTCCAGTTCCGCCGGCCGAACATGGGAGCCCCGTGAATCGTCCTCATGCCCGCGTCGAGAAACACCCGGATGTACCGTTCGAGAAGATCCCGGCGGAAGGCGGTGACGTTGCCGGTGCTGTCGAACGTGAAATAGTCTCCCCAGATGAACCAGAACGCGTTCTGCCTCCCCCTGGCCATCGTGTGTGCGTACTGTGCGAGCATGGACCAGAAGGGCTCGCTCCACTTGGTCACGTTGTGAGCGCTGCAGATATTGTCGATGCTGTGCCAGTTGATGTACGACACAGTCGAGCGTGACAGCGGAGGAATCGTTGCGCGGTGAACGATCACGGTGCATTCAAGCGTTTCGACGCGTCCATCGACGTCAATGGTCAGCCGGTGCGTGTACTCCCCCGGAGGCGTTTTCGCATCAATCGGTATCTCGACACGCAGCGCCACGGATGTCGAATCGGCTGTCAGGGGCGGCGTCACGGGGCGGAATGGATCGTAAATTCTGAACGGCGCCCTCCGGATGACGTAGGGATTCTTCATGCCGCTGTATTTCTCGGTGTTCCTGTCGAGCCCCGTGTTTTCGATCACCGGCACGTCGATCAGCCGGTACCACCGGATTCCCGGCGTCGGTTTTCCCGTGGCGTCCGACTCGGAGAACGATAGCCTCTCCGCGCCCCTGAGCCCGGCGATCATCACGTGAACGCCGGCGAACGTGTTTCTCGGCATGGGCAGTGAGAGCCATTTCACGGGATGGTCGAGTTTTGTATCGGGAAACAGCTCCTGCGCCTCGTCGAAAAGGCCGATCACGGGGCCCGCCCCGGGCGTGGATTGCCGGGGCATTTCGCCGGCGGATACCTGGAGGGCAAGCATCGAGCTCGCCGCGAGGAGTATCAACGACATGGCCTGATTCTTCATTACCCGCCTCATGCTGTGATTCATGGAACAACGGTCCGGGAGAGCGCCCGTGCGGCGAGGGGCGTCTGTACAATAACGGCATAATTTACGAGGAAATATGCACAAATGCCCTGATCCGACGCAGGCCCGTCCCCGGGAGGAAAGCACTGCGGGTTTGGCTCCCGGATTACGCATGTACTCTGAAGGCCCCCCTCCACCATCCTCTCAAGGAGAACGTCATGAAGCGGTTTTCTGGATTTTTTGGATTGCTGGCTCTTCTTGTGTCAGCGTGTGTCGTCCATGCGCAGGTACACGCTCCCGCATCCGGCTCCGCTTTCACCCTTCTGCCGCACACCTCGATGACGCGCACCGCCCCGAATCGAACGGCCAGCCCTCTCGGTCTGGTCTATTTTCCGGATACGCTCGTCCTCAAGTCAAGCACGAGTACAATACGCATCAGTGCTTCATACAATCAGAAGGGATGGATGACCCGGAGGTTGGTTGAGCTATGGTCGGCCGGGCAATGGGCGAACTATGTCCTTGATTCCTGGATATTCTCGGGACCGAATAATGACAACATCGACGTAGAGCAGGTCTGGGCGGGCGGGCAATGGGTGAATTCGACGCTGGACAGCTCGACCTACGACGCCAGGGGGAATATGCTCGTCCATTTATACGAGTACTGGACGAAAGGGAAATGGCAGGATTCGATCCTCAGTTCGCGCACATACGATGCAAACGGCGGTATGCTCACGGATTGGAGCAAGCTCTGGCAAAACGGGCAGTGGGTGAATTCAAATCAGGAGGCCTATACCAACGATGCAAATGGGAATGATTTGACCTACCTGAATCAGAACTGGTCGAACGGCCAATGGCAGAATTCGGACTATTGGACCTACACGTACGATGGGAATAACGATGTAATGACCTGGACAAGGCAGGAATGGCAGTCAGGCGGGGGGCCGTGGGTGAACTCTGCTTTGATCACGTACACATACGTCGCCGCCGGAAAGCCCGGCCTCGTTTTCGCTCAAACCTGGTCGGGGGGGCAGTGGGCGAACGCAGGCCAGACCACGTATACCTACGATGGAAGCGGGAACCTGCTTTCTGAGGTGGGGCAATCGTGGTCGAATGGGACCTGGGTCAATTATGGCAAGGACAGCTACACATACGATGCCGGAGGGAATGCACTTACCCATCTGTATCAGACGTGGTCAAACGGGCAGTGGACAAATTGGACAATGGGGACGTTCACCTACGACTCGCACGGCAACACACTGTCGGGTGTCAACGCGGGCTGGTCCAATTCAGCGTGGGCCCCGGCAGACGGCCAGTTCATCATCTTCTTCGTGTCCGACGGCGGTTACTCCTATTTTAAGGGGGACACCATTTCGATTTCGTACACACTCCTGAATGTCACGGGCGTCCCGGCAGCGGCAGGTGACAGGGTAACGGAGTATGCACTCTCGCAGAATTATCCCAATCCCTTCAACCCGGGAACGACAATCAGCTATGCATTGCCGAAAGCATCCCATGTGACACTTGCGCTCTACAACGCCCTCGGCCAGCTCGTTTCTACTCTTGTCAACAGGAGTGAGGAACCGGGGTTGCATGAGGTGAAAGTCGATGGGTCGGGACTCGCGAGCGGCGTGTACATCTATCGAATACAGGCCGGGAGCTTTGTTCAGTCGAAGAAGCTGATTTTGTTGAAATAAGGACATTTGTCCCACGAAAGTCCGGGTCCCGAAAACCCCCTCCGGTGCAGACTGGCGGGGGTTTTTCTTTTCCCGAACCGGGGGAGCTTCCTTCGTGACCTGCAAGAATAGCAGATTTTGTTGCAATTTGGAGAATTGTTCCGTTCATACTATGCTAGGCAAAGCGGTGCCGGGCTGCCGCACCAGCCGCCGATCATCTGGATCCACAACCGGATTGACGACTCATGACGTCTGCAAAAGAGGTCTCGCTGAAGGAAGCCTACGACAGGTTTATCGGGGCCAGCGTGTATAACGTGCCGCTCGAGGACGCTGATCCCCTTCTTGCCGCCGGCGTGATGGGATATGGTACTTCCATCGACGAGAAGGCCCTTTCCCGTGCGGAATTCTTGCGCCTGCTGAATATCCAGAGGGAGCAGGCCGTGGGAATGGAGATGAGCGTTGAAATCACGCCCGTCTTCCGCAACGTCTCGCCGGATGAGGATGCAGCCCTCTTCGTGGACGAAGTCGCCCTGGTGATAACCGTGGAAGGGGGAGAACACCGGCTCTTTGTGAGGCTGAGCTGTGTGCTGGAATACAGGGAGGGCAGATGGCTCGTCGTCCATTTTCACGTGTCGAAACCGGGAGAAACGGAAAGCGACAGCTGGCACGTCAACGAATGGAAGAAGAGAAACGAAGAGCTGGCGAAGCTGGTAACGGAGAAGACGGCCGAACTGGAATTGAAGAACACAGAGCTCCTGACCGAGGCGTGCCTCGAACGCGTCCGCGCGCGGGCTATGGGGATGAGCAAACCGGAAGACCTCCTGGGCATATGCGAGGTGCTCTTCACGGAGCTCCAGACGCTGGGATTCGTGGACCTCAGGAATGCGATGATCAACATCCATCATGACGACACGGAGTCGTTCCTGAATTACGACTATTCGGCTGCGGCAGGCCCCACCGTCACCACGATACTGTACAACGGCCATCCCGTAACGGCGGACCTGGTGAAGCAGGTGAGGAACACACGCGACGCCTTTGCTGAGTTTGCCATCCGCGGGAGCGAGCTTCAGGAATGGAGAGACTACAGAAGAAAGATGGGAGAAAAGGATGATCCCCGTCTGGATTCCGTGGATGTGCTCTCCTACTATTTCTATTCCATCGGAGACGGGGCCGTCGGCATTTCGACGTACACCCCTGTAAGCGCCGGGAAACTGGCGATTCTGAAACGCTTTCGAAATGTGTTCAAGCTGTCGTATCAACGGTACACGGACATCGCCCTTGCGGAAGCGCAGGCCCGGGAAGCGCAGATTGAAGCAGCAATGGAGAAGGTCAGAGGCAGGGCGATGGCCATGCACAGCAGCAGCGACCTTACCGCAGCGACCGCGGTGATTTACTCCGAACTTCGCCGGCTGGGCGTTAGATCCGTGCGCTGCGGCGTGGTGTTGTTATCGAAGGAATCGCGCAGGGCGCAGGTGTACGCCACTTCTGCTTCGCTGGAGAGTGACTCGCTTGCGTTGATCGGTTCGTTTGAAATGTCGGGACATCCCTCGTTCGAAGACCAGTATCGATGCTGGCTGAACCGGGAAAACTACTTCACCACGGTGAGCGGCGAAGACCTTCGTGCGCGGTATGACCAACTCCGTTCGACACTCTCCGTCCCCTATCTGGACAGAGAGGACGGGAAACAGCAGGAGCACGGCTATTTCTTCTCCTTTGCCGAGGGCCAGTTCTATGTATGGACGCACGAGCACTATGCCGCTGAAGAGATCAGTGTCCTGAGCCGGTTCAAAACCATCGTCGAGTTGACGTTCCGCCGCTATCTTGATCTCCAGAAGGCGGAAGCACAGGCGCGGGAATCACACATCGAAGCCAGTCTCGAAAGGGTGCGAAGCAGGACCCTTGCCATGCAGAAGTCCGACGAACTGGCCGAAACCGCCGCAGTCCTCTTCCGGCAACTCATCGCCCTCGGAATTGCGCCGAACCGGCTGTATATCGCCATCATCCAGGACGAGAACGGCAATGCGGAATTCTGGATCACGGACGAAGACGGGAGCAAAGTGAGCTCCGGCTTCGCCGCGAACCTGCACGCGAACGCCTCATTCCAGAGGATGTTCGAGGGATGGCACGGAGGAAAAGCGTCGCTGACGATCGACATGCAGGGAAAAGAGCTGCAGGAATACTTTGAGCATCTCGGCTCACTCCACGTGCCCTTCAAGGGGGGCCGCACGCAATTGCGCAGGGTGCAGAACATCGCGTTCTTTTCCCGGGGTTTCCTCGGTATCGCCTCGCCGGATGAGCAGCCGCCCGAAACGACCCTCCTGCTGGAGCGGTTCGCCGCGGTATTCAATCTCACGCTGACCCGTTTCAATGATCTGAAAATGGCCGAAGCCCACGCCGAACAGGCCCGGCAGGATCTGATTCAACTCCAGGCGGAGAAGAAGAGGGCCGAGGAGGCGCTGACCGAGTTGCGGGCGACTCAGGAACAGCTTGTTCAGCAGGAGAAACTTGCTTCCCTCGGCCAGCTCACCGCCGGCATCGCCCACGAGATCAAGAACCCGCTGAATTTCGTGAATAACTTCTCGTCGATTTCGGTGGAGCTTGTGGATGAGGCGATCGGAGAGATGGACAAGCTCTCCTCGGGATCGGGCACCGAAGAGATTTCCCGCCTCCTGGGCGACGTCAAATCCAACCTCGCGAAGGTGATCGAACACGGGACGCGCGCGGATGGAATCGTGAAATCAATGCTCCACCACTCACGCGGCGGGAGCGGCAAAAGTGAGCCGACCGATCTCAACAGCCTGATCAGGGAATATGTGAACCTGGCCTTCCACGGAATGCGGGCAGGCAAGAACCCGATCAACGTGAGTATGGACATTGACCTGGATGAATCGGTCGGTACGCCGCTCCTTGTGGCGGAGGATTTCAGCCGGGTGATCGTCAATATCTGCCAGAATGCTTTTGATGCAATGAGGGAGAAGGCGGCGGGGGAGGGCGTGGCGCGCCGGGTGCCTTATGCCCCGAAGCTCAGCGTCAGGTCGCGGCGTGATGGTCAAAAAATCACGGTGGAGATAGGAGACAATGGCCCCGGCATCCCCGATGCGATCAGGGACAAAATCCTGCAGCCCTTCTTCACCACGAAGAAAGGGACGCAGGGGACAGGCCTGGGGCTCTCCATCACCCACGATATCGTGAAAGCGCACAGAGGCAGCTTGAACATCGAATCGAACGGCACCAGCGGCGCAACATTTGTCATCGGTTTGCCCGCGTGACTCCCGTTTCCCTTCTTCTGAAGTCCGTTTTTTGAACCCCCGCTGTCCCACCCATCTCCGCGAAAAACCGCGAACCACAAGTCCCGGAACCCTCTGAGCCTGTTTTCCACTGCAGGTTTTGTTCCTCGTTTGCGCATGTACCTGCAGAGGGCTAATTCATTGCACGTTTACATTCAGATGAAAGGGTAAAAGAGATGAAGAAGATCGCGTTGTGTGCCACGGTGTTGGCTGTCGTCCTTCTCGCCTCACTGAGTGCGCCTGCTCAGGAAAAGCCTATGGCGGTGGGAGCCGGTTTTGACCTGATGCTTCCGATGGGCACATTCGGGGATCAGTGGAGCACGGGGTTCGGGGGGACCGGTGAATTCGACTACGCTCTCTCCACGCATACGTCGGTGACCGGCAAGATCGGATACCTCACGTGGAGCGGAAAGCAATCCTACTATACGTCAGCGTCCATCTCCAGTTTCTCCGCCTCCTACAGCGGTGTTCCGGTTCTCGTTGGCGTCAAGTATTATCCCCACCTCTTCGTGAGTCAGTCTCAGAGTCCGATCCGTGTGTACGGACATCTTGAGCTGGGCCTGATGTTTGGATCGACGTCGGTGAGCGGTTCCTACAAGGGATATTTTGCCACCTATTCGCTGTCGACATCGGCTTCAAAAACGGATTTCACGATCGTCCCGTCAGTCGGCGTCGAGATCCCGGTGGTTCCTAACGGGTCCATTGATGTTTCAATCCGTTATTTCGACATCGCATCGAACGGGAATCTCGGTCTCCGGGCCGGGTACAGGATGACGCTCGAGTAAACCGGGCGTCAATCTGAAGCAGAGGCAATTGTCCTCAACATCGGAGCCCCCCTGTTTCACGAAGGGGGGCTTTGACGTTTGCGGAATGACAGATATTGTCCCGACAGAACACGACGGGGGTGATGTCGCCCACAGGTTTCTGATTGCATATCGCTAAGAGCGAGAGTACATTGCAGTGGTACGGAGTTCCTTCACACACGCCCCGGGGTCTTCCTATGTTCTGTCATACATGCGGTAATGAGCTGCCGGCAACGCTCGGGGGTGGGGGGAAGGCGTTCGATGGCCTGACTGCCATTTCCCTTCTGACGAACACGCCGCAGAATGCGAATGGCAGCTACTGGATCGTCAGGAACGAAGTTAGTGAAGGACCCGTCGAGATCGGCGGCATGGGCATGGAGATTTATAACGGATCACCGGTGGAGGTCCATGTCGCGGTGTACGCGGCACGCGACAGCATGTGGACTGTGAACTGATGAAGGGATGAATTGAGACGGACCCTGCATTGTGCTCTCATCGCTCTCGCGGCGATGTCCGGGGGGTGTTCACACACCGCGTGGACTCACAGGGACTTTGCCGCCGTGCGGCCGTTGATCGACTCGGTTGCATTCGTTTCTCCCCGTATTAAGTACTTCGAGAAGATCGGCAGGGGTAAGCTCCTTAACGAGGACAGTGCTGCTGTGGTATCCCGCTCGGTCGGATCGGTCGTAACGCAGATTGTCGGGGAGCGGCGTTTGATCCGGCATTCCGCAAGTATGACACCGGTTCAATACGGCGATTCCATACGGATATCCGGCGGCGACGGAAAGAAGTGCGTGATGACGCCTGCATTGCAGTCCACAATGCAGAAAGTCCACGCGAAATACTTCATCTGTGTGCAGGGCACAGCATTCACCACGCCGGAGAAGTCCAAACAGAACGATTTGCTTCAGATCGATTCATTCCACCTCTTCTTTGAAGAACCGCTTACGTATGAATACCAGTGGAGCGGCATGAGGCTGGAAATAGCCCTGGTTGATGCGGCGACCGGTGACGTGCTCTGGTACAACCGGAACGCGCCCGATGATACCAACTACAACCCGCTTGACGGGGAGCAAGTCGAGAATCTGTGTACGAAGCTCTGCAGCGGATTGTGAACTCCTGCTGATCCTCCCGCGGTGAGCGTGAGATTCCACGCTCCCATCACGCCCACCGTGTTGCCCTCTCACTTCTCCCGCGGACTCATTTCGCTTCTTTCCTGTTTCCCTGGATATTCAGGAGCGGCGTCAGCTTCTGGTCGTAGGGCAGGATAACCGTCGAGTTGTTGGGGCTGTTCACCAGCTCTTTGAGCTGGGAGATATAATACCATTGCAGGTAATTCTGCGTCAGGCCGTTGCCGATGATCTTCTGGGCGTTCGATATGCCCTGTGCCTCAATGGCCTTCCGCTGCGCCTCCTTCTGGGCATACTGAATGGTGTATTCCATCTGCTGCGCCTCCTGGGAGGCCTTGAGTTTCGCCGCAATCGCGTCGCTGACGGTCGCCGGCGGCTCGACATTTCGTATGAGCACGTTATCCAGAACCACTCCCCGTCCGTTGAGTTCCTTGAGCAGCAATTCCGTCACCATCTTCGTATACGCGTCCCTCTGAAGCGACATCACGTCGCTTGCGTCGAACTTGGTGGCCGCATTGACAAGGGAAGTGCGAATGGCCGGCCTTACGATCACCTCCTCGTAGTCCAGACCGATGTTGCTGTAGACATTGTTTGCCTGGGATGCATCGAGATGATACCACACGCTGACATCAAACTTCAGAATGAGTTGATCGCGAGAGAGCGTGGCGACCGCGTCGTCGCCGACCTTGTTTCCCTCGTTCCTGACGGAAGACATTGTGTAGGCTTTCGTTTGAACGGACATCTTGTAGACATCGGTCAGGAAGAAGATCGGATGGATGCCTGCGGGGAGAGATTGTGATCCGACATTGCCGAATGTCACGGGCACTCCCACGTATCCCGGTTCGACGATCGTGAATGATGCGGAAAGCAGGAAAAGTGCCGCCAGCCCGAAACTCGCGAAGCCGAGCTTCCTGAACTCTCCCGGACGGGAAGCGTTCCTTGACTTGAGTGTCAGGAGCACAATCCCCGCCACAATGAATACCACGATGAGCAGCGACGTAGGCATAGATAACTCCTCTTGATGTTGTTCCTGTACTCGTTTCCTGGTATGACGATCTACCGGGGCTGATTTGCCTTGACAATATGCTCACTTATCAGTATCTAAGCAAAGTTAATTCCGATCTGTTCTTCTGCCAAGACGATTGTCGAACGGCCTGCCCCACCCCGGTGGCAGGATCATCACCGCATTCCGGAGGGCCCTTGCGCTGCGGGACATCTTGCTCGACAAATCGTTTCCTCCCCCGATGAGCACCCGGTACCCCTTTTTAGCGGAAACTTCAAGGAGAATGCATTGATTCGTAAGGGATTCGTCATCGAAAACCCCGTCTCAGGTTCCCGTGTCACCGTGCTGGAAAGCGAAATGGAGACCGACGGGCGTGGTTGGCTCCTCGAAGTCCGGGTTCCTCCTCACGCGGGACCGGACGTTCCCGAGCATCTGCACCTGACCTGGACCGAATCGTTCGAGATTGTTTCAGGCAGAGCTTCGTACCGGCTGAATCACATTGCGAAAGAAGCAGCCGGGGGCGAGACCGTGGTGATGCCCCCCGGGCAGCCGCATGTCCATCCCTGGAACACAGGCGATGCTGATCTCGTGTACCTGCAGCGGAGTGATTTTGGGGGGTATGACCCGGGCGCCGTGCAGGATGTCCTGGGTATCTTTGCGACAAGGGCAGGGTTGACACGAGAGGGGCGTTGTGATGCCCGGGGGCGGCCGAAGGATCCGCTGCAGCTTGCGGTCACTCTTCAATTGCTGACAAAACACGGCGGCTACGATGCCGGCGCATCAATCCTCGCGCAGGACCTTCTCTCGGCCACGCTCGGGACGCTGGGGAAGATATGCGGTTACAAGGCGGTGCATCAGAAATACGTGGAGGATACCATCAGATGAAGTCCCACCGTGCCGTCATCGTCGCCGCGTCGATCATTGCCGGAATGTCGTCTCAGGGAAACGCACAGTGGACCCAGACGGCGGGACCCTTCGGCGGGTATGTGGTTGACCTGCACGCGAGCGGCAATAATCTTCTTGCGGCTGCTTCCGGCGGTATCTTCGTATCGACCGACAGGGGCTCTCACTGGTCTTCCACGCTCCCGTTAGCGCAGGGCGCAACATCGCTTGCTCTCGGAGCGGGCTCCCAGGTGTGGGCGGGCGTATCGGGCGGCGTGTATCTCTCGACGAACGATGGGGTGAGTTGGTCGAATGTTACGACTCCGTCGATCAACGATTATGTCGATGCAATTGCCGCCGCACCTGGCCAGGTCCTGGCGGCAGAATATGGAGGCCTCTTTCGCTCGACTGACCTTGGAGTGAGCTGGACGGATATCGGAGGCGGTCTCCCCTCGACGGCGGCAAATGCCCTCCTGATCGACGGGGGCGATATCTGGGCGGGACTTCAGAATTCACTTCATGCTCTGTACAGGACTTCGGACGGGGGCGTGTCGTGGCAGGCTTCGGATTCCGGGCTCGTCCCGAAAGATGTCCGGGGCATCATACGGTTTGGCGGAAGGATGTTCTCTTCGACCTGGGGGGGAGGAGTGTTCGTCTCCCCGGACAGCGGACGGCTATGGACGCCCGCAAACAACGGGTTGACGGGAATGATTGTCCAGCGTTTGTATGCCTTTGGGACGCTCCTGTGCGCCAGTTCCAACTCCGGGCTCTTAATCTCGGCGGACACCGGCAAGTCCTGGACTGCGACTGGACAACTCCCCATGGCCGGGTACGGAGGCGGTTCGATCGCCTCGGCCGGAACCGCACTGTTCTCGGGAGGAGCGGACGGGGTCTACGGTTCGGCTGATACCGGCGCGGTATGGACACTCATGAACCGTGGCTTGATCGGTGCAGGCGTGCCGGCGCTGGTGTCGCAGGGAGGTGCGATCGCTTCGGGGACGTACTATAACGGCGTGGCGGTATCGACGGATGCGGGAGCCTCGTGGGTCTATGCAAACAACGGACTCCCCGGTCACATCCTTTACACGCTTCAGGCATCCAATAATCTTCTGTGGGAAGGGGGAAACCTCGGAATATACCGTTCCACGGACAACGGTGCAGATTGGATCCCGGCAAACAACGGCTTCGGTGGCTACAATCCCACATATTCGTTTTATTCGCAGCCTCCGCATCTCTACTCCGGAGGAAG
Organism: Ignavibacteriota bacterium; assembly: GCA_963748405.1. Lineage (GTDB taxonomy): Bacteria > Bacteroidota > Ignavibacteria > UBA10030 > UBA6906 > Fen-1273. The sequence goes on from CAVVIT010000011.1 coordinate 698,835, forward strand.
TCTCGGCGTGTTTGCCTCCGGCGACAGCGGCGCGACCTGGACAAAGGTCTCAACCGGGCTTCCGGTAAAGCCCGTGTCTTCGGTTTTTCTCGTCAGTGCGAGCGGGCCGACGTTCATGGCCGGGACATACGACACTTTGTACCGTTCGAGCGACGGGGGCGGGAGCTGGACTGCGGTGAGGAGTATCAGCGCTGAGAAGATTGTCCGATTCGGGAGCGATCTCTACGCTGCTACGGAAAACGGAGTCTATTCGTCAACCGATGAAGGGGTAACATGGAATTCGGCAAATCAGAACATCAATCCGCTTTCCTGCAGCGCATTTGCCATCAGCGGCAACAATCTTTTTCTGGGTGCCTCCACGGGATTGTTCAGGACCACGGGGCGGGGGGCAGGATGGACGAATGTCTCTGACGGCCTCCCTCAGGGAGGGGTGATATCGCTTCTCGTGTCGGGATCTTTTCTTTATGCAGGTTTGGGATCCAGCAGTGTATGGAAACGCCCCCTCCCAGAAATCGTCACGGGTGTCGGGACGGCGGGGACGGTCCCCGTCCGGACAGCGCTCGAGCAAAACTACCCGAACCCGTTTAATCCGTCCACGACCATCCGCTACGCCCTGGCCTCGCGATCATACGTTACGCTATCGGTGTTCAATACCCTGGGCCAGCACGTCGAGACGCTGGTAAGTCAAATCCAGGACGCCGGGACTCACGATGCAAAATTCGACGGAAGCCGGCTCTCAAGCGGAGTGTACTTCTATCGGTTGCGCGCCGGCAATTTTGTTCAGACGAAGAAACTGGCGATTTTGAGATAAGGCTCCGCCGACTACCCAGCGCATTTGACTCTTGACGTCCTCTCCCGTACGTTGTAACCGCAGTATAGATGTAAAGGAGAAATGCTTATGACCGCCGGGCGTGTCCTATTGCTGTGTGTCGCCGCGTGGGTAGCCGCGAGTGGACCCGGAGCAAGCACATGTCGTGCTCAACAACCGGCATCCAACCGCATTGTGGATGAGGCTCTGGGCATTGCATTCAACGCGATGGGCGGGATGGAGAAGAGCGATGGTTCAACCTATCGTACGACGTCCCTGTCGCCGCCAGGCTCAAGCTCACACAGCGCGCTGGCTCAGATCGCCGTGAGTGATCGCCTGTACGTGGACCTGCCGGGGAGCTTCGGGGGCAGGGTGTACCTCGATATGCCTTCAGCATCGCGTGTCCTGCAGTACCGTGTACTTGTTGATTCGGTGAGCGCGGGCGGCTGCGCATTCCGCCGGGAATACTGGACGGTGTATGCAGGAATGGGGATGTGGGAAGGCGTCATTAACTGCTATGCACGCACGTGGGAGAGGTACTGCATAGTGTCTCTCGATCAAGCCGTGCCGCTCGGAAAACCCGGCGAGGATGTGAACGGCACCCCCGTCACCGGGGAAGACGTGAAATCCAGGCTCCTTTCTTCACTCCGGGATCCCTCAAACGACCTCGTCGCCCGTTTCACCTCGCTCCTTTCATCTGTGCAGATTATCAGCCAATGATCCGGAGGTATTCCAGATGAGACGCCGGACCCGTTGCTTTCTTGCCGCCGCAGTGATGTGCGCCGGCGGATGTTTTTCGGTCCAGAACTGCGACGCCGGGGATACCCTTTCGATCGGGGGAAAAGGAATCTACCTCTGGCAGCTGTGGACAACGAACGGCGGAGGCCGCAATCTGGATTCCGTTGTTGCACGTTTGCATCGTGTCGGTATTGGATGGATGGTCGTCAAGATGGGAGACGGTGACAGCTATTACAACAGCCCCAATCACTCGCTGTACAACTGGGTGATCCCGAATTACGGCAGCATGGACAGCGTTGTCGCTGTCCTCCACAATAACGGCATCAAGCTCCTGGCGTTCCAGTACGTGTACGGCGTTCCCCATCACTGGGGAAACCCGGTGTCCGAAACGGACGTTGCAAACATGATCCTGGACGTGAAAGGCATCGACGGTCTGCTTATCGATGCGGAGATAGAGTACGATACGCTGGCGACGCGGATTGCCGCGGCAACCGGATACTGTGACAGCATCCGGGCGCATCATCCCGGCAGCCTGGTCGGCCTCACGGCGTGGGCGCGCATCACCGGTCACTCGACATTTCCGTGGGAGGCGTTTCTGGACCGAGTCGACGTGAACATGCCCCAGACGTACTGGGCGGCGCGCCCCACAACGCCGCAGAATGAGCTCAGCCTGATGAACGGCCAGTTCGCCTCATCGACGGCCGGATGGGTGGGCCAGGGGGACAGCGCGGCGGCAAAGCCCATCATGCCGATAGGGCAGGGGGAGTATTTTGGCTATAGCAATGACGTCGCGCAGGGCGACGTTGCAAGCTTCTGCGCGTTATGCCGGACGACGTACGGCTATCCGGGGATCAGTCTCTGGGAATACAATCAGATCAGCCACAGCTACGTCTGGGACGAGTATACAGCAGGGTGGGTGGTTGCGTCGACACCGACGACGGTCGACGCGCCGGCCCGTTACGGCCTCTCCCAGAATTTTCCGAACCCGTTTAACCCGACCACCACGATCACGTACAGTCTCCAGAGAGCAACCCGGGTGACACTGAAGGTGTACGACATTCTCGGCCGCGAGGTGGCCGTCGTCGTGAATGAGAAAAAGACCCCGGGGACCCATGAAGTGAAGTTCGAGGGGGGCAATCTTGCGAGCGGTGTGTACTTCTACCGTCTGGAAGCGGATGGTTTCGTCCAGGCGAAAAAACTCACAATTGTGCGCTGAATACGACAGGCCCGGTGAGAATCTCACCGGGCCTGTTCAATGATAGGACCTGGACACTCACCTCGAGAGGGGCTCGGGACGGTCGACGCCGCTCACAGTCAGTGTTCCCCCCTTAGTCCCCCTGCAATGCCGGGCAATCTCATCCTGGGATTTCTGCTCCTGGATCAAAAAGACGATGTAGGCAATGAAGATGATGCCGGTGAGTGAGAGAAATCCGATGCCGATTGCGGGAGGCATTACGACCTCTGGATCAATTGATGGATGGTTTTGCCTGGTGCTCAATTGTGCCGGTGTATTCTGGAGCAAATTGTGTGCCGCAAATCACACTCTAAGGGAACTTTCATTCTGGGGTCATTTTCAACAAATGTGAAAATGGCCCCTTCAGTTCGTGTCACATTTGCCTAATTGTTTGAAGAAACTTCTCACGTTTGCATTTCGCCGACCTCGGAAGTATTTTAGGCCACCGGCAATACAGTACGTTCGTCCCTTTGGAAGGAGACCTGTCAGCGCCGGGTCGGCCTCCCCGGGACTCGGACACCCAGGAGATCCGCGTGACTGCCTCAGATCGAGACCGGGACATACGCCACTTCAATGAGTGGTCGGCCACGTACGAGCGATCGCGTCTCCAGAAGTACTTCGACCGCGTTCATGAAGCGATGCTTGACCTCCTTCCCGCAACCTTTTCTCCCGGGCAGATACTCGATGTCGGCTGCGGCACGGGACGATTCCTCCGGCGAGCCAGGACCAGATGGCCCGGCATCCGCGGGACCGGTGTCGATGCCGCCGAGGGAATGGTGACTCGGGCACGGGAGCTCAACCCCGGAGCCACGTTCGAGATTGCATTCGCCGAAGCGCTCCCTTTTCCGGCTGCCTCGGTAGATCTGGTGGTAAGCTCGGTTTCCCTCCACCATTGGACGGATCCACAGAAGGGATTGGACGAAATCGCCCGGGTTCTCCGGCCGGGGGGGTGGGTCTGTCTGGCGGACATTGCCCTTCCCGCCTGGCTCAGCCGGCTGCATGGCTCCAGGGGTCAGAGTCGTGAGGGCCTGCGCCGGCTTCTGACGACCGCCGGCATCCCGCCTGTCAGACAGCACTCGATGCTCGCCGGGGTCGTGGTGGTGATCTGTGGTCGGAAGGGGGGCTGATACCGCCGTCCGGCAGACAGCTCCTGATGACCGGCGGCAACACCGCTTCTCATGCCGCATGAGGAGGAACCTATGAAGACGCGTGTTGAACCGTTGAGGGGTGTCCTCGTTCTGGTTTTCATCGCCTTCGCGCAGATGGTGATCTGGATTGCGGCGGGAGATCTTGCCGAGACGCCGTCTTTCGCAGGCGGGGCGGTCTCCGTCTGCCTCGGGTTCTCCTCCGCAGTTCTCCTTTCCTCGCTCGGTGAATGGGCCGTTCACCGGTACACGATGCATACCCGCTGGAGCAATCCCGTACTCAATGTTCCCTATACGCTTCATCATGTAGCCCACCACTGGCATGAATACACTCCCGATCGCTACACGCACGCCGGGCCGGTCAAGTATCATCCGACGAACAATCCGGATGCGCTCTGTGACACCGATCGTGCCCGTGCCTGGGTTGCAGTCCAGCAATTCGTCTACTACAGTTTCTTCGCGGTGGTATTCCTGTTTATCCCTGCCTGGTGGGTGACCGGGAATCTCTTCTTCATGATTGGTCTCGTTCCCCCGGTACCGGTCTTCTGCGTGCTGTTCGTTCACGTCCACAACGTGACGCATCATCCGGCGCACCGGCGGATCGAGAGCTTCAGGTGGTTCGATTTTCTCAAGCGCCACCACTATATCCATCATATTGACAACGGGAGCAATGTAAATTTCCTCCTCCCGTTCTGCGATCTTCTTTTCGGTACGCTTCGCACACGCCTGGAGCCGAAAGAACTGGAGCGATGGGGGACGTTCGAACAGGCTGTCCTGCGGGTTGTCCCCGTCGAAGAACCACGCGTGCCGTCTGCCGTCGCGGTCCTCTAGCCCTGGTGTCAGGACGCTCCCGGGCCGATTTCCCTTTTTCCATACCGTCGAATTCGAGGAGCACGCACTGAAGAGTCAGTCTCGCGAGAACATTGCCTGATGAATCCGGCCACGATTGGTAACCTGCGCCTGGTTTCTCATCAACTGGCAAGTCCACGATTCACCGCTGTGCGCGAGGCCGTGTACTGGATGGGAGCTATTCAGGCGCAGGACTTCGAGATGGCAAAATGGGCGATCGGGGTCCGATTGGGGTCTTCAAGTGCTTCAGAAGTGGAGACTTCCGTGAACCGGGGGGAGATCATCCGTACGCATCTCCTCAGGCCCACCTGGCACCTCGTTGCAGCGGAAGATGTTCGCTGGATGCTCGAACTCACGTCGCCCCATATCAGCGCTTCCCTTAACGCTACCCACCGGGCGCTCGGGCTCACCGCACGCGCAGTCTCCAGGAGCAATGCGCTTATCGAGGAGGCGCTCTCGGGGGGAGGCACCTGACGCGCGGAGAGCTCCTCGCCGTCTTCCGCAGGGCCCGCATTTCGACCGCCGGGTTCAGGTCGCATCACATCCTGCTCCGGGCGGAACTGGACGGCGTGGTATGCAGCGGACCCGTCAGGGATGGTAAACACACGTATGCGCTGCTTGACGCCCGCGTTCCGGGCGGAAGACGTATGTCACGGGAGGCGGCACTCGAAGCCCTGGCGGGAAGATACTTCAGGAGCCGCTCTCCTGCGACGCTCGAAGACTTCAAGTGGTGGTCGGGTCTTCCCGTCGCCGCCGCCCGGCATGCCCTGGAAATGGTGGAGCCGGAATTGACTTCGGCGTTTGTCGACTCACGCCCGTATTGGACTGCCGGCGGCCGCATGCGGGACTCAGGGGATGGGAATGCCGTCCACGTTCTTCCGGCGTTCGATGAATTCCTCATAAGCTACAAGGATAGGAGCGCGACCCTCCCTGCCGCGCATCATGAGAAGGTCGTCTCCAGCAACGGCATATTCCGTCCCGTGATCGTCGTCGGGGGGACTGTCTCGGGTCTCTGGAGAAGATCGAAGGTGAAAGATGGGCTGATGATCGAAGCTCGGATCTTCATAAAGTCCGGCCGGGCGGCAAGAATGTCGATTGAGAAGGCGTTCGCTCGCTACGCGCGGTTTATGGGGAAACCGGTCCATCTCGCGTACAAAGTGGAGTAGCTTCCGATGTAGGAAGGGGAGGCATATACATCTTAATTGTGGGAGAATTGATACGTACCTTTGTATCGGCCTGACTGGATTGAAAGTGTATTTCCTGCGACGGCAATGAACCATCGTTCACCATTCGAAACCTGTACATCGTATCCGTATCCGTTGAATGAACTCACGGTGTAGGTATAGAAGTCGGACCCGAATGTCATGCCGTTATCTTCGATCTGAACTGTTCCCTCAGCGGACGTCCAAACTCCATACAGTTTGGCATAGGAGCCGTTGTCGACAGTCTCACCGGGAGATACAGGACCTCTTGAATCATCGTAACATCCGGCACTCATCACGTTGAGTGACAACAGGACCGCTGCAATCCACTTCTCCATGTGCATCTCCCGAGAGTGACCTCTCTTGTAGGACTACAGGAGGTTTCTCAAGGTTGCAGGCGTGCCGGACCATGAACCAGAACCTTTTCACGTTGATTGCAGTCTAACGAGGAAGGGAGTAGGGAGAGAGACGTGATCCGGATCGGACCGGAATCACGCAGTCGGGAGATCTGTATCGCGTGCGTCTGGTTTTACCCCGATGGCAAAGCCCTGCTTACTGGCGGGTGACAAAACGGTAAACGCCGTTTTCGACGCTATAGACTTCGTCCTGATCTCGCCTGCCCAGATACTTCACACCCGGAGCCTTTGACGCTGGTACGCCGCTTTCGAACACGTTCCCTGAGCGTAGGTACACCTCTGCTTCCGCCCCGACGGGAACCTCCACATCCAGGGTGAAGGTCGTTCCCCTGCGCTGCCATTTGGATTGCACGCGACCCCGTACCGTCTCGATCCTGACACCTGCCCATTCGAGAGAGTCAAATACCGCTGGTCTAACGATAAACCTGCGAAATCCCGATTCCACCGGTTGGACACCGCCGAATCGGGAAAACAGCGTCGCCGCTGCGCCCGTGAACATGGCGTGATTGTGGGAATTCATCCCTCCCCGGGAATACCATTGTTCCCAGGTCGTGGTAGCGCCGAGTTCGATCTGGTGGCCGAAGCCAGGATAGGTGCGTTGAGTAAGAGTCTGCAAAGCCAGATTACCGTATCCAAAATCGCAAAGAACGTCGCCGATATACCGCGTCCCGGTGATGCCGGTGTCGAGATGTCCGTCTTTACCGATCACGATGGTGTGAACCAGATGCCCGGCTACTTTCTCTTTTCGATCGGGCGGCGCGATATTCAACGCCAGGGGCAGTATGTCCTCGGTTTGAGAGCCTCTGCCGTAGGTACTTTGCTCTGGATGAAAGAAGGCGGCGTTGTACGCGAGTCGGATCGAATCGGAGAGTGCGTGATACTGTGTCACAGCCGTTTCGTCATTCAGAATCCGTGCCGCGTGACCCACCGTTTCCACGCACTGGAAGAACAGGGCGGTGTTCACCGCCGCCACATTGCTGAAATAGGATTCCCAGGTTCCCTGGTTGGGCGCACACCAATCGCCGTAGCCGTCGTGATAGATGAAACCGGCAGTTCGTCTGGTCACTGAGTCCACGTATGTCTTCATTGCGCTGTAATTCTCGCGCAAAATCGCAGTGTCACCATAACAACAATACAATCGCCACGGCAACAGCACCTGATCGCCGTCCCAGTCCGGATTGCCGTATCCGCCGCGGCTGTCCCGTAACCACTTGCGGTAGTAACGGTACATGGGAAAGAGATACATTGCACCTTCTTCATAGACGCGTGAATCCATGGCGCAGGGGGTTCGTTCGTCCCGCATGGGGCAATCGGTCGGAATAGACATAAAATTACTCACCATGCTCCAGCGAAAATTCTTCGCCACCCGGTTGAGCGTCGAATTCGAGCAGGCAAACAAACCCTCGCTTTCGAAATCCGCATGCACGACGCGGCCTTCGACCATGTCGGCCGTCGGCTTCTTCCGCGGGCCGGTTAATTCCACGTAGCGGAAACCGTGATAGGTGAACCGTGGTTCATAGCTCTCGAGTCCATTGCCTTTGAAAATATAAATATCGGTGGCCCTTGCCCTGCGATTGGTCCACGGATCGAGCATGCCGGTGGAATCGATCAGTTCGCTGTAGTGCAGCCTGACGCTGTCGCCACGCTGGCCCTGCATGCGAATGTGCGCCCATCCGGCGAAATTCTGCCCCATATCGACCACGAAAACGCCGGGCCTTGGTTCGGCGATGCTTACCGGTGAAATCGTCTGCGTTACTCGAAGCGGCGGCATCGTGTTAGCCACCAGGAGGCCCCCCGGCGGGTCGGCGTCAACAGCCTCCGACCAGTCCCTGTCATTGAACCCGGAGGTACTCCAGCCGCTCAGTTCTTTACGAGCATCATATGTCTCACCGCTGTAGATGCCGCACGCCGTGACCGGCCCTTCGTGAGAGCGCCAATGTCGATCTGAAACAATCTCCCGGTGTGAGCCATCCTCGAGGTCAATTCGAATCTGCAGAATGAACCGTTTGGACTTTTGCCATCTCCACCCCCACTGGGAATAGGTGGAATCATACCCGCCTCCGAGCATAACTCCCACGGCATTACCTTTTTGCCGCAGCAGCCGGGTCACATCAAAAGTGTCGTACAGGTCTACCCGATCATAGCGGGAGTTGGGTGGCGCAAGGACTTGATCGCCCACCTTGGTCCCGTTCAGATATAATTCGTACCATCCCAGGCCGTAAATATACGCCGTGGCGCGTTTGATGTTTCCTGACAGGGAGAAGTCGCGCCGGAAAAGCGGTGCAACGGCCTTCACGTCCGTTGGTGCAGAAATCCAATGGGCGTCCCAGTCCGATGTTTCCAGCAAACCGACCTGCCAATGTCCGGGCTCGCTCCAGGGGGATGCCCGGTCAAGCTCGTCCCACACGCGAACCTGCCAGTAGCACCGCTTGCCGGAGGCCTGCGCCGCTCCGCCATACACCACATCCGTGGAATTGTCAGACTCCAATTTTCCGCTGTCCCACAAATCGCCGATGCCGCGTCGGAGAGAAACCGGGCTCCGGCTGACCAGGATCCGGTAGGCGCTTTGGCGGGTGCCGCGTCGCGTTGAACTCATTATCCAGCTCAGCGTCGGCGTACGATTGTCGACGGCGGGGGGATTGACGGCGTGATCGCAGTAAAGGCGGGTTACTTTGATGGAAGAAGGAGAATCTGCCATCAGACTGGTTTGAGCGGCAATCACCAGACTGAACAGTGCGCAGGAAACCCATTTCCTGTTCGGTGTCGATGTCATAAGTGTCCTTAACGACCGCGATTTCGCCACACGTGGTGCGCCAGATTCGATTGAAAGCAGCGCTTACCTTACCCCTGGTCGTTCTGCTGAGAAGATATGTAGCATGTGTCTCAATTGCCACGTCGCGTCGAGTTTCATAATCGGTTGCAACGCGGTGGCAGGATTTGAAATGGCCTGACGGCACTCAAGCACGGCTGACGCTCTTCACTCCGCGGGAGTCTGGCCAATCAGTCTTTCCCAGTTGGCGTGCGCGAACTTGATCTTGCCAGGTTCGTCGAGCCTAGCCTCGTCCAGGAAGCGGCGGGCATCTCTACCCGGACGATATTGGTAAGGATAATCGGTCGAGAAGAGAACGCGGTCAATGCCGACGATTTCGATAGAACGATGCAAATATGTCTGACTGAACATCCCGCTTGCCGTAATATAGAGGTTCTGGCGTACATAGTCGGCAAAAGGCCTGCCGAGCCCTGCCGACCTGTTCAGTGCCGCGAGGCGCTCGATATAGAAGAGAACCACCTCTCCCCAATGTCCCAGGATGATCTGAAGACCCGGAAAGCGATCGAAGACGCCTGCCAATACCAGGCGCACGAATTGAATCCCGGCTTCACAATGCCAGCCGAATCCATATGTCGAAAAGGCGAGATCGACCTGGGCCCCGAAGCCGGAGTAGTACACCTCCCGTACTGCCCGTTGAGGTATCTGCGGGTGAATAAAGAGCGGCACATGAAGGGCCGCCGCACATTCGAAGATCGGCCAGAAGTCCTTATGGTCTAAATTCTTATCGCGGGTACGACCGTGCAGCATAATCCCCTTGAGCCCAAGGTCGCGAACACAACGTTCGAGTTCACGGGGTGCTTCCTTTGGCGCTGGAGTCGGCAATGCGGCGAACCCTTGAAAACGATGCGGTTGGCTTGCTACGGTAGCTGCCACGAGATCGTTTGTGCGCTGAGACAGCTCCAGGCTCTTAAAACTGTCCAGATTATGAAGGCCCGGCGTTGTGAGGGAAAGAACCTGCATATCCACGCCGGTCTCATCCATACGGCGCAGACGATCCCGGCCAAGATCGTCCAGCTGCTCCTCGATTTCCCCGAGATGTAAACCCTGCGCGGGGTTGTCCATGATTGGCGTGGCGGCCCAGGCCTCTCGCACTTCAGGGGTAAGAAAATGTTCCTCTATTGCTATGAGCCTCATCGTAATCTCTCCTCAGTGCAAGCCAGCCTTCCACATGATATACCTAACCTAACGGAAGATACCCCCCTCCCCGGCGAGAGTCAACGATTAATCGGGCCATTGAGCGCTCATAGCTTCTCCTTGGATTGTCTTCACGATGATCTTGATTTTGCGTCTCCTGTGCCGTTCCTTACGTTGATTTCACATTGTTCCCGCCATCAAACTTTCCGGTCTCCTATGCGCGCAGCCCTGGCCCTTCTTCCGTTTGCCGCCGATGTGTCGGGGGCCCGGGCGGCGCCCGCCCCGGCGCTGAGCGACCGGGTCGTGCAGTACGCCATCGACGTTTCCCTGGATGCGAAGTCTAAAACTCTCTCCGGATCGGAACGTCTGACGTGGCGCAACCCTTCCGCTCTGGCCGTGAGGGAGCTCCGGCTGCATCTGTACATGAACGCGTTCCGTAACAGGGAATCGACGTTTATGCGGGAATCGCCCGGCAGGAGGAGCGGAGCCGTGAGCGGTGGAACCTGGGGCTGGATCGACCTCCTCTCGGTGCAGACGGGAAACGGCGGGGAGATCAGGGACCGGTGCACGTTCATCAGTCCCGACGACGACAATGCAAAAGACAGCACGGTCCTGCGCGTTCCCCTTCCCGCACCGGTGCCCGCGGGGGGAAGAGTCTCCCTGTCGATGACATTCATCGTTCAGCTCCCGCGTGTCATCGCGAGGACGGGGTACTACGGAAACTTCTTCATGATCGCGCAATGGTTCCCGAAAGTCGGGGTTTTCGAACCGGCGGGGATGCGCTTCGCGGGTCCCGTGGGTGGATGGAATTGCCACCAGTTTCACGGCGTGACCGAATTCTACGCGGACTTCGGCGTGTATGATGTCCGCATGACCGTTCCAGGCCGGTTCGTCGTCGGTGCAACGGGGAGAAGGATCGGTGCGCGCGAAAACGAAGACAGTACGGTAACGTATGCGTACCATGCGGAGGACGTTCACGATTTCGCGTGGACGGCCTCGCCCGATTTCGTCGAGGTGACCGACACCTGGAACAACGTGTCCCTCCGGGCGCTGGTCCAGAGGCAGCACGCCGGACAGGCGGGCCGGTATCTGCACTCCGCTGCGGCGACACTCGGGTATCTCGCCGGGTGTCTCGGGCCGTACCCGTACGCTGACCTGACGATCGTCGATCCGGCCTGGGGAGCGTCGGAGGCCGGCGGAATGGAATACCCGCAGCTCATCACGGGAGAGACGCTCAGCTTCATGCCTGAGGGAGTCAGGATGCCTGAGCTCGTCACGGTACACGAAATCACTCACCAGTATTTCTACGGAATGGTGGCGACGAATGAGTTCGAAGAAGCCTGGATGGACGAAGGATTCACACAGTATTACGAGACGAGGATCATGGATGACCTGTACGGCGTGAAGCACTCACTGGTGGACTTCCCGGATGTTCATTGCGGCGACCTGGAATTCAGCAGGATCATGTACACCGGGATGAGCGATCCGGGAATCGCGCCGATCACGACTTTGGGATGGAAGTTCCCGGCGGGATCGTACAGCGCGCTCACGTACAGCAAGACCACGCTCGTTCTGGCGACGCTTGAAGGGATGATCGGAAGGCCGGCAATGGACTCCGTGATGAGGGGGTATTTCAACCGCTGGAAGTTCCGCCATCCGTGCGGCAGGGATTTCGTCGCGGTCGTCGACAGCATCGCTCCGCGCCTCTCCGGAAACATATACGGGAGGGACATGGAATGGTTCTTTGATCAGGTTCTCAATGGCACGGGAGTATGCGACTACGAATTGAAATCCATCGCCGTCAGCCCGCTCGCCCCCTCCGGCGACAGCGCAGGGGGGATGTTTGTTTCCGTGGTGACCGCGGCAAGGCTCGGGAGTGTGTGCCTGCCTGTCGAAGTGGCTGTCTGGTTCGAGGATGGTCGGAGGGTGACGGAACAATGGGACGGGAAAGCAAAAACGGTTCACTTCCGGTACACCGGTGCCTCGAAAGCCGTACGGGCGGCCGTCGATCCCGAAGGGAAGATACCTCTTGACGTGAACGTGACAAACAATGCCAGGAGCGCGGGGCCCCCGGAGGGACTGCTCTGGAAATACACCGCGAAAGTTCTCTTCTGGGTTCAGAACATTTTCCTTCTTTCCAACGTACTCGATTGACCCGGGGTGTGCACAATGACGATGATGCAGGTTTTCCGGCGGTCGTTTCTGCTTGCTTGGAGAAACCTTTCCCTCGTTGCGGTCCTGTACCTGATCAACTTCCTTCTCGCGTCCGTGATCGCTCTCTCCTTCAGGGGGCTCGTTGCGGGTATCGGAAGTGCGGGATCGCTTGGACCGCTCCTGAAGGATTTTGACCTGACCCTCTTCGCGGATTTTCTCCGGATCCACACGGAGGGGATCAGCACACTCTGGAACGTCGTTACCTTTATGACGATTCTCTCCGTTCCTACCGGAGCCGTTATGTCCGGCGGGGTTCTTTCGGTGCTCGGAAGCGGCAGCTCTTCACCGCTTCAGGCGCTCCTCGCGGGGTGCGGCGCATTCGCCGTAAGGTTCCTGAGGCTCCTCCTCTTCACGTGTGTGATCGCCGTTGTGGCAGTGGTGGCGCTGGCGGTCGCCGGTGGATGGGTGATCCACGCGGTCACAAACGGCGGCACCTCCGAAATCCCCCTGTTCGAGGGGGTCGCGGGAACTGCGATCGCGTGGGGATGCGTCATCATGCTCCTCGTGATGCTCGCGGATTACGCGCGCGTCCTGACGGTGCGGAGCGATTCCCGCTCGATGGTGCGGGCGCTCGCGGGGTCGTTCGTGTTCATCGGGAAGCACGCGCCGGGCACGGTCATGCTCCAGCTCCTTTGTGTCGCGGTGTCGGCGTGCCTTGCCGCCGCGTACCTGTACGCCGCGGGGGCCGTCGGGATGGATTCCGGCTGGCGGATCGTCCTCGTCGTTCTCCTTCAGCAGGCGTTCGTTCTCGGCAGGACCTTCATGCGTGTGGCTCAGGTGTCGTGCGAATTGACGTTTGTGCGGTCCCGTGAGGATCTATCGACGACCGGTGAGCCTGCGTGAGTCGGTCAAGAACTAACACGCTGCCGACCCCTTCGCTGCTTTACTGACTGTCGTGAGCGGCTTCGTCTGATAGAACTCACTGGTTCTGGTATGCTCGGCGGGAGCCGCCATTACTGGATCCTGAGTTCTCCGTTTAGCGTGTAGTGCTCACCCGCTTTGGTCGCAATCTCTGTTACGATGTCGCCGTAGCGGATCCTGCATGAAGATCCCCGGAGAGAATACACACTAACGCTTGTGAGCTTCCCTTTCGTCCACTCGAAGGCAAGCTCAAATCCGCCGCGGGCGCGCATGCCCGATACATGACCCTGAGCCCATGCGGCCGGAAGGGCCGGAAGCAGTGCGATTTCTCCGTTGTGCGATTGCAGCAGCATTTCGCCGATCCCCGAGGCAGCGCCAAGGAGGCCATCAACCTGCATTACTTTGCCGCCGCCGGAGAAAAGATTCGGCAGCGTGTTCACCGAGATGAGGTTCTCGAACAGCTTATACGAATGATCCCCATCAAGGAGGCGTGCCCTGAGATTCATCTTCCAGGCCTGAGACCACCCTGAGGCTCCGTCCCCCCGCGCGTCAAGCGATTTTCTTGCGGCTTCGGCAAGCAATGGAGTTTCCCTTGGCGTAATGTGATCCCCCGGATAGAGTCCCCACAGATGTGAAAGATGGCGGTGGTGCGGCTCAAGGCTTTCCCACCCCTCCAGCCACTCCTGCAGAAGCCCCGACTTGTCGATTTGCAGAGGTGCCAGACGTCCTCGCGCCGAGAGAGCCCTTGAGCGCAACGTTGAATCGATACCGAGAATCCGAGCCGCATCCGCGTATTCGGCGAAAAGCGCCCGCAGGATTTCCATGTCGATGGTCGAACCGGCGCATATGGAGGTTCCCGGAAGGTCCAATCCCGTGATTTCGTCAAAGTACTTCCCGTTCCCTTCCCGCTGGGGAAAATTCTCCGGTGAAGTTGACGGACAGGTCACAAGCCATTTCAACGCGGGGTGCTCCACGAGCGTGCTGAGAAAGAACTCCACGGAGCCTTTCAATACAGGATAGATCTCACGAAGGTATGTTCTGTCCTCGGCGAAGACATAATGATCCCAGATCTGCGTGCAGAGCCAGGCGCCGGCAGTCGTGAACGTTCCCCACGTAGGCCCATCCATGGGAGCACAGGCAAGGAAGAGATCCGTATTCTGATGCAGAACCCACCCTCTGGCGCCATAATGTCTCCGTGCAACAGTGACCCCTGGTCCCCGGGATATGGTAACCATCATCTTGGTCAGAGGATCGACACACTCGGCGAGGTTGCCTGGTTCAGCGATCCAGTAATTCATCTCTGTGTTGATGTTCGTGGTGTACTTGCTGTCCCACATTGGGTTCGAATCCTGATTCCATTTTCCCTGGAGATTTGCGGGGAGCGAGCCCGGGCGTGAGCTGGATATCAGTATGTACCGCGCAAACTGGTAGAAGAGCGCCGCAAGCTGGGGATCTGGCTGGGAGGAGAAGTTCCTGATCCGCTCGTCGGTTGGGAGTTTGCTCGCATCGGTAGTGCCTAAGTCAATGCTGAGACGACGGAACAACCGCTGATGTTCGGCGATATGATCGCTCTTCATCTGTTCGTACGATTTCTCCGTGAGCCTCCCCAGGCATGTTTCCACCCTTTTGCGGGGGTCTCCGGTGACATCGTTGTACGAGACGAAGTTCGTGGCAGCGGCGAAGACCAGCGTTGCCGAATCTGCCCCCGACACACGGAGGTTGACATCATCGACGGAAACGGTTCCCCCTGCTGCATAGGCCTGCAGCCGACAATAGTGTCTGAGGCGGCCGGGAACTCCGAGATAGTCCGCCGACTTCCCGCGCAGGGTGAGCGCGTTGGGCTGTTCGCCGTCCATCATGAAATAGTCCGTCCCGTAGTTGGAGTGCTCGGTGTTCCTGACTCCCTGCAGATTGGCAACAAACGTGACACTCCCGGGCTTGCTTGCCGTAAATCGGATCACGATGACCTGATCGACCGGGCTGGAGAAATACTCACGAGCGAATTGCACATCGCCGACGCGGTATGAGACGCTGGCGAGCGCTTTATCGATATCGAGCTCTCTCCTGTACGAGCTGAAGCCTCCCTGATCAGGGAATTGGAGTATGAGGTTGGCCAGGGGCGAATACTTCATCTGTTCCACCGGCATTCCCATCTGTGTCCTGGCATGCAGCGTGTGCGCCTTCATGTACTCACCGGCGAAAATCAACCGGCGAATCTCGGGGAGCGCTTTCGCCGCCTCCGGTCTGCTCGGATCGTAAGGACCTCCAGACCAGAACGATTCCTCATTGAGCTGGACCCGCTCCCGCTCGACCCCGCCAAAGACCATGGCAGCAAGTCTCCCGTTACCGATGGGGAGCGCCTCGTTCCATTCCCGTGCCGGCTGCGCATACCAGAGCATGAGATTGGAGGATGGAGACGGCTGTGAGGTTGCTGATGCCCCCAGCAGAAGGACGATGGGTGCGAGGGAGATGATACGAATCATGGCAACTCCGTGGTTAAACATGGAACCGAGGACCGAATACATGAAATCTTAGGGGTATGGGGGGCACATGACGGACGAAGAGTCGCTGAAAGGTAATGGATGACATGAGGAGATTCAACAAGCTTGAAGACCGGGTCCCTCAATTTCATGCATTGTAGTATTTACACAGAAAGGTAAACTATTCCGAACATCGCATCGGTCTCATATGCAAATCGCGTCTCTTTGGGGAAGCGGGGGATGGCACTGGTTTTGTACCGTCTCTGTAATTGACGCGGACGTGAAAGGAGAGCGGAGTATGGACCACGGGCTTTTGATCGCGGGCATCGCAGGTGCCGCTGCACTCCTTGGGAGCGCAATTACGGGACTCTGGGCCTTCCTGGTAACAAGGGATCAGAAGGAGCATCACCACTTAAGAAGGGATTCCCTCAGGCCTGCAAGTTTTCGCTGGCGTATTGTTCTTTTCAGGGCACAATACCTCGCGAAATGAGAAGACTCGCAATTTGCCGAGGGAGTGGAATCCTTCTGAAACGGGTTCCTTGCCAGCACGAGCTTTGAGCGATATTCCGCCTATCTGGAGATGACGGGAACGTATCCTATTAGGTTGATGGCGTCTGTTTGACACTTACAATCTCTACACTCTTCTTTGTCATATCTACACTTGCCACCAGTGTTCCCTTTGACCAAAAATCCCATATGTTGTCTGTTGGCCTCGCAGAAAAGCTGTTCCCCTCGACATGCGGAAGCTGATGTTCACGGCAAAATTCATTTAACACCGTTCTAGCCTGGAAACCAAGCTCTATTTTAGGTTTCTTTGGCATTTCACTCCTTTGGAATGGTTGTGGACTCAGAGAACCATCTTGATCACACTAAGATACTCAATTTAGAGGTGCCAAATGCCTTGCCACGACCAGAAGCGCTTCTGCATTTCCTCAGAAAGTTACGGACGCTTGTTGGTCTGGGACAATGGACTCGGATGGGAGGTGGGATGAGGTAACGGCTCAGAATGAGCCTCGTCGAGCACCTCCTGGAGGAAACGATCCATCTCCCGTGGCTCCTTCGACTTAAAGGGGGGCGCTCATCGCGAAGTTGGGTCCGAAATAATACACAGACGGGAGATTCGAATTCGGGTCTTTTGTGGACCTGTTTTTCAGGCTTATTGGCGTTTGGGTATTCTCGACGAGTTCAACCACTCAAGCCTGGACGACGTGGGGCCGGTGGGAGGAGAGAAGGGGATGAGAGTCCTGCAGGAGATAGATTCCTTGGTGGAGTATCACGGCAAATTCGTGAGAGGGTAGTAGGGTCCCCGATTGAAATCGTCAAAATAAGAAAGAGAAGAGGTTCCACATTTTACGCTCCCATGCATGTTCATTTATCACTGAAGTATTCATATTCATAGACGATAATCCGGGAAATTACCTTCTCGGTATCGTTGATCCAGATCTCTTTAGCCTTGTTACCCCTGCTGACATACTCATAGGTTATTGAAGTCGTATTGCTGCTTAAGCCGTTGCCGAATTGAATTGCCTTCACTAGGTGACCTTTATCGTCATAGGTGTACTCAGTTCGATTTCCCACGTCACCATTTACTTCTACTATAAGACGTTTCTTCAGATCATATTGCCAGGAGATTGTGGCCTTCGGAGTGTCAAGCGGGTCGGAGTATAATTCCCGAATCTTATTCCCATCACTATCATAGGTAGACTTTGTTGTTCCTCGAATTGAACCGTCAGAATCGAAGTCCTTTTCGACAGCTAGTCTCCCGAGGCTATCATAGGATAGATCGTGGGCAGATCCAATGGATCCATCCGAATTGAAGCTTGTTTGGTGAACAATATTACCTTGCCTGTCATACATATCGATTTGATCCAGCGTACTATCTTCTAGTCGACGGCGGGAAGAATAGTATCTTGCTTCATTCGCGTGTTCATCGTATATGCGAAGTCTACGGAAAGAGAACCTACCGTTGGTGTCATAATCAGTCGCCTGAAGGAACGTTCCTTCTTGATCAAACGTGAGTTCCTCTCTATATGAAAGAGCTCCTGAATAATCGTAATGATATTCCTCCGTCTGATAGCCATTAGCACCGTACCTCTTCTCCGAGATGATCACAAGTGTTTCCAACGCCGCAGTACGGTTGATTCGGCATCTGTATTCTCGTATCGACTTAATTCTCGATTGGAGGACTCGCGCGTGCTCCTTTTCAAAGTCGAGATCAGTTGAAGATGTTCTTTTCGGCTTGGTGTGATTGTTACAAGAAGGCAAGAAAACAGCCAGAATGACGCAACTCACAACGAGTGCAGAAGCGCGCATCCATTCAAATCCTTCAAATAAGTTTCAGTCTGTCCCGGAGTGTGCTTTCACCACGAAACACCGTCCTGGAGCACCTGATACCTCGCGCGGTATCCCACATCATACATGTTCCAAGTCAACAGATCTCCGCACTGGTCACAATAGAGGAACCCGCAATCGCTAAACCCTGCGTGAATTACGAACGGGTGATCTACTTCAATTGTCGCGCTGCAGAATGGGCAATTGTATGTCATAAAACCTTTGCTTGCACTTCAATTGAGCCCTTTGCTCATCGGCCCGCACACCGTCCTGGGGCGCCTGACGTTAAACACCGTCCAGTCCTTGCCTCCATAGTGGGTGACATTGACCATGCCATATAGCCATTAGAAAGTTGTCGAAAGGAGTTCCCGAATAATATTGCCGTCCATCCTCTTGACCGGTCCGATTGTCGAAAGGAAGACATCCTCGGAATCTATTTCGTTTGAGCTGTTCCCGAATGTCGCAATAACCTCCGGAGCATGATACTTGTAGCACGGGAATTGACCCCTTGGAACAGAAACCAGTTCATTTGTCGATTCAACCGTCATTTGAAATGGAACTAATACAAGAGTAGCACCGGTCCACTCTTGATATCCTGAAGCATATGCCTCCCCCATCGCAGCCGGATACTTGTACTTCAAGACCGAAGCACTGATGTCCGCATAATACACGTAAATGCCATCCTGTCGTGCCGTGAGTAGTTGATCAACATAGTCCGTGGACCTTAGCAGGAAATATTTTTCACCGTTCATCAACTCCTCGACAACGACCGTCTGAGTTACCGTGTCAGCCCAAAAAACCGTCCCATTCCCGGAAACGTAGCCTTTTCTGAACGTCCATCTATTCCCTACCTTAAGCGGATAAATAGGTGAGGCAATGCCGGATGTATCGGTGATCTCGCTCTTGCCCTTTCCGCACTGGAGATTCAACTGAAGCGCCACGCCAATACTGAGATTCCATCGCAACGCGTAGGAGCCCGGCGCTATCGGGGTACCAAAAATATCCGCCATTGAGTAGTTGAGGCGGTAAAGCACGACGGATTGATGAGGATTCAATAGTACCCGAATGATAAGACTACTAAGAACCGTCGGGCCGGAGGAAATGACTTTGCCGTTATCGCTCGTCAGTGACCATGCGTAAAAGTAATCGCCCGTATAGAGTGTGTCGGGTTGGAGCGCCAGGTTGAAGGCTGTCAGTGTCATGCTCAGCGTGTCGAGAATTCCCAGTGTATCCCTGGCAACCGCAAGCGTATAAAGGACATTATTCTTCGCTTCGCTGACGCTCGATGTCTGTGGTGTCATCGGAGCGACCGGATTGCTACTTTGTTTGCATCCCAAAGGGAGCACGAGACTCAATGGCGCCAAGAGATATTGTCGCATACGACCTCGCTCGGTCTTGCCGCAGGCGTAGCGCTAGTCTGGGCTTATCAATGATGGAAATAGTATGCCCCTGTTTACTTTAATTTCATCTGGCAAGCTATCCGACCCGAAGACTACAGCGCCCCTTCCCAACGCGAGAAAAGGCCCGAAAGAACGTACGAGAAGATACCCTGCTCACCCGCCAGAGTCAACGATCAAGCCGCAGTTGTCGGGCACAGCCGAGGGAATAGCAGATATTTCTGGCGCGATGTTACAGCAGACACGGGTGATGGTGTTCCGGCACACGCGAGTGTGATTGCATGTCGGAAAGGGGGGAGGTATCTTGAATGAACAGGTTCGGGAATTAGAGGCAAGACTTCCAGAGTATCTTATGAGTCTTAACTTGCCAAATGCCAAGTTGATTGCCGACAGCCTTGGCACATATCGTCGTCAGCATTTGGGGATAAAAGAGGGCGGCAAAGTCATTATTTATGTGAATGCATTTTGCAAGTACTATGCGGATAGAGGTCATAAATGGAGAATTGAATTCGTGTACGTGCAGGACGGAGGACCGTGCTACTTCCAAGTATGGTATGATCCCCAAGCTAAGGTCTTTACCCGGCTGGCTATCAATGGCGAGGCCTGAGTTAGGAATTGCCGATCCCGACCAGGCCACGCGGTGGCGTCGGGGTTCCAGAGATTTCAACGGCTTTACGATGTAATGGAGGTCAATGCTTGCCAACAGCAGTAGAGATGGGATCTAGGGAACGATGTCACATAACGTCAATTGGCTACTCATAGTACTCTTGGGAACATCACCCCTGTGGGCCCGATTATTGTACTGGGGCGCAAGGGCGACGCTGATTCCCATGGCGCGAACCATTCAAGACTATTTCCAGCGTGGGGATCCATCGGATTCCTGGCAGAAGGTTTTCGAAAAGATCGAAGGACAACTGGCTCGCCTGAAACAGAGTCGCTTCGATGACCTGGGCATATACAATGGCTTCAAGGAGGACTTTCTTGTAGATGGCCGACGGGCGCGGGTGGGAGTCAAGACAATTGTTATGGATGATCTCGTTGCCGCGGTGTACGTTTATGGATGGTTGCGATACTATAACAATTTAGAAGGTTCCCAGAAATACAGAGGGATTGGATACTTAAGGCGACGTGATGGAGCTACGGGACCGCTTCCGTGGCGAGGACGTTTCTACATGCGGACGTCGGGGGAGAAAGCAAAGGACTACCACTTCGATCGAGGAAAAGCAAGTGCCAGGATCTCGCGGAATACCCTCTGACAACTTCAACGTCACATGGATATCGACCCGGTCGTATTCACGGTATCCTCGACATTGAAGAATCCCGCTTGTGCGGTTGTTCAGGAATGCGCCAGGGATAACGCGAGACCCTGCTTACAAATTAGGGGCTAAATATGACAGCACATCAACCACGCAAATGGAAGATTCTGACGTTCTCTTTCTTCATCCCCTTATCCCTGGCTACTTGTTTTGGGCAATCATCTCCAAGGGTTCTGCTCAACCATCTTCAAGGGTCATGGTATATGTCCGGGACTGTCATGAAGAATCCAGTCAAGTACACTGCTGAAGGGGTTTGGCTATACCACAATCAATTCTTTTCCCTCCACATGCGGGATGTCGCAGTCCCCTCAAACTATGAGGGGAGTCTTTTCATCGGAATTGATTCGGCGAAGAATCAATATGTCGCTCATTGGCTTGATTCATTTGGTGGAGGTGGTGCCCGCGTTGTCGGTTTTGGGCCGCTCGCTTCGGAGAAGATCGAAATCATTTTTCCCTACGCCGAGAGAAACTTTCGCAATATGTTCCAGTATGATTCGGCGAAAGATGAGTGGACGCTGGTCATCGAATCAGAAGGCACAGATGGCCATTGGTCCGTTTTTGCCCAGTATGCAATCGTAAGACAATAGGGAACGTAGTTTGTGTGGCAATCACCTCGGAAGGAAGAGACTCGTATCTCGGGAGAGACAGCCCGCAGATAGAGCTCACGCCCAATCCGGTCTGAATTCTGACAAATTATTGCGCAAAGTTCTTTATGTCCTGCGTGAACAGAGTGACAATAGCCATCGTTATCTCGAATTCGGGGAGGAGTTGCTCGTGCTAGTGCTCAAATTGCAAAACGGACCGACGAAGCGGGAGGCGCGTTTGACTCCATGAAACTTCCCATGAGAGGCAAGCCTGCCGATGTACTCGACGCTCTTACTTTGTGCATTTCCGACATGATTGGGCAGCAAAGCGTAGCCCGGTTTTACATCGGGCGATCAGGGGATATTGATTCTATCATGTCGCAACATGGATGTGACAATGTCGTTCCACTTTATGAGACCAGGAGCTTCCGGAACGCAAGCGAGGTTCAAGGCAGTCTGATTGAACGACTCAAGGAACATGAGAAGTATTCGGACCAAGACTCACACGGTGTTAGTCAGATGCCCCGAAGCTTTGTAAGTAATGTGTATCTTGCTCTTTGGTACGATTTGGGAGTCATTTCACGGTAGGTGAGCTGAAGTCATGGACGGACGCTAAGGATACAATGACGGTTTGGCATCTGAGTTCTGGGCGGTGAATAGAGCTGCATGATCGTTTTGTTGACCTGACTCCCTCAGACCGGTCCAATTCGTATATTGGACAATTGCTGCCAATCACTGAAGATGTTGTACTCTGTTCCGGCTGTTTTCCCGGACAACTGTACCGCGCGGGTGCGTAGGAGAGATCGTCCCCTCTTCCTTGTCTGAAATTCTCCACCATTCTGGTATTCACCTCAACCCGGAACAGTCCTTCGGTCCCAGTTCTGCCGAACCAGACAAAGCCTTAAGGGTCGCGCAGGACACCCGAGCGGATCTCTTGATCCGGGCGACCTTCAACCTTCTGGAACAGGAACACGAGGAGGAGCGGGTCCCGCGGGATTAGGCAATGAAAAGTCGATACGAAGAGGGGCAGTGCGACCGCGCCGGCTCGAAGTGTTCGAGAAATGTCCCGTTGGACGGGGTGGTCCTGACCCCCTTGAAGCCTTGTATTTCCACCTCCGTTAGCGTATACTCCTATCCCAACCTGTCGACGAGAAAATCCAGTGCCTAGTTGGTTCCACGATTTCTCATTACAGGATTCTTGAGCTCCTCGGCTCGGAAGAATTGGGATCGTCTACAAAAAGGTAAGGTCGCACGCTCGGCCAGTACACATCCGCGCGCTTGCAGACCGGCAGCCCCGGCGCATCCACCCACACCGCCGACGGCAATTGGCAGTACGGCCTGATCGAAGCCAGAATCAAACTCCCGTTCGGCCACGGCGTGTGGCCCGCTTTCTGGATGCTGGGCGAGAACATCGGAACCGTCGGTTGGCCCGCGTGCGGCGAAGTCGACATCATGGAGAACTTCGGGATCTACGGCAACGTCAACGATGCGTCCATCAACAACGGCACGGTGCACGGGCCCGGCTACTCGGGAGGGCAACGGCTATACCCGGAGGCCCGTACACGCTGCCGCTGGGCGAGACGGTGGCGGACGATTATCACATGTACGCCATTCAGTGGTCCGCCAATGCGCTGGCGTTCTACGTCGATGGCGCGCTCTATCACACGGTGACGCCGGGGTCGTTGCCGCCGGGCGCCCAGTGGGTTTTCAACGCGCCGTTTTTCATTCTGCTGAACCTGGCGATCGGCGGGCCCGAGCACGTTTCTCGGCACGCCCGACCCCGGCGCGCCGTTTCCGAATCAGGACATGCTGGTGGATTACGTGCGCGTGTATCGGGCGGCGGCAATTGACGCCAATGCGCCGGTCATCTCTCCCGCGGGAGTGTTGAATGCGGCGTCCTACCTGGGAGACATCGCGCCCGGCAGCCTGGCTTCGCTGTTCGGCGGCAACCTCGCCGATGGCTCGTACCAGGGCTCGCAGTTGCTCGACGCAGCGGCCACTTCGTCACGTCGGTGGCCGGCGTCAGCGTCAGCGTCAACGGCGTGAATGCGCCGCTCGCCTATGTGGGCCCGGGGCAAATCAATTTCCAGATTCCCTGGGAGACCGCGCCCGGCCCCGCCGTGCGTGTGCAGGTGACGCGCGCCGGGGGCGCGAGTGCCGTCGAGCAGATCACGATCGCGTCCACGGCCTCGCCATCGATGTTCCTCAACGACTACTCGACCGGTGTGGCGTGGGTGACGGGAACCGCGGACGAGGGTTGCGCGATCGCGCAGTGCGCGGTCCAGGCGGGCGGCTACTATCAACTCTGGGCCAACGGACTGGGGCCGAAGAATCTGGCGGAGCAGGATGGCGTGGGCGACGCCGCGACGACGCCTGAACGATCTCTCGGTGGTGGGCGGCACGGCCAGTTGCCAGTTGACGATCGACGGCATCGCCGCCACAAGTGACCTACTGCGGCGCCGCGCCGGGCGAGATCATCGACCAGTTGAATTTCAAGTATCCGGCCGGCGTGGCGACGAGTTCGCCATACGTGAACGCCACGCTGACGATTAACGGGGTGACTGGTCACTTTCGCCTTCCCGCGCCAGCCGCCCGGTAGGAGTCTGTCAGGGAGCGGTGGCTACGCTCCGACGTGGCGCACTCGTGCCGACGCAGAAGAACGTCGAGACGACTCTCGGTTCCGCGGACTCGACAGTCTGCGCCACGGGCGTGGGGCGTGTGTTCGAGAGTGTCAGCTCGCCGCGCTGGGACAGACCACGAAAAACGATCGTCTGTCCTACCTCGCTCCGGGTCGATCTGGCTCAACTCAGATTCCACCCGCCTCAGGAGTTCGGACTCTCGGCTCAGCAGGTCCGGAGGCCCACGCCACGGGTGCGGGATGTGTTTTCCAGAGTGTCGCCACTGTAGAATGGCTTCGTGCGTTCTGTGGCGATACCGGCGTCTTTCCTGGCGGGCGATGGCGCCGACCCGCGGAGACGGCGATTCGTGGTATCAACAGGGTAGGCCGAACGTTATTGGCTTAGTGTTGGAACGGGTTCGTCAATCCAACCTTCGGTTCCCGGTCCCTCGATTGCGCACTGCACAGACGGAGATTCAAGGACAGAAGCCATTTTGCGCGCCATGAAAATGAGAGAACATAGAAGTTTCATGCCAGGACAGACTTGGCGGGCGGATGGCCTGCCCTACGTTGCGGTTGCCCTCCTTCTCGCGACCGTTCTCCTCGCGGGCTGCACGGCTTCCGGCGAGAGGAAAGGACCGGCCGGCGCGCCGCCGCTGGTCAACGTGATGGAAGTTCGGCCGCGCAACGTGGCCATCTTCTCCGATTTCGCGGCGCAGACCTACGCGCGCAACATGGTCGAGGTGCGCGGCCGCGTGACGGGCTACGTGGACCGCTGGCTCTTCCAGCCGGGCGCGGAGGTGGCGGCTGGCGACAGTTCTGTACGTGCTCGATCTGCGGCCGTTTGAAGCCGCCGTCGAGCAGGCGCGCGGCAATCTGAGGCAGAGCGAGGCCGACCTGGATTTCGCCCGCAAGCAGGTTTCGCTATTGCAGGCGCAGGCGAACCTGGCCTCCGCGCAGGCGAACCTGAAGAAGGCGCAGCAGGACGACGAGCGCGTCTGAAGCCGCTGGTGGCAGGCCGACGCCGCCTCGCAGCAGGATCTGGACGCCGCGGTGGCCGCGTTGCGCGCCGCCGAAGAGACCGTGAAGGCGAACAAGGCCAACGTCGAGCAGACGCGCGCTCTCGACCAGGACCCAGATCGCATCCACCGAGGGCCGGGTCGAATCGAACGAGGGCGCGCTCGAAGACCGCCGAGCTGAACCTGGAGTACGCCACCATTCGCGCGCCCATCGCCGGCCGCATCGGCGATACGCTGGTGCCGGTGGGCGGCCTGGTGACGCCCACCGCCGCGCAGCCGCTCACCACCATCGTTCCGCTCGATCCCATGTGGGTGCGCTTCAAGGTGAGCGAATCCGAATATCTGGCCTGGGCCAAACGCGGGCAGCGCTCGCCGGCCGGCGCAGCTGACGCTGATTCTGGCCGATGGCAGCGAGTTCCCGCAGAAAGGCCGCATCGGGACACGCTCAACCAGGTGGACCCGAAGACCGGCACGCTCGAACTGCAGGCCAGCTTCCCCAACCCGCGGCACACCCTGCTGCCCGGCCAGTTCGGCCGCATGCGCTTGCAGGTGGACGAACGCAAGGACGCGATCGCTGGTCCCGCAGCGGGCCGTCCAGCAGATCCAGAGCATGCAGACCGTGTACACGGTGGGCGCGGACAACAAGGCGCTCATGCGCGCCGATCGTCACCGGCGATCGCGTCGGCGAACTGTGGATTGTCGAGCAGGGCCTGGAGCCCGGCGAACGCGTGGTCGTCGAAGGGCAGTTGCGCGTGCGGCCCGGCGCCGCTGGTCCAGCCGCAGCCGTACGACGATCGGAAGCAGGGGAACTGACCCATGGCGCGATTCTTTATCGATCGTCCCGTCTTCGCGATGGTGATTGCCATCGTGATCGTGATCCTGGGCGCCGTGGCCATTCCCAACCTGCCCATCGCGACCTATCCGGAGGTGGTGCCGCCGGTGGTGCAGATCACCACCAACTTACCTGGGCGGCAACGCGCAGGACCTCGAAAAGACCGTGGCGCAGCCCATCGAAGAGCAACTCGTCGGCCTCGACGGCATGCTCTATTACCTGTCCACCAGCGCCAACAACGGCACGCTGAACATATCAGGTGACGTTCAAGCTCGGCACCAACCCGACATCGCCACCGTGCAGACGCAGAACCGCGTCAGCGTCGCGATGCCGCGGCTGCCTCCCGAGGTGCAGCGGCAGGGCGTGGCCGTGAAGAAGGTATCGAGCGCGTTCCTGATGGCCATCAGCCTGGTTTCCACCGACAACCGCTACGATTCGCTGTTCCTCACCAACTACGCGCAGATCAACCTGGTGAACCAGATGGGCAGCCTGCCGGGCATCGGCGATTCGCGCCTGGGATCGAACCAGGTCTACTCGATGCGCGTCTGGGTGAACCCGGACAAGATGGCGAAGCTCGGCATCACGGCCACCGACATCAGCAACGCCATCCAGGCGCAGAACCGGCAGAATCCGGCGGGCGCGTTCGGACAGCCGCCGGCGCCGCCAGGGACCGATTTTCAGTACTCGGTGAACGCGCCGGGCCGGCTGGTGGACCCGCGCCAGTTCGACGACATCGTGCTGCGCGCCCAGCCCGGACGCCTCGCTGCTGCGCATCCGCGACATCGGCCACGTGCGAGCTCGGCGCGCAGACCTACGCCGGCTTCAGCCGCGTGGACGGCCGCGCCGTCGGGCAACGTGATCGTCTATCTGTCGCCCGGGCGCGAACGCCGTGGCAGACGGCGGACCGCGTGCGCGCGTACATGGAGCAGGTCAAGACGAGCTTCCCGGCCGGGCATGGATTACATCATCTCCTACGATTCCACCATGTTCGTCCGCGCGGCCATCAAGGACGTGATGATCACGCTGTTCGAGGCCATCGGCCTGGTGATCCTGGTGGTGTTCCTGTTCCTGCAGAACTGGCGCGCCACGCTGATTCCGCTGCTCACCGTGCCGGTGGCGGTGGTGGGCACGTTCGCGCTGTTCCCGCTGCTGGGTTTCTCGATCAACATCACCAGCATGTTCGGCCTGGTGCTGGCGATCGGCATCGTGGTGGACGATGCGATCGTGGTGGTGGAAGCCGTGCAGCGCCATATCGACGAAGGCATGGCGCCGCGCGAGGCCACCATCCAGGCGATGAAGGAAGTGTCGGCGCCGGTGGTGGCGATCGCCTTCATCCTGGCCGCGGTCTTCATCCCGGTGGCGTTTCTGGGCGGCATCAGCGGGCAGATCTACAAGCAGTTCGCGCTCACCATCGCGGCTTCGGTGCTGCTCTCGGCCTTCAACGCGCTGTCGCTCAGCCCCGCGCTGAGCGCCATGATGCTGCGCCCGAAGCGCCGAGACGCGCGGGCCGCTGGCCGGCTTTTTCGGCGCGTTTCAACCGCGGCTTCGGATGGGTCACGCGGCCGCTATCTGGCTGGCGTGAGCGTGCTGATTCGCAGGTCCGCGCTGGCGCTGATCGGCTGCTTCTGCTTCTGGCTCGCGGCCGGCGCGCATCTTCCACCGCATGCCCGCCGGCTTCCTGCCGGATGAGGACCAGGGCGCCATTTTCGTTTCCATCCGCCTGCCGGACGGCGCGTCGGTCGCACCGCACCAACGCGGCCACGCGCAAGATCGAAAACATCGTCAGCCGCATTCCCGGCGTGGCCGGCACGCTCACCCTGGGCGGCCTGGACATCGCCACGCGCACCACCAATTCGAACGTCGCCACCATCATCGCGCGCGCTGAAGCCGTGGGACGAGCGCAACGCCGCGAATCTGCAATTGAGAGCCATTCTCGGCGCGCATGCAGGCCGAGTTCGCCAAGGTGCCGGAAGCCTTCACCTTCGCCTTCGGTCTGCCGCCCATCCTGGGCCTCAGCGCCACCGGCGGTTTCCAATACATGCTGGAGGACCGCGCGGGCGGCGACGTGCACGCGCTCGCGCAGACCGCCGACCTGGTGGTGCAAGCCGCCCGCCAGCGCCCCGAGATGGGCAACCGTCCATGAGCACCTTCCGGCCCGACGTTCCGCAGTACAGCGTGGACATGGACCTGGCCAAGGTGCAGACGCTGGGCGTTCCCGTCGGCGACGCCTACAACGCGCTGCAAACCTTTCTCGGCGGCCTCTACGTGAACGACTTCAACTCGTTCGGGCACACCTGGCAGGTGCTGGTGCAGGCCGAGCCGGAGTTCCGCACCGGGCCCTCCGACGTCGACCGCTTCTACGTGCGCACGCGCGCGCGGCGACATGGTGCCGCTGGGCACGTTCGCGACCGTGCAGGCCCACCACCGGCCGGACGTGATCTACCGCTACAACCGGTTCCGCGCCATGCAGTTGCTGGGCGGGCCGGCGCCGGGACACTCGAGCGGCGCAGGCCTCGAGTGCCATGGAGCAGTTGTCGGCGACCGTGCTGCCGGCCGGCTACGGCTACGAATGGACCGGCACCACCTACCAGGAAAAGGAGGCGCAGGGCCACGAAGGCATGATCTTCGGCTTCGCGGCCGTGCTGGTGTTCCTCTTCCTGGCGGCGCTGTACGAGAGCTGGACGATTCCGATGGCGGTGCTGCTGGCCGCTGCCGCTGGGCCTGTTCGGCGCGCTGCTGGCCGTCTGGACTGCGCGACTATCCGTACGACATGTACACGCAGATCGGCATCGTGACGCTGATCGGCCTGGCCGCCAAGAACGCCATTCTGATCGTGGAGTACGCGCGCATGAGCCACGAGGAGGGCAAGTCCATCGTCGATGCCGCGATGGAAGCCGCGCGGCTGCGGTTGCGGCCCATTCTGATGACCTCGTTCGCATTCATCCTGGGCGTGGTGCCGCTGGCGCTGGCGGTCGGCGCGGGCGCGGCGTCGCGGCGCTCGCTCGGCACGGCGGTATTCGGCGGCATGAACACGGCCACGCTGCTGGCGGTTTTCATCGTGCCGGTGCTGTATGTGGTGATCCAGCGGGCCGGGGAGCGGAATCAGCCATGACCAGAATCTCAATGGCCGTGCTGCCCGCGCTGCTGCTGGCCGGTTGCGCCGTGGGCCCAAATTACAAGCGGCCGGCCGTGGCCGTGCCGGACCAGTACCGCGGGCGCCGCCGCCGATGCCGCCTCGCTCGCCGATAAGAAGTGGTCCGATCTGTTTGACGATGCCGCATTGCGGCAGCTCGTCGGGACGGCGCTCGCACATAACTTCGATCTTGGAATCGCCTCCGAGCGCGTACTCGAGGCCCGCGCCCAGTTCCACATCACGGGTGCCAACCAGTTCCCCAACGTGACCGGCCAGGCCGGCTTCACCGCGGCCCGCTCGCCCGGCGCCAGTTCACTCCAACCGCTGCCGCCCAATACCTCGTTTGCGGGAAGCTACTCGCAGGTGGGCGTGGCGCTTTCCTGGGAACTGGATCTGTGGGGACGGCTGCGGCGGCTTTCCGAAGCGGCGCGCGCGCAGTACCTGGCCACCGAAGAGGGACGGCGCGGCGTGGTGGTGTCGCTGATCGGCGACGTGATGACCGATTATTTCCTGCTGCGCGAGCGCGATCTGGAACTGGAGATCGCGCGAGCAGACGCGCGACATCGCCGCGGACAACCTCAGGCTGGTCCAATTGCGCCATACGCACGGCGCGGCCACCGGCCTGGACGTGCACCAGGCGGAGCAATTCCTCTATACCGCGACCGCGCAGATGGCGAGGGCGCAGCGCGACATCGAGCAGACCGAGAACGCGCTCAGCCTGCTCGAGGGCAAGGCGCCCGGTGAGATCGCGCGCGGCAAGACGCTGGCCGAACTGGAAACGCCGGCGCAGGTTCCGCCGGGGCTGCCCTCGTCGCTGCTCGAACGGCGGCCGGACATCCGCCAGGCCGAGCAGACGCTGATTGCCGCCAACGCGCGGATCGGCGCGGCCAAGGCCATGTACTTTCCGCAAATCACGCTGACCGGTTTTCTGGGCGGCCAGAGCCTCGCGCTGGCGAGGTTGTTCGACACGCCGGAGCGCCAGCAGGCGATTGCGCCCGCGGCCATGCTGCCTCTTTTCAACGCGGGCCAGATTCGCGCCGGCGTGCGCTATTCCGAAGCGCAGAAGCGCGAGATGGCGATCGCCTATCAAAAGTCGATCTACACCGGGCTGCGCGAAGTCTCCGACGCGCTGGTGGGCTACTCCCGAACGCGCGAGCAGCGCACGCAGCAGGAGTTGCTGGTCGGCGCGCTCACGGAGAGCACGCGCCTGTCGAACCTGCGCTACAAGGGTGGGCTGGACAGTTATCTGCAAGTGCTCGATTCGGAGCGCAATCTGTTTCAGGGGCAGCTCGCACTGGCGCAGCTCCGCCTGGCCGAGCTGCAATCGTTCGTCCAGTTGTACCGGGCGCTGGGCGGCGGCTGGCAGTAGAAGACCGCGACCGCGCGGGTGGTTCCGCTGTCGAGGGGATCGAATCACGCGCGAAACGGAGCCGCGCGCGCTAAGCAAGCAGCCAAGCACCGACAGTGCTGTATCCGCGTTGACCGCTCCCTGACGGTCGCGGCTCCGATTGCAGATAGATCGGCGGTGGTACTCACCGTTTCAGAAACTGCTCTGAGACGCGTCCCCGCCACCGCCGCCGAAGCCGCCGCCGGAGGAGCCGCCGTCGCCTCCACCGCCGAATCCGGAGCCGCTCGAACTGCTCTGCGGCGAGGAGGCGAACGCGCTATGCATGTCCGAAGACATCGAATGGATGTCGTTAGTGAACAGGACCGGGCTGAAGACCGCGTAAGGAGTCGCGCCGGCGTACCATTCGGGCGGGTTCTGCGCAATGCCCTCGAAGGCCTTGGCCCAACGGTGCTCCACGCCGAGCGCCATGGCGTAAGGCAGGAACTTCTCGAAGGTATCCATCGGCAAGCGCTTCAGGCGGTCGGCATCGACGCGGTTCATGAATTCCTTGAAGCCTTCGATCTCGATCGCGGTGCGCGCGCCATCGAGCGTGCGGGCCGAGAAGAACAAGCTGAAGACGATCACGATCAGCAGGCTCACCAGGACGGATGCCGCCGTCACCAGCGGGCCGCCGGCGAGCGAGAACCAGCCGAGCGCCGTCCCGCCGACAAATGGCACGGCAGTGACCGCCGCGCCGAGGAAGCCGAAAGCGCGCATCGTGGCGGGGTCCATGCGGTACATCTTCTTTCCCCGCAGCGAGGCCATCACGAAGCGGCGAAACTCCGGAATGGCGGTGTAGAAACGGTTCCGCAGGGCCGAGAGGCGGACGATGGCGCCGGCGCTGGGATCCAGAAAGACGTTTCGCAGAACGGTGACTTCGTGCAGAGCCAAGGCGTTCCAGTCCGGATCCGGCTTGAGGAGCTGAAGCTCGTAATCCTTGCGGTTGAAGACCAGGACCTTCTCGTTGGTCTGCCGGATCTTCAGGAAGCCGCGCACGGCCAGGTCCACCATGGTGGAGCTGATGTGCGCCGTGAGCACCTTGTCCTTTATCAGCGCGCCGGTTTCGGCGGGGGTAAATCCGTTGGGCGGGGCGTACATCGGCGCCACCGAGATGCCCGGATTGGGCGCGCGGCCCCACCAGAGCCAGATCGCGATCATGACGACGAGCGCCCAAACCGGAATGAACACGCCCGGATTCGCGCCCAGGAACCAGAGAGCTTTGGTAAGGCTGCTCGGTTTCTCGAGAACGCCATTGGGGATGTAGACGTCGATGGTCAGACCGCTGCGGGGATCGAGCGGCCTGGTGGTCGCGAAGACCGCGTCGGCTCCGGTCGCGTTCGCCGTCGCGTCCTGGCTTTTCGAGCCGAACTCGCCGGTAAAAGCCTGGGCGCGCAGGCCGGCGGCGCCGAGCGGCAAACTGACGGTGGCCGAAGCGTGATCGATCTCGACCGGCCAGTCGTTGCCCGTCACGTTCCAGTAGAACTCCGCGTAGCCATCGAAGAAGCGCGTGGCGTTGGGGATGGTGTAGGAGATCATCACAACGCGCTCGGCGTCGACGGCGTCCGGGATGAATATCTTCAGTTTCTGGAACGCACCCTGACGGCTGGACTCGTAGCGGAGCGGCTCGCCGGCGCCATCGGTGACGCTACGCATCTTCAGATAGAGATGGTAGTTGGAGCCGTCCGGACCGGGATAATCGACGGGAATGGTGCGGTAGATGCCGTGATAGGGTCCGTTGAACTTGACGGCGATCCGTTCGGTCACGGCGATACCGCCCGAGCGATCGACGGCCACGGTGGCCTGGAAGTCCGCGACATGCCACTCGGCGGCGGCGGGGCGGATGGTGAATACGAACAGGAGCGCCATGGCCAAGCCGCGGCAGGCTGACCAGGATCTTGGGAGGCGTCTCGGCATCGGGTCTCTCCTGGCGAGGACGGGCTAGAACTTCACCGGCACGCTCGCGTTCGTCGGGGGTCGATACTTCGAAGAAGTGCTTGACCTGGAAGCCCATCGGCCCGGCAATCAGAACGGAGGGGAACGTTTGGATCGCGCGTGTTGTAATCGCGCACGACCGCGTTATAGTAGCGGCGCGCGTTCTGCACGTCTTTCCTTCGATCTGCTGGAGCGCCTGCTGGAGCGACAGGAACTGCTCGCTGGCGCGCAGTTGGGGATAATTCTCGGCGACCGCGAAGAGTTGTCGAAGCGCGCCGGTCAACTGATTTTCCGCCTGCACACGGGCGTCCGGGGCGGTGGCACCGGCGGCGGCGGAACGGCACTTCGCGACGTTTTCGAAGGTATCCTTCTCATGCGCGGCGTAGCCTTTGACGGTTTCGACCAGGTTGGGAGATCAGGTCGTGCCGGCGTTTGAGTTGGACGTCA
Source organism: Ignavibacteriota bacterium (assembly GCA_963748405.1). GTDB lineage: Bacteria > Bacteroidota > Ignavibacteria > UBA10030 > UBA6906 > Fen-1273. Next base: position 731,741 of record CAVVIT010000011.1, read on the forward strand.
ACATCGGCCCAGGCGTTCTCGCTGCGGACACGCAACTGGACAAGGCCATTGTACAGGGCAATCGACAGGATCGCGATTGCGACGACGGTTAGAACAATCCAGATCATGATTCCTCCGCGAATCGTGACGGCGATCGAGGCGCCCGGGACGGCAGCGCCAAACCGTCACTGGACCGAGTATTGTAGCAGGGGATGCCGACCATGGTCTCGCGCCGACAGCCGGGAAACGGCCCGAGCGGGCGTTGCAGGAGGAGCGAGGCGGCCTACCCCGCCGTGAGGCCTCCGTCGACGGGAATCGCGGCCCCGTTGATGAACGCGGCCTCGTCGCTCGCCAGGTAGACCAACGCGTTGGCGACGTCGGTTGCGCTGGCGAGCCTTCCGAGAGGCACTTCGCCGAGCCTCTCCGCCCGGCGCTCGGGGTCCTTGAGCATGGCCTGCACGAGGGCGGTTTCCACCGTGCTGGGGTGGACGGAGTTGCAGCGGATATTGTCCTTCGCGTATCGCACGGCCACCGATTTCGTGAGCAGGGTCAGGGCGCCCTTGGTCGTCGTATAGGTCTCGTTGGTGTACTTGTGGCCGACCAGGCCGCAGATCGAGGACATGTTGAGGATGACTCCGCCGCCCGCGGCCCGCATGATCGGCAGGGAGTGCTTGATCCCGAGAAACGGTCCCTTGACGTTCACCGCCAACATGGCGTCGAAGGACTCCACCGGCATTTCCTCGATGTTCTTCCTGATGTTGATGCCCGCGTTGTTGACGAGGATGTCGAGGCGTCCGGTCCGCTCAAGCACGGCGGAAAGCGCGGCCTTCCAGCTTTCCTCCGAAGTGACGTCGAGCGGCAGGAAGACCGCTCCCATGGACGCGGCCGTCTTTTCCCCCTCCGCGCGGTTCGTATCGCACACGAACACCGAGGCGCCTTCCTCGCGAAACCTTCGGGCGATCTCCGCGCCAATGCCTCCCGCGGCGCCCGTGATCAGGGCGGTCTTGCCGGCAAGACGCATCGCGCTCACTTCGCGCCTCCTTTGCGGACCTTGACCCCGGCGAGCTTTTCATAAAACTGAATGAGGCCGCCGTGGTCTTCGGTCTGCTTGCCGTCAACCTTGAGGGCCTGCATCATCTCCATGACCTGGCTGGTGAGCGGGATCGGAACGCCGGTCTCGTGCGCCGTATCGAGCGCGTTCTGCAGGTCCTTGATGTGCAGCTCGATCCGGAATCCGGGCTTGTAGTTTCCCGCGAGTACCATGGGAGCCTTGGCGTTGAGGACGGTGCTTCCCGCCAGGCCGCCCTTGATGGCATCGAAGACCCGCTCGGGATCCACTCCGGCCTTGGTCGCGAGGACGAAGGCCTCCGACATGGCGGCGATGTTCAGCGCGACGATGATCTGGTTGGCGAGCTTGGTCACGTTGCCCGCGCCGATCTCTCCGCAGAGGACTGCGCTCGCTCCCATCTTCAGCAGCACGTCCTTCACCTTCTCGAAAACGGCTTCCTTGCCGCCCACCATGATGGCCAGCGTCCCGTCGATGGCCTTGGGCTCGCCGCCGGAGACCGGGGCGTCGAGCATCTCGATTCCCTTCCCGGCGAGCTCGGCGGCCACCTCGCGGCTCACAAGGGGCGCTATGGAGCTCATGTCGACGAGCACGCTTCCCGGCTTCGCCCCTTCGATCACGCCGTTCTTCCCCAATACCGCCTGCTTCACGTGAGGCGAATTGGGCAGCATGGTGATGATGAGCTCGCTCCGCGAGGCCACGTCCTTGGGAGACGAGCCCGCCGTCGCGCCGGCTTGAACCAGCTCCTTCACCGGCGCGTCGAGAATGTCGTATACGACGAGCGTGTGGCCCGCCTTGAGGAGGTTCTTGGCCATGGGCTTGCCCATGATGCCCAGTCCGATGAAGCCGATGTTCATTTCTTTCTCCCTTTCAAAAGCGTTCTTACGGCGTTGGAGACGGCCTCCGAGGTGAGCCCGAAATGCGCGAGCAGATCGTCATAGCTCTCCGCCGATATGCCGAAGCTGTCGGGGATGCCCACGAACTCCACAGGCGCGTGAGCGACTCCCCGCAGCGCCTCCACCACGGCGGAACCGAGCCCGCCGATCACGGAATGCTCCTCGGCCGTAACGATGGCCTCCACTCCGCCCGCATAGCGGATCACCGCGTCGCGGTCCAGGGGCTTGAGAGTGCCGACGTCGAGCACCCTCGCCGAGATTCCCTCCGACTCCAGGGCCGCCGCGGCCTCCAGAGCCTTGGAGACCATGACCCCCGAAGCGAAGATCGCCGCGTGGCTGCCCTCCCGCAGCATGGTCACCTTGCCGATGGAGTAAGGCTCTTCGGGCGGATACACGAAGGGAAGATCGTTCCTGTTGATCCTGATGTACACCGGCCCCTTCCAATCCAGCAGGCAGTCCATCATCTTCTCCACCTCGATGGAATCCGCGGGGCAGAGTACGGTCATGTTCGGAAGGGCGCGCATGAGGGCGGCGTCCTCTATGCCCTGGTGGGTCTTTCCATCGCCGAAGTCGGAAAGCCCGGCGCTGGAGCCGCAGATCCGGACGGGGAGATTCGGAACGCAGATCGAGTTGCGGAGCTGATCGTAGTCCCTCCCGGCGGCGAAGACGGCAAAGGAATGGATGAAGGGGATCATTCCGGCAAGGGCGAATCCCGCCGCGGTGGAGGCCATGTTCTGTTCCGCGATTCCCATCTGGAAGTACCGGTCGGGAAACTCCGCCTGGAACATGACGGACTGGGTGGATTTCCCGAGGTCCGCCTCCAGGGCCACGACGCGCCCGTCCTTTTTCCCCAGCTGGACAAGGCTGGCCCCATACGCGCTTCTTTGATTCGGCGGCGTCATTGCAGCCTCCTCCCGGATTCTTCGATTTCAAGGAGCGCCTTGTCGTATTGCTCCTGGGTCAAGGCAGCGTTGTGGAAGGCCACGAGATTTTCGGCGAATGAGATTCCCTTCCCTTTGATCGTATCCGCCACGATCACGGTGGGAGCTCCCTTTGTTGCGGCCGCTTCATCCAGGGCATCGAGGACCGCGCCCACGTCGTGACCGTTCACGTTCAGCACGTTCCATCCGAATGCCCGCCATTTCTCCGGTATGTCGGGGATGTCGAAGATCTCCTTCGTCGGGCCCGTGGCCTGGATCCGGTTTCGATCCACGATGCCGGTAAGGGAATCCAACCCGTAGCGCGAGGCGGCCATGGCCGCTTCCCAGAGCTGGCCTTCGGCAAGCTCGCCGTCCCCCATGATGACGTACACCCGCGAAGGGCTTTTCGCAAGCCGCAGGGCGAGCGCCATGCCCACGCCGATGGAAAGTCCCTGTCCGAGAGAGCCCGTGACCGCCTCCATCCCGGGGGTCATCATGTCGGGATGGCCTTGCAGTTTGCCCGCGAGGGTTTTCACCTTCCCCATCTCTTCCCTGGGGATGACGCCCAGCTCTACCAGGGCCGCATATTGGATGAGAACGCAATGCCCCTTGCTGAGCAGAAAGCGGTCCCGGCATGGATCCTGCAACGCTTTGGGATCGAAGCGCATCTTCTCGAAGTACAGGGCCGCCACGATCTCGGCAAGCGAGCACGAACCGCCCAGGTGTCCCACTTTGCCGACACCGATCATCTTCACGACGTCGGCCCTGAGGT
>CAVVIT010000012.1:0-97079 GCA_963748405.1 Ignavibacteriota bacterium
GCCCCGACGGTGACCGACGAGTTCTGGGACAAAGGGTTCGGGCAGACTCTCCGCTACCGCGGCCGTACGCTTCGGTACCGGATGACGAGGGACAGCACCGTCGCCGAGGTATTCCGGCCCGGCGGACCAGGAGATCATCGTCTGTTTTCCCCCCGGTTCCTCACGCGATAATTTTACGTTCACGCTTGACGGGCGCCCGGAACCTCTCTCCGGTATGTTCCGGAGGCTCGTGGATTCCCCGTCGGGGCCGGGGTTTGCCGTGACGCTTCCGGCGACACTCCCGGGAGCCTCGTGCACGATCACCATTCGTCGTACTCATTAATATCCAGTCAGGCAGATCATTCCCATGAGAAACAGGAAGCTCCTCCTCACGCTCGCGGCACTGCTCGTCGTCTATGCGCTGGCCGGATTCCTTCTTCTTCCGTCGATCCTGAAGCCGAAAATCATCTCGTCCGTGGAGCAATCCACGGGGCGGAGCGTGCACCTGGGCTCGTTGCGCACGAACCCGTTTACGTTTTCCGTGACGCTCGGCGATTTCCGGCTCCTCGACAGGGATAGCTCGGTCCTGGTATCGTTCAAAGAGCTGTATGTCAGGTACAGCCTCCCGTCCGTCTTCCGGCACGTGTGGGGGCTCGCGCAGTTTCACCTTGATACCCCCTACGTCGCCGTTCAGGGTGCTCGCCGACGGCAAGCTGAGCGTGAACGATCTCCTCTCCCCCGCGCATGCCGATTCGACCCCCGCGGATCAGAACCCCCGCGGACTCGAGATCGGGGATCTCTTCATCGCGGGGGGGACGATCGTGTACCAGGATCTCTCGAGGCCGGCGCCCCTGACGAAAGTGATCGACTCGCTCGACCTGGCGCTGAAGGATTTCACGACCGTCCCCCAGAAGGAGGGGACGTACGAGTTCGAAGCCGTCACGAAGCAGAACGAGAAACTGCACTGGCGGGGGAACCTCGCACTCTCGCCGTTCCGCTCCGCGGGTCTGATCGAGCTCTCCGGCATCCGCGTTCGCACGCTCACGGATTTTATGGGGGACCGGCTCCGGTTCAGCGCCGCCTCCGGAACGTTCTCCGCCCGGGCCGATTATGCGTTTGACGACGCCCCCGCGGGGCCGACGTTCGCCCTCCGTTCGGGGTCGCTCGACGTCGCCGGGCTCGTCCTTCAGTCGCCGTCGGACTCTCTCCCTCCGGTTGAGCTCCCCGAGGTCCACGCTGCGGGAATATCGCTCGACATGCCGCGCAACGCGGCGGTGATCGAGGAGATCCGCGCCGTTGGGGGGTCTTTGCGCACGGCATATCTTGCGGACGGGACGCTGACGCTTCAGCAGGTGCTCACGCCGGTGGCGCGTCCCGGCGACACCTCCGGCGGTTCAATGCAGGTTACGATCAGGAAGCTCACGACGAAGGGGGTTTCATTCTTTCTGACGGACAGGACCGCCCGTCCCGACGCGGTGGTGGCCCTGACGGGGATCGACCTCGATATGGCCGGCCTGGTCTACGGGGCTCCCGGCACCGCAAAGCTCTCGGCGGGCGCCGTGCTGAATGGAGGGGGGACCATCCGCGCAGAGGGAGATCTCAGTCTCCAGCCCCGCCGCTTCACGCTCGATCTGTCCATCGCGGGTTCCCCCCTTGCGGCGCTCCAGCCGTACGTTGCGCGTCACTCGCTTGCGGAGATCCTCGGGGGGACGTACGGCCTTCGCGGGAAGTTCTTCTATGCCGCGCTCGCCCGCGGTTCGGACATGCGGTTCCGGGGGAACCTCTCCTCCGAGGGGGGACGCATCGGGGATCCCGTCCTGAAGGAGGACCTCATCCGGTGGGGCCGTCTCGACATCCGGGACGTGGACTACCGCACGGTCCCCCCGACGATGGGGATCAGGGAGATCGTCGCCACGCGTCCCTATGCCAGGGTCATTGTCGCCGCCGACCGGACACTGAACCTCCAGCACCTCCGGGCCGTCGACTCGACGACGTCGCGCACCCGGCCGGATTCGACGAAGAGGCCTCTCGCCCCGGGCAGGGCCAGACCGGACAGTGCGGGCGCCTCGCTGACGACGATCGGCGCCATCCGGTTCGTCGACGGTTCGATGAATTTCGCCGACCTCTCCCTGAGCCCGAACTTTTCCACGGGAATCCAGAAGCTCCAGGGCTCGATCACGGAGCTTTCCTCGAAGCAGCTCGCGCGGGCGGACGTCGACCTCGCGGGGAGCGTGGACGGCTATGCCCCCGTCACGATCAAGGGACAGGTCAACCCGCTGAGCGACGTGGCATACACGGATATCCTGATGGCGTTCAACGGCATTGAGCTGTCGACGTTTTCGCCGTATTTCAGCAAGTTCGCCGGCTACAAGATCGAGCGGGGGAAGCTCACGATGAACCTCCGCTACAGGCTGAACGCAAGCCATCTGGACGCGGAGAACAAGATCGTCCTCAACCAGCTCACGCTCGGAGAAAAAGTGGAGAGCCCCGACGCGACCTCCCTCCCGGTGAAACTCGCGGTGGCGCTCCTGAAGGACTCGAAGGGGGTCATCGATCTTGACATCCCCGTCAGCGGCAGTCTTGACGATCCGGAGTTCAGCATATTCCCGATCGTGCTCAAGGTGCTGATGAACCTGCTCTGGAAGATGGTGACCGCGCCGTTCGCCCTCCTGGGATCGCTCTTCGGCGGAGGGGGGGACGACCTGCAGTTCGTCGCCTATCTCCCCGGCGTGGACACGCTCGCCCACGACCAGTACGCAAAGCTCCAGACGGTCGCAAAGGGACTGACGTCCCGGCCTGCGCTCCAGATCGAGCTGCGGGGCGCGGCAAGCCCGCTCGAGGATAGAAGGGCGCTGGCGGAGGCCGCGGTCCTGGCGAAGATACGGCCGGCGGGGTCCGGTCCGCTCACCCGTGCGGAGGAGAAGCGCGTTCTTGAAGTGTACAGGGAGACGTTCAAGGATGATCCGGAGAAGCTGCTGGGTGCCGATGTGCGGGAGACGGCCGGACGTGATTCGCTCCTCGTCGTCCGCGCCCGCGGGCGCCTCGTGGATTCCGTGCAGGTGCCGGAGAGCGACCTGAGGTCCCTGGCGCAGCGGCGTGCGGCCGGGATCAGGGCGTACCTTTCGGGGATCGGCTTGATCGATCCGGGGAGGATCTTCCTTCAGGATGTTGATGTCGACGCGAAAGCGGTGGACGGGGAAATTCGCGCGACGATGACGCTCACGGCGCAGTGACCGGCGCTTCCGGCCGGTCCTCCGGGGTCAGTCGAGCTTCTTGTGGAACCTCAGTATGCTCCCGGTCAGCACTCCCGCGCCCATCACGAGGAGGAGCACCGCCTGGATCCAGAGATTCTGCAGGCCGTCTCCCTTGAGCATCAGCGAGCGGACGATGTAGAGGAAGTGCCGCATCGGGATTCCCCACGAGACCACCTGCAGGATCTTCGGCATGTTGTCGACGGGGAAGATGTACCCGGAGAGGTACATCATCGGCTGCAGGATGAAGAACTGGCCGACCATCATCGCCTGCTGCTGCGTCCTGGAGATCGTCGAGAGGAAGAGCCCCAGCCCCAGCGACGTCAGGAGGAACAGTCCGGAGAGGCCGATGAGCAGGGGGACGCTCCCCCGGATGGGAATGCCGAACCCGAAGACCATCACCAGGACGACGACGGTCGCGTTCGCCGCCGAGATGGCCGTGAACGGAACGATCTTCCCGATCATGAGCTCCGTGGGGGTGATCGGCGTGACCATGAGCTGCTCCAGGGTACCGATTTCCTTTTCCCGCACGATCGCCAGCGACGTCAGGTTCATCGTTCCGGCGAGCAGGATCATCACGAGCACTCCCGGCACCATGTAATTGCGCGCCTTGAGGTCCGGGTTGTACCATGCGCGCACCTCCGCGTCAATCCCCCCCAGCGGCTGCCGTGATCCCACGACCTCCGCGAGTATGCCGGAAGAATACTGCAGGAGGATCTGGTTGAGGTAGCCGATGGCGATCGCCGTCGTGCTCCCCTCGCTCCCGTCCACGAGGACCTGCACCTTCGCCTGTTCCTTCCCCACGATCCTGTCGCCGAACCGGTGCGGGATGACGATGACCATCGTCACCTTGTTGTTATCGAGGAGCGGCTGGACGTCGTGGTAATCGTCGGTCGCGTAGTCGACGGTGAAGTAGCCCGACGTGACGAGCTTCTCCGTGAGGGCGCGGCTCTCCGCGCTCTTGTCCTGGTCGCAGACGGCGATCCCGATGTCCTTGATCTCGACGGACACCGCGTATCCCATCAGCCCGAGCTGGACCACGGGGGCGAGCAGGATGATCGGGAGGAGCTTCTTGTCCCGCGAGAGCTGCGTGAACTCCTTCTTGAGGAGGGCGACGATGCGCTGGAGGTTCATGGCGTCAGTCGATCGTTTTCTTGAAGCGCCGCACGCTCAGGAAGAGCATGATGAGCGTGAATATCGTGAGGTAGACCACCTGCGGCCACCACGAAGCCAGCCCCACCCCTTTCAGGATGATGCCGCGGAGTATGACGAGGTAGAACTTCGCGGGCGTCATGTTGGAAATGATCTGCAGCCACCAGGGCATGCTCCGGATCGGGAACATGAACCCCGAGAACATCATCGTGGGGAGCGTCGCCAGGAGCGCGGCGAGCTGGAACGCTACCATCTGCGTTTCGGAGACCGCCGAGACGTACAGCCCGATCGAGAGGGCGGCGACGATGAAAATGAGCGTCGTGAAGAACAGGAGGATCAGGCTCCCCTTGATCGCCACGTCGAAGAGGAAGTAGCCGGCGGTGAGGACGAGCGTCGCGGCGACGAGCGAGATCAGGACGTACGGGATCATTTTCCCGATGATGAGCTGCACGGGGCTGATGGGGGAGACGTCGATCTGTTCGATCGTGTTCCGCTCCTTCTCCTTGACGATCGAGAGCGACGTGGCGATGACCGCGGTGATCGCCAGGACGAACCCGATGAGCCCCGGGACGAGGAACTTCGCGCTCTTCAGTTCCGGGTTGTACCAGATGCGCGCCTCGTAGTCGACGGGGATGTAATTCCCCCTGCCGAACTTCGCGAGGTTCTTCAGTATGATGTTCCTGGAGTACTCGAGCGATATCGCCTGCACGTATCCCACGACCGTGGTGGCGTAATTGGCGTCCATCCCGTCGACGAGGACCTGGATCTCGGCCTGCTCTCCCGATATCAGCTTGTGCGAGAAATCCGGCGGGATCACGAGCGCGAGCTTGACGTCGCCGTCGTTCAGGAGCGCGGCGGCCTGTGTGGTCGAGGGGGACATCTCCACGTAGTCGAAATAGCCGGAGGTGACGAACGCATCGGTGAATTCCCTGCTCTCGTGCGATTTCTCCTCGTCGCACACGGCCATGCGGACGTGCTGGACGTCCGAGTTGAGCGCGTAGCCGTTCAGGAGCATCAGCAGCGCGGGGAAGAGCGTCAGGATTGCCAGCACCCGCTTGTCGCGGCGTATCTGGAGGAACTCCTTGACGATGATAGGTTTAAGGCGTCGGAACATTGTCAGGCGGCCTTCTGCGATTCGCGGTCAAGCAGGTAAATGAAAACGTCTTCGAGCGACGGCGTGATCCTCTCGATCGAAGTCCACTGTATGCCGCGACCCCGGAGAAGGTCGCCGATCTCCTTTCGCGCTGTCGCCTCGTCGGGCACGCTGACGTGGAGATACGACCCGAAGACGGACGTCTCCAGCGCCCACGGCTGTTTCTCGATCGCTTCGAGGGCGTCGATGACTTCCCCGCACTGGACCTCGAGGATCGGCGTCTTCAGGTAATTCCGTTTCAGCTCCCCGGGGCTTCCCGTGGCGATGATTCTCCCGGCGTTGATCATGATGATGTCGTTGCAGTACTCGGCTTCTTCGAGGAAGTGCGTGGTGACGAGGATCGTCACCCCTTCGACGGAGAGCCTGTTGATCAGCTCCCAGAACCGCCGCCGCATGACCGGGTCGACGCCGCTGGTCGGCTCGTCCAGGAAGACGATCTTCGGCCGGTGGAGCACCGCGCACCCCAGCGCGAGTCGTTGCTTCCACCCGCCGGAGAGCGTGCGGGTGAGGCTCGCCTCTCTCGCCGAAAGGCTGGTGACGTCCAGCGCCCACTTCTTCCTCTCGCGTATGTCGTCCCAGTTCATCCCGTAGACCCGGCCGCAGAATTCGATGTTCTCCCCGACGGTGAGGTCCTCGTACAGGGAGAACTTCTGCGACATGTAGCCGATCGTGGCTTTCACCCTGTCGGGGTCTCTGGAGATGTCGAACCCGCCGACGTGTGCGGTCCCCGCGGTGGGCTCGAGGAGCCCGCAGAGCATCCTGATCGCGGTCGATTTTCCGGCCCCGTTGGCCCCCAGGAACCCGAATATCTCCCCTTCCCGGACGTCGAACGAGATCCTGTCGACCGCCGTGAAGCCGCCGAATTTTTTCGTCAGGTCCCGTGCGTCTATGGTGATTCCGCTCATCGGCGTTTTCTCCCCTTCGTCGCCCGTCCTTCGTCCTGTGTGGGGGCCGGGACGCCGGCCTCCCCGTGCAGTTCCTGTTCGGCCATGAGCGAGATGAAGACGTTCTCCAGCGAGGGAGGAACGACCCTCCACGTCTCGACGCCGACGTTCTCTTTCTTCATGATGTCGAGGAGGGGTCCCATGTCCCGGCCCGCGTCCGCCACGAGGATGTTCAGCCGGTCGCCGAAGGGCTGTGCCTCCTTTACGAGGGGCATCGCGCGGACCCGCGCGAACGAACCGCGGACGTCCGGGCAGATGATCTCCACGATGTCCCCCTTCATGACCTTCTTGAGCGCGGCGGGGGTGTCCGTGATGAGGTTCTTCCCCTCGCTCATCATCGAGACCCGGTTGCACCGTTCGGCCTCGTCGAGATACGGCGTGGTCATCACGATGGTCATCCCCGTCCTGAGAAGATGCGCGAGGACCTTCCAGAAGTCCCGCCGGGACACCGGATCGACGCCGGTCGTGGGTTCGTCGAGAAGGAGGAGCTGGGGGGTATGGATGAGCGTGCAGGCGAGCGCGAGCTTCTGCTTCATGCCGCCGGAAAGCTGTTCGGCGAGCCGCCCCCGGAACGGCGTCAGGCGGGTGAACTCGAGAAGCTCGTTCCTCCGGTCCCTGTACCCGGTCACGCCGTGGATGTCGGCGAAGAACTCGATGTTCTCGTCGATAGTGAGGTCCCCGTACAGGCTGAATTTCTGGGAGAGGTAACCGATCCGCTTCTTGACCTCTTCGGGTTCCTTTGTGACGTCATAGCCCAGGACGCGGATCGACCCCGCGGTCGGCCGGGAGACCCCGCAGAGCATCCTGATGACTGTGGTTTTCCCCGCCCCGTCCGGTCCCACGAGCGCGAACATCTCCCCCTTCCGGACGTCGAGCGACAGGTTGTCCACGGCGACGACGTCGCCGAATTTCTTCTGCGCCCCGCGGATCTCGATTGCGCCGGAGATGTCTCCCGTTCCGTTCACGGGTGCAGGTACGCGTCTGCAGGCATCCCCGCCTTGAGGATCCCGTCATGGTTGTCGACTTCGAGCTTGACGCCGAAGACGAGTTTCGTCCTGTCTTCCTTGGTCTGGATGTTCTTCGGCGTGAATTCCGCGATGGGGGAGACATAGACGACGTGCGCCGGGAACGATTTCTCGGGGTACGTGTCGATGACGACGTCGGCAAGGCCTCCGAGCTTCACCTTCCCGAGGTCGGTATCGCTGACGTAGATCATCAGGTTGAGCGTGTCGAGACGCGACACCGTCACGACGGTGGATCCCGCGCTCATCAGCTCTCCCGTTTCGACGGGCTTGTGCGTCACGATCCCCGCGACCGGGGCCGTGATCGTGGCGTCGGTCAGCTGTTTCTGTATCAAGTCCGCTCCCGATTGCGCCTGCTCCAGGCGCGCCTTCGCGGCCGCGAGTTCCTCGGGGCGTGCGAAGCGCCGCATTTTCTGGAGGTTTTGCTTCGCGGTGTTGTACTGTGCCTGCGCGACGTCGAAGCGCGACTGCGCGTCGTCGTACTGCTTCTGGGTGACGCTGTGCGTCGCGATGAGGGATTTCATCCGCTGGTAGTCGTCCGTCGCGTTCTTGAGCGTGGATTCCATCTGCAGGAGCGATTCCTCCGCCGAGGAGATGTCTTCGGATCGGGCGCCGTTCTGGAGCATCTGGTACTGCGCCCGGGCCAGCTCGACCCCCGCCTGTGCCTGGTCCAACTGCATCTTGAGCGTTGCCTGGTCGAGCACGGCGATCGTGTCACCCGCCTTCACGCGCGACCCCTCGTCGACAAGAAGACTTACGATCTGTCCGGGGACCTTTGCGCCGACGTTGACGTCGACGGATTCGAGCGTGCCGGAAGCGTCCAGCATCCCTTTGTGTGTGTCGCTGCATCCGCTCAGGATGAGGAGGGAAGTAAGTGTGACCAGCGTACCGAAGAAGAATTTCATGATGTCGCTACCTCTCAATGGAAAACTCAGTGGGGAGTTGGCCTGTCATGTGAATCGTCGGGCGGGCGTCCTGCGTCAGCGCCCCTTCGAATATGATCCGCAGTATGCCCTGGAACGCCTGTGCCGTCGAGAACGACTGTTCCGAGAGCGCATGCGGGGTGAGGATGTTCATCACCGCGCTGTGGAAGACGAGCACGAAAAGGTCCGACTCGAGGTCAGGCCGTATCATCCCTTCGGCCTTTCCCTGCTCGATCATGGTCCTGACGTTCGTGATGATCGTCTTGCGGCGGTACTCATCCGCCTCCGCCCAGAGATCAGGGGCGAACCGGCGGAGATCTATGACAAATTGCCTGCTTGCCGCGCTGAACTCACGCCCCGCGAACGCGAATATGTCCTGGAGCTTCTCGCCGAAGGGCTTCTCAGAGCCCATGATATCTGTAAAACGTTTTCCGTTCCTTTTTATTCTGGCGTGTATGATGTTTCTGAGAAGATCTTCCTTGCTCGGGAAGTGCTTATACATGGTCTTCTTGCTCATCCGGAGGTCCGAAGCTATTTCATCGAGCGTCACCTTCGAAATCCCGAACTCCATGAACCTCCCGGCAGCCGCCTCGAGTATCCTCTCTCTTTCTTCGGATTCAACCATCGTTCGGCCTCCTGTGTGACGTGCCGTATGCGCCCGATATTCCTTCAAAATATCGCAATTTTACCCGATTCTGGTCGTGGAAACTTATATCGTATTCTACGTTTCCAATATACGCATTGTTTCGCAGTTGAACAAGGCTTATGTTGTCCCCGTCCCGCCGCAGGCGGGGCAACTCGACTCGAATACCCATTTATGTCACGTCCTCATATGACTCCCAGACTCGCCATCGTTTCAAACATAATTGCCGTATCCCTGATTTCATTCTCTCTGTCCTCCGCGCAGGGAACCCTTCGCGCCGCTCCGGCCCCCGGCCCGAACGACGCGTTCATTCTCACTCCCCGGCCCGGTCCGGCCCCCCGCATCAACGGTCCGCTCGTCTATGGTTGCCGCCCCGGGCATCCGTTCCTGTACAGGATTCCCTGCACGGGAGATCGCCCCATAAAATTCTCGGCAACCGGTCTTCCCTCGTCTCTCAGGATCGACCCGGCATCCGGGATCATCGCCGGGACGGCTCCGGCGAAGGGGGAGTATGACGTGACATTCGGCGCGTTGAACGGGAAGGGTTCCGCTGAACGCAGGTTCCGGATCGTGAGCGGGGTGAAGCTTGCGCTCACTCCTCCGATGGGGTGGAACCACTGGTATGCGCACTACGGCAGGATCACCGATTCGCTCGTGCGTGAAGCGGCGGACGTGATGGTTGCCTCCGGGATGGCTGACGCGGGATATCAGTACGTCAATATCGACGACTGCTGGATGAACAGCCCGTCGAACAGGGACCCCCTCCGGGTGGGGCCTCTCCGGGATGACGCGGGGAACATACTTCCGAACCGGCATTTCCCTGACATGAACGCCCTGACGGCGTACATTCATGCCGCGGGTCTGAAGGCCGGGATTTATACATCGCCGGGTCCGCTGACGTGCGGCGGATTCTCGGGGAGCTACGGTCACGAAGATGCGGACGCGAAACAGTTCGCGGCGTGGGGGTTTGATTTTCTGAAGTACGACTGGTGCTCATATGACGGAGTTGTCGCGAAAGACCACAGCCGCACAGTCCTCATGAAGCCGTACAGGGTCATGGGAGAGATACTCGCGCATCAAAAACGGGATATCGTCCTGAATCTCTGCCAGTACGGGATGGGGAGCGTCTGGGAATGGGGTGAATCGGTGGGAGGACAATCGTGGCGCACCGCGGATGATCTCGGCATCGAGCTTGACCGCATTTTCGACGTTGCGCTCAAGAACGCCGAGCACCGGGCGTACTCCCGGCCCGGATCGTGGAACGATCCCGATTATATCCAGATCGGGTACATCGGCGATGCCCGCGCCGCCGGGGGCGGGATGCCTGCTCCGTGCAAATTTACCCCCGACGAGCAGTACTCCTACATGTCCCTCTGGTGCCTGATGGCGGCGCCTCTCTTCTACAGCGGCGAGATGGGGAAGCTCGACCCCTTCACGCTGAACGTGCTGTGCAATCCGGAGGTCATCGACGTCGACCAGGACCCGCTCGGACAGTGCGCGGCGGTCGCCCGGACGAGCGACAGCACGTTCCTGATGATCAAGGATCTCCAGGACGGCACGAAAGCACTCGGCCTCTTCAACCGGGGGGGAAATCCGGCGTCCGTCACAGCGGCGTGGTCGGTGGTCGGCGTCATCGGCCGCCAGTCCATCCGCGACCTCTGGAGGGAGAAGGATCTCGCCGCTGCCGACGGGGAATTTTCGGCTGCCGTCCCTTCGCGGGGAGTGGTTTTCGTTCGGCTGATTCCCGCGGGGCGCTGAATCACGACTGCGCCCCGGGACCAGATTCCTCGATCATTGCCGCCTCGCTCCACGTTCCGTCCTTCTCAAACCGGATCGTCTTGATCTCGTACGGCCTGAAATTAAGCCCGACGGGAACGGATGGATCGTTCAGTCGGAGATTCGCGCGAGTTTCTTCCCCGACGGTTTCCTGGAACCGCAGGATCAGCGCACGGGCGTCCCACGAGCTCTTGCACGCGATCAGCCTGACATTCCCCGGCTCAACGTTCAATATCTCCCGCCTGGAGGGGGTCTTTTCTCCTATCGGGAAGTGGGGAATCACGTAGGGGGGAGCGCTGACCCAGTCGGCGAGTCCCGCAACCGAGTGTAACACATCCGGAGTGTCGCCGGCCGTAAGGAGTATCCGGAAATCATGTATTCCCTGGTCCATGTGCTTCCGGTGGAGGGAGGTTCCGGGTTCGAATGTCCGCTCGTGGCAGTAGATCGCGCTCCGGAGCACCGAGAGCCGGAGTTCACCCTCCTTGAGATCGAATCCGTACTGGCCGCTGTTGATCACCCCGAGCGCAGTCGGCTTCCCGCCCGAGACTCCCTTGAGCACGAGCCAGCGCCCCTGCACGTGTTCTTCCCCGTCCGACGGACGGAGGATTGCTCCCCCGGGGACCTCGCAGAATGCTTCCGACTGCAGGAACGTCGTCGGTATGCTGAGCTTCAGTCTCCGCCGTTCCTCGTTCCAGTGGACGCGAAACCGGAATTCAAGGAAGGGAAAACCGGCATAGGCGATTGTCCGGCAGA
The DNA here is from genome assembly GCA_963748405.1 of Ignavibacteriota bacterium. Lineage (GTDB taxonomy): Bacteria > Bacteroidota > Ignavibacteria > UBA10030 > UBA6906 > Fen-1273. Next base: position 11,597 of record CAVVIT010000012.1, read on the forward strand.
TGATCCGGCTTCGTCCGGCCTCGAATGCGGCTTCGGTGATCGTCCGAACCGGGCCGGTTTCCACCGTGACGAGTGACCCCCTGACGAATGAAAATGTGTCGATCACGTTCCTGTATTTCCACACCTCCATCCCCCAGGAATCGGCAGTGTCTTCGACGATCAACCCTTTGAACGCTTCGCCGGAGAGCACTTCACGGCCTCCCCCGGCGTCGATGTGGTTGATGAGCCCCGAGTCAGAAACGCCGTACTTGATTCCGGCCGCCGCAGGGGCGCGCTCCCGGCGGCCGCCGTGCATTTCTATCCTGTAATACGCCGCCCCGACCTGGGGCAGCAAAGCTTCGAAACAGATCTTCCGCCGCCATTCGTCCCTGAGGAGGAGAGATTCCGGGGATTCCTCCTGTACGGGGATTTCCGTCCCGTCCAGCGCAAAGAGCCTTGCGTGCCACTCCCCCTTGAGTTTCGGCACGTGGTCGATCATGTACTCGAATTCCACGGGTACCCGGTGCGCTCCCGGGTTCATGTTCAGGACGGTCACCGGGATTTCGAGTTTCCTCTGAGCCCCGGCCGAAAAGCCGGATACCGCGCCAAGCCGGATCCGCCGGGACGTTTCCGAGGAGCGTCCGTAAAGGTCGAGTGCGTCAAGCTCCCCGGCTTCGATGGAGGATCCCGGGAGTATGTCGTGAAAATCGTTGAAGAGATGATCGCGCCACGCGTCGAGAATCTGATCCACCGGATACTCCTGTCCTGCGTCCCACCAGGATGCCGCGCGCAGCCCTTCCGTCTGGACGATATCACCAAGGTTGCGCTGCATCCTTCTCTTGAGCCGGGACATCGACGTGTAGCACCCGGTGAATATCCGCTGCAGGTCCCCCTCCACGACCGGGAGCGAAGGGATCAGGTCGCGAACGGACTCGTAGAAACGTTCCGTGGAGCTGTGGACGATGTCGACGCGTGTCTCCTCCTGCATGAGCCGCTGTATCTGGTCCAGTTCACGGGCGGTGGCCCCTCCGCCGTGATCACCGAGCCCCCAGAACACGGGCGTGTCGCGGTTCAGCCGGAGTGCGATGTCGATACCCTCGCGGATCCTCTCGACGGCCCTGTCGTGGAACGTATTGTATCCGGCGACGGGCACCCTGCAGGCGGCCACCTCGGATCCGTCGATCCCCCGCCACCTGTAGAGGTCCGAAGGGAGAGGGAGGTCTTTCGGTCCGGGGCGCATGTGAATGTACATCCGGTAGCCGGCCTGCGTAAGGATCTGCGGGAGTCCTCCGCTGTGTCCGAATGAATCGAAATTATACGCGACGAGCGGGCGTGCCCCGAAGTGCTTCAGGAAGAAGCTCCTGCCTTCGGCAATGTGACGGATGATCGATTCGGTCCCGGGCATGTTCACGTCGGGCTGCAGATCCCATCCTCCCGAAATGCACCAGCGGCCTTCTTCGACGAGCTTCCGGATTTCAGCGAAGAGACGCGGGTCGTACTCCTGTACCCAGCGGTAAAGAACGGCTTCGTTGTGGTTGAACACGAACGCCGGAAACTCTCTCAGGAGACGCGCGGCGATGCCGAACGTCGTGATTGCTTCTGCTGCTCCTTCGTCCCACCTCCATTGCCAGACCGGATCGAGATGAGCGTTGCATATAAGATGAATGACAGGTTTTTTCATATGTGCCGTGTGTGAGTGTCCGAACGCCGGTGATGAAACTAGAGAATTGCCGCCGGAGAATCAAGAATCGCCTCTTCGGCGTTCAAATGTTGCTGTTGACGGTCTGCATTCGTTACATTAATACACCATGAAGAAGGAATGAGACATACGATGCGTCAACTCTGTATCTCCCTGGCAGTACTCCTGTTCTACCGGGTTGCGGACGGACAGACTCGGTTTCCCAACGCGGAGCAATCACAGGTCTCAAACGTTAGGCAGGTAGCAGAAGCTAGTCCCGGCGTGGCTCCCTCGGTGAGGAGCGACATTGCCGGGAAGACCTTCCGGGTCGAAAACGCCCGGCTGGGTCTCAGGGTGAACCTCAACGGCGGCTGCTCAATCGACAGCCTCTGGATCGGCCCGAAGCCGGTGGTCGGATCAGGCTCACTTGCGTACACCGGGGTTCGCGCAGGAACCGTCTGGCACACCTCGCGGACCCTTCTGGGCGATCCCGCCGTCATTGCCGGCCCGGATTCGGTGCGAATCTCGAATATCCGCTACTCCTGCGGTGATACGGCTGTCGAGGAATCCTGGACATTGACATTTGACGGCGAGGCGATTCTCTGGACGATTGACAGGACACTCCCCGTACCTCTCACGTTTGACGATAACGCACTCCCCGCATTCGGCATCCGCCGGATCGACGATTTCGAGGCTGCGTTGCTCGGCAACGGAGGTGTCGCGTGGTTCCGGCTCTTCGACGACACAGCGCTCGCCTACGGCGTCCATACGAACCTGCTCACGTTCTGGAAGACGGGGGACGACGACTGCCTGCGTCTCGTCTCCACCCCAGACCAGGGGAAGTCCGCGGTATCTCTTTCCCGGATGCGGAATGCGCTGACATGCGCCTTTTCATCCTCGCCGTCGGACCTTCGTTACAGGTACGACGACACGACGCATCGCCGGCGGTTTATCCGCGGGAAGACCGATGTCTGGCAGAGCGCGGCGTACCCGGCAGGCACGTACCGGCAGGTGATCCGGATCTCCGCTCCGGCTTCCGCTGACCAGCTCGGGCGGGGAACGTTCCGCGGCATTGACGGGGATGCCGTCACATCGATACTGAACACGATCGCACGACTGGGCGTCATTGACTCGCGGCACTACGGGGGGAACAGCTGGCACACCCCGTACGGTCCGATCTGCCTGCACGAGCAGTACATCGCGCAGTTCAACGTCGCGATCGACGACAGGAATTACATGAACGGCTACCGGGACTGCCTGGACTATTACCGGGACCATGCCATACTCCCCGACGGCCGGGTGAAGGCCCGCTGGGCGTATAACGATGAAGACGCGATGCCCGGGACAGCAGATACGCTGGGCTTCTACGAGGCGCAGTGGGGGATCCTGATGGACTCGAACCCCGATTTCGTCATCAATGTCGCCGACGAATTCGATCAGTGCGGCGACACCACCTGGCTCCGGACGCACAAGGGGTCCTGCGAGAAGGTGCTGGGGTATATGCTGCACCGCGATACGGACGGCAATTCGCTCGTCGAGATGATGACGGACTCGCACACGCAGAAGCGCGGGAGCGACTGGCTCGATGTGATCTGGGCGTCGTGGGAGGACGCGTTCGTGAATGCCGAGCTCTACCACGCGCTCGACCGGTGGTCGGAAGCCGAAGACATCCTGGGGGACGACGCGAAGGCGCAGGAGTACCGTGATTTCGCCGCGGCACTCAAAAAGAGCTTCAACAAGTCGACGTCGGACGGAGGCTTCTGGAAAGATTCCTTCGGGTGGTACGTCCACTGGCGGGAGAAGGACGGGAGCGTCTTCGGCAACAACCTTGTCACGTCCGTGAATTTCATGGCGATCGCCTACGGGTTGTGCGACGACCCGGCCCGCAGGGCGTTGATACTTGATCAGATCGAGCTCCAGATGCAGAAGGAGAGGCTGTTCTTCTGGCCGAGTTGCATGTTTCCGTACGAGAACGGGGTTGCGCACGACCTGAACTATCCGTTCCCGGCATACGAAAACGGAGATCTCTTCCTGTCGTGGGGCGAGCTCGGCGTCAGGGCGTACGCCGCGGAGAACCCGGAGGTCGCACTGCGTTACGTCAAAAACGTGATTGACCGCTACAGGAAGGACGGGCTGGCGTTCCAGCGATACCTTCGCGCCACGCAGGTGGGGGCGGGAGACGATATACTTGCCGGGAATGCGTCGGCGATCACCGGCCTCTACCGGGACATTTACGGGATTCAGCCCGTGTACAACCGGCTCTACCTCAATCCGCACCTGACGAAGGAACTGTACGGGACGCAGATCCGCTACCGGTTCAGGGATGCCGTCTACGACATCGATCTGAACGGCACGATGAACGCCGTCTCTGTGGGTGGTTTTACGGTCAGGGCCCCGAAGGATTTCGCGGTCAAATCGGAAGGTTCACGCGTTCTCTGGTTCTCCGGGAATTCCCCGAAGCCGGCGATGGCCGTCTCCGCGCCGACCCTCTCCCGCCTCGCGGTGACGATCCGCGAGTGGGGGGAAAAGCGGCGATGGACGGAACGGAACCGCTCGACGACGAACGTGGTTTCCCACGAGATCCTGGACCTTCCTCCCGACCAGAAGTACGCGATCTACTGCAACGGCCGGCTGATCGGAACGCAGGAACCGGACGACCAGGGAATCCTCAGGTTTTCATTCGGAGGCGCCATCGAGGGAGATCAGCTCTTCGACGTCCTCCCCCGCTGACATTGACAACGGAAGTACTTCTTGGTACGTTGAGAGCATGGTAAAAGACGCTGCATACCTCGAACAGGAAAAACGGGCATGGCTCGCAGACCAGCACCTCTCGCTCGACCGGAAAATCGAGATCCTGGATGGGCTGTTCGAGGAGGCTCGATGTTTCGGGCATTTCACGAAATCTGATCTTCTGGATGGCATTGACCACGTCGTATACCTCGCCGCAATGCTGAACGCAAATGTTTCAAACCCTCCTCGCTAATATCGCCCGCGCCCTTAACGGTGCGGGCATTCCGTATATGGTTATCGGAGGCCAGGCAGTCCTGCTCTACGGTGAGCCGCGACTTACCCGGGACATCAATATCACGCTCGGCATCGACGCGGGAGAGCTTGAACGCGTGATTGCGGTGGGAAAGCGTATGGGCCTTACTCCCGCGACGCACGACGTCACGGGGTTTGTACGGAAAACCAACGTCCTTCCCCTCGTCGAAGATACCACTTCCATTCGGGTCGACTTGATTTTCTCCTTCACGCCGTACGAGGCTCAGGCGATCCGGCGCGCGACGACAGTCCTTCTCCTCGATGTGCCTGTCCGGTTTACGACGGCGGAGGACTTGATCGTGCATAAGCTGGTCGCGGGACGTCCGAGAGATATCGAAGACGTCCGTGGTATTTTGGGACGCCAGGGGAAGCTCGACGAAGGTTACCTCAAGACCTGGCTCCCCACATTTCGTGAGGTCCTGGAGAGGGACATCCAGGCGGATTTTGAATCTCTCAAGAGGAACCTGAAAAGGTAAGATCTATCCCGCAGCGTGCTCGACCGGCAAGCTGAACGAAAACGCCGTCCCTTCCTTGACCCTGCTCGACACCGCGATCGTCACCCCGTGAAGCTCGAGTATCTTCTTCACGATCGACAGTCCCAGGCCCGCGCCGGCGTGTTCGTGACCGGCGGCCTGCGACCCTCTCCGGTATCTGTCGAATATGTACGGAAGATCCTCCGCAGGGATCCCGTCTCCCGTATCGGCGACGTTCACCCCCACGCTGCTCCCTTCGGACGCGAGCCTGATCGTCACCGTACCCCCTTCGGGGGTGAACCGGATCGCGTTGTCGAGGAGATTCTGGAAGACCCGTTCGATGAGCGCGATGTCCGCGTGCACGAACGGCAGGTCGCGCGTGAAGTCGGTCCTGAGCGTCACGCGGTGCTGATCGGCCATGAGTTGATGCTCCTGCACGACGTCCTGCACGAGCTCGGCGATCGGGAACTCCTCGGGATTCGGCTTCGTCTGCTTCGCGTCCAGTTTTGACAGCTCGAAGAGCTCCTCCACCAGCTTCTTCAGGCGCTCGGTCCCCTGCAGTACCGTCTTCAGGTACCTCGCCCGGTCCTCATCGGAAAGGGATTTGTCTTTCATCAGTATCGTCTCCACGTACCCGTGTATGGAGACGAGCGGCGTGCGGAGGTCGTGCGATACGTTAGCGACGAGATCCCGACGGAGAGTGTCCATCGTCCTGATCTCTTCGATCGAGGCGACGATCTTCTCCGCCATCTCGTTGAACGCCTCGCCGAGTTCCCTCACCTCGAGGCTCGATCCCGGTACTACGCGTGCGGAGAGATCCCCGTCCTGGAACCGCCTGACCGTCGTGATGGTCCTCTGCAGGCTCCGCGTAATGAGCCGGAATGCGATCAGTCCGATGACTGCCGCGGCGATGAGCGTCAGGATGATTCCTCTCACGCCGAGCCGGAGTATGTAGCTGCCCAGGAGGAACCGGGTGACCGAATCGTACTCCTCCCCGCCCAGGATCACGTAGAGATATCCCCTGGGAGACTTCTCGTCGCCGATCGCGGCGGCGGAGAACGCCTTCTCGCCCGCGGCGCTCCGGGGATCGTCCCCCATCACGAACGTCTTTCCTTTCTCCCTGAGAAACGATTCGACGGGCGCGAGCCTGACCGTCCGACGCCGTATGACGCTGTCGGGAGCGGCGTAGGCGAGAACGTTTCCGAGCGAGTCCAGGAGGTAGACCTCGACGCTCGGGTTGAGGATCATTGCCGCGTCGAATATCCGGTTGAGCGCCCCCCGGTCGATCTTTCCGTCGACGAGAGGATGGATCTCCCGCGCGATGTACGGCGCCACCATCGCGTTCAGCCGCTGGGTCGCCTCCTGGAAGTACATGTCCGCCGTGAACGCGGTGACGTACACGTAGACGACCGCCAGCACTGCAAGTATCACGAGCAGCGTCGCCGAGAGTCTCCAGTAGAGGCTGGAAAACCGCGTGAGGGGTCTTCCCGCAGTCCGGGTGAGGTCAGTCGTCAGGGAGTTCTTCTCCTTCCGCGAACCGGTATCCCACGCCCCACGCCGTCAGTATGTACCTCGGGTGGGCGATATCCTCTTCGATCTTCGAACGGAGCCTGTTGATGTGCGAGTTCACCGTGTGGTCATACCCCTGGAACTGGGGACCCCAGACGGTATTGAGGAGCTGCTCGCGCGTGTACGTCCTGCCCGGGTGAGCCGCGAACAGGAGAAGGAGATCGTACTCCTTGGGAGTCAGTTCGATCTTCTTCCCCCGGAATGTCACTTTTCTGTTCACCCGGTCGATCACGAGCGCCGCACGGACGATCGCGTTCGTCTCCTCCTCGCGCGACGTCTCCTCTTTCAGGTTCTCGACCCGGCGGAATATCGCCCTGACCCGCGCGATGAATTCACGGATGCTGAACGGTTTTGTGAGGTAGTCGTCCGCCCCGAGCTCGAGGCCGAGCACCCGGTCGATTTCCTCGGACCGGGATGTCAGCATGAGTATGGGGGTGTAGTTCTTCTCGGAGCGGATCTCCTTGCAGATCTCCATTCCGTCCAATCCCGGGAGCATCAGGTCGAGTATGATAAGATCGTACCCGTTCCTGAGCGCGCTTTCGAGCCCCTTCTCCCCGTCGCGGGCTATGTCGCACCGGCACCCCAGGTCCTTCAGGTGCAGCTCCACGAGCTGAGCGATATCCCTGTCGTCTTCGACGATCAGGACGCGTTTCTGCGCCTTCTGCTGCTCCTTTTCCATCGTATCAAACGGCTTTCCGGTTTTGAAAAACATAGGAAATCTCCGCAAGAAATACCTGTCCCCTGCAAATATAGCCCCGAATTATCACGACGGTATCACGGCAGGAATGGGACAAATCGGAACCGCAAAGCGTTATACCTGCGTGATACTTTCGTGACAGGCCGTGGCTATGTTGGGGCACGAAATGCTGCACCGCTGCCGGTGCAGGCCTGAAACGTACAAATCACACATTGAGGAGGCTTTTGTGAGCGGAAAGATCATCATCGCGGCGGGGATCGCTTTGATCTCCATGCTCCTCCTGGCCCGGACGTCTGCCGGCGAGGGAGGGAAAAGGGCGACAACACTGAAAGAGAAGACCGACGGGAGGAACCTCGAGACGGCGACGTTTGCCGCCGGCTGCTTCTGGCACGTTGAAGACACGTTTCGAACCGTCGAGGGGGTCGTTTCGACAGAGGTCGGGTTTGAGGGAGGCCATTTTGACAAACCGACGTACCCGGACGTTTGCACGGACAGGACAGGACACGCGGAATCTGTCAGGATCACGTATGATCCCGCAAAGGTCTCGTACCGGAAACTGCTCGAGGAGTTCTTCGAGCTTCACGATCCGACGACGGTGGACCGGCAGGGGCCGGATGTCGGGTCGCAGTATCGCTCGGTGATATTCTACGCATCGCCCGAACAGAAGGAGCAGGCGCAGGCCTATAAGTCGGAGCTTGAGAAGAGCAACCGGTTCGGCGGGCCGATCGCCACCGAGATTGTCCCGGTCTCGACGTTCTGGAGGGCCGAGGAATATCATCAGCAGTACTACGAAAAAGAGCGGGGAGGAAGCCGATGAAACTCAGGGCGCTCGTGGTCATGTTCTTTGCCTGTGCGGCGCTCGCGGTCGCGGGCGGCAATGCGCTCAGGCTCTATTCAGTGGAACAGGAGGGGTATGTCATGGCAGACAGGGTGATGAAGGACGATGCGGAATGGAAGAAGCAGCTCACGCCGATCCAGTTCGACGTGACGAGGCAGAAGGGAACCGAGAGGGCGTTTACCGGTGCGTACTGGAACAATCACAGGCAGGGGCTCTACCGGTGCGTCTGCTGCGGAACGGATCTCTTTACGTCGGAGACGAAATTCGAGTCCGGCACGGGATGGCCGAGCTTCTACGCGCCGGTGGCGAAGGAGAACGTCCGTGAAGAGTCGGACAACAGCCTCTTCATGACGAGGACGGAAGTCACCTGCGCCCGCTGCGGCGCGCACCTCGGGCACGTCTTCGACGACGGACCGAAGCCGACCGGGCTCCGCTACTGCATGAACTCCGCGTCGCTCACGTTCGTGCCGAAGGAGGGTGGAAAGTGACGGCGAAGAGTGATTCTCGCCCGATGGCGAACCTCCGTTCACGCACGGGAACGCTGCTCCTCCTTGCCTGCGCCGCCGTTGCGGCGGCGCTCTCCGGGGGCATGGCATCCGCCCGGCCGGAGTGGATCGGCCGGCCCGCGCCGGAGATCGCCCAGGGGGAGTGGCTGAATTCTTCCCCCTCCGGCTGAAGGATCTCCGGGGGAAGGTGGTCCTCCTGGAATTCTGGACGTTCGCCTGCTCGAACTGCCGGAACACGCTCCCCGCTCTGAAGCAGTGGAGCGCAAAGCGTGCGGAAGGGAAATTTGAGATCATCGGCGTTCACTCTCCCGAGCTCAAGCGGGAGAGGGACATTTCCGGGCTCCGGAAGGAGGTGGCGTCCCTCGGCGTCACGTGGCCGGTCGTGACGGACAATGATTTTGCGACATGGGCAGCATACGATCAGCGATACTGGCCGGTGATGTACCTGATCGACAAAAAGGGGATTATCCGCTACGTCCATGTGGGCGAAGGTGAGTACGCTGAAACCGGGGTCATGATTGATAAACTGATCGCCGAATGAGATTTCGCCGACGTCATCGGCCGGGGATTAACAACTCCTTCACCCCTCCCAAATTCTCCACCTTAATACGAAAGGATGCATCATGAGCTTCAGGAATGTGGTATTTCCGGCTGTCCTGACAATGGCGTTTACGCTTGCCGCGTTCGGACAGAGTGCCCTTGAACCTCTTGCCAGCGCCGATATGAAGCCGGGCGATATGTCGGGTAATATGGGGAAACCGACTGTTGATGTGACCGTCGAAGGACTTCAGATAAAGGTATGGCTCATGTCGCAAACCAGGCACAAAGAGATGATGCGGCCGGCTCCGGCGATGATGATGAAGCACGGGGAAAATGACACGAGCATGGGGATGGGAAATAAAATGGCGGGGATGAAACCCGAAGGGATGGGGATGAGCAAGCCGGTGATGGATTCCATGATGGCCGGCACCCATCACATCGGCGTGGATCTCAAAGACGCCGTCAACGGCAAGGAGTTTGAAAACGCAAGCGTGCGGCTCCTGATCGAATCACCGTCCAGGAAGACCTCGAGTGTGGACCTCAGGCCCATGATGAGTCACTTCGGCAACGCCCTCACGCTTGATGAGAAGGGCGAGTACCATTTCACGCTCAATGTGACTGTCGGCGAACTCTCCAGGACGACGAAGTTCGAATACACGGTGAACTGAGCAGTATCATATATGCTGTTGCGGCAGGAAGGGCCCGAACGATACTGTTTCGGGCCCTTCCCCTTTGGTCCCGGGGTCGTCCCGGTCTTGACATTCCGAACCCGTTCAATCCGTCGACCTCGATCCGGTATCAGATCCCCTCGGCGGCTCGCGTGACGCTTGAAGTGTACGATATGCCCGGCAGGGAGGTCGCGACGCTCAAAAGCGGCATGCGGTTGACTGTATCGTTATAATGTCATAATATTGATAAAGTCAGGGAGGCGGTATGCCGATTATCAAGTCTATATCCGATCTGCGGAACAAGTCAAAGCATATGTCGAAACTCGCTCACGAAAGCAAGGAACCTATATTCATCACGAAGAATGGCGAAGGTGACTTGGTCTTGATGTCGATCGCCCATTATGCCAGCATGGAACGCAAATTGGACCTGTACCGCAAGCTCTCGGTTGCCCAGGCACAGAGAGCTGCAGGGGACCGCGGGAGAAAACTTGCCGATGTAGTACGCGATCTCCGGAAGAGGGTTCGTGAAAAGACCTAGGTGTGCCGTCCGTCTGCTCCGGGCAGCCGGGGAGGACCTCTCCGAGATCTACGAGTACATAGCGGCTGACAATCTGAAGGCCGCAGAAGCGATTTTGGCTCGAATCGAGGAAAACCTTGAGCTTCTGGCCCGGGAGCCGCAGTTTGGACGGATACCCGTCGATGAGGAGCTCGTTCGCATGGGATACCGTTACCTGATCGTCGCAAACTACCTCGTTTTCTACACCTTCGAAGAACAGACCGTCCTCGTACACCGCATTATTCACGGAGCACGAGACTTCCTCCGTCTCCTCTAGGTACTTCCTGCGGCAGAGCTGCGGCAATGAACGCATCTTGTCTGCCGGATGCTACGGATCTCAGCGAGATGTCTCCCGTGTCAGCGAAAGAGAAGGCGGATGGGCCAGCGTTTGAAACACGACGCAGTACCTCTCGGTGAGCCGCAGGAGGTTTGCAATCTGCTCCTCGCTCGCGTCGGTGTCGAGCGCGAACTTGAGCCGGATATTCTGGAGCCCGACGGGCGCCTCTTTTGAAACGCCAAGCGTCCCCCGGAAGTCGAGGTCTCCTTCGGCCTCGACAAGTGCATCCCGCAAATCAACCCCGATCGACGTTGCCACCGCGCCGAGCGTCACCCCCGCGCACGCCACGAGCGCTTCGAGGAGCATATCGCCCGAACACGCGCCGATTCCGTTCCCTCCCGTCGCGGGGTGGAGCCCTGCCGCCACGAGTCCTTTCCCCGTCTCGATCTTGCAGCTTATCCCTTCCGCCAGCCGCCCCTGTGCGCGGAGCGTGACGAACGCTTCCGCGGGGTGTTCGCGGTATCGCTGCTTGATGGGTGCCTGGACAGACCGTAGCTCGCTGGAATTCATTCGCATTTCTCCCGTGGATGCCGTACAAGGTATTGCGGGAAGAACAAAGCCCGGCACCCGTTGGTTCGGTTGCCGGGCGAAAGTGCTGCTTGTGTCTTTACGCCGAGTTCGGTACGTTATAACCCACGTTGGCAATTCAGGCCCTCACGTTGCGGCCGCCATATTCGCACTTCGATTCCTCCAGGCATCCCGGCATGTCGATATTCAGGAAATCACTCTTTCTCATCTGTATTCCCTCGTTCATTGCGGCCCAGACTCCCGCTCCCTGCTCGCACGGCTCATTTGACGTCCCTGTGGCCGGCTGCGGCCTCAGCTTCGGGAATTCGGCCCGGCACGCAGGAATCCGCTTCAACTGGAGCGACGACTGCCTTGAGGAAATCGACGGGCTCAACTTCACGTTCTGGGTCCCCGGCCGGCGTATGACGGGGGAAATGAACGGATTGGCGTTCGGCCTTGGCGCAGCCGGAGCGGACGAGTTGAACGGATTCGCGTTCGGTCTGGGAGGGGTGTTCGCCGGAACGGGCATCAACGGCGTCGCGGTGGGGGGCTTTGCCATCGTGAGCACGGGTGAGATCTCGGGCATTACGATATCCGGCATGGGGACCGTCGCCGAAGGGGATCTCACCGGGTTCAATTTCGGAGGGCTCGGTTGCATCAGCAGCGGCGAGATGAAAGGCATCTCCATCGGGCCGCTCGGCCTTGTCGGACAGAACAGCATCACCGGAATCAATCTCACCGGGCTCGGCGCCGTTGCCACGCACGATCTCCGCGGGATCAACTTCGGTGGGCTTGCCCTCGTTGCAGGCGGTGACCTCGTCGGGATCAATATTGCCGGGATGGGGTTGATCGCAAGAGACCACGTTACCGGCCTCAGCATCGGGGGGCTCGGCGTGGTCTCCGGTGGATCGATCGGCTATTTCACGCTCGGGGGTCTGGCCGTCGTGAGCGGGGGGAGCATTCAGGGAGTCACCGTCGCCGGCGGGGCGATCGTCTCGAATGACGACATCGAAGGTTTGAAGCTCACGCTCGGCGCCGTCCAGAGCGCGAAGTCCGTGACGGGGCTGACGATCGCGGGGTTCCGGACAAAGGCGGAGAATGTTGCCGGGCTCGATCTGAACCTCATCGCCACGCAGGTCCAGTGTGCCCGGGGAATCGTCACGGGCATTTATAACCGCGTGTACGACACGCAGGAAGGAATCTCCATCGGCATATTCAACCACGCAGATAACCTGTACGGTGTGCAGATCGGAGTGCTGAATTACGCTGAGAACAATCCTCCGGGACTCAAAATCCTCCCGCTTCTGAATGCGCATTTTTGACCGCCGCCGGCCGGCGAACGCTCGCATTGCCCTTGCAGGAATCCGGATCTGGGCATTCCTCCTTCCGGCCCTGTGGTACGCTCTCCCCTCCCCATCATCCGCACAGGTCTCCCCCGGTGACGTCACCGCGCACAGCAGGATGGGGAACACGTTCATATTCCGGTGCGGAAGTTCTTCGGTAAGGCTTTCGTTCTATGCCCCCGACGTGGTCCGCGTCGACCTGCTCCCGAATTCCGACCCCGATCTCGGGAAAGACTCTTCGTTTGCGGTAATCAGGGAAGCGTCGTCGGCCATTCCGGTCAGTCTTGACGAAACGGACTCGACGCTGATCATTGCATCGCGCGCCCTCCGCGTTCTCTGCAGGAAATCGCCGTTTCAACTCTCGTTCTTTGATACCTCCGGGCGGGAGCTGACATCCGGAGTCCCGTCGGGGGGGATGGTCTGGCAGGCCGATGAGAACGCCGCGAGATTCACCATCCGTCCCGGGGAACATTTTTATGGGACGGGGGAACGTGGAACCCGGCTTGACAGGAGGGGGGAGGCGTTCGACTGCTACAACACGCAGTCGGGGGGGTACTCGACGCCGCTTTCGACGATGAACATCAATGTCTCGTTCATCGCCTCCACGAACGGCTACGCGCTCTTCTTCGACAACACGTACAGGGGCCGGTTCGACGTGGGCGCGTCCGACACCACGGTGCTCTCCTACGCTTCGGCGGGAGGCTCGTTGACCTTCTACCTGATCGCCGCGCCGACGCTTGCGCGGGAGATCGAGCGGTACACGTGGCTCACGGGGAGACAGCCTCTGCCTCCCCGGTGGGCCTTCGGCTATATCCAGTCGAAAAACCGGTACACCAACGAGGAAGAGGCCCGGTCGATCGTCCGCACGATGCGTGCGGAGAATTTTCCCTGCGATGCGATCGTCCTTGACCTCAAGTGGTTCCGCGCGATGGGGGATCTCCGGTGGGACACCTCATCCTGGCACGATCCGGACACCATGCTGAGGGACTTTCTCCGCGACGGATTCAAGACGGTCCTGATTACGGAGCCGTATGTCGTCGAGACCTCCGTGAACTATGCGGAAGCATCGCGACTCGGATTTCTCGCCAGGGACTCCGGCGGAGGGACATACACGCTCGACAAATGGTGGTCGTGCGGGGGTTGCAACGCCTCCCTCTTCGACATGACGGACCCCGCCGCCCGGCGCTGGTGGTGGAGCAAGCATCCGCCGTTTCTCGGGCGGTATGTTGCCGGCCTCTGGACCGATCTCGGCGAGCCGGAGCGCCATCCTCCCGGCATGAGGCATTACCTGGGGACCGCCGCGAAAGTCCACAATATCTACAACCTCCTCTGGGCGAAGACCGTGTTCGAGGGGATGAGCGCGTTCCGTCCGGGCGAGCGGGTCTTTAACCTCACGCGGTCGGGATCGGCGGGAATTCAACGGTACGGCGTGATCACCTGGTCGGGGGACGTCTCGAGGAGCTTCGGGGGACTGGGGGTTCAGCTTCCGATGCTTCTCAATATGGGAATGTCCGGGCTCGCGTATCATAATTCGGACATCGGCGGGTACGCACGCAACCCCACGACGGCGGAGCTCTACGTGCGATGGATGGAATACGGCGTCTTTACGCCTGTCACGCGTGCGCACGGTGCGGGTGAGGGCGTAAGCGGCTCTCCGACCGAGCCCTGGAAGTTCGGCGTGGAAGCCGAGAATATCTGCCGGGAGATGCTCTCGCTCCGCTACAGGCTTCTTCCGTACAACTATACGATGGCATACAGGAATTACCTGACCGGGCTTCCGCTGGCGCGGCCGCTTATCATGATGTACCCCCGCGACAGTGCGTATGGGGACGAGAGCTCGACATATCTCTGGGGGGATGACTTTCTTGTTGCGCCGGTCGTGGAGGCCGGTCAGAGGACCAGGCCTGTGGTGTTCCCCCGCGGGGAGTGGGTGAACTTCTGGAACGACGAGCCCGTTGAAGGAGGGAGAACCATTGACGTGGATGCCCCCCTCGGCAGGATTCCGCTCTTTGTCAGGTCGGGAAGCATCATCCCGCTTGCCCCGTTGATGAGGTATTCGGACGAGCGCCCTCTCGATACGCTGACGCTCGCGGTCTACCCCGGGAATTCCGGCCGCGATTCTCTCTACGAAGACGACGGGAAAACGACGGCGTACCAGAAGGGCGAATGCTCGGTTACCGCCTTCACGCAGACAGCTGATGTGAAACACGGTCTGATGCATATTGCCGTCGGCATTGGCCGGTCGTCCGGTTCGTTCAAAGGAAAAATCGAACGTCGCGAGTATATTGTCGAGGTTCACCGCGTCGGCGGTCCGCCGGCGGACGTCCGGCTGAACGGACACCAGCTCGCCTCCGGCGCCTCTCATTCGGGCGCGGGCTCTTCCGGCCGGGGATACAGTTTCGATCCGGGGAAATCCCTGCTGACGGTCCCCGTGTCATGCAGCACTGACAGCGCGTACACGCTCTCTCTTTCTTATCCCGTCGCCAGGTAACGGCACAATTCCAGGAGGATCCATGAAAGCCAAGTCGACGTACGCGGTCACGAAGTGGGAGGAATCGACGCTTGATCAGATTTCTTCGGAAACGAAACTGACAAAGGCGTCTGTCGAATACGTCTTCAGCGGTGAGCTTCACGGAAAAGCGAAGGTTGAGTACCTGATGTTCTACAGGTATTTCGATCCGAACGATCCGCACAGGGCAAGGGCTTCGTATGTCGGACTCTTGCGGTTCGAGGGGACGCTCGGCGTAAAGGCGGGGAGCTTTGTCATGCAGGATAACGGCACGTTCGAAGGGGGAGCGGCCGTTTCGGCGCTGCAGATCCACGACGGTTCCGGGACCGGGACTCTCGCGGGAATCTCCGGGACGGCAACCTACCGCGCGGACAGGGAGGGATACCATTTCGAGCTTGACTACAATTTGCCCTGATTGGCGGCTGCCGGAGGGATGAGGAACTCGCCGGAAACCCCGTCTGTTGTTAACGCTGTACCGCTTCTTGCTCATTCCCAATCACCACAAGCCGCCTGGGAGGAAAAGACATGGCAGCAGGAAAATCTGAAGACCTGGGGAGGCTGTTCCTGAGAATATCCATCGGCCTCGTTCTCGTGTTCCACGGTTACTCCAAAATCTTCACCGGGGTGGAGTGGATGAAGGGTCCGCTCGCCCAGGTGGGCCTCCCCGCATTTGTCGCGTACGGAGTCTACCTGGGTGAAGTCGTCGGACCGATTCTGGTGCTGATAGGGTTTCGTGCGCGCATCGGTGCTGCGCTGATGGCGGTCAACATGTTCATGGCGATCCTTCTCGCTCACAGGAACCAGATATTCACGCTGAAAGAGCAGGGGGGCGGATGGGCGATCGAGCTTGACGCGCTCATCCTGCTCGGCGCGCTCGCGGTGTTCTTCCTTGGAGGAGGGAAAATCGGCATCAGCAGGGGGAAGAACGCCTGGGATTGAATCTCTCTGGTTCAATCCCTATCATGAATTCAACACATCGCACCTCGCGGAGTCCCCATGCCCGATTCCCCTCCGTCGAACTCCCGGATTGCAGAACTTTTTGAACTGATCGCCGACCACCTTGCGGCGAAAGACGAGAACCCCTTCCGCGTGCGGAGCTACAGAACCGCCGCCGCGTCCGTTCGCGCGTCGAAGACACCCATCGGAAAGATCGTGAAGGAAGGAGGGGGGACCGCGCTCAAGGGTATCCCCGGGGTCGGGGAGCGGCTCGCCGGGTTGATCGAAGAGTACGTGAAATCGGGCGAGGTCGAGCTCCTGGAGTCGCTCCGGAAGGAAGTGAAACCGGAGGACCTGGAGAAGGTGAAGGCCGCGAAGAAGGAGCATTCCCCCGCCGGGCCTTCCGCTCCTCTCATTCCCGTCCCTCTCATACTGGACATCGACGCCGAGTACCGGGAAAAAGCGGCTTCCCGGAAACTCAAGCTGATCGCCCCGAAGCTCCTCAATCCGGGGAAGAAGGCCTGGCTCCCGATACTCGCGGCGGCGAAAAAGGGATGGAAGTTCACCGTGATGTTTTCCAACACCGCGACAGCGCACAAGCTCGGCAAGACGGACGACTGGGTCGTCGTGTACTATGAAAGCGGAAAAGGGGAGAACCAGTGCACCGTGGTGACCGAGCAGAGGGGACCGATGAAGGGAAAACGGGTGATCAGGGGGCGGGAATCGGAATGCAGGAAGTTCTACGGATTGGAGTGAAAGGCTGACATGGATCTTTCTGATCTCAACAGGATGACGGCGTCGCTCGCGCCGACGCCGGCGATGCCGCTGCTATTCGTCGGTCACGGCAACCCGATGAATGCCATCACCGACAACGAGTTCTCACGGGGGTGGCGCGAGGCCGGTAAGGCGCTTCCCAGGCCCCGGGCCGTCCTCTGCGTCTCCGCGCACTGGGAGACGCGGGGCACGTACGTCACGGCGATGGAGAAGCCCCCGACGATACACGATTTCGGGGGGTTCCCCCCGGAGCTCTATCAGGTGCAGTATCCGGCGCCCGGGAGCCCGGTGCTTGCTGACGAGACGAAGCGGACGATCACGGGCGCGGAAGTCGGGCTCGACTACGAGTGGGGACTCGACCACGGATGCTGGAGCGTGCTCAGGCACCTGTTCCCGGAGGGGGATGTCCCCGTGATCGAGCTGAGCATCGACCGGACGAAGCCCCCCGCGTGGCACGTCGACCTGGCAAAGCAGCTCGCGCCTCTCCGCCGGAAGGGGGTGCTGATTACGGGGAGCGGCAACATGGTGCATAATCTCAGGATGATCGAGTGGGAGGCCGCCGGCGGGTTCGACTGGGCCCTGAAAGCGAACGATGTGTTCAGGAAACTGATCGAGGGAAACGAGACGCAGCGCCTCGCCGACTACCGTTCGCTCGGGACCGAGGTCCAGATGGCGATCCCCACCCCCGAGCACTTTATCCCGCTTCTGTATGCGCTCGGCCTGCGGGAGGAGAATGAACAAATCTCGTTCTTCAACGACAGGACGGAGCTCGGCGCTATCTCCATGACATCGTTCAGGATCGGATGAACGGACATTCATGACGTAAGGAGTGCTCACCATGGTGGAAACCCTTCGGTTCACGCTCAACGGAAAACCCGCGACGGTCACGGTCGACAGCGACCGTCTCCTTCTCTGGGTCCTCAGGACAGATCTCGGCCTGACGGGAACGAAATACGGGTGCGGCGAGAGCTTCTGCGGCGCCTGCACGGTGATCGTCGACGGTGAAGCCGTCCGCTCCTGTCAGACCGCCGTGAAGGAGGTCCGGGGCAAAGAGGTCGTAACGATCGAGGGGCTCGCCTCCGGCGACGTTCTTCACCCCGTGCAGAAAGCGTTCATGGAACACGATGCCCTCCAGTGCGGCTACTGCACGCCGGGAATGATCATGAACGCATACGCACTCCTCCGGAAGAACCACTCCCCCTCGGAGGCGGAGATCATCGAAGGAATGGACGACGACCTCTGCCGCTGCGGCGCGCACAACAGGATCGTTCAGGCCGTCCGCTCCGCCGCAAAAGAAATGCACGGAGGGCTCTGACATGAACGAATTCCAGTACTGGCCGAACGACGCCGAAGAAACTGCATTCGCGATGGACCGCCGCCGGTTCCTCAAGACGAGCGGTGCGGGGATATTCCTGTTCTTTAAGATCCGCGACGTTTCGTTCCTCACGCAGGAAGGCCCCGGGCGGGCGGTGCTGCAGGGAGGGCCCTCGGATTTCAATGCGTACCTGAAGATCGGCGAGGACGGCCGCGTCTCCTGCTACACGGGGAAGATCGAGATGGGGCAGGGGATTGTCACATCGCTGGCACAGATGATCGCCGACGAGCTCGACGTCCGGCTCGACGACGTCGACATGGTCATGGGGGATACCGACCTCTGCCCGTTCGACAGGGGAACGTTCGGATCCCTGAGTACGCGGGCGTTCGGTCCGTCGCTCAGGACCGCGGGGGCGGAGGCGAGGAGAGTTCTCATCGCAATGGCCTCCGAGCGCCTCAACGTCCCTGCCGGTGACCTCGCGACGGCCGACGGCACGGTGTTCGAGAAGTCCAATGCGAAATCCCGCGTCACATACGCCTCCCTGGCAAAGGGGAAGAAGATCGAACACCATCTCACGGACCCGGTCGTCGTCAAGAAACCGTCGGAATTCAAGATCATGAGCAAGCCTCTCACGCGAAGAGACGCGCGCGAGAAGGTGACCGGCAAGGCGAAATATGCGGCAGATATGCAGCTTCCCGGAATGCTCTACGCGAAGATCCTCCGTCCCCCGGCGCACGGCGCAAAGCTGATCGACGTCGATACCTCCGGAGCTGCCGCCGTGGAAGGTGCGCGCGTAATCCGGGATGGCGACCTGGTCGCCGTGCTGCACAAGTACCCGGACGTTGCGCAGTCCGCGCTCGCGAAGATTAAGGCGAAATTTGATATCCCGGCTTCTACGGTCGACGACAAATCGATATACGAGCACCTCCTGAAAGTTGCACCGGCGGGAAAGGTGGTCGCCTCGGGGGGCGATCTCTCAACGGGCGAAAAGGCGTCTTCGTCGGTAATCGAGCATACGTACTACAATGCGTACGTGGCGCACGCCCCGATGGAGCCCCACGCTGCCGTCGTGAAGATCGAAGGGAAGAAAGCGACGGTCTGGGCGTCGACGCAGGCCCCCTTCGGAGCGAGGGAAGAGGTGGCGAAGGTCCTCGGTTTCCAGACCGGGGATGTCAGGGTGATCACGCCGTTTGTCGGCGGCGGGTTCGGGGGGAAGACCGCCCACGGGCAGGTCGTCGAGGCGGCGCGCCTGGCGAAACTCGCCGGAGTTCCCGTGCAGGTCGCCTGGACGAGGAACGAGGAGTTCTTCTACGACACGTTCCGGCCCGCGGCGGTGATAAAGCTCCGCTCCGGGATCACGGAAAAGGGAGAGATCAGTTTCTGGGATTACAACGTGTATTTTGCGGGAGAACGGGGTTCCCAGCAGTTTTACGAGATACCGAACCACCGCACGACGGCGTACAACGCCAGCTGGGTCGGGGCCGAGGGGACGCATCCCTTTGCCACGGGGGCCTGGCGCGCGCCCGGAAACAACACGAACACGTTCGCGCGTGAATCGCAGATCGACATCATGGCCGCGAAGGCGGGTGCCGATCCGGTTGAGTTCCGGATGAGGCATCTCACCGATCCGAAGATGAAGGCCGTGCTCAGGGCTGCCGCCGAGAAGTTCGGCTGGAAGCCTTCGAAATCACCGAGCGGGAGGGGGCTGGGCGTTGCGCTCGGCATCGATGCCGGGACCTACGTGGCGACGATCGCAGAGGTCGCCGTGGACAAATCGACGGGAGAGGTGAGGGTCAAGCGGGTCCTCGCCGTGCAGGACATGGGGCTGGTCGTCAACCCGGAAGGTGCGGCCCTGCAGATGGAGGGATGCATCACGATGGGACTCGGCTACGCACTGCGCGAGGGGCTGCATTTCAAGGGAGGGGAGATCACCGACCTCAACTTCGGGTCGTACGAAATCCCGCGGTTCTCCTGGCTTCCGAAGATTGAAACGCATATACTTGACGATGAAAATTCCCCGCCGCAGGGGGGAGGAGAGCCGGCGATCGTGACGATGGGTGCCGTGATTGCGAGTGCGATCTACGACGCCGTGGGTGCGCGGGTATTCGAGCTTCCGATGACTCCCGAAAGGGTGAAGGAAGCGATATCCAGGGGGTAACCTGAGGTTAACCGATTGAAACCCGGCGTCCTGGCCGCCTGCGCGGCCCTCAGTATCACCGCCTGCTTCTCGATTGCGCCCGCCCAGTCTCCGGGGCAGAAAACCTGGTGCAATCCGGTCGATATCGACTACAAGTACTGCGTCGAAGAAAAGAAATCGGGGATTTCGTACCGCTCGGGCGCTGACCCCGTCATCGTCAATCACCGGGGCGAGTACTACCTTTTCGTTACGAACTCTTCGGGCTGGTGGCATTCGACGGACCTCCTTCACTGGAAGTTCGTCACCCCCTCCGGGTGGCCCGACGACGACATGTGCGCCCCCGCCGCTCTCTCCGTGCGCGATACGCTCTACCTGTTCCAGTCCACGTTCGTACCCCGGCCGGTCTACTTCACCACCTCGCCGCAGGACGGAACGCTCCGATATCTCAACCCCTTCCTTCCCCCGATGCCGGGAGCGCTCGGCCCCTGGGACCCGGACATCTTTCACGACGACGCCTCCGGCAGATGGTACATGTACTTCGGCTCCTCGAATGTCTATCCCATCTACGGGATCGAGCTTGATCGCTCGAAAGGTCTGACGTACATCGGGAGCGCGAAGCCCCTTCTGTACCTTCACCCGGACGTTCACGGATGGGAGAGGTTCGGCCGCGACCACCGCGACACGATCCGGCCGTACATCGAGGGGGCCTGGATGACGCGCCACGGGGGGAAGTATTACCTCCAGTATGCCGCGCCGGGGACTGAATACAACGTCTACGCCAACGGAACGTATGTCGGCGACAGCCCGCTCGGCCCGTTCGCGTACGCTCCGTACAATCCCGTCTCCTACAAGCCCGGCGGTTTCATGGCGGGCGCAGGACACGGGAATACGTTCGAAGACAATTTCGGGAACTTCTGGAATACCGGCACCCCGTGGGTCGCCGTCAATTTCAATTTTGAGCGGCGTATCGCGATGTTCCCCGCCGGGTTCGACGGGGACGGCCAGATGTACGCGAACACGAGGTTCGGCGACTTCCCGCATTTCATACCCACGCGGAAGTGGAAGGACCGGAACGAGCTTTTCACGGGCTGGATGCTCCTCTCGTACAGGAAGCCCTGCTTCTCCTCCTCGGCAATCGACTCGTGCCCTCCGTCGAACGTCACAGACGAGAACCCCAGGACATACTGGGTCGCGGGATCCAACGCCCCCGGCGAGTGGATCGCCGTCGACCTGGGAAAATCGTGCACCGTCCGCGCCGTCCAGGTGAATTTCACCGACTATAGGTCCGGCATCTATGCGCGCGATTCGACGGTGTTCACGCAGTTCCGGCTCTCCGGCTCCGGCGACGGAAAACAGTGGAAGGTCATTGCGGACCTGAGCGGCGAGCGGAGGGACAGGCCGAACGCGTACATTGAACTCCCCGCTCCCGTGAGAACGAGATACGTCAGGTATGAACATCTGCACGTGGCTGCGGCACACCTGGCCATAAGCGATATCAGGATCTTCGGGAGCGACGGCGGCCCGCTTCCGGGTGCGCCCCGTGATCTCCGCGTCCGCCGGCACGAGGATCCCCGTGATGCCACCGTGAGCTGGAAGGGAGTTCCCGGGGCGGTGGGATACAACATCCTCTGGGGCATCGCAGGGTCAAAGCTCTACCAGACGTACCAGGTGTTCGCCGACCGGCCTGATTCGCTCGAAGTGCGCGCTCTCGGCGCCGGCCAGCGCTATTACTTTGCCATTGAAGCGTTTAACGCCGCCGGCGTCTCCCCCCCGAGCAAGTCATTAGCAGTGAAGTAACGGTCGCGAGTTGTCAGTGCGAAGCGAAGCGTCTGCGTTAAACCCCCGCCTCTCCCCCCCCGTCTAACAGTAAACCGCCCGGAATGGGCCGGGCACTTGTTTTTCATGTTAACTGTTACATATATCGAGGAGTAGGGGTTAAGCTTTCACCACCATCACCCCCCACCCAAAAACCAGTGCTTCATCACATTCATCAATTTCCTGTCGAGGGAGGGGTTATGAACCGAACAACAGCGTGGCTCGCTGTCCTTGTGTTCGCCGTCGCCGCCGGGGGGTGCGCGCCGGAGTACTCGAGGTATCATTACCGTGAACGTCCGCCGGTCAGAGATTCGCTCGCGTTGATGTCGAAACAGGACGTCATCGCGCTTTCGAAGACGAAGATCGGTGATGGCGTCATCATCAGTTTGATCAACAACTCGGGATCCACGTTCCATCTCAGGACGAACGACGTCATCGAGCTCGCGGATTCCGGAGTGAGCGATACGGTGATCAGTGCGATGATGAGGACGGATGCTCCGGATGGCGGTGGTGGGGAACCCGGCAGATACTACGCGGGCTATCCGCCGTACTACTGGTGGGGAGTCACCCCGTGGTGGTCCCCCTGGTATTTCTCCGGGTACTACGGGTACTTGGGCGGGTATTACGCGCCTTACTACTACAGGGGATATGCACCGTACTACGGCGGCTACCGCTATCGCTCGTACGGTGGCGGCGGTGGCGGTGGATATCGCGCAATGGGTCGTCGACGCTGAAGTCGTCCATTCGCTGAATTTTCTTCTCGAATCTTGGGCCTGACAGGCGCGTTGTTGCCGTGTAACATGTCCCCCCCTTCGGTACCGGCGCGACCTGAAGGGCCCGAGCCCATTTTCATCCCCGAATCAAATCCGTACAGCAAGAGGAGTTATCACTTCTCCTGAGGTGGTTCCAGCAGCTTCATCGGGACCTTGAGATTGATCAATCCTCCCGGGAGTCGCTCGATTGCGATCCTGGATTTGGGCAGCCGGATAAGTTTCCTGTCCCAGAATATGGATATTGCCTCTGCAGTTTCTTCCTGAATCGGCCAGGAATTAAGTGTAATCATTTGAGACGTTGCTGGCGGGTCTGATTTCTCCTTCTTCACTATTCTGGCGTCACCTTTTGTCACTACTCTGTAGTGTTCGGTCGAGAGGGCGAATGCCCCCGCAATCGCGCCGGGGACCACACCCATGGCTACGCCCATGACGCCGGCATCCCCTATATATCTGGCATCCTGGTTGCCGATCACGATTCCGCGAAAAGCGCCCCGACCGATACCCCGTAGTACGCTCGTCAGGACGATTTCATCCACTCTGGAAAGCGGGAGCACAATTTCCACGTCGTTCGAGGGATCATAACCAACCAGACTGTCCGTTCTGAACGTCAGCCGCTCCAGGTCAAATTCGTTTCCTTCGATCGAGTAAACAATTGAACTGCGCCCCTCCATTTTGTCCATTGCCTCAACGAATTCGCCAGCGCCCGGGTCCCGCGGAAGGTAGAACGTTGTCGAACATCCCATGAGCAGAATGAGAGTGCAGGACCAGAGGATTGTCAGAGATTTCATAAGTGCACCTCCTCAGTGGACTCTTCAAACATACTCCACCGGGTAATGCCAGGTGTCACCAAAATGTCAGATACCGAAAAATCGCCTTCTGTGCCCAAAGCCTCAATTGGGAATTGTCAGATGCGGGGGATGTCGCAAGAGGGGGGGGACTCACGCTACCGGAGACGATGGACAAATCTGCGCAGGTCCCCGGGCAGTCGGAACATCGTGGCCGGGATTCGTCCGTCAGAGCCAGACCCTGAACACTGTGAGAGCGATGACCATGGCCGAACATATTCGGAAGAATCCGTCGAGAATGAGATTCAATGCTGTTGGGTTTCCTGACGAAATCCAGATCCGCTCCTTGCGTTCTGACCCCGCCTCCGCCTGTACGCTCAACTCCCGGTGGGGGCGCCTTCTTCCTTCAAATCCTGATGAACCACGCGATGACGACGATATTGACCCCCCGGAGCGCGCGCCGTACTATGGCGGCTACCGCTATCGCACGTACGGCGGAGGTGGCGGCGGTGGAAACGGTTCGATGGGCCGTCGACGCTGAGGTCGTGCGTTAGCTGAATTCTCTTCTCGAATCTTGGGCCTGACAGGCGCGTTGTTGCCGTGTAACTTTCCCCCCCCCGGTACCGGCGTGACCTGAAGGGCCCGAGCCCATTTCCATCTTCTTCTGATTCATTCTGCCCGCCTCGCGTTTCCGTCTCGATCGTCCCGCCACGCTTGAACGCCTCTCCTTTCTCCGCCCTTCAGTTTTCTCGCAAATAGCGTATTTTTCGCGACCGTGCGGTCGGATGCATCCCGGCAAGTGGTGCATCCGCCCAATAACCTTCCCACACTCGAACGGTCAGTTGCGGATTGTCCCGATTGTATATACCATTGCCTGTGTTCGTGCTGTATCCGTTCTGCCCCTCCATCTGGCAACCGCCATGACCCTCTCCCGATGTCTGATTGCGCTGGTGATCTTCCCCGCAGTTGCCGCACCACTTCATGGCCAGGCCCAAAGATCATATCTCAGTCCCCTTTCAATTGACAAGGGCCTCAGCTTCAGCTGTGTTAATGCCATTCTGCAGGACCGGAGAGGGTTTCTCTGGTTCGGCACCGCCAACGGGTTAAACAGGTACGATGGCGGTGATTTTGTCGTGTACAGGACGGACCCGGCGGAATCCACCTCGATATCCGCGAACGAGATAAGATCAATGTTTGAGGACAGGCACGGAGATCTCTGGATTGATGCGTCCACAGAGCTCAACCGCTTCGACAGGATCAAGGGGACGTTCACACGATGTTTGCGCGGTGCGCATTTGGTGTCTATGTACGAGGATACATCCGCCGGTCCGGGACTGGAAGCTATGTGGTTTGCCACGAACGGATCCGGTCTCTACCGCTATGACAGGAATACGCAGGCGTTCACTCGGTACCGTCACAATCCGGGCGATCTCAACAGCCTGTCGAGCGATTCCGTGATTTCTCTTTTTGTCGACCGCAAGGGGACTCTCTGGATCGGCGCGATCAATGGCCTCAATTCGCTTGATACACAACGCGGTCAATTCACTCACTATCCTGACGGTCCGGCTCATCAGGTTCAGAAGATCATTCAGGATCGAGACACTGCTCGTCCGGTCCTCTGGATCGGTACCGATGACGGTCTGTACGCGTACGACTACTCGGCAAGGTCGTTTTCGCACTACCGGAACCGGTTTGCACGGCCGGGCCGGAGCTGGGACAATTGGGTCGTCGACCTCTATTGTGACCATGAGGATTCACTCTGGGTCCTCTTGAGGTTGGGAATTGCCCGGTTTGACCGTGTGACAATGAGTATCGAAAACTATCAAAGTTGTGACGATCCCATTGCGCCGCGATTTTTGACATCGCAGTTCCTCGAAGACAGAACAGGGGTTGTCTGGGCTGTAAGGACGTGGAATTTTCAGATAGCGCATGATCCCGTGAAACACATCTGGGATGTTCATTCTTATGGCGACATTTTCTGGGCCCTCTCGATGCTGGAGGACAATACCGGAACAAAATGGTTTGGGACAATGTCTGGGGGCCTGAGGAAAGTCGATAAATCAGAAAAACAATTTGAATTCTTCACGGTTCAGCCTGGCGATACGACGAGCCTTTCATTCCAGACCGTGAACGGAATCTGGGAGGACCATTCGGGATTTGCCTGGATCGGGACGGCAGACGGATTGAACAAGCTTGACCCTTCAACGGGGCGATTCAGGCACTATCTCCCGGAACCGGGAAATGGGTCCAGCCTGATCGATGGGGGAGTGTGCCGTGTTCTTGAAGACCGGCAGGGAGCGCTGTGGGTTGGTACTGCGGCTGGACTTGACAAATTTGACCGGAAGAACAACACGTTTAAACACTACGTCCACGATCCCCGAAACCCCAGTAGCCTGACGTCGGACTTTATACACCTTGTCCTTCAAGACAGGGAGGGAAGGTTGTGGGTTGTCCCCGCCAACGGCGTTCTCGAAGAATTCAATCGCAGATCAAACACGTTTCTCCACCACTTCCCTGGGTACCCGAAAACCCCCAATTATGGAAGGCCGACTTCTCTGATTCAAGACAGCGGCGGCCTCCTGTGGCTCGGGCTCGAAAGCGGAGGGGTGACCTCATATAATCCCGCCACCGGGAAATTCGTACAATATGTCCACAGTGCGGACCCGGCGACAGGGAGGGGAAGCCTGAGTCAGAATGATGTGGCTTCAATTCTGGAGGACCACAACGGAGTGCTCTGGATCGGGACGCGTGCGGGGCTTAACAGATTCGATAGGAGCTCGGGTACATTTTCTCAAGTCAGTGTCAGGGATGGACTGGCAAGTGATTGGATCGGTGGTATTCTGGAAGACGGGCATGGCCGTCTATGGTTAGGGACCGCAAAAGGAATCTCACGCTACGACCCGCGGACAGGTGCAGTCCGGAATTTTGACGCAAGTGACGGTGTGAAATTTGATGTCTGTGAAAATGCTCACAAGGGCGGAACGGGCTATATGTACTTTGGCGGATTCAAGGGGTTCGTTCGATTCCACCCCGATAGCATACGCGACAATACGTATGTCCCCCCGGTTGTCATCACAGAGTTCCGGGTATTCGACAAACCCGCCCGGCCCGACACAGCAATATCCGAGAAGAAATCACTGGAACTCTCGTACAGAGATAATGTGTTCTCCTTCGCATTTGCGGCGCTGAACTACACCCATCCGGAAAAGAATCAGTACGCGTACAAACTTGAAGGCTTTGACAGGGACTGGGTCTACTGTGGATCACGAAGGACGGCGTCCTACACAAATCTTGAGGGGGGGTCGTACACATTCCGCGTGAAAGGATCGAACAACGACGGCGTCTGGAATGATGCGGGAACTTCGATACTTGTCACGATCATTCCCCCCTTCTGGGCGACGCTGTGGTTCACAGTGCTTGTTCTTACCGCGGCCGTTCTCTCTGTCGGCGGAGCCACCCGGTTCATCCTTGTGCGGAGGCACAACAGGACAGTGGATAAGTTGAAATATGAGGGGGCGCTGGAGCAGGAAAGGCTCCGGATATCCCAGGACATGCATGACGAGGTAGGGGCAAGCCTGACGGAGATCGCCCTCCTCAGCGAATTGACGAAAAAGGACATTGAGGAGCGGCATGAAACGATGATACACGCCCAACAGATTTCCGACAAGGTGGCGGAGGTGATCGACACGTTCAGCCAGATCATCTGGGCTCTTAACCCGAAGAACGATACGCTCGACAATTTGATTGCCCATGTGCGGCATTATGTCGTACGGTATCTCGGGATGACGCCGATCAGGTGCATATTTGACATCCCGGAGGCTATTCCGCCCCTGCACGTATCTGCGGAGGCCCGAAGGAACCTTTTCCTTGTCGTCAAAGAGGCCGTACATAACGTCGTCAAGCATTCGAAGGCTTCAGAGGTAAGAATCTCCATGACGATGAACAGCGAGGCCATGGAGATCAATATCGCCGACAACGGGGAAGGATTTTCGCTTGAAGAGAGGGAAGGAACGGGGAATGGGCTGGGGACAATGAGGAGGAGGATCGAGGACTTGAGAGGGAGATTCCTGCTCGAATCGAATCATCTTCTGGGGAGCATTGTCAAAATCTCTCTTCCCCTGGGTTCGTCCGGTTGATGCACCCCGGCGTGCGTGAGGAAGTCTGTGAGGGCAGATTCTCCATGACAGGTGGTCCACAATGATCAAAGTAGCAATAGTCGAGGATAACGAACGAATCCGTAGCGGGCTGTACACGTTGATTAATGGATCCGACGGATTTCAGTGTGTTGCAGCATACGGTGATGCGGAATCCGCTCTCGCTCATCTGATGCACCTTAACCTCGACGTCGTTCTGATGGATATCAAATTGCCAGGGATGTCAGGCATCGAGTGCGTCGCCCGACTGAAAGAACGGCATCCGGCTTTTGAGATTATGATGCTTACCGTGTATGAGGAGAACGAGCTTGTATTCAAGTCGCTTCTGGCCGGAGCGACGGGCTATATTGTGAAACGGACACCCCCCGCAGAACTGCTCGAGGCGATCAGAGATTTGCACGATGGTGGTTCGCCTATGTCCGATCAGATCGCCCGGAAAGTTGTCCGGGAATTCCAGGAGCTGGGAAGATCGTCGACGGAGACTGAGAATCTGACCGAGCGCGAAATGGAGATTCTCACCTATCTTGCAAAGGGATATCATGACAGTGAGATCGCCGCAAAATTCTTCCTGAGCATCAAGACCGTACGAACCCATCTCAGAAACATCTATAAGAAGCTGCACGTCCGCTCACGCACGGAAGCTGTTCTGAAATACCTCAAGAAGTAAACCTCCCGCATTCCCTCTCCCCGAAGTCCTTTTCTTCGCTTATACCTACAACTGCGTAGTTCTACCTCTGTTACGCATAATTCTTGACCTGATTTACCTCGTAGTACCGATGTCATAGAACGGCACGCCTCTCTACGTTGCCTCCACCTATTTCAGGCCTGCGCGGCTTGACCGCTCAGGGAGAACGTCGGTGGATTTCAACAGGAGGAGGTGTGGCCATGAGACATGCAGCGCTCATTGCGATCCTTTTGTGGGCCCCGCTGGCCATTCCGCAGGGCAGAAACGTGCACGCTGACAGGATGTGCGCATTGCAGGGTGGTGTCTCACCGAAGCAGATCGTCGATTCGGTGTTCAACCTCAAGATCCTTCTCGTCCAATTTACAGACGTCAGGTGCCGGATGGACGCCGACGCGACGTCCCCCCGGTACACATGCGCAGATTTTGAAGATCTTCTGGGCTCGGAGGGGGTGTACGTCTCTCCCGCGATGCATTCCCCCGACGGGGATGAGGTGTTTGGAAGCATGAACGACTACTTCATCAACATGTCGGGGGGAAGGATGAGGATTCATGCCTTCGTCGTCAACCGGAGGGATAGCCTCTCGGGCAAACCTGTCTGGATTACGCTCGGCCAGACGAAACAGTATTATCAGGAGACCACTGTCGACTTCTTCTATGATTCGTTCGATCTGGCAATCGCCCTGGGACTCGATGTGGCACGATCAGAAAATACAATGCTTGCCGTCATCTATGCAGGGAACACTTATTTCCTCAACGGCGGACTCAACCCCAGGGCCTGGGGGCTGAACTACGTCATGAGCGAGGTTCAGGGGAAGCCCTACAACCAGGAACTCCCGGGTGCAAGGTTCTCGAGAATAGGAATTCACTGTCACGAGTTCGCGCACACGCTGGGGATCGGCCATTCCACCGGGGGCAGGGCCGATCTGATGTACGGGGGCACCTCAAACGGTTCGGTGGACGGAAATGCGCCTGCTCCGTTAAATGCCATAGTGCGGGCACGGTTGGGGTGGGCCGGCGTCATCTCCGCGGGAAGTATGGACCGGCAGGAGGTTGATCTCCCTTACTCGCTCGGCAAGCCCACCGTCTACGTGATGGAGAACAGCGTGGGGGATCAGTTCTACGTCGAAAACAGGAGATTCGATCAGACGATGACGATCGGCGCGACGGTGGTCCCTGATTACAACAATGTGATGTTCTTCCCTCCCGCAGGTCCCCACCATGCAATAACCCAGGGGATATTTGTCTGGCGCGTGACCACGGACGGCGATCTGGCCGATCCAGGCTATTCGAGTGAGGGACTCGTGTATGCGAGCGGCAGATACGGAAGAACATATCCGGAGAATGAAGTTTCCGACACGGACGACGGCGTCCCGTTTCCCGGTGTGAGCAATAACACACTCCTGACGCCCTGGTCTGACCCGAGAAATCCTTACATACGCGAATCCGACTTTTTCACACCCGGTCTCTTCCACTATACGCTCTACGTGCCGAACACGAAAGGGGGAGCGAACTGCGGGATGGAAGTCCTGTCGGGAGATCGTGCGGCCGGCACATTCCGCGTCAGGTTCTATTCGTCGAACCCGCCCAATCCCGCGCTTGCACTCTTGCCTGTCCCGGACAGCGTGGGATTTTACGAAAGCAGGAGGACGGTCATCCGCCGGGACTCCGGATCCATCCACCAGGCAGCCGAGCTCGGGGGAGAGATTTTCTACCGACGGTCAACGGATGGGGGCCGGAGCTGGAGTCCGGCATCTCCCGTTTCCTCAGGTTTGGGAGGAAACAGCGCGCCGTGTATGGCGCGTGCGGGCACGGCTCTGCTGATGACGTGGCAAACAGATGCCAGTGACGTTGCGGACACGGGCCGCTCTATCATCCTGGTCAGAAGCACTGATGCGGGAAAGAGCTGGTGTGACACACTCAATCTGGGGTGGTCGAGTCATTGCGCTCCCCCGGGGGCGGAACCCTTCCTTGCCGGTGCGAATGACGGGTCAGCCATTCTCGTCTATCGGGCCGAAAGATCGTCGCTTGTATCCACGTATTCCTCTGACGCAGGGATCACCTGGAGTCCCCAGCGGGCGGTTCTTTCGGGCTGTAACCCTTTGATTGACCCTTCAGTTCTCCTGGCCAAACCAATGAACGGCGGGGTTGAAGAGGAAATCGCATATTGCTCAGATTCTTCCGGTGGTTCGCCGACGGTCTATGTTGAATGTTGTCCGTTCGCGATGGAAATGTCAGGTCACTCGGTGAATTTCTCCCGGACGATCCCTTCCGGGTACGTTTCCTTCTCCCGGCCGGCGTTCATCGCTGCCTGCCCGGGCGGTACCCGTCCCACCCGTGTCCTCTGGGATGCGATTGACCTGTTTGAATCGAATTCGCGGGCGATTGTTCTTCGGGGCATGTATGCTTCGTCCCCCGGCAATTCCTCTACGATCCTTAAAGGATCGTGGCAGGACGATCTGTCGTTGAAATGCATGGAAGATGTCCTGGCCGGAAAGTTGCGATGGAGATATCAATCGCGTGTGCTCAATCTGCTGGATACAACGGGCGGCTCTGAAGTGAGTATTGAAGTCGGCGGTATCGGACTCCGCCATCGAGACGGAAGTATAGACTCACTCAACCTTGTGGATCCTCCGGCCGACACTGCAAGACTGGACGAGGCCGCGCTCCTCAATTCTGGCAGATCCGGCGCATTCATCCTGGGCCCCGGGGCCGATACATTGATTGTGGTTTTCGGTGTGTACGGGAAATCTCCCTCCTCATTGTTCACCGCATCGCAGGGTCACGTTGGAATTCAGATTGTCTGCGGGCAGGGCGATACGGTCATTGCCACACTGTTCAGTCAATCGGCTGCGACGTTCGGGGATTATGAGCGGAATCTTACACGTCTTGCACTCCCCGTCGGCCCCCTCGCGCAGCTATGGGCCAAGCAGCCCGTCTCGTTTCGGATTAACACTGACGGCCTCCGGTCTGATATCCCGTTGACTCCGGGGCTGTGCCACATGTATTCGAATCTTGCGCAGGATCCCGTGTTATTTTCTGTAACGGAGGTTGCGGGTGGACGTCACGACGGAACTCCGCCTCCCACATATTCCCTTGCGCAAAACTATCCTAACCCGTTCAACCCCTCAACGATCATTCGGTACAGCCTGCCGCACGCAATACCTGTGAGTTTGGCCGTTTATGATCTGCTGGGAAAGAAGGTCACAACTCTGGTTGAGGGAAGTCAGAATGCGGGAACGCATGAAATTCAGTTCAACGCAGGCACACTCGCAAGCGGAGTCTATATGTACCGGCTGACCGCGGGTAGCTTCGTAAGCGTGAAAAGGGCGCTACTCGTCAGGTGACCGGATGCGTGCCGGTTCTGCATTGAGCGCACTTGACTCTGACCTTCCCGCATCATACACTACGGCCGTTACGGTATTGCTCTGGCCCCCAACAGTCCCCGCATCCTCAACCCTGGTCTTCGGGCTGGTTCCCCCTACGGGAATTGTCATGACACCCACCCACGGTCTGACAGTTTCTCACCTGGTCTTCTTCTCCCTCATTCTTGTGTCTTCGAACCTCACGGTGACGACAACGTGTGAGGCAAACACTCGCATAGTGGGAAGTGTGAGGGATTCACGTTCGGGGGATCCGCTCCCGGGCGCGAGTGTGGTTCTCGAAGGGACGGGCTTGGGGTCTGCGGCGGATTTAAACGGAGAATATGCAATTCGGAACGTGCCGCCGGGCTCATATACAATCCGGGCCACGTACGTCGGATACCGGTCTGTCGCATTCACGTTGCAGGTGACGGAAAGGATGACGATCACACGGGATTTTTTCCTCCTCGCCGTGGGCGTTGCAGGCGACACCGTTCAGGTCACCGCTCAGGCATCGGGCCAGAAGGCCGCCATCAACCGGCAGCTTTCCATGGACCAGATTGCGAATGTCGTCTCAGCCGACAGGATTCAGGAGCTCCCGGATGCCAATGCGGCTGAATCAGTCGGGCGTCTCCCGGGTGTCTCCGTATTGAGAAGCGGCGGCGAAGGGACCCAGGTTGTCATCCGCGGACTCCAGCCAAAATACAACGCGATAACGATTGACGGGGTCCGGATGGCATCGTCAAATCCGGACGACCGGAGTGTGGATCTGAGCATGATCTCTCCGTTCGCGCTCGAAGAAATCCAGGTCGTCAAAGGGGTCACGCCTGACCAGGACGCCGACGTGCTCGGAGGGACGGTGAATTTCAGGCTGCGGGAGGCAAGGGGGGGCGCGGGCGGATACGGATACAGTCTTCTTCTCCAGGGGGGATACGACGGCCTGTCGGACGCCGTGAACAAGCGTAACAACTACAGGTACGTCGGGAGCATTGATGGCCGGTTTTTTGACGAGCGATTCGGTGTCTTCGCGCAGGCGGACATTGAGCGCCGGAACCTGGCATCGAACGAGTTCGGGGCATCATACGATCATCTTGGGAACAGCACCACCGACTATGTAACTTCGTCGTTGACCCTCGACGACGTCGCCAGGGACAGACAGAGGGAAAACGGCTCGCTGGTCTTGGATTACAGCCACTCCGAAGGGAAGATAAGCCTTTCCAACTTCTTCAGTTCAGGTTCGACCGAATCTCAGGACAGGCAGGAGTACTTTGACATCCCGAACGACGGGCACGATTACGCCCTGATCCACTCGCTCACTACGCGGAACCTTCTGAGCAACGTCCTGCGCGTTGAGCAGCAGCTGCCGTTGTTTCGAATAAACGTGAGCCTCTCTCACGCGTATTCTGAGACCAAGAAACCGAACGACTGGCTCGTCTATTTCCTTAAGTCGTCGGCCGGTCTCAGCGGGTTCATCAACCGGCCAAACCTCGACCCGGCGGGGATTCCCCGGGCGGCAACGACAGATCCCGATGGTACATCTTTGTGGGGCCTCTCGAACTCGTCCAGTTTTTCCAGGGAACGGGCCCTGACCGCGTCGGTGGATCTGGAGACTGATCTCCTGGGTTCGGACCGGATTTCTTCGGTAATCAAGTTTGGCGGGAAATACAGGCGCCAGTCGAGGTCGTTTGTGGAGGATCAGTACGGGGGATTTTTTGCCTGGCCGGGCGCCACGCAGGTGAACTACATGGTTGCCACGCATTTTCCGTCGACTCTGCCATTCGCAAACTCGACGACCATCCCCATTTCTCCGTTCATTGATCCTGGGTTTAACTACGGGAAGTTTCTCGGCGGGGAGTATGAAATGAACCTGCCTCAGAGCTTCGCAATGCTGTCGGAGATGGTTCGCTTCTTGAAAAGCAATGCCGATGACTTTGCCAGGCGGGGCGACAAGGGCTACTATCAGGACGTGTACGGCTCGACTACGTGGAACTATGACGGCAATGAGGACCAGAGTGCTTTCTATATCATGGGGACCGTAAAGATCGGGTCGGAA
This sequence comes from Ignavibacteriota bacterium, assembly GCA_963748405.1. Lineage (GTDB taxonomy): Bacteria > Bacteroidota > Ignavibacteria > UBA10030 > UBA6906 > Fen-1273. Next base: position 45,625 of record CAVVIT010000012.1, read on the forward strand.
TTAACGCTGGTCCCCGGCGTGCGGTACCAGGATCTCAAAACGACGTACACCGCGCCCCGGGGGCAGCAGAACGTGGTGTCAACGATTGGCGGTGCGTACTATCACTATGATACCACCCTCAGTGTCGACCATCATGAATGGCTTCCTGACCTGCTGGTTCGCTACCGGCCGCTCTCCTGGTTCGACGTCCGCCTGTCGTACTCGAACACGGTGTCGTACCCGGATTATGCAGCGATCGTCCCACGGATCGATGTTCCGGTATCGGAGGCTTCAATCAGCTACAACAATTATAGGTTGAATCCGACACGTTCGACAAATTACGATGTTTATCTTTCCTTTTACGATAACTCGACCGGTCTGATTACCCTGGGAGGATTTCTCAAGCGGATCAGCGACCTGATCTACCCCTGGACATTCTACGTGACGGATTCGGGTGCCACTCCCTATTATCCCCCGTACCTGAGTGCGCCCGGGCCGAGAGGAACGTACAAGATCATCACGAACGTAAACGATCCGTACAGGATTGACGACTGGGGGTTCGAGTTCGACTGGCAGACACATTTCTGGTATCTCCCCCGTCCTCTTGATGGAGTTGTCTTCGGCGTCAATTATACCCGCATACTTTCCAGGGCACGGTACCCGTATACGCAACTTCAGTACGTCGGCGGGTTCCGCGGTTACGTGGTATACGTGGATACGTCGTTCACGGATCGCCTCCTGTACCAGCCTGACAATATTGTGAACCTTTCGCTCGGATATGACTACGAAGGGTTCTCTTCCCGCGTTTCGCTCGTCTACCAGTCCGACACGTTTACGGGGCCGCAGTTCTGGCCCCAGCTGCGCACACATACCTCCGCGTATACGCGCTGGGATCTTTCTGTCAAACAAATTCTACCGTGGGCGGGAATCCAGTTGTACGGTGATGTCAACAACCTCAACGGTGCCGAGGATATCAGTGTGATCGATGCGCCCACAGCTGTTCCCCAGTCTCAGGCGTCATACGGTCCGACGGTGGATGTCGGCATTCGGTGGAATTTCTGATCCCGAACGATCAAGGCCCGGCGGAGGGAGATTTCTCCTCCAGATTCTCACGAACCAGGCGATGACGACGATGTTCACCACCCAGAGCGCCACCTCGAGCCAGAGGAGCTCGTTCCAGATCCACCATCGCCTCCCCTTCGCGTGCGTGTAAGAATCGACGTAAAGGTGGAGCCAGTACATCGGCACATATCTGAGGACCGCCCCGATCGGGCCCGAGTGCGCCTCGACGTAGAGTTTCCACCGGTCGTGGTCGACGATGTTGCCGTACGCACCGAAAAGGTCAGGGAGCGCGCCGAAGAACGCCCCCGTCAGAAAAAGAACCCAGATCCAGACTTTCTTCCGTATCCGGGCGATGAACGGCGCCAGGAGCATGAGCCCTCCCTCCGTGGCGTGGCACAGTGTGTCAGCCATCTGTCCCCCTCTGGTCAAATCTCACTTGAAAGAGCTCCCTCGCCCTGAGCGTCACCCAGCCGACGATGAGAAGCGTCATCACGCCGCCGAACACCGCGGAAGGGACGACACCCATCAGCTTTGCCGTGGTTCCGGATTCGAACGCGCCCAGCTCGTTGGACGATGATACGAATATCCCGTTGACCGCCATGACCCGTCCCCGCATTTCGTTTGGCGTTCTCAGCTGCAGGAGCGTCTGGCGGATCACCACGCTGATGCTGTCGCAGGCCCCGCTCAGAAATAGCGCGATAACCGAGAGCGCCATCCACGGAGAAAGCGCGAAGACGATGATGGAGGCGCCGAACCCACCGACCGCGGTCAGCAGCGTCCTCCAGGCATGGCGCATCGGCGACACCCTCTGGAGGACGATGAGCATGATGACGGCGCCGGCCGAGGGGGCAGCGCGAAGTATCCCGAGACCCTGTGCGCCCACGTGGAGTATGTCCTGGGCGTAGATCGGAAGGAGCGCGAACACCCCTCCGAAAAGCACTGAGAAGAGGTCAAGGGAAAGGGCATACAGAATGACTTTTGTTCCCCACACGAACCCGACCCCTTCTTTCACGCTGGCAAGGAGCGATCCTCCGGACGGGACATCCGTTCCACGGGTATCCCCGGTGCGCGAGAAGAGAAGGATGGCCCCCGCGAAGAGAAATATGACGACGACAAGCGTACCGGAGAACCCGAGCCAGGAAAAGAGGAATCCCGCGACCGCGGGGCCGAGTATGGCTCCGGCCTGAAAGGCCGAACTGCTCCACGTCGCCGCGTTTTCGTAGACCGTGATCGGCACGAGAAACGCGCGGAGCGACGAGGCGGCGGGCGCCTGGAACGCCCGGCACACGCCTATCATGAACACGGTCGTATAGATGACGGGGACCAGGAGGGTGGGGGAGATTGCTCCCGACTCGGCGGACCGCGCGAAGAAGGAGAGAACAATCGCTCCGAGCGTGATGACGCCCACCGAAACGAGTATGATCAGCCGTCTGCTGATCCTGTCTGCCAGGTGCCCGCCGAAGAGCGAGAGGCCGATGAACGGCACGAATGTCGCCAGGCCCGTCAGACCCAGCGCGAGCGGGTCGCGTGTGACCGTGTACAGCTCGTACCCGAGCGACACCTCCTGAATCAGGAACGCCATCGTGAAAAGGAACGATGCGGTGATGAAGTTGCGGAACGCGGGATACCGCAGTGCCGCATAGGGATCGCGGATCAGCGCCGCCGTCAAAAGTATCCTTCCATCAGTTTGTCCATCCAGGGCGGCACCGTTGCGGCCTCGACCCGGTCGAACTGTGGGACGTACGGCTTGATGTCGAGAACGGGTGTCCCGTCCACGGCGTCCAGCCCCCGCACGTCAACGAAACCCTCTCCAATCCCGAGGATTCTGACCGCCGTGATGCCGATCGGGTTCGGCCTGTCCTTCGCGCGCTGCGAGAATATGCCGGTTTCCGGCATTGTCGCGAGGCCCCGCGGGCGCCGGACGATGTGCCGATCGGCGTCGAACGATGAAAGATGGAGGTATGTGACGACGAGTGCGTGCGAAAACTGTTCGAGCCCGCGGATCCCCTTCGCGTAGTCCGGGCGCAGGACCAGCCGGGAGGTGACCTCTCCCCATCCGCTGTCCACCGCTTCCCGAGCGGCAGTTGCAACGTGACCTATCGGGGAGAACGAGATGTCGTCTCCCTTTCGTTCCCCGGCAGCATCGGCAAGGAGCTCCTGGAGCAGGGCGAACCCTTCCGGCCACCGGCCGAGTCCTGATTCCGAGTTGATGTGCCCCGCCTCGCCGACAAATTCGATCCGCGCGTGCCACCGCCCGGCGAAGAACCGCGCGCGTTCGGGCGTCACGTATTCGTCGTTTGTGCTCGCGACCACGATGGTCCGAAACGGCAGGGGATCGAGCGGCATTGGGGCGAAACCGGTTGTCCCTTTGGGGTACGTATCTGCTTCGACATCGCTCGGGCCGACGAGGAGCGCCCCGCGGACCGGTCCCGTGTGTAGCGAAGCCCAGTGAGCGACAAGGGCACACGCCGAGGAATGCGCCACAAGTATTGCCGGCACCGGGGACGAAGAAATCTCCTCCTGGAGTCGTGCGACCCACTCCGCCCTGACAGGCGTATCCCAGTCGCGCTGAACGACGCGCGTGAAACCGGGGTTCTCCTTTTCCCAGATCGACTGCCAGTGTTCGGGCCCGGAATTGTACAGTCCCGGGAGTATGAGGACGCGTGTCTTCACTTCAGTTCCTCTCTTCGTGTCGCTTCGACGGCGACGTGTCCGGAGTTCAGGTGCATCCGCCCGTATCCCTTCCTGAATGCATGCATAAACCCCCCATCACTCAGCGCCCGCGAGATCTCCTTGCGCGTAAAGAGGTACTGCCTGTGTCCCTCTTTCGAGACGCGAAACCGAGGTCCGATCTGTCGGATCGTGGTGATCTCCCGCCGGAGGACCCTCCGGCGTATATCCCCTTCGACGATCACGATCCAGTCATCTCCCGAAGTGTGGATCCCCCGGCGGTGCGGCCGCGAGGCAACGGGCTCGAGAAAATCGAACAAGAGAACTCCGCCCGTCCGGAGAGCACGGCCTGCGCGCTGGAAAAATGCGCTCACCTCGCCCGAATGCTGCGCACTTCCCGCCTGCATGTAGTTGAAGCATTCACCCGCTGCAACGATAGCGGAACACCGGGGAGGCGTGAAATCATAGAACGATCCCCTGTGGAATTTCGCCCCGGGGATTTTCTTCCTTGCGAGCGCGAGCATTGCTGCGGAGTAGTCGACGGCAAGTATCCGGTACCCGGCGGCAGAGAGATGACGCGTGAGCCCTCCGCTCCCGCATCCGATCTCGACGATCAGGTCCCCGGGTGAGCAGCGCTTCGCGAGGGCACGGAGTATACCCGGGGCAGCCCTGTCGGCAAAACCCAGGTAGCCCCTGTCGTGGATGTAGGCGAGATCCCTGGAGTAAAAGTCCGCGGTCATGGAGCGGGCGGCCCCTCCACCTCCACCACGAGCCCCGGATCGAATCCGCTCACCGGCATGTGCGGGTAGCCCCTCTGGTTGCTGACGATCCGGGTCTTCCCGATCGCGTAGTCGACGCAATAGTGCGTGTGACCGTGTATCCAGAGTGCCGGCTGGGTTTCAGCGATGAATCCCTCCAGGTCCGAGGCATAGGCGCCGCTCACGGGATCGAACGAGAATTCCGGGTTCAGGCTTTTAACGCTCGGGGCGTGGTGCGTGACGACGACAGTTCTCGAGGGATCTTTCCCCACTTCGGTCCTGAGCCACTCCCGCGACGCCGCGTTTCGCAGCGCGGTGTCGTCCGGCTTCAGCCGGCGGAACCGCGGACTGATGCGGATTTTCTGGTAGTCGTTCATCCTTTCCTGGGAAGCCTGCATCGATCCGGTCTTGTCGCCGGCGATGTCGAAGTCAGACCAGAGCGTGCACCCCAGGAAGCGGATCCCCTGGATCGTCACCTCCGTACACTCCAGGAAGTTGACCGTTCCGCGGTTCTTCTGCTTGAGGAGCTTTTTCGTCAGGGCCGGCATGGCGTGCCCGTAATACTCATGGTTGCCGGCGACATACACGACCGGGCGTCCTGTGAATGACGCCCTGGCCCAGGCAAAACCCTTCTCGCCGAGGTCGATGTCGCCGGCGAGCACGGTGACGTCAGCCTCTGCCCCGTACCCGGCAAGTTCTCTGAATTCGTTGTGGATGTCGCTGAGGATGTGGATGCGCAAGAGTGTCCGTCGGCGGTCGCGTTTTCCCGAATCTAGTGTTCCGGAATCGACTTGATGAGTGTCAGCCTGGTCCCGTCCCAGGTGTAATAGAAAGCCCCCTTCGGGTCGTCCTCCCTGATGTGTCCGTACACGGCGATCAGCCTGCTGTCCTTCCGGAAATCGAGGCCGTACGGTTCCGCCTCAATATCTGCGAATGAGACATACGGAACATCCGGTGAAAAGTACACTTTCCCCGAACGAGCATCGACGATCGCGAACTGCTGGCAGGAGGTCCCGCACCCCCAGATCACGATTGTAAAGTGCCCGGCGAAATTGGGGCCGGATTTTGCCCCGTCCCTCAACATCGTCCGGTATGTTCGCGCTTGAGGGTCGCTCGCAATGTCGACCCGGGCCGGCTTCTGCGTGTAGCGCTCCTGGACGCTGAAGTCGCTGAACTTCGGTCGGACGGTGTCCTGCTGTCCGGTCGCCTCACCCGCGGTCGTCGAGAGCAGCAGCGATGCAGCAAGCACGGGAATCATGTTATGCAGGAGTGTAGTGATGTTCCGTGAACCGGCGCCATCCTTTCTTCGTCTTTGCCTCGACTCCCCAGTGGAACCCCTTTTCGCCGTCCGGCCAGTACACCATGCGTGCGAGTCCCGCCGGCATCACCGCTTCGAAGGCGATGGCTTCTTTGTGGATGTCGGTCCCGTCCGCAATCGTCCCTTCGGAGTGCTTGCCGTCGGATGTGAACGACCAGAAGGAAAGAGCGCCGTCCCGGATCCCGTACAGTGCGGTCTCTTCATAGACGCCCTTCCCGAATTCCCACCGGGCGGTAAGTTGGACATATTTTCCGCCGAGCGCGGGAGCAAACGTCCTCGTACAGTGGACCTTTCCCATCGGCGTCATGGCATCTGTCTTCCACGCTCCCATCAGGGGAGCGAGTACCCCGATCTTTCCGGCCCCTTTTTTCCATCTCTTCTTCATCTCTTCTCCCGGGTGTGGTACGGGCGTGAGGATTTGGTGGTGCGTGGCGTAATGTCGGTATTGCGGGGGATTACTTCAACAGTTCATACCGGATGGTCCCCGGCTCGGCGCCCGGGCCTGCAAGATGAAACCCCGACTTCTCGAGAACCGATCTGGAGGCGGCATTCCCGGCAGAGGTGTGCGCCAGGACCCGTTTGACCCGGGAATCGGCGAGGGCGTGGTCAACGAGGCCTTTGACCATTTCACGGGCAAGTCCCTTCCCCCGCCAGGCTTCCGACACGGAATACCCGATCTCCACGTGGCCTTCTCCGTTCGGCGGTCCCAGGTACCCCCCTGTCCCGATCAGTGAACGCCTCCCCCCGGAGTGCGCAGGCATGATCGCATACCAGACATACCACCCTGAGCCGGAATCGCCCGCGCTTTCCATTTTCTCGCGAAAGAACTCCTGCGCGTTCCTGTCGTACTCACCGGGAGGCCAGTCTGCAGGAACATCCGCGTCCAGCGCAAGGCCGAGCCTTCCGGGGGAGTCGATCTCGGCGCGGATGTCGTCCGCGGTCCCCGCTTCAAGCAACAACCGTCCCGCGTGCAATACGAGTCTCCGGACCGGCACCTGGGGATTCAAGAATGCACCTTGATCTCCACCAGCGCCATCGCCTGGCTGACGGCCGCCCGGCTTTTCACGTCGATTCTGAGCCCTCTTCCTTCCGCGTACCGGGTTGCCTCCCGCACTGCGCGCTTGATCGGAGCGGGAAGCGTGCTGTGCCCGATCGCATCCACGGCGCGGTCGCCGAAGACGAATCCGAGCGTGAAGTGCTTTTCCCGCGGGATCAGGAAGAACAGGTTCCTCTTCTTGAGGAGGAATTTAAGAACCCATCCCGACTTCTGGCCGTAGTATTTCCATTCTTCCCTCGCGTCTCCGTGCTCCTTGCGGACGCCGTCCCTGATCGCGGTCCAGTGTTTGAACGATGCCCCGAGTACGGCGGAAAAGGCACTGTCGTCAGGCGTGGAAGATTTGTCCGTCAGTATGCTCGCCATCGTCAGTACCCTGTCAGATGAAGAGTGCCGTGCGTATCGTGTTCCTTCTATCCTCCTGCGTTCTCGAGAACCTCGTCGGTGGTCATGATCGAAGCATATTCGCCGTCGAGATTTGCCAGCGACATCGCGTGGACCTCCCCGGCGGTCCGGGAGCAGCCGCTGAAATCCTTCCGTCCGAACGTGAATGTCCCGTCCGAAACGACGATTGTCCTGAACCCGAGGTCTCCTGCCATTCTCGCCGTGGACTCGACCGAATTGTTCGTGATGACCCCGGCGATCACCACGTCCCTGATTCCGTTGCCGCGGAGGAGGGATTCCAGCGGAGTGGCGACAAACGCGTTCCCGGTCTGCTTCGTGATGACCGGTTCCCCGGGAAGCGGGAGTGCAGCCTCTTTGAACTCGACCCCGGGTTGACCATCCCTGTACGTCGAATCGGGAAAACGCGATACGTGCCTGACGTGAACGACGGGGCGTGATGTGCGCCGCCAGAAGGCCAGCAGCCGTCGGACGTTCTCTTCGGCATCAGGGTTGTTGCGCACTCCCCACGAGGGGTGATCGATTGCTTGTTGAAGATCGATGATGAGCAGGGCGGTATTCTGGCGAATCGACGTCAGGGTCGTCACAGGGTCAGTCAAACCTCCTTTGTGTGTGTCGTGCCTGACCTATCGGCGGGTCTTCTTCCTTCGCGCGCCCGTTCTCCCGGAGCCGGGCTGGCGGGTGCCTCCGGTCTTCCGTGCTGCTTTCTTCTGCAGGTTCTTCACCCCTGTCGGTTGGGGACGGAGATGACGGGGCTGGTAGACGCCAAGCCGCCCGCCGCCGGGGAGCGATACATGCGCGAGCAAGCCCCACCCCTGGTCGAGAATGGTGCTGCAGGGGATGCCGAATATCAGCCAGCCTTCTCCGGCGTCGACATGTTTCAGGTTCAGTATGTCCCGGAAGAAAGCCCTGTCGGCATCCGGGTCAGTGCTGTAAATGATCGAATGAGCGCCGGTAATCAAGTTGGCTCGCCTTTCATTTCCCTCGTTCGGACTACGTTGCTCATTTGCTTTCGTTCCTGTTCCACGCTAGCGCGGGGATCGGTTTCCCCGCCTTCGAGCAGGAGATGAGTATCCCCAGCCGCCTTTCCCGCGTTTTCTCTTGTTTTGCACTCATTACCCAGTGTATGCTCGTCCGCCGGTACCAGGGGGCCTGCTTATGAAAGAACGCCCAGGCCTTTTTCTCCGCCCGAAAGGTCTTTCCAAGAGCCGGCGAAAACTTCTTTGGCCTGTTTTCGAACGAGTACACGCCTGTCTTCTTTTCGTCCCTGGCGCTGAACGCGGCGAGCCCCGGAGCCGTCATCCGTTCTTCCCTGATCAGCCGCTTCACATGCGCGACGTTGATCTTGCTCCAGATGCTCCCCCTGCGCCGGGGGGAAAACCGTATCGTGAAGCTGTCAGCGTCGTAGCTGCGGCGGACGCCGTCGATCCACCCGTAACAGAGCGCCTCGTCAAGCGCCTGCGCGTACGTCATGCCTTTGGCCGACGCGTGCTTCCGGTACAGACGGATAAGAAGTTCGTCGGTGCCTGCGTGGTGCTTTTCCAGCCATCCGCGAAATGCGGCGGGGCTTCTGAACTCTGCCGGATCCTGTGCTGCCATGTCCCGCGCGCTCACGTGGAGTCAGTTTACTCTATCGTATATCCCATATGGCGCCTCCTGTCCCGTATTCACGCGCCGCTATTTCGCAATCACGAGTCTCGCGGTCCTCGATACCGCGCCAGCGCTCAATCGAACAAAATACGTTCCGCTCGAAACTCCCGAAGCGTCCCATGGAATACGGTGATCTCCGGCCGAATAATACCCCTCGACGAGGACCGTGACGAGCTGCCCGAGCGCATTATAGACGCGCACCGAGATGTTCTCACCGCGTGCAAGTGAGACACTGACAACCGTCTGGCCGTTGAAGGGGTTGGGATAGCCGGCGATCCTGTAGTCTGCAGCAGGCACGGGGTTCCCGCCGGATATGCCGGTCAGTGTTCCGTAGAGACGCGAGCCGACCATGGCCCACCTGACAAACCAGGTGCCCTCTGCGGTCCAGTATCCCGTCACGCCGATGCTGTCCGTGACGTCGTAGCCGTATTCATCGTCGATAGCCTGCGGGAGAGGATTGACGGCAAACGACCAGGTCCGGCGCGTTGCCCCGTACACACTTTGATTTTGTATGCTGACAAGAACTGTGTGATTGTCCCGGTTGACGGTATCTCCCACTGACCGCGTGAAATCGAAGAGAATGTACTCCTTGTCGGCCGCGGGATTATACGCGTATACCGTGTCCCCCTGCATCCGTTCGAATTGTTCCCCGATGGCTATGCAGGCGGGTATCATCGAGTAATGACGCCCGTTCGGCATGAGCGTGTCCTGAAGAATTGTCTGCGTTACGTATCCCCCCTGGTTGACATATGACCATCCCCAGGAAGTTCCCGGTGCAATGGGATAGGCAGCGTGCTGTGCGAACAGACCCGCAGGCGTGATTGCCGCGAGCAATGCGGTGAGAATGATCCGTGATTTCATGAACGTTCACTCCTTCCGTTCTCCCCGACGGTCAGGTTACTCCGTGCACATGGCGGCGAGTTTGAGGACCGTGTTCCAGTTCCGGGCGGTCCCTCTGGTCCGGAGTTTGGAATCGACGAGGGTCATGGTGAGTTTGGATTTCCCGATCCCGTCAGGGTACGTGATGTAGGCCTCTCTCCCGTCAACCCGGAGGGTCTCGCGTCCCACGATGGCCCCCTGCAGCGCCTTCACCGCTTTTGCTTCCGGCGGATCCTTGAAGCACACGAGGACGAGATGGCTCGGATCGCGCCTGGCCGCGGCGGGGAAGGGGTTGCGCCCGACGATCGACTCCCACCCGGGGACGCTTCGCACGAAGAACGGTGTTTCAATCGAAAGCCGCTTCTTCGCCTCCTCTTCGAGGAGTTTCTCGATCTTTTCCCCCGACGAGATATTGCTGCGGAAGACGACATTGCCGCTCTGGAGGAGCGTCCGTGGCTCTTCAAATCCCAGACTGGTCAGCATGTCGCGCAGATCCGCCATGGCGACCAGGTTGTGTCCCGCGATGTTTATTCCCCTCAGGAGTCCTATGAATGTCTTCATCAAGTCGCTCCGCAGTCGGGTATCGGAACGATCACGGAATGACCGTGAACTGAATGTCCCCGGGTGCATTGACTGCTGCTGACTGGAACGAAATTCTCATGACGGCCTGTGCCGCATAGGTCCCCGGGGGGAGGGTGACCTTCTGAATCCGTCCTGAATTGTTGGGCCCCCTCCACGTAAATGAAATTGAATCTCCGGCGCTCAGGGTTCGGATGGCGATCGCCTGCGGAAACATCATGCTGTCCGCCGACGTGGAGATCGTTCCCCCGGTGCCGGCGATCCGGAATATCACGCTCGGCGATGGTTGGTAGAACACCTCGTCCGAGGAAGACGCGTTCCGGATTGTACAGGTCATGTCGATCGACTGGCCCGTGTGGAATTGCGTTAAAGGAAGGCCGGTCGTGTCCTTGAGACTGAATATTGCGCTGACGCCGCCGAGATCTGCGGGCTCGGAAGCAACGGGATTATGCCTCTCGCACGAGAGGATAATCACCGGTATGACAGCTACGAAAAACAACCTGATATTCTTCATCTGGCCTCCTCCGGCACAGCCGCTCAATAACGACCGTACGTACGCCGCACCTGGCGATTACCTGTCGATCCACTTCAGGCTTGCGGCAGGATACCGGTCGCCCAGGACTTCGCTCTCAGGAACCGCGGCTTCAAGCTCTTTCATCTCCGCGGGAGTGAGCATGAGTGCCGCTGCGGCGGCATTTTCTTCCAGGTATTTCCTCTTCTTCGTCCCCGGAATGGGGACAACATCATTCCCCTTTGCGAGCACCCAGGCCAGGGCAAGCTGTCCGGGTTTCACACCCTTGCGTTCTGCGATTGACGTAATGCGCGTGACGAGAACCTGGTTCTTTTCGAAGTTATCCCCCGAGAGCCTTGGATAGCGCTCCGAGCGGAAATCCTTCGGTCCGAAGTCGCTCTTCTTTGTGATGGTTCCTGTAAGGAATCCCCTCCCCAGCGGGCTGTACGGGACGAACCCGATGCCCAGCTCCCGTATCGTCGGGAGGATCTCCTTCTCCACGTGACGCTCCCAGAGCGAGTATTCCGTCTGGAGTGCGGTGATCGGGTGGACCTTGTGTGCGCGCCTGATCGTGGCCGGGGAGGCCTCGGAGAGCCCGATGTACTTCACCTTTCCCGCCCTGACGAGTTCCGCCATCGCGCCGACGGTTTCCTCCACGGGAGTGCCGGGGTCGACCCTGTGCTGGTAGTACAGGTCGATGTAGTCGAGTCCCAGCCGTTTCAGCGAAGCGTCGCATGCCGACCGGACGTACTCCGGCCTTCCGCTTATCGCCCAGAACGCCGGGTCCTCCTTCTTTCTCACGTTGGCGAATTTCGTCGCGATGAAAAACTTGTCGCGCTTCGGGCGGACGGTCTTACCGACAAGCTCCTCGTTGTCGCCGATGCCGTAGGCGTCGGCCGTATCCAGGAAATTGATCCCCAGGTCAAGTGCCCGGAGAATCGTGGCCGCGGATTCAGCGTCGTTTCGCTCGCCGTAAAATTCACTCATCCCCATGCATCCGAGCCCCATGCGGGACACGATTGCGCCCTGTGAACCAAGTTTGACCTTATCCAATGCTCCTCCGGAATGTGTTGACGTTATGGAGTCCTCAAAAAATACCTCGTTTCCATCAAAGGTGCAAAAGCAACGTCGCTTAGTTTACGTGTTGACAATATGTCACATTTGACATATATAGCATACTGGAGGAATGATGAGAACCGCGAAGAAACAGCTACTCGAAGCCAAAGGGTGGAGAATTGGCTCAACTGCGGAATTCCTTAATCTCTCGGCGGAAGAAGCCGCGTATCTGGAATTGAAAATCGCCTTGAGCCGTATTCTTCAGCGCCGCCGCCGGGGTAAGAGGTTGACGCAGCTTCAACTGGCGAAGAGGTTAGGATCGAGTCAATCCCGGGTCGCGAAGATGGAATCCGGCGATCCGTCTGTTTCTATCGACCTGCTGGTCCGCTCCCTGCTCGTCCTCGGGGCGGGCAAGCATTTGCTTCTCCAATCCCTCACGGGGTGACCTTCACTCTTTTAGTGTTCGTACACCGTGACGAGCAGCGCGCTCTCGAAAATGTCCTGGGGGGAGACGACCGTCTCTTCGAGCGGCACCCCGTCAGGGTATCGCTCTTTCAGCTTCTTTTGCACCTCCGGTGAAGTGAGGTCAAAGCTCTTCAGCTTCCGCAGCACCCCTATGTCGGTTCCCAGCGCCCTGTCGAATACCTTCCAGACCAGCTCCGAGCAGTACAGCTTCTCGTCCGACCAGTTGAACGCCGAATCATATGGTTTCCCTTCGAACATCAGCGCGGTCGATTCGAGCTTTGCCAGGTTCCCTTTCGTCAAAAGGGAATCCGTGTTCCGGAGTCGTTTTACGACGACGTGCCGGTTTGTATCTCTTCCGACCCACGCGTCGATGGCGGTAAACTTCACGGGTCCGATCGCCTCGTACACCATGAGAGTGCCGTTGTGCGACAGGATCATCCCCACGTGGCTGAACCGGGATTTTGTGGCGATCTGGATTGCTTTGCTCTGTCCCGAGGGGATTGTCTGAAAGACGATATCCCCCTCCCGCACGGGGAGGTCCCCGGCGTTACACGTTGACCCAAGGAACGCCATGAATGCGATGACGCACGACGCGAATCTCATGATACCTCCTTGACTGAAACCACTGTCAGGCTCCCGGCGGTCAATCCGCAGTGTTCGTGCCCGCGCGCTTAATCCCCGGTTGTGCCTTCAGGAGCGATATGGCATAGCTTCCGGCGATTCCGTTCACGATGTCAATCGTCACGTGCAGAATCTGGCCCGCGATGAGGCTTTTTGTGAGTAAGAGGACGCCTCCGAATACCAATCCCAGTATGCCGGTTTGAATCATCCCGGCTTTTCCCTGGTAGGCATGTCCACAGCCGAAGACGATTGCTCCGAGGACGAGGCCGATCCAGACGGACCCCGTTCCGGCCGCGATCAGGTTCTGCAGCCAGCCCCTGTAGAGAAGCTCCTCGCATACCCCGGCGGTGAATGACACGATGACAAAGACGCCGATCTCGGACCTGTGTTCAGGGAGAAAGAGTCTCAGCCGCCCGATCCCGGATTCAAGCTTCTCAAGGGGGGTCCGTCGAATTTGCCGGATATTCACGAACGTCAGCAATCCGAGGACGACAACGAGCCCGACCGTGACGACGATCGTCAGCGTCGGATCGCCGATGGTTTCTCCCAGGTCGCTGATCGAGAGACCGTGGCGGCTTGCGAGGAGAAGCAGGACCGTGACGAATGCCCATTCAAAGAATATGATGTACGCGTAAATCCGGAGCTTTCCCGATCCGGGGCTGTCTTTACCTGCGGCGTTAAGTCTCCGGAAGAGCATGTATCCCGCGACAGGAAAGAATGCCGCAAGAAACGCGGAAAATATCCACGTGTCGACAGATGACAGGATCAGGGCAAAGGGCTGAGGGTTCATTCTATTGATACTCCGTGGGCGTGATGCTCAAATCGAACAGATGGCGTCCGTTCCTGTCGACGTATATGTAGACGAACGTCACGCGGAGATTTCTCAGGCTTTCCATCCCGGGGTTCGTCTTCACGTTCTTCACGATGTTCGGGCGGATGGTCTCCATCACGTGCGGAATATCCAGCGTCTCCATTGCGTGGTTCACGATCGCTTCGTGGTACGTAATGGTCCTCCCGGGTCCGACCGAAATGCTGTCCATCCTGGTTTCTTCGTCTATTGCGTACGGACACCCCTTGTTGAGGTCCGCGGCGGCGGAGGCGAGTTCCTCTTCCACCGTCCGCGTGCTTGTTGACGCCCCGAGTGAATTGAGCGTCCGTATGAACGTCGTCGACAGCGTGAAGAACAGTATGAATGCCATCGCCGTTGTTCCCCCCGTCAGAAGATACCGCGGAAGGGGATGCTGTATCCTCCTCATCAATACCGAGTTCGACAACAGCGCTGCCAATCCGACTGCCCCGCCGATGAGTCCTCCCCCGGCGACGATTAGAAGCGCGGGGAAGGACATCCAGACGTACTCCCAGCGCGTAAGCCGCCGCGCGATGAGGAACGTCTGACCGTCGATCTTCATCTCGGGAATCTGGTCCAGCGGTCGTCGCCTGAAGAGGATGGAGACCTGCTTGCCGAAGTTGCTCACCGCCTTGAATTCCAGCGTGGTCCGGAAAAGGCCGGATTTCACGGGTGTGAGGGGATTCCCGTCCAGAAAGAGCTTCGGCATTCGAAGATAGCGAGGCTGCACCCGCATGTTCCTCTGCTCGAATCCCGGCGGATCGATCGAAAACTCGAGATCGTTGACCGCCGCCGGTGCGGCGGATTCAGATCGGGAATGTGCGGCGAACGGTGTCGGCTTCCCCTTCGATTTCCATTCGTACCGGCAGAGGGCGTTACAGAAGAGATAGCTGTCTTCGGCGACCGGCGTTCCGGGCGTGATTTCTTTGCCGCAGTTGGTGCAGGTCATATGGGGCCTATCGTTGGTACGCCCGGTCGATCGTAACGACCTGCCGGTCGCGGAACCTGCGCATCGTAAGGACTGCCGTGCCGACGACAGCGGAAACCAGGAGGCCGATATCCTCGCGGATTCCGAGCGAGAGCAATTCCGAGGATCCCGCGATCGCCCAGAAGCAGGGAATGGCGAGAATGTACCAGCGGACGCGGGTCGTGGTCCAGAGAAGAAGACCGAACGTGAATATGGTGGTGGGGCTGGGGGCGCCGAACGTCGGCGAATTCGGGTACACGTGCCCCAGGAAATGCCCGAGGACGGGATAGATCACGAGCCCGTAGGCGAGAAAGAAAGCTCCGGTGTACCCCTTGACCGTGGACCTGAACCCGAATTGAATCTCCCCTTTGAGCACGCCGAAATAGAGGAACAGCAGGCCCTGCACGACGAAAAGCCATCCGAATACCGTCGCTGCGGAATTGATCGTCGCGAAGAACACCATGTGATACACGCTCCCGGACCACGCCCAGAGGCCCGCGAGTATCGCCGCGATGAGGGGGGAGCGGACCTTCCATCGGGCGCACAGGACGACGGCGAAGAGGCCGAGGAGATACAGAATGATCTGGAGGGGCCAGACGGCGTGGTTATACAGCGCAAACACGCTCAGGAACTGTTCCCTCGAAAAGGGAGGTGACATGTCGGGGTCTCCGGTGCAAATCGGTATAGCTCTTACGGACAGTAAAACGGAAAGTCTCCCGGCTTCGGCGGGTCGTTGTACCCCGTTCCGAGCCAGCTCGTCAGGCTGTCCGTGAGCGAGATGATCAGGTACTTTCCCGAGACGCAGTAGACCAGAATCCCCGTCCCGGTGGAATCGATCGACCGGTAACTGGGAACCGGGTAGGCCCGGAGGACGGTTTCGATCCGGGAACTGACGCCGATCCCTTCCGGAGTGGTTCCCGCGAACGGCGCCCGGGCGCTGATATAGTCAACGGGGCCCATCTGGTACGTCGTTCCCACGAAATACCCGTTGAACTGGATAAAGAGTCCCGCGTGCGGCCCTTTCTCCCATATGTCCATCTCGCCGGATGCGTGGGAGCCGTCCCATATGCCTCCTCCGTCCGGCTTTCCGAGCACCTCCCGTGCCTTCTCGCGTGACATCCCGATCACGACTCCGTCGATGCCGGAACCGGGCATTACCCTGGGCGGCGTGTAGGGGCCGCCGAAATCGGTGCACCCGCTCACTGCGATAACGAGGATCGCGACCGCTTGTAGTTTCTTCATGCGTCTCTCCTTCGACCGACGTGTTTCGGCCGGTATCCGGGGCCGTCGGGGCGGTCAGCTTGCAGCCGTATCACTTCTTTTCCCCGAAGAGTCGGGCGCTCTTTTCTCCCGCCAGGTTGAATGAAACACAGCGCACGTGGTAATAATGTCCGCCGCTGGACTTGTTCAGGCGATATACAAGGACAGCGATATCGTCCCTCACCGCCTGATCTTCCCAATGGTCCTTGTCAACTTCGAGCTCCACGACGTAATCGCCGTTTTCCTCGCGGAGCCCCGCGGCCAGTCTCGTGTCACGGGAAAAATATCCCGCCTCTTCGAGAAGGGCGCCGACGGTTTTGAGATCGGATTCCTGGATGGAACCCCTGTCATAATATATGGTGCACCCGGTTGACGCGAATGCGTACGGGGTCCCCGCGAACGTCGTATCGGCGTGAGGTACCAGGATGAAGACGAAGAGGAAATAGGCGAGCGAGAGGATGACCGATATCAGCGATGCCGCGAGTATGACGCGCCATGAGCCCTTCTTTCCCCCCGTTCCCAGGTGGGCAACGATCTCTTTCTGTTGATACGTCTCGACGACGAGGTAGAAAATGCCCGCCTCGATGATGGGGAGGAAGCTCCGGGGGATCCTGTCCATGGAGGATCCGGGGACGAATGCGATGGCGGTGAAAGCGGCCAGCGAAAGAAGGACGCCAATGGCCGTCGCCTTCCGCGATGCGTCCGTCCGCCCGAGGCTGCGGAAATTTCTCGCGAGAAGATATGTGCCGGCGAGCGGTCCCCCCAGCCCCGCAGCGATGGTGATAGCCCGCTTCGTGAAGAGCGTGACCTCCGCTGCCGGCGGAGGGCTGAGATATGCGGTTTCCGTTGTTTCCATGGGGCCTGCTTTCGGTCCGGATTAAACCTGCGCCGGAATCGCCGCCGCGTCAGGCGGGATGCGGAGATGTGCCGCCGCTTTGTATGAACGAGGCGATTTGTTCGCTCGTCGCGTTGCCGACCCAGCGGTTGTCACCCACCTCGATCACGGGAAGCGCGCGGATTCCTTTTCCGATGAGTATGTCGGGTTTGAACGTGATATCGACCTCCTTCAGCGTGAAACCCATCGTCGATTGAAGCTCCTCAAGCCTTCGTTTGACGATCGGGCAGAACGGACACCCGACCCCCGTGTAGAAGACCACGCTGGCCTCGGACCTGGGCGCTTCCTTTGCGGGCCGGTCGGCGACCGAGCCGTACCCCATGTACCGGGCAAGGGAGGGGAAATAGCGCACGTAGAGCCAGAGAAACAGGGCGACGAAGACTACCCACAGGATCGCCTGGAGGAAGTGTCCGTTGACGAGATGAAAGCCCGCCCCGACGATGAGTATCAACCAGCTCCCGTAGACAAATGCGATATGGCACTGCTGTTTCATCCGTCCTCCCCTGTGTGTGGTGACCGCACTGCCGGCAAGGGTTCGCCCGCCGGCTACTTCACGAAAAGCGCCTCGCTCGTCATCCGCACCCATCGCGGGGCGGAATCAATGTTCTGCCGCAGGAGCATGTTCAGCTGCGCGGCATGATGTTGAACGTGCCGCATGTTGTACAGGAGCAGCTCGGCCATCGTGATGTCGAGCCATTCCATCCCGCAGCGGTGGTACGCCCGTTCGGGAGTCATGGACGCGATCGTCGCCCTGCATTTCTCCCTTCCGTGCTCGAGGTACGTCTTCAGCTCCTCTTTCGTGTACACGCGTTCGGGAAGCAGTCCGCGCTCGTCCATCTCGTCGAGCGTGAACGGGGAGGGGGGAGCAAACCCCTTGTCCGATTCGGAAAGGTACAGATCGAGAAAGAACAGCGTGTGGAATGCGACGTACCAGAACTCAGGGATCTTCGTCCGGTCGCCCCAGAGGGCGTCGGGGCAGATGTCGATGGCGTTTTCGAGCATGTCGATGGAAGCGCCGAACTGCCGCCAGATGATCGTCTTGAGTGTTGTGTCCACGTGAGTGCTCTCCTCACTCCTGTTGTAGGATGGTGGTCTGATATCCGTACTCTTCGTCCGCGATCTGTGCGCTCGGATCCACGTACATCATCACGGGGTACCCGTACCGGGGGTCGTACGACACCCGGAACACCGCGACGTGTGCCGTGTCGATGGAATGGATGAGCGTGAACAGGTCGTCAATCGCCTTGAACAAGCCCCACTCCTCGGACGACAGCGGGCTTCCTGTCGAAGGATCCACGATGCCGGCGATGACACCGGAGCGCACGGTAATCCGGAATTGCCTCCCGCCGTAAGCGCAGAAACAGGTCCGCGTCTGGAGTACCGTATAGTCGGTGAGCCCGTAGGCCTGCCAGCGTAGCATCGGGTCGGTGATGTTGCTGTGATCAGCAAGCAGGCCGTGATCGGGGGCGGTCCCCAGGTCGGCGCACGACGCGATGAACGCCAGTCCCAGTATCAATGTGAGTCGTTTCGCGATGCAGGTTCCCCTTTAGAGGTCGACGATGATTCCAATCCGGATGTTGTCGAGCGTGATCGTCCACCCCTTCATGTCCGATGAGCCCGTGGAAACGGTGATGGTGTTGGTATTATTGGAGGAATCGATCGATAAGTCTGTGGAGGTGCTTGAACTTGTCGTCCATTCGTGGAGCGCGCTCAGGTTCAATTCGGCGGTGACGCTCACTGGTTCGACGATGCGCGCCCGGATGCCGATGACCGCTGCCGGACCGAAGCCCCATCCGGTCGTCGTCTCGACGGAAGACTCGGTCGTACTGTACGCGAACGGGGTGTTGGTCTGATTGGAAGACGAGCTGTATGCAAATTTCAACCTGCTGTACGTCACCATCGGACCCGCGCCGACGTAGAGCGAGCTGTGCCCGTATTCGGCGAGCGTTTGAATCCAGTAGCCTGTCACGGTGATAGCATATGACAACGTGGTGTTGTCGGGTTTGCCTGCGTCCGAATAATTCGATCCCGTGGTGCTGTTGCTGGTGGTCGTCGTCGTCCCGGACGAGGACTCGTTGCTGTACGAGAGGTCTACCCCGATCCTGAAGAATGTCGAGGACCCCCATGCGCCGATGTAATACACGCCGAAGTCTCTGATCAGGTCAAATTGCAGAGCGGGGCTGTGCGGGCGGGCGGTGGTCGACGAATCGACGGACTGGGATTGTACTGCAGGCGCAAAGAGAAGCGACAGCACACATGTGACAGCAACGAATGGCATGCGCGACAACGTTTCTGTTCTCATGGAGCCCTCGTTTCGGTGGGAGAGTGCACAGCGTCTGTCGGCAAAACGCGAAGACCTCCTCTGTCTCAATGCTCGCGCAGTCGGGTCAAAGGAGGTCTTCTCAAAGATCCCTGGTTACTATTAAAGTTAACTCTGCACTTCCCTAAACGCAAGGAAACGGGGACTGATGCAGCAGCGCGACCGCGGGTTGGATAAAAACGTGTCAACTGGCTCTATTTGAAGAGCCCGAGCATCCACAGGACAGTCCCGATCATGTCCGCCTGCGGGGCAAGTATACGCCCCTCCGTCCACCTGTCGTGCAGCTCCATCTGGCGCGTCTTCGTCAGGCTCATCCTTTCGAACGGCGTCATGGGGGAATTGCCGGCAAGCCGCCAGATTTCGTTCATTGACGGAGGAGGACCTGAAGAGAATCCGGGAATGTGATCCGGCATGAGCAATTCGCGAAGGACAAGCTCCCTCAGTTCCGGATGGGCGCGGATGAGCGCGTTGATCGAATCGGCGGGATTTGTGCTGTCCCCCTCCGCGGAGAGCATCCGGTCCAGTATGGTCTCCCGCTTCAGGAGCAGATCCCCCCGTACCTCTTGCGGGATTTGCCTGGGGCTCAATGCCTCCTGGCGAATCCGTGTCGCTTCGCGGGTGCGGGATGTGTCGGAGCCGGGGAGGGGGTTGACCGCAGAGGGGGGCTCGAACACGAAGAGAGCTGCAACGATGACGAGAGGGATCATGATCTGACCTGACGAAACCGGTAGCCTTGCCGCCGTCATTCCCCGCGCGGTCGGTCGATCTGCCTGTCGCTGGTATGAATATACTCCGCAATCGGGGATGTGTCAACCTGGAAAGCGCATCCTTGACTTCACACGCCTGCTTCTCTATATTCACGAGACACCGCCGGCCCCGTGCATCCCCTCTGCGCGGCAATGCTCTCCGGCGCCCGATCACTTCCGTTCTCGCCCTGTCCCACACATGACGCTGCCCCGACGGACACTCGTACGCGCGCTTACCGTCGCCGCCGCATTTCCCGTGGCATTTCTCGTTCTCTCGCTCCTGTTCCCCCTTCCTCCGCTGAAACCCTATTCGGTCGTGGTGGCCGACAGGAACGGGAAATTCGTTCACGCGTTTCTCGCAGAGGACGGCGCCTGGCGGCTGCGGACCTCGCCCGACGAAATCCCCCCCCGGATGAAAGAGATCCTGATCCGCCGCGAAGACCGGTGGTTCTACTATCACCCCGGTGTGAACCCCTTTGCGATCCTGCGCGCGGTGCTCCAGAACGTGCGTTCCGGGCGGCGCGTTTCGGGGGCCTCCACGATCACGATGCAGATCGCCCGGATGCTCCACCCGGGGGAGCGCACGTACCTGACCAAAGCCGTCGAGGTCTTCCGGGCGCTCCAGCTCGAGTCGAGGTACTCCAAGAAGGAGCTCCTGGAGATCTACCTCTCGATCGCCCCGCTCGGCGGGAACGTCGAGGGGCTGCGCTCGGCGGCGCTCCTCTATTATGACACCCCGCTGGAGCGGCTCAACATCGCCCAGTTGTTCGACCTGATGCTCGTCCCGGGGGACCCGAACGGGCTCCAGCCAGACAGGAAGCCCGAACGCCTGCTCCTCGAGCGGAGGCGACAGGCCGCCGCCTGGATCCGCCGGGGCATTCTGACGCGCGAGGACTCCGTCGTCATCTGGAACACCCCCGCGCTCGCCGTCCGCCGCCCGCTTCCGCGCTACGCCCCGCATTTCGCGCTCCGCGTCAGGGAGATGTATCCGGACGCGAGCGACGTGCGGAGCTCGCTTGACCTCGGCGTCCAGCACACGGTGGAGCAGCTCCTGTCGAACCATCTCCGTCCGTGGAAGCAGCGCGGCGTGCGGAACAGCGCCGTGCTCGTCGTGGAAAACGGGACGCGTGAGATCATCGCATACGCCGGTTCCGAGGATTTTGCCGACGCGGGGGCGTCCGGGCAGGTCGACGCGGTCCGTGCTCTTCGCTCTCCCGGGTCGACGCTGAAACCTTTCCTGTATGCGATGCAGATGGACAGGGGGGAGCTTACCCCCCGTTCCCGGCTTCTCGACACCCCGTACGACGCCGAGGGTTTTCTTGCCGAAAATTACGACGGCACGTACTCCGGATACGTCTACGCGGAAGACGCGCTCCGCCGCTCCCTGAACGTCCCCATGGTGCGTATGCTGAAGAAAGCGGGGCTGCACCGGTTCCTGGACTTCACGTCGAATGCCGGGTTCGCCTCGCTTGCCGCGCAGCGCGCGCGGCTCGGCCTGAGCATGATACTCGGGGGGTGCGGCGTCACGCTCGAGGAGCTCGTGGCCGGCTACGCCGCGTTCCCCGCCGGCGGAAAATACGCCCCGCTCCGGTTCGTGCACGACGGGCACGCGGGCGCAGGCGAGGGGAAGCAGATATTTTCTCCCTCCTCCGCCTGGATGGTGACGGAGATCCTCCGCGGCCTTGACCGCCCGGACCTGCCGAACAACTTCGAGTTCGCGCTCAACCTCCCGGCCGTCGCGTTCAAAACCGGAACGAGCTACGGGAGGCGCGACGCGTGGTCGATCGGGTATTCCGCTGAGTACACCGTCGGTGTCTGGATCGGGAACGTCGACCAGAAAGGGAACCCGGAGCTGGTGGGAGGGAAATCGGCGGCGCCGCTCTTGATCGACATCCTGAACTCCATCTCGCGCGGAAACCAGAAGACGATCCTCCCCCAGCCGAAAGACATCCGCGGCCGTCTTGTCTGCGCACGGAGCGGGCTCCTCCCCGGCCCGCGCTGCGAGAACCTGATCGACGATGTCTGCTCGGCATCCCTTACGACGCAGCGCATCTGCGACGTCTGCCGGGAGGTTCTCGTCTCCCCCGACGGGCGGCTCTCGTACTGCCCCTCGTGCGTCGCCGATCATCCGTACAGGACGGTGACGATGGCCGAATACCCTCCCGAGCTCCTGGACTTCTGGCGCAAATCAGGCACGCCGTACGCGGCGGCGCCTCCGCATTATCCGCTCTGCTCCCGGCTCTACAGCGGGGACGGACCCGCGATCGTCAGTCCCTCGGACGACATGACGTACTACTTCGTCGCGAAGAAACAAAAGCTCGTCCTCCAGGCGACCTCCGGCGTCGACGTGCGGGAGCACGCCTGGTACGTGAACGACACGTATCTCGGCAGGAACAAGGCGGGGGAGAAGCTCTTCGTTCCCATCGCTGCGGGAGACCATACCGTGACCTGCATCGATGACAGGGGGAGGGCGACCTCCGTGCATATCAAGGTAAAACTCGTCCTCTAACTTTTAACCGGAAGGCTACCTCCATGAAGCCCCTGAACGCCGTCCTCCTGGTCCTCCTCGCGGGGATCATGTTCGTCTCCTGCTCCGGACCGGATTCCCAGGCGCTCCGGCTCACGTCGGAACTCCCGTCGGGCGTCCTCCCCCGCGACGCGGTCATCACGCTCACGTTTTCGCGCGGCGTGGTCCCCGTGGATTCCCTGAACCTCTGGACGAACACCCCGTACATCGAGTTCACCCCGGCAGTTGCCGGCAAGTTCGTCTGGCAGGATACGACGCGGCTTGTCTTCAGTCCCGACCAGCCGTTTGCCGGGGACGCCCGGTTCAGCGCGAAGCTGAACACGGCCCTCCTGAAAGGGATGGCCCGCGCGGCCTCGTTCAAGGGGGGGGATGAGTTCACGTTCTCGACCGGAAGGTTCACGCTGAAAAATGCCGAGTTCTTCTACGACAGGATCGGCGACAAACGGCAGGTGGGCATCAGGGCGAACCTGGAATTCACGTACATGGTGAACCCCGCGGACATCGCCTCGGGGCTTCGCCTGACGGTGGACGGCGTCCCGCAGCAGATCGCGCGCGTCGTGACGCAGGAGAAGAACAGGGTCATCGCGATCGAGGTGGGGACGGTCACGCAGCTCGAGAAGTCGCGCGACATCGCGATCACGTTCGACGAGGGGCTCGTTTCCCCGGAGACCTCGACGCGCATCTGGATGGAGCGGCCGTTCACCTGCACGCTCCCGCCGCTCGCCGAGCTCAAGATCTACGGACACGAAGTCGGCTTCGACGGCACGACGAGCTGGATCACGGTCAGGACCTCCCAGGAGGTCGACGCGGCGGTTGCGAAATCGAGCGTCACGCTCGATCCCGTGCGGGATTTCACCGTCACGGCGAACGGGTCGGGATTCACGATCAGGGGGAAATTCGAGCCGGGGACGGCGTTCCGGCTCCTCGTCAAAAAGGGTATGGAGAGCGTCCTCGGCGGGAAGACGCAGAACGACTATCCGGCGGACGTCGTGATCGGCAACATCGCCCCCTCGTTCCGCTTCAGCTCCTCCTCCGGCATCTACATGCTCATGGGGGGGAAGCGGACGCTCGAAGTCAGGACCGTCAACATGCCGAAGCTGTTCGTCCGCGTGAGCCAGGTGTTCCAGAACAACCTGGTCTACTTCCTCGACAACGGGCGCTCGTACGATTACTATGAAGGGGATGAGGGGGGCGAGGACGACGACGGGGGGAGCTGGCGGGCGAAGTACCGCTATTACCTGGGGAACTACGGCCGGCAGCTCAAGGTGGACACGCTCGTAACGAACGGGTCGTCGAACCAGGAAGTGACGTCCGGAATCGACCTGAACCCGTACCTGAACAACGGGTACAAAGGGTTCTACCTCGTGGAAATCGCCAACCCGGCGGAACCCTGGCGCACGACCTCCAAGCTCGTGTCGGTCTCCGATCTGGGACTGATCGTGAAAGCGAGCCCCGACGAGGTGATGGTCTTCGTCGTGAGCCTCGTGACGAACCATCCCGTGCCCGGGGCGATCGTGACGCTCGTCTCCACGAACAACCAGGTGATCGCCACCGCGAAATCCGGGAGCGACGGGGAGGTGAAGTTCGGCAACTACAGGGCGACGGCGAAGGACTTCGCACTGAAGCTCGTGACGGCCGAGGCGGACAACGATTTCAACTTCATCAATCTCGCGGACTACAGGGTCGAGAACTCCCGGTTCGACGTCGGGGGGAAGCGCGACGCGCAGGGGGTCTACGACGCGTTCCTCTACGGGGACCGGAACATCTACCGTCCCGGCGAGAAGATCATCGCTTCGGGGATCGTCCGCAACCTGAACGAGGCGCTCCCCGCGGGAATGCCCGTCAGGGTGAAGTTCTACAGCCCCCGCGGCACCGTGGTGTCCGAGCAGCAGTATGCGCTCAACGAGGAGGGCTCGTTCGAGACCTCCTACCAGACCCCGCCGACCGCCGCAACCGGCGAGTACCGGCTCGAGCTCTATACCGGGAACAATACGTTCCTCTCGAGCTACAAGGTGAGCGTCGAGGATTTCGTCCCCGACCGGCTCCGCCTCACGCTGAACGCGTCGCAGGAGACCGCGCGCCCCGGCGAGACGATCAAATACGATCTCCTTGCGCTCAACTTCTTCGGCCCCCCCGCGGCCGGGAGGAACTGGGAGTTCGAGGGATCGTTCGACGTCATCCCGTACGTCTCGAAGCGGTTCCCGGCGTTCCGGTTCTACGATGACGCCGCGAAGAACTACTCCGCAAATCCCGAGGTGTACACAGGGAAGACCGACGAGCAGGGAAAGGCGGCGATCGAGTTCGCGATGCCGGAGGACCTGACCTCGAGCGGACTCCTGCGGGGCAAAGGGCGCGTCGCGGTCTTCGACGAATCGGGACGCCCCGTCTACCAGCTCGCGCAGACGATCGTGTATCCCAAGGACTATTTCATCGGCATCCGCAACCTCGGCGCGTACTACGTCAGCCCGGGAACCCCCCAGAAACTGCAGATCGTGGCTGTCGACCCGCTCGACAAACCGATCGCCGGTTTCCAGGCGAAGATCGAGCTCATCCGGCACGAATGGCACTCGGTCCTTCGCCAGCACGAGGGGACGAACACGCTCCGGTACGTCTCGGAGCGGGTCGAGATCGTGGAAAAGACCGATCGCGTCGCCCTTGCCGACACCTCGTACGAATACACGTATGTCACCCCGCGGTCGGGCGACTACGTGCTCCGCGTTTCGAAGGACGGGGACACCGGGTACAACCAGTTCTCGTTCTATTCCTACAGCTGGGGAACGACGGACGTGACCTCGTTCGAAGTGAACCCCGAAGCCCGCGTGGACATCGTCTTCGACAAGCCGGTGTATGCGCCGGGGGAGAAGGCGCACGTCCTCTTCCAGACTCCGTTCAGCGGCAGGATGCTCGTCACGGTGGAGCGGAACAGGGAGTTCAGCTACCGGTACCTCGACGTGACGAACAACGCCGCGTCGATGGACATCGCGGTCGACGAGAAGTTTCTCCCGAACGCATATGTCACCGCCGTGCTC
Organism: Ignavibacteriota bacterium; assembly: GCA_963748405.1. GTDB lineage: Bacteria > Bacteroidota > Ignavibacteria > UBA10030 > UBA6906 > Fen-1273. The sequence goes on from CAVVIT010000012.1 coordinate 71,220, forward strand.
TTCCGCAAAATCAGGGACGAGGACATACCGCTTCTTGCCGGTCACGGGTTTGCGCCGCTGTTCGTGGAGCGGAAATCGAACCGTCTCGATGTGGCGATCAGGGCGCCGGAGAGGATCCGGCCGCGCGGGAAACAGACGATCACCGTCACGGCGGGGGCCGAGAAGAACGTGTACGTCACGCTCGCCGCGGTGGACGAGGGGATCTGCCAGGTCAAGAACTACAAAACGCCCGACCCGTACGGATACTTCTACGCGCGGAAGACGCTGGAGACCGAAACGTTCGATTTCTTCAAGCACCTCATACCCGAAGCGAAGATCCCGAAGGCGAGCAGCGCGGGGGGGAGCGAGGCGGAGACGGCAAAACGGGCCAACCCGCTCGGCGTCCAGCGCTTCAAGCCGCTGGCCCTCTGGTCCGGTATACTGAAGACGAACGGCAACGGCGAGGCGGAAGTCACGCTCGACATTCCGGAGTTCAACGGTGAGCTCCGGCTGATGGCCCTCGCGTACAAGGGGGACCGGTTCGGGTACGCGCAGCTCCCGATGAAGGTGTCCGATCCGGTCGTGATCACTCCCGCGCTTCCCCGTTTCCTCAGCCCCGGGGATTCGATCGTGATGCCGGTGACCGCCTTCAACACCACGGGAAAGCCGGTCACGCTCCAGTTCTCGCTGCAGACCGAGGGACCGGTGAGCGCGGTCTCGAAGGGGGCCACGCTGGAGGTCGGGGCCAACCAGGAGCGGTTCACGAACCTTGCGCTTCGCGGGGCCGCCCAGGTAGGGAAGGCCACGGTGAAAGTGCGGACCGACGCCTTCGGCGAGACGCTCGTCTCCTCGACCGAGCTCCCCGTGCGCCCCGCGGCGCCGTTCTCCTCCGACGCTGTGACCGGGATGGTGGACGGAGGGAAGTCGGTCTCCCACGACATTCCGGACGCCTACCTCGCGTACGGCCGGAGGGCCTACCTGACCCTGAGTCCGTACCCCGTGGCGAACTTCGCGAAGGAGCTTGCCTACCTGATCGGCTACCCGCACGGGTGCCTGGAGCAGACGGTCTCGAAGGCGTTCCCCCAGATCTACCTCCGCGACGTCGCCATGATCCTTGCTCCCTCGACGCTCAACTCGGGGAGCCCGATCTATTTTGTGAACGAGGCGATTACGAAGATCACGTCGATGCAGCTCTACGACGGGACGTTTTCCTACTGGCCCGGCGAGACGACGACGAACCGGTGGGCGACGGTGTACGCCACCCACTTCCTCCTGGAGGCGCGGAAGGCCGGGTTTGCGGTCTCCGACGGGGTCCTGAAATCCGCGCTGGGCGCGGTTGCCGGGATCGCCCGGAGCAAGCTCACGGAGGACTATTACGCGTACGGGAACAACCAGACGACCGTGCACCGCATCGCCGACAAGAGCACGGTCTATGCGCTCTACGTGCTGGCGCTGGGCGGCGCGCCGGAAAAGGCGGTGATGGATTTCTACCGGGGGGAAAAGGGGCTGCTCGTCACCGATACGAAATACCTCCTTGCCGGCGCATACGCGCTGGCGGGTGACCGCTCGGCCTACGGCGAGATACTCCCCTCCCAGTTCGCGGTCGAAGAAGCGGTCCGCGAGTCCGGGTGGAATTTCGATTCCCCCATCAGGGCGAACGCGCTCATGCTCAATATTCTTCTTGAATCGGACCTGAACAATCCCAACATCCCGCGCCTGATGGAGTACCTCTCGTCGCATTACCACAGCGGCTGGTGGTACAGCACGCAGGATGACGCGTTCACGCTCCTGGCGTTCGGCAAGGCCGCACGGATCGCCACGGGGACGAAGGTGGAGGGGACGGTCACCGTCGGCACGAAGGAGTACGCCTACAAGGGGGGGAACCAGAAGATCGACATGGAGCCCTTCGGCAGGAAGGTGACCGTCACGCTGAAAGGGGAGGGGAGGATCTATTATTCCCTCGTGACCGAAGGGATCCGCTCCGACGGCGCGGTGAAGATCGAGGATAAGAACCTCCAGGTGCGCAGAGAGCTCCTCGACAGGAACGGGAGCCCGGTGAACCTGTCGGCCATCAGGCAGAACGATCTCATCGTCGTGCGGATCACGCTCACGTCGTCGGTCAGCGACCTTGACAATATCGCGATCACCGACCTCCTCCCGGCGGGGTTCGAGCTCGAGAACCCGCGCATCACCGAGGCCACGAACTACGCGTTCATCAAGGATCCCGCGACGGCGGACTACATGGACATACGCGACGACAGGATCAACCTGTACACGGCCTTCCGGGGAGGCGCGAGGCAGATGCGCTTCTACTATGCCGTCCGGGCGGTCACGCAGGGGAATTTCCAGTACGCGCCGGTGGCGGCCGAGGCGATGTACAACGCCGACTACCGCTCGGCGAGCGGCGGAGGACGTCTCCGCATCGGAAAGTAGTGAGTTTCTCCCCCGACTGTCGTATATTCCACCATGGCCGGGCGCACTGTCATCAATGCTGTGCTGTTTGCTCCGCTCCTGGCGGGTCTGGTTGACGCCCAGCCCGCCAATGTCCGGGTGAATCCCAGAGTGAACGGGGATTTCTATCCGCCGGAGGAGGTCTCCGTCGCGATCAATCCCCTCAACCCGATGAACATCGCCGCCTCCGCGAACGTCCGCTACGCGTACATCTCGATCGACGGGGGCGCTTCCTGGAAGGAAAGCCTTCTCCCCACCGGGACGTGGGGAGATCCGAGCCTCGCGTTCGACGCACGCGGCGGCCTCTACTACTCTCATCTGACGAACTACGGGATGATCGGCGTCCCCGGGGCGCAGTTCATCGACCGGCTCGGCGTTCACAGGTCGTCTGACGGCGGGTTCACGTGGAGGGATTCGGTCATCGTCGGGTACAACCCTCCCCGCCAGCAGGACAAGGATTATATCGTCGCGGACATCACGAACTCCGCGTACAGGAATTCGCTTTACCTGGGCTGGACGCAGTTCGATACGTACGGCAGCACCTCGCCCTCCGACAGCTCGCGCATACTGTGTTCCCGCTCGACCGACGGCGGAGCGACGTGGGGAAAAAACGTCTTTGTCGACTCGCTCCCGGGAGGTTGGGACCAGCACGTCTCGGGGATCTACAGGTGCAACGGGATGCCGGTCACGGCGTGCGACATCAGCAACTCCGCGAACCGGGGGACGGTCTACGTGTGCTGGGCGGACATCCGGTACGGGATCGGGAAGACGAGGATATTCCTCAGGCGGTCCACCGACGGAGGTGCCTCCTGGCAGCCGGCGGTGCAGGTGAACACGGACGGGACGGACCGGGAGCACTTCTTCCCCTGGATGACCGTCGATCCGCTCTCCGGAGTCGTCTACGTCGTGTATTACGACAGGCGGGAGACCGACGGGGACATGACGGACGTGTACGTCTCGCGGTCATCCGACGGGGGGAAATCGTTCGCCGATTTCAGGGTGAGCGCGACGCCGTTCACCCCCGATTCCGCGGTCTTCTTCGGCGACTATACGGGGATCGCCGCACGGGGAGGGAAGGTCTGCCCGGTCTGGATGAGGATGGACTCTGGCGAGCTGACGATCTGGACCGCCCCGTTCGTGGACACGCTCTTTGTGCCGCCCCCGGGGCCCGCCGTCCCTTCGTATTTTGCTCTTTCACAAAATTATCCGAACCCGTTCAACCCGTCCACGACGATCGCTTACCAGATCCCCCGGGTCTCCTATGTCCGGCTTTCCGTGTACGATCTGCTCGGCAGGGAGGTGACCCGTCTTGTGGACGGCCCGCAGGCGGCGGGGTTCTACGCGCCCGTCTTCAACGCGACTCACCTGGCGAGCGGCGTGTATTTCTACAAGCTCTCCGCGGAAGGGTATTCCGAGGAGAAGTCGATGGTATTTCTTAAATGAGAAAAAGGATCCCGATGCGCCTGATTGCGACGTCCGTTCTCGCTGCACTTGCACTCTCCGTCTCCGATGCGGGGATTCTGATGCGCCCGTATCTTCAGGCGCTCACTCCCACGAGCGTCTATGTCCTCGTCGAGTCGGATGCCTCTGCACCGTTGAGCGTGAAGTACGGGACGACCCCCGATTGCCCCCTTTCGGCGGCCACGGAAAGCGTCGCGCCGACGAGCGCCGTCCCCCCGACGTACGTTCACCGCATCGCGCTGCGGAACCTCAGCCCCGAAACCCCGTATTACTACAGGGTGGCCGGGGAGGGCGCGTTTACGGAGATTTCCCGTTTCAGCACCGGTGCTCTTCCCGGGACGCCGTTCCGGTTCGTCTGGGTCGCCGATGACCGGAGCGGGCCGGAAGTCTTCGACAGCGTCATCGTCCACGCTGCTGCGGCGAAGCCGCTCATCGCGCTCCTGGGGGGCGATCTCTGTCCCCGGCCGGCGTATGAGGCATGGAAAACCGGGTTCTTCCGGCCCGACGAACTCGCGTTCGCGGCGGTCGTCCCGTGGGTCAATGCTCCCGGGAACCACGAAAAATGGAACGGGGACACGCAGGCGTTCACGCACGGACCGGTCGGCTCGGGCTCTGAAGGGTACTTCTCGTTCGATTGCGGCGACATGCACGTGCTCGTTCTCAACAGCGAGCTCCCGCTCGGGGCAGGCACCGCGCAGTTTGCGTTTGCCGAGTCCGACCTGCACGGTACGGATCAGGCCTGGAAGATTGTCATGCTCCACAAGCCCGCATACTGCGCGGGGGGACACGGCGAGGATTCCGTGGTTGTTGCGATGACGTCGATGCTCTTTGAGCCCGCCGGCGTTGCCATGCTTCTGACGGGACACTCGCACTTCTACCAGCACAACGTGGTCAACGGCATCCACCACATGGTCATCGGTTCGGCCGGGGCCCCGCTGTATGATCCGGCGCGCGCATGGTACACGCAGAAGTCTGTCAAATCCTATAACTGGGCCGTCGCGGACGTGACCCCTTCGACGCTCAGTCTGTACGTCTATGACGAACACGGTGCCCCGCTGGACACCGTCCTTCTCACAAAATAGCGGACCTCATCATGGAAAACGCACCGACGGAACGACGCATGCGCACTTCGAGGATCTTCTGGGGAACACTCTGGATCGTGGCGGGTGTTCTCATCCTCCTGGCGAAGCTCGACATCATGGCGCTCCAGATCGGGTCGATCTGGAAGTTCTGGCCGCTGCTCTTCATCATCTGGGGCGTCAGCGTGCTGACGGGGGCGAAGATCGTCCGCATCCTCCTTGCCGTGACCGGGGGGGTCCTCATCGCGCTGATCATTTACAGCCTGTGGGATGACTGGGCCTCGGACCGGGAGCCCCGCGAGATGACCAACCAGGTGTTCCGGGTGATGCACGACAGCACGCTCCACAGGGCGTCGCTCCGGTTCGTCTCCGGGGCCGTTGCGTTCACGCTGCGCGACACGTCCGAAGACCTCGTCCATGCGGAAACGGCGACGAACTTCGGGAAGTACGAGATCGACAACGTGACGGGCAACGACAGGCGGGACGTGACGCTCCGGCTGGCCGATCACTCGATGTTCATGACGGGGGCGAAGAACAACGTCTCGATGAGCCTCAATCCCGATCCCTCCTGGGTGGTGAACATCGAGGTCGGGGCCTCAAAGGTGGACGCCGATCTCTCCCCGTTCGCTGTGGAGGAAGTGAACATCAAGACGGGGGTCGCGGACGTGCGCCTCAGGATGGGGGACCGGGCGGATGAGAGCAGGGTCAACATCCACGCGGGGGTCTCATCCATTCACGTGAGCGTGCCCGGTTCCGCCGCGTGTGAAATCATCGCGGAGAGCGGGCTGTCCGGAAAATCGTTCAACGGGTTTTTGCAGGGGAAGGACGGGAGGTACAGGACGGCGAATTTCGACACCGCTCCGAAGAAGATATTCCTTGTATTGAAGGCCGGCGTGTCCGACCTGAATGTCACACGCTACTGACGAACGAAGGTTCCTGATGCTGATCTCAACAAAGCACCGTTTCTTCCTCTGGGTCCCGTCCCTGATGTTCGTCGCGATGGTGCTGGGGAAATTCGACCCGACGGCGACGGGGCTCGTCTACCGCGTGATGGAAAACGGTGCCGTCAGCAGCTTCTTCCTTCTGATCGCGGACAGCTTTCTGAGCGTGGCCGATACGAAGTCCACGCGGACCGGGATCGTGATGTGGATACTGGCCCTCGTCGCCCTGCTCGCGCTGGCTCAGAGGCCCATCCTTGCCATCCACCTTATGTAGGCCCCTGCTCCACCCCCTTGTGCAGCTCCTCGAACTCTCCCGTCCTCTTGTTCTTCCGCACGTTGTCGCAGGGAAAGCACCTGCCGTTCATCGCGATGTAGACGCCGTGCGGGAGCGTCTGGACGAACGCCAGGGCGCTTCCCAGGTTGAAGAGCCCGTCGGAGCTCCCGAACTTGTACGGGATCATCGCGCCGGTGAGCACGATGGTCTTCCCCTTCACCTTCTCCCCGAGCACCCGGGCGGTCACTTCCATCGTGTCGGTGCCGTGCGTGATGACGATCCGTTCCTCGGGGGTCTTCAGGCACTGCTTCGTGATGATCTCCAGGTCCGCGTCGGTCATCTCGAGGCTGTCCACCATCATGAGCGTGCGCATCGCCACGTTCGCCTTGCAGCGCCCGAGCGTGAGCATCTCGTGGAGATGGGTGTCCTTGAAGTACAGCTTCCCGTCGATCTCGTTGTATTCCTTGTCAAAGGTACCGCCGGTCACGAAAATACGTATGGACATGTCGCTCACGATCGGTGATTCTATGCCATTTCCAGAATTCTGTCGTAAATCACCTCGAACGTGAAGCTCTTCGCCTTGCTGCGCGTCTCGATGTACTGCGAGAGCTTGTCCAGGCGGGCGGGGATCGACATGATCTTTTCCTGCGCCTTCCGGCCGATTTCGTTCAGGTACGTCATGACGTCGATATTCCAGTTATGGATCAGGTTTTCAATGATGAACTTGTAGTCCCGCGGGCCGTAGATCCCGGCGCGCCGGATCACGTCGGCGTAGTCGTTGAAGTTCGAGATGGAGATGCCGGGCATGTCGATCGCGGGCATCATTGACGAGGCGGCCTCGAGCGCCTGGTTCGGATCGCGCGCGAGGATCTCGCGGAAGACGTTCATGTAGAACGCGTAATGGCGCGACTCGTCCTGCGCGATCTTCTGCGTTACCGCCACGAGCAGCGGCTCCTGTCCTTCGGCGAGTTTCCCCGTGTTGAGGTGCGAGATCTGCGTCGCGCGTTCCTGGCAGGTCGTGTAGATGAAGAGCTTGTACGGATCCCCCGCCCACTCCGGGTAGAAGCCGTTCCGGATGTAGTTGAACTGCAGCTGTTCGAGGGCCGAGAAATTGAGGAACCGCGAGTCGCGCGCGTAGTCCCTGAGGATGTTCCCGTGCCGGTCCTCTTCGGCCGTCCAGAGCCTGTTCCAGAGCGCCCAGAACGTCTGGCTGCCGAGTGCCTCGGCGATGAGCCGGTGGAAATGCGGGAGACCTTCTTCGGTCAGGATGTTGATCGTGAACGCGACGCGTGCGGAATCGGGAAGGCCCCGCGCCCTGTCGCGGAGGTCTTTGATCATCGCGTCGTTCAGGTCGTCGGGATTGGCCGGGAGGAACTCCGAAGGATACCAGTCGACGCGCTTTTCTTCGTGCTTGGCCATGAACTGTCGGACCGTATCCTCGAGATCGGCGAGCACCTCGAGCTTTGAGGAGAATGCGGAACTCCTTGTTTCGAGGACTCCCATTGGTACTTCCTTCCCTTGTCAAAGAACTGAGAAAAAAAACCGCATCCCCTCCTTTCGGAGAGGATGCGGACGTCATTGTAGCAAGAGTGCGCTTACACCTTGGTGACGTTGGCTGCCTGGAGACCCTTCGGTCCGCGTTCGACCTCGAACTCGACGGTGTCGCCTTCGTTCAGAGTTTTGTAGCCTTCGCCGTTGATCGCCTTGAAGTGCACGAACACATCTTCACCACCCGGGCGGGAGATGAAACCGTACCCTTTAGCGCTGTTGAACCACTTGACTGTACCCTTCTCCATGGAACCAACCTCTTTGTGTGGATTTATTAGTGGATTGTGTACACTGTCTCGGTCGGCGCTGACTGCCCGGGAGAAAAAAAAATCGCACGCAATGGGGCACTCTCCTCACCATTGTCTGCGATCCGACTGCTGGCGACACTCACCATAACAGGCTAATGCGGTACATCAGCAAGCACTTGATGGCGCAAGAACGGTGTACGCTGGGTTTGCCTCACAAACCTACAAACCCGGAAAGTAAATTGCAAGCCTTTTTTGCCTGTTTTCACGAAAATCGGCGATCTTGTTGATTTTCTTAGAGTTGCGGGGCTTCCGCCTTCTCCCTGAACCCCTTGCGCATCCATTTTGAGGCCAGGAGAAGCCCGAGGGGGGTCATCATCGCGATGACGCCGTAAATGAACCACATCGTCCCCGTGTGCATCTGTTCGGGGGGAACTCCGGCGGGACAGTAATGCATGAGGAACCAGCCGCTGTACAGGCTGGTGATGACCTTCGTGAGGAACCAGGGGAACTGTCCGATCCCCATGTAGATGCCGGTCATGCTTTTCGGCGCGATCTCCGCGACCCACTGGAGGAACCGCGCGGACCACGTCGCTTCGCCGAGCGTGGCGAGGATCAGGTACGCGAAGAGCCCTCCGATGCTCGGTCCCAGCGCCAGGATGAACGTCGGCGCTCCCATGATGAACGTCCCGACGATCATCATCGTGTAGGTGTTCTTCTTCATCGTGAGCGCCGTGACGACGGGCGTGAGGATGAAGATCAGCAGCGGGCTGAAGTTGACGAAGAATTCGTAGTTGTCGCTCACGACTCCCGTGAACGCCCGGCTGCAGTACTGGGGGAGCGTCAGCCAGTTGTGCGCGAAGAGCGTCTGGACGGGGACCAGGATGAAGATGAAGAACATGAACCGCGAATCCCTGATCGGGAAATTCTTCAGGTAGAAGAGTATCTGTTCCTTCATCGGCTTCTTCTCTTCCGGCACGGTCTTCTCTTCCCGCTCCGCCTCGGCCTGCGCGGCTGCCCTCGCCGTGGCCTTGCGCGTCAGGAGAAGCGCGATCACCAGGATGCCCGCGACGGTCAGCGCGACGTAGACCCAGAAGACGCCGGTGATGCCGTACGCCCTGCGGACCGGGGGGGAGATCAGCCCGGGGAGAAATCCTCCCAGGTTCATGATTGCGTAGAGCATCGCGTAGCCCATCGCCGCCGTCTTTTCGGAGGTGAACTGCCTGACCGCCGCGTAGCAGGCGGGCTGGTAGATGCCGTACCCAAGGATGATCCCCATCAGTCCTCCCATCGCCATCCAGTGCGACGAGGACCAGAGCCCCTTCGTTCCCAGGTCGGGACTCATTGTGAGCAGCGTCCGGCCGACGAGCATGAGGAACAGGGAGATGAGGAGGGACTTGCGCGCGCCGAAGAGGTCGACGGCCGCGCCCATGAAGAGCATGCCGAGCGTGATCCCCGCCGTCAGGAATCCCACCATCTGCCCGGCGCTGATGTCGTCGAGCCCGATGTAGTCGTTGAAGAATATCGCAAGGAGCCCGACGACGCCGAAGTAAGTCAGCCCCTCGAGAAGGTACGAGAGGTTGATCCCCCAGAGCGCCTGCGACGCGTGGAAGAGGTCGATGAAGGGCTGGGTGATCTCGTTGAACGTCTGCCGGGCGATGGAAACGGTCTCGCCTCCGGGGGCCGCTGATGGATCCTGCATGAGGAAACTCCTATTTCTTGACCCGCCGGATGATCTTCTTCATGTTGAGCCCGAGGATCTTCTTCTTCTCCTCGAGCGTGCAGTGGGAGTAGACGACCCACCCGAACTGCGGGATCGGGTCGCGCATGGGCTGGTCGGTGCCGAAGAGGACCCTGTCCGCGCCGACGTGCTTCACCATGAACTCGATCACGCGGTAGGTGACGGCCGTGAGCGTGATCTCGAGATAGACGTTCGGATTCGCCTTCGCGATTTCGATCGCGAGCCGGGCGTCCTTGAAGGATCCCCCGGAGTGCGCCATGATGAACGCGATGTTCTTGTAGCGCGGGGCGATGTCCATCATCTCCGGGACGACGTTAGGGGAGGGGTGGATGAGCGCGTACGCGTTCATCCGGTTCCCGTACTCGTACCAGGGGGTCCAGAGCTTGTCGTTGTACGGGATGTACGTCCGCGGGTTGTACGCCTTGATCCCCTCCATCCCGTACGTGACGTGGACTTTCTTCAGCTCCCTCGGCCAGTCTTTGATGTACTGGGGCTGCAGCGCGGCATAGCCGTGGTAGAACTTCGGGTAGGCCTTCATCGCTTCGTAGACGATCTTGTTCCCTTCCTCGTAATCCGTCCACACCGCGAGGAACCCGCTGATGCACGCCGCGCTCATCCCCATCGATTTCGCGCGTTCCACCATGCTCTTGTCGTCGCCGTACGGGATGTGGATGAACCCGGTCCCGCCGGCGTCCCTGTGCATGAGGTGGGCGTGCGCGTCGATGACGAGCGTTCCCTTCAGGGGCTTCCCCTCCTTCGCGAGGTGGAGGATCGGGTCGCCCCGCTTTGACGCGCGGTAGGGAGCGGGGAGCGTGTCGATGCGCGCGAGCCGGGCGACGTTCAGGCCGGCGACGCTTGCCTTCTCGTCCTCGGTGAGCGTGCAGTAGTCCACGAACGACTTCGCCGCCCCGGGGGATTTTTCCAGCGCCCCCGTGCCGAACAGGATGCGCCCCGCCCCGAACCAGTCCCGGAAGACTTCCATGGCCCGGTTTCCCTGGTGCGCCGACAGCTCGACGTGCAGCCGGCTGTGCTTGGCCATCAGCGCGTGGATGAACCGCGTGGCGTCCCACCGCCCTCCCTGCAGGAGCACGTTGAGTTTCGGGAACCGCGTCATGACGGCGTCGAGCTCGTTGACCAGGACCTGGTTCGCGTTCTCGAGCACGTCGTTGACGTACAGGTTGCCCCCCTCGACCATCAGCAGTATCTCTTCTTCTTCCAGCGCGGCAAGGAGATCGCCGCAGAAATCGACGTGGAACGGAAAGCGGTGCGACCGGGGGCACATCCGGACGGCCTTGATATTGTTGTCCCGCATTTCCCTGATCAACTCGTCGGGCTCGGGAAACTCCCCCGTGTGGTGCGGCATCACGGCCCAGACGCCGTACAGGCGCGGGCTCTTCTTCAGCTCCCGGGTGAGCATCCTGTTGCCGTACATGGGGTCGTATTCCTTCGCCGTGGAGTGCGTGACGAGCGCGCCGTGTATTCCCGCCCACGCCATCTCGTCGAGGAGAACTTCAGTCTCGTACTGTGCTTCGACGTCTTTCGGTCCCCTCTTTCCGACGTACGCGTACGAATCGATGTATATGCGGTCGCTCATGTCACTCCTTCATTCGGAATTTTTACCGGCGGGAATGATGAATCGGTTTTCTGTATATTCGTGACACGAAAGGAAGGGATATATGCCTACAGAATCAACCCCGCGCCGGTCATCTAATGAAACGCTGCGACGCCTTGTTCTCTTCTCGGCGTTCCTCCTCGCCGCATCGTGCGCCGCCCGGCTCGCGCCCGCGCAGGAGCGTTCTCATCCCCGGCTCCTGACCGGTCCGGCGGGGATCGACAGCGCGAAGAAGTGGATCGCGGAGTATCCGTGGTACCGGAACATCGTCGAGCAGCACCGTGCGGACATTGACCGCTTCATCTCCCGCGGGCCCGTCTACGTCTCCCCCCTGAAGCAGACGTATGTCTTTCAGATGTACACCTGCCCGAAGCACGGCGTCGAGCTTCTCTACGAGGAGTCCAGGCCGTTCGCGCATCGCTGTCCCGTCGACACGAACGAAGTCTACGCGGGAGGGAAATACGACATGGCGTGGGCCGGGTGGTACAACCGGCTGCTCGGCACCGACCTGGTCTGGATGGGCCTCCTCTATAATGTCTACGGCGACCGGAAATACGCTGAGGCGGGACGCGAGATCCTGGTGCGGTTTGCGGACCTCTACCTCAAGTACACCACGGACAATACGATTCTCGGCCCCGCCCACGTTTTTTTCGGAACGCTCTCCGAGTCGTTCTGGGGGGTGGACATGGCAAGCGGCTACGATCTGCTGTACAATTACGAGGGGTTCACGCCCGCCGACAGGAAGGCCGTGAAGGAGAATCTCCTCTATCCGGTTGCGCTGATCACGCAGAAGTTTCCCGAAACCGCCTCGAACCGCCAGCTCTGGTACAACAACGTGTCCGCGGCGGTCGGATTTCTCTACGGCGACACGTCGCTGATCGACTTTGCGATCAACGGGAAATACGGCTTCCGGTGGCAGATCGGATCGGCGCTCCCCGAGAGCGGGTTCTGGGCCGAGTGGTCCGGGTACCATTTTGTCACGCTCAGGGGAATGATCTGCCTCGCCGAGATGGCGCGTCACAACGGGTACGACCTCTATCATGCGGAGATCGCGGGGCGGTCGATCAAGAGCATGTTCGACGCCCCGCTCCTGCTGGCGCAGCCGAACTATGAGTTCCCGAGGAGCAAGGACAGCGGCGGGGGGAGTCTGCTCGAATATGCCCCGTTCTACGAGGTGGGGTACGCCGTGTACGGGGACCGGAAGTACCTGGGTCTCCTGAACCTGAGTCATCTCAAGCGGGGGACGCAGGTCGTGGGTGAAAGCTCCGCGCTGGGGAAAGCGCCCGAGCCCGTTTCGATGTTCGACATCGATCCCGACCTTCCCCGCGACAGCGCGGCGGTATACACGGAGCGGAGCGTCAACCTGGCCGGGAACGGCTTCGCGATACTCAGGGACAGCACGCTCCGGACGTACCTCTATCTCGACTACGGCATACTGGGGGGAGAGCACGGTCATCCCGACCGGCTGCAGATGGGGTACCACGCGGGAGGGAGGAACTGGATCGTCGATCCCCTGAACGAATCGTACATGTACCCGAGCCTCCAGCTCTGGTATCGCCGTTCCATCGCGCACAACACGCTCGTCGTCGATCAGACCGACCAGGCGTGGACGAACGGGTACGGAAATTTCTTCGGAGCCCTCCCCTCGTTTCAGGTCGCATCGGGCGGATCGACGACCGAATACCACGGGGTGAAGCTGACAAGGACGCTGATCCAGTGCGGCGACTATTTCCTGGATCTTTTTGACGCCGAATCGCCCGACGTCCACACGTACGACCTCCCGCTCCACAGCTACGGCCGGCTGTCGCTTGACGGCCTGAACCTCGAGCGGCAGCCGATCGATATGTTCGGCAACAAACCCGGAATTCCCGGTTACGACCAGCTCACCGACATCTCTAAAGGTACGACGGACAGCTCGTTCCAGGGGGTCTTTACGGACGGGGGCGACCACCTGATGGTCCGCGTCATAGGCGTGCCCGGAACGCAGGTCATCAACGCGTCGACTCCGCCGATCGGCGGGTTCTACAAGCAGTCCGCGCCCGATCACGCCCCATTCCCCGTGCTCCTCACCCGTCGTGTGGCGAGGCAAACAACGTTTGTGAGCCTCGTGCACGCTTACGGTGCGCATCCCGGGATCACGTCGTTCACCGAAGGTTCCGAACCGGGGACTTATGTCGTGGCCCGTGGCAACGGGAGGGACGTGATTAACGCGGATGTCCACTGGTTCCGGCGATCATTCATCCCGTCGTATTCGATCGTGAAAGAAGTAGACGGCCGACCCATCATGGCCGCGGGTTTCAATGTGGACAAGCTGGCGGATGGGCCGCTGACGCTTGTGGACTGCGCCTTCCCCCTGGAGTACGTACAGTGCACCTGGTCCGGGAACGCGCTGGACGTCGCAGTGGATGAAAGTGAGAAGGGATTCCCGTATGCCTATCCGCAAGATTTCCCCCCCGTGCTCCGTGTCTTTGCGCCCCGTGCGCTTTCAGTGTCCGTGAACGGGGTTCCCGTGGGATTCACGAGAGAAGGGGATAACGTTCTCCTGAGATTCAGGTCCCGCGTCCGGCTCAGCGTTTCCAATCCGGCAAACCTCGACGGTGAGGGAGGTGCGATCATGACGATCGACAGCACGCTTGTCGCGGGGAGGAGGAATACGCTCTATGTCGACGTCCTGAACGGAGGGAATGTCCCGGTTGCGGGGAACCTCAGGCTTTCCCTTGCTCCCGATTGGAAGGAACAGCTTCAGAGCCAGGTGAAATGGTGGGGGGGAATTGTCAATCTCCTTCCGTCGAACAAGGTCCCGGTAGAACGGCAATCGATTTCCACCCCGGACACCACGCGGGGAGCGTGGCTGGACGGTGTCACGACGGTCCCCGGGACGGTGCAGGCGGGGACGCACACGCAGTTCACACTTCAGGTCGATGTTCCTCCTGGTGCTTCCCCCGGGTGCTACAGGACGGCCATTTCCTTCGGAAGAGATACGCTCTGGAAGAATTTCATCGTGCGGCCCCCCGTCGCGGCTGTGCTTCGCCTGCCGAATGGACAGAAGGAGAAGCTCGACATCACGTTGACGAATCTGACGCACGACCAGGTTGAAGTTTCCGCGAAGATCAGGCCCGATCCTTCCTGGAAGCCGGCCAGTGAGTCGCCCTGGGGGGCGGGGCACCATCCGGAGGGCAGGACTCCGCGCTTCCCGGGAGTGCGTATGTCGCTCGCCCCGTTCGAGTCGAAACAGGTGGTCATACCGGTCCGGCTTTCCGGCTACACGAAAGAAAATCAGCTCTACCCCGTCAGCATCGAGGTGAAGTCAGAAGCGTACGCTGCGGAAGTCACGCACGATTTCTACGTCGGCGTCGCGCACCGGGCGAAGACACCGCCGTCGCTCGATGGTTCGTGGAACGGCTGGAACCGCACCGACCCGATGACGATCGACCGGCCTTCACAGATCGGCAGGCTCCTCTTCGGGAATCAGCCCTGGCACGGGCCGAAAGACCTCGCTGCGGATATATACGCGATGTATGACAGCGCGTATCTCTACGTGGGTGCTGCGGTGGCCGACGACAGCGTTGTCACGCACTGGGATTTCCCGCGGATGGGATACCCGTGGGACACCGACTGCATGGAAGTCGTGATCGACGCGCGTGATAACTCACTCCAGGGATACGATCCTCCGACGCCCGGGACATACAGACATCTCTGTCTTCCGGAATACCGCGTTACCGATTTTTCTTCGATAGCATGGCAGGGAGCGGCGGCGCCTGATCTCCCGAAGCTGAACCTCGTCCCGGGGGGTGAAACGTACTTCCACCGGACGAAAAACGGCTACGCCATGATCGCGCGGCTCCCTCTTGCGGGAATGCCCGGTGTCATTGCGAAACCGGGATACAAGATAGGATTCGACGTCGGCATCAACGACAACGACGGGACCAGTTTCAGGAAGAACCAGCACATCTGGGCGGGATACGATCAGAACCAGTCCTGGTGGGACCTCTCGACGATCGGCGCCCTGATCTTCGGCCAATAATGTCAGCACCTTGCCTTTGACGAATCTCGATGATACTTTTTGATTCACTCCCGGGCGGACTGTGAACCGATCACCGACTCATTATATACGCCTTCTGCTTCCGGCCCTCCTGGTCTTCGGCAACGGCTGCGCCCCGCGGCCGCTGAAGAACGTCACGTTCCGCGTCGTCTGCAGTCCTCTCCCTGACACAGCCGCCGTCCGCATCGTCGGCGACGCTGACCTGCTCGGTGCCTGGAGCCCATCGGCCGTTCCGATGCTGAAGCAGTCCAACGGCACGTGGGAGCGCTCATTCCGGTTTGAACAGGGAACGAAACTCCGCTACAAGTTCACGCGCGGATCGTGGGATTCGGAGGCCCTCAGCAGGAAGGGTGTCCAGTACCTCTCGGAGTCGGCTCTCGAGGTGGCAAACGATACCGTGGTTACCGACACGATTCCCGGCTGGCTCGACGCTGACGGTGGGATCACCCGCCTCCGGCTCGACGAGCTTGTCAAGAATGACCGATTCTTCCTCGTCACCGGCTGGCGCTACCACCCTGGGGACGACACGTCCTGGGCCGCCCCGGCCTGTCTGGACAGCGCGTGGGAGATCTGTAACACCGCGATGGGAGGCGGCTTCCGTTTCAAATCGGGATGGGACGGGATCGGATGGTTCCGGCTCCACCTGCGCGTGGATTCGACGCTCTGGAATCACCCGATCGCGCTCGGAACGTTCCAGGCGGGCGCTTCGGAGGTGTACCTTGACGGAAAATTCCTGTATGCATTCGGGTCCGTCGGGCGTTCATCGCCTGAGGAGACCGCGAACCGTGACCGCGATCCGAAGGTTCTCATGTTCCCCCCCGGTGAAGATCACCTGATCGCCGTACGGTTTTCGAATCACGATTCGGAGAGGTTCACGAGGTTGGGCATTGCCGGCGGGTTCAATATGTATCTCGGCACGCTCAACCGGACGGTGGGCGACCGGGTTCAGGCGGTCTGGGAAACGTCGATGACGGAGATGATATTCACGTCCGTAACGGCCGTGCTGGCGCTGTTCCATCTTTTTCTTTTCATCTTCTACCCGCGGATGAGGGAAAACCTCTTCTACGCGATTTGCATGGTCGGGTTCAGCGGCATCACGTTCGCCGGTTTCCACGGTGTCTTCCGTTCATCGATGGGCGACATCGTCATCCTCGGCCGGGCGATCGGGGTGTTCCGCGTTGTCGCCGTTGTTTTCGGCCACCTGACGTTCTGCTCTCTCGCATATCCGAAACTCCCCCGCCGCTGGATGGCATTCGCTGCGGCAGGGCTGCTGATCGCTCTCTGGGCGATGGTGACGCCGTACGGCCGGACGGGGATGGTCCAGGACGTGTTCATGGTTCTCGCCATGATCGATATGGCGCAGGGTTCCTTCCGCCGGAGGCGGGGCGATGCGGATGGTTCCTGGATCGTGGGCGTCGGGTTCGGTGTCCTCATCGTCTCCCTCGTCTACCAGCTCCTGGTCGCCTACGACGTCACGCCGATGATCGCGGGGATCAGGTCCCCGTACCTCTACGGCGCGCTCGCACTCGCGGTCTCCATGTCGCTCCGGCTCTCCTGGGGATTCGCCCGGACGAACCGGAACCTCGAACACCAGCTCGTCCAGGTGAAGGAGCTCTCCGCGAAGGCTCTCGAACAGGAACGGATGGCGAAGGAGAAAGAGATCGAGCGCCGGATGCTCGAGGCGGACAATGCCCGGAAGACGGCGGAGCTCGAAGAGGCGCGCAAGGTCCAGATGTCCATGCTCCCGAAAATCCTGCCTGATCTTCCGCACCTCGATATTGCCGTCTATATGAAGACGGCGACGGAAGTCGGGGGAGACTACTACGATTTCCACGTCTCCCCGGAGGGGGTTCTCACCGCCGCGCTCGGAGACGCGACCGGTCACGGGGCAAAGGCGGGGACGATGGTCGCGGTCAGCAAAAGCCTCTTCCACCAACTTGCGCCACAGCCGGACATCGTGAAGATCTTCGAGAGGTACACGTCGTCGATCAAGCTGATGAATCTCGGCCAGCTCTACATGGCGATGGCGATCGTGAAGATACGCGACCACACAATGACCGCCTCGTCGGCGGGGATGCCGCCGATCCTGATTTACAGGCCCGATGCGGGGAAGGCGGAAGAGCTGCAGCTCAAGGGGATGCCTCTCGGCGGCTTTGCGAATTTTCCCTACGCGACGCAGGAGGCGGTCCTCAGGCCCGGCGACACGGTCCTCCTGATGAGCGACGGTTTTCCCGAGATGTTCAATGCCGCGGGAGACACGCTCGACTACCCGAAGGCGAAGGAAGCATTCGAACGCATCGCTCATCTTTCCCCCCGGGAGATCATCGACCGGCTCGTCCTCGCCGGTGAGGAGTGGGCCGGCGGGAGGCCGCTGGAGGATGACGTCACATTTGTCGTTCTCAGGGTAAAATGAAATCGGAACGGTTTGAATATCTCTATCTGTTGTTCGGGGTCCTGTGCGGGTTCCTGCTGGCCTCGGCGCTTGGGCCAGAAACCGGGGTCTGGATTCGGAGGGCGCTCTCCGGTGCGGGGGTATTGTTCGTCGCCTTCTTCTGGCGGCGGATTGAAGCGAAGGCGCACCGTCGCTACCTCGAGCACTGGGAAGAATTCCGCGCCAGGGGGAAGTGGTTCTTTGCGTGCACGCGGTACGTGCTCCTCCGGGGAGCGGTCCTCTTCGTGATCCTCGGGTCCCCCACCGCCATTGAACTCAAGTTCTCGGGCTCGCTGATATTCGTGAACGTGCTCCTCGGCGTTGTTCTCGTCCCCCTCCTCCTTTATCTTGGCATCCAGGAATGGAACGACTGCGAGCGGGAATTCGAGATCCGGACGATCCGGAACGCCGCGGAGTTCATCTCGCTGAAACAGAATTGACCTCCGCGCAGAGAGACAGGTACCTCTCGCTCCTGGGGGTTTCGGCCGGCGCACCCGGCATGGATCCCCTGGCGGAGCTTGTCAGGGCGCATCTCACCCGGGTCCCGTTCGAGAACATCTCGAAGCTCTGGTACGCGAAGACGCTCGGCCTCGCGGGCCTTCCGGGGATCGACAGGTTTCTTGAAGGGATCGAACGGTACGGATTCGGGGGCACGTGCTACCCGAACAATTACTATTTCTATCTCCTCCTGGTTGCGCTGGGATATGACGCGCGGCTCTGCGGCGCGGATATGTCCCGTCCCGACGTGCACATCGTCGTCATGGTGACCGTGGAAGGGAGGGAGTTCATCGTGGACGGCGGGTACGGTGCTCCGTTTCTCGATCCTCTTCCCCGTGACTCCGGGAAGGCTGTGACGGTCGCGCTCGGAAATGAGAAGTATGTCCTTTCGCCCCCCGACGATCGGGGCTTCTCCCGTCTCGACATGTACAGGGACGGCCTCCTCACTCACGGGTACACGGCGAAGCCCGGTCCGCGGCGGATCGGGGAGTTCGACGCGGTCATCGCCGATTCGTTTCGTCCGGGAGCGACCTTTATGAACGCCGTCGTCGTCACCCGTTTCCGGGACGATCGCTCGCTCGTGATTCACAACCGCACCCGGATAGAATCCCGGGGTACCGCAACGACGCTCACGCGCCTTGCGGGCAGGGAAGACGTCATCGGAGTTCTCGAACGGGATTTTGGAATCCCTCCGCGGATCACGCAGGAAGCTCTCCCCGATATGGAGAGCCTCGATGATCCCTGGACATAGGAGAGACTAGGCCATGGGCTTTTCTCCACTCGATTACGCCATCGTCATCGTCTATCTGGGCGGCGTCACCGTTGCGGGGATCCTGATCGCCGGAAGGCAGAAGGACTCCCGGGACTATTTCCTCGGCGGAAAACGGATGTCCTGGTGGTCGGTCGGCTTTTCCATCGTCGCAAGCGAAACGAGCGCCCTCACGTTCATCAGCATCCCCGGTCTGGCGTTCCGCTCGGACATGCACTTTCTCCAGCTCGTGTTCGGGTATTTCATCGGGAGGATTCTCGTCAGCGCGTTTTTCCTCCCCGCCTACTACAGGGGGGACATCGAGACCGCGTACGATTTCCTGGGGAAGAGGTTCGGGCTCACGATGCGGCGCCTGACGTCTTCCGTCTTCATCGTCACCCGGCTCCTTGCCTCCGGCGTCCGCCTCTTTGCGACCGCGATCCCCGTCCACCTTATCACGGGGCTCGACTACGCGCAGAGCATCATCCTCATCGGGCTGTTCACGCTCATTTATACGTACGTGGGAGGCCTGAAGGCGGTCGTGGCGATGGACGTCGTCCAGCTTTTTGTCTACCTCCTTGGCGCCGCTGCGGCGATGGTCCTGATCCTGCACGCCCTCCCCGGGGGGTGGGGCGACGTCGTTGCGTTTGCGACCCGGGGAGGGATGAACAAATTCGAGATCTTAAACCCCGGCGGCGGTCCGGGTGTCATAGGGTATCTCGCCTCCCCCTACACGCTCCTCGGGAGCATTCTCGGGGGGACATTCTTGACGATGGCATCGCACGGTACCGACCAGCTTCTTGTCCAGAGGCTGCTGGCGTGCCGGTCCGCGCGAGAGAGCCGGAAGGCGCTGATACTCGACGCCTCGTTCATTGTCGTTCAATTCGCGTTCTTTCTCGTTCTCGGCCTGTGCCTGTATGCGTTTTACGGCGGCGTGTCGTTTGCCGCCCTCGGCCTGGGTTCCTCGGACGAAGTGTTCCCACTGTTCATCGTCCGTCAGCTCCCCTCGGGGCTCGCGGGACTTCTCGTGGCGGGCGTCCTCGCCTCCGCGATGGGAACGCTGTCGTCGTCGATCAGCTCGCTTGCGTCGTCGACGTTCCTCGACCTGTTCCGCCTGACGCGGAGAGGCCGTTCGCTCGAGCAGGCAAAAGAAATGAGGTACTCGAGGCTGTTGACGCTCTTCTGGGGGATTGCCCTGATCGGCGGAGCGATGCTCTTCACCGACAGCCACAATCCCGTCGTGGAGATCGGGCTGAAGATCGCGTCGTTTACATACGGGGGTCTCCTCGGCACGTTCTTTCTCGGGCTCTTTTTTTCTGGAACGGTTCAAAGGGACGCAATAGCGGGTTTTGTGGCCGGTCTGGCCGCCATGGCCGGGATTATCCTGTTCACGACAGTTGATTACATCTGGCACACGCTCATCGGGTGCGTTGTCACCCTCATCGTCGGGAATCTCTCTGCCCGCTTGTTCCCGCGGAGAAATAATAATTAGTTGGGGATCAGGATAATTAGTTGGGGCACTTGACACTACAACGGGCGTTTCATACATTCTCACACACGCTGACAGGCGCACTGGTACACCTCTTCGTGCGGCCGGTCTATCTCTATCCTGCTGAATTTCATTCCTCTGTCCTATGAGTCTTTGGTATTCCGTACGCATCATCCAGGAGCTTGATATGAAGGCAATCAAGTGCTTGCCAGTCCTTTTCTCCCTCTTGATCCCCACCTTTCTCTTCGCAGGAACCACGGGCAAGATTTCCGGAACGGTCACCGACGCACGCAGCGGGGATAAGCTCCTCTCCGCGAACGTGGTCGTCGAGGGGCTTGCTACGGGCGCCGCCACGAATGTCGACGGGTTCTATGCGATCGTGAACGTACCCCCGGGGACATACAGGGTGAAGGCGTCCCTCGTCGGCTATACGACCGTCACGCAGATCGACGTGCGCGTTGAGATCGACCAGACGACGAACCTGAATTTCAAGCTGAGCGAAGAGACCGTGCAGGGTCAGGAGATCGTCATCACCGCCCAGCGGCCCGTCGTCCAGAGGGATATTTCCGCGAGCAGGACGAACATGCAGATCGCGGAAGTCGACCGGCTTCCCGTCGCCAACGTCTCCAATGCCATCGGGTTCCAGGCGGGAGTCCAGACGACGGCAACGGGGCCCGTCATCCGCGGGAGCTCCCCGGATCAGGCGGCGTTCATGGTGGACGGGCTCACGCTGCGGGATGAGCGCACGAATCTGCCGTACACGGGAATCGCCCTCAGCTCCATCGAGGACGTTCAGGTGCAGACCGGCGGGTTCAACGCGGAATACGGCAACCTGCGTTCAGGCGTCGTCAACGTGATTACCAAAGAGGGTGGCAAGACCGACTACAGCATTTCCTTCAACGGGAGATACGCGAATCCGCGGCCGAAACATTTCGGTCCGTCGATTTACGACAAGAACTCCTACTGGATCCGCCCGTACCTCGATCCGGCGGTCTGCTGGACGGGGACGCAGAACGGCGCGTGGGACGCGGCCACGCAGCAGCAGTATGCACAGTTCCAGGGCTGGAACGCGGTCTCGCAGGCGACGATGAAGGACCCCAACCCGGCGAACCACCTTTCTCCCACCGCCGCCCAGCAGGTGTTCCTCTGGGAGTACCGGAAGCAGGCGGAAGTCAATATCCCCGACTACGATTTTGACGCGGGCCTCGGCGGACCGGTCCCCGGCGGAGAAGCGCTCGGGAACCTCCGGTTCTTTGCCGCGTACAAGCAGTCACAGAGCGCGTACATCATTCCCCTCTCGGACAACGCATACCGGAATTACAACGGCCAGCTCCGTGTCACGTCCGACATCACCCCGACGTTCAAGCTCCTCATCGAGGGTCTCATGGGACGGACGACGGGTACGACGAACAACAACGCGGGGACGGGGAACGCGGCGACGACGACGAGCAACTCGCCGAACAACGGCGTGTTCACCGGAGATCCCAACGACATCGCCGGCGTCCTGTCAGGGGTCAGTTATATCGACTCACGCATATTTTCGACCGACTACTGGGCCCCCACGACGATCGATTTCAAGTCGGGCGGCGCGAAAGTGACGCACATGCTCGGGGGACAGACGTTCTACGACGCGAGCTTTTTCGTGTTCCAGTCGAAGTACACCACGAATCCCGCTGCGCTGCGAAACCAGAACCCGATCATGTCGTTCGGGAACGGATATCTCGTGGACATGGCCCCGTTCGGTTACGAGCCCGCGCCGAGCACCGGGATCACCGGCCTCCGGATGGGCGTCGGGATGAGCGACTCCCGCGACTCGAGCAAAGTGACGACGTACACTGCGAAATTTGACCTCACGAGCCAGCTCGATCATTACAACCAGCTCAAGGCGGGTGTCGAGTGGGTGTTGACGGACGACAACATTGATTATGCTTCCGTCGATGCGTTCCTTCCGGCCGGCGGCCGCTACTGGTCGAAATTCCACACTTTTCCGAAGCGCGGAGGGGCGTACGTCCAGGACAAGCTCGAGTTCGAAGGGATGATCGCCAACATCGGCGTCCGTCTTGATTACCTCGACCCGAGCGGCACCTGGTATTCCTACACGGATCCTTACAGCCCCGCATTCTCGGGCTCCTATTCCGGAGGGATTGACACGCTTATCGCGCAGGTGCGGACAAAGAGGCAGATCGACATCAGCCCGCGCCTCGGCATCGCATTCCCGATCAGCGAAAACGCGAAGCTGTATTTCAACTATGGCCACATGCGCTCGCTCCCGGTGCCGGACAATTTGTTCCTTTACCGGCTCGATCTCTTCACGCATTCGCTCCTCCGCATGTCGGATCCGAACAATCCCGCGCCGAAGACGATCGCCTACGAGCTCGGGTACGAGCAAAATCTCTTCGACCAGCTTCTCGTCCGCGTCGCGGCGTATTACAAGGACGTGATCGACGAGCCCTACCCGGTGACGTATGTGTCGAGCGACGGGTCGATCAACTACAGCACGACGACCGCGAATGAATACCGCGACATCCGGGGATTCGAAGTGACCGTCGACAAGAACCGCGGCTCCTGGGTGCAGGGGTTCGTCAACTACACGTACGACGTGCGGACGAACGGCCACTTCGGCTATTCGACCTACTATCAGAACGCGAGCCAGCAGGCGACGTTTGAGCAGGCCAACCCGACGATCAATCAGCCGATACCACAGCCGTACGCGAGGATGAACATCTATTTCTTTACTCCGCCGGAGCTCGGCCCGGCCCTCGGCCCGGTGAGCCTCCTCGGCGACTGGCGGCTGGATCTCATCGGCAACTGGCAGTCCGGGTTCTATTTCACGTGGGCGGGCGGCGGCGGTTCGGTAATCCCGGGTGTGCAGAACAACGTTCAGTGGAAGGACTACTACGACCTGGATCTCCGGATCAGCAAGAACTTCAAGATCGCGAAGCTGAACATCCAGTTCTACATGGACATGTACAACGTCCTCAACCTCAAGTACATGTCGCAGGACGGGTTCGTCCTGGGGACGGACTTCGACGCATACATGAAGTCCCTCCATCTCCCGGCGTTCCCGGCGACCTACGCCACGCAGCTCGGGTACAACAACATTCCGGGGAACGACCGGCCGGGCGACTTCCGTACGGTGCCGTACGAGCCGTACAACCCGAACGATCCCAGTCCCTCGCACAAGCAGTACGTTCTTGACAACAAGGCGTATATCGTGATGCCGAACCAGACAACGTTCGCATTCCTCAACCCGGCACAGTACTTCTTCGGGTTGCGCCTGTCGTACGACATATGAGACTCTGTTTCATCCCTTAACGAGGAAACTCATGATGCGTCATCGTCAGTATGCACATCCTGCACAATGGGTCGCCGCGGTTCTCGCAGCGCTCCTGGCGTTCACCGTCCCTGCCCGGGCGCAGGTCGAAATACGCTGGATGGCGGTCGGCTCGCTCAACCACTGGTTTGCCTCCACCGGGCACAAGATCGAAGAAGGACGGGTCTCCGTGCAGCAGGATGGACTCCAGTGGCCTGCGTACTTCAAGTACCAGGACACAGAGGCCGCGTCGGGCCTCTGGATCGGCGTGACGAACTGGACGGACGCGACAGGAACGAACTGGCAGCAGAAGGTCGTTCACGTCGGTCCCCGTGTTAACGGTTTGAACGAGTTCTATCCTGTCACGTTCAAGACCGTCAGCCGGTTTGCCCCCCCCTCGGTGTATGCGGACGGCAACCTCTCGACCGGGGGAGCGCCGCTCTCCAACACGACGATCGACCCGACGCTGAAATGCGACCGGGAAATCATCAATATTGACAATACGGCGATCGGCGTCACGATGACGAGGAAGATCCTCGCCTGGTGCCAGAATTACAACGACAACTACTTCATCTACGAATACACGTTCACGAATACCGGGATGATCGACGGCACCTCCGCCGCGCCCCTGGCAAGCCAGACGCTGAACGGACTGCGAGTGTTCATCCAGTCCCGCTATGCCTGCACGTACGACGGGAGCCAGGAAATCGGCAACCCGACGTCGTGGGGAATCAACTCGATGAACGACGCGCGCGGGGACGGCGTGAAAGTCGACCCGGCAAACGAGCAGTTCCGGTGCCGGTACACCTGGCAGGGGCTGTTCCCCGCGTTCACGAAATACAGCAACCTCGGTGCGCCCATGTTCACGCCCGCGGCGCCGGCCAGCGATCCCGCCGACACCATCGGACGCCTCGCGGCCGCCCAGTTCGTCGGCACCGTGACGCTCCACGCGGACCGCTCGGCGACGGATTCGACCGACGATCCTTCTCAGCCTTCGACGACGACGTATTTCGGATCCGACGAGAAGTTGAATCCCCCCACGTCGAACACGCCGCCAGCGCCTCGCTCCATTCCCGGTTCAAATCGCCCAGTGCGACCCGGCGAGCCGACCCGCACAAAGATCGGCAATCTGATGAGGGTTCAGCCGTGAACTCGTAATCGTCCGGCCACCAGGCGTAGGTCTTGTCGGGGTTCCACGCGTCGCGCCATTGAGTCCCCGACGGCAGATATACCGTCCTGCGTCCGCTGGTTCTTTTGCCAGATCGGCGATACCACAATGTCCGGCCCGTAGAGATATGTCCACCAGTTCGACCACGCGGCGGGCGCTTTTGGCTCCACCAAAAACAACGGTCCCGCACGATCGGCATTCCCGTCATCCTGCGCCACTTTCGCCTGCGCATAACTGTAATCGGCCAGCCGCGTGTGCAGCCGCGCATACAGCCGCCAGATGGCGATCGGTTCCGCGTCGTAGGCCGGGCGGACTGTGAAAATTCCAGAACGCGCGGTTCTTCGTCGGCCCCACTTCCATGATCGGCGTGAAACAACTGAACCCGAGCCAGCGGCTGCACAACTCCGTGTCCATGGACTGCTGACTGTAGCCGCAGGTGTCCGAACCCCAATTCGGATAACCCATCACCGCCGCCCGTTGCACCGCGATGATTTCCGCCCGCAATCCATATTCCGTCCCCGCAATATCACCGCCCCAGAATACGCCGTAAGCCGCGCTGCCCGTGTACGCCGCGCGCGGCATGAACAAAATCGTCGCCGCGGTATTGCCGGGCGACGTCATAAGCCGCCTGCAGATACATCACCGGATAAGCGTTGCGATTTTCCCGGACGCTGCGGCCGTCGAATACCTTTCCCGGTCCGTTTTCCGGGATGTTCTCCTCGCTGCGATCCATTTTGAATCCGGCCACGCCCAGCTTCAGCAATTTGGCCACGCCCTCCTGCCAGAGATCGCCGCGCGTCCGGGTTCGTGAAATCCGCCAGTGGATAATTTTCCTTGCTG